>NZ_CP062158.2:0-4895759 GCF_015377145.2 Pseudomonas lundensis
CCGGAATGGCCCCCGTTTTAAGAGACCGGCGATTCTAGAGAATGCAAGCCAATAGGTCAATTTCCAACCAACCTTTCCTGGTAAATAGATGTGGGCTTTTTTACACAGCGCTCTCACGGCGTAGCTATAGAAATTAAAAAACGTTTTATTTAAAGCTCTTTTAAAGAACTAACTACTCTTACAGAGCCCGGTATCTGTGGATAAAACGCTGTAGGCCATATGGGAAAAGGGTTTCAGCGATTCAAAAGGTTGTCCACAAGCCGTGCTCTGCCTGTGCCGCACCGTCGGAAAAGCTGTGCATGAAAGGGCTCTTTATCCACAGGCGACTTATGCACAACGTTTCACCCCCACTTGTGCAACGGGCTTAGGCCCGCTTATCCACAGACCTTATGCACCTACCATTTGTCGCTTTATTCAGGGATAAAAACCGAATCCTTCCTTATAGACAGGCAACCTACATGTGGATAAGTGAACGCGTGGTCGCTACAATGGCGCCTGTTTTTGCCTCACCGGCTTTCAACTTAGGGGATATCCGTGTCAGTGGAACTTTGGCAGCAGTGCGTAGAGCTTTTGCGCGAAGAGCTGCCTGCCCAGCAATTCAACACCTGGATCCGTCCACTACAGGTCGAAGCCGAAGGCGACGAGTTGCGCGTGTATGCACCCAACCGTTTTGTGCTGGACTGGGTGAACGAGAAGTACCTGAGCCGTCTGCTTGAGCTGTTGAATGAGCACAGCAATGGCATGGCGCCTGCGTTGTCCTTATTAATAGGCAGCAAGCGCAGCTCGGCGCCTCGCGCTGCACCGAATGCGCCGTTGGCGGCTGCTGCCTCGCAACAGGCCCCCGCCCCCTCCGTAGCCCCGAGTGCTCCTGCCCAGGCCGCTGCAACACCTGCGCCTGCGCCCAAGCCTGCAACGCAGACGAGTGAAGAACCGTCGCGCGACAGCTTCGATCCAATGGCTGGCGCCAGTTCGCAACAAGCGCCGGTTCGCGCCGAGCAACGTACCGTTCAAGTTGAAGGTGCGCTCAAGCACACCAGTTACCTGAACCGCACGTTCACCTTTGAAAACTTTGTCGAAGGTAAATCCAACCAACTGGCCCGCGCTGCGGCGTGGCAAGTGGCGGACAACCCCAAGCACGGTTACAACCCGCTATTTCTATATGGCGGTGTAGGTCTGGGTAAGACTCACTTGATGCATGCCGTGGGCAACCACCTGCTCAAGAAGAACCCGAATGCCAAGGTGGTGTACCTGCATTCCGAGCGTTTTGTAGCGGACATGGTCAAAGCCCTGCAGCTCAACGCGATCAATGAGTTCAAGCGCTTCTACCGCTCGGTGGATGCGTTGCTCATCGATGACATTCAGTTCTTTGCGCGCAAGGAGCGGTCACAGGAAGAGTTCTTCCATACCTTCAACGCCCTGCTTGAAGGCGGTCAGCAAGTGATTCTGACCAGCGACCGTTACCCGAAAGAAATCGAAGGCCTTGAAGAACGCCTCAAATCACGTTTCGGCTGGGGCCTGACAGTGGCCGTCGAGCCGCCGGAACTGGAAACACGTGTGGCGATCCTGATGAAGAAGGCCGATCAGGCCAAAGTCGATTTGCCCCACGATGCTGCCTTCTTTATTGCACAACGCATTCGCTCCAACGTGCGTGAGCTTGAAGGCGCACTCAAGCGGGTGATTGCTCACTCGCACTTTATGGGCCGCGACATCACCATCGAGCTGATTCGCGAATCCCTTAAAGACTTGCTGGCGCTGCAAGACAAGCTGGTCTCTGTGGATAACATCCAGCGCACTGTCGCGGAGTACTACAAGATCAAGATCTCGGATTTGCTGTCCAAGCGCCGTTCGCGCTCGGTGGCGCGTCCACGTCAGGTCGCAATGGCGTTGTCCAAAGAGCTGACCAACCACAGCTTGCCGGAAATCGGTGACGTGTTTGGTGGCCGCGACCATACGACGGTCTTGCATGCGTGCCGCAAAATCAACGAACTCAAGGAATCCGACGCGGACATCCGCGAGGACTACAAGAACCTGCTGCGTACACTGACCACCTGATGACACCAGCGCAGCTTATTAAGGCAAGGGACTAGACCATGCATTTCACCATTCAACGCGAAGCCCTGTTGAAACCCCTGCAACTGGTCGCAGGCGTCGTTGAACGCCGCCAGACCTTGCCGGTATTGTCCAACGTGCTGTTGGTTGTCGAAGGCCAGCAACTGTCGCTGACCGGTACCGACCTGGAAGTCGAGCTGGTGGGGCGCGTGCAACTGGAAGAGCCGGCTGAGCCCGGCGAAATCACCGTACCTGCGCGCAAGCTGATGGATATCTGCAAAAGTTTGCCCAACGATGCGCTGATCGACATCAAGCTTGATGACCAGAAGCTGGTGGTCAAGGCCGGACGTAGCCGCTTCACGCTGTCGACCCTGCCTGCCAATGACTTCCCGACGGTTGAAGAAGGCCCAGGTTCGCTGACCTGCAACCTGCAACAGAGCAAGCTGCGTCGTTTGATCGAGCGCACCAGCTTCGCCATGGCGCAACAAGACGTGCGCTACTACCTCAACGGTATGTTGCTCGAAGTGTCGGCCGGGATCATCCGTGCCGTAGCCACCGATGGACACCGTCTGGCCATGTGTTCGATGAAAGCCGATATTGGCCAGCCTGATCGCCATCAGGTCATCGTGCCGCGCAAGGGCATCCTGGAGCTGGCTCGCCTGCTGACGGAACCGGACGGTGAAGTCAGCATCGTGCTGGGGGCTCACCACATTCGCGCAACAACCGGTGAATTCACCTTCACCTCCAAACTGGTGGACGGTAAGTTCCCGGACTACGAGCGCGTGCTGCCTAAAGGCGGCGACAAAACCGTTATCGGTGATCGTCAGGCCTTGCGTGAAGCGTTCAGCCGCACTGCGATTCTGTCCAACGAGAAATACCGCGGTATTCGTCTGCAACTGGCCAATGGCCAACTGAAAATCCAGGCCAATAACCCGGAACAGGAAGAAGCGGAAGAAGAAGTGGGCGTTGACTACAACGGCGGCTCGCTGGAGATCGGCTTCAACGTGAGCTATCTGCTGGACGTGCTGGGCGTCATGACCACTGAGCAAGTGCGTCTGATCCTGTCGGACTCCAACAGCAGTGCGTTGGTGCAAGAATCGGACAACGACGATTCGGCCTACGTTGTCATGCCGATGCGTCTGTAACTTATGCACAGCCTGCACTAGATGTCCCTCAGTCGTGTCACAGTCACCGCGGTGCGTAACTTGCACCCGGTGACGTTCTCCCCTTCCCCCCGCATCAATATCCTGTACGGCGACAACGGCAGCGGTAAAACCAGCGTGCTGGAAGCTATCCACTTGCTGGGGCTGGCCCGTTCGTTCCGTAGCGTGCGCCTCAACCCCGTTATTCAGCATGAACAACAGACCTGCACCGTCTTCGGCCAGGTTGAGTTGGCTGAAGGTGGCCACAGTGCGCTGGGCATCTCACGCGACCGGCAGGGGGAGTTTCAAATCCGTATCGATGGCCAGAATGCGCGCAGTGCGGCGCAATTGGCCGAGATATTACCGCTGCAATTAATTAACCCGGACAGCTTCCGTCTACTGGAAGGCGCCCCGAAGATCCGTAGGCAGTTTCTGGATTGGGGAGTGTTCCACGTCGAACCGCGCTTCATGTCGACCTGGCAGCGGCTACAGAAGGCCCTGCGGCAGCGGAACTCATGGCTGCGGCATGGTACACTCGACGCCGTTTCACAAGCGGCCTGGGACCGGGAACTGTGTCTGGCCAGTGCTGAAATTGATGAATACCGACGCGCCTATATCAAAGCCTTGAAACCAGTCTTTGAGCAGACCCTGAGCGAGTTGTTGGAGCTCGAAGGGTTAACGCTGAGTTATTACCGTGGGTGGGACAAAGACCGTGAGCTGAGCGCTGTGCTCGCCGCATCCGTCCACCGCGATCAGCAAATGGGTCATACCCAGGCGGGACCGCAACGTGCTGATTTACGCCTGAAGCTGGGCGGCCACAACGCCGCAGAAATCCTCTCGCGCGGGCAGCAAAAGTTAGTGGTCTGCGCTTTGCGAATTGCTCAGGGGCATTTGGTCAGTCAGGCACGGCGCGGCCAATGTATTTATCTGGTGGACGATTTGCCGTCTGAACTCGACGAGCAGCATCGCCACGCACTGTGTCGCTTGTTGGAAGACTTACGCTGCCAGGTGTTTATCACCTGTGTAGATCACGAATTATTGAGGGAAGGCTGGCAGACGGAAACGCCAGTTGCACTGTTCCACGTGGAACAGGGCTGTATCACCCAGACCCACGACCATCGGGAGTGAAGGCATTGAGCGAAGAAAATACGTACGACTCAACGAGCATTAAAGTGCTGAAAGGCCTAGATGCCGTACGCAAACGTCCCGGTATGTACATTGGTGACACCGACGATGGCAGCGGTCTGCACCACATGGTGTTCGAGGTGGTCGATAACTCCATCGACGAAGCGCTGGCTGGCCATTGCGACGACATCACCATCACCATCCACCCGGATGAATCCATCACCGTGCGCGACAACGGTCGTGGCATTCCGGTCGATGTACACAAAGAAGAAGGCGTTTCCGCAGCTGAAGTCATCATGACGGTGCTGCACGCTGGCGGTAAGTTCGACGACAACTCCTATAAAGTCTCCGGCGGTCTGCACGGTGTAGGTGTGTCGGTGGTTAACGCCCTGTCCGAAATTCTGGTGCTGACCGTACGTCGCAGCGGCAAAATCTGGGAACAGACCTACGTTCACGGTGTGCCTCAGGCGCCGATGGCCATCGTCGGTGAGAGCGAAACCACCGGTACCCAGATCCACTTCAAGCCATCGGCAGAAACCTTCAAGAACATTCACTTCAGCTGGGACATCCTGGCCAAGCGTATTCGTGAACTGTCGTTCCTCAACTCCGGTGTTGGCATCGTCCTGAAGGATGAGCGCAGCGGCAAGGAAGAGCTGTTCAAATACGAAGGCGGTCTGCGTGCATTCGTTGACTACCTGAACACCAACAAGACACCCGTCAACCAGGTGTTCCACTTCAATGTTCAGCGTGAAGATGGCATCGGTGTAGAAATTGCTCTGCAGTGGAACGACAGTTTTAACGAAAACCTGTTGTGCTTTACCAACAACATTCCGCAGCGCGATGGCGGTACGCACTTGGTGGGCTTCCGCTCTGCCCTGACGCGTAACCTGAACACGTACATCGAAGCTGAAGGCCTGGCCAAGAAGCACAAGGTAGCCACCACCGGCGATGACGCCCGTGAAGGTTTGACCGCGATTATTTCGGTAAAAGTGCCTGACCCGAAGTTCAGCTCCCAGACCAAAGACAAGCTGGTCTCTTCCGAAGTGAAGACCGCTGTTGAACAGGAAATGGGCAAGTACTTCTCGGACTTCCTGCTGGAAAACCCGAACGAAGCCAAGCTGGTTGTCGGCAAAATGATCGACGCCGCCCGTGCCCGTGAAGCAGCGCGTAAAGCCCGTGAGATGACGCGCCGTAAAGGCGCGCTGGATATCGCCGGTTTGCCGGGCAAGCTGGCTGACTGCCAGGAAAAAGACCCGGCGTTGTCCGAACTGTACCTGGTGGAAGGTGACTCTGCTGGCGGCTCCGCCAAGCAGGGACGTAACCGCCGCACTCAAGCGATCCTGCCGTTGAAAGGTAAAATCCTCAACGTTGAGAAAGCTCGCTTCGACAAGATGATTTCTTCGCAAGAAGTCGGCACCTTGATCACGGCGCTGGGCTGCGGGATTGGCCGCGAAGAGTACAACATCGACAAACTGCGCTATCACAACATCATCATCATGACCGATGCTGACGTCGACGGTTCGCACATCCGTACCCTGCTGCTGACCTTCTTCTTCCGTCAGTTGCCGGAGCTGATCGAGCGTGGCTACATCTACATCGCTCAGCCGCCGTTGTACAAAGTGAAAAAGGGCAAGCAAGAGCAATACATCAAAGACGACGACGCCATGGAAGAGTACATGACGCAGTCGGCCCTCGAAGACGCCAGCCTGCACTTGAACGAAGACGCCCCGGGCATCTCCGGCGAAGCACTGGAGCGTCTGGTGTACGACTTCCGCATGGTGATGAAAACCCTTAAGCGTCTGTCGCGCCTGTACCCTCAGGAGCTGACCGAGCACTTCATCTACCTGCCGGCCGTGACCCTTGAGCAATTGGGTGACCACGCTGCCATGCAGGCGTGGATGGCCAAGTTCGAAGAGCGTCTGCGTCTGGTTGAGAAATCCGGTCTGGTGTACAAGGCCAGCCTGCGTGAAGACACGGAGCGCAACGTCTGGTTGCCGGAAGTCGAACTGATCTCCCACGGCCACTCGACGTTCATCACCTTCAACCGTGATTTCTTCGGCAGCAACGACTACAAAACCGTTGTGACCCTGGGCGCGCAGTTGAGCACCCTGCTGGATGAAGGCGCCTACATCCAGCGTGGCGAACGCCGCAAGCAAGTCACCGAGTTCAAGGAAGCACTGGACTGGTTGATGGCTGAAAGCACCAAGCGTCACACCATTCAGCGCTACAAAGGTCTGGGTGAAATGAACCCGGATCAGCTCTGGGAAACCACCATGGACCCAAGTGTGCGCCGCATGCTGAAGGTCACCATTGAAGACGCGATCGGCGCTGACCAGATCTTCAATACCTTGATGGGCGACGCAGTTGAACCGCGTCGTGAGTTCATCGAGAGCAACGCATTGGCGGTGTCCAACCTGGACTTCTAATGCGGATGTAAACGCACCACGAAAAAGGCCAACGCTCGCGTTGGCCTTTTTTTATGCGCGCTGAAAGCGCGGTCGTCAGAACTGCCAGCTCAGGTTCAACCCTACCCCGTGCGTCTTGTCCTTGTTGCTCAACTGCCCGTTGTAATCCAGTTCCAGGCGCGTGTCTTTACCCAGTGCCACGCCCACTTGGGCACCTACCACCGCTGCATCGCGGGCCAATGAAACACTGTGAACGCTGAAGGGCGTGCTGCCCGCCACGAAGCTCAAGTCCTCATCCGAGCCCACGGCATTCAAGTTGTGTTGCCAACCCAGGCTGCCCGCCACGTCCATTTTTTGGTCACTGTTTAAGGTGAAGGTTTTGGCAGCCCGCAGGCCGAGGGTCGATAACACGGCTTCGCGATTATCGCGGCGTCCCTTGAGTGCTGCGGCCCCGCCCTTTTCATGGAAGCTGTCGCTGCTCACGTGTACATACGCCAGGTTAGCGAAGGGCTCCAGCGCCAGCGACGGGAGTTGGATGCGGTAGGCGGCTTCGGTGAAGACCTGCGCAGTGCCAGCATCGCGTTTGGTTTTTTGTTTGGCATCGATGTCGGCAAATTGCACATCACGTTTCACGTCGGTCCGGTTCCAGCTATAAGCGCCACCCGCACTCAGGCGCAGGGCATCGATTTCATGCCCCACGTAGGCGCCGAGGTGGTAGCTGTCGGTCGACGCGTTGGCGTGCGTGCCGTCTCCCATGTTCAGGCCGCTGTGGCTGTAACCGGTGAACAGGCCGACGCGGGTGGCCTCGGTGATAAGCCCGTCCGCGCCAATCAGCATGCCGCCCAACGAGGTGGTGGACTGCGCGTTGGATGAGCCGGCATCGGTTTTACCCCACGCACCGAGGGCCTTGACCCACACAGAGTTCTGGCCAGCCGCCTCTGAACCGGCGGTGTACAGGTCATGCTGGCGCAAACGATCACCCACGGCGTCGCGTACGTGGCGACTGTCGTTAATCAGTTGGGTGGCAATGGCAGGGTGAATTTCACCACTCAATTGCTGATACGCCTGACGCGCACTGGTCACCGAAGGGGACAGCAAAATCCCTTCATACACCGCATTACCAGCGCTTAGCCCTTCCGCAGCGGCGGCCACGGCACGTTGGTTAGGGGTTAGCGCGACACTGGCGAATGATGCAGCCGTGCGCTCGATGCCCAATTGCACCGCCGTGGCTGAATAATCCAGCTGCCCCCCGATGAACAGGTAATTGGGCAAGACGCTGGCGAACTGCCCCTCTACCCCGCCCGCGGCCTGGAGAATGCTGAACTGTTGGCCCAACAGGCTGCCGGCTTGCTGGCGACTCAACAGCGCAGGATTGTTTTCCAGTGCCAGGGTCACTGTGCCGCCCTTCAATGTGGCTTTACCACCCGCCACAATTCGGTCGCTTTGGGTTGGGGATAACTCAACGGCGTAGGTGGCGCCCGGCTCGAACGTCACGTTACCCGCCACATTAAGCGTGCCGATCGAGTTGCCCGGCGCCACCGTACCGCCCGCGTTGGCATTCAGTGCCCCGACCTGGCCGCTGCCACCCAACACGCCGTTCTGGTTCACCGTGACGGCGGAGCTGAGCGAGCCATTCACCGCCAGCAGGCCCTGATTGATCGCCGTTGGCCCACTGTAGGTATTGGCGCCAGTCAGCACCAACGTACCAATGCCTTGTTTGGTCAGCCCGCCGTGGCCGCCAATGTCGTTACGCCAGATATCCAAACCGCAGCTGGCATCCGTGCAGCGTCGCTCCGTGGGTTTTCCGGCATCTATCAGCGCGCCCACGCCCGGCAGGTCTGCCACAAACTGGCCGTCGCCGTACGAGCCTGCTACGCGCAGGGCTTGTGGGATATCGGCATCAGCGATGAACATGCCGGGGCCGTCGATGGCTTTATGCAGATTGATCATGCCCCAGCCATACAGTTCGTCCACACCCGCCGCGCCCAGGTCGGTTGCCGTGGACTTGAGCACGCCTGCCACCTGTGCCCCGGTCATGTACGGGAAGCGCTCCATCAACACGGCTGCACTGCCCGCCACATGGGGTGCGGCCATTGAGGTGCCGCTTTTATTGCCGTAACCGACCGTCATGTTGTCCAGCGTGGTGCCACCGATCACGGCGCTGTAGATCCCGGTGCCCGGTGCGGACACGCAGAAACTGGCCGCATACCCGCACCGGGATGAGAACGTACTCAGGGTGTAAGGGATGGCGCTGGTGGTGTCAGGGTTTTGCTGCAAGCTGGCCACCGTGATCCAGTTGGGGGCGATGTCCGGGACGAAATGCGCCAGCCCTGCAATGGCGTCCGGGTTGTTGAGGTTGTAGTCATTACCGGCGGCGAAAATGGTCACGATGCCACTGCGCGCCGATTCGATGGCGCCGCTGTAAGCGCCACCCGCCTTGGTGTCGAGCAGCGGCACAATCTGATCGAACTGCTTCTGCGCGTCGTCCACGGTGAAGTGCGGGTAAGCCGGGTCGCGCCCGCCCAGGCGAAACTTGTCGGTGATACCAATGCCCCAACTGTTGTTGATGATCCGCGCCCCGCTGGCGGCCAGCGCATCCCAACCGGCTTTGTAAACCGCGCCGTCATTGCCACGAATAATGCCGTCTTCCGGGCCGGGGTCGCCGTTGTCGGCCATGATGATTTGCGCGTCATAGGCCACGCCGTGCATCGGGCCGCCATCGCGGTTGCCCCCTGCAATGCCGCCGACGTGGGTGCCGTGGGAGCCCAATTTGCCGTCCGACCCGGCCGAAGGGCTGCCGTCGTAGATGAACGCGTCACCGGCTTTGACCGGAATGTACGGGTCGGTGTATTCGCGAATGCCGGAGGTGGTCAGGGTGATGACTTTGTTCGGGCTGTTGAACTCAGGGTGCTGCGCGTAGACCGGCTGATCGAAGATCCCGAGTTTGACACCCTTGCCGCTGTACCCCGCGGCGTAGGCATCTTGCGCATTGATCGCGCCCAAGCCCCAGTCCGCCTTGAACTCCGGGCTGCGCCAGCTATCAGGCTGCCCTGCCCGTCCGGCCTCTACATAAGGAGCAGCGTGCAATTGTCCGATCATGCCCACTGATGCCATGCCCAATGCCAATGACATGACCCGTTTTTTAAACGGCAGCTTTCCTACAGGCAGGAGTTGCCCACGTGTTACGTCCATTTAATGACCTTCCCTGGTGAGGTGCTGAAGAGCCCTGCGCCCAAGGCACAGGGTGTTTACGAAAGCCGTGAAATCAGAACTGCCAATTGAGGCTCAGGCCCACGCCGTGGCTTTTTTCCCGATTGGCCAGTTGGCCGCTGTAATCCAGGTTGACGCGCAAGTCGCGGTTGATCGCGAGGCTGGCGTGCGCGCCGACCAGGGCGGCATCCCGTACCAACGGCGAACTTTCAACGGTGAAGCTCGGCCCGCCCGAGGCGAATCGCACATGGGTGTCCGAATCGACTGCGCTGAGCGTGTGCTGCCAGCCCAGGCTGCCCGCCAGATCCAGTGGTTGCTGGGCGATATGCACCGTTTTCAGCGCCCGCAGACCTAATGTGCCGAGCACCGCGTCGCGTTGATCGTGACTGCCCTTGAGTGCGGCGGCGTCCCCTTTTTCGGTGAACCCCTCACTGTTGAGGTGGATGTACGCCAGATGGGCGAACGGCTCCAGCCCCACCGCTGGCAAGTCCACGCGGTAGGCCGCTTCGGTAAAGACCTGCACCGTTTGCGCGTCACGTTTGGTTTTTTGTTTGGCGCTGCTGTTGATGTACTGCAAGTCGCGTTTCACATCGGCACGGTGCCAGCTGTAGGTTGCACCGCCGCTGACCCGAACCGCCCCCAGCGCGTGGCCGATGTAGGCGCCTACGTGATAGCTGTCCACCGTGGCCCGCGAATGCGTGCCGGTGCCCATATTCAGCGAACTGTCGCTGTAACCGCCCAGCAGGCCGAGCCGGGTTTCGTCATTGAGTGCGCCATCCACGCCGGCCACTGCACCGCCAATCGAGGTCGTGTAATCCGCCGTGTCATGGCGCGAGTCGGTTTTGCCCCACGCGCCGAGTGCCTTGAACCACACCTCGGGCGCTGCGTGCGATGACTGCCAGGCGTCTGGCGAATTGAGGCGTTCACCGACTGCCTCCCGTAATTGACGGCTGTCGTTGATCAGCATCGTGCCCAGTGCCGGATGAATTTCTCCCGACAACTGTTGGAATGCGCGTTGAGCCTCGGCGATCGACGGAGCGCTTAATACGCTTTCATACACCGCATTGCCCGCGCCCAATTGTTCACTGGCGGCGGCGACAGCGCGCTGGTTCGGCGTGGCGCCGACGTCGGCAAAGGCGGTGGCCGTGCGCTCGATCGCCATCTGCACGGTGCTGGCCGAGTAGTCGAGGTGTGCGCCGATAAACAGGAAATTGGGCATGACGCTGGCGAACTGCCCTTCAATGCCGCCCGCCGCGTGCAGGATCTGATACTGGCGGCCTAGCAAGCTGCGCGCTTGCGGCTGGGTAAGCAGATCAGGGGTGTTTTCCAGCGCCAGTGTCACAGTGCCGCCCTCCAGCGTGGCCTTGCCGCCCGCGACCAGTTGGTCGCTTTGGGTTGGGGATAACTCCACGGCGTAGGTCGAGCCGGCCTTGAAGGTCACGTCGCCCGCGACGTTCAGCGTGCCGATGGAGTTACCGGGCGCCACACTCGCCCCTGTGTTGGCGATCAAACCGCCGACACTGCCCGATCCGCCGAGTGTGCCGCTGTCGTTGATCGTCACGTTCGAGGTGATCGAGCCGTTCACGTTGAGGGTGCCGCCATTGACCGTGGTGGCGCCGCGATAGGTGTTGGCGCCGGTCAGCGTGAGGCTGCCTGCACCGGACTTGATCAGACTGCCCTGGTATTCGCGTTGGGCAGCGGCTGCATCGCGGGCCATGCCAATGGCGTAATCGGTGTGTTCCTGTTGGCTGGCGCCGCTCGCAAGGCCCTGGGTCCACCCGTTGTCGATCAGGGTGTGTTGCCACGCCAGATGCTCGGCCGCGTCTTCCTGCTGACGGGCGGCCAGCGCGGTATCCGTCAGGTTATTGCTCCACACATCGTGTTGCCCGTTGTTGAGCTGCACATCAAAGGTCCCGAGCAACTGTCCCGGCCCCTTCATTGCCCGGTCCAGATCCGGCACGCCCCAGCCCACCCGTTCACTCGGTGCCTGAGTGAGCGAGCCGTCCAGTTGGGTGGAGGTCGTCAGCAAGACGTTGAGGGCTTGCTGGTTGTTCAGGTACGGGTAGCGCTCCATGACCAGCGCCAGAGCCCCCGTGGCGTGCGGGGCCGACATGGAAGTGCCGGACTTCACCCCGTAGCCATCGCCCGGGATGGTGCTGTTGATCAATGCGCCGGGGGTGGCGATGCACCAGTACTTGGCGATGCCGCACTGGTTGTACTTTTGCTGATTGTTTTTATCCAGCCCGGAGACCGCCAGCCAGTGTCCTTCAAGGTCGGGTTGAAAGTACGGCAACGCTGAACGCACGCTGGCGTTGGCCACCCCGCTGTTACCGGCGCTGAACACATTGATCACCCCACGACGCGACACGTCGGCAGCCGCATCCAGCCAGGTGTTTTGGTTGTAATGCTGTGCATACGCCGCGTGCAGACCCTCAAGGGTTTGATAGTTCACGTCTTTGGGCTGGCTGCCCCAACTGTTGTTGATCGCTCGCACGCCTGCATCCGCCAATGCGTTATAGGCGGCCTTGAAATAGAGCGCATCCGGGTGGGGGCCGAACAAAAAACTGTCGTTCTGGTTGGTATTGGCCACATACAGATCGGCATTGAAGGCCACACCGTGCATGCCAACGCCATCACGGGCGGCGGCGATGGTGCCGGTGACGTGGGTGCCGTGGGAATCGTTACGCGGGTTGAGCACGCCGCTGACCGAAAAGGGCGTGCCGTCTGCGGACTGACCGCTGGCCGTAACGGCCTGGAAGCGGGCGGCTTCGGGATGACCCGGGTCGAACCCCGAATCCATGACGCCGATCTTGACCCCGTCCCCGGTGACACCCGCCGCGTACGCCGCGTTGGCCGACAGCCGCTCAAGGCCCCAATCCTGCCCATACTCGGCGGAGCGCCAGCTGGCCGCATCGCCTGCGGTGCCCTGTTCCTGATACACCGCCCGGGCCGGGGTAGAAAGCATTACCAGCAGGCTGGCGCACACAATAGGCGCGGCGCTGCCACGACGAACGTCCCTGTTCATAAAAGCTCACTTCTTATCGTTATTAGAGCGCGGGCTTCTATCGCGAAGTCCCCTTTAAGGGCGTGACTTTAGAACAGGGTTTTATGTGCTGCCGAATTTATGCACAGGGTGTGGGCTGTTTCGCGTTTTTTGTTTTTTAAACGTTATCCACAGGCCCCCGCGCGCGTGGGCCGGTCAGGGGGCCATCAACACGGGTTGTTCGGCTGTGCATAACGCCAGCAAAAAATCCCACACCACGCGCAACCGCACAGACTTGTGCAGCTCGCGGCGGGTGCTGATCCAGTAGCTGCGTTGCACCGACTCCTGCGGCAAGACCCGCACCAGCGCCGGGTCGTGACGGGCCATGTAATTGGGCAGCACGGCAATGCCCAACCCGGCGCTTGCCGCCTGTTGCTGAGCGATCACGCTGGTGCTGCGAAACGTCACGGTCGGGGTGCGGCAGAAGGTATTCAGGAACAGCAGCTCCTGGCTGAACAACAGGTCATCGACGTACCCGATCCAATCGTGCTGGCCAAGGTCATCGCGATCATTGAGCGCGGGTGCTCTTTCCAGGTACGTGGGGCTGGCATAAAGCCCTAGGGTGTAATCCGTGAGTTTGCGGGTGATCAACAGGTCGGCATTGGGTCGCTCCAGATGGATGCTGATTTCGGCCTCACGGTTGAGAATGCTGACAAAGCGCGGTACCGCCACCAGCTCCACCTCCAGCCCCGGATAGCGCTCAAACAGGCCGCGCAGACGGGCGGTAATGAACATGATGCCGATGCCTTCAGTGACCCCCAGACGAATCTTGCCCAGCGGCGCCATGGCCTGGGTGATTTCTTCCTGTGCCAGCAGCGCAACGTTTTCCATCGCCTCGGCGTGCTTGAGCAGCGCTTGCCCGGCCGGGGTCAGTTCGTACCCTTGCGCATGCTGCACGAACAGCGCCGTGCCCAGATGGTGTTCGATGGTCTCAATGTGCCGCGCCACCGTGCTGTGGGTGGTATTGAGGCGTTTGGCGGCGGTCAGCAGGCGACCGCTGCGCTGCAACTCCAGAAAATACCGCAGGTCATTCCAGTCGAACATGAGTGTCCTCGGGCGCAGCTGTAGGAGGTGTTGTGCAAAAACGCACAGGCCATGGGCGAAATCGCGCGTTTTCAACTCGAAATTAATCAATACGATGGGGCAGGACAATAAAAATAAATACAGGCGCGAGGTGCTTCATGCCATCAGCGACTCAGGTCTATGACTACATCATTGTGGGCGCAGGCCCTGCCGGTTCTGTGCTGGCCAACCGTTTGTCGGCCAACCCTGCCCACTCGGTGCTGCTGCTGGAAGCGGGCGGCCGTGATAACTACCCATGGATTCACATCCCTGTGGGGTATCTGTACTGCATCGGCAACCCGCGTACCGACTGGTGTTTCAAAACCGAAGTGCAGGCCGGCTTGCAAGGCCGCAGCCTGAGTTATCCACGGGGCAAGGTGCTGGGTGGCTGTTCGTCGATCAACGGCATGATCTACATGCGCGGTCAGGCAAGTGACTACGACCGTTGGGCCGAACAGGGCAACCCGGGCTGGGCCTGGAAAGACGTGCTGCCGCTGTTCAAACGCAGCGAAAAACACTACGGCGGCAATGCCGATATGCACAGCAGTGACGGCGAATGGCGGGTTGAGCAACAGCGATATTCCTGGCCCATACTCGACGCTTTTCGCGCCGCCGCTGCCCAAAGCGGCATCCCGACCGTCGACGATTTCAACACCGGCGACAATCAGGGTTGTGGCTACTTTCAGGTCAATCAGCGTGCCGGGGTGCGCTGGAACGCCTCCAAAGCATTTTTACGGCCGATCCTCAAACGGCCGAATTTGACCGTGCTCACCGACGTTCACGTCAATAAAGTGCTGTTAGACGACGGCCGCGCCACCCATGTGCGCGCCCGTTGGCAAGGCACGGAACAGGACTTCAACGCGCAGCGTGAAATCATTCTGTGCGCAGGCGCGATAGGCTCGCCGGGGATTTTGCAGCGCTCGGGGATTGGTCCGCGACCTTTACTCGAAAGCCTGAACATCAAGGTCGAGCACGAGCTGCCCGGTGTCGGCGGCAACTTGCAGGACCACCTGCAACTGCGCCTGATCTTCAAACTGAGCAAAGCGCGCACCCTCAATCAGGTGGCCAATAGCCTGTGGGGCAAACTGGGCATGGGCCTGCGTTACGCTTACGACCGCAGCGGCCCGCTGGCCATGGCGCCCAGCCAGTTAGGGGCGTTTGTAAAGTCAGACCCCGCGCAGCCTTCCGCGAATTTGCAGTACCACGTGCAGCCATTGTCGCTGGAACGCTTCGGTGAGCCGTTGCACACCTTCCCCGCCTTCACCGCATCGGTGTGCAACCTGCGGCCTAAGAGTCGCGGCCGCGTGGATATCCGCTCTGCCAACCCGGACGACGCGCCGTTGATCGATCCTAATTACCTCAGCCACCCCGACGATTTAAGCGTGGCGGCGGATGCCATCCGACTGACGCGCCACATTGTCGCCAGCCCTGCCCTGCAAGGCTTCAGCCCCGAGGAATATCTGCCTGGCCCTGAACTGCACACTGAGCAACAGTTGTATGAAGCGGCCGCCCGCATCGGTACGACGATTTTCCATCCCGTGGGCACTTGCCGCATGGGGCAGGATTCAGATGCCGTGGTGGATGCCCAATTGCGGGTTCATGGCGTCGTGGGATTAAGGGTGGCCGATGCGTCGATCATGCCCGATATCGTGTCGGGTAATACCTGTTCGCCTACGCTGATGATTGGCGAAAAAGCTGCGCAACTGATTCTTGAACCACCCGTCAATCGGGCAGAAAAAGCGGTGGATACGTCTCGCGTAGCAGCAATACCGGTCGCCTGAAGGTGATCGTGGTTCCGGTCGCAGTCATCCGGAACCGACAGTGGACAACAACAATAATCACTGTGGCCCCAAGGGCCGAGGACATTGAACATGTCAGACTCAATCGCACAAACGGCTGGCGTCGCGAAAGCGCCGACAGGTCGAGAAGAACGAAAAATCATTTTTGCGTCATCCCTCGGGACCGTTTTCGAGTGGTATGACTTTTTCTTGTATGGCGCGCTGGCGACGGTCCTCAGCAAGCAATTCTTCGCCGGGGTGAATGACACCACTGCGTTCATTTTTGCGCTGATGGCCTTTGCTGCCGGCTTCTTGGTGCGTCCGTTCGGGGCGCTGGTGTTCGGCCGCTTGGGCGACATGATCGGGCGAAAATACACCTTCCTCATGACCATCGTTCTGATGGGCCTTTCGACCTTTGCCGTCGGTTTGCTGCCCACTTATGCCAGCATCGGCATTGCGGCCCCGATCATGCTGGTGCTGCTGCGCATGCTCCAAGGGCTGGCGCTCGGCGGCGAATACGGCGGTGCTGCCACCTACGTGGCGGAGCACGCGCCGCCCGGCAAACGCGGTTTCAACACCAGCTGGATTCAATCCACCGCGACCCTGGGCCTGCTGCTGTCGCTGGTGGTGGTGCTGGGCTGTCGCTACCTGACGGGCGACGAGTTTGAAGTGTGGGGCTGGCGCCTGCCGTTCCTGCTGTCCATCGTGCTGTTGTGCATCTCGACCTGGATCCGCATGAGCATGCATGAGTCGCCTGCCTTCGTGAAAATGAAGGCCGAAGGTAAAAGCAGCAAATCGCCGATCCGCGAGTCTTTCGGCAAATGGGAAAACCTCAAAATCGTGCTGATTGCGCTGTTCGGCATCAACGCCGGTCAAGCCGTGACCTTCTATACCGCGCAGTTCTACGTGCTGTTCTTCCTCACGCAAATGCTCAAGATGGACCCGGCACAGGCCAATACGCTGCTGATTATCAGCGTGGTGATTGGCGCGCCGTTCTTCATCTTTTTTGGCTGGCTGTCGGACCGCGTCGGGCGCAAGCCGATCCTGATGATGGGCTTGTTGTTGGCCACCGTGCTGTACTTCCCGCTGTTCAAAGCCCTCAGCCACTACGCGAACCCGCAGATCGACGCGGCAAGCCGCCAGTCACCGATTGTGGTGATGGCCGATCCTTCGACCTGCACGTTCCAGTTTGACCCGGTGGGCAAGGCGCGCTTCGACAGCCCGTGCGACAAGGTCAAAACCTTCCTGGTGAAACAGGGTTTGCCGTACACCTCTGTGTCGGCAGCGCCCGGCACGCCCGTGCAAGTGTCGGTGGGTGAGCAGCAGATCCAGGGCTTCGACGAAGCGGCCATGCGTGCCGCCATCTCGGCCGCCGGCTACCCGGCCAAGGCTGACCCAAGTGCCGTCAACCAGCCCATGGTGGTGCTGGTGATGGTCATGCTGACGTTGATTGCGACCATGACCTACGGGCCGTTGGCCGCGGTGATGGTGGAACTGTTCCCGACCCGCATTCGCTACACGTCCATGTCGCTGCCATACCACATTGGCAATGGCTGGTTTGGTGGTTTTCTGCCCACCGTGTCGTTCGCGCTGGTGGTGTACACCGGGGATATCTTCTACGGGCTGTGGTATCCGGTGCTGATTACCGGGGTCAGCCTGGTGGTGGGCATGCTGTGCCTTAAGGAGACCCGAAACGTGAACATCGATAAGGTGTAAGAGGCTGTATAAGCGGCACAAAAAAACCGGCGAAAACGCCGGTTTTTTTAAGCCTTAGAAAAACTTATGCACGTTTTACGGTAAAAAGTCATACCGAGAAATAAGTAAATAAATCATAGACTTACGAGCATTTTTCCGAAGAAATCCAAAACTTGTACACACGTTATCCACAAAACGCCTAGCGCTCAATCGCTTCAACCGGTTCAGCCACTGGCGGCAGCGAACCCATAGCGCGTTGAGCCTGTTCGTTCCAGGCTTGAACCCGGTCGTTCAGCTCGGCAATGGCGCGCGGCCCGGTGCCATTGGCGTACATCGGCTCGCCAATCACCACCTCGATCGTGCCGGGTTTTTTCGCCCAACCCACTTTTGGCCAGTACTTGCCCGCGTTATGGGCAATCGGCAACACCGGCAAATCAGCATTGACCGCCAGCGCCGTACCGCCTCGGGAGAACTTGCCCACCGTGCCGTAAGGCACGCGCGTGCCTTCCGGGAAGATCAGCACCCAAATGTTGTCCTTGAGCAGCTCGTCGCCCTTCTTGGCGATGTGCTTGAGTGCCGCTTTCGGGTTGTCACGGTCGATGGCTATCGGGCGCAGCATGGCCATGGCCCAGCCGAAAAACGGCACATACAACAGTTCACGCTTGAGCACCTGGCTCAGCGGCTGAAAGTAAGCGGAGAGGAAAAACGTCTCCCAGGTGCTTTGGTGGTTGGCCAGAATCACGCACGGACGCTGCGGGACGTTTTCTGCGCCCTTCACTTCAACGTGAATGTTCAGGAACACCCGCGTCAGCCACAGTGCACAACGGCACCAGTACACGTTGATAAAACGATAACGCGCACGAAACGGCAGAAAGGGGGCGACAAAAAAACTCAGCGAGCACCACAGCAGCGAGCTGGTGCCCAGCAGCAGGTAAAAGAAAAAAGTTCTGATGGCCTGCAGGATCGACATAGAGGCTTTTACCGTTGCGGATAACGCATTTGTGAACAGGCCTGGGCAACGGAAGTCAGCAGGTGTTCAAAAATGCCTTATGTGTGGATAAGTTTTGCGGCAACTGCCGCCAGATCGTTAAAAATCAGGGTAGTAGCCGGAAGATTTTTTTCGAGCGTTTTTTCGCCTTTTCCGGTTTTCACCAAAACTGGCTGTGAACCGACGGCTTTTGCAGCCTGCAAGTCACCCAAACTGTCGCCAACAAACCAACATTCATGTAAATCGGCGCTGTAATGCTCGGCAATCGTGCGCAGCATGCCGGGTTTGGGTTTTCGGCAGTCGCAGCCTTCATCAGGCCCGTGCGGGCAATATTCAATCCGGCCAACGTCACCGCCCTGCTCGGCCACAAGCGCCCGCAAACGGTCGTGCATAGCGTTCAGGGTGGCGATGTCGTAGTAGCCGCGTGCAATGCCGGACTGGTTAGTGGCGATGGCCACCGTCCAGCCCGCCTTGCTCAACTGCGCGATGGCCTCGATCGCGCCGGGGAGCGGGATCCACTCCTCGACAGACTTGATGTAAGCGTCGGAGTCGTAATTGATCACTCCGTCCCGATCGAGAATCAGCAGTTTCAACAGCAGCCCCTTAGCCCAGCAACGAGATGTCGGCAACGCCGAGGAACAGACCGCGCAGGCGCGCCAGCAATGCGTAGCGGTTAGCCCGCACGTTGGCGTCGTCAGCGTTGATCATCACGGCTTCGAAGAATGCATCCACTGGCTCGCGCAACGCCGCCAGACGGGTCAGGGCCTCGTTGTACTGACGGGCAGCGGCCATGGGTTGCACCGCTTCATCGGCCTTTTGAATGGCTGAGTACAGCGAGAACTCGCTGGCATTGTCGAAGAACTTGGCTTCAACGTGGGTCGACACGGTGCCGTCCACTTTACTCAACAGGTTCGACACGCGCTTGTTCACGGCTGCCAGGGCAGCGGCTTCCGGCAATTGACGGAACGCCTGAACGGCTTGCACGCGTTGATCGAAGTCCAGCGCCGAGGTCGGTTGCAGGGCACGTACCGAGAGGTAAGTGGCCACGTCCACGCCTTCGTCTTCATAACGCGCACGCAGGCGGTCGAAGATGAATTCCAGCACTTGATCCGCCAGCCCCGCCGACTTGATCTTGGCGCCGAACGCGGTCACCGCGAAATTAACGGCTTCAGTCAGGTCGAGGTCGAGTTTTTTGTCGATCAGGATGCGCAGGATACCCAGCGCTGCACGGCGCAGGGCATACGGGTCTTTGCTGCCGGTGGGCAACATGCCGATCCCGAAGATGCCGACCAGGGTGTCGAGCTTGTCAGCGATGGCCACGGCCGCACCGGTCAGGGTGCCTGGCAGTTCAGCGCCTGCGCCACGTGGCATGTACTGCTCGTTGAGCGCCAGTGCAACGTCTTCCGGCTCGCCGTCGTTGAGGGCGTAGTAGTAACCGGCAATGCCTTGCATCTCCGGGAACTCGCCCACCATTTCAGTGGCCAGGTCGCACTTGGACAACAAACCGGCACGGGCAGCACGCTGGGCGTCGCCGCCAATGCGTGGCGCGATGAACGCAGCCAGTTTGGACACGCGCTCGGCTTTGTCAAACACGCTGCCCAATTGGGCCTGGAACACCACGTTTTGCAGGCGCAGGTTGAAGTCTTCGAGCTTCTGCTTCTTGTCTTGCTTGAAGAAGAACTCGGCGTCCGTCAGACGTGGGCGCACGACTTTCTCGTTACCCGAGATGATCTGCTGCGGGTCTTTGCTCTCGATGTTGGCCACGGTGATAAAGCGCGGCAGCAACTTGCCATCCACGTCCAGCAGGCAGAAGTACTTCTGGTTGTCCTGCATGGTGGTGATCAGCGCTTCTTGCGGTACATCGAGGAAGCGTTCTTCGAACGAGCACACCAGCGGCACAGGCCACTCAACCAGTGCGGTCACTTCGTCGAGCAGGCTTGGGGGCACGATGGCGGTGCCTTCCTGCAGGGTCGCCAGCTCGGCCACGCGCTTGGCAATTAGCTCGCGGCGCTCGTTGAAGTCGGCCAGCACATAGGCTTTGCGCAAGTCTTCGAGGTAGTTGGCCGGCGAGGTGATACGCACGCTTTCAGGGTGATGGAAGCGGTGACCACGGGAGTCGCGACCGGCTGTTTGCGCGAGGATCGTGCAGTTGACCACTTCATCGCCCAGCAGCATGACCAGCCATTGGGTCGGACGTACGAACTCTTCCTTGCGGGCGCCCCAGCGCATGCGCTTTGGAATCGGCAAGTCGTTCAACGAATCTTCAACGATGGTCGGCAGCAGGCTGGCGGTCGGCTTGCCGACAATCACCTGGCTGAAACGCAGTTTCGGGCCGCTCTGATCGATTTCGCTCAGTTCAACGCCGCATTTTTTGGCGAAACCCAGAGCTGCCTGCGTCGGGTTGCCTTCAGCGTCGAACGCGGCCTGACGTGGCGGGCCGTCGATGTTGATGCTGCGGTCCGGTTGCTGGGTGTCGAGCTGCGTCAACAGCACGGCCAGACGACGCGGCGCGGCGTAGACTTTTTTCGCGGTGAAGTTCAGACCAGCGTTTTGCAGGCCTTTTTCGATCCCGGCCAGAAAGGCGTCGGCCAGAGTGTTGAGGGCTTTGGGTGGCAGTTCTTCAGTGCCCAGTTCAACCAGAAAATCTTGAGCACTCATTGTGCAGCCTCCAACTTAGCCAACACTTCATCACGCAAATCAGGGGGTGCCATCGGGAAGCCCAATTTGGCGCGCGCTTCGAGGTACGCCTGAGCCACCGAACGCGCCAGGGTACGCACACGCAGGATGTATTGCTGACGGGCCGTCACGGAAATGGCGCGGCGCGCATCCAGCAAGTTAAAGGTGTGCGATGCCTTGAGCACCATTTCGTAGCTGGGCAACGGCAGCGGCTGGTCGAGTTCGATCAGGCGCTTGGCTTCGCTTTCGTAGAAATCGAACAGCTCAAACAGTTTGTCGACGTTGGCGTGTTCGAAGTTGTAAGTCGACTGCTCGACCTCGTTCTGGTGGAACACGTCGCCGTAGGTCACTTTGCCGAACGGGCCGTCAGTCCAGACCAGGTCGTAGACGGAATCCACGCCTTGCAGGTACATCGCCAGTCGCTCAAGGCCGTAGGTGATTTCGCCGGTTACCGGGTAGCACTCAATGCCGCCGACTTGCTGGAAGTAGGTGAACTGGGTGACTTCCATGCCGTTGAGCCAGATTTCCCAGCCCAGACCCCAGGCGCCCAGTGTTGGCGATTCCCAGTTGTCTTCAACGAAACGGATGTCGTGCACCAGCGGGTCGAGGCCGATGTGCTTCAGCGAGCCCAGGTACAGCTCCTGGAAATTAGGCGGGTTTGGCTTCAAAACCACCTGGAACTGGTAGTAGTGCTGCAGACGGTTCGGGTTTTCGCCGTAGCGGCCGTCAGTCGGTCGACGACTGGGCTGCACATAAGCGGCGTTCCACGTTTCTGGGCCCAGGGAGCGCAAAAAAGTGGCGGTATGGAATGTGCCGGCGCCCACTTCCATATCGTAGGGCTGAAGCACCACACAACCTTGCTCGGCCCAGTATTGCTGGAGGGCGAGGATCAAGTCTTGGAAGGTACGCACTGCTGGCGTAGGCTGGCTCACAAATTCACCTGTTTCTTGGGCTGCGATTTAAAGAGCGGGAGTATACCCGATTCGGTCGCGCCTCCACCTCTTGGAGCCTTTATGGCACGTTGTTTCTGGTGTTCGGATGACCCTCTGTACATGGCCTATCACGATCAGGAGTGGGGCGTACCGTTGCGCGATGCGCACGGGTTGTTCGAGTTGTTATTGCTCGAAGGGTTCCAGGCCGGCTTGTCATGGATCACGGTTCTGAAGAAACGCGAGCACTATCGCAAGGTGATGTTTGGCTTTGATGCCCAGCGTCTGGCGGTGATGAGCGACGCCGAGATAGAGACGTTACTGCAAGACCCGGGGATCATTCGCAACCGCCTGAAAGTGGTAGGCGCCCGGCGCAATGCCCAGGCCTGGCTGGCGCTGGACAACCCGGTGGCGTTCTTGTGGTCGTTTGTGCAAGGGACACCCAAGATCAATCACTTCACCGAACGGCATGAGTTTCCGGCCGTCACCCCCGAGGCCGAAGCCATGAGCAAAGGCCTGAAAAAAGCCGGGTTTACGTTCGTCGGACCGACCATTTGCTATGCCTTTATGCAAGCCAGTGGCATGGTCATGGACCACGCCACCACCTGCTACCGCTACGCGGAGCTGGCAAACGGCGGTTAGAATGCTGGCCACTCTTGAACCCTGTGGTCGCCGCCTCGTGCTTGGTCAGCGACGACAAACGCTGTTTTTGTATTGAATGGGAACCCCCTGTGGAAAAGTTTAAAGGTGCCTTGCTGGTCGGGGCGTTGCGCGTGTTTGCCATGCTCCCGTGGGGCGCGGTGCAACGTGTGGGGTCGGCCATCGGCTGGCTGATGTGGAAACTGCCGAACCGTTCGCGGGAAGTGGTGCGCATCAACCTCGCGAAATGTTTCCCGGAAATGGACCCGGTTGCCCGCGAGCAACTGGTGGGCCAAAGCCTTAAGGACATCGGCAAAAGCCTGACGGAAAGTGCCTGCGCGTGGATCTGGCCTGCCCAGCGCTCCATCGACCTGGTGCGTGAAGTCGAGGGGCTGCAGGTGCTCAAGGACGCGCTGGCCTCCGGCAAGGGCGTGGTCGGGATCACCAGCCATTTGGGTAACTGGGAAGTGCTCAATCACTTCTATTGCAGCCAGTGCAAGCCGATCATTTTCTACCGTCCGCCCAAGCTCAAGGCGGTGGACGAACTGCTGCGCAAACAGCGCGTGCAACTGGGCAACCGTGTGGCCGCGTCGACCAAAGAAGGCATCTTGAGTGTCATCAAGGAAGTGCGCAAAGGCGGTCAGGTCGGTATCCCGGCCGACCCCGAGCCCGCGGAATCGGCAGGTATTTTCGTGCCGTTCCTCGGTACTCAGGCCCTGACCAGCAAATTTGTGCCCAACATGCTGGCGGGCGGCAAAGCCGTGGGGGTGTTCCTGCACGCCCTGCGCCTGCCTGACGGCTCGGGCTTCAAAGTGATTCTGGAAGCGGCGCCCGAAGCCATGTACAGCACTGACACCGAAACGTCGTGCAAAGCGATGAGCCAAGTGGTGGAAAAGTACGTGCGGGCTTACCCGAGCCAGTACATGTGGAGCATGAAACGCTTCAAAAAGCGTCCGCCGGGCGAGGCGCGCTGGTACTAACGCGCCCGCCGACCGACCTTGTAGTGGCTGCCGCAGGCTGCGGCGGCGACTACTTGTCGAGTTTTTTCAAAAACACGGTCATTTCTTTTTCGGCCTGTTTGTCGCCATGGGCCTGCGCAGCCGCAAGCCCTTGCTCCCACGCCGAACGCGCTGCGGCCCGATCCCCGGCCGCCAGGTGCGCCTTGCCCAACAACTTCCACGCCGCAGAGTACTTGGGATCAAAGGTCACACAGCATTGCAGGTGCTGCACCGCCTTGAGGTGATGCCCAAGGTCGAGATAACCCTTGCCCAGGCCAAAGCGCAGCAATGCGTTATCCACACCCTTGGCCAACATCTTTTCCAGTGAATCCAACATCCGTCTGGCTCCTTAGAAAAAGCTCAGTCCTACGTGGAACAGCTTCTCGACGTCGCGAATATGCTTTTTATCCACAAGGAACAAAATCACATGGTCCCCGGCATTGATCACCGTGGCGTCGTGGGCAATCAGCACTTCTTCATCGCGAATGATTGCGCCGATGGTGGTGCCGGGTGGCAGGTGGATTTCACCGATGCGCCGCCCGATCACCTTGCTTGACTTCGAATCGCCGTGAGCGATGGCCTCGATGGCTTCGGCCGCGCCACGGCGCAGTGAGTGCACGCTGACGATATCGCCGCGCCGCACGTGGGCCAGCAAGGTGCCGATGGTGGCCAGTTGAGGGCTGATGGCGATGTCGATTTCGCCGCCCTGAATCAGGTCCACATACGCCGGGTTGTTGATGATGGTCATGACCTTCTTCGCCCCCAGCCGCTTGGCCAGCAGCGACGACATGATGTTGGCTTCGTCGTCGTTGGTCAGCGCCAGGAACAGGTCGGCATCCGCGATGTTTTCTTCCAGCATCAGGTCGCGGTCCGAAGCGCTGCCTTGCAGCACCACGGTGCTGTCGAGCGTGTCCGACAGGTAGCGGCAACGGGCAGCGCTCATCTCGATGATCTTGACCTGATAACGGCTTTCGATGGCTTCGGCCAGCCGCTCGCCGATCTGGCCGCCGCCAGCAATCACGATGCGTTTGTAGCTTTCATCCAGGCGGCGCATTTCGCTCATCACGGCGCGAATATTGGCGCGGGCGGCGATGAAAAAGACTTCGTCGTCGGCTTCGATCACCGTGTCGCCACGGGGCGTAATTGGCCGATCACGTCGGAAAATCGCCGCCACCCGTGTATCCACATTCGGCATGTGCTCGCGCAGTTGGCGCAATTGCTGACCAATCAGCGGGCCGCCGTAGTACGCCTTGACCGCCACCAATTGCGCCTTGCCTTCCGCGAAGTCGATCACCTGCAAGGCACCGGGGTGTTCGATCAGGCGCTTGATGTAATTGGTCACCACTTGCTCGGGGCTGATCAGCACATCGACCGGAATCGCGTCGTTGTCGAACAGCTCTTCGCCCCGGCTCAGGTAGGCCGATTCACGCACGCGGGCAATTTTGGTGGGTGTGTGGAACAGCGAGTACGCCACTTGGCAGGCGACCATGTTGGTCTCGTCGCTGTTGGTCACTGCCACCAGCATGTCGGCATCGTCGGCGCCCGCCTGACGCAGTACATTGGGCAGTGAAGCGCGGCCCTGAATGGTGCGGATGTCGAGGCGGTCACCGAGGTCGCGCAGGCGTTCGCCATCGGTATCGACCACTGTGATGTCGTTGGCTTCGCTGGCCAGATGCTCTGCCAGGGTGCCACCGACCTGGCCTGCGCCGAGGATGATGATTTTCATGCCGTCATTTCCTGTTCTCGATTAGCCGCGAGCGGCTGCGATCTTGATCAACTTGGCGTAATAGAAGCCATCGTGCCCGCCTTCCTGGGCCAGCAGTTGGCGCCCGTGCGGTTGCTTGAGACCGAACTGCCCGGCGATGTCCAGCTCTCGCGCACCCGGTGTGCGGGCAAGGAATGCTTCAATCACCTCGGTGTTCTCGGTCGGTAGCGTTGAGCACGTGGCGTAGAGCAGGATGCCACCGACGTCGAGCGTCGGCCACATGGCGTCCAGCAACTCACCTTGCAAGGTCGCGAGGGCGGCGATGTCGTCTGGCTGACGCGTCAGCTTGATGTCCGGGTGGCGTCGGATAACGCCCGTCGCTGAGCAAGGCGCATCCAGCAAAATGCGCTGGAACGGCTTGCCGTCCCACCATGTGGCCGTGTCGCGGCCGTTGGCAGCAATCAATTCGGCACTCAGGCCCAGTCGCTCAAGGTTCTCGCGCACGCGCACCAGACGCTTGGCTTCGAGATCCACGGCCACCACGCCGGTCAGGTTGGGTTCAACTTCAAGGATGTGGCAGGTTTTGCCACCCGGCGCGCAGCAGGCATCCAGCACACGCTGGCCGGGTGCCAGATCGAGCAGGTCGGCCGCCAGTTGTGCGGCTTCGTCCTGCACGCTGATCCAGCCTTCGGCAAAGCCCGGCAGGTGACGCACGTCGCAGGCTTCGGCCAGCACGATACCGTCCCGGCTGAAGGCACAAGCCGTCGCCTGGACGCCCGCGTCCGCCAGCAATTGCAGGTAGGCGTCGCGGCTGTGATGACGACGATTGACCCGCAGAATCATGGGCGGATGCGCGTTGTTGGCGGCGCAGATGGCTTCCCATTGCTCAGGCCAGAACGCTTTCAGGGATTTTTGCAACCAGCGCGGGTGGGCGGTGCGCACCACCGGGTCGTGTTCCAGCTCGGCCAGTAGCGCCTCGCTTTCGCGCTGGGCATTGCGCAACACGGCATTGAGCAACCCTTTGGCCCACGGCTTTTTCAGCTTGTCGGCGCACCCCACGGTTTCACCGATGGCGGCGTGGGCGGGAATGCGGGTGTAGAGCAGTTGATACAGGCCGACCAGCAGCAACGCTTCAACGTCAGCGTCTGCCGCTTTAAAGGGCTTTTGCAACAGTTTGTTGGCCAGCGCCGACAGCCGTGGCTGCCAGCGCGCCGTGCCGAATGCGAGGTCTTGGGTCAGGCCGCGGTCGCGGACTTCGACTTTATCCAGCTGTAATGGCAACGAGCTGTTAAGCGACGCTTTGCCGTTCAGAACAGCCGTCAGTGCCTTGGCGGCGGCCAGACGCGGGTTCATTGGGCGGCACCCAGGACGGTGCCGATGGCGAATTGCTCCCGGCGGCTGTTGAACAGGTCGCTGAAGTTCAGCGCTTTGCCACCGGGCAATTGCAGGCGGGTCAGACACAACGCGCCTTCGCCGCATCCCACGATCAGCCCGTCCTTGCTGGCGGCGAGGATCTGACCGGGCGTGCCCTGTGCCTGCGCAACCGTGCCAGCCAGCACTTTCAAGGCTTCGCCGTTCAGGGTGCTGTGGCAGATCGGCCACGGGTTAAAGGCGCGGATCAGACGCTCCAGCTCCACCGCCGGACGATTCCAGTCGATGCGTGCTTCGTCTTTGTTCAACTTGTGGGCGTAGGTCGCGAGGCTGTCGTCCTGCACCTCGCCCACCAACGTGCCGGCTGCCAGACCGGCAATGGCTTCGATCACCGCAGGCGGGCCCAGCTCGGCCAGACGGTCATGCAGGCTGCCGCCGGTGTCTTCACGCGTGATAGGGGTAAAGGCCTTGAGCAGCATGGGGCCGGTGTCCAAACCGGCCTCCATGCGCATCACGGTCACGCCGCTTTCGCTGTCGCCCGCTTCAATTGCCCGCTGGATCGGCGCCGCACCGCGCCAGCGTGGCAGCAGCGAAGCGTGGCTGTTGATACAGCCCAGACGCGGAATATCGAGCACGGCTTGCGGCAGGATCAGGCCATAGGCCACGACCACCATCAAATCCGGCTTGAGCGCGGCCAGTTCGGCCTGGGCCTCAGGCGCACGCAAAGTGGGCGGCTGCATGACAGCAATAGAGTGTTCCAGCGCGAGTTGCTTGACCGGGCTTGGCATCAGCTTTTGCCCGCGCCCGGCCGGACGATCCGGTTGGGTGTAAACCGCGACGATCTCGTAAGGGCTGTCGAGCAGTGCCTTGAGGTGTTCAGCGGCGAATTCTGGGGTGCCGGCAAAGACGATGCGCAGTGGCTCAGTCATGGATTACTCACTTGGAATGGGGGAATGCGCGGGAATAATCCCGAGAACTACCGATAGTCCCGGTGGCGGGGGCTTGAGGCCTATCGGTGTTGCCCGGATCAAAGCCGCGTCGCGCGGGATCGCCGCCTCGTGCGGGGGCGGCGGTCACAGGGCCGGTCAGGCGTTCTGGCGGTGCAGTTTTTCCAGCTTCTTCTTGATCCGGTCACGCTTGAGATTAGACAGGTAATCGACGAACAGCTTGCCGTTGAGGTGATCGCACTCGTGCTGGATGCACACGGCCAGCAGGCCTTCGGCAATCATTTCGAACGGTTTGCCATCACGGTCCAGCGCGTTGATCTTGACGCGCTGCGGGCGGTCCACGTTTTCGTAGAACCCCGGCACCGACAGGCAGCCTTCCTGGTACTGGTCCATCTCGTCGGTCAGGGTTTCGAACACCGGATTGATGAAGACCATCGGCGCGCTGCGGTCTTCGCTCAGGTCCATGACCACGATGCGCTTGTGGACGTTGACCTGGGTCGCTGCCAGACCGATGCCCGGCGCTTCGTACATGGTTTCAAACATGTCATCGATCAACTGACGCACTTCGTCGTCCACAACCTCCACGGGCTTGGCGATGGTGCGTAGTCGCGAGTCTGGGAATTCGAGGATGTTCAAGATGGCCATAGGCGTAATTGCTGCACTGTATGAAAGATTAATAACGGTTGTCAGGTGGGTCCTGAGGACTCGGGCAACCTGTGCAAAACGTCTCTTTCAGAGAGAACCCGCTCGGGCTCAAGCGTTTCACGCGAGCGCACATAATAAAGGGATTCCCCCGCGGATGAAACGACTAGCTGCCGGGCTGCACGGTACGCGCGCCTTGCGGTCTGGCGCTTGTAGCACTTTGTAACCTGCCGCCGAACGCTCGTTTGTCAGCAGGTATGACACCCACTGTCGCGTTTTGCCGCTGCCATTTTGCGCTGAAACTCAGGCCCCGCCTGCGTTGATTGTGAGTCGGATGCGTGCAGGGCCTGAGGGGTAATGCCCACTTCTCATGCGATTCGGCCAAGTGGCCTTTTGCCTCTTCGCTGTCTGGCTGAATCGTTCTACTAAGGTGGGGAATGCCGCTTGTATTTCAAGGGTAGCGAGCCGCCCTGCCGTCCCGGCGGGCGATTTTCCCAAACAACTTGTTAACAGAGTTATCCACAGGTTGTTGACTTCGTAACGCTGGTGAAACAGATCAAGGATGATCCTATGTCGCTGTCTGAATGTTCGCGTATTTCCCCGGCAGAGCTGGAAGCGCGTCTGCGCCTTCACCGCTTGCCTGAAGTTGGCCCGCGTCGTTATTACACCCTGTTCAATGCCTTTGGCTCAGCCAGCTCGGCGCTCAGTGCGCCTGCCAGTGCGTGGCGGTCGCTGGGCTTGCCGGCGGTGTGCGCCGAAGCCCGGCGCAGTGTTGAGGTGCGCGACGGCGCAAGCGCTGCATTGCGCTGGCTTGAGGGCTGCAACCAGCATCTGCTACTCCACGACCAACCCGATTACCCGGCCTTGCTGGCTGAACTCAGCGATGCGCCGCCCCTGTTGTTTGTGGCGGGCGCGCCGTCGATTCTGGAAAAACCACAGCTGGCCATGGTCGGCAGCCGACGCGCTTCGCGGCCGGGGCTGGACACCGCCAGTGCGTTTTCCCGCGCCTTGGCGGGTGCCGGATTTGTCATCACCAGCGGGCTGGCGCTGGGGATTGATGGCGCCGCGCATCAGGCCGCGCTGGACATCGGCGGGCAAACCGTCGGGGTGCTCGGCACCGGTCTGCAAAAACTTTATCCACAGCGCCACCGGGCCTTGGCTGAGGCCATGATTGCGAGCGGCAGCGCCGTTGTTTCAGAGCTCCCGCTGGACGCCGGGCCACACGCCAGCAACTTCCCCCGTCGCAACCGCATCATCAGCGGTTTATCCCTGGGGGTACTGGTCGTGGAAGCCAGCGTGGCCAGCGGCTCGCTGATAACGGCGCGGCTGGCGGCCGAACAGGGGCGAGAGGTGTACGCCCTGCCCGGTTCCATCCACCACCCTGGCGCGCGGGGCTGTCACCAATTGATCCGCGACGGGGCTACGCTGGTGGAAACCGTTGAGCACATTCTGGAAGGGCTGCGCGGCTGGCGCTCAATGCCGGTGTCCACCGGTGGATTGTTCACGCCAAGTTGTCATCCGCTCGTGCAATTGTTGCAGGCATCGCCCTACACCAGCGAAGGCCTGGCCCGTGCCAGCGGATGGGCATTGCCCACCCTGCTCGCCGCCCTGACCGAGCTGGAGCTAGAAGGCCACGTGGTCCTGGAGGGCGGACGTTGGTTTGCTCGCGCCAGCTAAGTACACTTGCGCACAGCACATATCTGGAGACATTCAATGATCAGCACCTGGCGCGTACAGCAAGCCGCAACCGCCATTCGCGCGGGCGCGGTGATTGCCTATCCCACCGAAGCGGTCTGGGGTTTGGGTTGCGACCCATGGGATGAAGACGCGGTAGAACGGCTGCTGGCCATCAAGTCGCGGCCTGTGGATAAAGGCCTGATTTTGATTGCCGACAATATTCACCAATTCGACTTTCTGTTTGAGGACTTCCCCCAGGACTGGCTCGACCGCATGGCCAGTACCTGGCCGGGGCCGAACACCTGGCTGGTGCCGCACCAGGGCTTGTTGCCCGAGTGGATTACCGGCGTGCACGACACCGTGGCATTGCGTGTGAGCGATCACCCGCTGGTGCGCGAACTGTGTTCATTGGTGGGCCCGATCGTCTCGACGTCTGCCAACCCGGCGGGTTTGCCGGCTGCGCGGACGCGGCTGAAGGTGGAGCAATACTTCCGGGGGCAAATCGACCATGTGTTGGGCGGCAACCTGGGCGGGCGGAAAAACCCGAGCCTGATTCGCGATCTGGCGACGGGCAAAGTGGTTCGCCCGGCCTGATTCAACGCGGGGCCGCTGTCGCAGGCCGAGAGGCCTTCGCCAGCGGCTACCGGAAGGTTGAGATCAAGGCACCAGAATGGTCGAGCCGGTCGTGCGGCGTGCTGACAGTTCGGTCTGTGCCTTGGCGGCGTCTTTCAAGGCAAAGCGCTGGCTGATGTCCACCGTAATGTTGTCGCTGCGGATCATCTCGAACAGCTCGTCTGCCATTTTTTGCAGGTTCTCGGGGGTATTGGCATACGACGCCAATGTTGGCCGTGTGACATACAACGAGCCCTTCTGCGACAAAATCCCCAGATTCACACCCGTCACGGCGCCTGATGCGTTGCCGAAGCTGACCATCAGCCCCCGCGGCGACAGGCAGTCCAGAGACGTCAGCCACGTGTCTTTACCGACGCCGTCGTACACCACCGGGCATTTCTTGCCGTCGGTCAGTTCCAGAACCCGCTGGACCACATCTTCGTGGCTGTAGTCGATGGTTGCCCACGCGCCCAGCTTTTTGGCCAATGCCGCTTTTTTCGGGGAACTGACCGTGCCGATCAATTTCACGCCCAGCGCCTTGGCCCATTGGCAGGCAATCGAACCCACACCACCGGCCGCCGCGTGGAACAGAATGGTTTCGCCGCCTTTGAGTTCATAGGTCTGACGCAACAAGTACTGGACCGTGAGGCCCTTAAGCATCACGGCGGCGGCCTCTTCATACGAAATGTCATCGGGCAGCTTCACCACATTCGCAGCGGGCAACACGTGCAACTCGCTGTAAGCCCCCAGCGGGCCGGTGCCGTAGGCCACGCGGTCGCCGACCTTGAGGTTGTGCACGTCGCTGCCGATGGCATCCACCACCCCCGCCCCTTCATTGCCCAGCCCGGACGGCAGCTCGGGCAGCGGGTACAAACCGCTGCGGTAATAGGTGTCGATGAAATTAAGACCGATGGCCTCATTGCGCACCCGCACCTGCTGCGGGCCCGGCTCGACGGGGGTGTAGTCAACAAACTCAAGCACTTCTGGGCCGCCGTGGGCCTGAAACTGAATACGTTTAGCCATCTGCACTGTCCTCGCTGGTTCACGAAGGCTACATCCAACGCTTAAGCGTGATCTTCGTCAACTGCGAGGAGGCGGGACGCGGTGGTATGCTAGCGGCCCTTTGCCGCCGGCCCCGCTCTGACGAAGTGCCGCGTAGCTTTGACCTATTCAAGGTGATGTCATGACTACCCGCACCGAGGCTGTGAAAGCCTATCTGCTTGACCTTCAAGACCGTATTTGCACCGCTCTGGAAACCGAAGACGGCGGCGCGCGCTTCGTTGAAGACGCCTGGCAGCGTCCGGCAGGCGGTGGCGGTCGTACCCGCGTGATCGAAAACGGCCACGTGATCGAAAAAGGCGGCGTCAACTTTTCCCACGTCTTCGGCAGCGGTTTGCCGCCGTCCGCCAGCGCGCATCGCCCTGAACTGGCGGGCCGTGGTTTTGAAGCGCTGGGCGTGTCGCTGGTGATCCACCCGCACAACCCGCATGTGCCGACTTCCCACGCCAACGTGCGCTTTTTCATCGCTGAAAAAGAAGGCGAAGAGCCGGTCTGGTGGTTCGGTGGCGGTTTCGACCTCACGCCTTATTACGCCGTCGAAGAAGACTGCGTGCACTGGCACCGTATTGCCGAGCAGGCATGCGCGCCGTTTGGCGCCGAGGTGTACCCGCGTTACAAGGCCTGGTGCGACACCTATTTCCACATCAAGCATCGCAACGAGCCCCGTGGCATCGGCGGCCTGTTCTTTGATGACCTGAACGCGTGGGACTTCGACACCTGCTTCGCTTTCATTCGTGCCATTGGCGATGCGTATATCGACGCTTACCTGCCCATCGTTCAGCGCCGCAAGGCGGATGAATACACAGCACAGCAGCGCGAGTTTCAAGAATTCCGCCGTGGCCGCTACGTCGAGTTCAATCTGGTCTACGATCGTGGCACCTTGTTCGGCCTGCAGTCCGGGGGCCGTACCGAGTCGATCCTGATGTCGTTGCCGCCACAGGTGCGCTGGGGCTACGACTGGAAAGCCGAGCCTGGCAGCCCGGAAGCGCGTCTGACTGATTACTTCCTGCAAGACCGAGACTGGCTGGCCAACGCCTGACATTGCCCGAGGAATTTGCCTGATGGACCGTTACGTCGTTTTTGGTAACCCGATCGCCCACAGCAAATCGCCGGTGCTGCACCGTCTGTTTGCCGAGCAAACCGGGCAGGCCATGCAGTACGACACCCTGCTGGCGCCGCTGGATGATTTTACGGGTTGCGCCACCGCGTTTTTCACACAAGGACGCGGGGCAAATGTCACCGTGCCCTTCAAAGAGCAGGCCTACCGCTTTGCCCATCAGTTGAGCGCTCGTGCGCAACGGGCTGGCGCGGTCAACACCCTGAGCAAACTGGCCGATGGCCGTGTGCTGGGTGACAACACCGACGGCGCCGGGCTGGTGCGTGATTTGACGGTCAATGCGGGGTTCAGCCTCAAGGGCAAGCGCATCCTCATTCTGGGCGCGGGCGGCGCGGTGCGTGGCGCGCTGGAGCCGATTTTGGCGCAAGGCCCGGCCTCAGTGACCATCGCCAACCGCACGGTCGAAAAAGCCGAACAACTGGCCGAACTGTTCAGCGACCTTGGCCCCGTGGCCGCCAGTGGTTTTGACTGGCTGCGTGAACCGGTCGATCTGATCATCAACGCGACATCGGCCAGCCTGGCCGGTGAAGTCCCGCCCATTGCCAGCAGCCTGATCGAGCCGGGCAACACCCTGTGCTACGACATGATGTATGGCAAAGAGCCAACGCCGTTTTGTGCGTGGGCCACCGAACACCGCGCGGGGCAGGTCATGGACGGCTTGGGAATGCTGGCCGAACAGGCCGCAGAAGCCTTCTACCTGTGGCGCGGCGTGCGCCCGGACACGGCCCCCGCACTGGTGCAATTGCGCCGGTTGCTGGCGCTGTAAAGCAGCACACCTCAAGCCTTGGCATCGTCTTCGACAGGTACTCATGCAACGCATCAAGGGCTATCACGCCCACCTCTACTTCGACGCCACGACCCTCGACCAGGCGCGCGCCCTCGCTGAAGAAGCCACGCGGCTTTTCAAGCTGCAAATGGGCCGCGTCCACGAAAAACCGGTCGGCCCGCACCCCGATTGGAGCTGCCAGTTGGCATTTGGCCCTGAGTTGATCGGCGTGGTCTTGCCGTGGCTGGCGCTGCATCGCAACGGGCTGGTGGTGTTTCTACACCCCGAAACGGGCGACGACCTGCTGGATCACACCGAGCATGCGATCTGGATGGGGGCGATTCGGCCGCTGGATTTGTCTGTTTTTTGATCGATATGCCCCGGAGGTAAATTTTTTTCCATTTTTTTTCAGCGGCGAAAACGCGTCCCTTCCTGAGACGCCCGCATCGCGCTGATAGGCCCTTGGGACAACGGCTGAACGTTGATCATGGCCATGTGTCATACCTTGCCACGCGCTAACGTATTAGACGTGAAGCCGTAGGCAGCGATTAGTTCTAAAAGGCCATCCATGTTTAACTTGAATACTCGTTCAACTTAAAACGGTGGTCCGCTGCCCGCTCACAACAGGAGGCTTACCTTTGCCGAACCCGCTCTTTTTGCTCACGTTTTACCTCTATAAGGTGCACATCCGATGAGTGTACCGCTGACGTCCGAGACGTCTCCCATCCGCATGAACCCGCCGGTTTTCTACTTCGCGGCGATCTTTATCCTGATCTTTGGCGTGGTGGTGATTGCCATGCCCGCAGCGGCCGGTGAATGGCTGCTGGCAGCACAAAACTGGGCGGCCAATACGGTCGGCTGGTACTACATGCTAGCGATGACCCTGTATCTGATCTTCGTGGTCGTCACCGCCTTGTCCGGCTACGGCAAGATCAAGCTCGGTGCCGACCACGACGAACCTGAGTTCAGTTACCTGTCCTGGGCGGGCATGCTCTTCGCCGCCGGGATCAGCATCACGCTATTTTTCTTCTGCGTTTCAGAACCCCTGACGCACATGCTCAACCCGCCGCAAGGCCCGGCCGGTAACGCCGAGGCTGCACGTCAGGGCATGCAGTTGCTGTTCTTGCACTGGGGCCTGCACGGCTGGGGTGTGTTTGCGTTTGTCGGCATGGCGCTGGCGTACTTTGCGTACCGCCACAACCTGCCGCTGGCGCTGCGCTCGGCGCTTTACCCGCTGATTGGCAAGCGTATCAACGGGCCTATCGGCTACGCCGTGGATGGCTTCGGCATCATTGCCACGGTGTTCGGTCTGGGCGCCGACATGGGCTTTGGGGTGCTGCACCTCAATTCTGGCCTCGACTACCTGTTTGGCATGCCACACACCCAATGGGTGCAGGTGGGCCTGATCACGCTGATGATGGGCGCTGCCATTTTGGTGGCGATTGCTGGCGTCGATAAAGGCGTGCGGGTGATGTCCGACATCAACATGCTACTGGCCTGCGCCCTGCTGCTGTTTGTGCTGTTTGCCGGGCCGACCCAGCATTTGCTCAACACCCTGGTGCAAAACATCGGTGACTACCTCGGCTCGCTGCCGACCAAGAGTTTCGACGTGTACGCCTACGACAAGCCAAGCGACTGGCTGGGTGGCTGGACCGTGTTCTATTGGGCCTGGTGGATCGCATGGTCGCCGTTTGTGGGCCTGTTCATTGCGCGCATTTCCCGTGGCCGGACGATCCGTGAGTTCGTGTTTGGCGTGCTGCTGATCCCGTTGGGCTTCACCCTGGCGTGGATGTCGATCTTCGGCAACAGCGCCATCGACCAAGTGCTCAACCACGGCATGGTTGCCCTAGGCCAGTCGGCCATCGACGACCCGTCGCGCACCCTGTACTTGCTGCTGGAAACCTACCCGTGGAGCAAAACCGTGATCGCCGTGACGGTGTTCATCAGTTTTGTGTTCTTCGTGACCTCGGCCGACTCCGGCACCGTGGTGCTGTCCACCCTGTCGGCCCGTGGCGGTAGCGCGGACGAAGACGGTCCGAAATGGCTGCGCGTGTTCTGGGGGGCGATGACGGCGCTGGTCACCAGTGCGCTGTTGTTCTCCGGCAGCATCGATGCACTGAAGTCGGCGGTGGTGCTGACCTCCTTGCCGTTCTCGTTGATTCTGTTGCTGATGATGTGGGGCCTGCACAAGGCGTTCTATCTGGAGTCGCAGAAGAAAATCGCGCAAATGCACTCACTGGCACCGGTCTCGGCTTCGCGCCGCGGGCGTGGCGGCTGGCGTCAGCGCTTGAGTCAGGCTGTGCACTTCCCGTCCCGTGACGAGGTGTACCGTTTCATGGACACCACCGTGCGCCCGGCGATTGAAGAAGTGAGCGCGGTGTTCCTTGAGAAAGGCCTCAACGTGGTCACCCAGCCCGACCCGGCCAACGACAACGTCAGCCTTGAAATCGGCCACGGTGACGAACACCCGTTCGTGTACCAGGTGCAGATGCGCGGCTACTTCACCCCGTCGTTCGCCCGGGGTGGCATGGGGCCCAAAGAGCTGCGTAACCGCCGTTACTACCGCGCCGAAGTGCACTTGAGTGAAGGCAGCCAGGACTACGACCTGACGGGCTACACCAAAGAGCAAATCATCAACGACATCCTCGACCAGTACGAGCGCCACATGCAGTTCCTGCATTTGGTGCGTTGATCGTCATAAGCCCGCCCGCCCTGGGCGGGCTTGTCCTCGTTGCTCATCAGGAGGCAACGCGGGGTCGGCCAGCTCTACGGACCTTTCCCTGACTGTTGTGGGATCAGGCTTGCTCGCGTTTGCCCCCATTGTGATGGCCGTTACGGACTGCCTATAGTCCGCGCCGTCGCTGAATTTTCAGCGATCAGGTGTGCAAGCCTGTCCCTACCGATTCCAACTTTCCATTTCGCTTGCTAGGCTCCGCGCCTGCAACTGGCGTTATGGCGGTTGTGCGCGGGAGACCCCAGGGTCTGCCGGGTGGGTAGGTAACCGGTCTTGCACACCCGCGCACAGCTGCCACCTTCTTTCTGCGTGCAAGCTGATTGAAGTGGCTCCTTCTCTTCAGGGGTTTGAAAAATGCCGCATTACCTTCCGCAAACCGACAACCCTGTCGGCTCCGACGTTCTTCTGATTGATACCCGCGCCTCTGTGTCTGCTCTGCTCTGTTGTGCCGAGCAGCGCTTTCAGGCGGCCAAGAATTTGTTGCGCAGTGTGTCCTGCTTGAGCGCCACCAGCAGTGCCCAGCAGGACTTAAACGCCGTGTGTGAAGCGACTTCGCTGTTGTTGCAAGAGGGCTGCGATGTGCTGGGGGTCGTGGTGCTGCGGTCTGACTGAAAGCCCGTCCGCCATGTACGGGCTTGTGGTTGAGCGCGCGCTTGGTCTCGTTGCTCGTCAGCAGGTAACGCGGGGTCGGCTGGTTCTACGGACCTTTCCCTGACTGTTGTGGGATCAGGCTTGCTCGCGTTTGCCCCCATTGTGATGGCCGTTATGGGTTGCCTATAGTCCGCGCCGTTGCTGAGTTTTCAGCGATCAGGTGTGCAAGCCTGTCCTTACCGATTCCAACTTTCCATTTCGCTCGTCAGGCTCCGCGCCTGCACTGGCGTTATGGCAGTTGTGCGCGGGAGATCTTAGGGTCTGCCGGGTCCCAATAACCGGTCTTGCACACCCGCGCATAGCTGCCACCTTCTTTCTGCCGTAGCGGGTTGGGGCGTTGGCCCCTCCTTAGGCCTCGCGAACACGCCCCCTGCCTCGATTATTTGGCGACCGGGCTTGGCTCCTTCGACTCCTTGATTTTGTACCAGGCCACGTACAGCGCGGGCAGGAACAGCAGGGTCAGCAAGGTGGCAGAGATGATGCCGCCAATCATGGCGTAGGCCATCGGCCCCCAGAACACTTCGCGGGCAATCGGGATCATGCCCAGACTGGCGGCCGCAGCGGTGAGCAAGATCGGCCGACGACGGTGTTCAGTCGCTTGCACCACGGCGTGCCACGGGTCGTAGCCGTCGCGCTCGAACTGGTCGATCTGTGTCACCAGAATCACCGAGTTACGAATGATGATGCCCACCAGCGCCAGCACCCCGAGGATCGCCACAAAGCCCATGGGCGTGCCGGTCGGCACCAGCGCCAGCACCACGCCGATCAGCCCCAGCGGCGCGACGCTGGCCACCAGAAACATCTTCTGCACGCTCTGCAACTGGATCATCAAAAAGGTCGCCATCAAAAACAGCATCAACGGCACCACGTGCGCGATCGGGCCTTGCGCCTTGGCGCTTTGCTCCACTGTGCCGCCGGTTTGCAGCGTGTAGCCACGCGGCAGGTCGGCCGCAAACTTATCAATCGCTGGTTTGAGGTCGGCGACCAGATCAGTCGGCTGCATGCTGCCGCGTACCGAAGCCTTGAGAGTCAGGGTCGGGATGCGGTCACGGCTCCAGATCAACGGTTGCTCCAGTTCGTAACGCACTGAGGCAAAGGCCAGTAGCGGGATAGAGGTGCCGCTCGGGGTGGTGATTTGCAGGTTAAGCAGGGTTTCCGGGGAATCGCGCTCGGTGCCCACCGCCCGGCCGACAATGTTGATCAAATAAATGTCGTCTTTGACCTGACTGACCGCCGCGCCGCTGACGATGCTGTTCATCACGCGCGCCACGTCTTCGGATGACAAACCGTACTGGCGCGCTTTGTCCTGAGCAATGTCGATGCGCAGGACTTTGCCCGGTTCGTTCCAGTTGAAGTTGATTTCGCCCACGTTCGTGTTGGCATCCAGCACCGTGGCCAGATCAATCGCGTGTTTACGCACTTGATCGATGTTCGGGCCGCTGACCCGGTATTGCAGCGGCTGCCCCACGGGAGGCCCCAGTTCAAGGGTGTGGACGAAGGTGCCGACGCCCACAAAATCGTCGCGCAGGCGTTTTTCCAGTCGCGCCATCAACGCATCGCGGCTCTCAAGCCCGGTGCTGACGATCACCAGTTGCGCAAAGAACGGGTTTTGCAATTGCTGGTCCAGCGGCAGGTAGAAACGGATCGCCCCTTCGCCGATGTAACTGCTCCAGCGCACGATGTCCGGGTCGCCCTTGAGGGTTTCTTCAAAACGCTGAGTGACCTTGAGGGTTTCAGCGATGGACGCGTTTTGCGGCAGGTTCAGGTCCACCAGAATTTCAGGTCGGTCCGACGACGGGAAGAACTGGTTCTGCACCAGCCCCAGGCCGAACACCGACAGCACGAACATCAGCACGGTGGCGCCAATGGTGAGCCACCGATGGCGCATGCACCACAGCAGCCCCGTATCAAACGCGTGGGCCAGACGGCCTGGCTTCTCGGGCTTGGGTTTGACCTTGGCGCTGAGGATGTGCACGCCCAGCACCGGCGCGAACAGCACCGCCACCACCCACGAGACCAGCATGGCGACGGCAATCACCGCGAACAGGGTGAAGGTGTATTCGCCCGCCGAGCTGTTGTTGAGCCCGATGGGCACGAAACCGGCGACCGTCACCAGCGTACCGGTGAGCATCGGGAAGGCGGTGGAGTGGTAGGCAAACGTGGCCGCCTCCTCCTTGCTTTCGCCCATTTCGAGCCGCGTAATCATCACCTCCACGGTAATCATCGCGTCGTCCACCAGCAGGCCGAGGGCGATAATCAGCGCACCCAGCGACACCCGCTGCATGGCAATGCCAGCAAACTCCATGAACACAAAGACCAGCGCCAGCACCAGCGGGATGGAGATGGCCACCACCAGGCCAGCGCGCAGGCCGAGGCTGATAAAGCTCACGCCCAGCACGATAATCACCGCTTCGAACAGCGCACTGGTGAAGCCGCCCACGGCCACTTCAACCACCTGGGCCTGGTCCGACACCATGTGTACGTCCACACCCAGCGGCAGCTCGGCGGTCAGGTCTTCGATGCGTTGTTGCAGTTGCTGCCCGAACTCCTGAATGTTGCCGCCATCGTTCATGGCGATGGCGAGGCCGATGGCGGGTTTGCCGTTGTAATGAAACATCGGCTCGGCGGGGTCAACGTAACCCCGGCTGATTTCAGCAATGTCCGCCAGGCGATAGAACCGGTCATTGACCCGCAGGTTGACGGCTTCGAGGTCTTCAGTGGTGTGGAATTGCCCGGAGGTGCGCACCGACATGCGCTCCGGCCCCGCTTCGATCACCCCGGCCGGGGTCACGGCGTTTTGTGCTTGCAGGCTTTGCAGCACTTGCTGCTGATCCAGCCCCAGCGCTGCCAGTTTGCGAGTCGAGAAGTTCAGGTAGAACGTTTCGTCCTGTTCGCCAATGGTCATCACCTTGCCGCGATTGGGCACGTCGCGAATCCCGGTGCGCACGTGCTCGACGTAGTCGCGCAGCTGGCGCATGGTGAAGCCGTCGCCGGTGAAGGCGTAAATCGTGCCGTACACATCCCCGAATTCGTCGTCGAACCCCGGGCCTTGAATGCCTTGGGGGAAGTCGCCGCGAATGTCGTCGATCTTCTTGCGCACCTGGTACCAGATCTGTGGGATCGCCTTGGCCTCGGTGGTGTCCTTGAGGAACACGAACACCGTGGATTCACCGGGTCGGGTGTAGCTTTGTACGTAGTCCAGGGAGTCGAGTTCTTCGAGTTTTTTCTCGATCCGGTCGGTGACCTGCAGCATGGTTTCATCGACCGTGGCGCCCGGCCAGCGGGTCTGGATCACCATGGTTTTGATGGCGAAGCTCGGGTCTTCGGCGCGCCCCAGGTTCATGTACGAAAAGATCCCGGCAAGCACCGAGACGAACATCAAATACCAGACAAACGACTGATGCTTCAGGGCCCACTCGGACAGGTTGAACTTCTTCCCATTCATTGCGAGCTTTCCTTATCCAGTCTGACGTTCTGTCCGGGCGTGAGGCTGTTGACCCCGGCGATGACCACTTTGTCGCCGCCTTTAAGGCCGCCGCTCAACAGCGCCGTGTGCGCGTCGCGGCGCAGCACAGTGACCTCGTGCGGGCTGACGGTGTGCGAGGGCGTGTCAATGATCCATACGCGGGTTTTGCCGTCGGTTTCTTGCAGGGCGGTGACGGGCAGCTCGAAATGCTCGGCAATCGGGCTGCTGACCGTCACGCTGACCGAACTGCCCAGGCGGAACGCGAGTGGCGTCTGGTCCAGTGTCAGGCGGGTACGCCGGGTGCGGGTGGCGCTGTCGGCCTGTGGGGCGATTTCCCGCACACGGGCGGTGGTTTTCACGTTGGGATCGAGCTGCCCTGCCACTTGAAATTCGATGCCTTTGGGCAGCGCCTCGGCCAATGGCCCCGGTAGGTCAATCACAGCTTCCTTGATTTCGGGGCGGGCCAGCGTGACGACCTCTTCACCGATGCTCACCACTTGGCCCGCTTCGGCCTTCCAGTCGGTAATGACGGAGTCATGGTCAGCGCGCAGGTTGCAGTAACTGAGTTGGTCTTGCGCCTGATTGACCGCCGCCACGGCCTGTTGCATGGACGCGGCGGTGGTTTTCAGGTCGGCCTGGGCGGTGTCGAGTTGCGCCTGGGCGCCGACGCCACGGTCGAACAGTTCTTGCTGGCGCCGGGCGTTGGCCTGCGCGTTGATGAGCTGTGCCTGCACCTTGGCCAGATCGCCTTGCGCCGAACGCAGTTGGTTCTGCTGATCGGTGGGGTCGAGGTTGGCCAGAATATCGCCCTGTTTGACCACCGCGCCCACGTCGTAATACCGCCGCACAATGCGCCCCGGCACACGAAAGCCCAACGTGCTTTCGTAGCGGGCTTCGATCGTGCCGGCAAAGCGGCCGAAGTGTTCCCTCAGCTCGGGCTGGACCACCACGAACAGCGCGGGGCGCACCGGCTCGGGGGCTTTTTCTTCAGAGCAACCGACCAGCAGGGCGGCCGCCAGGGGCACTATCCACAGAGGCTTCATAGTTGAGTGCCCCCGGCTGGCGTGGGGGCAATTTCGACCTGCATGCCGGGGTGCAACAGTTGTCCGCCTGCGACCACCACATGCTCTCCGTCTTTGAGGCCTTCATTGATGATCACGCTGCCGGTCAGGTAACGCCCGACCTTGACCCGTTGCAGGCGCACGTTGTTAGTGCCGTCCACCAGCCACACGGCGGGCTCGCTGACGTCTTTGGTCAGCGCCGACCAGGGCAGTTCGATGCTGCGGCTCGGCGGCGGGGTCAGGTTGACGGTAACAATCGAGCCCAAATCCATGCCCTTGGGCAGTTCATCGAGCTGCACCTTGATTTGCAGGGTGCCGCTTTGGGCGGCCACGGTGGGGGTGATTTCGCGGATCTGGCCCTTGACCTTGATCTGCGGGTTGCTCAACAGCGTGACCTGCACGGTCGGGTCTTTGGGCGGTTCGATAAACAGCGACTCGTAGACGTTGAACACCGCATCCCGGGCGCCGTCGCGGGCCAGGGTGAAAATCGGCATGGTGGCCTGTACCACTTGCCCCACTTCGGCCTGCCGCGCCGTGATGACGCCCGGCGCTTCGGCTTCGAGGTTGCTGTAACTCAACTGTTCGCGGGCGTTGGCCAACTGCGCCTGAGCGGCGGCCAGCGCACTTTGCGCGCTCTGCTGCGCGGCGTTGGCGGCATCGTATTCACTTTGGCTGGTATAGCCTTTTGGCAGCAGTTTTTGCTGACGGATAAATGCGGCGCGGGTCTGCACCACTTGCGCCTGCTGGGCACTGACGCTGGCCTGTGCCGTGGCGACCTGGATTTTCAAGTCTTTGGGGTCCAGGCGTGCCAGCACTTGATGGGCCTGAATGTGATCGCCAACGTCCACGCTGCGCTCGATGATCTTGCCGCCCACGCGGAAGGAAAGCTGGGTTTCGACCCGCGCCTGAATGTCACCGCTGAGTTGAATCGGGGGAGCAAATTCGCGCGTGTTCACTTGCTGTACATACACCCGTGGCGACAGAGGCTCTTTGGGGGCTTCTTTACCGCACGCGGTCAGCAATACCACCAGGCTGACGCCCAACATACCCATACTTCGTGGACCAGCCATGCAGGCTCCTTTGCGTGATGCTGTTTTAGCTGACGATACGACTGACAGCGTAGAACAGGGTTCAGTGTCCGTGGGATTCTATGTGTGGTGACAGGTAATCATGTCTGTTTCTTTGTAGGAAGTTGCGCATATGAAAGCCGCTGGCGTTGGCCCGTTAGCGCGTTATCCATCGATGGGAACACATAATGGGGTGGGTCGTTCGCAGGGAGGCGGGACTTTCCGGGAGAGCAGTGCGCAGATTACAGGGTGCTTCGTCTGATCTTTCCAGCGGTCGTCTGGATCTTGGCCAGCTCTTTTAACACATGATTTTGTCTTTCCAGGTTTCTGACAGAGTCCTGAAAAACCTCCTCGGGGGGCGGTGCTGAAGGCTCAGGGCGAGCCCCTGCTGACGAAGAGGATCTGGAGACGTTTGCTGATGAGGCGGGCGTAGCGCGGTTAGTCACGGGAGATTGGATTCTGGAACCCTGTGGGAGGGTGTTAAGAAAATCGTGGGTTTCCACGTAGGCTGCATTGGCTTTTGCCTGTCTGGCCTGTAGGCGCATCGCTCTCCAGCCGAACGCGTTAGCACCAATACCTGCCGCTAAACCCAGCGCCGAGAGGACCAGCATTGACCAAGCAAATGCATTATCGTTCTGCCCCTCTCCCTGGGATGCCGCCAGTTGCCGGCTCAAACCGACGGCACTGGCTGTGACGCCCACTCCTGTACCGGCGACTTTCGCCACGGCAGCGATCGAGATGGGTTTCTTTTTCAGGCTTTTGAGCGCGCCCCAAAACCCGATACCGGGCACGGCCCCATTGATACCGTTAGCCAAAGCGAGTGTTCCGAGTGCTATAGAAAGAATAGCGTCCAGGGGTAATCGCCCGCTGGGGTCCACCCGATTCACCGGATCCCCTTTGCAATAGGCATAGGTGTTGATCCCCCCCGCGCCAAACGGGCTCAATCGGTCCGGGCTGTTGAAGCGCATTAACACGGGGTTGTATGCCCGATAGCCATTACCGAGCAGATAGTGACCGGTAACAGGGTCAGGCAATTCTCCGTTAAACCCCAACAGACTCTGCTGGGCATGTTGAGCGCACGGATAGCCATAGGGGCCATACCCTGACGCGTGACTGCCGCTAGCACTGAGCGTGTGCAAAACGCTGCGTTGCAGGTTAGTCGCCAGCAGCTGTGCGCCGGTGGTGTCTGTCGTTGCCAAGAGTTGGTTTTGATAGTGAAAGACCGACTGACCCTGATCGCCGTGCAGCCGAGTGCTTAAACGCTCACGGTTATAAAAGTGCTGCACGGACGGGGTGGTGTCCACTTGGTTGGCGATCAGGCGATCCAGTGGATCGTAGCGATAGCGCACGCAGGTCATAGGGTGTGCAGGCTTGTTTTAAAGACCTGCAGCATTCACCTTAAAACACACGTCGCCTACCTATCGATGTTGCTAGGTCATGTGACAAACCATAAAAAACGCCGACGCTGTGCAAGCCGTCGGCGTTTGCGATGACGCAGCGCGGGTTAAAACGCTGGCAGCACGGCACCGTTGTATTTCTTCTCAATGAACGCTTTGACTTCAGGGCTGGTCAGGGCTTTGGCCAGCTTCTGGATCGCTTCGCTGTTCTTGTTGTCAGGGCGTGCCACCAGGTAGTTCACGTAAGGCGAGTCCGAACCTTCAATCAGCAAGGCATCTTTAGCCGGGTTCAGGCCTGCTTCCAGTGCGTAATTGGTGTTGATCATGTCCAGGTCGACCTGATCCAGCACCCGCGGCAGCATGGCGGACTCAAGCTCTTTGAACTTGAAGTTGTGCGGGTTTTTGGCGATGTCTTTCGGCGTCGCGACGGCGTTGGTCGGGTCTTTGAGTTCGATCAAACCGGCCTTTTGCAGCAGGATCAACGCACGGCCGCTGTTGCTGCCTTCGTTAGGGATCGCGATGGTTGCGCCATCTTTGAGTTCGGCCAGCGATTTAACCTTCTTCGAGTAACCGCCAAACGGTTCAACGTGAACGCCGATCACGGTTTCAAGGTGAGTGCCTTTCCCTTCGTTGAAGCTCTGCAAGTACGGCAGGGTCTGGAAATAGTTGGCGTCCAGACGCTTCTGATCGACCTGCACGTTGGGTTGCACGTAGTCGGTGAAGACTTTGATGTCCAGGTCCACGCCTTCTTTGGCGAGGGCCGGTTTGATCAGTTCAAGGATTTCGGCGTGGGGAACCGGGGTTGCAGCCACCACCAGTTTCTCGCCAGCCTGTGCCAGGCCTGCCGTCAAAGCAGCCGCCAATGCGGTAAACAACAGAACCTTTTTCATGCAATGCCCCTACGTACGTGGCCGTTCGAATGACGGCTTGATTTGGATGACGGAGCCGACAATACCGAGATTCTTTATTCCCTAATAATAATTTTTAATCTGGCGCTTATATCAATTGGTTATTTACAGTCTCGGTTGAGGCACACGGCGGCACTGGCCCTACCGCAGCCACTCTTTGAGCGCCGCCCGTTCCTGTTCGGTGGCGCCCTTGATGAACCGTTCGATCTGGCTCAGCGCATCCGGCAGGTTCAAATGCTCGGGCTGGATCTCCTCACCCGCACTCACCAGCAACGCAAAATGGATCACGTTCTCCAGCTCGCGGGTGTTGCCCGGCCAACTGTGGCGCTCCAGTACACGCTGTGCGCTGTCGCTGATAAAAGGCACGCTCAGGTTCAGCCGCTGGCTGTAGATGCCCAAAAAGTATTCCGCCAGCGACAAAATATCCCCCGGCCGTTCGCGCAAGGCCGGCAAGTCCAGCCGGCCTTCGCTCAAATAGTGATACAGCCGTTCATGGAACTTGCCCGCCGCGACCGCCTGCGCCAGATCGATACTGGTGGCGGCCACCAGCCGCACATCCACCGGGTTGGGTTGATGCGCGCCCACGCGGGTGACTTCGTGGTTTTCCAGCGCGGCCAGTAGCTTGATCTGAATCGCCAGCGGCAAATCCCCGATCTCGTCCAGGTACAAGGTGCCGCCATTGGCCGACCCGAACCAGCCTGCGCGACTGCTGGCAGAACTGCTGTGGGCCCCGGCAGCGTAACCAAACAGCTCGGCGTCGGCGTAGGTCGGGCTGATCGCGCCGCAGTTCACCGACACGAACAAACCGGTGCGGTCGCTGGCGCGATGGATGTGGCGGGCCAGCAGTTCCTTGCCGGTGCCGGTCTCGCCCCGGATCAGCACGGGCAGCGAACGCGGCGCCAACAGTTCGAGGTCGTTGCGCAATTGGCGTGAGCGCGGGTCGACAAACACCAGCGCCTTGGCGCGAATGCTCAGCGGGCTTTTTTCAGCGTCGGGAAACGTCAGCAGCGGCTGACCGAAAGTTTCATGCAGGCTCATGGCAGGCTCCCGCCCGCCGCCGCAGGGAGGGCGCGGGCGTTACAGAAAAATCATGCGCGGCGCAGGGCGTCGTGCTCTATGCGGGTTTGCAGGCGATACAAAAAGGCGAAACCTTGCTCCCAGCGCTGATGCCCAGACTTGACGTTGATGTGCCCGGCGCCGCTGATGATCCCGATCTCCGCGCCCCACTGGCGGGCAAACTCCATCGCCCTGGGTGCGCTCACGGCCGGGTCGTTATCGGAACTGACAATCTGGCTCGGGAACGGCAAAGGCCGCGTTGGAATCGGTGCAAAGTTACGCAGGGCTGGCGCACAGGCCGGGCGTTCGACATCGGCCGGCGCCACCAGCAGCGCGCCACGCACCTGGCTCAACAGGCTGGCAGGTGCCCGCTCGGCCCAATGCGCCACGGTGATGCAGCCCAGACTATGGGCAATCAGAATCACCGGCGTGCTGTCGGCGGCAATCGCTTCGGCCAGGGCCGCGATCCAGTCTTCGCGACGTGGCGTCAACCAGTCAGCCTGTTCCACACGGGCACCGTTGGGCAGGCTGTTCTGCCAGTGGGTTTGCCAATGATCGTCGGACGAACCTTGCCAGCCCGGCACTATCAGATAGCGAATCGACTCGTTGCCCATGGGTGTGCGCCTCCTGCTTGGGTGTGTTACCGGGTCAGTATAGGGACGGCTTTTAGATTCGCTAAGGAATAAGAAGCTATTTATTAATAACTAAAACTGATTAGCAGGCGCGTTCTGCTGCGCTGTGCACGGATTTCAGCGCGCCGTTATCACCGACACTTTGGTAATGCCCGCCCGTTCAATGGAGGCCATGGCCCGCGCCACTTCGCCGTAGTTCACCCCTTCATCGGCCTGTAACTGCACGCGGATGTCAGGGTCTCGGGCCTTGGCGCCTTGCAGGTTGAACGCTAACCGCGCGGGCTCAACCGGGTCTTTGTTGATGAACAGTTGCCCCGCGCCATTGATGCTCACCACCACCGGGTCTTTTTGTGGCGCCGGGGCCACGGCGTCGGTCTTGGGCAGGTTGATCGGGATGGCGTTGGTCAGCATGGGCGTGGTGACGATGAACACCACCAGCAGCACCAGCATGACGTCCACCAGCGGCGTGACGTTCATCTCGCTCAGCACTTCGTCGTTGTCCTGGGTTGAAAAAGACATGTCAGGAGGCCTCCTTCACAGGGTGCGCGGCCGTTTTGCGGGCTGCCGGATGGATCAGCACCCGGAACGCACTTTTCTGCGCTAGGCTGTAGAAGTCGTGCGCGAAGTCGTCGAGGTCGGCCGCCGTCAGCTTCAGGCGTCGCAAAAAGTAGTTGTAAACCAGCACCGCAGGCACGGCGACGGCAATCCCCACGCCGGTCGCCACCAACGCCGCACCAATTGGCCCGGCCACGGTTTCAAGGCTTGCCGAGCCCGCGATGCTGATGCCTTTCAAGGCTTCCATGATGCCCCACACGGTGCCGAACAACCCCACGAACGGCGACGTGCTGCCAATGCTGGCCACTATTGCCAGGCCGCTTTCCAGCGAGCGCCGTTCACGCACGATTTGTTGGCGCAAGGCGCGTTCCAGGCGGTCCTGATGGTTGATCGCGTGGCTTAGGTCGTCGACCTGAGCGCCCTCGCCCACCTGAATAGCCGCATAACCGGCCTGCGCCACGCGGGCCGCCGCGCCGGGATAACTCTCGCTCAGTTCGGCGGCCGCCTCCAGGCTTGAAGCGGCCCAGAATCGCTTATGGAAGGCACGGTCCTGGGCCTTGAGCCGTGAGAACTGCACGCCTTTAATCAACGCCAGCCCCCACGTGGCCAGCGAAAAAATCACCAACAGCCAAATGACGGCGCTTTCAATCGATGCGAGGGGGGATGCCAATAAGGTCATGGTCGATACGCTCTCTAAAAAAGGGGGACAGGCAATCAATGAATCTTGAAATCAATCGGCACGCTGACCCAGCCAACCTGAGCGACATCGCCCTGCTTGGCCGGGACAAAGCTCCAGCGTTTAACGGCATTCAGCGCAGCGTCATCGAGCTGTTGGCGCCCGCTGCTTTTCTGAACCTGAATCTCGCCCGGTTTTCCGCTGGCCAACACCTGAACCCGTAGCAACACCGTGCCTTCCCAGCCACGGCGCAACGCCAGCGAGGGGTACTCGGGCGCCGGGTTTTTCAAGTAACCGGCGTTGGCCGAGGCCGGCGTGACCGGTGCAGGCGCCGGGGGGGCGGGCGGTGATGGCGGCGCCACAGGCTGTGGTGTGGGCGGCGCGGGCGTTGCAGGCGCAACAACGGGTTTGGCCACCGGTTTGGCGACTGGTTTGGGTTTGAGTTTGGGCTGAGGTGTTGGCAGCGGTTTGGGCGGTGGCGGTTTGCTCGCCAGTGCGTCTTCCACCGGCGGCGGTTCAACCACCGGTGTCGCGGGCGCGGGCGGTGCTGGCTCTACCACCGGTGGCGCCGGTCGGGAAAACTCAATCGTCATCGGCGGCACCTCGGGCGGCACAATCGGCAGCGCTGGCGCGGGGTTCAGGCTGACCCACAGCAGCACCCCGCCGTGCAGCAACAGCGCCACCACCGCCAGGGCCCATGCTTCACGACGGCGCAGCACTGCCGTGGGCGCACGCTGCAAACGCAACTGGCCCAACGGCCGCCGGTACGCCCGACCCAGGTTCAGCAGCTCGGCGCCGGGCACCGTTGGCCACGTCTGTTCGGCGGTCTGGAGATTGCCCATGGTCTGACTCCTGCGCGCTTAGCGACTGGCGTTGGTCGGTTGCAGCACGGCCGAGGGCGCAAGCACGGCGGTCTGCTCACGCGGCGTGCCTTGTGGCACCCAGTCGTAATTCACCGGCAAGGCGCGGTACACCCAGTTACTGATCGCTTCGCTGCCCGGTGCCTTGCCCAGGTAAGGGCTCACGTACTCCCAAACGATGTCCCCGTGGCGCGTGACCTGAAAGAACCGCCCGTTCATGCCCTCATCAATCAACGTATTGCCGTTGGGCAAGCGACGCGCGCTGCTGATGAACGAGCTGTAAAACGCCCAGCCCGGCTGCGTGGAATCGGCCGCGGTGTATTGCCAGACGATTTCTCGGGTTTGAGGATCGATTTCCAGCACCCGCGAACCGCTGATAAGGCCCAGCGTGGCAGACGGGTAACCCGCCGATCCCTGGTTATCGAACACCAGCACATTGCCCGCGCCGGGCAGACCGGCCGGGATGATGTGCGCGTCATGCTGGCCGACGAACTGGTCCACCGGGCGAGGCAGTGCCTGACTGGTTTTGGGGTTGATGGCAGGCAGGTTCGGGCCGAGACTCCACACCACCTTGCCGCTGGATTTATCGAGGATGGCGATGAAGTTGGCGTTGCGTGAGTCGATCAGCAGGTTATCGGGCGCGAAGCGCTTGTCACCGGCGTCGAACCACTTGTTGGGGCCTACGACACTCAGGTTATTGATGTGCAGGTAGTCCGGGTTTGGGGTGGCGTACACCAGTTTTAACTGTTCGGGAGTGAAGCCAAACTCGTTCAAATGCTCGGACGCCAGCCATTGCCAGGTCACTGCCCCGTCGGGGGTGACTTCATAGATCGCGTCGTCAATCACCTGTGGCACCTTGAACCCGGCCACCGCATGCACCTTGTTTGCCAGCACCAGCGTGTTGCCGTTGCTCAAGCGTCGTTGATCGTGATGCTGCTGCGCCGCGCCACCGGGGGCCTTATCGCCCCACTGCCAGATCACGTTGCCGTGCCAGTCCAGCTCGCCCACGCTGCGGTTGCCCAGCCCGTTGCCGGCCGAGCCCAGCGGGCCGGGGGCCTTGTCGCTCAGTTGCAACAACACATGGCCGCGCTCGCCGCCCACCAACGTCGGGTCGATGATCGCAGAGGGAAAACCCGCGTGTGGCCACGTTTTCACGGCGTTGCCGTTCATGTCGATCAGGTGCGTTTGCTTATCCGCACCGCTGAAAATGACGTACTGGTTGTAGGCTTTGGCCGGGTCATAACGGGTTACGCCGGTGGGGTACACGCTGGGCGCGGCGTGCGCGACAGCACTGAGCAAGCTGCCGGCAATCAACCACGACACCACAGAAGGGAGGGTTTTCATCATGAATATCCTGAGTCAGTTAGAAGTCGTAACGGCCGGTGACGCCCAAGGTGCGCGGCGAGCCCAGCAGGCCTTCATAGCCGCCGTTGCCTGCGCTCCACAGGGTGGTGTAATAGGTTTTGTCGAAGGCGTTTTTCAGCCACAGCGAAACGTCCCACTGCCCTTGGTGGAAATCGCCCCGCAGGCCTGTGGATAAGTTGACGACGGCATAGCCAGGGATTTGTGCGTAGGCCGAGTCTTCAACGGTGCCCACGGCTTTGGAGCGATAGGCATAGCTGGCGGTGACGTACTCTTCGAGTCCGTCGTTGAGGTCCCACTTGTATTCGCCGTTCACGTTGCCGATCCATTTCGACGCGCCGACCACCTGATGCCCGCTCAGGTCGCAGGACGCAGGCGCCCCCGGACGCAAGCTCACTTCTGGCGGGCACGGGGCGTCCTTGTACGAGAGGTAGCGCACGTCGTTGTAAGAACCGTTGACGTTCAATGTCAGCCCGCGCACAGGGATCAATGTGCTTTCGAACTCGACCCCGCGTGAGCGCACCGACCCGGCGTTGGTCAGGTATTGCGCCCGCGTGGCGTCGTCATAGGCCGTGGTCTGGTAGCCGTTGACCTGCGTCCAGAACAGGTTGGCGTTGAGTTGCAGGCGGCGGTCCCACAGCGTGCTCTTGAGACCCAGCTCGGCATTGTTGGCGCGTTCGGCACCGATCAACAGCGAATCGGCCCCGGCCGTGGGCGCAGAACCCACGGTCAGGTTGACCCCGCCGGATTTCTCGCCGTGGCTCAAGGTCGCGTAACCCAGCAGGTTGTCGTTGAAGTGATAACTGAGGTTGAGCAAGCCTGACGGGCTGGTGCTGTACTGGTTCAAGCCCCCGGAGTCGTAAGCGCCGACCCTCGCCCGGCGGGCCGTGGCAGCGGCCCCGGTCACGGCGACCCCGCCCACTGGCGCGTTGCGTTCCACCGAGGCGCTTTTCTCCTCATAGGTGCCGCGCAGCCCGGCGGTGAAATCCAGCTTGGGGGTCAAATGCCAGGTGCCTTGGGCAAACAGCGCAAAGCTGTTGGTGTCGATATGGCCTTTGCCCAGGGTCGAGACATTGGCCAGCGCGCCCGTCGGCGTACCGTTCCAGATGTCCGCCTTGGGCCCGTAGTAGCTGAAGGATTTGTTATCCAGATCAGAGCCGAAGTAGTACGCGCCGACCACGTAATCGAAGAAGCCGCCGGTCGGCGACGCGAGGCGAAATTCCTGCGACCACTGTTTGTCCTTTACCGAAACGCCGGCGTTGTAGGCCACCGGCACATCGAGGCCGTCATCGTTGCGGGGGGTGAAATCCCACCAGCGGTAAGCGCTGACCGACGTCAGGGTGAAGTCGTTGGGCAGTGTCCAGTTGGCTTCCAGCGAGGTGCCGCCCTGAAACACGGTCACGGCTTGTTGGCTGTCGAGGTTGACCTTGCGGTGTGAACCGTTGACCAGTGTCGCGCCCACGGCGGCCGCCCGCGCTGAGTAGGGGTTCACCCCATTGATGGTCGGCCCGGTGCTGAACAGCGTACGGGTACCGGCGCTGGAGTCTTCTTCGTTGTAATCACCGATCCAGCGCAGGTTGAAATCATCGTTCGGTTTGTAGAGCAGTTGCCCGCGAAAGCCCTCACGGGAGCCGCCGTTGAGCTTATTGCCGTCGAATTCGTTTTTGATGTCGCCGTCACTGCGGGTGCGGTACGCCGAAAAGCGCCCGGCCAGCTCATCGGTCAGCGGCCCGGAAATCGTGCCCTTGGTCTGAAAGTAACCCTGCTCTCCTACCGACGTTTCGATGCTGCGTTCCGGGGTGAAGGTCGGTGCCCCGGTGCTGATGTTGATGACCCCGGCGGTGGTGTTCTTGCCGAACAGCGTGCCTTGCGGGCCGCGCAGGACATCCAGTTGTTCAATGTCCATCAGGTCGAACACGGCCATGCCGGGACGCCCGAGGTAGACGTTGTCGATGTACAAACCGACGCTGCCCTCCAGGCCATCGCTGGCCGGGTTGTTGCCCAGGCCGCGGATCGACACGCTGGACTGGCGGGCGTGCATGTAGGCCACGTTCACGCTGGGCACCAGTTGCTGCAAATCCTGAATGCGGTAGATGCGCTGCGCCTCCAGGGTCTGGCCGCTGATCACACTCATCGGCGTGGGCACGTTTTGCGCGCTTTCTTCGCGGCGCCGCGCCGTGACCGTCACCGTTTGCAACTGGCTGCCATCGGCGTGGGCAGGGCTTGCCTTGATCGCAGGTGAGGCGTCTGGCGCAGGGGTTTCATCCGCCGCCCAGGTCATCGAGCCGCTGGCACAGCCCGCCATGAACAACGCCAGCGGCAAGCGCTTGAAAGGCCTCGAAGGTAACGGCAGGGCGAGTGGAGATGGGCGCATGGACGGCTCCTGTGGGGCGAAATACACACAACTGCATATTCCTAAAAGTTATTTGTTTATGTTTTGACAGATATTTACTGCATAAGAGATTGCCTTTATAAGGAACCGACCTAATGCATAGCCAATGCATTTCCCGGATATTTTTGATGTGAAAAATGCATATCGACCTGCGCCAACTTCGTCACTTCATTGCCCTCGCTGAGCAGCGCAGTTTTGTTGCGGGTGCGCAGGCGGTAAACCTGTCGCAATCGGCGTTCAGCCGTAGCATTCAGGCGCTGGAACACAGCGTCGGTTGCCCGTTGGTGGATCGCGGGCGTAAAGACCTGGCGCCCACCAAACAGGGTCAGGTGTTGCTGGAGCACGCCCGCAGACTGGTCAGCGGCGCCCGGCAAATGGCCAATGAGATCAATCAGTTCAATGGGCTGGAGGCGGGTGAGCTGCATTTCGGCTGCGGCCCGGCGCCAGCGTCTGGCCTGGTGCCGCGCGCCATCGGACGCTTCATCGGGCGTTATCCCAAGGCGCGGGTGCATTTTCAGGTGGACGACTGGCAAAGTCTGAGCAAGCGCTTGCAGGACGAAGAGTTTGAGTTTTTCGTCGCGGATACGCGCAATTTCGAGGCTGATCCGGCTTACATCACCCAGCGCTTACGGCCGCGCCGCTGGCATTTCTGCTGCCGGGCGGGTCACCCGTTGGCCGGGCGCCACAGCGTCAGTGCCGCCGAGCTGTTGAGTTATCCACTGGCGGTGACCATCCGCCCGCCAAACCTGCGCAAAGTGCTGGTGCAACTCAGTGGCCGTCTCGACTACGCACCGAATGTGGAATGCGAAAGCCCGTTCAGCCTGATGAGCGTGGTGCTGAGCAGCGACGCCATCGGTATTTGCGGTGCGTACAGCGATGTTTTTTTGTACGCCAAAGGCGATCTGGTGCGTATCGCCGTCGATGAGCTGGCAGACGATCAGGACGCGCTTTACACCCGTTACGGCATCGTCAGTCGTGCGGCGGTGCGCCTGTCGCCACTGGCCCAGGCCATGATCGAACAGATCAAGGCGCTGGATGACAGCGACGACCATGATGTGTGCGGCTTGGAGAATTTCGCCATCTGAGCCCGCCGGGGCATGCGCGCCGTGCATCAATGCCATTCACCAAATGCGCTTGTCGCTGGCGCCGTGCTCGCGCGAAATCGGTCACCTGATCTGTCAAAAGGTGAACCCCCATGCCACAGCTGCAACCTGTCAAAAACGTGCTCTACATCATGTGCGACCAACTGCGTCGCGATTATTTGTCGTGCTACGGCCACCCGCACTTGCACACGCCCAACATCGACCGGCTGGCCGCGGCGGGCGTTCGTTTCAGCCGTGCCTACACCCAGGGCACGATCTGCGGGCCGTCGCGCATGTCGGCCTACACCGGGCGCTACGTCAGCAGCCACCAAGTGGCGTGGAACGCTGTGCCATTGCCTCTGGAAGAACTGACGCTAGGGGATTACCTGCGTCCGCACGGCATTCGCACGGCCCTGGTGGGTAAAACCCACGCCACGGCCAATGTCGATGCCTTACAGCGGCTGGCTATCGACCCTGACAGCCAGCAGGCAGAAGCCTTTAATGAGGTGGGCTTTGAAGCCTACGCCCGCCATGACGGGATTTACCCTGATAGCCCCCTGTTCGATGACAAGCGTGACGCGGCGCCGTACATCCATTACCTGCGCGATCTGGGTTACGACGGTGCAAACCCGTGGCATGACTGGGCCAATGCCGGGGCCGGGCCCACGGGCGAGATCCTGAGCGGCTGGAAAATGCGCAACGCCCACCTGCCGGCCCGTGTGCTGGAGCAACATTCCGAAACCGTCTTCACCACAGACCGCGCCATCGACTTCATTCAGGAGCAAGGTGAGCAGCCGTGGTGCCTGCATTTGTCCTACATCAAACCGCACTGGCCCTACATCGCTCCGGCGCCTTATCACGCGCTGTATGGCGCTGCGCAGGTGCTGGCGCCGATCCGTGCTCAAACGCCCAGCGATCACCCGGTCTACACGGCGTTTCGACAGCACGAGGAAAGCCTGAACTTCTCCCGCGAGGACGTGCGCCTGAACGTGATTCCGACCTACATGGGCCTGATCAAACAGGTCGACGATCAACTGGGACGCCTGTTCGACCTGCTGCACAGCACGGGCCGCTGGGACGACACGCTGATTGTGTTCACCAGTGACCACGGCGACTTTTTGGGTGATCACTTGTTAGGCGAAAAGGAGTTTTTGCTGGAGCCCGCGGTGGGTGTGCCATTGATTGTGCGCGACCCTCGGGCCGCCGCAGATGTCACGCGGGGCACGGTGGACGCGCGACTGGCTGAAACCATCGACGCGTTGCCGACCTTTTTGCAGGCGCTGGGGGTGAGTGGAGCGGAGCATCGTCTGGAGGGGCGTTCGTTGATTCCGTTGTTGCACGGCCAGAACCCCGCATGGCGCGACTATGCGATCAGCGAATATGACTACGCGTTTCAGGCACCGGCCCGCGAACGGCTGGGTCAGCCGATCGATCGTTGCCGCATGACCATGGTGCGCAGCGAACGCTGGAAGTACCTGGCGTATGACGGCTTTCGAGCGCAGTTGTTTGACCTGGAAAACGACCCGCAGGAGCTGAACGACCTGGGGGCTGACCCGGCGTATGCGGCGGTGCGTGAACAGCATGTGGGGTATTTGTTCGACTGGCTGCGCGGGCTCAAGCGCAGGACCACCGTCAGCCATCAGGAAGTGGACCGTCGCGCTGAGAGCTTTCGGTATGGCGAACCTCAGGCGCAGAAGGTGGTGCAGATCGGCGTGTGGTAACGCCGGGCAAACAAAAACCCTCTCCCATCGGGAGAGGGTTGGAGGAATGGCAACGGGTCAGGCGCCTTTAGTGGTCTGGCTGCGGTGCCCTTGTACGCTCACCGGCACATCCCCTTGCAGGGTCACGCGGCGCACGATGCGCTCTTGAGTGCCGTAGTCGTCAATGGCGTAGTGCTGCGTCGAGCGGTTGTCCCAGATGGCCACGTCGCCGGTGTTCCAGCGCCAGCGCACGGTGTTTTCCAGACGGGTCACGTGGCTTTGCAGCAGGTTGAACAGGTGCGCCGAGTCGGCTTGTGAATACCCTTTGATACGTTTCACGAAATGCCCCAGCACCAGACTCTTCTCACCGCTCACCGGGTGAACGCGCACCACGGGGTGTTCGGTTTCATACACGGTCGAGGTAAAGACCTTGCGATAACGTTCGAGCTTTTCTGCCGAGACATCGGGTTTGGCGCTGGCGTAGTCGTATTCGTTGCTGTGAACCGCCCAGAGTTTGTCAGCCAGTTCTTGCAGGTCTGCGGGCAGCTTGGCGTAAGCCGTGGCGGTGTTGGCCCACACGGTGTCGCCTCCCGACGCCGGGGCCAGCACCGAGCGCAGCACCGAGGCTTTTGGGTAGGCATCCACGAAGGTGACGTCGGTGTGCCAGGAGTTGGCGCGTTGACCTTGAGCGCCATCCAGTTCCATCAGGTATTGGGTGCCGTCACGCACCGGCACGGTGGGGTGGGCAATGGGCTCACCCAACAGGTGGGCGAAGGCTTCCTGGCGTTGATCGTCGAGGTGGGTCTGGTTGCGGAAAAAAATCACTTTGTGGGTCAGCAGCGCCTGTTGAATGGCGTCCACGGTGGCCGGGTCGAGGTCGCCGGACAGTTTTATCCCGCGGATTTCAGCGCCGATGCGCCCCGCGACCGGATGGATGTCCAAGGCGTGTACGTCAGTTTTCACAGCTAATGCGGCAGTGCTCATCGTAAGAACCTCATCGTGTTTGACGGTGGTGGGGCGAAGGGATTAGCGGGTGGCGGCGGCCAGCGGCGGGGCAACCCAGTCGCTGACGTGAAACGCTTTGCGGATCAGCCGCTGTTGAGCGGCCAGGGTGATTGAGTCTTGCAGGGTGGCCAGGAATACCGGGTCCAGTTGCGACGGGAAAACCTCGCTGAAGGTTTGGTCCTTGAGGTCTTGCTCAAGGATCTGCGGCGGGTAGCTGGCCAGCCCCGAAACCAGTTGGATGTAGGCCGGTTTGTTGGCGTCGTTGGTCAGCCATTGCACCGCTTGCTCCTGGGTTTTGAGCAGTTTGGCCACGGCTTGCGGGTGCGCATCGACAAACGCGCCCGCGCCTACCAGTACGCTTTGGACGCTGCCTGCGTTGTTTAAATCTTTGGTGGTCAACGGGATTTCGGCCAGGCCTTTGGCCTGCAGCGAGCTGAGGTTGGAACCGCCCCACGAGGCATCGATCTGTTGGGCGGCCAGGGCTGCCACGGCGGCGTTGAAGTCCAGGTTGATGACTTTCAGGTCCTTCTCGCTCAGGCCCACGCTGGCCAACGCGGCGTCGAACGACAGTTGGGTCGCGGTGCCACGGAACAGGCCGACACGTTTGCCCTTGAGGTCGTGCAGGGTTTTGATCCCCGAGCCCGGCACCACGGCCAGGTATTGCTTGTTGCCTCGTGCCGCCGCGCTCAACAGACGGGTGTCCAGACCATTGGCTTTGCCGATGATGGCCGCCAGATCACCCAGGTAAGCGAAGTCGACCTGGCCATTGGCGAACGCTTCGTTGATCACCGGCCCTGCGCCTTTGAAGTATTTCCAGTCGATGGTGACGCCGTCTTCGGCAAAGGCTTTTTCCAGCAGTTGCTGGCTGCGCAGGACGTCGCTGATACCGCCTCCACTGTGTTGCGCGCCAGCGCTCAGGTCGGGCACGGCGATGCGGATGTGTTTCAGGTCCTCAGCCTGCGCCAGCCAGGGCAAGTAGCCCAGCACGCCAATGAGTGTGGGGGCGGCGAGGCGGCGCAGAGCACGTTTGAACGGGATGGGCATGGTGCAGCTCCTGAAGGCGGCGGGCTTTGAGGAGCAAAAAGTAGGCAGAAGATTTTCAGGACAATAAATACTAAGAGTTCACAACTTAGTAACCAAAAGGAATAAGCGTTGCAGCCTGCGGGTGCTGGCCCGGTATGCATGAATCGCACTGAAAATATTCATGCATTGCATTGGAAGCCTGCGCAAAGACAGGCCATAAAGAGCAGTGCTTATCACCGATAGGCAGCTTTTTATCGTTTTATAGATCAGACGGAAATATCTACAGCCGGTTTGATAACGCCCGCACAGCCGACAACGGAGGTCTGCGATGACTAAGGCTTCGCTGCTCAATTCACCGATGACCGCCCCGCCGCTGGGGTTCAAGGTGTGGTCACCCCCTTTCAATCAACGGGTATTGCCCTGGATTGTGCCGTTCAGCTTGCTGGCGTTGTGGTGGCTGGCGAGCCGCAATCAATGGATGAGCGAGCAAATCCTGCCGCCGCCTTCGCTGGTGTGGCAAAGCGCGCTGGAACTGGGTTCCGGCGAGCTGTGGGCACATTTGGCCATCAGCTTGCAGCGCCTGTTGGTGGGGTTGCTGGCGGGGGTGAGCATCGGTGCGGTGCTGGGGGCGGCGATGGGATTGAGCCGCCGCGCCGAGCGCGTGGTGCTGCCGACCTTCAGCGCACTGGCGCAAATCCCGACGTTGGCGTGGATTCCCCTGTTCATGGTGTTTTTCGGCATCGGTGAAGTGCTCAAGCTGGTGGTGCTGATCAAGGCCATCGTGGTGCCCGTCACCCTGCACACGTTGATCGGCGTGCGCGATGCCCAGCCCACGTTGCGCGAGGCGGCGCAGGTGTTGCGCTTGCCGCTGACGGTGCGGTTGCGGCGCCTGATTATCCCGGCGGCCCTGCCCGGCTTCATGTCCGGGTTACGGCTGGCGCTGGCCACGGGCTGGACATCGTTACTGGCGGTGGAGTTGCTGGCGTCCAGCGAAGGCATCGGCTACTTGATGGTGTATGCGCGGCAGCTGTTTATGCTCGACATCGTGTTTGTGTGCATCGCGGTGATCGGGGTGATGGGCGTGGCGATGGACCGCGGTATCGGCTGGCTGGATAAAAAATGGGTGCACTGGCCCCATGCGGCCACTGCCCAATTGGCGCGTGGTCCCCGTGCTCAAGGCTGGCAACGCCTGGAGTCCTGGTGGCTGCCGCTGGGGTTGTTCGGGGTGTGGCAACTGGCAGTGGCGTTGCAGTGGGTCGACCCGCAGATTTTGCTCAGCCCGCTGGCGGTGTTGCAGAGCACCTGGACCGGGCTGGTTGACGGCAGTTTGCCCACGGCGCTGGCCTTGAGCCTGAAACGCACGCTGGGTGGCCTGGTGATGGGGGGCGGTTTGGGGTTTGGCCTGGGCGTGCTGCTGGGGATGTCGCGTGTCAGTGAGCGGTTGCTCGGGCCGAGCTTGTCGGCCTTGCGCCAGATTGCGATTTTCGCGTGGGTGCCGCTGCTCACGGCATGGTTTGGCCTGGGCGAGTTGTCGAAGTGGGCGTTCGTTGCTCTGGCTGCTTTTTTTCCGCTGTTTATTGCCACCCAACGCAGCGTGGCGACGCTTTCGCCCCTGCTGCGAGAGGCCGCGCAGGTGATGCGCCTGAGCCTATGGCAGCGCGTGCGCGTGCTGGTCTTGCCGGGGGCCGCGCCGGGGATCTTCGCCGGACTGCGCCTGAGCCTGATCTATGCGTGGCTCGGCACCATCGGCGCGGAATATTTCATGCCGTCCAACGGCGGCATCGGCAGCCTGATGATCGGTGCGCAACAACTGCTGCGCATGGACACGATCTTCAGCGGCATGCTGCTGGTCGGCCTGACCGGCGCCGCTTTGAACCTGATTGGCCAACGCCTGGAACGTCGCGCAACGCGCTGGAGACACGCATGAACGCACCGATTGTCAGTTTTAACCACGTGGGCAAAACCTTCGAAGTGGATGGCGCGGCACTGGAAGCCATCCGTGATTTCAACGTGCAAATCGCTGAAGGTGAGTTTGTCGCCATCGTCGGGTCCAGTGGCTGCGGCAAGTCGACGTTGCTGCGCCTGCTGGTGGGGCTGGACACCGACTTTCACGGCACGATTGAAGTCGATGGCAAGCCGGTCACGGGCGTGGGCAGTGAACGCGGGATTGTGTTTCAGGAGCACCGGTTGTTCCCGTGGCTCAGCGTGGAGGACAACATCGGCCTGGGGCTGGTCAACGAAGCGCTCAGCCCCGTGGAACGCCGTCAGCGGGTGGCGGCGTTCATCGAATTGGTGGGTTTGACGGATTTCGCCCGCGCCCTTCCGCATCAGTTGTCGGGCGGCATGGCGCAACGTGTGGCGATTGCTCGTGGGTTGGTGGCCAGCCCACGGATTCTGCTGCTGGACGAGCCGTTCGGCGCGCTGGATGCCCTGACCCGTCAGCACATGCAGGATGAGCTGCTGGCGATTCGGGCACGGGCGAAAATCACCACGGTGCTGGTGACCCACGACGTGGAAGAAGCGATCTTTTTGGCTGACCGCGTGGTGGTGCTTGAGCCGCGTCCGGGCCGGATCAAACAGGTGGTCAACGTTGACCTGCCGCACCCGCGTCAACGCGCCAGCTTTGCGTTTCATCAACTGCGCGAAGAGCTGCTGCATGAGCTGACCCACGCGGATCACTACACGCCGGTTGCGCCCATTCAGGTGCGTGATGTGCCCTTGGCCTTTATCGCGGTGTGAGGCAAGCGCCTACACTGGGTTGATCGTTCATCCCAAAGGCGGCGCCATGAAAACCCTCGTCGAGCATTTGAGCCAGTACGCCGCGTATCACCGCGATACGCGCAATATCCTGAGCCACTTTGTCGGCATTCCGCTGATCGTGATTGCGGTGGCGACACTGCTGTCACGCCCGCAGTGGGCCGCCATCTCGCCAGCGTTGGTGCTGATGGTGGCCTGCGCGGTGTTTTATCTGCGACTTGAGCGACGGCTCGGGTTGCTGATGACGGTATTGATGGGGTTGGCGGTGTGGCTCGGTTATCGGCTCGCCGCCCTGAGCACGGGGCTGTGGCTGGGCTGGGGCGTCGGCTTGTTTGTGCTGGGGTGGGTGATTCAGTTCGTGGGGCATTACTACGAAGGCCGAAAACCGGCGTTCATCGATGACGTGTCCGGGTTGATCGTCGGCCCTTTGTTTGTGGTGGTGGAAGTGGGCTTTTTGCTGGGCTGGCGCAAGGATTTGCAGCAGGCGATCGAGCAACGCAGTCGCTGATGCGTTGAGCGGGGCCTGACCCCCGCCCAACCTCGGCAGCGCCTTTACCTGAACGCCTGATGCAGTTGCGCCAGGGTCTGGAAGTGGTACGTGGGCGCGAACGCGCTCAGCTCTTCAAAACTGCCAAAGCCATACCCCACGGCGGCGGCATCCAGGCCATTTTCCCGGGCGCCGATCAGGTCGTGCTTGCGGTCGCCGATCATCAAGGTCTGGGCCGGGTCGAGCCCTTGCTCGGTCAGCAAGTGGCGGATCAGCTCGACTTTATGGGTGCGCGTGCCGTCCAGCTCGCTGCCGTAAATCACGTTGAAGTGGCGGGCGAAGTCAAAATGACGCGCGATTTCGCGGGCATACACTTGCGGCTTGGAGGTGGCGATAAACAGCTGCCGACCTTGGCCGACCAGCTCTTCCAGCAACGGCGTCACACCGTCAAACACGTGGTTTTCATACAGCCCGGTCACGGCAAACCGCTCGCGGTAAAAGCCCATGGCTTCCCAGGCACGGGCCTCGTCAAAGCCATAGGTGGCCATGAACGCTTGCAGCAAAGGCGGGCCAATGAAGTGTTCCAGTTTGCTCAGGTCAGGTTCGTCGATGCCCATTTTGCTCAGGCCGTACTGAATTGAACGGGTAATGCCTTCTCGCGGATCAGTCAACGTGCCATCAAGGTCGAACAATACGTTTTGGTAATGCATGCAAGGCTCCTAAGCCGTGATCTTGAAGAGGCTCAAACGGGCTGGTGGTAGCCTTCGGCCAAGTGTTGGTCCTTGAGTTTGACGTAGTTGCCAGCGCTGTAGGTGAAGAAGGCCTTTTCCTTGTCGGTCAGCGCACGCACTGGCCTGACCGGGCTGCCAACGTACAGAAAGCCGCTGTCCAGACGCTTGCCGGGAGGCACCAGGCTGCCTGCGCCCACGATGACATCGTCCTCAATGACGGCGCCGTCCATCACGATGCTGCCCATGCCGATCAGCACGCGGCTGCCCACGGTACAGCCATGCAGCATGACTTTGTGCGCGATGGTCACGTCGTCCCCGATCAGCAGCGGGAACCCGTCGGGGTTGAACGGCCCGGCGTGGGTGATGTGCAGCACGCAGCCGTCCTGCACGCTGGTGCGCGCGCCGATACGGATGCGGTGCATGTCGCCGCGAATCACGGTCAGTGGCCAGACGGAGCTGTCGGCGCCGATCTCGACATCGCCGATCACCACGGCCGAACGGTCAACGAAGGCGCGTTCGCCCAATGCGGGGGTGTGCTGCTGGAACGGACGGATGGACACAAATAGCTTCCTTCTTTAGCAGTAATAGGGCGTCACAGGGCTGCGGACTGCGGCGATTGTAATTAAGATGGCCCAATGTTTCTTCCAGCCAAGGTGCTTAACGTGAGCGAGAACAACCCTCTATTGCAGCCCTACGACCTGCCGCCGTTCTCGGCGATCCGTCCTGAGCACGTGCAGCCGGCCATCGAGCAGATCCTCGCTGACAACCGCGCCGGCATCGAAAAAATTCTTCAAGACCAAGGCCAAAACCCGACATGGGAAGGTCTGGTGCTGGCCATGGATGAGCTGAACGACCGGCTGGGCGCTGCCTGGAGCCCGGTCAGCCACCTCAATGCCGTGTGTAACAGCGCCGAACTGCGGGCTGCCTACGAGGCATGTTTGCCTGCCTTGAGTGCCTATTCGACCGAGATGGGCCAGAACCGCGAGCTGTTCCAAGCGTTCGAAGCCCTCGCGCACAGCCCGCACGTCGCTGACTTCGATCAGGCGCAACTGACCATTCTGGAGCACTCGCTGCGCGACTTCCGTCTGTCGGGTATCGACCTGCCGCACGACAAGCAAAAGCGCTACGCCGAGGTGCAGAGCAAGCTGTCCGAGCTGGGCAGCAAGTTCTCCAACCAACTGCTGGACGCCACGCAAGCCTGGACCAAGCACATCACTGACGAAGCGGCCCTGGCGGGCCTGACCGAGTCGGCCAAGGCGCAAATGGCGGCAGCGGCTCAAGCCAAAGGGCTGGACGGCTGGCTGATTACCCTCGAATTCCCGAGCTACTACCCAGTCATGACCTACGCCGAAGACCGCGCGCTGCGCGAAGAAGTCTACGCGGCGTACTGCACCCGCGCATCGGATCAAGGCCCGAATGCCGGAACGTTCGATAACGGCCCGGTGATGGAAGAAATCCTCGACCTGCGCCAGGAGTTGGCGCAATTGCTGGGCTTCGGCAGTTTTGCCGAGCTGAGTCTGGCCACCAAAATGGCCGAGACCCCGGAGCAGGTGCTGACCTTCCTGCGTGATCTGGCCAAGCGCAGCAAGCCGTTTGCCGCGCGTGACCTGGAGCAGCTGCAAGCCTATGCCGCCGAACAGGGCTGCCCGGAACTCAAAAGCTGGGACAGCGGTTTCTTCGGCGAGAAGCTGCGCGAGCAGCGCTACAGCGTGTCTCAGGAAACCCTGCGCGCTTACTTCCCGATCGACAAAGTGCTCAAGGGCCTGTTCGATATCGTGCATACCCTGTATGGCATCGACATCGTTGAACTCAAGGGTTTCGACACCTGGCACCCGGACGTTCGCCTGTTTGAAATCAAGGAAAACGGCCAGCACATCGGGCGTTTCTTCTTTGACTTGTACGCCCGCGCCAACAAGCGCGGCGGTGCGTGGATGGACGGCGCCCGCGACCGTCGCCGCACGGCGGCTGGCGTGTTGCAAAGCCCGGTGGCGAACCTGGTGTGCAACTTCACCCCGGCAGTGGCGGGCAAGCCTGCACTGCTGACACACGACGAAGTGACCACCCTGTTCCACGAGTTCGGTCACGGCTTACACCACATGCTGACCGAGATCGAACACTCGGGCGTGTCCGGCATCAATGGCGTGGCGTGGGATGCGGTCGAGCTGCCGAGTCAGTTCATGGAAAACTGGTGCTGGGAGCCTGAAGGCCTGGCGCTGATTTCCGGTCACTACGAAACCGGCGAAGCCTTGCCGCAAGACTTGCTGCAAAAAATGCTCGCGGCCAAGAATTTCCAGTCCGGCCTGATGATGGTTCGCCAGCTGGAATTCTCGCTGTTCGACTTCGAACTGCACGCCACCCACGGTGACGGCCGCAGTGTGGCTCAAGTGCTCGACGGCATCCGCGATGAGGTTTCGGTCATGCGCCCACCGGCGTATAACCGCTTCCCGAACAGCTTTGCGCACATCTTCGCGGGCGGTTACGCGGCGGGCTATTACAGCTACAAGTGGGCCGAAGTGCTGTCGGCGGACGCGTTCTCGCGCTTTGAAGAAGAAGGCGTGTTCAACCCGCACACCGGCAAGGCATTCCGTCAGGCGATTCTGGCCCGCGGGGGTTCCAAAGCGCCCATGGAGCTGTTCAAGGATTTCCGTGGCCGTGAGCCATCGATTGACGCGCTGTTGCGTCACAGCGGCCTGACCGAGGGTTCGGCAGCATGAGCGATGCACCCGTGATCAAAACCAAAAAACGCTTTATCGCCGGGGCGGTTTGCCCGGCGTGCAGCGAGCCTGACAAATTGATGATGTGGAATGAAAACGACGTGCCGCACCGCGAATGTGTGGCATGCGGTTATTCGGACACCTTGAATGAGCAAGGCCTGTCGATACCCAAGGAATTGGGGACGCGGGTCAATACCTCGGCCTTGAATAAAGCGCCTGATCCCAAGGTTCAGGCAGTGCAATTCTTCCCCAATCCGAAGTTGAAAAAGCCTTAACGCCAAAAACGCCCTGTGGTCGCTATTGCGGTGCGACCACAGGGCGGCTTTCAGGCCGAGAAGAAGTAGCGTGTCAGGTGAAAGAAGATCGGCGCCGCAAAGCAAACCGAGTCCATTCTGTCGAGCATCCCGCCGTGGCCTTTGATCAATGTGCCCCAATCTTTGGCGCTCAGGCTTCGCTTGATGGCTGACATGACCAGTCCGCCGACAAAGCCCATGACCACGATCACAAAGGCCATCAACAGTGATTGCCAAAAATTGAAAGGGGTCAGCCAAAACATGCCCCCGCCAATCAGGGTCGCCGCCAGACCGCCGCCCACCAGCCCCTCAACGGTTTTTGAAGGACTGACCTGTGGCGCGACTTTGTGTTGGCCAAAGAGCTTGCCAAACACGTACTGCAGGACATCACTCATCTGCACCACAAACACCATGTAGAACAACAGCAACGCGTTTTGCCCCTCAAACCCCTCCAGATCCAGCATTAACAGCGCGGGTGCGTGGCTAATGCAGAAAATGCAGATCATCACCCCCCACTGGATTTTTGCCGTGCGCTCCAAAAACCCGTCGGTGTCCTGACTCAGTACCGCAATCGCGGGTAGCAGTAGAAAGGCATACACCGGGATCAATAGCGTAAACATCGAATACCAGTGGGTAGCGATCAGCACATATTGCAGCGGTATAAGGATGAAAAAGGCGACAAACAGCGCGTTATGGTCGCCTCTTTTGGTGGGGGCCAACGTGATGAACTCTCGGAGCGCTAACAGAGAAATGAAACCGAAAAGAATGACGGTTGCATGACTGCCGAGCAGGTAGGAGGTAAAGAAAACAATCACCATCCCCCACCACGCATTCACACGCTGATTCAGGTTGTCGACCGTTTCCACGCCATGCTCGGTGGTCGCGCGCCTGGCCAGTACATGACCGATGATCGAGGCGATGACCAGCAGACTGGCAAGCCCGGCAAAGAACCACAGAAACTTGGTTTCAAATGTCATTTGGATAACCTCACGATGGCATCGCGCGCGCGCTCAAGGAATTGCTGTTTCTCTTCGCCAGCGATGGTGGGCAGCGGATTGCCGATCCTGATGGTGCAGATAATGGGCAGGGGGAAATGTTTGCCTTTAGGCATTGAGCGATGAAGGTTTTCCAAATAAACGGGCACCAGGTCGACCTCTGGGAACGTTTCGCTCAACCGGAACAGACCCGATTTGAAATCGCCCGGCAGGGCCTGGCAGGAGCGCGTTCCTTCCGGAAAGAAAATGATGGAGTGCCCGGCGTCCAGCACGTCGATTATGGGCTCCAGCGCGGGTTTACCGGCGTCTGGCTTACGCTCAATCAATACGGCATTCAGCCCTTTTTTTGAAATGTACGAAAGAAATGCGTTCTTGCCCCAATAGTCGGCTGCGGCCACCGGCTTCACATTAAGGCGAGCCTCTTGCGGGAGGGCCGCAATAATGGCCAGTGTGTCCATATGGCTGGTGTGGTTGGCGAAATAGATACGCTGGCGGGTCAGGTCGGGAGGGCTCTCCCAGCGGGCGTTCACACCAATCAGGACACGAAGCACTGAAATCAGAGCGTTACTGATCCACATGGGCGTTTTCCTTTAGCTGTCTGACGATAGCGAGCGTTCGTGTGCCGCAGGTGATAAGCGAGCCGATAACGATGATGAACAGGGTGGCCACTAGCGCGAGGTGCGTGCCATAAACGGCCGTTTCAATCGCATTCAATAAGAGGGCGCCCGTCATCAGAGCCATCCGGTGCTGTTTGGCCATGGGCCCTTTAAAACACTGAGTAAGGCCAATCGATCCGCCAAAAACCCTGACATAGGCGGTCAGGGCTGCAGCCAGGGCGCCAAACCATCCAAGGTCTGAATAACCGATGGCATAGCCAAGCCCGACGATGAGCACACTGTCGGCCACGCGATCCGGAAATTCGTTGTAGAGACTGCCGAGGCTGGATTGTTTTCCACCCTCTATCGCCACCATGCCATCGAGCAGATTGCACAGCAGGCGCAGTTGAATAAAGAGCGCACACGCGATCGACCCCATGACCCCGTTGTCCACGATCAACAGGCTGGCACCGGCTAACGCAAAGACCACGCTGGCGATTGAAATCTGGTTGGGGGAGATATTTCTTTTGAGCAAGGCATCTGTGATGCCCGTCGCCCATTTGGAGGCGCGTGCCTTGATGGGCCTTCGGTTTTCCTTCATGCGAATCCTTGCATCTTGCTGTGAGAGAAGAGGCGGACTTTAAGTGCGAAAGTCGGATAGCTATGTCGGGGCCGATGGGTAACTTGCGAGAGAAGTAGCCGATAGTTTTGTAGGTGTTCAGGTGCAGAAGTAGTGTTCAAACGCCTAAAAAAAGCCTGAGCGTCGAGAGACGTCAGGCTTTGGTGAGGCGTGCGAACGTTACAGGCTAGAGTGTTTCTGCCACACCTTCGGTTTGAAGAACAACGTCTCGCCACGGGTCAGATCGGTCAGGCTGTCATGGTCTTTGACCACTTCCACTTCGATCAACTCGCTTTGCCCCTCAACCTTCAAGGTCACGCGAGTGGTCGCGCCCAGCGGACGGATGTCGCGTACCTGGGCGGCGTGGTGTTCTTCAATCTCATGGCGTGACAACGACACTTCGTGCGGACGGAACAGGACGTGTTGGTCTTCACCGATGTGCAGGCGGTTGGAGTCGCCCAGGAAGTGGTACACAAAATCGCTGGCCGGGTTTTCGTAGACGTCACCCGGGGAGCCGATCTGCTCGATCACGCCTTTGTTCATGACCACGATGCGGTCCGCGACTTCCATCGCTTCTTCCTGGTCGTGGGTGACGAACACCGATGTCAGGTTGATGTCTTCGTGCAGGCGCGCCAACCAGCGGCGCAGCTCTTTGCGCACCTTGGCATCCAGGGCGCCGAAAGGTTCGTCCAGCAACAGCACTTTAGGCTCAACCGCCAAGGCGCGGGCCAGGGCAATACGTTGACGCTGGCCGCCTGACAGTTGCTCCGGGTAACGGTCGGATAACCAGTCCAGTTGCACCATGTTCAGCAGTTCGTGGACTTTTTCGGCAATCCGGCTTTCGCTCGGGCGTTCCTTTTTCGGCTTCATGCGCAGGCCGAACGCGACGTTGTCAAACACTGTCATGTGGCGGAACAGTGCGTAATGCTGGAACACAAACCCGACGTTGCGATCACGCACGTCATGGCCGGAGACGTCTTCGCCGTGGAACACGATGTTGCCTTCGTCCGGGGTTTCCAGGCCGGCAATGATGCGCAGCAACGTGGTTTTGCCGCAGCCCGACGGCCCCAGCAAAGCCACCAGCTCGCCACTCTGGATGTCCAGATTGATGCGGTCCAGCGCCTTGAAGGCGTTGAAGTTTTTGCTGACGTTACGAACTTCGATCGACATGCTTTATTCCTCTGCGGCGCTGGCGCGCAGGCGGTTAATACGGGATTCGCTCCACTGCTTGAGCAGCAGGATGAAGAGCGCCAGGATCAGCAACAGGGTGGCCACGGCGAAGGCGGCAACGTGGTTGTATTCGTTGTAGAGAATCTCGACGTGCAGCGGCAGGGTGTTGGTCACCCCGCGAATGTGCCCGGACACCACCGACACTGCACCGAATTCGCCCATCGCCCGCGCGGTACACAGCACCACGCCGTAGATCAGGCCCCATTTGATATTGGGCACCGTGACGTGCCAGAACATCTGCCAGCCGTTGGCGCCCAGCAGGCGTGCGGCTTCTTCTTCTTGCGTGCCCTGCTCCTGCATCAGCGGGATCAGTTCGCGCGCCACGAAGGGCACGGTGACAAAAATGGTCGCCAGCACGATGCCTGGCAGTGCGAACACGATCTGGATGTCATGGTCTTGCAGCCACTCACCGAAGAAGCCCTGCGCACCGAACATCAGCACGTAGACCAGACCGGCGATCACCGGCGACACCGAGAACGGCAGGTCGATCAGGGTGACGAGGATGCTTTTGCCGCGGAAGCTGTATTTGCTCACGCACCAGGCCGCACTGACGCCGAAGACCACGTTGAGCGGCACCGAAATCGCGACGGCGATCACGGTCAGTTTCAGGGCCGACAGGGCATCGGGCTCAAGGATGGCGTCGAAGAACGCGCCGAAGCCCAGTTTCAGGCCCTGAGAAACCACGATCAGCAGAGGCAACAGCAGGAAGACGACGAAGAACAACCAACCAAAGGCAATCAGTACCCGACGCGACAGCGGGCTGCCACGGCGGGCGGCGTTGGCGACGGAGGCTGCGTTCAAAGTGGCATTGGACATGGTGACGCCTCCTTCAAGGGGTTTCGATGCGGCGCTGAATCAGGTTGATCAGCAGCAGCAAAATGAAGGAAACCACCAGCATCATCACGCCAATGGCCGTGGCACCGGTGTAGTCGTATTGGTCCAGCTTGACCATGATCAGCAGCGGCAGGATCTCGGTTTTCATCGGCATGTTGCCGGCGATGAAAATCACGGAGCCGTACTCGCCAACGCCGCGGGCGAAGGCCAGTGCGAAGCCGGTGAGCCAGGCGGGCAACAACGCGGGCACCAGAATGTGGCGGAACACTTGCAAGGGTTTGGCGCCCAGGCACGCGGCAGCTTCTTCGACCTCACGCGGGATATCAGCCAGCACCGGCTGGACGGTGCGCACCACGAACGGCAGCGTGACGAAGGTCAGCGCCAGGGTGATACCCATCGGGGTGTAGGCGATTTTGAAACCCAGGTCGGTGGCGAACTGGCCAATCCAGCCGTTGGGGGCGTAAAGCGCGGTCAGGGCGATACCGGCGACCGCGGTCGGCAGCGCGAAAGGCAGGTCGATCATGGCATCGATGACCTTGCGCCCCGGGAAGGTGTAGCGCACCAGCACCCAGGCCAGCACGGTGCCGATGATGCCGTTGATCAGTGCTGCAACAAAGGCAGTACCGAAGCTCAACTTGAGCGCGGCCAGTACGCGAGGGGCGGTGACGATGGCCCAAAACTGGTCCCAGGTCAGCTGCGCGGCATGCACGAACATGGCGGCCAGGGGGATCAGCACAATCAGGCTGAGATACACCAAGGTGTAGCCCAGTGTCAGCCCGAAGCCGGGTATGACGGGGGAGATACGACGCGACATAAAAGTCCTTGTTTAACGCACGAAGCCCGCAAACCGATTGCGGGCTTAATGTTCTAGCTTTCAGCGATACCTAAAAGGCCCGCCCCACAGGTTATTGCGCCTGATAGATCTGGTCGAACACGCCACCGTCATTGAAGAATTTCGGTTGGGCAGTCTTCCAGCCACCGAAGTCTTTGTCGATAGTCACAAGGTCCAGCTTCGGAAACTGTTGTGCGTATTTGGCCGCGACCTTCTCATCACGCGGACGGTAGAAGTTCTTTGCAGCAATTTCCTGACCGGCCGGGCTGTACAGGTGTTCGAGGTAGGCTTTTGCGATCTCGGCGTTGCCTTTTTTGTCCGCGTTTTTGTCGACCACGGCGACCGGAGGCTCGGCCAGAATCGACAGTGAAGGCACGACGATGTCGAACTTGTCTGCCCCGCCATCTTCTTTGAGCGCCAAAAAGGCTTCGTTTTCCCACGCCAGCAGCACGTCACCCTGACCGTTGTTGACGAAGGTGATGGTCGAGCCGCGCGCGCCGGTGTCCAGCACAGGCACATGCTGGAACAGTTTTTCTACATAGGCCTTGGCTTTGGTTTCGTCGCCACCATTGGCCTTGAGGCCGTAGGCATAGGCCGCGAGGAAATTCCAGCGTGCGCCGCCACTGGTTTTCGGGTTCGGTGTAATCACCGACACGCCGTCTTTGGTCAGGTCGTTCCAGTCTTTGATGCCTTTAGGGTTGCCCTTGCGCACCAGGAACACGATGGTCGAGGTGTACGGGGTGCTGGCGTCCGGAAGGCGGGTTTGCCAGTTATCCGGCAGGGTTTTACCCAACTTGGCGATTTCGTCGATGTCGCCTGCCAACGCCAGGGTCACAACGTCAGCGCGCAGGCCATCGATCACGCCACGGGCCTGTTTGCCCGAGCCCCCATGGGATTGCTGGATTTTGACTGTGTCGCCGGGATGGCTTTGCTGCCAGAACTGAGTGAATTCAGCGTTGTAATCCTGATACAGCTCACGGGTTGGATCGTAGGAAACGTTCAACAACTCGTAATCTTTGGCCACGGCAGAACCCGCAAAAATGGCACTGGCCAGCGCGGCCAAAGCGTAACGGCGTAGGGACATAGGTGAGGCTCCAGAGCAGCGTGTATTTTTAGTTTTTATAAGCGCCCCAGACAGGGCGCCTGCGGTATTCAGCTATTTTTTTGGCCGGGGTTCTGCAGACGGAACTTCTCTTTACGTTCGATCTGGACCACTTGCGCGTTGTGCACAGTGATTTCCACGGCACCGAAGCGCAGGTCACGTAGCGCGCTCTGGATTTCCCGCAGAATGGTGGCTTCGTCCTGGCCGTCAACGCTACGCAGAGATGCGCTCATGGTGCTGCTCCTGAAAAAAGGGGGTGCCGAAGGGTTCGTGTCGGCGTGGGGGCAATAGTAGTGAGGCGCGATTATTCTTAAAAATACTATTTAAGAATGTTTATATAACTGAAATACGATTTACGACCTGCCCGGTCTCTGCTGCCTGGCCATGCAGGCTGATCGGGGCCGTGAAGTGGACGTTCACGGGGCGGCAGACCGCCCGGCCACACCGGCCAGCACATTGTCATACGCGGTCTACACTCCAACTGCCTCGCCCGTGCACCGCGCGGGGCAGGTGCGGCAAATGGCTCGGGCCCGGCGAGAACTGTTACTGGACAGTCAGGCTAATCAGGCTCACCTTAGGGCCGTTGTCGTCTTTTCCTGCATAGTCTGGAGTCCTTATGTCGTTTACCCCTAAGTTGGTTGCCGAACTGGAAGTCCTTGCACTGTTCGATCTGAACAGCACTCAAGAAGGGCTTAAAGTCCATCAAGAAGCTGACAAAAAGCTGATCGCTGCCGCCAAGCGGCTCCATGAAAAAGACCTCCTCACCCAACCTGACGGGGGCTACCTCACTAGCCTGGGCCGTGATGCTGTAGAGCAGGTGCAAACGATACTGTCGATTCTGACCACCAAGCCTCTGGTGGCCGTGAAGTTGGCAAAACTTGCCTGACGCCACTGATCGCCTTCGGAATCTCTTCGGTGAATGAGGGATTCCGCGGGCTTACCGTCTCCTCCCCGCAAAAAATCTGACGTCAAAAGCGCTTTCGTCCTAAGCCTTTTCATACTCTCGCTGTAGACTCCCCCCTACGTTGCCTCCCTTCTCTTTCTCGCCTAGCGAGCCGGTTTGAGTTTGATATGACGCGCACCCAGGAAATTCAGATAGATCTGAATGAAGGTATTGACCGGCAGACACTCACTCATTTGCGTGAGCGGTTTCTTCACGTCAATCGCGCACGCCTGCTGCGGGCAACGGAGGGCCTGACCCCGCGTCAGCAAACGGTGCTGAGCCTGCTGCCGTTGTTTTTTCATGTGAATCACCCGCTGTTGCCCGGTTATGTGTCGGGCAGCACGCCTGCCGGGGTTGCCGGGTATGAGCCCGACGGCCCTGCCCTGACCGAAGCCCAGCGCCTGACCCGCTCGTTTTCCTACAAGGCGCGCACGCCCACGGCACAGTTGCCGATCCACGGCCTGTTCCTGATGGGCAGCCTGGGAACCTTGGCACAGACCGATCAGAGCGACATGGATGTGTGGATTTGCCATGCTCCGGACCTGAGTGAAGTGGCCCTCGAAGAGTTACGCAAGAAATGCCAGTTGCTGGAAGCCTGGGCCGCCGGTTTAGGCGCCGATGCGCATTTTTTCCTGATTGATGCGCCCCGCTTTGCCCTTGGCGAACGCGATGCCCGCCTGAGCACGGACGATTGCGGTACGACGCAGCATTATTTATTGCTGGATGAGTTTTATCGCACCGCCATTTGGCTCGCGGGGCGTACGCCGATGTGGTGGTGGGTGCCGGCGAATGAAGAGGCCAACTACGCCGAATTTACCCACACCCTGCTCTCCAAGCGTTTTATTCGGGCTGACGAAACCGTCGACCTGGGGCATCTGGCACACATCCCGCCCGGCGAATTCGTGGGGGCCGGGTTGTGGCAGTTGTTCAAAGGGATTGAGTCGCCCTACAAGTCGGTGCTCAAACTGCTGCTGATCGAGGTGTATGCCAGTGAACACCCGAAGGTGCAGTGCCTGAGCCTGCGCTTCAAGCAGGCGGTGTATGCCCATCAGCTGGACCTCGATGAACTCGACCCGTATGTGGTGGTGTACCGGCGCATTGAGCAGTACCTCAAGGCGCGGGGCGACGTCGAGCGGCTGGAGCTGGTGCGCCGCAGTTTGTATCTGAAGGTTAACCGCAAGCTGACCGGCACCCTCGCCCAACGCGGCACGCAATGGCAGCGCCAGTTGTTGGAGCGTCTGGCGCGGGAGTGGGGCTGGGATGAGCGACAGTTGGCCTGGCTCGACAGCCGCCCGGTATGGAAGGCCGAACAGGCGGTCCATGAACGCCGGGCGCTGGTGCACGAGCTCAATTACAGCTACCGCTTTTTGAGCCAGTTTGCCCGCGATGAGCAAGCCGCCGGGCTGACCAACAAACGTGACTTGAATGTGCTGGGGCGACGGTTGTACGCCGCGTTTGAGCGCAAGGCCGGCAAGGTCGACCACATCAACCCCGGCATTGCGCCCAATCTGGCGCAAGACCTGCTGACACTGGTGCACTCGCCAAACAAGAAAGAACCCGGCGAGTTTCATTGGGGCGTCTATCGCGGCAACCTCGCGGTGCACGAGTGGGAGCACACGCCGGTCATCAAGCGCAGCCCTGCGCTGCTTGAGTTGCTGGCCTGGTGCCATCGCAACGGGGTCATCGACAACAGCACCCGTCTGGCCCTCAACCCCGGCACGACGGATGTCAGCGAGTACGAACTGTTCAACCTGCTGGGGTGTTTGCAGCAACTGATTCCGTTGCCGCTGGGGGCGGTGGACGAAACGCAGTTGTTGCGGCCCAGTGTGCCGGCGCAGGTGCTGATTGTGGTCAACGTCGGAATTGACCCGCTCAAGCATCACCGTGAAATGAATATCCTGATGACCACCGAACGCACGGATTCGCTGAGTTACGCCGGGGTGCGCGAAAACCTGGTGCTGACCCTGGACCAAGTCACGCTCAACAGTTGGAACGAGGTCATCGTCAGCCGTTTCGATGGCGAACATGCGCTGTTTGAATGCCTGGCGGACTACCTCAATGCGCAACCGACCGGGCGTGAAGCCCCGCAGTTGCGCGTGCGCTGCTTGTGCCACAACCGGGCGCAATTTATCGCGCATCGGGTGGAAGGGATTTTCAATACGGCACAGGCGCTGCGTGCCAGCGGGCAAGCGCTGCGGTATGTGGTGCAAGTCGAGCAGCGTCTACATGTGCTGGAGTTGACCAAAGAGCACGTACACCACGTGGCCCTGGCGGACCGCAGCGCACTGGCCGGCTATCTGAGCCAGAGCCTGGCAACGTATCGGCCGGTGCATCTGGACGCGATGGCTTTAGGCGAGGATGACCTGGGGCTGATCCTGCCCAAAGGCAAGTCGGGGGCCATTCAAGTGTTTTATCGACTCAATGATGGTGAGGCCGACCTCAGCGTGCTCGACGAGTGCAATGTGCTGTGGCAGCAGACTGTTTCGTTCCATGACGAGATGAGCCTGTTGGTGCCCTTGCAGCGTTTTTTGCAGGCGTCGTTGTTTCGTCGGGAAGCGTGCCAGCCGTTGGAAGACGAGAGCCCCGCCCCGCCACTGGACCTGTTGTATTACCAGCTATTGCCGTCGGGCAAGGGCCGGGCGCGCAGCGTTGAAGCGCGGCGCATCCCCGCCAGTGCGGCGTTGACGCCTTACTACGAGGTGCAAGCGGTGGTCGGTAAAGGCGCGCATGGTGGCCAATGGGTCACGCTGTTCTGCAACCAGCGTGAGTTCAGCCAGATGGACCATGGCGATCAGTTATACGCAGCGGTGGCGCGGGAAATTGTCGGGCAGCGCCGTGAAACCGAGCGCTACCGCTGTTACATCACTGATCTGGATTTATCGGGGCTGTTGGGCGAAAGCCACAGCCCGAGCCATCTATGCCTGCGCTACAAGGCGGATCTGGAGCAGGCGCTCAACGAGGCGCTGGCGCAGGTCTGAGGCTTAAAGGTCGTAATTGCCAGCGGCTTCAGGCTGGTATTCAACTTCCAGCAGTTCCAGCTTGAGGGTTTTGCCTCCCGGTGCTGGCCAGTTGATATGTTGGCCGACCTGAAGACCCAGCAAGGCACTGCCGACGGGTGCAAGAATCGAAATCTTGCCTTCGTCTGCGTTCGCGTCTTTGGGGTAAACCAGTGTCAGGTGGTAATCCTTGCCGCTGCCCTGTTCGCGGCAGTGCACACGCGAATTCATGGTGACAACGCCTGCAGGCACTTCGGTATGGCCTACAACCGATTCGGCACGATCAAGTTCTTCTTGCAGCGCGACGACGCCTGGCAACGAATCGTCGAGGGACTCAATCAATTGCTCCAGACGCTGGACGTCCAGGCGGGTGAGGATGATGGAGGGTTGGGGTGAAGTGGTCATGACCTGGCAGACTCCTTTTTTCTGCACGAAAAAGCAAAACCCCGCCAGAAAATGGCGGGGTTTTGACCAACCTCGTTAGTGCGAGGCGAACCCGGACACTACCACAGCAAAATAAATACACAAGCCAGCGGCCGATGCCGTTGCAGCCTGTAACCGTGATTACGGGGCGCGCCTGAGACGCGCCTGTTCACAAATCACCCGGCGCCGCTGGTCGTCTGCCGAACGCCACTCGCGGATGTCTTCGACATGCCGAAAGCAGCCCAGACACACTTTGTGTTCATCCAGCCGGCACGTGCTGATGCAAGGCGACGGCACCGCCGGGCTGACGTTGCTGTATAGCGGTTTTGCAGGTTTAGCAGGGGCAGTCACAGTTAAATCTCGTCAAAATCCAGCTCGACGCCGGTGTATGCCTGCGTCAGGCGCTGGACCATTTCACTCAGTAACTCGTCAGAGCTGTCGCACTGCCAGCGTGACTCCTCCTCGTCGTAATCGAAGTGGAAACCGCCCTCCCGTGCCGCGAGCCAAAGCTGTCGCAAAGGCTCCTGGCGGCTGAAAATAAGCTGCTGGCCCCCTTCAAATGTGGCTGTCAGTACACCGGCCGAATTCTCCAGGTCCATGTCCAGACCGCTATCGTCAAAAACGTCTTCCAGGACTTGCTGGGTTGCATCGACCAGATCGTGGAAACGGGCTTCAGTCAAACTCATGGTGGAACCTCGTAATGTCTAGTCATGCTCGGAGATCGCAAGATACGGGCGCTCCAGACCGATTGCAAACCCCAACCGACCCGCAGCTGGCACAGGACTGATTATCCGCACAGGTGCTTTTGCGCGACCGCTCTGCTGCATAGGCAAGCCGGTGGGTGCTCGGTATACTCGGGCGCAATTAAAGCTTTTCAAAGGATTTCGCCATGAAGCGCCTGATCTCTTCCATTGCTGCGCTCGTCGCGGTTGCTTGCCTTGTTTCTGCCTGTGGTCAAAAAGGTCCGCTGTACCTGCCCGATGACACCAAGTCCCCTGAAGACCAAGCGAAGTCGTCGCAACCGCACAAGCACTGATAAGGGAACACCATGGACGCTTTTAACTACCGGGACGGCGAGTTATTCGCTGAAGGTGTTTCGCTGACGGCCATTGCCGAGCGTTTTGGTACGCCCACGTATGTGTATTCCCGGGCCCACATCGAGGCGCAATACAACGCGTATGCCGACGCATTGAGCGGCATGCCGCATCTGGTGTGTTTTGCGGTTAAAGCCAACTCCAACCTGGGTGTACTCAATGTCCTGGCGCGTTTGGGCGCCGGTTTTGACATCGTGTCCCGTGGCGAGCTGGAGCGTGTGCTGGCCGCAGGCGGCTCGGCTGACAAGATCGTGTTTTCCGGTGTCGGCAAGACCCGCGATGACATGCGTCGCGCACTGGAAGTGGGCGTGCATTGCTTCAACGTCGAGTCCACCGACGAGCTGGAGCGCCTGCAGGTCGTGGCCGCCGAGATGGGCGTGCGTGCGCCGATCTCGCTGCGGGTCAACCCGGATGTGGACGCGGGCACCCACCCGTACATCTCCACTGGCCTCAAAGAAAACAAATTCGGTATCGCCATCGCGGACGCAGAGGATGTGTACATCCGTGCTGCGCAGTTGCCGAACCTCGAAGTGGTTGGCGTCGATTGCCACATCGGTTCGCAACTGACCACCCTTGACCCGTTCATCGATGCGCTCGACCGCCTGCTGGCGTTGATCGACCGGTTGGGCGACTGCGGGATTTACCTGCGCCATATCGACCTGGGCGGTGGATTGGGCGTGCGTTATCGCGATGAAGAGCCTCCGCTGGCGGCCGACTACATCAAGGCGGTGCGTGAGCGCATCGAGGGCCGTGATCTGGCGCTGGTGTTCGAGCCGGGCCGTTTCATTGTGGCCAACGCGGGCGTGCTGCTGACACAGGTCGAGTACCTCAAGCACACCGAACACAAAGACTTCGCCATCGTTGATGCGGCGATGAATGACCTGATCCGCCCTGCGCTGTATCAGGCCTGGATGGACGTGACAGCGGTTCGCCCGCGCGACACTGAAGCCCGTGCCTATGACATCGTGGGTCCGATCTGCGAAACCGGCGACTTCCTGGCCAAAGACCGCCCGTTGGCGCTGGCCGAAGGTGATCTGCTGGCGGTGCATTCGGCCGGTGCCTATGGTTTTGTCATGAGCTCTAACTACAACACCCGTGGCCGTGCGGCCGAGGTGCTGGTGGACGGCGATCAGGCGTTCGAAGTGCGTCGTCGCGAGACGGTTGCCGAGCTGTTTGCTGGCGAAAGCCTGCTGCCGGAGTGAACCCATGTTGCTGCGTTTTACCAAAATGCACGGCCTGGGCAATGACTTCATGGTTCTCGACCTGGTCAGCCAGCACGCGCACATCCTGCCCAAGCACGCCAAGCAATGGGGCGACCGGCACACGGGCGTCGGCTTCGATCAATTATTGATCGTTGAAGCGCCCAGCAACCCGGAGGTGGATTTCCGTTACCGGATCTTCAACGCCGACGGTTCCGAGGTTGAGCAGTGTGGCAACGGTGCCCGCTGTTTCGCCCGTTTTGTGCTCGACAAGCGCCTGACCACCAAGCGCCAGATCAAGGTCGAAACTAAAAGCGGCATCATTGAACTGAACGTGCGCAGTGACGGCCAGATCAGCGTGGATATGGGCCCGCCGCGTCTGGTGCCGGCCGAGATTCCGTTTGTGGCGGATGCGCAGGCGCTGAGCTATGACGTGGACGTCGATGGCCAGACGGTCCAGTTGGCCGCCGTCTCCATGGGCAACCCGCATGCGGTGTTGCGCGTCGACGACATCAATGCCGCGCCGGTTCATGAGTTAGGCCCGAAAATTGAACACCACCCGCGCTTCCCGGCCCGGGTCAATGTCGGCTTTTTGCACGTCATCGACCGTCACCGCGCGCAATTGCGTGTCTGGGAACGCGGCGCCGGGGAAACCCAGGCCTGCGGCACAGGCGCGTGCGCTGCGGCGGTGGCTGCCATCCTTCAGGGCTGGATGCACACCCCGGTGACGCTGGACCTGCCCGGCGGTCGTTTGACCATCGAGTGGGAAGGTCCGGGTCATTCAGTGATCATGACCGGCCCGGCGATGCGTGTTTACGAAGGACAAGTCCGTTTATGAGCGAGCGCACACGATGACCGACCAGCCACAGTTAGCAGACCTCGATGTCCAGGATCAAAGCCCCGAGGCTGCGGCCGTGGCGGCTTATCTCCAGGCCCACCCCGACTTCTTCAGCCAGCGTGAAGAACTGTTGTTGACCCAACGCATTCCTCACCAGCGCGGCGATACGGTGTCGTTGGTGGAGCGCCAGCTTGAGCTGTTGCGTGGCCGCAATATCGAGATGCGCCATCGCCTTTCACAACTGATGGATGTGGCCCGCGACAACGATCGCCTGTTTGAGAAAACCCGTCGCCTGAACCTGGCCTTGATGGACGCCACCAGCCTTGAAGAACTGGTGATCGCCGTCGAAGACAGCCTGCGACAGGATTTTCAGGTGCCCTTCGTCAGCTTGGTGCTGTTTGGTGACAACCCGATGCCGGTGGGGCGCTGGGTCAATAGCGCGGACGCCCAGCGTGCCCTCGGGGGGTTGCTGGCCGAAGGCAAGGCCGTGAGTGGCAGCCTGCGCGAGCATGAACTGGACTTCCTGTTTGGAGAAGCGCAGCGCAAGCAAATCGGCTCGACCGCTGTCGTTGCCCTCAACCATCTGGGCCTGCACGGCGTACTGGCCGTCGCCAGCCGCGATCCGCAGCATTACAAAAGTTCGGTGGGCACCCTGTTCCTCAGCTACATCGCTGAAGTGCTGGGTCGCGTGTTGCCGCGTTTCACCAACGCCCTGCGCTCGGTGCGCTAGGCATGCAACGGCAACTGGACGCTTACTGCATTCACCTGCGCAGTGAGCGCCAAGTGTCGCCCCACACGCTGGAAGCCTACCGCCGCGATCTCGGCAAGGTCGTGGCGTTTTGCAGCAAAGAAGCCATCCCCAGCTGGGCGGCCCTGGATATTCAACGCCTGCGTCAGTTGGTGGCGCGCCTGCATCATCAGGGACAGTCTTCGCGCAGCATTGCGCGGTTGTTGTCGGCCGTTCGCGGGTTGTATCACTACCTCAACCGCGAAGGTCTGTGCGATCACGACCCAGCCAACGGTCTGGCGCCGCCTAAAGGCGAACGTCGCCTGCCCAAAACCCTCGACACCGACCGCGCCCTGCAACTGCTGGAAGGCGCCGTGGAAGAGGATTTCCTCGCGCAGCGCGATCAGGCGATTCTGGAATTGTTTTATTCCTCCGGGCTGCGCCTGTCGGAGCTGACGGGGTTGAATCTGGATCAACTGGACCTGGCTGACGGGCTGGTGCAAGTGTTGGGTAAAGGCAGCAAGACGCGTGTGCTGCCGGTCGGGCAAAAGGCCCGCGAGGCGCTACAGGTCTGGCTGCCTTTGCGGGCGCTGGCCAACCCTGAAGACGACGCGGTGTTTGTCAGCCAGCGCGGGCGCCGTCTCGGGCCTCGCGCCATTCAACTGCGCGTCAAGGCTGCGGGCGAGCGCGAGTTGGGGCAAAACCTGCATCCGCACATGCTGCGCCATTCGTTTGCCAGCCATTTGCTAGAGTCCTCTCAGGATTTGCGCGCGGTGCAAGAGTTGCTCGGGCATTCGGACATCAAAACCACGCAAATTTATACCCATCTGGACTTCCAGCATCTGGCGACCGTCTACGACAGCGCCCACCCACGGGCCAAACGCAGTAAGGGCAGTGAATGACGATTGAACTGATTACCTTCGATCTTGACGACACGCTGTGGCACACCGCCCCCGTGATCATGCGGGCCGAAGAGACCTTGCGGCAGTGGCTGGCTGTAAACGCACCGGATGTGGGCGCTCTTGAACCTGGAACATCCCAGGCGATTCGCGAGCAGGTTTTAAGTGAAAACCCACACCTCAAGCACCGAATCAGTGCACTGCGTCGGCACGTACTGTTCCACGCCCTGCGGGAGGCGCAATACGCTGACGCACACGCGTTGGCAGACGCGGCGTTTGAGGTGTTCATCGAGGCCCGCCACGCGCTGGAGGTTTTCCCGCAGGTCGAGCCAATGCTGGCGGTACTGGCGCGCGATTACGCACTGGGGGTTGTCACTAATGGCAATGCCGACGTGCGGCGCATCGGTTTGGGGCATCACTTCAGGTTCGTGTTGTGCGCCGAAGACATCGGCATCGCCAAGCCGGATGCACGTTTGTTCCACGAAGCCTTGTCGCGAGGCGGCGTGAAGGCCAGTGCTGCCGTGCATGTGGGCGATCATCCGGGCGACGACATCGCTGGCGCCCAGCAGGCCGGCTTGCGCGCCGTCTGGTTTAACCCCGGTGGCAACATCTGGGAAGGCGACACGCGTCCTGACGCTGAAATCGGCTGTCTGAGCGAGTTGCCTCAGGTGCTCAAGCACTTTGGTTAAAGCTGTTTATCGCCGCTGAGGGGTGGTGCGGGAGCCGGGTTACGGCTTCGTGCCTCGGCAACTGGCCCGGATCAATTCCCGGCACTCGCAAAAAAGCCCGCAGCGACGGCGGGCTTTTTTTTCAAGCAAACAACAGACCTTAAATAGGACGGCTGCCGTACTTGTTGTCAGGCTTCTTGGGTGGATCTGCCACCACATTGGCCTCGACTTCCTGCACCTTGCCGCCACGGGAAAGAAACTCTTCCATGGCGCGAGCCAGAGCGTCACGCTCCTTGTTTTTGGCTTCTACGCTGGGCAGGTCATCGACCGACACCGCTGCCTTGGATTTGCCTTTGGCCACGGGGACCGGCACATCGTCGCCACCGTCGTCGTCAGCCACGTCATCGGCGGCCGCTTCAAGACCTTCTTCGGTTTCGTCTTCGTCACCTACTTCGAGGTCATCATTTTCCAGATCATCGTCGCTCATGTTCTACCCCATGACTTACGTAAAGCAGATTAGTTATAGACCAGCTATGCCCACTGTGGACCGCCGCTGGTGAAAAAGTAGCCCCGGATTACCCGCGGCTTACGCCTCTTCGCCTTGGAAGGCGGTAGGACTTTACGAGTGCCGTTGAGGGCATTCGCTCATTAAATAAACGCGTGTCAGGTACCTGGCGCGGGGCCTTGGTACGCTGACCTTGAAAGCCTGAGGAGATGATCCGTGCCTTCGTGGTTTTCGGGCGCTTAACTCCGCCCTTCGGCGCGCATTCTAGCGTGCTGAAGAAAAAAGCAAAGCAGCTAATAGTCGAGTTGTGATGTAAGTGTTCGTCTTACATTTCATCGTAGATCTGATAACTGCATAAAGGTGTAGGAAAAATCATTCTCTTGATGCGAATGGCGCCACATTCCGGGCAAAAAAATACCCGGCAGGCCGGGTATTTTTTTCGAGGGGCTGCTTACAAGTTGTAGCCGCGCTCGTTGTGTTGCGCCAGATCCAGGCCTACGGCTTCCTCTTCCTCCGTCACCCGCAGCCCCATCACGGCATCCAGTACTTTCAGGATGATGAAGGTCACAATCGCGGTGTAGATGACAGTGAACGCTACGCCCTTGCACTGAATCCAGACTTGGGCCGCGATGTCGGTCACCGTGCCGAAGCCGCCCAGTGCCGGGGCGGCAAATACGCCGGTGAGGATGGCGCCAACGATACCGCCCACCCCGTGTACACCAAAGGCGTCCAGCGAGTCGTCATAGCCCAGTTTGCGCTTGAGGCTGGTGGCGCAGAGGAAGCAGATCACGCCCGACGCCAGGCCGATCACGATCGAACCCATTGGGCCTACGGTGCCAGCCGCCGGGGTGATGGCCACCAGACCGGCCACCACGCCTGAGGCAATGCCCAGCGCGCTTGGCTTGCCGTGGGTGATCCACTCGGCAAACATCCAGCCCAGCGCAGCGGCGGCGGTCGCAATTTGGGTCACCAGCATCGCCATGCCGGCCGTGCCATTGGCGGCTGCGGCAGAACCTGCGTTGAAGCCGAACCAGCCGATCCACAGCATCGCGGCACCGACCAGCGTGTAACCAAGGTTATGCGGCGCCATGGGGGTGGTCGGGTAGCCTTTGCGCTTGCCCAGCACAATGCACGCCACCAGGCCCGCGATACCGGCGTTGATATGCACCACGGTGCCGCCCGCGAAATCGAGCACGCCCCAGTCCCACATCAGGCCGCCGTTGCCGCTCCACACCATGTGCGCGATGGGCGCATACACTAGGGTGAACCACACGCCCATGAAGATCAGCATCGCTGAGAACTTCATGCGCTCAGCAAAGGCGCCGACGATCAGCGCGGGGGTGATGATGGCGAAGGTCATCTGGAAGGTGATGAACACAGCTTCCGGGAACAGTGCGGTGGGCGATGTCAGGCTGGCGGGCGTGACGCCTGCCAGGAACGCTTTGCCGAACCCGCCGATGAACGAGTTGAAGTTGGTGACGCCCTGCTCCATGCCGGTGGTGTCGAACGTGATGCTGTAGCCATAAATGACCCAGAGAATGCTGATCAAGCCGGTGATGGCGAAGCACTGCATCATCACAGAAAGAAGGTTTTTGGAGCGCACCATGCCGCCGTAGAACAGGGCCAGGCCGGGGATGGTCATAAACAGCACCAGGGCCGTTGCGGTCAGCATCCAGGCGGTATCGCCGGAGTTGAGGACTGGAGCGGCCACTTCGTCTGCCGCCATGGCCAGGCCGGGCATTACGACAGACAACAGGGCTCCGAGCCCTGCGAATTTACGCAGAGTCATAGTGTTTTCTCCTGGGGCGTTGGGGTTTGGCGGCTTAGATGGCGTCGGTATCGGTTTCGCCGGTACGGATGCGGATAGCCTGTTCCAGATTGACCACAAAAATCTTGCCGTCACCGATCTTGCCGGTGTTGGCAGCCTTGGTTATCGCCTCGATAACCCGGTCAAGATCTTTGTCGTCGATGGCGACATCAATCTTCACCTTTGGCAGAAAATCGACCACGTATTCAGCGCCGCGGTACAGCTCGGTATGGCCTTTCTGCCGGCCGAAGCCTTTGACCTCAGTAACGGTAATGCCCTGCACGCCGATCTCGGACAGCGACTCGCGCACGTCGTCTAACTTGAACGGCTTGATAATGGCGGTGACTAGCTTCATGAAACTTCTCCCGAATTGGTGGACTTGCCCCAGGAAAACAAACCCGGCCCAAGTCTAAGCGCAGTGTCTGGCTTTGTAACGCGTCGTCAGCCTTCTTCAGGCCGTTCAACCTCAGTTAACTGCTGGTGACGAAAACATCCCTTGATCCGCCTGCCGCACTGCCTTCGTCACAGCAACTGCATCAGTGCATGAGTCATTACTGCCTTAGCAGAAACCTTGCCATGTCTGGAAAAGTCAGAAATTACAGCGGCTTATCAGGTGTAGAGAAAACACAGCCGGAAGAAGTACGGATTTTGTGCACAAAAACAGTGCGCGGGAGGGGGATGGCATGCTCATAAAATGTGCAACGGCCCCCGGCGCCGTTAGGGTTGAAACCCCGTGATACACTCGCCGCCATCAGTGTTAAGGACCTATTCCATGCTCGCGCCCAAAGATTTTCTCGATGCCCTGAGTGGCCAGGCTGCTCGTTTGTTCAATGGCGACACCGCCTTGCCGCGCAATGAAATCGAAAGCCAGTTCAAAGCCCTGCTACAAAGCGGCTTCAGCAAGCTGGATCTGGTCAGTCGCGAAGAGTTCGACAGCCAGATGGTGGTACTGGCGCGCACCCGTGCCCGCCTTGAAACGCTGGAAGCCAAAGTGGCCGAAATGGAAGCCCGATTGCTGCCACCTGCCGAGTAATCGCGCAGCCGTGCCTGTGGGCAACGGACGTGTTTGCATGACGCCCTGAAGCCCGTGGGTGTCCGCCGGTTGGCTAGCCAGCACGTGACGCAGCGCCTGTTCACATTCCGTATCCATTCAACCTCCTCCCATGAGCGTCAATTCGCGCAGGATGCGTTTTTTGCGAACTCAAGGAGTGAGTCATGTCTCTGGCGATTGTTCACAGCCGTGCCAAGGTGGGCGTTGAGGCGCCTGTAGTCACCGTCGAAGCGCACCTGGCCAATGGCCTGCCTGCGCTGACACTGGTCGGTTTGCCTGAAGCCGCCGTCAAAGAAAGCAAAGACCGGGTGCGCAGTGCGATCCTCAACGCCGGTTTTGACTTCCCGGCTCGCCGCATCACGCTCAATCTCGCGCCCGCCGACCTGCCCAAGGACGGCGGGCGTTTTGATGTGGCCATCGCGCTGGGGATCTTGGCGGCCAGTGGGCAATTGCCTGCCGTGGCGCTGGAAAACGTGGAATTTCTCGGTGAATTGGCGCTGTCGGGGGCGATTCGTCCGGTGCAGGGCGTTCTGCCCGCTGCTCTGGCTGCCCGGGCGGCGGGGCGTGCGCTGGTGGTGCCCGTGGCCAATGCCGAGGAAGCCTGTCTGGCCTCCGGGTTGACGGTGATTGCGGTCGAGCATTTGCTGCAAGTGGTCGCGCACTTTGCGGGCCGTACGGTGATGGAGCCTTACATCGCCAGCGGCCTGCTCCAAGTGAGCAAGCCGTACCCAGACCTGAGCGATGTACAAGGCCAGCAATCGGCCAAGCGCGCTCTGCTGGTCGCCGCCGCTGGCAGCCATAACCTCTTATTCACAGGCCCGCCCGGCACCGGTAAAACCCTGCTGGCCAGCCGCCTGCCCGGTTTACTGCCGCCGCTCGATGAACAGGAGGCGCTTGAGGTCGCGGCCATTCAGTCCGTGGCCAGCCATGAGCCGCTGAGCAGTTGGCCGCAACGCCCCTTTCGTCAGCCCCATCACTCCGCGTCCGGCCCGGCATTGGTGGGCGGAGGTTCCAGGCCGCAGCCGGGTGAAATCACGCTGGCCCACCACGGCGTCTTGTTCCTCGATGAGTTGCCTGAGTTTGACCGCAAGGTGCTGGAGGTTTTACGCGAGCCAATGGAGTCGGGCTTTATCGTGATAGCGCGAGCGCGAGACCGCATGCGTTTTCCGGCGCGCTTCCAGCTGGTGGCCGCCATGAACCCCTGCCCATGCGGTTTTCTGGGAGAGCCCACCGGGCGCTGCCGCTGCACGCCGGAGCAGATCCAGCGATACCGCAACAAACTGTCCGGTCCGCTGCTGGACCGTATCGACCTGCACCTGACCGTGGCCCGTGAAACCACCTCGCTCAATCCGCTCGCGCAATCGGGCGACAACACCGCAACGGCTGCCGCCTCGGTGGCGTTGGCCCGTGGGCGGCAAGTTCAGCGCCAGGGCTGCGCCAATGCGTTTCTCGACTTGCCCGGCGTGCGCCGCCATTGTCAGTTGACGGCTGTGGATAACACCTGGCTGGAAAACGCCTGCGAGCGCATGACCTTGTCGTTGCGCGCGGCGCATCGCCTGTTGAAAGTGGCGCGCACGCTGGCGGATCTGGAAGGGGCTGGATCGATAGAACGCCGGCATCTGGCCGAGGCGTTGCAGTATCGGCCGGTCAGTGGCTGAAGCCACACCGCGCGCCATCCTTCACACCCTGCGCCGTACGCTTTAGGGCGTCACGGCCCTTTGCCTTGCGCCTGCTTGCCTGCCAAAGCGTTGAAAATGACAGGCATCAGTTAATGGCTAATTGACTCCGATATCGTTTAGCCAGTACTGTCACGCGCTTAATCAGGGAAGCGGTTCGGGCACACGTCCGGGTTTAACCGCGCGAATTTAAAAAGATGGAGCTCGGATGCGCGGCGCACTTCTACGCAGTGGTAAAAGCGGTGATTTCACAGCCCTTGGCGAAACCGGACAACCGGTTTACCGGGCAGCACTGCAGTTACGCGAAGCCATTCGCCGCAAAAATCCAGAGATGGCTCAGCACTTGGCCATCCCGCAAAGCGATGAACTGGGCGACAACATTGACTGGTACAGCGAGCTGCCAGGCGATGTGATCCCCTGGAGCAGCGCCACCCCTGATGAGCGCGCCCATGCCGTCGGCGAGCTGGAAAAGCTCCAGGCGTTCCTCAATCAGCTCAGTGCCACCTACCTCGACCCGAACAGCGATACCAAGCCTTCTGTCGACCGTACTGTGTTCGGCAAACTGCTGGGGCACGTGCTGCCTTTCCCTGACGAACATTACGTGTACCTGGTCAACGGTAAACCCGTGTTGACGTTCTGGGGGTTCCGTCGCCCCGGGGCCGATCACAACATGGACCCGTTGCACTGCTTGCGCCCGCAGGCCGCGCCGCTGGTCACGCCTGCGCCCGTGGTGCCGCCGATTGCCGAACCCGTCCCCGCGCCTGCACCGTTGCCGGTGGTGGCGCGGCCATGGTGGCGTCGTTGGTGGTGGCTGTTGCCGCTGCTTTTGCTGTTGTTGCTCCTGCTGCTGTTTGGCCTGCGCGGCTGCGCGCCACAATTGGGCTTGCCCGCGCAGATATGGCCCACCGTGCCGGATGTGAACGTGCCTGACGTGAGCGTGCCCGCCCCTGACGTCAACGCTGACCTGTCGTTGCCCAATGGTGGCCCCACCGTGCCGGGCGCAGGTCTGGGGGCTTCGGTGCCCAATGCTCAGGTGCCCACCGTGCCTGATGCGCAGCCCGCTGCTGAGTCTCAGCCCGAGTCCGAGCCGCAACCGGAGCCTGACGCCGCGCCGCCTGCTCCCGCAGACGAGCCGTCAGCGCCGGATGCAGCCGAGCCAGCCGAGCCAGCCGACCAAACGCCACCTGCCCCGCCGCAGATCCCGGATGAGCCGCAAGCGTCGACGCCACCGCCAGCGCCGAATGTACCCGGCGAACCGCTGACCATCCCGGCACAAAGCCCTGATGGTCAGGCGGACTTCCTCAATGGCCACTACCGCGCAGGTGCGGGCATTCAAGACAAAAACACCGGCAAGCCACTGCGCCTTGAATACCAGTTCAAGGACGGCAAAGGCGACGTGATTGTGCGCAAGGCCAACGGCATCAACTGCACCGGCCCGGTATCGGCTGCGATGCAGGGCGGCAGTCTGGCGATCAATAGCCAGGGTCAGGCGGCGTGCAGCGACGGCAGCAGTTACGAGATGCCGCAGATCGATTGCCGCCAGGGTGCCCGCAGCATTGCCGATTGCACCGGCGTTTACGAAGACAAGAAATTCCCCATCTCCATGCGCCAGACGGGCGAATAATGACCGGAAGACTCTGACATGCTGCCTCAAGTTACCCAATTTGAAGACACCGTCATCCTCGTGGGTGACACCGGCGTCCAGTTCATGGATTTCGCCCTGCGACTGGACCCGAAAAAGCTGCCCTCCGGTGACTTCGCGCCGTTGACCAACGGTTTGCTGTGCCGCCTTGAAGAAGGCGAACGCAATGGCCTGACCAGCTACTTTTACGAAAGCGAGCCAGGCAAAACCGTCGAAGCGCGCAGCACCCTGAACATCAGCATGGACAGCAGCCTGCAGCTCTACGACGGGCTTTGGCTGCCGATTCCGGTGTTCCGTCACCGCCCGCCGTACACCTTTGATCAAGGCCCGACCAACTGGTCGCGCATGCGCCTGGTGCGCCTGGCCGAGCCGGATGTGGATGGCAATACCCATCGCCTGACGCTGGCATTCGACACCCGCACCATGGACAAGCACGACACCAGCCTCTACCTGGGCCCCAACAAGGACGACGCCAGCTCGGGCGTCACCTTCAAACTGGCGTGCAAGCCGCAGCAGGCGCGCTGGTTCCTCGACCAGATCTGGGTCAAGGAATGGCTGCTGGAGGTGTTCAAGGAAGGCAACGCGAAAACCCCGCGTGACGAGCTGGAAAAAGACATCAAGGAAGGCTGGCCCGAGGCGCACTACCTCAACCTGCTCAGCCTGTTCATGGAACCGTGCACCACGCGCGACAACACCACCCCGCCGCCGCAGGTCAGAGTGCCGGAACTCAAGGTCGTGGCCAGCCACGGCAGCGGTGTCACGCCGCCGATTCCGGTGGACCTGGTCCTCGACGTCGGCAACTCGCGCACCTGCGGGATCCTCATCGAAGACCACGGCCAGACCGGTTCGGGCCTCAAGGACAACTATGTGCTTGAGTTGCGTGACCTGATTACCCCCGAGCACACCTACAACGATGCGTTCGAAAGCCGGGTCGAGTTTGCGCAAGCCTCGTTTGGCAAGGACCATTGCTCGGTCAAGAGCGGCCGTCACGATGCCTTCCAGTGGGCCACCATCGCCCGCGTGGGCAAAGAAGCCGGGCGTCTGGCCAGCCGTCGCCGTGGCACCGAAGGGTCGACCGGGCTGTCGAGCCCCAAACGCTATCTGTGGGATGAGAACACGTACGACCACGGCTGGCGCTTCAACTGCGCCTACGTCAAGACCGACAAGGAGCCGTTCGCCACCGCCGCGCCGTTTTCGCACCTGATTAACGAGACCGGCGACGCGCTGTACAGCCTCGACCCTAACGAACAGCTGCCCGTGTTCATGCCGCGTTACTCACGCAGCTCGCTGATGACCTTCATGCTGGCCGAAGTGCTGGCGCAGGCGCTGATGCAAATCAACAGCCCTGCCCAGCGTTCGCGCCAGGGTCATACCCGCGTGCCGCGTCGCCTGAACAGCATCACGCTGACCGTGCCGCCGGGCATGCCGCAGGCCGAGCGCAGCATCCTTGAGAAACGCATGCGCCACGCCATCGGCCTGGTGTGGAAAAGCCTGAACTGGCAAACCGATGAACTGGACCCTTACGATCAGGACGCCGCGCCGTCCACCACGCCGCTGCCTAAAGTGCGCGTGGAGTGGGACGAGGCGTCGTGCGGGCAACTGGTGTACCTCTACACCGAAGTGAACGAAAACTTCGCGGGCCACCCCGAAGAGTTCTTCGACGCCATTTCCCGCCCCGGCAAGACAGACCGTGAGCGCATCACGCTGGCCACCATCGACATCGGCGGCGGCACCACTGACCTGGTCATCACCGACTACCGGCTGGACCGTGCGGGCAACGCCACCAGCGGCAGTAACGTGCACATCGTGCCGGAACAGCGTTTTCGGGACGGCTTCAAGGTGGCGGGCGACGACATCTTGCTTGACGTGATTCAGGAATTCATCCTGCCCAGCTTCGAGAAGGCTTTGCAGGACGCGGGCGTAAAAGCCCCGGCTTCGCTGATGTCGCGCCTGTGCGGCGCCGAGTCCGGCAGCGCGCAAGACATGGTGCTGCGCCAGCAACTGAACTTGCAGGTGTTCACCCCGCTGGGGCTGGAACTGCTGCGCCAGTACGAGCTTTACAACCCGGAGTTCCCGGTCGTTGCCAGCACCCACACCTACCTTGAGTTGCTGGGCAAAGACGCCATCAGCCAGAGCGTGCTCGATTACGTGAACAGCGCGGTACGCCGCGAGCTGGGCGGCCAGACCGATTTCGACCTGTGCAAGACCCCCATCACCTTTGACCTGCAAGTGATGCATGGCGCGTTCCTCAACGGCCAGATCAACATCACCAAAATCCTCGGTGCGCTGTGTGAAGTGATCGCCCACTACCCGTGCGACATGTTGCTGCTGACCGGCCGCCCGTCCCGCTTGCCGGGCATTCAAGCGTTTATCCGCAAAATGCTGCCGCTGCCACCGGGGCGCATCCTCGCGCTGCAAAACTACCGCACCGGCGGCTGGTACCCGTTCCACAAGAACGGCCTGATCGACGACCCGAAAAGCACCGCCTCGGTGGGCGCCATGCTGTGCCTGCTGTGCGCCAATCACAGCGTGCCGAACTTCTACTTCCGTTCTTCGGCACTCAAGCCCTATTCGACCATCAAGCACCTGGGCGTGATCGACCTGAGCAACATCATCACCGACGCCGACGTGCTGTACCGCGACCTGAAATCGGCGGACGGGCGCATTGTGCTGCCTGAAATCGGTGAGGGCCTCGACGCCCGCACGCCTGCGCTGGAAATGCGCGGTGACATGCGGTTGGGCTTCCGCCAACTGGCGGCCGAACGCTGGTCCGCCTCGCCGCTGTACACCCTGAGTTTCACGCCGTCGGGGCGTCAGCGTTTCTCCGAAGCGCGGCCGGTGGTGGCAGGCGAGATGCCGGTGGTCAAGGTCACCTTCAAAGTGCTTGAGCCGACCACGCAAATGAAGCGTCAGGAACAGCTCAGTGACCTGCTGAGTATCGACCAGGTGGAATCGAACACCGACAAGCAGTTCCGCAAAAGTGACTTGCTGCTGCAACTCAACACGTTGCTGGTGGCGGGCTTGAGCGACAACAAGTATTGGCTGGACAGCGGGAGCGTAAAACGCAAATGAGCAACCTGACCCCTGAGCAACAAACGCTGCGTGACAGCTGGGCCGCGGTGTATGAAGGTGCCGGTCAGGCGCTGGACTGGGTTGAGAAAACCCGTGTCACCGCCCCGCGCCTGGACAGCGAAGCCGACGCACTCAGCCTGGAACTGCACAAGGCGCGCAATCAGGCCAAGAGCCTGAGCCGTGTGGCGACCACGCCGATGACGGCCGGGTTTTTCGGCTTGTCGCAGGCGGGCAAGTCCTTTCTGATTTCGGCACTCGCCGCAGGCCCCAAAGGCACGCTGGAAACCGACTTCGGCCCTCAGCGCATGGACTTCATCGAGCACGTGAACCCCGGCGGCGGCGGTAAAGAAGCCACCGGGCTGGTCACGCGTTTCAGCCGTCTGGCGAAAAAGAGCGAAGACGACAACTTCCCGGTCGAGCTCAAACTGTTCAATGAAATCGAGCTGGCGAAAATTCTGGCCAACACCTGGTTCAAGGATTTTGATCAGGAAAAGGTCAATTACGTCATCGACGAAGAGTGCATCCGCAAAGCGCTCAAGCCCTTCGAAGGCCGTGAAACCGGGCCTTTGCAGCCGGGTGTAAACGCTGACGACGTGGTCTCGTTGCTCGATTACCTGAACAAGAGCTTCGAAAAATCCCTCAAGGCCCTGACCCATCACTACTGGCCCAAAGTGATCAAGCTGGCCCCGCGCCTGAACTTCCAGGAGCGTGGCGAGCTGTTTTCGATCCTGTGGGGCGAGCAAAGCGCGCTGACCCGTGTGTATCAGCAATTGGCGGGTTCACTGAACCGCCTGGGCATGCCCGCCACCGTGTTCGCGCCGCTGTCGGTGCTGGTGGAGCGTCAGGGCGAGGAATACAGCCGCCGCAACAGCATCATGAGCGTCGACATCCTGGAGCGCTTCGGCGGCCCGCAGGATCTGCCGGTCGAAGTGCGTCCGTTCACCGACGGCCGCCTGCAGAACCCCAACTCCCTGCCGATCGCCCAGCTGGCGGCGCTGACGGCGGAAATGACCTTTCGGCTGGTTGAAACCCCGAACGCGAAAATCGTTGAACAAGTCGACCTGCTCGACTTCCCCGGCTACCGCGGGCGACGTCAGATCAGCAGCATCTCCAGCGAAAACGGTCAGGAAAACTCGGTCTCGCAATTGATCCTGCGGGGCAAGGTGGCCTACCTGTTCGAACGCTACACCGACGATCAGGAAATGAACGCGCTGGTGGTGTGTACCGGTTCCACCAACCAGAGCGACGTGAATGACGTAGGCCCGGTGCTCAGCCGCTGGATTGAAGTCACTCAGGGCAAGACCGCGCAAGAGCGTGCGGGCCGTGCAACCGGCCTGATCTGGGCCCTGACCATGTTCGACAAGTGCATCGCCCAGTCCCTGCAAAAATCCGCGCTTCAGTTGGACGAAGAGTGGGAAGGCATGATGACGCGCACCATGCTGGAGCGCTTCAAGAGCTTCCCGTGGATGGCCAACTGGAAGAACGACCAGGCGTTCAACAACACCTATCTGGTGCGTAAACCGCGTATGCCGACGCCGTTTATCAACCTTGTGGGCAAGGACGAGCAGCAGTTCTCCGACAGCTGCGGCGAGCAGTTGACGCTGATGCGCAAGACCTTCGCCAAGGCGGAGCTGGTGAGCAAGCACGTCAAAGACGTCGATCAGGCGTGGGACGCGATGCTGACCCTCAACGATGGCGGCATCACCCGGTTCAGCGAAAGTTTCAGCGAACTGGCGGGACTGGAGTTCAAACTCAGCCGCATCCGCGAACAACTGCAACAGACGCTCAACGGCGACACGCTCAAGGCCTTGAGCCGCTTGTACCGTGCCGATGGCGATGACGCCAGCGCCGCCAAGCGCGAGCAGGCGCAGATGATTCTGGCCCAGCTCAAGCGCCGCGGCCCGGTGTTGGGCGAGCTGATCAACACCTTGCAATTGCCCAACGAAGACATCCGCGAGCTGTACCTCAACGGCGTGTATGACGAGGACGACAGCGAACCGGCAGACGATGCCGACCAGGTGGTGGAGAAAAAGCCGCAGCTCTACGCGCCGAGCAGCGACTTTGATTTCGGTGACAGCTTCGGGGATCTGTCGGTGGACTTCGATGCGCCGGTCGCCGCGGCGGCCGAGGCCAACCAGGCCCCGGAACTGCAAAGCAACGAGCACAAATTCGCCCGTGCGGTGTTCAAGGACTGGATTGCCTACCTGCGTGCGATCCCGGGCCGTCAGGGCCTGATGGACGTGCTGCAACTGGACAAACCGTCGATTGAGGCGCTGGTGGATGAACTCATCACCAGCGGCTATCGCCTCGATCTGCCCGGTCAACTGCGCGACGCCGTGCTCAAACGCGCGCAAAGCGGATCACGCCGCGATCAGATGGTTGAACGTCAGGTGCTGGAAGTACAGCGCGTACTGAGCGACTTCGTGGCCTGGTTCGGTTACACCCAAAAGCCTGTGGCCGAGCGCCCGAAAAGCCATGCCGGAAATCGCGAGGCGTTGTTTGCCTTTTACGGCGACGTGGCCCCGGACCAGCTGCCGATTCTGCCTGCGCAACCGGCGAATCAGGCCCAGCAATTTTTGGGCGACTGGCTGAGCGGCGTGGCCTACATCACGATGGAAAACGCCGGGCATGGCTCCGGTAATGAAATCACTCCAGAACAAAATGAACGCTTGGGCCACGTGCTCAAGATGTTCCCTGCGAGATAAGCAATGACCATTCGAGTCGACTTGTTCAAGTTGCAACCCCACATCGCCGGTCAGGGCTGCCTGTCGGTCAAAAAATGGCAAGGCGGCCATGAGTGCCTGGAGTTTTCGATCCAGCGCAATCAGGACGGCCACTTCCTTCAGGGCGACCAGCACTGGAGCAACAGCCCGTACTGGTTCAAGGTCGCGCATTTCAGCGTGGGGGCCACTGAAGAAGAATTGGAAACCGTGGTCGGCCCGCAACTGATCGACCCGGTGCTCGAAGGCGGGGCAAATGCCCAGTTCATGATCGAGCTGCGCGAACAGGGCGGTGGCGGGTACAGCGACCGTGGGGTACTGAAACCGGCGGTGGGCTTGCAACCGTCGTCAGCGAACACCGAAGAAAAGCTGCCCGAGCACAAGGACACCGGCGAGCTGCCGCCTCCGCCCGCCCCGGCGCAGCCTGAACCGGCGCCCGTGGTTGAGCCGGAGCCGGTCGTCGAACCCGTCACCCCGCAACCAGACCCTGAACCCGCCCCGGCCCCGCCTGCGCCGCCCCCTGCTGCGCCTCGCAAAAAAGCCTGGTTGCTGCCTTTGATCATCGCCCTGGTGGTGCTGGCGGCCATTGCGGTGGGCGCCTGGTTCTGGCTGAACAAAACCCCGGCGGCCCAAGCGCCTGCGCCTGAACCGGCCCCCGTCCCTGCACCGGCAATCACGGGCGCCGAAGCCTGCACGCTGGAGAGCATGAGCACCTTGCCCGAGCTGACGTTTGTGCAAACCTGCATCAAAAAAGCGCCGGGCAGCGCCGAACTGCTGGAAATCATCAACGTCGCCAAGGCCAACAACCACTGCGGCGTCGCCCAGCGGCTGTACGCCAACCGTGCACAGGCCGGTGATCTGCCCATCGCCATGGCCTATGCCCATGAGTACGACCCGAAATTCCATCAGGCCAGCACCTGCTTTGCCGAGCCGGACAAAGCCACGGCCGCTTACTGGTACGAAACCATTCTCAGCCAGGACCCGGACAATGCCGACGCCAAGGCGCGTTTTGAGGAGTTGAAGCCGTGAGCCGTTTTGCTTTGGCCGCCAGCGCCCTGCTGGCCCTGTGCATGGGCAGTTCGCTGGCCTGGGCCGACGACAAGCCGCTGATTCAGGAAGGCAAGAAAACCCTGTTCCAGCGCGTCCTCACCACGCCGGGCTGCGCACTGAGCAGCAGCGCGGGTGGCGCCGCCGGGGCGGTTCAGCCGACATTCAGCCGTTTCTACGTGTACGAGCGGGCCGACGCCGGCAATGCCCAGTGGCTCAAGGTCGGGCCTGACAGCTACGGCAAAACCATCGGCTGGCTGCCGGCCAGTTGCACCACGGACTGGAAGATGCAGCTGACACTGGCCTTCACCAACCCGGCCAACCGTGATCGCCTGATGTTCTTCAAGGACCGCGCCACGCTCGAAGGCATCCTCGACGCGCCCGACCCGGTGAGCAAGGTGGCGCCGCTGCGGGCCAAGCTCAAACAGGGCACGCTGGCGCCGGGTGTACTGGCCCAGGAGCCGGAATACTTCGTCGACCTGCACAAGCAGTTCTACCTGCTGCCGGTGTTGAGCGGCGAAGAAGTCATGACCGAAGAAGGCTTCCGCACGCGTTTGCTCAACGTCGCGTCGGTGAGCAAGGCCGAGGACAAAGCGGTGCAAGCGGCCGCCGCCAACGCCGCTGACGCGGGCGCGGTGAAAACCAGCCAATTGAAAGAATTCAGTGCGGCCGTGGTGTTTGTCATCGACTCCACCATCTCGATGGACCCGTACATCGACCGCACCCGCGAAGCGATTCGCAAGGTCTACAAACAGATCGAAAGCGAGAACCTGGGCAATCAGGTCAAGTTCGGCCTGGTGGCGTTTCGTTCCAACACCCAGGCGGTGCCGGGGCTGGAATACGTGACCAAAATGTACGCCGACCCGAACAAGGTCACCGGCAGTGAAGACTTTTTGGCCAAGGTCGCGGACCTCAAGCAAGCCAAGGTCTCCAGTAAAAGTTTCGACGAAGACTCGTATGCCGGTGTGATGCACAGCATTGAGAAGGTCGACTGGTCACAGTTCGGCGCCCGGTATGTGGTGTTGATTACCGACGCGGGCGCCCTTGAAGGCGATGACAAGCTCAGCAGCACCGGGCTCAGCGCCGATCAGGTTCGCCTTGAAGCGGCCAACCCTGGCGTGGCGATTTACACCCTGCACCTCAAAACCCCGGCCGGGATCAAGGATCACGGCAAGGCCGAGGCGCAGTACCAGAACCTGTCCACCTACCCCGGCACCAACACCTCGCTGTACTACCCGGTCAATGCCGGTGACGTGCAGGCGTTCGGTCAGAAGGTCGATGCGCTGGCCGGTGCCATCACCGCGCAGGTCAAGGCCGCCTACATGGGCGATGACGCCATCGGCAGCGCGTTGAATGCCAAGCAGGACGTGGCCGCCCAGAAAGACCCGGCCGAGCAGAAAATGCTCGATGACGCGGCCTTGATCGGTCATGCCATGCAACTGGCGTATCTGGGTGAAAAAACCAACAGCCAGGCGCCGCCCGTGTTTGAGGCGTGGATCACGGACCGCGACCTGATCAAGCAAAACATCCCCACCACCGATGTGCGTGTGCTGCTGACCAAAGCCCAGCTCAGCGATTTGAGCGACGTGATGAAACAGATTCTGGACGCGGCCAACGAAGGGTTGATCTCACCGACGGAAATGTTTGATCGCCTGCGTTCGGTCGCGGCGACCATGGGCGCCGACCCCAACCAGCTCAAGCAGAACGGCAACGCCAAATTGGCGGACATGGGCGTGCTCGGTGAGTACCTCGAAGACCTGCCGTACCAGAGCGAAGTGCTCAACCTGGACGAAGAAACCTGGAAGAGCTGGGACGGCCTGGCGCAAGAGCGCTTTATCCGCAACCTGAGCACCAAACTGCGCCACTACCAGCGTTACAACGCGGACGTGGACCGTTGGGTGGCCCTGGCCAAAGACAGCGATGCACGGGATAACGTGTACCCGGTGCCGCTGGAAATGATGCCTTAACGGGACGCCCATGCTCGATATTCAGGACATGTGGGTGCGCCGGGGCAGCGGCGCCCAGGCGCACAATGTGCGTTTGCCGACGTTGCAGGTGAAGCCCGGAGAAATTCTGGCCATCACCGGCGAAAGCGGCTGCGGCAAAAGCACCCTGCTCGAAGCCATCGGCTTGTTATTGCAACCCGTGGAGCTGGGGCGATTTCGCCTCGGCCCGGCGACGGCTTCGCTGGATATCGCGCAGATGCTTGCCGCGAATGACCAGCCCGGTTTGTCGGCCGTACGCTCGCGGCACTTGGGGTTCATCCTGCAAAGCGGCGGCTTGCTGCCGTTCTTGAGCGTGCGCGACAACATCAGCCTGCCCCGCCGCTTGCTCGGCATGCCCGCCGACAGCGCGCAGGTGGATCGGGCCGTGCAGGCGCTGCGCCTCGACGGTTTGCTGGGCAAGCTGCCCCAAGCCTTGTCCATCGGCGAGCGCCAGCGGGTGGCCTGTGTGCGGGCCATCGCCCATGAGCCGCAGGTGTTGCTGGCCGACGAACCGACGGCCGCGCTCGACCCCCACAGCGCCCGGCGCCTGTTCGAATTGTTACTGAGCCTGGTCAATGAGCTGGGCTTGAGTGCGCTGGTGGTGTCCCACGATTGGGCGCTGGTGCGCGACTTTGGCTTACCGCGTCTGGGCGCGATCAGCCGTCAGGGAGAAACGCTGTTTGAAGCCATGGATTAGCCGTCTCGGCCTGCTCGGCAAGCTGGCGGTCGACGACCTCTGGCATGACCGCAAGGTGTCGTTTTGCATTGCTGCCTCGCTGGTGGCAGTGATTGCGCCGCTGTTGCTGCTGTTTGGCCTCAAGCACGGCGTGGTCAGCCAGTTGCAGAACGAACTGCTCAGCGACCCGCGCAACCTCGAAGTGAAAATGCTCAGCAGCGGCAATTACGACGCGGCCTGGATCGCGCGGTTGCGTGAGCAACCCGAAGTCGGCTTTGCCATTGGCCAGACCCGCTCGCTCAACACCCAGGCAGATTTGCTGGTCGGCCTGCAGCGCTTTGTCGAAAACGCGGAAATTATCCCCAGCGAGGCCGCTGACCCGTTGCTCAACCTGCCGCAGATCCACCTGAGCGGCCAACAAGTGATCCTCAGTGACCGCGCCGCGCAACGCTTGCAGGCCAAGGTCGGCGACAGCGTGCGTTTGCGCGCAACCCGGCGTCTGGACGGCATCAACGAACGCGGCGAGCTGACCTTGCAGGTGGTCGCGGTGCTCGACGCCGCCCGTTTCGGCCGGGCCGCGGGGTTTGTCGCGCCACCGTTGCTGCTGGCGCTGGAGCGGTTTCGCGACGGTTATCAGGTGCCCGCGTTCGGCCTCGACACCGGTCAGCCACTCGGCCACCTGCAACCGCTCTACGCCAGGGCGCGGGTGTACGCCCGCGACGTGGATGGCGTCGCGCCGCTGGAGCGCTGGTTGAACGGGCAGAACATTGAAACGTCCAGCCGCCTGGCCGACATCGACAACGTCAAAGCCATCAACCACGTGCTGGGCCTGATTTTTGGCGTGATCGCCGGGGCGGCGCTGATCGGCTGCATTGCGTCGATGATCGGCGCGTTTCTGGCCAACATCGACCGCAAACGCAAAAGCCTCGCCGTGCTGCGGCTGCTTGGTTTCAGCAGCCCGGCAGTGGCGGGGTTCGTGATCGCCCAGGCGATGCTGTTAAGCCTTGCCGGGTATGTCGGCGGACTCGCGTTTTACGGGGTTGGCAGCCTGCTGTTCGACCACCTGCTCGGCAGCAGTCAGGCCACGGGCACCTTTGTTTGTCACATCACTGTCTGGCATGGGCTGGCGGCCCTGCTGATTGCACTGTTGGTCGCTGCACTGGTCGCCGTGATCGGCGCGCTGCGGGCCATCAGCATCCAACCTGCGGAGAGTTTGCGTGAGCTATAAACGTGTTGTGTTGCTCGCATCCCTGAGCTTCGGCTACTTGCTTAACGCTTCGGCGGCAGGCTGGGACGAGAAGTATTTCAACCCTGTGCCCGACGCCAGTGACGTGGTGCTGCCGATGCCGTGCGACGGCTCGATGGTGTTTCGCAAGGTGTTCATCCCGGTCACCGGCCCGCTGGACGATTACCCGATCAACATTGGTCAGGACAGCCCGGACTGGGGCTATGTCGAGCAAAAGCGCCCGGCGTTCATTGCGGGCAGCTTCACCGGCGCCAAGAACGACAAGTCCCGTTACTACCTGATGGCCAAGTACGAGATGAGCCAGTTGCAGTATCAGGCGCTGACCGCTGAGACCTGCCCGACTCCGTCGAACAAACTGCGCCTGCCGCAGGTGGCGGTGAGTTGGGTGCAGGCCATCGATGCCGGGGACACGTACAACCTGTGGTTGCGTAAAAACGCCGCCGACAAACTGCCGAAAGAAGATGGTGCGCTGGGCTTCCTGCGCCTGCCCACGGAAACCGAGTGGGAATTCGCGGCCCGTGGCGGGCTGGAAGTCGGCGCGGCCGAGTTCAGCGACACGCGCTACCCGATGCCCGACGGCCTGAATGCCTATGAGTGGTTTGGCGGCGCGCAGTCGTCCAACGGCAAGCTGCAACTCTCAGGGCTGCAAAAGCCTAACCCGCTGGGCCTGCACGACATGCTCGGCAACGCCGACGAAATGATGTTTGAACCCTTCCGCCTGAACAAACTGGACCGCCAGCACGGTCAGGCCGGTGGTTACGTGGTGCGCGGCGGCAACTACCTGACGCCGCAGGCCGATCTGCGCACTGCGTTGCGCAAGGAAGAGCCGTACTACAACGCTGACGGCCAGGTGAAAAACAAAACCACCGGTTTGCGCCTGGTGCTGGTGTCGCCCACCCTGACGTCCCGCGAGCGCGTGGGCAGCATCGAGAAGAGCTGGAAAAAACTCGGCACGGGCGCCCAGCAAGGGGACGCGTCGCAGGACAAAGGCACGGTTCAGGAGTTGAACAACCTCGCTTCCGCGGTGGAAGACAAAGCCCTCAAAGAGAAGCTGCAAGCGCTGGAAAACCAGCTGCGCGCCAGCAACCAGCAGCAAGAAGAGACCCGCGACCAAGCCATTCGCGCCAGCCTCAACCTGGGCGCGTTCCTGTGCACCAAGATGCTTGATGACGGCCGCTACCTGGATTTCTTGCAGAAAAACTACGCGCTCAACTGTGAATCCGAAGACAAAGACCCGAGCTGCGACATGCGCAAGGGCAAGCTCGACGAGCAAAAGGACCGCCTGCACAAACTCAGCCGCTACTACGCCAGCAGCCTGGTGGAGTCTGCGTCCTTGTACGGCCAGCCGTTGCTGGAGCCGCAAGTGCCGGTGATGGAAGAAATCATCAGCCAGAACAAACAACTGCAAGAACTCAAACCGTACCTGCGCACCCACTGGGCCAATCAGAAGACCTACCTGCAAAAGCAGAAGATCGACACTGACGCCTGGCTGAGCAGCTGCAAGTCCGTCACCCAATAAGCCCTGAAACCCGCTTCAACAAGGAGAAATACAATGATGCGCCGCCTCTGGTCCTCTTCGAAGTTACTGGTCAGTTTCATGCTCACCGCCAGCGTGCTGCTGACCGGTTGCGCCAGCACTGGCAGTGGCATGTTGGGTTCGGGCGCCCCGGCACCCGATCCGCGCCTGACCCAGGGCACCGATGCCGAGTTTTTCAGCAAGTCGGGCTATCAGGCGTGCGCCATGGGCGCGGGGGCTGCGGTGTTGACCTGTGCCCTGAGCAACTCCGGGAATAAAGCGGTGTGCATGATTGCCGCAGGCGTGGCGGCGTGTGGGGTGGCGATGGGGGCCAACTACTACGTGGACCAGCGTCGTAGCGAATACGCCAACACCACGCAGCGCTTGCAGAAGTACAACAGCGACGTGCAGCTGGACACGCAAAAGGTCGTCACGCGTACCGCTACGGCTCAGCAGGTGATTAACGATGACAAGGCGCAGATCGCCCAGATCAAACGCGACCTGGCCAGCAAAAAAATCGACAAGGCCCAGGCGCAACAACAGATTGCCGCGATCGACAGCAACATCGATCAACTGCGCAGCGAAGTGAAAAACATGCAGACCAAAGTCGCGGGCTACAACGACGTGGTGAAAGTCGAGCGCGCCCAGGGCAACGCCCCTGAGTTGAAGCAGATCGACGCCAACATTTCGAAGATGAACGAGAAAGTGGCGAGCCTGCAAAAAGAAGTCGATGGCTTGTACAGCCAGCGTTCCGCGATCACGTTGGGTTGAAACCATGAATGTACGATTGATGCTAGGGGTGGGCGCGTTGCTGGTGTTGTCCGGTTGCGCCACCCAACCGGGTGAATGCGATGCCACGAACCGTGATGCCAGCCTGTTCACCAAAGTGAACTGCGACGCGGGCGGCGGTTACAGCGAGCAAATCCGCCAGAACGAGGCGGCGCTGGCCAAATCCCAACAAGAAAACGCGATGTTCCATCAGGTGTACCAGGACATTGCCGCGCAACAGGCGGCGTCGCGCAATGACTTGCTGGCGCAGCAGAAGTCCCAGGCGGCGCTGAACCAGTCCCTGAGCCAACTGCTGGGTTCGCTCAAGACCCGCAGTGGCAACAAGGCGCAGGTGCAGCAGCAAATTGCCGCGCTTGAGCAGCAGCTCAAAGCCGCGCAAGCCAAGCCCGCCAGCACCGGCAACGCCAAGCAAATGGCGGCCAAGCAACAGGAACTCAAGGCGCTGCAAAAGAAGGTCAACCAGCTGCAATTCAGCCTCGGTTACGAATAAGCCCTTCTGCTTGACCCGGTCGGCAGCCTGGCGCTGCCGACGTCTTTTTCAGGAATTCACCCCATGCAGCGCATTACCCGGGACGAGCACGCCACGCCACACGGACTGGACGCGCTAAAAGACAAAATCGCCCTGATCCTCAAGCACTTCCCGCCGTCGGTGGCCAGTGTCTACGCGATCCCGCGCATTGGCAGTGGCGACGTGGTGGAGTGGTGGACCGAGCTGGGCGGCCAGCCCACGCGCTTTCATGACTTGAATGACGACCAGCAGGCGGCGCTGCTGGAGCGCTATCGCCAGCGGCAGGAAACCCTCGGGTTACTGGCCGATGAACTGGTCACCCGCGGCCAGCCGGAGCAGGCCGCCAGTTTGCGTACCCTGATTGGTGCGCCCGATCTGAACAACCTCTACAGCATCAATGGCGACCCGGTGGTGGTGCGCTGGGGGTTGCAGGCACCACCCGCGGTGGCGACCCCGGCGCCTGCGCCCGTAGCCGCACCCGTTGTGGTGCGGCGCCCACGGCGTCTCTGGCCGTGGTGGCTGCTGGCGCTGTTTCTGCTGCTGGGCCTGTTACTGTGGGCGTTATGGCATTGGCGCTTGCCGCCGATGAACCTGTTGCCGGTGCAGAGCACTCCTGTGTGCCGTGCCAGCACGCCGCAAGGCAGCGAGTTGCCGCCTGAGTTTGTGGTGATCCTCGACACATCGGGTTCGATGAACCTCAACATCAACGCGACCAAGGACGATGAGGACTGGTACTTCAAGAGCCGTCCCCAGCCCGAAGACAATGACCCGCGCACGGTGAAAATCTTCGCCCCGCAAACCCGTCTCGACGTCGCGAAAACGGCGCTGACCGGGATCATCAACAACCTGCACCCCGACATCGACACGCGGCTGATGACCTTTGCCGGGTGTTTCCGCCAGCCCGACCACGGTGTCTTCAGCGCGGCGCAGCGCCCGCAGTTGATCGCCGGGATTCAGGGGCTGAACGCCAACGAAGGCACGCCGCTGGCGTCGAGCCTGAAAAAGGCGGCCCGGCAGGTCAATGGCCGTGATCGCGACGCGGTGATCGTGATGTTTGTGGACGGCGACGACGGCTGCAATGAAAACGTCTGCAAGGTGGCGCAGCGCATTGCTGTCGAACAACCGCGGCTGCGGGTGAATGTGGTCAATATCGGTGACAGCTCGCTGTCCAACTGCATTGCGGAAAACACCGGCGGCAGCATCTACTCCAGCCGTAACGCCAGCGACTTGGCCAACGCCCTCAAACATGCCACCCAGGCTGTTTCAGAGTGCGAATGACCCTGTCGTAGCGTGAGGCCGGGCGCGCCAGCCTCACGTCCGCCTCACGCCAGCCGCCGCACGTCGGGCAGTTCCATGGCGGCGACTTCTTGCTGCAAGAAGTCGCTCAGGCGGCGTAAGCGCTCGCCGCCGGGCCGGGTTTTTGGCCACACCAGGTAGTAGTTTTCGCCGCTGGCCACGGCGGTTGGAAACGGCAGGCTCAACCGCCCCTGTGCCACGTCCTCGGCCACCATCAGCAAGTCACCCATGGAGATGCCATACCCGCGCGCCGCCGCGATCATCCCCAGTTCGAGGGTGTCGAACACCTGCCCGCCCTTGAGCGACACCTGCCCGGTCAGGCCCTGACAGTCCAGCCAGCGGCGCCAGTCGCGACGGTCAGGCGTAGGGTGCAGCAACTCGGTGCCCGCCAGCCGTGAGACATCCCACGGTTGCTCGTCGAGCAGGTTGGCCGCGCCCACCGGGATCAGCATTTCCGGGAACAGCAAGGTGCACTCCCAGTCAGGCGGGAAGTGGCCGTTACTCAGCAACACCGCGCAGTCGAACGGCTCCTGATTGAAATCGACATGGTCGATGTCCATCCACGCGCTGGTCAGCTGGACTTCGTTGCCCACCTGCAAGTGGCGAAAGCGGCTGAGTCTGGCCAACAACCAGCGCATGGTCAGGGTCGACGGTGCCTTCATGCGCAAGATGTCATCTTCAGCGCGCAAGGTGGTGCAGGCACGCTCCAGTGCGAGGAACCCCTCGCGTACGCCCGGCACCAGCAAGCGTGCGGCTTCGGTCAGTTGCAGCGTGCGGCCATTGCGCTGGAACAGTCGACAGGCAAAGTGCGCTTCCAGGGTTTTGATGTGGCGGCTGACGGCGCTTTGGGTGATGGATAACTCATCGGCCGCACGGGTAAACGAGCTGTGACGGGCAGCGGCTTCAAACGCGCGCAAGGCATACAGCGGAGGAAGGCTACGAGACATGAGGAATATTCCATGTGTACGAGAGGTTTATGCGGGCATAAAGGCATTTGATATGAGTTTTAATCATGCCATGGATCGTTTTTATCCCTTTGCTTAAATCACTGAAGGCGCCGAGAATCCAGCCTTTCAACGTATCTTAAGAATTCATACCGATGACCAAACAGCATTCTGCACGTATCGAACTCGGCGCCATCATGCGGTTGGCTGGGCCGCTGATTGCTTCGCAGTTGGCGCACATGCTGATGGTGCTCACCGACACCCTGATGATGGCGCGCCTGAGCCCCGAAGCACTGGCGGGCGGCAGTTTGGGGGCGGCCAGTTATTCGTTCGTGTCGATTTTCTGCCTGGGGGTGATTGCCTCCGTGGGCACGCTGGTGTCGATCCGCCAGGGCGCGGGCGACATCGAGGGCGCGACCCGTCTCACTCAGGCTGGCGTTTGGCTGGCGTGGGGGCTGGCGCTGGGCGCCGCATTGATCCTGTGGAACATCAAGCCGGTGTTGCTGCTGTTCGGGCAAACCCCGAGCAACGTCGAAATGGCTGGTCAGTTCTTGTTGTTACTGCCTTTTGCACTGCCCGGCTACATGACGTTTATGGCTTTGCGCGGCTTTACCAGTGCAATGGGTCGCCCGGTGCCGGTGATGGTCATTAGCGTCATCGGCACCGTGGCCAACTTCCTGCTCAATTACGCGCTGATTACCGGCATGTTCGGCCTGCCTAAACTGGGGTTGATGGGCATCGGCCTGGTGACGGCGATTGTGGCCACGGGCATGGCGCTGGGGCTTGCCTGGCATATTCATCGGCACCCGGCCTACGACGCCTATCCGCTGCGCAAAGGCCTGTCGCGGCTTAACGTGCCGTACCTGCGCGAATTGTGGCGCCTGGGCTTGCCCATCGGTGGCACCTACGCGGTGGAAGTCGGGTTGTTTGCCTTTGCGGCTTTGTGCATGGGCACCATGGGCAGCACGCAACTGGCCGCGCACCAGATCGCGCTGCAAATTGTGTCGGCCGCGTTCATGGTGCCCGCGGGCATGTCGTATGCGATCACCATGCGCATCGGTCAGCATTACGGCGGTGGCGATTTGTTGCGCGCACGCCTGGCGGGGCGAGTCGGGATCGGCTTTGGCGCGGCGACCATGCTGTGCTTTTCGGTGGTGTTCTGGTTCTGGCCCAAGGAGCTGGTCGGCCTGTTGCTGGACTACGACAATCTGGCGTTCCGCCCGGTGTTCGAGCTGGCGATGAGCTTGCTGGCGGTGGCGGCGTGGTTTGAGCTGTTCGACGGTGCGCAAACCATCGCCATGGGCGCGATTCGCGGGCTGAAAGACGCCCGCACGACCTTTCTCGTCGGCCTGTTCTGCTACTGGGCCATCGGCGCGCCGCTGGCCTGGTTGCTGGCGTTCACCTTCGATTGGGGCCCGGCGGGTGTGTGGTGGGGGTTGGCGCTGGGCCTCGCGTGTGCGGCCATCAGCCTGACCCTGGCGTTCGAGTGGAAGATGCGGCGCATGCTCAGGCGTGCGCACAACGCCACGATCCGCCTGTAGGCGTAACCGAGCCTCGCGCCGTTAGCGCGAGGCCGCCTCGCGCTTGCCCATGGCCTGGCTCAAGAAGGCCACCAGTTCGGTCAGTGGCAAGGGCTTGCTGATGAAGTAGCCCTGCACCTGATCGCAGCCAAAGCTACGCAGCAGGGCCAGTTGCTCGGGGGTTTCGACCCCTTCGGCGACCACTTCCAGCTTGAGGTTGTGCGCCAGGTTGATCATGGCGGGCACCAGCTTGCGGTTTTCTTCGCGACTCTCCATGCCGCCGACGAAACTTTTGTCGATTTTCAACAAGGCGATCGGCAGGCTGTTGAGGTGCACGAAAGAAGAAAACCCCGTCCCGAAGTCGTCCAGCGAAAACCTCACGCCCAGCCGCCCCAGCGCATCCATCGTCTGCTTGACCAGGTCGCTGCGCCGCATCACGGCGGTTTCAGTCAGTTCGAATTCCAGCCATTGCGCCTCGACCCCGCGCTCGCTAATCAAGCGGCTGAGGGTGGAGAGCAACTGGCTGTCCTGAAATTGCCGGAACGACAGGTTGACCGCCATGTGCAGCGGCGCAAACCCGTGTTCGCGCAGGGCTTGCATGTCGCGCAGCGCCCGGGAAATCACCCAATAGCCCAGCGGCACAATCAACCCGCTTTGTTCGGCCAGCGGCACAAACTCGCTGGGGGCCAGCAGGCCACGTTCGCCGTGACGCCAGCGCACCAAGGCTTCAAGGCCGACAATCTGCCCGGTGCCCAAATCCAGGCGCGGCTGGTAATGCAGCTCCAGCTCGTCGCGGCGCAGGGCACGACGCAGTTCGCTTTCAAGGTCTGCCAGGCTGCGGGCGTTGCGGTTGATGCGTTCATTGAACAGGTGAAACGTGCAGCCTTGCGTGCTCTTGGCCTGCTGCATGGCGATGTGCGCATGCCACATCAGCGGATCGGCCCCGGCGTTGGCGCGCGCATGGGCGATACCGAGGCTGCAACCGATCAACAGGCTCTCGCCGTCAATCCAGTAAGGTTCGGCCAGCGCTTCAGTGATGCGTTCAGCGATCTGCTCGGCGCGTTCGGGGGCGCGGCGGGTGTCGATCAACAAGGCGAATTCGTCGCTGCCCAGTCGGGCCAGTTGATCGCCCGCCTCCAGCTGGCTTTTGAGCCGGGCCACCACTTGCAGGATCAGGCGATCCCCCGCCTGGTGCCCAAGGGCATCGTTGGCGTGGCGAAAGTTGTCCAGGTCCAGATGCCCGAGGGCGATGCCGCGGCCTTCGCTTTCCGCCAGACGCACGGCCAGCAGGGTCTGAAAGCCCTGGCGGTTGGCGATGCCGGTCAGCGGGTCTTCTTCGGCCAAGCGCTGCAAGGTGTGTTCGAGTACGCCGCGCTCGCGAACATGCCGCAGGCTTCGGCGCAATAAATCGGTCGTCAGGTTGGACGCCACGAACCAGTCGCTGACCCCTTGCGGCGAGGCATCGGGTTCAGCCTCCAGCAGCAGAATGGTCGATAACCGGCAACGGCCCGGTGCGGGTTGTAGCGCGGGGGTGGTGAGCAGCAACGCATTGCGGTCGTTTTCGAACAGATAACTGACCGACTCCCAATTCGGCGCACACACAAGAACGGCAACGGTTTTTATGGGCGCCAGACACTCGCGCAACAACGCTGCCCAAGAAGGCTCTTCGGCCAATAGCAGCAAACGCAAGGGTTCGACAGGCGTAGACAAGCTGGCTCCCTAGACTCTGCAGTAATTTCAGGCGGTGGGCATTATGACGCGCCGACGACCAATGGCAAATGACATTGGTTATCAAATACATATTTGTGGTCCACCTCTCACGGTAGCCTCAAATCCGCCCGGCATCCTGCGCGAAAGTAACAAAAGCAGCAAATTTAGACAGAGTGCTACGTCACACTGTCGCAGAGTGGCAGCAATATTTGCTCAGCCTGTTAAAATGCCCGCCCTTTTCAGATACGACCCCCTGACTCGTCATGTCCCGACTCAATCCCCGGCAGCAAGAAGCCGTGAGCTACGTCGGCGGCCCTCTTTTGGTGCTCGCCGGCGCGGGCTCGGGCAAAACCAGCGTGATTACCCGCAAAATCGCGCACTTGATCCAGAACTGTGGCATCCGCGCCCAGTACATCGTCGCCATGACCTTTACCAACAAGGCGGCGCGCGAGATGAAGGAACGGGTCGGCACATTGCTCAAAAAGGGCGAGGGCCGTGGCCTGACAGTGAGTACGTTTCACAACCTGGGGCTCAACATCATCCGCAAGGAGCATGCGCGGCTGGGCTACAAGCCGGGTTTTTCGATCTTTGACGAAGCGGACGTCAAAGCGCTGATGACCGACATCATGCAGAAGGAGTACTCGGGCGACGACGGGGTCGATGAAATCAAGAACATGATCGGCTCGTGGAAAAACGACCTGATCCTGCCCGCCAAGGCCCTCGAAGACGCCCGCAACCCCAAGGAACAGACGGCCGCCATTGTCTACACCCACTACCAGCGCACGCTCAAGGCGTACAACGCGGTGGACTTTGACGACCTGATCCTGTTGCCCGTCAAGCTGTTCGAAGAGCACGCCGACATCCTTGAAAAGTGGCAGAACAAGGTGCGTTACCTGTTGGTGGACGAATACCAGGACACCAACGCCAGCCAGTATTTGCTGGTCAAGTACCTGATTGGCACGCGCAACCAGTTCACCGTGGTGGGCGACGACGACCAGTCGATCTACGCCTGGCGCGGCGCCCGCCCGGAAAACCTGATGTTGCTCAAGGACGATTACCCGTCCCTGAAAGTGGTGATGCTGGAGCAAAACTATCGCTCCACCAGCCGCATCCTGCGCTGTGCCAACGTGCTCATTTCCAACAACCCGCACGCGTTCGAGAAGCAACTGTGGAGCGAGATGGGCCATGGCGACGAAGTGCGGGTCATTCGCTGCCGCAACGAAGACGCAGAAGCCGAGCGCGTGGCGGTTGAAATCCTCACGTTGCACTTGCGCACCGACCGGCCCTACAGCGACTTTGCGATCCTCTATCGCGGGAACTATCAGGCCAAACTGATTGAGCTGAAATTGCAGCACCATCAGATTCCGTATCGTCTGTCCGGCGGTAACAGCTTCTTCGGACGTCAGGAAGTCAAAGACCTGATGGCCTATTTCCGCTTGATCGTGAACCCGGATGACGACAACGCCTTCCTGCGGGTGATTAACGTGCCGCGCCGGGAAATCGGTTCCACGACGCTGGAAAAACTCGGCAACTACGCCACCGAACGCAAAATTTCGATGTACGCGGCCACCGACGAAATCGGCCTGGGCGAGCACCTCGACACCCGTTACACCGACCGACTGGCACGCTTCAAGCGCTTCATGGACCGCATCCGCCAGCAGTGCGCGGGCGAAGACCCGATAGCCGCGCTGCGCAGCATGATCATGGACATCGACTACGAGAACTGGCTGCGCACCAACAGTTCGAGCGAGAAAGCGGCGGACTACCGCATGGCCAACGTCTGGTTTTTGGTCGAGGCGTTGAAAAACACCCTCGAAAAAGACGAAGACGGCGGCATGACCATCGAAGAGGCCATCGGCAAGCTGGTCTTGCGCGACATGCTCGAACGTCAGCAAGAAGAGGAAGACGGCGCCGAAGGCGTGCAGATGATGACCTTGCACGCGTCCAAGGGCCTGGAATTCCCCTACGTGTTCATCATGGGCATGGAAGAAGAAATCCTGCCGCACCGTTCCAGCATTGAAGCCGACACCATTGAAGAAGAACGGCGCCTGGCCTACGTCGGGATTACCCGCGCACGTCAGACGCTGGCGTTTACCTTTGCCGCCAAGCGTAAACAGTACGGCGAGATCATCGATTGCGCGCCTAGCCGCTTTCTGGATGAGCTGCCCCCGGACGACTTGGCCTGGGAAGGTAACGACGACACCCCTACCGAAGTTAAAGCGGTTCGCGGAAATACGGCATTGGCCGATATACGCGCCATGCTTAAACGCTAAAATCGACTATTTTTCACTCTACCTTCAGCGCATAAGCGCTATTTGAGGACGTTACGTTGGAAGCACTGCACAAGAAAATTCGCGAAGAAGGCATCGTGCTTTCCGATCAGGTTTTGAAGGTCGACGCCTTTTTGAACCATCAGATCGATCCGCAATTGATGAAAGAGATCGGCGACGAGTTCGCGCGTTTGTTCAAAGATGCGGGCATCACCAAGATCGTCACCATCGAAGCGTCGGGCATTGCGCCTGCGGTGATGACGGGTTTGAACCTGGGCGTGCCGGTGATTTTTGCCCGCAAGCACCAGTCGCTGACCCTGACTGAGAACCTGCTGACGGCGACCGTTTACTCGTTCACCAAGCAGACCGAAAGCACCGTTGCGATCTCGCCGCGTCACCTGAAAAGCACCGACCGCGTGCTGGTCATCGATGACTTCCTGGCCAACGGCAAGGCTTCGCAGGCACTGATTTCGATCATCAAGCAAGCGGGCGCCACGGTTGCAGGCCTTGGCATCGTGATCGAGAAGTCGTTTCAGGGCGGCCGTGCCGAACTGGACGCTCAGGGTTATCGCGTTGAGTCGCTGGCTCGGGTCAAGTCCCTGGCCGACGGCAAAGTGACCTTTATCGAGTAAGGCGTTGCCTCTTTAACCGCTGGCCACGCCGTGCGCCGCCAACGGTTAAAGCACGTGCGTGCCTGTGTTTCAGTGCGGCTTGGCGGTTGCCTGTAAACCCGCCAGCAGCAAGCGCTGATACAACTCTTCGCGCAGGCCAGTGGGCTTTGCCAGTTGCATGCGCGCCAGGTGCTCCGGGAAGGCATGGGGCGCGGGTGCGTCCAGCGTGGCCTTGCCCAGTTCATAGATCTGCGTGAGTTTGAATTTGCTCTTGAGCCAGTTCAGGGCTCGCAGCAGGTCTTGCTCCTGCGCGCTGAAATCACAGCCCAGCGGGTACTCCGGGAACAGGTGCGGATGGCGCGCGGCGATGGCGTGCAAGCGCTCCGGGCTGTTGTTGGCAAAGCGCGGATCCAGGCAAAAGTCTTTGGGCAGCTTGCCGATGTGCTGAGCCTGCTCGATGAGCGCGGTCTGAAAGCGTGAGTCCGTGATGTTGAGCAAGGCTTCGATGACCTTGCGGTCTGTCTTGCCGCGCAAATCAGCGATGCCGTATTCGGTGATCACGATGTCGCGCAGGTGGCGCGGGATGGTGCAGTGGCCATATTCCCAGACGATGTTGGAACTCACCTCCCCGCCCGACTCACGCCAGCTGCGCAGGATGATGACCGAGCGCGCGTCATGCAGGGCGTGCGCCTGCGCGACAAAGTTGTATTGCCCGCCCACGCCGCTGAGTACGCGGCCGTCTTGCAGTTGATCGGCCACCCCGGCGCCAAGCAGGGTCATGGTGAACGCGCTGTTCACAAAGCGCGCGTTGCGGCGTTGCAGGCGTTTCAATGCTTCCTGGCCGTACAGCTCGTTGATAAAGCTGATGGCGGTCATGTTGAATTCGCTGCGTTTGCTGTGAGGCACCTCCCGCAGGCGTTGGTAAAAACTGGCCGGGCCGAGGATGAAGCCGCCATGTACGCACACCCCGTCAGTGTGCAGGCTCTCGTCAAGCATGCCCGCGTTGGCGAGCGCCTGACGTTCGGCGTCCGGGTACACCTTGCGCCGCACGATGCCCGCGTCCACCAACACCATGAGCCCGTGGACAAACATTTCACTGCAACCGTACAAGCCTTGGGCGAAGGGCACGATGCCGCCTTCTGCCTCAATCAGGGGGTGCCAGGGGCTGATGTCCAGGTCGTCGAGCAAGGCGCGATAGCCTGCGTTGTCGGCCTGACGTGCCAGTAATGCCGCCACCAGCGCATCCCCCATGGCACCGATCCCGATCTGCAAGGTGCCGCCATCGCGCACCAGGGTGCTGGCGTGCAGGCCGATAAAGTGGTCTTGCAGGCTCACCGGCATATTGGGTGTGGAGAACAGCGTGGTGCGCTCATCCTCCTCGATGAGCAGGTCAAAATCGTCGGCTGTCATTTCGGCGTCGCCGGGCATGAACGGCAGGTCGCTGTGGACGTGGCCCAGCATCAGGATGGTCTCGCCCGCGGCCCGACGCTTGGCGATCATCGGCAGCAGATCCAGGGTGATGTCGGGGTTGCAGCTCAGGCTCAGGCGATGGGCATCCTGCGGATCACGGGCGATGAGTTGCGCGACCAGATTCAAGCCATTGGCATTGATGTCGCGGGCGGCGTGGCTGTAATTGCTGCTGACGTAGTCTTGTTGGGCCGACGGGCTGTTGAGCAGGCTGCCCGGCTGCATGAAGAATTGCTCGACGTGGATGTTGTCCGGGAGGCTGTTGCGGTGCAGGTCTGCGAGGTAGTCCAGCTCAATGTAGTCGCCAAACACCCGCTCGATGAACGGTTCGAGAAACTGCCTTTGCAGCCCTTCGCCCAGGGGCGGGCGGCCAAGGCTGAGGGCGGTGTAAATCGTCAGTCGGCGTTCGGGCAGTTGCCTGATGCGTTGGTAGAGCGCGTTGACGAAGCGATTGGCCTTGCCCAGACCCAGCGGTAAACCCAGGTGAATATGCGAGGGAAGCCGCGCCAATACGTCATCGACTGCGCGCTCGATTGAACAGGACTGCACCATCTGATCCTCCAAAACCATCCATGTGTAGAGATGTGACTGAGAGTGACGGGTGTTGGTTGCACTGACCAAGACTAACCCCGACCGGCCTGCCCGGAACAGGAACAGCGTGTTTAACCCACGCTGTGGATTTCGCCGGTTTCCGGCAAGCGCACGTTGATCGAAACATACACAGGCGCTCGGTGGGCAAGGCCGGGAAACCACACAATGGCGTCTTGATAGTCAGGCGGGTAGACGGGGTTGACCAGCATCGTGTCGGCCTGATCGGAGGGCGGGAACACCCAGGCGGCCGGTTTGAGGGATGCCCCTTCGAGGGGCGCAAGGGGGGCGATGGCCGACGGGTCGGGTGCGGGTTTCCAGCTTATTTCAAGGCCGTTGCCCACGCGGGCGACCCGTTGTTCAGCGTGCGCGTGTGCGGCGATGACGGGGACTCGCTGCCATTCTCTTTTGGTGCCGGTATAAAAACCGTAGGCGCTGATGGCGCCGTCGTGCAGATGTTTGACGGTCAACCTCACACGCGTGTTGCCTTCCGTGAGTTGGCCATATTGCTCGTGACGGTAGAACGCGCTGTCGCCCGAATTGGTGCTGGGCATCAGCACGGTGACGACGACCCGACTTCGCGGTGGGGCCTTCACGGCCAGGCTGCCCTGCAGGCGGGCGGCGAACAGCCTGGCGCTGAGAGAGCCGCCAATCCAGTGCAAATCCGTATGGTCACCGGCAATGCGGGTGTCGGTGCCCAGCACGGCAAATTCGCCGTACTGGGTCAGTGCCTCCACGGGGACGAACTCGTTGTAATTGCTGAAGTCCATCAGCCCGTCTGGCAGCGCACACGACTTGGCGAACACGCTGCCACGTGCCATCCCTGGCGGGCTTGCAGGTGCATTGAACGCCGGGACGGCCTTGCGCTGCCGGGTGCAGGCGCGACAGGGGCAAGGGGAATGAGATGAGGCCACACACGTTTCGTACACAGGCATGAGTCGCTGGATGGGTGTGTGGTGATGCTAGCGACATGCCGGTACGGGACACGTAGGAGAATTCTGAGTTTTCTGAGCGGTTTGTAACTTGGTCTTTCGGCCTTGCGGCGTAAGGGCCGTGGGCGGGGGTGAAACGGCAGGCACAAAAAAGCCGCCCATCAGCGGCTTTTTTGCAGGAGATCGGTTTATTTCAAACCGGACATCTTCTCGATGGCGCCTTTGAGGTCTTCATCGGAGCAACTTGTGCACGTGCCTTTGGGCGGCATGGCGTTGATCCCGGTGATGGCCTTGGCCAGGATGCCGTCAAGGCCGCCCTGGTGATCTGCGCGTTCTTTCCAGGCGGCGGTGTCACCGATTTTCGGTGCGCCCAACAGGCCTGTGCCATGGCACGCGTTGCAATGCTTGGCGATGATGTCGTCTGCCGACATACCGCCGCCGCCGACCGAGGCTGCAACTTCCATTCCTTTGCATTCTTGGCCTTCAATACACACTTTACCCACAGGCTCAAGACGTTTTGCGATGTCATCGTTCGTCGTTGCTTGAGCGTTGACTGCCCAAAGGGCCACTACTGCTGCTGGTACGGCCAGCATTTTCATAATTAGGTTCACGCGTTCACCCTCAATGGTGGCTAGTCACGCCCACAACCACGGTTTCGCGGGCGGGCGAAAGTATAACGGTTAGCCCGCCACTCTGAAACAACCCTAAAGTAGAAGGGGTCTTATAAGTGGCGAAATGCAACGTGGGCCGCCTCTGCAGGGCCTGCAGGGCGCCTCTTTTATTAGAAGTTCGCCGGGGTCGCTGCGCTGATTAGTCGCGCTGCGACGTCGAACGGATTACGAAAACGATGCGGCTTCGAACTCTCGAAATAGTAGCTGTCACCCGCCTCCAGCACGAACGTCTCAAGACCTACGGTCAATTCAAGACGACCTTCGAGCAAAATGCCGGTTTCTTCACCGTCGTGGGTCAGCATTTCGTCGCCGGTGTCGGCGCCCGGTGGGTAAATTTCGTTCAGGAAGGCAATGGCCCGGCTGGGGTGCGCGCGACCGACCAGTTTCATGGTCACGGCACCGTCGGAAATGTCGATCAGCTCATTGGCTTTATAGACAATCTGAGTCGGTGTTTCTTGAAGGATTTCTTCGGAAAAGAACTCGACCATCGACATCGGGATGCCGCTCAGCACTTTTCTCAACGAACTGATCGAAGGGCTGACACTGTTCTTTTCGATCATTGAAATGGTGCTATTGGTGACGCCCGCCCGTTTGGCGAGTTCACGCTGAGATAGCCCTTTCAGTTTGCGGATGGATTGCAGTCGTTCACCGACGTCCAATGCGGGAGCCTCCTGGGGTTCAGATTTAGGTCGAATGGGCGCCATCATGGCGATAGCGTTCAGTATTTACAACACTTCGACTTCAAACCTGCGCAACCGTTTGGCTCCTTATTTGGACGGTCTGCCATCAGCTCCCGGAATAGAGGCGTGGCACGCGTTTGAGGTTGCAAAAAATCTGGTAAGGAATGGTTTCAGCATGTGCTGCCACTTCACTGGCAAGGATGTGTTTACCCCACAATTCAACGGTAGACCCCAGACCCGCCTCTGGCACATCCGTCAGGTCGATGCACAGCATGTCCATCGACACGCGCCCCAGCAATTGGCTGCGTTGCCCGCCCACCCAAACCGGCGTGCCCGTGGGGGCGTGGCGTGGATAACCGTCGGCGTAGCCCATGGCCACAACGCCAATGCGCATGGGGCGGTCGGTGATGAAGCGGGCGCCATAGCCCACCGGTTCGCCGGCAGGCAATTCACGCACGCAAATGACCTTGGACTCCAGTGTCATCACCGGCTGCAAACGTTCAGCCAGCGCATGGGCTTCTTCGAACGGGGTGCTTCCATACAGCATCAGGCCAGGGCGTACCCAGTCGCTGGGCACACTCGGCCAGCCAAGCACCGCGGGCGAATTGCGCAGGCTCACTTCAGCGTTCAATTGAGCGCGGGCTGCTTCGAACACCGCCACCTGTTCTTCGCTGCGGCCGCATCCCAGTTCGTCTGCTCGGGAAAAGTGGCTCATCAACACCACCTTCGCAACGTTGGGGCTGGCGAGCAGGCGTTGGTAAGCCGCCTGAAAGTCCGCCGGATGCAGCCCGACGCGGTGCATGCCGGTGTCGAGCTTGAGCCAGACGTGAATCGGTCTGGCGAGCGTGCTGGCGAGGATGTCATCGAGTTGCCACAGCGAGTGCACCACGCACCACAGGTCGTGCTCGACGATCAGCGGCAGTTCATCCTGGGCGGTGAAAAAACCCTCCAGCAGCAGGATCGGGGCACGGATGCCCGCCTCGCGCAGCTCCAGGGCTTCTTCAATGCAGGCGACAGCGAAACCATCCGCCTCGCCCTCCAGCGCCTGGGCGCAGCGTACGGCGCCATGGCCGTAGGCATCGGCCTTGATCACGGCGAGGGCTTTGGCCCCCGTCACTTCGCGGGCCAATTGGTAGTTATGACGCAGGGCTTGAAGGTCGATCAGGGCACGGGCTGGGCGCATGGCGGGCTTCTAACGGCTAATGAATAAAAAAACGGCGCTACCCGCAGCGTTAACTGCGAGCTGCGCCGCAAGAGGGACTGTTACAAGGAGCAGAACAGTTAAGGCAGAGCTGCAATCACTGACAGCTCAACCAGAATTTCGGGTTCGCACAGCTTGGCTTCAACGGTGGCACGGGCCGGTTGCACACCTTTGGGCAGCCATTGGTCCCACACACGGTTCATGCCGGCAAAATCAGCATCGATGTCCTTGAGGTAGATGGTCACCGACAGGATGTGATGCTTGTCGGTGCCAGCCAAATCCAGCAGGCGCTCGATGTTAACCAGCGTTTCACGGGTTTGCTGCTCGACACCCGCATTCATGTCATCGCCGACTTGACCGGACAGGTACACCGTCCCGTTGTGGACGACGATCTGGCTCATGCGGTCATTGGTGAGCTGGCGCTGGATTGCCATGTTTAGCAGTCTCCTGGTGGTTGCCGTAACGCGAAATGTCGAGGCCTTCGGTGCTGATTTGTGGCGTTTTCTTGGCCATCACATCAGCCAGGTAACGACCGGAGCCGCACGCCATGGTCCAGCCGAGTGTGCCGTGGCCGGTGTTCAGGAACAGGTTCTTGAACGGGGTCGCACCGACAATCGGCGTGCCGTCTGGCGTGGTGGGACGCAAGCCGGTCCAGAAACTGGCCTGGCTCAAGTCACCGCCGCGAGGATAAAGGTCGTTGACGATCATCTCCAGGGTTTCGCGCCGACGCGGATTAAGCGAGAGGTCAAAACCGGCAATCTCGGCCATGCCGCCGACGCGAATACGGTTGTCGAAACGGGTGATCGCGACCTTGTAGGTCTCGTCGAGAATCGTCGAGGTCGGGGCCATGTCCGGGTGGGTGATCGGAATGGTCAACGAGTAACCCTTGAGCGGGTAAACCGGGGCCTTGATGCCCAGCGGCTTGAGCAGTTGTGGCGAGTAGCTGCCCAGCGCCAGCACGTAACGGTCGGCCGTTTCGAGCTTGCCGTCGATCATCACGCCGTTGATGCGGTCGCCCGCGTAGTCCAGACGCTGAATGTCCTGGCCGAAGCGGAATTCCACGCCCAGGTTCTTCGCCATTTCTGCCAGGCGGGTGGTGAACATCTGACAGTCGCCCGTCTGGTCATTCGGCAAGCGCAAAGCTCCGGCCAGAATGTCAGTGACGCTGGCCAGTGCAGGTTCGACGCGGGCAATGCCGTCGCGATCGAGCAGTTCGTAAGGAACGCCTGATTCTTTGAGGACGGCGATGTCTTTGGCGGCGCCATCGAGCTGCGCCTGGGTGCGGAACAGTTGAGTCGTACCCAGGTTGCGAGCCTCGTAGGCAATGCCGGTTTCGGCGCGCAGTTCATCCAGGCAGTCGCGGCTGTACTCAGACAGACGCACCATGCGCTCTTTGTTCACGGCATAACGGCTGGCGGTGCAGTTGCGCAGCATCTGCGCCATCCACAGGTATTGATCGATATTGGCGGTGGCCTTGATGGCCAAAGGCGCGTGGCGTTCGAGCAGCCATTTCATGGCTTTGAGCGGCACGCCCGGTGCAGCCCATGGTGAGGCATAGCCGGGTGAAACCTGGCCTGCGTTGGCAAAGCTGGTTTCCATTGCAACGGCGGGCTGACGGTCGACCACGACCACTTCAAAGCCGGCTCGGGCCAGATAATAGGCGCTGGCAGTACCAATGACGCCGCCACCCAATACCATAACTCGCATATTTATATCCCTCATCGCGGCCAGCCGCAGACGTTTATTGTTCAAAGCGAAGATGGGCGCAGTATATGAACCATTGGCTAGTGGAATTCACTGTATAAATGGCTATATTTGGCGACAATTCTCGGCTTAAACGCTTTTGACAAAGGAGATTCTCCTATGCGCACAAATCACCAAACAAAGCGTGAACTGGACAAGATCGATCGCAATATTTTGCGCATTTTGCAGGCCGACGGCCGCATCTCGTTTACTGAACTGGGGGAGAAGGTCGGGCTGTCGACCACGCCGTGTACCGAGCGGGTGCGCAGGCTGGAGCGCGAAGGGATCATCATGGGTTACAACGCCCGGCTCAACCCGCAGCATTTGCAGGGCAGTTTGCTGGTGTTCGTTGAGATCAGCCTCGACTACAAGTCAGGCGACACCTTTGATGAGTTCCGACGTGCCGTGCTGAAACTTCCCCATGTGCTGGAGTGCCATCTGGTGTCAGGGGATTTTGACTATCTGGTGAAAGCGCGCATCAGCGAGATGGCGTCTTATCGCAAGTTGCTGGGGGACATTCTGTTGAAACTGCCCCACGTGCGCGAATCCAAAAGTTACATCGTGATGGAAGAAGTCAAAGAAAGCCTGAACCTGCCGATCCCGGATTGAACCTGAGGGGGCTGCCGCGAGCGTTCAGACCAGCACTTGCCGGGTGGTGGCGATGTATTCGTGCACCAGCTTTTCGGCGCTCGGATGAATCATCTCCACAGGGCGTCGGCCATTGGGGCACGGCAATGTCGGGGTGGTGCCGAACAGGCGGCAGATCAACGGGCGCTCTTCATACACCGTGCAACCGTTCGGCCCCAGGTGTACGCAATTGAGCTCGTCCATGGCCGCCGCCTGTTCGGCCGCTGTTTTGCGCGGCAGACGCGCCATTTCTTCGGACGAGGTGGTCACGGGCCCGCAGCAGTCGTGGCAACCCGGTACGCATTCGAACGACGGGATTTGCTGCCTGAGAAAGCGGATTTTGTGACTGTTACAGCTCATTCAGCGCGTACCGATGTTGAAAAGGCCACAGAGTCTGCCTGAAAACCCCTGCCCTAGACAGCGCCGTCCAGCTGTTCTTGCCCCACGGGAAGGGCACGGCTTATGCTCCGTCAAATTTTCCAAACACAAATAATCAGGATCCCGCACATGAACGCCCCTGTTCAGCGCAGCCAGCACACCGCTTCTTATTACGCCGCCAGCAGCTTGCCGCAGCCCGACCATCCGGTGCTGCAAGGTGAGTTTGTGGCGGATGTGTGCGTGGTGGGCGGGGGCTTTTCGGGGCTGAACACGGCGCTGGAGCTGGCTGAGCGCGGCATGAGCGTGATCGTGCTCGAAGCGCACAAGATCGGCTGGGGCGCCAGTGGGCGCAACGGCGGGCAGCTCATTCGCGGCGTAGGCCATGGCCTTGAGCAGTTTGAAGGCATCATCGGCAAAGACGGCGTGCGCCAGATGAAGCTGATGGGGCTTGAGGCGGTGGAAATCGTTCGCCAGCGCGTGGAGCGGTTCAATATCGCTTGCGACCTGACCTGGGGGTACTGCGACCTCGCCAATAAGCCGCGCGACCTTGAAGGTTTTGCCGAAGAGGCTGAAGCGTTGCGCGCGCTGGGTTATCGCCATGAAACCCGTCTGCTGCAAGCCCATGAAGTGCGCAGCGTGGTCGGGTCTGACCGATATGTGGGCGGGTTGATTGACATGGGGTCTGGCCACCTGCACCCGCTCAATCTGGCTTTGGGTGAAGCGGCCGCCGCCGTGCAATCAGGTGTACAGCTGTTTGAGCATTCAGCGGTGACGCGCATTGATTACGGCCCCGAAGTGCGGGTCCACACAGCCCGGGGGACCGTGCGTGCCAAGAGCCTGGTGTTGGGCTGCAACGCTTACCTGAAAGACCTCAACCCACAATTGAGCGGCAAGGTGCTGCCCGCAGGCAGTTACATCATTGCCACCGAGCCGCTGAGCGAAGCGCAGGCCCACGCGTTGTTGCCGCAGAACATGGCGGTCTGCGATCAGCGTGTGGCATTGGACTACTACCGTCTTTCCGCCGACCGACGCCTGCTGTTCGGCGGTGCCTGCCACTATTCAGGACGCGACCCACAGGACATCGCGGCCTACATGCGCCCGAAAATGCTGGAGGTGTTCCCGCATCTGAAAGACGTCCGCATCGATTACCAGTGGGGCGGCATGATTGGGATTGGCGCGAACCGTTTGCCGCAGATCGGCCGCTTGCCTGATCAGCCGAACGTGTACTTTGCTCAGGCGTATTCCGGGCATGGCGTGAACGCCACGCATTTGGCGGGCAAGCTGCTGGCCGAAGCCATCAGCGGACAACACAGCGATGGCTTCGACCTGTTCGCCAAGGTGCCGCACATCACCTTCCCGGGTGGCAAATACTTGCGTTCTCCCCTGCTCGCACTCGGGATGCTGTGGCACCGTCTCAAAGAGCTGCGTTGAGCCCAGGCGTTACGAGCGCCAGAACGGCTTGCAACCTTCGTGTTGCGCCATGGTGCGGCTCAGCCCTATGTCGCGCAATTGCTGATCGTCCATCGACAGCAATACGCGACGGGTGCGTGAGCGGTGCCAGAACAGGCCCCAGCGACTGAGACCGGCCGGGGAGCTGGGCCGTTGATAAACCTCCCGCTCCTCTAGCAGTTGCGGGCCGTGCAGTGTCAGACGTACATCGCTCAAACCATTCATCTTCAGGTTCCTTTTGCCTCGGTGGCTACGAGTCAAAAGGATGGCCCTGATCGCGAAACCATGACAGATTCACCGAACTGTTTTTGCGTGCATACAGATGCGGCTTTGTGCCGTTGAATTCCTTAAATGGGCAGCATCTGTACTGGTTTTTAACGTTCGAACCCTTGCCGGGAGTGCTGTCATGACCCTTTACGTCAACCTCGCTGACCTGATTGGTACGCGGATCGAGCAGGGCTTTTATCGACCGGGCGACCGTCTGCCGTCAGTGCGTGCGCTGAGCGCCGAGCATGGGGTCAGCTTGAGTACCGTGCAGCAGGCATACAGGTTGCTGGAAGACAACGGACTGGCCTCGCCGCGGCCCAAATCCGGGTATTTCGTACCGATGGAGCGTGAGCTGCCTGCGTTGCCGGGGATGGGCAAGCCCGCCCAAAGGCCGGTGGAAATTTCCCAGTGGGAGCAAGTCCTGGAGCTGGTCCGCTCGGTGCCGCGCAAGGACGTGATTCAGCTGGGCCGCGGCATGCCTGACGTCACCACGCCGACCATCAAGCCGTTGCTGCGTAGCCTGGCGCAACTGAGTCGCCATCAGGACTTGCCCGGTCTGTATTACGACACGGTGTATGGCGTGCTGAGCTTGCGTGAGCAATTGGCGCGTTTGCTGCTCGACTCTGGCTGCCAGTTAGGGCCTGACGAACTGGTGATCACCACGGGCTGTCATGAGGCGCTGTCGTGCAGTATTCGCGCCGTGTGCGAGCCGGGGGATATTGTGGCCGTGGATTCTCCGAGCTTTCATGGCGCCATGCAGACCCTCAAGGGGTTGGGCATGAAAGCGCTGGAGATTCCCACCGACCCGTTGACCGGTATCAGCCTGGAGGCGCTTGAGCTGGCGCTGGAACAGTGGCCCATCAAGGCCATTCAGGTTACCCCCAGTTGCAATAACCCCTTGGGGTACATCATGCCCGAGCCCCGCAAGCGGGCTTTGGTGGCATTGGCACAGCGCTTCGATGTGGCGATCATTGAGGACGATGTTTACGGCGAACTGGCCTACACCTACCCTCGCCCGCGCACGATTAAATCCTTCGATGACGAAGGACGCGTCCTGCTTTGCAGCTCTTTTTCAAAGACGTTGGCACCGGGCTTGCGCATTGGTTGGGTCGCGCCCGGCCGCTATCTGGAACGGGTGCTGCACATGAAATACATCAGCACCGGGTCCACGGCGCCGCAGCCGCAACTGGCGATTGCCGACTTCTTGAAAAATGGACATTTCGAGCCACATTTGCGCAAGATGCGCGCGCAATACCAGCGTAATCGCGACCTGATGCTGGGTTGGGTGAGCCGTTATTTTCCGCCGGGCACTCGTGCCAGTCGGCCGCAAGGCAGCTTTATGTTGTGGCTCGAACTGCCAGAGGCATTCGACACCTTGCGGCTTAATCGCGTGTTGTTGGAGCAAGGCGTTCAGATCGCAGTGGGCAGCATCTTTTCGGCTTCGGGCAAGTACCGGAACTGTTTACGAATGAACTACGCAGCCAAGCCTACGTCCCAGATCGAAGACGCTGTACGCAAGGTCGGCATGGCAGTCAGCCAGTTGTTGTCAGAACACCCCTTTTAACCTTGCGATGATTGGATTGAGGTCTTGCCGTTGAAATCACTGTGCGCAGTTTTGCTGAGCGTCTTGCTGGGAGGCTGCGCCACGTTGGACGTGCCCCGCGGGCCGAGTCAGGCCATCCCGGCGGCGAAATCCTCCTTCGGGCGTTCCATTGAACAACAGGCAGCGCCCTATCAGGGGCGTTCGGGGTTTCGCCTGCTTCCCAACAGCGGCGAAGCCTTTCGCGCGCGGGCCGAGTTGATTCGCAACGCGCACACCAGCCTCGACTTGCAGTACTACATCGTGCATGACGGTTTGAGTACGCGGATGCTGGTCGATGAGTTGTTGAAGGCGGCCGATCGCGGCGTGCGGGTGCGGATTCTGCTAGATGACACGGCCAGCGACGGGCTCGACGAACTGCTGGCGACGCTCGCGGCGCACCCCAATGTGCAAATCCGGCTGTTCAATCCCTTGCAGCTTGGACGCAGCACCGGCGTGACGCGAGCCATGGGGCGGCTGTTCAACCTGTCGCGTCAGCACCGGCGCATGCACAACAAGCTGTGGTTGGCCGATAACAGCGTGGCCATTGTGGGCGGGCGCAATCTGGGCGATGAGTACTTCGACGCCCAGCCCGACCTGAACTTCACCGACATTGATTTGTTGAGCGTCGGGCCGGTCGCTGAACAGCTCGGGCACAGTTTCGATCAGTACTGGAACAGCGCGTTAAGCCAGCCCATCGGGGATTTTGTCTCGTCGCGCCTGTCCCGGCGCGAGCTGTCCAAGGCCCGAAAAGAGCTGGAGGCGTCACTCAGCCAGGCGCAACGGCGCAACCCGGCGCTCTATGAGCAGTTGGCGTCGTATGAAACCAACCCGCAGCTGGCGGTCTGGCGCAAAGAGTTGATCTGGGCCTGGAACCAGGCCTTGTGGGATGCGCCGAGCAAGGTGTTGGCCAAGGGTGAGCCCGACCCGCATTTGTTGCTGACAACACAGTTGGCGCCGGATCTGGCGGGCGTGGGGCAAGAGCTGATTTTGATTTCTGCCTACTTTGTGCCGGGCGAGACCGGGCTGGTGTACCTGACCGGCCGCTCCGACGCCGGGGTCGATGTACGTTTATTGACCAACTCGCTGGAAGCCACTGACGTCCCCGCGGTGCATGGCGGCTATGCGCCGTATCGCAAAGCGCTGCTGGAGCATGGGGTCAAACTGTACGAGTTACGTCGCCAGCCGGGCAGTACAGGCGGCAGCGGCCCGCATCTGTTCAAGACCAGCCTGAGTTCCGATTCGAGCCTGCACAGCAAGGCGATGATTTTCGATCAGCAAAAATCCTTTATTGGCTCATTCAACTTCGACCCCCGTTCCGGGCTGTGGAATACCGAAGTGGGTGTGTTGGTCGACAGCCCTGAATTGGCGGCACAGGCCCGTAAGTTGGCGTTGCAGGGGATGTCGCCCGCCTTGAGTTATCAGCCGGTGCTGGAGGACGGAAACATCGTCTGGCAGACCGAAGACAACGGGCAATTGCACACCCTGAAGCGTGAGCCGGGCAATTGGTGGCGCCAGCTTAATGCGTGGTTCAGCAAGCGTGTCGGCCTGGAGAAGATGCTCTAGGCGGCCGACTGTTCGGCGCCAAACGCGCCCTGACGCAACACCAGAATCACCAGCCCGAACGCCCCGGCCGCCATGAACAAAGGCAGCGCATGGCCACTGACCCATTGGCTGCCCGCCCCTGCCGCCAGCGGGCCAATCAGGCAGCCGATGCCCCACAGCTGGGCCACGTGGGCATTGGCGCGCACCAGCGCATCGTCGCGGTAACGCTCGCCGATCAGGATCAGCGACAACGTGAACAACCCCCCGGCACTGGCGCCGAACATCACCCACACCGGCCAGATCAACAGCGTATCGATCAGGAGCGGCACGGCGAGGCTGGACAGCATCAGCACGGCGGCGCATGCCGTGAACAAGGAGCGGCGCGACAGTTTGTCGGCCAGCGCACCAATGGGCAGTTGCAGCAAGGCATCTCCGACCACCACGGTACTGACCATCGCCAGCGCGATGTCGGTGGTGAAGCCTTGGCGCAGGCAATACACCGGCAACAGCGTCAGAATCATCGCCTCAAAGGCTGCAAACAGCGCGACAGCCCACGCGATGGCCGGCAAGCCGCGACAAAAACCGAGTAGATCGCTGAAGGTCACGCTGCAGGATTGCGTCACGGGGGCGCCATCGCGGCCCATCAGCAGCAACGGCGAGAGTGTCAGCAACGCGACGCCGATCCAGAAGCCGTAATCGTTTTCAGACCCCACCACCCCCAGAAGCAAAGGCCCGGACAGTTGGCTCAAGGCATACGCGCAGCCGTACAAGGCCACGAGGCGGCCTCGCCATTGCTCGGTCACTAACTGGTTGATCCAGCTCTCGCCGAGGATAAAGATCACGGTGAGCACCACCCCGATCAACAGCCTCAACACCAGCCATACGGGATAACTGGGCAACAAGGCCAACAACCCGATGGACAGCGCGCCGCACCACAGGCACAAGCGCATCAACCCTGGCGTGCCGAAGCGTGCCGCGAGCTTGCTGGCAATGCTGGCGCCGACCAGTACCCCAATGGCGGGCATGGCTGCCATCACACCGATGGCAAATCCGCCGTAGCCCCAGCTTTCGAGGCGCAGCGACACCAGCGGCATGCTGACGCCGAGCGCGAGCCCGACGCTCAGGACCGAAGCCAGCACCGCAAAATAAGTCGCCCAACGCATGGGGGTGCTCCTGTGGATCACGGGGTTTCTGTGTGTTCAAGCAACTGTGGGAGCGGGCAGGTCTGCGATGGGTCTGCCGTTGGGCAGGGTCATCGCGAGACTCGCTCGCTCCCACAGGGGTGGTGCGACGGTAAGGTCGGGTGTGTTACAGCTTGATCCAGGTGGATTTCAGTTCGGTGTATTTGTCGAACGCGTGCAGCGATTTATCGCGACCGTTGCCTGACTGTTTGAAGCCACCAAAAGGTGCGGTCATGTCGCCGCCATCGTATTGGTTAACCCAGACGCTACCGGCGCGCAGTGCCTTGGCGGTCAGGTGAGCCTTGGAAATATCGGCGGTCCACACCGCTGCTGCCAGACCGTAAGGCGTGTCGTTGGCGATCTGCACCGCCTCTTGCGCCGTGTCGAAGGTAATAACCGACAGCACCGGGCCGAAGATTTCTTCCTGGGCGATTTTCATCGCGTTGCTGACACCGTCGAAGATGGTCGGCTCGACGTAGGTCCCGCCGGTCTCTTGCAGGATCTGGTTACCCCCGGCGACCAGTTTGGCGCCTTCGGTATGGCCCGATTTGATGTACGACAGCACGGTGTTCATTTGCTGTGTATCAACCAGTGCGCCGACGGTGGTGGCCGGATCCAGCGGGTTGCCCGGCTTCCAGCCTTTGAGGGCTTCGATCACCAGCGGCAGGAATGTGTCTTTGATCGAGCGCTCGACCAACAGGCGCGAGCCCGCCGTGCAGACTTCGCCCTGGTTGAAGGCAATGGCGCTGGCAGCCGATTCGGCGGCCGCTTGCAGGTCAGGTGCGTCGGCAAAGACGATGTTCGGGCTTTTACCGCCCGCTTCGAGCCAGACGCGCTTCATGTTGGATTCGCCGGCATACACCATCAGTTGCTTGGCGATTTTGGTGGAGCCCGTAAACACCAGGGTGTCGACGTCCATGTGCAACGCCAGCGCCTTGCCGACGGTGTGGCCGTAACCCGGCAAAACGTTGAACACGCCAGCCGGAATGCCCGCTTCGACGGCCAGTGCGGCGATGCGGATGGCTGTCAGTGGCGATTTTTCGGACGGCTTCAGGATGACGGAGTTACCGGTGGACAGCGCAGGACCGAGCTTCCAGCAGGCCATCATCAGGGGGAAGTTCCACGGCACAATGGCGGCAACCACACCGACTGGTTCGCGTGTCACCAGGCCCAGTTGATTGTGCGGAGTCGCGGCCACTTCGTCGTAAATCTTGTCGATGGCTTCGCCGCTCCAGCTCAGCGCGTTAGCGGCGCCGGGGACGTCGATGCCCAAGGAGTCACTGATCGGCTTGCCCATATCGAGGGTTTCAAGCAGGGCCAGTTCTTCAGCGTTTTGCTTGAGCAGGCCCGCGAAACGGATCATGGTGGCTTTGCGCTTGGCCGGTGCCATGCGTGACCACACGCCCGAGTCGAAGGTTTTGCGCGCGTTTTCAACGGCGCGTTGTGCATCTGCGGCATCGCAGCTGGCAACCTTGCCCAGCAAGCGGCCATCGACCGGGCTGAGGCACTCGAACGTTTCATTGGAGACCGCGGCGGTGTATTCACCGTTGATGTAGGCGCGACCTTCGATTTTCAGCTGTTGGGCCCGTTGTTCCCAATCAGCACGCGTCAGGGTGGTCATTCGAGTGTCCTCCTCTTATTGATATACATGCACCACGGTTTCACGCGGCACCTCAGGAATGCTGTCCAATCCATTGATGTGATCGGCACAAGACATGCGCCACCCTAAACCAGTGGCTGTGAGACTTTCAATATATTTGACACGCGTGTCGTAAACGGCGTGGCTTGTTCGTTTTAATAAACATAGACTTTGGCCTTTCTGGCCACACACACCGCAATTTCGGGGGGACAAGCACCATGAGCATCGAAACGATCGTCGATTTCAACACCGCCAATACCGAGGCTGAACGCTTTCGCCCGGCACCGGAGAAGGTGCTCAAAGGTGACCCGGAGCAAGTTATCCACAACCATTACGACAGCCCCTGCGGGCAAATGAACGCGGGTGTGTGGGAAGGGGCGGTGGGTCAGTGGACGGTTAAATACACCGAACACGAATATTGTGAAATCTTGCAGGGCGTTTCAGTTTTACGTGACGGGGAAGGTAATGCCAAAACCCTGAGAGCAGGCGACCGGTTTGTCATACCGGCGGGGTTTGAGGGCACGTGGGAAGTGCTTGAGGCGTGTCGGAAAATTTACGTCGTGTTTGAGCAAAAACGCTGAGAGTGACGAGTTAGAGCGTTGCCCAAAGCCTTGCCATCGATAATGGCAGGGCTTTTTTGTGTCCGGTTGAATGGGGAGACAGGACGAATTCAGTTACAGCTCGACGCCCGCCCTATTGGAAAATACATCCAGACTTTTAAGTGTGCAGCGGTTGATTATATAAACCGGCACGTGGGCTGAATTCGCCCCCTAACTTATCTCAATAAGGAACTACTATGAACGCGTTAACGGTAACGAAAAACACGGCTTTAGCGGCCATTATTACCGCGGTCTTTATGTCTGCGCCGGCCATGGCTGCGGAGGGTGGCAAGTGCAGGACTGATATTGCCTACAATTCTGTCGTGCCCCTTGATGCCACGCCGGAAAACTTCGAAATGTTGCGCAAGGTCTATGAAGCGAAAGACATTCGCGTCGAGCGCAAGGGCGTCGCCTATACAACGGAGTTCAATGAGAATCGTCTGAGAATCGGCGTGGGTGCGGATAATAAAGTGAGTTATTACCGCTGCGGGTAATGGGTGTGAGTCAACGTTTATCAGGATTAATATTTTTGTTGAATTTTACAAGGAAGTGAAATGAACACGTTATTCAATATGAAAAAAGCAGCCATTGCGTGCTTGGTCGTTTTGGGTGCAGGAAGCGTCCAGGTATCGGCTTCAGAAAGGGAGCCGGGAAAATGCAGCCTGGACTTCGCCCTGACCTATATCCTGCACGCTGCAACTCCGGAGTTTGTAGAAAGCATGCGTCAGCGCTCCGGCGCGACGGTCGTTCGGGTTGAGAGGCCCGGCGAGGGCTACACGAAGGAGTACAACGCAGATCGGCTACGCGTCATCGTCAACAAAAACAACATTATTCAAGGTTATCGGTGCGGTTAAGGGTGACGTATGAAAAGCACACTGAAGGCGGAAAATTGCTTTTGTGCAGATGTTTACTGGAAGGGTAAAGACCAGGTACTGCATAAAGTTGCTGCCACCATGAATAATCAGACCGTGTTTAAAAATAACGACGGTTGGTTGTTTGCTGGCAAAGATAACTATACAAAGCGCTTAAGTAATGGAATGGTCTGGGATCGTTACTTGGTGCAGTTAAGTTTTTGGTTTGGTTGTTATGTATTTGAGGATGGTCGGCACTTGTATCGTATCGCCGCCTTTACTCGCCACCTTGAACAGCCTGATGCCAGAAATCACCGTTTTAATGGGCATCATGTTGATATCAGTAAAAACGGGTTTTTAGGTTTGTATGACGTTCATCCCGACTATATTGACGGCGGGGAGTATTTAAACAAATTGTTGTTCCAACTTGATAACCTCGGTACTGAGGCTTTAAACATGGGGCAAGTTGTTGAGCATGTGCAGTTGACCAGCCCTTACGGGCGTCAGGTTAAAGTAGTGGACGATGAGGGTTACCCTTTGCTGAGTGAAAGCGGGGCGGGAGAAGCGGGTTCGTTTACCCTCAAAGTGCTTGAGGTGGGGCAGGGGTTACCGTTTTCAGGTTGAGGTTTTCAACCTCAAGGGCTGACGCTACCTGTCACCACTCATGCTGAGGTTTGCTTTGGCATGAGCCACAAAAAAGGCCCGTATCGTGAGATACGGGCCTTCTTTGTAAAGAAGAAAAATCAATTACTTGATTTTGGCTTCTTTGTAGATCACGTGCTTGCGAACCCGCGGATCGAATTTTTTGATTTCGATTTTGTCCGGAGTGGTGCGCTTGTTCTTATCAGTGGTGTAGAAATGGCCTGTACCAGCGCTCGACACCAAACGGATCAATTCACGCATGATTAGCTCCCTTAGATCTTGCCATCGCGGCGGATTTCAGCAAGTACGACATCAATGCCGCGCTTGTCGATGATACGCATGCCTTTGGCAGATACGCGCAGACGCACAAAACGCTTCTCGGACTCGACCCAAAAGCGGTGATGCTGCAGGTTCGGCAGGAAACGACGACGGGTTTTGTTATTTGCGTGGGAAATGTTATTCCCAGTCACCGGACCCTTACCGGTAACTTGACAGACTCTCGACATGCCTCAGCCCTCTAAAACCACATGCCCAACCCGGCATGGGTTGGCCGCTTAATCTCTCAGTCATTTGGCGCTAGGCGCCGCGTTTCTTTAAGGGTCTTACCGGTTACGCCTACAAACGAAGGAACCGGGCCCCTAGAAAAGAGCGCTGCTTTATACCAGAAAGACTATTGAGCAACAACATGCAGTGTGATTTGCATTGATTGATAAAGGCGGCATTCTAGCGACAATCCGCGCTAAAGCCTATGCCCTGTGGGCCCTTACCGCTCGTCGCTGGGTTAAAGGTTTCAGGTGCAACGGGGGGCGTGTTTACGTTCAAGGCGCAGGTCGAGCCGTGACGCGACTGCGATCGTGAATACAAAAAACCGGTGTCCGGCCAATTTTCCCAGCCTTCTGAGGCTTCACTCGGGAACGAGTTGCGCTTTACAGGAGTCACTTGCGCTATAGATCAGGAGGGTCTGTTTCCGTTTCATGGCCGCTTGCAATGAAGCGCGAACAGACCCTAGGGTAGGCCTTTTCCAGACTGCGCCTGCAGATGGGCCAACGACTTGCCAAGGAAACCAACCATGCGCCTCGCTGCCGCCCCCTTATTGTTCTTTTTTTGTTTGGCACCGTTGGCGCACGCCGCCACGTTGAGCGTCTGCACCGAAGCCAGCCCTGAAGGGTTCGATGTCGTGCAATACAACTCGCTCAGCACCACCAATGCGTCTGCTGACGTGCTGATGAACCGTCTGGTGGATTTTGATGCACAGGCCGGCAAGTTAGTGCCAAGCCTTGCGCAAAGCTGGTCAGTGTCCGCTGACGGCCTCGTGTACGACTTTAAATTGCGTCCGGACGTCAAGTTTCACACCACGCCCTACTTCACCCCTACGCGCGCGCTGAATGCCGACGATGTGCGCTTCAGTTTTGAGCGCATGCTGGATCCTGCCAACCCTTGGCACAAAGTGGCGCAAAGCGGTTTTCCTCACGCACAGTCTTTGCAACTGCCTGCACTGATTAAAAGTATCGAGACCCCGGACCCTCAGACTGTCCGCTTCACCCTCACCCATCCGGATTCAACCTTCCTGCCAGCGTTGAGCATGGGCTTTGCTTCCATCTATTCGGCCGAATACGCCGACAAATTACTGAAGGCGGGTACGCCTGAAAAAATGAACAGCCAGCCGATCGGCACCGGGCCGTTCGTGTTTTCGCGCTTTCAGAAGGATGCCGTGGTGCGCTACAAGGCCAATCCTGACTATTTCGCCGGCAAGCCCAAGGTGGACGGGCTGATCTTCGCAATTACTCCGGATGCCAACGTCAGGCTGCAAAAGCTGCGACGCAATGAATGTCAGATTGCGCTCTCGCCCAAACCGCTGGATGTTGAAGCCGCAGCCAAAGAGGCCACGTTGAAGGTGGCGCAAACGCCTGCATTCATGACGGCTTTCGTGGCGATCAACAGTCAGCATCCACCGCTGGACAAACCCGAAGTGCGGCAGGCGATCAATCTGGCTTTTGACAGAAACTCCTACTTGAAAGCGGTGTTTGAAAGCGGCGGGCAAGCGGCCAAGGGTGTTTATCCCGCAACCACCTGGAGCTACGCCAAGGATTTGCCGGAGTATCCCCATGACCCGCAAAAAGCCAAGGCATTATTGGCCAAGGCCGGGCTCAAGGACGGCTTCAGTACAACGATCTGGACGCGTCCGACAGGCAGCGTGTTGAACCCCAATCCGAGCCTGGGAGCGCAACTGTTGCAAGCGGATTTGGCGAAGGTCGGGATCAAGGCCGATATTCGGGTGATCGAATGGGGCGAGTTGATACGCCGCGCCAAGGCGGGTGAGCACGATTTGCTGTTTATGGGCTGGGCGGGGGACAACGGCGATCCGGATAACTTCCTGACGCCGCAGTTTTCCTGTGCGGCCGTGCAGTCCGGGACCAACTTTGCGCGTTATTGCGACAAGACGCTGGACAGCTTGATCAGTGAAGGCAAACGCCTGAGCGATCAGGACAAGCGCAGTGCGCTGTATCAGAAGGCTCAGGCACAGATTCAACAGCAAGCGTTGTGGCTGCCACTGGCACACCCAACGGCTTACGCGCTGACGCGTAAAGACGTACAGGGTTATCAGGTGAGTCCATTTGGCCGTCAGGATTTTTCGTCGGTCAGCCTCAAGCCTTAACCCTCACATCCACCCATGTTCGACCATGGACAGCGGCTCGCCGTCGCCGACAATGAAATGGTCGAGCACCCTCACTTCGATCAGGTCCAGCGCCTCTGTCAGGCGCTGGGTCAGCGTTTTGTCGGCTTCGCTGGGTTCCGGAACGCCGGAAGGGTGGTTGTGACAAAAAATCACCGCGGCCGCGTTATGCGCCAGTGCGCGCTTTACGACTTGGCGCGGGTACACGCTGGCGCTGTCGATCGAGCCTCTGAACAATACTTCAAACGCCAGCATGCGATGTTTGGAATCCATAAACAGGCAGCCGAACACCTCGTGGTGCTCATGACGCAGCAACGATTTCAGGTAATCGCGCACCGCTTGCGGGCTCTCCAGCGCGGAATCGCGACGCAAGCGTTCGGCCAAGTGACGACGTCCCATCTCCAGCACCGCCTGCAACTGGCTGAACTTGGCAGGGCCTAGCCCAAGTTGTCGGCTGAACGAGCCCAAGTCGGCTTCCAGCAGTGCTCGCAAGCTGCCGAATTCAGCCAATAAGTGACGTGCCAGATCCACTGCGCTTTTGCCGGTGACTCCCGTGCGCAGAAAGATAGCGAGTAACTCGGCGTCTGAAAGGCTGGCTGATCCTTGCTCTAAAAGTTTCTCCCGCGGACGCTCGGCTGCGGGCCAATCCCTAATGCTCATAACACCTCCATGTCAGTGGGCGCCGCTGTTCCATAGCAGGCGCTGTGTTATCTTAGCCCATCATTTTTGCGTGGCATTTGGCCATTTTCCGCGCAGTCATCATCGAACTAAAAAGGCAGGCCTATGCAGCGGCTGTATCGAAAACGCATTGTTTTGGGCGTCGGCGGCGGCATTGCTGCTTACAAAAGTGCAGAGCTGGTTCGCCGTCTGCTGGATCAGGGCGCTGAAGTGCGGGTAGTGATGACCCGTGGTGGCAGTGAGTTCATCACGCCGCTGACCATGCAAGCCTTGTCCGGCCACCCGGTTCATCTCGATCTGCTCGATCCGGCCGCCGAGGCTGCCATGGGTCACATCGAACTGGCCAAATGGGCCGATCTGGTGCTGATCGCGCCTGCGACGGCTGACCTGATTGCCCGTCTGGCGCAAGGCATCGCCAACGACTTGCTGACCACCCTTGTGCTCGCGACTGACGCTACGGTTGCCATTGCGCCCGCGATGAACCAGGCCATGTGGCGTGACCCGGCGACCCAGGCCAACACTCAACTGCTGCAAACCCGTGGGGTAAAAGTGTTTGGGCCAGCTTCCGGCAGCCAGGCCTGTGGAGACGTGGGTTTTGGTCGCATGCTTGAGGCTGATGATTTGGTGAGCTGCGCCGCCGAATGCTTCCAGCGTCAGGTATTGACAGGCAAGCACGTGTTGATTACGGCCGGCCCGACCCAGGAAAACATCGACCCGGTGCGTTACATCACGAACCACAGCTCCGGGAAAATGGGCTTTGCCCTGGCCGAAGCGGCCGTGGAGGCCGGTGCCCGTGTCACCTTGATTACCGGCCCGGTGCATTTGCCGACGCCTGATCGGGTCAACCGAATCGATGTGGTCAGTGCGCGAGACATGCTGGCAGCTTGCGAGGCCGCGATGCCTTGCGACATCTTTATTGCCTCGGCTGCGGTTGCGGATTACCGGCCGGAGGTGATCGCGCCGCAAAAACTCAAGAAAGACCCTACAAGTGGTGACGGTCTCTTGCTGCAAATGGTCCGTAACCCGGACATTCTCGCCACCATCGCCTCGCGCCCGGATCGTCCTTTCAGTGTCGGTTTTGCTGCCGAAACCGAGCACTTGCTTGACTACGCCGCGCGCAAGCTCAAAGACAAAAACCTCGACCTGATTGTGGCCAACGATGTGGCTAACCCCAGCATTGGCTTCAACAGCGAGGAAAATGCGTGCAGCGTGATTGATCGCCAACTGCATGCCACCGTGTTTGCTCAGACCAGCAAGGGCAAGATTGCCCGTCAGCTGGTCACATTTATCGCCGAACGTCTGAACCAGGTTTAACTCGTATGCACGCTTTACAAGCCAAAATTCTCGATCCACGCATTGGCAACGAATTCCCGTTGCCGCAGTACGCCACTCCAGGCTCCGCCGGTCTCGACCTGCGCGCCATGCTCAAAGAAGACACCGTGCTGGAGCCGGGGCAGACCCTGCTGATCCCGACCGGTCTGTCCGTGTACATTGGCGATCCGGGCCTGGCCGCGCTGATTTTGCCGCGTTCGGGCCTGGGCCATAAGCACGGTATTGTGCTGGGCAACCTGGTGGGGTTGATCGACTCGGACTATCAGGGTGAGTTGATGGTGTCGTGCTGGAACCGTGGTCAAACCGCGTTCAATATCGCAGTCGGTGAGCGCATCGCTCAACTAGTGCTGGTGCCTGTGGTGCAAGCGCATTTCGAGTTGGTTGAGACCTTTGACGAAAGTCAGCGTGGCGCAGGCGGTTTTGGCCATTCCGGCAGCCTCTGACTATGCTGCATCGGGCCGGGCGCCCTGCCCGGCCTTAATTGATCGCGTGGTAATTCAGGATGAAGTTCGCGCCCGTAGTGTTCCCGTATTCATTACCTGAGCGGATGGCGGCCCTTTGCCACAAGGGCAATGATGCCAATTGGCCTCACGAACTCTCCCGTAAAAACGCCGTCCAACCCTGCAGTTTGCGTTCAATCGCTGACGGTGCGCTGACGTCGACACGTCCGGCCACCGGGTCGGCATTTGTGTGCCTGAGCATTTCAGCGCATGCCCCAAATTCCCTGAAAGTGGAGTACCCCTTGTAATGAGCAGCCCAACTTCGGTCGCCCCTGCATTCCCTGACAGCATTTTTCGTGCTTACGACATACGTGGCGTAGTTCCGGAGACGTTGACCGCTGAAACGGCCTACTGGATAGGTCGCGCAATTGGCGCTGAAAGCCTGGCCAAAGGTGAGCCCAATGTGTCGGTCGGCCGTGATGGCCGTCTTTCTGGCCCAGAGTTGGTCGAGCGTTTGATTCAAGGTGTGGCTGACAGTGGCTGTCATGTCAGCGATGTGGGGCTGGTGCCGACACCCGCGTTGTATTACGCCGCCAACGTGTTGGCTGGCAAGTCCGGTGTGATGCTCACGGGTAGCCATAACCCTTCGAACTACAACGGGTTCAAAATCGTGATTGCGGGCGATACGTTGGCCAATGAGCAAATCCAGGCATTGCATACGCGCCTCAAGACCAACGATCTGACGTGGGGCGTAGGCAGCATCGCGAAAGTCGAGATTCTGGAGCAGTACGCGACGCAAATTACCCGTGACATCAAGCTTCAAAAGCGTCTGAAAGTGGTCGTTGATTGCGGTAACGGCGCGGCAGGCGTGATTGCCCCCCAATTGATCGAGGCCCTCAATTGCGAAGTCATCCCGTTGTTCTGCGAGGTGGACGGGCATTTCCCGAACCATCACCCGGACCCGGGCAAGCCGGAAAACCTTGTGGATCTGATCGCGAAGGTCAAGGAAGTCGGCGCTGATCTGGGCCTGGCCTTTGATGGTGATGGCGACCGTGTCGGCGTCGTAACCAATACCGGGACCATGGTCTTTCCCGATCGCCTGTTGATGCTGTTTGCCCAGGATGTGCTGGTACGTAACCCGGCCGCAGAGATCATTTTTGACGTCAAATGCACGCGCCGCCTGATTCCTCTGATCAAGGAATATGGCGGTCGCCCCTTGATGTGGAAGACCGGTCATTCGTTGATCAAAAAGAAAATGAAAGAGACGGGTGCATTGCTCGCGGGCGAAATGAGCGGCCACATCTTTTTCAAAGAGCGCTGGTACGGTTTTGATGACGGCATTTACAGTGCTGCGCGCCTGCTGGAAATCCTCAGTCACCGCCAAGAAAGCGCTGAAGAGGTATTTGCGGCATTCCCGAACGATATTTCTACGCCTGAGATCAATATCGATGTGACGGATGAGAGCAAATTCAGCATCATTAGCGCCCTGCACGATGCCCAATGGGGTGAGGCCGCCGAGCTGACCACCATTGATGGTGTGCGGGTCGATTACCCGCATGGCTGGGGCCTGGTTCGCGCATCCAACACCACGCCGGTGCTGGTGCTGCGATTTGAGGCGGATACCGAGGCCGAACTGCAACGTATCAAGGATGTTTTCCACGCCCAACTCAAGCGTGTGGCACCTGATCTCCAACTACCGTTTTGATCGACTTGTCCTACCGGAGCCCTGAATGACCCTCGAACGTGATGCCGCCTCCAACGTCGCCAAGGTTTTGTCCGAAGCGCTGCCCTACATTCGCCGCTATGTCGGCAAGACGCTGGTGATCAAATACGGCGGCAACGCAATGGAGAACGATGACCTGAAAACCGGTTTCGCCCGTGACATCGTGTTGATGAAGGCGGTCGGGATCAACCCGGTCGTCGTTCACGGTGGCGGCCCGCAAATCGGGGATCTGCTCAAGCGGCTCTCCATCGAGAGCCACTTCATCGATGGCATGCGTGTCACTGATGCGCAAACCATGGATGTGGTTGAAATGGTGCTGGGTGGGCAGGTCAACAAGGACATCGTGAACCTGATCAACCGCCACGGCGGCAGCGCCATTGGTTTGACCGGTAAGGACGCGGAGCTGATTCGCGCGAAAAAGCTGACAGTTACCCGTCAGACGCCGGAAATGACGTCGCCGGAAATCATCGACATTGGTCACGTGGGTGAGGTGGTCGGGATCAATACCGACTTGCTGCACATGCTGACCAATGGTGATTTCATTCCGGTGATCGCGCCGATTGGTGTGGGTGCCAATGGCGAGTCTTACAACATCAATGCGGATTTGGTTGCCGGCAAAGTGGCCGAAGCGTTGAAGGCTGAAAAGCTGATGTTGCTGACCAATATCGCGGGGTTGATGGACAAGCAGGGCAACGTCCTGACCGGGTTGACCACCTCTCAGGTGGATGACCTGATCGCTGACGGTACGATCTACGGCGGCATGCTGCCGAAGATTCGCTGCGCACTGGAAGCGGTGCAAGGCGGGGTGACCACGGCGCACATCGTGGATGGTCGTGTGCCGAATGCGGTCTTGCTGGAAATCTTCACCGACACGGGTGTCGGCACGCTGATTACCAACAGCAAAACGGTGTAAGCCGCACCAAATAAAAAGGCCTCGCCCGACGATCTCGGGCGAGGCCTTTTTTATGGGCGGCGGGTTAGATCCCGTACTGCGCCCGATAGGCTTCAACGGCCGGTAAATGCTGTTTGAGCGCTTCATCATCCGCCAGGAACTGCAAAACCTGGGTGAGAGAAACAATGCTGACGACAGGAATGCCGAAGTCGCGCTCGACCTCTTGAATGGCTGACAACTCGCCATTGCCGCGTTCCTGCCGGTTAAGCGCGATCAATACACCGGCAGCCCGGGCGTCTTGAGCGCCAATGATTTGCATCACTTCACGGATGGCAGTGCCAGCGGTGATCACGTCGTCGATGATCAGTACATTGCCTTCCAGTGGGGAGCCGACCAGACTGCCGCCTTCGCCATGGGCCTTGGCTTCTTTGCGGTTGAAGCACCATGGCACATCACGGTCATGATGCTCGGCCAGCGCCACGGCGGTGGTCGCTGCCAAAGGAATACCCTTGTAGGCCGGGCCAAACAGCACGTCGAAAGGGATGCCGCTGTCTACGATGGCGGCGGCATAGAAGCGTCCCAGCTGTGCCAGCGCAGAGCCCGTATTGAACAGGCCGGCATTGAAGAAGTATGGGCTGGTGCGCCCGGACTTCAGGGTGAACTCGCCGAAGCGCAAAACGCCGCGATCGATGGCAAAACGGATGAAATCGCGCTGATACGCTTGCATGAAAAAAGCCCCTGAATACCGCGGATTTAGCTAAATAGTAAGACGGCGTGTATCATACACGCACGTGATTTTTGGGGCCATTTATGCGGATCATCAGTGTGAACGTTAATGGTATTCAGACGGCAGTCGAGCGCGGTTTGCTCAGTTGGCTGCAAGCTCAGAATGCCGACGTTATTTGCCTGCAGGACACCCGCGCCTCCGCCTTTGAATTGGACGATCCGGCCTACCAGCTGGATGGCTACTTTCTTTATGCCTGCGAAGCTGAAGTCCCTGCCCAAGGTGGTGTGGCTTTGTACTCGCGGTTGCAGCCGAAAGCGGTCATTACTGGGCTCGGCTTCGAAACCGCCGATCGCTACGGGCGCTACCTGCAAGCCGATTTCGACAAGGTCAGCATCGCGACCTTGCTGCTTCCTTCGGGGCAGAACGGCGATGAAGACTTGAATCAAAAATTCAAGCTAATGGACGATTTCGCACGCTATCTGGATAAACAGCGTCGCAAGCGTCGCGAGTACATCTACTGCGGCTCGCTGTATGTGGCGCAGCAGAAACTTGACATTAAAAACTGGCGTGACAGCCAGCAGTCTCCCGGCTTTCTGGCGCCCGAACGTGCCTGGATGGACGAGATTGTCGGCAACATGGGCTATGTCGATGCCCTGCGTGAAGTCAGCCGTGAAGGCGATCAGTACAGCTGGTGGCCGGATAACGAACAGGCCGAGATGCTTAACCTCGGCTGGCGTTTCGACTATCAGTTGCTGACACCCGGCCTGCGCCGTTTTGTCCGTAGCGCTCGGATGCCGCGTCAGCCACGGTTCTCGCAGCACGCGCCCTTGATCGTGGACTACGACTGGACGCTGACTATCTAAGTATTCAGTCGCCGTCAGAAGAATGCCCGTTTTGAGAGAAACGGGTTTTTTTTGTCAAAAATACGAGAGCGGGTCGACTGATGGCCTGACCTGTCAGGGATTACATGGAGATACGTTTCGAGGGTGCTCTGCAAAAAAAACGATAAATATATACCGCGGAGTGAGCTGGCAAACCCTAGAGAATGGCGTGGTCCAGTAGGACATTTCATACATTTAAGGGATTAAAAAATGAACAATGAACAAGTTTCCCAGCTCATCAGCCATTTGATTGGCACCCGTTACGTACCTAGCGTCAAAGCCTATATCAGCGAACTGACGGGCCGCACCCGTGTCGTCGGCGTCAACGAAGTGTCTACCAAAGAGTTCGACACTGACCGAATCAACATTAAAGCTGATGACAACAATTGCATTGTGTCCTTTCAGTTCGGTTGATAGCTGATACACGGCCAAACAAGCATTAAAAAACCCGCACCTTTCGGTGCGGGTTTTTTAATGGGAGCGAGGTAAATTCTGCTGAATGTGCTGGCACATTTACTTGATCGGCCGCCACGTGAAGGGATAACGGTAAGCCACGCCATCATTGGCTTTGACTCCGGCGATCACCACCAGCACCACCGCCCCAATCAACACCAGTCCAAGCAACGCGAAACCGATCAGGATAAACATCAGGACGTAACAAATGGCCGAAGCAATCGCTACCGTGATCTGAAAATTCAGCGCCTCTTTGCCTTGATCGTCGATGAACGGATCGCTTTCGCGCTTCATCTGCCACAGGATCAGTGGGCCGATCAGGCTGCCAAACGGAAACCACATTCCGAGGAACGCCGAGAAGTGACAAAACATGGCCCACTGCCGAGCTTCGCGGCTCGGGCCCGGCTCGGTTTTTGACAGGTCCAGCTCACTCATGGCGTTCTCCGAAGGGTTAACGAAAGGGGTTATCAGTCTGCCAGTGCGGCGTGTTGCAGTGCAAAAATGTCAGTCATGCCTTTTTGAGCCAGTGCCAGCATGGCGTTCAGCTCGTCTGGCTGGAACGGCGCGCCTTCGGCGGTGCCCTGCACTTCGATGAAGCCACCGGTGCTGGTCATCACGACATTGAGGTCGGTTTCGGCAGCCGAGTCTTCAGGGTAGTCGAGGTCAAGCACGGGCTCGCCCTGATACATGCCAACCGATACCGCGGCGATCATTTGCTTGATCGGGTCGCCGCTCTTCAGGCCACCACGTTTTTTGATCACTTTCAGCGCGTCGACCAGGGCAACCATGGCGCCAGTAATCGAAGCGGTACGGGTGCCGCCGTCTGCCTGAATCACATCGCAGTCGACATAAAGAGTGATATCGCCCAGTTTGGACATGTCCAGTGCTGCGCGCAGGGAGCGACCGATCAAGCGCTGGATTTCCAGGGTGCGGCCACCTTGTTTGCCACGGCTGGCTTCACGCTGGTTACGGTCGCCCGTGGCGCGTGGCAGCATGCCGTACTCTGCGGTCAACCAGCCCTGACCCTGACCTTTGAGAAAGCGTGGAACGCCGTTCTCGACGCTGACGGTGCAAATGACTTTGGTGTCACCGAACTCGACCAGTACAGAACCCTCTGCGTGTTTGGTGTAGTTGCGGGTGATGCGGATCGGACGGAGCTGATCGGCAACGCGACCACTTGGACGTTTCATGTGGGATACCTGTACGGGACGGAAAACTGGCGAGCATTATAAAGGCCATAGACCGGCAGGGTCACATCTAAAACCTCCCCGCGGTGTGTAGGAGGCAACCGTTTAGGCTTTCAGTTACAGCAATTGAAGACGAATCAGCACAACGTGCAGCGTTTCAATGACCGGCGGGTGATGACGACGTGAGTTTTGCGACAGACGTCATTTGGGGGCATCCCCCGCACTGCGCTACAATCCGCCGCCTTAATGGCCACTTGGCTTAATTCATCAGACCGCGAGGTACCTCCATGGTGCATAGCATGACCGCCTTTGCCCGCGTCGAAAGCGCTGGCACTCAAGGCACCCTTAGTTGGGAGCTGCGTTCGGTCAACAGCCGCTACCTGGAGCCGCATCTGCGTCTGCCCGAGTCTTTTCGGGATCTGGAAGGCGCGGTGCGCGAAGCGCTGCGTCAGGGCATTTCGCGGGGCAAACTGGAATGCACGTTGCGTTTCACTGAAGAAACCACGGGCAAGCCGTTGCAGGTTGATCGTGAGCGCGCCGCGCAACTGGTTGCGGCTGCAGAGACTATCGCCAGCCTGATTAAACAACCCGCTGCGCTGAACCCTTTGGAGGTCCTGGCCTGGCCTGGCGTCCTGGTGGCCGATGCGACCGATCCGCAAGCACTGAATTCGCAGGCACTGGCTTTGTTCAAGCAAGGTCTGCAAGAGCTCAAGCTGGGTCGTGAGCGCGAAGGCGCCGAGCTGGCACGGCTGATCAGCGATCGTCTGACCGCCATCGAAAGCGATGTTGAAACCCTGCGTGAGCTCGTGCCGCAGATGCTGGCAACCCAGCGTCAAAAAGTGCTCGACCGTTTTGCTGACATGAAGGCTGAGATGGACCCCCAGCGCCTTGAGCAGGAAATGGTCATGCTGGCGCAAAAAAGTGACGTGGCCGAAGAGCTTGACCGTTTGAGTACCCACCTCCTTGAGGTGCGGCGTGTGCTCAAGTCCGGTGGTGCCGCGGGCCGGCGCCTGGATTTTCTGATGCAAGAGCTTAACCGTGAAGCCAATACACTGGGCTCCAAGGCTTTTGATCCCCGCAGCACGCAAGCAGCGGTCAACCTCAAAGTGTTGATCGAGCAGATGCGTGAACAAGTACAGAATATTGAGTAAGGCTTCCCCTGACATGACCCACAGCACTGGCACCCTTTACATCGTTTCTGCACCTTCGGGCGCAGGAAAAACCAGCTTGGTGAAGGCGTTGATCGACCTTGAGCCGCAAATCCGCGTCTCGGTTTCGCACACCACGCGGGCGATGCGTCCGGGTGAAGTCGACGGCGTGAACTACCACTTCGTCGAGCGCGAAGAATTCGTGAAAATGATCGAGCACGGCGACTTTCTTGAGCGCGCAGAAGTGTTCGGCAACCTCTATGGCACGTCCCAAAGCCATTTGCAGCAGACGCTGGATGAAGGTCACGACCTGATTCTGGAAATCGACTGGCAGGGTGCCGAACAAGTGCGCAAGTTGATGCCGCAGGCGCGTTCGATCTTTATCCTGCCGCCCAGCCAGCAAGCATTGCGTGAGCGTCTGGACAATCGCGGGCAGGACAGCGATGAAATCATTGACGGTCGCATGCGCGAAGCGGTGAGTGAAATGAGTCACTACGTCGACTATGACTACCTCATCATCAATGATGACTTTGCGCTGGCGCTGGAGGATTTGAAGGCTATTTTCCGTGCCAATCGCCTCCAGCAGAAGCGTCAGCAGCAGCGTTATGGCAAATTACTGGCCGAACTGCTCGGCTAAAGGGCTCTTCCCAAAACACCTGTAAGGCCTTTACATTGGCGCTTACAGACGGTTTTGGGAGAGCGCTCGAAAAATCAGCGCTTCCCTAATGGCTGGTGATTTTTTAAACTGTTTAGTCCGCTCGCCCATCCGGGCAGCGCGCATATTGCATTTGCTACGAGGAAGACCATGGCCCGCGTAACCGTTGAAGACTGTCTAGAACACGTGGATAACCGCTTTGAGCTGGTCATGCTGTCTACCAAGCGTGCCCGCCAACTGGCCACCGGTGGTAAAGAGCCGCTGGTTCAGTGGGAAAACGACAAGCCTACTGTTGTAGCCCTGCGTGAAATCGCTGAAGGCCTGATGAGCTACGAGTTTATCGCCAACGCTGAAATCGTCGAAGACGAACCGCTGTTTGCAGCGTTCGAGGACGAGTCCAACGAGGCGAACTAAGCCTATGCCCGGTCGACGTAGCACGGCGAAGGGTACACAGTTTTGGCAGGAGGCTTACTCTTGCCGAGCATAGACGCCCTCGCCGATCGCTTGTCGGCGTACCTCGGCCCGGACCAGGTCAATCTGGTCCGCCGAGCGTACTACTACGCAGAACAAGCCCACGACGGCCAACGCCGCCGTAGCGGCGAACCTTATGTCACGCATCCGCTGGCAGTCGCGAATATCCTTGCCGACATGCACATGGATCATCAAAGCCTCATGGCGGCGATGCTGCATGACGTCATCGAAGACACCGGTATTGCCAAAGAGGCGCTCGTCGCGCAGTTCGGCGAAACCGTGGCAGAACTGGTTGATGGTGTCAGCAAGCTGACCCAGATGAACTTCGAAACCAAAGCCGAAGCCCAAGCCGAAAACTTCCAGAAAATGGCCATGGCCATGGCGCGGGACATCCGCGTGATTCTGGTCAAACTGGCTGACCGTCTGCACAACATGCGTACCCTCGAAGTGTTGTCCGGCGAGAAACGCCGGCGGATTGCCAAGGAAACCCTGGAAATCTACGCACCCATTGCCAACCGGCTGGGCATGCACAACATTCGTATCGAATTCGAAGACCTCGGTTTCAAGGCGATGTACCCGATGCGTTCGGCGCGCATCTATCAGGCCGTCAAACGTGCCCGGGGCAATCGCAAGGAAATCGTCAACAAGATTGAAGAGTCGCTGAGCCACTGTCTGGCCGTTGATGGCATTCAGGGCGAAGTCAGTGGTCGCCAGAAACACATCTACGGCATCTACAAGAAGATGCGCGGCAAGCGTCGGGCGTTCAACGAGATCATGGACGTTTACGCGTTCCGCATCATCGTTGATAAGGTCGATACCTGTTATCGCGTGCTGGGTGCTGTACATAATTTGTACAAACCCCTGCCGGGGCGCTTCAAAGATTACATTGCCATACCCAAAGCCAACGGCTATCAGTCGCTGCATACCACGCTGTTCGGCATGCATGGTGTACCGATCGAGATTCAGATCCGTACCCGTGAAATGGAAGAAATGGCCAACAACGGTATTGCCGCCCACTGGTTGTACAAATCCAGTGGCGACGAGCAACACACCGGCACCCATGCCCGCGCACGGCAATGGGTCAAAGGCGTGCTTGAAATGCAACAGCGCGCAGGCAACTCCCTCGAATTCATTGAAAGCGTGAAAATCGACCTGTTCCCGGACGAGGTTTACGTATTCACGCCCAAAGGCCGGATCATGGAGCTGCCAAAAGGCTCCACGGCGGTCGACTTTGCGTACGCGGTACACACTGACGTGGGCAACAGTTGCATTGCCTGTCGGATCAACCGTCGTCTTGCGCCGCTGTCCGAACCGCTGCAAAGCGGCTCCACGGTCGAGATTGTCAGTGCCCCCGGCGCCCGCCCGAATCCGGCGTGGCTTAATTTTGTGGTGACAGGCAAAGCCCGTACCCACATCCGTCACGCCCTCAAGTTGCAGCGTCGTTCCGAGTCGGTGAACCTCGGCGAGCGGCTGCTCAATAAGGTGCTCAACGGTTTTAACAGCTCGCTGGACAAGATCCCGGCCGAGCGTGTGCAGGCGATGCTCAACGAATATCGCCTGGAACAGATCGAAGACTTGCTCGAAGACATCGGTCTGGGCAATCGCATGGCTTACGTCGTCGCCCGCCGCCTGATGGGCGAAGGTGAGCAGTTGCCAAGCCCGGAAGGGCCGCTGGCCATCCGTGGCACCGAGGGGTTGGTGCTCAGCTACGCCAAGTGCTGTACGCCTATTCCGGGCGACCCGATCGTGGGTCATTTGTCTGCGGGCAAAGGCATGGTTGTGCACTTGGACAACTGCCGCAATATCAGCGAAATCCGCCACAACCCCGAGAAGTGCATCCAGTTGGCATGGGCCAAGGATGTAACGGGCGAATTCAACGTCGAATTGCGCGTCGAGCTGGAGCATCAGCGCGGCTTGATCGCGCTGCTGGCCAGTAGCGTGAACGCCGCCGACGGCAACATCGAAAAGATCAGCATGGACGAACGCGATGGTCGAATCAGCGTGGTCCAACTGGTGGTCAGCGTGCACGATCGCGTGCACCTGGCTCGCGTGATCAAAAAACTGCGTGCCCTTACCGGGGTTATCCGCATCACTCGGATGCGTGCATAGGCCGTCTACCTGCGGCCATTACAAGGAGTCAATCATGACCAAGACTGTTATCACCAGCGACAAGGCACCTGCGGCCATCGGTACTTATTCCCAGGCGATCAAAGCTGGCAATACCGTCTACATGTCCGGTCAAATCCCGCTGGACCCAAAAACCATGGAACTGGTTGAAGGCTTCGAAGCCCAGACCATCCAGGTGTTTGAAAACCTGAAGTCGGTGGCCGAAGCAGCAGGCGGTTCGTTCAAGGATATCGTCAAGCTGAACATCTTCCTGACTGACTTGAGCCACTTCGCCAAGGTCAACGAGATCATGGGCACTTACTTCGAACAACCTTACCCGGCTCGTGCAGCCATTGGTGTTGCAGCCCTGCCAAAGGGTTCGCAGGTTGAGATGGATGCCATTCTGGTTATCGAGTAATGCCCCTCGGCGCAGCGTCCTCATGCTGCGCCAACTCCCCCGCTTTTCCCCGTTTTAAAAGGATTCCACCATGCGCAAAGCGTTAGCCTTGTCACTGCTCACCGTTTTTCTGGGTGGCTGTGCCAACGAACCCGCCCACCGCGATGTCAGTGGTATCTGGATCAACCAGGCTGCGATTGATGCAGCTGCCCAAGGTGGCAACCTGCGTGAAGCGTTGCTGACTTACGGTCCCAACCTTGAGTGGGACATTGACACCCAGCGTGCTCAAGCCCGCTACACCAATGGTTTCGAACGTGTCGAAGGCAAATTGCAGCCCGAAGCCAAGGGTGTGTGGCAGGTTAATTTTTATGGCAGCACGGCAACGGCCTTGAGTGTGGAGGGCGATGAGCTCATCCAGGCTGCGGCTGACGCCGACCCTCAGCAATCTTTCGTACGGTCACGCGTCAATGTGATGGCCGCTGACCCGCTTGGAACCAGCTTCGAAAAAGCGCTCAAAGCAGCTTACCTGGGTGGCCCGTGGCGCATTCAGAGCGGCGCTGGGCAAGGTGGTACGGTGACGTTTACACCGGGTGGCCAGCTCACGGGGTTGCCGGGCATGAATGCCTACGCGCTGTGTCTGGCGGGCGATTGTGCGTCGATGAGCGGGGAATACGACAGCCTGTGGCTGCAGCAGGGCGATGCGGGCGCCGCTCACATTTTCGTGCGTAAAGGCAAGCAGCTCGAAATCTTTGAAGCGCTGGATGCATCGCAACCTGACGAAATGCCTCAGTTGTATCCGGGCAAGCGTGAATGGGTGCTTGAAAAACAGAGTTAAGCGTACGCGGGAGCCAGATTAACAGCTCCCGCCCTTGCCTATGATTAAGCCTGCCCTGCCAGAATTGCCGCATAACCTTCACGGTAGCTCGGGTAGCGCGGTTCCCAGCCCAATGCCCTGGCCCGCGCGTTGCTGCACCGCTTGCTACCTGCGCGTCGCACGCTAGCTTCGTCGCTCCATTGTGTGACGCCCAACTGCCCGCGCAGCCAGTCGACCACATCTGCCAGCGGTGCAGGCTCGTTGTCGACACCGATGTAACAATCGTCCAGCTTTTTGCCCTGCCGGTGCGCTTCCAACAAAAAGGCCAGTAACCCGCCTGCATCGTCCGCATGGATGCGATTGCCATACAGCGGCGGATCACGCTCTACGCGATAGCCTTTGCGCACTTGCCCCAGCAGCCACTCCCGGCCCGGTCCATAAATGCCGGTCAGGCGTACAACGCTGGCGGGGATGCCGCTGTTCAACGCGAGCTGTTCGGCATCGAGCATGATGCGGCCTGAATACCGGGTGGCTTCGGCCGGGGAGGTCTCATCGACCCAGGCCCCGTTTTGCTGCACATACACACCGCTGCTGGAGACAAACAACAAGTGCTTGGGGTGCTGGTTGTGCTGTTTCAGCCAGCTCAAGGTGTGGGTGAGGGCTTGCACATACGCCGCTTGATAGCCCGCTTCGTCATGCTCGGTCGCGGCAACGCTATAGACGACGTAATCAATCTGTTCAGTGGGCCATTGGGCCGGGCACTGCGCGTTGAACAGATCAGCAGGAACGCCGATCACCCCCTTGGGCAGTCGATCAACGGAGCGTCGCAATCCGTACACCTTCCAGTCGGCATCCATCAGCTGGGCAGCAAGTCGGCTTCCGACATCGCCACAGCCGACGATCAAAACAGTGCCTTTGGTCATCTCAAACTCCTAAAGAAAAGCTACAAAGCGGCACGAAAAGGTCAGACGTTGGTCGTGACACTGGAAAAAAACAGGTGCTATTGCTTTTGTTAACAAGAATTACTTGCAATAATAACGCATCATTTGTCCTTGGTCTTACACGCGTTGTAGGGCAAAACCCTAATACTTTCTCAGGTCCGGCTAGCATGACACGCAATCATTCCACCGCTTCGCCAACCCAGCCGTTGAGCCCGACACGCCTTTGGCGTGGAGTGGCGGCGCTGATGTTCAGCCTGTTACTTGCTCCTGCTGCGGCGTTTGCCGATGAGCCAACGACGCCTGCCACCCAGCCTGCTGCCGTCGCGCCTGCTCCAGCGGATGCGGCAGCTCCTGCCACGCTTCCTGTTGTCACTCCTGACGCTACTACGCCGGCCAATGCTGCTGACGGTGTTGCGGTGCCCGCTGAAGACGCACAACAAATCGTCGCTGAAGAAGGCAACAGCCTGGGCATGGCCCACGACCTGTCGCCTTGGGGCATGTATAAAAATGCCGACATCATCGTCAAAATTGTGATGATCGGTCTGGCTATTGCTTCGATCATTACCTGGACCATCTGGATTGCCAAAGGGTTTGAAGTGCTGGGCGCCAAGCGTCGCCTGCGGACCGAAATCGCCAACCTGAAAAAGGCCCGCACCCTTAAGGAAGCCAGCGAGTCGGCCGCCAAAGAAGGCACCCTTGCTCACCTGCTGGTGCAAGACGCTCTCGAAGAGATGCGTTTGTCGGCAAACAGCCGTGAAAAAGAAGGCATCAAGGAACGTGTGAGCTTCCGCCTGGAACGCCTGGTTGCGGCATGCGGCCGTAACATGAGCAGCGGCACAGGTGTATTGGCCACCATCGGTTCGACTGCCCCGTTTGTTGGTTTGTTCGGGACCGTGTGGGGCATCATGAACAGCTTCATCGGCATCGCTAAAACGCAAACCACCAACCTGGCTGTTGTTGCGCCTGGTATTGCCGAAGCCCTTCTGGCGACGGCTTTGGGCCTGGTTGCAGCGATCCCGGCGGTCGTGATTTACAACGTCTTCGCCCGCTCGATCACCGGCTACAAGGCCCAAGTGGCAGACGCGTCGGCCGAGGTGTTGTTGCTGGTCAGCCGTGACCTCGATCACCTGCCGCCTGAGCGCAGCTCGCAACCGCACATGGTGAAAGTGGGGTAATCGGCCATGGGCCTGCATTTAAAAGAAGGCGCAGACGATCTCGCCGAGAACCATGAAATCAACGTCACGCCCTTCATTGACGTGATGCTGGTGCTGCTGATCATCTTTATGGTGGCCGCTCCGCTGGCCACTGTGGACATCAAAGTGGACCTGCCCGCCTCGACAGCCAAGCCTGCGCCTCGTCCCGAGAAGCCAGTGTTTCTGAGCGTCAAGGCTGACCAGCGTCTGTTCCTGGGCGAAGAGCCGGTATCGGTTGAAGCGCTGGGCCCGACCCTGGATGCCCGCACGCACAACAACAAGGACACGACGATCTTCTTCCAGGCCGATAAAGGCGTGGATTACGGTGACTTGATGAGCGTAATGGATGCATTGCGCGCAGCCGGTTACTTGAAGGTGGGTCTGGTCGGACTTGAGACGGCAGCCAAGAAATGAGCATGACGCGCCAAAAGATGACGCGTTACGGAATCAGCCTGGCCGTGGTATTGGGCGTCCATGCAGTGGCGGTTATCCTCGCCCTGCAATGGTCTAACCCGCGCGCGATCGAATTGCCGCCTCAGGCGATGATGATCGATCTCGCGCCACTGCCGGCACCGCCTCCTCCTGCGCCGCCGAAAGTGGTGACCCCACCACAGCCGCCGGCACCGGTAGAAGAGTTGCCGATCCCCAAGCTGGCCGAAGCGCCCAAGCCGAAGATTTCTGTTCCTAAACCGGTCAAGCCCAAGCAGAAGCCGCAGCCTCCCAAGCCTGTGGAAAAGAAGCAGGAGCCGGTCAAAGAGAAGCCTTCTGAAGAAAAACCGAGCGATGCGACGCCCACCAAGGCGCCAAGCGAGAAGTCAGCCGCCCCGGTCCAAGGGCCGTCGGCACAACAGTTGGCGGCGAAGGCCAGTTGGGAAGGCGCCTTGCTGGCTCACCTGGGCAAGTACAAGAAGTACCCGGCGGCTGCGCAGTCGCGTGGCAAGGAAGGCCTGAACCGGCTGCGCTTCGTGGTCGATGCCGAGGGCAAGGTGTTGTCCTATGAGTTGGTAGGACGCTCGGGCAACGCCGATCTGGACCGGGCCACCCTGGAAATGATCCGCCGGGCACAGCCGCTGCCCAAGCCTCCGGCAGACATGCTGACCAACGGCAGCATCGAAATTGTGGCGCCTTTCGTTTATTCGATCGATAAACGTCGGCGTTAACATCAGAAAGGGCACCGCGAGGTGCCCTTTTTGCGTCTGCAAGCGCAAGAAAACAGCTCAGGCACTGATTAGCGACTGTAGCTGCGTGGGTAATGTCTGATAACGTGCGTCTATCGATTGCAGCCGTTATGCTTTGGCCCGCAACCACATGGACGCCCGCTATGACTCTTACAGAATTGCGTTACATCGTTACTCTTGCCCAAGAGCAACATTTCGGCCATGCGGCTGAGCGTTGCCACGTCAGCCAGCCGACCCTGTCGGTGGGCGTGAAAAAACTGGAAGACGAACTCGGTGTGCTGATTTTTGAGCGCAGCAAAAGCGCCGTGCGACTCACGCCCGTGGGTGAAGGCATTGTGGCCCAGGCCCAAAAAGTACTGGAGCAGGCACAAGGCATTCGCGAGCTGGCCCAAGCGGGTAAAAACCAGCTGACTGCTCCGCTCAAGGTCGGTGCGATCTACACCGTTGGCCCCTATCTGTTTCCGCACCTGATCCCGCAACTGCACCGGGTCGCCCCGCAGATGCCGTTGTACATCGAAGAAAACTTCACGCATGTGCTGCGCGACAAACTGCGCAACGGCGAACTGGACGCGATCATCATCGCCCTGCCGTTCCAGGAAGCGGACGTGCTGACCTTGCCGCTCTACGACGAGCCGTTCTACGTGCTGATGCCGAGCGAGCACCCGTGGACCAAAAAAGAAACCATCGACGCCAGCCTGCTGAACGACAAGAGCTTGTTGTTGCTGGGTGAAGGCCATTGCTTCCGCGATCAGGTGCTTGAAGCATGCCCGACCCTGACCAAAGGCAATGACGGCGCCAAGCACACCACGGTGGAATCCAGTTCGCTCGAAACCATTCGCCACATGGTGGCCTCCGGTTTGGGGATTTCGATCCTGCCGCTGTCGGCGGTAGACAGCCATCACTATTCCCCCGGCGTGCTGGCGGTGCGTCCACTGACGCCGCCCGTGCCATTTCGGACGGTTGCGATTGCATGGCGCGCCAGTTTCCCGCGGCCCAAAGCCATTGAGATCCTCGCTGATTCGATTCGCCTGTGCTCGGTGGCCAAGCCGCCCGCGGCGACATAAGTGCTGCCATGACCGAGTTGTCGAAGGTGTCGGTCACTGCGCTCAAGGGTGTGGGCGAGGCCATGGCCGAGAAATTGGCCAAGGTCGGGCTGGAAACCGTACAAGACGTATTGTTCCATTTGCCGCTGCGTTATCAGGACCGCACCCGCGTCGTGCCCATCGGCGCGTTGCGGCCGGGTCAGGATGCGGTGGTCGAAGGGCGGGTGATCGGCGCCGATGTGGTCATGGGCAAACGCCGCAGCCTGCTGGTGCGCATCAATGACGGCACCGGCGGCCTGAGTCTGCGCTTCTACCACTTCAGCAATGCGCAAAAGGAAAGCCTCAAGCGCGGCACTGAAGTACGGTGTTACGGCGAAGCGCGTCCCGGCGCATCGGGGCTGGAAATCTACCACCCGGAGTACCGCGCCATCACGGGCGATGAGCCCCCTCCGGTGGACACCACCCTGACCCCGATTTACCCCACGACGGAAGGCTTGACCCAGCAACGGCTGCGCCAGTTGAGCCAGCAAAGCCTGGCCATGCTGGGACCGCGCAGCCTGCCGGACTGGCTGCCGCCGGAGCTGGCCAAAGACTACCAACTGGCCCCGCTGGACGAAGCGATTCGCTATTTGCACCAGCCGCCGGCCGATGCGGATGTAGAAGAGCTTGCCCTCGGCCATCATTGGGCTCAACACCGGCTGGCTTTCGAAGAACTGCTCACCCATCAGCTCTCCCAGCAGCGGCTGCGTGAAAGCCTGCGTTCGCTGCGTGCTCCGGTTTTGCCCAAGGCCAAACAGTTGCCTGTTCAATTTTTGAACAATCTTGGGTTTTCGCCCACGGGTGCCCAGGTCCGTGTGGGCAACGAAATTGCCTACGATCTCAGTCAGCACGAGCCCATGCTGCGTCTGATCCAGGGCGATGTTGGCGCCGGTAAAACGGTGGTCGCGGCCATGGCGGCGTTGCAAGCGCTGGAGGCTGGCTATCAAGTGGCATTGATGGCACCGACGGAGATCCTCGCCGAGCAACACTTTATCAGCTTCAAACGCTGGCTGGAACCGCTGGGGCTTGAAGTGGCGTGGCTGGCGGGCAAGCTCAAGGGCAAGGCACGCGCCTCTGCGCTGGAGCAGATCGCCAATGGCGCGCCGATGGTGGTGGGCACGCACGCGTTGTTTCAGGATCAAGTGCAGTTCAAGAACCTGGCCCTGGTCATCATCGACGAGCAGCACCGTTTCGGTGTCCAGCAGCGGCTGGCCCTGCGCAATAAGGGGGCGGGCGGTGTGATATGTCCGCACCAATTGATCATGACCGCCACCCCGATCCCGCGCACGCTGGCCATGAGTGCTTACGCTGACCTCGACACGTCGATCCTCGACGAATTGCCCCCCGGCCGCACGCCCGTCAACACTGTGCTGGTGGTCGACACCCGGCGTGTCGAAGTGATCGAGCGGGTGCGTGCTGCGTGTGCCGAAGGCCGTCAGGCGTACTGGGTGTGCACCTTGATCGAAGAGTCTGAAGAGCTGACCTGTCAGGCGGCAGAAACCACCTATGAAGACCTGTCCAGCGCCTTGGGCGAGCTGCGCGTCGGCTTGATTCACGGCCGCATGAAAGCCGCAGAAAAGGCCGAAGTCATGGCGTGTTTCAAGGCCGGTGAGCTGCAATTGCTGATTGCTACCACCGTGATTGAAGTCGGGGTCGACGTGCCCAACGCCAGCCTGATGATTATCGAAAACCCCGAGCGTCTGGGCCTGTCGCAATTGCACCAGTTACGCGGCCGCGTCGGGCGTGGCAGTGCCGTCAGCCATTGCGTGCTGTTGTACCACCCGCCGCTGTCGCAAATCGGCCGTCAGCGTTTGGGCATCATGCGCGAGACCAATGATGGTTTCGTTATCGCGGAAAAAGACCTGGAGCTGCGTGGCCCCGGCGAAATGCTCGGCACCCGGCAAACAGGCCTGCTGCAATTCAAGGTCGCGGACCTGATGCGCGATGCTGACCTGCTGCCTGCGGTGCGTGATGCTGCGCAAGCCCTCCTGGAGCGTTGGCCAACCCATGTCAGTCCGTTGCTGGACCGATGGTTGCGGCATGGTCAGCAATACGGGCAAGTCTAAAGCGCGTTCAGTAAATAGATCAGCGGCCGATTAACTGCCTGATAACCACATTCGAGTTGTAAGAACCGGACACACATCATGACTGAAGTCGCCAGCGCACCAACCTCCCCGAGCACACCCTCCGTTATCCGGGAATTGCTCGGCGAGTTGGCCATCCCATACCGGGAAGTCATTGACCACCCCGGCCTGAATCCCGCCCGCAAGGTCCAAGCCGCACTGCTCGATGATTCGGTCGGTGCGCTCATGGTCCTGTTCCCGCAGAGCCATTTGCTTGACCTCAACCGTTTGGCGGAATTGACCGGTCGGCGCATGACGGCCGTGGCTCCGGCCGCGCTGGAACGCATGCTCGGCAAACACGAACTGACGTTGTTGCCGGGGTTGCCAGCGCTCACCAGTTCGCCTTGTCTGTATGAAGAGCAACTGCTGCAACAGCCGCTGCTGCTGATTAATGCCGGGGAGTCGGGCCTGTTGCTGGAGATCTCGCAAGAGGACTTCAAAAGCATGCTGACCAAAGCCAGCGCGGGCCGTTTTGCCGAACCGCTGGCGGGGATCAAGCTCAACCTTGATCGGCCCGATGACGACAGCGAAGCCATCACTGAGGCGGTGCATGCGTTTACGGCGCGCCGCATCCAGCAGCGGCTGGAAGCCACCATCGAGATTCCACCGCTGGCCGAAACCGCACGCAAAATCATCCGCTTGCGCGTCGATCCCAATGCCACCATCGACGACATCACCGGGGTTGTCGAAACCGACCCGGCGCTGGCGGCTCAAGTAATGAGCTGGGCGGCGTCGCCGTACTACGCGTCGCCGGGCAAGATTCGCTCCGTAGAAGATGCCATCGTGCGGGTGCTGGGTTTTGACCTGGTGATTAATCTGGCGTTAGGTCTGGCCTTGGGCAAAACCCTGAGCTTGCCCAAGGACCACCCGCAATCGAGCACGCCTTACTGGCAACAGTCGATTTACACTGCGGCGGTCATTGAAGGGTTGACCCGCGCCATGCCCCGGGCCGGCCGCCCTGAAACCGGTCTGACCTATCTGGCGGGTTTGCTGCACAACTTCGGTTATCTGCTGTTGGCGCACGTGTTTCCGCCACACTTTTCGCTGATTTGCCGGCATCTGGAAGTGAACCCTCACGTCAGCCACAGCCTTGTCGAACACCATTTGCTGGGCATTACGCGCGAGCAAATCGGCGCATGGCTGATGCGTTACTGGGACATGCCTGACGAGCTGGCGACCGCGCTGCGCTTCCAGCACGACCCGCATTACGCCGGGGAACATGCCCAGTATCCGAATCTGGTGTGTGTGGCCGTTGGCCTGTTGCGTAGCCGAAGCATCGGTCACGGGCCTTATGAACCGCTGCCGGACGCGTTGTTTGAAAGCCTTGGCGTGACGCGCGAGAAAGCCGAAGACGTGGTCAGCAAAGTGCTGGAGGCTGAGGTGCTGCTGCGTGAGCTGGCAGCGCAGTTCAGTCAGGCGTAAAGCCGCCACGCCACTCAATACCCTCTCCCGGCGGGAGAGGGTCAGGATTCACTGGGCTTTTGGTTTTTTGCGCGGTTTGAGGTATTTGGTCAGGCCCTGAAACCAGATCACCTGTGCCGGATTACCCTTGATCTGAATCGACTTGTCCTGAATCCCGGTCATGAATGCCAATTGCTTGTTCTTGGCCTGCAGGGTCGCAAACCCGTAGGCCGCATCCTTGAACGCAATCGCAAAAGCCGGTTCCGGGTACAGCCCGGCGTGGCTGGTGATGCGTTGGTTTTTGACCTTGAAGTGACGGGCAACCTTGCCATCGAGGGTTTGCAGCTGGAACACCAGATCCTTGTCCACCAGTTGCTGCTGGAACGCGGGGTTTTTACGGCTGGCCTTGCTCATCAGGAAGCCCAGCATCCAGAGCAAAAAACGAAATTTCATCTACGCGGCCTCAGGGAAAAATAAATGGCCGGCGCAGTGTAGCGATTTGCTCAGGGAACGCCATATATCTGTAGGGATAGGCGTAGATAGGCGGGGTTTTGCCACTTATGGCCGCACGATTGTCTCATTGTCTATCAAGAATGGGCGACTGGCCGGGCCAGCGTGCCCATTCTTCATGGCCAGGTGCAGCTAATGGCCGGGCGAAGACTAAGGGTTGACGCTGTCTTTCAGGAATTTGCCAGGCTTGAATGCAACCGTGTTGCTGGCTTTGATCGTGACCGGCTGGCCCGTTTGCGGGTTTTGACCGGTACGGGCGCCGCGATGGCGCTGCAGGAACGTACCGAAACCGACCAGCGTGACGGTGTCTTTGCGATGCAGGGCGCCGGTGATTTCTTCCAGTACCGCATTCAGGACACGGTTGGCTTGTTCTTTGGTGAGGTCAGCCTTTTCAGCGATGGCGGCGGCGAGATCTGGTTTACGCATGATGAAGCCTCTTTGACGGTTTTTTGTTGTTATGTCCGTGCTGCTCTCTGTGGAGCAACGCCTAAGGCGCCGCAGGCTCTACGCTGCGGCAGACCGGTGTGAGAATGGCATGCGGCCAAAGCCGACGCCAGCATCGATCCGGCCTTTGTTGCCCCAAGGCAAAGGCATATGCGACAGAATTCGCAGCATTTACGCCAAAAGCGCAGGCAGCTCTTTGTTAAGCGCCAATTTCTCGCGAACGGCTTCGCCTGTCAGTGCATAGCCCAGCAATTTGCCATCTGCATCGTGGCACAGCGCCTTGATATCAGCGCCAGCGCCTTCAACCGACCACACGCCTTCGCAGCCACGGGGTACAGGCGAGACCACCAGGGGGCACACCGGCGTCTTGACGGTGATCGGCATGGCGCCGTAGCTGACGGCCGTCGGGTTGCCCGCCAGGGTTTGTGCGAGCGCGCGGGCGCAGCTCATCAACGGCATCACGTACAGCAAGCTCAGGCCTTCCACCTCGGCGCAGTCCCCGAGCGCGAAAATGTTGGCGTGGGAGGTTTTGAGCAGGCGATCCACTTCGATCCCGCGATTGACCCGAATCCCGGCAGCCGCCGCCAAGTCGATGCGCGGGCGCAAACCGATGGCGGACACCACCACGTCGCACGGGATGACGCTGCCGTCGGACAGCTGTGCGTGCAGCCCGTCCTCAGTCCGTTGCAGGCGGGTCAGCACCGGCCCGAGGTGAAAGCGGGCGCCGAGTCCTTCGAGGGCTGTTTTCACCGCCGTGGCGGCGGCCGGGTGCAGCAGGGTGGGCATGATTTGTTCGCACGGGGCGACCAGGTCCACTTCATAGCCGCCAGCGATCAGGTCATTGGCAAATTCGCAGCCAATCAGACCGGCGCCCAATATCAGCACACGGCGCTTGCCCGCAGCCGCGGCGCGAAAGCGTGCGTAGTCTTCCAGGTCGTTGATCGGGAAAATCGCGTCCTGAGCGTCACCTTCTACCGGCACCTGCACCGTTTGCGCGCCCCACGCCAAAATCAGGTCGCGATACGGGACGGCTTCTTCACCGATCCACAATTGTTTATGGCCGGGGTCGATGCCGCTGATGCGCGTATGGGTGCGCACTTGGGCCTTGAGTTGCTCGGCCATCGCGCCCGGCATGGCCATGCTCAGGCCGTCGGCTTCTTTGTTTTTGCCAAAACCGGTGGAGAGCATGGGCTTGGAGTAGGAACGCCCGTCATCGGCCGTGATTAACAACAGTGGGGTTTCGCTGTCCAGTTTGCGAAACTCCCGAGCCAGGTTATAGCCGGCCAGCCCGGTGCCCACGATCACGACAGGTGCGTTCATTCCATTCTCCATAGGGGTCAAACTCAAAAAAGGATCAGTTGATTTCGATCATCTCGAAATCCAGTTTGCCGACGCCGCAGTCCGGGCACAGCCAGTCTTCGGGCACGTCTTGCCACAGGGTGCCGGGCGCAATGCCGTCATCCGGCCAGCCATCGGCTTCGTTATAAATCAGTCCACAGACGATGCATTGCCACTTTTTCATGGGGATTTCCTTGGGTTCAGGCTTAGACAAGCCCACGGTTTCTTAACAACGGCACGTGGTGCTAGGTGAAATCAGGGCGTTTTGTACTGATCGCACGCCGCAGATGCAAGCCTGATGACGACCAATCGGTACTCAAGCGCTCAGGGCAAGGGCAGCGTGATAAGCTCGGCGCCCTCAATGGCTGCCAATTATGACCGACTGTGCCGCACATGACTTCCCCGTTGATCTCCCCCGTCTGGCTTGAGCAAAGTCAGCTTGGCGCCCTGCCCGACGCCCTCACCCTCGACTGGTTGTTCGATGAAGGTTCCCTGACCCGCCGCCTCACTGCTGTGTCGAATGACCACTTCAGCGTGTCGCCACTGTTTGAAGGCTGGCAAACCCTGCGCGAGGACGAATGCCGCGCCCTGGAGTTGCCCGCTGGCAGTCTGGGCTGGGTGCGTGAAGTGTATTTACGCGGGCATCAGGTGCCGTGGGTGTTTGCCCGCAGTGTGGCGTCCAAGTCCGCCCTTGAAGCGGGTGGTTTGAATATGGACGCGCTGGGCACGCGTTCACTGGGCGAGTTGTTGTTCAGCGATCAGGCGTTCGAGCGTGGCCCGTTGCAGGTGTGCCGCTACCCTCGGGACTGGTTGCCGGACGCCGACCGCACCGACAACCTGTGGGCGCGGCGCTCACGTTTTATGCGCGGGTCGTTGAGCGTGCTGGTGGCTGAAGTGTTTTTACCCAACCTGTGGGCCGCAGTGAGTGCCCGGCCGGAGACCAACTGATGTACGTGCGTTTGCTCAAATCTCTCAATCGCCTGAACCCCCGCGCATGGGACTTCATCCAGCTGACGCGCATGGATAAACCCATCGGCATTTACCTGCTGCTGTGGCCCACCCTGTGGGCGCTGTGGATTGCCGCTAAAGGGGTGCCCTCCCTGAGCAACCTGCTGATTTTCGTCTTCGGCGTCATCCTGACCCGGGCCGGTGGCTGCGTGATTAACGACTTTGCAGACCGCAAGGTCGACGGACACGTCAAACGTACTGAACAACGCCCTTTGGTGAGCGGAAAAATCAGCAGTAAAGAAGCATTGGTGTTTTTTGCCCTGCTCATGGGGGTCAGCTTCCTGCTGGTGCTGTGCACCAATGCGACCACCATCTGGCTGTCCTTCGGGGGCCTGGCCTTGGCGGCCAGCTACCCGTTCATGAAGCGCTACACCTATTACCCGCAAGTGGTGCTCGGTGCTGCGTTCTCGTGGGGCATGCCGATGGCGTTCACGGCCGAAACCGGCAGCCTGCCTGCGGCGGCCTGGTTGCTGTACATCGCCAACCTGCTCTGGACCGTGGCCTACGACACCTACTACGCCATGACTGACCGTGAAGACGACCTGAAAATCGGTGTCAAATCCACCGCCATCCTGTTCGGTGATGCGGATCGCGTGATCAACCTCAGCCTGCAAGGCCTGGCGCTGGGTTGCTTGTGGCTGGCCGGGACGCATTTTGAGTTGGGCGGCTGGTTCCACCTGGGCCTGCTGGTGGCTGCGGGCTGCTACGTGTGGGAGTTCTGGTACACCCGCGACCGCGATCCGCAGCGTTGCTTCAAGGCCTTCTTGCACAACCATTGGGCCGGGTTGGCAATCTTCGTCGGCATCGTCCTCAACTACGCCCTGGCCTGACCCCGGTCAGGTCAGCGCTTACGGCTGGGGCATCAAGCGCAAGGTGCTACGGGTGTTGAGCTGCACATCGGCTTCTTCCAGGTACGGTTTGTCGTACTGGCCTTCAATGTAGCTTTGCGCCTGATCCTTATAGTGCTTGTCGAACGGCACCCCGCTCTGGCCCACCGGGTTGATGGTCAGGGTGTGGGTCGGGTCTGCGAAATCGATCAAACGCCGCGTGGACGGGCCGTAACTCACCGGCCACGGCGCCGGCCCGAGTTTGGCCGACAGGTTATTGGGCACTTCATGGCTCCCCGGCGCGTCGAACGGGCCGACGTTGAGCAGCCAGTCCAGCGGCTTCTGTTTGCCCAGCGGGTGTTCTTGGGTCAGCGTGTGCGCCCTTCCCCACTGCCAATGCGCGGGATCGTCCCCCAAGGTGGCTTTGAGCTGAGTGATGCTGTTTTGCCAGGCGACCAGCACCGTGTCGGCCCGCGACTCTTTGGCCAGGGTGTGGCGATTGTCCCACCACGGCGATGTTGGATTGGCAATCAGGCGAGGTAGCGCTTCATCCACCAACCGGGTGGTCAGCAGAATGTCGAAGAAGGCATCGCCCAACTCATCCTGCATCGCGGCATCGGCCAGGCTGAACAGCAATTGATTGAACAGCGTGGCACTGGTTGATTCCAGCGGGTAGTCGCCTTGCCACTGCGCCAGTTGCTCCACCAGTTTCAGTTCGGCCGGGTCGCTCACCACCTTGCGCAGTACCGGCAGCAGGGCGGTGAGCACGCGCGGCCCATAACCCGTGGTGGTGCCCAGTTGCAGCGCCTGACTGTTTTTCAGGTTCCACTTCACACCGGGGGCGCTTAGCTGTCGATCGAGCTGCTGGCCGCGGTCTGCCAGGTTGTAATAGCCCGCAATCTCAATGCCGGCGGGTGAGACCGGCTGGAAGTTGGCCGACACGATATAGCCACGCGGCGGGTTCACTTCCTGCGGGTTGGCGCTGAACGGGTAAAACCCGGGCTTGTCGGCCTGCGCGGTGCTGCCATCCAGAATGAATGCCGGGTTCACCCCGGCCGCACGTTTGGGCAATTGCGCGGCGGCCCACCAGCCGATGTTGCCTGAGGCATTGGCCCAGACCACATTGAGCCCCGGCGAGTGGATGTACGTCGCGGCCTGACGCGCTTTGCTGACCGTGTCCGCGCGGTTGAGCCGGTAAAAACCTTCCAGAATCGGGTTTTTGGTTTCCAGAAAGCCCCACCACATGGCGATGGGCGTATTGCCAGCGATGCCACCCAGCACGTCGTTGATGATCGGCCCGTGCGGCGACTGACGCAGTACCAGCGTCACGGGGGCCTGGCCCTTGACGGCAATTTCCTGTTCGGTGCGGGTCATGTCGACCCATTGGCCCTGATACCAGACCTGATTCGGGTTGGCGGGGTTGGTCTTCTCGGCGATCAAGTCCAGGTCATCGTTCTGGAACATCGTCAGGCTCCAGCCGAACGCGCGGTTGTTGCCCAGAAACGCGAACGGCACCAGCGCCTGGTGATAGCCGTACAGGTCAAAATCAGGGGCCGACAGCTGCGCTTCGTACCACACCGACGGCACTGAAAAGCGGATGTGCGGATCGCCCGCCAGCAGCGGCTTACCGCTTTGCGTGCGTCTGCCTGACACGACCCAGGCATTGCTGCCTTCAAATTGCGGCAACCCGGCCTGACTCAAGGCGCTGTCGCTGAGCTGCGCCAGTGCGCCGAGGGATTTCCAGTCATTGGCTGCCAGCGTCGGGGGCAAGACCCCTTTGGGTTGCCAGTCGAGGTCAAAGACCTTCAAGTAATCGCTGCCCAGTTGATCGCGCACATAGGTTAGAAGCGGCTCGGTACGAAAAGCGGCCGCAAAGCTGTAGGCCATGTAGCCGGAGACGCTGATGGTGTCTTCGGCAGTAAACGCGCGGGGCGTGATGCCCAGCAGATCGAACTCCACGGGTGTGGCGTGGGTGGCCTGGTATTGATTAATACCGTCCAGATACGCTTGCAGCGCCTGCCAGGCGGGGGATTGTTGATCCAGTTCACTGACATAACTGGCCGCTCGCTCGCGAATGCGCAGGCTGCGAAACAGTTTGTCGGTGTCCACCAGTTTAGGGCCCAACACTTCAGCCAGTTCACCCCGGGCCAGGCGGCGCATGATTTCCATCTGGAACAGCCGATCCTGTGCCTGCACATACCCCAGCGCCCGGTACATATCCAGCTGATTGCCCGCGCGGATGTGCGGCACGCCGCGCTCGTCGTAACGCACGGTGACGGGCTCTTGCAGTGTGGGCAGCTCAACCTGGCCTTGACGCGTGGGCAATTTGCTCTGCACGTACCAGACTCCACCCCCGGCCACGGAGGCGACGATTAGGGCGATGACGGTCAGGCTGCGTTTCATGGGGTGAACTCCTGTTCGTTAAAACGCCATCACGGGGCGACGTGATCGGCCTGCCACGGGCAATAACAGCCCACAGCCATGGTGTGCGTGGCTTTTACCGGGCGTCCGGCGCTCAACGCGTGCAGGATCGGCTCGATAAAACTGTTGCTGGCGTTACAGGTGGCCCCTTCACTGTAAGGTCCGAAGTACGCCAGTTGACCACTGTGGTCCCAGATGGCGACGGCAGGACTGGCGCTCACGTGTTCGGCGCCGGGCAGTCGGGCGAGGGGTTTGATCGCGCCGAGGCTCTCGGGCAGTTGGCCTTGAGTGCCTGATTTTTGCACCGCATAAAACTCAATGCCCAGTGGCACGTAATGCGCCAACAGTTCGCTCAAGTGCTGCTGATTGCCGACATTGCACGGGCAGGCCGGGTCCCAGAAATGCACCACGCGGATGGGGCCCGGCCCGGACAGCTCAGCGGGCAGGCTCAGCACATCCCCGGCGAACAGCGCGGTCTGCTCACTGAAGGGACGAATGTACTGGCCTTGAAACCAGTCATAAGCGGCCCATAATCCGGCCGCACAGACACCGATCAGCACGCAGGCAAGCAGGGTTTTGAAAGTGGGCACAGGCATCAAATTAGGTCCTCGAAGGCCGCGTAGCTTGCCATGCTTGACCTGACAGAAGAATATCGACGTTCTATAAAGCCTGTTTTGCGCACACGCGCCCTGCCTGGAACCCCTTATGCCTGCCCCGTTTTCCCCCGATACCTTGCGCGCCAGTTTGCAGCCCTTGGCCGCAGAGGGCCCGATATCGAGTGAGGGGTTGGCGTATCAACGGTTTTACGGGCTGGACTTCCCCCATCGCGCCACACCCGTGAAGCGGCAACTGGGGCGCTACAGTGCGGCGGGTTACGACCTGGTCAGCCAAGTGTGGTGGCCGGAGGCTGCGCCAGTGGGCACGCTGTTCGTGATACACGGTTTTTACGACCACATGGGGTTGTACCGCCACCTCATTGAATGGGGGCTCAACCGAGGTTTTGCGGTCATTGCCTGCGACTTGCCGGGGCACGGCCTGTCCAGTGGCGAGCGGGCCAGCATCGGGGATTTTTATCAGTATCAGGAAGCCTTGCAGGGCCTGTTCATTGAGGCGCAATCACTGTCGCTGCCTCAGCCGTGGCACCTGTGCGGGCAAAGCACCGGCGGCGCGATCGTGCTGGATCATGTGTTGCGTCAGGGCGACAGCAGCCCGGCACAAGGGCAGGCGATATTGATGGCCCCGTTGGTAAGGCCCAAGGACTGGCATTGGTCCAAATTCAGCTATTACCTGCTGCGGCCGTTCGTCAAAGGCATTGCCCGGCGTTTCAGTGAAAACACCAATAACCCTGATTTCATGCCGTTTTTGCAGGCCGATCCGTTGCAGCCGCTGCGTTTACCGACGGCCTGGGTCGGTGCGCTGGCCCGCTGGATCCCGCGCATTGAAGGCGCAACACCCAGCGCGCGTCAGCCGCTGATCATTCAGGGCGGCGCAGACAAAACAGTGGATTGGCGACACAACCTGCAGGTGCTCAAAAGCAAATTCCATGAGCCGCACGTGTTGTTGCTACCCGGCGCCCGCCATCATTTGGCCAATGAAACGGATGACATACGCGATCGCTATTTCGCGTTTCTGGACCAGCACTTCGACGCGTAACCCGTCAGGTTACGGCGCCAGATTTGAGGTGCTCTGCCCAACCGCCAGCCCGGCGCGCACGGCGCTCAAGGCGGCCTGGTAATACGCTTTGCCTTCCGGCGACTCTGCAAAAGTGACGAATTCTTCCAGTTCGGGATCGGACAAGTCGCGGTACACATAGAGCAACGTGTTATCCAGCTCGCCGCCGATCTGCTCCATCAGCCGCTGGCGCTGACCGTTGAGCATGCCTTGGGCCTGACCGCCGCCGAGCAGTCCCGGGATCATCGAGCTCAGGCTGTCTGCCGCCACGCCCGCAATCGCGAGGCTGACTTCCGCCCCTGCTTCGCGCGCCGGCAAGGCGTTGGACAAATGATTAATCAACAATTGGCGGGTGGCGCTGGCTTCGATGCGCGGCAAACCTTGGGCGTGCTGGGCCAACTGGTCGCGACGCGTGGCCAGCAGCTCGGCCGCGACAATCTTGCGCCCCAGCTCGGACTGGAAAAAAGCCAGTGCCGGGGCCGGGTCGGGCAGGTGCTTGCGCATCTGATCCTTGGCGCGGGTGTCCATGGCTTGCGGGTCGAAACGCTGACTGCTGTTGTTGACCAGGGCTTGATACACAGCGGGCGGCAAATTGCTGCGATAGCGTTCTTGGGCTGCCGTCAGCGCGTCATTGAAATGCGCCCGTTGATCCGACCAGCCAGCGACCTTGTACAAATCATCCAGGCTGTCTGACCATGCGGGTAATGAACAAAAAATAAGCAACGATAAAACCAAGCGGCGCATGAAGGACTCCTGTCAACAAGTCGCTATTGTCCGGGTGTGGCGTAGGACTTGTCGAGAATTCGTCTGGTCCAAAGGGCTTTTAAAGTGCGAGCGGTATTTTTTCGTGGAACACCGCTATATGGCTCTGTCAGATTTTGAGGCGTATGGATACTATGCGCGCCATGCACATATCCTCTGATCACCCGCTATTACTGCGCATTGTCGACGACCTGTACGCACAGGGATGGTCACAGCAAAACATCTTCCTGACCGAGGCTTTGACCCTTGAGTTGGCGGCTGAGTGCCGCAAACGTTCGGCCGAGGGGGAACTGACCCCGGCGGCGGTCGGGCGCGGGCTGAATCAGGAGGTTCGCGAGGGTATCCGCGGGGACCACATTCAATGGCTGGAGCCCGGAGAAGCGCTGGCCTGTGACAGTTATCTCGGCTTGATGGAAAGCCTGCGAGTCGCCATGAACCGCAGGCTTTTTTTGGGCCTGGAGGACTTCGAAAGCCACTTCGCGATGTACCCGCCCGGCGCGTTTTACCTCAAGCATCTGGACCGTTTTCGCGACGACGACCGGCGCATGGTATCAGCCGTGGTGTACCTCAATCAGGCGTGGTTGCCCGAGCATGGCGGACACCTGCGCATGTACCTCAATGACCGCGGCGAATACGATGTGCTGCCGACGGGCGGTTGTCTGGTGGTGTTCCTGTCGGGGGAAATTCCCCATGAAGTGTTGCCCGCGACCCGTGACCGCTTGTCATTGACGGGCTGGTTCCGGCGTCGTCCCACAGAGATCGTGCTGTGAAGTCCAAAGTGCTGGTCAGCCGCTGCTTGCTGGGGCATCGCGTGCGGTATGACGCAGGCGCCAGCGGCCCGTATCCGCAACTGATGGAGTGGCAAGCGCAAGGCCGGGTGATTGCACTTTGCCCTGAGGTCGCGGGCGGTTTGCCCACGCCGCGCGCGGCGGCCGAAATTCCCGGAGGCCAGGGCATTGAAGTCCTCAGCGGCAAGGTTCCGGTGATAACGACAGACGGCGACGATGTCACCGAGGCCTTTGTATCGGGCGCCCGGCAAGCGCTGGCACTGGTGCAAAAACACGGCATCCGCGTGGCGATCCTCAAGGCCAACAGCCCTTCATGCGGCAACCGGCTAACCTACGATGGCAGTTTCAGCGCAACCAAAGTGGCCGGTCAGGGCGTGACGGCCGCGCTGCTGAGTGAGGCTGGCGTGCAAGTGTTCAGTGAACTTGAACTCGATGATGCGGCCAAAGCGCTGGAACAATGACCCGCAATCGTCAGGGCCATGCGCCGGTTTGGCGTAGAGCCCCGATTTGAGTTCAGGTAACATCCGGTGCCACTTTGCCTTGGGGAATACGCGATGAGTGATAAACAAAAACCGCAGCCTGCTGCTTCGGCCACTGGCCCTTCACCCGCTGAAAGCGCCGACGCAGCCTTGCACCATATCGTTGATGGCTTTTTGCATTTCCATCACGAAATCTTTCCTGAACAAGAAGCCTTCTTTAAAAAGCTCGCCACCGCGCAACGCCCGCGGGCAATGTTCATTGCCTGTGCGGATTCGCGGATCGTGCCTGAATTGATTACCCAAAGCGCGCCGGGCGATCTGTTTGTGACCCGTAACGTGGGCAACGTTGTTCCGCCGTACGGTCAGATGAACGGTGGTGTATCAACCGCCATCGAATACGCCGTTCTGGCCTTGGGTGTGCAGCACATCATTATTTGCGGCCACTCGGACTGCGGCGCGATGCGCGCGGTGCTCAACCCGGCCAGTTTGAAAAAAATGCCGACGGTACGCGCCTGGTTGCATCACGTAGAAGTCGCTAAAACCATGGTGCAGGACAACTGCAACTGCGCCAATGAAGCCGAAAGCATGCACGTACTGACCGAAGAAAACGTCATCGCTCAGTTGCAGCATTTGCGCACGCACCCGTCAGTGGCTTCGCGCATGGCCAGCGGGCATTTGTTCATTCATGGCTGGGTGTATGACATCGAAACCAGCCAGATCAAAGCGTATGACGCCGATAAAGGCGCTTTCCTGCCGCTCGACGGGACCAACCCGATCCCGAGTGCAACGCCCAAGGCGCGGTTCTAACCGTTGCCCAGCGTCGCCGCCGAACACCAGAGGCTGATTCGGCGGCGGCGCCGTCGCACGTCATTGAGCCCGTGCGACAGGTGTCAGCTTACAAATTCAAACCGACACCCAACTGTTTGGACAGGCACGGCCAGCGCTTCCAGGCAGCGCCGGTGTCCGGGCTGGTGAGTTTGTCGCGGTAGGCTTCCACCGATTCCAGCGTGAAACATTCGTCGTCCAGCATGCAATCAACCGCGTGGTGAACCACTTCATCCAACTGGTTGGCAAAGGTTTCACCAATCAAGTGGTGGGCGATTACATTGGCCACCGTGGTGTCCAGCGGGATCAGCGGCTGGTTGAAATGCTTGATATAGAGGTCGTTGACCTCTTCCACCAGGCGGTGGGCCAGATACGCTTCATCCAGCAAACCTTCCAGACCGACGTGTCCGTTCATCACGGCTGGCGGTTGAACGAAAAACTGTTCGGCAATTTTCAGCACCGGCGTGATCTGCGACTCGATGCCCGCTTCGCGCGCGACTTCATTGGCCGCCTCCAGCAAGTCAGGCACTTGATCGATGTAGGCGCTGACAAAACGGGTCATTACCAGATTTTTAGAGTGGTCTTCTTCAGGCACACGGATGGCGGTGTGAAGGTGCGGCAGTTTGGTTTCCAGTTGGCGAGCGAGCAGGCCCGTATCGGCCTCATGTTCTTGGGCACACAAGATCTGCTCGCGGATGGCGGCGGTGTTCATGGGAACTCCAGGGAGACACTAGACAGGGAATATCGTTGAAAAATGGCCCCGTGAATCAGAGGGCCTTTTTCAGAGGGCGCGTATTGTTATTCATTTTGTGATCGGGCAGTGAGTGCCATTTGTCGTTGGGGTCAGTTTTTTACAGTTTTCCGCCAGCGCGTTGCGGGGTTGAAGGCGCTGGCTATACTCGATTTTGTAAACGTTTTCTGATGATGCCCGACTGCCTGAGCAGGCGAGGCTCGGCGGTCAAGGTTCACTGGTTTGAAAACCGCCCCCTTGTAACGCAGGTATAGACCGGCGCAATAACAAGAAAAATAAAGGGGAACCCGCAATGAAGCGACATCCAAACCTATGGATGGGCCTGCTGTTGTGGTCCGTTTTCAGCCAGGCGCAGGCCGCCTGGACCGTGAACATGACGCCCGGCGCGACTGAGGTCAGCCAGGCGGTCTTCAACCTGCACATGACCATTTTCTGGATCTGTGTGGTGATCGGCCTCATCGTGTTCGGCGCCATGTTCTGGTCAATGATCGTTCACCGGCGCTCCACGGGCCAGCAAGCGGCCAAGTTCCACGAGAGCACCACGGTCGAAATCCTCTGGACGGTCGTGCCCTTTCTTATCCTCGTGGCGATGGCGGTGCCCGCCACCAAAACCCTGATTAACATCTACGACAGCAGTGATTCGGATGTCGATATCCAGGTCACGGGCTATCAGTGGAAATGGCATTACAAATACCTGGGTCAGGACGTCGAGTTCTTCAGCAACCTGGCCACCCCCGCCGATCAAATCCATAACAAAGCCCCCAAGGACGAACATTACCTGCTCGAAGTCGATGAGCCGCTGGTGCTGCCGATTGGCGCCAAAGTGCGCTTTCTGGTGACCTCGGCCGACGTCATCCACTCGTGGTGGGTGCCCGCGTTCGCGGTCAAGCGCGACGCCATTCCGGGGTTTATCAACGAGGCCTGGACCCGCGTTGAAAAGCCCGGCGTTTATCGGGGGCAATGCGCTGAGTTGTGCGGCAAGGACCATGGCTTCATGCCGATTGTGGTGGATGTCAAAACCCGGCCTGACTACGACGCCTGGCTGGCCGAACGCAAAGCACAGGCTGCGCAGCTTAAAGAACTGACCAGCAAGGAGTGGACCCTCGACGAGTTAGTCGCTCGGGGTGACAAGGTCTACCACACCGCTTGCGTCGCCTGTCACCAGGCCGAAGGCCAGGGGTTGCCGCCGATGTTCCCGGCGCTCAAGGGCTCTCCGATTGCCACCGGCCCCGCCGCCGATCACCTGCATCGCGTGTATTTCGGCAAGCCGGGCACGGCCATGGCCGCCTTCGGCAAGCAACTGTCGGAAGTCGACATCGCGGCGGTGGTGACGTACGAACGCAACGCGTGGGGCAACAACAAGGGCGACATGGTCACCCCCAAAGACGTGCTCGCGCTGAAACAGGCGCAAGGCAAATGAGCCGCTCATTGATGTGCGCGCAAGGAGTCAGGACATGAGTGCTGTTATCGACGACCACGGGCACGCGGACGACCACGCTCACGGCCCGGCCAAAGGCTTGATGCGCTGGGTGCTGACCACCAACCACAAAGACATCGGCACCCTGTACCTGTGGTTCAGCTTCTGCATGTTTTTGCTCGGTGGCTCATTCGCGATGGTCATCCGTGCCGAACTGTTCCAGCCGGGCTTACAGATCGTCGAGCCGGCGTTCTTTAACCAGATGACCACCCTGCACGGCCTGATCATGGTATTTGGCGCGGTGATGCCCGCGTTCGTCGGGTTGGCCAACTGGATGATTCCGCTGATGATCGGCGCGCCGGACATGGCCTTGCCGCGCATGAACAACTTCAGTTTCTGGCTGCTGCCGGCGGCGTTTCTGATGCTGGTGTCGACCCTGTTCATGGCCGGGGGCGGGCCCAATTTTGGCTGGACCTTCTACGCCCCCCTGTCCACCACTTATGCCCCCGAGAGCGTGACGTACTTCATCTTTGCCATCCATCTGATGGGCATCAGTTCGATCATGGGCGCGATCAACGTGATCGCCACCATCCTTAACCTGCGTGCGCCCGGCATGACGCTGATGAAAATGCCGCTGTTTGTCTGGACCTGGCTGATTACCGCGTTCCTGCTGATCGCCGTGATGCCGGTGCTGGCAGGCGTGGTCACCATGATGCTGATGGACATCCATTTCGGCACCAGCTTTTTCAGCGCGGCCGGCGGCGGGGACCCGGTGCTGTTCCAGCATGTGTTCTGGTTCTTCGGTCATCCCGAGGTGTACATCATGATCCTGCCGGCCTTCGGCGCGATCAGTGCCATCATCCCGACCTTCTCGCGCAAACCGCTGTTCGGTTACACCTCAATGGTCTACGCCACGGCCAGCATCGCCTTCCTGTCCTTCATCGTCTGGGCGCACCACATGTTTGTGGTGGGCATTCCGCTGGTGGGCGAGTTGTTCTTCATGTACGCCACGTTGCTGATCGCCGTGCCCACCGGGGTCAAAGTCTTTAACTGGGCCAGCACCATGTGGCAAGGCTCGCTGACGTTCGAGACGCCGATGCTGTTTGCCGTGGCGTTTGTGATTCTGTTCACCATCGGCGGGTTTTCCGGGCTGATGCTGGCCATTGCCCCGGCGGACTTCCAGTACCACGACACCTATTTCGTGGTGGCGCACTTCCACTACGTGCTGGTGCCGGGCGCCATCTTCGGCATTTTCGCCTCGACCTATTATTGGTTGCCGAAGTGGACCGGGCATATGTACGACGAAACCCTCGGCAGGCTGCATTTTTGGCTGTCCTTCGTGGGCATGAACCTGACGTTCTTCCCGATGCACTTCGTGGGACTGGCCGGTATGCCGCGTCGGATTCCTGACTACAACCTGCAATTTGCCGACTTCAACATGGTGTCGTCGATCGGTGGGTTCATGTTTGGCGCTACGCAGTTGCTGTTCCTGTTCATCGTCATCAAGTGCATTCGTGGCGGGCCCAAAGCGCCCGCCAAACCGTGGGACGGTGCCGAAGGTCTGGAATGGAGCGTGCCTTCGCCCGCGCCATATCACACCTTTACGACGCCCCCTGAAATCAAGTGAGCCGGTGCCCTCACCCCAACCCTCTTCAGGAGGGCCGGCTGAGGGTCAGGAGGATTCATGGCTGACTCAACATCGATCAAGCGCCTGGTCATGCGCCTGTTGCTGATGGTGGTGGTGATGTTTGCCTTCGGCTTTGCCCTGGTGCCGCTCTACGACGTGATGTGCAAAGCCTTCGGCATTAACGGCAAGACCGCCGGGCAGTATGAGGGCGCGCAGGTGGTGGACACCGGGCGGCAGGTGCGGGTGCAGTTTCTGGCTACCAACAACCTGGGCATGGTGTGGGAGTTTTACCCCAAGGGCGATCAATTAGTGGTCAACCCCGGCGGCGTATACGAGATGGTGTTTGTGGCGTCCAACCCGTCTGACCATCCGATGTCGGCCCAAGCGGTGCCGAGTATCTCCCCGGCCGAGGCGGCGCAGTACTTCCACAAGACCGAATGTTTCTGTTTCACCCAGCAAGTGCTGCAAGCGGGACAGCGCATCGAAATGCCCATGCGTTTTATCGTCGACCGCGACATGCCCAAGGACGTGAAACACCTGACGCTGGCCTACACGCTGTTCGATATCACTGCGCGCCATCCGCCCGTTGCCGCTGCTGGCAATGACGCTCAACGGCCAGCCCGATAAGGAGAACGCTCCATGGCAACTCACGATCACTACTATGTCCCGGCGCAGAGCAAGTGGCCGATCATTGCCACGGTCGGCCTGCTGGTCACGGTGTGGGGGCTGGCCACATGGTTCAACGACCTCAAGGCCACGCGCCCTGAATCCTATGGACCGCTGATCTTTTTTGTCGGCAGCCTGCTGGTGGCCTACATGATGGTCGGCTGGTTCGGCGCGGTGATTAAAGAGAGCCGCGCCGGGCTGTACAGTCCGCAACTGGATCGTTCGTTTCGCTGGGGCATGACGTGGTTCATCTTTTCGGAAGTGATGTTTTTTGCAGCGTTTTTTGGCGCGCTGTTTTACGTGCGCCATTTCTCGGGCCCGTGGCTGGGCGGTGAGGGCAGCAAGGGGCTGGCACACATGCTGTGGCCCAATTTTCAGTTCGCCTGGCCATTGCTGAACACCCCTGATCCGGTGCTTTACCCGGCGCCCAAAGACATCATCAACCCGTGGGGTTTGCCGCTGCTGAACACGGTATTGCTGGTCAGTTCCAGCGTCACCCTCACCCTCGCCCACCATGCGTTGAACAAGGGCCAGCGTGGTGCATTGAAAGCCTGGCTGGGCTTGACCGTGGTGCTGGGCATCGCTTTTTTGGGCTTTCAGGCCGAGGAATACATTCACGCTTATAAAGAGCTGGGGCTGACGCTCGGCTCAGGGGTGTATGGCGCGACCTTCTTTATGCTCACCGGATTCCATGGCGCCCACGTCACCATAGGCACGCTGATTTTGTTGGTGATGCTGGTGCGTATCGTGCGCGGGCATTTCAACGCCGAACATCAATTCGGCTTTCAGGCGGCCAGTTGGTACTGGCACTTTGTGGATGCGGTGTGGGTGGCGCTGTTCCTGTTTGTCTACGTGCTGTAGACGCCGCGACCATGGCCGCCTTCGCGCCCGGACGTGTGCCCACCGTGGTGGTACTGGCGCTATTGCCGGTGCTGGTGTTTCTGGGGGTTTGGCAACTGGGGCGTGCCGAGCAAAAACGCACCCTGCTCGACAGCTATGCCGTACACCGGGCCGCCGCGCCCCTCAATGTGGGTCAATTAATGAGCACCTCAACGCCCGCTTTCCGCCGTGTGCAGTTGCGTGGGCATCTGGATGCGCAGCACAGCCTGCTGCTGGACAACCGGGTGCGGGACGGCAAGGTCGGGGTGGAGCTGTTGCAGCCTTTTCAGGATCAGGCCAGTGGCCAGTGGCTGTTGCTCAATAGGGGCTGGATCGAATGGCCCAGTCGACGCACGCCGCCGGTGTTCAGTACCCCGGATCAATTAGTGGAGCTGGAAGGCTGGGTATATGAGTCCCCCGGCACGCCCTTCCAGCTGCAGGCCGACCCGGCCACGGGTAACTGGCCGCGGCTGGTGACGGCAGTCTTCCCCGTCAAGGTGTGGGCTGAGCTGGGGCGAAGCGGTTTTAACGATGAAGTGCGTATTGCGCCCGGCCCTGCGGCGTATCGGGCCGACTGGCCAGTGATCGCCACGGGCATGGGCCCGGAAAAACACACCGCGTATGCCGTGCAATGGTTCGCCATGGCGCTGGCGTTGTGCGGGCTTTATGGGTACTTCGGTTGGCATAACGCTCGGGAGAAGCGCCATGGGAACGGCCATCAATCCGTCTGAAACGGCTCACCACGCGGCACCGGCTTCGCGGCGCCGTGGACGGCTGCAGTTGATCCTTATTCTGTTGCTGACCATCGGCCCGATGGTGTTGGCCACCGGGATGTACACGCTCAAGTTCTGGGTGCCCGACAGCCGCAGCTATCACGGTGAACTGATAGGTAACGGCCCGACCCGCGCTGAGCTGGGCGTGCAAACGGACGAGCAGCGCTGGCAGTTGCTGGTGACCGCGCCACAAACCTGCACTGTGGCGTGTCAGCAATTGGTGTACTTGGCACGGCAGATACAGATCGGCCTGGGCCGCGATGCCTCCCGTGCCACCCATGCGCTGGCGAGCGCGCAGCCGCTGGACGCTGACTATGTGGCCAGGCTGCAACGTGAATACCCGCAGTTGCAGCGTTACGCGATGGACGTGCCAGCGTATACCCGGGGGGCGCAGGGCAATGGCGGCGCCCAGCTGTGGATCATCGACCCGCACGGCAATCTGGTGCTGCGCTACGACCCCAGTGTCAAAGGCAAGGACGTGCTCAACGACCTGCGCCACCTGTTGAAACTGTCCAATATCGGGTAGGAAAACCGTCATGGCCAAAGCCGGATTTCGTCTCGCATTACTTGCCACCGTGCTGGCACTGGTGGTGGTGTTACTCGGTGCCTACACGCGTTTGACCCACGCCGGGCTGGGTTGCCCGGACTGGCCCGGCTGCTATGGCTTCATCAGCGTGCCCAAAACCGATGCACAGCTGGCGCATGCGCAACGGCACTTTCCCGACACCCCGGTACACGTCGAAAAAGGCCGGAGCGAGATGGTGCATCGCTATTTCGCAGGCACCCTGGCGCTGGTGATTGTGCTGTTGGCGGCGCGGGCCTGGCGCCAGCGCACACTGCCCGGCCAGCCACTCAAATTGCCGTTGTTCATTTTGTTGGTGGTGCTGGCGCAGGCGGCCTTTGGCATGTGGACCGTCACGCTCAAACTCTGGCCGCAGGTGGTGACCGGGCATTTGCTGGGTGGTTTCGCGACCTTGAGTTTGCTGTTTTTGCTGACCCTGCGTTTATCGGGCGTGCTGCCAGCGCTTGCCGTGCCCCGCCGTTTACAACGTTGGGCGACTGCCGGGCTGGTGTTGGCGATTGGGCAAATCGCGCTGGGCGGCTGGGTCAGTTCTAATTACGCCGCCGTGGCGTGTGTCGACCTGCCGACGTGCCACGGTCAATGGTGGCCGTCGGCCGATTTCGCCAACGGTTTTCATCTGACGCAACACATAGGGCCGAACTATCTGGGCGGCCAACTGGACAGCGACGCGCGCACCGCGATTCATCTCACCCACCGTTTGGGCGCGCTGGTGCTCACGGTGGTGTTGTTGGGGCTGGCCTGGCAGCTGCGGCGGGTGGGCATGACGCGGCTGGCGGGGTTACTGATGTTGGCGCTGGGCCTGCAAGTGAGTCTGGGGATCAGCAACGTGCTGTTCGGCCTGCCCCTGGCAGTTGCCGTGGCGCATAACGCTGGCGGCGCGGCCCTGTTGTTGACGCTGGTGCTGGTCAACTACCACGCACGTACGGCCCTGGTCAGGGTCAAGGTACCGCGTCTTGCCCGCTGGCGTTTCAGCCCTCGGCCACCGGTGCCCGGCCCGATCATGCTTAAAGGAGAACTGCCATGGCGACCTTGACCGTTGAGCGTTCACGTCCGGCGTCCTGGCGCGACTACCTGGAGCTGACTAAACCCAAGGTGGTGATGTTGATGCTCATCACCTCGTTGGTGGGCATGTTCCTCGCCACGCGCGCAGGTGTGCCGTGGACGGTGCTGGTCTTTGGCAATCTGGGCATTGGTTTGTGTGCCGCAGGCGCTGCGGCGGTCAATCATGTGGTGGACCGGCGCATTGATGCGCTGATGGCGCGTACCCAAAAGCGTCCGTTGGCCGAGGGCCGGATTTCAGCGGGTTCTGCGCTGGCGTTCGCCCTGTTGTTGTCCGCGTCGGGGTTGGGGGTGTTATGGGTGTTCACCCATGCACTGGCGGCCTGGCTGACCCTGGCGTCGTTGTTGGGGTATGCAGTGATTTACACGGGTTTTCTCAAGCGCGCCACGCCGCAGAACATCGTGATCGGCGGGCTGGCCGGGGCTGCGCCGCCGCTGTTGGGCTGGGTCTGCGTGACCGGGCATGTGACTGCCGAACCGCTGCTGTTGGTGCTGATTATCTTCGCCTGGACCCCGCCGCACTTTTGGGCGCTGGCGATCCATCGCAAAACTGAGTACGCGAAAGCCGACATTCCCATGCTGCCCGTGACCCATGGTGAGCAGTACACCAAGTTGCACATCCTGCTTTACACCTGTGTGCTGCTGGCCGTGAGCTTGCTGCCGTTTGTGATTCGCATGAGCGGCTTGCTCTATCTGGTGTGTGCGTTAGGGTTGGGCGCACGCTTTCTGTATTGGGCGTGGGTGCTGTACCGTGGCACCCTGCCGCACGCCGCGATCAACACCTTCAAGTACTCTATTTACTACCTGTTCGCGTTGTTCATCGCGCTGCTTGTCGACCATTACTCAGTGTTGAACCTATGACTAAAACTCAAAAAACCGTCTACATCCTCGTTGCGCTGGTGGCATTGGTCATGGGCCTGACGTTTAACAAAATCATGTCCGGCAAAAGCCAGAGCGACAATACGGCGCTGATCGATGCGGGCATCATTCTGCTGCCGCAGAGCCGTCCGTTACCGGCCATCAAGATGACCAATCAGGACGGTCAGCCGGTGCAGATGAATGAACTGACCGACACGTGGAGCTTGTTGTTCTTCGGTTACACCTTCTGCCCCGATATTTGCCCGACCACCCTGGCCCAGCTGCGTCAGATCAAAAGTGAGCTGCCGAAAGCCGCGCAAGACAAACTGAAAATCGTGCTGGTCAGCGTCGATCCGAACCGTGATACGCCGCAGCAGCTCAAGCAGTACCTGGGTTACTTCGATCCGCAGTTCGTGGGCCTGACGCCCGGCTCGATTGAAGAGCTGCAAACCCTGGCCAATGCGGTGAGTATTCCGTTCATTCCGGCGGATACCAGCAAACCCAACTACACGGTCGACCACAGTGGCAATCTGGCGCTGATTGGCCCGGACGGCACTCAGCGGGGTTTCATCCGCGCACCGTTCAACAACCAGAAAATGGTTGCCCAGTTGCCGGGTTTGATCGAAAGGAAATAAGGCAAAGCGGTTGCTGCGGGCACAGGCTGCGAGCTTGCGGATCAAAGCTCACAGCCTGCGGCAGCGATCAGGCGAGGGTCTGAGGCATTAGAACGCCGGAACGATGGCGCCTTTGTACTTCTCATTGATGAACGCTTTCACTTGCGGCGTGTGCAGCGCATCAACCAGTTTCTTCATATCAGCCGAATCTTTGTCGTCCGGGCGAGCCACCAGAATGTTCACGTAAGGCGAGTCGCTGCCTTCGATCACCAGTGCGTCTTTTTCCGGGTTCAACTTGGCTTCCAGCGCGTAGTTGGTGTTGATCAGCGCCAGGTCTACCTGGGTGAGCACACGCGGAATGGTGGCCGCTTCCAGTTCACGGAATTTCAGGTCCTTGTTGTTCTCAATAACGTCTTTAGGCGTCGAGAGAATGTTGGTCGAGTCTTTGAGCTTGATCACGCCTGCCTTGTCCAGCAGCAACAGGGCACGGCCGCCGTTGGTGGCGTCGTTGGGGATCACCACGGTTGCGCCATTGGGCAGTTCTTCAAGCTTTTTGTACTTGGACGAGTAAGCGCCCAGCGGCTCAAGGTGAACGTTGGCCACGCTGACCAGGTGGGTGCCCTTGGCCTTGTTGAACTCATCCAGGTAGGGCTGGTGCTGGAAGAAGTTGGCATCCAGGCGCTTTTCGGCAACTTGCACGTTGGGCTGGATGTAGTCGGTGAACACCTTGACCTTGAGGTTGACGCCTTCTTTGGCCAAGGCTGGCTTCACGAATTCAAGGATTTCGGCGTGCGGCACCGGGGTAGCCGCCACCGTCAGATCGCCCGCGTGGGCTGAAAATGCCGCAACAGCGGCGACCGCAGCAAATAACTTCTTCATCCAGCAACTCCTTGTGAACACCTGACTTCAGGCGCCTGCCAGCCCGTAGGCTGGCGGTTACGTTGATTAACGAGGGTCGCGCTCACTTGCGCGAAAAGTGCACCACCAGCCGATCGCCAACGGTTTGCAGAATTTGCACCAGAATCAGCAACAGCACCACTGTCACGATCATCACGTCAGGCTGGAAGCGCTGATAACCAAAGCGGATGGCCAGGTCGCCCAGACCGCCCGCGCCAACCACACCCGCCATGGCGGTGTAGCCGACCAGCGTAATGGCTGTCACCGTAATTGCCGCAAAGATGCCGGGACGTGCTTCAGGCAACAACGCACTGGTAATGATCTGACGCGTGTTGGCGCCCATTGCCTGAGTGGCTTCGATGATGCCGCGGTCCACTTCCCGAAACGCCGTTTCGACCAGGCGCGCAAAGAACGGCGTGGCCCCCACGACCAACGGCGGAATCGCACCGGCGACGCCCAGCGAGGTGCCGGTAATCAGGACCGTGAACGGGATCATCACGACCAGCAGGATGATGAACGGTAGCGAACGCAGAATGTTCACCACGAACGACAGGGCCGAATACAGGGCTTTCTGTTCCAGCAGTTGGCGCGGGCTGCACAGGAACAACAGAATGCCCAGCGGCAAACCGAGCAACACCGTAAACAGCAGCGAACCGCCGAGCATGATCAGGGTGTCGATGGAGGCCAACCAGATTTCGTACCAGTCGATGTTGGAAAAGAAGCTCAAGAGGGTTTCCATTAGCGCAGCACCTCCATATGTACGTCTGCGGCGGTGAAGCGCGCGAAAGCAGCTTCCATGTCGCCACCGGTGATGGCGAGGGTCAGTTGCCCATAAGGGGTGTCTTTGATGCGGTCGATACGACCGGCCAGGATGCTGTAGTCCACCCCGGTTTCACGGGCGATGGTGCCCAGCAATGGCGCGTAGGTGGATTCGCCCTGGAACGTCAGGCGCACGATACGGCCTGGCACGTGAGCGAAGTCGTCACGCTGTTCGCTTTCGTCGATCTGCTCGTCTTCCTGCACGAAGCGTTTGGTCGTCGGGTGCTTGGGGTGCAAGAACACGTCGGCCACAGGGCCTTGCTCGACGATCTTGCCCGCATCCATGACCGCCACCACGTCACACACGCGACGGATAACGTCCATTTCGTGGGTAATCAGCACGATGGTCAGCTTCAGCTCACGGTTGATTTCGGCCAGTAGCTGCAACACCGAAGCCGTGGTTTGCGGGTCGAGGGCACTGGTGGCCTCGTCGCAGAGCAACACTTTTGGCTGGGTGGACAAGGCGCGGGCGATACCCACGCGCTGTTTCTGGCCGCCTGACAGTTGCGCCGGGTACTTTTTGGCGTGGTCGGACAAGCCTACCCGTGCCAGCAGTTCAGCGACGCGTTTGTCGATTTCGTTGCGGGACAATTCACCGGCCAGCGTCAGAGGCAGCGCGACGTTGTCCGCCACGGTCTTGGAGGCCAGCAGGTTGAAGTGCTGAAAGATCATGCCGACTTGTTGACGGAAACGGCGCAGGCCGTTGCCGTCCATCGCCGTGACGTCTTCGTTGTCGACGATGATCTGCCCGCCGCTCGGTGTTTCGAGGCGGTTAATCAGGCGCAGCAATGTACTTTTACCCGCGCCGGAATGGCCAATCAGACCAAATACCTGGCCGCTCTCGACACGCAAACTGGTGGAGTGCAGCGCGGGAATGTCCTTACCGGCGACCCGGTAAGTTTTATGAACGTTATGGAACTCAATCACGTAGCGAACCTTGTGGGGCGCGAAAAAATAAGATCAGCGGTTAGCCGGGCGCGCATTTTAGCCTGTCCGTATAGAGGTTCTTAGCATTTATTTGCGCTCCAACCATCGATTTGGCAATAAGACGATCAAAGGTCAGAAAAAAGGAACGCCGCTAAGGGTGACAAGTCAGTACTAGGGTCTGTTCACGTTTCAATGAAAGCGGCGGCGATCAAACGGGAACAGACCCTGAAGCAACTCACATCCCGTTTCGGGAGATTTGTCTACAAAGCCCGGCCCATGGGGCTTTTGCCTACAAGGAGTGAAGTCTGATGAGTACCAAAAAACCGTCTTCGAACAAGAGCCAGATGGCCGGAACCGACACCTTGGATCGTGGCAACACGAACGTCAAACTGGACAGCCTGGAACGCTTCAGGGATGACGCCACCGATCAGGCGTTGCGCACCAATCAAGGGGTGAAGATTTCAGACAATCAAAACACCTTGAAAGCCGGCGCCCGAGGCCCTTCGTTGCTTGAAGACTTCATCATGCGCGAGAAGATCACGCATTTTGACCACGAACGCATTCCAGAACGTATCGTCCACGCCCGGGGCACCGGCGCCCATGGTTACTTTCAGACGTACGAAGCCCACACCGCCCTGACCAAGGCGGGTTTCCTGCAAGACCCGAGCAAGAAAACCCCCGTATTTGTGCGTTTTTCCACGGTACAAGGACCTCGCGGGTCGGGTGATACGGTGCGCGACGTTCGCGGCTTTGCCGTGAAATTTTTTACCGATGAAGGCAACTTCGATCTGGTCGGCAACAACATGCCGGTTTTTTTCATTCAGGACGCCATCAAATTTCCTGACTTCGTACACGCGGTAAAACCTGAGCCGCATAACGAAATTCCTACCGGCGGTTCAGCCCACGACACGTTCTGGGATTTTGTTTCACTGGTGCCCGAGTCCGCGCACATGGTTATCTGGGCGATGTCTGACCGTGCCATTCCGAAAAGCCTGCGCAGCATGCAAGGTTTTGGCGTGCATACCTTCCGGCTGGTCAACGCCGAAGGTAAATCCAACTTCGTCAAATTCCATTGGCGCCCAAGTGCTGGCACCTGCTCACTGGTGTGGGACGAAGCGCAAAAACTCGCCGGTAAAGACACCGACTTCCATCGCCGTGATCTGTGGGAGTCGATTGAAGTCGGCGATTACCCGGAGTGGGAGCTGGGCGTTCAAATCATTGCTGAAGAAGACGAGCACAAATTCGAGTTCGACATCCTTGATCCGACCAAATTGATCCCGGAAGAGCTGGTGCCGATCACGCCTCTGGGCAAAATGGTGCTCAACCGTAACCCGGATAACTTCTTTGCCGAGACCGAGCAGGTTGCGTTCTGCCCCGGTCATATCGTGCCCGGTATCGATTTCTCGAATGACCCGTTGCTGCAAGGTCGTCTGTTCTCGTACACCGATACGCAGATCAGCCGTCTGGGCGGGCCGAACTTCCATGAGATCCCGATCAACCGCCCGGTCGCGCCGTTCCATAACAACCAGCGCGATGCACAGCACCGCAGCACCATTCATAAAGGTCGGGCGTCTTACGAGCCTAACTCGATTGATGGTGGCTGGCCGAAAGAAACCCCTCCAGCGGCACAGGATGGCGGTTTTGAAAGCTACCCTGAGCGCATTGATGCGAACAAGATTCGCCAGCGCAGTGAGTCGTTCAGCGACCACTTCTCCCAGGCACGGCTGTTTTTCCACAGCATGAGCAAGCACGAGCAAGAGCACATCATTGCGGCGTATAGCTTTGAGCTGGGCAAGGTGGAGCGCGAACACATCCGCGCGCGTCAGGTAAACGAGATTTTGGCCAACATTGATCTTGAACTGGCCAAGCGTGTGGCTGAAAACCTCGGTCTGCCAGCGCCTAAAGCCGGCACGGTGGAGGCTCGCAAAACCACGGTTAGCCAGTCCCCTGCGCTAAGCCAGGCCAACCTGCTGCCAGGCAATATCAAAACCCGCAAAGTGGCGATTTTGGCTGCCAACGGCGTCGATGGTGCCGCTATTGATGCACTTAAGCAGGCGCTGGCGGCTGAAGGCGCGCATGCCAAGCTGCTGGGGCCGACTTCAGCGCCTGTGAAAACAGCGGATGGCAAGGCGTTGCCAGTGGATGCGTCGATGGAAGGCATGCCCTCGGTGGTGTTCGACGCGGTTTACGTGCCGGGCGGCGCAGCATCGATCAAAGCGCTCAGCGGCGATGGCGTAGCGTTGCATTACGTACTGGAAGCCTACAAACACCTGAAAGCGATTGCGCTGCACGGCGAAGCCAAGCAGTTGCTGGATGTGCTGCATTTGCAGGCGGATGAGGGGCTGTTGGTGCTCAAGGATGCCAAGGACTTCAAGGCGTTCTTTGCTGCCATTGGCCAGCATCGTGTCTGGGCGCGCGAGCCGAAGGCCAAAGCAATCCCGGCATAAGGTGAGCCTGAAAAAAAACGCGCTTGCAGAGCCTGCAAGCGCGTTTTTTTACGTCTGGAGCCTGTCGGTTAAGGCTTGCTTGGAATCAGCACCATTTGCGCCGGGACGTGGCGCACGATGTGGCGATCAAGTTTGAAGTCGAAGCCGGGGTTGAGCTTTTTAACGCGTTTGGTGATCAGGGTCGCCAGCCATGGGTAATCGGCGGTGCGCGGCACTTGTAACGTCACGGCGCACTGATAATTGACGATGTCCTGCGCGATCAGGTCCAGTTGATGGCGAAGTTTCTTGATGTCGGTGATGTTCAGCGCAACGGTGGTGCTCTCTGCTGCCGGGTCGATGACCTTGGCCGGTGGCCGTTTTTCAGCCGCTTTAAGGGCGGCTTCTGCCTTGTCCAGTTCGGCTTTGCGTGCATGGGCAATGGCGCTGTTGACGCCGCTGGTCAGCGCAGGCGCTTTGGGCATCAGGGTGCGGGCGCGGCTCAGGGCCGTGGCAGCCGCATTCACATCACCCTTTTGCAGGTAGATTTGACTGCGTTGCAGGTAGGCTTCGGCCAGTTGGCGCTGGTACTGCACCCACTGGGGGTCGTCCGGGGTTTGCGCTTGCAGGGCCGCCAGTTCGTCTTCGGCGGTCGCCAGTTCACTGCTGGCCAGGTTTTGCTCCAGCTGAGCGATGGCTGCAGCACGTTGCTGCTGCGCGAGCTGGTCGGCAGACGGTGTGCTTTGGCAGGCGCCCAGCAGCACGGAAAATGCGACCAGAAGCACATAACGGTAATTGAACAGCTTCATTCCTGCGGCTCTCTAAGTGCGCAAAAAACGAGCAAGTCTACACCCCTCGACGGGGCAGAACAAAACTCAGCAGAAACAGTGCAGCGGCACAGACCACAATCGAAGGGCCAGCCGGTGTGTCCTTGAACCATGACAGCGCAAGGCCACCACACACGGCCATCATCCCCAGAACGCTGGCCCCGAGGGCCATTTGCTCAGGGGAACGGGCATGGCGTTGAGCCGCCGCTGCCGGGATGATCAGCAGCGATGTAATCAACAGCACCCCGACAATTTTCATTGCCACGGCAATCACGACAGCAATCAACAGCATCAAGGTCATGCGCAATGCGGCGACGGGCAAGCCTTCGACCATGGCCAGCTCTTCGTGCACTGTAATCGCCAGCAACGGCCGCCACAATGCGACCAATAGCGCCAGTACCACAGCGCTACCGCCCACGATCCACATCAGGTCGGTCGGGCTGATCGCCAGCAGGTCACCGAACAGGTAGGCCATCAGGTCGATTCGCACTTCATGCATGAAGCTTAGTACGACCAGGCCGAGGGACAAGGTGCTGGGTGCGAGAATTCCCAGAAGCGTGTCTGAAGCCAGTGGTTGTCGTTGTTGCAAGGTTACCAAGAGGATGGCCAGCAACAGGCAACCGACCGTCACGGCAATGGCCGGGCTGATGTCCAGCAAGAAACCCAGCGCTACGCCCAACAAGGCCGCGTGGGACAGCGTATCGCCAAAATAGGCCATGCGCCGCCACACCACAAAAGAGCCTAAAGGCCCTGCTACCATCGCCAAAGCCAAGCCTGCCAGCAGGGCGTAAAACAGAAAATCAGCCATGCTTGCAGCCTTCTCCATGAACGTGGGGGTGTGTGCTTTGGGCGTCTGCGTTGACCACCGAACCATGCAAGTCATGGGCATGGTCGTGATGGTGGTGATAAATCGCCAGGCTTTGTGCGTTTTTGCCGAACAGCTCGACGAAAGCGGGGTCGCCGCTGACCTGTTCCGGGTGGCCTGAGCAGCAGACATGACGGTTCAGGCACACCACCTGGTCAGTGGTGCTCATCACCAGGTGCAGGTCGTGGGACACCATCAACACACCGCAACCATGACGGTCGCGCAGGCGGGTAATCAGGGCGTACAGCTCGGACTGACCGGCGACGTCCACGCCTTGCACCGGTTCGTCGAGCACCAGCAGTTGAGGCTTGCGCAGCAAGGCGCGGGCCAGCAGCACGCGTTGCATTTCGCCCCCGGACACGCTCTGCACCGGGCTGTCGATGACCTTTTCTGCGCCCACTTCTTTCAGGGCTTCGAGCGCCTGAGCCCGGTCAACCCCCGGTACCAGGCGCAAAAAACGCAGCACTGACAACGGAAGCGTCGGATCGACGTGCAGTTTTTGGGGCATGTAGCCCACGCGCAGTTTGGGTTTGCGCCACACACTGCCGCTCGTCGGCTTTATCAGGCCCAGTACGGCTTTGACCAGTGTGGTTTTACCCGCGCCATTGGGCCCGATCAGGGTCACGATCTGGCCCGGCTCGACGCTCAGCTCGATGTTGTCGAGCACGTTTTGCCCCGAGTAGGTCACGGTGACGTGTTCAAGGCGAATCAATGCAGCGCTCATCAAGCCTCCCGGCAGCCTGCGCACAAGCCGACGACTTCGACCGTCTGGCCTTCGACAGTAAAGCCGACATCGTGTGCGCTGCTGATAATCGCGTCGCTGATGGATTTTTGCTCCAGTTCAATGGCGGCGTGGCAGGTGCGGCAAATCAGGAACTGCCCCTGATGCGGGTGCTCGGGGTGGCTGCACCCCACAAAGGCATTCAGTGACGAGATGCGGTGCACCAGGCCGTTTTCCAGTAGAAAGTCGAGTGCCCGGTACACGGTCGGGGGCGCGGCGCGGCGGCCGTCCTGTTCACTGAGCACGGCCAGGATGTCGTAGGCGCCCAGCGGTTTATGGCTCTGCCAGACCAGCTCCAGCACCCGCTTGCGCAATGCGGTCAGGCGCAGGCCCTTTTGCGCGCACAAGGTATCGGCCTCGCTTAGGGCGCTGTGGACGCAATGGGAGTGGTCGTGAGGGCGGCTGGCAAGCGGTGTAATAGGCATGGGCGGCGACGATTTCTGAGAGAGACGTTATTATGTTACCCGTTTCAACCACCCTGAGTGCTCATCGTGCCCCGTCTTTTTTCGATTTTTATTGCTTTCAGCGCCAGTTTGTTGGTGATTGGCCCTGCTCAAGCGGACGTTAACGTGCTGACCAGCATCAAGCCTTTGCAGCTGATCGCTGCGGCGGTGCAGGACGGCGTCGGTAAGCCAGATGTGTTGCTGCCACCCAACGCATCGCCGCACAGCTTCGCGCTTCGGCCATCCGACGTACGGCGTGTGCAATCGGCCGACCTGCTGTACTGGATCGGCCCGGACATGGAAGGGTTCCTGCCGCGCGTGCTGACGGGGCGCACGGCTCCGTCGGTCTCGGTACAGACCTTGCCTGGCCTGACGCTGCGCCACTTTACCGAGGACAGCCATTCCCACTCTGAGGATGCTGCCGAACACGATCACGATCATCGCCCTGGCACGCTGGATGCTCACCTGTGGCTGGCGCCTGCGAATGCACGGGTTATCGCAGCCAAAATGGCGGCTGACCTGAGTGAGAAAGACCCGGCCAATGCGGCGACGTATCAGCGCAACCTGAAGGCCTTCAACGAACGCCTGGACGCACTTGATGCGCGGCTCAAGGCGCGTCTGGCAGGCGTGGCCGACAAACCGTTCTTTGTGTTTCACGAGGCTTACGACTACTTCGAGAGCGCTTACGGCCTCAAGCATGCGGGCGTATTCAGCGTGGCATCGGAAGTCCAGCCGGGCGCTCAGCATGTGGCCGCCATGCGCAAGCAATTGCAGGCAGTGGGCAAAACCTGCGTGTTCAGCGAGCCGCCGCTGCGTCCGCGCCTGGCGCAAACGCTGACGGCCGGGATGCCCGTGACCTTGGCGGAGCTGGATGCGTTGGGGGGCTACACCCCGGCGACGGCTCAAGGCTATGAGCAGTTGCTGGAGAAACTGGGCAACGACCTGGCGGGGTGTCTGGAGAATTTGTAACTTGGCGCCGCTGAGGGGCGGGCTGCGCTATCACGGTGATCGCAGCCCTGCCCCTCAATCGCACTGTGTGGCCGTGTGCGTTACAGCGCGAACGGCAATTGAATACTGACGTTTTGATGAACGGCCAACAGTCGTTCGAACTCGGCCGGGTCGTGAATCAGTACGTCCTGGCCTGCGAACGTTTGTGCTGCAATCAGGCGCGATAGCCAGAAACGCACACAGGCAACGCGCAGCAGGGTGGGCCATAACTCGGCTTCGCTGGCGGTGAACGGGCGCAATGCTGCGTAGGCACCCAGCAAGGCGCGGGCACGGGGAGCGTCCAGGTGGCCTGCTTCGTCTGCACACCAGTCGTTCAGTGCAATGGCCACGTCGTACAGCATCGGCCCGGAACAGGCGTTGTAGAAGTCGATCAGGCCGGTCAGGTGCGTGCCTTCGAACATCGCGTTGTCGCGGAACAGGTCGCCGTGCAGGTTGGCCCGTGGCAGCGCCAGAATCTGCGCTTTGCGTTCGCTGATCTCATCGAGTGCGAGTTGCAGCAGCCGGGCCGCTTCAGCGGTCAGGTCCTTTTTCAGCGCGGGGCCTTCGGCCAGCATCCAGTCCAGACCGCGGTCTGTCTTGCGCTCAAGCAGCTTGTCGCGGGTCGCCACATGCAAATGGCCCAGCAGCTCGCCGACTTGTGTGCAGTGCTGAGCATTGGCTTCGCGAATGTGCTTGCCCGCCAGGCGCGGTTGCAGGAGCGCCGGTTTGCCTTTGAGTTCACGTAAGGCCTGGCCGTCCAGCGTGCGCAAGGCGTAAGGCACCGGCAAGTCGGCGTCATGCAGCACGTCCAGCAATTGAATGAAGAACGGCATTTCGTCAACAGGACCGCGTTCAACCAGGGTCAGAACGTATTCGCCCTTCTCCAGGCTGATGAAGTAATTGGTGTTTTCGCTACCAGCGGCGATCCCCTGGAAGTCGAGCAAACGGCCGAGCCCATAAGGTGCAAGAAAGGTTTCCAGCTCGGGACGAGCCAGTTGCGTGAAAACAGACATGGTTAAAACTGCCAGTACGGGCGCCGCGAGGGTGCGGCGCCGATTAAAGTTAAGACGCTATTTCCATTCGAAAATTTTCCACGATGGAATCAGCATATCCGGCTGGTCGGAACGGATGTAATTGCCTTCTGAACCATCAGCGCGTACCAGAAAGTACGGTTTGCCCCCTTTTGGGGTGACCTTGATGGCGTACAGGAAGCCGTTTTGACGGTATTCCTGGATAGTTTTGTCGCCTTCCGTGCGAATGGTGACTTCCGGATCGGCGGAAGGTGCCTCATCTGCCGCGAAGGTTACCAGCGGAATGGCTGCAATCAAGCCGGTGAGCAACAGGCGATTAAGTGTACGCATGATAACCTTGTCCCTTTGTCGTCATTGGTCCGGACATTCTAGCGCCGGACTCGCCGAAAAGGTTGATCCTGCTCATGAGCCAAGCACCCCTCGTCCTGGTGGACGGTTCTTCATATCTGTACCGCGCTTTCCACGCGCTGCCGCCGCTGACCACGTCCAAGGGCCTGCCGACAGGTGCCGTGAAGGGCGTGTTGAACATGCTGAAAAGTCTGCGCAAGCAGTATCCGGACAGTCCGTTCGCGGTTGTTTTCGATGCCAAGGGCGGGACATTTCGCGATGACATGTACGCCGAATACAAGGCCAACCGACCTAGCATGCCCGATGACATGCGCGTGCAAATCGAGCCCTTGCATGCAAGCGTGATCGCGCTGGGCTTCCCCCTGCTGTGTGTCGAAGGCGTTGAAGCGGACGACGTGATCGGCACCCTGGCGCGCAGCAGCGCCGCCGCAGACCGCCCGGTGGTGATCTCCACCGGCGACAAGGACATGGCGCAACTGGTTGACGGTCACATCACTTTGGTCAACACCATGACCGGCAGCGTGCTGGACGTTGAAGGTGTGAAAGAGAAGTTTGGCGTCTCGCCCGAGCAGATCATTGACTACCTGGCGCTGATGGGCGATTCCTCCGACAACATTCCGGGTGTTCCGGGCATTGGCCCGAAGACGGCGTCTGGCTTGCTGGTTGGCGTAGGCGGCGGTCTGGTCGACTTGTACGAAAAACTCGACATCGTCCCGACGCTGCCCATTCGTGGGGCCAAAAACCTGCCCGCGAAGCTTGAAGAACACCGGGAAATGGCATTTTTGTCGTATCAATTGGCCACGATCAAAATCGATGTGCCGCTGGATATCGGCCTTGAAGACCTGCACCTCAAAGCGCCCGATTGCGAAAAGCTGATCGCGTTGTACACCGAGCTGGAGTTCAAGAGCTGGATCGCTGAAGTCGAGCGCGAAGCCAAGCGGGCGGGTCAGGTGATTGCCCAGGAAGCGCCTGTCGAGAGTGCCGATACCGAGGTGCAGTACGAAACCATCCTCGATCAGTCCCGTTTTGAGGTGTGGCTGAAGAAGTTACAGGACGCCAAACTGATCGCATTTGATACCGAAACCACCGGTTTGGATGCTCAGCAAGCGCAGTTGGTGGGTCTGTCGTTTGCAGTCAAGCCGGGTGAAGCGGCTTACATTCCGTTGACGCATTCCTACATGGGCGTGCCTGAGCAACTGGACCGTGACACCGTGCTGCGCGCCCTTAAGCCGCTGCTCGAAGACCCGAACAAGGCCAAGGTCGGGCAGCATGCCAAATTTGACATGAACATCCTCGCCAATTGCGCAATCGGCGGCGATCCGGCGTGTGGGATCAGTGTGCAAGGCATTGCTTTCGACACCATGCTGGAGTCCTACGTGCTCGACTCCACGGCCACTCGCCACGACATGGACAGCCTGGCGCTCAAGTATCTGGGTCACAGCACCACCAGTTTTCAGGATATTGCCGGCAAAGGGGCCAAGCAGCTGACCTTTGACCAGATCTCGCTGGAACAGGCTGGCCCTTACGCCGCCGAAGACGCCGATGTGACATTGCGTTTGCACAATGTCCTGCATGAAAAACTGCTGGCGATACCGAGCCTCAACAGCGTGCTGACCGACATTGAGATGCCGCTTGTGCCTGTATTGGCGCGCATCGAGCGCCAAGGTGCCTTGGTGGACGCCAAGCTGTTGGGTGTGCAGAGCGTTGAACTGGGCGACAAAATGGTCGCGCTGGAGCGTGAGGCGTTTGAAATTGCGGGCGAAGAATTCAATCTCAGCTCCCCTAAGCAATTGGGCGTGATCCTGTACGAAAAGTTGGGCTTGCCCATTATCAGCAAGACGGCCAAAGGTCAGCCTTCAACCGCTGAAGCCGTTCTGGCCGAGTTGGCCGAGCAAGACTTCCCGCTGCCCAAAGTGCTGATGCAGTACCGTTCGATGAGCAAGCTGAAAAGCACCTACACCGATCGCCTGCCTGAACAGATCAACCCGCGCACGGGGCGGATTCACACGTCCTACCACCAGGCGGTCACGGCGACAGGCCGTTTGTCGTCCAGTGATCCGAACCTGCAGAACATCCCGATTCGGACGGCGGAAGGCCGCCGGATTCGTCAGGCATTCGTCGCGCCACCAGGTTACAAATTGCTGGCGGCGGACTACTCGCAAATCGAGCTGCGGATCATGGCGCATCTGGCCAAGGACGAAGGCTTGTTGCATGCCTTCCGCAATAATCTGGACGTACACAGTGCGACCGCGGCGGAAGTGTTCGGGGTTGAGCTGAGCGATGTCACCATGGACCAGCGACGCAGTGCCAAGGCGATCAACTTTGGTTTGATCTACGGGATGAGCGCTTTCGGTCTGGCCAAGCAAATCGGGGTCGACCGCAAGCAGTCGCAGGCGTACATCGACCGTTATTTCGCACGCTACCCCGGCGTACTCGACTACATGGAGCGCACGCGCACGCAGGCGGCTGAGCAAGGGTATGTCGAGACCATTTTCGGCCGTCGCCTGTACTTGCCCGAGATCAATGCGAAGAACCCGGCCTTGCGCAAAGGCGCCGAGCGCACCGCGATCAACGCACCGATGCAAGGCACGGCGGCTGACATCATCAAGAAAGCCATGGTGGCGGTGGATAACTGGTTGAGCGCTTCGGGGCTTGAGGCGCGCGTCATCCTGCAAGTGCACGATGAATTGGTGCTGGAAGTGCGCGAAGACCTGGTGGAACAGGTGAGCGAAGCGCTGCGCGTACACATGAGTGACGCCGCCACGCTGGATGTGCCACTGGTGGTGGAAGTGGGCGTCGGCAATAACTGGGATGAGGCGCACTAAAACGCTGAATTGCCTGCGACTGATCGTCACAGGCAATTTGCCATTAGTTCTGAAGGGAATTTGCTTAGATCAAAGAGTTTTTAGGCGTCTGGAACTAAATCCTCCTTCACCACTCAGATCTGTTGAATGGGTGGTGAAGCCCTTCAATGCTCCTAATGTTGTGTTAAGTGTTGGCAGAATTCTGAACCCCGCCCTAGCGGTTCAGTACTTGAACCCCGAACTTCCCCCTCCCCATACGAAGTCCGGGGTTTTTTTTGCCTGCGATTTGTTACTCGCCCGCGTCTTCTTCGCCTTTGTTCGGCAGTTCCATCCAGTTTGCGAGCACGGTGTACGCCTCTTCCAGGCCCATGCGCTTGGGGGCCGAGAACATTTGGATGGTCACCGCGTCGCCCCAGCCTTTACGGATTTGTGACTGCACTTTCAACAACTCGCCCTTGGCGGCGCCGAAGGTCAGTTTGTCGGCTTTGGTCAGCAAGATGTGCATCGGCATGCCGCTTTGCACTGCCCAGTCGAGCATCAACTTGTCGAAGTCAGTCATGGGATGACGGATATCCATCATCAAAATCAGCCCTTTGAGGCTCTCACGACTGCCCAGGTAGGCTTCCAGGTGGCGCTGCCAGTGAAGTTTCAGCGGGATGGGCACTTTGGCGTAGCCGTAACCCGGCAAGTCGACCAGGCGCCGTTCTTCGTCGAGCTGGAAGAAGTTCAGCAGTTGGGTACGGCCCGGAGTTTTGGAGGTGCGTGCCAGGCTGGCGTGTGTCAGGGTGTTCAGAGCGCTGGATTTACCGGCGTTGGAACGCCCGGCAAAAGCGACTTCAAAGCCTTCATCGTCAGGGCATTGATCGACTTTGGCGGCGCTGAGCATGAATTTAGCCTGTTGGCACAGACCGAGAATGGGGTTCTTGAGTTGCATGGGATTTCCGATGTGAGCGGCGTCAGGAATGGACGCGGCGAGCAGTGTCGTTTCCGTTTCAGTGACGCCAGTATATAATGCCGCAGATTTTGTGTGCGCTTTGTCCCAGCGTAGGATGAAGTACACGGGAGCGATTGACCTAGGTTGCGCATTAGAACGCAGCAAGCTCCCAACCCTGAAAGGTCGTTTTATGACTGCTGGCTGTCGGTGTCTTGATGCCGCGAATAGCGCTCAGGCTACACAGGATCCGGAAGCCGTGTACAACCGCGTTTGTATGACCTGACGTTCTGGCCCGCGCCAACCGACCCGAAACCGGTCGTCGGAAAGCCTGAGACTAGAAGCAAACAGGGTATGAAAACGCTGGTGCAGCACGTGACCCAGGGTTTCAAGGCGATGCCGCCGCGTGGTTTGTGCATGGACTGCAGTGTCGAGGTTTACCGCAATGATCATCGTGTGATGAATGAGTGAGCCCGGCCCATAACTCTTTAACCCTTAGCCGTAGTTGGATTAGCTGATGAACAAATTACTCGTGAGTCTGCTGTTGACCTTGGGCGTCACCGGTGTTGCCCAGGCCGCAGGCACTGCTCTTGTGGGCGATGCTGCTGCCGGTCAGGCAAAAACCGCTGTATGTGGCGCTTGTCACGGTCCCGACGGCAATAGCATGGCGCCAAACTTCCCAAAACTGGCTGGGCAAGGTAATAAATACCTGCTCAAACAGCTGCACGAAATCAAGGACGGCAAGCGTGAGGTGCTGGAAATGACCGGCATGCTGACCAACCTGAGTGACCAGGACCTTGCAGACATTGCCGCTTATTTCTCCAGCCAGAAGGGCTCTGTCGGCGCGGCTGACGCAAAACTGGTCGAGCGTGGCCAGGCATTGTTCCGTGGTGGGAATGTTGAGAAAGGCCTGCCAGCCTGCACCGGTTGCCACTCGCCAGACGGTCAGGGCAACGCACCCGCCGGGTTCCCGCACCTGGGTGGCCAACATGCCGGCTACATCGAGAAACAACTGACCGCTTTCCGTGAAGGCGACCGTACAAACGACGGCGACACCATGGTCATGCGCAGTATCGCGGCCAAGCTGAGCAACAAGGACATCAAAGCCCTGGCCAGCTACATTCAAGGTCTGCACTAAGGTTGCTACGGTCGGTGAGCCAAGGCGTGAGTCGTTGGCCATGTTAACGATCGTTTAATCCTTGAGTGTGAGTTTAAAAGGGCAGCGTTGGCTGCCCTTTTTTATGGCATCTGCCGTTACACTACCGAACTCAAGACTGCGCGGGCCTGTCTGAATACAGGTCACGTGACAGCGACCTTATTTGTCCAGGAGTAAAGCATGCGTAATCTGATCCTCAGCGCCGCTCTCGTCAGTGCCAGCCTGTTTGGCATGTCGGCCCACGCTGCCGACGTACCGCTCGAAGCGGGTAAAACATACGTTCAGTTGTCTAGTCCTGTTGCGGTGGCTAAGCCTGGCAAGATCGAGGTTGTTGAGTTGTTCTGGTACGGCTGCCCGCATTGCTATTCGTTCGAGCCAGTGATTAACCCATGGGTCGAGAAGCTGCCTGCGGATGTGAATTTTGTGCGTATTCCTGCCATGTTCGGCGGCCCATGGGATGCTCACGGGCAAATGTTCATGACCCTTGAAGCCATGGGTGTTGAGCATAAAGTGCACAATGCGGTGTTCAACGCCATCCAAAAAGAAGGCAAGCGCCTGGTCAAACCTGATGAAATGGCTGAATTCCTGGCCACTCAAGGCGTAGACAAAGACAAGTTCCTGTCGACCTTCCATTCGTTCGCCATCAAGGGCCAGATCAACAAAGCCAAAGAACTTGCCAAAAAATATGAAATCTCCGGTGTGCCTACCATGATCGTCAACGGCAAGTACCGTTTTGACCTGGGTTCTTCAGGTGGCGCTGAGCAAACCTTGAACGTGGCCGATCAGTTGATCGCCAAAGAGCGTGCAGAGGCTGCGAAGTAAGGGGGGCCTTTCCTGTGCGGCGCTGGAAGAATGAACGCATCGTTGGCCTGCATGAGCCGCAGGTCAATGAAGACCCTCTGGTAACCCGCGGGTTATCGGATGATCGTCGTTTGCGGCTGCTCAGTTTCAATATTCAGGTCGGCAACAGCACTCAGGGTTATCGTCATTACCTGACCCGCAGTTGGCAGCACGTGTTGCCGCACAAGGGGCGCACCGGCAACCTGGATCGAATCGGCGACCTGCTGAGCGACTTCGATCTGGTTGCGCTGCAAGAGGCGGACGGCGGCAGCCACCGTTCCGGCTACATCAATCAGGTCAAGTACCTGGCCCAGCAGGGCGAATTCCCTTACTGGTACCAACAACTCAATCGCAATCTCGGGCGCCTGGCCCAGCACAGCAACGGGGTGCTCAGCCGTTTGCGCCCTACCGCGATTGAAGACCACCCCCTGCCCGGCCCTGCGGGTCGTGGCGCGATTCTGGTGCGGTTTGGTGAAGGAGCGGACGCTCTGGTCGTCGTCATGATGCACCTGGCGTTGGGCACCAAGACCCGAACCTTGCAACTGGCGTATGTGCGCGAGCTGATTGGCGGCTATCAGCACCAAGTGTTGATGGGGGACATGAACACCCATGCCAGTGATCTGTTACATACTTCGCCACTGCGCGATCTAGGCTTACTGGCCCCGCAAATGGAAGCCACCTTCCCCAGTTGGCGTCCGCAGCGTTGCCTTGATCATATTTTGCTCAGTCCAACCCTGACCCTGGAGCGGGTTCAGGTACTGGACCAACCCATTTCAGACCATTTACCGGTCGCGGTTGAAATACGTTTGCCCGGTTCGGTGGGTGTCGACTCACTGCCCGTGTTGAGTCCCCCCGCCAGTGAGCCCCCTGCATGACCGCCGACGACGCCAAGCGCTGGAAAGAGAAGTACCTTAAAAGCATCGAGCACCAAGAAAAACTCGAGCGTCGCTGGAACGCACGGCTCGACTTGCTGCGCCGTGGGCTGGTGCGCAGCACGCTGGCCGCCGAAGGTTCTGACCGTACGGTCGACCAGTGCATGAAAGAGATGCGCGAGGCGGTGCGCACGGACGAGATGGACGCGGCGCTGGCCGCCCTTATGCCACGCCTTGAAAAGGCCGTGCTCGACTCCGAGCAGCGCCGTGAAACCCGTGTCGAACAGATCAGTACTGCGCTCAATACGCTGGTCAATCAGTTGCAGGCGCTGCCCTTGCCCAGGGACGTCCGAAAGCCCCTGAAGACCTTTGCCAAGCAGCTCGACAGCCGCGTGACACAGGCGCGTGAGATTCCGCTGCTTTTGGGCGAATTAAGTGCCTTGCAGGGGCAGGCGCTTGCGCCTCAACTCAACGATGCAGAGCCGCAGAAGCCGGGCTTGCTGCAACGTTTGTTTGGCAGCGCAGACGCGGAAAAGGCTGCGCCGGAGTTCGAAACCTCGAGCCCGCAGCCCATCAACCCAGACCCGGTGGCCATCAGTGCTGAACCGGTTGCAGTGCGGCCCGCGCTGGCTGTCGAGCCTGTGCCTGCGACTCAACCCGACGAGGAAGTCGCGGAGGTACCGCAACAGGCGCCCGAGGCGCTTCAGCCCTCGCCCATTGAAGTCGAAATCCTGTCGCTGCCACCCCTTGAGCCTGTTGCGCAGGCCGCAGCGGTGGAGGTGCCTGACGCTACCGAACCCGATGCAGATGAGGCCTCGAGTGGCGCGCTGGAATCGGTGCTCGCCCAGGCCGATGCCGAGCGGGTCGAGGCCGGGGTGTCGCCCGTTTCTGAATCGCTGGCCCCCGAACCCGAACCCGAGCCTGACGCGCTTGAACCGCTCAGTGCCGAAGAAGACCCGGTTTACGCACTGCCCGACACGCCCGAGCCGTCCTATAGCTCGGTCGCTTCGCACATTGAATCGACCCTGCTGGGCTTGTTGAGCGATCTTTCGTTGCCGGAGCATCATCGCCCGCAAGCCGAAGCGATGCGCAGCCGTCTCGAAAAAGGACTGAACTGGTACGAATTACTGCCGATCCTCGACGATCTTGCCGTGTTGATGTTGGCCATTACGGACAGCGGTCAACATGAGTTCGAGGCTTACCTCAAGCAGCTCAACGAGCGCTTGGAGTCCTTTCAAGGCAATCTCCAGGCGGCGAGTGCGGGCCATGCTGAAGGCCGTACCGCAGCCGATGACATGCACACCCAACTGCGCGAACACGTCGACGATCTGCAGAGCAGCGTACAAGACGCCGCGGACCTCAACAGCCTTAAACACATTCTCGAAAGCCGCTTGGAAGCGTTGCTGGGCACCATGGACCAACATCAGCAACAGCGCGATGCCCGCGAACAGGAAGTTGCCACGCACCTGCAAGGCTTGGCCGAGCGGGTGGCGCATATGGAGCAGGAAGCCCAAGGCTACCGCGAGCACCTTGAAGAGCAGCGACAAAAGGCCCTGATTGATCCGTTAACCGGCTTGCCCAACCGGGCGGCGTGGGGCGAGCGATTGGCCCACGAGGTCGAACAATGGCAACAACACGGCAACATGCTGCTGGTGGCCATGCTCGATCTGGATCATTTCAAACGCATCAACGATGGTTATGGTCATCTGGCGGGCGACAAAGTCTTGAAGATCATCGCCACGCAGTTGCGCAAACGCCTGCGCCCTAACGACTTTATTGCGCGCTTTGGGGGTGAAGAGTTTGTCATGCTGATGCCCGCGACGAGCATGGCGGTGGGGATGCAACTGGCCAACACGCTGCGGGCTGCCATCGAGGCGTGCCCGTTTCACTTTAAGGGCGAGCCTGTGACCGTCACGGTTTCGATCGGCCTAGCCGCGTTCAAGCCCGGCGAGCGCAGCGATCAGGTCCTCAAACGCGCGGATCAAGCGCTGTATCGCGCCAAAGCGGCAGGCCGCAACACCATTGAGCAGGGTTAAACGCCTGCCTTACGTTATGCTGTTGCCTGTCTGCCCCAACGCTAAAACTTAAACCATGAAAGTAATCACCCTGATTTTGTCTGCCCTGCTGCTGGCCGGTTGTGCCAGCGGGCCGCGCATGGACACCAGCCATCCTTCGGTCAACTACGACAGCCGTGTGCAATTCATCGTGCTGCATTACACATCGACCTCGCTGGAGCGCTCGCTTGAGTTGCTCACCCACGGTCCGGTGAGCAGTCACTACCTGATTGGCGATACCCCGCCGACCCTCTACAAACTGGTGGATGAAAACCAGCGCGCCTGGCACGCCGGCGAAAGCCAATGGAAAGGCCGCACCTGGCTGAATTCCAGCTCCATCGGTATCGAAATCGTCAACAAGGGCTTTCGCGACACGCCTCAAGGTCGGGTCTGGTACCCGTATACCGAAGGTCAGATCCAGACCCTGATCGCCCTGCTCAAGGACATTTCCACGCGCTACAAAATCAACCCGCAGAACATCATCGGTCACAGCGATATTGCGCCGACGCGCAAGCTCGACCCCGGTCCGCTGTTCCCCTGGAAACGTCTGGCAGACGCAGGTTTCGGCGTCTGGCCCAATGCCCAGGCGGTTGCTCGCGCTCAGGCTGTGTATGACCGACAGCTGCCGAGCATCACCTGGTTTCAGCAACAATTGGCCCTGTTCGGTTATGAAACACCGCAAACAGGTGAACTGGACGTCGCGACGCGACACGTTTTGGCCGCGTTCCAGATGCGTTTCCGCCCTTCTCGCTTTGACGGCCTCCCGGACGCGGAAACGGCAGCTATGTTGAATGTGCTGAACACCACTCAATAAGATCAGGAGCAGGGATTGGCCTCAGGACGTGTGACGCTGCGGACTTTTACCAAAAGCCTGCGCAATGCTCTTTACCGTCCATGGTCGCTGGCCATACTGGCGACCTTGCTCAGTGCCAGCCTGTTGCTGGCACTGAGCGTTCCGATTGCCATGCATCAAGTTCAGATGCGCGAGCGCGAGCAAATGAGCGTGCATGGCGAACGGTTGCTTGAACGACTCGAACAACTGTTCAACCAGTTGCGCAAAGGGTTGGATGATTTGAACAATCAGCCGCTGCGCGATTGCGGCCCGTTGATGATTGACCAGTTGCAGCAGGTCAGTTTTCAGTACCGCTTCATTTATGAAGCCATTTTCTATGATGGCTCCCAGATCTGCTCCAACTGGCCTGCGCGTCTGAGTCTGACCCCTTCACCCGGCCGCGAGCCCGACATAAAAGGCCCGGTCTATCGTTACTGGCTCACCAGCCCCAATGAACCGGACGACAATCTTGCCGGGTTGATGCTGGGCCGCGGCGATTTTGAAGTCACCACCTCGCGCGGGCATTTGAGCGATGCGGTGGATTTGCCCCCCGACGGCAGTCTGCTGGTGGTGGTCGATGAGGGCAAACGGGCGCTTCCTGTGTTGGGGCAGGCTCAGGATTGGCCGCCCAGTGCAGGCTGGCCACCGGACGACGGCGAAGTGGTGGTCACCGATTACCGCATGTTGTACCGCTTGCCTACGGACAGTTCCGACTATCAATTGGTGTTGAGCCTGCCGCGTGCCGAGGCCAAGGCGTATCTGGCAGAGCTGTGGTGGATGCTCCCCGGCAGCCTGCTGATTGCGCTGTGCATGGGGGCGCTGGTGTTGCACCTGGCCCGTCAGCGTCAGTCACTGGGCGGTGAGTTGCAGGGTGCCCTGCGGCGGGGCGAATTCAAGGTGCGCTATCAACCGATTGTCGACCTCAACACCCGCCAGTTTGTAGGGGCTGAAGCGTTGATTCGCTGGCGACATGCAGATGGCACCATGACCAGTCCCGAGTTGTTCATTCCCTTGGCAGAAAGCACAGGGCAGATTCGTCAACTGACCGATTTCGTCTTGGTGCGCACCCTCGAGCAATTGGGGCCGGTGTTGCGCGCCAATCCGCAGCTATATGTCTCTATTAACTTGTCCGCGTGTGACGTGATGGAGCCGCGCATTGGCAAGGTGGTGGCGCGTCTGTTGGCCATTCACGAGGTGGCGGCCAGCCAGATCGCGTTTGAAGTCACCGAGCGCGGCATGATCGATGTCGAAGTCGCGCGCCTCAAGCTTCAAGCCTTGCGCGACAAGGGGCATTCGATCCTGATTGATGACTTTGGCACCGGCTACAGCAGCCTGGCGTACCTGCAAACCTTGCCCGTGGACTGCCTGAAAATCGACAAGGCATTCATTGATGCGCTGGGCTATGACGCGGCCAGCAGCGGCGTGGCGCCACACATCATCCGCATGGCTCACGCCTTGAACCTCAAGGTGATCGCTGAAGGCATCGAGCATGACTATCAGGTTGAATTGTTGCGCAGCGAGGGCGTGGTCTATGGGCAAGGCTGGCTGTTTGAGAAACCGCTGAATGCGCACCAGTTCCGGGAGCGCATCACTGGTGGCCGACGGCTGGGCCCACGTCGTGCTGACGACGACGTGTAAGCCGCGCCTATAACGGCAGCGCCATATAGAACTGGGTGCCTTGGCCAGGACGCGAGTAGACGCCGATGCGTCCGCCGTGCAACTGCACAATCTCCTTGCACAACGCCAGCCCCAACCCTGCGCCGCCTTTTTTACGGCCGACTTGCACGAAGGGCTCGAAAATACGGCCTTGCTGGCTGTAGGCGATGCCTTCGCCATTGTCTTCGACGCTGATAATCACCCGCTCTCCATGGCGCCGCGCTTGCAGGCGGATTTGCCCGCCAATAGGGGTATGGCGCAAGGCGTTGTCTATCAGGTTGTCCAGCACGCGTTCCAATTGCGCCTGATCGGCATTGAGGCGCGGTAGTGGCGACTGCAGGTCGATCACAAACTCGACATCTTTGGCGTTGGCCCGGTCAGCAAATCGGGCTTGCGCGTGCTCCAGCATTTCCTGAAGGTCGCACGGTGCCAAGGTGAGTTTTTGCATGCCGTTCTGATAGCGGGAGAAGTTCAGCAGATCGTTTATAAGCTGCATCAGCCGCTGCATTTCTTCGTTGACCGTGTTCAGCAAGTCCGCTTCACGTGATTGCGGATCGAAATGCGCACGCTCCAGAAACAAACCGAACGCCATGTGCATGCCGGTCACCGGGGTCCGTAGCTCGTGAGAGGCGCGCAACACAAACTCGCTGCGAACCCGCTCGAACGCCCGCTGCTCGGTCACATCATGCAGCACCATCACCGCGCCCAGAATCGGGCCCTTGGGTTGGCTGACCGGGGTCAGGCTGTACGTCAGCAGGCGTGTTTCCCCCTCAATGTCGACGCTCAGGTCTTCCGGCAAGCGTTCCAGACTGCCGCCGCGTAATACGGTCAACAGTTGCTGATCCAGCTCCGGCCGCTGCAAGGCTTCGCCCAGCGGCTGGCCCAGACGGCCTTCGTCCCAGCCCAACTGACGCTGAGCGACAGGGTTCAGGTGTTCCAGACGGCCCTCTTGATCGATCATCAACAACCCGTCGTCAATGCTGTCGAGCACTGCCTGTAGCCGTTGTTGCCCGGCCAACAGTTCATCGACGTTGGTTGCCTGATGCTGGCGCAAGGCTTCGGCCATGATGCCGAAACGCCGCGTCAGCAGGTTCATCTCGGTGGCGGAAGACAGCGGCAAAACCACCTCGAAATTACCTTTACCGATGTTGTCGGCCGCTTTGGCCAGCGCCTCGATGGGCGCGCCAAAACGTCGGGCGATCCCGTGGGCAGTAATAAAGCCGATGATCAGCACCGCAACGCCCACCAGCCCCAGTACCGTGGCGATCACCATGGCCCGTTCACGCGCCTGCGCCTGTGCGGTGTTGATGGTTTCGAGCGCCTTGCGGTGTTCGTCAATCAGGCCGTTGCGCAGCGCATTGAAGCGGTTGGTGAGGTCATTGTTGTTGCTCAGGTTAAGACCCTGGCGATGCGTCTGATTGAACGCCTCCAGAAAGCTCACATAATCGACCCGCGCCTTGGCAAACCCACTGGTCAAATTATGCTTGCGCTCGTGTTCGATGCCTTCGTCGAGCAGTTTGAGGTACTGCTCCGATGAGGCCTTGAGTGCGGCCGCATCGGGTGTGTTGTGCAGCATCAGGATCAGTTGATCCCCCAAGGTCTGGCGCAGCTTGAGCCCCAGATCGAGGGTGATGAAGTTATTGCGGATCAACGCTTCCTGGGTTTTGGCCATTTGCATCACGCCGAACACGCCGAGCACCAACCCCATCAGCGCCACGGTAATCAGCGCTGAAATGCTCAAAAAAAGGCGTGTTCGAAGCTTGATAGCGAGTTTCATCGAAGATTACTCACAGGTTGTACTGCTTGCGTTTGCGATACAGCGTTGAGGCGTCAATACCGAGGGTTTTGGCAGCTTGATCGAGGGTGTCGCTGGTGGCCAGTACCGCGCCGATGTGCGCTTTCTCCAACTGGTCGAGGCTTAATGCAGCCCCGATACGCGGGGCGTTGGGCGTGGTTTGCTCGGCCATGCCCAAGTGGCTGACTTCAACGACTTCCTGCGGGCAAATGATGCTGGCGCGTTCTACAACGTTACGCAGTTCGCGGATATTGCCAGGCCATCGGTAATTGGCCAGTGCCTGACGCGCTTCTTCGCTGAAGCCGCGGGCGGGGCGTGCGTACTCTTTGACGAAACGCGCCAGAAAGCGGTCGGCCAGCGTCAGGATGTCTTCGCTGCGCTCGCGCAAGGGCGGCAAGTGCAACGTGATGACGTTCAGGCGATAGAGCAAGTCTTCGCGGAAGCGGCCATCGCGCACCATGTCCTCAAGGTTAAGGTTGGTGGCGGCCAGAATACGCACGTCAGCCCGGCGTGTGACCGGGTCACCGACGCGCTCATATTCTTTGTCTTGAATGAAGCGCAGCAGTTTTGGCTGTAACGCCAGTGGGAAGTCGCCGATTTCATCGAGGAACAATGTCCCGCCGTCGGCCTGATTGACGCGGCCCAGAGTGCTTTCGCTGGCGCCGGTGAACGCGCCTTTGGTGTGGCCGAACAACTCGCTTTCCATCAACTCGGCCGTTAATGACGGGCAGTTAATGGTGACGCAAGACTTCTTCGCCCGTTTGCTCCAGCCATGGATGGCACGCGCCAGTTCCCCTTTACCGGTGCCCGACTCGCCCAGAATCAGGATGTTGGCGTCGGTGCTGGCCACCTGGCGCGCGGTCTCCAGGACCACCATCATCGCCGGACTGTGGGAGTCCAGGCCGTCTTTAGGCTTGCGCACTTCCCCTTCCAGCGCCTCAAGGCGCGCCGACAACTGACGCACTTCCAACTGTTTGGCCGTGGCCAGTCGCAGTTGATCCGGGCTGCATGGCTTGACCAGATAATCTGCCGCGCCTGCTTGAATGGCGTCGACCGCGGTGTCTACAGCGGAATGAGCGGTGACGATAACCACGCGCATCCAGGGGGCTTGAACGCGCATTTGGGCCAGCACATCCAGGCCGTTGTCTTCGCCCAGGCGCAGGTCCAGAAAGCACAAATCGAACACTTGGCGTTGCAGCAGGGCTTCGGCCTGGGCGGCACTGTTGGCCGTGGCCACGGTGTACCCCTCGTCTTCGAGGCAGTAGCGGAATGTACGCAGGATGGCGGACTCATCGTCGACCAGCAGAATGCGGCCTTGGTGCTCTTTGGCTGACTCCATTTCCTACGTTCCTTAGTGAGTGATGTTGGTTAGTGTCGGAATCATCGGGCAAGTTGCATGATTTTTCACGAATGATTCAGAGGCTAGCAGGGTAGCCACTTGCCTGCATGCTGTAACTCACTGATTTAACGTGATTTTAAGCTCCGACGCCGGTCATCCCCTCTCACTAAAACAATTGCATTGTGCCATCCCTTCCCGGCCTGAGTGGAACTCGGCCTCAGTCCGTCGTGCAGAACGCCCGACCCAACCTCCGTGCATCGTGCAGGATGCTCGCTAGCGCATTTTGTTATCGCTTATAAATCATTGATTTATAAGGGTTTTGTGGTTGTTAAAAAGTTGGCATGCCGCCTGCAATAACCCCTGTAACGCAGTCTTGCAGCGGTTAACGCTGGCGGACTCAACCCAACAATGACCACCGAGTGGCAGGAGTCTGAGCATGAATCGTCTAGGTCTATCCCGCATTCGCGTTTCTTCGCTTCAGCTTCAGCAAGGCCTGTTCGCCAGCTTGGCGCTTCTGGTCACGTTGATCGGTGGTCAGCAACTCGTGCGTTTTGAGCAGGTTTCACCACCTGCCCAAACAGTTTTGCACCAACCCGCCCAGCAGACGCACTTCAGTGCGATCGGCTCGAGCGCCGAGGTGATCGCCGGCTACGCCCTGACGGCAGCCGATGAGACGCAAATCGCAAATACTGAAGTGCCGCAGGAACGTTGGGTGTTTTAAGTGTTCACAACCTTGAGACCCTTGCGGGCTTGAGGGGGCTGCATTGATACAGACACGCTTTCCCACAGTAATAAGGAGAATCACCATGTTGAGTTGGGCAATTACCTTTCTGATTATCGCCATCATCGCAGCCGTTCTGGGCTTTGGTGGTATCGCTGGCACCGCCACGGGTATCGCCAAGATTCTCTTTGTCGTGTTCCTGGTGATGTTCGTCGTGTCCTTCATCTTCGGTCGCCGCGGTCGAGGGTAACCATGTTTAGCCGATCCTTTAAGGCAATGGCCGCTGCCCTGCTCATGGGCAGCAGCGCCATGGTCATGGCCGCTAACGATGGCCAGACCCGTGCCAACGAACTGTTAAATGACCCTGCTTACCGCGATGCATGGCAAAAGGTCGTTAAAAAGGAAGAGCGCCTGCCGGAATGGGTGATGAACCTGTCGGGCAGTGCCGAGCAGATGAATGCGGTGACTGAAGACGGCGATGCTTACTTGGTCGGCCCGCTTTGCGAAACCGCCCAAACCTGCTTGAACAAGCGTCTTATCGTGGCGGTCAGCCTCGACAAGAAGGACGCTTACGCCATGTTGGTTGAAGTCCCGGCGGGTTTGCCGGCAGACAAGTCACCGACGCGTCATGCCGATTATCGATTCTTGGGTCAGCCTGATGTCGGTATGCAAGCACTGCTTAAAGAACAATTGAAGAAAGACCCTAACTGGTACTAACCCGTTGGGCAGTTTCTTCAGCTGTTGATCAGTGAAAAAACCAAGGTCATGCCTTGGTTTTTTTTCGTCTGAAAAATCTCTTTCTTATGCGTAAAACCTTCTCACGGCTCATTTTTTTCAAAACACATGTGGCTTGAGGCGCCTTTGCGAACGTCGACCTTTTATCGACTAATAGCAAAATGATCACTTCTCTATAACCGATTTATGTTGTCGGATATTTCTGAGGTCAGAACGTATTTTTGCTCGCCTCGCGGTGACAAAAAGACCTTGAAACAGCCGGTATGCGGCGGTTATGTCGTCTATTCTCTGTCTTTACGGCTCCATGCTTTTAAGGTCTTGTCGGACAATATCCATGCCGATTCGGCATAGGGTAGGCGTTTACGGCATTAGACGGCTTCCCCTTGCATGGGAATAGTTGCGCCTTTTTTCGCCTGCCGAAGAGCCTGATTGGCTCGATTTGGGCGACCTTCTACGGGGGGAGAGGTTTTGGATTTATGCGCTTCGCGGCGCTCTAGTCTGAGCCTCTTCCCGAGTCCACTTGAAGTAAGGGTAATGACATGAAGAAGGCAAAACTGAGCCTCGCCTGGCAGATCCTCATCGGTCTGGTCCTGGGTATTGCAATCGGCGCGCTGCTTAACCATTTCAGTGCTGAAAAGGCCTGGTGGATCAGCAACGTCTTGCAACCCGCTGGCGATATCTTTATCCGTCTGATCAAGATGATCGTAATCCCAATCGTGATTTCTTCACTGGTTGTCGGGATTGCAGGCGTGGGGGATGCGAAGAAACTCGGTCGCATCGGGCTTAAAACCATCATCTACTTCGAGGTGGTGACCACCATCGCGATCGTGGTCGGCCTGCTACTGGCCAACCTGTTCCACCCGGGCGCCGGCATCGACATGAGCACCCTGGGCACGGTCGATATCTCCAAATATCAAGCGACGGCCGCAGAAGTTCAGCACGAACATGCGTTCATCGAAACCATCCTCAACCTGATCCCATCGAACATTTTCGCGGCCATGGCTCGCGGTGAAATGCTGCCGATCATCTTCTTCTCGGTGCTGTTCGGTCTTGGTTTGTCGAGCCTGAACGCCGAGCTGCGCGACCCGCTGGTGAAAACCTTCCAGGGCGTGTCCGAGTCGATGTTCAAAGTGACTCACATGATCATGAACTACGCGCCAATCGGTGTGTTTGCGCTGATCGCCGTGACCGTCGCCAACTTCGGTTTTGCCTCGCTGCTGCCACTGGCCAAGCTGGTGGTGCTGGTGTACGCCGCCATCCTGTTCTTCGGCTTCGTGGTACTGGGCCTGATCGCCAAGATGTTTGGTTTCTCCGTCATCAAGCTGATGCGCATCTTCAAGGATGAGCTGGTACTGGCTTACTCCACCGCCAGCTCGGAAACCGTGTTGCCGCGTGTGATCGAGAAAATGGAAGCCTACGGTTGCCCGAAAGCGATCTGCAGCTTCGTGGTGCCAACCGGTTACTCGTTCAACCTCGACGGTTCGACCCTGTACCAGAGCATCGCGGCGATCTTCATTGCCCAGCTGTACGGCATTGACCTGTCGATCAGCCAGCAACTGCTGCTGGTCCTGACCCTGATGGTGACCTCCAAAGGCATCGCCGGTGTGCCGGGCGTATCCTTCGTGGTGCTGCTGGCGACACTGGGCAGCGTCGGTATCCCGCTCGAAGGTCTGGCCTTCATCGCCGGTGTTGACCGCATCATGGACATGGCCCGTACGGCCCTGAACGTGATCGGTAACGCCCTGGCGGTACTGGTGATCTCGCGTTGGGAAGGCATGTACGACGATGCCAAGGGCCAGCGCTACTGGAACTCGCTGCCGCACTGGCGCAGCAAGCAAGCCCTGCCAAAAGGCGAATAATCGCCCCGCGCATGCTTGAACCGCCAAACCCCGGACTTGTCCGGGGTTTGTTGTTTTCGGGGGTTGGCCGCTATCATTCGCCGCATCTTTGAGGAGTGCTTTTGATGCTTAACGGCCTATGGCTCAGCTTTTTCGTCGTCGCGACCGTGTCCGCACTCGCCCAATGGCTAGTGGGTGGCAATGCCGGGATCTTCGCCGCGATAGTCGAAAGCATTTTCGCCATGGCCAAGCTCTCGGTTGAGGTGATGATTCTGCTGTTCGGCACCCTGACCCTGTGGCTGGGGTTTCTGCGCATCGCCGAGAAGGCCGGGATCGTGAACTGGCTGGGCAGGGCGCTGGGGCCGTTGTTCAAGCGCCTGATGCCCGAAGTGCCGCCCGGCCACCCGGCGCTGGGGTTTATTACCCTGAACTTCGCCGCCAACGGACTGGGCCTGGACAACGCTGCGACGCCGATCGGTTTGAAAGCGATGCGCGCCCTGCAAGAGCTCAACCCCAACCTGACCAGTGCCAGTAATGCGCAAATCCTGTTTCTGGTGCTCAATGCCTCGTCCTTGACGCTTCTGCCCGTCACCATCTTCATGTACCGCGCCCAGCAGGGCGCTGCTGACCCGACGCTGGTGTTTCTGCCTATCTTGCTGGCAACCAGCGCTTCAACCCTCGTAGGGCTGCTCTCAGTGGCCTTCATGCAGCGTTTGCGCCTGTGGGACCCGGTCGTGTTGGCGTACTTGCTACCGGGCGCGCTGATTCTGGGCGGGTTCATGGCCTTGCTGGCAGGCTTGTCTGCCACGGCGCTGGCCAGTTTGTCGTCCCTCCTTGGCAACCTGACCCTCTTCGGGCTGATCATGATCTTTTTGATTATCGGCGCGCTGCGTAAGGTCAAGGTGTATGAGGCGTTTGTCGAAGGCGCCAAAGAAGGCTTCGACGTGGCCAAGAACCTGCTTCCCTACTTGGTGGCCATGCTCTGTGCCGTCGGCGTGCTGCGGGCTTCGGGGGCGTTGGACTTCGGCCTGGACGGTATTCGCCATGCGGTGCAATGGCTGGGTTGGGACACGCGTTTTGTCGACGCCCTGCCCACCGCGATGGTCAAGCCCTTCTCGGGCAGTGCGGCGCGGGCGTTGTTGATCGAAACCATGCAGAGCCAGGGGGTCGACAGCTTCCCGGCGCTGGTGGCGGCGACGGTGCAGGGCAGTACCGAAACGACGTTCTATGTACTGGCGGTGTACTTCGGTGCGGTCGGTATCCAGCGCGCCCGCCACGCCGTGGGTTGCGCGTTGCTGGCGGAGTTCTCGGGCGTAGTGGCGGCCATTGGTGTGTGTTACTGGTTCTTCGGTTAAGGCCAACGGGCTGTCGTCGCCGCGTCCCCCGGTAATGTCCAGCCAGGGGCGCGCTTGCGTTGTCGACTAAGGGGCGATGACGCGTTGCGCCTGGCCCTGTTGCATTACCCACTGCACCACTTGAGGCATCAGTGCATCGGTTGCTTGGCCAAACCCTGCCACCACGCCTGGCACCATCGGATTACTCAGGGGCTGGCGCGTTTCAAAGCGGCGAGACGCGATCACCCGTTGGTCGCTGGTGCGCACCAGACGCGCGTTGTACTGAACCAGCACTTCAGGGTTTTTGCCGTTGTAATGGGTCTGAAAGGCCAATAACTCGCCGCCCAATTCGTAGTCCGCCTGCAGGTTGCTGTCGTCCGTGCTCAACCCCTGAATCCGCCCGTCCTGCAAGAACGCGTCCAGCAAGCGATTACGCAACAGGACCGGCGCCGGGTCGCTCCAACGTGCGCCTTTGTAGTTGCTGATCAGGTTGCCTTGCGGCACGACGGCGATGTTCTGGCTGTTCAGTGCATTGCTGGCCATCGGCTTGTCGAGCCGCAGCGACCATGTCACCGGCGCGCTGCGGCTGGCAGCCACCGGCGTTTGCGCATAGGGCAACCAGTACACGTCCACTTGCTCGGGCTTGGGCAAGATCGAGCAAGCGCTGAGCAGGCTCAGGCTTGCGGCCAATACGATTGAACCTGCCAGGCGATACGTGCGACTCATGGCGTGAATTCCTTGTTCTGTTCGCGGCCCAGCAAGTAACCGCTTGGATTGGCCTCAAGCCGCCGCGAAATGCCGCGCAGCGTGCTCAGGGTTTCGCGCAGCTCATTGACGGCCGGGCCCAGTTGATTGAGGCCTTGCATGCCGTTGTTCAGCGACTCTTCGTTATTGCTGAGCAAGGTGTTGATGGTGGCCGCGCTTTGCTCCAGCGACTGCATCGCCTGCTCGGCGCTGCCGAACATCTGCTTGCCCTGGGTGTTGAGCAGGCCATTGGCATTGCGCATCAGCGCCGTGGTTTGCTCCAGCGTGATACTCGCCTGTTTGCCGACCTGCGCCAGTTGCTTAAGCGTCTGGGAGATATCCCCGCGCTGGCCGGCAATGGCGTTGGTGGTTTGCTCAAGGTTGTTCAGGGTTTTACCCACGCGGTCGACGTTTTCATGGGAGAACAGTCGATTGGCGTTGTGCAGCAGCATGTTGACGTTGGCCATCACGTCCGAGCCGTCGGTCAGCAGGCGCGCGATAGGCGAGGGCGAGGCCACGATTTCCGGCAATTTGCCGTCTTTGCCTTTGAGTGGCGGGCTGTTCGGGTCGCCGCCGCTGAGCTGGATGATGGACGTGCCCGTCACACCGGTCAGCGCCAGTTTGGCCTTGGTGTCGACTTTGACCGGGGTATTGGCCGCGAGGCGGATGCGCGCCAGCACTCGGCGCGGGTCCTTGTCGTCGAGCCGCAACTCAATCACATCACCGACCTTGATCCCGTTGTATTGCACCGAGCTGCCCTTGGACAAACCGCTGACAGCCTCGTTGAACACCACTTCGTAGTCTTTGAAGGTGCTGTCCATGCTGGCCTTGGCCAACCACAGCCCAAACAGCATGGCACCGACGATGACCAGCACGGTGAACAAGCCAATCAATACATGATGGGCGCGGGTTTCCATGTCATTGCTCCTTACGCTGGGTTGCCGCTTCGTACGCGGCGCGGCCACGAGGGCCATGGAAATACTCATGAATCCACGGGTCGTCGTAGTCTTCGACCTGCTTGATCGGTTCGGCCACCAACACGCGTTTCTGTGACAGCACCGCCACCCGGTCGGTGATGGTGTAAAGCGTATCGAGGTCGTGGGTGACCAGGAACACGCTCAAACCTAGCGCATCGCGCAGGGTCAGAATCAATTGGTCGAACGCCGCCGCCCCAATCGGGTCGAGCCCGGCAGTCGGCTCGTCGAGAAACAGGATGTCCGGGTCCAGCGCCAGGGCACGGGCCAGCGCGGCCCGCTTGACCATGCCGCCGGACAGCGACGACGGGTACTTATCGGCCGACGACAGCGGCAGCCCGGCCAGGGCCAGTTTCACCAGCGCCAGATGCTCGGCGTCCGGGCGGCTCAGGCCTGCGTGTTCGATCAGTGGCAAGGCAATGTTTTCGGTCACTGTCAGCGATGAAAACAGCGCGCCTTGTTGAAACAGCACGCCAAAGCGTCGTTCGACCCGTGAGCGCTGTTCTTCCGGCAAACTCATCAAGTCTTGACCGAACACGCGGACTTCACCTTCATTGGGCCGCCGCAGGCCGACAATGCTGCGTAACAGCACGGATTTACCCGTGCCCGAGCCGCCCACCACCCCCAATATCTCGCCCTTGTACACATCCAGATCGAGGTGCTCGTGCACGGTCTGGCTGCCGAAGCGATTGCACAGGCCGCGCACTTCAATCACCGCCTCGCGGTCGTTTGGCACAGAAGCACTCACCAGCCCATCTCCATGAAAAACAGCGCCGCCACGGCATCGAGCACGATCACGATAAAGATCGACTGCACCACGCTGGAGGTCGTGTGTTCGCCCACCGATTCAGCACTGCCCGCCACCTTGAAGCCTTCAAGGCAGCCAACGGCGGCGATCAGGAAGGCGAAAAAGGGCGCTTTGACCATGCCCACCAAAAAGTGCTGCACGCCGATGTCCGAGTGCAGCAGCGAGATGAACATGTCGGGCGAGATGCCCAGCGACACGATGCACACCACGGCGCCGCCCAGAATCCCGGCCATCATGGCCAGGAACGTGAGCAGCGGCAGCGCGATCAGCAGCGCCAGGACGCGCGGCAACACCAGCAAATCCATGGGGTCGAGGCCCAGGGTGCGGATGGCGTCGATCTCTTCGTTGGCTTTCATCGAACCGATTTGTGCCGTGAACGCACTCGCGGTGCGGCCGGCGAGCAGGATGGCGGTCAACAACACGCCAAATTCCCGCAAGAAGGAAAACGCCACCAGATCGACGGTGAAAATACCCGCGCCGAAGTTGGCCAGCACCGTCGCGCCAAGGAACGCCACCACCGCGCCCACCATGAAGGTCAGCAACACCACAATCGGGGCCGCGTTCAAACCGATCTGTTCGATATGCGCCACCACCGGGGTGATGCGCCATTGCTTGGGGCGAAACAGGTTACGGGCCAGGGTTTGCAGGATCAGGCCGATGAACCCCAGCAGTTTCAGCGAGTCTTGCCACAGCTTGTCGACGGCGCAGCCAATGCGGCTAAGCACCTGAATGCCGGTGTTCTCCTCGGGGGCCTTGGTCGGCACGCAGAAGTCGCGCATCGAGGAATAGACCGTTTGCAACAAGGCACGGTCGGCAGCAGGGAGTCTGGAGGTGGTGTCGGCCAGTTGGCTGACACGTTCGGCGCCCAGCAGCTCGACCAGCAGCGAAGCGCCTGCCGTATCGAGGCGGGTCACGTCATCGAGGTCAACGTGGGTGCTGTCGTCGTACTTGCCAGCCAACTGCGCGTTGAGTTGCTTGAGGCGTGCGTAATTGGCCAGCGTCCAGTCGCCACTGATGTGGAGCCGGGCCGGTTTACTCGAAGTGTCTAATTGGGCGTCGCCAGCCTTAGCAGTAATAATCGTCGGCTCCAAGCTCGGTTCGCGAATACGTAGACCATAGGTAATAGCACAATCCGGTCAGTTTGCCTGACGGGACGCCGAAGACGATTGATCTGCGTCGGTAACCCGGAAGCGCAGCACGCCAATCATTTGCCCGTCTTCCGTCAACACCCGCACTTGCCAGCGGCCGACAGGATTGGGCGGGAAGTTCTGTTTGTGGGTCCAGGCGCGGTAGCCTTCCTGGCGTCCGCCTTTGATGTCCAGCGCGATGCGGTCCACTTCCTGGCCGTTGAGCTTCCACACGTGATAAATCCGTTCATTCAAGCCCCGTGGCGCATTGATCGCGGTGTAGGCGTACAGACCCCGCGCACGCAGCTCATTGACGTCGATGCGCTTGAGGCTCTCGCCCGGCGTGCGGTCTTGTAATTGCGTGGTCACGGCCACTTCCGTCATCCACAAGGTGGCGGGCGGCACCCATGAACGCAGCAGCCACCCCGTGCCGCCGAGGGCAATGACCATCAACGGCAGCAACAGCCAGCCGCGCATGGTCTTGAGCGGCAAACTCACGGCCAGGCTGGGGATGGACAGCACCACAGCGGCACCCAGCGCCAGCATGTAGCTTTGCGAAGTGGTGAGGTTGAGGATGATCGGCAGTGCGGTCAGCAGCGCCGCGAACAGCGCCAGCGTGTGAACGGCCAAAAACAGCCAGCGCTTGGGCGCCAACCATTTGTAATAGAGCGGGTCGGTGATGGTCACCAGCGCAGTTGCACCGAGCAGCCCGGTGAACACCAGCTGGCCACTGTTCCAGGTGGTGGTGACAAAGAAAAACGGCAAGACGAAAAACAGGCTTTCCTGATGGATCATCTGCGTGGCGTAACGCAGCAGCGGCGGGGGGATTTCGCGTTTGAACACCCGCATAAACAGCTGCGTGAAGGTGTTTTCCAGCATCAGCCAGACCCAGCTCACCAGCAAAATCACCGCGATCCAGCGGGCCATGCCTTGCTGGCGATCAACCAGAATGAAACTGCCCACACCCGAGCAGAAGCCGAACAGCGCAATCAGCCCCGGATAGCGCTTCATCAATTCAATGACGCGCTGTAAGTAGTGGTTCCAGTTTGGCATGCGGCGGGTTCACATTCTGTATAGGAAAAATCCTCGACAGAATAACGTTTAAGTACTGCTGGCGCCTGAGAGATTGTGCGCCCCTGAGCAGGGGCGCTGATGGGCCAGGAGGCTTATGACCCTGACTCAGTTCACGCGGCTTTCGAAGCGGCTGGCGCCTGGCAGTTCCAGCACGATCTCATCCCCGACATTCAACGGACCTACCCCAACCGGCGTGCCGGTCATGATGACGTCGCCCGCTTGCAGCGAGAAGCACGAGGCCATGTGCTGAATCATCGGCACAATCGGGTTGAGCATCAGGGCGCTGTTGCCGTCCTGGCGGACTTCGCCGTTGATGGTCAGGCGAATGCCAATGTCAGCCAGATCCTTGAACGCGCTGCTTTGTACGAACGGGGCCAGCACGCAGGCGCCGTCGAATGATTTGGCGATCTCCCAGGGCAGGCCTTTGCTTTTCAGCTCGGCCTGTTTGTCGCGCAGGGTCAGGTCCAGGCCCGGAGCAAAACCGGAGAGGGCGTCCAGCACCTCTTCAGGGCTCGGGTGGTTGGACAGCGGCTTGCCGATCAGCACAGCGATCTCGGCCTCGTAATGCACGGAGCCGCGCTCGGTCGGGATAGTGAAGCCACCTTGCAGTGGCACCACGCAACTGCCGGGCTTGATGAACAACAAGGGTTCAGTCGGGATCGGGTTATCCAGCTCTTTGGCGTGCTCGGCGTAATTACGCCCGATGCACACCACTTTTCCGATTGGAAAGTGAATCCTCGTACCGTCGACATATTGGTGCTGATAGCTCATTGACCGACTCCGCTGGTGGGTTCGCTGAAAGCGTCGATGCCGATGTTGCCCCTGAAGGCCCAATGCACGCGGCCTTCAGTGAAACAGGTGGGTGAACCACCGCCCGGCAACGACGACCGCTGTGGTGTCGCTGATTAAATCGCGAAAATCTTGCCCGGGTTCATGATGCCGTTGGGGTCGAAGGCAGCCTTGATGGCCTTCATGTACTCGATTTCCACCGGCGAGCGGCTGTACGTCAGGTAATCACGCTTGGTCATGCCCACGCCGTGCTCGGCCGAGATCGAACCGTTGTACTTCTCGACGGTTTCAAACACCCACTTGTTGACGGTCGCGCACTTGGCGAAGAACTCGTCCTTGCTCAGGTTTTCAGGCTTGAGGATGTTCAAGTGCAGGTTGCCGTCGCCAATGTGGCCGAACCAGACAATTTCGAAGTCCGGGTAGTGTTCGCCGACGATAGCGTCAATTTCTTTCAAGAACGCCGGGACTTTTGAAACCGTGACCGAGATGTCGTTTTTGTACGGTGTCCAGTGGGAAATGGTCTCGGAGATGTACTCGCGCAGTTTCCACAGGTTTTGCAACTGGGTTTCGCTCTGGCTCATCACGCCGTCCAGCACCCAGCCTTGTTCCATGCAGTGCTCGAAGGTTTCCAGCGCGGCATTGGCCACTTCTTCGGTGGTCGCTTCGAATTCCAGCAGCGCGTAGAACGGGCACTCGGTGTCAAAAGCTGCAGGCACATCGCCACGCGCCATGACCTTGGCCAGAGCCTTGTCAGAGAAGAACTCGAATGCTGTCAGGTCCAGCTTGCTCTGGAAGGCATGCAGCACGGGCATGATCGAATCGAAGTCGGCCGTACCCAGCACCATCGCGGTCAGGTTCTTAGGCGCACGGTCCAGGCGCATGGTGGCTTCGACCACAAAGCCCAGCGTGCCTTCGGCACCGATGAACAGCTGGCGCATGTCATAACCGGTGGCGTTTTTGATCAGGTCTTTGTTCAGTTCGAGTATGTCGCCCTTGCCGGTGACCACTTTCATGCCCGCGACCCAATTGCGGGTCATGCCGTAGCGAATCACCTTGATCCCGCCGGCATTGGTGCCGATATTGCCACCAATCTGGCTGGAACCTGCCGAGGCGAAGTCCACCGGGTAATACAGACCGTGTTCTTCAGCGAGGTTCTGCAAGTGCTCAGTGACCACGCCCGGCTGGCACACCACGGTGCGGTCGGTCAGGTTGATATCCAGCACCTGGTTCATATAGTCGAAGGACACCACCACTTCGCCATTGGCCGCCACGGCTGCGGCCGACAAACCGGTACGGCCGCCCGACGGCACCAGCGCGACGTGATGGGCGTTGGCCCACAGCACGATGGCCTGCACCTGTTCAGTGGTTTTCGGGAACACGATGGCCAGCGGCGCGGGGGCGAAATGCTTGGTCCAGTCCTTGCCATAAGCATTGAGGGAATCGGCGTCGGTGAGAACCTTGCCAGGCTCTACCAGGGTCTTTAGCTCATCAATCAAGGCAGGATGGGTCATCAACAGAACTCTCGAACAATTCATGGTCATCCTGAGAACGCTTCACGTCGCAGGAATGGGTGTTTAGCGGGGCGCTTATGCTAGCATACGGCCCCCCCGTAGAATCGAGCCGTAGGACGATTCTCGGTGCCGGTCTTCACGCCGGCCAGGTCAGCTCAGGCTGTCCACTTCCCTGCCATTTTTCTCTGGGACACAGGTTTACGCAGATGAGCAAGACTTCTCTCGATAAGAGCAAGATCAAGTTCCTTCTTCTGGAAGGCGTCCACCAATCCGCTGTTGATGTTCTCAAGTCCGCCGGGTACACCAGCATTGAGTACATCACCAGTTCCTTGCCTGAAGATCAGCTGAAGGAAAAGATCGCTGATGCCCATTTCATCGGCATCCGTTCTCGCACTCAACTGACCGAAGAAGTGTTCGATTGCGCCAAGAAGTTGGTGGCTGTTGGCTGTTTCTGCATCGGTACCAACCAGGTCGACCTCAACGCTGCTCGCGAACGCGGTATCGCTGTTTTCAACGCCCCTTACTCCAACACCCGTTCGGTGGCCGAGTTGGTGTTGGCTGAAGCGATCCTGTTGCTGCGTGGCATCCCTGAGAAAAACGCTTCCTGCCATCGTGGTGGTTGGATCAAAAGCGCTGCCAACTCCTTCGAAATTCGCGGCAAAAAGCTGGGTATCGTCGGTTATGGTTCGATCGGCACACAGCTGTCGGTACTGGCTGAAGGCTTGGGCATGCAGGTGTTCTTCTACGACACCGTGACCAAGCTGCCGTTGGGTAACGCCACGCAAGTGGGCAACCTGCACGAACTGCTGGGCATGTCCGACATCGTGACCCTGCACGTGCCTGAAACCGCCGCCACTCAGTGGATGATCGGTGAGAAAGAAATCCGCGCCATCAAAAAGGGCGGCATTCTGATCAACGCCGCACGTGGCACCGTGGTCGAGCTGGACGCCCTGGCTGACGCGATCAAGGACAAACACCTGATCGGCGCCGCCATCGACGTGTTCCCGGTCGAGCCGCGTTCCAACGACGAAGAGTTCGAAAGCCCGCTGCGTGGTCTGGACAACGTGATCCTGACCCCGCACATCGGCGGTTCTACCGCTGAAGCGCAAGCCAACATCGGTCTGGAAGTGGCAGAGAAGCTGGTCAAGTACAGCGACAACGGTACGTCGGTGTCTTCCGTCAACTTCCCCGAAGTGGCATTGCCGGCTCACCCGGGCAAGCACCGTTTGCTGCACATCCACCAGAACATTCCCGGTGTGATGAGCGAGATCAACAAGGTCTTTGCAGAAAACGGCATCAACATTTCCGGCCAGTTCCTGCAAACCAACGAGAAAGTTGGCTACGTGGTGATCGACGTCGACGCCGAGTCCTCGGACCTGGCGCAAGAGAAGCTGCAAAGCATCACCGGCACCATCCGTTGCCGCGTACTGTTCTAAGTCGCGCTACTAAAAAGGAGACCTTCGGGTCTCCTTTTTTGTGCCGCCCGTAAAGTTACTTCACGTTGACCGTGATCTTCTTCGACACGATCACCGGTTCGAAGGTCATGTGGTTCTTGTCTGCCAACTCCAGCTGCAAGGTGTGCTTGCCGGGCGCGAGGGTGACTTCAGCTTCAGTCTGCGCCTTGCCGAAATGCACGTGGTTGGCGTCTGCCGGGATCACTTGGCCCGCAGCAATGGGCTGGTCAACGTCGATCAGCAGGTGATGATGGCCGGTGTTCGGCGTCTGGTCGCCAGCAGGTGCCAGTTGGATGCCTTCAACGCCGAATTTGACCGTAAAGGTTTTATCCACTGTGGCGCCGTCAGCCGGGGAAATGATCGAAACTTTTGCGCCTTCGGGTGCCGGGGTGGCCGCCATGGCCATGACCGAAGCGCCCATCAGAACTGAAGCCAGTGCAGCGCGAGACAGTAAACTTTTCATTTTTTTCTCCGTTTTTCACAAAATTCATGGGGTTAAGACAACGTCCAGTCGCAGTGCTGTCCAACCCGCAGCGGACCAACATAAAGCAAAGCGAACCTTTATTGCGAATCGCTTGCATCCTGCTCAACCCAGTGACCCTGCGCTTTCTGCCAGGCCTGTTGCTGTTATTGCCACGGATAAGCCCTTTGGCTCACGCCGCGTTGATCGATGACGTTAGCCACCGATGCGAATCGCACACCGCCCTCGACGCAGACACGCCGCCCTGAATCTACAGGCACGCCGGGCACCCGACCGGGTTTGAGGTTGAGCCGGGCCAACGGTTGGCGCAAGCGCAGCATGCAGGCCTCAACCCTGATCACGAACGGCAACGAGTTGCTGTCAGGGATTGAAAGCGGGACATACGATGTTGCAATCAATCATAGTGGTTAGACCTGCAGTGGCCGCCATTTGATCAATTAGCTTTTGCTGGAACGCCTCAACTGCTCTTGCCCCTGCTGATACGGGCTGAAGGTTGGCGGGTTCGTTGAGAACAGTGGCGGTCAGAAGGGGCTGGAAAACGTGAAGGAAGATCGATCGCCAACGCCGTTTATTGACGTTAGAGCGGGTGCGTATAGATCGGATACTGCGTCATCACGTCATACGAAAGACCAGGTTCTCGGCGTGTTCTATTTGGGCAGTGGCCCGCATGCTTCAATGAGCTTGCCATCCGTTCGGCTATCGATAGCCCCCTTTTCCCCGATATAGACATCGGTCTTCGGCCACTTCGGTTTAACCCGGATGCAGTGCGATTTCCCCCCGTTGTTCCAATCGAACTCCATAAAAAATTGGCTGTTCGGGAAGATGTGTCCTGCGCCACCCGTGGTTTGACCCGGGTAGATCTCACCTTTTGAGAGGTCGTGCTGAACATTCAAAATGTAACCGAGACGCCCCTGTCCCTTGTCTGAGAAATGGAAGCTTACTTGGGGTGTGGCGACATACCAAAAGATGAGGGGGGCGAGTAATAGCGCCATCACCCACCGCCGGAAATGCCGTTTCGGTTTATTTGCAGACGTGTTCACGTATGCCATCTCCCCAGCTCGAACGTGGTAAAGCTAAAACTTCGTCCATTAGCATCTTTGCCGTAATCCCGCCGTAAGGGCGCTTCTTGTGCAGGTTGACACCAATGCTGATAGAGACTCGGTCGCCGATGTCATCCCAAGCTCGCATTCCTTCAATGTTGGCTGAGCGGTGAGGCCCTTTTCGTTCGTCCCACTTCTGAGCTTTTCGAATAGCATCTGATGCAATCTGTTCAAGCCCAGCGCCGTCCAGAAGAGCACTTTCTGAAAGACCACCAACGCGCCCTACGTAGCCATAGTGGATGTTGGACCAGATGTCGTAGAAGTAGTCAACGTCGCCTTGCTTCTGCCAAGGCCCGCCGAACTGCTGTCCAATTGTCACCTTGTGATCCCATGGCCTATGTTGACCAACCCGCTCAGCCCACAGGGCCATCGCAACAGCAGTGTTACCACGCTCTATTGCCTGGAAATCAGGTGGGGAAAGTCGTGCATACCAGGGGAGCTTTTGAAACAGGGCATTTTTCGCTGTCGCGTCAAAGCTGGTTAGCTTCTTCATTTTCAATACGGATGGGTGTGTGATGTTGCGGTTCATCTCTTCGGCGATATAGATGGCCACCTGCTCCAACATGTCTGGGTGATTACAAGTAACTTGCTCCGGCGTTTTGTCTAATAAGGTGCGGGTTACGCTTGCTTGACCTGAAGTTGCCGTGTGGCTAGTTAAGGCAGGCGTTGATGGCTGATTAACTGCCGTAGTGGTTCGTGCTGTAGGACGTACCTGATTTTGATAGGTGGCCATATAGGCCGAAGGAATCAGTTGGGCTCTGCAGGGGCAATCGCTGAGGCTATCGAGCGTGCCGGCCATAAGCCTGCCATGGCTTTCCATGTGCGAAATGCCGCCGACGATCCGATAAGTTTTACCGTCCTTGCCACAAGTGACCCGATCGCCTGCGCAAGCATGAAGAAGTCCAAAGATGTTGACTCTGTCATCACCATCCAACACTTCCCCGCCGCAGGTAGTTTTGTCGCCCAGACCAATGAAATAACCATGAGTCATTGATTTTTCTCCATTTCACCTAGCCTAAGCCAAGCTGACTCCGCCCTTTAATTAACCGTCAGTTTCGACATCATTTGAACAGCGTGGCACTGAGCAGCCATCAGGCAGCGCCACGCCTTAGGATCCACTCGATAGGTGGGAGAAGTCTTCTGCCCTATGCACGCCTTAATGTCGGATGGCAATAAGTGAGAAGATCTAATGCGTAGGCAGCACATTGGAGCGACGATCATTGGACGTAAATAGGACTTTTCCCAAAGGCTCTCATTTCTAAGGGATTGGTTGATCAGCTAGACATTATCAGCGCGCGATTAATCGCAGGCATGCCCACGCCGAACGGGCTTAGATGGCATCCGGGGCGAAGGCCGGTGGGCCGCTCTGGCACAGAGAGGGCAGGTGGCCGAGAGACAGGCGCCCTGCGGCCGCTGCTCGGCAGCGGCCGTGGCGCCCGATACATCATGGGTGTGTGGATGAGTCGCGCATGCTTTTCACATCAGACGCGTTGACGTCCGCCCCTCTGTTGCCCCAACTAGTGCGGATGAAATTGACCACATCGGCCACTTCCTGATCCGACAAGCGCCAGTCGAAGGCGGGCATGGTGAAGGTCGACGGCGCGGTGTGTGTCGCCGGGAGTGTCCCGCCCTTGAGCACGATATGGATCAACGAGGTCGGGTCTTCGGACTGCAACACCGGGTTGCCCGCCAGCGCCGGGAACACGCGGGTATAGCCATGACCATCGGTGCGATGGCACGCGGCGCAGTTGTCGATGTAGACCGCCGCACCGCGTTTGCTGTCGTCGCCGTTCCACAGTGCGTCGGCCACGGCCGGGTCGTACTGGTGGGGTTTATCGGTTGAATCCACCGCAGGCAAAGACTTCAAGTAACGTGCGATTGCCGTCAGGTCGGCATCAGACATGTACTGCATGCTGTGAACGATCACGTCACTCATCCCGCCAAACACCGCACTGCGATCACTGCGCCCGGTTTTCAGGAACTGCACCAACTGCGTTTCGTCCCAGCTGCCAAGGCCGTCCTTGTGGTCGCCGCGCAGGTTTTTGGCGATCCAGCCTTCCAGCGGCGCACTGCCCGAGAGGAAGGTGCTGCCGTCTGTGGCGCTCAATGCTTTTTCCTGCATGGTCAGGGCGCGCGGGGTGTGGCATGCGCCGCAGTGGCCCAGGCCTTCCACCAGGTACGCGCCACGGCTGAGCACCGGATCTTGGCCCGCGACGGGGGTGAAATCGTGCACGGCGGGCGCAAAGGTCCAGCGCCACATGGCCAGCGGCCAGCGCATGCTCATGGGCCACGGGATATCCACCGGTTTGTTCGCGTGCTTGACGGGCGCCACGCCTTTCATGAAGTAGGCATACAACGCGTGCATGTCTGCCTGATTCACCCGGGCGTAGGACGGGTAGGGCATCGCCGGGTACAGGGTACTGCCGTTTTGCGCAATGCCATGGCGCACGGCGTTGTCGAAATCCTCAAAGCTGTAATCGCCGATGCCGCTTTTGTCTGGCGTGATGTTGGTCGAGTAGATCGTGCCAATCGGGGTTTCCATCGGCAGGCCGCCCGCGAACGGCTTGCCGTCCTTGGCGGTATGGCAGGCCACGCAGTCCCCGGCGCGCGCCAGATACTCGCCCTGCCGGATCAAGGCCTGCGGATCTGCCCCGGCGGCCATGGCCGAGACGCTGCCCAGCAGCCCGAAGGTTGCGATAACAAGTGCTTTCATGGTCATCGCTCCTTATGCCTGAACCAGCGGGCCGGGGTTTTTCAGGTACTGCTCGCGAATGGCCCGCGCCGACCAGTAGGTCAGTGCCGCTACCAGCCCGGTCGGGTTGTAGCCCAAGCCCTGCGGGAAGGCTGACGCGCCCGGTACGAACACGTTATGCACATCCCAGCTCTGCAAATAGCGGTTCAGCGCACTGGTTTTCGGGTCGGTGCCCATGATCGCGCCACCGTTAAGGTGGGTGGTCTGATAGGACGCCGTGTTGAAGTGGTCACCGACTTTTTTGCCCAGCAGGGCGATGGCCTTCGGGTTCATTGCCTGGGCGATCTTGCCCATTTTTTCCATCATGAAACGGTTCATCTTGATGTCGTTTTCTTGCCAGTCGAATGTCATACGCAGCAAGGGCTGGCCGTAGGCATCGCGATAAACCGGGTCGAGATCCAGATAGTTGCCACGGTAAGACTGATGCGCACCGTGAGCATCCATGGACACTTGGTGGGTGTAGTAATCGGCGGTGGCTTTCTTCCACGCGCTGCCCCACGCCGGGGTGCCCGGCGGGTTGGACGTGCCGGCAATCGGACGGCTCCCGGCCTGGTTGACCCACATGGGGGAGCCACCCACGAAACCGTGCGGCCCGTGATCGAAGTTGTCGGCGTTGAAGTCATCAATCGCCACGCCATTGCCGCCCGCACCGATGAAGTTGTTGGTGTGCACGTCTTTGTCGAAGTACGCCTTGATGGTGCCCATGTTCTGGTAGGCAAAGTTACGACCCACCACACCTTCATTGGTGATCGGGTCGTAAGGTTTGCCGATGCCCGAGAGCAGCATCAAACGCACGTTGTGGAACTGGAACGCGCCCAGAATCACCAGGTCGGCGGGCTGTTCGATTTCGCGGCCCAGGGCGTCGATGTAGGTAACGCCCGTGGCTTTGGTTTTGTCGCTGTCGAGGTTGACGCGAATCACGTGCGCGTTGGGGCGCAGTTCAAAGTTGGGCACCTGCTTGAGCGCGGGCAGGATGTTCACGTTGGGCGAGGCTTTGGAATACATGTAGCAGACATAGCCGCTGCAAAAGCCGCAGAAGTTGCACGGCCCCATCTGCGCGCCATAGGGGTTGGTGTACGGCCCCGAGGTGTTGGCTGAAGGCAGGTTGTAGGGTTTGTAGCCCACTTCATTGGCGGCTTTCTGAAACAGTTGTGCAGAAACGGTGTTTTTCTGCGATTCCAGCGGGAAGTGATTTGAGCGATCCGGCGCATACGGGTTGCCGCCCTTGCCTTCACCCACTAACTGCCCGTTGACGGTCCAGGCCTGTCCCGAGGTGCCGAAGACTTTTTCGGCGTAATCGAAAAACGGCTCCAGTTCTTCATAGCTCACGCCGAAGTCCTGGATGGTCATGTCCTTGGGGATGAAGTGTTTGCCGTAACGCTCTTCGTAATGGCTGCGCAGGCGCAGTTCGATCGGGTCGACACGGAAATGCACGCCTGACCAGTGCAAACCGGCACCGCCCACCCCGTTGCCGGGCAGGAAGGCACCCAACTGGCGGTTCGGCAGTGCGACGTCGTTCACGCTATGGCGGATGGTGACGGTTTCTTTCGACACATCCTGGAAGAGCTTTTTGCGCACGCTGTAGGTGAGTTCGTCGATGACCTGCGGGTAATTGCCATCCGGGTACGTGTCCTGCATCGGGCCGCGCTCAAGGGCTACCACGTTCAGTCCCGCTTCGGTCAGCTCCTTGGCCATGATCGCGCCTGTCCAGCCGAAACCTACAATCACGGCGTCCACTTTTTTCATAACGGTCATGCTCAGGCCCTCTCGCCGCGGATCGATACTGCCGGGAAGGGGTACTGCTCATTGCGTTCTACCCAGTCCATGAAGTCGGCGCGGGCGCCGGGGAAGCCGATCAGGGTCCAGCCGACCATGCCTTTATTGCCACCGTGAATCGGGTCGCAGAAGAACCCTTCCTTGGTGTTTTGCAGCAGCAAACTGAAGAACATCTTCGCCGGGACACTCTCCAATTGCGGGGTGCCTGCTTCCAGCTGCGAGAGCACGATGTCTCGGATAGCGCTGTCTAGCCCAGCAAATACAGAGCCGTAGACCTTTTTGCAGTGCTCGTCCGTGGCAGCAATGCCCAGGCGATAAATCTGATTGGGGACCAGTTTGCTCTGCCAGCCCATCTCGGCCGGGGCATCAGCATTGAACGGGCCTTGCATGAACCACAGCGCGCCGCTGGCGTAAGGCGTGTTCATCTGGCGGTCGATGTATTCCGGTACACCGGCTTCCAGAGCGCCGGGGCCTTGTTCGTCGGCTGGAATCAAGCGCGCCACGGCGGCCTGCACAAATGCCCACTCTTGGGCGGTGAAGTAGGTGGGTTCGTACGCATTGCCGGCAGCCGGCGCGGGCGATCGCCCTTCGCGAGCCGCGGCGTTGGCATCGACGCTGGCCGAGGCCATCAGCACTGAGCCGCCAAGGCTGGTGCTGGCGACAGTCACCACGGGAATCAGGGTCAGGGTTTTGCGCAGAAACTCACGCCGCGGGTTGTCTTGTTCAGACATGAGGCACCTCATCAGGCATTCACGGATGACAGCTGCTCAGCGGCAGCTTTTCGTTTTGGCAGGCGGCACGGGTCGGCTTCGACCGGGAAAAAGAACGCGCAGGCAAACATTGGTTACAAATTCTAACAGGCCAATGACCTAGGTGAATCGTTTCATGCGTAATTTTGCCGCACCCCTCGGCAATTAAATCGGGGCAATTGCGGGCTTCACGTTTTTTTGACAAGCGGCTCACAGCGTTTTTATTGCGGCTGATCCACCCTCGCCCCACATTTTCTGATCTTTATAAAAACGGTCGAACTGATATGGCGAAACATCGGATTCTCCCTGCGCTGTGCCTGATATTCCTGACGCTGGCGGCGCTGCCACAGGCGCAGGCGGATGAACATCCTGCGTCTCGCCCTGCGCAATGGGCCCAGCCTGTTGCCACGCAATACAACCTGTATCAAATGTCGCCCACGCTCTACCGCAGCGCCTTGCCAGACAGCCATGCGCAGCCGCTGCTGGCAACGTTGCAGATTGCGACGGTGATCAATTTTCTGCCCGAGGCCGACAGCACGTGGCTGAAAACCCCCGGCGTGACTCAGGTGCAGCTACCGTATCGCACCAATCACGTGGACGACCAGGACGTACTGGCTGCGCTGCGCGCCATTCAGACGGCACAAGCGCGCGGGCCGGTCTTGATGCATTGCAAGCATGGCGCCGACCGCACCGGGCTGATGTCAGCCATGTACCGCGTGGTGGTTCAGGGCTGGAGCAAAGAAGAGGCTCTTACAGAAATGACCCAAGGCGGCTTCGGTGAAAATGCGCATTACAAGGATGGCGCGAAATACCTGATGAACGCAGACATACCGGCCTTGCGTGCAGCCTTGAGCAGTGGCGCGTGCAGCACGAGTGCATTTGCATCGTGTGTGGTGATGAACTGGCTGAAGCCGGGCAAGGCTTAAGCCGCAGCGTGTGCGGCCAGTTGGCGTAAGGCGGTTTTGCGCGCCGGCAGCGGCAATTTCGCGAGGTGTTCCACGGCGGCATAAAACGTCTGCCAGTCGTTGCCGCTTTGCTGGAACAACGCCGCGAACGCGGGCACCCATTGATCGTAGAGCCCGAACGGTAGCAGTTTGGCGTTGTTCATCGGGCTGTTGATCCAAGGGTCAAAACGCGTATTGGCGGCCCAGTGTTGATCGCGCAATAGGCGGTATTGATCGCGCATGCGCTCAAACGTTTGGGCTTTGCGCTGGCGCAGAGTGTCGGCCGGTAACTCTTGCGCGTAGAGGGTTTGCAACGCTTGGCGCGTTTGCAGCACCAAGCCGATAAATTGCTCGCGTTGTTGAGTGGCGCGTGGATCGGGGGGCGGTAAGCCTTGGTGGGCACGCCACTGACGCGTGCCTTCCTGTTCGACGAAGTTCGCGAAGGATTCGTTGAATTCTGTGTCGTCTTTGACGTAAACACGCTGGTGAGCCAGTTCGTGAAAAATCACGCTGGCGAGCCGCTCGTCACCCCAGTTCAGCATGGTATTGAGGATCGGATCGTCGAACCAGCCCAAGGTTGAATAGGCTTCCACGCCACTGACAAAGACATCCCGGTGTTGCTCGCGTTGTAAGGCCGCCTCGCCCCGCGCGCCTGCCAATGAGTAGTAGCCGCGGTAGGCAACGCACCCGGCAATCGGGAAGCAATGGGTGATGGGGTCGAGTGAAAATTCCGGGGTCGCAAACACGTTCCACACCACGTAAGGGCGTTTGAGGTCGGCGTACAGGCGATAGCTGGCGTTGTCAGGCAGTAGCAGATGCTGGCTGGCGAAGGTGCGCGCCGCCTGAGCATGGGCGAGCTGTTTGCGCAGGGTTGCGGGGCGTTGGGGGTCGTTGATGACGCGATCGATCGGCTCGCGGGCTTTTAGCAGGTGCAACTGCCCGCTGGCCAGTTGTGAGTAATAGTTCACGCTGGAACAGCCACTGAGCAGGGTCAGTGCAGCCAGCACCCATAAACAACAAGCCCTGGGCGTCATCGGGTAATCCAGTCAAAGAGTGCGGCAAGCCTAGCTGTTAAGAGGGTGGGTGCGCCACAGTCGTGGTGAAGGCGCTATGCTGGCACTTCACACTGCCAAGGAAACGAGCATGCGAACTTTTACCGGGTTGGCGCTAGCGTGTCTGCTGCTGAGTGCGTGTGCCAGCACGCCCTTGCCTGTGCACAACCCCGCCATGGCGTGGGTCGATCTTGAGACGCAAACCGGCAAGCTGGTGATGGCGGAACGGCTGGATAACCAGCGCACGGCCGATGGCCGCTATTTTCAGGTGACGCCGGGCAGCCATGAACTCATGGTGCGATTCGACTATGAGGTGTTTATCGGGGGCATGAGCCAGTTCAGCAACCCGCAGGAACGGCTGTGCTACCTGACGCTCAATTACGCCGATTTTCAGCCCGGTCAGCGTTATCGGTTGCAGGCACGCTCCCTGGGCTTCAACGCCTATGCCCGGCTGTTTAACGCCGAGGGCAAGGTGGTGGCCGAGGAGCGGCTGGTCAACTGTATTCCGTAGCGATCAGTTGTCGTTCTTCTGGTAGATGATCTTTTTCGTGCCGTTTTCGCACGTGCCTACCACCATGTTCTGGTCTTGGACTTCATCGTTAGTCACGATTTCCAAGGTGTAGGACGACACGTTATTAGCCTGAATCTTGGCCTCGATTTCAGCCTTGAGTTCTTCACACGGCTTGGGCGCGGCCAACACAGTGGTCGCCATGGCGCAGCAGATAACAGCTAAAGCGAAACGTTTCATGGTGAGACTCCCTTGATTGCGATGCGCAAAGTCATGCATTGACGCACGCGGGGATGATTCGATCACATTCGGCGTCAATCCAGACTGATCCAGGGCAAACACACGGGGATCGCCAAGACCGCCCTGGCCTGCTCAAGGGTGAGCGGGCCAGGGCGCGGTGCCGTGCTTGATCAGCCCAGCAACGTGGCGTCGAGGGTGATCTTGGCATTGAGAACCTTCGACACCGGGCAGCCTTCTTTGGCCTTGGTGGTCAATTCGTCGAATGTCTGCTGGGTGGCGCCCGGCACTTTGGCCTTGAGCACCAAGTGCACGGCGGTGATCGCGAAACCGTCGTCTTGTTTATCCAGCGTCACTTCTGCGGTGGTGTCGATGCTCTCGGCGGTGAGCCCTGCTTCACCGAGGATCATCGACAGGGCCATCGAGAAGCAGCCAGCGTGTGCGGCACCGATCAGTTCTTCGGGGTTGGTGCCTTTGCCGCCTTCGAATCGTGCCTTGAAGCCGTAAGGCGCTTCGCGCAGTACGCCGGTTTCAGTGGAGATGGAGCCGATGCCGGTTTTAAGATCGCCTGCCCAATGAGCCGATGCTGTCTTTTTAATACTCATGCGTGCCTCCTGAAGAACGGCGTGAAGGTTTCACGCCTTGTGTGGAGTTGTGAGGGTAGTCGGCCGAGTAAAGTTCATCCTGTCGGACCAATCGTCTTTTTTAGTAGCTCATTTCGTAGCCTGCTATTGAAACTCGGGTATATGCCCATATTGCAAAGAGCACTGGCAGGTTTTGGCGAGCGTCTGAGCCTGCGTCCCATTAGGAGTAGCCGGCTGATGACACACCTGTCCGATATCAAGTTCTCAACCCTCGATCTGGTGCCCGTGCGTGAAGGCGGCAGCGCTGCCCAATCGCTGCACAATTCGCTGGATTTGGCGCAGCACGTGGAGAAGTTTGGCTATCACCGCTTTTGGGTTGCTGAACACCACAACATGGACGGCATCGCCAGTTCCGCGACCGCGGTGCTGATCGGTTATCTGGCGGGCGGTACATCGACCATTCGCGTGGGCTCTGGCGGTGTGATGCTGCCCAACCATGCGCCGCTGGTGATTGCCGAGCAGTTCGGCACCCTTGAAAGCCTCTACCCCGGGCGCATTGATCTGGGGCTCGGCCGTGCGCCGGGTTCGGATCAGATGACCGCGCGTGCGTTGCGACGCGAACGTTCCGGCAGCGCCGATGATTTCCCAGAGGATGTGGCCGAGCTGATGCGCTACTTGGGCCCGCGTACGCCGGATCAGCGCGTGATTGCCATGCCCGGGACCGGCACCCAAGTGCCTGTGTGGCTGCTCGGTTCGAGCTTGTTCAGTGCCCAATTGGCGGGTGAACGCGGCTTGCCTTACGCCTTCGCCTCCCATTTCGCACCCCGTTTGATGCATGAAGCCATTCGCGTCTACCGCAATCACTTCAAACCCTCGGCCGTACTCGACAAACCCTACGTGATGCTGGGCGTGCCGCTGGTGGCCGCCGATACCGACGAGCACGCCGAGTACCTGGCGACGTCCGTCTATCAGCGCATTCTGGCGTTGATGCGTGGGCAAAGTCTGGTGCAGCGAGCGCCGGTCAAGACCATGGACGGTGTGTGGTTGCCGCATGAGAAAGACGCGGTGATGAGCTTCCTCGGCCTGGCCATGGTCGGTAGCCCCGAGAAGATCCGCGCCAAACTCGAGGTATTGGTCGAGCAAACGGGCGCTGATGAGCTGATGTTCACCTGCGACCTGTACGAACATGCTGACCGGATTCATTCCTATGAATTGCTGGCGCAGGTGATGACGCAACGCTGAGAGGCCCGTACGCCACAATAACTATCCACTACCTGACGGCCTGATCGGGCCGTCAGGCTGGCATGACCTTGTTTACCTGCGGTCATGCCCATGCCTTCCTCCCTGCACCACCACACGCCAAGCCTCGCCGCTTTTGACCCACGTGGCTTGAGTGTGCGCCGCGTGGCTTATCACCGAACCTCCTCCAGCGCACCGGCTCGGGCGCGCATCACCCGCCAGGTGTTTAGCGCGACGGGCGTGCTGCTGGAGCAGTGGGACCCGCGCTTGCATCGCCTGCGGGACCATTCGCCCGCGCCTCCCTCCAATCAAAGCACCCTGTACAGCCTCGGCGGCCAACGCCTCTTTAGCCGCAGCGTCGATGCGGGCAGCCGCTGGTGGTTGCGCGGAGCAGCGGGGCAGGTGCTCAGGCGCTGGGACTCAAGGGGTGGACAACAGCGGCAGGTGTTCGACCCATGGCTGCGACTGATCGCACGGCATGAGCGCGGCGCTGATGAACTGGCCGAACGTTGCGTCGAGGTGCTGACCTATGGAAGCTTCACGCCACAGGACCAGCTCGCCAACCGCTGTGGGCGGTTGGTGCGGCATGAAGATGCCTCGGGGTCTTTGCGTTATGAGCACTATTCGTTGACCGGGCAGGTGTTGAGCGAGCAGCGCAGGCTCTGTCAGTCACTGGACGCGGTGGACTGGCCGCAGGCGGTGGCTGAGCGGGATGCACGGTTGAAGCCTGAGGGGTTCACTACGGCCTGGCACTACGACGTGTTCGCCGCCGTCATCGGGCAAACCGATGCCAAAGGGCATTGCCAGCACAGTGTCTATGGCATCGACGGGCTGTTGCTCGAAAACGCCCTCACCCTCAACGGTGAGCGCCGCCAGGTGCTGATCGATCAACGCACCTACAACGCCAGTGGCCAGTTGGAGTCCGAACGCGCTTCAAACACTGTCATGACAGTGGCGCAGTACGCGCAGCCTGATGGACGTCTGGAGCGGTTGCAGGCTTACCGGGCTGGCGAGGCGAAGTCGCCGCTGCAAGACCTGAACTATGAATATGACCGGGTGGGCAATGTGATCCGGATCCGTGACAACGCGCAGCCGGTGCAGTGGTCGTTTAATGCCCAGGTCGATCCGGTCAGTACTTTTACTTACGACACGCTCTATCAGTTGGCCTCTGCAAGTGGTCGCGAAAACGCGAATAACAGCCCCTCCCCGGCTTTATCTGAGCTCAAGCTGTTTGGCGTGAAAGATGACACGGTCTGGCGCAACTACCGGCAAGTGTATGCCTACGACGAGGCGGGCAACCTGACCCAGTTACGCCATCACGTGAAGACCGGCAGCGGCTATCGACGGACCCTGGCGGTGGCCAGCACCAGCAATCACGGAGTACTGCATGACGACGAGGCCGTTACGCCTCAAACCCCTGGACTGGGCAGTGCGTTTGACCGCAACGGCAACCAACTGTCGCTGGGTCGAGGGCAGGCCCTTCAATGGAGCGTGAACAACCACCTGTTGAGCGTCACGCTGGTTCACCGCACCGATGCCCGCAACGACGAGGAGGCTTATACCTATGACGCGGCCGGACAACGGGTGCAGAAAGTGCGCACGACCCTGGCCGCAAGCAGGGTCCATACCCGTTCGGTTTTGTATTTGCCAGGGCTTGAGATCCGCGAAGACACGGCCACCGGCGAGCAACTCAATGTCATTACCGTTCAAACCGGCTTGAGCGGGGTCAGGGTGTTGCAATGGGACCGCAGCCGGATTAACACCGAGGCTGACACGCAGTTGCGTTTCAGCCTCGCAGACCTGTCGGGCAGCACGACGCTGGAGCTTGACGGGCACGGGCAGTTAATCACGCAGGAAAGCTACTACCCCTTTGGCGCCACGGCCTGGTGGGCGGCCCGGACGGCGTTGCAGGCCACGTATAAAACGGTGCGTTACTCGGGCAAGGAACAGGACGCCAGCGGGTTGTATTACTACGGATTTCGCTATTACGCGCCATGGTTGCAACGCTGGATCAACCCCGACCCCGCGGGCGCCGTGGACGGTTTGAACCGCTACGTCATGGTCGGTAACAACCCGGTTTCAAAACGTGATCGCATGGGCTTGAATGGCGCTTATTCGGATCTCAGGCCAAATCGTGTTCAGGCCTTGGAACGTTACGTTCAGGAGCATTTTCCGACGGTTTACCTTCAGCCCCTGGAGACATTCATCTTCCGGCATAGCCTTTCAGGCGGTGAGCATGCGGATGTCATCAACGCATTAAGCGCTGAAGGGTTCAGTTTCGAAGAAATGGCCCTGTACAACGCGTCCGTGAGCATCAGCGCCAACAGGCCAGCCAATATCATGCAGGGCTTGGGTCAGGTCTATATCGCGTCATCCAGTTACTTCAACGAAGCGGCCAGGTGGATGACCAATCCTCTTTTCAATCCGGCCCCTGGCGACTGGCGCGCAGCGGACATCGAGACGACCTACTCCGGCATGCAACCCGAAGGCGCTGTCACGTTTGATCCTGCCGAATCAGGCATGAGTGACGCGTTGAGTGTGACCCGCCAACGCGCGGTCGAGCTGTTCAATCTGCATATTCGCAGCAACCCCGGCGCCTCCGTGACGACGACCTACAGAGGCCAAAGGGTGAGCGATGTGGGGTTGAAAGCCCTGTCCGCACAAGCCAAAAAAGGGGACATTGTGCGCACCGAGCAATTCCTGTCTGTGAGCGACATGATGAGCGTAGCCAAGCGGTTTGCGCTGGGGTCCTACGACACACGTCGGGGGGCTCTGAACCCCGTGATGTTCACGGTCATAGGCAAACTTGCTATGTCCTTGCCATCACCGGTCAATGAGGCCGAAAGCGTTTACCCGCTGGAGTCGACTTTCACCATCAAGCCTGCGGGCTTCTCTCAGGCGCTTGTCAGAGCCTATGCCCCGTCTGCGACCCACTTTGTGCTGCAAGAGGTGCATGTGCCGCCATCAAAGCGTCAATCACTGCCCTTTATGACCGATCCCCACGGGCTCAGGTGGTAGCCTGCGCCCTCACTGCCTGAACCCTGGGAATCAAAACGGTGCATCGCCCAGAATAGTGGCGCGGTGCATCACGCGGCGGTTGGGGCGGTAGTCATCCACGGCGTAATGCTGAGTGACACGGTTGTCCCAAAACGCCACGTCGTTTTCCTGCCAGCGCCAGCGAATGGTGTATTCAGGGCGCGTGGCGTGGGCGAACAACAGCTTCAGGAGCGCCTCGCTTTCAGTCTCTGACAGCTCATTGATGCGAGTGGTGAAACCCTCGTTGACGAACAACGCCTTGCGACCGCTCACCGGGTGCGTGCGTATCACCGGGTGTGACAGCGGCGGGTTGTTCTTGCGCGTCTGGTCCCAGCGCGCGAAGTCTTCCGGGGTGGAGCCGAAGCGCTCCGGCGGGAATGACTTAGTAAAGTCGTGGGTCGCCGTCAACCCGTCCAGCAGCCGCTGCAAGGGTGCTGACAGTCCCTCAAATGCCGCAATTCCGCTGGCCCACAACGTGTCGCCCCCAAAGGCTGGCAACTGCTTGGCACTCAACACCGCGCCCAGGGCAGGCGTTGGCAGGAAGGTGACATCGGTGTGCCAGACCGCATTGTCGCGCACGTCGGTGACGGCGGTGTCCAGCACCAGCACTTCGGGTTGCTCGGGGATGTTCGGGTAAATCGGGTGGATGTGCAGATCGCCGAAATTGGCCGCAAATCGCGCTTGTTGCTGCGGGTTGATCGACTGGTTCCTGAAGAAGATCACGTGATGCGTCAGCAACGCCTGTTCAATGGCTTCGCGCTGTTCGATGCTCAGCGGCTGAGTCAGGTCAACGCCTTCAATCTGCGCGCCGAGGGCAGCGCTAAGCGGGGTAAGGGTCAGGCTCATGGTCATTCTCTTCATCAGCGCGCCGATGGATCAGCGTCGTGTTAGTTCGAAACAGTTAGTGAGCCTGGCCGTGCCACGGCACCAGCTTGCGTTGCAGGGCGCGCAGGCCCATTTCCATGACGAAAGCGATGATGGCAATCACCAGAATGCCCAGCACCACTACATCAGTGACCAGAAATTGCGCGGCCGACTGCACCATGAACCCCAGGCCGCTGGTGGCGGCGATCAGCTCGGCGGCCACCAACGTGGACCAACCCACGCCCAGGCCAATGCGCACGCCGGTCAAAATGTCGGGCAGGGCACTGGGCAGGATTACATGCCGAATCAACTGCCAGCGGGTCGCGCCCAGTGACTGCGCAGCGCGCACCTTGGCCGGGTCGACGGTGCGCACGCCGGTGGCGGTGGCAATGGCAATCGGCGCGAAGATCGCGAGGTAAATCAGCAGCACTTTCGACAGCTCGCCGATGCCGCACCAGATCACGATCAGCGGCAAGTAAGCCAGTGGCGGGATCGGGCGATAGAACTCGATCAGCGGGTCGATAATCCCCCGCGCAATGCGGTTATGGCCAATCGCAATGCCCACCGGAATCGCCGTGAGAATCGCACACCCCAGGCCCAGCCCGATGCGGCTCAAGCTGGCGCCCAAGTGCTGCCACAAAGTGGAATCCATGTAGCCCCGGGTTGCCAGCAGCCAGCCTTTTTCCAGCACCGCAGACGGTGGTGGCAAAAACAGCGGCTCGATCAGGCCCGCAGCGGTCACGGCCCACCAGGCAGCGATCAGCGTAATAAGGGTCAACAGGCTGATCCAGCGCGTGCTCAACGGACGTTTGGCCGGGCGCGGTGCATGGGCCGCTGCGGGTGGGGTGGCGTCGTTCGCCAGTTCATAACTGCTCATGCGCGCTCCTGCCGCCGGGTGGCGTCGCGTTGCGAAAACACGCGTTCGAGCACGTGTTCGCGGGTTTCAATAAAACGGGGGTCGGACTTGATCGAGCGTGCCGACTCACCGGCGTTGTAGCGCTGCCCGAAGTCCAGCGTCAGGCGTTCCACGATGCGTCCCGGATTCGGTGCCAGCAGAATCAGGTCCGTGGCCAGAAACACGGCTTCCTCGATGTCGTGGGTAATCAGGAACACCGGCTTGGCAGTACGGCGGCACACTTGCAGCAACAGCTCCTGCATCTGCTCACGGGTGAAGGCATCGAGGGCGCCAAACGGTTCGTCCATCAGTAGCACGCGAGGATCGGCCGCCAACGCACGGGCCAGCCCCACGCGCTGTTTCTGCCCGCCCGACAGCTCCCAGATCCGGCGTTTTTCAAAACCTGACAAATCCACCATCGCGAGCATTTCGCGGGCCCGGCTTTCGCGTTTTTCCTTGGCGATACCCGCCAGTTCAAGGCCGAAGCCGACGTTGGCCAGTACGTCTTGCCAAGGCAGGAGCACGTCATCCTGAAACACCACGCCGCGTTCGGCGCTGGGGCCATGGACCGGCGCGCCATCGAGGGTGATACGCCCGCCGCTGGGTTCGACAAAGCCTGCAATCAGGTTCAGCAACGACGTTTTACCGCTGCCCGACGGGCCGAGTGCGACCAGCAACTGCTGCGGGCCGAGGTTGACGGAAATGTCCGACAGCACCGGTTCGGCAGCCCCCGGATACTGTGCGCTGATGCGCTCCAGTGATAACAAGGCCATGGCGGGCGGCTCCTGAAAAAGCGTGAGTTATTGAGCGACGAAGTGGGCGTTCACAGACGGCGCGTAGTCAGGCAGCACGGCGTCCACTTTGCCTTGCTCTTTAAGGAACGCCGCTGTGTCAGCGAGGGCTTTGGTGGTGGGCGCGCCCAGCAATACCGCCTGATCGGTGGCCAGCGGGTACACGTTGCCTTGCAGCAACAACGGGATATCAGCCGCTTTGGCGCCCGACAGCTTCACCAGCTTGTCGATGTTGCTTTGATTGGCCAGCCAGGCTTTCGGGTCATTGTGGTAGTCGGCGTAAGCATCCAGGGTCACCTTGGCGAAGGCTTTGACGACGTCCGGGTGTTTGGCGGCGAAGTCTTTGCGCACGATCCACGCATCAAACGTCGGGGCGCCGAACGTGCTCAACTCGCCGGAGGTAATCAGCACCTTGCCGTTTTCTTTGGCGGCGCCCAGCGCCGGGTCCCACACGTACGTCGCGTCAATGTCACCGCGCTTCCAGGCGGCAATGATGGCGGGCGGCGCAAGGTTCAGAATCGTGACCTTCGACGGGTCGATGTTCCAGTGCTTCAGCGCGGCCAGCAGGCTGTAGTGGCCCGTTGATACAAACGGTACGGCGACTTTTTTACCGATCAGATCCTGCGGGTTGTTGATGCCTGAGCCGTTGCGCGCTACCAGCGCTTCAGCGCCGCCGATCTGAGTGGCTATCAAAAAGGTTTCGACCGGGACGTTACGGGTGATCGCCGCGGTCAACGGGCTGGAACCCAGATAGCCGATTTGCACATCGCCCGACGCGATAGCGGCAATGATGTCTGCGCCGTTATCAAACTTGCGCCACTTGATGGGGGCGTCGATGGCTTTCTCGTAAGCGCCGTCTGCCTGAGCAACTTTTGCCGGGTCAACGGTGGTTTGGTAGGCAACGGTGAGATCCGTGGCGGCCTGTGCGAAGAAGCTGGCTGTTGCCAGGGACAATGCAGCCAGAAGGCGTAGGGGAGAATACTGTTTCACGTTGAGGCTCCTCGACAGGCGGCCGGATATCGGCAGGAAGCGAGGTTAAATGATCTAAGAATCGCTAAATAAATAACTTTTAAGCATTAGCTTATGAAGTTCTTCGTTCGGCTTGAGCGTGCGCTGACGAAAACTGATCCGGCGATTTTCTGCGTCCCTGATCCGTTGATCGCCTTATAAGAAAACAGACTTAAAAAATTCATAAATATCCATTTAGAAATTAGACCAAAGGCCGATAGCATTCCCTCACCTGCGCGTTGGAAAAGGCGCTGTATATAGCTGTTTGATCTGATAATTTTAGAAATAATTCTTTTTGGGTTTAACAGAAAGCCATTAACCTACGCACAAAGGACAGCGGACTAGACAAAGGTCGTAGACACGAAAAGTTACGATTGACTTGTCAGTCACTGTCTGGCGCTAATCGCGCATCTGTAGCACCGAGACGTCAGATTTCGGGCTAAAGAACTACAAAAATTAGAAATGCAAAGGAGCAAGACAATGAACAAGTCCACCTTGGCCGTGGCTGTGGCCGTAGGTTTGTTGGCACAACAAGCGGGCGCTGCCGGTTTTATCGAAGACAGCAAAGCCACGCTGAAACTGCGTAACTTCTACATCAATAACGACAACCGCGATTCGGGCACACCCAAGAACGCCAGCTACCAAGAAGAATGGGGCCAAGGCTTCCAGTTGGACTTCACCTCTGGTTTTACCCAAGGGACAGTCGGTTTTGGCGTTGACGCTATCGGTCTATTGGGCGTCCGTCTTGATTCCGGTAAAGGCCGTCACGGTAACCCGACCAGCTCAAACTATGGTGGCACGGTATTTCCTACCGACAGCGACGGTCGTGCAGTCAATGATTTCTCCAGCCTGGGCCTGACCGCCAAAGCCAAGATTTCCCAGACCGAACTGCGTTACGGCACCCTGATGCCGAAACTGCCGGTTATCTCCTACAACGATGGTCGTCTGCTGCCTCAGACCTTTGAAGGTGGCCAGATCACCTCCAACGAGTTCAAGGACCTGACCCTGATCGGTGGTCAGATCGAGCACGTTAAAGGCCGTAACTCCAGCAACAACGAACAGATGTCGATTGGTGGCGCGAGCGCTCGCACTGCCAACAGCAACAAGTTCATCTACGCTGGCGGCGATTACAAAGTCACCAAAGACCTGTTGCTGCAGTACTACTACGGCAACCTGGACAAGTTCTACAAACAGAACTTCCTCGGTCTGGTACACAACTGGTCGATCGGCCCGGGCGTGTTGAAAACCGACCTGCGTTATTTCAACAGCCGTGATGACGGTAAAAATGCGTACGACCCGGCTTACTTCAGCAACGGCGACTACAGCAGCAGTGTTAACGGTAAAGGTAAGGTTTCCAACAACCTGTACAGCGGCCTTTTCCTGTACACCGTTGAAGGTCACACGTTCGGTGGTGGCTATCAGGTGAGCAACGGCAGCAGCGACTTCCCGTGGCTGAACCAGGGCGACGGTTCGTCGAACTACACCATCACCGACATGCAGATCCAGAAGTTCGGCCGTGCCGGCGAGCGCACTTGGCAAGCACGCTACTCGTATGACTTCGCCAAGGTGGGTGTACCCGGCCTGACCGCCGGCGCTGTTTACCTGCGCGGTGACAACATCGACACCTACAGCGGCGGTAAGCAAACCAGCAATGGCGCTTCCGAGTGGGAACGTGACATCACGGTTGCCTACGTCGTGCAGGAAGGCCCGCTGAAAAACCTGGGCCTGATGTGGAAAAACGCCATGTGGCGCAACGACATTGCCAACCAGCGCGATCAGGACGAAAACCGTCTGATCGTCAGCTACTCGATCCCGTTGCTGTAATTCGGGCGTAGCGCAAAGGTAAGAAAAATCCTGCCCGGCGCAATGCCGGGCAGGGTGTTTACCGAAGACCAGAACGATCAATTCGCAACACAATCATCGTCGCAGCTCCCTGCCGCTCCCCTTGCCTAAACCAGAGTCCAGAGTGGACCCGGTGCTTTTGGGCGTCCAATGAAACACTTTTTAATATTCGATTCTGATCTAAATAAATCGATATTCATTCTTTTTAATTCATTCATGAGGCAGGCAGAGTGAGGCTTCTACGCCCCGCCAACCCTTATAAAAAGGAGCTGCACCATGAGCCTCAGACTCGGCGACATCGCCCCCGATTTTGATCAGGATTCCAGCGCTGGCCCGATCCGCTTCCATGAATGGCTGGGGGACAGTTGGGGGGTGTTGTTTTCGCATCCCGCGGACTTCACCCCGGTGTGCACCACGGAGCTGGGCTTTACCGCCAAACTCAAAGATGAATTCGCCAAACGCGGCGTCAAGGCCATCGCGCTGTCGGTGGACCCGGTGGATTCACACCACGCGTGGATCGATGACATCAACGAAACCCAGAACACCGTCGTGAACTTCCCGATCCTGGCCGACGCCGATCGCAAGGTCAGTGACCTGTACGACCTGATTCATCCCAATGCCAGTGACACGCTGACCGTGCGCTCGTTGTTCGTGATCGATCCGAACAAGAAAATTCGCCTGACCATCACCTATCCCGCCAGTACCGGGCGCAATTTCCACGAAATCCTGCGGGTCATTGATTCGCTGCAATTGACCGATCACTACAAAGTCGCCACCCCTGCCAACTGGCAAGACGGCGACGAAGTGGTGATTGTGCCGTCCATCAAGGACGAGGAGGAAATCCGGCAGCGCTTCCCCAAAGGCTACCGTGCCGTGAAGCCCTATCTGCGCCTCACGCCACAGCCGAACAAGTAACACAGCCTGAGCGCCCTGGCCCGGTGTCTGTGTGCAGCGGGCCGTTGGCCGGCGCGGCGGCGAGACGGATTACATGCGTCTTTGCATATGCAAATAAAGAATAAACAAATGAATAAATATGATTTATGGATATAAAGATCGCCTGTTATGTTCTGTCCACTCAAGCGAAAACGCTGACAGCGGTTTGCACACATTCATGCAAGGAAATCTCTAGATGCTGGTCGTGACACTCGGAGGAAGCCCAAGCCAACGATCCCGTTCCGGGGTGTTGCTGGACCGCGCCAAACACTGGCTCAACCAGCAAGGCGTCGAAGTGGTGAGCTATCAGGTGCGTGATTTCCCGGCTGAAGACTTGCTGCATGCGCGTTTCGACAGCCCGAAGATCATCGACTTGTTGCAACAGATCGAAAACGCCGACGGGCTGGTCATCGCGACACCGGTGTACAAAGCGTCGTTCAGCGGCGCATTGAAAACCGTGCTCGACCTGCTGCCTGAGCGCGCACTGAGCCACAAAGTGGTGTTGCCGATTGCCACCGGAGGCAGCATCGCTCACATGCTGGCGGTGGATTACGCCCTCAAGCCTGTGCTGTCGGCGCTCAAGGCACAGGAAATGCTGCACGGCATTTTTGCTGACGACAGCCAGATTGCGTATGGCGAAGGCAGCGCCCAGCCCCAATTGGCCCCGGTGCTGGAGCAACGGCTGAACGAGTCGCTGGAGCAGTTCTACAGCGCGCTGGCCCGTCGCCCGAAACCGTTGGACCCGAACATCCTCAACGACCGTCTGGTGACGGCTCGCTGGAGTATTTGAAACACTCGTTTATGTCGTCCCACCTTACTGATCCGCTAACGGCTCGGCAGGTGCTATCTGAATCTCGAATAACAAAAGGAGAGCGCCATGCGCCCTGTCATTTTGCGTCGAGGTCTGGTCGCACTGTTTGCTGCGGCTGTGTCCTTCGGCGTTGTGTTGGAAGCCCAAGCGGATGCCCTGCGCATCGGTTATCAAAAGTACGGCACGCTGATGCTGCTCAAGGCCAAAGGCACGCTGGAAAAGCGTCTGGCCGAGCAGGGTGTTGACGTTCAATGGACTGAATTTCCCGGTGGCCCGCAACTGCTGGAAGGCTTGAACGTCGGCTCGATCGACTTTGGCGTGACAGGCGAAACGCCGCCGGTGTTCGCCCAGGCCGCAGGCGCCGATTTGCTGTACGTCGCCTACGAGCCTCCTGCCCCCACCAGTGAAGCAATCCTGGTGCCCAAGGACTCACCGATCACCTCGGTCAGCGATCTCAAAGGCAAGAAAGTTGTGCTCAACAAGGGCTCCAACGTCCACTACTTGTTGGTGCGGGCTTTGGAAGACGCGGGCCTTAAGTACACCGATGTCCAGACCGTCTTCCTGCCCCCGGCCGATGCGCGAGCCGCCTTTGAGCGCGGCAGTGTCGATGCCTGGGTGATCTGGGACCCGTACCAAGCCGCCGCCGAGCAACAACTGCACGCCCGCACGTTGCGCGATGCCAGCGGTATCGCGGACAACCATCAGTTCTATCTGGCCACCAAGCCTTACGCCGAACAGCATCCCAAGGTGATCGAAACCCTGGTCGATGAAGTGCGCAACATTGGCGACTGGGCCAAAGCCAACCCTGACGAGGTGACTCAGCAAGTGGCCCCGCTGCTGGGATTGTCACCCGACATCACGCTGACAGCGGTCAAGCGTCAGGGCTACGGCGCGCAGTTCCTGACCCCGGATGTGGTCAACGCGCAGCAAAAAATCGCTGACAGCTTTCACCAGCTCAAGCTGATCCCCAAGCCGCTGGTGGTGAAAGACGTGATCTGGACGCCACCGGCCGCTGTGGCCAAAGCCCTTTAACGCTTGCCGTACCCATTTAGGAGACCACTCCATGAGCCTCAACATTTTCTGGTTCCTGCCAACCCACGGTGATGGCCATTACCTTGGCACCTCCGAAGGCGCCCGCGCTGTCGATTACGGTTACCTGCAACAAGTGGCACAAGCCGCAGATCGGCTGGGTTTTGGCGGCGTATTGATCCCCACCGGCCGTTCCTGCGAAGACTCGTGGCTGGTGGCCGCGTCCTTGATTCCAGTGACCCAGCGCTTGAAATTTCTCGTGGCCTTGCGCCCCGGCATCGTCTCGCCCACGGTGGCGGCGCGTCAGGCTGCGACCCTGGATCGACTCTCCGGCGGGCGCGCGCTGTTCAATCTGGTGACCGGCGGCGACCCGGAAGAACTGGCCGGTGATGGCCTGTTCCTCAGTCACGAAGAACGCTACCAGGCGTCTGTGGAATTCACCCGCATCTGGCGTCGTGTGCTGGAAGGCGAAACCGTTGATTACGACGGCCAACACATCAGCGTCAAAGGCGCCAAGTTGCTCTACCCGCCGATCCAGCAACCGCGCCCGCCGCTGTACTTCGGGGGCTCTTCGGAAGCGGCGCAGGACCTGGCCGCCGAGCAAGTCGAGATGGTGCTGACCTGGGGCGAACCGCCCGCGGCGGTCGCTGAAAAGATCGAACAGGTGCGTGCCAAGGCCGCCAAGCTCGGTCGCACCGTGCGCTTCGGAATACGCCTGCACGTGATCGTGCGCGAAACCAATGAAGAGGCCTGGAAAGCCGCTGACAAACTGATTTCCCATTTGGACGACGACACCATCGCCCGGGCGCAGGCATCGCTGTCGCGTTTCGACTCGGTGGGCCAGCAGCGCATGGCCGCCTTGCATGGCGGCAGCCGTGACAACCTCGAAGTCAGCCCTAACCTGTGGGCCGGTGTGGGGCTGGTGCGCGGTGGGGCAGGCACGGCGCTGGTCGGTGATGGCCCGACGGTGGCCGCGCGGGTCAAGGAATACGCCGACCTGGGCATCGACACGTTCATCTTCTCGGGCTACCCGCATCTGGAGGAGTCGTATCGCGTGGCGGAATTGCTGTTCCCGCACCTTGATGTCGAGCGTCCCGAGTTACCGAAAAGCGCCGGTTACGTGAGCCCGTTTGGCGAGATGGTGGCCAACGACATTCTTCCCAAAGCTGCGTCGCAGAGCTGAGGCGGGCATGAGTACGGGGAAGGCGTCGCGCCTCAATACGATCGGTCACAGCCTGGCACCCTGGGTCTTGCCCGTGTTGCTGCTGGCGGTGTGGCAGTTATCCGTGTCGGCGGGCTGGTTGTCGACGCGGATCTTGCCTGCGCCCAGCGCCGTGATTGCCGCCGGGGTCGAGTTGGTGCGCAGTGGCGAAATTTGGAAGCACCTCGCCATCAGCGGCTGGCGCGCCGGGCTGGGTTTTGTGATCGGCGGCAGCATCGGCCTGGCATTGGGCTTTATCACCGGCCTGTCGAAGTGGGGCGAGCGCCTGCTCGACAGTTCGGTGCAGATGATCCGCAACGTGCCGCATCTGGCGCTGATTCCGCTGGTGATTTTGTGGTTCGGGATCGACGAGTCGGCCAAGATCTTTTTGGTCGCGCTGGGCACGTTGTTCCCGATTTACCTCAACACCTATCACGGCATCCGCAACGTGGACCCGGCGCTGGTGGAAATGGCGCGCAGTTACGGGCTGTCGGGTTTGAGCCTGTTCTGGCAAGTGATTTTGCCGGGCGCCTTGCCCTCGATTCTGGTGGGCGTGCGCTTTGCGCTGGGCTTTATGTGGCTGACGCTGATCGTGGCTGAAACCATCTCTGCCAGTTCCGGCATTGGCTATCTGGCGATGAATGCCCGCGAGTTTTTGCAAACCGACGTGGTGGTGCTGGCAATTGTTTTGTACGCGGTGCTCGGCAAATTGGCCGACAGCGCGGCCCGTGGGCTGGAGCGCGTGTGGTTGCGCTGGCACCCGGCGTATCAAGTGGTTAAAGGCGGTGCAGCATGACAGCTCAACAACCTCCGCGTTTGCGTCAGGGCATTCCGCTGGCGATCAACGGCCTGCACAAAGCGTTTGGCGGACGTCAGGTACTGCGCGACATCGATTTACACATTCCGGCCGGGCAGTTTGTGGCCGTGGTGGGGCGCAGCGGCTGCGGTAAAAGCACGCTGATGCGCTTGATCGCCGGGCTCGACCAACCCACGGGTGGCGAACTGCTGGCGGGCAGCGCGCCCCTGCGCGAGGCCCACGGCGACACGCGCCTGATGTTCCAGGAAGCGCGCTTGCTGCCGTGGAAAAAGGTCATCGACAACGTCGGCCTGGGGCTTAACGGTGACTGGCGCCCCAAGGCCCTCAAGGCCCTGGAAGAAGTCGGTCTGGCCGAACGGGCCGATGAATGGCCAGCGGCGTTGTCGGGCGGGCAGAAACAGCGTGTGGCGTTGGCCCGCGCGCTGATCCACCAGCCGCGTTTGCTGCTGCTGGACGAACCGTTGGGCGCGCTGGATGCCCTGACCCGCATCGAGATGCAGCAGTTGATTGAGCGTTTGTGGCGCCAGCATGGTTTCACCGTGTTACTGGTGACCCACGACGTCAGCGAGGCCGTGGCCATTGCCGACCGCGTGATTTTGATCGAAGACGGCGCCGTGGGGCTCGACCTCACCCTCGAATTGCCGCGCCCTCGGGTGCGCGGTTCACATCGGCTGGCGGCGCTGGAAACCGAAGTGCTCAACCGAGTGCTCGCTTTACCCGGTTCGCCACCCGAACCGGAACCCGTTGCACCGCTGCCCACGCAATTGCGTTGGGCGCAATAACCTTTTTTTTCTATCCCGAGACAGGAATCGACACCATGACCATAAAAGCCATCAACGTGCGCAACCAGTTCAAAGGCCACATCAAGGAAATCGTGCTGGGGGACGTGCTGTCTGAAATCGACGTGCAGACCGCTTCCGGCATCGTCACCTCGGTCATCACTACCCGCTCGGTCAAAGAGCTGGAGCTGGTGGTGGGCAGTGAAGTGATCGCCTTCGTGAAATCCACGGAAGTCTCGATCGCCAAGTTGTAAGGCGTGAGTTATCCACAACCCCGGAGGGCGTGAGCCCTTCGGGGTTTTTTGTGGACGCTGTTATTTCTGGGTGCCGTCGTCGTGTTGCAGGTTGGCCTGGGTCAGGTTGCAACCGGCGGGGACGCTGCGGGTCAGCCACACGTTGCCACCGATGGTCGAACCCTGACCGATGGTGATGCGCCCCAAAATCGTGGCCCCGGCGTAAATCACCACGTCGTCTTCGACAATCGGGTGACGCGGGTGGCCTTTCTGCAACTGGCCGGATTCGTCGGCCGGGAAGCGCTTGGCGCCCAGGGTGACGGCTTGATAAATCCTGACCCGCTCACCGATGATCGCGGTTTCGCCAATCACCACGCCGGTCCCGTGGTCGATGAAGAAGCTGCGGCCAATTTGTGCGCCGGGGTGGATATCGATGCCAGTGGCGGAGTGGGCGATCTCCGCGCTGATGCGGGCCAGCAGCGGCAAACCGGCGCGATACAAATGGTGCGCCAGCCGGTGGTGAATCACGGCCAGAATCCCCGGATAGCACAACAGCACTTCATCCACGCTGCGGGCCGCCGGGTCGCCGTGGTAGGCGGCCAGCACGTCGGTGTCGAGCAGGGTGCGCAGGCCCGGCAGCGCCAGGGCGAAATCCTGAATCAGCAAGGTGGCGGTGGCATCGACGCCATCGTCCGGCTGGCCGCTTTGACGTGCGGCGTAGCGCAGTTCCAGCCGGGCCTGCGCGAGCAAGGCATTGAGGGCGACGTCGAGGGTGTGGCCGACGTAGAAATCTTCACTTTCTTCGCGCAAGTCCACCGGCCCCAAACGCATCGGGAACAACGCACCGCACAGCGCTTCCAGGATGTCGGCCATCGCGGCGCGGGACGGCAGCTCTCGCCCGCCCAGTTCGCCACTGACACGCCCGTTTTGCGTGCGCCACTGGTTACGCGCGGTGCGTAACTGCCCGACGATGGTTTGCAATTGCCAAGGATTGGAACGCTCGCTCACGATGAATACTCCGCACGCTGGCGACCGGGTGTGCCGGCCGCGAAAGGGCAATGATTTTACGGTATCAAGGCGTGTCAGTTTTGGACAATTACACTTAATGATGACGATGGCGCCAGATGCGCCAGCCCAGCGCGATCAACACCAGCAGCACCAGCGCTGCCAAAATCGCCACGCTCAAGCCGTTGTAGCTGAACAGCGGCTTCTCGATGCGCACATAACCCGGTTCAGCGAACAATTGGCGCAACGCATGATTGGCCTCGTTTAGCGTCACCGTCTGCAAGCGCTTGGCCGGGTCGGCAAAGCGGCTTTCGTCGTAATCGCCCAGTGCGCTCCAGTAATAGTCGGCCAGCGCGCTGTTGCCCTGTACAGCCCACGCCTGACGCGCGATGGCGGCTTGCTTGAGGCGGGCGAAACGCTGCGGGTCGAGGCCGTTCTTGAGCAGCTGGGTTTTCAGTTGCGTCATCACCTGTTGCGCTTGCTCGACATCATCACGCTCAAGGTCGGCGTTCAGGCTCAGAAAGCCCACCCCGCCAAACACTTCGCGCTCTGACCACGGCCCGTAAGACAAGCCATGCTTGAGCCGCAGCTCGCTGTACAGCGCCCATTCCAGATAGTCGCGCAGCAGGTTCCAGGTTTCGTCGCTTTGCCCGGCGATGACCGGTTCCGGCAACAACCAGTGCAGCTTGGCGGTATCGCCCACCACACCGCGCAGCAACACGCGTTCGGCGTCGGCCTTTGCATCAATGTCGGCCAGCGGCTTGTGATCGCTCGGCTCGACCGCTTCCAGCGCGCCATAGGTGCGCTCCAGATAGGCCGGCAGCACGCGATCCAGTTCGCCGACGACAATCAGCGTCATGTTATTGGGTGCATACCAATCGTTGCGCACGCGTTCGAGTTGCGCGCGGGTGAGGCTGCGGACGGGCGCGCGTTCGGCGCATTTAAGGCCGAGTTCGACCGCCAGCTGATTGCTCGCGCTGTGGCCCAAATCCTGGCGGTCCAGCCAGCGCTGCAAGTGCGAGTAGTGGCCGCCGTCTTCGCGTTCGACCACTTGCTTGGCGTCTGCGATGCGTTGTTCGGTGAGTTGGGTTTGGGTCAACAGGCTCAGTAAAAGATCCAGTACCTTGCGCTGGTTCTTGGCCGGCGCCTCGATCACAAAGGTGGTGTCAGCATGGCTGGTAAAGGCGTTCCACTCGCCACCCAGCGCCTGCATGCGTTCTTCGAGGCCGCCTTCGCCCGAGTCATCGGTGCCGCTGAACAGCAAGTGTTCGAGCAAGTGCGGCAGTTGTTGGTCGGCACAGCTGAAATCATCCAGCCCCACCCCGACCACCAGCCGGATCGACACGTGTCCGCGGTCACTGGTGGGTTTGAGGATCAGTTGCAGGCCGTTGGCCAGTTGGTAGCCTTCAACGCTGGAACGGTCGAGGGCAAAGCTCTGGACGGCGCCGAGCAGCAGGCAGATGAACAGCAGGCAACGCATAAAAAATCCCTGAATCCCTGTCGGGTGTGTGATGCCGTCGATGCGGGTTCTAAAGACTGACAACAGTGGATCGCGCAACGTTCAAGGCGAATGGTGGGTATCGGTCATCTCGTCCAGCAACAGAGCGCCCGTTTCAGAGGTTTCGAGCACCACGTAAGCACTGGCGCAAAACAGGGAGTTGAGGCGCTGCATGTCAGCGATCAGTTCAAGGTGCAGGGAGCTGGTTTCGATGCTTTGGGTGATTTTGCGCTGCAAACGGCTGACGTGGGCGTGCGCCAGTCGACGTTCCTGCGCACGAAAACGGCGTTTTTCACGCAGCAATTGCCGTGCGCTTTGCGGGTCGCCGGTGAGGAAGACCGTCAGACCCAGCCGCAGGTTGTCGATCAACTGGCTTTGCAAACCGGTCAGTTCCTCCAGTCCGTCTTCGGAAAACGCCCGGCGCCTGGAGGTTTTTTGCTGCTGCACTTTGCGCAACATACGCTCGATCAGGTCACTGGCCAGCTTGAGGTTGATCGCCAGTTCGATGATTTCCGCCCAGCGTCGGCTGTCTTGCTCGCCCAAGTCTTCGCGGGGCATCTGCGCCAGATAGAGTTTGACCGCGCTGTAGAGCACTTCGACATCATCGGCCAGGGTGCGCATTTCTTGGGTGATGGCTGTTTGCTTGCCGCGCAGCACGTCGAGCATGTTGACCAGCATGTTGTCGATCAGGTCACCGATGCGCAGGGTTTCGCGGACTGCGTTGGCCAGGGCAAGGCTCGGCGTTTCCAGGGCGGTCGAGTCGAGATGACGGGGTTTGACGGCGCCGTTGGCATTTTCGCGCTCGGGCAACAGCCATGCGCACACCCGCGCCATCGGCCCGACCGTGGGCAGCATCAGGAAGCAACGCGCCGTGTTGTAGAGCAGGTGGAAGCCGATCACGAGTTCCTGGGCGCTGTAGCTCAGGCTGTCCATCCACGCGACCAGCGGGTCAAGGACCGGGATAATCAGCAGCAACCCGATCAGCTTGTACAGCAGGCTACCGAGCGCAACCTGCCGCCCGGCGGCGTTTTGCATGCTGGTGCTGAGAAACGCCAGTACGCCGCTGCCGATATTGGCGCCAATCACCAGCCCCACCGCGACCGGCAAGCTGATGACCCCCGCACCGGCCAGCGTCGCCGTCAGCAGCACGGCGGCCAGGCTGGAGTAAGAAATCATCGCGAACAGGGCGCCGATCAAGGCATCGAGCAAGATGTCGCCGGTCAGCGAGGCGAAGATCACCTTCACCCCTTGCGCCTGGGTGATGGGGGCTGCGGCTTCGACGATCAATTGCAGGGCGAGGATGATCAGGCCCAGGCCGATGCCCACGCGCCCCAGTTGCCCGGCGCGCGTTTGCTTGCGCGAGAGGAAGAAGATCACGCCCAGGAAAATCAGCAGCGGCGACAGCCAGGACAGGTCGAATGTCAGCACCCGGGCCATCAGCGCCGTACCGACATCGGCCCCGAGCATCGTGGCCAGCGCTGGCGTGAGCGCCATCAAGCCTTGGCCGACAAATGACGTGACGAGCATGGCGGTGGCGTTGCTGCTCTGCACCATGGCGGTCACCACGATACCGGCGACAAATGCCAGCATGCGCTTGGACACGTTTTGCCCGATGACGTGGCGCAGGTTTGTACCGTAGACCCGCAAAATACCGGTCCGGACAATGTGCGTGCCCCAGATCAGCAGGGTCACGGCGGAAAGCAGATTAAGCAGGGTCAGCATGCAGGCTCCCTGTGCGATGGATGCCCTGGTGGGCCGGATCAAAGGGCTGCGGCCAGCTCCTACAGTCGTTTCTTAAGCTGTAGTCGGCAAATAAGCAGAGCGCCAGCATCGCATAGCTGGCGGAGGGTTGAAACATTTCTGAAACCCTTGTGAGAAAACCCGCAGCGAGAGGCCGCCGTGGTCAGCGGCCGCTCGCGGTGCCGGGCGTCAGAGCGTGCTGTACAGCGGGAAGGTGCCCAGCAGCAAGGCGGCCAGCAGAATGCCCATGCACACCAGAACCGCCCATTTCAGGGTGAAGCGCTGGTGGTCGCCAAACTCGATACCAGCCAGCGCCACCAGCAGGTACGTGGAGGGCACCAACGGGCTGAGCAAGTGCACGGGCTGGCCGACAATTGAGGCGCGGGCCATTTCGACCGCGGTGATTCCGTAGTGGCTCGCGGCCTCGGCCAGTACGGGCAACACGCCGTAGTAGAACGCATCGTTGGACATGAAAAAGGTAAACGGCAGGCTGACCAGCGCGGTGATGACCGCCAGGTACGGCCCCAGCGCCGGAGGAATAACGGCCAGCAGGCTTTTTGACATGGCATCCACCATGCCGGTGCCGGAGAGGATGCCGGTGAAAATACCCGCCGCGAAAATCAGCCCGACCACCGCCAGCACGCTGCCTGCGTGGGCGGCGACGCGGTCTTTTTGTTGTTGCAGGCATGGGTAGTTAACGATCATCGCGATGCTGAACGCGACCATGAACAGCACGGGCAGCGGCAGCAAACCGGCGATCAGGGTCATCATCAACGCCAGGGTCAGCGCGCCGTTGAACCAGATCAGTTTGGGGCGGCGTGCGTCGGGGAATTGCGACACGCTGATCTCGCTGTGATCCACGTCGTCGCCTTGCACATGCAACTGGCCCAGACGCGCGCGCTCGCGCAGGCCGTAGCACCAGGCGATCACCAGAATGGTCGCGCAACCTGCCAGCATGGCGGGGATCATCGGCACAAAAATGTCAGAGGGGTCCACGTGCAGCGCACTGGCGGCCCGTGCAGTCGGCCCGCCCCACGGCGTCATGTTCATCACCCCGCCCGCCAGAATAATCAGCCCGGCCATGATGCGCGGGCTCATGCCGATGCGCTTGTACAGCGGCAGCATCGCCGCCACGCAAATCATGTAGGTGGTGGCGCCGTCGCCATCCAGCGACACCACCAGTGCCAGCACGGCGGTGCCGACGCTGATTTTCAGCGGGTCGCCCTTGACCAGCTTGAGGATCTTGCGCACGGCCGGGTCAAACAGGCCGGAGTCGATCATCAGGGCGAAATACAAAATGGCAAACATCAGCATCACCCCGGTCGGGGCCAGCTTGGTAATGCCTTCGAGCATCATGGGGCCGATCTTGGGTGCAAAACCGCCGAAGAGCGCAAACAGGATAGGCACCAGAATCAACGCGATGAGGGCGGACAGGCGCTTGGTCATGATCAGGTACATGAACGTAATGACCATGGCAAAGCCAAGGAAGGTCAGCATAAACAGTCACCATTCTTATTGTTGTCGAGTGGGCGCTGAGCGCGGGTTGGACCGCTGCTCTGGCCTGCCGGTCTTATGCCGGGAGTGACGCGATGCTAGAGGGGAATGCTTTCAGCCAGCTTTCGCCGGGCAGAAATGATTGAAGGGGCGTGTCAGGGGGGCAAAAGCGGTGGTCGCTGACGGGGCAAGAGCGCGCGTCAGCGACAACCGGTGTGGCTTCAGTCCAGTTTGAGGACTTTGGCCAGGACGATTTTCGGGCCTTTCATCTTTTTGATGATGATGCGCAGGCCTTCGACTTCCAGCAGTTCTTCTTCTTCCGGCACGCGCTTGAGGGTGTCGTAGATCAGGCCCGCCACGGTTTCGGCTTCGACGTGGTCAAGATCGACCCCCAGCAGGCGCTCGATCTTGAACAGCGGCGTATCGCCCCGCACCAGCAGCTTGCCGGGCTGGTACGAAAGAATGCCGCGCTCGGCCTTGCGGTGTTCGTCCTGAATGTCGCCCACCAGCACTTCGAGCACGTCTTCCATGGTCAGGTAGCCCACGACTTTGCCGTCCGCTTCTTCGACCAGCGCGAAGTGCGCGCCGCCTTTGCGGAACTGTTCAAGCAACTGCGACAGCGGCATGTGGCGCGACACGCGCTCCAGCGGCCGGGTCAGCTCTTCGAGGTTGAATGTCTCGGGCAAGTGGTCGAGGTCTGCCAGTTCCAGCAGCAGGTCTTTGATGTGCAGCAAACCGACGAAGGTGTTGGTTTCGGCATCGTAGACCGGGTAGCGGCTGTACTTGTGGCGACGGAACAGCGCGAGGATTTCCTTGAGCGGTGCCTTGGAGTCGAGGGTCACGAGGTCTTCGCGGGAGTTGGCCCAGTCGACCACTTCCAGTTCGCCCATTTCCACGGCCGAAGCCAATACCCGCATGCCTTGGTCGCTCGGGTCCTGACCACGGCTGGAGTGCAAGATCAGTTTGAGTTCTTCGCGGCTGTAGGCGTGGTCGTGGTGCGCGCCTGGTTCGCCCTGGCCTGCAATGCGCAAAATCGCGTTGGCGCTGGCATTGAGCAGGTAAATGGCCGGGTACATGGCCCAATAGAACAGGTACAGCGGCACAGCGGTCCACAGCGACAGCGCCTCGGGTTTGCGGATCGCCCAGGATTTGGGGGCCAGTTCGCCAACCACGATGTGCAGGTACGAAATGATGAAGAAGGCGGTGAAGAACGACACGCCTTTGACCACTTCGGCCGACTCTACGCCCAGCGCGCTGAGCAGCGGTTCAAGCAGGTGTGCGAACGCCGGTTCACCGACCCAGCCCAGACCCAGCGAGGCCAGCGTAATGCCCAGCTGACACGCCGACAGGTAGGCGTCGAGCTGGCTGTGAACGGTGCGCAGTATGCGTCCGCGCCAGCCGTTCTGGTCGGCGATGGCTTCGACCCGGGTTGAGCGCAGTTTGACCATGGCAAATTCCGCCGCAACGAAGAAGCCGTTGAGCAAAACCAGGATCAGTGCAAAAAGAATCATGCCGAAATCGGCGAACAGTGTGGCGAGGGTCAAGCCAGGGGAAGGGTCCATGATGGAGTTTTAATGGTTCCGTTGTTTCAAAAAAGGGAAAGGTCAAGTGCCTGAAGGGCAGGCACATGGCAAGCAATGTAACCATTGATGTAGCCGTTGCCTAGTGGGCGAACGCCGCAGGGTTCAGTCAATCAGGTCGGGGCTGAGCGATTTTGTGACCTGAACCGGTGGGAAATGGCAGGTGAAGGTGCTGCCGTGGCCCAGTACGCTGCTGATTTCAAGGCGGGCGCGATGGCGCAGCAGCACATGCTTGACGATGGCCAGCCCCAGGCCCGTGCCGCCGGTGCTGGCGTTGCGGCTGGAGTCGACGCGGTAGAAGCGTTCGGTCAGGCGCGGCAGGTGTTTGCTGTCGATCCCGACACCGGAATCCTGCACGCTCAAGTGCGCGCCCGAGCCGTCGGACCACCAGCGAATGCGAATGTGCCCGCCGTCCTGGGTGTATTTGACGGCGTTAAATACCAGGTTTGAAAACGCACTGCGCAGCTCGGTCTCACTGCCTTTGAGGGCAACGTCGGCTTCAACGTCCAGCGTAATGGTTTGATTGCGCTGCCCGGACAACGCCTGCGCGTCGTTTTTGATGGTGCGCAGCAGGCTGTCGATCGGCACGGGCTGGTTGTCCGACGGGTAATCCGTGGCTTCCAGTTTGGCCAGCAACAGCAAGTCGTTGAGCAAGGTTTGCATGCGCTCGCCCTGTTGCTGCATTTGCGACAGCGGGCGTTTCCAGCGGGGGTTCACGTCATCGACGTTATCCAGCAGGGTTTCCAGATAGCCGCAGATGACGGTCAGCGGCGTGCGCAGCTCGTGGGACACGTTGGCGATGAAGTCTTTGCGCATTTGTTCGAGCTGGTGCAAACGCGTGACGTCGCGCACCAGCATCAGGTGTTCGTTGTTGCCGTAGCGGGTGATGTAGAGCTGGATGCGCAGGTGGTCGTTGACCGGCGAGGGGATGTCCAGCGGTTCGGCGTAGTTGTCCTGCTCGAAATACTCCTTGAAGCGCGGGTGGCGCACCAGGTTGGTCACGGGCTGGCCGCTGTCCTGGGGCGTCTTGAGGCCCAGCAAGGTCTCTGCGGCGCGGTTCCACCATTCGAGGTTGCCATCGCTGTCGAGCATCACCACAGCGTCCTTGAGCGCCGCCGTGGACTCTTGCACGCGGTCGATGACGGCTTGCAGGCGCCCGCGCACGCGCTGATCGCGGCGTTGCAGGTGATAAATGCTGTCGAACACTTCGCCCCACAGGCCATAGCCGTCGGGCGGGGCTTCATCGGGTTGGTGATTGCGCAGCCAATCGTGCAGGCGCAGCAACTGTTTGAGGGTCCAGCCCAGGTACAAGGCCACCCCGGCGGCCAGGCTCCAGCCGTAATAGCCCGTGACCAGCCCGATCAACAGGCAGCCCGTGACCAGAAGCAACAAATGACGAATCAGCGTGCTATGCCAGTTTTGATTCACGTCGCGCGGGTCCTTGCTTGCCGTTGAGTCTGGAGGGGGTATCAGGCTTTGGTGGAGAAGCGATACCCGGTGCCGCGCACGGTTTGTACCAGATTCTCGTACGCCTCGCCGAGGGCTTTGCGCAGACGGCGGATGTGCACGTCCACGGTGCGCTCTTCAACGTACACGTTGCCGCCCCACACTTGGTCGAGCAATTGGCCGCGGGTGTAGGCGCGTTCCTGGTGGGTCATGAAGAACTGCAACAGACGATATTCGGTCGGGCCCATTTCGGCGGGGGTGCCGTCGATGGTGACGCGGTGGCTGATCGGGTCGAGCAACAAGCCGCCAATTTCAATGGGGGATTCGCTGTCCGCCGGGCCTGCACGCCGTAACACGGCTTTGAGGCGCGCCACCAGCTCGCGCGGGGAAAAGGGTTTGGTGATGTAGTCGTCCGCGCCGACTTCCAGCCCTTGAATCTTGTTGTCCTCTTCACCCTTGGCCGTGAGCATGATGATCGGGATGTCCCCGGTCATTTCCTCGCGCTTGAGGCGGCGGGCCAGCTCAATGCCGGACGTGCCCCCCGGCAGCATCCAGTCGAGCAGGATCAAGTCGGGTTTACGGTCGACGATGATGGAGTGGGCCTGCTGAGCATTCTCCGCCTCCAGGCAGTCGTAACCCGCCATTTCCAGAGCCACAGCGATCATTTCGCGGATCGGTGCCTCGTCATCGACGATCAGAATGCTCCTGCCAACCATGCCGTAATCCTCATGTCATTTATCTGTCTTGTGGCGCATTAGATAACGGAATTATTGCAGTCGTGTGACAACTTTGGGCAAGCGCCACGTTCGAAGGACGAATGACCTACGCTTGAGGTCCAAATCGTACAACCACGAAGAGGACGATTCCGATGACATACCGCTCGTTTTACCTAAAGACATTATTGCTAAGCGCTGTACTTGCATTGCCGGGGCTGGCATTGGCCGCAGAGCCCGCGATGATCAAAAGGGGTGTATTGGTCGATCATAACGGCATGACGCTCTACACCTACGCCAAAGACACAGACGGTAAATCGATGTGCAATGACGAATGCGCCAAGTATTGGCCGCCGCTCAAGGCTGAAAGCACAGACACCGGCGAAGGCAAATGGTCAACGATCATTCGGGACGACCAGCAGGTTCAGTGGGCCTATAAGGGCAAGCCGTTGTACACCTTCGTGAAGGACAAGAAAGCGGGCGACAAGCGCGGGATCGGGGAAATGGGCGGTGCCTGGAAAGTCGCCAAGCCCTAAGCCGCCTTGCAGCAGGCCCCGTGATCCGGCGCTCATAAAAAAACCTCGCCCCCTGAACAGGAAGGCGAGGTTCTTTTAGTGCGCTGCCTTAAGCCGCGCTGGGCGACTTGGGACGGCGAACATCAGGTTGTTTCCATGACTCGGCAGCCGCCTCATCAATGGCTTGCTGGATGGCTTTCTTGCGGTGTTCTTCGGCACGACGGCTGAAGAACCACACCAGGAAGGTCACCAGCGACACCGCCAGCAGGATCAGGCTGGCCACTGCGTTGATCTCGGGCTTAACCCCGAGGCGCACGGCCGAGAACACTTCCATTGGCAACGTGGTCGAGCCCGGGCCGGACACGAAGCTGGCCAGTACCAGGTCGTCCAGCGACAGGGCAAAGGACATCATGGCGCCCGCTGCCAGCGAAGGCGCGATCATCGGGATGGTGATCAGAAAGAACACTTTCCAGGGCTTGGCGCCCAAGTCCATGGCCGCTTCTTCGATCGACAGGTCCAGTTCACGCAACCGCGCCGACACCACGACCGCCACATACGCTGCACAGAACGTGGTGTGAGCGATCCAGATGGTGACGATGCCGCGCTCTTGCGGCCAGCCAATCATCTGCGCCATGGCCACGAACAGCAGCAACAGCGACAGACCGGTAATCACTTCAGGCATCACCAGCGGCGCCGTCACCAGGCCACCAAACAGCGTGCGGCCTTTGAAGTGGCTGATGCGCGTCAGCACGAACGCTGCCAGGGTGCCCAGGGCGACCGCCGCAATCGCCGTGTACAGCGCGATTTCCAGCGAGCGCATGACCGAGCCCATGAGCTGCGTGTTGTCCAGCAAGCCGGTGTACCACTTCAGCGACCAGCCGCCCCACACCGTCACCAGCTTGGAGGCGTTGAACGAGTAGATCACCAGAATCAGCATCGGCAGGTAGATGAACAACAACCCCGCGACCAACATGAAGCTAGAAAAACGGAAGCGATTCATATCTTGCCCTCCAGCTCTTTAGCCTGGCTGCGGTTGAACAGGATGATAGGCACGATCAGGATCGCCAGCATGACCACGGCAAGCGCGGAGGCTACCGGCCAGTCACGGTTGTTGAAGAACTCTTGCCACAACACTTTACCGATCATCAGGGTTTCCGGGCCGCCCAGCAGTTCCGGGATCACGAACTCACCTACGACCGGGATGAACACCAGCATGCAGCCGGCGATGATGCCGTTCTTGGACAGCGGAACGGTGATCTTCCAGAAGCTGTTGAAGGTGCTCGAACCGAGGTCAGACGCGGCTTCCAGCAGGCTGGTGTCGTGCTTCACGAGGTTGGCGTACAGCGGCAGGATCATGAACGGCAGGTACGAATAGACGATACCGATGTAGACCGCGATGTTGGTGTTGAGGATCTGCAACGGTTCGCTGATCCAGCCCATCGACATCAGGAAGCCGTTGAGCAGCCCGTTGTTGCTCAGGATGCCCATCCACGCGTAAACGCGGATCAGGATGGCGGTCCAGGTGGGCATCATGATCAGCAGCACCAGCACGGTCTGCATTTCTTTACGCGCATTGGCGATGGCGTAGGCCATCGGATAGCCGATCAGCAGGCACAGCAGCGTGCTGAAAAAGGCCATCTTCAACGAGCCCAGATAAGCGGCGATGTACAGCTCATCGTCGCCCAGCATGGCGTAGTTGCCCAGGTTCAGCAGGATCTGGATCTTTTGGTCAACGTAGCTGTAGATCTCGGTATAAGGCGGGATCGCAACGTCGGCCTCGGCAAAGCTGATCTTCAACACAATGAAGAACGGCAGCATGAAGAACAAAAACAGCCACAGGAATGGAATCCCGATCACCGCATGGCGGCCCCGGGGGGTTATTCGTTGCAGTCGGCGTTTAAGTTTTCGCATGTTCATGAGCGCAGTACCACGCCGCTATCGTCTTCCCACCAGACGTAAACTTCGTCGTCCCAGGTCGGGCGTGCGCCACGGCGTTCGGCGTTGGCCACAAACGATTGCACCAGCTTGCCGCTCGGCAGTTCGACGTAGAACACCGAGTGCCCGCCCAGGTACGCGATGTCATGCACCTTGCCGCGCGACCAGTTGTACTCGTAGGTCGGCTTCTCAGTGGTGACGAGCATTTTTTCCGGGCGAATCGCGTAGGTCACATGCTTGTCTTCCACCGAGGTGCTGATGCCGTGACCGACGTAGATGTCGTTCTCCAGCTCCGGGCAGTTGATACGGGCATAGCCTTCTGCGTCGTCGACCACTTCACCTTCGAACAGGTTGACGTTGCCGATGAATTCGCACACCAGTCGGCTGACCGGGGTTTCATAAATGTCGATCGGGCTGCCGATCTGGGCAATCCAGCCCAAATGCATGATCGCGATGCGCTGGGCCATGGTCATGGCCTCTTCCTGGTCGTGGGTCACCATCACGCAGGTCACGCCCACGCGCTCGATGATTTCCACCAGTTCGAGTTGCATTTGCGACCGCAGTTTTTTATCCAGCGCGCCCATCGGTTCGTCGAGCAGCAGCAGCTTCGGGCGTTTGGCCAACGAGCGGGCCAGGGCCACACGCTGGCGCTGGCCACCGGACAACTGGTGCGGCTTGCGCTTGGCGTACTGGCTCATGTGCACCAGCTTGAGCATCTCGCCCACGCGGGCATCGATCTCGGCGTTGGACATTTTGTCCTGCTTGAGACCGAATGCGATGTTCTGCGCCACGGTCATGTGCGGAAACAGCGCGTAGGACTGGAACATCATGTTGATCGGCCGCTCGTAGGGCGGCATGTCCGTGATGTCCACACCGTCGAGGAAGATACGGCCCTCTGTTGGGCGCTCGAAACCGGCGAGCATACGCAGCAAGGTGGATTTGCCCGATCCCGATCCGCCGAGCAAGGCGAAGATTTCGCCTTTGTTGATTTCCAGGGACACGTCGTCCACGGCAATCGTCTCGTCGAATTTTTTCGTGACCCGGTCGATTTTGACCAGTACCTGTTTAGGGGTCTGGTCGCCCTCGAGGGCTTTCTTATAGGCGCCGGAGGCAACAGCCATTACGAAACTCCCAACAAATTTAGCAGCCCGATCCAGATGGTCGGGCCTTGGATAGGTGATCCAGAGGGTTATTTACCCGTCTTGACCTTGGTCCACGTGCGCGTCATCAGACGTTGCACTTTCGGGGGTAGTTCGGTGGAAACGTAGGTTTTGTCCAGTACCGCCTGGGTTGGGTAAACCGCTTCGTCGGTACGAATGGACTCGTCCATCACCTTGTCGGCCGCCGGGTTAGGGTTGGCATAACCGACATAGTCGCTGACCTGAGCGATCACTTCAGGTTTGAGCAAGTAGTTGATGAACGTGTGGGCTTCCTTGACGTTGCTGGAGTCCTTGGGGATCGCCAGCATGTCAAACCACAGGGCGCCGCCTTCCTTGGGCACGATGTAGGCGATGTTGACGCCCTTTTTGGCCTCTTCGGCACGCGCCTTGGCCTGGAACACATCACCGGAGAAACCAATGGCGACACAGATGTTGCCGTTGGCCAGGTCGGAAATGTACTTGGAAGAATGGAAGTAGGTGACGTATGGACGCACCGACATCAGGGTCTTTTCAGCTTCTTTGTAGTCTTTGGGGTTGGTGCTGTTGGCGTCTTTGCCCAAGTAATTGAGCACGGTCGGCAGCATTTCGTCGGCCGAGTCGAGGAAGGCCACGCCGCAGCTTTGCAGCTTCTTCATGTTCTCGGGTTTGAACACCACATCCCACGAGTCGATGGTGTCGACGCCCAGTACTTCTTTGACTTTGTCGACGTTGTAACCGATGCCATTGGTGCCCCACAGATAAGGCACGGCATACAGGTTGCCCGGATCGTTTTGCTCAAGACGCTTGAGCAAGGCCGGATCGAGGTTGGAATAGTTGGGCAGCTGCGATTTATCGAGCTTTTGGAAGGCGCCCGCTTTGATCTGCTTGCCCAGGAAGTGGTTAGACGGCACGACCACGTCATAACCGGTACGTCCGGCCAGCAGTTTGCCTTCCAGGGTTTCGTTGGAATCGAAGACGTCATAGACCGGCTTGATACCGGTGGCCTTTTCAAAATCGGCCAACGTGGTCGGGGCGATGTAGTCCGACCAGTTATAGATGTGCACGGTGGGTGCCGCTTGTACGCTGACGGCAAGCGTCAAACCAGCGCCGACCAGCAAGGTCTTGCGAAACAAAGATATAGACACGTGATGGTCCTCAAAATAGTTGGGCCTGAGTTGCCCGCGTCACACGGCAGCAGTACCGCCAAAGACAAAACCGGCGCGCAACTTACCCTCGATAAACCTGCACAGCAAAGTTTTCTGCGATTAATTGCGCGATGGCCGGTTTTTGACACCGCTGCGCCAGGTTGCGACAGGGCCTTGAAGGCCTTCAAAAGGGCAAATACCTGCGTCCTTTTGTCTCAATCGCCACCCTGCGCAGCCGCTACCGATGGCTTACTTGCCCGACTTGATTTTGGTCCAGCTGCGGGTCAGCAACCGCAAGGTGGCCGGTGGCAAATCGCTGATTGCGTACAACTTGGCTTTCACCTCGTCGGACGGGTAGATGCTCGGGTCGCCCGAAATATCTTTATTCACCAGTGGCGTTGCAGCCTGGTTACCGTTCGGGAAACGGACGCTGTTGGTGATTTCGGCCATCACTTCCGGCTGCAGCAGGAAGTTCATGTAGGCATAAGCTGCGTCCACGTTTTCGGCATCTTTGGGGATGGCAACCATGTCATAGAAGCTGCCAGCGCCTTCTTTCGGAATCACGTACTTGAGCTTGACCTTGTCACCGGCTTCCTTGGCGCGGGAAATCGACTGTTCAAGGTCACCCGAGTAACCCACGGCGACACAGATGTTGCCGTTGGCCAGGTCGGAGATGTACTTGGAGGAGTGGAAGTAACCCACCGAAGGACGGATCTTCAGGAACAGGGCTTCGGCTTCAGCCAATTGCTTTTTGTCCTGCGAGTCGGTCGGGTAGCCCAGGTAATGCAAGGCAGCCGGGATCATCTCGGTGGGCGAGTCGAGGAAGCTGATGCCACAGCTTTTGAGCTTGGCCGCGTTCTCGGGCTTGAACAGCACGTCCCATGAATCGATGGTGTCGACGCCCAGGGCAGCCTTGACCTTTTCAGGGTTGTAGCCGATGCCGATGGTGCCCCACATGTACGGGAACGCGTGCTTGTTGTCCTTGTCGCTGGCATCGCCAACGGCCTTGAGCAACGCAGGGTCGAGGTTTTTCCAGTTAGGCAGCTTGGATTTGTCCAGCTCCTGGTAAACCCCGGCCTTGATCTGCTTGGCCAGGAAATTGTTGGACGGCACGACGATGTCGTAGCCGGACTTGCCCGCCAGCAGCTTGGCCTCCAGGGTCTCGTTGCTGTCGAACACGTCGTACACCACTTTGATACCGGTCTGGTCTTCAAACTTTTTCACGGTATCGGGTGCGATGTAGTCGGACCAGTTGTAGATGTGCAGCACTTTGTCTGCTGCTTGTGCTGCCCCAGCCATCACACCCATCAAGGACAGGGCGAGAAGGGTCTTGCCAGCGTTCTTAAAACCTGATGCCTTCATCTGTAATGCTCCAATTATTCTTTTAAACCACCGATTCAGCGTCCTGATCTCAGGGTGACTAAAGCCGGCGGCTAGTCTGGCAAGATCCGGGGCAGGCTTTCAAGGGAAGAGCCTTGATTCTTAAGGCTTCGAGCGCAATTACCTACTTTAAAACGGCAGTTGTCTTGCGCTTGAAGCCTAGCAGTTAACCTTGCAGGACTTCCAAGGTCAGATCCAGGCACTTACGAGCCTTGGTTACCAGCTCATCAATCTCGTCCCGGGTGATCACCAGCGGTGGCGAAATAATCATGGTGTCGCCCACGGCGCGCATGATCAGGCCGTTATCAAAGCAGAACTGGCGGCAGATCATGCCCACCCCTTTGCCCTCATAACGTTTGCGCGTGGCTTTGTCCTGCACCAGTTCGATGGCGCCCAACATGCCGACACCACGGACTTCGCCCACCAGCGGGTGATCGTTCAGTTCGCGTAAACGCTTTTGCAAATACGGTGCCGTTTCGGCCTGTACCTTTTCGATAATTTTCTCATCGCGCAGGATGCGGATGTTTTCCAGCGCAACGGCAGCGGCCACCGGGTGACCGGAGTAGGTAAAGCCGTGGTTGAAGTCACCGCCTTCGTTGAGCACGTCCACGACTTCATCGCGCACGATCAGGCCGCCCATGGGGATGTAGCCGGAGGTCAGGCCTTTGGCAATGGTCATCATGTCGGGCTTGAGGCCGTAGAAATCGCTACCGAACCACTCACCGGTACGGCCAAAACCACAAATCACTTCATCGGCCACGAACAGGATGTCGTATTTGGCGAGGATTTCTTTGATGCGCGGCCAGTAGGTTTCAGGCGGCACGATCACGCCGCCTGCACCCTGAATGGGCTCAGCGATAAAGGCACCGACGTTATCGACGCCGATTTCGAGGATTTTTTCTTCCAGTTGATTGGCCGCCCAGATGCCGAATTCTTCCGGGGACATGTCACCGCCTTCGCCGAACCAGTAAGGCTGCGGGATGTGGGTGATGCCCGGGATCGGCAAGTCGCCCTGTTCGTGCATGTAGGTCATGCCGCCCAGGCTGGCGCCGGCCACGGTCGAACCGTGGTAACCGTTTTTGCGGCTGATGATGACTTTCTTGTTCGGTTTGCCCTTGATCGCCCAGTAGTGGCGGACCATGCGCAACATGGTGTCGTTGCCTTCGGAGCCCGAGCCGGTGAAGAACACGTGGTTCATGCCTTCAGGCGCGATCTCGGCAATGACCTTCGACAGCTCCAGCACGGGCGGGTGGGCGGTCATGAAAAACAGGTTGTAGTAGGGCAATTCGCGCATTTGCTTGCTGGCCGCGTCGGCCAGTTCGTCACGCCCGTAACCGATGGCCACACACCACAGGCCGGCCATGCCGTCGAGAATCTTGTGACCTTCGCTGTCCCACAGGTACACGCCCTTGGCGTGAGTGATGATGCGCGGGCCAACTTCTTTCAACTGCTTAAAGTCGCTGAATGGCGCGAGGTGGTGATCGTTACTGAGGTTCTGCCATTCGCGGGTTTGCGGGTTCTTGTTGGTCATACGGCTCTCCTTTATTCAGTGGGGAGCCGCGCTTCCCAAGCGCGGCCCCGGCGTGTCAGACGGCGAACAGCAGGAATTCCCGCTCCCACGAACTGATGACGCGCTTGAAGTTTTCATGCTCGGCACGTTTGACCGCGACGTAGCCGGTGATGAACTTGGTGCCCAGGTACTTCTCGATGGTCTTGCTGTTTTCCATGCGCTCAAGCGCATCTTCGATGGTCAACGGCAGGCGCAGGTTGCGACGCTCATAACCGCGGCCGACAACCGGCGCGCTCGGATTAACGCCTTCGACCATGCCGATGTAGCCACACAGCAGGCTGGCGGCAATCGCCAGATACGGGTTGGCGTCGGCGCCCGGCAGACGGTTCTCGACCCGACGGTTTTGCGGACCTGCATCCGGCACCCGCAGACCCACGGTCCGGTTCTCTTCACCCCACTCCACGTTCACCGGTGCCGATGTGTCAGGCAAGAAACGGCGGAAGGAGTTCACGTTCGGTGCAAACAGCGGCAGCAGCTCTGGAATGAACTTCTGCAAGCCACCGATGTGATTGAGGAACAGCGTGCTCATGGTGCCGTCTTCATTAGAGAAGACGTTCTTGCCGGTTTGAATGTCGATGATGCTCTGGTGCAAGTGCATGGCACTGCCAGGCTCGCCGGTCATGGGCTTGGCCATGAAGGTGGCGGCAACGTCGTGCTTGAGCGCGGCTTCACGCATGGTGCGCTTGAACACCAGAATCTGGTCGGCCAGCGACAGCGCGTCGCCATGACGGAAGTTGATTTCCATCTGCGCGGTGCCGTCTTCGTGGATCAGGGTGTCCAGATCCAGCTCTTGCAGTTCGCACCAGTCGTAAACATCTTCGAACAGGGGGTCGAATTCGTTGGCGGCTTCTATAGAGAAGGACTGACGGCCGGTTTCCGGGCGACCCGAGCGACCGACTGGCGGCTGCAACGGATAATCCGGGTCGTCGCTGCGCTTGGTCAGGTAAAACTCCATTTCCGGCGCCACGATGGGCTGCCAGCCGTGGTCGGCATAGAGTTTAAGCACCTTCTTCAGCACGTTGCGCGGCGACAACTCAATCGGGTTGCCTTGCTTGTCGTAGGTGTCGTGAATCACCTGGGCCGTGGGTTCAATCGCCCATGGCACGAGAAATACGGCGTTCTCGTCGGGGCGGCAGACCATATCAATGTCGGCCGGATCGAGGAGTTCGTAATAGATGTCGTCTTCGACGTAGTCGCCCGTTACGGTCTGCAGCAATACGCTCTCGGGCAGGCGCATGCCTTTTTCGGCAATGAACTTGTTGGTCGGCGAGATCTTGCCGCGAGTAATCCCGGTAAGGTCGGCGATCATGCATTCGACTTCTGTGATCTTGTGGTCTTTCAACCAATCGGTGAGCTGGTCGAGGTTGTTACTCATAAATGCCTCTGGGCTGAGTTTCCTGACTTGAATAAGTCAGGCGTTTACTGACGCATCGGCGTCGCGTTGTGTTGCGCGCCGTCTGCAGGCATCTCCAAATGCCTGGAAGATGGCGAGGTAAATCGGGTTAGAGCTTACCTGCCATTCGGGGTGCCACTGAACAGCTAAAGCAAAAGCCTTGCCGCCTTCGACCGAAACCGCCTCCACCAGACCGTCCGGCGCAGTGGCTTCAACCCGCAAGCAGGGGGCCAAGCGATCAATACCCTGGGTGTGGATGGAGTTGACCGCGAATTCGGCCGGCACGCCCAGACCGGCTAGCACGCCGCCGGGGTGAACGTGCATGGCGTGGCTGGGTGCATACTGCACGTCAACCGGGGCGCTCGGGTCTTCGCGGTGCTCGATGAAGCCTTCGACTTCGTGGAGTTTCTGGTGAAGCGAGCCGCCGAGGGCTACATTCAACTCCTGAAACCCGCGGCAAATGCCAAGCATGGGAACGCCAGCGGCGAGCGCGGCACGGATCAGGGGGAGGGTGGTGCGATCACGGTCAGGGTCATGCAGCGTGCCAGGCGCGCTGGACGGGCCGTGATACAAATGAGGTTCGATATTGGAGGGTGACCCGGTAAAGAGCAGGCCATCCAGACCGTCAAGAATATCGATCGGATCAATAAGCTCCGCCAACGACGGAACGATCAGAGGCAAGCCTTTGGCTGCCACCGCAACTGCTCGCACGTACTTGTCACCAGTGATGTGATAAGGATGCAAACCGATCTGCTTGGTGCAGGCGGTGACGCCGATTAACGGCAGGCGTGACATGTAACACCCCGGTATTATTGCTGTTATGGGTTTGAATCGAGCTTAGCCTTGTTCATTTTTTTACACAACACCCCCGTAAAAAATACAACACGGCCCGCTCAAGCCTGCGGGCGGCACGGTTTTTTTTAAGTGAATGGCGCCCTAAAAAGCGTCAAAAATGGCCTTTCAGCGCTTTTTTAGGGCGAAAAACAGGCTGCTTGACTTCGGTATGCCGTTCGGGTTGACTGAAACCCGTAGCGCTCAATGATTGATATTTTTAACAACAAAGGTGTTGCATCATGTCGGTACCCCCGCGTGCCGTTCAGCTGAATGAAGCGAACGCGTTCCTTAAGGAACATCCTGAGGTTCTGTACGTTGACCTTCTAATTGCGGATATGAATGGTGTAGTGCGCGGCAAGCGCATTGAACGCACCAGCCTCCACAAGGTTTACGAGAAAGGCATCAACCTGCCAGCCTCTTTATTTGCTCTGGATATCAATGGCTCAACGGTGGAAAGCACCGGTCTGGGTCTGGACATCGGTGACGCAGACCGAATCTGTTATCCAATCCCTGACACCCTGTGCAATGAACCATGGCAAAAGCGCCCGACTGCGCAACTGCTCATGACCATGCACGAACTTGAAGGTGAACCTTTCTTCGCCGATCCCCGCGAAGTACTGCGTCAAGTCGTGACCAAATTCGACGATCTTGGCCTGACCATCTGTGCCGCGTTCGAGCTGGAGTTCTACCTGATTGACCAGGAGAACGTGAACGGTCGTCCGCAACCTCCTCGCTCGCCAATTTCTGGCAAACGCCCGCATTCGACTCAGGTGTACCTGATCGACGACCTCGACGAATACGTCGACTGCCTCCAGGACATTCTGGAAGGTGCGAAAGAGCAAGGCATTCCGGCTGACGCCATCGTTAAAGAAAGCGCCCCGGCTCAGTTCGAGGTGAACCTGCACCACGTCGCCGACCCCATCAAGGCCTGCGACTATGCGGTATTGCTCAAGCGCCTGATTAAAAACATCGCCTACGACCATGAGATGGACACCACATTCATGGCCAAGCCTTATCCGGGCCAGGCGGGTAACGGGTTGCATGTACACATTTCGATTCTGGACAAAGACGGCAAGAACATTTTTGCCAGCGAGGATCCCGAGCAGAACGCCGCATTGCGCCATGCAATCGGCGGTGTGCTGGAGACCCTGCCCGCCCAAATGGCGTTCCTTTGCCCTAACGTCAACTCCTACCGTCGCTTTGGCGCACAGTTCTACGTGCCGAATTCGCCGTGCTGGGGCCTGGACAACCGCACGGTCGCGATTCGCGTTCCGACGGGTTCGTCCGACGCTGTGCGTATCGAGCACCGGGTAGCGGGCGCCGATGCCAACCCGTACCTGTTGATGGCGTCTGTTCTGGCCGGTGTTCACCACGGCCTGACCAACAAGATCGAGCCGGGTGCTCCGGTTGAAGGCAACAGCTACGAGCAGAACGAGCAAAGTCTGCCCAACAACTTGCGTGATGCACTGCGCGAGCTGGACGACAGCGAAGTGATGGCCAAGTACATCGACCCCAAATACATCGATATCTTTGTCGCCTGTAAAGAGAGTGAGCTGGAAGAGTTCGAGCACTCCATCTCCGACCTCGAATACAACTGGTACTTGCACACCGTGTAAACGGATCGTGCGCAAAAAAACGCCGCCGGCTTCTGAGCCCGCGGCGTTTTTTTTGGTTTTTTCGTTCAATTAATCAGGCTTTTTCTGTCGCCACACAGGACAAATCTTACATAAAAATACATTTGAAGCTCCCAAGATGATCGACTTGTTGAGCCTCACATAGGGCGCTCCATTACCTTCACCGGACTGCCTTTTTATGCATCTTGTCTTGAAGCGGTCAGCGATCAAACATCACCGCCTGGCGGCGACCCTTTTGTTAATGGCGTTGATGGTCTATCACTCTGCCTTGGCTGAGGAAGCGCCTTGGCGCTATCACGCGCCTTCCCGTGCAGAGCACCTGGCAACGCTGGACCCAAAATACGCGTTGTGTAGCGCCGGGGAACATCCGTCGCCTATCAATATTGAGCAGGCGGTGCTTGCCGATTTGCCCCCCTTGCAGGTCCGCTATTTCAGAGGCCCTGCCACTGTGAGGCATAACGGGCATACGCTCGAAGTTCGTACAGACCTCAAAGGTGAGCTCAGGTTAGACAATAAAGTCTATGAACTTGACCAGTTGCATTTTCATACCCCCAGCGGTGTGCAAATCCAGGGTCAGATTTATCCCCTGTCTGCGCATCTGGTTCATCGCGACAAAAAAGGCACGCTGGCGGTGATAGCCATTCAGTTCAAAAAAGGAAAAGAAAACAGCAGTCTCGCTCAGTTGTTAGGGGTCATGCCTCGACACAAGGGCGATGCCTATGTGTTAGGGCAATTGGATGTGGAGCGTTTTTTTCCTGCTCAGCGTCATTACTACACTTACCGAGAAGGCTTGCCTGTACCGCCCTGCACTGAAAGGGTCCGCTGGCATATCTTGAAAACGCCCGTCGAAGTGTCTGAGGAACAGATTGTTGCCTTTCAATTGATGTTCCCGGTTGATCCACAGCCCATCGAGCCTATGATCAAGCACGCCGTGAGGGTCAGTGGCTAACCGCCCACTCGGCTCGTACAATGCCTGCTCCCCCGCAGGAGAGCCCCATGACGCGCCCCGCCCCTTCACGTGCAACACCTCGCAAGGCCCGCGCACGTAGCCAGGGTCGGATTGAGGCCATCCTTGCTGCCGCCCGCACGTTGCTTGCCACCGAAGGGGTCGCCAGTCTGTCCATTTATAGCGTGGCAGAGCGGGCGCAAATTCCGCCGTCCTCGGTCTACCATTTTTTTTCCGGTGTTCCGGGGCTGCTCGAAGCCCTCACCAATGATGTTCACGCCGCGTTTCGCGCCTGCCTGCAAGTGCCCGTCGAGCATGCGCAGGTGCACGGCTGGCGCGATCTGGCCCGTGTGGTGGAACAACGCATGCTGAGGATATACAACGAGGATGCGGCTGCTCGGCAGCTGATTCTGGCGCAACATGGCCTCACCGAAGTCACTCAGGCCGACCGTCAACACGACCTCGAACTGGGCCAATTGCTGCACGCCGTGTTTTCCCGGCATTTCCAACTGCCCGTCATGCCTGATGACGTAGACGTCTTCACCTTGGCGATGGAGCTGGGGGATCGCGTCTACGCGCGTTCGATTCAGCTTCACGGCAGCATTACGCCGCGCATGGCCGAAGAGGGCATGCGGGTGTTCGAAGCCTATCTGGCGCTCTATTTGCCGCCGTTTCTGCCTAAACGCACGGCACCTGTTTCAGCGGATCACTGATCTGCCGCTGGCTTTTTAAACACGTAGAACAGATTCGGTTCGCTGACCACGTACACCGTGCCTTCATCGTCCATCGCGACGCCTTCAGCCTGCGGGACTGATTTCTTCAAGCCATGCCGCCCTTTTTTCAGGGACAACGTGCTGATAGGGCGTCCTTCTACATCCAGTTCGATCAACAGCTTCGACTCGTCCGAAAGCGCCAGCAAATGGCCGCTGCGCTCATCGTATTGCAGGCTCGACAAGTCGCGTACAAAGAGCCGGGAGTCGCGGCGCGGGTTGTTCACTACATGGGTCGCATACGGCTGTTGGGGATTGGACTGAGGAAAGCCGCGCACTTCGTAGATCAGCATGGGATCACGCTCTTTGGCGACAAACAGGCGCTTGCCCACCGAGTCGTACGCCAAGCCTTCAAACCCCTTATTGCCCGACAGATTGATGCCCAAGGTCAGTTGTTCGGCGTGCGCCGCGTCCAGCACTTGGGTGCTGTCATCCACATGGACCTTGATCAGGCGCTGCTGACGCTCGTCGGTGATGACATAAGTATCAGGCCCAATGAACTCCACTGCCTCGGCGTCACCGAAACCGATCAGCGGGATGCGTCGCAAAATCCTGCCGTCCAGGGACAGCTCCACCAACTCGGCTTGCTTGTTGGTGACGGTAAACAGGCTTTTACGCAGAGGGTCGTAGGTGAGTGCGGATACATCGTCTTCAAGGCCTTCAATTTTCTGACCCTGCAGCACGGCCTGGTATTCGCCCAAATTGATGCTCTGCGGATCAACCGGCTCCCACAATTGGCGGGCGTTGAACCACGCCCGCTCAAACAGGCGAACGTGCTGTGCAGCAAAGCCTGCGGCCACAAAGACCACAAGCAGGAGGCTGATGAAAAAAACAGTAGAGCGACGGGTGCGGCGCATGGATTTCGAACTCAAATCAGATCAGGCCGTGTAGATACCACGGCTGTATGAATTAAACCTTAATCTACGTAGCACGCCGCCGCCTTCAAGAATAATCCTACGTGTCTATAGGTTATTTCTTGGTTTTCTCGAAGCGGTAAAACAGATTGGGCTCGCTGACCATGTACAGGGTGCCCTGTTCATCAATGGCGACGCCTTCAGCACGAGGAATTGTCTCTTTCAAGCCGTTGAAGCCTCCGAGCAGCGTCATGAAACTGACTTGCTCCCCCAACTCATCCAGTTCAAGCAACATGTGCGAGTCAGCCGACAACACCAACGTATGACCGGTGCGTGGATCGACGCTCAAGGCCGACAGGTTGCGCAAGTCCAGTTCATCACTGGGCACTTTTTGCTTCTCCCCGGTGAGCACCTGACTGCCATCGCTCTTCCAGATGAACATCGCCGGGGGGCGTTCCTCTCCCAGCAACAGTTGCTGGCGGCGCGGGTCCCAAGCGATGGCTTCAAAGGCTTTATTCTGGTCTTTCGAAACCCCAAGGTCGTATTGAGGGAAGTCAGCCCTGTTCAAGCGCTGGGTATTGGCGTCGATTTTCACAACGGTCAGGACGTGATTACGTTCATCCACAATAGCCAACAGCCCATTTTCCATGACGGTCAGCCCTTCAGGGTTGCTCCACCCGTCCAGGGGGATTTTGCGCAATACGTCGCCTTCAAGGGTTAACTCGACCAGAAACGGGTTTTTGCCCATGACCGAAAACAGCGTCTTGGTCAGTGGCGAATAGGCCAGATCGGAGGCCTCATCTTTCTCCATGCCAGGCAAGGCTTTGGCATCAATGACAGCCGTGTAATCAGGAAGCCAGACGCTTTCGCCCTGTTCCTTCTTGCTCTCGAACCGTTCCAGCACCCATAACGCGCCCCGATCATCCCAGTGCATGGCTATCACCAAGCCGTAAAGCAAAACAACCAGCAGTAGAAGCCAGTAATACCAGCGCAAGCCAAAGCGCGAAGGTCGGCGAGCAGGCGGATTTAGTAGGGGATCGGTGGGCATGGGTGTGCTCTTCCAGAAATTTTTGCTACGTCTAAATAACACAAACAGGTTTCAGTGACGGATTTCTCCCGCAGGCATTATCCGGATGGCATGTGAAATTATTGGCAAAAGGGCTGACAACAGGGAGGCAAGCTTAGAGGAACGCCGGGAAAATCATCAGTGATGGCGTATGGCTATGGTGCTGTGAGCGCGAAAGATTAATGGCCAGCGGCTAGGCGTAACCTATTAAAGTCGTTGTAGGAACCATCTATAAATTCGCGCGATAACTAAAATACCCCTCAGTATCCACGACATGCATCTTGTGCATGGCCGCATCAAATAAGATGAGCAGCGCTTTAACTTGTACGCAAGTACATTACATATGTGTGCCTTTTAAAACTACAAATAGGCGAAAGTTGCTGATCGAAGCATCCTGAAAGTAGGAACTTTCCGAATAGCTCGCAGACATTTGTATTCGATTACTTCAAACTTGACACCTGCCTTCTTAGCCACTTATCTAATAAAACGATTTCCATCGTTTGCACTTTATATCGGCCGCCCCGTATGCAGGGGGCGATCGAACGGAGGGCAATCACACGTATTCCGGGACATGACATCCGCTGCGGGTCTCGGGCCAGGCTTCATTTGCGCTGACGTACGCGGTTATGTTCTTAATAAATGATTATGGAGTTTTCATATGCCATTCACCTCGCACACGCAAAAACTCGCGGCGCCTACCCTTTATCAAACTAATAAAAACACTATTTGTGCGTTGGCCGCCGAGCAGCTGTTCATAACAATCATGCCCTATACAAATATGGAGGAGGGCGACCTGATCGAGTTGTTCTGGGATGGTTGCTATGTAACTTCTCGACAAGTTGGAAAGTTGGATGTGGGGCAGCCCTGCCAGCTCAGGGTGCCGGAAAGTTTCATACAAAATGGTACTGCCCGACTTTATTATCGGGTGATGCATGTAGGTAGCAGCCCTGCACTGTCCGCTCAACTCAAAGTCCTGGTAAAACTGGATTCCCCAGGCGGCAAGGCCATCGGTGAAGAAAACCAGGGATTGGCACCCGTGATCATTCCTGATCCGATCCAGCGCTATGGGGTCAACCCGAGCCAAATGAAGCGTGGGGTGCCGCTGACCATTGAGCCTTATCCCAACATGGCAGTCGAAGATGCCATCACACTGATGTGGGGCGACATTCGCATGGATGTGCCCAAATTGCGTGTGATGGATATCGGTAAGCCCGTGAATGTATTCGTCCCGCCCGAGATCATTCAGGAAGCCGGGGAAGACCTGAAGCTGGAAATCACCTATTGCGTGATCGATCGCGTCGGCAATAACTCGCGATGGGCGCCTCCTCGCAGCATCAGGGTCGGGGCCAACAAACGTTACGTTAATCCTGCTCCCCGCGAGCTGCTACGCGCGGCTGAACCTAGGCCCAACTGGCGTGAATAGCCCGAGCCATCGCTGTGAGAAGTAAGTAAACAGGATGTGAGAAACGTCTATCTATATTCCTAAAAGTTAGTTCTTAAAATTTTTATACTCGATTAGGGTATATAGACCGGACCACCGGACTCTCAAGTGATTATCCGCGCCGTTGAATGGCGCTCCCATGAGATGCGAGGTAGGTATGGTCAGTAACACAATCACCCTTGTGCGTAACGCCAGGGCATTGGGTGCAGCCAAGGAGCGGTACTGATGTCTAATTTGGCTAATGCACATTTGCACAGCGACCAGGACGTCGCGCCTTTGTTGTTACCTGCGCGCATTCTGCGCACGGATAACGAAGCCCTTGAAGCTGCGCACGCCCTGGCTGCTGTGGCCCGCGAACACGCTGCCAAGCGAGATCAGCAACGCAAGCTGCCGTGGTCCCTGATCGAGGCGTTCACCCAGAGTGGCTTGGGCAGTATTTCAATCCCCCGCGAGTTTGGCGGCCCTCAGGTGTCTTATGTCACCTTGGCTGAAGTCTTTGCGATCATCTCGGCGGCCGACCCGGCGCTGGGGCAGATCCCGCAAAATCAGGTCGGCATCCTGAATCTGATTCTGAATACGGCGACTCAGGCTCAAAAAGAGCAACTGTTTGGCAGCGTGCTGCAAGGATGGCGCATTGGAAATGCCGGCCCTGAGCGCGGCAGTAAAAACACCCTCGACCTTAAAGCGCGTATCACTGCTGATGGCGATGCATTCGTCATCAACGGTCAGAAGTTTTACTCAACCGGTGCGTTATTTGCCCACTGGATTGCCGTCAAAGCGCTGAATGAAGCAGGTAAACAGGTCATCGCCTTTGTGCAGCGCGCAACGCCGGGTTTGCGTGTGGTAGACGACTGGTCAGGTTTTGGTCAGCGCACGACTGCCAGCGGCACCGTGCTGCTCAACAATGTGCGGGTTGACGCTGACCTGGTGGTCGACAACTGGCGACTCAACGAAAGCCCGAATATTCAAGGCGCGGTGTCGCAGCTGATTCAGGCGGCCATTGATTTGGGCATCGCCCGCGAAGCCATTGCCGACACCGTCCGCTTCGTGCGTGAACGCTCTCGCCCGTGGATTGACGCCAAGGTTGAGCGCAACAGTGATGACCCGTATGTGATCGCAGACATCGGCAAACTCAGCATCGAGTTGCATGCCGCAGAAGCGCTGCTGCGCAAGGCCGGACGTGTACTCGATGAGGTGAGTGCCAGCCCCGTCGACGCGCAAGCCGCCGCTCGCGCCTCGATTGCCGTGGCCGAAGCCAAAGTGTTGAGCACCGAACTGTCGCTATTGGCCAGCGAAAAACTCTTCGAGCTGTCCGGCAGCCGCGCCACCCTCGCCGAATTCAACCTTGACCGGCACTGGCGTAACGCCCGCGTACACACCTTGCATGACCCGGTGCGCTGGAAATACCACGCCATTGGTGCGTATCGCCTGAACGGCACCTTGCCCGCCCGGCATTCCTGGATCTGACTCTGGAGAGAACCATGTCACTGACATCCCAACAGGTCCCGGTGCTGCGCAGCGACGCCGAGGCCCTGAGCGTAGCGCGTGAGCTGGCGGCCGTTTTAAAGCGCGACAGCGCCCTGCGCGACCGCGAACGGCGCTTGCCCCACGACGAACTCGAACTGTTTTCCCGCACCGGCCTGTGGGGCATTTCCGTGCCCAAGGCCTTTGGTGGCGCGGGTGTTTCAAACACCACGCTGGCCAACGTAATTGCCGTGATTGCGGCGGCGGACAGCTCGCTGGGGCAAATCCCGCAAAACCATTTCTATGCCCTCGAAGTGCTGAGGGTGAATGGCAGCCCGCAACAAAAGCAGCGTTTGTATGAAGAGGTCCTGGCGGGTCAACGTTTCGGTAATGCGCTGGCAGAGCTGGGTACCAAAAACGCTCATGAGCGTACGACTCATCTGGCAAAGGCTGAGCATGGTTTCCGTATTACCGGCCGCAAGTTTTACGCCACGGGCGCGCTGTATGCGCAACGCATTCCCACCTCGGTGGTCGACGACGACGGCATTCAGCATCTGGCCTTCGTGCCGCGTGACAGCGATGGGTTGACCGTCATTGATGACTGGAGTGGCTTCGGCCAGCGCACCACGGGCAGTGGTTCGGTGGTGTTCGACAACGTATTCGTGGCCGCTGAAGACGTGATCCCGTTCCAAAGCGCTTTCGAGCGCCCGACCACCGTGGGCCCGCTGGCGCAGATCCTTCATGCGGCCATCGACACTGGCATTGCCCGGGCGGCTTATGAAGACGCGTTGCACTTTGTGCGCACCAAAACCCGTCCGTGGATCGACGCCACCACCGACATCGCCAGTGAAGACCCGTTGACCCTCAAAAGTTTTGGCCACCTGAGCGTGCGCCTGAGTGCGACCGAAGCCCTGCTGGAACGGGCCGGGGAGTTTCTTGATCGTGCCCAGGCCAACCCGACTGCCGAGACAGTGGCCGCTGCCTCCATCGCCGTGGCCGAAGCGCGCGCCTTGAGCACCGAGATTTCCCTGGCCGCTGGCAGCACCTTGTTTGAACTGGCGGGCAGCCAGGCAACCCTGGCCGAGCACGGGCTGGACCGCCACTGGCGCAATGCCCGGGTGCACACCCTGCATGACCCGGTGCGCTGGAAGTACCACGCCGTGGGCAATTACTACCTCAATGATGAAAACCCGCCATTGCGGGGGACGATCTGATGGCCAAGAAAAAGATCCTGCTCAATGCTTTCAACATGAATTGCATTGGCCACATCAACCACGGGTTGTGGACACATCCGCGCGACAACTCCACGGCGTTCAATACCCTTGAGTACTGGACTGAACTGGCGCAGTTACTGGAGCGCGGGCTGTTTGACGGCCTGTTTATCGCAGACATTGTCGGCGTGTACGACGTGTATCAGCAGTCAGTGGATGTCCCGCTCAAAGAGTCGATTCAATTGCCGGTCAATGACCCTTTGTTGTTGGTGTCGGCGATGGCAGCGGTCACCCGCCACCTCGGTTTTGGCCTCACGGCGAACCTGACCTACGAAGCGCCGTATCTGTTCGCACGTCGCATGTCGACGTTGGATCACCTCAGTCGTGGCCGAGTGGGCTGGAACATTGTGACCGGCTACCTCGACAGCGCTGCCAAGGCCATGGGGTTGAAGGAACAAGTCGAGCATGACCGCCGTTATGACCAGGCCGATGAATACTTGGAGGTGCTCTACAAACTGTGGGAGGGCAGTTGGGAAGAGGGCGCGGTGATTAACGACCCGGCGCAGCGCATCTATGCCCGGCCGGAGAAGGTGCACAAGGTGAAGCACCAGGGCGAGTTCTATCAGGTGGAGGGTTATCACCTGTGCGAACCCTCGCCCCAGCGCACGCCCGTGCTGTTTCAGGCCGGCAGTTCCGACCGCGGGCTGGCCTTCGCCGGGCGCCATGCCGAATGCGTGTTCATCAGCGGTCAGACCAAAGCGGCAACCCGCCAGCAGGTCGACAAGGTGCGCGCCAGCGCCGAGGCCGCCGGGCGCAACCCGGATGACATCAAAGTGTTCATGGGCCTCAACGTAATCGTCGCGCCGACCGAGCAACAGGCCTACGCCAAGCGCGAGGAATACCTCAGCTATGCCAGCGCCGAAGCGGGTGTGGCGCATTTCTCCAGCTCCACGGGCATCGACTTCTCGGACTACGAACTGGACGAACCGATTCAGTACGTGAAGAGCAACGCCATTCAGTCCGCCACCCAGGTGCTGCAAAACAACGATTGGACGCGCCGCAAACTGCTGGAACAGCACGCGTTGGGCGGGCGGTACATGACGGTGGTGGGTTCGCCCGAGCAGGTTGCCGATGAGCTGGAAGCGTGGATTGCAGAAACCGGGCTGGACGGTTTCAACCTGACCCGCATCGTCACCCCGGAAAGCTACCAGGACTTCATCGAGCTGGTGATACCCGAGTTGCAACGCCGGGGCTCGTACAAAACGGCCTATGACCCCGGCAGCCTGCGTCAAAAACTGTTTACCGAAGGCGATGCGCACCTGCCCCAGCGGCATACCGGTGCGGGTTACCGCCACAGCGCCTGAAGCGGCGCTCTTGAATGTCCCCCTTTGACTGGAACATGCCCATGAACAAAAAACACATTACCCACCCAGTCAACGCACTGGTGTTAGCCCTCGGCCTGATCAGCGGCTTCGCCCATGCAGCCGACAACCCCCTCAAGGTTGGCACGACTGCCGCCTTTGCCATCCCGCTGGAAACAGCCGTAGCAGAAGCTGAAAAACAGGGCCTGAAGGTGGAACTGGTGGAGTTCACGGACTGGATCGCGCCCAACACCACACTGGCGGCGGGCGATATCGACGTTAACTATTTCCAGCACATTCCGTTTCTGGAGAATGCCAACGCGGCTTCCGGCAGCGATCTGGTGCCGTTCAAACCGGGGATCATCAACAACATCGGCTTGTACTCCAAAACGTACAAAAGCCTGGAAGCGCTGCCGACCGGGGCCACGGTGGCGATCGCCAATGACCCGATCAACAGCGGTCGCGGCCTGCAATTACTGGCTAAAGCGGGACTGATTACGCTCAAGCCGGGCGTCGGTTACAAAGCCACCGAAGACGACATCACCGCCAACCCGAAAAACATCAACATTCTGCAAGTCGAAGCCGTGCAATTGGTCCGCGCCTACGATGATGCCGATCTGGTGCAGGGTTATCCGGCCTACATCCGTCTGGCCAAAACCTTTGATGCCGGTTCTGCCCTGCTGTTTGACGGCCTCGATCACCCGGAATACGTGATTCAGTTCGTCATCAAGCCGCAGAACAAGGACGACCCGCGCATCGCCAAATTTGTGGACATCTACCAGCACTCGCCGGTGGTCAAAGCGTCGCTGGATAAAACCTACGGCACCTTGTACCAGCCGGGCTGGGGAGGCTGACATGAGCGTGGCCATTGCTCGCGCGCGGCTCGACACCCAGTCGCCCGGTGCGACCCAGACCGAACTGCACCCTGAACTCAGCCGCGCCCATGTGCGCTTTATCGGCGTGGGTAAAACCTATGACGGGCGCCAGGGCCCGGTGGATGCGCTGTCGGGCATCGACCTGGCGATTCAACGCGGGGAGATCTTCGGCATTATTGGCCGCAGCGGGGCGGGCAAATCGTCGTTGATTCGCACCATCAATCGTCTGGAACAACCCACCCGCGGCCGTGTGCTGATCGATCAGGTCGACATTGGCGCGTTTGATGAAAACACGCTGGTGACGCTGCGCCGGCAGATCGGCATGATTTTTCAGCACTTCAACCTGATGTCCGCCAAAACTGTGTGGCAAAACGTGGAGTTGCCGTTGAAGGTGGCGGGCGTGCCGAAATTGCAGCGCGAACAAAAAGTCCGTGAGTTGCTGGAACTGGTGGGCTTGCAAGGCAAGCACACGGCCTACCCGGCGCAGCTGTCAGGCGGGCAGAAACAGCGCGTGGGCATTGCTCGCGCACTGGTGCATAACCCTGCCATTTTGTTGTGCGACGAAGCCACGTCGGCACTCGACCCTGAAACCACGCACTCGATCCTCGGCTTGTTGCGTGAGATCAACCAGCGACTGGGGCTGACCATCGTGCTCATTACCCATGAAATGGCTGTCATTCGCGACATCTGCCATCGCGTGGTGGTCCTGGAGCAGGGGCGCATTGTCGAGCAGGGCCCGGTGTGGCAGGTGTTTGGCAACCCACAGCACGAGGTCAGTAAAACGTTGCTTGCGCCGTTGCAGGATGCGTTGCCCGAAAGCGTGCAGGCACGCATTAGCGCGCAACCGGTGTCGGCGCAATCGAGTGTGATCCTGCGCTTGCGCTTGACAGGCCAGCAGGCGCAGGAGCCTGACCTTGGCGCCCTGTTTGCCGCACTCGGTGGCCAGGTGCGCTTGCTGCAGGGCGGGGTTGAACAGATTCAGGGCCATGCCTTGGGGCAACTGCTGCTCAGTGTCAGCGGCATGTCAGTGGGGGCGGAAGAACTGCGCAAGCGCGCCCAACACTGGGCACAACACGTCGAGGTGATCGGTTATGGCATTTGATCGTTTGTGGCAGGGGGTGATCGACACCTTCCTGATGGTCGGCGTGTCGTCGTTGATCGCGCTGGTGCTGGGGATTCCGCTGGCGGTCATTTTGGTGACCAGTGACAAGGGCGGCATTTATCAGGCGCCCGCGCTGAACAAGGCACTGGGCGCGTTCGTGAACCTGTTTCGTTCCATCCCGTTCCTGATTCTGATGGTGGCCCTGATTCCGTTCACCCGGCTGATTGTCGGTACGACTTACGGCGTGTGGGCGGCAGTCGTGCCATTGACCATCGCCGCAACCCCGTTTTTTGCGCGCATTGCCGAGGTCAGTTTGCGTGAAGTGGACCATGGCCTGATCGAAGCGGCACAAGCCATGGGCTGCAAACGCCATCACATCATCTGGCACGTTCTGCTGCCTGAAGCATTACCCGGCATCGTGGGTGGATTCACCATCACTCTGGTGACCATGATCAATTCCTCCGCCATGGCTGGTGCCATCGGCGCGGGCGGTCTGGGGGACATTGCCTATCGGTATGGCTACCAGCGATTTGACACTCAAGTGATGCTCACTGTGATTGTGTTGCTGGTGGTGCTGGTCGCGGTGATTCAGCAGGGAGGGGATCGTCTGGCGAGGGGGCTGAACAAGCGGTAAATCAGTCCCGATAACCTGCTGGCACACGTGCCAGCAGGTTTTTCACGGTTAGCCCCGGGCTTTGCGAACACCCTCAGCCAAGGCGGCACACAGGCTCAGCACACCATCCACAGCCTGTTCCGGGGTTGCGGCATTTTCGATCTTGTCGATCAGCGCCGAGCCGACCACCACGCCGTCGGCCAAGCGGGCAATGGCGGCCGCCTGTTCCGGGGTGCGAATGCCAAACCCGACACTGATCGGCAAGTCGGTGTGCCGACGCAGACGTTCAATGGCTTCACTGACCTGATCGGTGGTCGCAGAACCTGCCCCGGTCACACCCGCGACCGACACGTAATACACAAAACCCGAACTGCCGGTCAGTACTTTGGGCAGTCGTGCGTCGTCGGTGGTGGGTGTGGTCAGGCGGATAAAATCCAGGCCCGCTGCTTGTGCGGGGTCGCACAGCTCGCTGTTGTGCTCGGGCGGCATGTCCACCACGATCATCCCGTCAACGCCGGATGCCTTCGCTTCGGCAATGAATTTGGCCACGCCGTAATGGTGAATCGGGTTGAAATAGCCCATCAACACCAGCGGGGTATCGCTGTTCCCTTCGCGGAACTCGCGCACCATTTGCAGGGTTTTGGCCAGATTCTGATGGCCGCTGAGCGCACGAATGTTGGCCAGTTGGATGGCGGGACCATCGGCCATCGGGTCGGTGAACGGCATGCCCAGCTCGATCACGTCCGCCCCCGCAGCAGGCAGGCCTTTAAGAATGGCCAGCGACGTGGCGTAATCCGGATCGCCCGCCGTGACAAAGGTCACCAGTGCGGCGCGATTCTGTTCCTTGAGTTCGGCAAAGCGGGTTTGCAGGCGGCTCATCATTGTTTCTCCTGCTGGGACTGTTCCATGTGGTGCATCACGGTTTGCATGTCTTTGTCGCCGCGACCGGACAAGTTGACCACCATCAAGTGGTCGGCTGGCAGGGTCGGTGCGCGCTTGAATACTTCAGCCAGTGCGTGGGCGCTTTCCAGCGCGGGGATGATGCCTTCCAGGCGGCAGCATTTATGGAACGCGTCGAGGGCTTCATCGTCAGTGACCGAGGTGTATTCGACACGACCGATGTCATGTAACCACGCGTGTTCCGGGCCGATGCCGGGGTAATCGAGACCGGCAGAAATGGAGTGAGCGTCGATGATCTGACCGTCGTTGTCCTGCAACAGGAACGTGCGGTTGCCGTGCAAGACCCCTGGCTCTCCGCCATTGAGGCTGGCGGCGTGCTTGCCGGTTTCGATGCCGTACCCGGCCGCTTCGACGCCGATGATCTGAACGCTGGTGTCGTCCAGGAACGGGTGGAACAGGCCCATGGCGTTGGAGCCGCCACCGATGCACGCCACCAGGCTGTCGGGCAGGCGGCCTTCCTGTGCCTGCATCTGGTCGCGGGTTTCCTTGCCGATCACGGCCTGGAAGTCGCGCACCATCGCCGGGTACGGGTGCGGGCCCGCCACGGTGCCGATCAGGTAGAACGTGCTGTCGACATGGGTCACCCAGTCACGCAGGGCTTCATTCATGGCGTCCTTGAGCGTGCCGGTACCGGCCACGACCGGGATCACTTCGGCGCCCAGCAGCTTCATGCGGAACACGTTGGCTTGCTGACGTTCGATGTCGGTCGTGCCCATGTAGATCACGCATTGCAGGCCGAACCGCGCCGCCACGGTGGCGGTGGCCACGCCGTGCATCCCGGCGCCGGTTTCGGCAATGATGCGTTTTTTGCCCATGCGCCGTGCCAGCAGGATCTGGCCGATGCAGTTGTTGATTTTGTGCGCGCCGGTGTGGTTCAGCTCTTCACGCTTGAGGTAGATTTTTGCGCCGCCGCAGAACTCGGTCAGGCGTTCGGCGTAGTACAGCGGGCTGGGACGGCCCACGTAGTCGCGCTGAAAGTACGCCAGTTCTTTGATGAATTCGGGGTCGTGCTTGGCCAGCTCGTATTCGCGATCCAGCTCAAGGATCAAGGGCATCAGGGTTTCTGCCACGTAACGGCCGCCGAATGAACCGAACAGGCCATTGGCGTCGGGGCCGGTACGCAAATTGGATTGAGTCATGGGACGCTCCAGCTGAAAAGGTACGAAGGTCGATGGGCCTGACTCTACGCGCGACAGACCGCGATGAAAACCGATAAGATCGCCGCAACCTGTCAGGAAAACTCACAGATACCATGAGCCGCGACCTCCCACCCTTAAATGCCCTGCGTGCCTTCGAAGCCACTGCCCGCCTGAACAGCGTCAGTCTGGCGGCTGAACAGTTGAACGTCACCCACGGCGCCGTCAGTCGGCAAATCAAAGTCCTCGAAGAGCACTTGGGCGTGAGCCTGTTCGTCAAGGAAGGCCGTGGCCTGAGGCTGACCGACGCCGGGGTGCGCCTGCGAGATGCCAGCAGCGAAGCCTTTGATCGCGTACGCAACGTGTGCAACGAACTCACGCAAAGCCACATTGATGCGCCGTTTGTGCTGGGGTGTTCGGGCAGTTTGCTGGCGCGCTGGTTCATCCCCCGGCTGGGGCGGTTGAACGCCGATTTGCCGGATTTGCGTTTGCACCTGTCTGCCGGTGAAGGCGATCTTGACCCCCGTAAACCGGGACTCGACGCCTTGCTGGTGTTCGCTGAGCCGCCGTGGCCCGCCGACATGCAGGTGTATGAATTAGGCAGCGAGTGGATCGGGCCTGTGCTCAGCCCGCGCTTCGCCCGTTATGAACAGTTGCGCAATGCACCGGTCGGCGCCTTGCTCGATGAGGCGTTACTGCACACCACGTCCAGGCCGCAGGCATGGCCCAGCTGGGCGCAGCAGCATGCACTCGATGCAACGGCATTGAAATATGGGCAGGGGTTTGAGCACTTGTACTACCTGCTGGAGGCCGCAGTCGCCGGGTTGGGCGTTGCGATTGCCCCGCAGCCGCTGGTCACCGAGGACCTCAAGGCAGGGCGCCTGGTTGCGCCGTGGGGTTTTGTGCAAACCCCGGCGCAACTGGCGTTATGGCTGCCCAAACGCGCCGCAGATGGGCGCGCCCGGCAACTGGCGCAATGGCTCAAGGCTGAGCTTGCGCGTAACGCGGTTTAGTTGCCGCGCTTGCACATCAGGTAAGCGGCCAGCAGGCCCAGTGCGCCGATGGCAACGCCCGCTGTGGCGTAGGGGTGCTCTTGAGCGTATTCGCGGGTGGCAATGGCCGTCTCGCGGGTTTTGTCCTTCACTTCTTCGAAGGTTTCGCTGAGCAGGTGACGGGAATGTTTGAGGGCATTCTCAGCATTGCCTTTGAGTGCCTTAAGGGTCTTCTTGGACTCTTCCGAGGCGTCGTCTTTGAGGCTTTCCAGAGACTTAAGCAGGCTCTCGATCTCAGCTTCCATGCTTTGCAATGAGGCTTTACGTAAAGAATTGCTAGCCATTAGGGCTCTCCTGCATTGATGAGTGACTGTGTGTGTTAAGTCCGACTCCGGCGTTTTCAGAAAGTGCAGTAAACCTGAACTTTTCCTTTCGCATCGCTTCCCAAGTATTCAGCACATTCGCTGCGAGTAACGATAAATGGAGAACGTTATGTCTGACCATCACACCTACAAGAAAATCGAACTGGTAGGCTCGTCCCCGAGCAGCATAGAAGACGCCATCAGTAATGCACTGGCCGAGGCCAACAAAAGCATCAAGCACATGGAGTGGTTCGAAGTGCTGGAGACTCGCGGGCACATCAAGGACGGCAAAGTGGCGCACTACCAGGTGACCCTTAAGGTCGGATTCCGCATCGCCAGCAGCTGAGTCGCGCAATCCTTTTGAACTTGTGAGCTGGCCGTTTGCCATAAACTCCGCTACACCGTCTGGGTGCGACGCTGCACAAGCGCGGCGCACCCTTTTTGTTTTGAACAGGGGATGTGACGGATGAAGAAGATTTTAGTGGCTGTCGGTTTGATGACACTGGCGAGCACAGCCTTTGCCGCAAAAGACTGCGGTGAGCTGAAAAGCGAAATTGCCGCCAAACTAGACGCCAAGGGTGTTCCACACTACTCGCTGGAGATCGTGGACAAGGGCGCTTCGGCTGATGGCAAAGTGGTCGGCACCTGCGGCGGTGACACCAAAGAAATCGTTTACAAGCGCGGATAAGTCAACGCGTACAAAAAAGCCGACGCATGCGTCGGCTTTTTCATGCCTGAGGTTTTATTTCGACAGGGTTTTTACGCCTTCTGGTGTGCCCAGCAACAGCAAATCCGCAGGCCGTGCCGCGAACAAACCGTTCGTCACCACGCCCACGATGGCGTTGATTTGACGCTCCAGTTCCACCGGGTTGGTGATCTGCATGTTGAACACGTCAAGGATGATATTGCCGTTGTCGGTGATGACACCTTCGCGGTAAACCGGGTCGCCGCCCAGTTTGACCAACTCGCGGGCCACGTGGCTGCGGGCCATCGGGATCACTTCGACCGGCAGCGGGAACGCACCCAGCACTGGCACCAGCTTGCTGGCGTCGGCGATGCAGATGAAAGTCTTGGCAACGGCGGCCACGATCTTCTCGCGGGTCAGGGCTGCGCCACCGCCCTTGATCAGGTTCAGGTGCTCGTCGCTCTCGTCGGCGCCGTCCACGTAGAACTCCAGGTCGCTGACGGTGTTGAGTTCATACACCGGAATTCCGTGGCCCTTGAGGCGTGCGGCGGTGGCTTCGGAGCTGGCGACGGCGCCGTCGAACGCGCCTTTGTGTTGGGCCAGTGCGTCGATGAAGCAGTTGGCCGTGGAGCCGGTGCCGACCCCCACGATGCTCTTGTCATCCAGTTTTGGGAGGATGAAATCGACAGCCGCTTGGGCGACGGCCTGTTTGAGTTGATCCTGGGTCATGCGGGCTCCGGGGCGGGAAGGGGAACAGAAGGCCGGCATTATACGGACAAGCGTTGAGCTGTGGGCGTGGTCTGACAACGGGTGCGACCCTGTGCCCTGTTCCTTTAGCAGAGGGTCAGGATGAGGAGGCGGTATAAACCTCCCATTTCGTGTGGTCGGCCGCGTAAACGCTGGGGTAGACTCCCGGGTCCCTGCTAACTCGCACAGTGACGCTTTCCGATGCTCGAACAGTACGTTAAGAAGATCCTCAACTCGCGCGTTTATGACGTGGCCGTTGAAACGCCCTTGCAAGCCGCCAACCAGCTGACCGAGCGGTTGGGCAATCAGATTTGGCTTAAACGCGAAGATCTGCAGCCTGTGTACTCGTTCAAGATTCGTGGCGCTTACAACAAGTTGATGCACCTGAGCGACGCCGAGCGCGCGTGTGGCGTGGTCACGGCTTCTGCGGGCAATCACGCTCAGGGCCTGGCGCTGGCCGCCAAAAAGCTGGGGGTCAAGGCCACCATCGTGATGCCCAAAACCACGCCCGAGATCAAAATCGAAGGCGTGCGTTCCCGTGGTGGCATTGTGGTGCTGCACGGCGATTCGTTCCCCGAGGCGCTGGCGTACTCACTGCAATTGGTGGAGCAAAAAGGCTACGTCTACGTGCATCCCTACGATGACCCGCACACCATCGCCGGGCAGGGCACCGTGGCGATGGAAATTCTGCGCCAGCACCCGGCGCCGCTGGACGCGATTTTCGTGCCGGTGGGCGGCGGCGGGCTGATTGCAGGGATCGCCGCGTACGTGAAGTACTTGCGGCCGGACATCAAGGTCATTGGCGTGGAGCCGGACGATTCCAACTGCCTGCAAGCCGCCATGGCCGCGGGCGAGCGCGTGGTGTTGCCGACCGTGGGCATCTTTGCCGATGGCGTGGCCGTCGGCCAGATTGGCCAGCACACCTTTGATATCTGCAAAGACTACGTGGATGAAGTCATCACGGTCAGCACAGACGAGATCTGTGCTGCCATCAAGGATATCTTCGACGATACCCGCTCGATCACCGAACCTGCCGGTGCGCTGGGTGTGGCCGGGATCAAGAAATACGTCGAGCAGCGTGGCGTGAAGGGCCAGACGCTGGTTGCGATCGACTCGGGCGCCAACGTCAACTTCGACCGTTTGCGCCATGTGGCCGAACGCGCGGAGTTGGGTGAAGGCCGTGAAGCCATCATCGCGGTGACCATTCCTGAAGAGGTCGGCAGTTTCAAGGCGTTCTGCCAGGCGATCGGCAAGCGTCAGATCACCGAATTCAACTACCGCTACCACACCGGCCGTGAAGCGCACATTTTTGTCGGCGTGCAGACGCACCCGGTCAACGATCCGCGCAGCGCCTTGCTGGCGAGCTTGCGCGAGCAAGGCTTCCCGGTGGTGGACCTGACCGACAACGAACTGGCCAAGTTGCACATCCGCCACATGGTGGGCGGGCACGCCGACAAAGTCAGTGATGAGCAGTTGTTCCGCTTCGAATTCCCGGAACGCCCCGGTGCCTTGTTCAACTTCCTCAACAAACTGGGTGGGCGCTGGAATATCTCGATGTTCCATTACCGCAACCATGGCGCCGCAGATGGCCGGGTGATGGCCGGGTTGCAAGTGCCTGCGGACGAGCGTCATCTGGTGCCTGCCGCGCTGGCGGACATTGGCTATCCGTACTGGGATGAAAGTGATAACCCGGCCTATCAGCTGTTTCTTGGCTGATAGGCGCTAAGCTGAATGAACCGTTCAAGGAAGCAATGACATGGAAACCTTCACCGCGTTGAAGCTGTTGCATGGGGTGTCGACACTGCTGCTGTTCGTCTGCGCCATTGCGTTGCTGGTGGTGGTTATTCGCCGTAACCGGGCCGGGGATAAAGACGTGTCGGGTGGCGCGTTGCGACGCCCGTGGGGCTTTGTCTGGGCTTTGATGGGGCTGTGCCTGCTGGCCTTGCCCGTCAGCGGGTGGTGGCTGGTGCATCTGGCGGGTTGGCCGTTGAGTCAACTGTGGTTGCTGGCGGGTAGTTGCTTGTACCTGTTGGGCTCGCTGAGCTGGGTGTGGCTGGTGGTCAGGCTCAATCGCTTGCGGTTGGGGCGCGTGGCCAAACACCCTCGTTTCACGCTGCTGTTGGCGATTTTTTGTGCCGTTTGCTTTGTCGCCATCGCCGGTTTGATGGGCGCCAAGCCGGTTTAAGCCGTGTGCTGAACCCGACGAGCCCCTCTGCAAAGAGGGGCTTTTGCATTCAGTCGCGCAGCGACATGACCTTCCAGCCACGTTTGATGGCTTCGGCCAGCAGGTTGGGGTCCGGGTCGACGGCTACTGGATGGGTGACACATTCCAGCAACGGCAGGTCGTTCATCGAATCACTGTAAAAGTAGCTGTCTTCGAGGGTGTGGCCGTTTTCTGCCATCCAGCGTGTCAGGCGCGTGACCTTGCCTTCTCGAAAGCACGGAACGTCAGCGCTGCGGCCGGTGTAGCGGCCATCGACGATCTCGCACTCGGTGGCGATCAAATGTTCCACGCCCAAGTGCCTGGCAATCGGCGCGGTGACCACGCGATTGGTGGCGGTAATGATGACCAGCGTATCGCCAGCTTCGCGGTGTTGGGCCAGCAGCGCCTGGGCCTTGGGCAGCATCAACGGCTCGATGCAGTCGCGCATGAATTCACGGTGCCACTGATCCAGTTGCGCCATGTCATGGCGGCCGAAGATTTCCATGCTGAAATTCAGGTAGGCCGCGTTATCGAGTGTGCCTGCCAGGTAATCCTGATAAAACGCGTCGTTGCGCGCTTTGTAGGCCTCACCGTCGAGAATGCCGCGTTCGCACAGGTAATCGCCCCATGCGTGGTCGCTGTCGCCGCCTAAAAGGGTGTTGTCCAAGTCGAATAAAGCCAGACGCATTGCAATTACCCGCTGAGCTGTCGGTTGAAAGGCCACAAGAATACGGTCTTTTAAGAAGAGTGCACATAAGACAGGGTGGCGCGTTGCTGCGTTCACAACCTTTGTGGAACAATGCGGCGACATGCGTTTGCGAGGTTGTTGCCGTGATCGACCCCGATGGTTTCCGTCCTAATGTCGGGATTATTCTGACAAATGATGCTGGTCAGGTACTTTGGGCTCGCCGAATCAATCAAGACGCGTGGCAGTTTCCACAGGGCGGTATCAACCCTGATGAGACGCCAGAGGACGCCTTGTACCGTGAGCTGAACGAAGAAGTTGGCCTTGAACGCGAAGATGTAGAAATACTCGCCTGCACGCGAGGCTGGTTGCGCTATCGTTTGCCGCAACGTTTGGTCCGTACCCACAGCCAGCCGCTGTGCATCGGCCAGAAGCAGAAGTGGTTTTTGCTGCGCCTGATCTCTAACGAGCAGCGGGTGCGGATGGATTTGACCGGTAAACCGGAATTCGATGGCTGGCGCTGGGTCAGCTATTGGTATCCGTTGGGCCAGGTGGTGACATTCAAGCGCGAGGTCTACCGTCGCGCTCTCAAAGAGCTTGCCCCGCGCCTTTTAACGCGCGCCTGACACGGAGTTCGACCCCGAGCCATGCTCAATACGCTGCGCAAGATCGTCCAGGAAGTTAACTCCGCCAAGGATCTCAAGGCGGCGTTGGGGATTATTGTGTTGCGCGTCAAAGAGGCCATGGGCAGTCAGGTCTGCTCGGTCTATTTGCTTGATCCAGAGACCAACCGTTTTGTGTTGATGGCCACCGAGGGCTTGAACAAGCGCTCGATCGGCAAGGTCAGCATGGCGCCCAACGAAGGCCTGGTCGGCCTGGTGGGCACCCGTGAAGAACCTCTGAACCTCGAAAACGCCGCCGATCACCCGCGCTATCGCTACTTTGCCGAGACCGGTGAAGAGCGTTATGCCGCCTTCCTGGGCGCGCCGATCATCCACCACCGCCGTGTGGTCGGTGTTCTGGTGATCCAGCAAAAAGAACGTCGCCAGTTCGACGAAGGCGAAGAAGCCTTTCTGGTCACGATGAGCGCGCAACTGGCCGGGGTGATCGCCCACGCTGAAGCCACCGGCTCGATTCGCGGCCTGGGGCGTCAGGGCAAGGGCATCCAGGAAGCCAAGTTTGTCGGCGTGCCCGGTTCCCCCGGCGCAGCGGTCGGCACGGCGGTGGTCATGCTGCCCCCGGCCGATCTCGACGTGGTGCCCGACAAGGCCATCACCGACATCCCGGCGGAAATCGCCCTGTTCAAGACCGCCCTCGAAGGCGTGCGCAATGACATGCGTGCCGTGTCGAAAAAACTCGCCACGCAACTGCGCCCCGAAGAACAGGCGCTGTTCGACGTTTACCTGATGATGCTCGACGACGCGTCACTGGGCAGCGAAGTCAAAAATGTAATCAAGACCGGTCAGTGGGCCCAGGGCGCGTTGCGTCAGGTGGTGACGGACCACGTCAACCGTTTCGAATTGATGGACGACGATTACCTGCGCGAGCGGGCGTCGGATGTGCGCGACCTGGGTCGGCGGCTGCTGGCCTATTTGCAGCATGATCGAAAACAAACCATGGTCTACCCCGACCACACGATCCTGGTCAGTGAAGAGCTGACGGCAACCATGCTTGGCGAGGTGCCCGAGGGCAAACTGGCCGGTCTGGTCTCGGTACTGGGCTCGGGCAACTCCCACGTGGCGATCCTGGCCCGGGCCATGGGTATCCCGACCGTCATGGGCCTGGTGGACCTGCCGTATTCCAAGGTCGACGGCATTCAGATGATCGTCGACGGCTATCACGGCGAGGTCTACACCAACCCCAGTGAACTGCTGCGCAAGCAATACGCCGACGTGGTGGAAGAAGAGCGTCAGTTGTCCCAGGGCCTCGATGCCCTGCGCGAACTGCCGTGCATCACCCCGGACGGGCACCGCATGCCGCTGTGGGTCAACACCGGCTTGCTGGCCGATGTGGCACGGGCGCAACAGCGCGGCGCAGAAGGCGTAGGTCTGTACCGCACCGAAGTGCCGTTCATGATCAATCAGCGCTTTCCGAGCGAAAAGGAGCAGCTGGCGATTTATCGCGAGCAACTCGCCGCCTTCCATCCGCAACCGGTGACCATGCGCAGCCTGGACATTGGCGGCGACAAGTCACTGTCGTACTTCCCGATCAAAGAAGACAACCCGTTCCTCGGCTGGCGCGGGATTCGCGTCACCCTCGATCACCCGGAAATCTTTCTGGTTCAGGCCCGGGCCATGCTCAAGGCCAGCGAAGGCCTGAACAACCTGCGTATTTTGTTGCCGATGATCTCTGGCACGCACGAACTCGAAGAAGCCCTGCACTTGCTGCACCGTGCCTGGGGCGAAGTGCGCGATGAAGGCACCGATGTGCCGATGCCCCCCATCGGTGTGATGATAGAAATCCCCGCAGCGGTTTACCAGACCCGGGAACTGGCGAGGCAGGTGGACTTCCTGTCTGTCGGTTCCAACGACCTTACCCAATACCTGCTGGCGGTGGACCGCAACAACCCGCGCGTTGCCGACTTGTACGACTACCTGCACCCGGCGGTGCTGCAAGCCTTGCAATCGGTGGTGCGCGATGCCCACGCCGAAGGCAAGCCTGCCAGCATCTGCGGCGAAATGGCGGGCGATCCGGCGGCGGCGATCCTGTTGATGGCCATGGGCTTCGACAGCCTGTCGATGAACGCCACCAACTTGCCGAAAGTGAAATGGATGCTGCGTCAGGTTGAACTCAGCCGTGCCAAGGAGCTGCTGGCCGAAGTCATGACCATCGACAACCCACAGGTGATTCGTAGCACCGTGCAACTGGCCCTGAAAAACATGGGCCTGACCCGCATGATGAACCCGGCGGCCATCAAGCCGTATTAACAACCGCCTCACCCGGCCCTCTCGCACAGGAGCGGATCAGGGTGAGGGCTGCTCCAGCCTGACTTCCCCCAGGCGCCCGCCATTGGGCCCGAAGCTGTGTTCCACCATCACCCTTGAACCGTCAGCGTTAACAATCAGTGCCGTGCTGGCACGGGTGCCGTAGGTGGTGCTGGCAATAAAGATACTCGACAGCAAATGCTCCGTGGCCAGCCCCACACCGGTATCGGGCAGCTCACTGAATGAGGCAGTCTGTCGATCTTCCAGAATGGCCAGCAACGCTTGCGGGTCGGGTGCGTTTAACACGTCGCCGAGCGCGGCCCTGGCTTTCACTAATTTGGGCCACGGTGTGTCCAGTCCGGCGTTGGACAGGCCATAAACCCCCGAATTCAGGCGCACCGGGGCGACGTCCCTGGAATTGAAATGCCAGAGCTCGTTGCGGGTGCCCACCAGCAAATTGAAGCCAGCGTAATTCACTGATTGTTGACTAACGTCGTTTAAATACTCGGCAGTCGATTGATTCCCGCCTAAAAAGCGCGCAACCAAATCCCCCCGCGAACGCCGTGTAGGCGGTTTGTGCGGTTCGCGAATATTGGTCAAAGCCGCAAAGCGGCCGTTCGCGCCAACGCCCAGCCACGTGCCGCCTGCCTCCAGATCACGCCCGGCATACACGTGCGGCGCATCGACCCACTGCGCAAGGGGCCTGGCGGGGCGGGCATAAAATTCATCCCGGTTCGCCGCCACCACCAGCGGCTGTGCATGGCCGGGGCGCCACGCGAAGACAATCAGGCACATGGTCAGTCCTTAATGTTTTTTTAACCCCTGTACTTATAGATTGCTCAGGCGTCTCGCGCCATGTGTGGAGCCCAAGCCCTTGCTCCGTTACCATGCGGGTCAAATTTGGGGGGGCGTCATGGAATTTCTGCTCTATCTGGTGCTGGGAGGCTTTGCCGGGGTATTGGCCGGTTTGTTCGGGGTCGGGGGCGGCATCATCATCGTCCCGGTGCTGGTGTTCAGTTTCACCTTGCAGGGCTTCAACCCCGAGGTGCTGACCCATCTGGCCGTGGGCACCTCATTGGCCACGATCATCTTTACTTCGATCAATTCGATCCGCGAACACCACCGCAAAGGCGCGGTGCGCTGGCCACTGTTTGTGTGGATGGCGCTGGGCATTTTGATCGGCGCGGGCATCGGTGCGCTGACGGCCGAAGCGATTGCCGGTCCTCATTTGCAGAAAATCATTGGCGTTTTTGCCTTGGTCATCGCCGTGCAAATGGCGCTTGAACTCAAACCCAAAGCCAGCCGAACGGTGCCGGGTAAAGTCGGTCTGACCCTCGCGGGCACCGTGATTGGCTGGGCGTCGGCGATTTTCGGGGTGGGCGGTGGCTCCTTGACCGTGCCGTTCCTGAGCTGGCGCAGTGTGCCGATGCAGCAAGCCGTGGCCACGTCGGCCGCTTGCGGGCTGCCGATTGCGTTGGTAGGTGCATTAAGTTTCATGATCATCGGCTGGCACAACCCCGACCTGCCCGCGCATAGTCTCGGGTTTGTGTATTTGCCGGCGCTGCTCGGGATTGCCCTGACCAGCATGTTTTTCGCCCGTTTTGGTGCGCGTTTGGCCCACACACTATCGCCGCGCTTGCTGAAACGGCTGTTTGCCGCACTGTTGTTCTGTGTCGGTTTGAGTTTCCTGATCTAACAAGGAGTCGCAATGCTGCCTTACCCGCAGATTGACCCGGTGGCATTGGCCATCGGCCCGCTGAAAATCCATTGGTACGGCTTGATGTACCTGATCGGCATTGGCGCCGCCTGGCTGATCCTGTCGCGCCGCCTGAACCGCTTCGACCCGACCTGGACCAAAGAGAAACTCTCCGACCTGGTGTTTTGGGTGGCCATGGGCGTGATCGTCGGCGGGCGATTGGGCTATGTGTTGTTTTACGACCTGAGCGCTTATATCGCCAACCCGCTGCTGATCTTTGAAGTGTGGAAGGGCGGCATGGCGTTCCACGGCGGGCTGATCGGCGTGATGCTGGCGACCTGGTGGTTCGGCAAGCGCAACAACAAGTCGTTCTTCCAGATCATGGACTTTATTGCGCCGGTGGTGCCGATTGGCCTGGGTGCCGGACGTATCGGCAACTTCATCAATGCCGAGTTGTGGGGCAAGGCGAGCGACGTGCCCTGGGCGATGATTTTCCCGACCGATCCGCAGCAACTGGCGCGTCACCCGTCGCAGCTTTACCAGTTCGCCCTCGAAGGTGTGGCACTCTTCCTGATTCTGTGGCTGTACTCGCGCAAACCGCGCCCGACCATGGCCGTTTCCGGCATGTTCGCCCTGTTCTACGGGATTTTCCGTTTCATCGTCGAGTTCGTCCGCGTGCCGGATGCTCAGCTAGGCTATCTGGCGTTCGGCTGGGTGACGATGGGTCAAATTCTCTGCATCCCGATGATTCTCGGTGGCCTGTTCTTGATCTGGTGGGCGTACCACCGCGATCCGGCGGCCCGCCAAGCAGCGCAATAAATTCGAATCGCAGGGCTGCGCGGCCCTGCATTCAAACGGTAGGAAAACCATGAAGCAATATCTCGACCTCGTTGCCGACGTCATTAAAAACGGCACCCTGCAAGCCAACCGTACCGGTGTGAAGACCATCAGTCTGCCCGGCGCCATGTTGCGCTACGACCTCAAGGAAGGCTTTCCGGCCATCACCACCCGACGCATGGCGTTCAAATCGGCCATTGGCGAGATGTGCGGTTTCTTGCGTCCGGTCAACAGCGCGGCTGACTTCCGCGCCCTGGGCTGCAAAGTCTGGGACCAGAACGCCAATGAAAACGCCCAGTGGCTGGCCAACCCGTTCCGTCAGGGTGAAGACGACCTTGGCGAAATCTATGGCGTGCAATGGCGCAAATGGCCCGCGTACAAGCAGGTTGCCCGCAGCAATCGGGCGGCCATCGAACTTTGCCTGAGCCAGGGCTACCGCCAGATCGCTGAAGGTGAAGAAGACGGCCAACCGTACGTGGTGCTCTACAAGGCCATCGATCAGGTGCGCCAGTGCGTCGACACGATCATCAACGACCCGGGCAGCCGCCGTATCCTGTTCCACGGCTGGAACTGTGCCCAGCTCGACGAAATGGCTTTGCCGCCGTGCCACTTGCTGTACCAGTTCCACCCGAACGTCGAGACCCGGGAAATCTCCCTGACCCTCTACATTCGCTCCAACGACCTGGGCCTGGGCACGCCGTTCAACCTGACGGAAGGCGCTGCCTTACTGAGCCTGATCGGCCGCTTGACCGGCTATACGCCGCGCTGGTTCACCTACTTCATTGGCGATGCCCACGTGTATGAAAACCACCTGGACATGCTCAACGAACAACTGACCCGCGAGCCGTTCCCGATGCCCAAACTGGTGATTTCGGAGCGCGTGCCCGAGTTTGCCAAGACGGGTGTGTACCAGCCTGAATGGCTGGAGCTAATCGAGCCGAGCGACTTCAGCCTCGAAGGCTATCAGCACCATGCGCCCATGACCGCGCCGATGGCGGTGTAACTCACCCTCCCGATCCCGCGCCGCGTCCAACCCTGGCGTTGTACGCGGCATTATGGGTGCTTGGATCTATACCGAAAGAGTCTATTCAACTGTTAGTTATGACAGTTACTGATAAAGCAGAAGCATGTTTATTTGGCTCTTCAATTGCGATGTAACTGGAGAGCCTGTCATGACGCATAAAGATGAATTAAACACTGAAGGTTTCTGGCTGAGCGAAAAAGTTGGCACAGCGATAAAACGTGATATCCGGACGAGTGGTAAAAGTGTCCGGGCTGGTTTATTCCCGCCACAGGTCATATACCTCTACGAGGAGGAATATTTTTATTTTGGTGTCACTGCGCCCGAGGGGGTGGTCATTGCGCAGGAAATAATCGGACATCCGTTTTTTAGAAATGCAATAACGGTATTCATAGATACAGATGTACCAGAGATTGAAGTCGGCGACACAGTTCGGGCGGTCTGGACTGTACTCTCGGCAGACGATTTTTATGAATATCGATCGGACCCCGTGCGTGTTGAGAGCAAACAAGAGGGTGTGCTGATCACCTTGCCTGACACCGAGGCTGTCCAATTTGTAGGGAAGAAATCCGAAATTGTCTATTTCCATATGCCACAAGCGGGGGGTGTCACACCTTCGCTTGGAACGTTGGTGTATGTCGCACCCTCATTGGGGCCTAAACCCATCCTGAAGGTAATGGGTGTGGTTGATGGTGTTCTGGATACGAAGGCTCACCCGGATGGCATTAAAGTCATTATTGATCCCATTGCCAACATGCACCGATATAACGCGCTGGAGATCCGCTGGACACAGGACTCCGGTATTTGGGTCGACTCTCAACACAAAATGACCGTTTACCCAGACCAATCAATGGAATTCACGATCCCCCCGGTTGTCTATCAGCCCCATGTCGGCAAGCACGTATTAGTGCGGTACTTTATTTTTCTTGGGGCGAATATGAGCCCGAATCTGAGGTGGTCAGCTAGTACTCTCACGTACGCTGAATTCGACTTGATTTGACCGCTTCAAACAGTCAATTAATAACGCTTTCTTGTTAATTGACTGTACTTTACCCATCAATGCCCGTGGCTTCTGCCCACATGGCTCGGTTCGCCTTCTGGCGCAGCCACTGAACCGCTGACCTCCAGACGCTGCAATATCGCACACTGATCCTTCTCCGGGCCTTCGCCACAGCGTTGGCGCAGGTCGAGCAGCTGTGTCTGCAAGGCCTGCAAGCCATCAATTCGCGCTTTCACGTGCTGGATGTGCTCGTCGATCAGCGCGTTGACGCTTTCGCATTGGTCCTGCGGGCTGTCGCGCAGGTTCAGCAGGCTGCGGATCTCTTCAAGGGTCATGTCCAGGCTGCGGCAATTGCGGATAAACGTGAGTCGCTCAACGTGTGTCTGGGTGTACAACCGATAATTACCCTCACTGCGCGCCGGCTCCGGCAGCAGCCCTTCGCGCTCGTAATAACGGATAGTTTCGACCTGACAGTCGGTCAATTTCGCCAGTTCCCCGATTTTCATTACGCCTCTCTCCGACAGGTTGCTTGACCCTATAGTGGCTACAGGGTCTTTACTTGGCAACAAGCACCTTTTCTGGACGCACCCTGATGAGCGATTCCATCCACACCCCGCACAAACCGCACGCTGATCACGATCACGATCACGATCACGATCACGATCACGATCACGATCACGATCACGGCGCCACGCATGAGCTTGAGGCCCATGCCCACAGTTGCTGTTCGGCGGCAGAAGGTCCGAGCGTGATTAAACTCAGCGCTGCGCCCACGGCAGGCGCCCGGCTGAGCAGCTTCCGCATTGAAGCGATGGACTGCCCGACCGAACAGACGCTCATTCAAAACAAACTGGGCAAGCTGGGGGGTGTGCAGCAACTGGAATTCAACCTGATCAACCGCGTGCTCGGCGTGACCCACGACCTGCCGTCTACCGACCCTATAGTCGAGGCGATCAAGTCCCTCGGCATGCAGGCCGATCCGTTGGAATCGGGCAGCGATAGTCCGCCTGCGCCGGTCGAGAAAAAACACGCGTGGCCGCTTGCAGTGTCCGGCGTGGGAGCACTGGCTGCGGAAGTGCTGCACTTCACGAATGCCGCGCCGACTTGGGTGATTGCGCTGGTGGCGCTGGTGTCGATCTTCAGCGGCGGTCTGACCACCTACAAGAAGGGCTGGATCGCCCTGAAAAACCTCAACCTGAACATCAACGCGCTCATGAGCATCGCTGTGACCGGTGCCATCTTGATTGGCCAATGGCCTGAAGCGGCGATGGTGATGTTCCTGTTTACCGTGGCCGAGCTGATCGAAGCCAAATCCCTCGACCGCGCCCGCAATGCCATCGGTGGCCTGATGCAAATGGCGCCTGACAAAGCCACGGTGCAGCAGGCAGACGGCGGCTGGCTTGAGCTGGACGTCAAAGACATCGCCCTGGAGGCCATCGTGCGCGTGCGCCCTGGTGAGCGCATTGGCTTGGATGGCGAAGTGGTGTCAGGCCGTTCAACCATCGATCAGGCGCCCATCACCGGCGAAAGCCTGCCGATTGAGAAGACCGTGGGCGATAAAGTCTTCGCCGGCACCATCAATCAGGCGGGATCATTGGAGTACCGCGTCACAGCGGCGGCCAACCACTCCACGCTGGCGCGCATCATCCATGCCGTGGAACAAGCCCAAGGTGCCCGGGCCCCGACCCAGCGTTTCGTCGACAGCTTCGCCAAAATCTACACGCCTGTGGTGTTTCTGTTGGCGCTGGCCGTGGCCGTAGTTCCGCCGTTACTCATGGGCGGCTTGTGGTTTGACTGGGTTTACCGCGCGCTGGTGCTGTTGGTGGTGGCGTGCCCGTGCGCGCTGGTGATTTCGACCCCCGTGACCATCGTCAGCGGGCTGGCGGCTGCGGCGCGCAAAGGCATCCTGGTCAAAGGGGGGGTTTACCTCGAAAGCGGTCACACACTCGACTACCTGGCGCTGGATAAAACCGGCACCATCACCCACGGCAAGCCGGTGCAAACCGATTACCTGCCGCTGGACCCGCTGGTGGCTGACAGTGCCGTATTGCTGGCCGCCAGCCTGGCCTCGCGTTCCGATCACCCGGTGTCGCTGGCAGTGGCCAATGCCGCTGTGGATAAAAAACAGGCGTGGCGCGCTGTGGATAACTTCACCGCACTGGCCGGGCGTGGCGTGCGGGGCGAAATCGACGGCACGCTTTATCACTTGGGCAACCATCGTCTGGTGGAAGAACTGGGCCTGTGCTCCCCTGAGCTGGAAGAAAAACTGTTCGCCCTGGAGCAGCAGGGCAAGACGGTGATCCTGTTGTGCGACAGCGCAGGCCCCATGGCGCTGTTTGCCGTTGCCGACACGGTCAAGGCCTCCAGCCGCGAAGCGATTGCCGAGTTGCACGCGCTGGGCATCAAAACCCTCATGCTGACCGGTGACAACCCGCACACGGCCAAGGCCATTGCCGCGCAAGTGGGCATCGACGAAGCGCAAGGCAACCTGCTGCCGGAGGACAAACTGAAGGCCATTGAAGCGCTGTATGCCAAAGGCCATCACGTAGGCATGGTCGGTGACGGGATCAACGACGCCCCGGCCCTGGCACGGGCCGAAATCGGTTTCGCCATGGCGGCGGCAGGCACCGATACGGCGATAGAAACGGCCGATGTCGCCCTGATGGACGACGATCTGCGCAAAATCCCGGCATTCATTCGCCTGTCACGTCAAACGTCCAGCATCCTTAAGCAGAACATCGCGTTGGCGCTGGTCATCAAAGCGATCTTTCTTGCGGTAACCTTCCTCGGTCTGGCCACCATGTGGATGGCCGTGTTTGCCGACATGGGCGTAAGCCTGTTGGTGGTGTTCAACGGGTTGCGCCTGTTGCGCAAATAGATCAAGAGAGGCCGCAGTGCTGAGTGCCGAGCTGAAAGCGTTTTACCGGGTGGCCCAATTGGGCAGCATGACGCAGGCTGCGAAAAAGCTCGGGCTCAGCCAGCCGACGGTGACCACGCAGATTCGCCAGCTTGAAAGCCAGTACGCCGTGGAGCTGTTCTACCGTGGAGGACGCCGTCTGACCTTGACCGAAGACGGCGTGCGCTTGATGCCGATGGTCAAGGCGTTACTCCAGCAAGAAGCGGACATCGAATTCTTCCTGCGCAACAGCGGCCAGGGCACGGGCGCATTGCGTATCGCCGCGACCGCGCCGTATTACATCCTCGATCTGGTCAAAGCCTTTCGCGAGCGTTTGCCGCAGATCGACGTGTCGGTGGACATCGGCAATTCGCAGCAAGTCCTGGAGGCGCTGGAGGAGTATCGCGTCGACATTGCGGTGTCCTCGCAACTGCTGGAAGACCCGCGTCTGATACGCCGCGTACTGGGCTCGGACCCGCTGGTACTGGCGGTACATCGCAATCACCCGCTGGCCGCGCTGGATCATGTGCCGCTCAGTGCATTGGCCGGGCATTGCCTGTTGATGCGCGAACAGGGTTCGACCACCCGTCGTCTGACTGAAGACCTGCTAGCCACCGCCGGTATGGGCTTTGGCCCGCTGCTGGAGATCGGCAGTCGCGAGTCCATTCGTGAAGCCGTTTTGCGCAACATAGGCATCAGCATCATCGCCCGTCAGGAAGTGCCGCACGATCCCCAGTTGCGGGTGCTGACGCTGGAAAACGCGCCCGTGATTCACGAATACCTGTACTGCCTCAAAGAGCGAAAGGCGGCGCGTTTGCCAGCGGCCTTCCTGGGGTTGGCGCAGGAAATGTCGGGCTGCTGAAAAGTCCCTCACCCAAATCCACCAATACCACTATCGGCAGCTTTTGCCTTGCTGCCACATCTTGTACGCATTGCCTCTCTAGGATGACGCTCATCTGCTTGATGAGGTGCATCCATGAACCGCTCCAACGCAACCGTTTTGTCCCAACCCGGCGTGCCGATGCAGGTGCGCAATGTGAGCAAACGCTTCGGCGCGTTCACCGCGCTGGATGATGTGTCGCTGGATGTGGCCGCAGGCGAGCTGGTGTGTCTGCTCGGGCCGTCCGGCTGCGGCAAGACCACGCTGCTGCGTTGCATTGCCGGGCTCGAACGCCAGGACAGCGGCGTGTTGTACCTAGGCAGCCGCGATGTCTCCGACCTCGCCCCTCAAGCACGGGATTACGGGATTCTGTTTCAGTCCTACGCCTTGTTTCCCAATCTCAGCGTCGAAGCCAACATCGCCTACGGGCTGGCGGGCAGCAATCGCGACGTAGTGCGCAAACGGGTCTGCGAAATGCTGGCACTGGTGGGCCTGACCGGCAGCGAGAAGAAATTCCCCGGCCAGCTCTCGGGCGGTCAGCAACAACGTGTCGCACTGGCCCGGGCACTGGCGCCGTCGCCTTCGCTGCTGTTGCTCGATGAACCCATGTCGGCCCTGGATGCCAGAGTGCGCGAGCATTTGTGTACCGAGCTGCGTCAATTGCAGCGCCAGCTCGGCATCACCACGCTGATGGTCACCCACAATCAGGACGAAGCCATGCTGATGGCCGACCGTATTGCGGTGATGAACCATGGCAAGGTCGAGCAATACGACACGCCCCAGGCGATTTACAACCGGCCCGCCACGCCGTTTGTGGCCGAGTTTGTCGGGCAGGGCAATTGGCTGCCGTTCCAGCGCAGCAGCGACAGCCATGCACAGGTCGGCGGCCTGAACGTGCGGCTGGCGGATGATACCGGCCATGCCGCCTCAGGGCGGTTGTTCTGCCGGCCCGAAGCAATCACTGTTAATCCGGTGCTGCATCAGGAAAACCTGTTTCCCGCCCGTGTGCGGGAGATCACCTTCCTCGGCAACCGCTGCCGCATGCGCTTTGAGCTCAACCATTTGCCGGGTCATGCGCTGATGGCCGAAGTGAGCAGCCATGACCTGCCGCGCCTCGGTAATCAGGACATTGTGGTCGCCTTGCCGCCCGCCAGTTTGCAGGTGTTTGCCTGAGATGGCCGCGGACATGGCGTTGCCACTGCCCGGCAAATTGACTCACCGCTTGTCGCGTGCCGAACTCGGCGACCGGATTTTCGTGGTCGGCGGCAAATGGCTGTTATTGCTGCTGTTGGTCGTCGCGGTGTTGATGCCGTTGCTGGCGATCTTCTGGCGCGGCTTCAGCGCAGAAGACGGGCAGGGCGGCGGCTGGGCGGCGGCACGGGCGCTGTTGGTCAGTGACAACTTTCATTGGTTGCTCGGCAACAGCCTGAAGGTTTCGCTGAGCGTGGCGGTGATTGTCGTACCGCTGGCCTACCTGTTTGCCTACGCGTTGCAACGCACTCTGATCCCCGGCAAACGTGTCTGGCGCGGGCTATCGCTGTTGCCGTTGATGGCCCCGTCCATGCTGCCGGGTATTGCGCTGGTCTACCTGTTCGGCAATCAGGGCCTGTTGCGCGGTCTGATGCCGGACAACATTTATGGCTTTTGGGGGATTGTGCTGGGGGAGGCGATTTACACCTTTCCGCATGCCCTGATGATTTTGCTGTCGGCCCTGTCGCTGGCCGATGCTCGCCTGTTCGATGCCGCGTCCAGCATGGGCGCCGGACCATTCAAAGCGTTTCGCAGCATCACCTGGCCCGGCACACGCCAAGCCGTGTTTGCCGCGTTCTGTCTGGTGTTCACCCTGACCATCACCGATTTTGGCGTGCCCGTGGTGGTGGGGGGCGACTATCAGGTGCTGGCGCTGGAAGCCTACAAAGCCGTGGTCGGGCAGCAACAATTCGGCCGGGGTGCCTTGATCGGCATGGTCTTGCTGCTGCCTGCGCTGTTCAGTTTTGGCGTCGATGCGTGGCTGCGCCGGCAACACGGCGATGCCATGAGCGGCCGCGCTCACGTCTTCACACCGGCGCCGGGCAAGGTGCGCGACGGTTGTTATCTGGCCATCGTGCTGCTGATGTGCGCGGTCTTGCTGACGGTGTTCGGCATGGCGGTGTATTCGTCGCTGGTCACGTTCTGGCCCTACAACCTGTCGCTCTCGCTCAACCACTATCAATTCAACGACACGGCCGGGGGCGGCTGGCTGGCCTATCGCAACAGCCTGACCATGGCACTGTGGACGGCGTTGATCGGCAGCGCAGTGATCTTCACCGGCGCGTACCTGATGGAGAAAACCAAGAGCCAGAAGGGGCTTAACCTGGCCCTGCGCATGCTCAGCTTTGTGCCCATGGCCGTGCCGGGCCTCGTGTTGGGGTTGGGCTACGTGTTCTTTTTCAACCTGACCGGCAACCCGCTGCATGTGCTGTACGGAACCATGACGCTGTTGGTGGTGTGCACCATTGCTCACTATTTGACCACTGCGCAAATGACCGCCACCACGGCCCTGCGCCAACTGGATGCCGAGTTCGAAGCCGCCGCGTTATCGCTCAAGGCCCCGCTGTATCGCCATTACCTGCGGGTCACGGTGCCGATCTGCCTGCCGGCGCTGCTGGACATCGTGCGTTATCTGTTTGTATCGGCCATGACCACCGTGTCGGCCGCGATTTTCCTCTACAGCCCCGACACCCTCCTCGCGGCGGTGGCCGTGCTGAACATGGATGACGCGGGCAACGTGGGCGGCGCCGCCGCCATGTCGACCCTGATTCTGTTGACCTCGGCGGGTGTCTCCCTGCTGCTGGCCGCTGCCTCACGCGGCTTGCTGCGCCGTTCGCAAGCCTGGCGCCAAGGCGCCCCGGCGCAATGATCCGTCCTTCACTCACTCAAAGGAACCGCACCATGTTCAAGCCTCTTGCCCTTGTCGCTGCTGTCCTCACGGCTTTTAGCGTCAACGCGTTTGCTGCCAACACCCAGTTGACCGTGTACACGGCCCTCGAAGCCGAACAGCTCAACACTTACAAAAAAGCCTTCGAAAAGGCCAACCCGGACGTGGAAATCAAGTGGGTGCGTGACTCCACCGGCATCATCACTGCCAAACTGCTGGCCGAGAAAGCGCGTCCACAGGCGGATGCGGTGTGGGGGCTGGCGGCATCCAGTCTGGCGATCCTCGACCAGCAAGGGATGTTGCAACACTACGCGCCCCACGACCTGGGCAAGATCGGCCCGAACTACCGCGACGCGGCCAACCCGCCGGCCTGGGTGGGGATGGACGTGTGGGCCGCGACGATTTGCTTCAACACCATCGAGGCTGAAAAACAGGGCCTGACCAAGCCCGTGAGCTGGCAAGACCTGACCCGGCCCGAATACAAGGGCAAAATCGTGATGCCTAACCCGGCGTCATCCGGGACGGGGTTTCTGGACGTGAGCGCATGGCTGCAAACCTTCGGTGAAAAGCAGGGCTGGCAGTACATGGACGATCTGCACCAGAACATCGGGCAATACGTTCACTCTGGCTCCAAGCCCTGCAAGTTGGCGGCTGCGGGTGAATTCCCGATCGGTATTTCGTTTGAATACCCGGCCGTGCAGCTCAAGCGCCAGGGCGCGCCGCTGGACATCGTTTTGCCCAAAGAAGGCCTGGGTTGGGAGATCGAGGCCACGGCGGTGATCAAAGGCACGCCCCACGAAGAGGCGGCGAAAAAGCTGGCAGACTTCTCTGCCAGCCCTGAAGCCATGGAGCTGTACAAAGAGAACTTTGCGGTATTGGCCCAGCCGGGGATCGCCAAGCCGCAGACCGAACTGCCTGCCGACTATGAGCAGCGTTTGATCAAAAACGACTTCGCCTGGGCCTCGAAAAACCGCGACCAGATTTTGACCGAGTGGCGTAAGCGTTACGACGGCAAGACTGAAAAAGCCGCGCAGTAAAGGGCCATCCGAGGAGTTCGCTATGTCCGATTCCAACTCGATTCTGATCGTCGGTGCCGGGATTCTTGGCCTGTCCCACGCCTACGCGGCAGCCCGGCGCGGCCTCAAGGTGCGGGTGTTCGAGCGCACGGCCACGCCACTGGGCGCGTCGGTGCGCAACTTCGGTCAAGCGCTGGTCACGGGTCAGCCACCCGGCGAAATGCTGGACCTGGCCCGCGCCAGCCGCAGCATGTGGGCAGACTGGTCCCGGCAGGCGGGCTTCGACCTCAAGCGCAACGGCTCGTATCTGTTCGCCCGCACCGAAGCCGAAGAACAACTGCTCGATGCGTTCTGTCAGGGCCGCGCGCAGGAACATGGCTACCGTGCCGAATGGCTCGGCGCCCGTGATCTCGGCACCCTGTATGGCGGCCAGTTCAAGCATCACCGCGCCGCGTTGCATGGCCTGGACGACCAACAAGTCTATTCCCGCGAAGCCATTCCGGCGTTGATCGAGTACCTGCGCAACGCGCTGGGCGTCATGTTTCATTTCTCAACCCTGGTGCGCGACGTCGAACCGGGCGTGGTGCACACCACCGCAGGCAGCTTCAAAGGCGCGCAGGTGATTGTCTGTTCGGGCCACGATTACCAAACCCTGCTGGCAGCGCCCATGGCGCAACTCGCGCCTAAAGTCTGTCGCCTACAAATGTTGCGTGTGCGCCCGCAGGTGGCGTTGAACCTGCAACATGCTTTGCTCACGGGCCTGAGCTGCGTGCATTACGGGGCATTTGCAGATTTGCCAGAGGCCGCCGCAGTGCAGGAGGAGATTCTGCGCAACAGCCCTCATCTGGACGATCACGGTATTCACCTGCTGATCAGCCCGACCCCTTATGGCGATTTGATCGTCGGGGATTCTCACGAATACGGCGACGATCCATCGCCTTTCAACGGCGAACAGGTTGATGACTGGATGCTGCAACTGTGTGAAGACACCCTCGGCTGTCGCGTGCAGGTCGTAGAACGCTGGCAAGGGGTGTACGGCGCCAAAGGGGCCAGACCTTTCTCATGGCTGGACGTGGCACCGGGCCTGCATGCCGCGCTCATGCACACCGGGGTGGGCATGAGCATCGGGCCCGCCATGGCCGAGGGCAATATCGCCCGCATGCTGCAGGAGGCGTGACGCGGCTGACGTGCGGGCGCTTGGGCTCAGATCTGTTCGGCCAACGCTTCAATCTGCTCCTGACGCTCAGCCTGGCTCAGCTTCGGGTGCGGGTTGAGTGACGACCACTGCGGGTGCGCCCGCGCCTTGTTCAGCGCTTCTGGCAGCTTGCCTTCGCGCCAGGTGGTCTCTTGCGGCGTGGCGACCTTGATGCTGTCGACGGCGGCATGCCCTCGGGCGTTCAGCGCATGCAGCAATTGGCGTTGGCGCAAGGCCAGCAGGCGCAGCACGCTGTCGTCCACGGTCAGTTCGCGCTGGCCTTTGATTTTGCCCAGCAAGCGGCTGCCATAACTGCGCGCGGTTTGCAGGGCGCCACCGGCAATGGCCCCGGCCAACGCTGCCGCGCCCAGCGTCAGGCCACCCACCATCAAGTCCACGCCCGCACCTGCCGCGGCGCCTGCGGCAATACCGCCGCCCACGCGCACGCCCAGTTGTTTGAGGGTTTCGGGGTTGAACAAGTCATCGCCCCAGCGCCCGTCCAGCAGTGGCAAATCACTGGCCGCAGCGTCGCTGGCGCGAAAACCGTAGAGCTTGAGCAGGGCTTCCACGCAACGTTGCTCGCGCTGGCGAACGGCCTGACGCAGTTGATGAATGGCCTCCTGTTCAGCCGTTTTGTCGCTGACCACGCTGCGTCGACAGGCCGCGCAGTCGATCAGCAATTCGGCAATCAGGCGCAGCGCGCTGTGCTTGCGGGCCTCGCGCTGGGCTTGCAGATCGGTGACCAGGCGCTGCAGCGCGTCCCGTGAGTGCTCCAGCAGCAGCGCAAGGCTTTCATACAGGCGCCGTTCGCCATCCTCGGGCGGGGCGACGCTGTCGAAACGCACCAGTGCATGCAAACCGAGGCGCGCCAGGGCGTCGCGCCACTCGGGTTCGCGCTGTTGTGGACTGCTGACGAAATTGAGCACCGGCAGCAGCGGTTTGCCGCAACTGGCCAGCACGCTGAGTTCGTCACGGTATTTGGCCAACACCGGTTCGCGGGCATCGATCACGTAGAGCCCGGCGTCCGAAGCCAGCAGTTGGCGCAGGACTTTGGCCTCTTGCTCGAAACGCTGTCTGGCCTCGCTGCCTTCCAGGAAGCGCGCCACTCGGGCCGGGCCGTCCAGGCGTTCACCGGGGTGGTCGAGGCGCTCCAGGTAGTCGAGCAGGGCGATGGCATCTTCCAGCCCCGGCGTGTCGTACAACTCCAGTAAGGCTTCGCCGTCCACTGACAGGCGCGCCCCTTCAACGTGCCGGGTGGTGCTGGGGCGATGGGAGACTTCGCCAAAGCCGACATCCCGGGTGAGGGTGCGCAAAAGCGAGGTCTTGCCGACATTGGTGTGGCCGACCACGGCCAGCGTCAGAGGCTTAGTCATGGCCCGTCTCCAGCCAGTTCAAGGGCGCGCTGGCGGCAAAGGGCAGGCCCAGTTGCTCCAGCGCGGCATGCCAGTCACTCAGACGGTCAGCGTCCAGCGCCTGACCGGGCGGAGCTTGCAGCAACCAGACCCGCGTGGCGGCGGCACTGCGCGCCAGTTCACCGATCAACGCCAGGCTGCCGCGGTCCGGTGAGCGCCGCGGATCACAGGCAATTGCCAGGCGCGCGGGCGGGAAGCGAGTCATTTGCTCCAGCAGGGTTTGCCGTGACTCGCGGCTGTCGAGGATGCCAGCGTCTTTGACCGAGGCAGGCAAGGCGGGCGGCCACGGCTGTTGGTCGTCGAGTTCGAGGCCCACGATCAGTGCGCCATCGGTTTGCAGTGCCGACTGCCCGGCCTGCACGTGATGCAACTGTTCGGGCGCGCTGTCGTTGACACCCAGGCGCTCGCTGCTGGGCATCAAGGGTTCGCGCAGTTGGCTGTAGCCGGGCAAGGTGAGGTCCAGCTGCAAGGTGTCGCGTCCGGTTTTCCAGCGCCAGCGGCAGAAAACGTAGAGCAGCAGGCGCGGGATCACGCCATAGATCAGAACAACGCCGACCAGCCAGATCGCCCAGGACTGACGAACCAACTCGTTGTTGTAGAGACTGCTGTCCGTGCTGACGAGGATCATCTCCACGGTGGGCACGCTGAAACCCAGCCAGTTCGGCAGTGCGCCCAACCCCCGTGTGGCGGCGACGAACACATCGGCGCCGAGGATCGTGGTCTCCCAGATAAACCCGTAGCGGCGCGTGGCCATGAGCAACAACATCATCACCAGCGCGCTGAGCATGGCCAGCAGCCACAGGCCATTGACCAGCGCGCCAACGGCCCAGCGATTGAGCTTGCGCCGTTGCAGCAACAGCACTAACGCGGGGCCAAGCTGTGCAGCCTTGGCATCGCGGGCGAGTTTTTCACTGAGCCATAGCCACAATCGGCCCAGACCCGCGCCGTGCTCACCGGCACACACCAGGCCGACCACCCAGCTCAGTAGCAGGATCAGGTTGAGCCCGAGCAAACTGCCCAGCGCCCAAAACACGTTGACCGGGGTCTGGCCATTGCCCAGCGCCGCAAAGGCCAGCCCGGCACCGCTGACGACAGCCATCACCGCGAGCACCAACAAGGCCAGCCGCGCGCCTTGCAGCCAATGCAGCATGGCGCTGAGCAAACCGTCGCGCTCGGCCAGCCACAGGGCCCGGTTTTCAATGCGTGCGGGCAAGTCGCCGCCAGTAGTGCGGGCGCGGCGGTTGGCTTCCAGATCATCCAGCGGGCCTGCATGTGCTTCGCGCAGACGCACGGTTTCAGTCAGCCAAAGGCGTTGCAAAGGAGAGAGTTGAGTCACAGGCCGATCCATTCAAGTGAGCCAAGAGCATAACCGCTGCGGCGCCGGACGGGGTACTGCGGGCGCGGGTCGCTCTGGTATCCTCGCCCCCATGAAAAAAACACTCCCCCTCAGCCTGATCGCAGCCCTCGGTGAAAACCGCGTGATCGGCGTCGACAACAGCATGCCGTGGCATTTGCCGGCGGATTTCAAATATTTCAAGGCCACCACCCTGGGCAAGCCCATCATCATGGGGCGTAAAACCTGGGACTCGCTGGGCCGCCCCTTGCCGGGCCGGTTGAACCTTGTCGTCAGTCGTCAGACCGGCTTGCAACTCGAAGGTGCCGAGGTGTTCGCCTCCCTCGATGCCGCCGTCGCGCGCGCCCAGGCCTGGGCGGTGGAACAGGGTGTCAGCGAAGTGATGTTGATTGGGGGCGCGCAGTTGTACACCCAGGGTCTGGCGGATGCCGACCGGTTGTACCTGACGCGTGTGGGCCTGAGCCCGGAAGGCGACGCGTGGTTTCCTGAGTTTGATCAAGCGCAGTGGACATTGGTGTCCAACGAGCCGCATGCGGCTGAAGACGGAAAACCGGCGTTCAGTTTTGAAGTGTGGGAAAGGGCTTAAGCAAGCATTGAAGCCCCTCTCCCATGGGGAGAGGGGTCAGTGAGGGTCAAGCGTTACGCGTGTGCCAGCTCGCCATGATCGTCTTCAGCCAGAATGGCTTTATCCGTCTCATTCATGATCTGGCTGGTCACCGTACCGGCCACCATGGCGCCGCTCACGTTCAAGGCCGTGCGGCCCATGTCGATCAGCGGCTCAACCGAGATCAACAGCGCCACCAGCGACACTGGCAGGCCCATCGCGGGCAGTACGATCAGCGCAGCGAAGGTTGCGCCACCGCCTACGCCAGCCACACCGGCTGAGCTCAGCGTCACGATCGCCACCAGCGTTGCAATCCACAACGGGTCCAGCGGGTTGATGCCCACTGTCGGGGCAACCATCACGGCCAGCATGGCCGGGTACAGACCGGCACAGCCGTTTTGACCGATGGTCGCGCCAAACGAGGCCGCAAAGCTGGCAATGGATGACGGAATCCCCAAGCGACGGGTTTGCGCCTCAATGCTCAACGGAATGCTGGCTGCGCTTGAACGGCTGGTGAACGCGAACGTCAGCACCGGCCAGACCTTGCGGAAGAAGCGCAGCGGGTTGACCCCGGACAGCGACACAATCAGCCCGTGAATCACGAACATCAGCGCCAGGCCGATGTAAGACACCACCACGAAACTGCCGAGTTTGATGATGTCTTGCAGGTTGGACGTCGCCACCACTTTGGTCATCAGGGCCAGCACGCCGTACGGGGTCAGTTTCATGACCAGACGTACCAGACGCATCACCCAGGCTTGCAGGGTGTCAATGGCATTGAGCACTTTGCTGCCTTTCTCCGGCTCATCCTTGAACAGTTGCAGCGCGGCAACGCCCAGGAATGCAGCAAAGATCACCACGCTGATAATCGACGTCGGCTTGGCGCGGGCCAGGTCGGCAAACGGGTTTTGCGGGATAAACGACAGCAGCAACTGCGGCACATTCAGGTCGGCCACTTTCCCTGCGTAATCGCTTTGAATGATCTGCAGGCGGCTCATCTCCGCAGCGCCCGCCACCAGACCTTCAGCCGTGAGGCCGAACAGGTTGGTCAGGCCGATGCCCACCAGCGCTGCGATCATGGTGGTAAACAGCAGCGTGCCGATGGTCAAAAAGCTGATCTTGCCCAACGACGACGCGTTATGCAGCCGCGCCACGGCGCTCAGGATCGACGCAAATACCAGCGGAATCACGATCATTTGCAGCAACTGCACATAGCCGCTGCCAACCAGATCGAACCAGCCGATGGACGTTTTCAGGGTAGGGTTTTCAGCACCATAGATAAGGTGCAAACCAAGACCGAAAATCACACCGACAACCAGCGCCAGCAGGACTTTTTTAGCAAGGCTCCACGCGGTGTGGCGGGTCAGCGACAAGCCGAACAGCAACGCGAGGAACACCAGCAGATTGAGGATCAGCGGGTAATTCATGAAAGCTCCGAGGGGCGACTTGTACCAGTCTTGGGATGTAACAATTTCGAACCGGAAATGCTAACAGGTTGATATAGCTAGAAATATACCGTTCTGGAATGACTACCTTTGATTTGGGAATAAGCCTGTCGACAGGCCGAAGGTTGTTTGTGCCTCTCGTGTCGCTTATAGAGAAGCATAGCGGCTATGCGTCAGACGAATCAGCATTCGGCGCTGCGTTGACGTGCCATCAGTCGGGTCGCAAGCGCTCCGGGGGGAGTAGCAGAATCGGTGTTGGCATCATATGTATGAATACCCATTCACCCAGGCTTTGCAGGCTTGGCTGCGAGGTCAAAATATCCAACTGCCCAGCGCCTGCCCTGCGACAACCTCCAGCCGTGCGAGTGGAGCGCTTGAGGCAGAACTCAAAGCATGATCCCTGCTTCAAAAAATGCTGGAAATCAATAAGGAATGAATGGATGAGGCTCAAAGATATTAGGTATTACTCCTTGGTCACCCTGATGGCTCTCGCCAATGCGGCATTTTATACAGTGTTTATAATGCTGGGGTTGCGTGAAGTCTTTCCATCGATTGAAGAGAACTTTGAAGTAATATCTGCAGCGATGTATATATTCTTGGTGGTTGTCGGGGTGGCATGGGGTATTCCAAGGCTTAGGAAGTTTTTCGGGTAGTGGGTCCTTGATTTATTGCTGGGTCGTGTGCGTGTCATGTTCCAAATTGAGTAATGAGTTCAACGAAAATGCGTCAACAAGCGCTTCCAACATTAACGAAATTTTGCCTGTTTGTTTATAAGCATGCTCACTGTCGGTGGGGATGTGTCTGAATAATTTGAATGTGTCTTCTTTTTCTACACGTCTAGCGAGTCCTGTTGCTGATAACAATAAATCGGCAGAGTAGTACGCCATGTCACCTTGGTAGGCATCTTTGTAGAATTGTCTGTAGCCCTGTCTGATAAAGCCTACGGCTTCATTATTTCCATTGTAAATATTGGTCGCGCCTTCATATATGTTATTAAGGCCGTGCATGATCATCGGACCTCCATATGCAAAACCCAATCCCCGAGTGCTTACTATTGATTGGGCGCCTGTTTTTACTTGCATAGCACCCCCTGCAATGCCTATTCCGTTTTTTGCATAGAATATTATTTTGTTGGCTAATTCATCGTATTCACTTTTGAGTTTCTGCATGCTTTCCCAGGCGCTGATAACACTGTCATTGACATCGCGAATGACGTTGTTTAGGTAATTTGCAATTGCCGAGCTGAAGGTGAGCTGCATGACACCGTCAGGGAGAAAAGTTCCTGTCGCTGAACAACCCAATGACATCAGGTCTGAGGCCGCTTTTGTGACATCGTGGATGTCACACTGTTGGTCGTTCATATCTCGTTTATCCATGAGCTATGTGCACTCGTTCCAGCCGGGATGTGTGTCCATGTAATATCCCGATAACGAATGGCAACGATTTCTTGCGGCTGGCCATCTGTCATATGAATAGCATGGGGTACTTGAATGTTCATGTAAGCAATGCGTGCACCAGACAGGCGAACGTTGAAGTATTTTTCTTGGCTGCCCACTGTAGACGTTCTATAAAAATCAATGATGCATTCGACTTCCTCCCCATCGTGAAGTGCTGCAGCGATCAGTGGCGAAGACTTATCTATATTCTTTGTAATAACGACAGGTTTGTGTTGTCCGCGACCGCCAGTAATTGTCCCGTCACTGCCTGCCACCATGTCATGTGAATACGCTAACACCATGATTTCGTCAGCGTGGCCCATTTGACATTTATTGCCTATAGAGTCTTGGGTCGAACAGCCGGAAGATATTAGGCCTTGTTTTCTTCCTGTAATTGACATGTAGCCATGATTAGCCATTTCAGCATCCCCGTTTAATTGAGCACTGACTGTATTGCAGTAGTGGCTAATGGGCTGTAGGGGGATTCCTGAAATTCAAATAAAGCATTGCAAATGAGCTTTGAATCCAGAGCATGCCAGCCAGGACACATCTTTTCCGGATGCTTTTGGTTTCAAGGGTGAATATCTTTTGCCCGCTCATTAAAAATCCCGGCACATGGCCGGGATTTTTGGGGGTGCGAGGTGGGTTACGGCACCAGTTTGTCCAGCAAGGCTTTGTCACGTACCGCGCCCTTGTCGGCGCTGGTGGCGAGCAAGGCGTATGCCTTCAATGCCGTGGTGACTTTGCGTGGACGCACTTCGACCGGTTTCCAGCCTTTTTTGTCCTGCTCGACCCGGCGCGCCGCCAGTTCTTCGTCGCTGACCAACAAGTTGATAGAGCGGTTCGGGATGTCGATCAGGACTTTGTCGCCGTCCTGTACCAGGCCAATCGCGCCGCCCGCCGCAGCTTCCGGTGAGGCGTGGCCGATGGACAGGCCCGACGTACCGCCCGAGAAGCGTCCGTCGGTGAGCAAGGCGCAGGCTTTGCCCAGCCCTTTGGACTTGAGGTACGAGGTGGGGTAGAGCATCTCTTGCATGCCCGGCCCGCCTTTCGGGCCTTCGTAGCGAATGATCACGATGTCGCCCGCCTGCACTTCATCCGCGAGGATGCCGCGCACGGCGCTGTCCTGGCTTTCGAAGATTTTGGCGTTGCCTTCGAACACGTGAATCGACTCATCGACCCCGGCGGTTTTCACCACGCAACCATCCAGCGCGATGTTGCCGTACAGCACGGCCAACCCGCCTTCCTGCGAGTAAGCGTGTTCGACGCTGCGAATGCAGCCGTTTTCGCGGTCGTCGTCCAGCGTGTCCCAGCGGGTCGACTGGCTGAACGCGGTTTGCGTCGGGATGCCGGCCGGGCCCGCGCGGAAGAAGGTGTGCACGGCTTCGTTGTCAGTCTGGGTGATGTCCCACTGGGCGATGGCGTCGGCCATGGTCTTGCTGTGGACCGTCGGCAGGTCGGTGTGCAGCAAGCCGCCACGGGCCAGCGAGCCGAGGATGGAGAAAATGCCGCCAGCGCGGTGCACGTCTTCCATGTGGTACTTCTGGATGTTCGGCGCCACTTTGCACAGTTGCGGGACGTGGCGCGACAGGCGGTCGATGTCCTTCAGGTCGAAGTCGATCTCGGCCTCCTGGGCGGCGGCCAACAAATGCAGGATGGTGTTGGTCGAGCCGCCCATGGCGATGTCCAGCGTCATGGCATTTTCGAATGCCTTGAAGTTGGCGATGTTGCGCGGCAGCACCGATTCGTCGTTTTCGACGTAGTACTGGCGGCACAGGTCGACGATGGTGCGGCCTGCTTGCAGGAACAGTTGCTCGCGGTCGCTGTGGGTGGCCAGTGTCGAGCCGTTGCCCGGCAGCGCCAGGCCGAGGGCTTCAGTCAGGCAGTTCATCGAGTTGGCGGTGAACATGCCGGAACATGAACCGCAGGTCGGGCAGGCGCTGCGCTCGTACTCGGCAACCTTCTCGTCAGAAGCGCTGGAGTCGGCTGCAATCACCATGGCATCCACCAGATCGAGGCCGTGGCTGGCGAGCTTGGTTTTGCCCGCTTCCATCGGCCCGCCGGAGACGAAAATCACCGGGATGTTGAGGCGCAACGAGGCCATCAGCATGCCGGGGGTGATTTTGTCGCAGTTGGAAATGCACACGATGGCGTCGGCGCAGTGGGCGTTGACCATGTACTCCACGGAGTCGGCAATGATCTCGCGGCTCGGCAGCGAATAGAGCATGCCGTCATGGCCCATGGCGATGCCGTCGTCCACGGCGATGGTGTTGAATTCTTTGGCAACGCCGCCTGCGCGCTCAATCTCGCGGGCGACCAGTTGGCCCATGTCCTTGAGGTGGACGTGGCCCGGCACGAATTGGGTAAAGGAGTTGGCAATGGCGATGATCGGCTTCTTGAAGTCGGCATCTTTCATCCCCGTGGCGCGCCACAACGCGCGCGCACCGGCCATGTTGCGGCCATGGGTGGAGGTTTTCGAACGATAGTCAGGCATGGAGCAACTCCGGGCGGCTAATCAGGTAACAAACAGGGAAGTGAGCTTCTAATCGCTGACTGACAACACAGAAAATGACTACGTGTCAGCAAGCTGCCGTTAACGCTGCGGGATCGCCGCGCGTCTGGGCCTGAGCTCATAAACCCGCCGGGGATGATTGGCGATGAATGCGTCGATTCTACACGGCTGGCGTGCGGAGGGAATGGGCCTGACGCACGGCCCACAGAGCAAGGGCTATGCCGGGCGCTGTTCGCGCAGGCGTCGGCAGGTGGCCAGGATCAAGCCCAGCGCAATCAGGCCCAGCGCCATGAAGGTGGTCGCCAGCGTCACTGGCAGGCTGGCCGGGCTGAGGTTGACCCAGGCACTGACAACCCCGCCGCAGATGAAGATCAGCGCGCTGCCGGCTGACGACGCCGTGCCTGCCAGATCAGGAAAGACGTCCATCGCCCGTGAGGTGGCAATTGGCCGGGCGAGGGTGATGCCCATGGTGCAGACCATCATGGGCAGCAGCACGTTAAAGACCGTCAAGCCTGCGTGGCGGTGCAGCAGCCCCATCAAGCCCCCCGCCAAAACGATCAATAAGAGCCCGGCAATGATCTGTCGGTTCGCGCTAATGCGTTTGCTGAGTCCATGAGCCAACACGCCGCCGCCCACATAGGCTGCGCCGTACACCAGCAATATCAGCGAGAAGGTGTAGCTGGACAGGTGCAGTTGCTCCAGAAACAACAAGGGCGACATGACGATGAATGAAAAATGGCAGGCGAAAGCGATGGCCGATATCAACCAGTAGCTGATGAACGTGGGATTGCGGCACACAAGGGCGTAGGCCCTCAGCAGGCTGTGGGAGGACGGATTGCGCGCGGGGTTGTCCCTTAAGTGCTTCCAGGCAATGACCCAGACGGTCAACCCCAGCGCAATGAATACCCAGAAGCTGCCGGGCCAATCGAAGGCGTCCTGCAACACGGTGCCCGCCAAGGGTGAGAGCGAGATCGCCAGCCCGCTGGCGGTGACCATCAGGATGCGCAGCTGGTCCCGTTGCTTGCCGATGAACAGGTCTTGGATCAAGGCTTGAGACAAAACGAAACACCCGCACCCGACGGCCTGCAGGCACCGGAATAGCAGAAATCCGCCGTAATCCGTGGACAGCACGCAACCCGCCGCGCCGACAATCGACAGGGCCATACCGGCAAGCAGCAAGGATTTGCGCCCTATGCGGTCAGAAAGCGGACCTATGAGCAGTTGTGAAAGCGAAATGCCAATAGCGAACAGGCTGATGGACAGTGCGATATCGCCCGGTGTTCGTTGAAAGTAGTCAGCCAGGGCCGGAAATGAGGGCAATACGACGTCCAGCGGGAACACCCCGAGCACCACCATGCTAAGCAACAGGAAAATCGCCAGACCCGGTCTGGTCGCTGGCGTTTCAGGCATCCATAAACCCCGCGCTCAAGAACAGTCGCCGGTTGTGCTCAAGGGTGAAAAAACCGGCATTGGCCAACGCCAGCACGGTGGCTCTGGCCCCGGCACGCACGCGTTGTTGGTGAACGGCGGGCTGCTGCAACTGGATGCAGATCTGTTCGATAGTGGTCGGGTTGAGGTCGACACTGGTGAGGCTTTCTTTCAGCCAACGGGTGTCGCTTTCGAAAAAGATGCCGAGGAGGGTGAGTAACTGGGTGGCCGCTTTGGCGCGCTGGACGTCATCGAGCAACGACCACACATGGGCGAACACTTCACTAAAGTACCGGCTGTGACGGGCTTCGTCCCCCAGATGGCTTTTGAACATGTCCAGCACGGTGGACACCAGCGGGACATGGATGGCGCCGAGCAGCTCTTTGGCAATGATCGTCTCGGACACAAAGCCGATCAAAAACCAGTGCAGAGCCCTGTCAGCCGGTCGGCAGATGTCTATTTGATGCTGCAGGCGCTGGATGCGGTGGGCGGGGCGGGAGCGGTTGTTGATGCCGTACAGCTCAGCCACCTGTTCGGCGATCTGGTTGGAGAACAGCGCGTGATAGCCCTCGTCGGTGTACAGCTGCAAGGCGGCGTTTTTCATCGCGAGCGGCACGTGAAGGCCGAGTTCGTTGTGGATCAGGGTCTCGACCGCGCGGTTAACCAGTTTGTGTTCCAGCACCGTGGTGTAGTCGAGGAAGTACACCAGTTGATTGGCCTCCAGGCGCCGCACCACGGACGTGCCTGCCAGCACGATGTCCGGGTGATCGAGGTAAGGCATGAATGCGGGCACAAACCAGTGGCGATCGCCCAGTTGGGACTCCAGGTCGGCAGGCAAGGCGTAAGGGGTGCGATCCAGTCGCACGCTGGCGTTGGTGTCCCAGCCAGCCAACGTGTAGGGCGCAGGGGAGGCACACGTTTTTTGGGGGCAGGGTCTGTTCACGGTGCGGGGTCCTTGCGCTGGATGAGCGCCATCAGCTCCTGGCATTGCACTTGGCCGTCGCCTTTGCCGCAGCCCACAAAAAACAAGGGCTGTTCGGGGCTGTCGTCCAGGCCCAGCAGCGCTTCTACACGGTCATCGGTCAGGGCGCCGGTCAGCCAGGTATCCAGCCCCAACTGTGTGGCCACAAGCTGGAACGTTTGAGCGATATGCCCGGCCTCAACGTAGGCCATGCGATAGGCCCGCGAGTGTTCGTACTTCCACCACAATTTGTCGAAGCGCGAGGTGATGAACAGCCCGACGGGCAGGGTATTGATGAAATGCTGGCCGCACAGCAGCTTGCCCAAAGGCTCGTCCGGGAGCGGGCTGATGAGGCTCAGGGCATGCAGGTCACTTGAATAGGCATACACGCCAGCCTTGAGACCGGTCACATGCTGCACATACACATAACCCTCGCAGGCGTTGAGTCCGCCGCCGGAAGGACTGCTGCGACGCGCTTCCATGCCCAGTGGAATGGACAGATTGATCTCGCCCCGACGTTCGTTCAGATAGCCGAGTGACAGGTAGAGCAAGGTGCTGAGTTGGCGCAAGGAAAGGCTTTGCCCGGTAAAAGAACGGGACGTTTTGCGGTTGATCAATGCAGTGGCCAGCGAACCTTTCAAGGCTTCGGCAGGCTTGCACACGGGCAGGGCCACCAGATTGGCGTTATGAGGGTCGATACGATTGGGCTCGGGGGCCGGGGTGCTCAAGACTTCGTTGCAATGTGCCAGGTACTGCACGGCCCATTCATGGACGTCTTGTGGAATGTGCTCCTGCGGCAGGTTCTTGGTGCCGATATGGAAGATTCGGGAGAGGTCATCCCAGCCCCATTCCGGTGTGGGGATTTCTTCGTCCGTAATAATCGAGGCCGCCAGAAAGTCCTGGTCGACAGTGCTGTTGGGGTCGAAAAGTTCAGGGCAGGTAATAAGTTGGGTTAATCGCTTGCTGTAGTGGAAGTCGAGTTCAAATTGCGTGTGATTGGAATAATTCCAGACGATGTGATGCGGTGACCGGGCCAATATAAACAAGTAAGGATTTATATGCATGGATCAACAGCTCTGAAGGGGAAGGTAATGAAGCCGGGGTGTCGGCAGGCCCCGGCTTCATTGTCAGCGACGTTGCGTTAGCGCTGAGGAGGGACGGCCAGACAGGCCAGGTTGGCGATTTTGCTTGCTTCTAGAGAAACGGCTTTCATCATTGTGCTCCTTACATAAAAGTGGGTGACTTCAGGGAGTAAGTGCAGTCACTTCGTACTGCTTCGTTCTCAAAGTGACTTGGTTAAAACTAGCTGCTTACGGAAAAACAACAATGTTATATAAAGTGAGTTATTGCCCGCTTTCATGTGGGAATACTCTTAAGTAAGAGTTAAATGCGTGTTTTATCTTCAGGCAGTTCGGTAAAACGTCCTATGTAGGCGATTTTGCTATTAAGGCTTAAAGTGTCGAGGTGCTTTTCTGACAGGGATTTTGAACGATGGTCATTACACGCTCCATCAAGACCTGCCTGGCCATTGGCCTCGTGCAGGGGGTGTTGCTCTGGCTGGCCCGCTCCATCACCGAAAACGGCCTCAAGTTCGCACTGGTGACGGCGGTGTTGGTGGGGGGCATCAACGTGCTGCTGTTAGGCGATAACGTGCGTCAGCGCGGCACCGGCTGGCTGGTCCTGGGCCTGACGGGCGTGATGAGCGCCATCAGCGCCTGGGTGTTCTGGGAAGGGGGTGAGCAGTGGCGTTCAAGCAGTTGGCTGACGGGCAGCTGGACCTGTTTCGGGGTGGTGATTGCGTACATCTGCACGGCCTTCATCCTCAGCTGGCCGACCCGCGAAGGGCGTTTCCCACGCTACGAAGACTTGTTCCGCCATGCGTGGGACACGGTGTTCATCGTGCTACTGGGGCTGCTGCTTAACGCAGTGTTCTGGGCGTTGATCCTGTTGTGGGGCGGCCTGTTCAAAATGCTCGGCATTGTGGCGCTGAACACACTGTTTTCCACCGACGGATTTATCTACATCAGTTCGGCCATGGTGTTTGCTCTGGGCCTGAAGATGGGCCGGGACAATGATCGTGTAATCGGCTTGCTGCGCGGCATTCTGCTCACGTTGTGCCGGTTCTTGCTGCCGCTTGGCGTGCTGATTGGCCTGGTGTTTACCTTCGCCTTGCCCTTCACCGGACTGGGGCCGATTTGGGACACGGGTTATTCGACGCCAATCATGGTGTGTCTGGTGGCCGTCATCCTGTTCCTGCTCAACGGCGTGGTACAGGACGGCGAACACGAGATTGGCTACCCCAAGTGGCTACTGCGCATGGTCGACCTGTGTTTGTTGTGCCTGCCGGTTCTGGTGGTGCTGGCCGGGTATTCGACCTGGTTAAGAATTGAACAGTATGGCCTGACGCCGACCCGTCTGTTGGCGATGCTGCTGGTGGCCGTGATGGTGTTGCACAGCCTGGCGGCTGCCTGGGCCGTGGTGCTGCCACAGCATCAGTGGTTGGCGCGTTTGCGAGTCAGCAACCCGTTGATCGCGTTGTTGAGCGTGTTGCTGTTATTGGCGATTCATACCCCGTGGTTCAGCCCGCTGCAGTTCAGTGCCCAGAATCAGGTCAACCGGGTTTTGAGCGGCAAAGCGTCGGTCGACACCTTTGATGCAGACACCTTGCGTTACCGTTTGGGACCTCCCGGCAAACAGGCTTTTGAGGCCTTGTTGGCGCAGGTGGAGCAGGGGCAGGTGTTGTCGGCGCCACAGCGTGACGTGCTGTTGAAGCGTCTCAAAGAGGCGGACATGGGGGACCGGGTTAGCGGGCCAAGTGAGCGGATGCTGGAATGGATCGGCCCTAAAGTCGAAGGCAGTGAGCAGTTCGCTGATAGGGGCATCGGCGGCCAGCCCTGCTGGGCACCGGGGTGCGCGTTGTGGGCGGTGGATCTGAATAACGACGGGCAGATGGAAGTGCTGCAGTTGCCGAAGCAGAAGTGGTCGGGCCCTGTGTACTTTTTTACGCGCGACGCCCAAGGCCAATGGAAACGGGCGGGCACCTACGAGGAAAGCGACAACTCTCCCGAGTTGATTGAGGCGATTCGTCAGGGGAAGGTGAAGGTGGTCAAGCCGCGCTATCAGTCTTTACAGATTGGCACCACAGAACTGAGCCCCAAGCTGGATCGAGAACCGCAGCCATAAGCCTGAAGCCACAGCCGCTACCGTCGGTAGCGGCTGTGGAACGTGCCCGTTTAGCTGTTTGGCAGCAAACGGCAGGTGATGCTCTTGATGTAGCGCGTTTCCTGGATCGCCGGGTGTACCGGGTGATCCGGGCCCTGGCTGCCGCGTTCCAGCAACTGGATATTGCGGTCCAGGTGACGGGCGCTGGTCAGCAGGATGTTTTGCAGGTCGTCTTCGGGCAAGTGCATCGAGCACGATGCGCTGACCAGAATGCCGTCTTTGGTGAGCAGGCGCATGGCTTGCTCGTTCAGGCGGCGGTAGGCGCCTTCGCCGTTTTTCAGGTCTTTTTTACGTTTGATGAACGCCGGCGGGTCGGCCACGATCACGTCGAAACGCTCTTCGTTGGCTTTCAGCTCTTTAAGCGCTTCAAACACGTCGCCTTCCAGGCAGGTCACGCGGTCCGCGAAACCGTTGAGTGCCGCGTTGCGCTCGACGCCGTCCAGTGCGAACGACGATGCATCCACGCACATGACTTCGCTGGCGCCAAAGGCAGCAGCCTGGATGCCCCAGCCGCCGATGTAGCTGTACAGGTCCAGAACGCGCTTGCCCTTGGCATACGGCGCCAGACGGGCACGGTTCATGCGGTGGTCGTAGAACCAGCCGGTTTTTTGTCCGGCGATGACCGGGGCTTCAAACTTCACGCCGTTTTCTTCCAGCGCAACCCACTCCGGCACCAGGCCAAACACGGTTTCGACGTAACGCTCAAGGCCTTCGGCATCACGCGCGGCCGAGTCGTTCTTGAACAGGATGCCGCTCGGCTTGACCACCTGAACCAGCGCGGCGATCACGTCGGCCTTGTGCTGCTCCATGGTCGCGGAAGCCAGTTGTACCACCAGGATGTCGCCGAAACGATCAACCACCAGGCCCGGCAGTAAATCCGAATCGCCGTACACCAGGCGGTAAAACGGTTTGTCGAACAGGCGATCACGCAGCGAAAGCGCCACGTTGAGGCGGTGAACCAAGAACGACTTGTCCAGTGGCACTTTGACGTCGCGCGACAGCAAACGCGCGCAGATCAGGTTGTTCGGGCTCATGGCAACGATGCCCAGCGGTTTGCCGCCAGCAGTCTCCAGCACCGCTTGGTCGCCAGCCTTGAAACCGTGCAACGGCGTGGTGGCTACATCGATTTCGTTGCTGTAGACCCACAAGTGGCCGGCGCGCAGGCGTCGATCGGCATTGGCTTTAAGGCGCAGGCTTGGCAGGGACATGACGTCGCTCCGGGTATTGAAAAGGGCGCGATTATAGCCCTAGACGCGCACGCGGGGCTTGGCTGATTCACCGCATTGTGTCGGATTGCCTGCGCAAAGCTGCGGTAAATTCCGTTAGAATCGCGGGCTATTCCAGAGTGTGTCGTCATGCCCCCAGAGCTTTCATCCGAACAGATCAGCCAAACGCTGCAAGGCATTAGCGTGCCGCCTCAACCGCAAATCATGGTGGATTTGCAGATGGAGCAGTACATGCCCGATCCGGACCTGGAGGCCATTTCCCGCCTGATCGCCCAAGACCCCGGTTTGTCGGGCGCCTTGCTGAAAATCGTCAACTCGCCGCATTACGGCCTGACCAACAAGATTGCGTCCATCAAGCGGGCCGTGACGTTGCTGGGCTGCCGGACGGTGATCAATTTGATCAATGCGCAGTCGATCAAAGGCGAGATGTGCGACGAAACCATCGTAACCCTCAACCGGTTCTGGGACAGCGCCCAGGACGTGGCCATGACCAGCATGACACTGGCCAAGCGCACCGGCTCGCAGGCGGTCGATGAAGCCTACGCGTTAGGGCTGTTTCACGATTGCGGCATCCCGTTGATGCTCAAGCGCTTCCCCAACTACATGTCAGTGCTGGAACAGGCCTACGCCAATGCCGGTCCGAACAGTCGCGTGGTCGACACCGAAAACACCCACTTCAACACCAACCATGCGGTGGTCGGCTACTACACGGCCAAGTCCTGGCGCTTGCCGGAACACCTGACCCACGCCATTGCCAATCACCACAACGCGCTGGCGATCTTCAGCGACGACTCGTCGCGCCACAGCCAACTGAAAAACCTGCTGGCGATCCTCAAGATGGCCGAGCATATTTGTGCCTCGCACAAGGTCTTGGGCAATCAGCGCGAAGACCACGAATGGAACAGCATCAGCCATCTGGTGCTGGATTACATCGGTCTGTCCGAATATGACTTTGAGAACCTCAAGGAAAGCATCCGCGAGTTGGGTGCCCACTAGGTTGTCCCCCGCCGGAGTGTCGAATGCCTGAATTACCTGAAGTCGAAACCACTCGCCGCGGCATTGCCCCGCACCTCGAAGGGCAGCGGGTCAGCCGGGTGATCGTGCGTGAGCGGCGCCTGCGTTGGCCGATTCCCGAAGACCTGGATGTGCGTTTGTCCGGGCAGAAAATCGTCGGGGTCGAACGTCGCGCCAAGTACCTGCTGATTAACGCCGAAGTCGGGACATTGATCAGCCATTTGGGCATGTCGGGTAATTTGCGTCTGGTTGAGGCGGGGTCACTGGCGGCCAAGCATGAGCACGTGGACATCGAGCTGGAGTCCGGGCTTGCCCTGCGCTACACCGACCCGCGCCGCTTTGGCGCGATGCTCTGGACCCACGACCCGCTCAACCACGCACTGCTGTTGCGTCTGGGGCCTGAGCCACTGACCGACCTGTTTGACGGCGAGCGCCTGTTCCAGCTGTCGCGCAAACGCGCCATGGCGGTCAAGCCGTTCATCATGGACAACGCCGTCGTGGTGGGCGTGGGCAATATCTATGCGACTGAAGCGCTGTTTGCGGCTGGGATTGACCCGCGCCGCGAAGCCAAAAGCATTTCGCGGGCTCGCTATCTGAAGCTGGCGATCGAGATCAAACGCATATTGGCGGCAGCCATTGAGCGCGGGGGCACCACCCTGCGGGACTTCATTGGTGGCGATGGCCAGCCCGGCTACTTCCAGCAAGAACTGTTTGTGTACGGGCGCGCCTACGAGCAGTGCAAGGTGTGCGGCAGCGAATTGCGCGAGGTCAAGCTGGGCCAGCGCTCAAGCGTGTTCTGCCCGCGCTGCCAGACCTGAGTCGGGTCGCGCGGCTGACGGCACCGTGTTGTTTTACGCTTTGCCAGTGATCTGACGGTATTTTTCCATCAGCTGTTCTTCGGTTTCCGGGTGGGCTTCATCCAGCGGAATGCAGTCGACCGGGCAGACCTGCTGGCACTGCGGCTCGTCGTAGTGACCGACGCACTGGGTGCACAGGTTCGGGTCAATGACGTAGATCTCTTCGCCTTGGGAGATCGCGGCGTTCGGACACTCGGGTTCGCAGACGTCGCAATTGATGCAATCGTCGGTGATGATCAGGGACATGGGTACTCCTGCCGGGGCGGTCGGCCCGGGCAACTGAAATCGAATGCGGGCAATTGTGCCGCATTGGCGCCCGCAGTGCACGCGGGCGCCGCTTCAGCGGTCACTTCTTGCGAAAGCGCTCAGTCAGGGCATCGGCCACGGCCGGGTGCACGAACTTGCTGATATCACCGCCCAACGCTGCGATTTCTCGCACTAACGTCGACGATATGAACGAATAACGCTCTGACGGCGTCAGGAACAGACTCTCAACATCCGGTGCCAGTTGGCGATTCATGTTCGCCAGCTGAAACTCATATTCGAAGTCCGACACCGCTCGCAGGCCGCGCAAAAATACATTGGCGTTCTGCTCTTTGGCGAAATGCGCAAGCAGGGTCGAGAAACCGACCACTTCGACATTGGGCAGGTGTTTGGTGACTTCGCGCGCCAGCTCAACGCGTTGTTCCAGGGGGAACAGCGGGTTTTTCTTGGGGCTGGCAGCGACAGCAATGATGACGTGGTCGAACAGGCGCGAAGCGCGTTCAACCAGGTCGCCATGGCCCTTGGTAATAGGGTCGAATGTACCTGGGTACAACACTCGGTTCATCGCGTCGTCCTGGCGGGAATCCGTTGGGGAGTCGGATGGTATCGCAGCAATCCCGGTCGGCCAAGTCGCCATTCGCAGTAGAAAGCACTATAGACGCCGCTGATTTGCCGATTATTTTCAGTTTTCATCCGGCTTTTACCAGGCGTTCGGCCAGCAGAGTCGCCAGTTTTGCCGTGAGTCCATACACCGACAGTTGCGGGTTGGCGCCAATGCTGGTGGGGAATAATGAGCCGTCATGTACCGACACATTGCTCAGTTGATGATGTCGCCCAAGGCTGTCAGTGACGGCGAAGTGCGGATTCTCACCCATCGCGCAGCCGCCCATGACGTGGGCGCTGGCCAGACGTGTCCGATACAGCTCAAGGCTCAAACTGTCGATCAGTTCACGGGTTTCTCGCAGGTTTGTGCACATACGCGCATCGCTGTGCAGTGGCATCACGGCGCTGGCGCCTGCGGCAAATTGAATCTCGGCCATGCTGTGAAAGGCCCGCCTCAACCCTTCCCAGCCATACGCCGTGAGGCGGTAATCCAGCACCGCAGAGCCGTCGCTGCGCAATTCAACGCTGCCGCCGGGGCTGTCGGGGTGAAAACCGTCGCGCATCAGGGCCAGCATCATCTGGGTGTTGGGCAACTGCGCCATGTGTTGCGCACCGGTTTCGCCATAGCGGGCAAACAGGGTGGCGGCCAGCGCCGGGTGCAAGGGCGGTACTTCGAGTTTGTAGCCCATCGGCCCGGTCACGCCGTCTTTCCACTGAAAATGGTCTGAGTAAATCGACTGCGGGGCACCGTAAAACCCGTTAATGGCGGTAGGAAACTGTGCGGCAGAAAAGTTGACCACGTGCAGAAATGTCCGTTTGCCCAGCGTTTTATGGGGATCGGGTGCGTCCGACCTCAGCAACAGGCCGGGGGTATTGATCCCACCGCCCGAGAGCACGTAATGCCGCGCCCTGACCGTGATCAGCCGGCCGGTGGGGGCGACGCAGCGCGGGTCCATGGCTTGGCATTCCAGCCCTGTGACCTGATCGCCCTTAATCAACAGGCGGTGGGCGCGTGCCAGATACAGCAATTGCCCCCCGTTTTCGAGGGTGGCGGGGATGGTCGTTACCAGCATCGACTGCTTGGCGTTGGTCGGGCAGCCCATGCCGCAATAACCGAGGTTCCAGCACCCGCGCACGTTGCGCGGGATGACGTGCCAGCTGTAACCCAACTGCTCGCAGCCGGTTTGCAGCACCTGATTATTGGCATTGGGCGGGACCCGCCAGGGTGCCACGCCCAGGCGTTGCTCCATGCGCTCGAACCAGGGCGCCATCTGTTCGCTGCCATGACCGACTACCGCATGCTCACGGGCCCACTGTTCAAGGGTGGGCGCGGGCGTGCGAAAGCTGGACGTCCAATTCACCAGCGTGGTCCCGCCCACTGCCCGGCCTTGCAAAATGCTCACGGCGCCGTCTTTGCTCATGCGGCCGATACCCTCCTGATAGAGGCTGGCATAGGCCTCGTCTTCGAGCATCTTGAAATCACTGCTGGTTTTGAGCGGGCCTTCTTCGATCAACAGCACTTTCAAGCCCGCTGCACTGAGGATCTCGGCCGTGGTGCCGCCCCCTGCGCCGCTGCCGATGATGGCAACGTCGGCGTCCAGGATCAGGTCATGGTCGAGCTGCGCACCGTTGAGGGTTTTCCAGCCACGGGCCATGCCGTCGCGAAAGAGGTCGGGGACAGGCATAAGGAGGTATCCATTGGTTTTTATTGTTTTGGATGGCGCGGATCAGACAGCCGGCGGCCCGGGATACCCGCACTGTGCCCAGGATTCCGGTCGTTCGTACCAACTCATCATCACCAGTTGCAGCAGGGAGGCATGCCCCATGCGCAGCAGGCTCAGACTGCTGTTCTGCCAGCGTTCGAGAAAATGCCGAATACGTTCCGGGCTGGCGTTTTCCCAACCGCCCCAGACACCGGTGAGCGGGCCGCGTGTGACGGGCATGGCCAGCACATCAAACAGTTGCTGAGTGAGCGTTAATAGCGCGGGTGACAAGCGATTGAGGTTGCTGTCCAGCTTATGCAGGGTGGCATCGTTTGCACCGGGCATCAGTGATGGCGTGACGCTGCCGACCAGCATGACGGGGATCAATGCCTGCAAAAAGGGCAGGTCACGGTTGCGCAGGACCGCAAAGCCACAGGCGCGGTCGTTGGACGAGCAACCACTGAGGCTGGCGGTTAAGCCAGCGGTGGCCAATAGGGTACTGGCCACCAGGCCGACTTTCATGACGCCTCGGCGCGACAACAGTGCGTTTTCCATACGGGCGTCAGGCATGCCCACTCCTCGTCGATCAGCGAATAAAGAGTTTCTGCACCCAGCGCCCGAGTGTGCGTCCGTAGGGCGGGTAGATGGCCAGCGAGCTGTTCACACGTTGCTTGGTCAGGACGGCTTTGGCATGGCTGAAGGTCAAAAACCCTTCGTGACCGTGATAGCAGCCCATCCCGGAAGGCCCCACGCCGCCAAAAGGCAGGTCGTCGATGGCCACGTGCAGCAAGGTTTCATTCACGCACACGCCGCCTGAGTGGGTGTTTTCAAGCACCCGTTGCTGTTCGGCCTTGTTGTAGCCGAAATAATAGAGCGCGAGCGGGCGGGGTCTGTCGTTGATGTAGGCCAATGCCTGTTCCAGGTGGCGATACGGCACGATCGGCAGGAGCGGACCGAAGATTTCCTCCTGCATCACCTGCATCTCGTCGTTGACCTCCAGCAGCAGGCAATGGGGCATGCGTCGGCCCTGGCCCTGCTCGTACAGCGGGATCAGGCGTGCGCCTTTGGCACTGGCATCGGTTTTCAAATGCTCCAAGCGCGCCAGTTGCCGCTCGTTGATGATGGCTGTGTAGTCCGGGTTATCGCTCAGCGTCGGATAAAAGCTGTGCATCACCTGACGATACGCATCAATAAAAGCGCCGACCCGGTCTTCAGGCACCAACACGTAATCAGGGGCGATACAGGTTTGTCCCGCATTCAGGCTTTTGCCCCAGGCGATGCGCTGGGCGGCGTCCTTGAGCGGTACGTCGGCCGAGACAATGGCCGGGGATTTGCCCCCCAGTTCCAGCGTGACCGGCGTCAGGTGTTCGGCCGCCGCACGCATCACCAACTTGCCCACATGGGTCGAGCCGGTGAACAGCAAGTGGTCCACTGGCAAAGAAGAAAAAGCCACTGCGACCTCGGCATCGCCCAGCACCACGGTGACCATGTCATCGGGGAAAATCCGCCCCAGCAGGTCTTTGAGCAAGCGCCCGGTGGCCGGGGTGAATTCACTGAGTTTGAGCATCACCCGGTTGCCCGCCGCCAACGCACCGATCAAGGGGCCCATCGCCAAAAACAGCGGGTAATTCCACGGAACTATGATCCCGATCACGCCCAGAGGCTGATACAGGACGCGGGCGCTGGCGGGTTGGAACATTACGCCTACGCTGCGAGAAGAGGGTTTCATCCAGCGTTTAAGGTGTTTAAGGGCGTAATCGATGTTGTGCAGGCTGGGCATCAGTTCGGCAAACAGCGTTTCGTCAGGGCTACGGTGGCTAAAGTCCTGGCTGATGGCGTCGATTAACACCTCGCGTTCATCGCTGAGCAACCGCCGTAGGCTTTTGAGCCACTGCTGGCGTTGTGCAAGCGGAGGATAAGGATGTGCAGCGTAGGCCTGACGCTGTTTGTCGAGCAGGGAGAGAAGATCAGTCGGTAGGACTGTGGTGTCTTGATGGTAGGCACTGTCTACAGACATGATCCGCTCCGGGTCGTTTTTTATAGGTAATGTTTACAAGAGCCAGGTCGTTTCTAGAGCGTATGCTCTAAGTTGTCAATCAGGGGGCCTGCCTGTCGCGTTGTTTATCGATTCGGGGTTAGGCCGTAAGATGCCATTCGTTCTCAAGTAAAGCTCAAGACCATGGCCGCACGAATAAAAACCAGCCAGCGTATTGTCAACACCAGCCTGGAGCTGTTTAACCAGTTGGGCGAGCGCAGTGTGAGCACCAACCACATTGCGGCGCACATGGAGATTTCTCCGGGCAATCTGTATTACCACTTCCCCAATAAGCAGGCGATCATCGCCGTTTTGTTTGGCGAATACGAAACGCTTGTCCTAAGCTTTTTGCGCGCGCCAGAAGGGCGTCTGGCGACGGTTGCCGATAAACATTTCTACTTGCAGCAACTGCTCGATGCGATGTGGCGCTACCGGTTCTTGTACCGTGACATTGAGCATTTGCTGCACAGCGACAGCGAGCTGGCCTCCCGTTACCGGCTTTTCTCGCAAAACTGCCTGAAGCAGGCCCAGTTGATTTATGCGAGCTTCGTCGAGGCGGGGATTCTCAACATGACCCCGCTGCAAATCGAGTCGTTGACCCTCAATGCGTGGATCATCCTGACGTCATGGGTCGGGTTTCTGTGTACCACGCGTGAGAACAGCGACCAGCTCAGCGAGCAGGCGATCAAACGTGGTGTTTATCAACTGCTGGTACTGGAAGCCGGGTTCGTCACCGATCAGGCCCGGGAGGCGGTTGATGAACTCATCAAGGAATATTACGTTCCGCTGGAAAACGCCCTGGATTCTCACTAACTGCTTTTGATCCGTCACAGGAGTTCACGATGCCCGTTGCGCAATTGATCAGCCCTCAAGCCCTGAACGAACGCCAGTCCCAACCCGGTCTGGTCATTCTGGATTGCCGCTTTGCGCTTGAAGACCCGGACTACGGGCTGCGCAGCTATGCCGAAGGCCACATCGAGGGCGCGCAGTTTGCAGACCTGGAACGCGACTTGAGTGGCCCGGTGACCAAAGGCGTCACGGGGCGTCATCCGTTGCCTGATCCCGATGAGCTGATAGAGCGTTTGCGCGGGTGGGGCATCAACAACGACAGCGATGTGGTGCTGTATGACGACGGTCCGGGGGCATTTGCCGCGCGGGCGTGGTGGTTGTTGGCGTGGCTGGGCAAGCGGGACGGGGTGTTTGTGCTCGACGGCGGCCTTAAAGCCTGGCACGCCGCGGGTTTTCCGCTGAACCTTGATTCGGTCAAGGTTCCCCGGGGGCATTTTGACGGAGCGCCGGACAATCAGTTGCTGATCAAGGCCCAAGCGCTGCAAAAGCGCCTCAACGACCCTGCCCTGACCTTGATCGATGCTCGCGCATTGCCGCGCTTTCGGGGCGAGGTTGAACCGATCGACCCGGTGGCCGGGCATATCCCGGGTGCGCAATGTGCGGCTTTTGGCGAAAACCTCGACAGCAGCGGGCGGTTTCTCCCGGTTGAGCAACTCAAGCAGCGTTTTGCCGAAAAACTCGGTGATCGCTCGCCGGATGAACTGGTGGCGTACTGCGGTTCTGGCGTGACGGCGTGTCATAACTTGTTCGCGCTGGCATTGGCCGGTTATCCGCTGGGCAAACTTTACGCCGGGTCATGGAGCGAATGGATCAATGACCCGCAGCGCGGCGTTGCGACGGGCGAGTAAAAGGCGCGGTAGCCGCCGGGTAAGTGGGCAACTGCGGCTTGATCGGTGTCAGGTACACGCGGCCCGGTAGGCCGCAGGCCCCACACCGTAAACCTTTTTGAATTGTCGGCTCAGGTGGCTTTGGTCCGCGAATCCCAGTTGGGTCGCGACGTGTACCGGCAAGCAACCTTGTTGCAATAAAGCCCGGGCGTGAGCGACGCGTTGCTGCATCAACCAGGCGTGCGGCGGCATGCCCGTGGCGCGCTGAAAGACCCGCGCAAAGTGAAACGGCGACAAATTGACGGCTGCCGCCAGTTCTTCCAGCGATGGCGGATGCGCCAGGCGTGTCTGCAACAGTTCCTTGGCCTGCCTCACCGCCCGGTGTTCCACCCCCGGTGGGGCCGGTTGCGGCAAACGGGCATGGCGGCTGAGCAGCGCAAGCATCATCTGCCGCCAGACGGTTTGTTGTTGCAGCGCCGATTCCGGGCCTTCGAGCAGTTGGTGCAAGTGGCACAGCCCGCTGAACAGTTCGGGGTCTTGCAGCAGCGTGTCGTTGAACGTGGGCAAGTGCGTGCCGGGCAGGTTCAGTTCCTCCAGCAAGCTGTGCATCTGCGCGTTGTCAGGGTAGAAGGCGCGGTAGCGCCAGCCGGCGTCGTGGCCTTTGTGCCCGTTATGCACTTCGTCGGGGTTGATGAGTACCAGCGTCCCGGTGGGCGCCAGGTGTTCAGCCCCGCGATACCGATAACGCTGGGCACCGGCCATGATCATGCCGATCACAAAGCCATCGTGCACATGGGGCACGAAACGGTGTTCGATGTAGCGCGCGGTGAGTAACTCGACCCCTGTCAGCGGGGCTGTTTGCCAGAAACGGATCGACTCACCTTGCTCGCCGTTCATCACGCCGACTCATGTTTCAGGCTGGCCAGCCACTGCGGAATGCGGCGTTCAAGGTAGTAACGCGGTGTTCTCAAGGAACCTTCCACGAAGCCCACATGGCCGCCCCTGGCGTGCAGCTCCAGCTCGGTGCAGGGTGACAGCTCGCTGGCTTCGGGGATGCTGTGCTTGAACACGAACGGGTCATCTTCGGACTGGATAATCAACGTCGGTGTCTCGATAGCGCCCAGGTAGTAACGGCTGGACGCACGGCGGTAATAGTCGTCCACATTCAGATAGCCGTTGAGCGGGGCCGTGACCCGGTCATCGAACTCCCAAAACGTACGCATTTTGCTCAAGGATTTAAGCGTGCCCAGTTTGGCCAGCGTGGCCAGGCCTTCCTGCTTGGCGTCGTGGGTGAACTGACGCTGTTTGTTTTTCACGTACGCCACCATCTCGCGCATGAAATGCGCTTGATACACCTTGGAAAACCCTAGTCCGATGCGGTCTGCGCATTGGTCCAGTCGGAACGGCACCGACACCGCGACTGCGCCCTGCAGACCACTGGCGCTGCCCGATTCGCCCAAGTATTTGAGCAAGACGTTGCCGCCCAGCGAGTAGCCCACGGCATACAGCGGCGCCAGCGGGAAGCGTGCACGCAGGTGGGCGACAGCGGCGGCCAAGTCTTCACTGGCCCCGGAATGGTAACTGCGCGCCAGCAGGTTGGGTTCCCCGGAGCACCCACGCCAGTTCAACGCCACGCTGGCCCAGCCCTGAGCCGCCAGCGCGCATTGTTGGCCCACGATGTAATGCGACCCCGAAGAGCCGGTCAAGCCATGCAGGAGTAACACCAACGGTTGATAGGCCGATGGCGCGCCATGCCAATCCAGGTCCAGAAAGTCGCCATCGTCGAGCCACAGCCGTTCTCGCTGGTGTTCAACCACAGGTTTGGTACGCCACAACGGCCCCCATAACGTTTGCAGATGTGGGTTGCCAAGGCCTGAAGCTGGGTTAAACGATTCAACAGGTAACGCAGGGGAAACTGGAGCGCGCACTTAAGTTCTCAATCGGTGACAGGGGTTGGGGTGTGCTTAAGTTGCCACAACACGGAGCGGTGCCCAAGCAGTGTGTGCTGGCCGGGGCTGGCCCAATTGGTCGATGTGCAGGTCTGCCCGGTGTCGGGCGTCCCGGTGACGATGTCGGGCAGGGGCCGTTGTTCGACGCTGGGACCCAGTGTCAGGCTGACCCAGCTATCAGCGTCAAGGTGCCGTTTCATGGCCGCCGTGATCTGTTGCGGGGTCATTTTTTGGATTTCGGCGGTTTTGAGCGTGAAATCCAACGCTTGGTCGAAGCGGTTGATGATCCCCAGTTCATTGAGCAGGTTCTTGTTGGTCGCCATCAATTGGGGCAGGGCCTGGCGCAGATATTGTTTGATGGTGTCCAGTTGTTCTTCGCTCGGGCCTTCCTTGAGAAATTGCGCAAACAGCGTTTTGGCCAGGTTCAGGGCTTCGCGACTGTAAGAGGGCGGGGTGCTGAACTGGATCATCCAGCCTGTGGCACCTCGGGCATGCTCGATGTCGGAAAACACCCCGTAGGTCACGCTGTATTTTTCACGTAACTGAGCATTGAGTACGTGAGAAAAAACGACATTGGCGATACGAATCGCGATGGCGTCCGGGTGCTGATTGGGCAAGGCGTTTTGCATCATCAACAGCAGCGTCCGGTTGGCATCTTCCTCCAGATGCACGTGCTGGCCAGTGCTTGGCGCCGCGGTGAAGGTGGGCGCAGCCGCCAGCGCCGGACCTTGTGGCAGCGCATCGGCCAGGTGCTGGCTGAACGCCCGCGCCTGTTCCGGCGTAAGGTCGCCCACTATCACGATGTGCGCGTTGGCGGCGGTATAAGCGCGACGATAAAAATCACGCACCTGCCGGGCATCGATGTGTTCAAGGCTTTGCGTCGTGCCATTGACCGGGCGCGACAGCGGGTGGTCCTTGTACAGGGTGGCTCGTATCAAGGCCAGCGCCCGTGACTCGGGGAGCGATTGTTCGAGTTTGAGATCCGTCTGCAGCGACCGCCGGATCCGCTGCAGGTTTGCCTCGCTGAAGGTGGGGCGGGTGAGGGTCTCGGTAAACAGGGCCATCACCGGATCAAGGATGGCTTTGTCGCTCAGGCTTCTGAGCGTGTAATAGCTGTGTTCGGTGTCGATACCGTGGGTGATTTTCACGCCGTAACGGTCAAACCCGCGGGCAATGTCATTCGCTTGCTTGAGCGCCGAGTCCCCGCTGAACAGCGATTGGGTCATGGCGGCCAGCCCTGGGCTATCGCCGTCGTGATAACTGCCGGCGGCAAAGCTGAGTTTCAGGTCGATCATGGGCAAGCGGTGACTTTCGACAAACAGCACGCGGGTGCCTTGTTTAAGCCTCCAGGACTGGATGAGCGGGGCGGTGGTGACGGCTTCGGGTTCTGTCAGTTCGCGCAGCGATTGCAAAGGCAGCGAGGGTGCCGGGTGTTCGGCAGCGTGAAGGTAACGACCCATGCACAGGGCAATCCCCAGCAGTGCAATCAGGCAGGTGAGTGCGCAGCGAGTAAAGGTCTCGGGATTATTCATGAGGCATCTCCTCAGGCAGTGCGTAGCTGGTGGTCAGGCGATCGGTTGCGAGGAAGGTGCGCACCACGCGTTGAACGTCTAGTGGGGTGATGGCCTTCAGGGTGTCGAGCCTTGCCTGTTCCGAACGCCAGTCCAGCCCGGCCATCTCCTGCTTGCCCAACTGCAACGCCCGGTTCGACAGTTCGTCCTGATCGAACACGCGTCGGGCAGTGATCTGAACGCGTGCGCGGTCCAGGTCCTGCTGACGGGGAGGGGCCGTTTTCAGCGTGTCGATAAGGGCCAGGATCCGGGTTTTGACTGCCTCCATGGACCCGGCTTTCTCAAGGTCAGGCAAGGCCCGGATGCTGAACAACTCATCACCCTGACTGACGGCTGTGTAGTGAACGGTTATGCCGCTCACCAAGCCTTCCTGATGGGCTAGCCGGGTCTTGAACAGCGAGCTGTTTGCGCCTGCCAGCAACTCGCTGAGCAGTTCCAGTGCCGGGGCGATCGTGGGGTCTGCTTGCGTCTTCAGGCTGGGTACGTTGAAGGCCATGTAGAGCACAGGAATCTGGTGAGGGATGTATTGGGTGATGCGACGTTCACCCGGTGTCGGCAGTTCGAGGGGGGCAGGGCTGTAAGGCAATGGTCGTCGCGCGATGGGCCCGAAGTAACGCTCGGCCAGCTGTTTGACCTGCTGCGCATCCACATCGCCGGTGACCACCAGTACCGCGTTATTGGGCGCGTACCAGTGGCCGTACCAGTGCTTCAAGTCTTCTATTTGCAGACGATCCAGGTCATGCCGCCACCCGATGACCGGGTTGCCCGCAGCGCTTGCAGGCAGCGCCAGGCGTCGTGGCAACTCCAGTGCGCGTCTCAGGGGATGGTTTTCAAAGGACTCACTGCGTTCGTTTTTGATCACTTCTCGCTCGCCGCCCCACTGGGTGGCGGACAGGTGCGCGGTGCTCATCTGGTCGGCCAGAATTTCAAAACTCACGCCCAGGGCGTGCGCAGGCAGGGTGTGAAAGTAGAGGGTTGCGTCATTCAGGGTCGTGGCATTTTCGCTGCCGCCCAGGTGTTGCAGGATCTGGTCAGACTCGCCCGAGCACAGCTTGCTGCTGCCATTGAACAGCATGTGTTCCAAGGCGTGTGACAGGCCTGTCTGGCCGGGGCCTTCCTGATTCGAACCAATGCGATACCACAGGTGGGAGTGAACCAGAGGGGCGTGGTGGTCTTCATAAACAATGAGCTTCAGGCCGTTGTCGAGCATGAACTCATGAATCGATGGTGGGCGGCTGGCGAATGCCAACAGCGGTTGCAACATGACGCCGAATACCAGTGCGGCGAGGAGTGGTCTCATGGTGGGTGTCCTGACGATTGTTCGTCAGGACAGGTTGCGTCACACGCCTGTCGCACGTGCGTTACATAAGTAGGCAATGATCGGCGCCGGGCATTCAGGGCGCCGGGACAGGTAAAGGACGCTGGGTTGTCGTGGGGCCATGGCTGGTTATCACCCATTGATCGGCCTTGAGATACCGGTTTATGACCGCTTTGATGTGCGCAGGCGTCAGCTGTTGCGCTTGCATGACCAACGCGTCGAAGTTGCGGGGTAACCCGTGTGCGCCGATGAGCAGCAACTGTTGCAGCATTTGCGCGTTGCTGGCGCTGGTCAGCGGCAGGTTCCCCGCGAGCCGTCGCTTGACGTCGACCAGCTCTTGCTCGGTCGGCCCTTCGTCCAACCACTGCTCAAACAGCGTTTTGACAAGCCTGATCGTGGCCTCTTGGTGGTCGGGATCGGTTTGCACGCTGATGGTCCAGGGGCCTCCCGCCTCCCACAGCGGCATGAAGGACGCTGCGCTGTAGGTCAACCCGCGCTTATGGCGTAGCTCATTGATCAGGCGGTTATGACCGGAGCCACCGAACAGCAGGCTGGCCACTTGCAGCGCGACGTAATCGGGGTGATTGGCCGGTATGCCGGGCTGCGCCAGCATGATGTGGGTCTGGCCGGAGAGCGCTTCAACGTGCGCATGGCCGGGCCGGGTTGCCATGCCCATGCTCAGCGCAATGGGCGCCAGTTTCGGCCCTTGAGGCAATGCCTGGCTCAAGGCGATGCTGAGCGTTGTGGCGTCGTCCAGCGAGAGGTCACCGACCATCACCAGCAAGGCATTGGAGGCGCTGTAGGCCTGTTGATGGAAGGCCCGCAGGTGTTCAGCCCCGAGCTTTGCGATGCTCTGCTCGTTGCCTGCCTGCGCACTGGCGTAAGGATGACCGGCGTATAGCTGTGCATGCAGGGCCTGTTGGGTGAGCAAAGCGGGGTTTTGCCGGGCCAGCGTGAGTTCGTTGAGTGCGGTTGCCTTGATGCGCTCGGTGGCCGTCGGGGAAAACGCGGGGGCGCTGACCAGTTGCGTGAACAGCTCAACGGCCGCGCTGCGGGTCTTTGGTTCGCTCAGGGTGCGCAGGTTCACGCGCACTTCGTCCTTGTCCACGGAAGACGTCAGTTGCGCGCCCAGTTGATCGAAGGTGTCGGCAATGGTCTGCGCGTCCTTGCCCTCAATGCCTTGATGCAACAGTTTCAAGGTCAGGGCGGCTCGCCCCGGCATGTCATCGTCCCGGCTGCTGCCTGCCGAGAAGCGCACGCTTAGGTCCACCACAGGAATCTCGCGGGTTTCGATAAAGAGCACGCCGGTGCCTTCGTGGGTTGACCAGGCATGAATCTTCAGGGGCCGGTTGGCAATGTCGCTGTCATCAAGGGTCTCCAGGGTCTTCAACCCCGCCGACACGGGCTCTACGGCGTGCGCCGCGGCGTTCAGGCTCAGGCTGATGACCAGCACTGAACGTGCTGCGCGCAGGAAGGAGGAACGCTTTGGCGTCGGGCACAGGTCAGTCATGTTTTTTCTCCGGCCCCGGCAGGTAAGCGGCGCTGTAGCGGTTTTCAGTGAGGTAGGTGCGGGCCAGTTGCTGAATGTCAGATGCGGTCAGTGCCAGCACGCTCCGGGCCTGAGTGTCGAGGGTGGACCAGGGCAGGCCGATGCTTTCCAGTTCGCCCAGTTCGCTGGCTTGTTTCTCGACTTGATCGTGGGCATAGATGCGCTTGGTGATGATTCTGCGTTTGGCGCGGTCCAGGATTTCAGCGCTGACGGGCGTGGTTTTTAGCCCATCAAGGTGCGCCCAGATCAGGCGCTCGATGTCGTGGGGCGTCTGCGTACTCGAAGGGCTGATTTCAGCCCACAACCTGAGCAGGCCATCGCCGCGGTTAAACAGGTCGTAATGGGAATAAGCGCCTGCCAGCAACCCTTGTTCATGGAGCAGACTGACCTTGAGGGGTGAGCTGTTGCTGCTGGCCAGCAACTCGTTGAGCACCAGCAGGCCAAACGCGGTTTGAGGGTCTTTTGCGGTTTTTAAACTGGGCACGTTAAACGCCAGGGCCAGCTTGCCATTGGGGCTGGGGAGGCCAAGGTGCAACTCGCGGCGCCCGAGACGATGCAGTTCGACCGGTGGCCGTGCCGTGGGCAGCGGGCGTGCGACCAGCGCGGCGAAATGCTCGGTGACCATGGCTTTGACCTGCGCCAGGGTAACGTCGCCGGCGATGACCAGAACGGCATTGTTTGGCGCGTACCACTGTCGATACCACTGGGTGAGTGGCGGGTCGGGCATGCGCTGGATGTCATGCATCCAGCCCAGAATCGGGTTTTTATAGGTGCTGGCCACATGGGCCGTGGTTTTAAGCCGCTCGTTGATCAGGCTCCACAGGTTGTGGTCGACGGTGGTCAGGCGTTCCTTTTGGATGACCTGTAATTCGGTCTGTAACTGGGCTTCACTCCAGCGTGCGCTGCGCATCTGATCGGCAAGTACTTCCAACGACACCGCCAGCCGGTTTTTCGACTGTAGCTGCGTGTAGAACGTGGCATCGGGACGGGTGGTGGCCTGGTGGCTGACGCCCAGCGAATCAAACACCTTCACCGCCTGGCCTTCAGGCAACTTGCTGCTGCCTTTGAACACCATATGTTCCAGCGCGTGGGACACACCTGTTTGCCCTTCCTGCTCATAGCTGGCGCCGACCTTGTACCAAAGCTGGGACGCCACCACGGGGGCGCGGTGGTCTTCACGAACGACGACCTTCAGGCCGTTGTCGAGTGTGAAAACGTGAGTAACGGGGTGTGAGTGGGCATGAACGGTCGCTGGCAACCACAAGGCGATTAGCCAGCGACCCAAGAGCGGGAGTTTCATCCGGGAGGATCCTTGAGTGTTCTGTTTGTAGGTCAGAACAGGGTGGATCAACCCGAAGGCAGCAAGGCGGTATATAGGTAGCGCGCCTTACTCAAGGGGGGTCAAGGGGTGCGCGGCAGGATATGCGCCACACTCAAGCGTTCCGGTGTGAAGTACGTGTTGGCCACACGCAGGATGTCCTCGGCCGTGATGCTGCGGATCTGTTGGGCTTCGTCATCGATCAGCGTCCAGGGTTGACCGATGGCAAGCAGGTTGCCGATCACCGAAGCCTGCATTTCCAGGGTGTCCAGATCGTTAAGGTAGGCCAGGGCCTGATGTCGGCCGTAGCACAGCGTGTCTGTATCCAGCGCGTGATTTTTGAGTGTTTCCAGCAGTTGCTTTATTTCCAGCTCAACGTGATCGATAGACGCCGAGGTGTGTTCGCCGAGGGTGGCGCTGATCAGGAACAGATCATCTTTCAGGCGATAGCCCGGAAAGCGGCTGATCGCGCTGCTCAGGGTTTGCGCGCCACCGGACAACTTGCCCGGGAGCCAGGCCTGCGGGCCTCTGGTCAGCAAGGCGCTGATGACTTGCAACGCGCGCAGGTCGCGTGTGTCTTCAACGGTGGCCAGCCCAGGGGTATTGAAGGCCAGTTGCAGGCGCGGCCTCGGGGTATCGAGGTATTGAGTGAGCCTGCGTTCATCGCCAAGGGGCTGGCTGGCAGGCTGTTCTATCGGAGTAAAGCCATTGAAACGCGGAACACCGCCAAACATGCGTTGGACCAAAGGTTGAATCTCTTCAAGAGTGGTATCGCCTGCCACGACCAGAATCGAATTGTTGGGCGCGTAGCCTTCTTCATGCCAGCGCAGTACATCCGCGACCGTCATGCGCTCAAGGTGGTCGATGTTTGCGAATTTGTAGACCTTGCCGGCCGCGGGGAAAATCAGCTGTTCGAATTCAGGGCTGATCCAGTGATCCGAGGTGAAGTACGGCTCGCTCAGTTCCAGTTCTCGGGTGCGCAGGAGGCCTTTGTTGAGGCGCTCCTGGGTCAGTACGGGGGTTGCCATCCTGCCCGCCAGCAATTGCAGAACCGTTTGCAGTCCGGTTCGCGGCGCTTCGAGGCTGTATGTGCTGAGGTGGTAATCGAGCCAGCCGTTGGCAACGGCGCCGATTGTCTTCTCCAGCGCTTTGTCTTTGAAGGTGGCGCCACCCGCCAGATAGGCCAGACCGCGCTGGTCCGGGCGTTCATGGTCGGTGCCGACTTTGTGGAACAACGAGGCGCAGATCGCCTCGGTGCGGTGATCCTGGCGCACAACGACGTGCAGGCCGTTGTCCAGTGTGTAGGCGTAAGTCGGTTTTTCAGTGGTCGGGGTCATGGTTCACATTCCGTTGTTTGGATAACGCCGATCGGTGCAGATGCGCACGTAAGGAGAGCGATCGGGTCGAGCAAACAGAATGCGTGGTTGCCGGGCAGGCGGGGCGGTACATAGATAGGGCAGTTGCAGGTGACATGCAGTCGTTGCCGCCATGGACGGCAGCGACTGCACAGAGGTCAGCGGCGCTTACTGTTCAGCAGGCACCTGAGGCGCTTCACGCTGCCACAGGGCGTAGTTCACGCCCCCGGCTTTTTGTTCGCGGTGCAAGCGCCAGTTGGCAGGTAAGCCCAGTTCCGAAGGGCGGACTTCGCTCTCGGTGTAGACCCAGGCCTCGTCTGCCAGCCAGCCGCGCTGTTCCAGCAGGTCGCAGGCAGGCTTGAGCAGGTCCTTGTGGAACGGCGGGTCGAGGAAGACCACGTCAAACGTGTCGCCGGGGGCGGCATCCAGATAACGCAGGGCGTCAGTTTGCTGCACCTGGCCTACGGTGCACCGCAGGATGCCCATGTTCTCGCGGATGTTGGAAATCGCATCGCGATTGCTGTCCAGTGCCACGCCCTTGGCGGCGCCACGGGACATGGCTTCGAGGAACAGTGCGCCGCTGCCGGCAAACACGTCCAGGACCTTGGCGCCGCCGATGTAGGGCGCGAGCCAGTTGAACAGGGTTTCACGTACACGGTCGGGTGTAGGCCGCAGGCCTTCTACGTGGGGGAAGTCGAGCTTGCGGCTGCGCCATTCCCCGCCAATGATGCGTAACTGACCCGCACCCGAGTGCGATGTGTTTTTGGGCTTTGCCATTAATGCTCCGGAACCCCAAGAGGTTGCTCTGAAGGTTTATCGGTTGGAGGCGGCAGTGGTTTTTGCGGCACGGTTGGGCCGGCGGTCACCACGACCATTTTGTCGGCGCTCAGGTGCTTGTTCATGGCGGCCTTGACCTGCTCGGTGGTCAGGTTCTGGGACTGCTGCATGAAGGTTTCGAGATAGTCCAAAGGCAAATCGTAGAAGCCCATCGCGCCCAGTTGGCCGACGATGGCCGCGTTGCTGGCAGTGGACAGCGGGAAGCTGCCGGCCAGTTCACGTTTGGCATCGTCGAGTTCTTTTTGCGTCGGACCTTCTTTGAGGTAGTCAGCGAGGATGTCCTGCACCAGCTTGAGCGTGCCTTCGCTCAGCTCTGCGCGGGTTTGCAGGTTGATCATGAACGGACCGCGAGCCTGCATCGGGCTGAAGTTGGAATACACGCCGTAGGTCAGGCCGCGTTTCTCGCGCACTTGCGTCATCAGGCGCGTACCGAAACCGCCACCGCCGAGTACCTGATTGCCCAGCGACAACGCGGCGTAGTCCGGGTCGTCGCGGTCAATGCCCAATTGCGACAGCAGCAAGTGAGTTTGCTTGGACGGGAACTCGATGTGGGTTGCACCCGGCTTGGGCTCGGTCGGCTGCACGGTTTTTGGCAGCGCAGGGCCTTTGGGCAGTGCGGCCGATACTTGGGCGGCCATGGCTTGAGCCTCTTCGCGCGACAGGTCGCCGACGATCGCGATCACGGCGTTGCCCGCCGTATAAGCCTTGTTGTGGAAGGCTTTGAGCTGGTCGACGGTAATTGACGTCACGGTTTGAGCATTGCCGTCGCTGGCGTGAGCATACGGGTGATTGCCGTACAGGCGCTTGAACAGCTCATCGCTGGCCAGTTTGCCGGGGTTTTGCTTCTGGAATTCAAAGCTGGCCAGCAGTTGGTTTTTGATGCGGGCCAACGAGTCGGCCGGGAAGGTCGGTTGGCCAATCACTTCAGCAAACAGGTTTAACGCAGGCGCGCGTTTGGCCGGGTCGCTCAGGCTGCGCAGGGAGGCCACGGCCATGTCGCGATAGGCACCATTGCCGAACTCGGCTCCCAGGCCCTCAAAACCCTGGGCGATGGCGCCGACATCTTTACCGGCAACGCCTTCATTGAGCATGGCATTGGTCAGCAAGGCCAGTCCTGGGGTGTTGTCGTCCTGACTGCTGCCGGCGGCGAAGGTCACGCGCAGGTCGAACATCGGCAACTGGCGGGCTTCAACAAACAGGACTTTGGAACCTTCGGCGGTTTTCCAGGTTTGAACATTCATGGCGCGGTGGCTGGGGGCCTTGCCGTCCAGTTCTGCCAGCGACTCCAGCGTGTGCTCGGTCTTGGCGTTTTCCAGTGCCGGGCTGGCTACGGACTCAGCCGGGCTGGCGAAATAGTAGCCGAGTGCGCCGACCAGAACAGCGGCGGTCAGGCCGAGCAGGGCGTAGCGGGGACCTTTACGCTCACTCATGGGTTTTCTCCTCGGGCAGTACGTGCGCAACGCTCAGACGGTCGCGAGTGAAATAGGTGCGGGCGGCTTGCTGGATGTCGGCCGGGGTGACTTTTTGCAGGTCTTGCAGCTCGGTGTCCATCAGCTTCCAGGACAAACCGACTGTTTCAAGCTGACCGATGGACGTGGCTTGCGAGGTGATCGAGTCACGTTCGTAGACCAGACCGGCGATCACTTGAGCGCGAACGCGTTCCAGTTCTTCAGGCGTGGGCGGCGTCTTTTTCAGGTCGTCGAGCAAACGCCACAGGCCCGCTTCGGCTTGAGCCATCGTGACCTTCTTCTGGCTGTTGGGCATGGCGCTGAGCAGGAACAGGCTGTCGCCCCGGGTGAACGCGTCATAGCTTGACGATGCGCCGGAGACCAGTTCTTCACCGCGCTCCAGTTGAGTGGGCATGCGCGCGCTGTAGCCGCCGTCCAGCAGGGCCGAGATCAGGCGCAGGGCGTTGGCCGTGACCGGGTCTTTGGCGGTGGACACGCTCGGCACGTTAAAGCCCATCATCAGGCTCGGGAGTTGGGTCTGAACATGAACCTTGAGCAGGCGTTCGCCGGGGGTCGGCAGTTCAAGCGGGGCCTTGGCGATCGGTACTTCACGCTTGACCACCGGGCCGAAATAACGCTGGGCCAACGCTTTGACTTCGTCCGGGGTGACGTCCCCGACCACCACCAGCGTGGCGTTGTTCGGTGCATACCACTCTTCGTACCACGCGCGCAGCTCGGCAACGCTCATGCGCTCCAGGTCGACCATCCAGCCGATGGTCGGGGTATGGTAGCCGCTGGACGGGTAGGCCATGGCGCTGAACAGTTCGTAGGCTTTGCTCATCGGTTGGTCATCGGTGCGCAGACGGCGCTCTTCCTTGATGACTTCGATCTCGCGTTTGAACTCTTCGGGCGGCAGACGCAGGCTGGCCATGCGGTCGGCTTCCAGCTCAAAGGCCACACCCAGACGGTCGCGGGCCAGAACCTGGTAATACGCGGTGTAGTCGTCGCTGGTGAAGGCGTTTTCCTGTGCGCCGAGGTCGCGCAGGATCAACGAGGCTTCGCCGGGACCCACCTTGTTGCTGCCTTTGAACATCATGTGTTCAAGGGCATGGGACAGGCCGGTCTTGCCGGGTGTCTCGTAACTGGAGCCCACCTTGTACCAGACCTGCGACACCACGACCGGCGCGCGGTGGTCTTCGCGGACGATGACTTTAAGGCCATTGTCCAGACGGAACTCATGGGTGGGTTGCGGCTCGGCTGCCAAGGCCGAAAGTGGAAGGCAAACTGTGCTGAGCAACAGGCCAGCAGCGCGGCGGGCTAGAGCATTCATTCGTTTTTAAACCTGTAGGGCTGCCCGCTTGGCCTTAGCGTCTGCGGGTGAGGAGGTGCTAGGATACTGATCCGTTTTACTGGCGGCCACGCCTATCAGGCCTTTGACGATCAGACGACGTTTGATCGGGCAGTATAGGAGCCCGCTTGGAAGTGTGGATGTATCCCGGTAAATTTCGCTTTTTTGCCGATTTTCCCGATCCAGCTCCGAGTAAAGACGAAGTTTCGCAGGTGTTTTTTACCCTGCGACTAAGTTGTGTGCGAACGAGCTGACAAAAATACAGTCTTTTTCACACCGAATATTATTTGCCGGGGCGCCACAGTGGCGCTTCGCTACGATGAGATAGCCGTCCTCCATGTTTGGTTCCAACGACGACAAGAAGAACCCAGCCAAGGCTGGCGAGAAAAAAGGCCTGTTCGGATGGCTGCGCAGAAAGCCGCAGGAAGCCGTCGTTGAACAGCCGGCTGCGACCCCCGAGCCAGCGCCCGAGACCTTGATCGACGCCGCGCCCGTGATCGTGGCGCCCACCCCTGAAGAAGTGGTGGTGATCGAGCCTGCTGTCGAGCCGCAGACCGCCGCTGAGCCATGGCCGTCTTTGCCCGTCCCGGAAGAGCCGGTGGCGTTGGTCGAGGACGTGCAAGCGCCGCATATCGTGCCGCCGATTCCGGCGCCGGAAATCGAGGTGGTCGCAGAACCTGTGATCGCCACGCCACCTGTGGTCGAAGTGCTTGAGCACATCGAGCCTGTGATTGAACCAGCCCCTGCCCCGGTCATTGAACCGGTGGCCGAGCCCGTGGTGGTTGCGCCTCAACCGGTGCCTGCCCCGGTCGTTGAAACGCCGCCTGCGGTGATTGAGGCTCCGGCTCCCAAGGCCGAACCTGCTCCCGAAGCCAAAACCGGTTTCTTTGCCCGTCTCAAGCAAGGTCTGTCGAAAACCAGTGCCAGCATCGGCGAGGGCATGGCCAGCCTGTTCCTTGGCAAAAAGGCCATCGATGACGACCTGCTCGAAGAAATCGAAACCCGCTTGCTGACGGCAGATGTGGGTGTCGAAGCCACGTCGGTGATCATCAAGAACCTGACGCAAAAAGTGGCGCGCAAGCAATTGACGGATGCCGACGCGTTGTACAAATCCTTGCAGGACGAGCTGGCGGCGATGCTCAAGCCGGTTGAACAGCCGCTGAAAATCGAATCGCAAAACAAGCCGTTCGTGATTCTGGTGGTCGGCGTGAATGGGGCGGGTAAAACCACCACCATCGGCAAACTGGCGAAAAAACTGCAACTTGAAGGCAAGAAAGTCATGCTCGCTGCGGGCGATACTTTCCGCGCTGCGGCCGTGGAGCAATTGCAAGTGTGGGGCGAGCGCAACCACATCCCCGTGATTGCGCAGCACACCGGTGCCGACTCCGCCTCGGTGATCTTCGACGCCGTACAAGCGGCCAAGGCCCGCGGGATTGACGTGCTGATCGCGGACACGGCCGGGCGTCTGCACACCAAAGACAACTTGATGGAAGAACTGAAAAAGGTTCGCCGCGTGATAGGCAAGCTCGACGAAGACGCGCCGCACGAAGTGCTGCTGGTGCTCGACGCCGGTACTGGCCAAAACGCCATCAGTCAGGCCAAACAATTCAATCAGACGGTCGCGCTGACCGGCTTGGTGCTGACTAAGCTGGACGGTACGGCCAAAGGTGGCGTGATCTTCGCCCTGGCCAAGCAATTCGGCATCCCGATCCGCTTTATTGGTGTCGGTGAAGGCATTGATGATTTGCGCACGTTTGAATCCGAACCCTTTGTTCAGGCTCTGTTTGCGGAGCGGGAGCGTCCATGATTCGTTTCGAGCAGGTCGGTAAACGCTATCCAAATGGACATGTGGGCCTGCACGAGCTGAGCTTTCGGGTCCGCCGTGGCGAATTCCTTTTTGTCACGGGCCATTCTGGCGCGGGCAAAAGTACGTTGTTGCGCCTGTTGCTGGCCATGGAACGCCCCACCAGCGGCAAGTTGCTGCTGGCCGGGCAAGACCTGAGCCAGATCAGCAACGCGCAAATCCCGTTTTTGCGGCGTCAGATCGGCGTGGTGTTCCAGAACCACCAGTTACTGTTTGATCGCACCGTGTTCAATAACGTCGCCTTGCCGTTGCAGATTCAAGGGCTGTCCAAGGCCGAAATCGTCAAGCGTGTTGATTCGGCGCTGGAGCGGGTATCGCTCTCGGATAAAACCGACCTGTACCCCGGCGACTTGTCCACGGGCCAGCAACAACGCGTGGGTATTGCCCGCGCCATCGTGCATCGCCCAGCATTGCTCCTGGCCGATGAACCCACCGGCAACCTCGACCCGCGTCTGGCGGCGGAAATCATGGGCGTATTTGAAGACATCAACCGGTTGGGCACCAGCGTACTGATTGCCAGCCACGACCTGGCACTGATCGCCCGCATGCGTCATCGCATGTTGACCTTGCAGCGCGGGCGATTGATCGGCGACGGGGAGGCCGGACAATGAGTGCAACACGCAGCCCCAAGGTATCGGAGCGCGTTGCGCCCAAGGCCGCTGAACCGCAGCCACCGAAGAAAAAGCACGATGAAGACGACGGCCCGACGTTTGGCATGTTGTTTCACGCCTGGATCGACGCGCACCGCGCCAGTTTGCTCGACAGCCTGCGGCGTTTGGGCAAGCAGCCGATTGGCAGCTTTTTTACCTGCCTGGTGATGGCCGTGGCGCTGAGCTTGCCCATGGGCTTGTCGTTGTTGCTTAACAACGTGGAACGCCTGGGAGGCTCGTGGCAGCGCGCAGCACAGATTTCGGTGTACTTGCAGATGGACGCCACGGGCGATCAGGGCGAGCAACTGAGCAATCAGATAAAAGGTATGGCCGGTGTCGCGCAGGCTGAGTTCATCAGCCGCGAACAAGCCCTTGAAGAGTTCCAGCAGCAGTCAGGGCTGGGCGAAGCGCTCAAGGAGCTGCCGGACAACCCGTTGCCGGGCGTGGTCCTGGTGACGCCGAATGAGGTAGATAAAGCCACCCTTGAGGCCCTTCGCGAGCGACTTTCCGAGTTGCCGAAAGTGCAACAGGCGCAACTTGATCTAGTCTGGGTTGAGCGTCTGGCGGCCATCCTCAAATTGGGTGACCGTTTTGTGTTCGGTTTGACGGTGCTGCTGGTCTCGGCCCTGTTGCTGGTGATCGGTAATACGATTCGGCTGCATATCGAGAACCGCAGAGTCGAGATTGAGGTCACCAAGCTGGTCGGCGGTACTGATAGCTATGTGCGTAGGCCGTTTCTATACATGGGCGCGCTTTATGGCTTTGGTGCCGGTGTACTTTCGTGGGGCGTTCTGGCGTTCGGTCTGAACTGGCTCAATGACGCGGTTGTCGGGCTGGCCGGTCTTTATGGCAGCGATTTTGCCCTCGCGGGCGTGCCTGTTGCCGACGGTCTGTCGCTCTTGCTTGGCGCGGTACTGTTAGGGTATATCGGTGCATGGATTGCGGTAGCACGGCATTTACGTGAGCTTTCACCCAAGTAGTTTCATTTTTACCTGTTGACCTTTTCAGCTTATGTGGGAACTTTTTTTGTGGTTCCCGGTCAATTTTCGCAGTGCTGAACTGCACGAGTTATGTGAGTCGGAGGTTTTTCGTATGACCACTTCTTTGCAACCTGCGTATGCGTTGGTCCCTGGTGCGAACCTTGAGGCCTACGTAAACACCGTGAACAGCATTCCTCTGCTGACGCCGGAGCAGGAGCGTGAACTGGCCGAGAGTCTCTATTATGAGCAGGATCTTGAGGCGGCTCGGCAGATGGTGCTCGCCCACCTGCGTTTTGTCGTACACATCGCTCGTAGTTATTCGGGCTATGGCCTGGCACAGGCCGACCTGATCCAGGAAGGCAATGTTGGCCTGATGAAAGCGGTCAAACGCTTCAACCCTGAAATGGGTGTGCGTCTGGTGTCGTTCGCTGTGCACTGGATCAAGGCTGAAATTCACGAGTTCATCCTGCGCAACTGGCGGATCGTGAAAGTGGCGACCACCAAGGCGCAGCGCAAACTGTTCTTCAACCTGCGCAGCCAGAAAAAACGGCTGGCCTGGCTGAACAACGACGAAGTACATCGCGTGGCTGAGAGCCTTGGCGTTGAACCGCGCGAAGTACGTGAGATGGAAAGCCGGTTGACCGGCCATGACATGGCGTTCGACCCGGCTGCTGAAGCGGACGATGACAGTGCGTTCCAGTCGCCAGCCAACTATCTGGAAGACCACCGCTACGACCCTGCGCGTCAACTGGAAGATGCTGACTGGACCGATAACTCCACCAGCAACCTGCATGAAGCGCTGGAAGTGCTGGACGAACGCAGCCGCGACATTCTCTATCAGCGCTGGTTGGCTGAAGAGAAAGCCACGCTGCATGACCTGGCACAGAAGTACAACGTGTCTGCCGAGCGTATTCGTCAGCTGGAAAAAAGCGCGATGAACAAGCTCAAACTGTCGATTGCCGCCTAAATCGGTCGACAAAAAAACGCCCCGCTGAGTCGGGGCGTTTTTGTATGTGCATCACGCTGAAGTGCCGAGAGTCAGTGCCTACAAGGCCCACGGCGCCTGGCGTGAGTTGTTCAGGGTGTCCAGATAACTGTCCCCGCCCAATTGACGCATTTGCTGGCGTATCCAGGCCGCACGCGTGCTCACATACGCAGACGGGCGACCGGCGCTCCAGTTGCGCGGGTTCGGCAATACCGCGGCCAATTGGCTGGCCTGCTGACGGCTCAACCGGGCAGCACTCACGCCAAAATGATGTTGCGCGGCCGCTTCGGCGCCAAACACGCCGTCATCCCACTCGGCGCTATTGAGGTAGACCTCCAGAATGCGTTGCTTGGGCCACAACACTTCAATCAGCCCCGTGAACCAGGCTTCCAGCCCTTTGCGCAGCCAACTGCGGCCCGACCACAAAAACAGGTTTTTAGCGACTTGCTGACTGAGGGTGCTGGCCCCGCGCAATGTGCCGCCCCGCTCGTTGTGCACGAACGCGGCGCGAATGGCAATCAGGTCAAAGCCCCAATGCTCGGCAAATTTCTGATCCTCGCCGGCAATGACGGCGACTTTCAAATCATTGGAGATCTCGTCCCATGGCCGCCAGCTGCGTTGCAGGTCGATGGGCTGGCCGTCGAACCACGATTCAACCTTGCGCTCCACCATCAGCGCGGTGCCTGGCGGTGGCACCCAGCGGAAAATCAGCACCAGCACTGCACTGCCGGCAGCGAACCACAGCAGGGCTTTGAACAATCGATGAACCAGTAAACGCAGCATAGATGGCTTGGCCGAACCCGTTGAGCGGGCCATTATACAGACCCTGCGCCATTCGATGACCTTACGGGAGTGCCCCCATGCTGCGCGTTTTTCTGATGCTGGCTGCGTTTTTTGGCTTTACCGGTGTGGCGCTTGGCGCCTTTGCAGCCCACGGCTTGAAAAGCCGTTTGAGCGAACAGTATCTGGCTGTTTTTCATACAGGCGTCACCTATCAACTGGTTCACACCTTGGCTCTGCTGGGCGTGGCGCTGCTTGCCACCCAGCTGCAAAGCCGCTTGGTGACGTGGGCAGGCGTGTGTTTCGCCGTGGGGATCGTGCTGTTCTCCGGCAGCTTGTACCTGCTGACGATGAGCGGTATTGCCAAGCTGGGGATGATCACCCCGATTGGCGGCGTGGCTTTTTTGGCGGGCTGGTTGTGCTTGGGACTGGCCGCCTGGCGCCTGAGCTGAGGGCGCAAGATGAATGGCTTGGGTCGACCTGACGGATCGGGCTAGAATGCTGGCCCCCTAAAAATGAAGGCAGCGTCGAGCATGCGCATTCAGTTGAACGGTGAACCTTGTGAACTGCCGGACGGCGAGACCGTCGCAGGCCTTTTGGCGCTTCGGGAGTTGGCGGGCCGTCGGGTGGCGGTTGAGCTGAATCTGGACATCGTCCCGCGCAGCCAGCACGCAGACACGGTGCTCAAAGAGGGCGATCAGGTCGAAGTGGTTCACGCCATCGGTGGCGGCTAGGTTTCGGACCGAACGTTTACCCCCGCAGCGCCACTGAGAATTCATATTCAAGAGGTTTACCGATGAGCAATGTTCGCAGCGACAAGCCGTTTATCCTGGCCGGCCGTACGTACCAATCCCGTTTGCTGGTGGGCACGGGCAAATACCGCGACCTCGAAGAAACCCGTCTGGCCATTGAGGCCTCGGGTGCTGAAATCGTCACAGTCGCCGTGCGTCGCACCAACATCGGTCAGAACCCCGGCGAGCCGAACCTGCTCGATGTATTGCCGCCAGACCGTTACACCATCCTGCCGAACACGGCCGGTTGCTTTGACGCCATTGAAGCGGTGCGCACTTGCCGTCTGGCCCGTGAGCTGCTCGATGGCCATAACCTGGTCAAGCTTGAAGTGCTGGCCGACCAGAAAACCCTGTTCCCCAACGTGATCGAAACCCTCAAGGCCGCCGAAGTGCTGGTCAAGGAAGGTTTTGACGTGATGGTTTACACCAGTGATGACCCGATCATCGCCCGTGAGCTCGAAGCCATGGGCTGCGTGGCCGTGATGCCGTTGGCTGGCCTGATCGGCAGCGGTCTGGGCATCTGCAACCCGTACAACCTGCGGGTCATCCTTGAAGAAGCCAACATTCCGGTGCTGGTGGACGCGGGCGTGGGCACGGCCTCCGACGCGACAATCGCCATGGAGATGGGCTGCGAAGCGGTGCTGATGAACTCGGCCATCGCCAATGCCCAGCACCCGATCCTCATGGCCCAAGCCATGAAATACGCCATTGAGGCAGGTCGTCTGGCCTATCTGGCCGGGCGTATGCCGAAAAAACTCTATGCCAGCGCCTCCTCGCCGCTGGATGGTCTGATCAAGTAAGAGCCCCTGATGACTGAACCACTCGATACCCCAACCCCGGAAGAAGGCGAAGATCGCCAGCACCGTCGCATCAAGAGCTTTGTCATGCGCGCCGGGCGTATGACCGAAGGCCAGCAACGCGGCCTCGATCAAGGTGCGCCGCTGTACGTTTTGCCGCTGGCCGATGCGCCGGTCGATTTCGATCAGGTCTTTGGCCGCTCTGCACCGCGCACGCTGGAAATCGGCTTTGGCATGGGGCATTCCCTGCTGGAGATGGCAGCAGCGTCGCCGGAGCAGGATTTCATCGGGGTCGAAGTTCACCGTCCGGGCGTGGGCGCGTTGCTCAATGGCGTGCTGACCCAGGGCCTGACCAATCTGCGTGTCTACGATTGCGACGCCATCGAAGTCCTGACCCGCTGCGTCGCGGACAATAGCCTGGACCGTCTGCTGCTGTTCTTCCCGGACCCGTGGCACAAGAGCCGCCATCACAAGCGCCGCATCGTGCAGGCGTCTTTCGCGGAACTGGTGCGCTCCAAGCTCAAGGTCGGCGGTGTCTTGCACATGGCCACCGACTGGGAACCCTATGCCGAGTACATGCTTGAAGTCATGAACGTGGCACCGGGTTACCGCAATCTGGCCGAAGACGGCCGTTGCGTGCCGCGCCCTGCTGAGCGCCCGGTCACCAAGTTCGAACGCCGCGGCGAACGTCTTGGGCATGGCGTGTGGGACTTGAAGTTCGAAAAACTGGCCTGAGCCGTTTTTCAATGACTGGCCTCCGTTCGGGGGCCGGTTTCTTTAGGCGACGTCCGTCGCGTTGCATCACAGCACGAACCTGACGCGTTTGCTCAGCAGGATCAGCACCGGCGCGGCCGCCAGCGCCAGGGCGATGACCACCAGCGCCAGCAGGTTGCCGTACGCCATCCCCGCCGCCAGTGCCCCCAAAATAAACATTGGATGGATGTAATACACCGCCGAAGACACCTTGGCCGCCGTGTTGCGGGTGGACGCCCGAAAATACACGCACGCCAGCAAAAACAACGCGGGCGTGAGAACGGGCAACGAAAACATAAAGTCGAAATACACCTGCGGCTTGGCCCGCAGCGAGTAATTGATGTACGACTCGGCCAGCATCAGGGCTGTGCCCGCCACCAGCCAGCCCCACACCCATGGGCGTGTCACCTTTTGCGGGACCTGATGCCTGGCCAACACAAACCCCATGCACATGAACGGGAAACCCATGAACAGGAAGTTACGGGCGGCGTAGTCGTTTTGATTGAAGTGCTGCAGCAGGGGGTCGGGCAGAACGTAATAAACACGCGCATATTGCAATGTCAGCCCGATCGCATAGGCGATCAGGGCCAGCGTCATCAGCGTTGGAGTGGCCGAATTGCGCAGCGCATACAGGATCAGTCCACCGCCGAGCATGCCCACCAGATACCAGAGGTGGAAATAGCCGATCAGCAAAGACTTGATGATCCCGAGCACACCTTTAAGAGAGCCCAGCGTCGCAGGGTCGACGTAAAACGGGCTGTAGACCAGCATCCAGAAGAGGTACATCCACAAACCGCGTTTGAACCACGTGCCGAACGAGTGGCCTTCGCTGAGGGTGTGGAACAGGTAATACCCGTTGATGATAAAGAAGACAGGGACCGCGACCCGAAACAGCCCATTGCCCAGCATGTAACCGATGGCCGTGTCATTACCGCCCAGAATCTTGCAGTGCAGCGCGACGACGGCTATCGCCAGCGCCACTTTCAGTGCATCGAGATTGCCATTTAAAAGCTTCGGCATGGGCAGTGCTCACGTATCAGGCGATACCCAAGCGTAGCCCACAATCGGCTGCTTTCTGCGTGGCCTTTATCCCCCCGGCCAGCACTTGCAGCTACAGGTTAGCGGCGATCAGCCACCACGCCGATCAGCACCAACACCACCAGCAACACCGGCGCCAGGCTGTAGTTGTTGAACTGACTCAGCCCGCGCTCGACCCACGGCGTGGCGTAGATCAGCGCTGCGCCGCTGCCGATCAGGCACAACAGCGCCATCAGCGGGACGCGCAAGGCGCCTGCAATACTGCCCAGACGTTGCTCGACCCAGCCCTTGAAGTCAGCGCCAAACAGCACCAGCAAACAGCCAATCAATGCCAGGGAGATCTCCGAGAGGTGGCTGCGGCTCCAGCGCGATACCGTGGCAAGCAGGTCGAGTACCAAGTCCATTCGATTTCCTTACGTCAAAAAGTGCTGCAACAGGTCATTGAGAAACAGCTGGCCTCGGGCAGTCGCCGCCAGGCGTGTCGGTTCGACCTGCAATAAGCCACTTTGTTCGGCGGCTTCACGTCCGGCGTACAAACTGTCGAGGGGCAAGCCGGTGCGCAGTGGATAAAGGGCTGAATCCACGCCGTCAGTCAGGCGCAAGGCGTTCATTAGGAACTCAAACGGCAGTTCTTCGGCAGTCAGAACTTTCTCGCCAGCCTGAAAGCTCTTCGCCGGATTTAGGTAATCCTTCGGTAGGCGGGTTTTCCAGGTGCGCACGATGCGGCCATCGGGATGGCTCAACTTGCCATGGGCACCGGCGCCAATGCCGATGAAGTCGCCAAAGCTCCAGTAGTTGAGGTTATGCCGCGCCGGTCGGCCGGGCAGGGCGTAGGCCGACACTTCGTACTGTGCGTAGCCATGTTCGGCGAGCAGGGCTTGCCCCGCTTCCTGAATGTCCCACAGGGTGTCGTCTTCTGGCAGCGTCGGAGGCTGGTTCCAGAACACCGTGTTCGGTTCCAGCGTCAGTTGATACCACGACAGATGCGTCGGCTTGAGGGCGATGGCCTGGCGCAGGTCGCTCAGGGCGTCGTCCAGCGACTGATCGGGCAAGCCGTGCATCAAGTCCAGGTTGAAGTTGTCAAACCCCGCCTGACGCGCCATGCCAGCGGCACGCACGGCTTCGTCGCCGTTGTGGATACGCCCCAGTGCCTTGAGCTTTTCTGGCTGAAAACTCTGGATACCAATGGACAGCCGATTGATCCCCAGCGCACGGTACGCGACGAACTTTTCCTGCTCGAACGTGCCGGGGTTGGCTTCCAGCGTGATTTCGATATCGACGGCAAACGCAATGCGTGCTTCAACGCCTTTGAGCAAACGGCCCAGCGCCGCGGCGCTGAACAGGCTCGGCGTACCACCGCCAAAGAAAATAGAACTCAGCTCGCGCCCATATGCCGCGTGCAGGTCCTGATCGAGATCGGCCAGCAGCGCGTCCACGTAGGCTTCTTCGGGCAGTTCCGGGCTGGCGGTATGGGAATTGAAATCGCAATACGGGCATTTGCGCACGCACCACGGAATGTGGATGTACAACGACAGCGGCGGCAGTTGTGTCAGGGGGGCGCGGGGCGCCTGCTGAGAAAAGCCAGCCGCACCGAGATAGAGCGGCTGGGGAGGTGTGTCGTGGGTCATTTCAAGCCCAGACGCTGACGCAGCAAAGCCATGGCGCGAGCGCGGTGGCTGAGCTGGTTTTTTTCCGCCGGGCTGAGCTCGGCGCTGGAGCAATTGCGTTCAGGCACCCAAAACAGCGGGTCGTAGCCAAAACCATGCTCACCGCTGGCGGCAGGCAGAATGCGCCCGTGCCACAAGCCTTCGCAGATAATCGGCAGCGGGTCGTCAGCGTGGCGGACCAAGGCCAGGACGCAGACAAACTGCGCGCCGCGTTCGGCTTGCGGCACGTCTTTGAGGGCATCGAGCAATTTGGCGTTGTTCGCCGCATCGCCCTGGCCATCGGCATAACGGGCAGAGTAAATGCCTGGCGCGCCGCCCAGAGCATCCACCGCCAGCCCCGAGTCGTCCGCCAATGCGGGCAGCCCGCAAATGCGCGATGCATGGCGGGCCTTAAGAATGGCGTTCTCGACAAACGACAAGCCGGTTTCTTCCGGCTCGACGCTGCTGAACTCTCCAATCGAGCGCAACTGCACCGACTCGCCGAGCATGGCCTGAAGTTCTTTGAGTTTGCCCGCGTTGTGGCTGGCGAGTACCAGTTGCGTGAAGTTCATCATTCGATTGGAGCGACCATTTGAGTAAATTCGATTGTTTCAGCGCCAGCGCCGCCCGCTTTTACATCCACCTTGAAGGTGAAGGTTTGCGGGCCTTTGACCGGGAACTGGGCCAAGTAATTGATCTCGCCACCTTTGCCGACTTGCCGGAAGCTCAGGCGCTTTGGCTTTTCATCCCCGGTTTTAACCGTGCCCTGCACATTGGCCGGTATATTTTTGCCCGCCTTGTTGACGGTGATGTTCAGCACGGCGTTGTTCTTGCTGCGCGAGACCTCAACCTGTTGGGCAATCTTAGGCGTCAGAAAAGTAGACGGGAACGCGTTGTAATACACCGTCATGTCGCCAAACGTCTGCTGCCGTTGGGCAGGATTCACGTCGGCCGCCATGGCCTGCGCGCCCAAACACATTGAAAGCAGTAGTAACCCAATACGACCCATGGTCTTTCTCCTTTGAGCGAACCTGTTAAACCGCGACGTTATGGTCCTGAAGGCCAGGACTGCTGACACGGTAAATGCCAATCTCGCCCAACAGGTTAGGCCATATCTTGCTGGCCCACCCGTGTCGATGTTGTTGATCCACGGCAAGGCGGTTGATGACACGCGCTTCACGCTCACGGCACAGCGCTTCGAAGTCTTCAAAGGTGCAGAAGTGAATGTTCGGCGTGTTGTACCAGGTGTACGGCAAAAACTCGGACACCGGCATGCGGCCTTTGCTGGCCAGGTACCAGCGGCAGCGCCAGTGGCCGAAGTTCGGGAAGGTGATGATGCATTGACGGCCGACCCGCAGCATTTCGTCGAGGATCCGGTCGGGGTAGTGCACGGCCTGCAATGCCTGGGTCATGACCACGATGTCGAAGCTGTTGCTGGCAAAGTTGCCCAGCCCTTTGTCGAGATCCTGCTCAATGACGTTAATGCCTTTGGCAACACATTCGGCAATGTTGTCCGGGTCGTTTTCCAGCCCGTAGCCGGTGACTTGCTTGTTGTCGCGCAGCCAGCTCAGCAGTTCGCCATTACCGCAACCGAGGTCGAGCACGCGGCTGCCAGCGGGGATCCAGTCTTGGATGATTTCCAGGTCGGCTCTCATGGCGTTCTCACAGTTCAATACGGTTCATGTAGTTGCTGAAGGCTTGCAGGTAGCGCGGGATCGGAATCAGAAAGGCGTCATGGCCCTGCGGCGCGTCGATCTCCAGGTAGCACACGTCTTTTTTGGCGGCCATCAACGCATCCACCAGCTCCCGCGAGCGGGCGGGCGAGAAGCGCCAGTCGGTGGTGAACGACATCACGCAAAAGCGTGCCTTGGCGCCCGCAAAGGTCTTGGCCAGGTCGTCATCGAAGTTCGCCGCCGGGTCGAAGTAGTCCAGCGCCTTGGTCATCAGCAAATAGGTGTTGGCATCGAAACGCCCGGAGAACTCTTCGCCCTGATAGCGCAAATAGCTCTCAACCTGAAACTCGACGCTGTGGAAGTCGTAGTTAAGGTTTTCGTTCTTCAGCCCGCGGCCGAATTTTTCGCCCATCGAGTCATCCGACAGGTACGTGATGTGGCCGACCATTCGCGCCAGCATCAGACCGCGTTTGGGGATGACGCCCTTTTCCTGAAACGACCCGCCATGGAACTCGGGGTCGGTGAGGATGGCCTGGCGCGCGACTTCGTTGAACGCGATGTTTTGCGCCGAGAGCTTCGGCGCCGAGGCGATGGCCAGACAATGGCGCAGACGGTCGGGGTAGCTGATGCTCCATTGCAATGCCTGCATCCCGCCAAGGCTGCCACCGATCACGGCGGCCCACTGCGAGATGCCCAGGCGGTCAGACAGACGCGCCTGGCTGTGCACCCAGTCTTCAACGGTCAGCACCGGGAACGACGCGCCAAACGGGCGGCCGGTGTCGGGGTCGATGCTGCTCGGGCCGGTCGAACCGTTGCAACCGCCGAGGTTGTTGAGGCTGACCACGAAGAATTTGCGGGTGTCGATGGGCTTGCCGGGGCCGATACAGCTGTCCCACCAGCCGGGCTTGCGGTCGTCGACGCTGTGATACCCGGCGGCGTGATGATGACCTGACAGCGCGTGGCAAATCAGCACGGCATTACTGGCCGACGCATTGAGCTGGCCGTAGGTTTCGTAAATCAGGTCATAGGCTGGCAGTGAGCGGCCGCACGCAAGTGCCAGCGGTTCGCTGAAATGTGCAACGTGAGGCACAACCAGACCAACGGAATCGGGGGGAAAGGCAGCTGGCATCGACCCTGCTCTCATTTAAATGAGGCGTAAGTCTAATGAGCGGGGCAGCGAGCGGCAAGCAATGGTGCAAAACCCTTTGGTCGCGTTTGAAGGCTGTTCTGAAGGCCGTCGTACAGCCTGTCGCAGCCCGCGCAAACGGGAACAGATCCTAGAGGTCGGGACGGGTCAACCCGGGCAGCACCGGCAGTTTTTTGGGGCTGTGCAGGCGTACCCGTTTTTGCCGGTTGAGTTCGCCACTGATCAGGCTGACCTGACTTTTGGAGATGCCAAACGCCTTGGCCAGAAAAGCCATCAAATGGGCGTTGGCCTTGCCTTCGACCGGTGGGGCGGTGAGCCGGATTTTCAGGCGGTCACCGTGCAGGCCAGCGAACTCATCGCTGCTGGCCTTGGGTTGCAAATGACAATCGAGAATCAGGTCGTCACCGTCCCAGCGGAAATAACTCATCAGATCAGGCCGAACAGCTCAAGCGGCATACCGACGGACATGGCCAGTGGCGGGATCACGTAGCTCTGGATCAACTGGATGACCATGAACGCCAGGATCGGCGAGATGTCCAGGCCGCCCAGGTTCGGCAGGAAGCGACGGAACGGGGCCAGCGCCGGCTCGGTGATCTGGTTGACCAGCTCAGCGCCAGGGCTGGTGCTGCCCGGTGCCACCCACGACAGAATCACGCTGATGATCATGGCGAAGAAGAACACTTTCAGGAACAGTGCCGTCACGCCGATGATCGACCACAGCAGCAGCCCTAGGATGTTGAACGGGATATAGCTCAAGGTCAGCACGATGACGAACACCACCATTTGCACCAGAATGGCCAGTACCAGCGACGACATGTCCAGGCCGAAAATGCTGGGAATCACGCGGCGCATAGGCTTGAGCAGGGTTTGCGTGGCCTTGACGATGAACTGGCAGATCGGGTTGTAGAAATTGGCGCGTACCAGTTGCAGGATGAAACGCAACAGCACGACCAGCAAATACAGGCTGCCCAGGGTTTGAACCACAAAAATGGCAGCGCCATTAAGTCCTGACATCATTTGCTCCTTTATTGACCCAGTTGTTCGGCCAATTCGGCCGAGCGGTGCGCGGCGGCACTCAATGCTTTTTCGACCGTGGCTTCAAAACCACTGGCCTGGAATGACTTGATTGCAGCTTCGGTGGTGCCCGCGGGCGAGGTCACGCGACGACGCAATTCGGCCGCGTCGGCATCGCTGTCCACGGCCATGCAGGCGGCGCCGAGTGCTGTGTGCTCGGCCAGTTTCTCCGCGACGTCATGGCTCAGGCCCAACTTCACGCCCGCGTTGGTCATGGCTTCGATCAGCAGGAAGAAATACGCCGGGCCACTGCCCGATACCGCCGTCACGGCGTCGATCTGAGCTTCTTGCTCGACCCAGACCACAACGCCCACAGCGCTCAGCAGCTCATCGGCCAGCGCGCGTTGTGCTTGGGTGACCTGCTGAGTGGCGAACAGACCGCTGACCCCTTTGCCCAGCAGGGCAGGCGTGTTGGGCATGCAGCGCACCAACGGCTGAGTGCCCAACCATTCCAGCAAACTGGAGGCGTTGATACCGGCAGCAATCGACACCACCAGTTGTTTGGGCTGAAGGTGCGGACGCAGGTCCTGGCACACAGCCTTCATCGCCTGTGGCTTGACTGCAATGACAATGACGTCAGCGTCCTGCACCGCTTTTTCGTTTTCAGCGAACACGTCGATACCGTGTTCGGCCGCTACCTTGGCGCGGGTGTCGGCGCCAGGGTCGCTGGCGCGGATCTGTGCAGCGTCGAACCCTTTGGCCAGCAGGCCGCCGATCAAGCTGGAAGCCATGTTGCCGGCTCCGATAAAGGCAATACGCGTCTTGCTCATGACCGATCCTTATAAGTGTGAGGCAAGCCTTTTCAGGCCTGACTGTAGTCGCGAGCGCCAAACAGTGCAGTACCGATCCGCACCCACGTGGCGCCTTGGGCAATGGCCGACTCAAGGTCATGGCTCATGCCCATGGAAAGTGTGTCGAGGCCCATGTTCAGGCCCTCTTGCAATTCACGGACCTTCGCAAACGCGGCGTCCTGTTCGGCGCGCTCGTCGGTGGGCTCGGGAATCGCCATCAACCCGCGCAGCTTCAAGCGTGGCAAAGCGCTGATGGCGTGTGCCAGCGCCGTCAGGTCAGCCGGGGCACACCCGGACTTGCTGGCTTCGCCGCTGACGTTCACCTGAATGCAAATGTTCAACGGGGGCAGCCCATCTGGCCGCTGCTCTGACAGACGTTGGGCAATTTTGAGGCGGTCTACGGAATGCACCCACGCAAAATGCTCAGCGATGTCACGTGTCTTGTTCGATTGAATGGGGCCGATGAAGTGCCAACACAAGGGCAGGTCAGCTAATTCGACCTGTTTGGCGCGAGCTTCCTGCAGATAATTTTCGCCAAAGTCGCGCAGCCCGGCGGCATAGGCGTCACGCAGCGCAGCGGCGGGTTTGGTCTTGCTGACCGCCAGTAAGTGAACGCTCGTTACATCGCGTTGCACAGCCAGTGCGGCTGCACGGATGCGCGCCTCAACCTGAGCAATGTTGTCAGCTATCGTGGACATTCAATTAAGCCCGCCGTGGTGAAAGTCTGCGGCATTCTACTGGAATTGGGAGGGGGGATGGATATCGCCGACCTGTTGGCTGTATGCGTGGCGCGCGGCGCATCGGACATGCACCTGTCTGCGGGCGTGGAGCCGCTGCTGCGCATTGATGGCGACCTGCAGCGGTGCGAGCTGCCGAGCGTAAGTGCGCAGTGTGTACTCGAACTTATCCACAGCATGATGACCGCGTCGCAGCGCGAGGCGTTTGAAACAACCCTCGAAGCTGATTTTTCGTACACCGTGCCGGAGCTGGGGCGGTTTCGGGTGAATGCCTTCAGGCAACAGCATGGCCCCGCAGCGGTGTTGCGCCGTATTGGCGCCACGGTGCCGAGCCTGGCATCACTGGGTTTGGAGCAAGTGCTGAGCCCGCTCTTTAACGTGCCTCATGGTCTGATCCTGATCACCGGCGCCACGGGTTCAGGCAAAACCACCACGCTGGCCGCCCTCATCGATCACCTCAACAGCACGCGTCAGCAACACATTCTGACCATTGAAGACCCGATTGAATTCGTTCACACCTCGCGACGCTGCCTGATCAATCAGCGCGAAGTCCACCGCGACACCCACGGTTTCGCCAACGCATTGCGCTCAGCGTTGCGTGAAGACCCGGACGTGATTGTGCTTGGTGAAATGCGCGACCTCGACAGTATCCGGTTGGCCCTGACCGCCGCAGAAACCGGGCACCTGGTGTTTGCCACGCTGCACACGCCCAGTGCGGCCAAGACCATTGACCGCATCGTCGATGTGTTTGCGGCCGAAGAGAAAGCCATGGTGCGGGCGATGCTGTCCGAATCACTGCAGGCAGTGGTGTCTCAGACGTTGCTCAAGAAAAAGGACGGCGGACGGGTGGCGGCACACGAAATCATGCTCGGTACGCCTGCGATCCGGAACCTGATACGGGAAAACAAAGTGGCGCAGATGGCGTCTGTCATCCAGACCGGCGCAGCGATCGGCATGCAGACATTGGACATGAGTGTGAAACGCTTGCAGGAGAGGGGAATCATCGACCTGTAACCGCCGAAGAGCAGCCTTGCGCTGCCCTTCAACGATGTCAGTTAGCGCTGCGCAACCCGCAGGTTGGTTTGCTCTTTGGGCAATACGCGCTTGGCGACTACATAGTGGCTCTGCCAGTACGGCTTTTTCAGGGTGTCGATGGTCACCGACTTGCCGCGGCGTGGCGCGTGAATAAACCGGTCGTTGCCCAGGTAAATGGCCACGTGGTTGACCTTGCGGCTCTTGATGTTGAAAAACAGCAAGTCGCCGGGCTTCAAGTCTTTGCGATCGACTTTCTGGCCGTGGCCGCTGGCCATGGCGCTGGAACTGCGGGGCAGATTGACCGCCGCTACATCGTTGAACGCGTATTTGACCAGCCCGCTGCAATCAAAGCCTTTACTTGGGCTGCTGCCGCCCCAACGATAAGGAGTGCCCAGCACGTTGACCGCACGGCTCAGCACGGTGCTGCTTTGCTTGTTGGCGGCGACCAGAGAAGCGGTCGCTATTTTGCCGGGAGCTTTGCGATGAACTTTACTGGAGGTCGCACGTGAGACGGTTTTGCTGTTAGAGGCTACAAACGGTGCACTCGCAGATGACTTTGCGGTGTATCCGGTGAAACCCGAAGGAAGACGTTGCTCACGGTTGGTGGCGTGGGCGGCCAGAGGCAGTAATAGGCAAATGGTTAGCCATGTCTTGAATAAAGGACGCATTCGGCAGGGCTCTAAGTGGTTAAGCGCGCAACTTTATAACAGCTTTTTTGTCCTTTCTAAGGCCGTTTGTCGATTGGACCGGGGGGTCAAAAACCCTCAAGGCGGTGGCAAATTGTCACAGTGTGGCGATGCAGGCCTGATGGCATAAGGGTTTGCGCGAAAACCTGCAACAGACTATTACGTGCTGCGAGACAGTAAAAAAGTCACAAAAAAAGTGTAAATTTTTTTCTATCGACTCCCAAGGGGGCATTAATGAGCGGCTATCGAGACGATGTACAACACGATACCCACAGCAAGGTACTGGGTTATCTGCTGTGGATTTTTGGCTTTCTGGGGGCTCATCGTTTCTATTACGGCAAGCCGGTCACCGGAACCATCTGGTTCTTCACCCTGGGCTTGTTGGGCATTGGCTGGCTGATCGACTTGTTCCTGATCCCGAGCATGGACCGCGAAGCGGACTTGCGCTTTACATCGGGTAATACCGATTACAGCGTGGCGTGGATTCTGCTGACGTTTTTAGGCGTGTTCGGCCTGCACCGCATGTACATGGGCAAATGGATCACCGGGATCATCTACCTGTTCACGGGCGGTTTGTTCCTGATCGGTGTCTTGTACGACTTCTGGACCTTGAATACCCAGATATCGATCAAGAATGCCGAGCGACGTTAAGCGCTAAAAAAACCCTCACCCCGAGCCTCTACCGTATGCAGGGGGTGGGGTGAGGGTGTAGGCGACGCCTTAGCCTTCGTAGCTGATTCGACCGTCCACCAGCGTGTAGCGCACGGCGCCTGGCAGGCAATGGCCCAGGAATGGGCAGTTGTCGCCTTTGGAGTGCCATGTTTCACCGGCCACGGTGGAAGCGCCCGGATCGAACAGCACCAGATCGGCCGCCGAACCCACGCTCAAACGCCCCGCTGGCAAGCTCAAGGCATCTGCCGGGCCGGTGCTCAAGCGCGCCAGCAACGTCGGCAAGTCCAGCAAACCGTCTTCGACCAGCGTCATCGCCAACGGCAACAACAGCTCTACGCTGCTCATGCCCGGCTCGGTGGCGCCGAACGGGGCCAGTTTGGCGTCCCGCTCATGGGGTTGGTGATGGCTGGAGATGGCCTGCACCACGCCGGATTTGACGGCTTCACGCAGCCCGTCACGGTCGGCGCGGGTGCGCAGCGGCGGTTGCACGTGGTAGACGCTGGAGAAGTCGACCAGCGCTTCGTCGGTCAGGATCAACTGATAGAGCGCCACATCGGCGGTGACCTTAAGGCCGCGAGCCTGAGCTTGCGCTATCAGCGCGACGCCCCGGGCGCTGGTCAGTTGGCTGAAGTGCGCGCGCACGCCGCTTTGCTCGACCAGCAACAGGTCGCGGGCCAGCGCCACGGTTTCGGCGGTTTCAGGGATGCCAGGCAAGCCACGGAAGGCCGCGATCGGGCCATCGTGGGCCAGGCCGCCTTCAGCCAGGTCACGGTCCTGAGAGTGGAAAATCACCGTCAGGTCAAACGTGGCCGCGTATTCCAGCGCGCGGCACAAGGTGCGCGTGTTGCTGAAACTGCTCAGGCCGTTGCCGAAGGCCACGCAACCGGCATCGCGCAGGGCGATCAGTTCGGCCAGTTGTTCGCCTTCGAGCCCTTTGCTCAGTGCCCCGATGGGGAACACTTTGCAGTTGCCGGCTTCGCGGGCGCGGTCGAGGATCAGTTCGGCCACGGCCGAGGTGTCGAGCACCGGTTTGGTATGCGGCGGGCAGCACAGGCTGGTCACGCCACCGGCGGCGGCGGCGCGGGTTTCGCTGGCAATTGTGCCTTTGCGGCTGTAACCGGGCTCGCGCAGGGCAACGTTCAAGTCCACCAGCCCCGGTGCGGCCACAAGGCCCTTGGCGTCAAGCGTGCGGGCGGGCGAGAAACCCGCCGGGGCCGCGCCCATGGCGACGATTTTTCCGGCTTCCAGGTGCAGGTCGGTGACCTGGTCCAACTGGCTGGCAGGGTCTATTACACGGGCGCCGAGAATGCTGAGCTTCACTGGGCGTTCTCCTGTTCGAATTGGCGCTGGGCCGTTTGCCCGCTCATGGTCATGGACAACACCGCCATGCGCACGGCGATGCCGTACGTCACCTGATTGAGAATCACCGAGTGCGGGCCATCGGCCACGGCCGATTCAATTTCTACGCCACGGTTGATCGGGCCGGGGTGCATGACGATGCAGTCGGGTTTGGCGCCCGCCAGGCGGGCAGTGGTCAGGCCGAACAGGCGGTAGAACTCGCCTTCGCTCGGCAGCAGGCCGCCGGACATGCGCTCACGCTGCAGGCGCAACATGATGACCACGTCGACGTCCTTCAGGCCCTCGGTCATGTCGGTGTACACCTTGACCCCGTATTGCTCGATGCCCACAGGCAGCAGGGTTTTTGGGGCAATGACGCGAATGTCCTGACAGCCCAGTGTTTTGAGCGCGATCATGTTCGAGCGTGCGACCCGCGAGTGCAGGATGTCACCGACAATGGCCACCGACAGGTTTTCAAACCCGCCCTTGTGGCGGCGAATGGTCAGCATGTCGAGCATGCCCTGGGTCGGGTGAGCGTGACGGCCGTCGCCGCCGTTGATGATCGCGACCTGCGGGCACACGTGCTCGGCGATGAAATGTGCAGCGCCCGAATCGCCGTGGCGCACCACGAACATGTCAGCGGCCATGGCTTCGAGGTTGCGCAGGGTATCGAGCAGGGTTTCACCCTTGCTCGCCGAGGACGTGGACACATTGAGTGTGATCACGTCGGCAGACAGGCGCTGGGCGGCCATTTCAAAGGTGGTGCGGGTGCGGGTGGAGTTTTCGAAGAACACGTTGCACACGGTCTTGCCGCGCAGCAACGGGACTTTTTTCACCGCACGGGCGCCGACCTCAAGGAACGAGTCGGCGGTGTCGAGGATCTCTGTCAGCAGCTCGCGGGACAAGCCGTCGAGCGACAGAAAGTGGCGCAGCTGGCCCTGATCATTGAGCTGCAGCGGGCGCTTGGCGTCTGTAGGCGTCATCGCAGTGGTCTCTTAAAGGGCGGGTTCTTGAGATAGGTCTTGGAGTTCGAGTGTCAGTGGCGCGGGGCCGGACAATTTTACCCGCTCGGTCGGTTTGAGCGACAAGGTCGCGCCCACCACATTCGGCCGGATCGGCAGCTCGGCGGCGTCCAGGTCGAGCAGGCTGACCAGGGTCACGCTGGCCGGACGACCATAGTCGAACAATTCGTTGAGTGCCGCGCGGATGGTGCGGCCGCTCATCAGTACGTCGTCGATCAGTACCAGGTGCTGGCCTTCGATCTCGAACGGCAGGTCAGACGGCCGCACTTGCGGGTGCAGCCCGTTCTGGCTGAAGTCGTCGCGGTAGAACGAGACGTCCAGCGTGCCCAGCGGCGCGTCGCTGTCCATGGCCCGCAACAGCGCCTGGGCCACCCAGATGCCGCCCGTGCGGATGCCGATGAAACGGGGCTCGGTGATGTGACGGCGGGCCAGATGGGCCTTGAGATCAAGCGCCATCTGAGAGATCAGTTCAGCGGGAACAGGCAGGATCATGGTGGCTCCTTAAAAGGCCCGCGCAGGATGCGTGCTGCGACGGGCGCAAACAATGAGGTGCGTCAAACAATTAAACGCAATGTCAGGCTTGAGGTTCAGCCGGGTGCTCGTCGAGCCAGCCTTGCAGCACCAGTTTGGCGGCGATGGCGTCGACGGGGTTGTCGCGGTAACTGCCCCGCTGGCCACCCTGGGCCTTGCGTTCGCCCTTGGCCTCAAAGGTGGTCAGGCGTTCGTCGTGGGTAAAAACGGGGAGATTGAAGCGGCCATTCAACCGATTGGCAAATTTTTGCGCGCGAGCACAGAACTCGCTGGGGGTGCCGTCCATATTCAACGGCATGCCGACCACCATGGCATCGGGCTGCCATTCTTTGATCAGTTTCTCGATTTCTTCCCACTTCGGGATGCCGTTCTCGGCTTTCAAATTGCACAGCTCGCGAGCTTGCCCGGTAATCATCTGGCCGACGGCGACGCCGATGGAGCGGGTGCCGTAATCAAAACCCAGCAGTAAACGTAGGTGGGCCATCAGGCGTGACCTGCTTGAGTGCTTAACAAGTTGAGGTTAACTCCGAGGTGTTTGGCGGCCGCGTCAAGGCGCAGCTCGCTCGAGGTGTTGAACAAAATGTGGGCAGAATACGGGCACGTGAGCCAGGCGTTGTCAGCCAGTTCGGCTTCGAGTTGACCGGCTTCCCACCCGGCATAGCCCAGGCAAATCAGGCTGCGTCGCGGGCCATTGCCGTCGGCGATGCTGCCCAGGGCATCCAGTGACGTGCTTAGCGCCAAGCCCTCTTGCAGCTCAACCGTGGCGTCGAAACTCATGCTGGCGGGGTGCAGGACAAAACCGCGGTCGGTCATTACCGGGCCGCCTGCATAAATCGGCACGTGCTCGCACAGCTCGGGCACGGCGCGATCGGGGCGCAACTGCTCAAGAATATCTTTGAGGTTGAGGTCCAGCGGCCGATTGATGGTCAGGCCCATCGCCCCATTGGCCGTGTGCTCGACGATGTACGTCAAGGAATGAGCAAAATTCGGGTCAGCCATGTGCGGCATGGCGATCAGGAACTGATGCTTGAGGTAGGTCGGTGCGCGGTTTTTCATGAGCCTTAGTGTGGCGCTGACAAGTGAAACTGACAAGTTGGCAGATGGCGCGCCTTGAAAGCCGCTTGGGCTACGCGGCGCGAGCGCTCATTTACCCCGGCATTAATTACTGGACAGCCGGTCGCCCTGGGCGAATTTCCAGGTGCGGATGATTTCGAGGCGGTCGATGTCGGCCAGGTCACCGGTGAACGGCGCGAACGGCGCGGCCAGACGCACGATGCGCTGCGCTGCCTGATCCAGCAACGGCTGGCCGGAAGATTCGAGCACCAGTACTTCATGCAGCGAACCGTCCCGATTGATCGAGACCAGCAGCCGCAGCTTGCCGTAGATTTTTTCGCGGCGTGCCTGTTCGGGGTAGTTGAGGTTGCCGATGCGCTCGATCTTTTTGCGCCAGTCCTCTTTGTACCAGGCGCCTTTGTCGCGCATGGTCGAGGCCGCACTCATGCGGTAGATCTTGGGCCTTTTGGCATACAGCTGTTGCTCGTTGGCCAGTTCGGCTTCGAGGCTGGAGATCTCGCTCGACAGTTGGGAGCTGTCAAACGACGGAATGCTGGCCTTGGGCGCGGCCTCGGTGATGACCTTCTGCGGCTCGCGCGTGGCTTTTTTGGGCTTTGGCGCCACGGTGGTAACGGCGGCTTTGGGTGCAGCCTGCTTTTGTTCGGGCCGGGCGGCAGGGGGCGGCGTGACCTTTTTGACTTCGTTGGCCTGAAACGGCGCCACTTCTGTGGTTTTGGGCACGGCTTTCTTGTCCAGCGTGCCGCTGCCTTGCTGATTGTCCTGCGCCAGAAAGTCCGCCTGCTTCGGTGCCTTCTCGCTCTTGAACGTGGACAGGGTGATTTCGAGGGTTTTGCTGATCTGTTTGGGCTCGCTCATGCTGAACCCGACGCCCAGGATCACCGCCAGGTGAATCAGTGCCGCGACAAACAGCGTAAACCCCAGACGATCAGCCGCGCGCACGCCGCCGTGCGTGAGTTCAGAGGGCAGGTCGCTGGGAAGTGTCATGGCAAAAGACCAACATCGCGGGTTTCACAGGCTGCGCATGATAACGCAATGTTGGTCTGTGTCTGGCGGATAGAAATCAGCGAGCGGCCAGTTTGCGCTCAATGGCGTCCATCAGCAGTGCGCCGATGTTGGTGCCGAACGCGTTATCGATCTCGCGGATGCAGGTCGGGCTGGTGACGTTGATTTCGGTCAGGTGCTCACCGATTACGTCCAGTCCTACGAACAACAAGCCTTTTTCACGCAGGGTCGGGCCGACCTGTTCAGCGATCCAGCGATCCTTGTCACTCAACGGGCGGGCTTCGCCGCGACCACCGGCGGCCAGGTTGCCGCGTGTTTCGCCCTGCGCCGGAATGCGCGCCAGGCAATAGGGAACAGGCTCGCCGTCGATCATCAGGATGCGCTTGTCGCCGTCTTTGATCCCCGGCAAGTAGCCTTGCGCCATGATTTGCTGAGTGCCGTTGGCGGTGAGGGTTTCGAGGATCACCGACAGGTTCGGGTCCCCCACGCGATGACGGAAAATCGACGTACCGCCCATGCCGTCCAGCGGTTTGAGGATCACATCACCGTGCAGTGCTGCAAATTCGCGCAGGACATCGGCGCGACGGCTGACGACCGTCGGCGGCGTGCATTGGGTGAATTGCGTGGCGAACAGTTTTTCGTTGCAGTCGCGCAGGCTCTGCGGCTTGTTGACGATCAAGACGCCGTCACGCTCGGCCTGTTCGAGCAAGTAGGTGGAATACACGAATTCCATGTCGAATGGCGGGTCCTTGCGCATCAGGATCACGTCGAGATCGCTCAGGGCCGTGTCGGTTTCGGCTTCAAGCTCAAACCATTTTTCCGGGTTGGCGAACACCTTGAGCGGCTTCATGCGCGCCCGCGCCTTGCCTTCATTGAGGTACAGGTCTTGCTGTTCCATATAGAACAGCGTCCAGCCGCGCGCCTGCGCAGCCAGCAACATGGCCAGCGAGCTGTCCTTCTTGTAGGAGATGCTCGCAATGGGGTCCATGACAATCCCGACTCGAACGCTCATGGCAAATTCCTCAACAGTAGTGAGCTAAGCCAATCGCTGTAAAAGCGATCAGCAGGCAATTAAAAGTGGCGCCAGAGTGGCGCCGTGTGGTGTCTCGGTCAAGGAAAAACCGTCTGCGCCAGCAGGTGGCGGGACGTTCGATAGATTGCATGTAGAGACTGTGCTAAAAAGGCTCGCACAGCACCTGCAGCCCTTGTCTACCAAGGACTTGGGCTTCGGGATCGCAACGTTGTAACAAAACGGGTCGCCGTGGCGATGGTAGAGCACATATGGACAAGCATTCCAGCGCCTTGAAGGTGATGGTGATTGACGATTCGAAAACCATTCGCCGCACCGCTGAAACGTTGCTCAAAAACGTTGGCTGCGAGGTGATCACCGCCGTTGACGGCTTCGATGCATTGGCCAGAATAGTCGACCATCATCCGCACATCATTTTTGTCGACATCATGATGCCGCGCCTTGATGGCTACCAGACCTGCGCACTGATCAAAAACCACCGTTCCTTCAAGTCCACGCCGGTGATCATGCTGTCCTCCAAAGACGGCCTGTTCGACAAGGCAAAAGGGCGTATTGTCGGGTCTGATCAATTTTTGACCAAACCCTTCAGTCGGGACGAGTTGCTCAATGCAATCAAGGCGCACGTGCCCGGTTTCACGGTTGTGCAAAACGCTCACTGATGCTCGGTCAACAGGCCGATCACCTTATAAATGGGGAACACCATGGCTCGCATTCTGATCGTCGATGACTCGCCGACTGAAATGTACAAACTGACCGGCATGCTCGAAAAGCACGGCCATCAAGTGTTGCAGGCGGGCAACGGCGCAGATGGCGTCGCACTGGCGCGCCAGGAAAAACCCGATCTGGTCCTGATGGACATCGTGATGCCGGGCCTCAACGGGTTCCAGGCCACGCGTCAATTGACCAAAGACCCGGAAACCCAAGGGATCCCGGTCATCGTGGTGACCACCAAGGATCAAGAGACCGACATGCTCTGGGCTTCTCGTCAGGGAGCAAAAGGGTATTTGACCAAGCCGGTCGATGAGGACGCGCTGACCGATAAAATCAAAGAACTTCTGCCAGCCTCCACGCACAAGTGATGGCCGCACCATGCCCGATTCTCTGACTGCGTTTGAGCTGCTGCTCGACATCGACCAGCGCTGTCGCTTGCTGGCGGCGGGGCCTGTGGCCGAGCCCGCCGCGGCGCACACCTGGAGCGGTATTGGATTTCGCATCGGCGAGCAGTGTTTTGTGGCGCCAATGGGGGAAATCGCCGAGATCCTGCATGAGCCGCGTTTCACCTTGCTGCCGGGCGTCAAACCTTGGGTCAGAGGCGTCGCCAACTTGCGTGGGCAACTGCTGCCGATCATGGACTTGTGCGGCTTTTTCGGCGTCGAGTTATCCACATTGCGCAAACAGCGCCGGGTGTTGGTGCTGGAGTACGACGACATCTTCGTCGGCCTGCAAGTCGATGAAGTGCTGGGCATGCAGCACTTTGCCCAGACGGATCTGGACACCCAACCATCCGTTTCCCCCGGCTTACCTTTCGCGCCTTATGTACAAGGGCGCTTCGCCGCCGGCCATGACTGGTGGGTATTCAGCCCGTTTGCCTTGGCGCAAGCGTCCGAGTTCCGGGCGGTCGCGGTGTGAGCAGTGAGCACCTGGAACCTCAAGCATCCATACAGCATGTCAGGGCCTGATCGATGACCGCAGCCAACAACGCTAAACCAATGGAAGGGTCGCGCAGCCGTTCGCAGATCATCGTGCTGTTTATCGCCCTGATCGTGTTCATCATGCTGTTGTTCGCCAATTTTGCTTACCTCAACACCCAGTCCAACTACGACAAGCAATACATCAGCCACGCGGGCGAGCTGCGCGTGCTGTCCCAGCGCATTGCCAAAAACGCCACTGAAGCCGCTGCCGGTAAAGCCGCAGCGTTCCGCCTGCTGAGCGATGCGCGCAACGACTTCAGCCAGCGCTGGGGTTACCTGAAAAAAGGCGACCCGGCCACCGGCCTGCCCGCCGCGCCACCCGCCGTTCACAAAGAAATGCAGGCCGTTCAGCGCGACTGGGAACAGTTGCTGAGCAACACCAACGCCATTTTGGCCAGTGAACAAACCGTGCTCTCGCTGCATCAAGTGGCGGCAACGCTGGCCGAAACCGTGCCGCAGTTGCAGGTCGAATACGAAAAAGTGGTCGAGATCCTGTTGCAGCGCGGAGCGCCGGCCAGCCAGGTGGCGGTGGCGCAACGCCAATCATTGCTGGCCGAGCGGATTCTGGGCGCCGTCAACACGGTACTGGCCGGGGACGAAACCGCGGCTCAGGCAGCCGATGCGTTCGGGCGTGACGCCAACCGTTTCGGCCAAGTGCTGAACGGCATGCTCGAAGGCAACGCGGGCATGCGTATTTCGCAGGTCGAAGACAAAGACGCCCGCGCCCGCTTGCAGGAAATCTCGGAGCTGTTCCAGTTTGTGTCGGGTTCGGTGGATGAAATCCTCGAAACCTCGCCGCAGTTGTTTCAGGTGCGCGAAGCCGCGAGCAATATCTTCAGCTTGTCGCAGACCTTGCTCGACGAAGCCTCAATGCTGGCCAACGGGTTCGAGAACCTTGCCAGCGGCCGTTCGCTGGACATCATCGGCGGCTACGTATTGGGCTTGCTGGCGCTGGCGTCGATCATCCTGATCGGTATGGTGATGGTGCGCGAAACCAATCGCCAACTGCGCGAAACCGCCGAGAAGAACGACCGCAACCAAAACGCAATCATGCGTTTGCTGGATGAAATTGCCGACCTGGCCGATGGCGACCTGACGGTCACCGCCTCCGTGACCGAAGATTTCACGGGCACCATTGCCGACTCGATCAACTACTCGGTCGACCAGCTTCGCGATCTGGTGGCCACCATCAACCTCACCGCCGGGCAAGTGGCGGCGGCGGTGCAAGACACCCAGGCCACCGCGATGCAACTGGCCGAAGCCTCCGAGCATCAGGCCCGGCAGATTGCCGAAGCCTCGGGCGCCATTCAGCAAATGGCCCACTCCATCGATGAAGTGTCGGCCAACGCGTCAGAGTCCTCGGCGGTGGCCGAGCGCTCGGTGGCGATTGCCAACAAAGGCAACGAAGTGGTGCACAACACCATTCACGGCATGGACAACATCCGTGACCAGATTCAGGACACGGCCAAGCGCATCAAGCGTCTGGGCGAGTCGTCTCAAGAGATTGGCGACATTGTCAGCCTGATTGACGACATTGCCGACCAGACCAATATTTTGGCCCTCAACGCGGCGATTCAGGCGTCCATGGCCGGGGATGCCGGGCGCGGCTTTGCCGTGGTCGCTGACGAAGTCCAGCGCTTGGCCGAGCGTTCATCGGCCGCCACGCGGCAAATCGAAACCCTGGTGCGGGCGATTCAGGCCGACACCAACGAAGCGGTGATCTCCATGGAGCAAACCACCACCGAAGTGGTGCGCGGGGCGCGTCTGGCGCAGGACGCCGGGGTGGCGCTCGAAGAGATCGAAGGCGTGTCGCAAAACCTCGCCGCCCTGATTCAAAGCATTTCCAATGCCGCCCAGCAGCAAACCACCTCGGCGGGCCAGATTTCCTTGACCATGAACGTGATCCAGCAAATCACCAGCCAGACCTCGTCCGGCTCGACCGCCACCGCCGACAGCATTGGCAACCTGGCCAAGATGGCCAGCCAACTGCGGCGTTCGGTGTCCGGTTTTACCTTGCCCGACACCCCTGAACCGCGTGAGCCTCAGTAGTGCGGCGCAATATTGACGGGAGTCGTTATGGTTGACCGGCACGACTACGTAGCCCTTGAGTGGGTCAAAGACGAAATCGGCGAGACCCTCAAACTGGCCCGCGCAGCGCTGGACGGCTATACGTTGCAGCCTTCGCCCCAGGCGCTGGCGCAGTGCCTGACGTGCGTGCATCAAGTGCATGGCAGCTTGTTGATGGTCGAGTTCTACGGCGCTGCGTTGCTGGCCGAAGAGATGGAGCAGTTGGTGATGGCCCTGCAACACGGGCGCGTCAGCCAGCTCGACGAGGCCGTGCGGGTCTTGCAACAGGCCTTCAACCAATTGCCGCTTTATTTGGACCGCGTGCACAGCGCCCGGCGCGACTGGCCGTTGGTGGTGCTGCCTTTAATCAACGACCTGCGCACCGCCCGGGGCCAACCCCTGCTTGCGCAAACCAGCCTGTTCAGCCCGCCCTTGCAAGTGCTGGAGCCGCTGGCGCAACTGCCGGTGCAGGACGTGTCCGAGCGGGTGCCTGCCCTGCGTCAACACCTGCAAAGTGCGTTGCTGGGGCTGCTGCGTGAAGACGACGTGCCGGGTCAGTTGGCGCAACTGGCCGAGGTCTTTGCGCAACTGGAAACCCTGTGCCGGGGCGCGCCCCTCAATGCGCTGTGGACAATCGCCTCGGCGTTGGTCGAAGGCATGCTCAAGGGCAAAGTCGCCAACAGCCCGGCGCTGCGCAGCCTGCTCAGAGAAACCGACAAACCGCTACAACGGCTGCAGGCCCAGGGCATCGAAGCGGTCAATCAGCCCGCTTCCGACAGGCTCGTCACCAGCCTGTTGTTTTACATCGCCAAGGCTGAGCGCCCCACGCCGAAAATGCTCAGCCTCAAAGCCCTGTACGAACTGGACGAAGCCATGCCCGATGCGGCCATGGTCGACGCCGAGCGCGCGCGCCTGGCCGGGCCGGACCGCGATGCCATGCGCTCCGTCGTAGCCGCGCTGTGTGAGGAACTGGTGCGGGTCAAGGAGCGCCTCGACCTGTTCGTGCGCAGCGACCGCACCCACGTGTCGGAGCTCAGCAGCCTGCTGGCGCCGCTGCGGCAGATAGCCGACACGCTGGCCGTTTTAGGCTTTGGCCAGCCGCGCAAGGTCATCATTGACCAACTGGCCGTGGTGCAGAGCCTGGCTCAGGGCCAGCGCGAGCCAACGGACCCGGTGTTGATGGACGTTGCCGCCGCGCTGCTGTACGTCGAGGCCACGCTGGCCGGGATGGTCGGCAGCGTCGAACCTTCGCAACGCGAAGAAAGCCGCCTGCCCACCACCGACCTGATGCAAATCCACCAGTTGGTGATCAAGGAAGCGCGGCTGGTGTTCGACGAAGCCAAAGACTTGATCAACGATTACCTGGCCGCCGATTACGACCGCGAGGCGTTGCAGGCGGTGCCGGGTTTGCTCACGCAAATTCGCGGGGCGCTGGCGATGATCCCGCTCAACCGCGCTGCCAGCTTGCTGCAAGCCTGTGACGACTACTTATGCGAGCACCTGCTGCTGGGCCGCGAGCGGCCCGATGCGCGACACATCGACCACTTTGCCGACGCACTGGTGAGCATCGAATACTATTTGGAGCGTCTGGCCCTGGACCCCGGCGCGGCAGGCGAGGCCGTACTGGACCGTGCCGAAAACAGCCTGATCGCGCTCGGGTATGCCCCGGCCGAACGCAATGTCCCGCTGCTCGATGACATCCTCAGCCCGACCGAAGTGCTGGTGATGGAAGACTTGCAAGAGTTGCAAGACCCGCAGGTGGTGCAAAGCCTGGCCGACGTGTTGGCTAGCCCGGTGTCGGCGCTCAACCCGCCCGCGCAGCACATCCCCGGCAGCCTGTTGCCGCCCCCGGTGGACGAGGTGCCGGTGGACGAAGAACTGCTCGAAGTCTTCCTCGAAGAAACCGATGAAGTGCTGATGGCGCTGCACGAAGCCCTGCCGCAATGGGTGGCCAACCCAGCGGACAGCAACGCGCTGAGTGAGCTGCGACGCGGCTTTCACACCTTGAAAGGCAGCGGACGCATGGTGCGCGCCCTGGTGCTGGGTGAACTGGCGTGGGCAGTCGAAAACCTGCTCAACCGGGTGATCGAACGCAGCGTGGCGCCGGGGCCGGCGATTCATCAGTTGCTCGAAGACACGCTGGTGATCCTGCCCGACTTGATCCAGGCGTTTGCCGAGCGAGACCAGCGTCAGCGCGACGACGTCGACGCACTGGCCGCGCGGGCGCATCAGTTGTCCCAAGGCGATCCTTTGCCGCTGTTGATCGAGCAGGACAGCCCGGCCTTTGACCCGCAATTACTGGAGATCTTCCGGCAGGAAGCGCAGACCCACCTCGACACGTTGAACCGCTTCCTCGATCAGGCCAGCGCGCACATGCCGCTGCATGCCAGTGATGACCTGCAACGTGCCGTGCACACGCTCAAAGGCAGCGCACACATGGCGGGCGTGTTGCCCATGGCCGAACTGGCGGCGCCACTGGACCATCTGGTGCGTGAGTACAAAGCCCATCACGTGGCGCTGGATCTGGACGAAATCGAGCTGCTGCTCGAAGCCGACGGCCTGTTGCACCGCGGCTTGAAGCAACTGGACGTTGATCCGCTGGCCGACATCCAGGGCGCGCGCTCTCTGATTGAGCGCACGGAATGCCTGATTGCCGACCGGCTGGATGCGTTGCTCAACGCAACCGGCAGCGCGTTGGTGCCCAAGCGCGACCCGCAGCGCATCACGGCGTTTCTGGAACAGGGCATGGACACCCTGTTTGACGCCGAAGACCTGCTGCGTCACTGGCGTCAGCACCCCCATGAGCGCGAGGGGCTCGACACGCTGCTGGACCTGTTGACCGCCTTGGGCGAGGCCGCGCACGCGCTCGACCTGCAACCGGTCGACGCGCTGTGCGAAGCCCTGCTGGACCTGTATGGGGCGGTTGAAGAAAGCAGTCTGGCCGTCAGCGATCGTTTTTTCGACGTGGCCGATGAGGCCCACGAAGCGCTGATTAACATGCTCGACCAATTGGCCGCAGGTCAGGAAATTACCCCGCAGCCGACCCTCATCCACACCTTGAACCAATTACTGCACCAAGGGTTGGCGCCCGACGCCACGGGGTTGATCCGCCGCGAAGGCGGCCAGACCCTGGACATCACCGAGCTGGGGGCTGCCACTGCACAACTCGATGAGATCGCAGGCGAGGACGACGATGACGGGCTGGACGACGAAATAGTCGCCATTTTCCTCGAAGAAGCGGTAGACATTCTGGAGAGCGCGGGCCAGGCCTTGCAGCGCTGGTTGAGCGAGCCCGACAGCCTCGCGCCCCTGTCATCGTTGCAGCGTGATTTGCACACCCTCAAGGGCGGGGCACGCATGGCGGGCGTCGTCCCGGTGGGCGATTTGGCCCATGAGCTGGAACACTTGTACGAGGGCCTGCTGGACCGCCGTGCCAACGAGAGCCCGGCGCTGGCGCAGTTGCTGGTTCGCAGCCACCAGCACCTGGCCCTCATGCTTGAACACCTGCAACAGCAGCAACCGCTGCGCGAGCCCTTTGAACTGATTGAGGCCATTCGCGGCTATCGTCATCCCGGCCCGCCGGTTGCCGGGCAGCCCGTCGCTGAGCCGGACCCAACCAGCGGCGCCGATCCCGAGTTGCTGGAAATCTTCCTCGAAGAAGCCTTCGACATCCTCGAAAGCTCGGGCGCCGCGTTGGCGCGCTGGCAAGCCGAACCGCAAAACACCCTTGAAGTCGAAAACCTGCTGCGCGATCTGCACACCCTCAAAGGCGGCGCGCGCATGGTGGAAATCACCGCCATTGGCGACTTCGCCCACGAACTGGAAACCCTGCTGGAAGACGTGTCCGCTGGCGTGGTCACGGCGGATGCCGAGTTGTTTGCCTTGTTGCAGGGTTGCCATGACCGCACCGCGCAAATGCTCGACGCCCTGCGCAGCGGGCAGCCGTTGCAGTCGCCGCAGGACTTGATTGCGCGAATTCGCAGCACCGAACGCTCAGACCCGCAAGCGCCCCAGCCCCCCGCACCGAGCAAGGCCGAAGCCAGTGCCACGGCGGTGACCGAAGGCGAGCGCACCGGGCTGGACACGGTCAAGGTGCCGGCCGAATTGCTGGAAGACATGGTCAACCTGTCGGGCGAAACCTCGATGATTCGCGGCCGTATCGAGCAACAGATCAACGATGGCCACGTCGCGCTCAATGAGATGCAAACCACGCTGGAGCGCATGCGCGACCAGCTGCGCCGTCTCGACATCGAAACCCAGGGCCGTTTGCACAACCGTCCGCACAGCGAGGCGGAGGGGCTGGCCTACGACGAGTTCGACCCGCTGGAAATGGACCGGCATTCGCAGTTGCAACAACTGTCGCGTGCGCTGTTCGAGTCCGCGTCCGACCTGTTCGACCTCAAGGCCACACTGGCCGCGCGCAATCAGGACGCACACAACCTGTTGCAAAAACAGGCGCGGGTGAACACCCAGTTACAAGAGGGCCTGATGGGCACCCGCATGGTGCCGTTCGAGCGCGTTTTGCCGCGCCTCAAGCGGGTGGTGCGCCAGGTGGCCAGCGAGTTGGGCAAACAGGTCGAATTCAGCGTCATCAACGCCGAAGCCGAGATTGACCGCAACGTGCTGGAGCGCATGGTGGCGCCGTTGGAGCACATGCTGCGCAACGCCGTCGACCACGGTCTGGAGCCTGCCGAGGTGCGCCATGCCAGCGGCAAGCCCGAGCAAGGGATGATTACGCTTGAGCTGTCCAACGAAGGCGGCGACGTGGTGTTTGATATCCGCGACGACGGCGCCGGTGTCCCGCTTGAAGCCGTGCGCCGCAAAGCGATCCATCGCGGCCTGCTGGACCCGCTGAACAGCGTCAGCGACCGCGACGTGTTGCAGTTCATCTTGCAACCGGGCTTCTCCACGGCCGAGAAAATCACCCAGATTTCCGGGCGCGGCGTGGGCATGGACGTCGTCCACGAAGAAGTGCGTCAGTTGGGGGGCAGCATGACCCTCGACTCGGTGGCAGGGCAGGGCGTGCACTTTCAGATTCGTCTGCCGTTCAGTGTGTCCCTCAACCGGGCCTTGATGGTGCAGTGCGCCGATGAGCAATACGCCATCGCGCTTAACACCGTTGAAGGCATCGTGCGGGTCATGCCCAGCGAGCTGGAAAGCTATTACCAACTCAACCCGCCGCTGTATCACTACGGCGGCCAGACCTACGAACTGCGGTATCTGGGCGAGTTGTTACAGACCGTGGTCAAACCCAAGCTGGCGGGCGAAACCCATTCATTGCCGGTGCTGCTGGTGCATTGCCAGGACATGCGCGTGGCCCTGCAAGTCGATGCCCTGGCGGGCTCGCGCGAGATCGTGGTCAAGAGCCTCGGCCCGCAATTTGCTGCCGTGCAGGGGTTGTCGGGTGCGACGATTCTGGGGGATGGCCGTGTGGTGCTGATCCTGGATTTGCTGGCCTACATCCGCGCGCATCAGGTGCGTCAGCCGTTGCTGCGCGCCCAGCACGAAGCAGGCGGCGGACTCGAATTCATCCCGGCCGTGCGCCCGCCGTTGGTGCTGGTGGTCGACGATTCGGTGACCGTGCGCAAAGTCACCAGCCGCCTGTTGGAGCGCAACGGCATGAACGTCATCACCGCCAAAGACGGGGTCGACGCCATGAGCGTGCTCGAAGAACACACCCCGGACCTGATGCTGCTGGACATCGAAATGCCGCGCATGGACGGCTTCGAAGTGGCCACGCACGTGCGTAACGACCCGCGCCTCAAAGACATGCCGATCATCATGATTACCTCGCGTACCGGGCAGAAACACCAGAACCGCGCCATGGCCATTGGCGTCAACGACTACCTGGGCAAACCCTACCAAGAGTCGGTATTGCTGGAACGCATCGCCTACTGGAGCACCTTCCATGCTTGACCACCGTGTAGGCAGCCTGACGTGCCTGCTCTTGCCGCTGGCCGATCGCGACCTGTTACTGCCCAACGTTGCGATCGCAGAACTGATCGACTACCAGCGTGGCGAACCCAGCAGTGACTCGCCGCCGTGGCACTTGCGCCAGATCATCTGGCGCGACCATCCCTTGCCGCTCATCAGCTTCGAAGCGGCCTGCGGCAGCCCGCTGCTGATTGGCGACCGCGCGCGCATCGTCATCCTCAACACCTTGGGCGGCAACCCGGCGCTCAAGTACATCGCCATGGTGGTCCAAGGCATCCCGCGTTCCTACAAACTCGACAGCCAACTGAGCTTTGTCGACGTGCCCCTCTGCCCGCTGGAACGGGCTGCCGTGCAAGTGGGCGAGCATGTGGCCAAGATCCCGGATTTGTGGGCGTTGGAGCGGTTGGTGTTGGGGGCCGTTTAAGACGTGTTTTTTTGTATTTAATAAATGTGGTGTGTGGAGTGTTGAATGGAATGGCTTGATTTTTCAAATGGATTTATGACGGCGTTAAAAGAAACCCCGTATGCCATTGATATTCTTTTTTGGTTAATTGTGTGCGTTATAGCGGCCGTGGTAACAATGAAGTTGCCTTTGGGGCTGGCAGGGGTTTTAGGTTTTTTTGTTGCCGCGATCGGTGCGTTTTTAGTGATGTTTCATATGGCTTATGTCAATCAGTCCAGTGCGGGACCTAATAGTGTTTCGAACCTGACTGTCGAACAGGTGGTTAAGAATTTACGTTATCAAAGTGAAGCGTGTGGGAGGAACAGCGCATTATGCCCAGCCTTGGGGGATGTTGAGGCACAGGCCATAGAGACATTAAAAGGTAAAAAGAAAAGCGCCTATAGCGAAGCCGTGTTTACGCTGTTGACCAACTTCACATTGATGACGCTTGGCGGAATGTCTGCGAGTTTTATCTCATCGACCCTCCTGCGAAGAGCAAGACCCGGTGAAGACGAAGCTGAAGAGGCAGCGATGAGAAGAAAGAGTCGCCCTTTTATGCTCGTATTAACGCTGTTAACCGTGTTGCTTTCATTGCTGGCGTTGTGTAGCACACTGGCTTTGTTTTTTATTAAGGATCTTGTGTGGACGCAGAGTTCTAGCGCTGTTGTCAGTGCGTTTGCGTATGCCCTGATTCTTTCGTTAATGAGTTGGGTTGCAACCTGTTTTGGGTATGTCGATAAGCCAAAGGGGCGCTACTTTTTTATCTTGGTCATTCTTTTAGTTGTACCGGCAGTGCTGTTCTATGGGGTAGGGGTCTCAACGTTTATTGATGTCCGAGGTTGGCAAGATGGGTGGATAAGTTTGTTGTTTTGGGGCGTGCCCTTAATTTATGTGTTTTGGCATGCGGCCTTATTAGTTGAACGCCGTAAAGCTGAGTCGGTGTAAAGATACGCTGTGCATCGAATGAACAATGGACGCGGTTGAGTTGTTGAGCCCTGACTGTGTTCGCACGGCATGTGAGTGAGCGCCCACGGGCTTACAGCGTGGCTGTTTCATGACAAATAGAAGCGCGCCTGCTGTCAATCAGGCGCGTGTCTGGATCAGCGGGCCGTGAGGCTGCTCAACGATAGATCGACCTGCGTTCTGGCCATGTCCACCAAGTACAGCACCGACAACACCCAGTCGCGTTGCGTCCCGTCCAGGTTGCTGCTTGCCTCAACAGCCGAGACGCTGGCGCAACGTAACAAGTCCGACGCGTGAACCAATGCGTTTTCTACGTCGATGCTTGGGTGACGGGCGGTGTTGCCGGGCAGGTAGTGACTCAGGGCGCGTTGCGCAGCGGCACGGTCCTTGAGCAACTCATCATTGGACGCCAACACAAACGTCCCGTGGGCGGGTGGATCCGGGGTGATTTTGAGCATGGGTACGAACTCCTAACGTAGTGTGGAGACCGCCAGTTTCGCTGCTAAACGAAGGGTGGCGGCCGAGCGCAGGTTAGCAGGCCGGTACGTTAGGAAACCGGCGCACCCGAAGGTGCCCTGCGCACGACCACCATAAAATTCAGGCAAAAAAAAGCGCCTGTATTGAAGGGGCGAAGTACGCCTAACGTGATCCGAGCTGCTAAACCCGATCGCTGATGAGCAGCGACGGAGCGAGACTAGGCGCGTAAACCGTCAGGCGCAATGCGTTGGGGATTGTCTCGGAAAGTTCGCGCAAGGGAAAGGGATGCATCCCATGAAACTGCATGGGCAGGGCAGTGTGTGCGTGGAAAGTTGAGTCCTTAGCTTCCAAACCAGTACGCCCCTGACTGAGCGCTCAGCAATCCGAGCCCTACGCCGATGGCGATCAACCAAAGGGGGTTGAGCTTGCTGAACACCACCACGAGCGCACTGACTGTTGTCAGCAACAGGCTGAGGCGATTGAGTTCAAGACTGCCGATCAAAATGTAACTGGCTGCCAGTATCAACCCGATCGAAACAGGTACGAGTGCGCGCTTGGTCATGAGCACCCAAGGTGTATCGGCATGATGCTCCAGCCAGCCTGCGCCAAACCATGTCAACGCAGAGCACGGCAGCAATTTGGCGATCAATGTCGCCAACGCTCCGGGTACGCCCGCCACGTGTTGCCAGATGAATACGAGGAACATCCCGTTCGGGCCCGGCAGTGCTTGAGACAGGGCAAAAAACGACACGAACTGTGCGTCGTTCAACCATCGCATCTCGGCCACCGTGTAACGGTGAATATCCCCTAGTGCCACGGTGTTACCGCCGATGGCCATCAGCGACCACAACCCGCACTGGAGCACCAGATGAAACAGCACCGGCTGCATGATTGCTCCTCAGGCGTTGCGGTCAATCAGGCGCCAGACCATCGAGACCGTCATGCTGATCAACAGCACGGTCCATAACGGCACCACCAGCACGCCCATCAATATGAAGGTCAAAACGAACACGGTGTAATTGGCGGTAGTAGGTGGCATGGCCTTGAGCAGACGCAATGCAGTGCCGAGCATCAACCCTGTGGCAATGGGTGAAATGGCGCCAAACACGTGCTGGACGGTTTGATGTTGCCACCATGAGGCATACGCCAGGCCCGCCGAAACAGTGATGAGTGAAGGGAAGCAATACAGCCCCACCACTGCAAGGCAGGCCCCCTGCAACCCGTGCTGCTTTCGCGCATAGATAATCGCCACGTTGCAGACATTAGGGCCGGGGAAGAACTGCCCGATGGCCAGTAGTTCATTGAAGGTTTTTTCATTCACCCAGCCACGCCGATCAACCATCATCTGCCGCGCCCACGGCAAAACCCCGCCAAACCCTAAAAGCCCGACCCATGCGAAGTTGTAAAAAAGTTGCCAGCGCGTGGGCTTAACAGGCGCGACCTGATCCAGGTGCTGTGGCATGGCGATCTCCCCGAAAAGACCCTGACCGTGATATCCACCGCGCATTGGTGATTGCCCAGTCGTGCGAAATGGCCAGTAGGCTTTTTCGGTTCCAGTGAGGTGATGTCCATGTAGGCGTCAGCTTCATGAGATCTCCCGCAGGCTGTTATTTTTAGTGGGGCCTGCAGAGTGATTCTGGGCGTGTATGCCGAAAGGCTATGTCAGGTTGGATGGGTGATTTGTGTGCGAAAAGTGCGGATTTTGTGTGAGTTAGGTCTTAAGCGTTTGAGTTATAGGTCTGAGGATTAAAGGGGAGAAATGCTGTCTTCCTCGACGAACGCCGCATTGCCCTTTAAGTTCGCAACCTTGACCCTTATCTCGTAACAAAGTGACACAGTCGCACTATCGGCTATTGAGGATGTTGCAGATGTATCACGGAGAAAAGCTCAATGCCTGGACTCACTTGCTGGGGGCCGTGGCCGCCGCAGTGGGCAGTGTTTGGTTGTTGGTCATGGCGTGCCTTGACGGCAGCCCGCAGAAGATTGTCAGCGCGGCAATTTATGGGGTCACGCTGGTGTTGCTGTACAGCGTGTCGACCGTTTATCACAGCGTGCGCGGGCGATCCAAGGTGATCATGCAGAAGTTTGATCACCTGTCGATTTACCTGTTGATCGCCGGGAGTTACACGCCGTTTTGCCTTGTGACGTTGCATGGGCCGTGGGGCTGGTCGCTGTTCGGGATCGTGTGGGGCATGGCGGTGATTGGCATGCTGCAAGAGATCAAACCGCGCTCCGAGGCGCGTATTTTGTCGATTGTGATTTACGCCGTGATGGGCTGGATCGTGCTGGTGGCGGTCAAGCCACTGATTGCCGCGCTCGGCACGGCCGGGTTTATCTGGCTGGCCACGGGCGGTGTGATGTACACGGTGGGGATTATCTTTTTTGCCCTGGATCATCGCCTGCGCCATGCCCATGGCATTTGGCATTTGTTTGTGATCGCAGGCAGCCTGCTGCATTTTGTGGCAATCGCGCATTACGTGATTTAAAGCGCCACTCGACCCGCAGGGGCGCCTTGGCCCCTGCGGATGCAGCGATCAGCTTTTCGTGGATTTCGGGTTGTCGCTGCGAATTTGCGCATGGCTGATCAAGGCAAAGATGAAACTGCCGCCAATGATGTTGCCCGCCAGTGTGGGGCCGGCAAAGATCAGCCAGAAGTCCTTCCATGGCAGCTCGCCTGCAAACACCAGATACGACACTTCTGCTGTGCCGACCACGATGTGGGTGAAATCGCCCAGCGCCATCAGGTAGGTGATGAGGATGATGATCCACATCTTGGCGCTTTCCATCGACGGGATCATCCACACCATGGTCGCGATCATCCAGCCGGAAATAATGCCCTTGGCGAACATCTGGCGCGTGTCGTTTTCCATGACCTTACGGCCGATTTCCAGAAAGGCGTTGTCGGTCCGGGTGTCGAAAATCGGCAAGTGCAGCATGACGTAGGCCACCAGCAGGGTGCCGAGCAGGTTACCCACCAGCACCACTCCCCATAGCCTGAACAGGCGCCCGAAATTGCTCAACGTCGGTTTGCTCATGATGGGCAGCACGGCGGTGAGGGTGTTTTCGGTAAACAGTTGCTGGCGAGCCAGAATCACGGCCAAAAAGCCTGCGCAGTAGCCGAAGCTGGCAATCACTTTGAAGGCTTCGCCGCTGGGCAGCCGCGAGTTGAGCAGCCCCATGGCCATGAGCGACAGGCCCATGGTCAGACCGGCAGCCAGGGCTGACCAGAACAGGGCCGCGACGCTGCGCTCCAATTCCTGATCGCCCTGCAAGCGGATGATTTCATGCAGCACCGCCGCACGCGGGGGCTGGTTTTTAGTGATGTCGTGCTCTTCTTCAGCCGACAGGTTGGGGGTTTTGCCGGTGTTTTGTGTGTCCATGAGGCTTCATGACCGTTAGCGTGTGTAAGCGTACGACACTGGCGGCATGAAGCTGTTCACTGTGCCCCTGCTTTACAGGGGGCTCAGCGACGCTTGAGGTTGTCCCGTGCCCGGACAGCGAGGGCAGGCGGTGGATCAGGCCTGGTTTTCATCCTGGAACTGGTCTTTGACGTATTTGATCTCGGTACGGCCATGAGGTGAGGGCAGGCCGTCTTCACCGAGGTTGACGAACACCATCTTGTCGACGGTGAGGATGCTCTTGCGCGTGATCTTGTTGCGCACTTCGCAGGTGAGTGTGATGGAGGTGCGGCCAAATTCGGTGGCGGTGATGCCCAACTCGATGATGTCGCCCTGACGGGAGGCGCTGACGAAGTTGATTTCAGAGATGTATTTGGTCACTACGCGCTGGTTGCCCAGTTGAACGATGGCGTAGATGGCGGCTTCTTCGTCGATCCAGCGCAGCAAGCTGCCGCCAAACAGGGTGCCATTGGGGTTGAGGTCTTCGGGTTTTACCCATTTGCGGGTGTGGAAATTCATGTTCACTCCTGACCGTCTGCCGTTAGATGCCGCGCATGATGTCAGACCATGGCGCCCAGCTCTATTAAGCTTCGACTATGGTCTCGATTACGCAAATGAAAAAGCCTTGGATAAAGCCTTGGGATCATCTGCCCGGATGGCTATAATCACCCCCGCTTCACAACGGTCATTGTCACCCAGTACCGTTCCCGCCACCTGTCCGAGGGGCGCTGCAGCAGGTCTTACCTGTCAGGCTCGGATGGGGCGTTGTTTGTTCAGGGCTCCCTGGGCAGGCACTCAACGCACAACGGCGCCCATTCGCGATTAAACGAATGGAGGCTCTCTATGAGCGCTGTAAACACGCCTGCAGGTTTTACCGACTACAAAGTCGCTGACATGTCCCTTGCCCCATGGGGCCGTCGTGAAACCTTTATCGCCGAGTCCGAAATGCCGGCGCTGATGGGCCTGCGTCGCAAGTATGCCGCTGAACAACCGCTCAAGGGCGCGAAGATTCTGGGCTGCATCCACATGACCATCCAGACCGCCGTACTGATCGAAACCCTGGTTGCCCTGGGTGCCGAAGTGCGTTGGTCGTCGTGCAACATCTTCTCGACTCAAGACCAGGCCGCTGCCGCTATCGCTGCTGCCGGCATTCCGGTTTTCGCCTGGAAAGGCGAAACCGAGCAAGAGTACGAGTGGTGCCTGGAGCAAACCATCCTCAAAGATGGCCAGCCATGGGATGCCAACATGATCCTGGACGACGGCGGCGACCTGACCGAGCTGCTGCACAAGAAATACCCGGACATGCTGAAGAAGATCCACGGCGTGACCGAAGAAACCACCACCGGCGTACACCGTCTGCTGGACATGCTGGCCAAGGGCGAGCTGATGATCCCGGCGATCAACGTGAACGACTCGGTGACCAAAAGCAAAAACGACAACAAGTACGGCTGCCGTCACAGCCTGAACGATGCCATCAAGCGCGCCACGGACCACTTGCTGTCCGGCAAGCAAGCTCTGGTGATCGGCTACGGTGACGTGGGCAAGGGTTCGGCCCAGTCCCTGCGTCAGGAAGGCATGATCGTTAAAGTCTCCGAAGTTGACCCGATCTGCGCCATGCAAGCGTGCATGGACGGCTACGAAGTGGTTTCGCCGTTCATCAACGGCCAGAACGACGGCACTGCTGCCAGCATCGACGCGGCGCTGTTGGGCAAGATCGACCTGATCGTGACCACCACCGGTAACGTCAACGTGTGCGACAAAAACATGCTGGCTGCGCTGAAAAAACGCGCCGTGGTGTGCAACATCGGTCACTTCGACAACGAAATCGACACCGCTTTCATGCGCAAGAACTGGGCATGGGAAGAAGTGAAGCCGCAGGTTCACAAGATCCACCGTACCGGCCCTAACGATTTCGATCCGCAGAACGACGACTACCTGATCCTGCTGGCCGAAGGCCGTCTGGTGAACCTGGGCAACGCCACAGGCCACCCGAGCCGCATCATGGACGGTTCGTTCGCTAACCAGGTGCTGGCGCAGATCTTCCTGTTCGCCCAGAAGTACGCTGACATGCCGGCTGAACTGCAAGCCGAGCGTCTGACCGTAGAAGTGCTGCCCAAGAAGCTCGACGAAGAAGTAGCACTGGAAATGGTTCGCGGTTTTGGTGGCGTGGTCACCCAGTTGACCAAGCAACAGGCTGATTACATCGGCGTCACCGTCGAAGGCCCGTTCAAGCCAGACGCTTACCGTTACTGATTAAAGAAAGGCGGCCAGGCATGCACTGACCGCCTTTTTTTTGTGTGTGAGTTCAGCGTCAGGGGTTGCTGTTGGCCCCCTGCGCGTACGCAAGGGTATTCCCATGTCTCAAGACCGTCGTTTCAGCTTCGAGTTCTTCCCGACCAAGACCGATGCTGGACATGAAAAGCTGATGAACACGGCTCGCCATCTGGCGACCTTCAACCCGGATTTTTTCTCCTGCACTTACGGTGCCGGTGGCTCTACCCGTGACCGCACGATCAATACCGTGCTGCAACTGGAGAGCGAAGTACACGTGCCTGCGGCGCCGCACCTGTCGTGTGTGGGCGACAGCAAAAGCGACCTGCGCGGCCTGCTGGAGCAGTACAAGGCTGCGGGCATCAAACGCATTGTTGCGCTGCGTGGCGACCTGCCTTCGGGCATGGGCATGGCCAGCGGTGAACTGCGTTACGCCAATGACCTGGTGAGCTTCATCCGTGAAGAGACCGGCAGCCACTTTCACATTGAAGTCGCCGCTTACCCGGAGATGCACCCGCAAGCGCGCAACTTCGAAGACGATATCAGCAACTTCGTGCGCAAAGCCCACGCGGGCGCTGACAGCGCCATCACCCAGTACTTCTTCAACGCCGACAGCTACTTCCGGTTTGTTGAGCGCGTACAGGCCGCGGGCGTCACCCTGCCGATCGTGCCGGGTATCATGCCGATCACCAACTACAGCAAGCTGGCGCGTTTCTCTGACGCGTGTGGCGCTGAAATCCCGCGCTGGATTCGCAAGCAGCTCGAAGCCTATGGCGACGACGTGCACAGCATTCAAGCGTTTGGTGAACAAGTGATCAGCGAGATGTGCGAACGCTTGCTGGACGGCGGCGCGCCGGGGCTGCACTTCTACACCTTGAACCAGTCTGAGCCGAGCCTGGCGATCTGGAACAACCTGAAGTTGCCACGCTGATTCACGCGCCTGTAACCGCCGCCGCACGTTGCACGGGCGCGAGCGGTTACAGGCCGGGTGCGCTCGATGGGTACAAAACCGTTGAGCAGCATGAAATCGGCGCGTTGTGAATGCTCTGTTATACTCCGGGCTTTCCGCCAGGCTTACGCCCGGCCGCTCGTCCTTGTACAAGGCATTCAACCCCGCTACTGCGCAGCACTTGCCAGCGCGAGCGGTGCGAATGGACCTTCAGGACCGAAGCAGGACCGGACGGGATTGCGTCTCCTATAAACGCCATTCACGCCAGGCAAGACTATCCCTTTGGGCAAAGCCCTAACTAGAACAGGATTACTCATGTCCTTTGCTTCCCTCGGTCTCTCCGAGGCTTTAGTCCGCGCCATTGAAGCAGCGGGCTATACCGAGCCTACTCCGGTGCAACAGCGGGCCATTCCCGCCGTGTTGCAAGGTCGCGACCTGATGGTTGCGGCTCAGACAGGTACTGGTAAAACCGGCGGCTTCGCTCTTCCGATTCTGGAAAAGCTGTTTCCCAATGGCCACCCAGACAAATCCCAGCGTCACGGTCCACGCCAACCACGCGTACTGGTCCTGACGCCTACCCGCGAACTCGCCGCACAGGTCCACGAGAGCTTCAAGCTCTACGCCCGTGACCTGAAGTTCGTCAGCGCCTGCATCTTCGGCGGCGTTGGCATGAACCCTCAGGTTCAAGCCATGGCCCGCGGTGTAGACGTGCTGGTCGCTTGCCCCGGTCGTTTGCTTGACCTGGCGGGCCAAGGCAGTGTCGACCTTTCCCACGTTGAAATCCTGGTGCTCGATGAAGCCGACCGGATGCTCGACATGGGCTTCGTCCACGACGTGAAAAAAGTGCTCGCGCGTCTGCCGACCAAGCGTCAAAACCTGCTGTTTTCGGCGACGTTCTCCAAAGACATCACCGATCTGGCCGGCAAGCTGCTGCGCAACCCGGAGCGTATTGAAGTCACGCCGCCCAACACCACGGTCGAGCGTATCGAACAGCGCGTGTTCCGCCTGCCAGCCAGCCACAAGCGCGCCCTGCTGGCGCACTTGATCACGGCCGGTGCGTGGGAGCAGGTGTTGGTCTTCACCCGCACCAAGCACGGCGCCAACCGTCTGGCTGAATACCTGGACAAGCATGGCCTGAGCGCTGTCGCGATCCACGGCAACAAGAGCCAGAACGCGCGCACCAAAGCGCTGGCTGACTTCAAGGCAGGCACTGTGCGTATTCTGGTTGCGACCGATATCGCGGCCCGTGGCCTGGACATCGATCAGTTGCCGCACGTGGTCAACTTCGAACTGCCCAACGTGGATGAAGACTACGTTCACCGTATCGGCCGTACCGGCCGTGCCGGTCGCTCGGGCGAAGCGATCTCGATGGTTGCGCCGGACGAAGAAAAACTGCTGAAAAGCATCGAACGCATGACCAAGCAGAAAATCGCCGACGGCGACCTGATGGGCTTCGATGCCAGCACGATTGAAGCTGAAAAGCCTGAAGTGCGTGAGCGTCCGGATGTGCGTAACCCGCGCAACCCGCCGCGTGGTCCACGTGGCGATGGTCCTAATGGCGGCGGTGGCGGTCGTAAGGACAAAGGCAAAGACAAGGGTAAAGAAAAACCGGCCGCAGCCCGTGGCGAACGCCCGGCCCGTGAGCACAAACCACGCGAAGGCACACCGGCGCGTGAACCGCGTCAGCAAGCGGCCGCTGCCGTCCCGCGCCCGGACGCCAACCGTGCGCCGGACGAGTTCCGTGATGACGACGTGGACAACTTTGGTAACCGCGCTGATTACGTCAGCCCGTACCAGAACAAAAACAACCAGAGCCGTGGTCGTCGTCCGGGCGCTCCGGCGCAAGGCACCGGCGCGGCTCCGGCCGGTCGCACCGGCGGTCGTCAGAACGGTCCACGCACCGGCACGGGCGCCAGCACCGGCACGCCGCCTGCCAAACGCAGTGGCCCGCGCAACGGCGCTCCGCGTGACGGCCAGGCCCGTCGCGAGAACCGTCCAGCCCGGGATGATCGCCAGGAGCCAGCCGTTAAAGGCCCTCGCGAGAATCAGCCGAAGATCATGCACAAAGAGTCGAAAAGCGATCGCTTCCCGACCCCTGAGCAGCTCGATCAACTGCCGAACCGTCCTCGCGGTGAGAAGCCAGCCTTGCTGACCCGCAACCGCTGAGTGACTGACGAATAAAAAACGCCCTCCATCGCAAGATCGGGGGCGTTTTTTTGTGTCGCCAAACATGGCTTCGCCCCTCGCCGTTCGCTCATCAGACGCGGGCCAAGGGGGGAATCCCACGCACAAAAAAACGCCCTGGCTCTCACAAGCCGGGGCGTTCTTTTTAGCCGTGTGTACGCGCTATTACTTGTTCTTTGTACCTTCCAGCGTGATGTCCAGGTCCAGGGTCTGAGACGTAGGGCCCGGGCCTTTGATGCCGAAGTCGTTCAGGTTCAGGGTCGTGGTGGCGTTGAAGCCAGCACGTTCGCCGCCCCATGGATCTTTGCCTTCGCCGTTGAACGTTGCCTTGAATGTCACGGGCTTGGTCACGCCGTGCAGGGTCAGGTCACCGGTGACGTCAGCTGTTTTCTCGCCCGTCGGCACGACTTTGGTCGAGACGAACTTGGCTTCCGGGTACTTGCTCACGTCCAGGAAGTCTTTGCTGGCGATGTGCTTGTCACGTTCAGCGTGGTTCGAGAACAGGCTGGCGGTCTTCAGGGTCACGTCGATTTTGCTGTCAGCAGGCTTGGCAGCATCCCAGGAGAATGTGCCGCTCCAGTCTTTGAACGTACCGTGAATGAAGCTGTAGCCCAGGTGGCTGATTTTCCAGTCGATAAAGGCGTGCTGACCTTCTTTGTCGATGGTGTAGTCAGCAGCCATGGCCTGGCCGGCGGACAACAGTGCAGTACCCAGTGCCAAAGCGGCGAGAGTCTTTTTCAACATGCGTTCTATTCCTTTTGAGTTGAGGTTGAACATCAGGCTTTGCGTCCCAGCATACGAGTCAGGGTCGCATCACGATCGATAAAGTGGTGCTTGAGAGCGACTAGACCATGCAAACCGGCAAAGATCACCACGGCCCACGCCAGGTACAAATGCACGACACCGGCCACATCCGCCTGGTCAGGCAGGTTTGAAATCAGTGCGGGTACTTCAAACAGCCCGAATACCGGGATGCCCACGCCTTCGGCGGTGGAAATCAGGTAACCGGCGATCATTACCGCAAACAAACTTAGATACAAAAAACCATGGCCGAGCTTGGCGCCAATGCGTGTGGCACGGCTGTAGCTGGCCAATGCAGGCGGTGCCGGACTGATCCAGCGCCACACCACGCGAATGACCATCAGGGCCAGTAGCGTTAAACCGATGCTTTTGTGCAGGTCCGGGGCTTCCTTGCGCCAAGGGCTGTAATAGTCGAGACCGACCATCCACAAGCCCAGGGCAAACAGGCCGAACACGGCCAGGGCAATAAACCAATGCAAGAAAATACTGACCGCACCGTAGCGAGAAGAAGAGTTGCGTAGCTGCATTGCCAACATCCTGTAGGAACTTGGGCCTAAGACTAATCGTTTACCTATCGAATGAAAGCGCATTTTTTTGCTGGAAGGTATCGATAAATACGATCTGTAGCCTGGGAGGAAGGTATTAAGAAAACATTAACGATGATTCATGACTCCCCGGCGACGGCGGTCGTCAGCACACCATAGAAGCGATACGCATTGTTGCAAGTGCAATGACTTGTTACGAACTCGCGCATTGCATAGGCTTGCGCGATTGTTTGCCCGCACACGCCGGGAGCCAGCGCCAGGAGAGTGGAAATGGGCCTGAATAATCAGTGGATGCAGCGCGATTTAGCCGTTTTATGGCACCCCTGCACCCAAATGAAAGATCACGAGCAATTGCCGCTTATCCCGATCAAGCGCGGTGAGGGCGTGTGGCTCGAAGACTTTGAAGGCAAACGCTACCTCGATGCCGTGAGCTCGTGGTGGGTCAACGTGTTCGGGCATGCCAACCCGCGCATCAATCAGCGCATCAAGGATCAGGTCGATCAGCTGGAGCACGTGATTCTGGCCGGGTTCAGCCATCAGCCGGTGATCGAGCTGTCGGAGCGTCTGGTGAAGATGACGCCAGACGGCCTGACCCGCTGCTTTTATGCCGACAACGGTTCGTCCTGCATAGAAGTGGCGCTGAAAATGAGCTTTCACTACTGGCTCAACCGTGGCCAGCCGAACAAAAAGCGCTTCGTGACCCTGACCAACAGCTATCACGGCGAGACCATGGCCGCGATGTCGGTGGGCGATGTGCCGCTGTTCACTGAAACCTACAAGGCGCTGCTGCTCGACACGATTAAAGTGCCCAGCCCCGATTGCTACCTGCGCCCGGACGGCATGAGCTGGGAAGAACACTCGCGCGTGATGTTCATGGCCATGGAGCAGACCCTGGCCGAGCACCACGCCACTGTGGCCGCCGTGATTGTCGAGCCGCTGATTCAGGGGGCGGGGGGCATGCGCATGTACCACCCGGTGTACCTTAAATTGTTGCGCGAAGCCTGTGACCGTTATGGCGTGCACTTGATTCACGACGAAATCGCGGTGGGCTTCGGTCGCACCGGGACGATGTTCGCGTGTGAGCAGGCCGGTATCACTCCCGACTTCCTGTGCCTGTCCAAGGCATTGACCGGCGGTTACTTGCCCTTGGCGGCCTGTGTGACCACCGACGAGGTTTACAGCGCCTTCTACGACGACTACCCGACCCTGCGCGCCTTCCTCCATTCCCACAGCTACACCGGCAACCCGCTGGCGTGTGCGGCCGCGTTGGCCACGCTGGACATCTTCGAGCAAGACGATGTGATCGAGCGCAACAAGGCCCTCGCGCAGCGCATGGCCAGCTCGACGGCGCATTTGGCGGATCACCCGCATGTGTCGGAAGTGCGTCAGACCGGCATGGTTCTGGCGATTGAAATGGTCCAGGACAAGGCCAGCAAAACGGCGTACCCGTGGCAGGAACGCCGAGGGCTCAAAGTGTTCCAGCATGCGCTGGAACGTGGTGCGTTGTTGCGTCCGCTGGGCAGCGTGGTGTATTTCTTGCCGCCTTACGTAATCACCCCGGAGCAAATCGACTTTCTGGCCGAAGTGGCCAGCGAAGGCATCGACATCGCGACCCGCAGCGACATCAGCGTGGCCGTACCGGCGAACTTCCACCCGGACTTCCGCGACCCGGGCTAGGGGCTGTTCCCGTGTCACCGCGACGCGGCTTGCAATGAAACGGGGAGCAGACCCTCGGGTTATTTTCTTCAGATGCGCGCACGTTCGCGCCTGAAGCGCACATTTTTCAGAGAAAACACATGAGATTGTCCCGTTTCTTCATCGATGCGCCGTTGAGCCTCGGTGAGCATGAATTGCCTGAGGCTCAGGCGCATTACATAGGCCGCGTGCTGCGCATGGCCGAGGGCGATGCCCTGCAAGTGTTCGACGGCTCGGGTCACGAGTTCCTCGGGCGCTTGCTGGAAGTTGGCAAAAAACGCGTGCGCGTGCTGCTGGAAGAAACCTTCGCCGGGCAAGTCGAGTCGCCGCTGGCCATCCATCTTGGGCAGGGGTTGTCCCGTGGCGAGCGCATGGACTGGGCGATTCAGAAAGCCACCGAGCTTGGGGTCAACGAAATCACGCCGATCATGAGCGAGCGCTGCGAAGTGCGGCTCAAGGACGAACGCGCCGACAAACGCCTGGCCCACTGGCGTCAGGTGGCGATCAGTGCATGTGAGCAATGCGGGCGTTCACGGGTGCCGGTGATTCATCCGCCGATGCTGCTCACTGACTGGATCAACAGCACGCAAGCCGACCTCAAGCTGGTGCTGCATCCGGTCTCCGCGCCGCTGGCCAGCCATGCCAAACCGTCACGCCTGGCGTTCCTGATCGGGCCGGAAGGCGGCTTGACCGACCCTGAAGTCGATCAGGCCCAGGCGGCGGGCTATCAACCGGCGCGCCTTGGCCCACGGGTGTTGCGTACCGAAACCGCCCCGGTGGTCGCGCTGGCCGTGGCTCAGCAGTTGTGGGGCGACTTCTGACACGCAGGCGTCAAGTGTTTACATCGACACGAAGAAAAAGCTGACGATCAGCCCCATGCCGATGAACCACACCAGCGAACGCAGCAGTGCCCAGTCCGCCAGGTAGCAAATGATGTACAGCAAGCGGCTGGTGATAAACAGCACGGCCAGTACATCAATCGTGACGGGCTGGGCGTTGCCGACGATGTCGGCAATGATCACGGCGGCTGCAAACGCCGGGGTGACTTCGAAGCTGTTGAGTTGGGCGCTGTGGGCGCGTTTGGCGAACCCGTCGAGGGTGTCGAGAAACGCGCGCGGGTCATGGTTTTGTCGAGGCCCGAACTTGCCGCCGCTGAACTTGGCCACCGCGGTACACACGTACGGCAGACACAAGGCAATCAGTACACACCAGAAGGCAACCGTCATTGGAATTTCCTTTTTAGAGTTTCATCACGAGCATGCCGATCAGCACCAGCCCACAGGCTAAGAGTCTGGGCCCGCCAAAAGGTTCTTTGAGGTACCGCATGCCGAACAGCACCACCAAAATCACGCTGACCTCGCGCAAGGCTGCGGCTTCGGCAATCGAGCCCAGTTGCATCGCCCACAGCACCAGCGCATAGCTGACCAGCACGCACACCCCCACCGCCAACCCCAACCGCCATTGCGTGCGCCAGAACAGCGTGAACGCGGCACGTTTGCGGGTGATTGCCAGCAGCGGGAACGGCCACGCGCTGATGAGCGTCAGCCACACCAGATAATCCAGCGGGTGCGACCAGCGCTGTAGCGCCTGACCATCAAGAAAGGTATAGCAGCCAATGCACAGGCCGATGAGTGCGACCACCGGCAGCATTGACCACGGCAGACGATCACCGCCGCCGCCCTGCCACAGCAGGCACGCCATGCCGCACGGAATCAGGAGGATGCCGATGATTTGCTGACCGCTCAGTGCTTCTGCGGCAAACGTCAGGGTCAGCGCCAGCACCACCAAGGGCGAAAGGCCGCGCATCAGCGGGTACACCAGCCCCAGATCCCCCACCCGGTAAGCGCGGATCAGCAGCACGCGGTACAGCAACTCGAAGAGTGCGGACGCCAGAATCCACGGCCAGATAGCCAGCGGCGGGAACGACACAAACCCCACCAGCACGGCGACAACCAGCAGTGCCACGGTGTCCATGCAGGCGATGACCAACAGGCGCTCGCCGCTGAATTTGATCAGGGTATTCCAGACCGCATGCAACACGGCCGCGATCAACACCAATAAAGTGGCCAGCACCCCGTGCTCCTTAATGCGATGGGACGACGGCTGTTTATACGTCAAACAGCCGTCGGCGCGGGCACCGTGTGTGGGGTCAAACGAATAATCGTGCGCCCGACGCAGGCCGGGGCTGATCCGGCACGGCCTCCAGCAACGGGCTCAAATGCCTGTGACCCTGACACAGCTTGGCGTACCAGTTATTCAGGGTCGGCACATCGACGTGCCCTTCCTGAACCTCGACCCACAGCACCAAATCCCCGGCGCTGTCTGCCGCCACATGCACCGGCGCCAGTGCTGAAAAGGGCCCGTTGGCTTGCAGCAATTGCAGCTGCACACCCAGTAGCATCGGGCTGGGCAGGCGTCCCAGGCGCATCGCCATCAGCCAGCCGCCCGGCACTTTCTCCAGCACCAGCTCGGGGTCATCCGCGACTTGCAGGCGGCAGGTTTCGGCATTGTTCGCGGGCAGTTGGATGCCCCATTGGTCCAGCCAGTGTTGCACGCTCATGTGTGTTTACTCCGCCATCCGCCAGGCTTTGGCCATTTCAATCGTGGGGGAGCTCAACGGCTTGCTCCACGGCTTATTGCGCGCGCCATAGTTGTCGATGATGTCGTCGAGCACCTGATTGACCTGCGCCGCCGTCGTGGCCCGGGCCAGGCTGTGTTCAGCGCGGCGTAGCAAGGCGACGTTGGAGTCCGGCTGACCGGCGCGGTACAACGACGGGTAAATGACTTCTTTGCGGATGTTCTCGGCCACCACGGCCACGGTCCGCACCTGCATTTCTTCGATCGCGGCCTTGAGCACTGGCGACTCGATGGCCTGCCCGCGCACGGCGCTGAGCAATTGCTGATGATCCACGTTGTCGGCGTGGTTCAGCTCCTTGGCCAGCCACTCCTTGCGCTCCGGCGTGCTGGCCAGCGCGTCGAGTTGGGTGAAGGCCGCCCGCATCTGATCGTTGAACGTCAGCCCGGCCGGTGTGCCGTTCTGCGCCACAATCGCCACGGTCAATTCGCTGAACGCCTCGCGTGCCTGCTGACGGAACTGCAACACGTCCCCGGCCTGGGCGGGGTTTTGGGCGGCGAGGCTGGTGAGCATGTCATCGTCCAGCGCGTTCAAGGCGGCCTCCATCGACGCGAACGTGTACTGCTCGCGCGTCAGGGCACGCTGCTCAAGATGGCCGCTGACCGCCTGATCGAGACGTTCTTGCAGGTGATTTTTGACATCCCCCGGCATGCTGAAATTCAGCGTGCCGCCGAACGTGGTGCTGAAATCGCCCTTGTCCGTTTTCAGCGGCACGATCACGGTCTGGTCGTCGTGCGCGGCCAGCGCTTCGTTTTGCAGAATCAGCCGGGCGGCCACCGGGGCGCCCACCATCCAGTCCGTGAGCGCGCCGCCGAAACGATCGCCACGGTCCGGCGCCACGCCTTCTTCTTCCTCAAACATGAGGATCAGGTTGTCTGACTGGCGCAGCGGGCTGGTGCTGAACGTCCTGTCGACCATTTCCGGGACGGGCACGTTAAGCATCACGCCGCCGTCCTTGAATGCCGTGTGTTCACCTTCAACCTGGAACGGTTGCGCCTGTTCGTCCACCGGCTTGAACACCACCGGGAAAGAGCCGGAAATATGCGCGGCCCGCGCAATGCTCATGTCCGGCGTGAGGCTGGCATTGAACACCACCATCTGTGGGCGACCTTCGTACATTGCGGTGCCGGTGATGTTCAGTTCCTTGATCTGCGGGATGTGCTGGCTCAACAGTTTGAGGTCGCCAAACGTGACCGCGCCGCCCTGCTCCAGTTTGTGGGCAATGGCCGCAACGGCCGGTTGGCTGGCCACCTGCGGGTGAGCGCTGATCTGGTTCAGAACGGCTTTGGACGACTCGTCGCGAATGACTTTTTCCAGCGGCAGGGCTTCGGACTGAACCCGTGGCAACACGTTGAGAATCAGCTGGGTGAAGCTGCCGACCTTGGGCAGGTATTTGTGCGCCAGATTGCCGATTTCCGTGCAGATGCGCTGGAACAGCTTGTGTTTTGTGTGGGTGCTGTCGAGCAGTGAAATCAGGTCCATGCCATCGGACAGGGTCTTGAATTCGCCCGCGCCCATGCCCGATGCCAGCAGCGCTGCCGTGATGCCGCCTGCGGACGACCCCGACATGCTGCGAATGCCGTCGAGTGCGCCGTTGTCTTCCAGCGCCTTGATCGCGCCCGGATAGGCGGCCCCTTTGGCACCGCCCCCGCTGAGCACCAGGCTGGTCAACGGCGGACGGCTGAGTTCCAGCTGCGCCACGCCATTGTCGAATTCACGCAGGGTCAATTGGCGCTGACCGACCTGTTGCGCCACGGTGTGCGCAGCCCCTTGCGGCAGCGGGGTCAGCAGCTTGATACGGCCGATGTCCGGCAGTTGGTCTTTGATCACAATCCCCGACGCGCTCTTCAGTGCGCTGGTCAGGCTTTGGCCGACCGGGTCAGTGGATAACGTGGCTTTGGGCGCTTGCGCGGCAGGGGGTGCAGGTGTGGCGATGGCGGGGTTGAGACCGGCAGGCGGGGTGGACTGAATTTTCATATGCGCTCCTTGGAGGACCTGAGTTCCTTGATGGCGCAAAGCTTAAGTGAATCGTTTGAAGGGCTTTTTTAGTATCAGGCGCATTTTTGTCACTTTGCACGAGCGCCTTGAAAAGGAATGACGCTCACCACCTCGCCTGCCGGTGCTGCGCCGAGTTTTCAGCGCTCACGGGATTGTGTCAGGGCCGTTGCCAGCGCTGCCAATTGCCCGTCGACACTGGCGTCGATGATGCCGATTTCGGTCTCCAGAATGCAGCCGCCTTCGTCCAGCCGGGCGTCGGCCACTACGTCCACATACCCCACTTCCGGGAAGTCCTTGAGGATGTGCGAGACGCGCTCGCGCACAGCGCTCACTTGCTCGGGCTGGACGTGCAGGATCACTTGTTTCTGATTGCTGACCAACGATAACGCTTCGCGGGTCACGCTCAGCGCCAGCTCGGTGTTGTCGTACTGCTTGAGGATCTTGCGCACCGCGTGCAGCACCACATCGCTCATCTTTTGCTCGACCGCGCGGTAGTACTGGTTGCATTGCTGCAAGGTTTCCTGGATCAACGTTGCCTGCGAGGTGCGCGCCTCGTCGACGCCCGCCTGCCAGCCCAGGGCCTTTTGTTGTTCGTAGACGTCCCGCGCGCCTTGCTCGATGGCTTGCGCCCGTTCCCGGGCCAGTTCCACCAACTGATTGGCGGTCAGGTAGGCCTGATAGTCGGCACTGCGCAGCACCACTTGATCTGGCGCCAAGAGCACTTGATCACTTTTTATTTCAATAAATGGCAACATTCCGGACTCACCTGTCGAGCAACTTTGAGGCACAGCGCCTGCGCCAGCGCGGGGTTTTCGGCGGGTAACGCGGCGTAACGCGAGGGCGGCCCCGGCGGCAGGCGTACACGCAAGCGCCGGGCACAGCCGCTGTCGATGTCACCGGCTGCACTGAGCCAGAACTCCAGACCGCAGGTTTGCAGATAGCCCCCCAGGTCGCCGTCCGGCAACGTGCCCTGCCAGCCCGTCGGCCATGGACCGATGATCACGTCCAGCTGTTGCAGGCAATACCGGTGACCGGTTTCACCCAGCGCCGCGCGGACCCGTTGCGCCGCGTTGGCGGTCAACGCCTGGCGCAACGCCTGCCCATGCAACAGGCCGCCCAGGCAACGCAGGGTATGCTGCAGCGCGACTTGCCCGAACAGCGCCAAGCCGCCGAGCCGGGGAGGCATTTGGTAGTCAGTCGGCAACCCCAGTTCATTGAGCAACCAGGCGTTGATTGCACTGCGCTGGCGCCAGTCCGGCAGCGCCTTGCGCACTGCCAGCAAGGCCGTGGGCACGTGCCCCTCGTCAATGTAGCGGGCCGGGCAGAAGCGCAGCTGATAGGGCGTCAGGCAGCGGGTCATGCTTGAGTCCGGTGCCACATGAACTGCGCCGCATTGCTCACCAGCAGCAGGGCGACCATCACGCCAAACAGGCCGATCAGCCGCCCCCGGGAATCTTCGGTGACTTGAATCGAAAACAGGGTGTCGTAATGCGGTGCCAAGGGCACCTGACGCACGTCCGCCGACGGCACCAGCACCACGCTGATCCGGTCGTAACTCAAGCCCTCGATGCCGTTGTTGACCAATTGTTTGATCTGCGGGATGTAGGCGTCGAGCTGGATGTCCGCAGCGTGCTTGATAAACACCGAGGCGGAGGCCGGTGAGGACTTCTTGCCCAGCCCGTCACGTTCTTCTGGCAACACCACATGCACACGCGCCACCAGCACGCCATCGATTTCAGACAGCGTGCGGGAGATTTCCTGCGCCTTGGCGTAGTTCAGGCGCGCCCGTTCTTCGACCGGAGATGAAATCAGCCCGTCTTTGGGGAACACGTCCTTGAGTGTCGAAAAGCTTTCACGCGGATACCCTTTGCGCTTGAGGGCATCCACGGCTTCAGCGATGTCCGACTCTTCCACCAGCAATTTGATTTTGCCGTCCTTGTCCGGCTGTTTGTCGGCCGAAATGCCTTCGGAGCGCAGCAGGGCTAGCATCTCGTTGCCTTCCTTTTGGCTGACACCGGCGTACAGCTCGATCTTGCACCCCGCGAGCGCCAGCACGGCGGCCAGCAGCAGGCCGCGCTGCACGGTTTTCAAAGCGGTTCGAACACGGCGCATCATTGGGTCTTCATCAAGGTTTCGACGTTCTGGCTCATACGTCCGACGGTTTTGGCGATCAGTTCTTCCTGCATGCTGATGCGCATCAGCGACCACTGCATCTGCATCAGGCTGTTGGGGTCGTCACCGGGGGTCGACAGTTGCACTTTCAGCGCTTCTTTGGCCTCGGTGAACTGCTCTTTGATGTGCCCGATTTCACTCAAAAAACTGCCGCCCAGGCTGTCGGCCCCGTTGCTCATGGCGTGATCAAAGTCTGCAACCTGCGCGGCATTGGCTTCGGCCGGTTGGAGTTCTTCAAGGCTGGTAACCACCGATTGGCTGATCTGGCTGATGTCCATTACGACTCCAGGTCGGGTTTATGGGTGTAGCGCATCAGGTTGTCGATCATCCCGGCCAGCGGGATGACGTGCCTGAGCTCGGTGTTGATGACGCGGCTCGCGGCGGCGGTGTCCGGCAGCGGTTTGATCTCGCCCAACACCCGCAGCAGTGCGTCTTGCTGTTGCTTGGCAAACGGTGCTTCTTGTTTGATGAGGTCCTTGAGTGCCGCACGCGCCTGGCGCTCGTTGTCACGGTGGGCGTCCAGGGTTCTCAGCACCCGCAGCGCCACCGGGCTCACGGGGTTCGCCACCTCGGCGGGCGCGTGCATGGCTTGTTCAAAGGCGTGCGTGTCGGCCGTTTGTGCCGACCGCACAGGGTGGGCAGCCGGTGGCGACAGACCGCGATTGAGCGTCAGGGGGTCGAGCGGGTTCATGCGTGCTCCGGATGACGCATACCCTCGGCAAACTGCACCAGGCGCGGGTCATCGCTGAGCGCCAGGTGCGCCAGGCGTCGGTCCAGTGCTGACCCCATGCCCAGGCGCCATTCGCACAGCGCCAGCCAGGGCGACAACGAGGGCCAGTCCTGATCCTTGCCCTGGCCTTCAAGCAACGCCTGTTGATAATCACCGCGGTTCATCAGGCTGCAGAGGCGGATCAGGCACGCGGCTTCGGAGTGTTTTTCGACCTGATCCAGCCACTCAGCGATGTGCAGGGCCTGCGCATGACAATGGTGCCCGGTGCCCGCCAGCGCGACTTCGGCCAAAAGCCCTTTCAATGAACTGTCCATAATCAAATCTTCTGCAAAATGCTCTGCATGAGGTCTCTCATGGAGCGGGTCACGGTGGAGTTGATGTTGTAGATCACCGACCACTTGTTGAGCTTGTGTTGCAGGTCGGCCAACACCGCGGGGTTATCGCCGTTGTCGTTGCTGAGCGCCGTAATGGCGTTTTTCACGTCCGTGTTGGCGGTGTTCGCCTGCGCTTTGATCTGCTCGGCAACCTGATCGAGGGTGTTGGTGGTGTCGTTGGCAAAAATGGCGGCCATCAGCAGGCTCCTTTGAGGGTGTCGAGGATGCTCAGGGCGGCTTCGAGTGCCTGCGCCTCCTGTTGCCATTGCTGGTACTGCGCAGGCGTCGCGCCTTTTTGCAGGCGCTGTTTGCAGTCGTTTTGCGCGCTTTGCAGCGTAGCGCGCACCTGCGCGTGATAGCCCGCGCCTTCACGGCTCAGGCGTTCCTCCAATGCGGTCATCATTGCGTTTGTCCCTTGAGGTGGATGATGAATTGCTGTTTGCCGCGACTGACCACAATCGCTTCGTCTGTGATCGACAACACGCGAACGCCGTTGGGGGTTGAAGCGTCTACCGGGTATTTCTGACTGTCGTTGAGCACCACGTAGGGCACTTTGCCCAGTGACACGCCGCGCACCACGAAGGCCAGTTCTTCTGCGCTGCCACGGCGTGAGCGGTTAATCAGTTCCAGCGTCGGGCTGGCGCCGAACTCGCGGCGGAACGTGCGTTGCAGTTGTGCAAAGTCATTCAACTGGCGCTCATCCAGCTGGCCGCGCAGCTCAATGCGCTCGCCGTGATCGCGATAGCTCAGCGCCGAGGTCAGGTGTGCGTCGCTGAGCAGTTGTTCCAGGCGCTTGATGTGCGAACCGGCGAGCCGCACGCGGTTCTCGACGCCCATCAGGCCGGGCACGTCGGCCATCAGCAGGGTGTCGATGTTGGCCCAGTGGTCGTCCTGTTCGGCCAGTTCGCCTTCAAGCATGATCCAGCCGGCTTTTGACGAGGGCGTGCTGCGCACCCGCGAGTAGCCGAATTTTTGCAGGATGAAGTCCACGCCCTGACGCACTTCTTCCATGCTGCGTAATTCCAGCCGATAACTCAGCCCGCTTTTTTCAAGGTATTGGGTGAGCAGCAAGCGGCTGCGGTTGTCATCCAGATACCCGGTCAGCAACACACCGCCATCGGCTTGCGGGGCTTCAATCTGCACGTGCTGATACGGCTTGTCGCTCAAGAACGTCTGCAACCCCAGCAGCGGATCTTCACCGGCCGTGCTGCGGTTGACGCTGGACCACGGGTCGCTCATTAAGCCAATCAACAGCACCACCAGCACCACGCTCAACCCCGCCATCACGCGACCGCTCCAATGTGCAGGGTGGCGTGGGGCCCGACGTTCCTGTGCCCGGCCGATCACCGGTTGCAGCGGCGCGAAGGCGCGTTCCTGCGCGCAATACGCCCAGCTCAAGGGGCCGCATTGCTGCATGGCCAAAGCGTGCAACACCGTGCCCGGCTGCACGGGCAGGCCGTCCTGGGTCGGCTCACACGCGGCGTCCCATTCCAGCAAGCGCACCCCTTGCGGGTCGACCTCCAGCAACAGGTGCATGGCCGCGATACCGTCGTCCACCAGCACCAGGTCGGCGCTCAGCGGGTCTGAACCGATCACCACCCGACCGGCGCTCAGGGGCACTTCGGCCCCTTGATTCAAGCCGCTGTAGAACCGGATTTTCCAGCCCATGTCAGGGGCGCTTCAGCGGGCGGACGCAGTGCGTTGCCGCGTCATCGCACGTGCCTTCAATCACGCGCCAGCCGCGGCTTTCGCCGTCCATGCGACACGCGGACAGCCGTGAGCTTTTGCCCGCCTGTTGCAGTGCGTTTTGCAGCAATTGCGCGGTGGCCAGCGCCTGGCACTGGGTGGCGCCAATCGCGTTGGCCAGCTCCAGGCTCTGGTTGGACAGTTGATCGACATTGAGCAAACCGTCGAGGTAGCCCCGTTGGCTGCCCAAGGCTGCGTAATGGGCCAGCCCGTCGTCAATCAGGCGCGGTTCGATCAGAAACAGGCGCACCGAGCGCCGCACGGTGTTGGACTGAAACCGGAACAAGGCGCCAAGGTACGGAATGTCCCCCAGTAACGGCACTTTGCGCACGCCTTCGCTGAGTTCGTCGCGGTGGATCCCGCCAATCAACAGGCTTTGGCCATGGCCGACGCGGGCCACGGTGTCGACCACGGTACGGTTGATGGTGGGGATGCCTTCGGGGCCGGAGCTATTGGGTTTTTGGCTGCCGTCTTCGATGTGCAGGCTCAGGCTGATCTCCGGTTTTTCCCCTAACTGAACCACCCGCGGGGTCATTTTCAACATGGTGCCGTAGGTGATGGACTTCAGTTCAGCGACGCGTTCGCCGGTCACTTTCACGTAATAGGTTTCGCTGTGATCGATCACCGCGAGGGTGTTTTCCTGCGTCAGCAAGGTCGGGCGCGACCCCACCTGAGCGCGGCCCTGACTTTGCAGCAGGGTGACGCGGGCCATCAAAAAGTCGAGGCCGCGGCTGTCGACCAGGCTTGCGCCAGGGGCTTGCGCGCCGGGTGCGCCGGAGCCGCTGGTGCGGATGTCGATGACTTTCTTTGGCCCCAGCCCAATCCCCACATGCCAGTCGACCCCGAGTTCGGCAAGGTTTTCGGCGTTGATGTCGACAATCGACAGCGCGACTTCGATGCGCGCCGAAGGCCGGTCCAGCGCTTCAATCAGGCGTTTGTACATGGGCATGCGTTCGGCGCTGTCGCGCACCACGATCGCGTTCAATGACGGTTCGGCCTGAATCACCGCGCGCCCGGAGCGCAGCGGTGCGCGGCTGCCGTTCGCCTGGCCGTCCACCGACACCACATTGGCGTCACCCAGCACGTTGGCCAGAATGGTGGCCACGCCCGGCGCCTGAATGTCGTCCTCGCGGTACTTGATTTGGCGGTCTTCGGCCGACGCGTATTTGAGGGGAAAGATTTCCACCGACACGTCGCCGGTCTTTTCGCTGCGCAGGGTGGATTGTTGTTCCAGCGCCTGCGCGGTCTGCTCTACCAGTTCCAGGTATCGGGCCGGGCCTGACACATAGACCAGCCGTCCATCGCCGCCCGAACGCCAGCCGAATGTCGGCTCCCACACGCCCGCGGCTTGTAACGCCTCTTGCAGGTCGGACTCGGTGACCTGTTCGAGCTTGATCAGCCGCGACTGCATTTCCGTGCTTTTGAAGACGTACAGCACCGCGCCGTCGTAGTACCAGATCAGGTTGTAGAGCGCGGTCATCTGTTGCAAAAAGGCTTGTGGCGTCGGCAGGTCGAAACGGCCGCTGACTTGATCGTTGACCTTGTCGCTGACAATCACCGGGCTGTCGTAATTGGCCCCGAAGTTAATCAGCACATCGCGCAGGTTTTCACCCTGCGCCACGTAGTGGTAAGGCACCGGCGCCCAGTCCAGTTCCTGAGCCGTGGCGGGGCAGGCGGCACTGGCCAGCAGCCAGGCGGCAACGCGCAGCCACTTCATGGGCGCCATAAGGTGGGTGTCCACTGCGGTGGGCGCTCAGCCTGCTGCAAACCGGGCTTGAGGGACTCAAGAATGCCCACCTGCGCTGCCAGCACACGCTCAAGTTCATCCAGCTCAAGGGGGGCGAACTCAAGGCGGGCTTCGAGCAGCAGGTGGTCGTTTTCGTCCAGCACCAGGGCTTGGGGGTAGTGGCGGCTCCAGCGGGTCACGTGTTCCAGCACGTCGCGCAACACCTCGCGCTGCCCCGCTGCGTCGGCACGGGCTTGCCAGTCCAGCGGGCTATGGACGATCAGGTCTGCACCCTGGCGGGCCAGAAACAGGCTGTGGCCATCGATGCGCAGGTGGTAGGCACCTGTTTGATCGGCAACAAAAGGCCCTTGGCCGGTTCGCGCGGCCAATCCAGTCAGTAAACGTTCCATGAGTCCTCAGTGCCGCGGTTGGTCAGGCGCCTTGCCAGTAAAAGTGATCCTGGGCCTGACACAGGCTGCGTTCGTGCAGCCAGTGCTGCACGGCGTCGGCAGCGCTGGCGTCTGCGTCGAGCCTGATCAGGGGTTCCCACAGGGAAATAAGCGCCAGCGGCACCGGTGAAAAACCGTCCAGCTTGCCATCGGCCAGCAGCACGGCCACGCCTTGATGCCAGTTGGGCCACGCTGCGCGGGCCTGTTCGGAAATGGCGCCCAGCTTGCGTGCCAGCGCGGCTATTTCGATTTCGGTTTCAGCTTGGCGGCGAGCGACGGCTTGCAGCTCCTCGTCGACCAGTTGCGGGTCGGCATCGGTGGCCTGACGCCAGAATTGCGCCTTGATGCGCAATTGCCGCGACTGGGTTTCGAACTCGATCAACGAAGCGCGCCAGCTGGGAATGGCTTCGTCAAACAGGCTTTCCCACCAGCTGTACACCGGCAGCAATACCCAGTCGATCAGGGTTTGCGGGCAGGCCAGGTTGATGCGGTCGCCCAGCCAGTTACACCAGTTCTCGCCTTGTTCGCTGGCCTTGCGCAACACCAACTGCACATCCCCGCGTTCCAGGGCCATGCCGCGGGCCAGACGCTGCTGTAACCAATGGGATTGAAACAGTTGCTCCAATTGCTCGCGGGGCAACAGGCGTTGCATGAGCATCAGTTGCCGGGCGCTGATGATGTCGCTATCACGGTAAATCTTGCCCGAAATACAACCGGCGACACTTCCCCGCGCACGAGCATCCTGGCTCACGACAGAGACGCGCCGGCCGGCGAACATCCCTTGGCGGGGACTTTGATTAGGGTCTTCCTGGCTCATTCTCTGCCTTGACTGTTTTGTTTCGTGACACGCACATCAGGGGCCTGCGTTGCGGGTCAATCTTACGGGTGAGTGGCGCGAGTGACTTGCAATAAACGTCAGTTTTTTTTAGTCCGGGGCTATTCTTTGCCCTGCCGCGAACGGCTGGGGGTACAGCCAAATCGACGACGGTAACTCTGGGTGAAATACGACTGGCTGGAAAACCCGCTTTCCATGGCAATGTCGACAATGCTCATCTCGCTGTTGAGCAGCAAATGGTGCGCGTACAGAATGCGCCGCTCACTGATCCAGGCCCTGGGCGAGACGCCGTAGACCGAACCGAACAACTCCTTGAACGTGGTCAGGCCCATGCCGAACTCGCGGGCGAATTCGCTCAGGCGCCACTCCTGTAAATAATTGGCCTCCATGAACGCCTGCAACCGCTCCACTTGCCGGTTGCCCTGCTGGCGCAACATGGCCATCAAGGCCGGGCCCTGCGGACTGAATGCAAACAGCATCAACAACTCTTCAATGCGCAACACCGCCAGAGCGGGCGGGTGCTCGTGTTCCAGTAATGCTTTGATCCCTTTGACACAGTCGGCCAGCAACGGGGTGCTGGCAAACGCGATCATCCCGCTGCTGGGTTCTTCACAGCGCTCAACTTCGCTGAGCAACGCGCCGAAGCGCTGTATAAAACTTTGCAAGCGCGTAACCGTTAACGGAATCCACAGAATGCGACTCTCCTGACCTTCAGTGCTCACGACGTAATTACCGCGTCGGGCAAATATCATTTCACCGGGCGCAATGCGCAACGTGGTGCAGACATCTTGAACAATCAGTTCACCTTCAATAAGTACGGCAATTCCTTCTTCGGGGTTGGACTTGAATTCGAAGGTGGGCATACACCATCGACACTGCGTTATTCGTTGGCCACGTAAACTGGCACCTTGCATAGGTAGTGATCCTGAACGTGTGCGGCGTATTGACGCGTCATTACTGACAGACGTATGAGCACACTCTATCTCCATGCACATGCGGTCATTCGCATATAGCAAATTCTTGAAAGCAAGCCAGGTCATGAATAAGAGTAATTATTCAAATTTAGAATAGTTACTCTTATTCAATGAACCGCTCAATATGATTCGAACTGTTGGTGTTTCGGCTGCGTGCCGAAATCGTTTAATTATTTATAACCAGACTTGCAACACGGTGTTACCAAGGTGTGTTTATCCGGCAGTTCGGATAGCACGTTAAAGGGGTCAACTGCAGCTGCGCCGCTTGGCCGGGCACAACCTGTCGCCACCCGCGTGCCTGAACCGAACCGGCCTCGGACCACGCCAACTCACTTCTGATCAACCACTGGCGATCCGTCGCAGCGGGGACGTGAAAACTGAACCCCAGCGGCAGGGCGCTGACCCGATAGTCCGACTTCGCGACCATTCGCGGTTGCCCGGCCACCACTTCATACAGGCGAACACGCACATAAGCCGCCCGGGTCAACACCAGGCAGCTGCTCACGTTCCCTGTGAGGTCCAGCGTGTGTGCAGGGGCGGCGGGCTGGCTGATACACCCCGACAAGGCACTGACCAGCAGTGCGCCCATCGCCGCGCGCTTCATGGCAACCGGACCCGGCGCTCATGCAAGGGCGTGATGTCGCCGTCCAGTAACCGTTGCAGCCGTTGCTCGCTGTGAGGGCTGGTCTGCAACTCGGTGCCGAGCCAGTCCAGCAGCTCGGCCAACGTGATCTGCGCCTGAGCGGGGTTGGCCCCCGGCGTCAGCGCACGGCCGTTGAAATGGCCCACCTCTGTCGGGCCTTCATTCGCGGATAACGGCGCAATGCCCGCGCTTTCGATCTTCATCACAGGCTCACACTCGCATGCCTGCAGGCTGGGCCGCCGGCGGCGTGACACGCACGTGGCCGGGCAGCAATTGCTGCCAGAACTCGGCGTGGTCAAGCAGGTTGGCCAACGTGCGCTCGAAGTTTTCCAGCGTCAGCTCGGCGGCTGGCAACTGGGCGTACAACTGCACTTGACCGGTTTGCTCGTCAAACCCGAAATGCAGGTCGAACCGATACCAGCGGCGATTAAAACTCGCCAATTGACGGAAGATGCCTTCCCCCAATGTGTCCAGACCGGCCACATTGGCTTCCATGACCAGCCGATCACGGCCACCCAAAAGCACCAGCGTCACGTGTAACTGTTCATCAAACAGCAACGTCGCGACCCCGTCTGCGTCGAGCGACAAGGCGGGCAACCCACTGCGATTGGCAAATTCGGCCAGCAGCCGATTAACCCTGATCGTTAAATCCATGCTTGTCTCCTCGTACCAGGCGAATGCTAGCACCAGGCCACAACCTGATTTTGTCACTGGTAGACTTATCTTTTAAGAAAAAAGCCACATCTCAGTGGCTTTTTTCTTACTCGCATCAATCGATCAAACAATCGCCGCCGCTGCTTTCCAGGCGGCTACGTAGTTCTGAGAAAGTTCATGAAGTGTCTGAATCAGCTCTTTCATGGAGTTAGAGTTATAACTCAATTGTTCATCAACTATCTGTTTGCGACTTTGTGCAATTGACGCCTCAACTTCGTCCTCTTTGGCGTTGGCCTGAATGTGTCCTTGCCTGACTTGTACCGAAGTATTGGCCATCTGCCCCAGTGACTGATTAACGCTGTTCATCGCCTGGTAAGTGGTAGTGCGGGTGTCTATTTTTCTCCCGGTTTTAGTCAGCAGTTCGCTATCGAACGCTTGGGCCTGCTCCCAAACAGCGCCGACGGTTTTGCGATCGGCGTCCGACGTTTTGCCCAGTGATTGCATCTTGGCGTCGATCAGTTCGTTGCGCCCGGCAATGGACTTTTCCAGTTGCCCTTCCTGCTTGATGGCCTTGCCATTTTTGCTCGCGCCCACCGCGCCGATGATCGCCGTGCCGACGGCCATGATGCCGGAGATCACTGCCATGGCAATCATCAGGTTGGCGCCCGAACGCATCTCGGTGACCTGGGATTTCTGTGCCTCGATAATCGCCGTGTTTTCGCTGTCGCGTTGCAGCACGCCCAGCTCCCGGGCCTTTTGCGCGATACGAAACAGCAACACCATCAGCTCAACGGTGGTGTCCAGTTCGCGGGTGACTTTGCCCAGCGTGGCGGGGTTGAAGTGTTGTGCAGGTTTGACCAGCTCGATGCTGCCCGCCGGTGAGGTGGCAGGGGCCGACACATCGGCGGCCCGGTGAGCCGTCTCGCGGCTCACCGGGGCAGCGCTCTTTTCAACCGGGCCGCTGGAAGCGACGTCACTCAATGCCCGAGGGCTGACACTCATATCAATCATCATGGGGGCTCCTCAAATGGCCGCAGGGCGGCTGGACAAGTTATGCAGCAGGTCGCCCTTGGCGTTGATCATCTGGAAAATCTGTTCCATGACCTGGGTAAACGCCTCGACCATGCGGGTCAGTTCTTCGCGCAGGATGTCGATCACGGCTTGAAACGCGCTCAGCTCTGCGCGGTTCTCCAGCACGTCGGCCTGGCGCAGGGCTGCGTGGGCCTGATAGCTATTGTTGACGGCCTGAGAGGCGCCGTTGGCCACGTCCAGTGTGACGTCGGCCACTTGCACGCCGAGCTTGGCGCCATGGGACATGGACAGGCTCGCCACGGTGCCAAACTTGCTGCCAAATTCAGTGACTTTGCTGGCAATCGTGGCCGTGAGTTCTGCCACTTTAGTGCCCATCTTCGCGCCCAGTTTGGCCACGCCCGCCACTGCTGTGCCGCCAAAACTGGCCACGGCGGCCATCAGGGCCACGGCGATTTCAATGCCCATCAACACCGGGCCGAGTTTTTCCATCGTCTCTTTACTGATCAAGCCCGCCGCCGCAGCGGCCTGCACGGACTGGGACACAATGCCCATGACCCCGCCGGCGATCATCAGCGCGCCAGCAATTGCGCCTGCGCCGGTGGCGACCATGATGAGGCCCACGATGATCGAGGCCACGGCACTGACCCACCCAAAAATCTTGGCTGCAAGGCCCGATTTCTGGGCCTCTTTGGCAGCGTCTTGCGACTCTTGAATCTTCTTCTGGTTGTCGTCCATCTTTTGCAGGTTCTGCTCGCGCGCCCGCTTGATGTCTTCCAGTTTGTTGGCTTTTTGCGCGCTTCCCAGCTCGCTGGTGATGCGGGACAGTTCAATCTCGAACGCTTGCGGCGAGCTCAGGCGTGCGGCGGCAAGGCGGGGTACTGCGACAAGCAGTTGTTGTGTCAGGCGGCTACTGTCGTGAATGACCGTGCTGACCAACTGTTTGATGTTGGCCAGCGTCTGCGGTTGCAGGCTGTGGGCAACGCCGGGAGCAGGGGCGGGCAATTGCACGCCCTGCGACGGGACAGCGGACCACGCCTGTGCCTGGACCCGGCTGACGGTGACGTCGTGTTCGCGTTCTGCACGTTTGGGCCCGTCCGGTTCGGCAGTCGAGGCTGCCCCCGGCGTGAGCCCGTTGCGATCAATCGCTGATGCAATCATGGTGTTGATCCTTTCTGATGAGGACGGCTTCCAGTAAAGCGCCTGCACGCTCGGCCAGCGCCGCGTGTGCAGGTTGGGCTGCGGCCAGGGCCCGGGCCGAATAGAAGCCACTTTCGGCTCCGTCGAGATCACCCAGTTGCAGGTGGCACTCAGCAGCGTGAAACGGGAATCGTGGCTCGTTGACGTCAATCACCGCGCCGTAGCTGTAACTCTGCAACGCCAGCTCGAACTGCCCCATGGACTGACGGCATGCGCCCAGCCCGAGGAAGAACCGCACGTCGTAATGGTCGAGCATGCACAGCGCCTGAAACACCTTGTGGGCGCTGTCCCACTTGCCGGCCTGATAGTCGTTGAACGCCAGCGAATAGAGTTGCTCCAGGCTGTCGGCCGACACGTCCTTGAGCATGGCGAGGGTGCCGCCGTCGCGCAAAAACGCTTCCATTTCCTGCTCGCAGGCGTCTTGGGTGGGCTGGGTCATGGGCGTTCCTTTAAATGGCATTGAGAATGTCGCGCAGCAGGCTGTCGTGCTTTTGCACAAAGCGGTTAAGCGCTTCGATGGCGGCGTTGTAGCGCGAGCTGACATCGTTGAGCAGGGTGGTTTTTTCGCTCACTTTGTCGTTCAGCGGCCGCGCGCGATCACCCACCGTCGTGGCCAGGTTGGCGACCGGGTTGTTATCTTTTTCGAAGGGGTAGTCGCGCTTCAAATCGACGGCCTTGATGGCGCCGCTTTCTTTGGGCACGCCGCTCAAAAAGTCCTTGATGCTGATGCGGGTCTTGCCTTTGCCGGTGTCCATCCCGGTCAACAAGGCGTACTCGGCGCTTTTCAGCCAGCGGCTGTCCTCGCTGTAGCCGTACAGCGTCTTGTCCAGCAGGTTCAGACCGGTTGTGGCCGAGGTGTCTTCAATGTTGATGGCGCTTTTGGAGGATAAGCGCGCGTTGATCTGCGCCTGCACCACGCTGTAGATCGACAGCTCGCCGGTCAGCGATGTCAACTCGTCGCGCAGCGTGAGGCGCTTGGCGTCCTGTTGCTCCATGACGGCGACGTACACGTCGATCACGTCATCGTCGAGCGTGTCGGATGTCAGGTCGGCATGGGTCAGCGCCAGAAAATCGCTCAGCGGCCATGGCGTGGCAGGGTGTGCCTTGGCGTAAGCGGCCAGGGTCTTTTTCACCGCCTCAAGCCCGCTTTGGGTCTGGCTCGCGTACCAGCCGTTGGCAACCTGCGCCTGGGGTGGCAACAGGTACGCCAGCACCTTGGTCATCTGCTCCTGGGTCAGGGGCGTGCCGTCATGGGTGACGCGGATATTCAGCCTGCCCAGTGTCTGTTGCAGGTCGGCCAGCGCGTGGGTGTCTTTGCCGCGCAATTGGTCCAGCGACGCACCGTTCAGGTCGCTGAGAAACGGCGTGGTTTTGCTGTAATGGGAAATGCTCATGCTGAGTCCTTAAACCATAAGCCCGCGCATCCGGGCAGGGCGCCGCACGCGGCTGCCTGCTTGGGCGACAGGTCGTTGGGCGGCGCGCATGCGCTCGACTTCCTTGAGCAGCTCTTGCTCGGCGGCCTGTATCAAACGGTCGTGGCCGGGACGAAACACCCGGTCACGCACCTCGGGAGACAGCCCCAGGCCTTCCCACATTTCAGACAGCAGGCGGCCGCGCTGGGCATTGTTTTCAATGGCCAGCCGGGCGGCCTGGACGGTCGTGGCGAGGGGGGCAGGGTCTTTGTTCATGCGCTCTATAGTAGGGATAGCGCGCACGGCTTCCTGTCAGGCACGGTCGAGTTTTTGTCGTTTTCGCATGTGCTGTAGCGAGCACACGCGGCTTACGTCCAGCTCGAACCAGCCGGGTTGCGGTTGATGGGCACCCGCCCAGCGCTGATAGAAACGGCCCAGGCGCGCAGCCGCCAGCGGGCTGTGGGCCAGTACCTCGACATTCCCGTACAGCGAGGCCGGGGGCGGTAGTACGCAGCGCGCCGCTTCGGCCAGTAGATACAAAGGCGCAAAGGGGTTGGCCAGGCCGAGGCGTTCGTCGAGGCGGCGAAACATCACAATCCACACCCGCGCGCCCTCGCAGCGCCACGCGACTTCGCAACCGCCAGACATAAATTGCCAGCCCAACTGAAGGCCTGTGTTGCGCAGAAAGTGCGGGCGCACGCCCCGGCCGCTTTGCTCGAACCAGTCACACAGCGGGTCGCGGTTCACATGGCAATCCTGCCCAAGGGCTGAATGTTGATTTGCTGCGTCAGCTCCTGATACGACAGCACCGGCAACCCGTAGTAATCGCTTTCAATCAACTTGCGCACGTAGCGGCGAATGTCCATTGAAACAATCAGCACCGGCTTGCTCTGCATGCCGGACAGGTCGCCTACGGTTTGGCGCACTTGCTGTAAAAACGCCTGGGTCACGGCCGGGTCCAGCGCCAGGTAACTGCCCGCACTGGTCTGGCGGATGCCGCCGCGAATCTGTTCCTCCACCTGCTGGTCGAGCAAGTAGGCGGGCAAGATGTTGTTGCCGCTCGAGTACTTGTGGCAGATGTAGCGCTTGAGGCTGCTGCGGATGTATTCGGTGAGCTGCACCACATCCTTTTCCTTCTGTCCCCAATCCACCATGGCTTCGAGGATCGAACGCAGGTTGCGGATGGAAATGTCTTCGCCCACCAGCCGCTGGAGGATTTCGGTCATGCGCTGCAAGGGGATGATGCGCAGGGCTTCCTTCACCAGTTCGGCGTAGCTGTGCTCCATCTGTTCGAGCAGGTAGCGGGTCTCCTGAATCCCGATAAAGTCTTCGGCGTATTCGCGCAGCACGTGGGACAAGTGCCAGGTCAGCACCTGGTCCATGCTCAACACGCTGCAACCTGCCCGCTCAAGGCGTGGCCGGTGTTCTTCGCCAACCCACAGCGTGGGCTGGCCCGGCAGCACCGGGTCGCCTTCTTCGAACGGCACCCCCAACAGTTCCAACTGGTTGCTGCGTTCCTGCACCAACAGCTGCGCCGGGCGCAGGCGGCCCCGCGCGACAGGCACTTCCTGAAGCTGGATCAGGTAGTCACCGTCTTTCAAGCCTTCATTGAAACGCAGGTGAATCCCTGGAAACGGCACCCCGAAATCCAGGTACAGGGCGCGCCGTACCCGCACCAGTTCTTCATTGAGCGAGTAGCCTTCCAGGCTCTGCTGCAGGCTGGCGTCGACGTCGATCAGCAACGGCACGGTCATGGCGAACTCTTCCTTGTCACTCAGGCGCCCGCCCTTGGTTTTGCCGGGCGAAGGCTTGCCGCGAGGCTTGACCGAAGGCGCGCCCGCCCCTTGTGCCAGCAGCGTGGGCAGGTCGTGGGCTTCGCCTGCCGCCGCGGCACTGCGCTGGCGCAGCACCATCCAGTAACCGCCGCCGCCCACCAGTAATGCCAGGGCGAAAAAGGTTACGGTCGGGAAGCCCGGAATCAGCCCGAACAGCACCAACAGTACGCCCCCGATCATCAATGCCTTGGGCTGCGCCACGACCTGATCGCCGATGTCGCTGCCCAGATCGGTTGACGTGTCTGACGAATCGCGGGTGACGATGATCCCCGCCGTGATGGCGATCAACAGCGCCGGGATCTGCGTGACCATGCCGTCGCCCACGGTCAGTACCGAGTACAGCTGCAAGGCATCGGCGGCGGTCATGCCTTTTTGTGTGACGCCGATGGTGATGCCGGCCAGGATGTTGACGAAGATGATGATCAGCCCGGCGATGGCGTCGCCTTTGACGAACTTCATGGCGCCGTCCATCGAGCCGAACATCTGGCTTTCCTTCTCGATCATCGAGCGTCGCTCGCGGGCTTCGTTGACGTCGATGACCCCGGCGCGCATGTCGCCGTCGATGCTCATTTGCTTACCGGGCATGGCGTCCAGCGAGAAGCGTGCGCTCACTTCGGCCACGCGTTCCGCGCCTTTGGTTATAACCAGAAACTGCACGATGGTGATGATCAAAAACAGAATGCAGCCCACCACGAGGTTGCCGCCGACCACGAAGTTGCCAAAGGTTTCGACGATCTTCCCGGCGTCCGCTTCGAGCAGGATCATCCGCGTGGTGCTGACCGACAGCGCCAGCCGGAACAGCGTGGTAATCAGCAGCACTGCGGGGAACACCGAGAACTGCAAGGGCGAGTTTATGTAGACCGACATCATCATCAGCACCACCGAAATGGTGATGTTCATCGCGATCAGGATGTCCAGCAAAAACGGCGGCAGCGGCAACACCATCATGAACACCACCGCCAGCAGCATGATTGCCAGCATGATGTCTTTACGGGCGCCGAGGCGGGTCAGAAACTCCGTGAGTTCAGGCATGGGTATCCCGCAGGGCAAGGAAGTGCTCGTAATCGGCGCGGGCCTGTTCCAGTTGGCCTTGCAGCTGGCGCGCACGGCTCAGGCAGGCCCAGAGTGCCGGGTCCTGTTCGCCGTCGGCCAGCAATTGCTCACAGTGCTGTTGGGCCTGGGCGCCCAGGTCCAGTTGCAGCAATGCCACCACCAGCGCCTTGCGCGCGTCGCGTTGGCGGGGTTCTGCACTGAGCAGGGCTTCAAAAAACGTGCGGGCGCGGCCCGGTTGGGCGCATTGCAGTTGCACCCATCCGAGCAGCAACAGCAGGGTTTGCTCAACCGGTTTCAAGCTCATGTCACTCATACCTTGTGCAACAAATTCAGCGCCACGTGCAGCAGTTGCTCGTCGTCACTGCGCGCGGCAATCAGCTGTGCCGCCGCGTGCAGGTGAGGGTCCGGCGACGCTTCCAGGGTCTGGCGTAATTGGGCGAGGGCCTGGCGAAACGCCTGGGGGCGCAGCAGTTCGTGAAAATGCCGGGAGGGGCGTGCCAGATCCAGCCATTGCTGTTCGGCACGACGGGCCGGGTACAAGGCATCGAAATGCGCCTCCACACTGTGGCCGTCCGGCGGCAACACATAGCGCTCGGGCAGCCCGGCCAGGTCATGGGCGCTGTCGACTTCGCTGAGGTGCTCGATCCCGATATGCAGGCCGCTGATGCGACTCACGGGGCCAGCACTTCTTCACGCACGGCGATCAGCGTGCGCAGTGCTTGATGCAACACCGGCACCGTGACCCGCCGCGCCTCCAGGGTGATAAACAGCAGCAGGCGCGATTCGCCCGCCCAACCACAGCGCAGCGGCAACGGGGGCGCGGCCCGGCTGTAACAACGCGACAGGGCGCGCAGCATGCCCTGATGCGCCTGATGCCACGGCAGCTCCAGCGCCAGCCAGAGCGTCAGCCCGTGGGCATGCCGCTCCAGTTGCAGGGTGCCTGCGTGCTCGAATTCCAGCTGCACCAGGTCACTCAACGGCGACGGCAACGCCACGCCCATGTCCTGACAGAACCGGGTCAGCGCCTGATCAATCCACTGCATGCTGTGTTCTCATTGGGCTTGCCATTCGTCCTCTTCCTGATCGATGGCCAGATCCATGGCCAGCTGACAGGCGTTGAGCAGGTTGTGCCGCTGTTCCTCATCGGCAAATGTTTCGATGGGCAACAGGCGCAGCAGGCGTTTGATTTCACGGTAGAAGGTGATGAGTTCGGCCACGCTGTGCAGCGGCATCGACTGGCCCATGCGCTGAATGTCCTGCACCGTGACCCAGCGTTTATCCACCAGTGAGACCAGATCGCCCATCAGTTCAGAAGGCCCGTATGCCATGCCCTTGCTCTCCCGTGACCAACGCTTTCCATAGCGCATGAACCTGATCCGACAGGCCGCACAGCACTCGCAGCTTGGCCATGTCGCTCATCACCCGCTCCAGCTTGACCGGGTCGAGGTGAGCTTGCTGGCTGTCCAGATCGGCACTCAGGGCTTTCATCATGAACCCTGTCACGCCTTCGATGGCGGAGCTGGCGAAGCGCGTCTGAATGTCCTGCCAGGCCGCAGACAGGCCTTTGTAATCAAGGACGGCATCGCGGTAGGTGTCGCGCAGCGCCTGCACTTCGCCCAGCCCTTGGGCGTGTGCCTCAAAGGCCAGCGGGCCGATGCTCAGGCCGGTTTCAATTGCGGCGCCGTGTTCTTCGGCCATCTGCAACAGGGCTTGATCGATCAACGCCAACAGCGCGCGGGCGTCGGTTTTGGCGGCCAGCGTCTGACGCGCAAACGACAGCGCCACAAACTGGTGGCTGACCTCGCCGGAAAAGCTGTTGAGGTAGGCCTTGAACTGCGCCATGTGGGTGAGCTGCCCGCTGGACAGTTGCGCCACCAGGGTGTCGAGTTTTTGCTGGCGGTCGAGGTCGGGCACCTTGTGCAGGTACTCTTCGAGCATCTCCTGAACTTCGCTCAGGCGCGCTTGCCCGTCGCTGATCTTGCTTTTGGCCAGTGACTTTTCCACCCGCTCGGAAAACGCGAACGTCAGTTCTTCAGCGGCATCGGCCATCGACTGGCTGGTGGACACGTAGTGCACCCGCTCGCCCTGAAAACTGCCGCTCAAGCGTGGGTCGGGGCTGCGCGACGGTTCGACCTCGCGATCCCGTGGCGCGGTGGGTGCCAGCAGGTTCTGGATGTTGGCCATAGAGGCACTCGCTCTCGTGCAGCTGTGAAGAAGAGCGCCATTGTAAAAATGCGCGGCTGGCGGCGGCTGCCAAAATCCGTCGCATTTTTTTAGGCTGCCCGTTTAAACGACTGGCCCAACCAATTTATAAAAACTCTCGGCCGAGACTGAAATTTCCTACAGAAACTTCTCTTTAAAATGGCGGCCAGCCCCACACCCAAGCCGACCATGCCCCTCTCTTTTGACCCCATCGCCGATCAGATGCAGCACGTCATTGAACAATGCCGGCTGATTCAGATCCGTGGCCGGGTGACGCAAGTCACCGGCACGTTGCTCAAGGCCGTGGTGCCGGGCGTGCGCATTGGCGAGTTGTGTCACCTGCGCAACCCGGACCATTCGTTGTCATTGATGGCGGAGGTCATTGGTTTTCAGCAGCATCAGGCGTTGCTGACACCGCTGGGAGAAATGCACGGGATTTCCTCAAACACCGAGGTCAGCCCGACCGGCACCATGCACCAAGTGGGCGTGGGCGAACATTTGCTCGGGCAGGTGCTCGATGGCTTGGGTCAGCCTTTGCAAGGCGGACCCTTGGGCGAACCGGCCGCCTGGTATCCGGTGTATCGCGACGCGCCCGCGCCCATGAGCCGCCAACTGATTACCCGCCCGATTTCATTGGGCGTGCGCACCCTGGACGGGCTGTTGTGTTGCGGCGAAGGCCAGCGCATGGGGATTTTTGCAGCGGCGGGCGGCGGCAAAAGCACGTTGCTGGCGACGCTGATGCGTAACGCTGAAGTGGACGTGATCGTACTCGCGCTGGTGGGTGAGCGCGGGCGCGAAGTGCGCGAATTCATTGAGTCCGACCTGGGCGAAGAGGGCCTGCGGCGTTCGGTGCTGGTGGTGGCGACCTCCGACCGACCCGCCATGGAACGGGCCAAGGCGGGCTTCGTGGCGACCAGCATCGCGGAGTACTTTCGCGATCAGGGCAAGCGGGTGTTGCTGCTGATGGACTCGGTCACCCGCTTTGCCCGTGCCCAACGGGAGATCGGTCTGGCAGCGGGCGAACCGCCCACGCGCCGTGGCTATCCACCGTCCGTGTTTGCCGCCTTGCCGCGGTTGATGGAGCGCGCCGGGCAATCGGACACCGGCTCGATCACCGCGCTGTACACGGTGCTGGTGGAGGGCGACGACATGACCGAGCCGGTGGCCGATGAAACCCGCTCGATCCTCGACGGGCACATCATCCTGTCGCGCAAGCTGGCGGCGGCCAATCACTACCCGGCCATCGATGTGTTGCGCTCGGTGAGCCGGGTGATGAACCAGATTGTGACCCCCAGTCATCGGCACGCGGCCAGTCAGGTGCGCGAGTGGATGGCCAAATACGAAGAAGTGGAATTGCTGCTCAAGATCGGTGAGTACCAGAAAGGCCAGGACCCGATTGCCGACCGCGCCATCGACAAGATGCCTGCGATCCGGGACTGGTTGCGTCAGGGGACTCACGAACTCAGCAACTTGCCGCACAGCCTTGCCCAACTGGAGGCCCTTGCCCAGTGACCTTGCACACGCTGTTAACCATCAAGTCCTTGCGCGCCCGGCGGGCGGAGCAGGAACAACATCGCCATCAACTGCGGGTAAAGGCCTGCCGACACGCCCAGGCCTTGAGCGTGACCGAGCATCAGCAGTACCAACAGTGGCGTCAGGCCGAGGAAGCGCGCCTGTTCGAGCAGTGCAAGGAGCAGCCGTTCAACCGGCAAAAACTGGAGCGGTGGCAACAACAGGTGGCCCTGTTGCGTGAAGAAGAAGCCCGCCTCGAACAAGCGATTGCCGAGCGCACGCATGTGCTGGTGCAAGAGCGCGAGTTGTGGCGCTTGAGCCAGCGCAAGCTGCTGGACGCGCAGCAACAGGTGGAAAAATTCACCGAATTGAGCCGCCATGCACTGGACGAAGAACGCCACATGAATGAGTTGAAAGAAGAAATGGAACTCGATGAATTCCGTCGTCCGGACGTGGTGTCATGACCCGCATCAGCCCGGTCGAACCTTCGCTGCCGGGTGAGGCGCCAACCCCGATGCCCCCTGAAAAAGCGCTGCAACAGCACTTTGAACAGGCACTGCTTGCACCGCGAGTGAACGTGCCGACACCGTTGCGCCCGACGCTGTCGGCGCTGGGCAGATCCTTTCAACAGGCTCATCACGCGTTCGCCCAGTTGCTCAGAGGGCCTGAACCCCAGGCGACACCTGCGCCCCCGGCCGACGAACAGCACAGGCAGCACGCCGCAGAAGCGTTCAATGTCGAGGACAGGGCGCAGCGCCCGCCCGTGCGTGCGATGGAGACCTTAAAACCTGCTGTCGACGTTGCCGAGGGCTGCGAACCTGCAGCGGTACACGCCAAGACGCACGATCATGCTCAGCCCCTCACCGCCGCGCAACTGCCTGCCCGACACCCTGCCATCGACACGTTAAATACCGTTGCGGACGCTGCCGAACCTGCCGAACCTGCCAGAGACGTCATGCCCGAGGGCGTTAGCCTCCCTTTTGCAGCCCAACAACCGGCGCAGATACCGCCCTTTCACACCGCTGCCGTCGCTGCCGAACCGGCGAAGCACGTCAAGCCTGAAGGCGATACCCAGCCGCTCACCGCCGCACCGCTGACGCTGCGGGAGGCGTTGAAAACCATCGTGTCCATCGCCGCAGGTGACGTACACCCTGTCGATTCCCACGGCGCAGCGGCGCCGGTTGCGCCTGCGAACGACAGCCGCGCTCAGGATGACCCGCCTCAGGACGAGCCGACTCGCGATCTGCCCCTGGTGGATGACCCGCCTGACGCGTTCGCCGCCTTGATGACCCCCGGCGACAAGCTGCTCGCCCGTTTACAGCCCACCCCGGCCGCCCCCGTTTTGACGCGGGACGTGCAGCAGTTGCTCAGCGCGTTGCAGCCGCACATCCAGTGCGCTGTCACCCCCACCGGCAGTGCCAGTGTGGTGCAGGTGCATTTGCCGCAGCTCGGGCATGTGGAGGTGCAGTTGGTGACGATTCACGGTCAGTTACAAGTCGATATTCAGGCCAGCCCCGGCAGCCTGTTGCAGTTGCAACTGGCGCGCCATGAGCTGCTGGAGCGTCTGCAACGGGTCAGCCCGGAGCAACCGGTGCACCTGTCATTCAGCAATGCCCAGGACGGCGATCAGCGCTCGCGTCAGCGACGCAGTGTGTATGACGAGTGGGAGCCGCAGCCATGAACGGCCTGGGACTTAAGGCGGTCGAGCCGCAGGAGTGGGCGTTGCAGCAACGCCTGGCGGTGTGCCGCAGCCGCTACCCGTTTGAGGACGGGCACGCGCAATTGGCGGTCAGCCATCCTCCGGCGGGTCTTGATATGGCGCTGCGGGTTCACTGGCGCGGCGTGCCGCTGCGCTGGTTGTGCCACCGCGCCTGTCTGGCGCAATGGCTGGCGCCGCGCTTGCAGGAGGCGGCTTTCGCCAGTTTGCCCCCCGCCCTGCAACTGGCGTTGCTGGAAGTGGAAGCGGCGTCGTTCAACGGCCTGGTGTGGGAAGCCGTCGAGCCGTGTGTGCCGACCGCACGAACCCCTTGCTTGAGCCTCAGCCTGTCCCGTGGCAGCGAGCAGTTAGTGGGGTGGCTTGAGGGAGATCCCGACGCGCTGCTGGCCATGCTCGCGCCCCGGCCATTGCGCGAAATGCAGCCTGTGGCGCTGGTGTTGTCGTTGCAGTGGGGCCCCGTGGCGCTGACCCCCGCGCTGTTGAATTCGGTCTGCCCCGGCGATGTGCTGCTGTTGCCTGCGCACCACGACGCGCAAAGCCCGTTGCTGGCCCATATCGAAGGGCGCCCGTGGGCGCACGTTCTTCCTGAAGACTCTCACCTCAAGGTACTCGCCATGCACACACCGCCCCCGACTGACCCCGACCACGCCCTGGCAGGCCTCGATCAACTCGACGTGCAGGTCAGTTTTGAGGTGGGTCGTCAAACCCTCGACCTGCACACGCTGGCAGCGCTGGAGCCGGGCGCGCTGATTGATCTGGCCTGCGGGCTGGAAGGCGAGGTGCGCATCCTGGCCAATCAGCGCTGCGTCGGCACCGGTGAGCTGGTGCGCATTCAGGATCGGTTGGGGGTGCGCGTCACCCGCCTGTTGCCGGGCAGCGCCGCATGATTCAGTTACCGGACGAACTCAGCCTCATCATGGGGCTGGCCTTGCTGGCCCTGTTGCCGTTTATCGCGGTGATGGCCACATCGTTTATCAAAATGACGGTGGTGTTTTCGCTGCTGCGCAACGCGCTGGGCGTGCAACAAATCCCGCCCAACATGGCGATGTATGGGCTGGCCATTATTTTGAGTGTGTACGTGATGGCTCCCGTGGGGTTCGCCACCCGCGACTACCTGAAAACCCATGAGGTGAGCCTGAGTAAAACCGAATCGGTCGAGCTGTTTCTCGATGAAGGCATGCAGCCGTACCGCGATTTTCTCAAGCGTCAGATCCAGACCCGCGAGCACGCGTTTTTCGTCGACAGCACGCGGCAGATCTGGCCCGCCGAATACGCCGACCGTCTGGAACCCGACAGCCTGCTGATCCTGCTGCCTGCGTTCACCGTCAGTGAGCTGACCCGCGCGTTTGAAATCGGCTTTTTGATCTACCTGCCGTTTATTGCCATCGACCTGATCATCTCCAACATCCTGCTGGCGATGGGGATGATGATGGTGTCGCCGATGACCATTTCGCTGCCGTTCAAACTGTTGCTGTTTGTATTGCTCGACGGCTGGGCGCGCCTGACCCATGGGCTGGTCATCAGTTACGGGGTGTGGCCGTGAACAACGCCGACATCCTGCACTTCACCAGCCAGAGCCTGTGGCTGGTGCTGGTGTTGTCGCTGCCCACGGTGCTGATTGCCGCCGCCGTCGGCACACTGGTGTCGCTGCTGCAAGCCCTGACGCAAATCCAGGAACAAACCCTGGGCTTCGTCGCCAAGCTGGTGGCGGTGGTGGTGACTTTGTTTGCCACGGCGGGCTGGATGGGCAACGAGCTGTTCACGTTCGCGGACATGACGCTGCATAAGGTGGCGCTGGTCCGATGAGCATTCAGGACCTGCAACAGCTGCTGCTGGCCTACACGCTGCTGTTGCCGCGCATCCTGTGCTGTTTTGTGGTGATGCCGATCCTGAGCAAACAGATGCTCGGTGGCGGGCTGGTGCGCAACGGCGTGGCCTGTTCGCTGGCGCTGTTCATCTACCCGGCCGTGGCCGGCACGCTGCCTGCGACCCTGACGGGGCTGGAGCTGGCGCTGGTGATCGGCAAGGAAATCCTGCTGGGGCTGTTGATCGGCTTCGTGGCGACCATTCCGTTCTGGGCCATTGAGGCCACCGGTTTCATCATTGACAACCAGCGCGGCGCCTCGATTGCCTCGACCCTGAACCCGACGCTGGGCAGCCAGACGAGCCCCACCGGGTTATTGCTGACGCAAACCCTGATCACGTTGTTTTTCTCCGGCGGCGCGTTTTTGATGTTGCTCGGGGCGCTGTTCCAGAGCTACGTGAGCTGGCCGGTGGCGACGTTTTTTCCGCACGTGGGCGAGCAATGGGTGGTTTTTTTCTACAGCCAGTTCAGCCAGCTGCTCAGCCTGTGCGTGCTGCTGGCCGCGCCGCTGTTGATCGCGATGTTTCTGGCAGAGTTCGGACTGGCCCTGATCAGCCGATTTGCGCCGTCGCTCAACGTGTTCATTCTGGCCATGCCGATCAAAAGCATCATCGCCAGTTTTTTGCTGGTGATTTACCTCAACGTCCTGATGACCCACGCCTATGACAGCCTGTTGCTGGCGCTGGACCCGGTGCAGTTACTGACGCCGGTGCTGGAGGGGCGATGAGCGGTGAAAAAAGCGAACAGCCCACGCCCAAGAAACTGCGCGATGCGCGGGTCAAGGGGCAGGTGGTCAAAAGCCGTGAAGTGGTGTCCACGGCGTTGATTCTGGCCTTGGTCGCGTTGTTCATGGGCGCCTCGTCGTACTACATGGAACACTTGGGCGGCCTGATGCTGATGCCCGCCACCTACCTGAACCTGCCCTTTGGCCAAGCCTTCGAGCTGGTGCTGGAAAACCTCATGCAGGAGCTGGTGTACCTGTGCCTGCCGATACTGGCCGTGGCCGCGCTGGTGGTGATCGCCTCGCACCTGGCGCAATACGGCTTTCTGCTCAGTGGCGACGCAATCAAGCCTGACCTCAAAAAGATCAACCCGGTGGAAGGGGCGAAGAAGATCTTTTCGGTTCGCAGCCTGGTGGAGTTTCTCAAGTCCACCCTCAAGGTTGCGCTGTTGACGCTGTTGGTGTGGGTCACGCTGGAGGGCAACCTCAACGCGTTGATTCGCTTGCCCGCCTGCGGCCTGGGCTGCATTGCACCGGTCATCGGCCTGATGCTTGAGCAGTTGATGCTGGTGTGCGGTGTCGGCTTTGTGCTGATTTCAGCCGCGGACTATGCGTTTGAGCGCTATCAGCACAACAAGCAGTTGCGCATGAGCAAGGACGAGATCAAGCGTGAGTACAAGGAAATGGAAGGCAGCCCCGAGATCAAGAGCAAACGGCGGCAGTTTCACCAGGAGCTACAGACCAGCAACCTGCGCGCTGACGTGCAGCGCTCGTCGGTCATCGTCGCCAACCCTACGCACATCGCCATTGGCATTCGATATGTGCGGGGCGAGACGCCGTTGCCGCTGATTACCCTCAAATACACCGACGCCCAAGCGCTTCAGGTGCGGCGCATCGCTGAGGAAGAAGGCATCCCGGTTTTGCAGCGCATCCCGCTGGCGCGCGCGTTGTATCAGGGCGGTCATGTGGATCAGTACATTCCGGCCGATTTGATCGAGCCCACGGCCGAAGTGTTGCGCTGGCTGGCCGACTTGCACAAAGAACCGTAAATCCGGCTGATCGTGCAACCTGGCAGGCCTTTTGTGGTCAATGCTGGCCGGGCGTTGCGTCGGTTTGTCACGCTTGGCCATGTGCCGCTGCACCCGGCTTTTGCATCAAACCAACGCCCGGCCTGATCGGGCCTCCCTCCATCTCGCCACCACAGGAACTCGGATGCTTGAGCTTGTTGCTGCGTTTATCTGCCTGACGTCGTTGCTGACGTATGTGAATTACCGTTTTATCGGCCTACCGCCCACGATTGGCGTGATGGTCACCGCCCTATTATTTTCCCTGCTGTTGCAAGGGTTGAGCGTACTCGGCTACCCGGGCCTCGAAGACCGCGTGCAACAGTTGATCGGCCAGATCGATTTTGGCGATCTGCTCATGAACTGGATGCTGGGCTTTTTGCTGTTTGCGGGCGCCTTGCACGTTAACTTCAACGACGTGCGCAGCTACCGCTGGCCGATCGGTTTGTTGGCCACCGTGGGTGTCTTGATTGCCACCACGGTGATCGGCAGCCTGGCGTACTGGATTTTTGGCCTGTTCGGCTGGCACATCAGCTTCCTCTACTGCCTGCTGTTCGGCGCGCTGATTTCCCCCACCGATCCGATTGCAGTACTCGGTGTGCTGCGGACCGCCAACGCCTCCAAACCCCTGAAAACCACCATCGTGGGCGAGTCGCTGTTCAATGATGGCACCGCCGTTGTGGTGTTCACCGTGTTGCTGGGCATTGTCCAATTGGGCGAAACCCCCAGTGTCAGCGCCACGGCCATGATGTTCGCCCACGAAGCCATTGGCGGCGTGGTGTTTGGCGGGCTGATCGGTTATCTGGTGTACCGGATGATCAAAAGCATCGAGCAGTACCAGATCGAAGTCATGCTGACCCTGGCGCTGGTGATCGGCGGCTCGGCCATGGCCAGCGAGCTGCACGTGTCGGCGCCGATTGCGATGGTGGTGGCCGGTCTGATTATCGGCAATCTGGGCCGTAACAAAGCCATGAACGAGATGACCCGTCGTTACATGGACGGTTTCTGGGAGTTGCTGGATGACATGCTCAACGCGCTGCTGTTTGCGCTGATCGGCATGGAGTTGTTGCTGCTGCCGTTCTCGTGGCTGCATTTGCTGGCTGCCAGTGCGTTGGCCGTGGCGATTCTGCTGTCGCGCCTGCTCACCGTCGCCCCGGCCATTGTGTTGCTGCGCCGCTGGCGCGCCGTGCCCCGTGGCACCATCCGCATCCTGACCTGGGGCGGCCTGCGGGGCGGGGTATCGGTTGCTCTGGCACTAGCGTTGCCGCTGGGCCCGGAGCGTGACCTGATCCTGAGTATCACCTACATCGTGGTGCTGTCGTCGATCCTGTTCCAAGGGTTGACCATCGGCAAACTGGTCAGACACGTGACCCAAGATGCGCCTGCCCCCGCCGCGGGCGACAGCGCGCATTAACCCCGCCACCCGGCACAGTCCCTCTGGTCGCTGACGAACCGTGCGAGGCTGCACATGCAGCCTCGCCCCTCAACAGCGACTACGTAAGACCCTTCTTGCATCCTTGTGGGTGCTTCCTTGCACGTTGACTACACTGAATCTCGTTTGGCTGAAGGTGCTTTCGGCAATGGCCTGAGTGCGCCTGTTCGTTCGGGTTTTCCTTACATACCCAATGTGTACATAACGGAAAAGGGGAAAGGGATGAGTACATCTGCTTATGCGTCACCCGCGGCAACGCCCAGGCGTCACGTGGGTGCTTATATTTTGATCGTTGCGGCCCTGGTGGCACTGGTCATCACGGCGTGGCGCTTCTTCACCCCGCTGTCGGGCATTGATGGCTCGGGCGGAGCGATGACGGCGATGTTTGCCGAACTGGTGATGGTTGTACTCGGGCTGTTACTGCTCAAAAGCCATGCAGGCGGGCTGCGAGGCTTTCTCCTGTTTTTGAGTTGGGCGGGGATTATCGGGACCTTTATCGCCGCCCTGTTTTTGCACGGGTGGTGGACTGCCGCCGTGCTGGCGGTGGGCGCGGTGGGTGTCGTGATTGAAACCTTCACCCCGGCAACCAGGAGCGCGTGACATGACTGGAATGAAAAAACACCTTTTGAGCGCCCCGGCCTTGTGCATGCTCGCGGGCTTTTCCACGGCCCAGGCCGACACCTACACCGTACCCGCGCCGCTGCTGGCCCCGTCGAGCGTATCGGCCGAGAGCGCCAGGCTGCCGACGCCGAACGGCAAGGAATGGGACAGCTTTCACGGCCAGTTGAGTGCGCAAAAGTATTCGCCCCTCACGCAAATCAATAAGGATAACGTCGGCAACCTGACCAAGGTCTGGCAGTACTTCACCGGGGACATGTCCACCGGCACCGGCAAAATCCCGCCATCTGTCTGGTCGGCCACGCCGATTTTTGCCAATGACACCTTGTACATCGGCACGCCGTTTTACCGAATCATTGCCCTCGAACCCGAGACCGGCAAAGAGAAATGGGTGTTTGATACCAAGTCGCCTCTGGTGGCCGAAACCCAGCCTGCGTTGAAATCCCGGGGCGTGGCCTATTGGCAGGAGAAAACCCCGCAAGCGGGGGTGGCCTGCCAGAAAGTCGTGTATCTGGGCAACATGACGGCGCAGCTGTTTGCGGTCGATGCCGACACCGGAAAGCCGTGCGAAAACTTCGGCAAAAATGGCGTCGTAGACATCAACCAGTGGAACACCCTCAACGCCAAATGGCCGCTGTCGGTCCTGCAACCGCCTACCGTGATTGGCGACAAACTGATCGTGGGCTGGGCGGGCAAAGACTGGGAATACGAAGTCGAATCACCGGGCTCGCTGTTCGCCCTGAACGCCCGCACTGGCGAGCTGGAATGGGAGTTCAAACCGATTCCGCCTGAAGAAGAGGGTAAAACCGGTACGGCCAACATCTGGACGGCCATGTCCTACGACCCGGCGCTGGGCTTGCTGTACATCCCGGTGTCCTCGCCGTCGCCCAACTACTGGGGCGGCAACCGCACCAAGCCGATCCCGCTGGGCACATCTACCACCGCGCTGGATATCAACACCGGCAAAGTCGTCTGGTCGCGTCAGTGGGTTCACCATGACCTGTGGGATTACGACATCAACTCGGCACCGACGTTGATGGACATTACGGTGAATGGCAAACCGGTGGCTGCCTTGGTGCAAGCGACCAAGATGGGCTTCCTGTTCACGGTTGACCGGCGTACCGGCGAAGACGTGTGGCCGATCGAGGAGCGTCCGGTGCCGCAGGGCGATGCCGATGGCGAAGTGTACTCACCGACCCAGCCGTTCCCGACCAAACCTGCGCCGTTGATGGACCAGTCCAAGAAACCGGCGATCTGGAAAGTCGCGGACATCGTTGGCTTTGGCCAGTGCTCGAAGATGTGGGACGGTCTGGAATACAACGGCATGTACTCGCCGCCGAGCACCAAAGGCAATGGCGTGCTCGCCTACCCGGACAGTGCCGGTGGCGTGCAGTGGGGCGGGGTTGCGTTTGACCCGGTCAACCAGGTGGCCATCGTGAACACCTCGCACATCGTGCAGATGATCAAACTGTGGGACCGCGCCGCGTACGACAAACAGCCCAAGGACGCCGGTAACGAAAACGGCTTCTACCCGCAGATCGGCGCGCCGTATGGCATGTCCTTGCTGAACGCGCAGAACTGGGCCGGCATGCCATGCTGGGCGCCGCCGTTCGGCGAAATCGTGGCCCTGGACATGCGCACCGGCGACGTCAAGTGGCGTCGCCCGATGGGCGCGGTTCAGCAGTGGGGCTGGTACATGCCGCAAGACATGGGCTCACCCACCATCGGTGGCCCGGCGGTGACGGCGGGCGGCGTGATCTTCATCGGTGCCTCGATGGACGCCAAAGTCCGTGCCTACGCGCTGGATGACGGCAAGGAGCTGTGGTCCGACATCGTCATGGCCCCCGCCGTGGCCAACCCTGCGGTATACGAATACAAAGGCCGGCAATACGTGGCCTTCGTCGCGGGGGGCAACTCGATCCTCAAGGATCAAGTGGGCGATCAGGTGGTGGTGTACGCATTGCCGAAGTAATGCCTGACACCTGCATGCGCAGTGGCTGCCGCCCTGCGGCGGGCTTTGAGGTTTAAAGCCCGTCGCGGGGTGGCAGTACGTCTACAGCGACAAACGCTGCAACTGTTCGCTGGCGTGTTGCGCGAACAATTGCAGCAATCCCTCCAGCGTATGCGGGCCCGGTTCGTCGGCTCGGGTCAGGGCGTACAGCGTGATCGGCAAGGCGGGGGTCAGGGGCCGGATCCTGGTGCGCTCGCGTGATGCCCCCAACGCGGTAAACGGGTCAATCACGGCAAGCCCGGCACCCGACTCCACCATGGCGCTGGCCAGTGAATAGGTCTGCACCGCCAGCCGGATACGGGGCGGCGGTTCGATGGCTTGCAGGTAACGTTCAAATCGCGCAAACAGCGGGTCTGCGCTGCTCAGGCCAATCAGCGGTGCATTCGCCAACTCATCCAGTGCCAGCGGCAACCCGAGCTCGGCGTCGGGCCAGTAATCCCGTGGTGCCAGTGCCACCAGCACGCCGTGGGCCAGCGCCTGCGCCTTGATGCCGGGGTGATCGGGTTGTTTGAAGGTCAGGGCGACGTCGAGTTCGCGCATCAGCAGGTTTTGCACCAATTCGCGGGTATGCGCGCTGGCCAGTTCGCACCGGGTGTCGGGGTAGCGCCGGGTCCATTCATTGATGACCGGCGGCATCAGCGACAGGGCCAGCGCCGGGGTGCTGCCGATGCGCAAACGATGCCCCGGCTCGCGGCGCAGGCTGGCGGCCAGGCGCTGCACGCCTTGCAGGCTTTCGGTGACTTTATCAACCTCACGCTCCAGCAACAGCGCTTCGGGCGTGGGCTGGAGTTTGCCGCGTACCCGCAGGAATAACGCAAACCCCAGTTGTAATTCGGCGTGCTGCAACACCTTGCTGACCGCCGGTTGCGAGACGTGCAGCAACTGGGCAGCGGCACTCACCGAGCCGGTTTGGCGGATGGCCTGAAAAACCTCGATATGTCGCAAACGCATGGCAGTCGTCCATAACCTTTGTTTATGGGATGAGCATCTTTATTCATTGTTCGCGGCCTGTCACCTGCCCCTAATCTGAAAGCCGCATAACTTTGGGTTAAGGACTGACATGGCACAGCGGGTTTGCATCATCGGCGGCGGCGTTATCGGGCTGGCAACAGCGTATGCGCTGGTGCGCGAAGGTTTTGACGTGACGCTGATCGAAGCCCAGCCCACCCTCGGCAGTCAGACCAGTTTCGCCAATGGTGGCCAGTTGTCGTATCGCTATGTGGCGCCCCTGGCCGACGCCGGGGTGCCGTGGCAAGCCTTGGGGTGGATGCTGCGCGCCGATTCGCCCCTCAAACTTCGCCCGCGCATGGACCCTGCTCAATGGCGTTGGCTGGCCTCGTTTGTCGGCGCTTGCCGGGGCTCGGTCAATCAGCGCAACGGTGCGCACCTGCTGCGCTTGGCGCTGCTTAGCCAGGCCACCTTGCAGCAGTGGCGCGAAGAAGATCAGCTCGACGGCTTCGAGTGGCGGCGCAATGGCAAACTCGTGGCCTTTCGTGAACCCGCGCACTTCGATAAGGCGCGGCAAAAGGTTATCCACAGCTCGTTTCAACAGGCGCTGTCAGCCAGTGAGTGCGCGGCGCTGGAGCCGGGTCTGCAAGGCGCTCCCTTTGTCGGCGGTATTTACACCCCGGACGAGGAGGTGGGCGATTGCCATCTGTTTTGTCAGCAGTTGGTGGCGCGCTTGCACGCCTCTGGCCGTTGCACGTTTTTGTTGGGCAAAACCGTGACGCGTCTCGTGCACCATCAGGGTGCCGTGACCGCGGTTGAGATGGGGCATGACCTGTTGCCGGTCAGTCAACTGGTACTGGCTGCGGGCCACAACAGCCCTGCGCTGCGCTTACCCGGACTGGACCTGCCGATGTACCCGCTCAAGGGCTACAGCCTGACCTTGCCCTTGGCCGATGTGAAAAAAGCCCCGGATGTGAGCCTCACCGACTACGACCGCAAGATTGTGTACGCACGCATTGGCGACCAGTTGCGTATCGCCGCGATGGTCGACATCGTCGGGTTCGACGCAGCGCCGGACCCCAAGCGCCTGGCTCAAATGCGCCAGTTGGCGCAAAGCACCTTCCCTGAGGCCGGTGACTATGGCGACGCCATCGAATGGGCTGGCATGCGCCCTGCAACACCGACGGGTGTGCCGATCCTGGGGGCCAGCGGCTATCGCAACTTGTGGCTCAACCTGGGGCATGGCGCCCTGGGCTTCACGCTGGCCTGTGGCAGCGGCCGATTGCTGACGGAATTGATCGCGCAGCGCCAACCTTCCATCGACATGCAGGGCCTTGCGCCCCATGCCGCTTGAATCTGTACCCACAACAAGGAACCACCCGATGACGATTCACCGAATTAACAGCAATGACCGTTTGAGCGCCGCCGCGACGTTTGAGGCGTTGGTGTTTTTGTCCGGGCAAGTTCCCACGCACACTCAGGACATTGCCGCGCAAACCGAAGAAGTGCTGGGCAAGATTGATGCGCTGTTGGCCGAAGCAGGCAGTGACAAAGACCACATTCTCAACGCCACTATTTATGTGCAAAACATCCAGCGTGATTTTGCGGCCATGAATGCGGTGTGGTCGGCCTGGCTGTCGGCTGGCAAGGCGCCGACCCGTACCACGCTGCAAGCCGAGCTGGCGCGGCCCGAAGTGCTGGTGGAAATCAGCGTGATTGCTGTACGTCGTTAATCTGTTTTAAAGGGGAAATAAGAAGATGAAAAAACTCACCTTGATCAGTTGCACGCTGGGCCTGCTGATCAGTCAGGCAGTATCCGCCAATGACGCACCGTTGCAGGGCACGTTGAAAAAGATCGCGGATTCGGGGCGCATCACCCTCGGCTATCGGGACGCGTCGGTGCCGTTCTCGTATGTCGGCGACAATTCGGGCAAGCCCATGGGCTACTCGGTGGATCTGGCGAATAAAATCGTCGAAAACGTGCAAAAGAAGCTGGGCGACAAGCCCCTGAACATCAAATACAACCTGGTGACGTCGCAAACCCGCATCCCGCTGGTGCAAAACGGCACGGTGGATCTGGAGTGCGGCTCAACTGGCGTTACGGCTGAACGTCAGAAGCAGGTGGCGTTTTCCTACGGGTTTATCTACGTCAAAGGCCAGTTGCTGACCGCCAAGGACAGTGGCATCAAGGGGTTTGATGACCTGCGCGAGAAAAACGTAGTGACCACCGCGGGCACCACTAATGAGCGTTTCATCAAAAGCTACAGCGCCGATCACAAAATGGGCATGAACGTCATCAGCGCCAAAGACCATGGCGAAGCGTTCAAAATGCTCGAAACCGGCCGTGCCGTGGCGTTTTATATGGATGATGCATTGCTGTACGGCGAACGCGCCAAGGCGCGCGACCCGCATAACTGGGTGGTGGTCGGGGACGAACAATCGCGGGAAATCTACAGCTGCATGGTGCGCAAAGATGACCCGCAATTTCTGGCGGTGGTGAATCAAACCCTGGCCGACCTCTACAGCTCGGGTGAAATCAACGGCATCTACCAGCGCTGGTTCGAGCAACCGATTGCGCCCAATAACCTGAACCTTGAGTTCCCGATGACCGCTGAGTTAAAGCAAATCATCGCAAAGCCGGTGAGTGATCCGGTGGAGTAACGCCGATCTGTCGCTGTCGAGCGGCATCAGCGAGTGCTCGACAGCGATACAGACGGTGGGTCAACGCCGGTTTCACTCCGGCAGCGCTGCACCTTTGGGCCACAGTAGCCAGATATTGCCTTTCTGCTTCATGTCGCCCGCCAGTTTGCCCGCCTCGGGGCCTGTGCCGACGAAGAAGTCGGCACGCACTTCACCTGCTATCGCACCGCCGGTGTCTTGTGCGGCTACCGGGCGCACGATGGGCTGGCCATCTGGCTGAGTGGTGGAGAGCCACAACAGGCTACCCAGTGGAATCACCTTGCGGTCCACCGCCACGCTGTAGCCTGCGGTCAGGGGCACGTTCAGCGAGCCGCGCGGGCCTTCGTTGCTGTCGGGATTTTGGGTGAAGAACACGTAGCTCGGGTTGCTGGCCAGCAGTTCGTTGACGCGCTCGGGGTGCGCCATGGCCCAGGCGTGAATGGTGCCCATGGTCACGTCTTCTTTCTTCAATTGCCCCTGTTCCACCAGCCAGCGGCCGATCGGTTTGTAGGGATGGCCATTCTGGTCGGCGTAGCCAATGCGCAATTGGCGGCCGTCATCCAGTTGCACGCGGCCCGAACCCTGGATCTGCAGGAACTGCAGGTCCATCGGGTCGGTCAACCACGCAATCACAGGCGCGTTCAGGCCTTGGGCATTGATGGTGGCCGCGGTGTCGTAGGGTTTGATCACACGGCCTTCAAGGCGACCGCGCAGACGCTTGCCCTTGAGTTCCGGGTAGAGGCTGTCGAGGTTGACCACGATCAGGTCGGACGGCACGCCGTAAACCGGCACCTTGGCGACCTCGTTGGCTGTCAGGCTGCCGGGGTAGACGGGTTCGTAATAACCGGTAATCAGGCCGTCGCTGCTGCCCTGCGCCGAACGCAGGCTGTAGACATCCAGGTGGGTTTGCAGAAAATCGCTGATCTGGGCCACGCTCGGGCTGGCCGGTAATTGGGCCGCCTCGCTGCAAATGCGGCCCCAGTTGGCGTCGGCCTTGAGCCGGGTGCAGGCGCTGCGCCAAGAGGCGAACCCGCCTTGCAGATCCGTACCGGTCACTTCGGGCAATGCACTCCAGTCCGCTTTGCTGTACGTGGTGTGAGGGGCTTCAGGCTGTTTGGCGTCCTGATCGGTGCCGTTGCAGCCGGCCAACAACATGACGACGGGCAAGGCCCACACCCATGGCTTTAAAAGACGACTCATCTGCGATGTTCCTTTGCGGTTGCCGGGGTTCGAGAACCGTCAGGGCAATCCTTATATTCATTAGGGGTATTGGTCTTTACAGGTGACGCGAGGATACTGGCGACCGATTTTCGTGATGTGAAGCGACCATGACTCTGAAACGATTGACTGTTGTACTGCTGGCCTGCCTGACGCTGTCGGCGTGTGGTGGGGTTGATCCCAATTCGCCGCTGGGCCAGCGCAAAGCGATTTTCAAACAAATGCTCAAGACCAGTGAAGACCTGGGCGGCATGTTGCGTGGGCGAATTCCGTTTGATGGCCCGCGTTTTGCCGAGGGCGCGATCAAGCTGGATGCATTGGCCCATGAGCCGTGGAAGCATTTCCCGCAGGTGAAAGAGTCCGACCAGACCAGCGCGACCGATGATGTGTGGCAAAAACAGGCACGTTTTCAAGACCTGGCCCGTCAACTGGAAGCGGCCACGGGTGAGTTGGTCATTGCCAGTCAGGTTCAACCGTACAAGGCCAGCCACCTCGCGCCTGCGGTGCAGAAAGTCGAAGACACGTGCAGCGCGTGTCACAAGGAATTTCGCAACCACTGATCAGGCCTTCACATTCCCAGCTTGGCCGGCCCTCTCACTGCGTGAAAGGGCCGTGCGAGGCTGGCGTGAGGCTTACTGGTCCAGTTGATCCAGCGCTTCTTGCAATTCTTTGCGCGACTCAGCCAGCTTGTCTTTGCGCTTGTTGATTTTTTCCGGGTCGCCTTTCTTCATGGCTTTGTCCAGATCGGCCTGACGCCGGCTGACTTCATGCTTGGCATCGAGCACCTTGCTTTCGCGCTCCTTCTTCAAGCTTGAATCGGTGCAATACTTTTTGACTTTTTCCAGGGCTGTTTCAAGACCGGCAATCTGCCCGCTGTTGTTGTGAGCGCGGGCGTATTCCAGCTGAGTTTCGATTTCTTTGATCTTGGCAGCGCAGCCCTTCAACTCGGGCGCTTGATCCGCAGCCATCAGCGGGGCAGCCATCAGGCCGCAAACAGTAAACAGGGCGAGCGGTGAAAGAAATTTCATGAATAGCTCCATAACAAAAAGTGACAATACACACAGTTCAAAAATGCGAAACGCAGCATGGGTGTTGAATAAGTCTGAAGCAGGCTAGTCGAAGCCCGGCACTGCAGCAGCCCGTAATGTTTCGCTTATTGCCCGTACGTTCGGGTCTTGCAGGAACGCACTCAATTGTTCGGCACGGCGTGGGCCAATGCCCGGCTCTGCCCGCCAGGCGTCGGTATCACGCGCAACCAGCGCCTGCCACGAGTGGCCCAACGCCGCGTCCCCCGTGGGCGGCAACCCGATTGCTTTGACCCAGCGCTCGAACGGTTGTTGCCGGGCGCCCTGAAAACTGGTCAATAAACGTTCACTGCTGCGCTCGCCGAAGCCCGCAATCTTAACAAGCCGGGAAGCATCCAGGGTCAACCAATCGGTCAGGCTGTTGATTTGTCCGCTCTGGATCAACTTTTTCCACGTTCCGGGCCCGACAAACGGTAGGGCCAGACCCTGCTTGCTGCTCAACCTGTTCAGTCGCGCCAAAAATTGGCTTTCGCAGCCCGGCGTCGGCTGCCAGCAGCTCAGGCTGTGGAAGTTGTGGGGGTTGGGGGCGTTGACTTCAAGGCGCTCGGGTACGCGCAGCACCACACTGTCCAGGCGAGGAATGGTCATGCCTGCGAGGCTGATGGCCACGTGGTCTCCGGGGCGAATATCCAGGGTTTGCCAGCGTTGCAGTGAGCCGACGCTGATGCGCTGGATGCGCCGGTCATCGAGTGTCACGGGGGCCAGCGTCAGCATCGGCGTGATGCGCCCGGTGCGGCCGATATTGAACGTCACCCTGCGCACTTCGGAGATGGCTTGGGCGTGGGGGTATTTCCAGGCAACGGCCCAGTTTGGGGGTTTTGCCTGCCAGCGCTTGGCGTCGGGGCGTTCGCTCTGGCGTAACACAACGCCATCGGTGGCAAACGGCAACGCCGTGGTGTGCCAGCGCTGGCGCCAATCTCGCGCCTGTTCGAAGTGTTCGACTGGCTGGCTGTAGGTCTGGCTGTCGACAAACCCCAGGCGGGTCAGGTGCTGCAAACGCTCGTTCAGCGTGGCCGGGCCGTCGGGCCAGTCCCAGACAAACAGGCCAATACGCTCGGCATGCTCAGGGGCGAGGGTGTGGCGTGCCATCAGGCCTGCAACCAGGCTGCGCGCATTCAGGCTGCCAGAGGTGGCTTGGACATGGCCGGGCAAGCGCCAGTAGAGTTCGCCGTGCAGCACCAGCGTGACGGGGTGCGCCAAGGTGCGGGGAATGGCATTGAGGGTAAGGGTCGAGGCTGTCCAGTCCTGACCTTTCTCTCCGTCCCCCCGGCTGATCACGTGTTGCAGTTGGCCTTGTCGATAGGTCAGCGTCACGGCCACGCCGTCGACCTTGGGTTGCACCCAAATCCCCCGGCGGTTGGCCAGCCAGCGTTTAACGGCCTGGTCGTCGGGCAGTTTGCTCAGACCGGTGTGGGGCACGGGGTGCGCCACCTTGCCCCGTGCTGTGTGCAGCGGGTCACTCGCAGGCGTTGCGCCGACGCAACGTTGCCACTGTTCCAGGCGCGCACGTGCTTGATCGTATTGAGCATCCGTCACGAGGGAAACGCCTAGGCGATGGTAGCTGTCATCCCAGATCTGCACTTGTTGTTCGAGACGGCTGATGGACAGGTTGGCCTGGGCCGGTGACCCGTCGGGGCAGGTGGCGGCGCCTGCACAGGCCGTGAGAAACGCGAGCGCAAGCCCGCTTAGAAGACGAAGTGTGACCAGCATCATGAGGGTCCTTGCCCGGTAAGAATGCTTAAGGCTAGTGCAGGTTCTCAGTCGGACCGTGCCGCAGCTTTACCGCATGTTTCGCGGGCAACACGTTCACCGGGCGCAGCACCAAAAAAGCCCCGGACAGTTGCCTTTCCGGGGCTTTTGGGTGCAGCGGGGCGCGGTTACACGCCAGCGGCAGCGCGCAGCTCTTCAGCGCGGTCAGTGCGCTCCCACGTGAACGTGGTGAAGGTGTCGTCGCCGACCGTTTTGGTCTGCGGCGTGCGGCCGAAGTGGCCGTAAGCGGCGGTTTCCTGGTACATCGGGTGCAGCAGGTCGAGCATCTTGGTGATGGCATAAGGACGCAGGTCGAACACGTCACGCACCAACTTGATGATTTTCTCGTCAGAGATTTTGCCAGTGCCGAAGGTGTTCAACGAGATCGAAGTCGGTTGAGCGACGCCAATTGCGTAGGAAACCTGAATCTCGCAACGCTCGGCCAGACCGGCAGCCACAATGTTCTTGGCCACATAACGACCCGCGTAAGCCGCCGAACGGTCAACCTTGGAAGGATCTTTACCCGAGAATGCGCCGCCGCCGTGACGGGCCATGCCGCCGTAGGTGTCAACGATGATCTTGCGACCGGTCAGGCCGCAGTCACCCACCGGGCCGCCAATGATGAACTGGCCAGTCGGGTTGATGTGGAACTGGGTGTCTTTGTGCAGCAGTTCGGCAGGCAGTACGTGCTTGACGATCAGCTCCATCACGCCTTCGCGCAGGTCGGCTGCGCTGACGTCCGGGTTGTGCTGGGTCGACAGCACGATTGCGTCGATGCCCACCACCTTGCCATTGTCGTAGCGGCACGTGATCTGGGATTTTGCGTCCGGACGCAGCCAAGGCAGCAGGCCGGATTTACGGGCTTCGGCCTGGCGCTGAACCAGCTGGTGCGAGAAGGTGATCGGCGCTGGCATCAGCACGTCAGTTTCGTTGCTGGCGTAGCCGAACATCAGGCCCTGGTCGCCGGCGCCCTGATCTTCAGGCTTGGCGCGGTCAACACCCTGGTTGATGTCAGGGGACTGCTTGCCGATGATGTTCATCACGCCGCAGGTAGCGCCGTCGAAGCCGACGTCAGAGCTGGTGTAGCCGATGTCGGTGATCACGTCACGAACGATCTGCTCCAGGTCAACCCAGGCCGACGTGGTCACTTCGCCGGCGATGATCGCTACGCCGGTTTTCACCAGAGTCTCGCACGCCACACGGGCGAACTTGTCTTCAGCAATGATGGCGTCCAGCACCGCGTCAGAAATCTGGTCGGCGATTTTGTCCGGATGCCCTTCAGACACGGACTCGGAGGTGAAAATGGAGTATTCGCTCATCTCGACGGTTTCCTAATATTTACCGATGGTGAGTGTCGCCAGAAGGTCGCTGAAAGTGGCGGACCTGAATCTGGAAACCATTACGTAAGCCTACATAGAGGCTTTCCCCGGGAACGAGTCCCGCAGCGGTGGCCCAACGGGCCAGATCATCTTGTTCAAAACCTAGCCACAAATCGCCGCACGCCTCGCGGGCCCACGCCTGATTATGGCTACACAACTCTGTTACCAGCAGGCTACCGCCAGGTTGCAGCAAGGTGGCCAGTTGCTTCACTGCTTCGGCCGGTGCGGCGAAATGGTGCAGGACCATGTTCACCACCACGCAATCGACTTGAATCTGCGAACCGTTGAGCGCGTCGGCCAGGATCAGGCTGACGTTGTTCAGTGATTCGCGCTCACACACCTGACGCGCCAGTTCAAGCATCGCCGGGCTGTTGTCCAGTGCCGTGACCTGGTCAAAGCGTCGGGCCAGATCAGGCAAGAAGCTGCCATCGCCGGGGCCGACCTCCAACGCAGTGGCGGGCGCAGTGAAGCTCAGTTTGTCGAGCAATGCCAATACGCTGTCCCGGTACTGCGGCAAGCCTGCAATCAGGTCTTGCTGGGCGCGAAATTTCTCGGCAATGCGCGAGAAAAAGTCTTGGCTAGCGGCAGCGCGTTGCCCGTGTACGGCGCTGATACGTGCCTGTACGTCGGCGGGCAGGGTCAGGTTGTCGACCTCACCCAGTAACGCGGCGTGCAACGTGCCGCCCAATTGTTCGGTGTGGGGCAGGGCGCGGCGATAAAAGATCGCGTTGCCTTCACGCCGTGTAGCCACCAGCCCGGCCTGGGACAGCACCTTGAGGTGATGGCTCATGCCAGATTGGCCGGTCGCGAAAATCTGGGTCAGCTCCAGCACACCAAATGAATCGTTGGCCAACGCGCGCAGCACATTCAGTCGCAGCGGGTCGCCTCCAGCCTTGCACAAGGCGGAGAGCTCATCGCAATCGTCATGGCGAATTGAAGGCACGCGTAAGTTCATGGGGTCGCAGTCTAGTTACCCCGTTCTGTCGTCGCAAGGCCAATATCAAAACATTTTGATATTGGTCGATAACTGGCACGTTGGTCGGACGGCTTAAGTGTAATGACGAGCGCAGCGGTCCAATCCTCAACAGATTGAACGGTTAAGCACAGGAAAAATGATTCAAGTGACTATCTGTCATTGCCCGAGGGCGCTGCCTGAGGGAAAATGCTCGCCTTTTTCCGATTCGTTTTTATTTACCAATTCCCAGGAGAACAGCGATGCCCAGCCGTCGTGAGCGTGCCAACGCCATTCGTGCACTCAGCATGGATGCCGTGCAAAAAGCCAACAGCGGCCACCCGGGTGCCCCGATGGGCATGGCGGATATCGCCGAAGTACTGTGGCGCGATTATCTGAAGCACAACCCGAGCAACCCGTCGTTCGCTGACCGTGACCGCTTCGTGCTGTCCAACGGCCATGGTTCGATGCTGATCTACTCGTTGCTGCACCTGACCGGCTACGACCTGTCGATCGACGACCTGAAAAACTTCCGCCAACTGCACAGCCGCACCCCGGGTCACCCGGAGCTGGGCTACACGCCGGGTGTTGAGACCACCACCGGCCCGTTGGGTCAGGGTCTGGCCAATGCCGTGGGCTTTGCCCTGGCAGAAAAAGTCATGGGCGCGCAGTTCAACCGCCCTGGCCACACGGTAGTCGACCACCACACCTACGTATTCCTGGGTGATGGCTGCATGATGGAAGGCATCTCCCACGAAGTCGGCTCGTTGGCCGGTACGTTGGGTCTGGGCAAGCTGATCGCGTTCTACGACGACAACGGCATCTCCATCGACGGCGAAGTTGAAGGCTGGTTCACCGACGACACGCCAAAGCGTTTCGAAGCCTACAACTGGCAAGTGATCCGCAATGTTGACGGCCACGATCCGGAAGAGATCAAGACCGCCATCGAAACCGCGCGCAAAAGCGACCAGCCAACGCTGATCTGCTGCAAGACCACCATCGGTTTCGGTTCGCCGAACAAGCAGGGCAAAGAAGACTGCCACGGTGCTCCGCTGGGCAACGACGAAATCGCCCTGACCCGCCAGGCGCTGAACTGGAACCACGGCCCGTTTGAAATCCCGGCTGATATCTACGCCGAATGGGACGCCAAGCAAGCCGGTGCTGCCGTTGAGTCCGAGTGGGAAAAACGTTTTGCAGCCTATGCGGCCGAGTTCCCGGAACTGGCGGCAGAGCTGTCCCGTCGCCTGAGCGGCGAACTGCCCGCTGACTTCGATGCCAAGGCCACGGCCTACATCAACGAAGTCGCGGCCAAAGGCGAGACCATCGCCAGCCGTAAAGCCAGCCAGAACACTCTGAATGCCTTCGGCCCGCTGCTGCCGGAACTGCTGGGCGGCTCGGCCGACCTGGCCGGTTCCAACCTGACCCTGTGGAAAGGCTGCAAAGGTGTGTCGGCTGAAGACGCCAACGGTAACTACGTGTACTACGGCGTGCGCGAGTTCGGCATGAGCGCCATCATGAACGGCGTGGCAGTACACGGCGGTCTGGTGCCTTACGGCGCGACCTTCCTGATGTTCATGGAATACGCCCGCAACGCCATTCGCATGTCGGCCCTGATGAAGCAGCGCGTGATTTACGTGTTCACCCACGACTCCATCGGTCTGGGCGAAGACGGCCCGACGCACCAGCCCATCGAGCAACTGACCAGCCTGCGCACCACGCCGAACCTGGACACCTGGCGCCCGGCTGACGCGGTGGAATCCGCAGCGGCCTGGAAGTTCGCTCTGGAGCGTAAGGACGGCCCGTCGGCGCTGATCTTCTCGCGTCAGAACCTCAACCACCAAACCCGTGATGCCGCGCAAATTGCCGACATCAACCGCGGTGGTTACGTGCTCAAGGACTGTGCAGGCGAGCCTGAGCTGATCCTGATCTCGGCCGGTTCCGAAGTCGGTCTGGCGGTTCAGGCTTACGAGAAGCTGACCGAGCAAGGCCGCAAGGTCCGCGTGGTGTCGATGCCATGCACCAGCGTGTATGAAGCGCAGGACGCAGGCTACAAGCAATCGGTTCTGCCGTTGCAGGTCAGCGCGCGTATTGCCATCGAAGCGTCCCACGCAGACTACTGGTACAAGTACGTTGGCCTGGAAGGTCGCGTCATCGGCATGACCACCTACGGCGAGTCGGCGCCTGCGCCTGCCTTGTTCGAAGAGTTCGGTTTCACCCTGGAAAACATCCTGGGTCAGGCTGAAGAACTGCTCGAAGACTAAACGCCCGACGCGGCGGCCCTTTGGCTGCCGCGCTTCCCGTCGTCGTTGCCCATGGTTGTGAAGGGGCGCTGTGCAACCCTTTGCTGAAGGCCTGCGGGCCTGATCGCAGCTTTGGGCAGCGACTGCAGGTTTTGAAGAATAAGAGAACCCCATGCCTCAACCGCGTCCTTACAAAGTTGCACTCAACGGCTACGGCCGCATTGGTCGTTGCGTCTTGCGTGCGTTGTGTGAGCGGGGAGCGGCTGCCGGGTTTGAAATTGTTGCCCTCAATGACTTGGCCGATATGGCCAGCCTCGAATATTTGACGCGCTTCGACTCCACGCATGGCCGGTTTCCCGGCGAGATCCGGATCGAAGGCGACTGCCTGCATATCAATGGCGACTGCGTGAAAGTGTTCCGCAGTGCCACCCCTGAAGGGATCGACTGGGCCGCGCTCGGTGTTGATCTGGTACTGGAATGTTCCGGTGCCTACAACACGCGCACCGATGGCCAGCGTTTTCTCGACGCCGGGGCCCCCGCTGTATTGTTTTCGCAACCGATGGCCAGCGAGGCCGATGCCGACGCCACCATCGTGTACGGCGTGAACCAGCACAGCCTGACCGGCACCGAGCGCCTGATTTCCAACGCGTCATGCACCACCAACTGCGGCGTGCCGCTGTTGCGTCTGCTGGATCAGGCGTTTGGTCTGGAGTACGTGTCGATCACCACCATTCACTCGGCGATGAACGATCAGCCGGTGATTGATGCTTACCATGACGAAGACCTTCGTCGTACACGCTCGGCGTTTCAGTCAGTGATTCCGGTGTCCACCGGTCTGGCCAAAGGTATTGAACGTTTGCTGCCGGAACTTGCTGGCCGAATTCAAGCCAAAGCCGTACGGGTGCCGACCTTGAATGTGTCATGCCTGGATATCACGTTGGTCACCGCGCGCGACACCACCGCGGTGGAAGTGAACCGGATGTTGCGCGAGGCCGCGACCAGCGGCCCGCTCAAAGGCTTGTTGGCGTATACCGAATTGCCCCATGCCAGCTGTGATTTCAACCATGACCCGCATTCGGCGATTGTCGATGCCAGCCAGACCCGTGTGTCCGGCCCGCGGTTGGTTAACCTGCTGGCCTGGTTTGACAACGAATGGGGTTTTGCCAATCGAATGATCGATGTGGCAGAGCACTATCTGCATGTAACTCACCCAAAAACCGTTCTCTCACATTAGAAACTCAGGAACTGCGACCCATGACCGTGTTGAAGATGACCGACCTCGATCTGCAAGGTAAGCGCGTACTGATCCGCGAAGACCTCAACGTCCCAGTCAAGGACGGTGTTGTCACCAGCGATGCGCGCATCCTTGCTTCGCTGCCGACCATCAAGCTGGCGTTGGAAAAAGGCGCGGCGGTCATGGTCTGCTCGCACCTGGGCCGCCCGACTGAAGGCGAATTCTCCGCTGAAAACAGCCTCAAGCCCGTGGCTGACTACCTGAGCAAGGCGCTGGGCCGTGAAGTGCCGCTGGTGAGCGACTACCTCAATGGCGTCGACGTGAACGCCGGCGACATCGTGTTGTTCGAGAACGTGCGCTTCAACAAGGGCGAAAAGAAGAACGCCGATGAACTGGCCAAGCAATACGCGGCCTTGTGCGACGTGTTCGTGATGGACGCTTTCGGCACCGCGCACCGCGCCGAAGGTTCGACCCACGGCGTGGCCAAGTTCGCCAAGGTTGCAGCGGCAGGTCCGTTGCTGGCTGCCGAGCTGGAAGCGCTGGGCAAAGCCCTGGGCGCCCCGGCCAAACCCATGGCTGCGATTGTCGCGGGCTCCAAGGTGTCGACCAAACTCGACGTCCTGAACAGCCTGAGCCAGATTTGCGACCTGCTGATCGTGGGCGGCGGCATTGCCAACACGTTCCTCGCGGCGGCCGGCCACCCGGTGGGCAAGTCGCTGTACGAACCCGACCTGCTGGACACCGCGCGCGCCATCGCCGCCAAGGTCAATGTGCCGTTGCCGACCGACGTGGTGGTGGCCAAGGAATTCGCTGAAAGCGCTGAAGCCACTGTCAAACTGATTGCTGACGTGGCAGAAGACGACATGATTCTGGACATCGGCCCGCAGACGGCTGCGCACTTCGCCGAGCTGCTGAAATCATCCAAGACTATTCTGTGGAACGGCCCGGTCGGCGTTTTTGAGTTTGACCAGTTCGGCAATGGCACCAAAGTGTTGGCCCACGCCATCGCTGACAGCGCTGCATTCTCGATTGCAGGCGGTGGTGACACACTGGCCGCCATCGACAAGTACGGCGTTGCTGACAAAATCTCTTACATCTCGACCGGTGGCGGTGCGTTCCTGGAATTCGTTGAAGGCAAGGTATTGCCTGCCGTGGACGTTCTGGAAAGCCGCGCGAAAGCCTGAACGTGAATCAGGCCCTGAAAGGAAGCATGGACATGCTCAAGTTGTTACCGCTGTTGATGATTGCAGGCTTCGTGGCCGGGTGTTCCGGCTCGCCCAAGCCCGCGCCTGAAGCGGCCACGCCTGAAGAGAGCGGCTGCTACCAGGCTGACTGGCAGGCGCAGAGCGTGCCATTGGTTAATAAACGATCAGGGCCTGAGGCACTGGAGAAATACGAGTCACCCACGCCTTCTAAAGAGCGCGGGTGCCCGTAACGCTTTGAGCTGTAGGCGTGGCTGATTCAGTGATGGGCTTTGAGCCGACTGCGGCAGCGACTACAGATGAGGCTAATGACGCGCAGAGCGGTTACCCCCGATCTGCAAAAACTTGAATAGCAGCCGCCGCTCCGGCAGGCTTGCACGATTAACGACCCTCGTCCGGGAGAGACACGCACAATGGCACTTATCAGCATGCGCCAGATGCTGGACCACGCCGCCGAATTCGGCTACGGCGTTCCAGCTTTTAACGTCAACAACCTTGAGCAGATGCGCGCCATCATGGAAGCCGCTGACAAGACTGACTCCCCGGTGATCGTTCAGGCTTCGGCCGGTGCGCGCAAATACGCAGGTGCTCCGTTCCTGCGTCACCTGATCCTGGCCGCGATCGAAGAATTCCCGCATATCCCGGTGTGCATGCACCAGGACCACGGCACCAGCCCTGACGTGTGTCAGCGTTCCATCCAGCTGGGCTTCAGCTCGGTGATGATGGACGGCTCGCTGGGTGAAGACGGCAAGACCCCGACTGACTACGACTACAACGTGCGCGTGACTCAGCAAACCGTGGCCCTGGCTCACGCCTGTGGTGTGTCGGTAGAAGGCGAGCTGGGCTGCCTGGGTTCGCTGGAAACCGGTATGGCCGGCGAAGAAGACGGCATCGGCGCGGAAGGCGTGCTGGATCACAGCCAAATGCTGACCGATCCTGAAGAAGCCGCTGACTTTGTAAAACGCACCCAAGTGGACGCCCTGGCCATTGCCATCGGTACATCCCACGGCGCGTACAAATTCACCAAGCCGCCGACTGGCGACGTGCTGGCGATTGATCGCATCAAAGAAATCCACAAGCGCATTCCGAACACTCACCTGGTGATGCACGGTTCGTCCTCGGTGCCGCAAGAGTGGCTGAAAATCATCAACGAGTACGGCGGCGACATCAAAGAAACCTACGGCGTGCCGGTTGAAGAAATCGTTGAAGGCATCAAGCACGGCGTGCGCAAGGTCAACATCGACACCGACCTGCGTCTGGCATCGACGGGCGCCATGCGTCGCCTGATGGCCACCAACCCGAGCGAGTTTGACCCGCGCAAATTCTTCGGCGCCACGGTAACGGCCATGCGTGATGTCTGCATCGCCCGTTACGAAGCCTTCGGCACCGCCGGTAACGCTTCGAAGATCAAGCCGATCTCTCTGGAAGCCATGTACCAGCGTTACCTCAAAGGTGAGCTGAACGCCAAGGTCAACTAAGACCTGCGCGTCCTGCTGTTGAGTGAAGGCCGGTTGGTCCGTGCTCAGTCAGCAAAAACATCCGGCGTCTCTCAGGGGCGTCGGATTTTTTTTGCCTGTTGTTCGGGTTTTACCCCACCCGTAGCGTTTCATCAGCGGCGTTCTGGCCACCGCCTCAAGTCACCCTGCCATCAAATGACCCTTGCATAATCAGCTTGCCATCACGACAATGCGAGCGATTACCATTTACGCATGGGTGGCATGTTCATGTCAGCGCTTGATCGCTCAGCACTTCATCAGTTGTACAGCGACCACAACAGTTGGCTGAAGGGCTGGTTGCGGGTTCGGTTGGGCAATGCGGCCGATGCCGCCGATCTGGCGCAGGATACGTTTGTGCGGGTCATGACGGCCCGGATCGACACGCCAATCCGCGAGCCACGCGGTTATCTGAGCGCCATCGCGCGGTCGCTGTTAATCGATAAATCCCGTCGCCGCACCATCGAGCAGGCCTATTTGCAGGCTTTATCGCTGCGCCCTGAACCGGTCGATGTTTCGCCGGAAACGCGGCTGTCGATCATCGAAATGCTGGTCTCAATCGATACGCTGCTCGATGAACTGGGCAGCCGGACACGGGATATTTTCCTCGCGGTACAACTTGAAGGGCTCAGCTACGTGGCGACGGCCGAACGCTACGGCGTGTCCGTCACCACGGTGAAAAATCATTTGATTCGGGCCATGACCCGCTGCCTGTTACTGATGGAGCACGAATGAGCGGTGCTCCCGACCTCAAGGTCCTTGAGGCCGCCGCAACGTGGTACGTGCAATTGAATGACGACACCTGCTGCGACGCCACGTCCCGCGCCTGGCAAACCTGGCTGCACGCCAGCCCCCAGCATGCGGCGGCGTGGGCACGTGTCGAGAAACTTCAGCAACAATGGGCCCGCGTGCCCCGTCAAACGGCCTTGTCCAGCCTCAGTGCAGCCAAGGCGCAGCGCCGGGAGGTCTTGAAAATACTCAGTCTGCTGCTGGCCGCAGGTGCCTGTTCCTGGCTGGCGGTTGAAGAGCTGCCCTACCGTTCGATGCTCGCCGGGCAACGTACGGGCAGCCGCGAGCGGCGTTCGCTGCGCCTGGACGATGGCTCGCAGGTGCAGATGAATGCCCACACATCGCTGGACATCCGCTTCGATTCCGCCCAGCGCCTGATCCAGCTGCACGGCGGGGAAATTCTGGTTCAGACCGCCAAAGACACGGCCCAGCGGCCTTTTATTGTGGATACCGGAGAAGGGCGCGTGCGGGCATTGGGCACGCAATTCAGCGTGCGCCAACTGCGCGGGCGCACCCGTGTCGGCGTGTTGCAGGCCGCGGTTGAAGTGACGGCCCGTCGGTCATCCGGTCATCCTGTGCGGGTGGAGGCTGGGCAGCAAGTGACGTTTGACCGCGAGGCGATCGAGGACATTAGCCCTTTAGCAGCAGGGTCGACGGCTTGGGTCCACGGCATGCTGCGTGTGGACGACTGGCGGCTGGGGGACTTTGTCGAGGAACTGAACCGCTATCGGCCCGGCGTGTTGCAGTGTGCGACAGCGGTTCAGGACCTACGCATATCGGGCGCTTTTCGTATCGATGACACCGAAACCGTACTGGAGAACCTGAGTAAAACCCTGCCAGTAAAGGTGCGTTTCATGACCCGCTATTGGGCCAGCATCGAGCCCGCTTAAAAGGTTTCCTGTTGAACCTTGCTGATTTTGATTCTCATCCGTCAATGACATAAGCCGCGATCGCAGCGAGTTACTGCCATGACAACGCAAGGATCACCCAATGCACCCGCTCCCCCTCACTGCCACCCATAAAATCACCCGCGCTGTGCGCCTGTCGGTGCTGGGCGCGTCCCTGGCCAGCCTGTCTGCGCTGGCGATGATGCCCGCGCTGAGTTATGCGCACAGCCAAACGACCTACCAGATACCGGCTGGCCCGCTGGGCAGCGCCTTGACCCAATTTGGCGTGCAAGCGGGGGTGACGATTTCGTTTGATACCGAGCAGGCTCGTCAGCTCACCACGGCCGGGCTTGAAGGGTCATACAGCATTGAAGAGGCGTTGGACCGCTTGCTGGCCAGCAGCGGGCTGCACGCCGAGCGTCAGACGAACGGGGGCTATGTGCTGGTCGCGCGCAGCCTTCAGTCCGGCCTGGAGCTGGGTGCCACTGAAGTGGTGACCAACCAGTTGGGTTCAGTGACCGAAGGCACTGGCTCTTACACGCCGGGCTACATCGCCACGGCCACGCGCATGGTGCTCAAGACCCGCGAGACACCGCAATCGATCAGCGTCATCACCCGCCAGCATATGGATGATTTCGCGCTCGACAACGTTGACGATGTGATGCGTCACACCCCCGGCATCACCGTCTCGGCGTACGACACGGACCGGACCAATTACTACTCGCGCGGTTTCTCGATCAACAACTTCCAGTACGACGGCATTCCGTCGGCGGTGCGCAACGTTGCCTATTCGGCGGGCAACACCCTGAGCGACATGGCGATCTATGACCGTATCGAGGTGCTCAAGGGGGCTTCCGGATTGTTGAGCGGCGCCGGTTCGCTGGGCGGCACCATCAACCTGGTGCGCAAGAAGCCCACCCATGATTTTCATGGCCATATCACCACGGGCGCCGGCTCCTGGGACAACTACCGCACGGAAGCGGACGTCAGCGGCCCGTTGACCGACAGCGGCAACGTACGTGGCCGCGCAGTGGCGGCCTATCAGGACCGCCAGTCCTATATCGACCGCTACTCCAACCAGAGTTCGGTGTTCTACGGCATCCTCGAAGCCGACCTCACGCCTGACACGTTGCTGACCGTGGGCGCCGACTATCAGGACAACCGGCCTCAGGGGTCAACCTGGTCGGGGAGTTTTCCGCTGTACAACTACGCTGGCGAGATCAACGACGCCAAGCGTTCATTCAGCAATGCCACCGACTGGAGCAGTTGGCAGCAATACACCCGCACCGTCTTTGCCACGCTGGAACAAGACCTCGGCGGTGGCTGGGTCGGCAAGCTGCAACTCGATCACAAGCTCAATGGCTACGACGCCCAGTTGGGCGCCATCCAGTTCAACCAGCCGGCAGCCGATGGCACGGCGACCATCAATGCGCAACGCTACAAGGGTGAAACCACCAGCGATGCGGCTGACCTCTATATCAGTGGCCCTTACAGCATGATGGGGCGTGAACACCAACTGGTGCTGGGCGGCTCGATCAGCAAGGCAAACTGGCAAGGCAAAGGTTTCTGGGACGTTAAGTTCTCCACGCCCAACCTGGTCGATTACTTCAACTGGAACGGGCACCTGGCCAAACCTGATTGGGGCAGGGCATCACAAATCAGCGATGACACGGTGCGTCAGACGGGCATGTACGGGACCACCCGGCTCTCTATCACCGACGACCTGAATGTGTTTCTCGGTGCGCGAGTGGTGGACTACACCCTGACCGGCACCACCACGACCTACCATGAATCTGGCCGCGTGATCCCCTATGCGGGCATCACGTATGACCTGACCGACTCCCTCACGGCGTATGCCAGCTACACCGACGTGTTCATGCCGCAGGAGTTCTACAACCTGGATCGCCACAGCAAGATGCTCGACCCGGACCAGGGTGAAAACTATGAAATCGGCCTCAAGAGCGAAATGTTCGAGGGCCGCCTGAATGCCAGCCTGGCGTACTTTGAGATCAAGGAAAGCAATCGCCCCATCCCCGACGACGCCTGGAACAACCTGTCGCCCACGCCACCCAACTATGCCTTCAAGGGCACTGCCGCGAGGACCAAGGGCTATGAGCTGGAAATATCCGGGGAGTTGAGCCCCGGCTGGAGCTTGCAAGGTGGCTACACGCACAAGGTAGTACGCGATGACACAGGCAAGAAAATCTCGACCTTTGAGCCCGAAGACCAGCTCAGCTTCTACACCATTTACAAACTCAAGGGCGACCTGAGCAAAGTCTCCGTGGGCGGTGGTGCCCGTTGGCAGAGCACGGCCTGGCAAGAAATGTACAACGGCCCGAAAAACCGCTACGAGGATTTCTCGCAGAAGCCCTATTGGCTGGTCGACCTGATGACCCGTTATCAATTCACGGAAAACCTGTCGACCACCCTTAACGTCAATAACGTGTTCGACAAGTACTACTTCACCAACATCGGGTTCTATAACTCGGCGATTTATGGCGAGCCACGCAACTTTATGGTGACCACGCGCTGGGACTTCTGAGCCTGACGGTCAGGGGCTCACCTTGCCCCTGACTGTGGAAAAAAAACCAATGAGTGACGGTCAGTGAGCAGAGAGTGATCGTTGCTCAAGGTTGACAGCACTGCCAGCGCAACTGGTTTTGAGTTGGGGCTAAAAAGGGTCTGGATCTGCCTGCCTACAACGAATCAGGGTCCACGCCATTGCCCCTGAGCAGTGCGTCCACCAGCGAGCGGGTCATCTCGACGGAATGCAGCATCGACCAGATCAGCCCTCGCTCTATGCCGCTGGCGCGTTCGGTGATCTCGTCCGAAACCTCCTCGGTGCTTTTGAGCATGATCGACATATGCTTCAAGGCTTCCAACGCCCGCACGTCACCGCGCACGGCGAAAGGCGAGGCCGGGCTGACCTCGGCGGGTTGAGTCGGGTTGAGTTCGTCCAGCGGAGCGGGTGCAGCGTTGAGGTCATCAAGCAGGCGTCGAGTTTTTTCATCGTGCTGGTGATCGTCGCGCTTTTTCTTCATGTCGATTCCACTGGGAGCATCAATTGGGCCAGGCCGCTTGGCGACTCAAGAAGATAGCCCTGTGACTTTCAGGGCCGCAAGCAGTGCCTGCGGGGGGATCGTCATCTCAGAAGTGCCCTTCACTTACATACGGAAACATCCCACTTTTGACCGGGGATGGATCCGTTGACTCGCATCATCTGGCCATCACGTTACGTAACCCATAGTGGTTAAAAAACCATAACGTGAAGGAGAACACCGTGATTAAACCGTGGGTTGCACTGTGCAGTTTGATGCTGGGGGTGCAGGCGTGGGCCGCCGTGCCGATCAATGAACCGATACAGCCGATACAACCGGCAAAAATAACTGACCCGGCGAAGGTGGAACTGGGCAAGCAGTTGTGGTTTGACCCGAGGTTGTCCAAGTCCGGATTTATTTCCTGTAACTCGTGCCACAACTTGAGCATGGGCGGTAGCGATAATTTACCGACGTCCATTGGTCACAACTGGCATCAAGGGCCGATCAATTCGCCCACGGTGCTTAACTCCAGCCTGAACGTCGTGCAGTTTTGGGACGGGCGCGCCAAAACCCTCAAGGAACAGGCGGGCGGGCCGATTGCCAACCCCGGTGAAATGGGGTTTACCCACAACCTGGCCTCTGACGTGGTGCGCTCGATCCCGCAATATCGCGATTCATTCAAAGCGGTGTATGGCGATGACACGGTCAGTATCGACCACATCACCGATGCACTGGCGGCATTCGAGGAGACGCTGGTCACACCCAATGCGCCGTTTGACCGGTGGTTAAAAGGTGAAAAAGACGCCATCAGCCCGGCCGCGGTTAAAGGGTATGAACTGTTTAAAAACACGGGCTGCATTGCTTGCCATAACGGCGAGGCCGTGGGCGGAGCATCGATGCAGAAAATGGGGATGATCGAGCCCTATGTCACCAAGAACCCGTCCGAAGGTGTCGCCGGGCTGACGGGAAAAGACACCGACCGCATGCTGTTCAAGGTGCCCACCTTGCGCAACGTCGAGCTGACTTATCCGTACTTCCATGACGGTGCGTACTGGAATCTGGATGAAGCGGTAGATGTGATGGCCCGTCTGCAATTGGGTCGCAAACTGAGCCAGGAGGAGGTGGGGCAGATAGTGGCCTTCCTTAAAACCCTGACGGGCGATCAGCCGAGCTTTATGTTGCCGCAGTTGCCGCCGTCCTCTGCACACACCCCGCACCCCGTGCCATTCGGCCAGTGATGCATTGAAGACAGAGCCGCCACGGCGGCTCTGCGCTTAACTCAGGGCGCGTTGTGGTCGATGTCCAGCTTGCTGAACGTGACTTGCCCGCCTTCTTTGCTATTGCCTGTGTTGTCCTGCACGTACGCCCCGGCCTTGAAGTACAACGGTTTGTCGCGCCATGTAGCGCTGATGGGCGTGTTCCAGACTTTATTGGCGCCCTTGACGTTCAAGGTGCCGTCGGGTGTCAGGTTGATGACATAGGTGAAGCTCTTTTGCAGAGGCACATTCTCGGCCACCGTTACGGTCTTGATGGTGGTGTCGTTGGGCCGGATGCGCACCTTGGCCACCAGGTTGCCGCTGAGTTTGCTGGTCTTGTATTGGTATTCCAGCTTGAGCAGGGGCTGCTGACTTTGAAACGCATGGATCTGCCCGATCACGACCTTGCCGGAGGAGGGCACTTGATTGACGGCCAGCGTGGCGTTCAAAAAATGGTTGGCGCTGGGGTACAGCCAATTGCGCAAAGAGCCATCGGCGCGGGTTTCACGTAATTCGCTGCGCGGGTAAATGGCGTTGACGGTGGTGCTTCCGGTCACCGGCGCCCAGAAAAAAAGCGTGCCGGAATCGGCATGGAAATACACATTTTTGAAACCCTTAAGCAGGCGGGGAGTGTCGATGGTCGTCGGAGTGGAGCCGACCGGAACGCTCAGGTTCCAGGTTGCCAGATCGATCATGTTTCGGGCCTTGTGCTGCTGCGCTTACAGGCCACACACACCGGGGTGGTGTCTGGACCAAGGCTTTGACGGGAGGTCTTTATAGGACGAACGGTATGGCCAGTTAAATGATGGCACTTTTATTTGACGTCAAAAAAAAACGTTATAACCGTAAAGCCCGCATTACACGTGGGGATAAACGGGCATACCGTTAGTCGGTTGGATCCACTTATGTCTAATTGCGTAGCGCAAGGTCGCTTCTGCTTTGCAGTGCCCGGGTTTAGAGTTGAACTTCAGTTTTAGTCCGGTTTTCACCTGAGTTCAGGACAGTCATATAGAGAAGCAGCATGGAATGCGTGCCCGAGAAACCGGCTGAGGCTGGTTCAGTTCTTTTGGTAGTGGATGATTACCCTGAAAATCTGATCAGCATGCAGGCGTTGTTGCAGCGCCCCGACTGGCACATTCTGACCGCCGCGTCAGGTGTTGAAGCCCTGGACATGTTGCTGCGCCACGAGGTCGATCTGGTGCTGCTGGACGTTCAGATGCCCGTCATGGACGGGTTTGAAGTCGCGCGTTTGATGCGTGGCAGCCAGCGTACGCGTTTTACCCCCATTATTTTCCTGACCGCCAACGCGCAATCGCGGGATGCCGTCCTGGAGGGCTACGCATGCGGTGCCGTTGACTACCTGCTCAAGCCTTTTGATTCCCAAATTCTCAAACCCAAAGTGCAGGCGCTGCTGGAGCATCAAAGCAATGCCAGGGCGTTGCGTCGCCTGAGCCGCGATCTGGAAATTGCCCAGGCGTTCAATGCTTCGGTACTGGAAAACGCCGCCGAGGGGATTCTGGTGGTCAACGAAGACGGCCGTATCCGCTTTGCCAACCCGGCCATTTCGCGCCTGCTCAAGGTCTCGGTGGCGGGGCTCGAAGGCGTGCCGCTGCTGGATTTTCTGCAAAAGCCCCACGTACCGGACTGGTATGAATCTGCCATCTACCACGGCTACCAGCGGGGCGAAACCTACCGGGTGCATGACGCCATCCTGCGTTCGGCCCACGACCAGTTGCTCCCCGTGACCTTGTCCTGTGCGCCGCTTTCCGGGCAGCAACACGCCATGGTGGTGACGGTGCTGGACATGTCCGAAGTGTGCCATCTGCATCAGCAGCTTGAACTGCAAGCCATCACCGATTCGCTCACGGGGTTGTTGAACCGGCGCGGTTTTCAACGGGCTGTCGACGCATTGCTGATGCGCGATGACGTCGATGCGCAACTGCGCGTGTTGTTGTACCTGGACCTGGATGGGTTCAAACGCATCAATGACTCGCTGGGGCATGAGGTCGGAGACCACGCCCTGAGCTGGGTCTCCGAACAGCTGGAGCAGTGCGCCCGCCCCGGCGATATTCTGGGCCGCATTGGCGGGGATGAATTCACCCTGTTGTTGAACGTCGATGAGCCGCAGGAAGCCGCGCAGATTGCCGAGCAACTGATCGAGCGGATTGCAGTGCATCAGCTCATCCAGGGGCTGGATGTCAGCCTCGGCGTCAGCATTGGCATTGCGGTTTACCCCGGCGGCGAGACCGGCCTTGAAACCCTGATGCGCGCAGCCGACGCGGCCATGTATGAAGCCAAGCGGGCAGGGCGTCAGCAGTACCGTTTTTATGACGCGCTGATCAGCACCCAGGCGCTGCTCAGCCCTGCCCACTGGAAGTAAGGGCCGGTGCGCCGCTACACTGGCGCACCTTTACGCGTCGCGCGGGCCCCATGACTGTTCTCAAATACCTCCAGGCATACCCTCAGACCTTGCAGGATCAAGTGCGGCAATTGATCGAGCGCGATCAGTTAGGCGCGTACCTGAACGAACGCTACCCCGGCAAACATGCCGTGCAAAGCGACAAGGCCCTGTACGCGTACGCGCTCGAACTCAAGCAGGAACACCTGCGCAATGCGCCGTCCTTCGACAAGGTGCTGTTCGATAACCGCCTCGACCTGACCCACCGCGCACTGGGCTTGCACACCACCATTTCACGGGTACAGGGCGGCAAGCTCAAGGCCAAGAAAGAGCTGCGCGTGGCCTCTTTGTTCAAGGACACCGCGCCCGCGTTCCTGAAGATGATCGTCGTCCACGAGTTGGCCCACTTGAAAGAATCGGACCACAACAAAGCGTTCTACAAACTGTGCCAGTACATGCTGCCCGACTACCACCAGCTGGAATTCGACTTGCGGGTGTACCTGACGTGGCGTGACATGCAGGGCAAACCCTGACTTGACCGGCGGCCGCACACCGGTTCGCGCAATCGGCAATCCAACGTGTGACAGGAGTGATCAATGGACGTCAGTAAAACCAAAAGCAGCTTTTACCGGCGCCTGTATGTGGCCTGGTTGATTGATACCCAACGGGCCAGCAATGTGCCGGCGCTCACCGAAGTGACCGGCATGCCCCGCCGCACGGCGCAGGACACCCTTGCAGCGCTCGCTGACCTGGACATCCTGTGCGAATTCGAACAAGAGGACGGCGCCCGCAATCACGCCGGGCGCTATGTGATCCGCAGTTGGGGCCCGATTGATAAAAGTTGGGTCGCCCGACAGGTGGAGCAGATCAAGCAGGTATTGAATTACCCCTGAGCGTCGGCGTTCAGGCGCATGCCGATATGCGGGATGTTGTCTTCGAAGTAGGGCTCGCCCACGGCGTTAAAACCGTGCTTGGCGTACAGCGATTGCAGGTGCGCCTGGGCGGACAGGAAGACAGGCTCCTGCGGCCAGTTTTCTTTGATGTTATGCAGCGCCTGGTCCATCAAATCATGGCCCAGGCTCTGCCCACGTGCCTGCGGTGCAACAATTACCCGGCCAATCACCACATCCCCGGCATGGGACTCAGGGTCGAGCAAGCGGGCATACGCCACCAGTTGATCGTTTTGCCAGCCCATCAGGTGCAGCGTGTCACCTTCTAGATCCTGCCCGTCGATGTCCAGATAGGCGCATTCCTGTTCAACGATGAACACTTCGCAGCGCAGCTTCAAAATGGCGTACAGCTGTTCTTTACCCAGGTCAGAGTGGTGTTTACAGATCCAGTCAGTGGTCACGGTGTTGTCCTGAAAGAGTGGCAATCGCCAGATACTAGGCGCGAATGGCAAAGCAGGCCAAGCGTAAAAGTGTCAGCAGATAAGGCTTTTTGATATCAACCTACCGCGATTGGGGGTTATCTTTAAGTGGCCCGGGCCTTCATCCCTTGACGCTGATCAGGATGAGACCCAATAAATGGCAGCTAAATAATAGTGGGCAGCCCCTTAAGGATCTTGCATGTCTCGCTTGCGCAGAGCTTTGATTGTGTCTGGATTGACCTTATGGGCTCATCACGCCAGCGCCGACACGCTGCGCCTGGTGGGCGATCACTGGCCGCCGTTTACCGATGGCACGCTGGTCAATGGCGGGCTGGCCACCGATCTGGTCAGCACGGCCCTTGCGCGGGCCGGTTACCCCAGCGCTTTTGAGCAAGTGCCGTGGGCCAGGGCGTTGCAAGGGATACAAAACGGTCGTTACGACGTGCTGGTTAACGCCTGGTTCCATGAAGATCGTCAGAAAATCGGGCAGTTTTCAGCGCCGTATCTGCAAAACCGCCTGCGTTTTATCCGCCGCAAAGACTCCCCCGTTGAATACGACACGCTGGGGCAGTTGACCGGTTATGCCATCGCCTATGTGCCCGGTTACGCCTATACCCCCGAGTTCGACAACAGCACCCAGCTCAACAAAGTCCCTGTGCATAACTTTGCGATGGCTGTGCGCATGCTGGTGGCAGGCCGGGTGAGCCTGACGCTGGAAGACGAGTATGTGGCGCGCTACCGGCTGTCGCGCGAATCGGCGCGGGTGCGCAACGCGGTGGAGTTCATGCCCAAGGCCTTGAGCGAAAACCAGCTGCATATTCTGGTCAGCCTGCAAAACCCCGATCACGCCAAAATCGTCTCGGATTTCGACCGTGAAATCACCGCCATGAAAGCCGACGGCAGTTTTGAGCGCCTGCTCAAAGCCCATGGCATGTAGGCCGTATTAATCGCCCGAGGCGCTAAACGGCTTTACGGGGTTTTGATCAAGTGCGCAGCCAGTGTGCGCAAAGGCCCGAGCTGGCGGCAGATCAGCGCCAGTTGGGTTTGCACCAGTCGCTGGCTTTCGTCGATGTCATCCGGCATCTGCTCCAGCGCGCTGGCCAGCGCTTCCTCGTCATCGCTTTGCACCGCCACCGGTTGACGGTTGACCAGCCCTTGGGCGATCAGGTCAATGCTGTCGGCAATCGTGCGCCCGGCCCCTTCGATCAACTGTTCGCGCACCTCGGGCGGTAACTGCGTGTCGCGGTGCGCACCCAGCCCTGACAGATAACTGAGCAAGGTGTGCGACAACACCAGAAAGCGGAAGCCCATGTCCGCATCCTTACGGAAGTGCCCCGGTTCCATCAGCATGTTGGCCAGCGTGGTCGACAGCGCGGCATCCGCGTTGTGGGCATTGCGTCGGGCCAGCCGATAGGCCAGGTCGTCGCTTTTGCCCTGCGCGTATTGCTGCAAGATCTGGCGCAGGTACTGGCTGTTGCAGCTCAAGGTGTTGGCCAGCACTTTATTCAGGCGCCGCCCTTGCCAGTCGGGCAGGAACAGGAACACGGCGGCAGCCGCAATCACGCTGCCCACCAAGGTGTCGAACAGGCGCGGCAGGAACAACCCGTAGCCGTCGCCCACCTGATTGAAGCAAAACAGCACCATCAAGGTGATGGCCGCGGTGCTCAAGGTGTAGCGCGAGGTGCGGTTAATAAAGAACACCACCCCGGCCGCCACCGCAAACATCGACTGGATCAGCGGGTTGGGGAACAGATCGAACAGCGCCCAGCCCACCGCCAGGCCGATGGCCGTGCCGATGATGCGCTGGCTGAACTTGCGCCGCGTAGCCCCGTAGCTGGGCGAGCACACAAACAATGTGGTCAGGATGATCCAGTAGCCTTGGGTCGGGTGAATCCAGTGCACCATGGCAAAGCCGATGCACAGTGCCAACGGCAGGCGCAGGGCGTGACGAAAGATCAGCGACGTGGGCGTCAGGTTCTGGCGCAGACGCGACCACACATCCTTCAGGTTGCGCGGCGAGCGGTCCAGCAAGCTGCTGTCGGTGGCGTCCGCCAAGGTGTCGGGGTTGCTGGCGTCACTCAGCAACCGGTCGAGGGTGCCGAGGTTCGCGGCCAGCGCCCGCAGGGAGCGCAACAGCCCGCGCCAGGCCGGATTGCTCTGGATGCGCAAGTGTTCGAGCGAGGCATGCAAGTCGCCCAGCGCTTCGGCAAAACTGTCGTCATAGACAAAGGCTTGGCGCAGCTTGATCGATTCGGACAACCGCTGGCAGGCGACCCCTTGCTGGCGCAGCAGGCGCTGGCAGCGGAACATGACGTCACTGTGGAAGAAGGCATCGGCCAGCGCGTTGTAAGGGTAGTGCGAGGAGCTGGCGCGCTCGTGAATGTCCTGGGCCAGGAAGTACAGCTTCAAGTAGCGACTGAGGGTGGAGCCCGGCCGCGAGTTGCCGACCCGGTGCAGGATGATTTCCTTGGCGGTGTTCAGCGCTGCCACCACTTTGCCGTTCTGACGGGCCAGCTCAAGGCGACCGGCTTCCACGTCCAGCGTGCGGATCGGTTCGAACAACGACGATTTGAGCTTGAGGTACAGCCCCAATTCCCAAAACAGCCGCGCCAGGCTTTGCTGCACCGGCTGATTGGAAAACAGCGCCTGCCACAGTACCGACAGCACGCCATACCAGGCGGCGCCCGCCACCAGCAGCAGCGGTTCGTGCCAGAAGTCGGTCACTTCGCCGCCACGCTGATCCACACCGATCATCGTGTACACCGCCAGAATCAGCGTGGCAGAGGCAATGGCGCCATAGCGCTCACCCAAGGCCCCGAGCATGGTCAGGCCAAAGCTGGCCAGCGCCAGCGCGCACACCATCAACAGCGGGTAGGGGAATAACAGTTCAACCGTGGTCGCAGCGGCGGTGAAACACACCAGCGTCACCAGCAAGGCATTCAGACGGCCTTGCCAGCTGTCATCGGTTTCGGACAGGGCGCTGGCGATGATCCCCAAAAACAGCGGGATCAGCAGCTTCATTTCATTCTGATACCAGCAAAAGGCCATGCTGCCGGTCAGGGCGATAAACACCCGCACGCTGTAACTGAACTTGTCCTGTGCCCACAGGCGGCGCAGAGACTGTCGAACGGTTTTCGATGACATTGAAGTGGCGTTGCCTTGCGAGTCGTTTCGCTAAATTGAGCCAGTTATGACGACAGTGCAATGACACTGTTCACATCGCCCCCAAAAAAATTCAGGGGCTGTCAACGCGGTCAGACGTATTGCGCTGCCGCGTAGCCCGAAGCCCAGGCCCACTGAAAATTGAAGCCGCCCAAGTGGCCGCTGACATCCAGCACCTCGCCCACGAAATACAGGCCAGGGCTTTTCAGCGATTCCATGGTTTTGGACGACACTTCGCGCGTGTCCACACCCCCCAGCGTCACCTCGGCGGTGCGGTAGCCTTCGGTGCCCGCCGGTACGACCTTCCAGCTCGCCAGTTTGTCCGCCACGTCCGCCAGCTCACCGGGCGTGTATTGCTTCATTGGCTTGGACACAAACCAGTGTTCGGCCAGCAGGTTGGCCATCTTCTTGGTGAAAATCTCGCCCAGCAGGGTTTTCAGCTCGCTGTTCGGGCGTTCGGCCTGCTGGCTGTGCAGCCAGTCGAGGGCGTCGAGGTCGGGCAGCAGGTTGATTTCAACCGTATCGCCAGGGTTCCAGAACGATGAAATCTGCAAAATCGCCGGGCCGCTCAAGCCACGGTGAGTGAACAGGATGTTTTCGCGAAAGCTCTGGTCGTTGCAGCTCACCAGGCAATCCACCGAGGTGCCGGACAGTTCGGTGCAGATCGCTTTCAACTGGTCGGTGATGGTGAACGGCACCAGCCCGGCGCGGGTCGGCAGCAGGGTATGCCCGAACTGCTTGGCCACTTGATAGCCGAAACCGGTCGCACCGAGGGTCGGGATCGACAAGCCGCCGGTGGCGATCACCAGCGATTGGCACTGCAACGCATCGAGCGTGGTATTCACGGTGTAGCCGGCTTCGGTTTTCTCGATCTGCTCGACGGACGTGTCCAGGTGCAGGCTGACCCCCGCGTGCTGGCATTCGTCCAGGAGCATCTCAAGGATGTCGCTGGACTTGTTGTCGCAAAACAGTTGGCCGAGTTTTTTCTCGTGGTACGGCACGCCATGCTTGGCCACCATCGCGATGAAATCCCACTGGGTGTAACGGGCCAATGCCGACTTGCAGAAGTGCGGGTTCTGCGACAGAAAATTGTTGGGTTCGGTGTACATATTGGTGAAGTTGCAACGTCCACCGCCGGACATGAGGATTTTTTTGCCCGCCTTGTTGGCGTGGTCGATCAACATCACCTTGCGCCCACGTCCGGCAGCGGTCAGCGCGCACATCAAGCCTGCGGCGCCAGCGCCAATGATTACAACGTCGGTAGAGCGCACAGCGCAGTCCTCACTAAAAGCTACCCTCACCCCGGCCTCTCCCGGTGGGGGAGGCCTGAGATGAGACGATCTTGAATTCTGCCCCCTCGCCCTCCGGGAGAGGGTTGGGGCGAGGGAGTTTTTTAAAGCGTTTTACAACACCCGAACGCGCAGCGAACGGCCTTTGATCTTGCCGTCGCTCAGGCGCTGAGCGGCCTGCTTGGCGATGGTGCGATCCACGGCCACGTACGCCTGGAAGTCGAAAATCGCAATTTTGCCGACCTGAGCGCCCGGGATTCCGGCGTCGCCTGTCAGCGCGCCAAGAATGTCGCCCGGACGCACTTTGTCTTTACGACCGGCACCGATGCACAACGTGCTCATGGCCGGCAGCAGCGGCGCGCCACCCTGCGAGGTGAGGGTGTCGAGGGTGTCCCAGTTCAGCGGGGCTTTCTGCAATTGTTCGATGGCCTGGGCGCGGTGCGCTTCGGACGGTGCGACCAGGCTGATGGCGATGCCTTTTTCACCGGCACGGCCGGTACGGCCTACACGGTGAATGTGGATTTCGGAATCGCGCGCCAGTTCGACGTTGATGACCATGTCCAGGGCATCGATGTCCAGACCACGGGCGGCTACGTCCGTGGCCACCAGCACCGACGTCGAGCGGTTGGCGAACATGGCCAGTACCTGATCCCGGTCGCGCTGTTCCAGATCGCCGTGCAGGCCGACCGCCGAAATGCCTTTGGAGGTCAGGTGATCGACGGTTTCCTGAACCTGCTGCTTGGTGAAGCAGAAGGCCACGCACGATTGCGGGCGGAAATGGCCCAGCACCTTGGTCACGGCGCTCATGCGTTCTTCAGGGGAGATCTCGTAGAAACGCTGCTCGATCTGGCTGTCAGTGTGCAACGCCTCGGCCTTGACCTGCTGCGGGTTGCGCATGAACTTGGACGACAACTGCTTGATGCCGACCGGGTACGTGGCCGAGAACAGCAAGGTCTGACGACGCTCCGGGGTTTGCACGATGATGTCTTCGATGGCGTCGTAGAAGCCCATGTCGAGCATGCGGTCAGCTTCGTCCAGCACCAGCGTGTTCAGGCCGTCGAGGACCAGCGAACCTTTGCGCAAGTGCTGCTGGATGCGGCCCGGGGTGCCGACGATGATGTGCGCGCCGTGCTCCAGCGAACCGATCTGCGGCCCGAAGGACACGCCACCACACAGGGTCAGCACTTTGATGTTGTCTTCGGCGCGGGCCAGACGGCGGATTTCTTTGGCGACCTGGTCAGCCAGTTCGCGGGTCGGGCAAATCACCAACGCCTGACAGCCGAAGAAGCGCGGGTTGATCGGGTTCAGCATGCCGATACCAAAGGCGGCGGTCTTGCCGCTGCCGGTCTTGGCCTGAGCGATCAGGTCCATGCCTTTGAGGATCACCGGCAAGCTCTGCGCCTGAATCGGCGTCATCTGGGCATAACCGAGGGAGTCGAGGTTAGCCAACATGGCGGCGGACAAGGGCAAAGTATTAAAAGCGGTGGCGATGGTGGTCACGGGACTGGCCTGCAAAACAAAATGTCGCGCAGTGTAACAGCCCAAGGCCCTTCGCCTGAAGATTCTGGACGAGTTGTCGCCCAGAACCTGCGGCAACGATCAGTGTTCCAGTTCGTGCTCCGAGTGGGCTTTGGGCTTACGGCCATCCTGAGGCGACAGTTGCAGGAAGATCGCCGCCGCCAGCATGGCCATGATGCCCACCGTCAGGAAGGTCAGCTGGAACGCCCCCAGCACCGTGTCGACCCCATCCCCGCCGCCATCGCCCGTGAAACCGCCGAGCAGCGCACCGGCACAGGCCACGCCTAGGCTGAGCGACAACTGCGCCACCACCGACAGCAAGCTGTTGCCACTGCTGGCGCTGGCGTCGTCGAGGTCGATCAGGGTCACGGTGTTCATGGCCGTGAACTGCAACGAGTTGATGGCGCCGAGCACGGCCAGCATCGACAGCAACAGCGGGTAGGGCGTATGTGCCGTCACCAACCCCATGCTGGCCAGCATGATGCCCAGCGCGAAGGTGTTGAAGGTCAGTACTTTGCGATAGCCGAGGCGCTCGATCAGCGGCCGTGCGACCCATTTGGCCAGCATCGCGGCGCCTGCCAGCGGCAGCATGCTCATCCCGGCCTGAGAAGGCGAATACCCCAACGCCACTTGCAGCAGCAACGGCACCAGAAACGGCAGCGCGCCACTGCCCAGACGCGCAAACAGGTTGCCGAGGATGCCTACGGCAAAGGTCTTGGTCTTGAACAGCCTGGGCGAAAACAGCGGGTTGGCGATGTTACCGGCGCGCAGCCAATACGCCGCCAGACACGCCATGCCCGCGAACAGCAGCAACATCACCCGCAAGTGCGGCATGTGCAGTTCGCCCAACCCTTCCATGGCAATGGTGATGAACACCATCGCCGCGCCAAACAGCAAAAAGCCCAGGCCATCGAAGCGGGTGCGTTCGTCGCCGCGCAAATCCGGAATGAAGTGCCAGACCGCCCAACAGCCGAACGCGCCGACCGGCAGGTTAATCAGGAAGATCCAGTGCCAGCTCAGGTACTGCACCATCCAGCCGCCCATGGTCGGGCCGATCAACGGGCCGAGCAGGCCGGGAATGGTGATGAAACCCATGATCCGCACCAGCTCCGAGCGCGGATACGCCTTAAGCACCACCAGCCGCCCCACCGGCAGCATCAGAGCGCCGCCCAGCCCTTGAATCACGCGGGCGCCGATCAGTTGATTGAGGGTGCCGGACAACGCGCACAGCAAAGAGCCGAGGCTGAACAGGAGGATGGCACTGAAGAAGATTTTCTTGGTGCCGAAGCGGTCGGCAATCCAGCCGGAAGCCGGGATCAGCAAGGCCACCGTGAGCATGTAAGCGACGATCACGCCCTGCATGCGCAAGGGGTTCTCGTCGAGGTCGCGGGCCATGTCGGGCAACGCCGTGTTGAGGATCGTGCCATCGAGTGACTGCATGAAGAACGCGATGGCGACCACCCACGGCAACCAGCGCAATGTTTCAGGACTGAGAACCGGGCGAGCGGGCATAAGACCTCGTCGTGTGAAAAGTCAGCGGTTTCGCCGCTGCCGCAGGCGGCATGGGGCCAGCGGCAGCGATGGCGCGCAAGGTTACAACGTCAACGTGAGTGTTTTGACCAGTGCGCCGGGCAACAGGTTCGATGCCGTCTGGCGTTGGTCGTACGTGCTGGCCGACACCAGCCATTCGCGCTCCACCGTCAGCGCTTCCAGTTGCGAACCCAGCAGACTATAGACGCTGTCATCAAAACGCATGGTGTTCACTGGGGCGATGATCTGGCCGTCTTCGACCCAGAATGTCGCGAAACGGGTCATGCCGGTCATGCGCGCGGCAGGCTGGTCCGAGTAGTTCAAGTACCACAGGTTGCTGATGTACAGCCCGGTGCCCAGTTGCGTGAGGATATCGGCCTGTTCCAGCGTGCCCGGCGCCATTGCCAGCGCACTCGGGGACTCGCCCGGCAGCGCGCCGTTGACCTGCAAGCCATACTCGGCCGCGCTGCGTGAGCCCACCAGTTGTTGATCGGCCATGCCGTGCCTGACCAGTGACAAGTCCTGGCGCGGATACCCTTCCCCGGAAAACGCCGGGCTCAGGGACTGGCTCACCTGTTCGTCCAGCGACACCAGCGGGCTGAGGCGGGCGTCACCGGCGTAGAGCTTTTGCAGCGGGCTGGCCTTGCTGGCGAACGCCTGGGCCGAAAACCCGCCCCAGCTCAGCATGCTCATGACTTCTTCCAGCGCCGCCGGGGCCAGGTAGGCACGGTATTGGCCGGGGGCCAACACGTGGGCCGGGCGGCCAAGAAACGCCAGTTGTTCGCGCGCCAGTTGCATGCGCCGGGCGAAGCGTTGGCTGTCCCATTGGGCGCCCGCGTAACTGGCTTTCACCGCCTGACCGTTGCTGTGGAACAGGCTCCAGTCGAAATTGAAGCTGTTGGCCTGATGCCAGCCAAACGCATCTTCGGAGCTGGCATAGCCATAGCTGATCGGCCCGCTGGCGTAAAAGCCCACCAGGTCGACGCCGTGCGACGCACTGCGGATTTCGTCCAGCACCTGTGCGGTGTCCGGCAAAGGCGAGTCTTGTACATTGCGGCTCTGCCAGGACTCGGCGCTGAGCAGCAAATACGGGTCCACCGGCAGCAGCGGCAAGGTCTCGCGCAGTTGCTGCAACGCCAGGGCCAGACGCGATTGGTCAACCTCGGCCTCACCGCTGAGGGTCACGCGGATATCGGCATGCCGGCCTTCGTTAATCAACTTGAGGCTCAGGCTGGCCTGTTGCACGTTTCCGGCCTGTCGCACCTTGCCCTTGTTGAAACGGATGAACGTCGAAGTTTCGGCGTTGTAGTTCAGGGTGAACCGCTCTGGGCCGCGCAACGCTGCCCGTAACCCGTCGACCAGCCCTTCGAAATGCCTGGCTTCACGCATTGATTGATCCATCAGGCATCCCCTCCAAAGACATCGATATCACTGAATACACACGCTGGCGAAGCATGCCCGACGCGGATGACCTGATTGGGTTCGCCTTTGCCACAGTTGGGTGTGCCCAGCACTTTGAAGGTGCTGAGGTCGCCCACCGCGCTGAGGCTGCGCCAGAACTGTTCGGAAATGCCCCGGTAGTTGGGGTTTTTCACCACGCCCTTGAGTTCGCCGTTTTCGATCAACTGGCCCCATTCGCAGCCGAACTGGAATTTGTTGCGGGCATCGTCAATCGACCACGAGCGGTTGGTGGCCATGAGAATGCCGCGCTCAATGCCGCCAATCAGTTGGGGCAGGCTTTGGTCACCGGGCTCCACGTTGAGGTTGGCCATGCGGTCAATCGGCGGTCGGTTCCAACTGCAAGCGCGGCTGTTGGCCACACCCTCCAGTCCGGAGCGGAACTGCGACAGCGCACCGCCCAGCGGGCGCAGCAACAGCCCTTCGCGGATCAGGAATGCCTTGTGAGCCGGGGTGCCGTCGTCATCGTGGCTGTAGCTGGCGAGTTGCTCCGGCAGGGTGGGGTCGAAGGTCACGTTCAACAACGGCGAGCCGTATTGCAGCTGCCCGAAGTCGCTGGTTTTGACAAAGCTGGTGCCCGCGTAATTGCGCTCGTCACCCAGGATGCGGTCCAGTTCCAGCGGGTGGCCGATGGATTCGTGGATTTGCAGGATCATTTGGTCCGGCATCAGCAGCAGGTCACGTTTGCCTTGAGGCGCATTGGGTGCCAACAGCAGTTGCAGCGCTTGTTCCGCCACGTTGGGCGCAGCGCCCACCAGCCCGCTGCGGTGGATGACATCGGCGCCACCCTGCTGGCCAAAGTTCTCGCGGCCCAGGCTGCGGGTCTGGCTGTCGTGGCCGTCGAACGCCGTGACTGACATCCCCGGATAGACAAACCGCTGCGCCTGGCGCACCTCGGCCCCCGCGCTGTTGAGGTAGATCTGCTCGACGTGGGTAAGCCCCAGGCTGACGTCCCAACTCACCAGTCGTTCGTCCTTCGGCACCGCAGCGGACTCGGCGCCCAGCAGCGCGTAGCAATCGCTCAGGGAAGGGAAGGGCTGATGGAGGTCGGGCGAGCAGTAATCGGCGCACTCGCTGGAAACCGGCTCCTGCGTCAAATCGAGCAAGGCGTGGCTGGCGATCAGGCGCGCCAGTTGCTCGGCGCGTTCGAGCGCTGCCTGCAAACCGGCGGGCGTCAAGTCATGAGTGGCCGCATAGGCCTCGACCCCGTTGACCCGCGCCGTGAGCATCACGCCCTGGTCCTGACTGAAGTAAGGAGGTTCTGCGACATTCTTGCGCACCGACAGAAATTGCCCGGATTCGCGCACATACCGCAACGAATGGAACTCGGCCCGGGTGTGCAACGCGGCAAAGCATCGCTTGAGCTGAGGGTAGAAATCGAACATGCACAGAACTCCTGACTGAGAGCGAACCGGCCTTCACCCTGACCCTCTCGCGCCGGCGAGGGTCAGGACAACGCAGCGTAGCGTTTTAAACCGGGCAGCCCTTGGCGCGCAGGATGGCGTCGAAACGGTCCGGGTCCAGGGTGCCTTCTTCGATGGCTTTGAGCGTGGCTTGCTCACGCGCCAGCAGGTCATGGCAGCGGATCAGCAGTTCAGGCAGTTCGCTGCGCGACGCGGCAACCACACCGTCGCCATCGCCAATCATCAGGTCGCCAGGCATCACCAGCATCCCGGCACAAGAGATCGGCACGTTGATTTCGCCGCCGCCGTCGGTGCTCGGGCCACGGTGTACGCCGCCGATGGCGTAGGCGGGCAACTCGCCGGTTTGCCACTCGTCCAGGTCACGCAGGGCGCCGTTGATGACCACCCCGACGATGCCAGCCTTGAGTGCCATGGCGCGCATGATGCCGCCGAACACGGCGCGGGTCAGGTCAGCGCTGCCGTCGATCACCAGCACATCGCCGGGACGCGCCATTTGCATGGCCTTGAGGATCATCAGGTTGTCGCCGGGGCGCACGCGCACCGTCAACGCGCTGCCCAGCATCGGGCGGTTGCCGTGGAAAGACTTGAGGCCCAGGCCGCCGACATTGCGGCCCAGGCAGTCGCTCACGGCGGCGGCAGGGATTTTGCTGAACTCGGTCAGCCACTTCGGATCGAGAGGTTCTGCGTTTGGATTAATCAGGAAGCCGGTTGGCCATTTGCTCGAAGAAACAACATCAAACATAGAAAACCTCGTGGCCAGGCAGGTGCTGGCATGTCGGGTGGGGCGGGGGGGTGTGGCGCGAAACGAGGCATTAGAGTAGGCCTGCGTTGAGGCCGGGGCAAGCGGGGGAGGATGAAACACATGCGGGAAAAAACCTGCAAACGCTGGCACAGGTTGCGCCAGCGGTTGCAGGTTCAGGCTTGCTTACTGCGCCGTACGGCTCACATCACGCAGCGGCTTGCCACGCACTGGTGCGTCGCCTGCCACGTAGTAATCGGCGGTGCTGCGTGGCAACGGTGCGCGGCCACGGATCTTGTCGGCGATTTTCTCGGCGATCATGATCGTTGGCGCGTTCAGGTTGCCGGTGGTGATCAGCGGCATGATCGAGGCATCGACCACACGCAGACCTTGCATGCCATGCACGCGGCCTTCGCCGTCTACAACCGCCATCTCGTCGGTGCCCATCTTGCACGAGCACGACGGGTGGAACGCGGTCTCGGCGTGTTCGCGGATGAACGTGTCCAGCTCTTCGTCCGTCTGCTTGTCGATACCGGGGCTGATTTCGCGGCCACGGTACGCGTCCAGAGCCGGCTGCTGCATGATTTCACGGGTCAGGCGGATGCCGTCGCGGAACTCCTGCCAGTCCTGCTCGGTGGACATGTAGTTAAACAGGATGCTCGGGTACTCACGCGGGTCCTTGGACTTCACGTTGATCCGGCCACGGCTTGGCGAACGCATGGAACCCATGTGTGCCTGGAAACCGTGTTCTTTCACGCCATTGCTGCCGTTGTAGTTAATCGCGACCGGCAGGAAGTGGTACTGAATGTTCGGCCATTCGAAATGTTCACGGGTGCGGATAAAACCACCGGCTTCGAACTGGTTGCTCGCGCCAATGCCTTTGCCCATGAACAGCCACTCGGCACCGATCGCCGGCTGGTTCCACCACAACAGTGACGGGTACAGCGAAACCGGCTGCGTGCACGCGTATTGCAGGTACAGCTCAAGGTGGTCTTGCAGGTTGCGGCCAACGCCCGGCAGGTCATGCACCACGGGAATGTCGAGGCTGTTCAACAGCTCGGCGGGGCCCACACCGGAACGTTGCAACACGGTTGGGGAACCTATGGCGCCGCTGCACAGCAGGACTTCTTTGCGTGCCTTGGCTTCAATGCGCGTATCGCTGTCGCCCACCATGTACGCCACGCCCACTGCGCGCTTGCCTTCGAACAGGATTTTGTCGGTCAGGGCATGGGTGACGATTTTCAGCGTCGAACGCTGTTTGGCCGTGTCCAGGTAGCCGCGTGCGGTGCTGGCGCGACGGCCGTTCGGCGTCACAGTACGGTCCATCGGGCCGAAACCTTCCTGCTGGTAGCCGTTCAAGTCTTCGGTGCGCGGGTAGCCCGCTTGCACACCGGCTTCAACCATGGCGTGGAACAGCACGTTATTACCGGCTTTTGGCGTGGTCACGCTCACCGGGCCGTCGCCACCGTGGTAGTCGTTCGGGCCGATGTCACGGGTTTCTGCCTTGCGGAAATACGGCAGGCAATCCAGGTAGCTCCAGTCTTCCAGGCCCGGGTTTTTCGCCCAGCCGTCGTAGTCCATCGCGTTGCCACGGATGTAGCACATGCCGTTGATCAGCGATGAGCCGCCCAGGCCCTTGCCACGGCCACATTCCATGCGGCGACCGTCCATGTGCGGCTCTGGATCGGTTTCGAACGCCCAGTTATAGCGACGGCCTTGCAGCGGGTACGCCAGTGCCGCAGGCATCTGGGTACGGAAGTCGAAACGGTAGTCCGGGCCGCCCGCTTCAAGCAGCAGCACGGTGACGCCCTGGTCTTCAGTCAGACGGGTCGCCAGGGTGTTACCGGCAGAGCCGGCACCAATAATGATGTAGTCGAATTCTTGGGACATAAAATGCACCCTCTTTGAAATAGATAAACCGAAGTCGCTGCCCAAGGCTGCGAAGGGTTGTGCGCCAACCCGTTTTTGCAGAGGCCGTACAGGCGTGCTCGCAGCCTTGTGCCAGGCTTAGAACACCGAAACGTAATCGCCCAGCTCGACCTGTACCGATTTGATCTGTGTGTACTGCGCCAGCGAGCTGATGCCGTTTTCGCGGCCAATGCCCGACTGCTTGTAGCCGCCTACTGGCATTTTTGCGTCGGACTCGCCCCAGGCGTTGATCCAGCAAATACCGGCTTGCAGCTGATGAATCACGCGGTGCGCGCGGTTCAGGTCCTTGGTCACCAGACCGGCGGCCAGACCGAACTCGGTGTCGTTGGCGCGACGGATGACTTCCTCTTCGGTGTCGTACGTCAGGATGCTCATCACCGGGCCGAAGATTTCTTCTTTAACGATGGTCATCTCGTCGGTGCAATCGGTGAACACGGTCGGGGCCACGTAGGCGCCTTTGCCCAGTGCGCCTTCGGTCAGACGTTCGCCGCCGCACAGCAGACGGGCGCCTTCTTCTTTACCCTTGGCGATGTAGCCCAGCACGCTTTCCATGTGAGCAAAGCTGACCAGCGGGCCGAAGTTGATGTTCTCGTCTTCCGGGTTACCGATGCGGATGCGCGCAACGCGCTCCAGGATTTTGGCTTCGAAGGCGGCTTTGAGCGACGTCGGTACGAACACGCGAGTGCCGTTGGTGCAGACCTGACCCGAGCTGTAGAAGTTGGCCATCATTGCGGTATCGGCAGCGCGGTCCAGATCGGCGTCGTCGAAAATGATCAGCGGCGACTTGCCGCCCAGTTCCATGGTCACTTCCTTCAAGGAAGAGCTGGTGGCGCTGGACGTTACTTTTTTGCCGGTGTCGGTGCCGCCGGTGAACGAGATCTTCTCGATGCGCGGGTGCTCGGTCAGCCAGGTGCCGACTTCGCGGCCGCTGCCGGTCAGAACGTTGAACACACCGTTCGGCAGGCCGGCTTCGGTGAAGATTTCAGCCAGTTTCAGGGTGGTCAGCGACGTCACTTCGCTTGGCTTGAAAATCATCGCGTTGCCCGCGGCCAATGCCGGAGCCGATTTCCACAGGGCGATCTGGATCGGGTAGTTCCACGCGCCGATACCGGCCACAACGCCCAGCGGCTCGCGACGGGTGTAGACGAACGAGGTGTCACGCAGCGGGATTTGCTCGCCTTCAATGGCCGGGGCCAGGCCCGCGTAGTATTCCAGTACGTCGGCGCCGGTCACGATGTCGACGTAACGGGTTTCGGAGTACGACTTGCCGGTGTCCAGGGTTTCCAGTGCGGCCAGTTCATCGTTGCGCTCGCGCAGGATGTCCACGGCACGGCGCAGGATGCGCGAACGCTCCATGGAGGTCATGGCGGCCCAGATCTTCTGGCCTTTTTCAGCGCTGACAACGGCGCGTTCGACGTCTTCTTTGGTCGCACGCTGCACTTGGGCGAGGACTTCGCCGTTAGCCGGGTTGATGGCATCGAAGGTTGCATCGCTGCTGGCGTCGGTGTAGCCGCCGTCGATGTAAAGTTTTTGCAGTTCGAAACGGGCCATAAAATCCTCGCAAGTGCATAAGTGGTTGGCGTTGATCGTGTCACTGGATGCCATCTGACTGGGGCAACTCAGATTCACGACAGTTCAGGGGTTAAGCAGTCATTGAGGCCTAACTCACCTGTTTCGCCAGTTGTAGATCCATGTATTCGTAGCAGATGCGTTGCGCCTGCTCGGTGTCGAAAGCGTCTCCCGACAGGGCACCCCGCAACCAAAGACCATCGATGAGAGCCGCCAGTCCGCGGGCTGCCGAGCGGGCTTCGGCCAACGGCAATACACGACGGAACTGGCAGCACAGATTGGAATACAGGCGGTGATCGTTGATCCGCTGCAATCTGTGCAACGACGGCTGATGCATGCTGGCGGCCCAAAAGGCCAGCCAGGTTTTCATTGCCGGGCCACTGACCTGGCTGGCGTCGAAGTTGCCTTCAACGATGACCTGCAAGTGCGCCCTGGGGCTGTCGTCACCCAACGCTTGGCGGCGCTCGGTGACGTTGTCGATCAAGACGTTCATCAAGTACCGCATGGTGGCGGCAATCAGACCGTTCTTGTCTCGAAAGTAGTGGCTGATGATGCCGTTCGACACGCCGGCCAAACGGGCAATCAGCGCAATGCTGGCATCCGCCATACCAACCTGATCGACGGCCTGTAACGTGGCTTCAATCAACTGCTGACGGCGTATGGGTTGCATACCGACCTTGGGCATTTTTGCTCATCTCCTTGGGCCGGCGGACAGTGCAGGGAAGCTCACTGAACGGCGGCCAGTCTATTTTGTTTTGATTGAACGTTCAATCAACAAAGAATACTATCTGCGACAATTCGTCGCGATTGATGCCGGTTTCCTACGCATGAATGGCGCAATTCGGCACGGCAAACATCACCAAACCCCCTGATTTTGCAGGAGCACACCGGCTCGCGAAGGTCATGACCGATAGACGCGCCAGAGGCACAGGCGCGGCGCTCTTGGGATTTTCGCCAGCCTGCGTGCTGCGACAAAGGTTGCGTTCACAGGGGCCGTTTTTTTTGCGGTGTCTTTATATCACCCGACCGTTGGTCGCTATCTAAGCGAATAGTCGGGTGGTGCGTTGCTGATCGTTCTTCTCTCGCACTGCCTGGAGCATCCGTGCAATGAGTTCTGCCTCTCTTATAAAGACCCCACCGCAAAAGGTGACGGTCAACGGTTGGGTGTTTTACACCTCCACTGCCTTGATACTGTTGTTGACTGCCATCTTGATCGCCGCTCCCGAAGAAGCCGGCCGCGTGTTGGGCGTTGCCCAAGAGTGGCTGTCGCGGACCTTCGGTTGGTACTACATGGTGGTGATCGCCGCTTACCTGATTTTTGTGGTCGGGCTGGCGTTCTCCTCGTACGGCAAACTGAAACTGGGGACCAAGCAAGACACCCCGGATTTCAGCTACGGCGCCTGGGCCGGGATGCTGTTCTCCTCGGGCATCGGCATCTCCTTGCTGTACTTCGGCGCCTCCGAGCCGCTGGACCACTACTTCAACCCGCCTGAAGGCGTGTCGGGCAGCCATGAAGCGGCGCGTCAGGCGCTGCAACTGACCTTCCTGCACTGGGGCCTGCACGGCTGGGCGATCTACGCGTTGGTCGGGTTGGCCGTGGCGTACTTTGCGTACCGTCACAACCAGCCGCTGGCCTTGCGTTCGGCGCTGTACCCGCTGATGGGCGAGCGTTGGGTCAAAGGCGCTGCGGGCCACGCGGTGGACGGTTTCGGCATGTTCGTCACCTTGCTCGGCCTGGTGACCAACCTGGGCATTGGTGCGATGCAAGTGTCCTCCGGGCTGGAAAACCTGTTCGGCATGGAACACAGCAATACCAACCTGCTGATCGTCATCATCGTGATGAGCACCGTGGCCACCATCGCGGCGGTCTCCGGTGTTGAAAACGGCATTCGTCGCCTGTCCAACCTGAACATCGTGCTGTTCAGTGGCTTGCTGATTTTTGTGTTGTTGTTCGGCCCGACCCTGCACCTGCTCAACGGCTTTGTGCAGAACACCGGTGACTACCTCAACGGCTTGATCATGAAAACCTTCGACCTGTACGTGTATGCAGGCGACACCGGCAAAACCGAAGGCTGGCTGGGCCTGTGGACCCTGTTCTACTGGGCCTGGTGGATTTCCTGGGCCCCGTTTGTCGGCATGTTCATCGCGCGTATTTCCCGTGGCCGCACCGTGCGTGAGCTGGTGGCGGGCGTGCTGCTGATCCCGCTGGGCTTCACCCTGGCATGGCTGTCGATCTTCGGTAACTCGGCGCTGGATCTGGTGGTCAACCAGGGCGCGGTGGAACTGGGCAAAACCGCGCTGGAACAGCCGTCGATGGCGATTTACCAACTGCTTGAGCACTACCCGGCGTCGAAAATCGTGATCGGCGTGTCGATCTTTGTTGGCTTTGTGTTGTTCCTGACACCCGCCGACTCGGGCGCCGTGATGATGGCCAACCTGTCCTGCAAAGGCGGCGACGTCGACGAAGACGCCCCGCACTGGCTGCGAATCTTCTGGTCGGTGGTGATTACGCTGGTGACCATCGGTCTGTTGTTCGCCGGTAACTTTGCGGCGATGCAAACCATGGTGGTGTTGGCGGGCCTGCCGTTCTCGGTGGTGCTGATCCTGTTCATGTTCGGCCTGCACAAAGCGATGCGTCAGGACGCCCAAATGGAACTGGAACAGGCCGAACTGGCGGCGCGTGGACGTCGTGGTTTCTTCAGCGAGCGCTTGACCGCCCAAGAGCTTCAACCGACCCAAGCGGTGGTTCAGCGCTTCATGGACAAACACGTGACGCCCGCGCTGGAAGAAGCGGCCGTGCATTTGCGCAGTCAGGGCCTGGACGTACAAACCCTGCTGGGCAAAGCCAAGCGTTGCATGGGTGTGCGGGTTGAAATGGACGAGGGCAACCCGTTCGTTTACGAAGTCAGCCTGGACGGCTACCTGGCGGCTCCAAGCGAGTCGGAGCAAAACGCGGCGAGCAGCGAAGAAGTGCGCAGCCGTTACTACCGTGCCGAAGTGTATTTGCACAACGGCAGCCAGGAGTACGACTTGATGGGCTTCACGGATGACCAGATCACCCGTGACGTGCTCGACCAGTTCGAAAGCCATCGCCAACTCCTTGGCCGGGTGTATAGCTGAGTGGAGCGGGGTGCAAGGCAGGGTCGGCCGTGTTGGCCCTTGCCCTCACCCCAACCCTCTCCCGCAGGGAGAGGGGGCTGATTGAGGCGTTAGCGAGAGCCCGTTCATTCAGTTAAATCGTCTGGCCACCCCAACCCTTTCTCTGTGGGAGAGGGCTGGGGCGAAGGCCGGCGTCTAACCTAAATTCTTGCCTAACAACGCGTGATACAGCTCCGTATCCCCCAAAATCCCCACCACTTGCTGATTGTCATGCAGCACCAGTTTGTTGCCCGTCTGGTAACGAATCTGCAACGCATCACGCATGCCAATGTTGCTGTCCACCAGCGTCGGGCCGCGGCCCAGTCCTTCCACGGCCTGCCCGTGCTGCCACTGCTGCAAATTCAGTGACGTCGCCCCCTGGCGTACACCCTTGATGGTGTTGCCCTGCGCCAGGTCAATCCAGGAATCATCCCCCGGATCAATGCACACCGAACCATTGACCCGTTTGCAGTTGTCCAGCGAACGCATCAGGCTGCGCCCGCACAACACGTTCAGTGGGTTGGTGTGGGCGACAAAGGTGCGCACGTAATCATCCGCCGGGTTGAGGACGATCTCTTCAGGTTTGCTGTACTGGATGATGCGCCCGTCTTTCATGATCGCGATGCGGCTGCCCAGCTTCAGCGCTTCATCCAGGTCATGGCTGACAAACACAATGGTCTTGCTCAGCTTGCGTTGCAGCTCCAGCAGTTCGTCCTGCAACCCCTGGCGGATCAACGGGTCGAGCGCTGAAAACGGCTCATCCATCAGCAAAATGTCGGCGTCCATCGCCAAGGCGCGCGCCAGCCCGACCCGCTGCTGCATGCCGCCACTCAGCTCATCCGGTTTTTTATTGCGCCATTGGGTCAGGCCCACCAGCTCCAGTTTTTCATCCACCAGCGTGCGCCGCTCTTTCTCCGGTCGACCCTGCATCTCAAGCCCAAAACTGATGTTCTCGCGCACGGTCAGCCACGGCATCAACGCGAACTTCTGAAACACCATGGCAATCCGTTGAGTGCGCATCATCTTCAGCTCGGCCGGGCTGCACGAGGCGATGTCGATTTGCTTGCCTTCATGCTCCACGTACAAATGGCCACGGCTGACGGTGTTCAGGCCATTGATACAGCGCAGCAAGCTGGATTTGCCCGAGCCGGACAAGCCCATCAATACGCAAATTTCACCCTTGTCGATGTCCAGGCTGGCCTTTTCGACGCCCACAATCTGACCGGTTTTTTTCAGGATCTGGTCACGGGTCATCCCCTGATCCAGCAAACCCAGCGCCTCACGCGGGTCTTTGGCGAAAATCACGTCTACGTTATCGAAGCGAATAATGCTCATGCGTCGGCTCCTTTCTTGGCGTCCGGCTGCTTGCAGATCCGGTCGAGCATGATGGCCAACAACACAATCGCCAGCCCGGCTTCAAAGCCCAGCGCGATGTCAGCGGTGTTGAGCGCGTTGACCACCGGCTTGCCCAGGCCGTCAGCCCCGACCAGCGCGGCGATGACCACCATCGACAACGACAACATGATGCATTGCGTGATGCCCGCCGCGATGCTCGGCATGGCATGGGGCAGTTCGATGCGGGTCAGCAGTTGGCGTCGCGAGCAGCCAAACGCCTTGCCCGCATCCAGCAGTTCGTGTGGCACGTCGCGAATGCCCAGATAGGTCAGGCGGATCGGCGCCGCAATGGCGAACACAACGGTTGAAATCAACCCCGGCACTACCCCGAGCCCAAACAGGGTCAAGGTGGGGATCAAGTAAACGAACGTAGGAACGGTCTGCATCAGATCCAGTACCGGTCGCATAAAAGTGTAGAACATGGGTTTGTGCGCCGCGAGAATCCCCAGCGGGACCCCGATAATCACGCACACGAACGTGGCAAACAGCACCTGCGCCAGGGTCTCCATGGTTTCCTGCCAATAGCCCAGGTTCAGGATCAGCAGAAACGACAGCGCCACAAACACCGTCAGCGCCCATTTGCGCTGGATGACATGCGCCAGCAGGGCGATCAGCCCGATAAAGACAAAAGGGTTGAACCAGGTCAGCGCAAACGTCACGCCGTGGATCATCGTTTCCAGCGACGTCGCGATGGCATCGAACGTGCTGGCGCCGTGTTGCGTCAACCAGTCGACAAAGCCCGCAATGTACTGGCCTAAAGGGATTTTTTGATCGATCAGCATGGTAGTGAACGTCCGCATGCAGGGGGAATGGAAACGGCGCCCGGCAAACCCGTTGCCCGGCGCCCGCAATTACTGCGCAAGGCTGGCTTTCACGGCCTCCAGACCCGGTTTGCCATCCAGCGTTGTCACGCCCGCTAACCACGTGTCGAGCACCTGCGGGTTCTGTTTGAGCCACGCCTTGGCGGCCACGTTTGGCTTGATCTTTTTATCCAGCACCTCGCCCATCAAGGTGCTTTCCATGTCCAGGCTGAACACCAGGTTTTTCAGCAACTGACCCACGTTGCTGCACTCCTCGGAATAGCCCTTGCGGGTATTGGTGTAGATGGTGGCCTGCCCATAATTGGGGCCAAAGAAATCGTCACCGCCGGTGAGGTATTTCATTTTGAAACGGGTGTTCATCGGGTGCGGTTCCCAGCCCAGAAACACCACGTCAGTGCCACGGCGCTGCGCGCGGTCGACCTGCGACAGCATCCCCGCCTCGCTGGATTCCACCACTTTGAACCCGGCGTCTTTCAAGCCGAACGCGTTCTTGTCGATCATGGTCTGGATCATGCGATTGCCGTCATTGCCGGGCTCGATGCCATAGATCTTCGCGCCCAGTTCCTGCTTGAACTTCGGCAAGTCGGCAAAGTCCTTCAAGCCCTTGTTGTAGAGCGCTTCAGGGACGGCAAGCGTGTACTTGGCGTTCTCCAGGTTGGCGCGCACGGTCTCCACCGTCCCGGCGTCGCGATACGGCTTGATGTCGTTCTCCATGGTCGGCATCCAGTTGCCCAAAAACACGTCCATGTTCTTGCCGTCCGCCAGCGACTTGTAGGTGACCGGCACCGAAATCATGGTGGTTTTAGTCGTGTAACCGAGTGCGTCCAGCAACGTGCTGGCGACGGCGGTGGTGACGGTGATGTCTGTCCAGCCGACATCCGAGAAGTTCACTGTGGCGCATTGCGCAGGTTCGGCGGCGTGGGTGATGACCGGCAGACTCAACAGTGCAGCCAACAACACTGATCGGGTGTGGTTCATGGTTCGACTCCTGGCGTTCGTGGGGCGGTTTCGAGCGTGAAACCGTACGTATCAGTTGCGGTTGGGCAATGCCGGGCTGACCGGGCATCGTGCAATCGAGTCAAGAACGATCATGTAACAGTCAAATTCAAACGCCTACAGGGAGCGTCGCATCCAGTACAGGGAGGGTCGTATCTGATGCCTGCGAGGTCGTATCTGGAAATTTATCGCCTGAAAACCGCGTGTTTAGCGTCGCGCCCGCGTTTAAAACGGCGAAGGCGCTGGCGGGCAACCGTGGGTCGCAGGTGGGCGTTTTGCGCGGCGCAAGAGGGCTGATGATGGGCGCACTCATCCCCCGAGGTTTGTGCACATGGCTATCAGCGTGTTTGACCTGTTCAAAATTGGCATTGGCCCCTCCAGCTCCCACACCGTAGGGCCGATGCGGGCGGCGGCGTTGTTCGTGCAAGGGTTGCGCGAGCGCGATCAACTGCAACAGGTGCAACGCGTCGAAGTGCAGTTGTACGGCTCGTTGGCCGCCACCGGCGTGGGCCATGGCAGCGACAATGCCGTCATCATGGGGCTGATGGGCGAATGGCCGGACACCATAGACCCGGCCTGCATCGCTCCGCGCATCGCGCACGTGCGCGATTGCAACACCCTGTTGCTCAACGGCGACCTGCCCATTGCCTTTGAATGGACGCGGGACATGCGCTTGATCGAGCAGAACCTGCCGTTTCACCCCAACGCCTTGACCCTGATCGCGTCTACCCACCACGGCGAACTGCACCGCGACACCTATTACTCGGTGGGCGGCGGCTTTGTGGTGGACGCAGCGCAAGCCGCCAGCGGCCTGGCCGATGCCGACCGCAGCCAATTGCCCTATGACTTTGACAGCGCCGTGGCGTTGCTTGAGCTGTGCCGCACGCACCACCTGAGCGTGGCCGCCCTAATGATGGCCAACGAACGCACATGGCGCAGCGAAGACGACATCCGCTGCGGGCTCATGACCCTCTGGCGCGCCATGCAAGACTGTGTCGAACAGGGCCTCACCCACGAAGGCATCCTGCCCGGCGGGTTAAACGTGCGCCGCCGCGCCGCGCGGTTGCACCGCAGCCTGCTGGAGCTGGGCAAACCTAATGTCATCGGCTCAACCCTCAGCGCGATGGAATGGGTCAACCTGTTTGCACTGGCGGTCAACGAAGAAAACGCCGCAGGCGGGCGCATGGTCACGGCACCCACCAACGGCGCGGCGGGCATCATCCCCGCAGTGCTGCACTACTTCATGAAATTCAGCGAGGACGTCAGCGAAGCCCACGTGGTCGACTATTTATTAAGCGCGGCGGCCATCGGCATTTTGTGCAAAAAGAACGCCTCGATCTCCGGCGCCGAAGTGGGCTGCCAGGGGGAGGTCGGTTCGGCCTGCGCCATGGCAGCGGCGGGGCTGGCGCAGATCCTCGGCGCGACGCCCGAGCAACTGTGCAATGCCGCAGAAATTGGCCTGGAACACAACCTGGGCCTGACCTGCGACCCGGTGGGCGGGTTGGTGCAAGTGCCGTGCATCGAGCGCAATGCCATCGCGGCGGTGAAAGCCATCAATGCGGCGCAAATGGCCTTGCGTGGGGATGGCCAGCACTTTATTTCACTGGACCGGGTGATCCGCACGATGCGCGACACCGGCGCCGACATGCACGACAAATACAAAGAAACCTCACGCGGCGGGCTGGCGGTGAGTGCCGTGGAGTGCTGAATGCCCCGGCGGCGGGGCCAAGGACGGTTTGACGCGCCTGTCGCCAAGCAGGCGCGTGCGGCTTAGTGCGTCACCAGACAATCCAGCGATTTATCGACATACGCTCTGGCCAGCTCCGCCAGGTGCACAATCGACAGCACCACATCGCGCTGCGCCCCGTGCAAACCATTCCCCGCCTCGTTCGCCGTTGCCCCCATGCAGCGCAACAAGTCTGACGCTTGGGCCAAAGCCGCTTCTAAATTGACGCTGTTGGGGATGGCATACGTGCAACTGCCCGCAATACGAACAGGCCGATGGTCGGTGAGGTAGTAGTCGAGCGCGCGATTGGCGGCCGCACGGTCCAGTGACTCGGGCGTGCACTCAGCCGCATCCGGCAGGGTGAAAGCGGGCGGATCGGGAACAATTTTTTTCATGAACAACTCCGTGTGCATTAGTGGAGCTGTCACCGTTCGCTACTAAACGAATGGGTGGCAGCCGTACGCAGGTTAGTAGACCGGAGCACACGGAAACCGGCGCGCCCGAAGGCGCCCTGCGCACGGCCACCATAAAGCGGAGGCCGAAAAAAAGCGCCTCGCGGAGGTGGCGCATTGCGCCGTGTGATATTCAGGCTACTAAACCCGGTCGCTGATTTGGCAGCGACGGGGCGAGACTAGACCCCGAATGTGAGCGGCGCAAGCGAGCGGGATTTTCTCGGAAGTTTCCTCGGAATGAAAGGGAGGCGTCGTACGAATCGCCTGATTTCACCCGCCAGCAACCCCCGCCAACCTGTCAACGTTGCCAGTAGTCAACGTGGGCGAGCGAGCGCAATCTGATGGTATCCCTGAGCCGAGCCTAAGCCGATGGCAACCTACCATTATCACTACGACCCCCTCGACCGATTGATCCAAACGGCGGGTATTCAACGCTTCTACAATCAATCGCGCATAACGACGGAGATTGAGGGTACGCAGAGTTATAGCGTGTTCCAACATGACGGTCAGTTATTGGCTCAACGGCGACGTGACCGTACGAAAGATGAGTGCCACTTATTGGGCACGGATTTACAGCAATCGGTGTTGCATGCAGTGGGTGCCGATAAACATCACTCGATGGCTTATAACGCTTACGGCCATCGTCCGGTAGAAAATGGCTTGATCAGTTTATTGGGGTTTAATGGTGAGCGTGCTGATCCCGTGACCGGGCATTATTTATTGGGTAATGGGTATCGGGCCTTTAATCCGGTATTGATGCGGTTTAATAGTCCGGACAGTTGGAGCCCATTTGAACGAGGGGGGGCTAATAGATATGCCTATGGTTTGGACGATCCTGTCAATCTGATCGATACTGATGGGCATGCACCTTTTGCATTTTTAGGCGGGCGTATTTTACAAGGGTTGAACACTGAAAAATTTCTAAGGCGTGCACGGAAGTCTCTTGATCCGAAAGTGATAAGTGGACATCGCTCAGTTATTAAAACCTTTGATTCGATACAAGAGATCATGCCTGATATATATATTGCAGGTGATTATAATTCTGCTGGAAGGAGGCTCAATATTCATGCGCACGGAAGTTATACGCAAGGCATTGGGGGCATGATGAAAAGCGGCAATAAAAATATTTTTCCTGAAAGGGTGTATGAGGCCGTTAAAAAAAGCGGTTTTGGGGAGTTTGATACGGTTCGCCTGATCAGCTGTCATTCAGGTGATATGGGGTTTAGGTCCTTTGCTTATATGTTTGCCAAACTCACCAAACGTCGTGTTAAAGGTTATGAAGGGGGCGTATGGAGTGGTACTGCGCCGCGTCAGATTGCGCTTGCTTTCAGACAACAAATGGGCAGAGACTTGGCTATTACGGATCAAGTAAGTGTTCTGCGAAAAAACGTCACGAAGAAGAAATATTTTCCGTCGGGTAAAGTGCAAAAAAGACATCGGTCAAGATGGTTTGATCAAGACGGATGGCTTGATGAAGAGGGATGGTGATTGAAAGTGATGGGGGTAATGTGAATATTAGGGCAGCGCTTTTACAGCGTACCCCGCTCTCTTTCAGTTTACATTTCTCATCTGCACGTTGGGTGATACGGTTACTTCTTGCCTGCTTCACGAACGTGCTAACGATGTGCTCAATACAGCGCACTTGCTGTATGCCGAAGACAGTGGCGATCGATTAAACCTGATGGCCGCCGACCCGTGTCAGGCTGGGATGTTTCCAGCGCCCACCTGACAGCGAGCGAGCGCAATTTGATGGTATCCCTGAGCCGAGCCTAAGCCGATGGCAACCTACCATTATCACTACGACCCCCTTGATCGCCTGATCCAAACGGCGGGTATTCAACGCTTCTACAATCAATCGCGAATGACGACGGAGCTTGAGGGCACGCAGAGTTATAGCGTGTTCCAACAGGACGGGCGTTTATTGGCTCAAAGGCGACGTGACCGTACGAAAGATGAGTGCCACTTATTGGGCACGGATTTACAGCAATCGGTGTTGCACGCAGTGAGTGCCGATAAGCATTACTCGATGGCTTATAACGCTTACGGCCATCGCCCGGTAGAAAATGGCTTGATCAGTTTATTGGGATTTAATGGTGAGCGTGCTGATCCCGTGACCGGGCATTATTTATTGGGTAATGGGTATCGTGCCTTTAATCCGGTATTGATGCGGTTTAATAGTCCTGACAGTTTGAGCCCATTTGAACGAGGCGGCATTAATAATTATGGCTATTGTAGCGATGATCCGGTTAATAATTACGATCCTGATGCGCATGGTGTGCTCTCTTTTTTTCAGGGCTTGGGGTCGTTAGTAAGAAGTTTTATTAAACGCAAGACTGTCAGTAATTTTGAACGGATTGTAGTGGGCAGGCCTATGACTCATAGGGCGTTGCAGCGACAGTCTTCTTTTACACCGCAGAGAGTCACGAGAGACAATCTTGATTTTGTGGGTTACCACGGTTCTACGGATAAGCATCAAAAAAACCTTTTTAAAGGAATAGATACGGATTTAAGCATAGGAAAAAATCAACTGGGGAAAGGGTTTTATATAACCCAGGATCCTGTTTTGGCAAAAGGGTATGCTGAATTAACCGCGAGAGAATCTGGCGGTAATGCGACGGTTTTTAATGTTTTTGTAGAAAGCTTTTCACGCATGAAGCCCGAGGTTGATTACGTCACAACTATTCACAAAGGCATAGATAAGGAATACACCACTCAAACGCTTTTGAGACCCCATATCGCTAATGCAATATTAATTAGGCGTGGAGAGGGTGCCGGTCGTTTGATTCTCCCAAGATCAGCGGAAGCACCTTTTTAAAAAAAACGAGGAGTGAGTGGGTACTTAACGATATGTGCTCAATACAGCGCCCTTGCTGTATGCCGAAGACAGTGGCGATCGATTAAACCTGATGGCTGCCGACCCGTGTCAGGCTGGGATGTTTCCAGCGCCCACCTGACATAATTGCCAGTAGTCAACGTGGGCGAGCGAGCGCAATTTGACGGTATCCCTGAGCCGAGCCTAAGCCGATGGCAACCTACCATTATCACTACGACCCCCTCGACCGATTGATCCAAACGGCGGGTATTCAACGCTTCTACAATCAATCGCGAATGACGACGGAGCTTGAGGGCACGCAGAGTTATAGCGTGTTCCAACAGGACGGGCGGTTATTGGCTCAAAGGCGACGTGACCGTACGAAAGATGAGTGCCACTTATTGGGCACGGATTTACAGCAATCGGTGTTGCACGCAGTGGGTGCCGATAAACATCACTCGATGGCTTATAACGCTTACGGCCATCGCCCGGCAGAAAATGGATTAATCAGTCTATTGGGGTTTAATGGCGAGCGTGCTGACCCCGTGACCGGGCATTATTTATTGGGCAATGGGTATCGGGCGTTTAATCCGGTATTGATGCGGTTTAATAGTCCTGACAGTTGGAGCCCATTTGGGCGGGGCGGGATTAATAGTTATGGGTATTGTGATGGGGATCCAGTTGGCCGAGAGGATCGAAGTGGGCATATTTCTTTTATGGTGAAACTGAGCAAAGGGTTTACACCAATTGGAAAAGGCTTTTTTTCAAAAAAAATTCCAGATTCAAAAAAATTTACCGAATTTTATGAACTTAAGGAAATTGCTCCTGGTGTCGCGGCAGCGAAAGAAACGAGAAAGGGTGGAACTTCTCGACTGACGATACATGCGCATGGTGGTGCTGGGTATATTGCTGCAAAAAATTCGATATTACATGGGGCCAACAGCATAGCCAAGCTTCTGGATGAGGCGGGCTATAAAGGTTACTCATCAATCAGGCTGCTGTCTTGCCATTCTGCTGATGGGGGGGCAACCTCACTTGGGCAAAAATTATCTAATATTACGGGGTTGCCAGTTAAAGGGTACATAGGACCGGTACATGATTTTTATGGCCCCAAAAGATTAATAAAAAGTTTTAGGCAGCTTGAAGGCAAGGACGTTGTCTGGGATGACAGTTTTTTTGTACCGAGAAAAGAGGTGCTGGTCAAAACGAAAGAGCAAGTTCTTGATTCTCGGTGGAAGTTTCTTGGCTATGAACCCGTTAGTTTCAACCCTATTAGAGACTCTTGAGGCGCGGGCATGGCGCTTCTTTCCAGTGCGTACTGACTCTTTTGAGAGCATTAAAGGAAACCTGTGAGGTCGGTGACACTGCCTGTCGGGGTTGTTCCCAGGATTTGCCCTAAGTGCTACCGATGTGCGCAATGTTGGTGCAAGCACGGTGACGTGCCAGTTGATCAGGCGATAACCCCACTGGCTCGGCCTCCCACCCAGCCCCATTGCGACGTCGTTTTCAGGCTTTATTGAATGCCTATTCAAGTTTAGGCATGGCATTTGCGTTGTCTTCGCCAAGCCCCCAGCCAAGTGGGCAATAACAAGAGCCTGCGCCTGGGCCATTCTCTGCATTGTGTGAGGAGATACTGCGATGACGTCGTTCAACTCCGGGGCTCAACCCCAGAACCGTGCGCCTCAATCCATCGGCTTTTTGCTGCTGGACAATTTCACGCTCATTTCCCTGGCCTCCGCGATAGAGCCCTTGCGCATGGCCAATCAGTTGTCCGGCCGCGAGTTGTATCGCTGGTCCACGCTCACCGCCGATGGCAGTCAGGTGTGGGCCAGTGACGGCCTGCAAGTCACGCCCGATGCCAGCATGCACAAGGCCCCGGCGCTGGACATGGTGATTGTGTGCGGCGGTATCGGTATTCAACGCACTGTTACCCGCGAACACGTTTCATGGTTGCAAAGTCAGGCGCGTCAGTCCCGCCGGTTGGGCGCGGTGTGCACCGGCAGTTGGGCGCTGGCGTACGCCGGTTTGCTCGACGGGTTTGATTGCAGCGTGCATTGGGAGTGCCTGGCGTCGATGCAGGAAGCCTTCCCGCGGGTGTCGATGAGCACCCGTTTGTTCACCTTGGACCGTTGCCGGTTTACCAGCTCGGGCGGCACGGCGCCGCTGGACATGATGCTGCACCTGATCAGCCGCGATCATGGCCGCGAGTTGTCGGCGGCGATTTCCGAGATGTTTGTCTACGAGCGTATTCGCAACGAGCAAGACCACCAGCGCGTGCCGCTCAAGCACATGCTCGGCACCAATCAGCCCAAGTTGCAGGAAATCGTGGCGTTGATGGAGGCCAACCTTGAGGAGCCCATCGACCTTGACGAGCTGGCCGAGTACGTGACGGTGTCGCGTCGCCAACTGGAGCGGCTGTTCCAGAAATACCTGCATTGTTCGCCGTCGCGTTATTACCTCAAGCTGCGGCTGGTCCGGGCCCGGCAACTGCTCAAGCAAACGCCGATGTCGATCATCGAAGTGGCGGCGGTGTGCGGGTTTGTGTCAACGCCGCACTTTTCGAAATGTTACCGCGAGTATTTTGGCATTCCGCCGCGCGATGAGCGCGTAGGCTCCAACACCGCGCAACAGACCACGTTGGTGCCGATCCCGCAGTCGTTGCTGCTCAGCCCGCTGGCGGGGCCGCTGTCGGCGTTGAACCAAGCGCGCAATGAATCGACGTTTGCCAGCGTGCGGCTGTAACCGCACGCCTGGGTCGGGGGCAATCAGGTGCGTTTGAAACGCACCAGCCCCGGTAGCAGTTGTTGGTCGATGGCTTGGCGCACCGCTGGCAAGAGTGTGGCGTTGCCGGTGTAGAGTTTTTCGACCATCTGTTTGAGTGCCTGCGCGCCGGTTTCACTCAAACCGCACACCGCGCTCTTGCAGGCCTGCTCCGCGCTGCCCGACACCTCAAAGCCCAGCGAGCGCAACTGGTTGACCAGGTCCACTTCATCAATCAAGTCTGCGTGCATCATAGTTTTATCCTTCTGCAGGGCATGAACGTGAAGTGAGTCTGGTCGTGCTCGTGGCGATGGGCAAGCGCACGTTGACCGGATGTCTGGTTTGCCTAAAAGCAGGTCGTTTTCAGGCTTTTAACAAGGCGGCGCACGCTGTTTTGTAAGCGTCATGTTGGTATTTGTTGAGCGACGCAGGCAGGTCGAACGCGTGTTTTTTGAATTGCGCGGTCAGGGTTTGCGGCGAGAGCAATTGCACGTCGCAGTGGTCCAGCAACTGGATGATGCCCTCGATCTTGAACGTGGTCGGGCCACCGGCAAACTCGCCTTTTTTACTCCTTTTTTTGATGGCAATGCGCGTGATGGCGTGGGTGTCCACAAAGGCCGCGATCGAGGCAGCAAACGCTTTGACATGAGCGGCGTTTTCATCGTCGTCCAGGGCAATCTTTTTAGTGGCAATGGCCACGTGCTCCAGACCGTGGGCGCCTTGGGTGGCCACGGCGAAAATGGCTTCACTGCCTTTGATATCAATGCCGCAAATAGTCATAAAAAACCTGTGTTGAGTGAGTGACGTGAACCAGTCGTCGAGTCTGTTATTTCTGACAGTATTTTAGGGGGCCGTATTCACGGATAAGTGCTGGGCAGTGCGTGAGTGTCAGCGTGCACGTTGTACTCCCCGATGTATTAACTCAACACAAAGGATGTATTGACATGAGTGCTAAAAAACAAAATCTGCCAGCGCCTACCGTTCAAAACTCTCAAAATATTGAACTGAAGGAAATTTCCATAAAAGGCAATGGAACCCACGTGAATGTGGTCGTCTCTGGCCTGCCCGACAACACCAAGTTGACCGCCAACTTCAAGGTCGGCACCCATGATCGGCATGTGAGTGGCACCACGAGCGGCACAACGCCACTGAGGCTACGTCTGGAATCAGGCTGGTACAGCCAATTTTCAGGTCAAACGGCAACTGTGACGTACACGACCGACCAAGGCACTTCAGATGCACTGAGCATCAAGATTGTTGATTAAGGTGCTCGCGACAGCCCCCCGCCTTTACGCGCCAGCCAAGGCGGTAGCTGTCGCATTCATTCCTGCCCAATCGATTCCAAAAACTCCGAGCGGTCATCGCTGACGCGGGCAATGCAGTCGTTCTGCGCAATGTTGAACGCCTCGGTGCCTGCCGTGGCCGGGAACACGGCAACCGCGCAATCGGCGTCGCGCTGGTGCAACCACAACGATTGGGCGGTTTTGATTTTGCTGGTGATGTTGTTGAGTTGGGTCGGGTTGCTGCCATACAACGAGGTCATGCGGGCTTGCAGGGCTTCGTAGTTATCGGTCAGCAACTGCTCGGCAGCGTTGCGGCTGAACACCGAACACGCCAGGGTTTGCTGGTCGTTTTCGACCGCGTCACAGGGGTTGAAGTCGGCATCATCGGCCGCGTATGCGCCGCTTGTGATCAACGCCAAGGCCAGGAGAATCGATTTCATTGCGCCTTCCTAATCCAGAGTTGGGACCGATTCTGGCTGAACCGCCCCCCAAATAACAGTCAGGCAGCATAGGCCATCAAGCGGCGGCGATGCGCTTTGTCGTGGATTGACGCTTTCGGCAATCGCGCTGTCGCTTTTGCACCCGGCCGCTTTTAACCCCCGGCCTATGCTGGCCCCACAGCGCCGGCAGACGATTCGGCGCCGCAATCGCCACCAAGGGGACGCCTGATGAGCCCAGCCGAGTTGCACGCCGACAGCATCGTTATCGACGGGCTGATCATTGCCAAATGGAGCCGCGACCTGTTCGAAGACATGCGCAAGGGGGGCCTGACGGCGGCCAACTGCACCGTGTCCGTGTGGGAAGGGTTTCAGGCGACGATCAATAACATCGTCGCCAGCCAGACGCTGATCCGCGAGAACAGTGACCTGGTCATCCCGGTCAAGACCACGGCCGACATCCGCCGCGCCAAGGAGCAGGGCAAGACCGGGATCATTTTCGGCTTCCAGAACGCCCATGCGTTCGAAGACCAACTGGGCTATATCGAGATCTTCAAGCAGCTCGGCGTCGGCGTGGTGCAGCTGTGCTACAACACGCAGAACCTGGTGGGCACCGGTTGCTACGAACGCGATGGCGGGCTGTCGGGGTTCGGGCATGAAGTGGTGGCCGAAATGAACCGCGCCGGCATCCTGTGCGACCTGTCCCATGTGGGCGCCAAAACCTCTGAAGAGGTGATCCTGGCCTCCACCAAACCGGTCTGCTATTCGCACTGCTTGCCGTCCGGTCTTAAAGAACACCCGCGCAATAAATCCGACGCAGAACTCAAGTTCATTGCCGACCATGGCGGCTTTGTCGGCGTGACCATGTTCGCGCCGTTTTTGGCCAAGGGCATCGATTCGACCATCGACGATTACGCCGAGGCCATCGAATACACCCTCAACCTCGTGGGCGAAGACGCCATCGGGATTGGCACCGACTTTACCCAGGGCCATGGGCAGGATTTTTTCGAAATGCTGACCCACGACAAAGGCTACGCCCGGCGCCTGACCCGCTTCGGCGAAATCATCAACCCGCTGGGCATCCGCACCGTGGGCGAGTTCCCCAACCTCACCGAAACACTGCTCAAGCGCGGCCACAGCGAACGCCTGGTGCGCAAGATCATGGGGGAAAACTGGGTCAACGTGCTCAAGGACGTGTGGGGCGAGTGACGCGCGCTCACACCTGCTGCGCTCACCGGTAAGGCGCCAGCGCCACGCAACACTGTGAATCAATTTCTGGAGTGGTACCCATGGCTAAAATCGCCCCGCAACTGCCCATCGAAGTCGACAGCGAAACCGGCGTCTGGACCTCCGACGCCTTGCCGATGCTGTACGTGCCGCGCCACTTTTTCGTCAACAACCACCGGGGCATCGAGGACGTGCTGGGGGCCGATGCGTACGCCGAGATTCTCTACAAGGCCGGTTACACATCCGCCTGGCATTGGTGCGAAAAAGAAGCCCAATGCCACGGCCTTGAAGGCGTCGCGGTGTTCGAGCACTACATGAAACGCCTGTCGCAGCGCGGCTGGGGGCTGTTCAACATCCAGGCCATTGACCTCGACGCGGGGACGGCCACGGTCACGCTCCAACACTCGTGCTTCGTGTACGTGTACGGCAAGGTCGGGCGCAAGGTCGACTACATGTTCACCGGTTGGTTTGCCGGGGCGATGGACCAGATTCTGCACGCGCGGGGCAGTCAGTTACGCACCGTGGCCGAGCAGGTCTACAGCGGATCGCAAGAAGGCCACGACCACGGCCTGTTTACCGTCAAGCCGTTGTAAGTCGAGGATCGGGATATGGCGTTCGAAGCGATGTTTGAGCCGATTCAAATCGGCAAGTTGACCATCCGTAACCGTGTGCTCAGCACGGCCCATGCCGAGGTGTATGCCACCGACGGCGGCATGACCACCGAGCGCTACGTGCAGTACTACGAAGAAAAGGCCAAGGGCGGTATCGGGCTGGCTATTTGTGGCGGTTCATCGGTGGTGGCCATCGACAGCCCGCAAGAGTGGTGGAGTTCGGTCAACCTGAGCACCGACCGCATCATCCCGCACTTTCAGAACCTGGCCGATGCGATGCATAAGCACGGCGCCAAAATCATGATCCAGATCACCCACATGGGCCGTCGCTCGCGGTGGGACGGTTTTAACTGGCCGACCCTGATGTCGCCCTCAGGCGTGCGCGAACCGGTGCACCGCGCCACCTGCAAAACCATCGAACCCGAAGAAATCTGGCGCATCATCGGTAACTACGCCAGCGCCGCGGGCCGGGCCAAGGCAGGTGGGCTGGACGGCGTGGAACTGTCGGCGGTGCACCAGCACATGATCGACCAGTTCTGGAGCCCGCGCGTCAACAAACGCACCGACGAATGGGGCGGCAGTTTTGAAAACCGCATGCGTTTTGGCCTTGAAGTGCTCAAAGCGGTGCGTGCCGAAGTCGGCCCGGATTTTTGTGTGGGCATTCGCCTGTGCGGCGACGAGTTTCACCCCGATGGCCTGAGCCATGAGGACATGAAGCAGATTGCAAAGTATTACGACGACACCGGCATGCTGGATTTCATCGGCGTGGTCGGCTCGGGCTGCGACACTCACAACACGCTGGCCAACGTCATCCCGAACATGAGCTACCCGCCTGAGCCGTTCCTGCACCTGGCGGCGGGCATCAAGGAGGTGGTCAAGGCGCCGGTGCTGCACGCACAAAACATCAAAGACCCGACCCAGGCCACGCGCATCCTGGAAGGCGGTTATGTGGACATGGTCGGCATGACCCGTGCCCACATCGCTGACCCGCACCTGATCGCCAAAATCAAAATGGGCCAGGTCGATCAGATCAAACAATGCGTGGGTGCCAACTACTGCATCGACCGTCAGTACCAGGGGCTGGACGTGCTGTGCATCCAGAACGCCGCCACCTCCCGTGAATACATGGGCGTGCCGCACCTCATCCAGAAGTCCACCGGCCCCAAACGCAGCGTGGTGATTGTGGGCGCTGGCCCTGCGGGCATGGAAGCGGCGCGGGTGGCGGCCGAACGCGGGCACCACGTGACCCTGTTTGAAAAGCGCGAGGCCATGGGCGGGCAAATCAGCCTGGCCGCCAAAGCCCCGCAGCGTGACCAGATGGCCGGCATCACGCGTTGGTTTCAGCTGGAACTGGCGCGCCTGAACGTAGACGTGCGGCTCGGAACGGCGGCCGATGAGGCCACGATTTTAGACCTGCGCCCTGACATCGTGGTGCTGGCCGTGGGCGGGCACGCGTATGTGGAACAGAACGAACACTGGGGCGCCGCCCAAGGGTTGGTGGTCAGCAGTTGGGACGTCCTGGACGGCAAGGTGGCGCCGGGTAAAAACGTGCTGGTGTACGACACCATTTGCGAATTCACGGGCATGTCGGTGGCCGACTTCTTGGCCGAGAAAGGCGCGCAGGTCGAGATCGTCACCGACGACATCAAACCCGGCGTGGCGATTGGCGGCACCTCGTTCCCCACCTACTACCGCAGCCTGTACCCCAAAGAAGTCATCATGACGGGCGACATGATGCTGGAGCAGGTGTACCGCGAAGGCGACACGCTGATTGCCGTGCTGGAAAACGAATACACCGGGGCTCGGGAAGAGCGCGTGCTGGACCAGGTGGTGGTGGAAAACGGCGTGCGCCCGGACGAAGCGTTGTACTACGCGCTCAAGCCCGCTTCGCGCAATAAAGGGCAGATAGACGTAGAAGCGTTGTTCGCGATACAGCCGCAGCCGTGCCTGAGCGAGGCGGGTGACGGGTACTTGTTGTTCCGCATTGGTGACTGCGTGGCGCAACGCAATGTGCATGCGGCGATCTATGACGCGCTCAGGTTGTGCAAGGACTTCTGAGGTAAACCCCGGCATAGCGGCCATACACCGTACCGCCGCCTTTCCCGGCGGGAGAGGGCTGGGGTGAGGGCCTGTGTTTAAACCGACTGTAGAGGGGAGCCACCCATGCTGACTATTGTTCTTCCCATCCTGATCTTCGCGGCACTGGGCCTGACCCTCATCGGCGCGTTTCGGCGAATCCACCTCTGGCGTCAGGGCCGCCCGTCCCGCGTCGATCTGCTGGGCGGCCTGCTGGCCATGCCCAAGCGCTACATGAACGACCTGCACCACGTCGTGGCCCGCGACCGCTACATGGCCAACACCCACGTGGCCACGGCGGGCGGCTTTGTGCTGGTGGCGGTGCTGGCGATTCTGGTTCATGGGGTGGGCGTGCATCAGCGCGTCCTCGCCTACGCCTTGCTGTGTGCCACGGCGCTGATGGGGGTGGGGGCGCTGTTTGTCTTCAAACGTCGCCTCAACCCGCCGAGCCGTCTGTCCAAAGGCCCGTGGATGCGCCTGCCGAAAAGCCTGCTGGTGTTTGCCGCGAGTTTTTTCATCCTGACCCTGCCCGTGGCGGGGGTGTTGCCTGAAGGCTTTGGGGGCTGGTCGCTGGCCGCGCTGTTGGTTGTGGGCGTGGTCTGGGGCGTGGGCGAATTGTTCTTCGGCATGACCTGGGGCGGGCCAATGAAGCATGCGTTTGCTGGCGCCTTGCACCTGGCCTGGCACCGCCGCCCCGAGCGATTTGGCGGCGGGCGCTCCACCGGTTTGAAAGCCCTGGACCTGACCGATCGCCGCGCCCCTTTGGGCGTAGAAAAACCTGAAGACTTCACCTGGAACCAGCTCCTGGGGTTTGACGCCTGTGTGCAATGCGGCAAGTGCGAAGCCGCGTGCCCGGCCTTTGCGGCAGGCCAGCCGCTGAACCCGAAGAAGTTGATTCAAGACATGGTGGTGGGCATGGCGGGGGGCACCGATGCTCACTTTGCGGGCAGCCCTTACCCCGGCAAGCCCCTCGGTGAGCACGGGGGCACTGCGCATCAGCCCATCGTCAACGGCCTGGTGGACGCTGACACGTTGTGGTCTTGCACCACGTGCCGAGCCTGTGTCGAAGAGTGCCCGATGATGATCGAGCACGTGGACGCCATCGTCGACATGCGGCGCTTTCTCACGCTGGAGAAAGGCGCCACGCCCAATACCGGTGCGCAGGTGCTGGACAACCTGATCGCCACGGACAACCCCGGCGGGTTCGCACCGGGCGGGCGCATGAACTGGGCCGCCGATTTGAACCTGCCGCTGATGCGCGACAAGCGTTCGGCGCACGTGCTGTTTTGGGTCGGTGACGGCGCGTTCGACATGCGCAATCAACGCACCCTGCGCGCTTTTGTCAGCGTCCTGAAGGCGGCGGGTGTTGATTTCGCCGTCCTGGGGCTTGAAGAACGCGACAGTGGCGACGTGGCCCGGCGTCTGGGCGACGAAGCCACGTTTCAAGCGTTGGCCACGCGCAATATCCAGACCCTGGCGCAATACGCCTTCAGCCGCATCGTCACCTGCGACCCCCACAGCTTTCACGTGTTGAAAAACGAATACGGCGCCTTGGGCGGTGATTACCGGGTGCAGCACCACAGCACCTACATGGCCGAGTTGATCGAGGGCGGGCTGCTTGAGCTTAAACCGGACACCGGAGGCCGCGTGACCTACCACGACCCGTGTTACCTGGGCCGCTACAACGGCGAATACGAGGCCCCGCGTCAGGTGCTGCGTGCACTGGGGCTTGAGGTTCAGGAAATGCAACGTTCGGGGTTCCGTTCCCGCTGTTGCGGCGGCGGGGGCGGGGCGCCGATTACCGACATCCCCGGCTCACAGCGCATCCCCGACATGCGCATGGCCGACATCCGCGAAACCGGCGTCGAACGGGTGGCCGTGGGCTGCCCGCAATGCACGGCCATGCTCGAAGGCGTGGTCGCGCCGCGCCCGCAGATCAAAGACCTGGCCGAACTGGTGGCCGATGCATTGGTGGAGCGAGCCACAGCGCCCGGCCTCGCGAAGCACAACCCCCAGGAGGTGGTCGCATGAGTGACGTGCTTCGTCGTGACCCGCGTGCCGAGTGGATTGCCCGTAATCGTCTGCACCCGCTGCATGCGGCCTTGCAACCGCGGCTTGAACGCTGGATGGGGCCCAACGGCGTGCTGCGCAAAAATGTCCACGGCGTGGGGTTTATCGGCCCGCAGGGGCTTAAGCGCATTGACCGCAGTGGCGGCCAGCAAGGCGGGTCGACCCGGCGTGCGGTCAGTGTGCAGGCTCAACGGCCGCTGCATCAGGTGCCGAGCCCTGCGTTCTACATCGCCGTCGTGCCCGACCTGCCTGGAGGCCGGTTGAGTGCTCACGATCGCGACGTGCTTGGCTTGGCGCATGTCTTGGCAGGCAGCGAAGGCGCGGTGTTGGCCGTGGTATTCGGTGAGCATAAGGAGCGTGCTTTTGCAGAGGCCGGGGTGGATCGATTGCTGATGCTCGACCATCAAGGTTATGCACCGGAGCAGCAGGTGTTGGGGCTTCAGGCTGTGGATAACCAATTTTCCCCCCGGCATTGGGTGTTGCCCGACAGCCGCGAAGGGGGCGGTGAGCGGGGTCGGCGGTTTGCCGCGCGCATCGGTGAGCGCCCTGCAACACGGGTATGGCAGGTCAAGGACGGTCTGTGCATCGGCCGTGCGGGCGCGGGTGTGCAAGACCTGCAACAACCCGTGCCTCGGTTGATTTTGGCGGCGGCCGAATGCGCCGATGCGGTGAGCGAGACCCGCCACCAAGCGTTGGCCGTTGAGTTATCCACACCCGTTGTCGCCAACGTGCCGCGCATACAAGACCTAGGGCCGGTTGAAGTCGATCCGTCGGTGATCCCGATGGCTGAAGCGCCGTTCATTCTCAGTGGCGGCAATGGGGTCAAAGACTGGGGGCTTTTCCACAGGACCGCTGCGGCGTTGGGCGCCACTGAAGGTGCATCCCGGGTGGCCGTGGACGCAGGCTTTATGGCGCGTGAGCGGCAAGTTGGCGCCAGCGGCACCTGGGTGACCGCCCGCGTGTATGTGGCGGTCGGGATCAGTGGCGCCATTCAGCACCTGCAAGGCATGGGGGCGTGCGACAAAGTCGTGGCGATCAACCTCGATCCGGCGTGCGACATGATCAAACGCGCCGACTTGTCGGTGATTGGGGATGCGGCGTTAGTGCTTGAGGCGTTGCTGGCGGCTGTGGATAAGTGGCGGCAAGACAACGTGCGGGATGCAGCTTAACCGCGCCCACACCCCCAACCCTCTCCCTCTGCGAGCGGGCCAGGGTGAGGGCTTTTGATTTGGAGCGTGATTCATGACCATCCCCACCGTCGTATTGGTATCCATCGGTATCCACCCCGCCTCACAGCGCCCACGCCGCGCCGAACAAGATGCCCGCGCGGTAGAAATGGGCCTGCAACTGGCCGGCGATGACCTGCACGTGCTGCACGCGGGCAACCCCCATGAGCCCGCATTGCGCGCGTATCTGGGCATGGGGCTGGCGCAGTTGCAGGTGCTCGAACAACCCCCACAGGCCGATGCCGTGCCCGTGCTGCGCGACTATCTGCGTGAGGCGGGTGTGCAGTTGGTGCTCACCGGCAATCAGGCAGAAACCGGCGAGGGCTCCGGCATGCTCCCCTACCTGCTGGCCGAGCAACTGGGCTGGCCGCTGGTGGCAGGGGTGGCGCAGATCGAGTCTGTCCACGACGGCGTGGCCAGTGTGTTGCAAGCCTTGCCCCGTGGGCAGCGTCGACGCCTGCACGTGCGCTTGCCCTTTCTGGCCACTGTGGATAACGCCGCGCCCATTGGCCGACAAAGCGCTTATGGCCCGGCCATGCGGGGGGAGATCCACGCGCAAGACGTTGAGGTGGTTGACGATCAGTTATCCACAGCAGCCACGTTATCCCCTGCCAAGCCCCGACCCAAACGCCTCAAGGTGATCAAGGCCAAGAGCGGCGCCGACCGCATGAAAGCCGCGACAGCCAAGGCCGCAGGCGGCAGCGGACGCGTCCTCAGCGGGGTGAGTGCTGAAGAAGGCGCGCAAGCGATTTTGACGTTGCTGATCGAAGAAGGGGTGGTGCGGTGAGACTTGCCCACAAAGTCTGTTAGCGCTTGTGTGGATAACATGTTCGCTATCCGCTGCAAGCCATGCAGAACGTGGCTTGCAGGGTTTTGATCAAAAAATAGCCAAATACCGGTTTTATCCACGGCTCGCTCGCTAAAGCCTTGAATCGTGGCGCTTTCAAGGGCTTTTCCACAGCGGCAGGCACCGTGCATAAGTTGCGCACATTCTCTGTTGGCGGATGTGTGGATAACGTGTTCGCTTTCCGCTGTAGGCCACGCAGGACGTGGCGTGCAGGGTTTTGTACAAAAATTGATCAGTGGGCGCTGGGTGGATGAGGTGTCAACTTCCCCACAATTGCTGTGGGTGTGCCTGTGGATAACGTGTTCGTGCTTGGCTACGCGCCTTTGTAGGCACGGGGTGCGTGCGCTTGATCAAATAATGATCACTGGATGGAAATACCTCGTTATACATAGCCTGCAAGCAGGCGTTGTGACAGCCCCCGTCGCGGGCTAAAAAGCCTATCCATCCCGGCGTAAGAGGCACCCATGACTGTTTTATTCAGACCGGCTCAGCGTGGCGACGCCCGCGAGATTGCACGTTTCTTCCAGATCACCTCGGAAGGCGGGGCGGATTACATCTGGAGCCTGATTGCACAACCCGGCGAGGACTTGCTGGAGGTGGGGGCGGCGCGTTACGCCCGTGAGGGGGTGAATTTTTCGTATGAGAACTGCCTGATCGCGGAGCACCAAGGGCGCGTGATCGGCATGATGCACAGCTACGTGATGCGCCACGACCCGCACGCCGAGCCGGTGACTGACCCGGTGTTGGCGCCCTATGCCGACATGGAAATACCGGACACGCTCTACATTTCAAGCCTGGCGCTGGACGAGGGCTGGCGCAATCAGGGGTTGGGGACGACCTTTCTCCAAGCGGCCCAGGCGCGTTGTGACGCACTGGGGCTCGATGGCCTGAGCCTGATCGATTACGCCGCCAATACCGGGGCTCGACGATTTTATGAGCGCCACGGCTTTCACATTGTCAAAACCTGCCAGATCACCCCTCATCCGCTGTTTCGCGTGACCGGGCAGGCCTATCTGATGAGCAGGCCCGTGACCCGGTAACGCTGGCTTGGGCCGGGTCGATCGCCTCAGCGACACGTGCGCCGAGGCGATCGACGGCGGGCGTCAGGGCGCGCTCACTTCTTTAAGGTAGGGCGCAGGCGCGGCACCGAGGTTGCTGAGCATGCGCTCGCTGTACCAGTCCACGAAGTTGATCACGCCAAATTCGTACGTTTTGGAGTATGGCCCCGGCTGATAAGCGGTGGAGTTGATCCCGCGCTGATTTTCTTCGGCCAGTCGCCGGTCCTGATCGTTGGTGGCGTCCCACACGGTGCGCATGCGCTGCACGTCGTAGTCCACACCTTCGACGGCCTCCTTGTGCACCAGCCATTTGGTGGTGACCACGGTCTCCTGCGCGCTGATCGGCCAGACCGTGAACACAATGATGTGGTCGCCCATGCAGTGGTTCCACGAATGCGGCAGGTGCAGGATGCGCATTGAACCCAAGTCCGGGTTTTTGATGCGGCCCATGAGTTTTGCACAGCCTTGTTTGCCATCCAGCGTCATCGACACCGTGCCCTTGAGCAGGGGCATGCGCACGATGCGGTTGCGCAGGCCAAAGCTTTGGTGGGCATAGGGGATGTGTTCGGCATCCCACGCAGCGGCCGAGGCGGCAACGTGGTCCTTGAACGCCTGATCGGCGCGCGGGTCGGTGACGTCGTCCCATTCCAGCAAGGTTTTGAGCAGTTCCGGGTGCGAGGCGTTGCAGTGGTAACACTCGCGGTTGTTTTCCAGCACCAGTTTCCAGTTGGCTTTCTCCACCAGCGTGGTCTGGATCGCCACTTTGGTGTTTTCCATGTCGTAGGGTTCCATGTAGTGATCGAGCGTGGCGAGGAACTCATCAATGGCCGGCGGGTGCTCGGCCAGGCTGATAAAGACGTAACCGCCCGCGGTTTTCACGTTCACCGGTTTGAGGCCGTACTGCTTCATGTCGAAGTCAGCGCCCATTTCAGTGCCGGCAAACAGCAGGCGCCCATCCAGCTCGTAGGTCCACTGGTGGTAATGGCACACCAGCTTGGCGACTTTGCCTTTCTCGCTGGTACACAGCCTGGACCCCCGGTGGCGGCACACGTTATGAAAGGCATGCACCTGGCCTTCGGCGCCGCGAATCACGATGATCGGGTTGTTGCCCACTTGCAGGGTCAGGAAGTTGCCCTTGCTCGGGATCTCGCAGGTCATGCCTGCGATCAGCCATTCCTTCTGAAAAATCTCCTGCATGTCGATGGCGAATAACCGCTCATCGTTGTAGAACGGCTGGGGCAGGGAAAACGTCCGTTCGCGGGTGTGCAACATTTCGGCGGTGGCCTTGCGTGCGGGTTCCAGTGGATCGCCCAGGCTCAGGGTTGCGGTGACGTCCATCGTGTGGTCCTCATGGCCATGGGAGGCGGCCTTCAAGTGGCGGGTCAAGGGTGCGACGCAAGGTGAAGCCAATGGCGCTGAGTGTGCGTTTCAAGCGCGCGGCGGCCCTGTCTGTGAGCGACATGGCCCAATCTGTTCCCGACGCCCGGGCGCCCGTTTTCAGGGGCTGGTCGCGATAAGCATGTGAATGTCGCGAATAGATAAATGGCGCTCACGGCGCATGCGCAAAATCGCCAGCAAGAGGCCGGCAGTCGGCCGTGGAGAAGCGCATGTCCAACAGCTTTCTGAACCCGGTAACCACCCAGACCTGGGCCAACGGCCGCCACACCGTTCGCTGCGTGAAAGTGATTCAGGAAACCTGGGACGTGCGCACGTTCTGTTTTATGGCCGACCAGCCGATCCTGTTCTTTTTCAAGCCGGGGCAGTTCGTGACACTGGAACTGGACATCGACGGCGAGCAAGTGATGCGCTCGTACACCATCTCCAGCTCACCCTCGGTGCCGTACAGTTTTTCCGTCACCATCAAGCGCGTCCCCGGCGGGCGGGTGTCCAACTGGCTGCATGACACCTTGCAGGAAGGTCAGGAGCTGGCCGTGCATGGCCCGGTGGGTCTGTTCAACGCCATCGATGCGCCGAGCCCCAAAGTGCTGTACCTCAGTGGCGGGGTGGGCATTACCCCGGTGATGTCGATGGCGCGCTGGTTTTACGACACCAATGCCAATGTCGACATGGTGTTTATCCACAGCGCCCGGTCCCCCAAAGACATCATTTACCACCGCGAGCTGGAGCACATGGCCTCGCGCATCGACAACTTCAGCCTGCACCTGATCTGCGAAAAGCACGGCCTGGGCGAACCCTGGGCGGGGTATCGCGGGTATTTGAATCACAAAATGCTGGAACTGATGGCCCCTGATTTTCTGGAGCGCGAAGTGTTCTGCTGCGGCCCCACACCGTACATGACGGCGGTCAAACGGTTGCTCGAAGCCAGCGGGTTTGACATGAGCCGTTACCACGAAGAGTCATTCGGCGCGACGCCGCCCGGCGTGCGGGCCGATGCGCAAGAGCAGGCCGAGCAGGCGGCCGATGCCCCCGAACTGGACGCGTCCGAGCTTAATCAGGTGGAGTTCACGGCGTCGGGCAAGAGCATCCGCGTGGGCCCGGCGGAAACCGTGCATGCGGCGGCGGCCAAGTTGGGGCTGATGATTCCCAAGGCATGCGGGATGGGGATCTGCGGGACGTGCAAAGTGTTGAAGCTGGGCGGGAACGTGGAGATGGAGCACAACGGCGGCATTACCGATGAAGACGTGGCCGAAGGCTACATCCTGTCGTGTTGCAGTGTGCCGAAGGGGGATGTGCGGATCGAGTTTTAGGGTGGCTAGGCCCCTCTCCCTTTGGGTGAGGGGCTTTTGACGTCTGGCTTACAAGCTGAAGCGCGAAACCATGCTGTTCAGGTCTACCGCCAAGCGCGACAGCTCATTGCTCGCCGAGCTGGTCTGGCTGGCACCCGTCGCTGATTGCACCGACAAGTCGCGGATGTTGACCAGGTTGCGGTCCACTTCGCGGGCCACTTGGGCCTGTTCTTCGGCGGCGCTGGCAATCACCAGGTTGCGCTCGTTGATTTCCACAATCGCCGTGTTGATGGTGTCCAGCGCCAGGCCCGCGCCTTTGGCTATGTTGAGCGTCGATTCGGCGCGCTCGGTGCTGTTGCGCATCGAGTCCACGGCCTGTTCAGTGCCGCCCTGAATGCTGCCAATCATGCGTTCAATTTCGCTGGTCGACTGCTGCGTGCGATGTGCCAGTGCCCGCACTTCGTCCGCCACGACCGCAAACCCGCGGCCCGCTTCACCGGCACGCGCCGCTTCGATGGCTGCGTTCAAGGCCAGCAGGTTGGTCTGATCGGCCAGGCCGCGAATCACGTCCAGTACTTTGCCAATGTCCCGCGACTCAGCGGCCAGGTTGCCAATCAGGGTCGCGGTGCTCTGCACATCGCCACTCATGCGTTCGATGGCGCTGACGGTTTCGAGTACCAGGTCGCGGCCATCACCGGCCGATGCGGTCGCGTTTTTCGAGGCTTCGGAGGTGCTGACAGCGTTACGTGCCACTTCTTCCACGGCGCTGGTCATTTCGTTGACGGCCGTTGCGGCTTGCTCGATCTCGTTGTTCTGCTGGGTCAGGCCTTTGGCGCTTTCGTCCGTGACGCAGTTTAGCTCTTCAGCCGCAGACGCCAATTGCGTGGCCGAGCCCGAAATGCGTTGCAGGGTGTCACGCAGCTTGCCTTGCATCTTGGCCATGGCCTGCAACAGACGGCCCGCTTCATCGCTGCCATCGACCTTGATCGGGCGAGTGAGGTTGCCTTCGGCAATCGCTTCGGCCGCCTCAAGCGCCTGCGCAATGGGCTGGGTGATGCTGCGGGTCAGGAGCAGGGCGCAGGCGATGGTCAGCGCAGTGGCCAGTAACAGCAAGAACACCACCAGCTTGATCGCCGCCGAATACATGTCGCTGGCACGCTGATTGGCTTCAGTGATTTGCTGGCCATTAATGCGCATCAGGTTGTTGAGTTCTTTGTTGATCGCTTCGGAGTTTTCCAGCAGTTCGGTGTTGAGCAGTTCGCGCAATTGATCGACCTGGTCATTGCGCGAGTAGTTGCGCATGCGGTCTTGCAGTTGCCCGTATTGACCCATCAGTTGTTTGTAACGATCGTACACCGCTTGCTCTTGAGGGCTGCTGATGTACTTCTCGTATTGCGTTTCGGCCGTACGGATCTCTTGATTGCGCAGGTCCAGCAGTTCCATGGTTTTTTGCTGAACGTCGGGCTCACGGTTAATCAGCAAGCGGTACGACAGCACGCGCAGGCGCAACGCCAGTTGGGTGAACTCATCCAGGTTCTGGATGCTCGGCACGCTCGTGGTGCTGATGTCCTCGGCCGCAGAGCGGATCTGGCCCATCTGGAGCAGTGCGCCAGCCCCCAGAATCAGCATCAGTGTGCCGATCAGCGCAAAGCCTAAAAAGGCGCGCGGAGCGATATTCATATTGCGTAAAGACATGATGTTTCCTGAGGGATGAGGCGCGTTCCGTGCGACGTCAATGCGAGGTGTATATGACCTATCGGTCATAAGACTAAAGTCTTGAATGCCGTCCGCGAAATTGTTGCGCCGCAGGCTTTGCCGACCGGGGGCGGGAACCTAGTTGGCCTGCCACAGTCTTTAGGGGGCTAAATGAACGGCGCCCCTAGCTAAATCGGGCCTTTGGGCCTGAATAACCCTGGCTTAGAAGGTGACTTTTCTTTATCGTACGCGCCCTCTGAAACTGCTTGAGATCTTCCCCATGATTGAGTCATCCCTTAGCAAACTTGAACAACTGGTCAGCGACCTGGTTCAGCAAAAGCAAGAACTGCTGGACGCCAACTCTCAGCTGACGGCTGAACTGGCCCAGGCCAAAGACGAAAACGAAAGCCTGCAACTGAGCCTGATGGAACAGGAAGAGAAGCAAGGTGCCACCGCAGCACGCATTCAGGCACTGGTTGAGCGCGCGAGCGTGAGCCCTGTCAACGCATGAGCGTGGACAGAGACGGTGTAAATGTCGTCTCGATTCTGGGTAACGACTACACGATCAAGGCACCTGAAGGGGAACAACAAACCCTGATGGCCGCCACCGTGATGTTGAAAGCCGCCCTGGCCGAAACGAAACGCAAGTACCCGAGCCTGATCGGGGACAAACTGTTGGTGCTGGCAGCCTTGAATCTGTGTTCGCAACAGATCGAACTGCAACTGAGCCACAAACAGGAGCTCGACCGTTATCAAGAGCAAGTCAGCGCCACGGTCGACGTGATAGAGCGAACACTCGGGCAATCCTGATGATTCGCCATGTTGTGCACAGCGCGCGTAACCCCTGAGCATGCAGGTGAGGGTTACGTCGCTGAACGCAGCCTCGCGGCACTCGTCCACGACCACAGGCATGACTTGATCCTGTAGCCGTCCCGAGACACGAGGCTGCGATCGATTGCGCCGCAGCCGCGGCGCTTATCCCGCCATCACTTCCCGAATATCCGCCGCCAGCTCCCGTACGCGGGCTTCTTCGGTGTCCCACGAGCACATGAAGCGGGCGCCGCCTTTGCCGATGAAGGTATAGAAGCGCCAGCCCTTGGCGGTCAGTGCCGCTACCGCCGGTTCCGACAGTTGCAGGAACACGCCATTGGCCTGCACCGGGAACATCAGTTCAACCCCGTCAATGTCACTCACCAGTTCACTGAGCAATTGCGCGCAGTGGTTGGCGTGTTTGGCGTGTTTGAGCCAGGCGCCGTTTTCCAGCAAGCCGACCCACGGCGCCGACAAAAAGCGCATCTTCGAAGCCAGTTGCCCGGCCTGTTTGCAGCGGTAATCGAAGTCCACCGCCAGGTCGTGGTCGAAAAACAGGATCGCTTCGCCCACCGCCATGCCGTTTTTGGTCCCGCCAAAACACAGCACGTCCACGCCCGCTTTCCACGACAGCTCGGCCGGGGTGCAGCCCAGGTAGGCGCAGGCATTGGAGAAACGCGCGCCGTCCATGTGCAGCAACAGGCCGAGTTCTTTGCAGGTGGCGCTGATGGCGCGGATTTCTTCCGGGCTGTAGACACTGCCCACTTCAGTGGCCTGGGTGATGGTCACCACGCGAGGCTTGGGGTAGTGGATGTCTTTGCGCTTGAGGGCGATCTCGCGGATGGATTCGGGGGTGATCTTGCCGTTTTCAGTGCGGGCGATCAGCAGTTTGGAGCCGTTGGAGAAGAACTCCGGGGCGCCGCATTCGTCAGTTTCGACGTGGGCCGTTTCGGAGCAGATGACGCTGTGGAAACTTTGGCACAACGCCGACAGCGCCAGCGAGTTGGCCGCCGTGCCGTTGAAGGCGAAGTACACCTCGCAGTCGGTTTCGAACAGTTTGCGAAAGTCGTCCGCCGCGCGCAGGGTCCATTGGTCATCGCCATAGGAACGCTGGTGGCCGTGATTGGCCTTTTCCATCGCAGACCAGACTTCGGGGCAGATACCGGAGTAGTTGTCGCTGGCGAATTGTTGGCTCTTGTCAGTCATTTTCCGGTTCCATGGTCAAAGTTGTCGTGCACTTTAGCCAAGAAATCTGCGGGTGCACAGGCACTGCTTAAGTCGCGGAAATCTCTTACGCCCAAACCGGCGAATGACCGGTCTGGCTTGTAGGAGCACGCCTGCCTTGCACGGTGCGTCGCGGGTTCGCCAGGCAATCTCACCGGCATGTCGTAAACGCACCACTGCGTGGCGCGCGTGGGCATTTGATCGCCCCGCGCCGGCCCTACCATCGGTCTCACAGGGCAAGCCCTCATCCAGACCAATGGCGCGCTGGCGCCGGGAGAACGCGATGTTCAGCAAGCAGGATCAGATACAGGGGTACGACGACGCCTTGTTAGCGGCCATGAATGCCGAAGATCAGCGTCAGGAAGATCACATCGAACTCATCGCGTCCGAAAACTACACCAGCCAGCGCGTCATGCAGGCCCAAGGCAGCGGCCTGACCAACAAGTATGCCGAGGGCTATCCGGGCAAGCGGTACTACGGTGGCTGCCAGCATGTGGATAAAGTCGAGCAATTGGCCATCGACCGCGCCAAGCAACTGTTCGGCGCCGATTACGCCAACGTTCAGCCGCACTCGGGCAGCCAGGCCAACGCTGCGGTCTACCTGGCCTTGCTCAATGCCGGTGACACCGTGCTGGGCATGAGTCTGGCCCATGGTGGCCACTTGACCCACGGCGCCAGTGTGAGTTTTTCCGGCAAGCTCTATCACGCCGTGCAGTACGGCATCGACACCGCGACCGGGTTGATTGACTACGACGACGTGGAGCGGCTGGCCGTCGAGCACCAGCCCAAAATGATCATTGCCGGTTTTTCGGCTTACTCCAAAACCCTGGATTTCCCACGCTTTCGTGAGATTGCGGACAAGGTGGGCGCGTACCTGTTTGTCGACATGGCCCACGTCGCCGGGCTGGTGGCCGCAGGCTTATATCCCAACCCGGTGCCGTACGCCGACGTGGTGACCACCACCACCCACAAAACCCTGCGCGGGCCACGGGGCGGGCTGATTCTGGCCCGTGGCAATGAAGCCCTGGAGAAAAAACTCAATGCCGCCGTGTTCCCCGGCGGGCAGGGCGGGCCGCTGATGCACGTAATTGCGGCCAAGGCCGTGTGCTTCAAGGAAGCTCTGGAGCCTGCGTTCACCACCTATCAACAGCACGTGATCGACAACGCTCAGGCGATGGCCGAGGTGTTTATCAAACGCGGCTATGACGTGGTGTCCGGTGGTACGGACAACCATTTGTTTCTGGTCAGCCTGATCCGTCAGGGCTTGACCGGCAAAGACGCCGATGCCGCGCTGGGCCGCGCCCACATCACCGTCAACAAGAACGCAGTGCCCAATGACCCGCAGTCGCCGTTCGTGACCTCGGGGTTGCGCATCGGCACCCCGGCGGTCACCACCCGCGGTTTCAAAGTGGCGCAATGCACCGAGCTGGCTGGCTGGATCTGCGACATCCTCGATCACCTCGGCGATGCCGACATTGAGGCGGACGTAGCGCGGCAAGTGACGGCGCTGTGCAAAGACTTCCCGGTTTATCGCTGAGCGCGGTTTTGGAGTAGATCCTATGCAACGGTATTCAGGCTTCGGCCTCTTCAAGCACTCCCTCAGCCACCACGAAAACTGGCAAAAGATGTGGCGCACACCGACGCCGAAAAAGGTCTACGACGTGGTCATCGTCGGGGGCGGCGGGCACGGGTTGGCCACTGCGTATTACTTGGCCAAGGCACACGGCATCACCAATGTGGCCGTGGTCGAGAAAGGCTGGCTGGGAGGCGGCAATACAGCACGTAACACCACCATCGTGCGTTCCAACTATTTGTGGGACGAATCGGCGCACTTGTATGAACACGCGATGAAACTCTGGGAAGGCCTGTCCCAGGACCTCAATTACAACGTCATGTTCTCCCAGCGCGGCGTCTACAACCTGTGCCATACCCTGCAAGACATGCGCGACTCTGAACGCCGGGTCAGCGCCAACCGCCTCAACGGCGTGGACGGCGAACTGCTCAACACGCAGCAGGTGGCCGATGAAATCCCGTACCTGGATTGCTCAAAAAACACCCGCTACCCGGTCCTGGGCGCCACCGTGCAACGTCGCGGCGGCGTGGCGCGTCACGACGCCGTGGCCTGGGGCTTTGCCCGGGCAGCCGATGCGTTGGGCGTGGACTTGATTCAACAAACCGAAGTGATGGGCTTTCGCAAGGAAAACGGCGTGTGCATCGGCGTCGAAACCAGCAAAGGCTTTATCGGCGCCAAGCGCGTGGGCGTGGTCACGGCGGGCAATTCGGGGCACATGGCGCGTCAGGCCGGGTTCCGCCTGCCCATCGAGTCGCACCCGCTGCAAGCGCTGGTGTCCGAGCCGATCAAGCCGATCATCGACAGCGTCATCATGTCCAACGCCGTCCACGGCTATATCAGCCAGTCCGACAAAGGCGACCTGGTGATCGGTGCGGGGATTGACGGCTGGGTCGGCTACGGCCAGCGCGGCTCCTACCCGGTGATCGAGCACACGATCCAGGCGATTGTGGAAATGTTCCCGGTGTTGTCCCGCGTGCGCATGAACCGCCAGTGGGGCGGCATCGTCGACACCACGCCCGACGCGTGCCCGATCATCTCCAAAACCCCGGTGCCCAACCTGTTTTTCAACTGCGGCTGGGGCACGGGCGGCTTCAAGGCTACCCCAGGCTCGGGCAACGTGTTTGCCGCCAGTCTGGCCAAGGGCGAGATGCACCCGCTGGCCGCCCCGTTTTCCCTTGAGCGCTTCCACAACGGCGCGCTGATCGACGAACACGGCGCTGCTGCCGTCGCTCACTAACAGGAGAAAGACCTATGTTGCATATCTTCTGTCCCCACTGCGGCGAGTTGCGCTCTGAAGAAGAGTTCCACGCCTCAGGGCAAGCACACATCCCGCGCCCGCTGGACCCCAATAGCTGCACCGATGCCGAGTGGGGCGATTACCTGTTCTTTCGCGACAACCCGCGCGGCCTGCACCACGAGTTGTGGAACCACGTGGCCGGGTGCCGTCAGTTTTTCAACGCGACCCGCAACACCGTGACGTACGAAATTCTTGAGACCTACCGCATCGGCAGCCAGCCGCAGTTCACTGAACAGTCGCCTGCGCCAGCCCCGACAACGGCCCCCCGCGAGCTGGGAGAAAAGGTATGAGCCAGACCCATCGCTTGGCCCATGGCGGCCGTGTTGATCGCACGCGCGTGCTGACCTTCACCTTCAACGGGCACACCTACACCGGTTACGAAGGCGACAGCCTGGCGGCCGCGTTGTTGGCCAATGGCGTACACATCATCGGCCGCAGTTTCAAATATTCCCGGCCACGGGGCATCTATGCCGCAGGCGCCGAAGAGCCCAATGCCGTGCTGCAAATCGGGGCGACCGAGGCCACGCAAATCCCTAACGTGCGCGCCACACAACAAGCGCTGTACCAAGGGCTGGTGGCCACCAGCACCAACGGCTGGCCCAACGTCAACACCGACATGATGGGCATCTTGGGCAAGGTGGGCGGCAAGCTGATGCCGCCGGGGTTCTACTACAAAACCTTCATGTACCCGAAGTCGTTCTGGATGACCTACGAGAAGTACATCCGCAAGGCGGCCGGGTTGGGCCGTTCACCGACGCAAAACGACCCCGACACCTACGACTACATGAACCGTCACTGTGACGTACTGATTGTCGGCGCCGGGCCTGCCGGGCTGGCGGCAGCGCTGGCGGCGGCGCGCAGTGGCGCCCGGGTGATCGTGGCCGATGAACAGGAAGAGTTCGGCGGCAGCCTGCTCGACAGCCGCGAAAGCCTGGACGGCAAACCGGCCATGGACTGGGTCGCCAGCGTGGTGGCCGAGCTGCGCGGCATGCCGGACGTGGTGTTGCTGCCACGGGCCACCGTCAACGGTTATCACGACCACAACTTTCTGACGATTCACGAACGCCTGACCGACCACCTGGGCGACCGCGCACCGATTGGCCTGGTGCGTCAACGCATCCACCGGGTGCGTGCCAAACGTGTGGTGCTGGCCACGGGCGCCTGCGAACGGCCATTGGTGTATGGCAACAACGACGTACCGGGCAACATGCTGGCCGGTGCCGTGTCCACCTATGTGCGGCGTTACGGCGTGGCGCCGGGGCGCACGTTGCTGCTGAGCACCAATAACGACCATGCCTATCGCGTGGCGCTGGACTGGCTCGACGCCAGCCTGCCAGTGGTGGCCATTGCCGATGCCCGCAGCAACCCGCGGGGTGCGCTGGTGGAAGAAGCCCGCGCCAAGGGCATCCGCATTCTGACCGGCAGCGCCGTGATTGAAGCCCGTGGCAGCAAACACGTGACCGGTGCCCGGGTGGCGGCGATCGACCTCAACACCCACCGCGTCACCAGCCCCGGCGAACTGCTCGATTGCGACCTGATTGCCACCTCGGGGGGCTACAGCCCGGTGGTGCACTTGGCGTCGCACTTGGGCGGCAAACCGGTCTGGCGCGAAGACATCCTCGGGTTTGTGCCCGGTGACGCACCGCAAAAACGTGTGTGCGTGGGCGGGATCAATGGCGTCTATCGCTTGGGCGACTGCCTGGCGGACGGCTTTGAAGGCGGCGTGCGTGCGGCCTGTGAAGCCGGGTTCAACGCCGTGGAAGGCGTGTTGCCCAAAGCCCTCAATCATCACCAGGAACCCACGCTGGCGCTGTTTCACGTGCCCCACGAAAAAGGCACGGCACGGGCGCCGAAACAATTTGTCGACCTGCAAAACGACGTCACGGCGGCCGCCATCGAACTGGCCACCCGCGAAGGGTTTGAGTCGGTCGAACACGTCAAACGCTACACCGCGCTGGGGTTTGGCACCGATCAGGGCAAGCTCGGCAACGTCAACGGGCTGGCCATTGCGGCGCGTTCGTTGAACGTCAGCATCCCGCAAATGGGCACCACCATGTTCCGCCCCAACTACACGCCCGTGACCTTTGGCGCGGTGGCGGGGCGTCATTGCGGGCACATTTTCGAGCCCGTGCGCTACACCGCATTGCAGGCGTGGCACGTCAAACAGGGCGCAGCGTTTGAAGACGTCGGGCAGTGGAAGCGGCCGTGGTACTTCCCGCGTCCCGGTGAAGACCTGCACGCAGCGGTCAAGCGCGAGTGCCAGGCCGTGCGTGACAGCGTCGGCATGCTGGATGCCTCGACCCTGGGCAAAATTGACATTCAGGGGCCGGACGCGCGGGAATTCCTCAACCGCATCTACACCAACGCCTGGACCAAACTGGACGTGGGCAAGGCGCGCTACGGGCTGATGTGCAAAGAAGACGGCATGGTCTTCGACGACGGCGTGACCGCCTGCCTGGCCGACAACCATTTCGTGATGACCACCACCACGGGCGGCGCGGCGCGGGTGCTGCAATGGCTGGAGCTGTACCAGCAGACCGAATGGCCGGAGCTGAAGGTGTACTTCACCTCGGTCACCGACCACTACGCGACCCTGACCTTGTCCGGCCCTAACAGCCGCAAACTGCTGAGCGAAGTGACCGACATCGACCTGGACCGCGACGCCTTCCCGTTCATGAGCTGGAAAGAAGGCCGGGTGGCCGGCGTGCCGGCGCGGGTGTTCCGCATCTCGTTTACCGGCGAATTGTCGTACGAGGTCAACATCCAGGCCGACTACGCCATGGGCGTGCTGGAAGCCATCGTCGAGGCCGGCAAAGCCTACAACCTGACCCCCTACGGCACCGAGACCATGCACGTGTTGCGGGCCGAGAAGGGGTTCATCATCGTCGGCCAGGACACCGACGGCTCCATGACCCCGGATGACCTGAACATGGGCTGGTGCGTGGGCCGCAACAAGCCTTTTTCATGGATTGGCTGGCGCGGCATGAACCGCGAAGACTGCGTGCGCGAGGCGCGCAAACAACTGGTGGGGCTCAAGCCGGTGAACCCGACTCAATGGCTGCCGGAAGGTGCACAACTGGTGTTCGACCCCAAGCAGGCGATCCCCATGAGCATGGTCGGCCATGTGACCTCCAGTTACACCTGCGGCTCGCTGGGGTATTCATTCGCCATGGGCGTGGTCAAGGACGGTCTCAAGCGTATGGGTGAACGGGTATTCGCCCCGTTGGCCGATGGCAGCGTGATCGAAGCGGAAATCGTGTCTTCGGTGTTTTTCGACCCCAAAGGCGAACGGCAGAACATTTGATGGGTGATCACATGACGAGCGCAAACGTATACCAACAGCGTCCGGAGTCGGGCGCCAAAGCTGAGTCATCCTTGCACCACGCCCGGTTGTCGGCGCTCATCGGCCAGGGTCGGCAAAACCCCGGCGTCACGGTGCGTGAGAAAAAACTGCTGGGCCACCTGACCTTGCGTGGCGACGCGCGCGATCCGGCGTTCAGCGAAGGCGTACACCAGTCCCTGGGCCTCGAACTGCCGGTGGCGCTGAGCCTGGTGGCCAGCGGCGAAACGTCCTTGCAATGGATGGGCCCGGACGAATGGCTCCTGATCGTGCCGGGCGGTGAAGAGTTCAAGGTGGAACAGGCGTTGCGCGAGGCGTTGGCGGGTCAGCACATTGCCGTGGTGAACGTCAGCGGCGGGCAACAACTGCTGGAGCTGCGCGGGCCGAACGTGCGCGAGGTGCTGATGAAATCCACCAGCTACGACGTCCACCCTGACAACTTCCCGGTGGGCAAAGCGGTGGGCACGGTGTTTGCGAAATCGCAGCTGGTGATCCGGCATACGGCCGAAGACACGTGGGAACTGCTGATCCGCCGCAGCTTCTCGGATTATTGGTGGCTCTGGTTGCAGGATGCGGCGGCGCAATATGGGTTAAGTGTTGAGGCCTGAGTCGCGGCTGGCCCTCACCCTAAGCCTCTCCCTGTGGGAAAGGGTTAGGGTGAGGGGCTTTTGCTTTTCACATCAGAACACTAAAAGGAGCCCTTCATGAGCCGCGCCCCGGACACCTGGATTCTCACCGCCGATTGCCCCAGCAGGCTGGGCACGGTCGACGCCGTGACGCGTCACCTGTTTGAACACCAGTGCTATGTCACTGAGCACCATTCCTTCGACGATCAACGTTCCGGCCGGTTCTTTATCCGGGTCGAATTTCGTCAGCCACAAGGTTTTGACGAACCGGCCTTTCGCCGCGGGCTCAGCGAGCGCGGTCAATCCTTCGGCATGGCCTTCGAACTCACCCCGCCGCATTACCGGCCCAAAGTGCTGATCATGGTGTCCAAGTCCGACCACTGCCTGAACGATTTGCTGTATCGCCAGCGCATCGGGCAGTTGTCGATGGACGTGGTGGCCGTGGTCTCCAATCACCCGGACCTGGAGCCGCTGGCGCAGTGGCACGGTATCGCCTATCACCACTTCGCCCTCGACCCCAACGACAAACCCGCGCAAGAGGCGCGGGTCTGGCGCGTGATCGAAGACACCGGTGCCGAACTGGTGATCCTTGCCCGTTACATGCAAGTGCTCTCACCTGAGTTGTGCCGCAAGCTCGATGGCAAGGCGATCAACATTCATCACTCGTTACTGCCCGGCTTCAAAGGCGCCAAGCCGTATCACCAGGCCTACGAGAAAGGCGTGAAACTGGTGGGCGCCACGGCGCACTACATCAACAACGACCTCGACGAAGGGCCGATCATCGCTCAGGGCGTCGAGGTCGTGGACCACAGTTACTACCCCGAAGACTTGATTGCCAGAGGCCGCGACATTGAAGCCCAGACATTGGCCCGGGGTGTGGGTTATCACATAGAGCGGCGCGTTTTCCTAAATGGAGGTCGTACCGTGGTGCTGTGACACGCCAGCGCGCACTAAGCTGCAAGCAGATCGGCGGGCGGCTGGCCGGTCATCCTGCTCCATAACAACAAGGGTGAACTCAATGGCGGACAATCGCGGTGTGGTGTACCTGGGCAACGGCCAGGTTGAAGTGCAGAGCATTCCGTTTCCCAAGATGCAAAACCCTCAAGGCAAGCCCATCCACCACGGGGTGATCTTGCGCGTGGTGTCGACCAATATTTGCGGCTCAGACCAGCACATGGTGCGCGGCCGTACCACGGCGCAAACCGGGCTCGTACTGGGGCACGAAATTACCGGCGAGGTGATCGAGGCCGGGCGTGACGTGGAGCATTTGAAGGTCGGGGATTTGGTATCGGTGCCGTTCAACGTGGCCTGTGGGCGGTGCCGCAGTTGCAAAGAGCAAAACACCGGCGTGTGCCTGACCGTCAACCCGGCCCGTCCCGGCGGTGCTTATGGTTACGTGGACATGGGCGACTGGGTAGGCGGTCAGGCGGAATATGTATTGGTCCCTTATGCGGATTTCAACCTGCTCAAACTCCCGAACCGCGACGCCGCGATGGAGAAAATCCGCGACCTGACTTGCCTCTCTGACATCCTGCCCACCGGTTACCACGGCGCCGTCACGGCGGGCGTTGGCCCCGGCAGCACGGTCTACATTGCGGGCGCCGGGCCGGTGGGGCTTGCGGCGGCGGCGTCCGCGCGTTTGCTGGGCGCCGCCGTGGTGATCGTGGGGGACGTGAACCCGATTCGCTTGGCCCACGCCAAGGCGCAGGGCTTTGAAATTGCCGACCTGTCCAAAGACACCCCGCTGCATGAACAAATCGCTGACTTGCTGGGTGAGCCTGAAGTGGACTGTGCCGTCGATGCCGTGGGCTTTGAAGCCCGAGGCCACGGGCACGACGGCGTGAAACATGAAGCCCCGGCCACGGTGCTGAACTCACTGATGGGCGTGGTGCGGGTGGCGGGCAAAATCGGCATTCCGGGGTTGTACGTGACCGAAGACCCCGGCGCTGTGGATGCCGCCGCCAAAATGGGCAGCCTGAGCATCCGCTTTGGACTGGGCTGGGCCAAATCCCACAGCTTTCATACCGGGCAAACCCCGGTGATGAAATACAACCGCCAATTGATGCAAGCGATCATGTGGGACCGGATCAAAATTGCCGACATTGTCGGGGTCGAAGTCATCAGCCTCGATGAGGCACCTCGCGGCTACGGGGAGTTTGATGCGGGCGTGCCGAAGAAGTTTGTGATTGATCCGCATGGGGTGTTGAAGGGGATTTGATTGAACCCCCCCAGGGCCAGCAACGGTAGCCCTGGGGGTTGATAGACGTTAGGGGATTTAATTGTTCGCCTTTCTTATGGCGTCAGCTTCATTAGCAAGCCTTGCGCGATTGGATATGACGAGCTCTAAATTATCTTTTGCTTTTAAAAATAAATTGAGTGCGTTGTTTTTCTCTCTGTTCCCGATACTCCTTAGGCTTGTATCTATATTTCTTTGGTTGTTTGTATACATCCGGTCGATTGGATTTTGTTCCGTTCCTCTTGCTTTTTTTAGATTGGGTGGGCTCATAAAATTTCTGTCGGATGTTTGGGTGCCAACTTTTGCCAACTTTTTACTGGCTTTTTTAGCTACTATGTTGCCTTGCTTGATGTAGGTCTTGGCGTTACTTATTAACGTGGTTTCAGGTAATGTGCTGGGTGTTGGATTAAGATTGGGCTCGGCAAGTGATGGGTTAATCTTTTTTACTCCTGTCACCGCTGAGACGTATAGTTGGGAGACCTTTTCATTTGATACGTTACCTCGTCCAAATAAGCGTCTTATCCATTGCCATACATGCCCAGTTGGATCTTGCATCATTAAAGGGTTTGTAGGATACGCATACGCATTAATCTCCCCCTCCCCAAACGGGCTCCAACTGTCCGGGCTATTAAAGCGCATTAACACCGGGTTATAAGCCCGATAACCCTGGCCCAACAAATAATGCCCGGTGACGGCTTCCGGGTGCTCGCCATTGAAAGCCAGGAGCCGGGTGACGCCACTTTCTGCCGAGTGATGGCCATAAGGGGTATAGGCATACGCCTGTGTGCCTGCCGCGCTGGCGTGTTGCAGCACCGAGGTTTGCAGGTCGGTGGCCAGCAGGCTAGTGGCCTGCCCTTCTTGCACGGCTAAAGGTTGTGCGTCGAATTCCATGAAGCGGCGGGTGTTGGCCCCTTCAACCTCGGTGGCAATGCGATCGTTTTGATAAAACCGATGCGTGGCGTTGCGGGTGGTCAGGCGGTCCAGTGCGTCGTATTGGTAATTGTCTTGAAGCGTGGCGGGGGACTTTTTCATGCTGAATACCGAATCAGTGGTTGGATACGCTTTGAGCATCCATACGTATTCGGGGGATGTATAGCTGGCAAAAGTGATAGGTATGAGCCACACGGGCGGGCTCAAGTGCTGTAGGCGAGTGTGCTGCTCCCGTTCGGGCGAGCAGCAGACATCCCTTATTGCCCGTGCGGCCACCCCTGTCGGCTGTGGCAGTTATAAACATCGTCTGGGCTATTCGTCGTTCAGCGCTTGCTGGTCGAGGGTGAGGAATGAGTTTGTTTAATGATCGCTAGTGTGAGTTTCTGATTTTCTTGAGAGCTTGAACCGTTATTGTAGGATTGAAGCCTTTTCTTCTAAGTCGGAGCGTTAGTACGCGTGTATATTCCATGTCTAGTTTTTGTCTGTAATATAGGTTATCGCTCTCCAGTCTGCTGATAGAACTTTCAGCCCGTGCCTCAAGCTTCTTCCATTGGGTGTTGTGGTTGTTATAGTATTGGTCGAGTTCTGCTTGTTGCTTTAGTGTTATACCATCATATGCGTAGTTCTTAGTGTAGGGGCCTTTTATCTCGGGTCTGGCGAGCCTCCAGTTGAGTATCTGTCTTGAAGTGATGTTCACTTGCTTTTGATAGTATTTTATTGCTCTATCGTTACCGCTACTAATGTTTTGGGGAAGCTCTGGATGTAGGGGTAACTGTTCTACGCCTTTATTTTCTAACACCTTTATCTCTGCCCAGTTATTTTTATACTGTTCCAATAGTCTGTTGGTTTTGAATTTTGATTTTTCCATGAGGCCCAACGACCTTAACAGCGGTTTAAATGAGAAGTGTCCAGAGGGGTCCACTTCGTCCAGCGGCTTATGACTGTACGCATACGCATTAATCCCCCCCTCCCCAAACGGGCTCCAACTGTCCGGGCTATTAAAGCGCATTAACACCGGGTTATAAGCCCGATAACCTTGACCCAATAAATAATGCCCGGTGACGGCTTCCGGGTGCTCGCCATTGAAAGCCAGTAGCGGGGTGATGCCATCTTCGGCCGGGTGATGGCCATAGGGGGTATAGGCACAGGCCTGTGTGCCCGCTTCGCTGACCTGCTGCAGCACCGAGGTTTGCCGGTCGGTGGCCAACAGGCTAGTGGCCTGCCCTTCTTGCACGGCTAAAGGTTGTGCGTCGAACGCGATGAAGCGGCGGGTGTTGGCCCCTTCAACCTCGGTGGCAATGCGATCGTTTTGATAAAACCGATGCGTGGCGTTGCGGGTGGTCAGGCGGTCCAGTGCGTCGTATTGGTAATTGTCTTGAAGCGTGGGAGGGGCCTTTTTCATGGTCAATACCGAATCAGAGGTTGGATACGATCCAAGCATCCACACGTATTCGGGGGGTGTATAGCTGACAGAAGTGATAGGTCAGCAGCGCCCGTTGCCGGGCACTGCCTGAGTCACGGCCTGTCTTGACTCAGGTTGACACGTGCAAACGCCGGCCCAGTACGTCCAGCAGGTCGCAGCCGTCGCGCAGCAAGATGGCGCAGGCGTGGGTGAGGTGTTTGAGGTCGACGCTGTCAGCGTCGTTGAGTTCGAGCCGGTCAAGGCTTTCGAGCGCCTGGGTCACGGCCAGAATGCGCGCCGCCGCGTTGGCATGCAGCACGTCGGGCGGGCTTTGGGTGTCTATCAGCAGGCTGGGGATCAAGCAGTCGATGGCGGTCAGCGGGATGTAGTGGTTCATGGTCAGTGCTCTTTGTGTGTTTGATAAAACTCCCACCTAGCCGTCGCCAAACGAATAGGTGGCAGCTGCGCGCAGGTTGGCGAACCGGAAACACACCACCGGCAGACCCGAAGGTCTCCCACGCGCAGCTGCCATAAAGCAGCTTTGCGGGTGCAAAAAGTCCTGCAATTAAACAAGAGTTTTCGCATGGTGGTAGTCAGGTCGCCAAACCCGGTCGTCATGAGGACGACCGGCGGACTATAAGCCGCTGGCCCGCAACCGGCAAACCTCAATTGCTGTAGGCCGTGGCGCTTTTGCATTAAGCTTGCCGGCCGTTGGACCGGCGACGGGCGTTGGGAACAACGGCCGGGGCGGCAGGTCTTACACACAGTTTCACTGCTCCGCCGGGAGTGGTCTTTGGCTTTTAAGAGGTGGACGCAATGAAGAAGTTGAACGCCGTAGCACTGGCAACATGGATGACCGTGGCCGCGAGCCCGGTGTTTGCAGGGGGCTTTAGCCTGAACGATGCCGCAGGCATTTTGAATCAGGTTCAGGGCGGCAACAGCGCGAAGTCCGACCAGACCGTTCAGGCCTTGGCCCTGCTGAATAAAGCCCAACAGATGGGTGTTAAGCCTGAGCAGGCAGCCGGTGGCGTGGGCGCGATGTTGAGCCTGGCCAAAAACCAGCTCACCACCAATGATTATGCGGCCTTGACGCAGCAAGTGCCGGGCATCACCAAAGTCACCGGGGCCGGTGCCTTGACCCAACTGCGCCAGTTCAGCGCCAAGAACCCGCAGCTTAAGGACATCGTCGGGCAGAACCCGGTCGGTAAAGATGCCAAAGTGGCGGTGAGCAACGTGACGAATCAGTCGCAGCTCAACAGCGCGTTCGAAGCGCTGGGCATGAACAGCAGCCTGATTCAGGAGTTCGCGCCGTTGATCACTCAGTACTTGGGCCAACAGGGCGTAGCCAGCCCGCTGTTGACCACGTTGAGTACGCTGTGGGGCGCTTAAAGGTCAGTTGCGCTCGGCACGCAAGGTGCTGATGCGCTGGTCCTTCTTGATCCAGAGCTGGTTGACCCAGCTCTGGACAACCTCACGAAACACCGGGTCGTTTTCGTAATCTCCCTGCCACAACGCCGGGTCCAGCTCACGGGTCTGGATGTCGACAATCACTTTGGGCACCTGCCCGCTGATCAACTCCCAAAACCCCGGAATCCTGGCCTGCGGGTACACCACGGTCACGTCGAGTACGGCATCCAGTTGTTCACCCATCGCCGCCAGCACAAACGCCACGCCGCCCGCCTTGGGCTTGAGCAGGTAGGTGTAGGGCGAGTGTTGCAGCGCGCTTTTGGCCGGGGTGAAGCGCGTGCCTTCCAGGTAGTTGACCACCGTCACTGGCTGGCGCTTGAACAATTCGCAGGCGGCGCGGGTGATTTTCAGGTCTTGCCCTTTGACCTCGGGGTGCTTGGCCAGGAACGCTTTGGAATAGCGCTTCATGAACGGGTAATCGAGCGCCCACCAGGCCAGCCCGAGAAACGGCACCCAGATCAGTTCCTTCTTTAAAAAGAATTTGAAGAACGGCGTGCGGCGATTCAGGCCCTGCATCAACGCCGGGATGTCGACCCACGATTGGTGATTGCTGATGACCAGATAAGAGGTGTCGCGGCTCAAGCCCTCGGCGCCGCGGATGTCCCATTGCGTTGGCAGGCACAGGGCGAAAATGCGCTTGTCGATGTCGGACCACGTTTCAGCGATCCACATGACCGCCCGCGAGTTGTAATCGCGCAGACGCCCCGGCGAGATCAGCTTGAGCAGGGCAAACAGCATCAGCGGACCAAATAAAACCAGGGTGTTGCACAGCAGCAAAAACGTGACCAAACAGCCGGTGAGCAGGCGGCGCATAAGCGACTCTTGACGATGTGAGGGTCGCCAATGATAAGCAGCACGTCACAGAACGCCAAACGGGAGTGTGGACAAATGTTTCACAGGCGATGAACTAGGCTGCGCGCACACCCGAACACGTGCCGCCCAAACGCGCTGCGTGCGATCGCCAGCGACCACGCCCAACGACCGGTTGCCCTTTGCCCGCGGGAACCTAGGCGCAAACCGGGGTCTAACCCGCAACCTCTACAGGAAACTGCCACCATGAAATCCGTTTTCGTTTTGTTGTCCGTTCTGGCTTTGCCGGTGATGGCGGCCGAGCCCACGCTGTACGGGCGTTATGAATACATCAAGCTCCCGGAAATCGGTGAAACCTTGCAGGCCAAGATGGACACGGGCGCGCTGACGGCGTCGTTGTCGGCCAAGAACATCGAAACCTTCACCCGCGATGGCGAGCCCTGGGTGCGTTTCCAGCTCGCGACCAAAGGCGCGAGCGACAAGGTGTACGAGCACAAAGTGGCGCGCATCAGCAAAATCAAAAACCGCGCCGATGAAGACGACGACAAGGAAGAGCCCGCGAGCGCCAAGCGCCCGGTGGTTGACCTTGAAATGTGCCTGGGTAGTGTCAAGCGCACCGTGGAGGTCAACCTGACCGACCGCAGCAGTTTCAACTACCCGCTGTTGATCGGCGCCAAGGCACTCAGGGAATTTGGCGCGGCGGTCAACCCGGCCCGTCGCTACACGGCCGATAAGCCGGACTGTTAAACCGATGTCGAGCATTACTGGCGAATGCTCGACGCTAGGCCCTCTGTTTTAACGGTGGGATTGTCAGGCGAAGGTCGGATATTTAGGGTCAATTTTCGTTCTTTTTTTGATTTTTTAGCGGTGAGCTGAAGAACGATTTCTCTTTTTCTATCTAAATTATTGGACTCGACAAACTCAACCAGTAGTGGTTTGTTTTTCCTGATAAACGTATGAAGTTTTAAATTTTGTTTTTGGCTTCGCGGAAAAATCCTCAGGTCTTTTGTCAGTTCAAGTTGGCTTTTATCAATCCTGGTGGTGAAAGATGTCACTGCTTCGTTCTCTGGAATAGCATCCAGGCTGTTGGCAAATGCCCACGTGCGGGGCGGTTTCTTTGCTAAACCATCCGTAATAATCGTAAACGCCCGGCTCAGCATCAGTGCGCTGATATTACCGTCGGGATCGATACGGTTTATAGGGTCGCCCAAGCAATACGCATACGCATTAATCCCGCCTTTGCCAAACGGGCTCCAACGGTCGGGGCTGTTAAAGCGCATCAATATCGGGTTAAACGCCCGGTAGCCGCTGCCCAGCAAGTAATGCCCAGTCAGCGGGTCCGGGCGTTCACCATTAAAGCCGGGCACCCTGTGTGTGCCGGGCGTTAAGGGCTGATGCCCATATGGTGTAAAAGTCACTGATGCCTGTTGGCTGTGGTTCAGAACCGACAGTGTTGAACGTTTAGTGTCCCCGGCGATCAGTGACGTCGTGAGTCCCTCACCCTGATGGACTCTATAAGCCAGTACCGCCTCTTCACACTCAAAGACTTGCGCACGGGTATCGCCTCTGATTTCAGTGGCCACACGTTCACGACAATAAAACAGGTGAGTGGCTGGGTCTTCAGCAGTGCCGGTACTCACATGACGGTCTAGCGGGTCAAAGGCGTACTGGTGCAGTTGCAGGGGCTTTTGCGCTGACATGGCATTTACCGTATTGCTTGCTCAATGAACAGGCAGTGTTAGCGGCTAAATGCCGTGAGCGGTACTGATAGAACGGCTAGGTTTGTGTGCCGTTGGTCGCCAAGCGATAGGGGTAGCGCACCGGTCAACGCTTAAGCAACCCGCGCACGCTGAGCCACACCGGTATGCCCAGGCCGATCCAGCTCAGGACATCCCACGCGCCGTCGTCCAGCAATGCGCTGAACAGGCCCATGGCGCTGAGCAGGCCGATGGTCAGCGGGATGGAGAAGACTTTCCAGAAACTCGACTGACGCGGTTTCATCGCGTGTGCTCCTTCGCGGCGGTGCGTCGTACCCACCATAAATACAGGCCGCTGCCGAGCACGATGACGGTCAACACGTCGAGCGCTGCCCAGAGGATTTTCATCGGCATGCCGCCGTAGTCACCGAAGTGCAAAGGCTGGGACATGCCCATGGCGTCCATGTACCACGGTCGCGTGCCCACGGCCGTTACCTGCAGGGTGCTGGCGTCGATCAACACCGGCGTGAGCAAGTGTGAGGTCAGGTGCGTGCTGCCTTTCATGAACACCGCGTAATGGTGCTCGCTGGAAAAACGCGTGCCGGGGAAGGCGATGAAGTCCGGGCGCATGCCGGGGGCGGCGGAGGCAGCGATGTCCAGCAGGTGCGTGGCCGGGGCCAGTTGGGTCAACGGGGGTGCGTTGCGGTAGGGCTCGACCATGGCCGTGAGGCTGTCGGTGCGCCATGCGGCAATGATCAAGTCGGCGCACGCGCTGATCACGCCCGTGACGCCGACCACCAAGGCCCAGGTCAGCGTCACGACGCCAATCAGGTTGTGCAGGTCGAGCCAGCGCAGGCGTGTGGATTTGTCAGTGCGTACGGTGGCGAAGGTGTGTCGGCGCATGAACGGCAGGTACAACACCGCGCCCGAGACAATCGCCAGCACGAACAGAATGCCCATGAAGGCCAGCAACAGCTTGCCCGGCAGCCCGGCGAACATGTCCACGTGCAGGCGCAACATCACCATCATCAGGCCGCCATTGGCCGACGGCATTTCCAGGGCTTCGCCGGTACGGGCGTCGAGCATGAACGTGTGCGAGGCATTAGGCTCGGTGCCCGCCGTGGGGGCCATGATGGCGATCACCGCGTTGGGTTCGTCGTCTTCACTGCCGAAGTACTGCATGACCTCGCCGGGCCGGTGTGCCTCGGCGGCCTTGACCAGTTGTTGCAGGTTCAGGCGCGGGGTATCGGCGGGCATTTCCCGAAGCTGCGGGCTGTCGCCCAGCAGGTGATCGATTTCATGATGAAAAATCAGCGGCAAACCGGTCAGCGCCAGCAACAGCAAAAACGCGGTGCAAATCAGGCTGGTCCACGTGTGGATAAAGGACCAGCGACGGATGGTTTTGCTTTTCATGACATTCCAAAAATGACGCAGGCTGCGAGGGGCCGCCTGGCGGCCCGTTTATCGAGACTTCAGCCCGGTGAGGGCGGGCGGGGTGATTAGAACTCCAACTGCGCCGAGAACTGTACAGTACGCGGATCACCCAGGTAGTGGCTGTTGAGCCAGTAGTCTTTGTTGGCCAGGTTGCTGACGTTCATGCGCAAGGTCAGGTCGTTCTGCGACACCTTCATGCGGTAGCGCGCACCGGCGTCAAACGTGGTGAACGAGGGCAATTGGTAGTCATTGGCTTCGTCGGTGTATTGCTTGCCGGTGTAGAACGCACCACCGGTCAGCGCCAGGCCGGGCACCGCGTTGATGTCGTATTCGGCGTAGACCTTGGCCAGTTGTTTGGCCACATCGACCGGGGCATTGCCGTCGTTGGACTTGACGTTGGCGTCTTTGATTTTCGGGTCCAGCAGGGTGAAACCGCCGACCACGGTCAGTTCGGGCGTGACCTTACCCGTCACGCTGAACTCCAGGCCGTTGTTCACCTGTTTGCCGCTTTCGCTGTAGACCCTATCGCCGTTGGTGAAGCCGTTAGGCTTTTCAATGTTGAACAGCGCAAGGGTGAGCAAGGTTTCGCCCACGGTCGCTTTGGCGCCCACTTCGTATTGTTTGCTGACTTGCGGCGCGAAGATTTCGCCTCGGTTTATGGCTTCATTCGGCGCTGTTCCGCCCGCCTGTAACCCTTCGATGTACGTGGCGTAGGTGGTCAGCCAGGGCACGGGTTTGTAGATCAACGAAACACTGGGTGAGGTTTTACTTTCGTTGTAACTCGTTTCAGTCTCAGGTGTTCCGAAAGCCTTGGCGTAGACGAACTCGTTAGCGTAGGTCTTGATCTGAGTGTGGGTCACACCGAGGATGCTCGACCATTGATCGTTGAAGGTGATGATGTCGCCGATCAGGAAATTGTTTGCTTCGCTAGTGTTGGCCAGACGTTGGTTGCCGTGTCCGATTGAATAGCTAGGTTTACCGACTTGCTGACTTGTTCCGAACGGTAAATTTCCTGGTCCTACATCATCGTATTGGGGGCCTGGATAAGGAATGTGATCCTCGTACATGCGCACGCGCGAGTTGTTGCCCTGATAGCCGAGGGTCATCTGGTGGCCGATAGCGCCCGTGTTGAAGGCGGCGTCGAGGAACAGATACCCGGAGTTTTCCTGATGCTCGATGGGCGCAAATGCGTACAGCGGCTGGGTGTAAACACCGGCGCTGGACACGGTCGGCCCGGTGTAGGTGTTTTCTTCGGTGAATGTTTGCGCGGCGAAGGCGGCTCGCAGGGTGAAGGTGTCGTTCAAGCGCCATTTGGCGCGAACGCCGCCCTTGTCGGTTTCGTTGTCCGAGAACGACCAGCGCTGGCTGTACAGTTTGTCGTTATCCAGCACTGAAGCCCGAGGGCGCAGCGCTTGGTCGCTGAAGTACCAATAACTGGTCAACCCGCGCACTTGGGTTTTTTTGTGCGAGGCGTCGAACTGGATTTGCAGGTCGTCGCTGACGTTCCAGTCGACCGCCAGGCTGATCAGTTCGCGGCGGCGTTTCTGCATGTCGATGGCGGTTTCGCCATCTTGAGTGAGCAGGTTCAAGCGATAGGCAAACTGGCCTTCGTCGTCGAGCTTGCCGCCAAAATCGCCGTGCAGGTAATAGTTATCCCCGCCCGCATTGCCCAGCGTCACGCTGCGGTACGTCTGGTAGGTGGGGCGCTTGAGCACGTAGTTGACCAGACCGCCGGGTGACGCAGGCCCATACAGAAACCCGGTGAGGCCGGTGACGACTTCCAGTTGTTCGGTTTCTTCGAGGAAGTTACCGGCGTCGGCCAGGGTCGAAAACCGCAGGCCGTCGTTGGCAATGCTCAAGTTGCCCGGTGCGCTAAACCCCCGAATGTTCACCGCGCTGGCGTATCCCGCGCCCGTGGGGGAAAACACCTGGGTGAAGGGGTTACGTTTAAACACGTCATCCAGTGAGGTGGCCTGCGTGTTTTTCAGAAAGGCCTGTGAGGTCACGCTCATCGAGTAGGGCGCGTCTTGCAGTTTCATCCCGCCCAGCGCGCCGACATTGTTGACGTTTTCACTGACATAGCCCGCCGCCTCGGAGCCTTCGGCCGCGGCGGTGGCGTTGATGTTCACATCACCCAGCGTCAGGGCGCCTGTTTCGATGGGCAGCAGGGTGTAGGTGCCGCTGCCACTTTGTTGCAACTGCAAACCGCTGCCTTGTAACGCCTCGCGCAGTGCGGTGGTCGGCTCGAACTGGCCGTTGACCGGCGCCGAGGTTTTGCCTGCCAGCAAGGACGAGTCGATGGCCAGCGTGATCCCCGCCTGACTGGCGATCTGGTTCAGGGTCGAGGCCAGTGGGCCGGCGGGCAGGTTATAGCTGCGGGCGGTTGTGCTGTGTTCGGCGGCCATCAGCACGCTGCTGGTCAACGGGACGCTGAACGCAATGGCGACGGCTAGCAGGCTGGGGCGCAACAACGTGTCGAGGGTACGGGACATTCGGCAGATTCCTGAATGGAAATGTTTCTCAATGCCTGTATGCCGAACGAGTCTGGAAAAGTGATAGGGCTAAGCGAAATAAATGTGCAGGGGGGTCGTGCGCAGCCGCAAACGCTGGCGCAGGCAGTACAGCACCTGCGCCAGCGGATGTGCCTATGGTTTAAGCGCGAGGTCGGCCCGCAGGTCAAGGGCGTTTTGGGTCAGAGGCGCATAGGTCCGCGCACCGGGCAGGATTTTGCTGACGCAGCGAGCCATGTAGCCGTTGCCGCCCAAATCGATGAATAACGGATTGTGGATGGCACGGCTCAGGACGCTCAGGGTGTTGGGCAGGTGGCAGGGTTTGATCGTGTTGTCGGTCATCCCTTCGACCAAGTCATCCTGCGGGGTGTAGGCCCGTTGTTGCACGGTGGAGTAGAGCGTGAGTTTGAGCGGCACTTGGGGAATGCCGGGCATGGTGCGCAACGCAGCCTGTTTGATGGCTAAGTGCTGCGGATGGTGGGCGGCATAGCCGATGTTGAGCTCGCGCGGGGGCGGCACGCCCGCCGGGGTGGCGTCGATCATGGCTTGCAACGCGTCATGGGGGCCGCTGACCACGGTGTGGGTCGGTGAGTTGACGGTGGCCAGCATCAGCTGCGGGTGGTTGATTTCACGCAGCACGGCGCGGGTCTGCTCTTCGCTGGCGCTGACCAGCAGCATGTCGCCTTGATCCAGCACCGCGCGGTACGCGTCGTTCAACGCACACGCCGTTCGGGCGCCATTGATGATCGTTATGTTGCCTGCACATTCGCGGGCGGCGATTTCACCGAAGCTCTCCCCGAGCGCGGCATCCGGTTCAATCCCTGCGCGGCGCAACACTTGGCTCACGGCCACGGCGCTGGTGTAGAGGCCCAGTTGCTTGAGCCCGTAAGGCAGCGCCGTGCCGGTGTCCGGGGTGAGCAACAGCGTGCGCACCATGCCGGGAGCAAGGGCGTGGCCCTGTTGCTGGCGTTCTTCGACCACGCTGTCGACGGCTGTCAGCACGTCGTCGATGGTGTGTCGGATGTCCTCACTCAGGCCATATAACGCTTGCAAGCTCCCTTGTGGGCTCCCGCCTTGGCCGGGGTACAAAAAGACGATGGGTCGACTGCTGATTTCAGGTAATAGCGGCATGGATCCTTCCTCGGCTATTGAACGTTAGCGCTGCGAATACACAGCGCGCACGAGCTTAGCCGCAGAGGCGAAACCTGCTCTAACGCGTGGCCTTGGGGCGATAGCCGGTAGCCGTTACCCGATCACCGGGCTTCCGGTTTGCCGCTGACCGTGACCCACCACGGGGTGCGTTGGGTGATTTGCACCGGCAGGGTCGGCAGCAGTGCGTTGAGTGCCAGTTCAATGTTGTTTAACGGGAAGCTGCCGGTGATGCGCAGGTCAGCGACGTCCGGGTCAACCCCCAGGTGGCCGCGCCGGTAGCGGTTGAGCTCGCTGACCATGTCGCTCAGGCGCACGTTGTCGAGCACCAGCATGCCGCGGGTCCAGGCGTCTGCGCCGGGGTTGAGCGCCAGCCGCTGGCCCAGACCGTCGCGGTGCATCACCACTTGCTGGCCTTCGGCGTAGACTGTTTCGTCGGCGCTGTGTTCGGGGTGCGCAGCCACTCGCGATTGCAGGACGCTGAGGCGGGTGCCGTCGTCTTCGCGCTTGACCATAAACCGGGTGCCCAGGGCGCGCAGGCTGCCGTCGCGGGTTTTGACGATAAACGGGCGGGCGTCGTTGTGGCCGGTTTGCACCATGATTTCACCCTCGTACAGCACGATCAGGCGCGTGGTTTCGTCAAACCGCACGTCCACCGCGCTGTGGGTGTTGAGGTTGAGCCGGGTGCCGTCGGCGAGTGTGACCACGCGTTGCTCGCCCGTGGCGGTGCGTTGATCGGCCATCCAGTAATCAATCGGCAGGTGGTTTTTGCCCACCAGTAAGGTCAACCCGACCACCAGCGCAAGGCTGGCCAGCCCGCTGCCGATTTTGCGCATCCGGTGGTGGGCGCTGTCACGGGCCTTGAGCAAGGCATTGCGCGCCGGGACGCTGGCGGTGCTGAAACGGTGGTCGAGCATGCCCAACTGCAGCCATGCGCGGGCGTGTTCTTCACTGGCGGCGTACCACTTGGCGAATTCGGCCTGTTCAACCTCACTGCCGTTGCCGCAGTCCAGGCATAACTGCCAGGCAATGGCGGCGTCGAGCACGCGAGCGGACACCGGTTTGCTGTTGGCCTGGCTCATGTCGGTTCGCCATACAGCGCGATGTAGCACTGGCGAATGCCTTGGGCCAGGTACTGGCGCACCCTGGGCACCGATACGCCCAGGCGCTCAGCGATGTCGGCGTGGGTCAGGCCGTCGAGGCGGCTGTACAAGAAGGCCGCGCGGGACTTGCTCGACAGCTTGCCCAGCAAGCGATCAATGGCCTTGAGGTCTTCGAGGATCAATTGCTGTTCTTCAGGCGAAGGCTGCTCGGCTTCGGGAATCAGCATCAATTCGTTGAGGTAGGCCTGTTCCAGTGCGGCGCGCCGGAAGTAATCGAACAGCAGGCCTTTGGCGATGGCCGCCAAAAAGGCGCGCGGTTCGCGGGGGGCTTGCAATTGGGGTCGGCCCAGCAGGCGCACAAAGGTGTCCTGGCTCAAGTCTTCAGCCCGCTGCGGGCAGGCGACATTGCGCCGCAACCACGCCAGCAGCCAGCTGCGATGGTCGCGATAAAGCGATCCAACCAGCTCACTGTGGGGATTTTGGACTGACGACAAAGGCATCACCGAATGCAAGTTTTAACTAACGATAATTATTCGCGATTGTGTCAGAGCCAAAAGCCATGCGCAATTGACGCTCATCGGATGAACGCCCTCACGCTGACCTTCGCGCAACGGGAAAGAAGAGAGGCGGCGTCAGTGCAAGCGCCCCCGACATCAGGCTGGGGAAGGGGGGTTAGAAGCTGTGCATCTGCTTGCGCCGCTGCCACTGATTGAGCCGCTGTTGCAGGGCCAAGGGGCTGTCGAGGTGTTGAGCGCGGGCGCGGCTGAACAGGATCAGCGCCAGCTCGGCGGTGGCCAGTGCATCGGCACTGGCGTTATGACGGTCTTCAACCTGCAAGTTGAAGTGCCGAACCCAGTGGTCCAGCCCCGCATCCCGCATGTCGGCGTGCGGGCACAACAGGGGCGCCAGGGCCGCCACGTCCATGAACGGGTGCTGCAAGCGATAACCCAGGCTGTCTTTCAAGGCCCGCCCCAGCATGTGCTGGTCAAACGGGGCATGGAATGCCAGCAGCGGGCTGTCGCCCACAAACGTCATGAAGTCGAGCAAGGCATCAGCGGGGTCGCACCCGGCGGCAATCGCCTCGGGGCCCAGGCCATGCAGTAACACGCTGGGGTTCAGCGGGTTGTGGGTGCGCAGCAAGGTGCGCTCAAACGCTTGGCCCAGATCAATTGCGCCATCCTCAATCACCATGGCGCCAATCGACAGCACTTGGTCGCGATTGAGGTTCAGCCCGCTGGTCTCCAGATCCACCACCACCCAACGCTGGCTGCGCAATGACGCCTCACCCAGCCCCGGCGCGGGCGGCAGTTGCAGCAGGCGCTGTTGCTGTTCAAGGCTCAAGACCGGGGTCTTGCGTGGCAGCAACCAGGAAAACAGGCTCATAGCTGATACCGCAGCGCCAGACTGCTTTGCAGACGCTGGGCCTGACGCAGCGCTTCGCGCAGGATGCGTCGGTCAAGCTGGTTGAGGTTGTCCGGGTCGACCCGGTTGGAGTACGGGCGGTTTTCCCGCGTTTGCAATTGGTGCTGTTGCATGCGCGTTTGCTGAATGAAGTGATACGCCTCTTCGTAGGCCGCGCCGTCCAGTGTTTCGATCACGCCAAGCGTCACCAGCTGGCGCAAACGCTCCAGCGTATTAATGGCCTCGACGCCATGGGCCAGCGCCAGTAGTCGGGCACCGTCCACAAAGGGCGTCAGGCCCTGCACTTTCAGGTCGAGGGTGGCTTTGTCGCTGCCTTTGCGCTCCAGCACAAATTCGCGGAAGCGCCCCACGGGCGGGCGATGGCGCAAGGCGTTGTCGGCCATCATGCGCTGGAACAGGCGATTGTCAGCCACCTGCTCAAGGATGCCGCGCCGCAGTTGCCGGCAGCCGCTTTCGTCGCCCCACACCACGCGCAGGTCGAAATAGATGCTCGATGCCAGCAGGTTTTCGGGCGTGGCTTCGCGGATAAACGCGGCGAAGCGGCGCGCCCATTCGGCTCGGGATAAACACAGGTCGGGGTTGCCAGCCATGATGTTGCCTTTGCACAGGGTAAAACCGCAGGCCGCCAGGTGCGTGTTGATGAGCTGGGCGATGGGCAGCAAGCGCTGACGTATCTCGGCCGCCTGCGCCGCATCGGTCGCTTCGAACAGGATGCCGTTGTCCTGATCGGTGTGCAGTGTCTGCTCCCGTCGCCCTTCGCTGCCGAAGCACAGCCAGGTAAAGGGCACGCCGGGGTCGCCTTTTTCGGCCAGCACCAGCTCGATGACGCGGCACACGGTGTGGTCGTTGAGCAGGGTGATGATGTGGGTGATTTGGGTCGATGACGCACCGTGGGCCAGCATGCGCTCCACCAGTTGACCGATTTCGCCGCGCAGGTTGATCAGGTTGTCCAGTCGCGGGGCATGGCGAATGGTGCGCGCCAGGTGCACCAGGTCGACCCGTTGCAGGGAGAACAGGTCGCGTTCGGACACCACGCCGCACAAGCGGTGTTCCTTGACCAGGCACACGTGGGCAATGTGGCGTTCGGTCATGGCGATGGCGGCATCGAACGCGCTGTGGTCGGGGGACAAGTAGAACGGGCCGGGCGTCATGTGCTGTTCGATGGCTTGCTCAAAATCCTGCGTGCCGTCGGCCACCACTTGGCGCAAATCGCGCAGGGTGAAAATCCCCAGCGGCGCTTTGTCCTCGTCCACCACCACGATGCTGCCCACCTGTTGTTCGTGCATCAGCCGCACGGCTTCGCGCAGGGCCGTGCCGGGCAGGCAGGTCACCGGATGGCGCATGGCCAGTTCGCCCAGGCGGGTGTTGAGCGAGTATTGCGTGCCGAGGGTTTCGACGGCCTTTTGCTGAACTTGCTGATTGACCTTGTCGAGCAGGCTGCTGACCCCGCGCAGGGCGAAGTCACGGAACTCTTCGGACAGGGCGAATAACTTGATAAACGCAGGCTTGTTTAATTGAAGACAAAACGTGTCTTCGGCCGCGCGATGTTCGGTGCGCGTGGCGCGCTCGCCCAGCAACGCGGCGAGGGGGAAACATTCGCCGGCCGTGATTTCAAACGTGGTCTCGGCCTCTTGACGCCCCACATGGGTACGTTCGCCCACCACGCGACCCTGCTTGACGATGTAGAAGTGTTCGACCGGGCCATCGGCGGGTCGAATGATGCTTTCACCGGGGCCATAGAAGCGCAGTTGGCACTGCTCGACCAGAAACGCCAGGTGAGTGTTTTCCATTTGGTTGAAGGGCGGGAATCGCTGCAAAAACTGCATGGTGCCGTGAATGTTTTGCAACACCGCGGTTTTTCCTGCCTGGAGAAACGCATCCGATTTACTCATTGACCGTTACCGCACGTCTGACCGTTGTTGTTATGGCGGGGTCGTGCCCCCTGTCGTCTTGATGCGCTTCATGCTCGGTTGTCTGCGCCCACGTGCCCATTGGACGTAAGTCTATGGCAGGCCTTACAGGGGTAATGGCCTATTGATATTTTTGAATCACCTCACAGAAAACAGGTCCGTTTATTGTGTTGCAAGACTTGGAAATGCAGCTTTGCGAGTGCACATTGGGCGTAGAGCTTAGGGAAAGCTGACTGCACCGGTGGGATATTTGACTCAACCACGCCGTTTGAGAACCGTATGACCGAACACGACATCTTGAGTGACGCCGAGCGGGAGGCCCTGAGTGAGGTGATGAAAGCGCCTGCTCCGGTACAGCCTGTGCAGTGTGTATTGATTGTCGAAGACGATCAGTTTGCACGCGATCTGCTCAGTGAATTGCTGCAGATGCATGGCATCCCCTCCATCAAGGCGGCCAGTGCCCGACAAGCCATTCGCGCGTTGATGACGGAAAAAACCATTGGCTTGATCCTCACCGATTTACGCATGCCCGAGCGCGACGGTTTGCACCTGATTCGCAAGGTGCGCAGTTCGCAATGGGCCAATTTGCCGGTGATCATCATGTCGGGCGATGCCGAGGTGCGCGACACCATCGCCGCGATGCATTTGAGCGTGGTGGATTTTCTGCTCAAACCCATTGATACCGATCAGTTGCTCAAACTGATCAAGCGCGAGTTGCGCATCGAATGAACGCCCACAAAAACCCCGGCACGTGGCCGGGGTTTTTGATGACGCGCCGTTAACGCTGACTCACAGACCCTGTTTGGCCTTGAACTCGCGACGGCGACGGTGCAGCACCGGCTCGGTGTAACCGTTCGGCTGTTTAGTGCCTTCGATCACCAGTTCGACCGCCGCCTGGAAGGCGATGTTGCTGTCGAAGTTCGGGGCCAGCGGGCGGTACAGCGGGTCGTTGGCGTTCTGACGGTCAACCACCGGCGCCATGCGCTTGAGGCTGGCCATCACTTGCGCTTCGTTGACAATGCCATGACGCAGCCAGTTGGCGATGTGCTGGCTTGAAATACGCAGCGTGGCGCGGTCTTCCATCAGGCCGATGTCATTGATGTCCGGCACCTTCGAACACCCCACGCCCTGGTCGATCCAGCGCACCACGTAACCCAGGATGCCCTGCGAGTTGTTGTCCAGTTCGTTCTGGATCTGCTCGGGCGTCCACTGCGGGTTCACGGCCAGCGGGATGGTCAGAATGTCGTCCACCGACGCTTTGGCGCGCTTGGCCAGTTCGGCCTGGCGGGCGAACACGTCGACCTTGTGATAGTGCAGCGCGTGCAGGGCCGCGGCCGTGGGCGACGGCACCCAGGCGGTGTTGGCGCCTGCCAGCGGGTGAGCGATTTTCTGTTCCAGCATGGCGGCCATCAGGTCCGGCATGGCCCACATGCCTTTACCGATTTGGGCGCGGCCTTGCAGGCCTGTGCTCAAGCCGACATCGACGTTGTTGTTCTCGTAGGCCGAGATCCACTTCTCGGCTTTCATGTCGGCCTTGCGCACGACCGGGCCGGCTTCCATCGAGGTATGAATTTCGTCGCCAGTGCGGTCCAGGAAGCCGGTGTTGATGAACACCACGCGCTCGCTGGCAGCCTTGATGCAGGCCTTGAGGTTGACCGTGGTGCGGCGCTCCTCGTCCATGATCCCGACTTTGAGGGTGTTGCGCGGCAGGTTCAGGACTTCTTCGATACGGCCGAACAGCTCGTTGGTGAACGCGGCTTCTTCGGCACCGTGCATTTTGGGTTTCACGATGTAAACCGAACCGGTGCGGCTGTTGCTGCGCGAGGTGTTGCCGTTGAGGCTGTGGATCGCCGCGAGGCTGGTGATCAGGCCGTCGAGGATGCCTTCTGGCACTTCGTTGCCGTCTTTGTCGAGGATCGCGTCGATGGTCATCAAGTGACCCACGTTGCGCACGAACAACAGCGAGCGGCCATGCAGGTTCACGGTGCCGCCGTTGGGGGCGGTGTACTCGCGGTCCGGGTTCATGGTGCGGGTGAAGGTCTGGCCGCCCTTGGACACTTGCTCGCTGAGGTCGCCTTTCATCAGGCCCAGCCAGTTGCGGTAGATCACCACTTTGTCGTCGGCATCGACGGCGGCCACGGAGTCTTCGCAGTCCATGATGGTGGTCAGCGCGGCTTCCATCAGCACGTCTTTGACGCCCGCGGCATCGGTCTGGCCGACGGGGCTTGAGGCGTCGATCTGGATTTCAAAGTGCAGGCCGTTGTGCTTGAGCAGCACGGCGGTCGGTGCGGCGGCTTCGCCGTGGTAGCCAATCAGTTGCGCCGCGTCGCGCAGGCCGCTGCTGGCACCGCCCTTGAGGGCCACGCGCAGTGCGCCATTGACCACCGCGTAACCCAGCGAGTCCACGTGGGAGCCGTTGGCCAGCGGTGCGGCTTCGTCGAGGAAGGCGCGGGCGAAGGCAATCACCTTGTCGCCACGTACCTTGTTGTAGCCTTTGCCCTTTTCGGCGCCATCGGCTTCGCTGATGGCATCGGTGCCGTACAGCGCGTCATACAGTGAACCCCAGCGGGCGTTCGACGCGTTGAGGGCAAAGCGCGCATTCATCACGGGCACCACCAACTGCGGGCCGGCCATGCGAGCGATTTCGTCATCGACGTTTTGCGTCGTTGCCTGGAAATCCGCGGCTTCTGGCTGCAGATACCCAATGTCTTGGAGGAAGGCTTTATAAGCCACGGCGTCATGGGCCTTGCCGGCCTGAGCCTGGTGCCAGGCGTCGATGCGCGCCTGCAAATCATCGCGTTTGGCGAGCAGTGCTTTGTTCTTGGGTGCCAGGTCGTGAATAACCTTGTCGGCACCGGCCCAGAACTGGTCGGCATTCAGACCGGTACCGGGGATAGCTTCGTTGTTTACGAAGTCGAACAGGACTTTGGCGACCTGCAGGCCACCGACGTGAACGTGTTCAGTCATTGCTTGCCTCACTCATTTTTATTTAAAGCCTGGAGCGCTTCTCAAAACACCGCGTGGCTCATGCTTGCGGGGTTGTACGGGGTATTGCAGACGCTTTGGCGAACCGTGTTACGAATTATGTAGTGCTCGCCGAGGCATACTACATGATCAATTGCAGATGTGAAAATCAGACTAATCACGTCGTTCCACGACCATTTTTAAAGGTCTGGTCATGTAGAAGAACAGGATGTTCTCAAGAAACACACAGGTTGTTCCAGATAATTCTAAAAACAGTACACAATTTAATGTGCAAATGCTGTGTTCGCGCTACTGTCGTTCGCGGTCCACCCGTGTAAACAGCCGCTGCGCAGCCAACTGTAGTCGGCCAGGCGGATGGCGCACGGTTGCCTATACTCAGTCGACCCCTTTTCAGAGTGCTGGCGCCATGAACCATCTCGTGATTACGGTTTTTGCCCCGGACAAACCCGGTCAGGTCGAGCGCATCGCCCAATGCATTGCCGAACATGGCGGCAATTGGCTGGAGAGTCGCATGTCGCGCATGGCCGGACAGTTCGCTGGCATTTTGCGGGTGGGGGTGTCAGCCGAAACCTACGAGGAGTTGGTGGACGCGCTTAAAAGGCTGGAGACCGAAGGCATTCGGGTGCTGGTGGCTGAAAGCGGGATTGAGCAAGCCTGCACCTGGAAACCCATTGCCATGGACCTGGTCGGCAACGACCGCCCTGGCATCGTGCGCGATATCACCAAGGTGCTGACCGATCATGAGGTCAGCCTGGAGCGGCTGGTGACGGAGGTGCGGCCCGCGCCCATGAGCAATGAGCCGTTGTTTCATGCCGAAGCCATTCTGGCCGTGCCGCTGACGCTGTCGCTGGAGGTGCTGCAAGAGCGGCTGGAAAAACTCGCCGATGAGATGCTAGTCGAACTGAAGTTACGCACAGACGAGTAGGGCCAAAGGTTATCCCATGAAACGCTGCACCTGCCTGTGGATAACCGTTGGAAACATCGTTGCAGGCCACAGGGGGTATGGCCTGCATTGAAGTGTACGTTTTTTGATCAGGCGCGACGGCGCAGGTTGACCCACGCATCGATGCTGTAGACCAGCAACCCCGCCCAAATGAACATGAACGCGATCAGTGTGCTTTCAGACAAGTGTTCGCCGTACAGCGTGACGGCCAGAATCAGCACAATGGTGGGCGCCAAGTACTGCATGAAACCCAGTGTGGTGTAGGGCAAATGCCGTGCGGCGGCGTTGAAGCACACCAGCGGGATCAGCGTTGCCGGGCCTGCGGCCACCAGCAACCAGGCTTCGGAGCTGGCCCAGAATTCGGCGTGCGCGCTGTTGGCCTCCGGGTGCATCAGCAGCCAGCCAATGGCAATCGGCACCAGAATCCAGGTTTCAACCACCAGGCCGGGCAATGCCTTGACTGGCGCCTGCTTGCGGATCAGTCCATAAAAGCCGAACGTCAGCGCCAACGCCAGCGACACCCAGGGCAGGCTGCCCACCTGCCACACTTGCTGCGCCACGCCGACCGCCGCCAGCCCGACGGCGACCCACTGCAAGCGACGCAGACGTTCGCCCAGCAGCAACATGCCCAGCAGCACATTGACCAGCGGGTTGATGTAGTACCCGAGGCTGGCTTCGAGCATCCGGTCGTTGTTGACCGCCCACACGTAGGTCAGCCAGTTGGCCGCAATCAGCAGGCCGCTTACGGTCAGCACCGCCAGGCGTTTGGGGTTGTCGCGTAACTCTTGCCACCAGCCGGGATGTTTCCACACCAACAACAGTAACGAGCCGAAGAGTGCAGACCAGAGCACGCGGTTGACGATGATTTCTGCGGCGGGGACGCTGGCCAGCAGCTTGAAGTAGATCGGGAACAGGCCCCAGATGATGTAGGCGCTCAGGCCCAGAATGTACCCGTGGCGCGGGTTGGCGGCTTGCATGCGGAATCCTTGCGTGAACAACTGTCAGACACTGTGAAGGGTAAGAGTGTAAGCAGGTTTTACGAAGGTGTCGTGTGAAAGGCGGGGGCAGACAGCATTTTTGCGGCCGACGCCCGAGGCCGCGAAAACGTGCTCCCGGGCCTCAGCAACGTGGTGTCAGGGCGTTCAGAACAGCTTCAGCGGTTCTTCATTTAACGCGGACAGTTGCTCGCGCAACGCCAGCACTTGGTCGCCCCAGTAACGTTCGGTGCCAAACCACGGAAAGCTGTGGGGGAAGGCCGGGTCGTCCCAGCGCCTTGCCAGCCAGGCGCTGTAGTGCATCAGGCGCAGGGCGCGCAGCGGCTCGATCAAGGCCAGTTCACGCGGGTTGAAATCATGGAACTCGCTGTAGCCGTCCATCAATTCCGACAGTTGGCCCAAACATTCCTGACGATCCCCGGCGAGCATCATCCACAGGTCCTGCACCGCAGGCCCCATGCGACAGTCGTCCAGGTCGACAATGTGGAACACCTCGTCGCGGCACATCATGTTGCCGGGGTGGCAATCGCCGTGCATGCGGATCGTGGTGTGCGGGGTGGCGGCATAGACATCTTCGACGCGCTTGAGCAGATCGCGTGCCACAGACTCGTAGGCCGGGAGCAAGCTGCGGGGTATGAAGTTGCCTTCAAGCAAGGTCGTCAGGGAGTCATGGCCAAAGTTCTTTACGCCCAGGGCCTCGCGGTGTTCGAACGGCTTGGTAGCGCCGACCGCGTGCAGACGGCCGAGCAGTTGGCCGAGGCGATAGAGTTGATCGAGGTTGCCCGGCTCCGGCGCACGGCCACCCCGGCGCGGGAACAGGGTGAAGCGGAAACCGGCGTGTTCGAACAGGCTTTCGCCGTTGTGAATCAACGGTGCGACCACCGGCACGTCGCAGTCGGCCAGTTCAAAGGTGAAACGGTGTTCTTCGAGAATGGCGGCGTTGGTCCAGCGCTGTGGACGGTAGAACTTGGCGATCAGCGGTTCCGAGCCTTCGATGCCGACTTGATACACGCGGTTTTCATAGCTGTTGAGCGCGAGCACGCGGGCGTCGCTGAGAAAACCGATGCTTTCAACGGCGTCGAGCACCAAATCTGGGGTAAGTGTTGCAAACGGATGAGACATGCTGACTCCTGCGCGCAGCAGGCTGCCGCGTCCGGCCCCGCATGTTAGCGCAGACAGCTGAGCAGAGGGCGATAGATATCCATCGCCCTGCGGGTGTTGGCCTTACGCGCCGACGATTCCTCCGTCTTCGCGGCTGATGGCCATTACCGAGGACCGCGGCTTGCCGCCAGGCAGGTGCTCAGGGAAGGTCGAACCGCCGTTTTCGCCCGGGTGCTGGATGCCCACGAACAGGGTTTTCTGATCCGGGGCAAAGCTGATCCCCGTCACTTCGCAACCGACCGGGCCGACCATGAAGCGACGGATTTCACCCGTGTTGGGGTCGGCGCAGAGCATCTGGTTGTTGCCCATGCCGGCAAAGTCGCCGGTGTTGCTGACGTCGCCGTCGGTCAGAATCCAGAGTCTTCCCGCCTCGTCAAAGCCCATGCCGTCCGGGCTGTTGAACATGTTTTGCGGGGTGATATTGGCCGAACCGCCCTTGGGCTGTTTGGGATGCACGGCCGGGTTGCCCGCGACGACGAACAGGTCCCAGTCAAACGTGGCAGCGCCAGGGTCATTACCTTGCTCGCTCCAGCGCAGGATTTGCCCGTACACATTTTTCTCGCGCGGGTTGGGGCCGCCGACGGGCTGACCGTCTTCACCGCGTTTAACGTTGTTGGTCAGGGTGCAATACACCTGGCCGTCCTTGGGGCTGACGACGATCCACTCCGGGCGATCCATGCGTGTGGCGCCGACCGTGCTGGCGGCCAGGCGGGCGTGGATCAGCACTTCAGCCTGATTGGCGAAGCCGCTGTCCGCGTTGATGCCGTTTTTGCCGTGGGTCAGTTCGATCCATTGGCCTTTGCCCTTGGGCCGGTCGGGGTGGCTGTCGCCGTTATCAAAGCGTGCGACATACAAGGTGCCGTGATCCAGCAGGTCGCGGTTGGCCTTGGGGGTTTGGTGGTCGATCTTGTCGCGGCTGATGAACTTGTAAATGAACTCCCCGCGCTCGTCGTCGCCCATGTACACCACGGCATGGCCGTCGCGGGTTTCAGTCAGTGCGGCGTTTTCGTGTTTGAAGCGGCCCAGCGCCGTGCGTTTGACCGGCGTTGATTGCGGGTCGAACGGGTCGATTTCCACCACCCAGCCGTGACGGTTCAATTCGTTGGGGGTGTGCGCCAGGTCGAAACGCGGGTCGTGCAGGTGCCAGTTGATGTCTTTACTGGCGGCGACCACGCCGTAACGCTTTTGCGCGGCATCAAAGGTTGGATTCGGGTCGGTACTGCCAAAGCAGTCAGTGAAGTTTTCTTCGCACGTCAGGTACGTGCCCCACGGGGTTTTACCGTTGGCGCAGTTTTGAAACGTACCCAGCGCCCGGGTGCCGGTGCTGTCGGCCTGGGTGCGCAGCAACGCATGGCCAGCGGCGGGGCCGCTCAGGCGAATCGGCGTATTGCCGTGAATGCGCCGGTTGAAGGGCGATCCTTGCACAAACTGCCAGCGGTCGCCCTTGCGCTGAATTTCAATCACCGACACGCCTTCACTGGCCTGCGCCTTGTGCGCGTCTTCGGCCGAGGTCGGCTGTCCACCGTGGGGGTAGAGGTAGCGGTAGTTGGTGTATTCGTTGTTGATGGCCATCAGAGCGCGGTCGGGGTCGTCGGGGAATGCAAACAGGCTCATGCCGTCGTTGTTATCGCCGAATTGCACTTCCTGTTGCGCCGCCGTGCCGCTGCCGTCGGGCATGAAGGCCGGGCCATCGGCGTGCAGCGGTTGGCCCCAGCTGATGAGCACCGAGGCGCGGTAGCCGGGTGGCAGGGTGAGGGTGTCGGTGGTGGCGGCGTCGATGCTGTTAAAGCCCAGTAACGGGCTGGACGCTGCGCGCACCCCGTCGGCCAGCACGCTGCGGCTTAAAAGGCTGCCGCCCAGAAACATCGCCGCGCCGCACAAGGCGCCCGCGCTGATGAAGCCCCGACGGCTGAGGCCGATGATCTGTTCAAGATCAGTGGTTTGGTCTTCTTGTAATAGGTTCATGTCAGGCTGCCCCTCGCAACGGTTTTGGCAGCCACCTTAATCAGAGGGTGTGACAGGGATGTTTCAGAGGGTGGCGGGCGACGTGTTAAAGCGGCGTACCCAACAGCACCAAGGTCGGCGCGAACTGCACCAGGGCTTCACTGCCCTCCACCAAGGCGAGTGTTTCGAGGTGTTGCGCTTCGCTCAGCGCACACAGGGTCTGGCCATTGGGCAGGCTGATGCGCACTTCGCTCGGGCCGTCGTGCGCGTGGAAAATCTGCTCGATCTTGCCGTGTAACCGGTTGTGACCCGCCACCGCAGCTTCGGGTTTAATCAGCTGCAACCAACCGGCCTTGATTAACGCCACCACCGGCGTGCCGGGTTCAAGCTCCAGGCTCTGCGTGCTGTCGCGGGTGATGTGCGCTTGCAGGGTCAGCCCGCCTGCCAATTGCAGATCGATCAGGTCGTAATGGCCGTGGCCGTGAATGCTCGCGACGGTGCCGTGCAACTGGTTACGGGCGCTGGTGCGCAGCATCAGGCGGCCCAGCAGCTCAAGGTCTTGGGCTTCTTCGGCGGCGTCCAGTACCTGGCTTTGCAGCACTTGCAGCCGTTGATAAAGCCGCAGCACACGCTCGCCCGCTACTGACAACCGGGCACCGCCACCACCCTTGCCCCCCACGCTGCGTTCCACCAAGGGGGTTTGTGCCAGATTGTTCAGTTCATCAATGGCCTCCCACGCGGCCTTGTAACTGATGCCGGCGCTTTTGGCGGCTCGGGTGATCGAACCTTGCTCGGCGATGTGCTGCAACAGCGCTATTCGCTGTGGGCGGCGGACGATGTGCTGCGTCAGCAAGGTCGGCAAGTGCATGTCGATTGATTCGTTTGGCAGGGGGCTTGGCAAAGTGCCCACTTGCTGGGGCGTCGTCAAGCCGGGCCGTCCGGTTTTGGCGTGCGCGCCAGGCAGTACACATCCACCCGTTTCGCCCCGGCCTTGAGCAACACCAGGGCGAGGCTTTGCGCCGTGGCGCCGGTGGTCAATACGTCATCCACCAACGCCACATGCAGCCCCCGGACCTGCGCGTCGGGCGCCAGCGCGAAGGCGTTGAGCAAGTTGCGTTTGCGGGTTTTGGCGTCGAGCGCCTGTTGTGCCGGGGTGTCCAGGGTGCGCAACAGCCAGTGGGCCTGGCAGGGAATATCAAGCCGGTCACTGAGCCACTGACCCAGCATGGCGCACTGGTTGTAACCGCGTTGACGTTGCCGGGCGGTGGACAGCGGGACGGGTAGCAGCACATCCGGCCGGGGTTGAGCCTGCTGGTAGCTATCGAGCAGCGATTGGCTGAGCAGTGCTGCCAACAGGCGGCCAAAAGGCCAGCGACTGTTGTGTTTGAACCGCAGGATCAGGCTGTCCACCGGAAAGTCATACCGCCACGGCGCATGCACCCCCGCAAACGCGGGCGGGTGTTTAAGGCAGCCCCCGCAGGTCAGGCCCGGCATGGACAACGGCAGGGCACAGCACTGACAGGGGTTTTGCAGCCACGGCAGTTCGTGTTTGCAGGGCCCGCATACCGGTAGCTGCGTAGCTGAAGGCTCATCACACAGTAAGCAGGTTTGTACATTAAATGACCAGATGTAAACCTCCATTTCTCTCCGGGTTGACAGCGTAGGTAACATCCTTAAACATACCGGCCATCCGTGCCCTGCCTGAAAGACCGAATTCAGGTTTAAACCAAAGCATAAACAAGAGAGACGCCGATGAGCGCCAGCACCTTTAACACCATGCGTCATGATTGGTCTTTAGCCGAAGTGCGGGCGTTGTTTACCCAGCCGTTCAATGACCTGATGTTCGCGGCACAACAGGTGCATCGCGCGCATTTCGACGCTAACCGGGTGCAGGTCTCGACGCTGCTTTCAATCAAAACCGGCGCCTGCCCGGAAGATTGCAAATATTGTCCACAGTCCGGTCACTACAACACCGGGCTGGCGAAAGAAAAGTTGATGCAGGTTCAGGCGGTGCTGGAGGAAGCGGCGAAAGCCAAGGCCATCGGCGCCACGCGTTTCTGCATGGGGGCCGCGTGGAAGCACCCGTCGGCCAAAGACATGCCCTATGTGCTGAAAATGGTTGAAGGCGTGAAAGCGCTGGGGCTGGAAACCTGCATGACATTGGGCAAGCTCGATCAGGAGCAAACCGCCGCGCTGGCCCAGGCAGGGCTCGACTACTACAACCACAACCTCGATACATCGCCCGAGTTCTACACCACCATCATCACCACCCGCACTTACAGTGAGCGCCTGCAAACCCTCAGTTATGTGCGCGAGGCGGGCATGAAGATTTGTTCGGGCGGCATTCTGGGCATGGGTGAGTCGCTCGATGACCGCGCCAATTTGCTGATCCAACTGGCCAACCTGCCGGAACACCCGGAATCCGTGCCGATCAACATGCTGGTGAAAGTGGCGGGGACGCCGCTGGAAAACGCTGACGAAGTGGACCCGTTTGACTTCATCCGCATGTTGGCCGTGGCGCGCATCATGATGCCCAAGAGCCATGTACGGCTGTCGGCCGGTCGGGAAGCCATGAACGAACAAATGCAGGCGCTGGCCTTCATGGCCGGGGCCAATTCGATTTTTTACGGCGACAAACTGCTCACCACGTCCAACCCGCAGGCGGACAAGGACATGCAGTTGTTCAGTCGCCTGGGCATCCTCCCCGAGGCCCGCGAAGATCATGCTGACGAAGTGCATCAGGCGGCCATCGAGCACGCGCTGATGGATCAAAAATCCAGCGAGCAGTTCTACAACGCTGCGGTTTAACGCTACCCACCGCACAGGTAGGCGCGGGCGCACGCTGCGCTCAGGTCTGTAACGGCCCGGCTTTGCCCGCCGCGCAGCCTGTCGCAGCGTGCGCCGGTGGCTACAAGAGGGCTCGCCCAGCATGTCTTTTGATTTAAGTGCCCGTCTGGCTGCGCGCCGGGCGGACAATCTCTATCGCCATCGCCCTTTGCTTGAAAGCCCGCAAGGCCCTCAAGTGGTGGTCGACGGGCAGCCGTTATTGGCGTTTTGCAACAACGACTACCTGGGCCTGGCCAATCACCCGCAGGTCATTGAAGCCTGGCAGCAGGGCGCTTCGCGCTGGGGCGTCGGGGGCGGTGCATCGCATTTGGTGATCGGTCACAGCCGCCCGCACCACGCCCTGGAAGAAGCACTGGCCGAATTCACCGGTCGCCCGCGCGCACTCTTATTCAGCAATGGCTACATGGCCAACCTGGGGGCCGTCACGGCGCTGGTGGGGCAGGGCGATACGGTGCTCGAAGATCGCCTCAACCACGCGTCACTGCTGGATGCGGGCTTGTTGAGCGGGGCGCGATTCAGTCGTTATCTGCACAACGATGCCGCCAGTTTGGCCAAGCGTCTGGAGAAAGCGGTCGGTAATACGCTGGTGGTCACGGACGGCGTGTTCAGCATGGACGGCGATGTGGGCGAGGTGCCCGCGCTGGCCCGCGAAGCCAAGGCCAAAGGGGCCTGGCTGATGGTCGATGATGCCCATGGTTTTGGGGCGCTGGGTGCCACGGGCGGCGGGATTGTCGAGCATTTCGGCTTGGGGCTGGACGATGTTCCCGTGCTGATCGGAACCCTCGGCAAAGCTTTCGGCACCAGCGGTGCGTTTGTGGCGGGCAGTGAGGCGTTGATCGAAAGCCTGATCCAGTTCGCCCGCCCTTACATCTACACCACCAGCCAGCCCCCGGCCTTGGCCTGCGCGACGTTAAAAAGCCTTGAGCTGCTGCGCAGTGAACACTGGCGACGTGAGCACTTGAACCGGTTGATTGGTCAGTTTCGTCAAGGGGCCGAGCAGATGGGCCTGCAACTGATGGACAGCTTTACGCCGATTCAACCCATCCTCGTGGGTGACAGCGCGCAAGCGGTGCGTTTATCGCAGCAATTGCGTGCGCGCGGCCTGCTGGTGACCGCCATCCGGCCGCCGACGGTGCCGGCTGGCGGTGCGCGTTTACGCGTCACCTTGTCGGCCGCGCACACCGAGGCCCAGGTGCAGCTACTGTTAAACGCATTAAACGACTGCTGGCCAACCGTGGAGTCGAACCATGCGTGACCGCTTGATTCTGTTGCCGGGCTGGGGGCTTGGCGTGTCGCCGCTGGAGCCTTTGGCGGCCGCCTTGCGAGGGCTGAACGAGCACTTGCGGGTTGAGATCGAACCGTTGCCGGTGCTTGCGTCGGCGCAGTTGGACGACTGGCTGGATGAACTGGAGGCTGTTGTGCCTCAAGACGTTTGGCTGGGCGGTTGGTCTTTGGGCGGCATGCTCGCCAGTGAGCTGGCTGCGCGCCGGGCAGAGCGCTGCTGCGGGTTGGTGACGCTGGCCAGTAACCCGCGTTTTGTCCGCACCGACGACTGGCCGGGCGCCATGCCGGGTGCCACGTTTGAAGCGTTTATCAACGGGTTTCGGGAGGCGCCCAACACAACGTTGAAGCGTTTTTCTTTGTTGTGCAGTGACGGCAAGGCCATGGCCAGTCGGCTGCTCAACGGCGCACCGCACGCGCAGCCGGATACCCTGCTGGCGGGGCTTGAGCTGCTCGCTACGCTGGACACCCGAGGGGCGCTCAAAGCCTTTAACGGGCCGCAATTTCACGTTTTCGCCGGGCAAGACGGGCTGGTGCCCGCGCAGGCCGCCAGCGATTTGCTGGCGTTATTGCCCGATGTTCAAGTGGGCCTGATGGAACAGGCCTGTCACGCGTTTCTTCTGCAAGCACCCCACGAACTGGCGGCGGCGATCCAGAGTTTTTTAAACGAGTTGGGTGATGACTGATCTGAGTGTGGGCAACCTGCCGGACAAGCGTCTGGTGGCGGTGTCGTTTTCGCGTGCGGCTGCCAGTTATGACAGCGTGGCTGAATTGCAACGGGCAGTCGGTCATGAATTGATCGGGCGATTACCGCCTGATGTGAGCCCCCGACGCTGGCTGGATGTGGGCAGTGGCACCGGGTATTTCAGTCGCGTGCTGGGTCAGCAATTTGCGGGCAGTGAAGGCGTGGCGCTGGATATCGCGCAGGGCATGCTCACCTATGCGCGGCCGCTGGGCGGCGCGCAGCACTTTATTGCCGGGGACGCTGAGTGCTTGCCGCTGCAAGACAACAGCTGTGACCTGATCTTTTCCAGCCTGGCGTTGCAGTGGTGCGAGCATTTTGACGGGGTGCTCAAAGAAGCCCAGCGCGTGCTCAGGCCGGGCGGGGTGTTGGCGTTTGCCAGCCTGTGCGTCGGCACGCTGAGCGAGTTGCGCGACAGTTGGCAGGCGGTTGACGGGCAAGTCCATGTCAACCGTTTCCGGTCGTTCGCCGCGTATCAGCAACGCTGTGCCGACAGTGGTTTTCAAGTGCTCAGCTTGCAGACTCAGCCCCATGTGCTGCACTACCCTCAGGTGCGCCACCTGACCCATGAACTCAAAGCCCTGGGCGCGCATAACCTTAATCCGGGACGGCCCGAAGGCTTGACCGGCAGGGCGCGGCTTCAGGGGTTGATGGCCGCTTATGAACACTTCCGTCAGCCCCAAGGGTTACCGGCGACGTATCAGGTGGTTTACGGCATTTTGGAGAACCCGCGATGAGTCCTGCTTATTTCATTACCGGTACGGACACCGATGTCGGCAAAACCACGGTCGCGGCGGGTCTGTTACAGGCCGCGCGTGCGGCGGGCTTGAGCACGGCGGCGGGTAAACCGGTGGCCTCCGGGTGCGAGGTGACGCCCGAGGGGCTGCGTAACGCAGACGCGCTGGCATTGATGGCTCAATGCACCCTTGCGTTGAGCTATGAAGAGGTCAACCCGGTCGCGTTTGAACCCGCCATCGCGCCGCACATCGCGGCCCGTGAGGCAGGCGTGGCCCTGACGGTGCAGGCATTACTCACACCGATGCAGCGCATCCTGCGTCAGCGCGCCGATTTCACCCTTATAGAAGGCGCAGGCGGTTGGCGCGTGCCGTTGTCGGGGCAGGACAGTTTGTCGGATGTGGCTCAGGGTCTGGATTTGCCGGTGATCCTGGTGGTGGGGGTGAGGCTGGGGTGCATCAGCCATGCCTTGCTCACGGCTGAAGCGATTGCTCAGGATGGCCTGCAACTGGCTGGCTGGGTGGCCAATATCATTGACCCGAAGACTTCGCGTCTTGAGGAAAACCTCGCCACCCTGGCCGAACGCTTGCCTGCGCCGTGTTTGGGGCGAGTGCCCAAACTCAAGTCACCGACCCCCGAGGCCGTCGCGCAGTACCTTGAACTGGACCTGCTGGACTGAACCTGACGCTATTGCCGGGGCCTATCGACTGGCCAACAGCCATGAGCTTTTTTGACGGGCCTTTTGCCATCAGGTCTGCTTGAATGAAGGTCGACTCCCTCTTCAAAGGATGATGCCGCCATGGAAATCTCAGGAAGCACTGCGTTTTACGCGGGTCTGAGCACCGTTCAGGCCGGGCAGAACCGGGTCGACCAAGCCGCCGGGCAGATCGCCGGTGCGACGGTTGATCGCGCGGTGGGTAGCCAATCCTCCGACACTCAAGTCAACCGCATGCGTGCTGTTGATCGTAGCCAGCTTTCTGATATTGCCAGTGATGTGGCTGATTTAAGCGTAGGCAAAGCACAAGTCGAACTCGGCGCCAAAGTGGTACGCACGGCTGACGAAATGGTCGGTACGTTGATCGATACCTACGCCTGATCTGCGGGTGTTGACCTCGACGCGGCACCAGGCCGGGTCGATGTCCACTCTGGATCTTCCCAAGGGCTGCCCGGCGCAGCCTGACGCCACCCCGGCATTGTCGCGCTTAACTGTTTTCAACGCTTTTTCACAGGCAGGTCGCCGTGTGTCCGTCGGGACGAACGGCGTATTGCGGCTGCTTGACAATAAATGGGCGTAAACGTATGTTTCAAACACCTGTTTGACCGCAATAACAAATTCTACGCGGTTGTTCATTCCCGGATTCATCAGCAGAGGTTTATCGCTATGCCTGATTACAAGGCCCCCTTGCGTGATATTCGCTTCGTACGTGACGAACTGCTCGGTTACGAAGCGCACTATCAGAGCCTGCCGGCTTGCCAGGACGCTACTCCAGATATGGTTGACGCCATTCTTGAAGAAGGCGCCAAGTTTTGTGAACAGGTGCTGGCACCTCTGAACCGTGTGGGTGACACCGAAGGCTGCACCTGGAGCGAGTCTGGCGTTAAAACCCCGACCGGCTTCAAAGAAGCCTACAAACAATTCGTTGAAGGCGGCTGGCCAAGCCTGGCTCACGACGTCGCGCACGGTGGTCAGGGTCTGCCTGAGTCGCTGGGTTTGGCGGTCAGTGAAATGGTGGGCGAAGCCAACTGGTCGTGGGGCATGTACCCCGGCCTGTCTCATGGTGCGATGAACACCATCTCCGAGCACGGCACCCCCGAGCAGCAAGAGACGTACCTGAGCAAGCTGGTCACGGGCGAGTGGACCGGCACCATGTGCCTGACCGAGCCGCACTGCGGCACCGACCTGGGCATGCTGCGCACCAAGGCCGAGCCTCAGGCTGATGGTTCGTACAAAGTTTCCGGCACCAAGATCTTCATCTCGGCCGGTGAACACGACATGGCCGACAACATCGTCCACATCGTTCTGGCGCGCCTGCCGGATGCACCGGCTGGCACCAAGGGCATTTCGCTGTTCATCGTGCCCAAGTTCGTGCCCGCTGCCGATGGCACCATCGGTGAGCGCAACGCAGTGAGCTGTGGTTCGCTTGAGCACAAAATGGGCATTCACGGTAATGCCACGTGCGTGATGAACTTTGACGGCGCGACCGGTTTCCTGATCGGCCCGCCGAACAAAGGCCTGAACTGCATGTTCACCTTTATGAACACCGCCCGTCTGGGCACTGCGCTGCAAGGCCTGGCCCACGCTGAAATCGGCTTCCAGGGCGGCCTGAAATACGCCCGTGACCGCCTGCAAATGCGTTCGCTTACCGGCCCTAAATTCCCGGAAAAAGCCGCTGACCCGATCATCGTCCACCCGGACGTGCGTCGCATGCTGTTGACCATGAAGGCCTTCGCCGAAGGCAACCGTGCGATGGTCTACTTCACTGCCAAGCAAGTCGACATCGTGAAATACGGCGTTGATGAAGAAGAGAAGAAAAAGGCCGACGCACTGCTGGCGTTCATGACGCCGATCGCGAAAGCGTTCATGACCGAAGTTGGTTTTGAAGCCGCCAACCACGGCGTTCAAATCTACGGCGGTCACGGTTTCATCTCTGAATGGGGCATGGAGCAAAACGTTCGCGACAGCCGTATTTCGATGCTGTACGAAGGCACCACCGGCATTCAGGCACTCGACCTGCTGGGCCGCAAAGTGTTGATGACCCAAGGCGAAGCCCTCAAAGGCTTCACCAAGATCGTGCACAAGTTCTGCCAGAACAACGAAGGCAACGAAGGCGTTCAGGAGTTCATCGCACCGTTGGCGGCGCTGAACAAAGAATGGGGCGAACTGACCATGAAGGTCGGCATGGCAGCCATGAAGGACCGTGAAGAAGTGGGCGCGGCTTCGGTCGACTACCTGATGTATTCGGGTTATGCCTGCCTGGCGTACTTCTGGGCTGACATGGCGCGTCTGGCGGCTGAGAAACTGGCTGCTGGCACCTCGGAAGAAGCGTTCTACAAAGCTAAATTGCAGACCGCCCGCTTCTACTTCCAGCGCATCCTGCCACGCACTCGCACTCACGTGGCCGCCATGCTGTCGGGTGCCGCCAACCTGATGGACATGAAAGAAGAAGACTTCGACCTGGGCTACTAAGCTCCGCCGCTGTCCCCTTCCAAAAGCCGCTTCTCCTTCGGGGGAAGCGGCTTTTTTTGTGGTTGGCAAAGTGATTCATCGTCTACGCCGTGCGCTGCGCCTTGCCTGTCTCGACCTGCAACATTTAAACCCGACAAATCCTCTAAGACTTTCGCCTTATCAGCCGTTAAAACCTATGGCCGAGGCGAACGGGACGTCGCCAAATGTGCTTAACTGCGGAAAAAGCAGGCACAATGCCACTACTTGGTTGTTCAGGTTGGAGCCTTACTTTTGTCGCGTCCTTCTGCTGCACGTTTCAGTCACTTTTTGCCGTCTATTCTGCTGCTGACAGCGGGCCTGGCGGCTGCGTATGTCAAAGACCTCAATGTGTTTTTTACCTCATTGTTCAATGTGCTCCCCACCCTGGTGCTGTTGTTGGGCGGTGCTTACTGCGCGGTCTACCGGCGTCAGCGCGAACTGTTTTTGATGCTGACGGTGTACATCGCCTACTTTCTGCTCGATACCCAGACCGATTACTACCGTGACAACGGACAAGTGCGCACCGATGCCGCTGTGGTGTTCCATTTGTGTTCACTGTTATTGCCGCTGTTGTACAGCCTCTACGCGGCCTGGGAGGAGCGCACCCACCTGTTTCAGGATCTGGTGGCGCGTTTTGCTGTGCTGTTGGCGGTCGGCAGTGTCGCGCTGGGGCTGGAGCAAAGTTACCCACAGGTGCTGCTGAACTGGCTGGCAGAAATTCGCTGGCCCGCCTTGCATGGCGCCTGGATGAGCCTGATTCAATTGTCTTATCCGGTGTTTTTTGTCGGTTTTGTACTGCTCGGCTGGCAGTACTGGCGCAACCCCCGGCCGCTGCATGCGGCCCAATTGGTGGGGTTGCTGGGGCTGTTCTGGATGTTGCCGCAAACGTTCATCCTGCCGTTCACGCTCAACATCATGTGCAGCCAGGTGATGTTGATGATCGCCGCCGCTGTGGCGCACGAGGCCTATCAAATGGCTTTCCGTGACGAGCTGACCGGTTTGCCGGGGCGTCGCGCATTGAACGAACGCTTGCAGCGGTTGGGGCGTAATTACGTTCTGGCCATGAGCGACGTCGATCATTTCAAGAAATTCAACGACACCCACGGTCACGATGTCGGCGATCAGGTCTTGCGTCTGGTTGCCAGCAAGCTGTCCAAAGTCGGTGGCGGCGGCCGTGCCTATCGCTACGGCGGCGAGGAGTTCGCGCTGGTTTTCGCAGGCAAAACCCTGGACGAATGCATGCCGCATCTCGATGAGTTGCGTGAGTCCATTGCCATTTACAACATCCACTTACGTAATCAGGAAAGCCGCCCGCAAGATGACCAACAAGGTCGACAGCGCCGTGCAGGCACGCGGGCCAGCAGTGTGTCGGTCACGGTGAGTATCGGCGTCGCCGAGCGCATGCCGGAGCAGCGCACGGCCGAAGAGGTGCTCAAGGCGGCGGACAAGGCGCTCTACAGTGCGAAGAGTGCAGGCCGCAATTGCGTCATTGCCTATGGCCAAACCCGGCGGGGCGCCGTCCGGACCACTGAAGCCCCGGCCTGAAGTGACTGTATCTGTCTATTCAGTCACTAGGCGACCCTATGTATCGCTCTCGTTGTTAAGTTAGACTGTGCCACTTCTATCCGTGGCCCGTCCGGGCTTTGACCGTTAGCGATTACGAGGTTTGCTATGGCTGATTACAAAGCGCCCCTGCGCGATATGCGCTTCGTCCTCAATGAAGTGTTCGAGGTCGCCTCCCTTTGGGCAACACTGCCGGCACTGGCCGAGACCGTGGACGCCGAAACGGTTGAAGCCATTCTTGAAGAAGCGGGCAAAGTGACAGCCAAAAGCATCGCGCCGTTGAGCCGTAGCGGTGATGAAGAAGGTTGCCATTGGAACGACACGGTCGTGACCACCCCCGCCGGTTTTGTCGAGGCCTATAAAACGTACGCCGAGGGCGGCTGGGTAGGCGTCGGCGGCGATCCCGAGTTCGGCGGCATGGGCATGCCCAAGGCGGTGTCGGCTCAAGTTGAAGAGATGATCAACTCCTCCAGCCTCGCGTTCGGCCTGTACCCGATGCTGACGGCCGGTGCCTGCGTGTCGATCAACGCCCATGCCAGCGATGCGCTGAAAGCCACCTATTTGCCGAATATGTACGCCGGGGTGTGGGCCGGTTCCATGTGCTTGACCGAGCCACACGCTGGCACCGATCTGGGCATTATCCGGACCAAGGCCGAGCCTCAGGCCGATGGCTCATACCGGGTCAGCGGCACCAAGATTTTCATCACCGGTGGTGAGCACGACCTGACGGAAAACATCATCCATTTGGTGCTGGCCAAACTGCCGGACGCCCCGGCGGGGCCTAAAGGCATTTCGCTGTTTCTGGTGCCCAAGTTCATGGTCAATGCCGATGGCAGCCTCGGCCAGCGCAACCCGGTCACCTGCGGCTCTATCGAACACAAAATGGGCATTCAGGCCTCGGCCACGTGTGTGATGAACTTCGACGAGGCTGTCGGCTACCTGGTGGGCGAGCCGAACCGTGGCCTGGCGGCCATGTTCACCATGATGAACTATGAGCGTCTGGGGGTAGGCATTCAGGGGCTGGCATCGGGCGAACGCTCGTACCAGAACGCGGTGGAATACGCGCGTGATCGCCTGCAAGGCCGGGCAGCCACTGGCGCTCAAGCCAAAGACAAAGCCGCCGACCCGATCATCGTCCACGCTGACGTGCGTCGCATGCTGCTGACCATGAAAGCGTCGAACGAAGGCGGACGTGCCTTTTCCACCTACGTGGCCAATCAGCTGGACATTGCCAAGTTCAGCGATGACCCGGGCGCCCGCGAGCGGGCCGATGCCCTGGTGGCATTGCTGACACCGGTGGCGAAGGCGTTCATCACCGACCTGGGCCTCGAAACAACTGTCCACGGCCAGCAGGTGTTTGGCGGTCACGGTTACATCCGTGAGTGGGGCCAGGAGCAACTGGTGCGGGATGTGCGTATCACGCAAATCTACGAAGGCACCAACGGTATTCAGGCGCTGGACTTGGTCGGGCGCAAGATCGTGGGTAATAACGGCGCGTATTACCGTTTGTACGCCGATGAAATCCGTCAGTTCATCGCGTCGGCTTGCGGTGACCTGCATGAGTTCACGGCGCCTTTGGCGTCAGCTTTGGACACACTTGATGCGTTGACGGCCTGGGTTCTGGAGCGTGCGAAATCCAACCCTAACGAGATCGGCGCTGCCTCGGTCGAGTACCTGCACGTTTTTGGTTACATAACGTATGCCTACATGTGGGCAATGATGGCCAAAGCCGCTAAGGGCAAGGAGGCGCAAGACGCGTTCTATGTCAGCAAAATGGGCACTGCACGCTTCTATTTCGAGCGTTTGCTGCCCCGTATTCATTCTCTGAGTGCGTCGGTCAAGGCGGGCAGCGAGTCGTTGTATTTGCTGGATGAAGCACATTTTTAACCTGTTTAGGCATATGTAAGCATTTGCTTACACAACGCGCTGCCAATCGTCCATATCGCAGAATTGGATCCAGCGGTAATCTACTTCACATGGACGTCGAGCAGGAAGCTCAAAGCAACAACAGGGACACGTAGGATTCTGCCAGGAAGGCGGAGTGAAAAGGATGTCAGGGAAACAGTCTGCAAAACCCCGCTTCGGCGGGGTTTTCTTTTTGTGGCGCAGAAAGATGTTTACGCCGTGTAGGAGCAAGCCTTCTCGTGGATCGTAAACGTTAGAGCGGGGTTTCTTCCTGCTGGATCACATCCTCAAGCAACGTGCGCAGTAACCCCAATGTGGCTTGCTGGCGTTGCACATCTCGACACACCAACCCCACTTTCAATGGCACCCTCGGCTCGCTGAGCGGTTTCCAGAGCAGCGCCTTGTCGTCGTGTTCGTGACGCGAACGCCCCGGCAGCACCGTGGCCAATTTGGTGTGCGGCAAACTGTCGAGAATCCCGGCCATGTTGTTGAGCTCCGCCTGGACCTGTGGGCGACGGCCCAGATTGGCCAATTGGCTCTGCCAGATCTGGCGCACCTGAAACTCTTCCCCCAACAGCAGCATCGGCAACTCTGCCGCCTGCGTCAGCGAGACCTTCTTGAATTCCCGCAGTGGGTGATCTGCCGGGATGACCAGTTGCAGCTCATCTTCGTACAGCAGCATGCCGTGTAACCCTGGCTGGCGCGGCGGCAGGTAGCTGATGCCGATGTCGAGTGAGCCATTGAGCAGGCGACGTTCAATCTCAAGGCCTGTCAGCTCATAAATCTGCACCACCAGGTGCGGTTGCGCCTGACGCACTCGCTCCAGCATCTGCGGCACCAAGCTGGTGTGGACGGTTTGCAACACGCCAATGGCAATGGTGCGCAAGGCTTGGCCCTGAAAGTTGCGCAAGGCTTCTTTCGCCCGCTGCAACCCGTCAAGCAGTGGCAATGCGTGGTTATACAACGTGTGCGCGGCCAGTGTGGGCAGCAAGCGTTTGCTGCTGCGCTCGAACAGGCTGACATCAAGGTTATGTTCGAGATGGCGGATCTGTTGCGAAAGGGCCGGTTGCGAGATGGAAAGCCGTTCGGCAGCGCGCCCCACATGACCTTCTTCGTACACCGCGACGAAATAACGCAGTTGCTTGAAATCCATAAGTAATACTTATCGAAAATGCTTAAAAAACGAAATGGCTCAAACGCCGTCAGGCGCCTAGTCTACGCCCATTCCACAGGGCTCATAGCGTCACAGAGCCCAATGAAGTGCATGGGCGTAGCGCAATTTTGCATAGGCAAGGCAGAAAACCCCGCAGAGGGATTCACCCTGAATATGCCCCGCCCCCGGTTGCAAATCGAAACGGCTTATGGTCACAAGGTCAGCGTGCATGAACCTGTTTAACCTGCGTCGCCAATCCCCCAGCCTTGATGAGCTGGCGATTGAGCCTCAGTCATTGCCTATGAATAACGCCGTATCCAGAGCGTGTTTGATGCCCAGCGTAGAGCGGCCAGCGCAGGTTTTCGTGCGCGGTCAGGGGTCCTGGATGTGGGACAGCGACAGTCGGGCTTACCTGGATTTCACCCAGGGCGGGGCCGCCAATTGTCTGGGCCACAGCCCGGCCGTGCTGACCCGGGCGATCGCAGAACAGGCGCAGTCATTGATCAACCCCGGCTCCGGTTTTTTCAATCGCGGCATGCTGGACCTGGCTGAACGCCTGTGCCACAGCACGGGCAGCGATCAGGTGCATTTTTTGAACACCGGGGCCGAGGCTAACGAAGGCGCGATCAAGCTGGCGCGCAAATGGGGCCAACTGCATCGCGGCGGCGCTCACCGGATCATCACGGCGACCGGCAGTTGTCACGGTCGCAGCTTTGGCGCGATGTCGGCGTCGGGCAGCGGCACGTTCGATAACCGTTTCGAGCCGCAACTGCCGGGGTTCATCAATGTGCCGTTCAACGATCTACCCGCGTTGCATGCCGCGGTCGATGCGCAAACCGTGGCCATCATGCTGGAACCGGTGCAGAGCGCAGCGGGGGTGATTCCCGCGACCGAGCATTACCTCAAAGGGGTCGAGCGCCTGTGCCGGGAGTTGGGCATTTTGCTGATTCTCGATGAGGTCCACACCGGTATGGGGCGCTGCGGCACCCTGCTGGCGGAACAGAATTACGGCATTCGTGCCGATGTCATCACCCTGGGCAAAGGCTTGGGCGGTGGTGTGCCACTGGCTGCGCTGCTGGCGCGCGGCAAAGCGTGTTGCCTGGAAGCGGACGAGCTGGGCGGCACGCATCACGGCAATGCCCTGATGACGGCAGCGGGCAGTGCCGTGCTGGAAACGCTTGTTGAAAAAGGCTTTTTGCAGCAGGTTCGCGACGCAGGGCAACACTTGCGCGAGGGCCTGGGGCGTTTGGCCAATCGTTATGCACAGGGAGAATTACGCGGTCAGGGCCTGATGTGGGGCCTGACACTGTCGGATGATTCGGCAGATGAGGTCGTAAAAGCAGCGTTGTATGAAGGCTTGCTGATTACCGCGCCGCAACCCGACTGCCTGCGCTTTACCCCGGCGCTGTGCGTCAGCAAAGGCAATATTGATGAAATGTTGCTGCGTTTGGCCCGCGCGTTTTCCCGGGTCAGAACCGCGCAGTTGCAGTGTCGCCGTGCCGTGTTGGCGTAATCGCTGACACACCGTCACACACAGAATTTAAAGAACCGTCTCGCGGTATAACGCATCGCCCCGTGCCTGTTTCGTTCGGCACGGGGCGTTTTTTTGCCTGTGGAAAAGTACCGACTGAACCTTTTGACAGTGCTCAGAGTCGATTAACCATAGGGCTTGATTGAGCCCACCATTGATTGGGGACTGAACACATGGACATTATTCGAATCATCATTGCCATCCTGCTGCCGCCGCTGGGTGTGTTTTTACAAGTCGGTTTCGGCGGTGCTTTCTGGCTCAATATTCTGTTGACGCTGTTGGGGTATTTCCCGGGCGTGATCCACGCGGTGTACATCATCGCCAAGCGATAACCTTCCTTTCGCCCTGATCGGTCACTGTTACCGATCCGCACGAAGCTGCGCCCCACGCAGCTTCGTGGCCCGGCCGCGATTCGCCCGACTTATTCAGGGGGTGATTGCATCACTTCCCGATAAAACATCCATTCCTGCTCCAGGGCGTGGGCCTGATTGCTGGCCTTGCGGAACCCGTGGCGTTCGTCGGGGTAGTAATACGCTTTGGCAGGGATACCGTTCGCCTGCAAGGCGCTCAGCATGTCGCGGGTTTGCTGTGGCACCACGACCGCATCCAGCTCACCTTGAAAGAAAATAACCGGCACGCGGATGTTGGCGGCGTGCAACAAGGGCGTGCGCGCGGCATAACGCTCGGCATCCCGGTCGGGATCGCCAATCAGCCACTCCATGTAATCGCCTTCGAACTTATGGGTATCGCGTGCCAGCGCCACCGGGTCGCTGACCCCGTACAGACTGGCGCCTGCCCGAAATACGTCCTTGAATGCCAGCGCGCACAGCGTGGTGTAACCGCCTGCGCTGCCGCCGCGAATGAAGGCATGCTGGCGATCGATCAACCCCTGATCGGCCAGATAGCTGACCACTGCACAGGCATCCTCCACATCCACGTCACCCCATTTCAGGTGCAGCGCCTGCCGGTACTCGCGGCCATAGCCGGTGCTACCCCGGTAGTTGAGGTCCGCGACGGCAAAGCCGCGTTGCGTCCAGTATTGAATGCGCGGGTCGAGCATCGGATAACACGCCGAGGTCGGGCCACCATGGATAAACACCACCAGCGGCGGCTGTTTTTCGCCGTGCATCGCCGGGTAGAAAAATCCATGAGCCTCGCCCCCCGCCGTGGGGTAGCGCAGCGTTTGCGGGCGGCTGACGCGATCAGCTGGCAATGGCGCCACCCCACCGGCCAACACCGTCACCTGCCGGCTGTTGCGGGCAATGCGAAGGATGGCCGAGGGGCTTACCGGTGAGGCCGCGATGCAATAAAGGGCGTCGTCATCCAGCGCCAGACTGCGGAAACGGCTGTATTCGCCTGTGTAATCCTCAAGGCTGGCGTCGGATGCGCGTATGCCCAAGCGTCCGAAACCGTCTTGCGTCCAACTGGCGACATACGCGTTGTCACTCAGCGGTTGCCAGGTGTTGCCACCTAGCTGCCAGGGCGCAGGCGCATGGTCGGCGCGCTCGCACGGCAAGCGCTTCAAGCCCCCGGACGATTCGATCCACGGTTGCCAGAAACCTTCGCGGTCCGTCAGGCAGTACAGGCGGTTGTGCTCATCGAAACGCGGTTGTTGCAGCGACTCCTCGCCCGCGATGCACTGCGGCGCTTGCCAATGGTTTTCGTGACTGCGCCGGGCGACCATCAAGCGGGTTGAGGTCCACGGCTGATGCGGGCGATACCACTCGATCCACGCCAGACGCTGACCGTCCGGGCTGAGCGTCGGCGCCGCATAAAAATCAGCGCCTTCGGCCAGTACGTGGCGCGCCCGCGAAGCGGTGTCAAAGCTGACCAAACGATGACGGTCGTTGTCTTCTTCGACCGCCAGCACCTGCCCATGGGCAAACTGCACATCGCCATAGCGGCAGTTGCCTTGGGTCAGGGCGTGAGGCGCAGTGCCCTCCAGCGTTTGCACATACACCTGTTGATCGGCCTCGTTGACGAACACCACGCCGTCATCGCTCAGGCAAAACGACCCGCCGCCGTACTCATACACACGACTGCGCACGCTGAAGCCGTTGGGTGTCAGGCAGTGCGCCTGACCGTCGCGCCAGTGCCAGAGGCGGCAGGCCGCGTCCTGGGGGCGATATTCGTTCCAGAACAGGCCGTGGCGGCCGAGTTTCAATTCGGCAAAATCCACCCCGGCGGCCACGGCGAGGGCGGCGCTGAACGGTTCAGCCTTTGGCGATGAGTCGTGAGTTTCGGTCATTTCTGAAGGCCAGTTGCTCAATGGTTTGGGTGGCGTGCTCGGCTTCTTCGCGCGCCTTGAGGATCAGGTCGTGGTGCGGTGACTTGCTGCACACCGGGTCGGCGTTGCTGGCGTCGCCCGTCAGCATGAACGCCTGGCAGCGACAGCCGCCGAAGTCCTTTTCCTTCTCGTCGCAGGAGCGGCAGGGTTCGGGCATCCAGTCATACCCGCGGAAACGGTTGAAGCCAAACGAGTCGTACCAGATGTGTTGCATGCTGTGGTCGCGCACGTTGGGGAACTGAACCGGCATCTGCCGCGCACCATGGCAGGGCAACGCGGTGCCGTCCGGGGTGACGGTCAAAAAGATGCTGCCCCAGCCATTCATGCAGGCTTTGGGGCGTTCCTCGTAATAGTCCGGGGTGACGAATATCAGCTTGCAGGGATGCCCTTGGGCCTCAAGTTTGGCGCGGTATTCGTTGGTGATGCGTTCGGCCCGCACCAATTGCTCGCGGGTGGGCAGCAAACCCACGCGGTTGAGCTGCGCCCAGCCGTAGAACTGGCAGGTGGCGAGTTCGACGAAGTCGGCCTCCAGCGCGATGCACAGCTCGATGATGCGGTCGATTTTGTCGATGTTGTGTCGATGGGTCACAAAGTTGAGCACCATCGGGTAGCCGTGAGCCTTGACGGCGCGGGCCATCTCCAGCTTTTGTGCGAAGGCTTTTTTCGACCCGGCGAGCAGGTTGTTCACTTGCTCGTCGCTGGCCTGAAAACTGATCTGGATATGGTCCAGACCGGCCTTTTTGAAGTCGCTGATTTTTTGCTCGGTCAGGCCAATGCCGGAGGTGATGAGGTTGGTGTAGAACCCCAGCGTGCGCGCCTCACCAATCAGTTCGGCCAAGTCCTGACGCACCAAGGGTTCGCCGCCCGAGAAGCCCAGTTGTGCGGCGCCCATTTCGCGCGCTTCGCGAAACACCTTGATCCACTGTTCGGTGGTCAGCTCTTTGCCTTGTTGGGCGAAATCCAGCGGGTTGGAGCAGTACGGGCATTGCAGCGGGCAGCGGTAGGTCAGCTCCGCCAATAACCACAGCGGCAAGCCGACTTCTGGCGTGGGTGGCACCCGGCTGTCAGGCCAGTTCGATCCAGTGCTCTGCACGAGCGACCTCCATAAATTGCTCGATGTCTTGACCGAGCTCGGGAACGTCGGGGAACTGTGCATCCAGTTCGCCAATGATGGCCGCGACGTCGCGCTGGCCATCGATCAGGCCGCCGATCAGCGCGGCGCTGTCATTGAGTTTGATCATGCCTTCGGGGTAGAGCAGCACGTGGCCTTTTTGCGCGGGCTCGTACTGGAAACGATAGCCGGGGCGCCAGGTCGGGATTTTGCTGCGATCGAAGCTCATAGGGTGATTCCTTTATGCCAGACGCGTTGGTCGGTCACGCTGTGGTACGGCGGGCGGTCCAGCTCGTAAGCCATGGTCATGGCGTCGAGCATGCTCCAAAGGATGTCCAGTTTGAACTGGAGAATTTCCAGCATGCGCTGCTGGCCTTCCCACGTGGTGTAGTGCTGCAACGTGATAGCCAGCCCATGCTCGACGTCGCGGCGTGCCTGGCCCAGACGCGTGCGGAAGTATTCGTAGCCCGCCGGGTCGATCCACGGGTAATGCTGCGGCCAGCTGTCGAGACGCGACTGATGGATCTGCGGGGCAAACATTTCGGTCAGCGAGCTGCTGGCGGCTTCTTCCCAAGTGGCGCGGCGGGCAAAGTTGACGTAGGCATCCACGGCAAACCGGACGCCGGGCAGCACCAGCTCTTGGGAGCGCAGTTGATCCGGGTCAAGGCCGACGGCCTGCCCCAAGCGCAACCAGGCTTCGATACCGCCGTCTTCGCCGGGGGCGCCATCGTGATCGAGCAAGCGCTGAATCCACTCGCGGCGTACTTCGCGGTCAGGGCAGTTGGCCAGAATCGCGGCGTCCTTGAGCGGGATGTTGACTTGATAGTAGAAGCGGTTGGCGACCCAGCCCTGGATCTGTTCGCGCGTGGCGCGGCCTTCGTACATCGCCACCTGATACGGGTGGTAGATGTGGTAATACGCGCCCTTGGCTCGCAATGCGGCTTCGAACTCGGTTTTGGACAGTGGGGCTTGGGTCATCGGGTGCCTCCAGAAAATACGGTGTGTCGTTGCTGCCGCAGGGGGGTGACGCCGACCTGAGCGCTGCGTCCGTGAACGCAGCGTGTGGCAGCGACAGGGTGTGGCTTACAACTCGATGCTCATGCCATCAAAGGCGACTTCTACGCCACGGCGGACCAGTTCGGCACGTTCGGCGGAGTCTTCGTCGAGGATCGGGTTGGTGTTGTTAATGTGTATCAGCACTTTGCGTTGCTCGGGCAATTGCTCCAGCACTTCGAGCATGCCGCCGGGGCCATTTTGTGCAAGGTGGCCCATCTCACGGCCGGTGCGCGTGCCGACACCGCGGCGCTGCATTTCGTCGTCATCCCACATCGTGCCGTCCACCAGCAGGCAATCGCTGCTGGCCATGATGTCGAGCAAGGGCGCATCCACTTTGCCCAACCCTGGTGCATAGAACAGTTTGCCGCCGGTGCGCAGGTCTTCGACGATCAGGCCGATGTTGTCGCCCGGGTGCGGGTCGAAGCGGTGCGGCGAGTACGGCGGCGCAGCGCTGCGTAGCGGCAACGGGCTGAAGCGCAGGTTCGGGCAGGCCGGGATGGTGAACGACCCTTCGAGTTCGATGCGGTGCCAGTTCAGGCCGCCGTTCCAGTGCTTGAGCATGGTGAACAGCGGGAAACCGGTGCTCAGGTCCTCGTGGACCATGTCGGTGCACCAGACATCATGCGGGCAACCTTCGCGCAGGCTCAACAGGCCGGTGGTGTGGTCGATCTGGCTGTCCATCAGGATGATGGCACTGATCCCGGTATCACGCAGGGCGCGGCCGGGCTGCATGGGGGCGAAGCTCTGGAGCTGGGCGCGGATGTCGGGCGAGGTGTTGCACAGCACCCAGTTCACGCCGTCATCGGAGATCGCAATGGAAGACTGGGTACGGGCTGTGGCGCGCAAGGTGCCCTCGCGAAAACCGGCACAGTTGACGCAGTTGCAGTTCCACTGCGGGAACCCGCCGCCAGCGGCGGAACCTAGAATCTGGACGAACATGGGAGGCTGTTCTCTTGCAAATCTGAAAATAAAAACGCCCCGGCGAACCGAGGCGTTGGGTTGCTCTGCTCAATAAAAGCGGCAGATCAACGGCTTGCGAAGTACATGGTGACTTCAAAGCCAATGCGCAGATCGGTGTAAGCCGGTTTAGTCCAAGCCATGAGGTGACTCCTTAGCAGTGGGGGTGGGTGGGGTGTCTTTAACTTAGTCCAGCTCCCGAAGGAGATGTTCAGATGCTTAGGTGGCTATGTTACTAAATTTGACTGAGCATGAACGACCAAAGTCGAAGAAAGCTCATTACGTGGATGGTAAAAATCAGCTTCTACGCTGATAAAACGATTCAGTTTGCGGCTCGGTGGCCATGCACAGCCAGTCGCTGTCCGGGTCATTGAGGCACTCAGCTGCCTTGAGTGTAGTGGCTCGGTCCAGCGTCATAAGTGCGTTGTAGAGCACCTTGAGGTAATCCGACGAGTGGCCCGCCTGTTGAGCGTGCCAGAGCAGGTCGGCGGCTTGAGCCAGGCTGAGGGCCTCGGCTGAGAACTGTTGAGCCAGTGCGGTGCGTGCCTCGATGAAAGACGCTTCATCCAGTGCGGCAATCTGCTGCGGCAATTGCCCGAGGAAAGTGCGGACCTGCTCGAAGATGTCTGCCGTCGTGGCTTGAGGCGATTGCACCCCCAGCAGCAGGCCGGTTCTGTCGCCAAGCTGGCGCACGCCGCTGAACACGGCGTAACCCATTTGCTGCTCCACCCGCAGACGCTGATAGAACGGGGTTTGCGCCAGATGGGCCAGCAGTCGCCAGGCGGCTTCTTGCGTGAGGTCGGCCCGCGGTGCCGGGCAGAACAGCAGCAACGCCTGTTCGCTCGACTCGCACGGTTCGGTGTGCCAGTGGCGTGCTGAGGGTGCTTCGACGGCGTGCGTCAGGTGCGGGTCCGGGGTGCCGGGGGCTTTGCTGAGCGCGCTGCTGATCATGGGTTGACTGGCCGGGGAAACGCCCACCGCCAGACCGTGCCATCGGGCGGATGGCCAGACATGCTGCAGGGTGTCAGCCGCAGGCAGTGCGAAGCGGGTGTGCAGTTCCGGCAGGCGTTTGAGTAACTGGCGGATGGGCATCAGTGGCGTTTGCGGCGTCGCTCCCGGCGCATCATCCGTCAGCGGGGTGAGCAATGGCAGCGCGTGTTCGAGAATGGCAGGCATCGGCTCTTGCAGGCCATGCAACTTCAGCAACCAGTCATTGCCCTGCGCGATGAGCGACATTTCAACGCCCGCTTCGCGCGCATCGTGTTGCAGTGTCAGCAGGCGGTGTTGCAGCGCCGGTAACAGCGAGGGGGCAGGGGTCACGCCCAAGTGCCAGCGCACGTACACAGCGGCTTCGCCATTGGGGTTCGCGAGAGCAGGGCTGAACGTCATGGCCGATACTTCGCGGCGGCTGCGCAAGCGGTCCTGGGCAAACGTGCGCAAGCCGCGATGGGCACTGGTTTGTCCACGAATAAGGCCAGCGGTCACGGGGTGTTTCTCCGATATGAGGAAGGGATTGGGTGTGGGTAATTGCCAGGCGTGCTGCCCGCTCGGGCGGGGCTCGGTTTGCATGTGTTTCAGGATCACCGCCAGTGCTTCAACCCCGTGGTCTGACAGCTCTACCGGATAGTGCTGAAGATCGCGGTGGGCCAATTCCAAGGCGCTGCTGACCCGTTGCTGACGCTGCTGTAGGCGTCGGTATTCGTTGCGCAGGCCGGTCCAGGGTTGCTGAGCGCTGAAAAAACACAACCAGTCGTCGACAGCGTCGCGGATCGGTTGAGCCTTGGTTGTCATGTCAGTCGACCCTGTGAACGTCAGGCCGAGCAGGGCCTGGTTCTGAAACTGGTACACCGGCGTGGCACGCAGGCTGTCGGTCAGTTGCTGCTGACGTAAGTGAGCGAGAAGTCCGCCCGGTTTGTCGGCGTTGATCCAGTGACACAGGAATGCCAGCGCTTCTTCTGATGCAGTGGGTAGCTGCTCCAAGGTAAACATCAGGTCCACGTGTGAACCCTCGACCTGGACGTACTGTGACGAACCCTCGCTCATCAGAGGCGGCGGGGGCTGTGGCGTGGCGGCCTTACCCGGTTGAAGCTCAAGGCTGTAACGCTCGGCGAGTGCGATCAGCGTGTCCTGCGATTGCGGGCCCACCAGGCTCAAGGTCATGTGCCCGGTTCGGTAAAACTGCTCATGGAAATGCGTCAAGGCGCGCTGAAAGGCTGCGCGTGGCACGGGCAAGCTGTAGCGATTGCCCGCGTGGAAGCCCCGCAGCGGGTGTGTGGCGTTGAGCGGTTGAAGCCTTTGCAGGTCGCGTTGCGCCGAAGGCTCGCGGGCCCAGGCAATGAATTCCGCGTGCAGCACTTCGCGTTCGCGCCGCTGGTCGTCCGGATCCAGACGCGGATGAGCCAGCATGTCGCACAGGCGATCCAGCCCGCCCGCAAAGGCTTCGGGGGGCAATTCAAAAAAGAAGTCGGTATGGCGTTCGCTGGTGCGCGCGTTGAGGTGCCCGCCATGCTGTTGCACATAGGCCATCAGGCCCTGCGCCGCGGGGAAGCGCTCGGTGCCGAGGAACAACAAATGCTCCAGAAAATGCGCCAGCCCCGGCCAGTCGGCGGGTACGTCATGACTGCCCACGGCCACTCGGACGCAAGCTGCGCTGCGCGTGAGCCGTGGGACATGGCGCACGGTCAGCGTCAGACCATTGCGGGTGGTCAGGCGTAGGAGGTCTGGGGTGTTCAACGCGGGCATGGGCACTTCCGTTACAGAGAAGCGCTCATGCTAGCGGATTACTGGCAATCAGCGCGCGCTCAGCGCACCGTAAAGTTCCGGACGGCGGTCGGCCAAGTAGTTGTTTCCCGCCTTCGCGTCCGTCAGTTTTTGTGGATCAAGCTCGGCGGCGATCACCGTTTCGTCCCGTTGAGCCAGTGCTACTTGCTGGCCATTTGGCGCTGCGATGCTGCTTTGGCCGCAATAATGAAGCGTGTCTTCGCGGCCACAGTAATTGGCGTAGGCCACGTAACACTGATTTTCAAACGCACGGCTGCGCACCGTGACATCGGCAATGAAGTCGTAGGGTTGCATGTTGGCGGTGGGCACAACGATCAATTGCGCGCCGGCCAGGGCCAGACGCCGCGTGTTCTCCGGAAACTCCAGGTCATAGCAAATCAGCATGCCGACCTTCCAGCCGTTGAGCTCGACCACGGGGTACGCTTCTTCGCCGGCGCTGAACTGGGCGTGGTCAAGCGTCCCGAACAAGTGGGTTTTGCGGTAGTTGAGCAGGGGTTGGCCGTGGCAATCGATCAGTTGCGCGCTGTTGTAGAGGCGGCCGTCCGCACCCAGCTCCGGGTAACCGTAAGCAATGGCCATGTTGCAGGCTTTGGCTATTTGGGCGATTGCTCGGGCCGCGTCGCCGTCGTGGGGTTGAGCCAATTGCGCCACGGCAGGCTGACCAATGTTGTACCCCGTCAGGAACATTTCGGGCAGCACCAGCAGATCAACCCCGGGGTTGTGCTGGGCAACGAGGCTCAGGCGTTTCAAGTTGCCCGCGATGTCCAGTTGCAGGGGCGGGCATTGGTAAAGGGCGACGCGCATGGGGTTCTCCTGTTCCGGGTGGGTTGGCGCGCGGTTCAATCCGGCAGGGCGATTGGGCCGATGTCGTTAAACACATCGCCCGGCCCGGGATTGTCGGCGTGGGTGCGTCCGCCAAAGTGGGTCATGATGCCCCACACGGCGTTCAAGGAGGTCTGTACCGCTCCTTCCACCCAGGCAGGTGTCCACGACACATCGTCGCCGGCGATGAAAATTCCGCGTTGTTCTGCCGGTATCTCCTGCTGCATAAAGTGCGCGTACATGCGCTGGTTGTAGCGGTAATGACCGGGCAGTGCGCCTTTGAAAGCCCCCAGGAAGTGCGGGTCGGCTTCCCACGAAACGGTGATCGGGTCGCCAATAATCCGGCTGGCGATGTCGACGTTGGGGTAGATCTTTTTCAACGCGTCCAAGGCCAGCTTCACGCGTTTTTCGACGGGATGCGGCAGCATTTTCAGCGCATCGCTCATCCATGAGTACGACAGGCAAATAACGCCTGGTTTGTCGTCGCCGTTATCGAACAAATAAGTGCCACGGGTCAGGCGGTCGGTGAGGGTCATGCTCATCAGGTCGCGGCCGGTTTCCGGGTCTTTGTCTTTCCAGAACGGGCGGTCGACCATGACGAAGGTTTTGGACGATTGCATGTAGCGCGTGCGGTCGAGCGCCATCCACATCTTTTGCGAGAACAGCGCTTCTTCGCACTCGATCTGGGTGGTCAGCAGCCAGCTTTGGCACGTCACCAACACTGCCTCGAACGGGCGGGTCACACCGAGGTTGTCGGTGACAGAAAACAAACCGTCGTCTGTACGGGAAATCGCCTTGACCCCGGTTCGTGGTGCGCCATGGTGCAACGAACTGAGGCTGGTGCCTTCCGGCCAGTGAGCACAGCGCTGCGGCGCGTGGCGCCAGATTCCCAGCGGCACCTGCTCAACCCCGCCCACCACCAGGTGTTGATGGTCATCGCAGTTGGTCATGACCACGCGGAAGATCTCGAGCATTGAATTGGGGAAGTCTGAGTCCCAGCCGCCCGTCCCGAAGCCGACCTGACCGAACACTTCGCGGTGTTGGAACGAGAGTTTGGCAAAGGCTTTGGAGGTCGCGACAAAGTCATAAAACGTGCGGTCGTCCCACAGCGGAACCAGGGTGTTCCACAACGCTTTCAAACGCGGGACATCGCGATCGCGAATGGCCTGCTGGATATCGCCAAATTGCGACCCTGCTTCCAGTGCATCCGCCCACGCGTCAGCCACTTCCTGAAACAGTGCAGGCAGGTCCGACAGTTTTTGCGCGTAGAAGGTTTGTCCTTCGAGATCAATTACGGTGCTGCCAGAAGCGGGTGTCAGCGGGTTGGGGAACGGTTTGGTCTCAAGCCCGAGTTTGTCGACATAGTGATAGAAGGCGGTAGAGGACACCGGAAAGCGCATCCCGCCCAGCTCGGCGATGACGCCTTCACTGCCTTCAAACGCTTGCGAGCGCAAACGTCCGCCCATTTTCGAGGCCTCGTACACCACAGGCTTGAGGCCGAGCTTCATCAACTCATACGCGGCGACCATTCCCGCCATGCCAGCACCGACAATCGCGACCTCTGCGCCCAGTTTATGTGCGGGAATACTCCCCAGACCGGCTGGGTGTTCGATCCAGTCGTCGAAGGCAAAAGGGAAATCGGGGCCGAAAATGGTGATCGGTTTTTTGCCGTCATTCGGGTGGCGATTGTTCTTATTCATGGCTGACCTTGCTGGCGACCCGCGCTTAACGCTGAGTATAGGAAAAGACAGGCACCATGATAGGGAGCACAGAACACGTTATTAAGACGCAAAGTGTCGTCGTTTTGCATTGTCTTTGCGCAGTATGACGAAAGCGCTGTGCAAAGTGTTGTTCGCGTCGGCTTAGCCGCGGTCGACTTTGCTGCTGAGAATGATGGAGGTCGTGGTTTTTTCAACGCCCTCGACACTGCCGATCTGGTCCAGCAATTGATCAAGTTGCTCGGGGGAATCGCTGCGCAGCCACGCGACGTAATCAAATTCTCCGCTGACGGCGCACAGTTGCTGCACCTGCGCCATGGCACTCAAGCGCCTGACCACCTCCTTGCCCGAGCGTGGCTGCACGGTAATCCCGACATACGCTTGCAGTCCGCCATCAATCAGGCGCTGCCCCAGTCGAACGCCATACCCGGTGATGATGTTGTTTTTCTCCAGGCGTGACAGCCGTGACGTCACCGTGGTGCGTGCAATTCCCAACTGACGCGCCAGCATGGCGACGCTTTCGCGTGCATTGAGCTGCAAGGCGGCAATCAACTGACGATCGATTTCATCCAGCACGGGCGGGCGAGAGTCAGGCAAGAGAGGCTCCAGTGGCGTCATCGAAGTGGGCGCTCATGGTACAGCGCTTGAGGGGCGGGGCGTCCAGTGGTGGACGGGATATGGACGATCACGACTTTTCGCAGCACAGCCCTGCAAACGCCAGAAACACAAAAGCCGCGCAGTGCGCGGCTTTCAAAGTGGTGGGCCCAGTAGGACTCGAACCTACGACCAAGGGATTATGAGTCCCCTGCTCTAACCAACTGAGCTATAGGCCCTCAGTAGGTCGCGGATTATAACGATGGTTTCTCGGCAGTGCTATCCGAAAAGTCTGAAATAGAGATACGAAGAAAGGTCGTCGCGAATTCTTCAGCAGATAAAGGCACGCTGATGATGTACCCCTGAATCTGTTCGCAACCGGCGTTGGCCAAGAAGTCTTGCTGGGCCTGGTTTTCCACACCTTCGGCAATGACGGTGAATTGCATGCTGCGACCCAGGGCAATGATGGCCCGTACGATGGCTTCGTCATTGGGGTCGTGGGGTAAGCCGCGCACGAATGACTGGTCAATTTTCAAGGTGTCCAGGGGCAGGCGTTTGAGGTAGCTGAGTGAGGAATATCCGGTGCCAAAGTCATCAATCGCCAGTTGCACGCCTAATCGCTTGAGCTGATGCAGGACGTCCAGTGCTTCTTCAGTCTGGTTCATGATGAAGTTTTCAGTGATCTCAAGTTGCAGGTAACCCGGCTGGAGGTTGTATTTTTTCAGGAGTTGGCGGATGCGGCCGACCAGTCGGGGTTGGTGTAATTGGGCGCCGGCCAGGTTTACGGAGACCGGGCCAAAAGGTGCGTATGTCTGATTCCACTCATTCAATTGCATGCAGGCACGCTCCAGCACCCAGTCACCCACCTGGATAATCATGCCGTTTTCTTCGGCCAGATGAATGAAGCGCTCAGGGGCAATGACGCCCAGCGTGGGGTGGGTCCAGCGAATCAGGGCTTCAGCGCCGACCAGACTCAGGTCGTGCAGGCTGATTTTGGGTTGATAGAACAGCGATAGCTCGTTGCGCTCCAGCGCACGTCGCAGTTCCTGTTCAAGGATCACCCGTTCGCTCGCTTGTGAGGTGAGGTCATGGGTGTAGCGCTCAACCCGGTTGCGGCCTTTGAGCTTGGAACGGTACATGGCGGCGTCGGCGTTTTTTACCAGTGTGGCCACGTCCGTGCCGTCATGCGGGTACACGCTGATGCCGATGCTGGCGCTGATAAACAGTTCGTGTTCGCCCGCTGGGAACGGTGCGCTGAAACAGGCCAGTAACTTGTTGGCAATCACCTCGGCATCACGGGGTTGCTGAAGGCCGGGCAGCAGGATAATGAATTCATCGCCGCCGAGGCGGGCGACGGTATCAATGTCGCGCAACTGGACCTTGAGGCGTGCGGTGATGCCTTTGAGCAACAGGTCGCCCACCGGGTGGCCCAGGCTGTCGTTGATGTTTTTAAAGCGATCAAGGTCCAGAAACAGTACTGCCGCGTGTTGGTCTTGCGCATTTTGCTGATTGAGGATCTGGTCCAGACGGCTCTCGAACAGCAAACGGTTCGGCAAGCCAGTCAGCGGGTCGTGATGGACCTGATGATCCAGACGCGCCTGTGCGTGCTTGAGGCTGGAAATGTCGGCAAAGACGGCCACAAAGTGAGTGACGATATTTTCGGAGTTGTGTACTGCGCTGATCGTTATCCAGCAGGGATAGACTTCCCCGTTTTTGCGCTTGTTATAAATCTCCCCTTGCCAGTGTCCCTCGCCTGACAACTGATGCCACATGGCGGCAAAGAAGGCGCTGTCGTGCTGATTGGAGGCCAAAATCCGCGGTGTCTGGCCGAGCACTTCGGCCTCGCTGTAGCCCGTGATTTCGGTGAAGGCGCGGTTCACGGCGGTGATGGTTTGCGCCGGGTCGGTGAACAAGATGCCTTCAGCCGTGCTTTCGAACACGGTGGCGGTTTGCAGGAGTTTTTCCTGCATCTGTTGGCGTTCGGTGATGTCCCGCGTGATGGTCAACATGCAGTCTTCATCACCGATTTTCAGCGGTCGGCTAGAGACTTCACAGATGCGTATGCGCCCGCTTTTGTGGCGCAATTTGCACCTGAAATCCCTTACAAACCCGTCCTCACTCAGGCGTGTGAGTAACTCTTGGCGTTGGTGAACATCGGCCCAGATGTTGAGGTCCAGAGAGGATCGATTCAGTGCGCTGGCGCTGTCGTAGCCGGTCAAGCGGCTGAAGCCTTCGTTGATTTCGATCAGCAAGCCATCACTCTGCCGACTCAACAGCAATCCGTCTGGCGATGCATGGAAGGCTTTGGCAAATTTTTCCTCAGAAAGGCGCAGCGCTTCTTCGGTTTGTTTGGTTTCGCTGATGTTGATCATCAATCCGCGCAGTACGGGCGTCTGATTGTGCGTGGAAAGCGTGATGATGTCCCGTAGCCACAGGGTTCTGCCATCGGCGGTTATCACGCGATAGTCGATGCTGTGGTCGCGCCCGGCCTTGATTTCGCTTTCGCAGTACATTTTGGTTCGGGGCAGGTCATCGGGATGGATGATTCGCTCCCAGAACCCAGGGGTCAGCCAGTCGGCCAAGGGGTAGCCGATGAGTGTTTCGGCCTGAGGGGAAACATAGGTGTAGGTGTAATCATCCCGTTGGGCCTCCCATGCGATGGCAGACAGACTTTCGACCAAGCCTCTATAGCGGTATTCGCTACTGCGCAGTTCCTGTTCGAGGGCAACGCGGCGGGCTATTTCGGAGCTCAGGCGCCTGTTGATGCGCACGACCACGATCAATACGGTGACGAGCAACAAGATGCCCGGCAGTACATACAGCAGTAACCCGCGCCACAACGCCTGATAATCGCCGGTGTTGCCGATCCAGCGCGCTTGAATGGCTTCGATTTCACGGGGTGTCATGTCGGCCATGACTTTATCCAGCAGGCGCAACAGGATGGTTTGGTCTTTGGGTACGGCCATTGCCAGTTGATAGCGATACGGGGTTTCGCCACTGACGTACAACCCATCCAGCTTGAGCTGGCGCAGGCTCCAGACGCTGGACGCCAGGTCGCCCACCATGGCGTCGACTTGATCGGTAGCCAATGCTTGTAGCGCGGAGCTGACATTGGGCAGGGCGACGAGATTCAGGTCGGGGTGTTGGGCATGCAACAGCTCGTGCGGGGCGTAGTTTTCGACCACGGCGATTTTCAGCCCATAGAGCTCATCAATGTTTTTTGGGGCGGGGCCGCCTTTGTGCGCGAGGATGACAATCGGGAAGTCGAGGTAGGGGCGCGTAAAGGCCAGGGTTTTCTGACGCTCAGGGGTCGACATGATGCCGGGTAGCCAGTCGAGACTGCCATCTTTGGCGAGCTCAAGGACGCTGCTCCAGTCGTAGGGCTCCACCGGTTTGATGCTCACACCCAAACGGTTTTTGATTAGTTCCACGTAGTCCGCGGCCAAGCCGGTATAGAGCCCCTTTTCGTCGCGGAACTCAAAGGGTGGCCATGACGCATCAACCCCAAGGCGTAGCTCGGGATGCTTGTCGAGCCACTGTCGCTCTTCATCGGTCAACGTCAGGGCGTTGGCCGCTGTGGAAAAGGCGATTAGCAGCAAGAGGAGGGTGGCTGGCAGTCGTGGCATGCGGGGCTCGTTCTACTCGCGAATGTGACGAGTGTAGACGGGCTGTGGGATATGGGCGTGAGGCGCTGGAAAGGTTTGGCGGGTACAAAGCAAAACCCCCGGCAGGGCCGGGGGTTTTGGTATCACTCGTCGAGGAAGGAGCGCAGGTGCTCGCTTCTCGTCGGGTGGCGCAGCTTGCGTAACGCTTTGGCTTCGATCTGACGAATCCGCTCACGGGTAACGTCGAACTGCTTACCAACCTCCTCAAGGGTGTGGTCGGTATTCATGTCGATACCGAAGCGCATGCGCAGTACTTTGGCTTCACGTGCTGTAAGGCCGCCAAGTACATCGCGTGTCGCTTCTTTAAGGCTCTCAACGGTGGCAACATCGATTGGCGACTGCATGGTCGAGTCTTCGATGAAATCACCCAGATGGGAGTCTTCGTCATCACCGATCGGGGTTTCCATGGAGATCGGCTCTTTAGCGATCTTCAATACCTTGCGGATTTTGTCCTCAGGCATTTCCATGCGTTCGCCCAGCTCTTCCGGGGTCGGTTCGCGACCCATTTCCTGCAGCATTTGGCGGGAAATACGGTTGAGCTTGTTGATCGTCTCGATCATGTGCACCGGAATACGGATGGTGCGTGCCTGGTCGGCAATCGAGCGAGTGATCGCCTGACGGATCCACCAGGTGGCATAAGTCGAGAATTTGTAGCCGCGGCGGTATTCAAACTTGTCTACCGCTTTCATCAAGCCGATGTTGCCTTCCTGGATCAGGTCGAGGAACTGCAAGCCACGGTTGGTGTACTTCTTGGCGATGGAGATCACCAGACGCAAGTTGGCTTCAACCATCTCTTTCTTCGCGCGGCGGGCCTTGGCCTCACCGATCGACATGCGACGGTTGATGTCCTTGATCTCGGCAATCTTCAAGCCGGTTTCTGCTTCTAGAGCAGACAGCTTTTGCTGGCAACGGATGATGTCCGGTTGCAAGCGGGCAATGGCTTCAGCGTATTTGCTTTTGCCTTTGGCCAGCGCGTCGCTCCAGCTTTCGTCGACTTCATTGCCCGGGAACAGGCGAAGGAAATCGGTACGCGGCATGCGTGCATCACGGACGCACAGCTGCATGATGGCCCGCTCTTGTGCACGCAGACGCTCCAGAGCGCTACGAACACGTTCAACCAGGCCTTCGAACTGCTTGGGCACCAGCTTGATCGGCATGAACAGCTCAGCCAGGGCAACCAGCTCGGCAATCGCCTGCTTGCTGTCGCGACCGTGCTTCTTCAGTGCCTTGCGAGTGATTTCCATCTGATCGGAAACGGCGCCGAAGCGCTGTGCCGCGATGATTGGATCGGGGCCGCTTTCGACCTCTTCCTCGTCATCGGTAGCGTCGTCCTTCTCTTCCTCTTCGTCATCACCTTCGGCCTTGGCCGTTTTAGGATCGACAGGAGGCGGAACCTCGGCTGCAGGCGGCGTAATTCCATCGTCCGGGTCGATATAACCGCTCAGGACGTCAGAAAGGCGACCACCTTCGGTGGTGACGCGAGTGTACTCGGAGAGAATATGGTCAACCGTGCCAGGGAAGTGCGCGATTGCGCCCATCACTTCGCGGATGCCTTCTTCGATACGCTTGGCGATTTCAATTTCGCCTTCGCGTGTCAGCAGTTCTACCGTGCCCATTTCACGCATATACATGCGTACTGGGTCGGTAGTGCGACCAATATCGGTTTCTACTGCCGCCAACGCTGCAGCTGCTTCTTCAGCAGCGGCTTCGTCGGTGTCAGCATCGGCCAACATAAGGGCGTCCGCATCCGGAGCACTCTCGTGTACGGGGATCCCCATGTCATTAATCATGCGGATGATGTCTTCCACTTGCTCCGGATCTGAAATATCTTCGGGCAGGTGGTCGTTGACCTCTGCGTAAGTCAGATACTTCTGCTCACGGCCGAGGGTGATCAACTCTTTGATACGAGACTGCTGTTGCGCTTTTCCGGACATAACACCCTATCCACTGAAGGTCTTGGCGGGCAAAAAACAAGCCGAGGATTATACCTTAGCTATGACCTCACGCGCCAGTTGAGGTCGGGTTTGATGCGGGATTATTGCGACTCAGAAGGTCGCGTAACTGATTTTTCTCCTCGCTACTTAGCTCGCCTTGACGTGCTTTTCGAAGAAGTTGTTCCAGATTTCGCTCGCGTTGGCGAGCTGACAAGCTAGTTATGGTGTCGAAAAACTGTTGTTCAAGGTTGTCGGCGTCAATTAGCCATTCCTTTTCGAGCAGTCTTTGCAGCAAGCGGCCCTGTTCAGTGCCGTGCCAGCGGGACAACAACTGAATAGAGCTTAGCTTAGGATTCTTCTGTACGGCCTCGACCAGCGCGATCAACAGCTGGTTATTCGTCTGGTCTTCGGCCGCAAAGTGGCCCGCGTCTTCTACTTTTTTGGCCAGTTGCGGGTGGTGCAGCAAGGTGCGCAGGGCGGTTAATGTCGGCGGTTCAACGCCGACCGGGATCCAGGCCTGCTCGCGCTCACCGCCGCGCTTGCCTTTTTTGTCCCATGGTTTGTTTTCCCACTTTTTACCGCCCGCCCCCGACTTTTTCGGGGTCCATTCCTGTTGGGGGGCGTACGTTTCCGGCTGCTGAAAGTCGCTGTAGTCCGGCATCGCATCGTAATCAATGCCGGGATCGTAGGCGGGTTGCGAGGGCGGTGGTGCGCTTTGCGCCAGTTGGCTGACCGCTTCGCTGTTGAGGCCCGTGATTTCGCTCAAGCGTTGACGCATCAGGTTGCGCAGGTTGGCGCCCGGCACTTTGTCGATGAGCGGTGCTGCCAGCGTGGCCATGTGGGCCCTGCCTTCGAGCGAGCGCGGATCGGTTTCTTCAGTCAGTTGCTGGAAAAAATAATCTGCCAGCGGCTGCGCGTGCTGGTTAATGCGCGCCTTGAACGCATCAGTGCCTTCGGAGCGCACCAATGTGTCCGGATCCTCGCCTTCTGGCAGAAACAGGAAGCGGGCGCGGCGGCCATCTTGCAGGCAGGGCAGCGTGGCCTCAAGTGCGCGCCAGGCGGCATTGCGGCCAGCCTGATCGCCATCAAAGCAAAACAATACGCTGGGTACGACCCGAAACAGGCGCTTCATGTGCTCTTCGCTGGTCGCGGTGCCCAGCGTGGCCACGGCATTGCGCAAGCCCTGTTGGGCCAAGGCAATGACGTCCATATAGCCTTCAACCACGATGATTTCGTCGAGGCTGCGATTGAACTTGCGCGCTTCGAACAGCCCGTACAATTCCTGTCCTTTGTGGAAGACAGGTGTTTCAGGGGAGTTCAGGTATTTGGGCTTGTCATCACCGAGCACGCGACCGCCAAACGCAATAATGCGGCCACGGCTGTCGCGAATCGGGAACATTACGCGATCGCGAAAGCGGTCATAGCGTTTGCCGGTTTCAGCGTTCTCAACCAATAAGCCCGCATCGATCATGGCTTTTTGCTGCAGGGTGTCGCTGCTCAAGTGCTTGTAGAGGTTGTCCCAGCCGGGCGGAGCAAAGCCCAGGCCGAAATCCCGGGCGATTTCGCCGGTCAGGCCCCGGCCTTTCAAGTAGTCCACGGCGGCCCTGCGCGCCGGGTGGCTTTTCAGGGCCTGCCGATAAAAGTCGGCGGCTGCGGTCAGCAGCGGGTAGAGCGGCGAGTCGGTCGGCTGTCGCGGTTTGTGCGAGCGCCCGCTTTCCTCTCTGGGAATCTCCATACCTGCGGCTTTGGCCAGTTCTTCGACAGCCTGGGGGAAGTCCAGGTTGTCGTGGTCCATGATGAAGCCGAGGGCATTACCGCCTGCGCCACAACCAAAACAGTAATAAAACTGTTTATCCGGGCTGACACTGAACGAGGGTGTTTTTTCTTTATGGAAGGGGCAGCAGGCGGTGTAGTTTTTGCCTGCTTTCTTCATTTGCACGCGCGAGCTGACGACATCGACGATATCGGTGCGGTTCAGAAGGTCGTCAATAAAGCTCTGGGGGATTAACCCGGCCATGGCGTTCTCGTCATCTCAGCGCAAAAAAAGCCGTATAGAAAGGTTTGGTCATGGCGGCGTGCAGGCGAAAACGCTGCTCGTACGTGTGACGTCTGCTCAATCATGTCGGGAAGTGTATCTGTCGAAGCTCCGCAGACTCGTATTTAAAACAGAGTAAATGGGTTCGAAATATCACGCTCTGAGTCCGGCGCTGACCAATGGCTGGTCTCGGATAGCTCATAAGCAGGCATGGGAGAGATGCCTTGGGCTGATCGTCTTTGAGGAGAATCAGAGGTGTGTGCTCGTCGGTAGCCTTGAAGGCTCGTCAGTAAAGACGTGCACCGCTGGCTTAAAGGCCAGGTCTGACGTGGTGTAGCAGTTTGTCGCGGTCGCATCTGCGGCCTTGACGGTAAAGCGTGTAACTTGCTGCAACTGCCTACGGCCCGGCTTTAGGCCGGGCTTGGCAGAAGCGTGCAACGAACGTCTGTGTATTAGTACAGACGAACGGCGCGGCGCTGCTCGCGCTGAACTTTCTTCGCGTGACGCTTAACAGCGGCTGCTGCTTTGCGCTTACGCTCGGAAGTCGGCTTCTCGTAAAATTCGCGGCTGCGAACTTCAGCCAGTACACCGGCTTTTTCGCAGGAGCGCTTGAAACGACGCAGAGCTACGTCGAAGGGTTCGTTCTCTTTTACTTTGACGGCTGGCATCCAGAGCTACCTTCATTCATTACCGGGGTCAACGTCTCAAGGCAAAATCGCGTTGGAAGACGTCGGTTTTTAAGGGTTGCGGATGTTAACCCCTCATCGCCCGGAATGCAAAGCCTCTGATCGAAAACCGCTGGCCGGGGGCGGTAGTGGCGACTATTATGCGCGCCTTCGAATTTAGCCTCTACAAGGCGCAAACCCATGCTAGTACTGGGATTAGAAACCTCCTGCGACGAAACCGGCGTCGCGCTATACGACAGTGAACGCGGGCTTTTGGCCGATGCACTGTTCAGTCAGATCGATTTGCACCGTGCCTATGGTGGCGTGGTGCCTGAGCTGGCATCACGGGATCACGTCAAACGCATGCTGCCCTTGATTCGTCAGGTGTTGGCCGAGGCAGACTGCGTGCCGACCGAAATCGATGCAATTGCCTACACGGCGGGGCCAGGCCTGGTCGGGGCCTTGCTGGTCGGGGCTTCCTGCGCCCAGGCGCTGGCCTTCGCATGGGGCATTCCTGCCTTGGGCGTACACCACATGGAAGGCCATTTGCTGGCCCCCATGCTGGAAGAGCAGCCCCCAGAGTTCCCGTTCGTCGCATTGTTGGTGTCAGGTGGCCACACGCAGCTGGTTCAGGTGGATGGCATCGGTCAATACGCGCTGCTGGGCGAAACGCTGGACGATGCCGCAGGCGAGGCTTTCGACAAAACGGCGAAGATGATGGGACTCAACTATCCGGGTGGCCCTGAAATTGCCCGCCTTGCGGCCCAAGGTGTGGCGGGACGCTTTGTGTTCCCGCGGCCCATGACCGATCGCCCTGGCCTCGATTTCAGTTTCAGCGGCCTCAAGACCTTTGCCTTGAACACTTGGCAGCGCTGCGTGGCGGCGGGTGATGATAACGAACAGGCCCGTTGCGACATCGCGCTGGCGTTTCAGCAGGCCGTGGTTGAGACGCTCACCATCAAGTGCAAGCGCGCCCTGAAGCAGGCAGGCATGAAGCGTCTGGTGATTGCCGGCGGTGTGAGCGCAAACAAGGCGTTGCGGTCTTCGCTGGAGACCATGCTCGGTGGCATGAACGGTCAGGTGTTTTATGCGCGCCCTGAATTTTGTACGGACAATGGCGCGATGATCGCATTCGCCGGGTGTCAGCGCTTGCAGGCGGGCCAGCATGAAAGCCTGGCGATCAGTGTGCAGGCGCGCTGGCCGATGGAGCAGTTAAAGCCTTTGTGACGGTGGTGTTCAGGCGTTTACTGGCCAGCATGAGGTATTTTCATGCGGGTAAATCAGAAATGCCGTTCGCGCCCGGCCATCAGGTCGCGTAAATTGCCGCGGTGGCGCCAGACAATCAGTGCGGTTAATCCACACATGGGCAGCAGCGCGGCAGGCTCTTGCCAGGCCAGAAGTGGCAGGGTCAAGGGGGTGGCGATCAGCGCGGCGAGTGAGCTGGTGCGGGTCAGCTGGAAGGTCAGCAGCCAGGCCAGGACGGCCAGCAAGGCGGCGGGAGGATAAAGCCCCAGCAGCATGCCGGCAGCCGTGGCGACGCCTTTGCCGCCCCTGAAGCGGAAGTACAGGGGATACATGTGCCCGATGACGGCGCACACACCAATCCAGGCTTGTTGCTGGAGTGGCAGGTTGAGTTGGTTGGCGAGCAGGACGGGCAGCAGGCCTTTGCACAGATCACCGAGCAAGGTCAGGACGGCCAGTTTTTTACCGGCCAGGCGTAACATATTGGTCGCGCCAGCATTGCCTGAGCCACTCATTCGCGGGTCGGGATTACCCGTCAGGCGGCTGAGCAAAATGGCGAAGGACAGCGAGCCAAGCAGGTAGGCGATAATCGCCAGTAACCAAAACATGCTAACTATTCCGGGCGAGGACGCCCTGATTCTAACGGCGCATTGCGCCCTTGTCGTGCTGCGGAGAAAAGTGCTTGGACAGAGTGTTTATCGAAGGCCTGGAAGTTGACACCGTGATCGGTGCCTATGACTGGGAGCGTGGCATCCGTCAGTGTTTGCGCCTTGATCTGAATTTTGCGTGGGATAACCGCCCGGCCGCAGCAGGGGATGATCTGACCCTTGCGCTGGACTACGCCAGCGTCTCGACCAGAATTCAGGCCTTTGCCGAGCAAGCCCACTACCAATTGGTAGAAACCTTTGCCGAGCATCTGACGGAAGTGTTGATGCGTGAATTCAATATTCCCTGGATGCACCTCAAGCTGACCAAGCCGGGCGCCGTCGCGGCCGCCACAGGGGTGGGCGTGGAGATTGAGCGCGGATGTCGCTAACTCAGGTTTTTCTCGGGTTGGGCAGTAATGTCGAGCGCGAAAAGCATTTACAGGCGGGGCTCGATGCGCTGGCTGGCTTCCTGCACGGCATGCAGTGCTCGGCGGTCTTCGAAAGCCAGCCTGTAGGCATCAAGAGTGGGCCTTTTTTCAACCTGGTGGTGGTGGCCAACACGGATCTTCCTTTAGCTGAGTTGAGCCGACGTTTGAAGCTGATCGAAGCCGATAACGGACGATATGCCCAGGATCGCAAGGGTCTGCCGCTGGACATTGACGTTTTGTTTTACGGCGATCTGGTGGGTAACTTTGACGGTTTGATCCTGCCGCGCGCCGAAATTCTCAAGAATGCCTTTGTGCTGTGGCCGCTTTCGCTCATCGCCCCTGACAAATTGCACCCGATTGTGGGTATCACGCTGAGTCAGATGTGGGCTGATGCGCAGATTGACCAAGTGCTCGCCCCGGCTGCGTTTGAATGGCGGGGCGAACCCTTAACACCTAAAGAGATGCTGAGGCACCTGTAAGGCGCTGCCGCTCTAACTTGTTGGACAGCGGTTACGAAGCAGGCCCCGGGTGTTTGCGGGTCTCTTTGTACGTGTGTATAGCCCTGAGCCGTTCGCGCTTGAGGGCTTCTCCCAATTCCGGCCCCTTGAAGCCCTGTTCCAGCAGCGGCTGAACGGCAACGGCCTGTGCCGCTTTTGCGGCGCCGCGCAGGTAATCAGCCTGCGGGTAAGGCCGCTCTTCAAGTCCAAGGCGGCCCTTGGCGTCCATCTCGCACGCGACGATAAACTCCTCGAAGCGCTGAGGCCGGCGGTATACGTCAAACCGTTGCAGCAAATCCAGTAAGGTCGAGGCCTTCAGCTCAAAGGCACGATGCCCGTGGGTGTGATATTCACCGACCAGCAATGCAAGTTCCTGGCAATCGCGGGGCGCCTTGAAGCGCTCGTTCACCGCCTTGATCAGGCGCAGCCCTGTGTGTTCATGGGCAATGTGGCGAGGCCATTTATCTACAGGTGTAAGGCCTTTGCCCACGTCATGCAGCAGGCACGCCCAGCGGATGGTCAAAGGCTGATGATGTCGCGCAGCTTGTTCAAGCACGCTGAGGGTGTGAATGCCGCTGTCGATTTCCGGGTGATGAGCCGGCGGCTGCGGTACGCCGAACAATGCCTGAACTTCCGGTAACAGCACCTCAAGAGCGCCGCACTGTCTGAGCACGTCGATAAAGACGTGGGGATGATCTTCCATCAGCGCGCGGGAGATTTCCTTCCAGCAGCGTTCCGGTGTCAGCGCCTGCAGTTCGCCCGAAGCCGACAGTTGACGCATCAGTTCAAGTGTTTCGTCTGCAACCTTGAAACCCAGGCCCGCATAACGTGCTGCAAAACGTGCAACGCGCAGCACCCGTAGTGGATCTTCGGCGAATGCCGGGGAAACATGGCGCAGTATGCGCGCTTCCAGGTCCCGTTGGCCGTGGTAGGGATCGGTGATAGTGCCCGCGTCATCTTCGGCCATCGCGTTAATGGTCAGATCGCGGCGGATCAAATCTTCTTCAAGGGTCACGTCAGGGCTGGCATGAAATACAAAGCCCCCATAGCCGCGTCCGCTTTTACGCTCGGTGCGGGCGAGGGCGTATTCCTCACCGGTTTTGGGGTGCAGAAAGACCGGGAAGTCGGAACCCACAGGACGAAAGCCCTTGGCCAGCATTTGTTCTGCGCTTGCGCCTACCACGACCCAGTCGATGTCGGTGACGGGCTTGCCCAGCAAGCGGTCTCGGACTGCGCCGCCGACTTTATAAATCTTCATAAAAAACCTCCGTTAGCGCGACAGGATAACCGCTGCGTCGCGCAAACGGAGGTTCACGTGCGTCACAGGTGAATGGCGCTCAAATCCAGGCGCCCATAGTCAGCGTCCCCATGTTCGCCTTTAGGCGGAACATGATGGACTTTCATCACTTGATCTCCTTGCAGCGTCTCCAGATGAATATCGAAGCCCCACAGGCGGTGCAGGTGTTTAAGGACCTCGTCGGTGGAATCGCCCAGCGGTTTGCGGTCATGTTGTTGATGGCGCAGGGTGAGGGAGCGGTCGCCGCGGCGGTCAATGCTCCAGATCTGCACGTTGGGCTCGCGATTACCCAAGTTGTACTGCGCTGCCAGGGTTTCACGAATGATCCTGTAGCCGTTTTCGTCATGGATGGCGGGAACGAGTAAATCGTCCTTCTGATCGTCATCCATGATGCTGAACAACTTGAGGTCGCGCATCACCTTGGGAGACAGGTATTGCAGGATGAAGCTTTCGTCCTTGAAGCTGCTCATGGCGAACTTGATGCTCGATAACCAATCGCTACCGGCCAGTTCCGGGAACCAGCGGCGGTCTTCCTCGGTGGGGTCTTCACACATGCGCCGGATATCGCGGTACATCGCAAACCCCAGGGCATACGGGTTGATACCGCTGTAATAAGGGCTGTCAAAACCCGGCTGAAACACCACGCTGGTGTGCGAGGTCAGGAACTCCATCATGAAGCCTTCCGTCACCAGCCCTTCATCGTAAAGGTCGTTCATCAGGGTGTAGTGCCAGAAAGTTGCCCAGCCTTCGTTCATGACTTGTGTCTGGCGCTGCGGGTAAAAGTACTGTGCGATTTTACGTACGATACGCACCACTTCCCGCTGCCAGGGTTCCAGCAGCGGCGCGTGTTTCTCGATGAAATACAGGATGTTTTCCTGCGGCTCGTCGGGGAAACGAGCATTGTCCTTTTCGTTGAATTTGTCAGCGTTCTTGGGAATGGTGCGCCACAGGTCATTGATCTGTTTTTGCAGGTGCTCTTCGCGCTCCTTCTGACGCCGCCGCTCTTCTTCGGCCGAAATCGGGTAAGGCCGTTTGTAGCGGTCTACGCCGTAATTCATGAGTGCATGGCAAGAGTCCAGCAGGTCTTCCACGGCATCGATCCCGTGGCGCTCTTCGCATTGCATGATGTATTGCTTGGCAAACACCAGGTAATCAATGATCGAACTGGCATCAGTCCAGGTCCGGAACAGGTAATTACCTTTGAAGAAACTGTTGTGGCCATAGCAGGCATGGGCAACCACCAGGGCTTGCATGCAAATGGTGTTTTCTTCCATCAGGTAAGCGATGCACGGGTCTGAGTTGATGACGATTTCGTACGCCAGCCCCATTTGCCCACGGCTGTAGGATTTCTCGGTGCTCAGGAAATGTTTGCCGTAGGACCAATGGTGATACCCCAACGGCATCCCGACAGAGGCATAGGCGTCCATCATTTGCTCGGCGGTAATCACCTCAATCTGGTTGGGGTAGGTGTCCAGTGCATACCGTTCTGCCAGGCGACCGATTTCCCGGTCGTAGGCCTGGATCAGTTCAAAGGTCCACTCGGAGCCAGTGGAGATAGGGTGGCGCTTATTCTCTTTGGCGGTCATGTCACTAACCTGCGCTGGAAGAGTTCACGGAAGACCGGGTAAATATCGCCGGCCGAGACCAGTTGTTGCTGAGCGAAGGTGTCGGGAAAAGCCTCGTTGATACGCTCATATTCGTACCAGAGTGCCTGATGTTCGCGCGGGGTAATTTCCACGTAAGTGTAGTACTGCACGAACGGCATGATCTGGTTGATCAGAATGTCGCGGCAAATGGGTGAGTCGTCGTTCCAGTTGTCACCGTCGGAAGCCTGGGCGGCGTAAATGTTCCATTCATTCGTGGGATAGCGCTCGGCCATGATCTCCTGCATCAACTTGAGAGCGCTGGACACGATGGTGCCGCCGGTTTCCCGTGAATAGAAAAACTCCTCTTCGTCCACTTCCCGTGCGCTGGTGTGGTGGCGAATAAAGACCACCTCGATCTTGTCGTAATTTCGCTTCAGAAACAGGTACAGCAGGATAAAGAACCGCTTGGCGATGTCCTTGGTGGCTTGTGTCATGGAGCCTGAAACGTCCATCAGGCAGAACATCACCGCCTTTGAACTCGGGTTGGGGTGTTTGACCAGCAAGTTGTACTTCAGGTCGAAGGTGTCGAGGAACGGCACGCGATGAATCCGGGCGCTGAGTTTCTCGATTTCAGCTTCGATGTCTTTGATATCACCGAAATTGTCCGGTTCTTCGCGCTTCAAGCGCTCCAGTTCAGTTTTGGCTTCTTTGAGTCGAGCGCGGCTGCTGCCGGTCAGTGCGATGCGCCGGGCATGGGCTGAGCGCAAGGTCCGGATGATGTTGATGCGTGAGGGGTTGCCCTCGTTACTGATCCCGGCACGCACGGTTTTAAAGGTGTCAGTGCCGGTCAGGTGGCGTTTGACCAGGTTCGGCAACTCGAGGTCTTCGAACATGAACTCGAGGAATTCCTCCTGGGTGATTTGAAACACAAACTCATCCATGCCCTCGCCGGAATTGCCTGCTTTGCCCGGGCCGCCTCCGCCCCCGGACCCGCCTTGGGGGCGCTGAATGTGTTCGCCGCTGGTGAACTCCTTATTGCCCGGGTGTACGACGGTCTGTTTGCCGCCGCGACCGTGGTGCAACACCGGCTCATCAATGTCGCGACCGGGAATGCTGATCTGTTCGCCATGCTCCATGTCGGTGATGGAACGCCGGCCCACGGCTTCTTCGACGGCCTTTTTGATGTGGTCGCGATAGCGCCGCAGAAAACGCTGGCGGTTTACCGTGCTCTTGTTCTTGCCATTGAGGCGTCGATCGATCACATAGCTCATAAGCCCTCCGGGCCGCTTCAAGAGGTGAGCTGCACGCCGCAAGCCACTGCGAGCTCCCGGGTCAGGGAGTGTTCGTCAGGCGCGAGCAGCGTGTAGCCGGGCGCTTGCCGCTGCCTCACTGCGATTTTCTGACCCGCAGGTACCACTCAGAGAGCAGTCGTACTTGTTTGTCGGTGTAGCCGCGTTCAACCATTCGGGTCACAAAGTCGTTGTGCTTCTGTTGATCCTCTTTGCTCGCCTTGGCGTTGAAGCTGATGACCGGCAACAGGTCTTCGGTGTTGGAGAACATTTTCTTCTCGATGACCACCCGCAGTTTTTCGTAGCTGAGCCACGTCGGGTTCTTGCCATTGTTGTTGGCGCGGGCACGCAGAACGAAATTGACGATTTCGTTGCGGAAATCTTTCGGATTGCTGATGCCCGCAGGTTTTTCGATTTTTTCCAGTTCCTCATTAAGGGCAATGCGGTTGAGGATTTCTCCGGTTTCGGGGTCGCGGTATTCCTGGTCTTGAATCCAGAAGTCTGCGTAAAGCACGTAGCGGTCGAAAATGTTTTGCCCGTATTCGCTATAGGACTCCAGGTAAGCGGTCTGGATTTCCTTGCCGATGAACTCGATATACCGGGGCGCCAGGTACTCTTTCAAAAAGCGCAGATAACGCTCGCGGGTTTCGGGCTGGAACTGCTCTTGTTCAATTTGTTGCTCAAGCACGTAGAGCAAGTGCACCGGGTTGGCGGCGATTTCGTGCGGGTCGAAGTTAAAGACTTTGGACAAAATCTTGAAAGCAAAGCGGGTCGAGAGACCGTTCATGCCTTCGTCCACACCGGCGCTGTCGCGGTACTCCTGAATGGATTTGGCCTTTGGATCGGTGTCCTTGAGGTTTTCGCCGTCGTAGACCCGCATTTTGGAGTAGATGTTGGAGTTTTCCGGTTCTTTGAGGCGTGACAGTACTGTGAACTGCGCCAGCATCTTCAGGGTGTCAGGTGCGCAATGGGCCTTGGCCAGCGAGCTGTTATACAGCAGCTTGTCGTAGATTTTGACTTCGTCACTGACCCGCAGGCAGTACGGCACTTTGACGATGTAAATTCGGTCGATGAACGCTTCGTTGTTTTTGTTGTTACGGAAGGTGTGCCATTCCGATTCGTTGGAGTGCGCAAGCAAAACCCCGGTAAACGGAATCGCCCCCAGTCCTTCGGTACTGTTGTAGTTACCTTCCTGAGTGGCCGTGAGCAATGGATGCAGCACCTTGATCGGTGCCTTGAACATCTCAACGAACTCCATCAGACCCTGGTTGGCGCGGCACAAAGCGCCGGAATAGCTGTAGGCGTCGGCGTCGTTTTGCGGGAATTCTTCGAGCTTGCGGATATCGACCTTGCCCACCAATGCCGAAATGTCCTGGTTGTTTTCATCACCGGGTTCGGTTTTCGCCACTGCAATCTGGTTAAGGATTGACGGGTAGAGTTTGACCACCCTGAACTGGCTGATGTCGCCGCCAAATTCAGCCAGCCGCTTGGTGGCCCAGGGCGACATGATAGTGCTCAGGTAGCGCTTGGAGATCCCGAAGTCTTCCTCAAGAATCGCGCCATCTTCCGTGGCGTTGAACAGGCCCAGTGGTGATTCGAATACCGGCGAGCCTTTAATGGCGTAGAACGGGACCTTCTCGATCAATTGCTTGAGTTTTTCAGCCAGGGACGACTTACCGCCACCCACCGGGCCGAGGAGGTAAAGGATTTGCTTTTTCTCTTCCAGCCCTTGGGCTGCATGGCGGAAGTAGGAAACGATCTGTTCAATGCACTCTTCCATTCCGTGGAAGTCGGCAAAGGCGGGATACCGGCGAATCACTTTGTTGGAGAAGATTCGCGAGAGGCGAGAGTCTGTCGAGGTGTCCAGCAGTTGCGGTTCACCAATGGCCATCAACAGCCGTTCGGCGGCCGAGGCGTAAGCGCTTTTATCGTTTTTGCACAGCTCAAGGTATTCCTGGAGCGTAAGTTCTTCCTGGCGCGTGGATTCAAAGCGCTGTTGGAAGTGGCTAAAAATACTCATGACGTCACCTCGCTCGATACGTGGAACCGGCGATTGATCGGTCAGTTCGAGTGCTGGCATGCGGCAACGTTGCTGTTGCTGTGTACCCCCCAGGACACCATCAAAGGGGCTAACCCTTTGAAGTTACTACTGATGATCCTCACGCCGGTGTACCGGCTCTCCCCAGATTCGGATGGCCTGAGCTAAAGGATAGTTGGTTCTGGGAGAGGTCAAGGCGAGATGCGCGAATTGTTGTGTGCGACCGTTGGTCAGGCAGGGCGCCAGCCCACTGAATACGTGGGCTTGGCGTGTTTTAAAAAATTATTCCTCCGGGCTTTGGGCGATTTCGCCCGGATAAGTCGTCCGCCACAACTCGAAACCACCGTCGAGGCTATACACCTCGCTGAATCCTTGACCTACCAGGTAAGCCGCCGCGCTCTGACTTGAATTGCCGTGGTAGCAAGCGACGATCAGCGGCGCATCCAGATCAGCCTTGGCGATGAAGTCGTGCAGCGAGTGGTTGTCCAAGTGTGTCGCGTCTTTGATATGCCCGGCGGCATAGGCTTGCGGGTCGCGAATGTCGACCACCACGGCGCCGTGTTCGCGCAGTGCTTGGGCCTGTTCGGGAGGGATACGTTTGAAATCGGTCATGGGAAATTCCTGTGGCCTGACTACGGGCGTGGAGTCGTTACGCCCAAAGGTTGGGAAGGGGGTTGGACGCTGGCGGGGGCTTTAAGGTGCAGATCATCGCAGTCGCAGCTCAAACGCTGGCCGCTGTCGACGTTGAGCAGGGTCATGGCGCCGCCCCAAACGCAGCCGGTGTCGAGGGCGTAGATGCCGGGCTCTTTGCAGTTGCCCTCAAGTGCGGCCCAGTGACCGAAGATAATCTTGAGGTCTTGGGTTTTGCGTTCTTTATAACTGAACCACGGTGCATAACCGGGTGGAGCGCTGCCCACGCCTTCTTTGCTTTTAAGGTCGAGTTTGCCGTCGCGGGTGCAAAACCGCATGCGGGTGAAGTAGTTGGTAATGACACGCAGGCGTGCAATGCCCGTGAGGTCGCTGTCCCATTTGGCAGGCTCGTTGCCGTACATGCCATCAAGGAATGGGCCCAAGAGGCTGTCATCGCGCAACGCGTGCTCCACTTCGCCAGCATATTTGAGGGCTTTTTTCAGGCTCCATTGCGGGGGAATGCCTGCGTGGACCAGGGCGGTATTTCGCTCGAGGTCGTAATGCAGCAGTGGTTGCTGGCGCAGCCAGTCCAGCAGTTGGTCGCAATCCGGTGCCTCAAGGATCTCGCGAAGCGTGTCACCCTTTTTCAGGCGCTCAATGTTGTTGCCCACCGCAAGCAGGTGCAGGTCGTGGTTGCCCAGCACGCAGACCAGTGATTCACGCAGGCCATACAGAAAACGCAGCGTCTCCAGCGACTCAGGGCCCCGGTTTACGAGGTCGCCTACCAGCCACAGGGTGTCTTTGGTCGGATCAAAGGCGACCCGCTCCAGCAAGCATTTGAGAGGTTGGAGGCAGCCTTGTAGGTCACCCACGGCATAGACCGCCATCAGTGCAGTGCTCCGGGGACGGCGAGGCGAAAGGGCGCAATGATGGCCTTGAATTCATGATCGTCTTGGGCGTGCATCAGGTAGCTGCCCTGCATGGTGCCGACCTGTGTGGTGATCACGGAGCCGCTGCTGTAGGTGTGCGCCTGGCCCGGCTTGATCAACGGTTGTTGCCCGACCACACCGGCACCGCGTACTTCTTCGGTGTGCCCGTCGCCATCGGTGATGATCCAGTGACGTGACAGCAGTTTTGCGGGGATTGAGCCGTTGTTCTTCACCGTGATGGTGTAGGCGAAGGCGAAGCGGTCGTGCTCGGGTTGAGATTGTTCTGGCAAGTAACGGGTGACGACGCTGACGTCAACCTGATAGCGGGGTTCGGACATGCGGTAGGCCTTACTTGAAAGCAGAGACACAGCTCGGGATAAAACTGATGCCTGAGTCTAGGCCAAGTCACGGGTACTAGGCCAGATGCGGCCAGTACCCGATTTGTAAGGACGGTCAGTCGGCAGCGGGCGGTGCGACGGCTTGCTCGCTTAGTTTGTCGGCCAGGCGCACAAAGGCTGCCAGGTCGAGTTGTTCGGGACGCTTGCTGCCATCGACGCCCGCGGCTTCGATTTCAGCGTTGCTCAGCAAGGCTTTGAGGGTGTTGCGCAACGTTTTGCGACGCTGGTTAAAGGCCTCGCGCACGACGCGCTCCAGCAAACGATGGTCCTTGGCCGGGTGCGGCAGGGTCTCGTGTGGCACCAGACGCACAATGGCCGAGTCGACTTTGGGCGGCGGGTTGAAGGCGCCCGGCCCGACGTTGAACAGGTGTTCCACGCGGCAATGGTACTGAACCATGATCGACAGACGGCCCCAGTCGCCACCGCCCGGACCTGCGGCCATACGCTCAACCACTTCTTTTTGCAGCATGAAGTGCATGTCGCGGATCAATTCGGCGTTTTTCAACAGGTGAAAAATCAGCGGCGTGGAGATGTTGTACGGCAGGTTGCCGACCACACGCAGGGTGCGGGGTGCCGCGCCCAGTGTGTTGAAGTCGAACTTGAGGGCGTCGCCCTGATGCAGGTTGAAGTTGCTCATGCCTGCGAACTGTTGGTTCAGGATCGGGATCAGGTCTTTGTCCAGTTCGACCACGTCAAGCTGGCCGCCACTGTGGAGGATGCCTTCAGTCAATGCGCCCTGGCCCGGGCCGATCTCCAGCAGGCGATCGCCTGCCTTGGCATTGATGGCGCGCAGGATGCGGTCGATAACACCAGCATCGTGCAGGAAGTTTTGACCAAAGCGCTTACGCGCCTTGTGTTGGTATTGCTCGTTCATAAACGGGTCTCGGCCATCTGGTAGGCGGTTTCCAGGGCGACTTGCAGGCTGCCGGTGTCGATCTTGCCGCTGCCTGCCAGATCCAGGGCAGTGCCATGGTCAACAGAGGTGCGGATGATCGGCAAGCCCAGGGTGATGTTGACGGCGGCGCCAAACCCTTTGTACTTCAGCACGGGCAGGCCTTGGTCGTGGTACATCGCCAGCACTGCGTCACAGTGCTCCAGATATTTGGGGGTAAACAGAGTGTCGGCAGGCAGCGGGCCACGCAGGTCCATGCCCTCGCTGCGCAGAAGCTCCAGGGTGGGTTCGATAATGTCGATTTCTTCATGGCCCAAATGTCCACCTTCGCCCGCATGGGGGTTGAGCCCGCACACCAGGATTCGCGGTTGGGCAATGCCGAATTTTTGTTGCAGGTCGGCGTGCAGAATGCGCGTCACCCGCATCAGGCGTTCGGGGGTGATTGCATCCGCGACCTGACGCAGCGGCAAGTGTGTGGTGACAAGCGCCACGCGAAGGCCGCGGGTGGCGAGCATCATCACAACCTGTTCGGTGCGGGTCAGGTCGGCGAGGAATTCGGTATGACCGGAAAACGGGATGCCGGCTTCATTGATAACGCCCTTGTGTACAGGGGCGGTAATCATGCCCGCGAAGTCGCCGTCCACACAGCCTTGGGCGGCGCGGGTCAGCGTGTGCAGCACAAAGGCGGCATTGGCCTTGTCCAGTACGCCGGGCGTCACCGCAGCGCTCAGCGGGGTATCCCACACATACAAGCTGCCTGCGGGCGCCGGTTGTTCGGGCCATTGCCCCGGCACGACGGGCAGCAGGTTGACGTCCACCCCCAGCTGGGCGGCCCGCTCAGAGAGCAGGTCGCAGCTGGTGATGGCAATCAGGGGATGGGGCTGGTGTTGCGAAGCGAGCAGCAGGCACAGGTCTGGGCCTATGCCTGCCGGTTCGCCGGGTGTCAGTGCAAACCGCTGGGTGTTCACTGAGCCGCCTGGCTTGCGCTCTCGTCCGAGTTCGCGCTGGGCAGCTTGATCTCTACGTAGGCTTCGTCACGGATCTGACGCAACCAGCTTTGCAGCTCTTCGTCGTACTTACGGTTGCGCAAGGCGTTCATGGCCTGTTGCTCACGCGCTTGAGAGGTGCTGTCCGTGGCGCGGCGACCGAGTACTTCCAGCACATGCCAGCCGTATTGAGTCTTGAACGGTTTGGACAATACGCCTTGAGGCGTGTCGGACATGGCAGCACGGAACTCGGGAACTAGTGAGTTGGGGTTGACCCAATTCAAATCGCCGCCGTTAAGTGCCGAGCCCGGGTCTTCGGAGTAGGTTTTTGCCAGGGTGGCAAAATCTTCGCCCGCTTCGATGCGGTCGTGGATTTTGTTGATCAGGGCTTCGGTCTGCGCTTCAGTGCGGATTTCGCTTGGCTTGATCAGGATGTGACGAACATGTACTTCGTCCACTACCACTGACTGGCCGCCGCGCTTGGCATTGAGCTTAAGGATGATGAAGCCGCCCGGTGTAGGAATAGGCTCGGTGATTTCGCCAACCGGCATTTTGCTGAGCAGGCTGTCAAACGGAGGTGGCAGTTGAGCTGCTTTACGCCAGCCCATATCGCCACCTTCCAGAGCAGTGTCGCTGCCCGAACGGGCAATCGCCATCTGGCCGAAGTCGGCGCCTTTCTTCAGTTGGTTGTAGACATCAACCGCTTGCTTGTAGGCGTTCTGGATGGCTTCCGAATTCGCGCTTTCAGGCGTTGGAATCAGGATATTGGCCAACTGGAACTCTTCGGACATCTGCATCTTGCCCAGGTCCGATTTCAGGAAGTTTTGCACTTCCTGATCGGTGACCTGAATGCGCTCGGCCACACGACGCTGGCGCACACGGCTGATCGTCATTTCGCGGCGAATCTGCTCGCGGGCGTCTTCATAAGACAGACCGTCGTGTGCCAGGGCCCTGCGGAACTGATCGATGGTCATGCCATTGCGCTGGGCAATGGTGGCCACGGCATCGTTCAGCTCTTCATCGGTGATACGAATGCCCATGCGCTCGCCGAGCTGCAATTGCAGGTTCTCGACGATCAGGCGCTCCAGCACTTGCTGATCCAACACGCTGGTAGGCGGTACGCCCTGACCGCGTTTGGCGATGGTTTGCTGAACTTCATGAACACGCTGGTCCAGTTGGCTCTGCATGATCACGTCGTTGTCAACGATGGCAACGATTTTGTCGAGAGGTTCAACCGCGGCGTGAGCCGCGGTACCCAGGAACAACGCGCCCAGCACTAGCGGGCGCAAACACTCAGAAAGCTTGATCTTCACGTTCACGATAACCTTGGATGCCTTTGTCGAGGAAGCTCTCTACTTTGGTGCCAACAACGCCACCGAGACCTTTCAGCACAATTTGAAGGAAGAGACCATGGTCGCCCTTTTCGTTGGTCGGGGCTTCTTGGGTGTACTCATCGTTGTCGACCCAGTAACGGTTGATCAGACGAAGTTTCCAGCAGCAGTTGTCGTATTCGAAACCACCGAAGGCTTCCAGCGTGCGGTTACGGTTGTAGTCGTACTGCCAGCGGCTGATGACGTTCCACTGCGGCACGATCGGCCAGATAACCGAGAAATCATGCTGCTGGATCTTGTAGTAGTCCTTGATGTAGTTCGGATCACCTTTTTTACCGAAGTCACCGCCGCCGATTTCCCACTTACCGGTGTACTGGTTGTAGCGCACCTGGTCATTGCGATAGCGGTAACCGATGTTGACGACTTTGTTCGGATTGTCCTCCGGCTGGTAATGCATCATCGCGCTGCCAGAACGTGGGCTGCGGGTTTCCGGGTCCCAGTTGTAGTCAGCGGTTGCGCGCCAGTCACGGTTGAAACGGTAGGCGTACTCAAGTGCATACGGCGAAACGCTGGAGGTGGAATCGTCGCGGTTCTCCGGGATGTCCGGCATTTGCACTTTGCGATCTTTGAAGTAATAGGCCTGGCCCACGCTGATGCGCTGGCGCTCAAAGCCGTTTTCTTCAATCCAGCGGCTGGTCAGGCCCAGCGACAGTTTGTTTTCGTCGCCCACACGGTCGCTGCCCGAGAAGCGGTTGTCCCGCCACAGGGAGCCGTAGCTGAAGGTGCTTTCGCCTGTGTCGAAGACCGGGATATCAGTCTGGTCGCGTTCTGGTACGTACAGATAGAAGGCACGCGGCTCGAGGGTCTGGCGGTAGTTGGTGCCGAACCATTGAGTGTTGCGATCGAAGTAAAGGCCGCTGTCGATACTGGCAATTGGCACGCTGCGGTTTTGGGAGCTCTTGAACCGCTCTCCTGCCGACAGTGTACTTTTGCCAACCGAGTCCAAATCGAGGTCGTACTGGGTGTACATGTACTTGAGCTTTGGCGTCACATAGCCGTAGCTTGCGGTCATTGGCAGGCTAATGCTTGGCGCAACGTTCAAGCGTGTGCCGTTCGCGCGCGCCAAACCGGTTACGTAGCTGTCAAGCCTTTTCGATTTTGTACCGTCTTCGTTAGTGAAGTAACCATTTTCAAGGTCGCGATCAAACCGTACCAATTCGGTGTTGTAGCTAAAGTCCACACCTCCCGGGTGATACGGCAGCGCACCGTTAAAGGTGATTTGCGGCAGCTTGTTGTAAGGGGTGATTTGCGTCACGGTGGCCAGTTGATAGGCCTGCGCATTCAGCTTGGCGTTGAACGTGTCGCCACGGTACGTCACCGAACCCTGCTGGTTCACATAGTCTTGACTTTCAACACCGATCTGTTCGGTTTCAAGATCCTGGAAATAGTACGGATCGCTGATCTTGGTGTAGTCGACCTCGGTCAGGACGCGGGAGTCCAGGCCACCCTTGTGCTGCCAGTTGAGCATGTAGCGGGTGTCTTTGTAGTCAGTCTGGTCTTTGCGCTTGTCGTCCTTGTCGTTCAGGTAAGCAGCACCGAACTGGCCTTCGCTGGACTCGGTGAGGTAGCGGAATTCGCCTTCCATCAACAAGCCGCGTTTGGTCATGTAGCGCGGGTACAACGTGGCGTCGTAGTTGGGCGCCAGGTTGAAGTAGTACGGGGTCACGAGCATAAAGCCGGTGTCGGTGCTGCTGCTGAACGACGGCGGCAGGAAACCGGACTGACGGCGATCGTCGATCGGGAAGTAGATGTACGGGGTGTAGAAGACCGGAATGTCTTTGACCCGCAGCGTCACGTTGGTCGCCGTACCGAAACCGGTGGCCGGGTTCAACGTGATGTTGTTGCCCTTGAGTTGCCAGGCGTTGCTGTTCGGTTCGCACGTGGTGTATGTACCATCCTTGAGGCGGATGATCGCGTTTTCGCCGCGCTTGGCGTACAGCGCACTGCCGCGAATGCGCGACTTGTGCAGGATGTATTCAGCGTTGTCGACCTTGGCCGCGCCGGTGTCGAGCTGCACATCGGCGTGATCGCCGACGATCAGTGCACCGTTGTCGCGCAGGCGGACTTTGCCATTGAGCTCGCCGCGGTTTTCAGCCTGATACAGGCTGGCTTCGTCGGCCTCGATCTGCATGCTGCCCTGACGCATGACAACGTCACCGGCCAGCGTTGCGATCTGTTCTTCCTGCTGGTAGCGGGAAGCCTTGGCGCCGATAAAGGTCGGCGCATCGCTTTTGCTGGTCGGGTCGTTCATGCCCGGACGGATCGGCTCGACATACGCGCCTGCGCAATACGGGCCGGTCTCGGCCAGTTGTGCGGGGGTCAGCTTGTCTCGCGGAACCCAGTCGAGGTGACTGTAGTCGGCACTGCGCGCTTTGAGACCACGGCCCTTGGCTTCTGTCACCAAAGGGGTCTGGGCGACCTCCTCGACGGGTTCGCCATTGGCGCCCACCGAGTTGGCGTTGTGAACCGGGCGCGGCGGCAATTGAGCCGTGGTCGCTTTCGGTGCGCAGTCCCAGCCGCCCGAAGCCGACACGGAACAGTCATACTGCTCCTCGGCAACAGCGAAAGGCGTGGCTAGAGGTTGCATGGCCAGCAAACTGCCGGTTACCAGCAACGGAAATTTTTTACGAAACGCGGGGGATTTCAATGCCATCTTATTAGTCCGGGCTTCCTGCGTGCCATCAGCCCGCGGTGGGGGCCGCACGCCTCTCGATGGTCTGGAAAAGATGCTGGATAATAAAGCATGACCCGCTTGACGGCTAGGGCCGTCGGAGACCCACGTAATGCCTGACCAAGATGTACGCTTGCAACACCTTAAAGTTTGGCTCGATGAGCAATTGTCAGCCCTGTATTTAAACAACGGATGGGGCGCCGTGCCCCCGGCCACGTTGGCTGCGGCCAGCAGTGACGCAAGTTTTCGGCGGTATTTTCGCTGGGAGGGTGAGGGTCGTAGTTTTATCGTGATGGACGCGCCGCCGCCTCAGGAAAACTGCAAACCTTTCGTCGATATCGCTCAATTGCTGCGTATCAGCGAGATAAATGTGCCGGAAATTTTTGCTCAGGACCTCGATCGCGGGTTTCTTTTGCTCAATGACCTGGGCAATAAAACCTTTCTTGACGTTATTAATGACGATAACGCCGATGAACTGTTCGACGATGCCATCGAAGCCTTGCTGGCTTTTCAGCAATTGCCCATGACCGCCCCGTTGCCCAGTTATGACGTGGCGTTGCTGCGCCGCGAACTGGAATTGTTCCCTGAGTGGTATGTCCGCCGTCACCTGGGGATCGAACTGGACGCGCAACAGCAGGCGCAGTGGCAACGGGTCAGCGATGTGCTGATCGACAGCGCGCTGGCGCAGCCCAAAGTGCTTGTGCACCGCGACTTTATGCCGCGCAACCTGATGCTGAGCATCCCCAACCCCGGCGTGCTGGATTTCCAGGATGCGGTGTACGGGCCGGTGACCTATGACATCACGTGCCTGTTCAAGGATGCCTTCCTCAGTTGGCCCGAAGAGCGGGTGCTGCAATGGCTGGCCCAGTACTGGGAAAACGCGCGTCATCTGGCGATCCCGGTGCAGCCCGTGCTGCAGGACTTCCTGCGCGCCAGTGACCTGATGGGTGTGCAGCGGCATTTGAAAGTGATCGGCATTTTTGCCCGGATTTGCCATCGCGACGGCAAACCACGTTATCTGGCCGACGTGCCGCGTTTCTTCTCTTATATAGAAGCCGTGTTGGCCCGCCGCCCGGAACTGTCAGAGTTGGGTGAGCTATTTGTCAGTCTGCGTGAACCGGTCGAGGCTCAGGCATGAAGGCGATGATTCTGGCCGCCGGCAAAGGTGAGCGCCTGCGGCCTTTAACCCTGCATACGCCCAAGCCCTTGATCCGTGCGGGCGGCGTGCCTTTGATCGAGTACCACCTGCGGGCGCTCGCGGCCGCAGGGTTTACCGAGATCGTGATCAATCACGCCTGGCTCGGTCAGCAAATTGAAGATTACCTGGGCGACGGGTCGCGCTTCGGGGTGAGCATTCAGTACTCCGCCGAGGGCGAGCCACTGGAAACCGGCGGGGGGATTTTTAAAGCATTGCCCTTGTTGGGCGATAACCCGTTCGTGGTGGTGAACGGTGATATCTGGACCGACTACGATTTTGCTGCCTTGCGCAAACCTTGCGCCGGTCTGGCGCATCTGGTGCTGGTCGATAACCCGCCTCATCACCCCACGGGTGATTTTTGCCTGATGGGATCGCAGGTTCAGGATGCGCAACCTGATGGCCCCGCGCTGACTTACAGCGGCATTGCCGTGTTGAGCCCGGCGCTGTTCCGCGGGTGTGAGCCCGGCGCGTTCAAACTGGCGCCGTTATTACGTACAGCCATGGCCGCAGGCCATGTCACAGGAGAGCATTTGCAAGGGCATTGGGTGGATGTAGGCACACACGAGCGTTTGGCTGAGGCCGAAGGCCTGATCAAGGGCGCTCAGTAAGATGCTGTGGCCAGGGACGCTGATCGGCGCCGGAGGCGGGTTTTTGATTGCCAGCATTCCGGGGGCCATGTTGGGTGCGTTGTTGGGGCAGGCGCTGGACCGGCGCCTGAACCTGCAAAGCTGGGCCCATCTGCGCGAACGCCTGGGCGGTCGCGCTGCGCTGCGCAATGACGAGCTGTTGTTCGTGTTGCTCGGCCGTCTGGCCAAAAGCGGCGGGCGCGTGGTGGATAAGCACATCGAGCAGGCACGCCAAGAGATGCGCCTGCTCGACATGAGCGCGCCCGCGCAGCAGCGGGCGATTGCTGCGTTTAATCGGGGCAAGTCTGGCAACGACTCGTTACGCGGTTATTTGCGGCGGCTCAAGGCCCAACCCCATGCGGCCGAAGGCGTGTTGCGCGCTTGCTGGCGGATGATCGTGGCGGACGGGCGTGTAGATGCTCAAGAGCGAGCCTTGATAGGGTTGTGGGGCAAATGGCTGGGCTGGACCCCGCAACAGATTCAGGCGCTGGGGGCCGATTATGAGCCGCACAAAAAGCCGCTGGCCACGCGTGGTGGCACCTATCAGGAGTCACTCACGCTACTCGGTGTCACCCATCAGAGCGACCCGGCCTACATCAAACGGGCTTACCGACGTTTGCTCAGTCGTCATCATCCCGACAAGGTGGCCGGTTCAGGCGCCGGTCCGGCTCAGGTGCTCGACGCCACGGAGAAAACCCGCGAGCTGCATCACGCTTACGCGTTAATCCGGCAGCGTCGCGGTTTTTGACCGTTACTTATCCACAGGCTGCGGGCTGAGCCAGCCGCGAATACGGCGATACAACTGTTCTTGACTGGCATCGCGATTGCCCGGCATCGCGGACAACCCGACCTGAGTGAAATTCCCGCCATTGACCCGCTTGCTGGCTTGCAGCCGTTCCAGGGCGGCCTTGCGCGGTAGCGCGTTGTCTTTGTAGAACACGTCCAGCAACGCCACCTTCAGGTTGGGTGTCATCTGGCTTAGGTCTGCCTGTGCCTGAACCGGTGTCTGCGCGGCGACCATGATCAGTTTGCCCACTTGCGCCGGTTGTTTCTCGGCGATATAGCGTGCTGCCCAGTACGCGCCTGTGCCGTGCCCCAGCAGCACAATGCTGCGCACATTCTGTTGCTGCGCGAAGGCAATGCCCGCCTCGATACGGGCGAAAATTCGCTCGGCATCCGCCTTGTTCATGTCTTCCTGCGACGCCACCGGCGTCAGGTCCGGTGCCGGGTTTTCGGTGCCGACACTGGCGGCTTGTTCAATAGGTTTGGCTGTGGTGCTGGCGTCTTTACTGCTACTGTCTGGCGCTTGAGGTGTAGGCAATTTCTCTGGTTCGACGGTGCGTGCCTGACTGGCTTCGCTTTGCATGTCCGGCAAACTGAGGCTCAGGCTTGCCCAGCGGGCGTCGGGCAGCTTGCTGCGCAGCGGGCCGACAACGATGGGCCAGTCGGCGGTTTCGCCTGCGCCGGGGACGATAATCACCGCCCCGCTGGGGTCGCTGTTATTGGCGGGCTTCCAGAGGGCGAGAAAGCTGACGTCCCCGGCCTGTAGCTGTTGCTGCTCGTGGGGCGGGAGTTGCCGCTCCAGCGCGGCTGCGTCTTCCTGGCTGCGCTCGGGCAGCGGCTCGCGCACCACGGGCTGGGGTTGGGCGGGTTCTGCGGCGGGCGCCGGGTCGTCCGCCTGAACAGGTAATGCCAGGGGCAATAACAACGACAGGCACAGGGCTGGCAGTGCCAGACGGTAAGAAGACATCGTTTTTTCCAGGCCAGAAGTAATCCCGGCAGCCTAAAGGGTTGATCCGTATTTGTCAGGGTGTGAGCGTTCAGATGACACGTTTTTGCTATCTGTTAGTTATCGGCTGGTTCTGGCTGCCCTTGATGAGCCATGCAGCGCCTGTGCCGGCGGCGCAATTGAGTGCCGGGCAACAGCAGTGGCTGTCGCAGCATCGGGAATTGCGCGTGGGGCTAGTGTTGCAAGCCCCTTACGCGCGCTTCGACCAGCGTTTGCAGCAGTTGTCCGGGGCCAATGTGGAGCTGATGAAATGGCTGGCGCAGGCACTTAACGTAGAGTTGCGATGGCGCAATTACCCGGACCTGACGCAACTGGAAAAAGCCGCCCAGGCCGGGGAAATCGACCTGGTGCCGGGCCTTTTGCAAACCCCCGCGGGGTTGAGGTTGTGGCAATTTTCCGACCCTTACATGCGCGTCCCGCAGTTGATTGTGGGCGTGCGCGACGGCAGTGGCTCCGTCGATCTGGAGCGGCTCGACAGCCAGACCCGCGTGGCTGTGCGCATGCCTGGCAGCACGGCAGAGTTCTTGCGCACCAGCTATCCGGGCCTGAATGTGCAGGGCGTGCCGTTGGAGCGTCAGGCCCTGCAATTGTTGCTGAGCCAGCAAGCCACTTACGCCGTGATTGATGAAGCGCAGCTCAGTCGCTTGTCCATCGAACCGGAGTTCTCCGGGTTGACCGTGGTGGGTGATATTGGTTTGCCGCTGTTGCTGCGCGTGGCGACCCGGCGTGACTGGCCGGAGTTGGCCAGCATCGTCGAGCGCGGTTTGCACGCCATCCCTGCGCGGGACATGGAGCAATTGCACGCGCGCTGGTTGCAGCCCAAGTATCCCCACGCCGGGCCGTCCCCCGGTTTTTGGCAGAATGTCAGCCTGTTGATCGGTGCCTTGCTGTTGGCGAGCATGGCGATTGTGTTCTGGCAGCGGCGTCAGCAAACCTCGCTGGAGCGTGCCCTGCTTAGCGCGCGCGAAGACATTGCCCTGCGCGCCGCCAGTGCCGAAGCCTTGCGCCTGACCCAGTTTTCAATTGATCGCAGCCCGGTTGGCATCTTGTGGGTCAATTGGGACAGCCACGTGCGCTACGCCAACCTGGCCGCCGAGCACATGCTCGGGTGCGCGCCGGGTGCAGTGCTGGAGCGGCCCTTGAGTGAATTCGAACCGGGGCTGAGCATGGACCGCTGGCTGGGGTTGTGGAAGCGTGCGCGGGCCGGTGAAGAGGGCGCGCAACGGTTTGAAACGCAGTGCGTGCGGGCGGATGGCAGCACCTTTCCGGCCGACGTCACGCTCAGTTTTTTGCGCTTTCAGGCGGCGGAATACCTGGTGGTGTACCTCAATGACATCACCGAGCGCCGCCGCGTGCAGGCCGCGCTGCAAGAAAGTGATGCACGCCTGCAAGGCATTGCGGCCAACGTCCCCGGGCTGGTGTTTCGTCTGGAACGTTCGTTGCTCACGGGCGAGTTGGACTTCCCCTACATCAGCGAAGGCAGTGAAAGCCTGGCCGGGTTCTCGCCCGCGACGTTGCGTAAACGTGAAGTCGGTCTGCGCAGCCTTGTGCACCCGGACGACAAAGCGGATTACCACCGCGTGCAGGACCAGGCGCTCGACAGCGACAGCGATTGGTCTTGGCAGGGCCGGATTGTCACGCGTGAAGGCGAGCAGCGCTGGGCCGAGATCAAGGCCATCACCCGCCGCCTGCAAGATGGCACCGTGGTCTGGGACGGCATCGTGTGGGACATCAGCGAAAGCAAGCGAATCGAACTGGAGCTGGACAGCTCTCGCGGCCAGCTGCGCGAACTGTCCGCGCACCTTGAAAGCGTGCGCGAAGAAGAAAAGGCGCGCATTGCCCGAGAAGTGCACGATGAGCTGGGGCAGATGTTGACCGTGCTCAAACTTGAAACGTCCATGTGCGAGTTGGCCTACGCGGATCTGGACCCCGGTCTGCGTGAGCGCTTGAACAGCATGAAAAAACTCATCGCGCAGTTGTTCCAGTTGGTGCGCGATGTGGCCACAGCACTGCGGCCGCCCATTTTGGATGCGGGCATCAGTTCGGCCATCGAATGGCAGGCACAGCGCTTTGAAGCGCGTACGCACATTCCGTGTCTGGTGCAGGTTCCTGAGCATTTGCCACCGCTGAGTGCGGCCAAGGAAGTCGGGCTGTTCCGAATTTTGCAGGAGGCGCTGACCAACGTGATGCGTCATGCTCAGGCGCAAACCGTAGAGTTAACCCTGAGTGTTGAAGCGCATGCGCTGTGCCTGAGCATCAGCGATGATGGCCAGGGGTTTATTCCCGCTACCGGCAGGCCGACATCCTTCGGGCTGGTGGGCATGCGTGAGCGGGTATTGATGATGGGCGGGACGCTGTCGGTGCACAGTGTGCCGGGCGAAGGCACGACCCTGAGTGTGCGGGTGCCGTTGTGACTTTGAGGAGGCGTTGTCTGTGATCCGTGTACTGGTAGCTGAAGACCACACCATTGTGCGGGAGGGGATCAAGCAATTGATCGGCCTGGCCAAAGACCTGCGGGTGGTGGGGGAGGCGAGCAACGGCGAGCAATTGCTGGAAACCCTGCGCCATGTGCCGTGCGAGGTGGTGCTGCTGGACATCTCCATGCCCGGCGTTAACGGGCTGGAAGCGATCCCGCGCATCCGCGCCTTGAATAATCCGCCGGCGATCCTGGTGCTGTCGATGCACGACGAGGCGCAGATGGCGGCGCGGGCGTTGAAGTTCGGCGCGGCCGGATACGCGACTAAGGACAGCGACCCGGCACTCTTGCTCATGGCCATTCGTAAAGTGGCGGCAGGCGGGCGCTACATCGACCCCGAGCTGGCGGACCGCATGGTCTTTGAGGTAGGCCTGACTGACGCGCGTCCGCTGCATGCGCAGCTGTCAGAGCGCGAATTCTCGGTGTTTGAACGGCTGGCGCAGGGGGTGAACGTGAATGACATCGCCCAGCAACTGGCCCTGAGCAGCAAAACCATCAGCACCCATAAAGCGCGGCTGATGCAAAAACTTCACGTCACCTCGTTGGCCGAGCTGGTGAAATACGCCATGGAACATAAGCTGGTGTAACGGCTGACGCGCCGCGAGCATTAGAGCCGCGGCGACAGGGCATGCCTGTTTGCGACGCTTTTTGAGCGGTGCTTCAGCCGCGCGCTGTGTCTTGCGTTACCCAGTGTTCTATTCGCGACATCTCTGTAGGGCGTGCCCTACCCACAATCTTCCAGCCTGCTGATGTGAATCTCTCCTGCGCCCCGATTTCTGGGGACTGACGCCTTCTTTAGTCTTGGACTACAGCAGTCCAAAACAAAAAGGTGTGGCTATGAGTGAGGTCGGTGCAAGCGCTGGGTCGAATGACATTTTGGTCAGCTTTCGTGGTGTGCAGAAAAGCTACGATGGCGAAAACCTGATTGTGAAAGACCTCAACCTGGACATTCGCAAAGGCGAGTTCCTGACCTTGCTCGGGCCTTCCGGGTCGGGCAAAACCACCAGCCTGATGATGCTGGCGGGGTTTGAAACCCCGACCGCGGGCGAGATCCAGCTCGCGGGCCGCGCTATCAACAACGTGCCGCCGCACAAGCGCGACATCGGCATGGTGTTTCAGAACTACGCGTTGTTCCCGCACATGACCGTGGCTGAAAACCTGGGTTTTCCGTTGTCGGTGCGCGGCCTCAATCGCACCGACATCAGCGAGCGGGTCAAACGCGTGCTGAGCATGGTGCAGCTCGATGCCTTCGCCCAGCGTTACCCGGCGCAGTTGTCCGGCGGCCAGCAACAGCGGGTGGCCCTGGCACGGGCGCTGGTGTTCGAGCCGCAACTGGTGCTGATGGACGAACCGTTGGGGGCCCTGGACAAACAACTGCGCGAACACATGCAGATGGAGATCAAGCACCTGCACCAGCGCCTTGGCGTGACGGTGGTCTACGTGACCCACGATCAGGGCGAAGCCCTGACCATGTCGGACCGGGTGGCGGTGTTCCATCAAGGGGAAATTCAGCAGATTGCCCCGCCGCGTTGCTTGTACGAAGAGCCGAAAAACACCTTTGTCGCCAACTTCATCGGCGAGAACAATCGCCTCAATGGCCGCCTGCACAGCCAGGATGGCGAGCGCTGCGTGGTTGAGCTGGGGCGTGGCGAGAAGGTTCAGGCACTGGCGGTGAATGTCGGTCGCCCCGGCGAACCCGTGACCCTGTCGATCCGCCCCGAACGTATCAGCCTTAACGGCGCCAGCGAGGCGTGCGTGAACCGGTTCTCGGGGCGCGTTGAAGAGTTCATCTATCTGGGCGACCACGTGCGGGTGCGGCTGGAAGTCTGCGGCAAGAACGATTTTTTTGTGAAACAGCCGATTGCCGAACTGGACCCGACGCTGGCCGTCGGTGACGTGGTGCCACTCGGTTGGCAGGTTGAACACGTACGTGCGCTGGACCCTCTCTTAGAGGCGAATTAATCGCCCCGGCTTCACCAACCCTGTGGAGAATAAAAATGCATAACACTCTGAAATTCACGGCCCTGAGCTTGGGCCTGATGTGCGCCGCCAATGCGTTGGCCGCCACCGATCTGACCGTGATCTCGTTTGGCGGGGCGAACAAGGCCGCTCAGGTCAAAGCCTTCTACGCGCCTTGGGAAGCCAAGGGCGACGGCAAAATCATCGCCGGGGAATACAACGGCGAAATGGCCAAGATCAAGGCCATGGTCGACACCAAAAGCATTTCGTGGGACTTGGTCGAAGTGGAGTCCCCTGAATTGTCCCGTGGCTGTGACGAAGACATGTTTGAGCAACTGGACCCGGCGCTGTTTGGCAATCCCGATCAGTACGTCTCCGGTGCAATCCAGGCGTGCGGGGCTGGCTTCTTCGTATGGTCGACCGTGATGGCCTACAACGCCGACAAGCTGAAAACGGCGCCGACCAGTTGGGCGGACTTCTGGGACACCAAAACCTTCCCCGGCAAGCGCGGGTTGCGCAAGGGCGCCAAATACACGCTGGAATTTGCCTTGATGGCAGACGGCGTCGCGCCCAAGGACGTGTACAAGGTGCTGGCGAGCAAGGACGGTCAGAACCGCGCGTTCAAGAAACTCGACGAGTTGAAACCCAGCATTCAATGGTGGGAAGCCGGTGCACAGCCGCCGCAGTATTTGGCCTCGGGTGATGTGGTCATGAGTTCTGCTTACAACGGTCGAATTGCTGCCGTGCAGAAAGAAAGCAACCTGAAAATTGTCTGGAACGGCGGGATTTATGACTTTGACGCCTGGGCCATTCCTAAAGGTTTGAGCAAAGACAAGGCCGACGCAGCGAAGAAGTTCATGCAGTTCACGCTGCAACCTGAGCAGCAAAGCGTCTACTCGCAAAACATCGCCTATGGCCCGGCCAACAAAGCGGCAATGTCATTGCTGCCCCTGGCCGTGAAAGCCGACATGCCGACTGCTGCTGAGAACCTCAAGGATCAAGTACAGATCGACGTCAGCTTCTGGGCTGATAACGGCGAGCAACTGGAACAACGCTTCAACGCCTGGGCTGCCAAGTAAGCAGCGCTGACACGCGGCGCGCCCGACCTGGTCGCGCCGCCCCCGTTTAAAGATTTGCGGAGTTCGCCATGGCCATCGCCATCCCCCTGAACGAAGTCGCCAGCCCCAGTTTGAAGAAGCGTCTGGCGCATGCCGAGCGCGTGAATCGCTGGAAAGCGCAGGCGTTGATTGCGCCGCTGGTGATTTTCTTGCTGTTGGTGTTTCTGGTGCCGATAGCGGCGCTGCTTTATAAAAGTGTCGGCAACCCGGAAGTGGTCGAAGGCCTGCCACGCACTGTGGTGGCCGTGCACGGGTGGGATGGCAAAGGCTTACCGGCCGAACCGGTGTATCTGGCACTTAGCGAAGACTTGGCCGAAGCACGCAAGAATCAGGTGCTGGGCGATTTGTCGAAGCGTCTGAACATGGAATTGGCCGGCTATCGCAGCCTGCTGATGAAAACCGCCAAAGCGCTGCCGTTCAAGGTGGCGCCTGACTCTTATAAAGATGCACTGGAAGCCCTCGACGAGCGTTGGGGAGATCCGGCGTATTGGCAGGCGATCAAGCGCAACAGCTCAAGCGTGACCCCGTTTTACCTGTTGGCGGCCGTCGATCACCGTATTGATGACCTGGGTGAAGTGGCCCCGGCCACACCGGACCAGGCGATTTATCTGGATATCTTCGCCCGTACCTTCTGGATGGGGCTGGTCATCACCTGCATCTGTCTGGTGCTGGCGTATCCCTTGGCGTACCTGCTGGCCAATTTGCCTGCACGCCAGAGCAACCTGTTGATGATTCTGGTGTTGCTGCCGTTCTGGACGTCCGTGCTGGTGCGGGTCGCGGCCTGGATCGTGTTGCTGCAATCGGGCGGGTTGATCAACAGCGCGCTGATGAGCATGGGGCTGATCGACAAACCGCTGGAGCTGGTGTTCAACCGCACCGGCGTGTACATCGCCATGGTGCACATCTTGCTGCCGTTCATGATCCTGCCGATTTACAGCGTGATGAAGGGTATTTCTCCGACCTATATGCGTGCCGCCATCTCACTGGGGTGCCATCCATTTACCAGCTTCTGGCGTGTGTACTTCCCACAGACCTACGCGGGTGTGGGCGCCGGTTGCTTGTTGGTATTCATCATTGCGATTGGCTACTACATCACCCCGGCGTTGCTCGGCAGCCCGAACGATCAAATGGTCAGTTACTTCGTGGCGTTCTATACCAACACTAGTATCAACTGGGGCATGGCCACGGCGCTGGGCGGTTTGCTGCTGCTGGCAACCGTCGTGCTGTACCTGATTTACAACTGGCTGGTGGGTGCTACCCGCCTGCGTTTGAGTTAAGGAGATCGCCATGCTGAGCCCTTACATGTCCCCCATTGAGCGGATCTGGTTCTACAGCTTGCGCATTCTTTGCGGGCTGATCCTGTTGTTCCTGATCTTGCCTGTGCTGGTGATCATTCCGTTGTCCTTCAACTCGGGCAGCTTTCTGGTGTACCCGCTGCAAGGGTTTTCCTTGCATTGGTATCAGGACTTCTTCGCCTCTGCCGAGTGGATGCGCGCGCTGAAAAACAGCGTAATCGTGGCCCCGGCGGCCACCGTATTGGCCATGGTGTTCGGCACGTTGGCGGCGATTGGCCTGACCCGCGGCGATTTTCCGGGCAAAGCGCTGGTCATGGCGCTGGTGATTTCGCCCATGGTGGTGCCCGTGGTGATCATCGGTGTGGCCAGTTACTTGTTTTTTGCCCCGCTGGGGCTGGGCAACAGCTTCTTCTCGTTGATCGTGGTGCATGCGGTCTTGGGGGTGCCGTTTGTGATCATCACCGTGTCCGCGACTTTGCAGGGGTTCAATCACAACCTCGTGCGCGCGGCGGCTAGCCTGGGGGCGTCGCCCTTGACCGCGTTCCGCCGGGTGACTTTGCCGCTGATTGCGCCGGGGGTGATTTCAGGTGCGCTGTTTGCCTTCGCCACGTCGTTTGATGAAGTGGTGGTGACGTTGTTTCTGGCCGGGCCCGAGCAGGCGACCTTGCCACGGCAGATGTTCAGCGGCATTCGCGAAAACCTGAGCCCGACCATTGCGGCGGCGGCCACGTTATTGATTGCGTTCTCAGTGGTGCTGCTGCTGACCCTCGAATGGTTGCGCGGGCGCAGCGAGAAGATGCGTACCGCGCAGGTTCAGGCCTAGACCCAGCAGGCGTCCCATAAGGGGTAATCCCCGATTCGTGAGGTCAATTGCGCGCGAATCGGGGTGTTGATCAGGTAGCGGGCGGTGGCCTTGAGGTCATCCTCCTTGCGCAGGGCGCGGTCGTAATAGCCTTTTTGCCAGACACGTTCACTGGAACGGGTCGTCTCGTTGATGCTCCTGCTGCTGCGCGATTTAACCCTGCACATCACCTCACCCATGGTTTTGTGGCGTAACTCAACCAGCCAATGGCAATGGTCAGGCATCACAACCCACGCGATGGACTGGACGATGCCTTCGTCGTGCGCGTGTTTGAGTTGGTTGACCACCAGACGTCCCAGCGTGAAGTCACTGAAGATCGGGCGGCGGTGGTCAGTAACGGTGGTGATCAGGTAAATACGGCCGGGCTCGGGGGAGCGGTCCTTCAAACGTAGCGCGCTGCTATAGGGTCTCGGCATTCCATTGCCTTCCTTGTGGTGATCGTTTTTTAACGCTAGACCGGTTGTCAGCGCATGCCGTTGGCCTTTGTTCGCAAGATATTGCAGCGGGGGGCTTGGGCGCGGATTGCAGCCTTGGAGCGCGATCGGTCGCGTCGCGGTCGTGAGGCGGTGTGCGGGTCGCGGTCGGCGGTATACAATGCGCGCCACCGTGTTTAGCTCACTAAAAGGTGCGTCATGCAGCCCTTCGCTATTGCCCCATCGATTCTTTCCGCCGATTTCGCCCGTCTTGGCGAAGAGGTGGACAACGTTCTCGCAGCGGGTGCTGACATCGTTCACTTCGATGTCATGGACAATCATTACGTGCCCAACCTGACCATCGGCCCGATGGTGTGCGCGGCTTTGCGCAAGTACGGGATCACGGCGCCTATCGATGCGCATTTGATGGTCAGCCCTGTGGATCGCATCATCGGCGACTTCATCGAGGCGGGCGCAACCTACATTACGTTCCACCCCGAAGCCACGCAGCACATCGACCGTTCCCTGCAATTGATCCGCGAAGGCGGCTGCAAGGCCGGTCTGGTGTTTAACCCGGCCACTCCGCTGGACGTGCTCAAGTACGTGATGGACAAGGTCGACATGGTCTTGCTGATGAGCGTGAACCCCGGTTTCGGCGGTCAGAAGTTCATTCCCGGCACCCTCGACAAACTGCGTGAAGCCCGTGCACTGATCGATGCGTCGGGTCGCGACATCCGTCTCGAAATCGATGGCGGCGTCAACGTCGGCAACATCCGTGAAATCGCTGAAGCTGGCGCCGACACATTTGTCGCGGGCTCGGCCATTTTCAACACGCCGAATTACGAGCACGTCATCCAGCAAATGCGCGCCGAGCTTGCGTTGGCTCGCCCATGAGCCGTTTTGAGCAGCTCCTTCAAGGGCAGCTGCCAAAACTGGTGATGTTCGACCTGGACGGCACGCTGATTGATTCGGTGCCGGACCTGGCGGCTGCCGTGGAAACCATGCTGCAGGCGCTGGGCCGACCGCCGGCCGGGCTCGAAAACGTCAAGATGTGGATTGGCAACGGTGCGCCGATGCTGGTGCGACGTGCGCTGGCAGGCAATCTTGATGCGTCGGGCGTCGATGATGCCGAGGCGGAGCGGGCCCTGGAGATTTTCATGGAGGCCTACGACGGCGGCCATGAGCACACCAAGGTTTACCCCGGCGTACGCGAAAGCCTCAAGTGGCTGCAAAAGCAGGGCGTCGAAATGGCGCTGATCACCAACAAGCCCGAGCGTTTCGTGGCGCCGCTGCTGGATGAATTGAAGCTGGGCCGGTTTTTCCGCTGGATCATCGGCGGCGACACCTTGCCGCAGAAAAAGCCCGATCCCGCTGCGCTGCAGTTTGTGATGAAAATGGCTGGCGTCACCCCGCAGCAATCGATGTTTATCGGTGATTCGCGCAATGACGTGCTGGCCGCCAAGGCGGCTGGCGTGCGTTGCGTGGCCCTGAACTACGGTTACAACCACGGTCGCCCGATTGAAGAAGAGTCGCCGGACATGGTGATTGGCAATTTGCAGGAGCTGATAGCCGGTTGCTTAGATTCGGCGGCTGAGATACCGTTGGGCTCTTCTGTTCACCCCTCTCGTAGAGATTCCATCGTGGTGGTCACTCGCAAACTCTGGATGAAAGTTATCAAGGCCCTGGCCCGTTGGCGTTGGCGCGCCTGACTTGAATCTGGCCGGAGATCCGGCACGTTTGCATACCTGACTGTTTGACCCTCAGACCACGAGGCACCTCATGATCCGTGAAGAATTCCTGCGTTTGGCCGCTGCCGGCTATAACCGTATCCCGCTTGCCCGCGAAACCCTCGCCGACTTTGACACGCCGCTGTCGATCTACCTGAAACTGGCCGATCAGCCCAACTCCTATTTGCTGGAGTCGGTGCAAGGCGGCGAGAAGTGGGGGCGTTACTCGATCATCGGTTTGCCGTGCCGCACCGTATTGCGCGTGCACGACCATCAGGTGCGTGTGACCCACGACGGTGTCGAGATCGAGTCCTGCGAGGCCGAAGATCCGCTGGCGTTTGTCGAAGCCTTCAAAGCCCGCTACAACGTGCCGACCATTGCCGGGTTGCCGCGTTTCAACGGCGGATTGGTGGGCTACTTCGGTTATGACTGTGTGCGGTACGTGGAAAAACGTTTGGGCCAATGCCCGAACCCGGATCCGCTGGGTGTGCCGGATATCCTGCTGATGGTGTCCGATGCCGTGGTGGTGTTCGACAACCTAGCAGGCAAGATGCACGCGATTGTGCTGGTCGATCCGGCACAGCCGGGTGCGTACGAAGAGGGGCAGGCGCGACTTGAAGCATTGCTTGAGCAATTGCGTCAGCCGATTGCACCGCGCCGCGGCCTGGACTTCACGGCCCAACAGGCAGCCGACCCGGTATTCCGTTCCAGTTTTACCCAGAGCGACTACGAGAAAGCCGTCGATACCATCAAGGACTACATTCTCGCGGGCGATTGCATGCAGGTGGTGCCGTCGCAGCGCATGTCCATTGATTTCAAGGCCGCGCCGATCGATCTGTATCGCGCGCTGCGCTGCTTCAACCCGACGCCGTATATGTACTTCTTCAACTTTGGCGACTTCCACGTGGTGGGCAGCTCGCCTGAAGTGCTGGTGCGGGTTGAAGATAATTTGATCACTGTGCGCCCGATTGCCGGGACGCGTCCGCGAGGTGCGACCGAAGAGGCGGATCTGGCGCTGGAGCAGGACTTGCTCGGTGATGACAAGGAAATCGCTGAACACTTGATGCTGATCGACCTGGGGCGCAATGACACGGGGCGGGTCTCTGAAATTGGTTCGGTCAAACTCACCGAAAAAATGGTGATCGAGCGTTACTCCAACGTGATGCACATCGTGTCCAATGTCACCGGCCAGTTGAAGAGCGGTCTGACGGCGATGGACGCCTTGCGTGCGATTTTGCCGGCAGGCACGTTGTCGGGTGCGCCGAAAATCCGTGCGATGGAAATCATCGACGAACTGGAGCCGGTCAAGCGCGGCGTGTATGGCGGCGCGGTCGGTTATTTTGCGTGGAACGGCAATATGGACACGGCCATCGCCATTCGTACAGCGGTGATCAAGAACGGTGAATTGCATGTGCAAGCGGGCGGCGGGATTGTCGCCGACTCGGTACCGGCCCTGGAGTGGGAAGAGACGCTGAATAAACGCCGCGCGATGTTTCGTGCCGTAGCGCTCGCCGAACAAACCCCCGCGTCCGACGCCTGAGGAGCTTAGCCATGTTGCTGATGATCGATAATTACGACTCTTTTACGTACAACGTTGTGCAGTACCTCGGCGAGCTGGGTGCAGAGGTCAAGGTGGTGCGCAACGATGAGCTGACCGTGGCCGAGATCGAAGCGCTCAACCCCGAGCGCATTGTGGTCTCACCCGGCCCGTGCACGCCCAATGAGGCGGGCATCTCACTTGAAGCGATTAAACACTTCGCGGGCAAATTGCCGATTCTGGGCGTGTGCCTGGGGCATCAATCCATTGGCCAGGCCTTTGGCGGCGATGTGGTGCGCGCGCGCCAAGTGATGCATGGCAAGACCAGCCCGGTTTATCACCGCGACACGGGGGTGTTCGAGGGATTGAACAACCCGTTGACCGTTACCCGCTATCACTCGTTGGTGGTCAAGCGCGAGACCCTGCCGGACTGCCTTGAGCTGACGGCCTGGACGCAACATGCCGATGGCTCGGTCGACGAGATCATGGGCGTGCGTCACAAAACCCTCAACATCGAAGGGGTGCAATTTCACCCTGAATCGATCCTGACCGAACAAGGTCATGAACTGTTCGCCAACTTTCTTAAACAAACCGGCGGCACGCGCTAAGGACTTCATATGGATATCAAGACTGCCCTGAACCGTATCGTCGGTCACCTCGACCTGAGCACCGAGGAAATGCGCGATGTAATGCGCGACATCATGACCGGCGAATGCACCGAGGCGCAGATCGGCGCCTTCATGATGGGCATGCGCATGAAGAGTGAGAGCATCGACGAAATCGTCGGTGCGGTCACGGTGATGCGTGAGCTGGCGGACAAAGTCGAACTCAACACACTCGACGGCGTGGTCGACATTGTGGGCACCGGCGGTGACGGTGCGAATATTTTCAACGTTTCCACAGCGTCCGCTCTGGTGATCGCAGCGGCCGGTTGCACGGTAGCCAAACATGGCAATCGCGCTGTCTCCGGCAAAAGCGGCAGTGCTGACTTGCTGGAAGCCGCAGGCGTTTACCTGAACCTGACCCCGGTGCAAGTGGCGCGCTGCATTGACAGCGTGGGCATTGGTTTCATGTTTGCTCAATCCCACCATGGCGCCATGAAGCACGCGGCCATTGCGCGTCGCGATCTGGGCCTGCGTACCCTGTTCAATATGCTTGGCCCGCTTACGAATCCGGCCGGTGTGTTGCACCAGGTGGTCGGCGTGTTCAATCAGGCGTTGTGCCGTCCTTTGGCCGAAGTGTTGCAGCGTCTGGGCAGCAAGCATGTGCTGGTGGTTCATTCGCAGGACGGCCTGGACGAGTTCAGCCTTGCCGCGCCGACGTATGTCGCTGAGCTGCGCAAAGGCGAGATCACGGAGTATTGGGTTCAGCCTGAAGACCTGGGCATCAAGAGCCAAAGCCTGTTTGGCCTGGTGGTCGACAGCCCCGAGCAATCGCTGGAGCTGATTCGCGATGCGCTGGGGCGCCGTAAGACCGAGGCCGGGCAGAAGGCCGCCGAGATGATCGTGCTGAATGCGGGTGCTGCGTTATACGCTGCTGATCTTGCCTACACTCTGAAAGAGGGTGTGGCGCTGGCGCACGATGCGCTGCACACCGGGCTGGCCCGGGAGAAGCTGGAAGAACTGGGCGCGTTTACCGCGATTTTCAAGCAGGAGAATGAAGCATGAGTGTGCCAACCGTTCTGGAAAATATTCTGGCGCGCAAGGTTCAGGAAGTGGCCGAGCGTAGCGCGCGCATCAGTTTGGCTGAACTTGAACGTCAGGTCGCTCAGGCCGATCCGGTCCGTGGCTTTGCCAAAGCATTGCTGGCGCAGGCCAAGTTGAAGCAGCCGGCGGTGATTGCCGAAATCAAGAAAGCATCACCGAGCAAAGGTGTGATTCGCGAGCACTTTGTGCCTGCTGACATTGCACAAAGCTATGAAAAAGGCGGCGCAACCTGCCTTTCAGTGCTGACGGACATTGATTTTTTTCAGGGCGCAGATGCGTACCTGCAGCAGGCGCGCGCGGCGTGCAAGCTGCCGGTAATTCGCAAAGATTTCATGATCGATCCGTATCAGATCGTTGAAGCCCGCGCACTGGGTGCGGACTGCGTGCTGTTGATTGTTTCGGCGCTGGATGACGTCAAAATGGCCGAACTGGCCAGTGTTGCCAAAAGCGTGGGGCTCGACGTGCTGGTCGAAGTGCATGACGGCGATGAGCTTGAGCGAGCGCTGAAAACCCTTGATACGCCCCTGATCGGCATCAACAACCGCAACCTACACACCTTTGAGGTGAGTTTGGAAACCACACTGGACCTGTTGCCCCGTGTGCCGCGTGATCGACTGGTGATTACCGAAAGCGGAATTTTGAACCGCGCCGATGTCGAGCTGATGGAAATCAGCGAGGTGTATTCGTTCCTGGTCGGTGAAGCATTCATGCGCGCTGAAAGTCCGGGCGCAGAATTGCAGCGGTTGTTCTTCCCGGAACGCGGTACACCCATTTCGGGCTCAACAGCGGATTAAACCCGGCCAGCGTTTAGCAAGGACTGCCATGACCCGTATTCAGCGTCTCTGTGTCGAAGCCGGGCTCAAAGCCGAACAAGATTTGCTGGCATCGGTCTGCGCGGGTGAGCGTGAAGCCGGGGTGCTGTTTTGGCAGCCCACCGACCGGGCGTTGGTCATGCCTAAACGCCTGGCTCGACTGCCCGGTTTTGAGAGTGCGAGTGTTGAATTGGCGACCCACGGTTGGCCGATCCTGTTGCGGGAAACAGGCGGCGAGCCAGTTCCTCAATCCGCATCTACGGTCAACATCGCGCTGGTTTACGCCCCGCTTCGCAGCGAGGGGGATCAGGGGCGTATCGAAACTGCTTATCAGCGCCTGTGCCAACCCATCTGTGATCTTTTGACCGAACTGGGCGGCCTTGCTTCATTGGGAGAAATTGAAGGGGCTTTCTGTGATGGCCGTTTCAACGTCAACCTCAATGGGCGCAAGTTGGTGGGTACCGCTCAGCGCTGGCGCCAGAGTCAGGGGGGGCAACGGCCGGTAGGGCTGGTTCACGGTGCTCTGCTGCTGGATAACGAGCGCGAATCGATGGTGGCGTCGGTCAACCGATTCAATGAGCTGTGTTCACTGGAGCAGCGTTGCCGTGCGCAGAGTCACATTGCGTTGCATGAGGTGTTTGCGGCGCCCGACTTTTTTGAACAGCTGGCTTCCCGCTATCAAGACCTTCTGGCGCCGTTGCTCAAGCCTTAACGTGTGCCGTACACCACCATGGTCTTGCCTTTAACGCTGACCAGGTTCTGTTCTTCCAGATCCTTGAGCACGCGTCCCACCATCTCCCGCGAACACCCGACGATCCTGCCGATTTCCTGACGCGTCACTTTGATTTGCATGCCGTCGGGGTGAGTCATTGCGTCAGGCTGCTTGCACAGTTCCAACAAGCAACGGGCCACGCGACCAGTCACGTCAAAGAACGCCAGATCACCTACCTTGCGTGTGGTATTGCGCAATCGTTGTGCGATTTGCCCGCTAAGCGCGTAGAGGATTTCAGGTTCTTGATGCGCGTACTCCCTGAATTTGGCGTAAGTGATTTCTGCAACTTCGCATTCGGTCTTGGCCCTGACCCACGCACTGCGCGCCTGTTCCAGGCCCGGCTGTTCGAACAACCCTAGTTCGCCAATAAAATCCCCGGCGTTGAGGTAGGCGATGATCATTTCACGACCGTCGTCGTCTTCGATCACGATGGTCACGGAGCCTTTGACGATGAAGAACAGCGTCTGTGAACGTTCACCGGCGCAGATGATGTTGCTTTTGGCTTGATAACGCCTGCGTTGGCAATGAGTCAGAAATTTGTCGAGGTTCTTGATCTTGGGTATGGGAGTAAGGGCAACCATGGTTGTGTCCCGTAAAGCCTGCACGGTAAGGGGTTTGATCTATTTTTATGTAGAGCGCTTGCCGGCATGGCGCCAGCGAATTGGCGCCAGCTTAACAGACGAATTCTTCACCTAACGCAGAAATTTCCTCATGCGGCGTCAGAGAAACGCTTCTGGCCTGTCGGTCATTGAATTTTGGCCCTGTGATAAGCTGGCGCCCCTTTTAAGACAGTGGAGTCTGAGCGATGAAGGCACGCATTCAATGGGCGGGCGAAGCCATGTTTTTGGGCGAGTCGGGCAGTGGCCACGTCGTCGTCATGGACGGGCCTCCAGAAAGCGGCGGCCGGAACCTGGGTGTGCGTCCCATGGAGATGCTGCTGCTGGGCCTTGGCGGTTGCAGCAATTTTGATGTGGTCAGCATCCTCAAGAAGTCGCGTCAGGCAGTCGAAAGCTGCGAGGCGTTCCTGGAGGCGGAGCGCGCCACTGAAGACCCGAAAGTGTTTACCAAGATTCACCTGCACTTCGTGGTCAAGGGACGTGGGCTCAAAGAAGCGCAAGTTAAACGTGCGATCGAACTGTCTGCCGAGAAGTATTGCTCGGCGTCGATCATGCTGGGCGCGGCCGGCGTCGCCATCAGCCATGACTACGAAATAATCGAACTGGGCTGAGTGGACATTCAATTTTCATAAAAGCATTGCAGACTCTGGCGATCAGTCGCTGACGTCTGCATAATGCGCCACTTTTTTAAGGGTCGTGGCGGGGAATCATCCCGGCGGCGGGTCCGAACAGATAACCAAAATCGCCATCGCGAAGAGGTGTTAACCGTCCTACGCAGGTGCGTCCCACGCACTTGACGGGCATGCTGGATCACGCGGCCGAGCCGCATCGACATAGAGAGTTTTATTACGGTGAAAAGCAAACTCAAGCTCCACGGGTTCAATAACCTGACAAAGACCTTGAGCTTCAACATCTATGACATCTGCTATGCGGAAACCCCGCAAGACCAGCAGGCATACGTTGAGTACATCAATCAAGAGTACGACGCAGAACGCCTGACGCAGATCCTTACAGATGTGGTTGATATCATTGGTGCCAACATCCTGAACATCGCCCGTCAGGATTACGATCCCCAAGGCGCCAGCGTGACTATTCTGATTTCCGAGCAGCCGGTAACACCTACCGAAAGCCAGATCGAAGAATCCCCAGGCCCGCTGCCAGAGACCATTTTGGGTCACCTCGACAAAAGTCATATCACGGTACACACCTATCCGGAGATTCATCCGGTGGACGGAATCGCGACTTTCCGTGTGGACATCGACGTGTCGACGTGCGGCGTTATTTCACCGCTTAAAGCTCTCAACTATCTGATCCATCAATTTGATTCGGATATCGTGACGGTCGACTATCGCGTGCGCGGCTTTACCCGCGACGTGGAAGGTAAAAAGCACTTTATCGATCACGAGATCAATTCGATCCAGAACTACCTCTCCGAAGACACCCGCGACGGTTATCAAATGACCGACGTGAATGTGTATCAAGAGAACCTGTTTCACACCAAGATGCTGCTCAAGGACTTCGAACTGGATAACTACCTGTTCGGCGATGCCACGAGCAATCTGTCGACCGAGCAGCGCGCTCAGGTCACTGAGCGGGTGAAGCACGAAATGCTCGAAATCTTTTACGCACGCAATATGTCGTAAGCAACGAGCAACCAAAAAAGGCGGCTACCGTGAGGTGAGCCGCCTTTTTTGTGTGCATTTTGCGCAGGGGCGATTAAATGCGATAGGTACTTTTGGTCATGACTTTTGCCATCAGGCTCATCCCGAATTTTACGGGTGCCGGGAAACGGTAGCCGCCCGCCTCCAGTGCGGACTCAGCATGGTGTTCTTCATCGATGCGCATTTGTTCGAGAATGGCGCGCGACTTTTCGTCTTCGGGCGGCAGTTGCGCCAGGTGTTCGTTCAAGTGCTTGCACACTTGATCTTCGGTAGCGGCGACAAAACCCAGGCTGACTTTGTCGCTGATCAGGCCGGCCACAGCGCCAATCCCGAAAGACATGCCGTAAAACAGCGGGTTCAGTACGCTCGGGTGGCTACCCAATTGACGAATGCGTTGTTCGCACCAGGCCAGATGATCGATTTCTTCTTCAGCGGCATGTTCCATGGCTTCGCGCACCTGCGGCAGCTTGGCGGTCAGGGCTTGGCCCTGATACAAGGCCTGGGCGCAGACTTCGCCGGTATGGTTGATGCGCATCAGACCCGCCACATGACGCGTGGCCTGTTCCCCCAGAGGGTTTTCAGGTTTGACGATGGCAGGTGAGGGGCGATACGGCTGACCGCTGAAAGGCAGCAAAGTGCGCATTGCGGTATCAGCTTGTAACAGAAGACGGTCAATCGGCGAGTAGTGACGTTGGGTAGTCATGCTTACCTCCGGAAAAAATCACGGCGGCCAGTTTACCCCAATCGGACGGGCAGGGTTTGCGTTGGATCATGGGTCAGCGCAGGAGGTTTTGGCACTCCCGCGCAAACCGATCGATGAATCAGCCCGGTGGCCAGTTCATTTGGCGCTGACCCAGCACGTGCATGTGAATGTGGTAAACCGTTTGGCCGCCCTCTTCATTGCAGTTCATCACGACACGAAAGCCCTTCTCGCAGCCTTGTTCGACCGCCAGACGCTGCGCGGTGAACAAAATATGACCGGCCAGCGCTTTGTCTTCTTCGGTCAGGTCATTGAGGGTGCGGATCGGTTTTTTCGGGATGACCAGAAAGTGCACCGGCGCTTGTGGCGCAATGTCGTGAAACGCCAGAACCTGATCATCTTCATAAATGATCTTTGCGGGTATTTCACGGTTGATGATCTTGGTGAACAGAGTATCCAAAGCTGTATCTCCGTAAGTGAAGTCCGATCTGAGTGTACGCAGGGGATCGTTTGGCGGCCAGCCACCTTAACGTGGGCAGTACGACTTATTAACCGAGGCGGCAATCTTGCGCGTCATCCAGCGTGTTAGCAGCCGGGGGACGCGGGTCATCCAGCGGTTTCGCCAGCCCGGCATGATAATCGCCTTGTTCTTTTCAAGTGCGCGTACGGTGTAAAGCGCGACTTCTTCAGGGCTCAGTGCATGGCGATTGTGTTTGACCGTGTCGGCATTCATGTTCGCCGCTTCAAAAAAACCGGTGCGGGTGATGCCGGGGCAGAGCACTGACACTTTGATCCCGGTTTTCTTGACCTCTTCGCGCAGGCCCTCTGAAAAGTGCAGCACGTAGGCTTTACTGGCGAAGTAGGTGCTCAGCCAAGGGCCCGGCTGATACGCCGCGATCGAGGAAACGTTGAGGATCTGCCCGCCGCCCTGGACCGCCATCATATTGCCGATGGCATGGCACAGCCGCGTGAGGGCCAGCACATTGAGCTCGATCAAATCTTGCTCTGCGCTCCAGTCGTTGGCCAGGAAAGGGCCGCAGGTTCCGATCCCTGCGCAATTGATCAGCAAATCAATCTGCCTGTCACCTTCTTCCAGCTCCAGCAAGAAGCCGGACAAGCGCAGCGGCTCGCCCAGATCGCAGGCGCGAATCAGCACTTCTACGCCAAAGCGCTGGGTGAATTCGAGGGCTATGGCCTCCAGTGCGTCCCGTTGGCGGGCAACCAGAATCAAACTGCGCCCGCGACGGGCAAGGGCTTCTGCCAGGGCCAGGCCAATGCCGCTTGAGGCGCCAGTGATCAAAGCGTAACGGGTCATGCTGTTCTCCATCGCAACGGTTCAGTCCGGTGACAATGATGTCCCTGGCGTTAGCGCGTTTAATAAAGAGCGCAGTCTACAGGCTGTTGGTGCCGGCTGCGTTGATGAACGAGGTTGCAAGGCCCAGTGCAAAGGCGAGGACCGTCACGATTAACGAAACAATCATCAGCGTGATCGCAACCCAAGCCAGAACTTTGACTGCCGGACTGTTAGGCGGCGGTGGCGGGCCATACTGGTTCGGACCGGTCGTACCGGGCATCAGTACCAACATAAAGGACAGGATCAGGGTTGCCACAGGCACTAAATGCAGCAAGAGCATCCACGCTGACCAGTTGAGATCATGCAGGCGCTGTGCGCTGATCCTGATGCTAATGACGAAATAGGCCAGTAGCACCGTCAGGCTACAGGTGAACCCCAGCGTGTATGAGACTTGGGCTAACAGCAGGCACGGGATGAGCAGTGCAGCCGCGATTGCGGTGAGCACCAGTGGCCAGGCCAGCATTCGCATGCGGCCAATTCGACCGTCGAACCCCAGTGGGTCCAGCGTGCCATACGATTCGTGAGATTTTTTATCCAGGCTTACTTCCGGCATTACTGCGTCCTTGTCAGGTATTTAAAAAATGAAGCCCGCTGATTGGGCGGGCTTCGATGTTTCAAAGGTGTGGCCAATGGCTGGATAACCGTTGAATTCGACTTAACGCCTGACGATATTCCTCGTCCAGGCGTGCGATCAGTTCATCCGTTGAAGGCAAGTCGGAGATTTCGCCTACGCCCTGACCGGCCGACCACACGGTTTTCCATGCTTTGGCTTCATCGTTGAGCGGTTTCAGTTTGTTTCCTGATTCCCCCTTGCTTTGCAACGCTGCCAAGTCGTACCCGGCATTTTCAAGGCTTTGCCGCATGAAACTGGCAGGTACGCCTGATACCGCAGGGGTGTGAATGATATCGGCCGCGCGGGATGCTAGCAGCATCTGCTTATAAGCGTCAGGCGCATGGCTTTCGCGGGTGGCGATGAAGCGCGTGCCCATATAGGCCAAGTCGGCGCCAAGCGTTTGAGCTGCCAAGATCTCGTGGCCGTGGTTCAGGCAGCCTGCGAGCAGCAGCGTTTTGTCGAAAAACTGGCGTATCTCAGCTGCCAGAGCGAAAGGGCTCCAGGTGCCCGCATGCCCGCCTGCGCCAGCAGCAACAGCGATCAAACCGTCGACACCGGCTTGCGCGGCTTTTTCGGCGTGACGGCGGGTGGTGACATCATGGAAGACCAGCCCGCCGTAGCTGTGAACCGCGTCGATCACCTCTTTAGCGGCGCCCAGGCTGGTGATCACGATGGGCACTTTGTGCTCAATGCAAATGGCGAGGTCTGCTTCAAGTCGTGGGTTGCTGTTGTGCACGATCAGGTTCACGGCGTAGGGCGCCGGGTTATCCAGTAGCGCCAGACCTGCTTCGATTTCCTCCAGCCAGGCTTTGAACCCTTGGCTGTCGCGCTGGTTCAGTGCAGGGAAACTGCCGACTACGCCGTTACGGCAGCAGGCAAGCACCAGTTGCGGGTTTGAGATCAGAAACATAGGAGCGGCCACCACCGGCAGGCGCAAGCGTTGTTCAAGCAGAGCGGGCAGTGACATCGGATAACCTCGTTGAAAGATGAGTTGCCGTTAGAACGGTTTGACCACCACCAGAATTACGATGGCGATCAGAAACAGGACCGGTACTTCGTTGAACCAGCGGAAGTACACATGGCTGCGGGTATTTTCTCCACGGGCGAAGCGTTTAACTTGAGCCCCGCACATGTGGTGATAGCCGATGAGCAGCACCACGAGTGTCAATTTGGCATGCATCCAGCCCTGGCTAAAATAGCCGCTAGGGTTAAGGCTGATCAGCCAGCCGCCAAAAATGATTGTGGCGATCATCGCGGGGCCCATGATGCCGCGATACAGCTTGCGCTCCATGACGCTGAAGCGCTCTTTGCTGACGGAATCTTCGCTTTGGGCGTGGTAAACGAACAGGCGAGGTAGGTAAAACAGGCCAGCAAACCAGCAGACGATGCTGATGATGTGGAAGGCTTTGAGCCATAGATAAAGCATTTTTAGTTATTCCCAGATTCACGGTAGATCAAATAGTAGTAGTAGAGCGTCCGGGAGTCACCTTGGCGGTTGTCGCAGGGGCGCGCTGTCCCTATTATCGAGGGCTTTCCAGTGGGTTCGTTGAGGGGCAGGTTATGGTCAAGGTCGGTATTGTCGGCGGCACGGGTTACACCGGTGTCGAATTGCTGCGTTTGCTGGCGCAGCATCCGCAGGCAGAAGTGGTAGTGATCACTTCTCGATCCGAAGCAGGCCTGCCTGTTGCTGATATGTATCCCAACCTGCGCGGTCATTACGATGGCCTTGCCTTCAGCGTGCCTGATACTCAGACATTGGCGGCGTGCGATGTGGTGTTTTTCGCGACGCCCCATGGCGTGGCTCATGCCTTGGCAGGTGAATTGCTTGCGGCCGGAACCAAGGTGATCGACCTGTCAGCCGATTTCCGTCTGCAAGATGCAGAGGAGTGGGCCAAGTGGTACGGCCAGCCGCATGGTGCGCCTGAACTGCTAGAAGAGGCGGTTTATGGCCTGCCGGAAGTCAATCGCGAACAAATCAGGAAAGCACGATTGATTGCAGTGCCGGGTTGCTATCCGACTGCTACCCAACTGGGTTTTCTTCCTTTGCTCGAAGCAGGTATTGCCGATACGTCAGTTTTGATTGCTGACTGTAAATCCGGTGTTAGCGGTGCTGGTCGGGGCGCGAGTGTTGGCTCTCTATATGCCGAAACGTCTGAAAGCATGAAGGCTTATGCCGTCAAAGGGCATCGTCACCTGCCTGAAATTCGTCAGGGTTTACGCCGTGCCGCTGGCAAAGAGGTAGGACTGACATTCGTCCCGCATTTAACGCCAATGATTCGTGGGATTCATTCCACGTTGTACGCAACGGTTACTGATCGCTCTGTGGATCTGCAGGCGCTGTTTGAAAAACGTTACGCAAACGAGCCATTTGTGGATGTAATGCCTGCTGGCAGCCATCCCGAAACACGCAGTGTGCGCGGCGCCAATGTGTGCCGCATAGCCATTCACCGCCCGCAGGATGGCGATCTGGTGGTCGTTTTGTCGGTTATCGACAACTTGGTCAAGGGGGCGTCAGGTCAGGCCGTGCAGAATATGAATATCCTGTTTGGTCTGGATGAGCGTCTGGGCCTGTCCCATGCCGGCATGCTGCCTTAAACCTTGCAGATATCCTCAAGCGGTAAGCGTCCACCTTACCGCTGCTACTTATGAATAGTTGACCGCTTTTCTAGGAGAAGCGGATAATGCGCGTCATCACGCATTATGGCGGCATAGCGCCGGGAGATAGTCAGCATGAGCGTCGAATCCTTCACCCCCATGGCTTTGCAATTCACCGAAGGTGCTGCGCACAAGGTGAAGAGCCTGGTCGATGAAGAGGGTAATGATCGTTTGAAGCTGCGCGTATTTGTGACGGGCGGCGGTTGTTCGGGTTTTCAGTACGGTTTCACTTTTGATGAAGAAGTCGCGGACGATGACACTATCGTTGAGCGCGAGGGCGTAAGCCTGGTGGTTGATCCGATGAGCTTCCAGTATCTGGCTGGCGCTGAAGTGGACTATCAGGAAGGTCTCGAAGGGTCGCGTTTTGTGATCAAGAACCCGAATGCCACCACGACCTGTGGTTGCGGTTCGTCCTTCTCGATTTGATTGTCCGCACACACGTTTGACCCTCAACGCCGCGTCGATACGCGGCGTTTTGCTGTCTGCCGTTTATTGAACGGGTGTTCAGGCGGGATAGATAGCGCCAAGGATGCGCAAGCCGCGAGCGCCAGTTACGCTGGGGCGGTTGGTAGGAATGTTTTCCAGGCAGCAATGGGCCAACCACGCAAAAGCCATGGCTTCCACCCAGTCTGGATCCACGCCTTTGACCTGGGTGCTATTGACCCGAGTTTGGGGGAGAAGTGAAGCGAGCCGCGTCATCAGTGCGGTGTTGTGCGCGCCGCCACCGCATACCAGAAGCTCGTCGGTGTGCGGTTGAGCGCTTTGCAGTGAGTCCACGATCGTTAGGGCTGTGAGTTCGAGCAGGGTTGCCTGAATGTCTTCAGCGGGGAAGGCTGGCAGGCTGAAGAGATGGTGCTTCAGCCAATTCAAGTTAAAGACTTCGCGCCCGGTGCTTTTTGGGCCTTGTGTCTTGAAGAAGGGGTCGCTGAGCAACGTGTTCAGCAAGGCAGGTTCTACTCTGCCACTGGCAGCCCATTGGCCACTACGGTCATACAGATCGCCGCGTGTGTCTTGTATCCAGGCGTCCAGCAAGACGTTCCCGGGGCCGCAATCGAATCCGGCTACAGGCTCGGTAGGTGTTATCAAGCTTAGGTTGCTGAATCCGCCAACATTTAAAACGGCTCGATAGCCACTCTCGTGAGTAAACAAGGCTTCGTGAAATGCCGGCACGAGCGGCGCGCCTTGGCCGCCAGCTGCGACATCCCGCCTACGGAAATCGCCCACCACGCAAATCCCTGTCAACTCGGCCAATAAAGCAGGGTTACCGATTTGAACGGTATAGCCCAGAGCGGGTTCGTGCCGGATGGTCTGGCCGTGGCTGCCTATCGCCCGGATGTCTTGTGGGGAGAGCTGTTGTTGTGTGAGAAGTGCGTGTACGCCTTGGGCGGCCAGTTCAACCCAGTGATTTTCAGCAATGGCGCAGCGGGCAACTTCGTCAGGGCCGCTGGCGCACAGGCTGAGCAATTCGGCGCGTAATGAGGAGGGCATGGGGGTGTAGTGAGAGGCGAGAAGCTTGATGCTCGCCCCTAACTCGATCAGAGCGATGTCCATGCCATCAAGGCTTGTGCCGGACATCACTCCTATGTAGAGCGCCATGACTTAGCGCTTGCTCGAAGCCAGCATGGTGGCTTTTTCCTGATTCATGCGAGCCATCAATGGCTGGCTTTGTTGCATGAACCGGGCACGCTCGTTTTTGGCAATCGGATCAGCCATCGGGAGTTTTTGCCCCAGCGGATCTACATGGACGCCATTGACTTGAAACTCGTAATGCAGGTGTGGGCCGGTCGACAGGCCGGTCGTGCCAATGTAACCAATAACTTGCCCTTGCTTGACGGCGCCGCCCGTTTTGACGCCCTTGGCGAAGCCCTGCATGTGGCCGTAAAGCGTGCGGTACGTGTTGCCATGTTGAATGATGACGGTGTTGCCGTACCCGCCACGACGGCCTGCAAGTAATACTTTGCCATCACCGGCAGCCTTGATCGGTGTTCCACGTGGTGCCGCGTAATCCACGCCTTTGTGGGCACGGATCTTGTTCAGGATCGGGTGTTTGCGTCCCGAAGAGAAGCGTGAACTGATGCGGGCGAAATCTACTGGGGTGCGGATGAAGGCTTTGCGCATGCTATTGCCGTCAGCGGTGTAGTAATTGCTGATGCCCAGCTTATTGGTGTAACGCACTGCCGTATAGGTTTTGCCTCGGTTGGTGAAGCGAGCAGACAAGATGTTGCCCGTGCCAACCGTTTTGCCGTTGACCACTTTTTGCTCGTAGATGACCTCGAACTGATCGCCGGGCCGTATATCTTGTGCAAAGTCGATGTCATAGCCGAATACTTTGGCCATATCCATCGTCATGCTGTGAGGCAGGCCGGCGCGCTGGCCGGAAGCAGACAGTGAGCTGCTGATTACACCGTGAACATAGGCGGTGCGCATTGTCGGTTGAGCGGTCACACGGCGAAACGAATATCCCTTGGCTGTTTTGCTCAAGGTGATGGTTTCGAGATCGCTGATGCGGCTGTGCAGGTTATTGAGCTGACCGTCTGTGCCCATTTCAAACTCGAGCTTCTGCCCGTGTTTCAGCTGGCTGAACTGCTTGGCCTGTTTGTCGCTGGCCAGGACCTCGTGTACAGACGCAGCGGGCAGGCCCACTTTCTCAAACAGGGTAGAGAGGGTATCGCCCTTCGCGACAATGACTTCGCGGTGGCTAGGCGCTTTTTTGTCTTCAGCTTTTGCAGTCGCAGCGGGCGCGCTGTCTTGCGGGTCTATTTGGGTAAACGGAGCAGGTGTCGCTTCATTTGTGGCCTGAACGAGGTCTGCGGCGTCTTGATCTTGTGTCAGTTGTTCTGCGGGGGTTTCCAGTTCCAGGTTTAGCGTTGTGCGTTTGGCCTCGACTTCGCTGGATGGAAATACCAGCAGTGCCAAACTCAATAATGCTGCGATCCCGCTTGCGGCGAGCAGGTGGGTCTTCGGATAAAGCGGTGGCGCTTTAGGCGGTTGACTGGTCATAGGTAATTTGACTTTGAGATAAAGGATGAATTGGAAAAGATGACTGACACTGTGAAGATGAAATAACTGTATAAAATATAACCAAAACGCCCTTGAAGCAAGTTGACCACACATTAACTGACAGATAGCCCCCCGTGCGCCCGCCAGAACTTGTAATTAGTGGGTGATCTTGTATGGTTGGTTCCCTTTGAAATTGAGCCTTACGGGTCTGATATGAAGTCGGTTGAAGAGCAGCTAGCGCTAATCAAGCGTGGTGCCGAAGAGGTACTGGTCGAGTCTGAACTGGTCGAGAAGTTGAAGCGTGGCCAGCCGCTGCGTATCAAGGCGGGATTTGACCCTACTGCACCCGATCTGCATTTGGGTCACACCGTACTGATCAATAAGCTGCGCCAGTTTCAGGAGCTTGGCCATCACGTCATTTTTCTGATCGGTGACTTTACCGGGATGATTGGTGATCCAAGTGGCAAGAGTGCGACGCGTCCTCCGCTGACGCGCGAGCAAGTGCTCGACAACGCAGAGACCTATAAGACACAGGTCTTCAAGATTCTGGATCCATCGAAAACCGAAGTGGCGTTCAACTCAACCTGGATGGATCAGATGGGGCCTGCGGATTTTATTCGTCTGACGTCCCAATACACTGTAGCGCGCATGCTTGAGCGCGACGACTTTGATAAGCGCTACACCACCAATCAGCCTATTGCTATCCACGAGTTTTTGTATCCGTTGGTACAGGGCTATGACTCGGTTGCCTTGCGAGCGGATGTCGAGTTGGGTGGCACTGATCAGAAGTTTAATTTGCTGATGGGTCGTGAGTTGCAGCGTGGTTATGGGCAGGAGGCGCAGTGCATCGTCACGATGCCTTTGCTTGAGGGGTTGGATGGCGTCAAGAAGATGTCCAAATCCCTGGGTAATTACGTTGGTATTCAGGAAGCGCCTGGTGTGATGTATAGCAAGCTGGTGTCGATCCCGGATGCGTTGATGTGGCGTTACTTTGAATTGCTCAGCTTCCGCTCGATGGATGAGATCAATGCCTTTAAGGCAGAGGTTGAGGCTGGGGCCAATCCGCGAGATATCAAAATCAAGCTGGCTGAAGAGATTGTGGCGCGTTTTCACGGTGCAGAGGCTGCAGCTAATGCGCACCGTGGTGCGGGTAACCGCATGAAAGATGGTGAGCTGCCGGATGACTTGCCGGAGATTGAGCTGAGCGCTACTGAAGACATGCCGATTGCTGCAGTGCTGAACAAAGCTGGGCTGGTGAAGAATTCTGCGGTTGCTCGTGATTTGTTGGGTTCGGGTGGTGTGCGTATTGATGGAGAGGTGGTTGATCGCTCCTATATATATGCATTGGGCTCCACTCATGTTTGTCAGGCGGGTAAGAAGGCATTTGCCCGAATTACGTTGAAATCTGAATAAACTTGGAAATAGTGCTGGACGGCGCATTTTGTTGGCCTATAATGCGCCCACTTCCGGCGCAGTCGAAACGGAAAACTCCTTGAGTTTCAATGAGTTAAGCGGTTTTGACGGTGCCAGCTTCAAATCATCGAAGCAGGAAATGAGGTGTTGACAGCAGCGTGTAACGCTGTAGAATTCGCCTCCCGCTGACGAGAGATCGAAAGCGCAAGTGGTTGATGTTACAGAGGAAACTTTGAAAACATCTTAAATAACCGCTTGACAGCAACAGAGGCTGCTGTAGAATGCGCGCCTCGGTTGAGCGAAAGCTTAACCAACCGCTCTTTAACAACTGAATCAAGCAATTCGTGTGGGTGCTTGTGGGGTCAGACTGATAGTCAAAAAGATTATCAGCATCACAAGTTACTCCGCGAGAAATCAAAGATGTAACCAACGATTGCTGAGCCAAGTTTAGGGTTTTCTCAAAACCCAAAGATGTTTGAACTGAAGAGTTTGATCATGGCTCAGATTGAACGCTGGCGGCAGGCCTAACACATGCAAGTCGAGCGGTAGAGAGGTGCTTGCACCTCTTGAGAGCGGCGGACGGGTGAGTAATACCTAGGAATCTGCCTGGTAGTGGGGGATAACGTTCGGAAACGGACGCTAATACCGCATACGTCCTACGGGAGAAAGCAGGGGACCTTCGGGCCTTGCGCTATCAGATGAGCCTAGGTCGGATTAGCTAGTTGGTGAGGTAATGGCTCACCAAGGCTACGATCCGTAACTGGTCTGAGAGGATGATCAGTCACACTGGAACTGAGACACGGTCCAGACTCCTACGGGAGGCAGCAGTGGGGAATATTGGACAATGGGCGAAAGCCTGATCCAGCCATGCCGCGTGTGTGAAGAAGGTCTTCGGATTGTAAAGCACTTTAAGTTGGGAGGAAGGGCATTAACCTAATACGTTAGTGCTTTGACGTTACCGACAGAATAAGCACCGGCTAACTCTGTGCCAGCAGCCGCGGTAATACAGAGGGTGCAAGCGTTAATCGGAATTACTGGGCGTAAAGCGCGCGTAGGTGGTTTGTTAAGTTGAATGTGAAATCCCCGGGCTCAACCTGGGAACTGCATCCAAAACTGGCAAGCTAGAGTATGGTAGAGGGTAGTGGAATTTCCTGTGTAGCGGTGAAATGCGTAGATATAGGAAGGAACACCAGTGGCGAAGGCGACTACCTGGACTGATACTGACACTGAGGTGCGAAAGCGTGGGGAGCAAACAGGATTAGATACCCTGGTAGTCCACGCCGTAAACGATGTCAACTAGCCGTTGGGAACCTTGAGTTCTTAGTGGCGCAGCTAACGCATTAAGTTGACCGCCTGGGGAGTACGGCCGCAAGGTTAAAACTCAAATGAATTGACGGGGGCCCGCACAAGCGGTGGAGCATGTGGTTTAATTCGAAGCAACGCGAAGAACCTTACCAGGCCTTGACATCCAATGAACTTTCCAGAGATGGATTGGTGCCTTCGGGAACATTGAGACAGGTGCTGCATGGCTGTCGTCAGCTCGTGTCGTGAGATGTTGGGTTAAGTCCCGTAACGAGCGCAACCCTTGTCCTTAGTTACCAGCACGTAATGGTGGGCACTCTAAGGAGACTGCCGGTGACAAACCGGAGGAAGGTGGGGATGACGTCAAGTCATCATGGCCCTTACGGCCTGGGCTACACACGTGCTACAATGGTCGGTACAAAGGGTTGCCAAGCCGCGAGGTGGAGCTAATCCCATAAAACCGATCGTAGTCCGGATCGCAGTCTGCAACTCGACTGCGTGAAGTCGGAATCGCTAGTAATCGTGAATCAGAATGTCACGGTGAATACGTTCCCGGGCCTTGTACACACCGCCCGTCACACCATGGGAGTGGGTTGCACCAGAAGTAGCTAGTCTAACCTTCGGGAGGACGGTTACCACGGTGTGATTCATGACTGGGGTGAAGTCGTAACAAGGTAGCCGTAGGGGAACCTGCGGCTGGATCACCTCCTTAATCGACGACATCAGCTGCTCCATAAGTTCCCACACGAATTGCTTGATTCATTGAAGAAGACGATAGAAGCAGCTTTAAGCTCCAAGCTGATAGCTCACGCTAACAGTTACAAGCTCGAAATTGGGTCTGTAGCTCAGTTGGTTAGAGCGCACCCCTGATAAGGGTGAGGTCGGCAGTTCGAATCTGCCCAGACCCACCAATTTTGTATGGGGCCATAGCTCAGCTGGGAGAGCGCCTGCCTTGCACGCAGGAGGTCAGCGGTTCGATCCCGCTTGGCTCCACCATAAACTTGCTTCTGCATCGTAAAGCTTAGAAATGAGCATTCCATCACATGATGGTGAATGTTGATTTCTGATCTTTTGATTAGATCGTTCTTTAAAAATTTGGGTATGTAATAGAAAGATAGACTGAATAACACTTTCACTGGTGTTTATTCAGGCTAAGGTAAAATTTGTGAGTAATTGCAAGTTTTCGGCGAATGTCGTCTTCATAGTATAACCAGATTGCTTGGGGTTATATGGTCAAGTGAAGAAGCGCATACGGTGGATGCCTTGGCAGTCAGAGGCGATGAAAGACGTGGTAGCCTGCGAAAAGCTTCGGGGAGTCGGCAAACAGACTTTGATCCGGAGATGTCTGAATGGGGGAACCCAACCATCATAAGATGGTTATCTTGTACTGAATACATAGGTACAAGAAGCGAACCAGGGGAACTGAAACATCTAAGTACCCTGAGGAAAAGAAATCAACCGAGATTCCCTTAGTAGTGGCGAGCGAACGGGGACCAGCCCTTAAGCTGTATTGATGTTAGCGGAACGCTCTGGAAAGTGCGGCCATAGTGGGTGATAGCCCTGTACGCGAAAACATCTTTGCAGTGAAATCGAGTAGGACGGAGCACGAGAAACTTTGTCTGAATATGGGGGGACCATCCTCCAAGGCTAAATACTACTGACTGACCGATAGTGAACTAGTACCGTGAGGGAAAGGCGAAAAGAACCCCGGAGAGGGGAGTGAAATAGATCCTGAAACCGTATGCGTACAAGCAGTGGGAGCCCACTTTGTTGGGTGACTGCGTACCTTTTGTATAATGGGTCAGCGACTTATTTTCAGTGGCAAGCTTAACCGAATAGGGGAGGCGTAGCGAAAGCGAGTCTTAATAGGGCGTCTAGTCGCTGGGAATAGACCCGAAACCGGGCGATCTATCCATGGGCAGGTTGAAGGTTGGGTAACACTAACTGGAGGACCGAACCGACTACCGTTGAAAAGTTAGCGGATGACCTGTGGATCGGAGTGAAAGGCTAATCAAGCTCGGAGATAGCTGGTTCTCCTCGAAAGCTATTTAGGTAGCGCCTCATGTATCACTGTAGGGGGTAGAGCACTGTTTCGGCTAGGGGGTCATCCCGACTTACCAAACCGATGCAAACTCCGAATACCTACAAGTGCCGAGCATGGGAGACACACGGCGGGTGCTAACGTCCGTCGTGAAAAGGGAAACAACCCAGACCGTCAGCTAAGGTCCCAAAGTTATGGTTAAGTGGGAAACGATGTGGGAAGGCTTAGACAGCTAGGAGGTTGGCTTAGAAGCAGCCACCCTTTAAAGAAAGCGTAATAGCTCACTAGTCGAGTCGGCCTGCGCGGAAGATTTAACGGGGCTCAAACCATACACCGAAGCTACGGGTATCACGTAAGTGATGCGGTAGAGGAGCGTTCTGTAAGCCTGTGAAGGTGAGTTGAGAAGCTTGCTGGAGGTATCAGAAGTGCGAATGCTGACATGAGTAACGATAATGGGTGTGAAAAACACCCACGCCGAAAGACCAAGGTTTCCTGCGCAACGTTAATCGACGCAGGGTTAGTCGGTCCCTAAGGCGAGGCTGAAAAGCGTAGTCGATGGAAAACAGGTTAATATTCCTGTACTTCTGGTTATTGCGATGGAGGGACGGAGAAGGCTAGGCCAGCTTGGCGTTGGTTGTCCAAGTTTAAGGTGGTAGGCTGGAATCTTAGGTAAATCCGGGATTCTAAGGCCGAGAGCTGATGACGAGTGTTCTTTTAGAACACGAAGTGGTTGATGCCATGCTTCCAAGAAAAGCTTCTAAGCTTCAGGTAACCAGGAACCGTACCCCAAACCGACACAGGTGGTTGGGTAGAGAATACCAAGGCGCTTGAGAGAACTCGGGTGAAGGAACTAGGCAAAATGGCACCGTAACTTCGGGAGAAGGTGCGCCGGTGAGGGTCAAGCATTTACTGCGTAAGCCCATGCCGGTCGAAGATACCAGGCCGCTGCGACTGTTTATTAAAAACACAGCACTCTGCAAACACGAAAGTGGACGTATAGGGTGTGACGCCTGCCCGGTGCCGGAAGGTTAATTGATGGGGTTAGCTAACGCGAAGCTCTTGATCGAAGCCCCGGTAAACGGCGGCCGTAACTATAACGGTCCTAAGGTAGCGAAATTCCTTGTCGGGTAAGTTCCGACCTGCACGAATGGCGTAACGATGGCGGCGCTGTCTCCACCCGAGACTCAGTGAAATTGAAATCGCTGTGAAGATGCAGTGTATCCGCGGCTAGACGGAAAGACCCCGTGAACCTTTACTATAGCTTTGCACTGGACTTTGAATTTGCTTGTGTAGGATAGGTGGGAGGCTTTGAAGCGTGGACGCCAGTTCGCGTGGAGCCATCCTTGAAATACCACCCTGGCAACTTTGAGGTTCTAACTCAGGTCCGTTATCCGGATCGAGGACAGTGTATGGTGGGTAGTTTGACTGGGGCGGTCTCCTCCTAAAGAGTAACGGAGGAGTACGAAGGTGCGCTCAGACCGGTCGGAAATCGGTCGTAGAGTATAAAGGCAAAAGCGCGCTTGACTGCGAGACAGACACGTCGAGCAGGTACGAAAGTAGGTCTTAGTGATCCGGTGGTTCTGTATGGAAGGGCCATCGCTCAACGGATAAAAGGTACTCCGGGGATAACAGGCTGATACCGCCCAAGAGTTCATATCGACGGCGGTGTTTGGCACCTCGATGTCGGCTCATCACATCCTGGGGCTGAAGCCGGTCCCAAGGGTATGGCTGTTCGCCATTTAAAGTGGTACGCGAGCTGGGTTTAGAACGTCGTGAGACAGTTCGGTCCCTATCTGCCGTGGACGTTTGAGATTTGAGAGGGGCTGCTCCTAGTACGAGAGGACCGGAGTGGACGAACCTCTGGTGTTCCGGTTGTCACGCCAGTGGCATTGCCGGGTAGCTATGTTCGGGAAAGATAACCGCTGAAAGCATCTAAGCGGGAAACTTGCCTCAAGATGAGATCTCACTGGAACCTTGAGTTCCCTAAAGGGCCGTCGAAGACTACGACGTTGATAGGTTGGGTGTGTAAGCGCTGTGAGGCGTTGAGCTAACCAATACTAATTGCCCGTGAGGCTTGACCATATAACACCCAAGCAATTTGCGTCGAAAGGCCAGATTGCGGTGTGTGAAGACGATACAAACCGAAAGTTTGCACCTCACAAAACACCACTCTATTGCATACCCATTCGCTGGAACGTTGACCGCAAGGTAAACGCGCCGGCTACCGAATTTCTTGACGACCATAGAGCATTGGAACCACCTGATCCCATCCCGAACTCAGCAGTGAAACGATGCATCGCCGATGGTAGTGTGGGGTTTCCCCATGTGAGAGTAGGTCATCGTCAAGATTAAATTCCGAAATCCCTGTCTGCTCACGCAGACGGGGATTTTGTTTTTGTGCCTGAAAAAGAGCCTTCAGGTTATCTCTGCTGGACTCCCTCATCCTCAACTCCACACGCTTTCCGACTCCTATGCAATCCTTGAGCTCATCGTTATGATGCGTGCTTGATTGTGAGGCGATACTTGCATGCTGACGTTGTTGAAACTCCTTAAAGATGGTCGCTTCCACTCGGGGCAAGCCTTAGGTGCTCAATTGGGCATTAGTCGCAGTGCGGTATGGAAGCAGTTGCAAAAGCTGCAGGCAGAAATGAATCTGCCCATCCATAAGGTTCGTGGTCGGGGCTACAAATTAGCATCCCCTGTAGATCTTCTCGATCAAGAGGGAGTCTCGGAAAGCTGCTATCCAGTCCATATTTACGAAATAGTAGACTCAACCAATGCAGAGGCATTTCGTCAGATCAATAAAGGAGTTTCGGCGCCTTTTGTAATTTCGGCTGAGCAGCAAAGTGCCGGGCGAGGGCGTAGAGGACGGCATTGGATAAGTCCATTTGGGCAAAATGTTTACTACAGCTTAGTGTTGCGGGTCGATGGTGGTTTGCGCCAACTTGAAGCGTTAAGTCTTGTTGTCGGTCTAGCGGTATTGAATACGCTAAAGGGTTTTGACGTAATGACTGCGGGCCTGAAATGGCCAAACGATATATTGGTTTGTGACAAGAAAATTGCTGGGATATTGCTTGAGTTGGTAGGTGATCCAGCAGATGTTTGTCATGTGGTGGTGGGTATTGGTATCAATGTCAATATGACAACGGCTGCGGGTGTGGGGCAGCCTTGGACGTCGATGAGTCTGGAAACTGGCAAGATGTTTGCGCGTAATGAGGTTATAACTGCGCTGAGTATGCGGCTAAAGGAATATTTGAAATCTCACGCAATCACCGGTTTCTCTTCGTTTCATGATGAATGGGAAAAGAATCACGTGTGGCAAGGTCGAGAGGTTTCATTGATGGCTGGGCTGCACCAAGTAGATGGAGTTGTCATAGGTGTTGATCAGCAAGGGGCATTGCGTTTGAGGGTCAATAATGAGTTAAAAACATACAGTGGTGGCGAGCTGAGTTTGAGATTGCGCCATGATTCTTGAGCTCGATTGCGGAAATAGTTTCATCAAATGGCGAGTTCTGGATTCTGAAGGGCCGGTAAGTGGTGGAGTGGCGGATTCCCCAGAAGGATTGATCGTTGAAATTCTGGCTTGTCCAGAATTGAGTATCACGCGCTGCCGTATGGTGAGTGTGCGCAGTGATGTCGAAACATCGAATCTGGTTGCTGCAATTGCCTCTGAGTTTTCCGTTAAGGTCGACTGTGTTGCCCCTGCATCAATGCTTGCGGGTGTAACAAATGGTTATAAAGACTTTGAGCGTTTAGGGTTGGATCGATGGCTCGCGATGGTGGGTGGGTACAAATTGTCCGGAGGGCCGTGCTTGGTTCTCGATTTAGGAACGGCGGTTACTGCGGATTTTGTGGATTCTGATGGGCAGCATAAGGGCGGATTTATATGCCCAGGTCTGTCACTTATGCGCAATCAATTGCAAACTCACACACGACGTATCAGGTATGACGCTGCATCGGCGAAAGGTGCATTGCAGTGTTTGGAACCAGCTAATACGACAATTGAGGCCGTGGAACGTGGTTGCCTTCTAATGTTGCGAGGTTTTGTATCCGCCCAGGTTCAATTGGCACGCGAGTATTGGGGGGACGATTATAGGGTTTTCCTTACCGGTGGGGATGCAGATCTGGTTGCAGATGTGGTCGTTGATGCCAGGGTGATTAAAGATCTGGTGTTCGTTGGATTGGCGGTTGCCTGTCCATTTTCTTGAGGTGGCTATGCGTTGGCTGTTTCTATTGTTAATGGTGCTAAATATTTTTTATTTCATCTGGCATCACCAAGCAGCGCCTCTGAGGGTCAAGGAGGTGGCCTCTTTGTCTGCATATAAAGGGAGCAAGCAAGGAATACAGCTTATCAATGAGGTCGATGCAGCAAAGCTGTCAGTGGATGGTGAGTGCATATATCTGAGAGGCTCAGAGGCAGAAGGTGTGGACAAGGAGACACTCTTGAAGTTGATGGAGAAGGAATTGCAGGTTGAGCAGGTTGGGGATAGGGGGCTCTTTAGAGTCATTGGGCCCCCTACTGCGTTGAGAGGCGAGCAAAAATTATTGAATCTTATGAATGAATTCAAGTACTTAAGATTTGAAAAAAAACCATGTTAGGGGTTGCGGTAGGCGGTTCGTTTGCATAGAATGGCGCCCGCTCCGCAGTGATAATCAAACTTGGTTTTGTTGTGAAGTGAGTCAAAACGCTAAGCTTATGATTTTATTAAGAAAGTGGTTGACATAGGGTTGGGATGCTGTATAATCCCGCTCAGCTCAGGAGGGGTTCCCGAGCGGCCAAAGGGATCAGACTGTAAATCTGACGTCTACGACTTCGAAGGTTCGAATCCTTCCCCCTCCACCATATTTATGTAAGCCAGCATGATTTGCGGGTGTAGTTTAGTGGTAGAACCTCAGCCTTCCAAGCTGATGATGCGGGTTCGATTCCCGCCACCCGCTCCATACATGCTGGTTTAATGCGGTTTCGCTCTTGTAGCTCAGTTGGTAGAGCACACCCTTGGTAAGGGTGAGGTCAGCGGTTCAAATCCGCTCAAGAGCTCCATATTGCAAAGGCAGATATGAAAGTATCTGCCTTTGTTTTAACAGGCTAGAAAGCCTGTTCGGAGTGTTTGCTGGTTGTGTGTTGGTTGCATGGCTGCTCCGATTTGCAATTGCTGTTTTGGGTGGCTCGCATTCTGCTGCTCGTGCTGTCATTAGGTGCTTAGGTAGCTTTTTGGCAAAGGCAGTTGCATTGGTTGTTGAAAAGTCTCTCTCGAGTCTGCATAATTAGCGGCTCGATAATGTTATAGGTCAGTAGCTCAATTGGCAGAGCGACGGTCTCCAAAACCGTAGGTTGGGGGTTCGATTCCCTCCTGACCTGCCAGATTCGCTCAATGCGTCTGGCTTTCTTTTCACAGGATCCTTCTTTGATGACTCCCAAGGCTGAAGTTCAAGGCTCTCGCTTCGATCTCCTCAAGTGGCTGGCTGTGGTTGCCCTTGTGGTGGTTGGCGTTGTTGGGAATCAGTATTATTCTGGTTCGCCGATTCTGTATCGTGTCATTGCGCTTCTTGTTCTTGCTGCCGTCGCCGCCTATGTTGGGTTGCAGACAGCAAAAGGTAAGTCGTTCGCTGTCCTGGTAAAGGAAGCTCGCACTGAGATTCGTAAAGTCGTATGGCCAACCCGTCAAGAAACTACGCAGACCACTTTAATTGTTGTGGCTGTTGTTCTTGTTATGGCGTTGCTGTTGTGGGGGCTCGATTCCCTGCTCGGTTGGCTCGTTTCCTTGATTGTTGGCTAAGGGTGTCCCGTGGCTAAGCGTTGGTACGTTGTGCATGCTTATTCGGGTTACGAAAAGCATGTTATGCGCTCTTTGATTGAGCGCATCAAGCTGGCAGGCATGGAAGATGGCTTCGGCGAAATTCTGGTTCCCACTGAAGAAGTGGTTGAAATGCGTAATGGCCAGAAGCGCAAAAGTGAACGCAAATTCTTTCCAGGTTATGTCCTTGTCCAGATGGACATGAACGAAGGTACTTGGCATTTGGTCAAGGATACTCCTCGTGTCATGGGCTTTATTGGTGGCACTGCTGACAAGCCAGCACCGATCACTGATAAAGAGGCAGAATCCATTCTGCGTCGCGTTGCTGATGGCAGTGATAAGCCCAAGCCAAAGACTCTGTTTGAGCCGGGTGAGGTCGTTCGTGTTACTGACGGTCCTTTCGCTGATTTCAACGGCACAGTTGAAGAAGTTAACTACGAAAAGAGCCGCATCCAAGTCGCTGTGCTCATTTTCGGTCGCTCTACTCCGGTAGAGCTTGAATTCAGCCAGGTCGAAAAGGTCTAGCTGAATACGTATCCCAACCCCATGGCTTCGGCTGTGGGGTTTTGTCGTCACTGGGATAAACACGCAAGTAACCGGGGAGCCTTTATAGGCGTCTGAACCCGTAATTGGAGTGCCTCATGGCCAAGAAGATTACCGCTTACATCAAGCTGCAAGTAAAGGCCGCTCAGGCCAACCCAAGCCCACCTGTTGGTCCAGCTTTGGGTCAGCACGGCGTGAACATCATGGAGTTCTGCAAAGCTTTCAACGCCCGTACTCAGGGTATTGAGCCAGGCTTGCCGACCCCTGTGATCATCACCGTTTACAGCGACCGTAGCTTCACGTTCGAAACCAAATCGACTCCTGCTTCGGTTCTGCTGAAGAAAGCTGCCGGTTTGACTAGCGGTTCCGCTCGTCCAAACACCGTTAAGGTTGGCACCGTTACTCGTGCTCAGCTGGAAGAAATCGCGAAAACCAAAAACGCGGATCTGACTGCAGCTGATATGGAAGCAGCCGTGCGTACCATCGCCGGTTCTGCTCGTAGCATGGGCCTTAACGTGGAGGGTGTGTAATGGCTAAGCTGACTAAGCGTCAAAAGGCAATCGCCGGTAAAATTGAAGCTGGCAAGTCTTACAACTTTGTAGACGCTGCTGCTTTGCTGGCTGAGCTGTCGACTGTAAAATTCAGCGAGTCCTTTGATATCGCCGTAAACTTGGGCGTAGACCCGCGTAAATCTGACCAGGTTGTTCGTAGCGCAACTGTGTTGCCACACGGCACTGGCAAGACTGTACGCGTAGCTGTCTTTACTCAGGGCCCAGCTGCTGAAGCTGCTCTGGCTGCAGGTGCTGATCGCGTAGGTATGGACGATCTGGCTGCTGAAATGAAAGGCGGCGATCTGAACTATGACGTAGTTATTGCTTCTCCGGATGCAATGCGTGTTGTAGGTCAGTTGGGTCAAATCCTCGGTCCTCGTGGTCTGATGCCTAACCCTAAGGTTGGTACAGTAACTCCAGACGTAGCGACAGCAGTTAAAAATGCTAAAGCTGGTCAGGTTCGTTATCGCACTGACAAAAACGGTATCATCCACACTTCCGTTGGCAAGATCGGTTTTGACGCCGTTCAGCTGAAGGAAAACGTTGAGGCCCTGATCGCTGATCTGAAGCGTATCAAGCCAGCTTCTTCTAAAGGCATTTACGTCAAGCGCGTTACCCTGAGCACCACTATGGGCCCAGGCTTGGTCATCGACCAAGGTTCTCTGGACGCGTAAGACAAATCCGGTGCTTTAAATGCATTGGTTGAAAGATTGGGGTCCCTGCCTGGCGGGGGCTATCCAAGACCGTAGGCGACGCAAGTCTTAAACCTCAAGCCTACGCAGATGGTGCTCCCGGTTCCTTACCGAATCAGACACCAAAACGACATCCGGCTTCGGTTGGATGAAACGGTAACAAGCAGGAGTTAAACCCGTGGCAATTAAACTCGAAGACAAGAAGGCCATCGTCGCTGAAGTCAACGAGGCTGCCAAAGTTGCCCTGTCTGCTGTTGTGGCTGATGCCCGCGGCGTGACAGTTGGCGCTATGACCGGACTCCGTAAAGAGGCTCGTGAAGCTGGTGTTTACGTACGTGTTGTACGTAACACACTGCTGAAGCGCGCTGTTGCTGACACTGAATACAGTGTCCTCAACGACGTGTTCACTGGCCCGACCTTGATTGCATTCTCGAATGAACATCCTGGCGCTGCTGCCCGTTTGTTCAAAGAGTTCGCAAAAGGTCAGGATAAGTTCGAGATCAAGGCAGCTGCGTTCGAGGGCAAGTTCCTCGCAGCTAATCAGATCGACGTACTGGCAAGCCTGCCGACCCGTGACGAAGCAATTTCTCAGCTGATGAGCGTGATTCAAGGCGCAACCAGCAAATTGGCTCGTACACTGGCAGCACTTCGCGACCAGAAAGAAGCCGCTGCAGCTTAAAGCTAAGCGATTTCTTTCAGCGTTTATTGTTTATTTCGATGGCCACCTAGGCTGTCACCCCAATACAGGAATTTATAGTCATGTCTCTGACTAACGAGCAAATCATCGAAGCAATCGGCGAAAAATCCGTTCTGGAAATCGTTGAGCTGATCAAGGCAATGGAAGAGAAGTTCGGCGTTTCCGCTGCTGCTGCTTCTGCTGGTCCTGCTGCTGCCGCTGCTGTTGTTGAAGAGCAAACTGAATTCAACGTTATGCTGACTGAAGCTGGCGAGAAGAAAGTTAACGTGATCAAGGCTGTACGTGAGCTGACCGGTCTGGGCTTGAAAGAAGCCAAGGCAGTAGTTGACGGCGCTCCAGCTATGGTTCTGGAAGCTGTTGCTAAAGACGCAGCTGACAAAGCCAAGGCTACCTTGGAAGAAGCAGGCGCTAAAGTCGAGCTGAAGTAAGCATCGACCTTGCGTCTCCAGCCCAAGCGTTAAGCTGAGGCTGATGGCTGGTGGCTCTTGCCACCGGCCTTTTTCCGTTATTGGCTTCCGACTGGGTCGGTGCTTTTAACGTGCTGTAACCACCCTGTGCGGTGGAGCAAACCAAGGGGTTTGCACGATTTTCTGGCTGCTCCCGTCGGGAGGGGCCAAACAAGCAGGTGACCAAGCTGGGGAACGCTGATGGCTTACTCATATACTGAGAAAAAACGTATCCGCAAGGACTTTAGCAAGTTGCCGGACGTCATGGATGTGCCGTATCTCTTGGCAATCCAGCTGGATTCGTATCGTGAATTCTTGCAGGCGGGAGCGACTAAAGATCAGTTCCGCGACGTGGGCCTGCATGCGGCCTTCAAATCCGTTTTCCCGATCATCAGCTACTCCGGCAATGCTGCGCTGGAGTATGTGGGTTATCGTTTGGGTGAACCGGCATTTGATGTCAAAGAATGCGTGTTGCGCGGTGTAACTTACGCCGTACCTTTGCGGGTTAAAGTTCGCTTGATCATTTTCGACAAAGAATCGTCGAACAAAGCGATCAAGGACATCAAAGAGCAAGAAGTCTACATGGGCGAAATCCCATTGATGACTGAAAACGGTACCTTCGTTATTAACGGTACCGAGCGTGTAATTGTTTCCCAGCTGCACCGTTCCCCGGGCGTGTTCTTCGACCACGACCGCGGCAAGACGCACAGCTCCGGTAAGCTGCTGTATTCCGCGCGTATCATTCCTTACCGTGGTTCGTGGTTGGATTTCGAGTTCGACCCGAAAGACTGCGTATTCGTACGTATCGACCGTCGTCGCAAATTGCCTGCGTCCGTGCTTCTGCGCGCATTGGGTTACACCACTGAACAGGTGCTTGAAGCGTTCTACACCACGAACGTATTCCACGTTCAAGGTGAGAGCATCAGCCTGGAGCTGGTACCACAGCGCCTGCGCGGTGAAATCGCGGTCATCGATATTATGGATGACAAGGGCAAAGTGATTGTCGAGCAAGGCCGTCGTATTACTGCTCGCCATATCAACCAGCTGGAAAAAGCCGGTGTCAAAGAGCTCGTAATGCCTCTTGACTATGTCCTGGGTCGCACAACGGCCAAGGCAATCGTGCATCCGGCTACCGGCGAAATCATTGCTGAGTGCAACACAGAGCTGACCACTGAAATTCTGGCAAAAGTTGCCAAGAGTCAGGTTGTCCGTATCGAAACGTTGTACACCAACGACATCGACTGTGGTCCGTTCGTTTCTGACACGCTGAAAATTGATTCCACCAGCAACCAATTGGAAGCGCTGGTCGAAATCTATCGCATGATGCGTCCAGGCGAGCCGCCAACCAAAGACGCTGCCGAGACCCTGTTCAACAACCTGTTCTTCAGCCCTGAGCGTTATGACCTGTCTGCGGTCGGCCGAATGAAGTTCAACCGTCGTATCGGTCGTACCGAAATCGAAGGTTCGGGTGTGCTGTGCAAGGAAGACATCGTTGCAGTGTTGAAGACTCTGGTCGACATCCGTAACGGTAAAGGCATCGTCGATGACATCGACCACTTGGGTAACCGTCGTGTTCGCTGCGTGGGCGAGATGGCTGAAAACCAGTTCCGTGTTGGCCTGGTGCGTGTTGAGCGTGCAGTTAAAGAGCGTCTGTCGATGGCAGAAAGCGAAGGCCTGATGCCGCAAGACCTCATCAACGCCAAGCCAGTTGCTGCGGCGGTGAAAGAGTTCTTTGGCTCCAGCCAGCTTTCGCAGTTCATGGACCAAAACAACCCGCTTTCCGAAATCACCCACAAGCGCCGTGTCTCTGCACTGGGCCCGGGTGGTTTGACACGTGAGCGTGCTGGCTTTGAAGTTCGTGACGTACACCCGACTCACTACGGTCGTGTATGCCCGATTGAAACACCGGAAGGTCCGAACATCGGTCTGATCAACTCATTGGCTGCTTACGCCCGCACCAACCAGTATGGTTTCCTTGAGAGCCCGTACCGTGTTGTGAAAGAAGGCGTAGTAACCGACGAGATCGTGTTCCTGTCTGCCATTGAAGAAGCAGATCACGTTATTGCTCAGGCTTCGGCCACCATGAACGATCAGAAAGTCCTGATCGATGAGCTGGTAGCTGTTCGTCACTTGAACGAATTCACCGTTAAGGCGCCGGAAGACGTCACCTTGATGGACGTTTCGCCGAAGCAGGTAGTTTCGGTTGCTGCGTCGCTGATTCCGTTCCTCGAGCATGACGATGCCAACCGTGCATTGATGGGTTCGAACATGCAGCGTCAAGCTGTACCGACACTGCGTGCTGACAAGCCGCTGGTGGGTACGGGTATGGAGCGCAACGTAGCGCGAGACTCGGGGGTTTGTGTTGTAGCCCGTCGTGGTGGCGTTATTGACTCCGTGGATGCAAGTCGTATCGTTGTTCGCGTTGCAGATGATGAAGTTGAAACCGGTGAAGCCGGTGTCGACATCTACAACCTGACCAAGTACACGCGCTCCAACCAGAACACCTGCATCAACCAGCGTCCGCTGGTTCGCAAAGGTGATCGGGTCCAGCGTAGTGACATCATGGCCGACGGTCCGTCCACCGACATGGGTGAACTGGCTCTGGGTCAGAACATGCGTATTGCCTTCATGGCATGGAACGGCTTCAACTTCGAAGACTCCATCTGCCTGTCGGAACGTGTCGTTCAGGAAGACCGTTTCACCACGATCCACATTCAGGAACTGACCTGTGTGGCTCGTGACACCAAGCTTGGTCCAGAGGAAATCACTGCAGACATCCCGAACGTCGGTGAAGCTGCTCTGAATAAACTGGATGAGGCCGGTATCGTTTATGTGGGTGCTGAAGTCGGCCCGGGCGACATTCTGGTTGGTAAAGTGACACCGAAAGGTGAGACGCAGCTAACGCCAGAAGAGAAGCTGTTGCGCGCAATCTTCGGTGAAAAAGCCAGTGACGTAAAAGACACTTCTCTGCGTGTGCCGACCGGCACCAAAGGTACTGTCATTGACGTTCAGGTTTTCACCCGTGACGGCGTTGAGCGTGACGCTCGTGCACTCTCGATCGAAAAAACCCAGCTGGACGAAATCCGCAAGGATCTGAACGAAGAGTTCCGTATCGTTGAAGGTGCAACTTTCGAACGTCTGCGCTCTGCATTGGTGGGTAACATTGCCGAAGGCGGTGCTGGTCTCAAGAAAGGCCAGGAAATCACCAATGAGGTCCTGGATGGTCTTGAGCATGGTCAGTGGTTCAAGCTGCGCATGGCTGAAGATGCTCTGAACGAGCAACTTGAAAAGGCTCAGGCTTACATCATCGACCGTCGTCGTCTGCTGGATGACAAGTTCGAAGATAAGAAACGCAAGCTGCAGCAAGGCGATGACCTGGCTCCAGGCGTGTTGAAAATCGTCAAGGTTTACCTGGCAATTCGCCGTCGCATCCAGCCGGGTGACAAGATGGCTGGTCGTCACGGTAACAAAGGTGTGGTCTCCGTGATCATGCCGGTTGAAGACATGCCGTACGATGCCAATGGCACCCCGGTTGATGTTGTCCTCAACCCGTTGGGCGTACCATCGCGTATGAACGTTGGTCAGATTCTTGAAACTCACCTGGGCCTCGCAGCCAAAGGGTTGGGCGAGAAGATCAACCTCATGATCGAGGAGCAGCGCAAGGTTGCAGACCTGCGTAAGTTCCTGCATGAGATCTACAACGAAATTGGCGGTCGTCAAGAAAGCCTGGATGACTTCTCTGATCAGGAAATTCTTGATCTGGCGAAGAACCTTCGCGGCGGTGTTCCTATGGCTACCCCGGTATTTGACGGTGCCAAGGAAAGCGAAATCAAGGCCATGCTGCGCTTGGCAGATCTGCCCGACAGCGGCCAGATGCAGCTGACTGACGGTCGTACCGGCAACAAGTTTGAGCGTCCGGTTACCGTTGGCTACATGTACATGCTGAAACTGAACCACTTGGTAGACGACAAGATGCATGCTCGTTCTACCGGTTCTTACAGCCTGGTTACTCAACAGCCGTTGGGTGGTAAGGCGCAGTTCGGTGGTCAGCGTTTCGGGGAGATGGAGGTCTGGGCGCTGGAAGCCTATGGCGCGGCATACACTCTGCAAGAAATGCTCACAGTGAAGTCGGACGATGTGAACGGTCGTACCAAGATGTACAAAAACATCGTGGACGGCGATCACCGTATGGAGCCGGGCATGCCCGAGTCCTTCAACGTGTTGATCAAAGAAATTCGTTCCCTCGGCATCGATATCGATCTGGAAACCGAATAACACGTGACGCGAATCGAGAGCGGGGCTGTACTGCCCGCTCTCTGCTCCGCCAGGAGGAAAGGCCTTGAAAGACCTACTGAATTTGCTGAAAAACCAGGGTCAAGTCGAAGAGTTCGACGCCATCCGTATTGGATTGGCATCGCCTGAGATGATCCGTTCGTGGTCGTTCGGTGAAGTTAAAAAGCCGGAAACCATCAACTACCGTACGTTCAAGCCTGAGCGTGACGGCCTGTTCTGCGCCAAAATCTTTGGCCCGGTAAAGGATTACGAGTGCCTGTGCGGTAAGTACAAGCGCTTGAAGCACCGCGGTGTGATCTGTGAGAAGTGCGGCGTTGAAGTTGCGCTGGCCAAGGTCCGTCGTGAGCGCATGGCCCACATTGAACTGGCTTCGCCAGTAGCCCACATCTGGTTCCTGAAGTCGCTACCGTCCCGTATCGGCTTGCTGATGGACATGACCCTGCGTGATATCGAGCGCGTTCTCTATTTCGAGAGCTACGTCGTTATCGATCCGGGCATGACCACGCTGGAAAAAGGTCAGCTGCTGAACGATGAGCAGTATTTCGAAGCGCTGGAAGAGTTTGGTGACGATTTCGATGCCCGTATGGGTGCCGAAGCTGTTCGCGAACTGTTGCACGCTATCGATCTGGAGCATGAGATTGGTCGTCTGCGCGAAGAGATTCCGCAAACCAACTCTGAAACCAAGATTAAAAAACTGTCCAAGCGTCTGAAGTTGATGGAAGCCTTCCAAGGCTCCGGCAACTTGCCAGAGTGGATGGTTCTGACTGTTTTGCCAGTACTGCCGCCAGATCTGCGTCCTCTGGTTCCGTTGGATGGCGGTCGTTTTGCGACCTCCGACCTCAACGACCTGTATCGTCGCGTGATCAACCGTAACAACCGTTTGAAGCGCCTGCTTGATCTGTCCGCACCGGACATCATCGTGCGTAACGAAAAACGTATGTTGCAGGAAGCTGTCGATGCCCTGCTCGACAACGGTCGTCGCGGCCGTGCCATTACCGGTTCTAACAAGCGTCCTCTGAAATCCCTGGCTGACATGATCAAGGGTAAGCAAGGTCGTTTCCGTCAGAACTTGCTCGGTAAGCGCGTTGACTATTCGGGTCGTTCGGTAATTACCGTAGGTCCGACCTTGCGTCTGCACCAGTGCGGTCTGCCGAAGAAAATGGCCCTTGAGCTGTTCAAACCGTTCATTTTTGGCAAGCTTGAAATGCGTGGTCTCGCTACCACTATTAAAGCCGCCAAGAAAATGGTTGAGCGCGAGCTGCCTGAAGTTTGGGACGTTCTTGCCGAAGTCATTCGCGAACACCCGGTACTTCTTAACCGTGCGCCAACCTTGCACCGTTTGGGTATCCAGGCATTTGAACCAGTACTGATTGAAGGTAAGGCTATTCAGCTTCACCCTCTGGTTTGTGCTGCGTACAACGCCGACTTCGACGGCGACCAAATGGCCGTGCACGTACCGCTGACGCTGGAAGCCCAGCTGGAAGCGCGTGCCTTGATGATGTCGACCAACAACATTCTGTCGCCAGCCAACGGTGAGCCAATCATCGTTCCGTCGCAGGACGTTGTACTGGGTCTGTACTACATGACCCGCGAAGCGATCAACGCCAAGGGCGAAGGTCGTGTATTCGCCGACCTGCAGGAAGTTGACCGCGTGTTCCGCGCTGGCGAAGCTGCGCTGCACGCTAAGGTCAAGGTGCGGATCAACGAAACCGTCAATGATCGTGATGGCGGCAGCGTGACCAACACCCGTATCGTCGACACGACTGTCGGCCGTGCGTTGTTGTTCCAGGTTGTTCCAAAAGGTCTGTCTTACGACGTCGTCAACCTGCCAATGAAGAAAAAGGCAATCTCCAAACTGATCAACCAGTGCTACCGCGTGGTTGGCTTGAAAGAGACTGTGATCTTTGCTGACCAGTTGATGTACACAGGTTTTGCTTACTCGACTATTTCCGGCGTTTCCATCGGTGTTAACGACTTCGTTATCCCGGATGAAAAAGCCCGCATCATCGGTGCTGCTACCGATGAAGTGAAAGAAATCGAAAGTCAGTACGCCTCCGGCCTGGTGACTCAGGGCGAGAAGTACAACAAGGTAATCGACCTTTGGTCGAAAGCTAACGATGAAGTTTCCAAGGCGATGATGTCGAACCTCTCGAAAGAGAAGGTTATCGATCGTCACGGCAATGAAGTTGAGCAAGAGTCGTTCAACTCGATGTACATGATGGCTGACTCCGGTGCTCGTGGTTCTGCTGCGCAGATCCGTCAGTTGGCCGGTATGCGTGGTCTGATGGCCAAGCCGGACGGCTCGATCATCGAAACACCGATCACTGCGAACTTCCGTGAAGGTTTGAGCGTACTTCAGTACTTCATCTCGACTCACGGTGCTCGTAAGGGTCTCGCGGATACGGCCTTGAAAACGGCTAACTCCGGTTACCTGACTCGTCGTCTCGTGGACGTCGCACAAGACCTGGTTGTAACTGAAGTTGATTGCGGTACCGAGCACGGTCTGCTGATGACGCCGCACATTGAAGGCGGTGACGTTGTAGAGCCGTTGGGTGAGCGCGTATTGGGCCGAGTGATCGCCCGCGACGTATTCAAGCCGGGTACTGAGGAAGTTATCGTTCCTGCTGGCACTCTGGTTGACGAGAAATGGGTTGAGTTCATCGAGCTGAACAGCATCGACGAAGTTATCGTTCGCTCGCCAATCAGCTGCGAAACCCGTTTTGGTATCTGCGCCAAGTGCTACGGCCGCGATCTGGCCCGTGGTCACCAGGTGAACATTGGTGAAGCTGTCGGCGTAATCGCCGCTCAGTCGATCGGTGAGCCAGGTACACAGCTGACAATGCGTACGTTCCACATCGGTGGTGCGGCTAGCCGGACCTCGGCTGCTGACAGCGTTCAGGTGAAGAATGGCGGTACTGTCCGTCTGCACAACCTGAAGCACGTTGAGCGTGTAGATGGCTGCCTGGTCGCTGTTTCGCGTTCCGGTGAGCTGGCGATCGCTGATGACTTCGGTCGTGAGCGTGAGCGCTACAAGCTGCCGTACGGTGCTGTTATCTCGGTTAAAGAGGGTGACAAGGTCGATGCTGGCTCAATCGTAGCCAAGTGGGATCCGCACACTCACCCAATCGTTACCGAAATGAAAGGTACCGTGACCTACGTGGGCATGGAAGAAGGCATCACGATCAAGCGTCAGACTGACGAATTGACCGGTATGACCAACATTGAAGTGCTTGATGCCAAAGACCGTCCAGCTGCCGGTAAGGATATCCGTCCTGCTGTGAAGATGGTGGGTGTAGATGGCAAAGACTTGCTCTTGCCAGGTACTGACGTACCGGCACAGTACTTCTTGCCTGCAAACGCCTTGGTTGGTGTGGCGGATGGTGCGGAAATCGCGATCGGTGACGTTATCGCTCGTATTCCGCAAGAGACTTCGAAAACTCGAGACATCACCGGTGGTCTTCCGCGGGTTGCTGACTTGTTCGAAGCGCGCCGTCCAAAAGAAGCTTCGATTTTGGCTGAAGTCAGCGGCACAATCGCGTTCGGTAAAGAGACCAAGGGCAAGCGCCGTCTGGTCATTACCCCGAACGATGGTAGCGATCCGTATGAAGAGCTGATTCCGAAGTGGCGTCACCTGAACGTCTTCGAAGGCGAACAAGTGAACCGTGGCGAAGTTATCTCCGACGGTCCTAGCGATCCGCATGACATCCTGCGTCTGCTGGGTGTGAGTGCGCTGGCCAAGTACATCGTTAACGAGATTCAAGATGTTTACCGTCTGCAAGGCGTGAAAATCAACGATAAGCACATCGAGACCATCCTGCGTCAGATGCTGCGTAAAGTTGAAATTTCCGAGTCTGGCGACTCCTCCTTCATCAAGGGTGACCAGATGGAGTTGACGCAGGTGTTGACCGAGAACGAGCGTCTGAGCACTGAAGACAAGTTTGTCTCCAAGTTCACGCGTGTTCTGTTGGGAATCACCAAGGCATCGTTGTCGACTGAATCGTTCATCTCTGCGGCCTCTTTCCAAGAGACAACCCGCGTTCTGACCGAAGCAGCGGTAACGGGTAAGCGCGATTACCTGCGCGGCCTGAAAGAAAACGTTGTCGTGGGTCGTTTGATCCCGGCAGGTACTGGTTTGGCTTACCACAGCGAGCGCAAGCGCCGCCGTGATGCTGACAAGCCATTGCGCGTTAGCGCCAGTGAAGTGGAAGCTGCACTGACCGAAGCGCTGAACTCAAGCGGTAACTGAGTTCGGTACTAAATGAAGGAAGGGCCCTGGCTGTTCCGTTCATCGAATCGAGACCAATAGTCTAGGTTTGATGATGCGGAAGGTCGGGGCCTTGCCTTGACTGGGGGCAAGATCCTCTTTAGACTCTTGTACCCCTAAATTTGGCGGGAATTCGTTCCTGCCATTTTGCTTTTCTTGCAAGACAATAGCGTCGCAAGACAACAGTGGAGCTAGTAGATGGCAACTATCAACCAGCTGGTACGTCAGCCGCGTAAGCGTATCGTCGAGAAATCCGACGTGCCTGCGCTGCAAAACTGCCCGCAACGTCGTGGTGTATGCACTCGTGTGTATACAACTACGCCGAAAAAACCTAACTCGGCACTGCGTAAAGTATGCCGTGTGCGTCTGACCAACGGTTTCGAGGTTTCCTCGTACATCGGCGGTGAAGGCCACAACCTGCAAGAGCACAGCGTGGTACTGATTCGTGGCGGTCGTGTAAAAGACTTGCCAGGTGTTCGTTATCACACCGTTCGCGGTTCTTTGGATACTTCCGGCGTTAAAGGTCGTAACCAGGGTCGCTCGAAGTACGGTACCAAGAAGCCGAAGTAGTTTTCGGTAGCTGGTAAATAATGCAGATTTCTTTTTTTCTGAGTCGATAAGAGTAAGGTCGGACGTGCATCGTCAAGATGCAATGGTTCCGAGCTAACCTGAAGACCGTTTGAGGGCTTATCCATGCCAAGAAGACGCGTAGCAGCCAAGCGCGAAGTGCTTGACGATCCAAAATACGGAAGCCAAATCCTGGCCAAGTTCATGAACCACGTGATGGAAAGCGGCAAGAAAGCCGTTGCCGAGCGTATCGTTTATGGCGCGCTGGAGAAGGTTAAAGAGCGTAAGAACAGCGATCCCCTGGAACTCTTCGAGAAAGCACTCGACGCCATCGCTCCGCTGGTCGAAGTGAAGTCGCGCCGTGTAGGCGGTGCTACTTACCAGGTTCCGGTCGAAGTTCGTCCGTCCCGTCGTAACGCTCTGGCCATGCGCTGGTTGGTAGACTTCGCGCGCAAGCGTGGCGAAAAGTCTATGGCTTTGCGCTTGGCTGGCGAACTGTTGGACGCTGCTGAAGGCAAAGGTGCAGCAGTTAAGAAGCGTGAAGACGTGCACCGTATGGCTGAAGCTAACAAAGCTTTCTCGCACTACCGCTTCTAATTTCAGCGCTACTCACTTTGCGAGGGCTTTATGGCTCGTACTACACCGATTAACCGCTACCGTAACATTGGTATCTGTGCTCACGTGGACGCGGGTAAAACCACGACTACTGAGCGGGTACTTTTTTACACGGGCAAAAGTCACAAGATGGGCGAGGTGCATGACGGCGCCGCGACCACGGACTGGATGGTGCAGGAGCAGGAGCGTGGTATTACCATTACTTCTGCTGCGATCACTACCTTTTGGCAGGGTTCTGCCAAGCAGTACGACAACTACCGTTTCAATGTAATTGATACCCCGGGCCACGTTGACTTCACGATTGAAGTTGAACGTTCCCTGCGTGTACTCGATGGCGCGGTTGTTGTGTTCTGCGGCACCTCGGGTGTTGAGCCTCAGTCTGAAACCGTATGGCGTCAAGCCAACAAGTACGGGGTTCCGCGTCTTGTTTACGTAAACAAGATGGACCGTGCTGGTGCAGATTTCCTGCGCGTAGTAGGTCAGATCAAGAAGCGTCTGGGTCACACTCCGGTGCCTATCCAGTTGGCTATCGGTTCCGAAGACAACTTCCAGGGTCAGATCGATCTGATGACCATGGAAGCGGTTTACTGGAACGATGCTGACAAGGGCATGACGCCGCGTCGTGAAGCTATCCCTGCTGAAATGCAGGAATTGGCTGAAGAGTGGCGCAGCCAGATGGTTGAGGCTGCGGCCGAAGCCAGTGAAGAGCTGATGAACAAGTACCTCGAAGGTGAAGAGCTCACCGTCGCGGAAATCAAGGCGGCTCTGCGTCAGCGTACTATCGCTGGTGAGATCGTTCTGGCTGTTTGTGGTTCTTCCTTCAAGAACAAGGGTGTTCCCCTGGTTCTCGATGCTGTGATCGATTACCTGCCAGCGCCTACCGATATTCCAGCCATCAAGGGTTCTGATCCGGATGACGAAAATATCGAGATGGAGCGTCACGCGGATGATGCTGAACCGTTCTCGTCTTTGGCGTTCAAGATTGCGACTGACCCATTCGTGGGTACTTTGACCTTTGTCCGTGTTTATTCGGGCGTGTTGAACTCCGGTGACGGCGTGATCAACTCGGTTAAAGGCAAGAAAGAGCGTGTGGGTCGTATGGTGCAAATGCACGCAAACGCCCGTGAAGAGATCAAGGAAGTGCGCGCTGGTGACATCGCGGCCTTGATCGGCATGAAGGATGTCACCACTGGTGATACCCTGTGCGCCGCTGACAAGCCAATCATTCTGGTTCGTATGGAATTCCCGGAGCCGGTTATTTCGGTTGCCGTTGAACCTAAAACCAAGGATGACCAGGAAAAAATGGGTATCGCACTGGGCAAGCTTGCTCAGGAAGATCCATCTTTCCGTGTAAAAACTGATGAAGAGACTGGTCAGACGATCATCTCTGGCATGGGCGAATTGCACCTCGACATCCTGGTAGACCGGATGAAGCGTGAGTTCAACGTCGAAGCCAACATCGGTAAGCCTCAGGTTTCTTATCGTGAGCGCATCACGAAGAGCTGTGAGATCGAAGGCAAGTTCGTTCGTCAGTCCGGCGGTCGTGGTCAGTTTGGCCATTGCTGGATCCGTTTTGCACCTGCTGACGAAGGTCAGGAAGGTCTGCAGTTCGTGAACGAAGTGGTAGGTGGTGTGGTTCCTAAGGAATACATCCCGGCTATCCAGAAGGGTATCGAAGAGCAGATGAAGAACGGTGTTGTTGCCGGCTATCCGCTGATCGGCCTGAAGGCTACCGTGTTTGATGGTTCTTACCACGACGTCGACTCCAACGAGATGGCGTTTAAGGTGGCTGCTTCCATGGCGACCAAGCAACTGGCTACCAAAGGTGGTGGTGAGCTGCTTGAGCCGATCATGGCGGTAGAGGTTGTTACACCAGAAGACTATATGGGTGACGTGATGGGCGACTTGAATCGTCGTCGCGGCATGATTCAGGGTATGGAAGATACGGTTTCTGGCAAGGTTATCCGCGCTGAGGTTCCGTTGGGTGAAATGTTCGGTTATGCAACCGACGTTCGTTCCATGTCCCAGGGTCGCGCAAGCTACTCTATGGAATTCAAAAAATACGATACAGCGCCGTCGCACATCGTCGAAGCTGTTACTAAAAAACAAGGCTGATTTAGTTCAGTCCTTTAGGCAAGGAGTTAATTGTCGTGGCTAAAGAAAAATTTGATCGTTCCCTACCGCACGTCAACGTTGGCACTATCGGTCACGTTGACCATGGTAAAACCACTCTGACTGCAGCTCTGACTCGTGTTTGCTCCGAAGTTTTCGGTTCTGCTCGTGTTGACTTCGACAAGATCGACAGCGCGCCAGAAGAAAAAGCTCGTGGTATCACCATCAACACTGCTCACGTTGAGTACAACTCGACAATTCGTCACTACGCTCACGTTGACTGCCCAGGTCACGCTGACTACGTGAAGAACATGATCACTGGTGCTGCCCAGATGGACGGCGCGATCCTGGTTTGTTCGGCCGCTGATGGTCCGATGCCACAAACCCGTGAGCACATCCTGCTGTCCCGTCAGGTAGGCGTTCCGTACATCGTGGTTTTCCTGAACAAGGCTGACCTGGTAGACGACGCTGAGCTGCTGGAACTGGTTGAGATGGAAGTGCGCGATCTGCTGAGCACTTACGACTTCCCAGGTGACGACACTCCGATCATCATCGGTTCTGCTCGTATGGCTCTGGAAGGCAACGACGAAAACGAAATGGGCACCACTGCTGTTCGTAAGCTGGTTGAAACTCTGGACAGCTACATCCCAGAACCAGTTCGTCTGACCGACAAGCCGTTCCTGATGCCAATCGAAGACGTATTCTCGATCTCTGGTCGCGGTACTGTTGTGACTGGTCGTATCGAGCGCGGTATCGTTCGCGTTCAGGATCCGCTGGAAATCGTTGGTCTGCGTGACACGACTGTTACCACTTGCACCGGCGTTGAAATGTTCCGCAAGCTGCTTGACGAAGGTCGTGCAGGCGAGAACTGCGGCGTTCTGTTGCGTGGTACTAAGCGTGACGACGTTGAGCGTGGTCAGGTTCTGGTTAAGCCGGGTTCGGTTAAGCCGCACACCAAGTTCACTGCAGAAGTATATGTTCTGAGCAAGGAAGAAGGCGGCCGTCATACTCCGTTCTTCAAAGGCTACCGTCCACAGTTCTACTTCCGTACTACTGACGTGACTGGTAACTGCGAGCTGCCAGAAGGCGTTGAAATGGTAATGCCGGGTGATAACATTCAAATGACTGTTACCCTGATCAAAACCATCGCAATGGAAGATGGTCTGCGTTTCGCTATCCGTGAAGGCGGTCGTACCGTCGGCGCTGGCGTCGTAGCCAAAATCATCGAGTAATCGATGATTGCATGAAAAAGCCCCCGCCTAGCGGGGGCTTTTTTTATTGAGTTGACACCTACTGGGGTCGTCTATAGAATTGCGCCTCCTTTTAACGGGCGTATTGCGCTCGGTGGGAATAGCAATCTGGAGTCTGAAATCCAATGCAAAATCAGCAAATCCGTATCAGGTTGAAGGCTTTTGACCATCGCCTGATCGACCAATCAACCCAGGAAATCGTGGAAACCGCGAAACGTACTGGTGCTCAAGTGCGTGGTCCAATTCCACTGCCTACCCGTAAAGAGCGGTTCACCGTTCTGGTCTCCCCGCACGTCAACAAAGACGCGCGTGACCAGTACGAGATCCGTACTCATAAGCGCGTACTGGACATCGTCCAGCCAACGGATAAAACCGTTGATGCACTTATGAAGCTTGATCTTGCGGCCGGTGTGGAAGTGCAGATCAGCCTCGGCTAAGACTTGGGTCTTAGTCGTGTAACGCTCTGAAATGGGCGGCCATAGCGGGTGAAAGCCCCGTACACTCATGAGGTTTACAACATGACTATTGGTGTAGTCGGTCGTAAATGCGGTATGACCCGTATTTTCACCGAAGAAGGTGTCTCCATTCCGGTCACGGTCATTGAGATCGAGCCGAATCGCGTCACCCAGTTCAAAACTGAAGAAACCGATGGCTATCGTGCAGTGCAAGTCACTGTCGGCGAGCGTCGCGCTTCGCGTGTAACAGCTGCCCAGGCGGGTCACTTCGCCAAGGCAAACGTTGCAGCCGGTCGTACCGTAATGGAATTCCGCCTTGAAGAAGGCGAGTACCAGGCAGGCGATCTGATCAACGCTGAAATCTTCACCGCAGGTCAGATGGTCGATGTGACCGGTCAGTCCAAAGGTAAAGGCTTCCAGGGTACGATCAAGCGTTGGAATTTCCGTGGCCAAGATAACACTCACGGTAACTCCGTTTCCCACCGCGTCCCGGGCTCTATTGGCCAGTGCCAGACTCCTGGTCGTGTATTCAAGGGCAAAAAAATGTCCGGTCATATGGGCGCTGAGCGCGTGACCGTGCAGTCCCTCGAAGTAGTGCGCGTCGACGCTGAACGCAATCTGTTGTTGGTCAAGGGTGCTGTTCCTGGCGCTACTGGCGGCAACCTGGTTGTACGTCCGGCGGCCAAGGCTCGCGGTTAAGGGGAAGCTGACATGCAATTAAACGTAAATGACGCTCAAGCGATCGAAGTTTCCGAACTGACATTCGGCGGCGAGTTCAACGAGACGCTGGTTCACCAAGCAGTCGTGGCCTACATGGCTGGCGGCCGTCAAGGTAGCAAGCAGCAAAAGACCCGTTCCGACGTTCGTGGTGGCGGTAAGCGCCCTTGGCGTCAGAAAGGTACTGGCCGTGCTCGTGCCGGTACTATCCGTAGCCCAATCTGGCGTGGCGGTGGTACCACATTCGCAGCTCGTCCACAGGATCACTCTCAGAAGCTGAACAAGAAGATGTATCGCGCAGCAATGCGTTCCATCCTTGCTGAGCTGGTGCGTACTGATCGTCTGGTCGTGGTTCAGGACTTCGCTGTTGAAGCGCCGAAAACCAAAGATCTGCTGAACAAACTGAATGGCATGGGTCTGACTGATGTCCTGATCGTGTCTGAAGTTGTTGATCAGAACCTGTACCTGGCTGCTCGTAACCTGCCACACGTTGATGTCCGTGACGTGCAAGGTTCCGATCCAGTTAGTCTGATCGCATACGACAAGGTGTTGATCACCGTGTCGGCCGTGAAGAAATTCGAGGAGCTGCTGGGATGAACCAGGAACGCGTATTTAAAGTTCTGCTTGGCCCGCACGTTTCCGAGAAGGCTACGGTTCTGGCAGACAAGAAAGGCCAGTTCGTTTTCAAGGTTGCTACTGATGCAACCAAGCTGGAAATCAAGAAGGCCGTCGAAAGCCTGTTCAGCGTGAAAGTTGAGCGTGTTACTACCCTGAATGTACTGGGTAAGAGCAAGCGCACCGCTCGCGGCGTGGGCAAGCGTAATGACTGGAAGAAGGCGGTAATTTCCCTTCAGCCAGGCCAAGATCTCGATTTCAGCAGCAGTGCTGAGTAAGGAAGGGGTGCATCATGGCAATCGTTAAATGCAAACCGACTTCCCCTGGCCGCCGTCATGTGGTCAAGGTGGTCAACCAGGAGCTGCATAAAGGCGCTCCTCACGCACCGCTGCTCGAGAAAAAATCGAAGTCTGGTGGTCGTAACAACAATGGCCGCATTACCACGCGTCACATCGGTGGTGGTCATAAGCAGCATTACCGTATGGTCGACTTCCGTCGCAACGACAAAGATGGCATTCCTGCCACTGTTGAGCGTATCGAATACGATCCAAACCGTACTGCTCACATTGCTCTTATGCTGTACGCAGACGGCGAACGCCGTTACATCATCGCCCCAAAAGGCGTGAGCGCTGGTGACCAGCTGATTTCGGGTGCTTTGGCTCCGATCAAGCCGGGTAACTCGCTGCAGCTGCGTAGCATTCCAGTTGGTAGCACCGTACACGGCATCGAGTTGAAGCCGGGTAAAGGCGCGCAAATCGCTCGCTCCGCTGGTGCATCTGCTCAGCTGGTAGCTCGTGAAGGTGTCTACGTGACCCTGCGTCTGCGCTCCGGTGAAATGCGTAAAGTTCTGGCTGAATGCCGTGCGACCCTGGGTGAAGTCTCGAACTCCGAGCACAGCCTGCGTTCGCTGGGTAAAGCTGGTGCCAAACGCTGGCGTGGCGTTCGCCCAACCGTTCGTGGTGTTGCCATGAACCCGGTTGACCACCCACATGGTGGTGGTGAAGGTCGTACCTCTGGTGGTCGTCATCCGGTATCGCCATGGGGCTTCCCGACTAAGGGCGCGAAGACTCGTGGTAATAAGCGTACCGACAAAATGATCGTCCGTCGTCGCAAGTAAATAGAGGGATACGACAGTGCCACGTTCTCTGAAAAAAGGTCCTTTTATTGATCTTCACCTACTGAAGAAGATCGAAGTGGCGGCGGAAAAGAATGATCGCAAGCCGGTGAAAACCTGGTCGCGTCGTTCGATGATCCTGCCACAAATGGTCGGTCTGACCATCGCTGTGCATAACGGTCGTCTGCATGTTCCAGTTCTCGTGAACGAAGACATGGTTGGCCATAAACTAGGCGAGTTTGCCGGTACCCGCACTTATCGTGGGCACGTGGCAGACAAGAAAGCCAAGCGTTAAGGGGTAAGGAACGATGGAAGTAGCCGCTAAGTTGTCGGGCGCTCGAATCTCCGCCCAGAAAGCCCGCTTGGTCGCCGACCAGATCCGCGGGAAGAAGGTGGGCGAAGCGCTCAACCTGTTGGCTTTCAGCAACAAGAAAGCCGCCGAGATCATCAAGAAAGTGCTGGAGTCGGCCGTAGCCAACGCCGAGCATAACGAAGGCGCAGACGTTGACGACTTGAAAGTCGCCACCGTTTTCGTCAACGAAGGGCGTTCGCTGAAGCGCATCATGCCGCGTGCCAAAGGCCGCGCTGATCGCATCGTCAAGCGGTCTTGCCATATCACTGTCAAGGTTGCTGACAAGTAACGGAGTCGAAGAGATGGGTCAGAAAGTACATCCCATTGGCATTCGCCTGGGAATCGTCAAGGAGCACACCTCCGTCTGGTACGCAGACGGCCGGACTTATGCGGACTACTTGTTCGCTGATCTGAAGGTGCGTGAATACCTCCAAGACAAACTAAAAAGCGCGTCCGTAAGCCGTATCGATATCCATCGTCCGGCCCAAACTGCACGCATCACCATCCACACCGCTCGTCCAGGTATTGTTATCGGGAAGAAAGGTGAAGATGTTGAGAAACTGCGTCAGGACCTGACCAAGCAAATGGGTGTGCCTGTGCACATCAATATCGAAGAGATCCGTAAGCCGGAGCTCGACGGTATGCTGGTTGCGCAGAGCGTAGCTCAGCAGCTGGAGCGTCGTGTAATGTTCCGTCGCGCTATGAAGCGCGCTGTACAGAACGCTATGCGCATTGGTGCCAAGGGCATCAAAATCCAAGTGAGCGGTCGTCTCGGCGGTGCTGAAATTGCACGTACTGAATGGTATCGCGAAGGTCGTGTGCCATTGCACACCCTGCGTGCCGACATCGACTATGCCAACTACGAAGCTCACACCACTTACGGTGTGATCGGTGTAAAGGTTTGGATCTTCAAAGGCGAAGTAATTGGTGGTCGCCAAGAAGAACTGAAACCACAAGCACCAGCGCCTCGTAAAAAAGCTGCTAAGTAAGGGGTACGCCAAATGTTACAACCTAAGCGTACGAAGTTCCGCAAGCAAATGACTGGCCACAACCGTGGCTTGGCATTGCGCGGTAGCAAAGTCAGCTTCGGCGAGTTCGCGCTGAAGTCTGTTGCTCGTGGTCGTCTCACCGCTCGTCAGATTGAGTCAGCGCGTCGTGCACTGACCCGTCACGTGAAACGTGGTGGCAAGATCTGGATCCGTGTATTCCCGGACAAGCCTGTAACCAAAAAGCCCCTCGAAGTTCGTATGGGTAAAGGTAAGGGTAACGTGGAGTATTGGGTTGCCCAGATTCAGCCAGGCAAAGTCCTGTATGAAATCGAGGGTGTTTCTGAAGAGCTGGCGCGTGAGGCTTTCGCCCTGGCTGCTGCAAAGCTGCCGCTCGCCACCTCCTTTGTTAAACGGACGGTGATGTGATGAAAGCGAATGAACTTCGTGAAAAATCCGCACAGCAGCTGAACGAGCAACTGCTCGGCTTGCTGCGCGACCAGTTCAATCTGCGTATGCAGAAAGCAACTGGCCAGTTGGGGCAGTCGCATCTGCTCTCGCAAGTTAAGCGTGACATCGCTCGCGTGAAGACTGTGCTCAAACAGCAGGCAGGTAAGTAATCATGGCTGAAGCCGAAAAAACTGTCCGTACGCTGACTGGCCGTGTTGTCAGCGACAAGATGGACAAAACCATCACCGTTCTGATTGAGCGTCGCGTTAAGCACCCGATCTACGGTAAATACGTTAAGCGTTCGACTAAGCTGCACGCGCACGACGAAACCAATCAGTGCCACATCGGCGACAAAGTCACTATTCGTGAAACTCGTCCGATGGCCAAGACCAAGTCTTGGGCGCTGGTTGATGTTCTCGAACGCGCTGTGGAAGTCTAAGGACTAGGGGTCGGAGAAATTATATGATTCAGACTCAATCCATGCTCGATGTGGCCGATAACAGCGGCGCACGCCGCGTTATGTGCATCAAGGTGCTGGGTGGCTCCCATCGTCGTTACGCTGGTATCGGTGACATCATCAAAGTAACCGTCAAGGAAGCAATTCCGCGCGGTAAAGTGAAAAAAGGCCAAGTGATGACTGCAGTAGTAGTCCGCACTCGTCACGGCGTACGCCGTGCTGATGGCTCCATTATCCGCTTTGATGGCAACGCTGCTGTTCTTCTGAACAACAAGCAAGAGCCTATCGGCACCCGTATCTTTGGGCCAGTGACCCGTGAACTTCGTACTGAGAAGTTCATGAAGATCGTCTCGCTCGCCCCAGAAGTGCTGTAAGGAGATCCGACATGCAAAAGATTCGTCGTGACGACGAGATCATCGTGATCGCCGGCAAAGACAAAGGTAAGCGCGGTAAGGTGCTTAAGGTTCTCGCTGACAACCGTCTGGTTGTTGGTGGTCTGAACCTGGTAAAGCGTCATACCAAGCCTAACCCGATGTCGGGCGTACAAGGCGGTATCGTCGAAAAAGAAGCGCCATTGCACGCTTCTAACGTCGCCATTTTCAACGGCGAAACCAACAAGGCTGACCGCGTTGGTTTCAAAGTAGAAGAAGGCAAAAAAATTCGTGTCTTCAAGTCGACCCAAAAAGCGGTTGATGCTTGAACACTGCTAGGTAGATAAGACCATGGCACGACTAAAAGAGATTTACCGGAAGGAAATCGCTCCGAAACTTAAGGAAGAACTTAAGCTTTCGAACGTGATGGAAGTTCCGCGCGTTACCAAAATCACCCTGAACATGGGTCTGGGCGAAGCGATCGGCGACAAAAAAGTCATCGAGCACGCTGTAGCTGATTTGGAAAAAATCACGGGTCAAAAAGTTGTTGTGACTTACGCTCGCAAGTCCATCGCAGGCTTTAAAGTTCGCGAAGGCTGGCCGATCGGCGTCAAAGTAACTCTGCGCCGTGAGCGTATGTATGAATTCCTGGATCGTCTGCTGTCGATCTCCCTGCCTCGGGTTCGCGACTTCCGCGGCCTGAATGCCAAGTCCTTCGATGGTCGTGGTAACTACAGCATGGGCGTTAAAGAGCAGATCATCTTCCCGGAAATCGACTACGACAAGATCGATGCACTCCGCGGTCTGGATATTACCCTGACCACCACTGCTCGGACGGATGATGAAGGTCGCGCATTGCTGCGTGCATTCAAATTCCCGTTCCGCAACTGATTGGAGTAGGACCATGGCTAAGATGAGCATGAAAAACCGCGAGCTGAAGCGTCAGCTCACGGTTGCCAAGTACGCCAAGAAGCGTGCCGAGCTGAAAGCGATCATCGTTGATCTGAACGCAAGTCCAGAAGCGCGTTGGGAAGCTACAGTAGCTCTGCAGAAGCAGCCACGTGACGCAAGCGCTTCGCGCATGCGTAACCGCTGCCGCCTGACTGGTCGTCCGCATGGTGTTTACCGCAAGTTCGGCCTTGGCCGTAACAAATTGCGTGAAGCAGCAATGCGCGGTGACGTACCAGGTCTGGTTAAAGCCAGCTGGTAAGCTGTACAGGCAAAGTTATCGTTGTCAGGTTCGTAAGATCCTGACAACCGGTGACCCTGAACATGAATCAAGCCCCTATTGGGGCTTGATTCATTTCTGGTGTGTGTCTAGAATGACCGGCTCGCCTGAGCCCGTGCTTTTTAAGCATTGAGTTACTCGGCGACAGTTGTAGCCGCAAGGCTAATTCTTTTTGTATCAGGAGCGTCTAGCCCATGAGTATGCAGGACCCGTTAGCGGACATGCTAACTCGAATCCGTAATGCCCAGATGGCTGAAAAGTCCGTCGTAAGCATGCCATCTTCCACGTTGAAGGTAGCTGTAGCCAAAGTTCTGAAGGACGAAGGTTACATCGCGGATTATCAGATCAGCAGCGAAATCAAGCCACTGCTGTCTATCGAGCTGAAGTACTTCGAAGGCCGTCCGGTTATCGAAGAAGTTAAGCGCGTTAGCCGTCCAGGCCTGCGTCAGTACAAGTCCTCCGAAGATCTGCCAAAAGTTCGTGGCGGTCTGGGTGTGTCTATCGTCTCCACCAACAAAGGTGTGATGACGGATCGTGCTGCGCGCGCTGCCGGTGTCGGCGGCGAAGTTCTTTGCACTGTGTTCTAAGGGGGGATAAGCATGTCACGCGTCGCTAAGAACCCCGTTAAGCTGCCAGCTGGTGTTGAAGTAAAATTCGCCGGCCAACAGCTTTCGGTGAAGGGTGCCAAGGGCACTCTAGAACTGAACATCCATTCGTCCGTTGAGATCGTTGAAGAAGCTGGTGAGCTGCGTTTCGCTGCTCGCAATGGCGATCAACAAACTCGCGCAATGGCTGGTACCACTCGTGCGTTGGTAAACAACATGGTCCAAGGCGTAAGCCAAGGCTTCGAGCGCAAGCTCCAGCTGGTCGGTGTTGGTTACAAAGCGCAAGCAAAAGGCACAGTGCTGAACCTGGCTCTTGGCTTCTCGCACCCAGTGGATTACGAACTGCCGGAAGGCATCACCGCTGAGACTCCTAGCCAGACCGATATCCTGATCAAGGGCATCGATAAGCAGCTAGTAGGTCAAGTGGCCGCTGAGATCCGCGACTTCCGTCCGCCAGAACCTTACAAAGGTAAAGGTGTGCGTTACGCGGACGAAGTCGTCCGCCGTAAAGAAGCCAAGAAGAAGTAGGGCCTAGCAAATGACCGACAAAAAAGTTACTCGACTGCGTCGCGCTCGCAAAGCACGTCTGAAAATGCACGAACTAGAAGTCGTGCGTCTCTGCGTGTTCCGCTCTTCGCAGCACATCTATGCCCAGGTCATCTCGGCCGACGGCAGCAAAGTCCTGGCAAGCGCCTCGACTTTGGACAAAGAACTGCGTGATGCTGCCACTGGCAACATCGACGCGGCCACAAAGGTTGGCCAGCTGGTCGCTACGCGTGCAAAAGCCGCTGGCGTCTCGCAGGTGGCTTTCGACCGCTCTGGCTTCAAGTACCACGGCCGCGTTAAAGCGCTGGCTGAGGCTGCTCGTGAAGCTGGGCTGGAGTTCTAAGTTATGTCAAATAACGACCAAAAGCGCGACGAAGGCTACATTGAGAAGCTGGTTCAAGTTAACCGCGTAGCCAAAACCGTTAAAGGCGGCCGTATCTTCACTTTCACCGCGTTGACCGTGGTTGGTGATGGTAAAGGGCGTGTTGGCTTCGGCCGTGGCAAGTCACGTGAAGTGCCTGCTGCGATCCAGAAGGCAATGGAAGCTGCTCGCCGCAACATGATCCAGGTTGATCTGAACGGCACCACTCTGCAGTACGCAATGAAGTCTGCCCATGGCGCTTCGAAGGTGTACATGCAGCCTGCTTCTGAAGGTACCGGTATCATCGCTGGCGGCGCTATGCGTGCTGTCCTCGAAGTTGCTGGCGTTCAGAACGTACTGGCTAAGTGCTACGGCTCGACTAACCCTGTAAACGTGGTTCACGCCACATTTAAAGGTTTGAAAGCTATGCAGTCTCCTGAATCTATTGCCGCTAAGCGTGGCAAAAGCGTTAAGGAGATCTTCTGATCATGGCTACCGTTAAAGTAACGTTGATCAAAAGCATGACCGGCCGTATCCCTAACCACAAACTGTGCGTTAAGGGTTTGGGTCTGCGTCGCATCGGTCACACTGTAGAAGTACTTGATACTCCCGAGAATCGCGGGATGATCAACAAGGCTTACTACATGCTGCGTGTAGAGGGTTAATCGATGAAGCTCAATGATCTGAGTCCAGCGCCGGGTTCCCGTCGCGAAAAGCATCGTCCGGGCCGTGGTATCGGTAGTGGTTTGGGTAAGACTGGTGGCCGTGGTCACAAAGGTCAGACTTCCCGCTCCGGTGGCACCATTGCTCCAGGCTTTGAAGGCGGCCAACAGCCGTTGCATCGCCGTCTGCCTAAGTTCGGTTTCGTTTCCCTGAAAGCTATGGATCGCGCAGAAGTGCGTTTGTCCGAGCTGGCTAAAGTGGAAGGCGACATCGTAACTGTGCAGACTCTGAAGGATGCCAACGTGATCAACGTCAACGTACAACGTGTGAAAATCATGTTGTCCGGTGAAGTGACTCGCGCTGTCACCATCAAAGGTATCGCAGCCACCAAAGGTGCGCGTGCGGCTATCGAAGCAGCTGGCGGCAAGTTCGAGGAATAAATGGCTAAGCAAGGTGCTCTCTCAGCGCTCAGCAAAGGCGGGTTGTCCGAGCTCTGGGCTCGTCTGCGTTTTCTATTCCTGGCGATCATCGTCTACCGGATAGGCGCACACATCCCAGTTCCTGGTATTAACCCGGACCGGCTGGCGGACCTGTTTCGACAGAATGAGGGGACCATTCTTAGCTTGTTCAACATGTTTTCCGGCGGCGCGCTGGAGCGGATGAGTATTTTTGCGCTGGGGATCATGCCGTACATTTCGGCATCGATCATCATGCAGCTTATGTCCGCTGTTAGCCCGCAGCTGGAGCAGTTGAAGAAGGAAGGTGAAGCTGGCCGTCGCAAGATTAGCCAGTACACCCGCTACCTCACTGTCGCTCTTGCTCTCGTCCAGGCTATTGGCATGTCCATTGGTCTGGCGGGGCAGGGCGTAGCGTTCACTGGTGACCTGGGCTTTCATTTCGTTGCAGTGACCACATTTGTGGCTGGTGCAATGTTCATGATGTGGCTGGGTGAGCAGATTACTGAACGTGGAGTTGGCAACGGTATCTCGATGTTGATTTTTTCGGGTATCGTCGCCGGTCTTCCGAGAGCAATTGGGCAGTCGTTCGAGTCTGCGCGTCAGGGTGATATCAATATTTTCGCCCTGGTTGCTATCGGTTTGCTGGCAGTAGCGATTATCGGTTTTGTGGTGTTCATTGAGCGTGGCCAGCGTCGTATTGCTGTTCACTACGCTAAGCGTCAGCAGGGCCGTAAGGTGTTTGCTGCTCAAACGAGCCACCTGCCGCTGAAAGTGAATATGGCCGGCGTAATCCCGGCTATTTTCGCGAGCAGCATTTTGCTGTTCCCGGCTTCGCTGGGTGCCTGGTTTGGTCAGTCTGAAGGTATGGGCTGGTTGCAGGACATCTCACAGTCGATCGCTCCTGGTCAGCCGTTGAATATTCTGCTGTTTAGTGCAGGGATTATTTTCTTCTGCTTCTTCTATACGGCGTTGATGTTCAATCCGAAAGACGTAGCGGAAAACCTGAAGAAGTCCGGTGCCTTTATTCCGGGTATCCGTCCAGGCGAGCAGTCGGCGCGCTATATTGATGGCGTTTTGACTCGTTTGACTCTGTTCGGTGCTCTTTATATGACGGCCGTGTGTCTGCTGCCCCAATTCCTGGTGGTTGCAGCCAACGTTCCGTTCTACCTTGGCGGGACCTCGTTGCTGATCGTTGTCGTGGTTGTTATGGACTTCATGTCGCAAGTACAATCGCACCTCGTTTCGCACCAGTACGAATCCCTGATGAAGAAAGCCAACCTGAAGGGCTACGGCAGCGGAATGCTTCGCTGAAGTACCCATAAGGTTAGAGGAGTTGGTGATGAAAGTTCGTGCATCGGTGAAAAAGCTGTGCCGTAACTGCAAGATTATTCGCCGCGAAGGTGTTGTTCGGGTAATTTGCAGCGCGGAACCACGTCACAAACAGCGCCAAGGCTGAGTGTGATCTGTTTGAAGCCCAGCAGCTAGTGCGCTGCTGGGTTGATTATTTGTTATTACAGCGATATTATCTCGCGCCCTATTTCTTGGCTTCCGGGGCGTAGGTAGCTGTCAATTGGAGTCCCACTGAATGGCCCGTATTGCAGGCGTTAACATTCCAGATAACAAGCACACTGTTATCTCGCTGACCTACATCTATGGTGTTGGTCGCACTACTGCACAGAAAATCTGTGTAGATGCTGGTGTAAACCCAGCCGCTAAGATCAAGGATCTGAGCGACGAGCAGATTGAACAGCTGCGTGGCGAAGTGGCAAAGTTCACCACTGAAGGTGACCTGCGTCGTGAAGTCAACATGAAAATCAAACGCTTGATGGACTTGGGCTGCTACCGCGGTCTGCGCCATCGTCGTGGTCTTCCAGTGCGCGGTCAGCGTACCAAGACCAACGCGCGTACTCGCAAAGGTCCGCGTAAGCCGATCCGCAAGTAATCGCACCAGCGAATCGACAGGAATTTAGTCATGGCAAAACCTGCTGCTCGTCCTCGTAAAAAAATTAAAAAGACAGTGGTTGATGGCATCGCCCACATCCACGCGTCTTTCAACAACACCATCGTGACCATCACCGACCGTCAGGGTAATGCGCTTTCTTGGGCAACCTCCGGTGGTTCGGGTTTCCGCGGTTCTCGCAAGTCCACCCCGTTCGCTGCTCAAGTAGCTGCTGAACGTGCTGGTCAAGCTGCGCTGGAATATGGCCTGAAAAACCTTGACGTTAACGTTAAGGGCCCAGGTCCAGGTCGTGAGTCCGCTGTCCGTGCTTTGAACGGCTGTGGCTATAAGATCGCCAGCATCACCGACGTGACGCCAATCCCGCACAACGGGTGCCGTCCGCCGAAGAAGCGCCGCGTGTAATCCAGGAGACTGTAAAGAATGGCTCGTTACATTGGTCCAAAATGCAAACTGGCACGTCGTGAAGGCACCGATCTCTTCCTGAAGAGTGGTGTGCGCGCTATCGAATCGAAGTGCAATATTGAAGCTGCTCCAGGCATCCACGGCCAGCGCCGCGGTCGCCAATCCGACTACGGCACCCAGCTGCGTGAAAAGCAGAAGGTCCGTCGTATCTACGGCGTTCTCGAGCGTCAGTTCAGCGGCTACTACAAACAAGCTGCTGGCAAGAAAGGTGCAACCGGTGAAAACCTGCTGCAACTGCTCGAATGCCGTCTGGATAACGTCGTATACCGTATGGGTTTCGGTTCTACTCGTGCCGAATCTCGTCAGTTGGTATCGCACAAGTCGATCAGCGTTAACGGTCAGACCGTAAACGTTCCGTCCTACCAGGTTCGTGCTGGTGACGTGGTCGCTATCCGCGAGAAAGCAAAGAACCAGCTTCGCATTGTCCAAGCTCTCGATCTGTGTGCCCAACGTGGCCGCGTAGAATGGGTAGAAGTAGACACTGAGAAGAAGTCGGGCGTTTTCAAGAACGTTCCAGCTCGCAGTGATCTGTCCGCCGACATCAACGAAAGCCTGATTGTCGAGCTCTACTCCAAGTAAGGGCTAGAAAATAGGTGCATCCATGCAGATTTCGGTAAATGAGTTCCTGACACCTCGCCATATTGATGTGCAAGTTGTCAGTCCAACCCGCGCTAAAATCACTCTCGAGCCTCTCGAGCGTGGTTTTGGCCACACCCTGGGCAACGCGCTGCGCCGCATCCTGTTGTCCTCAATGCCAGGCTGTGCAGTAGTCGAGGCCGAGATTGATGGTGTGCTCCACGAGTACAGCGCCATCGAAGGTGTACAGGAAGACGTAATTGAAATCCTGTTGAACCTTAAAGGTCTGGCTATCAAGCTGCACGGCCGTGACGAAGTTACGCTGACCTTGTCGAAGAAGGGTTCGGGGGTGGTTACCGCTGCCGATATTCAGCTGGATCATGATGTCGAGATCGTTAATCCCGATCACGTAATCGCCAACCTGGCGTCTAACGGCGCCTTGAACATGAAGCTCACCGTAGCTCGTGGTCGTGGTTATGAACCAGCAGACTCGCGTCAGAGCGATGAAGATGAAAGCCGCAGCATTGGTCGCTTGCAGCTTGACTCTTCGTTCAGCCCGGTCCGCCGTATCGCATACGTGGTGGAAAACGCCCGTGTCGAGCAGCGTACTAACCTGGACAAACTGGTTATTGATCTGGAGACCAACGGTACCCTGGATCCTGAAGAGGCCATTCGTCGTGCTGCAACCATCCTGCAACAGCAGTTGGCTGCATTCGTCGACCTCAAAGGTGACAGCGAGCCAGTGGTTATCGAACAGGAAGACGAGATCGATCCGATCCTGCTTCGTCCGGTTGACGATCTGGAACTGACCGTGCGTTCGGCCAACTGCCTTAAGGCGGAGAACATTTACTACATTGGTGACCTGATTCAGCGCACCGAAGTAGAACTGTTGAAGACTCCGAACCTGGGCAAGAAATCCTTGACTGAAATCAAGGACGTTCTGGCCTCCCGTGGTCTGTCCCTCGGCATGCGCCTCGACAACTGGCCGCCTGCAAGTCTTAAGAAGGACGACAAGGCGACTGCCTGATCGTCGTAATCACCGAACGTTGTGTTTGGTAAGGAATGAACCATGCGTCATCGTAAAAGTGGTCGTCACCTGAGCCGCACTAGCTCGCACCGCAAGGCTATGTTTCAAAACATGGCAGTGTCGCTGTTCGAGCACGAGCTGATCAAAACGACTCTGCCGAAAGCCAAAGAACTGCGTCGCGTTGCTGAGCCGCTGATTACTCTGGCCAAGAACGATTCTGTTGCTAACCGCCGTCTGGCTTTCGACCGTACTCGTTCGAAAGCAATCGTTGGTAAGCTGTTCAACGATCTGGGCAAGCGTTATGCAACTCGTGAGGGTGGCTACCTGCGCATCCTCAAGTGCGGTTTCCGCGCTGGCGACAACGCGCCTATGGCGTACGTCGAGTTGGTTGATCGTCCAGTTGGCGGTGAAGCTGTATCCGCTGAGTAAGACGTCAGTCTCTACAAAAAACCGGGCCTAGTGCCCGGTTTTTTGTGCGCGTTGTATTGTGGTTTTCTATTGATCTCCATCATTTAATGAATTTGCCCATGTGAAGTGCATGGTCAATACTCCTCGTCAGCCGATTACACGGCAGCATCAAGACTGACTGAGGAAGTAAACGCATGAGCCAGACCAAAACGCTTACCACCGCCAGCGGCGCCCCAGTGGCTGACAACCAGAATTCTCGTTCTGCCGGTCCTCGTGGCCCCTTGCTGCTTGATGACTTTCATTTGATCGAGAAGCTCGCCCACTTCAACCGCGAAAACATTCCTGAACGTCGTGTACATGCCAAAGGTTCGGGGGCTCACGGTACGTTCACTGTGACGCGTGACATGTCGCAATACAGCAGCGCGAAGCTGTTCGATACGATCGGCAAGCAAACACCCATCTTTATGCGCTTCTCGACGGTCGGCGGTGAACGCGGTTCTGCCGACACCGAGCGCGACCCTCGCGGTTTTGCCATCAAGTTCTATACCGAAGAAGGCAATTGGGACATCGTGGGTAATAACACCCCCGTGTTCTTTATCCGGGACCCACTTAAGTTTCCGGACTTTATCCACACCCAAAAGCGTCTTCCGCAAAGCAACTTGAAAAGCGCGCAAATGATGTGGGATTTCTGGTCACATTCACCTGAATCTTTACATCAGGTGACCATCCTGTTTTCTGACCGCGGTATCCCGGATGGCTATCGTCATATGCATGGCTTCGGCAGCCACACGTACAGCCTGATCAACGCCGCCGGCGAGCGCCATTGGGTCAAGTGGCATTACAAAACCAAGCAGGGAATTAAAAACTTGGCGCCTGCCGAGGCGGCGCGTTTGGCGGGTACAGACCCTGACTATGCGCAACGCGATTTGTTTGGTGCGATTGAACGGGGAGATTTCCCTAAATGGCGCGTTTGCATGCAAGTGATGACCGAAGCACAGGCGGCTGCGCATCACGAGAACCCGTTTGATGTCACCAAAACCTGGTCGCAGAAAGAGTTTCCATTGATTGAGATTGGCGAACTGGAGCTCAACCGCAACCCGCTTAATTATTTCGCCGAAGTTGAGCAGGCGGCCTTTGGCCCCAGCAATATGATTCCGGGTGTAGGTCTCTCGCCTGATCGCATGCTACAGGGCCGTGTATTCGCGTATGCGGATGCCCATCGCTATCGTGTAGGCACCAACCACCAACATTTGCCGATCAACTCGCCACGTGTGCCTGTGCACAACTACCAGCGTGATGGCTCCATGGCTTATGGCAACAACGGCGGCGCGACACCGAACTACGAGCCCAACAGTTACTCTGACGCCCCTAAGCAGGCGCCACAGTATGCTGAGCCGCCATTGGCGTTGAGTGGCGCGGCAGATCGTTACGATCATCGCGAAGATACTGATTACTACAGCCACGCAGGTGCTCTGTTCCGTTTGATGAGCCCGGAACAGAAAGCCCTGTTGATTAACAACATTGCCGGGGCAATGGCCGGGGTGTCTGACGACGTGGTGCAGCGTCAATTGCCTCACTTCTATAACGCTGATCCGGCGTACGGAGAAGGGGTGGCAAAAGCGTTGGGTGTACAGCGTAACTAACTCTAAGTGAGAAGCAGAACCGCCCTCAATTGGGCGGTTTTTGCGTTATTTAGGCTCGTTTTCTCAGATAAACAGCACATTTATTGCGATTGAGCCGTGACCTCTTGGTCAGCTTGGTTCAAACTACAGCCTTTCAAGCAGGGAGATGTGGGCCAATGCTAGGGCACCCGGAAGTAATCGATTATCTCAACACGTTGCTCACCGGTGAGCTGGCTGCACGTGATCAATATTTTGTCCATTCCCGCATGTACGAAGACTGGGGTTTCACCAAGCTCTACGAGCGTATCAATCACGAGATGGAAGAAGAGGCGCAGCACGCCGATGCGTTGATGCGCCGGATTCTGATGCTCGAAGGCACCCCCCGCATGCGGCCCGACGACCTGGATGTGGGGACCACCGTCCCGGAGATGTTCGCCGCAGACTTGCGTCTGGAATACAAAGTCCGGGCAGCGCTGTGCAAAGGTATTGAGCTGTGCGAGTTGCACAAGGACTACGTCAGCCGCGACATGCTGCGCATTCAGCTCGCAGACACTGAGGAAGACCACACCTATTGGCTGGAGAAACAGCTCGGTCTGATTAAGTCGATTGGCTTGCAGAACTACCTTCAGTCGCAGTTCTGATTAGCGTACTTACCTGTCGCTGCTTCAGGCAGCGATGACGCAGACTAAAAGGCCCTGCCATCTCACGATGACAGGGCCTTTTTCATACGCTGATTTAAGCTTTGTCGCGAATCAACAGCGGCTTCAGGTAGAAACCGGTGTGAGATTGCTTCATGTTTGCCACGTCTTCCGGCGTACCGGTTGCGATTATCTGCCCACCTTTGGAACCGCCTTCAGGGCCCAAGTCCACCAGCCAATCCGCGGTCTTGATGACGTCGAGGTTGTGCTCGATGACCACCACGGTATTGCCGTGGTCGCGTAATCGATGCAATACATCCAGCAATTGCTGGATATCGGCGAAGTGCAGGCCTGTTGTCGGTTCGTCGAGGATGTACAGCGTTTTGCCGGTATCGCGCTTGGACAGCTCGCGGGACAACTTGACCCGCTGAGCCTCGCCGCCTGACAGGGTCGTGGCGGATTGCCCCAGCTTGATATACGACAAACCTACGTCCATCAGCGTCTGTAGCTTACGCGCCAGCGCAGGGACGGCATCGAAGAACTCGCGGGCTTCTTCAATGGTCATCTCCAGCACTTCATGGATGCTCTTGCCCTTGTACTTGATCTCAAGGGTTTCGCGGTTATAGCGCTTGCTCTTGCACACGTCGCAAGGCACGTAGATGTCGGGCAGAAAGTGCATTTCTACCTTGATCAGGCCGTCACCCTGACACGCCTCGCAACGTCCACCCTTCACGTTGAAGGAGAAACGTCCCGGACCATAGCCTCGGGAGCGGGATTCCGGTACGCCGGAGAACAGCTCGCGAATAGGCGTAAATAGCCCGGTATAGGTCGCCGGGTTAGAACGCGGGGTGCGGCCGATCGGGCTTTGATCGATGTCGACGACCTTGTCCAGATGCTCAAGCCCTTTAATGCTGTCGTGAGCCGCCGCCTCCAGCGTGCTCGCGCCGTTCAAGGCTGTCGCGCTGAGCGGGTAGAGCGTGTTGTTGATCAGTGTGGACTTGCCCGAACCTGAAACCCCGGTCACGCAGGTCAGCAAGCCAATGGGGATTTCGAGGTCAACATTACGCAAGTTGTTGCCGCGCGCACCTTTGAGCGACAGCGTCAGCTTTTTGTTGCGCGGGGTGCGTTTGGCCGGAACTTCGATCTTCACCCGCCCCGACAGGTATTTGCCGGTCAGCGAATCAGGGTGCGCCATCACCTCGGCCGGTGTGCCTTCGGCCACGATGTGTCCGCCATGCACGCCTGCCCCCGGGCCGATATCCACGACATAGTCCGCCAGACGAATTGCATCTTCATCGTGCTCGACCACTATCACGGTATTGCCGATGTCGCGAAGGTGTTTGAGGGTGCCCAGCAAACGATCGTTATCGCGCTGATGCAGGCCGATAGACGGCTCATCAAGGATGTAAAGAACACCCACCAGGCCCGCGCCGATCTGGCTGGCCAGACGGATACGCTGCGCCTCGCCGCCGGACAGCGTGTCAGCACTGCGATCCAGGGACAGATAATCGAGGCCCACATTCACCAAAAACTGCAGGCGTTCGCGAATTTCTTTCAGGATTTTGTCTGCAATCTCGCCACGACGCCCGGTCAGGCTCAGCGCGCTGAAATATTCAGTGGCATCGCCGATGGGCATGTTGGTCACGGCCGGCAGGTTTTTCTCCCCGACCCACACGTGACGCGCTTCACGACGCAGGCGTGTGCCGCGGCAGTCCGGGCAAGCCTGGGTGCTGAGAAACTTGGCCAACTCCTCACGAACGGTCGCCGACTCGGTTTCGCGATAGCGGCGCTCAAGGTTAGGCACGATCCCTTCAAACGGGTGCGCCCGCTTGACGATGTCACCCCGATCATTGAGATAGCGGAAATCAACGTTCTGCGTGCCGCTGCCGTACAGAATGACTTTCTGTTTGTCGGCGGGCAGTTCGCTGAACGGCACTTCAAGGCTGAAATCGTAATGCTTGGCCAGTGCACCCAGCATCTGGAAGTAATAGACGTTACGCCTGTCCCAGCCGCGAATGGCGCCTTCAGCCAAGGTCAAATCACCATTGACCAGTCGCTTGATGTCGAAAAACTGCTTAACCCCGAGCCCGTCGCAGGTCGGGCATGCACCGGCCGGGTTGTTGAAGGAAAACAGTTTGGGTTCCAGCTCGCTGATAGCGTGCCCGCAAATGGGGCAAGCGAAGCGTGCCGAAAAAATTATCTCTTCGCCGGGCTCGTCGTCCATCGGCGCCACCAGCGCGATACCGTCAGCCAGCTTGAGCGCGGTCTCAAACGATTCGGCCAGGCGCTGTTGCAGATCCGCTCGGACCTTGAAACGGTCAACGACCACGTCAATCGAGTGTTTCTTCTGCTTGTCGAGCTTTGGCAACTCATCCAGTTCGCACAGCTTGCCGTCTACACGGGCACGAACGAAGCCTTGAGCCCGTAGCTCTTCGAATACCGACAGGTGCTCGCCTTTGCGCTCACGAATCACCGGCGCCAGCAGCATCAACTTGCTGCCTTCGGGTTGCGCCAGCACCAGGTCGACCATCTGGCTGACGGTCTGTGCTTCCAGTGGAATATCGTGATCCGGGCAGCGCGGAATGCCGACGCGGGCATAAAGCAAACGCAAGTAATCGTAGATTTCAGTGATGGTGCCGACGGTGGAACGCGGGTTGTGCGACGTCGATTTTTGCTCGATGGAGATGGCTGGCGACAAACCTTCAATGGTGTCGACGTCAGGCTTTTCCATCATCGAAAGGAACTGCCGCGCATAGGCCGACAGCGACTCGACATACCGACGCTGGCCTTCGGCATACAACGTGTCAAACGCCAGGGATGATTTGCCGGAGCCAGACAGTCCGGTGATGACGATCAGTTTGTCCCGTGGCAGGGTCAGGTCGATGTTCTTCAGGTTGTGGGTTCGTGCCCCACGTATCAGGATCTTGTCCACTGCGGCCTCGCTTGGCGGGCATAACATAAACGAATGAGTATACGGATCTGTGTGAAAGCTGTGCAGGTCCTTAATGGCACGTTGTCATTAAGGGTCTTTATAACTTTTACGTGACAAAGCGTCGCGCATCGCTCGTGTGTGTGCTGTTACTCGATGGGACTGGTAGAATCGCCGCCGGTTCACACGAGGTTTTTCCATGCACGATCCCCACAGCGAACGCATGAGTGGTAGCGAGATCCGCGCAGCAAGCGGTCTGGCCCTTGTGTTTGCCTTCCGCATGCTTGGTATGTTCATGGTGTTGCCGGTACTGGCGACCTATGGGATGGACCTTGCAGGTGCAACGCCGGCCTTGATTGGTCTGGCGATTGGCGCTTATGGCTTGACCCAGGCCATCTTCCAGATCCCTTTTGGGGTCATTTCCGACCGCATTGGCCGTCGCCCCGTTATCTACCTGGGGCTGGTGGTGTTCGCAGTGGGCAGCGTAGTGGCTGCCTGTTCTGACTCAATCTGGGGCGTGATTGCCGGGCGCATCCTGCAAGGGGCGGGCGCGATTTCTGCGGCGGTGATGGCCTTGCTTTCAGACCTGACCCGCGAGCAGCACCGCACCAAGGCCATGGCCATGATTGGCATGACCATCGGCTTGTCGTTCGCAGTTGCGATGGTGGTGGGCCCACTGCTGACCCGCGCCTTTGGTTTGTCCGGGCTATTTCTGGCTACCGGGGCCATGGCATTGGTGGGGATTGTCATCGTCATGTTCATGGTGCCGCGCTCAACCGGCACGCTGCAGCACCGGGAGTCAGGCGTGGCCAGGCAGGCGTTGCTGCCGACCTTGCGCCATCCCGACCTGCTGCGTCTGGACCTCGGCATTTTTGTGTTGCACGCCATGTTGATGTCCAGCTTCATTGCCTTGCCGCTGGCGCTGGTTGAAAAAGCCGGTTTACCCAAGGAGCAGCATTGGTGGGTCTACCTGACCGCGTTGTTGATTTCTTTCTTCGCCATGATCCCGTTCATCATCTACGGCGAAAAGAAACGCAAAATGAAACGAGTTTTACTCGGTGCCGTCGCGACGTTAATGCTCACTGAGCTATTCTTCTGGCAGTTCGGCGACAGCTTGCGTGCGTTGGTGATCGGCACGGTGGTGTTCTTCACTGCGTTCAATCTGCTGGAGGCTTCGTTGCCTTCTCTGATCAGCAAGGTGTCACCGGCGGGCGGCAAGGGTACGGCGATGGGGGTCTACTCCACCAGCCAGTTCCTGGGGTCGGCATTGGGCGGCATACTCGGCGGCTGGATGTTCCAGCATGGCGGTCTGTCGGTTGTGTTCCTGGGATGCGCAGGTCTGGCTGCACTCTGGCTAGCCTTTGCTGTTACCATGCGCGAACCGCCGTATGTAACCAGCCTGCGCTTGCCGCTGTCGCCTGAGGCGCTTCGCGAAGCAGGTTTGACCGAGCGTTTAAAGGCCGTTGCAGGCGTAACGGATGCAGTGGTGGTAGCCGAAGAGGCTGCCATTTATATCAAATTGGACACCGAACTATTGGATCGCGCGACACTCGAGCAGCTGGTCAACCCGGCGCCGACGTGCGAAGCCTAGGAGAACGTTATGGCCCGTGGGGTTAACAAAGTTATATTGGTCGGCACATGCGGCCAGGATCCCGAAGTTCGCTACTTGCCTAACGGTAATGCCGTGACCAACCTGAGTCTGGCAACCAGCGAACAGTGGACTGACAAGCAAACCGGCCAGAAAGTTGAAAAGACTGAATGGCACCGTGTATCGATGTTCGGCAAAGTAGCCGAAATTGCTGGCGAATACCTGCGTAAGGGTTCGCAGGTGTACATCGAAGGCAAGCTGCAAACCCGCGAGTGGGAAAAAGACGGTATCAAGCGTTACACCACTGAAATCGTGGTCGACATGCAAGGCACCATGCAACTGCTCGGCGGCCGCCCACAAGGCGACCAGCAAAACCAGGGTGGCGGTAACAACTACCAGCAATCCGCGCCGCGTCAGCAGGCTCAACGCCCGGCACCGCAGCAGCAGCCACAGCGCGAGTCGCGTCCGGCACCGCAACAGCAGGCTCAACAGCCAGCCCCTGATTTCGACAGCTTTGATGACGATATCCCGTTCTAGGACTTACCTAAGACAATTTTGTAAGGTTTAGACCAAAGCCCCGAAAACGCTGTTTTTGGGGCTTTTTCATTGGTGCGCAATGCCTTACAGGCATGTCGCCCGTGTAGGGCAAACCAAGGGGTTGCAGAGCAATACGGCGTTTTGAAGCTTTGGTTTTGCCTAAGGTTTGCACTTGTAGAACGGCAGACACTTATTGAGGCCACTGCTCAAGCAAGATCGAGGCAAACTTTTCTGCCGCCGGAGACAGAGACGCACCTCTGCGATACACCAGACCCAATGAGCGATTCACCACGGGCTCAATCAAGGGGACGCTGACCAGTGTGGGATGATCGCCCGTCGGCATTGCCAGACTGGGCATCACCGATACGCCAAGTCCTGCTTCGACTAAACCCAATGAGGTTGAAAGGTGCTGGACCTCATAAAACCACTTCGGTCGCCAGCTTAAACTCGACAAGGCATGGTCTAAAAGCATGCGGTTTCCGCTTAAACGGCCCACGCCAATCAACCGATACTCACTGAGTTGCGACCACTTTACAGACGCACAATTGGCCAGCTCATGGTCTCGTCTGCAGGCCAACACAAAAGGCTCATTGACCAAGGTTACAAACTCGATATCCGGGTGTTGGCCACTCATCATGTTGATACCAAAATCGGCTTCGCCACGCAGTACTGCTTCCAGGCCGTCGTTTGCGCTCAGGTCTAACAATCGAATATGGATTTTAGGATAACGCTCGTTGTAGAGCCGGATCACTGAAGGCAAAAAATAGAAGGCTGCCGTGGGGATACAAGCCAGCGTGACACGACCGCTTCGTCGTTCAGCCAACTCCCTAATATTAAGAATCGAGTCATCAAAGTCGTCGAGCAGTCTGCGCGCTTTGGGTAAAAAATCGCGGCCTACGCTTGTCACGCTCACTTTGCGCGTTGTTCGATCAAGCAGAGCAGTCCCCAACCCCTCTTCAAGTTTTTTTATGCGGCGACTTAGCGCTGGCTGAGAAAGATGAAGTGCATCAGCCGCTTCGTGAAAACTGCCGAGTTCGGCGATTTTAACGAAAGAGCGAATGTCTTGAAGTTCGTATTCCATAGTGTGTTCTCGCCAGAAAGGTCAGCTTCACCGGAAGTGGCTTGGGATTATTATTTTGCGAAACGCAATAATGGTTGAAATCTTTGCATTGGAAACACTATTGCTTCCCTGTCACTCTCTTCGCAAGGAAATAATTCAATAAGTTAATTTAAAAAGAGTTACTAATTATGCAGCGTGTTCCATGCGTTCTAATGCGCGGCGGTACTTCAAAAGGGGCGTTTTTTCTCGCGCATGATCTACCCGAGTCAATGACGGAACGAGATGAGTTACTGCTTGCGTTGATGGGGTCGGGTCACGAGTTGGAGATTGACGGGATCGGGGGTGGTAGTCCTCAAACAAGTAAAGTAGCCATCGTCAGTCCTTCGCGCCACCCTGATGCAGATGTCGATTATCTTTTTGTCCAGGTGATGGTCTCAACGCGCCGTGTGGATACGACGCCTAACTGCGGCAACATGCTCTGTGCAGTTGGCCCGTTTGCTATTGAACAAGGCTTGGTAAAACCCGACGGTCTTACAACCCGGGTGCGTATCCGTAACCTGAACACCCATACATTTGTCACCGCTCAAGTACAGACGCCACAAGGCAAGGTGACTTATGAAGGGCAGACAACCATTGATGGCGTGCCGGGTAGCGCGGCGGCTGTTCACCTTACCTTTCTGGATGCTGCCGGTAGCAAGACAGGCGCGCTGTTTCCGACGGGCAATGTTCAAGACGAATTTGACGGCATTCCCGTGACCTGCATCGACATGGCCATGCCGATGATGATCGTCGAGGCTCGGCACCTGGGTAAGCAAGGTGATGAATCGCCTGGAGAGCTCGATGCCGATACGCCATTTCTGCACCGTCTGGAAGCCCTGCGCCTGCGTGCTGGTGCGGCAATGGGGTTGGGCGATGTGAGTGACCGGGTCATCCCCAAACCTGTGTTGATAGCACCCGCCAAAGCAGGTGGAACGCTTCTAGTCAGGTATTTCATGCCTCATGCCTGTCATCGTGCCTTGGCCATCACCGGTTCGATTGGCCTGGCGACCGCCTGTGTTAGCCAAGGAAGCGTCGCAGCACAGATGCTGGGTACGGCTTGCAAGCCACGTCAGCAACACGTGCGCATTGAACACCCAGGCGGCGGTATCGATGTCATGTTGTCTTACACCGGCGTGAGCGGCGAAATTATTTGCGCTTCTGTTGTACGAACAGCACGTCGATTGTTTTCCGGATACGTATATGCCTTTCCCTCACGAAAACGAACGAGTGAGTGACTTTAATTAACGTCCGCTTTAAACAGTTACCTCAAAATAATTCTAAAAAAGGTGATGGCATGAAAGTTATTAATTCGCTTTTTGACGTGTGCTGTAATTATGTACCGCTGCGCAGTACCTATAAGGTTCATTGTAGGGATGTAAGTTGTACCGAGTCTCTGTAACGGTTAAATGCCGCTTAATACGTGGTTGTCGATTACTTCATCTATAACAATAAGAGAATAATCTATGCTCGCCTTACTGGGGTTGGCCATGGTGGTCGTGTTCACGTTGCTGATCATGACCAAGCGCCTTTCACCGATAGTTGCCTTGACACTTGTACCGATTGCATTTGCGCTGATCGGGGGGTTCGGCGGTACAACCGGAAAAATGATGTTGGATGGGCTGAAAATGGTCGCGCCTTCGGCAGCATTGTTGTTATTTGCCATTCTTTTCTTTGGCTTGATGATTGATGCGGGCCTGTTCGATCCGTTGATCCGCAAAATCCTGAAGCGGGTTAATGGGGACCCGATGAAGATTGCTATAGGTACTGCACTGTTGTCATTGACCGTTGCGCTGGATGGGGACGGCACGACCACGTACATGATCACCTGCGCTGCAATGTTGCCCTTATACAAGCGTATTGGCATGAACCCGATGATCCTGGGCATCATTGCAATGTTGTCACTGAGCATCATGAGCGGTATGACCCCGTGGGGCGGGCCGGCCACGCGAGCCATAGCGGCGCTGGGGCTGGATGCCGGGGAGTACTTCATCCCGTTATTGCCCACCATGATCGGTGGTGCGCTCTGGGTTGTTTTCACCGCCTTTCTATTGGGACGCAGAGAGCGCAAACGTATTGGCAATGTGCTTTTGTCCAGCGGTGGCAGCGATTGCTACATCAAAGCCATTCTGAACGATACCCCGCATAAGCGCCCCCGGCTGGCCTACATCAACTTGATGCTGGTTATCGCGGTGATGACAGCTTTGGTCATGGGATTGATGCACTCCGCGATCTTGTTTTTGATCGGGTTTGTGTGCGCATTGATGATCAATTACCCACAACTGGACATACAAAAAGAGCGCCTGCTCGCCCATTCCGGCAATGCCATGACCGTGGTGGTACTGGTATTTGGTGCCGGCATCTTTGCAGGGATATTCTCAGGCACCAAGATGGTAGATGCCCTGGCACACACATTAGTGGAGTGGATCCCGCCAGACTGGGGCCATCTGTTTCCTCTTATTGTGGCCCTCACCAGCATGCCACTGACCTTTGTACTGTCCAATGACGCGTATTACTTCGGCGTTGTCCCCATCCTTGCCAATGCGGCAGCTATCTACGGCATTAGCCCCCTGGAAATTGCACGGGCCTCTATTTTAGGGCAGCCCGTTCATTTGATGAGCCCTCTGGTCGCCTCTACGTTACTGCTGATGGGCATGATCGACTGCAATATCGGGGATTTTCAGAAAGCGGCTTGCAAGTGGGCGGTGCTCACCTCGCTCGTGGTGACCGCCATCGCGCTATTAACAGGGGCTTTGACACTGTGGATCTGATGTTTTTTGCATAACACCTGCTTCGGGTGACAGGCCCATGCAGTTCCAATAATAAAAAGAGTCGTGTCATGAAAGAACTTCTACTGCGGGGTGTCCTTGTTACGTCCCTGAGTGCTTCACCGTTCATCAATTCCAACGCGACGGAGTTTATTGACGGCAGTCATTTGAAACTTCAGTTGCGAAACGTTTACTTCAATGAGAATTTTCGGGATGAGAACGGACTGAGCCCCCGCGCGGCTAAAAACGCGAAGAGTGAGCGAACAGAGTGGGCTCAAGGTTTTCTACTGGACTTCAAGTCCGGGTTTACACCGGGCACGGTTGGTTTTGGTGTAGATGCAATGGGGCTGACAGGCTTTAAGCTGGACTCTGGCAAAGGGCGCAGTGGCACTGGTTTGCTTGCTGTAGGCTCAGATGGACAAGCCGCCGATGAGTTCGCCAGTCTGGGCATCGCCGGTAAAGTCCGGTTTGCACACACCACCGTTCAACACGGATCTGTATTGCCCAAAACGCCGGTCTTGATCTACAACGATGCGCGCCTTTTACCTCAGACTTATCAGGGAACACTGTTCACCAGTACCGACATCGATAACTTGACACTTTCGGGCGGGCGCCTGAATCAATTCAAGTTAAGGGACTCCTCGGATAGCCGCTCGATAACACCCAACGGTTTTACGGGACAAGGGGCGCCCTTCTCATTTATAGGCGGCGAATACACACTGGGTGAACGTACCCGGTTAGGGTATTTCTACGCGCAGCTGGACAACTTTTACAGACAGCATTTCGCTTCGGTACAGCACGATCAGCAATGGGGAACAGGCCTGTTAACGACCGATGTTCGTTATTTTCGTAGTGTTGACGCCGGAATGCAGAAGGCCGGTGCAATTGACAATACCTTGCTCAGTGGCCTGCTGAGCTATTCGATCGCAGGCCACCGGGTCGGCGCCGGTTATCAAGTGCTCAATGGCCAAGCCGGTTTACCGTACATCACGGGTGCGAGCGTGTACTCCTTTAGCAACGCCGGAATAGGCAAGTTCATTCATGAAGACGAAAAGACCTGGATGCTCAGTTACGGCTATGACTTTTCAAGGGTGGGTTTACCTGGCTTGACGCTATCTGGCCGCTACTTGAGTGGGAGAAATGGCAAGACTGGGTCCGCGCAATTGCACGAACATGAGCGCGACGCAGAGCTGGCTTATGTTGTGCAAAGCGGGGCGCTTAAAGGCGTGGGCTTAAAAATGCGTAATTATGTTTACCGCTCCGATGGGGCGCGGGGCAGGGACAGTAATCGTCTTTACCTGACTTACGATATCGCGCTGTGGTAAGCCCGAGGGCTCGCTCAGGTCAGGCAAGACACGTCAGTTGTGAACACGCTCACCGCCGTTCAGGGGGGAGCGTGTTAATCGCACTACCGACGACGCATCAACAGCACAGCAAGCACAATGGCTACGCCAGCAATAGCCGTTGAAATAACCCCCAAAGACTCCAGCCCATAGTGGCGAATCCCCAGGCCGCCGAAGATCGCACCTAACCCGATACCCGCGTTAGCGGCCGAAATATTCATCGTCGCGGCCAATGCCTGAGCCTGGGCGCCTGCTCGCATGACCCGGACCTGGCAAATGGGGAACAGTGCCGTATACGCAATGCCCCACACAGCCAACGCGACCATCAAGCCTGTGTGCTGTGTCGCCAGTGGCGTGGCGGCCAGCATGCCGGCAGCGAGTAACGCGAGAAATACCACACTCGAACCCAATGGGCTGCGATCGACCAGGCGCCCGCCGATGTGATTGCCGAGCATGCCGACGGCCCCAAAGCCCATCAGCCACCAACCCACATGACCGGGCGAGATGCCCGCGAGGCTTTCGAGGGTATCTGCGAGGTAGGTGTAGGCCGTGAACATGGCCGTGAAGGTCAGGACAGACAGCGCGACATGGGCGATAAAGCGCGGGTCCTTGAAGATCAGCGTTTGTTTTTCACCCTGTTTGCGCTGGGGCGCGGCGGGTAAGGTCGGCATAGAGCTGCGCATCAGTGCGGCGATTAACAGGCACAGCGCGGCCAGCATCCAGAAGGTGCCACGCCAGCCAATGGCGTCCGCCGCCAGCGTGCCCAGCGGGATACCGAAAACCAGTGCCGCTGAAATACCCATGTACACGTTGGCCACCGCTTTCCCGGCATTCGCCGGCCCGGCCAGTTGTCCGGCTGTTTCGCTCGCCGTGCCCCAGAAAACCGGTAAAAGCAGTGCGGGAATAAACCGTGCAATCGCCAAAATCCAGATGTTGGCGGACATCGCTGCCAGCGCATTCGACGCAGCGAACACCAGCAAAATACAAGTGAACAACTTCCTGCGATCAATGTGCGCCAGCCGTGCCGTCAGGATCGGGCCGAACAGCATCACCGTGAAAGCAAATAACGTCACCAACTGGCCAGCGAGCGTCACCGAGACATTCAAGTCGCGTGCCAGCGCAGGTAAGAGGCCGATGATCAGAAACTCAGTGGTCACAATCACAAAGGCGGCAATGGCCATGATGGCGATTTGAACTGCCGTGTGTGAATGCGTTGTGGCTGCGGCCGTGGATGGGGCCTGAGAGGTAGAGGGCATGGTCAGAAGCTCAAAAAAAACAGGGAGTCAGCTTATTGGAGAAGTAAATTCTGATTGCGGCTATAAACTACGCAGTCCGATGAATTGAATTCCCTAATGGCGAGGCGCGATGTTTTCTTCAGAGCGGTTGAAAGGGCTGGATGTTTTTGTGTCTGTTGCACAAACCGGCAGTTTTACCGGTGCCGCTGAGCGTTTAAACCTCACGCGCTCGGCCATCAGCAAAGCCATCGCCCGGCTGGAAGCGCGGCTGGATACCCGACTGTTCAATCGAACCACCCGCACGTTGTCACTGACGGAGGCGGGGGTGAGGTTTTACCGAACCTGTACCAACGTGCTGGGTGAGCTGGAAGAGGCTGAGTTGTCGCTGCACGCGCACAGTACCGAGCCCGTCGGGCAGGTGCGCATTGACCTGCCTGCTGCCTACGGTCGCCTGCATGCGTTGGGGGCTATTTTGGCTTGCGCGCGCGAGCATGGTTTGTTGCAGCCGCATATCTCGTTCTCGGACCGTTATGTGGACCCGGTCGAAGAAGACATCGACATTGTCGTGCGCATAGGTGGGCCGGATCTGCTGTCATAGGCGTTGGGTCGACGTTATCTGGGGGCCGAGCGCCTGGTGTTTTGCGCCTCGCCCGACTATTTGCACCGGCACGGTGTACCCCGGACGGAACAGGATTTGGAGCACCACCATTGCGTGATGTATGGCCGCGCGGACGGGAGCGTTAACCCGTGGTGGTTCGCCGGGCCGCACGGAGGGCGGGAGCGGCGGTTATTGCCGGCGCACATCGCGATAGGTGACGGCGAAGGGCAGGCCGCTGCGGTGCTGGCCGGGCACGGCATTGCCCAGTTGCCGACCTGGCTGGTGCAAGCGTCGCTGGACCAGGGAAAACTGGTGCAAGTGCTGGCGCATCTGGCGACGGACGGATCGCCCATCCACTTGCTGTGGCTCAAGCGTCGCCAATCCCAGGCCAGGGTCAGCGTCGTGCTGGAGGCCTTAGGTACCGCGTTGACGGCCTAAAAGTACCTCGAAAGGTTTGTCTGAGTGCTCTGTAAGAAGGTTTTCTGGCGAAGGTGCGAAGTCTTCCTAGTGATTGACTACGCTGTAACCAGAAAACAGCGAGGCGACTGAAATCGAACTTCGCTCAGCTCTATCGATCAGTTGACTACAGACGCCCAGGAGGTCACCCCGGTTTTGTCCCATTTCAAAACGGTTTTTCTGCTGCTTATCCTGTTGCTGACAGGCAATGGAATCTTGCAGGCTGCGCCCACGCTGTCATCCGTCATCAAAGCTGAGGAAACCGACGGCAAGCCGCCGGTTTTGGTAGACGGTGGCTTGCTGGGCGCGCTGGGTGCCGGCATGGACGAGATGCAAGGTCAGCTCGGTCTGAGCATGCACTTACTGGACAGCTGGCGACTGCGCTCCGAGCAGGCCGCCGATGAAGTCGGCGTTTTGGTGGAGCAGGCTGCGACTCATCCTTCCTGGAGTGGTGTCGCCGATTTCGTGTGGTTATCCGTGGTATGGATCGGCATTTTTGCCGCTGCGTGGTTCGGCGGCCGTCTGGTGGCGCGGTATGCGAGCACAACCCGCCCCCTGCGAAATCGCCCGCGCTTGCAGACGTTGACGCAGTACTGCGCTTCGTATTTAGCCCCGGCCTTGATCGCCTTGCCGTTGACCCTCTACGCGAGTCGTTTTCTGCATGATTCCATGGGCCGCTCGCTGGCGCTGAGTCTTTCCTATGCCAGCAGCGCTGGCGTATTTTGCACGGCGTTGGTGTTGTCGCTGAGTTCGATGTTTTATGTCGGCCACAAGCGACGGGCAGTGGAGATTATTCGTCGCTATTCGCTGCGGCCTTTGTTCATCATCGGTTTTTTTGCAGCGTTCAGCGATGCCATGAACAGCCCGCAAATCGCTCGCCAATTGGGCGGCAACATCGCCAGTTGCCTGTCGGTACTGACCGGCCTGATCGCGTGCAGTGTGTTCGCTTTTTTGGCCATCAAGTTGCGGCGTCCGGTGGCGCACCTGATTCGTAACCGCGCACTGGCCCAGCGCCTGGGACAACCGGCGCTGCAAGAGTCGCTGCGCATTTTCTCCGCGCTCTGGTACTGGCCAATCCTGCTGATGCTGCTGGTCTCGATGCTGAATCTGATTGGCGTGGGTGAGGGCAGTGAACGGGCGTTACGCAACGCGTTACTGACCTCCGGGCTGTTAATCGGCACCGTGTTCCTGAGCACAATCCTGCATCACTGGTTCAGCACCCACGCCAACCGCAACGGCGCTTACAGAGAGCGTTTGATGACGGTGGTGTACGCGCTGTTGCGCATAGCGCTGGCCGTTACGTTTATAGAACTGCTGGCGCAAATCTGGGGCTTTTCGCTGCTGGCGTTTGCGTCCGATAGCAGCACCGGCAAGGTCATCAGCGATTCCCTCGGGCATATCCTCTTGATCCTGTTGGTGACCTGGCTGACGTGGGTGGTGCTGGACACCTCGATTCAACAAGCCTTGCAACCCACTACCAACCGGCGTGGCACGCGAGAACCGAGTACCCGGATCAAAACCATCCTGCCGTTGCTGCGCAATGCCATCAAAGTGATTCTGGTGGTGGTGTGCACCATCACCACCATGGCCAATCTGGGCGTGAACGTTGCGCCGTTTCTGGCCGGGGCCGGGGTGATCGGTCTGGCGATCGGTTTTGGCTCACAGCAATTGGTTCAGGATGTCATCACCGGGTTGTTCATCATTATTGAAGACACCATTTCGGTGGGTGACTGGGTGGTGGTGGACGCCAATCACGCGGGTACCGTCGAAGGCCTGACAATCCGCACCCTGCGCCTGCGCGACAGTCGCGGCTTCGTCCACTCGGTGCCGTTCGGCCAGATCAAGGCCGTGGTCAACCATTCCCGTCAGTTCGCCTATGCGTTCTTTTCCGTGCAGTTCACCTATGCCACGGACATCGACAAAGCCACTGATCTTATTCGCGAAGCCGGGCGCCAGATCAGCGATGACCCGCTGCTGAGCCTGAGCTTGCAAGGTTCGTTGACGGTGTTCGGGGTGGACAGCATGAACCTCGATGGCGTAACGGTTACCGCGCAATTTCGAACCATGTCCGGTGCGCAGAGCACGATCACACGGGCATTCAACGATCGCTTGAAAAAGCTTGTGGATAAGTCAGAAGACGTTCACTTCGCCCAAACCTATCCACAGGCGTTGCTGGCGCCAATCAGCGGGTTCACGCCGCCACAGCCAGCGGAGGCGGCGGCCCATCGATCCACGCTGGTACTGACCGATGCACCACCGTCATCGCAATAATCGGTGTAGGAAACTGATGCAGTTTGTCAGTGACGACACGCACAGAAACCCGCAAAATGCGGGGGTCTTGATCATGGCCAACGGCTTGTATGGTTGGTTTTCTGGTATACATCACCGTTCTGAATAGACTGAGCCTGCACACTCTATGCGAATGCGCCTTATGTTATTGGGCGGCGGAAATGCTCTCGGGCAGGCGCTGATTCGTCTGGGTGCCGAGGAAGACATCAACTTCCTGGCCCCGCGTCCGCCGCAAGACGGCTGGGATGCTGCGAGTCTGACCCTACTGCTCGATGACACCCGACCGGACGCCGTCATCAACCTTGCGTACTACTTCGACTGGTTTCAGGCGCAGTCTGTCAGCGAGGCTCGCCTGGCTGCCCAGGAACGAGCTGTCGAGCGCCTGGCCGAACTGTGCCAGCACCACAGCATCACGCTGATCCAGCCTTCCAGTTACCGCGTCTTCGATGGCTCCCGAGCCACGGCCTACAGCGAGAAAGATGAACCTGTGCCGCTGGGTTTGCGCGGGCAGGCCTTGTGGCGGATCGAACAAACCGTGCGTGCCATTTGCCCGCAACACGTGTTGCTGCGTTTTGGCTGGCTGCTCGATGACAGCCCGGACGGCACGTTGGGACGCTTTTTGGCACAGGCTGAAAAACCGGGCGAGTTGCTGATGGCCGATGACCGTCGCGGTAACCCTACGCCGGTCGATGATGCGGCCCGGGTGATCATTTCGGTGCTCAAACAACTCGATTGCGCGGCGCCGCTGTGGGGCACCTACCACTATGCAGGGCACGAGGCCACCACGCCGCTGGCGCTGGGCCAGGCCATCCTGACCGAGGCGCGCAACCTGCACCCGCTGGCCATCGAAGCCCCGACCCCCCAAGCGCACGCCGCACGCCCCGATGCCGCTGAAGAACCGCAGCATGCGGTGCTGGCGTGCAAAAAAATTCTACACACCTTCGGGATCAAGCCCCGCGCCTGGCGCGCTGGCCTCCCGATCCTACTGGACAGGTTTTATCGTCATGGCTGATGCCCCCATTCTCGTAACCGGCGGTGCCGGGTTTATTGGTTCCAATCTGGTCGATGCATTGCTGGCTAAGGGCTACGCAGTGCGCATCCTGGATGACCTGTCCACCGGTAAGCGCAGCAACCTGCCGCTGGATAATCCCAAGGTCGAACTGATCGAAGGGGATGTGGCCGATGCCGCGCTCGTCGCCTCAACCATGGCCGGCTGCAGTGCCGTGGTGCACCTGGCGGCAGTGGCGTCGGTGCAGGCCTCGGTGGATGACCCCGTACGCACCCACCAGAGCAATTTTGTCGGCACCTTGAACGTCTGCGAAGCCATGCGCGAAGCGGGCGTCAAGCGCGTGGTCTTTGCCTCCAGCGCAGCGGTCTACGGCAACAACGGCGAAGGTGAGTCGATTGTCGAAGACACCGCCAAAGCGCCGCTCACCCCGTATGCCTCGGACAAACTGTCGAGCGAATACTACCTGGACTTCTACCGCCGCCAGCACGATCTGGAGCCCGTGATTTTCCGCTTCTTCAACATTTTCGGGCCGCGTCAGGACCCGTCCTCGCCGTACTCGGGCGTGATCAGCATTTTCAGTGAGCGCGCTGAAAAAGGCCTGCCCATCACTATCTTTGGCGATGGCGAACAAACCCGCGACTTCGTGTATGTGGGCGATTTGGTGAAGATTCTGGTGCAGGCAGTCGAAGCCGAACACGTGGAAGAAGGCGCGGTCAACGTGGGCCTGAACCAAGCCACGACCCTCAAGCAAATGCTGGCTGCCCTAAGTGAAGTGGTCGGTGAGTTGCCACCGATCAGCTATGGCCCGGCGCGCTCAGGTGACATTCGGCATTCGCGTGCCGATAACAGCCGCCTGTTAGACCGTTTCACACTGGGCCAGACCACGCCCATGAGTGAAGGCTTGGCGCGTTTGTTGGGTCGCTAATAAACGCTGCACATGAAAAAGGCGCCTCGAAAGGCGCCTTTTTAGGTTCGGCTATTGCTTAGAACTTGTAACCCAAGCCAACCATGTAAACCCATGGATCGACGTCAACGTTGACCTTGGCGCGGGTGCCTGGCGCAACGCTGTTGTTTTCCACGGTCGCGCGGGTATCAATGTCGATGTAGCGCGCCTGGGCGTTGATCATGATGTTGTCGGTCAGCATGTAGTCAGCACCGATCTGCCAGGCCATGCCCCACGAGTTTTTCGCTTTGAAGTTATCGAAGCCCGCAGCGTTGGCGCGGCTGCCCACGTGCTCGTCGTAAATCCAGGTGTAGTTGATACCGGCACCCACGTACGGTTGGAACGCGGACTTGGAGTCCAGCGGGTAGTACACAACGCTCAGGGTTGGCGGCAAGTGCTTGAGGGAACCCAGTTTGCCGTTGGCGGCATCAAGGCCGGTGCCTTTGATTTTCACGTCGTGTTCGAACGGAGTGGCGGCCAGCAACTCGATACCGATGTTGTTGGTGACCATGTAGGCAAAGTTGAGACCCAATTGGGTGTCGCTGCTCATGGTTGCCTTGCCGCCCAGATCAGCACCCGCCAGCGGACCCTGGTCCACTTTTACGCTGGAGCTGTCGGCTTTCGGGTTAACCGTGATGGCACCGGCACGGACGATAATGTCGCCTTCAGTGTGCGCGTGGGCAAGCGGGGCAACGACGGCAAGGGCAAGTGCCGCTGCGCTGAGCAAAGACTTGTGCATGGGAGCTCCAATTGGATATTTAAAATTTATATAACCAATGGTAATGAGCGCTCCGAGCCACTCTGTTGACCCAGCTCAATGAAACGACGATGCGCTGAAAAATTGTGAAAATTTCGTGAACTAACCCGCAAACACGGACTCTTTACTCGCGGTCGTGGCCTGCCATCAGGCGGCTCCGACGCCGGGGCAGCGTGGCCCCCGGCGGTTACTCCGGTAACTCGTAAACGTAGATCTTCTGCGCGTCCATCTGATACCCCGCATCGGCCAGCTCACTGCTGCTTGGCTTGACCTGCAATGCGCCTTCGATCCAGTACGGCTGGTACAGCTCGTCCAGTTTGACCCCGACGTGACTGGTCACGTGCACGATCTGGTTCGAGGGCGGTGGCGGGACATGGATGCAGGCGCCGAAATACGGCACCAGCAAAAACTCCGTGGTACGGCCTTCCTCATTGACTTCAAGGGGCACGATGTAGCCCGGCAAGCGAATGTTTTGCCCGTCCAGCGCAGGCACAACCGGCGCATTGGGCATGCTCTGCTGCGCAGCGGGGGCCGCCTCGGGGTCAAGATTGCCCAACTGTGACAGGTCGTGCATCGGCGCCGTGTCCGGCACTTCGGGCGCGGCGTCCGGCGGAATCATCTCCGACCACGTCAACTCCTTGGGTTCGGCAGCCCATACAGGGGTTGAAACCATCAGTAACAGGGCCAGCAGTGCGCGTGGCAAGACGGACATTTTCATACACAGGCTCATAAGCGAATGGAAAGGCCATCGGCCAGCGATTGGCGGTAAGCGCGCCAGGCGGGCACGCAGCCCATCAACAGGGCGGCGGCCAGAATACCTGCCAGCAGCGTCCATTCATATTCACTGGGCCAGGCCAGCGGCAAGTACAGGCCGTAGTTCGATTGCACATAACCTTGTGCCAGCGCGATACCCACATACAACAGGGCAACCCCCGCCACTACACCGATCAGCGCCAATGCCAACGCTTCGAACACCAGCAAAGTAGCGATGTGCCACGGCCGGGCGCCGACTGATCGCAGGATCGCCATTTCGCGCCGTCGCTCATTGAGGCTGGTCAAAATCGCCGTCAGCATGCCGATCAAACCGGTCAGCACCACAAACAGCGAGACCACAAACAAGGCTTTTTCAGCGGTGCTCATCAAGCTCCACAGTTCCTGCAAGGCGACGCCGGGCAAAATGGCCATCATCGGTTCGCCCCGGAAGTCGTTGATTTCACGTTGCAAGGCGAAGGTCGAAATCTTGCTGTTCAGCCCCAGCATGAACGCGGTAATGGCTTGGGGTGTGAGGTCCATGTTGCGGGCCTGATCGGCTGTCACACGGCCTGCGCCGCGCGCTGGCACGCCGTTGTGCCAGTCGATGTGAATGGCCTCCATGCCGCCCAGGCTGATGTGCAGCGTGCGGTCCACGGGCGTGCCCGTACGCTTGAGAATGCCGACCACGGTGAAGGGTTTGTCGTCGTGCTTGACCAGACTCACGGCGGCTACGCCGTGGGCCAGCACCAGTTTGTCCCCCAGTTTGTAGTGCAGCGCCTGTGCGACCTCGGCGCCTAGCACCACTTCAAATGGGTCGCTAGCAAAGGCGCGGCCATCGGCCAACTGCAGGTTTTGCCGATGACCATACTGATAGTGCTCGAAATAGGCTTCGCTGGTGCCCATCACCCGGTAGCCGCGATGGGAATCACCCAGGGACATGGGGATCGCCCATTTCACCTTGGGGTTCGTGGCGAAGTGCTCAAAGCTGTCCCAGCGAATGTTATTGGTGGCATTGCCGATACGAAACACCGAATACAGCAGCAAATTCACCGAACCCGAACGGGCGCCGACGATCAGGTCAGTGCCGCTGATGGTGCTGGCAAAGCTGGCGCGGGCCTCGGTACGCACCCGCTCCACGGCCAGCAACAAACACACGGACAAGGCAATCGCGAACGCGGTCAGCAGCGCGGTGAAGCGGCGGTTGGCCAGGCTGGCCAGCGCAAGACGGAACAAATACATCTCAGACCTCTGCCGGAGTGGCGGCACGATTGAGTTCAGACAACGACAAGTTGCGGTCAAACAGCGGGGCCAGGCTTTGATCGTGGCTGACGAATAACAGGCTGGCGCCTGCTTCGCGGCATTCGGCGAACAATAATTTGATGAAGGCTTCGCGTGCGTCGGCGTCCAGGGCCGAGGTGGGCTCGTCAGCGATCACCAGCGCCGGTTGGCCGATCAGGGCGCGGGCCGCCGCGACCCGTTGTTGCTGGCCGATGGACAACGAGTCGGCCCGTCGCTCCAGCAAAGCAGGGTCTTTAAGGCCCAAGTGCGCGAGCAAGGTGCGCGCGGCTGTGTCGACACTGCCATGACGTTGAGCGGCGCGGCTGGCCCGCCGTTTGGAAAAATGGCAAGGCAGCTCGACGTTTTCACGCACGGACAAAAAAGGCAGCAAGTTAAATTGCTGGAAGATGTACCCCGTGTGGTCGACGCGAAAACGGTCGCGCGCACCGGAGCCCAACTCACTCAACTCCTGGCCCAGCAGGCGGATCGACCCGCAGTCCGCCTTTTGCACCCCCCCGAGCAAGCCCAGCAGGGTGGTTTTACCGCTGCCACTGGGCCCTTTGAGAAACAGGGTTTCGCCGGCCTGCAGGCTGAAGTGGGGGATGTCCAGCAGCACGGGATGGCCCGGCCAACTAAAACGCAGGTCGCTCAGTTCGATGAGTGCTTGGGTCATGGGAAATCAGGGTCGCCTGCAATGTCGGGAAAACGAGGATGTCAGTGGCGCCGTCTGCGTAAAGGGCGGCGCCAGCCACTGGCCGTGGTTAGAACGTCAGCGTCGGGGCTTTCGCTGACACGTTAACCGCTTGCTGACCGTTCGGGCCGATCAGTTGTACCTTGAATGAGTGGGTGCCGGGGAATGTCTTGAAAAACCTGCTGAGGTCGAGGGTTTTTAACGAGGCCGTATCGGCACAGGTAAACGCGTAGTGAGCTTCGATGTCGCTGTGGTGATGCTCGGCCTTGGCATTGCTGGCGCCTTCTTCGGGAGCCGGATCGAACAACGGGCTGCTCAGCTCCTGCGCCTCAACCACACACTTTGCCGCTGGCGGCAGGTTGAACAGGGCCAGCGGGTTTTCCAGTCGAGCCTTGGCGGCCGCCACGGTGGCTTTGTCGGCATCGGTGGTGGCCGCGTGTTCAAACCCCACCAGGTTCATCGCCGGGCCGTCGAGGTCCAGTTCCAGTGTTTTGTCGTCGAGTGCCACATTCAAGGTGCCTACGCCGTGCTCATGGGGAGCAAGGCTGCCATGTTCGTGATCATGCGCTTGAGCCGCATGCGCCACGGCCAGCGGTAATAAAGCGAACGGCAAAGCGAGCAGCAAACGACGCATAGCATAACTCCAGCAACAATGGGATGAATGTTTTGTTATGTAATCTTATAACGAATTTGCGAGAGTTTGCCCGTGTGCTTGGCGTTACGCAAGACGCATGGGAGCATGTGCACATGAAACTTGAGGAGCCCTGCAATGGTGCGGATTCGCGGAACAATTGGCGATTGGCCCGTCGATCTGACGGTTGAGCTGGACGAAACGGAGTGGGCGCAGTTGGGCGGGACGTTAAAAACAGCGGCGCCCGCCAGCGTGGCGGTTGCCAGCACGCCGGTCAGTCAGGACGACGCGGTGTGGGAGATGACCAAGGCGTTACTGCGCAAGGCCGGACACATGACCGGGCCGCAGTTGCTGGCGCAATTAGAGGCCTTGACCGGCAGCACGGGAGCGGGCAAGCGGCTGTTGGTGCGCTTGCGTCATAGCCCGCAAGTGCAAGTGGCGAGCGGCGCGGACTCACCGGTTTACAGCTGGGTCGAATAAACCGGTGAGGGCGCGTTGTCGCCGCAGCGAGATCAGTACAGCGCGGCAAACAGTTTGCGGCGATAGGTGGTGACCAGCGGGTGATCGTTGCCCAGCAGGTCAAACACTTGCAGCAGGGTTTTGTGGGTGATGCCTTCGTTGTAGCTGCGGTTGCGGATAAACAATTTCAGCAAACCTTCCAGTGCGCCTTCGTATTGCTGGCGCGCCAACTGCTGCACGGCCAGTTGGTAGGCAGCTTCGTCGTCCTGCGGGTTCTGCGCCACACGGGTTTTGAGGTCTGCCACATCCGGCAGGTCTTTGGCCTGGCTCAAGAAGGTCAACTGCGCCTTGGCGCCCGCCAGCTCGGCTTTATGTTCGTCGCTCTTGACCGCGTCCAGCACGGCTTGGGCCTCAGTCAGCTCACCTCGCTCGGCCAGGCAACGGCCATACAGAATCAATGCCCTGGCATTAGTGTTGTCTTCGGTCAGTACCTGCTTGAGCAACGCTTCTGCGTCGGCAAAGCGGCTTTCGGCAAACAGGGCCTGCGCTTGCACCATCGGGTCTTCAGCTGGCGGAGCGGGCATTTCGACATGAGGCTTAAGCATGGCGCGAATCGCGGATTCGGGTTGCGCCTCCTGAAAGCCATCAACCACCTTGCCGTCCTTGAACAACACCACCGTCGGCAGGGTGCGGATGCCGATGCGGCCCACGATGTCCTGTTCCACATCGCAGTTGACCTTGGCCAGCAGCAGCTCGCCCTGATAGTCCTCGGCTATCTGCTCCAGAATCGGCAGCATCACCTTGCACGGGGCGCACCACTCTGCCCAGAAATCCACCAGGACGGGTTGTTCAAAAGAGGCTTCAACAACCTGTTTGTCGAAGTCTGCCGACGTCACGTCAAAGCTATATGCAGTCGTAGGTTGAGTCATTGTGGGTCTCGAAACAGGTAAATGAAGGCAACTATAAAGGCTGCGCGGGCACGCTGAAAGTCGCGTGTCCGCGCTGCGCGTGATACAGGCTCACGTGACGGAACTCATGGGGCTCGGCCAGATCCGGCAAGGTGAGCGCCTTGAGGCTTTCCAACTGGCGGTACAGTGGATGCCTGAAGTCGCGCACCCGTGAATCGGCCACCAGCGTTTGCTGCCCGCGGGTTAGGAACTGGTCAAGCAGGGGCAGGTTTTCGCGGTCGTACAGCACATCAGCGACCAGGATCAGATCAAAGCGATCTGCCTCGGCGAAGAAATCGTCGGAGTAGCCCAACTGCACGTGATTGAGCGCGGCATTGGCCTGGCAGGCGGCCAGCGCCAGCGGGTCGAGATCGCACGCCAGCACTTCCAGCGCGCCAGCCTTGGCTGCTGCAATCGCGGCCACGCCTGAGCCAGCACCGAAGTCCAGCACGCGCTTGCCTTGGACCCAATGCGGCTGCTCGGCCAGGTAGCGCGCCAGGGCCAAACCGCTGGCCCAGCAAAACGCCCAGTACGGCGGCTCATGCAAAATGCGCCGGGTCTCGTCCGGGGTGAAGGCGCGGTCCATGTTCTGCGCGTCGATCAGCCACAGCTTGAGCGACGTGTCGGGCAGGTCGGTGACCACCAGTTGCGCATCCCCCAGCAGTTCACTCAGCGACTGTTGCAGGGCCAACGGCGGGTTCATGGTGCTTTGACAAAGGCCAGGGTGCCCAAGGCTTGCGTGGTCGGCTGCTGGATGATGCGCGACGGCAAGTGCAGGATCAGTTGCCCGGACTGGCTGGCGCGCCCGCGCAGTTCGACCCGTGCACCGGCCGGAAATGCCTGCGGGTTAAAGCGCAGCTTGAATGGCAGTGGCTGGTTGTTGCCGACAATCTTGCTGCTGGCCATCAGCCCTTGAGGGCGACCGCGTTCATCCACGATCAACATCGCCAATTCAACTTCGGCGCCTGCGGGCGCGCCCGTCAATACGCCGCTCAGTTCACGTTGATAGGCAGGCAAGGGCCCCAGATCGGCAGGCGCATCGGTTTTAGGCTGGGTCAGCACTTGAGGTTGCGCCGACTTGGGCGGCTCGCTGCTACAGGCGACCAGCACACTGGCGAGGCACAGCAAAACAAGCGTTCGTAGCGACATAGAGGGCTCCAGCGGCAGGTCAGTCGACGTATCGGATTGTGTAAAACGTAGTAGGCGGACTGTATACCGTAAAGCCTATGGCTTGTCTTGCCAGTGGGATGCGCTACCATGGCGCTCCCCATTTTTTGTTGCCTGCCACCATGCACTGTCCCTTCTGCGGTGCCAACGACACTAAAGTCATCGACTCGCGTCTGGTCGCCGAGGGCGATCAGGTGCGTCGCCGGCGCGAATGCCTGGCCTGTGGTGAACGCTTCACCACCTTTGAAACAGCTGAGTTGGTCTTACCTCGCCTCATCAAGCAGGACGGCAGCCGTCAGCCGTTCGACGAAGAAAAACTGCGCGCCGGTATGCAGCGTGCGCTGGAAAAACGCCCGGTCAGTGTCGAGCGTCTTGAAGCGGCGCTGGCGCATATCAAAAGCAGGCTGCGCGCCACCGGCGAACGCGAAGTCAAATCGCTGGTGGTCGGTGAACTGGTCATGACCGAGCTGCAAAAACTCGACGAAGTGGCCTACATCCGTTTTGCTTCTGTGTATCGACGCTTCCAGGACCTCAACGAGTTCCGCGAAGAGATCGACCGCCTTGCCCGTGAGCCTTCAAAGGAGTGATTGTGTCCACTGAGCAATCCGTACTGGACGCCCATTACATGGCGCGTGCCATCGAACTGGCCCGAAAGGGCCTGTATACCACCCATCCCAACCCGCGTGTCGGCTGCGTGATTGTGCGTGACGGTCAGGTCGTGGGCGAGGGCTGGCATGTGCGGGCCGGTGAACCCCATGCCGAGGTTCACGCATTGCGTGCCGCTGGCGAGCTGGCTCGCGGGGCGACCGCCTATGTCACCCTTGAGCCGTGCAGCCACCATGGCCGCACCCCGCCGTGCGCCGAAGGGCTGGTCACGGCCGGGGTCGCCCGCGTGGTGGCCGCCATGCAAGACCCGAACCCGGAAGTCGCCGGGCGTGGCCTCAAGCGTTTGACGGATGCCGGGATCGACGTGCGCTGCGGCGTGCTTGAAACCCAGGCGCGGGCCCTGAACCAGGGGTTTCTCAAGCGCATGGAACACGGCTTGCCGTTTGTGCGGGTCAAATTGGCAATGAGCCTGGACGGGCGCACGGCGATGGCCAGTGGCGAGAGCCAATGGATCACCGGCCCCGCAGCGCGTTCGGCCGTGCAGCGTCTACGCGCCGAGGCCAGCGTCGTGATCACGGGTGCCGACACCGTGCTGGCCGACGGTGCGCGCCTGACCGTACGTGCCGACGAGCTGGGGCTGGATGCCGAGCAGACCTCGCTGGTCATGAGCCGCCCGCCGCTGCGCGTGTTGATCGATGGCCGCCTGCGCGTGCCGCTCGATGCGCCGTTTTTCAAGGCTGGCCCGGCGCTTGTGGCCACCTGCATACCGCCTGCCGAGCAATACCGCACGGGGCCCGAGTGCCTGGTGATCCCTGGCGAGAACGGTCAGGTCGATCTGCGTCAATTGCTGGTGGCGCTGGCGGCGCGGGGCGTCAACGAGGTTTTGGTTGAAGCCGGTCCACGTCTGGCGGGCGCATTTGCCGAGCAAGGGCTGGTGGACGAATATCAGATTTTCATCGCGGCCAAGTTTTTGGGTTCAACGGCACGTCCGTTGCTGGAATTGCCCTTGACCCGCATGAGCGAGGCAACCGAGCTCAAGATCATTGATATGCGCGCAGTTGGGGATGACTGGCGAGTCACTGCCATACCTGTGCCATCAGCCAGCGTATAATTCTCAGCCTCCGTTTTACGCAGGCTTGGTTCTCAAGGGGAACGCCATGTTTACCGGCATCATCGAATCCATCGGCAACATCCGTGCACTGACCCCAAAAGGTGGCGATGTACGGGTTTATGTAGAGACCGGCAAGCTCGACCTGAGCGACGTTAAACTCGGTGACAGCATTGCCATCAACGGCGTTTGCCTGACAGCCGTTGAGCTGCCGGGCAACGGCTTTATGGCCGACGTCAGTCGCGAGACGCTGGACTGCACGGCTTTCAATGACTTGAAATCGGGCAGCCGGGTCAACCTCGAAAAAGCCCTGACGCCGACCACGCGTCTGGGCGGTCATCTGGTGAGCGGTCACGTGGACGGCGTCGGCGAGGTGATCTCCCGCGAAGAGAACGCCCGCGCCATCGAATTCCGCATCCGCGCGCCGAAAGAGCTGGCCAAGTACATCGCCCATAAAGGCTCGATCACGGTCGACGGCACCAGCCTGACCGTGAACGCGGTCAATGGCGCCGAATTCTCGTTGACCATCATCCCGCACACCCTGAGCGAAACCATCATGGACGACTACCGTCCGGGCCGCCGGGTGAACCTTGAGGTCGATCTGCTGGCGCGTTATCTGGAGCGCTTGCTGCTGGGCGACAAGGCCGCCGAGCCGACCAAGGGCAGCACCATCAGCGAAAGTTTTCTGGCCGCCAACGGCTACCTCAAATCCTGACTTAAGGGGGTGCCGCGTGGCGCTCAACAGCATCGAAGAACTGGTTGAAGACATCCGCCAAGGCAAGATGGTCATCCTCATGGATGACGAAGACCGCGAGAACGAAGGCGACCTGATCATGGCCGCCGAGTGCTGCAAGGCCGAGCACATCAACTTCATGGCGCGTTTCGCCCGTGGCCTGATTTGCATGCCGATGACCCGCGAGCGTTGCGAACTGCTCAAGCTGCCGTTGATGGCACCGCGCAACGGCTCGGGGTTCGGCACCAAGTTCACCGTTTCCATCGAAGCCGCCACCGGCGTCACCACCGGCATCTCCGCCGCTGATCGCGCCCGCACCGTGCAAGCTGCCGCCGCCAAGGACGCCAAGGCTGAAGACATAGTCAGCCCGGGGCATATCTTCCCGCTGATGGCACAGGCTGGCGGCACGCTGGCGCGTGCCGGTCACACCGAAGCGGCCTGTGACCTGGCGCGCATGGCCGGTTTTGAGCCAAGCGGCGTGATCTGCGAAGTGATGAACGACGATGGCACCATGTCGCGTCGCGCCGAGCTGGAAAAATTCGCGGCTGAACACAACATCAAAATCGGCACCATCGCCGACCTGATCCACTACCGGATGATCCACGAACGTACCGTTCAGCGGATAGCCGAGCAGCCGCTGGACAGCGAACTGGGCCAATTCAACCTGGTGACCTATCGTGATTCAGTCGAAGGCGACGTGCACATGGCACTGACCCTGGGCAAGATCTGCGCGGATGAACCGACGCTGGTGCGGGTGCATAACATGGACCCGCTGCGTGACCTGCTGATGGTCAAACAGCCCGGCCGCTGGAGCCTGCGTGCTGCCATGAGCGCCGTCGCAGAGGCTGGCAGCGGTGTGGTGCTGCTGTTGGGGCACCCGCTGGATGGCGACGTGTTGCTGGCGCACATTCGCGAAACAGCCGACGCTTTGCCGGCCAAAAAACCGACGACCTACAGCATTGTGGGGGCCGGTTCGCAGATCCTGCGTGACCTCGGCGTGCGCAAAATGCGCCTGATGAGTTCACCTATGAAGTTCAACGCCATATCCGGTTTCGATCTGGAAGTTGTAGAATACGTGCCCTCCGAATAAAGACCGGGTGTTTCCCGCCTGAAATTCGTGGCCCAAACTCATTAAAGAACGCACGCGAGTGCGTTCTGGCTCTTTAATACGAGACATACCGAATGACCCTGAAGACCATCGAAGGTACCTTCATTGCCCCCAAAGGCCGCTACGCACTCGTGGTTGGCCGTTTCAACAGCTTCGTCGTCGAAAGCCTGGTGAGTGGTGCCGTTGATGCCCTGGTTCGCCACGGTGTGAACGAAAACGACATCACCATCATTCGTGCGCCTGGCGCGTTTGAAATCCCGCTGGTTGCGCAAAAAGTTGCCCAGCGCAATGAGTTCGCGGCCATTGTCGCCCTGGGCGCTGTGATTCGTGGCGGTACTCCGCACTTCGAATACGTGGCCGGCGAGTGCACCAAAGGTTTGGCTCAGGTGTCCATGCAGTTCGGCGTACCGGTTGCATTCGGCGTGCTGACCGTTGACTCCATCGAACAAGCCATCGAGCGTTCCGGCACCAAAGCCGGTAACAAAGGCGCTGAAGCCGCCTTGTCCGCCCTCGAAATGGTCAGCCTGTTGGCGCAGTTGGAGGCCAAGTGATTTCCGACGAAAGCGATCGTTTCAACCCGCGCGATCCAAAACCTGCGGACGCTGGCAAGCCCTCCAAAAGCGCTAAACGTCGTGAAGCACGTCAGCTCGCGACCCAAGCGCTGTACCAGTGGCACATGGCCAAGCACTCGCTGAACGAGATCGAAGCGCAGTTTCGCGTTGATAACGACTTCACCGACGTGGATGCCGCCTATTTCCGCGAAATCCTGCACGGCGTGCCTGCGCACAAAGCCGATATCGATGCTGCCCTGGCCCCGTGCCTGGACATCACCATCGAAGAGCTGGACCCGGTTGAACTGGCCGTCCTGCGCCTGTCCACCTGGGAGCTGATCAAGCGTGTGGACGTGCCTTACCGTGTGGTCATCAACGAAGGCATCGAGCTGGCCAAAGTGTACGGTTCCACTGACGGGCACAAGTTCGTCAACGGCGTACTGGACAAATTGGCACCGCGCCTGCGTGAAGCTGAAGTCAAGGCGTTCAAGCGCTAAACAGCGCTGTCGGCCATGGGCGAGTTCGAGCTGATCCGCACCGTTTTCGCTGCCGCGCCTTGTGCGCAGGGCGGCGAGGGCGTTGCGTTGGGCATTGGCGACGACTGCGCCCTGCTGGAGGTTCCCTTCGGGGAACAGCTGGCAATCTCCACTGACACGCTGGTGGCTGGCGTGCATTTCGCAGACCCCTGCGACCCTTTTTTGCTCGGTCAGCGTTCGCTGGCGGTGGCGGCCAGTGATCTGGCGGCCATGGGCGCAACTCCCCTCGCGTTTACCCTTGCCCTGACCCTGCCGTCGGTTGCCGCGGATTGGCTGCACGCGTTTGCCCGGGGTTTGAACCAGATGGCGCAACGCTGCAACGTGCGCCTGATCGGTGGCGACACCACCCGTGGCCCGTTGTGCCTGACGTTGACCGTGTTCGGTCGCGTCCCGGCGGGCCAGGCCCTGACCCGCAGCGGCGCCCGGCCGGGTGATCTGCTGTGCGTGGGCGGTGAGCTGGGCAATGCCGCCGGGGCCTTGCCTCTGGTGCTGGGCCAGCGCAGCGCCGAATCCTTTATCGCCGAGCCGCTGCTGGCACACTACTGGTCACCGCAGCCGCAACTGGCGTTGGGCCAGGCGCTGCGTGGCAAGGCGACCTCGGCGCTGGATATCTCGGACGGTTTGCTGGCTGACTGCGGGCACATTGCGCAGGCGTCGCGCGTCCGGCTGCTGATTGAGCACGACCGCCTGCCCATCTCGCTGGCGCTGCAGGAGTTTCTGGGCGACGCGGCCGCACAGCAAGCGGCGTTAAGCGGCGGCGATGACTATGTGCTGGCGTTTACGCTACCGGCTGTTGAATTGCCCACATTGCTGGCCGATGGCTGGCCGGTGCATGTGATCGGCCGGGTGGTTGAAGGGCAGGGCGTTGGCGTGCTGGATGCACACGGGCAGGACATCACCCCGACAACCCGTGGCTATCAGCATTTTTAAGGCGAGCGTCTGTCACTGCCGCCGCCATGCCGCGTGTCCCATCAAACATTTAGATATTTATCCTCGATAATTCAGCCTAAGCGTCTGTAGGAACGTCCTGTTACAATGCCGCCTCTGCGAATTTCCAGTCCTCAAATTGATCAGGAGCACACGGTGCCCGTCGCTTTTGTTGCCGCTTGCAAACTCCCTACCCCCTTTGCCGAATTCACCATGCATGGCTTCCTTGAGAAGGCCACGGGTCGTGAACACGTTGTGCTCAGTCTGGGCGACGTGGCGGACGGTGCGCCGGTTCTGGGCCGCGTGCATTCCGAGTGCCTGACCGGCGATGCCCTGTTCAGCCAGCGCTGCGATTGCGGCTCTCAACTCGAAGCCGCCTTGCAGGCCATCGCCCGTGAAGGCCGTGGCGTGTTGCTGTACTTGCGTCAGGAGGGCCGTGGGATTGGCCTGCTGAACAAGGTGCGTGCCTACCAATTGCAGGACGGTGGTGCCGATACCGTAGAAGCCAACGAACGTCTGGGCTTTGCCGCTGACCAGCGTGACTACGCCATCTGCCTGCCGATGCTGGAACACTTGGGCGTGACGTCGCTGCGCTTGATGACCAACAACCCGCGCAAGGTCAAAGCCTTGACCGACATGGGCATTACCGTGGCCGAGCGCGTGCCTTTGCACACCGGGCAAAACCCGCACAACAAACTGTACCTGGCGACCAAAGCCAACAAGCTCGGGCACATGATGGGCAATCAGCACCAGAACGAGGCAGACCCGGCGTGACGCGGGGCCAGCGTCGTCGGCGCCTGAGTTTCAGTTGGTGGCAACAGCTGGTGCTGACTTGCTTGCCGCTGGTACTGGTCAACATTTTTTTCGGCAGCGCCGAACCGCTGTGGCCTGAATTGGCCATGCCCCTGTTTATTGCGGGCGTGTTGTCGATGTTCGTGACCCTGCGCACGTTCGGGCCGTATAAACATGGCCTGATTGACCTGCAAAAGTCCCTCGACACAGACCAGGAACCTGCCGCCTGGGATGCATTGGCGCACGTGCGGCGTCGTGCATTGCTGGCCGCCGGGTTGCCCGCCTGGATCGCCGCGCTGGGCGTGTTTGTCGGTCTTGAAGGCGTGCCGCTGTTGCTGCTGGCGTTGTCAACGCTGGTGCTGTTTTACCTCTATCGCATCCCCCGTCAGGTCGGCTGATGCGCCTGTGGCTGGCGGTTCTGCTGCTGGCCGTGGGCACTCAGGCCATGGCGGCCACGCGGGTGGTCAGCCTGGCGCCCTCGCTCTCTGAAATCGTCGTGGAACTGGGCGCAACCGATCTGCTCGTCGGGCGGCTGGAGGCGGGCGAGACCTTGCCTGAGCTGGTGAATGTGCCCTCGGTCGGTGGCTATGGCCAATTGGATATGGAACGCTTGCTCAGCCTGCGCCCGGACTTGATTCTGCTCTGGCCCGGCAGCGTTGGCGTGGCGCAGCGCGACCAGTTGAAACGCTTGAACATTCCCACCTTTACCGCCGAACCGAAAAACCTGACGCAGTTGGTCGATCAGGTCGAAGGGGTGGCGACTGCGCTCAATCGCGCCGAACGCGGTCGTGAGTTGGCCGCCCGGTTGCGGGCACGTCTGGAGCAGCTACGCCAGCAATACGCCCGCGAACAACCGTTGCGCGTGTTTTATCAAGTGTGGGATCGGCCCCTGTACACCGTGGGCGGCGGTCAAATCATCAGCGATGCACTGGCCCTGTGCGGGGCGCGCAATGTGTTTGCGGACGTGTCATTGCCCGCGCCGCAGGTCAGCGTGGAGTCGGTGTTGCAACGCAATCCCGACGTGATCATTGCAGGCACTCAGGCGCAGCTGGATGCCTGGAAAGCCTGGCCGCAGCTCGAAGCGGTGAAGCAAGGGCGCTTGCTGTTACTGGCTGACAAAGGTCTGGAGCGCCCGAGCGGACAAATGATCGAAGCCACGGCCCGTTTATGCGAACAACTGGCCGAACCTAGACCGTAGCCACTGAGGCACCGTGCGAGCGTGACCCGGCACGGCGTTTACAGGCGGGGTGTCCAGGTGACGGCCAGCTGCACGCTGCGCCGCTCTTCGCGATAGCCGTAATAGTCACCTTCATAGCTGTACAACGCGCGCGTGAAAGTCTTGTCCAGCAGGTTATCGACTTTCAGGTCCAGCCTGACCTCTGAGCTGGCGAGCCAATTGGCACGCACGCCCAACAGGGCGTACCCGCCAAGCGGCTGCTGGTTTTGCTCATCGTTATAGCTGCTGCTGACCGCTTGCCAGCTGGCACCTACGCCGATGCGGTCAAACTGTCGATCCAGATCAAGGTTCAACGTACGACGCGCCCGGCGGCTCAGGGTTTTACCGGTGTCGCGGTCGCGCGGGTCGATGATGGCGACACCGAGGCTGCTCTGCCAGCCGAACCACTCCTGGTGCAGCGCGCTTTCTAAACCGGTGATGCGTGCAGCCCCTATGTTATGAGGGAAGGACTGTTCCCCTTTTTTTAAATACTCAATCGCATCGCGAATATCGGTGCGATACAGGGACGTCTCCAGCCGGCTGGTATCACTCAGTTGGCTACGCCATTGAAACTCATAACTTTTTGAGTGTTCAGGTTTGAGCGTTGGGTTGCCGAAGCCCGTGTAATACAGATCGTTAAACGTAGGCGCCCTGAAGCCTTCGCTGTAGGACATCAGCACATCGTTATCGGCATTGAGCGGCACCGTCAGGCTCGCGCTCCAGGTGTTGTTGCTGCCAAATTGCTGGTTTTTGTCATGTCGCAGCCCCAGCTCCGTTGAAAACCCCTCGCCCTGAAAACGGTGCTGAATAAATACCGCGCGGTTCCAGCGGCTGTCTTTGTCGAAGTCGGTGTTGCTGCGAACCCGATCCTGATACGCGTCGAGGCCCAGCATCAGGCTGTTTTGATCGTCCAGCGCGAGGCTGTTTTGCCAGTTCAGGGAATCGCGATAGGTGTTGAAGCTATAGAGGTCGGGGCTTAGTTTGTCGCGCGTCGTTTCACGGTTCTCGCTGTGGCCGAGTTCGAGGCGCGAATTCCAGCGTTCGGAGAACTGTGCGTCAACGAAACTGCCTACGCTGCTGATGTCGAAATCGCTATAGGCCTTTTGCCCAAACATCGCATCAAGTTCAGTTTTACCCTCGCTCTTGACCCCACTGAGGCCGATCTCAAGGCGGTCGCTCAGGTGATGACTCAGGTTCAAACTGACCGATTTGTTGCGATAGGCATCGTGGTCATTGTCGACCGGGTAGGACACGGTCGTGCGGTCGATGCCGGCCGTGTTTTCCAGCGCACCGCTGAGGTTGAAGCGGGTCTGAGCGTCACCGCCTGAAATGCCCACACTGTTTTGTGAGCTGCCATAACTGCCCATGGCGCTGTGCAAGCGCAGTTGCGGGGGCTGTTCGGCGCCGCGTCGGGTAAAGATCTGAATCACCCCGCCAATCGCATCGCTGCCATACACCACTGAGCGCGAGCCGCGCAGCACTTCGACGCGCTCGATCTGGTCGATGTTCAGGTATTGCAGGTTGCTGTCGGCCGAGGTGGCATTGGCCATGCGCTGGCCGTCAACCAGCACCAGGCTCTGCGCCGATTTGGTGCCGCGAATGTAGATACCCGGCAATGCACCGCGTCCGCCACTGCGCGCCACTTGCACGCCCGGAACTCGGCCTAGCAGGTCGGTCAGGCTTGTGGGTTGCAGGCGGTCGATATCCTCACGGGTAAACACGCTGTTGGCGCTGGTGCTGTCCGAACGCGCTTGCACCTGGCGGTTACCGGTGATCAGTGTTTGCGGGAGTTTGAGGGCGTTTTCGCGATCCGCGGTGTCTGCCAGCAAGGGGCTGGCCGGGATGCTGCCGAGAATCAGGGCCGCTAGGCGAAGCGATTTCATGAGTTCCGAATTCTGTGGTCCCCGTCGTGGTTCACAAGGGACGAAGGGGTGATCGGGGGGAACCCGATCACCTCGTTTGGCTAACGACTGAGCGGGTTTACAGCCCCAGCAGTTCCATGCGTTGACGCACCGATGCTTCGATCCCGGCCGCGTTCAGGCCGCACTCGGCCAGCATCTGGCTTGGCTTGGCGTGTTCCACGTACACGTCGGGCAAGCCCAGGTGCAGGATCGGCTTGAGCAGGTTTTCGCGGGCCATGAACTCGCTGACACCCGCCCCCGCACCGCCCATGATGGCGTTTTCTTCGATCGTCACCAGCAGTTCGTGGCTGTTGGCCATCTCGCGCACCAGAGCTTCATCCATCGGCTTGACGAAGCGCATGTCGACCACGGTCGCGTCGAGGGTTTCGGCCACTTGCAGGGCTTGCGCCAGTTGCACGCCAAATACTAGCATCGCGACTTTTGAGCCGTGGCGACGAATCACGCCTTTGCCGATTTCCAGTGGCTCCAGGGTTTTTTCGATGGGCGCATTCGGCCCCGTGCCCCGCGGGTAGCGCACTGCTGCCGGGCCGTTGTACAGGTGGCCGGTGGTGAGCATTTTGCGCAATTCGTTTTCATCGCTCGGGGTCATGATCACCATGCCCGGGATGCAACGCAGGTACGACAGGTCGAAACTGCCCGCGTGGGTCGGGCCGTCTTCACCCACCAGACCGGCACGGTCAATGGCAAACAGCACATCCAGATTTTGCACCGCGACGTCATGCACCAGTTGGTCATAGCCGCGTTGCAGGAATGTCGAGTAAATCGCCACGACCGGCTTGGCGCCTTCGCAGGCCATGCCAGCCGCGAGAGTGACCGCGTGCTGTTCAGCGATGGCCACGTCGAAATAACGCAGCGGGAAGCGCTCGCTGAACTTGATCAGGTCCGAGCCTTCTTTCATCGCCGGGGTAATCCCCACCAGGCGCTGGTCCGCAGCGGCCATGTCGCACAACCAGTCGCCAAAGACCGCGGAGTATTTTGGCCCGCTGGCCACTTTGGGCGCTGCAACCGGTGCGTCCAGAGGTTCGAGCTTGGTGATGGCGTGGTAGCCAATCGGGTCTGCTTCCGCCGGGGCGAAGCCTTTGCCTTTTTTGGTGACAACGTGCAGGAACTGCGGGCCTTTGAGGTCACGCATGTTGCGCAGCGTGGCGATCAGCGTCGGCAAATCATGGCCGTCAATCGGGCCGATGTAGTTCCAGCCGAGCTCTTCGAACAACGTACCGGGCACCAGCATGCCTTTGGCATATTCCTCGGTACGGCGCGCGATTTCCCACGCGCCCGGCAAGCGCGACAGCACTTTCTTGCTGCCTTCGCGCATGCTGGCGTACGTCCGGCTGGACAGGATTTTGGCCAGGTAGTTGGACAACCCCCCGACATTGCGCGAGATCGACATGTCGTTGTCGTTGAGGATCACCAACATGTTGGCGTCGACCTCGGGCGCATGGTTCAAGGCTTCAAACGCCATGCCGGCGGTAAGGGCGCCATCACCGATCACGGCAATTGCCTTGCGATCACTGTTTTGCAGGCGGGCGGCTATGGCCATGCCTAAAGCCGCACTGATTGAGGTGCTGGAGTGGCCGACGCCAAAGGTGTCGTACTCGCTCTCGGAGCGACGCGGGAACGCGGCCACGCCGTCCTTCTGACGCAAGGTCGCCATTTGTTCACGGCGTCCGGTCAGGATTTTATGCGGATACGCCTGATGACCCACGTCCCACACCAGACGGTCGTCCGGGGTGTCGAACACGTAGTGCAACGCGATGGTCAGTTCAATGACGCCCAGGCCGGCACCGAAATGCCCACCCGTCTGACCGACGGTGTAGAGCAGTTCCTGGCGCAATTCATCGGCCAAAGGTTCCAGCTCGGCTTCGGCTAACCGGCGCAGGCCCGCAGGCGTGCCGGCTCGGTCGAGCAGGGGCGTGGTCGGGCGTATGCGGGGAATCTCATGAAACGTCGTTGGCATCAGGCGAATCGTTATAGGTATAAGAAGAGGCGGCAGTTTACCTTATGCAACGGAAGCTGCCCACGGAGTCTGGAGCTCGTTAGTCAGACCTTGGCCGTAGAGCCGGTCGGAAAAAGAGGTGTTGCGCCGCTTTTTAGTGGCGGCGCTCCACGATGTAACGTGCAAGCTCACGCAAAGGCTCGGCAGCTGCATCAAATGGTCGCAGGGCGTTAATGGCCTGATCGCGTAATTCGAGCGCATAGGTTTTGGCCGCTGCCAGCCCCATCAAGGACGGATAGGTCGGCTTGTCGCGGGCCGCATCGGCGCCTGACTGTTTGCCAAGCGTAGCCGTATCTCCCTCAACATCCAGGATGTCGTCCTGAACCTGGAATGCCAGACCAATGGCCCGCGCGTAGATGTTCAAAGCGTGCAGGTCTTCAGGGCGGGCGCGACCACTGGCCAGCGCGCCCAGCTGGACGCTGGCTTCGATCAGGGCGCCGGTCTTGTGGCGGTGCATGTATTCAAGGGCGGTCCGGTCGAGCTTGACCCCGACCGAACCCAGGTCAATGGCTTGCCCGCCGACCATGCCCGCCGGGCCTGCGGCCATCGCCAGGTCAGAGACCATGCGCAGTCGGGTGTCAGCGTCCAGCGTGCTCATGTGCGGGTCGAGCAGGGCGGTAAATGCCAGGCTCTGCAAGCCGTCACCGGCCAGAATCGCGCAGGCTTCGTCAAAGGCTTTGTGGGTAGTGGGCTGGCCGCGGCGCAAATCGTCGTCGTCCATGGCCGGCAAATCATCGTGTACCAGCGAATAGGCGTGGATCAGCTCCACTGCGCACGCTGCACCGTTGGCCTGCTCAGGGGCAGCGCCCAAGGCTTGGCAAGCGGCGTAGGCCAACAGCGGCCGCACCCGTTTGCCGCCATTCATGACGCTGTAGCGCATCGCCTCGTACAGGCGGGCCAGCTCCGGTGCCGGAGCGACAAACAAGCGTTCGAGGGCCGCGTTGACACGGGCCTGGCTGCTGGCTTGATAAGCATCAATCATTCGGGTTGTTCCGCATCAAATGGCTCTTGGGCCAATTCACCATCACGTTCGAGCAGGATTTGCACTTTCTGTTCGGCCTGGGCCAGTGCGCCCTGGCATTCGCGGGTCAGGCGGATGCCTTGCTCGAATGCTGTCAGGGAGTCTTCCAGCGACAACTCGCCGTTTTCCAGACGCTCGACCAGTGTTTGCAGGTCAGCGAGGGACTGCTCGAAATCCAGGGAAGCTTTTTTGCGGGCCATGGCGGCATTCTCGGTAGGCGTTAAAACCGGCTGACACTAGCAGACGGCGGGTTTTGGGGCAAATCCGACGGTAGGTGGCCTGCCGTAGCGTCGGGCCTGCCCGCAGGTTTCACAACGTTTGTGTGGAACTACAGGAGCTGACTTTCAGAGCTTAGGCTGACGGTGAAAACGTCCAGATTTTTTGTAGGAAAAAGACACTTGGCGTTGACGGCTTTTTAACCAATCGAGGGTTTGTGAGTTTTTTTAAATTACTAAGACGTTTCCTATAGAAATGCCGAAATTTCCTACTTTTTTTCGTCAGTCATTCACCTATCGTCGCGTCCCTTGAACGGACTCGGATAGTGGCCAATGGCAATCTTCATGGAAGCTCAGGCAACGCTACGTTTTTCACCATGGGTGAGGAGAGTGGGGGCGTGACGTATACCAGCAAGTCTCTGGCGCGCATTGTCGGACTGGTCAAGGACCCCGTGGCGACTGACAACTTTGCGGGTAACGACGTTCGTTTTTCCCCTGAGTTCGAGGCGTTGGAGCGGGAGCTGGCCAAGGCCCACTCCTTGCACGAACACACGCCGGTTGACTGGTCGATGGTGCAGCAACAGAGCGAAGTCCTGTTGCGCGATCAGTCCAGGGACCTGCGGGTGGCGGCATGGCTGACGTGGGCTTTATATCAACGTGAATCCTTTGCCGGGCTGCTCGCTGGTGTCGGGTTGCTGCATCACTTGTGTGTGCAGCATTGGGCACAGATCCACCCGCGCAAATTACGGACCCGGGCAGCGGCCGTCAGTTGGCTGGTGTCGCGCCTCAATGATGCCTTGAACGAAAACATCCCGGTCAAAGAGCAATTGCCGTTGTTTCAGCGTTTGCTCGACTTGCTGATGGCGCTCGAATGCAGTCTGGCGTCGCACTTGGGCGACGAGGTGCCCTTGTTGCTCCCGCTCTGCAGACGTTTAAGCCGCATGGTCGAGCGGGCGGGGATCCATTCGCCTGATCCCGGGCCCATCGCGGCGGCGGTGGCCCACGTCAAGCAGATGGCTGCCCAATTGGTTGACAGCCAAACCCCGATCGAAAATGAAATAGACGCCCACAAAGCACTGCGTGCCCAACAGGACAGCGCCCGAGTGCTGTGTGCCTGGTGGCTCAAGCAAAACGCGACGGACGTGCGCGCATTGCGCCTGAATCGAACCCTGACCTGGATGGCCATTGACGCCGTGCCCGAACGCAACGGGGAACAGATCACGCCGGTGCGAGGGTTGGCAAAAGATCGACTGAACACCTTCAACGAGCGCTTTGAACGCGGGCAATTCGCTGACGTGTTGGTGGAGCTGGAGTCCAGCCTGAGCAAGGCACCGTTCTGGTTTGACGGCCAACGTCTGGTCTGGAGGTGCCTTGAAGCATTGAATGCCGAACGTGCGATGCGTGAAGTCGAGCTGCACATGGCGCTGTTGCTGCAGCGCTTGCCCGGGCTGGAAACCCTGCGCTTCAGCGATGGCCAACCGTTTGCCGATGAGCAGACACGGGCCTGGTTCGTCACGCACGTCATGCCGCATGTGCAAGACGACGTCCCGCAAAGCGAGGCCCCCGGCGCGGAACAGCCCGCGTGGGAGCTGGCCCTTGAGCACGCGCAAGAGGTGGCGCTTTCCCAGGGCTTCAAACCCGCCGTTCAATCACTCAAAAGTGGCCTGGCCCAAGCCCAGGGTGGGCGCGTGCGTTTTTTCTGGCAGCTGGCGTTGGCACGGTTGTGCTTAGCAAACCGCAAATACGAAATCGCTCAGACCCAGCTCGACATGCTCGACCAACTGCTTCAGCGCTCCGGCTTGCAGGCTTGGGAGCCCGATCTTGTGTTGGAGGTGCTCAGCCTTTGGCGCCGTTGTTGCGAGCTGTTGCCACAGAGTCATGACGTGCGCGAACGCAAGGATGAGTTGTACCGCAGGTTGTGCCACCTCGACCTTGAAGTGGTACTTGAATAGGCCTTTGGGCCATACGCATAAGGGAAAACATCATGGCCAAAGAAGGCTCGGTTGCACCTAAAGAACGTATCAACATCACGTTCAAACCCGCGACGGGCGGGGCTCAGGAAGAAATTGAACTGCCCCTTAAATTACTGGTGCTGGGCGACTACGTTCAGCGGTTCGACGAGCGCAAGCTGGAAGACCGCAAACCCATCGCCATCGACAAAATGACGTTCGATGAAGTGCTGGCCAAACAAGGCCTGACCTTGAACCTGAGTGTGCCCAATCGTCTGCAGGACGACGGTGGCCCTGATGAGCTGGGGATTGCGCTGCGGGTCAATGCGATGAAGGACTTCAACCCTGCAAGCCTCGTTGAGCAAGTGCCCGAGCTGAAAAAACTGATGGAGTTGCGCGAAGCCCTGGTTGCGCTCAAAGGCCCGCTGGGCAATGCGCCCAGTTTCCGCAAGGCAATTGAAGGGGTACTGGCCGATGACGAATCCCGTGCGCGGGTGTTGAGCGAGCTGGACCTGTCCGGTTCCCCCGCCTCGGACATTTGAGCCCCCCATCAGCAAAGGAATACCACGTCATGAGTACGCAAGCCGCATCGCAGCAACACGATCAGCAACCGAATGCCAGCATCCTTGATGGCATCATCGCCCAGACCCGACTGACCCCCCAGGACGACGGCTACAGCGTTGCCAGGCGCGGGGTGGCGGCATTTATTGAAGAGCTGCTCAAGCCACAGAACCAGGGCGAGCCGGTCAAGAAAGCCCTGGTTGACCGCATGATTGCCGAGATTGATGCCCGGCTCAGCCAGCAGATGGATGAAATTGTCCACCACCCGGACTTCCAGTCGCTGGAATCTGCGTGGCGCGGCTTGCAGGTATTGGTGGAGCGCACCAACTTCCGCGAAAACATCAAGATCGAAATCCTCAACGTGTCCAGAGCCGACCTGCTGGACGACTTCGAAGATTCCCCCGAAGTGATGCAATCGGGTTTGTACAAGCACATTTACACCGCTGAATACGGTCAGTTCGGCGGTGAGCCGGTCGGGGCAATCATTGCCAACTACTACCTGTCCCCAAGCTCGCCAGACATCAAGCTGATGCAATACGTGTCCAGCGTCGCCTGTATGGCCCACGCGCCGTTTATTGCCTCGGCTGGGCCGCAGTTTTTCGGGCTGGAAAGCTTTACCGGGATGCCCAACCTCAAAGACCTGAAAGACCACTTCGGCGGGCCGCAATTCGCCAAATGGCAGAGTTTTCGGGAGTCTGAAGACGCGCGATACATGGCGTTGACCGTGCCGCGCTTTTTGCTGCGCACCCCGTATGACCCGCTGGAAAACCCGGTCAAAACGTTTGTCTATAAAGAGACCGTCGCCAACAGCCACGAGCATTACTTGTGGGGCAACACCGCGTATGCCTTTGCCTCCCGGTTGGCAGACAGTTTTGCCAAGTTCCGTTGGTGCCCGAACATCATCGGCCCGCAGAGCGGTGGGGCTGTCGAAGATTTGCCACTGCATCACTTTGAAAGCATGGGCGAGATTGAAACCAAGATCCCGACCGAAGTGCTGGTCTCCGACCGCCGTGAATACGAATTGGCGGAAGAAGGCTTCATCTCCCTGACCATGCGCAAGGGCAGTGACAACGCGGCTTTCTTCTCCGCCAGTTCAGTGCAGAAAGCCAAGTTGTTTGGCGCCAGCGAAGAAGGCAGGCGAGCAGAGCTGAACTACAAACTGGGCACCCAACTGCCTTACATGATGATCGTTAACCGGCTGGCGCATTACCTCAAGGTGTTGCAGCGCGAGCAACTGGGTTCCTGGAAAGAGCGCACCGACCTTGAGATCGAACTCAACAAATGGATCCGTCAGTACGTCGCGGACCAGGAAAACCCCGGTGCTGAAGTGCGTGGTCGTCGGCCGCTGCGGGCGGCGCAAATCATCGTCAGTGATGTTGACGGCGAGCCGGGCTGGTATCGCATCAACCTGAACGTGCGCCCGCACTTCAAGTACATGGGCGCTGATTTCACCCTGTCGCTGGTCGGCAAGCTGGACAAAGAGTGACGCAGGGGCGGGCATGACGGGATACGGCAGCCTTTTCGAGCGCTTGAAAGGCGATGCACAGAGGCGTGCGGGGCTGAGCCGCGAGAGGGCTGTCATGGCCTCGGTGGCTGCGCAGTTGACCCGGATGCTCAGTACCCGAGCGGGCAGCGTGCAAACGTTGCCCGACTACGGCCTGCCCGATCTCAACGACATGAGCGTCAGCCTGCACACGGCGTTGTCGCAGGCCCGTCAGTCCATTGAAACCTTCATCGAACAGTACGAGCCGCGCCTGACTCAGGTGCGGGTCGTCTCGTTGCCACGCGACCGGCACCCCCTGCGCTTGAGTTTCGCCATTGAGGCGTTGCTGGAGGTTGAGGGATTACGTCGCCAAGTCAGCTTCTCGGCTCAGCTCGATGGCAGCGGGCAGGTTCGGGTCGAGTCACTGCTTTGAATCAGCGTTTTCACTTTTTGATGTCGCCAATGATCAGGTAACCCGCGTGTCTTTTAACCAGTATTACCAACGCGAGCTCACGGCATTACGCCAGTTGGGCAGTCGCTTCGCTGAGCGCAATCCGGCACTGGCCCCCTTTTTGGGGCAGGCGGGGCGTGATCCGGATGTGGAGCGGTTGCTCGAAGGGTTCGCGTTTCTGACCGGGCGCCTGCGCCAGAAGCTCGATGATGAACTGCCCGAGCTCAGTCACTCGCTGATGCATTTGCTGTGGCCCAACTACATGCGGCCGCTGCCGGCTTTTAGCCTGTTGCAATTTGACCCGTTGAAGCAGGCCGGGCCTGCCCTGCGGGTGCCTCGCGATACGGGAGTGGCCAGCCTGCCGATCAAAGGCGTGAGCTGTCAGTTTCGCACCTGCTACGCCACCGACCTGTTGCCTTTGCAACTGACCGGGCTGACGCATTCAGTGACGGGCGACGGTGCGTTGTTGAGCCTGCAACTGGACATGACGTGCCCGGGGCATCTGGGTGAACTGGACGTGAGCCAATTGCGCCTGCACCTGGCGGGCGAGCGCTATATCAGCCAAACGCTTTACCTCGGTCTGCTGCGTCACGTGGATCACGTCACCGTGCTGGCCAAAGATGATCTCGGGGAGCAATTGGGCGTATTCACATTGCCCCCCGACTGCTTGCAGCCCGTGGGCTTTGCGGAGGATCAAGCGCTGATTCCCTATCCGCTGAACACATTCCGCGGGTATCGCTACTTGCAGGAATACTTTGCGTTTCAGGACAAGTTTTTGTTCGTCGACCTGAGCGGGCTGGACGTTATCCACAGCCTGGCGCCCGAGACCCTGAAACAAACCCGCCGCCTCGAACTGCGTTTTCTGATTCGCCAGCACAGCGCTCAACGCCTGCGGCCGACCCGTGACAACGTGAAGTTGTATTGCACGCCTGTGGTCAATTTGTTTACCCACGATGCAATGCCGATTCGGCTGGACGGCAAGCAGGACGAGTATCTGTTGATGCCGTCCAGGCTCGATAGCGCGCATTGCGCCGTGTTTTCTGTCGACCATGTCAGTGGCTGGCGGTCTGGCGGTGCGGGTGAACAGAGCTATGTGCCGTTCGAATCGTTTGAACACGATCCCAGTTTCGATGTGTCGCAAGCCCATGCCCATTACAGCATCCGCCAGCGTTCCTCGCAGGTGCATGACGGGCTCGACACCTTTCTGAGCGTGGGCGTACGTCAGCCCGAGCACAGCGAAACGCTGTCGGTGGAGATGACCTGCACCAACCAGAACCTGGCGCGAGGGCTGGCGCCCGGCGCGATTTGCCTGCCGGGCGAAGACATGCCCGAGGGGCTGGCGTTTCGCAACATCACCCGCGTGACCTCCAGTTATGCGCCGCCGATCAACCGCGACTTTCTCTGGAAGTTGATCAGCAACATGTCGCTCAACTATTTGTCGCTGGCCAATGTGGACGCCTTGAAGGTGATCCTCGAAACCTACGACCTGCCGCGCTACTACGACGAGCAGGCCGAGCGTGTCAGCAAGAACCTGCTGAACGGCCTCACGTCCATCCGCCACGAACACGTGGACCGACTGCACCGTGGTTTGCCGCTACGGGGCGTGCGTACCGAACTGACGATAGACCCCCAAGGCTATATCGGTGAGGGCGACGTGTTTGTTTTCGCCTCTGTGCTCAACGAGTTTTTTGCCCTTTACGCCAGCCTCAACTCTTACCACGAGCTGCGCGTCACCAGTACCCAGGGAGATCGCTACCAATGGACACCGCGCATGGGCTTGCAGCCCCTGCTTTGAGCGGGCTGTCCACACGCATACGAGAGTACTCGCTGTATCAGGCGGTGTTGCTGGTCATGGACCGATTGCGTGACGGCAATCCGGACATCAGCGATGACGCGCTGTACGAGCGTCTTGAATTCGTTGCCAACCCCAGCCTGGGGTTTCCGGGCTGTGATGTTGAGCACGTGACGTTTTTTACCGAACACGGCCAGCTTCGCGCGCGTTTGTGTTTCAACCTCATGGGGTTGGTGGGCTCGTCTTCTCCGCTGCCCGCGTTTTACGCCGAGCAAGCGCTGGAGGAGGGCGACGAGGCCAATGTCACGCGCGGGTTTCTGGATCTCTTTCATGATCGCTTACAGCGTTTGATGCTGCCGATCTGGCGCAAATACCGCTACGGCGCCCGCTTTCAACGAGGCGCGACAGACCCGTTTTCCAGCCAGTTATTCGCCCTGATCGGGTTGGGTGGCGAACAGATTCGTCAGGCGCAAGGGCTGAATTGGCGGCGCTTGCTGCCCTATCTCGGGCTCCTGAGTTTGCGGGCACATTCGGCGGCCCTGATTGAGTCAGTGCTGCGTTACTACTTCAAGCACGCGGCGCTGACGATCGAGCAATGCATCGAGCGCCGAGTCGTTATCGCGCCTGAGCAACGCAATGCCTTGGGCCTGGGCAATCACCAACTCGGTGACAGCCTGGTGCTGGGGGAAAGGGTTCGCGACCGCAGCGGCAAATTCCGCATTCACATCCGCGACCTGGACTGGCAACGCTTCCACGAATTTCTGCCGATTGGCGAGGGCTATCAGCCGCTGTGCGCGCTGGTGCGATTCACCTTGCGTGACCCGCTGGACTACGACATCCGGCTGCAACTGCGCCACGAAGAAGTGCGCGAACTGCGTATTGGCGCGCACAACACCTGCCGTCTCGGCTGGACCAGCTGGCTGGGGCGCGAGCGGGCGGACGGCGTCGTGACCCTGAACAGCACACTTCATTAAGGACGGATGACATGATCAACGTTGACCTGCAAGACCTGATTCAAGCGCTGGACCCGGCAACCCGCCGTGACCTGGAAGCGTGCGCCGAGCGCTGCGTGGGGCGGGGTGCACACCTGGTGGTGGTGGAGGATCTGCTGCTGGGCCTGCTGGAGCGGCCCGACAGTTTACTGATGCGTGCCTTGCTCGACGCCGATATCGACGCCGGGCAGTTAAATGCAGCCTTACAGCCTCGCACTGAACAGGGCGCATCGCGCAATCCGGTGTTTGCTCCCGAACTGATTCAGTGGCTGCAAGATGCCTTGCTGGTCGCCCACCTTGAACTCAAGCAAGCGCACGTCGATCAGGCGGCCTTGCTGCTGGCGCTGCTGGGTAACCCTTTGCGTTATGCGGGCAGCCGGTATTACGCGTTGCTGTCCGCGCTCAATACCGAACGATTGAAGTCCTTTGCCTTGTCACAACAGGTGTCAGGCAGCCCGGCGTCTGCGGTGGTAGGCGGTGAATCCCTGTTGCAACGCTTTACCCATGACCTCACGGCCCAGGCCCGGGCCGGGCAGCTCGATCCGGTGTTGTGCCGTGACGACGCCATCCGGCAAATGATCGACATCCTGGCGCGGCGTCGTAAGAACAACCCGATTGTGGTGGGGGAAGCGGGCGTGGGCAAAACCGCGATCGTGGAAGGGCTGGCGTTGCGCATCGCGGCCAACGAAGTGCCGCCGGTGTTGCAGGGCGTTCAATTGCTGTCGCTGGACATGGGCTTGCTGCAAGCGGGCGCCAGCGTGAAAGGAGAATTCGAACGTCGTCTCAAGGGCGTCATCGACGAGGTCAAAGCCTCCCCCGTGCCGATCATTGTGTTTATCGACGAAGCCCATACCCTGATTGGCGCGGGGGGCAATGCCGGGGGCTCGGACGCTGCCAACTTGCTCAAGCCTGCATTGGCCCGTGGCGAACTGCGCACCATCGCGGCCACCACGTGGAGCGAATACAAAAAATACTTCGAAAAAGACCCCGCACTGGCCCGGCGCTTTCAGCCGGTGCAGCTGCACGAACCGACTGTCAGCGAGGCCGTGACCATTCTGCGCGGCCTGGCGCACGTGTATGAAAAAAGCCACGGAATTTACCTGCGCGACGATGCGGTGGTGGCGGCTGCCCACTTGTCGGCGCGTTATCTGGCCGGACGCCAACTGCCTGACAAAGCCGTGGATGTGCTCGACACCGCCTGTGCCCGCGTGCGCATCAGTCTGGCGGCGGCACCGGAACAACTGGAACGCCTGCGGGCCGAGTTCGCAGAGGGTGAGCGTCAGGTTCATGCCTTGCGACGGGATGCCGAAGCGGGACTGGTGGTGGATAGCGCTGCACTGGAGGCGCTGGAGCAACGGCTGATACAGGTCGACGCTGAACAGGTCGCGCTCAATGACGCCTGGCTTGCGCAGCGCGCGTTGGCCGAGCGCTTGCTGGAACTGCGTCAGCGTCTGGCCAAGGCCCGTGAGGAAGATGAGCCGCAGGCGCTCGAACAGGTGCCGGTACTGGAAGCGGAACTTCAGGCGACCCAGCACGCCTTGAGTCAGGCCCATCTGCGTGAGCGGCTGGTCAGTTTTGAGGTTTGCCCACGCCTGGTGGCCGAAGTGGTCAGTGCGTGGACGGGCGTGCCGCTGACGCAATTGGCCCGAGAGCACAGCGTCAAGGTCGCACATTTCGCACAAGATTTACGCGCCCGCATTCTCGGTCAGGAACAGGCGATTGGTCAGTTGGACCGCGCCATGCGGGCTGTAGCGGCGGGGGTCAACAAACCCGATGCGCCTGTCGGGGTTTTCCTGCTGGTGGGCCCCAGCGGTGTGGGCAAGACCGAAACCGCGCTGGCGCTTGCCGATCTGCTGTATGGCGCCGAGCGCTTTGTCACCACCATCAACATGTCGGAGTTCCAGGAGAAGCACACCGTTTCGCGCTTGATTGGCGCGCCGCCCGGTTATGTCGGCTATGGCGAGGGCGGCATGCTCACTGAAGCCGTGCGGCAAAAACCGTATTCCGTTGTGTTGCTGGACGAGGTTGAAAAGGCGGACCCCGACGTCCTGAATCTGTTCTATCAAATCTTCGACAAAGGGGTGGTCAACGACGGCGAAGGACGTGAGATCAACTTTCGCAATACGTTGATTCTGATGACCTCCAACCTGGGCAGTGAGCGTATTCAAGCGCTGTGCGCAAACGGTGCGCACCCTGACGCCGAGGAGCTTGAAGCGCACATCCGCCCGCTGCTCAGCCAGCACTTCAAACCGGCCCTGCTGGCGCGGATGCGGGTGGTGCCGTATTACCCGGTGAGTGGGGCGGTGTTACGCGAACTGGTTGAGCTCAAGCTGGTGCGGCTAGGCGAACGCCTGTCGCGGCGTCATCTGCGGTTCAGCCATTGCCAGCGTCTGGTGGACCATTTGGTCGAACGCTGCACGCGAAGTGATAGCGGCGCCCGATTGATCGATGACCTGCTGGACGCTCATGTCCTGCCGCTGGTCGCGGATCGGATACTGGACGCTCTCGCCTGCGGGCAAACCCTTACCTCAGTGCATATCACGCTGGACGCCCAGTCCCGCGTGTTATGTGACTGTGAGTGAGGGGCGCGTGATGTTTAGTCAAATCCCGCAGCCGCTGGAGTATGCCGAAGCCCTGCTGGCCCACTTCTCCCGCCTGTCACAGAGCACCGACAGCAGCACGCTGCTGAGTCAGAGTGCCCAGGCCATGGCACAACTCACCGGGTGCCAGTTGAGTCAGCTTTACCTGCTCGATGCCTCTCGCGAACGGCTGGAACTCAAGGCTCAGTGGCTGGAAGGAACGCTGCACCCGGCGTTGGGCTCCGGACGCTCTGCCGACCATTGCCAAGAGCCTTTGCTGCAATACGCGATTAGCCAAAACCGGGTCGTGGACCTGAGCAACCTCGACAGCCGTCTGCACAATATCGATTTCCTGCCCCGTGCTGGCGACCCTTGGCGTTCGCTGTTGGCCGTGCCAATGCGCGATTCACGTCAGACCGTGGCCGGTGTATTGATGCTGGCCAGTTGCACGCACACGCCGCTGCACGGGTATGCCCCGTCATTAGGCGCCTTGGGCAGCGCCGCCTTGATGCAGATGAGCCTGTTGGAGCGCCGCCCGCAACAGGGCAAACCGTTGGGCCGCTGTGTGAGTGCCGGGACCCTGATCGGCTCCAGCCCGGTGATGCGCAAAACCTATCAATTGATCAATCGCGTGGTGCACAGCCCGTACACCGTGCTCCTGCTGGGAGAGACCGGCACGGGCAAGGAAGTCGTCGCACGGGCCATTCACGACAGTGGCCCACGGCGTGCGCAGCCCTTCATCGTGCAGAACTGCGCCGCGTTCCCTGAGGACCTGCTCGAAAGCGAGTTGTTCGGGTATCGCAAAGGGGCCTTTACCGGGGCGGACCGTGACCGCAAAGGGCTGTTCGATGCCGCCCACGGCGGCACCCTGTTGCTGGACGAAATCGGTGACATGCCCCTGGCGCTGCAAGCCAAGTTATTGCGTGTGCTGCAAGAAGGTGAAATCCGGCCTTTGGGCTGCAATGAAAGCCACACCATCGACGTTCGCATTATTGCGGCCACCCACTGTGACTTGAAGCAACGGGTGAGTCAGGGGCGTTTTCGTGAAGACCTTTATTACCGCCTCGCCCAGTTTCCGGTGGTCCTGCCTGCCCTGCGTGAGCGCGGCCGGGACATCTACGATCTGGCCACTCATTTCGCGGCCCAAACCTGCGCATTTCTACAGCGCCGCCCGGTGGTGCTGGCAGACAGCGCCATGGCGCAACTGGCCTGTTACGCCTTTCCGGGCAATGTGCGCGAGCTCAAGGGGCTGGTTGAGCGTGCGGTCTTGCTGTGTGACGGGCATGAGCTGTTGGCCGAGCATTTTGCCCTGCCCAGCGAGCTGAACGATGAGTCAGGGCGCCTGAATTTTCGTAAGCGCATGGACGCCATGGAGCGCGGTTTGCTGCTCGACTGTTTACGCCGCAACGCCGGCAACCAGACGTTGGCCGCCCAGGAACTGGGCCTTGCACGGCGCACGCTGCTGTACCGGCTGGGGCGTTTGAATATCAATTCCGATGAGATTCGCGCCTATGCCTCGTGATCCCCGCGCGGGCCATGGGTTCGAGGCCCGGCCACTAAATGGAGATGAGTTGATGACGGTTCGCCACCAACTGCACGTGGTGCTGACGCTGGCCTTGTTGTGCGCGCTGGGCGGCTGCAAGGGCAATTACACCTTCACTGACAGCGACTATCGCCCGCTGGGTGATCCGCACGCCATCAATCGCGGTAAATGACCCTCAGGAGCAGCATCATGATGGAACTGGTTTTTGACTTGCTGGCCACGTCGCCGATGGCGACGGGCCAACCCAGTCAGTACAGATTCACCCCGGCGGGCGGCGTCATTGGCCGCAGTCATCAATGCGACTGGGTGCTCGCGGACGCAACCGGGACGGTCTCCGGCCAGCATGCGCGGATCAGCCATGAACGCGGTGCGTACTTCATTCAGGACGTGAGTACCAATGGCATTTCGATCAGTGGCGGACAGGCCTATCTGCCTCCCGGCCAGTTGCAGCTGATTAATCACGGCGATGTGTTCGGCCTTGCCGGCCTGTCTATTCGGGCCCGGCTGGAACCGCCGCTGGAGGTGCGTCTGGAACAGGTCGGCGTGCCGCAACCCGCAGGCAGCCTGATCCCGGATGATGCGTTTATCGAGCCAGACGTGTTGCAAGTGCTTCGGGAAAACGCGTTTGCCTCACCGTTCGGGGAAGAGCCGGGGGGGCAGCACGACCATCACGTTGGTTTCACCCCTGTTGACCTTGAACACCTGATCGTCCCGCGGCTGGTTGCGCCCACGCAGCCCGACGAGGTTTCAGCGCAAGGCCCGGGAGCATCCCCGGCTGATTCGTTTTGGGAGGCGTTTGGCCAGGCGCTGGGCGTGGACGCGCGCGCCCTTGATCAGGCGGGCAGAGAGTCGCTGGCACTGAATGTCGCCGGGTTGCTCAAGCAGTGCGTCGCCGGGTTGCAACAGTGCATGTGGACGCGTGGCGAATTGAAAAATGAGTTGCGTCTGGCGCACACCGTTGCGCCGGGAGCGGCGCGAAACCCGCTCAAATCGTCCCACGATGCGCAGCATGCCTTGAGGCAGTTGCTGGGACCTCGCGCGCCTCATCAGCCGACGCCAGAGCAATCGGTTACGGGCGCATTTCGTGATGTGCAGGCCCATCAAGTGGCCTTGCTCAGCGCCAGCCGTGCGGCGATGCGGGGCTGTCTTGAGCACTTTTCCCCACGCCAACTGACCTTGCGTTTCGAGCGTGATGGCCGCCCGCCGCTGCTGGCCACCGCAGGCAGTCGATGGCGTGCGTTTGGGCGCTACCACCAGGCGCTGCAACAGGACGATGACTGGACCGAGCGGTTGCTGGCCCGGGATTTTGCCAAGGCCTACGAAGAGCAAGTGCGTTTGATTTCCACCCTTCACCAGACCCCGCAAGGATGAGGCCGATGCCGCGTTGTACTGCTATTCATTTCAAGGCACCGATGGTGCTGCTCACGCTGCTGTTGGCGGGTTGCAGCGCGCTGTCGCCGTATTCGAACGTCACCAAACTGGACCTGACCCTGAGCGCCAGTGATCAGGTCAACCCGGACGTGCACGGGCGCGCTTCACCGGTTGTCATTCGGCTGCTCGAACTCAAGCATCCCGTGGCGTTTGAGAACGCTGATTTTTTTAGCGTGTATGAACGCGCCGACAGCGTCTTGGCTCAAGACCTGCTCATCAGCGAAGAACTCGAATTGCGTCCCGGCGAGACGGTTTCGCACAAGCTCAGTGTTGCCCCCGTCAGCCGCTATGTCGGTGTGCTGGCCGCGTACCGCGACTTGCCGCAAACCCGATGGCGCTATGTGATCACCTTGAGCCCCGAGCAGATCACGCAAGCACACCTGGTGCTCGATCAAACAGGCATCCGTCGCGCCGATGACGTGAGCCCTGATGCAGGTGATGACGCATGAATGTGCATAAAGTGATCTGGGAGGAAGGCCTGCTGCTGCGCCCGCAACACTTCCAGCACAGCGACCGTTATTACGATCACCAGCTGAAAACCCGCACCCAAATGCTGGGTCGTTACCTCTGGGGATTTTTCAGGCTGGAGATCGATGTGCAGTTTCTCAACATGAGCAAGCTGGTCATCAGCCATGCGTCCGGCGTGCTGCCGGATGGCAGCCTGTTCGAGCTGGGCGGCGATAACCAGCCTCTCGCGCTCGATATCCCGCCCAATACCGGGCAAACCCCTGTGTACTTGGCCTTGCCACTGGTCACAGGCAACCACATCGAGGCGCGTCGCACCGACCACGCCGATGTGTTGTCGCGCTACACCCGCTATGAAGCACAGGTTGCAGACTCCAACGCGGGTGAGAACGCCATCAGCCCGATCAGTTGCGGGCGGCCGGACTTTCGCTTGCTGCTGGGCGCGCAGCAGAGCGATCAGGCCTGGGTCAAATTGCAAGTGTGCGAGATCCAGGACACCACGCCCGACGGCGTCATCAGGCTCAATACGCAGTGTGTGCCCACCTACCTCCACACGCACTGCTCGGGATACGTGCAGTCGTGTCTCAAGGAAGTCATCAGCATGCTCGGCCACCGGGCCGAGAAGCTGGCCGAGCGGATTCGCTCGAACGGCAAAGTGGGAGGCGCTGAAGTCGGTGACTTCTTGATGCTGCAACTGATTAACCGCAGCGAACTGGTGTTGCTGCACTACTTGCAGCTCGAACAAGTGCACCCCGAGGAGTTGTATTGCGTGCTGCTGGCGTTGCTGGGTGACCTGTCGACCTTTGCCAGCGAGACCAAGCGTCCCCGTTTGCACAGCCACTACCAGCACAGCAATCAGGGCGAAAGCTTCCGCGCGCTGATGCAAGCGTTGCGCGAGGCGCTGTCGATGGTGCTCGAACAACACGCGATTGAACTGGTGCTGCAGCCGCGTCAATACGGCGTGCGTGTCGCGCAGTTTGATGACCTTTCGCAACTGGGCACGACGACGTTCGTGGTGGTGGCCAGGGCCGCGTGTGACAACGAAGCCTTGCGCCATCGGTTGCCTGCGCACTTGAAGATTGGCCCGGTGGAAAACATCCGCCATTTGGTCAACCTGCACCTGCCGGGTTTCAAGCTCAAGCCGCTGGCGGTCGCGCCCCGGCAATTGCCGTATCACGCCGACCAAACCTATTTCGTGCTCGAACTGACAGCCGATGACCTGGCGCAAATGGAGCGCTCGGGCGGTTTTGCGTTTCATGCGTCGGGCGAGTTTGCCCAGCTTGAACTGACTTTTTGGGCCATCAGGAACTGACTCCCATGAACACGCAGACGCCTTATTCGCACGATGCCAAAACCCTGTTGCTGGACCGTTACGGCAGAGCGCCGCGACACGTTGCCCTGACCGACAGCGAGCCAGTGCCGCGCATTGAAAACATCGATGAACGCATCGTCTACAACGCACAGCTCAAACCGACTGAGCACATCAGTGTCGGCCTTAATCCCCTGATCGCGGCAGCCAGCGATGTGCTGTCATTTGTGGTGGGGATCGACGACCACAGGGCGCAAAACGACCTGCTGGTCCTGCATGCCCGGCTCAGCACAGAAATAAAGGCCTTCGAAACCAACGCCCTGCATGCGGGGTGTGAAAGCGGGCAGGTCATCAACGCCCGGTACGTCCTGTGCACGGTGCTGGACGAAGCCATCTGCACCACGGTGTGGGGCAATGAGCTGGACTGGTCGCAAAAAAGTCTGTTGGGCAGTTTTCACAATGAAACCTTTGGCGGCGAGAAGGTGTTTCAACTGATTGAGCGGTTTTCCCGCGAGCCCGCGAAGAACCTGTATTTGCTTGAGTTGCTGTATGTCTGCCTGTCGCTGGGGTTCGAGGGGCGCTTTCGCGTGGAGACGCGCGGGACCCTCGAACTGGAGTCGATACGCGACAACCTCTATCGCCAGATCCGTCATTTGCGCGGCGATGTCATCCGCGAAGTCTCGCCTCACTGGCAAGGCCTGAACGCACCGCGCAGCAGTGCGGTACGCCTCGTGCCGCGCTGGTTATGGGTCACGTTCACCCTGAGCTGCCTGACGGTGATGTACACCGGGTTCGCCTGGGTGCTGAGCCAACAGCGTGAAGCCGTGATGCAACCTTACGAACAGCACGTTGCAGCGGACCAGCCTGCAGTTGCGAACAGGAAGTCATGATGAAAAGTGTGTTGAAAAAATCCGCAGCGTTACTGACGCAAACATGGCTCTGGAGCCTCTTGCTGGTGCTGTCCGTTGCGCTGCTGGTGTGGTGGGGCGGGCCGTTGCTGGCCGTAAACGATCACAAGTTTTGGGCCGACCCCGTGGCGCGGTTGTTGAGCATCAGTGTCTTGATCCTCGTGTGGAGGCTGGCCATGGTGTTTGTCAGCTGGCGTGCAGGCCAGCATAAAAAAGCCATGGCAGACAGCGAAGAAGGTCAGGTTCAAGCGCGTGAGGCACTCGACGCCGAGGCCGCACGCAAAACCCTGCGCAAGCGTTTCAAGCAAGCGCTGCACACCCTGAAAAACACCAGCGTGTACAAAGGGCGTAGCGAGCGCTGGCGCGACGAACTGCCCTGGTACGTGGTGCTCGGGCCGCAAGGCGCCGGCAAGACCAGCCTGCTCGATTTTTCCGGGCTGGAGTTTCCACTGAATAAACTTGATCGCAGCCTCACCCGCGACCTGCGCGGTACGCGGGACTGTGAGTGGTACTTTGCCGAACACGGGGTGCTGATCGACACCGCCGGGGGCTATCTGACCCAGGGCAATGAACCGGTTAATGCCAGCGGCTGGAAGACCTTGCTGGGCCTGCTGCGCAAACGCAAACGCGAGCGACCGTTGAACGGGGTGCTGGTGACTGTCCCGGTGGACAGCCTGATGCAGGCCAGTCACGACAGGCTCTCCGGGCTGTCGGATCAGATCCGGGCACGGCTGCAAGACGTTCATCAGGTATTACGCATCGAGTTGCCGGTGTACCTGGTGCTGACCAAGACCGACCTGATACCCGGCTTTACCGAGTTTTTCGAGGCTCTGACCCGTGAAGAGCGCGCTCAGGTATTCGGTGCCACCTTTGAGTCGGGGCAGGGCGGTGCAGCGCTCATGCGTAGCGAGTGCGAGGCGTTGTTGGTGCGGCTCAACAGCCAGGTCATCGCGCGGATGCATCAAGAACGCGATACCCGGCGGCGCGGGCGAATGCTGGACTTCCCTCGGCAATTGAGTGACGTCGCGACGCAGTTGTGTGTGTTTGCCGACATGACGTTCACCGGCAACCGCTATCAACGGGCCAGCCCGCTGCGGGGTTTTTATCTGACCAGCGCGCCTCATGTCCCGCAGCCTGATGAAACCGGGGCTGGCGTGGAGCACACCCGGGCGATGCCCGCGATGCCCGCGATGCTCTCGGGCCATGCTTACTTCATCCATCATCTGCTCAGCCGCGTGATGTTCCCCGAGGCGCAACTGGCCGAACTGGACAAGCGCGAGCGCCGACGCCTGCATTGGGGGCAGCGTTTCCACTACATGGCGGCCATGGGCGTGCTGGCTGCTTTGGGCATGTTGTGGGCCGCCAGCTTTTCATCCAACCACGGGCGTCTTGAACAATTGCGACAGCTGGCCCAGCAATGGGGTCAACAACAGGGGCAGTTGAGCCCCCGTGATGATGCCAAGGCAGTTCTTCAGACCCTGGACACGCACTACGCCGCCACCCAGGTCTTTGCCTCGCCACTGGACACGGCCCTGTATGAACGCACGGGGCTGTATCAAGGCGCAGAGGTGCGCGAGCGGGTCGAACGTGCTTATCAACACACCTTGCAAACCGAGTTGATGCCACGGGTTATCCAACAGCTCGAACAACAGATTCGCGCCAACTTGAGCAACCGCGACTCCTTGCTCAACAGCCTGCGCGCCTACCTGATGTTCGACGTCAGTGACAAACGCGACCCCGCCTGGCTCAAGGGGTGGGTGGCCAACGACTGGTCGATGCGCTATCGCGGCCTGACACAGGTGCAGAACGGCCTGAATCAGCACTTCGAACGGTTACTGAAAACCCCGATAAAGCCTGTGCTGGATACGGCCCTGATTGCTCAAGCGCGTCAGGTGCTGCGCAGTGAGTCGTTGGCAACCGTGGTCTATCGCACGCTGCGCGAGCAGTCACGATCCTTGCCGCCTTACAGCCTTGCTCAGCACCTGGGGCCACAAGGTCATCTGTTCAGCGGCGCCGATTATGAGATTCCGGGGTTTTACACGCGCCAAGGTTATCAACAGTATTTTTCGATCCAGGGCGTAAGCCTGGTGAGCGGCATTCTGCGCGATAACTGGGTACTGGGTGAGGGCAGCAGCATCAGCGCGATGGACATGCGCAAGCTCATGGTTGAACTGGAACAACTCTACTTCCACGATTACGCCGAACAGTGGACGGCGGCAGTCGGGCATCTGGGGCTGGAGCCGTTCGATGACGCACGGGACAGTGCCGAGCAACTGGCCGGGATGACCTCTGCCAACTCGCCGGTGGTGCGCATGCTGCTGGCGGTGCGGGAAAACACACGCTTCAGCACGTTGGCCGACGCGTTACCGGCATTGCCCTCCGCCCCCGCTGCCGGGCCGCTGGCAGGAGCGGTTACGGTTGCCGCAGACGTGGCGGCCAAGGGGGCTGAGGCGGTGTCGGATCACGTGCCGGACACCGCCAAAAAAGCCTTGCAGCGACAGTTCGAGCCGCTTCATCAGTTATTGGATGACAACAACGGCCCCGCTGGCAGCCTCTTGCCTCTGTTGGCCGGGCTGACCGATCTGCAGTCGCAAATGGCCGGACTGGCCAGCGCCAGTGCGCCGGATAACGCGGCCTATGAAATCGCCCGCCAGCGCATGAGCGGCCAGCGAGATGCCTTGAGCCACCTGCGCCAGAGCGCTCAACGTCTGCCGCGTCCGCTGGATCGCTGGTTCAACGGTGTGGCTGAAAACACCTGGAGGCTGGTGCTCAACGATGCCTATCAATTCGTGGATAAGCGCTACAAATACGAGCTGTACAGGTTTTATACGCGCGCCATCGACCGACGTTACCCCTTCAGTGCCCACAGCAGCAGTGATGTGGCGCTCAACGACTTTCGGGAGTTTTTCAAAGGCCAGGGGCTGGTTGAGCAGTTCTTCGATAACTGGCTCAAACCGTTCGTCGCTGGCGAAGCGGGCAACTACCGTTTGCGCAGCATGGACGGCCAGCACTTGCCGATGTCGGCCGCCTTCTTTGAACAAATCGCCACAGCGCAGATCATTCGACAGGGCTTCTTCGCGCAGGACCCGTCGCAGCCGCAAGTGCAGTTCACCCTGGAACCCTACAGCCTGGACTCCAGCGTGAGCCGCGCGCAGTTGCGTTTCGGTGATCAAGTCATTGAATACCGGCATGGCCCTATTGTGACCACCACCCTGCAATGGCCGACGTCGATCAACAACGGGCGCACCAGCCTGGTGTTGGAGAAAGCGGCGGGGCGTCCGCTGGGCATCGAAAAAAGCACCGGCCCGTGGTCGTTTTTCAGGGTGCTGGACTTGATGCAGGTGGATTACCTGAGCGGTCGCGACGTCATGTTGCTGCAAGCGGAGGTGGGCGGTCTGCGGGCCAACTACCTGCTGACGAGCCAGCGCACGCCCAACCCCTTTGACCTGCAAGTGCTGCGCAGTTTTCGCTTGCCGGCGCAATTGTGAAGCCCACCGGGATGACTTGGCGAAGCGCTGCGCGCACGGACATGGGCAAGGTGCGCACACGTAACGAAGACGCCGTTCTCGACCGTCCGCAGCAGGGGCTCTGGGCGGTGGCGGACGGCATGGGAGGCCACTCGCACGGTGATCTTGCCAGCCTGAGGCTGGTCAGCTGTTTGGGCGCGCTGCCTGCGCAAACGGATTTTGAGTCACGGCTGCAGGCCGTGCGCGAGTCCCTGCACGACACCCATCACCGCCTGATTACTGACTCGGCGGGCACTGTCAGCGGCAGCACCGTGGTGGTCTTGATCCTCGAAGGGCAGCAGGGGGCGTGTATCTGGGCCGGGGACAGTCGTTGTTATTTGTGGCGCGAACAGCGGCTGTACCAACTCTCTCGTGATCACTCCTTTGCACGGCAACTGATGGAGCAAGAACACATGAGCCCCGGGCAGGCCATGGCGCATCCCGATGCACGGGCCTTGACCCGTGCGGTGGGGGCCGGGGAGCGGTTGACGCTGGATATTCTGGCGTTTGCTGTTCAGCCGGGGGATGTGTTCCTGTTGTGCAGCGACGGCCTTTATCAAGACTTGAGCCCGAAAATGTTGGGGCAGGCGATGAATGAAGACGCCCCGCACACCGGCCTGGCGCGTCTATTCGACGCCGTGCTGGCGGGCGAGGCGCGGGATAACTTGAGTGCCGTGGTGATCGCTCAATGACTCAACCGCTTCTGACGGGCACGTGGGAGGTGCCACGCTTATGGGGTGGCCGCTACCGGTTGGAGCGTTTGCTGGGCGCCGGTGGCATGGGCGCGGTCTACTGCGCGCGCGACCTGTTGCAAGAGCAGTTGGGTGATCCGTACGCCGATGTGGCCCTGAAAATCCTCAATGACGAACTCGCCCATGCGCCCGACGCCAATGCCCTGCTGTTCAACGAATTTGCGCTGATGCGTCAGGTTCGCCATCCCAACCTCGTGCACCTGTATAGCTTTGGCATCGACCCCGAGCATGATCGGGGATTTATCGTGATGGAGCTGCTGCGCGGCCCGACCCTCGACCGCGTTTTGTGCGAGCGCCCCTTGGGCTTGCCCCTGCACGAGTTGCAGGAAATCGGTTTGCCCTTGCTCTCGGTGCTGGCGCACGCCCATCAACACGGCGTGCTGCATGGCGACATCAAACCCGGCAACGTACTGCTGAGCGAGCAGGGCGTGCGCCTGTTTGACTTCGGGCTTGGACAAAGCGAAGCGGGGCAACTGCAAGGGCTGGCGTCGCTGAGCCGTACCCGATTCAACGCCTGGACGCCCGGTTATGCGGCGCCCGAACTGCGACACGGCGGCCCGTTAACGCGCCAGGCTGAACTCTACAGCGTGGGTTGCTTACTGCATGAACTGGCCACGGGCAAACCGCCCTTCAATCCGCGCATCCCCACACTGTCGGAGTATCCGCCCCAGCGCTCGCCGCACAAAAAGCCCCGGCACCTGCCAAGTCAATTCTGGTCGGCGCTGCAAACGGCGATCAAGCAGGACCCTAAGCAGCGAACGGTGAGCATTGAGCAACTGAGTGAGGCGCTGAAACCCGCGAAAAAGCGCTGGTGCTTTAAGCGCGGGACGTAATCGGCGGGCATTAAAAAGCCGGCTTGTGGCCGGCTTCTCGGGGGAGGATGTGGTTTATTTTTGGTAAACCGTACCCACCTTCAATGTGGACATCCAGCGCAAAGGCATGTGGATGTGGACGCAGAGGCGTGTGGCCGTCTGGTCGTGCGAACCGCTCGCAGCGGTTGCAAAGTGTGCGGCGCAGCATACTCAACTTCGCGAAGGTTTCCCAGCTAAAACCGGTCCGGGTTTTCCGGCAGTGCGGGCGGTCCTTCAGTTGTCTTCAAGCGTGTGTGGCACGGCGGGCCTGCGGGTGTTGAGGGTCGACCACCAAAATACCCAGCCCAATATGCGGATATTCAAAGCCTGGATCTGTTCGGCCGAGTAGCTTTCGTCCGGGTATTCACTGAGGTTGTGGCTGCGCAGGCGCAGCCCTTCACCCGGCAGGCGGTACGCGTATTTGATGCGCAACATGCCGTCCTGTTCGAGGGCGTAAATTTCGCCGTCGACGATGTGCGTGAGGCTGGTGTCGATGGCCAGGGTAGAACCGCTCTGTATTTTGTGCGTCATGCTGTTGCCAATCATGGGGACGCAAATGGCGTGTTCCGGACTCACCTCCGCAGCCTGCAAGATCGAGTGGTCAAGGCGCACGTGGTGGTTGGGAATTTCCATGACGCGTGTTCCGGCCCCATCGGGCGCTAACACTTCGTTATAGAACGCGATGCAGACATCGCTGGTGTCGGGTGACACGGCGGATTTGAGGGGCATGGGTTGCGCTTCTGCTGATGCACGCGGTTCAGGCGCGCTTGGGCCTTTGGGGTGTTTTAAACCTTCACCCGTACGCAGCCAGCGACTGTTCACACACAAAAGCTCAGCGATTTCGTCAAGCCGAGCCATGGGGATGCCGCGCTTGAACCAGTTGTTGACGTGCTGCGGCGTAACGCGGCGATTGGCAGCGAAGTCCGAAGCGGATAAATGGCACTCCCTTAAGAGGAGTCTTAGACGATCACCGGATGTATTCATGCTGGCGGAGTTTACGGAGAAGAAGTCGCCGTTTAAATAAACTAAACGTTCAAAAAAGCACGTAAGAATCAGACGGATCGCCCATTTCTAGAGGCTTTTCCTACGTTTAATGTGCGACTCATTTGTACGGGGTGAACACGCTGTTTTAACGTGTTTAAGCGGGCATAAAAAACCCCGGAAGACCGGGGTTTTCAAGTGTAGGCACTTGCCGAAGCCAGTGATTCAACACTTAGCCTTTGTAGGCAGCAACCGATTTGGTGATCTCGGCGCGAGCGGCTTCAGCGTCGCCCCAGCCTTCGATTTTCACCCATTTGCCTTTTTCGAGGTCTTTGTAGTTCTCGAAGAAGTGCTGGATCTGCTGGATCAGCAGAGGTGGCAGGTCGGTGTACTCTTTAACGTCCACGTACAGCTGGGACAGCTTGTCGTGAGGCACTGCAACCACTTTGGCATCGCCGCCGCCGTCGTCAGTCATGTGCAGGATGCCGACCGGGCGAGCACGGATAACCGAACCGGGTGCAACCGGGTAAGGGGTCACGACCAGCACGTCGAGCGGGTCACCGTCGTCGGCCAGGGTGTTCGGGATAAAGCCGTAGTTGGCCGGGTAGAACATCGGGGTGGCCATGAAGCGGTCAACGAACAGGCAATCGCTGTCTTTGTCGATTTCATATTTGATCGGCGCGTGGTTAGCCGGAATCTCGATAGCGACGTAGATGTCATTCGGCAGGTCTTTGCCAGCCGGAATCTTGCTGTAGCTCATTGGGCGGTGCCCCCGTTAGTAGGCCAGTTTGCTTGGCCGATTTGGCCAAAAAGTGGCGGCGATTATAGGCGTATTCCTGCAACGACGTCACGCTTGGGCGATCAGTGCTGTGCGCGGTATCCGACATGTTCACGCTGAAGCATTTGTAAGCGGGTCAATGGATCCTGACGATAAAACAGGCTCAGTTGCTGGTAAACCCGCGGGTAGGCCTGATGCAGCAGATCGGGTGCGCTGAAGAAATACTCGCTGATGACAGCAAAGAACTCCGCCGGGTTTTCGGCCGCATACGGGTCGATGGGCGCGTGATCGGGGTTGTGGTGATCGAGGTAATGGTTGAGGTGGTCGTAGGCCGCTTGCATGGCGTGGGACCAGTCGCTGACGTTCATGCTGCTGTGCAGGGGCGGCATGCCATTGGCGGCGCCGTTGAGCATGTCGAGTTTGTGTGCCAGCTCATGAATCACCAGGTTGTAACCTTCCCAGCCACCGCTCGACAGCACGCCCGGCCAGGCCAGCACCACCGGGCCATGCTCCCAGGCTTCGCCGCTGTGATGCCCTTCCCATTCGTGCTCCACACCACTGGCGTCGCGGTGACGCTGCGGGCTGACGAAATCGTCGGGGTAGAGCACGATTTCGTGAAAGCCCTGATACCAGTCCAGCTCACCCAGGTTCAGCAGCGGCAATTGCGCTTGCGCGGCCAGCAGCAGCCGGCCGACCTCGGTGAGTTCAACCCCGGGCATCGGCGTCAGGTGTTTGTCCTGCAAGAACAGCACGCTGTGCTCTCGCAGCCAGGTGTCTTGTTTGTCATCCAGACCATCGAGGATGCTCAGGTGTTGGCGCACCTCATGCCAGGCATCCGGGGCGACCGGGTGCTGGGCAAGTATCCTCTGGCGTCTCCATTCGCTCAGTGACCACATGGGCTTGTCTCGATCAGGCTTTGGAAGGCGTGCGCCCCAGACGGCTGCGCACCACACCGACAATCATCGGCACCAGTGACAGCAGGATGATGCCCACCACCAGCAGCGACAGGTTTTTCTTGATGAACGGTACATTGCCGAAGAAGTAACCCAGGGTCACCAGGCCGCCAACCCACAGGATGGTACCGAATACGCTAAAGCCGAAAAAGCGCGGGTAGGGCATGCGTGCCACACCGGCAACAAACGGAGCGAAGGTTCGGAAAATTGGTAAGAAACGCGCCATAGTGACTGTTTTTCCGCCGTGGCGGTCATAGAAGTCGTGGGTTTTTTGCAGGTAGTCGCGGCGGAAAATTTTCGAGTTCGGATTGCTGAACAGCCTTTCTCCTGCCGTTCGTCCTATGACGTAGTTGGTACTGTCACCCAAAATGGCTGCCAACATCAAAAGACCTCCCAACAATACGGGGTCAAGTCCTACACCTGCCGCGGTTGCAGGTGCCGCCGATAGAGCGCCCGCGATGAAGAGCAGTGAGTCTCCAGGTAAAAAAGGCATTACGACTAAGCCGGTTTCGCAAAAAATAACCAAGAACAGGATGGCGTAGATCCACACTCCGTAATTATTCACCAGCTGATTTAAATACACATCGAGGTGCAAAATAATCTCGACCGGGTTGATATCCATGTAAAGCACCTGTGTTGATGACCCGGCTCAGCAGGTCTGTGCGGGGAAAAAGGTAATGAACTACAGAGGGTGTAGTTTTTTCGTACATTTTGAACCGGACGGATTATACGGATTGAAGCAACTTCTGCTTCTAGAGTTTGTAGCGAAGCGTGTATTGGGGACAGATTTTTTTGAGGCCCCGTAGCGACTGTCGATGCCCGCTTTGCGCGGCTCGACAGTGACTACAGGTCAACAGGGTAGCGACAAATCGCCGGATTTATTGATCGCTGAGTAGGAAATTTTGGCGGGGCGTGTCCGTTTCCACTGTCTGAACCTGCGCTTCGTCCTTCAAGTTCACGCCTGACAGCTGTCGACGGCAGGCTTCACGCATCAGATACGCCAGCCGATGAGCGGCCATGCCGTAGCTGAGCCCTTCGAGCCGCACGTTGGAAATACAGTTGCGGTAGGCGTCGGTCAGCCCGACCTTGGGCGCGTAGGTGAAATACAGGCCCAGGCTGTCCGGCGAGCTGAGCCCCGGCCGTTCGCCAATCAGCATCACCACCATTTTGGCGCCGAGCAGCTCGCCGATTTCATCCGCCACCGCCACCCGCCCTTGTTCCACCAGCACCACCGGCGACATCGACCAGCCATCGCTGGCGATGTGCTCCTCCATGCGTGCCAGAAAAGGCAAGGTGTGCCGGTGGACTGCCAGCGCGGAAAGTCCGTCCGCCACCACCACCGCCACGTCGACGCCGCCGGGGTTGGCGTGCGTGTAATCGCGCAAAATCTGCGCTGAGGTGTCGTGAAGCTTGCGCCCGAGGTCAGGGCGTTGCAGGTAACTGTGACGATCAGCCGCCGCGCTGTGCAGCAACAGACTGTCACGGCCGCGCTCGCTCAGTTGAGCGCTCAAGCTCGCATGATCGAAAGGCAAATGCACCGCATCGCGCGCTTGCGCGTGAGCAAACTGGAAGTCCAGCTGGGCGTGGGTCGGCAGGCTGGTGCCGGTGCGGCCCAGCGCAATGCGTGCAGGCGTCAGGTGGCGCAGTGCCAGCCAAGGGTTTGTGCTGTCGTTGGGTGTGTGGGCCATGTTCAACGACCTCCCAAATGGGCCAGCGCCTGACGGAATGCCGGTGGCAGTTGATGACCGAATTCGATGCGGCCATCGCGCTGGGTGAAAATACCGACCTTGCTCAGCCATTGCTCAAACTCGGGCGCGGGTTTGAGGCCCAGCGTCTTGCGCGCATACAGGGCGTCATGGAACGAGGTGGTCTGGTAGTTGAGCATGATGTCGTCCGAGCCCGGAATGCCCATGATGAAGTTGATCCCGGCCACGCCGAGTAAGGTCAACAGGGTGTCCATGTCGTCCTGATCCGCTTCGGCGTGGTTGGTGTAGCAGATGTCACACCCCATCGGCACCCCGAGCAGCTTGCCGCAGAAATGGTCCTCAAGTCCGGCGCGGATAATCTGCTTACCGTTGTACAGGTACTCGGGGCCGATGAAGCCGACCACGGTGTTGACCAAAAACGGTTTGAAATGCCGCGCCACCGCATAGGCGCGGGTTTCGCAGGTTTGTTGATCGACGCCCGCGTGCGCGTTGGCCGACAGTGCGCTGCCCTGGCCTGTCTCGAAATACATCAGGTTGTTACCCAATGTGCCGCGATTGAGGCTCAACCCGGCGTCATAGCCTTCTTGCAGGATATTCAGGTTGATGCCGAAACTGGCGTTGGCCGCCTCGGTGCCCGCAATGGACTGAAACACCAGATCCAGCGGCACGCCGCGGTTGATCGCTTCAATAGAGGTGGTGACGTGGGTCAGCACGCAGGATTGAGTGGGGATCTCGTAGCGCTGAATGATCGCGTCCAGCATCTTCAGCAGGTCGCAGATCGAGGCAATGCTGTCGGTGGCCGGGTTGATGCCAATCATGGCATCGCCATTGCCGTAAAGCAGGCCGTCGAGAATGCTCGCGGCGATCCCGGCCGGGTCATCGGTGGGGTGGTTGGGTTGCAGCCGTGTTGACAGGCGGCCGTGCAGGCCCAGCGTGCCGCGAAAGCGGGTGATGACGCGGATCTTCTGCGCCACCAGAATCAGGTCCTGAACGCGCATGATCTTCGACACGGCGGCTGCCATTTCTGGCGTCAGCCCCGGCGCAAGGGCGCGCAAGCTGTGTTCATCGGCGGCGTCGCTGAGCAGCCAGTCACGAAACCCGCCGACCGTCAGGTGGCTGACCCCGCTGAAAGCCTGGGCGTCGTGGCTGTCGATAATCAGCCGCGTGACCTCATCGGTCTCGTAAGGAATCAGCGCTTCGTGCAGGAAATGCGTGAGCGGGATGTCGGCCAGTGCCATTTGTGCCGCGACCCGCTCGCCATCGTTTTGCGCGGCCACGCCCGCCAGGAAATCGCCGGAGCGTGCCGGGCTGGCCTTGGCCATCACCTCTTTGAGGCTGTCAAAGCGGTAAGTCTGCGTACCTACCGCATGAGAAAACGTTGCCATACAGGGTGCTCCTTGACGCCAGACGCGGGGCGTCTGGCGGGCTACTCAGCGATCAGTGCAAGGTTTCTTCGGCTTTCTGGATGGCCGCGAATTCCTCTTCAGGTGTACCGGCGACCAAGTGATGCCGACTGTAGAACGCAAAGTAGGCAATTAATACGCCATAGATCACGGCCGCACCAATCACCACGCGCGGATCGACCAGGAAACCGGCGACCACCGCCACGCACGCCAGCACCAGTGCGACGCCGGAGGTGAAAATGCCGCCCGGTGTGCGGTACGGACGCTCCATTTTGGGGCGACGAATGCGCAGGGTGATGTGCGCGGCCATCATCAACACGTAGGAAATGGTCGCCCCGAACACGGCCACCAGAATCAGCAGATCGCCTTGTCCGGTGAGTGACAGGCCAAACCCGATGATGCCGGGGATGATCAGGGCCATTACCGGTGCTTTGCTTTTGTTGGTTTCGGACAGTTTGCGTGGCAGATAGCCTGCACGGGACAGGGCGAAGATCTGACGCGAATAGGCGTAAATGATCGAGAAGAAACTGGCGATCAAACCGGCCAGCCCGACCAGATTGACGAAACCGCCCATCCAGGTGGAACCGCCATAGGACTTGCTTAAGGCTTCCACCAGCGGGTTGCCCGAGGCCATCAAATGATGCGCCCCGGCACCGCCCGGCCCGATGACCAGGATCATCAGCGCGAACGTCACCAGCACCAGCATGGCGCCGATCAGGCCGCGCGGCAGGTCGCGTTTGGGGTTCTTGGTTTCTTCGGCGGCCAGCGGCACGCCTTCGACGGCGAGGAAAAACCAGATCGCATACGGGATGGCGGCCCACACGCCCACATAACCGAACGGCAGGAACGGGCTGGCGCCTTTGGCCTCGGTCACCGGGATGTCCAGCAGGTTGGCAACGCTGAAGTGCGGCACCATCGACACCAGAAACACGCCCAGGGCAATGGCGGCCACGGCGGTAATGATGAACATCAGCTTGAGCGCTTCACCGACCCCAAAAATGTGGATGCCGATGAAGATGATGTAAAACGCCAGATAGATCATCCAGCCGCCAATCCCGAACAGCGACTCGCAATAAGCGCCGATAAACACGGCAATGGCGGCCGGGGCGATGGCGTACTCGATGAGGATTGCCGTGCCGGTCAGGAACCCGCCCCACGGGCCGAATGCACTGCGGGCAAAGCCGTAGCCGCCGCCCGCTGTGGGGATCATTGACGACAACTCGGCCAGCGAGAAACACATGCACAAGTACATGGTGGCCATCAGTAAGGTGGCGAGGAACATACCGCCCCAGCCGCCTTGGGCCAGACCGAAGTTCCAGCCGGCATAGTCGCCGGAGATCACATACGCCACGCCCAGTCCTACCAGCAGGACCCAGCCGGCGGCGCCTTTTTTCAGTTCGCGTTGTTGAAAGTAATCGGAGCCGACTTTTTCGAAGTCGACCGAAGAGGGGGCCGCTGCGGCGGCGATGGGTTCGCTAGGCATGTGCATTCACCTGTTCTTTATTGTTTGGAAAATTTGACAGGGTGTGAAGCAAGAGAAGGGCCAATCTGCAAGTCTGCAGGAGCGAGGCTCGCTCGCTCCTGCAGATCGAGCCGTTAGAAGAAGCCCAACGGGTTGATGTCGTAACTCACCAGCAGGTTTTTGGTCTGCTGATAATGGTCGAGCATCATCTTGTGGGTTTCACGGCCAACCCCGGACTTCTTGTAGCCACCGAACGCGGCGTGTGCCGGGTAGAGGTGATAGCAGTTGGTCCAGACGCGGCCTGCCTTGATCGCCCGGCCCATGCGGTAGGCGCGGTTGATGTCGCGGGTCCACAGCCCGGCGCCCAGGCCGAACTCGGTGTCATTGGCGATGGCCAGCGCTTCGGCTTCGTCCTTGAAGGTGGTGATGCTGACCACCGGGCCAAAGATTTCTTCCTGGAACACGCGCATTTTGTTGGTGCCCTTGAGCAGGGTCGGCTGGATGTAATAGCCAGTAGCCAGATCCCCTTCGAGTTTGGCCATAGCGCCACCGGTCAGCAATTGCGCGCCTTCGTTTTTGGCGATTTCAAGGTAGGACAGGATCTTGTCAAATTGCTGCTCGGACGCTTGTGCGCCGACCATGGTGTCGGTGTCCAACGGGTCACCACGCTTGATCGCCTCGACTTTCTTCATCACGACTTTCATGAACTCGTCGTAGATCGACTCTTGCACCAGTGCGCGCGACGGACAGGTGCAGACTTCGCCCTGGTTGAAGAACGCCAGCACCAGACCTTCAGCGGCCTTCTCAATGAAGGAGGGTTCGGCCTGCATGATGTCTTCGAAGAAGATGTTCGGCGATTTGCCGCCCAATTCAACGGTCGAAGGAATGATGTTTTCAGCGGCACATTTCATGATGTGCGCGCCCACGGGGGTCGAGCCGGTGAACGCGATTTTGGCAATGCGCTTGCTGGTGGCCAGCGCTTCGCCTGCTTCCTTGCCGAAGCCTTGCACCACGTTCAGCACGCCCGGCGGCAGCAGGTCGCCAATCAGCTCCATCAGCACGCTGATGCTCAGCGGTGTTTGTTCGGCAGGCTTGAGCACGATGCAGTTACCGGCTGCCAGCGCCGGGGCGAGTTTCCAGGCGGCCATCAGCAGCGGGAAGTTCCACGGGATGATCTGCCCGACCACGCCCAGCGGTTCGTGGATGTGGTAGGCCACCGTGTTGCCGTCAATCTCGGCGGCGCTGCCTTCCTGGGCTCGGATGCACCCGGCGTAGTACCGGAAGTGGTCGGCTGCCAGCGGCACGTCGGCGTTCAGGGTTTCGCGCACGGCCTTGCCGTTGTCCCAGGTTTCGGTGACGGCCAGCAGTTCAAGGTTTTGTTCGATACGGTCGGCGATTTTCAGCAACACCAGCGAGCGCGCTTGCACCGACGTCGCGCCCCACGCATCCGCGGCGGCGTGGGCGGCGTCGAGGGCTTTTTCGATGTCTTCTGCGGTCGAGCGCGGGAACTGGGCAATGGGTTTGCCGTTTACCGGTGAGGTATTAGTGAAATATTGACCTTTGACGGGAGCCACGAATTCGCCGCCGATGTAGTTACCGTATTGGCTCTTGAACGAGACGATCGAGCCTTCAGTACCGGGTTGTGCATAACGCATGGTGAATGTCTCCTGGCTTTTTTGTGCTTATGGGAGGACGCGCTCGGGCGCTGCCCTAAGCCGGAGCAAAGGCCGGGCCAGATTCCGTTGAGTGCTCTAAAACGGGGCTTTCGGGCGCTCCCGTCATGGCACGGGACGTCTGTCTGTGACACGGCTGGTACAGTCGGGGTGACACTGTGTGCCAAAAACGGTACAGCGCATGACCAGTCAGTCAGATGGCGATTGCAATGCTTTGGACGCAAGAGGATGCTGGGGGCTCGGTTTGGACTGGTACTCGGGCGCAGCACGTGGGGCATTTGCCCTGTACACGCCGAGACCGCCGAGACAGAGCGGAGAATAATAAAAATGCACAGTGCAGATATCAGTCGGCACGCCCGACAAGTCATCGATGTCACGCAGGGCCGTCCTCAGGGATGCGACCCGTCCATCGTTCGCTCCTGGCAACGCTGCCTGGAGGATTATCACCTCGACCCCGCACACACCGTCGCCCCGACGGTGCTGGAACACGGCCGCATCCTGGAAGGGCGCGAGCGTTTGCAGCAGGTGTTGCACATTGCCACTCACGAAATGAACAGCCTGCATCAACAATTATCGGGCGCTGGTCATGCTGTCCTGCTGACCGATGCCCGGGGCGTGATCCTGAACTGCGTGACCGCGCCCACAGAGCGCACGGTGTTCGAACGCGCAGGGTTATGGCTGGGGGCTGATTGGAGTGAAGCCCGTGAAGGCACCAACGGTATCGGCACGTGCCTGGTGGAGCGACAGGCGCTGACCATTCATCAGGACGAGCACTTTCGCGGCCGTCACACCGGCCTGACCTGTTCGGCCAGCCCGGTGTTTGACCCGCAGGGCGAGTTGCTGGCCGTGCTGGACGTGTCCTCGGCCCGTCACGACGTGTCGCGCCAGAGCCAGTTCCACACCATGGCGCTGGTCAACTTGTCAGCGAAAATCATCGAAAGCAGTTACTTCTTGCGTCATTTTGAAGACCAATGGCTGCTGCGTTTTCACCTCCAGGCGCAGTCAGTAGGGCTTTTCAGCGAAGGCATGCTGGCGTTCGATGGCGAGGGCGTGATTGTTGCGGTCAACCAGAGCGCCTTGAACCTGTTGGGTCATGTGCGCGGCGGGTTGGTGGGGCAACTCATCGATCAGGTATTTGATTGCCCGCGCGACGAACTCTTCGCCCGCGCCAGCCCGCAGGCCAGCGCCAGTTGGCCGCTTTGCACCCGCGATGGTCGCTATTTATTCGCCGCATTGCGGGGCCTGGCGCGCGCTCAACCCGCGCCAGTCAGCGTTCAACCTGACCCCGCACCCGCGCGCCTGAGCGGGATCTGCCTGGGCGATGACGCGTTGCACACCGATTTTCGCCGGGCGCTGCGGGTTTTCGAGCGCGACGTGCCGTTGTTGGTCAATGGTGAAACCGGCTCGGGCAAAGAAGCCTTCGCCAAAGCGGTGCATCTGGCCAGCTTGCGCACCGACCAGCCCTTTGTGGCGCTTAACTGCGCGGCGATTCCTGAAAGCCTGATTGAAAGTGAATTGTTCGGCTATCGCGGCGGCAGTTTTACCGGTGCCCGCAAGGAAGGCATGCAGGGCAAGTTGCAACAGGCCGATGGCGGAACGTTGTTTCTCGATGAGATCGGCGACATGCCGCTGGCCATGCAGACTCGTTTGCTGCGTGTGCTGGAAGACCGTCTGGTGGTGCCGATCGGTGGCGAGCCGCAAGCCGTCAACGTGCGCATCATCAGCGCCACCCATCGCAATTTGCTGGAACGCGTGGAGCAGGGCAGCTTTCGCGAAGACCTGTACTACCGGCTCAACGGGCTGGAAATCGCCTTGCCCGCCTTGCGTGATCGCAGTGACAAGTCGCAGTTGCTCGATTTTCTGCTGGCGCAGGAGGCGGGGCCGGAGCGGTTGGAGATCGACCCTCAGGCCCGTCGGGCGTTGCTTGATTTCAGTTGGCCGGGCAACGTCCGCCAATTGCGTAACGTGTTGCGTACCTTGGCGGCGTTATGTGAAGACGGGCGTATCAGGTTGCAGGACCTGCCCGCCAATCTGCGCAAGGCGCTACCCAAAGAACCTGAGGCGTCTGAACACCCGCTCGATGAAGCCGAGAAAATGGCCTTGCTGATGGCGCTGGAGTTGCATCGCTGGCACATGACGCATACCGCCCTGCAACTGGGGGTCAGCCGCAATACGCTGTACAGAAAGCTGCGCAAGCATGGGATTGAGCGCTGAAGGCCAAAGTGCTCGTTTTGCATGAGCGAGCACTTTTAGGGTGTATTGAATGGGTTGTTGTTTTACCTCATTCTAAGTTCTCGATTGATAACAGCTGGCAAGTGTTTGGCAGAGGGTAGTTTGATCAATGTGATGTGGGGGTGGATCTTGTTCTTTAATACAATGTCATCATTTTTTTCAATGAGTTTAATAAGGTTTTTGTAAGTTGGATTCTTGGAGAGGGTGGCAAAAGTGAAGTGTTGGTCAATGCCATGAATTTTGTCTTTTGGGTTTTTTAAATACACGGCAACGACGCTTCCGGTTTTTCTTTTGGCCCGTGAGAGTGCAAGTTTATTAGCATAGACTCTAGCGACCTCTGGTTTGCGAGTGACATAGAAGCCACGGCCAAATACTTCTCTGCCGCTGCGTGTGGGTACATAGTTGTTATGTAAACCCTGGCTGATCAGTTGGTTTATTTGCTCGTTGCTAGCTCCGTGGTAACCAATAAGCACGCTGCCGTCCTCTAAAACTTGCTCTACCGGTTCGCTGGTTTTTTTGCTAGCGCCTTTGAATGCTTTGAAAAAAGAACGGAAAAAATGACTGATGGCATTGGTTGCTTCGGGGTCAATAAGGTTTATTGGATCTCCTGTGCAGTAGGTGTACCTGTTAATGCCGCCTCTCTCAAATGGGCTTAGAAGATCGGGTGAATTAAATCTCATCAATACAGGGTTGTATGCCCTGCGCCCCCTACCCAGTAAATAGTGGCCGGTTACAACGTCTTGACGTTCCCCGGTGTAGCCCAGTAGAGAAACTGAATTGATGTTGTCAGGGCTAAAGCCATACGCCGTGTAGGCGTGCTGCTAGTGGTCAAGTTCGGCTCTTGCTACGAGAGGGGAGTTTTGGGCGTCACAAGCGAGTAGCACAGTGTCTTTGATTCCGTTGTGCGCACGGTGCTGTGCTATCACTCTGTTTTCGCCCATTACTCTCATTAGCGTAGAACTTGTAGAGCCTTGAACTTCCGTCGCAAGCCTATTATCGGCATACAGGTATGTCGTAGTGCTGGGTTCGGATGGAAACGATTGGGTGAGTAATCGATTCAATGGGTCATAGCGATACTGACACACAACAGCTTTATGTGAATTCTTCATGCGGCCCACCTCCTTGTTTTTCCCTTCTGATTGTCCAAGGTTGACTAGGTTAACGGTACTAGCAGAAGTGATAGGTCTATCACGCCGAGAGGGGGCGGAGGGATTGAAAAACTGTCGAAGCGCTTTTTCTGCAGGGCCCGTTCAGCTAGTGAGTGCGAAAAACAGTGCTCTACGCTACCCTTCGCCGATGATTTTCGAGGTCGACTATGCACATTCATATTCTTGGTATTTGCGGCACATTCATGGGTTCGCTGGCGGTTTTGGCCAAAGAACTGGGCCATCACGTGACAGGCTCCGACGCGAACGTCTATCCGCCGATGAGCACCCAGCTGCAAGCTCAAGGCATTGAGTTGACCCAAGGCTACGACCCCGCCCAGCTGGACCCCGCGCCTGATGTGGTGGTGATCGGCAATGCGCTGTCGCGTGGCAATCCGGCGGTCGAATACGTGCTCAACAAAGGCCTGCCGTATGTGTCCGGGCCGCAATGGCTGGCCGATCACGTGCTGCAAGGCCGCTGGGTGCTGGCGGTGGCCGGGACTCACGGCAAAACCACGACCAGCAGCATGCTGGCCTGGGTACTGGAACATGCCGGCATGGCGCCGGGCTTCCTGATCGGCGGCGTGCCGCAAAACTTTGCCGTGTCGGCGCGGTTGGGCGACACACCGTTTTTCGTGGTCGAGGCCGATGAGTACGACAGCGCCTTCTTCGACAAACGCTCCAAGTTTGTGCATTACCGTCCGCGTACCGCGATCCTCAACAATCTTGAGTTCGATCACGCGGACATCTTCCCCGACCTGCCTGCGATCGAGCGGCAATTTCACCATTTAGTGCGCACGATCCCCAGCGAAGGCCTGGTGATTCACCCGACCACTGAACCTGCCTTGCAGCGGGTGATTGACATGGGCTGCTGGACCCCCGTGCAAACCACGGGCGAAGGGGGTCAATGGCAAGCCCGCCTGTTGAGCGACGACGGTTCGCGCTTTGAGGTGCTGTTCGAGGGCGTGGTTCAGGGCACTGTCGAGTGGGACATGACCGGCCAGCATAACGTCGCCAATGCCTTGGCCACGCTGGCGGCTGCCCGCCATGTTGGGGTGGTGCCGAGCATGGCGATTGATGGCCTGAGCGCCTTCAAAAGCGTGAAGCGCCGAATGGAAAAAGTGGCCGAGGTGAAGGGCGTCACGATTTATGACGACTTCGCTCACCACCCGACCGCCATTGCCACCACGCTGGACGGGTTGCGCAAGCGTATCGGCGATGCCCCGTTGGTGGCGATCATTGAACCGCGTTCCAACTCCATGAAACTGGGTGCCCACCGGGATGGCCTGCCGCAGAGCGTGGTCCAGGCCGATCACGTGGTCTGGTATGCGCCGGCCAATCTGGGCTGGGATTTGGCGGCAACGGTTGCATCGAGCCCTGTGTCGACCCGGGTCTGCGACTCGCTGGACGCCATCATCGCTGACGTCAAAACCCGCGTTAAGCCTGGCACCCACGTGGTGATCATGAGTAACGGCGGCTTTGGCGGGCTACACGGCAAGCTGGCGGACGCGCTGCAATGAGTGGCCCGGAACGCATCACCCTGGCCGTGACCGGTGCATCGGGCATGCCTTACGCATTGCGTTTGCTCGATTGCTTGGTGCGCGAAGACCGCGAAGTTCACTTCCTGATTTCCAAGGCCGCACAGTTGGTCATGGCGACTGAAACCGACGTTAACCTGCCGCCCAAGCCGCAGGCCATGCAGACGTTTCTGACCGAATACACCGGGGCGGCTGCCGGGCAGATCCGTGTGTACGGCAAGGAAGACTGGATGTCACCGGTGGCCTCGGGTTCCGGCGCGCCGGCCGCGATGGTGGTGGTGCCGTGTTCCACGGGCACGCTGTCGGCCATTGCCACGGGCGCGTGCAACAACCTGGTCGAGCGGGCGGCGGACGTGACGCTCAAAGAGCGTCGCCAGTTGATTCTGGTGCCGCGCGAAGCGCCGTACTCCAGTATTCATCTGGAAAACATGCTCAAGCTGTCGAACATGGGCGCCATCATCTTGCCCGCATCGCCGGGTTTCTATCATCAGCCGCAGACCATCGATGATCTGGTTGATTTTATGGTCGCGCGCATTCTTAACCTGCTCAATATCCCGCAGGACATGCTCCCGCGCTGGGGCGAGCACCATGTGGGCGGCGATGAGTAAGGCGCTGCTGGGCGTGTTGATGCTCCTGCACATTGGCGGTTGCGCCAGCGTCCGCACGCTGGACGCCGCCAAGCCGGGGGCGCCGGTGGTGTATTCGGGTACGCGGCTCGATTGGTATGCGTTGCAGGGCGGGTGCTGTGCGCAAGACCGCTTTGGCGCCCAGCCCCCGCGTTATCCAGGGCTGGACCTGCCTGCCAGCGCCTTGCTGGATACGCTTTTGTTGCCGTTGTCGGTGTTGACCGTGCTGGGGGTCGGCGTCCAGGCCAACGGCGGGCTGTAACGGGTTACTTGCCCAGTTTTCTCAGTTCGTCGGACTCAATCACCCGCACGCCTTGCTGATCTTCAAGCGCCAGTCGCCACAGTGCCCGGGCCAGTTCACAGGCTTCAATGCCGTGGTATTTGCCGGGGATCAATTTTGAAAAAAGACCTGCAATTTTCTCTGCCGGGCGTTCTTCCAGGCGTTCGCCGATGAGCAGAGATGGGCGGGCGATGGTTAACTGAGGCCAGTCCTGCGCTCGCAAGGATTGCTCCATCTCACCTTTGACCCGGTTGTAGAAAATGGATGACTCCGGGTCTGCGCCAATGGCGCTGATGACGATCAAATGCCTGGCGCCCATTTCACGCGCGCGTTTGGCAAAGGCCACGACCATGTCGTGGTCCACGGCGCGAAAGGCTTCTTCGGAACCGGCCTGTTTGATGGTGGTGCCCAGGCAGCAGAACGCGACATCGACCGGGCCGCTGAGTTGGGGCAGAAACACGGCGGGGTCGCCGACCGGGTTTTCCAGGTGCGGATGGTCGGCCAGGGGTTTGCGCGAGGGGGCGAGTACGCGTTCTACCGTCGGTTCGTTAAGCAAACGGTCGAGCAACAGCTCACCGGTCAGGCCGGTGGCACCCGCAAGCAGGATGTGCTGAGGCGTCAGGTACATGCGAATTCTCCCTTGATACATTCAGCTTAGTCACTCGCGGCGTCCATGCTGTTCCATCGGATTAATGCAACGCTTGCCGTGCTTGTTGCTCGCGCAGGCGCTGCCAGTGGTTCAAGACGCCTTTCGGTGCCCAGAGTTGAGGTGCTGAAGCATCGAAGTTGTCGGCCTGTTCGCGCTCGGCAACGTATTGTTTCGCCAGAGTGAACGCCTGTTGCAGGTCGTCGGTCTGGTTCAGGGCCTGCGCGAACAGGGCATTGCCGAAGTAAGTGAAGTCGGCTTCTTCCGAGCAGCCAAACGACACCTTGTCCGCTTCGGAGGCGGTCATGATCAAGGTTCTTTCATCCTTGAGCGCCGGGATGAATCCGCCCGAGTAGCAGGCAGAAATCACAATGATCTTGTCGCGATGCTTCAAAGGGGCAAGCGCGGCGGCCAATTCGTCGGCGGGCAGGTCAGCCAGTTCAAGGCGCGGCTGGTCGAGCACCAGTTCATGGTCGTGGGTGCCGTGGCTGGTCAGGTAGATGAACACCAGGTCTTCCGGGCCCGTGCGCTCGGCCAGGGTCTTGGCGGCGCGGTGCAGGTTTTCGCGGGTGGCCATGGGGCGATCCATCAAGTGGTCGCGATGGTTGACCAGGCTGATGTTGCCGCGGCTGCCGAAACGGCTGGTAAGCATGTCGCTGACGTAATCAGCTTCACGCAGAAAGACGCTTTGCTTGCCGTCGCCCCCCAGCACCAGGCTGTACAGCTCGACGGCCGGGGTGGAGTGTGGAACCGCTTTGAGGGCCCGGTCGAGCAACGCGCCCTGATTGAGCAGGCCCAGCTCAAGCGGATCCGGCAACAGCTCGCCTTTTTCGTCGCGCACGCGCAGCCCGTTGATCCAGTAGCCTTTCTCTACCGTGCCGTCGCTCAGGGTCAGGGTGCCATAGCCCTGATACGTGTCGTTGGCAAAGTCACCGACATAGCGGCTGCCATCGGCCATGTTGAGCTGGCCGGGCCCATTGAAGCGCCACTCATTGAATTGACCGCGATAGTGGCTGCCGTCAACGCCGATGAACTCGCCTTGGCCCGTCAGGGCGCCGTCCTTGAACTCGCCGATCCACACGTCGCCGTCAGCGTTTTCGAAGCGGCCCTTGCCGTTGAGCTGGTTGTCTTTGAACTCGCCTTCGTATTGATCCCCTTCGGCGCTGTTGAAAATGCCAGTGCCTTCGAGCTGACCATTGACGAATGTGCCCGTGAATTCGTTGCCGCTGGCATCGCTGCGCTTGCCTTCGCCATGGGGTTTGCCCTGGGCGAACTGGCCCTGATACTCGCTGCCGTCTTCCAGTTCGAGGTGGCCGAAGCCGGAAAACTGGTCATCCTTGAAAGCGCCGCGGTAGCTCATACCACCTTGTTTGAGGGTGCCTTCACCTTCGCGGCGACCTTGCTTGAAGCCGCCGACGTACTCGCTGTCGTGGGTGGTCAGGCTGCCTTGCCCGTTCCACAGGCCGCCCTCGAATTTGCCGCGGTACACGTCGCCATTGCTGGCATGCCATTCCCCCTGGCCCTGATACACGCCATTGCTGAATTCACCCGCGTACCAAGTGCCGTTCGGGTAGTCGATGCGGCCCTGGCCCTGCAATAGTCCGTTGACCACTTCACCGCGATAGCGCCCGCCATCGGGCAGGCGAGCGTCCGGGGGCAACAGCGAGTCGCCGTCGCCGCAGGCCGTCAGCAGCAAAGTCAGAGCAAGGGGTACAAATGGGCGCATGGCAGGATCCGGAAAGTTAGGCCACCGAGTATGCCGCAGCAATGGAAGCCGCTCTATAGGGCGACATGAAACATCCTGAGATATTCACGCGCCGCTCTTGCCTTTAGCCAAGCCAGTGCGTGGTGAGCGTGCTTATAATGCGGCGCAAAAAAGATCGCTGGAGACGAGAGATGTTGTTACGCGGCCTGACCTGGCTGGTGCTGTTTCAATTGCTCGGCACTGCCCTCAATCATTTGTTCATCCCTGTGTTGCCCGGCCCGATCATCGGGTTGTTGCTGCTGTTGGCCTTTCTGATCGTGCGCGGCCAGGTTGGCGAGCCTTTGAGCCAGGCAGCCAGCGGTCTGTTGCGCTACCTGCCGTTGTTGCTGGTGCCGCCCGCCGTGGGGGTGATGGTCTACGCCAGTGACATCGCCGCCGATTTTTGGGCGATTGTCGGCGCGCTGGTGCTGTCACTGCTGTTGTCGATGGCGTTCGTGGGCGTGCTGATGCAGCGCTTGCTCAAGCGTCATCAGTCTGCGGAGGAACGGCCATGACCCTGGAATGGCAAGGCGCCTGGCAAGCCGTGATCCACCATCCGCTGTTCGGCATTGGCATCACCCTGGGCGCTTACCAACTGGTGCTGGCGGCGTTCGAAAAAACCCGCTGGATTTTCCTGCAACCGGTGTTGGCCTCAATGCTGCTGGTGATCGGCGTGCTGCTCAGTTGCGGCCTGAGCTACGACGAGTACCGCAAAAGCACCGACATCCTGAGCATCCTGTTGGGCCCCGCCACGGTGGCGCTGGCCGTCCCGCTGTACCTGAATTTGCGAAGAATCCGCCAACTGTTCTGGCCCATCTTTACTACGCTGGTGATTGGGGGCGTGTTTGCGACCGGCCTGGTGGTGTTGCTGGGTTGGTGGTTCGGCACTGAGCACATGGTGCTGATGACCCTGGCGCCCAAGTCGGTGACCTCGCCCATTGCCATGCTGGTGGCTGAGCAAATCGGCGGTGTCGCTGCGTTGGCGGCAGTGTTTGTGCTGATTACCGGGGTCATTGGTGCGATTGTCGGGCCGGGCCTGCTGAGCCTGTTGCAGGTTCACAGTGCCGAAGCGCGGGGCATGGCGCTGGGCATGACGGCTCACGCAGTCGGAACCTCCGTGGCCTTGCAGGAAGGCGAAGAGTGCGGCGCTTTTGCGGCGTTGGCGATGAGTTTAATGGGTGTGGGCACGGCGGTCTTTTTGCCGCTGGCCGTCAGCCTTGTGGTGTAAGGACGTAGACATGACATTGCCGTTGTTTCCTCTCAAGACTGTGCTCTTTCCCGGTTGTGTACTGGATCTGCAAATTTTTGAGGCGCGATACCTCGACATGATTGCCCGCTGCATGAAGCAGGGCACCGGTTTTGGGGTGGTGTGCATTCTGGAGGGCAGTGAAGTGGGCGACGCCCCCGACGACATTGCCCTGATCGGGTGTGAAGCACTGATCCGCGACTTTCAGCAACAGGAGAATGGCCTGTTGGGCATACGGGTCGAAGGCGGGCGACGCTTTGGGGTGCTGAGTGCAGAACGCCAGCGTGACCAGTTGCTGGTAGCGGAGGTTGAGTGGCTGGACGAAATCCCCGAGAAACCGCTTGAAGAGGAAGATCAGGATTTGCTGGCGCTGCTCAAGGCGCTGGCCGAGCACCCGATGGTGGCGGCCCTGAACATGAGCACCGAAGTCGAGGGGCAGCAGTCGCTGGCCAATCAACTGGCCTATTTGCTGCCTTTTGCCGAGGAGGACAAGTTACAACTGCTGCAAGTCGATGACCCCCAGCAGCGTCTGGATGGCATTCAGGTGCTGCTGGACGAAATGCAGGGCGATTCTCAAGGCGAAACCCTCAATTGATCCTCGCCCCACGCGGGGTGTTAGTACGCGTAGCGCAGCAGCTCTTTGGACATGTGCGCCAGCATGAAAAAGCCGTACAGCGCCGTGCTGGCGGGCAAAATCAGCCACCAGACTTTCTGCGGGACGGGGCTCAGCGGCATGAAGCGTTGGCACAGCGCCAGTCCAAACGCATTGACCGTGATCGCCAGTAGCGCGCCCGCCATGATGTCAGTTGGCCAGTGAGCGCCGAGGTACACCCGCGACATGGCGACCGTGATCGCCAGCAGGCAGCCCAGTAGCACCCACGTGATGCGCATGCGCTGAGGTTGCTCGCGCCCGGCCAGAATTGCCAGCGCGACAAAGAACGCAAACGCGCCGGAGCTATGGCCGCTGGGCATGCTGTAACTGGTCAGCGGATCCACCAACACGTCAGGGCGCACCCTGGCGAAGAACAGCTTGGTGAAAGTGTTGGCCAACGCAGTGAACAGCGTCACCCCGCCGAAAAAAATCATCGCGCGCCATTGCCGGGTCAGCAGCAGGATGATGCACACCAGCGCCGCCGTCAGAAACTGGGTGCGGAAGTTGCCGATCTGCGTCACCAGCACGGCGGCCATGTCCATGGCGCTGCTGCGATGCTCTTGCACCAGCGCAGAAATGCCCTGATCCAGAGCCGTCATGTACGGGTAGCCGATGAACACCGCCAGCAGCAGCACCAGGCTCAGGGCGCCGATCAGCAAGGTCGCTTTGGATTGGCGCCGAACGCTGGCGTTGATGCTCAGCCCCAGCAACCCCGCCAGCCCGACCGCGACAATCGCCGCTTGGGGCCAGAAGCCTTCAGGTAATGGCAAGCGGATCGCGGCGCCGGTCGCCCAACCAGGCAGCAGATACGCCACCGACCAGCCGATGCCGGCCAGCAGGCTGACCCCGATAAAGCGCGGGACGGGCATGTCGCACATCCCTGCGACCATGGGCAGCATGGGCCGTAGCGGGCCGATGAAGCGCCCCACGAGCAGGCTGACGATGCCGTACTTGTGAAAGTAACTTTCAGCGCCGTTCATCCACTCGGGGTGGGTGCGCAATAAAGGCAAGCGCCGAATGTTTTGATGGAAGCGTCTGCCCAGCGCATAAGACACGACATCCCCGAGCAGTCCGCCGAGAAACCCCAGCAGCAAGGTTTCGCCCAGTGACAAGGCACCGCTGCCCGCCATGACGGCGATTGCAAACAGCAGCACGGTGCCCGGCACAATAATCCCGGCAATGGCCAGGCATTCAACGCACGCCACAATAAACACCGCAAGGCCCAGCCACTGCGGGTTGGCTGTCAGCCAGCCAGTTACGCTATCGAGCCATGGGCCCATGTTTCAATTTCCTTTTGATCGTCGGTTAAATCGTTCGGGCAGTGGCAATCACGGGTGATCCAGGATCACGTAGTCCTTGCCTTCAACCTGGCCGCGTCGCAGCGGGTTACGCGTGCAATACGCAGCGTAGTCAGCGTCGACAAAGCGGTACATCAGGTGTTCATCCCGCCCGTGGGGGATGCCCAGGCGTGTGGTTTGAATCACCTGCGAGGGTTGTTGTGCGACGTCATCGACCCGTAAACGTTCGGGGTCGAAACATTTTGCATCCCATTCAGGCACTTTTAGACCCAGCGCCTTACACAGCAATGTTTGCCCGGCGCAGAGCTTGTGGTCGGGTCGCGGGCGGCCCTGCGTGTCAGGATTGTTGCGCTGCATGAGCGCCAGGCTGTCCGGGCCGCACAGCTCGTCGACCCACGGGTAGGCCGATTTGATCAGGACGGCATTGCCCGGGCCGTGGGCGCTGAAGTTCAACGAGTCGCCGCCGCGAGCGTAGTACATATAAATGTGCCCGCCATCAAGAAACAGCGCCCTGCGCTTTTCGGTGTAACCCAGTGAGGCATGGCTGCCTTTGTCGACGCAGTAATAGGCTTCGGTTTCGATAATCCGCGCACTGAGCCACTGGTCGTTGACCCGGTGACGAATGACTTTGCCCAAAAGTTCGCGGGCAACGCGTTGGGCATCACGGTCGAAAAAGGCATCCGGCAGCATCGTAGGCATCTTCAGGGCTATCACATCAGTGGCGCAAAGGGCGCAGATCATAGCAAGACCTGCTTAATCCGCGCTGAACGCTGTGTATTTGCAGTCCATTTCGACCATCCGCCTGCCACCGCTGTGCGTGAGGCGGCTTGACCGCTATAATCGGCCGCTTTCCTCTCTGCCAAGACCATTGAGACCATGACTGAGTCCGTTCTTGACTACATGACCCGTTTGGGTCGCGCTGCCCGTGAAGCTTCCCGTGTGATTGGCCGTGCCAGCACCGGGCAAAAAAACCGTGCCTTGCTGGCGGCTGCCGCTGCATTGGACGCTGCGCGACCGGAACTCACCGCCGCCAATGAGCAGGATCTGGCGGCGGGCCGGGCCAATGGTCTTGAACCCGCCATGCTGGAGCGTCTGGCCCTGACCCCGGCGCGCATTGACGGCATGATCGTCGGTCTGCGGCAGGTGGCCAGCCTGCCGGATCCGGTCGGCGCCATTCGTGACATGAGCTACCGGCCTTCGGGAATCCAGGTGGGCAAGATGCGCGTGCCGCTGGGCGTGGTTGGCATCATCTATGAGTCGCGTCCCAACGTGACCATCGACGCCGCGAGCCTGTGCCTGAAGTCCGGCAATGCCACCATTTTGCGCGGCGGCTCCGAAGCCATTCACTCCAATCGGGCGATTGCCGCCTGTATCCAGCGAGGTCTGGCCGAGGCCGGGCTGCCGCCGGCGGTGGTGCAAGTGGTTGAAGTGACCGACCGCGCGGCTGTCGGCGCGTTGATTACCATGCCCGAATACGTGGACGTGATCGTCCCCCGTGGCGGCAAAGGCTTGATCGAACGTGTCAGCCGTGATGCGCGGGTGCCGGTGATCAAGCACCTGGACGGCATTTGCCATGTGTACGTCAGTGCTCATGCCGACCTGCCCAAGGCCCGGCGCATTGCGTTCAACGCCAAGACCTATCGCTACGGTATTTGCGGGGCGATGGAAACGTTGCTGGTGGATCAGGCCGTCGCGGCAGAGTTTTTGCCTGCCATGGCCGAGGAGTTCCGCGCCAAGGGTGTCGAGCTGCGCGGGTGTGAACGTACTCAAGCGCTGATCGACGTGGTGCCGGCCACTGAAGACGACTGGCACACCGAATACCTGGACGCGATTCTGTCGATCCGTATTGTCGACGGGCTGGACGCGGCCATTGAGCACATCAATCACTACGGCTCCCATCACACCGACTCGATTGTCACCGAACATCAGGGCGACGCCCGGCGTTTCATGGCCGAAGTGGACTCCAGTTCGGTCATGCTCAACACCCCGACCTGCTTCGCTGATGGATTTGAATACGGATTGGGTGCGGAGATTGGCATTTCTACTGATAAGCTGCACGCCCGCGGCCCGGTGGGGCTCGAAGGTCTGACCTGCGAGAAGTACATTGTGGTCGGTGACGGACAGCTGCGCGGTCAGGAGCCGGTCTGACTTGATCGACCTTGAAGCGGCAGTGGAGGCACCGATGAACGACGCGTTACCCCGGCGCATAGGTGTGTTGGGTGGAACCTTCGATCCGGTGCACATCGGGCATTTGCGCGGCGGGCTGGAAGTGGCAGAGATGATGGGGCTCGACGAGCTGCGTCTGACACCCAATGCCAGGCCGCCTCACCGTGACACGCCGCACGTGTCTGCGCACGACCGTCTGGCGATGGTCGAGTGCGCCGTCGAAGGTGTGGCTACGCTGGTGGTGGACGCCCGGGAACTGCAACGGGACAAACCGTCCTACACCATCGACACCCTGGAACTGATGCGGGCCGAGCTGGCCGCGCAGGACCAGTTGTTTTTATTGCTGGGTTGGGACGCGTTTTGCGGCCTGCCTACATGGCACCGCTGGGAAGAGTTGCTCCAGCATTGCCATATCCTGGTGCTACAGCGCCCGGATGCCGACAGCGAACCGCCGGATGCCTTGCGCAACCTGCTGGCAGCGCGCTCGGTAAGCGACCCGCTGGCCCTGAAAGGGTCGAGCGGACAGATTGCATTCGTCTGGCAGACACCGCTCGCGGTTTCCGCCACCCAGATCCGTCAACTGCTGGCCAGCGGTAAGTCGGTACGTTTCCTGGTGCCCGACGCGGTCCTGGCCTACATCGATGCGCACGGACTGTACCGTGCGTCGAACTAAAAAGGCGTGTTTCAAGGCGCGATAACAACGTGTATTGAAACACCCGAACATACGAGCAAAACGAGTTTTATATGACTAACAAAGATGTAAGCAAAGTTAAGCGCAAAGGCACGTTCAAGAGCGCCCCTCTGCCGGAAAAAGCCCAACCGACCGAAATCCTGAAAGGCGAAGAGCTGGTCAAAGTGGCGGTGACGGCCCTGGAAGACGTCAAGGCCCAAGACATTCAAATCATCGACGTGCGCGAAAAGCACAGCATCACTGACTTCATGATCATCGCCACCGGTACTTCGAACCGTCAAATCGGCGCGATGCTGGACAAGGTCCGCGAAGCGGTCAAAGCGCTGGGCGTCAAGCCGTTGGGCGAAGAAGGCAAGGGCGACAGCGACTGGGTTCTGCTGGACATGGACGACGTGATCGTTCACATGATGACCGCCAGTGCGCGCCAGTTCTACGACCTGGAGCGTCTGTGGGCCGGTGCTGAGCAAAGCCGTGCAGGCAGCGCTGCTCACCACAGCCCGGAAAACACCCACGAGCATTTCCTCAAGCTCAACAAAGACCAAGAGTAAGGGTTAGCTGTGCGCCTGCGTTTGATCGCTGTCGGTTCGCGTATGCCTAAATGGGTGGAAGAAGGCTGGCATGAATATGCCAAGCGTCTGCCATCCGAGCTGGCCCTTGAACTGGTGGAAATACCGCTCAACACCCGCGGCAAAAATGCCGACGTGGCCCGCTTCATCCGTCAGGAAGGCGAGGCCATGCTGGCCAAAGTCGGTCCGGGTGAGCGTATTGTCACGCTGGAAGTGCATGGCAAACCCTGGAGTACCGAGCAGCTGGCGGTCGAGCTGGACCGCTGGCGCCTGGACTCGCGCACGGTGAACTTCATGGTGGGCGGCCCTGAAGGGCTGGCGCCGGAAGTCTGTGCACGGGCTGATCAGCGCTGGTCGCTGTCGCCGTTGACGTTGCCGCACCCGTTGGTAAGGATTCTGATTGGTGAGCAGTTGTATCGCGCCTGGACGGTTTTGTCCGGGCACCCTTATCACAAATAGTCAGCGTCCCGAATGTCTCAGCCAATTCGCCTCAAAGACCACGAGAAAGACGCACGCCTTGTGCGCAGCCGCGTTGTGGTCGGCGCAATTGTGGTGGTGGCGCTCATTTGTGCGCTGATTGCGCGCCTGTACTACCTGCAAGTTGTGCAGTACGAGTACCACTCGACCCTGTCTGAAAACAACCGGGTGCACGTGCAGCCCATTCCCCCGACGCGTGGCCTGATTTTCGACCGCAACGGTGTGGTGATCGCGGACAACCGGCCCAGCTTCAGCCTGAGCATGACCCGCGAACGTTCCGGTGACTGGCAGCAAGTGCTCGATGTGATCGTCGAAGTGTTGCAGCTCACGCCAGAAGACCGTGCCTTGTTTGAAAAGCGCATGCGGCAGGGGCGTCGGCCATTCGAGCCGGTGCCCATTCTGTTTGAGCTCACCGAAGAACAGATCGCCCGGATTGCCGTGAACCAGTTCCGCCTGCCCGGGGTTGAAGTGGTCGCGCAACTGGTGCGCCACTACCCGCAGGGCGCGCATTTTGCGCATTCGGTGGGCTATATGGGGCGGATCAACGAGAAAGAGCTTAAAACCCTCGATCCCGTGAATTACAGCGGCACCCATCACATCGGTAAAACCGGCATCGAACGCTTCTATGAGGCTGAGCTGCACGGTCAGGTGGGTTACGAAGAAGTCGAGACCAACGCCCGTGGCCGGGTGTTGCGTGTGCTCAAGCGCACGGACCCGATCCCCGGCAAGGACATCGTGCTCAGCCTCGACATCAAATTGCAGGAAGCCGCCGAAGAAGCGCTGGCCGGGCGCCGTGGTGCAGTGGTGGCGTTGAATCCGAATACTGGCGAAGTACTGGCGATGGTCAGTCAGCCGAGCTTCGACCCCAACCTGTTTGTCACCGGCATCAGCTTCAAGGCGTATGCCGAGTTGCGCGACTCGATCGACCGCCCGCTGTTCAACCGCATCCTGCGCGGCCTTTACCCGCCGGGCTCGACCATCAAGCCCGCGGTGGCGATTGCCGGGCTCGACAGCGGCGTGATCACCGGTTCGTCGCGGGTCTACGACCCCGGCTACTACATGCTGCCCAATTACGATCACAAGTACCGTAACTGGAACCGCAGCGGTGATGGCTATGTGGATTTGGACACGGCGATCATGCGTTCCAACGACACTTACTTTTATGACCTGGCTCACAAGCTGGGCATTGATCGTCTGTCCTCGTACATGAACCAGTTCGGCATCGGCCAGAAAGTCTCGCTCGACATGTTCGAAGAGTCCGCAGGCTTGATGCCGTCCCGCGAGTGGAAGCGGGCGACGCGGCGGCAGGCCTGGTTTCCGGGCGAAACCCTGATTCTGGGGATTGGACAGGGCTACATGCAGTCCACGCCGTTGCAACTGGCGCAAGCGACTGCGCTGATTGCCAGCAAAGGCAAATGGATCCGTCCGCACCTGGCCAAGACCATCGAGGGCGTGCCGCCCGTTGACCCGAACCCGATGCCGGACATCGTGCTGCGCGACCCGTCCAACTGGGCCAAGGTCAGCCATGGCATGCAGCAAGTGGTGCATGGCGCCCGCGGGACTGCCCGTGTGGCGGGCGTGGGGGCGCAATACCTGATCGCTGGCAAAAGCGGTACGGCGCAGGTGGTGGCGATCAAGCAGGGCGAAAAATATGACCGTTCCAAGGTTCAGGAACGCCACCGCGACCACGCGTTGTTCGTTGGTTTCGCCCCGGCCGACAACCCGCAAATTGCGGTCTCGGTCATGATTGAAAACGGTGAGGCGGGCAGCCGCGTGGCTTCGCCGGTCGTGCGCAAGGTCATGGATGCCTGGTTGCTGGATGCACAAGGCAAGCTCAAACCTGAGTACGCCAGCCCTTCAAAGGCGGAGGTTACGGCCCGTGATGAGTAATTTTGATCGCATGCTCTCCAGTGAGGATGTGATGCGTCGACGTGCCTCGCTGTTGCAGCGTTTGCACATCGATGGCCCGCTGCTGATTCTGCTGTTGACCCTGGCGGCCGGCAGTCTGTTCGTTCTGTACTCGGCCAGCGGCAAGAGCTGGGACCTGCTGAGCAAGCAGGCCACCTCGTTTGGTATCGGTCTGGTGTCAATGTTCATCATTGCCCAGCTTGAACCCCGGTTCATGGCGCGCTGGGTGCCGATTGGTTACCTGATCGGCGTGCTGCTGCTGGTGGTCGTGGACGTCATGGGCCACAACGCCATGGGGGCCACGCGCTGGATCAACATCCCGGGGGTGATCCGTTTCCAGCCTTCGGAATTCATGAAGATCCTGATGCCAGCGACCATCGCCTGGTACCTCTCCAAGCGCACCTTGCCCCCGCAGCTTAAACACGTGGCGATCAGCCTCATGCTGATTGGCGTGCCCTTTGCGTTGATTGTGCGTCAGCCCGACCTCGGTACTGCGCTGCTGGTACTGGCGGGCGGCGCGTTTGTGCTGTTCATGGGCGGGCTGCGTTGGCGCTGGATTCTCAGCGTGCTGGCGGCCACGGTTCCGGTGGCCGTCGCCATGTGGTTTTTCGTGATGCACGACTATCAAAAGCAGCGCGTGCTGACCTTCCTCGACCCTGAAAGCGATCCGCTGGGCACCGGCTGGAACATCATTCAGTCCAAGGCCGCCATTGGTTCGGGCGGTGTGTTTGGCAAAGGCTGGTTGCTGGGCACCCAGTCACACCTGGACTTCCTGCCTGAAAGCCACACCGACTTCATTATTGCGGTGATGGGCGAAGAGTTCGGCTTGGTGGGCATTTGCGCATTGCTGCTGATTTATCTGCTGTTGATTGGTCGTGGCCTGGTGATTACGGCCCAGGCGCAGACGCTGTTCGGCAAATTGCTGGCCGGCAGCCTGACCATGACGTTTTTTGTTTATGTTTTCGTCAACATCGGTATGGTCAGTGGCCTGTTGCCGGTGGTGGGCGTGCCATTGCCGTTCATTAGCTACGGCGGAACTTCGCTCGTTACGCTGCTGTCAGCGTTTGGGGTTTTGATGTCGATCCACACGCATCGCAAGTGGATCGCGCAAGTTTGATTAAGGTGAAGAATTCAATGCAAGTAATGCGTGGCTGGGCTGCTCGATACGCGTCCTGGGTAGGCCTGTTAGGTCTGTTCGGGGCGGCGCAAGGCGCAGTGGCCGGCGACTATGAAGGCTCGCCCCAGGTGGCTGAGTTTGTCGGTGAGATGACCCGCGATTACGGGTTCGCCGGTGAACAGCTGATGGACGTCTTTCGCGAGGCTCAACGCAAGCAGAGCATCCTTGATGCCATTTCGCGTCCGGCCGAGCGCGTGAAGCAGTGGAAGGAATACCGCCCGATCTTCATTTCGGATGCCCGCGTGGCGCGCGGTGTCGATTTTTGGCGTGAGCACGAAGCCGTGCTGGCCCGTGCCGAGCAGGAATATGGCGTACCGGCGCAAGTGATTGTCTCGATCATTGGTGTTGAAACCTTCTACGGCCGTAACACAGGGAGCTACCGGGTAATCGACGCGCTGTCGACCCTGGGCTTCGATTACCCGCCGCGTGCTGAATTCTTCCGCAAAGAACTGCGCGAATTTCTGCTGCTGGCCCGCGAGGAGCAGGTCGACCCGTTGACCCTTAAAGGTTCGTACGCCGGTGCGATGGGCTTGCCGCAATTTATGCCGAGCAGCTTTCGCGCCTATGCCGTGGACTTTGATAACGACGGCCACATTAATATCTGGAGCAACCCGGACGACGCCATCGGCAGTGTTGCCAGCTACTTCAAGCGCCATGGCTGGGTAGCGGGCGAGCCGGTGGTCATTCGGGCTGATGTGCAAGGCGATCGCGCCGACGAAGGGTTGACCCAAGGCATCGAGCCGGTGAAAACGGTCGGGGAGTTGCGAGCGCTGGGGTGGTCGAGTCATGATGCGCTGCGTGACGACATGCCGGTCACCGCCTTCCGTCTCGAAGGCGAAAACGGCCCTGAATACTGGATGGGCCTGAAGAATTTTTATGCGATTACGCGTTACAACCGTAGCGTGATGTACGCCATGGCAGTGCACCAACTGTCCGACCTGCTGGTTCAAGCACGGGGCAACAAGTAATGCCGTTTCTAGCGATCCGTACACCGTTGAAAGTTGCTGCCTGCGCCGCCGTCGCGTTGCTGGTGGTGAGTTGCTCCAGCAGTCGTTCCACCGCGCCGCAGCAAAAGTCGGCCCCGGTGGTCCGCGCCACGCCCGGTCTGGACATCAACCGGGCACACAAGGACGGCGCGCCGTGGTGGGACGTAGACGTCTCGCGTATCCCCGATGCGACGCCCACCCTGCACACCGGGCCGTACAAAGCCAACCCGTATACCGTGCTGGGCAAGACCTACTTCCCGATGCAAGAGTCCAAGACGTACGTGGCGTCAGGTACGGCATCCTGGTACGGCACCAAGTTTCACGGTCAGAACACTGCCAATGGCGAGGTGTATGACCTGTACGGCATGAGCGCAGCGCACAAAACCCTGCCGCTGCCCAGCTACGTCAAAGTGACCAACCTGGACAACGGTAAAGCCGTGGTGCTGCGGGTTAATGACCGTGGCCCGTTCTATTCGGACCGCATCATTGACTTGTCCTACGCGGCGGCCAAAAAGCTCGGCTACGCCGAAACCGGTACGGCGCGGGTCAAAGTCGAAGGCATCGACCCGCAGCAGTGGTGGGCGCAGCGCGGTCGTCCTGCGCCGCTAATGCTCAATGAGCCGAAAATGGCCCAGAATGCCCCCGGACCAACCATTGCCACGGGCAAGGTCGAGCAATGGACGCCGCCTGCGCAGCAACACGCCACGGATGTGGTGCCGGTGCCGCGCATGGCCAACGGGCAGGGCACGTATTTGCAGGTCGGCGCCTTTGCCAACCCGGATGCCGCAGAGTTGCTTCGTTCCAAGCTCAGTGGCATGGTCAGTGCCCCCGTATTTATTAGCTCGATTGTGCGCAATCAGCAGACCTTGCACCGTGTGCGGCTGGGGCCGATTGCCTCGGCCGGCGAAGTACAGCAAGCGCAAAACAGCGTGCGACTGGCCAATTTGGGCCAGCCAAGCGTTGTGACATCGGATCAGTAACACTGATTAACGCGTTGGGCCCCGAAGGTTCGGGGCCCAAACGCAGTTGCAGCGACAAAGAACAAAAGCCCTGTGAGGGCCGTGCCTGCAACTGAATACGCGACAGCCCCTCTAAGGGCTGTCAGAACAGTTTTGCCCGCGAGGGTAAGTTTCCATCAACAATTTCGAGAGACGGATGAACATCACCACCTTTGCCAAACGCCTGTGCCTGCTTGTCCCGCTGATCATTACGCCTGCCGCCTGGGCAGCCGAAATGATGCCGTCGCCGCCACAGCTTGCCGCCAAATCCTACGTACTGATGGATGCCAGTAGCGGCAACGTGCTGGTTGAAAACAATGGCGACCAGCGCCTGCCCCCGGCCAGCCTGACCAAACTGATGACCGCGTACATTGCGACGCTGGAAATCCGTCGTGGCCAGATTGGCGAGAACGATCCGGTAACGGTCAGCGAGAACGCCTGGCGCACCGGTGGTTCGCGCATGTTCATCAAGGTCGGCACCCAGGTGTCGGTCAGCGATCTGCTGCACGGGATCATCATTCAGTCGGGCAACGACGCCAGCGTTGCATTGGCTGAGCACATTGCCGGCAGTGAAGACGCTTTCGCGGATCTGATGAACAAGACCGCAGCCGAGCTGGGCATGACCAATAGTCACTTCATGAACCCGACCGGTCTGCCAAACCCTGATCACTACTCGTCGGCGCATGACATGTCGCTGCTGGCCCGCGCGATCATCCACGAAGACCCGACTCACTACGCGATCTACTCGCAGAAAGAGTTCTTCTGGAACGGCATCAAGCAGCCTAACCGCAACCTGTTGCTGTGGCGCGACAAGACCGTTGACGGCCTGAAAACCGGTCACACCGATGAAGCCGGCTACTGCATGGTGTCTTCGGCAGTGCGTGACGGCATGCGTTTGATCGCCGTGGTGTTCGGCACCAACAGCGAAGCGGCCCGTGCGGCCGAAACGCAAAAACTGCTGACCTACGGTTTCCGCTTCTTCGAAACCCAGACCTTCTACCAGAAAGGCACCGAGCTGGCTCAGGCTCCTGTCTGGAAAGGCACCACGAGCCAAGTCAAAGCCGGTCTGGCCAACGACCTGACACTGACCCTGCCTAAAGGCCAATTGAAAAAGCTGGCCGCAAGCATGACCATGAACCCGCAACTGATGGCGCCCATCGCCAAAGGTGACGTGATCGGTAAGGTTGAAGTCAAACTCGACGATAAAGTTGTTCACAGTGCGGACTTGATCGCACTTGAGCCGGTTGAGGAAGGTGGCATTTTCCGCCGCGTGTGGGATAGCATCCGTCTATTCTTCTACGGGTTGTTCAACTGATTGCACCCACCTGTGTGACCCTGCGCTTACCCGGCGCGGGGTCATGTCTGTAGTTCCGGGCTTACGAGGCCAATACGCCATGAGCGATAACGAAGTAAAGGCGCCAAAGATCGAATTTCCTCAAACCGATTACCCGGTTAAGGTGATCAGTGACACAGGTGTGGGTAACAAGGACAAAATCCTCGTGATCGTGCGAAAACACGCAACGATCAACGACGAGCGTATTGACGAACGCCAGAGCACCAACGGCAAGTACACCACCATCCAGCTGCACATTGTGGCCACGGATCAGGACCAGCTGTACAACATCAACAGCGAACTGCGGGCCACTGGCTTCGTTCACATGGTGTTGTGATGTCGCGGGCCCTGGGTTTTCGCGAGTTGGCGTTGCTGGATTACGAGCCCACCTGGCTGGCCATGCAGCGTTTCACTGACCAACGCAAAGACCGGCCCGAGACGCAAGACGAGATCTGGCTGGTGGAGCATCCGCCAGTATTCACCCAGGGGCAGGCCGGCAAGGCCGAGCACCTGCTGCTGCCGGGTGATATCCCGGTGGTCAAATCAGATCGCGGCGGGCAAGTGACGTATCACGGGCCCGGCCAGTTGGTTGCCTACCTGATGCTGGATGTGCGGCGTCTGGGCTTTGGGGTTCGCGAACTGGTCAGCCGGATGGAGCGCTGCCTGATCGAGCTGCTCGCCAGCTATGGCGTAAGCGCACACGCCAAGCCCGATGCGCCCGGCGTGTATGTGAATGGCGCGAAAATCGCCTCACTGGGCCTGCGGATCCGCAATGGCTGCTCTTTCCACGGCCTGGCCCTGAATGTGGATATGGACCTGGAACCGTTTCGACGGATTAACCCCTGTGGCTACGCGGGGCTGGCGATGACCCAGTTGCGCGACCATGCAGGCCCGATTGAATTTGCCGAGGTGCGTGCCCGGCTGCGCGCGCAGCTCGTCAAACACCTCGACTATGCTGAGCAGACGACCCTGACGGGCGGAATCGATTGATATGACTACTGCGCAAGACGCTGTTGAAACCCTGATCCCTACGCTGGACATCTCTGAACGTGCAGCCCGCGCCAGCGAGGCCCGTTCCAAGGTTGAGACCGGCGTCAAGCTGCGCGGTGCCGAAAAGGTGGCGCGTATCCCGGTCAAAATCATTCCGACCACCGAATTGCCGAAAAAACCTGACTGGATTCGGGTGCGCATCCCGGTTTCCCCGGAAGTCGACCGTATCAAGCAACTGCTGCGCAAACACAAACTGCACAGCGTTTGCGAAGAAGCGTCCTGCCCGAACCTGGGTGAGTGCTTCTCGGGCGGTACTGCCACCTTCATGATCATGGGCGACATCTGCACCCGTCGCTGCCCGTTCTGCGACGTCGGCCATGGTCGACCCAAGCCTCTGGACGTCAATGAGCCACAAAGCCTGGCCATCGCCATTGCTGACCTGGGCTTGAAGTACGTGGTCATCACCTCGGTGGACCGTGATGACCTGCGTGACGGCGGTGCCCAGCACTTTGCCGATTGCATCCGCGAGATCCGCAAGCTGTCACCCAACGTGCTGCTTGAAACCCTGGTGCCCGACTACCGTGGCCGCATGGACGTAGCGCTGGACATCACGGCCGCCGAGCCGCCTGACGTGTTCAACCACAACCTTGAAACCGTCCCGCGTCTGTACAAGGCGGCGCGTCCGGGTTCCGATTACCAGTGGTCGTTGACGTTGCTGCAGCGCTTCAAGCAAATGATGCCGCACATCCCGACCAAATCCGGCCTGATGCTGGGCCTTGGCGAAACCGATGAAGAAGTCATCGAAGTGATGAAGCGCATGCGCGAGCACGACATCGACATGCTGACCCTTGGCCAGTACCTGCAACCGTCGCGCAGCCACTTGCCGGTTCAGCGTTTTGTGCACCCGGACACCTTCGCCTGGTTCGCCGAGGAAGGTTACAAAATGGGCTTCAAAAACGTTGCTTCCGGGCCGTTGGTTCGTTCCTCGTACCACGCGGATGAGCAGGCCAAGCTGGTCAAGAACATGCTGGTCAGTGAGTAAAACCATGAACAGCCGGTTCACCGCGCAGGTGTCTGACAAGGCCCACGGCGCGGTGCCCGCGCTGCGTGCTGGCGGGGTGATCGGCCTGATCGCCCCGGCTGGCCCCGCCGAACTCGATCTTCACCTTGCCACCCAATGGATACAGGCACGCGGTTATCAACTGCGGGTTTTTCCGGGGGTATGGGAAAAAGACGGCTACCTGGCCGGCGCTGATGCTATCCGTTTGCACGATTTGCACGACGCCTTTGCCGACGACAGCATCGACGCGATTTTGTGCATGCGCGGCGGCTATGGCAGCCCGCGTTTGCTCGATGGCATCGACTTCGAACTCCTGAAGCGCCATCCCAAACCTTTTATTGGCTACAGCGACATCACGGCGCTGCATCTGGCCATCACCCGTTATGCAGGCTTCGTGACCTTTCACGGGCCGATGCTGAACGCCGACCTGCTGGGCAATAAGCAGGCGCCCACTGAATCCTCCCTGCTGGACATGATCAGTGGCCGGCAAGGCGCCGTTCTGACCCATCCCGCCGCGTTTGCGTTGACCACCGTGGCGCCGGGCGTGGCCAGCGGACGGTTGCTGGGCGGCAACCTGGCCATGATCTGCGGCACGCTTGGCACCGCATTCGAGCTGGACGCAGACGGCATCATTTTGTTCATTGAAGACGTCAACGAACCGCTGTACCGGATTGACCGTCTGCTGACCCAACTGCGGTTAGCGGGCAAGTTGGCGCGGGTTCGGGGTGTGTTGGTGGGGGATGTGGCCGGAGTGGACACTCAGGCGTTGATGCGGCTGATCGGGCAGGAGCTTGGGCCGCTAGGGGTGCCTGTACTCGCGGGATGGCGCAGCGGGCATTGCGACCCCAACCTGACCTTGCCAATGGGCGCGCTCGTGCGTCTGGATGCAGATAACCAGCAGTTGGTGTTAGAGCAGGACGTCGTTTCGTTCGCGCCTTGACCCTCTCCCGGCGGGAGAGGGGTGGCGCAGGCCGTTTATTGTTGGCGCAAACTTTCCAGCAACTTATGCGAAGGGTAGCCATCCGCGGGCCAGCCGAGCGCTTGCTGCGCGCTGCGAATCGCCTTGCGGGTGTTTGCCCCGATGATGCCATCAGCCTTGCCCGCGTCGTAGTTGCGGTTGCTCAGCAGGGTTTGCAGCTCGACACGTTCGCTGCGACTCAACGGGCGGTCATCCTTGGGCCAGTCCCCTTTGATGATGCCACCACCGTTGAAGCGCTCAGACAGCAGGCCCACCGCCAGCGCATACGACGAAGAGTTGTTGTAGCGCAGGATGGCCCTGAAGTTATCCAGCACTAAAAATGCCGGTCCCCGGTATCCGGCGGGCAGCAACAACGTGGCGCTCAGTTGTTCTGAACCGCTGTCGGTCTCAGGCACCCGAACCCCAAGCGCTTGCCACTCGCTGACACTTTTACGAACGGTTCCGTCAGCCAGCGCGTAGTCAAACCCGCTCGGCAGGTTCACTTCAAATCCCCAGGGCTGGCCTTGCTTCCAACCGGAGCTTTGCAGGTAGTGAGCCGTGGAAGCCAGCGCGTCAGCCGAACTGTTCCAGATGTCCCGACGGCCATCGCCGTCGAAATCCACCGCGTGGGTTTCATAGGTGGTGGGGATGAACTGGGTCTGGCCCATCGCGCCTGCCCATGAACCGAGCATTTTCTCGGGCGAAATATCGCCTTCCTGGATGATCTTAAGGGCAGCGATCAGTTGGCTCTGGGCGAATTCCGGGCGGCGGCCTTCATACGCCAGGGTGGCCAGGGAGCGGATCACCGATTTGTTGCCTTGAAAAGTGCCGAAGTTGCTTTCCATGCCCCACACCGACACCAGTGCCTTGCGGTCCACGCCGTAGCGCTCTTCGATACGACTTAGCAGGTCGGCATTTTGCTCAAGCAATCGCTGGCCATTGCGCACGCGCAGCGGCGAAAGGGCGCCTTCGAGGTATTCCCACACTGGGCGGCTGAACTCGGGCTGGCTGCGATCAGCCTTGATGACGCCCATGTCGGGGGTGATGTCTTTGAAGGCGTTATCGAAAACCAGCGGGTTGATCCCGGCCTTCAGGGCTTGCGCACGGAAGTTGGCTTGCCATTCGCTGAAGCTTTGGGCGGGCTGGATTTCAAGGGTGTCTGCAACGGGAGCGCTGGTGGTCACCGCGGGCGAGGGAGGCGTCACAGGCAGGGGTTGAGCATCGGCTGCGGTGGGTTTCTCTGCGCAGGCGACTAAAAGGATGACGCTGGAAGCAGCAATCAGTTGGCGCATCGGCCAACGGCGTTTATGACTTAAGGGCATGCGCAGGTCCAGGTAATGCGAATCAGATGCAGACCTTAACATTCCCGCCGTCAGGCAGCCAGAAAGTAAAAAGCCTCCCGGTCTCTCGACTGGAAGGCTTCGCGGCGGTAGCTGCCTTTGCCTTTGGCGGGGCGTTCCTGGCGGCTGCGGAACAAGGGTTGGGTGACGATGGATTTGGCCTTGTTGGGGCGTTTGCTCATGGCAATGACTCTCGCTGGGTTGAACAGGCGCAAATCATCGGCCAGATTGTTTGATCTGTCCAGCGTCGTTACGTGCAGGCGTTGACTGGCTGTTTCGTGCTTTTACAGCGGCCACTCAGGCTGGTTGGTTATTCCGCTGGCAAGTTCAGACGTTGCCCACACATCAGCAGCGTCAATCGGCTGAGGCTGCTCCAGGCCGAACCTGCCGCCTGACCCTTGATCTGTGCGTCGATGCGTTGCGCGTCCATTAAGAGCTGCGCCCAGCGCTGAGCTGAATAACGTTGCAAGGCTTTGCTCATCAGCGGTTTGCGTTTGTCCCACACCGGCGGGCGTGCCTGGCTGAACGCCTTGTCCAGCGGAATGCCCTGGCTGTATTGCAACGCAATGTTGGCCAAGACCCGCAGCTCGCGAGCCAGCGCCCAGAGGATCACGGGCGGCTCGACGCCTTCACCGCGCAAGCCTTCGAGCATGCGCAATGCATGGGCAGCCTCACCATTAAGCACCGCATCCACCAGCCCGAACACATCGAAACGCGCACTGTCGGCGACCGCGGCCTGCACGGTCTCGACCGTGATCTGGCCTTCTTCAGCCATCAGTTTGAGCTTTTCGATTTCCTGAGCGGCTGCCAGCAAGTTGCCTTCTACCCGTGCGGCGATCAATTCCACAGCATCATGGGTCGCCGCCAGCCCCGCTTGCGACAGCCGCTGGCGAATCCATTGCGGCAATTGATTGGCGTCCACCGGCCAGATCTGTACGAACTGTGTGTGCGCCCCCTCCACCAGCGCCTTGCCCCATTTGGTTTTCTGCGCACTGCCATCGAGTTTTGGCAGGCTGATCAGCAGCAGGGTGTCGTCTGCGGGTCGCGAGCAATATTCGATGAGGGCTGCCGCGCCTTTGTCGCCGGGTTTGCCGGAGGGCAATCGCAGCTCCAGCAAGCGTTTTTCGGCAAACAACGACATGCTTGCGCCAGCCTGCAGCAATGAACCCCAGTCAAAACTGGCGTCAGCACTGAACACTTGGCGTTCATCAAAACCTTGTTGGCGAGCGGTGCTGCGGATGGCGTCTGCGGCTTCCTGACACAACAGCGGGTCGTCGCCGCTGATGATGTAGACGGGCGACAGGCTGCCTTGCAGGTGTTTGGCGAGTTGGGCGGGGGCGAGTTTCATAGGACTTGATAGATGACGGGGCGCCTGAGCGCCCCGTATACCTTATTGCTCAGGAACTTCGAGGGGCGACTGCTGAGGAATCGCATCTTGTGCCTGACGCGCAGCTTCGATGGCCTGGGCTTCAGCCCGAGCTTTCTCGTCAGCCACTTGTTGCAGCTTGGCCAGTTGTTCCGGAGTCAGCTGCTCCAGGCGCAGCACCATTTGTTGCACCAGTTCACGGCGCAGCTCGGTGCTGATCATGGACGCTTCCTGGCCAGAACCGGTGATGTTGCTGCTGTCTTGCAGGTAGACCTTGTGCACTTCGATCTTGTTGTTGAGCAACGGCAAGTTGTGCTCGCCACGGATCTCGTAGTTCAGCACTTTGGTCAATTCGTATTCGACCGAACCGCCATTGCCCGCATAGCTGGCAGCGCGCTGGCTGTCTTGCTCGTTGGTGAGGATCAGGTGGTAAGGCGCAGCAGCGGTGATTTTCACGCCGCTGTTTTCCAGCACTTGTCGCAACTCACGCACGGTATCGCCGTAAGCATTACGGGCTGTGACGTCGAGTTCGGTAATCGACAGCTGATTGGTGCCGGTGCCGCGCAGCTGAAAGCCGCAGGCGCTCAGCAAGACTGCGAGGCCCATCACCAGCAAGTTGCGTTTGATCATGTGTTGCTCCCCTTGAAACCAGATGGACCGACGAAGCGGCCCGGAAGGTTTTGTTGGGCGCCCGCGCACGAGGCGGGCGCCTGTTCCAATTTAGCTGGCGACGATATTAACCAGTTTGCCCGGCACGACGATCACTTTGCGGATGGTCAGGCCTTCGGTGAAACGCAGCACGTTTTCGTTGATCCGGGCCGCCGCTTCGATGTCTTCACGGCTGGCGCCGGCAGGCATTTCGATCTGGCCGCGCAGTTTACCGTTAACCTGAATCACCAGTTGCAGCGTGTCCTGAATCAGCGCGCTTTCGTCGAGCGTCGGCCACGGTGCGTCGATGATGGCGCCGATGTGACCCAGCTGATTCCACAGCTCGTGGCTGATGTGCGGGGTGATCGGGGCCAGCAACAAGGCCACGGTTTCCAGACCTTCTTGCAACAGGGCGCGGTCTTGTTCGGTGGCCTGCGGCGCTTTTTCCAGCACGTTCATCACGGTCATCACTTGCGCGACGGCGGTGTTGAATTTGTGGTGCTGGCCCACGTCCTGGCTGGCTTGCTTGATGGCCTGGTGAATGGCGCGACGAATGACTTTTTGCTCGTCATTCAGCGTGCCGATGTCCAGTGCGCCGGGCAGGCCCTGGCTAACGTGCGCATGCGCCAGGCGCCAGACGCGCTTGAGGAAGCGGTGCGAGCCTTCAACGCCGGAGTCCGACCATTCGAGGCTGGCGTCAGGTGGCGACGCGAACATCATGAACAGGCGGCAGGTATCGGCGCCGTATTGCTCGATCATGTATTGCGGGTCAACGCCGTTGTTCTTGGACTTGGCCATTTTTTCAGTGCCGCCAATCTCAACCGGCAGGCCGTCGCTGATCAGCTTGGCGCCAATGATTTTGGCCTTGCTGTCACGCTCCAGCTCGACGTCTGCCGGGTTGAACCAGGTCAGGGCGCCGTTGGCTTCGCGACGGTAATACGTTTCGGCAATCACCATGCCCTGGGTCAGCAGGTTCTTGAACGGCTCGTTGGAGCTGACCAAGCCTTCATCGCGCATCAGTTTGTGGAAGAAGCGCGCATACAGCAGGTGCAAGATCGCGTGTTCGATACCGCCGATGTATTGGTCAACCGGCAGCCAGTGATCGGCGGCGGATTTTTCGACCAGACCGCCTTCGTAGTGAGGCGAGGCGTAGCGCGCGTAGTACCACGACGACTCGACAAAGGTGTCCATGGTGTCGGTTTCACGCTTGGCCGGGGCGCCGCATTTCGGGCAGCTGCATTCGTAGAACTCAGGCATGCGGGCCAATGGCGAGCCGGCGCCATCGGGTACGACGTCTTCAGGCAATACAACCGGCAATTGGTCTTCTGGCACCGGAACGTCGCCACAGCTGTCGCAGTGAACGATCGGGATCGGGCAACCCCAATAGCGCTGACGGCTGATGCCCCAGTCGCGCAGGCGGAACTGGGTGCGCGACTGGCCCAGACCTTTGGCGGTCAGGGCTGCTTCCATTGCCGCAAAGGCTGCGTCGAAATCCAGGCCGTCAAATTCGCCGGAATTGATCAGTGGGCCGTGTTCGTTGTAAGCGTCCTGCCAAGGCGCAGGGGAGGCGTCGCCCGCACTGGTGCGCACGACCGACTTGATCGGCAGGTCGTATTTGGTGGCGAATTCGAAATCGCGCTCGTCGTGAGCAGGAACGGCCATGACTGCGCCGTCGCCGTAGTGCATCAACACATAGTTGGCGACCCACACCGGGAGCTTTTCACCGGTCAGCGGGTGCAGGACGAACAGCGAGGTCGGCAGGCCCTTTTTCTCTTGGGTAGCCATGTCGGCTTCAGCCACGCTGCCGCCTTTGCATTCAGCGATAAACGCTTGCAGCTCGGGGTTGGACTGTGCCGCCTGGGTGGCCAGCGGGTGCTCGGCTGCCACGGCCACATAGGTGGCGCCCATCAGGGTGTCGGGGCGGGTGGTGAAGACCTTGAGGGTGCCCTGCTCGCCGATGGAGTCGACGTCGTAAGGGAACTGGACTTCCATGCCGCGGGATTTGCCGATCCAGTTGCGCTGCATGGTCTTGACCTGCTCAGGCCAGCCCGTCAGCTCGTCGAGGCTTTCAAGCAGCTCATCGGCATAGGCCGTGATCTTGAAGTAGTACATCGGGATTTCGCGTTTTTCGATCAGCGCGCCCGAACGCCAGCCGCGGCCGTCGATCACTTGCTCGTTGGCCAGAACGGTCTGGTCCAGCGGGTCCCAGTTCACGGTCCCGTTTTTGCGGTAGATCACGCCTTTTTCGAACAGGCGCGTGAACAGCCATTGTTCCCAGCGGTAGTAGTCCGGCTTGCAGGTGGTGATTTCACGCGACCAGTCAACCGCCAGGCCTAGGCTGCGCAACTGGGTCTTCATGTATTCGATGTTTTCGTACGTCCACTTGGCCGGTGCGACGTTGTTCTTCATCGCGGCGTTTTCAGCCGGCATGCCGAAGGCATCCCACCCCATAGGTTGCAGTACGTTCTTGCCGAGCATGCGCTGGTAACGGGAGATCACGTCGCCGATGGTGTAGTTACGCACGTGCCCCATGTGTAGCTTGCCGCTCGGGTACGGGAACATCGACAGGCAGTAGTAGGTTTCCTTGCCTGGATCTTCGCTGACTTCGAAGGACTTTTGGTTGTCCCAGAATGATTGGGCGGCGGCTTCTATTTCACGGGGCTGATATTGTTCGTGCATGGCTACTTGTACTGATAAAGGGTGGCCTAATCCTCTTCAACATACGGCCGGCTATTGTGTTGCCCGGTCAAGTTGGAGTAGGGGTTACAGGAAGCCCCGTAGCATACATGACCCCACTCTATCGAGGGAAACCCTGATTGCCTCGTCCTTCCGTTGGTCGCTGCACCTCACCGGTTTTGTGCACGCGACTAAGCTTGCTCAAAGGGGAGATCGATATCCTTCAATGAGGTGAGCGGATGGCAAGAACGCAACGCAAAGCGACAACGTCACAGGTGTATGAGCGTCTGATCAATCGTTTGGACGTGGCTCTCGATTCAGCGCAAACGGCAGTGCAATTACGTAACGAACACCCTGCCGAAGTGGAATTGCGAGGTTTGAGTCATGCTGAACTGGAGTTGATTAACGCGTATTTAAACCGGAGCGAACGCGAGGTGGATAGACGTTCGCATGGCAGCAGTCATGTGCAGGAAACCCCGTCGGCAGCCAATGTCATCTGGCTGAAGGACCGGGTCAAGCAAGCCAAGGGCTAGGGCGACTTTTTACGTCGTGAGTCCGTGATACAGCGAGTGGCGTCACCTACGTGTCCCAGGGTTGATAAAGCAGGCGTTTATATCCAAGTCACTCACGTGCCTGTTGTTGCATCGGATCAACCCCCTTAGGCTTCGGGCATCTTTGGAGATGCTCGATGCCTATTCGATATTTCGTTAAACAACTGCTTCTGCCGCCCGGCATTCTTTTACTGATCCTTGTGCTCGCCTGGTGGCTGCGCCGTTCGCGCCCGCGGCTGGCCGGGGCGTTGTTCGTCGTGGGGGTGGGTGGCTTCTGGTTGATGAGCCTGCCCGTGGTGGTGGAATGGAGCGCCCGCGCGCTGGAGCGTGAACCGGCACTGGCGCAAAGTGACTGGGCGACTTTGGCCACGCGTGCCGATGCGATTGTGGTGCTGGGGTCCGGGCGTGAGCGGGGCGATCCGGCGTGGGGCAGCGATCAGCCGACGGGCACCGGGCTAGAACGTCAGCGTTACTCGGCCCGACTGGCCAAGGCTTCCGGGCTGCCGCTGGTGACCACGGGCGGCCTGCATTACGGCACGCCGCCGAGTGAGGCGCAGTTGATGGCAGACTCCTTGCGCGATGACTTTGGTGTGCAAGTGCGCTGGAAAGAAGAGCGCAGCCGCACGACGTGGGAAAACGCGCAAATGACGGCCGATCTCTTGCTGCCTCAGGGCATCAAGCGCGTGGTGGTGGTCACGCAAGCGTGGCACATGCCGCGTGCCGTCTGGAGTTTCGAAAAGGCCGGGTTTGAAGTGGTGGCAGCGCCGGTGGGCTTTTTGGGCCGAGACAACGCCCGGCCTCTGGGTGGATGGATGCCAGAATTCAAATCGATCTGGCAGTCCGGGCAGTTGCTGAACGAGGCGGTGGGGCAAGTGGCTTACCCGTTGTTTTACCGCTGAGCCGGAGCACGCGCTGGAAGGTAGCTACCCTGTGCGTGTCGCAGCCTCAAGCGTTGGCTGCGACACGCGGCGTCTCACACGGTCTTGGCAATGCGGCTGGTTATCAGGGCCCAGCCGATCAGCACCACACACAGGATAATCAACGGCCACGAACGCCATTGCAGGTACGGCGTGAGGTTGTGCATCGGCACCACTTCGCCGTAGAGAATCCCCTGTTCGAACTGCGGGATTTGCGCCGTGATCTGCCCGTAAGGGTTAATCAGCCCGGTGACGCCGTTGTTGGTTGCCCGGATCATCCAGCGGCCAGCTTCAAGCGCGCGCATCTGGGCCATCTGCAAATGCTGCAGCGGGCCAATCGAGGTGCCGAACCAGGTGTCGTTGCTGATGGTCAGCAGCACATCGCTCTTGGCCGCCAAGCTGGCAGCGAATTCCGGGTACACCACTTCGTAGCAAATGAACGGTGCGATCTGATAGCCCTTGGCTTGTAGCAGCGCTTGTTCCGCAGGCCCGCGAGCGAAGTCGGACATCGGCAGGTCGAAGAACGCAATCAGCCCGCGCAGCACATCCTGTAACGGCACGTATTCGCCAAACGGCACCAGCTTTTGTTTCAGGTAGGTGCCATCCGCCTCGCCCACGGCCGTAATGCCGTTGAAGAAGCGCGGTTCGTGACGCACTTCCTGGCGGATCGGCACACCGGTGATCAGGGCAGAATGCCGGTCGGCAGCAAAGCGCCCCATCATTGACAGGTAGCCTTCGGCGTTTTCCTTGAGTACCGGGATCGCGGTTTCAGGCCAGACGATCAGGTCGACCCGCTTGGAACTGAACGTCATGTCGCGGTACAGGGCCAGTTGCGCATTCAACTGCGCCGGGTCCCATTTCATGCTTTGTTCGATATTGCCCTGAATCGCCGCCACGCTCAGCGGATCGCCCGAAGGACTGGTCCAAGCGTGGTGTTTGAGGGCGCTACCGATGATCCACGGGCCGACCAGCAGCACGGCTCCGGCGGCGATGAAAGCCTTGCGTTTGGCCCGGATCAACCGGGGGAGGTTGCACAGCAGGGCGGCAGTGAGCGCCAAGGTGAAGGAAATCAGCCACATGCCGCCCAGCGGCGCGAGCCCGGCCAGTGGACCGTCGAGTTGGCTGTAACCGGAATAAAGCCACGGGAACCCGGTGAGGAACCAGCCGCGAAAGGCTTCTTGCATGACCCACAGGGCCGCAAAGGCCAAGGCGTCCGCCAGCGGGGCTTCATTGCGGCGAATCCAGCGCGCCCATAGCCACGCGGGCAGGGCAAAGAACCAGGCAATGGCGGCAGTGAATGCCAGCATCAGCAGGCCCGCCAGCAGGACTGACGCGCCTCCGAAGTTGTGAATGCTGTAGTAGATCCAGCTGGTGCCCGCGCCAAACAGGCCGAAACCGAAGCACCAGCCCCGGCCCAGCGCCTGACGTGGCGACAGGTCGCGTAAGCCGAGGTAGAACAGGGCCAGGGCGACCAGCGCCAGCGGCCAGATGTCGTACGGTGCCAACGCCAGGGTGGTGAGTGCGCCGGCGACCACAGCCAGCAAGTTACCGGGCCAGCCGGGGGAGGTTATCCAGCGCATTTCAATCCTTGGTGTTGGAGGTTTAGCGGGCGATAGGCGTCAGGCGAATCAAGTGAATACGGCGGCTGTCTGCATTGAGGATGCGGAAGCGGTACGGGCCGATTTCAGTGGTTTCATTGCGTTTTGGCAAGTGCCCGAACGCACTCATGACCAGGCCGCCCACCGTGTCGAACTCGTCGTCGGAGAAGTCGCTGTCGAAAAACTCGTTGAAGTTTTCGATCGGGGTCAGGGCCTTGATCAGGAAGTCACCGCTTGGCAGCGGCTTGATGTAGCTGTCTTCTTCGACATCGTGTTCGTCTTCGATGTCGCCGACGATCTGTTCGAGCACGTCCTCAATCGTCACCAGACCGGCCACGCCGCCGTACTCGTCAATGACGATGGCCATGTGGTTATGGTTGGCACGGAACTCACGCAGCAACACGTTAAGGCGCTTGGACTCGGGAACGAACGTCGCCGGACGCAGCAGATCCTTGATGTTGTACTTGTCGCCGTTCTCTTGAAGGATCAGCGGCAGCAGGTCTTTGGCCAGCAACACGCCGAGTACGTCGTCGTGGCTTTCGCCGACCACCGGGTAGCGCGAGTGCGCCGCGTCGATGATCGCCGGGAGAAATTCACGGGGTGTCTGGGTCGCCTTGATGCTGATCATCTGCGAGCGCGGCACCATGATGTCGCGCACTTGCAGGTCAGCCACTTGAATGGCGCCTTCGACGATGGCCAGCGCTTCGCTGTCCAAAAGTTTGTTCTGGTGTGCTTCGCGCAGCAGCTCAAGCAGCTCCTGGCGGTTTTTCGGCTCATGGGCAAAGGCCTGGGTCAGCTTACCCAACCATGACTTTTGCCCGTTGCTCGATCGGTCTTCGCTCATAGCGATTTACTCGTATCCCTTGGTAGTTTCAGTGGTGTTGATCAGTTTTCGTCGTCTGCGTACGGGTCTGGGTGACCCAGTTCTGCAAGCAACGTTCGTTCCAGTGCTTCCATTTCTTCGGCTTCGTCATCGTCTATATGGTCGTAACCCAGAAGATGCAAGCAGCCGTGAATCACTAGATGGGCCCAGTGGGCCTCAAGTTCCTTGCCTTGTTCAGCGGCTTCGCGCTCAACCACGGCGACGCAGATCACCAGGTCGCCGAGTAGCGGGATATCGAGGAATTCGTCAGGGACATCGGCCGGGAAGGACAGCACGTTGGTGGCGTAATCTTTGTTGCGCCACGTGTGGTTCAATTCACGGGCTTCCGCTTCGTCCACCAGACGGATGGTCATTTCCGAGTCAGCAGTTCGCTGGCGCAAGGCCAGCTCGCACCATTGGCGGAACTGGCGTTCGCTCGGTGTGACGGCCTGGGTCGCCAGTTGCAGATCAAGCTCAAGCATCGTGGCGGTAATCCTTGGCAGCGGGCAGGGCGGCCAATTTGTCGGCGGCTTCCTGCTCGTAGCGGCCATAAGCCTCCACGATGCGCTGCACCAATGGATGGCGCACGACGTCTTTGGACTGGAAATGCGTAAAGCTGATGCCCGGTACGTCCTTGAGCACTTCGATGACATGGTTGAGCCCGGATTTGGTGCCTTTAGGCAGGTCGATCTGGGTAATGTCACCGGTAATCACGGCGGTGGAGCCGAAGCCGATGCGAGTCAGGAACATCTTCATTTGCTCGACGGTGGTGTTCTGGCTCTCGTCGAGGATGATGAAGCTGTTGTTGAGCGTCCGGCCGCGCATATAAGCCAGCGGCGCGACTTCGATGATCTGGCGCTCAATGAGCTTGGCCACGTATTCAAAGCCGAGCATCTCGTACAGGGCGTCATATAAAGGACGCAGGTACGGATCGATTTTCTGCGACAGGTCGCCGGGCAGGAAGCCGAGTTTTTCACCCGCTTCGACCGCCGGACGTACCAGCAGGATGCGTCGAATTTGCTCGCGCTCCAGGGCATCCACGGCACACGCCACCGCCAGATAGGTTTTACCCGTACCTGCCGGCCCGATACCGAAGTTGATGTCGTTGCCCAGAATCTCTTTGACGTAGCGCTGCTGATTGATGCCGCGAGGGCGAATCATGCCCTTTTTGGTGCGCAACGACACGCTGGGGTCGGCCACGGGGTTGCTGGCCAGGTCTTCGACGGCAGATTCTTGCAGGAACAGGTGCACCATGTCCGGCGACAGCTCGGTGGCTTTGGTTTCGCGGTACAGGCGGCGCAGCAGGTGTTCTGCCGAGGAGGTGGTTTTAGGGTCGCCGATCAATTCGAACTGATTGCCGCGATTGCGGATTTCGATGGCCATGCGCTGTTCGATCAAACGTAAATGCTCGTCGAATAGCCCGCACAGATTGGCGAAGCGGCGAGCCTCAAAAGGCTCGAGGAGAAAACGATGTGGTTCGATGGGTGCGTTCAAAGTCGTTTTTAGCCGCCCTGAGGCAATTGAGATGGTTTGAAGGATAACGCTAGCAGGTCATGGACGAAAGGGCTTACTGATACCACGTAAAATCTGTAGTCGCTGACGCCCGCTGCGATGGTCCGCAAGGCAGGTGTCTGCCCTTTAAACATCGAGGATCTTGTCGATCAGGGGTCAGCGACTGCGCGTTGGCTCAGTTCAGCAGCGAGCCCCGCAGCGAGTGGGGTTGAGCGGCATCGATATGCACGTCCGCAAACTGGCCGATCAACTGCGGGTTATCGCAGCGGAAGTTGACGATGCGGTTGTTCTCGGTGCGCCCTTGCAGTTCGCCGGGGTCTTTTTTCGAGTAATCGGTCACCAGAATCCGCTGGACGGACCCCACCATTTGTCGGCTGATCTCGAAACCTTGCTGGTTGAGGCGATGTTGCAAGGCGTTCAGGCGTTCTTTCTTGCGCTCTTCGGGCGTGTCGTCGGCAAGGTCGGCGGCGGGCGTGCCCGGGCGCTGGCTGTACACGAACGAGTAAGAAAAATCGAAGCCCACGTCTTCGATCAGCTTCATGGTCTGCTCGAAGTCTTTTTCGGTCTCGCCGGGGAAGCCGACGATGAAGTCGGAGCTGATGCAGATACCCGGTACGGCGGCGCGCAGCTTACGCAACTTGGACTTGTATTCCAGCGCCGTGTGGTTGCGTTTCATCGCCGACAGAATACGATCCGAACCCGATTGCACAGGCAAATGCAGGTGTTTGACCAGTTCCGGGACTTCGGCGTGGGCCTGAATCAGGCTGTCGGAAAACTCCAGCGGGTGCGACGTGGTGTAGCGGATACGCTCGATCCCGTCGACCGCCGCCACCACGCGGATCAGTTCCGCCAGGTCGGCCAGGCGACCGTCGTCGGTCAGGCCGCGATAACCGTTCACGTTCTGCCCGAGCAGGGTCACTTCACGCACGCCGTTTTCAGCCAGGTGAATCACTTCGCCTACCACGTCATCGAACGGACGGCTGACTTCTTCGCCGCGGGTATAAGGCACGACGCAGAACGTGCAGTACTTGCTGCACCCCTCCATTACCGAGACATAGGCGCTGGGGCCGTCGATGCGCGGTTCCGGCAAATGGTCAAACTTTTCAATCTCGGGGAACGAAACGTCGACCTGTGGCAGCTTGGTCATGCGCGCCGCGTCGATCATCTCAGGCAGGCGATGCAGGGTCTGCGGACCGAACACCACGTCCACGTAAGGCGCGCGATCCCGGATCGCCGCGCCTTCCTGGCTTGCCACACAACCGCCAACCGCAATCACCATCTCCGGGTTGGCCAGTTTCAGCTCGCGCCAGCGACCCAGTTGCGAATAAACGCGGTCTTGGGCGCGTTCGCGGATGGAGCAGGTGTTAAGCAGGATCACATCAGCGTCTTCGGCGCGCGCCGTGACTTCCAGGGCCTGATGTTCACCCAGCAGATCGACCATGCGTGAGCTGTCGTACTCATTCATCTGGCAACCGTGGGTTTCGATGTAAAGCTTCTTGGCCATGGGTGTTCATCAAGTGGTTCAAAGAACCGCGCATTATAGGGGTCATAGCCGTTGCTTCCTAGCGCTGTGCGTCAGGAGGCTATGCTATAGTTCGCGCCCTCTTTTATACCTTCAGATGTTTACCCGCCCTCCATGACCAAACGTGAAGCTCCAATCTACAAGGTGATTTTCCTCAACCAGGGACAGGTGTTCGAAATGTACGCCAAGCAGATCTATCAAAGTGATCTGTGGGGCTTCCTGGAAGTAGAAGAATTCGTCTTCGGTGAGCGCACGCAAATGGTCGTTGACCCGAGCGAAGAAAAACTCAAGGCCCAGTTCGAAGGCGTTGTGCGCAGCTTTGTGCCAATGCATTCGATTGTGCGCATCGACGAAGTGGAACGCCTGGGCACGCCCAAAATCAGCGAGGCGCGGGGCGTCAGCAATGTCATGCCGTTTCCGTTTCCGATGCCGGAGAAGTAAGGCTCGCGTCTGGATAAGTCATGCAGATGGCAGCTCTGGGCTGCCGGAACTCAAGGCAATGGCGAAAAAGGCGAACGGGCGTCCGTCGATTGCAGTTCCATCAGGTATTTGCGGAAGATTTGTCCCAGCACCTGGGTCGCGGTTTCGAGCTGGTCGCGGGGCATTTGTTCGGCCACTTCATCTGCGGTGTCCAGTGCGTCTTCCGCACCATTGACGGCCGCCATTTTCAGCACGATATACGCCTGAATGTTGTTGGCCGGTACACCTTCACCTTTGTAGAACATGGTGCCGAGCTTGAACTGGGCCATGGCGTGGCCTTGGAGTGACGCTTGTTCGAAGTAGCTCAGGGCCTGGTTGAGGTCGCGCTTGGGATTATTGACGTCGTAGTAGAACTCGCCCAACTCGTATTCGGCTTCTGCATCCCCGCCTTTTGCCGCTTGCACGCACGCGGCGAGCGCCTCTTCCAGATTCTCTGGCTGAGTATTGAGGGTGCAGCGACCCATCGCCGGGATCAACAACGAGTTACCGCCTGCCTGAGCAAGCAACGGCTGTAGGAGCAACAGGCAGCCCATTGCAAGGGCGCGGCCGGTGCGGTTCATGGGAATCGACGTACCTCTGAAAGACGGGCGGGCCCGACCAAGGGATGTATAGGCGCGCATTATGAAATAAGCCGAGGCAACCTTACAAAGTCTTTACTCGTTTTTCTGCTGCGCGAACGTGATATCGGTTGATTTAAGACGATTTTGGACGAGTGGGTTAAAAGATCAGTGCATTACGGGCATAAAAAAACGACAAGGGCCACACCCCTTGTCGTTTTGGCGGATCACTTCAGGGCGGCGAATGCGCGTTCTGCGGCGTCCAGGGTCAACTTCAACTCGGCATCGCCGTGGGCAATGGACGTGAAGCCCGCTTCGAAGGCACTCGGCGCCAGGTAAACGCCGCCTTCAAGCATCAAGTGGAAGAAGCGCTTGAACAGGTCGGCATCACTGGCCATGACGTCGTCGAAGGTGACGATGTCGTCTGCGCCACTGAAGTACAGACCGAACATGCCGCCTGCCTGGGTGGTAACGAATGGGATACCCGCCGCATCCGCCCGTTCCTGCAAGCCGTCGAGCAGGCGCGTGGTGTAGTCGGTCAACTCGGCGTGGAAGCCCGTACGGCTGATCAGGCGCAGCGTGGTCAGGCCAGCAGCCATGGCCAGCGGGTTGCCGGACAGGGTGCCTGCCTGATAGACCGGGCCCAGCGGTGCGATGCATTCCATGATTTCGCGCTTGCCGCCGAAGCAGCCAACCGGCATGCCGCCGCCGATGATTTTGCCAAACGTGCTCAAGTCCGGTGTCACGCCATAGTGCGCCTGGGCACCGCCGAGGGCGACGCGGAAGCCCGTCATCACTTCATCAAAAATCAGCACCACGCCGTGCTGGTCGCACAGGCTGCGCAGGCCTTGCAGAAAGCCCGGCGCTGGCGGCACGCAGTTCATGTTGCCGGCCACAGGCTCGACGATGATGCAGGCGACGGTGTCACCGACGTCGGCCAGCAGTTTTTCCACGGCGTTGATGTCGTTGAACGTGGTGGTCAGGGTGTGTTTGGCGAAGTCCGCCGGTACGCCGCCCGAGCTGGGTACGCCTTGTGTCAGTGCGCCAGAGCCTGCTTTAACCAGCAGGCTGTCGGAATGACCGTGGTAGCAGCCTTCAAACTTGAGAATGTTGTCGCGGCCGGTGTAGCCACGCGCCAGGCGGATGGCACTCATGGTGGCTTCGGTGCCGGAGCTGACCATGCGCACCATGTCCATCGACGGCACGATGGAGCACACCAGGTCGGCCATTTCAGTTTCCATGGCGGTCGGCGCCCCGTACGACAGGCCGTGCTCCAGTTGCGCACGCACGGCGTCCAGAACGTCCGGGTGGCTGTGGCCCAGAATCATCGGCCCCCACGAGCCCACGTAATCCACGTAGCGCTTGTCGTCTTCGTCCGTCACGTAGGCGCCTTCGGCGTGTTTGAAAAACAGCGGGGTGCCACCGACGCTCTTGAAGGCCCGCACTGGCGAATTCACGCCGCCGGGAATGTGTTTTTGAGCGTTGGCAAACAGGGTTTCGGAACGAGACATGGTGGGCTCTCTCTGAATCAGGATTCGGTAGTTAAAGTGACAACAAATCGTTGAAGGCACGGGCGCGGCGGGTAACGGCCTGCGCCGTCTCGGCGCCAAACAGCCCGTGCACCACGGCCAGCAGGTCGGCGCCATGTTCGACCAGTGGCGCGGCGTTCTCCAGGGTGATGCCGCCGATCACGCAAATCGGCACAGTGAGCTGCGCACGGGCGTGATCCAGGAGTTCCAGCGTAGCGGTCGGCGCCCCAGGCTTGGTGCTTGAATTGAAAAAACGGCCAAACGCGACGTAACTCGCGCCTTCCTGGGCGGCCTGTTGAGCCAGTTCGATCTGACTGTGGCAGGTCGAGCCGATGATCGCGTTGCGGCCCAGCAGGGCGCGGGCCGGGTTCAGCGGGCCATCGGTCTGACCCAAGTGGACGCCAACGCCCAGCCGCGCCGCCAGCTCGGCGTCATCGTTGATAATCAGCTGCGCGCCGTAACGTGCGCACAGCTCGCGCAATGCCTCGGCTTCGCGCAGGCGGCGGGCGTCATCTGCACTCTTGTCGCGGTATTGCAGCAATGTCAGACCGCCATCAAGGGCGGCCTCCACGTACGTCAGGCATTTGCCTGCCAGCAGTTGGCTGTCAGTGATTGCGTAAAGTCCACGCAGTTTCATGGTGCGAGCCCCTTGTGTTACGAGCAAAAGTCCAGCGGCAAGCGGCGCGGCACAAATTGCCCCTGACCCAATTGCTCGGCGTCACGCAAGGTGCGCCACGTGTAGTTGAGCGCGGTTTCAACTGCGCTGACCAACTGCTCGCCAATGGCCAGGCGCCCGGCAAGGGTGCTGGCCAGCGTGCAGCCCGAACCGTGGTAGCTGCCAGGCAGGCGATAGCACGTGAAGGTGTGACGGCTGCCGTCGCGGCTGTACAGGCGGTTGTGCACTTCGTGTTCATCGCCGTGCCCGCCGGTAATCAGCAGGTGCTTGCAGTACGGCAGGAGTTTTTCGGCACACGCGTCGGCGCTGCCCTCCGGCAGCTCGGCCAGAATGCGGGCTTCGGGCAAGTTAGGGGTCGCAATAGTGGCCAGGGGCAGCAGGCGCTCGCGCATGGCGAACCCCACTTCGTCCTTGCCCAGCCGCCCGCCGCCGCCTGCGCGCAGCACCGGGTCGCAGACCATCGGCACGTGCGGGTGGGCCTTGAGCAGCTCGACGACGGTGTCGACCATCTCTAAAGAGCCGAGCATGCCGAGCTTGAACGCGGCCACGTTGGAGTCGCTGAGCACGGCAGCGGCTTGCGCCTGCACCCACTCACGATCCAGCACGCGGAAATCGCTGACGTTAACGGTGTTCTGCACAGTCAGGGCGGTGACCACCGGAGCGGCGTGACAACCTTGAGCCAGCAGGGCTTCGATATCTGCCTGCAAGCCGGCGCCACCACTGGGGTCATGGCCGGAGAGACAGAGGACAACAGGGCGAGAGCTGTAGATATTCATGGTGCGCGAGCTTACCACCAAACCGTTTTTGCGGGCGGCTCAGGGTGTGGCGATTTTTCTCACGTCAGTTTCGGAAAAAACTACCGTATCAGATTGTATTTTTGCAGGCTCAGTATCGCTGTAAGGCTTGATCTAGACGCTGTGCATTGAATGTTTACGTGATGTGTATTTGCCATTAGCTGCTGTGCTAGAGTGACCCTCAAACGAATAACAGGTAATGCTGGTTTACGTCGTCTCAAAGGGAAAGGAGGCCCAAAGACGCAATCGGGCAGGCCATTTTGGGGCTGTATGCGCTATTTTTTTATTTTCCTGATGGGCTGGCTGCCAGCGCTGGCCAGCGCAATCACCTTTGACGAAACCACTCAACGCCTGCCCTTGGGCCGTGAGATGCACGTCTATGAAGATGTGGCCGGGCAAGCGACCATCGCCGATATCGTGGCCCATCCTGAACGTTTGCAACCCCATAAAAAAGACACCCTGAACGCGGGTTACTCGCATTCGGTGTTCTGGCTTAAAGTCGATTTCAACTATCAGCCGCGTGATCCGCAAGCCAGTACGTCCTGGTTACTGGAGCTGGCGTACCCGCCGCTGGACCATATCGACCTGTATCAGCAAAACGCCGACGGCGCATTCGAACTGACGCAGAGCACCGGTGATGCCCTGCCTTTTGACAGCCGCCCGGTCAAAGAAAACAACTACCTGTTCGAGCTGAATTTCTCTCCGGGCCACACCCAGACCGTGTACTTGCGTCTGGCCAGCGAAGGCTCCATTCAGGCGCCGTTGACGCTGTGGTCTGCCAAGGCCTACCTCGAAGACCAGCCCGTGCGCATCTACATCCTCGGCCTGATCTACGGCGTACTGCTCGGCATGCTGGTGTACAACCTGTTTATCTACATCAGTGTGCGTGACACCAGTTACCTCTATTACATCTTCTACATTGCCTCGTTTGGCCTGTATCAACTGTCGGTCAATGGCGCCGCAGTGCAGTATTTCTGGCCTGACAACCCGTGGTGGGCGAACGCGGCAACGCCGTTTCTGATCGGTTCGGCAGCCTTTTTCGGCTGTCAGTTCGCCCGCACCTTCCTGCATACCGCCAGCCACAGTCGCTGGCTCGACCGCGCGCTGATGCTGCTGATGGCGATCGGCGCGCTGGTCATGGTGCTGGCGCTGACCACCAGCTATGCGATTTCGTTGCGACTGGCCACCGGTCTGGCGCTGGCCTTTATCTTCACCATCTTTGTGGCCGGGATCGTGGCGTGGTGCCGCGGCCTGCGGGTGGCGCGTTATTTCGTCATCGCCTGGACCGCCTTTTTGCTCGGCGGCCTGGTCAACACGTTGATGGTGTTGGGCTATCTGCCGAATGTATTTCTCACCATGTATGCCAGCCAGATCGGTTCGGCGATTGAAGTCGGGCTGCTGTCGCTGGCGCTGGCGGACCGCATCAATGCCATGCGCGACTTGCAAGCCCGGACCCTGCAAGAGTCCGGGCAAAAACTGGCGGCCATGAACCAGCAACTGGAGCGCACCAACCAGCTCAAGGATGAGTTCCTGGCCACTGTGACCCATGAGCTGCGCACGCCCATGAACGGTGTGATTGGCTCTCTGGAGTTGATCAAGACGCTGGACATGACGCCCGAACTTGAGCAGTACACCCAGACCGCTGAAGGCTCGGCCAAAGAAATGATGGGCATGGTGAATGGCATTTTGACGTTGACCGAGCTGCAAGCCGGTCGCCTGTCGGCCCGTAGCGACCGTTTCAGTCTGGGCGAGCTGTTGCAGGGTTTGCACGACCAGTTCGGGCCAAAAGCCCGGGCCAAAGGGCTTTCCTTCACCCACGAAGTGGCCCGCACCCTTCCTGACACCTGGCTGGGCGATGCCCAGAAGATCCGGCAGTGCCTGGAGTGCTTGCTGGATAACGCCATCAAGTTCACCCATCAGGGCGGGGTCATCCTGCGCGTCACGGGTAAAACCGCCGGGCCGGGTCGCTGGAACCTGGCCTTTAACGTGATCGACAGCGGCATCGGCTTTGTCCATCAGGAAGAAGCCGAGTTGTACCAGCACTTCTTCCAGGTCGACGGGTCCATGACCCGGGAATATGGCGGCTTGGGCATTGGGCTGGCGATTTGCCGGCGTTTGGTTGAACTGCTCGGCGGTCACCTGACCCATCATTCGCAGCCGGGTCAGGGGTCGCAGTTTCAGCTGTCCATCGAAATGGAATCGCCGCTCGAAACAGCGCAAGTCGTACAAATGCCGATGCGTTTTCCCGAGCAATACGTCGTTTTGCTGGTAGAAGACAACACCGCCAACTCGGCGGTGTTACGCGCGATGCTGCTCAAATCGGGTTACCGGGTGTTGACGGCGCAAAGCGGTCAAGACGCAGTCGACACGTTGCGCCGGGAGCGCGTGGATGCGGTGTTGCTGGCGTGCCCGTTCAGTCACGTGTCCGGCTCATCCATGGGCAGCCAGCTGCTGACGCTGGCCGCATGCGCCCGGTTGCCGGTGCTGGCGTTGTTTGAGTCCCAGGCCGCTGCGCAAACGGCACGCACGCAGGTGGAGGGCATCACCGATTTCCTGATCAAACCGCTGCGTTTCGAAGACCTGCAACAGGCATTGGCACAACGGCTGTTAACCGGCGATGAGGACAAAAGCGTCGAGTTTTAGGCGCTTATGCCACTTGTGAAGGTGGCAATGCGTGCTTCACTGGCTCCATTGGCATGATTCCCAGGAGCCCGCGCAATGAATTTGCATCAGTACGCAGAAACCCACGAAGTCACCAACCAGCCGCCCTCCCTGGACGGCGTTAACCTGTACCGCATCGACCTGCCGCTGCAAGCGTGGGGTCAGCGCTTTGGCGCCGGTTGGGCGCAGGCGCGCATCGACGAATACGGCGCACTGGCCGGTGGGCCGTTGATGGCCGCGGGCTTTCTGGCCAACGAAAACAAACCCGTGTTTGTCAGCCATGACCGTTTTGGTCATCGGATCGATCTGGTGGAATTTCACCCCGCGTATCACGAGCTGATGCGCACGGCGATTGAACACGGCTTGCCGTCGTTGCCCTGGACGGACCCGCGCCCTGGTGCCCACGTGGCCCGGGCGTGCATGACGTACCTGCATACCCAGGCTGAAGCCGGCAGTGGTTGCCCGCTGACCATGACCTTTGCCAGCGTCCCCGCGCTGCGTTTGCAGCCGGATGTGGCGCAGATCTGGCTGCCCAAAGTACTCGCGACCCACTACGACCCGCGCAACGTGGACATCAGCCAGAAGGCCGGTGTGACGCTGGGCATGGCCATGACCGAGAAACAGGGCGGCACCGATGTCCGCGCCAATACGACCCGTGCTTACCCGGTCGGGGCGCCGGGGCCGGGCCAGGCCTATGAGCTGCTGGGCCATAAATGGTTTTGCTCGGCACCCATGTGCGATGGCTTCCTGACGCTGGCGCAAACTGACAAGGGCCTGAGTTGCTTTTTGCTGCCGCGCCACCGGCCGGACGGCACCCGCAACGCGTTTTACATCCAGCGTCTGAAAAACAAGCTCGGCAACAGCTCCAATGCCTCCAGCGAAGTTGAATTTCGCGGGGCGCTGGCATGGATGCTGGGCGAAGAAGGGCGCGGCGTCCCGACCATCATCGAGATGGTGGCCATGACCCGGTTTGACTGCATGGTGGGTTCCAGCGCCTTGATGCGTCAGGCATTGACCCAGGCCAGCCATCATTGTGCGCACCGCACCGTGGGCGGCCGGGTACTGGCAGAGCAGCCGTTGATGCAAAACGTGCTGGCGGACCTGGCGCTGGAAAGCGAAGCGGCGCTGGCTTTGAGTTTGCGCATGGGGCAGGCACTGGATCATCCGCACGACCCGCAGCAGGCGAAGTTCTCGCGCCTGGTGACTGCCGTGGGCAAGTACTGGATCTGCAAACGGGCGCCCGCGATGATTAATGAAGCCGCCGAGTGCATGGGTGGTGCGGGGTATGTCGAAGACAGCATCTTGCCGCGCCTGTACCGCGAAGCCCCGGTCAACTCAACGTGGGAGGGCTCGGGCAACGTGCAGTGCCTGGACGTGTTGCGCGCCTTGTCCAAAGAGCCGGGTGTGCTGGACGCGTTGTTCATGGAACTGGGGGACGGGCATGGCGACCGGCGACTGGCGCAGCACATCGCGCAGCTCAAAACCGCGCTCAAGGACACCGACGACATTCAATACCGCGCCCGGCAACTGACCGAAGACATCGCGTTGGGGTTACAGGCGACATTACTGCTCCAAGCCGGTAACAGCGACGTGAGTGACGCCTTTATCGCCAGCCGCCTGCATGGCAGCGCGCGAACCTATGGCGCTTTGCCGCGCGGCTTGAACGTCGCGGCCATCGTGGCGCGCTCAACGCCGTCCGTGGGCTGATTGGTCGGCCACCGCGACTTGTAACGGGCTGTGTTTTGCTCAGCGATGCAGGCAAGATAACGGCCTGCCCGTTCAGAAGACAGGATGCTCATCGTGACTGAAGCTTTTATTGTCGTCCCCACCGCTGAAGAGGCTGTCGACCGCCTCGCAGCCTTGCATGAGCGCGCAACCACGGCGTTAAGCCAGGCACTCAAGCGTTATCTCAAAGACCGCATCGAGCCGTCTGCGCAAGAGCGCGCCCTGTTCCGCTACCCGGAACTGCGGTTGACCTACCGCTTTCATGGCGAAGTGCCCGTTATCACCCGCGCCTATGCCAAGGTGCAACTGCCCGGCACGTACAGCGTCACCGTCACCCATCCCGCCGCGTTCCGTAATTATTTGTTGGAACAGCTGGTGCCGCTGATGCGCGACTTCACCGTTGACGTCGAGGTCGGCGTCAGCCAGCAAAACATTCCTTATCCGTACGTGGTAGAGCAGGGCGACGAACTCGCGGGCTCCGGCGTGACGGCCGCTGCGCTGGCGCGGGTATTCCCGAGCACCGACCTGTCGGCTGCCACCGATGGCATCGCGGATGGCCTGTACGACTGGGAAAACACCGACCCGCTGCCGCTGGCGCTGTTTGATGCCGCCCGCGTTGATTTCTCGCTGCGGCGGCTGGTGCATTACACCGGCAGCGACTGGCGCCATGTGCAGCCGTGGATCCTGCTGACCAACTACCACCGTTATGTCGACCAGTTCATCCTCCACGGTCTTGAACAACTGCGCGATAACCCGCGCTTTGTGCGCATGGTGCTGCCGGGCAATGTGCTGATCGAAAAATCCATGGACTACGGCGAAGCGCAAGCCATTGCGGCCGGGGTGGTGTGGCACCGCTACCAAATGCCGGCGTATCACCTGCAAGCCAGCGATGGCCATGGCGTGACGCTGGTGAACATCGGGGTTGGCCCGTCGAATGCGAAAAACATCACCGACCATTTGGCGGTGCTGCGTCCGCACTGCTGGTTGATGATCGGCCACTGCGGCGGCCTGCGTCAGTCGCAAACCATTGGCGACTACGTGCTGGCCCACGCCTACATGCGCCGCGACGGCATTCTTGATCGTGTGGTGCCGCCGAACATTCCGATCCCGGCCTTGGCCGAGGTGCAGTTGGCGCTTCAAGAAGCGGCAGCGCAGGTCACGGGCGAGCATGGCGATGAGCTGAAAAAGCGTCTGCGCACCGGCACTGTGCTGACCTACGACGACCGTAACTGGGAGTTGCGCTGGGCGCAGGAACGTCCACTGATTAACCTGTCTCGCGCCGTGGCCGTGGACATGGAAAGCGGCACCATCGCCGCGCAAGGTTATCGCTTGCGTGTACCGTATGGCACGCTGCTGTGCGTCTCGGACAAACCGCTGCACAGTGAAATCAAATTGCCCGGTTCGGCCAACGCGTTTTATGAGCGCGCGGTCAGCCAGCATTTGAAGATCGGCATTGCCGCCGTGGACTTGATGCGCAATCAGCTGCACTCGTTGCATTCGCGCAAATTGCGCAGCTTCGACGAGCCGCCGTTCCGTTGATGGGTGATGGTCATTTAGCCAGGCTGCGTTGCAGAGCTTGAGAAGGGAACCCCATTCCCTTCGCGCTGCGCCTTGCCTGGCTAAATGGGATTCAGCGACGCGGCTTGCAATGAAACGGGAACAGCCCCTAGCATTGCCCGCCCTGATCGCTAGATGTCCGGTGTGCCATGTCCCGTCCTGCTCGTCCCGCCCCACGCCGTCCGGCGTCTAAAAGCCCTCAACCTCACACCGCCGGTCGTCGCGTGGCCAAGGCGCCACCTGCTGAGCCCAAGCTGTACCTGTTCAACAAACCGTTTGATGTACTGACTCAATTCAGCGACGAAGGCGGGCGAGCGACGCTCAAGGATTTTATCCCGATCCCCGGCATTTACCCGGCCGGACGGTTGGACCGGGACAGTGAAGGGTTGCTGCTGCTGACCAATGATGGCCAGTTGCAAGCGCGGATCGCGGACCCGAAACACAAACTGCCCAAGACCTATTGGGTGCAAGTAGAAGGCGAGCCCACCCCGGAGCAATTGCAACAGCTGCGCGACGGGGTGCTGCTCAACGACGGCAAGACGTTGCCCGCCGAGGCGCGGGCGCTTGAAGAGCCGCAGCTATGGCCGCGTAACCCGCCGGTGCGCTTTCGCAAAAGTGTGCCGACGGCCTGGCTGGAACTGGTGATTCGCGAAGGGCGTAACCGTCAGGTCAGGCGCATGACCGCCGCTGTCGGTTTACCGACGTTGCGGCTGGTGCGTGTGCGCATTGGCGACTGGAGCATCGAGGGCCTGGAGCAGGGGCAGTACAGGGAAGTGCCGGCGCGGCTATAGCGCGCCAGACTCAATCAAGCCGATCACCACGCTTTTGATGATGAACGCGGCCACACCCAGCCCCAGCACGAAAAACAGGATAAACGAGCCGAAACGCCCGGCCTTGGACTTCTTCGCCAGATCCCAGACGATAAAAGCCATGAACATGATCAGGATGCTGACCAGAATCGTCATCATCCACTCTTCAAATACGGCAGGATCCATCAGTGTTCTCCAGCGTCATCGGGGGTGAAAAGCCGGGCGAGTATACGCCAATGCCCGCGGCGGGTAGTGACCCGTAGCCGGTGGCGGCTTACGTGCGCAAGTGCGTGAGCGGCAACTCGGTGCTGTTGAGCACCTGATTGAGCACAAAGCTTGAACGCACGCTGGTCACGCCCTCGATCCGGGTCAGATGGCCCAGTAACAGCTGTTGATAGTGGTCCATGTCCGGCACCACGATTTTCAACTGATAGTCTGCGTCAACCCCGGTCACCAGGCTGCATTCCAGCACTTGGGGCAGGCTGCGGATGGCGGATTCGAAATTCTCGAAACGTTCTGGCGTATGACGGTCCATGCCGATCAGTACGTAGGCGGTCAGGCTCAACCCCAGCTTTTTACGGTCCAGCAAGGCGACCTGGCGCGAGATGTAGCCATCGTCTTCCAGTTGCTTGACCCGTCTTGAGCACGGCGAAGGCGAGAGCCCAATGCGTTCGGCCAGTTCCTGATTGGAGATGCGTGCATCACGCTGTAATTCCGCCAAAATACTCAAGTCGTATCGGTCGAGTTTGCTCACGAAGTTACCCTTTGTCATAACTATTGCGTGAAAGTATCCACCTTAAGTCAAAAATTGCGCAAGTAATGTTTTATTGAGCAATCTTCGCAATCGTGTGCCGTTCGCACAGGCCTATGCTTTACACCAGAATCACTGCCCGGACATAGAGTCCACTGCGGCCCGCCGAATCAGGCCAGCCGCGGCCGCCAACCCCACAGGGTTGCCCCGGCCCCCGGGCTACGCACTGTCCAGAAGACGGAGCGAGGTGAGCCAACACCACACGTGTTGAGCCAGGACGAAAAAATTCAAAGGGCGGCCGACGGGTCGCCCTTTTTTATGGCCAAAAATAAGTGCCGGACCTGCTAACCTGCCGCCGAACCGGTTCCCGGATTTCCAGTCTTATCGTTACGCCCCTACCTGCAGTGAGGAACATCATGAAATCGCGTCTCTGGCGTTTGGCTGTCGTCAGTTTGCTCAGTGTCGGTGTCAGCGGTCATGTGGTGGCTGATGAGCGGGGTGAAGGCCATCCTCAGCAAGGTCGGCCCGACGGCGGCGAGCATCGCCCTCACGGTCAAGGCGCGAACGCCCCCTCGCGCCCCGATTACAACCCGCAGTCCGGCGGCCATGGTCAGCCGCAAGGTGGCCAATGGCAAAGTCGTCCTCAGGGCGACGGGGCGCAACATCGCCCGTCAGCGCCCGGCAATCAGTTAAGCATTCAGCCGCGACCTGACTCCGTGCAGCAGACTCAGCCACCACGCCAGGGTCACTATCAGGATATTCCCCGGCGTCCCGGCGACTATTCCCAGTGGCAAGGTCGCCCACGGCCCGGCTACGGCCCAAACCCCGGTTTCAATAACGGGCGTCCCGATGACAGCCATTGGCAGGGGCGGCCGGACGGGCATGGCAATGGCTGGGGGCCGGGCCCTCGCTATCGTCCCGGCTACAGGGTTGACCGCTTTCCCGACCGCTATTGGCAAGTGCCCTACCGTGGGCAGGACTATTTCTACTCCGGCGGTTACTGGTATCGCCCCCACGGCCCGCGTTATGTCGTGGTGCAGCCGCCCTACGGGATCCGTGTAGGCTATCTGCCCGATTACGCGCGTGAAGTGTGGATCGGCAGCTCGCTGTTATTTCTCGCCGCCGGTGCGTATTACGCTTATCAACCCGCGACGCAGGACTACATCGTGGTGCAACCGCCAGCGCCCATCCCCGTGGCCGCGCCGCAACCGCTGAGCAGCGGCTACGACGTGGTGGCCTATCCGGCCAATGGCCAGACACCTGCGCAAGTGGATCAGGATCGCTACGACTGTTACCGCTGGGCCGTCGACCAGAGCGGCTTTAACCCGGCCAGCGTGACCTACGCGCCTTCACCGGCGGTGGTGCAAACCTACCGTCAGGCGCAGGGCAACTGCCTGAGCAGCCGCGGTTATCAGGTCACTTACTGAGCCCGGTGTTTGACCACTTCCTGCGGGTCGGCGTGCACCAGCACTTCGGCCTGTGGATAACGGCGCTCAATCGCCTCGGCGGCGCGGTCGCTGAGGTCGTGAGCTACCGAGAGCGTCAGCTCGCCGGGCAATTCAAGGTGCAATTGCACGTACCAGATATTCCCCGAAATGCGCGTGCGCAGGTCATGTGCCCCCAACACGCCCGGTACGCTGCAGGCCAGTTCCAGCATGTTCTGGCTGACGTCAGCCGGTAACTCTTCATCCATCAACACGGAAAAACTCTGGCGGGCGATCTGGATCGCGCTCCACAGGATGTATCCCGCAATCCCCAGGCCAAACCACGCGTCCAGCTGCGGCCAACCGAAGCTGGCCAGCACCAGCGCCACCAGAATGCTGCCATTGAGCAACAGGTCGGAGCGGTAATGCAGCGAGTCGGCGCGCACCGCGTTCGACCCGGTGGCCTTCACCACCCGATGCTGTAACACCAGCAGCGCCACGGTCATCACCAGCGAGAACACAATCACGCCAATGCCGATCCATGGCGCGCCAATGGGCTCGGGGTGTTTCAGGCGCTCAATGGCCTGAATCGCAATCAGCACGGCGCTTACGGCAATAAACAGCGCCTGCGCCATCCCGGCGAGGGACTCGGCCTTGCCATGGCCGTAGCGGTGGTCATCGTCGGCAGGGCGCAAGGCGTAATGCACGGCCAACAGGTTGAGAAACGACGTCACGCCGTCCAGCAACGAGTCGGTCAACCCGGCCAGCATGCTGACCGAACCGCTGAGCCACCAGGCGATGGCCTTGGTCACGATCAAAAGGCTTGCCACTGCCACCGAGGCTCGGGTAGCAAGGCGTAACAGGCGCGCGTGTTCCGGGCTGCTGGTCATGAACGTTCCTTGTATCAGGCGGCGGGGGCAAGGCCGTAAAGGGCCAATTGCTGCACGCTGCCCGTGTGCTGGATCAGGCGTGGATCGTCGAGTGGGAAGCTGCCGCCCAGTTCACGCTCAAGGATCGTTTGCAGCTTGCTGTTATCCACCTTGCCGTCCGCACCGATGGCGTCTTGCAGTTTTTGTGGGGCGATGTGCGCGGTTTTGCCTGGCGGGAAGTAAATCGCGCCCGTGGCAAAGTCGACGCCAAAGGCGATCAGGCCCGGGATCACATAAAACAGCAAGCCCACGGCATCGAGCACCGCAATCATCGGGTCGACCTTGCCGTCGATCTGCCCGCGACGGTCCGGGAAGAAAATACTGCCGCAGGCAGTCAGTTGAGTGAGCAGGGCGGCAATCACAACGCCACCTATCACGCGCGAAGACATACGCATCTCAAAACCTCATAAACGTTTGAAGGGCCGATCCCGGCATCAAGACGGTGCTTAATGCCGAACTGTTCGCCGTTATACTCGCCGCACTGTTCTGGAGCCACCATGATTTCTCTGCCGATTGATGAAGTTTTACCCGCGCTGCGCCACGCCTTGACTCAACGTCACGAAGCCGTGCTTGAAGCACCGCCCGGCGCCGGTAAAACCACCCGTGTACCTTTGGCCTTGCTCAACGAACCGTGGCTGGCGGGGCAGAAGATTGTGATGCTCGAACCCCGACGCCTCGCTGCCCGTGCTGCGGCCGAACGGCTGGCCAGCGAACTGGGTGAAAAGGTCGGCGAGACCGTCGGTTACCGCATCCGCCTCGACAGTAAAGTGGGCCCCACGACGCGCATTGAAGTGGTCACCGAAGGCATCCTCACCCGGCGTTTGCAGCAGGATCCGGCGCTGGAGGGCGTCGGCCTGCTGATCTTCGACGAGTTCCATGAGCGTAGTCTGGATGCCGATCTGGCGTTGGCCCTGAGCCTCAACGGCCGCGAGCTGTTTCGCGATGAACAGCCGCTGAAAATCTTGCTGATGTCGGCCACGCTTGAGGGCGAGCGGCTTGCCAGCGTCCTCGACGACGCCCCGATCTTACGCAGCGAAGGGCGCATGTACCCGGTCGCCATGCGCTGGGGCCGTCCGTTCGTGCCCGGTGAGTTCATCGAGCCGAGGGTGGTACAGACCGTACTGGACGCCCTCAATGATGAAACGGGCAGTCTGCTGGTGTTTCTGCCCGGTCAGGCAGAGATCCGGCGGGTTCATCAACAATTAGCACAAGCGCTGGAGTCACAGAGCAACATTCTGCTGTGCCCGCTGCACGGCGAACTGGAGCTGGCAGCGCAACGGGCGGCTATCGAGCCGGCGCCTTCGGGCCTGCGCAAAGTGGTGCTGGCCACCAATATTGCGGAAACCAGCCTCACCATCGACGGCGTGCGGGTGGTGATCGATGCGGGGCTGGCGCGTGTCCCGCGTTTCGATCCCGGCAGTGGCATGACGCGCCTCGACACCCAGCGTATTTCCCGCGCCAGCGCCACGCAGCGGGCTGGTCGCGCCGGGCGACTGGAGCCCGGCGTGTGTTATCGCCTGTGGTCAGAAGATCAGCACGCGCAGTTGGCGGCGTATGGCACTGCCGAGATGATGCAGGCCGATCTGGCGGGGCTGGCGCTGCAAGTGGCGCGCTGGGGCGTCAGTGCGCAGGAGCTGGTTTGGCTGGATGCCCCGCCCGCGGCAAGTTATGCACAGGCGCAACAGTTGCTGGAGCGTTTGGGCGCCATGAACCCTGCGTCGAATCAAGGAGGCACCCTCACGGCGCATGGCGAGGCGATGGCCGAGTTACCGGCGCACCCGCGTATCGCGCACTTGTTATTGCGCGGTCAGGAATGGGGCCTGGCAGACATGGCCTGTCACGTCGCCGCGCTGTTGGGTGAGCGGGATATTCTTCGCGGCGCGGGGGCCGATGTGCACAGCCGCCTGGCCTTGTTGGACGGTGAGGTCCGCGCAGCGCGGGGCGGGCAGGGCGGCGTACAGCGTGCCAGACAACTGGCGCGCCAGTACCGTGCGCAGTTACGCGGCAAACCGGCCCGCCCGGTGGCAGATCCCGAGCACCCGCGCTGGCTCGGCGCCTTGCTGGCCTTGGCTTATCCCGACCGCATCGCCCAGCAGCGCAAGCCCGGCGGCGCCGAATACCGTCTGGCCAATGGCCGGGCCGCGTTGTTCAGCGAGGTCGATGCCCTGATGAAGCAGCCGTGGCTGGTTATCGCCGACCTCGGCAGCCGCCAGGGGCAGCGCGAAGAGCGTATCTACCTGGCGGCAGAGTTTGATCCCGCGTTGCTGGACGATGTGTTGAGAGAGCAGGTCAGCGTGATCGACCAACTGGATTGGGACGAGCGCGAAGGCGTGTTGCGCGCTGAGCGTCAACGCAAAGTGGGTGAGCTGGTGTTGAGTCGCGAACCGTTGACGGGGCTCGACGAAACCGCGCGCACACAGGCATTGGTCAATCTGGTGAGACGCAAAGGCCTGGAACTATTGCCGTGGACGCCGGAGCTGCGTCAATGGCAAGCCCGTGTAGGCCTGTTGCGTCAGTTGGACCTTGAGGCCCAGGGCCAGAGTGACTGGCCGGATGTCAGTGATGCGGCGCTCTTGGCCAGCCTGGAAGACTGGCTGGCGCCGTACCTGACACGTGTCTCGCGGCTCAGCCATTTCGCCAGCCTCGATGTGTCCAGCATTGTGCATAACCGGCTGCCGTGGCCATTACCGCAACGGTTAGAGGAGCTGGCGCCCCATCACATCAAAGTGCCGTCTGGCTCATCGGTGCGGCTGGATTACAGCGAACACCCGCCGATATTGGCTGTGCGCCTGCAAGAGCTGTTCGGGCTGGCGGATACCCCGCGTATTGCGGGCGGGCGGCAGGTGGTGAAATTGCACCTGCTGTCGCCAGCGCGGCGGCCGGTGCAGGTGACGCAGGACTTGGCCAACTTTTGGCGCAGCACCTATGCCGAGGTCAAAAAAGACCTGAAAGGGCGTTACCCCAAACACTACTGGCCCGACGATCCACTCGTGGCTGAAGCGACTACTAGAGTCAAGCCTAGAAAGTCTTGAGGGTAGCGCGTGCCTGCCGGACGGCTGTCGTAACCAAGCCGCCTTCGCGTCTAGGCCCTGCGGGCTTCCATCCTCACGCCTTCAGCCATCTTGGCTTGCGCGCTCCGCTTGCTCTTCAGCGTGGTGCTTAGTCTAGGCAGCTAACGATCACGGACTAGCTGCTCACGTAGCTCCATCATCGGGATAGGCGGGGCGGCACTATGCACCATAGCGTGACAATTTGGGCAAAGCGATTTCTTTCATACTGAGTGACGATCACCTGCTGCCACTCGCTTTCTTCGTCCCCGCCTGAGGTCGGAGACGAGGGTGTATCCTCGACGAGCTCTGTTGCTTCAGCCGTCTCAGAATGGTTTGCATTACTGTCAACTTGACCTCGATAAGCCTTGTAGACCCATGCCAGAAACTGTTCAGCAAGTAGCCCGTTATCTCTTTTAGCTGTAATTCGGCGGTAAGTTGGTCAGGAAAGGCCGAAGTCGTGGAGAGGATGAGATGCTTAAAGTCATCATCAGATGGAGTTGGGGCATTCCTAAAACCCTGAGCCCAGCAATCTTTCGCTGAGTTCGAGTTCCACCATTCTTCGAGCTCCATCGGGTATAACTCCGTCACTAATTCACTTTTTCTGTTCAGGTTAATTCCTTCTCACGGGCTCCTTGCGCTCACATTGTTTGCAACTGACAGCCCATCAAACGTTCGTTTTGGAGGGGGAGCAATGGAGCCAAGAACCAACATAAGCCATTCCTGCATGTGCATTCCGGGGATTGCGATACAACCGCGCACTGATAATGCCCTGCTGGTCAACCAAATCCTTTGGGAATGAGTGACTTTGGGAAAAATCCTATTTACTTCCTATAACCACCGCTCCAAGGTGCTGTATGTGTTACATCCTCCACTTTTTATCACCGGCCGAGATGCACTAGGCATATCGCTCTTGCTGAGGTGACAAGAGGGCAATAGCCCAAACCCCATGGATCAGGATCATACAAATGAATGCAGCTGCCCCTGTTGTATATCCACAAAGTCTCCCCTGAATTTCTTCGCACTCTGGATAAATCCCCTCCACGGAGCAGCAGCTTGCCGGTTTCAATGAACAAACCTTGGCGATTGTTAATGAAAATCAGGCCTGCGCTAAAGCCCATCCCCCGATCGCCATTTACCGAGTGGCCATCGAGTGCAGCCAAACTCGTAACGGCGGGGTGATTCAACAAGCGACATCGCCGCGGGTATTCACACTGGACAACGGCCAGCGGGTACGCGCAGCGCAGAAAGGCGATTACGTTGTGTATGACGATGGCCGTCAGGCCCAAATCATAACGGCCTAGGGGGGAGGGAATAGCCATGTTGCCTTGGTTGGCAGCTACCTCAGCCATGGCGACGAGATTATCAATACGGCCCAAGGCGCCTGCTTGTTCCTGGCACGTGAAGGCGTGCTGAGTGCTGAGCCATGAGGTGTGGCACGGCTTGATGGTTGTTCAGTGTTGCGCTGTTCGAATGATGTCGAAACTGACAGTCAATTTACGATCGAAAACAGCTTGGACCCGACCAGACGAAATGGAGAAGAATCAATGACTGATGGTTATTTCATTGGCTTGGGTGACAACACTACCTGCGGCGGCAAAGTGCTGGATGGTGATCCCAGAGTGGACATATATGGTGTCCTTCATGCTTGTGCAGGTGATCGGGTCTCTTGTGGGATCGACGGGAAAACCTATCAGATCATCGGGGGCATTTCGCACATGGTGAGTCATGGTCGGCTCATGGCGGGCACTCTGGACAGCTTTAGCGGTTGCCCCTGTAGAGCCCGACTGATTCCTTCGGTGCTCACAGCCAGTTACCAGAACGAACCTTCTGCACCGCAAGCCAGAAGAACAGCGACCAGAACCACCTCTGAAACAGCCCAACACGCGCCAGCCACAACGCGCCCTACAAACGCCACCACTACTTCCATCCCTTCCTCCGGGTTCACAGAAACAATCGAGTCCGCCTGTGATAAAAACTGGCGTTTTTACCAAAAACAAGCCGAAGACTTCATTGCACCCGGCGGAAAGTTGATAGCCGACCCCGAGGTGCGTAACCAGATGATCAACTCTGCCTACGCTCAACTATGGCAATCCGATAACCGTTTTCAGTGGGCTGGCCTCGCCGCATTTGCATCCAAACAGGTAGGGTGTGGCTTGTTGCATGCATCTGAATCCATCGAGAAGATTCAGGCGGAATATGAGGCAGCGGAACAGTTGAAAAACAGCGCCAGAGCAGGCGTGTGGGGACTGTTCAGCGCTGAAGAGCGTGAAAGAAAGGCAAAGCTTCTGGAGTACAAGAAAAGGCAACGGGAGTATGGACAGGCTAACCGTAATAATCCGGTGCCCAGCGTTGATATACGCAGTGAGGGAGAGCCGTTGTCGAGCGTGCAACAGCTTTATCAGCATGTGTACGAAATGATGGCAATGGGTAATACAACGCTGTTTTTGGATGTATTCCCCTTGCATGCGTTTTATAAAGACCGTGGTCTAAAACTGCTTGAAACATGCCTGCGTTTTCGGGAAAAAATTTCTGACGATGGTCAGCAGCCTGTGTTGTGGCCAATTGGGGAGATGAGGCTGAGATTCGGTATTGATTACAAAGAAATCTTGCAAGCTTTCAAAGCAATTGATGCTGGAAATATCGCACAAAGCGTTGTGCACATGGCGTGGCACGAACAACAGAATATCCTTCAGCCAGCGATGTATACCGACCAAAAACTCGTAAGGCTTTTGCGCGGCAACCATCTGTCCTACGTAACCGGCATCCCATCCGGAGTAGCTCAAGCCATTGAGTTGACCCTTGCAAGCCAGTGCAGACCAATCAGCGATGGCCGCACCATTGAGTTCAGCAGCAACCCCACCGCCAATTTGGCCGATATCGACCAGCGTATGACCTTCGTGCTTAAAGCAGCAGAGCAGTTTGACGAGCTGTTGCACAGCACTGAACGACCCAGAATCGAACAGGCCATTGATGATATAGCCAAAGGCAAAGGCGTCCAATGAGCCGTCTCGGGCTGATAGGTTGGCAACGGGGCGGGCTTTCGCTAATCGTTGCTGCGCTTCTTGTCTTTGCAACAGTGCGTCTTTTTGCCGATACGCCGGAAGTCGCGTTGACACCTGGCGAACCCTGGGAAGATATGCGACAGCGCTCCAGTGCCGCGATCCGCCCAGCCATTCCTGGAAAAAATTGGGGAAGATTTATAACCTCTGATGCTCGTCTTCGCCTCATAGACCCTCAATATGGATTCGTAACCCCACCAGCTCGCTTCTTCACTGTTTCATTCGACAACGAACGAGTCAGCAACATCCGTATCTCCCCTCAAGTCGAGCCGCTATTGCTCGACGATACCCTCAAGGTCGTGTTGGATTTGCAAGAGCAATGGCGCAAAGGTGGTTGGATACCCGTCGACGTCAATTACTGGCCTCCGTTCGCAGACACACCGGAATGGCGTGCCAATTTACGGAATGTGAACAAAGGGGGTAAGTCTTATTGGCAAGCAGGAAACAAATACAAAGTGATGATGGTGGTTGGTCGCTTCCAGGATGATCGTAACCCGACAGAGGAGCGCTACCTCATCACGCTACAACTGGCCACCCCATGGGGGTATCCATGAGCCTATATCGTGTCTGAGTTCAAAACCGAAGAGCAGTAAGCGGGTTTTGGGGTGCAATGGAACAGAAATCGCACTTAACCCAAACCCTTGCGCGGTCTGGGCAGTTCGATAAAACCACCGTTTTATGAAACTGCTTCAGCGAACACCAGGAAAGACCGTAACCACCCCAAATTATCACCACTGATTAAGAAAGCTAGCAGAGCAACTCTGACGATGGGCAGCCAAACACCTATAGCAGCCTCATTTGAGTAGGAAGACTCTGTAATTGCTAAATTGATTTCAGATAATGTCAGTTATATCTGGGCGGAGGTCGGCTACCTGACACCGGACCTGTGACTGTCAATGTAGAAAGTTGTTAAATCCATGCAGGCCACTAAAATCATTGTCTCCAGCGTGTCAACCTTCGTACTCGTCTTATGATACGGGTCATTACTGGCCCGACGATCCACTCGTGGCTGAAGCCACGGCGCGCATCAAACCCAGAAAAACCTGACCGCTGACGGGCGGGGCCGGTTCAGTCCAGCGGCAGTAAAAAGCGGCCGACAACAGGCAAGTGGTCAGAAATGGTGAGCGTGTCTTCCTGACGCACGTTGCCTTCGATGCGTTTGAGTTTCGGGCTGTAAAACAGGTAATCGAGGGTGCGATCGGGCTCTTCGACACGCGGATTGTTCGGGAAATGCGTGAGCCACAGTTCGCGGTCGATGCCGGTGGCTTCAGGGTTGCTAGGAATCATTGGGTACTTTTCCCACAGCAGGTGCAGCTCGCTGTCAGGCGAGTAACCTGCGCGCAACTCGGCGGGCAGGCGCAGAAACTGGCCGATAGGCAGCAAGTTGAAGTCCCCGCCGATCAGCCAGGGGGTGCCGTAACCCTCAAACTTGTCCACCACCGCAGCGGTCGCCTGCATTTGTCGACGCAGGTTGCTGTTGTTCAGCGTCGGGCGGTCGAGTTGGGTATTGATGACCACCAGTTGCCCGCCGTCGTTGAGGGGCAGGTAGGTGACCAGCAGGGCGGGTTTGGGTTGAAACTGACGGCTGACGATGTTGGCCTCGGCCACCGGTAATTGCAGGCGCTCGGCGTGTTCGATCTGGAAGCGGCTCAGCGTCACCAGGGTGCGACCGACACTGCCAAAAATGTGCCGGTCGGGGACGAGGTCGGCTTTCCAGGTGAATGCTTGCGCGCTGCAGGGGTACAGGTCGATCAGGCGCTCCTGCAACAGTTTGAGCTGATCCTGATAGGCACTGGCCTTGGCGTTTTGATCGACCTCTTGCAGCAACACCAGATCGGGCTTTTCGTCGCGGATGACGCGCACCACCTGATCCAGGCTGTAGGCCATGTCCTCGCGGTTGGGGCGGGTATCCGGCCCGCTGCCGTCGCTCAGGTTGTACCAGAACACGTAACGCTTGCCCGCCAGGTATTGCACGTTCCAGGTCATGACTTTGAGTGCCTGACCGGGCACCAGCACCGGGGCCGAGGCAGGGCAACTGACGGGCAGCACCTCCCTGGCCTGCGGGCGCCACGTCAGGCTGTAGATCAGGCACGCCAACAGCGCTGCTGTCAGCAACACACCCAGTACGGTATTACGTAAAAGACGTGACATGGACTCGGCTTATAAAGGTTGCGCAGAAGGCCGAGCATACGCGCCCCATGCTCGGCATCCCACTGGCAGGCTTGTAGGTGAACCTTCTTTTACTTGTCAGAAGATTCTCGAATTAGCATAAATAAACGGAATAGGACCACAGATAGAAACAGCTGCAAGAAGCTGTTGATGCTTTCGAGCACCAGTGACAGCACCGGGTTTTCGGCTGGCGGGTACACCGAAAAACCTGTTTCCTTGAGCAGCATCAAAGGCCCCAGCACTGCCAGAATGCACACGAAGATGCGCCAGAAGTGGCCACGGCTCAGCTCGAAGCTGGACTTCAAGGCGGCCAGCGGTGGCTCGTCGCGCAGCACCAGTTGGTATTCGGCGAACGCAAACACGACGGTCAGGTAGATGCCGGGGACAAAAAACATCGACAGCCCCAGCACGATGAGCAAGGTGCTGATGGCTGCCAGCAGCGCGAACTTTGGCCACAGTTGCAGCGCACGGGCCAGCAGGTCACGGTTGCGCGGGCTTTCGCCCCGGCTGCGCGCGTCGAGAAACAGGATCAGGGCCGCCGTGTAGATCGGGTACACCAACAAGCCGACGACCAACCCGTAGCCGGGCGACGCATTCGGCCCCGTGGCGTGGTCGACCAGTTGTTGCAGCACGGCCTCAAGAATCACCAGCGGCAAGCACAGCGTCACAATCTGGCCCAGATTGCGTTGGAAGAAGTACAGGGCGTCACGAATAACAGTCAGCGGATTCATGGTTCGGTATCAGCATTCAAAAGCGGTGCGCCACTTTAACCGATCAAGCCCGGCATCAAGCAAATGCAAGTGCCTAAGTTGCTGTCAGACGCACGCCGTATCGGGCGCGGCGGGCGGTTAATCCACGCAAACCCTGCACGGGCTGGCATACTGCCGCACTTGTTTTCAGTCGTGCGCCCATTTGCCTGGACGCCTTGAGGTGGTCCCGGTGAAAAAAATTGCAGTCTTTGCAGATGTGCAGAACCTCTATTACACGGTTCGCCAGGCGTATGGCTGCCATTTCAATTACGCCGCGCTGTGGGCCGATATCAGCCAGCGGGGTGAGATTGTTGAGGCCTATGCGTACGCCATCGACCGCGGTGACAGCAAACAGCAGCAGTTTCAGCAAATCCTGCGCAACCTCGGTTTCACGGTGAAGCTCAAGCCTTATATCCAGCGCAGTGACGGCTCGGCCAAAGGCGACTGGGACGTCGGCATCACCATCGACATCATGGACGCCGCCGCCAATGTGGACGAAGTGGTGCTGGCCTCCGGCGATGGCGACTTCGACCTGTTGCTAGAACGCATTGCCAGCAAGCACGGGGTTGAAACCGTGGCATACGGCGTGCCGGGCCTGACCGCCAACTCCTTGATCCGCGCGGCCACCCGCTACGTGCCGATCGAAGGCAACTTGCTGCTTAAGTAACGCTCACTTTTTACAGGATTGACCCCGTTTGGAACGTATCGCCGTCATCGACTTTGAAACCACCGGCATTTCACCGAGCAGCACCTGCCGGGCCACTGAAATTGCCGTGGTCATTCTGGAGCAGGGGCGCATTGTCGAGCGTTACCAGAGCCTGATGAACGCCGGTGTGCGTGTGCCGGGGTTTATCGAGCAGTTGACGGGTATCAGCAACGCCATGTTGCGCACCGCGCCTTCGGCCGAGCAGGTGATGAACGAGGTCAACGAGTTTGTCGGCATCACCCCGTTGCTGGCGCATAACGCCGCGTTCGACCAAAAGTTCTGGGATTTCGAGATGGGCCGCATCAAGCGTACCCGCTTGCAGAACTTTGCCTGTTCGCTGCTGCTGGCGCGGCGTTTGATGCCCGCCGCCCCCAACCACAAACTCGGCACGCTGACCACGTTCGCTGACCTGCCTCACACCGGCAAGGCGCACCGGGCGATGGCCGACGCCGAAATGGCCGCCAACCTGACCGCGCACCTGGCCCGGCAACTGCGCGAACAGCATGGTCTGCGTGAGCTGAACCATGACCTGCTGTGCAGCTTGCAAAAAGTGCCGGCCGGCAAGATCAACGAACACCTCAAGCGTTACCGGGGTTTCTGACGCTCATGTAGCGCCCCCATGGCGGCAAAAAGTGTACGGCCGCTTTTGATGCAATCTGTTACTTCTGTTGCACGGCTCCGATGTCTAGACTTCCAGATCCCCTGCCTTTGCCTTTGAGCTGAACCATGCCTGCCGCACGTCGTTTCCCGTTGCAATTGATCGGTGCTTTTTTCGCGTTGTACGTGATTTGGGGGTCGACTTATCTGGTGATCCGTATCGGCATTGAGTCCTGGCCGCCGCTGATGATGGCCGGGGTGCGTTTCCTCGTGGCGGGCAGCTTGATGTATGCGTTCATGCGCTGGCGCGGGTCGCCTGCGCCCACGTGGGTGCAGTGGCGTTCGGCGGCGATGATCGGCTTTCTGCTGTTGGCCTGCGGCAATGGCGGCGTGACCCTGGCCGAGCACTCGGGCGTGGCGTCGGGGGTAGCGGCGTTGGCCGTGGCCACTGTGCCGTTGTTCACGTTGCTGTTCGGCTATTTCTGGGGCGCGCGCAATACGCGGCTGGAGTGGGCGGGGATTGTGCTCGGGCTGATCGGTATTGCCATGCTCAACCTCGGCTCCAACCTGCAAGCCAGCCCGCTCGGTGCGGCCATGATCCTGTTTGCGGCGGCGGCCTGGGCCTTCGGTTCCGTCTGGAGCCGTCACTTGCCACTGCCGGCCGGGCCAATGGCCAGCGCTGCGGAAATGCTCACGGCGGGCGCTGTGTTGCTCATCGGCAGCCTGTTGAGCGGCGAGCGTTTGACGCAAATGCCGACAGCCGCCGGTTGGGGTGCCTTGCTGTATCTGGTGTTTTTCGGCTCCATCATCGCGTTCAGTGCCTACATGTATTTGCTTAAAAACGTACGCCCGGCAGCCGCCACCAGCTACGCCTACGTCAATCCGGCCGTGGCGGTGATGCTTGGCATTGCCTTTGCGGGCGAGACCATCGGTTTTGAAGAGTGCCTGGCGATGGCGGTCATCATCAGTGCGGTGGTGTTGATCGGGTTACCGCAGTGGCGCAAGCAGAAACCCGTCTGAATTAGGGTAAACTGCGCGCCATTGCAACCTCTGCACCCACGCGCTGACCTTTTTCGACGGTATCCCCATGACATTCGCCTCCCTTGGCCTGATCGAACCCTTGCTGCGCGCCCTTGAGACGCTCGGCTACCAGACCCCGACCCCGGTTCAGGCCCAAGCCATCCCCGCCGTGCTGGCGGGCCGCGACCTGATGGCCGCCGCCCAGACCGGCACCGGTAAAACCGGCGGTTTTGCCCTGCCGCTGTTGCAGTCGCTGACCATGGAAGGCCCGAAAGTCGCCAGCAACTCCGTGCGTGCGCTGGTGCTGGTGCCGACCCGTGAGCTGGCCGAGCAGGTTCACGAAAGCATTCGCCAGTACGCCGAACACCTGCCGTTGAGCACCTACGCGGTGTACGGCGGCGTCAGCATCAACCCGCAAATGATGAAAATGCGCAAAGGCGTTGATGTGCTGGTAGCCACGCCGGGTCGCCTGCTTGACCTGTATCGCCAGAAAGCGATCAAGTTCAACCAGCTGCAAACCCTGATCCTGGACGAAGCCGATCGCATGCTCGACCTGGGTTTCAGCGAAGAACTGCGCGACATCTACCGCGCCTTGCCGAAAAAGCGTCAGACCTTGCTGTTCTCGGCCACGTTCTCGGATGCGATCCGCGCGCTGGGCGAGCAAATGCTCGACAACCCGCTGAGCATTGAAGTCAGCCCGCGCAACGTCGCGGCCAGCAGCGTCAAGCAGTGGGTTATCCCGGTCGACAAGAAGCGCAAGGCCGAGCTGTTCCTGCATTTGTTGCGCACTCAGCGCTGGAAGCAGGTGCTGGTGTTCGCCAAAACCCGCAATGGCGTGGATGACCTGGTGGGCAAGCTGCAAGCGCTGGGCATCAACGCTGACGGCATCCATGGCGACAAACCGCAGGCCACGCGCCAACGCGCGCTGGATCGTTTCAAGGCCAGTGAAGTGCAGATTCTTGTGGCCACCGATGTCGCGGCCCGTGGTCTGGACATTGAAGACTTGCCGCTGGTGGTCAACTTCGACCTGCCAATCGTGGCCGAGGACTACATCCACCGCATTGGCCGTACGGGTCGCGCCGGTCAGAAGGGCGAGGCGATTTCGCTGGTGTGCGCCGATGAGGTGAACATGCTTTCGGCCATTGAGATGCTGACTCGTCAAACGCTGCCGCGCCATGAAGAACAGGACTTCGAGCCAGAGCACCGCGTGCCCGAAACCGACGCCTCGGGTCAGGTGATCAAAAAGCCGAAGAAGCCTAAAAAGCCCAAAACGTCCGGCGGTGGCGGTAAACGTAACCTGGGCAAATGGGTCGACAGCGGCGAAGTGGCCCCGGCTGAACCCTCAGTCAAGCCTGTGCGTAAAGTGCCCGTGTTCAACACCGGCCCGCGTAAACGCAAGTAAGGTTTTTAACCGCTACCGTGCGCTGGCGGGTAGCGGTTTTGAATCAGGCCTGAGGGTGCAGCCAGCTTAAAACCCCCAACCCGGCGGCGCGGCCACTGGCGAAACAGCCGGTGAGCAAATAGCCGCCTGTTGGCGCTTCCCAGTCCAGCATCTCGCCTGCGCAGAACACCCCCGGCAACGGTTTGAGCATCAAGTGTTCGTCCAGCGCTTCAAAGGTCACACCGCCCGCACTGCTGATGGCCTCGTCCAGCGGACGTGGCTTAATCAACTGCAACGGCAACGCTTTGATGGCGCGGGCCAGCAGCGCCGGGTCTGCGAAATATTCAGCGGGCGCCAATTCGCGCAGCAGCGCGGCTTTCACGCCGTCCAGGCCCAACTGGCTGTGCAGATGTTTGCTCATCGAGCGTGAGCCACGGGGTTTGGCGAGCGCCTTTGCCACGTTATCCACAGCCTTGCCCGGCAACAGGTCGATCAGAATCGTGGCAGCCCCTTGCCGGTTGATCGCTTCTCGAATCGGCGCCGACCACGCGTAAATCAGGCTGCCTTCGATGCCACTGGCCGTGATCACGCATTCACCCAAGCGCGGGTTGTGATGCTCCAGTGCAATGGCGATATTTTTTAGCGGTGCACCGGCAAATTTGGTGCGCAGTACCTCGCTCCAGCCTGTGACATCAAACCCGCAGTTGCTCGGTTGCAGGGCTGCCAGCGAGACCCCGCGTTCAGCGAGCAGCGGCATCCACGCCCCGTCGGACCCCAGCCGCGCCCAACTGCCGCCCCCCAGCGCCAAGACGGTTGCGTCGGGGGTGAGGTGTTTTTCGCCTTCCGGGCTGTCGATGCGCAATGCGCCATCGGCTCGCCAGCCCAACCAGCGATGGCGGGTGTGGATAACCACGCCGGACTCGCGCAACCGCTTGAGCCAGGCGCGTAAAAGCGGCGCGGCTTTCATGTCGGTGGGGAACACCCGGCCCGAGCTGCCAACGAAGGTCTCGATGCCCAGATCGTGAATCCAGCGGCACAGCGCATCGGCATCAAAGGCACGCAACAGGGGCGCAATCTGGGGCGCCCGTTCGGCATAGCGCGACAGGAAGGCGGGATACGCTTCAGAGTGCGTGATGTTCATGCCCCCGACCCCAGCCAGTAAAAACTTGCGCCCGACCGACGGCATGGCGTCATACAGATCGACTCGCACACCCGCCTGACTCAGCACTTCAGCGGCCATAAGGCCCGCTGGGCCTCCGCCAATGATGGCGACATGAGGGGGAAGGGGAGTGAGGGCGTCAGTCATGGCAAGCTGCAAATCGGCGAAATAAGCGGCGCATTCTACCTGACTGCGCCAACCCGTAGTCGCTGCCGAGCAAGGGGGCGGTGTACGCCCGTTCAACGCTCACACTTCACGTCCGGCGACGTCACGGTTCAAGCCTCTGGTCTAGCGCTTCCCGCCCCCCCAAAACGGGCATCACGACTGCATCTGTACGAAAAACACACAGCGCCTTGCAGGCCACGTTCTGTATGGCCTGCAAGGGCTTTCACTCAGGTTATCCACAAGCGGTTCCACAGGCATTGTGGGTAATTAATCGCAGCCCATTGCGCACCAGACCTTGTGCGCGCTGTGGTGCAGAATCCCATGACGGCGCGCCAGCGCCTTGCGGTCTTTGCTGTAGCCCCCGCCGATCACCCCGACCACCGGTATGTCCCGGCCCAGACAATGCCGCATCACGGCTTCATCACGTGCGGCCACGCCTGCGTCTGTCAGTTTCAAGTACCCCAGCGCGTCGTCCTGGTGCACATCGACCCCGGCGTCGTACAACACCAAATCCGGCTGGTACAGCGGCAGCAAGTAATTCAGCGCTTCATCCACCACTTGCAAATAGGCGGCATCGCCCATACCCATGGGCAGGCCGATGTCCCAGTCGCTTTGCGCCTTGCGCGCCGGAAAGTTTTTTTCGCAGTGCAGCGAAACGGTCACCGCCTCCGGCGTAGTGTCCAGAATGCGCGCCGTGCCATCACCCTGATGCACGTCGCAGTCAAAAATCAGCACGCGACTGACACGTCCGCTTTCGAGCAAGTAACGGCTGATGACCGCCAGATCATTGAAGATGCAAAAGCCCGCCGGGTGGTCGTAGTGGGCGTGATGGGTGCCGCCGGCCAAGTGGCAGGCCAGCCCGTGGCTCAATGCCTGCTCGGCGGCGAGCAGAGAGCCGCCGACGGCGCGAATGGTGCGCCGCGCCAGGGCTTCGCTCCAGGGCAGGCCCAGACGCCGCTGGTCTTCACGGGCCAGTTCGCCCGCCATGTAGCGCTCGATGTACGCCGGATCATGGGCAAGGGCGAGGATATCCACAGGGCACAGCGCGGGGCGAAGCAGGTCGGCGTCCCGGGTTAGCCCGGTTTCCACCAGGTGGTCGCGCAACAAGCGGAATTTATCCATCGGGAAACGATGCTCGGGCGGGAACGCCGGGCTGTAGTCATCGTGATAAATCAGCGGTAAAGGCATGGGGATTTCACGTCGGAACGAGCGCCGGATCTTAACAGCGCGGTACACTGCCCGACACATGAAAAGCCCGGTAATAAATCGGAGGGGTTTGATGGAGCAAATTCAGGAACTCGAAAGTGCCCGTCTTCGCCTGCGCCCGTGGCGAGACACGGATTTGGCAGCGTTTGCCGCCATGTGCGCCGACCCGCGGGTCATGCGCTATTTTCCGGGACTGTTGAGCCGCCTCGAAAGCGCCGCGCTGATCGGCCGTGTTCGCGGCCACTTCGCTGAATATGGCTACGGACTGTGGGCTCTGGAGCGTAAGGACAGCGGTGCGTTTATTGGTTTTACCGGTTTATTGAATGTCGGATTCGACGCACCGTTCACCCCTGCTGTCGAGATTGGCTGGCGCCTGGCGCCCGAGCATTGGGGGTTGGGTTACGCCAGTGAAGCTGCGTGGGCGGTGTTGCGCTGTGCCTTTGACCGGCTGGCGCTGGATCAAGTGGTGTCCTTTACCACCGAGGCCAATCTGCCCTCGCAGAAAGTGATGCAGGCCATCGGCATGCAGCGTGATCTGGCGGGTGATTTTGAACACCCGAAGATCCCCGAGGGCCATCCCTTGCGCCCCCACGTGCTGTATCGGATCAGTCGGGCGCAATGGTTGGAAACGCTGCACGGATAAGCAGGCAAATGACGTTCAAGTTGTAGGTTAAGCGGCGAGTGCCGAATTTTGTGTGGCCGTCGCAGCGAAGATTGCGCCGGTATTGCTCTGTGTGAGGAAAAACTGAATGAGCCAAGTGTTGGATGATCTGGTCAATTTGCTGACCCTGGAACCGATCGAAGAGAACCTCTTTCGCGGCCGCAGTCAGGACTTGGGCTTTCGCCAGTTGTTCGGCGGTCAGGTGCTCGGTCAATCGCTGTCCGCCATGAGCCAGACGGTTGAAGACGCCCGGCATGTGCATTCGATGCATGGTTACTTTCTGCGGCCCGGCGATGCCGGGCTGGCCGTGGTGTATCAAGTCGACCGCGTGCGTGATGGCGGCAGTTTCAGCACCCGTCGGGTGACCGCGATCCAGAAGGGCCAACCGATTTTTACCTGTAGCGCATCGTTTCAATATGACGAAGGCGGGTTTGAGCACCAGATCCCGATGCCCGATGTGGTCGGCCCGGAAAATCTGCCTTCCGAGCTGGACCTTATTCGTCAGCGCGCGCACCTGATTCCCGAGGCCATGCGCGAAAAACTGCTGTGTGCCAAGCCCATCGAATTTCGGCCGGTGGTGGGGGAAGACCCGTTCAACCCCAAGGTCAGCGACCCGATCAAATACGTCTGGTTTCGCGCAGACGGCGCGCTGGCCGACACGCCCGCGCTGCACAAGTACCTGCTGGCCTACGCTTCGGACTTCGGCTTGCTCACGACTTCGCTGCTGCCTCACGGCAAAGGCGTCTGGCAAAAAGATATGCAAGTGGCCAGTCTCGACCACGCCCTGTGGTTCCACGCCGATCTGCGCGCTGACGACTGGTTGCTGTACGCCATGGACAGCCCGTGGGCTGGCAATTCTCGCGGGTTCTCCCGTGGCAGTGTGTATAACCGCGCCGGGCAGTTGGTGGCGTCGGTCACTCAGGAAGGTTTAATTCGCCATCGCAAGGACTGGGCATGACGCTAAAAGACGTAAAGCATTGGGTGTTCGACATGGACGGCACGCTGACTGTAGCGGTGCATGACTTCAAGCTGATTCATCGTGAACTGTCCATCCCGGACGATGAAGACATCCTCACCCACCTCGCCGGTTTACCGGCCGCCGAGTCGGCCGCCAAGCATGCCTGGCTGCTGGAGCATGAGCGCGAGCTGGCGCTGGCTTCCACCCCGGCGCCCGGGGCGGTCGAGTTGATTCTTGACCTGGCCGAGCGGGGCGTGCGCTTGGGGATTTTGACCCGAAACGCTCAGGAGCTGGCGCAAATCACCCTGAAGGCCATTGGTCTGGATCATTGTTTTGCTCCCGACGATGTGTTGGGACGTGACAACGCGGCCCACAAGCCCGACCCGGATGGCCTGCTGAAACTGGCCAAGGCGTGGGGCGTTGAACCTACGCAAATGGTGATGGTGGGGGATTTCCGTTTTGACCTTGAATGCGGGCGTGCTGCGGGCAGCAAGACGGTGCTGGTCAATGTCCCTGAAAACCCGTGGCCCGGTCTGGCCGACTGGCATGCCAGGGATTGTTTTGAATTGCGGCGCCTCGTGGCCTGATTAGCGGGCGACCTGATGCCAGGGCGATCAGCCCTGGCATCCCGCGGCCCGGCAGTTACAGGCGGGCAGCGGAGAAGGTGTCGCACTGATTGATATCGCCCTGTGCAAAGCCGGTCTTGAACCACTTCACCCGTTGCGCCGAAGTGCCGTGGGTAAAGGAGTCCGGCACCACGCGACCCTGGCCTTGTTGCTGCAAGCGGTCATCACCAATGGCGTTTGCCGCGTTGAGCGCTTCCTCAATGTCTCCCGGCTCCAGCCAGTTCAAGCGTTTTTGCGCAACGCTGGCCCACACGCCTGCCAGACAGTCCGCTTGTAACTCCTGACGGACCAGCAAACCGCCATCGCCTTTCATGGGTTTGCCTTGCTGGCGGGCCATTTGCATTTTTGACGACACCCCCAACAACGTTTGCACGTGATGACCGACTTCATGGGCAATCACATACGCCTGGGCAAAATCACCTGCGGCCTGAAAGCGCTGAGCCATCTCCTGGAAAAAGCTCATGTCCAGGTACACTTTCTGGTCGGCCGGGCAGTAAAAAGGGCCGCTGGCAGAAGAGGCGAAGCCACACGCCGAGTTGATCTGGCCACTGAACAGCACCAATGTCGGGTCTTTATAAGTGCGACCGGACTGCTGAAAGACCTGACGCCAGGTGTCTTCGGTATCGCCCAGCACGGCACGCACGAACTCGGCTTGTTGATCGTTGGCCGGTGGCGCATGACCGGTTTGTTGCGAGACCTGCGGCGATGATTGCTCGGTTAACTGGCCGCTCAATTGCCCAAGAATTTGCATCGGGTCCTGCCCGGTCAGCAGGCCGAAACCGACGATGACCACCACGGCCATCAGGCTCAAGCCTTTACCGCCCCCAATACGCATCCCGCCGCTTCCGGTGCTTTGATCGCGCACGTCTTCAACGTTGTCGCTACGCCGGCCTTTTTTCCACAGCATGGAGGTGTCCTCTATCAATCTTGTTCATAAGTGTTGTTGCTGACGGGGTGCTGCGCCAGCCCGGTCGTCAGACGCCCTTGCAGTGACCGCGAAGTGTGGCACTTAGTGCGATGACGTCGCCGTGATAAGTTCAGGGCGACGGCAGTGCAACTGAATATCAATTGAAAATCATTCTCGACAAAAAGTAAGATGACGCCCCCTTTCCTTCATGCTCCAGGGAGTCGGTTTGTCGGATATGGATCTCAAGGGCTTGTTCCTCAAGCATGCCAGCACCCTGCGCGGGTACTTGGCGCGCAAGGTACGTGACCCACAGCTCGCTGCCGATCTGGTGCAGGAAAGCTTCCTGCGTATGGTTGAGCATGGACGAAAAGCGAAAATCGACAACTCTCCCGGTTACCTTTACCGCACGGCGCGCAACCTGCTGGTGGACCACATCCGTCAGGAAACCCGTCGAAAAACAGACTCGGTAAGCCATGAAGCCTTGGCTGAAATTGAGGATGAAATGGCAGGGCTGGAGGCCCAGGCAATGGCCGAGCAACAGCGCAAAGCCTTGAAGCAGGCGCTTTGCGAACTGCCCGAGCGAACTCAGGAAATATTTCGACTCAACCGGATCGAAGGCATGACCCACGCTGAAGTGGCGCGTCACCTTGAAATCTCTGATAGCTCAGTGCAAAAGCATCTGTCCAAAGCCTTGGCTTATGTCATGCAGCGTCTGCAGACGCCGGAGCAGTAATATTCCTACCTATCGACGAATGGCTTACTGAAAATCTTCACGCAAGACGTCACTGCCTATACCTAACGAGAATTTGAGATTCATACGTGAATAGCCAAGGCCCCGAGCAGCAGATCATTACGCAGGCGGCCGCCGAGTGGGCGGTGCGTCTGCACGCGGGCCCGTTGAGTGACGAGGCGCAGGCGCACTTGGCGCAGTGGCTGGCGTGTGATGAGCGTCATGGGCCTGCGCTGCAGTTTGCGCAGCAGACATGGGCGGCGCTGGGAGAATTGGCGCTGGAACCGCACGCACTCAAGCCCGAGGCTCACCGTTTAAGGCCCGAGTCGCCGTGTGCCCGGCCTGCGCCCGTCACTCGACGCCGTCGGCCGTTGCGCTGGGTAGGGCGCGCGGCGGCAGTTTGCATGGTGCTGGCAGTGGCGTGGGTCGGCGGGCCGAACCTGCTGGTGCAGATGCAGGCTGACTATCGAACCGGCACGGGCGAGTTGCGCACTGTGCAGCTGGATGACGGCAGCTCGGTGGAACTGGATGCGTCGAGTGCCATTCGCATTGACTACGACACCCACGAGCGGCGCATCAGCTTGCTGGCCGGTTCCGCCGTGTTTGACGTTGCGCCCATGGGCGAGGCCGAAACCCGACCGTTCGTGGTGCAAAGTGCGGGGGGGCAGACCCAGGCCCTGGGCACCCAGTTTGTTGTCGGGCGCCAAGGCGCGGATCAGGCCTGGGTCGGCGTTTTGCAACACAGCGTGGCGGTCAGCGTGCAATCGCCACCCAACGGGGGCGCCGCGCAACAGGTGCTCAAAGAAGGCCAAAGTGCGCGCTATACCCCACAGCGCGGCGTGCAGCTGTTGCCGGGCTTTGACCTGAGTTCAGCCACCGCTTGGCGCCGGGGCGTGCTGGTATTTGACCGCCAGCCGCTGGACCAAGTGCTTGAGCAGCTCAACCGCTATCGCCCCGGCCAGGTCGTACTGGCCAACCCGGCATTGGCCAGTCGGCAGGTCAGCGGTGTTTTCCGCCTTGAAATGCTCGATGGCGCGCTGCACACCCTCACCCGCGAACTGCACATCAAACGCGTCGAACTGGCCGGGGTCACCCTGATTTATTGACCGGTGATGCTGCCATTGACCGGCAACACGGGGCTGCGAGCCATCAGCGAATCGCAGCCCCGTTTTACCTTTTTGAACATTAATCGCAAAAAGCCTTACTGAGTTTTCCCTGCTCGCACGTCTTGCTATTGAGATTCATTCGCAATGCAAATCGTGCACGTTTGGGGATAACAAGAATGGTGTTCAATCAGCGCAAAGGGGTAGGGGCCGCCAGCCGGTTAGCCTTTGCAGTTCATGTCGGTGTGTTCGCGTTGTTGGCAGCGCAGGTGCCTGCTCAGGCGGCTTCAAAAACCGAGAGCGCAGTGCAGCAAACGTTCATTGCGTTTCATATTCCGGCCCAGCCGCTGGACAAAGCAGTACTGCAATTTGCCGAGCAGGCCGGTCTGCAAGTGCTGTTCGACAGCCACCTGCTGCAAGGTCTGCATGCCCCGGCACTCAAAGGCGACTTCGGGGTACAGGAAGGCCTGGCGCGACTGGTAGGCAGCAACCCGATTGAATACCGCTTCACGGGCGAGCGCCAAGTCACCCTGACCCGGGTGGACGGCAACCCCACCGGCGCGCTGGCCCTGGGCACCACCTCTATTTCTGCCAGTGAGGCAGAAGGCAATAGCGCTGACTGGGTGTATCAGACGCCTGAAGCGGTTTCCGTCATCACCGGCGAGCAAATCAGTAAACGTGCGCCACGTCACGCCGCTGACATGCTGGAAGAAACGCCCGGTGTGTACACGGCAGTGGATCAACGCGATCCGGGGTTATCAGTGAACATCCGCGGCCTGCAGGACTACGGCCGCGTCAACATGAACGTTGACGGTATGCGTCAGAACTTCAACGTTAATGGTCATCAACATCGCAATGGAGTGATGTTGATCGATCCGGAAATGATCTCCAGCATCGAGATTGAAAAAGGCTCGCAATCGGGTATGGGCGGTGCGGCGGTACTCGGCGGGATTGCCACCTTCAAAACGCTGGAAGCCAGCGAATTTCTCAAGGACGGCAAATCATTTGGCGGCCGTGTTCGTGCGGGCAGTGGCCTGGGCGAAATGGGTAATGGCACCTATTTCAATGGCGGCGGCGTGTTCGCATTCGGTAATGACATTGGCGATGCGTTGTTTGCGTATAGCGAGCGCCATTTTGGCAATTACCGCAGCGGAAGACAGAATGCGGACAACCTGGGGGATTCAATCCGGGTCAAAAAATACAGGCGTGAAGCCTGGAACGACTGGTTGAACAGCGAAGTGGGCGATGCGGGTAGTGTGACACGCTCACAAATGGTCAAGTTCGGGCTCAATCTGCCCAATGATCAGCGGGTACAACTGAGCTACTTGAACACCGACAGCGACAGTAATGATTCGTGGACCTACGCCACCCCGGGTCAGAAGAGTTACGACTATGTGCGCCACAGTAAAAACAATCTGGGCACTGCCAACTACGCCGTTGACTACAGCTACAACCCGGATAACGAGCTGATTGATTTCAAGAGCAAGCTGTATTTCGTCAGCACAGAGCTGGAACGTGCGAATGCACGGCATATGGCGACCGCCGACAACGCATTCGATGCGTACAAGGATCGTTTCCGTACCGACACATGGGGGCTGCAAGCACAAAATACCTCGCTGTTTAATTTCGACACGTGGGGTCAGTTGAATTGGACGTATGGCCTGGAGATGTATCAGGACACGTTCAAACCCAAGACCCACAAAGTCTCTGCCAAAAACGAGTCAACGTTGCCTTACATCGAAGGTGCGGACCCTGCGGGCAAGCGCAGCATGGCCAGCCTTTTCAGTCATCTGCAATACGACTATGACGGCTGGCTGACAGTCAGTGGGGGGCTGCGTTATGACCGCTACCGGCTAGAAGGCGAAACCGGCATGACCTTGTATCGCAAAAAAGTCATCCGTCACGAAAACGGGGTCGATGTGATCGGCAGCGGTCCGGCCGTTCGGACAGAAGACCTTTATGACATTGATCGTACGGACGGCAAGTTTTCACCCACCTTCGGTCTCGCGGTCAAACCGGGGGTGGACTGGTTGCAGCTCTACACCCACTGGGGTAAAGGCTGGCGCCCGCCCGCCGTGACAGAAGTCTTCATGACCGGACGACCTCACGGCGGCAATGCACCTGAACGGGTATTTCCTAACCCGTTCCTGAAGCCTGAAGAATCTCGGGATTGGGAAGTCGGATTCAACATTTTTAAAGAATCATTGTTTTTTAATAATGACCGTCTCGGTATGAAAGTTTCGTACTTTGATAACCGCATCAAGAACTTTTCATTCATGCAGTACGGCATCATGTTGCCGGAAGAAACGGCCACGGGTAATTTTGGTGATTTGGCCTACGTTAACAGTTTGAGCGATACACGTTTCCGAGGCGTTGAATATCAACTCAACTACGACATGGGGCGCATGTATACCAACTTCAGTTATACGCACATGATCGGTAGTAACGATTTTTGTTCGAAAGATTACTTTATGGGTGGCGCCAAAAAAACCGGTAAAAAATTAAAAAGTGGCTATGAACGGTTTCAATTGCCTAACGGGCGCTGGAGCTTACGTGCCGTGCACGAAACGGAATGGCTGGATAATGACGAGCGTAATAATAAAGTCAGTTGCGGCGGGGTCATGGGCGCGGCGGCTTACATGCCAGCTGACCGCGGCTCTTTAACGGTCGGCGCACGGTTTCTTGAGCGTCGTCTGGATACCGGTGTCCGTTTGCGTTATAGCCCCGGCAACGGTTCAGATATCAATACCCATAACTATCAGAGCCTGGAACAAGCGACGTGGCCCAAGTACAGCGTGTATGACCTGTATGCCAGTTATTGGGCAACCGATGCGTTGAACCTGACACTGGTATTGGAAAACGCCACTGACGAAGCCTATTTCGTGGCCATGGGCGACGCCAATAATGTGAGCCTCGCGCGCGGGCGCACGCTCAGCGGAATGCTCGAATATAAGTTCTAAGTGATGCCCTGAGTTTTTAAAGGTTTGCTCATTTCGAGTGAAAGTGCGCGTGTGTGCGCAGCGTTATTAACTGTCCATTGAAAAGGATCAAGTATGACTATTTCGATTACTTACAACTCTGCATTTGGGGCTTTCTCGGTTCAGGATGCATTGAGCGCGTGGTCGACCGGGTTTACGACTGCTGGCCATGGCACCGGTAATACGGGCGGCTTTAATACCGGTGGGCGTGCAATGACGGGTGAGCAATATGCAACGCACGGTGCACAGGGTTCGGAATATGCATTTATTGCCGCAAGCGACACCGATAAGGGGCTCAACTATGTGTTCGATCCCAAAGTCTCCCCGGGCGATAACATGAACCATTACCTGTGGGGCGAATTGGATACCGTTACCTTGGGCACGGGGCTGCAGGGTGGAAACGGCACTGATTTCGGTTTGAACGACTACACCGCTTCCTTCAACGGCCTCGACCTCTCCGCGGCCAGTGACGCCGGCCGGGCAGGCAACGCTGTTCAGGACGTGATCTATGGCCTGATGAAAGGCGACGTCTCGGGCCTGGAAGGGGCACTCAACAACCTGCTGAGCGGGTTCGGCTTGTCCACCGATTCCACCTTCGACGACCTGGCCGCCGCCGGTCTGGCACACACCGACGCACCGCTGGCCGCCGATATCGATCTGGTGGGTGTGCAAGAGGTGGCTCAGGACTGGGCATTGGCGGCGTAAACCCCGTCTTGTCCTGTCGCCACGGTTGACGGTTGACGGTTGACGGCTGACAGGACGCCGTTGTGCCGCGCATGCTCCCCCCAGCGTGCGCGGTTTTGTTGGTTCATCGCTCACGGAATCGCTTCATGACCCGGCACAATGCCCACGTCGCCAACGAGATGCTGGCTGCCTTGACGGCCTACAAGCGTGCTTTTTTCAACATCGGCCTGTTCTCGGCCGTCATCAATTTACTGATGCTGGCCCCCGCGCTGTATATGTTGCAGGTGTACGACCGGGTGCTGGCATCGGGCAATCTCATGACCCTGTTAATGCTGACGCTGATGATCCTCGGGCTGTTCGCCCTGATGGGCGCGTTGGAGTGGGTGCGCAGCCAGGTGGTCATCCGCCTCGGCACGCAAATGGACATGCGCCTGAATCAGCGGGTGTATGACGCGGCATTTGAAGCGCAATTACGCACCGCCAGCCCCGCCGCCGGGCAGGCGCTGAGTGACCTCACCCGCTTGCGTCAGTTTGCGACCGGCAATGCGCTGTTCGCGTTTTTCGATGCGCCGTGGTTCCCCGTGTATCTGTTTGTCATCTTCATGTTCAGCCCGTGGCTGGGGCTCTTGGCCTTGGGCGGGGCCGTGGTGCTGATGCTATTGGCATGGATCAACCAGCGGGTTTCGCACGGCCCTCTAAAAGCCGCAAGCGAATGGTCGGTGGAGGCCACGCAGCAGGCCAGCGCTCACCTGCGCAACAGCGAAGCGATCGAGGCCATGGGCATGCTCGACACCCTGCGCGAGCGTTGGCTGGCACAGCACACCGCGTTTTTGACGCAACAAAACCTGGCCAGTGAAAAAACCGCCACCGTCAGTGCCTGGTCCAAAGGTGTGCGCCTGGCCCTGCAATCGCTGGTGCTGGGGCTCGGGGCATGGTTGGCCGTGCAGGGGCAGATCACGGCGGGGATGATGATCGCAGGGTCGATCCTGATGGGGCGCGTGCTCAGCCCGATTGATCAGTTGATTGGCGTCTGGAAGCAGTGGTCGTCCGCCCGTTTGGCCTATCAACGTCTGGAGGCGTTGTTGCAGGCCTATCCGCCGCGCCCGCGTCGGATGGCATTGCCAGCGCCCACAGGTGAATTGTCCGTCGAACAACTGGGCGCCTGCGCACCGGGCACCCGGCGCGCCACGTTGGCCAACCTGAGTTTCGCGTTGTCCGCCGGTCAAGTGCTGGGCGTCATCGGCCCTTCAGGCTGCGGCAAGTCCACCCTGGCGCGATTGCTGGTGGGGGTCTGGCAGCCCGTCACGGGCAAGGTACGGCTGGACGGCGCGGACTTGTCGCAGTGGGACAAACACCAACTCGGCCCGCATCTGGGCTATTTGCCTCAGGACATTCAACTCTTTGCAGGGACCATCGCGCACAACATCGCACGCTTTGCAGAGGTCAATGCCGACAAGGTGCTGGCCGCTGCGCAAATGGCGGGCGTCCATGAACTGATCCTGCAATTGCCACAGGGGTACGACACCGTGCTGGGCGACAGCGGCGCGGGGTTGTCCGGTGGGCAAAAGCAACGCATCGGGCTGGCGCGTGCCGTGTACGGCTTGCCCGCTGTGATCGTCCTCGACGAGCCCAATTCCAATCTGGACGACGCGGGAGAGCAGGCGTTGTTGCAGGCGATTACCCGGCTGAAAACCCTGAAGCGAACGCTGATCTTGATTACCCACAAGCCCAATGTGCTGACCCTCACCGATCAACTGCTGATCTTGCGTGAGGGGCAACTGCAAGCGTTCGGACCGACCGCCAGCGTGCTGGCGGCACCGGCTTCGGGGCAAGCGCGCCCTGCGAAACCGGCCATGAACGTGAGCTACCGCCTCGGTGTGGTAGAGGCGGGCAAGGCATGAGTTTTACGAACGTTAAAGCGCTGGACGACCGTAACGTCCTGCAACTGGATGACCGCCGCTACGCGCGGTTGGGGTGGCTGTTGATGCTCGGCGGTTTTCTCGGTTTTCTCGGTTGGGCCGCGCTGGCGCCTCTCGATAAAGGCGTAGCCGTCTCAGGCAACGTCATGGTCTCGGGGCACCGCAAAGTGGTGCAACATCCCAGCGGCGGAATTGTGGCGCGCATTGACGTGCGCGAAGGTGACAGCGTGACGGCCGGGCAGGTGCTGATTCGCCTCAAGGAGACGCCTCTGCGGGGGCAGGCGCAGTCGTTGCGTAGCCAGTTTTATGCGTCGCTGGCCAGCGAAGCACGGCTCAATGCCGAGGCCGATGGCGCCACACACGTGAGCTTCCCGCCCGAACTGCTGGCCCACCAGGATGAGCCCGAGGTGGCGCCCAATCTGGCGTTGCAAGCGCAGTTATTCCATAGCCGACGTCAGGCATTGCTGCTGGATCAGCAGGGCATCGGTGAAAGCATCGCAGGCGCCGAGGCGCAACTGCGTGGGGTGCGTGATTCCCAGGCCAATAAAATCCTGCAACGCACGGCCCTGACTGAACAGCTGGAAGGCCTGCGTGAACTGGCCCGCGACGGTTACATCCCACGCAACCGGCTGCTGGACAGTGAGCGCGTGTATGCCCAAGTGCTGGGGTCGATCAGCGAAGACTACGGGCGCAGCGGGCAGTTACAGCGACACGTGCAAGAGATGCGTCTGAAAGTGCGTCAGTTGGCCGAGGAGTATCAAAAGGAAGTCCGCACACAATTGGCCGAGACCCGGGTGCGTTCAGAAGACCTGCGTCACCGGCTGGCCTCGGCAGAGTTCGAACTGGCCAACAGTCAGCTGCGTGCGCCCGCGTCGGGCATTGTGGTGGGGCTGGACGTGTTCACCGAAGGTGGCGTTATCAAGCCCGGTCAGGCGTTGATGGAAATCGTCCCGCAAGGCGAGCCCTTACTGGTGGAGGCGCGAGTGCCCGTTGAACTGGCTGACAAGGTGCATGCCGGGTTGCCGGTTGAACTGATGTTCTCGGCTTTCAGCCAGAGCACCACGCCCCGGGTGGCGGGTGAGGTGACGCTGGTGTCGGCGGATCGCCAGGTGGATCAACGTACTGACGAGCCGTATTACACGCTTCGTGCCCAAGTCAGCGAAGCCGGGCTCAAGCAACTGGCCGGTTTGCAGATCCGTCCGGGCATGCCGGTGGAAGCGTTCGTGCGCACGGGCGAGCGTTCGCTGCTCAACTACGTGTTCAAGCCCTTGCTCGACCGCACCCACATGGCGCTGGTGGAGGAATGAGCGTGCGCCGACTTTTTTACGCGGTGGTCATGGCCTTCGGCTGTTCGATGCCCTCGGCGCACGCGTTGGGGTTGCTCCAGGCGTATGACTTGGCCGTACGTAACGATCCGACGTTTCAGGCGGCCATTGAAGAACGGGCAGCGGGGGAGGAAAACCGCGCCCTGGGTCGCTCCGCGTTATTGCCGACGTTGTCGTGGAACTACAACAACTCGCGTAATGCTTCGCAGGTCACCCAAGCCGACACGCGCACTGACCGTGACTACCGCAGTTATGCGTCGACCCTGACCTTGCAGCAGCCGTTGCTGGACTACGAAGCCTATGCCCGGTTCCGACAAGGTGCGGCGCAAGCGTTGTTCGCGGATGAGCGCTTTCGCAGCAAAAGCCAATACCTGTTGGTTCGCGTGCTAAGTGCCTACAGCCAGGCGCTGTTGGCCCGCGAGCATATTGAGTTGAGCCGTGCGCAAAAGCGCGCCTATGCCGAGCGCCTGCAACTGAACCAGCGTTTGCTCAAAGGCGGCGAAGGAACGCGCACCGATGTGCTGGAAACCCGCGCGCGCCTGAGCATGGCCGTGGCGCAAGAAATCGAAGCGCAGGACGATCAGGACGCTGCGTTGCGTGAATTGGAAGCGATGTTGGGTAACCCGTTGCAGGTTGAAGACCTCGACCCGCTGGTGGCGCCTTTCACTGTCCCGCCACTGGAGCCCCAACGTTTTGAAAACTGGCGCGAACTGGCATTGGCCAATAACCCTGAACTGGCGTCGCAACATCATGCACTGACATCGGCCGAGTACGAAGTGGAGCGCAAGCGGGCCGGTCATCTGCCCACACTCAGCCTGTATGCCAGCAGCCGGCAGTCCAGCTCCGATTCAGAAAGTACCTATAACCAGAAATACGACACCAACAGCGTAGGCATTCAGCTACGTGTGCCGTTGTTTGCAGGGGGCTCGGTGTCGGCTTCCACGCGTCAGGCGGCGCGGCAATTGTCTCAGGCGCAGTACGAACTGGACGCACAGACCGCGGCCACGCTGGTTGACCTGCGCAAACAGTTCAACCTTAACAACAGCGCGGCGGCCAAGGTGCAGGCATATGAAATGGCAGTGGACTCCGCCAGTGCCCTGGTGCAAGCGACGCAAAAAAGCGTACGGGGCGGGGAGCGGGTCAATCTGGACGTATTGGACGCAGAGCAGCAGTTGTTCAGTGCGAAGCGGGATTTGGCGCAGGCGCGTTACGCTTATTTGCTGGCGCGGGTGCAGCTCAAGTATTACGCCGGACTATTGAACGAAGGGGATTTGCAGCAGATGGCCGGGTATTTTCAACCCTGAAAACGCCAACCCTTGACGCTGCCTCGCGCCTCGTCGGTGACTACAGGTTGCAAAGTAGTCACCGACGAGGCGCGCAGGGCTGTGGTTTTTGGGGGTTACCGGCGAACCAGCAGCACACCCGATTCCATGTGGTGGGTCCACGGGAACTGGTCAAACACCGCGCAACGCTCGATGCGGTGGGTGTCGTGCAGTTGGGCGATGTTCTCGGCCAGGGTCAGCGGGTTGCACGAGATGTACAGAATGTTATCGAAGCGGCGGGTGAGTTCGCAGGTGTCCGGGTCCATGCCGGCACGCGGCGGGTCAACGAATACGCTGCCGAAGTCGTAGCTTTTCAGGTCAATGCCCTGCAAGCGGCGGAACGGACGCACTTCGTTCAGCGCCTCGGTCAATTCTTCAGCCGACAACCTGACCAGCGTGACGTTATCCACAGCGTTGTCGCGCAGGTTGTTGAGCGCGGCATACACCGAGGTCTTGCTGATTTCAGTGGCCAGCACTTTGCGCACGCGGGTCGCCAACGGCAGGGTGAAGTTGCCATTGCCGCAATACAGCTCCAGCAAGTCGTCCGAACGCTCGCCCAGCGCTTCGTAAGCCCAGTTGAGCATCTTCTGGTTGACGGTGCCGTTGGGCTGGGTGAACGCGCCTTCGGGCTGTTGATAACTGAACGTGCGGCCTGCCACGTCGAGTTTCTCCACCACATGATCGCGACCGATCACCACACGTTTGCCTTTGGAGCGGCCAATCACGCTGATGTCGAGGTCTTTGGCCAACTGTTCGGCGGCGTTCTGCCAGTGCTCGTCCAGCGGACGGTGGTAGCACAAGGTAACCATCGCATCGCCCGCTAACGTGGTCTGGAACTCGACTTGAAACAGTTTGTGGCTCAACGCGGCGCTGGCTTTCCAGGCGGCCTTGAGCTGCGGCATCAATTGATTGATGCGCAGGCTGGCAATCGGGAAGGTGTCGATCAGGATCGGCGTGCGCTTGTCTTGCGGGGAAAACATCGCGTAGTGACGCTCGCCCGCTTCGCGCCACAGGCGGAATTCGGCGCGCAGGCGGAAGTGTTCCATCGGCGAGTCGAAGACCTGAGGCTGTGGCGCGTCGAACGGTGCGAGTAACTCACGCAGACGATTGGCCTTGGCCTCCAGTTCGACGGCATAGGTTGCAGAATCAAACGGCAAGGCACTCATGCGTAAAACCAACCCAACTTGACCACGAACAGGACCGACAGAATGATCAACGGTGCATTCAGTTCGCGTGCGCGGCCCGACAGCAACTTGATCACGGTCCAGGAAATGAAGCCGAAGGCAATGCCGTTGGCGATGGAGTACGTGAACGGCATCGCCAGCGCGGTGATGACCACCGGTGCGGCAACGGTCACGTCGTCCCATTCGATTTCGGCCAGGCCACTCATCATCAGTACCGCCACGAACATCAGGGCTGGCGCGGTGGCGAAGGCCGGTACGCTGGCCGCCAGGGGCGAGAAGAACAGCGCCAGCAGGAACATGATGCCGACCACGATGGCGGTCAGGCCGGTACGGCCACCGGCGCTCACGCCTGCTGCCGATTCGATGTAGCTGGTGGTGGTCGAAGTACCGAGCAACGAACCGGCCATGGCCGCGGTGCTGTCAGCAATCAGGGCACGGCCCATTTTTGGCATGTGGCCGTCTTTGCCCATCAGGCCGGCGCGTTTGGCAACGCCGATCAGGGTGCCCGAGTTGTCAAAGAGGTCGACGAACAGGAAGGCAAAAATCACGCTGATCAGCCCGATGTCCAGTGCGCCTTTGATGTCCAGTTGCAGGAAGGTCGGGGCCAGCGAAGGCGGCATCGACATCACGCCACCGAACTCGGTCACGCCCATCAGGATGGACGCGACGGTCACGCCCAGAATCCCGATCAGCACGGCGCCACGGACCTTCAGGGCTTCGAGTGCCACGATCACGGCAAAGCCCAGGGAGGCCAGGACGACTTTGGGTTGCGTCAGATCGCCCATGCCGACCAGCGTGGCCTGGTTGGCCACTACGATGCCCGCGTTACCCAGTGCGATCAGTGCCAGAAACAGGCCGATGCCGGCAGCAATCGCCGAGCGCAGGGGCAGCGGAATGCTGTTGATGATCCATTCGCGGATGCGAAAGATCGACAACAGGAAGAACAGCACGGCAGAAATGAAGACGGCACCCAGTGCGACCTGCCAGGTGTGCCCCATGTGCAGGACCACGGTGTAGGTGAAGAAGGCGTTCAGCCCCATGCCCGGCGCCAATGCGATCGGGTAGTTGGCGATGAGGCCCATGATGGCCGAACCGATGGCTGCCGCCAGACAGGTCGCGACAAACACGGCGCCTTTATCCATGCCGGTCTCACCGAGGATGCTCGGGTTTACGAACAGGATGTAGGCCATGGCCAGAAACGTGGTGATACCCGCAAGAATCTCGGTCCGCACGTTGGTGTTGTGTGCCTTGAGTTGAAACAGCCTTTCCAGCATGCCAGTCCCCGTGGCGCCCCCAGGCGCCGTTATTAAATCGTTTTCAACAGCAAAGCACAGACTTGTAGCGCCTGAAGATTTTCTGTCTGTCGGAAAAAGCCGCGCATCATACCAGCAGCTTCAGCGGATGGCTGCTTTGGTTTGGTTGAGCGGCGATGTTTTGTAACGACTGGGGGACAGGCATACTGTGTGCCAGTTTTTCGGGGGACTTATGACGCGCACCATCAACGCTGTTTTGGCTTGTTTGAGCCTGTTCCTCAGTGCAGGTCTGCAGGCGGCGCCAGCGCTGCCCTTGAGCGGGGTCGAGATTTTGCAGGTGGTCTCTAAATCGGGCGCTACAGAGGAAGTGCGCGGCACGGACACCACCCATCGCACGCACCATGGCGCCAACATCCGCGTGCATGTGCTGGAGCGGGGCTATGGCGGTCATCAGCCGTGGGTAACGTTCAATGGCCATGAGGTCGATGGCACACGCACTCCGGTGTGTAACCAGGGCGAGGGGCTCGTGACCTGCAACGGTGCAGGGACCACGGTGGGCTACCTGTATACGTTCACCTTGAGTAACACCGATGGCGGCTGGTTCGAGTTTGCTAACACCTCGCTGGTGCCGCCGCATAACCGGCTCAGTGCTCGCCTCTATATAAAGTAGGTGTGCCCCAAACGCCGCGACTACGGGGCTTTTTCTTCCAGCATGCGGTCGCGTCTGGCCAGACCCGGGAACAATTTTATCCACAGCCCGGTGACGACCAGCGTTCCGACCCCGCCCATTACCACTGCGGGCACGGTGCCCAGCCAATGAGCTGTCGCGCCCGATTCGAACTCACCCAACTGGTTAGATGCACCGATGAACAGGCCATTGACGGCGCTGACGCGGCCGCGCATTTCATCCGGGGTTTGCAGTTGCACGAACGACGCGCGAATCACCATGCTGATCATGTCCGCCGCGCCGAGCACGACCAGGACTGCCATTGAGAACCAGAAGGATGTCGACAGCCCGAACGCAATGGTGGCGACACCGAACACGCCCACGGCCGTAAACATGATGCGGCCGACCTTGCGTTCTACCGGGAACCGGGCCAGCCACAATGACATCAGCAGCGCACCCACTGCCGGTGCCGAGCGCAACATGCCCAGGCCCCACGGGCCGGTGAGCAGGATGTCTTTGGCAAATACCGGCAAGAGCGCCGTTGCGCCGCCCAGTAGCACGGCAAATAAATCCAGTGAGATCGCGCCCAGCACGTCCGGGTGACGGCGGATGAAGCGAATGCCGCCCAATAGCGAGTCCAGCGTGGCCTTGCCTTTGTTCAGTGCTGCTTGCCGTGCAGGCAGGTTGCTCATCAACAGCGCGGCAATCAGGTACAGCGCAACGGAGGGGCCATACACCCAGACACTGCCAAAGGCGTAGAGCAAACCGCCAAATGCCGGGGCAATAATGGTGGCCGATTGCTGCGCCGCCTGGGCAGCGGCCACGGCGCGGGGGAACAGACTGACCGGTACGATCGAAGGCAACAGGGCTTGCGTGCTGGGCATTTCGAAAGAGCGCGCGCTGCCCAATAGAAACGCCAGCAGGAAGATCATCTCCCGCGTCACGTGATCGCTTGCGCTGCTGATGGCCAGTGTCAGCGCAATCATGCCCTGTACGGTTTGGCACAGCGCCGCCACTTTGCGGCGGTCATAGCGATCGGCCACGTGCCCGGTGTGCAGCATGAACATCACGCGCGGGGCAAACTCGATAAGCCCGACCCAGCCCAGGTCCATGACGTTGCCCGTCAATTGATAGAGGTTCCAGCCGATGGCCACGGTCAGCATTTGAAACGCACTGGCGGTAAAGATGCGGGCAAACCAAAAGGCGACAAACGGTCGGTGATGGCGCAGCAATAAAGGCGGGGTAGTCATCAATAAGAGAGCCGTTGGGGCGGGCAGGGAAGAGCGCGAGATTATCATTAATCTGTAACAAGTGATGACGCGAAGTAGTGCGCGGAAAAGCTGACCAACGGGCGCTCATAAACCGTGTTGCAGTGATTACCTGCACTTCTTGCAACGGTCTATTCCGGGGCCTGGGACATCATGTCACGCGACAACAAACCACATTAGCCGCTCGACCAGAATGGACTACTCTTTCAGCAATGCTTGATCCAGATCAAAACACCTCGCGTTTTATCTGGAATGGCCAGCCGGCCAGATCCCCTTCGTGCCTTGGTTGAAAGAGCGAACACCGATTCGCACTGGCCCAGGCCTGCGGGACAGTTGGATACGGGCGCCGTGCCTGTGTTCTGAACGACCTGATACCTGATAGAGGAAAGCTTATGTTCGGTTTGGAGGCTTTAGATCTCGCCCGAATTCAGTTTGCGTTTACCGTATCGTTTCACATTATTTTCCCCGCCATTACCATCGGTCTCGCCAGTTATCTGATGGTGCTCGAAGGCATGTGGCTGAAAACCCGTGACGACACGTACCGCGATCTGTATCACTTTTGGTCGAAGATTTTCGCTGTCAACTTTGGTATGGGCGTGGTTTCCGGTCTGGTCATGGCGTATCAGTTCGGCACGAACTGGTCGCAGTTTTCCGACTTTGCGGGGTCTGTCACCGGGCCGCTGCTGACGTACGAAGTGCTCACGGCCTTCTTCCTTGAAGCGGGCTTTTTGGGCGTCATGCTGTTTGGCTGGAACCGCGTGGGTCGCGGCATGCACTTCTTCTCAACCGCGATGGTGGCCCTCGGGACACTGGTTTCGACCTTCTGGATTCTGGCCTCCAACAGCTGGATGCAAACGCCGCAGGGTTACGAAATCATCGACGGCCGCGTGATCCCGGTTGACTGGCTGGCGGTCATTTTCAACCCGTCGTTCCCGTACCGTCTGGCACACATGGCCACCGCAGCCTTTGTGGCGACAGCGTTCTTTGTCGGGGCCTCAGCGGCCTGGCACCTGTTGCGCGGCCGTAATACACCGGCCATTCGCCGGATGTTCTCCATGGCCATGTGGATGGCGCTGGTGGTTGCACCGGTTCAAGCCCTGATCGGCGATGCCCATGGCTTGAATACCCTGGAGTATCAACCCGTGAAGATCGCGGCGATTGAAGGTCACTGGGAAAACAAACCCGGTGAGCCAACTCCGCTGATTCTGTTCGGCATCCCGAACATGAAAACCGAAACCACCGACTACAAGATCGAAGTGCCGTACCTGGGCAGCCTGATCCTCACGCACAGCCTGGATAAACAGATCCCGGCCATGAAGGATTACCCGGCCGCTGACCGTCCGAACTCGACCATTGTGTTCTTCACCTTCCGCATCATGGTTGCGTTGGGGATGATCATGATCTTCATCGGTCTGTGGAGTGTCTGGTTACGCAAGCGCGGCACCCTTTACGAAAACCGCTTGTTCCTGCGTCTGGTGTTGTGGATGGGGCCGTCCGGTCTGATCGCGATCCTGGCAGGCTGGTTCACCACGGAAGTGGGGCGTCAGCCGTGGGTGGTTTACGGGCTGATGCGCACCGCCGATGCGTCGTCCAATCACAGTGTCACGCAGATGAGCATCACCCTGATCATGTTCGTGCTGGTCTACTTCTCACTGTTCGGGGTAGGGCTGGGTTACATGATGCGTCTGGTGCGCAAGGGCCCGGTGACTCACGAAGGCGACGAACACCCGTCCGGTGGTCCAGGTCAGCAACGCACGCCTGCCCGTCCTTTGTCTGCTGCCCATGAAGGCACAGAAGAAGGTCACAGCGACAGCCTGAACAAGGGGAATTGAGTCATGGGTATTGATCTGCCACTTATCTGGGCAATCATCATCATCTTCGGGATCATGATGTATGTGGTCATGGATGGCTTCGACCTCGGGATCGGCATCCTCTTCCCGTTCATCAAGGGCGAGAAAGACCGCGATGTGATGATGAACACGGTTGCGCCCGTATGGGACGGTAACGAAACCTGGCTGGTACTGGGCGGGGCCGCGTTGTATGGCGCCTTCCCGCTGGCGTACTCGGTGGTGTTATCGGCGCTGTACCTGCCTCTCATATTCATGCTCATCGGCCTGATCTTTCGCGGCGTGGCCTTTGAGTTCCGCTTTAAGGCCCGCGCCGAGAAGCGCCACATTTGGGACAAGGCGTTCATCGGAGGCTCGATTGCGGCGACGTTCTTCCAGGGTGTCGCGCTGGGGGCGTTCATTGATGGCATCCCGGTGGTCAATCGTCAGTACGCTGGCGGCGGACTGGACTGGCTCTCGCCGTTCACCGTGTTCTGCGGGATTGCGCTGATCGTGGCGTATGCCTTGCTCGGTTGCACCTGGCTGATCATGAAAACCGAAGGCCACCTGCAAGAGCGCATGCACAAGCTGGGTCGCCCTCTGGCATTGGCGGTATTGGTCCTGATGGGCGTGGTGAGCCTGTGGACACCGCTGGCGCATTCCGACATCGCGGCGCGCTGGTTCACGTTGCCTAATCTGTTCTGGTTCCTGCCCGTACCGATTCTGGTACTGGTGACCATGTACGCATTGCTCAAAGCGATCGCCCGTAATGCCCACTACATCCCGTTCCTGTTGACCCTGGTGCTGATTTTCCTGGGTTACAGCGGGCTGGGTATCAGCCTGTGGCCAAACATCGTCCCGCCTGCGATTTCGATCTGGGATGCAGCGGCGCCGCCGCAAAGTCAGGGTTTTATGCTGGTCGGAACCCTGTTCATCATTCCGTTTATTCTGGGTTACACCTACTGGAGCTACTACGTGTTCCGCGGCAAGGTGACCCACGAAGACGGTTACCACTAGTCGCATGGGCCGCTGCGGCCTGAGGGTCGCAGCCATTGCCTGCAGAGGAGTGCTGAACATGGCTGGAAAAGATTATCTGAACGACGTGCAAGAGTGCGAGAAGAAGCCGCTGTGGCAACGCATTGGCTGGTTGCTGGTGATCTGGACCGCCAGTGTGGCGAGCCTGGCGGTGTTTGCCATGCTGGTACGCCTGTTTATGTCGGCGGCCGGGATGAAAAGCCACTGAATTCCCATCCCGTTGCCTTGCAGTACAGATAAAAAAACCCGCCTCGGCGGGTTTTTTTATCTATGCACACGCCTTGCTATACCCGCAGTCCGTGATCGCAGGACGCTTTACTTGCGCGCTTTGAGAATGACGAACTTGGGCGTCGCGGCCACTTGTTCGACACCCCGAAACAGTTTCGCCAACTTGCTGTGGTAGCCCAAATGGCGATTGCCGACGATGTACAGCGCACCCCCCACCACCAGTGCATCGCGGGCCTGATTGAACATGCGCCAGGCCAGAAAGTCGCCCACGACCTGCTGTTGATGGAATGGCGGATTACACAGCACCACGTCCAGTGATTGCGGCGCCTGGCCAGCCAGGCCGTCATCCGCCCGCACGACAACCTCGCGATCACCCAGTGCCGCCTGCCAGTTTTCACGTGCCGACTGCACCGCCATAAACGATTCATCGACCAAGGTGTAATGCGCATCCGGGTTACTCAGCGCACTGGCAATCGCCAGAACGCCATTGCCACACCCAAGATCCGCCACCCGCGCAGCCCCCAGATTTTTGGGCAGATGCGGCAGAAACGCCCGCGTGCCGATGTCCAGGCCCTCGCGGCAGAAGACGTTGGCGTGGTTGATTAACTCGATGGCGGGCTCATCGAGCCGGTAGCGGGTCGGATAAGGTGAGGTGAAAGGCTCTTTGTCTTCCACTGTCGCGCTCAGCAATCGTGCTTTTTTCACGGCCAATGAGGCCTGTACCGGCCCGATAAAGCGTTCCAACAGATCGCCGGCGGCGCGGGGCAAGTGTTTGATCATGGCGCCCGCAATCACCTGGGCGCCCGGCGCCAGTTGGCCTTGCAAACGGATCAGTTGTTCTTCGAGCAGCGCCAGGGTTTTCGGCACTTTGACTAAAACGCAATCAAACGGCCCGATCAGAGGCTGGCTCGCAGCAATGACGGTCACGGCATCGAATGCACACTGATGACGGGTGAGGTTTTTTTCCAGGGCCTTGATAGCCAGAAACGAGTCGCTGCTGCTGGTGACATGCATCGAGCCGACCAGGCTGATAGCCAGCGCACCAAAACTGTCATTGAGCACCAGGACACGGCTGCCTTTGGGCAGATTCTGTTCGGCCAGGTGATTGAGTAAATACTCGTCCGCAGCATCGAAGGCCTGAAGCGGCTCATTCTGTTGTTCAGGCTGGCGGATCAAGTGGAGTTGGGCGAACGGGGTGTCGAGCACAGGCATTTGAACAAACTCTGGGGAATCGACAGTGGCGTCTGTGCCTTGAGGGCAAGAATCAACACTGGCGTCCGTGGGGTTTACAGGTGTGCGCGATTTTACTTTTTTTTGCAGGGGATTACCTGACGCGTTTATCAGGTGAAGGGATGGATGTGAGCCACTCAGGCGTTTGGCTATAACAAGCCCGACTTGGTCGCGATGACCACGGCTGACGTTTTATTGTTCGCGCCCATTTTGCGGATGGCACTGCTGATATGGAAATTCACCGTCCGCGTGGTCAGGCTCAGGATCATGCCAATGTCAAAAGCGGTTTTGCCTTCCGCCGTCCACTTCAAGACTTCGGACTCACGCGCCGAAAGGCGAGTGGCTTGAGGGGGCGGCTCGTGCCGGGGCAAATATCGCGCCGTCATGGCTGTGTGCAGTTGGTTGCACAGCCACAGCACATCAGCGGCCTTCTCGGTGAACTCGAGCTCCGTGAGCGGCGTGTTTGAGCGGGCCAGGCTCAGAATGCTGACAACGCCGCTGGAGTCGTGCACCGATTGTGACCAGCCATGATTCAAACCGTACGCTTGAGTGCTCTCCCATAACTCGGGAACGTCGTGAAACACCTCTTCGTCCCAGATGATGGGCGAGATGGATAACTGGCAATGGATGACAATAGGGTTTCTTTGTACATAATGATTGCTTTCGTACTGTTCAATAAATTCTTTTGGATAGTTAGTCAGCGTTTTACTATGCGTAACGATATTTCCATAACGGGGGATTAACCGAAACAGAAAGTATTCAAAACCATACATATGTATCTTTTTGAGTGTGTAATCGATCAGCTGACTTTCAGTTTTATGGCTAATGCACTGATTTTCATAGGCTATTTGATAGGTCTTCATGAGGAGATCCTTTGCCCCTTGTTATGTGATCCAATTTGAACAACGTTGTCATAGTAGTTGAGATCTGTAGGAAAATTCAAAGCAGTTGGTCGTGTTTTTTTCAATTACTTGAACTAGCAGAATTAGTGTAAATGCACGAGTATCGGTATTCGATATAGCGTGGATGCGTCTATGTTATTAGGCGCTCTATGTGAGTGCCTGTTTTTTGACGCCATTAAAACTTACTTGTATAGGCAGGCGGTTTTGCACCAAGAACATGACACTTGTGTGATTCACGCCATGTTTAAAATGTTTATTTAAAACGCGTTTTAGATGATGGCAAAACAATGCCATCACAAATCGTCGGTGTTTCTTATGGGGCGTTTGCGCGACACTAGGGCACTAGCCAATGGAGTGCACCATGACTGCCAGCGCAGAAAAATTCACCCGTCAGACCCTGCTTGATGTTCGTCCTATGACTCCGAGCCTTTTCACCCTGCGTACCACGCGGGACAAGGGTTTTCGTTTCACGGCAGGCCAGTTTGCCCGGCTGGGCGTGACCAAAGCCGACGGCAGTACGGTCTGGCGCGCGTACTCGATGGTGTCGTCGCCCCATGATGACTTCCTCGAGTTTTTCTCCATTGTCGTACCGGGGGGCGAATTCACCAGCGAGCTGAGCCGTCTGCAAGTGGGTGATACGTTGCTGGTTGATCGGCAGGCGTTTGGGTACTTGACCTTGAATCGGTTTGTGGATGGCCGCGACTTATGGCTATTGGCAACCGGCACAGGGGTGGCGCCATTTTTATCGATTCTTCAGGACTTTGAAGTGTGGGAGAAGTTCGAGCGCGTCATTCTTGTTTACAGTGCGCGTGAAGAAAAAGAACTGGCTTATCAGCCGTTGATTCATCAACTAATGCAGCGAGAGTATTTGGCTGAATATGCGCACAAGTTTATCTATGTGCCTGTTGTGACACGTGAAAAAGTCGCGGGTGCATTGAATCAGCGAATGACATCGCTTATTGAAAGTGGCGAGTTAGAGCGTGCTGCAGGTGTAGCGTTAACGGCTGAGCATTCACGGGTGATGATATGCGGTAATCCTCAAATGATTGAGGATGTTCGCGCGCTTTTAAAACACAAAGCCATGCGGCTAAGTTTGACGCGCAAGCCGGGGCAGATAGCGGTCGAGAACTATTGGTAAGGCTGCTCCCTCAGTGACGCTCATATAAAAACGGCGCCTGATGGCGCCGTTTTTTTAACAGCCGGTTTAAGGCCGATTGTTTTGTACCTTGAGCAAGTCGCGAATTTCGCCCAGCAACTCCTCTTCTTTGGTTGGCACCGGCGGTGCGCTTGGCGCGACAGCCTCTTCACGCTTGAGGCGATTGATCGCCTTGACGCCCATGAAGATGGCAAATGCCACAATGATGAAATCGATCACGCTCTGGATGAATTTACCGTAGGCAAGCACAACGGCCGGGGCATCGCCCACGGCGGCTTTGAGCGTAATGGCCAGGTCACTGAAATCCACGCCACCGATCAACAAACCCAAAGGAGGCATGATCACATCGCCGACGAAGGATGAAACGATTTTGCCAAATGCCGCGCCGATGATAATACCGACGGCCATATCGACCACGTTCCCTTTGACCGCGAAGGCCTTGAACTCACTTATCACGCCCATAGGTTATTCCTTGTTACAGATGAGGTTGGTTAACGCAGTGTAAATCAGCCTTGGGGATCTTGCCCGATTGGCTGTTTGCCGCTACGCGTTTGTTATCGACCGGCCAGTACGTCATAAGTTTTCAAATACTCGGCAGCGCCCGCCAAATACGCGACTCAGAGGTTCAACTCCAGACTTTTTTCTTAATGGGTTGCTTGAGACCTTTCTATTTAGACTTTGCCCCGCCGACCTCTAGCCTTTGCACCGTGCACGTTGATGCGCCCCCAATGATTAGAGGATCTACGCATGACCACCTCCCTTGGCTTCGGACTGTTTTCACAGCGACGCGTGCTGTGTGTGTTGAGCGCCAGCCTACTGTCGGCTTCTGTCCATGCCGCCACCTTGACCCGCGATAACGGCGCTGCCGTAGGCGATAACCAGAATTCGCAAACCGCCGGGGCCAACGGCCCGGTGCTGTTGCAAGATGTCCAACTGCTGCAAAAGCTGCAGCGTTTTGATCGTGAGCGCATCCCTGAGCGGGTCGTACACGCCCGTGGTGCGGGTGCTCACGGTACGTTCACCGTGACCAACGACCTCAGCGATCTGACCAAAGCCAAAGTGTTTGCCGGCGGTGAAGTCACGCCGGTGTTTGTGCGTTTCTCGGCGGTGGTGCATGGCAATCACTCGCCCGAAACCTTGCGCGACCCACGCGGTTTTGCGACCAAGTTCTATACCGCCGACGGTAACTGGGACTTGGTCGGCAACAACTTCCCGACGTTCTTTATCCGTGACGCGATCAAGTTCCCGGACATGGTGCATGCCTTCAAGCCTGACCCGCGGACCAATCTGGATGATGATTCCCGTCGTTTCGATTTCTTCTCCCATGTACCGGAAGCGACCCGCACCCTGACTGAGCTGTACTCCAACTCAGGCACGCCGGCCAGCTACCGTGAAATGGACGGTAACGGTGTGCACGCTTACAAACTGGTGAATGCCAAGGGCGACGTGCGGTATGTGAAGTTCCACTGGAAAAGCCTGCAAGGGCAGAAAAACCTTGATCCGAAACAGGTGACTGAGGTTCAGGGCAAAGACTACAGCCACATGAGCAATGATCTGGTCACCCACATCAAAAACGGCGACTTCCCCAAGTGGGACTTGTACGTGCAGGTGCTCAAGCCTGAAGACCTGAAATCCTTCGAGTTCGACCCGCTGGACGCCACCAAGATCTGGCCGAATGTGCCGGAGCGCAAAGTGGGTCAGATGGTCCTGAACCGTAATCCGGCCAACGTGTTCCAGGAAACCGAACAGGTTGCCATGGCGCCTGCCAACCTGGTGCCGGGTATCGAGCCGTCGGAGGACCGTCTGCTGCAAGGCCGCGTCTTCTCCTACGCCGACACGCAAATGTACCGTTTGGGGGCCAACGCCCTGCAATTACCCATCAACGCTCCCCGTGTAGCCGTCAACAATGGCAACCAGGATGGCGCGATGAACCTCGGTCACACCACCACGGGTGTGAACTACCAGCCGAGCCGTCTGGAACCGCGTCAAGAGCCGCAAACCGCGCGTTACAGCGAGATGGCCCTGTCGGGGACGACTCAGCAAGCGAAGATCGCGCGTGAGCAGAACTTCAAACAGGCGGGCGATCTGTACCGGTCATTCAGCAAGAAAGACCGTCAGGACCTGATTGACAGTTTCGGCGGCTCGCTGGCGACAACGGACGATGAAAGCAAACACATCATCCTGTCCTTCCTCTATAAAGCGGACCCTGAGTACGGAACCGGTGTAACCCACGTCGCAAAAGGTGACCTGAGCCGCGTCAAGGCACTGGCTGCCAAGTTGGTCGACTAATACGCACTCCCTGTAATCGCTGCTGGGCAGTGGTTGCAGGGTTTACCTCCGGGAGGTCGCACCATGCGTTTTTTTATACCGTTCGCCGTGCTGTTTATCAGTGTCTGCGCTCAGGCCGATGAGCCGGACATGCGCGTGCAACTTCAGGATTATTACTTCGACGCTGCCCGCCGAGGCGATGTGGCCATGCTCGAAACCTTCATTGAGTCGGGGTACGCCCTCGACACTCAGGACAGCAAAGGCTACAGCGCGTTGATTCTGGCGGCGTATCACGGCCAGTCCGACGCGGTCGAGCGTTTACTGGCCGCCGGGGCTAATGCCTGCGTGCAGGACAAACGCGGTAACACCGCCTTGATGGGCGCTATTTTCAAAGGTGAGCTCAAGATTGCCCGCCGGTTGCTGGCCACCGAGTGCAACCCGGACCAGCGTAACCAGGCAGGCCAGACTGCCGCCATGTACGCGGGGCTGTTTAAGCGTGTTGAGTTGCTTAACGAACTGACTCGCCACGGCGCGGACCTGAATGCCGAAGATCCGTTGGGTAACAGTGCCGCTCGGCTGGCCAAGGGTGAAATCCGCATGCCGGTGGCGCGCTGATTGAGGCCGAGTGGGCTATCATCGCGTTTTTTTCCGTGGAGTTCAGATGGCCAAGCCCAAGCGCATTTACGGCTGCACTGAGTGCGGTGCAACGTTTCCCAAGTGGGCCGGGCAGTGCGGCGAGTGCGGTGTCTGGAACACGCTGGTCGAAACCGTCGTGGAAAGCGGTTCTGCGGCACCGCCCAGCGGTCGCACCGGTTGGACCGGGCAGCAAGCCCAGCTCAAAACCCTGGCGGAAGTCAGCATCGAAGAGATTCCGCGTTTTTCCACAGCATCCGGCGAGCTGGATCGCGTGCTGGGTGGCGGACTGGTCGACGGCTCTGTGGTGCTGATTGGTGGCGATCCGGGTATCGGTAAATCCACCATCCTGCTGCAAACCCTCTGTCACATGGCCACGCGCATGCCAGCGTTGTACGTGACGGGCGAAGAGTCCCAGCAGCAAGTGGCCATGCGCGCCCGCCGCCTGGGGCTGCCGCAGGACCGCCTCAAGGTGATGACCGAGACCTGCATCGAAAGCATCATCGCCACGGCCAAGCTCGAAAAACCCAAGGTCATGGTGATCGACTCGATCCAGACCATTTTTACCGAACAACTGCAATCGGCCCCGGGTGGCGTTTCGCAAGTGCGTGAAAGCGCGGCGTTGCTGGTGCGTTATGCCAAATCCAGTGGCACGGCGATTTTCCTCGTCGGTCACGTGACCAAAGAAGGCGCGCTGGCCGGGCCTCGCGTGCTGGAGCACATGGTCGATACCGTGCTGTATTTCGAAGGCGAGTCCGATGGACGCTTGCGCCTGCTGCGTGCGGTGAAAAACCGTTTTGGTGCCGTCAACGAACTGGGCGTGTTCGGCATGACCGACAAAGGCCTGAAAGAAGTGTCCAACCCGTCAGCGATTTTCCTGACGCGCGCGCAGGAAGAAGTACCGGGCAGTGTGGTCATGGCGACCTGGGAAGGCACGCGTCCGATGCTGGTCGAAGTGCAGGCGCTGGTGGACGACAGCCACATGTCCAACCCGCGGCGCGTGACATTGGGGCTGGATCAGAACCGGTTGGCCATGTTGCTGGCCGTGTTGCATCGCCATGGTGGCATCCCGACCCACGATCAGGACGTATTCCTCAACGTGGTGGGCGGGGTGAAAGTGCTCGAAACGGCGTCTGACCTGGCCTTGATGGCGGCGGTGATGTCGAGCTTGCGCAATCGCCCGTTGCCCCACGATTTGCTGGTATTCGGGGAAGTCGGCCTGTCGGGCGAAGTGCGTCCGGTGCCGAGCGGGCAAGAGCGTCTCAAGGAAGCGGCCAAGCATGGCTTCAAACGCGCCATCGTCCCCAAGGGTAATGCCCCGAAAGAGTCACCGCCCGGTTTGCAGATCATCGGGGTGACGCGGCTGGAGCAGGCGCTCGATGCCCTGTTTGAATAGCGTTCACTGCTCGCTGATCAAGGCTTTCAACTCGCGCTGAAGCAGCGCTTCATCGCCCAGGTTGAGTTCGACCACTCGACGCAGGTGGCTGATCGACTGCTGGTCGATGCGGGTGCATTCAAAGCCCAGTTTGTGGGCTTCGGCGTGGGCCAGGCGCACGTCCATGATGATGTGCGTCTCATCGTTGAGGTGGATGTCGGCGCTAAACACAGAATCTGGGCCAGGGCGCCAGTCCAGCGGCTTTTCAATCAGCAGCCCCTTGAGCGATACATCCAGCAGTTTGACCGACCAGTGCAGCGGCCCCTGGCTAATGCGGGTCTGGGCATCGAATGCAATACGGGTAAAGTGCCGACGTTCATCAGGCTGCGTGTGCATGGTCAAATCCTCCGGGCGTGCCTGAACTATAGTCCCGATCCGGCGATTGCCAGTGATGAAAAAAACCGCGCTAAGAAGGCTCTAGACCAACGTCAGGGGGTGGTCTTTAGTGCTGGGAGCGCTAAACTCCGGGGGCAGTCCTTCTTGTCCAACTGGCCGGAATATAAAAATGAATAATAAAAATAGCCTGCTTCGCCACATTCCGTGGCTGGTGCTGGCAATTGTAGGAGCCTGCGCCCTTGGCGTAGTGGCATTGCGTCGGGGTGAGGCGATCAACGCCTTGTGGATCGTGGTGGCCGCCGTTGCCATCTATCTGGTCGCTTACCGTTATTACAGTCTGTTCATTGCCACCCGGGTGATGCAGCTGGACCCGAGTCGGGCCACGCCTGCGGTCGTCAACAACGACGGTCTGGACTACGTGCCGACCAACAAACACATTCTTTTCGGACACCACTTTGCCGCCATCGCAGGCGCCGGACCGTTGGTCGGGCCGGTGCTGGCTGCGCAAATGGGGTACTTGCCCGGTACGCTCTGGCTGATTGCTGGCGTCGTGCTGGCCGGTGCGGTGCAGGACTTCATGGTGCTGTTCATGTCCACACGCCGCAATGGCCGCTCGCTGGGCGACATGGTGCGTGAAGAAATGGGCAAGGTGCCGGGCACCATTGCGCTGTTTGGCTGCTTCCTGATCATGATCATCATCCTCGCGGTGTTGGCGCTGATCGTGGTCAAAGCCCTGGCTGAAAGCCCGTGGGGCATGTTCACGGTGATGGCCACCATCCCGATTGCGATGTTCATGGGCATTTACATGCGCTACATCCGCCCGGGCCGCATTGGTGAAATCTCCATCGTGGGTGTGTTGTTGCTGCTGGGCTCTATCTGGCTGGGGGGCCAGATCGCCGCCGACCCTGAGTGGGCGCACGTGTTCACCTTCACGGGCGTGCAAATCACCTGGATGCTGATCGGTTACGGTTTTGTCGCGGCAGTGCTGCCTGTGTGGCTGGTGCTGGCTCCGCGCGATTACCTGTCCACCTTCCTTAAAATCGGCACCATCGTGGCCTTGGCGATCGGCATTCTGATCACCATGCCCGAGCTGAAAATGCCAGCCGTTACCCAATTCATCGATGGCAATGGCCCGGTCTGGAAAGGCGGCCTGTTCCCCTTCCTGTTCATCACCATTGCCTGCGGTGCGGTCTCGGGTTTCCACGCACTGATTTCCTCGGGCACCACGCCCAAGTTGCTGGATAACGAAACCAACGCCCGTTACATCGGCTATGGCGGCATGTTGATGGAGTCGTTCGTCGCCATCATGGCAATGGTTGCCGCTTCGGTGATCGAGCCAGGCGTGTACTTCGCCATGAACAGTCCGGCGGCGATCGTCGGCTCGGACGTGGTCAGCGTGGCGCAAACAGTCACCAGTTGGGGGTTTGCAATCACGCCGGATGCACTGACGGCGCTGGCTCAGGACATTGGTGAAACCACCGTTCTGGCACGTGCGGGCGGCGCACCGACCCTCGCAGTCGGTATCGCGCAAATCCTGCACCACGTGTTGCCGGGCGAGAACACCATGGCGTTCTGGTATCACTTCGCTATTTTGTTCGAGGCCTTGTTCATCCTGACGGCCGTCGATGCCGGTACGCGTGCCGGTCGTTTCATGCTGCAAGACTTGCTCGGCAGCTTCGTGCCTGCCCTCAAGCGCACCGAATCATGGCCCGCCAACCTGATTGCCACGGCCGGCTGTGTGGCGATGTGGGGCTATCTGCTGTATCAGGGCGTGATCGATCCGCTGGGCGGCATCAACACCTTGTGGCCGCTGTTTGGTATCTCCAACCAGATGCTGGCAGGTATCGCGCTGATGCTGGCCACGGTTGTGCTGATCAAAATGAAGCGCCAGCGTTATATCTGGGTGACCATGCTGCCTGCGGTCTGGCTGCTGATCTGCACCACCACGGCAGGCTTCATCAAGCTGTTCGATGCCAACCCGGCGGTGGGCTTCCTGGCGCTGGCCAACAAATACAGCACGGCGCTGGACGCGGGCCAAGTGATTGCCCCGGCCAAAAACATCGACCAGATGCAGCACGTGATTATCAACGCGTACACCAACGCGGGCTTGACCGTGCTGTTCCTGTTCGTGGTCTTCAGCATCCTGTTCTATGCGCTCAAAGTCGGCATTGCCGCTTGGGGCACCAAAGAACGTACCGATAAAGAAGCGCCATTCCAGGCCATGCCGCAAGAGTGACAGAGGGCTGCAAACATGTTCAACGACCTGAGTCGCCTCGGTAAATACCTCGGTCAGGCTGCACGCCTGATGGTCGGCATGCCTGACTACGACAATTACGTCGAGCATATGCGCACTAAACACCCGGACAAGCCGGTCATGAGTTATGAGGCGTTCTTCCGCGAACGCCAGGAGGCCCGGTACGGCGGCAAGGGTGGCCCCAAGTGCTGCTAACCCGCTAGCCCTTGTGCAGGAGCGGGCGTGTTCGTGAAGGTGTGGTGCCAGTCAACGATCCTGTTGAATGCCCCGTGTCTTGGCGAACAGGCCCGCTCCTGTTTTCGTATCTGCACACCCATTTTCAAGGAGACTGCATGTCCTCTCCCATCCCCGTCACCATCCTCAGCGGCTTCTTGGGGGCTGGCAAAACCACGTTGTTGCGTTACCTGCTCAAGGCCGAACACGGCCTCAAAATTGCCGTGATCGAAAACGAATTCAGCGATGCCGGGATCGACACCCAACTGTTGGGCGACGAACCGGTGCAGGTCATGACGCTGGCCAATGGCTGCGTGTGCTGCACCATCCATACTGACTTGACCAAAGCCCTTTACCTGCTGCTTGAGCGGCTGGACAGCGGCGAGATTGCCTTTGACCGGTTGGTGATCGAGTGCACTGGCCTGGCCGACCCGGCGCCGGTGGCGCAGACCTTTTTCATCGATGAAGAACTGCGCGAGCGCTACCTGCTGGACGGCATTATCACCCTGGTGGATGCGGCCCATGCGCAGGTTCACCTGACGCAGACCATCGCCCAGGCCCAGATTGGCTTTGCGGATCGCTTGCTCGTGAGTAAGCGCGACCTGGTGGACGACGCGACCTTCGATGCCCTGAGTGAGCGGTTGACCCGCATCAACCGTCGCGCACCGATCCGCGTGGTCGAGCACGGCAAAATCGATCTGGCGGAGTTGCTGGACGTGCGCGGTTTTAACCTTAATGCCGACTTGGGCGGCGGGGTGAGTTTACGTCCGGTGCAGCCGGCAGCGTCTGTTGACCGTATCTCCAGCCTGGTGCTGCGCACTGACAAGCCGCTGGACATCGATCGCCTGAGCGAATTCATGAATGAACTGCTTGAAGACCATGGCACGCAACTGCTGCGTTACAAAGGCGTGCTCAATATCGCGGGCGAGGCCCGGCGCCTGGTGTTTCAAGGGGTGCTGAAGTTGTATGGCTTTGACTGGGACACGGAGTGGGCTGAGGGAGAGGTACGTGACAGTGTGATGGTGTTTATTGCCGACGACCTGCCCGAAGAGAAGATTCGCGAGGGGTTTGCGCGCCTCGGGAGCGAGTGAGAGGGCGCCCGCCTCATTTCTTTGCAGCACTCATAAAAAAGCCCGGCTCACGCGCCGGGCTTTTTAGTTAGCCAGTGACACTCAGTTGCCGTAAACCGGCAGCTTCTTGCAGATGGTTTTGACTTTCTCGCGAACGGCGTCGATCACGGCTTCGTTGGTGATGTCGTCCAGGATGTCGCAGATCCAGGTAGCCAACTCGCGGCATTCTTCAACTTTGAAGCCACGGGTGGTCACAGCCGGTGTACCGAAACGCAGGCCCGAGGTCACGAACGGGGAGCGTGGGTCGTTCGGCACGGAGTTTTTGTTCACGGTGATGAAGGCCTTGCCCAGTGCGGCGTCAGCGTCTTTACCCGAGATGTCTTGCTTGATCAGCGACAGCAGGAACAGGTGGTTTTCAGTACCGCCCGAAACCACGTCATAACCGCGCTCGATGAACACCGAAGCCATGGCCTGGGCGTTCTTCACCACTTGTTGCTGGTAAACCTTGAACTCAGGTTGCAGGGCTTCTTTGAAGCACACGGCTTTACCGGCGATCACGTGTTCCAGCGGGCCGCCTTGCGAACCCGGGAAGACAGCGGAGTTCAGCTTCTTCTCGATGTCGGCGTTGGCTTTGGCCAGGATCAGGCCGCCGCGTGGGCCGCGCAGGGTTTTGTGGGTGGTGGTGGTGACCACGTCCGCGAACGGAACCGGGTTCGGGTAAACGCCCGCTGCAACCAGGCCGGCCACGTGGGCCATGTCCACGAACAGGTAAGCGCCGACTTTGTCAGCGATGGCACGGAAGCGCGGGAAGTCCAGGATCTGCGAGTAAGCGGAGAAACCGGCCACGATCATTTTTGGCTTGTGCTCAACGGCCAGACGCTCGACTTCGTCGTAGTCGATCAGGCCGTTGGCGTCGATGCCGTACTGCACCGCGTTGTACAGCTTGCCCGAGGACGAAACGGTTGCGCCGTGGGTCAAGTGACCGCCATGGGCCAGGCTCATGCCCAGAATGGTGTCGCCGGCCGACAGCAGCGCCAGGTACACCGCGCTGTTGGCCTGGGAACCGGCGTGGGGCTGAACGTTGGCGTAATCGGCCCCGAACAGTTCCTTGGCGCGGTCGATGGCCAGTTGTTCAACCACGTCGACGTATTCGCAGCCGCCGTAGTAACGCTTGCCCGGATAACCTTCGGCGTATTTGTTGGTGAGTACCGAGCCTTGAGCTTCCATCACCGCTGGGCTGGTGTAGTTTTCCGAAGCGATCAGCTCAATGTGTTCTTCCTGGCGCTGAGCTTCTTGCTCCATGGCGGCAAAAAGGTCGGCGTCGAACTTGGCAAGTGTCAAATCACGGCTGAACATGGCGGTCCTCAAGGATCGGGGGCGGAAAAAGGAGGGCATTCTAACCCAACGGGTTTTATCTGGCATATGAAAGGCAATCATGTGGCAGACAAGTGGCTTTCAGGTACGGGTTTTTAGCGGGTTTTGAAGCCTTACTCGAACATCGGCAGGGCTTCCTGGCTGAAATGGGCTTCAAACTGCCGCGCAGGCATGGGGCGCCCGAACAGATAGCCCTGCACTTCATCGCAGCCGTGTTCACGCAGGAAATTCAGTTGCTCGTGGGTTTCGACACCTTCGGCGATCACGGCCAGGTTCAGGCTGTGGGCCATGGCGATGATGGCACGGGCGATCTGCGCGTCCTGTTCACCTTCGGGCAGGCCGTCGACAAAGGTACGGTCGATTTTCAGCACGTCGATAGGGAACTGCTTGAGGTAGTTGAGCGACGAATACCCCGTGCCGAAGTCGTCCACGGCAATGCTCAGGCCGAGGATTTTCAGGCTGGCAAGGATTTGCAGCGCCTCGCTCACTTCGCGCATCAGGATGCTCTCGGTCAGTTCCAGCTCCAGACAGGCCGGGGGCAGGCCGGTGTCCTTGAGAATAGTGGCGATGCGCGTGCCCAACTGGCCGTCGGAAAATTGCCGCGCCGAGATGTTGACCGAGACTTTCGGCACGCGCACTTTGGCTTGGTGCCATTGCTTGAGCTGACGGCACGACTCGGCCAGCACCCAGTCGCCCACATCCACCACCAGCCCCAGTTCTTCAAGTACCGGGATAAAGTCGCCCGGTGGCACCAGGCCACGACGCGGGTGGTTCCAGCGCAGCAACGCTTCGACGCCGGTCAGGCGTTTGCCGTCGCCGCTGAACTGCGGTTGGTAATAGAGGATGAACTCTTGCTGCTCCAAGGCATGGCGCAGGTCGCTTTCCAGCTCCAGCCGCTCCAGGGCGCTGGCGTTCATGTCCGCTTGGTAAAACTGGAAGTTGTTTTTGCCACGCTCCTTGGCGTGGTACATCGCCGTGTCGGCGTTTTTCATCAACTGGCTGAGCTCGTTGCCATCCTGCGGGCTCAGGGCGATGCCGATACTGGCCGTGACAAAGAACTCGCGGCTCTCCAGCACAAACGGCTTCACCAGGCTGGCGAGGATCTGTTCAGCGACGCTGATGGCGCGGTTGAGTGCCATCTCGCGGGTCGCACGGGGTTGCAGCAACAGGGTGAATTCATCGCCGCCCATGCGCGCCACGGTGTCGTCGTTGTCCACGCAAGCAAGCAGGCGAATGGCCATGTCTTTGAGCATGCGATCGCCCGCGGCGTGGCCCAGCGAGTCATTGATCGGCTTGAACCGGTCAAGGTCGAGGAACATCAGCACCACCCACGATTTATTGCGTTCAGCCTGTTGCAGCGCGGTGTGCAGACGGTCCTGGAACAACGTGCGGTTTGGCAGGTGGGTCAGGGCGTCGTAATAGGCCAGGCGATGAATGCGCTGTTCACTGGCCTTGCGTTCGCTGATGTCGCTGAAGAAGCACACATAGCTGGCCAGATCGCCTTCGTCATCGAACACGGCCGTGATGCCGACCCACGCCGGGTAGTGTTCACCGTTCAGGCGCTTGAGCCAGATTTCGCCTTCCCACGTGTTGTGCTGGTGCAGTTGCTTGAGCACGTAGTGCAAATGCGCCTGTTGCTGCTCATCGACGGTGAGCATGCTCGGCAACTGGTCGAGCACTTGCGACACGGCGTAGCCGCTGACTCGGCTGAAGGCCTCGTTGGCCTGCACGATATAACCCGCGGGGTCGGTAATGAGGATGGCCGAGGTCGAGTGCTCAAATACCGTGGCGGCCATGCGCAGGTCTTTTTCGGCGCGGCGTTGCTGACTGATATCACGTCCGACCCCGAGGATGCCTTCGAACGCATCGTTCTCATCCCACACCAGTACCAGACGCAATTCGATGGGGATCTTGCGCCCGTCGGCCCGCAGGCAATCGAACAGGAACAGTTGAGTGTCGAGTTGGGTGCGCAGGGCGGCCAGTTGTTCGGGCTTGTCCAGCGCGCGACTGACTTGTTCGATCAGGCTGTACACACCGGCCAGTTGTTGCGGGTTGGCAATGGTTGATTGCCAACCGTGGGTGAACACCCATTCGGCGTCAAAGCCCAGTACGGTTTGGACGGACGGGCTGACATAGTTGAGCTTCAACGCATTGTTGGTTGAAAAAATCACATCACTGATGCTTTCGGCCAGCATCCGGTAGCGTTGCTCGCTGTCACGCAACGATTCGCTGGCTTCGATCTGATCGGTGATGTCTTTGGCCACCCCGACGATACGCGTGACTTGATCGTAGGCGTCTCGCGCCAGCGCCTGTTCACGGATGTCGAAGCGCCGCCACACGCCGTTGCTATGACGAAAACGCAACTGGCATTGCAGCAGGTGCGCGTAGCCGCTGTGGCGCTGTTGCTTGCGCATCAGGTGGTAATGCTCGGCATCTTCGGGGTGCAGCAGCAGTTCCCAGAAGTAAGCGCCCATTTGCTGCAATTCGGTGGCGTTGTAGCCCAGGGTGTGGCCCAGATGGTGGTTGCTGAAAATCATCCGCTGGCTGATGACGTCCTGCACGTACAAGTGGTCCGGCACGGTGCGCACCACATCCGACCAGAAGCTCTCGCGCTCTTGCAGCGACAGCTCGATCAGCTTGCGGCTGGTGATGTCGCTGATGCTCAAGATCACGGCCTGATAATCGCTGCGGTCTTGCGGCAAACGCAGCACCAGCCATAAATGCTGGTCCTGCCCCTTGGCGTCGACGAGGGTGATTTCCAGCTCAAGTTGCTGTTGGTGGTTGAGCACGGCCTCGATGACTTGATAACTGATGGCCGAGGTGGTGTTCGGGCAACCGTTGATCAGCTTTTCCCAGGCGCCTTCGCACGAATCCACGTCCAGCAAGTGCAATGCCACCTGATTGACTTCAGTGATGCGTAACTGTTCGCACAAATGCTGGCGCTGCACGGGGTTGTTGTTCAGCCAGTGTTTGAGCGCAGCGCTGTCATACAGTTGCTCGCGTTCGAGAAAGCCCGGCAGGCTCGAGAGGTCAAGCACGCACAGGGCGACGCCGGTGCCTTCAAATATGTCGTGATAACGGCGACGCCCTTCATGGGCCTGACGCTGGCGGCGGCGCAGGTTGATCAGTGCGATCAACGGTAGCAGCGAAAACAGCAGGCCAAGCAGGCATTTACCGATGAGTCCGGGCAGCAGTTGCTCGACCACCTGCTCTTTATTGAACAGCCCGCGCAGTTGCCAGTCGCTGTGGCTCAACGGCATCAACACGACTGTATCGGCCTGATCCTGTGCGGTGAGGGTGGAAGCCGGTGTAACCGGCACTGCGCTGTGGCGCAGCACTTTATGGGTCAGCGCATTTTCGATCAGCCACTGCGGCCGGTCGCCGTGAATGGTTTGCTGGGTCAGTTTGTTCAGCAGGTCCGGGTTCAGGCGCAGCAGCCAGTAGCCGCGCGTCGGGCGGTCGGGTTTATCCAGCAGTAAATAAAGGGTGCTGGCGTCGCTGTTGTTGCTGAAGTAATAGCCGTCGGTGCTTTTGCGCGATTGATTATGTTTGATCCAGTCCCGCAGATAGGCGGCGTCCGGGCTGATGCCGCCGCTGTCGAGCAGCACCTCGCCCTCAGGGCTGAGCAGGGCCAGGCTTTGCAACGAGGGCAGCGACTGCACCATCTGGCTGGCCTGCGCGCGCAACTGTTGCAGGGTGACCGGGGATGGCCGGGCAGGCAGCAGTTTGAGTGCCATCTTCGCCCGCAGGCCCATGCTCAGGTTGACGTGATCTGCCAGGTCGGTGCTGTACGTGGCGCTGTATTGGCGCTGATGCTCGACGGTGGACTGAAATTGCTCGATCAGCAGCCAGAACAACATGCCCAGTAAAAGCAAGACCAACGTGGCCAGCGCGCCTTTTAACGTGCCGCGCACGGGGGTGCCGAGCCATGGGCCTGGAGCACGCGCGGGGTTAGACGGTGTGACGTTGGGCAAGCTGTGATCCTGCGATTGGCTGCAATGGTGCGATACGCACTATAAGCGGGACGCCCAAAGGGCGGCTAGCATGCCTTGGACTGTGGCAAAGTGCCAGCCCCTTGGTGGGCGCTGGTTTGCCCTGCACTGCGCATTCAGGTAGCTTTGCCGGTTACGCGGGGGCACAAGGGCTCCTACACTCAGGCTTTTTACATGAACAGGCATTGACCCAGATCAATCCCTGTCCTTCTGCTATGGCCTGAGCCGTGCATTGCTCGCGCCTTAATCACCTGTCACTGACGCTAGGTTCACCATGGCTCAATACGTTTTCACCATGCATCGGCTGAGCAAAGTTGTTCCGCCGAAGCGGGAAATCCTGAAAAACATCTCCCTGTCGTTTTTCCCGGGCGCCAAGATCGGCGTACTCGGTCTGAACGGTTCGGGTAAATCCACCCTGTTGAAAATCATGGCTGGCGTCGACACCGAGTTCGACGGCGAAGCCCGTCCAATGCCGGACTTGAACATCGGCTACCTGCCGCAAGAGCCGCAACTGGACCCGAGCAAAACCGTGCGCGAAGTGGTTGAAGAGGCCGTGAGCGTGATCAAGGACGCCCAAGCGCGTCTGGACCAGGTTTACGCCGAATACGCTGACCCGGATGCCGACTTCGACAAGCTGGCCGCCGAACAGGCCAAGCTTGAAGCCATCTTGCAAGCGGGCGACGGCCACAACCTGGAGCGCCAGCTGGAAGTCGCCGCCGACGCGCTGCGCCTGCCCGCATGGGACGCGAAGGTTGAACACCTGTCGGGTGGTGAGAAGCGTCGTGTGGCCTTGTGCCGCCTGCTGCTCTCGGCCCCGGACATGTTGCTGCTCGACGAACCGACCAACCACCTGGACGCCGACTCCGTCGCTTGGCTGGAGCACTTCCTGCACGATTTCCCGGGCACCGTGGTTGCGATTACGCACGACCGTTACTTCCTGGACAACGTAGCCGGCTGGATTCTGGAACTCGACCGCGGCGCCGGTATTCCTTACGAGGGCAACTATTCGGGCTGGCTTGAAGCCAAGTCCGATCGTCTGGCCCAGGAATCCAAGCAACAGTCGGCCCACGAAAAGGCCATGAAAGACGAGCTGGAATGGGTGCGTAAAGGCGCCAAGGCGCGTCAGTCCAAATCCAAGGCCCGTCTGCAACGCTTTGAAGAACTGCAATCGCAGGAATTCCAGAAGCGCAGCGAGACCAATGAAATCTACATCCCGGCCGGTCCGCGCCTGGGTGACAAGGTGATCGAGTTCAAGAACGTCTCCAAGGGTTACGGCGATCGCGTGCTGATCGACAACCTGTCGTTCGCCATGCCTAAAGGCGCCATCGTTGGCGTGATCGGCGGTAACGGTGCGGGTAAATCCACCCTGTTCCGCATGCTGATGGGCAAAGAGCAGCCGGATTCGGGCAGCATCGAAATCGGTGAAACCGTTCAGTTGGCGTGCGTTGATCAGAGCCGCGATGACCTGGACGGCAGCAAGACGGTGTTCCAGGCCATTTCTGACGGTTCGGATGTCATCCGCATCGGCAACTATGAAATCCCTTCGCGTACCTATGTCGGGCGTTTCAACTTCAAAGGGGGCGATCAACAGAAGTTCGTCAAGGACCTGTCCGGTGGTGAGCGAGGTCGCTTGCACCTGGCCCTGACCCTGAAAGAGGGCGCCAACGTGCTGCTGCTCGACGAACCGTCTAACGACCTTGACGTTGAGACCTTGCGTTCGCTTGAAGAAGCACTGCTGGACTTCCCTGGCGCCGCCATTGTGATCTCTCACGACCGGTGGTTCCTTGACCGTGTGGCGACGCACATCCTGGCCTACGAAGACGACTCGCAAGCGGTCTTCTTTGAAGGTAACTACACCGAGTACGAAGCTGACCGTAAAAAGCGCCTCGGTGAGGCGGCCACCCAGCCGCACCGCGTGCGACACAAAAAACTGGCTCAGTAAGGCCGGTTTTTACAAAAGCGGAGCCCCATGGGGCTCCGTTTTTTTTGGCGTGTGCTATTTCCGCCGTCAGGGCCCGGCTTGCCACGTTTCAGGATTTCACCGGTTTAACGCTTAAAAGGGGTGCAAAAGTGGGTACAGAATTCACATTTTTGGTGCGCAAAACCTCTAAAAGTCATCGCTATTTATAGAAAAGCACCATTTAAATTCAGAACTGCGACATTTTGCGCTGTCGCGGTGCGACATGAATTGATAAAGTTCCGGCCAATCTCCGTTTAACGACAATAAATTTGCCGAGACTTACCCATGATCGAATCCGTCGAGCACTTCCTTGCCCGCCTCAAAAAACGCGACCCAGACCAGCCAGAATTCCACCAGGCGGTGGAAGAAGTCCTGCGCAGCCTGTGGCCTTTTCTCGAAGCCAATCCGCACTACCTGACTTCCGGGATTCTCGAACGTATTTGCGAACCTGAGCGGGCAATTGTGTTTCGTGTGTCATGGGTGGATGACGAAGGCAAAGTGCGGGTTAACCGTGGCTTCCGCATTCAGATGAACAGCGCCATTGGCCCTTACAAAGGTGGCTTGCGCTTCCACCCGTCGGTGAATTTGGGGGTGTTGAAGTTCCTGGCGTTTGAACAAACCTTCAAAAACTCCCTGACCTCGCTGCCCATGGGCGGCGGCAAGGGTGGCTCGGATTTCAACCCCAAGGGCAAGAGCGACGCGGAAGTCATGCGTTTCTGCCAGGCCTTCATGAGCGAGCTGTACCGCCATATCGGTTCGGACGTGGACGTGCCCGCTGGCGACATCGGCGTCGGCGCCCGTGAGATTGGCTTCCTCTTTGGCCAATACAAACGCCTGAGCAACCAGTTCACCTCCGTATTGACCGGCAAAGGCATGAGCTACGGCGGTAGCCTGATTCGCCCGGAAGCCACCGGGTTTGGCTGCGTGTATTTTGCGCAGGAAATGCTCAAGCGCAGCGGCCAGCGGATTGATGGCAAGCGGGTTGCGATTTCCGGCTCGGGTAACGTGGCGCAGTATGCCGCGCGCAAAGTCATGGACCTGGGCGGCAAAGTCATTTCCCTCTCGGACTCCGAAGGCACCCTGTATTGCGAAGCCGGTCTGGACGACGCGCAGTGGGAAGCGCTGATGGAGCTGAAAAACGTCAAGCGCGGACGTATCAGCGAACTGGCGGCGCAATTTGGTCTGGAGTTTCTGGCGGGCCAGCATCCGTGGCATCTGCCCTGTGACATTGCGCTGCCTTGCGCAACACAGAACGAACTGGACGCCGAAGCCGCTCGCACATTGCTGAGCAATGGCTGTGGGTGCGTGGCCGAAGGCGCCAACATGCCGACCACGCTGGAAGCGGTGGACCTGTTTATCGAGGCGGGCATTTTGTTCGCACCGGGCAAAGCCTCCAATGCGGGCGGTGTGGCCGTGAGCGGTCTGGAAATGTCGCAGAACGCCATGCGCTTGCTGTGGACGGCGGGTGAGGTGGACAGCAAGTTGCACAACATCATGCAATCGATCCACCACGCCTGCGTTCACTACGGTGAAGAAAACGGCCGCATCAACTACGTCAAAGGCGCCAACATCGCCGGTTTCGTCAAAGTGGCCGATGCCATGCTCGCGCAGGGCGTGGTTTAAGCCGGGTCCACGCGAACGATCTCGACCTGCAAATCCCCGGCAGGTCGAAGCCACAGCACTTCATCGCCGGGGCCTGCGCCCAACAGCGCACGGCCCAGTGGCGAGCCCCAGTTGATTAACCCCTTCGTGGCATCGGCCTCGTCTTCGCCGACCAGTTGCACCCGTTGCTCATTGTCGTGTTCATCGACGAACGTCACCCAACTGCCTATCTGCACCTTCTGCGTCGAAGTCGCGGGCGCGACCACCTGTGCGCTGAGCAAGCGCTGATTGAAATAGCGCAGGTCGCGATCAAGATCAGCCAAACGCTGCTTGTCGGCCTCATCCCCTTTCGCCGCCTCGTGAGCATGCTCAGCCTGTAGCTCACTGACTTTGGCTTGCAATAAAGCATGACCTTGGGCGGTGACGTAATTGGGCTGGCTGCTGACCTGACGCTCAATGGGGGCATTGGCGTGGTCAGCAGCGCTGTCTTCGTTTACAAATGCGCGGCTCATGGCAACTGTCCCTTATGGCGATAAGGTTGAGAGCCCGCGGGCCGATCAAGGTTCAGATGAGTGCGAGCGATAAGCACGAGCAGCGTCGACATCCTTCTCGTGTTGCCAATCGCGTTCGCGCTCATCCCAATGACGATCCTGGTATTGCTCCCGGTCCTGGTTTTCGCGCATGGCCTGGCATTGGCGAAAGCCATCATCCCACCCTTGAGCGTAGGTCGAATCCTTCAGGTAGCGCGGGACGTTTTTCTTGAATTCCCCCGTTATCACCCCGGCCGCTTGCCGGCCACTGCTGCACCCATCATCGAAACCGTCTGCAAAGGCGGGAGGATACCCTTTGGCCAGCAGGTCCTGATGGGTGGTCTCACACCCAGCCAACAGCACAATCAGCATCCCCATCCCCACACACCTGCGCCACATAACCCACCTCAGTGCACCGTTGAACGGCTGATGCGGTGAGTGTAGGCCGGGATCTGTGAGTGGGGCGTCAAGCCGATGTCAATGCGATGTCAGTGATCAGGTTGAGCCCCGAGAGCTGACTGTTCAGCCAGTTCCTGCTGGATAAAGGCCGCGATCATGGCGCGGTACACCTGTTCGGTGACCTGCGGGTTGGCACCGAGTTCGTCGGCCAATGCCCTGACTTTGAGGAAAACCTGCTCCACGCGTTGCGGGGCTTTGACCGCGTTGCTGTCCTTTTTAAACCGCGCAGCCTGCGAAACATACGCCCCGCGCTGTGCGATCAGGCCGACGATCTGGCGGTCCAGTTCGTCGATGTGTGAGCGCACTTCTTCAAGGCTGTGGCACGTGACTGTCATGTGGTGAAGCTCCCATCAGTAGTGATACCACTTCACTTCCAGCATCACTTCGTTCACTGGCGAGGTCAGGTGGCTGAATTCACGCTGGGCTGTCAGGCGTAAACCGAGGTTGCGCGACAGTTCCCATTGTTGATTCAGGCTTAAGGTGCGGCGTATTTCACCGTTGGTGAAGTAATCGCCCTTGGCTTCCAGGCTCAGGTTGCCGATCGGGTTGCGCCACAGCACGCCGGTGTTAAAGCCCGCCGCAGGTGACACGAACGCCGCGAAGTCGTTGTTGTGCTCCACGCGCACGGTGCCGAGAGCAAAGCCCAGCACCTCGTCAGCCAGTTGCCAGGTGCCACCTGCGCCGCCGTTAACGTGGCTGACGAGGGTTTCATCGCCATGTTTGCCGAGCACGCGCTCCAGCCCGCCACCCACTTGCCAGGACCACGGTTTGAGCAAGTCATTGCGCGGGGTCAGGGAGCGGATGTTGGCCAGGTCCAACTGCTGGATTTGCCAGTGGTTGCCTTCGTACTGGCGCAGTTTGAGTTGCAGGATTTCGATTTGCGCGCCCAACGGGAAGCCCGGCGCGTTGTCGTTGAGGTCGTGGTAGGCCATGCGCAGGCCGTACTCGCCAAAAGCCTTGTCATCACGGCTGCCGACGCCCACTTGCCAGGTACGCGATTGGTGGCCGTTTTCTGGCAGCTCGGGTTTTTCGACATGCAGCTGCGGGGCCGGATTCTGGTTGATCGCGCGCAGCAGTTCAAAGCTGCGCTGCGAACGGTCGGTGTCTCGCTCCAGGCCGTTGGCGCGGTAGCGTTCAAGGCGATACGCCGCATCGATAATCAACGCCTGACGCGCGCCGGGCAGTGCCTTGAAATCCGGGTTTTGCAATTGTTTCTGATCCGCGCTGACCTGCAGCACCCATTGCTGTTCTTCAGGGTCGAGGGCTTTGGCCCGGTCCAGCAGCTCGCGCTCGCGGGACGGCCGGTATTCGATACTTTCGACCAGGCCTGCTTCCTTGACGGCCTTGACGGTGTCGGTGGGGATGGCGGTCAGCGGGAATTGGGTGGTCAGTTGCAGGCCGGGGCGCGCCACTTGCAGCAGCTCCAGCAAGCGATATGAGCAGTTTTCATCGAAGAAGAAGTAGTCGAACTGGATTTGTTTCAGCTCCCACACGTGCTCGACCATGCGCTGCGTTTCTTCGGGGGTCAGGTTGAGCCGGTATTCCCACAGGTCGCGGTTTTCAAGGCTGCGGTATTCCGACAGTTTTTCCTGATACGGCACCAGCGCGAACAGGCCCGGATAGCCACCGGCCAGCCCTTTCCAGGCATACAGGATGCTGTTGTCGGAGCCTTCAATGTAGGCGCCAAAGTTGATTGCATAGCTCAGCAACGCGGTCTTGTTGCTTTGCACGTCCGCCTGATCGATGCGCAGCAAGGTGTGACCGAACATCGATGAGGGGCTGTTGAGGTAGGCCGCCGGGAAAATCATGACCGTGCTGTGCGGGGCCACGTCTTTGAACCATTGCGTGAACTCCGCGCAGGGGGCTGGCGGCAGGTCGGTCAGGTTCAATTGGGCCTTGAGCCAGCGGGTGCGGGCTGGGTACACGCACTGCGGGTGTTTATCCCCAAGGCTCAACGGCGAATACAGCGCCTCGACGGTGGCACGCAGTTCAGCGTCCGGGTGTTGGGCGCCGTCGGGGGCGATGAAGAATTTGTCGTCGCTGACGTAACTGCGCCAGCCTCCGAGTGTGCGGGCTTCGTAATGCCCGAGGGAAATCCAGAAAGGGTCGTTGGCCAACTGCTGCACACGTTGATTGTCGATTTGGGGCGCGGCATATAACGGGGCGCAGGCACAGAGCGCCAGATAGGCAAGGCGTTTGAGCATGGTGGGCAACTGTTGTCAGGCAAAGAGAAATGAAGCGCAAGAATACCCGCTCCGAAAGGAGCGGGCAGGTCTCATTTACGCAGCAGTGGCGTATTTGGACAGGCGTGCGTCACTTTTCAGGACAGCCAGGGTGTTGTTGTGAACGTCATCGGCCGTCACGTCAGCTTTGCTGAAGATTTGCTGGAAGTGTTCGTGGGTGACAGCAGCAAAATGCTCGCGGTCTTCAGGGGCGACACCCAGTACCACCGCGTAGGTGGTCAGTGCTTCGCCGTTGCCTTTAGCCATGTCTTCGGACAGCTCGTTCATCATGCCATTCATGGCAATCCACGATTTACCGCCGTAGGTCAGCGCGTCTTTGGTGGTGCAACCGTTGGTACCGGACGTCATGCCGAAAGTGGCGTTGCCGGAGGTGCCGTTGGTGGTAGAGGCCAGGAAGTGGGCCGGTGTGCCGCGCTGGCCTTCAAACAGCATGTTGCCCCAACCGCAGTTTGGGCCGCCTGGTGCTTGAGCCATGGCATTGAGGGAAACAACAGTGAAGAGAGTACCGAGAAGAATCCGTTTCATAGCTTTGTTCTCTATGTGTGTGCAACCAATGGACAAGGGTGTCTGGCCCTGAAGCGCCAGTACGGGCCAGTTATGACTTCCGGCCGCGTAACACCTTGGAGTCTAGGCACGTTCTGCAGGTTCCGTTATTTTTTGCAAAACAATCATTGATCGAGCGCAGTTTAATCCCGCAAATACAGGGCCTCGGGAATTCGCGCATCGTGCGCCTTGCCAGTGGCGTACGGCCAGCGCCAGAATGCTGCCATCTGCCCCGCCCGATGTAAGGAAGCCCGATGCCTGATTCTGTTGCTGCCAGCTTGCGTCTAGCGCCTGACGCGCTGACCCGTCCGTTTTCCGCTGAACAGTTCAGCTTCTCTACCACCAATGATCTGGAGCCTTTTCGCGGCATTCTCGGCCAGGAGCGTGCGGTCGAAGCCTTGCAGTTTGGCGTGGCCATGCCGCGTCCGGGATACAACGTGTTTGTCATGGGCGAGCCCGGCACCGGGCGTTTTTCGTTCGTCAAGCGTTACCTCAAGGCTGAAGGCAAGCGCCTGAAGTCGCCCAGCGACTGGGTGTACGTCAATAATTTCGATGACCCGCGTGAACCGCGGGCGCTGGAGTTGCCGGCCAGTGGTGCCGGTGCGTTCATCGCGGACATCAATGGATTGATCGATAACTTGCTGGCGACCTTCCCGGCGGTGTTCGAACACCCGACGTACCAACAGCGCAAAAGCGCCATCGACCGGGGTTTCAACCAGCGGTATGACCGGGCGCTGGACGTGATCGAGCGCCTGGCGCTGGAGAAAGGCGTGGCGCTGTACCGCGACAGCAGCAACGTCGCCTTCACGCCGATGAGCGATGGCAAGGCGCTGGATGAAGCCGAGTTTTCGCAGTTGCCCGAAGAAGAACGCGAGCGTTTTCACGAAGACATTTCGCAGCTCGAAGAGCGTCTTAACGAAGAGCTGGCGAGCCTGCCGCAATGGAAGCGCGAGTCCAACAACCAGTTGCGTCACCTGAACGAAGAAACCATCACCCTGGCGCTGCAACCGTTGCTGGCGCCGCTGTCGCAGAAGTACGCCGAGAACGGTGCGGTATGCGGTTATTTGCAGGCCATGCAGGTGTATCTGCTCAAAACCGTGGTCGAGCAGTTGGTCGACGACAGCAAGACCGATGCGCAGGCGCGCAAGCTGCTCGAAGAGCAATACCTGCCAAGCCTGGTGGTCGGTCAGCCGATGAGCGGCGGCGCCCCGGTGGTGTTTGAGCCGCACCCGACCTACGACAACCTGTTTGGTCGTATTGAATACAGCACCGATCAGGGCGCGCTCTACACCACCTACCGCCAGTTGCGGCCGGGTGCGTTGCACCGTGCCAATGGCGGTTTTTTGATTCTTGAAGCGGAGAAGATGCTCAGTGAGCCGTTCGTGTGGGATGCGCTCAAGCGCGCGCTGCAATCGCGCAAGCTGAAAATGGAGTCGCCGCTGGGTGAAATGGGCCGCCTGGCGACCGTGACGCTGACCCCGCAAGTGATCCCGTTGCAGGTCAAGGTCATCATCATTGGTGCCCGTCAGCTGTATTACACGCTGCAAGACCTCGACCCGGACTTCCAGGAGATGTTCCGCGTGCTGGTGGACTTCGACGAAGACATCCCGATGGTCGACGAAAGCCTTGAGCAGTTTGCACAGCTGTTGACCACGCGCACGTCTGAAGAAGGCATGGCGCCACTGACGGCCGATGCGGTTGCGCGACTGGCCACCTACAGCGCGCGGCTGGCGGAGCATCAGGGGCGGTTGTCGGCTCGTATCGGTGATCTGTTCCAGTTGGTCAGCGAGGCGGATTTCATCCGTCATCTGGCCAACGATGAAATGACCGACGCCGGGCACATCGAACGTGCGCTCAAGGCCAAGGCCACCCGCACCGGGCGTGTGTCGGCGCGGATTCTCGATGACATGCTGGCAGGCATCATCCTGATCGACACCGATGGCGCCGCTGTCGGCAAATGCAATGGCCTGACCGTGCTGGAAGTGGGGGATTCAGCGTTCGGCGTGCCGGCGCGGATTTCGGCCACGGTGTACCCGGGCGGCAGCGGAATTGTCGACATCGAACGCGAAGTCAACCTCGGGCAGCCGATTCACTCCAAGGGCGTGATGATCTTGACCGGCTACCTGGGCAGTCGTTATGCCCAGGAATTCCCGCTGGCGATTTCGGCCAGCATCGCCCTGGAGCAGTCCTACGGCTACGTGGACGGCGACAGTGCTTCGCTGGGCGAGGCTTGCACGTTGATTTCCGCGCTGTCCAAAACGCCGCTCAAGCAGTGTTTTGCAATCACCGGCTCCATCAACCAATTCGGTGAAGTGCAGGCGGTGGGCGGGGTCAACGAGAAGATCGAAGGGTTCTTCCGTCTGTGCGAGGCCCGCGGGCTGACCGGCGAGCAGGGTGCGATCATCCCTCAAGCCAACGTTGCCACCTTGATGCTGGATGAGAAAGTGTTGCAGGCCGTGCGCGAAGGCAAGTTCCACGTGTACGCGGTGCGTCAAGCGGATGAAGCCCTGAGCTTGCTGGTGGGCGAGCCTGCAGGCGAGCCGGACGCTGAAGGTCAGTTCCCGGAGGGCAGCGTCAATGCGCGGGTGGTCGAACGCCTGCGGGTGATTGCAGAGATGATCAGCGATGAAGATCTCAAAGAGGCGGAAAAAGAACTGATCGCTGAAACCCTGGCGGCTAAAAAAACCGTGTAACGCCCTTTGCGGTGGTGACGCGTTTTACCTTCCGTTGGTCACGGCGCCTTGGCGGGCGCCGTTTTTCTTCTATTCTCAGCACATGGACCTCCACTGTCGTCACTGGAACGATGCAGCCCGTTGTGTGCGGCTGAATACAGGAACCACCGAGGGTCGCCGCCATGTCGCGCAACCTTTGTCTTACCCGCCGCTGCCTGGGGCTGGTCACGCGTATCGAGTGCAGCGTACGCCCCTTGGCAGGCGGCACCGGTATGTGGACGTTGCTGTTCGCTGCCGGACTGGCGGGCGAGCAGCCCACCACGATCAAGTCCCAGGGCCCGTTCCCCGGCCCGAGCGCGGCCGAAACCATCCTTGAATCCATTGTCGAAAGCCTGACCCTGCACGGCTATGAGCTGGCGGATGATCCGCAGATCTGGTGCCTGCATGTGCAGGCCCAGCTACGGCAAATCAACGGCGCGCGCTGTCACGCGTCTCGCTGATCGCAGGCTTCAGTGGGGCGGATTGACCTCCGGCACCTTGTCGAGCTTGACCTCAAAGCCGTATTCCACGGGGGTAAGGTCGGTGCGGGCATAGCTTTCCAATTGGGTCGGCTGGCCATAGAAGTAATGCACGTCAAACAGCGCAGGGCCTTCTGCCTCTGCGCTGTGGCTCACGGCTAGCACTTCCTTCAGGTAGTTGCCGGTGGCGTCCTTGGCGTAGAAGCGCCAAGCATCCGACGGGAACGCCTTTTGATCGACTATCAGTGCGTTGCCCTTGAGCTCCAGCCCTGTGGGCAGGTGCTCTATGTTCAGCACCTGCTTGTCGACTGCGGCGATGTACATCGGCATCGAACCAATGGCGTAGGCCGGGGTTTCCGGGAACAAGTTCAGGTCGTAGGTGATGACGCCAGTGTGCGGGTCGACATCGAAGGCTTCTTCCGGCAGCTCCAGCGGCTCGCTGCGTTTGCCACTTTCATCTTCGGCAAAGAACGTGACCGGGGCTTCGGAGGCGTCGGGCAGCAGGCCGACCAACTCGTCATTAAACGTAGCGGGGTGGCTGAACTCCAGCGTCGCGGCGCTGGCGTCGTCAATGGACTGGTTGATGGTTACGGTCTTTTTGAAGCGCTCAGGGTCGAGGTTGGCGTTTTTCAGGTACGCAGGCGCTTGGTCGTCGTACACCACGACCGATAGCGGCAGAGGCTGAACCTCTTTGCTGATCACGGTTTTATCGAGCCGACGTACCGGCAGGTCGAGGGCTTTGCGGGTCACTGTGGCGCTGGAGAAGTCCATGACGCTGATGTCCAGCGTGTCGACAGTGCCGTTGAAGTACACCTTGCTGTAGTGGTTGGGGTGTTTTTGCTCGAAGGCTTTTTCTTCGTCTGCCAACTGTCGTTCGAAGGCTTCGCTCCAGGCGGTTTGCTTGAGCATCTCGGCCAGCTGTTGCTGGTAAAACGCCAATTGCTCGGCATTTTCGTTGATCGAGCCTGCGCGCGAGAGGAATTGGCCTGATTGATCGCGGGCCTGAATGATCAAGGGGTTCAGTTCGGTGTCCCCCACAGCCTCGGCGGGCGCGGCGCTGTTGTGGATCTCGACTTCAGCGAAATTTTTGCCCAGCGCTAACAGGGTCACGCTGATGGTGCCATCGGTCCGTGTCTGGCCCACGTCTTTGTCGTTGAGCTTGAAATGCACGACGTTGCCCGGCGCAATGACTTCTACCTTGCCATGCAGCATCACCGGTTGCGGCTGCTGGCTGTTTTGGGTCTCAACGCCGTCGATGTAAGGGTAGGTGACGGTCAGGTCGTCCGGGTTGCTCAAGTTGGCGCTCGAAGGGCTTAGCTGAATGCCGGGATCGGTTTCGGACCACTCGGGCTGGAACGGCACCTCTTGTTTATTGCTCAAGGTGACGGATTGCCATTCCAGAGCGTGGGGGAACGGGAATTCGGAGGCGCTGTTGATCGGGAAGGGGAACACCGGCTCCAGATCGGTCAGGTAGTCGGAACTGGCATTTTTACGCAGGACAAACAGGCCATTGATGTAGGTGTCCGTCAGCGCCTGAATGCTGGGGTAGTGGTTGAGCAGTGCCAGATCGTCTGTGGTGTATTCGGTTTCAATCGGCTTGTCTTGCAGCTTGAGCCGCGCCCGCTCCAGCAACAGCAGCGACCCGCCAAGGTCGGCGACGGCATCTTTGAGTGGCTGGTCTTTGATGGTGTCCAGGTTCTGTTCGAATTGGGCGGTTCTTTCTTCCAGGCTGGCGAGCGGGTGTTGGTCATCCGGTGAGCAGCCTCCCGTGGCGAGCAGCGCCAATGAGAGTCCGAGACCAGCCAAGGGGAATCGCAGATCCATTCTTCAGGTTTCCTGTCCGTAAACGATGCCGAGTAGGTGGACACTAGCAGAAAAAGTTTTTACAGACTGTGTCCGGGGCTTTATCTCTAGTGAATTCCCGCTGATATACTCGCGCCCATTTTTTCACTTCCTGTGAGTTTCAATGGAACGCTTTATCGAAAATGCAATGTACGCGTCGCGCTGGATTCTGGCGCCGATCTATTTTGGTTTGTCGCTGGGCCTGCTGGCGCTGGCGTTGAAGTTCTTCCAGGAAGTGTTTCACGTAATTCCGAACGTGTTTGCGCTATCTGAGTCGGACTTGATCCTGGTCATTCTGTCGCTGATCGACATGGCACTGGTGGGTGGCCTGCTGGTCATGGTCATGATTTCGGGTTACGAGAACTTCGTTTCGCAACTGGACATCGACGAGCACAAAGAGAAGCTCAGCTGGTTGGGCACGATGGATTCCACGTCGCTGAAAATGAAAGTCGCGGCCTCGATTGTGGCGATCTCTTCGATTCACCTGCTGCGGGTGTTCATGGATGCGCGCAATATCGAGCCTCAGTACCTGATGTGGTACGTGATTATCCACATGACATTTGTGATCTCGGCATTTGCCATGGGGTATCTGGACAAGATCACCAAGCATTGAGGCCGGGCGCCGGTAGCGCCTGCACAACGCGGGCTGCGAAGGCTTTGGGGGCTGTGTTAGTCTGCTCGCCCTTTTTTGGTTCAGGGCGTTCGGGTCAGTCGTTCAGTTGACTGGCCTGCAGCGCCCCACAGCGGAGCAGTGTTATGTCCGAAGTAAATCTGTCGACCGACGAAACCCGCGTCAGCTACGGCATTGGCCGTCAGTTGGGCGACCAACTGCGCGACAACCCGCCGCCGGGCGTTAGCCTGGATGCCATTCTGGCAGGCCTGACCGACGCGTTCGCCGGTAAAGAAAGCCGTGTTGGCCAGGAAGAAATGTCCGCCAGCTTCAAAGTGATCCGCGAGATCATGCAAGCTGAAGCGGCTGCCAAGGCAGAAGCCGCAGCGGGCGAAGGCAAGGCTTTCCTGGCTGAAAACGCGAAGAAAGACGGCATCACCACCCTGGCGTCCGGCCTGCAATTCGAAGTGGTGACAGCAGGTGAAGGCGCCAAGCCATCCCGTGAAGACACCGTGCGTGTTCACTACCACGGCACTCTGATTGACGGCACTGTGTTCGATAGCTCTTACGAGCGTGGCCAGCCTGCCGAGTTCCCGGTTGGTGGCGTGATCGCTGGTTGGACTGAAGCCCTGCAATTGATGAACGCCGGCAGCAAATGGCGCATCTACGTGCCGAGCGAACTGGCTTACGGCGCCCAAGGCGTTGGCAGCATCGCACCGCACAGCGTGCTGGTATTCGACGTTGAGCTGCTGGACGTTCTGTAAGAACGCCACGGTTTAGCGGTAATGACGGGTTGTTGGCCAGCCCGTCATTACGCGTTTGGCTTCATAGTTCTAGTTTGGCCTGGTGCTCATGGGTGTCAGCCGAGCCGACAGGGCGCAACGCCCGGGCGTAACAGAATAGAAACAAGTTTCGCACCAACTCTTTAAGCACTCCCGGCTCGCTTGAGTTAAGTCCTGAAAAGTCCAGGTCGCCCTGATCCTGCAATTCAGTCAGCGCGTCTTCTTCCAGTACGGCACACACTTCCCCGGTTTCCCGATGCAGGATTCGCAGGTACGGGTGTGGTCGGTCCAGCCAAGCGTCTATTAAATAAGTCATGGGTGTCATCTCCTTGATGGATATCAATGAGAATAATTCTTATTCAATTAATAGCAAGTGCCTATTGGCGGATTTCCGGTTTTTCTGCGAAGAGGTTGCTACCGGTCAAAGTGGCTGGCGCTTTGATATCGCGTCTTGAACCAGGCAGTGGCAGGGGAGGAAGCGGGATAGGGAGCAGAGCGGGGAAACAACACCTTCCTGCGCCAGGCGCAGGAAGGAAAGGCGCAGAAATCAGACTTTACGTACGAACTCGGACTTGAGCTTCATCGGGCCGATGCCGTCGATTTTGCAGTCGATGTCGTGATCGCCATCGCACAAGCGGATGTTCTTGACCTTGGTGCCGACTTTGACCACCAGCGAGGTGCCTTTGATTTTCAGGTCCTTGATCACGGTGATGGTGTCGCCATCGTTCAGGACAGTGCCAGCGGAGTCTTTGTAGACTTTTACGTCGCTGTCGACTTCCGCTTCAGCGTTGGCAGACCACTCATGGGCGCATTCCGGGCAGACCAGCTGTACGCCGTCTTCGTAGGTGTATTCGGAATTGCATTTCGGGCAGGGTGGCAAAGTGCTCACTTGCGCTCCTTAAAAGTCAGGATGGCTAAAAGGCACGCATTGTATAGGGTTTTGTCGGCGGGCGGGGAAAGTGCGGGGGATGCGCTTGGCGTCACTGCCCAAGACCCTCGTGTGAAGGCCTTGGGAGCGGGAGCGGCTGACGCGGGGTGTGGATCAGTGTGTGCGGGCGACCGCGAATTCGCTCAGTTCGACCAGCGCGTCGCGGTATTCGCTCGGCGGCAGGGCTTCAAGGCAAACAATGGCGCGGGCAACGAAGTCGCGGGCCAGTTGTGCGGTGTATTCCAGCGAGCCGGAGGCTTCAACCGCGTCGCGGATGCTTTCCAGGTCTTCAATGCCACCTTTCTGAATGGCTTGACGAACCAGTGCCGCTTGTTCCGGCGTGCCCTCGCGCATGGTGTAGATCAAGGGCAGCGTCGGCTTGCCTTCAGCCAGGTCGTCACCCACGTTCTTGCCCAAGGTTTCGGCGTCGCCGCGGTAGTCGAGCAGGTCGTCCACCAACTGAAATGCCACGCCCAAGTGATCGCCGAACATGCGCAATGCTTCGCTTTGTTCGGGTGTTGCACCGGCCAGAGCCGCGGCACTGTGGGTCGAGGCCTCGAAGAGCATCGCGGTTTTGCCGCGGATGACTTCCATGTAGGTTTCTTCCGTGGTGCTGGCGTCGCGCACTTTTGACAGTTGCAGCACTTCGCCTTCGGCAATGATGCGGGTCGCTTGCGACAGGATCTTCATCACCGGCATCGAGCCCAGCTCAACCATCATTTCGAAGGAGCGCGAGTACAGGAAGTCGCCCACCAGTACGCTCGGCGCGTTGCCCCACGTCGCATTGGCGGTCTTGCGGCCACGGCGCATGCCGGACATGTCCACCACGTCGTCGTGCAGCAGGGTGGCGGTGTGCAGGAACTCGATGGTTGCCGCCAGCAGGCGCAAGTCATCGCCTTCGCGGCCCAGCGCTTTGCCACAGAGCAACACTAATAAAGGACGCAGGCGTTTACCGCCGGCCGAAGTAATGTAGTCGCCGATTTTTGAGACCAGCGGTACGCGTGAAGTCAGCTGCTTCTTGATGATGCCGTCGACGGCGCTAAAATCGTCCGCCACCGCGCGGTAGAAAGCTTGGGGTTGCATCAGCGACAGGTGCTCCAGAAGGGTTGCGCGGCATGCTAGGTCGGGGGGGATGGCCTGTCAAGGCGCGATGGGCGGCCCCTTGCAACGTCCTCTTGCCTTGCGTACAATCGCGCACCCTGAACTTCCTGGGCAGCACCTGCCTTACGCAATTGCACTTGGGCCGTTCCAGCCCCATGCAGCCATGCCAGCCAATACCTTTACCTATAAAGCGCTGGGTGAGCAGGATTATCGGAGAAATACCATGTCGTATGCAGTAATCGTTACTGGTGGCAAGCAGTACAAAGTAGCTCCAGGTGAATACCTGAAGATCGAAAAACTGGAAATCGCTACCGGCGAATCCGTAACTTTTGATCGCGTTCTGTTGGTCGCCAATGGCGACGACGTGAACATCGGCGCTCCAGTTGTTCCTGGCGCCACTGTTGTGGCTGAAGTGATCTCCCAAGGTCGTCACGATAAAGTCCGCATCATCAAGTTCCGTCGTCGTAAGCACCACATGAAGCGTATGGGCCACCGCCAGTGGTACACCGAGATCAAAATCACCGGTATTCAGGCTTAATTTCAGCCTAATTCCTCACTAGGAGAATTGACTCATGGCACACAAAAAAGCTGGTGGTAGTACCCGTAACGGTCGCGACTCAGAAGCCAAACGCCTTGGCGTGAAGATGTATGGCGGCCAGGCTATCGTTCCAGGCAACATCATCGTGCGTCAGCGCGGTACCCAATTCCACGCTGGCTACGGCGTTGGTATGGGCAAAGATCACACCCTGTTCGCGAAAGTGGAAGGCGTGATCAAGTTCCAGGTTAAAGGCGCCTTCGGTCGTCGCTATGTAAGCATCGTTCCGAAGACTGAAGTCGTCGCAGCGTAATAGCTTGGTAGCTGGAAGAGCCCTGTCTTGCGACGGGGCTTTTTCGTTTGTGGGATGAGTCTCTTGCAAAACTGTTTGTATGGGCTGCTGGCGCTGGATTTAACGGTCGTTGATTGAGGTCGCTGCGCTCATTTTTGCAAGAGTCTTATGTCTTATGTTTATCGGCTCGTCCTGATGACGAGAGGCGTTTTGTTATGAAGTTTGTTGATGAAGTATCGATCAAGGTAAAAGCGGGCGACGGTGGTAACGGTTGCATGAGTTTCCGTCGTGAGAAATTCATCGAAAACGGTGGCCCTAACGGGGGTGATGGTGGTGATGGCGGCTCGATCTATATGGTCGCCGACGAAAACCTCAACACCTTGGTTGACTACCGTTACACCCGTCACTTCGATGCCCAGCGTGGCTCGAACGGCGGTAGTACCGATTGCACGGGGCGCAAGGGTGACGATCTGATCCTGCGCGTGCCGGTCGGTACGACCGTCATTGATGCTGGCACGCAAGAAGTGATTGGCGACCTGACCAAGGCGGGTCAGAAGCTGATGGTGGTTCAGGGCGGCTGGCACGGTCTGGGCAACACGCGCTTCAAATCCAGTACCAACCGCGCGCCGCGCCAAACCACGCCGGGCAAGCCGGGTGAGCAGCGTGACTTGAAGCTTGAGTTGAAAGTACTGGCTGACGTCGGTCTGCTGGGCTTGCCGAATGCCGGTAAAAGTACCTTTATCCGTTCGGTGTCTGCGGCCAAGCCAAAGGTGGCGGATTATCCGTTCACCACGCTGGTGCCCAACCTGGGTGTGGTCAGCGTCGATCGCTGGAAAAGCTTTGTCATTGCTGACATCCCGGGGTTGATCGAAGGTGCCTCTGATGGTGCGGGCCTGGGGATTCGTTTCCTCAAGCATTTGGCGCGTACCCGCTTGCTTCTGCACCTCGTGGACATGGCTCCGGTTGAAGGCTCGGAAAGCGCTGCCGATACCGCTGAAGTCATCGTTAACGAGCTGACCAAGTTCAGCCCGGCCCTGGCTGATCGTGATCGCTGGCTGGTCTTGAACAAGTGCGATTCGCTGCCTCAGGAAGAGCACGACGCGGTGGTGAAAGAGGTGGTTGATCGCCTTGAGTGGACCGGTCCTGTGTATGTGATTTCGGCCATTGCCAAAATCGGCACTGACAAGCTGTGCCACGACATCATGCGCTACCTCGAAGATCGCGCAGACCGCCTGGCCAATGATCCTGCCTATAAGGAAGAGCTGGCCGAGCTGGATCAGCGCATTGAAGACGAGGCGCGTGCGCAGTTGCAGGCGCTGGATGACAAGCGTGCCCTGCGTCGCAGTGGCGTGAAGAGCGTCCACGACATCGGTGACGATGACTGGGATGAAGAAGATGTTGAAGACGACGATGGTCCAGAAATCATTTACGTCCGCGACTGATTCGTTGCAGTAAACTACAGCGCCGCTCAATTGAGCGGCGTTTTAGCATCTACGAAACGGTAATCACAAAAATTCCACGGGTAGCGCTCGGTCGCGCTGCTCTCAGGCATAGGTTGGAACATGATGCGGAGCAAGGTGACAGGTGCGCGGCGTTGGGTCGTCAAGATCGGCAGCGCACTGCTGACGGCAGATGGCAAAGGTCTGGATCGCGCGGCAATGGGTGTGTGGGTCGAGCAAATGGTGGCCCTGCACGAAGCTGGCGTTGAGTTGGTGTTGGTGTCTTCGGGCGCGGTGGCGGCCGGGATGAGCCGCTTGGGGTGGACGGTGCGACCGAGTGCCATGCATGAGCTGCAAGCAGCGGCAGCCATTGGCCAGATGGGGTTGGTGCAGGCTTGGGAATCGAGCTTTGCCGAGCACTCGCGCCACACCGCGCAAATTCTGCTGACCCATGACGATTTGTCTGATCGCAAGCGTTACCTGAATGCTCGCAGTACCTTGCGTGCCCTGGTGGAGTTGGGCGTGATCCCGGTCATCAACGAAAACGACACGGTGGTGACCGATGAAATTCGTTTCGGGGACAACGACACCCTGGCGGCGCTGGTGGCCAACCTGGTCGAAGCCGATCTGTTGGTGATCCTGACCGACCGCGACGGCATGTTTGATGCGGATCCGCGCACGAACCCTGACGCGCAAATGATTTATGAAGCGCGCGCGGATGACCCGGCGCTGGATGCGGTGGCGGGCGGCACGGGTGGTGCGCTGGGGCGCGGGGGCATGCAGACCAAGTTGCGTGCGGCCCGTCTGGCGGCGCGTTCCGGGGCGCACACCATTATTGTGGGTGGGCGTCTGGAGCGGGTGCTGGATCGTCTTAAAGCGGGTGAGCGCATTGGCACTTTGTTGTCGCCGGAACGCGGCATGTTGGCAGCGCGAAAGCAGTGGCTGGCAGGGCATCTGCAAACGCGCGGCACGCTGGTGCTGGACGAAGGGGCTGTCGCGGCCCTTTCGCAGGGTCATAAAAGCCTGTTGCCGGTGGGCGTCAAGGCGGTTCAGGGTGGTTTTCGTCGCGGAGAAATGGTGGTGTGCGTAGCGCCGGACGGCCGGGAAGTTGCCCGCGGGCTGGCCAACTACAGCGCTGCGGAAGCGCAAAAAATTATCGGGCAGTCGTCGGATGCGATTGTCAGCTTGTTGGGGTATATGGCGGAACCGGAGTTGGTTCATCGCGATAACCTGATTCTGGTTTGAATGTGAGGTTTGAATGCGCTTGATTAAAGGGTTGCTGGGTTTGATGTTGGCCATGCCGTTACTGGCATCGGCGGAAGAGATTGGCACGGTATCGACCGTGTTTAAGCTGGTTGGCCCTAACGATCGCATTGTGGTCGAGGCGTTCGATGATCCCAAGGTCGAAGGCGTAACCTGCTATCTGTCCCGCGCTAAAACGGGTGGCATGAAAGGTGGTCTAGGGTTGGCGGAGGATCGTGCAGAGGCTTCGCTGGCCTGTCGCCAGACTGGCCCGATCAGCTTCAAGGGGGATCTCAAAGACGGTGATGAGGTCTTCAAGGAGCGTACCTCGCTGGTGTTCAAAACCATGCAGGTGGTGCGCTTCCTCGACAAGAAACGCAATACGCTGGTGTACCTGGTGTACAGCGATCGCCTGATTGAAGGCAGTCCGCAGAATGCAGTAACGGCGATCCCGATTCTGCCGTGGCCGCATCAGTAACTTTTATAAAAAGGCTGCGTTAATCGCAGCTTTTTTTTGCCTGTGTTTTGTGGTGGCGGCCAGGGTGGTGGTGTGTGGTTTAAATCGCAGGCAATAAAAAACCGACCCTGAGGTCGGTTTTTTAAAAAGCTTAACGCTTAAGCGGCGGTCGCAAGGTTCAACGCCTTGACGTGGCCATTCAGACGGCTCTTATGACGAGCAGCTTTGTTCTTGTGGATGATGCCTTTATCGGCCATACGGTCGATAACAGGAACAGCCAGAACATAAGCAGCTTGTGCTTTAGCGGCGTCTTTTGCGTCGATGGCTTTAACTACATTCTTGATGTAGGTGCGAACCATGGAACGCAGGCTGGCGTTGTGGCTGCGACGCTTCTCAGCCTGTTTTGCACGTTTTTTGGCGGAAGGTGTGTTGGCCACCGTCGAGCTCCTCGAAAGACTTTAGAAAATAGCAAACAAAATAGGCCGCGAATCATGCCGATGACGTGAAGGCTTGTCAAGAGCGTTTGATACGATCCGCTGAGTGGTTGATCGAGGGAGACGGGAGATTTATTTCCGGCGCTTGACCTGTAAACTCGCGAGCTTGGCTCTGTGCTGTTGCGGCGCGCAGTATCGCATAAGTGGACGCTTTGTTCGCCTGCTCTTTTTCTCTATAGGCAAAAACTCTTTCAATGAATTTGCTCAAGTCGTTGGCTGCCGTCAGTTCCATCACCATGATTTCAAGGGTTTTGGGCTTTATCCGAGACACCATCATTGCCCGCACCTTTGGCGCCGGTATGGCTACGGATGCGTTCTTCATCGCATTCAAACTGCCCAATCTGTTGCGCCGGATCTTCGCTGAAGGGGCCTTTTCTCAAGCGTTCGTGCCCATTCTTGCGGAATACAAAAATCAGCAGGGCGAGGAGGCGACCCGCACTTTCGTGGCGTATGTGGCCGGTTTGCTGACGCTGGTGTTAGCGATTGTAACGATCCTGGGGATGCTGGCCGCGCCCTGGGTGATCTGGGCGACGGCGCCGGGATTTGCCACCACGCCGGAAAAATTCCAGCTCACCAGTGACATGCTGCGGGTGACCTTCCCTTATATATTGCTGATTTCGCTGTCGTCGCTGGCGGGTGCGATCCTGAACACCTGGAACCGTTTCTCGGTTCCGGCGTTTGTGCCGACTCTGCTCAATGTCAGCATGATTATTTTTGCGCTGTTCCTGACACCTTATTTTGATCCGCCCGTGATGGCCCTTGGCTGGGCCGTGCTGGCCGGTGGTCTGGCGCAGTTATTGTTTCAACTGCCGCACCTTAAAAAGATCGGCATGCTCGTGCTGCCTCGCCTCAATTTGCGCGATACCGGCGTGTGGCGGGTCATGAAGCAAATGTTGCCAGCCATTCTGGGGGTTTCGGTCAGTCAGATATCCCTGATCATCAACACCATCTTTGCGTCCTTTTTGGTCGCAGGTTCGGTGTCGTGGATGTACTACGCGGACCGTTTGATGGAGTTGCCGTCGGGTGTACTGGGCGTGGCGCTGGGGACGATCCTTTTGCCTACGTTGTCCAAGACCTACGCCAATAAAGACCGGCATGAGTATTCGCGGATTCTCGACTGGGGGCTGCGCCTGTGTTTTGTATTGGTGTTGCCGTGCGCACTCGCGCTGGCCATTTTGTCCGAGCCGCTGACGGTTTCATTGTTCCAGTACGGTGAGTTCAGTGCCCGTGACGCGGTCATGACCCAGCAGGCGCTGATTGCTTACTCGGTCGGTTTGCTCGGTATTATTTTGATCAAGGTGCTGGCTCCGGGCTTCTATGCCCAACAAAATATCCGTACGCCGGTCAAAATTGCGGTCTTCACTTTGATTGTGACCCAGCTGTTGAACCTGGTATTCATTGTGCCGTTGCAGCATGCGGGCCTGGCGTTGGCCATCAGTGTAGGGGCCTGTATTAACGCTGGCCTGCTGTTTTGGCAATTGCGCAGTCAAAAACTGTTTGTAGCGCAGCCGGGGTGGGCTAAGTACCTGTTCAAGCTGGTACTGGCAGTCGCCGTCATGTCGGGCGTTTTGCTGGGCTTGATGCAACTGATGCCCGCATGGGACCACGGTCATATGCTGGAGCGCTTTTTGCGGTTGGGGGCTTTGGTCGTCGCTGGCGTGCTGGCTTATTTCGGTATGTTGCTGGTCCTGGGCTTGCGTTTGAAGGATTTCGCCCGCAAGTCCCTTATGTAAGGTTATTACCGGTCAGGCGTCTGTTTTAGGGGTTTGGCCTAAATGCCTTGCGCTGTTGCCTGTTGTAGCAGGCTGGGTGTGGTTATAATCGGCCACTTTATGAGCAAGAAGCGCGTTATGCAGCTGGTTCGAGGCCTTCACAATCTGCGGCCCCAACATCGGGGCTGTGTCGCCACTATTGGCAACTTTGACGGTGTACACCGTGGTCACCAGGCAATTCTGGGTCGGCTGCGTGAACGTGCGCTGGAGTTGGGTGTGCCCAGCTGCGTGGTGATTTTTGAACCCCAGCCGCGCGAATTCTTTGCCCCGCAAACCGCGCCGGCACGTCTGGCACGTTTGCGTGACAAACTGCAGCTATTGGCAGATGCCGGCGTGGATCGGGTACTGTGCCTGGCCTTCAATCAGCGTTTAAGCAAACTCAGCGCTGCCGAGTTCGTTGACACGATTCTGGTCAATGGTCTGGGCGTGCAGCACCTTGAGGTCGGGGACGACTTCCGTTTCGGGTGTGACCGGGTTGGGGATTTTGACTTCTTGCAACAGGCGGGCCTCACGCAAGGTTTCACCGTCGAGGCGGCGCAAACCGTTGAGCTTGACGGTATGCGCGTCAGCAGCACCAAAGTGCGTGATGCACTGGCCGATGCTGATTTCGCCCTCGCCGAGCGTTTGCTCGGGCGTCCGTTCCAGATCGCCGGACGCGTGTTGCACGGGCAGAAACTGGCGCGTCAACTCGGCACGCCAACGGCCAACGTGCAATTAAAGCGTCGTCGCGTGCCGCTGACCGGGGTTTACCTGGCCAGTGTCGATATCGACGGCAAAACCTGGCCCGGCGTCGCCAATATTGGCGTGCGGCCCACCGTTTCAGGAGATGGCAGTGCCCATCTTGAAGTACATCTATTGGATTACACCGGTGATCTGTATGACCGGCGCCTGACCGTGGCATTCCACCACAAGCTGCGTGATGAGCAGCGTTTCGCCTCCCTGGAGGCGCTCAAGACGGCGATCAATGCGGACGTCGCCGCCGCCCGAGCCTATTGGCAGGGTCAACCGCTTAAAAAGAGCCTGAAATGACCGACTACAAAGCCACGCTAAACCTTCCGGACACAGCCTTCCCAATGAAGGCCGGCCTGCCACAGCGCGAACCGCAAATTTTGCAGCGCTGGGACAGCATTGGCCTGTACGGGAAGTTGCGCGAGATTGGCAAGGATCGTCCGAAGTTCGTTCTTCATGACGGTCCTCCGTACGCCAACGGCACGATCCACATCGGTCACGCGCTGAACAAGATCCTCAAGGACATGATCATTCGCTCGAAAACCCTTGCCGGTTTCGATGCGCCGTACGTGCCGGGCTGGGATTGCCACGGTTTGCCGATTGAGCACAAGGTTGAAGTGACCCACGGCAAAAACCTGCCTGCGGATAAAACCCGCGAGCTGTGCCGTGCCTACGCCACCGAGCAGATCGAAGGCCAGAAATCCGAGTTCATCCGTCTGGGTGTGCTGGGTGACTTCGCCAACCCGTACAAAACCATGGATTTCAAGAACGAAGCCGGTGAAATCCGCGCCTTGGCTGAAATCGTCAAGGCGGGCTTCGTGTTCAAGGGCCTTAAGCCTGTGAACTGGTGTTTCGACTGCGGCTCGGCATTGGCTGAAGCTGAAGTTGAATATCAGGACAAAAAATCCGCGACCATCGACGTTGCGTTCCCGATTGCCGACGAAGCCAAGCTGGCTGAGGCTTTTGGTCTGGCGGCCTTGAGCAAACCGGCTTCGATCGTGATCTGGACCACCACCCCGTGGACCATCCCGGCCAACCAGGCGCTCAACGTGCACCCGGAGTTCAACTACGCGCTGGTCGACGTCGGTGACAAGCTGCTGGTGCTGGCTGAAGAACTGGTCGAAGCGTGCCTGGCACGCTACAACCTGGAAGGGTCGGTCATTGCCACCACCACCGGTGCCGCGCTCGAACTGATCAACTTCCGTCACCCGTTCTATGATCGTCTGTCGCCTGTTTATCTGGCCGAGTATGTCGAACTGGGCGCGGGCACTGGCGTGGTTCACTCCGCTCCGGCCTACGGCGTAGACGACTTCGTGACCTGCAAAGCCTACGGCATGGTCAACGATGACATCATCAATCCGGTTCAAAGCAACGGTGTTTACGTGCCGTCGCTAGAGTTTTTTGGCGGCCAGTTCATCTGGAAAGCCAATCCGGCCATTGTTGAAAAACTGACTGAAGTCGGTGCGCTGATGCACACCGAAACCATCAGCCACAGCTACATGCACTGCTGGCGTCACAAAACCCCGCTGATCTACCGCGCCACTGCGCAGTGGTTCATCGGCATGGACAAAGAGCCGGTAGCTGGCGATACCTTACGCACCCGCGCGTTGCAGGCCATTGAAGACACCCAGTTCGTTCCGGCCTGGGGTCAGGCGCGCCTGCACTCGATGATTGCCAACCGTCCGGACTGGTGCATCTCGCGTCAACGCAACTGGGGCGTGCCGATCCCGTTCTTCCTGAACAAGGAAAGCGGCGAACTGCACCCGCGTACCGTCGAAATGATGGAAGAAGTCGCCAAGCGCGTTGAGCGTGAAGGGATTGAAGCCTGGTTCAAGATGGACGCCGCCGAGTTGCTGGGCGATGAAGCGCCGCTGTACGACAAGATCTCCGACACCCTGGACGTCTGGTTCGACTCGGGCACCACGCACTGGCACGTGCTGCGCGGTTCACACCCGATGGGCCATGAAACCGGCCCGCGCGCCGACTTGTACCTCGAAGGTTCCGACCAGCACCGCGGCTGGTTCCACTCTTCGTTGCTGACCGGTTGCGCCATCGACAATCACGCGCCTTATCGCGAACTGCTGACCCACGGTTTCACCGTGGACGAGGCCGGTCGCAAGATGTCCAAATCCTTGGGTAACGTGATTGCGCCACAGAAAGTCAACGACACGCTGGGCGCCGACATCATGCGCCTGTGGGTCGCGTCGACGGACTACTCGGGCGAGATCGCGGTCTCCGACCAGATCCTGCAACGTAGCGCCGATGCCTACCGACGTATCCGCAACACTGCACGCTTCTTGCTGTCGAACCTGACCGGTTTCAATCCGGCCACCGACATCCTGCCTGCCGAAGAAATGCTGGCACTGGACCGTTGGGCGGTGGACCGCGCACTGCTGCTGCAACGCGAGCTGGAACTTCACTACGGTGAATACCGCTTCTGGAACGTGTACTCCAAAGTGCACAATTTCTGCGTGCAAGAGCTGGGCGGTTTCTACCTCGACATCATCAAAGACCGTCAGTACACCACGGGCGCCAACAGCAAGGCCCGTCGCTCATGCCAGACCGCGTTGTTCCATATCTCCGAAGCGCTGGTGCGCTGGATCGCTCCGATCCTGGCGTTCACTGCCGACGAGTTGTGGCAATACCTGCCGGGCGAGCGCAACGAATCGGTGATGCTCAATACCTGGTATCAGGGCCTGACCGAGCTGCCTGAAGGGACTGAACTGGACCGCGCTTATTGGGAGCGGATCATGGCGGTCAAGGTCGCGGTCAACAAGGAAATGGAAAACCTGCGCGCGGCCAAGGCCATTGGTGGCAACTTGCAGGCTGAAGTCACCTTGTTCGCCGAAGATGAACTGGCAGCCGACCTCACCAAGCTGAGCAATGAGCTGCGCTTCGTGCTGATCACCTCCACAGCCAGCGTTGCGCCGTTTGCATCGGCCCCGGCGGATGCGGTGGTGACTGAGGTGCCAGGCCTGAAGCTCAAAGTGGTCAAATCTGCCCACGCCAAGTGCGCCCGTTGCTGGCATTGCCGTGAAGACGTTGGCGTGAACCCGGAGCATCCGGAAATCTGCGGCCGCTGTGTGGACAACATCAGCGGCGCCGGCGAGGTACGTCACTATGCCTGATACCCGCACTGCCGGGCGCTTCGGGCGCCTGAGTTGGTTGTGGTTGACCCTGCTGGTCCTGGTCATTGACCAGGCCAGCAAGGTTTATTTCGACAGCGCATTACAGATGTATCAACAGGTCGTCATCATTCCGGATTACTTCAGTTGGACGCTGGCCTACAACACGGGCGCAGCCTTCAGCTTCCTGGCTGACAGTGCCGGCTGGCAGCGCTGGCTGTTTGCCCTGATTGCCGTGGTGGTCAGTGCCGTACTGGTGGTCTGGCTCAAGCGCCTGGGGCGTGATGCCAAGTGGCTGGCCATTGCGCTGGCGTTGATCCTCGGCGGTGCATTGGGCAACTTGTATGACCGCATTGCCTACGGCCATGTCATCGACTTCATTCTCGTGCACTGGCAAAACCGCTGGTACTTCCCTGCATTCAACTTTGCCGACAGTGCAATCTGTGTGGGTGCGGTAATGCTGGCACTGGATATGTTCAAAAGTAAAAAGTCCGGAGAACCCGTTCATGACTGAGCCTCGTATTGGCCAGAACACGGAAGTCACCCTGCATTTCGCTTTGCGCCTGGAGAATGGCGACACGGTCGACAGTACGTTCGACAAAGACCCGGCAACGTTCAAAGTCGGTGATGGCAATCTGTTGCCGGGTTTTGAAGCGGCTATTTTTGGCTTCAAGGCAGGCGACAAGCGGACACTCCACATCCTGCCGGAGAATGCATTCGGTCAGCCCAATCCGCAAAATGTGCAGATTATTGCGCGCTCGCAGTTCAAGGACATGGAACTGTCGGAAGGGTTGCTGGTGATCTTCAATGACGCCGCAAACACCGAGTTGCCCGGCGTGGTCAAAGGGTTTGACGACGACCAGGTCACCATCGATTTCAACCATCCGCTGGCAGGTAAAACCCTGACCTTCGAAGTCGAAATCAAAGACGTCAAAGCGCTGTAAATCCAGTGCCCGGCTAAATGGCCGGGCCTGTTTGGCATTATCTTTCTGCGCGTCCCACGAGGCCTAGCATGCACATCAAACTCGCCAACCCCCGTGGTTTTTGCGCCGGGGTGGACCGAGCGATTGAGATCGTCAATCGCGCTCTTGAAGTATTCGGCCCGCCTATCTACGTTCGCCACGAAGTGGTGCACAACAAATTTGTCGTCGAAGACCTGCGCTCGCGCGGAGCGATCTTCGTTGAAGAGCTGGATCAGGTGCCGGATGACGTCATTGTGATCTTCAGTGCCCACGGCGTTTCTCAGGCTGTGCGCAGTGAAGCTGCCGGGCGCGGCCTGAAAGTGTTCGACGCCACGTGCCCCTTGGTCACCAAGGTTCATATCGAAGTGGCGCGTTACAGCCGTGATGGGCGCGAATGCATCCTGATTGGCCACGCCGGTCACCCGGAAGTTGAAGGCACCATGGGGCAGTACGACGCCAGCAATGGCGGCGCTATCTACCTGGTTGAAGACGAAAAAGACGTCGCCAACCTTCAAGTGCACAACCCCGAAAAACTGGCTTTCGTGACCCAGACCACGCTGTCGATGGACGACACCAGCCGGGTGATCGATGCCCTGCGTACGCGATTCCCGGCCATTGGTGGTCCACGTAAAGATGACATCTGCTACGCCACACAAAACCGGCAGGATGCTGTGAAGCAACTGGCTGACGAGTGCGACGTGGTGTTGGTGGTGGGCAGTCCCAATAGCTCCAACTCCAATCGCCTCCGGGAGCTGGCAGAGCGCATGGCCACCCCGGCCTACCTGATCGATGGTGCTGAAGACCTGCAAAAAAGCTGGTTCGATGGCGTTGAACGCATTGGCATCACCGCGGGTGCCTCGGCGCCGGAAGTGCTGGTGCGCGGTGTGATTCAGCAATTGCACGCCTGGGGCGCCACCGGGGCCGACGAATTGGCTGGCCGTGAAGAGAACATCACATTCTCCATGCCCAAAGAGTTGCGGGTTCGCGCCATCACCTAAGCCATTGCACACAATGCCTGCGCAGCTTTTTGGTTGCGCAGGCTGATCCTCCCGCTTTTTGCGAGCACAACCTGATAGTGACTCAGCTCTTCTTTTGTCTGGCACACATGCAGGGTGCCTGCCTGAAAACTCCCCGCATTCAATAATGGCTCGCCCAGCGGGTTGAATCGCACGTAGTGTTTGACCGGCGAGTTCCCCGTTATGGGGATCAGGAGACTGTTTTGTGTTTCAGCCAGTACCGGATTGTTCTTGTCGGCGTGGCCCTGACCGCTTACATCAAGCACCATTCTCCATCCTTTGCTCCAGTCACCCTCCAGCGCGTGAACCACCACGTACTGATGGCGTATCAACGCTTCGCTGCGTGCCTTGCGCAAACTGCCGGCCAATTGCTCCGCTATGGTTTGGCGTCGTTGTTGTTCCGTGAGCATGTGGTAGGCCGGGCTGGCAAATTGTGCAGTGGTGGCGACGATCGACAAGGTAATCACCAGTTGAATCAAACTCATCCCTCGTTGATACACAGCGTCCTCCCTGGACTTGTTTGTGGTGAACACCCTTAGGTATAGCGGTTGCGACAGGGCAGCCACCTAAAACGCGGTCGTCCAATCATTGCCCGATGTTTATGCCTTGCGATTGCTTGAAGCGTACGCAATCAAGCGAAGAATCCTTCAGTCGAGCTCACCATTTTCTGATCCATGAGCGCTGAGCGCGGGTCTAGGCTGTGCTTAATGCGGCGCAGGACGTGCCGTAAAAAACAGGTGGTCAGGGATGAGCCAGAAGCGGCGTGGCAGTAAAAAACGACAAGCCGGCATGACCCTGATTGAAGTGCTGGTAGCCGCTCTTATTTTAGGCCTGGGCCTCTTGGGGGCCGCAGGCGCGCAAATCAGTGCACTGAAATACACCGACAGCGCGCGCATGAGCACTCAGGCCAGTTTCATCGCGTACGACATGCTGGATCGGATGCGCGCCAATTCTGCAGGGGACTATCGCTTTTCCGGGCGTTATGGCGTGGCCCTAACCTCCAGCGTTACGGGGGTCGTCACTCAGGATCTGAGCGAATTCAAACGCAACATACAGGCTTTCGGCGGGGAGAGCGCCCGAGGCGAGATTTCGTTGAATGACCGGCAAGTGAGTATCCACATTCGCTGGGACGACTCGCGTGCAGAGAAAAACGAGGGCGCCTTGCAGTCATTCACACTCAACAGCCAGCTGCCCGGCATACCGCCTGCGAGCCCGTCATGAGAAAGCGCCACTCGGGATTTGGCCTGATTGAGCTGATGATTGCGATGGTTTTGGGTTTGCTGCTGGTGCTGGGGATGACGCAGGTGTTCTTGAGTGCCCGGCAGACCTCTTTGGCTCAGTCAGCTTCCGCGCAACTGCAAGAGGATGCCCGTTACGTACTGAGCAAAATCGCGCAGGAAATTCGCATGGCTGGCATGTTTGGCTGCTTGCCGGTGAACCACATCATCGATGCGCCTGCTGCGTTTGCGACACCCGTTTCATGGCAAGGCACTTCAAGTTCTGGAGCGCTGCACATGATCAGCGCCGACGTCGGACCTCAGTCCGGCAAGCCTGACTGGACGGTGGTGACGGACTGCAAACACCACGCGCAGGTTTTTGCTGGCGCACAGGCTGAGTGGGGGCCTGGAGAAACAGGCTTTGCGGTACGTCGGGTTACTTATCGTTTTGAGCAAGGCCAACTCAAGAGCGGGCTCAGTAACACCGTGCTACTGGACAATGTTGCCGCGTTTGAGGTGACCTTCGGTGTCTCCAGCTCAGCCAACGAGCATGCGGTTGTGCGCTATGAGTCCAGACCCGCCGATGCCACGAGCATTCGCAGCGTGCGCCTGGCCTTGACCTTGAGAGATCCCGGGGCCCGGGTAAAAGACCAGACCTACCATGTGCTGGTCGCCGTTCGTAACCGGCAGAGGTAGGAACAGTTATGCCGCCCGTATTACGTTCGCAAAAAGGCATGGTGCTGCTGGCCAGTCTGGTTTTTTTGATGTTGCTCGGTTTTCTGGGGCTTTCTGCGATGGAAAGCGCGGGCCAGCAAGAGAAAATGGCGGGTGCCATACGGGCTGCCAATCAATCATTTCAAGGGGCCGAAGCGGCGATGCACGTCGGTGAGACGTGGTTGCAAGCTCATTGGTCCGGTATGGCGGAGTGTACTTCGCCGAGCCGCTGCGCGCCCCCTGTTGCGGCGAGAAGCCAGCGTTCACCAGGGCTCGATCCTCAGTCAGGCATTAACTGGGTACAAACGCAGGATGGGTTGTATGGCATTCAGTTTCTGGGGCTCAGCATCCCGCTTTCTCAGTCTGAAAAGGACGGCTCTGTCTATCTCTATCGAATAACCGGTATTGGCCTTCGAGGGCTGTCTCGCACTGTGCTCGAAAGTGTTTATGCGCGCCATCAGGCGGTGCAGGACGGGGAGGCCGGGCCTGTCCGGCAGCTTTTTCGTCGGGTTATGTGGCGACAAATTCAATAGGGAATGAACACATGGTTAGGCCTATTACAGGTTTTACGCTGATCGAAATGATGATCACCGTGGCGATCATCGGTATCCTTGGGGCCTTTGTTTATCCGCTTTACAGCGATCATGTGAAGCGGGTGCACCGGTCTCAAATTGTCGTGTTGCTCTCTGAGCAAGCCCAAAGTCTAGAGCGGTTCTACACGAAAAACGGGTTATATAGCGGTCTGCCGGATATCAGTTCTGGCAATGAGAACTACAGCATTACGTCAGACCTTTCGGATCATGCCTTTTTATTGATGGCCACACGAAAAGACGGCTCGCCCATGGCAGATGATCCTTGTGGCAACTTCACGTTGGCGCATACAGGTCTGAGCGCTATAACCCAGGCGGCCCCGGGCATCACCGCGCAGCAATGTTGGGGGCGCTGACCCATTACTTTTGAATAAGGGCTGGACTGATAGATGGCTAGGCATCAACGGGTAGTGATTGTCGGCGGTGGAGTGATCGGGCTGCTGACTGCGTTTAATCTGGCCGCAGACGTCGAGCAAGTGATTTTGCTGGAGCGCGGTGGCGTGGGGCAGGAGTCTTCCTGGGCGGGCGGTGGAATCGTGTCCCCGCTGTATCCGTGGCGTTACACCCCGGCCGTCACAGCGCTGGCTCACTGGTCCCAGGATTTTTACCCGCATTTGGCGCAGCGTCTGCTGGCGACTTCCGGGCTGGATCCGGAAGTGCATACCACGGGTCTTTACTGGCTTGATCTGGACGATGAGGCTCAAGCGCTGGCTTGGGCCCGGCAAGCTGGCCGACCTTTGAGTGCGGTGGATATCGCGGCGGTCGAAAGCCATGTTCCGGTATTGGGCGGCGGTTTTTCCCGTGCTGTTTATATGAAGGACGTGGCGAATGTACGCAATCCGCGGCTGGTTAAGTCACTAAAAGCGGCACTGCAAGCGATGCCCAATGTCACGGTTCACGAACAATCCGAGGTGCTGGGCTTTGTCAGGGAGGGGGAGCGGATTACGGGCGTCAATACGGTTAATGGCTCCGTATTGGGGGATGCCGTGGTATTGGCTGCCGGGGCCTGGAGCGGTGAACTGCTCAAGCATCTGGACATAGAACTGCCCGTTGAGCCGGTCAAAGGCCAAATGATTTTGTACAAATGTGCTTCGGATTTCTTGTCGTGCATGGTTCTGGCCAACGGCCGCTACGCCATACCTCGCCGTGATGGCCATATCTTGATTGGTAGCACGCTGGAGCATGAAGGCTTCGACAAAACCCCGACCCAGACGGCCCTGGAGAGTTTGAGAGCGTCGGCTGTGGCGTTGATTCCTGCGTTGGCGGATGCCGAGCCCGTGGCGCATTGGGCAGGATTGCGTCCGGGTTCGCCGCAAGGCATACCGTATATCGGGCCGGTCGCCGGTTTTGAAGGGCTCTGGCTGAACTGCGGGCATTACCGCAACGGGTTGGTGTTGGCGCCCGCGTCTTGCCAGTTGTTTGCAGATTTGTTGCTGGAGCGCACGCCTATCATTGATCCGGCGCCGTACGCCCCTGCAGGGCGACTCTGACCGATAACGGCGGCTGTCTCGCAGCCTTGCGTTGGCAGGCTGCTACCCCGTTGCTCAGCGTTTGCCCGGGCCTTGCTCAAGATGGTTTTGGGTGCAATACCACTCTTGTTGTTGGCTCAGTGCGCGGTCTCGTGGCAAGTGGACGCCGCAATGGGCGCAGCGCACCATCGGTTGGGCGTTGGGGTCGACCGGTTTTTTGGTGGGGGTAAGGCCCGCTTTGTATTTGCGCCACAACCACACGCCGGCAGCAATCAAGGCCACCCAGATCAGTAAACGAAACATGGCTAATCGCTATTTGAGAAAAGATGCGCCAGTTTAGCCAAGGACCGTGTAGGCGCCCAGCACCAAATGCGACGCAAAAAAAAGAGCCCCGAAAGGCTCTTTTCTTGAGTGTGACGATCAGTCGAAAAGACCGAACGTCATGTAGCTGAACCATGAACGGCTGGTGTCTTCCGCTTCTGGTTCTTCGATGACATTGCCGTCTGAATCTTTAGGCTTCAGCTCGGCAGGAATAGCGTCTTTCGCATCCTGGAATTGCTTCTGCACGTCCTGGTTGGCGCGGGTTTCACCCGGTGGCAGAGGCGTGCTGGATTCGATCAGGCCCAACGTAGCCTTGCTCAACCAAGAGCGGTTGTCAGACTCGGACACTTGAGGCACAAACTGACCGTCAACTAGGCTCGGATGGTTAGGGTAGTTGTCTTTGAGCACTTCAAGACTGGTGTCAGCCAGTTTGTCGAGGTGCAGGCGCTGATAAGACTCAACCATCACCGCCAGGCCGTCAGCGACCGAAGGGGTTTCCTGGAAGTTCTCAACCACGTACCGGCCACGGTTGGCCGAAGCCACATAGGCCTGACGGGTCAGGTAATAGTGGGCCACGTGAATTTCATAAGCCGCCAACAAGTTGCGCAGGTAAATCATGCGCTGCTTGGCATCAGGTGCGTAGCGGCTGTTGGGGAAGCGGCTGGTCAGCTGGGCGAACTCGTTATACGAGTCACGGGCCGCGCCGGGGTCACGCTTGGTCATGTCCAGCGGCAGGAAGCGCGCCAGCAGGCCAACGTCCTGGTCAAACGAGGTCAAGCCTTTGAGGTAGTAGGCGTAATCAACGTTCGGGTGCTGCGGGTGCAGGCGGATGAACCGCTCTGCGGCAGACTTGGCAGCTTCCGGCTCGGAGTTTTTATAGTAGGCATAGATCAGTTCAAGCTGAGCCTGATCGGCATAACGGCCGAACGGGTAGCGTGACTCAAGTGCCTTCAGTTTGGCGGTTGCACTGGTGTAGCTGTGGTTGTCCAGATCGGCCTGTGCCTGCTGGTACAGCTCGACTTCGCTGAGGTTTTCGTCAACGACTTCCTTTGTCGACGAGCAAGCGGCGGTCAGTGCGAGGATGGCGATCAGCAGCAGGTGTCTCACTTGCATGGCGGCTTGCGTCCCTATGACGGCCGCTGTCTTGGGCGAGGCCGTCCTGTTATGATGAGCGCCCCGTGAAAAGCCTCGGGGCAAAAGACGCCGTATTTAACCACAAGCGCGCAGCCGAAACCAAAGGCTTGGCGCCGTCCTGATGAGCATGTCCGAGAAAATACTACTTCGCGCAGAGGTGCCGTCCGAATTGGGCGGCCAACGCCTCGATCAAGTCGCCGCACAATTATTCGCTGAGCACTCGCGCTCGCGCCTTTCCGCCTGGATCAAAGACGGCCGCCTCACTGTGGACGGAGACGTCATACGTCCCCGTGACATCGTGCATGGTGGCGCCATCCTGGAGCTGACTGCAGAGCAGGAAGCCCAGGGTGAGTGGATCGCCCAGGACATTCCCCTCGACATCGTTTACGAAGACGATGACATCCTGGTCATCAACAAACCCGCGGGTTTGGTGGTGCACCCGGCTGCGGGGCATGCTGATGGCACTTTGCTCAATGCGTTGCTGCACCACGTACCGGACATTATTAATGTGCCGCGTGCGGGGATCGTGCATCGCCTGGACAAAGACACCACCGGATTGATGGTGGTCGCCAAGACCATCCAGGCGCAGACGCAGCTGGTTGCCCAATTGCAGAGCCGCAGTGTCAGCCGGATATATGAGTGCATTGTCATCGGTGTCGTCACCGCCGGGGGCAAGATCGACGCGCCCATCGGCCGTCACGGCCAGCAACGCCAGCGCATGGCGGTTATGGAAGGCGGCAAACAGGCGGTGAGTCATTACCGCGTGCTTGAGCGTTTCCGTTCCCACACCCACGTGCGGGTCAAGCTGGAAACCGGGCGTACGCACCAGATCCGTGTGCATATGTCTCACATCAACTTCCCGTTGGTCGGAGACCCTGCCTACGGCGGTCGTTTCCGTATCCCGCCGGCAGCCAGTGTGACCATGGTCGAATCCCTGAAGAACTTCCCGCGTCAGGCCTTGCATGCGCGCTTCCTGGAGCTGGACCATCCGACGACCGGTAAACGCATGAGCTGGGAATCCCCACTTCCTGACGATTTTGTCTGGTTGTTGACGCTGCTCAAGCAAGACCGTGAGGCGTTCATCGGATGAGCGCGTTCCTGATTCCTGACTGGCCTGCGCCGGCAGGCATCAGGGCCTGCGTGACCACCCGTGCGGGCGGCGTCAGCCAGGCGCCGTTCGACAGCTTCAACCTGGGTGACCATGTCGACGACGATCCTTGCGCCGTTGCTCAAAATCGCCAACACCTGACCCACGTTTTTAACGTACAGCCCGCTTGGCTTAGCCAGGTTCACGGGGTTGTCGTTGCGCCTGCCGATCCGTCCAGCATTGTTGAAGCCGATGCCAGCTGGACGTCCACGCCCGGCGTGGCGTGTACGGTCATGACCGCTGACTGCTTGCCTGCACTGTTCTGCAACCGTGCCGGTACACGCGTCGCTGCGGCGCATGCGGGCTGGCGCGGATTGGCAGCCGGTGTGCTTGAAGCCGCCGCGCGCAGCCTCCATGTTGAGCCCCAGGAGATACTTGTGTGGCTTGGACCCGCCATCGGTCCCGCGGCGTTTGAAGTCGGGGGCGAGGTGCGTGATGTCTTTATTAAAGACATGCCCCAGGCCGCCTCGGCCTTCGTGCCAAGTGTCAATGCCGGGCGTTATATGGCCGACATCTATGAGCTGGCGCGTCTGCGTCTGGCTCTCTGCGGTATTGAAGCTGTCTACGGCGCAGGCTTTTGCACCGTCAACGACCCGCGCTTCTATTCCTACCGGCGCAGTTCCCGTACTGGCCGCTTTGCTTCGCTGGTCTGGATCGAAACGCCGTCCAGCTGATCTGCGTCATTCACCGTACGCTTGAAACTCCCAGAATTGCCCGCATCTACTAAGGTATCTGGCAGGTTTCTTCATTCAGGAGTTTCCATCCCTCCGGCCTGCTCATAAGGAAGGTGACGAATGCGTATAGATAGATTAACCAGCAAGTTGCAATTGGCGTTGTCCGATGCTCAGTCATTGGCCGTCGGCCTTGATCATCCGGCAATTGAACCAGCGCACTTGATGCAGGCATTACTGGAGCAGCAGGGCGGTTCGATCAAGCCTCTGCTGATGCAAGTCGGTTTCGATGTAAACAGCCTGCGTAAAGAGCTGACCAAAGAGCTCGACCAGCTACCCAAAATACAGAACCCCACCGGCGACGTGAATATGTCGCAGGACTTGGCGCGTCTGTTGAATCAGGCGGACCGTCTGGCGCAACAAAAAGGCGACCAGTACATCACCAGCGAAGTGGTATTGCTGGCGGCAATGGACGAAAACAGCAAGTTGGGCAAGTTGTTGCTGGGCCAGGGCGTGAGCAAAAAAGCCCTTGAAAACGCCATCAACAACCTGCGCGGCGGTGAAGCGGTCAATGACCCCAATGCTGAAGAGTCCCGTCAGGCGCTGGACAAATACACCATTGACCTGACCAAGCGTGCTGAAGAAGGCAAGCTTGACCCGGTAATCGGCCGTGACGATGAAATCCGACGCACCATTCAAGTGTTGCAGCGCCGGACCAAAAACAACCCGGTCCTGATCGGTGAACCCGGTGTGGGTAAAACCGCGATTGCCGAAGGCCTGGCTCAGCGGATCATCAACGGCGAAGTGCCTGACGGCCTTAAAGGCAAACGCCTGCTGTCGCTGGACATCGGTGCGTTGATCGCGGGCGCCAAATTCCGGGGTGAATTCGAAGAGCGTCTCAAAGCGCTGCTCAACGAACTGTCCAAGCAGGAAGGTCAAATCATCCTGTTCATTGACGAGCTGCACGTCATGGTCGGTGCCGGTAAAGGCGAGGGCGCCATGGACGCGGGCAACATGCTCAAGCCTGCGCTGGCGCGTGGCGAGTTGCACTGTGTCGGTGCAACCACGCTTAACGAGTACCGCCAGTACATTGAAAAGGATGCTGCGCTTGAGCGTCGCTTCCAGAAAGTACTGGTCGACGAGCCGAGCGAAGAAGACACCATCGCGATCCTGCGTGGTTTGAAAGAGCGCTATGAAGTGCACCACAAAGTCGCGATTACCGACGGTGCCATCATTGCGGCGGCCAAGCTGAGTCATCGGTACATCACGGATCGGCAGTTGCCAGACAAGGCGATTGACCTGATCGACGAAGCCGCCAGCCGTATTCGCATGGAGATCGATTCCAAGCCTGAAGTGCTGGACCGTCTGGAGCGCCGTCTGATTCAACTGAAAGTTGAAGCGCAAGCGCTCAAGAAAGAAGAAGACGAGGCGGCGAAAAAACGTCTTGAGAAATTGCAGGAAGAAATTGAGCGCCACGAGCGTGAATATTCCGACCTGGAAGAAATCTGGACCTCGGAAAAAGCCGAAGTGCAAGGCTCTGCCCAGATCCAGCAAAAGATCGAGCAAGCTCGCCAGGAACTGGAAGTGGCACGCCGCAGCGGCAACCTGAATCGCATGGCCGAATTGCAGTACGGGATCATCCCGGATCTGGAACGCAGCCTGCAAATGGTCGACGAGCACAGCAAGACCGAGAACCAGTTGCTGCGCAGCAAAGTGACTGAAGAAGAGATCGCTGAAGTGGTGTCGAAATGGACTGGGATTCCTGTGTCCAAGATGCTTGAAGGCGAGCGTGACAAGCTGATGAAGATGGAAAGCTTGCTGCACGAGCGCGTGATTGGTCAGGACGAAGCGGTTGTGGCCGTGTCCAACGCCGTGCGCCGTTCCCGCGCTGGCCTGAGTGACCCGAACCGTCCGAGCGGCTCGTTCATGTTCCTTGGCCCAACCGGTGTCGGTAAAACCGAGTTGTGCAAGGCGCTGGCCGAATTCCTCTTTGATACCGAAGAGGCGATGGTGCGGATCGACATGTCCGAGTTCATGGAGAAACATTCCGTGGCTCGACTGATCGGTGCTCCACCAGGCTATGTGGGTTACGAGGAAGGTGGCTATCTGACCGAAGCCGTACGGCGTAAGCCATATTCGGTCATCCTGCTGGATGAGGTCGAGAAGGCCCACCCGGACGTGTTCAACGTACTGCTGCAAGTGCTTGAAGACGGTCGGTTGACTGACAGCCACGGTCGCACGGTCGACTTCCGCAATACCGTGATCGTGATGACCTCCAACCTGGGGTCGGCACAGATCCAGGAGTTGGTAGGGGACCGCGAGGCACAGCGTGCTGCGGTGATGGATGCGGTGAGTACTCACTTCCGTCCGGAGTTTGTGAACCGGATCGACGAAGTGGTGATCTTCGAGCCTCTGGCCCGTGATCAGATCGCCGGCATCGCCGAGATCCAGTTGGGTCGCCTGCGCAGCCGTCTGGCTGAACGCGACCTGAGCCTGGAGCTGAGCCAGGAGGCTCTGGATAAGCTGATCGCGGTCGGTTACGACCCTGTGTATGGCGCACGTCCTCTGAAACGTGCAATCCAGCGCTGGATCGAAAACCCGCTGGCACAACTGATTCTCTCGGGTCAGTTCCTGCCGGGAACCACGGTAGTGGCCAGTGTGAAAGACGACGAAATCGTCTTCGCGTAAGGCGGGCAAGTGGTGCTTTAAAGGGGGCCTCGCAGTGCGAGGCCCTTTTTTTGAATTTTTTTACATAGGGTGTTGATCTGTAAGGGAAACGCGAGTAAAGTGCGCCCCGCAGTCAGTCACCAGCAACGGCAACTTGGCCCAAACCAAGGTGTCAGTTAGAAGCGCTAAATCATTGTCTTCTAACGAAAAAAAATGGTTGACAAGGGTTTGAAAGGTTGTAGAATGGCCCGCCTCAGAGACGACAACGCAGCGATGCGATGAAGTCAACGAGAATTGCAAAGAGTTACAAAGTAGTAAAGCAGCACCGTTGTAGATTGAAATATGTAGTTCCGCGATAGCTCAGTTGGTAGAGCAAATGACTGTTAATCATTGGGTCCCTGGTTCGAGTCCAGGTCGTGGAGCCATTTTCAAGCCGGGGTATAGCGCAGTCCGGTAGCGCGCCTGCTTTGGGAGCAGGATGTCAGGAGTTCGAATCCCCTTACCCCGACCATTTTTGGGTCGTTAGCTCAGTTGGTAGAGCAGTTGGCTTTTAACCAATTGGTCGTAGGTTCGAATCCCACACGACCCACCATTTTTGGCTCCAGTTCGCTGGGGTTAGATCTTAAGATCAGAGGCCAAAAGCGCTGATCGCAGAAGGCGCCTCTTTGAAGGTGCCTTTTTTTTACCGGGGTATAGCGCAGTCCGGTAGCGCGCCTGCTTTGGGAGCAGGATGTCGGGAGTTCGAATCCCCCTACCCCGACCATTTTCTGCCCGGCAGTAATGGGTGTAGAAAATAAGGCGCTGATGCCAATCGCATCAGCGCCATGAAAAAAGCGTCCTTAGGGACGCTTTTTTTTTGCTTCAAAAAATCATTGTGCTGGGTACTGGCTCCTGGTCATGGCGAACCGTAGCCCCCGAAGCTACGTTCCAGAGCGCTGCAGTCGCCAATGCACGCCTGCAGACCCTGGGGGGCAGGGTTTGCAGGCGACGCTCCCATAGGCAACGGCCGCGGGAGCGTTCTGTGCTAGCGGTTAACTCCCTTTTCGTCTGCATCCTGCAAGTCCTGCAACGCTGCCGAATATTGATCGGCCTCAGACTTGGGCACCATCTGCCATGATGGCTTACGCAGGGCGTAGAAGATAAACGGGGGTGTACCTGCCACGATCAAGCCCAGCAATAAGATTCCTGCATATTCAAAGAACGGCATGCTGCTGAAGTTGTTCGGTGGAATAAACCCGAAAATCAAGGCCACACAGGTTGAAAACAACCCCAGGTAGCACCAGCCATGCAGCCCTTTGAGCACGTAACCGCGTTTAACGTCTGGCTGGGTTTTACGCAGCTTCATGGCGGACATAAACATGAACACGTAAATGATCAGGTACATCAGTGCAGCCATGGCGCTGATCATCCAGAACGCATCGGATACGTTGTCGATGAAGATGTAAATCGTCGAGAGCAGCGTCACGATGAGCGCTTGTAAATACAAAATGTTCTTCTGCACGCCTTTGCTGTTCACTTTTTGCATCACCGGTGGAAGCATTCCCGCCTTGCCCACAAACAACAGACCGGTGGAAGGTCCGGCCGTCCACGCCAGTACCCCGCCCAATGCACCGATGATCAGCAAAATGGCCATGATTGGTGTGGCCCAGGGCATGTTGAAGCCTTCGAAGAAAGCCGCGTAAGCCTGAATAACGCCCGCCGTCAGGCTCGTGGAGTCCGCCGGTACCACCAGTGAAATCGCGACCGTCGGGGGGATAAACACCAACAGAATCATAAAGAAGGCCAGCAGAATTGCGCGGGGCATTTCCTTTTGCGGATTGCGCAGTTCCCGAGCGTGAATGGCGTTCATTTCGATACCGGCAAACGCCAGGAAGTTGCTGACAATCAACACCAGACCCGTGATGGCGCCTGTGAACTCACGCCACAAATCCGGATGCAGGTTGTGTGAACCTGTTTTTACGGTGGAGTGCGTGTCGAAAATCGCTGGAATCAACGCGTCCCAGGTTAAGGGCGCAGCGGATTTGTGTCCCAGTACCAGCCAGGCCACGCCCAACAGTACCAGCAGCGCGGCTGGCAGCGCCGTTCCCAAAAGCATGAACCACGACGTCAGCTTCGACAGAGTTGTCAGGCCGTTGAGGGCAACGAACGTCGACAGCCAATACAGCACAATAATCACCGCAGCCGTGAACACCCCGCTCTTGGCCAGTTCCGGGTTAATCAGGTACGCCATCGTGCTGGCTCCGAACCCGAGCACTATCGGGTACCACACCACCACCTGAATCCACATGAACCACATGATGAAAAACCCGGGTCGGTCACCATAGGCTTGTCGGACCCAGCCATAAATCCCGCCGTTCCAGCCGGTGCCCAGTTCAGACGCAACCAATGACACCGGGATAAAAAACAGTAACGCCGGGATGACATAGAGAAAAATCGAACCCAGGCCGTAAACAGCCATGCTGGGCAATGAACGAATACTGGCAACAGCGGCAACCATCATGAAACAGATGGTCAGCCATGACATGTAAGTTTTAGCTTTACTGGTGGTAGCCATATCGCCTCCCTTCACATTTTGCGTCAGTGCAGCAAGCTCAAATTGAGCGTGCGGCTAAGGTGTTCGGCAGCCAGTTGGCCACGCACGCTGTTGCCCGCAACATCCAGCGGTGGAGCAAAAGCGGCGATCGCACAGACTCCCGGCACCACTGCCAGAATCCCGCCGCCCACTCCGCTTTTGCCCGGCAATCCGACCTTGTAATACCAGTCGCCCGTGGTGTCATACAGGCCGTTCAGGGTCATTTCCGCGAGGATGGGAGCAATGGTTTTGGCCGTGACAACGCGCGTGTTGGTAACCGGGTTAACCCCGCCATTGGCCAGTGTTGCCCCCATCGTGACCAAGTCTTGGCAGGTGATCGCAACCGAGCATTGGCGGGTATACACATCGCACACCTCCATTGGGTCGGCATACAGATAACCGTAGCTTTGAAGCAGCCAGGCAATGCCGCGATTGTGCTGATTGGTCGAGGCTTCAGAGGCGTACACCTCTTCGTTGACGGTCAGATCGCGTCCGGCAAAAGCCTGGTACGTAGACTCAATCTGCGCCCAGCGCCGGGTCGCATTTTCGGCCTTGAGCAAGCTGACAGTGGCCATGGCTCCGGCGTTGACGAAAGGGTTCAGCGGCCTTCCTTTATGCAGCTCAAGGGCTACCACCGAGTTGAACGGTTCGCCAGTCGGGTCGCAGCCAATCTTGCTGCGCAAAGACTGCGGGCCGATGTCATCCAGCACATGGGCGAGCGTGAACACCTTTGAAATCGACTCAATGGCAAAGGCGTAATCGGTGTCGCCAACCTCGGCATGAGTGCCATCACAAAACATGATGCTGATGCCGAACAGGTTGGCCGGGACCGAGGCCAGATACGGGATGTAACTGGCGTTTTTTCCGTGATGGTTATTGGCAAAACGTTGATGGGCTTCATGCAGTGCGTGGGTCACTGAACCGTCAACCGTTACGGGTTGTGTTTTCATTGCGCTCGCTCCGTGCGTACGTTGGGTCGCCGGCAACTATAGGACGGAATATCCGGGCATGCCCGCAGGCAGGGCAAAGTCAAAATGCTTGTCTATGCTCTTAGCCCTACGCTGAGCCAGTGAAGAGGAGGTCGGCCAGCCACGGTCCATCACTCAAGGAGAGTTCCCATGGCGCTGCACCGCACCAAACGTCATAGCGACACGGATCCCGTTTTTGGTTCGTCGGCATTGGCGCATGCCGCGGCAACCAAACTGTTCCCCGAAGCCGAGCAGTCTGCGCGCGAGGTTTACCAGCTGGTCCATGATGAGCTGTATCTGGACGGCAACGCCCGCCAGAACCTTGCGACTTTCTGCCAGACCTGGGAGGAGGATGAAGTTCACAAGCTCATGGACCTGTCCATCGACAAGAACATGATCGACAAGGACGAATACCCACAATCGGCTGAACTCGAAAATCGCTGCATTCATATGCTGGCGGATCTTTGGCATTCACCCAGCGCAGCGACCACCATCGGCACCTCCACAGTCGGCTCCAGTGAAGCCTGCATGCTGGGCGGTCTGGCTGCATTGTGGCGTTGGCGAGCGGCCCGCAAAGCAGCGGGCAAACAGACCACCACCCCGAACATGGTGTGCGGCCCGGTACAAGTCTGTTGGCACAAATTTGCGCGTTATTGGGACATTGAAATCCGTGAAGTGCCCATGTCAGACGGGCAATGGTTCATGACCCCCGAGGACATGCTTGAGCGCATTGATGAAAACACCATCGTGGTGGTGCCGACGTTTGGTCAGACGTTTACCGGCCTGTATGAAACCGTGAAGCCGCTCTCCGATGCACTGGATGATCTGGAAAAACGCAATGGCCTGAATGTGGCGATTCATGTCGACGGCGCCAGCGGCGCTATGCTGGCTCCATTTTGTGCCCCGGATATTGAGTGGGATTTCCGTTTGTCGCGAGTCAAATCCATCAGCACTTCCGGGCATAAATTCGGCCTGGCGCCTTTGGGGGCGGGCTGGGTAGTGTGGCGAGACGTGCAGGATCTGCCGGAAGGTCTGATATTCCACGTCAACTATTTGGGGGGCGATATGCCGACGTTTGCCCTCAATTTTTCACGCCCGGCCGGGCAGATCATCGCGCAGTACTACAACTTTTTGCGGCTGGGTCGAGAGGGGTATGAGCGCATTCATTCGGCGTGTTACGAAACGGCGCAATTTCTGGCCCGTGAACTGGTGAAGATCGGGCCATTTGAAATGCTGTACAACGGCGATCCACAACTGGGCATCCCGGCGCTGACCTGGCGTTTAAAGCCCGGCGTGAAAACCAACTTCTCGCTTTACGATCTGGCAGATCGATTGCGGGTAAGGGGCTGGCTAGTCCCGGCCTATAGCCTGCCGGCCAATGTTGAAAACGTCGTAGTGCAACGGATTCTGGTACGTCAGGGGCTGTCGATCGACATGGCCAAACTGTTGTTGGCGGACTTTGAGCGGGACATCAAGTTTTTTGATGAGCATCAGCCCCACGGGTTCAAAGGCCGTGAAGCCGAGGCGGGTAATCACGCAGGACGCTGATGACCGGGTGCGTTGCTATCAAAGCTGCGAGCTTTCATGCCTCGCAGCTTTGACGCATGGCCGCCGCGGCGACGGGTGGGGTCAATGCAGTTTCAGGCGTGGCTCCGTGCCGCGTCCGATGCGGCTGCCCAGCATCAGCATCAATGTGCGGAATGTGCCGTAAAGCGCCATTTGGTGCATGCGGTACAGCGAGATGTAAAACATCCGCGCCAGCCAGCCTTCGAGCATGACCGTGCCCATCAGGCTGCCCATCAAGTTACCCACAGCTGAAAAACTCGACAGTGAGATCAGCGAGCCGTAATCGCGGTAGTGGTAATCGGGCAGGTCTGATTTGCCTTCAAGGCGCATCTTCAACGATTTGGCCAACAGTGACGCTTGCTGGTGAGCGGCTTGTGCGCGAGGCGGCACCATCCGGTCAGTGCCCGGTTGCGGGCAAGCCGCGCAATCGCCGAACGCAAAAATATTGTCATCGCGGGTGGTTTGCAGGGTAGGGCGCACGACCAACTGGTTAATGCGGTTGGTTTCCAGCCCGGCAATATCTTGCAAGAAACCGGGCGCACGAATACCGGCGGCCCATACCTTCAAGCTCGCGGGAATCACCTGGCCTTCTTTAGTGATCAGGCTGTCAGCCGTCACCTCGCTCACGGCCGAATTGGTCAGGACGGTAACGCCCAGTTTCTCTAGCGTCTTATGCACCGGCCCACCGATGCGCTCGGGCAGCGCCGGCAGTACACGGGGCCCTGCTTCGATCACAGTAATGTGCATGTTTTCCGGCTTGATACGATCCAGGCCATAAGCCGCCAGTTCATGGGCCGCGTTGTGCAGTTCGGCTGCCAGCTCGACACCCGTTGCGCCCGCACCCACGATGGCCACGCTGATTTTTTCAATCGCATCGGTTTGCCCCGCATGCGCGCGCAAGTAGTGGTTCAACAATTGCTGGTGGAATTTTTCGGCTTGTTTGCGCGTGTCCAAAAACAGGCAATGCTCGGCCGCGCCTTGGGTGCCGAAATCGTTGGTGGTACTGCCCACTGCGATCACCAGCGTGTCGTAGTCCAGTTCACGGGCAGGTACCAGCTCTTCGCCTTTTTCGTCGAGGGTTGCAGACAATGAGATCTTTTTCAGCTCGCGATCAAGACCACTCATGCGGCCCAACTGGAACTCAAAGTGATTCCATTTGGCTTGGGCGACGTAGTTGAGTTCGTCTTCGGAGGAGTTCAACGAACCGGCGGCCACTTCATGCAGCAGCGGTTTCCAGATATGGGTCAGGTTGGCATCGACCAGCGTCACGCTGGCTTTGCCGCGCTTACCCAGGGTTTTGCCCAGGCGGGTCGCCAACTCCAGGCCGCCGGCGCCGCCGCCGACAATCACAATACGATGGGACATAGGTATCACTCACAAGGCTTGAAAAAAAATTCTGTGGCTGAGTCCCGTGGGCGAGCGCACTGCAGCTCATAGCGCCAGGTAACTCAGGAGGCGGCTCAAAAAGCCCAGACCGATCACCACAATCAGCACCACGCCAAGGAGCATCCACGGCCTGAAGGGCCGGCGCTCAACTTGGTGTTGTGGCAGTTGCAGGTACTCTTCGACACGCTGTTGGTCATCTGGTTTCAGGCGACTGGACATAGAGTTTGCCTCGTCAGATAGACGTTGCGGAATGTGTAAAAGCTACAGCAAAGGATTAACCGGGATGAAAGGAAGCATAGCCGTTGGGACCCAAAGGCTCGACCCGCAGTTCGTCGTCTAGACGAATGATCCCGCTTTCTATAACCCTTGCCGTAATGCCTCCGTGACCACGTACCGCCTGGAATGTGCCCGCGCCGAGTCGTAGCTCCAGTCGGGCGCACGGTTGGCACCAGCCGGTGGTCTCGAATATTGCGCACCCGATGCGAAAGCGTCGGCCTTTGAGGCTGAACAAATTGATCCCGCTGACCACGATGTTGCGCCGCAAATCCTGAGGTAATACCGGGTTTTCGGTGGGACGCCCCAGCAAGGCGTTGATCACCGCCAAGTGTTCCCACTGAATCAACGTGACTTGTCGTGCATTGCGCGCACCGGGCCGGGCATGATCGCCCGTCAGTCCGGCTTCGCGACGCGCCTCCACAGCGTCCAGTATCACCAGGTCGGCGCTTGATTGCGGGCGGACCCCAATCCAGCGTACGCGACCGGTTTGCGGCACTTCAGCCATCAGTGCTTGCAAAGGGCTCACAGGCTGATCCCGACATCGAAAATAATGCTGCGCCCCAAATTGCCGCGCAAAAAGTCAGGGGCGTCGGGTTGTGCAAACAGCACCCGGGCGAACGTCGGTCCAACCAGTGACAGTGAGCGCCAGCCCATGCGCAGGTACTCGGTCGGTGGCGGGAAGTGGCTGTTGAGATCGAGCACTTCGCGCTTGAGGCTGGAAAACGCAATGATGTCCAACTGCCCGAGATCAAGGTCGCGTTCACGGTAATTGGTGGCTTTTTTGTGCAGCGTCGGCCCCAGCCGTTGCAGCAACTTGCTGGCCGGAATACGTTTGGGCCGAGCCTCGCGGCGCACAAGCTGACTCAGTGAGTAGGCATTGCGGCGACGTTGCAGCTCGTCACGCCATTCATCACTGAGACGTCGCCCTTCGTCGAGCACAAAAAACACTTCAAAGCGTGCATCACGAAACAGTACGTCAGGCGGTTCCTGATCGGGCTGTGTGAAATCTTGCGTGTGGTAGCTAATGTTCAAGCCTTGCAGCAGGCGCTGGCAGACCCAACGCTCACGCTCCCATTTGCGGGCATTAGACAAAAAGGCATTGGCTTGCTCGGCCTGAATGGTTAACAGGCGTAAATAATCAGAGTCGTCCATGGGACGCAGCTTAGCCTCGAAACAGGTGTGACTGGAAGTGCGGGTGTAGACTGAGCCGCATGACATACAGGGTCATCTGACAGGGAGGGTAGAGCGGTGTACGTGAACACGGTTGAGTGGGAGGTGCGTGCATGATTACCAGCCAGGTGTTATCTGCGCCAACGATGGTGATCGGCTGGTTGCTGTACGTGCCTGTAGTGCTGTGGGCCATCCTGCGGGCGCCGTGGGTCGAACTGTTTGCCGACACGCGGCGTCAGCATTTGCTGTTTGGCACGGTGTTCGCGCTGTTCTTGCTGTGGCTGGTGCGTCGCGACTTTGACACCGGCGTCTCCTATCACTTTATCGGCCTGACAGTCGTCACTTTGCTGCTGGACTGGCCGCTGGCCATCGTCGGCGCGTTGATGGCGCAAATAGGACTGGTCCTGTTGGGGCGGCAGGATCTGGCTGCAATGGGCATCAATGGTGTGCTGTTGATTCTGTTGCCTATCGCCGTCACGGAGGCCTGCGCGCACCTGGTCGAGCGCGCGCAACCACGCAACCCTTTTGTGTACATTTTTTGCTCAGGTTTTTTTGCAGCGGCGCTGGCGGCCTTGCTGTGTTTGTTGGCGGGCTTGGGCGTGCTGTGGCTGGATGGCCTGTTTGTCATGCCGGAATGGTTGGAGGACTTTATCGGTTATCTCTGGTTGATCATCTTTCCCGAGGCGTTTATCAACGGGATGCTGGTCACAGCGCTGGTGGTGTTTTGCCCAGAATGGCTTGAAACCTTCAATCGCACGCGCTACCTCGCGGCGCCGTGGAAGGATGACGGGCCCAACAAATAACCTGCTTCCAAGAGGCTGCGAGCGGGACGGTTGAATGGCTCGCAGCCTTGGGCAGCGGCAGCGCGAATCAATGAATACGCGGCGTCAACTCTTCTGAAAACATGTCCTCTTCTGCATCCGGGCTGACCGGGATTTTGTGTTCTTCACTGGCCCATGCGCCCAGGTCGATGAGTTTGCAACGGTCCGAGCAGAAAGGCCGGAATGCACTGGCAGGGGTCCACTCCACGGCAGTGCCGCACGTCGGGCAGTCTACGGTCATTGGTTTGGTCATGATTGGCCTCCACGCAAAGTTAAATAGTAGTGATGCAAGCGCTCGACTTCCGTCTGTAGCGCCTTCAAATCGTTGTCGTTGACCAGCACATCATCGGCATGGCGCAGTCGTTCTTCACGACTGGCCTGTGCCTTGAGAATGGCCCGGACTTGATCTTCGCTGGTGTTGTCGCGCAACAGGGTTCGTTGAATTTGCAGGGCTTGGGGAGCATCAATGACCAGCACCCGCTGGGTCGTCGCGTGTTGCCCGGATTCGACCAACAACGGCGATACCAGGATCGCATAGGGCGATGTCGCCTGAGCCAGGTTCTGAGCAATCTCATCGCGGATCAACGGGTGTAGCAAAGCCTCCAGCCAAAGGCGTTGCTGCGGGTCGGCAAAAATCAGTGTGCGCAGGGCGCCGCGATCCAGTTGCCCGTCGGCCTGCAAAACATCGGCACCGAAGTGCTCAGCGATTTTTTTCAGCGCCGCACGACCCGGTTCGACCACCCAGCGTGCCGCGTGGTCGGCATCCACAACATGAACGCCCAGCGCGGCAAAGTGCTCGGCCGCTGCGCTTTTGCCGCTGCCGATCCCGCCGGTCAGGCCCAGAATCCAGGGTTTGGAAGATGCGGTATTCATTTCACGTCGCAAGTTGCCAATAGAAAGCGGTCATTTGACCACCCCAGAGCAATGCAATCCACCCGGCAATGGCCAGATAGGGGGCAAAGGGGATGGCCGTCGCGCGATGAGCGCGGCGCAACAGCAACAAACTGACGCCCACCAGCGCCCCGACCAGCGATGACAACAGGATCGTTAACGGCAAGACCGATACGCCCCCCCACGCGCCAAACAGGGCCAGCAACTTGAAATCCCCATGGCCCATGCCGTCTTTACCGGTCATCAATTTGAACAACCAAAAAATCGACCACAAGCTCAGGTAACCCAGCGCTGCCCCCCAAACGGCCTGGGACAGCGTGGTGAAAAGTTCGAAGCTGTTGAGCAGCAGTCCGAGCCATAGCAACGGCAGTACCAGTACATCGGGCACGATTTGATGCCGGGCGTCGATCAGGCAAATGGCGATCAGGCCCCAAGTCAGCAACAGCATCCAGCCAGCCTGAAGGGTCAAGCCAAAATGCCAGGCAATAAAGCCAGACACGAGGCCGCACGCCAGCTCGGTCAGGGGGTAGAGGGGGCTGATGAGGGTTTTGCACTGCGAGCACTTGCCGCGCAAGAGCGCATAACTGAGCAGCGGGATGTTCTCCCAGGGGCGTAAGCGGTGCTGGCACTCAGGGCAGTGAGACGCCGGCAGGCACAGGTTGTAGGTCGTTTTATCGTCCGCAGGGGCAAGCCCAAGCACTTCCCGGGCCTGAGACTGCCAGTCCTGCTCAAGCATTTTCGGCAATCGCCAGACCAGTACATTCAGGAAACTGCCGACCAACAGGCCCAGCAACAAGGCACCCGCGATAAACGCAGCGGGGTGGACGCTTAAAAAATCGATCATGCTCAAATCACTTGGCCCAGTTTGAAAATCGGTAAATACATGGCAATGACCAGACCGCCCACCACAATCCCCAGTACCACCATGATTGCGGGCTCCATCAGCGTTGTCAGGTTATCGACGAGGGTGTCGACCTCGCTCTCATAATAGGTGGCTACGTGATTGAGCATGCTGTCCAGTGTGCCGGACTCTTCGCCAATGGCTGTCATCTGAATCGCCATGTCCGGGAATGCGCCACTGCTGCTCATGGCCACATGAATCTGCGTACCCGTGGCAACGTGTTGCTTGAGCCGCAGCACGGCCTCTTTCAGCACACTATTGCCCGTCGCGCCTGCGACTGAGTCCAGCGCGTCGAGCAAAGGCACGCCGGCGGCCAGGGTGGTGGAAAGGGTGCGGGCAAATCGGGCAATCGCAGACAGGTGTAATAACTGCCCGGTGACAGGGATTTTCAGCAACAGGGCGTCCAGTCGATGGCGCAGGGTGGCTGAGGCCTTGTAACGATGACGGACGATCACGGCAGCGCCAGCGGTGCCCAGTAAAAGCCAAAGGCCGTGGCGTTGCAATGCCTCTGACATGCCAATCACCCACAAGGTAAAGACGGGGAGTTGCGCATTGAACGAAGCAAACACCCCCTGAAATTGCGGCACGACTTTTATCAACAGGATGCCGCTGACCACTAATGCCACCAGCAACACGGCGATGGGATACGTCATGGCTTTTTTGATCTTCTTCTTCAGCGCGTCGGATTTTTCCTTGTAGGTCGCGATACGTTGCAGCATCACCTCCAGCGCGCCTGCTTGTTCCCCGGCTTCCACCAGATTGCAGAACAGCGTGTCGAAATGCTCCGGTTTTTTACGCAGGGCGGCGGTGAGGCTGGTTCCGGCGGCGATGTCCCGCGTCAGTTCGATCATCAGTTGGCGCATGGCGCACTGCTCGAACCCTTTGCCAATTACCTCCAGCGCTTGCAAAAGAGGCACGCCCGACTGGATCAGCGTCGCCAGTTGGCGACTGAACAGGGTGATGTCTGACGCGTTGACAGACCTGCCAGCGCGACGGCGTGAGGTGCGTTGACGCCGAATGCTGCGCACCGTGATCCCTTTGCGCCGCAATTGGGCGCGAAGCTGGGCGTGCCCGCTGGCGCTGAGTTCCCCGGTGTGAGTGACGCCGTGGGCATCCTTGCCTTCCCAGCGATACAAATACGTGTCGGCCATGCTGTCGTCCTTGAACAGTGGCGCGTTCAGTTGCGCCGTGCGTGTCAAAGACTAGACAGCGCCACAGTCGTCACCTGTGCCAGTGCAATTCCAAAGGTGTCAAACGCTGTTGTTCAGAAGCTTCTGACAACGAACCTTGGTAGCCTGTGCGCACTTTTTTAGCGGCTCAGCGTTGACCTTGTATCGGGTCGCCTGGCGGCGACTTATTTTTCGGAGGCCGTACATGAAACAACAACAGGGCATTACCTTGATTGAGCTGATGATCGTGGTAGCGATCATCGGTCTGATCGCGTCTTTTGCATTGCCTGCTTACAACGACCACACCATGAAAGCGCGGTTTGCTGAGGTGAACACGCTCGGCAACAGCTACAAAACGGCGGTTGCACTGTGCTTTAGCGAAACCAATGATCTGGCCCAATGCGATGCGGGCACCCACGGCATACCCGGCCCCGCAGATGCCACCGACAACCTCGCTGCCGGCATGACCGTGATTGATGGTGTGATCACCATGACCGGTACTCAAGCGGCTGGCGGCTGGACCAGCGTCATGGTCCCGGCCTTGAGTGGCGCTGGTAATGCGCTGGTCTGGACCCAAAGCGGCACGTGCCTGACCAGCGGTGCCTGCAAATAGCCACGAATTGCCCGATTTCATTGGCAGTGATAGTTTTGCTGCCACCGCCGGTGTAGCTCAGTCGGTAGAGCAGCGCACTCGTAACGCGAAGGTCGCAGGTTCGATTCCTGTCTCCGGCACCAGTCAATAAAACGCCCTGTCTTCAGCAGGGCGTTTTTTATGGGGCGCGTTTGGCCGGTTCAAGGCGCCAGGGTGACCTGATCGGCGGTCAACATTAACGTCCGAAAATGGCGAGATTCACCAAAAGTCCGGTGCTATTGTGCGGGCCATGAACACACACGACTCGCCCCACACCGCGCTGAAACCGTCTACCGCCGCCTGCGAAATCGCCCGCTTGAGCCGCGATGCGCGGTTTGACGGGGTGTTTTTCACGGCCGTGCTTACCACGCGTATTTACTGCCGTCCCGTCTGCCCGGCCCGTGCGCCCAAGGCTGAGAACGTGGTGTATTACGCCAGTGCGGCGGCGGCTCAGGCCCAGGGGTTTCGTCCCTGTTTGCGCTGCCGCCCCGAGCTGGCGCCGGGCAATCTGTTGTGGTCGCACAACGAGCACTTGGTGACGCGTGCCCTGAAGCTGATCAACGAAGGTTTTTTAGCCGATCACCCGCTGGATGCGTTGGCCGAACGTTTGAATGTAGGGGCTCGGCAGTTACGCCGCTTGTTCGTGAAATACCTGGGCGCGCCGCCCATCGCGGTGCATGCCACCCAACGGTTGTTGTTTGCCAAGCAACTGCTGACCGAAACCGCATTGTCGATCACTGACGTCGCCCTGGCCTCGGGGTTCGGCAGTGTACGGCGTTTCAATTCGGCGTTTGCCGAAGCCAACCATGCCGAGCCTCGGGCGTTCAGGCGCAGCCCAGCCATTCGGGCCGATGCGGCCATGGTGCTGCGCCTTGGCTATCGCCCGCCCTACGACTTCAAGGCCGTGCTGGGTTTCCTGTTCAATCGTGCATTGCCGGGTATCGAGTCTGTTGACGCCCAGAGTTATCAGCGGGTGTTCGGCCCGCCGCAATCGCCCGGCTGGCTGCGAGTCAGCGCCGCGCCGGCGGGGCAGCATGCCTTGCGCCTGGAGTTGTACAACGTCGCGCCGGCCCAACTCCTTAATGTGGTTACCCGCATTCGCCGCATGTTCGATCTGGATGCCGACCCTCAGGCCATTGCGCAAACCCTCAGTACCAGCCCGTCACTCGCCCCGCTGGTCGAACGCTACCCGGGCTTGCGTTTGCCGGGCGGCTGGGATGGCTTTGAGGTGGCCGTACGGGCGGTGTTGGGCCAGCAAGTGAGCGTGGCTGCCGCGCGCACGTTGGCCAGCCGCATCGTGCAACGGGTTGGAACACCGGTTGAAATGCCCGGTATCCCAGGGCTCAATCGCCTGTTTCCTGCGGCGCAGCAATTGGCCGACGCCCATCTGGATCAACTCGGTATCACTCAGGCGCGCATCAATACGATCCGGGGCATTGCCCGCGCCCTGATCAATGGACAGGTCGATTTTGCGGTTGAACAGCCGCTCGAAACCTTCATCCGTCGCTGGGTGCAACTGCCGGGCATAGGTGAGTGGACCGCGCATTATATTGCCATGCGCGTGCTCAAACACCCCGACGCGTTCCCGGCGGCCGATCTGGTTTTGCGCCGCGAGGCCAACCCTGACGGCCCCCCGTTGAGCACCAAAACCCTGCTCGAACTGGCCGAAAGCTGGCGGCCATGGCGGGCCTATTCAGTGATGTACTTATGGCGCGCAGCCACCGATGCGGCTGCGGCACGGAGGGTTTAACCATGACGCAGATCTACTACGCGCAAATGCCGTCGCCCATTGGCCCGCTGTTTTTAGTGGCTGACGATGAGGGCTTGAGAGAAGTGCGCTTCGAATGTGAACGCCGGGCGCATGCACCGGAGGAAGGCTGGCTGCATGCGCCGCACAAACTGGCGCACGTGCGCCGACAGCTGGACGCGTATTTTGCAGGCGAGCGCCTGACCTTTGATTTGCCGCTCAAGCCACAAGGTACGCCGTTTCAACAGCAGGTCTGGCAAGCACTGACCACTATTCCTTTCGCGGTGACCACCAGTTACGGCCAGTTATCGCAGCAGATCCAGCGGCCCACCGCGTCGCGTGCGGTGGGCGCAGCCAATGGTCGCAACCCGATTCCGATCATCATCCCGTGCCACCGGGTGATCGGCAGCAACGGCAAACTGACGGGCTTTGCCGGCGGGCTCGCGGCCAAGCAGTGGCTGCTGGAGCATGAGCGGGCGCATCAGCCCTTCGATCTGACGTAATGCGCCGCAGCCGCTGGCGCCTTACAAACTCAACCGCATCGACAGGTCGACCGCTTTGACATCCTTGGTCATGGCGCCAATCGAAATGTAGTCCACGCCCGTTTGGGCAATGGGCAGCAACGTGCTTTCATTGATGCCGCCGCTGGCTTCCAGCTTGGCTTTGCCCGCGTTCAGGCGCACGGCTTCGCGCATGTCGTCCAGGCTCAACTCGTCGAGCATGATGATGTCAGCCCCTGCGGCCAGCGCTTCTCTGAGTTCATCCAGGCTCTCGACCTCGATCTCCACCGGTTTGCCGGGCGCGATTTTATGCGCCGCGTCGATGGCCTGAGCGATGCCGCCGCAGGCGGCGATGTGGTTTTCCTTGATCAGAAACGCGTCGTACAGGCCAATGCGATGGTTATGACAGCCACCGCAGGTCACGGCGTACTTTTGCGCCAGACGCAAACCCGGCAGGGTTTTGCGGGTGTCGAGCAATTTGACCTGGGTGTCGGCCACATGGTCAGCCAACTGGCGGGCGTGGGTCGCGACGCCCGATAGCATTTGCAGGAAGTTCAACGCACTGCGCTCGCCGCTGAGCAGGGAGCGGGCCGGGCCTTCGAGGTGAAACAGCACTTGATTGGGGCTGACGCGTTCGCCATCGACAACCTGCCAATGCACGGCAACGCGAGGGTCCAATTGGCGGAACACCGCGTCCACCCATGCGGTGCCACTGATCACGGCGGCATCGCGGGTGATGATCGTGGCTTTGGCCAGGCGTTCTGCCGGAATCAACCGCGCAGTGATGTCGCCGCTCCCAATGTCTTCGGCAAGCGCACGGCGTACGTTGGCTTCGATCTCGGCGGTGAGATCGGCCAGATGTAAATTCGGCATAACGAACTCCACAAACAAAGTGCGTCGATTATAGGGCCATGCCGCGAACGAACCCAAGGTGGCGCGCTGCACGGTGGGTAAACGGCGGCAACTGTGCTGTTTTTTAAGGTTCAGAAACGTTTTTTTCACCGATTGGCAAATGATTCAGCCAGTCGGGTAGCACAAGGCGCGTCTTTTGCAAGATAATCCGCGCCTTGTAATTGGCGTCATAGCTTTGACATGCCATCAAGTCCTAATTTCAGATCTTCCGGCGAGCGCATCTTGGGCTGGCCGGTTTCTGTTTGCGAGCGTCAAAAGCGGCTTTGTCCCGTGCACGCCCACCGCAAGCGACACATCGTTCCAGGAGGCTTGGATGCACAATGACGGGAAAGTGGGAGCTGCCCACAAGGCGATAGCGGAGCTGGCGACGCATTCGCCGCTCGCACGCCTGCCTGTCATTTTGTTGCAGGTCCATGACAAGGCCGCGCAGCAACTCAAGAGCGGCCTGCAAGTGCTGTTCGACAACGCCGACGAAACCCTGTTTGCCATGGCTGACAACGCCCGCAGCGACGCCGAGCAAAGCCTGTTTTTTGAGGCCATGCGCGATGTCAGGCTCAAGCGCAAACACATCGAACGCGGATTCCTGGACCGTTTTTTTGACGCGTTTACCCGCCTGACCCAGCCTGATGTCAGTGAGCGCACCCTGCATGGCGCCGCGCCCGCCGAGGGCACGTTCTCTCTGTTATCCAATGATCTGGAGCGCACGCAAGTCGTTAACGCGATGGTGGCGCAGGTCATGACGCGTGACCAAATGGCGCTTTGCCAACTGACCCAGCGCCTTGCAACCCTCTGTAACCTGCCGCTGGATGAGCACAACAATCCGTTGGGGCCGGCCATGTTGTGTGAGTACTTTTTGCAGGCCGAACGTGAGCAGGGCATGGACCTCAAGGTCAAGCTGATCATGCTGCAACTGTTCGAAACCTACCTGCTCAGCCACACCGGCCAGCTGTATGCCGACGCCAATCAGCTGCTGATTGCCACGGGCGTACTGCCTTCACTGGCTGACAACGACGCCTGTTGCGGGGCCAAGGCCCAGGCCGCGCCGCCGCCAGCCCACGTGCAAGAAGCGCAGAATCTGGTTGGGCTTCTGTTTGAGTACATTGCTCAGGATCGAAATCTCTCGCCGGCGCTGAAAAGCCAGATTGCTTTGTTGCAGGAACCCTTGCGCAAGATTGCGCAACGGGATCAAAATTTTTTCAGCTGCGACACCCATGCGGCCCGGCGCTTATTGAATGTGATCGCTGCCGCGGCCATCGGCTGGGACGTGCGCACCGATGAGCGCAGCGACCCCCTGTTTCGCCAGATTGAGCGCGTCGTGCAACAGCTCGCGTCTTATTCGGGCGATAACCCCGCGCTGCTGGATTCGTTGTTGCATGAGTTCTTGGTCTTCACCCAGGCTGAACGTGGCCGAATCGAGCTGTCGGAACAGCGCACGCGCGAGGCTGAGCATGCGCGTCTGAAAGCGCCTGAAAAAGCGCTCGCTGCCTCACAGGCCCTCGATGAGCAAGACCATCTGGGCCTGCTGCTGGTCAGCCAGTTACGGCTGGGGACGTGGATCGAATTGCAGGAAAACGAAGAATTCCGACTACGCTGCAAGCTGATTGCCATTCTGGAGCCGGGTGGCAAACATATTTTCGTCAACCGCACCGGCCTGAAAGTACTGGAACAAAGCCGCACCGACTTGATTGCCCAGTTGCGCAGCGGCAAGGTCTTGCTGCTGGATGACCGTTTACTCTTCGATCGTGCGCTGGAATCGGTCATTGGCAGCTTGCACCAGCGCCAGGCGCAATAAACCCTGCGACATCGGCGCCACAGATAGCTGCCAATTGAAGCGCGCATCGCGGCATACTGCGCCTTTGGTTTTTCAACGAACAAGGAGCGGTTATGCAGCTGGACCCCGCGAGCGGTTGGTGCGAAGGCGTGCACCGGTGCCCGTCGCCCAACTTCAATGAGCGCCCTGACGGCGAAATCTCCCTGTTGGTGATCCATAACATCAGCTTGCCGCCCGGGCAGTTTGCGACGGGCAAGGTCCAGGCTTTTTTCCAGAACCGACTGGACGTCACCGAACATCCGTACTTTGAAGGCATCAAGGCGCTACGCGTCAGCGCGCATTTTCTGATTGAACGCGACGGCCAGATCACGCAGTTTGTGTCGTGCCTGGACCGCGCCTGGCATGCGGGTATTTCCAGCTTTGAAGGGCGTGAGGCGTGCAATGACTTTTCGCTGGGTATCGAACTGGAAGGCACGGACGACCAACCGTTCACCGACGCGCAATATCAGGCATTGATTGCCCTGACCCGACAACTGCAACAGCACTATCCGCAAATTACCCCCCAGCGAATATGTGGCCACAGTGACGTGGCGCCGGGGCGCAAGACGGATCCGGGCCCTTGCTTTGATTGGGCGCGTTTTCGCCGTGAGCTGCCGCACACAGGAGAGAAACAATGAGTTTTGTGGTGTTACTGCTGGCGATCCTGATCGAAAAATTTTCGGCCTTGCGTCAACGTCTTCAGCGCGACAGCGGCTGGGTGCGAGAGCTGCACAAGCTGGAGGCGTCGACCCGTCTGGCAAACAGGCCGTGGTGGGTATTGGCCATTCTTGTCCTGTTGCCGGTGATGCTGCTGGGCCTGCTGCTGGTGGTGCTGGACCCCGTGGCGTATGGCTTGCTGGCCTTGCCGGTGCATGTGCTGGTGCTGGTGTTCAGCCTGGGCCGCGGGGATGTGTTGGCAGGGCTGGGGCCATTTCGCGACGCGTGGCGTCGGGGTGATTTGCAAGCGGCCGCCCATGTGGCCCAACGCGACATTGACGTGTGCGCCGACACTGGCGAGCAATTGCTGGAGAACGTGCAGGGGCACCTGCTGTGGCAGGCCTATCAAAGTTTTTTTGCCGTGATCTTCTGGTACTTCCTGCTGGGCCCGGTGGCTGCGTTGAGCTATCGCTTGCTGGCGCTGGCGGTCGAGCATGGCAAAAATCCGGAGCTGGTTGAACGTGCCCAGCAACTGCGCCATGCCTTTGACTGGCTGCCGGTGCGCCTGCTGGCGGCGAGCTTTGCACTGGTGGGTAACTTTGCCGCCGTCAGCCGCGTCATGCTGCATGAGTTGCTGAGCTGGGACATCAGCGCCGCCCAACTGATCGACAAGGCCGGGTGCGCTGCGGCTGAAATCCCGCCCCCGCAGACCGGGCCGGAAGGGGTATCCAGCCTGGATGCGTTGTGGGAGTTATTGCTGCGCTCTGCGTTGCTCTGGTACGCCGGTTTTGCCGTGTGGACGCTGTTGCTCTGAATGACTCCGCCCCGACACACACGGCTACGGGTGTGCGTTTACCAGCCAAACACAGCACAGGCATTGGCCGTACTGGCCTCGGCCAGCCGCTCGGGGCTTAGGTTCATCACTTCAGCCAGGGCTTCGCAAATAGCGGGCAGGTGCTCCGGGCTGTTGCGCTGGTTGGCGAACATGACCGGCGCCATGTCGGGCGAGTCGGTTTCCAGCACGACCGTGTCCAGCGGCAAGTCAGCCAGCACCCTGCGCAAACGCAGGGCCTGCGGCCAGGTCGCGGCGCCGCCCAAGCCCAGCTTGAACCCCAGCTTGATGTATTCGCGAGCTTCCTCGCGGCTGCCCGCGAAGGCATGAATAATCCCGCCACGTTGCAGCTTGAAGCGTTTGAGGGTGGCAATGACTTGCGCATGGCTCCGGCGCACGTGCAGCAGCGCCGGAAGCTGCAAGTCAGCCGCCAGCTGCAACTGGGCTTCAAACAGTGATTGCTGGCGTTCGCGGTCGAGCGCCGGCAGAAAGTAATCGAGGCCGATTTCGCCCACGGCGCACACTTGACGTTGCCCGGCCAGCCGACTGAGCCATTGCCCGAGTTCGATGACATGCTCGGGGCGATGCGTGTCCAGATACACCGGGTGCAACCCAAACGCGGCATACAACTGACTGTCGGTTTGGACCAAATCCCACACCCGTTGCCAGTTGCTCTGATAAACGCCCAGCACCACCATGCGCTCGACACCCAACGCCCGACTGCGTGCCAGCAGCGGCGCGCGGTCGGCATCGAACACCGGGAAATCGAGGTGGGTGTGGGTGTCGATCAGTTGCATGCTCAGGCCTGATGAATACGCTGCTTGAAGGTACGGGCAATGGCGTGAATGCCGGGCGCGTAGTGGTGTTCTTCAATGGCAGCCAGGGCGAGGTTGAGCGCTGTTTGGGCGATCAAGGGGTGCTGTTGGCCCATGGCGTTGACCGGCAACGGCAGGAAGTCCAGCAACTGCGTGTCACCAAAGGTCGCCAGGCGCGTAGGTGCTTTGTGTTCCGGGTGATCGAGCAAGGCGTCAAACATGCCTTGCAGCAACACGTACGACGTCGTGACCAACGCGTCAGGGAAATGCCCCAGACGTGCCAGTAACTCATCAATGATGCGTCGACCGCATTCGCGGCTGAACGCAGTCCCGTGCTCGATCAGCACTTCACCGTCAAAACCTTCCAGGGCTTGTTTGAACCCTGCCGCGCGGGCCTGGCTGACGCTCAGCTCTGGGCGTGCGCCGATCAACGCAATTTGACGCGGCATCGGCTGCAAAAGGCTGCGGGTCAAGGCCATGCTGGCTTCGCGGTCATCGCTGATGACTGAGCAAAAGCGGTCTGCTGGCAACGTGCGGTCAATCGCGATGATCGGCATCCCCAGATCTTGCAATTGACGGTAGCTGTCGTCTTCTTCAGGCAAGCAACTGGCCACAAACAGGGCATCGCAGCGGCGCGCACGGAACAGTTTGAGCAATTGGCGCTCACTCTCGGGCGCGTCGTCTGAACTGGCGATCAGCAGTTGATAGCCACGGGCCCGGGCGCCTTGTTCCAATTGCTTGGCAATGCGCGCGTAACTCGGGTTTTCGAGGTCGGGAAGGATGAAACCCAGGGTGCGGCTGTGGCGGCTACGCAAACCCGCCGCTTGCGGGTTGGGCGTAAAACCATGTTCTTCAACCACAGCGCGCACCCGTTCCACCGTCGTGCTGCTGATGCGTTGCTGTTCAGCCTTGCCATTGATGACATAGCTGGCGGTGGTCACGGAAACACCTGCCAGTTGAGCGATATCGCTGAGCTTCACGCCGATAATTCCTTATTTTTTGTAGTACATGCCGACATTCTGGCCAATCCTACCCGATAAAGGCAGCCGACCAACGTCTGCCTTATCGCTACTGTATTTTTTTACTGCATCGTCTACCTGACGCGAGTCAATGCGACAGGTTGGGCTTCAAGCGCGGACGATTATGCAGTAACGTGCCGCACATTCATGATTAAACGTTTCAGCAAGCCTGTTTAATCGACGTAAGCCTCAGGTTGATGTGCTTGCCACACATCCGGTGACACACTTGGGGACGAGCGGCCTAAGCTGACTTAATTCAAAACAATACCGGGCGCCACGGAGCGCCAGGAAAGGAGAACGCATGCTCGAGCTCACCATAGAGCAGATATCCATGGGCCAGACGGCTGTGGATAAGTCTGCTGCGTTGCAATTACTCGCCGAGAAGCTGGTCGCTGATGGCTTAGTGGCCGAAGGCTATCTGGACGGTTTGCGAGCGCGTGAAGCTCAGGGCTCGACCTTTCTGGGGCAGGGGATCGCGATTCCCCATGGCACCCCTGAAACCCGCGACCTGGTGTTCACTACCGGCGTGCGCCTGTTGCAGTTCCCCGAAGGCGTGGACTGGGGCGACGGGCAAATCGTGTACCTGGCCATCGGCATTGCTGCCAAGTCCGACGAGCACTTGCGTTTGTTGCAACTGTTGACCCGTGCCTTGGGCGAAACCGATCTGGGCGAAGCCTTACGACGCGCGAGTTCGGCCCAGGCCCTGCTCAAACTGCTGCAAGGCGCGCCTCAGGAACTGGCGCTCGACGCGCAAATGATTGGCTTGGGCGTCTCGGCAGACGACTTTGAAGAGTTGGTCTGGCGCGGGGCACGTTTGCTGCGTCAGGCTGAATGCGTCGATAACGGCTTCGCTGCGGTGTTGCAGCAGGTTGAAGCGCTGCCGCTGGGGGATGGCCTGTGGTGGCTGCACAGCGAGCAAATGGTCAGGCGGCCGGGGCTGGCTTTCGTCACGCCCGACAAACCGATCCGCTACTTGGGCCAGCCGCTCAGCGGTCTGTTCTGCCTCGCCAGCCTGGGGGAGGCTCACCAGGCCTTGCTGGAGCGGCTGTGTGCCTTATTGATCGAAGGCCGCGGTCACGAATTGGGCAATGCCACCAGCCGCCGCGCCGTGCTTGAAGTCTTGGGGGGCGAATTGCCGGCCGACTGGCCGAGTGCGCGTATTACCCTCGCCAACGCGCACGGGCTGCATGCGCGCCCGGCTAAAGTGCTCGCGCAGTTGGCCAAAAGTTTTGAGGGCGAGATTCGCGTCAGCATCGTGGGGGGCCATGAGTCGCCCGTGTCGGCCAAAAGTTTGAGCAAGTTGCTGAGTCTGGGGGCCCGTCGCGGCCAGGTGCTGGAGTTTGTGGCCGAGCCGGGCATTGCCAGCGACGCGCTACCCGCCCTGCTGGCGGCCATCGAAGAAGGATTGGGCGAAGACGTCGAGCCGTTGCCAGCCCTCAGCGAAGCGCCCGTCCCCGTAGCGGACGTGGCTCACGTGCTGACCGCCCCGGCGCCCGGCAGTGTGATCAACGCCATCCCGGCCGCCCCGGGCATCGCGATTGGCCCGGCGCATGTTCACGTGCTGCAAGTGCTGGATTACCCGGTGCGCGGTGAATCGTCCGTGGTGGAGCGCGAGCGTTTGCAACACGCGTTGACCGAAGTACGTCAGGACATCGAAACGCTGATTCAGCGCAGCCAGTCCAAGGCCATTCGCGAAATTTTCATCACCCATCAGGAAATGCTCGATGATCCCGAGCTGACCGATGACGTCGATAACCGCCTCAAGCAAGGCGAAAGCGCTGAAGCGGCGTGGATGTCGGTGATTGAAGCGGCGGCGCGTCAGCAAGAGGCGTTGCAGGATGCGCTGTTGGCCGAGCGTGCCGCCGATTTGCGCGACATTGGCCGCCGCGTGCTGGCGCAGTTGTGCGGCATCGAAACCCCGCCCGAACCCGATCAGCCTTACGTGCTGGTGATGGATGAAGTGGGACCTTCAGACGTGGCGCGGCTCGACCCGGCGCGGGTGGCGGGCATTCTGACTGCGCGCGGTGGTGCGACGGCCCACAGTGCCATCGTCGCCCGTGCGCTGGGCATTCCGGCGCTGGTCGGTGCGGGCGACGCCGTATTGTTGCTGGCACCGGGCACGCCCCTGTTGATCGACGGTCAGCGCGGACGCCTGCATGTGGCGCCGGACGCCGAGGCCCTGCAACGCGCAACGCTAGAGCGTGACAGTCGTGAACAGCGTTTGCAGGCCGCCAGTGCATTGCGCCATGAGCCTGCCGTGACCAGAGACGGGCACGCGGTGGAAGTGTTTGCCAACATCGGTGAAAGCAAAGGCGTGGCCAGTGCCGTCGAGCAAGGAGCTGAAGGCATCGGTCTGCTGCGCACCGAGCTGATTTTCATGGCCCATTCCCAAGCCCCGGATGAAGCCACTCAAGAAGCCGAATATCGCCGGGTTCTGGATGGCCTCAACGGCCGCCCGCTGGTGGTGCGTACGCTGGACGTGGGGGGCGACAAGCCGCTGCCGTACTGGCCGATTGATAAGGAAGAAAACCCGTTTTTGGGCGTGCGCGGCATTCGTCTTACGTTGCAGCGCCCGCAGGTCATGGAAAGCCAGTTGCGCGCCTTGTTGCGTTCGGCCGACAACCGCCCGCTGCGCATCATGTTCCCAATGGTCGGCAGCGTGGCCGAATGGCGCGCTGCCCGCGACATGACCGAGCGCTTGCGTCAGGAAATCCCGGTCGCTGACCTGCAACTGGGGATCATGATCGAAGTGCCGTCTGCCGCCTTGCTGGCGCCGGTGCTGGCCAAAGAGGTGGATTTCTTCAGTGTCGGCACCAACGACCTGACGCAGTACACGCTGGCCATCGACCGTGGCCATCCGACCTTGTCGGCTCAGGCCGACGGCTTGCACCCGGCTGTCTTGCAACTGATCGACATCACCGTGCGCGCCGCCCATGCCCATGGCAAGTGGGTGGGAGTGTGCGGCGAACTGGCGGCTGATCCGCTGGCCGTTCCCGTGCTGGTCGGGCTGGGGGTCGATGAACTGAGTGTGTCGGCGCGCAGCATTCCCGAGGTCAAGGCGCGGGTACGCGAGCTGAGCATGGACCGTCTCAAAACCCTGGCCGCCGACGCATTAGGCGTGGGCAGCCCGGACGAAGTACGTCAATTGGTGGAAGCGCTCTGATGGCCAAGATTCTGACCCTCACCCTCAACCCGGCGCTGGACCTGACGGTGCGCGTGGCGCACTTGCAGCCGGGCGACGTCAATCGCAGCCAGGCGATGCTGACCCATGCGGCCGGCAAGGGCGTCAACGTGGCGCAAGTGCTGGCGGATCTGGGCCACACACTCACCGTGAGCGGCTTTCTCGGTGAAGACAATCAACACGCCTTCAATGCGCTGTTTGCCCATCGCGGTTTTGTCGACGCGTTTATCCGCGTGCCCGGTGAGACCCGCAGCAACATCAAACTGGCCGAAGACGATGGCCGTGTCACCGACATCAACGGGCCGGGCCCGCAGGTCAGCGAGGCCGCGCAGCAAGCCCTGCTCGACACGCTCGACCTGATTGCCGCCAGCCATGACGCTGTCGTGGTCGCGGGCAGTTTGCCGCGAGGGGTCAGCCCGCAGTGGCTGTATGAACTGCTGCTGCGGCTAAAGACCATGGGCTTGAAAGTGATTCTGGACACCAGCGGGGAAGCCTTGAAACACGGTTTGAACGCGGGACCGTGGCTGATCAAACCCAACACCGAAGAACTGAGCGACGCGCTGGGCGCGGATATCAGCAGTTTGGCGTCACAGGTCGCAGCGGCAACCCGCCTGCACGCCCAGGGCGTCGAGCATGTGGTGATTTCACAAGGGGCCGAGGGTGTGAACTGGTTCAGCCATGGCCCGACCTGGCAGGCACTGCCGCCCAAAGTGAGTGTCGCCAGTACCGTGGGTGCTGGTGATTCACTGCTCGCGGGCATGCTGCACGGCCTGCTCAGCGGCCACTCCCCTGAACAGACACTGCGCACTGCCACGGCGATTGCCGCGATGGCGGTTACCCAGATCGGTTTTGGTATCAGCGATAGGGCGCAACTGGCGACACTCGAACGTGGCGTGCGCGTGCATCCCCTGACAGAAGAACAAGAGGCAAGCTCATGAAATTAGCCATTGTGACGGGTTGCCCCAACGGCATGGTGACCAGCGTGTTGTGTGCCCGATTGCTGGACGCCGCGGCGCAGCGTCAGGGGTGGAGCACCAGTGTCGAAGTGCATGACCCCAAGCACCCGGAACGCCAATTGTCGGCAGCCACCATCGACGAGGCTGAGTGGATTCTGGTGGTCAGCAGCACACCGCTGGACATGCAGCGCTTTATTGGCAAACGGGTATTCCAGAGCACCCCGGCTCAAGCCTTGCAGGATGTGGAAGGGATACTGCGTCGGGGCGTTGAAGAAGCGCAGGTCTACACGGCGGTCGATCCCGTTGGGCAAGACGCAGCGCCTGTCCATTCCCATGCCCCCAAAATCGTCGCCGTGACGGCGTGCCCGACCGGCGTGGCCCACACGTTCATGGCCGCCGAAGCCTTGCAGCAAGCGGCCAAGCAACTGGGCTATGAGGTGCAGATCGAAACCCAGGGATCGGTGGGTGCCAGAAACCCGCTGAGCGCCCAAGCCATCCGTGAAGCCGATGTGGTGTTGCTGGCCGCTGACATTGAAGTGCCCACCGAGCGTTTCGCCGGCAAAAAAATCTACCGCTGCGGGACGGGCATTGCCCTTAAACAATCGCAAGCCACACTGAAAAAAGCCTTGAGCGAGGGGCGTGTAGAGAGCGCGGCGTCCGGCGCCGAGGCGCCTGTCAAATCGGAGAAGACCGGGGTCTATAAGCACCTGCTGACGGGTGTGTCGTTCATGTTGCCGATGGTCGTGGCGGGCGGTTTGCTGATCGCCCTGTCATTCGTCTTCGGCATTACCGCGTATAAAGAGCCCGGCACATTGGCCGCCGCCTTGATGCAGATTGGCGGCGATGCCGCCTTCAAATTGATGGTGCCGCTGCTGGCGGGCTACATCGCTTACTCGATTGCCGACCGTCCGGGTCTGGCGCCGGGGATGATTGGCGGCTTGCTGGCCAGCACGTTGGGTGCAGGTTTCATTGGCGGCATCATTGCCGGTTTCATTGCCGGGTATTGCGCCAAAGCGATCAACCGCTACGCGCGCCTGCCGCAAAGTCTGGAAGCGTTAAAGCCAATTCTCATCATCCCGTTATTCGCCAGCCTGTTTACCGGGCTGGTGATGATCTACGTGGTGGGCAAACCGGTGGCGGGCATGCTCGAAGGGCTGACCCACTTCCTCGACAGCATGGGCACCACCAACGCGATCCTGCTGGGCGTGTTGTTGGGCGGCATGATGTGCGTCGACCTGGGTGGCCCGATCAACAAAGCGGCGTACGCGTTTTCTGTCGGGTTGCTGGCTTCGCAAAGTTATGCACCGATGGCGGCCACCATGGCGGCGGGCATGGTGCCGCCGATAGGCCTGGGTATCGCGACCCTGATCGCGCGTCGCAAATTTGCCCAGACCGAGCGTGAAGCCGGCAAGGCAGCGATGGTACTGGGGATGTGTTTCATCTCGGAAGGCGCGATCCCGTTTGCGGCCAAAGACCCGTTGCGCGTGATCCCGGCGAGCGTGCTGGGTGGCGCGTTGACCGGAGCGTTGTCGATGTACTTCGGCTGCAAGTTGATGGCCCCGCATGGCGGGCTGTTTGTGATGTTGATCCCCAATGCCATCAACCACGCGCTGCTGTACTTGCTGGCCATTGTGGCGGGCAGTGTGCTGACAGCGGTGGTCTATGCCGTGATTAAACGGCCGGAGCCAGTGGAAATGGCGTTGGAAACGGCTTCTACCTGACTCATCATTACGCTGAGCATAAAAAGCCCCTGCCTTATTTAATAAGCAGGGGCTTTTTATTGTGCCTGTTCGAGGGCGCAAAGGAGGTGCTTGATGCGTGGGTTAACGCGGGTGTAGTTTTATAAATGAACCGGTCTTTACGGTTTATTTTATTAACCCAACCTGAGTTGATAATTATGAAGAGCTATAACAATTCTAAAAAACTGTTCAAACGTATTATTTCAGCATCGCTGGGTGTTTTGTTTTCTACGTTCATGATGTTCAGCGCGACGGCTTCTGCCGCCGCTTTGTGTGAGGGTAAATGGGTGTTGGTGGGTGGCGTACCCTGCGATATGTTGCCCATTGGCGGGGGAAGCGTGACCTGTTTGTTTTTCGGCAAAGATATTAATGCGAATGGCACGATTGAAGGTAACTCGGCCGATGTGTGCACGCTTTTGGATGCCAATAATAGCCAGCGCAGTTTTCCCTGTGTTGACGCGTGCAACTACACCAATAATTGCGAACTTAAACACTGCATGAACACGGACTCTATTATGGATGCCCGAAAAGAAGCCCGATTGCCTATAAAGAAAACAGAGTAGACGGCATGACGTGACGCGATGTTCTGAATGCCCCTCAGCCGCTGTTAAAGGCTGAGGGGTATTGATCAGTAAACGTCTCTCTTATAACGACCCTGTTCTATCAGGCGTTCCAATGCTTCTGCTCCCACGATGTCGATCAATGCCTGATCAACCCCCGCCGCCATGCCTTGCAAACTGCCGCAGATGTAAAGGGCAGCCCCTTCAGCGAGCCACTGCCGGATCTCGTCAGCCGCTTCGCGAACGCGGTCCTGCACATACACTTTCTGCGCCTGATCCCGGGAGAACGCCAGACTCAGGTGCTCCAGATCCCCGTTGGCCAGCCAGCCATGCAGCTCTTCGCGGCAGTAAAAGTCATGGGCGGCATTGCGCTCTCCGAAGAACAGCCAGTTACGCTGTTCGCCCGCAGCGATCCGGGCCTTGAGCAGGCTGCGCAAACCGGCCAGACCAGTGCCGTTGCCGATCAATATCAGCGGGCAAGGTTCGGCAGGCAGGTGGAAACCACTGTTGCGGCGCACGCGCAGGTTGATGCTCGACCCCACAGGCGCGTGTTCTGTCAGCCAGCCTGAACCAATCCCCAGACTCCCATCGGCATGCCGTTCCTGACGCACGATGAGTTGCAGCACGCCATCCTCCGGGATCGAGGCGATGGAGTATTCGCGCATGTTCAACGGGATCAAGGCATCGACCAACGCTTGTGCATGCATGCCCACCAGATGCCCGCGGTTTTCCGGCAGTTGGCGGCTAGCAAGAGCTTGAGCCAGTGTTTCTTGCAGGCCTGCCAGTTGTACCGGGCTGTCGGCGCTCAGGCCAAGGCCTTCAAGGAAGTGTTCAACTGCCCACGCACACTGGCGCGGCATGACCTCGACCAGATCGCCGGCTTGCCAGCGGTAATGGGCGTCAGGCGCACGCAACCCCAGCAGATACACGCTGGAGCCGCGGCTGCCGGGGTTGATCAGGTCGCGCTGTTCAAGGGTCCAGTTGTTGTAGCTGGGCGCTTGCCACGGGACACTGGGTGCGCCTCCCGTCAGTTGGCTGAGGTGTTGTTGCCACTGATGCAGCGCATCGGGGTCGCCGCTGTCGACCTGCACCGGGCTGAACAATGCCTGCGCGCCGCGCTCGCTGAGCCACTGCTGAATGCGTGTCGCAAACCCGCAGAAGTGCGGGTATTGGCGATCACCCAAGGCGAGCACTGAATACTTGAGCGTGCGCAGGCTTAAAGGTTGGCCCAGCACGTTGCGTTCAAAGCCCCGGGCGCTGTCCGGCGCTTCACCGTCGCCAAAGGTACTGACCACAAACAGGGCGTTGCCCGCGTGCTGCAAGTCTTTTTCACTGAGTGCCGCCAACGGCTGCACCCGTACCGGTAGCCCTGCCGACTGCAACTGGCCTGCCGTTTGCCAGGCCAGTTGTTCGGCAAATCCGCTTTGACTGGCAAAGCCGATCAACCAGGAAGACGCATCGCTGCTGTTGCCAGCCAACCCTTTACGGGCCTCTTTGACCTGACGCTTTTTGCGGCGTCGATCCAGATACAACAACCAGCCGGTGATGAAAAACAGCGGCATGGTCAAGCTGGCGACGGTGACCAGGATGCGCCCGGTCAGGCCCCAGTAACTGCCGACGTGCAACGCGTAGAGGCTGGTAAGCAGTTGCGCCTTGTAGCTTTTATCGTCGTAGCGCTCGTGCTTTTTGATCGCGCCGGTGGCCGGGTCAAGCACGATCTGGTTGAAAGCACGCTCATGGGGCGAGTCGGTTCTCAGGTAGAACACGGTCGCAGGCTGACCGGCCGCCGGTGGCATGCGCACGTTGTACAGGCTCAGCTCAGGGCCTGCGGCTTTTTGAATGCTTGCCCAGATTGCCTCGTAATCGGCCACGGGAGCCGGCCCGGCCGGGCCGCGCTGGCCACGGCCGCCTTTGCGTTGCTCGCCCTGATGCGAATCACCAAACAGTGTTTGTAAGCCTTTGTTGTACCACTCGTAGGACCATGACAACCCGGTCAACGCAGCCAGCAGATAGAAGACCAGGCACCAGGTGCCCGCCACTGCGTGCAAATCCCAGTTGAAGCTACGGCCTTTTTTCGCCCAATCGAGCGTCAGCCATGCGCGCCAGTTCAGCGCTTTACGCGGCCAGCGCAGGTACAGTCCGGAGAGGCAAAAGAAAATCAGCATCAAGGTGCAAGCGCCGGTGATTTGCCGCCCGGTTTGGCCCATGGCCAAAAAACGGTGCAATTGCAGCATCAGGCCGAAGAAATCCTGACCCACGGCGTCGCCCTGATAAGTCCCGGTGTAGGGATCGACATAGCGCATCTGCCCACGTCGCTCGCCCGGCGGCGGGGTGAAGAACACGCGGGCGGCGCTGTCACTGTCGATACCGACCCACAACATAGCGACCTGCTTGCCCTCCGTGGCCTCGACCTTGCGCACCAGCTCGGCAGGTGGCAGCACGCCGCTGTCGAGTTTTTCGACCTTGAGTACAGACGGGTTGAGCGCGTTCAGCAGTTCGTCCTGAAACGACACCACTGCACCGGTAATGCCCATCAGGGCCAGCACCAGACCGGCGGTTATCCCGAAAAACCAGTGCAGTTGAAACAGTGTTTTCTTGAACACAACGACCGCCTTGCTTGCTCAATTGAATGCTTGTTATACGTCGAGACCGAAAGTGATCCGGCTTGCACACAAAAGCCCCGGCCATGGGATGGACGGGGCTTGGTTTAACGTGACATCTGTTTAGAAGTGGAAGCTGGTGGTCAACAAGGCAGTACGGCCCGGTGCCTGACTGGCAAAGTGCGCAGCGTAGGCTTTGTCGTAATACGTTTTGTCGGTCAGGTTCTGCACGTTCAATTGCAGGTCAATATTTTTGGTCAGCTTATAGCTCGCCATGGCGTCGTAGCGGGTGTAAGAGGGCACATACACCGTGTTGGCCGTGTCGCCGTACACTTCGTCTACATAGAATGCACCGCCACCAATCGTCAGCTTGGGCGTGACGTCATACGTAGTCCAAAGGCTGAAACTGTTTTTCGGGGTGTTTGGCATTTCATTGCCTTTATCCGAGAGCGCTGCGGTATTGATGGTCCCGTTACGGTTAGCTTTTAGGCCCGGATCAACCAGTTCGCTTTTCAGGTAGCTATAACCTGCAAAAACTTGCCATTTGTCAGTGATTTTTCCGCTGGCCGACAGTTCTATGCCGTCAACGCGGGATTTACCGGCGTTCTCGTACGTGAACGAATCCGCCAGGACACGTGTATTTTTCTTTTCGGTACGGAACACAGCGGCCGTCAGCGACAGGCGATCCTGGAGAACATCCCACTTGGTGCCCAGTTCGTAGTTGACGGTTTCTTCTGGCTTCAAGTCGCTGGTGATGTTGCTGCCCGGTGTTACCGGCGGGTTACCATCAACCCCCTCTCCGACCATGCCGCCGGGGGGGGTGGCAGATGTGGCGTAAGAAATGTACACGCTACCGTTATCCACTGGTTTCCAGACAAGACCGGCCTGCCAGTTGAAAAAGTGGCTGTCATTCTCGGCTTTCGTTCTACCTGTTGCGGCATTGGTGTTAGCCGTCGTGCTGAACGCGTCATAACGCAGCCCCGCATTCAACAGCCATTTAGGATCAAGTTCGATGGTGTCGAAGATATACGCCGCTTTAGTTACGCCTACGGTATTTGTGCCGTAGTAATTGCGGGCTTCAGTACCTGTCCAAACGTCATTTGGATTTGGGTTGGACAGCGAGGTGCATTCACCACCGCTATTGCCGACCTTGTTGGGTGTGCAATCGGGGTTTTTATTTGGCGAAACGGTATAGCTGCTGGCACGGGTTTCTTCACGGGTGAATTCAACCCCCGTGGAATAGGTGTTCTTGAAGCCCATGAGCTGGAAGTTACCAAACAGGTCTGTCTGGTTAGTCGTGGTTTCAGTCGTCGATACACGGCTATTGGCGCGACGCCAAACGGTTCCGTATTGATTAACGTTGTGCTGGCTGTCATCGGGCTGCGTCAGGATGTAGTCCTGGCCGGTATTGCCATGGCGGAAAGTGTTTTTCAGGGTCATCGAATCGTTGAAGTCATGTTCGAACGAAATGGTGCTGATATCGACGCGGGTCTTGCGGAAATCGCGGTCTTTCAACCCGTAGAAATTATTGCTGTTACCGCCATCGTCTGGCTTGTCGTGGCCGTGCACGGCGGTTTTTGAGCTGTTGCTGTAACCATACGGAATGCCCGAGTCCGGCAAGTCGTTGCTTTCCAGATGGTAGTAGCTGAGGTTGAGGCGGTTGTCTGTACCCAGGCCAAAGGTGACGGAGGGCGCAACGCCCCAACGGTCATAGTTCACGGAATCACGGCCAGCCACGTTTTGCTCGTGACTCATCAGATTCAGGCGAAAGGCTGCGGTATCCAGAAATTGACGGTTTACATCGACGGTGTAACGACGGGTTTGATCGGAACCGTACGTGAAACCACCGTTGAGGAAGTCACCCATTTTTGGCGTCTTGCTGACCATGTTCAGGCTTCCGCCCGCTGAGCCGCGGCCCCCAAAAGATGAGTTCGGACCTTTACTGACTTCAATCGATTCGACATCAAAAATTTCGCGCGTCTGGCCGCCCGCGTCACGTACGCCATCCAGGTACATGTCGCCTTGAGCATCAAAACCACGAATGAAAGGTCGATCGCCTTGCGGGTTGCCGCCTTCTCCTGCACCAAAGGTTACGCCCGGAACAGTGCGCAAGGCGTCTTGAAGCGAAGTGGCAGCGGTGTCTTGCAACACTTGCTGGGGGATCACAGTAACCGAGCGTGGGGTATCAACCAGCGGAGCCGTGTATTTCTGAGAGCTCGCTTTTTCAGTCTGATACGACTGTTCCTGCTGCTCCCCCGTCACGGTGGTTGCGCCAAGGGAAATACTGTTGCCCTGTGCCTTGCTTTCGGTGCTTTCAGCCGCCTGAGCCATGTGCGCGGCAGAGGTTGCAGTGATTGCTACACCGATGGCCGAAGCCAGCAAACGCGGCGAGCTGACAGGTATTTTTATTGGTTGGCGCAACATCGTTAGATCCCTTCCCCCAGAATTTGAGCAGAGAAATATAGTGCAAACAATTCTGCCTATCAATTGAGATCAATTACTATTAGCGCGAAATTTACATTCTTTACAATTTTGCTTTACGGTTTTTTCACACTCGTTCGTCTCCTGCCTCGATCAGCGTTTTACACGATCAATAAGAATCAATACCATTGCCATCTCTTTGCTATCAGGTACTGCGTCATGCTCCTGCATATTCCCGGCTTGTTTACCCGTGAAGAAGTCCTGCGTATTCGCCAGGCACTGGAGCAGGCGGACTGGGCTGACGGCAAAATCACGGCCGGCTATCAGTCCGCCAAGGCCAAGCACAATCTGCAATTGCCGGAAGGCCATCCGCTCGCCAAAGAAATTGGCGCGGCCATGATTGATCGGCTGTGGCAGAACCCGCAGTTCATGTCAGCCGCCTTGCCGCATAAAGTGTTCCCGCCGTTGCTCAACTGTTACACGGCAGGCGGCAGCTTCGACTTCCACATCGATAATGCGGTGCGTCAGCCCAAGGGCAATCCTGAGCGGGTGCGCACGGATTTGTCGTCGACCCTGTTCTTCAGCGACCCCGATGATTACGACGGCGGCGAACTGGTGATTCAGGACACATATGGCGTACAGCACGTCAAATTGCCCGCTGGCGACATGGTCTTGTACCCCGGCACCAGCCTGCACAAGGTCAACGCCGTCACGCGTGGCACCCGGTACGCCTCCTTCTTCTGGACCCAAAGCCTGGTGCGTGAAGACAGCCAACGCACGCTGTTGTACGAAATGGACGGCGCGATCCAGCAACTGACCCGTGACGTGCCTGATCACCCTTCGCTCATTCAGCTCACCGGCACCTACCACAACCTGCTGCGCCGCTGGGTTGAGGTATAACCCATGAGTTTTCAACTACGCCGCCAGGAATTGCTCGATGGCCAACAGCTCAGCGCCATGTTGGCTGAAAATCCTGCGCGGGCGGCTCAGGCGATCCTGCTGGCAGCCAAGCAAGGCATCGTCGATGGCCAGGCGTTGCTGGGGCAGATTTTGCTCGACGGGCAAGGCATCGAACGTGACCCGGTGTTGGCCAGGCGCTGGTTCCAGATCGCAGCCAACGCGGGTCACCTGATGGCGCGCAACATGCTCGGTCGCTGTTGGGAGCATGGCTGGGGCGGGCCTTCGGATCTGACTCTGGCCAGTCTGGAATACCGTCAGGCAGCCGAAGCCGGACTGGACTGGGCCATGTACAACTACGCCAACTTGCTGGCCACGGGGCGCGGCGTAGCAGAGGATCAGTTTGCCGCCATGGCGTTGTACCGGCAGGCGGCTGAGCTGGGGCACGCCAAGTCGATGAATTTGCTGGGCCGTTATCTGGAGGACGGTCAGTACTGTGCACAGGATCTTAAAGCCGCCTGGCAGTGGTACCAACGTTCGGCTGAGGGCGGAGATTTTCGTGGGCAGTTCAGCCATGCCGCTGTCCTGGCTCAACGTGGGCAAGTCGACGAAGCCCTTGAATGGTTGCGCAAGGCGCTCGCTGGCGGGAATCTGAATTTTTTGCGCGTTGCTCAGCGATCCCTCATGGAGGCGACGGATCCGCGCATTCGTTCAATGGCCTCAGACTTTGCACAGCGCGTGGCACAACTTCAACTCGCGTGATCAGATGCCGTTCTGGCAGGCGCAAGTTTAAAGAAGATCTGCGTTAAATAGTTATTGCACTACAGGCGCAATAGTAATAGTTAGTGCAATGGTCAATAGAGCTGTCACGCAGCGCACTCTCTTACAGGATTTAGCGCTTGGCCTGTATTGCGGGCGTCGTGGTTAGGCTTAGTCTTGTTCATCTATATTAATTGAACAGGAGTTGCACGATGTCTGAGCATTATGTCGATGAGCTGGAATCTATTGTCGGGTCTGAATTTTATGAACAATCGGGCGTGTTCGAGCAATCGATTGTCGTACCGTTGCGCTTTATGCAGTATTTGGCGGGTGTACGCATAAGTGGAATTCCTCGTGCCGACAGAGGGTTTTTATTTAGGCGCACGGATATTGAAAATATTCGATTATATGTTGACCATGCACGCCTCCTGCCCACGACTCTTGAGAGCGTAAAGCGGCTGTATCCCCCACAGGCTGTAGGTTTGGAAGGACTTGAGCCGGAACAAATAGTGAGTTTTCATCAACAGGTACTGACGCACACCAAGGCCTGGACCAACCTTGAACATGCCGTCAAAGTTGCATGCGACAGCATGAACCAATTGGCAGGAGACATCCCGGAGCGTTTTCTTCAACTGGTTGAAGATATCGATGGGATCGCGGAAGGGCAATCCGCAGACCTTCAACGTAACGAAGGGGATCTGCAACTTGTTGCGTTGACTGATCAACAGCGTTCTGCGCTTGAAGGTATACGTTTAAATCGGGTTCACGAGCAGCCGGATATACGAGGCTTCTTCAATACCACCATCTTCACCCAATGCCGTGCATTCAATAACACCCTGGTGAACGTGTTGATGCCAAAAGTTGCTGCGCTTTTAGAGGCCTATTCGCACGTAAATAATCTGCCAGTCAGTGCCTCCTTTGAGACTGATTTGCGCGCGATAGATGAGCAGCTAAATACGCGGGTCACTGATTATGAACGGCTGATTACGGAAACAGCACCCGGCATGATGCCACGGTTCAGTCTGGATGCCAGTTCAGGTGTATTCAGCCGCCAGGCCGGAATAGTGAGAGGGGAGATTCATCGGTTGGTTGTCGAGCGCGGGCGTTTAGTCTTCGCCCATTTGCCGCAGGACGCTTTGGGCACGCTTCTATACGTGTCCCAACAACGATTTTTTGAGCTACGCGGACGCTTTATGGCTGCCGCCGTGACCTGCCGCGAGATGGAGCAGGCGTGGGACCCCCTCAAGTGGTATGTGTTGGGCGTGAATGAGTATTTGAAGCAGGTGAGACACCTGTCAGACCTCACCCAACTGAAAATAAATCTCGTGAGGCTGATGAAAACCTGGTTGCGGGTTAAATCACTGACTGAGCAAGTCTACAATTCATTTACAACCATATTGGAGCGCGATGACTGGACCGCGGGGTAGTGTATGACTATTCCTTTCATATCATGGGCACAGTAAAACTTAGCGCGCCGACGCCTCTTGCACATGCGGAGTGGGCTGAATTAGAGGGGGTGCTTACTATTTTAATTATTTCAAAGGTGCTTTTATTTCCAAGTGTAACCCTGTTGTCTTTCGCCACTTCTCATATCCAGATGTGTCATCCTCCTACAATCTTTGATGCTTTAGTCGTGTTGAGTAAGTTGGGTTTGGCTCTAGGCTGTTAAGAGCAGGCTCATAAATTTAAAGGTGCTAAAAAATGGATAGTTTGGCGTTGGATATTGACTTGGAAAGTATCAGTGATTTAAGTGTTGATGTGGCTGCCATTCGTTTGCCGGGGGAATACATCAAATTAGTGGCGGGGGAAACGCGGTCTGCTGTTGATCCAAAAGATATAGGTTTTATAATACGGCGAGAGGATATTCATAATACGCGTAAGTATGTCGCTTTTGCCAAAATGCTACCGCTCTCGCTGGACGTGGTAAGAAAGCGTTTGAATTATGATCGTATTGAAATTGAGGGCTTGTCGCCAGAAGATATTTTAAAGCTGAATGAGCGCACCGTGGCGCATGCTAATACGTGGCCAGCCGTAGAGTCGGGCAGTAAAGAAGTCGCGAGAGAACTGGAGAAATTCGCAGCTAATTTTATAACCACGGGCGAAAGTGTTGTATCGCTTATAAGGACTGTTGAATTAGGGCGACAGCTGGAAGGGACTTTAAAAGATCTGACCGAGGAAGAACAACAAAAGTTTCACACTATCTGGCTAGACCGTACAGAGAAGCTCGCCATTGAAAAGATGGTGGGATATTTAGCAGACGCCAAGAAGAGTACAACCGGTTTTATCAAGTCTGTCGAGCAGGTTGGGGCATTGGCCAAGGGCTTTGAGAAAGGTTTGTCCGATGATTTGATCCCTTTGGTCAAAGCCAAAATGATGGCCTATAAAAACTCGGGCAAAGAGCATGAGCGTCAGGCATTACTTGAAGAAGTTCTACAGCTCAATGAGCAAATCGATGCGCTTGCCAGTGCTTACAAAAACGCGGTAGGGGCTTCTTTCTCAGGCTTGGTTTTGGGGCCATTCGGGCTTGTGGTAACGGGGGGAGTTTTTGGCAGTAAGGCTGAAAAAATCCGGAAGGAAAAAAATCAACTTATTGCTGATAGACGCAAGTTGTTAGAGAAGCTTAAATCTGCCGATAAGTTAGCTGAGTTGCTTGATGATCTTCAACTGCACTTTGTTGATCTGCAAGGACAAATGTTAGGGGCTGAAGTGGGTGCCAAGCAGCTGTCGCAAATATGGACGTACATAGCTGCTTACCTAGATGACGCCAGCGAATCCTTGAAAAAAGTAGATACCCTGTTGGAGCTCCATAAGTTTGCAATGCATTTTTCTATGGTTATTAATCCTTGGACCAGTATCAAGGGCTACTCTGCGCAAATTTCCACAGCGTTCAATGAACTGCTACAACCCTGATTTATAAGGAATATAAACGTGAACGGAATCACAAACCTGAATCTCTATCCCGCTTTAAATATGGTCGCCGTCAAAGGGGCTGTAAGTGTGTTTAACAGTGCGGTTGCAAGTAATACTTTTGCTACACTTCCTGGTTTGCAGGAGCGTGTGATGCGGGCGCAACTACTGATTAATAGCCATAGTCGCTCTTTAGTCGATCAGGCCATCGCACTCGAAGCGTCACTGTCCAGTGCAGGTATCAGCGATATTGCCAAGCAATATAAAGGGATTGCTGAAGCTTCATCGTTGGACCCCAAATTGAAGGCCAAGGGCCTTGAAGACTTGAACGCGTTCTGCCAGGAACGATTGCGCCACGTTGTGCAAAAAGTCGAGGCCGCCCAAGGCTTGATTGAGGCCAACCGGGCAGAAATAGGCGCATTGACGCTGGATCACTTCGCAGGCGATATGATTGACTATGATGAGGCTCGCCTCACGGCACTGGTGACACGTGAAGCCGCATTGAAAGCCACGGGTGAACAACTGCAGGCAGATTGGGATGCCATCAAAGCTGCTAAAGAATTACTCGAGACTGATTTTTGGAAGGAGCATATTAAAAAAGCACTCCCCACTGCCGAAGAGCTGCAGATGTTAGTGTCGCAGGCACTGGTTCCCAAGCTTGATGTTGAAATTATCAAATTAGGACTGCAGCGATTAGAGAAGTACCTGGATATGTTTGGTGCAGCGGCAAAGCTGGTGTCCTTGGGCGAAGCCCTCGTGCGGTTGTCGAAAAATATATCCGCCAACAACCTTGAGCGCCACGAGGTTCAAGAGAAAATCAAGGCGTTGCAGGCGCGCAAGGAAAAACTTGAGTCCTATGACGCCGTCTTGACGGCAAGAACGCAATGGGTAGAACAAGTGGGGCTGGTCGTGGAAAGTCTGGTGGTGTTTCTAAGAGAGTGTCGTCTTTTTCAAACAGCTGACGAGTGCGACATTGTTTCATTGCAAACTCACCTGACCACGTTTATTTCAGTGTTGCGTCAGGTGCGTGTTTGATTTAAGCGTCAGAGCAAAACGCCCATGCAGCATGGCTGCATGGGCGTGTGGGATTATAAGTAAAAAGACTTCAACGGAGGGAAACCATTGAATTCAACGGCGCTGTAGCTTGTGGTGTAAGCACCGGTCGACAACCAGTACAGACGGTCGCCGATAGCCAGATTAAGTGGCAGACCATACTTGTAGTTTTCATACATGATATCGGCGCTGTCGCAGGTGGGCCCCGCGATGACCACCTCTTCCATTTCACCTTTCTTTTCGGTCCAGATCGGAAACTTGATCGCTTCGTCCATGGTTTCAATCAAACCCGAGAATTTGCCGACATCGGTGTACACCCAGCGCTCCACAGCGGTGCGCGATTTACGGGCCACCAGCACCACTTCGCTGACCAGAATCCCCGCGTTGGCAATCAGGGAGCGGCCCGGTTCCAGAATGATTTCCGGCAGGTCGTCGCCAAAATCTTCTTTCAGGAAACGAATGATTTCTTCAGCGTAGGTTTCGAGGCTGTTGGTGCGAGTGATGTAGTTGGCCGGGAAGCCACCGCCCATGTTGATCAGCTTCAGGTGAATGCCGTCTTCTTCTTTCAGGCGTTCGAAAATCACTTTGACCTTGGCAATGGCGGCATCCCAGACGCTGATGTCGCGTTGCTGGGAGCCGACATGGAACGAAATACCGTAAGGCACCAGGCCAAGATCGCGGGCCAAAATCAGCAAGTCCATGGCCATGTCGGTCTGGCAGCCAAACTTGCGTGACAGCGGCCAGTCAGCGGTGGTCGAGCCTTCGGTGAGGATGCGCACATACACCTTGGCGCCAGGCGCGGCTTTGGCGATGTTGCGCAGGTCGGCTTCGGAGTCCGTGGAGAACAGGCGCACGCCTTTCTCGTAGAAGTAGCGGATGTCTTTGGATTTTTTGATGGTATTGCCGTAGCTGATACGATCCGGGCTCACGCCCTGTGCCATCACTTTATCCAGCTCATAGATCGAAGCGATGTCGAAGTTCGAGCCTTTGTCGCGCAGCAAGTTGATGATTTCAACCGCCGGGTTGGCCTTGACGGCGTAGTACACCTTGGCAAATTCGAAACCTGCGCGCAGGTCATCGTAGGCCTGGCTGATCATCGCGGTGTCGATTACCACGAACGGGGTTTCTTGGGTGTCAGCGAACGCTTTCATTTTCTGAAAGGTATCGCGCGCGTAATAGTCTTCGACCTTAATCGACATGCTGAGGGACTCCTGGTAGCAAACGTCATCAATAAATGGGCGCAACTGAACATCCTCCGTATCCCCACTTTGGTTCGCCTACTTCCCAAGGCATGTCCGCCGAAAGCAAAAAAGGTAAATGAACCTTGCTGTCTCGTCGTCAGTACTTGAGCCGGATGGATCGTTTCCAGCATGGATGTTCGGCGCGAACTGTAGGGGGTGATTGCCCATTGATCAACAAAAAATGTCGCGTTTTTGCACGAGTTCGTCGCAGGCTGTTTACCGGCGGTTTAAGTAACCGACCGTGGCAGGGAGGGGATGTTCAATAAGGCGTTTTTAGAGGTGCCCAGAGGCCGCAGGCGCAAGGCTCTGCTCCCGTTTCATAGCGGTTTGCAATGAAACGGGAGGCAGAGCCTGGAGCGGATTGCGCCTGCGGGATGCGATTTAAGCCAGTGCGGTCTCGGCTGGGGACACGATGCTGGTCTTGGCGCCACGTGAACGACCGGAGCTTAAATAAGCCGCGATCGATTCCTGGGTGACTTCACCCTGGAACACACGCTCGGTGTCCATTACCGGCAACCACGAACGGTTAAATTCGTACATGCGCGACAACAGGATGCGCAAGTGTTCCTCGGACGCCGCCGTGGCGGTGAATTCGCGCAGGAACTGCCCGCATGTGCCGGTCTGGCGATGCAGGTCGCGACGCCGTACATAACCCAGCGCCTTGTTGTCGGCGCAGGTGACCACCACATAGCGACGGTCAAGTTCGTCCATCAGTTCCAGCGCTTCACCCACCGGGGTTTCAGGGCTGACTGAAGGGGCGTTGTCGGCTGCGTCTTCAGCCTTGACCAGCAGCAGACGCTTGAGGGTGCTGTCCTGACCGACAAAGTTGCTGACAAACTCGTCGGCAGGGTGGGCGAGCAGGGTGTCGGGGTGATCCATCTGCAACAGCTTGCCGCCCCGGAAAATCGCAATCTTGTCGCCCAGTTTGATGGCTTCGTCAATGTCGTGGCTGACCATGATTACGGTCTTGTTCAGCGCCCGTTGCATCTCGAAGAATTCGTTCTGGATCATTTCACGGTTGATTGGGTCAACGGCGCCGAACGGTTCATCCATCAACAGCAGCGGGGCATCAGCGGCGAGGGCGCGAATCACGCCGATGCGCTGTTGCTGGCCGCCCGACAGCTCGCGCGGGTAGCGGTGCAGATACTGCTTGGGTTCAAGCTTGATCATGCTCATCAATTCACGTGCCCGCTCATGGCACTTCTGTTTGTCCCAGCCCAGCAGCCTGGGCACGACCGTGATGTTTTCTTCGATGGTCATGTTCGGAAACAAACCGATCTGCTGAATCACGTAACCGATGTTGCGACGCAGGGTCACCGGGTCGAGGTCAGTGGTGTCTTCGCCGTTGATCAGAATCTTGCCGGAGGTGGGCTTGATCAGGCGGTTGATCATTTTCAACGTGGTGCTTTTGCCGCAACCCGATGGCCCGAGGAATACGCAGATTTCGCCTTCGTTGACGGTCAGGTTTACCGAGTCGACGGCTTTGACATCTTTGCCGTTGCTTTGGAAGGTTTTGCTGAGGTTTTGAAGTTCGATCATTTGAGCAGTCCTTTTGGAGTCAGCGAGCGTTGCAGCCATTGCAAAAGCAGGTCAGCGATGATGGCCAGTACACTGACCAGCACGGCGCCGACGATCAGCATCGACATATCGCTGCGGCTGATGGCAGCCAGAATAAGTACACCCAGACCGCCGGCGCCGATGGTGGCGGCGATGGTCATTACCCCGATGTTCATCACGACAGCGGTGCGTACACCGGCCAGAATCACCGGCACCGCGATGGGCAATTCGACCATGCGCAGGCGCTGGCCGAAGGTCATGCCGATACCGCGGGCGGCTTCACGAATGCCCGGTTCAACACCGGTGAGCGCAAGAAAGGTATTGCGCATGATGGGCAGCAGTGAATAAAGGAACACGGCCGTGATGGCCGGCATCGGCCCCAGGCCCTGACCGAACTTGGAGTAGAACGGCAGGAGCAGGCCGAACAGGGCGATGGACGGGATGGTCAGCAGCACCGTGGCGCTGGCCTGCATCGGCCCGGCTAACGACGGGAAGCGCGTCATCAGCACGCCCAACGGCACGCCGACCACAATGGCCAAGGTGACGGCGATGCCGACCAGGGTGATGTGCTGCCATGTGAGGTGCAGTACAAGCGTCCAGTCCATGTGGGAAAAGGCGTTTAGAAATTCCATGTCTTCTCCTCAGTTGAGCGGGTGTTGGCGCAGGAAGTCGGCGGCCACTTTGGACGGGCTTTCGTGGTCCACGTCGACCCGGGCGTTAAGCTGACGCATGGTTTCATCGTCAAACAGGTCGGCCAGCGGCTTGAGCAGGCTTTCGAGATCCGGGTGCTGATCCAGATAGGCTTTACGCACGACGGGAGCGGCGGTGTAGTCCGGGAAGTAATGCAGGTCATCGTTCAGCAGCTTGAGGTTGAACGCACTCAAACGGCCGTCGGTTGTGTAGACCAGACCGGCAAACACTTGGCTGTTTTTCAGCGCGGTGTAGACGAGACCGGCGTCCATTTGGCGAATGTTGCGACGGGTCAAGTCCATGTCGTAGAGCTTGACCAGCCCGCCCAGTCCGTCAGAACGGTTGGCAAATTCGGTGTCCAGCGCCACCAAGGCCGTTTCGTGCTCGGGGTCGCGCAGGGCTTTGTTCAGGTCGCTGATGCTGTTGATCTGCGGGTATTGCTCAGCCACTTTTTGCGGTAGCGCCAATGCAAAGGTGTTGCTGAACTTGGACGGGTGCAGCCAGATCAAGCCTTGCTTGGCGTCGACTTCTTTAACGCGGTCGTAGGATTGCTGGCTGTCGAGTTTGTCAGTGATGTGGTTGTACGCCACCAGCGAGACCCCGGTGTATTCCCACACCATGTCCAGCTGTCCCGATTCCTGGGCCGACCGTGCCAGGCTGCTGCCCAGCCCGCCCGTGACTTGCGCGTTATAGCCCTTGGCGTTGAGGTATTGCGAGGTGATTTCAGCGAGCAGTGTTTGCTCGGTGAATACCCGTGCCCCGATGCGGATCAAAGGTTTTTCAGCGGCCTGCACAATTCCTGCGCACAGCAGGATGCAGCCTAAAAACAAGCTTATTTTTTTCATGGGTTTTCCTATGCTCAGCCCGACCTAAACAGGTCGCAGACCGCGTTCCAACCATTGGCGGCTGATGAGTATCACCAAGCCGTCGAGCAGCAATGCCAGCAGCGCAGTACACGCGGCACCGAGGATCAATTGCGGCTGATTGTTGAGGGCGATGCCGGGGAAAATCAGGCTGCCCAGGCTGTTGGCGCCGATCAGGAACGCCAGTGGCGCAGTCCCGACGTTGATCGCCAGTGCAACCCGCACACCGCCCATGATGATGGGCACGGCGTTGGGTAACTCGACGCGCCAAAGCACTTGGCGCGGGGTCATGCCAATGCCGACGGCGGCTTCTTTGAGTGAACCCTGGACGTTCTTCAAGCCTTCGTAGGTGTTGCGCACAATGGGCAGCAACGAGGCGAGAAACAGGGCGAAGATGGCGGGGCCGCTACCGATCCCCAGAAAGCCCAGTGCAATGGCCAGTACAGCCAGCGGCGGGACGGTGTTGCCGATGTTGAAGACTTGCATGAAGCGTTCCGCACGTCCGGCCATTGAAGGTCGGCTGAGGAAAATGCCGGCGGGTATCCCTACGAGGAGGGCGGCGAGCATTGAAACGAGTACGAGGTACAGATGGGCTTGCAGGTAGAACAACAGATCATCTTGATAGTGTTCGATAGTGCTGATGCCGATCCAATGGACCAACAGGGCCAGGAGGGCGACAACTGCCACGCAACCTATAAGCCCTTTTCCATAGCGATTAGCCACAGGCGGACTCCTTTTTTTTAGTCGGCGGACACATTCTCGTGTGGCAACGCCATTCCTGGCTGCCGACAATGTGTTCGCGAAGAGCAACAGGCGGGGGCAGAGTAAACGCCGGCATCGCCTGTCATTAGCGCAGCCTCGTCAGGCTAACTTGCTGATATTTCAGCCCCTGACGGTATGTCTTATCAGGAGAGTGGACGCCTCCACCGCTCAAAAGGTTCACATTTTTTACGGCACATTGCCACCCTTGTGATTCAGACCAAGGCACCAACGGTGGCTGCGGATGCCGGATTTGGGCTATAATCCGCGCCCTTTTTTGAATCAATCGTCAGGCGATTTCCCATGACCCATCAGGCCGCCGAAGTCGCGAAACGCCGCACTTTCGCCATCATTTCCCACCCCGATGCGGGTAAAACCACCATCACCGAGAAACTCTTGCTGATGGGCAAGGCCATTGCCGTTGCCGGTACGGTGAAATCGCGAAAGTCCGACCGCCATGCCACCTCCGACTGGATGGAAATGGAGAAACAACGGGGTATCTCGATTACCACGTCGGTCATGCAGTTCCCGTATCGCGACCACATGATCAACCTGCTCGACACCCCGGGCCACGAAGACTTCTCGGAAGACACCTACCGTACGCTGACAGCCGTCGACTCTGCTTTGATGGTGCTCGATGGCGGTAAAGGTGTCGAACCGCGCACCATCGCCCTGATGGACGTTTGCCGTCTGCGTGATACACCGATCGTCAGCTTCATCAACAAACTCGACCGGGACATCCGCGACCCGATCGAGCTGCTGGACGAAATCGAAGCCGTACTCAAAATCAAGGCGGCGCCGATCACCTGGCCGATTGGTTGCTACCGCGACTTCAAGGGTGTTTATCACCTGGCGGGCGACTACATCATTGTGTACACCGCCGGTCATGGCCACGAACGAACCGACGTCAAAATCATCGAGAAGCTCGACTCCGACGAGGCGCGTGCGCACCTGGGTGACGAGTACGACCGTTTTGTCGATCAACTGGAACTGGTCCAGGGCGCCTGCCATGAATTCAACCAGCAAGAATTCCTCGACGGTCAACTGACTCCTGTCTTCTTCGGTACAGCCTTGGGCAACTTCGGTGTCGACCATGTCCTGGATGCGGTGGTGGACTGGGCGCCAATGCCTCTGGCCCGTGTGGCCAACGAGCGTACGGTTGAGCCGGAAGAAGATAAATTCACCGGCTTCGTGTTCAAGATTCAGGCGAACATGGACCCAAAACACCGCGACCGGATCGCCTTCATGCGTATTTGCTCGGGCAAGTACGAAAAAGGCATGAAGATGCGCCACGTGCGCACCGGCAAAGATGTGCGCATCGGCGACGCTTTGACGTTCTTCTCCTCCGAGCGTGAACAGCTCGAAGAAGCCTACGCCGGTGACATCATCGGCCTGCATAACCACGGCACCATCCAGATCGGCGACACGTTCAGCGAAGGCGAGAGCCTGAGCTTTACCGGTATCCCGCACTTTGCCCCGGAACTGTTCCGTCGCGTACGTCTACGCGACCCGCTCAAGTCCAAGCAATTGCGCCAGGGTTTGCAGCAACTGGCCGAAGAGGGCGCCACTCAGGTGTTCTTCCCCGAGCGCAGCAACGACATCATTCTGGGTGCGGTGGGTGTGCTGCAGTTCGACGTGGTAGCGAGCCGTCTGAAGGAAGAATACAAAGTGGAATGCTCCTACGAGCCGATCACGGTGTGGTCGGCGCGCTGGATCGAATGCAGCGATAAGAAGAAGCTGGAAGAATTCAGCGTCAAAGCGGTGGAAAACCTTGCGCTCGACGGCGGCGGTCACTTGACCTACCTCGCACCGACGCGCGTTAACCTCGCATTGATGGAAGAGCGTTGGCCTGATGTGAAGTTCCGTGCGACACGTGAGCATCACTAAGGTGTGACCCCTCGATAACGCAGGCGATGTCTGCGTTGAATGCCAGTCAGTTCTGCTGACTGGCATTTTTTTTGGGTCTGTTTTTTTGAGTTCGGTTCTGAATGCTTTTTAGGCCTATCGAAAAACGGACGCTTGATAACGCTCAACACAGCAGCGTTGAGTGGGACGGGTGGGGTAGCCACACGAAAGGAGCATGTTGTTTGCGCAATCCTACAGAAAAGTCTGAGGGGTGTTGTCGTACAAGCAGAGATGAGTCTTGTATTAATGCTCTTTGTTGTGTGAGCACTCGCTTTTAGGCAGTTTCGTTTTAGTGTTTCTTAATAGATGCATAACAACTTCAACTGCCAATGTAGGTAAGTTGAATAAGAAGGTAGCTGTCAAGATGATGGCTTTAAGGACGATAAAGACATGAATGGATTCGACGATAAACCAGGCTTTCAAATAAAGGAAAACGACACGGCTAAACGTGTCGATGAAGAGGAATGTGAGTTGCTCAATGAGCAGGATGGCTTGACTGTTGGTTCGGCGCACAATGACGCGCAAACAGAAGAAAGCGACGTTTCAGACGCGAAGATGGCGAGCTTGAAGTTAAGTCTTAAACCTTTGAAGCCTCCGAAGCTAACGGGGCATCCAGCCGGCACGAAGCCGCCGTTTAAACCTCCTGTTTCCCCCCCGGCAAAACCTCCGATAAAGCCACCGGTGAAACCCCCTGTAAAACCTCCAGTCAAGCCTCCCGTTAAGCCCCCGGTTAAGCCTCCCGTAACCAATCCGGCAACCACGGGTGGTGGTCGAGGCCAGATCAGCGAGGCCCTGCAGTTCATTCTGGCGAATTTCGTTGCGCCTGCTGCTGTTGAGATCGTTGTTGATCAGATTACCGGCAAGCGAACCGTTAAACACCCCGAAGGCAGTCAGCAAAATGCAGACGGTTCTGTTACTCATCCCGACGGCACTACCGTTATGCCTGATGGTTCGGTCAAGCATCCTGATGGCAGTACCACCCGAGCGGATGGTGTTTGGGTCTCGAAAACGGGCGATACATTGGACAACAAAACGGGCATCTACACCTTTTCTACGGGCGAGTCCGTGCAAGGTGTAAAAAATAGCAGTGGTGAGTGGACGTTTCCGGACGGGAAAGGCGCGCAAGGTGATGAGAAGGGTTCAGGAGGCTCAGACACACTGCCTGAAGGTGCGCAAAAAAATAGTGACGGAAGTATCACTACAGCCGATGGCGTTACGACCTATGAGAATGGCGATAGCTTTAATGACAATACCGGTCTGTTTACGTTCAAAGATGGCAGCACGACTCAAGGCGTTAAAGGCGATGACGGTGCTTGGGGGTTTCCTGAAGTTAAATAAAATCGATTAAAAGCAGCGCCCGTTTTCGTGCATAAACGTGGCTATATAAAGATCAGCGATAACCTCTAGTACGAGCTGATCTAACGGTCACGTTTTGGAATGCTCGCCTTGAAAGTTGGCGAAGACGTCTTTCAGCGACTATTTTTAAAACCTCCACGAGGCGTAACAGCGGTGACGTCTCAGCTATTCACGCGTGCGGTTGAGCATTCAGGGAGAGTTCTACATGAGGATTTATCAACGTTTTGTCATGTTGTTAAAAGTCATGATGTTGCTGACAGTGAGCGCCTCAACGGCGTGGGCGAGCAATCCGCTGCAAGGTCAGGCCGCCGGGTTTTCTGCAACCGGTGTGCCGGGGCCAACGGTCAATGCGATTTACAAATCGGAATCCGAACCGGGTGATCAAGGGCAGGGAGGAAGCGCGGGGGATGATGATCAGGTCGATGGCGATGAAGACGCTGTTGACAGCACCACCCATAGCGAGGATGGCAAGACCGATCGCAAGGACGATGACAGTGTTGATCACGGCAAGTCCAGCGATGGTCAGTACTAGTCCTTGAGGTTCCTCCAACAGCTGAATAAAAAACGCGCCTCTGAACAGGCGCGTTTTTCTTTAGCTCGTATTCTTTAGCCCGTATTAAGTGAGGAATTGCTCGGCGTAGTGGCAGGCCACCTGGCGGTTATCGAGCAAGCGCAATGCGGGTTCATCCGTGCTGCACAGCGCTGTCGCATAGGGGCAGCGCTTGTGAAATGCGCAACCTGAAGGCGGGTTAAGCGGGTTAGGCAGCTCCCCGACGATCTTGATTTTCGGCTTCAGCGGATCGGGATGAATGGTCGGGGTGGCTGACAGCAGCGCTTGGGTATAGGGGTGTAGCGGCCGAGTGTAGATCTCCTCTTTGGGCCCCATTTCCACTGGGCGGCCGAGGTACATCACCAACACTTGATCGGCTACGTGCCGCACCACTGCCAGGTTGTGCGAGATGAACACATAGGCTGTATTGAACTCTTGCTGCAGGTCCATGAACAAGTTGAGCACTTGTGCCTGGATCGATACGTCGAGGGCGGATGTCGGTTCGTCGGCCACCAGCACTTTGGGTTGCAGCATCATGGCGCGGGCCAAGGCGATTCGCTGGCGTTGACCGCCGGAGAACATGTGCGGATAGCGCTGATAATGCTCAGGCCGCAAGCCGACTTGCTTCATCATTGCCTGCACTTTTTCGCGCCGTTCGGCAGCGCTCAGCGAGGTATTGATCAGCAGGGGTTCGGCCAGTTGATCACCGATTTTCTGACGGGGGTTAAGTGACGCATAGGGGCTTTGGAACACCATCTGCACGTCTTTACGCAGCTGTTTGCGCTCGGCCTTGTTAGCCCCGGCGACCTCGTGCCCGGCGATTTTCAGCGAGCCGGACGACGGCTCTTCAATCAGCGTCAGCGCGCGGGCAAGGGTGGACTTTCCGCATCCGGACTCTCCCACCACGGCCAGGGTTTTGCCTGCTTCCAGTTCAAACGACACGCCATTGAGGGCGCGCACCAGTGCATGGCCCTTGAACAGGCCACGGGACACTTCGTAGTGACGGGTTAGGTCGCGGGCGGTAAGAACGACAGTCATTACGCCACCTCCTGATTCAAGGGGAAGAAGCAGCGCACCTGGCTGTTGGCTTTGGGTTCCAGCGCCGGACGCTGTTGACGGCAGGTGTCCTGAACGTACGGGCAGCGCGGCGACAGCAGGCAGCCTTGCGGGCGGTCATAGCGGCCCGGCACGATGCCGGGCAGGGTAGACAGACGTGAAGCGCCCATGCTGTGTTCCGGAATGGCGGCCAGCAACGCCTCGCTATAAGGGTGCGCGGGCACGTCAAACAACCCAGGCACCTGACCGATTTCCACCGCTTGGCCGGCGTACATCACGCACACGCGCTGGGCGGTTTCAGCCACGACCGCCAAGTCGTGGGTGATGAGCACCAGGCCCATGTTCTGCTCGCGTTGCAGGTTGAGCAGCAGGTCCATGATTTGCGCCTGAATGGTCACGTCGAGTGCCGTTGTGGGCTCGTCGGCAATCAACAGTTTGGGTTCGCCCGCAATGGCCATGGCGATTGCCACGCGCTGGCTCATGCCGCCGGACAATTGGTGCGGGTAGGCGTCCATGCGGCTGGCCGCGCCGGGGATTTCAACCTTTTCCAGCAGCTCGATGGCGCGTTTGCGTGCGGCCCTGCCGGACATTTTCAGGTGCAGGCGCAGCACTTCTTCGATTTGAAAGCCCACGGTGTAGCTGGGGTTGAGTGCGGTCATGGGGTCTTGAAAGACCATGGCCATGTCCTTGCCGACAATTTGCCGCCGTTGACGTGGGTTCAGGGTCAGCATGTTCTTGCCGTCGAAGTTCAGTGCGTCGGCGGTGACGATGCCAGGGTGCTCGATCAACCCCATCAGCGCCATCATGGTCACGGATTTGCCCGAACCCGATTCGCCGACGATGGCCAGTACTTCGCCTTTATCCACAGACAGGCTCAACCCGTCGACCACTGGCACCGCCTTGGCGTCGCCAAAACGGACGTTGAGATTCTTGATTTCTAACAGTGACATGGGAATCTCCTCAGGCGGCGTTCTTGAGTTTCGGGTCCAGCGCATCGCGCAGGCCGTCGCCCATCAGGTTGATTGCCAGCACGCTGAGCAAAATGGTCAGGCCGGGCAGGCTGACGACCCACCAAGCGCGTTCGATGTAATCGCGGGCCGAGGCCAGCATGGTGCCCCACTCGGGGGTTGGCGGCTGTACGCCCAGGCCCAGAAAGCCCAGTGCCGCTGCGTCGAGGATGGCCGAAGAGAAACTCAGGGTGGCCTGAACGATCAGCGGCGCCATGCAGTTGGGCAGTACCGTGACGAACATCAAGCGCGGCAGGCTGGCACCCGCCAGACGGGCGGCGGTCACGTAGTCGCGGTTCAGTTCACCCATGACCGCTGCGCGGGTCAGGCGCACGTAAGAAGGCAACGACACCACGGCAATGGCGATCACGGTGTTAATCAGGCCAGGGCCGAGGATGGCGACAATCGCCACCGCCAGCAGCAATGAAGGCAGGGCCAGCATGATGTCCATCAAGCGCATGATGCCGGGGCCGAGAAAGCGCGGGAAAAACCCGGCGAACAGGCCGAGGATCACACCCGGAATCAACGAGATGACCACTGACGACAGACCGATCAGCAGGGACAGGCGCGAGCCTTCGATCAGTCGCGACAGCAAGTCACGGCCCAGTTCATCGGTGCCCAGCAGAAATTGCATTTGCCCGCCTTCAAGCCACGCCGGTGGCGTCAGCAGGAAATCGCGGTATTGCTCGCTCGGGTTATGCGGGGCGACCCATGGCGCAAAAATCGCGCAGAACACGATGATGCTCATGAAGATCAGGCCGGCCACGGCGCCCTTGTTGCGGGAAAACGCGTGCCAGAATTCTTTGTAAGGCGATGGATAAAGCAGGCTTTGATCCACGGCGGTAGCAGGGGTAGGTGTGCTCATGGTCATGATCTCAGCGCTGATGACGGATGCGAGGGTTGGCAAAGCCGTAGAGGATGTCCACCACGAAGTTGACCAGAATCACCAGGCAGGCGATTAACAGGATGCCGTTTTGCACCACGGGATAGTCCCGGGCGCCAATGGCTTCGATCAGCCATTTGCCGATGCCCGGCCACGAGAAGATGGTTTCAGTCAGTACAGCGCCCGCCAGCAGGGTGCCGACTTGCAGGCCGACCACGGTCAATACCGGGATCAGCGCATTGCGCAAACCGTGTACGAAAACCACGCGTGCGGGTGACAGGCCTTTAGCGCGGGCGGTACGGATGTAATCTTCGCGCAGCACCTCGAGCATGGAGGAACGGGTCATGCGCGCGATCACGGCCAGCGGGATGGTGCCCAGCACGATGGCGGGCAGAATCATGTGGTGCAACGCGTCCCAGAAGGCTTCGGGTTCATCGCTGAGCAAGGTGTCAATCAGCATGAAGCCGGTTTTGGGCTCGATGTCGTAGAGCAGGTCGATACGCCCGGACACCGGGGTCCAGCCCAGGCTCACGGAGAAGAACATGATGAGGATCAGGCCCCACCAGAAGATCGGCATCGAATACCCCGCGAGGGAGATGCCCATCACCCCATGGTCAAATAGCGAGCCTCGCTTGAGCGCTGCGATGACCCCGGCCAGCAGCCCGAGTACACCGGCGAACAACAGCGCGGCCATCGACAGTTCAAGGGTGGCGGGGAACAGCGCGGTAAATTCGGTCCACACGCTTTCGCGGGTTCTCAACGATTCGCCCAGATCGCCGTGGGCGAGCTTGGTCACGTAGTCGAAATACTGTTCGTAGAGCGGTTTGTTCAGGCCCAGTCGTTCCATGGCCTGAGCATGCATCTCTGGATCGACCCGACGTTCCCCCATCATGACTTCGACCGGATCGCCGGGGATCATGCGAATCAGGGCGAACGTCAGCAGGGTGATGCCGAAGAACGTAGGGATCAGGAGCCCTATTCGGCGGGCAATAAAACTAAACATCGTGTGGTGTACCTCATCAGCCGGTTAGGCAGGACCGCCAGGGCCCGGATGAACGCTGGCGGGTGTTTTATTGTTCTACTTCGCCCGGGTGGTGGCGAAGTTGTTGTTCGTCAGTGGGCTAAGTACATAGCCCTCGACGTTGTTGCGTCGGGCGGTAAAGAGCATGGGGTGTACGACGTTGATCCAGGGCTGGTCCTGATTAAAGAGCACCTGGGCCTGTTCATAGAGTGCCGCCCGTTCGGCGGGTTCAGTGATGTTACGGGCTTTGGTGATCAGGGCTTCAAAGTCCTTGTTGCACCAGCGGGCGTAGTTTTCGCCATTTTTGGCGGCTTCGCAGCTGAGCAGCGGGGTCAGGAAGTTGTCCGGATCGCCGTTGTCGCCGCCCCAGCCGGTGGACACCAGATCATGTTCGCCATTTTTGGCGCGCTTGAGCATCTCGCCCCATTCCATGACGCGAATGTCCAGTTTGATGCCGATCTTGGCAAGGTCTGACTGCAATAGCTGGGCCCCGAGCATCGGATTAGGGTTGGTCGGGCCGCCGCCGTTGCGGGTAAAGAGGGTAAAGACCTGCCCCTCAGGCACCCCGGCTTCCTTGAGCAGGGCACGGGCTTTGTCCAGGTCGCGGGGCGGGTGTTCAATGGCGGTGTTGAACCCCAGCATTGTGGGCGGGTAGGGGTTGATGGCCGGTATCGCGTTGCCTTTGCCGTGAACGGAAGTCAGGTACGTCTCTTTGTCGAATGCCATGTCGATGGCTTTGCGCACGCGCACATCGTCCAGGTATTTGTGGCGGGTATTCATGGCGATGTAGCTGGTCATCAGCGCTGCCATTTCGTCGACTTTCAGGTTCGGATCTTTCTTGATGTTGCCGACTTCATCCGGCTTTGGGTACAGCGCGATCTGGCATTCGTTGGCTTTGAGCTTTTGCTGGCGCACGTTGCTGTCGGTGGTGACAGCGAAAATCAGCACATCACTCGGTGGTTTGCCGCGAAAGTACTCAGGGTTGGCTTTGAAGCGGACCTGCGCGTCCTTGTTATAGCGCACAAAAATAAACGGGCCGGTGCCGATGGGTTTGCTGTTCAGCTCGCTGGTTTTGCCGGCTTTGAGCAGTTGATCGGCGTATTCGGCCGAATAGATCGAGTTGAACGGCATGGCGATGTCGCGCAAGAAGGGCGATTCGGCATGGTTGAGCGTGATTTTGACCGTCATGTCGTCGACTTTTTCGACGCTCTTGAGCAGGTTTTTAAACCCCATGCTTTCAAAGTAGGGGTAGCCGACCAGCGATTTGTCGTGCCACGGGTGATTCGGGTCCAGCTGGCGCTGAAAGCTCCAGACCACATCATCGGCGTTCAGGGTGCGGGTCGGTTTGAAGTAACTGGTGGTGTGAAATTTCACACCGGGGCGTAGGTAAAAGGTGTACTCCAACCCGTCAGGGCTGATCTCCCAACGTTCCGCGAGGGCGGGTTCTACGTCGGTGGTGCCGGGTTTGAAGTCTGCCAGACGATTGAGGATGGTTTCGGCCGAAGCATCGGCGGTCACGGCAGTGGTGTACTGAACGATGTCGAAACCTTCGGGGCTGGCTTCAGTGCAGACCACCAACGGTTTGGCTGAAACGCTGAGCGCGGTGCTGAACACTGCCACGGCAAGGGCCGAGCGTAGTGGAAGTCGTTTCATGGCAACCCTCTTCAATCGGTTGGGCCAGCGTAGCGGCTGTGCCTGACGTGTCGCGCCAGGCACAGCCGCCAGATGGTTAAAGAATGTTGAACGGAATGGTGGTAACCAAACGGAACTCGTTGATGTTTCCATCGGCCTGGAACCGGCTGGCGCGGTGCGTGGTGTAGGTCGCACGAATCGCCGTGGCTTTCAGTGGTCCGCTTTGAATAGCATATGACGTGCCAATGCTGTATTCGGAGTGGTCTTCGCCGTTCATGTTCTTGACGTCGTAGGCGGTGCCTTTGTATTTGGTGCCGTCGATGTCAAAGCCGCGCGCGTGGTAGGCGTTGAACTTCAGGCCCGGGATGCCGTACTGCGCCATGTTGATGCTGTAAGCCAGTTGCACCGACTTCTCGTTCGGGCCGTTGAAGTCCGACAGCAGGGAGTTGGCCAGGTAGATGCCGTTGGTTTCATGCAGGTAGTCGAAGTACTCGTCGCCGATCACTTGCTGGTAGGACAGGGTCACGGTATGCGCCTGATGGGTCAGACCGAATGCCAGGCTGAAGGTGTCATTGTTGATCTCCCCCATGGCCTTGCTGCCCGTGTCCAGGGTCTTGTAGTAGTTGAAGTTGGTGTTCAACCCCAGCACGGCGTTGTCGCCCAGGTCATGCACGGCACCGAAGTAGTACTGGTTCCAGAAGTCTTCAACATGCGTGGCGTACAGCGAGGTCTTCAGGCTTTGGAACGGTTGATAGTTGAGGCCGGCGACGCTGGCGCGATCGGTCTCGACCCCGGTAGCGCCGTATTCGCTGCGAAACTTCTTCAAGCCTTGTTCGGTACGCGGCGAGACGCGGTCAAAAGAGCCCGCGTCGAAGGACAGGTTGTTGAACTCTTCGCTATGCAGGGCTACCCCCTGGAAGCTGGACGGCAGGGCACGGTTGCCGATCACATCGATGGTCGGGCTGCTGAAGTTCTGTCGGCCCACCACCAGCGTGGTGTTGGAGATACGGGCCTTGACGTTCGCCAGCCCGAGCTTGCTCCACTGGCCAACGGCATCGCCGTCACTGTGGGTCAGGGTGCGGTTGTTCTTGCCGGCGATGTCATTCACATCCCGGTCAAGGGCGATTGCGTTGTAGGCCGCGACCTCGGTGCTGAAGCCAACGGTGCCCTGGGTGAACCCCGAGCTGTAATCAAGAATGGTGCCTTGCACCCAGTTGATACGGCGCGGTGTGGTTTTTTCGACGCCGTGATCGTTGTAGGTGAAGCGGCCGTTATTGCGCTTGAGTTCATTGGCGTACCAGTTGCGGGTCGTGCCGCTCAGGCTTTGCCCTTCGATAAAGCCGTTGGCTTCGCTTTGGCTGCTGGCACCGGTTTTCAATTGCGTGGGCACAAATGTCTGACTTACCTCTTCGGCATTCGCCATCGCCGCAAGGCTGCTGATGGATAAGGCCAGTAACGCGCTGCTTGTGACTCTCATGGTTGAGGCTCCTCTGCTTCTTTTTTTATTGCCGCTCTTTATGAATTGAGCTGGCTGTTGTGGAACGAGTTAGCACATTGCAAACGTTTGCCAAGGGTCACTTGGCTACAGTGTTCTCCTGGCCGCCCCAAGCGGCCTGAAGACACTGACAAGAGTCGGGTAGGGGTTAGTCGGCGATGCTCACGCCGGAGAAAGCGTTACGGCCAAACGGGCTCACGGCGAACCCTTGCACTTTGGCGCTCAGCGGCTGATTAACCGTCGAGTGGGCAATGGGGGTAATCGGGACTTGCTGTTTAAGTAACTGTTGGGCCTGTTTGTACAAGACTGTGCGCTGATCGCGGTCGGTGATGATCTTGGCGTTCTTGACCAATGCGTCGTACTCCTTGTTGCACCACATGGAGTAGTTGTTGCCACCAATGGCGTCGCAGTTGTACAGGGTGCCCAGCCAGTTATCCGGGTCACCGTTATCGCCGGTCCAGCCAATCAGGCTGATGTCGTGCTCGCCATTTTTGGTGCGTTTGATGTACTCGCCCCATTCGTAGCTGACGATCTTGACCTTGAGCCCGACGTTGCCCCAGTCCGATTGCAGCATTTCAGCCATCAGCTTGGCATTGGGGTTATACGGGCGTTGCACCGGCATGGCCCACAGGGTGATTTCAGTGCCTTCCTTGACCCCGGCGGCGCGGAGCATTTCGCGGGCTTTTTCAGGGTTATAAGGCGCGTCCTTGATGGTGTCGTCGTAGGACCACTGCGTCGGCGGCATGGCGTTCACGGCTTTCTGGCCAGCGCCTTGATACACGGCCTGCAGGATGCTGTCCTTGTTCACGGCCATGTCCAGCGCCTGACGTACTTCAAGTTGATCGAACGGTTTGTGCTGCACGTTGTAGGCGATGTAGCCAAGGTTGAAACCGGGCTTTTCGATGACCTGCAGTGTGGGGTCGCTTTTGAGGCTGGCCACGTCGGCCGGGCGGGGATTGAGCGAGACCTGGCATTCGTTTTTACGCAGCTTTTGCATGCGCGCCGAGGCGTCGGTGTTGATTGAGAAAATCAGGTTGTCGAGCTTGACCTGACTCGGGTCCCAATAGTCCTTGTTGGCGACGTAGCGAATGTTCGAGTCTTTCTGATAACGCTGAAACGCATAAGGGCCGGTGCCGACCGGTTTTTGATTGATCTCGCTCGGCTTGCCCTTCTTGAGCAGTTGATCGGCGTATTCGGCAGACAGAATCGCGGCAAAGTTCATGGCGATGTTCTGGATGAATGCTGCGTCGACCGAGTTGAGTGTCATGACGACGGTCATCGGGTCGGTCTTTTTAACGCTGGCGATGTTCTTGTCCAGGCTCATGCTGCTGAAGTAAGGGAACTCGGTGGGATACGCCTTGCGAAACGGGTGTTCGGGATCAAGCATGCGGTTGAACGTGAACAGCACGTCGTCCGCGTTAAAGTCGCGCGTCGGGGTAAACCATTTGGTGGTGTGAAACTTTACGTTCGGGCGCAGATGGAAGGTGTACGTCAGGCCATCTTCGGAAATGTCCCAGCGGGTCGCCAGCGCTGGCTCGGCGGCGGTGCCGCCTTTTTCAAATTCGGCCAGGCGGTTGTAAATCGGGTTGGAGGCATCGTTGTCCGTGGCGGTGGTGTACTGCGCGGTGTCAAATCCGGCCGGGCTGCCTTCAGAGCAGAACACCAGGCTGTTTGCAGCGTGTGCCAGAGGGCTGCCTGCTATGACGCCTGCGCTGAGCAAAGCCGATAAAACCAAATGGTTACGCATTGCGATCCCAATCCTTTTTCTTGTTATTGAGTCCTGAGCAAACGCCTTGCACGGTCGTTGTTCTCAGGGCGTCGACATCATCAGCTACGGCGTTCACCTCGGCGCAATACAACATGTGTTCAAAAACCATAAGCGGTCGATGGACATGCGTAAATGCGTCGGGCCTGACAGGAGCGTAGGAAATGTCTCGGCGTCCTATAGCCTCTGCTGTAGTACAGAGTGGCTTCAGGATGAAGGGGATTTCCGCCGTCCTGGCAGAGATAGCAGTGCGGTGCTGAACCGCACTGCCAGGTCCTTGCTTACTTGGTAACGCTGACCCCGTAGAACGAGTTCAAGCCAAACGGGCTGATCTTGAAGTCCTGCACGTTGCTGCGCATGGGTTGATACACCGTCGAGTGCGCGATAGGTGTCATCGGCACTTGTGCCTTGAGCAGTTGCTGCGCCTGTTTGTACAGTTTTGTGCGCTCTTCAACATCTGTCGTGCCTTTGGCCGCCTTGATCAGCTTGTCGTAATCAAGGTTGCACCACTTGGAGAAGTTATTGCCACTCAGTGAATCGCAGCCAAACAGTACGCCAAGCCAGTTGTCCGGGTCACCGTTGTCGCCGCTCCAGCCGATGATCATGGCGCCGTTTTCGCCGCCTTTGGAACGCTTGATGTACTCGCCCCATTCATAACTGACGATCTTGGCCTTGATGCCAATTTTGTCCCAGTCGGACTGCAGCATTTCAGCCATCAGCTTGGCATTGGGGTTGTACGGTCGTTGCACCGGCATGGCCCACAGGACGATTTCGGTGCCTTCCTTGATGCCCGCTTCCTTGAGCAGTTCTTTGGCTTTTTCGGGGTTGTACGGGACGTCCTTGATGGTGTCGTCGTACGACCACTGGGTCGGTGGCATGCCGTTAACGGCTAACTGACCTGCGCCCTGATACACCGAGTCAATGATTTGCTGTTTGTTGACCGACATGTCCAGCGCCTGGCGGACCTTGAGTTGAGCCATCGGGTTAGGCTCGTTACTGCCCTTGATTTTGTCCATCACGTTGTAGGCGACATAGCCAAGGTTGAAGCCTGCCTGGTCAGGCATTTTCAGGTTCGGGTCTTCTTTGAGTGCCTTGAGGTCGGCTGGACGCGGGAAGAGGGTGACCTGGCATTCGTTCTTTTTGAGCTTCTGGATACGCACCGAAGGGTCAGTGGTAATGGCAAAAATCAGGTTGTCGATTTTGACGTCTTCTGGCTTCCAGTAGTCCTTGTTGCCGGTGTAGCGGATGTTCGAGTCTTTTTGGTAGCTCTTGAATACGAACGGGCCTGTTCCTATCGGTTTCTGGTTGATGTCCGACGGTTTGCCTTCTTTCAACAGTTTTTCGGCGTACTCGGCAGATTGCACAGAGGCAAAGCTCATGGCCAGGTTTTGAATGAACGCGGCATCGACACCGTTCAGCGTGAACTTGACGGTCTTGTCGTCGATTTTCTCCACCTTGGCGATATTTTTATCCATGCCCATGTCGGTGAAGTAAGGGAATTCGGTTGGGTATGCCTTACGGAACGGCATGTTCTTGTCGAGCATGCGGGTGAACGTGAAAACCACGTCGTCGGCATTGAACTCGCGGGTGGGCTTGAAGTACGGGGTGGTGTGGAACTTGACCCCGTCACGCAGATGGAAGGTGTAGGTCAGGTTGTCGGGGGAAATGTCCCAGCTCGTGGCGAGGCCGGGTTCAACCTTGGTGCCGCCGCGTTCGAACTGGCTCAGACGGTTGTAAATGGTCTCGGCCGCTGCATCGAAATCGGTCCCGGTGGTGTATTGGCCCGGGTCAAAACCGGCTGGACTGCCTTCAGAGCAAAACACCAGATTGGACGCCGCGTGAGCGAAAGGTGCGCTTGCCAGCAGGCTGGCGCCCACTAAAAACGGAATGACCGCGTGTTTGAACATGGTGGCCTCATGATTTTTGTCATTTTTGGTTTGAGGGCGACCTTGTGAGTCGACCCGGCGATACTTATGCACGGCCCATACCCATTGCAAGATGCCTTCTGCCTTGAACCGGTAATTCGTGGAACGATCGTACAAGAATGTCGCCTTTATGTAATTTATGACGCATTTGATCGTTTGCGTCCGGCTTTTTGACGCATTTTGTAATGTTTGTAGGCAGCGCTGAAACCGTCGTTGCACGGTTTTGGGGCGTGGCTGTTACTTATCTAGACTCTCTCGTTAAAAAGCTGTCAGTCAGAGATGATTTGTTGCGTAAGTCTTCACTGGTTTCTGCGCATGAAGGGTCTGTAGGGTTTTTCGCGCACGCAAAAAAGCCCCTGAGGCGTGGCCGTCTCAGGGGCTTACAGGTTGTGAATCGAGCGGTTACTGCATTTGCACCTCAATCACACCGTCGGCACTCATGCTGACTTCACTGGTGCCCGCTTCGATGTCCGGGGTCGGTGCGGATTCCATGTCGGCGGCGGCCGCTTTCATCATCATCGGGCCGCGCATGAACGGCTGCGGATAGCCGTTGCTGTTGAGGTTCAGGCTGACAATTTTGTAGCCCTTGCCGCCCAACGCGTCTGTGGCCAATTGGGCGCGAGCCTTGAATGCATTGACCGCCTCTTTGAGCAGCGCATCTTCGCTGGTTTTGCGCGCAGCATTACCGACGGCGAACTGCATGTTGCCCATTTTCAGGGTTTGCATCAGCTCGCCAGTGAGTTTGGACAGGGCTGCGAAATCGGAGCTTTCCAGACGCAGTTCGGCGCGTTCACGCCAACCGGTGATCTTTTGCGATTTGTTGTCGTAGACCGGGTAACTGTTGCGACTGCCCTGGCGCAGCGTCACGTCCTTGACCTGCTTGGCCTGGCCAATTGCCTTGTTCATGGCCGTGGTGATTTCAGCGGCCAGTTTGGCGGCGTCGGCGTTTTGCGCCTCGGTATAGAGCGTAACGATCATCAAGTCGCGCGCAACCTCCTGACTGGCTTCGGCGCGCAAAGACACCTGGTTGTAATGCAAATCATCGGCAGCCAGTGCGGGCAGGCTGGCCAGTGCGCCGAGGCTCAGGGTCAGAAGGGCGGCAGTGCGAGGGAAAGTGGACATGAAGGCTCCTTGAATGAGATCGGCAGGCGTAGGCGTGCTGGCCTGCATCTGAAGCATCAGACTGTAGAACGCCGGATTCAGTTCGCCTGTTTACATTTTCAATACATATGCGACCTGTCGGGTTTCAGACGGCATACCGTGTGCAAGCGCGGGGTGAGTAGCCCGTATTTGTGAAAAAACACTGTGGCCCATTGCCGCACTTTTGCCTGCGGGGCCATCAGCTTGGTTATACTCCCGGCGATCCGCCTGGAGCGCTCATCAGGAGAGCTCATGCTCGCCCCCGTACAGTTAATGTCTGCTGCCCGTCAGAACCTCTGGCGCCTTACGATTATCCGCACCTTGGTCCTCGCTGCCCAAGCGGGTTCGGTGGGGATCGCCTACCTGTTTGACTGGTTGCCCCTGCCCTGGTTTCAGCTATGTATCACCCTCGGGTGCTCGATGCTGTTGTGCGCGTTTACCGCCATCCGCTTGCGCACCACCTGGCCTGTCACCGAGCTGGAATACGCGCTGCAACTGACGTGTGACCTGTTTATCCACAGTGCACTGTTGTATTTCTCGGGCGGCTCGACCAACCCGTTCGTCTCTTATTATCTGGTGCCGTTGACCATTGCTGCCGTGACGCTGCCGTGGCGGTTTTCCGTGGCATTGTCCGGGATCGCGCTGGCGCTCTACACGTTGCTGCTGGTGCAGTCTTATCCGCTGGATACGGGCGCTTTCTTCCGCGAAAAATTGCAGATCTACGGAATGTGGTTGAGTTTTGCCCTCTCGGCAGCCGTCATCACCTTCTTCGCTGCGCGTATGGCCGAAGAGCTGCGGCGTCAGGAGGAGCTGCGGGCGCTGCGCCGTGAGGAGGGGCTACGTGACAAGCAATTGTTGGCCGTGGCGACCCAGGCAGCAGGCGCGGCCCACGAGCTGGGTACGCCGCTGTCGACCATGAGCGTATTGCTCAAGGAAATGCGCCGCGAACACCCGGACCCAGAGTTACAGGACGACCTGAGCGTGTTGCAAGATCAGGTCAAATTGTGCAAGGAAACCCTGCAACAGCTGGTGCGCGCGGCAGAAGCAAATCGTCGCTTGGCGGTTGAAGTTCAGGACGTTACCCAGTGGCTGGACGAAGCCTTGAACCGCTGGCATTTGATGCGCCCTGAAGCGACCTATCGCTTCAAGTGCCTGGGGCATGCCCCGGTTCCGCGCCTGGCGCCACCGCCGGATTTGACTCAGGCCTTGCTTAACCTGCTCAACAATGCAGCAGACGCCTGTCCGGAAGGCCTTGAAGTCACGGTGGACTGGGATGCGGTGGACTTGACCATCAGTATCCGCGACCACGGTGCAGGTGTACCGTTGGCTATCGCCGAGCAAATTGGCAAACCCTTTTTTACCACCAAGGGCAAAGGTTTCGGCCTTGGCCTATTTTTGAGCAAAGCCAGCGTGACACGCGCCGGCGGCTCGGTAAAACTCTACAGTCATGAGGATGGCGGTACGCTCACCGAGCTGCGCCTGCCTCGTGTCGCCCGAGGAAACGAAAATGAGTGAAGAAATCCAGGTCGAAGGCGAAGAACTGCCGCATCTGTTGTTGGTGGATGATGACGCAACGTTCACCCGTGTGATGGCACGCGCCATGAGCCGGCGCGGTTTTCGCGTCAGCACGGCGGGTTCTGCGGAGGAAGGGTTAGAGCTGGCCAAGCAGGATCTGCCTGATTTTGCTGCGCTGGATTTGAAAATGGACGGTGATTCGGGGCTGGTGTTGCTGCCCAAGTTGCTGGAGCTTGACCCGGAAATGCGGGTGGTGATCCTGACGGGGTATTCGAGCATTGCCACTGCCGTTGAAGCGATCAAGCGGGGCGCGTGCAACTACTTGTGCAAACCTGCGGATGCCGACGACGTACTGGCCGCCCTGTTGACCCAGCATGCTGATCTGGATGCTCTGGTGCCGGACAACCCCATGTCGGTTGACCGCCTGCAGTGGGAGCACATCCAGCGCGTATTGGGCGAGCATGAAGGCAATATTTCGGCCACCGCCCGTGCCCTGGGCATGCACCGCCGCACCTTGCAGCGCAAATTGCAGAAGCGGCCAGTACGACGCTGACTGGCTGCCGGCTTTTGAACAGAGGCCGTGCGTTCCCGTTTGCAGCTCAAATGCTCCTGCAAACGGGAAACCTGCAGACCTATGACGATTATTCAGCCAAGGTAAATGTGACGCCGCTGGAAGTCTGACCGCTCACTTCATAACTTAGGGTGACGGTTTCGTAATTGTTCGGATTTAAGATGGCGCGGTGGATATTAATCACCGCTTTTTGTGCACTGGCTTCCTCTGCTGTCACCGTGTGTTCGTAAAACCACGTGTTGCCGCCGTTGTTCTGTTGTCTGTAGAGCTGGACGATCAGCTCCAGGGTTGCATTTGCGACGAGTGCCGAAGTGCCGATATGAACGGCGTAGTAACCTACACCCCCTGAGTAGTGCAGCACACTGGCGTCTGACTCCGGTACTTGGGGAGCGGGTAGGGTGGTGGTTGAGGGCGGCGTGTAATGGGCTTTTTCTTTCAAATCTTTTTTGCCAACGTTTGTACCCTTTTCACTTTTCATAAATCTTCCTTGTGAATGATATGAACAGCAAAAAAATCATGTGCAAATGAAGCCTTCTCAGTAATCCACATCCACCTGGGTCAGTCACCCTGTCAGAAATGACAGTGGCGACGTGCGGTTCTGCGCACTAAACAGTGGCAGCCAGCGTGCTAGAGTGCTGGCTTCGACTTGCGGAGCACGTCATGAGCCGTTTATCGCGTTACGTTGCACCTATTGTGTTGATGGCCAGCCTGCCTTTGACTGCTGCGCCTGCGACAACTCAACTCTTGCACTCGCAGTTTTTGCCTACTGATGACCAGCAGTTGCGCACCGAAAAACCTGAACAGCAGCAGTTGATGCTGGTGACGTCCTATTCGGTGGTTGTGGGCAGTCAACGCCAGTCCAATCAACAGCCGATTCCCGTGACCTCGCCATTGTTTGTCCGCTTGAAAGGTAAACCGATGAGCCAGGGCGCGACGGTGCGCGAGGTGTTGATCTCGTTTGACGGAGAAAGCAAAAGCCTGAAAAAACCCGCGTTTGACAGCACAACCAGAACCCTGACGCTGTCGTACCCTATGACGCAGTATCGCGTGGTGATGGACCTGCTGCGCAATGACACGGTGTATTGCCAGTTTTTGACCTATGCCAACGGCCATATCTGGGCTGACTTGCACACCGGCAGCGTGCGCGCTCGTTGAGGCTTGGGTAAACTGCGGGCCCCGTGAAGTATCAGCAAGCTGGAGTCGGACATGCGTAAAGACAAGAAACAGTTGATTGGCGATGAGATCGGCGATGAGCAGATCAAGTTGTTCCTGGACTTCGAGCCCGTGGACGCGACGTCCCCTTCGCTGCACAAATTGATCAAGGCCTATCGCGGATTGCGCATCGACGATTTCGAGCGTTTTCTGACGTTCTTTAAAGAAGCCGGTTTTGACCTCGATGGCAAGGACGAACACGGCCAGACCTTCGTGGATGTGATCAAGGATCAGCGCAACGCTGCCGAGTACATCGAACTGATCGCTAACGCCCGCGCCTGACGTATGCCGGTTGTCGCAGCCTTTAAGGCTGCGACGCCAAACTCTTCGCTTATTACCGATTTGTCTGACACCCCTGGCAGCCTTGATCGCCGGGTGTTTTTTTGTGGGCGATCAATACTCAAGTCGACAGGCAGTCTGTTCGCTGCTCATCAGGAGGATGGGCGGTGCAAAAAACAGTGAAAGGATTTCAACGTTGAAAGCGATAAAACGGTTTATTACTCGGCTGTTGATGGGGTTGGGCCTGGGGGTGATGGCCTCGCCGGCAATGGCCCTGGATGAGGTGCTTGAGGTCGAGATTCATAATGCGACCTCTGCGGCGATTGCACCCGGAAAGGATTTTTCGTGGTTGGAAAGCCCGGCCAATGCTGGGCATGACTTTGTCATTGAGCCGGGTGGCAGTCAGGAGTTGACCTACTATTTGCCGCAATCGCGTGGCAATGAGTCGTTCAGTTATCGCCAGGGTGAGCGCGCGTGTGTGTTCAGTTTTAGCCATCTCCCCCCGGACCATCCGCGAGGCAGCCGCCAGGTCAATGCCCGTTCGGCGGGGCAGGTATTGAGCCTCTGTAGCGCGGAGTTGATCCCCGTGACTGACGACGATGACTTTGTGAGGAACGGCGGAACGCACGTCCTGTTCACCATGGGGCCGTGATCCGGCACCGGTGCGCGAACAATAAAAAACCCTCACCCCAAAAAAGGGTGAGGGTTTAAGCGTGACGCTGAAACCCGAAGGTCGCGTTACGCGATACTGGTGTTCGGCGCCACCAGCTCCAGCAACTCGGAGTTACGGGTGCTGATTTCACGGTACAGCTCGGCGTCTGTTTCCAGCACCTTTTCCCGCGCCGGGAAAATTTCCTTGAGCTTGGCAGCCCATTCGCCCGTGGCTTTTTGCGCGAAGCAACGTTCGATCAGGTCCAGCATGATCGATACCGTCACCGATGCCCCCGGTGACGCACCCAGCAGTGCCGCCAGGGAACCGTCTTTGGCCGCGACCAGTTCGGTACCGAATTGCAGCACACCGCCTTTTTTCGGGTCTTTCTTGATGATCTGAACCCGCTGGCCCGCAATCTCAAGGCGCCAGTCTTCAGCTTTGGCCTGTGGATAGAAACGGCGCAGGGATTCCAGGCGCTGTTCCATCGATTGCCGCACTTCGCTGACCAGGTACTTGGTCAGGTCCATGTTGTCGCGCGCAACGGCGAGCATTGGCCCGATGTTGCCCAGGCGAATCGACATCGGCAGGTCGAGGAACGAGCCATGCTTGAGGAACTTGGTGGTGAAGCCGGCATAAGGCCCGAACAGCAGGGATTTTTTGCCGTCCACGACACGGGTGTCCAGGTGTGGAACCGACATCGGCGGCGAGCCCACTGCGGCCTGGCTATACACCTTGGCCTGGTGGTGCTTGACCACTTCCGGGTTGTCGCAACGCAGCCATTGGCCGCTCACCGGGAAGCCGCCGTACCCTTTGCTTTCTTCGATGCCCGAGGCTTGCAGCAATGGCAAGGCGGCACCGCCTGCGCCCAGGAACACGAACTTGGCATCGATATGGCGCGTGTTGCCGCTATTGATGTCCTTGACGCTCACCGTCCAGCCGCTGCCATTGCGTTTGAGGCCAGTGACTTTTTGGCTGTACTTGATTTGCGTGTCCGCAGCGCTGGCCAGATGCTTGAGCAACTGCTTGGTCAAGGCGCCGAAGTTGACGTCTGTACCGTGCATCACACGGGTTGCCGAAATGACTTCATCTGCCGGGCGGCCCGGCATCATCAGCGGCATCCACTCGGCCATTTTGGCTTTGTCTTCGGTGTATTCCATGTCTGCAAACGCATGGTGCTGGCTCAGCACGTCAAAACGTTTTTTCAGGAAGGACACGCCTTTTTCGCCTTGCACAAAGCTCAGGTGAGGCACCGGGCTAATGAAGGACTTGCAGGAACCGAAGGTCCCCTGTTGCGCCAGGTGGGCCCAAAACTGTTTCGAGACTTCGAACTGCGCATTGATGTGCACAGCTTTTTTGATGTCGATCGAACCGTCGGCCGCCTGGGGCGTGTAGTTCAACTCACACAGCCCGGCATGGCCGGTGCCTGCGTTGTTCCACGGGTTGGAACTCTCCGCAGCACCTGAGTCCATTTGCTCTACTACTTCCAGCGAAATGCCGGGGTCGAGCTCTTTGAGCAGTACGGCGAGGGTGGCACTCATGATGCCCGCTCCAACCAGTACTACGTCGACTGCTTCGTTATGCGCCATTAACGCGTCTCCAAAATCTACGGCACCAAATTGACGGCATAGCTGCCAGGTGGTCCGAGGCGTGGATCAGGTGGAGCCTCGGGTCACGCGTGGCCAGGATCGCCATGTCCGATTCATCGCAATTGCTTGCTGCTTCAGCGGACGCCACCAACCGGGCCTTGAAGGTTCATATGAACGCACTTCACAGGGCGGGAGGCAATTCGACTTAAGGTCAAGAGCGTCCGTTTGGGCAACCAAATCCGTAAGCGGACAGGCTTTAGTCGTGTGCGGTAAAGCTGACTTCAGACCTGCTGGATGGGGCTGTAACAGACGCTAATGGTGCATGTTCAGACGCAAAACTTTTCATTTGCTCGCCACACTCTTGTGAAGTTGTGAAAACCCGTTTTTTTTCACGCTCTTTTGAAGACGTGAACCTCAAAAAAGGGCTGCCGCATGCCTGGCACCAAACCCGTGTACGACCTGCAAGGCAGGTGTGGCATAGCGGGCGAACAACGCAGTGGCCGAGCAACATGGCAGCTCTGCAGACTGTTAACAGGTGGTGGTTTGCATGAAAAAAAGCAAGCGCCAGCGCTACACAGTCTGTGTGGGCGGCTCTCTGTGGGCGATTTTGGGGTGCTGATACCTGCGTATCAACGTTGTTGCGGGGCCCGATCAGGAGACGTCCTTATAATCGGGGGGAGATTGTAGCGAAGAAACGTCGGCAATTGATCCTGTTAAATGACTTTTATTGGTGATTGAGTCAAACACCCCACATCGGTTGCACCCTTGAACGCGTTGCAGGCGAGGTCACACGGGCGTCAGGCGGTAAAACCTGGTGCAACCAGTTCAGCCGAACTTCTGAGATTTCGACCCAGCCATCGCCGACCGGCGGTTGCGTGCAGTGCTTGAACGCGCGGCAGCGGCCACTGCTGTCCAGGCGTGCAAAGTGGCGGTGGGGGCGGGTGGTGCTCAACAACGACTTTAACCAGTTCATGGCAAACCCCTCTTTCAGTAGTGCCCCCAGGTTGCCACGTTGACGTGACGCACTGATGTACTGCGCATGACAGCCGGGTGACAGCAAGCGGCTGGTTTGCAGGCCGGTGGCCCCGCTATACTGGCGACCAGTTTGACCTTGCCCTGGAGAGATGAGCATGTTGCAACGCCTGTTGTTCGGTTTGATCACTGTGACCAGTTTGACGCTGGTCGGCTGCGCCCACAGCCCGCAACAACTTAGCCCGCAACCCAAGCTGACCACTCAGCTCGCGCCAGTCGGCCGCGGCCAGCCAGTGGTTGTCCGCGTGGTCGATGGCCGTCCGTCGCCGACGCTGGGCACCCGCGGTGGCATGTACCCGGAAACCAGCGCGATCAGTGTCAGCAGTGCGGACCTGATCCCCAAACTGCAAGCCCAGGCTGAAGCCGCCGTCCGCCTGCTGGGTTACACCCCCACCACCAATGCGATGAATGCCCCGCAATTGACGGTGACCCTGGCGGAACTGAAGTACCAGTCCCCCAAAGACTCCATGTACGTGACTGAAGCGACCATTGGCGCCACGTTCCGTTCTGATGTGAAGAACGGCGGCCGTACTTACAGCGGTCGGTACGGTGCGTCGCTGGATCAGCGTTTCGGCATGGCGCCGAATCAGGAAACCAACACCAAGCTGGTCAGCGACGTGTTGAGCGATGCCTTGACCCGCGTATTCAAAGACCCTTCAGTGGGTCGTTTGCTGGGCGAGTAACGGTAGAAAGCAAAAAGCCCGAACTCGGTGAGTTCGGGCTTTTTTGTGCGCGAAGGGTTCAAGCTGCTTCGGCGTACAGCTCCAGACGGCTGACGCCCGTGAGCAAGTCCAGTTCGGGCAAGTCGACATGGGTGTGACCGCTGAGGGCGCAATAAACCAGCCAATGCTGATCCTGAACGTTAAAGGCTAACCCTTCGATCAACGCCTGCTGTTCGTCGCTGGGGGCGATCAGATAGAGGCGGTCCTGGTTTTCTGCGTGCAGCATGACAAGCTCCGTGTCGGTGTCGAGGGGCCACAGAGTGACCGCTTAACATGACGATACGGTGACAGCAGAATTTAGGCGTTGGGTCTGTAGTCGCCGCCGTACAACACGAGGCAGCGACCACAGACGCGGGCTTTACAAGGGCAGGCCTGCCTTGATGCGGTACTGGTTGCGCACCGGCATTGCATATTGCAGCACCAGGTAAGGACGGTGCTCGGCCGGGCAAGCGTCCAGACGGCGCTGCCACTCTTGTCGGGCCTTGGCCAATTCATCTGCCGGGAACACCTGTGCGGCGTCAGGCACCTGCAGTTGCGGGTCTGCGTCCTCCCACTGCGCATACGCCAGGTAGTGCGCCGGGAACAGGCGATAGCCGCCGAGGATCTGGCGATCCATTTCGGCGGCCAACAGCTTGCTGTCTTCGAAAAACTCAGTCACGGGGGCAGCAAAGTTCACGTGCACGCGGCCTTTGTAACCGGTGATGCCGTTGGCGATGCTGGTGTCGTCTTCGCCGGGCGCCTTGGTGTAAGCGCCGGTGGTGGCTCGGATATACAGCTCGCGTGCCTTGGCCTGATCGCACGGGTCGTATTCGTAGCTGATCGACACGGGGGTCATGTTCAGTGACTGAACCACCTCGCCAAACGGCTCGTTCTTGCGGCTCATGTGGAACATTTTCAGGATGGCCGAATCCGTGCGGTCGTCGCCATCTTTGGCGCGGCCTTCAGCCTGCGCAATCCAGATCGAGACGCCATCGTTGCGGATCGAGTGATTGATGTACGCCGACAGCAATTGATAGGCCGCGAGCTTTTCCCGGCGTCCGGTGATCGAACGGTGCACGATGAAACTTTTGTTGAGGCGCATCAGGTCGCTGACAAACGGCTTTTGCAGCAAGTTGTCGCCGATGGCAATACGTGGCGTCGGCAGGCCTGCGTGGTAAACCGCGTAATTGACGAAGGCCGGGTCCATCACGATGTCGCGGTGGTTGGCCAGGAACAGGTAGGCAGTGCCGGACTTCAAATTCTCGACGCCGGAGTAGGTCACCCCATCGGTCGCGTGTTCAATGGTGCGGTCGACGTACACTTCGACTTTGTCTTGCAAGGTGGCGACAGAGGTCACGCCAGCGAACTCTTTACGCAGGCGATGCGCTATAAGAGGTTTTAACAGCCAGCCGAAAGCGCCAGCCAGGCGCGGGAAGCGAAAGTGGGTCAGGATATCTAGAAACGCCTTGTCGCTGAGCAGCCGGGCCAGCACGGCTGGGACTTCGGCGTCGTCGTAAGGTCGGATGGTATCGAATTCGCCCATCATGCTCTCTTGTTGGAAACGGCTAGGGTAAGTAAACAAGGCAGGCCAAAAATAATAGCCCTGCAAATAGACCGGCGATTATACGCACAAGTCACTCTGGAGACCGCGATGCTTGAAACCGAACAGTACGATTGCCCTTATTGTGGTGAGCTGGCAGAAGCGGTGCTGGATCTTTCGGGCGGTGACCAGACCTACATTGAAGACTGCCCGGTGTGCTGCCGGCCGATTGTCTTCACTCTCCAGACCGACGGTCATGAGTGGATGCTCGATGTCCGTAGCGAAAACGAGTAGCCGTCATGCAGCGCATCTACGAGCCTGAAAACCTGATGGAAGCCGAGCTGTTGCTGGGCATGCTCGCCAGCGAAGGGGTTACGGCGACCCTTCAGGGGCGTGACCTGATCGGCGGCACGGGCGAATTACCGGCACTGGGTTTGTTGGGACTGGCCGTGGCCGATGATCACGCCCGTTACGCGCGCGAGCTGATCGATGCGTACAATGCCGCCTCGCCCTTTGAGGGCGACGAGCCTGATAGCTACCCCGATGTGCTGGAGTGTTAACGGCCTTTTGTTCACTGCTATATAGAAAAGAGTTGTACAGCCCCATGTGTGGACGTTTTGCCCTGTTTCGCTGGAACCCTGCATTTGCAGCCTTGCCCGGTTTTCCGGCGGATCAGCAGGCGCAATGGAATATCTCGCCCAATGATGCGGTGTTGATCTTGCGCGCAGGCGAAGCGCCGGGCCAGCGAACCCTGGCCCGGGCGCGTTGGGGCCTGACCCCGGCCTGGCTGACGGACCTGTCTCGCACACCGGCCCATGCCCGAGCTGAAACCGTTGCGGAACAACCCATGTTCCGTGACGCCTTTCGCTTGCGTCGCTGCCTGCTGCCGGCCAATGGGTTTTATGAGTGGCGCGGCACCACGCGCAAACGGCCGTACTGGCTGACGCCCGGTGAAGGTGCATCACTGTTTTTTGCGGCGATTTGGGAGGCCTATCCGGTGCAAGGGCACGAATGGTTGAGCACGGCTGTTATTACTCAGGCAGCGGCCAGTCAGCGTCGCCCGTTGATTCTGGATGAGGCGGGTCAGCAAGCCTGGCTGGATCCTCAAACCCCTTTGCATGTGTTACAGGCGCTGCTCGCCAGCCAGCAATCACCGTTGCGGGAGCGCCCGCTGGCCAATCTGGTAAATGATCCCAAGCTTAATGCCCCCGAGTGTCTGACGCCGGGTTGAGGCGCGTGTCTGCTACGATGCGCGCCATCTTTATGGAGAGTCGTGATGGGTAAATTAGCGGTAGTGTGCGTGGTTGGCGCAGGGCTGTTGCTCGGCGGTTGTCAGTCGGTCAATACCACCAATGCCGGTGCGGTCGGCATTGAGCGCAAGCAGTACATGTTCAGCATGCTGTCGAGTCAGCAAGTGGATCAAATGTACGCCCAGTCGTACCAACAAACCGTCAGCGAAGCCAACACCAAAGGTGTTCTGGACAAAACCAGTACCAATGCCAAGCGCTTGCAAGCGATCGCCAACCGGCTGATTGCCCAGGTCCCGGCCTTTCGCCCGGATGCGGCGCAATGGAATTGGGAGGTGAACCTGATCAAAAGTGATGAGCTCAATGCCAGCTGCGGGCCGGGCGGCAAGATCATTTTCTATAACGGGATCATTGATCAGCTCAAACTCAACGACGATGAAATCGCTGCGGTCATGGGCCATGAGATTGCCCATGCATTGCGCGAACATGGCCGCGAGTCGATGTCCAAAGCGTACGGCATCGAAATGGCCAAGCAGGGTGCGGGTGCATTGCTGGGGCTGGGGCAGGACAGCCTGCAACTGGCCGATACCGTGGTCAATTACAGCCTGACGCTGCCTAACAGCCGCAGTAACGAAAACGAAGCAGACCTGATTGGTCTGGAGCTGGCGGCGCGTGCGGGTTACAACCCGAATGCCGCCATCACCTTGTGGCAGAAAATGGCGCAAGCGTCGCAAAGTGCGCCGCCTGAATTCATGAGCACCCACCCGGCGTCGAGTAGCCGGATTGCCGCGTTAGAAGCGGCGATTCCCAAGGTGTTGCCGCTGTATCAGCAAGCGCCAAAAACCCAGTAACCCTTGACGTTGCCGGCCCTTTCCCGAAGAAGAGGGCCGGTGATGGGGGCTACACCCAGCCGCTGATCGCCATCGCCTTGTACACTGCCACCGCGGCCAGTACGAAGAAGGCGGTCGCCGCCAACCGGCGAATCAGGGTCAGCGGCAACTTGTCGGCCGCAAAGTTACCTGCCAGCACCACCGGCACGTTGGCAATCAACATGCCCAGGGTTGTGCCGATAATCACCAGCCACAGATCCGGGTATTGAGCGGCCAGCATTACGGTCGCCACTTGGGTCTTATCGCCGATTTCAGCGATGAAAAACGCAATCAGTGTGGTCAGGAACGGGCCAAATTTGCGGGCCGTGCTCGCTTCGTCATCGTCCATTTTGTCTGGCACCAGCGTCCACAGTGCGGTGGCCGCAAAGCTGGCTGCGAGGATCCAGTGCAAGGTCACATCCGAGAAGAAACTGCCGAACCAGGCACCTACCGCACCTGCGGCGGCGTGGTTGGCCAGGGTCGCGGCCACGATGCCGGCAATGATTGGCCAAGGCTTGCGAAAGCGGGCGGCGAGAATGAGGGCGAGCAGCTGCGTCTTGTCGCCGATTTCGGCCAAGGCAACGATTGCAGTCGGAACGAGTAAGGAGTCGAGCATCATCAGGTGGTTTCCAGGGGCGGGTCGACACGGCTATGACACGTACAGCCTTCCCGCCCCGGGTAAGGTGTTCGTGTCATAGGTCTTGTCAAACCCCGGTCCGTCTGTGCGGACTCCTGGGTCGCATACGCCATGGTCTGTTGACCAAGTATGTTGACGTATGCCGGACGAGCATGGCGCTCGTGGGAGACTACTCCCCTAGGACGGAGCGGATTCTGCCTATGCAAATCCGATCCGGCAAGCCTTGTTTATTAATTTGTTTTATCGACGCTTGGCGCTGTAAATCCGAAATCCCTGGCCTTCAGCCTTGACGGTGCAGGCCCCGAATTGCTCTTCAATGAGTGGCTGATAGCGCAGGAAGCTATTGGCCACAATCCGAAGTTCGCCACCTTTTTTCAGATGTTTGACCGATTTTTGCAGCAAGTTTTCAGTGGCGTGGTAATCGGTATGGACGCCCACATGAAACGGTGGGTTACTCAAAATGGTGTTGAGTTCCATCGGCGCGGCATCGATACCGTCTGCGCAAATCACCTCAGCGTCCAGGCCGTTGGCCGCCAGCGTCAGGCGGCTGCTGGCGGTAGCAAACGCGTCCACATCGAGCAGGGTGACGCTGTTGTGCGGGTAGCGACGCTTGACCGCTGCACCCAATACCCCTGCGCCACAGCCAAAATCCAGTACGTGACCGCTGGGCAGTTTGTCGAGGTGCTCCAGCAGCAGGGCGCTGCCGCGATCCAGACGGCCGTGGCTGAACACGCCGGGCAGGCTGACCACGTTCAGCGGGCCTTCTTCCAGTGCCAGCTCGTAATGCTGCGCAAGGTCTGCCAGGACCGGTGCTTGCGGCGCATTGACCACGGTGACTTGCCACAACTGGCAATGCCGGGCGCTGTCGAGCTTGCGCGGCTTGCCGAACGGGATCAGTTGTTTGGAGGCGCCTTCGATGCCGCCTTTCTTCTCGCCCACCAGAAACACATCGGCATTGGGCAGGCGTGCGGCCACGGCCTTGAGTACGTAGTCGCTCAGCTCTTTGGACTTGGGCAAATACACCACGGCAGTGTCGAACGCGCGCGCCGGAACATCGACCCCAAAATGCACGCGCCCGGCAAAGCGAGCCTCTAGCGCGGCCTGATCGCCAGCGTGCCAGCACCAGCCGTGGGCGTTCGGTAAGCGGCCGAGTACGTCGTCAGGTGGCAGGCCCACCAAGAGCACCTCGCCCTGAAAGTAATCAGGCTGACGAAGCAGTACTTCACTGCGCGGATCCATAATCTGCTCCTCAAAAAGGGGCGCAGTTTATCAACTGACGACCCGCAGCGCTGTACCGTTGAAGAACGCGTGAGCGTTTTCAGTCAATTGGCCCACGATTCGCTGCCGCGCCTCACGGCTGCCCCAGGCGCTGTGGGGCGTAATGATCAGGCGCGGGATGTCTGCCGCCAGCAGCGGGTTGCCGTCGCGGGGCGGTTCTACGCTCAGCACGTCGGTGGCGGCTCCACCCAAATGGCCGCTACGCAGGGCGTCTACCAGGGCCTGTTCGTCGATCATGCCGCCGCGAGCAGTGTTGACCACGAACGCGCCGGGCTTGAGCAGTGCCAACTCTCGGGCGCCGATCAAATTCCGCGTGTGTTCGTTGAGCGGGCAGTGAAACGTCAACGCATCGACCTGCGGCAAGAGTTCATCCAGTGGCAGGCGATCAGCGCGTGCCGGTCGCCCGGGGATTTGCCCGAGCAGCACGCGCATGCCAAAGGCTTCGGCCAGTTTTGCGACGGCGCTGCCCAGCTCGCCATGACCCAGCAGGCCAAGGGTTTTTCCTTCCAGCTCCACAATCGGGAAGTCCAGCAGGCAGAATTGTTTGGCCGTTTGCCATTGCCCGGCAGACACCGCTTTTTGATAGTCGGGCAGGCGTGTGGCCAGTGCGAGCAGCAACATCAAGGTGTGTTGCGCCACCGAGGGCGTGCCGTAACCCTGGCAATTTGCCACAACGATGCCGTGGGTGCGTGCGGCTTCCAGGTCAATGTTATTGGTGCCTGTGGCGGCGACCAGGATCAGTTTTAACTGCGGGCACGCCGCGAGGGTGTCAGCGTCCAGCAGGATTTTATTGCTGATGGCCACGGTGGTGCCTTGCAAGCGTTCGATGACGTTTTCAGGGGTGGTGTCGGCGTACAGGTGTAGATCGCCCAGGCATTCACGCAACGGGCTGAGGTTCAGATCGCCCAGATCCAGTGAGGTGTGATCCAGGAACACGGCGCGGCGAGTGTTAGTCATCAACTGTACCTTTTGTGCGGTGAAATGAAGGCGTAATGTGGCGAGCCTATCAGAAGAAACAATTTGTAATGGAGCCGTGCATGTATTGGACAGAATTCTTGACCGTCGCCCTGATTCATCTGTTGGCGGTGGCCAGCCCGGGGCCGGATTTTGCCGTGGTGGTGCGTGAAAGCGTGACCCACGGTCGCCGCGCAGGCATGTTCACGGCGTTCGGGGTTGGCACGGCGATTTTTGTTCATGTCGGTTATTCGCTGCTTGGCATCGGCATCATCGTGTCGCAATCGATTGTGTTGTTTAACGCACTCAAATGGCTGGCGGCAGCTTACTTGCTGTACATCGGGATCAAGGCGCTGCGTGCCAAACCCGCTGATCCTGCCGCCGTGGCCACTTCGCTGCCGGTGGGTGAACGCACGGCGCGCGGCGCGTTCACGTCGGGGTTTGTGACCAATGGCTTGAACCCGAAGGCCACGCTGTTTTTCCTGTCGCTGTTTACGGTGGTGATTAACCCGCATACGCCGCTGTCGATTCAGGCCGGGTATGGCGTGTACCTGGCTGTTGCGACCGGGCTGTGGTTCTGCATGGTGGCCATGCTGTTCAGTCATCAACGTGTACGCACAGGGTTTGCGCGCATGGGCCACTGGTTTGATCGCACCATGGGCGCTGTTTTGGTCGCGCTGGGTGTGAAACTGGCCTTTACCGAAATGAACTGAGGCTTTAAGCCCCGATAACCGCTGTGAATTAATGGGTTTTTGTCACTGCCGACTAGAGTTACCCCCAAGGCGACGTTGATCGTTTTCTCATTGGGGGGTTTCTCATGTTGCAGACTCGCATTATTGCGCCCACCCAAGCGGCGCATGCAGCCCCGCTGCTGATCAAGCAATTGCTGTTGTCCGGGCGGCGCTATGAAGCGTCGCGGGAAATCGTCTATCGCGACCTGCGGCGTTATTCCTACGACACCCTCAACGAGCGGATTGCCCGGTTGGCCAATGTGCTGACAACTGCCGGTGTTAAAGCAGGTGACACCGTGGCGGTGATGGATTGGGACAGCCATCGTTACCTGGAATGCATGTTCGCCATTCCGATGCTCGGTGCGGTGGTGCACACCCTCAACGTGCGTTTATCTGCCGAACAAATCCTTTACACGATGAACCACGCGCAAGACCGGTTTGTATTGGTCAATAGTGATTTCGTGCCGCTGTATCAAAGCATCGCCGCGCAATTGACCACGGTCGAGAAAACCCTGTTGCTGACGGACACGTTTGAGCCCGCAGGGCAGTTGCCCAATTGCGTCGGGGAGTACGAGCAACTGCTGGCGGCCGCGAGCCCTGACTACAGGTTTGAAGAGTTCGATGAGAACTCGGTGGCCACCACGTTTTACACCACAGGCACCACCGGTAATCCCAAAGGGGTGTACTTCACCCACCGGCAACTGGTGCTGCACACCCTCGGGATCTCGACCATTCTCGGCAGCGTGCCGGCTGAACGGTTGCTCGGCGGCAGCGACGTGTACATGCCGATCACACCGATGTTTCACGTGCATGCGTGGGGCATGCCGTATCTGGCCACCCTGCTGGGGCTTAAGCAGGTGTATCCGGGGCGATATGAGCCGGAACGGTTAGTCGCGCTCTGGGAACGCGAACAGGTGACGTTTTCTCATTGCGTGCCGACCATTTTGCAAATGCTGCTTAACGCATCAAACGCCCAGGGCACTGATTTCAAGGGGTGGAAAATCATTGTCGGCGGCAGCGCATTGAGCCGTACGCTATTCGCCGCTGCCAAGGCCCGCGGCATTGAGTTGATGGGGGCTTACGGCATGTCTGAAACCGGTCCGCTGGTGGCTTGCGCGCACCTGGACGACCATGCATGGGCGGGGTCGGAGGACGAGCGCATCAGTCACAGAATTCGCGCAGGGGTGCCGGGGCCGCTGGTGGAAGTGGCCCTTGTGGATGAGCAAGGGCAGTTCCTCGCCCATGACGGCGAAACCCAAGGGGAGCTGGTATTGCGTGCGCCGTGGCTGACCGGCAGTTATTTACATGAGCCCGAAAAGGGCGCCGAGTTGTGGGCGGGCGGCTGGCTGCACACCGGCGACGTGGCAACCCTAGACCGTCGCGGGGCGATCGACATTCGTGACCGGATCAAGGACGTCATCAAGAGCGGTGGCGAGTGGGTGTCGTCGCTGGAACTGGAGGACTTGATCGGTCGTCACGCGCAGGTGCGGGAGGTGGCCGTGGTGGGTGTGCCCGATGCGCAGTGGGGCGAGAGGCCAGTGGCAATGCTGGTGCTGGCAGAAGATGCCCGTCTGGATGCTGAGGCGCTCAAAGACCACCTTCAGCCTTTTGTCGATGCGGGTTCTCTGCGCCCTTGGGCAGTGCCCGCTCAGGTCGTGCTGGTGACTGAAATCCCCAAGACCAGTGTCGGCAAGCTCGATAAAAAAAGGATTCGCCATCAGGTTTCACAAACCCTGTAGCCGCTGAAGCATGCAACGACCGCGGGTGAGGGGCATATGCGTCGAGGATCTTGTCAAAATCTGGTTTTCCTTCATCCTTGCGGGCCTATTGCGACGTGCCCTCGGAGAAGTATCAATGCCCTCAGTCAACCGGTTCTGGCGTCGCGCCCAACTGCCGCTGGCAGTCAGCTTTGCCGCGACGCTCGCCGGGCCCGCCTGGGGGCTGAGCTTTAACGTCGGGGACGTCGAAGCTCAGCTCGATTCCGAGTTATCGATTGGCGCCAGTTGGTCGACCGCCAAGGCCGATCAGTCATTGATCGGTGCCAATAACGGTGGCACTGGCCACTCGCAAATTTCTGACGATGGCCGATTGAACTTCAAGCGCGGCGAAACATTTTCCAAATTATTCATGGGGGTTCACGGGCTGGAGCTGAAGTATGGCGACAGCGGCCTCTATGTGCGTGGCAAGTATTGGTACGACTTCGAACTGCAAGATGACAGCCGCCCGTTCAAGGACATCAGCGACAAAGGCCGTCGTGCCTCGGCGCAATCCGCTGGCGCGCAGTGGCTGGATGCGTTCGTGTACCACAACTATGTGATTGCCGATCAACCCGGCGCCGTACGTTTGGGCAAGCAAGTGGTCAGTTGGGGGGAAAGTGCTTTCATCGGCGGCGGGATCAATGCCATCAATCCGACTGATGCGTCGGCTTATCGCCGTCCTGGCACCGAGTACAAGGACGGCCTGGTGCCGGTCAACCTGTTCTACCTGTCGCAAAATCTCACTGACCGGTTATCGGTGGAAGGTTTTTATCAGTTGGACTGGGAGCAGTCCGAGGCCGACAACTGCGGGACATTTTTCTCGCAATCGGATGTGATTGCGGACGGCTGTAGCGGCAACTACCGGGTGATGAGCGCGCGTTCAGCCCTGGCGGTGGCCGACCTGGCGGCGCTGACCTCGGCCGGGGTCGACATCAACAACGAAGGTGTATTGGTGCGTCGGGATGCGGATCGTAACGCGCGCAACAGCGGGCAGTTCGGACTGGCCATGCACTATCGCTTCGACCCGCTGGACACCGAGTTCGGCGCGTTCTTCATGAACTACCACAGCCGTGATCCGATCATCAGCGGCCGTGCGGCTTCGCAGGCGGTGTACAACGCGGCGTCTGCCGCTGGCAGCCTGGGGTCGATGCAGATCGCGGGCAATGCCAGTTACTACGTCGAATACCCCGAAGACATTCGTTTGTACGGCATGAGTTTCGCAACCACGTTATCCACAGGCACGGCGTGGAAAGGGGAGTTGAGCTATCGTCCAAATGCGCCGGTGCAACTCAATACCGATGATTTGCTGTACGCCACTGTCACCTTGCTGCCGGGGTTGGCGGATGCGTCCCCGTTGAGCGTGACGCCGGGGGCCGATGCCGCAGGCTATCGGCGTAAAGAGATCACTCAGTTTCAGACCTCGCTGACGCACATTCTGGACAACGCCATGGGCGCCAATCGGCTGATTCTGACCGGGGAAGTTGGCATTACTCACGTTGCCGGGTTGGAAAGCCGATCCGATAAGCGCTATGGCCGCGACCCGGTGTTCGGTCAGGAGGGTAACGATGGCTTTACCACGGCCAATTCGTGGGGCTATCGGGCGCGGGCCGTGTGGGAATACAACAGCGTGCTGCCGGGCATCAATCTCAAGCCCGCTGTGGCGTGGTCCCACGACGTCAGCGGTTACGCACCCGGCCCCGCGGCCACGTTCGAAGAAGGCCGTAAAGCGGTCAGTATCGGCCTGGATGCCGAATACCAGAACACCTACACCAGCAGCGTGTCGTATACCAATTTTTTTGGCGGCCGCTACAACACCTTGAGTGATCGCGACTTCATGGCGTTAAGCGTCGGGGTCAAGTTTTAAACCGTTTTATCCGCTTTGGAACCCGGAACCATGAATAACCCGCCTGCGCTGATCCGTGAAACATTCCCCGTCGGCCCTTTGCAGTGCAACTGCAATGTCACGTGACTGACGATCACGTTGATTTATAAGGTGTTTGTATAAAAACATCTTTTATTTCAAATGCTTGTGTTCTTGCAGTGATGTGCGTTTCTAAGCGTACTTTTGCAGTGTTTTGCTCTCGCAGTGTGCCAAAATTGTGCCCGCATAAATGTTGTGTCAGAGCCCTAGGCCTCTCTGAATCCTCTTCAAAAACCCTTCTGATGTGAACCCTCAAAACCAGTCACTGGCAGGGTGACCCTACTCGGGCACCTTCTAGCACTCTGTAGCAATGCCCTGCGGTGTGTGTCTGTGCGATGCGGTAATCAAGGTAAAAGTCTTTCCAAGTATTCACCTACGAGCGAAGTCGGTAACCCGAGAACCTGTGCGCATTCGAACCAACCAATGCGTGTCGAGGCCGAATGGCCCGGCTAGGAGTCTTGAGGATGAAAGCGCTACTTACCGTTGATGATCTCTCTGATTGCATTCATAAATCGGTCACCAGCATTCGCAGCGACGTAACACGCAACCCGCTGTCCTTGCCGCCGATCTGTCGGCTACCTGGCACCAAGAGGCTTCTATGGCGTACAGAAGACGTAGAGCGCTGGTTGGCAAATCACGTATCAGGTTTTGCTCTGACGACAGGGACAGCCACCTATGAGGCTGTTAAAGCCAAGCCGGGTCGGCCTACAAAGGCGCAACAAATCCAAAAGCAGAAGATTCGTTCGTCTTCGTCAGGAAGCCAGAGCAGCACCGCATTTGTTGGTGTCTGATCATGAGTCATAGCTTCCCGACGCCTCAAAACGCTAACGAAGCGCGTTTGCAAAAGGCTCAGGCCAGACGGCCGCCAAGGGAAAGATCCTCGGAGCAGCTCCCGCCTTGGCCGGATTCTACGCGAGGAGTTCCGAATGTTTGGCTGCGGTGCGCATTGTTTGCAGGTATTCAAGGCAAGGGGCGACAGGCCTTGAAGCGCGAACTGCTTGCTACTGTCGATGGAGTCGAGATTCGCTTTTCTGGGTGGCAGCTTGACCAATCAGATTTAGACGTCTGGGAGACGGTCATTCATTTGGCACGCCATCATAGGATCGGCAACCGAGTTCAGTTCAGCGAAGTTCAAGTGTTAAAGACATTGAAGCGCTCTACAGGAACGAGCGATCGATTGTGGTTGAGATCAGCACTGGTCCGTCTCGCAGGGGCAACAATTGAAATGAAATATGGCAATCTCACGTTTTTTGGAGCATTGCTCAAAGGGGCTGGAGATGAGATGACCGGCGTGTACGTGATAGAGCTTGAGTCACGGCTTGAGGCGTTATACATGGCAGGCTGGACTCAAATCGAATGGGGTGAGCGCGTACTCCTGAGACGCAAACCACTTGCTCTGTGGCTCCATGGTTGGTTTTGTAGCCATGCCGAACCTTTCCCTCTCTGCATAGAAACGATTCAACGGCTGAGTGGGAGCGTGAACTCGCATCCCGGCAGTTTTAAACGTCAGCTGAGTAAAGCGCTTGATGAACTTGTTTTGATTGGAGCTCTCGTCTCATGGAGGTTGAGTAGTCACCGGGTGTGTGTGATTCGCATACCAACACCAAGCCAGCAACGTCATTTGATTAAGAAAAAACGTAAGGGGGGTCTGTAAACATACCTACCGACCCCAGCCAATAAGAACGATTGTGTCCGCGTAAATCTATCTATGCGGAGTCGATGGACATGCATGTAGGCACTGAGGCGGCGCTGGCAAGGGTAGTTGCGGTGTTCGGAGCGGTGAAGCCACACTGTACATCTGTTCGCCAACCGCCGCGCCAGGGCTAACGATGCGATCAATTTGGTTGACACAAGTTTCACCTTGTATACGATGCAATCGAGCGCGAAACCAGTGGCCTTCAGCGGCAATGACTGGCGTAGGAACCCCGGCGATGGCTGAGCATCGGCGTAGGGTGAGACCTCCACGCTCCTGCTTGAGGGTGTGTATATGAATATCAAGCTTCAAATTCGAGGGCTACTGTCGCCAGTAGCCCTTTTTCTTTGCCATCAAAAAGCGCGTAGCGCTTGCAGAGTGGCTCGTGATGAAGATACTTGTTGAGCGATTTGGCGTCGGTTGGTATGAGGTTTCAAAGCATCTTTCAATCGATGACCAACGCTACATCCGTCCGGCAAAGTCATCTAAGTGCCCGTCCATTGATCTATTCAAGGTGTGTTGGGCAGACGCTTACAAAAAACTGGGTATGTGAGCCTGTGGATAAATGCATTTTCTGACGTGGGATACGATGCACTGGGCTATGGGATGCGATGCACTCGACATGGGATACGGTGCATCGAGTTGTGGGATACGATGCAGGGAAATATGGGATACGGCGCACGCTATCCACAGGGTTAAAACGGCTTGAAGGCTTGCGCAGAAAGGGATGGCGCAGAATGAAAAGTATGCCCTAATCCCTTTTTAATCCTTATTTAATCAAAGAAGCCTTGATGTCGCTGTCTGCAACTGAGTCGACCGTGTGCTTTGTCATCAGAACGGCCGGGATGCTGAGACATGAGTTATTTTTGCGACCCATCACGCATCTTCACTGACCCAGTCGAACTTCAGGTCATCCCATCGTTCGGAGTTGGCATGCATTGCTAAAGGGTCGCTAGCATATTTTCTGGCAGCGTCGTTAGATGGTGGATACCTCAATCCAGCCTTCTCACAGTAATCGGGATACGATTGCAGTTTTATGGTTTCTAAGCGTATTAGTTCGTCTTTTATGTCGTCAAGTATTCCAAGCATGCTTAATGTGATTTTAATGTCCGCGTTGGATACGCATTGAAATAAGCTTCTATAAGCTCCTATTCCATCGGAGTTTATTCTAAATAATCTGATTGCATGGGTGTGTAATCTGTAAAGGGCTATGGCTTCTATCAAGTATCCGAATGGGAGTTCGTGAAAGTTTGTTTCCGTTGCGAGCATTATTTCGCCTTCAAATATTCTTAATGCTTCGCAAATGTCGTATTTGTTGTTTTGTTTGGAAAGTACTTCCCTCCATAGTTTGTCGTCCATGAAATGGGCGTTAGTACTTATCCTTGTCTTACAAAATTTCCAAAGCTGGTCGGGTTCTCCCCAAAGTGCATCCCAAAGATTTGATGGGCCTTTGTGATAGAGGTCTTGTGCGTCACTGAATAGTTCGTGTAATAGGTCAAGCTGCTCATTCTGTAGTGCTGTACGTCCTTTAAAGCTACCGGTCCATCTGTTGCTTTCGGCTGTATTAGCTCGGTTGTATAGTCCTTTTGTGATCATCTCTTGGTCAAACCACTGTGCAAAAGTGTCAGCGAACGGCAAAGCTACGCGCAACGATAGCTCATGTAAGAGAACCTTTGTTCTAAGGCGATTTCTGAAAAGTCGTGTATCTTTCTCGGAAGATGATGTTTTAGCGGCCATCAAGGTGAATATCCAGAAAAATTTATACCTGCAACTCTATACCAATCTGAAGCAATCTGCATCTCTCTGATTCGCTTTCTATATTGTCTGGAGGTTGCTGCCGATATGTCGAAATTTATCCGTTCGATATACCGGAATTTTATGAAATCCATAATTGATTATCTGCAGGATAAATACGGCTCACTTATGACCGTTGAGCAGTTGGCGCACGCCCTAAGCCGAAAGCCATCTGGGCTTCGTGGCGTACTGCAGAAGCCAACGGAGCCCTGGATGTTTGAATTGAATCGGGTCAAGCGGCGTATCGGTCGGCGTATTTACTTCCCTACGGATGCTGTAGCCGCATTGCTTAACGGCGACTTCGGTCACCAAGAAGCTTGTTCATGATTAATTCGATTTGCCTGGAAAGAACAGTTAAAGGGAATTGGCTGTATAGAACGTCAGCGCCTACCAGTGACCATAAAAAATTAGACAAGATGCAGATTAAGAATCTAGTTCCCTAGGAGCGATCATGAAATCATTGTCACTGAGAATAGCAGAGCGTGTAGCAGCTTCGACAGACGCGTCAATAGGGGATAAGAATCGCGCCACATTCATCATGCTGAGAACCGAGATCCAAAGCGCTATTGATGACAAATGCTCGATTTTTAAAATATGGGAGGTACTACGAGATGATAATTCAATCAATTTTGGCTATCAGGCATTTCGGCGTTACGCCCACCAGCTTTGCTCCGAAACAGATGAGTGAGTGTCGCAATGGCTAATGAAGCGTTCCTCTACCGTTCCTCTACCGTTCTTAAGCCGGTCAACCGTTCTTAGCGCGGTTAAACCCCGTTCAGGTGCGTTTTTATCGCGAACAATATTAATTGTCCGCGATAAAACACCGCACTGCTCACTAGAGGAACACACGATTGAACGCTAAAGGAATATCGAAGTGTAGGGCAAGATAGGTGAAGTTAGCCAACCGGCAAGCCGGCTAGCTAATTTCACTATCACTTATTCGCGCCTGGCGGCGCTCAACGCTTTCTTGCTCTGCGAGGCGTCTCGCTACCGCGAGATGAACATCGTCGTGACGACAGGAGAAGTATCAAATGCCATCGAATAGATCCCGTGCGGACTCAAGGAAATATGGCAAACACTTGAGAGTTCCCGTCTTGGCCAGCGAAGAAATAGTGATTAAAGAAAATGCAGCCCGAGCAAGCCTAACAGTGGCCGAGTATCTCCGCCGCCTTAGCCTTGGGTACGTAATTAAAGGAACAATCGACTCGCAGTGCGTGCATCAGCTCGCAAAGGTTAATGCTGACCAAGGACGCTTAGGGGGGCTTTTAAAACTCTGGCTGACCAATGACACCAAACTAGCCATCACGGGCGGTGCTTGGACACCCGGCGTAGTGAGGGCGCTGTTAAAGCGAATCGAGGATAACCAGATCGAAATGTTGCACTTGGTGCAGTCCTTAAAATTTTAGCCGCTAAAAAACACGCAATTATTCCGTGTTCTTCCTTGGAGTTCCCATGAACAAGACCAAAGGTTTTATCGGTGGGTGTTTACTGGCAATCGCAACAACACACCTCCAACCAGCACTTGCAGGCATACCCGTTGCCGACGGATTGAATTTGGGGCAAACCACAATCAGTGCTATGCAGAGTGTCGCCGCTGTCGTAAAGCAGATTGAGCAGTACCGAACTCAGCTAATGCAGTACGAAAATATGCTGCAGAACACTGCTGCGCCTTCATCCTATATTTGGGATCAGGCTGACCAAACGATAACGAAGCTGCTGGAAGCTCAGAACACCCTCAGTTACTACAGGAACCAAGCAGGCAGCCTCGAAAACTACTTATCCAAGTTTCAGGACATCTCGCACTACTCAGCGTCTCCTTGTTTTGGCTCTCAGACTTGCTTAGATCAGGATAAACGGGCCATCGTCACTGCCCGTGCAGAGGCCAGCACTGCCCGAAAACTAAGCACCGACGCCCTTCTGATGAGCGTTGATCGCCAACAAAACACTCTACAACGGGATGCCAATAACTTGGCAAACATGCAGCGCCAGGCCGTCAACGCTGAGGGGCAAATGCAAGCAATCCAATCGGCTAACCAACTGGCTAGTGCCCAAGCCAATCAGCTTATACAAATCCGAAGCTTGCTCGTCGCTCAGCAAAGCTCCGTAGCTACTGAAGCTCAGATAGCAGGTGATCGAGAATCCCAGCAACAGGCTGCCGACCAACATGCTCTCTCGGGCAATAACAGCCATAGCGCTGAAAGGTCTTGGTAAGGAGCACATATGCACTGTCGAATCTTAACCTGCATTGTCCTTCTGATTACCCTCCTAAGCGGCTGCAACGAGCAGTACAGCTCGAAGAGGCTGAAGTGTAACGACGACCCCACAGGGCTTACGAAAACAGATCAGCAAACGGTTAGGGATGCTTGCGCGCTGAGCCACAAAAACACCCTAAGCAACGACAGACAATGGTGAACGCATGAAAAAGCTCATTTCGACTCACCTACTGCTCGCAGCACTCATCAGCGCACAAGCTGCTCATGCTGCAGACTTGGACAGTGGGAATATGCTGAACCAAATACTAGATAGCTTCTCTGCAGTGGCCATTACCTGGCAATCCAAAATCCTTAGTGCGGCCACTTGGCTATTCTGGAGTTTGGCGCTCGTGAGCATGGTTTGGACGTATGGGTTCATGGCTCTGCGACGAGCGGATATTCAGGAGTTTTTCGCCGAAACCATAAAGTTTTTCGGAACACTTGGTTTTTTCTGGTGGCTACTGATAAATGGTCCGGCCATATCTTTATCCATAGTCAACACCATGCGCACCATTAGTGCCGAAGCTTCAGGTCTCGGAAATGGCCTTTCCCCATCTGGGATCGTCGACATCGGTTTCAGCATCTTGTCGAAAGTCAGTGAATCAGCATCTCTACTGTCTCCGGTTGTTTCTGCGGTTATGCTCGTGGCTGCAATCGTGGTGTTAGTAGTCCTAGCCCTCATTGCAGTCAATATGTTGCTGCTGCTCGTATCTGCATGGCTTCTGGCATATGCCGGTGTTTTTTTATTAGGATTCGGGGGAAGCCGTTGGACATCAGATATTGCGATCAGCTTTTACAAAGCAGTACTCGGTATTGGTATTCAGCTTTTCACAATGATCCTGCTAATAGGCATCGGGAAATCTTTCATAGACCAGTACTACAAAGCGTTTAAGGCCGGAACGCCCGACCTGAACAGTTTGTGCGTTCTGCTCGTAGCATCTGTTGTTCTACTCACCTTGGTTAACAAGTTGCCACCTATGCTTGCTGGGATAGTGGGCTCAGGAGTGCAATCTTCCGGCATCGGCAGCTTTGGGGCTGGGGCGGCCATAGGTGCTGCAACGATGGCAGCATCCGCTGCCGCCTCTGCAGGGGCCTCAGCCTTGGCTGGTGCCACACAGGCGATTGGAGGCATGTCTGCGCTATCAGCGGCGTTCAAATCCGCACAGATGGGCATGGCTTACACGGAGACTAATAGCGGAGGGTTCGACTTTGGAGCAGCTCAAGAATCAAAAAATACCGCTGGAGGTGGTTCCTCAAGCTTCTCAGAGGCTATGGGAACCGGAGGCGGATTTACCAACGCCCCGGATGGTGCGCATACTCAGCTCAGCTCGGTAGCAAAAGCTGAACATCCAAGCCATTTACCTATGTTTGATGGTGATAGCGTCGGAGTCGGTAATGATGACGAGGTACAGGCCTTCGTGAACAAGAAGCCTCCTCAAGATTAAACATCCGGATATTACGGGCGCGGGTCGGGCCCAATAGGGCCGTAGCACGATTTTAAGCTGCTAAGGAAACCTTAGAAATGAATATTGATGACAGCCCGGATACACCGATTTTTCTCGATGACAATCATGACAATCATGACATTCTGGCAGAGCTGCCACTCATGGTTACCCGTTACACGCTTCGCTCTGTAGGACTTTCTCTAGAAATGCTCGAGCAGGTTGATACCGCGCCAAACCTAAAGAGCAAAGCAACGGTTAGAGCCAAAACAGAAGCATGTTAATTGGCTGTATTAAACACGTCGAGAACTTAGATCATGGGCGACAGTGGAGTTTGGATCGTCAAATGCGTGAACACTACAGATGAGAGTGGGGGGGGCATCGTTGACTTGCCACCAGAACTGCTTGCGAGAGTTGGTTGGGGGATTGGAGACGTGTTGAGCGTAGAAGTAATTGAAGGGACCATAATATTAAAGCCTCTTCTAAGCAGCCACTCGCTGCATGATGATCATCCACTTGCATAAATCTCACCGCGATCCCACGAGTGAGACTAAACAGGCTAATAACAGTGCCCATAGATATTATGGCAAAGCATTCTACAGAGAAAAATAAAAGCCACCACGCTCTGTATAACTCGACCCAGCTCATGACTTAAACTCATAAATTCACACACACAACCTAGAAAGCCGTAGCGTTTTCTAGGTAATTTGGCAGAGCGTAAACCCTGCCAAATATACCAAGCCCCAGGAATAACCAACTTCTTAAATCAGAGGGCTAAAGGCCCGCGTCATTACCTCCCTTAAAGCTAAAGGAACACCCTCCCAACTTTCAGCCCACTCTAACGTTTTCTTGTAGGCTTTGAATGGTTTTTCGGAGTTTGGAGCAGCGTAACCTAGCAAATCCTCTACACATTCATGGAGCATGATAACCTGATCTGGCTCTCCTACAGCATCTGCTATTGGCTGATTGAAAACTTCAGCACCAACTGTTCCTTGATCTCTATCATGAATAACAAAGAAATTAACATCCAAAGCTTTTAAATACTTAACCAAACCAATAATCGAAGCTTTACCTCGAGCCTTTACTATTTCGCTGCCCGATAGAACTTTAGCTCGTGCCTCTGGACTCATACGGCGAATAGCCTCTTTTATCAATACTTCTTCTGTATCCCCTTCCACCACAACAACTTTCCTCGTAAAAAAAATACGAGACACATGATCATCAAGTTTAATAAGCATTTTCACTTGATCTTTATCGCTTTCTTGTAGCTCACGGAATTTTTCGGAGACTGAGAAGGGGTGTATCGTAGAGTGGCCGTACTCATAATGAAATCTGTTCAGAACCTGTCTAGGCTTTCGCGCCAAATCAATTAAGTATGGTGAGTGAGTAGTTGCTACTATTTGTGAGGTCCCACCGGAAAGCTCATAAATCAGATCACGCATCTGATTTGCTGCGCTAGGATGAAGAAATATTTCAGGCTCTTCAAATCCTATTATCAATCCGCGATCATCATTTCCCACTCTCTTTTTTATCCACTGCTGACGAAAGCGAAGAAGTCCAAATACTGCTGCACGCACCATTCCAGTACCCTGATTGGCAATACTAGTGCGGATATTACTTGACATTTCTATGGCGAAAATTGGATTCAACGCTTCTGGACCCGATAGATCTGCAGATGCGAAAATCCTAGACTCTGGAAATACTCCGCACAGAACCTGATTCAACTCAATCATCATCTTTCCAAACTCTGAGTTTGAATCCGAAGGATCGAGCTCTTTGGCCAGTAAATTCAAACTATCTTGAGCTACTTTAAAATGTTGCGAGTTCTCTCTAACATCTTTAAATAGTTCATTTAGCGTTTTATGCAAGACACCAGCTTTATCAAATTCATGTGCTGCAGCTTCAGCAGGAATAAGCAGGAAATTAGGTAGCTTTGATAATACGACACCGCTGATCCCACCAGGATTTCTATCCCAAACTTCATCTTCAGAAACGTCCCAAATCTCATCAATAAGCTCAAGCTTTGCGCGATCAGCCACTCCTATTTTCTTATCCAAATCTTTGAAGAGCTCTGTTACCACAGCTTCATCAATACCTATCTCTAGCAATTCTGAAGCCTTTGAAATTTTAGCGTACTCTGGCTTTAAAGTACGCGCAAAAGATTTCAGCTCAACAACTACATCCTCACCTAAAACGTAGGTTTTACGATAAAAAATACTTTTCCCTGTCTCCCCTGAATCCAAGGGATCATAATTAAAAATACGTCCCTTAAAGCCTCTCCAATCAGAAGATTTATTCGGCACATTGCGAAATTCTGCTTCTAATATTATAGTTTTACAGGATATTTTATTCTCTCCTGTATCAGCATCAATTTCTGAACAGTAAAAAGAAGGCTCCATTCTGACTTTAGCTGAAAGTAGCGATTCTATCGCTTTCAGCACCGAACTTTTCCCTGCGTTATTTGCTCCTATTAAAAAAGTTGCCTCGCCGAATTCAACAGTTGCAGAGTGTATTCGTTTGAAGCCAGCGATTCCCAGCTTATGTAATCTCATACAGATCTTTCCTTGAAGTGAGGCCGACCAGTAGTGTCGTAATGCCATCATCATCCAAAGCTCACTGCTTAGGCAACCCATCTACGGGGCAAAAATTTAATACGTTTTGTGAGCAAATTCTGTTTTATTCGCTTGCCCTTAACCAACAGGGTCTCCCTGGAAGCGATAGCCCATGACTAACATCCAGACAGTCGAATGTCGCAATAGCCCAAAAATAAATCCAGACACGCCGCCAGATTCTGCAATTTTTAAGGCGCACCTTGCTGGGGATCCTAGAGTCCTCGACTAGACAAGAGCCATGATTATCGAGCAGAAATCGACCGCCGAGGGAGCGCCACCTAGCTTCTCTCACCAGTCACCCTTCAGTAGGAGCTCAAATTGGTACTTTACGTACCTGATAAGCCAAAGTGATTCACGGCTCGCACCCCCAAACAGAAATGACCATCCGTCAGCCTGATGAAGCCAGTAAGCCAGATGTGATACCGTTCGCGCCCACTGCAGCAGCTGGCAGAGCTTGGCATATCCCAGTACCCTGACGCCCATAGGGCGTCAGGGTACTGGGATATGCCAAGCTGTAACACAAAATTAGCCTCAGATTCCTTCTATATGGTCTAACCTTGCGTTAACGTCGCCCCAGTAGCTAGCAGGTAGGCATTTTTTACAAAGGATAACAAGCAGATGAGAACTGAAGAACACGTTGAAACGTCGGTGGCTAAGGTCGTCCGCGGTGATGAGCCTCGCGGCTCCGTGATCTTTTCGGATGCATTCGCTGAACGCAGAAAACAAAAAGAATACCAACACGCGGTTTCGCAAATTGCTGAACGCGCCAAAAAACTCGAATGGTAGTTTTTAAAAATGGCAACAGGGACTGTTAAGAGCTTTCCTCAAAAAGGAACAGCGGAGAGTGTTCGTACTGAACCCGGTCAGGATTTACAGGAAAAGATCAAGTCTCGACGCACCAATGAACTTGTTATTGGTGTATGTGGTGCCGTTGGTTGCAACCTGCAAGATGTTGTTTCTGAGCTTAAAGATCAATTTGGTGCATTTTCTTACGAAGTAAACATAGTCAAAGTCAGCAGCCTTATCAAAGAGCTTGCAGCAAAACATAGCGATTTAGCAACTACTGAACTTGAAACAATCGAAACACTAGATTTTTTTGCGCGATACACTGCACTTCAAGATCTTGGCAATGCCATCCGAGATAAATTTACCGATGACGCATTAGCTATTCAGGCTATAAAGTACATATCCACCAACCGCCAAGTAAAAATGAATGCCAGTGGCGATGCAACTCCACCGCGCACTGTTTACATTGTCGACCAGCTCAAACATCCCAAAGAGGTAGAGCTGTTCAGATTGACTTATAGAAATGCTTTTTTCCTCGTAGGTGTGATGAGCCCACAGAGTGCTCGCCTTGAGTATTTGCAAACGGAAGGGCTAAGCCCTGTCGATGCACAAAACTTAGTCGAGCGTGATCGAAAAGAGAACGTTACTCACGGACAACAACTAGAGAAGACAGTCCATAGGGCTGACTTTTTCGTCAAGCATAGTTTGAAAAGTTCTGGCAACATCACCAAGCCCTGTAAGAGGTTTGTAGGACTGGTTCATGGCGAGAACGGTATTACTCCTACTCGTGACGAAGCAGGTATGTACGCTGCCTACGCGGCTTCATTGAAATCTGCATGCCTCAGTCGTCAAGTAGGTGCTGCAATTGCCAACGATTCCGGTGATGTAATCTCTGTCGGCTGGAATGATGTGCCCTCTGGCGGTGGCGGTCTGTATAGTGAAGACTCCGAAAATGACCAGCGCTGTGTCGTCCATGGCAAGAAATGCTATAACGATGATACTAAACAACGCTTGGCAAAAGATATTGTATCTATTCTTTCAAAAGTCAAAAATAGCGACACCAGCGTAAAACGCAGCGAGCCTGATAAAGATGAGGCTTCTACTACAGTAATATCAGCAAAAGTTATTGGGTTGGATGAGGCTAGTGAAAACAAACCTCTATTGACCTCTGCAGATGCATCCCAGTTAGCTCGCCAAATTCTGGAAATCACTGCACTGGGTTCTATTATTGAATATTCTCGTGCTATCCATGCTGAAATGGAAGCCATCTTGAACATTGCGCGAAGTGGGAAAAGTTCAACGCTCGGAGCAGTGATGTATACCACTACCTATCCGTGCCACAATTGCGCCAGACACATTATTGCCGCAGGGATTTCACGTGTAGTTTATATCGAACCATACGAGAAGAGTCTGGCTATGAAACTGCACTCAGATGCAATTTCAATAGATCAGGCATCCAGCGGAAAAGTATTATTTGAGAATTTTCAAGGTGTATCTCCTACACGCTACACCACTTTATTCGCATTCAGTCATCGACGTAAAGACAGCTCCGGCCAGGCAGTACGCATCGTAGGGAAGGATGCTTCGTTAATTTCTCATGAGTATCTGGACTCCTATATAGACGTGGAGAGTAAGGTAGCAGTCAAGGGCTTTGAAGACAGCGGGGAAGCTACTAGGTAAGGCCCTACAGTCCTGCTTACCTAGCACGTGAGCAGGCTGCGACTCATCTGAATCCAAATTCCCCACCCCCTCCTACATCTCACATAAAGCTTATGGCAAATAACACAAATCAGCAGCCATACAAATATAAACCACATAGAACCGAACCACCATTTAGAAAAGTACATCAGCGGTACAGTGCTCAGCTTTGACCCCTTACGCTAAACTACGCTTAACCCCATAACCACGCTACTTTCAGCTTGTTATACCTTCGCTAACCTCTGTACGATCCCGTTAGGCTTGCAGCGTCACAAGCTAACTCATAATCCCTATCTTCGTTTGAGTCGGGGGTATGCTTGGTGCTGGGAGCTGTCGTGCCACCGGTGGAGAGCAACGTGCATTTTCGGCGTTTGAGTGGATTTTAGCTCTCCCGTATTTTGCGTTAAAGTTTATTCTTAAAGGGAGGGTTACTGGACCCAGTCCGAAATTGAACGCTTTTTAATCTTGCGTCCGGCCATTATTACTGGCTCCCCTAGCGTAAAGATCGAAGATGATACCCGATAGCGACGACCGGTTATTAGCATCAGCCAAAGTCCCTTCAGTGACTCTCTTAATGTAGGCTCTAAGTCGGAGCGAAGAGGAAAACTTTCAGGATGTTTTCGGCGCTCTAATTTCGTTGCGATCCAACCCGCGAGAAATATGCTCAGCATTGTGAGTCCAAGGCTGAGGGGCGCAGTTAGCCAGTGGGAAATTTCTTGTATTTCAAAAAAGCCGTTCAATCCATGCTCTTTCCATATTAAGTAGCTAGGCAGGATTACTGCGGGAAAAGTTCCCGCAGTAAGCAATATTATAGTTCCCGCCGCGAGTCGTTCTGTTGTACTTGCTAGGCCTTCCCGTCCAGTTAAGTCGATTGGTAGCTGCTGCCCGAGTATGCGGCCGGAAGCAGTAATTGGTAGGTAAGGATTCTTGCTTGTGTAGTACATAGGGATATGAATGTCGTCTCCTGGATTTAAGCCTTCTATGGTGATTTCTAGCGTTCCATTTTTATTTTGCTGAAGCTCTATGCTGAGCCCGTCGACTGTTGAGAATCCGTTGGCTCCTAGTAAGTATCCTTCATCTCCCAAAGTCACGAGTAGAGGCGCAGATGCAGGGATGTCAGACGGCAGTATAGGAAGTGTTCCTCGGTTCCATAGTCGAATTACTGCGATGTAAACACCATCAGTAATGGGCTGTCCCTGAAGGTCTACTAATTTGAAAGGTAAGCATTCGGGGATTTCTGCAACTATGCCTCGGCCGAGTACGGAAACTTCCAAGTATTTGTAAGGTTCTTTTCTGCGGCGAAATACTGCGGAGAATAGGCGTGCAGCGGTTGCTACTATCGTTAACTTTTCCAAGGCGTTACTCCTGTAGATGCGCGAAAATCAGGTCAACTTTTTGGCTAAGTCTTCCGTCCGTGGGTGGTAGTACCGCATAAGCATTCGAGTGTCTTGATGTCCGGTGATCTTGGTTAACTCATGTAATGGGAAAATTTCTGCCAGGCGTGAGGTGGCCTCGTGGCGTAGGTCATGAAAGCGTAGATCGAACAGAAACAAATCTTTATGGATGCGCAAATCAATCTTCTCTTGTGAGAGTTCTTTCTGCTTTAAGTGGAGGCGAAGCCCTTCCAAGTAGGCAAGACGAGCGCCCGAAACGGCGTCCGCGAATGCCTTTGTGATCGTATCGGGCCGACTTTTGAAACATCGGCCACTCTCTTGATCCGCCAAGGATTTAAGTACTTCCACAGCGGTGCTGGATAAGGGGATGCCACGGGCAGAGCCATTTTTGGTCAGGGGTAGCAGGGCAACTCTTTTGTTTAGGTCAACATTGGTACGCTGCAGTCCGGTTATCTCGCTGCGGCGCATCGCCGTTTCTACTGCGAAGGTCACAATCTTTGGCAGTTCGACCGAGCGTGAGTATTGGTTGATCATCGCCAGCTCGTCTAGGTGTTCGCAGACCAGCTTCCCATTTTCCAACTTCCATACATCTGCACTCAGGATTCGTCGCTCGCGAGCATCGTCCACACTTGGCTGGCGTATCAGTTCAACTGGGTTGGTCAGAGACTCCATTCGCCACTCTTTGCGGGCGATAGTAAAAACGTGAGATATCAGAGCTAGCTCGCGGCGTACTGTGGAGGGAGCTAGGCCTTCTTTTAGCCGTACGTCGCGGTAGGTCGCCATATCCGAACCGCGAATGCTGGCAAGCGAGCGAAGGGCCAGTGGATGACGTTGCATGGCCTGGATACGTGACAATTCGGAGGCGCTGCTGCGTTTTTTGCTGGTCACCTCTTTGGCGTACAACTCCAGGGCGCTGGCGAAGGAAGTCGCCTCCGCTTCGCTGCGGCTGACGAATACGCCAGCATCCATTTCCCGCTCTATCATGGTCGCCCAGGTTTTTGCTTCCAGCTGGGTATTGAATGTGCGTGTCTGTTGGGGCCACCCTTTACGTCTGATTTGAGCATGCCATTGGTGGGGGCCTTTCTTCCTAAACGTCGCCATCGTTTTTCGTACTGTGCCAAAAATGTGCCATTAACTTTACAGGAACACCCATGGAAGCCGCAAAGACCTTGCTTATCCGGGAAACCTTCCCCCTCGGCCCGTTGCAGTGCAACTGCACGATCATCGGCGATCCGGTGACGAAAAAGGCCATTGTGGTCGACCCGGGTGGCGATCATGAATTGATTCTGGCGCGCCTCGAGAAGCATGGTTTGAAGGTAGTGAGCATCATCCACACCCATGCGCACCTGGACCATTTCCTGGCATCGGGTCAGCTCAAGGAGAAAACCGGGGCGACCTTGCATCTGCACAAAGAGGATCAGTTCCTGTGGGACAACCTTGAAATGCAGTGCACGTTGTTTCGTGTCCCCTATACACCGGTGCCGTCACCGGATCGCTGGCTTGACGACGATGAAGAACTGGCGTGCGGGTGTGGCGTGGCGATTCACACGCCGGGGCATACGCCTGGCTCCATGAGCTTCTGGTTTGCTGATGCAAAACTGTTGATTGCCGGGGACACGCTGTTCCGTCGTGGTGTTGGCCGTACGGATTTGTGGGGTGGCGATCAGGCAACTATCGTACGTTCCATCAAGCAGCGTCTGTATACGCTGGATGAAGATGCCACCGTGATTACGGGTCACGGCCCTGACACCCGTCTGGGCGATGAGATGCGCGAAAACCCGTTTGTACGTGCTTGATCAGCCCATGGAATTTTTAACGTTGGCTGTGTTCCAACGCCCACAGAGGTCCATTGCCAACGACCTTTGCCCCCAGAAAGTATTGAGTAGGAGCTTCACCATGTTTATTTCAAGTCGTTTGATCGTGGCCGCCAGTGCCATTGCTTTGCTGGCGGGCTGTGCCTCGCCCAACCCGTATGACAATCAGGGTCAGGCATCGACGGGCATGAGCAAGACGGCCAAGTATGGCGGGCTGGGCGCGTTGGCCGGTGCAGTGGCGGGGGCTGCCATTGACCACAACAACCGTGGCAAGGGCGCACTGATCGGCGCTGCCGTTGCGGGTCTGGGGGCCGCGGGTTATGGCTACTACGCTGACAAGCAAGAAGCTGCACTGCGCGCCAGTATGGCCAACACCGGTGTAGAAGTTCAGCGTCAGGGTGACAACATCACTTTGGTCATGCCGGGCAATATTACGTTCGCGACCAGCTCAGCGAACATTTCGCCCAGCTTCTACCAGCCGCTCAATAGCCTGGCCAACTCGCTGAAGCAACTCAATAACCAGCAACAGATTCAAATTGTCGGTTACACCGACAGCACCGGTAACTACAACTACAACATGCAGCTGTCTCAGCAGCGTGCGCAGAGCGTTGCCACTTATCTGACGTCTCAGGGTGTCAGTGGCCAGTACTTGTCTGTCACAGGTAAAGGTCCTGCGGACCCGATTGCCAGCAATGCGACCCCTGATGGCCGGGCTCAAAACCGACGTGTTCAGATCACCTTGGCGCCGATTCCAGGCATGAACTACCAGCAACAAGGTCAGGTTCAGCAATACCCGTAAGCCTCGCTTTTAGCCGTTTTTGACGGAGGGCGTGCAGGTTTTGTGAGACGGTTTGCCATGCAAGCCTTCAGCAGTCACAGCCCGATGCACAACAAAAAGCCCCGCGATCTTTATCAGGTCGCGGGGCTTTTTGGTGAACGCTTTACCGGATGAATTACTTCTTCAGGCCGTAATGCTCGTCGAGCATGCCGGGGGCGTTCGGGGTTTTCGGCGCGTAGTCCAATGGCGGCTCTGAGCTGTGCGGCGGGGTAAGGCGCTCGCGGTGCGGCTGAGGCGCTTCGGAATGCAGTGCGGCCAGCAGGCGTTGGCGAGTCTGCTCGTCGAGAGCCAAACGGTTGGCGCCCTCGGCGAGATGGTCTTGCACATCCTGATAGCTCTGAGTGAGTTTCTTCACCAGATTGGCGGTGCTGTTGAAGTGGGTGACCACTTCATTCTGATAACTGTCAAAACGTTCCTGGATGTCATCTAGCTGGCGCTGCGTGCGGTTAGGCGCGGCATTGGGCAGCAGACGAGCGACCAGAAAACCAATGGCGACACCTGCAACCAAGGCTAGAGTCGGCAACAACCAAATCAAGAGCGAGTGTTCCACGAGTCCTTCCTCTATAAACGGCTTTGCTTTACGTTAACGGCTCGGACCTGCGCTGTATACCGCGATGCACTCGCAAATATGTCAGACAGAATCTATCAGCTAGACGAGTCGACCCAATTTGAGGTCACGGAGTTCCTTCTTGCTTACCCGCGAAACCCCCCTTTTGATTGATGGCCCGGTGGGCCATCTGGAAGCGTTATACCTCGATCAGCCCCAAGCAAAAGGCCTTGCGCTGCTGTGCCATCCCAACCCAGTACAGGGTGGGACGATGATGAATAAAGTGGTTTCAACCCTTCAACGCACGGCCCGCGATGCTGGTCTGACTACCTTGCGGTTTAATTATCGTGGCACCGGCGCCAGTGAAGGCTGCCATGACATGGGCACCGGCGAAGTCGATGATGCGTTGGCGGCGGCTCATTGGCTGCGTGCCAAACACCCGGATCTGCCGATCACGTTGCTGGGTTTTTCGTTTGGCGGATTTGTGGCTGCAAGTTTGGGCGGCCGGCTTGAAGCCGAAGGCGAAGCCCTTGAACACGTGTTCATGATTGCACCGGCGGTGATGCGTCTGCGTGACGAAGATGCGTTGCCCCACGAATGCGCATTGACCGTGATCCAGCCACAAACCGATGAAGTGATCGATCCGCAACTGGTTTACGACTGGTCCGAAGACCTCTCGCGCCCCCATGAGCTGCTGAAAGTGGCAGAATGCGGACACTTTTTTCACGGCAAGCTGCCTGAACTCAAAGAGTTGGTGCTGCCACGCCTTTCGAATTGATTGCAGTCTGATAAGCGATTACCTATGACCACTCGTACTCGAATCCTCACCGGTATTACCACCACCGGTACGCCGCACCTGGGCAACTATGCCGGTGCAATTCGCCCGGCCATCGTGGCCAGCCGTGACAGCAACGCCGACTCGTTTTACTTCTTGGCGGACTATCACGCGCTGATCAAATGCGATGACCCGCAGCGCATCCAGCGCTCGCGTCAGGAAATCGCGGCGACCTGGCTGGCGTCCGGTCTGGATGTCGAGCGCGTGACGTTTTACCGTCAATCAGACATCCCCGAGATTCCTGAGCTGACCTGGCTGCTGACCTGCGTAGCGGCTAAAGGCCTGCTCAACCGCGCCCACGCCTACAAGGCGTCGGTGGATAAAAACCTGGAAAACGGCGAAGACCCGGACGCCGGTATCAGCATGGGCTTGTACAGCTATCCGGTGCTGATGGCTGCCGATATTTTGATGTTCAATGCCAACAAGGTGCCGGTCGGTCGCGACCAGATCCAGCACGTTGAAATGGCCCGTGACATCGGCCAGCGTTTCAATCACCTGTTTGGCAACGGCAACGATTTTTTCGCCATGCCTGAAGCGCTGATTGAAGAAAGCGTTGCCACCTTGCCCGGCCTTGATGGGCGCAAGATGTCAAAAAGCTACGACAACACGATCCCGTTGTTCACCAGCGCCAAAGACATGAAAAACGCCATCTCGCGCATCGTGACCGACTCCCGTGCGCCGGGCGAAGCCAAGGATCCGGACAACTCGCATTTGTTCACGCTGTATCAGGCGTTCTCCACACCCGCGCAGACGGCAGAGTTCCGCAGCGAGCTGTTGCAGGGGTTGGGTTGGGGTGAAGCCAAAGAGCGCCTGTTCAAACTGTTGGACGCCGAATTGGGCGAGGCTCGCGAGCGGTATCACGAATTGATGTCGCGCCCATCCGACATGGAAGACATCCTGCTGGCCGGAGCTCGCAAGGCTCGTTCCATTGCAACGCCTTTCCTGGCGCAGTTACGCGAAGCCGTCGGCCTGCGTTCGTTTGTCAGTGCGGCGCAGGCCACGACAGCGACCAAGAAGAAAGCCAGCAAAGGCCCGCGCTTTGTCAGCTTCCGTGACGAAGACGGCAGCTTCCGCTTCCGCTTGCTGGCCACCGACGGTGAGCAATTGTTGCTGTCGCGCCGCTTTGCCGATGGTAAAGCGGCAGGGCAAGTGACCAAGCAACTGCAATCCGGCGAGCCGCTGGACGTGCGCACCCAGGACTCGAGTTTCAGTGTGTGGCTGGCAGGAGAATGCGTGGCGGACAGCCCGGAATTCGCCGACAGCGTCGCCCGTGATGCCGCCATCGAGACCCTGCGTGCGGCGCTGGTGCCTGCACAGGATTAAGAAAGTGCGGCGATTCGCCTCAGGTCCGATTGCCATTCCCCAGGGCCGTCGCTACAGTGACGGCCCGTTTTTGTTGCCTTGCTAACGAATTATGACGCCTCTAGAACGATATCAAGCTGATCTGAAACGCCCGGACTTCTTCCACGATGCCGCGCAGGAAAACGCTGTACGCCATTTGCAGCGTCTGTACGACGATCTGGTTGCCTCTTCGCAGAGCAAGCCGGGCCTGTTCGGCAAGCTGTTCGGCAAAAAGGACCAGACGCCGGTCAAAGGCCTGTACTTCTGGGGTGGCGTAGGGCGGGGCAAGACTTATCTGGTTGATACGTTCTTTGATGCCCTGCCGTTTAAGCAGAAGGTTCGTACGCACTTCCACCGGTTCATGAAGCGTGTGCATGAAGAAATGCGCACCCTGAATGGCGAAAAAAACCCGCTGACCATCATTGCCAAGCGTTTTGCCGACGAGGCGCGGGTGATTTGTTTCGATGAGTTCTTTGTGTCGGACATTACCGACGCCATGATTCTCGGGACGCTGATGGAAGAGCTGTTCAAAAACGGTGTCACTCTGGTTGCGACTTCTAACATCGTGCCTGATGGGTTGTACAAAGACGGCTTGCAGCGCGCGCGCTTCTTGCCTGCCATTGCACTGATCAAGCAGAACACCGAGATCGTCAACATTGACAGTGGTGTGGACTACCGCCTGCGCCATCTGGAACAAGCTGAGCTGTTTCACTTTCCGCTCAATGAAGCGTCGGAAAAGTCTCTGCGCGAGAGCTTTAAAGCGCTCACACATAACTCGACCCGTGCTGTGGAAAACGATGACTTGATCATCGAGAACCGCACCATTCGCGCCTTGCGTACGTGCGATGACGTGGCCTGGTTTGAGTTCCGCGAGCTGTGTGATGGCCCTCGTAGCCAGAACGATTACATTGAACTGGGCAAGATCTTCAATGCGGTGATCCTCAGCGGCGTTGAGCAGATGGACGTGAAAACGGATGACATTGCGCGCCGTTTCATCAACATGGTCGACGAGTTTTACGACCGCAACGTCAAGCTGATCATTTCGGCTGAAGTCGAGCTCAAGGACTTGTACAAGGGCGGGCGTCTGAATTTTGAATTCCAGCGCACCCTGAGTCGTCTGCTGGAGATGCAATCCCACGAATACCTGACGCGGGCGCACAAGCCTTAGTCGAGCACTTCATGAGAAAGGCCTGCTGATGCAGGCCTTTTTTTTGTTTGGCGATGTGCGTTGCGGCCGGCTACGCGGCTTGTTGAAATTGCTGGCGGTATTGGTTGGGTGACAGCTCGGTGTGTTGCCGGAACAAGCGCGCAAAGAAGCTGGCGTCGTCGTACCCCACGTCGTAGCTGATGGTCTTGATGCTTTTGCGGGTGGCCGAAAGCAGCCCTTTGGCAGTCTCTATGCGCAGGCGTTGCAGGTAATGCAAGGGTTTGTCGCCTGTCGCCAGCTGGAAGCGCCGCATAAAATTGCGAATGCTCATGCCATGCTCGCGAGCCACGTCCTCGAAGCGGAACTTGTCGGCAAAGTGTTCTTCGAGCCAGTGCTGGATTTGCAGAATGATCACGTCCTGATGCAGCTTCTGCCCGCCAAACCCAATGCGGCCGGGGGCGTAGTTGCGTTGCACTTCATACAGAATGTCGCGTGCGACGGCCTGGGCAATATTGGCGCCACAGAAGCGTTCGATCAGGTAAATGTAAAGGTCGCAGGCTGAGGTCGGCCCTCCCGCGCAATACAAATTGTCAGCATCTGTCAGGTGTTTGTCTTGATTCAGATGAACGCCCGGGAAGCGCTCGGCGAAGCTGTTGAAAAATCGCCAGTAGGTTGTCGCTTCCTTGCCCTCCAGCAAACCGGCTTCTGCCAGCCAGAACACGCCGGTGGCTTCTGCGCAGAGCACGGCGCCGCGTGCGTGTTGTGCGCGTAACCAGGGCAAAATTTGCGGATAGCGCTCACACAGTGTGTCGAAATCGTCCCAAAAGGCGGGGAGGATGATGATGTCTGTGTCTTCGAGGCTGCCGTCCACTGGAAGCATCACATTACTGAAACTGCTGACAGGCAGGCCGTCCGGGCTGACGAGCCGTGTTTCGAAGGTGGCGTTGAGGCCTTGGCCAAGCTGTTTGCCGTGACGCAGGCTGGCGAGGTGAAAGAAATCCTTGGCTTGCATCAGTGTCGAGGCAAAAACCCGATCGATGGCCAATATGCTGACGCGCCGCAAGGGCGCGGTGAGATGAGTAGACATGATTTGATTATTCTTATAGGTGAAATTGGTCAACTTACGGCTGGATCGTCTTATTTTTTATCCTGTGTGTCTAGGGTCTGTTCCCGTTTCATGGCAGCCGCCCTGCGCCACGTGGACTTTCGTCCGTTCAAGTCGCGTGTCACCTGGCCAGCGACGCAGCAGCTGCCGGTGGCGGCGCAAGCCATCGCCAGCCGCCGCTACGGGGCGGGTGTCAAGGCGCGGGGTTTGGCTGCGCTTTGTGAATGGCCTCGATACCTGCCAGTACTTCGTCCGAGAGTTTTATTTTGATGCTGTCGATATTGCTCTCAAGTTGCGCCATCGTGGTTGCGCCAATGATATTGCTGGTGACGAACGGCTGTTGCGTCACATAAGCCAGGGCCATTTGCGCCGGATCCAGGCCGTGTTGACGAGCCAGCGCCACATAGCGCTCGCTGGCAGCCACGGCTTGCGGGTTGGAATAGCGCGAGAAGCGGCTGTAGAGGCTCAGGCGCCCCTTTGGAGGGCGGGCGCCTGCGTTGTACTTGCCGGAGAGCATCCCGAACGCCAGCGGGGAGTAGGCGAGCAGGCCGCACTGTTCGCGAATGGCGATTTCAGCCAGGCCGACTTCAAAGCTGCGATTGAGCAGGTTGTAAGGGTTCTGGATTGAAACGGCTCGCGGCCAGCCCCGGCTTTCGGCCAGTTGCAGGAATTTCATCGTGGCCCACGGGGTTTCGTTGGACAGGCCGATGTGTCGGATTTTGCCCGCTTTTACTTGCTCGTCGAGGGCTTCGAGGGTGTCTTCAAGCGGAGTGAACTGCTCGTCAGCATGGTGCGTATAGCCCAGTTGGCCAAAGAAATTGGTACTGCGCTCGGGCCAATGCAGCTGGTAGAGGTCGATCCAGTCGGTTTGCAAGCGTTTGAGGCTCGCATCCAGCGCCTGGACGATATGGGTGCGGTTGTGTTTGAGCTGGCCATCGCGGATGTAGTCGATGCCATTGCCGGGGCCGGCGATTTTACTGGCCAGTATCCAGTCGGCACGATCGCCGCGGGCCTTGAACCAGTTGCCTATGTAACGCTCGGTGGTGGCGTAGGTCTCGGCCTTGGGTGGCACCGGGTACATTTCGGCGGTGTCGATGAAGTTGATCCCTGCGTTTTTTGCGTACTCAATCTGCGCGAAGGCTTCATCCTGGGTGTTCTGCTCGCCCCAGGTCATGGTTCCGAGGGCAATTGCGCTGACATTCAGGTCGGTTCGGCCTAGCTGGCGGTAGTCCATAGGGAGCTCCTTGGGGGAAAGAATCATAAAAGCAGGTTGTAATTTTTTCCGCAATCTGGATAATTGCCGACCTCTTTCTGCAGTGGAAGTGATGCGCCGCCTGCCGAAGAATCTTGCCGTTGAACGGACGCGCTGACCCGAGCCCCCGATAGCGTCTGTACCCGGCTGCCTTTGACTTGTCAAAGTACGCACTATTCAGTAAGATCCGCCGTCTAATTTACAGGGCGGCCCCTGAGGCTATAAAGAATGAAAACTTTTACTGCTAAACCAGAAACAGTAAAGCGCGACTGGTTTGTCGTCGACGCTGCTGGTCAGACCCTGGGTCGTCTGGCCACCGAGATCGCGAGCCGTCTGCGTGGCAAGCACAAGCCGGAATACACTCCGCACGTTGACACCGGTGACTACATCGTTGTTATCAATGCTGAGCAGATCCGTGTCACTGGTGCCAAAACCTCTGACAAAATGTACTACTCTCACTCCGGTTTCCCGGGCGGGATTAAGTCGATCAACTTCGAAAAGCTGATCGCCAAAGCTCCTGAGCGCGTGATCGAGACCGCGGTTAAAGGCATGCTGCCTAAAAACCCGCTGGGTCGCGACATGTACCGTAAGCTGAAAGTCTATGCGGGCGCTGCTCACCCTCATACTGCTCAGCAGCCCCAAGAACTGAAGTTTTAACGGAATAGTTCATTATGTCGGCGACTCAAAACTACGGCACTGGCCGTCGTAAGACTGCAACCGCACGCGTTTTCCTGCGTCCGGGTACTGGTAACATCTCCATCAACAACCGCTCCCTGGATAATTTCTTCGGTCGCGAAACTGCCCGCATGGTAGTTCGTCAGCCGCTGGAATTGACTGAGACTGTTGAGAAATTCGACATCTTCGTTACCGTGATCGGCGGTGGTGTAAGTGGTCAAGCTGGCGCAATCCGCCACGGTATCACTCGCGCACTGATGCAATACGACGAAACTCTGCGTGGCGCTCTGCGCAAAGCAGGCTTCGTAACTCGCGATGCTCGTGAAGTTGAACGTAAGAAAGTCGGTCTGCGTAAAGCGCGTAAGCGTCCGCAGTACTCGAAGCGTTAATTCGCAGCTTCGTTCAAAAGCGCCCAGTCTCCTTCGGAGCTGGGCGTTTTTTATGGGTGATGATTTATGCGTGTGACAACTTGCCACATCCAGCAAATGCCTATACTACAAGGCTTGTAGCCGACCTAGATCGGTAATTACCTTGTCAGAGTAGGGGCTTTTCATTACCATTCTGCAAAATTTTTATAAGTTCAGATTTTTACTTAGTAGATGCCTGATTTAACAGGCCACAAAGCTGATGGGAGAGGACTGAATGAGCAATGACGGCGTAAATGTCGGCCGGCGTCGCTTCCTCGTAGCAGCCACATCCGTGGTGGGTGCTGCAGGAGCGGTGGGGGCGGCAGTCCCGTTTGTGGGGTCGTGGTTCCCTAGTGCCAAGGCGAAAGCCGCTGGCGCACCGGTGAAGGTCAATATTGCTAAGGTTGAGCCAGGTCAGCAGATGATTGCTGAGTGGCGTGGTCAGCCGGTATTCATTGTCCGCCGCACTGAAGAGATTCTGGCGAATCTCAAAAAGATTGACGGCCAGCTTGCTGACCCGGAATCCAAACAATCCGACCAACCTGCAAACTCAACAAATGAATACCGTTCCATCAAGCCGGAAATTCTGGTGTTGATCGGTATTTGCACGCACTTGGGTTGCTCGCCGACGTTCCGTCCTGAAGTCGCACCTGTCGACCTGGGTAAAGATTGGGTGGGTGGTTATTTCTGTCCTTGCCATGGTTCGCACTATGACCTGGCCGGTCGCGTCTACAAGGCACAGCCTGCTCCACTGAACCTGCCAGTGCCGCCTTACTACTACGTAGAGGGCAGTGACAACATCATTGTCGTTGGTCTCGAAGGGGAGAACGCGTAATGAGCAAGTTCATGGATTGGGTAGATGCACGCTTCCCGGCCACTAAGATGTGGGAAGACCATCTCAGCAAGTATTACGCACCGAAGAACTTCAACTTCTTCTACTTTTTCGGCTCGCTCGCGTTACTGGTTCTGGTTAACCAGATCGTAACCGGTGTGTGGTTGACCATGAGCTACACGCCGTCGGCAGAAGAAGCATTCGCTTCTGTCGAATACATCATGCGTGACGTTGAATATGGCTCGATCTTGCGCCTGCTGCACTCTACGGGGGCATCTGCGTTCTTTATCGTGGTGTATCTGCACATGTTCCGTGGCCTGCTCTACGGTTCGTACCAGAAGCCGCGTGAGCTGGTCTGGCTGTTCGGCATGATGATCTATCTGGCCCTGATGGCTGAAGCCTTCATGGGTTACCTGCTGCCTTGGGGACAAATGTCCTACTGGGGCGCCCAGGTGATCATCTCGCTGTTTGGTGCAATTCCGGTCATCGGTAACGACCTGACTCAGTGGATTCGTGGTGACTACCTGATCTCCGGTATTACCCTGAACCGTTTCTTTGCCTTGCACGTAGTGGCTCTGCCTATCGTGATTCTGGGGCTGGTGGTGCTGCACATTCTTGCCTTGCACGAAGTCGGGTCAAACAACCCGGATGGCGTGGATATCAAGAAGCACAAAGATGAAAACGGCATCCCGCTGGACGGCATTCCTTTCCATCCGTACTACACGGTCAAAGACATTGTCGGTGTAGTGGTGTTCCTGTTTGTCTTCTGCTCGATCGTGTTCTTCTTCCCGGAAATGGGTGGTTATTTCCTCGAAAAGCCGAACTTCGAACAAGCGAACGCCTTTAAAACACCGGAACATATTGCACCTGTCTGGTACTTCACTCCGTTCTACGCGATTTTGCGTGCCATCCCTGACAAGCTCATGGGCGTTATTGCCATGGGTGCAGCGATCGCGGTGCTGTTCGTGTTGCCATGGCTGGACCGTAGCCCTGTCAAATCCATGCGCTACAAAGGCTGGATGAGCAAAATTTGGCTGTGGGTATTCTGCATCTCTTTCGTGATTCTGGGTGTGTTGGGCGTATTGGCGCCGACCCCGGGCCGCACGTTGCTGTCGCAGGTGTGTACCTTCCTGTACTTCGCCTACTTCATTTTGATGCCGTTCTACACCAGGCTTGAGAAGACCAAACCGGTTCCGGAAAGGGTGACTGGCTGATGAAAAAGCTATTTGCTGTATTGATGCTTGCTGTTATGCCTGCACTGTCTTTCGCTGCGGAGCAGGGTGTTCAGCTCGACAAAGTCGACATTGATGTGTCTGACAAGGCTGCCATGCAGGACGGCGCACGTACGTTCGCCAACTACTGCATGGGCTGTCACAGTGCCAAGTTCCAGCGCTATGAGCGGGTTGCTGACGACCTGGGCATTCCTCACGACGTCATGCTCGAAAACCTGGTGATGACCGGTGCCAAGATCGGTGATCACATGGACATCGGCATGAAGCCTGAAGATGCCAAGGCCTGGTTCGGCGCGGCACCACCCGATCTGACCCTGGTGGCGCGTGTACGTGGTACTGACTGGCTCTACAGCTACTTGCGCTCGTTCTATGAAGACCCGTCGCGCCCTTGGGGTGTGAACAACAAGGTCTTCCCGAACGTGGGCATGCCAAACGTTCTGGCGCCGCTTCAAGGGCGTCAGGTGATTGGCTGCAAGCAAGTTCAGATCGTCGAAGACGGCAAGAAGCAGTATGATCCGCTCACCGGCACGCCTTTGACACACGAAGCGTGCGACCAGCTGACAGTACTGCCAAAAACCGGCACGCTGACTGAAGAGCAGTTCGACGAGAAGATCAAGAACCTCGTGACCTTCCTGGCCTATTCGGCCAACCCGGTGAAGCTGGAGCATCAGCGCATCGGCACGTACGTTCTGCTCTATCTGGCGTTCTTCTTTGTATTCGCTTATTTGCTCAAGCGTGAGTACTGGAAAGACGTGCACTGATATCGTTACACGCATTGCTGTTTAACGTGTGCGCCCGAGGGTGTCTCTGAACAGGTAGCTGGGCTGGTTGTGGTACACAAGGTCGTTTGATCGTGTGTGCCATCATCATGCAGTTACTGGAGACGCACCTCGGGCGCTTTCGTTTTTCTGCTTCTGATCATTTCAACAAGCGAGGAGGACCGCCATGGGCGTGACCAATCGGTTGGCCTGTTACTCCGACCCCGCCGACCACTATTCCCATCGAGTGCGCATTGTGCTCGCCGAGAAAGGTGTCAGCGCCGAGATCATTAGTGTGGAGGCGGGTCGTCAACCGCCAAAACTGATCGAAGTGAACCCATACGGCAGTTTGCCAACCTTGGTCGATCGTGACCTTGCGTTGTGGGAATCGACTGTAGTGATGGAATACCTGGATGAGCGTTATCCGCATCCGCCTTTGCTGCCGGTCTATCCGGTCGCACGTGCCAACAGCCGTCTGCTGATCCATCGTATCCAGCGTGACTGGTGCGCCTTGGTGGACCTGATTCTGGATTCGCGCACCAAAGAGCCTGCGCGTGTACAGGCGCGTAAAGAGCTGCGCGAGAGCTTGACGGGCGTGTCTGCGTTATTTGCTGACAAACCTTTTTTCCTCAGTGACGAGCAAAGTCTGGTCGACTGCTGTCTATTGCCGATACTCTGGCGTTTGCCTGTTTTGGGTATTGAACTGCCGCGGCCTGCCAAGCCGCTGCTTGATTATATGGAGCGCCAGTTTGCGCGTGAGGCTTTCCAGGCAAGCTTGTCTGGTGTCGAACGCGACATGCGCTAAGGCTTTAGGAGCCCTTGATGAATTCAAGTCGACCTTATCTGGTGCGTGCGCTCTATGAGTGGATTGTTGATAACGACTGCACGCCGCACATGTTGGTAAATTCCGAATACCCGAAGGTGCAAGTCCCTCAGGGTTTTGCCAGTGAAGGGCAAATCGTGTTGAACGTTGCGCCTGCCGCTGTGCGTAATCTGCACATGGATAACGAAGCGGTCAGTTTCGAAGCGCGGTTCGGGGGTGTGCCTCACACGCTGTACGTGCCAATTTCAGCCATTCTGGGGATCTACGCCCGTGAGAATGGCCAAGGCATGGTGTTTGATCTGGAAGAAGCTCTTGAGGCTGATGACGAGATCGAACCGGATGACGATTTGCCGCCTCCGGGCAGCGAGCCTCCGCGTCCTAGCGGTCGGCCAAGTCTGAAAGTGGTGAAGTAATAAAAAAGGCGACCTCACGAGGTCGCCTTTTTTGTGCGTGTTGATTTTCAGGGTCTTGCCTGTCGAACGTGTGCCGATCCGTCATCTGCTTTGTGGCTCGGCACCAGCGTTCGGGTTGGATCAGTCGATGTATTCAAACAGTTTGACGATTTTTTGCACGCCGGATACGCCTTGAACCAGGTTTGTGGCGCGGGTGGCCTCCTGTTTGGTTACCAGGCCCAGCAGATAAACAATGCCATTTTCGGTGACGACTTTGATTCTGGAGCCGGGGATCGCGCCATCAGTCAGCATTTGCGATTTGATCTTGGTCGTTAGCCAGGCGTCGTTATTGCGGGCCAGGATCGAAGAGGGGGCCATGACCTGCAGTTCGTTGTTGACCTTTTTAACGCGCTGAACAGCGGCGGCTGCCTGTTCGGCTTGCGCCTTGAGATCGGCGCGTGGGGTTTGCCCGGCCAGCAGAACGATGCCGTTGTAGCTGGTGACAACGATGTGTGAGCCGTTATCCAGGTCAGGATTGGCTTTCGCGATATTCACCGCCACTTTGGTTTCGATCAATGAATCGTCGATCTTGCTGCCGAAGGTGCGCGTGCCGCGATCATCTTCAATAGGTTTGTCGCGGGTCGCCGTCAGCACCGAGCTGCAGCTGGCAGTCAAACCCAGGCATAAGGTCAGGGCTACTAAGCCAAGGCGATTAAAAGTCATTCTTCACTCCCGAACAGTTGGCTGTCGATCAGATCGCACAAGCAGTGGATCGCCAGCAGGTGGACTTCTTGGATGCGTGCGGTGACCAGAGAGGGCACGCGGATCTCAACGTCTTCGGGCAGCAACAGCGAGGCCATGCCGCCGCCATCACGACCGGTCAGGGCCACGACCGTCATTTCACGGTCGTGCGCGGCCTGAATGGCCTGAATGATGTTGGCCGAGTTGCCGCTTGTGGAGATTGCCAGCAGTACGTCGCCCGGTTGGCCCAAGGCGCGTATCTGCTTGGAGAAAATCTCGTTGAAGCTGTAGTCATTGGCGATTGAGGTGAGGGTCGAGCTGTCAGTTGTCAATGCGATAGCGGGCAGGCTCGGACGTTCGCGCTCGAAACGGTTGAGCAGTTCGGATGAGAAGTGCTGAGCATCGCCCGCCGAACCACCATTGCCGCATGACAGCATTTTGCCTTCGTTTAGCAGGGCATTAACCATCACCTGGCTGGCTTGTTCGATGTGCGGTGCAAGCACTTCCATTGCCTGCTGCTTGGTATCGATACTGGCCTGAAAAAGCAGGCGAATCCGGGATTGCATGTCCATCTATGTGACCTTAAGTAGGGCGGCAGTTCGGGCGTAATCCAGGTATTCCTGAGTGACTTCCCGGTACAAAAAATGTACAGCCTGCCAAGCAAAGCAAAATCGTTGAATAAAGGGTTTTTGAATCGGCCCGCCAGCCCTTCAGCTGTCGAAGGCGTTGCGTAGCCAGTTCATGTCGGGTGTCGAGCTGTCGATGGCAATAACGTCAAACCTGCAAGGGTTATTGGCCCACCGGGATTCTTGCTGCAAAAAGGTTTGAGCGGCCAGTATCAACTTTTGTCGCTTGCGCGCATCGATGCTGGCCAAGGCTCCGCCCCACTGCGCATGTTGCCGGTAACGAACTTCGACGAATACTACTGTATCGCCGTCGAGCATGACCAGATCCAGCTCCCCGCGCTTGCATAGCCAATTGTGGGCCAGCAAGCGTAATCCGTGCTGCTCAAGATGCCGTTGCGCCAGGCGCTCGGCATCTTTGCCTGTTTGTTGGCGTGAGCGCTGGGGCATCAGTGTTGAGTGTCTGGCAGATTTTGAACCTGGCCATTGACGAATTCAGCCCAAGGCAGTTGGCGCTCGATTCGTTGGCTCTGGCTCATGCTCAGACTGCCTGACAGGCCGTCAATGCGGCTGTCTGGTAATGCTTTCAACTGACCCAGGCTGGGTGTCAGGCGATAGGCGTCAACGCCCATTGCATACAGCCGGCCCAAACTGCCGCCTGCTTGCGGCCATTGGGCAGCTACTTGCTGACGCAAAGGGTTGGACGGGTTCAGCAGCCAGGGTGTTTCGCAAAAGCGGATGCCATTCATGTCGTTGTATTGGTTCTGATCGCCACTGGCGCTGAAGACGTGAGACGTGGCGTACACAGGCAGGTCGCCTGCATATTGGTAGTTGAGCGTAGGTTTGATCTGCTGTGCCTGTTGCGGGGTGGCGGCCAGGAAAATGAATTCCATGTCCTGACGGCGGGAAGGATCGCTTGAGTTGCCACTTTTGCGCAGTTGCACCAGGTCAGCCACTTGCTGGGCCAGTGCGACAGGCTTGTCGATGTGCTCGACTCCAACGATGGTGCCGCCATTGGCTTCCCATTCTTGACGGAAAGCTTTGAGTACGCGGTTGCCCCACTCACCTTGCGGCACCATGGCGCCTGCGCGTGTCAGGCCGTCTGCCCGGGCGCGACGTGCAACCTCACGGGCCTCATCTTCAGCGGCCAGGCCAAATTGGAAGAGTTGCGGTGGTGTTTGCGACGCCTCGCTGTAATTGAGTGCGAGGGTGGTAATAGGAAGTTGTGAACGCGCACTCAGTTGTTTGACCAGTGGCTTCTCCAGCGGGCCGACGACCAGTTGAACGCCGTCAGCCTGGGCTTTGCTGTAGAAACTGTCGAGTGAGCCAATGCGCGAGCTGTCATAGAACAGAATCTCGGGCGGGTTCTGACCGGCTTGCTGGGCCTGGTAGTGGGCCGCCACGAAACCGTCGCGCAATGCCTTGCTTACCGAAGCCAGTTGCCCTTCCTGAGGCAGCAGCAGGGCGATTTTGCTCAAGGGTTGGTTGGCCAGTTCTTTGAGCTTGACCAGCGGGGTCGGAAGTTGGATGGCTGCAGGGTGCGCCGGGTTTTGAGCGCGCCATTGATCGATTGCGTTTTGCTGGTCTGCCAGTGTGCCTGCGCTTTTAACGGCGCGGGCAAGTGACATCCAGCCACCCAGCACGTCGTTGCTTTGGGTTTGCAGTTGATCGACCGGCAGTGCTGCCACCAGTGACCAAATTGCATCGTTGTTGCTGTTGGCGGCATCACCGGTCAGCAGTTGGCTCATTGCCGCGCGTTCGCGAGCTGCTGCCAGTGTCTGGCCGTCCGCTTCCAGTGCGCGGGCGTGGACGGTGTGGCTGCGTACCTGCAAATCGGCAGGCATTTCATTGAGTCGCGCGACGCTTGGATGGCTCAGGGCGACCAGCGCTTCTTTGGTTTGATTGCGGCTCATGGCCAGCTCGGCAGACAGTGTGCTGGCAAATACTTGCTGGGCAGGTTTGAGTTGCTCCAGCGTAACCTGCGCCAGGATCTGCTGGGCTCGATCAAAATTATGCTGTTTATAAGCCAGGTCGGCGGCAGACAGTCTCAGCAACGCAGCCTGTTCCGGGTTTTGGCTCTCTGCTGCCTGCTGGAGCAACTGCTCAAGGCTGGCATCAGGCGTACGGGGAAGTTCGCCAAGGCTAGAGGAGGGCGAGCTGGAACAAGCCGCCAACAAGGCAGCGAGGCAGAGGGCAGTGAACAGCCGCAGGCAAGCGATCATGTAGTGTTCCTGATACTCGATCAAATAAGGGGGCGAAGTGTACCCAAGCGCTGGCCGGGGTGCGATGTTACAGACCATAAAGCCTAAATTTAGATGACTTCAGGCGTCTGTGGCGGACAATCTTTTCCGTATATGTCTTTTCTGTCACGCCTCAAAGGTGCTGCGGGCACGGCTCTACGCGCTACAATGGCGCCTTTAACTCTTTTGAGGTGTGCGTTTTGACTGCTCCAGGTGTTGTGAATTCCGTTGTTGGCTCACTTTATGTGGTGGCCACGCCCATCGGTAACCTGGACGATATCAGTGCGCGGGCGCTCAAAGTATTGCGTGATGTCTCGCTAATTGCAGCGGAAGACACGCGCCATTCGCTACGGCTGATGCAGCATTTCGGTATTTCGACGCCGCTGGGTGCGTGTCACGAACACAACGAGCGCGATGAAGGCAGTCGCTTCATTCAGCGGTTGCTGGCAGGCGAAGACGTCGCGCTGATCTCGGATGCCGGAACGCCGTTGATTTCTGATCCGGGCTATCACCTCGTTCGCCAGGCGCGTGCTGCAGGCATTCCTGTCGTCCCCGTGCCAGGAGCCTGCGCCCTGATTGCGGCTTTATCGGCTGCCGGGCTGCCTTCTGATCGCTTCATCTTCGAAGGCTTCCTGCCAGCCAAGGCGGTTGGCCGTCGGACGCGACTTGAACGGCTTAAAGAAGAACCGCGGACCTTGATCTTTTATGAAGCGCCACATCGCATTCTTGAGTGTCTGCAAGATATGGAACTGGTGTTTGGTCCGGATCGTCCGGCGTTGTTGGCCCGGGAACTGACCAAGACCTTCGAGACGCTCAAGGGTTTGCCATTGGCTGAGCTGCGTGAGTTCGTCGAAAGTGACAGCAATCAACAGCGCGGAGAGTGTGTCGTGTTGGTGGCTGGTTGGACCGCCCCTGAAAGCGAAGAGGCAATCAGCAGCGAAGCCATGCGTATTCTTGATCTCTTACTCAAGGAAATGCCCCTCAAACGTGCGGCAGCGTTGGCCGCTGAAATTACCGGTGAGCGCAAGAACGTGCTGTATCAAGTGGCACTTGAGAAACAAAAAGTGAATTGAAAGCCCGGTGTGTTAGGTCGGCCATAGCGTGTTTTTGATGTTTTGCCGGCGCGCGGGCCGTTTTCTGATCGGTGGTTGTGCGCCTTTTACGGCTTTTAAAGCTTGTCCTATACGCTTTGTGCCGTTAATCTTCGCGGCGGAGAGTCGATTGGACAGTCGCTGCCTTCTATGAAAATTAGGGGGGGGAGGAAAGTCCGGGCTCCATAGGGCGAAGTGCCAGGTAATGCCTGGGAGGCGTGAGCCTACGGAAAGTGCCACAGAAAATAACCGCCTAAGCGCTTCGGCGCCGGTAAGGGTGAAAAGGTGCGGTAAGAGCGCACCGCACGTCTGGCAACAGTTCGTGGCTAGGTAAACCCCACTTGGAGCAAGACCAAATAGGGTTCCAAGGCGTGGCCCGCGCTGGAACCGGGTAGGTTGCTAAAGATGTCCAGTGATGGCCATCGTAGACGAATGACTGTTCACGACAGAACCCGGCTTACAGATCGACTCTCCACCTTTTTTTCCTGCTTGCACTGCGAGCAGTTGGCAATATTGAAGACCCGCTCTAACCCCCTCGCTTCAAACACACGAAAATTTCACGAAGTAATGACAAAAAGTTCTTAGTCTTAACAAACTACTTTAAGTTTGAAGTCCAGAGCTTTGAGTTCATTGGCTATCACTCGTCAAATATTCCTTCGCCTTGCTGCTGTACGTCTATTTACCCACCTAAATCTCAGTTCTGTAAGGGTTTTCCTTCGGGTCGCGCCTTGACGGTGTGGTGGGCGCATTCCTATAGTGTGCGCAAGTGGCGAAAAGTGGCATAAAGTGGGTTTTCTAGACGTAAAACGCTAATATTTGGAGAAACGCAGCCGTGTTTCGTGGAGCCAATGCAATCAGTCTCGATGCAAAGGGCCGTCTCGCAATGCCGAGCCGGTACCGTGACGAGTTGATTTCGCGTAGCTCCGGGCAACTGATTGTGACCATTGATGCGGTAGATCCCTGCTTATGTGTGTACCCGCTCGATGAGTGGGAATTGATTGAAACCAAGCTGCGGGCATTGCCTTCGTTGCGTGAAGAGAACCGCCGACTGCAACGCTTGCTGATTGGTAATGCCGTCGACCTTGAGCTCGATGGCAGTGGTCGTTTTCTGGTGCCGCCGCGCTTGCGTGAATATGCCAAGTTGGAAAAGCGCGCGATGTTGGTGGGCCAGCTGAACAAGTTTCAACTGTGGGACGAGGATGCCTGGGAAGCTGTTTCTGCCGCTGACCTTGCAGCTATTCAACAACCGGGCGCGATGCCTGACGAACTGCGTGATTTAATTCTGTGACTATAGATAGCGGCTTCAACCACATCACCGTACTGCTCGACGAAGCCGTAGAGGCTCTCGCCGTACGTCCTGATGGATGCTATCTGGATGGCACCTTCGGTCGCGGCGGACATAGCCGTTTGATACTCCAGAAGCTCGGTCCGCAGGGGCGCCTGCTCGGGTTTGATAAAGATCCACAAGCGATTGCCACAGGGCAAGCGCTGGCGGCCGAAGACGGCCGCTTTGTCATTGTGCAGCGCAGCTTTGCCGAGATGGGCGCTGAGGTGGCTGAGCGTGGGCTGGCTGGCAAAGTCAGCGGCGTTTTGCTGGATTTGGGTGTGTCCTCGCCTCAACTCGATGACCCGCAGCGCGGTTTCAGCTTCATGAACGACGGTCCGCTGGATATGCGTATGGACCCTTCGCAAGGTGTAAGCGCTGCCGAATTCGTGAACACGGCGACCCGTGAAGAAATAGCCCGCGTTTTCAAAGAATATGGCGAAGAGCGTCACGCCTGGCGTATGGCGGGTGCAGTGGTCGATCGGCGTGAAAGCAAGCCGTTCGAGCGCACGGCTGATCTTGCTGAAGTCCTGAAAGTGGCTAACCCCGCGTGGGAAAAGGGCAAGAACCCGGCAACCCGCACGTTCCAGGGCTTGCGCATTCACGTCAATAACGAACTGGGTGATCTGGAAGCGGGCCTTGAGGCCGCTCTGGAATCACTGGAAATCGGCGGCCGTCTGGTCGTCATCAGTTTCCACTCCCTGGAAGACCGCATCGTCAAGCAGTTCATGCGCAAGCTGGTCAAGGGCGAGTCAGACAACCTGCCTCGCGACCTGCCCATTCAGCACGTTGCTTTTATTCCTAAAATCAAAATTCATGGCAAGGCCCTGACGGCCTCCGATGCAGAGCTAAAAGCCAACCCGCGCTCACGCAGTGCTGTCATGCGCGTTGCGGAGAAGCTTCGTTGAACAAGCTCTTTGCCAAGCCACTTCCCGGCGGAAGCTTCTTCATGCTGCTGTTGTTTATTGGCGTGCTGGTTTCGGCTGTCGGCGTTTCATACAGTGCGCACTGGAACCGTCAACTGCTCAACACCCTGTACGGCGAATTGAGTGTGCGTGATAAAGCGCAGGCCGAATGGGGTCGTCTGATCCTTGAGCAAAGCACGTGGACGGCCCACAGCCGTATTGAAACCCTGGCCAGCGAACAGCTGAAGATGCGCATTCCTGGCGCAGCAGAAGTTCGGATGGTGGCGCCATGATCAAACTCGAAGGCGCACTCTTCCCGTGGCGTTTTCGCTTGGTGCTGGCTTTGCTGGCACTGCTGGTAGGCGCGATCGCTTGCCAGATCGTCTATCTGCAAGTGATCGACCATGACTTCCTTAAAGGTCAGGGCGATGCGCGCAGCGTTCGCCATATTCCGATTCCTGCTCACCGTGGCCTGATTACCGACCGCAATGGCGAGCCGTTGGCGGTCAGTACACCTGTAACCACCTTGTGGGCCAACGCCAAGGAAATGCAGGTTGCCAAAGATCGCTGGCCGGCTCTGGCCCATGCGTTGGGCCAGGACCCAAAGGTCCTGACGGCGCGTCTTGAGCAGCAAGCCAACAAAGAATTTATCTACCTGGTGCGCGGCTTGACCCCGGAGCAGGGCCAGGCCGTTCTCGATCTGAAGGTGCCAGGTGTTTATGGCATTGAAGAGTTCCGTCGCTTCTACCCGGCGGGTGAAGTGACAGCCCACATGGTCGGCTTTACAGATATCGACGATAAAGGCCGGGAAGGCGTTGAACTGGCTTACGACGAGTGGCTGGCGGGCGTGGCGGGCAAGCGTCAGGTCATCAAGGACCGACGCGGGCGACTGATCAAAGACGTGCAAGTGACCAAAAACGCCAAGGCAGGGAAGACCTTGGCGTTGTCGATTGACCTGCGCCTCCAATACCTGGCTAACCGGGAGCTGCGCAACGCGCTGGTCGAAAACGGTGCCAAGGCAGGCAGCCTTGTGATCATGGACGTAAAAACCGGCGAGATTCTGGCCATGGTCAATCAGCCTACGTACAACCCGAACAATCGCCGCAACCTGCAACCGGCAATGATGCGTAACCGCGCCATGATCGACGTGTTCGAGCCGGGTTCGACGGTGAAGCCGATTTCCATGAGTGCTGCGCTGGAAACCGGTCGCTGGAAACCGACCGACAAGGTTGAGGTTTATCCCGGTACGTTGCAGCTCGGCAAATACACCATTCGTGACGTATCGCGTACCGAAGGGCCGATTCTCGACCTGACGGGCATCCTGATCAACTCCAGTAACGTGGGCATGAGTAAAGTTGCGTTCGATATCGGCGGTGAGGCGATTTTCCGTCAGATGGCGAAAATGGGCCTGGGGCAAGACACCGGGCTCGGCTTTCCCGGCGAGCGTGTAGGCAACCTGCCGAACTACCGCGAATGGCGCAAAGCCGAAACCGCCACGCTGTCTTATGGCTACGGTGTGTCGGTGACAGCGATTCAGCTGGTGCATGCGTTCTCGGCACTGGCCAACAACGGCAAACTGGCGCCCCTGACACTGCTTAAAACCGACAAACCGGTTCAGTCCACCCAAGTGATGCCTGAACAAGTTGCAAAAACAGTGCAGGGCATGCTGCAGGAAGTGATCGAAAACCCCCGTGGTGTGTGGCGTGCCAAAGTGCCGGCTTACCATGTGGGCGGCAAATCAGGGACGGCGCGCAAGACTTCGTCTGGCGGCGTCAAAGGCTACGCCGTGAACTCCTATCGCTCGTTGTTTGCAGGCTTCGGCCCAATGAATGACCCGCGTTACGCCATCGTGGTGGTGATCGACGAGCCGAGCAAAGCCGGTTACTTCGGTGGTCTGGTATCGGCGCCGGTATTCAGCAAGGTAATGTCCGGCACCCTGCGCCTGATGAACGTCACGCCCGATAACCTGCCGACTGCGGCAGAGCAACAAGCAGCGGCGGCCGCTGCGGCAGCCAAAGGAGGGCGCGGCTAATGTCCTTGAGCCTGAACAAAATATTTCCTCACGCCGGTCACGATTTGTTGATCCGCGAGTTGACCCTTGATAGCCGTAACGTGCGTGCGGGCGACCTGTTCCTTGCCGTGCCGGGCGGCAAGCTCGATGGTCGCGAACACATCGCTGATGCCTTGACCCGAGGCGCGGCCGCTGTTGCTTATGAAGTGGATGGCGCTTCCGTACTGCCCATCACCTCCGTGCCTTTAATTCCGGTCAAAGGCCTTGCTGCGCAGTTGTCGGACATCGCCGGGCGCTTTTATGGCGAGCCGAGCCATCACCTCAATCTGGTGGGTGTCACTGGCACCAATGGTAAAACCAGCGTTACACAACTGGTGGCGCAAGCGCTTGATTTGTTAGGCCAGCACTGCGGCATCGTCGGTACGTTAGGCACCGGCTTTTATGGCGCGCTGCAGAGCGGACGCCACACCACGCCCGATCCGATTGCCGTGCAGGCCATGCTGGCGGACCTGAAAAAAGCCGGCGCGAAAGCGGTGGCAATGGAAGTCTCCTCCCATGGTCTGGATCAGGGGCGGGTCAGTGCATTGGCATTTGATGTGGCAGTCCTCACTAACCTGTCGCGCGATCATCTGGACTACCACGGCACGATGCAGGCGTATGCGCAGGCCAAGGCCCGGCTGTTTGCATGGCCGACCCTGCGCTGCCGGGTACTGAATCTGGATGATGCGTTTGGTCGCGAGCTTGCCGCTGAACAGCCCGACTCCCGCCTGATCAGCTATAGCCTCGAAGACAGCAGCGCCTCTTTGTATTGTTTCGACGCAACGTTTGACGATGACGGTGTGCGTGCCACCGTGAGAACGGCTCAAGGTGAGCACCTGCTGCGCAGTGCCTTGCTCGGTCGTTTTAACTTGAGCAACGTATTGGCCGCCATTGGTGCCTTGATGGGGCTGGATTACCCGCTGGATGAAATTTTAAACGTGCTGCCAAAGCTAGAAGGTCCGGTCGGTCGCATGCAGCGTTTGGGCGGCGGTTCCAAGCCGTTGGTAGTGGTTGATTACGCGCATACCCCTGACGCGCTGGAAAAAGTTCTGCTGGCCCTGCGTCCTCATGCCAAAGGCCAATTGCAGTGCCTGTTTGGCTGCGGCGGTGATCGCGATCGCGGTAAGCGCCCGCTGATGGCTGAGGTGGTAGAGCGTTTGGCTGACACCGTTCTGGTCACCGACGACAACCCGCGTACGGAAGACCCTGCGCAGATTTTCGCTGATATCCGCACCGGTTTTGCCGACGACTCCAACGTCACCTTCGTTGCCGGGCGTGGCAAAGCCATTGCGCAGATCATTGCCCGCGCCAATGCAGATGACGTAATCGTGCTGGCGGGTAAAGGGCACGAGGACTATCAGGAAATCAACGGCGAACGCCATGCTTTCTCCGATCTGGTCGAAGCCGAAAATGCCTTGCTCGCCTGGGAGGCCGACCATGCTTAAGCCTTTGTTGTTGAGCGAAGTCAGCACAGCCCTCGCGGGGCATCTGCTTAACGCGGATGCAACCTTTAAGGGTGTCAGCATCGACAGCCGTGCGATTACCAAGGGGCAATTGTTCATTGCCCTGACAGGCCCGCGTTTTGACGGGCATGACTACTTGAACGAAGTGGCGGCCAAGGGCGCTGTTGCCGCGCTGGTCGAGCGGGAAGTGCCTGAGTCGGCCTTGCCCCAATTGATCGTCAAAGACACCCGCGTTGCGTTGGGCCAACTGGGGGCGCTGAATCGTGCTAGCTATGACAAGCCGGTGGCTGCGATTACAGGTTCCAGTGGCAAAACCACGGTCAAGGAAATGCTCGCATGCATCCTGCGCACGCGCGGTCCCGTGTTGGCAACCAAGGGTAATTTGAATAACGACCTCGGCGTGCCATTGACCCTCATGGAGCTGGCGCCCGAGCATACAGCCGCCGTGATTGAGCTGGGCGCGTCGCGTCTGGGTGAAATCGCGTACACCGTCGGTCTCACGCGCCCGCACGTGGCGGTGCTGAACAACGCAGGCACTGCGCATGTCGGTGAATTTGGCGGCCCGGAAAAAATCGTCGAAGCCAAAGGGGAAATCATCGAAGGGCTGGCGGCTGACGGCGTTGCTGTGCTCAATCTGGATGACAAGGCATTTGGTATCTGGAAGGCCCGTGCCGGTGAGCGCAAGGTCCTGACATTCGCCCTGAGCAATGTTCAAGCGGATTTTCATGCCAGCCAATTGACCCGTGATGCACGGGGTTGCCCGGCGTTTATGTTGCACAGCCCGGCGGGCGTGGAACACGTTCAGCTCAACCTGTTGGGCAGTCATAACGTGGCCAATGCTCTGGCCGCAGCGGCGGCAGCTCATGCGCTGGGCGTCTCGCTGTTTGGCATCGTTTCTGGCTTGAACGCGGTGCAACCGGTCAAGGGGCGGGCTGTGGCTCAACTGACCCCGTCCGGACTACGAATTATTGATGACACTTACAACGCAAACCCCACCTCAATGTGCGCTGCCGTTGATATACTCGCCGCCTTTTCCGGCCGCACCGTCCTGGTGCTCGGAGATATTGGCGAGCTGGGTGAGTGGGCGGAGCAAGGACATCGTGAAGTAGGCGCTTATGCCGCCGACAAGGTTTCAGCGCTCTATGCGGTGGGGCCGATGATGGCTCATGCCGTCGCTGCATTTGGACACCAGGCTCGTCACTTCGCCAATCAGGCTGACCTGATCAAGGCGCTTCGCGCTGAGCACGAAACAAACACCACTATTTTGATCAAGGGCTCGCGTAGCGCTGCGATGGAAAACGTCGTTGCGGCGCTGTGCGGTTCCAGCGGGGAGAAACATTAATGCTGCTGCTGCTAGCGGAGTATCTGCAACAGTTCTACAAGGGCTTCGCGGTCTTCCAGTACTTGTCCCTGCGGGGAATTCTCGGGGTACTGACCGCGCTGTCTTTGTCACTGTGCCTCGGGCCGTGGATGATCCGCACCCTGCAAAACCGTCAAATCGGCCAATCTGTACGTAACGACGGTCCGCAATCGCACTTGTCAAAATCCGGCACCCCCACCATGGGCGGCGCGTTGATTCTGTCCGCCATTACCATCAGCACCCTGCTGTGGGCAGACCTGAGCAACCGTTATGTGTGGGTGGTGATGCTGGTCACCCTGCTGTTCGGTGCCATCGGCTGGGTCGATGACTACCGCAAAGTGATCGAGAAAAACTCCCGCGGCCTTCCGAGCCGCTGGAAGTATTTCTGGCAATCGGTGTTCGGCCTGGGCGCCGCGATCTTCCTGTACATGACAGCACCGAGCGCGGTCGAAACCACCCTGATCCTGCCGATCCTCAAAGATGCCAGCATTCCGTTGGGCATTGGCTTCGTGGTGCTGACCTACTTCGTGATTGTGGGCTCAAGCAACGCAGTCAACCTGACTGACGGCCTCGATGGCCTGGCAATCATGCCGACCGTGATGGTGGGTGGGGCGCTGGGCATCTTCTGCTACCTGTCGGGCAACGTGAAGTTTGCCGACTACCTGCTGATCCCTTACGTGCCGGGTGCCGGCGAATTGATCGTCTTCTGCGGCGCGTTGATCGGCGCCGGTCTTGGGTTTCTGTGGTTCAACACATACCCGGCCCAAGTCTTCATGGGCGACGTCGGCGCGCTGGCGCTGGGCGCCGCGTTGGGCACCATCGCGGTCATCGTGCGTCAGGAAATCGTGCTGTTCATCATGGGGGGCGTGTTCGTGATGGAGACCCTTTCCGTGGTGATCCAGGTCGCGTCTTTCAAGCTGACCGGCAAGCGTGTGTTCCGTATGGCGCCCATTCACCACCACTTTGAACTCAAGGGCTGGCCCGAGCCGCGTGTGATCGTCCGTTTCTGGATCATCACCGTGATTCTTGTGTTGATCGGCCTTGCCACATTGAAGCTGAGGTAGAACCTGTGTCTCTGATCGCTTCTGACCACTTCCGCATCGTTGTCGGCCTCGGCAAGAGCGGCATGTCCCTGGTGCGCTTTCTGGCGCGTCAGGGCGTGTCGTTTGCCGTCGCCGACACGCGGGAAAACCCACCGGAGCTGGCCACGCTGCGCCGTGACTACCCGCAAGTGGAAGTGCGTTGTGGCGAGCTGGATGTCGAGTTTCTGTGCCGTGCCGACGAGCTGTATGTGAGCCCGGGCCTGGCGCTGGCTACCCCGGCTTTGCAAGCAGCGGCTGCCCGCGGCGTGAAGCTGTCGGGTGACATTGACCTGTTCGCGCGTAACGCGAAAGCGCCCATCGTTGCAATCAGCGGTTCCAACGCCAAGAGCACCGTAACGACACTGGTTGGCGAGATGGCAGTGGCGGCAGGCAAGCGTGTGGCGGTCGGGGGCAACCTCGGCATGCCCGCACTCGACCTGCTCAGCGACGACGTTGAGTTGTACGTGATGGAACTGTCGAGCTTCCAGCTTGAAACCACCCATCAGTTGGGCGCTGAAGTGGCCACCGTGCTCAACGTCAGCGAAGACCACATGGACCGTTACAGTGGCTTGCCCGCGTATCACTTGGCCAAGCACCGGATCTTCCGGGGGGCTCGCCAAGTGGTGGTCAACCGTCAGGACGCGCTGACCCGCCCGCTGATGAGTGACGGCCTGCCGTGCTGGACATTCGGTCTTGGCGCACCGGATTTCAAAGCGTTCGGCTTGCGTGAAGAAAACGGCGAAAAATACCTCGCCTTTGAATTTCAAAACCTCATGCCCGTGCGTGAGCTGAAAGTGCGCGGTGCCCACAATCAGGCCAACGCCCTGGCTGCTCTGGCGCTGGGCCATGCGGTGGGGTTGCCGTTCGACGCGATGCTGTCGAGCTTGCGCACTTTCACCGGCCTTGAGCATCGCTGCCAGTGGGTTCGCGAGCTGGACGGCGTGAGTTACTACAACGATTCCAAAGCGACCAACGTAGGCGCGGCATTGGCCGCCATCGACGGTCTGGGCATGGACATGGACGGCAAGCTCGTCCTGATCGCCGGGGGGGACGGCAAAGGCGCCGATTTTAGCGGTCTGCGTGATTCCGTGACTCGTTACTGCCGTGCCGTGGTACTGATCGGCCGGGATGCCGACCTGATTGCCGACGCACTGGGCGATGCTGTGCCTCAAGTACGCGCTGCTTCGCTGGATGAGGCCATTGCCCAATGCCGCGCGCTGGCCCAGCCCGGTGATGCTGTCTTGCTATCGCCCGCCTGCGCCAGTTTCGACATGTTCAAAAACTATGAAGAGCGCGGCCAGTTGTTCGCCCGTGCAGTGGGGGCCCTGGCATGATCTTCGGCGTCCTCAAACCCTATCCTTCACCGCTGATCACGGGCCGTGGCATTGACCTCGACTTCCCGCTGCTCGCCGGTTGCCTGGCCTTGCTGGGCCTGGGTCTGGTGATGATCACCTCGGCATCGTCCGAAGTGGCGGCGTTGCAATCGGGCAACACGCTGTATCACATGATTCGCCACCTGTTTTACATCGTGCTCGGTCTCGGTGCCTGCATCCTGACGATGATGGTCCCGATTGCGACTTGGCAGCGTTGGGGCTGGATGTTGTTGGTCGGAGCATTTGGCCTGTTGGTCATGGTGCTGTTGCCCGGCATTGGGCGTGAGGTCAACGGCTCGATGCGCTGGATCGGGTTCAGTTTTTTCAACGTTCAGCCGTCTGAAATTGCCAAGGTCTTCGTGGTGATTTACCTGGCTGGTTACCTGGTGCGCCGCCAGAAAGAAGTCCGCGAAAGCTGGATGGGCTTTTTCAAACCGTTCATCGTGTTGCTGCCCATGGCGGGCCTGTTGCTGATGGAGCCCGACTTCGGCGCCACTGTCGTGATGATGGGGGCGGCGGCTGCCATGCTGTTTCTGGGCGGGGTTGGGCTTTTCCGCTTTGCCCTGATGGTGGCGCTCGCGGTAGGTGCGGTGTTCGTGCTGGTTCAGGCGCAACCCTACCGGATGGCACGTTTGATCACCTTTACCGACCCATGGTCTGACCAGTTTGGTTCGGGCTATCAGTTGACTCAGGCGCTGATCGCGTTTGGTCGTGGCGAGTGGTTCGGCGTCGGTCTGGGCAACAGCGTACAGAAGCAGTTCTACCTGCCCGAAGCCCATACCGACTTCGTGTTCTCCGTGCTGGCCGAAGAGCTGGGCGTGGTGGGTTCGCTCCTCACCGTGGCCCTGTTCGTGTTTGTCTGTGTGCGCGGGATGTACATCGGAATGTGGGCCGAGCGCGCCAAGCAATATTTCGCGGCCTACATGGCGTACGGCTTGTCCTTCCTGTGGATCGGCCAATTCCTGATCAACATCGGGGTGAACGTGGGCTTGCTGCCTACCAAAGGGCTGACTCTACCGTTCCTCAGTTATGGCGGCAGTTCGTTGGTGATTTGCTGTGTGTGCATGGGGTTGTTGCTGCGCATTGAATGGGAGAGTCGTACCCACTTGGGCAGTGAAGACACCGAGTTTAAAGAAAGCGACTTCGCAGAGGAGCCGAACCATGGGCGCTAATGTGCTGATCATGGCAGGCGGCACCGGCGGACACGTGTTCCCGGCTTTGGCCTGTGCGCGCGAATTTGAAGCCCGTGGTTACACCGTGCACTGGCTCGGTACACCGCGCGGTATCGAAAACGAACTGGTTGAACCTGCCGGTTTCACCTTGCACCGGATCAACGTCACCGGCCTGCGGGGCAAGAGCAAACTGTCGTTGCTCAAGGCGCCCTTCGTATTGCTCAAGGCGTTGATGCAGGCGCGTGCAATCATTCGTCAGCTCAAGCCCGTGTGCGTGCTGGGTTTTGGCGGGTACGTGACTGGCCCCGGCGGTTTAGCCGCCAAAACCTGTGGCGTTCCGGTGATCATCCATGAGCAAAACGCCGTGGCCGGCACCGCTAACCGCCTGCTATTGCCGATGACGCAGCGCGTGCTCGAAGCTTTCCCGGAGACCTTTGAGCCCTCAGACAAACGCCGCACCACCGGCAACCCGGTGCGCGCCGAACTGTTTTCCCTGGCGCCACGCACGCCTTTGCACGGTCGCAAGGCACGTTTGCTGGTGTTGGGCGGCAGCCTTGGGGCCGAGCCGCTGAACAAGTTGCTGCCTGAAGCGCTGGCCCACGTGCCGGCCGAGGTGCGTCCTGAAGTGTTTCATCAGGCCGGCAAGCAACACGACCAGATTACCGCCGAGCGCTACACAGCGGTTGGTGTGGAGGCTCAAGTACAGCCTTTCATTAAAGACATGGCCCACGCTTATGGCTGGGCCGACCTGGTGGTTTGTCGCGCAGGCGCGCTGACCGTCAGTGAACTGGCTGCGGCCGGTCTGCCTTCGCTGTTGGTGCCGTTGCCCCACGCGATTGACGACCATCAGAGCCGTAATGCCGACTTTTTGGCCCGGGAAGGCGCGGCTTTCCTGATGCCACAAGCGACGACTGGCGCAGCCGATCTGGCTGCACGCCTGACAGAGGTTTTGATGCAACCGGAACGACTGAACAGCATGGCGACCAATGCTCGCCGCCTGGCAAAACCTGATGCGACCCGCAACGTTGTCGATATCTGCCTGGAGGTGGCCAATGGTTGAGAATCAAAAAGCCATGCCACAACCGGAAATGCGCCGTATCCGTCGCATCCACTTTGTCGGTATCGGCGGCGTGGGCATGTGCGGTATCGCTGAAGTGTTGCTGAACCTGGGTTATCAGGTGTCGGGCTCTGACCTGAATGCATCGCCTGTGACCGAACGCCTTGAGTCGTTCGGTGCGCACATTTATATCGGCCACCGCGCCGAAAACGCCGCCAACGCCGATGTGTTGGTGGTGTCGAGTGCCGTCAATACCTCGAACCCGGAAGTGGCCAGCGCGCTTGAGCGTCGCATTCCGGTCGTGCCGCGTGCCGAGATGCTGGCTGAACTGATGCGCTATCGTCACGGGATTGCCGTGGCCGGTACGCACGGCAAAACCACCACCACCAGCCTGTTGGCCTCTGTGTTTGCCGCCGGTGGATTGGACCCGACATTTGTGATTGGTGGTCGGCTGAATGCAGCAGGCACCAATGCACAACTGGGCACCAGCCGTTACCTGATTGCCGAAGCCGACGAGAGCGATGCCAGCTTCCTGCATCTGCAGCCGCTGGTAGCTGTGGTCACTAACATCGACGCTGACCACATGGCGACCTATGAAGGCGACTTCAACAAACTGAAGAAAACCTTCGTCGAATTCCTGCACAACTTGCCGTTCTATGGCCTGGCCGTGCTGTGCCTGGACGATCCGGTGGTGCGTGAAATCCTGCCGCTGGTCAAGCGCCCGACCGTGACCTATGGCTTCAGCGAAAACGCTGACGTGCGTGCAATCAATGTACGCCAGCAAGGCATGCAAACATTCTTCACCGTGCTGCGCCCTGACCGTGAGCCGCTGGATGTGTCGGTCAACATGCCGGGCAACCACAACGTGCTCAATGCGTTGGCGACCATCTGCATTGCCAGCGATGAAGGCATCAGCGATGACGCCATCGTTCAGGGGCTGTCGGGCTTCCAGGGTGTGGGCCGTCGCTTTCAAGTGTATGGCGAGCTGCCAGTCGACGGCGGCAGCGTGATGCTGGTCGACGACTATGGCCACCACCCGACGGAAGTCGCCGCCGTGATCAAAGCCGTACGGGGTGGCTGGCCTGAGCGTCGTCTGGTGATGGTCTACCAGCCGCACCGTTTCAGTCGCACCCGCGATCTGTATGACGACTTTGTGCAGGTGCTGGCCGATGCCAACGTGCTGTTGCTGATGGAAGTCTACCCGGCGGGCGAAGAACCGATCCCGGGTGCTGACAGCCGCCAGTTGTGCCACAGCATCCGCCAACGCGGCCAGTTGGACCCGATCTACATTGAGCGCGGCGTTGAGCTGGCGCCGATCGTCAAGCCGCTGTTGCGCGCGGGCGACATCCTGCTGTGTCAGGGGGCTGGTGATATCGGTCGTCTGGCGCCGCAACTCATTAAAAGTCCGTTGTTTGCCGGTGCTACCGTGGCAGCCAGCGAAGGGAAGTTGAAATGACTGCAGCCTACGCCAACCTGTTTTCGACCATTGCCCCCGCAGACTTCGGCCGCGTAGCGGTGCTGTTCGGCGGTAAAAGCGCTGAGCGTGAAGTGTCGCTCAAGTCTGGCAATGCGGTCTTGAATGCGCTGCAAAGCGCCGGCGTGGATGCGTTCGGCATTGACGTGGGCGATGACTTCATCACCCGTATCACCCACGAAAAAATTGACCGTGCGTTCATCATTCTGCATGGTCGTGGCGGTGAAGACGGCAGCATGCAGGGCCTGCTGGAATGCCTTGGCATTCCTTACACCGGCAGCGGCATCCTGGCGTCAGCCTTGGCAATGGACAAGTTGCGCACCAAACAGGTGTGGCACAGCCTGGGTATTCCGACCCCGCGCCATGCCGTATTGAGCACTGAAGCCGATTGTATTTCTGCGGCGAAGGAACTGTGCTTCCCTTTGATCGTCAAACCGGCCCATGAAGGTTCAAGTATCGGTATGGCCAAAGTGAACAGCGTTGACGAGTTGATCAGCGCATGGGCCGACGCCAGCAAGTACGATTCGCAAGTGTTGGTCGAACAATGGATCTCGGGTCCTGAGTTCACCATCGCCACCCTGCGTGACCAGGTGTTGCCTCCGATTGCCCTGGGCACCCCGCATACGTTCTACGACTACGACGCCAAATACGTGGCCAACGATACCCAGTATCGCGTGCCATGCGGTCTCGATAGCGCCAAGGAGCAAGAGCTCATGGACCTCACGGCAAAAGCCTGTGAGGCGATCGGTATCGCCGGTTGGGGCCGTCTGGATGTCATGCAGGACGCCGATGGCCAGTTCTGGCTGCTGGAAGTCAACACCGCGCCGGGCATGACCGATCACAGCCTGGTGCCGATGGCGGCCAAGGCTGCCGGTCTCGATTTTCAACAGTTGGTGCTGTCGATTCTGGCAGCCAGTGTAGAGCGGCGAGGTTAAGTCCATGCAAGGCGCCCAGCATCGCCAGCCACCCCTCGCTCCCGGCCGCAAGCCGGTGCCGCGTGGCGCGAGCCGAATGGTGGCGAAAGAGCCGATGTCGGCGCGCCTGCCAAAAGCCAATTTCGGCTTTTTGAAAGCGCTGTTCTGGCCGGTGTTGCTGGTGGCGTTGGGTTTCGGCACTTATGAAGGCGCGCAACGGCTCATGCCTTACGCAGACCGGCCGATTACTAACGTCAACGTGCAGGGCGACCTGACCTACATCAGCCAGCAGGCCGTGCAGCAGCGCATCGCACCTTACATTGCCGCGAGCTTTTTCACGGTCGACCTGGAAGCCATGCGCACCGAGCTGGAACAGATGCCGTGGATTGCCCACGCAGAAGTGCGGCGGGTCTGGCCGGATCAAGTGGTGATCCGTCTTGAAGAACAATTGCCGGTTGCACGGTGGGGCGATGAAGCACTGCTGAACAACCAGGGGCAGGCCTTCACCCCGCGTGAACTGGCCAATTACGAACATTTGCCGCAGCTGTTCGGCCCTCAACGGGCTCAGCAGCAAGTGATGCAGCAGTATCAGGTTTTGAGCCAGATGCTGCGTCCGATGGGCTTCTCCATAGCCCGGCTGGAACTGCGTGAGCGCGGTAGCTGGTTCCTGACTACAGGAGCGGGCAGTGCAGGGCCGGGCATCGAGCTGCTGTTGGGGCGCGATCACCTGGTAGAGAAAATGCGTCGCTTCATAGCCATCTATGAAAAAACGCTGAAAGAACAGATTACGAACATAGCGCGCATTGATTTGCGTTATGCCAACGGATTGGCCGTCGGCTGGCGGGAACCTGTGGCACCCACGATAGCCCAACCCGCTGTCGCGAAGAATTAAGAAGAGGCAGGACCCATGGCAAATGTGCAAAGCGGCAAAATGATCGTCGGCCTGGATATCGGCACCTCCAAGGTGGTTGCGCTGGTAGGCGAAGTCGCGGCCGACGGCCAACTCGAAATCGTTGGTATCGGCACCCATCCATCCCGTGGCCTGAAGAAGGGCGTGGTGGTGAATATCGAATCCACTGTGCAGTCGATCCAGCGCGCAGTGGAAGAAGCGCAGTTGATGGCCGGTTGCCGTATTCACTCGGCGTTTGTCGGCGTGGCAGGCAATCACATTCGCAGCCTGAACTCCCACGGCATCGTGGCGATCCGCGACCGTGAAGTCAGTTCGGCCGACCTTGAGCGCGTGCTCGATGCTGCCCAGGCAGTGGCCATTCCGGCAGACCAGCGCGTGCTGCACACCTTGCCGCAGGACTACGTGATCGATAACCAGGAAGGCGTGCGTGAGCCACTGGGCATGTCGGGCGTACGTCTGGAAGCCAAGGTGCACGTGGTGACATGCGCCGTGAATGCTGCGCAAAACATTGAGAAGTGCGTGCGCCGCTGTGGCCTTGAGGTGGATGACATCATCCTTGAGCAACTGGCGTCGGCCTACTCGGTACTCACCGATGATGAAAAAGAGCTGGGCGTTTGCCTGGTCGACATCGGCGGCGGCACCACTGACATCGCGATTTTCACCGAAGGTGCGATCCGCCATACCGCGGTGATCCCCATTGCCGGCGATCAAGTGACCAACGACATCGCAATGGCGTTGCGCACCCCGACCCAGTACGCCGAAGAAATCAAGATTCGCTACGCCTGCGCGCTGGCCAAGCTGGCAGGCGCCGGTGAAACCATCAAAGTGCCAAGCGTGGGTGATCGTCCACCGCGCGAGCTGTCGCGCCAAGCGCTGGCCGAAGTGGTCGAGCCCCGTTACGAAGAGCTGTTCAGCCTGATCCAGGCTGAGCTGCGCCGCAGCGGTTACGAAGATTTGATCCCTGCGGGCATCGTCCTGACAGGAGGCACCTCGAAGATGGAAGGCGCGGTCGAACTGGCCGAAGAAATCTTCCACATGCCTGTGCGTCTTGGCGTGCCACACAGTTTCAAAGGGTTGGCCGATGTTGTGCGTAACCCGATTTACTCCACGGCTGTGGGCTTGCTGCAATACGGGCTGCAAAAACAGTCCGATGGCATTTCTCTGTCGGGATTAGGCAACCGCGACAGTTACAGCAGTGAAGAACAGAAAGCCCCTGTCCTTGAGCGCCTTAAGCGCTGGGTACAGGGCAATTTCTAAGCAACAAACGATTTACCAGCAGTAGAAGTAGGCGAAAAAAACTAGAGAAGGTAAGGAGAGGGAAAATGTTCGAACTCGTAGACAACATCCCGCAAAGCCCGGTAATCAAGGTTATCGGTGTTGGTGGTGGCGGTGGCAATGCTGTTAACCACATGGTTAAGAGCAACATCGAAGGCGTGGAATTCATCTGCGCCAACACGGACGCCCAAGCGCTGAAAAGTATTGGTGCCCGTACCATCCTGCAATTGGGCACTGGCGTGACCAAGGGCCTGGGTGCCGGCGCGAACCCCGAGGTTGGCCGTCAGGCTGCTCTTGAGGACCGCGAGCGCATCGCTGAAGTGCTGCAGGGCACCAACATGGTCTTCATCACCACGGGCATGGGCGGCGGTACCGGTACCGGTGCTGCACCGATCATTGCCGAAGTGGCCAAGGAAATGGGGATCCTCACCGTTGCGGTAGTGACCCGTCCGTTCCCGTTCGAAGGTCGCAAGCGCATGCAGATCGCTGACGAAGGTATTCGTCTGCTGTCTGAAAGCGTCGACTCGTTGATCACGATTCCGAACGAAAAACTGCTCACCATTCTCGGTAAAGACGCCAGCCTGCTGTCGGCTTTCGCCAAGGCCGATGACGTACTGGCCGGTGCCGTTCGCGGTATCTCCGACATCATCAAGCGTCCGGGCATGATCAACGTCGACTTTGCCGACGTGCGCACCGTGATGAGCGAAATGGGCATGGCGATGATGGGCACTGGCTGCGCCAGCGGTCCTAACCGTGCACGTGAAGCCACTGAAGCGGCGATCCGCAACCCGTTGCTCGAAGACGTGAACCTCGAAGGCGCGCGCGGCATCCTGGTGAACATCACTGCCGGTCCTGACCTGTCGTTGGGTGAATACTCCGACGTGGGCAGCATCATCGAAGCTTTCGCTTCCGAGCACGCGATGGTCAAGGTCGGTACCGTAATCGATCCGGACATGCGCGACGAACTGCACGTGACCGTGGTTGCAACCGGTCTGGGCGCGAAAATCGAGAAGCCGGTCAAGGTGATCGACAACACGGTACAGGCGTCGTACGCCGCTTCTTCGGCTCAGGCCGCAGCCGCGCGTCAGGACGTTCGTCAGGAAACCCGTCAGGAGCTGCCATCGGTTAACTACCGTGACCTCGACCGTCCGACCGTGATGCGTAATCAGGCCCAGCAAGGCGCGACAACCGCTGCCAAGCTCAATCCTCAAGACGATCTGGATTACCTGGACATCCCGGCTTTCCTGCGTCGACAGGCTGATTAATGAAATCAATCAGGGGGATTAAGGTGATTGGTGTTCAGCAAAGGCTCGGTCTGCTATTATCGCCAGCCTTTGTTGATACCAGTTCGCAATTTGCGCTGAAGCGGCCAATGCCATGATTAAACAACGCACCCTGAAAAATATTATCCGTGCCACAGGTGTCGGCCTGCACTCCGGTGAGAAGGTCTACCTGACCCTCAAGCCTGCGCCTGTGGACACCGGCATCGTGTTTTGTCGTGCAGACCTTGACCCTGTGGTGCAGATTCCTGCTCGCGCGGAAAACGTCGGCGAGACAACCATGTCGACCACATTGGTCAACGGCGATACCAAAGTAGACACGGTAGAGCACTTGCTCTCGGCCATGGCTGGCCTGGGGATCGATAACGCCTACGTCGAACTCTCCGCGTCTGAAGTCCCTATCATGGACGGTAGCGCTGGACCTTTCGTATTTTTGATTCAATCTGCCGGCCTGGAAGAACAGGACGCGCCGAAGAAATTCATCCGTATCCTGCGTGAAGTGACCGTTGAAGATGGCGACAAACGCGCCACTTTTGTCCCTTTCGAAGGCTTCAAGGTGACTTTCGAGATCGATTTCGATCACCCGGTTTTCCGTAATCGCACACAAAGTGCAAGCGTGGATTTCTCAAGCACTTCGTTTGTAAAAGAAGTCAGCCGCGCCCGTACCTTTGGCTTCATGAGTGACATCGAGTACCTGCGCAAGCACAACCTCGCACTCGGTGGCAGTGTGGAAAACGCGATCGTTGTCGACGCGGACGGTGTACTGAACGAAGACGGTCTTCGCTATGAGGACGAATTCGTGAAGCACAAGATCCTCGACGCCATTGGCGACCTCTACCTGTTGGGCAATAGCCTGATCGGCGAGTTCAAGGGCTTCAAGTCTGGCCATGCATTGAACAACCAGCTGCTTCGCAAGCTGATTGATCAGAAAGATGCGTGGGAAGTCGTGACCTTTGAAGATGCCAGCACTGCACCGATTTCGTACATGCGTCCGGTTGCGGCAGTTTAAGTAAAACTTCTTTCTCTAGTTTTTGAAGGCTGCCCTCGGGTGGCCTTTTTTTATGCCCCCAAAGGGTGCGAGGGACTAAGCGACGTTTTGCTCGTGTTGCTGCTCACTGACGCTGACAACCCTGTTTCTACCGCTGTGCTTGGCTTCATACAGCGCTGCATCCGCTTTGCGCACCAGCTCTTGCAGCGTGTCACCGGCTCTCACCTGACGGGTATAAGTGCCCAAACTGATGGTCACTGAGGCGCCTCCATCAGTAATCGGCGCCATCCGTTCCACCGCTTTGCGTATCCCTTCGGCAATTTGCCGGGCACCGCGCGTGTCCGTGTCCACCAGCAACACCGCAAACTCCTCTCCGCCATACCGCGCTGCCAGATCGGAGGGGCGCCGTACCTGTGATTTGATCTGCTGGGCGACTTTGCGGATGACGTCGTCACCGGCCTGATGCCCGTAGGTGTCGTTGAAGGCCTTGAAGTGATCAATGTCCATCATGATTAGTGAAATACAGCGACCTGCGCGTTGCGCTCGCCGCCATTCCTGGGCCAGCCGCGCATCCAGCGTCCGACGATTGGCCAATGTGGTGAGAGGGTCAGTAGTGGCCAGCCCTTCGAGTTCGGTTTCAACATGCTGACGCAAGCGCATTTCGCGGTTCAGCATCCAGGTCATCCAGATCAGAGACAGGCATAGCAGCGCAGCAAAGCTACCCACCACCCAGGTGGTCATGCGCCAGCCTTCAAAGATGCTGTCTGTAGACAAAGCCACGACGACAACCAGGGGTAAATTGCGAACCCGTGAAAAACTGTACAAGCGCTCTACGCCATAGATGTGCGAGGTTGCGATGAAACTGCCCTCGGTCTCGTCGAAAAGTCGCTGGATGCCGGGCAGGCAACCGACGTAGGTGCCAAAAAGGGGGCGGATAGTCACGGGGTACTGGGTTATCAGCGTCCCGTCACTGCTCATCAGATTGATAGTGTCATCCGGGCTCAGCTCAAGGCTCTGAAACAGCTCATAGAAGTATTCCAGCCTCATTTGTGCAACCCCGACCCCCAAAAAGGTGCCATCAGGCGCACTGATACGGCGACTGAACGCGATGTTCCAGTCATCCACATCGGGGCCGGTCTTGAAGGGGGGGCTGATGAAGAGCGCATCGCGTGAGCCATGACGGTGAGCGGTAAAGTACGCTTGATCGCTAAGGTCAGCCGGTGACGCAATAGCGGTTCGCGAGTCCGCGACCACCACGCCGTGGGCATTGAGGATAAAAAAACCATCGTCCGAGGGAGCGTCCTGCGCTCTGCTAAACAGAAGCTGATGCTGAATATCCTCAGGCAGTGAGTTTAACGGGGCGCTTTGCCAGGTTTTAATCATCCCGTTCAGCACGTCGTCATAAAGGCGCATGACTTCGCTGATGTTGCGATCAACCAGTTGCACGATGTTGGAGGCTGAGCGCGTCGCCTGTTTTTTGTCGTCGATGTAATCATGGTGAATAAAAAAACCGACAATGCTCAAAATCGCCATGATCGACAGGCTGGCGAAGGTCATGAGCAGGCGTTGGCTCACGATATGTTGCTCAGAGGCGGGCCGGGTGTTCATGAGCGCACAATAAGTACGGCTCGCCAAATTTCAAGGTCTTTGAGTTGAAAAAAATGACCCCATAACCAGCGTGCGGGCTGATTGGCTCAAGCGTCGCCTGCGGCGTTGCGACTGACCACGCAATTACGTCCATTTTTCTTGGCCTGATAGAGCGCCTGATCGGCACAATGCAAAAAACGGGTTTGCGAGTCGTCCGCTGTTACCAGTTGGGTGCAGGTGCCAAGGCTCACGGTGATCGGGATACCGCCCGGTTTAATGGGGGGCAGTTGCTCAATGGTGTGACGAATACGCTCTGCGAGCTGCGCTGCACCCTCGGCGTGGGTGTCGGGCAGGACCATGGCGAACTCTTCGCCGCCATAACGGGCAACCAGATCAGTTGAGCGTCGTACGAAAGTCTTCAGGGTTTTGCCAACCAGGCGCAAGGCTTCGTCACCGTACGGGTGACCGTAAGTGTCATTGAACGACTTGAAATGATCGACGTCGATCATGATCAGCGACAGCGGTTTGCGAGTGCGTTGAGCGCGAAGCCACTCAGTCGTGAGGGTTTCATCCAGTTTTCGGCGGTTGGCCAGTTCGGTAAGCGGGTCGGTGCGTATCATCGCTTCCAGCGTCTGCTCTGCCTTGCGTCGTAATTGCAGTTCGCGCCCCAGCAGCCATGTCAGGCCGAGCAAGGTGATGCACAGCATCAGCGTCACACAACCGACCAACAACGCATTGCGCCGCCAACTGGCGAACACGTCTTCAGTGGCCAGTGAAACCACCACCACCAACGGCAGCTTGCCGACCTCAGAAAAACTGTACAGCTCCTCTTGGCCGTGTTTGCTGGAGACCGCAATAAAACTGCCTTTGTGCTCCTTCAACAGGCGATTGAAGATCGGGTCGTGGCTCAGATCGTCCCGGGCATTGTCACGGCCGGGTTGCTGGATGAGCAGGGTGCCGTCGGTATTGATCAGGCTGATGGTGCTGTTGGCCCCGAGATCCAGCTTTTGAAACAACGAGCGAAAGTACTCGACCTTCATTTGGGCGATCGCCACACCCTGGAACGAACCGTCGGCACCGGAAATTCGACGGCTGAAGCTGATGCAGCACGCTCCCTGAGTGGCCTCGGTCGGGAAGGGGTGGGAGATAAACAGGTCATTGCCGGATGAGTCACGCTGCTCGATAAAGCTTTGCCAATGACTGTAGTTTTTACCGGGCGTGTAATCGGCAAGGGAGCTGACCACCAGATCGCCTTGGGCGTTGAGCATGAAAAAGCCACCGTTGTCGGGTGTTTCTTCAGCTTTATCGAACATCAACATTTGCTTCAGCGGCTGGGAAAGGTTGCCAAGGTCGCCACGCTTCGACACACGGATCAGCGCGCTGAGTGCGGAGTCGTATTGCTCAACGGTGTTTTGGACGTCGCGGTCGATCAGGCGAACAATGTTGAGCGAGGTACGGATGGCCGCCAGTTCAACGCTGCGATGCTCGCGCATCAGCAAAAACGCATTGATGCTGAGAATGGCTATGACGCACGCCGTCATGGCGATCAACAACCAGCCCTGCGTGATCGGTGGTTTAGATGAGTGGTGGGTTATTGCCATGCTGCGGTCGGCCTCTAGACAGCCCCTAAATGAGCACCCCCCCACAAAAAAGCCAGCGTAAACGCTGGCTTTGTATCAGGGTTTAAAACACATCAAGAGGATAGTCGATGATGACGCGGTATTCATCGACATTGCTGTCGACCGCCTGATACGCCTCATTGCCCCGGTTGGCCGACCAGCGCAACGCGACGCCCAGGTCTTTCGCCGGGCCTTCCTGCAGCACATATTTGACGGTTAGGTCGCGTTCCCAGTGTTTGGCGTGCTTGCCGTCAGCGTTGTACCAATTGCCGTAACCCACGCTGTTGGGGTCAACCTTGGTCAGGTCAAGTTCGCCGCGCGAGTACGAAATCATGGACGTCAGCCCGGCCAGGCCCACGCCGGCAAAGTCATATTCGTATTGAAGCTTCCACGAGCGTTCGTTCGGCCCGTTGAAGTCCGAATACTGCTGCGAGTTATCCAGATAAACGCTGTCGCCCTGATAGATGTAGTCAAACGGCGTGTTGCCATTGACCCGCTGGTACACCGCGGTCACCGTATGCCCCGCGACAGCCACGGCAAAATGCAGGCTGAAGGTGTTGTTGTCGATGTCACCCAGCAGGGCCTTGCCTGTGTCCTGAGTGTGATAGAAATGCAGCCCCGGGTTCAGGCTGACGCTATCGGTCAGGGCGTAGGTGTAATCCAGATCGTAGTAGTACTGGTTCCAGATGTCCTGCAGCTCGGCCGCATACAGGTTGCTGGTGAGCTCAGGCACGCCGCTCCACGAGGCGCCAGCCCAGTTCATGTGCTTGCTGTTCTGGCCATCGAGGTTGCCATACATGGTCGTCAGGCGGCGCATGCCGCTCTGGTTGTAAGGTTTTTCGAAGCTGACCTGGCCGCCTTCGAACATCCAGCCATCCAGGCTGTGATTAGTAAGTGTCACACCGCGGAAGGTCTGCGGCAGCATGCGCGTCTCGCCACCGGCGATCACCGGGTTGGTGAGGAACATGTCGCCCGCTTTCAACTCAGTGTCAAAGGCGCGCATTTTTAGCGCTGCGCCAGCGGACGAAAACGCGGTAGGCGCTTTGCCACTACCGTCGCTGACCGGCAGGATGCTGCTGCCGTCCGTACCGCCACCGCCGTCGAGTTTCAGGCCGAGCATGCCGTAAGCGTCTAGCCCGAAGCCCACCACACCTTGGGTAAAGCCCGACTCGAACCGCCCAATGACCCCTTGGCCCCACTCTTTACTGTCATCCGCTTTGGGGCTGCGAATATCGTGGTTCATGTAGTAATTGCGAAAATGCAGCTTGAGGCTCGAACCTTCAAAAAAGCCGTCTTTTGCCGTTTCATCATCGGCGTAAGCAAGGGTCGGGATCGTTGCAGCCAGCGCTAGGAATAGCGGGCTGAATTTGAGTGCGTTCTTCACCGGTCAGTAGCTCCTTTTGGGTGATGGCAGTTTTTATTTTCGTTAGAAATTCGGGCTCTTTTTGAAAGACGCCAAACGCCGTGACGGCTTTTTGAGAACAAAAAAAAGCCGCTATAGTAGCGGCTTTTGAAACAATCAGTCACATATAAAGGCCGTGACTGACTGGGTCGGGAAGACTTTATGGAGGGAATCAGCTGTCCTTGCTGTCATCGCTGGTGCTGGCTTTAATCTTCGTGTGCTGAGGCTGTGCCTCGTGTTGGTGGCTGGCGGCGAGTTCTTTTTGGTGCTGTTCAAAGGCGGCTGCGCGGGCTGCATTTTGTGCAACGAACGCTGGCGATTCTTCCGCCATGGCCAAAGGCGACAACAACAAAGACGACAAAGCGAAAACGCTGGCCATACCCATACTGCTGGACATTTCAAAGACCTTCTTGCTGAGCAAGTTCTGTGTGGTGCGATCAAAATATAGGCAACCCCCACCCCGAAAAAGCCCTGCTCTGGATAAGGACTTTTGCGTTTTGAGTAACAAACCTTGAAAACGCAGAGGTAGAGTAAGGGTTCGGTACTTTGCAAGGGCGCCGCTCGCCGTCCTTGACGTGTTATCGATATGAACACGGCTTTATAAAAAAGGCTTCTTGCCTGGGAGGGCTTAACTTCGATTGCTTATTGAGGGCGTGACCAAAAAGAATGGAATCCTATTCCTGATGCAAGGCCATTCTTGGGGGAAGGCCGGGAAAACCCGGCCTTGTATGCTTTTTTATTTCGAAGCGGCTCGGCGGAGATAAAGAAAATGGAGAGCAGTTTTCTATATCTATAGCTTAAAATTCGATGAATTTAAGCGTTCCAGTATTCCCGTAACTGTTCACGCCGATAACAGCGACTTTATATTTTTTGTCAGGTTGGATGTTATGAAGGTTCACTCCAATACTCTTGCCTGCCGTGTGTACTAAGGGTTGCGCTATTTCACCGTTTTCTGTGATCAGGTAGTACGTGATGCATAGATAGCGGGCATTATGTATGTAGCCCCACGTAAGTTGGGCTGTATTGTTTTCAGTGCGTTTAGCCTGGAGCACATAGCTGTCTGTAGGGGGCGAGTCTTGAGTGTCCTCATCGGATGTTGTTCCGTGGATTGATACAACGCTTGAGCGATTGTTGTCTGGATCGACGGCATAAACAGATACGGTATATGGAATGTTTCTTTGCAGTGGATGGGTTATGGAGTGAAAGCCCAGAATGGGAGACGCATTTTTTTTTATCACACTATCGTTGATAGTAACGATGTAGTGATCAACTTTATTGTTGTCAGACGACAGGTTAAAAAAAACGAGAAGATTTCCATTCATCGTGCTATAGGAGGCTGTGAGATGTAAGGGGGGCGTCGGTTTCTCTTGGTCGGCATAAGGGCTGGCGTGCATGAATGTATTGTTAGTAAAAGATCTGTGTCCTTCGGTTCCATAGGCGTTAATACCCCAGACGAAAACATGGTATGGCTTTAGTGATGTTAAATCATTAAACGTGTAGCAGAGTTCGCTGCCTGAATACAAAACTTCCCTAATGGGGGGGGCAATAATTGTGCCTTCCTTGGTGTTTTTTTCGTCTTCAATCGCCGAGATGTCGTAAAGGTGGATTTTATACTGTGCTATATTCCGGGCGCCCGACCACGTGGTGGAACCTGAAGTTAATGTGTCGCGGGTCACAAATTGGTCTGTAATAAATTCAGGTGAGTCATTTCCACTTTCCCTCGTGTTGCCTGTTAAGGAAATGGATGTTGAATGGTTGTAATCTTGATCGGTGCAGTAGAGTGTGAGTTTAAAGTCAATTGACAGACCCAGTGGAAAAGTAAAAGATTCTTTGTAGATGATTTCCTGCCATTGTTCACTGTTGGTTTCAATGATCAATGTGTGAAATACTGTGCCGACCTTGGCGTCACCTTTGATGTAAGTGATATGTAAAGTCTGCCCCACCGAGTCATAAACATATTTTAGTTCGGACGGCGCCGTAGGTGGGCGTGTTGATGGTTTGTAGGGTTCTACCCGCCTAATAGAGTAGTCGCCATAGGTGCCGTAACTGTTAACTGCACGTACCGCCATTTGATAGGCGTTGTAGTCTGGAAGGTTTTCAAACATGGTCCCACCTGCCCATCGGGACACAAATTTTGATAGAAGTGGTTCTCTAATTGGTTTGCCCTCATCGATGTCACCCTCTCCATAAATGTAAGCTTCATAACAGTCTACCGTTTGGCCTTCACCCCAATACATTGCACACCCGAACTTACCAATCCGTTGGGTTGCCGTAATAAGAGGGGTCAAGGGTTTTTTATCATCGGTCGGTTCGTCAAAGGTAGTAAGGGTTTGGGTCAGCGGTGGGGAATAATTACCTGCAAAGTCAACACCGTAAACTTTTAGTGTGTACAAGGTGTCCGGAGCGAGGTTTAACTCTAAGTTTTGAACTGCAGAGTGTTGATTTTCAAGTCTCTGTTCCTCTCCGTCATCGATTGTGTAAATATGATGGGTGACTGTGAAGTTGTCAGTGGATTCTTCGAATGATACAAAGCACGTATGCCATGGTCTTATCCAATTGGCATGACGAAACACGGGAGTGGTAGGCGGGATTTTGTCAAGCGCTCTTTCACCTTTGTAGATGTTAGCCTGTATGCAATAGTCAACTAAAAGACTTTTTTCAAAAAAATCCACGTTGATGATATTGCTGTTTATTATTGTGTTTTGATTTGGCTGGAATTTAATATTGATATAACCGGCCAGATTTTCGGGTCCGTAAGTATTTGAGTATTTTACAACTTGTAGGGACCAAAGATCATTTTTGTGGGTTGGTTTGGTGTGCCGTTCAATGAATATGTCGAGTTCAGCCAGTGAAGGTGTATCTTGCCCTATCCAGTAGTGAGGGATATTGTTCCAGCATTCGGTGTGAATGCCGAACTGGTGCCCTGCGATAATAATATTGCAGCCTGGGTAATCCGTCAGTATTTGAGCATGCGTTAAATCACTCGCTGCACGTGGCAAAATCTTTGCTGCACTGTTTTTACCTGAAAACCCATTGATTAGCTGCAAGAATACTTCCGAATAGTCTTGCTCTGTGAATTTCTCGAAGTCGTGGAAGTTTAGAATAATGATTTCATTTTTTTTTGATGCGTAGTCCACGTTGAAGAAGTGGTTACAGTCAGCAATCAGTTTGCTGATGGTGCGTGTTGAGGTCCATCCGTTATGGCTGAAAAATATACCTTCTATGGCGTGCTTTAGACGTATATCGAAAACTCGAATGCCGTTTGAAAGTTGGAATAAAAATGTGTCATTTTGACAAGCTATCCAGCCCTCTTCTATCCCGCTGGTGGCTTTTTTATCCATGCCTGCGTTATGGGTAGAAGGCAGCGACATAATATTTAACTTGAGTGGAGCAATAATATGGCTGAGGTCTGTCATCCATGTTGATAGCGTGTATTCAGTTTTCTCATGGCCTGTTTTTTTCATGGCGGTTAACTCTGATAGTTTGTTGACGCCCTAAGATATTCCGATTATGGATGATCGCCTGCTATCAGTTTTAATAGGTTGACGTACCAATTGATTTCAGAGTTAGGGATGCTCTGAAGTGGCCGTATGTTTTTCGACTATCGAGCCGTCAGCACTTTCCAAAAAACGACGTTTGTAGAAAATTGCTCAATCACCTTCGTTTTTCAGCCGTTCCAACCGCTGCAAAGTCCTTTGCAGCGGTCATTTCCAGCTCTACACACGCACCTTTCCTGCGTTCGCCAACACATATCGGCGTGCCATCCACAGGTTTAACAGAGCGAACAACGTCACCAATAGGACGGGTTGCCCTTCTTGGTTGGGTGCATCTCAGGGTCGAGTTTGCCGTCCTTATTATGGGTCGAACTGGGCGCATTAATCAGCGTGGCATCGACGTGGGTACCTTGACGCAACGACAAGCCATGGTCACCCAAATAACCATTCATGAAGCCGACAGTTCCGGACGCCAGCTCGTGCTGCTCCAGCAGAAGACGGAAGTGTGAGAAGGGTGGTTTCGTCTGGAATACGCTCCAGACTGATGCCTGAACACTGATGCAGGATGGTCGTCTCATACAGCGCTTCTTCCATCGCCGGATCGCTGTAGCCGAACCAGTTCTGCATCAAATGAACCCGCAGCATCGTCATCAGAGGATAGGCAGGGCGGCCGCCTCAGGGCTTAATCAGGGAATCAAACCCTTCCAGGCAGCAACTGATCCATCTCGATCAGGGGCCACTCCTTACGAGTTTGTTTGCGCTGTCCAGCGTACTCGGCGTCGGCAAACGTCATCTGTTTCATCATCGAAAAGCTCGGCGATCGGTGGTCGGTGATTTTGCCAAATCGGGAAGTCTTTCTCAGCGTTTCACTCAAGAAAACAAGGTTTTGGTCGATGCGCTGGTATTAGAGAGGGGCGTCGATGCGTCTCTGGACCGGGGGGATGTGAATGAAAGTATGTGCGCTGGGGCTGGCGGCTTGTGTCTTGTTCGGGGTGTCCAATGAGGCGGTGTCTGAAACGGCTGCCATGAGTGGCACCGTCCATTTTCAAGGCAGGATTGTGGAAGCAGGGTGTGAGCATGGTCGTTCGGGAACCGTGGATTATGGTAACCAAACGCAGTTGATCGAAGTTGCGCCCAATGTGGTGTTGGCGGTGAACATGGCAAGCAATGCCTGCCGCACGGGACATTTACCGTTTGTCGCGTCCTATCAGAAGCTAAACACTCCCGCCTACAGTGAAGAGCAAGGCGTGCGCAACGGCGTGCTGACTATTTCCTACCTCTGAGTGCAACGCGGGGAGAGGATGGCAGGTATACTGCGCGGCTTTCTTCCTACCCCGCATCCTCCGGAGCTTTCATGACTTCCTCCAAACAACCGACGGCTCCTGAAACCCTCGCGGCTGAACCGGCCGAGCTGGAAGCCACTGCGAACGCCGCCGACAAACCGGCCGTTCCTGCATTCAGCTTTCCGTTCAACCCGTCGGCCTTCGCCCAGGCCAAAAAAGACAACCAGCCCTGGTATCAAAAGTCGGGCAAGGGCGGTCATGACAAAACCCCGGGCGCGCCACCCCATGGCACCCGTAAAGCCATGGGCAAACGTTAATTTTTGACGTCGGAAAACCGGCGCATATCGCCGATTTTCAGTGGTTTACCGATTAACGTCGGCGAACCTGCGCCAGATCAGTATTTCGTTAATGGGTGCGCTTAGAGTCGACAGCCCTGCCGACTCCTCCCAATATTTCGAGCGCGCCTGTTATGAAAATCAATCTACCGATTACCGGCCGATCCGTTGATTTTGCACCCGACGCTAACATCCTCTCCACCACCGACCTCGACAGCCGTATCACCTACGCCAACCCCGACTTTATAAACGTCAGCGGGTATGAGTTGAGTGAGTTGCTGGGCAGCACCCACAACGTGCTGCGTCACCCCGATATGCCCGCCGCTGCCTTCAGCCATATGTGGCAGACGCTCAAGGCTGGACGCTCATGGATGGGGATGGTGAAAAACCGCTGCAAGAATGGCGACCATTATTGGGTCAGCGCCTACGTCACGCCGGTCATGCAAAACGGCGAAACCGTCGAGTATCAATCGGTGCGTACTCACCCAACCCCGGAGCGGGTTGCGGTGGCTGAAGCGTGTTATGCCGCTCTGCGCGCAGGGCCGATGCCGCTGTGGAGGCGTCTGCCCACGTTGGGGTTGACCAGCAAAATAGCGTTATTGGTCAGTGCCGTGTTGGGTGCTGTCATGGCGATCGGCACGGTGATGTTGCCGCAGATTAATCCGCCAGCGGGTTTAGGGCTCTGGCTGGCGGGCAGCGTGCTCAGTTCGGCCGCCATCGCGTGGGGGCTCAAACCCTTGAGCGCTTTGGCCCGTCGCGCCAAGGACGTGGGGGATAACCCATTGAGCCAGCAGATCTATACCGGCCGCCAAGACGAACTCGGGCAGATCGAGTTCGCACTGCACATGTTGCAAGCCCAGGTCGGGGCTGTGGTCGGGCGTATCGGTGACGCTTCCCAGCGCTTGGCCGGGCACGCCGGTGAACTGGTGGAGCACCTGCAAAGCAGCCACAACAGCACCCTGCATCAGCAACTGGAAACCGATCAGGTCGCTATCGCCATTAACGAAATGGCGGCCAGTGTGGCCCAAGTGGCAAGCAATGCGCAGCAGGCTTCGCAGGCGGCTGATCGTGTCGAGCATGAAACCCGCGAAGGCTACGACCTGGTGATCAGAAGTCGCACCTCGGCGCAGCATTTGGCCACTGAGCTGGTGCGAGCCACTGAAGTGGTTCATCACCTCGAAAACCACAGCAGTGATATTTCATCGGTGTTGGAGGTGATACGCAGCATCGCGGAGCAAACCAACCTGCTGGCGCTCAACGCTGCCATTGAAGCAGCCCGTGCGGGCGATCAGGGGCGCGGGTTTGCGGTTGTGGCGGACGAAGTGCGCGGTCTTGCGCAGCGCACTCAGCAGTCCACCAGCGAAATTCAGCAGATGATCAGCACCCTGCAAAACGGTGCGCGGGCCGCGGTGCAGGTGATGCAGCAAAGCAGCGAGTACGCGCAAAGCAGCGCCAGCCAAGCGCAATTGGCCAGCAGTGCGCTGGACGGCATCAGCCTGCAAATCAAAAGAATCACCGAAATGAGCGTGCAGATAGCCTCGGCCGTTGAAGAGCAAAGCGTGGTCAGTGAAGACATCAACCGCAACATCGCAGGGATTCGCAGCGCCTGCGAGGTCACGGTCAACGCCGGGCAACAGAGCCAGCGCAACTCCGGGGATGTGTCCGCTCTGGCGGCAGCCTTACGCAGCCTGGCTCAGGACTTCTGGCAGTCCCGGCGCTAGGCCGTCAAAGCGTTTCACGCTGAACCAGAACCATGCCGTGGCGGGCGTACAGGTCGCGGGCCTTGAGGTTGTGCTCCATGACCTTGAGGTCGACACAGGCTTCGCCACGCTGGCGGAACGTAAGAAACACATGTTCCAGCAGCGTGCTGCCCAGTCCGCGTCCGCGATACGCAGGGTGAACCACCAAATCCTTCAGGTACGCGCTGGTCCAGGCCTGCGCAACCCCCACCACGCGTGCGGCGTGTCGCAGCACAAAACACAGCGTGGGATCGTAGTCGGCATCGCGACCCAGCGCCTGCTGCCATGCCTGCAAGGGGAGCACGCTGCCCTGTCCGTCGGCGTAGCCCGCAACAAGCAAGGCATGAACCGGCTCAATCAGGCTCGGGTTGAGGGGGCTCAGCGTGAAGCCTTCAGGCCAGGGCTGAGCGGGCGGCAAAGGTGCGCGCAAGTCCTTGCGCAGCAGCAGGCACGCCCCGCTCACGGGTTCAATACCCTTGAGCGGCGACGGTACGGGCGGCTTCAATCAGGCACTTGGTCAGGTCTGGCGACGAGAACTTGGTCAGCACCGCATTTGCCCCGGAGAGGCGCGCTTTCTCGCTGTTCATGGCGCTGTTGAGCGAGGTGTGCAACAACACATACAAGTGACTGAAGTCCGGGGTTTCGCGCAGCGTTCGGGTGAAGGCGTAGCCATCCATCTCGGACATTTCGATGTCCGACACCACCAGGTTGATCTGATCTTTCGTGCCCTGCAGTTCCAGCAAGCGGTCGATAGCTTCTTTGGCGCTGCGAGCGGTATGGCACTGCAAGCCCAGATTGCGCAGGGTAATCACAGATTGTTGCAGGGCGACCTGACTGTCATCGACCACCAGAATCCGTGCATTGGCCAGCAATTCCGCTTCTTCCATGGTCACGGCGTCCGGGTCCTCAACGATCTGCGAAGGCGCAATGCCGTGAATCACTTTTTCGATGTCCAGCACCTGCACCAGCACGTCATCGACCCGCGTCACGCCGGTAATGAACGAGCGCGAACCGCCCGAACCATAGGGCGGCGGGCGGATGTCGGTACTCAGGCAATGAATGATCTTGCTCACCGCCTGCACATGCAGCCCCTGCTTGGAGCGGCTGACATCCGTGACGATCAGGCAGCCACCGTTAGGGTCTTCCAGCGGCTGCTCACCGATGGCACGACTCAAGTCAATCACCGCCAGCGACGCCCCGCGCAGCACGGCAATGCCTTTTACATGCGGGTGCGACTCCGGCATTTTCGTCAGTGGCGGACAGGGGATGATTTCGCTGACCTTGAGCAAGTTAATCGCCATCAGCTTGCCGCTGCGCAAAGTGAACAGCAGAAGCGAAAGAGAATCTGCGCGGGCGTTGTGGGATGACATAAAAACCTTCTGTGTAAAGAAATGCGCGCGGGCCATAAGCCAACAGCGGCGAGCGATACAGGGTTATCGACCTAAGTGGAAGGGTCTTTAGCAAAACCCCCGGATCAATCCCGGTTTAGGGTGGATTGTCTGCCGGTCGCCTGCGCGAAAAGTTTGTAAACGGCCCGTGTTTCCTTAAGGCATCTGCGATCTTGCGATTAGCCCACGCTCTCACGCGCAGCGCAAAAAAAACGCGCAGGTGTTGGGCCGCCGTCTCAGGCGTTCAACCCATCTGTCGGCCTGTTCGCTGAATGACAACGCACTGAGGTGCCCAAACCTATTTCAACCCCAACCGCTTGGCCAATCGCCCCAGATTGGCCCGGTCCAGTCCCAGTTCACGCGCAGCGCTGGCCCAGTTGTGTTGATGGCGTTCCAGGCAGGCGCTGATGAGGTTTCTTTGGTAGTGCTCAGTCGCTTGGCGCAGGTCGCCGGTTGTCTCGGCCATTGTGGTGGGTGTGGGTGTGGGTTGGGCCGCCTCGGTGACGCGGGTGGAGGGCAGGTCCAGGTCGTGGGCGGTGAGGGTCAGTATGCGCGGGCGTGTCGGGCAGTTGCCCAGTGCTTTGAGGGCGCTGCGGCCGATGAGGTGTTCCAGCTCGCGCACGTTGCCCGGCCAGTCGTAATGCACCAGCGCGGCTTGCGCGTCGGGGCTCAGGCGTAAGCTGCCCAGGCCCATGCGTGAGCGGTTTTGCTCAAGGAAGAAGCCGCTGAGCAGTAACACGTCGCGCCCGCGTTCGCGCAGGGCGGGTACTTTAAGTGGGTAGACGCTGAGGCGATGGTAGAAGTCGGCGCGGTAGCGGCCGCTGCGCACTTCTTCAGCAAGGTCGCGGTTGGTGGCGGCGATCAGGCGAACGTCGACGCGGTGCTCCTGATCCGATCCCAAACGTTGCAACTGGCCGCTTTGGAGCACGCGCAGCAGTTTGGCTTGTACGGTGAGGGACAGTTCGCCCACTTCGTCGAGGAACAGCGTGCCGCCGTTGGCCAGTTCGAATTTGCCCCGCCGATCGTTGGTGGCACCGGTGAAGGCACCGCGCACATGGCCGAACAGTTCGCTTTCGACCAACGTGTCGGGCAGCGCCGCGCAATTGAGGCTGATCATCGGTTTGTCAGCGCGTGGTGAGGCGGCATGAATCGCTTGCGCCACCAGCTCTTTGCCCACACCCGTTTCGCCGGTGATCAGGACCGTCAGGTCACTGCTGCCCACCAGCGCGATTTCGTCGATCAGGCGTTTGTGGGCTTTGCTCTGGCCTATCAATTCTTTGTGGGGGGAGCCGTTGGCCTGCCGGTACAGCTCTGCCTTGAGTTGTTCGTCTTCCACCCGCAACGCCAGCCGTTCAATACGCTGGGCCACGTTTACCGTAGCGGCCGCGAGGCTGGCGAAGGCTTGCAGGGCATCCAGCTCGATGGGTTCGAAGCGTTTAGGGTCCAAGGCATCCAGGGTCAGCAGCCCCCAGGGTTTCTCGTCAATGAACAGCGGGCAACCCATGCAATCGTGAATTTCCAGATGCTCGGCCAGCCCGTCCACCAGGCCGTCGTACGGGTCGGGGAGGTCGCAATTACTGGGGAATCGTGTCGGGCCGGGGCTGCTGAGCAACACGTCAAAGCGCGGGTGTTCGTTGACCTTGAAGCGTCGTCCGAGGGTGTCGAGGCTCAGGCCGTCAACCGCCAGCGGCACCAGCCACTCGCCATCAAGGCGCAGCAAGGCGGCGGCATCGCACGGCAGCAGAGCGCGCATGGCCTCAAGCAAGCGGCGGTAACGCTCGCTCTCTGGCAGTTCGCGGGACAGGTCAGCGACTAGGGGCAATAACGTGGTGAGCAGAAGTTTTGCAGTCATTTTGACCTCATGTAGTCGAACCGACTATAAATCAGCCTGAGTCATAATGACTAATATTGTTTTAACTCGCTGTTTTTAAAGGGTTTAAAAGTTGGCACGGATTCTGATACCTCAATGGTCATCAAGTTTTAGTTACTGCCTACGTGCTATGGAGTCACCTTTATGCTTACTGCTCAGGATCGTGCCATCGTCAAATCCACCGTACCGCTGCTGGAAAGCGGCGGTGAGGCCTTAATCACCCATTTCTACCGGATGATGCTGTCGGAGTACCCCGAGGTACGCCCGTTGTTCAATCAGGCCAATCAGGCCAGCGGTGATCAGCCCCGCGCCTTGGCCACCGGGGTGCTGATGTACGCCCGCCACATCGATCAGCTCGACCAATTGGGTGATCTGGTCGCCAGGATCATCAACAAACACGTGGCACTGCAAATCCTGCCCGAGCATTACCCGATTGTCGGTAAGTGCCTGTTGCGTGCGATCGAAGAAGTGCTGGGCAGTGACATCGCGACCCCTGAAGTATTGGCGGCGTGGGGCGCTGCTTACGGGCAACTGGCCGATATCCTGATCGGCGCCGAAGCGGCCATTTACGATGCCAAGGCCGCTGCGCCGGGCGGCTGGCGGGGCGGTCGCGCGTTCAAGCTGGCTGCCAGGATCGATGAAAGCGCCGAGATCACCTCCTTTTACTTCCGGCCGGTTGACCAGCAGCCGATCCTCGAATTTGAGCCGGGTCAGTACATTGGTATCAAACTGGACATCGACGGTGTCGAAGCCCGTCGCAACTACTCGTTATCGGCGCTGGCGCAGGTGGGTCGTTATCGCATCAGCGTCAAGCGCGAGGTGGGCGGGGTGGTGTCCAATTACCTGCATGACCGTTTGCAAGTGGGCGACGTCGTGGAGTTGTTCCCGCCAGCGGGTGAGTTCACATTGACCGACAGTGAAAAACCGCTGGTGCTGATCAGCGGCGGCGTAGGCATTACGCCGACCTTGCCGATGCTGGAAAGGGCGTTGACCACGCAGCGGCCCATCCATTTCATCCACTGCGCGCGTAACGCTCAGGTGCACGCATTCCGCGGCTGGGTGGATGAGCTGGCCGAGCAATACCCGCAATTGCAGCGTTTTTACTGCTATGCCGAACATGACGGGCAGGGACCGGGCGCCGATCACGTGGGCCTGTTGAACGCCGAACTGCTGGAAAAATGGTTGCCGGCCGATCGTGATGTCGATGCTTACTTCCTCGGGCCCAAGGGCTTCATGAGCGCTATCAAGCGTCAGCTCAAGGCGTTGGGTGTGCCTGAAAAGCAAAGCCGCTACGAGTTTTTCGGCCCGGCTGCTGCGCTGGAATAAACCGTTACTGGCCGAGCCCATAAACGGCCAACGCGCCCCGTAGTGATCGTCTGTTGACCTCGCGCCTAGCGTGATGAGGGGCAGGCGATGGCTGCGGGTTTTTTTGTTAATCGCGCTTTAATCCCGCCCGTTGTTAATCCTCTTCCTGCAGTTGCCCTGCATCCATGCTGTAGGTCTGGGTGTAAACTGCGCGCTTTGTGACGGCCGGACGGCCCTTGGACAATCAGGCAAAAGGAAACACGATGACGGACGACATGATGCGACTGGGGCGCGAAAAGCGCTTTCTGGTCTTGCTGGGGCTGATTTGCCTCGCCCTCATTGGTGGTGCGCTGTATATGCAGGTCGTGCTCGGTGAGGCGCCTTGCCCGCTGTGCATCCTGCAACGTTATGCGTTACTGCTGATCGCAATTTTTGCCTTCATTGGCGCGGCCATGCGCACCCGGCGCAGCATGACGGTGTTTGAGGGGTTGGTGGTATTAAGCGCCATTGGCGGGATCGTCGCGGCGGGGCGCCACGTGTACATCCTGGCTAACCCTGCGGTCAGTTGCGGTCTGGATACCCTGCAACCGATTGTGGACGGCTTGCCTTTGGCTGCCGTCTTCCCGCTGGGTTTTCAGGTTGATGGTTTCTGTTCGACGCCGTATCCGCCTGTGCTGGGCCTGTCGCTGGCGCAGTGGGCGCTGGTGGCTTTCGTTCTGACGGCCGTGCTGGTGCCGCTGGGCATTTACCGCAATCGCAGCAAACCTGCCTGAAACCCTAAATCAGGTTGCAGCCGCCTCGTTCTTGTGCGCAAGGGCGAGGCTTTTTTTCGTCCATGAAAAAGGTGAAGAGGGTGTGATCCGCCGCAGTGAAGGGGTGCGCAGCACTGCGACATATTGTCACGGAGAAATTGTCACAGGGGATGTTTTCATTTCACAATACGCGGCTGAAACGTCTCACTGGTTTCACCACCCATGAGGCGTTTTGACGCTGTAGCAGGGCTTGAAAAGGTCCATGCAAGGCGCCATCAAAAACGCTGCAAGCCTTTTTGTTTGGGCGTTTTGGCCCGATGGGGAATGAGTTTTCGTGCGCTAAAAAGGGGCGGATTCAGCTAAGGGGGAAGGGCGTGCTACAGGCGCGTCAGGGAGGGGCTTCAAACGCGGCGCGTAATAATAGTGGGGGATTGTTACCACAGCCGAGAATAATTATTTCGGGATGAGACATGGTTTATAGAGAGCTACCTAACTACAATCGCCCGCACTGAACGTCCAGCCTGCTCATCCCTGAGCCCAAGCGGGAAGTTGAAGGTCGCCTGGGTGGTTGTTACAGGCTTCCCATGCGACTCCCAAGGTACTGGCAACCCTTCTAAGTTCCGCACCAAATGGAATTGGTCTGACAAGGCCTTTGACCCAGTATCGAATAAGAAATCACTGCTAACCCAGGATTTGCCCAGTCGCTTCACCGCGATGAAGCAGGCCCTTATTCAATCCGGAAAATTGCCAACCCTTGGCAGGGTGAAGTGTTGGCGGAAAAAACCAACTGCATTGTGCAAGCTGTTTTAGAGGTCGTGAGATGACTAAAAAAAGGTACCCCAGACTCTTTGGCTTATTGCCACTTTTCGGCATGTTGTTGCTGGGAGGCTGCAATATGACGTTGCTCGATCCGGTGGGGCAGATCGGCGTCGATGAAAAGAATCTGATCATCACTGCTACATTGCTGATGCTCTTGGTCGTGGTGCCGGTCATCTTGATGACCCTTGTTTTCGCGTGGAAATACCGCGCGTCGAACAAGAACGCCACCTACGCACCAAAATGGTCTCACTCCACCAAGATCGAAGTTGTGATCTGGACTGTGCCAATCCTGATCATCATCGCGCTGGGTGTGATCACGTATAAGTCGACCCACGCGCTGGACCCGTATCGTCCGATTGAGTCTGACGTCAAGCCTGTGACCATCGAAGTGGTGGCCATGGACTGGAAGTGGCTGTTCATCTACCCGGAACAGGGTATCGCCACCGTCAACAAGATCGTGTTCCCGGCCAACACACCGGTTAATTTCCGTATCACGTCCGACACGGTCATGAACTCGTTCTTCATTCCAGGCCTGGGCGGTCAGATCTACGCCATGGCCGGTATGCAGACCAAGCTGCATTTGATTGCTAACAAGAACGCCGAGCTCGATGGCATTTCTGCCAACTACAGCGGTGCGGGCTTCACTGGCATGAAATTCAAAGCAATCGCGACTTCCCAGGCTGAGTTCGATGCGTGGGTAAGTGAAGTCAAAGCGTCACCTAAACAGCTTGATACAGCTGAATACGAAGCCTTGACCAAGCCAAGTCAGAACAATCCCGTTGAGCTCTACTCCTCGGTCAAACCGAACCTGTTCCAGACCATCATCGACAAGTATGAAGGCATGAAACCAGGCAAGCCGGTGCAGCACGAGAAGAAAGAAGTGGCCGGGACCGAAGGTTTGGACACCAGTTCGCATTCAGCTGCCGGGGCAGAGGAGTAAACGATGTTTGGTAAATTAAGTCTGGACGCCATACCGTTCCACGAGCCGATAGTGATGGTTACCGTCGCTATGATTCTGCTCGGTGGTCTGGCGTTGGTTGCAGCACTCACGTACTACAAAAAGTGGACCTACCTGTGGACCGAATGGCTAACGTCAGTCGACCACAAGAAAATTGGCGTGATGTACATCATCGTTGCCATGATCATGCTGCTGCGTGGCTTTGCCGACGCCGTCATGATGCGTACCCAACTGGCCATGGCCACTGAAGGTTCGCCTGGCTACTTGCCACCTGAACACTATGACCAGATCTTCACCGCTCACGGTGTGATCATGATCATCTTCATGGCGATGCCATTCTTCACCGGCCTGATGAACCTTGCAGTGCCGCTGCAGATCGGCGCACGTGACGTTGCCTATCCGTTCCTGAACTCCCTGAGCTTCTGGCTCCTGGTGTCGGGCGTGGTATTGGTCAACCTGTCGCTGGGCGTCGGCGAGTTCGCCAAGACCGGCTGGGTTGCGTATCCGCCGTTGTCAGGTCTGGCGTACAGTCCGGGCGTGGGTGTGGACTACTACATCTGGGCACTGCAGCTATCGGGGTTAGGTACGACGTTAACCGGGGTTAACTTCCTGGCCACCGTGCTGAAAATGCGTACCCCTGGCATGAAGATCATGGACATGCCGATCTTCACCTGGACCTGCACCTGGGCAAACGTTCTGATCGTGGCTTCGTTCCCGATCCTGACCGCTACCCTGGCGCTGCTGACACTTGACCGTTACTTGGATTTCCACATTTTCACCAACGAACTTGGTGGCAATCCAATGATGTACGTCAACCTGTTCTGGGCGTGGGGTCACCCTGAGGTTTATATCCTCATTCTGCCGGCGTTCGGGATCTTCTCTGAAGTCATCTCGACCTTCACTGGCAAGCGTCTGTTCGGTCACCACTCGATGGTCTACGCCAGTGGCGCGATCTCGATCCTGGGCTTCATGGTTTGGCTGCACCACTTCTTCACCATGGGTTCGGGTGCCAGCGTCAACGCCTTCTTCGGTCTGGCGACGATGCTGATTTCCATCCCGACGGGTGTGAAGCTATTTAACTGGCTATTCACCATCTACCGCGGCCGTCTGCAGTTCACCAGCCAGGTGATGTGGACACTGGGCTTCATGGTGACCTTCGCCATCGGCGGTATGACAGGCGTATTGCTGGCCATCCCGGGTGCTGACTTCGTACTGCACAACAGCCTGTTCGTGATTGCTCACTTCCATAACGTGATCATCGGCGGTGCGGTATTCGGTTACATCGCAGGTTTCAGCTTCTACTTCCCTAAAGCGTTCGGCTTCAAACTGAACGAGAAGTGGGGCAAGGCAGCGTTCTGGTTCTGGATCACCGGCTTCTTCGTTGCGTTCATGCCGCTCTATGCACTGGGCTTCATGGGCATGACCCGTCGTCTGAACGCCACCACCAACCCTGAGTGGGTGCCTTACCTGTACGTGGCGTGCGTCGGTGCTGCACTGATCGCCGTGGGTATTGCGTGCCAGCTGATCCAGCTGTACGTCAGCATCCGTGACCGCAACAAGCCAGAGAACGCCTGCGAATTCGGCGATCCATGGAATGGCCACACCCTGGAATGGTCGACCTCGTCGCCACCTCCTTTCTACAACTTTGCTGTATTGCCAAAAGCCGACGGTATCGATCCGTTCACCGAAGCCAAGGAAAACGGTACGGCGTACCAGGCTCCGGCCAAGTACGAACCGATCCACATGCCAAACAACACCGCGACCGGTGTGGTGATGGGCGCACTGCTGACCGTATTCGGTTTCGCAATGATCTGGCACATCTGGTGGTTGGCGATCGTCAGCCTGGTTGGCACCGTGGCGTACTTCGCGATCCACGCGGCCCGTGATGACCAAGGCTACATGGTGCCGGTGGAAACCATCGAGCGCATCGAAGCCGAGCAGCACAAGCGTCTGGTAGCCGCTGGCAAGATTCCGGCTACCCGTGTTGAAACCAAGTTGGAACAGGCATAAACCATGTCGAACTTAGCGACTCATGCTGGACAGGCCCATGGTCACGACCATGGGCACGATGACCACCACCACGACTCGGGCGAGACAACCGTATTTGGTTTCTGGCTCTACCTGATGACCGACTGCATCTTGTTTGCGTCGATCTTCGCGGTATACGCGGTATTGGTTAACAACGTAGCGGGTGGCCCATCGGGCCACGACATCTTCGAACTGCCGTACGTGCTGGGTGAAACCGCACTGCTGCTGGTCAGCTCGATCACCTATGGCTTCGCCATGCTGGCGCTGTTCAAGGGCAAGAAAAGTCAGGTGCTGTTCTGGTTGGCCCTGACCTTCCTGTGCGGTGCAGGCTTCATCGCCATGGAAATCAACGAGTTCCACCTGTTGATCTCCGAAGGCTTTGGGCCTAGCCGTTCCGGCTTCCTGTCCGGGTTCTTCACCCTGGTCGGTACCCACGGTCTGCACGTGACCAGCGGTCTGATCTGGATGGCGATCATGATGTATCAGGTCCAGAAAAAGGGCCTGACGGCGACCAACAAGACGCGTCTGAGCTGCCTGAGCCTGTTCTGGCACTTCCTGGACGTGGTGTGGATCTGCGTATTCACCGTTGTTTACCTGATGGGGACTCTGTAAATGGCTAACGCACATTCTGAAGGCGCGAACCACGGCAGCGTGAAGTCCTACGTAATCGGCTTCATCTTGTCGGTGATCCTGACCGTCATTCCGTTCGGGCTGGTGATGTACCCAACCCTGCCGAAAATGACCACGCTGGCGATCGTGCTGTTGTTCGCCGTGATTCAAGTGGTCGTTCACCTGGTGTATTTCCTGCACCTGGACCGTTCGCCTGCACAACGCAATAACGTCGCCGCGCTGGTGTTCTCGGCGCTGGTTATTGTGCTGTTGGTCGGCCTGTCCCTGTGGATCATGTTCAGCATCCACACTGTAATGATGGCGAAGTGAGGTAAGCCCGATGTCCTTTAAGCACTTTATCCAAATCACCAAACCGGGGATCATTTTCGGTAACGTGCTTTCTGTGGCAGGCGGGTTCTTCCTGGCCTCGAAGGGGCATTTCGATCTTGCCCTGTTCCTGGCCGCGGTGATCGGCACCTCCCTGGTGGTTGCGTCCGGTTGCGTGTTCAACAACTGCATCGACCGTGACATCGACATCAAGATGGACCGCACCAAGAACCGCGTACTGGTGCAAGGCCTGATCTCCCTCAAGGTGGCGTTGGTATACGCCACCTTGCTCGGGGTCGCCGGTCTTGTACTGCTGTACCGCGTGGCCAACCCGCTGGCAGCGTTGTTTGCCGCGATTGGTTTCGTGATTTACGTCGGTTTGTACAGCCTGTACTTCAAGCGCAAGTCGGTTCACGGCACCTTGATTGGCAGTCTGTCGGGTGCGATGCCGCCTGTTATCGGCTACGTGGCTGTGAGCAACAGCTTCGACCTGGCCGCGCTGACATTGCTGGTGATGTTCAGCCTGTGGCAGATGCCGCATTCCTACGCCATCGCGATCTTCCGCTTCAATGACTACCTGGCTGCATCGATTCCGGTGTTGCCTGTGAAGCGCGGGATCAAGGTCGCCAAGAAGCACATCCTGCTCTACATCCTCGCGTTCCTGATCGCGACCCTGATGCTCACCCTCGGCGGTTACGCCGGCATGAGCTACATGGCCGTGGCAGCCGCGATGGGCATGTACTGGCTGTACATGGCGTGGACGGGCTACAAAGCCGTCGACGACAAGGTCTGGGCACGCAAGCTGTTCGTGTTCTCGATCTTCACCATCACCGCGCTGAGCGTCATGATGTCCCTGGATTTCAAAGTGCCGACGGAGTTGTTACTGACTTACGCGCACTAAGCATCCCGGATAAAAAAATCCCCGCCCTTCGAAAGAAGCGCGGGGATTTTTTTTGCAGTCTGTCTTCACAGGCCGGGTTGCTCAACCCGCCTCAGAGGCTAAATCGAGCCACCATGGTATTGAGGTCAATGGCCAGGCGTGACAGGTCGTTACTGGCCAGGTTGGTCTGAGTGGCGCCGCTGGCGGACTGTACGGACAGGTCGTTGATGTTGATCAGGTTGCGATCCACTTCCCGCGCAACTTGAGCCTGCTCTTCGGCGGCGCTGGCTATCACCAGGTTGCGCTCGTTGATTTCGATGACGGCCCCGTTGATGGTTTCCAGGGACAGTCCCGCACCCCGGGCGATGTTGAGCGTCGACTCGGCGCGCTCGGTGCATTGGCGCATCGAGTTGACCGCGTGCTCAGTGCCTCCCTGAATGCTGTTAATCATGTGCTCGATTTCGCTGGTCGATTGCTGCGTGCGATGAGCCAGCGCCCGAACTTCATCGGCCACCACGGCAAAACCGCGACCCGCTTCGCCCGCGCGCGCCGCTTCAATCGCGGCGTTGAGGGCCAGCAGGTTGGTTTGGTCGGCCAGGCCGCGAATCACGTCCAGCACCTTGCCGATGTCTTGCGACTCCTTGGCCAGCTCCCCGATCAGATTGGCTGTGCTTTGCACGTCATTGCCCATGCTTTCAATGGCGGTAACCGTTTCTTGCACCAGATCACGGCCATCGCCCGCCGAGTCGGCTGCACTTTTAGACGCTTCAGAGGTACTGACCGCATTGTGTGCCACTTCCTCCACTGCGCTGGTCATTTCGGTCACGGCGGTCGCAGCCTGCTGAATCTCATTGTTTTGTTGCGTGAGGCCGCGGGCGCTTTCGTCGGTCACGCTGTTGAGCTCTTCGGCCGCACAGGCCAGTTGCGTGGCAGACCCTGAAATGTGCAGCAGCGTGTCACGCAGGGTGCTTTGCATGCTCTGCATGGCGAGTAACAGGCGAGCCGCTTCGTCGCGGCCTTCCACGGTGATCGGGCGTGTCAGGTTACCTTTGGCAATCTCTTGCGCCGCTTCCAACGCCTGCCCGATCGGGTGGGTGATGCTGTGGGTCAACCGCCAGGCGCAGAGGACGGTCAGCCCGGTCGCGAGCAACAACAGCGCGATGGTGAAGTTGAATGTGGTGTCGTAGTCGTCAGTGCTTTGGCGATAAGCACGGGCACTTTGCGCGGAGTTGATGTCCAGCATCGATTCGATCGCGGCGCTGATATTGCGCGAAACCACGCTCAAGGGACCGGCCTGCAGGCGCTTCAATTCGTCCTGTTGATCGTTGCGCGCCAACTGGATCAGCTGTGCTTCGAGGGTTCGGTACTGCGCTTGCTCGCGGCTCAGTTGTTCATAACTGGCGCGCTCTTGCGGGCTGCTGATCAGCGGCAGATAGTCAGCCATTGCTTTGCGGGTGCGGTCTTCCAGCGATTGCAGCTCAGTGAATACACGGGTTTTAGCGTCGGGATCAGGCTCGTCGCGCAGCTGATAGCTCAGTACGCGCTGGCGCTGGTTGAAGTAACTGAAGTCGCTGAGACCAACTAGGCTGGGCATATCGCTGGTGGCAATGTTCTGGCCGACTTGATGGATTTTGCTCATTTGCGTGAGGGCGTAAATCCCCAAAATCAGCATCAGGGTGCCAATCAGGGAAAACCCCAGCAATGCGCGTGGGGCAATATTCATGTTACGTAAATTCATCAGTGATCCTAAACATCAAAGGCAGCCTGCAAGCGGGCTTGCAGGTAAGACAGCGGCGCGAAAATACTCGCACCAAAGAGTGATAGCGGAATGCTATCGCCCGCCTGTCCGGTAACTTGATCTCAGGGTCAAAGTAATTTGTGAAAAAGTGTGCGCCAGCCCGTGGTCGTTCTCGCCAGCCGCGGCGCTCGCTGCTTACTGGGTTTGGTTAGATCAGCCATGCGAAAAGGGGGGGCAAACGCCTGCATGGCGCTCAAGACTGTCTTCACACCCCCGGACGCGGTCGCGGATGCCTGAACATGACAATTGCTGAACCTGGAGTGACGGTTTTTTAACGGCGTGATGCGACCTCGTGGCCACAATCATCCCCTTTTGGCCTGCCTGCCCCTGTGAACCTGCAAGGTCCGCGGCAAGAATCAAAACAGCATCGCCGCCAAGCATACGGTCTCAACAGCTTTCGCGAGTGACTGCCGTGCACAGCACATAACAATGATCGCTCTCACGCCATTTGGGGAAACACGTGATGAATGCACTGAAATGCGTACTGAATGCTACCGTCTGCGGGCTGGCATTAATGGCTGGCTCCGCACAGGCAGATGAGCGTGAGCTGCGGGTGTACAACTGGGCGGACTACATCCTGCCTTCCGTGCCCAAGGACTTTGCCAAGCAAACAGGCATCAAGGTGACGTGGGACACCTTCGACACCAACGAATCGCTGGAAGCCAAATTGCTGACAGGTCATTCGGGCTACGACCTCGTGGTGCCGTCGAACCAGTTCCTCGACACCCAGATCAAGGCCGGCGTGTTTCAAAAACTGGACCGCAGCAAATTGCCGAACTGGCAGCATCAAGACCCAGAATTACTCAAGTTGTTGGATCAAAACGACCCCGGTAATCAGTACGCCATTCCCTACATGTACGGGACGGTGCTGATTGGTTTCAACCCGGCCAAGGTCAAGGCGGCGCTGGGCGACGACGCACCTGTAGACAGCTGGGATTTAGTGTTCAAGCCCGAGAACATGGAGAAGCTCAAATCCTGTGGCGTCGTCATGCTCGACTCCGCATCGGAAATCCTGCCATTGGCCCTGCATTATCTCGGGCTGGACCCCAACAGTCAGAATCCGGCGGACTATGAAAAAGCCAAAGCCTTGATGATGAAAATCCGTCCTTACGTGACTTACTTCAACTCCGCCAAATACATGACAGACATCGCGAACGGCGATATTTGCGTGGCGATTGGCTACTCAGGCAGCTTCTATCAATTTGGTAACCGGGCCAAGGAGGCGGGCAATGGAGTGGTGGTCGATTGGCGCTTGCCGAAAGAGGGCGCGCCGATCTGGTTTGACACCTTCGCCATCCCCAAAAGCGCCAAGAATGTCGACGAAGCCCACGCGTTTCTGAATACCTTGCTGGACCCTAACGTCATCGCCCCGATCAGTGATTTCCTCGGTTACCCCAATGCCAACAAAGACGCCCTCGCGCTGATCAACCAAGACATCACCGGCAACCCCAACCTCACGCCCACCCCGCAAGCCCTGAAAACCCTCTACGTGGTGCAACCGTTGCCGCAAAAGCTGGAGCGGGTACGCACACGCGTCTGGACCAGTATTAAGTCGGACAAGTGACGAGGGGCATGTTTCAAGTCATCCATTAGAACTGGCGAAAAAGTGCTGGGCTGGGGTCAGTTGATTGCACGAACCAGTCGGGTGAGAGCTCGACTGGGTGTGCTCACTTTCAAAGGGAGTTCAAGGTGTAGATGCCACTGTGGATTTAAGTCTCTTCACCACGCCGTAGGTTTGATACGCCCCCGTTCTTCAAAGATCTACCCAGTCGTAAGAAAAATAAATTGTCACAAAATTTATATTGGCCAAACGAATAGTAAGTAAGTCGGGGTGGCATCTTTTTGAATTCTTCGGTGTATCGCTATTCGATACTAGTCGACTGGGGTAAACGATTCAGCCTTCGACGGATTTCCCTGGGGGGGAGATTGAGGCAGTCGGATTTTCGCTTTGTACAGTAGGGGAAATGCTTTGAGTGAGGGGGGATGTGTCTATTTTGTTCGTGCGCAGGTAGTAGCTTAGTGATATTATTTTGTCACTAAAAATTAATATTTCCGGCATTGTAGCTGCGAAGAATACTGAATTATGGATGTTGAAAGTATGATGAGTAATTATGTAAAGCACTATGCGCTGCCGGTTTTGCTAGCGTTAGTCATTGGTGTTTGCATACCACTTTATGCAGTTTATTTGGCTGGAAGTGACGTCAACTTAAATGCGTTTAGTTTTATAGAAGTTGTTTTAATTGTGTGGGGGGTTGGGGCTTTATTTTTAGTGTTGATGGCAGTCGTACTTGGCGCTTTGAAGTTGAGGTGGTTGTCTGATTTAGTGATGTACTACGTTTTGTTCTGGGTGATTATTGCCGGTTTTATTTTTCCGCTGGTTGAGCGTGCGGGAATGGTTGAACTGGATAAATTACCTACCCATACCTTGAATCTTGTCATTGTTAGCCTAAGTGCGCTGGTGATGACGGTATTGACGTTTACACGTCTGAAGTCGGCCGTGCAGTTGTTTGCAGTCGTTCTGACTGTCGGGTCTGTAGGCGCTGCCATGCCAACGTTTTACGACATGATGACGCGACCGGATGCTGATCAGTCCGTTGAACGTTTCTTGACGCTTTCAAATAAAAGTAACGTGCTGGTCTTAAGCTTTGATGGGCTTGCAGGCAATGTAGCTGCGCGCGTACTGGAGGCTGATCCCGAACTGAAAAAAGTGTTTGGGGATTTTGTTTTCTTCAATAATGCTGTTTCCACTGCGCCTGCAACGGTTGCTTCCCTTCGGTCAGAAGTATTGGGGAATATAGATTTTCGAGCCTTGTCGGAAAATTCGAAAGAGGTCGATAAGAAATTAAAGGACAATGTAAATTCGATTCAGCGCGAAATTAACGCACAGTCTGACGTGATGACATACGGCGTCTATGGTGATTTTAATCCTGACGTCAATGCCAGAGTCGCCCCCGGCGCTCTGGCTAAACGTTTGCAAGGACAGCAGTTGTCCAATGCCTTTGATATCTACACCTATGCTGCGGCGCGTGTAGGCACGGGATACCTTTCAGGTATTGTTGGGGATGGTGTGGCAAACCTGAAAAAAACATTACTTGGCAAATATAACCTTGAGCGAATGACGGAGCACAAGGGGGCGTCCTGGGATGCCGAAGGTACGTTGCAGGTTGATGATTTAATTGAATTGACGCATAAGCTCAAAACTGGCGAATCACCTCGCGTTGTGCGTTATATGCATTTCTTACATACCCATTTCCCAGTTGATTTTGACGAGACCTGTCAATACAGAAGCGACGATGCGCAGTGGTTTGCTGCGAATCAAAACTTGCAGGGCCTGTTGAACGAAACCCGTTGCTCACTTCAGCAGGCCGCAGGTGTAATTGAAAAACTAAAAGCATTAGGCGTGTACGATAAAACGTTGCTGGTGTTAAAGAGTGATCATGGTGCTGTCGCACATTACTTCGAAGAAGCACCAGATAGTTACACGATCAATGGTCATTCTCTGTGGGGTTATAATCGCTACCGCCCATTGCTGATGGTGAAGGCTGAGTCAGTCAATAATGAAGCCATGAGTGTTAATAATGACCCCGTCAGCCTAAGTGACTTGGCCAAGACATTGTGCTTGAAGTCGCAGACACCTTCCGCTGAGTGTGATCGTTATCCTGGCCTTGATCTGTTGGGTGACCGAGATGTGAAAACAGACCCATATCTTTATATTGATGTAGTTAAAGACGCTAAATCCTCCTACACCTTCGATGAGCAAAAAACGGCGAAGCTCTTGCGCGAGGCCGATATTGTGAGTGCATTCAAAAAGAGTGGTGAAGTGGTATTTGGTGGGCCAGGTGCACTGTACGAACAACGGTTGGATGATTTGGGGCAGCTTAATGCAGCACTGGCCCGTTATTATGAAGTGAACGGTGCGTATCCAAAGAGTGATCAGTGGGACGGCATCTATTCCAGTTGGGGACGCTCTGCGCCGGACTGGATCCGTGGACTTGCCCCGACGTACATCCCGAAGTTGATTCAGGATCCTACGAATACGGATTCACCGACGTTGCAATATCTCTATAGCTCAAATGGGGTCGACTACAAGCTGATTGCCCACGGTGATATCAAATCCTGTCAATTAGCCGCAGCGAGCGCTCCGCAACGAGTGGATCCGGCCAGAAACTGCTGGGCATTCGGTTACTGGAGCGCAGGTGCTGTGAACTGGTAAGCAAAATCCGTGGTTCAGTTTTGCCCATTAAATACGTTTATTGAAAAAGGTCAGGTCGGTCCCATGCAGTCAGCAGTAATTATCCTCGGCGCAGGAAAGCCTTATCAGGGTGACGAACACGCAGCTCTACGCAATGCGTCAGGGCATGCGCGGGTGCTCGACTGGCTGTTGCGGGCGGTTGAGCCTTTAAAGGCAGCTGTTCATTTTGTGGGCGGATACAAAGTCGAATCGATCCAGCAAGGCTACCCGGGCTTGAAATACTGGATCAATGCTGATTGGGAGACGTCCGGCGCAGCGTACTCTTTGCTGGAAGTTGATGTTGAGGCCGAGGAAAAATGCCTCGTCTTTTATTCCGATATTTTGATCCGAAAAAGCCTGGTTCAAGAACTACGTCGGTGTGAGGCAGATATCACCGTTGCGGTCGATAGCCATTGGCGCACGCGATATGCCGGGCGTACTCGGATGGACATAGAACGCTGTGAAAAAACATGCCTTCATGGGCAGACGGTGATGCGTCTGGGCACAGATATCCCTCCGGACCTGGCGTCAGCAGAGTTTGTGGGATGTGTTCAGTTTGGCCGGCAGGCGCTTCAGTATCTGCACGAGTCTAAGGTGGATCTACGCCAACATCTGCGATCCGGCAACCTCTCCGACCTCATAGAAGCCATGCGTCTTTCAGGTTTTTCTGTTCAATCGGTTGACGTTCACGGACAGTGGGCAGAGCTGAACGAGCCACAGGATCTTGCGCACTTTGTACTGGGGACTAAAGCGCAAACGTTGAGAAGATTGCGACGGATGGTCAAATGCAGTCGCATTGAAGATCAAGTCAGTTTTACGGTCGATCAGTGGCTTCAAAACAAGTCTGTCGTGTTATCGGCTATCGAGTCGCAATTCACCTCGCAACGTTTGGTCATCCGAAGCAGCGCGTTGTCTGAAGATGGTTTTGCCAATTCGAACGCAGGCGCTTACTCAAGCCTGCTGAATATTGAAGGGGCAAATCTGCAAGCGCTGTCTAATGCCATTGAACATGTCATTGCGTCCTACACCGATACCAATCCTGAAAATCAGGTGTTGGTTCAACCCATGCTTGAAAATGTCACCGCGAGCGGTGTGGTTTTTACTCGAAGCCTGAGCGACGGGGCGCCGTATTACGTTATCAATTATGACGATGTTAGCGGCAGCACTGAATCGATAACCAGCGGTAGTAGCCAAGAGCATAAAACTCTCGTGGTTCGGCGCGATGCTTGTTCATCAAGTGCCAACATCCCGGTGCGGGTACGCGACTTGCTGCCTGCCTTGCGCGAGATAGAGTCGTTGCTTAATTACGACTCACTGGATGTTGAGTTTGCAATTACACCCCAGGGTGGACTGCATATTCTGCAAGTCAGGCCCATCGCGGTTGAGCACTCGGTTCATGATGGTGGCGACGAACAGATCTTCGCCCTGCTCAATGAGGCTGAGGAGCGTTTCATCAAGCTGCAGCAGCCTTCGCCTTTTGTAGTGGGCCGCAAGGCTCTGTTTGGGGTGATGCCCGACTGGAACCCCGCTGAAATTATTGGGACCAAGCCCGGCGCTTTGGCGACAAGTCTTTATAAACATTTGATCATGGACGATACATGGGCGGCCCAACGTGCTGAATATGGTTACCGGGATGTGCGCCCTCAACCTTTGTTGGTGAGTTTTGCGGGCCATCCTTATGTGGATATCCGCGCCAGTTTTAACTCATTCGTGCCCGCAGCGCTGAATGAATCTCTGGCTGAGCGTCTCGTTGATTTTTATCTGAGCTGGTTAGAGTCCAACCCCCACCTGCATGACAAAGTTGAGTTCGATGTTGTCCCGACTTGCTTTGCACTCGACTTCGATCATTGGCGCATTCGATTGATTGAACAGGGTGGATTTTCTGAGAGCGAAGTTGACCAGTTGCGTGACTCGCTTCGAGAAATCAGCGCCCAGGCATTGAAACGTAACGATCAGGACTATGCACATATCGCCAAGCTTGAGCTGCGTTTTGAGCAGATCAGGCAGCAGGCCTTGCCGCCTCTGGATAAAGTCTGGATGTTATTGCACGACTGCCGGTTGCATGGAACCCTGCCTTTTGCACATTTGGCGCGCAGTGCGTTTGTAGCAATTACGCTTTTGCGCTCAGCCGTGAATGCCAGGATTTTGAGCGAAGCCGAGCTTAACGATTTCCTGAATTCGATCCGCACGGTTAGTCATCAGCTGTCTGATGATGCACAAGCCTGTGCGTCCGGCACGCTGTCGTGGGATATGTTTGTTCAGCAATACGGTCATTTGCGACCCGGTACTTACGATATAAATTCATTGAGTTATCGTGCTGACGCAGAGCGTTATCTGCGCCCGATTGTGAATAACAGCACGCCTCATACCAGTTTGGATCACGCATCGGGTCAACTATGGAATGGTGCCCGGCAACGATTCTGTGATGCTTTGGTCAGCGAGGGACTCAACTGTACGGTCGAAGAATTAGAGCGCTTTTTAAGGCAAGCCATTGAAGGGCGAGAGTCAGCGAAGTTCGCCTTTAGTCGGAATTTGTCGTTGGCGCTCGATGAGCTTGCAGAGTGGGGTAATACGTTAGGTGTGCCACGTGAAGCATTGGCTCACGTCGAGCTGGATGCGATTTTGTCATTGCGCAGTGGTGTTCTCGATGACGTGGAAACGGAGAAGTGGTTATCGCAACTTGCTCGGGAGGGATTGAGCCGCTACATGCAGATAAAGTCGATCGAACTGCCGCCTTTGTTGTGCAAAGTAGAGGATTTCAAGGTGTTCTTGTACCCTTCGACACAGCCAAACTTTGTGGGCAGTGGTCGGGTGCAAGGCAGCTGTGTTGATTTGAGCCTCGAGCGCGATGAGTTGAATCTGGAAGGGAAAATTGCGCTGATTCCTCAGGCAGATCCGGGATACGACTGGCTATTTAGCCGGAAAATCGCAGGTTTGATCACTATGTATGGAGGGGCTAACTCTCATATGGCGATTCGTGCCGCTGAATTTGGTTTACCGGCTGCACTGGGGGTTGGGGAGGCCTTGTTTCGTAAACTTGCGTCCGCGAAAGAACTCGACCTCAACGCGGGTAATCGCACTATCAGGGTTATCCATTGAAACGCATAGCCATTACTCAGCGCGTTGAGCAGGTCGCAGGTTATTGTGAACGCCGCGACTGTTTGGACCAAGCCTGGACGACGTTATTTGAATGCTTGGGGATGGATCTGATTCCTGTGCCCAATACATTGCAACGCCCGGCTGATTGGTTGTCGCGACAGGGTATTGAGGGTGTTTTGTTGAGCGGAGGCAATGATCTTGCGCATTTGGCAGGCGCACAGCGCTCGGCACCTGAACGAGACAAAACTGAATTTGAAGTGCTCAACTGGGCGCGGATCAACACTCTGCCTGTGCTGGGTGTGTGCCGAGGCATGCAAATGCTCAATCATTACTTGGGCGGCGATTTGCTACCCGTTTCTGGTCATGCAGGCTGTACGCACTCGGTACGAAAATTTGACTCCGCAAGGTGTTCTGTTTTTGACGAGTACCAAAGCGTCAATAGTTTTCATAACTGGGGGATTGAGCCGCAATCACTTGCCGCAGATTGCACGGCAGAGGTCGTTGCTCACGATGGAACGGTAGAAGCTTTTTCCCATAAGGTTTTGCCGTGGATTGGTATCATGTGGCACCCCGAGAGGGCGTCTGAAAATGCACGCCTGGATGCACAACTTATTCGTCAGCTTTACTTAAACCAAGGACAGATTTGATGCGTGTGATCATTTTAGCCGCCGGTCAGGGGACTCGTTTGCGGCCCTATACGGATGATCGTCCAAAATGCATGGTTGAATTGCATGGACGCCCGATGCTGCACCGTCAACTTGATGTATTACGTGCCTGTGGTCTTAACGACATTGCGCTTGTCGGTGGTTACTGCGCCGAAGGATTAAAAGCAGAGGGGGTTCATCTGTACCGCAACCCCAGATTTGCAGAGACCAACATGGTATCGACTCTGTTCTGTGCAGAAGAGTGGATGCAGGACGGTCAGGATTTATTGATCGCTTATGGCGATATCATTTACGAAGAGCGCGTATTGCAAGCGTTGTTGGCTGTGGAAACTCCGCTCGCGGTGTCGATTGACACGGAGTGGCGTCGTTTTTGGTCCATCCGTATGGACGATCCACTGTCCGATGCTGAAACGCTGAAACTTGACTCTGAAGATCATATTGTTGAGCTAGGTAAAAAACCCAAAAGCTACGATGAAATTCAAGGTCAATACATGGGGTTGATCAAGGTCCGAGGGGATTGTGTTCGTGCGTTTCGTGAGTTCTGGAACGCGCTGGATCGTGATGTGCTTCGTGATGGAAAAAATTTCGACAACATGTACATGACGACTTTTCTGCAAGAACTCATCAACGCTGGATGGCTGGCCAAGGCGGCTTACACTGAGAACGGCTGGTTGGAAGTCGACACAGTCGAAGACCTTGATCAGTATCACCACATGATTAGCACAGGTGAGCTGGATTCATTTATCCAGCTAAAGCACTGAAATGCTTGCCGCTTTAAAAAAGCTGTTCCGGGAATGGAAAAGCCTCAAGGCCTTCAAGCGGTTATCTGCTAAAGACCGGAGCATTGTCATTTATTCGGAAGGGCGCGGTTATTGGTCTTACTTTGAGCCGATCTACGTCAGTCTGCAGGCCCGGCATTCACAGGATGTGGTGTATGTCACTTCTGCTGAGAATGATCCGCTGTTGCTCAATCCTTTACCCGGCATGCGCGCTTTTTATATTGGCGAAGGCAGTGTGCGGACCCTTTTTTTTGCGACCCTCGAAGCCGACGTGTTGTTGATGACTATGCCGGATCTTCAGAGCTTCCATATAAAGCGGTCCCCGTTTTCTGTGCATTACGTGTATGTGCATCACTCAATTGTGAGCACACACATGATTTACAGAGCGGCGGCTTTCGACCACTTTGATTCAATCTTGTGTGTGGGACCGCATCACATCGACGAGACCAGAGCACGTGAAGCGGCCTATGGGCTGAAACCCAAGGCGTTGATCCAGCATGGGTACGGACGACTTGATACGCTCTTGAAAGAACGCAGCCATGCACTGGAAGGCAAAGACCCTGGGCATCCTGTGCAAGTACTGGTTGCACCTACGTGGGGTGAAAACGGTGTCCTCGAACGTCATGGCATTGATGTCATACATCCGCTGATTGAGGCCGGTTGCAGAGTTATACTGCGGCCTCATCCACGGACTCGTAAGCTGGCTGCGCAAAAGCTGGAACAGATTGCTGAGCACTACCGCGAAGAGCCTTTGTTTAGTCTGGATGAAGACGGTGATGGACGGGCGTCGTTGTTGAGCTCTGATCTCATGCTCAGTGACTGGTCAGGTGCTGCTTTGGAATTTGCCTTTGGGCTTGAACGACCGGTCATCTTTGTTGATGTACCGCGCAAGGTATTAAATAACGACTATCCTGCGCTGGGTCTTGAGCCGCTCGAAGTGCAGGTGAGAGAGCAGTTGGGTGTTGTGTTGTCGACTGACCGCTTGGAGCAAGCCGGTCAGTTGGCCCATGAGATGGTCCAAAATTCGAAGAAATTACGGGCCTCAATTTGCGCTGCGCGTGAACGTTGGATTTTTAATTCAGGTACAAGCGGTGAGGTTGCTGCAAACTATCTGATTTCTTTGGTGAATGGCAGGGGTGAAGGGTTGTGAAAAAAATTGATGCTTCTTTGGTTGCGTTAGTGTGTCTGGCGTTATTGCCAATCAATGCATTTGCCTACCTGGATCCGGGTACTGGCAGTGCGTTGTTGCAAGGGATTTTGGGAGCCGTTGCCGCCATTGCGATGGTGTTGAAGTTGTACTGGCACCGTTTGTTGCGTGTGTTGGGGCTGCGTAAAGACACGCTCAAAAAAAACAAGTCTGAAGAAGAAGTTTAACGTCCTCTATGCTTAGCCCGCTAATGCTGTAAATCAGCAATAGCGGGTTAATGTCTTTTTAAGTATTTAAGAACACCTTCTCTCATGCCAAATTATCAAAATAAATACCTTAGCCTCTTGAGTGCATGGTTGCTTTTGCTGTGTGCTTTCAGTGTGACAGCCAATGAATCGCAAGGTATTTCGTTAAAAAATAACAGTCTTGACATAACCTTCGATCTGTCTACAGGAAACGTTGATCACTGGCGTCTTCCAGGCGTTAAGAATGCTGACGACCAATTACAGGATATGGCAGCGCCCACGGGGCAACTTTTTGCGTTACAAGGCCAATTGGCTGGCAAGCCATTGCAGGAGTGGGAGCAACTTGCGCAAGGATGGACTTTAGAACAGCAGACTTCGCAAGAGGTTGTACTCAGCCTTAAAAGCCCCCAGTTGCCTTTTGTTCTGAAGAAGACCTGGCGGTTGAGCGAGCACGCATGGCGTGCAGATTTTGATGTAAGTCTGGAGTTGCCTGCGGCCCATCGTGCAGACGGAGATCACTTGGAATTACAAGTTGGGCCGGGTGTTGGAGAAAAACCCGTCTCCGGACTGGGAATGGGGCAAAGCATTTATTCCTTCACCCAGCTGGTCTACAACACCGCGCAAGGTGTGTCGACAGTCCGGCTAGGAGGTGAAGACGAACCCAGCCAGTTCTCATCCAGTTCGCTTACCGACTGGGACTGGGTAGGGTTGGAGAGTCGCTACCTGGCTATGATTTTAGTCCCAACGAAGGCATCGCAGAAGCCATTGCAGTGGACAGCCAAAGCGCCTGAGCAGTCTGAATCGAAACAGATGCCAGCCAGTTTTTTAACGTCAATTTTTATTGAATTACCCATCGAGCAATCGCAAGAACTTTCCACGCAAACCTACAGTTGGAATGTATTCGGTGGGGGTAAAGCCTACGGCGCTTTAACGGAGGCGAATCCGGATCTGGGTGGGGTGTTGTTTTCTGGTTTGTGGGACTGGTTACGCGGGCTGAGTCTGTTCATTATGAAAGTCCTGCAGTTCATTCATGCAGTGATAGGCAGTTGGGGTTTGTCAATAATACTGCTTGCGGTTTTAGTGCGGCTGGCAATGTACCCGATAGCTAAAAACGCCATGACGGCACAAAAAAAATTCGCAATGGTTCAAGCACGTCTTCAACCGCAGCTCGAAGATATTCGTCGTCGCTATAAAGGCGGTGAACAAAGTGAGCGTATTTTAGAACTGTACGAAAGTAACAATGTAAGCCCGCTAGCCGGAATGAAGCCGCTGCTGATCATTTTGATTCAAGTGCCTGTGTTTGTTTCTTTGTATCACTTGTTAGGGCAAACATTTGAACTGCGCGATGCTTCTTTCTTGTGGATTAAAACACTGGCAGAGCCGGATCAGTTGTTCTCGTGGGGTATCGATTTGCCTGTGTTGGGCGCCTACTTTAATTTGCTACCAGTGCTGATGGCCCTTACGACGCTGTTGAGTATCAAAGTGGCCTCGGCCTCCGGAGCAAAGACTTCTTTGAAACAAACAATGACGTCATTGTTGATGGGGTTGGGTTTTTTCGTTCTGTTTTATTCCTTTCCAGCAGGCATGGTGCTGTATTGGACATCGGCCAATATTTTGCAAGTGCTGCATCAAAAAATAATAAAGGCTGAATAAATTATGTTAATTGAACAGGCTATTAGCAGCCGTCTAGAGACGCTTAAGCCAGAGCCGATTGCAGAGGCATACTTTGACACGGCCTGCGCGTTAAAAACGGTTGCAGAAGCATCAGTATGTGCTGAACACGCGCTGGACACACTAGAGTTTCTATCCAAGCGTGTTGAGATTTCGCGCGGACTTTACGAGAGTTACTTGTCAACGGGGGGGAGGGCGACGCACCGCTGGTTAGATGTTCCGTATCTAGAGTTGGCGCTTCTTCTTCTCGTCAGGGACTTCTTACGTCTGGAGCAGGCGGGGCAATCTGTTGTAGCGCTTAAACGTTTAAATGCAGTCCTTAAGTTGTTGGCGTTCATCAATACGCAATCAAGTAAAGTAAGTGAAGATTTAGTTTCGTTTATTAATGCTCGGGCGGATCAATTTCTAAATGGGTTTTCAGCGTCTAGCACGTCAGAAACACCTTCCCAGTTGTCGCCTGTTAAACCACTGTTAAAAGAGCTGGATGTTACGGTTTTGTTTTGGGAAGGTCCGATAGCCCGAGCTTATTTGGCAACGCTTAAAGGGATGGGTTTAAAACCCAAAAAAATCATTCACCTTATCTCCGCAAATGATCTCGCCAGCGCAAAGCCCATCGGCCGTTTCTTACCGGGTACAGCGAGACTTGCGTACGCTCACTATCGCCAGAAAAGCAGCATCCATTACTGGTCGCGAGCCTTGCAAATAAAGGAGTCTGAACTTTTCAACAGCCTAAAACGGAGTATCGAATCTTCACTGGGGTTTTCCGATGCAATTGTTGATGAAGCCTTGGCAGTGAAGGATTTGAGGACGTATTCGTCCTCGATTGAAAAACTCATGATAAATGGCTTGAAGGACAATGCCCTGCACAGTTATTTGGCCGCACTGCCTGAGACCACCTTGTTGTTTACGGGGGGCGGCATTGTGCCCAAAGCACTGTTGGACATGCCACATCTGAAGTTTGTGCATGTTCATCCCGGCTATTTGCCTGATGTGCGGGGAGCCGATTGTGCATTGTGGTCAGAATTGGTTAAGGGACGAACCTCCGCGACGTGTTTTTATATGGCGCCCGGTATAGATGATGGCGATATTATTCAGGCTTCATACTTACCCGTGATTAATATCGATGTCAGTCGTTCTGGTAAAGATTTGAAGACGTTGTATCGAGCAACGTATGCGTTTGTAGATCCGTGGTTGCGTGCTCGTGTATTGCGCGAAGCCATCATCAAAACATTGGGTTTTACGGATGTGAAGGCTGTTTCGCAAAACGAAAGTTCAAGCATGACCTATCATTTTATGCATGAGCGGATACAGGACGCAGTATTTGATCGAATGTTCAAAGCTTAACGTTGTCATGCTGTAGTCGTATTGTGCTGTTTCGCCGCTTTGCCACCGTCCGGCAAGGCGGTCTTTCAAAAGAGTGTCTGTTTAATCCAGCGGGTTGTACGACTCCGCGCCTGTGCGATCCATTCCGCAATTCATAAAGCTGAATTGTTATCGCGCTTTTTCTTTTGCGACAGCCGGATCATGCACCTTGTTCGAGGTTCTGGTTCTATGCTGTAGCGGCAAAGTAAAACCTGTTTATTTAATGACCGGCGGGGAAAGTGATGAACATGGTGAAGCGTGATGCTCAGCCTTCTGCAGGCACAGTTCTTGAGTTTTGGAAAAACGCAGGCCCAAAACAGTGGTTTGCCAAGGATGCAGGGTTTGATAAGCGGTTTCGTGATGCGTTTTACACTGCGCACTTTTACGCCGCGCGGCGGGAGTTGGAGCATTGGTCTGCGGCGCCTGACAGCGCGCTGGCGTTGTTGATTTTGCTCGATCAATACCCGCGCAACGCGTTCAGAGGGACGGCGCATATGTTTGCCACTGACCCCTTGGCGCGGTTTTACGCGCGGCAGATGATCGATGGCGGGATGGACAGGCAGGTGGCCGCTGATCTGCGTATTTTCTGTTACTTGCCGTTCGATCACTCTGAAGACCCTGTCGATCAGCAGCTGTCGTTGCAACTGCATCAAGGCCTGGAGCCCAAGGATTTCAAATGGGCCAAAGAGCACGCAGACATCATCGAAACATTCGGCCGTTTTCCTCATCGCAATGAGGTGTTGGGGCGGGTGACGACGCAGGCTGAGCGCGCTTATCTGGAGAGTGGAGGCTTTGCGGGGTAGGTCGTCCTGTTGTGTTACAGCGGCAACACACGGTCATGGATGACCCGTTTCATCACCAGTGTCGACACCAGGCGCTGTACGTTGGGCAATGCGCTGAGGTGTTCGTCGTAGAGCTGCTGGTAGGCCGGCAAGTCTTTGGCGATGACGTGCAGCAGGTAGTCCGGGTCGCCGAACAGCCGTTGGGCTTCGACGATTTGCGGGATGTCTGGCAGTGCAGCCTCGAAATCGGCTACGGCTTGACGCGTGACTTCGCGCAAGGTCACGAACACCATGGCCGAAAAGTTCAGCCCCAGCTCGCTGGGCGCCAGCACAGCCCGATACCCCAATATCACCCCGGCTTCTTCCAGTGCCCGCACCCGACGATGGCACGGCGACAGGCTGAGGCCCACGCGATCAGCCAATTCAGTGAGAGAAAGCCGGCCATCGGTGTGCAGTTCAGCAAGAATCTTTCGGTCAATTCGATCCACTGAGAAGAACCTTCTAATTGTGTGGCGCTGGTCGGGGATAAACGCAAAGTAATCCTAGCAGCATTTACTTAATCTTCTATCGGTCGGTTTTGCCACGAGCGGCCTCAGTCGTCTGGCTTGCCCTTTAACCCTGTTTGGCCCCTAGAAGGTGCTTATCTCGTGACTCTCAGTGTTCTGGCCGCGTTCTGGGCGGTGTCGTTCCTGTTCATCATCACCCCTGGCGCCGATTGGGCGTATGCCATCTCGGCGGGCATGCGCGGCCGTTGGGTAACGCCTGCGGTGGCAGGTTTGTTGTCGGGGCATTTACTGGCGACGATCATTGTCGCGGCGGGCGTCGGCGGGTTGATGGCCAGCAATCCGATGATTCTCAAGGTGCTGACCGTGGCTGGGTCGCTGTATTTGTTCTGGCTTGGCGTGGGGATGCTCAGAAACCCCGCAACCCCGGTGTCCGGAAGCGTTCAGGTGGCGGACTCCTGGTCACGTTGGGCGTGGAAGGGGTTGTGCGTCAGCGGCTTGAATCCGAAGGTGTTTTTGTTGTTTCTGGCGCTGTTGCCGCAGTTCACCGACCCCCTGTCGACATGGCCAGTGCCTGCGCAGATCGTGGCCTTGGGCGGGCTGCATGCGGTCAGTTGCGGCGTTGTGTATTTATTGGTTGGATTCGGCGCCCGAGCGGTGCTGCAAACTCGGCCCGGCGCAGCGCAACGGGTCAGTCAGACCTCGGGCGCCATCATGATCCTGATTGCCCTGATATTACTGACCGAGCAGATGCTGTAATCCATCGCTGCCCGTGTGTCAGGGCAGCGAGGGTGCAGGGCTTAGAAGTCTGCCTTGAGCGACATAACGACGTTACGCGGTTCGCCATAGAAGTTGCCGAACCCTTCAGTGCCGATACTGGCGTAGTAGCGTTTGTCGAACAGGTTGTTGCCATTGAGCGCCACCGACCAGGTGTCATCAATGCGATAGCCAATGCGCCCGTTCCATACCGCGTAACCCGCTTGGCTGACGTCGTTGCCGCTGATGGGCGACACGCGGTAATTGCTGCTCTGCGCGTTGACGCCCGCCCCTAACGTGACGCGCTCCAGGGCGCCTGTCAGTGCGTAATCGGCCCACACCCGCAACAGGTGGCGCGGCACGTAAGAGGTGTAGGCCAGGCCTTTCTGATCGGGCTGGGCGTCTTCCAGTACTTTGCTCTGGGTGTAGGTGTAGCCCGCCAGCAGTTGCAGGCGCTCGATAACTTCGCCGCTGATTTCTGCCTCGAAGCCCTGGGCGCGGACTTTACCGGAGTTCAGTGAGCAACTGCTGTCCGGGCACAACGGATCATCTTGCGCGGCATCGTTTTGCACGGTGCGGAACAGGTTAAAAGCGCTGTTGAGGCGTCCTTCGAACCATTCGCCCTTGATCCCCAGCTCGTAACTTTTGCCGATTAACGGTTTGAGGCTGCTGCCGTCGATGGTTTTGTAGCCGCCTTGTGGGGTGAAAATGTCGGTATAGCTGGCGTAAGTGGTGAGGTTATCGTTGATGTCGAACAACACGGCGGCAAAGGGGGTGACTTGCCCGCTTTCCCTGGCTTTGGAGCTGACCGGGGTGCCTTCACCGCGCCAGTAGGTGGTGGAGTCGCTGTCTGATGAGTACCAACTGACCCGGCTGCCAACCACAACGGTCAGAGGATCGGCCAGTTTCAGTCGGGCGAGGCTGTAGGCGCCATATTGCTGGATGCGCATGTCCACCGGGCCGCCCCGCGAGGCATTGGCAAGGTAGTAGCCCTCGTCCGGCCGTGGCAGATGGTGATCCGGATTGAAGATATCCTGGCGCTGGGGCAGGGCCGCCACGGCGTAGAAGTCATCTTTATGCGAGCGACTGGCGTTGGCGCCCACGATCAGTTCGTGCGCTTGGCCGAAGGCATCAAACGTGCCATCGACATAGGCATCGAAGCCGTAGTCGACCTGATCGTAGTCGTAAATGCTCCCCAGCATGAGCGTGTTGGTGTGAGTAGCACCTACGGGAACAGGCCCGCTGGGGAAGGCGTATTCCATGTCCTGGGTATTTTTGGAATACACCCCGGCCACCTTGAGTGCCCAGTCGTCACTGAGGGTGTGGGTCAGGTCACCGAAGACGGTCGTGCGTTTGCTGCGCTGGTTATTCCACGCGGTATTCAGGCAGGTGGAGCGTTTGAGCTTCAAGTCGCTGCCGTCGGCATAGCGCGGCAACCCACCCCAGCACGGGGTGGCATCTACGTCTTCATACGCCAGGCCCAGGCCGAGCGTGGTGTCCGGGGTGAGGTCCAGATCAAGGGCGCCGTAGTAAATCTGGTCGCGGCGTTCAGCGACGTCATAAAAATACTGGCGGGTTTGTTGGGCCATTACGGCGCGGCCTCGCAACGTGCCGGACTCATTCAAGGGCCCGCCGGTGTCCACCAGGCCGCGATAGTTGTCCCAATTGCCCGCCGAGAGCGAGAGTTGCGTGTGCGGCGTGTAGCCGCCGCGTTTGCGCACAAAATTGACCCCGCCCGCCGTGCCGCCCGCACCCTTCATCATGCCAGCGGCACCGCGCAACACCTCAACCCGGTCATAAATTGCCATGTCGCTGTTGAAGCTGTCGGCCTGTACGTAGCTGCTGCCGATGTCCAGCGGCACGCCGTCGTACTGATACTGGCCGCTCATGCGAAATCCGCGCGAGTAAAAGTACTTACCGCCCATGGGAGAGTCGTACACGGTGATCCCGGGGACTTTCTCCATGACTTGATCGATGGTGTTGAGGTTTTGGTCATCGAGCATTTTGCGGGTGATCACGGTGACGGACTGTGGTGTTTCTTTGAGGCTGTGTGAACCCTTGCCGATGGTGACCGCCTGGGCCGTGTAAGACCCGGAACCTTCAGTGGTGGCGTCGCGGCTTTGCTCGACGACGCGGGTGACCCCCAATTGTAGGGCATCGCCGTTTTGCGGAGCCGGTTCGACGCTGAAGTTGCCCTGGCCCGTGATGCGCAATTGCAGACGGCTGCCTGCCAGTGCCGCGTCCATCGCCTGCTCGGGCGACATGCGCCCTACCACAGCCGGTGCCTGTTTGCCCTGCACGAGGGCGGGTTCAAGGGAGATGATGTTCCCGCTCTGGCTAGCAATCGCATTGAGGGTAGTGGCCAAGGGGCCAGCCGGAAGGTTGAAATTCACGTCTTGCGCCTGAACCAGTGCAGGGCTCGCCACCGTTGCCAGAGCAACGGCAACGCAGAGGGCGTTGGGCCACGGGTTGATCACAGCATTCTCCTGATCGTGTGAAGGTGTCAGGAGATAGGTGGGATGAGAAATGAAAACCGGACACAAATACGATGAATGTTCAAAAAGAAAACATCACTCTCATCGGGCGCTGATCACGGTCAGCCATGGGCTGTAGTGATCCACGCGAATGGCATGGGTTTCTGCCAGTGCGGCGAATGCCCGCTGGGGATCGTTGAGCGGATACACGCCTTGTACGCGTAATTGCCGTACCTCGTGCGCCACGCGTACGAAGCCACGGGTATAAGGCCTCAACGCATCCACGACCTGCTCCAGCGGATCATCCAGCACGTTCAGCCTGCCGCTTTGCCAGTCGGCGCGCTGGCGTTGTTCACCAGGCACCGGGGTGATGCGGTCGGCATGCAGCAGCGCTGACTGGCCTTCTTGCAGGTTAAGCGTTGCGCCGTTGGGCAGGCGGGTTTCAACGGCATGCTGCAGCACCACCACACGGCTGACTCCGTGCTCTTGAGACACCAGAAAGCGCGTGCCCAAGGCGCGGACTTCACCCTGCGCCGTACGCACCCGCAAGGGCCGTTGTGGATCGGGCGCTACCTGAATCACCAGTTCGCCGCGGCGCAAGATGAGCAGGCGTTGAGCGGCATCGAAGTGCAGGTCCACGGCGCTGTTGGCATTGAGGCTCAGGTGGCTGCCATCTGCCAGATTGAAGTCTTGACGTTGAGCGCGGCCCGTTGACAGGTCGGCCAGCAAGGAAACACCAGACGGGCTTTTTGCGCCGAGCCATAAACCGCCGCCCAGTACTCCCAGCCCTGCGATCATGCGCAAGGCGTCACGCCGCGTGGTGTGGGGGTGAAGCAGGACCTTGCGGGCTTCGCTGGCCTGGCCGGGTACGCGGTTATCCAGTGCGCGCAATGGGTTGAACGAGGCGCCGATGCGGTTTTGCAGCGTGGTCCACGCCTGCTGGTGAGCCGGGTCGTGATTGAGCCAACACGTGAAGCGTTTGAGCAGATCCGGCGTGGGCGTCTCGGCGCGCAGTTTGACCATCCAGTCAATCGCCTGTTCGCTGATCGGGTCCAGTTGCGGCTTGCTCATTGGCTGGCCTCGCACAGGTAGCACATGCGCAAGGCTTGCTTCATGTAGCGGCTGACGGTGCGTTCTGAAAGCCCCAGCTTTTGAGCGATGGCCACGTAGCTCAAACCGTCGAGCTGGCTGTAAAGGAATGTGGCTTTGACCGCCATCGGCAAGCCGTCGAGCGCGCGGTCAATGGCAATCAGTGCTTCGGTCAGTTGCAGTTGTTCTTCTGGCGAGGGGGCGACGGCTTCCGGCAACAGCGCCAATCGCTCCAGATAGGCCAGTTCCAGCTGGCGTCGCCGGTGTCGATCGAAGATCAGCCGCCGGGCAATGGTCGACAGGTAAGCACGGGGTTGCTCAATGCTGTCCGGGTCCACTTGGGCCGCCAGCAACTGGCAAAACGTGTCCGCCGCCGTGTCCTGTGCGTCGGCGTGATTACGTAAGCGGCGCTGAATGTGTTGCAGCAACCAGCGATGATGATCGCTGAAAAAGAAACCCAGCTTGCTGGTCGAAGGAGAATGCACCGGTTGGCGTCCAGATGTGAGTGCGAATAGTTCTCAATAGTAGCGGCGAGATGATGGCCACTGCAATCACTGCGTGCGCGGATGCATACACAACGGTGTCGGGTCGTGATTGGAGAGACGCCGCGGGTGCGGGCATAATTGGTCACTGACATTGTTTGCAACATCTGACTGGAGTCGCCCATGAAATCCCCCGTCTTGCCAGGCCTGGCCCTGATTATCGCTGCCGGAATGATGAGCTCAGCGGCCGTCGCAGCGGGGGATGCTGAAGCGGGCGGCAGGTTATTCACGAAAATGTGCGCGGGTTGCCACAGCATCGGCAAAGGCGCCCGGGGCGGTTTTGGCCCGCAACTCAATGGCGTGATCGGACGGCCTGCCGGGGCAACCCCCGACTATCAATACTCCGACGCCATGAAGCATTCAGGCGTGGTGTGGACCAAGGACAAGCTGGCGGCCTACATCGAAGCGCCGAAGAAGGTCGTCAGTGGTACGCGCATGATTTTCTGGGGGATCAGCGATCAGGAAAAAATCGACAACCTGCTGGCCTATCTGGAGACCTTTCAGGACGCCGATCACTGAATGTCTTTCAAGTAACTCGTGAGGTGAGTCAGCGGCGCGCCCATTTGCCCCAGGGTTTGAGCCTGTGCGAAGGCGGTGGCGAGCTTGTGCAGTTCGCGTCCCAAGGGCTTTTGTGTGCCGCCTAACGCGTTCAGCGCCTGGCTCAGACAATCCGCCACTTTTGCCTGAATGGCAGGGGCGTCGTCTTTACGCACCAGCAATGCAAACACTTCGCGCTGATAGTCATCCATCACCGGGTCGTCACGCAGAATCGGGCTATGACCGTCGGTCTCATAGACCAATTTCAGAGAGAAAAGGGCGACAGTCTCCAGCGACGATTCCATGTTGGGATTTCCTGTTAGAAGGTGCCGTATGGCAGCGTTCACTTTTCTGCAGGCGAAAAAAAAGACCTTGAATTTCAAGGTCTTTTTTTAAGATGGTGCCCGAGGGAGACTGTAGTATTCCAGTAAACTCAAGGCCTCCAGAGAGGTTTGCTGTTCCGGGATACACGCAGGGATACATGATCACGTTTGCTGCCCTAGTATGAGTCGTCTCGACAGCACCATTCAAACCTGTCTTCAAACTCTACCCTGCATCGTCTGACTGGATTGCTATGCCAGGGCAGGGGATATGCGGGCGACGACGCGTGTTAAGTATCCGCAATCAAGGCTGCATTCAGTGCCTGTCCAAGACTTATTATCAAACGCGCTTGTCGGGTGTATTCGGCCTCTAACGTAGGCCGAACCCACCGCTCGGTAAAATTTTCACCGTCATACTCAAAAGCAGAAAACTTCAAACCATGTGATGACGCGGCTTCGCCCGTGAGATCCAGTGAGTAGGGGGTAGTGACGATGCTGCGATGCTTCGAGTGATTTGTTAGTGCCGAGAGGTAGACGAAAGACTCGTGTTCAACAAGCTTTTTTAGTTGCTCCTTGACCGTTCCTTCTGGCAGCCGTTGGGAGACGGTACGGATCCCAATACGATGTGCGTCCAGAGTCTTTCCCTGATCTAGATTCATGCCGTATGCGTAATACAGGGTGTGGGCAAGGATATCGGCAACGCTGTGCATGCTCTGAACGCAGGCGGTGACGTGAGCGGCAGCTTGAAAACTCGCCCACCTGAACTCGCTGCTTGCATCTTCATCGGCCCCCATAATAAGGAGCATGATTGCTAGGTCACCATCATGTGCGCTTGTTGCTTCCTTCATTACGCGGAGGGATTCGTGATAGTGATAACTGGCAAAGTTTCTTCGCTGCTCAATTGAGTCAACTGACGGCGATATCGCTTTGCGTTGGCTTCGTCCATGACGGCTTTCAACTGCTGCCCTCAGCTGATTCAGATCCCATTGAGGCATGTGGCAAATCCTTGCAGTGTGATGTGTGATCCATATTGCCCGTTGACGATGGCAGATCCCAAATATCTGCCGGGGCCCCTGGAGGAAAGCGTCGCACACGGGGCAGGAAACCCGCGGGATTTTTTTAGCAGCAAGGCACCCAGCTTATTGAAATTTCAATCGTTGAAATTGAAAGGTATTGAGGAAAAGAGGAGGGGGGGATTTGGCACACCGCACGGTCCCGGATGTGTTGCTGATAGTGAACACCTAGGTGAGTCAACTGGGTCAACCGGTCAAGTGTGGTCAACAAACTTTGAAACCCAGCCACTAACGATTTCGCGCGGGTTTCCTGCCCCGTGTCTCCTCGAAATGCCCAGGGGCCCCAGCTGCTTCTGAGCCATAGTGCAAATGCACTGGTGAACCAGCAGTTCACCCGGTTCACCTGTTCACTAAGCTGTGCACTTTTCCTCTAACACAATCGCGCGGGTTTCCTGCCCCGTAACTGCTTGAGGTCCTCAGGGGCCCCCTCTATTTGGCATCTAGAACTACCTCGCTTTATCGCTGGAGGAATCATTATTTTGGGGGCAGCGGGGGTACTCTCAAAAACTACGTTACGAGTGTTACAGGTGTTTCATTATCTAATAACTCATTGTTTTTTAAGGACTTAATGTGAGTTACACCGTTCAGGGTTGTACTCATAGATGCATGTTACAAAGGCAGTTGGTGTTACATGTAATTAACTCTTGGATTGGTTGCTATCGACCATGCGTATGCTCTGTCATAAATTGCGCAACGGCTAAAGCAGGATGGCTAAACGGCATCAGTGCATGCTAAATAGGCGGCAGCGCACACTTGGCACGTTTGATGGGGAAGGGAATGCAATTTGTTACTGACGGACCAGACATCCCAGATGAGCTGCTTCAGGCTCATGAGGAAGGTCGCGTAGTGTTCTTTTGTGGAGCCGGTATTTCCTATCCCGCAGGCTTAACCGACTTCAAAGGTTTGGTAGAGTTGATCTACAAAGAAGCTCACGATGAGCTTGGCGGTGCAGAAGAAAAAGCCTTCAATAATTACCAATTCGACGCCACTCTTGACCTGCTCGAGCGTCGAATAAACGGAGGTCGGTTCGCCGTCCGACAAGCTCTTTGTAGAGCACTAAAACCTAACTTGCGTAAGAAAGGTGCCGTCGATACACATGCTGCATTGCTGAGACTCGCCCGTAGCCGGAGTGGCACACTTCGTCTAGTGACGACAAACTTCGATCGCATTTTCGATAGCGCTGCAAGAAAAAACAGCCAGAAATTTCAGTCCTACTCGGCTCCGATGCTGCCTATTCCTAAAAATAGTCGCTGGGACGGATTGGTCTACTTGCATGGTGTATTGCCCAAAGTTCCTGACGAGGCGAGCTTGAACCGTCTAGTAGTCACAAGTGGCGATTTTGGTTTGGCCTATCTTGTTGAGCGTTGGGCGGCAAGATTCGTCAGTGAACTCTTTCGCAATTATGTCGTTTGCTTCGTCGGATATAGCATCAATGATCCCGTTCTCAGGTACATGAGGGATGCGATAGCTGCCGATAGAATGCAAGGTGAGATCACACCAAACGCATGGGCCTTCGGCTCGACCTCTACAGGGGAAGAGAAAGCAAGAAAAGATGAGTGGGAAGCGAAAGGTGTAACTCCAATACTCTACAACGTACCGGCTGGCACCTACGACCATTCGGCGCTGCACTTGACGCTCCAGGCTTGGGGAGAAGTGTATAGAGACGGAGTAATGGGTAAGGAACGCTTCATCGTTACCCATGCTCAAAGTCGCCCATCGGCCAGCACTAGACAAGATGACTATGTAGGTCGAGTGCTTTGGGCTCTTTCTGATAAATCTGGATTACCAGCTCGTCTTTTTGCCGACTTTAACCCCGCGCCTTCGTTGGATTGGCTAGACGCTTTTGCCGATTCCCGGTATCGCCATACGGACTTGAACCGGTTCGGCGTGGCGCCACGAAATGAGCCCGATGCAAAACTTGAATTCAGCCTCGTCCAAAGGCCGACGCCGTACCCGCTTGCGTCTCCCATGTCGCTGGTATCTGCCAGTGACTCAGGTTCTCAATGGGACGATGTTATGGGTCATGTCGCCCGTTGGCTGGTCAGGCATTTGGATGACCCTGAACTGCTTTTATGGATAGTGCAGTGCGGCGGTCGAATTCATCATCAATTCCGGTGGTGGATTGAAGAGCGTTTGAGCTTTTTTTCTCGACTGAAGAGCGGTGAGCAGGATTCTGAGTTGGGCGAAATTCTACGAAATGCTCCGAGAGCAAAACCCGGTCGGTTGATGCAAATCTTATGGCGGCTTTTGCTAACAGGCAGGATCAAACAGCCATGGTCTGGCTCGGCCCTCTATGAGTGGAAGGAGCGTTTCAAGCGGGATGGGCTGACTTTGACTGCACGTTTTCAGTTGCGTGAACTACTGGCACCGATGATTGCTCTATCGGAACCCGTTCGTTGGGATGGAGAGTCCGATCAGACGTCCGTACCAAGGAGGATTCGTGATCTTGTGGATTGGAAATTAACCCTGGCAGCTGATGATATTTATTCGGTATTTCGTACCTTCGAAAGCAATCGATGGATTACGGCGTTGCCACTGCTGCTAACAGACCTCCAACAACTGTTAACAGATGCGCTGGAGTTGCTTCAGGAATTGGGCGAAGCCGATGAGAAGGTTGACCGATCTCATTGGGATCTGCCATCGATAGCGCCCCACGCCCAAAATCGCAAAAATCGTGATTGGGTAGCGCTGGTCGAACTCTTGCGGGATTCATGGTCGTCGGTTTATGGAACAGATATCGCTCGTGCCCGCCAGATAGCGCAGGAGTGGTACACGCTTCGGTTCGCGACCTATAAGCGTCTGGCGCTGTTTGCTGCCAGCCACGAGGGCTGCGTCGCGCCTGATCAATGGATCGACTGGCTTTTGACAGATGATGCATGGTGGCTTTGGTCGGTCAGCACAAAGCGTGAAATGTTCCGACTGATCGTGTTGCAAGGACGCTTCATGGCTCCTACTGATAAGACTAGGCTTGAGGCGGCGATCTTAATCGGTCCACCACGACAAATGTATAAAGAAAATCTGGAGCCCCAAGCATGGAAAGAACTTGTTGACAGTAACGTATGGCGCAGGCTCGCTAAGCTGCAAAACTCAGGAGTCTCGCTAGGCGACGCAGCGACTGCACGCCTGAAAGCTTTGTCACGTGCCCACCCCAAATGGCGCCTTCCTTCCAATCAGAAAGATGAGTTTGTCCAATGGATGAGCATCAGTGGTGAGCCCGATGATGACGAAACCCCAAACGTTGATGTCGCTCCAAGTAAAAGAGAGAAGTTGTTTCAATGGCTTAAATCCCCACCCTCAGAGTCATGGGATTACGAAGACACGTGGCGTGACACTTGTCGAAGACATCCACTGAACGCTATGTACGCATTACTGGATCTGGCTGAAGAGGGAATATGGCCATCCTACAGGTGGCGGCAAGCCATTCAGACTTGGGCCGAAAAAGGTCGCACAAGAAGGTCGTGGCAGTATGCCGTTCCTTGGATATTGACCATGCCGGACGACCTTCTTGCAGAGATAGTCCACAGCGTAACGTATTGGATCGATGCTGTGTCCAAGGTCATCAGTCATGACGAATCGATCCTGCTGAAATTATGCGGGCGCATTATGGCTCTGGAGCTCGATCCAAAGTCAGGAATAACAAGCAACGGCGCTCCATTGAACGATCCAGTGACCGATGCCATAAACCATCCGATTGGGCACATTACTCAGGCATTGTTGAATCTCTGGCTTGGCAAACAACCCAACGATAACGATGGTCTGCCTACTCAGATCAAAGATTTTTTCACCAATCTGTGTGATACCACGATAGAAAAATATCGACATGGCAGAGTGCTCCTTGGTTCGAGGTTAATCCTCCTATTTCGTGTTGATCGTGCTTGGACAGAATCATTTTTACTTCCTTTGTTTGACTGGACTAATTACCCATTTGAAGCAAAGGGCGTATGGGAGGGCTTCCTGTGGTCTCCGCGCTTATATCGCCCCCTATTGCTGGCATTCAAAAATCAATTCTTGGATACAGCCAAGCACTATGACGATCTGGGTGAGCACGCCCAGCAATATGCAGCTTTTCTCACCTATGCAGCGCTAGGCCCGCTTGAGGGCTACACCGCTAAAGAGTTCAGGTCTGCTTTTAAAGAGTTACCTATCCGAGGTCTCGAGGACTCTGCGCAGGCTCTAACACAAGCGTTGGAAGGTGCCGCCGAGCAAAAGGAAGTCTATTGGGAAAATCGTGTTCTTCCGTTTTGGCGAGATGTCTGGCCGAAATCAAAACAACTCGTAACCCCAGCGATAGCTGACTCACTAGCAAGCTTAGCCATTGCATCTGGCAAAGAGTTTCCAGCAGCTTTGGTTTTAGTCCAGGATTGGTTGTTGCCCATACGGCATCCACATTCTGTGCTTCACGACATGAATGAAAGCTCCGTTTGCAGCGATTATCCGTCTGACGCATTACTACTACTTAGCCTCACAATAGAGGATCAATCATGGATTCCATCGGACTTAAAATCCTGCCTTAGCAAAATTGTCCAAGCGGAACCTAAACTCAGCGACGATGCCAGGTACCAAAAACTCATGGAGGGCTTGCGCCGTCGCGGAGGCTGATTCCGCTATGAGGAAACGGTCTAATCGATTCTGTGGGGTTTTTGACACTCTGGTGTTCATACCCAATTAAGAAATTTAATAATTTAAGACTTGGTGGGGCGCAAATGTTTAATTCAATTCAGCCGCTAGATATTTACAATAAAAACATAAATATCCTCATAGGGTCCGGGGCTTCGGCTGATCTGTTTCCCACGCTTGGACTTCAGATAAAAAATTCAAAAAATGAATTGGAGTCTATTGAGACCCTAGCAACGCATTTTGAAAATGATCCAGAAAAAAAGACAGCGCTATTTATGCATTATTACAATACATGCATATGTCCAGCCCAGAGATTTGATCCGGATCTTATTGATGATGAAGATGGTTTGGTCAACCTGGAAAGTTATGAAGCCTTTTTGAAGACGGTATTAGGGCTGCTAGATAGAAGACAGGATGCCAATAGGAAAGTTAATATCTTCACCACGAACTACGATGGGTGTCTAGCTCATGCGGCAAATAAAATCCTGGGGGAGGGTTCTTACGACTTTGTAGTGAATGATGGAGCAGCTGGTTTTTTTAGCAGGTTTTTGCATGCAAAAAACTTTAATACATACCAGTGTCAGACCGGAGTTTTTGAACGTACGATTTATAGTATTCCACAAATAAACATCATAAACCTACACGGTTCAGTGTATTGGTATAAAGATGATGAAAAAATCAAGGTTGACTATCAAGCTGAACGCGACAGCATTCTTATGCCCTCTATGATAAAAAAGATAGAGGGTTTTTCAAATTATCTTACGACCAAAGGCGGTACGACAGCCGGCATTCCAAACGTCGACTATACAAGTACACAGATTGACCGGTTTTGGGTGAAATACAAAAAACTTCCAATTGTAAATCCCACGAAGTGGAAATTCCACGAAACTGTATTTGAAGAGCATTACTATCAAATGCTAAGACTGCTGAGTTATGAATTGGAAAAACCGAACTCTATACTAATAACTTTCGGGTTCTCCTTCGCTGACGAGCATATCCTCAAGCTAATTCAACGATCTCTTTCAAATCCACAGCTGCAGACATTTATATGTTGCTATAGCGATAAAAGTGCCAAAAGCCTTGCGAAGGACTTTCGCCTCTGGAGGAACGTTACTATTATCGGGCCGCCAGTAGGGGAGAAGCTGAATTTTGAAGCTTTTAATAAGTATATTTTTTCGCTGAAGCCTCAAAAGTACGTGCCGCCAGAAGTGGAGGATTTGGTGTGAGTTTAGTTATTGGTGAGGTGATTTCAGTATCTGGAATAAAGATTACATTAAGAATTTTTGAGGATTCCAATCATGAGTCAATTTATCACAATGGGGTGAAATATCGCGGAGTATCATTGCGAGAACACATCAGTATACAAAGAGGCTTCATTGATATTGTATGCCTTGTAGAGGGCGAGTATCTTGATGAGCGAAAGCTGGATGTTGATAGTGACAAAACTAGTTATATCAGGAAGGTTGACGTAAAACCAATTGGCTATATTGTTGATGAGAGATTTTGTGAGGGCGTAAAATACATGCCTATGATAAGAGACAAGGCCTCACTTTTAAGCGAGCCAACAGTAGCTCAGATATATGGGTCTACCGAAGGGTTTGAATTCTCAATTGGTTCAATGCTCAAAGAAGATGTAGCCATCAGCCTGCCTTGGACTCGACTATTTAATAGCCATTTGGGGATTTTTGGAAATACTGGTAGCGGCAAATCAAACACCCTGGCAAAGTTATATACTACACTTTTTGAAAATAAATCTAGCGCATTAAAAAAAGCAAAAAGTCAATTCATTATCATAGATTTCAATGGGGAGTATACTGGAGATCAAATTCTTCCAGCGCTTGAAAAGAAAATTACTATTCTGGATCAAAAGCAAAAGGGTGATAGGTTAAAAGTTGAATCTTCGCATTTCTGGGATTCCGAGACACTGAGTTTGCTATTTCAAGCGACAACTAATACGCAGCAACCATTTCTCAGGCGCGTCCTTAATGGCCGAGAGAGATTCAAAGATTTACCAAACTCTCTTGAGTCTTACACCAAATCCGCGTTTCAAAAAGTATTCAGTTCGGCTGAGGCTAAGCCAGATGCTCTGGAGCTATGCAGGGAAATTGCAAGGATTATAGGATTGACCCTGCTTCAGAAACACCTGCGAACCATTGTATATAATGTTAAAGATAAATATTTTAGGGGTGTTTGTGGTGATTATTATAATTCTGACGGATTAGGGTTCACTAAATATATCAAGCCGCTTCTGAGTAAAATCGACCTAAGTGAAGTTGATCCGTTTGAGGAACTGGTATTAAGATCTAATATACAGTTGTGTGCAGATATCGTGAAAGGATCTGCGCAGTTTGATCATATTCAACCAGTTTTGAATAGGGCTAAATCTATGCTTGCGAGCCTTCGAAACGTTATTGATGTCGTTGATTATCCGCCGCCCCCAACACTGCTGCATGTTATATCGCTTAAAAAATGCAAAAATGATATCAAAAAAATCCTTCCTCTATTGATTGCAAAAAATGCCTACGTGCACCACAAAGATGTAGTTAAAAGTCCTCCGGATCGTACGCTGCATCTAATTATTGATGAGGCACATAATATACTTTCCGAGCAGTCGACTCGCGAGCATGAAGTTTGGAAGGATTATAGGCTCGAGCTTTTTGAAGAGATTATAAAAGAGGGGCGTAAGTATGGGGTCTATTTGTCTCTTGCAAGCCAGCGTCCAGCGGATATATCACCAACAATCGTCTCTCAAATCCACAACTTTTTTATACATAGGTTAGTAAATGATCGCGATCTTCACTTAATGGAAAATACGATCAGTACCCTCGACTACTCATCCCGCACTCTTATACCCACCCTCGCTAAGGGTTGCTGTGTGGTTACAGGGACTGCGTTTGATCTTCCTATGATACTTAGAGTAGATCCGCTCATTAAAGAGCATCGCCCAAGCAGCGACGATGTTGACCTTGAAGCGCTTTGGCATTAAAAATAAAGTGGGAGAAGAGGGTTTTCTTTCAGTTTCTCACTAGCTGTAAAGCTTGTCATCAGATTCAGGTAAGTGGATAGGTTATCCATTTAGCCAGCTATGGGGTGCAGTCCAGAAAAGGAAGTGGAAATTTATCTGTAGGTGGTCGGTATATATTTGAGTGATGCCATGTCCCCATGGCCTAGTTTGGGCTAGGGCTGTATTTGGAAGCAGAGCGCGCTCTGTTTAGATCTAGTCCCGCTGTTTGAAGTCCTGCCATAATGCACTCGTCTGTGACGTGTTTGCAGATAATATTGAACTTGGCCGTGTAATTGTATTTGCTTGATGAGTTCTACTGAATTCCCGGGGAGCCCATTTAGCCACTGTTAGCTTTAACGGGTCTGATTTTAATGTGCAAGTACGTATCTGTGGTAGGGCGTTTTAGAAAATGAAAGTCTTCAGTCTAGGGTTGTTGGAGTTATTGGCATAAACCAGCAGCTCAGACTAAAGCGGAAGCCTATTGGGCTTCCGCCTTAGGATTAGTCTCGTTTTTTAAGCTGTTGTTCTATGATGCTTATCTCTGCATTGATTGCTGCAATCGTCATAGTCTCTATTTTTGTCGTTTTTCCTGTGCTTGGCTTCACGAGGTTTATTAGTCCGTTCAGATGCGTTTTCCTGGCTTTCAAGGATTCCGAATAACTGATTTTGCTTTGTGTGGCAGTGTTCATGATCGAGCCTCTGGATGACCGAAACGACCTTGGTTCTAGGCCGTTTCAGGGATATCTGTGCTACATAGCGAGTACGTCTTCGAAGCTATGCTGATGAGACCGTTCTGAAAGATCGCTCCAGCCCCAAGGCCCGTAGTTTTCGCCCTGTCCAGGGATGTTCAGCGTGAGCATCGCCACAGGGTCGCTATAGATAAGGCGTCGAGCGGCCCAGAGTTTTCCGCCTACTTCGAGCAGAGCTAGTGCTGCAGCATTCCATTGTTCTTCAAGCACTATGTTTGCAAGGCGTGACGCTTGTTTTTCAATGTCTCCGCGCGTTTTCTGTGCCTCTGCGATGTGCAGGTCAATAGTGACGATTTCTTGCTCCAGCGCAGTAATAATCAGCTGTTGGCGACGATGATGCTCAGCGGCTGAGGTGAGATGTTTCGCAGCTTTTTGAGCGTCCTCATTAGCTCTTTTCTCCCCCTCCACATCGCCCCAAGCTACTGCTTGTGCATATGCAGTAGCGGCCTCTGTCTCGGCTTGCCGAGCTTTTGCCATATCTTCATGGGCTCGCTGACGAACCTGCTCCAAGCGCGTACTGATGCTGTTACGTTTTTGGTTTAGCTCTTCTTCGTCAGCTTTCCATGTAGTGATGGCTTCGATATAGCCAGCCATCAGGTTCTGGTGATTTGCCAGTGTTTCTCTGCGATGGATCTTCTTATCGAGCGTCTCGATATCCCGTTCACGGTAGCCGACCTCTCTTTTTTTATCGGTGATTTTGTAGCGCAAGTTGTCTTCCAAACTTTGCATCACGTCATAGTCTTCGAGTGCAGCCGCATAGGGGACTAGTTCCCGCTCAAGTGCTTCCTTCTCGAGAATTGTTTGTTCGCGGCGGTCTTTCAGTTCTTGGATCTCGTTCATTTGTTCTATCTCAATGTAGTTCGAATAGGGATTGGCTAAATGGCTGGCGAGGCCGGGAATGAGCCGGCACTACCTCGATCAATGGGCACCGTTAGGCAGCTCTGGCCTCGCTCTCATCTGTCCCCGGAACCGTATTTACGATGTAGCAGCGTTGTGGCCCTAGTCCCGGCAGGCGGACGAGGCTAGACGCCTTACCATCGCTTCCCGGCTCGAGCACTCCACGACGCAGCAGCTCCTTGTTCACGGCATTGATGTTCATGCCTTTGAATACCTCGGAGCGCCAAGCCTCAGGCAGCACGTAGTAGGTGTTGGTGGTGTGCAGCTCGTCACCCAAGCCATGCTCCAACGATTTGCGGAAGCCCAGCCGGTCGATGGTGCGTGGGCCGTGCTCGTCGATCTTGGCGGCGGCGGACTCCCAGCGGGTGAAGCGGCTTTCACCAAAGCGCTCGATGACTTGGCGCAGTCGAGCCACGATGGCATCGCCTTCATAGTTACCAGCGCCGCCACGCTCATTCAGCCATGCGTTGAGGCAGACACGGGCTGCCGTGGTAGCGGTTCCATCAGGCCAGCCTGTGATGCCCAGTGCGGTAGCTAGCTCACCAGCTGCAGCCGCAAGACCAAAACGAAGAGCTGCACGATGGGCCTGACCACTCGCTGAGGCGGGCAGGGATTTGGCAATAAACCCTTCAAGAGTGCGGCGCAGGATGATCGCCCAACCGTGCATTTTTCCGGGCTCGCACAACGCTGATAGAAAGGCTGTGAGTGGTGTGCCGTAGTACTTGGCCACTCGGGCTTTGAGTGCGTCAGAAAGGGCGGCAGCGTCCTCAAAACCATTCAATACGTCGAACATGCCGAGCCCTTTACTAGCATCTGCAGGCACCGCGAGCATGCGTACTTCCATGCCTGCTTTGAGCTCTTTGTTGGCTTCGGCCATGTGTTGCGCCAAAGTTTTTTCGCCTGTGGATAGAAACAGTAGGCGCCACTCCTGAACCTGTCGGCCCGCTTGGCCACGATCGTTAGCGCGGGCTTTCCCTGTGCCGTTGCCGAGCATGTACACGGTTTCGCCAATGATGCGGGGGTCGCACATGCCGATTTCGTCGAGTACCAAGAGGCCGTCCGAATGCGCGGCAGCGATGGACTCCAGTGCGTTATCGGTCGAGCGCCATGACCGCACCAAGCGCGGCCCGCCGTAGATAGAGGCAGCGACTTGCAGGTGGGTGGTTTTACCGCCCGAGCTATCGCCGTACAGGTGAAATCCACCTGATTCATGACCAAGCATGTGCAGTAGTGGTCCAGCAAACGCAACGCTGGCCACAAATGCCAAGCGATGATTACCAACGCACAAGGCGCCGATTTGCTCTTGCCATTGCTCCAGGGTGCCAGCCTCGCTGATAGGTGGCAGTTGGGCGCCTGCTTCGTAGAAGTGCAGGTGCTCAGTGTGTGAACCGACTTGCTGCTCTGGCAGAAGAAAGGCGTTGTCATGCCAGCCCAGTCGAGTGACCAGACGTGCTCGTTGGGCGCTATCGAAACCTTGGAAGTAGCTTTGTAGATCGTTACGCGCATTGCGGCTGGAGCGCGTGCCAGCAAGGCGCAGGCCCATATCTACCAACGGACCTAGAACGTCTTTTCCGAAGTCGCCGGTCATGGTGCGCGCCGGAATGTTCCAGCGTTTTTTTGCGCCGTCAGGATCGTCAAATTCGACCAGCAAACCCCAGTTATGACCTTTGGCGTCACGGGTGCGAGCGAGGATTTCCAGTGGCGAACAGACAGGGCGCGACTCGCCATCTTCACCGGAATAAAACACACCTTCGTGTGTCAGACGAAAGCCGCTGGGCAGTGTGTCAGTCTTGGGTTTAGTCGCACGCTTAGCCGGTGCTTTTACCTTGGTTTCTGTAGCTGGAGCAGGCGCAATACCAAATAGTTCGCCAGTGCGCTCTAGTTCGGCAATGTGGCTTGAGGTCCATCCCTTGGCGAGAGCGTCCGCCGCATCATCGCCTTGCTCCCACGCGCCGCCCTTGGCGAAACCGGGGTGGCCATTTTCGAGGGTTGGTTTACGTTTGAAGTTCTCCAGCGCAATTACGCGGATTGACTCGGCGCCGATTGCTTCCAGTTTTTTAGCAACGGCATCCATGCAGGTAGTGCCGCTTGGATCGTTATCCGGCCACAACACTACCTTGCGATTTTTGAGAGGAGACAGGTCCGCTTTATGCCAGGCATTCGAGCCATTTGGCCAGCAGGTGGCCACGTAGTTTGGAAATAGTTCGGTGGCAGCATCTGCAGCCTTTTCGCCTTCGCACAGGACCACTGTTGCATCTGCTTGCAAGCTCAATTCGTGCAGGCGCAGCAATGGGCGTGGCTCGGGCAAGCCTTGCCACCGCCACTGGGTCGATGGGTTACCCGAGTTCTGGCACCACGTCAGGGGGGCGAAGACTTTTTTAGTTTTGCCGTCTTCGTCATGGCCGAGTTCAAAGCGATATAGCGCCATAAGTGGCTGGCCTTGAGTATCGCTATAGATCCAAACTTTGGACGGGGCGCCATGTTGCCGATGCTTGGCCGGGCACTTGTTCATGGCCTCGGTCGGGATCGGCTGAATTGCTTTCCATTCAACTGCTGGGCTTTTAGTCGGTGCTGGTTTTGATGGTGAATCCTCAGCGCTCAGCCGAAGCAGATCCGCAAGTTTGTTACAGGCCTCTACGTCCGTGCCGCCATCCAGGTAGCGCACCAAATCAATAAGATCCCCGCCTTTGTCGTCGGTCGCAAAATCAGCCCACGTGCCTTTGCTTAGGTTGATTTTGAGTGAGCCTGCGCGCTTGTCGGTGCGAGTTGGATTGGGTGCTGTGTATTCCTTGCCGCCGTCTACACGCTTGCCGTTGGGCAGCCATTGAGTGAGTACGCGATCAATGTTGCGCAGAGCTGCAGCTTTGACTTGGGCAAAAGTAGGGCGGCGTGATTTACCTTTTGGGGGAGTATTCATTTGGCACCCCCAACTGAATCAGCTTGGTTCGAGGCCGCGTCGGCATGCATGGCCAAGGTTCTGATCAAGCCCAACGTGCCGCGAACATCCCAGAGTACGGAGGCGATGATGTGGTTGGAAAGACGAGGGGTGTCACCTTCAAAGTGATCTTCCAGGAGGGTCAGAACTGACGAGGCGCGATCAATGGCGCAGGTGATGGCGTCAATGGGGATACCGGCTTCGGCCTCTTTGCTGACGCAAAGAAGATCTTCAGGCAGGGCGAAATTCAGAGCGCTTTTCATTGAGCACCCCCAGCGGATTCGAGGGCGCGTGCTTTGGACATATGAGAGTTGTAGCGGGCGAGACGTGTAGCAAGGCTGGAGTTTGCGTGTAAAGCGGCGAGAGCCATTGCTCGATGAGCAGCGGCGCGATTTTTGAACGGATTGAGGGCGTGCATGTGGCGTAGCTCCTTGATTTGGGAACTGCCACGACTCGCCGTCAAACGAATTAAGGTGGCAGCTGTACGCAGGTTGACGGACCGGGAATCAAGGAAACCGGCACACCCGAAGGTGTCCTGCGCACAGCCGCCATAAACAGGATGTGCGGGCACAAAAAAAGCGCCTGCAATCGTTATGGGGGCGCCTGTGCGCCTTGGATTCGTCGGGCCGTCAAACCCGGTCGCTGAATTTGCAGCGACGACAAAAGAGTAACGTCTCGATTTTAAAAGTGCAACCGTGTGGAGGTCTTGCGCATTTTTTCGAAGCGGCATAAATTGAGCTGGCATGTAGATATACCTCAACGCCTCCGGATCGCTCCCGGGGGCGTTTTCGTTTCAGGCATGGATTTCGTGACGCAGGTGCAGAATGGGAGCGATGCTTTCACTGACCATTTGGCGAGCTTCGTGATAGGCGTAAAACTTCTCTTGCTCATCAAGGGCGACTGCGCCAAAGCGTTCTGTGTGCAGGATCAGCACGCACCAAACACCGTCGGGCCAGCTCACTACTATCAATGCACGGCCCAGTGCTTCATGGCGTCGACGCAACCGTTCAAAACGAGTGATACGGGATGGCGAAAAGCCGATTTTTCGCAGCACTCGGAATGGCCAGATGGTTACTTTTAGAGGATGGCCCATATCTATGCGGCCTCACCGTCGCGAGCAGCGATACGGGCGCGAGTCCAGCTCTGAACCTCCCCTAGTACCCAAGCAACAGGCGCGCCGCGGGCATTGCTGTTACTTAGTTTTACTGGAGTAGGGAAGCCGCTTTCGGGTTGCTGCATAAGCTTGTAGATGGTGGGGCGAGCAAGGCCTACGATGGCCATTACTTCGGTGATTCGGATCAAGGTTGTCCCTGGATCGCGGAGAGAAAGGGCTTTTGATTTTGGAGTGAGATAGTCCGTCATAGCTGTGCCTAGCAAGTGAGAGTCAGCACAGGGTACGAACGCAACGGAAAGCAAACATGGTTTGCTTTCCTAGCTATTCATTTTAATTTAGGAAAGAAATTACCCTCGTCGACGTACTTTCGAATAGTCGGTTTAGATGCAATGCCATCCGCATGAAGGGCTTTCACGAGTTCTGTTTTTGTGCTTTGGGCATTGGCTTGAAGGTGCCGCTTGGCTGACTTTATGATCCTGTCCTTTAAATCCTGAGATTCTTGCTGTTTAACAGAGTCAGGAGATTTATTGCCTTTGCCAGCTGCACTTGACCGTAACGAGGCTTTGGAAGAGAACGCAGTGCTTACGATGTCGTGCAGTACGCTTGAAACATTGAATCCCTTAACCGAAACATCGATGTTTTCAATTTGCAGATAAAGGCCAGCCAATTGAAGGGCGTTTTCAGCATCCCCTTTTCTGATGGCGAATTGTTCCCGGGCATAGATTTCTAGGCCGCTGTTGAGATCTCTTTGTCTCTCAACTAGGTCCAGGTATTCCCGCGAAGGCCTCATTTTCAATTGTTCAACTAGCTCTGCGTCGATCCCCTCAACGATGATTTCGAGGTTGAAAAGCCAGTTGGCCAAGATCTCCACTGCTTCCACGCTGTAGACCAGTGCCACGGTTGCAGTGAGCTGTGAATCAGTCGCAGGGTGATCAACGCCTATGACATTGCGAACAGCCCTTGGAAGGGATGCTGCCTGCATAAAGCTGGCTTCTTGCACGATCACGTCGCGAAGATGAAAAACTGATTGGATCGTGGACTCGGCACATTCTGTATAGCTTCCTTCGTCGAGCCAGAACGAGGTGGCCATGTTGATTACATCAAACGCGTCATAGAAGTGATCGTAGAATTGGGGGTATAGCGCTAGCTTGTGCACAGCTGCTTCAGCTTCGTCCATATCCCAAAGTAAGTACTTCACGTTGTAGCCTGCAATCTCTAGATCATCAGTATTCACGCCAAATTCGAAATTCATTCAGATTGCCCCGAGCCCCATTTTTGAGCATGAAACCAGCGATTGAAGTGTCGGGGTGTGAGCACCTGCAGGTAGGTTTGTGAGCTGCTGCTGTTACACAGATTGGGCGCGTTACACGTTGCTGAGTTTGTGTGTGTAGAGAGTGTTACGAATAAATAATCCTTTATTTTCAAGTGCTTGCTTGTTTTCGTTACACGAGTTACACACGTAACACCGGCTTTTATGGAAGGTAGGGATTGTATATTCATATCGCTTTCCCGAAGTCTGCGTGCACCACATTCCCAGCGCTCAGCTCTTCAAGGTGGTCGGCGTACCACTGCATCATTTTGATGCGGTTATCGAGATACTGTGCCTTGTTGTAAATCCCGGAGATACCTTGTTCCTTGTGTGCCAGTTGAGCCTCCACATGCTCTTTTGGCCAGCCATGCTCCCTTAGGAGTGTGCTCGCGGTGTGTCGAGTGCCATGACCTACAAGACGACCTTTGTAGCCAATAGTGGAGAACACTTTGTTGATGGTGTTTTCGCTGATGGTCGGGTTCATTGCGCCGACTCCGGGGAATAGCCACCGACTACGACCTGTTAATGACTGCAGCTCCTTCAGTGCCTCTATAGCTTGCTTGGGTAGAGGGCTGACAAAATCCCTGCGCATCTTCATTTTCTCTGCCGGTGTGGTCCACAGGGCTTTCTCAAGGTCGATTTCTTGCCACTCAGCAAAGCGCACCATGCCCGGTCTTGAGGCTGTCCACAGGCAAAGCCATGCCGCTGTGCGAGCGGTGAGTCTGCTGGGGGTGTTTTTGAGTGCCTGAAGAAACTCACCCAGCTCATGCTCGAGGAGGTGAGGGTGTTGCTGAGTCTTGGGAGCTTGCGCGGCAATATCCCTCAAGCGGCTTCCCGGATCGTTCTCTGTCAGTCCCAAGCCGATGGCCCGGCCAAAGATCTGATTGACCCAGGTGCGGCATTTCTCGGCAACGTTGTGGGCGTCACGAGCCTCAATGCTGGCCTGCAGCTCGGCGCAATCGGTGCGGGTGATGTCGTCGAGAGGTTTGTCGCCAAGTGCCGGGAGTATGTCTTTGTCGAGGTAGGAGCGGATCTTCTTGAGAGTGGAGGGTGCCAGGCCTTTTTCTTCTTTGGCCTTGAGCCATGCGTCAGCAGCTGCGCGAAAGGTGCGGGCTTTGGCAATGTCGATGGCAGCTTTGGCAGAACGTTTCTGTTCCAGAGGGTCGGCACCGCTACTCACTACTTTGCGTAGTTCAGCAGCTTTCTCTCGTGCCACGGCACCACTTACCTCTGGATAACCCCCGAGCCCCATCCAGGCCCAATTGCCCGCCGGACGTTTGTAGCGCAGTTGCCACGATTTGCCGCCGTCAGGCTTTACCCTGAAGTAGAGACCGCTTCCATCCAGCTCTCGATATTCTTTTGACTCTGCTTCCAGCCCGGCCAGCGTGGTATCGGCCAGGGGGCGGCGCTTGATGTCTGCGCGCTTCATCCTTGTATCCCAAAGTTCGGTATTTTTCTCAGGATACAAGTGGGGATACAGGGATACAACGGATAGGGGGAGACAGAGGTAGATCGTCAGGCACAAAAAAACCGGCTCAGTGGCCGGTTTTCCTGTGCTGCGAGTCCTGTTAGAGACTTGCAGATACTGCTAGATGGTGCCCCGAGGGAGACTCGAACTCCCACTTCTTTCGAAAACGGATTTTGAATCCGCCGCGTCTACCAATTCCGCCATCAGGGCTCAATGGCGGCGAAGTATAGAGATGAGCTTTAGGTCGGTCAACAACTTATTGGTCTATTTTTGCTAAGTCCGTTAAACTCCCCGGCCCTGCTAGACGAAACCTATCATGCGCGTTGCTGACTTTACTTTCGAACTCCCTGATTCGCTCATCGCACGCCATCCTTTGGCGGAGCGCCGCAACAGCCGCCTGCTGACCCTGGATGGGGAGAGCGGGGCGCTGGCTCATCGTCAATTCACTGATTTGCTTGAACATTTACGTTCGGGCGATTTGATGGTGTTTAACAATACCCGGGTGATTCCGGCCCGCCTGTTTGGCCAGAAGGCCTCCGGCGGCAAGCTCGAAATCCTCGTCGAGCGCGTGCTCGACAGCCACCGGGTGCTGGCGCATGTGCGCTCCAGCAAGTCCCCCAAGCCGGGGTCGAAAATCCTCATCGATGGCGGTGGCGAGGCCCAAATGCTGGCGCGCCATGATGCGTTGTTCGAGCTGGGTTTTGCTGAAGAAGTGCTGCCGTTGCTGGACCGTGTCGGGCACATGCCCCTGCCGCCTTACATCGATCGTCCTGACGAAGGTGCCGACCGCGAGCGTTATCAAACGGTCTACGCTCAACGTCTTGGTGCTGTGGCAGCGCCCACCGCCGGGCTGCATTTCGATGAGCCGCTGATGCAGGCCATCGCCGCCAAAGGTGTCGAGACCGCATTCGTGACGTTGCACGTAGGGGCGGGCACGTTCCAGCCGGTGCGGGTTGAGCGTCTTGAAGACCATCACATGCACACCGAGTGGCTGGAAGTGGGTCAGGAGGTGGTCGACGCCGTGGCCGCCTGTCGCGCGCGCGGCGGTCGCGTAATTGCGGTGGGCACCACCAGTGTGCGGTCGCTCGAAAGTGCCGCGCGCGACGGTACGCTCAAGCCGTTCAGTGGTGACACGGACATTTTTATTTTCCCTGGCCGGCCGTTTCATGTGGTCGATGCGCTGGTGACCAACTTCCATTTGCCGGAATCCACGCTGTTGATGCTGGTTTCGGCGTTCGCCGGCTACCCCGAAACCATGGCGGCCTATAAGGCTGCGGTTGAGCAGGGGTACCGCTTCTTTAGTTACGGTGATGCAATGTTCATCACCCGCAATCCTGCGCCGACGGCTCCCGCCCCGGCCCCAGAGGATCAAGCATGAGCAACTGTCGTATGTCCTTCGAGCTGCTGGCCACTGATGGCAAGGCGCGTCGCGGTCGTCTGACCTTCCCGCGTGGTGTGGTGGAAACCCCTGCGTTCATGCCGGTAGGAACTTACGGTACGGTCAAAGGCATGCTGCCGCGCGATATCGAAGCGATTGGCGCGCAGATGATTTTGGGCAACACCTTTCACCTCTGGCTGCGTCCGGGCACTGAAGTCATCAAGAAGCACGGCGACCTGCATGACTTCATGAAATGGCAAGGGCCTATCCTGACCGACTCGGGCGGCTTTCAGGTGTTCAGCCTTGGCGCCATGCGCAAGATTAAAGAAGAGGGCGTGACCTTCGCTTCCCCGGTCGATGGTGCCAAGGTGTTCATGGGGCCGGAGGAGTCGATGCAGGTCCAGCGTGACCTGGGTTCTGACGTGGTGATGATTTTCGACGAGTGCACCCCGTACCCGGCCGATGAAGACGTGGCCCGTGTTTCGATGGAGCTGTCGTTGCGCTGGGCTCAGCGTTCCAAAAACGCCCACGGCGATAACACGGCGGCACTGTTCGGTATCGTTCAGGGTGGCATGCACCAGAACCTGCGCGAGCGTTCGCTGGAAGGGTTGAACAAGATCGGCTTCGATGGTCTGGCCATTGGCGGACTGTCGGTGGGTGAACCCAAGCACGAGATGATCAAGGTGCTGGACTACCTGCCCGCCATGATGCCAGCTGACAAACCTCGTTACCTTATGGGGGTTGGCAAGCCTGAAGATCTCGTGGAGGGTGTGCGCCGCGGTGTGGACATGTTCGATTGCGTGATGCCAACCCGTAATGCCCGCAATGGGCATCTGTTTATCGACACCGGTGTGTTGAAGATCCGCAACGCGTTCCATCGCCATGATGATTCGCCGCTGGATCCGACCTGCGATTGCTATACCTGCCAGAACTTCTCCCGTGCTTATCTGCATCATCTGGACAAGTGCGGTGAAATGCTGGGTAGCATGCTCAATACCATCCACAATTTGCGGCACTATCAGGTGCTCATGGCTGGTTTGCGCGAGGCTATTCAACAGGGTACATTGGCCGCCTTTGTCGATGCCTTCTATGCCAAGCGCGGGTTGCCTGTACCGCCCCTGGACTGATTTTCGGACCCTAAGAAACACTTTTTGCAACTGGAGTGCTTAATGAGCTTTTTCATCTCTCCCGCTTTCGCGGACGCTGCTGCACCTGCTGCTGGCCCAGCCGGTACTGGTTTTGAGTGGATTTTCCTGGTCGGCTTCCTGGTCATCTTCTATCTGATGATCTGGCGCCCGCAGGCCAAGCGCGCCAAAGAGCAGAAAGCCCTGTTGGGTAACCTGCAAAAAGGCGACGAAGTCGTTACCACTGGCGGCATCGCCGGCAAAATCACCAAAGTGACTGACGCTTTTGTTGTGATCGAAGTGTCTGACACTGTCGAGCTGAAAATTCAGAAGGGCGCTGTAGCCGCCACGTTGCCTAAAGGCACGCTGAAAGCGATCTAAAGTTTCAACTTTTAACAATCGACGGGGCGCGCAAGGCGCCCCGCGTTCTAAGCGGGCGGCGTGATTGATGCTGAACAAATACCCTCTGTGGAAATACGTACTGATCCTGGCGGTGCTGGCGATCGGTTTTATTTATTCCGCTCCCAATCTCTACCCGGATGACCCTGCAATTCAGGTGTCGGGCGCGAGCACGGCGCTGCAAGTCACTGATGCTGACCTGGAGCGTGCGAGCAAGGCGCTCAAGGATGCTGGCATTGCGGTGAAAGGCGCGACTCTGGCCCAGAACGGCAAGGGCGGCTTGTTGCGCCTGGCGAGCAAAGACGATCAGTTGCCGGCCAAAGACGTGGTGCGCAAGGCGTTGGGTGACGACTATGTCGTTGCACTGAACCTGGCTCAGACCACGCCGCAATGGCTGCGTAATCTGGGTGCTCACCCGATGAAGCTGGGCCTGGACTTGTCGGGCGGTGTGCATTTCCTGTTGGAAGTGGACATGGACAAGGCCGTTGACGCGCGCATGAAAGTGTACGAAAGCGACGTCAAAAGCCTGTTGCGTAAAGACAAACTGCGCTATCGCAGTCTGCCGCAACTCAATGGCGCCATTCAGTTGGGCTTTGCCGACGAAGCGACCCGTGAGCAAGCGCGTAGCCTGATTCGCAAAAACTTCAACGACTTCGACATTACCGCTGCCGACCTCAATGGTCAGCCGGTGCTGCGTCTGGCGATGACCCCGGCCAAGCTGGCGGAAATCCGTGAATATTCCATCAAGCAAAACCTGACAACTGTCCGTAACCGGGTGAACGAGTTGGGTGTTGCCGAGCCTTTGGTTCAGCGTCAGGGTGCTAACCGCATCGTGGTCGAGCTGCCGGGCGTGCAAGACACCGCCGAAGCCAAGCGTATTCTGGGCAAGACGGCCAACCTTGAGTTCCGTCTGGCGGCAGAGCCGGGCGCTTCTAAAGCCACTTCCGAAACGTTCGAGTTCCGTGAAGGCAACCGTCCTTCCGCGCAAATCGAGCGTGGTCTGATCATCACCGGTGATCAGGTAACGGATGCGCAGGCCGGTTTTGACGAGCATGGTCGTCCACAGGTGAACATCAAGCTTGATGGTCATGGTGGCGAGTTGATGAGTCGTTCCACTCGCAGCAACGTCGGTCGCAGCATGGCGGTGATCTTCATCGAGCAGAAGCCGGTGACGACCTACACCAAGCAAGTGATCGATGGTGTCGAGAAAGAAGTGCCGGTCCAGGCCTTCAAGGAAGAGAAAAAGATCATCAGTCTGGCGACCATTCAGTCGCCGCTGGGCAGTCAGTTCCGGATTACCGGTCTGAACGGTCAGGGTGAGGCTTCCGAGCTGGCGCTGTTGCTGCGTGCCGGTGGTCTGGCTGCACCGATGTACTTCGCTGAAGAGCGCACCATTGGTCCGAGCCTGGGTGCTGACAACATCACCAAGGGTATCGATGCGTCGCTGTGGGGCATGCTGTTTGTGTCCATCTTTATCATCGCGATCTATCGATTCTTCGGTGTGATTGCGACGGTGGCACTGGCGGGCAACATGGTACTGCTGCTGGCCTTGATGTCTTTGCTGGGGGCTACGCTGACCCTGCCGGGTATCGCCGGTATCGTATTGACGATGGGTATGGCGGTCGACGCCAACGTGCTGATCTTCTCGCGTATCCGTGAGGAAATTGCCAATGGCATGACGCCGCAGCGGGCGATCAATGAAGGCTTCAATCGCGCGTTCACGGCGATTGTCGACTCCAACCTGACAACCCTGTTGGTCGGCGGGATTCTGTTTGCCATGGGTACCGGGCCGGTCAAAGGCTTTGCGGTGACCATGTCCCTCGGGATCTTTACCTCGATGTTCACGGCCATCATGGTGACCCGCGCGTTGGTCAACCTGGTTTACGGCGGTCGGGACTTCAAGAAGTTGTGGATTTAAGGGGCTGCCATGTTACGTACAATCAACTTCATGGGCGTTCGCAACGTTGCGTTCGGCGTCACTGTGCTGCTTACCGTGCTGGCCTTGTTCAGCATGTTCCACAAAGGCATGAACTACGGCCTGGACTTCACTGGCGGTACGCTCATCGAGCTGACCTACGAGAAACCGGCTGATCTGACCAAAGTGCGCAACGAGCTGGTGACGGCTGGTTTTCACGATGCGGTAGTGCAGAGCTTTGGTGCGACCACTGACTTGCTGGTGCGCATGCCGGGCGATGACCCTTTGCTGGGCAACAAGGTTGCGGCGGCGCTGGGTCAGGCGGATACCGACAACCCGGCCGTGATCAAGCGCGTCGAGTTCGTGGGCCCGCAAGTGGGTGAAGAGCTGCGCGACCAGGGTGGTCTGGGCATGCTCATGGCCTTGGGCGGCATCATGTTGTACCTCGCGTTCCGCTTTCAGTGGAAGTTCGCGGTCGGTGCAATTGTTTCGCTGGTGCATGACGTGATCGTGACCATGGGCGTGTTGTCGTGGTTCCAGATCACGTTTGACCTGACGGTGCTGGCGGCGGTGCTGGCGATCATTGGTTACTCGCTCAACGACACCATTGTTGTGTTTGACCGGGTGCGGGAGAACTTCCGCGTGCTGCGCAAGGCGAGCCTGATCGAGAACATCAACATCTCGACCACGCAGACCCTGCTGCGGACCATGGCGACGTCGATCTCCACGTTGCTGGCCATTGCGGCGCTGCTGATCTTTGGTGGCGACAATCTCTGGGGTTTCTCGATTGCCCTGTTTGTCGGTGTGTTGGCGGGTACTTACTCGTCGATCTACATCGCCAACGTGGTGCTGATCTGGCTGAACCTCAATGCTGAGGACCTGATTCCGCCCGCGGCGAGTGAAAAGGAAATCGACGACCGTCCATGACCGTTCGTTGATGGCCAATGGTCACTAAAAAGGCGCGAGTATTGAACTCGCGCCTTTTTTTATGCTCCAAGGCTGGGATTAGCGCGGGATTGTTCCTGCGTAGAAAGGCCTGGAGGTTCACGTGAATAAATCTTTGCTGGTAGGTGCTGTTTTGGGTGCTGTCGGCGTCACTGCCGGTGGTGCTGTTGCTACTTACAGCTTGGTTAAAGCCCCTGAGTCTGCGCAGGTGCTGGCTGTTCAGCCGGTCAAGCAACAGATTAAAACCCCTCGCGAGGTGTGTAAGGACGTAACCGTAACGCGTCGTGCGGCGGTTAAGGATGAGCATCAAATTGTTGGCAGCGTCATTGGTGCCGTGGCGGGTGGTTTGTTGGGTAATCAGGTGGGTGGCGGTAACGGTAAGAAGATTGCGACCGTTGCGGGTGCCGTAGGCGGTGGCTATGCCGGTAACAAGGTTCAGGAAGGGATGCAGAACCGCGATACGTACACCACGACTCAAACCCGCTGCAATACCGTCAACGACATCAGTGACAAGGTGGTGGGTTACGACGTGCGTTACGTGCTGGATGGCAAGGAAGGCAAGGTTCGGATGGATCACGAGCCGGGCAGCGAAATTGCCGTCGACAAGCAGGGCAAGCTCATACTCAATTGATACCGCTCTAGAGGCTGTAGAGTCAGTTTCAGCCTCTGGCCGTTTATCGGCGGGCGCAGCGATCAAGGTGTATTGAAGTAGTGCCCAAAAAAAAGCACCCCGAGGGGTGCTTTTTTGGTCTGCGCGGTTCGCTTAGCGTTTCAGCGAGGCCGGCAAGTGAGGCTGGATTGCAGTCAGAACGGCTTTGAAGCACTTGGTGTTGCCGGCAACGATGTGACCCTTTTCAAGGAAGTCGTGGCTACCGGTAAAGTCGCTGACAAGGCCGCCTGCTTCTTGAATCAGCAGGGCGCCCGCAGCCATGTCCCATTCGGACAGGCCGGACTCCCAGAATGCATCGAAACGGCCTGCTGCGACGTAAGCCAGGTCCAGGCTCGCAGCACCGGCGCGACGAATGCCTGCAGTTTGGCCTACCAGGCTGCGGAACATGCCCAGGTAGTTATCCAGGTTATCCATTTGGTTGTCGCGGAACGGGAAGCCGGTACCCAGCAGGGCGCCTTCCAGGCTGGTGCGGCCGCTGACACGCAGGCGGCGACCATTCAGTTGAGCGCCACGACCACGGCTGGCGGTGAATTCTTCCTGGCGAACCGGATCAAGGACGACGGCGTGCTCAAGGCGGCCGCGGTATTTGCAGGCGATGCTGACAGCGAAGTGCGGAACGCCACGCAGGAAGTTGGTGGTGCCATCGAGCGGGTCGATGATCCACAGGTAGTCAGCACCTTCGCCGCTGCCCGCATGCAGGCCGGTTTCTTCACCGAGAATGCCGTGGGTCGGATAAGCCTTGCGCAAGGCGTCGATGATTTTCTGTTCGGCAGCACGATCGACTTCAGAGACGTAATCCTTGGCGTCTTTTTCGTCAACCTTGATGGTATCCAGGCGCTCGATGGAGCGGAAAATCAATTCACTGGCGCTGCGGGCGGCGCGCAGCGCGATATTCAGCATGGGCTGCATGGACGTTTCACCTAGGTCGTTAAAGAAAGCCGAACATTCTAGCAGAAAAGTTTGGCATATGAAGGTTTGCGTTAGCTTTCGTGGCGTAAGGTGATGGGCTTAGGTAAGATTTGCACCCTCTTAACGGTCTGTGAGCGCTTCCATTGCTGTCAAATATTCGTGTCGTTCTGGTCAATACCAGTCATCCCGGCAATATCGGCGGTGCTGCGCGTGCCATGAAAAACATGGGCTTGTCGCGATTGGTTCTGGTAGAGCCAAGACTGTTTCCTCATCACGAGGCGGATGCGCGTGCTTCGGGCGCCGGTGACATCCTCGAGCATGCTCAAGTGGTTGCGACCCTTGAAGAGGCGCTGGTGGGTTGCAACCTGGTCCTGGGCACCAGTGCGCGTGATCGCCGGATTCCCTGGCCGCTGCTCGATCCGCGCGAATGCGGGCAAAAGGTCGTGGATGAGGCGGCTCAAGGCGCTGAGATAGCCTTGGTTTTCGGTCGCGAAGATTCCGGTCTGACCAATGAAGAGTTGCAGCGCTGTCATTATCATGTGCACATTCCGTCGGACCCTGAGTTCAGCTCGCTGAATCTGGGAGCCGCTGTGCAAGTGCTGAGCTACGAAATTCGCATGTCGTGGCTGGCTGCGCAGGGGCAGCCGAGCAAGGTCGAGAAGGATGAAGTCGCCTCCACCAAAAGTGGAGAGTTGGCGACGATGGATGAGCTCGAGCGTTTCTACGAACACCTGGAGCAGACCTTGGTGGCGATCGAGTTTCTCGATCCTGAAAAACCGCGTCACCTGATGGCGCGCCTGCGTCGTTTGTATGGCCGTAGCTCGGTAAGTCGTGCCGAGATGAATATATTGCGTGGCATTCTGACCGAAACCCAAAAAGCAGCCCGTGGCGAGCTGCTCAAGCGCAAGGATTAAAGATGTTCGAGCGTCTGCGTGAAGATATCCAGAGTGTGTTTCATCGCGATCCTGCTGCGCGCAATGCGTTTGAAGTGTTGACCTGTTACCCGGGCATGCACGCCATCTGGCTTCATCGATTGTCGGGGTGGTTGTGGCATGCAGGCTGGAAGTGGATGGCGCGGCTGGTCTCTAACTTCGGACGCTGGATGACGGGCATTGAAATTCATCCGGGTGCCAAGGTGGGTCGTCGTTTCTTCATTGATCACGGGATGGGGATTGTGATCGGCGAGACCGCAGAGATCGGTGATGACGTCACGCTTTATCAGGGTGTAACCCTGGGTGGCACCAGTTGGAACAAAGGCAAGCGCCATCCTACGCTGGAGAACGGTGTCGTCGTCGGTGCGGGCGCCAAAGTGCTGGGCCCATTTACGGTGGGTGCAGGCGCAAAGGTGGGCTCGAATGCGGTCGTCACCAAGCCGGTGCCTGCGGGTGCAACGGTTGTTGGGATTCCGGGGCGAATTATCATCAAGGCCGAGGGTGACGTTGAAGCCAGGCGTAAGGCGATGGCGGAGAAAATCGGCTTCGATGCTTACGGTGTCAGCGAGGACATGCCCGATCCTGTGGCGCGGGCTATTGCGCAATTGCTGGATCATTTGCAGGCCGTTGATGGCAAGCTGGACGGTATGTGCGGGGCCCTGAAGGAGCTGGGCAGTACCTACTGCGCCAAGGACTTGCCCGCGTTGCGCGAGGAAGATTTCGCCTGTGTTCAGGGCAAAGATGAAGTCAAACCCGGTTAGGCCGATAGTGGTTCCAGGCGGTTGTGAAGGGTTGCGGCGCCACCTGCTTGCATCATTGGCCTGACGCTTTCTTGAGGTTTGCGGCAACGAGCGCGCTGTAAAACGCAGCATCGCTCGTGTGCCATTACGTCGCATAGCCTGCTACAATGCGCGCGCTGTTTTGCGGGTAATCCCGACTAAAGTACTAGGTCTAATAGTTGACTTAAATACTCGGGAATAGCATACTCGCCCCCATTCCGAATTCCGTGGTACCTGTCCATGAGACTGACTACAAAAGGCCGTTACGCCGTAACTGCAATGCTCGATTTGGCGTTGCACGCACAGCACGGGCCGGTGTCCCTGGCCGATATTTCCGAACGCCAGGGCATTTCCCTTTCCTACCTTGAGCAACTTTTCGCCAAGTTGCGCCGCAGCAGTCTGGTTTCCAGTGTGCGTGGCCCAGGCGGTGGCTATCAGCTATCGCGCGATATGCAAGGTATTCAGGTTGCCCAGGTGATCGATGCAGTCAACGAGTCTGTCGATGCGACACGTTGCCAGGGTCTGGGCGATTGCCATGCTGGCGATACCTGCCTGACACACCACTTGTGGTGCGACCTGAGCCTGCAAATCCACGAGTTTCTCAGCGGTATCAGCTTGGCTGATCTTGTTACTCGCCGTGAGGTACAAGAAGTAGCCCAGCGTCAGGATCAGCGCCGCTGTAATGGCAAAGCGCCGCACCTGGATAAGATCGAAGCGTCCGCCGTCGAGTGATTGCATAAAAACGACGGTGCGCCAGCCAGCCTGATTTAGGAGATAGTCCATGAAATTGCCGATTTACCTTGATTACTCAGCCACCACCCCGGTTGATCCGCGTGTTGCTCAAAAAATGAGCGACTGCCTGCTGGTTGACGGGAACTTCGGTAACCCGGCTTCGCGCTCCCACGTTTTTGGCTGGAAGGCCGAAGAAGCGGTCGAGAACGCACGTCGCCAGGTCGCTGATCTGGTTAACGCCGATCCGCGTGAAATCGTCTGGACCTCCGGTGCGACCGAAGCCAACAACCTTGCCATCAAGGGCGCTGCGCACTTCTATGCGTCCAAAGGCAAGCACCTGATTACCGACAAAATTGAACACAAAGCCGTACTCGACACCATGCGTCAGCTGGAGCGTGAAGGTTTTGAAGTGACCTACATCGAGCCGGGTGAAGACGGTCTGGTCACGCCTGCCATGGTTGAAGCGGCCCTGCGTGAAGACACCATCCTGGTCTCGGTCATGCACGTGAACAACGAGATCGGCACCATCAACGACATCGCTGCCATTGGTGAGCTGACTCGCTCGCGCGGTGTGTTGTTCCACGTTGATGCCGCTCAGTCCACGGGCAAGGTAGAAATCGACCTGTCCAAGCTCAAAGTCGACCTGATGTCCTTCTCGGCTCATAAAACCTATGGCCCTAAAGGCATCGGCGCCCTGTACGTCAGCCGCAAGCCTCGCGTGCGTATCGAAGCCACCATGCACGGCGGCGGTCACGAGCGCGGTATGCGTTCCGGCACGCTGGCGACCCACCAGATCGTGGGCATGGGTGAAGCGTTCCAGATTGCTAAAGAAGAAATGGCTGCTGAAAACGTGCGTATCAAGGCGTTGAGCGATCGTTTCTTCAAGCAGGTTGAACACCTCGAAGAATTGTACGTGAACGGCAGCATGACTGCGCGCGTGCCGCACAACCTGAACCTGAGCTTCAACTATGTTGAAGGCGAGTCGCTGATCATGGCGCTCAAGGATCTGGCCGTGTCTTCCGGTTCGGCCTGTACCTCGGCTTCCCTTGAGCCGTCTTACGTGTTGCGTGCGCTGGGTCGTAACGATGAATTGGCTCACAGCTCGATTCGCTTCACGTTCGGGCGTTTCACCACGGAAGAAGAAATCGATTACGCCGCGCAGAAAGTGTGCGAGGCGGTGACCAAGTTGCGCGCACTGTCGCCACTGTGGGACATGTACAAAGACGGTGTCGACATCTCGAAAATCGAGTGGGCGGCGCACTGATATTTCAAGTCGCCGCAGACAGCCGCTGTAAATGCAGCGAATAGCAGCGTTTACAGCGGCTCAAGAGCGACTCTCTGATGAGTGAGGATTAGTACCATGGCTTACAGCGAAAAGGTCATTGACCACTACGAGAACCCACGCAACGTCGGCAAGATGAACGCGGAAGACCCGGATGTCGGTACCGGCATGGTCGGCGCGCCGGCTTGCGGCGACGTGATGCGCTTGCAGATCAAGGTTAACGAGCAGGGCATCATCGAAGACGCCAAGTTCAAAACCTACGGTTGCGGATCGGCCATTGCTTCCAGTTCCCTGGCGACCGAGTGGATGAAAGGCAAGACTCTGGACGAAGCAGAGACCATCAAGAACACTCAGTTGGCTGAAGAGTTGGCGCTGCCGCCCGTCAAGATTCACTGTTCTGTACTCGCTGAAGACGCCATCAAGGCCGCCGTTCGCGACTACAAGCAGAAGAAAGGTTTGATCTGATCCATTGCGCCCCAATATGGCGCACATGTGGTGAAGAAACTGGCAACAGGTAAGGAGTCACGATGGCTATCAGCATGACAGAAGCGGCGGCCCGACATATTCGCCGTTCCCTTGATGGGCGCGGCAAGGGTGAGGGGATTCGTCTGGGTGTTCGCACCACCGGCTGCTCCGGCCTCGCCTATGTGCTGGAGTTTGTCGACGAAGTGGGCGAAGACGATCAGGTGTTTGAAACCCATGGCGAAAAAGTGATCATTGATCCCAAAAGCCTGACCTACCTTGACGGCACCGAGCTGGATTTCGTCAAGGAAGGCCTTAACGAAGGCTTCAAGTTCAATAACCCCAACGTGCGTGGCGAATGTGGCTGCGGCGAGAGCTTCAACATTTGAGGCCAGTCGTGGGTACTCCTTGTCATTTTGCTTTGTTTGAACTGCAGCCGAGCTTCAATCTGGATCTCGATCAGTTGGCTACGCGCTACCGTGAGTTGGCGCGCGGTGTTCACCCGGATCGCTTTGCTGATGCTTCCGAGCGGGAGCAGCGCATGGCGCTGGAGCAGTCCGCCAGCCTTAACGAGGCCTATCAGACACTCAAAAGCCCATCCAGGCGCGCGCGTTATTTGCTCGAACTCAAGGGTAATGACGTGCCTCTGGAAGCAACGGTGCACGATCCTGAATTTTTGATGCAGCAGATGCAGTGGCGCGAAGAACTTGAAGACTTGCACGACACCGCCGACATGGCAGGTATTGCAGCTTTCAAGCGTCGACTGAAAGACGCTCAGCAAGCCTTGAACGACAGCTTCGCTGCTTGTTGGGATGATGTTGCGCAGCGTGAACAGGCCGAACGCCTGATGCGGCGCATGCAGTTCCTCGACAAGCTCACTTACGAAGTGCGCCAGCTAGAAGAGCGCCTCGACGATTAACTCCGTGCTTTTCCGATTGCACGCCTGATTACAGATAAGTCCTGATAACGATGGCCCTACTGCAGATCGCCGAACCCGGCCAAAGTCCTCAACCGCACCAGCGACGTCTGGCTGTGGGGATCGACTTGGGCACCACCAATTCGCTGGTTGCTGCGTTGCGCAGTGGCCTTTCCGAGCCTTTGGCTGACGCAAGTGGCAATGTCATTTTGCCCTCAGCCGTGCGTTATCACCCTGACCGCGTAGAGGTGGGTGAATCAGCGCGCCTGGCGGCTTCTGCCGATCCGTTCAATACGGTGTTGTCGGTCAAGCGCCTGATGGGGCGTGGTCTGTCCGACGTCAAGCAACTGGGCGAGCAACTGCCTTACCGCTTTGTGGGCGGTGAGTCGCATATGCCGTTCATCGATACGGTTCAAGGGCCCAAAAGCCCGGTCGAAGTATCGGCGGAAATCCTCAAGGTATTGCGCGAGCGTGCCGAGAAAACACTGGGTGGTGAATTGGTCGGTGCCGTGATTACGGTACCCGCTTATTTTGACGACGCTCAGCGTCAGGCGACCAAAGATGCGGCCAAGCTGGCTGGTCTTAATGTGTTGCGTTTGCTCAATGAACCGACGGCTGCTGCGGTGGCTTACGGTCTTGACCAGTCTGCTGAAGGTGTTGTCGCTATCTATGATCTGGGCGGCGGCACGTTTGATATTTCAATCCTGCGCCTGACCGGCGGTGTGTTCGAAGTGTTGGCGACCGGCGGCGACAGCGCGCTGGGGGGTGACGATTTCGACCATGCGATCGCCAGTTGGATAGTCGAGCAGGCAGGGTTGTCGGCTGATCTGGACCCTGGCACTCAGCGTCAACTGCTGCAAAGCGCCTGCGCGGCCAAGGAAGCGCTGACGGATGCATCGAGCGTGACGGTTATGTTTGGACAGTGGTCTGCCGAGCTGACCCGCGAAAGGCTCGATGCGCTGATCGAGCCAATGGTCGCCCGCAGCCTCAAAGCCTGTCGCCGAGCCGTGCGCGACGCCAATATCGAAGTCGAAGATGTGCAGGCCGTGGTCATGGTGGGTGGATCGACGCGCGTCCCTCGGGTGCGCGAGGCAGTCGCCGACATGTTTGGCCGTCAGCCGTTGACTGACATCGACCCGGATCAAGTGGTTGCCATTGGGGCAGCGATTCAGGCCGATACGCTCGCGGGCAACAAACGTGAGGGGGGGGAGTTGCTCCTGCTTGACGTGATCCCGTTGTCGCTCGGTCTTGAGACCATGGGTGGCCTGATGGAGAAAGTCATTCCCCGCAACACCACGATCCCCGTCGCGCGAGCTCAGGATTTCACCACTTACAAAGATGGCCAGACGGCCATGATGATCCACGTCCTGCAGGGTGAGCGCGAGCTGATCAGCGACTGCCGTTCGTTGGCGCGTTTCGAGTTGCGTGGCATACCGCCGATGGTCGCAGGTGCCGCCAAAATCCGCGTGACTTTCCAGGTGGATGCCGACGGTTTGCTCAGTGTGTCAGCCCGTGAAACGGGATCGGGCGTTGAAGCCAGTATTCAGGTCAAGCCGTCCTACGGCCTGACGGATGGTGAAATCGCCAAAATGCTCAAGGATTCGTTCCAGTACGCAGGTGACGACAAAGTGGCTCGCGTGTTGCGTGAGCAACAAGTCGATGCGCAGCGCCTGATCGAAGCCGTGCAAGCCGCGCTGGAGGTGGACGGTGACCGTCTGCTTGATGCTGAAGAGCGCAAGGTGATCGAGCTGCACATGCAGCAATTGTCCGAATTGTTAAAAGGCACCGATGGTTACGCCATTGAGCAGCAGACCAAGCGTCTGTCGCACGTGACCGATGCCTTTGCTGCCCGCCGTATGGACCTGACTGTCAAGGCGGCTCTGGCCGGGCGCAACCTGAATGAAATCGAGGAATAACTGATGCCGCAGATCATTTTTCTGCCACACGCCGAGCATTGCCCGGACGGTATGGTTGTTGAAGCCGAGACCGGTAAGTCGATCCTCGAAGTGGCGCATGACAACCACATTGAGATCGAAAGCGCCTGCGGTGGCGTCTGCGCCTGCACCACTTGCCACTGCATCATTCGCGAAGGGTTTGATTCGCTGGAAGAAGCTGACGAGCTCGAAGAAGACTACCTTGATCGCGCGTGGGGCCTGGAGGCACACTCGCGCCTGAGCTGTCAGGCCAAGGTCGGGACCGAAGACCTGACGGTCGAAATCCCTAAGTATTCGCTTAATCATGCTGCCGAAGCGCCGCACTGATTCGATCGCTGCCGTGGTGCGCTGGCTGATTCGGATCATTCCCGTTTTTCAGCCGCGCCAAGGTTCTGAGCGGTATAAGACTCTGCTTTTAAAGGAAGTGTCATGAGCCTTAAATGGGTTGATGTACAGGAAATCGCGATTCAGCTGGCTGAGGCTCATCCGGATGTTGATCCGCTGACGGTGAATTTCGTCAAGCTGCGCAATCTGGTGATGGCGCTGCCAGACTTCGATGACGTCCCTGATCGCGGAGGGGAAAAGGTCCTCGAAGCCATTCAGGGGTTGTGGATCGAAGAGGCTGACTAAGCCTGCAACGCACGTAATTATGCAATACCCCTGAACCCGCGTATAATTCGCGGGTTTAATTTTTCGCTTCAATCACTGTTTCTGGAGTTACACCATGGCTGTTCAACGTACTTTCTCCATCATCAAGCCTGACGCCGTTGCTAAAAACGTTATCGGCAAGATCGTTACTCGTTTCGAAGACGCTGGCCTGCGCGTTGTTGCTTCGAAAATGAAGCAACTGTCCAAAGCCGAAGCTGAAGGTTTCTACGCTGAGCACAGCGAACGTGGTTTCTTCGGTGACCTGGTTGCCTTCATGACTTCCGGTCCGGTTGTTGTTCAGGTTCTGGAAGGCGAAAACGCTATCGCTCGTAACCGTGAACTGATGGGCGCTACCAACCCTAAAGAAGCAGCTGCTGGCACCATCCGTGCCGATTTCGCTGAATCCATCGACGCTAACGCTGTTCACGGTTCCGACTCCGAAGCAGCCGCTGCTCGCGAAATCGCTTACTTTTTCGCAGCTACTGAAGTAACCACTCGATAAGCATCGGCTTGTGAGTGAGGGTGAAGACATGATTGCAACGACTGGCAAAACTAACCTGTTGGGTCTGACTCAACCGGAAATGGAGAAATTCTTCGACTCAATCGGGGAGAAGCGTTTCCGTGCCGGTCAGGTCATGAAGTGGATTCACCACTTTGGCGTCGATGATTTCGACGCCATGACGAACGTCAGCAAGGCCTTGCGCGATAAGCTCAAGGCCATTGCCGAGGTTCGCGGTCCTGAAGTCGTCAGCGAGGACATATCCACCGACGGTACCCGTAAATGGGTCGTTCGCGTGGCATCCGGCAGCTGCGTCGAGACCGTTTATATTCCCCAGGGCAAACGTGGCACCTTGTGCGTTTCGTCCCAGGCGGGCTGTGCCCTGGATTGCAGTTTCTGCTCCACCGGCAAGCAAGGTTTCAATAGCAACCTCACGGCCGCTGAAGTCATCGGCCAGGTGTGGATTGCCAACAAATCCTTTGGCAGCGTTCCGGCAACCATCGACCGCGCCATCACCAACGTGGTGATGATGGGCATGGGCGAGCCGCTGCTGAACTTCGACAACGTTATCGCTGCCATGCACCTGATGATGGACGACCTGGGCTATGGCATTTCCAAGCGCCGGGTAACCCTGTCCACGTCTGGCGTGGTGCCAATGATCGATGAGCTGGCCAAGCACATCGATGTATCGCTGGCGTTGTCGCTGCACGCACCGAATGACGCACTGCGCAGTCAATTGGTGCCAATCAACAAAAAGTACCCGCTCAAAATGTTGCTGGAATCCTGCCGTCGTTATATGGCGACCCTGGGTGAGAAGCGCGTTTTGACCGTTGAGTACACCTTGCTCAAAGACGTGAACGACCATGTCGATCACGCGCGTGAAATGATCGAACTGCTCAAAGACACGCCCTGCAAGATCAACCTGATCCCGTTCAACCCGTTTCCTCACTCCGGTTATGAGCGCCCTAGCAACAACGCTATTCGCCGTTTCCAGGAGTTGCTGCAAAACGCGGGCTACAACGTGACCGTGCGTACCACGCGTGGTGAAGACATCGACGCGGCGTGCGGGCAGTTGGTGGGGCAGGTCAATGACCGGACGCGCCGCAGCGAGCGCCACATTGCTTCGATTGAAGCCGATCTGGCGCAAAACGCCGCCGCCCGGCCTTAAGAGAGGAACGCTATGACCCTGCGCGCGGCGCTTTGTGTGGTGTTGGTCAGCGTAATGGCTGGCTGCGTTTCATCGGGTGGATCAAACCCGTTGAGCACCGACAAGGGCCGTGATGCAGCGCGTCAGGCGTATGTGCAACTGGGGCTCGGCTATTTGCAGCAAGGTTTGGCCGAGCAGGCGAAGATCCCGCTGGGTAAGGCACTCGAACTCGACAAGCGTGACCCGGACACCCTCGCCGCACTGGCTTTGCTGTATCAGTCCGAAATGGAACCCGAGCTTGCAGAGAACAGTTACCGTCAATCGCTGAGCGCCCGTGCCCAAGACGCGCGTACGCTCAATAACTACGGCAGTTTCCTGTTTGAGCAGCAACGCTATCAAGAGGCTTTTGCGCAGTTTCAGAAAGCCGCCGCCGATAATCTTTATCCCGAACGCTCCCGTGTTTACGAAAATTTGGGTATAACGGCGCTCAAGCTTGGGCAACCCGAAGTGGCGCGCCAGCATCTGGTAAAAGCGCTGCGTTTGAATCCGAAGCAGCCGCGAGCCTTGCTGGAGATGGCCGAGCTGTCGTATCAGGACAGGCAATATGTGCCAGCCCGTGACTATTACGATCGTTTTAGCCTGCTTAGTGGGCAAAATGCACGTAGTCTATTGCTCGGCGCGCGGTTGGCGACTGTCTTCGATGACCGTGCCACACCTGCCACGTTTGGCCAGCAACTAAAACGACTTTATCCCGGCACGCCGGAATATCAGCAATACCTGTCGGAGCAATGATGAAAGCGGCGCAACCCGAAGTTCCAGCAGTGACACGAGTCAATCCCGGCGAGACCTTGCGTCAAGCCCGGGAGAACAATGGATGGACATTGGCCGAAGTTGCCTTGAAGCTCAATCTCACGGTCAGCTCCCTGAGTAATCTTGAGGCGGGCGCGTTCGACAAATTGCCGGGTCATACATTTGCCCGTGGCTACATCCGCGCTTATGCCAAATTGCTGGGCATGGACCAGGCTGCGCTGGTGCATGAGTTTGATGTCTACACAGGGACGGATTCGACCGGCAGCAGCGTTCACAGCCTTGGCCGAATCGAAGAGCCCGTGCGTGTGTCGCATACCATCTTGCGTATTGTCAGCCTGTTACTGCTGCTGGCAGTGATCGGCGGCGGCTTTCTCTGGTGGCAGGACCAGACGTCCATGCGCGCCAAAGACCTTGTTGGCCTCACGCCTGAGCACGTTGAAGTGGAAGGCGCGGACGGCACAACCCAGATCCATCCGCTGGACGAACCGGAAGATCAGGCCGTCGCTGAAGCCAAAACCGAAGGCGATGCGGCTGTCCCGGCCGAACCCGCAGGCGACCAGACGGGCGCGACTGCGTTAGCACTGCCTGGCGTACCCGAAGCGCCCGTTGCTGTTGCGCCCGCGCCTGCAACCCCTGCGCCGGCGGCTCAAACAGCGCCAACGCCAACACCTGTGACGCCGGTGGCGCCTGCCTCCGTGGCCGCTCCCGCCGCACCCGTCACTGAAGCGGCCCCTGCAGTGGCAGGTGCTGGCAAGGTGGGCGTGCAGTACACCGCCGATTGCTGGACTCAGGTCACCGATGCGAACGGCAAAGTGCTGTTTGGCGGTCTGAAGCGCAAGGGCGAAAATCTTGAAGTGAGCGGCAAGCCTCCACTCAGCCTGCGTCTGGGCTATGCCCGGGGTGCGCAAGTGACCTACAACGGTCAAGCAGTGGATGTGGCTCCTTTCACCAGTGGCGAGACTGCTCGCCTGAAGCTAGGTCAATAAGTCATGCACGGCGAATCACCCATCAAACGTCGCGAATCGCGCAAAATCTGGGTCGGCTCTGTACCGGTAGGTGGCGATGCCCCTATCGCGGTTCAGAGCATGACCAACAGTGACACCAATGATGTTGCAGCGACCGTTGCGCAGATCAATCGCCTTGAAGCCGCAGGCGTCGATATCGTGCGGGTTTCCGTCCCGGACATGGATGCTGCCGAAGCGTTTGGCCGCATCAAGCAACTGGTCAAGGTGCCACTGGTCGCTGATATTCACTTCGACTACCGCATCGCATTGCGTGTGGCCGAGCTGGGTGTCGATTGCCTGCGTATCAACCCCGGCAACATCGGTCGCGAAGACCGTGTACGTGCGGTTGTGGATGCGGCACGTGATCGGGGTATCCCGATTCGTATCGGCGTGAATGCCGGCTCCCTCGAAAAAGATTTGCAAAAGAAATACGGCGAGCCGACGCCTGCCGCGCTGGTCGAGTCAGCACTGCGTCACGTAGAGCACCTTGAGCGCCTGAATTTTCAGGACTTCAAAGTCAGCGTCAAAGCGTCCGATGTGTTCATGGCCGTTGAGGCCTATCGCTTGCTGGCCAAGGAAATCGTTCAGCCTTTGCACTTGGGAATCACCGAGGCAGGCGGGTTGCGTTCCGGCACAGTGAAATCTGCCGTGGGGCTGGGTATGCTGCTTGCCGAGGGCATTGGCGATACCATTCGTATCTCGCTGGCCGCCGACCCGGTAGAAGAAGTGAAAGTCGGCTACGACATTCTCAAATCCCTGCGTTTGCGTTCCCGTGGCATTAACTTCATCGCGTGCCCAAGCTGTTCGCGCCAGAACTTCGACGTGGTAAAAACCATGAACGAGCTGGAAGGGCGCCTGGATGATCTGTTGGTCCCCTTGGATGTTGCTGTGATCGGCTGTGTGGTCAACGGCCCCGGCGAAGCCAAGGAGGCCCATGTGGGCCTGACCGGCGGTACGCCAAACCTGATTTACATCGACGGCAAGCCGTCGCAGAAATTAACGAATGAAAATCTGGTGGACCAGCTTGAAAAACTGATCCGCCAGAAAGCGGCCGAAAAGGTCGAAGCCGACGCAGCTGTTATTGCGCGCGGCTAATCAAACGAATTAAGGATTTTCTGTGAGCAAGTCACTGCAAGCCATTCGTGGCATGAACGACATCCTGCCCGAGCAGACGCCCCTGTGGCGTTTCTTTGAGGGCAAGGTCGCGCGTCTGCTGGATAACTACGGTTACAAGCAAATCCGCATGCCGATCGTCGAGTTCACCGAGCTGTTCAAGCGTTCCATCGGTGAAGTGACCGACATTGTCGAAAAAGAGATGTACACCTTCGAAGACCGCAACGGCGATTCGCTGACCCTGCGCCCCGAAGGCACTGCGGCCTGTGTGCGTGCTGTGCTTGAGCACGGCATCACCGGCGGCGGTCAGGTGCAAAAACTGTGGTACGTCGGCCCGATGTTTCGCCACGAGCGTCCTCAAAAGGGCCGTTATCGCCAGTTCCACCAGGTGGGCGTCGAGGTGTTCAACCTTGACGGTCCGGACATCGATGCCGAGTTGATCGTGCTGACCTGGCGCCTGTGGGGCGAGCTGGGTATCCGTGACGCGGTCAAACTGGAACTCAACAGCCTGGGCACCAGCGAAGCCCGTGCCCGCTACCGTGCCGCGCTGGTTGAATACCTGACTTCGCGCCTGAGCGAACTGGACGAAGACAGCCAGCGCCGTCTCAAGTCCAACCCGCTGCGTGTTCTCGACACCAAGAACGCTGACACACAGGCCGTTCTGGTTGACGCACCGAAGCTGGTGGACTACCTCGACGAAGAGTCCCGCGTGCACTTCGAGGGTCTCAAGGCGCGTCTCGACGCGGCCGGCATTCCTTACGTCATCAACCCGAAACTGGTTCGCGGACTTGATTACTACAGCAAGACCGTATTCGAGTGGGTCACCGACAAACTCGGTGCCCAGGGCACTGTCTGTGCCGGTGGGCGTTATGACGGTCTGGTTGAGCAAATGGGCGGCAAACCGACCTCCGGCGTGGGCTTCGCCATGGGCATCGAGCGTCTGATCCTGATGCTGGAAACCCTTGAGCAAATCCCTGAAGAAATCTCGCGCCAGGTCGATGTGTACCTGTGCGCCTTCGGTGAAGCTGCTGAACTGGCCGCACTGGCCTTGAGCGAACGTGTTCGCGATCAGTTGCCGAACCTGCGCCTGCAAGTCAATGCCGGTGCGGGCAGCTTCAAAAGCCAGTTCAAGAAGGCCGACAAGAGCGGCGCGCTGTATGCGCTGATCCTGGGCGACGACGAATTGGCCCGGCAAGTGGTAGGCGTCAAACCCCTGCGTGGCCAGGGTGAACAACAAACTATTGCCTGGGATGCTCTTTCAGAGCACTTGGCCACCTGCGTCGTGCAGGGTTGAAGCTGTAAAAACAGCCGATTTATCGAATAAGGAGTGTTGGGGTGTCGAGTAACGATGATGATCAGCTGGGCGAGTTGAAAGACTGGTGGCAGCGCAACGGCAAACCCCTGGTCACTGGCGGCTTGCTGGCGCTGGTGGTGGTGTTCGGCTGGCAGGCTTGGCACAAATATCAGAGCAATCAGTCGCAGGGTGCGTCGATTCTCTACCAACAACTGCTTGAAACCACATTGACGCCGAGCGGCCAGCCTGATGCCGCGCAAGTCGCTGATCTGGCCAACAAGCTGAAGAACGAATACAGCGGCAGCGCCTACGCGCAATTTGGTGGTCTGTTTGTTGCCAAGGTGGCGGTTGACAGCGGCAAGCTGGATGACGCGGCCAATGAGCTGAAAATCATCGTCGACAAGCCTGCCAATGCCACGTTGGGCGAAGTCGCGCGTCAGCGTCTGGCCCAGGTTCTGGCTGCACAGAACAAGGTTGATGAAGCCTTGAAGCTGCTTGAAGGTGATTCGGACAAAGCATTCCTGGCCAGCCGTGAAGAGCTCAAGGGTGACCTGCTGGTTCAGCAAGGTCGCACTGATGACGCGCGTGCAGCCTACGAAAAAGCCAAGGCGGCGCTCTCGGATGAGGCGGCAGTCGGCGGCTTACAAATCAAGCTCGACGACCTGGCCAAAGGGGATGCGTAACGTGATTCGTTGGAAACATGCAGCATTGCTGGCTCTGGCCATTTTGGCCGCGGGTTGCAGCAGCAACAGCAAAAAAGAACTGCCACCGGCCGCGCTGACCGACTTCAAAGAAGAAGTCGTTTTGCAAAAGCAGTGGAGCCGCTCGATTGGCGACGGCCAGGGCAAAACCTACAACATGCTGGTGCCAGCCGTTGAAGGTAATACCCTGTACGCGGCCGATGTGACCGGTGTCGTGATGGCGCTGGACCGCATGAACGGCGACGTCAAATGGAAAAAGGACCTTGAACTGCCTGTTTCCGGCGCTGTTGGCGCGGGTTACGGTCTGGTCCTGCTGGGTACCTTGCAAGGTGAAGTGGTTGCGCTTGACGCCAGCTCTGGCGAAGAAAAGTGGCGCTCCCGAGTGACCAGCGAAGTCCTGGCTCCGCCTGCCACCAACGGTGACGTGGTGGTGGTTCAAACCCAGGACGACCGCCTGATCGGCCTGGATGCCTCGACCGGCGACCAGCGCTGGACCTACGACAGCACGCCGGGTGTTCTGACCCTGCGGGGTACGGGGGCTCCTGTGGTCACCAACCATTTGGCGGTGGCAGGTCTTTCCACCGGTAAAGTGGTGGCGCTGGACACTCGCAATGGCGTGCCCGTTTGGGAGCAGCGTGTTGCCATCCCGCAAGGCCGTTCCGAACTGGAGCGCATTGTTGACATCGACGGTGGCCTGCTGCTGTCTGGTGGCACGCTGTACGTTGCCAGTTACCAGGGCCGCATGGCGGCACTGGAACTGGAAAGCGGCCGTGTGCTGTGGCAGCGTGATGCTTCCAGCTACGCCGGTGTCGCACAAGGTTTTGGCAGCGTCTACGTCAGCCTGGCGTCCGGCACTGTTGAAGGCGTCGACGAGCGTTCGACCACCGCCCTGTGGAGCAACGATTCCCTGGCCCGCCGTCAGCTGTCGGCACCGGAAGTCTTCTCCAGCTATGTAGCGGTCGGCGACATGGAAGGCTATCTGCACCTGTTGAGCCAGGTTGATGGTCGTTTCGTAGGCCGTACCCGCATTGACAGCGATGGCCTGCGGGCACGTCCGCTGGTGGTCGGTGACATGATTTACGTGTTTGGTAACAGCGGCAAACTGGAAGCCCTGACCATTCGCTAAGGCGTCTATGCTTGAGGCTCTAGGGCCTCGGGCAGCCTTGCTCTGGCAAGGTTTGCGGCACATTTTTGTGCTGTTCCGAACTCTGGCCGCTGCCTTGCAGCGGCTTTTGTATTTTCTGAAATAACGAAGTGGAGAGCCGCATGGTTCCCGTAATCGCCCTGGTGGGCCGACCAAACGTCGGCAAGTCCACCTTGTTCAACCGCCTGACCAGGACACGTGACGCCATCGTCGGCGACTTGTCCGGTCTGACCCGTGATCGCCAATACGGTGAGGCCAAGTGGCAAGGGCGTTCCTACATTCTGGTCGACACCGGCGGTATCTCCGGTGACGAGCACGGTATGGACGAAAAGATGGCCGAGCAGTCACTGCTGGCCATCGAAGAAGCTGATGTGGTGCTGTTCCTGGTAGATGCCAAGGCGGGTTTCACTGCCGCTGACCAGATGATCGGCGAACACCTGCGCAAACGAAACAAGCGTTCCTACGTGGTTGCCAACAAGGTCGACAACATCGACCCGGACATGGCTCGCGCAGAATTCGCACCGTTGGGCATGGGCGACGCGATTCCGATCGCCGGTGCCCACGGCCGCGGTATCTCGCAGTTGCTCGAAGTGGCGTTGTCCTCGTTCCCGCGTGACGAAGACGATGCCGAAGAAGGCGAACCGGAAATCGTTCTTGAAGGCGAGGAAGCCAAGCGCATTCCTGGGCCGGGCGAGAAAGACGGCATCAAGATCGCGATCATCGGTCGTCCGAACGTCGGCAAATCGACACTGGTCAACCGTATGCTCGGTGAAGACCGGGTTATCGTGTACGACCAGCCCGGCACGACCCGTGACAGTATTTACATCCCGTTTGAGCGTAACGACGAGAAGTACACGCTGATCGACACGGCCGGTGTGCGCAAGCGCGGCAAGATCCACGAAGAAGTCGAAAAATTCTCCGTGGTCAAAACCCTGCAAGCGATCAAAGACGCCAACGTGGTGATCTTTGTCATGGACGCGCGCGAAGGCGTGGTGGATCACGACCTGAACCTGTTGGGCTTTGCGCTGGAGGCCGGTCGGGCTCTGGTCATCGCGATCAACAAGTGGGACGGCATGACCCCGAGCGAGCGCGACTACGTCAAGACCGAGCTGCAACGCCGCTTGTTCTTCGTCGACTTTGCCGACATCCACTTCATCTCGGCGCTGCACGGCACGGGCGTGGGTAACCTGTACCAGTCGGTACAGAACTCCTTCAAGTCGGCGGTGACCCGCTGGCCAACGAACCGCCTGACCCAGATCCTTGAAGATGCCGTGGGCGAGCACGCACCGCCGATGGTCAACAACCGTCGCATCAAGCTGCGTTATGCCCACTTGGGTGGTGCCAACCCGCCGATTATCGTGATTCACGGTAACCAGGTTGAGAAGGTGCCGAAGTCTTATGTCCGTTACCTCGAAAACACCTACCGTCGTGTCTTGAAGCTGGTCGGTACGCCGATCCGCATCGAGTTTAAAGGGGGTGAGAACCCGTACGAGGCGAACAAAAACTCGTTGACCGACCGTCAGGTCAACAAGAAGCGCCGCATGATGTCGCACCACAAGAAAGCCGAGAAAAAACGCAAAGACAAGCGCTGATCGCGCAACCTCCACGCGTAATGAGAAAGGGTCCTGACGGGCCCTTTTTCGTGTCTGGTGTTTGGGCTATCCTCCGTGGGTCCTGTGCCGCAGTCAGTGCCGGGAACTCAACAGGGAACGGCCATGATCACCAGCAAGTTGCCGAACGTCGGCACCACCATCTTCACGCGCATGTCGCAGCTCGCGACTGAAACCGGCGCCCTCAACTTGTCTCAGGGGTTCCCTGACTTTGATGGCCCGCAAGCCTTGCGTGATGCTGTCGGTCAACACATTGCCAGTGGTCACAACCAATACGCCCCGATGACCGGCTTGCCCGCGCTGCGTCAGCAAGTGGCCGCCAAAATAAGTCGCAGCTATGGCGTAACGGTCGATGCGGACGCTGAAGTGACCATCACGCCGGGTGCGACTCAGGCCATTTTCTGTGCCATTCAGGCTGTTATTCACCCTGGTGATGAAGTCATCGTGTTTGACCCCTGTTACGACAGTTACGAGCCTTCCGTAGAGCTGGCCGGTGGCCGTTGCGTTCACGTGCCGCTGGCACTGGATGATTTCTCCATCGACTGGCAAAAACTCAGTGAGGCCATTGGCCCCCGTACGCGCATGATTATCCTCAACAGCCCCCACAACCCGAGCGGGGCGCTGATCAGCCGCGGGGAGCTGGACCAGTTGGCAAAACTGATCGAACACCGTGACATCTACCTCATCAGCGATGAGGTGTACGAACATTTGGTATTCGACGGGGTGCCCCACGTCAGTGTTTTGTCACATCCCGAGTTGTACCATCGCGCATTCGTTGTCAGTTCTTTCGGCAAGACCTACCACGTCACCGGCTGGAAAACCGGGTATGTGGTCGCGCCGCCCGCCCTGACGTCAGAGCTGCGTAAAGTGCACCAATACGTCAGTTTTTGTGGGGTGACGCCGCTGCAATATGCGCTGGCCGATTTTATGGCCGCTTGCCCGCAGCACGTCGAAGAACTGCCTGCTTTTTATCAGGCCAAGCGCGACCTGTTTTGTGATTTGTTAAGCCCATCGCGCTTTACCTTCAAGCCGGTGGCGGGGACTTACTTTCAGTTGGTTGATTACTCCCTTATTCGTCCGGACCTTAATGATGTCGACATGGCCGTGTGGCTGACCCGCGAACATGGCGTGGCGACGATTCCGGTTTCGGTGTTCTACCAGACCCCGCCCGAAGGGCAGCGGCTGGTTCGCCTATGTTTTGCAAAACGCGAGGAGACGCTGCGTGAAGCAGCAGAAAAACTATGCGTGATCTAAGTGGTTTACCCGATTTAACTGTAGCGCTGGTTCAGACCACGCTGGCCTGGCATGACCGTCAGGCCAATTTCGATCATTTCGACGACCTGCTGCAGCAGGCCGCGGGCGCGGACCTGGTGGTACTGCCTGAAATGTTCACCACCGGTTTCAGCATGGACTCCAAAGCCCTGGCTGAAGCAGAAAATGGCCCGACCACCACGTGGTTGCGCGAGCAAGCCAAAAAACTCGATGCCGTCGTGACAGGCAGCATCATCATTGAAGCGGCGGATGGTAGCCATCGTAATCGGCTGCTATGGGCTCGCCCGGACGGTGTCGTGCTGCACTACGACAAACGTCACTTGTTCCGTATGGCAGGCGAGCACGAACACTTCACCCCCGGTGAACGTCAGGTTCAGTTCGAAGTGAAGGGCTGGCGCATCAGGCCATTGATCTGTTACGACCTGCGCTTCCCGGTCTGGAGTTGCGATCCCCATGACACCGATTTGTTGCTTTACACCGCCAACTGGCCGGGGGCGCGGCGTCTGCACTGGAATCGCCTGCTGCCTGCCCGGGCCATTGAAAACCTGTGTTATGTCGCCGCCGTAAACCGGGTCGGAGCCGATGGCAAGGGACTGGTGTACACGGGTGACAGCCATATTCTCGATTTTCAGGGCGAGTCACTGCTCAGCGCAGGTGAGGCGGATGGCGTGTTCCAGGTCAGCTTGAACGCCGGTGAACTGGCCGCTTACCGTGAGCGTTTTCCGGCGGATCTGGATGCCGATGTGTTCGAGCTGAACGTCTGAGGGCAAACCGTCCGAGCGGGCGGTGAGGGCGTTCAGGGTGTAGCGCGCAAAAAAAGCCCCCATGGCCTTCACCATGGGGGCTTTTGTGTCGCTGGCCTGCGTTAAGCGGCTTTTGCTTCGGCTTCGCTCAGGGCACGGTTCAGTGCGCTGAACAGGGCTTTGAAGCTGGCGGTGGTGATGTTTTCATCGATGCCGACGCCATGCACGGCGCGTTCGCCGTTGACCCGCAATTCAATGTAGGCCGCCGCTTTGGCGTGGGTGCCCGCTCCGATGGCATGCTCGTTGTAATCCATGATCTCGGCCTTGACCGGCAAGCCTGCTACCAGTGCTTCCAGAGCGCCATTGCCTTTACCGCTCCAGCGCAGGTTGGTTTCGCCCGCGCCCTTGGCAGACACCTCGACGTCGACAGCACTGTGGCCGTTCTCTTCTTGCAAGCGATGGCTCACCAGCGCGTAAGGCGTGTTGGCTTGCAGGTATTCGCTGTGCAACAGGCTGTGGATCTGCTGGGCCGTCATCTCAAGGCCCAGACGGTCGGTTTCACGTTGCACCACCTGACTGAATTCGATCTGCATGCGGCGCGGCAAGCTGATGCCGTATTCCTGCTCGAGCAAGTAGGCAATGCCGCCTTTGCCGGACTGGCTGTTCACGCGAATCACGGCTTCGTAGCTGCGACCGATGTCTGCCGGGTCGATTGGCAAGTACGGTACTTCCCACAACGCGTCCGGCTTCTGCTGAGCGAAGCCTTTGCGGATGGCATCCTGGTGCGAGCCGGAGAAGGCGGTATGCACCAGGTCGCCCACATACGGGTGGCGCGGGTGAACCGGAATCTGGTTGCACTCTTCGACGACTTTGCGCACGCCGTCGATGTCCGAGAAGTCCAGTTGCGGGTCCAGGCCCTGGGTGTACATGTTCAATGCCACGGTTACCAGATCGACGTTACCGGTGCGCTCGCCGTTGCCGAACAGGCAGCCTTCGACACGGTCGGCGCCCGCCATCAGGCCGAGTTCGGTGGCCGCCACACCGGTGCCACGGTCATTGTGGGTGTGCAGGCTGATGATCACGCTGTCACGACGGTTGATATGGCGACCGAACCACTCGATCTGGTCGGCGTAAATGTTCGGCGTGGCGCACTCAACCGTTGCAGGCAGGTTGAGGATCATCTTGTGCTCAGGGGTCGGGTTCCAGACCTCAATCACGGCGTCACACACTTCTTTGGCAAATTCCAGCTCAGTGGCGCTGAACGTCTCGGGCGAGTACTCGAATGTCCACTGGGTTTCGGGCTGTTGCGACGCGTATTTGACGAACAGCTTGGCCGCACTGACGGCGATTTCCTTGATGCCGTCCTTGTCCTGGTTGAACACGATGCGGCGGAAGGCCGGGCAGGTCGCGTTGTACAAGTGAACGATGGCTTTTTTGGCACCGCGAAGCGACTCGAACGTGCGGGCGATCAAATCTTCGCGGCCCTGGGTCAAGACCTGAATGGTCGTGTCATCCGGGATATGTCCGTCTTCAATCAGGGTGCGCACAAAGTCGAAATCGGTTTGCGAAGCGGCCGGGAACGACGCCTCAATCTCCTTCACACCCACGCTCACCAGCGTCTTCCAGAAGCGCAGCTTCTTCGCCGCATCCATCGGTTCGATCAGCGACTGGTTGCCGTCGCGCAGATCGGAGCTGCACCAGATAGGTGCTTGAGTGATGGTTTTCGACGGCCAGGTCCGGTCAGGCAAATCAATGACGGGGAACGGGCGGTACTTGGAAGACGGGTTTTTGAGCATGGTCATCAGGCAATCCTTATTGTACGAGCCGAAAAAAGGCGGCTAACCGGAGATACAAAGCAGAGGGGCGAGGCACCGCAATCAGCTTTGCAGTCGTGCGCTGACGAGGCAAAGGCTGCGATGTTGACGTTGCAGAATGAGGGTGTGAGAGGTTTTCATGGCCTCAACCCTAACCATTGGCAGTAAGGATGGCAAGCGGCCAAAAAACTTTGAGAGGAATGCTCGTAAATGAATGGTTTTCGAAGGTAAATAGCGCAATCGTCTTTTATTGTTGCTTTAGATTGCGCTTGAGTGAGTGCTGCCAGCGTTTTGTGCTCTGCGCGCTCGGTACAAATGTTACGGCTGGAAAGCGCCAATGAAAATGGCCGGGTCGACGCGCGCATCATTCAGGCTGACATTCCAATGCATGTGCGGTCCGGTAGCGCGGCCGGTTGATCCGACCCTGCCCACCACATCGCCCCGTGCCAGTTGCTGCCCGACCTGGGTGTCAATCTTCGACATGTGACAAAACATGCTGATGAACCCTTGGCCGTGGTCAACAAACACCGTATTGCCGTTGAAGAAATAATTGCCGATCAAAATCACCTTGCCTGCCGCGGGCGTTTTGATTGGCGTACCTGCGGGCACGGCAAAATCCAGACCGGCGTGCGGGTTACGCTCTTCGCCATTGAAGAAGCGCCGCACGCCAAACTTGCTCGAGAGCGGTCCATTGACCGGTTTGTCGAGCAACAGGTTGCTCGGCGTCGTGGGGCTGAACGTGCGGTAGGCCTTGATCTGAATGGCCAGCTCGTTGTCGATGCGTTTGAGGTCAGCGGGGTTCGGATTGACCTGACGCTGGTTTTTCAGGGTGATGCGCTGTTCGGGGTATTTTTTGTGACCAACCGTGAAATTCAGGTCACGGCCGCCTGCGCTGATGGATTGAGTACCGGGTTTGACCGTTAACGGAATACCGACGATGGCACGCCAGGTGTCCTGTTCCTTGACCACCAGCACCGGTTTGCCCTGGTAGGTGGCCTTGGGCGCTTGCGCGCCGCTGCCCAGTTCAATCACAGCCACACCGCCCGGCACCGGTTTGTTGAGCAGGCGGGTGATGTAACTGTCAGCCGCGTTCGCGTTGACGGTCAGGCACAGCAACAAAAGAGCAGAGACGAAACGCAGCATCGATCAATCCAGTAATGAAAGGGTGACAGGCGTGAGGTGATTGTCCTCGACGCGCACATGGAGTTCGCCTTCACCCAGCTTGGCTTTCAAGCGTTGGCCGTTGTGGGTTTGTCCGGCGCTGCGAATGGCGTTGCCGCGCTCGTCGAGCAGGATGCTGTACCCGCGTCCCAGGGTGGCCAGCGGGCTGACCACGTGCAGCGTTTGCATCTGGCTTTGCAACTGCAGTCGACGGGCCTTGAGGCCTTCGCGCATCGCGCGCGGCAAGCGCTCGGCCAGACTGTCGAGGCGCTGGCGCAGCAGGGCCAGTTGGCGGCCGGGGTGTTGACCGGCCAAGCGCGTTTCCAGGCGAATCAGGCGCTCTCGACGGGTATTGAGGCTGCGCTCAAAGGCGCGGCGCATGCGCATGTCCAGGTCATCCAGGCGCTGCGCTTGCTGGCGCAGACGCTCGCCGGGGTGACGCAAGCGACGCGCGAGCCCGTCAAGGCGCAGGCGCTCACGCATCAAACGGTCACGTATACGCATCACCAGGCGTCTGTGCAGGCTTTCAATGCGGTGTTGCAAGTCGCTGGAATCCGGGGCCAGCAACTCGGCGGCGGCAGACGGCGTAGGCGCTCGCACATCGGCCACGAAGTCACTGATCGAGACATCGGTCTCGTGACCGACAGCGCTCACGATCGGGGTGACGCAGGCATCGATGGCGCGGGCGACGGCCTCTTCGTTGAAGCACCACAAGTCCTCCAGCGAACCCCCGCCACGGGCCAGAATCAGCGCATCAAAGCCACGTGCATCGGCAATTTTCAACGCACGCACGATTTGCGCAGTGGCTTCGCGCCCCTGAACGGCGGTAGGAATCAGGGTCAACTCGACCTGAGGTGCGCGTCGGCGAAATACGCTGATGATGTCGCGTATCACGGCGCCGGTGGGCGAACTGATAATTGCGATGCGCTGCGGGTGGGCGGGCAGCGCGACCTTGCGTTCAGCGCTGAACAGGCCTTCGGCGCTGAGCTTTTCTTTCAGCGCATCAAAGGCCAGCCGTAGCGCGCCGTCACCCGCAGGCTCAACGGTATCGAGGATCAGTTGGTAATCGCCCCGGCCTTCGAATAACGACACCTTGCCGCGCACCTTGACCGCCAGGCCATCTTTCAAGGCTTGGCGTACGCGGGCAGCGTTGTTGCGAAACAGCGCGCACCGCACCTGGGCGCCGCTGTCCTTGAGGGTGAAATACACGTGGCCGGACGCCGGGCGAGCGAGGTTGGAGATTTCGCCTTCGACCCAGATGTTGCTGAACACGTCTTCGAGCAACACTCGGGCACGGCCGTTTAGCTGGCTGACGGTCAGGACTTCGCGGTCCAGATTGAGTCTTGCAAAGGGGTCTTTAATCATGTCGGCCATCATAAGGGCGGATTGTTATCACTGCACGTATCTGGTTACAGTCCGCGCACTAAAAACAAGGAAGTTGTCCCATGGATCTGCCTTACACCGGGAGCGAGTGGTTGTTGTTGGAGCTGGCCATCGCGCTGGCGTACATCGTATTTGGCGTGGCCGGGTTCGGCACCGCGTTGGTGGCGGGCCCGCTGTTGATCCTGTGCCTGCCGTTATCGAAAATCATCCCGTTGCTGGTGCTGCTCGATTTTGTGGCGGCATTCGGGAACTGGTTGCCCGCGCGTCGCGACGTGGCACGCGCCGAGCTCTTACGCTTGCTGCCCTGCATGGCGCTGGGTTGCCTGGTCGGTGTGGTGTTTCTGCTGAACCTCAAATCAGATGTGTTGCTGCTGATGATGGGGATTTTCATCAGCGCCTATGCGATCTACAGCCTGGCCGTGAAGGCGCGGCCAAGGCAGGTGGCGGCCGGTTGGGCGATTCCGACCGGCACGGTGGGCGGGTTGTTTGGTGCATTGTTTGGCAGTGGCGGCTTTTTGTATGCGCTGTACCTCAATGCACGCTTGCCCAAAGAGGCGGCGCGGGCCACGCAAAGTGCGTTGATCAGTTGCAGCACGGTGGTGCGCTTGATCTTGTTTGTGATGGCCGGGGTGTACGCCGATGGCGCGCTGCTGCTATTGGCCGTCTGTCTGTTACCGGCAATGGCACTCGGGTTATGGACGGGACGCCGATTGACGCGCAAATTGTCCCGCGAGGCCTTTGTGCGACTGGTGACATGGCTGGTGCTGGCCAGCGGCATTGCCCTGATCGTGCGCTACTTGAGCGCTTGACCTCGGGGGATCAGGCTTTAAGCTGCACCCCCTGAAACCCTTGCGGTCTGCGCCAGCGTTTACACCTTTGGCTTTGTTCTCTTTTTATACGTGTCGTTTTTCATGAATTCGCAAAGCATCATCGTCCCCAAAATCTCCACCTTGCCGGTTCATGAGCCGCGCGCCCGCGCCATCGTGCGCTGGTTAGTGCGCAAAAATATCATTGAAGAAGCCCTGACCACCTGCGGTCGCACCGGCAACGGCATGGCCCATGCCATCGCGCCAGGCGCTGCCGAGGTCGTGCTGCACCCCGAGGCGCTGCCGTTCGGTGAACCGGTCAACGGTCTGGAAATCATTACCAAGCGCTGCATCTACACCCCGGCCAAGGGGTTTCTTGAAGAGGCCGGATGCGCCGAGTGTCGTAAGGAAGTCGGTGAGGCCCTGTTCGAAAGCCTTGAAGACTGGATGCCGGGGCGCACCGACAACTTCACGTGCCCGTTGTGCGGCCATGAAGATGACATCAATGGTTTCCTGTTCTTGCAGCCCTGTGCGTTCTCCAATCTGGGGTTCATCTTCAATAATTGGGCCGAGGCGGGTTTCAAACAGAGCTTCCTGGACGAGTTTGCCGACTGGCTGGATCAACCCGTGGCGTGGGTGAGGGTGGAGCTTTAACGCGTGCGCCAGCGTCGGGGCTTTTTTTCTGCCTTGAGAGTCAGCAAATCATTGACCCTTAGCGCAAAACTCTCTAAAGGTTTCCGTTGAGCCGCACAGGTGTTTTAAGTACAATGGCGCGCTTCCATTTTCCCGCTCGGGAGCCCCAGCGATGCTGCGTATCAGCCAAGAAGCACTCACTTTCGATGACATCCTTCTCGTCCCCGGTTATTCCGAGGTTCTCCCGAACGAAGTCAGCCTCAAGACTCGTTTGACCCGTGGCATTGAACTGAATATTCCGCTGGTTTCCGCCGCAATGGACACCGTAACTGAAGCCCGTCTGGCAATCGCCATGGCTCAGGAAGGCGGTATCGGTATCATCCACAAGAACATGACCATCGAGCAGCAAGCTCACGAAGTCCGCAAGGTCAAGCGTTTCGAAGCCGGTGTGGTCAAAGAGCCCATCACGATCGAAGCGGATGCCACCGTCCGTGAACTGCTCGAACTGACCCGCCAGCACAACATCTCCGGCGTTCCGGTCCTGCAAAATGGCGACCTGGTCGGCATCGTGACTTCCCGTGACGTGCGCTTTGAAAACCGTCTGGAAGCCTCCGTACGCGATGTGATGACGCCCAAAGAGCGTCTGGTCACCGTCAAGGAAGGCGCCGACAAAGAAGAAGCCCGCGAGCTGTTGCACAAACACCGCATCGAGCGCGTTCTGATCGTTGACGACAAATTTGCCCTCAAAGGCATGATGACCGTCAACGACATCGAAAAAGCCAAGGCCTACCCATTGGCCAGCAAGGACGACCAGGGTCGTCTGCGCGTGGGCGCTGCGGTCGGCACCGGCAAAGACACCGCTGATCGCGTTGCAGCCCTGGTTGCTGCCGGCGTTGACGTAGTCGTAGTCGACACCGCGCACGGTCACTCCAAAGGCGTGATCGACCGCGTGCGTTGGGTCAAGCAGAACTTCCCTGACGTGCAAGTCATTGGCGGCAACATTGCCACCGGCGCAGCGGCACTGGCGCTGGCTGAAGCGGGCGCGGACGCTGTCAAGGTCGGTATCGGCCCTGGCTCGATCTGCACCACCCGTATCGTGGCCGGTGTGGGCGTTCCGCAAATCAGCGCGATTGCCAATGTGGCCGCTGCCCTTGAAGGCACTGGCGTTCCCCTGATCGCTGACGGCGGCATCCGTTTCTCCGGTGACCTGTCCAAGGCCATCGTGGCCGGTGCGTCCTGCGTGATGATGGGGTCGATGTTTGCCGGTACTGAAGAAGCACCGGGCGAAATCGAGCTGTTCCAGGGTCGTTCCTACAAGGCCTATCGCGGCATGGGTTCGCTGGGTGCGATGTCGCAGTCCCAGGGTTCCTCCGACCGTTACTTCCAGGACTCCTCCGCGGGTGCCGAGAAGCTGGTGCCCGAGGGCATCGAAGGTCGCGTGCCGTACAAAGGCTCGCTGACAGCGATCATTCACCAACTGATGGGCGGTCTGCGTTCTTCGATGGGGTACACCGGCAGCGCCGACATCGAACAAATGCGTACCCAGCCAGAGTTCGTGCGTATCACCGGTGCCGGCATGGCTGAATCTCACGTCCACGACGTGCAGATCACCAAGGAAGCGCCAAACTATCGCGTAGGTTGATAGTAATCGCACCCAGGCCAATGCCGGGTGCGATGCGAATTAAGTAACCGGGGCTGTTTGATTCAGCCCCGTGTCGTTTCTGAAATTAATCGAGATTTTGTCATGGCCCTCGACATTCACGCTCACCGCATCCTGATCCTGGACTTCGGTTCCCAGTACACCCAGCTGATCGCCCGCCGCGTGCGCGAGATCGGTGTCTACTGCGAACTGCACCCGTTCGACATGGACGACGCCGCGATCCGCGAATTCGCCCCTAAAGGCATCATCCTGGCAGGCGGCCCGGAGTCGGTTCACGAAGCCAACAGCCCGCGCGCGCCACAGGCCGTTTTCGATCTGGGCGTACCGGTCTTCGGCATTTGCTACGGCATGCAGACCATGGCCGAGCAACTGGGCGGCAAGGTTGAAGGTTCCGAGCTGCGTGAGTTCGGTTATGCCCGCGTAGACGTGGTCGGCAAAAGCCGTCTGCTCGACGGCATCGAAGACCATATCGACTCCGACGGCCTGTTCGGCCTGGACGTCTGGATGAGCCACGGTGACAAAGTCACCAAAATGCCGTCTGACTTCCACATTCTGGCCAGCACCCCGAGCTGCCCGATTGCCGGTATGTTCAACGACGAACGCGGCTACTACGGCGTTCAGTTCCACCCGGAAGTGACCCACACCAAACAGGGCGGCCGCATCCTGTCGCGCTTCATCCTCGACATCTGCGGCTGTGAAGCCCTGTGGACGCCGTCCAAGATCGCTGAAGACGCAATCGCCAACATCCGCGCCCAGGTCGGCACCGACAACGTGTTGCTCGGTCTGTCGGGCGGCGTGGACTCCTCGGTCGTGGCGGCCCTGCTGCACAAGGCCATTGGCGACCAGTTGACTTGCGTGTTTGTCGACAACGGCCTGCTGCGCCTGCACGAAGGCGAGCAAGTGATGGCCATGTTCGCCGAGAACATGGGCGTCAAAGTGATTCGCGCCAACGCTGAGGACCAGTTCCTCAACAACCTGGCGGGCGAATCCGACCCTGAGAAAAAGCGCAAGATCATCGGCCGTACCTTCATCGACGTGTTCGATGCCGAATCCTGCAAGCTGGACAACATCAAGTACCTGGCCCAAGGCACCATCTACCCGGACGTGATCGAATCGGCTGGCGCCAAAAGCGGCAAGGCGCACGTCATCAAGTCGCACCACAACGTGGGCGGCCTGCCGGAAGAAATGAACCTCAAGCTGGTTGAACCGCTGCGCGAGCTGTTCAAGGACGAAGTTCGTCGTCTGGGTCTCGAACTGGGCCTGCCGTACGACATGGTCTACCGTCACCCGTTCCCGGGCCCGGGCCTGGGCGTGCGCATCCTGGGTGAAGTGAAAAAGGAATACGCCGACATCCTGCGTCGTGCTGACCACATCTTCATCGAAGAGCTGCGCAAGGCCGACTGGTATCACAAAGTCAGCCAAGCGTTCGTGGTGTTCCAGCCAGTGAAATCGGTGGGTGTGGTCGGTGACGGCCGTCGTTACGCCTGGGTTGTTGCCCTGCGTGCCGTAGAAACCATCGACTTCATGACTGCGCGTTGGGCACACCTGCCTTACGAACTGCTGGAAACCGTAAGCGGTCGCATCATCAACGAAATCGAAGGCATCTCCCGCGTTACCTACGACGTGTCGAGCAAGCCGCCGGCAACGATTGAGTGGGAATAAGTCTGGCCGGTTAACCGGTTCGATGTGAAAAAGGCGGTCAACACTCAGTGTTGACCGCCTTTTTTGTTTCTGCGCTTTGTCACCGTGCGGCTAACCGGGGTGGCGGTTACTGACGAGCGCAAGGCTGCGCGCAACCCGTGAGCCTAGCGCCGTGCCACATCGGAAAAGTAAAACTTGTCCAGCGTGTGCCGCGACTCGGTGTACTCAAACTGCCGTCCGTCCTGCAAAAACGTCTGGTTGCTGACCACGATCACATGGCTTTGGCCGTCCATGTCCAGGTGTTGCTGATCGTCCTGGTTGCGCGGCACGGCTTCGATGGTGCGCTGGGCGTAGCTGATTTGCAGCTTCAGGTGCTGTTCGATGTAGGCATAAATCGAGTGCTGGGCGATGCCTTCGTCCAACCCCGGGATCAGGTCGGTCACGAAGTGGTTGATGTCCAGAATTACGCGTTTGCCATCGATGCGCCTGACCCGTTTGATGCGGGTGATCGAACTGCCAGCCTCGGCATCAATGTGCGCGTGCAGCGCGCCTTCAAGGGCAATCTGGCTGAATTCGACCACGTCGGTGCTGACGTTTTCACCCAGCCGCGGCCAGGTTTCTTGAAAACTGACGATGCCGCCCAGTTGAAACTCAATCGGGCGGGTGGACAGTACAAACGTCCCTTTGCCATGCACCTTGTGCGCAAAACCGCGTTCCTGCAGTTGCTCAATCGCTTTGCGCACCGTGCCGCGGCTGGCCTCGTAGGTGGCCATCAATTCAGCTTCCGAGGGCAGCCGGGCGCCGTGTTGCAGGCGCTCGCTGGTGATGCTGGCAAGCAGATCGCTGTAGATCTGGTTGTATTTGGTCATGGCGATGGCTCGATGCCGATGGGTGCTCTGGGCCCGAACCTTAAGTGCAGGGTTCAGGTAGCGCAAGTCCCATAAAAGATTGGGAGCCATCACACGCAGTCTTCAGATTTGTCTTTCAGTCCCGGTCCTGTGCTGGCGAGCGAAACATACAGTACTTTAACTCGTCTGTACCAGTTGTTGATTTAACTGGTACAGACGAGTATTTTTCGTTTCAGCGTGCTGCCTCAACGACGCCCCATAACAATAATTCCAGGCAGGAGATCCGGCATGAGCCACGATTACTCTTCCATCGCCAGCGAGCTGATCACCAGCCTCGGTGGTGCCGACAACATCGAACAGGCCGCGCATTGCGTCACGCGTCTGCGCCTGGCCCTCAACGATGTAAACCGGGTCGACAGTGCGACCCTCAATCAGATCGATCTGGTCAAAGGTTCCTTTTTCAACGGTGGGCTGTTTCAGGTGGTGATCGGCCCCGGCGATGTCGAGAAGGTCTACGCCGCCTTGCGCGAGCAAACCGGGTTGGCGGCCTCGACGCTCGCAGACGTCAAACAGAAGGGCGCCGACAAGGGCAATGGCTTGCAGCGCCTGGTGCGGGTGTTTTCGGATGTGTTCATGCCGATTCTGCCGGCGCTCATCATTGCGGGCCTGTTGATGGGCATTAACAACCTGATCGGCGCCAAAGGCATGTTCATTGCCGACAAAACCCTGCTCGACGCTTATCCCTCGCTGGACGGGCTGTGGAGCCTGATCAACCTGATGGCCAATACCTCGTTTGTGTTCCTGCCCGCGCTGGTCGGCTGGTCAGCGGCCAAGCGCTTTGGCGGCAGTGAAATCCTCGGCATCGTGCTGGGCCTGATGCTGGTGCACCCCGACCTGCTCAATGCCTGGAACTACGGCAAGGCGGTGGCGGGGCTGGAGGGCCAGAGCCTGCCGTACTTCGACATCTTTGGCGTGTTCCAGATTGAAAAGGTCGGCTATCAGGGGCAAATCCTGCCGATTCTGCTGGCTGCCTACGTGATGAGCGTGATCGAGAAATGGCTGCGCGCGCGGGTGCCCAATGCCATTCAACTGCTGGTGGTGCCCATTACCACGATTGTCATCACCGGGGTGCTGGCGCTGGCCGTGATTGGCCCGGTCACCCGGCATCTGGGGATTCTGATTACCCAGGGCCTGGTGATGCTGTTTGACCTGGCGCCCGTGATCGGCGGCCTGATCTTTGGTGTGCTGTATGCGCCGATGGTGATTACCGGCATGCACCACATGTTCCTCGCGGTCGATTTGCAGTTGATCTCCACGCAGGGCGGCACCTTTATCTGGCCGATGATTGTGATGTCCAACCTGGCCCAAGGCAGTGCCGCGCTCGGGGTGTTCTACATGAGCCGCAACCTGCGCGAGCGCAGCATGGCGTCAACCTCGGCAATTTCCGCCTATTTCGGCATCACCGAACCGGCGATGTTCGGCATCAACCTGCGCTACAAATTCCCGTTTTATGCGGCGCTCACCGGGTCGGCACTGGGCAGTATTTTCCTGTCGCTCAATCAGGTGCAGGCCTCGGCGATCGGTGTCGGCGGGTTGCCCGGTTTTATCTCGATCACCCCCGGGCACATCCCCATGTTCGTCATCGGGATGCTGGTGGCCATCGTCGTGCCGTTTGCCCTGACGTGTGTGCTGAGCATGAAAATCATCCGCCCCGGTTACCGCGTGGCCTGAGCCCTCACTTGTGGGCGGCCGCAGGCTGCCCCTCCTGAAAGGCGCAACCGCGATAACCCAAGGCAGCACAAGGAACTTTCCCCCATGCACGATTGGCAGCGTTCGGTGATCTATCAGGTCTACCCCAAGAGTTTTCATAGCCATGCCGGCAACGCGACCGGCGATTTGCTGGGGGTGGTCGACAAGCTCGACTACCTGCAATGGCTGGGGGTGGATTACCTGTGGTTGACGCCGTTTCTGCGCTCGCCCCAGCGCGACAACGGCTACGACATCAGCGACTACTACGCCATTGACCCGAGCTACGGCAGCATGGCCGATTGCGAACTGCTGATTCTCGAAGCCCGTGCCAGGGGCATCAAGCTGATGCTCGACATTGTGGTCAACCACACTTCCATCGAGCACCCCTGGTTCCAGCAGGCCCGCAGCAGCCTCGACAACCCGTACCGAGACTTTTACATCTGGCGCGACCAGCCAAACAACTGGCATTCCAAGTTTGGCGGGTCGGCGTGGGAGTACGAGGCGCAAACCGGCCAGTACTACCTGCACCTGTTTGACCACACCCAGGCCGACCTCAATTGGGACAACCCCAACGTCCGCGCCGAGGTTTACACGTTGATGCGTTTCTGGCGCGACAAAGGCGTGGGCGGTTTCCGTCTGGATGTCATCAACCTGATCTCCAAGCCCGCGGACTTTGCCCAGGATGACAGTGACGGGCGCCGTTTTTACACCGATGGCCCGCGGGTGCATGAGTACCTGCAAGAGATGCACCGCGAAGTCTTCGCCGGGCATGACTTGCTCAGTGTCGGAGAGATGTCCTCGACCTCCCTTGAACACTGCATCCGTTATTCCGACCCGCAGCGCCGCGAGCTGTCGATGACCTTCAATTTTCATCACTTGAAGGTGGACTACCCGAACCAGCAAAAGTGGGTGCGCGCCGACGTCGACTTCCTCGCGCTCAAACGCATCCTCAGCGAGTGGCAGCAGGGCATGCAGGCCGGGGGCGGCTGGAATGCGCTGTTCTGGTGTAACCACGATCAACCGCGCGCCGTTTCGCGCTTTGGCGATGACGGCGAACACCGCGTGCTGTCGGCCAAAATGCTGGCCACCGCCCTGCATGGCCTGCAAGGCACACCCTTTATCTATCAGGGGGAAGAGCTCGGCATGACCAACCCCGGCTTCGAGCACATCGAGCAGTACCGCGACGTCGAAACCCTGAACATCTACCGCCTCAAGCGCGACGCAGGCGAACCCCATGCCGGGTGCATGGCCGCGATCATGCAAAAGTCGCGGGACAACGGCCGTACGCCGATGCAATGGAACCACCAGCCGAATGCAGGTTTCAGCACCGCGAAACCCTGGATAGACCTGCCGGACAACGCCACTCGCATCACCGTCGAAGACCAGCGCCACGACCCGTCGTCGGTGCTGCACCACTACCGCCGCCTGATCGCCTTGCGCCGTGCCGAGCCGTTACTGCAACACGGCGAATACCGCCCGTTGCTGCTGGACCACCCACGTGTCTGGGCCTACCTGCGCCAAGGCGATAAAGAGCGATTGCTGGTGCTCAACAACTTTTACGGCACGCCCTGCGATGTCGAATTGCCCGCTGAGGTCATCGACCCACACCGGCAACAGCGTGTGCTCATCAGTAACTACGACGACTGCCCGCAGCGAACGCGGCGCATCACGTTACGGCCCTACGAATCGTTCGCCTTGCACGTGCAGGACTGACGCGGGCTAACCCCTGCCAGCGGTTTAGCCGCTGTGATTTACCCATAACAATAAGAAAGGTCATCTTTTATGAACACACCACTCAACCGCTGCGTGCTTACCGCATCGTTATGCCTGCTGGCACCGCTCCCGGCGCAGGCGCTGGAATTCTCGGGTTACCTGCGCAGCGGCGTCGGCAACTCGCTCAACGCGGGCAAACAATCGTGTTTCAAACTGCCCGGCGCTGAAACCAAATACCGGCTGGGTAACGAGTGCGAGCAGTACGCGGAGCTGGAACTTCGCCAGGACATCCTGACCCTGGATGACGGCTCGGTGCTCAGCGTCGACGGCATGGCCTCGTTTTACAACCAGTACAACCACCAGCTCACCTTTCAAGGGGAGAACGGTTCGGTGCGCATGCCCCAGCTGTACGCGCAATGGTCGAACCTGCCGCGTCTTAATGGCGGTTCGCTGTGGGCCGGGCGTCGCTACTACAAACGCAATGACATCCACATCTCCGACTTTTACTACTGGAACCAGAGCGCCACGGGCGGCGGCATCGAAGATGTGCTGATCGGCGGGTTGAAATACAGCTATGCGTTTTCGCGCAAAGACAGTCTTTATCAGGAGCAGGCTGTCACCCGTCACGACGTCAACGTTGCTGGGTTCAAGACCAACCCCGGAGGCGAGCTGGAGTTCGGTGTGAGCTACCTCGAAAAACCCCGGCGCACCGATGCCCACAGCGGCTGGGCGATCACGGCGCAGCACGTGCAAAACGCCTTTTTGGGGGGCCGCAACACCGTTGCCCTGCAATACGGCGAGGGCTCAGGGACGGGGCTTGGCTACACCGGCAACACCCGGCTGGACAACAGCAGTAAACGGTATCGGCTGGTGGAGTTTTTTGACTGGCAAGTGACGCCGCGCTTCGGCGGACAGGTCGAGGCGGTCTATCAAAAAGACGTTCGCCCCCAGGGTGACAATCAAGAGTGGCTGTCGCTGGGTGTGCGCCCGGCGTACGCGATCAGTCAACAGTTCAAGCTGGTCACCGAGCTTGGCCACGATCAGGTCAAGGCCGCCGACGGCACCCGCACCTTGAGCAAATTTACCTTTGCGCCCACCTGGTCGCCCAAGGGGCCCGGCTTTTGGGAGCGCCCCGAAATTCGCCTGTATTACACCTATGCCCGCTGGAACAAAGCCGCACAGCTGGCCGCCAATCGATTGGACGCCGGGTCGGCGTTATCTGACAGCGGCGCGTTTGGCAGGGCGCGGCACGGTTCAAATATGGGATTGCAGGTCGAGTACTGGTGGAAATAAGCGACGCTGGCGAGGCGCGCACGCCCTCGGCATTCAAACTCTCTATTGCAGGTGAAGTCATGGTCACACCCTCACAACTGGAACTGCTGGCGCCCCTGTCAGGCGTGGTGCTGGCGCTCGACGATGTCCCTGATCCGGTGTTCTCCAGTCGCCTGATGGGCGATGGTGTGTGCATCGACCCGACGTCACAGATGTTATGCGCCCCGCTGGCCGGGGTGGTCAGCAACCTGCAACACACGGGGCATGCCCTGAGCATCACCCATGACAGCGGTGTGCAGGTGCTGCTGCACATTGGGCTGGACACGGTGAACCTTCAGGGCAAAGGTTTTATCGCGCAGGTTGAGGAAGGCCAGCGGGTTGAGGCCGGGCAGCCGCTGATTGAGTTCGATGCCGACTACCTGGCGCTGCATGCCCGCAGTTTGCTGACGCTGATGCTGGTGATCAGCGGGGAGGGTTTTCAGGCGCTGGCGCACGGCAAGGCGCACATCCAGACCGGGCAGCCTCTTTTGCACGTGCAAGTGCACGCGGGTAAAGGCGATGGGCCAACCGGTCATGAAGACAGCCCGGTGTTGCATTCGCAGGCCGTGCTGCTGCCCAACCCCAATGGCCTGCATGCGCGACCGGCCGGGGTGTTGGCCCAGGCGGCGAAAGGCTTTGCGGCACGTGTTCAACTGCATCGCCAGCACGACAGCGCCAACGCCAAGTCGCTGGTGGCGATCATGGCATTGCAAACCGCGTATGCAGACAGCGTTTACCTCAGTGCGGCGGGGCCGGATGCCGAGGCGGCCCTGCGTGAGTTGTCCGAGCTGCTGAGCCAAGGCTGTGGCGAAGAGGTTGAGCACGTGGTGTTGGCCCCAGATCCCGACCCCGTCGCCCATGACGGGGTGTCGGATGTGCTGCGCGGCGTGTGCGCCTCCACCGGTTCGGCGTTCGGTTACGTGGTGCAGGTGGCGCACAGCGCGCTGGAGGTGGACGAACATGCCAGCGAAGCGCAACGCGAACACGCCGCGCTGCAACACGCGTTGGCCCGTGCGGCCGATGAGTTGCAGGGGCTGCGCGATGACGCATCCAACCCGGCGCAGCGCGACATCTTTCGGGCGCATCAGCAGCTGTTGCAAGACCCGAGCTTGCTGGAGCATGCCGCCGAGCTGATCAACGCGGGCAAAAGTGCAGCCTTTGCCTGGCGCAATGCGACCGAAGCCACCTCGGCGTTGTTCAAGGGCCTGGGCAGTCCGTTACTGGCTGAGCGGGCGCTGGATCTGGAAGACGTGGGGCTGCGCGTGCTCAAACGGATTCTCGGCGTGGATGACCGTGCGCTGGCGTTGCCCGATCAGGCGATATTGGTGGCAGAACAACTGACGCCCTCGCAAACGGCCGGGCTCGACACCCGCAAAGTCGTGGGGTTTGTCACCGTGGGCGGCGGCGCCACCAGCCATGTCGCCATTCTGGCCCGTGCCTTGGGCATCCCGGCATTGTGCGGGGTGTCACCTCAGGTGCGGGCGCTGGCCAGTGGCCTCCCGGTATTGCTGGACGCCGATGCGGGTCAGTTGCACGTGCAGCCTGATGTGGGGCAGGTGGAGCGACTGGGTGCGCAGCGCGCGTTGCGTGAGGACCGTCAACAACGGGATTTACAGCTCGCGTCGTTGGCGGCCTGCACCCTGGACGGGCACCCGGTGGACATCACCGCCAATATTGCCTCGCGCGCGGAGGCTGAACACGCGATGACCTTGGGCGCCCACGGCGTCGGGTTGCTGCGCTCGGAGTTTTTGTATCTGGATCGCAGCCGCGCCCCTTCCCATGACGAGCAAGTGGCCACCTACTGCGAGATAGCTCGCGCCGTGGGCACGGAACACCCGCTGGTGGTGCGTACGCTGGATGTGGGCGGTGACAAACCGCTGGCCTACGTGCCAATGGCCAGTGAACTCAACCCGTTCCTGGGCATGCGCGGTATTCGCCTGTGCCTTGAACGTCCGCAGTTGCTGCGCGACCAATTGCGCGCCATTTTGGCCTGTGCCGGGCTGACGCAACTGCACATCCTGTTGCCGATGGTCACGCACCTGTCCGAGCTGCGGGTCGCGCGGCAGATGTTGCAGGAAGAGGCGCAGCGGCTGGGGCTCAGCGCGTTGCCCAAGCTGGGCATCATGATCGAAGTGCCTGCGGCGGCCTTGATGGCCGACCTGTTTGCGCCCGAGGTGGATTTCTTCTCGATTGGCACCAACGACCTGACCCAATACACCTTGGCCATGGACCGTGATCATCCGCGCCTGGCCCGTCAGGCCGACAGCTTGCACCCGGCCGTGTTGCGCCTGATCGCTCACACGGTCCGGGCCGCTCACGCCCATGGCAAGTGGGTGGGCGTGTGTGGCGCGCTGGCCTCCGAGCCGTTGGCGGTGCCGGTGCTGCTGGGCCTGGGGGTGGATGAGCTGTCGGTCAGCGTGCCGCTGATCCCGGCCATCAAGGCACGAGTACGCGAAGTGCAATTCACCGCCTGCAAGGCATTGGCCGACAAGGTACTGGCGCTGGAAAGCGCCGAGCATGTGCGGGCCACCTTGCAGCCTCAATCGTTAGTGCTGGAGCATTGAACATGTTTGAAAAATTTCACCAGGCGCTCTGGAAAGCGCTGACCCCGGATCTGGTGCCCGACGTGACCCGCCCGGCCTCGTCGTTGCTGGACAGTGCTGTATTGGCGGCGTTGGGCGGGGCCGAGAACATTACATCCGAACAGAAAGTCGCACTCACCCGCGTGCGTGTCCAAGTGTGCGATGCCTCGAAACTGACCCTGCACGCGCAGCAATTACCGAACGTCATGCCCTTGGCCAATGGCGTGGTGCATGTGCTCGTAGGGCTGTAAACGCCTGGTCGAGGTTCAGGCTTGCTGACGTGGGTGCGGCCCTTCGCCACCCCGGCCTTACTGTTTCTCAACTGCAGGTGTATCGTATTCGCCTTTTGCGGGGCATAAGCCCGTTTACGATACGAGAGGTAGTTGAGCCCATGTCCTTTACCCGTCGACAAATACTCGGTGGTTTGGCCGGCCTGGTCGTGGTGGGTGTCGGAGCGGGTGGCGCTTCGCGTTACTGGCTGGGGAAAATGGCCGACGCCGAGGCCGGCCACGATTACGAGCTGATTGCCGCGCCGCTGGACGTCGAGCTGGTGCCCGGGCATCAGACCGAAGCCTGGGCCTTTGGTCCGTCGGCACCGGGTACCGAGTTGCGGGTGCGTCAGGGCGAATGGCTACGGGTGCGCTTTATCAACCACCTGCCGGTGCCCACCACCATTCATTGGCACGGGATCCGTCTGCCGCTGGAGATGGACGGCGTGCCTTATGTGTCCCAGTTGCCGGTTCTGCCGGGCGAGTATTTCGACTACAAATTCCGCGTGCCCGACGCTGGCAGCTACTGGTATCACCCGCACGTCAACAGCAGTGAAGAGCTGGGTCGCGGGCTGGTGGGGCCCCTGATTGTCGAGGAGCGCGAGCCGACCGGTTTTGTCCACGAACGCACTTTGAGCATCAAAAACTGGCACGTGGATGAAGAGGGCGGGTTCATGCCATTCAGCATCACCCGCGAAGCCGCACGCGGCGGTACGGCGGGGCGCCTGTCCACGATCAACGGCAGCCATGTGCCGACCATCGAACTGCCCGCCGGGCAAATCACCCGTGTGCGTCTGCTCAACCTCGACAACACCTTGACCTACCGCATCAACATCCCGGGGGTGGAGGCCAGGATCTACGCGCTGGACGGCAACCCCATAGAGCCACGGCCGCTGGGCAAGGAATACTGGCTGGGCCCCGGTATGCGCATTTGCCTGGCCATCAAGGCACCCGCCGAAGGCGAAGAATTGTCCCTGCGTGACGGGCCTGTGCGCCTGGGTACGTTGCGGGCGGTGGCCAGCCCCGGTGCGGCGACCCAGTGGCCTGCCGCCTTGCCGGCCAACCCGATTGCCGAGCCGGATGTGGCCAATGCCGAGAAGCTCAACTTCAATTTTGAATGGGTCGGTTCGGTGTCCGAGAATCAAGACGGCGATCAACCCCCCAGCCTGTGGCAAATCAACGGCATTGCCTGGGACATCAAAGACAAGACCTGCGCCGATCGGCCGATTGCCAAACTCAAGCTGGGGCAGAGCTACATCTTCGAATTGAAGAACATGACCCAATACCAGCACCCGATCCATTTGCACGGCATGAGCTTCAAGGTGCTGGCGTCCAATCGCAAAAAAATCACCCCGTATTTCACCGACACCTATTTGTTGGGTAAAAACGAACGTGCCCGCGTGGCGTTGGTGGCGGATAATCCCGGCGTGTGGATGTTCCACTGCCATGTGATTGACCACATGGAAACCGGCCTGATGGCCGCCATTGAGGTTTCCTGATGCGACAAGGGCGTCAACCCCAGATCATCGACCGCAGCCGCGATCAAGACTACATGCGTGAAGCGCTGGCACTGGCTGCTCAGGGGGCGGCCCTGGGGGAAGTGCCGGTGGGTGCGGTGCTGGTGCAAAACGGCGAGATTATCGGGCGCGGGTTCAACTGCCCGATCAGCGGTCACGACCCCAGCGCCCATGCCGAGATGGTCGCCATACGTGCCGCAGCCGCCTCGGCCTGTAACTACCGCCTGCCGGGCAGCACGCTGTACGTCACGCTGGAGCCGTGCAGCATGTGCGCGGGCCTGATCGTGCATTCGCGGGTGTCACGCGTGGTGTATGGCGCGCTGGAGCCCAAGGCCGGGATTGTGCAGAGTCAGGGGCAGTTCTTCACCCAGGGCTTTCTCAACCACCGGGTGCTGTTTGAAGGCGGGGTGCTGGCCGACGAATGCGGCGCGATCCTGAGCGACTTTTTCAAGGCCCGCCGCGCCAAACAGCCGTTGTAGCCGGGTTAACGCGTGGTCACTTGCGGGCCACAATCACTGCGCGCATCGGCGCAGGCAAACCTTCAATGGTTTTGCTGTGGTCGTTCGGGTCGAGGTAGTCGCTCAACGACTGGAATTTCATCCACGGCGTTGCCCGCTGTTCTTGCACGGTGGTGATGCTCACGTCGACACAGCGCACCTCGCTGAAACCGGCGCGCCGCAACCAGCGCTCCAGCGCCGCAATTGACGGCAGGAACCACACGTTGCGCATTTGTGCGTAGCGGTCTTCCGGCACCAGCACCTGATTTTCGTCGCCTTCAATCACCAGGGTTTCGAGCACCAGTTCGCCGCCCTTGACCAGGCAGTCCTTGAGCGCCAGCAAATGCTCGATGGGGGAGCGGCGGTGGTAGAACACGCCCATGGAAAACACGGTATCGAAGCCTTCGAGGTTCGCTGGCAGGTCTTCGAACGGGAAGGGCAAATGCCACGCGGCTTCTTGCTGCAAGAAGCGCTGCACGGCCTGGAACTGGCAGAAAAACAGCCAGTTCGGGTCTACGCCGATGACGCTGTGGGCGCCGGCGCCCAACATGCGCCACATGTAGTAGCCGTTGCCGCAGCCCACATCGAGGATGCGCTTGCCTGTGAGGTCGATGTGCGGCGCGACCCGCGACCATTTCCAGTCCGAGTGCCATTCGGTGTCCACATGCACGCCGAACAGGTCGAACGGCCCTTTGCGCCACGGCGACAGCCCCATCAACGCTTGATGCATCTGCGCGCGGGTGTCGTCGTCGCAGTCGGTGTCCAGGGTCAGCCCGTTGAGCAGGTCGATCTCGGTAGGCTTGACGTCGGGCAACGCATCCAGCGCGCTTTGCCAGCGCTCAAGGTCGCCGTGGCCTTTCTCCATTTTGAGGTCGAGCTGAGCCTGCAGCGTGGTGGCCCATTCGGCCAGGGGCGTGCCGGCCAGACGCCGGGCAAGAGGGGAAAGATCAATCATGGCAAGGCAATCAACGAGGCAAAGTTAAGACACTGGAACCACGGCACGACGGTCGAGAACCCAGCGGCCAGCAGGCGTTCGCGGTGTTCTTCGAGGCTGTCGGGCTTCATGACGTTTTCGATGGCGCTGCGTTTTTGCGCGATCTCCAGATCGCTGTAGCCATTGGCGCGCTTGAACGCAATGTGCAAGTCGGTGAGCAAAGCGTGCTCCTGAGCGTCATTGAAGCGCAGCTTCTCCGACAGGATCAGCGCGCCGCCCGGCAACAGCGACTGGCGGATGCGCCCGAGCAGCGCCAGCCGTTGCTCGGGGGCAATGAATTGCAGCGTGAAGTTCAGCGCAACCACTGAGGCCGGTTCAAATTGCAGCGCAAGAATGTCGCCTTCGATCACCTCAACCGGCAACAGCTCCTGAAACATCGAGTTCTGCCCATTGAGGTATTCGCGGCAGCGCTCGACCATCGCCGCCGAGTTGTCCACCGCAATCACCTTGCACCCTTCGTTGCGCACATGACGGCGCAACGCCTGCGTCACCGCACCCAGCGAACTGCCCAGGTCATAGAGCACGCTGTGGGGTTGGGCGAATTGCGCCGCCAGCACACCGAGGTTTTCCACAATGGTCGGGTAACCGGGCACCGAGCGTTTGATCATGTCCGGGAACACCCTTACCACGTCTTCGTTAAAGGCGAAGTCCGGCACCTGGGCCAGGGGCTGGGCGAAAATACGGTCGGGTTCTTTGCTCACGAGGGTTCCGGCGATGGAAATTCAAAAGGGGCGGCATTTTAGCCAAGTTGGCGCCGGAGTGCGCGGTCTGTCTGATAAACCGCGCAGCATTCTGAATGTGCTGACAGGGTGTCAGGTGCAATCACACAACGAGGACGAGACGCTCACATGCCCGGTCAGGGTGATGTTTTTCTGTTCGCTGTCCTGTGCGGTAAACGTGAACTCACGGATGTAGTACGCGTGGTCGATGATGTCCAGCGTCAAAGAGCCGCTGTTTCCTTCGCAGTTGTAATAGATTTCATTGCCGCCCACGACCGCGAACTCCACATACGACAAGCCCCGGATCGGTCCGGCTCCACCCGGCTCGAAGATGTGCGTACCGCTTTCAATACCCCGGTCAAAAATGAAATTAATCACCCGGTATTCGTAAGAGCCAAAGGTTGCAGCCGAGGCCGCAATGGACAGGGTCTTGAGGCCGCTGCCCAACATGATGTCATCGGCCTTGAAATCGGCGCGGTCCGTAATGGTGGCCGATGCATCGCTGATCAGTGCCTGTTTAGAGCGTGGCGGTTGCTTGGGGTTTGGTTTGAGCGTGCCTTTGATTTTGTCTTTGCCACGCGTAGAAAAGTGATTGGCCATCATCGAACCCTCGCTGACTGATTGAGTGTGCAGAGACGGTATTAATGATGGCAACGGGCATGGCGTCTACTGTCATAAGTGACAGTGGAAGGGTCAGCGTTTGCGCTGGCTAAACACCGATGCGGCAATGCCCCATTGACCGAGCCAGTAGCTGAGGATGATCAGGTAGGGCGCGGCACCGAACTTGATCACGAAGCGGTCAATGCCGATCAGGCTGTCAGACACCACAAATGCCAGTGCGCCGCCCGCTGCCAGCCAGGCCGAGCGCGCAGGCACGTCAGTCCCCAATCGGGCGAGGGCGCGCCACAGCATGGCGCTGATCGTGAGGGCGTAGACGATGACCGGGATCAGCAAATCCCCCAGGCCATGGCTGGCCATAACGCTCAACAACCCGCCGCCGGCGACCAGCGCCAGTAGCAGAGGCAGCGCTGCGATGCGTCGGCAATCGGCCAGGTAGGCCTTGAGGTACGCCAAATGGGCCAGCAGAAAAGCCCCGAGGCCAAACACGAACAGGTCTACGGGCCAGGCCAGGAGCACGTCACCGAGCAACGAAAACAGTAAGCCGATACTGATCCAGCGCCGATAAAGGCTGGGCGGCGCGTCTTGTAGCCAACCGAGCAAGGCCAGCACGGGCAAGGGTTTGCTCAGCAGGCACAACAGCGTGGACTGCATGTGCACGCCATACAGGTAGGCGGCGGCGCCCATGACCGCGAGGATCAGCCACGGCATGTCAGTTCACCGTGACAGGGCAGTCAAACACGTGGGCGGGCTCTGCTTCAGGCTCCCAGGGCTGCTGATAGGTCAGGCGCAGGCGACCGGTGCCCGGCGCAAAGGCCTGAAAGCGCCAGGTGGATTGCCCGCCACTGCCCAGCAACTGGCCACTGTCGGCGCTTTTGTAGACTTCAGGGCCGAGGCTGCGCAACACGCCGCCTGCCGAATCCTGAATGGCCCAGCGGTAACCGGTCGTGGGGTTGCTGGGCAGCGTCAGCGTCAGATTTTGCCCGGTGTGCAATTGCATCGGGCAGTCACTCTGTTCTTCCACAATCACGTTGTGCGCCGGTTGCTGGGCGCAAGCCGTCAGCAAGGTCAAGGTGAGCAAGGGGATGAGACGCGCGGGGGACATTGAAGGCTCCATCGGGACAAGAACAAGCGCGCAGCATAACCCAAGACGGCAATCGGGCTATGCCACGCGGCTAAAGTTGCCCGTGGTGCTCAATAACTCATTGCGGCGTGAGGCGGGGTCACCGTGAATTCGCCGCAGACCTCGAACGGGTCGCTGAGGTGATCAGTGCCTTCAAAGGTGAACAGGCGTGCGCTGTAGCAACTTTCGATGACGGACAGGTGCAGGGTGCCAATATCAGCCTGGGTCAGGTGATACACCAGATCGCCATCCTTCTCGATGCATTCAATGTGGGACATGTCGCGTATTGGGCCGGGTTGCCCGCGTTTGTACAGGTAAATGCCGGACTGGATATTGACGTCCAGGGTCAAAGCCAAGCTGCGATATTGCGGCGACCCGAAGTCTTCGATCTCAGCGGTGATCACTATCTTTTTTTTGCTGCTGGCAAAGGTAATTTCTTGCGCTTCGAATAGATGCCGGCAGGCCACCTCAGCCCTTAGCTCGCCCGTTGTTCGCGGGTTGAACACCGGCTTGCCCAGAAGTTTGTGCCATATAACGGCAGGGTTTCCATATGCAGGGTGTTGCAGTGGCATGATCAAAGCCCATCCAACGCTAACGGTTCTGGGGCCTATTAGTGTCGGGAACGGGTGTTGTGTCTACTGACAGAAATGACAGGGGTAGTCTTGCACGGGCGGTGCTACCGCGCCGTCATGTTTGCATGGCGGCGCTGTAGCCCGTGGCTTTCAGCGGTTTAGAACAGCACTTTGGCCACGTCATTGAAGCGTTTGGCAAAGTGTACGGTAATGCCTTCTTTTAAATAGTCAGGCAGTTCTTCAAAGTGGCCGCGGTTGGCTTCGGGAAGGATCAACTCGTGAATCTTCTGCCTGCGTGCCGCGATGACTTTCTCACGGACGCCGCCAATGGGCAGCACATGCCCGGTCAAGGTCAGCTCGCCGGTCATGGCGATGCCCTTTTTCGGTGGCTGGTTGCGCGCCAGTGACAGCAGCGCGCTGGCCATGGTCACACCGGCGCTCGGGCCGTCTTTGGGCGTGGCGCCTTCGGGCACGTGCAAATGCACAAACGCCTCATCGAAGAACTTGGGATCACCGCCAAACTGCTTGAGGTTGGAGCTGACATAGCTGTATGCAATCTCGGCAGACTCCTTCATCACATCACCCAATTGCCCGGTCAGCTTGAACCCGCGGTTGAGGGTGTGGATACGGGTAGCCTCAATCGGCAGGGTCGCGCCGCCCATGCTGGTCCACGCCAACCCGGTGATCACGCCCGTCCCGCTGATGACCTGCTCATTGCGGAACACCGGCATGCCCAATGACGCTTCGAGGTCTTTGGGGCCGATCTTGATCACCGCCTTGGGGTCTTCCAGCAACTTGACCACGGCTTTGCGCACCAGTTTGCCGAGTTGCTTCTCCAGCTGACGCACACCGGCTTCGCGGGCGTAGCCATCGATCACGGCCCGCAATGCGCTGTCGCTGATGCTCAGGCTGTTTTTGGACACCCCGGCTTTCTCCAACTGCTTAGGCCACAGGTGACGCTTGGCAATCGCGATCTTTTCTTCGGTGATGTAACCCGACAGGCGAATCACCTCCATACGGTCGAGCAAAGGCCCCGGAATCGAGTCCAGCGTGTTGGCCGTGCAGACGAACAGCACTTTGGACAGGTCCAGGCGCAAATCCAGGTAATGGTCGAGGAAATCGACGTTCTGTTCCGGATCAAGGGTTTCGAGCAGGGCAGAGGCAGGGTCGCCCTGGAAGCTCTGACCCATCTTGTCGATCTCGTCGAGCATGATGACCGGGTTCATCACTTCGACGTCTTTGAGGGCCTGCACCAGCTTGCCCGGCTGGGCGCCGATGTACGTGCGACGATGGCCCTTGATCTCGGCTTCGTCACGCATGCCGCCGACACTGAAGCGGTAGAACGGTCGTCCCAGGGACTCGGCGATCGACTTGCCGACGCTGGTTTTACCCACGCCCGGCGGGCCGACCAGCAACACGATCGAACCGCTTACCGACCCCTTGTAGGCGCCGACTGCCAGAAATTCGAGGATGCGGTTTTTGATGTCGTCGAGCCCTGAATGGTGGGCGTCGAGCACCTTGCGGGCATGCTTGAGGTCGAGTTTGTCTTGCCCGAACACACCCCAGGGCAGTGACGTTGCCCAGTCCAGGTAGTTGCGGGTGACTGCGTACTCTGGCGACCCGGTTTCCAGGATCGACAGTTTGTTCATTTCCTCATCGATGCGTTTCTGCGCCTGAGCCGTGAGGGTTTTGCCGTCAAGGCGCTGCTTGAACTGCTCGATGTCCGCGCTGCGGTCGTCTTTGGTCAGGCCCAGTTCCTGCTGGATCACCTTGAGCTGTTCTTTGAGGAAGAACTCGCGTTGATGCTCGCCGATTTTCAGGTTCACTTCGGCGGAAATTTCTTTTTGCAGGCGCGCGACTTCGACTTCCTTGCGCAGCATCGGCAGAACTTTCTCCATGCGTTTGAGCATGGGCACGCAATCGAGCACTTCTTGCAGCTCGTTGCCGGTTGCCGAGGTCAGTGCGGCCGCGAAATCGGTCAGCGGCGACGGGTCGTTGGGGCTGAAGCGATTGAGGTAGTTTTTCAGCTCTTCGCTGTACAGCGGGTTGAGCGGCAGCAGCTCCTTGATGGCATTGATCAGCGCCATGCCGTAAGCCTTCACCTCATCGGTGGGCTCTTTGGGCTGCTGTGGGTATTCGACTTCCACCAGATAAGGCGGGCGGTGGTGTTTGAGCCACATGCTGATGCGCACACGGGTCAGGCCCTGGGCCACGAATTGCAATTTGCCGTTTTCGCGGCTGGCGTGATGCACTTTCACCAGCGTGCCGTATTCCGGGAGGCTGGAAGTGTCGAAATGGCGAGGGTCATCAGGTGGCGTATCGACAAAAAACAGGGCCAGCGAGTGATGAGGTGATTTGCTGACCAGTTCCAGTGTTTCGGCCCACGGTTCTTCATTGACGATGACCGGCAATACTTGCGCCGGGAAGAACGGGCGATTGTGAATCGGGATGATGTACACCTTGTCCGGCAGATTCTGCTCCGGCAATGCCAGTTCAGTCCCGACCGAGTGGGGTTTGTGTACGGATTCGGTGTGTTCTATGTCTGCGTATTCAGTGGTGTTATCCGGGAAATCTTGCTGGTCGCTCATGGGGCACCTGCGCAATGGGGTATGGGGGTTAGATGGGGCGCGGTGTCAGTGGTTTCAATGGTGAAACGTTTTTCATCCTCTAGCCGCTGCCGAAGACTGCGCCGGTAGCGTAGCCGATGGCGCCCGGACGGCTTTTTGCAAGGGCCCGGCAGCCAGCGCAAAACCTCTGCCGGTGATTGATAAAACCTGGGTACACCCGCGTATTCGCTAGGCCTTTGTCGCCAACAACTTGACGGTAGACGGCCCGAAATTATTAGGCGATCTTCTGTTGGGCGACAGTTACGATTCATAACAATAAAGATGGAGTGGGCGGCCGCTTCCGTGGCTGCCTTCAGGGCGCACAAGGAGCGCGTATGCCTCAGGGAATCATCGCAAGGTGGGTGCAGGCATTGACTCAGTGGATCGAGGCCGCGCCATGAAGCTGCGCAACAGTTTTCAGGCCCGTATCAGCCTGTTTCTGGCGTTGCTCCTGCTGTTGCTCATGGGGGTGGTGTATTTCGCGGTTAAGACCGTGACCATCACCGTTGCCAGAGACCAGGCCGAAGAGCAGCTGCACACAGGCACGCGAGTGTTCGAGCGCTTCATGGATTTACGCTGGCGGCGGATCCAGTACGGCCTCAACTGGCTGACCAATGACTCGGACTTTCGCCAGGCGGCACTCAACGGCAGCCCCTCACAAATCGAAGCCGCCCTGCAAGAATTCGAACCGAGCATTCGCGGCAGTGAGTTATTCGTACTCGACCTCAACGGTCGCATCATCACCAGCACCCTCAAAGGCCTGCCCCCCGGACAGCGCTTTCCTTACGCCAAAGACTTGAGGCTCGCACGCCGCCACGCGCAATCCATGTTGATCGGCGTTTTGGACAATCGCCCCTACATGATGGTCCAGGGCGTGGTGCTCACCCCCTTGCCCGTCGTGCGGGTGGTGTCGGGGATGCCGATGGACGACGTGTTTGCCCACGAGCTGCGCTCGTTGAGCAACCTGGAAGTGTCATTCATGGCCCTCAAACAGGGCGAAAGTGGCGTACTCAGCAGCACCCTGCCTGACGCCATGAACACCAGCATCGCCACCTTCATGAGGGACCGCCCGGTCGGCACCCAGGTCTATTTCAACGAGTTTCAGGACAAACGCTTTCTCGGTCAGTTGCTGCAACTGACCACCTCAAACGATCCGCAAAACGGGCACGTGATGGCTTTCTTGCAAAGCCCGCTGGACCAGACGATGCAGGCGTTCAACTCACTGGATCGCAAGTTCTTGTGGATATCCCTCGGCGCGTTGTTGCTGTCGTTGCTCGGCGCCCTGTGGCTGGCGCGTGCGGTGTCGCGCCCGGTCAGCTTGCTGGCCGAGGCCGCCCAGCGAATCGGACGCGGCAATTATCAGGTCCCGGTTGAACTCAAGCGCAAGGATGAGTTGGGTTTTTTGGCCAAGGCAATCAACGCGATGCAAAGCGGCATCGCCCTGCGCGAACAGCAACTGGCGCATAACGCGCTGCACGACGCGCTGACCGGTTTGCCCAACCGCGCGCTGGCCATGGAGCGACTGGGCAGCGCCATCAGTGCGAGAAGGGGAGTGGTGCTGATTTATCTGGGGGTCGAAAACTACCGGGTGATCAACGAAAGCTTCGGCCAGGACGGCCTGGAATTGATCATGCGCGAAATCAGCCGCGTCATGCTCGACACCTTGCACGAACGGGACACCGCCGCGCGCATCACCGGCAATGAGTTCTTATTGCTTCTGGAAAGCACCCAGATCGATGCCGCCGTGGCCATGGCCGACAGGCTCTACCGGCTGTTGAATCGACCCCTGAGCATCGATGGGCATGAGGTGTCGCTGGAAATCTGCATGGGCATTGCGGCCTACCCGATCAACGGGCAAAGCGTCGAAGAACTGATCAGTCGCGCTGCCCTTGCCCGACGCGATGCCGCTGCGCTGCCGGGTTACTTGCAGGTGTACCAGCAAGACCGCGACCTGGCCCATCAACGGCAAATCCAGCTGATACGCGACGTGCGCAGCGCAGCGAGCGAGGGCGAACTGTTTTTGCTGTACCAGCCCAAACTCGACATCAGAAGCGGCCACGTGCATCAGGCTGAAGCCCTGCTGCGTTGGCGTCACCCCGAATTGGGCGTGGTGTCGCCAGCCGAATTCATCCCGCTGGCCGAACGCACCGGCAGCATGCCGTTGCTCACGCACTGGGTCATCGAAGAGGGCGTGCGCCAACTGGCCGAGTGGAACCGCAAGGGGCTGCACCTGCAACTGTCCCTCAACATCTCGGCGGCGGATTTACAGGGCGAAGACTTGCTGTTGAGCGTCGACGCCTTGCTCTCGCGCTATCAAGTATCGGCCGGGCAATTGATCTTCGAAATCACCGAAAGTGCGGTCATGCGCGACCCGGAGCACTCCCTCAGCGTGCTGGAAAAACTGCGCGAGGGTGGCATTGGCCTGTCCGTGGACGATTTCGGCACGGGCTACTCGTCACTGGCGCACCTCAAGCGGCTACCGGTGCAAGAACTGAAAATCGACCAGTCGTTTATCCGTAACCTGGACGAGACCAGCGAAGACGCAGTCATCGTGCGCTCGACCCTGGAGATGAGCCATAACCTGGGGTTGAAGGTCGTGGCCGAAGGCGTGGAGTACCCGCACACCCTTGACCTGCTGGCGCGTTGGCAATGCGACACGGCCCAAGGCTACCTCATCAGCCGCCCGCTGGAGGCGTCGGCGTTAGAAGCATGGCTGTCACGGTTGGAAGAAACGGCCTGAAAGAGGTGGAATCACCCACAAAAAAAGCGGCTATCTCTCGATAGCCGCTTCTCTTTTAACGAGCCGTGTTACTTAGTCGGCCAGTTTGAACGCCATGATGTAGTCACCTTTTTTGGTGCCCAGACCGCCGTGACCGCCCGCCATGACGACGACGTATTGCGTGCCGTCCTTGCCGGTGTAGGTCATCGGGGTGGTCTGACCGCCTGCTGGCAGGCGACCTTCCCACAGCTGCTTGCCGTTACGGACGTCGTAGGCACGCAGGTACTGGTCGAGGGTGCCGCTCAGGAAGGCTACGCCACCTGCGGTGGTGAAGGTCCCGCCCAGGCTTGGAACGCCCATCGACAATGGGATCGGTACCGGCGAGCTGTCACGCACGGTGCCGTTTTTGTGTTTCCAGATCACGTTGTTGTTGGTCAGGTCGACCGCTGCAACGTAACCCCATGCCGGTGCCTGGCAAGGCAGGCCCAACGGGGACAACAGAGGCTCAAGGATGACGCCGTAGGGCGCGCCTTTGTTCGGTTGTACGCCGGAGGTCTCGCCTTTACGCGGGCCCATTGCCGCCACTTCCGCCTGGGGAACCAGTTTGGAGGTGAAGGCCATGTAGCTCGGGTTCAAGAAGGCAATTTGACGGATCGGGTCAACCGAGATGCCGCCCCAGTCGAACACGCCAAAGTTGCCCGGATAAACGATCGAACCTTGCAGCGATGGCGGGGTGTACATGCCGTCGTAACGCAGGGATTTGAAGTTGATCCGGCACAGCATTTGGTCAAACGGTGTCACGCCCCACATGTCACGCTCGGTCAGTTCCGGCGGAATCATGTTCAGGTCCGAACGTGGCTGGGTCGGTGCGGTGTGGTCGCCTTCTACAGCGCCGCCCGGAGCCGGCAGTTCACGGATCGGTACGATGTCTTCGCCGGTACGACGGTCAACAACGTAGATGCTGCCTTGTTTGGTGGACGCCAGCAGAGCCGGTTTCACGCCATCAGCTGTTTTCAGGTCCATCAGGGTCGGTTGACCGCCCACGTCCATGTCCCACAGGTCATGGTGCGTGAACTGACGATACCAACGGACTTTACCGGTGTTGATGTCCAGCGCGGTCACGCCAGCGCTGTAACGCTCGGAGTCTTCGGTACGGTCGCCGCCATATTGGTCAGGCATCTGGTTGCCCATCGGCAGGTACAGCATGCCGAGGTTTTCATCGACCGCGAACATCGACCACATGTTAGGCGAGTTGCGGGTGTAGGTCTGGCCTTCAGCAATCGGCGTGGTGTCTTGCGGATTGCCGCTGTCCCAGTTCCATACCAGCTTGCCGGTCCGTACGTCGTACGCACGGATCACGCCCGACGGCTCGTCAGTGGAGATGTTGTCGGTCACGTGGCCGCCGATCACGACCAGATCTTTGGTCACGGCAGGTGGCGACGTGGAGTAGTAACCGCCCGGTGCAAAGCTACCGATGTTGTGGCGCAGATCGACGGCACCGTGGTCACCGAACTCTTCGCACACTTTACCGGTGTCGGCGTTCAGCGCGATCAGACGGGTGTCGGCAGTCGGCAGGAACAGGCGACGCGGGCACGAGTTGCTGGCGGTCGCCGTGGCTGCTTCAGCCGCTGGCTCGGCAGCGCTCTGCTCGGTGGCGGTGTTGGCATAGGCCGCTTCGTCGTGATAGCTCACGCCACGGCAGGTCATGTGGGCCCAACCTTTGAAGTTTTCAGCGTTCTGCGTGCTGATCTTCGGGTCGTAACGCCAGATTTCCTTGCCGGTGTCCGGATCAAGGGCAATCACCTGACTGTGTGGGGTACACACGTACAGCATGCCGTTGACTTTCAGCGGGGTGTTCTCGGCCGTGGTTTCGCCCGGATCGCCTTCGCCCGGGATGTCACCGGTACGGAATGTCCACGCTGGTACCAGCTTGTGGGCGTTTTCCGGGGTGATTTCTTTCAGCGGCGAGTAGCGGTCGCCATGGGCAGTACGCCCGTAGGACTGCCAGTCACCGTCCGGCATGGCCGGTGCGGTGTTGGTCATGCCTGGAACGGCATCGCGGTCCAGTTCGCCTTTGATTTCGCCGGGGCTGGTGAATTGGCTGGCCAGTGCAGCCAGGCCTGCCAGTACCACGGCGACGCTCAGTGCGCCCGTCGTGACCGGCGCCGATTGGCTGCCCGTCAGCGGACGACGGAACCAAGGCAGTAGCAGTACGATACCGATCGCAAACCACAGGGCCAGGCGCGGTACCAATTGCCACCAGTCCAGGCCTACTTCCATCAGTGCCCACACCGTGCTGGCGAACAGCACGATTGCGTACAAGCCAAGCGCCGCGCGGCGTCCCGCCATCAGCAATGCGCCCGACAGACCGAAGCCGATACCTGCCAGCAGGTAGTACAACGACCCGCCCAGCGTGACCAGCTTGATACCCCCGACCAGCATGGCCAGGCCCATTAGCAGCAGCAGGATACCGAGCAACGTCGGTAACAGGCGGCTACGACTTGAAGCACCTTCAGTGCTCATAGTGTGGTTCTCCGTTACGTTGATAGTGTCCCCGCGCAGGCCCTGCAGAACGCAGCGCCAGGCGGGTGCGAATCAGTGAAATAAGTCCTTGTGAGTCAGCTTCAAGCTTCGTGCTCGTCGCGAGAGTCCGTCCCAGAATCAGAACGAGCTTTGAATCTTCAGACCGCCGATCAACGCGTCGTCCAGGTGGCTCACGCCGCCGGGGTGCCGGATGTATTGCAGGTTCGGTCGAACGGTCAGCCAGTTGGTCACGTGCACGCCGTAGTAGAGTTCGGCGCTGTATTCAGTGTCCTGGGGTGGCAGGTAATCGGCGTTGTCGAAATCGTAGACAGCACGGGCCTGATTGGTCGCCTGGGCGTTCTTGCGGTACGCCGGGTTGACGTGAACCCGTGCCATGGCAAAGCCGATATCGTCTTTGGCGCGTGAATCGAATACGCCTTTGTAAACGATGCCCGCCTGAACATAGTTATCGATAGGGTTGGTTTTCTTGTCGTGCACGGTGGCATTGGCGAACACACTCAAGCCCCTCGACTGATCGCTGGCGCGGCTGGTGAGTTGCTGCTGCACACCCAACCACATGCCGTGCTTGCTCGAACTGCTGCGATAGGCTTCGCCGCTCAAGGCTGCCGGCTGGCCATTGGCATCTTTGTAAACATCTGTTGCCTTGGCACTACTGTAGTAGTAACCGGCACGATATTCCCCTGGCAGGCCGTTGATTTTTGGCGTCCACACCAACTCAACCGGCAACACCGCACCTTGGGTGCCGCTGCCGCTGAGCTTGAAACCATTGCCGCGATCGAGGTTGGACGGGTTCTGCTCGTAAGCACCGACCTGCGCATACAGCTCAGGGGTCAGGTGATATTTGACGCGCAACGCCCACTGGCTGACGGGCCAGTTGTACCAGATGCTGCCAGCCCAGTTACCGACTTGCGAGCCACAGAACGCGAGGTTCTGGAAGTCGCACGGGAAGCTGTTGAAATCTTCGCCCTGACCAAAGCGGCCGACTTTGATGTCGAGCTTCTGGTCAAAGAATTTCTGCTGATACCACATCTGCGTCAGGCGAGTGGTCTGGCCGCGGCCCCAGACTTCCTGAGCGGAGGTGAACCCGCCCACGCGCGGGTCATTGATGCGGTCGTTGCTGATGTTGTTGCCGCTGCGATGGGTGATCGTCAGCTGAAACTCGGCATCGCTCCACCCCAGAATCTTTTGCAGGTCCAGGTGCGTGCCCAGGCCGAACTGGTCGCTGTAGCGCGCGGTGCGGTCGTGGTCATAACCGCCATGCAGGTTGGAGCCTACCTCGCCCACGTAATCGAGGGAGAAGGCGTAGCCTTTTTGCTCCAGCTCGCTACGGGTGCCATTCCAGTCACCGAGCATCCATTTGGAATCGCTGTCGAAAGCAGGGGCCGCGTTGACGCAGGTGGCCAGCCCCAGAGCGGTGAGTCCGCCCATCAGGTTCACGGCTTTTTGCCCGGCAATAGGAAACAACGCACTGTGTTTGCGCAAAATCTGAAATTTGGACATAGGTTGAGGTTGCGAGTCTTTGTAGGTATGGCTGTGGCTGTGGTAGCGCTGTCTTGAGAAAAACGGTGCTAGCCCTTCTGGATTTGGAGGCGGAATGAATCGGTTCAGCCTCTAAAAATGGAATGATAAAGTGCTGTAACGTTTTGAAACAGCACTTTAAATGACATGGATCATTTCGTAATTGGTAACAGTGTGCTGCGACCGATCGTCTCAGGGCTTTACGGCCCTGTATTTGCTGGCTTTGCCGGGTCAGGGCGGCGAACGCATGCGGGGTGAAAAAAACTTCGTCGATCTCCCTCGCACGGAGACGAAATGGGGCGCAGGCAGTGTTTTTTACACGTCTTGGGTTAATGACTGCGTCGCCGGGTAGCGCGCCAGGGCCCGACCTCGCTCATCGCCACACGCGACGATGAGCGAGGTTGCGGCTTAGCCCTGTGGTTGCAGGGCGCTGTTATGGCAAACGGGATTGGCGTGAATATGCACGCGTTGCAGATGCCGTGCGGAGCGCGCGGTGAAGGCTTCGCGCCCGTGCAACAGGGAAAAGTTGTCGGCGATCACCACGTCGCTTTGTTGCCACGCATGCCGGTAGTAAACGCGCGGGTCATGCAGCCGGGCCTGCAAGTCCTCCTCGAACCCTTGCACCTGTTCAGGGCTGAGGCCGTGGTAGTGCAATGCATGGCGGTTGAGGAACCGTACGCCATCCTGAGCCGGTTCGTTGTAACGCAAGACGGTTCGGCCGGTACGCGGATGCTCCACCAGCAAGGGCGAGCACACTTGTCCGCCGTAATGCACCACTTGCCGAATACGGTAGGTCACGCTGATGCGGCGCCAACGTTCGATCACGGCTTTGGGCGTGCGCGCCAGCAATCCTTGGGTATCCAGAAACGTCGTACGGCCTCCTTCATCTTCGCCGGGTGCAAAGAGGCAATTGAACAACTGAAACTCAGGAATTGTCGGCTTATACATGCCATCCCAATGCAGCGGAACCAGGCTGTGATCAAAAATATGGTCGGTGGCGTCCGGGTGTTCCTTGACGTCAAGCACGGCGCCAAAGGGCCACATCTTGATCTCACCCCATTGCTCGGCAAAGCGGGTGAAGCTGGCTGAATCGACGAAGGTCGGAGCAAATCCGCGCAGGATCAGTAAGTGGTGCTCGCGCGCCAGCTGTTTGAGTACTTCAACGTCCAGTTGTTCAGCCGTTTGCCCCGCAAAGCCGGGGTTGATCAGTAAACCAAAGGGTGCGTGAAGGCTGGCCTTGAAAGCGTGTGTGTTTTCCATAACGGGTTACCGGAGTCAGTGGGTGAACGTTCAGACGCAGGGGGGTGGCTCACGCGTGTGCGACGGACTTTCGCGAGTCCAGCGTGTAGTGGCTGTGCTTGCCATCCACCCAGACCGGTTCGGCGTTCAACTCCACGGCTTCGGTCTTTTTCATCAGCAAGAATGTCCCGTCCACTTCGACAGCCGTGCCGTGCCACGGGGTTAGCCAGTCATCTTTGGTGGGCAGCATGTGAATGCCCATTTTCAGGCTCGATGCCGGTTGCGGATGAATGGACAGGCGGATGGCATCCGGGAAGCACTGCGCCAGTAAATTGCCCCAGGCCCAACTGCTTTGAATCACCCCATAGGCGCGCTGTCGAGCGTCCCGCTGCAGTGCCGTTTTGGAGCCCTGGTAGTCGGGCATCAAGCCGTCTTCAAACATAAACCGCGTAATGGCCCGGTACAGGCGGGTGCCGTCTTCATCGTTGATCAGGAACGTGCGGATGTCTTCCAGCGGGTCTGCATAGCCTTGCAACAAGGTGCTGCGCAGCACGTCATAGTCATCGGTCAAGGCGGCGAACTCGTCGATATCCCCCAGGTTCAAGACGTCCAGGCAGTTCAACTGCTCATCGTGAATCAATGCTTTGATCTTGCCTTGATAGGTGTTGATCGTGTCGTCATTAACGTTGATCAGGTCAGAAAAGACGTGCCCATCCGAACAGATGGTCAGCCTCGCGCCTGGCGCATAGTGGGCCTTGATGTTCTCGCACAGCGCGTTGAGAAACGTCAGCGCCAGTTTTTCAGCCATGTCCGGCACGGTGCCGAGCACTTTGTTGGGGTTCGGGGATTTGGCGGGGAATGCCGGGAGGATGAAGTGAATCGGCAGATTGGCGCTGACAAATGTCTGAATGCGCGGCAATTGGGTGAGGATGACGAGTTCGTTTTCAAGGGAAATATCTTGATCGCTACCTGAAAAACGACGTCTGTAGTGCAGGATTTCATGCAGAATTTTTGAGGCAGTGGTGTGGCAATAGCTTCCGTTCATAGGGACTCCTGACGCTCCATGGATGTAACAGTGACACAGTGAGAACGGAGTGGGAGCGTAGCGATTCTGCGGGTGTTTGCTTTTATTTTTTTGCTCAGGTCATGACCTCATGCCCGATCCAGAGCTGTTGCCGAGCGCCTGCGGGCGTGGGCCGCAGGCGTTTTTGCTAGCCGCTTGCGTTAAAACGTCGTACGCAAGCCCACTTCAATGCTGCGGCCGGGGGCTGGCGCGATGTCTCGCAGAATCGAGCTCGCATAACGCACGGTCTGGTTGGTCAGGTTCTCGCCCTTGACGAATGCCAGCCATTGGCTGCCGCCCACATCAAAGTGATAACCGGCGCTGGCGCCCAACGTGGTGTAGCCGTCGGTGCCGGACTCGTTGTCCGGGACGCGCCCCTGATTGCTGGCGTGTTCGACGTCCACCCGCGCCTGCCAGCGGTCCAGCTCCCAGAGCAAACCGCTGCTCAGGCGCAAAGGGGCAATCCGCGGCAGGGCTTGGCCGGTGTCGAGGTTGGTGGCGCGGGTGTAATCGCCCGCCAGTTCTAGTGCAAATTTACCGTAGGCGCTTTCGCCCAGCTTCCAATGATCTTTCGCTTCAAACCCGGTGAAACGTGCGCGAACCCCGGAGTAGGTGTATTCGGGCATGCCATCAGCGTCAGGTTCGCCTTCGTCATTGAGCGTGCGACCTGTGCCCAGAAGGCCGATGTAATGGGAGAAATGGCTGTAGAACACGCCAGCGCTGCCTGTGTGGGTGCCGTTGTCAAAACGCAGTGCCAAGTCGCTGGAGACGGCTTTTTCTTTCGACAGGTTGGCGTTGCCCACTTCATAGGTGCCGGTGGCCACGTGTGCCCCGTTGGCGTACAGCTCGTAGAACGTCGGGGCGCGCTCGGTGTAGCCCAGCGTGGCTGCCAGCGACCAGACCGGTGTCAGGCTAAAGACCGCGCCTGAAGAGACGCTGCCAGCGGTGAAGTTTTTTGAGCTGTCCGCTGTGCCGAAGCGCTCATTGCCTTTGGCGTCCGGGTCAACCACCGTGCGCTCCAGTCGCCCGCCCAGGCTGAGTGTGAGGCGGTCGGTGGCCTGAAGCGCTTCGAGAATGAATAGCGCGCCGCTGTGGGTGTCGGTGTGCGGGACGAACGCTTCTTCGCCCAAGGCAGAAAACTCATTGCGATTGACCTGTGCACCCACCACTCCATTAAGAGGGCCCAGGGGTACGTGCCTGGCCTCTATCCGGGCTTCATACCCCTTGTTCTTAAAGGTGGTGCCGACTTCGCCGTCTTCGATTTCACGGTGCTCATAGTCGGTGTAGCCCGCGTTGAATTTCAGTGAGCTGAAGGGGCCTTGCAGGTTGCGCAACTCTGAGGCGAACGCGTAGTGATCCTGTTTCATGCGGATGCGCACATCCTGCTCCGCTGGCGAACCGTAGTTGGCGTCGTAGTTGCTGTAGGACAGGCCCGCGTATCCGTCGTCCCACGTGTAGGAACCGCCGACAGCACCGCCATCCTGTCGGCCATTGCTGTTGCCCAGACGGCCTTTCTTCTCGTCGCCGTCTTCGCTTTGCGGTGCATGACGGCTGCGTGCGTAGCCGGGGATTTTCAGGTCATTGAAGGTCCGTGCATTCGCGTCCAGGTGCAAGGCGAAGCTGCCATCGCCGGCTTCGAGTTTGCCTGCGCTGCTGCGCGTTGTGGCTGCTCCGCCATAACGCAGTTCCCCGGCACCCTGAATGCCCTCAATGGCCTCGGTGGGGATGCGATTGTCAAAAGTGTTGACCACCCCGCCAATCGCGTTGCCGCCGTACAGCAGGGCAGCGGGGCCGCGCACTATTTCAATCCGTTCGACGTTAACCGGGTCCAGCGGCACGGCGTGGTCATAGGACAGTGACGAGGCATCCAGCGCGCCCACCCCATTGCGCAGTAGGCGGATACGGTCGCCATCGAGGCCGCGAATGATCGGGCGGCTGGCGCCCGGCCCAAAGTAGGACGACGACACACCAGGTTGCTTGTTCAGGGTTTCGCCCAGGCTGCCTTGCTGTTGCAGGGTCAGGTCGTCACCTTCGAGCACGGTGGTCGGGGACGCCAGTTGACTGCTGCCCAGCGGGTTGCCGGTAATCACTTGGGGTTGCAGTTCCAAAGCGTAGGCGGGAGAGGCGATGAGCAGAGCGGCGGCCAACGGGGTGAGGGGTAAACGGCGAAGAGGGCGGGGCAAAGCAGGGGACGACATTGCAAGTTCCTTGGCAAGGTGGGCGGGGAAAAACGGACGCGGCGTACGCGCTTTCGTGATAACAATGGTTACAATATAACATCGCTTTAATGGTCGCCAAGGGGAACTTTCATCCCGTATGCCCACTCAGGGCTAAACTGCGGCAGGGCACGCGCACTTCCCCCTGAGGCAGCGCTCGGCTAAGGTGCGCGGCTTTCCTTCTTTTGCTTACTTAAGGCTCGGCATGACTGAACCCAACAACGATCCCCTGCACGGCGTGACGCTCGAATACATCCTGACCGCGCTGGTGGCGCACTACGGGTGGGAAGGGCTGGCGCAACGCATTGATATTCGCTGCTTCAAGAGTGACCCGAGCATCAAGTCGAGCCTGACCTTCTTGCGTAAAACCCCTTGGGCGCGGGAAAAGGTCGAGAAGCTGTATGTGAAATACGCCCGCACCAAGCGCGATATTTGACGGCCCGATGACTGCTCGCCCGACGACATTCAGCGCAGCCACTGTACGCACGCTGTGCTCCTGGCTGGCGATCCTCGGCTGGAGCGGCTTGGCGATTCAGCTCGACCTGATCCTGATGGCGCGCTGGACGTCAGGCGCCAGCCTGTTGGGCGGGCTGGTGAATTACTTCGGTTTCTTCACCATCCTCACCAACACCCTGGCCGCAGCGGTGTTGACCTGCCAAGCCACACGGCGTGACTCGGCGGGCAGGCGGTTTTTCCTGCAACCCAAGGTCAGCAGCGGAATTTGCGTGAGCATGATCGTGGTGGGCGTTGCCTACAGCCTGTTGTTGCGCAACCTTTGGCAACCCGAGGGGCTGCAATGGCTCGCCAATGAGCTGCTGCACGATGTGATGCCGGTGCTGTACGCGCTGTATTGGTGGTGGTGCGTGCCTAAAGGGGCACTGCGTATCCGTCACATCGGGCTGTGGGTGCTGTACCCGCTCGTGTACTTCGGCTACATCCTGCTACGCGGGCATCTGTTAGGCGTCTACCCGTATCCGTTTGTGGATGTAGACAAGCTGGGCTACGCGCTGACGATCATGAATGCCAGCGGCATATTGGCGGGGTTTATCGTCGTGGCCGTCATTGTGGTGGGGCTGGATCGCTGGAAGTAGGAGATGAGCGCCGGTGAATCATGGCGCTGTGCCAGCGATCCGCCAGGCGGCTTATTCTTCGGCGCTGGTGTCCAGCCGCCAGTAGCCAGCGGCTTTCACCCACTCGTCATTCAAACCATGGGTGTCGAGCAACACTCTGCGCACTTTGCGCGACAGTGCGCTTTCGGTCGCCACCCATGCGTACAACTGGCCTTCGGGCATCTTCAATTGCTCGACCGTTTTGAGCAGGTCTTCAGTGGCCTGATCGCGGTGGACCCAGATCACCTCAACGCTCGCGGCGCTTTGGAGCGGTTGTTCTTCTGCCGCATTTTCGACCTCAACCACCACCGTGGCCCGGCAGTTGGCCGGCAACTCTTCCAAACGGCGGGCGATGGCGGGCAGGGCCGTTTCGTCGCCGATCAGTAGATAACTGTCGAACATATCCGGCACCACCATTGAGCCCCGCGGGCCGCCGATGTGCAGGGTTTGGCCGGGTTGCGCCTGCGCCGCCCAAGTGGACGCAGGGCCGTCGCCGTGCAGCACGAAATCGATGTCCAGTTCGCCTGTCTTCAGATCAAAGCGACGCGGCGTGTAGTCGCGCATCGGTGGCAGGCTGCTGCTTTTCAGGCCGGCGCTCAGCTCCAGCCCTTCAAGTGACGCCTGTTCTTCAGCGGTTTGCGGGAAGAACAGCTTCACGTGGTCATCGCTGCCCAGGCTGATAAAACCGGCCAGCTCAGGCCCGCCGACGGTGATGCGGCGCATGCGCGGGGTCAGGTCGACGAGACGCAGTACCGTCAGTTTTCGGCGTTTGATTTCATGCATGACGCGGTGAATGGTCTGCGGCGTTGCGGCATTCATTGGGCATTCTCCTGCGTGGGCCGGGGAGTCACGGGGCCGTCGACGATGGCTTTGGCGGTGGTGTTGAGCAGGTCGCGAACGCGCAGGATTTCTTCCGGGTTCCAGCGGCCGTGGTGCATTTGCAGGGCGTGGCGCAGGTTGTGCACGGCCTCGTGGATTTCTTCCGGCCGGTCATGGCCGCGCAGCGAGCGCTTGCTCACGTCAATGCGCATCCGCACGCCGTCCAGCGCAATCGCCTGTTCAGTCAACGACTGGCGACCCGCCTCGGTGATGGCATAACGCTTTTTACCGCCTTCGGTTTCGCCCTGAATCATCTCGCTTTCTTCAAGGAACGTCAGGGTTGGGTAAATCACGCCGGGGCTTGGGCTGTACGCGCCCTCGAACAGGGTTTCGATCTGGCGGATCAGGTCATAGCCGTGGCAAGGCTGTTCAGCGATCAGGGCCAGCAGCAGCAATTTCAGATCGCCCGGGGCAAACACACGAGGGCCTCGTCCACCGCGTTCACGGCCGGGGCGCTTCTCGAAACCATCCGCGTGCACGCCCTGCTCTCGGTGGTGGGGGTGATGATGTTCGCTCATGTTCTCTTCGCTCTCTGTATAAGTTAGATACAACTTAAGATATATCTTAAGAGTGTTCAAGCCGAAAGGATGAACGGTAACGATTCTCAAGTGAGCGCCGGCGTTTTTTCAGATGCGGGTGTTTGGGCAGGCGTTACAACTGCGCGGTGGGCGGATGACACAACGTGTGGGTGGCGGGTTGCAGATAGGGCGTGAGGATGGGCGCCATGCCTTTGAGCACTTGCACCGGCAACGCGGAGGTGAATTTGAAGGCTTCGGCCGAGCGGCCCGGCACAAACGCTGTCAGGGTGCCAAAGTGCTGTTCACCGATGTAGAACACAAAGGTCGCCGTGCGGTTGATCGACTTGGAGCTGATAAGGCGCCCGCCAGCGCCCATGCTTTCGATGCGGTTATCGCCGGTGCCGGTTTTGCCGCCCATGGCCAGCACAGCGCCGTCGGGTTGTTTAAAGCTGCCGGACACACGGCGTGCCGTACCGGCGTCCACCACCTGTGACAGGGCCTCGCGCAGTGCGTTGGCCACTTCACTGGGCATGACCCGCTCGCCTTTGTCCGGGTCATTGATCAGGCGGGTTTCGTAGGGGGTGTCGGCGGCGAAATGCAGGGTATCGATGCGCAACACCGGCAAACGCACGCCATCGTTCAAGATAATCCCCATTAGCTCGGAGAGCGCTGCCGGGCGATCCCCCGAGCTGCCCAGCGCGGTGGCCAGCGAAGGCACCAAGTGATCAAACGGGTAGCCGACTTTCTGCCAGCGCTGGTGGATATCGAGGAACGCTTCAATCTCCAGCATCGTGCGAATCCGGCTGTCACGGGCACTCTTGTGTCGGCTTTTGAACAGCCAGCTGTAAACCTCCTGACGCTCAAACTGGCTGGCGGCGACGGCTTGCTGGAAGGTGGCTTGCGGGTTGTTCAGCAAATAGCCCATCAGCCACAGGTCCAGCGGGTGGACCTTGGCAATGTAGCCTTGATCCGGCAGGTCATACGCGCCAGGGCCGTAGCTTTGATAGAGCTTGGCCAGGCGCTCGTCAGGGACCTTGTCACTGCGTAAATGCGAACGCACGAAGCTGTTGAAGGTTGCCTGATCGGCGCGCGGAAACAGATACCGGTGGACCGCCGCCATGCGAATGGGAGTGGGGTGCATGCTGTCCAGAAACGTATCGAGGCGTGCCTGCGTGTCCTTGCCCTTATACTTTTTCCAGAACTTGAGCATGTAGGTGGTGCCTTCACGGTCCGCAAAGCGCGCCAGGTATTCCTGCCGACGGGGGTTGAGGTCGTCCTTGAGCAGTTCTGCGCTGTTGCTCGGCGCCTGATACGTCGTGTAACGCACCACGTCGCGCATCAGGCGCACAAACGGCAGGTTGATGGATTCACGGATCGCGTCGCGCAGGGTCGGGTTGCGGCCATTGTCCTGAACGCGGAAGTTATTGAAGTGATGCATGCCGCCGCCGGTGAAAAAACGCTCCCCCGGATTTGCCGAATAGGTGCGGTTGAGCGCTGCATCGAGCATGCCGGCAAGGCTCGCGTTCGGGTCGCGGATCAAGTAGTCCACGGCCCAGCGGCTCAAGCGGTCTTGCTCATTGATCTGGACTTTCTTCAGGTTGGCGCTGGACTGGCCCCCGTAACGCTCATGCAACTCGGCGATGATTTGCAGGTAAGTGGTCATCACCCGCAGCTTGGCGGTCGAGCCCAGCTCCAGTTTGCTGCCTTCATTGATGTCGAACGGCTGGTCCGTGCTGTCGGTTTGCACCCGTGCGCGGGCGCCATCGGGCGTCAGCTTAAACAAGGTGAAGCTGTAACGCACCTGCGCCGTGCTGCTGGGGGTCAGCAACCGCTCGCCCAGCAGTCCGAGTTTGCCGGCAACAGCGGGGTCGGCCAGTTTGCGCAAGTATTCGCTGACCTGGCGCTGCAAGTCGTACTGCAAGGTGCTGGTGGCTGACAGGTCGAGGCGGTCAAGGTCATACAGCGGGCGTTGGAGCAGGGCCGACAAACGACCGCGGGCCACGCTGATGCCTTTGTTGGTTTCGATCGGCTGGATCGTCGGGGCGGTGTTCCAGTCCCGGTAAGCCACACGGCTGGCCAATGCCGCAGTGGTCAGTGCAGGGTTGATCACCTGATTCTGGGCCAGCAGGCGGATATGGCTGTCAGTCAGCACCGCCAGCTCGTCGCGGCCTTTGGCCAAATAATGCGAAGGTCGGCGTTGGGCAATCATCAGTGACAGCACTTCGCGCAGCGCCAACCCGCGTTGCGCCAGGCTTTGCGGGTCGCTGGCGGTGCTGGCCAGGTGCTGATTGACCTGGTTGAAATCGGCGCCGTACCAGACGCGCAAGCCCTCGGCCATACCGTGCACCTCGCCATGCCCGGGCACCGCCGACAACGGCACACTGTTGAGGTAGTCACGCACAATCGTCTGGCGTGCTTTTAAGGTGTCGGGGCCATCCTGATATGCGCGCACGCTGGCAGAAACCATCTGCCGCAGTTTTTCACTGCCCGACACGGTCAGCCCATCGGGGGAGTGCCGGTACTTTTCAAGCTGGGTGGCTAGCGTGCTGCCACCCGCTGACTGGCCGGGCAAGTGGAGTAATTTGGCCACCTGTGACCAGGCGGCCATGGCGAAGCGCGGCCAGTCCACCGCCGGGTTGGCCAACGGCTGGGCGGGGTCGAGCAAGTCGCGGTTTTCAATGAACAGCAAGCTCTGCACCACCACGGGCGGGATACTGGCGAAGTCGGAATACAGCTGCTGCGGGTAGTTGTAGTGGTACAGCGGCGCGCCCGAGCAATCCGTAATGGAGAGCCCGGCCTGAATTTTTTCCGAGTAGGGGACGAAAAACCCTTTCTTGCTGTAGCTCAACAGTTCTGGCGAGAAGCGAGTTTGCTCGGCAATCACGTAATCGCGTTTTAACAGGCGCGGCAAAAAGTCGCCCAGCGAGCTGTAACCCAAGCGCTTGTCGAACGGCCCTGCGCCGGGATACAGCATGGAGTCGCTGGCGCCCGCGTGCATCGAATAGTTCAGGGCTGCGGCAAAGCGACTGAACGCTTGCGCCTGTAGCCGGGAAGTGCGCACTTCTTTTTCGATGGCGAACCCCAGAACCACCAGCGCGATCAACAGCAGCACGCCCAACGCCATCCAGCCATAACGCCGCCCGCGGTGCCGTGGGGCCGGGGACGGGGCGTCCTCCACTGCCGTATCAGGCACTGCGAGTTTGCTGGAGGTTGAATGCCACAGTGCGCCCATAGTTGACCGATCCACGTGCGCATTTTGGCTGCGCTTGAATCAAGCGTAGACGGTGGGCCACGGGCACGAGAACTTTGTGTGCCGTTCTTCGCGTGGGATTTCCACCCGTTGCCCCACTTGCGGCTGTAAGGCGTTTGTCCCAAGAGTGTAGGGATAGAGCCTTCAAGTAAGGTAAATACGTCCTAGGTAGGGGCATGACTGTGCACCAACGCTGTGCAATACTCGCCGCCGATCTCAGTAGGGCATTTCCCTTTTGACCTGCCGACCCACGAGGTCCGGGCCGATCAAGAGGGGAGCCGGGCCACACGCCCGGCTTGATAGAGCGCCCGATTGATGCCACATCCAATAACAATATGAGGTTGTACTTTTATGCCAGTCGGCAACCACCAGCCCCACAGCGACACCGCTCAGGGCGGTCCGCTCAAGCGTGAACTGGGCGAGCGTCACATTCGCTTGATGGCGCTTGGCGCCTGTATCGGCGTCGGCCTGTTCCTGGGCTCGGCCAAGGCAATTGAAATGGCAGGCCCTGCCATCATGCTGTCGTACATCATCGGTGGCCTGGCCATTCTGGTGATCATGCGCGCGCTCGGCGAAATGGCCGTGCACAACCCGGTAGCCGGCTCGTTCAGCCGCTACGCACAAGATTATCTGGGCCCGTTGGCGGGCTTTTTGACGGGCTGGAACTACTGGTTCCTGTGGCTGGTGACCTGCGTCGCGGAAATCACGGCGGTGGCGGTGTACATGGGGATCTGGTTCCCGGATGTCCCGCGCTGGATCTGGGCGCTCGCGGCGCTGATCAGCATGGGCTCGATCAACCTGATCGCGGTCAAGGCGTTCGGTGAGTTCGAGTTCTGGTTTGCCCTGATCAAGATCGTGACCATCATTGCGATGGTGCTCGGTGGCATCGGTATCATCGCCTTCGGTTTTGGCAACGATGGCGTCGCGCTGGGTATTTCCAACCTGTGGACCCACGGCGGCTTCATGCCCAATGGCGTGCAGGGCGTGCTGATGTCCCTGCAAATGGTGATGTTTGCGTACCTGGGCGTTGAGATGATCGGCCTCACCGCCGGTGAAGCGAAAAACCCGCAAAAAACCATTCCGAGCGCGATTGGCTCGGTGTTCTGGCGCATTCTGTTGTTCTACGTGGGCGCGCTGTTCGTGATCCTGTCGATTTATCCATGGAACGAAATCGGCACCCAGGGCAGCCCGTTCGTGATGACCTTTGAGCGTCTGGGCATCAAGACCGCTGCCGGTATCATCAACTTCGTGGTCATTACGGCGGCATTGTCGTCGTGCAACGGCGGCATTTTCAGCACCGGGCGCATGCTCTATAGCCTGGCGCAGAATGGTCAGGCGCCTGCCAATTTCGGTACAACCTCCAAGAACGGCGTGCCGCGTCAGGCGTTGCTGCTGTCGATTGCGATGTTGCTGTTGGGCGTGGTGTTGAACTACCTGGCCCCGGAAAAAGTGTTTGTGTGGGTGACGGCCATCGCCACCTTCGGCGCGATCTGGACCTGGTTGATGATTCTGCTGGCGCAACTGCGCTTCCGCAAAAACCTGAGCCCGGAAGAAGCCGCCGCCCTCAAATACCGCATGTGGCTGTACCCGTACAGCTCCTATGCCGCTTTGGCGTTCTTGCTGTTGGTGGTCGGGCTGATGGCGTACTTCGTGGAGACACGCGTGGCGCTGTTTGTAGGGCCTGCGTTTCTGATCCTGCTGACCGTGCTGTTTTACGTGTTCAAGTTGCAGCCGACTCAGGTGAGCGAGCCGAACCCGGGCGCGCAGCTGAAAAAAAGCTGATGCACTGACCCAGTGACACACCGTGCCGGAGCGAGTGAACTCATTGCGGCACGGTTATTTTGCAGTGGCATTCAACTGTTTGTTCCAGTCCAGCCACGCTGCCAGTACCGCCATCATCCCCACGCCCAACACGGCGCTGATCAGTTTGATCGCCAGCGTGTCACCGCCCAGTGCATTGAGCATGTCAGCCAGCGGCGCCAGCACCACCCCCAGACAAAACACTTCCAGCGAATACCGCCCCATCCGACAGGTTTGCCGTGCCACCCAGAGGTTGAGCCAATGGCTGTGGGGCACCAGTTTTGCCGCCACATACGCCAACGCCAGAAAGTGCAATAAACGCACAGGGGACAAGTTGGTCTTGCTGATCGGGTAGAGCTGTTCGCCCAGCCACAGCGGGATAATTGCATCGTGTACCTGAGGCCATTTCCAGGACAACGCCAGCAGCCCGGTCAACAGCAGGTACAACGCAGCGCCAATGAACATCGGTTGGCGCGTCAGGGGACGCAGATCTGGCGCCTTGTCGCGTTGCGCCCACAGGGACGCAGCGCCCCCGAGGACAAACAGGAACTGCCACGCCAGCGGGTTGAAAAACCACACGCCGCCTTCCTGTGCGGCCAAGTTCCAGTAGGGGGCTGTGAGGTACACCAGAAACGAAACGCCCACCACCACGGCGCACCCGCGCAGCAGCAGGGGCAACACCAGCGGTAACCCCAGTAACAGCAGAATGTAGAGCGGCAACGGGTCCATCAGGTTGGGTTTGAAGCGCAGTAACAGCTCATCGGTGAGCGCCTGCTGCGGGTTGCTCAAGAAGTACTGCAAGCCCATTTCTTGCACCAGATCACGGGTTTCGACGTGGCTGTTGGCGAAGAACACGATGCCCATCAGCACTGCCAGCAAAAAAATGTGCACCACGTACAGCACCCAGGCACGGCGCAGGATTTTGATCCCTGCCCGAACGAAGCCGTCACGTTGTGCGATCTTGCCGTAAGCCAGTACGGCGGCGTATCCGGCCAGAAAAACAAAAATTTCCGCCGCATCGCTGAAACCGAAATTGCGCACGGTCAGTTCGGCCAGCGGGTTGTGCGGAATGTGATCCCAGAAAATAAAAATCAGCGCCAGCCCGCGGAAGAAATCGATGCGGTGGTCGCGTCCGGTCGTCATCACGGCAGTACTCAGACAAAGGTTATAAAAAGACCCGCAGGCGCGGCAGAGGTTGCGCGCCGCACAACGGCGGCGCGCAGGGTGAAGGCAATTAGCGGTAAATGCAAAGTCTTGATATGACGCATTGTCTCTAATTGCTACAGACGGGGCGGCTAAAGTTGCTCACTCACTCCTCTTTAATCGTTTCGAGGGGCTTTTTATCCAAAATGCCTTGGGTGATCTGCACCAGGTTTTTTTTCTTCATGTTGGCCAGTGTGGTCAATTCGCCATTGTAGAGACCCTCAAACGCAGTGGTCTGCGTGAACACCTTGCTTTCATCAATGACTAACGTCTGCGCCAGTTCCTTGAGTTCGCCTTCCAGCATGGCCACGGCGTCCTGATTGTTCGCCGCCACGGCATCGACCCATGCCTTGTGTTTTTCACTCAAGGTTTCAAGGTTGAGATAGCGCTGGTCGAGCAACGCGTTACTGGTTTTGATATTGCCTTTGTAGGCCGCTTCAATGTGGTTTTTCCAGGGCTCCAGTTCAAGCAGCTGATTGGCCATAAAACCGGGGGAGGCCTCTTTGTTGACGATGATCTGGTAAGCGTCCTCAATTTGCGCTGGCGTTATCTTCGACACATTCCTGAACTTCATATGCGCAGGCTGCCAAAGCAGCTCAAGCCGTTTGGCCAGGTCAACCTGGTAAATCAGTTTGACTTCAAGCGGGTCAGGCTTGAGCTGTGCAATGTCCGATGTGGGCAATACAGCCTGGCGTAACGCGGCGTTATAGGCCTCTTGCTGCAACGCGATCTGGGTCTCAGCGATGTCGTTGAGCTCAATGAGTCGAACTTCGCTTTTCATCAGTTTCAGCAGTTTGAGCTCTTTTTCGGCGCCCTCCGATAACAAGGCTTCGCGCAATAAGACCCTGTACCCGAAGCGGCTGAAAATAGTCGCCACCCGGTCAACGCAGGTCTCGTTTTCAATCGAGTGGGCAAACACGCTGGCGCGGTAGTCGCTGTCGATGGCAGCAGCTTCGAGGACGCGCCAGACCCTGTCGGTCAACAGTGCGCGATCACGCTCAAAATCAGCACTGGCCACCAGGTCTCGAATGACCTTGAAGAAGCTCTCAGAGCCGGGTTCTGCACTCAAAGCGTCCCACAGGTCATTTTTCAAACTGACGTCGGCAGCAGGCAAGTCCGGGGCCATCCACAGATTGGCCGGGTGCGGCGTGTCAGGGGCATGCACCCGCGACTCCAGCGCAAGCCCGAAACGGCTTCTGAGTTCGTTGACGGAATCATGGGTACGGGCGTTTAACGGGTTGTCATGCAAGAACGTGCCCCTGAGCCTGTCCGCGGGTAGCTGGAAATACCCTTCTGGCAGGGTCGTGATCCTGTTCCCGCGCAGGTCGAGCTGGGTTAAAAAAGGTAAATCGTCAACGCCCGCAGGCCATTGCGTGAGTCGGTTTTGGCTGACATTCAGGCTGCGTAACTCTGTCATCTGGCTGAAGTCAGGCAGGTGTTCCAGCTTGTTATGGCTGAGGTCCAGCACCTTGAGGTTCTTTAAGGTGGCGAGTTTGCTGGCCGCTGCCGGGGTGAGCGCCAACTTGTTTTTGTGCAACTTGAGTGTGGTCAGCCCTTGCAGCGTGAAGAGTGATTCAGGGAGTTCGCGCAGATGGGTCGATTCAAAGCTGAGTTCTTTCAGATTGGGGAAGCGTTTTAAAAAGGCGTCATAACTGGAATGCAAGTACTGGTTATTCATTTTCAGGGACGTGACATGACTGAAATCAGCCTCCAGCGTGGGCAGTTTGCCGAGCTGAATATTGCTGAAGTCCAAACGTGAGCCATGCATCAGCGCACCGGATTCGGGATGGCGCTGCCAGCATTTGATCAGCTTGTCGGCAAAACGCGCCTTGTCCCGTATGTGCACCGGCCGAATATGCTCATCGCTGAACTGTACAAACTCCAGGGGTTCGTTTTGCCAATCGGCCAGGCTGTTCTTCAACGCCTTGAACTCTTTGTTCAAGGCCTCAAGCCGGCTCAACCCCGCACGGCTGAACAGGCTGTCAACGCCGATAAACCCCTGGATGTTCTCCGTGCTGTGCGCCGGGAACAGCTTTGTTGTTAAATGCCTGATCCGTCGCGGGTGCATCGACATACAGGCAAAGGGGGCCCGAACACAACGCGCGCCTTCGGCTTCAAGCCGAGGGTAGCCCATGCGCCCTTTGACCCGCCGTAACGGAGAGTGAGGCGCCGTGGTTTGTGGGGGTAAGTTCAGTAATTTTCTGGCCTTGGCGCGGGTAAGAATGGGGCGCTCCAGCAGTGCTTCTTCCAGCAATTTCCCCTGAGCGGTGGATGGAAAACCCAGCGCGGCCCGTTGCGCGTCAGGCAAGGCGTGCAGCACTGAGGCGTACAGGTTATCCAGCCCGTGCAGCTCTTGATGCTCGCCGTTGTAGGTGATGTAGCGAGTGCCCTGTTTGACCAGCACTTTACGAATGGAAGCATCCGGGGCACCGATTTCATCGATCACGGTCCCGGAAAGCGTGCTGTCGTGCACTTCCAGTCGCAAATCCTTCGGCCAACCCGGCATCTCGGCCAGGCTGTGCAGGATCAGTTTTTGGGTGTCCAGGGAGGGCGCGTGCTCGAAGTACAGTCCCTCATAGGCACGCATCAAGCGGTTTTCCTGCTCGAAAAGCCGGGCTTCTTCTTTCAAACGCAAGGGAACGCGTCCCTCTTCAAGGTGAACGATTTCACTGGATGTGGCCGCGCCAATGATTTCGTTGGCCGCTGAGAGCGGTAACGTCGGGGCGTTGCGGGTCAGCGTTTGAATCAGTGGATCATCCGATTCCTGAGACTGCCGGTATTGCACATCGAGCAGGTCTTCGCGCAGATATTCAGTGTGTTTGGCAACCCTGGAGCCCAACAACCTGACCTGTTCGTTGATATCCGATTCAAAGGTGCCTGTCAGGGGATCTACCCCGATCAGGTCCATGATTTCTGCCGTGTCCAGCGACATGAGCACCGTTTTAAACAACTGGCCTTGGCGCACCTGGCTGTCGAGCACTTGGATCACAGGCACTTTGCCTGCTTGAACCGGCCCATATTCGATCAGTGTGTTGCCCGCGCTGTCGATGCAACGCAGGCGTTTGTTGGCAGGCCAGATCTCGGGATGGGTCAGCACTTGAAGCTGTGACAACGGGTCGGCCTGCACGTCCCCGGCGTGCATGCGTGTGATGAATTCATTGAGGTCCTGACGTGCCTTAAAGCGCTGGATGCAATCACTCAGTAACGCGGGGGGAGGTTGCTGATCGATAAAACTCTGCCTGACGGCTGATTCGTCTGTGCCAGACACCTTTAAAAAGTTGAGCGCTTGCTCATCGCTCAGTCCCTGAAGGGCAACATCGAGGCGGCGCACAAATGTGGCCGGCTCCCACGTTTGAATCTCGTCAATCTCGTGTGTCCAGGCACCCTGGCCATTGGACGTGATTAATGGTGAATACGCATTCGTCCGGGTGGGGTGCTTCAAGCGATAGGTGTTGTTGGCCTGGTATTGAACCTGATACTGCTTGCCTTCGAGTTCCAGATAACTGTTGCCCTCATGGGTATAGAGACCGCGCTGATCAACCTTGGCAGCGGCGTGGGGCGGTACATCATGCTCAAAGGGGGCGAGGTCGGGCATCCATAGCTGTGTTTTGCCGTCCGGCATTTCAACGGTGTCGAGTTCTTCCACAAGGGGCGACCGTTCAATGGCCGGGGCGGCTTTGAATTCCTTGGCCAACTTTCCAGCGGCAGCGATAAAAGCCACGTTCAGCAATACGCTACGGGTGTAAGACCAGGCTTGCGCCTGATCGCCTTGTTCCCACGCCTCGATGCCGTGGTAAATGTCGGTCATGATCTGCGCGGCAAACACCACGGTCATCACTTCCCCAAGGCCGGGAACAAACAGTGCGGCGATATTTAAAACATTCAGGCCGACATCGAAATAATGTTCGATGCGGTTAAGTAACGAGAGCCGATTTATTTCTGCCGTGGGCACGGCAATAAAGCGTGCGTCGTTCATGAGCTGGAATTTTTTAAGTTCAAACAGATAACTGAACAGGTTCGTGCTGATCGGGTTGCGCGTCATCTCCAGCGGGTCGTTGTTCTTGTCGATAAAACGCGCATTCAAGCGTTTGTTCAGTTGCAGTTTTTGGTGTTGGGGTGCGAGATGAATAAAGAAACGCCGGTATTCCGGGTCCTGCATTTTATATAACCAATCGGTCGCAGCCAGACGCACAGATGCATATTCCTTGATGCAACTGATCGGATCGCCGGGGATATACAGTACGCAGCGGCGATCACGCTCAAGCGGGTCGCCATGGGACAGGATCATCGAGTTGAAGGGAATGTCGTCCATTTGCAGGGCGTTACAGGTTAATGGCAAACCATGGAAGACGGGGTTGTTATCCCCTCGGCAATAACTCAGCAACATCGAGTGTGTCGAGGCGCTGATGTCACCTTTCATCAGGGCAATTTGTGCCTGCAACATCATGACGTTGCGCTCATGGCGCTCGAACGTATGAAACAGCTGGTTCTTCGCGGCGTTGTCGGCGGGATTGAAGAGGGTCGTCAAGTGCGTCTGATATTGACCGCCAATATCCAGTTCTCGGCACAACTGCGCGAATTCAACAGGGGGTATATCAATCAGGCGCGGCGCCGAGGTGTCATAGCCCTGAGATTTATGACTCCACAGGTGCGAGCCTTTGGCGATACCGCCCGCCTGGGCCTGACTGTCTTCGAAGTTATGCAACGCCGCTTGCAACAAAGTTTGCGTGGTCGTGCTGGTGACTTCCTGGGTGAAGTAATTAAGCGTGGTCTGGGTAATGATGTTGATGTCGACATCGCACTCGATGCCGAAACGCGTGAACAGCGCAGTGGTCAATAAAGGTTTGGCGAAGGCTTCAACGGAGCTTATTTGATTGAGGTACGTATTGAGGGCCGTGAGTGACACATTATTAAGCGCCTGTATCTCTTTTAAGGCTTCACGTTGAGCGTCAGACGCGTCGCTGTACCAGCGCGGGATATCAAGGGCATGATCGGGCAGTTGGGATAAGACTTGTTGGGGGGCTTGTCTGACCGGCTCGTGGACTGCGTTTTTAATGAAATCGTGATGAATGCCAAGTTGTTGAAGGTCGGGCACTGGGGTGGCTGAAGAGGTGGGCATGTATAAACTTCCATGGCGTGAAAAGACCTTGAGTCTAGGAAGTTTAAGGGTGAGTAAAAAGTCTAAATGGCTGATCGGATAAGTAACAATTTGAACCTGTATTTAGTATTCAAAAGTAGTTATTTACTGCCCGCTGTTAGGGGGTTAGGTGTAATGGCATTCGGTGGCCGGGGTATGTGTTTAATATGCCCCGGCGTCGTTGAATATACCTTTACGCGGCGGCAATCACATTGGGCTCAAAACTGTCTGCGCGCGCCATTTGCCACATGCGCGAATAAAATTCGCCATTCACTTCGCCGGTGAGCAATTCACCGGGTTTGAGAAATACATGCAATTGGGAGAACAGCTTGATCTCGGTTGCCGATACACGACGTACCAAGTGCTTGGCCTGGAGCTGTGACGGGTGCTCAAGGCCCGCCGCTGCCAGCATCTCTGCCAGCCCTTTAAGCGTGTTGCGGTGGAAGTGGAACACCCGCTGCGCTTTATCGGGCACCACCAGTGCGCGTTGGCGCAAGGGGTCTTGGGTGGCAACGCCGGTGGGGCATCGGTTGGTGTGGCACGACTGCGACTGAATGCAGCCGATGGCGAACATGAAGCCCCGCGCGGAGTTGGCCCAATCCGCGCCGATGGCCAGCACGCTGGCGATGTCGAAGGCGCTGACGATTTTGCCGCTGGCGCCCAGTTTGATCTTGCTGCGCAGGTTCAGCCCTACCAGCGTGTTGTGTACGAACAGCAGCCCTTCGCGCATGGGCGCACCCATGTGGTCAGTGAATTCCACCGGGGCGGCGCCTGTGCCGCCTTCCTTGCCGTCGATCACGATAAAGTCCGGGAGGATGCCGGTTTCAAGCATCGCCTTGGCGATCCCCATGAACTCCCACGGATGACCCAGGCAGAACTTGAAGCCCACGGGTTTGCCGCCGGACAACTCGCGCAATTGGGCAATCCAGTGCATCAGCTCGATAGGGGTCGAAAACGCGCTGTGCCGCGACGGCGAAATGCAGTCTTCACCCATCATGATGCCGCGTGTTTCTGCGATCTCTTGCGTCACTTTGTCTTTAGGCAAGATCCCGCCATGGCCGGGTTTGGCGCCTTGGCTCATCTTGATTTCGATCATGCGCACTTGCGGGTTTTGCGCCTGGACGGCGAAGCGCTCCGGGTCGAAGCGCCCGTCGGCGGTGCGGCACCCAAAATAACCGCTGCCCAGTTCCCAGGTCAGGTCGCCGCCGTTTTCCCGGTGGTAAGGGCTGATGCTGCCTTCGCCCGTGTCGTGGGCAAAATTGCCCAGCTTGGCGCCCTGGTTCAACGCGCGGATCGCGTTGGCGCTGAGGGAGCCAAAGCTCATGGCCGAGATGTTGAACACCGACGCGGAGTACGGCTGGGTGCACTGCGGGCCGCCCACCATCACCCGAAAACTGGCCGGGTCGCTCAGCGGCGCAGGGCGCATGGAGTGGCCGATGAACTCGAAGCCCGACTGGTACACGTCAATCAGCGTGCCGAACGGTTTATCAGCGCTTTCATTTTTGGCGCGGGAATAGACCAGCGAGCGTTGGGCGCGGGAGAAGGGCAGCGCATCGCTGTCGGACTCCAGCAAATACTGGCGAATCTCCGGGCGGATGGTTTCAACCATGTAGCGGATGTTGCCCAGAATCGGGTAGTTGCGGCGCACCGCATGGGGGGTTTGCATAAGGTCGAAAATACCGATCAGGCTCAACACCAGAGTGACCGCGGTAAACGGCCACAACCACTCGTGGTGCATGAACGGCAGGCTGGCAAGCGTGAAAATCACGCAAAAGGCAAAAAACGCATAACGGCTCAACAGTGACAGGCTCATACGGTTTCCTGTTTCAGGCTTATTTGTTCAGTCAGGCCATTGCGCCTGAAGGGCTCGTCTTTAGCACGAGCGGGGACTCACGGTGCGGTCAGGCCCGGTACGACATGAATCTGCGCTCGCTCAGGCGGCGTTGAAACATGGCGTTCTGACCCTTGGGACCCTCTCTTTAGCCTGGAGGTTTCCCCGGGGAGGTGCTTGCCCTGTATCAAGCAAGCGCCAGTACAGAAAGCAGACTCGCCATTGAACGAGATTTCGCAGGGCGCAGCATCCCGACGAAAGTCGTGGCGTGAACGCACACCGCATCAATGACGGGGCTTTCAAGGGCCTCACCATACAGACTGAAGCTGGCAGCGCGCTATCTGTGTCTTTTCGTCAGGGGGCAGTCATGTGATCCTTCGCGCTCTTTCTGGTTAGTTGGCTGATGCTTGTGAGTTCTTCAGATATTTCCTGCGCTATCCCTCCCAATACCATTCGAATCGCGGCGGCCGTGCTGATCGGCCCTGACGGTCAAACCTTGCTGGTGCGCAAGCGCGGCACGCAGGCGTTCATGCAGCCGGGTGGCAAAATCGATGCCCATGAGCAACCCATCGACGCGTTGGCCCGAGAGCTGGAAGAAGAGCTGGCGCTCACGATCGACCCGGCCCGTGCCACCTATTTGGGGCATTTTTGCGCGCCAGCGGTGAATGAACCGGGGTTTGAAGTGCAGGCCGAACTGTTTTTGCTGCACATCGATGCGGTCGTGGCCCCGGCTGCGGAGATCGAGGAAGTGCAGTGGATTGACCCGCGCGGGGACGGTGGCCTGACCCTGGCCCCTTTGACCCGTGATGTGATTTTGCCGTTCTACCGCCAGATTATTCCTGCCTGATCCCGACTGACTGCTGACAAGGACTGTCCCTGATGCCTGCCCATGATGTGCTGATGTTTGCCGCCGCGTGTCTGCTGATGGTACTGACGCCCGGGCCGAACATGATTTATCTGATCTCACGTTCGATCTGTCAGGGTCGTAAGGCGGGCGTGACGTCGCTGCTAGGCGTGGTGGCCGGCTTTTTCGTGCACATGCTGGCGGCTGCGATCGGGCTTACGGCCGTGTTCCTCGCGGTTCCACTGGCCTATGAAGCCTTGAAGTGGGCAGGCGCGCTGTACCTGTTATGGATGGCCTGGCAAGCGGTGCGGCCTGGCGCGCGCTCGCCGTTCGAGGCCCGGGAGTTGCTGCCGGATGCCCCGTCAAGGCTCGTTTTGATGGGGTTCTTGACCAGTGTGCTGAACCCCAAGGTGGCGATGTTTTACCTGTCGATTTTTCCGCAGTTCATCAGTCCGGAGCACGGTTCGCTGTTTATCCAAAGTATCCTGTTGGGCCTGACGCAAATCAGCGTCAGTTTCACCGTGAATCTGTTGATTGCATTGTTCGCTTCCGGCATTGCCGTCTGGTTCGTGCGTAACCCGCTGTGGTTGGCCGTGCAGCGTTATGTGATGGGCGGGGTGCTGGCTGCGCTGGCCGTGAGACTGATGCTGGAGCAACGAAAAACCGTATGACGTGGACCTGTAATGGCTATAGAACTGCTTAATCCTTCACACGCCAGGGCGTATCGCCAGTTAATGCTTGCGGCGTTCGCACACCACCCCGAGGCCTTTGTCTCCCGCATTACCCGTCGCGAAACAATGCCGCTGAGCTGGTGGGAATCGCAGCTGGACGACGATCTGAGCACGCTGTATGGCGCGTTTGTGGAGGGGCAGCTGGTGGGGGTTGTCGGTCTGGCGTTCGAGCCCTGGGAAGACATGCAGCACAAGGCCACCTTGTTTGGCTTGTACGTGGGTGAACACTGCCGGGGGCAGGGGCTGGGCGAGCAGTTGGTGCAGGCCGTGCTGTCACTGGCTGAAGAAGAACCCGATCTCAACGTGATTGAGCTGACGGTGAGTGCGAACAGCCTCCCGGCATTGGCGCTGTACACCCGTTGCGGGTTTCAACAGTCGGGCCTGGAAGACTGCGCGATCAGGGTGGGCGAGGACTATTACGACCGTGTGCACATGCGCCGGAAGGTCAATCGACCGGATGACCCGGCAGGCGCAGCTGCATAGCTGCGCCCGGCGTCGACAGGTGCAGAACGGGTTTCAGCGCACCGCGCTGACACCGTCCAGCGTCGAGAACGAGGTGTCCTTGGCGGTCAGCAGGAAGTCACGCATGTAGGGCGCATCCAGCATGTCTGCCCGAATGGCTGCGTACAGCGTGGCGAACAAGCCTTTTTCCCCCAGACGCTTGGCCTTTACATAGCCCCGCGAGCTGTATTCATGCAGCGCCCAGTGCGGCATGCCGCAGACCCCGCGCCCGCTGGCGACCAGTTGCATCATCATGACGGTCAGCTCCGAGGTGCGCACTTGCGCGGGCTCCACGTCGGCGGGTTCCAGAAAGCGGGTGAAGATATCGAGGCGATCACGTTCCACCGGATAGGTAATCAACGTTTCGCTTTTCAGGTCGTCGGGCACGATAAACGGCTTGCTGGCCAACGGGTGCTGATTGGCCACCGCCAACATGGCTTCATAGGTGAACAACGGCACATACGTCAGGCCCGCAATCTCCTGCGGGTCGGAAGTCACCACCAGGTCCAGGTCGCCTCGGGCCAGCGCCGGGAGCGGGGCGAAGGCAAACCCCGAGGCCAGATCGAGCTCCACCTCGGGCCATGCATCGCGGAACTGGTCGATGGTCGGCATCAGCCACTGAAAGCAGCTGTGGCATTCGATGGCCATGTGCAGGCGTCCGGCAGTGCCGCCCACCAGGCGCGCGATATCACGCTCCGCGCTGCGCATCAGCGGCAACATGGCGTCGGCCAGTTGCAACAGGCGTAAACCGGCACTGGTGAAGCGCACGGGTTTGGTTTTGCGCACGAACAACGGCATGCCCATGCGTTCTTCCAACTCTTTGAATTGATGAGACAACGCCGACTGGGTCAGGTGCAGGCGTTCTGCCGCTTCCACCAGGCTGTCGGATTCGCGCAAGGCGTGCAGGGTTTTGAGGTGACGAATTTCCAGCACGGGTGCTCCATGAGTAATTTTGATGATGAACACGAAAACGTTGAGTTTGTCTCATGTTGCACCGTCTGTCGATAATTGGGCCATTACTGACATGGAGGAATGCCGTCATGGCCCTGGCCCACAATCTTGGTTTCCCACGCATCGGCGCGGATCGCGAACTTAAAAAAGCCCTTGAAGCCTATTGGAAAGGCGACATCGACCACGCCGCGCTGCAAGCCGTGGGCCGTGAATTGCGCGCCAAACACTGGCAACTGCAAAAAGACGCGGGTATTGATCTGCTGCCCGTGGGCGACTTCGCCTGGTACGACCAGGTACTGACCCACTCGCTGACCTTCGGGGCGATCCCGGCGCGTTTCGCCAACACGCTGGACAACAACGGCCGCCCGACCCTGGACACCCTGTTCGCCATGGCCCGTGGCGCCAGCCACAGCTGCTGCGGCGGCGAACACAGCCAAGGCCAGTACGCTCAGGAACTGACCAAGTGGTTCGACACCAACTATCACTACCTGGTCCCGGAATTCACGCCGGCTCAGCGCTTCGAGCTGAGCTGGAACGAACTGTTTGAGGAAGTCGATGAAGCGCTGGCGTTGGGCCACAAGGTCAAGCCCGTCATCATCGGTCCGCTGACGTATCTGTGGCTGGGCAAGGCCAAAGGCAACGCGTTCGACAAACTCGACCTGCTGGAAAACCTGCTGCCGGTGTACGCACAGATCCTTTCGCGCCTGGCTGAGCAAGGGGTGGAGTGGGTGCAGATCGACGAGCCGATCCTGTCGCTGGACTTGCCGCAAGCCTGGAAAAACGCCTTCGAACGCGCGTATCACATTCTTCAGTACTCGCCCCTGAAAAAACTGGTGGCGACTTACTTCAGCGGGCTGGAAGACAACCTCGGTCTGGCGGTCAGCCTGCCGGTGGAAGGGCTGCACGTTGATCTGGTGCGTGCTCAGGACCAGTTGCACGGGATTCTGGATCGCTTGCCGACCTACAAAGTGCTGTCGCTGGGACTGGTCAACGGTCGCAACGTGTGGCGCTGCGACCTGGAAAACGCCTTGGCGCAATTGCAACTGGCCGAAGAACGTTTTGGGGACAATGTGTGGGTCGCCGGTTCGTGCTCGCTGTTGCACAGCCCGGTGGACCTGGATCGCGAAACCCAACTGGATGCGGAGCTCAAAAGCTGGCTCGCCTTCGCCAAACAAAAATGCAGCGAAATCGCCGTGCTGCGTGACGCACTGAACATCCCGCAAGACCCAAAGGTGCAACTGGCGCTGGCCGAAAGCCGCGCGCTACAGCACAGCCGTGCCCACTCGCCGCGCATCCATAAACCGGCGGTGCAAGCGCGCCTGGAGGCCATCACGGCTGCTGACAGCCAGCGTCAATCGCCCTTTGCCGAACGTATTGAAGTGCAGCGTGCGCGCTTGAACCTGCCAGCGTTTCCGACCACAACTATCGGCTCCTTCCCGCAGACCGCTTCGATTCGTCTGGCGCGTCAGTCGTACAAACAGGGCAAGTTGTCGACCAGCGAATACACCGACGCCATGCACAGTGAAATCCGCAATGCCGTAGAGACTCAGGAGCGCCTCGGTCTGGACGTGCTGGTTCACGGCGAAGCCGAACGCAATGACATGGTCGAATACTTCGCCGAGCAACTGGACGGCTACGTGTTCACTCACTATGGCTGGGTGCAGAGCTACGGTTCGCGCTGCGTGAAACCGGCGATCATTTTTGGCGACCTGAGCCGCCCCAACGCCATGACCGTGGAGTGGATCACGTACGCCCAAGGCCTGACCGACAAAGTCATGAAGGGCATGCTGACCGGCCCTGTGACCATGTTGATGTGGTCATTCCCGCGCGAAGACGTGCCGCGCCACGTGCAAGCGCGACAATTGGCGCTGGCCATCCGTGACGAAGTGCTCGACCTGGAAAAAGCCGGTATCAAGATTGTGCAAATTGACGAAGCGGCGTTCCGCGAAGGTTTGCCGTTACGCCGCGCGCAGTGGCAGGAGTACCTGGACTGGGCGGTGGAAGCGTTTCGGCTGTGCGCCTCGGGCGTGGGTGACCAAACCCAGATCCACACCCACATGTGCTACAGCGAATTCAACGACGTGATCCAGTCGATTGCCGCGATGGATGCCGACGTGATAACCATCGAAACCTCGCGCTCGGACATGGAGTTGCTGGAGGCCTTTGAAGCGTTCGATTACCCGAACGATATTGGTCCGGGGGTCTATGACATCCACTCGCCACGGGTGCCGGACACGGCGCAAATGGTCAAATTGCTGAGCAAGGCCGCGCAGCGCATCCCGGCAGAACGGTTGTGGGTCAACCCCGATTGCGGCCTCAAAACCCGCGCCTGGGCCGAGACCGAAGCCGCGTTGATCAACATGGTGGCCGCCGCCCGCAAGCTACGGGCTGAAGTGGCCTGACTTTAGCGGGCTATTTTTTCGACATGGATGTTTAGCTTTTTCAGTCGATACCAAAAGCTTCTTTCTGAAATACCGATCAATTGCGCCGCAGCCGCCTGCACGCCGTTGGCCTGTTGCAAGGCTGCCAGGATGTACGCTTTCTCGACCTCGGCCAAGGCGGCCTCAAGGTCCGGCGGCACGCTGGGGCCCGATTGCGGTACGGCGCCGTGTTGATTCGGTTGTGGGGTAAACAGGTACGGCGGCAAGTCGCTGTCTTCAATGGTCTGGCTGGTGGCCACGATGGTGGCGCGCTCAACGCAGTTTTGCAGTTCGCGGATGTTGCCCGGCCAGTTGTATTCGGCCATGGCCTGCAAGGCGTCGGGGCTGAAGCCGGTGATGCGTTTACCGGCCGTCGCGCCCAGACTGTGGGCGAAGTGGCGGGCCAGCGGGGCAATGTCTTCCACACGCTCGCGCAAGGCGGGTAGTGGGATCGGGAACACATTCAGGCGGTAGTACAAGTCTTCGCGAAACTCTTTATTGGCCACGGCCTCCAGCAGATTTTTGTTGGTGGCTGCAATCACTCGCACGTCGACCTTGCGCTCGCGGGGATCTCCCACCGGCTCGATGACTCGCTCCTGCAGCGCGCGCAGAATCTTGGCTTGCAGCGCCAACGGCATGTCACCGACTTCATCGAGAAACAACGTGCCTTTGTCGGCCTGTAGAAAACGCCCGACACGGTCGGCTACGGCGCCGGTAAACGCGCCTTTGCGGTGGCCGAACATCTCGCTTTCAAGCAAACCTTCAGGAATCGCCGCACAGTTGACCGCGACAAACGGCTTGTCGGCGCGGTTGCCATGTTTGTGAATGGCGCGGGCGACCATTTCTTTGCCGGTGCCACTTTCGCCGGTCAGCAGAATGGTGGCGCTGCTGTCCCGCACGGAGTCGATGGCCTGCAACACGCGGCGAAAACTCGGGCTGTCACCGATCAGGCTGTCAACGTGCTGATGTTCGTCCAGTTCTGCGCGCATGCGGGCGTTATCGCGCAAGATGTCGCGAAATTGCAGGGCCTTGTTGACGGTGATGTCCAGCTCGTCAATGTCGAAGGGTTTGGCGATGTAGTCGTAGGCGCCATTGCGCATCGACTGGACGGCGTTTTTTACGGTGCTGTACGCGGTCATCACAATCACGGGCAACTGCGGGTAGCGCTGTTTGACCTCCGCCAGCAATTGCGGGCCGTCCATGCCCGGCATGCGCCAGTCGCTGATCACCAGATCAATGTCTTGCTGTTCCAGGATCGCCAGCGCCTGCAAGCCATTGCCTGCCGTGAACACCTGTACATCGTTCTGGCTGAGTGCCGAACTGAGCAGGTCGCACAGCTTCGGCTCGTCGTCGACCACCAGCACGTTATGACTCATGACTCATCCCCTCCGTGGGCCGGAATATACAGATTGAAGGTGGCACCGGCGCCTTTGTCGCTGACGCATTCGATGCGGCCGTCGTGGCTGTCCATGATTGAGAACACCTTGGCCAGCCCCAGGCCTGTGCCCGAGGCTTTTGTCGTCACAAAGGGCGTGAAAATCCGCTCCATCATGTCGGGCGCAATGCCTTCGCCCGTGTCGGTAATGCTGATGACGGTGTAATCGTCTTCCTGCGCAATGCCGACGGTGAGGTGGCCGCCGTCGGGCATGGCGTCGATGGCGTTGATGATCAGGTTCAGGCACGCCTGCTTCAACTGCCGCGCATCGGCATACAAGGTGGCGCCGGGTGCCTGGTCATCGATGCGGGCTTCAACGCGATGAGACTCAAGTTCAGGTTTGCAGAACCCCAGAATGTCCTCCACCAGAGGCCGTGCGGGCTGAACGCAGCGCACGGGCGCACTGGGTTTGGCGAAGTCGAGAAATTCGGTAATCAGGTCGTTGATGCGCGTGACTTCGCTGACCACGTACTCAAGGTGGCGCTTGTCGTTGTCGCCCAGGTCGGCGCGCCGGTGCAGCAATTGGGTGGCGGTTTTGATGATGCCCAGCGGGTTGCGGATTTCGTGGGCCAGGCCCATGGCCACTTCCCCCAGCGCGTGCAGGCGATCGCGGCGCCGCAGTTGCGCTTCTAGGTGATGCAGCTGACCCAAACGCACCGTCATGTGGTTGAAGGTGCTACTGAGCTCAGCCAGTTCATCGTTACCGGACACCGCCACGCGCTGGTTGTAATCCCCCGCCGTGACGGCGCGCACCCCTTCGGAAAGCGCCCGCAACGGGCGTGTCAGGCGTTCGGAAACCAGCCAGCCAACCGTCAGCGAGAGTACCGAGCCGAGCAGGAAAATAAGCACAAACAGGTTGGTCTGGTTGACCAGCCCTACGAGGCTGGTGTGGCGCAGCAGGCCGCTGTAAATCACGCCTTGCAGTTCGCCAGTGTCGTTCAGGATCGGCCAGTACAAACCGCTGTAGCGGCTGGTGAACTGTTCGCTGGGCAGTTTGGTGTCGCGCAGGGTTTGCTCAATGGCCTGAGGCACCGTGGGTTGACGGTCTTCAAAGCGCTGGCTGGAGAAAATCTCGGCAAAGCCGCTGGGGTTGTGCAGATAGAGCCGCAAGTCGAGCGAGTGGACTTCGGCCACGCTGGTCAGGAAGCTGCTGTCCATGTAGGTCGCGACCAATAACTGGTAATCCACACCGTCCTGAGTAGTAGGGAACGTCGAGACGACGGTGCCAGTCGGCACTTCGCCTACCTTGATGGTCTGCAACACCGCGTTCGGCGCCAGACTGATCTGATCGACAATGTTGTCGCTGGCGGTGCTGAACACCACTTTGTGGTCACTGTCGCGAATCAGGGCGACCACATCGATACCCAAGGCATCGGCAATGTCGGCGGTCAGCCGTTCGTGGCGAATGACTGTTCGGTCGGTCTGCGGGTGCGTGTACTGCAAGAACAGCTTGGCCACTCGGGCGTTGTCCGCGAGGATTTCGCTGATCTCATCCTTGACGATCTTGGTCGACTCTTGCAGCCAGACCCGCACGTTGCTGTCGAAAATCTGCGACAGCGTGGTGGCGGCCAATTCGGCGGCGATCATGGTCGGGATGACGCTCACCAGCCAGAAGGCCAGCACCAGTTTGCGTTGCACGGTCCAGCGCGAGACCTTGAACGGTTGCGGGGGGCGCGATGCGTCGGGCGTGGTCGGCATTAGGACTCGCTTATAGCGGCGGCCATGGCAGGGTCATGGCGGTCAGGGCGGATAAACAGTTTGACCAGTTTGAGCGCGTTATTGATTAGCCGGTTGCGATGACGAAAAAACAGCGTGTTGCCTTCAAACGTGCAGCCCAGGCGAATCTTGCTGGCGTAACCGGCTTGCCCGCATTCGTACAGCCCGATGCCATTGCGGATGCAGTAGTCAACGTTCACCAGCCAGCTCCTGAAATACAGGTTGTATTCGCGGGTCAGCGCCAGGTCGTGGCCGAAAAACTTGTCGATCAACCGGTGCTCATCGAGCAGCACCAGATTAAAGGCCACCAGCGTGTCATCGATCCAGTACAGCGCGCACAGGGCCCGGTCACCCAGTTGCTGGAGGATACCCGTGAAATACGCGGGGGGTAAGCGCTCCCATTGCAGGTCGCTGCGCGCCAGCGAGGCTTCGTACAAACGCATGACGTCGGGCAGCACGTCGTCAATGTGGCTGCGCCACTCGACCTGCGGCCCCGGCGCGCGCCATTTGCGGCGCATGTCTTTGCGGGTGGATTTGCCCAGCGAACCCAAGTAACCGTCGACCGAGTCAAACGGCACAGGCAGCAGCGCGCTCGGCAAGCTGGGCATGGACTGAAACCCGGCGCCTTTGCAGCTGTTTGCCCAATCGTCGTCATGGCTCGGCACGTCCTTGACTGCCATCAGGCCGATGCCCAGCGCGCGGGCATCCTGCTGAGCGAGGCTCAGCAAGCGGCCTAACAGCGCGGGGCGCTGTGACGGGGTGATGTGGCGGGCGGTGCCGGCGCGGCATTGTTCGGTGACCGGCGAGCCGATGGCATACAGCGGTAATTGCATCAGCCCCGGCAGCACTCGATGGAGTGCTTCGGTAAAACGCTTGCCAACCCCTTGCACAGTGGTGTCAAGGCGATAGCAGGTGGTGAAGGCGGTGGCGACGGCAATCAGGGTCGGGCCTTCAAACAGCGTCAGGTAACGCCAGTTGAACCCCTCAATGCCGGCCTTTTCTACCGCCACGATGTAATCCCAATCCTCCAGCGCGTCTGGAAAACACTCATTCCAGGCGTCGCGTTCGATGGCCTGAATCGATGAAAAGGCGTGGGCTTCAATCATGTGGCGTCCTTGTTGTCAGGCCTGCTGCGCGTACGGCGCGGCAGCCTCTGAATCGGCGCTGTGGTTTCTCACGAAATCAACGCTTAACTCGATCACGCGCCGGTATTGCAAGTCGACGGTAATCATGTGGTAACAGTTGTCGAGCAGCACCTTGGTCACCGGGCCGCCCAGGCGACGTTCGACATAATCGGCATTCCAGCGGCTGGTGATGTCGTCCTCACTGGAATGAATCACCAGCGCGGGCGTCATCACCTTGGGCATGGCGCGTTTGACTGCCGCGATCAGGCGATGCAACTCGCGCACGCTGACGCCCGACATGGTCAACAGCCCGGCATGACTGCTTTCGCCTGCTTTCATCTGGCGTTCAACGATGGCGCGCAAACGCGGGTCTTTGATCCCGTAGGGCGGTGTTTCGTTGAAGCGACACAGGTGCACGCCGAACGGAATCGCCATCAGCAGCGGTGTCAACACCGCCGCTTTTGGCATGTTCCAGCCGTCGTAGCGCAGGGTCGTGGAATACAGCAGCAAGCCCGCGACCTGCCCAGGGTGTTCGGCAGCCAGGTGCATCGACATCACCGCGCCCATGGACAGCCCGCCGACAAACACCTGAGCGTGTTTTTGGCGAATGCCGACAAAGGTGTTGCGGGCGCTGGCGTACCAGTCTTGCCAGCCCGTGGCTTGCAAATCGGCGTTGTCGCCGCAATGCCCGGCCAGCGTCGGGACGTACACCGTACAGCCCTCTTTGGCCAGGCCCATGGCCACCCGACGCAACTCTGTCGGGGTGCCGGTCAGGCCGTGGATTAACAACACCGCGACCTCACCGGTGCCGATCACGAAACCGGCGTCGCCTTCACCCAAGTCGATGGCGCCTGTCAGTGAAACGGCCGCGTTCACCGCTGCATGGCCCGGTGCAGCAGGCGGTCGAGCAGGGCGATGCCGAGGTCGATTTCTGCGTAGCTGATTTCCAGCGACGGGGCCAGGGTGATGACGTTTTTGTAGTAGCCGCCCACGTCCAGAATCAGGCCCAGACGCTTGCCATCGATGTCGATGTCGCCCTTCATGCCTTCTTCCACCATGTAGTCCAGGGTCGCTTTGTCCGGGGTAAAGCCGTCCGGGCCGCAGATTTCGCAGCGCAGCGCCAGCCCCAGGCCGTCCACGTCCCCGATGATCGGGTAGCGCTTTTGCAGGTCTTGCAACCCGGCCAGGAAGTGCTTGCCCTTGGCCATGACCATCGCGCCGTAATCGACTTCGTGGGTCATCTTGAACATCTCCAGGCCCACGGCGGTGCCCAGCGGGTTGGAGGCGAAGGTGGAGTGCGTGGAGCCTGGCGGGAATACCGTCGGGTTGATCAGCTCTTCGCGGGCCCAAATGCCGCCCAGCGGGTTGAGGCCGTTGGTCAATGCTTTGCCGAATACGATCACGTCGGGTTTGACGTCGAAGTGTTCAATCGACCACAGCTTGCCGGTGCGCCAAAAGCCCATCTGGATTTCATCGACCACCATCAAGATGCCGTGCTGATCCAGCACGTGCTTGAGCTCGCTATAGAAGTTCATCGGGGGAATGACGTAGCCGCCAGTGCCCTGAATCGGTTCGACGTAAAACGCGGCGTATTCGCTCTGGCCGACTTTCGGGTCCCACACGCCGTTGTATTCCGTCTCAAACAAACGGGCGAATTGCTGCACGCAATGGCTGCCGTATTCTTCCTTGGTCATGCCCTTCGGCCCACGGAAGTGGTACGGGAACGGAATAAAGTTGGCGCGCTCGCCAAAGTGGCCATAGCGGCGACGGTAGCGGTAGCTGGACGTGATCGCGGACGCGCCGAGGGTGCGCCCGTGGTAGCCGCCTTCGAACGCGAACATCAGGCTTTTGCCGTTGCTGGCGTTACGCACCACTTTCAACGAGTCTTCGATGGACTGCGAACCGCCCACGTTGAAATGCACACGGCCGTCCAGACCGAACTTGTTTTTGGCATCGACGGCGATGCACTCCGACAGCTCGATTTTGCCCTTGTGCAGGTACTGGCTGGCAATTTGCGGCAGGGTGTCGATTTGCTGTTTCAGCGCGTTGTTCAGGCGCGGGTTGGCGTACCCGAAGTTGACCGCCGAGTACCACATTTGCAGGTCGAGGTAGGCTTGATCTTCGGTGTCCCAAACGTAGGAACCTTCGCAGCGGCTGAAAATACGCGGGGGCTCAATGTAGTGAACGGTGTCGCCGTAAGAGCAGTATTTGGCTTCTTTTTCCAGAAGGATCTGGTCTTCAGGGGTGGCGATTCGGATGTCAGACATGGTTGAAGAGTTCCTGCTGTTCACGAGAAAAGTGGGGGGCGTTGGCGGCATGGTTCGGCAAGCGGGCGAGCAAGGCGGGCAGTTCAGCGAACGAATCGAAGCGCGCGTAAGGAATGCCATTGCGCTCGCAATGGTCGGCCAGGCTGTCCTTGGCAAACACAAAGTCGGCTTTGGCGGCCACGCACATGTCTGAGCGACCGTCACCGATCACCAGCACGCGTTTGCCTGCGGGGGTGGAGGCGCATTTGCAATTACCCGAGGCCGCGCGGCATGCGTCGCTGGCGTAGGGGAAATCGATGCGCCAGCTGTGCTGGTCGACCTGACGCAGCCGATTGGCAAGGATCGGCAGCAAGGTCACGTAGTGACGGGCCAGAATCCGTGCGATGCCTTGTTCGATGCCGTCACTGACGACTTCGAGGGAGGCGCCCCGTGCCATGACGTGATCGACGAAATCCGGGAAGTCCGGGTCGATCTCAACGCTGTCGAAATAGGCCAGCAATTGCGCGGGTGACGCGTTGACCAGTGACAGTTGGCGGCTCAGGCATTCCCGCGAGCCAATCTCGCCCTGCACCCATTGCGCTTCAATGGCTTGCCAGCTTGGGTCGGCGAAGCGCTGAAGAATGTTGTCGATGACGTCAGTCCGGGTGATGGTCCCGTCGAAGTCACACACGATATGCCATTGCATCATCTGCGTTGTCCTGTGGAGGAGGTGCGCACAGTGCGCTTGCAACAGGGGATTGCATTGACTGTGCCAACCTGCGCACGCCCGGCGGGCCGGGGCTTTGAGTGAGACGGGGGTTCAGCGGGGGGGTTGAAGCTACAATTTTTGTAGGTTGCTACAAACAACATCAGTGCTTGCGCAGGGTGGGCAAAACAGGGATTGATGCGCGCCTGAACCTCCACGGAACCCCTGAGATGAAAACGCCCTTGCCTGCTGTTTTGCTGTTTGTCCTGTTCGGTTCGGCGGGGGTGTTCGCCGCCGATGGCCCGACTGGCGAAATCGGTGCAGGCGTGGGTTATCAGCCTTATGACCCGAGCGCCAGCCGTTATGAAACCGTGCCGTTGCCGTATGTCGATGTGGAGTGGGGCGATGTCAGCCTGGACACCGAGGATGGCCTGAGCTGGCGTGCGCTCCAGGCTGGCGACTGGACGGTGGGGCCGTTCGTTAACTACCTGCCGGGGCGTGATGCCAACGGCTCGTTGCGTGGTTTGCGCGATGTCTCGGACATGGCCCAACTGGGCGGTTTTGTGCAGTACAGCCCGGCCGAATTCTGGCGGGTGTACGCCAAGCTGGGGCAAGCGGTCGGCGGCGCAGGCGGTCAGGGCGGGGTGCTGGGGCAAGTCGGTGGCGAGTTGGGTTACCCGCTGGGGAGGGGGATTATCGGCAGCAGCCAGTTAGCCGCTCATTTTGCAGACGGGCGTCAGACCTCAACGTTTTTTGGTGTCAGCAGCCGTGAAGCGCAAGCGTCAGGCATCGGCGCGTACAAGGCCAGCGGCGGGTTCCAGCAGATCAGCCTGACCCAGAACCTTGAGTTCCCGCTGGCCGCGCACTGGTCGCTGGTGGCCAGTGCCAGCTGGATGCACCTGCTGGGATCGGCCGCGGACAGCAGCATCGTCAAAGAACGCGGCGAGGTGAACCAGGGCAGCGTGCAGACGGCCATCAGTTATACATTCTGACCCCGCTGCCGCCCTGTGCGCAGGCGGATCAATGCTCAGGTTCACCGTCGGCCAGCAGGGCGATGCCGATCATGATCACGGCCACACCCACCCAGTGCAGGACACTGATGTGTTCCCCCAGCCCGAGCCACGAGCCGAGCAAGACGCCGACGAACACCAGCGAACTCAACGGGAATGCCAGCGACAAACTGCTGCGGCGCAGAATCAGCATCCACACGAAAAACGCCCCGATGTAGCAGGCAATGGCGACCCACACGCCGGGGTTCATCATCACCGCGTGGAGCCATTGCAGGCTGAAGTCCATCTGTCCCAGTTGGTCGCCGCCCACTTTGGTGGCGATCTGCCCACTGCTTTCCAGCGCAATCAGCAGCGCCCACAGCACAACGGTGCCCAACCGCCCGTGAAGCCAACCGTCTGCGGCAGTGTTCAGGGTGTTTTCAGATTGCATGTTCAACTCCTCAGGTCCCGGCGATGCAGACCAGCATCACGCCAACGGTAATCACCAGTGTGCCCAGCCAGCGGCGCCGACTGACGTGTTCGCCGAGCAGCACGCTGCCAGCGAACACTACGCCGCAATACGCCAGGGCTGCGGCGGGAAACAACAAACTCAAGGGCGCGCGCGACAGCGCTTCCAGCCAGACGAAAAACTCGATCACGTAGGCGGCGATCCCGGCCCACAGCATCGGTGCGTTAAATACTTGTGCCCAGAAGGCATTGAGGCGGAAGCCGCCCTCCAGCTCAGGCAAGCGGTCGAGGCCGATTTTGAAACACAGCTGCCCGATCACATCGAGCACGATGGAAAACGCCACCAGCGCAATCACGATCAGGGTCACGGAAAAAGCTCCTCAAACAGTGTGATCAATGCCTCGTTGGTGTGGGCATTGCGCAGCAGGTCCTGCTCGCTCCAACGCTGCGGCGGGGGCTGGTCGGATTTGGCCTCCCAGCGTTTGAGCCAATTGCGGTGCGGGGCCTTGGCAAACTCGCCGCACACGTCGATCCCCAGTACACGTGTGCGTGCGGCCAAGGCGCGGATGGCGTGCAGCAAGTGGGTCAGGCGCATGCCGCCTTGATCCCAGTTGGTGGCGGCGTCTTCGCTGGCCAGCACGTCTTTGTCGATCGTGATCCACACCGCCCCGGTGGGCAGGTCGTCGATCAGGGCGTCGATAAACGCGGGCCAGTCCTCGTCCGCAAGGTTGCGCCAGTGCAGCAGGTTTTCATGTTGCTCATGGCCCGGCCCATCGCCGATGCGGCCCCAGACTTGAGTGGGTGCGTGCTGCCAGGGGAACAGTTGCAAGTGCCCGCGTTGCAGGGCGCCCAGATTGCCGCCCTTGATTTGCGGGTTTTCCAGGTCGTCGCTGCACGGGCCCAGGGTGATGATGCGCGCAATGTTGGGCATTTCGAGCGCACGATTGACCCAGGAACCGCAATGGCGCTTGGGCGCCAGGCGCACCCAGTCGGGGTGATTGTCAAAGTGGATCAGGCTGACGGGCTCCGGCAAATCGCTGAGCAATGCCGGGGTCAGGTGGTGATAGTCGCCGGAACCGACAAAGAACAGTTCAGGCCGGTGCGCCGGGCGCGGCGGTCGTTTTTTCAGCTGTTGCTCGAAGCGCCGATAGGTGCGCTCGGTTGACCATAACCGCAGTTGCGGGCCAAGCGCCAGCAGGTCAAGGCGCGTGGCACGGCCATCCAGCAGCCGTTCAGCGATGGCGGGTTGCGCCGTCAGGCTGGAATCGAGATCGAGAATGTTCAACGTCAGCTTTACCCCATTCAATCCCCGCCGGATCAAGCCCGGCGGGCGTTAAGGGGTAAATGCAAGGGACGGGCCAAGGTGTCAGCGAGGTGAGCGGCGCCGCCGGTTTGGGGTCAGTGGAGCCTGACCCAGACGCTGACCAATACGGTTGCGGCCATGAGCCAGGCCACCGCTGCCAGCGCCAGCGAGGCTTCAAGGCGCATGCGGTCGACCAGCACGTACAAGGCCGCCAGGTACACAAAGTAGGGAATGATCGACCACATGCCGAACACGATGGTGGTTTTCAGGTCCTCGATGGACCGGCCTTTGCCCACGATGTAATGCGCGATCAGGGCGAAGGTTGGAAACAGCGGCACCAGCCCGGCAATGTAGTAGTTTCTGGTTTTTGCCAGCATGGCCAGAATGATGACCACGCCTGCCCCGAGTGCCGCTTTTAAAATCAGATCCATCAGTGCGCCAAACCGTATTTTTTAACTTTATCGAACAGGGTGGTCTTGGCCATGCCCAGCTCCTGGCTGGCTTGGGTCAAGTTGCCACCACTGCGTTGCAGGGCGTCGTTGAGCAGGTTGCGCTCGAAGGCTTCCACCGCTTCTGAAAACCCCAGCCCTTGCGCAACACTGCCGCCGGTTTTCTTAAACGCGGGCAGCCCCAGGGCAAAGCGTTCAGCCACGTTACGCAGCTCGCGCACGTTCCCGGGCCAGTCGTGGCTCATGAGGCTGGAGAGGGTCTGGTTGTCCAGCTCGGGCGCGGCGCGGTCGAAGCGCAAGGAGGATTGCTGCAAGAAATATTCGAACAATTGCAGGATGTCTTCGCGGCGCTCGCGCAAAGGCGGCAGTTCGAGGGTGACCACGTTCAGCCGGTAGTACAGGTCGCTGCGAAACTGGTTGGCTTTGCCCAGTTGGTCGAGGTCGGATTTGGTGGCCGCAATCACGCGGCAATCGACATCAATGCTCTGGTTCGAGCCCAGACGTTCGAGTGTGCGTTCTTGCAGCACCCGCAGCAGTTTGATTTGCAAGTTCAGGGGCATGCTTTCGACTTCATCGAGAAACAGCGTGCCGCCGTCGGCGTGTTCGATTTTGCCGATCCGCCGTTTGCCCGCCCCCGTGAAGGCATTGGCTTCGTGGCCAAAGATTTCACTTTCGAACAAGTTCTCGGGCAAGCCGCCGCAGTTCAGGGCGACGAACTGTTGGGGGTGGCGTCGACTGAAGTCGTGCAGGCAGCGGGCGACCAGTTCCTTGCCGGTGCCGGTTTCGCCTTCGATCAGCACGTTGGCAGACGTATCAGCAACGTTGGCAATCAGTTCGCGCAAGTGTTGCATGGCGGGCGAGCGCCCAATGATGCGGCCTTCCAGGGAATCGCGCTCCGCCAGTTGCCGACGCAGCGACCACACTTCACGGGCCAGGCTGCGTTGTTCCAGCGCGCGACGCACGACGTCCACCAAGCGCTCGGGGGAAAACGGTTTTTCCATGAAGTCATAGGCCCCATCGCGCATTGCGCCCACGGCCATGGAAATGTCGCCGTGCCCGGTAATCAACACCACGGGCAGGCTGTGGTCGCGGGCCTTGAGGCGTTTTAGCAGTTCGAGGCCATCAATGCCGGGCAGTCGAATATCGCTGATGACGATGCCGGGGAAATTGTCACCCACCAGTGCCAGGGCTTGTTCGGCGCTGCTTACGCCTTCGCTGCGGATGTCTTCCAGGGCCAGCGCCTGCTGGCAACCCAGCAGGACATGGGGGTCGTCTTCGACAATCAGGACGCTTAATTCAGGGTTCATAGCGGCTCGGCCTTAACGGGTTGCAGCAACGGTAATAAAAGGACAAACGCAACACCACCGCTGGCCGGGAATTCAACGCTCAGGCTGCCACCGGCGGCGGCCGCGAGGCTGGCTGACAGGGTCAGGCCGAGCCCGAGCCCTTGCTCGCCGGGTTTGGTGGTGAAGAACGGTTCAAACAGGTGCTTGCGGGTTTCGGGGTCAATGCCCGGGCCGTTGTCGCGCACTTGCAGGCGATATTTGCCTTCGCTGACAGCGCCTTCGAGCCACACGTGCGGCGGCGTGCTTTGGCCCTGCATGGCATCAAGCGCGTTGCCGATCAGGTTGATCAGGATTTGCTCGAGCCGCGTCTGGTCAATTTTCAAATGGGCGTCGCTGAAATCACGGTGCACGCTTGCGCCCGACGCTTCCAGCCGGGCATCGAGCAGTTGCAAGGCGGCGTCTACGGCGTGGCTCAGGCTGGCATGACCATCGTCGTCGCCGCGCCGCGCAAATGAGCGCAGGTTGGCGGTGATACGGCCCATGCGGTCCACCAGGTTGTTGATGGTGCCGAGGTTTTCAGCCGCCACTTTCAAGTCGCCACGCTCCAGGAACCGGACCGTGTTGCCCGAGAGCGTGCGCAAGGCGGCCAAGGGCTGGTTGAGTTCGTGGGCAATGCTGGTGGACATTTGCCCGATCGCAGCAAGTTTGCCAGCCTGCACCAGTTCGTCCTGGGCGCGGCGCAGGGTGTCTTCGGCCTGACGCCGTTCGCGTATCTGCCCTTTGAGGCGTTCGTTACTGGCGCGCAGGTGGGTGGTGCGTTCGGTGATTTTCCGTTCCAGCTGATTGTTGGCTTCTTGCAGGGCTTCGCGTGCGGCCAGCCGGGTGGCAATCACCTTGCGCCGCTCGTTCCACGCGATGAGCAGGAAGGCCAGCAGGGCAAAGCCGACCGCCACCAGCATGCCCTGATTCGCGGCCTCGCGACGCAGGTCTTGCAGGGGCGTGAGCAGGGTGATGTCCCACGGTGTGTCGTTGAGGTTGCGCGTTTGCGCCAGATAGCTGACTTGCTGATGATCGGTGATGACTTCGCTGTTGGTGGCGAAGGTGACTTTCTCGACGCCTTCGGCCAACTGTTCGCGCTGCAACGGTTGCAGCTCGTTGAGCGGCCACCAGTAGTACTGAAGGCTGCGCGCGAGTTTTTCTTTGGTGTCGGCCGAAAGCGGTCTGACTGATTTCAGGCGCCGGGTAGGGTCGCTGGACAAGATGATGATGCCGTTCTCATCGCTGACGTAGGCTTCAAGCCGTGCCCGCTGCCAGCGTTCTTCCAGGGCTTCCAGGCGCACTTTAATGACTGCGACGCCGATGATTTTGCCTTGTTCTTCCAGCCCGTGGGCCAGGTAGTAACCGGGCTCGCCGCTGGTACTGCCGATGCCGTAGAAGCGCCCCGGTTGGCCGCGTACGGCGTCTTGAAAGTACGCCCGAAAGGACAGGTCTTCACCCAGGTAGCTGTCGGCATCTCGCCAGTTGCTGGTGGCCAGCACCCGCCCCGTGGTGTCGAGGACATAGATGGCGCGGCTGCGGCTGCGGCGGTTGAGGCCTTCTAGGTATTGATTGACGGTGTTGCGGTTCTGCAAATTCGGGTCGGCCAACAGCTTCGATACGCTGGACTCAAGCTCCAGCAAGCTGGGCAGGTAAGTGTATTTGCCGAGTTCACTTTCGACGGTGCGGGCGTGCAGCTCCAGCTGGCGTTCACCGTTTTCGCTGAGGGCGCGGATACCGAAATGCTCGCTGACGCGATAGCCCGCGTACCCGAGGCCGATAGTCAGCAGGATAATCAGGGGCGGCAACAGCCAATGGCGCAGCAGACGAGGTTTCACGGCAAGTGAGGGCGGGGCACCGCGATAAAGTGTGGGGTCGCATTTCATCACAGATGCCTTGGGTCAACCACTGCGCAATAAAGAGGTGGCCAATGCTGTAACCGGGCGCAGGCTGCGCCCGGTTACAGGCGTGTGGCGAACACCCTGACGGGTGGTTGAGTTATCAGTGCTGCAGGATCTTGCCCAAGAAGTCCTGAGCGCGTTGCGAGCGGGCGCTCACATCGCCAAAGAACTCATCTTTCTGACAGTCTTCGACGATTTTGCCCTGATCCATGAAGATGACCCGGTCGGCCACTTTGCGGGCAAAGCCCATTTCATGGGTGACGCACATCATGGTCATGCCTTCGTGGGCCAGTTGCACCATCACGTCGAGCACTTCGTTGACCATTTCCGGGTCGAGGGCTGAAGTGGGTTCGTCAAACAGCATGACAATCGGGTCCATCGCCAGCGCACGGGCAATCGCCACACGCTGTTGCTGGCCGCCCGACAGTTGGCCAGGGTGTTTGTGGGCGTGGGCCGACAAGCCCACGCGTTCCAGCAACTCAAGGCCTTTTTTGGTGGCTTCGGCTTTGCTGCGCCCCAGTACCTTGACCTGAGCAATGGTCAGGTTTTCGGTGATGGTCATGTGCGGGAACAGTTCGAAATGCTGGAACACCATGCCCACGCGCGAACGCAATTTCGGCAGGTTGGTTTTAGGGTCGGCTATCGAAATGCCGTCCACTACGATGTCGCCTTTCTGGAACGGTTCAAGGGCGTTGACGCACTTGATCAGGGTCGACTTGCCGGAGCCCGATGGCCCGCAGACCACCACCACTTCACCTTTTTTGACTTCAGTACTGCAATCGGTCAGTACCTGAAAGTCCCCGTACCACTTGTTGATGTTCTTGATCGAGATCATACGGCAAACCTTTTTTGCAGACGCTTGACCAGCAGCGAGGCGGAAAAGCTGATGATGAAATACACCAGACCGGCGAAGATCAGGAACTCATTGGAGCGGCCGATGATATCGCCGCTTGAGCGCGAGGCATTGAGGAAGTCCACAAGGCCTACGGTGTAAACCAGCGAGGTGTCCTGGAACAGGATGATGCTTTGTTGCAGCAGCAGCGGGGTCATTTTGCGGAATGCCTGAGGCAGGATGATCAGGCGCATGGCCTGGCCGTAACTCATGCCCAGCGCTTTGGCGGCGCCCATCTGGCCTTTAGGAATGGCTTGTACGCCCGCTCGCACGATCTCGCAGAAGTACGCCGCTTCGAACATGACGAATGCCACCAGGCACGACTCGAAGGCGCCGATCGGGGTGTCTTCACCCGTGATCCAGCGCAGCACGAAGGGAACGGCCAGGTAGAACCAGGTGATGACCAGCAGCAACGGAATCGAGCGGAAGTAGTTGACGTAGGCGCCCGCCAGATTGGACAGCCACTTGCTTGAAGACAGGCGCATGAGGGCCAAAACGGTCCCCAGCGCTACGCCGCCGATCACGCCCATCACCATCAGCTTGAGGGTCATGATCATGCCGTTCCACAGGCCCGGCAGGGCAGGGACGATCCCGCTGAAATCAAAGAAGTCCATTATTTGCCCCCCAGAGACATGAGGCCGGGTACGGCGACTTTCTTCTCGATCAGGCGCATGAGCAACATCAGGCTCATGTTCAAGGTGAAGTAAATCAACGTGGCCAAGGTGAAGGCTTCAAACAGGTTGGCTGAGAATTCGGCTGTCTGTTTGGTTTGCGCCAGCAGTTCCATCAAACCGATCAACGAGGCCACCGACGAGTTCTTGAACACGTTGAGGAATTCGGAAGTGAGTGGCGGAATGATGATCCGGTACGCCTGAGGCAGCAGCACGTGCCAGTAAATCTGCGTCATGCTGAAACCCATGGCGCGAGCGGCTGACTCCTGACCGCGGGGCAGCGCTTCGATACCGGTACGCACTTGTTCGCACACCCGGGCGGCGGTGAACAGGCCCAGGCACACCACGACGCTCAGATAAGCCGAGGTGGTCGGGTTGAGGTCTTGCTTGTACCACTCCTGCAAGTCCGGCGGCAGCAGATCGGGCACCAGGAAGTACCAGATGAACAACTGCACCAGCAGCGGTACGTTACGGAAGATTTCAACGTAAAGGGTGGCGATGCCGGCGATGAAGCGGTTCGGCAGGGTGCGCATCACGCCCAGCAGCGAACCCAGCATCAAGGCAACGATCCAGGCGACGACAGCGATCGCGATGGTCCAGCCCAAGCCCGAAATAAACCAGTCGAGATACGTCTCGCTGCCTACGCCGGTGGACTTGAAAAACACGGTCCAGTCCCAGTTGTAATTCATGCAGGGTCTCCCCTCAGATGGTTCTAGTCACAAGCACTTGCTTCAGGGAATCCGTTCTCACCTGACACGATCGTCAGGCACACGCTCCCCGCTCGACAACCGGCGGGTCGAGTGCTCTCTAATGCAGTCAGTAGCGAGTACAGCGGGTGATCAAGGCTACCGGGCGCGATTATTCACGCCCGGTAGTAACCGGCATCAGGCTTTTGGCTTGTCGTCAGCAGGCTTATCGGTAGGGTTTGCGATCAGCGCTTTTAGCTCGTCGCTCATCGGGAACTGCAGGTTCAGCCCCTTAGGCGGGATTGGCTGCTGGAACCACTTGTCGTAGATCTTGTTGATTTCGCCAGACTTGTAGGTCGCAACGATGGCGTCATCCACGGCCTTTTTGAAGTCAGGATCGCCTTTGCGCATCATGCAACCGTAGATTTCGTACGATTGAGGCGTACCGGTTACAGCCCAGTCAGTGGGCTTCTTGGCCTTGGCCATTTCACCGGCGAGCAGGGCGTCGTCCATCATGAATGCGACGGCGCGGCCCGATTCGAGCATGTTGAACGCTTCACCGTGGTCTTTTGCCGAGATCACGTTCATGCCCATCTGCTTGTCGGCGTTCATGGCCTTGAGAATGCGCTCGGAAGTGGTCCCGGCGGTGGTCACGACGTTTTTGCCTTTCAGGTCAGCGAAATCTTTGTATGGCGAGTCTTTTTTGGACAGCAGACGGGTACCGATTTCGAAGATGCCGACCGAGAAGTCGACTTGCTGGGCGCGTTCGGCGTTGTTGGTGGTAGAGCCACATTCAACGTCGACGGTGCCGTTCTGTACGAGCGGGATGCGGGTCTGGGAGGTGACCAGGTTGTACTTGACCTTGAGGTCCGGCATGTCGAGCTGCTTTTTCAGGCCTTCGACAATTGCCAGTTGCACATCGTGGGAGTAACCCACCGGTTTACCGGAAGCGTCCGCGATGTAGGAGAACGGGATGGAGGAGTCACGATGCCCAAGGGTGATGGTGCCGGATTCTTTGATTTTCTTCAGTGTGCCGGTCAATTCGGCAGCAAAAACTGGAGTGCTAATCAGGGCTGCAGTAATGGCTGCGGCCAAAAGTTGCGGGACGATGCGCATCGGTGGTTCCTCGACATTGTTTTTTTTATTGAGCCAGTTCACTGGACCCTTTATGTACTTCGAACAACTCAACAGGCTAAGGCTGTTTAAGCAGTCGGCCCAGAGTGTAGAGCATGAGTCGTGCCAGATCCTGTTAATAAAGCTAACACTTTGATTTATATGGGGTTATAGGTTTGTTGCAGGCAGGCGTGAACATGCGGTTGCCCGGAAAGCCGAACTTGCATGAAGGACCGCGTTCGGAAATCCGAATGATTCGGGGGAGCCGCGATAAAAAAACGCCCACATCGAGGTGGGCGTTAAAGGGAGAGTTAAGCGGCTTCTACCTTGCGGTGTTTGAGGTTCAGGCTGGCCATGTAGTGGGCCAGGTGTTGCTGTTCTTCGGCGGTGGTGAACAACCCCAGCTTGGTGCGGCGCCACAGGATGTCCTGAGCGTCCAGGGCCCATTCCTGACTGCACAGGTAGTCAACTTCGCGGCTGTATAAGCCGCTGCCAATGTGCTCACCCATATCTTCCAGGCCTTGCGCGCCTTCCAGCAGCGTCCAGGCGCGGTTGCCATACGTAATGGCCCAGCGCTTGGCGATAGCGGCATCCAGCCAGCTGTGTTTACTGACCAAGGCTGCGCTCAGTGCCGCCGGGGTGGTCATGTCTTCGCCACCGGGCAAGGTAGCGGCTGCCGTCCAGCTGGGTTTGATCTGGGTGAAGAACGGAGTCAGTTGAGCCATCGCCGACTCTGCCAGTTTGCGGTAGGTGGTCAGCTTGCCGCCAAACACCGACAACAAAGGTGCTTCGCCCGGCGCGCCAGACAAAGCCAGCGTGTAGTCACGGGTTACGGCGGACGGATTGTCGGACTCGTCATTGCACAGCGGACGCACCCCGGAGTAAGTGCGCAGGATATCGTCGCGGCTCAACTGCTTTTTGAAGTGAGCGTTGACCACATTCAGCAGGTAATCCGTTTCTTGCTCAGTGATGCTGACCTTGGCCGGGTCGCCTGTGTATTCGCGATCAGTGGTGCCGATGATGGTGAACTGATCCATGTACGGAATGGTGAACACGATGCGCTGGTCTTCGTTCTGCAGAATGAACGCGTTCGGCGCGTCATACAGCTTCGGCACGATCAAGTGACTGCCCTGGATCAGGCGGATGCCGTAAGGCGAGTCCAGTTTCAGGTCGTCCTTGATGAACTTGGCCACCCACGGGCCGGCGGCATTGACCAGTGCTTTGCTGCGAATTGAGAACAGGCTGCCGTCAGCGCGTTCCAGGTTCAGTTCCCACAGGCCTTTGCTACGACGTGCACCGACGCAACGGGTCTGGGTGTGGACATGAGCGCCTTTTTCACGCGCAGCCATGGCATTGAGTACGACAAGGCGTGCGTCATCAACCCAGCAGTCCGAGTATTCGAAACCTTTGGTGATTTCCGCTTTTAGCGGGCTGTCGGCGCCAAATTTGAGGCTGGTTGAGCCGGCCAATTTTTCACGTTTGCCCAAATGGTCATACAGGAACAGGCCTGCACGGATCATCCAGCCCGGACGCAGGTGCGGGCGGTGTGGCAATACAAAGCGCATCGGTTTGACGATGTGCGGGGCTTTGGCCAACAGCACTTCACGCTCGGCCAAGGCTTCACGCACCAGACGAAACTCGTAATGTTCCAGATAGCGCAGGCCGCCGTGGATCAGCTTGCTGCTGGCTGAGGATGTGTGGCTGGCGAGGTCATCCTTTTCGCAGAGAAACACTGACAGGCCGCGGCCAGCAGCGTCTGCGGCGATGCCGACACCGTTAATTCCGCCGCCAATCACGGCAACGTCGTAAACCTCGGCAAGAGGCGTGGCAGGCAAGGTGGTGTGCGACATGAAGGAGCCTCGCGTTGAATACGCATATTTGAATTCGAACATTAATGTTCATTTTCGAAAATGGTAGCGGATAAACACGCGCACAGCCAGCCTGCTTCGATTGAAAAAACTCATCGAAGACCGGATAAAGGAAGAATTTCGAACATTTACGATGGGTGGGCAGGTCAGGACTGACTCGCGAAGCGCCCGAGGGGCTCGGCCAGCGCGAGCCCCGATCCTGCGCAGGAGGGGTTAAACCACTTCGAGGCGGATTTTGTTCTGTGCCAACAACTGCGCCAGCTCCGGGACAGGCGGTTGGTCGGTGACCAGGCAATCAATCAGGGTGATGGGCCCCAAGCGCACCATGGCATTGCGACCAAATTTGCTGGAGTCCGCCGCCAGAATGGTCTGTCGGGCATTGGCAATAATGGCTTGGGATACGCGCACTTCTTGATAGTCGAAATCCAACAAACTGCCGTCAGAATCAATACCGCTGATGCCCACCAAGGCGTAGTCAAACTTGAATTGATTAATGAAGTCGACGCTGGCCTGGCCGACGATGCCGCCATCACGGCGCACGTTGCCCCCTGCAATCAGTACTTCGAAGTCGTCCTTTGCGCTCAGGATCGAGGCAACGTGCAAGTTGTTGGTGATGATTTTCAGGTGGTTGTGATTGAGCAGTGCCCGGGCAATGGACTCGGTGGTCGTCCCGATATTGATAAAAATAGAGGCGTGGTCAGGTATCTGGGCGGCAATGGCTTCGCCAATGCGGCGTTTTTCATCGCGCATCTGATCGGCGCGCATGGCGTAGGCGGTGTTTTCTACGCTGGAGTCATACGCCGCACCACCGTGATAGCGGCGCAACAAATCGGCTTCTGCCAACTGGTTGATATCGCGACGAATGGTCTGGGGCGTGACAACGAATAACTGCGCCATTTCCTCGATGCTGACATAGCCGCGCTCGCGAACGAGTTCGAGGATCTGCTGCTGGCGTGGAGGCAGATTCATGGAGTTTCCTTTGGGCGGCGAAGCAAATTCGACCATGATGCCGCAGGAAAGCGCCGTCTGCTACTCGCAGGTGAGAGCAAGCCAGCATGCAGCAGCCAGCGCGTGAAGCGCCAACTGCTGTATTTAGCGTGGGACTTAGTTGTTTTCTTCGTGGGGTTCCCAGTCGCGGGTACGGCTCACGGCCTTTTTCCAGCCAGCGTAGAGTTTCTCTTTGCTGGCTTCTTCAAGGGTGGGTTCGAACTCGCGTTCAATCACGGCCTTGCCGCGCAACTCGTCCAGGCTGCTCCAGAATCCGCACGCAAGACCCGCCAGATAGGCCGCACCCAGCGCAGTGGTTTCGCGCATTTGTGGACGTTCGACCATGGTCCCCAGAATGTCAGCCTGAAATTGCATCAGGAAGTTGTTGGCCACAGCACCACCGTCCACGCGCAGGGCTTTGAGGCGTTCGCCGGAGTCCTGCTGCATCGCGTCCAGCACATCGCGGGTTTGGTAGGCAATGGACTCAAGTGCTGCACGAATGATGTGATCAACGCGTACGCCACGGGTCAGGCCGAACAGGGCGCCCCGTGCATACGGGTCCCAATACGGTGCGCCAAGACCGGTAAAGGCGGGTACCAGGTACACGCCATTGCTGTCTTTGACCTTGCTGGCGAAGTACTCGGTGTCGTGGGCGTCGTTGATGATCTTCAATTCGTCGCGCAACCACTGCACGGTTGAACCACCGTTGAATACGGCGCCTTCCAGCGCATACGCCACTTCGCCACGGGGGCCGCAGGCGATGGTGGTCAGCATGCCGTGGGTGGACTTGACCGCGTTGGTGCCGGTGTTCATCAGCAGGAAGCAACCGGTGCCGTAGGTGTTTTTGGCCTGGCCCGGCTCAACGCACATTTGGCCAAACAGCGCGGCTTGTTGGTCGCCCGCGATGCCGCCAATGGCGATGCCACTTTTGGTGCGGCCATAGATCTCGGAGGACGATTTCACCTCCGGCAGCATTTCACGCGGGATGTCCAGGATGTCCAGCATCTTCGCGTCCCACTCCAGCGTGTGGATGTTGAAGAGCATGGTGCGCGAGGCGTTGGTGTAGTCGGTGACGTGGGTTTTGCCGCCGGTAAATTTCCAGATCAGCCAGCTGTCGACAGTGCCGAACAGCAGTTCGCCTTTGCGGGCGCGTTCGCGGCTGCCTTCAACGTTGTCGAGGATCCACTTCAGCTTGGTGCCGGAGAAGTACGGGTCAGTCACCAGGCCCGTGGTTTCGCTGATGTAGTGTTCGTGGCCGTCGCGCTTGAGCTGTTCGCAGATTTCAGTGCTGCGTCGGCACTGCCAGACGATGGCGTTATAGATCGGACGGCCGCTGACCTTGTCCCACACCACGGTTGTTTCACGCTGGTTGGTGATACCGATGGCGGCGACTTGATCGTGATGCAAGCCGGCCTGCGCCAGGGCTTCTACCATCACCGCGCTTTGGGTCGCGAAGATCTCCATCGGGTCGTGCTCGACCCAGCCTGCTTGCGGGTAATGCTGCTGGAACTCGCGTTGGGCGGTACAGACCACGTTTGCGTCACGGTCAAAGATGATCGCTCGCGAACTGGTGGTGCCTTGGTCCAACGCAATGATGTAGTTCTTATTCTGAATGTCGGTCATGGGATTGCCTTGCAGAATGAAGTAATGGGTTCAGGGCGCGAGAAGATAACGGGCAGAGTCTCGTGCGCCCCGTTTCATAAGTCGATATCAGGACGCTTGGGTTTTCACTTCAGCGCTTGCTTGGGCATCCGTTGCCACAGGTTCGACGGCAGGCAGGTGGCGGGCAATCATCCCGCGGTAAATGGCTGCGCCGAGGCAAGCACCCACGATGGGTGCAAAGATTGGAACCAGGAAATAAGGAATATCGCGCGCGCCGGTGAACGAAACTTCACCCCAGCCCGCAAAGAAAGTCATCAGCTTAGGCCCGAAATCACGTGCAGGGTTCATTGCAAAACCGGTCAACGGGCCCATCGAACTGCCAATGACGGCAATCAGCAGGCCGATCAGTAAAGGCGCCATTGCCCCGCGTGGCAGACCATTTTTGTCGTCTGTCAGGGCCATGATGACGCCCATGAGGATGGCGGTAATCACCACTTCCACGAGAAAGGCTTGCAGCGTCGACAAGGATGGATGCGGGTATGTCGAGAAAACAGACGCCAGTTCCAGGCTCTCTTTACTGCCGCGCACCATTTGATGGGCTTGTTCGTAATCGAAGAACAGGTTGCTGTACAGCGTGTACACCAGTGCAGCGGCGCAAAACGCCCCCGCGACCTGCGCGAGGATATAGAACGGCAGTTTGCGTTTTTCAAAGTCGGTGAACAGGCACAGCGCAATACTGACGGCCGGGTTCAGGTGAGCACCTGACACGCCCGCCGTGAGGTAAATCGCCATGCTCACGCCAATGCCCCAGATGATGCTGATCTCCCACAAGCCGAAGCTTGCGCCCGCGACCTTGAGCGCCGCGACACAACCGGTGCCAAAGAAAATGAGAAGTGCGGTACCGAGAAACTCGGCCATACACTGGCCTGAAAGCGTGGGGTGCTGCGATGCAGTCGTCATGTGTAAAACCTCGTTTTTGTTGTTTTTTGACGTCGTCAGTCAGGTGGCAGTGGAGCTGCACACATACCGGGCATGGCTTATCCCGGTTTTTCGTGTGCGGGTAAATAGGAACATAATTTTGGCAGATATATTCAGAATCGAAAAAATATAGACAAGAAACACTGCTGTCAAAGGTCGAAAGTGAACGACCATTCACATTCTGACTTTTGCCGGATGTTTTGGTATTGGTTTTTCTGTAAGCAAAGACTACAAATTGGTAGGGATGGATGTAACGATTCAGCGCCCAGTTCATATGAAAGTCATATGGAACGCCCGTTCCAGCGCGTCTTGAGGCCCGAATTGCCCTAGAATCCACCCACTCAAGTGTGCCATCACCGAACGACAGGAATGCTCATGACCCCTGCACTGGACCTGCTGAAAAAAGTTCGCGCCGAACATCGGATACACAGCTATGAACATGACCCCAAAGCGGCGTCGTACGGCCATGAGGCGGCGGAAAAGCTTGGCCTGGCGCCCGCTCAGGTGTTCAAGACGTTGTTGGCCAGCAGTGAAAAGGGTGAATTATTGGTGGCTGTCGTACCGGTCGTCGGAAGTCTTGACCTAAAAGCGCTGGCACATGCCGCCGGAGTGAAAAAAGCCGAAATGGCAGACCCGGCAGCGGCGCAACGCTCGACCGGCTATTTGTTGGGCGGGATCAGCCCGCTGGGGCAGAAGAAGCGCTTGCGTACCTTTATAGACAGCAGCGCTGAGGGGTTTGAGACGATTTATGTGAGCGCCGGGCGACGCGGGCTGGAGGTCGAATTGGCGCCCTCAGTGCTGGCAGAGCAGACGCGGGCGACCTTTGCGGATATTGGGCGGGCTTGAAGCACAGGCGACGTAGGCTTTACGTCGCTTGTGTTTCACCTAGTTCAGTGAGCGCTGCTCAAACGTCTTACACCTGAGTCGGTGTGGGGGATTTGCGCAGCGGTGCTGCCGCTGGTTTGAAACATCACCAGGTGCTCAGCCGCCACACGGATGCCAACTTCTGCGCCTGGAAGATGATCGACGTGGCTTGGGAAGATGGATTCCAGCTGACTGCCGGTCGGTAGTTGCAAGCGATACAACGTCGATGCGCCGAGGAAGGTCTTGCCGATGATTCTGGCTTTCAGGTCGCTGTCCGGCGCATGGACGATATCGTCGGGGCGCAGCAGCACGTCGACGGCGCCGCCCGTTGGCCATGTGTAGGCGCGGTTGCCCTGCAGGACGCCAAGCTCTGTTTGCACCGACTCCGGGCTCAGTAACTGGCCGCGAATAAAGTAACCCTGACCAATGAAGCTCGCCACGTAAGGGGTCAGCGGTTCGTGGTAGAGGTTGTAAGGCGTATCCCACTGTTCCAACCGGCCCTCTTTGAACACGCCAACGTGGTCACTAACAGCGAAGGCTTCTTCCTGATCGTGTGTCACCAGAATCGCGCTGGTGCCGCGGGCTTTCAAAATATCCCGCACTTCGTGGCTCAGCTTGCGACGTAACTCGCCATCCAGATTGGAGAACGGCTCGTCCAGCAGAAGCAACTGTGGCTCAGGCGCCAAGGCGCGCGCTAGCGCCACACGTTGCTGCTGGCCACCCGAAAGCTCATGGGGGAAACGCTTGCCGAGGTTTTTCAGGTTGACCAGTTCGAGCAGTTCTTCAGTGATACGGTCTTTGTTCGGCAGTTTGCGAATACCAAATGCAATGTTGTCGGCCACGCTCAGATGAGGGAAAAGTGCGTAGTCCTGAAACACCATGCCTATGCGACGTTTCTCCGGCGCGAGGGTGAAGCCTGCGCTGGAGATGATTTCGCCGCCCAGCTGGATTTCACCTTGATGCACAGGTTCAAAGCCTGCGATTGCACGCAGGGTGGTGGTCTTGCCGCAGCCTGAAGAGCCCAGCAGGCAACCGATGTCGCCGGCGTTGAGGTGCAGGTTGAGGTTTTGCACTACGCTCTGGCCCTGATAGCCACAGGCCAGATCACGAAGGTTCAGCAGAAGAGGTTGACTCATGCGTGGTGGTACGCCGGTTGTACAAGGAATTCGAGCAGCGCTTTTTGCGCGTGCAAACGGTTTTCAGCCTGGTCCCACGCAACGGAGCGGGGATCGTCCAGCAGGTCTTCGCTGATTTCTTCCCCGCGGTGCGCGGGTAAGCAGTGCATGAACAGCACATCGTCGGCCGCCAGATCCAGCAGTGCCTTGTTGACCTGATAAGGCGCGAACTGCTTCAGACGCTTGGCGGTTTCTTCTTCCTGACCCATGGAGGTCCAGACGTCGGTACTGACCAGGTGGGCGCCGGTTACTGCGTCTTGCGGGGCGCGTACGATGGTGACGCGTTCGCCTGCCTGGGCCACGAACTCGGGGTTCGGTTCATAGCCTTCAGGGCAGGCGATGCGCAGCTGGAAGTCGAACTGGATGGCTGCTTCTATATAGCTGTTGCACATGTTGTTGCCGTCCCCGATCCAAGCCACGGTCTTGCCTTTGATCGAGCCGCGGTGTTCCAGAAACGTTTGCATGTCGGCCAGCAATTGGCACGGGTGCAGATCGTCTGACAGACCATTGATCACTGGGACGCGAGAATTGGCTGCGAATTCGGTCAGGGTGCTGTGGGCGAAGGTACGGATCATCACGGCATCCAGCATGCGTGACATGACGATTGCGCAGTCGCCGATGGGTTCGCCACGCCCCAGTTGGGTGTCACGCGGCGACAGGAAGATCGCCTGGCCGCCGAGCTGGATCATGCCCGCTTCAAAGGACAAACGGGTGCGGGTGGACGATTTTTCGAAAATCATGCCCAGTACACGGTTTTTCAGCGGTTCGAAAAGCACGCCGCGATTGCGCAGGTCCTTGAGCTCGATGCCTCGACGAATCACGCTGCTAAGCTCTTCGGGCGTGCAATCCATCAGGGAGAGAAAGTGCCTTGCGCTCATCATTAACTACCTTCTTTTGCAACGACTGCAGATGCTCAAAGCCAGGTTTTTCAGAAAAACGGGCGAGACCTGCGGCGCTAGCCGCACGTGGCGACGAAATAGGGGAAGGCGCGATCTTATAAGGAAATGTCGCGTCTTGCCAATAAGGGTGTTGTTTGGGAGGTTTCAGGCGCTGTGTACGCGGCATGAGCGCGTGCACTTTAAGCACTAATGGGTGGATTACCTGCCCTCAGCGACCCATTTGTACACTGCCCTGCCATGGGTTGGCAATTGATGGGCAGCAGATGCAGACTATCGTCGGTGGGGGAGACCGAGCGTGGTGCCTGGGTTTCCGTTACAATGCGCCACCGTGCCGACAACTGAGTCGGAAAGTTCAGCCGAGGTGCTCCATGGATATCATCGAAACGATCAAAGAACAGATTGCCAACAACACCATTCTGCTCTACATGAAAGGCTCACCGAATGCCCCGCAGTGCGGCTTTTCGGCCAAAGCTGCTCAGGCCGTAATGGGCTGTGGTGAAAAGTTCGCTTACGTGGACATCCTGCAGAACCCAGAGATTCGTGCCAATTTGCCCAAGTACGCTAACTGGCCGACCTTCCCGCAACTGTGGGTAGGTGGCGAGCTGGTGGGCGGCAGCGACATCATGGCGGAGATGTTTGCCAATGGTGAGCTGCAAACCCTGATCAAGGATGCCGCCGCTAAAGCCGCAGCCGCCAAGACCGAAGCCTAAGGGTCTTTGCGCGCGAGTTTGAATAAATTAGCGCGCATTAAAAACCCCGCCACTGTTTAGACAGGGCGGGGTTTTTTATTGGCTGAGGTTTGGTTTATTCACCCATCTGCGATTGCAGATAGTTCTCAAGACCCACTTTATCTATCAGGCCAAGCTGAGTTTCCAGCCAGTCAATATGTTCTTCTTCAGACTCCAGAATGTCTTCTAGAAGTTCTCGGCTACCAAAGTCGCCCACAACTTCGCAGTGTGCGATGGCTGCTTTCAGATCGGCATGGCCGGTGCGCTCAATGCGCAGGTCGCACTCAAGCATCTCCTTGGTGTGCTCGCCGATGTGCAGCTTGCCCAGGTCCTGCACGTTAGGCAGGCCTTCCAGGAAGAGAATGCGTTTGATCAGCTTATCCGCGTGTTTCATCTCATCGATGGACTCGTGGTATTCGTGAGCACCCAACTTTTCCAGGCCCCAATCTTGATACATGCGCGCATGCAAGAAGTACTGATTGATTGCGACCAACTCGTTGCCGAGAATTTTGTTGAGGTGCTGAATGACTGAAATGTCGCCTTTCATCGCGAGGGCCTGCCTTAATGAACTGTATATGCGCAAGAGTTTGATCTGCACACTTACACCTGTCAAACCTAAGTATTTGAATAATAAATGAAAATTAATCGGAATAAGAATGTTTGTATTCCGCGTCTAGGCCCTAAGCACTTGAATTAAAGGCATAAAAAAACCGGACATCATGTCCGGTTCTCTTTAAATGGCTACATCAGGCGACTGAAAATTCTGCCGGGTAACTCATGGCTGCCTGGCTGGCTTGCAGGGAAGACAGGGTTTCGCGCACCACTTGCTTGGCCAGACACGCACATTTGCCACATTGACTGGCAACACCGGTCGCTTCGCGAACTTCACGGTAGCTGCAGCAACCTTCATAGATTGCGTCTCGGATTTTTCCATCAGTGACGCCAGTGCAGAGGCAAACGTACATAAATAAGAACCATCGCTGGTTGGGATTCAATGCGAAGGATCTTAATGTTAACGAGAATGATTGTCAAAGCAACTTAGGTCTCGATTGCAGGTTTAATGCCTGATGCTGACGAACGGTGCCACGCCTAACCCGGGTGGCTTTAAAAAAGGGGGGAGGCCGGACCCGACGAGCGGTGTATGATGGCCGATCTTTTTTCATGCGCGAGCTGATTGTTAACCGTGTCATTACCCATGACTGGCCAGCTCCCGTTTACCACGCTGCACATCAGGAGATATCCATGAGCGTACTCGTAGGCAAACAAGCCCCTGACTTCACCGTCGCCGCCGTTCTGGGCAATGGCGAAATCGTTGATAGCTTTACGCTGTCCACCGCGATCAAAGGCAAATACGGCCTGGTGTTCTTCTACCCGCTGGACTTCACATTCGTTTGCCCGTCCGAGCTGATTGCTCTGGACCACCGCATTCCTGAGTTCAAAGCCCGTAACGTAGAAGTGGTGGCAGTCTCCATCGACTCTCACTTCACCCATAACGCATGGCGCAACACGCCGGTAAACAACGGCGGTATCGGTCAGGTGCAATACACCATGGCAGCCGATATGAAGCACGAAATCTGCAAAGCCTACGATGTTGAATCTGAAGGCGGTGTCGCTTTCCGTGGCGCATTCCTGATCGATGACAAGGGCATCGTTCGTTCGCAGATCGTGAATGACCTGCCTCTGGGCCGCAACATGGACGAGCTGCTGCGTCTGGTTGACGCCCTGCAATTCCACGAAGAGCACGGCGAAGTGTGCCCTGCGAACTGGAAAAAAGGCGACAAAGGCATGACGGCTTCCACCGCGGGCGTAGCGGCTTACCTGTCCGAAAATGCTGACAAGCTGTAAGCGTCGGTTGAGGGCATAAAAAAACCGGACGTTATGTCCGGTTTTTTTATGCAGGAGAGAAAGTCCCGGACTCAGTCGTCGAAATCTTTCCAACCGCCCATTTGCTTCCAGCTGTTGACGATGCCACAGAACAGCTCTGCTGTTTTTTCTGTGTCATAACGCGCCGAATGCGCTTCCCGCCCATCGAAGTCGATGTCAGCAGCCTGACAGGCTTTGGCGAGTACAGTCTGGCCGTACGCCAGGCCAGCCAGTGTGGCGGTGTCGAAGCTCGAGAACGGATGGAACGGGTTGCGTTTCATGTCCAGTCGAGCAACGGCAGCGTTCAGGAAGCCGAGATCAAAACTGCTGTTATGGCCAACCAGGATGGCGCGTTTACAGCCATTGGCTTTCAAGGCTTTGCGCACACCGCGGAAGATGTCAGTCAGGGCTGTTTCTTCGCTGACAGCCATGCGCAACGGGTGATCCAGCTTGATACCGGTGAACTCCAGCGCAGCCGGTTCAATGTTGGCGCCTTCGAACGGTTCCACGCGGTGGAAATACGTGTGTTCAGGGAACACGAAGCCTTTCTCGTCCATGCCGATCGTGACCGCTGCGATTTCCAGCAATGCATCGGTTGAGCTGTTGAAACCGCCGGTTTCAACATCGATTACCACTGGCAGGTAACCGCGAAAGCGCTCAGCCATGGGGTGACGTGGGCCGCCATGCCCGCCTTCATGTTCATCGTCGAAATGGTCGTCACTCACAGCTGTTCCTCCAGCAGGCGCCAGCGCAGTTTTTCACCGGCGCGCAGCGGGATTACGGTCAGCTCACCGAACGGCAGGCTGGTTGGGGCAGTCCACTCCTGGCGAACCAGTGTGATGTGTTCGGTGCTGGGTGCCAGTCCGTAGAAGCGAGGTCCGTTGAGGCTGGCAAAAGCCTCCAGCTTGTCCAGCGCATTACGCTGTTCAAAGGCTTCGGCGTACAACTCGATAGCTGCGTAGGAGGTGTAGCAACCGGCGCAGCCACAGGCCGCTTCTTTGGCGTGCTGGGCATGCGGTGCGGAGTCGGTCCCCAGGAAGAACTTCTCGCTACCGCTGGTTGCTGCATCGAGCAGGGCATGCTGATGAGTATTGCGCTTCAGGATCGGCAAGCAATAGAAGTGCGGGCGTATCCCCCCCACCAGCATATGGTTGCGGTTGTAAAGCAGGTGGTGAGCAGTAATCGTTGCGGCGACTTGACTGGACGCTTCGTTGACGAACTGCACGGCATCCGCAGTGGTGATGTGTTCGAACACCACTTTGAGCGTCGGAAAACGCTCTACAACACGGCGCATGTGCTCGTCGATGAAGATTTTCTCGCGATCAAATACATCCACATCGGTGCGTGTCACTTCGCCGTGAATCAGCAAGGGCATACCGACTTCAGCCATGGTTTCCAGCACCGGGAAAATAGCGTCAATACTGGTGACGCCAGAGTCGGAGTTGGTCGTTGCGCCTGCAGGATATAACTTTGCAGCGTGTACGAAGCCACTGGATTTGGCTGTGCGAATGTCTTCAGGCTGCGTGCGATCGGTCAGATAGAGCACCATCAGCGGCTCGAAGCGGCTACCCGCAGGGCGAGCGGCCAAAATGCGCTGGCGATAGGCATCAGCTTCGGCTGCGTTACGCACCGGAGGCACCAGGTTGGGCATGATGATGGCGCGGCCAAAAGTGCGCGCTACATCCGCGACAGTGTGAGGCAACACAGCACCATCTCGAAGATGTATGTGCCAGTCATCGGGACGCAGAAGGGTCAGGCGGTCGGACATTGGGGATTCCAGGCGGGTCAAACTGAGGCGAATCCTACCGGAAAACACTCAGTCAGGCACTCGCTATCAAGTTTTGCGGCGCTTAACCGATATCTTTTGAGAATGTCGTCTATCTGTTTGCTGTTTTTTTGCAGTACAAGCCTGTGGAGCCGCCCGTGCGCCAGCGTTATCTAGCCCTACTCAGTATGTTTGCCAGCCTGCCTGCCATGGCCCTGACTTTCCAGACCCGTCTGGAGAATATCGAGTGGAAGGTGGAAGGTGACAAATTCGAGTGCCGTCTGATTCAGCCCATCACGGACTTCGGTTCCGGGGTTTTCGTGCGCCGTGCGGGTGAACAGGCCATTTTTCGCCTGAATGCCTTCAACGCCATGCTCGGTGAGGGTTCTGCCACGTTGCTGGCTGCCGCAGCTCCCTGGCAGCCGGGGCGCGGAGATATCAACCTTGGCTCGGTACGGATTGGTCGGGGTCAGGTATTGTTCAACAGTTCCCAGGCACAGGCCGCAAGCCTGGTGCGCGGTTTGCTGGAGGGGCGCACTCCCTTGGTCAGGCATTATTCCTCGACCAGCGGAACGTCCGAGGTTCGTTTGCTCCCCGTCAAGTTTCGTCAGGCGTACAGCGATTACGAAGCCTGTACGACCAAACTGTTACCCAAAAACTTTGAACAGGTACGTCAAAGCCAGATCGGTTTTCCCGGGGGAGGGATCGATCTGGACAATCAGGCGCGGGCAAACTTGCAGGTCATGGTGGAATACATGAAGGCAGATCCTTCGGTAAACCACATCACGCTGGATGGGCACTCGGACAACTCCGGCAATCGTCTGACCAATCGTGATTTGTCCCGGCGCCGAGCCTTGGCCGTGATGGATTTCTTCAAAGAAAACGGGATTCAAGAGTCGCAAATTACCCTGCGGTTTCACGGAGAACAGTACCCGTTGGTGCGCAATTCCAACGCTGCGAATCGGGCAAAAAATCGCCGTGTCAGCGTGCGGCTTGAACGGGTCCCCGCGCCGGAAAAAACCACTTCCCCTGTAGGCACCACAAACCCTGCAAGCGTCTCTTAAAGCAGTCACCGTCGTCGCGCTATTGAAACTAACTGTCGCTTTGTCGTCTTAAGCTGTCGCGCCTCTGTAATTTCTGCAACTTGAGCGGTAGACTGTTCGGCTTTTCGAACAACCCGTGGAGTGATGGCATGGCGGACGTAAACAAGGTCGTTCTGGCTTATTCGGGCGGCCTGGACACTTCGGTGATCCTGAAGTGGCTGCAGGATACTTATAACTGTGAAGTCGTAACCTTTACCGCTGACCTGGGTCAGGGTGAAGAGGTCGAACCTGCACGTGCCAAGGCGCAAGCCATGGGCGTCAAGGAAATCTATATTGACGACCTGCGCGAAGAGTTTGTTCGAGACTTCGTGTTCCCGATGTTCCGCGCCAATACTGTTTACGAAGGTGAGTACCTGCTGGGTACCTCCATCGCTCGTCCGCTGATTGCCAAACGCCTGATTGAAATCGCCAACGAAACGGGCGCTGATGCCATTTCCCACGGTGCTACCGGTAAAGGTAACGACCAGGTGCGTTTCGAGCTTGGGGCCTACGCACTGAAACCCGGCGTAAAAGTCATTGCGCCGTGGCGTGAATGGGATCTGCTCTCGCGTGAAAAGTTGATGGATTACGCTGAAAAGCATGCAATCCCTATCGAACGTCATGGTAAGAAAAAATCCCCTTACTCCATGGACGCCAACCTGCTTCATATCTCGTACGAAGGCGGTGTGCTGGAAGACACCTGGACCGAGCACGAAGAAGACATGTGGCGCTGGACCAAGTCCCCGGAAGATGCGCCGAACACCCCGACGTATCTGGAACTGACCTATCGCAATGGCGACATCGTGGCGTTGGACGGCGTTGAAATGACGCCTGCGACGGTTTTGGCCACTCTGAATCGCATTGGTGGGGAAAACGGCATTGGCCGTCTGGATATTGTTGAAAACCGCTACGTTGGCATGAAGTCCCGTGGTTGCTACGAAACCCCGGGCGGCACCATCATGCTGCGTGCTCACCGGGCGATAGAGTCGATTACGCTGGACCGCGAAGTGGCGCACTTGAAAGATGAGTTGATGCCTAAATACGCCAGCCTGATTTACACCGGCTACTGGTGGAGCCCGGAGCGCGTTATGTTGCAACAGATGATTGACGCCTCTCAAACCCACGTGAATGGTGTTGTTCGTCTGAAACTCTACAAAGGTAATGTCATCGTTACCGGCCGCAAGTCCGATCAATCGTTGTTTGATGCAAATATTGCAACTTTTGAAGAAGATGGTGGTGCTTACAATCAGGCCGATGCAGCTGGTTTTATCAAGCTAAACGCACTGCGCATGCGCATTGCGGCGAACAAGGGTCGTAGCTTTTTCTGATTAAGAGCGGCTTTCGAAAAAAGCCCCGGCCACTGGTCGGGGCTTTTTTTTATGTGAGTGTTTAGGCATGACTATATGTTCAATAGGTTGTGCTCAATGCGTCTGTTTCAGTGTTGTAAGTGAAAATAGTGGTTGTCTCCCATAGCTGAAATTTTTTATAAATCAGGGGGGGTAAAGGGTGTTTGTTTATCAGTGCGTTGACGTGGCTATTGATTAATAGGATAAGCACCTTGTTTTTGTCGGCCGAGTTTCTTGCTGAGGTCATGGTTTCGTAAATTAATGACAGCACTTCTTCAAGTTCATGTTTGTTCATCAAGTGTTTGTCCGAACGTGTCAGGTTGGCAACGTGCAACCCCTCTGTAATGGCCCTTCGAAAGGTTTTGTGTTTGGCTGAATCCATTTCTTTATGCCGTTTGCCAGCCTCTGTGAGCGTTTTTTTGGTGCTTTGTTTAAGGTGGGCTTGTTGGGCATGTGTTTGGCTTTGAGGCAGCAGTATGAGGTTGTGCGGGGTGCAAAAGCTAAACCTGATGTCTGGGTGATCGGTTATTTTTTTTGGCGCTGATTTCGAGCGTGCAGGCAGACTGTCATGACATTCTTTGCCTGGTTGTATTGCGTGAATGTTGGATTCTATAAAGTTTTCTTCATTTGAGAAATCCGAGGGCGAGTAGAGTCTTTTATTATTGAAATTTAAAGTTATAAAGAAAAGTATAACCAGCGCAATCGGGAAAGCGACTAAAAACCAAACGTAGATCTCCTGATTCTCCTTGTTAATGTAAGGCAGGGACACGGAGGCTGAGGCTTGCGTCAGTATTGAGAAAATGGCAATCACCGTCAGCGGATTTTTGGTGGTGGGTGTGCTCTTAAGCATAAGGGAACCTATTTGTCTGAAAAGACCTCGATTAATGAAGGAAAGTAAGAGTGGTCGGATGGAAATTATTTTCCGATGCTATTAAGAGGTCTTAGGCGTTTTTAATAGTGTGTCTATTTATAAACTTAGACGTGGGGTTTTGAATGTGCAAGTTTAACGTTGTTTGAAGTGGACGATAGGTTGTGAATGTTTTGTGCCTGAAATTTTTTTGGATGTAGTCCTGATCGCAAGTCGAAGAAGGAGTTTTTACGAGGATTAATCCTTTCTCGCACTGATGTTTTATGCGTCATTGATGTGTCTGTTTTCAGCGTTATGGCGAGTCCTGTAAAAATATGAGTTAAATGATTCTTGCATATTTTTCCGAATGATCTGTAGTACCTTTCCTTAAGTGATAATTTGAAATACTTTCTTGAGAAATAAGAGTAGATTTTACCGGGTGCGATTAAACCTGTGTGGCGGCACATAAGAGCGTGCTAGTGTGGTTCGCCTGCATAGTTTAAGAATATTTTGTAGTGATATTTATGTGTATCCACAGTCTTCAGACGAATTTTCATGTCTGTACGTGTTGTCACAACGAATATCATTGATATAAGGTTTGTCACAAGTAAATGAGTGTATGGCTGTTTTGAAACGCAGCAGGTGCATGTGTCAATCCACATAAGGGAGGGATCTCAGGAAGTAAATGACATGTATGGTGTTACGTCAAAGTGTCGCTTGCGTAGGTGCGATGGAATTGCAATAAAACACTCGTTTGATTAATCGTGTGTCCGTACATGCTGTGGGATACGGTTTTTATTTCGTGAGGATGTCCACGCTTTGACAAGCGGGAAGCTTTTCTTTAGAGCAGTTTTTTGTAGGGAAAATCGTTATTTTATGTAGGTGATGTCTTTGGTTGTTAGTGCTCGGGGGGGGGCGCTATGCCCAGGGTGTTACGACTAGGCTATTGTGCTGACTCTAAAAATTCGAACAGCGAAAATTGGAATTACCCATGAATAAAGTGCTGATCGTGGATGATCATCCCGTGATCCGTCTTGCTGTACGTATGCTCATGGAACGACATGGCTATGAAGTCGTTGCTGAGACGGATAACGGTGTGGATGCATTACAACTTGCGCGTGAACATGCGCCGGATATTGTGATACTCGACATAGGGATACCTAAGCTGGACGGGCTGGAAGTGATTGCTCGTCTTTCAACTCCGGCGCTGCCTGTGAAAGTACTGGTTTTAACTTCACAGGCGCCGGGACATTTTTCCATGCGTTGCATGCAAGCCGGGGCGGCGGGATATGTATGCAAGCAGCAGGATCTGACAGAGTTGCTCAGTGCAATAAAAGCAGTGTTGTCGGGATACAGTTACTTTCCTAACCAAGCATTGCACTCAGTGCGTACCAGTCTCGGCAATGCCAGTGAGGCCGATATGGTTAATCGGTTATCGGGCAGGGAGATGATGGTACTGCAGCAATTAGCGCGAGGGAAAAGTAACAAGGACATTGCCGACGGGATGTTCTTGAGTAACAAGACAGTCAGTACATACAAAACGCGCTTGTTACTGAAACTCAATGCCCGATCCTTGGTTGATCTGATTGAGCTTGCTCAGCGAAACGGCTTGGTGTGAACGGCGGCGCCATTACGTTTCACCTTTAGACGGCTATCTCGCGTGTGTAGCGAGATAGCCGTACGCTCTGGCTCCCAGAAAAAAAGCCTCTTTGTGCAGGAGGCTTTCCAGCTGGTCAGAGATCGAAGTCATAGTCCGAAAGCTGCTTCTGGAGTCTTCTTTCTTCCAGAAGATTATCAATGGTTCTGCGTTTGGCGAGATTGGTCTTCGCCACCTCCGGAGCCGGGACGACCTCTTCCTCCTGCTCGTCTGACACAAGCTCTTCGTCTACATCCAGTTCTTCTTTGCCAGTGCTCATTCTGCTCACTCCAGACCAAGACAGCTATTGGCGCCCCTTATAGCGACAAACATCGCCAGGGTAAAAAAGATTTTCTCAATCGATCAGTGAATAAAATCGCTATCGCTCAATCGTCAGACGTCTTTTCCTTAAAGTCGCACAGGTCTTCTATTCGGCAACTCCCACATCTGGGCTTACGCGCCTGGCACACATAGCGCCCATGGAGGATGAGCCAATGGTGCGCATCCAGCAGGTAGGGCTTGGGCACGAACTTCATCAGTTGCTTTTCGACCTCCACCACATTTTTGCCCGGCGCCAAGCCGGTACGGTTGCTTACACGAAAAATATGAGTATCGACGGCCATGGCAACCTGCCTGAACGCGGTGTTGAGCACCACATTCGCCGTTTTGCGGCCGACACCCGGAAGTGCTTCGAGCGCTTCCCGTGTCTGCGGCACTTGGCTGTCATGTCGCTCGATCAGTAACCGGCAAGCCTCAATCACGTTTTTGGCCTTGCTGTTATACAAGCCGATGGTCTTGATGTACGCCGATAAGCCGTCCACTCCCAGAGCGTAGATGGCTTCTGGCGTATTCGCGACCGGAAACAATTTGGCCATAGCCTTGTTGACGCTCACGTCGGTTGCCTGTGCGGACAAAATAACCGCGATCAACAGTTCGAAGGGCGATGAGTAAGCCAGCTCCGTTTTGGGCTCAGGATTGTCTTCGTGGAATCGACGAAATATTTCAAGGCGCTTTGCGGCGTTCATGAGTAGTGGCGTTTCCTGATGGGCTGTCGGTTTATGCGCGGTAGAAAATGTGTATCGAACTGAAAAATATCAAGCGCTAGCGTCGTTCAACGAAATGATCAGCCGTTCTGCCCGATCCGCGGCATCTTTTAATGGCGCCAACTCTTCGGTTGAGCGATTCAGGCTGATGGCTTTGTTCAGCTCTGCCCGGCGCAGTGCCAATTGAATTTTTGCGCGCTTGAGATCGGCGCCCTGGTTGCTGGCTGTGGGCGCCAAGGGCTGAGGTGTTTTTTCAAGTGTCGCCAATGCCTGTTCGGCAGATTCAAATTGTTGCCCGAGCACGTTGAGTTGGGCTTGCTGTTGCGCTGTAGGAGGATGGCCAAAGGCTTTGAGTGATTTGTGTAATTGAGCACGGGCCATGGCCAGGGTAATTTTGGCCTTTTTAAGCGCCGCTTCATCGCTGCCGGGTGTGCCGGAGATGGATTGCACGTCGGATTCGCGCGTTGTCGGGTGGCCCACCGCAACAGGTTGGGAGCGCGCAGCGCGTGCGGCTTGCCTGATGTCATCTTCACGCTTGAGGCGGGCTTCACGTTGTTCATAACGAAAACGTGCATGTTGCCGTTTTTGTGCGCGGGCTTGGTACTCGTCCGTACGCTGTGCAAGCCCACCAATCACCGCAATGACGTTCTCGGGGAGTGGGCGCATTTCAATGCAGTCTACCGGGCAGGGCGCAACACACAGGTCGCAGCCTGTGCATTCATCCACGATTACGCTGTGCATCAGCTTGGCAGCGCCGAGAATGGCATCAACCGGGCAAGCCTGAATGCATTTGGTGCAGCCGATGCATTCAGCTTCGCGGATGTAGGCAACTTGAGCTGCAGCAGATCCACGCTCTGCGTCGAGGGCAATGACAGGCACCTGGAGCAACTGTGCGAGGGCATGAAGGGTTTCTTCACCACCAGGAGGGCATTTGTTAATCGCTTCGCCCTGCGCAATCCCTTGTGCATAAGGTTTGCAGCCCGGGTGGCCGCATTTTCCGCACTGGGTTTGCGGCAATAAGGCATCGATCTGTTGTATCAGGCTCATTGTGTGATGTTTCCAACGACAGCAAGCCGTCCGCTGCGCTCATGATCAGGGAATCATCGAAACGGGCTTGGTAGTAACGCGTGAATGTCAGGTCAGTCATGGTCGCCGTCAAGCGAGGGTGCTGATTATCCGACAAGGCAGGAAGGGAGGCTACTGTAGAACGTTCGCTGACGACCCGCAGGTCGTCAGCGAATGTGAGGCGCGGTGTCTTACTTGATGCGTTGACCCGGCTTGGCGCCACTGTCAGGGCTCAGCAGGTAAATTTCTTCACCGCCCGGGCCTGCCGCCATGACCATGCCTTCCGAGATGCCGAAACGCATTTTGCGCGGCTTGAGGTTGGCAATCATCATCGTCAGGCGACCTTCGAGTGCGGCCGGGTCCGGGTAGGCACTTTTGATCCCGGAGAACACGTTGCGCTGTTCGTCGCCGATGTCGAGGGTCAGGCGCAACAATTTGTCGGCACCTTCCACGGCTTCTGCCTTGAGAATCAAGGCCACGCGCAGGTCAATGGCGGCGAAAGCGTCAAAGTCGATCTCGGCTGCCAGAGGTTCTTTGACCAGTTCGCCGTTACCTTTGGGGGCGGCAGAGCCAGTGTCGGTCTGGCTCGCAGCCAGGTCTTCTTTCGATGCGTCAGTCATGGCCTGTACTTTTACCGGATCAATGCGGGTCATCAGTGGTTTGAATGCATTCAACTGATGATTGCTCAGCAGTGTGGTGTGATCGTCCCACGTCAACGGCGCCACATTGAGGAATGCCTCTGCATCGGCGGCCAGTACCGGCAACACGGGCTTGAGGAAAATGATCAACTGACGGAACAGGTTGATACCCAGTGCGCACACCGCCTGGACTTCGTCCTGTTTACCTTCCTGCTTGGCCATGGCCCATGGGGCTTTTTCGGCAATCCAGGCGTTGGCGCGGTCGGCCAATGCCATGATTTCGCGCATGGCGCGTGCGAAGTCGCGTGCTTCATAGGCTTCGGCAATGCTCGGAGCGGCCGCCAGAAATGCATCGGTCAGCTCAGGTGCTGCGTTGCCTTCAACCAACACGCCCGCATTGCCCTTGTGGACAAAGCCTGCGCAGCGGCTGGCAATGTTCACCACTTTGCCGACCAGGTCAGAGTTGACCTTTTGCACGAAATCTTCGAGGTTGAGGTCCAGGTCGTCGACCCCGCGACCCAGTTTCGAGGCGTAGTAGTAACGCAGGTATTCAGGCGACAGGTGGTCCAGGTACGTGCGGGCCTTGATAAAGGTGCCGCGGGATTTGGACATTTTCTGGCCGTTGACCGTCAGATAGCCGTGCACGTTGATGGCCGTTGGCTTGCGATAACCTGCGCCTTCGAGCATGGCGGGCCAGAACAGGGCGTGGAAGTTCACGATGTCCTTGCCGATGAAGTGATACAGCTCGGCGGTGGAGTCTTTGGCCCAGTAGGCGTCGAAATCCAGATCAGGACGGCGTGCGCAGAGGTTCTTGAAACTGGCCATGTAGCCGATGGGTGCATCCAGCCACACATAGAAATATTTGCCGGGCTCATCGGGGATTTCAAAACCGAAGTAGGGCGCATCGCGTGAGATGTCCCACTGTTGCAGACCCGCATCGAGCCATTCGGCAATTTTGTTTGCGACGGCATCTTGCAAGGCACCGCTTCGGGTCCAGCTTTTGAGCATGGCGTCGAAGTCTGGCAGCTTGAAGAAGAAGTGTTGCGACTCTTTGAGAACCGGCGTGGCACCGGAAATCGCTGATTTCGGGTTCTTGAGATCCGTAGGTGCGTAGGTGGCACCACATTTTTCGCAGTTGTCGCCGTATTGATCTTCAGTGCCGCATTTCGGGCAGGTGCCCTTGATGAAGCGGTCGGCCAGGAACATTTTCTTTTCCGGGTCGAAGTACTGAGTAATTGAGCGAGTTGCGATATGGCCCGCTTCGCGCAGCTTGATGTAGATCGCACTCGACAGCTCACGGTTTTCTTCGGCGTGGGTCGAGTGGAAATTATCGAAGTCAACGAGGAAGTCGGCAAAGTCGGCGCTGTGTTCAGCCTGGACGTTGGCGATCAGTTGCTCTGGCGTGATGCCTTCTTTTTCAGCGCGCAACATGATTGCCGAGCCGTGGGCGTCGTCTGCGCAAACATACGTGCATTGGTTGCCGCGTTGCTTCTGGAAGCGCACCCACATATCGGTCTGGATGTACTCAAGCATATGGCCAAGGTGGATTGAACCATTGGCATAGGGCAGGGCGCTGGTGACGAGGATCTTGCGTGGCTCGGACATGGGGCTCGGCTACTTGATGAGACGGTGGTCGGCCACTATAAAGCGCCGGGCGATATATTTCACCCCGTGGACACGTATCTGAGGGTTTATGGTGGTTTCAAGGCTTTTAAAAGCCTGCTTTGGTCGCTTCAGAAGGTTAGGATAGCGGCCTGTTTTAATCAGATCTTTTCGGGAGTTGCCCATGAGCGCCGTCAATCGCGCAGCGGTGGAGGCTGTCCTTCGCCAGTACACCGACCCTTACTTGAATCAGGACCCTGTGTCTGCCGGCTGCGTCCGTCATGTCGATGTCCAGGGCGATCGCGTCAGCGTGCAACTGGAATTGGGCTACGCCGCCGGTCTGTTCAAAAATGGCTGGGCGCAGATGCTGCAAATGGCCATTGAAAACATGGATGGCGTGTCAGTTGCCAAGGTTGAGGTCAACTGCGTGATTGCAGCGCACAAGGCCCAGGCGCAAATCCCGGGGCTGGCCAATGTAAAAAACATTGTGGCGGTGGCCTCGGGCAAGGGGGGCGTGGGCAAATCCACCACGGCCGCAAACCTTGCGTTGGCACTGGCGCGCGAAGGTGCGCGTGTCGGTATTCTGGATGCCGACATTTATGGGCCGAGCCAGGGGGTAATGTTTGGTATCCCGGAAGGTACACGGCCGAAGATCCGTGACCAGAAATGGTTTGTGCCGATTGAGGCCCACGGCGTTGAAGTGATGTCCATGGCCTTTTTGACCGATGACAACACGCCGATGGTGTGGCGCGGGCCGATGGTGTCTGGCGCGCTGTTGCAACTGGTGACGCAGACGGCCTGGAATGATCTGGACTACTTGGTGATTGATATGCCGCCGGGCACCGGGGACATCCAGCTGACCCTGGCGCAGAAAGTTCCGGTCACCGGGTCTGTCGTGGTGACCACGCCTCAAGACCTGGCATTGCTGGATGCGCGTAAAGGTGTCGAAATGTTCCGCAAGGTCAATATCCCGGTATTGGGGGTTGTCGAGAACATGGCGGTCCACATCTGCTCCAATTGCGGTCACGCGGAGCATCTGTTCGGCGAGGGTGGGGGTGAGAAGCTCGCGACGCAATATGGTGTTGAGGTGTTGGCCTCACTGCCACTGTCGATGGCCATTCGCGAGCAGGCGGACAGCGGCAAGCCGACGGCGATTGCCGAACCCGACAGCCAGATCGCAATGATTTATCAGGAATTGGCCCGGCATGTGGGTGCACGCATCGTCTTGCACGAAGCCGCATCACAAGCCATGCCGACCATCACCACCAGCGACGATTGAAATTCGGCAGCGGGGCGGGCTGGCTCGCCCCCTCTTGAAGTCCGGGGCGCGTGTTGCTTTTACGGCAGGCATAAAAAAACCCCGCTTTTGAGGGCGGGGTTTTTTACTGGATCAGTACAAGTTAGATAACTTGAACTTCCTCAGCTTGCATGCCTTTCTGACCGCGAGTAGCGATGAAAGAAACCTGTTGGCCTTCTTTCAGGCTTTTGAAGCCGTCGGATTGGATTGCTTTGAAGTGAACAAACAGGTCGTCACCGGATTGTGGAGTGATGAAGCCGAAGCCTTTTTCATCGTTGAACCACTTAACGGTACCAGTTTGGCGATTAGACATGGTGTAACTCCTTGGACAAAGATAACTGCGACTCAGGAAAAGCCCTGGCCGAGACTGAGTGCAAAGAGCAGGAAAAATTCTTGGAGATGGTTGGATCGAAATTCAACATCGTGTAGAGATTCTCAGTGACACAAGCAACACAGTGGCGCCACCTTAACCCTTTTTCAGGAACGTGCAAAGGGTCTTTGCGAAGGTTTCTCTAAAAACGTGACTGGCGGTTGGCCTCACAGCCTGTATTCCCGGTCGCTACAGCTATTTTCAATAAATCTGTCTCAGGCTTTTGAACCTGACACCTCGCCCCGGTAAGATGCCGAACAGAATTTTTCCACCTCGCTATTCAGGACACCCCGCCATGAGCATCAAATCAGACAAGTGGATCCGCCGCATGGCGCAAGAGCACGGCATGATCGAACCCTTCGTTGAGCGCCAGGTGCGTGGCGAAGGCGCCGACCGTCTGATCTCCTATGGTGTGTCGAGCTACGGCTATGACGTGCGCTGCGCGAACGAATTCAAGGTGTTCACCAACATCAACTCCGCCACCGTCGATCCGAAAAACTTCGATGAAGGCAGCTTTGTCGATGTCACCAGTGACGTGTGCATCATCCCGCCCAACTCTTTCGCGCTGGCGCGCACCGTCGAGTACTTCCGTATTCCGCGCAACGTGCTGACGATCTGCCTGGGTAAAAGCACGTACGCCCGCTGCGGCATCATCGTCAACGTGACGCCGCTTGAGCCGGAGTGGGAAGGCCACGTGACGCTGGAGTTCTCCAACACCACGACCTTGCCAGCGAAAATCTACGCCAATGAAGGCGTCGCACAGATGCTGTTCTTCGAATCCGACGAGGAATGCGAAGTCTCCTACAAGGACCGTGGCGGTAAATATCAGGGCCAACGTGGCGTGACCTTGCCGCGTACCTGACGAACCGAGGGAATTCCTGAGCGAAAATACACTCTACTGGGTGTATTTCCGGTGATGCACCCAGCGCGCCGGATCCACGCTCAGGAGTGCCCCTATGAAGATTGATCCGAGTATCCGCGCCCAACTGGCCAGCCTTGAACCGAATCAGGTCGGTATGTTGGCCTGGTCGCTGCTCGCACACCCTCCGATGCAAGCAGGCGGCATCCCCGGCCAGCCTGACCCCGATACCCCGCAACCCACTGAACCGGGCGTCCCGACAATTCCGGACGAGCCACCGCCTGCGCCAGTGGCGTGAATATTCAGTCAGTCATGCGTCAGTGGCCACACGCCTTCATCTGCTACCAGATACAGGCGCGTACCGGGCGCAGGGCTGACGTTCATCCCCCCTGTGAATGCACCGAACGCCGGTAGCAAACTGATCCTTGGGCCGAGACAGAAACAGGGCGCACGTACGCTTTGCCGACCTTTACCGCGCAAGCGGAAAGTGGGATGCACATGGCCGGCCAGTACATGGTGAGTGGCATGGGGCTGCGGCTCATGCTGCAGGGCAAAGGGCCCCACCAACCACGGTTCGGCTACCACCTCAATCTTCAACGCCTCAGGCGGATCCCCGGCACGCCGGTCGTGGTTGCCCCTGATCAACCTCATCGACACATCAGCATGCGCCTCGCGCCACGTGCCAATGGCCACCAAGGTGTTGAGCGCGTGGGATTCGGGTGCGTGCAGGAAGTCCCCCAGAAAAATCACCTCTGTGCAGGGATAACGCCGCATTAATCGATTCAGTACATCGATATTGGTTTGAGTCGTGCCGGTCGGCACCGGCTGGCCCAGTTTTCGATAGGCTGCCGCTTTGCCGAAGTGCGCGTCAGCAATCAACAGGGTGTGTCGGCGCGGCCAATAGATGGCCTTTTCTGCCAACAGCCATAGCTCTTCACCCGCCAGTTCAACCACCACTTTCATGCTATTTGGTTCCTTTCAGGACAGCGGCTTCCAGGTCCTTGACCATGCGTGCGATACGATCCGCCAGTTTTTCAGAGCTGAGGCTTTCACGAAAACGCTCCACCAACAGCGGGAACGCGAACGGAGTCGCCCGTTGGATGGCATGCACGTCGAGCGTCAGTGAGCGCATGTCACTCAAGGTCTGTTCCAGGCGCTGAATATCCAACTCCTGGCGCAATACTTCCTCCTGGGCTTGGGTCAACAGCAGATTGTTGGCGTCGTATTGCTTGAAGACTTCAAAAAACAGGCCACTGGAGGCTTGAACCTGGCGCGTGCTTTTCTGCGCGCCGGGGTAACCGCCAAACACCAGTCCCGAAATACGCGCTATTTCCCTAAAGCGCCGCAAGGCCAGTTCACCGGCATTGAGGCTGGCAAGAATGTCTTCCAGCAAGTGGGCTTCATCAAACAGGCCCGCCTTGAGCAGGGACGCCCAGTCCACCGCGGTCGCACTGAGCAGTTCAAAACCATAGTCATTCACCGCGATCGAGAACGTCAGCGGTTGTTGTTGACTGATCCTCCAGGCCAACAGGCTGGCCAGCCCCAGGTGCACCTGCCTCCCGGCAAAGGGATACAGGAACAGGTGCCACCCTTCACGGGATTTAAGGGTTTCGGCCAGCAGCGTGTGGGTGCCGGGCAGGGCCGACCACGCCTGTTGCACCTCCAGCAAGGGCTTGATCGCCTGCATTTCCGGGCCTGTGAACTGACCCTGGCGAGCGGCATCCAGTTGCGCAACAACCGCATGCGCCAACTCGCTGGAGAGCGGCATGCGCCCACCGTTCCAGCGCGGCACGGCGGCTTTTTTGCCCGAGGTACGTTTGACGTACGCCACCATGTTTTCGACGCGCACCAATTCCAGCAAGCGCCCGCCGAACAGAAAACCGTCACCCGGTTTGAGCCGTGCAATAAACCCTTCTTCGACACTGCCCAGCGATTGCCCGCCGCCGCCTTTGCGCCAGTACTTCAATTGGATACTGGCGTCACTGACGATGGTGCCGATGCTCATGCGGTGGCGTCGGGCCAGGCGTGCGCTGGGGACTTTCCACACGCCGTCGGCATCGGGTTCGACACGCTGGTAGTCCGGGTACGCGGTCAGCGTGTCGCCGCCATGATGGACAAACGCCAGCGCCCAGCGCCATTGAGCCTCGCTCAGGTCGCGATAAGCCCAGGTGCTGCGCACTTCGTCCAGCAACTCATCAGGCGTGAAGCCACCGGCCAACGCCATACTGACCAGATGTTGCACCAACACATCCAGCGGGCAGTGGGGCGATTCGCGGGGTTCAATCAAACGGGCGGCCACGGCGGCTTTGGCGGCAGCGGCTTCAACCAGCTCCAGGCTGTGGGTCGGCACCAGCGTCACACGCGAAGGCCGCCCCGGCGCATGACCCGAGCGACCCGCACGTTGCATCAAGCGGGCGATGCCTTTGACCGAGCCGATTTGCAGCACCCGCTCAACCGGTAAAAAATCCACCCCAAGATCCAGACTCGACGTACAAACCACCGCTTTGAGCGTGCCTTCCTTAAGGCTGCGCTCAACCCAGTCCCGCACGCCTCGGGCCAAGGAGCCGTGATGCAGGGCAATCAATCCGGCCCAGTCGGGACGTGCTTCCAGCAACGCTTGATACCAAATCTCGGATTGCGCGCGGGTATTGGTGAAAATCAGGCAACTGGCGCTGCTGTCCACTTCGGCCACTACCGCGGGCAGCATGCGCAGTCCGATATGCCCGGCCCAGGGAAAGCGTTCGATGGAGGGCGGCAGCAGGGTGTCGACCTGTAAATCCTTGATGACGTTGCCTTGGACACTGGCGCCCCCGCCTTGCGGCAATAGCACATCCTGGGCGTGGGCCTGATTGCCGAGGGTTGCAGAAATACCCCACACGATCAGTTGTGGATTCCACTTGCGCAATCGTGCCAACGCCAATTGCAGTTGCACCCCGCGCTTGTTGCCAATCAACTCGTGCCACTCATCCACCACCAGCATGCGCAGGTTGGACATCTGTGCCTTTGCGTCGGCACGGGTCAGCAGCAAGGTCAGGCTCTCGGGGGTGGTCACCAGCGCACTGGGCAGGCGTCGACCCTGTCGGGCGCGTTCGCTGCTGCTGGTGTCGCCCGTGCGCAGGCCAACGTTCCACGGAATGTCCAGCTCTGCCAGCGGTGCATCCAGCGCTCGCGCAGTGTCCGCTGCCAGCGCGCGCATGGGGGTGATCCACAGGACCGTCAGCGGTGCACTGGCCGGTTTGCGTGATTTGGGCGGGGTCAGCGGTTTGGCTGGCGCGGCACGGGCAAAGCGGTTGAGGGCTGCAAACCACACCGCATAGGTTTTGCCGGCGCCGGTACTGGCATGCAGCAGACCGGACTCACCGCGCTTGACCGCCGCCCAGACCTTTTTCTGAAAAGCGAACGGCACCCACTGTCGAGCACTGAACCACTGTTTCGCGAAGTTATTGGAGTCAGCCATACGCGCGGGCAATGCTCTGAGGGGGCTTGATTCAGAGACCGCGAGCGCTGCCGGTTAGTGCCAAAAATTGTCGCTCGCCTCAAGGCGACAGCAGGTACTCGCTGCGGTGCTCCCCGGCCCCCGCCACATGCGCGATGACCATGCCGGCCGTGGCCATGCGCCGTAACGAACGGGCGTACAACACGCCTTGCGTGGCGCTGTAAATGGGCGTGACGCGGTCGCTGAGCGGGTCAATGACCTGGGCGATCAGTTGGCCGTCGCGCAGTCTCTCGCCCGGGCGGGCGCAAAACACCAGCAGCCCCCCGACGGGCGTCGTCACCGGTTCAACCCCGGCCAGCGGCGTAGCGGGGCACAACAACGCGGGGGCAGGTGGCGGGTCGCCAGCAATGGCCCCCAGGTCGATCAAATAATCAAGCAACGCCTCACAGTCGGCCTTGGCCATGGGGTGGTTGACGTCATGCTGACCGCGCAACTCAACGGTGACTGACACACAACCTTGGGGGATGGCGGCGACGTGCCCGAAGCGTTGCTTGAGCTCCCACCACAAAAGCGTCAGGCATTCGTCGAAGGACAGTCCGCCTGAATCGGTGGCCAGCAGGCTTGCCTGTGCGCCGATGCGACGCGCCAACGGTTCGACACGGGGCCAGGCATCGGGGGTGGTGTAAAGGTGAGGGACGGCTTCGAAATCGCAATGCAGGTCCAGCACGATATCGGCATCGCAGGCCAACGTTTGCAAGGTCAGGCGCTGAGATTGCAGCGCGGTCACGGGCACGTGCTGAGCGAGGGTTTCACGCAAATGATGGCGAATCAGATGCAGGTTATGAGTGGGGTCATCGGTTAAAAGCCCTTCAACGGCATCCCCTATTTCAAGGCTTAAATCGAGAAACAGGCGATTGAAATTCTGCCCGCTTTCCAATTCAAAGCGGCCCAGGGGGACGTCCATCAGCACTTGTTCCAGGCCAGCGGGGTTGGCCATCGGCACGATCACGATTTCACTGCGCAACCGGCCCTCGCTTTCCAGCTCGGTCAGCCGCTGCTTGAGGTGCCACGCCACCAGCATGCCCGGCAGTTCATCCGCGTGCAGCGCGGCCTGAATGTAGACCTTGCCCTGCGGCTGCTCAGGGCCATAGTGAAAACTATGAAGCTGGCGTTCACTGCCGGGCACGGGGGCCAGCAAGGTGTGAGTTTGATGTCGCTCTGTTCGCATGCAAAAGTCCCGATGAGCCAGGTCAGGGAGCGCCAGCCTGCAGCGTTCCGGCCAATGAGGTCACACAGGTCCGAATAATGGCAGCGATGCTGGCTCGCGAAAAGCACCCCTACCGCGTTTCCCGCACAGGCGTTGGCCTTTAGCCCAGCAAGGCTTGCAGGGTTTCAAGGCTGTCGGCCTCAGCCACGGGTTTGTCCTGTCGCCAACGCAACATGCGCGGAAAGCGCACGGCGATCCCGCTTTTATGGCGTTTTGACAGAGCAATGCCTTCAAACCCCAGCTCGAACACCAGGCTGGGGGTCACACTGCTGACCGGGCCGAACTTCTCGACAGTGGTCTTACGCACGATCGCGTCGACTTTGCGCATTTCTTCGTCGGTTAACCCTGAATAAGCCTTGGCGAAGGGCACCAATTGACGATCCGATTTTTCCGGCGGTCCGTCCCATACGGCAAAGGTGTAATCGCTGTAGAGGCTGGCACGCCGACCATGCCCGCGTTGGGCGTAGATGAGCACGGCGTCGACACTGAACGGGTCGACTTTCCATTTCCACCACACGCCCACGTCCTTGGTGCGCCCGACGCCGTAGTGCGCCGTGCGCGCTTTGAGCATCATCCCTTCCACGCCCAAGGCCCGAGACGCGGTGCGTTGTTGTGCCAAGTCCGACCAGTCGCGCCCTTGCAATAGGGGGGATAGCTGCAACGCGGGCTGGTTGGCCTGATCCACGGCGGCTTCCAGTTGCGCCCGCCGGTAGTGTTGCGGGTGCTGGCGCCAATCCTGGCCTTGCCACTCCAACAGGTCGTAGGCAAGCAGCACCACCGGGATCTCTTGAAGGATCTTTTTACTCAGCGTCTTGCGGCCAATACGTTGCTGCAACAAGGCGAATGGCTGCACGCGGGGACCGATTTGCGGTGCGTGATTCCAGACCACGATTTCGCCATCGATGACGCTCCCGTCCGGGAGGGCAGCGCCCATTTCCAGCAGCTCCGGGAAGCGTTCGCTGATTAACTCTTCGCCCCGCGACCACAGCCATACTTGCCCGTCGCGTTTGACCAGTTGGGCGCGGATACCATCCCATTTCCATTCCACTTGCCACTCGGTAGGTGGGCCCAGCTGGGCCTCGAATTGCTCGACCGGCAGTTGCAGCGGGTGCGCGAGAAAGAACGGATAAGGTTGCCCGCCCCGTTGCGCGTGTTCATCGGCTGACGGTTCGGCGATCAGTTTCAGGTAGTCGGCCGCAGAAGGCTTGCGCGACAACTCGGTATAACCCACCAGCCGCTGGGCCACGCGCTTGCTGTCGACCCCGGCCAGGGCCGCGAGGGCGCGGGTCACCAGCAGTTTGGAGACGCCCACGCGGAAACTGCCGGTAATCAACTTGATGCAGACCATCAGGCTTTGTTGATCGAGTTGCGCCCACAGGGCCGGGAGGCGCTGCGCCAAGTCTTCTGGCGACGCTCCGCGCAGCGGTAACAGATGATGCTCAATCCAGTCAGCGAGCCCGGCCTCGCTGCTGTGCAGGGATTCAGGCAACAGCAGCGACAGGGTTTCGGCCAGATCGCCGACGGCTTGGTAGCTTTCTTCAAACAACCATTCAGGCAGGGCGGCCTGTTGCATGCCAATCTCGCGCAATACACGGCTGGGCACCAGTTGGCGTGGGCGTCCGCCTGCCAAAAAGTACACCGCCCAGGCGGCATCGGCGGGCTGGGCCTGGCTGAAATAGTCTTGCAGCGCGGCCAGTTTGGCGTTGCTGGAGGTGGTGGCGTCGAGTCGACCATAGAGCTGCGCGAAGGCCTTCATGAGGCGGGCTCCGGCGGGGGCGTTGCTTCTTCGTCATCGCCGTATTCGGTGACAAACCCTTGGGCATCCAGGCCCTTTTCCCGCAGAAACCGCACCAGCGTGCCGATCGAGCCATGGGTCACCATGACCCGTTCGGCGCCGGTCTGCTCGATGGCCCACAACAATCCGGGCCAGTCGGCGTGGTCGGACAGAATAAATCCGCGGTCCACCCCCCGACGTCGCCTCGGGCCGCGCAGGCGCATCCAGCCGCTGGCGAAGGCATCGCTGTAATCGCCAAAGCGGCGCATCCAGGTGCTGCCGCCCGAAGAGGGAGGCGCGAGGATCAAGGCCTGTCGTAGCAAGGGGTCGGTCTTTTTGAGGTCCCCGGCGTACAGGGTTTCGGGGATGTAAATGCCCGCGTCGCGGTACACCCGGTTCAGCGGCTCCACCGACCCGTGGGTCACGATCGGGCCGATACTGGCGTCGATCCCGTGCAAAATGCGCTGCGCTTTGCCGAAGGCATAACAGAACAGCACGCTGGCTTTGCCCACGCGCTGATTGGCACGCCACCACTGATTGATTTCGGCAAAAATCTGCGCTTGCGGCTGCCAGCGGTAAATGGGCACGCCGAAGGTCGATTCAGTGATGAACGTGTGACAGCGCACGGGCTCGAACGGCGCGCAGGTGCCGTCGGGCTCCACTTTGTAATCCCCGGAGGCCACCCACACTTCACCTTTGTACGCCAGCCGAACCTGCGCCGAGCCCAGCACATGGCCCGCCGGGTGAAAGCTGAGGGTGACGCCGTGGTGTTTCAGGGGCTGACCGTAGGCCAGGGTTTGCAGGCTGATGTCTTGGCCAAGCCGTGCACGCAAGATGCCCGCGCCAGGTTCGGCGGCCAGGTAATGGGTGTTGCCCGTGCGCGCATGGTCGCCATGGCCGTGGGTAATCACCGAGCGTTCGACAGGGCGCCACGGGTCGATATAAAAATCCCCGGGCGGGCAGTACAAACCTTCAGGTCGCGCGATAACAAGGTCCATGGGCATGCCGTGGCAATGGGCTTGTTATGTAGGAGGCGAGGGCAGGGCGGGAAGTTCGAAAAAGGTGCGGGGCTGACACGGCCGCGCAAGGTGAGTTCTATGAACGCGCCCTGCGCGGCAGTCTGAGGGGGTTACCTGCCCGGTGTCAGCGTCAGGCGGGTGTTGCCGTACACCTTGTCGAAATGTTGCGGTTGCATCGGGAAGCTCACGTACTGCCCTTTGAGCCACGGATCGATGCCGTCGGCGTAATGCGGGCTGGCCGGGTTGCTGGATTGCCCGCTGCTGTTCTGCGCCATCATCGGCTCGGTTTGCCCGAAATCGACGATCATGCGCATGGCCGGGATCAGCGTGGTGTCGAAGTTCGAATCCCCCAGGCGATACGCGGCCATGTTCAGCGTGGTGTGATCCCCGCCCGCCGCAATCGGCCCGCGCACGGTCTGGCCTTGGGCATTGCGCCACACGTAATGGTGCAACGTGCCCCATTGCCAGGCCTTGTGATCGCTGCCCATCAGGCGTTCACCCGCCTCGACGGCCGCCACCAGGCTGCGGGCCAAGACGGCCGGTTTGTCGCGCTGTTGCCCATTGCGGGCGTCACTCCAGAACGGGCTGTCTTCGCGGCTCAGCAAGTGATCGGCCTGAGCCGAGTACGACAGGTTGCCGTTGCTGATAAACGCCTTCCAGCTGGCGCTGTTTTCGGGGCCAAGGGCGTCGAGGAACGTCACTTGCGTACTGGCCTGCAGGAACAATTCATACAGCGCCGCGTCGGCGGAGGTCGCATTGAGCTTGCCGTCAAAGGCCAGCAACCGGCTCAGGGCCTCGCGGGCTTTGGACTGCTCGGCAGCGGGCAGCGCAGCAATGGCTTGTTTCAGGGGCTGCGCCATACCGGGAGCGGTGAGCATGGCCTTGAGTTTGGGGGCGAACAGGGTGACCTGGTCGTACTGCATGGCGATCAGGCTGCGCGCGTCCTGTTTGCCGCTGCCAGCCAATTGCGCGAGGCGCTCGCTGCGTTCGGGCGACAGCCACGAGTTAGACAGTTGCATGCCGTAGCCAAAGGCCGCCGTGCGCTGGTTGGCCGTGCCGAGCCAGCCCTGAGCCGGGTCTTGATCGTAAGGGTGCAGCATGGCGTCGGCATAACCGTCCCAGTCGTAGCGACTGTCCCAGCCCGGCGACGGGATCAGGCCCAGCCCTTCGCGGCGGTTGGGGTACAGACCGGTCACTTGCCAGCCAATGTGCCGGGCGTCGGCATATAGCAAATTGAGCGCGACCGAGCGGATTTCACGGCTGGCGTCGGAGGCGGCTTCGCTGGTTTGCGCCCGGGACAGGTTGAAAAACGCATCCAGCGTGCTGTCACCCTTGAAGTCCGGCAGTTGCAGGGCCAGGCCCAAGTGACTGTTGAGCGGGTTGTTGAGCAACGGCCCGTGGCGGGTTTCATACACCGCCTCACGTACCGGGCGCTGCCCCTTAATGAAGAACGTTTCGTTGCGCACGCTGGCGGGCAACCATTTGCCGTTGGACAGGTAATACAGACGATTGCCCTCGCGCTTGAGCTTCTCGACAAACACGTCCTGATTGTCGCCCATGGCCATGCTCATGCCCCACGCCACGTTGCCGTTGAAACCGGCAAACAGGGTCGGCAGCCCGGCAATCGTGGCCCCTGCAGCCTGGTACTTGGGCGCGCGGATTTGCACGTAGCTCCAAGCCGAAGGGATGCCGATGGGCTGATGAATGTCGTTGGCCAACAGGCTTTTGCCCGAACGGCTACGTGCCGGGCCAATCGCCCAGTCACTGGACGCCGTCACCCCCGGCAGACTCATGTGCGTGACCTGTTCAAGGGCTTGCGTCACGCTGTCCAGCCCTTGTAACTGAGTGCCAAGGTTCAAGCCCTTGAGCTTGTCGGCCTCGCTGGTGGGCAACGCTTCCCCGGGGTAGGTCGGCATCAGCCAGGCCAGTTTGTCGCTGCCCACTTTCTGCGCCAGCACCAGCGCATTCAACTCTTCTTGCAGGTTGGTCGACATGCCGAAGCTCAGCAGGCTGTACACCAGGGCCGAATCTTCGGGTTTCCAGTACTCGGCCTTGTAGCCTGCCCGGGCCAAATCTTCGGGCAACTTGTCGCGGTAGCGGAACAGGTAAGCGTTGACGCCCCGCGCATACACTTCAAAGAGTTTTTTCAGGCGCGGCGATGCACTTTTGTACAGCTCACCGGCGTTTTTCTTCAGGTTGATGCTGCGCATCAGGCGGTCGGTGGGCAGGGCATCGGCGCCGTCCAGCTCGGCCAGACGGCCCTGAGCGAGCAAGCGCAGGCGCACCATTTGGCTGATGCGGTCGCTGGCGTGAACATAGCCCAGGGTGAACAGCGCGTCATGGAAACTGCTGCTTTCAATCAGCGGCATGCCTTGCGCGTTACGGCGCACCGACACGTTCTGCGCCAGCCCTTTGAGCGGTTGCACACCCGACGTCGGCACAAGGCTTTGTGAGGCGTGGTTGTTCATCTGGCAACCGGTCAGGCTCAACACGCCGACCACTGCCGCGGCAACGCCGAACCGGGGTAAAAAATGAATGAAGGCTGGCGAGGCCATGGCAAAGCTCCTGCGAAGGGGGGATGTCAACGAAAGGCGCTACGTTAGTGACGCGCACGGGGGCACGCAAGGGCTATCTGGCGAAAAGCCAAGGCGCTGCAGGCCGCCGATTCACGCAGACTGAGCGTTGAGGATTTGCAGGGCATAGCAGGGCGAGAGCCGCGTGAATGGGCGAGTGCCGTCTGATCGAGACCGAACGGCGCGAGGCGCGACTCGCCGCCTCGCGTGATCGGCCTGCAGCGCCAGCGTTATGACGCTTGCAGCGGTGAGGCGTGTTTACTGCGGCGGGTTGATCTTGGCCACCAGTGCGTAAGCCCGTTCGGTGGCCGGGCGGGCCTTGACCCGGGCAAACCAGCTTTTCAGCGCCGGGAAGTCATCCAGATTCTGGCCTTGCCAGGCGTGCGGTACGATCCACGGGTAAATCGCCATGTCCGCGATGCTGTACTCGTCACCTGCTACGAACTGCCGGCCTTCCAGCTGCTTGTTCAATACGCCGTAGAGGCGGGCCGTTTCGTCGGTATAGCGCTTGATCGCGTAGGGGATTTTCTCGGGCGCAAAACGATTGAAGTGATGGTTTTGCCCCGCCATCGGCCCCAGCCCGCCCATTTGCCAGAACAGCCACTGCAGGGCCATTTGCCGACCTCGTAAATCCTTGGGCAGGAACTGACCGGTTTTTTCGGCCAGGTACAGCAGGATGGCGCCCGATTCGAACAGCGACAGCGGCTCACCGCCGTCCGCCGGGGTGTTATCGACGATGGCCGGAATGCGATTGTTCGGTGAGATTTTCAGGAAGGCGGGCGCGAACTGTTCATTTTTACTGATGTTGATCGGGTGGACCTTGTACGGCAGGCCAGCTTCTTCGAGAAACAGTGAAACCTTGTGGCCGTTTGGGGTGGTCCAGTAGTAAAGATCGATCATGAAGGGCTCCAGAAGGGAATGTTCACGTTGAAACTGATGCCCGGCAAAGGTAGCAGTTCACTCGCAGTTGTCAGTTTTACGCCTTCTGTTGTGAAGGGGAAACGTGCCCTCGCAGGATCTGGTCGCAACTTTCAGGCGATAAAAACACAAACGCCGCACCGGCCCGAAGGCAGATGCGGCGCTGGTCGGGCGCTTTTGACAGGATCAGGCGCCGTGACACTTTTTGAATTTTTTGCTGCTGCCACACGGGCAAGGATCGTTGCGGCCAACGTCTTTCAACGCATTGCGCACAGGCTCCTGATGGGCGTGACCGCAGTTCGGGCCATGCACGTGGCCGTTGCCGTGGTCATGGGCGTGATCATGCTGGTCATGATCGTGGTTGCAGTCCGGGCCGTGAACGTGGGGTTGTTGGGTCATTGCTCAATCACTCTGGAATAAAATCGCCGGGGATTATCTCGCCTTTGCGCATCACGTGCACGTCGTTACCGTAGAACAGACCGGTCTCCAGCGTACCTTCAAGCCGATAAGGGATGGGCTGGTCGGGCGACTCCAGCAATTTGACCAGGGGTTTGATGTGTTGCCACATATTGGTGCGCACGGGAACGATGTACTCGGCAGTGCCGTTGGGGTCGACGCTGAACCATTGGCTGTGTTCGCCTTCGGTCAACAGAACCGGCCCCAAATACACTTTGTAGCTGATGCCGCGCACTGTGAGGGTCGAATCGTTGAGGTTATTGACCCTGAAATGCAGCTTGAAGCGCTGCTCCAGCAGTTTGGCCTGAACCAGTTCGACGCGTTCCAGACGCACCTCGGGGTCTTTGTCCGAGGACTCAAACCACGAGGCACACCCCGACAGGCCCGCTATCAGTAACAGGGCGGCGGTGTGTTTAATAAGTGCCCGAACATCCATTCCTTGCTCCTTATCAGCCACGTCAGTTCAGCTTATTGGGCGAAATAGCCGGCGCAGCATTTTTTGAATTTGAAACCGCTGGCGCAAGGGCAGGGGTCATTGCGCCCCATTTTGAGCGGCACGGTTGGATCAATGAAGTACCAGCGACCGGCACTTTGTACGAATGAAGACTTTTCCCGATGACTGTGTTCGCCGTTGGCGTCATGCCAGCGCGCGGTAAAGGTGACGAACGCATGTTCAGGTTGACCACCAAACACTTCACTGTGTTCAACCTCTAACCCGAGCCAGGTACTTTGCGCGCTCCAGCTCTTCATCGACTCACAGTCCAGACCGGCTTGCTGCACCGGGAGTGTAGTGGCCACCAGATAATCCACCTGCCCCAGCACATAGGCGCTGTAGCGTGAGCGCATAAGGGTTTCGGCGCTTGGGGCCACTGTCCCCGCGTGATAATGCCCGCAGCAGGCGTCGAGCAGGTTGCCGCTGCCACACGGGCAAATAGATGTGCTCATCGTGTTACCACCAATACTTGCCAAAGTTTTCCGGGTTGGCCCAGAACCTGGCATTCAGCCAGTCGGGCACGTCTTTGTACTCGCGTAGATCATAGGTGAACAGCGTCAGTATCTGGTCGTCACGCTGAAAGCTCTCGTTGTTTTGTAGGGCTAAAGCGAAAAAGTCCGTTTCTTTCCAGTCGCATGCCGTCAGATCCGCGAGTACCGCGAGACGGCTGGCGTTCAGGTTGCGAATCCCGCCCAGCAATTCAAGCCCGGCTTTTTTGGGCATGTGCTCAAGGCAATCCACCACCAGGGCTAAATCAAAGCGTTGGCCTGCCAAGTCTTCGGGAAGCGCGCCGGGGGCGGCCCGTGAGATCCGGGCGTCAGGGTGGGCCTGTTGAAAGGCGTGCAGCGCCGGAAATTGACTGGCGCCGACCACCAGCAGGCGCTGTGGGGCGTAACGATCAAGCAAGGCTGCCAACGCTTGCTGGGGCGTGCGGGTGGAAATGCCGGCGTTCATCTCAAGTCCTCTGTCTAAGCGCCCAAGACTAGCCTGCCCTGACCCTGCGGCCTAGTGGGTCAGCTCAAGCAAGGCGAAAGGGACGTACACCGGACTGAGCTTCAGCAGGCGTAAGCGGCCTCAGTTATCTGAATGAGGCGTGCAGGTATTTTTGTCGGGACCTCTGGCGCAGCTGTCCTGCCACCCGTTAAGGTGCATCCAAAGAAAAAACATAACGATCAGGGGGAGCTATGAAGGTGCTTTGGGGGCTGGGGAAGGTCTTGACCCTTATGTTCTGGGTGGTTGTGGTGATCAATGTGTTCAATCCGTTGATTAACCCGTTTGATGTGTTGGTCAACCTCGCTGGCAGTTTGCTGCTGCTGACCCACTTGCTTGAACTGCTACTGTTCAACGGCAGTATCAAAGACCGCCCCAATCCTTGGCGTGATCGCCTGCATATCCTTCTGGTTGGCATTTTTCACCTGCAAACCCTTCGCTCTACTTCTGAACAAGGCGCTCACCATGCGTAAGTTAGGTTTATTGGTCGCCCTGTGCAGCCCGTTTGTCCATGCCGAATCGGTCAAGGTTGATCCCAACACGCTGATGCGTTTACCCGCCAATACCAGCGTTTTGCAACTCGAACAGCTGGACGTGGCGGACTACGGCACGTTGCTGATCCCGCCCGGTGTGACTCAGGTCAAGATTGACCAACTGCATTTGGGGCGTGAGGCGCGCATCACCATCGTCCCGGCTGAACGTGCCATTGAGTTGCACGCCGCTTACGCCAACTTGGAAGAAGGCAGTCAGATCAACGCCCGCGGCGCGGCGGGCACCTACGAAAAACCGGCGCGACCGGCGCGTGACCTGACCCTGCGTTTTGATGCCCTGCAAGCCAATGAGCTGTCGGTCGATGCCCGTGGCGGAACCGGTGCGCCGGGTTTTGTCGGGTTGGATGGCGGCAACGGTGACGCGCCGGGTTGCACGTGGGGTTCCGCGAGCGCAGGCCACAATGGGCAAAACGGTGGCAACGGTCAGCAAGGCGCTGCTGGCGCGCAGGTTCGGGTTGAGCTGCCGCGAGACTTTCCCGATGACCTGATTAAGGTGCGTGTGGACGGCGGCGCGGGTGGTAAGCCCGGCGCAGCAGGGCGTGCGGGGTCTGGCGGCAAATCCAAGGGATGCTTGGTATACCGCACCGACGGTGCAAAGTCAGGCAAGCCAGGGCTGGCCGGGGAACCCGGTGAAACCGGTTCTGCTGGCGCCGTCACCATCCAGCGTTTGTAACCCTTCCTGTAAAAACGCCTGTTGCGAAGGCTGCGAGCGGTGACAGGACGACCAATGCGTCGTCCTGTCACTGCTCAAGGCTTTACAACAGGGGGCGTGCCGCCGCAATGGCCACCACTGCCAGCCCGACGATCAAGTTACAGCCCACCAGACGACGAATCCGCCCCAAGGCCGCCGCTCCGGCCGCCCACTGTTCAGCCTCGACCGCCTTGCGCAACTCCGGTAGTTGTAACGACTGGATACGAATGAACAGCGCCACCATCACGATGTACAACCCCATCATGACCTGCACATAACGCGGCGCGGTCTCAAACCCGTTAAAGCGCATCTGTAGCAGGCCAATGCCGCTTATCGGCAAAATCAGCACGGCGAACCATACCCAGATAAAAAACCGTGGGAATACCTGAACCCATAATTTCAACCTGGCCGGGCCTTCCAGGGCGGCCACGCTGGCCGGGCGCAGGATCATCCAGGCAAAAAACATCCCGCCCACCCAGATCAGGGCGGCCAAAACATGCAGGGTATAGGCAAGGGCAAAGGCGGTCATGAGGTACTCCGTTCGGCGCGGGATGAATTAGCGGGGTATGATAGCGGCCATTCGAACCACTGAAAATTTATCCAGCGTTTCTCGCGCCCGAAGAACCATGATTAGTAACGAACTCAAATCCCAGATCCAGGGCGCCTACTCGCGTTTTCTCGAAGCCAAAAGCCTCAAGCCCCGCTATGGCCAGCGATTGATGATCGCTGAAGTGGCCAAGGTGCTCGGCGACATCGACACCGACGAAGAAGGCCATCGCAGCGGCGAACCGGCCGTGGTGGCGGTCGAAGCAGGCACCGGCACCGGTAAGACCGTGGCCTATAGCCTGGCGGCCATTCCAACGGCCAAGGCCGCAGGCAAGCGGCTGGTGATTGCCACCGCCACCGTCGCGCTGCAGGAGCAAATTGTTTACAAAGACCTCCCCGACCTGATGCGCAACAGCGGGCTGAATTTCAGCTTCGCGCTGGCCAAAGGCCGTGGGCGCTACATGTGCTTGTCCAAACTCGACATGCTGCTGCAAGAAGGCCACGCGCAAACCGCGACAGCCCAGTTGTTCGAAGAAGAAGGGTTCAAGATCGAGGTCGATGAAGCCAGCCAGAAGCTGTTTACCAGCATGATCGAGAAACTGGCAGGCAATAAGTGGGATGGCGACCGTGACAGCTGGCCCCAGGCGCTGGAAGACCAGGACTGGGCTCGCCTGACCACCGACCACAGCCAATGCACCAACCGCCATTGCCCGAATTTTGGCCAATGCGCCTTCTATAAAGCCCGCGAAGGCATGGGCAAGGTAGACGTGATCGTCACCAACCACGACATGGTGCTGGCCGACCTGGCGCTGGGCGGCGGCGCCGTATTGCCCGATCCGCGTGACACCTTGTATGTGTTCGACGAAGGTCATCACCTGCCGGACAAGGCCATCGGCCACTTTGCTCATTACACGCGCCTGCGTTCCACCGCCGACTGGCTGGAGCAAACCGCCAAGAACCTCACCAAACTACTGGCGCAACACCCGCTGCCGGGTGACCTGGGCCGTTTGCTGGAGCAAGTGCCGGAGCTTGCGAAGGAGATCAAGGCGCAGCAGCAGTTCATGTTCACCACGTGCGAGCAGATCGCTGACTTCAAGGTCGGTGAAGAACCGGAAGGGCGCGAGCGCCCGCGGCACCGATTTGTCGGTGGGCTTATTCCCGATCACATGCGGGAAATGGGCATCGAACTGAAAAAAGGGTTCTCGCGCCTTACAGACTTGTTTACCCGGCTGACTGAAATTCTCAAAGACGGCATGGACGGTGAGGTCAATATCGGCATCACCAGCAATCAGGCCGAAGAGTGGTATCCGCTGTTTGGCAGCTTGCTGTCCCGTGCCCAGGGCAACTGGGAATTGTGGACCGCCTTTACCACCGAAGACCCGGAAGACAACCCGCCCATGGCCCGTTGGCTGACCTTGGCTGAAAGCGGTTCGCTGTTTGATATCGAGGTCAATGCCAGCCCGATTCTGGCGGCAGAAATGCTGCGCCGTAACTTGTGGAACGTTGCCTATGGCGCGTTGGTCACGTCGGCCACGCTTACGGCTTTGGGCACCTTCGATCGTTTTCGCATGCGTGCCGGGTTGCCGAAAAAGGCGGTGACGGCCGTCGTCCCCAGCCCGTTCCACCACGCCGACGCGGGCGTGCTGCGGGTGCCCGACCTTAAAGCCGACCCACGGGACGCGATGGCGCACACGGCGGCGATCATTCGTGACCTGCCGGGTCTGGTTGAGGGGTCCAAGGGCACGCTGGTGCTGTTCTCGTCGCGCAAACAGATGCAGGACGTGTTCGACGGTCTGGAGCGTGATTGGCGCAAGCAGGTGTTCATCCAGGGCAACTTGTCCAAGCAGGAAACCCTCAATAAACACAAGGCCCGGGTGGATGGTGGCGACTCCAGCGTGTTGTTCGGGCTGGCCAGCTTTGCCGAAGGTGTGGACTTGCCCGGCGCGTACTGCGAGCACGTGGTGATCGCTAAAATACCGTTCTCGGTGCCTGACGACCCCGTCGAGGCCGCGCTGGCGGAGTGGATCGAAGCCCGTGGCGGCAACCCGTTCATGGAAATATCCGTTCCCGACGCGTCGCTCAAACTGGTGCAGGCCTGCGGTCGTCTGCTGCGCACCGAGCAGGATCGCGGCACCATCACCTTGCTGGACCGGCGCCTGGTCACCCAGCGCTATGGCAAGGCGATCCTGAATGCCTTGCCCCCTTTCCGGCGCGAAATTTCTTGAGTGCAAGTCGGCGATCTCGCCGACTTTGCTGTCTATGCTTTGACTTTTACCACCTCACAGACCGTTTTTCGGTCGTTAGGGAGAACCACATTCCTATGATTCGCCGTTCCCTGTCTGCTGTTTTTGCGTTGTTGGTTTCGACCCCGCTACTGGCGGCGCCTGCCGGACAACAAACGTTGTTTAACTTCGTTCGCCCCGCCGATGTGGTGCAGGTGGCGACCGTGGATGCGTATTTGCCGCAGTACAACGCGGAACAAACGGCCGAAGGTGAGGTGTTGCGTCGTGTGACCTTCAACCCGGCGACAGCCCCGAGCCTGATACTCAAGCCCCAGACCGGTGTTTGGGACTGGTCGCAGTCGGGCATGATGACGTTACGTATTCAAAACGCCATGAACTGGGCGCTGACCCTCGACGTCACCCTGCAAAGCAGCAACGGCAAAACGTTGACCAGCCGCGTCGCCCTCCCGGCAGGCCCGGCACAGACGCTATTACTGCCGTTGAAGGCCAATACCCCGCACAGTCAGGGAATGCGCGCCGGGCCGCCGATGCCGATGACCCTCGACGGTCAGCGCATCTTGCTGGCTGCCAGCCAAGGCGAAATTGACCTGAGCCAGGTGGTGTCGGTAACGCTGTCGGTCCCGCAGCCCAACGCAGCGCAAAGCATCTTGCTGGAGCGCTTTGGTGTGCAAGACGGCGACGGGGTGATCAAAGCGGTCTACAGCTCGATTGTGGACGAATATGGACAGTCGACTCGCGCCCGATGGCCCGAACGTGTGGCCAATGACGAGCAGCTCAAGGCCGCAGCCGCCCGGGAACACCAGCAACTCAAGGGCTGGCTGGCCAAGCGCGGCGATCAGGATAAATACGGAGGCTGGATCCAGGGCGCACCCTTCGAAGCCTCGGGCTTTTTCCGCACCGAAAAACGTGACGGGCGCTGGAACCTGATCACCCCGCAAGGGCATCCGTTTTATTCCTTGGGCCTGAATGCCGTGACCGCCCGTGACAGCCAAACCTACGTGGCGGGCCGCGAATGGATGTTCAGCGCACTCCCTAAAAAGGGCGAGCCATTGCATGCCTATTACGGCAGCTCGGACCATAACAGCGACAACGGCGCCAGCCGCGGGCGAGCCTTTGACGCGGGGCGCTGGTACAACTTTTATGGCGCCAACCTGCAACGTCTTTATGGTCAGCCCTGCACCACCGGCAACGCGGCACAAAGCGCTGAAGCGGTGACCCCGTGTGCCCCCGAAGCCTTTGATGCACAGCGCTGGCAAGCCCACACGCTGGATCGCCTGCAAGCCTGGGGCTTTAACACCATCGGCAACTGGAGCGACCCGGTGCTGGCCGAGAGCAAGCGTGTGCCATACACCTTACCGCTGTCGATCGTGGGCGATTACGCCAGCATCAGCACCGGCTCCGATTGGTGGGGCGGCATGCCTGACCCGTTTGACCCGCGCTTTGCCATGGCCACCGAGCGCGCAGTTGCCATCGCCGCCCGAGATCACCGCGATGATCCGTGGCTGATCGGGTATTTTGCCGACAATGAGTTGGCGTGGGCGGGCCCCGGCACCGATGCAAAAAGCCGTTACGCACTGGCTTTCGGCACGCTGCGCCTGACCACCGATGTGCCTGCCAAGCGCGCGTTCCTCAAGCAACTGCGGGACAAATACCGTAACCAGCAAGGCCTTTCCAAAGCCTGGGGTGTCGACATCCCGGCCTGGGAGCTGCTTGAAGACCCGGGATTCGAAGCGCCGTTGCCCAACCCTGAGCACCCGGAAATCGAAGTCGACTATCAATACTTCCAGAAAGTATTTGCCGACAACTACTTCAAGACCATCTCTGACTCGCTCAAGTGGCATGCCCCCAACCATTTGCTGCTGGGTGGCCGGTTTGCCGTCAGCACCCCTGAAGCGGTAGCGTCCTGCGCGCAGTATTGCGATGTGCTGAGCTTCAACTTCTACACCCTGCAACCGCAGGACGGCTATGACTTCGCCAAACTGCGAGAACTCGACAAGCCGGTGATGATCACCGAGTTCAACTTTGGCTCCCGTGATCGCGGCCCGTTCTGGGGCGGCGTGACCGAAGTGGCCAACGAAGAGGCGCGTGGCCCGGCGTACAGCAAATTCCTCAAACAGGCGGTGTCAGAGCCGTCGATTGTCGGTGTGCACTGGTTCCAGTACCTGGACCAACCCGTGACCGGGCGGTTGCTGGATGGCGAAAATGGTCATTTCGGGATGGTCGGCATTACCGACTTACCGTTTACCGGGTTTGTTGAAAGCGTGCGCAAAGCCAATTTACAAGCGTTGGATCAACTCGGCCAAGAAGCCGCCAAGGCACAAGCTGACGCTAAAAATGACGTCAAAGCACCGCGTCACGCCCCTCAGGAGGGCAGCGAGGGCGGCTCGGGTGCGGGCCATGCGGGCGGGCATTCGGGGCAAGGGCACTGAGTGACCTGGGTTGCCGACGGAGAACGTGACGTAACGGTTGCCTTTGTGACCAATACCCTGGGCGGGCATGTTCTCTCGGATCAGCGGGTGCAAGCATTGGCCAGGGCGGTAGCCGCAGCGCTGTAACACTGACGCAAGCGAGCTTGCCTGTTAAGGGCAGGTTCGCTCTAGCCTTGCCCGGGCGTGTGGTGTTTTCACAAAAAATCCACCTTGATGCGTTTACCTTCAGCCTCGATTTTTGAATGCTCAAAAATTGTGCGTTTAGATCCGTTTAGTGTGTTTCAAAATTTGATCGGGACTGGAACAATGCACGCCTTGTAGAGCCATGCGTGATCCAGGAGGGGCGGGTGCAGATTCAGGGTTTTCACGACCTCAAGTTCGAGGCGGTGCGTGAAGCATTTGCCGAGCTTTTCAACGATCCCCAAGAGCGTGGCGCCGCACTGTGTATTCAGGTCGGCGGTGAAACGGTCATAGACCTGTGGGGCGGTACGGCGGATAAAGACGGTGAACAGGCATGGCACACCGATACCATCGCCAATCTGTTTTCCTGTACCAAAACCTTCACTGCCGTGACGGCCTTGCAACTGGTGGAAGAGGGCAAGCTGGCGCTGGATGCTCCGGTCGTGCGTTATTGGCCGGAATTTGCCGCCGCCGGTAAAGAGTCCATCACCTTGCGTCACCTGCTGAGTCACCGGGCAGGCTTGCCTGCGTTGCGTGAGCCTATGCCGCCTGAGGCGCTGTATGAGTGGCAAACCATGGTGGACGCGCTGGCGGCTGAAGCGCCGTGGTGGACGCCGGGTGAAGGTCATGGCTATGCCGCCATCACGTATGGCTGGCTGCTGGGCGAATTGATACGCCGCGCCGATGGGCGCAGCCCGGGTCAATCGATCATGGCCCGTACGGCACTGCCGCTGGGGCTGGATTTCCACGTCGGGTTGGCGGATGACGAGTTTTACCGGGTCGCGCACATCGCTCGCAGCAAAGGCACGGTGGGTGATGCCTCTGCCCAGCGCTTGCTAAAGGCGATGATGAACGAGCCCACGTCCATGAGCACCCGGGCATTTACCAATCCACCGTCTATTATGACCAGCACCAATAAGCCGCAATGGCGTCGTATGGAGCAACCTGCGGCCAATGGCCATGGCAATGCCCGCAGCCTCGCCGGCTTTTACAACGGATTACTGGACGGCCAGTTGCTGGAGTCCGAAATGCTCGCCGAGTTGACCCGCGAGCACAGCGTTGGGGAAGACAAAACCCTGCGCACCCAAACACGCTTTGGACTGGGTTGCATGCTGGATCAGCCGCAAGTGGCGAACGCGACGTTTGGTCTGGGCGCTAAGGCCTTTGGCCACCCAGGAGCGGGCGGTTCCATCGGGTTTGCTGACCCGGAACGGGATGTGGCGTTTGGGTTTGTCACCAACACGCTGGGGCCCTATGTCTTGATGGATCCCCGTGCGCAAAAGCTGGTGCGGGTATTAGCAACCTGTTTGTAAGACTGTTTTGTAGGCCGTAGGTCGGATGCCTGTGGCTTTAATGCGCTTAATACGCTTTTTTATACGTATATCGCGTCCAATTATTTCTAATTCATTGTGTGGATATTCAATGTCATCTAATAAGACCCTTGCTCTGGCCCTCTGTCTGGCAATCACAGGTTGCGCACAAACTCCACAAAATGACGCTGAAGGCGGCCACAAATGGTGGCAGCTGGGCTCATCCGATCAAGCCGCAGCGCCAACCCCGGCTGACAAAGCCGATGCCCCGGCAGCCAAGCCGGCAGACAAAAAGAAGGCTGAGCCTGTTGTCGCCAAAACGGCTCCGGCCGCGACCGAGGCCAAAAAAGACAGCGATTCCAGCTGGTGGCCTTTTGGTTCGGACCGCGCGAAGAAAGACGAACCCGTCGCTAAAGAAAAAACGGTCGCCGCTGCTCCAGCGTCAAGCACCGAGAAAAACTGGTGGTGGCCGTTTGGTGGCACTGCTAAAGACGCCAAGCCGGTTGCAGCTCATGTCGTGCCGATGCCTGACCCTAAAGTGACCCAGGCCTGGCTGGACGAATATGAGCCACGCCTGCGTGCAGCGATTAAAGACACCAACCTGCAACTTGAACGTCGTGAAAGCCTGCTGGTGATCGTGGCGTCTGCGGACAGTGCGTTCAAACCAACGCGCCCGGACTTGTTGAAGCCGTCCATGCTCGGTCCGTTCACCCGCGTCGCCAAAGTGGTTGAAGGTGATCCGAAAACCGCTGTTTTGGTGCTCGGCCACGCTGACACCACGGGCGCAATGGCTGCCAACACCAAATTGAGCCTCGACCGTGCGCGTTCGGTGGCGGCGATTTTCCGCATGAGCGGCTTGCAGGCTAACCGCCTGACCTTGCGTGGCATGGGTTCGGTGATGCCGCGTGCGGCCAACGACAGCAACGAAGGTCGTGCATTGAACCGCCGTGTCGAAATCCTGATGACACCACAAAACACCATGCTGGCGCTGGTCAGCAAATACAGCCAGCCCGCCCTGTCGCCTGCTGAACTGGTCGCGGTACAGCCCGCCGTTGCGCCTTCCAAAGCCGTCACCGCTAAAAAAGCGGCGGCCCCGGCGAAAAAAGCCGTTGTAGCCAAGAAGTCCGCCCCGGCCAAAAAAGCGGTCAAAGCTGCTCCGGCCAAGAAAGCCGTGGTTGCCAAAACCGCCGCAGCCAAAAAGGACGTGAGCAACACTCAAGCCAAAAACTGATTGGTTTGATGAACGGGAGGGCGGCATGACTCAAGCGCTGGCAGATATGCGACGCGACTACACCCGTGACGGACTCGCCGAGGCTCAGGCCCCGGCGGAGCCTTTCGCGCTGTTTCATCAATGGTTTGCAGACGCGGTTAAAACCGAGCAACCGCCGGTTGAAGCCAATGCCATGACCCTGGCAACGGTGGATGAAGACGGGCGTCCGCATTGCCGGGTGCTGCTGCTCAAAGGGCTGGATGCACAAGGTTTTACGTTCTTCACTAATTACACCAGTGCCAAGGGCCAGCAACTGGCGGCACGCCCTTTTGCGGCGATGACGTTTTTCTGGCCCACCCTGGAGCGTCAGGTGCGCATTGAAGGGCGTGTGGTCAAAGTGACGCCTGAAGAGTCGGACGCTTACTACCAGGTTCGTCCGCTGGGCAGCCGCATCGGGGCGTGGGCGTCGCCGCAAAGCCAGGTCATTTCAGGGCGTGAAGAACTGACCGAACTGCTTCGTGTCACACAGGAGCGTTTCACGGATACGCAGCCCCATTGCCCTGAGCATTGGGGCGGTTTCAGGTTGTTACCTGAGCGCATCGAGTTTTGGCAAGGCCGTCCCAGCCGCTTGCATGACCGCCTCAACTATCGGCTGTGCGGGACTGACTGGGCGCGCGAGCGTCTGGCGCCCTGACGGCATATTCGGACGCCGCGGCCTGCAACCATTGGGGCAAGTCGCGGCGTTTGATCTTCTGCTGGCGAGCCTCTTCCAGACGTTGCACCATAAACGCCCTGCGGGCCGGATCGTCACCTGCCAGCGACAACGCCAGATCCCTGTCCATCCAGCGTTTGATGCGCACATACAGCCACCAGTGGAAATACAGGCCGGCGGCTGTGGTGATGAAAATGATGAAATAGTCCATATCTGTCCTGTGATGAACGCAGCGTGACGAAGGATTACCCGCTACCCTTGCTTGACGTTTCGACCTGATTGAAGGCATTTATCTGGCTGTACAGCCGCTGAATAAAGGCCAGTTTTTCCGCACACGGCCGTGACAGGGTGGTGGCAGCGGAGTTTAATGAATCCCTGATCTTTTGGAGTTGATCTAATGCGTAAGTCCGTACTGTTAATTGCTGCTTTTTCTACCATGACAGTCCTGTTGGGCGGCTGCACCTCCAACTTGACCGGCGACTCTTACTCGCGTGAAGAAGCGCGTCGCGTGCAGACAGTCCGCATGGGCACCATTGTTGCCCTGCGTCCGGTACAAATTGAAGGCACCAAAACCCCGATCGGCGCCGCAACCGGTGCTGTTGTGGGCGGGGTGGGCGGTAGCGCCATTGGTGGCGGTCGCGGCAGTATCGTGACAGCTGTGATTGGCGCAGTTGCAGGTGGTCTGCTGGGGTCGGCTGCTGAATCGGGCCTGACCAAAACCCAGGGTGTTGAAATCACTGTCCGTGAAGACGACGGCAGCACCCGTGCCTATGTGCAACAGGTTCAGCCGAACGAGATATTCCGTACCGGTGAGCGCGTGCGCATCATGACCGTTGATGGCACCAGCCGCGTAGCACACTAAGACCCGGCGCCAAAACAAAACCCCGGCCAGGGCGAACTGGCCGGGGTTTTTTTGTGTCTGCCCGGAGGCTACCTGAGGCGTTGGGCCTCAGGCAGCAACGGCTGATGCAGATCAGATGGCTGTCGGTTTGCGGCTCGCCATGGCGGTCACGGCATAACCGATCAACGCTGCCAGGATCGAACCGGTGAGGATCCCCATGCGGTCCATGCCGACGTACTCACTGCTGCCGGCCACAAACGCCAGAGAGCCAACAAACAGGCTCATGGTGAAGCCGATGCCACACAGGATGGCCACGCCAAACACTTGCCCCCAGTTTGCGCCTGCTGGCAGCGCTGCCATGCCGGTTTTGATGGCGATCCAGGTCAGGCCGAATACACCCACGGTTTTACCGATCAGCAAGCCTGCGGCAATCCCCATTGGCACGTGGCTGACGAAGTTGTGCAGAGTAATGCCCGCCAACGACACGCCCGCATTGGCGAAGGCAAACAACGGCAAGATCCCGTATGCCACCCACGGGTGCAATGCATGCTCAATGGTCATGAGCGGCGAGGGCTCGGAGTTCTTGGTGCGCAACGGGATGCAGAACGCCAGTGTGACGCCCGCCAGCGTGGCGTGAACGCCGCTTTTGAGCACACACACCCACAGAATCAGGCCGACAATCATGTACGGCGCGACCTTCACCACGCCCATGCGGTTCATGAGGATGAGCACCAGCAGGCACGCAGCGGCCAGAATCAGGGACAGGCCCGACAGTTCGCTGGAGTAGAACAGGGCAATCACCACAATCGCGCCCAAGTCATCGATGATCGCCAGCGTCATCAAGAACAGCTTGAGCGACACCGGAACCCGCTTGCCCAGCAGCGCCAGGACACCCAGCGCGAACGCGATGTCGGTGGCCATGGGAATTGCCCAGCCGCCCAGCGCATCCGGGTAGTCCTTGTTGATGAACCAGTAGATCAGCGCGGGCACCACCATGCCACCAATCGCTGCGGCACCGGGCAGCACCACCTGCGATGGCTTGGACAACTGGCCTTCCAGCAGCTCGCGTTTGACTTCCAGGCCGATCAGCAGGAAAAACAACGCCATGAGGCCGTCGTTGATCCACAGCAGCGAAGGTTTGGCAATTTGCAGGGCGCCGATTTGCACGGCCACGGGCGCGTCCAGAAAGGCGGTGTAGAAGTGTGAAAGCGGTGAGTTGTTAATGATCAAAGCCAGAGCGGCTGCGGCAATCAACAGCAGACCGCTGGCAGCTTCCAACTGAAAGAAACGAGTGAAAGTGCTACGCAGAGGCAAGGTCGCTCTCCATCGGTGAGTGAAAGGGTGCAACACCCTAACCTGAGAGGTTAGTTGTTAAAACAAAAACTATATTCTTTTTTGTTATAAGCCGGCGCGCGAAATCACACCGCTCAAAAGCCTAGCAGTTGTGTATCAAAGTGAGTCGCGAATTAGCCGTAAAAGCCCGAGGAAAAGGGCTCAAACAGTTGAAGGAAAATGCTATCGCCAGGCGGCGATAGGGTCGCAGGGCCCCTTGTTTTTGATGGCTCGCGCAGAACGGTCGGGCAGTCCTGTGCGAGCCATGCCTGGTTTAAGCGTCGATGCCCAGCAAATCGCGGGCGACCGCTTCAGCGATGCGGATACCGTCCACGCCTGCCGACAGAATGCCGCCTGCATAACCGGCGCCTTCACCTGCCGGGTACAGGCCTTTGACGTTCAGGCTTTGCATCGAGGCGTCGCGGGTCATGCGCAAGGGCGATGAGGTGCGAGTCTCGATCCCGGTCAGGATCGCGTCATGCATCGAGAAGCCTTTGATTTGCTTCTCGAACGCTGGCAAGGCTTCGCGGATGGCTTCGATGGCGTAATCCGGCAAGGCCAGCGCCAGGTCACCCAGCGAAACGCCCGGCTTGTACGACGGTTCGACGCTGCCCAGCGCGGTGGAGGGTTTGCCGGCAATAAAATCGCCAACCAGCTGTGCCGGTGCTTCGTACGTGCTGCCGCCCAGCACGTACGCGTGGGCTTCGAGGCGCTCCTGCAGCTCGATACCGGCCAATGGTCCGCCCGGGTAGTCTTCGGGGGTGATGCCGACCACGATGCCAGAGTTGGCATTGCGTTCGTTACGCGAGTACTGGCTCATGCCGTTGGTCACCACACGGCCAGGTTCGCTGGTGGCTGCCACGACCGTACCGCCAGGGCACATGCAGAAGCTGTACACCGAACGCCCGTTTTTGGCGTGGTGCACCAGTTTATAGTCGGCTGCACCCAGCTTCGGGTGCCCGGCATATTTGCCCAGTCGTGCGCTGTCGATCAGCGATTGCGGGTGTTCGATGCGGAAACCGACCGAGAACGGCTTGGCTTCCATGTACACACCGCGTCCGTGCAGCATACGGAAGGTGTCACGGGCACTGTGGCCCAGCGCCATGATGACGTGGCGTGCGTTCAATTGCTCGCCATCGGCCAGTATCACGCCGGTCAATTGGCCGTTGTCGATCAACACGTCGGTTACGCGCTGCTGGAAGCGGACTTCGCCACCCAAGGCCTCGATCTGCTGACGCATGTTTTCCACGACGCCCGTCAGACGGAACGTCCCGATATGCGGCTTGCTGACGTAGAGAATTTCTTCAGGCGCACCGGCTTTCACGAACTCGTGCAGCACTTTACGGCCGTGGTGCTGCGGGTCTTTGATCTGGCTGTACAGTTTGCCATCAGAGAACGTACCGGCACCGCCCTCACCAAACTGCACGTTGGATTCGGGGTTCAGCACGTTTTTACGCCACAGTCCCCATGTGTCTTTAGTGCGCTGACGCACTTCCGGGCCACGCTCAAGAATGATGGGCTTGAACCCCATCTGAGCCAGCAACAGGCCAGCAAAAATGCCGCACGGACCGAAGCCGACCACAATCGGGCGTTCGCTCAGATCCTGTGGGGCCTGACCGACTACCTTGTAGCTGACGTCCGGTGCAGGGTTGACGTTGCGGTCATCGGCAAATTTGAGCAGCAACGGCGCTTCATCACGCACCGACAGGTCGATGGTGTAGATAAAGCACAGTTCGGAGGTTTTTTTGCGCGCGTCGTAGCTGCGCTTGAACAAGGTGAAATCGAGCAGGTCATCATCGGCGATGCCCAGGCGCTGCACGATGGCAGGGCGCAGGTCTTCTTCGGGATGGTCGATTGGCAACTTGAGTTCGGTAATTCGTAACATGACGGTGGTCCAGTATTGGGGCCAGGTTTACCCCGGCAGCCATAGACCGGCGATTATAGGCTGCTTCGGGGTAAATCCGTCAGGCTTAAACGGCAATGTTCAGTAACAGTCGTCGATTAGTCGTTGCGCGCGCCACCGAAATAGCCGCAACCGCGCTGCACCTGCCCGTTGACCCGCAGCTCGGCGCCTAAATGTTGCACGCTGCCATTAACACTGTCGGTGCAACGTTGCGGGGCCACCCACAGCTCAATGCGTTGGTGGTTGGCTTCGGTGGACAGGTAAAAGCGCCCGTCACCGACTTGCTCTTCCACATACGGCAGCGCCAGGGGCGGTTGGCCTTCACGGGTCAACTCCAGGCCCTTACTGCCCGCACGGACTTCCCACGCCGGGCCGTTGCCGTTGGCATGCACGGTCAATTGCTTGAAGTTCGGGTCTTGGCAGGCCGTACTGCTGCGCTCAAGACGATAGAGCTGTTTGACGTTGACCTCGCCATTCGAACCGGCGGTTTTGCTGGCGATAAATTGGCCGCGAATGTCCGCGAACAGGGCCTCGGGCTTGATGGGCATGTCTGCGGCATCTTGTACGAGCGTGGTGTTTTCGCTGTCACGCACCACGTAACGCTGTTGTCCGACACAGGGCTGGAAGACCAGCTCACCGTTGGTCGAAACCAACTGGCCTTGCAGACGCGACAAACCCGCATGGCTGTCCACGGGTTTGCTGTTGAACAATTGGCAGCCCGCGAATACGGGGAGCAGGGCGACTAAAACTAAGGAACGGGCAGCACGCATCTTCGGGTCTCCTGACAAGTGCCGCCACGTTACTCAGGCTCGCCTGCCATCACAAGTGTTTAGCCGACCTGATAGGTCTGGCCGGTGTGCAAACCTTCAACACTTTTTGCGTAGGCCAGTGCCACCTCCGCGGCCGGAACCGGTTTGAACCCGCGGAAGAAAGGAGCGTAATGATCCATGGCTTCTTCCAGTACGGTGGGGCTGACCGAGTTCACACGTTGATAGCGGCGGCTTTTGCGGAACCGCCTTGACACGGTAGAGGGGGGGCTTGGCAGATGACCCCTTCTGAACAGGGATTTATTGGGTGGCACTGCTCTTGAATACACCACTTTTTAAATTTCGGAGAAGTCCTACAAGTCGCCTTAAGCCCTTGAATTAGCCTGTTCAGCTTACTTGAAGGAGTGGCGTGAATGGCTAACCAAGGTTACATGACCATTATCGGCAAGGCGCAAGGCCTTATTTCGGCGGGGTGTTCAACCCAAGAATCGATTGGCAATAAATGCCAGTCGGCACACGCCGATGAAATTATGGTGCTTTCTTACAATCACAATATGGCTAATTTGGGGAATATTGACAGGCCAACACATAAACCCATTCTGATTACAAAGAACGTTGATAAATCGTCGCCTTTACTCGCTCAAGCGCTCTCAAATAGAGAGGAAATAAATGGCGTTATTCACTTTTATCGCATTTCTTCATTTGGATTGCAGGAAAAATTTTACACCGTTGAAATCAAAGGCGGTGTTGTTGTCGATCTCACACTCGACATGCCCCATGCCGTTTTACAAAATGACTTCGAGCCCCAAGAGCATCTTGCGATTCGATACCGCTACATTACTTGGACTCACCATTTGGCAGGGACCAGCGGGTACAGCTCATGGGGAGATGAGTGAATGAGCCCTTCAAAGGATGGCTGTTTTCCCGACAGTTGCGATTACTGGATCGTCAGTCAGGCCGCTGCGAATTTGGCAAAACAAGCCTGCACACTTGGGGCTCGTCACATTCAAGATGGCACACTGCGTATTCAATTCAATCGGGAGGTCGCCTATTACGCACGAGGTATTGTTAACGATGTTGCTTTGGGAAATAAGAGCCCTGAGGAGGGTCTGCAGGACATAAAAAACGAACAGAGCAGCCTCCTTAGTCAATCATTGGAAGTCGCTCAAAAAGGTGTTGCCGCAATCGCAGGGGCACTTCAGATCGCTGCGGGTGCCGGGATGTGCTATGCCTCAGCTGGTACGCTCTGTGTCTTTGCTGGAGGACCGTTGATGGCTCATGGGGCCAACAATGTGTATGAAAACGGGCGAAATTTATGGGAAGGACGCTCTGATACACAGGGGCCACTTAGAAAGGGGTATCAGAAGCTGGCTAGCCTAATGGGGGGCAGCGCTTTCGAGGGTGATATAGCTTATGGGACTTTGGAGTTGGGACTTTCCGCCTACGGCGTCGGTCGGTTGGTATTAAAGCCTGATGCATGGCGCTTGTTCAGGTATGTGCGCACCGATTATGTGCGAGGGTATGAAAATGCGAGTAAAACGGCGTTGTCATTTGAAGTGTTATCGAATGGCGTGACAATAGAATCTATGTACCCGGGTGCCAGAGATAATGATGAATAACGCGCTCCTTGTGTCGATGCTCTATTTGTTTGCTTCGGTTGTTGTTTTTTTGGTTTTTTTTGCGACGTCCAGAGCGATATCGGGGCGAAGGTTTAAAGTGGCCGGGTTCTGGTTGTTTTTTGTACTGGCCATGCTTTGGGGGATGGTTCAATTAAATGTAGCGCGCCATGGTTATATTTATTTCTTTCCTTCTTCCAAGGTCATTATTGAAGGTAACTATATCGTCCGATGGGTCGCATTTATAAGTGCTGTGCTTCAAGCCGTTTGCATCCCAAGTCGAGAAAAAACTCGGCGTTTTTTGTCTCAAAAATAGACGTGTACCTAAAGTGTTGTGCGTGAATGTCGACGTCTTGCTGACATCATGGGCTCTTGGTTATGCCCTGTGGACGGTGTTTGTCGCCGCCAACATTTATTCGATGGCCGCTTGTAATTTATTACTCCCCCTATGCCAGCGTGCTCAATACCGATCGGCCTGATGCGCTTGTGCCGTGCGTTTGCGTCATGACCTCAAGCGCACGCACTTATAGGTGGATGACCTCATGAGTTGGTTTCAACGCACTGCGTCGACCTGCGATCAGCCTTGACGATAACGGCGCGCCAGCCAGTGGTCGATGGAAAGGGTGCCCGGTCCACGCGCCATCAGGTACAGCAAAATCGTGGCCCACGTCCCGTGCGTGGCGTAGGCATCGGGGTAAACGAACAGTTGAATGGTCAGGGTCATGCCCAGCAGCGCCAACGCTGAAAAGCGGGTCGCCAGGCCCACCAAAATCAGCACCGGGAACAGGTGTTCGCAAACGGTCGCCGCGTAAGCGGCGAACTCCGCAGGCAGCAGTGGCACCTTGTACTCGTGGCTGAACAAGTACAGGGCTGAATCGGCCAGGTGCGGGGTGCCCCACTCGAACGTGCCGGACACGAAGTCCAGTGCAAAGCCCTCGACTTTGGTTTGCCCGGACTGCCAGAACACGGCGGCGATGGAGAAGCGCGCGATGAACGCTATCAGGGAGTGGGGAATGCGTTGCAGAGCCTGCGTTGTTCTGGCCACAAAATGACCTAACGTGCAGGCATAACCTGTCAATGTGCTCATGGCCTTACCTCGTGGACGGACTGCACGTCAGTGATTGCGCCTTTGCTGATGAGCAGCGCCAGGCACTGGCTCAAGTCAAACTCTGGGTCGGCTTGCAGGGCGTAGTCAGCAGCTTGCCCAAGAGGGCAGCGGGTTTTCAAAAGTCGAATAAACGCCACGCAGCCTGAATTGACGGCGAACACTTCCACGTTCAGACCATGGCGCAGCACCAACGCACTTTGCGGGTGACGCGGGTCCAGGCCCTGAAGTTGCCCGTCTTGTGTGTGGGCGATCCACAAGGCGGCCACGGCATACGCAGAGTGCAAGGTGGCGACGCTTGGGTGCAGGGTCATGCGCAGGTGTTCAAGCGTCTCGGGTGTGGCTACTGCGCGCGCGAGTATGTGCGGGTTCAGGAGCAGGGCATCGGCGGCGTGATACGCCTGCACGCAGAGCCATTCCAGACGTGCGACATCTGCCAGGTACGGCTGGCTGTTGGCCGGAGCAAAGCCTTGAATGAAGTCCGGGAAGCCACGACCGTAGCGGCTCATGACCGGATGGTCTGGCGGGTTTTTCTGCACAAACACGTGGGCCATGCCATGGAAAAACGCCTCGCCCACCCATTGGGCGACCACCGGAAAACTGCTGCCCAACGCGTTGATCAAACCGCTCTGTACATTGTTTCGGTACACGGAAAACCGGCTCGCCGCATCACTGCCCTCCGGGCAGATCACGCCCTGCGGGCAACTCGGCTGCGGATCGAACAGGGCGGCGCTGAAGGCTTGTTGCATGGTCATGAGCGCACCTTTGAGGTCTGTAGACAGTGATCAGCGCGCTGCGCGTCGATGAGCAGCTCGCTCAAGGCGGGGACGTGATTGTCCCGTTCAATCAGCGTCGCCATGGGGCCGATCCGCATGAGTACCTGCTGATAAAGGGCCCAGACGGCGTCATCCACGGCTGAACCATGGTTGTCGATCAGCAGGCGCTGACCCTGGCTGTCGGTATCTTCAGCAAAACCTGCCAGATGAAGTTCGGCGACGGCTTGTAATGGCAGGGCCTCGATGTAGGTCATGGGATCGCGGCGATGATTGATGCAGGACACGTACACATTGTTCACATCCAGCAACAGGCCACAGCCCGTGCGCTGGATCACGTGTTGAATAAACGCCGCTTCTTCGTAATCGGCCTGATCGAACTCGACGTAGGTCGCCGGATTTTCCAGCAGCATGGGCCGTCGCAGGGCGTTTTGTACCTGATCGATATGCTCACAGACGCGGGTCAACGTCGAGTCGTCATAGCGCAGAGGCAACAGGTCATTGAGAAACCACGGACCGTGTGTGGACCAGGCCAGATGTTCAGAGAATTGTTCCGGCTGATAACGGTCGAGCAGGGTGCGCAAGCGCAACACATGTGCTTGATCCAGCGGTCCCTCGCTGCCAATGGACAGGCCAACACCGTGGATTGATAGCGGGTAGTGTTCTCGAATCAAGCTCAAGTAGTGGTGAAAAGGGCCTCCGTCGACCATGTAGTTTTCGGCATGGACTTCGAAGAACCCGACATCGGGTCGGGTCTCCAGAACGTCCTTGAAGTGCTCGGCCTTGAGCCCCAGCCCCGCACGTGGCGAAAGCTGGGGCGCACGAGGCGCGATGAGCGAAGCAGTCGGGCTGTGCATCATCATGGCTCGATGACGATTGTCAGGATTTGGCGATATAAGCAGTCAACTGACCGAAGCCGGTCGGTGATGTGCTGCTGACAGTGCGCTCGCATGTGCCTTTAGGGACGAGTTTCCACGCGTTGGCCTGATGGTCGGTTTTGGCTGTGCCCGCGCAGGTGGTGCCAGCGCCAGCGGCGCAATCGTTCTTGCCAGTCATGGCAACACCGAAGCATTTTTCCATGTCGCCCGACGCGAATGCGGTGGAGGGCAGGGCGGCCATGCTCAAGGCTGAACCCAGGGCCAGCGCCAAGGCGGTGGCGGACACAGTGCGAGTGGTTAGGTTAGACATGGTGATTCTCCGAGGTTGAGTTTTTAGTGTGGCCAGCGCGTTATGGCGACCGGCTTACCCCACTAGAGAAGCGACCTCGGGTTTTGTTACAGATGAGTCGAAAAAAATAAATGGCATGGCTGGGGCGGGTGGAGTCGATGCTGAAACGCCGCGCTGCGCCTGTGCAACCGTGTTAAAGGGATTTGGGGAGCAACGGAACAGAAAGTGCACTTAAGCCCTACCAGCGTCGTTCAGTAGCTTCCTCCCAGGCATCCGCCTCGATAAAGCAGTTGCGCATCTCGGCTTCCTGGCTGATCTCGCCGAGCAAGTCATGCACCTCCTTATCCAATTCCTCGTCGCTCTGATAGGGAACTGTCAGTTCATAGTTTCCCGACTCCAGGCGCTTCACGCCGAATGGCTCTAGGCAATAGCGCTCAATGTTCTCCTTGGCCCTCTTTCGACCGCGCACGAACTTGCTGTTGTTCTCCACCGCCAAACGCAACGTAATGGTGGCAACCCGTTCAATGGCCGACTCTGCAGGTGACGCGACATTGCGCTGCTGACCCCGCGTTTGTTCGCTCTTCTGATACGTCCCGATATCGACACTACGATGACTCAGGAGCAACGCGACGGCTTTGGTCGCTATGTCGATCCTCCTAGCCGCGAAGAGCTGGAGCGCTATTTCCACCTGAGCGATGACGACCACAAAGCCCTCCTGCCGCTACGCGGCGAATACAACCGTCTCGGCTACGCCACGCAACTGACCAGCGTCCGTTACTTGGGCACCTTCCCTGAAGACTTTTCAGTCATTCCGGATGAGGTTCTGCAAGTGCTCAGTCGTCAACTAGGCATCAATGATCCGACGTGCATCCTGGCCTATGCTGAAACCCGCCAGCGTCAACGTCATGCTGGCGAGATTCAGGAGCGTTATGGCTATCGGGTGTTTGCTGACTCCAGCGTCGGCTTGCGACTTGCTCGCTGGTTATATGCGCTCTGCTGGCCAGGGACAGATCGTCCTGGTGAGCTGTTCAATCGGGCGACGACTTGGTTGCTGACGCATAAGGTTTTACTGCCTGGCGTAACGGTACTGGAGCGGTTTATCGCCCAACTGCGCAGTCGGGTCGAAGAGCGCCTCTGGCTCACCTTAGGCCGCAGCGTGACTGATGAACAGAGACAGCACCTGCAAGAATTGCTGGTAGTGGTCGAAGGTAACCGCTACTCCCGCCTGGATCAGTTGCGCTCAGGCCCGGTGATGATCAGTGGGCCCGCACTGATTCGTGCGCTACGACGACTCGATGACGTGCGAGGCATCGGCATCACCTTGCACGCAGCGGCCCATATCCCACCCAGCCGAATCGCGGCCCTGGCACGCTTTGCCAACACGGCCAAGGTCACCGCGATCAACCGGCTGCCGGCATCACGGCGGATGGCAACGCTGGTGGCATTTGCGCTTTGTCTGGAGGCGACTGCGCATGATGACGCCTTAGAAGTGCTGGAAGCCTTACTGCGCGACCTATTCAGCAACGCAGAGAGGGCCGACAAAAAAGCTCGGTTGCGCAGTCTAAAAGACCTGGATCGCTCGGCGGCAACGCTCGCTGCCGCATGCAAGGTGGTACTGGATAGCTCAATCAGTGATGACAACGTCCGTGCCCGGCTGTTCAACGACCTACCACGTATCACGCTGGAGAAAGCCCTCGAAGAGGCCACCGCGTTGATCCGTCCGGCCAACGATGTGTATTACCTCGCCCTGGAGGAGCGCTACCGCAGCGTGCGCCGTTTCCTTCCCGACCTATTGAAGCATGTTCGCTTCGGCTTCAGTCCGGCAGGCAAGGGCGTGGCAGCGAGTCTGGACTGGCTGCAACTGAACCTACCTCGCAGGAAACCGGAAGATGATGCACCGCAAGAGATCGTGGCCAAGGCTTGGCAGCAGCACATCACTCGCGAAGACGGCTCCCTCGACATGGGCGCCTATGTCTTCTGTACGCTTGATGCGCTGCGCACGGCCTTACGCCGCCGCGATGTCTTTGTTTCACCCCGTTGGCGCTATGCCGACCCGCGTATCGGCCTGCTCGATGGTGCTGAATGGCTGATGGCACGACCGATCATCTGCCGCTCGCTGGGCCTGACTATCGATGCCAAAACCACCTTGGACGCCTTGTCTGTCGAGCTAGATGCAACGTGGCAGGCAGTCGCCGCCCGCTTGCCCGAAAACCCTGCCATCCAACTGAGCGAGAGCGCTGATGGCGAAACTGAGCTGTCCCTCGGAGCGCTGGACAAGCTGGAGGAACCGAACTCGCTACTGCAACTGCGTGCGGCAGTGGCCGACTTGATGCCGCGTGTCGATCTGCCGGAAACTCTATTGGAAATCGCCGCTCGTACCGGCTTCGCTGAGGCCTTCACCCATGTGTCCGAACGCAATGCGCGGGCCGATAACCTGGTGATCAGCCTGTGTGCCGTACTCCTGGGGGGAGCCTGTAACACCGGCCTGGAACCATTAATCCGCAACGACAACCAAGCGCTACGCCGTGATCGACTGTCCTGGGTTAGCCAGAACTATCTACGCGACGACACCCTGTCAGCAGCCAATACCATTCTGGTGGCTGCACAAAGCCAACTGGAACTGGCTCAGATCTGGGGCGGCGGCGAAGTGGCCTCCGCCGATGGCATGCGTTTCGTCGTACCGGTACGTACGGTGCATGCTGGCCCCAACCCGAAATATTTCGGTACCGGCCGGGGCGTCATCTGGTACAACCTGATTTCCGATCAGTTCTCCGGCCTGAACGCCATCACGGTGCCCGGCACTTTGCGTGACAGCTTAGTATTGCTAGCGGTTGTGCTGGAACAACAGACCGAATTGCAGCCAACACAGATCATGACCGATACCGGCGCCTACAGCGATATGGTATTCGGGTTGTTCCGTCTGCTCGGTTATCACTTCTGCCCGCGTCTGGCGGATGTCGGTGGTACCCGCTTCTGGCGCACACGCCCTGATGCGGATTACGGCAAACTCAACGGACTGGCTCGGCAGTCGGTCAAGCTCGACCTTATCGCCGAACACTGGGATGACCTGCTGCGCCTGGCTGGCTCACTCAAACTCGGTCGAGTACCGGCGACCGGTATCATGCGCACTCTACAGACAGGTGATCGTCCGACCCGCCTGGCCCAGGCACTGGCCGAGTTCGGGCGGATCGAGAAAACCCTGCACACGTTGACCTACATCGATGATGAGTCCAAACGCCGGGCTACTCTGACCCAGTTGAATCGCGGCGAAGGCCGGCACAGCCTGGCTCGTGCCGTGTTCCATGGCAAACGTGGCGAGCTTCGCCAGCGCTACCGCGAAGGCCAAGAAGATCAACTCGGTGCCCTGGGTCTGGTGGTGAACATTATCGTGCTGTGGAACACCCTCTACATGTCGGCAGCCGTGAAACGGCTAAAGCAGCACGGCTAACCGGTGCTGGACGAGGATCTGGCTCGGCTGTCGCCGCTGATCTTCGAGCATATCAACATGCTCGGCCGCTATTCCTTCGCGGTACCGGAAGAGGTCGCTCGTGGGGAGTTGCGGCCACTGCGTAATCCCGACGATAACGCGTGATTCTCTTAAGGGCGTCTGTGGTGAGCGTTGGTACGGTTTGCGACCACCAAGTATCAGGCGTTGCACGTTAGAAACAGCTCCAGATCTCTGGGTAGTTCCAACGAACAAAGCTGCTCTATAGCGCTAATTTGCTCCGAAGTAAGCCGGTAGTCGTATACGTAATCATCGTCTTTTTCCCAGCCCATTATCAGTTTAAGATCTGCGACAGAAACTGGAATTTCCTTTTCAAAAGACGCGAAGTCCTCACCTTCAGGGACTCCCATAATCACATGCTTCATGGTTCTACTTTCCTTGTCGGGTCTGCTGCTTTGTTTTGAGTGCCCGTTTTGTGATCAAACTCGCCGAGGTGCTTGCCTCGTTTATTGTATTTCTCAACTGCACCATGCTGGAAATCCCATTCGTAGATTGTGCCGTCTCTGCTCTTCCAGCGTGGACGTAAGCCTCCTCCACCTTGAACTGAAGTTTTTGATTTGGCCCATTTTGCGTCCGGAAACGCTGGCAAGGAGTCAGGTTTTGGATGATAGCCAGATCCTGACACGCTCAGCGAGATGTAAATCGGCTGAATTCCGGTGTTTGGGAACCAGATAATCGCGTCCTGGTAATCGGGCGGGTGCACCGGATTGATCAGGATACGATCGGCCTGCTCGGTCGGTGGATACACCCACGCAGCGGGTTGCAGCGAGGCACCTTCCAGAGCCGGAATACCCAATACAGCGTTGGGATCGGCGGCGGGAGTCCAGATGACCTCGATCCCATCTCCCATATCCGCAACAAGTTGCTCGCCACGCGCCTGCGCCGCGATCACTGGCACGCGCTGCCATTCCCGTTTTGTCCCGGTATAGAATCCGTATACGCTCACGGAGCCATCCGGGAGGTGTTTAATGTTCACTCGCACCCGCGTATTGCCTTCGCTGAGCTGTGCGTATTGCTCGGACGTGTAGAACGCGCTGTCGGGTGAGGTCGTGTTTGGCAGCACCATGCCAATGATTATTTTCACATTCGGCGGGGCCAGCGTCGACAAACTGCCCCCCAAACGCTTGGCCAGCTCGATGGCGCTGCCAGAACCGCCAATCCACTCCAGCGCCGTCCCGGCCGTAGAAACCGCCGTCCCCATGCCCAGCACCGAATACGCGCCATACTGGCTGAGCGACTCGACCGGTACAAATCCGTTCGGGTTGCTGTAGTTGATAATTCCATCGGGCAACGCACACGACTTGGCGAAGACGCAGCCCTTGAGTAAGGGCGAGGGAGCTTTTTTTACTGGAGGGGGAGGCTCTGGGCGTGGTGGTGGCTCGACCAATTGCCGGTTCCGTTTTGCGCGCAATAACGCTTCTAGACGCGCCTTTTCCTTCATCGCTTGCTCGTAACACACCTTGCAGTGGTGTCCTGCCCAGTTCCCTTCAGCCATTTCATTCTCATCCTGATTTCAGACAACAAGCCTACCGGCCAGGGAGTAAGTGAAGCCAGACCCAAGCGTGCAGTCGAGTAGCATTCAGTTTGATGAACGATCCATAAACTGATCAGGCAGATCTATCGGCAGATCACGAAACTGTACTGCCAGAGCTTAAGTGCACTTTCTGTTCCGTTGCTCCCCAAACCCCTTAAACCGCTGCGCAAAAAAAACGGCCCCGAAGGGCCGCTCTCGTGTCACAGGCAGGCTTAGCCGCCGAGGTAGGCGTCGCGCACTTTTGGATCGCAGAGCAACTGCTCGCCCGTGCCTTGCATGACCACCCGGCCGTTCTCCAGCACGTAGGCGCGGTCGGCAATTTTCAGGGCCTGGTTGGCGTTTTGTTCCACCAGAAACACCGTCACACCTTCTTTGCGCAGTTGTTCGATGATGTCGAAAATCTGCTGAATGATGATCGGTGCCAGCCCCAGTGACGGCTCATCCAGCAACAACAGCTTGGGTTTGCTCATCAGCGCCCGGCCAATGGCAAGCATTTGCTGTTCGCCACCGGACATGGTCCCGCCACGTTGGGTGAAACGCTCTTTGAGCCGCGGGAAAAGGTGCAGCACCTTGTCCATTTGCTCCTGGTACTCGTGCTTGTCGGTAAAAAAACCGCCCATGGCGAGGTTTTCTTCGACGGTCAGCCGAGCAAAAACACGACGTCCTTCAGGGACAACGGCGATGCTCTTGCGCATGATCTGCGCCGAACTCAACCCCACCAGTTCTTCGCCCAAGTAACGAATACTGCCGCTGTGAGCCTGTGGCGAACCGCACAGGGTCATCATCAACGTGGATTTCCCCGCACCGTTGGCGCCGATCAGGGTCACGATTTCTCCCTGACGGACCTCGACGTTGACGCTGTGCAATGCCTGAATCTTGCCGTAGAAGGTTGAAACGTTTTCGAATTGCAGCATTTACGCTTCCCCCAAATAGGCTTTGATCACGTCAGGGTTGTCGCGAATCTGTTCCGGTGTGCCGTCGGCCAACGGCGTACCCTGATTGATAACCACGATGTGGTCAGAGATGCTCATCACCAGTTTCATGTCGTGCTCAATCAGCAACACCGTGGCGTTGTGCTCTTCACGCAGTACGCCGATGAGCGCCTTGAGGTCGTCGGTTTCCTTGGGGTTCAAGCCGGCGGCGGGTTCGTCGAGCATGAGAATGCGCGGGCGCGTCATCATGCAGCGGGCGATTTCCAGACGTCGTTGCTGGCCATAAGCCAAAGTGCCCGCCGGGCGGTTGGCGAACTCGGTCAGGTTGACCTTGTCCAGCCAGTACGCAGCGTACTCCATGGCGTCATGTTCGCTTTTACGAAAGGCTGGCGTTTTGAACAAGCCCGCCAGGAAATTGGTGTTGAGGTGGCGATGCTGAGCGATCAGCAAGTTCTCGACAGCCGTCATGTCCTTGAACAGGCGCACGTTCTGGAAGGTGCGCACCACGCCTTTGCGGGCAATTTCGTGACCGGGCAGGCCTTCAATCGCTTGGCCATCGAGCAAAATGCTTCCGGCCGAAGGCTTGTAGAACCCGGTCAGGCAGTTAAAGACGGTGGTTTTACCCGCCCCGTTGGGGCCGATCATGGAAACCACCTGTTTTTCCTTCACGGTCAGGCCCACGCCGTTGACCGCCAACAAGCCGCCAAAGCGCATGCTCAGGCCGCTGACTTTCAGTATCTCGCGGCTCATTTTCGCAGCTCCAGGTGAGGACGTTGCATCGGTAGCAGACCTTGCGGACGCCAGATCATCATCAGCACCATCAGGGCGCCGAACAGCAACATCCGGTATTCACTGAAGTCGCGCATCATTTCCGGGAGCAGAATCATCACCACGGCAGCCAGAATCACACCCAACTGCGAACCCATACCGCCGAGCACAACGATGGCCAGAATGATCGCCGACTCCAGGAAGGTGAACGATTCGGGGGTCACCAGCCCTTGGCGGGCCGCAAAAAAGCTACCGGCAAACCCGGCGAATGTTGCGCCCAGGGTGAAGGCCGAAAGTTTGATGACGGTAGGGTTCAAACCCAGTGCCCGGCAGGCGATTTCGTCCTCACGCAGGGCTTCCCAGGCCCGGCCGATCGGCATGCGCAGCAAACGGTTGATCACGAACAGCACCAGTAGCACCAGCAGTAACGCGATCAGGTACAGGAAAATCACCTTGTTGATCGAGTTATAGGGGATGCCGAAGTATTCGTGGAATGTCTGCATCCCCTCGGCAGCGGTGCGGTCGAAACTCAATCCGAACAGCGTGGGCTTAGGGATGTTGCTGATGCCGTTGGGGCCGCCGGTGATGTCGGTCAGGTTACGCAGGAACAGGCGAATGATCTCGCCAAAGCCCAGGGTCACAATGGCCAGATAGTCACCCCGCAAACGCAAGACCGGGAACCCCAGCAAAAAGCCGAAGGTGGCAGCCATCAGGCCCGCCAGTGGCAGGCACACCCAGAAGCTGAAGCCAAAAAAGTGCGACAGCAACGCGTAGGTGTAAGCGCCGACGGCATAAAAGCCGACATAACCCAAGTCCAGCAAGCCCGCGAGACCCACCACGATGTTCAGGCCAAGGCCCAGCATCACGTAGATCAGGATCAGGGTCGCAATGTCCACCGCGCCACGCGAACCATAGAACGGCCACACCAGTGCCACTACCACCAGACCGAGGATGATCCAGCGCTGAGTGCTGGGCAATGTCAGAAAGTTAGTGGCTTTGGCAGGGACTTTCGGCAGGTTGGGCGAAGCCTTCCAGGCAGCGCTCAATTGCTGGTTGAACAACACGCGCACAAACATCAGCAACGAACAGAGAGCGATCACGCTGAGCGTGAAGGTGCTGGTGTTGTGAACTTCGATGTTGATGCCGACGATGGTCAGTTTCAGACCCAGTACCGGGTAGGCCACAGCCCAGACCAACAGGGCGCTGAAGAACGCCGATTTAAGATTCCTAGTCATACTTTTTCGATCTCCGGACGCCCCAGAATGCCGGTCGGACGGAACAACAGCACCAATACCAGCAGGCCAAACGCCACAACGTCTTTGTATTGGTCGCCGAAAATATCAGCGCCAAAGGCTTCAGCTACCCCCAGTACCAGCCCGCCCAGCATGGCGCCAGGAATGCTGCCGATACCCCCCAGCACGGCGGCGGTAAAGGCTTTTAGCCCCACCAGAAAACCGGCGTTGGGGTTGATCACACCGTATTGCACGCTGATCAGAACCGCCGCGACGGCGGCCAGAGCAGCACCAATCACAAAGGTCAGCGCAATCACGTTGTTGGTATTGATGCCCAGCAGGTTGGCCATCTTCATGTCTTCGGCACAGGCGCGGCAGGCGCGGCCCAAGCGTGAACGGGAGATGAACAGCGTCAGGCCCAGCATGGCAAGGAAGGTGACGATGAAGACCACAATCTGCATGTAGGAAATAACCACTTCGCTCGCGCCACCCGGCCCGAAGGTGAAGCCTCCCGGAATCAGGTTCGGGATGGATTTGTCTTTTGAGTCCTGTGACAAGAGCACCATGTTTTGCAGGAAGATCGACATACCAATGGCAGAGATCAAAGGGATCAGGCGATTGCTGCCGCGCAACGGACGGTAGGCAACCCGTTCGATGCTGTAGCCGTAGGCACTGGTCACCACAATGCTGGCGAGGAACGCTGCCGTCATCAGCAACGGCACGCTGTCCAGCCCCATCATGGTCAGTCCGGCAATGGCGATAAACGCGATGTAGGAACCAATCATGTACACCTCGCCGTGGGCGAAGTTGATCATTCCAATAATGCCGTACACCATCGTGTAGCCGATGGCGATGAGGGCATAGGTGCTGCCAACGTTGAGGCCGTTAACCAGCATTTGGAAAAAGTGATAGATGTCAGGCATTACCAAGCTCCTAAAAACCTGAGACGCATTTCACTGGTGGAGTCATTTTCCGGACTTGGCGGTGTGGATTTGCATCCACTTGGCGCACAAGCCTTCTCCCAGCGAACCGCTGGTGACGGTTTTAAAGATTTTCAGGTGGACAGGCTTTCGGATCACGAAAACGCAGCCCCAATTCAGTCCAACGAACGTCCGTAAAACAAAGCCCACCGCTGTGCAGTGGGCTTCGTTGTCAGATCAACACGCGGCCCTTATTGAGGGCTGACTTCGGTTTTAGGTTTGCCGAAATGCCATTCGTAGACGACGAATTTGAAGTTCTTCACGTCGCCTTTCTCGTCGAAGGTCAACTCGCCGGTAGGGGTTTTGAAAGAACCTTTGTGGATGGCTTCTGCCACTTTGGCCGGGTCTTCGCTCTTGGCTTGCGCGATACCTTGCGCAATTACTTCTACAGCCGCGTAGGCCGGAAATACGAACGGGCCGCTGGGGTCTTCTTTCTTGGCAGCGAAAGCTTCAACTAATGGCTGGTTTGCCGGGTCCTTATCGAATGCTTGCGGCAGGGTTACCAGGAGCCCTTCGGAAGCGTTCTGAGCGATTTGCGAGATAGAGTCATTGCCCACGCCTTCAGGGCCCATGAACTTGGCGTTCAGGCCTTTTTCTTTAGCCTGACGCAGGATCAACCCCAGTTCCGGGTGGTAACCACCGTAGTAAACGAAATCGACATTGGCTTGCTTGAGCTTGCCAATCAGGGAGGAATAGTCTTTTTCGCCTGGGTTGATGCCTTCGAAGACCGCTACTTTCACGCCTTTGTCTTCGAGGGTTTTTTTCACCGCACTGGCAATACCTTCACCGTACTGCTGCTTGTCATGAACCACAGCGACGATTTTCGGTTTGATGTGATCGGCAATGTAGTTACCAGCAGCCGGGCCTTGGGCGCTGTCCAGACCGATGGTGCGGAACACCATTTTGTAACCACGGTTAGTGATCTCAGGGCCAGTAGCGGCCGGGGTAATCATGATGATGCCTTCGTCTTCGTAGATGTCCGAAGCAGGCTGAGTGGAGCTGGAGCACAGGTGGCCAACCACAAATTTAACGCCGTCGTTAACCACTTTGTTCGCCACCGCGACGGCTTGCTTGGGCTCGCAAGCGTCATCGTATTCAACGACTTCTAGCTTTTTGCCGTCTACCCCGCCTTTGGCGTTGATCTGCTCAATGGCCATCTTGGCGCCCGAGAACTGCATGTCGCCATACTGGGTCAGAGGGCCGGTCTTGGCGCCGGCAATACCGATCTTGATGGTGTCTGCGGCAAACGAATGGCTGGCAACGCCGGCCAACACCATAGCGGCAAACAGTTTAGTCATGTGCTTAATAGCCATCTTTATTGTTGCTCCACTCTTCTGTTGTAATTTTTATAGTCCTGGAAGCCAAGGCAGCCGGACCGGGTCTGTTTCTGAGCGAAAATCCCGGCCAATCCCCCCTGCAACTGTACCGGTACAGTGTAGAGCGGCCCTTCAGCGGTTGAATAGCGGGCTGAAGAGGGAAAAACCGAGAAATGTCGCCTAAACGAAAGAAAGAGACAGAATGGCGGCGAAATGGCAGGGGCTTTATTAACAGGATGTTGCTGTCGTGCCCCCGCATGCCTCGTCCCCGTCGCTTTCTTCGTACTCCCACCTGAATCCGGGTTTTTCTACCAGGTCAGCAGCGCTATCATTGCGCCGATTTTTTACCTGGTGGACCCCATGATCGAAGAACCTAGCACCCTCTATGCCAAGCTGCTCGGCGAGACCTCAACAATCGAATGGAAAGCGCTGGAAAAGTTTTTCGCCAAAGGTGAACTGCTGTGGGTCAGCGACGATGTGGACTTGATCGAAGCGGCGCAGGCTGTGAGCCAGGATGAGGCAGGGAAAGTGGCGCAGTGGATGGCCGAGGGAGCCCTCGACAAAGTGTCTGATACGCAGGCGTTAGACTTTGCCGAGCGTGATCCGGTGCTGTGGGCAGTGGTGGTTTCGCCCTGGATCCTGATCCAGGAAAGGGCAGAAAATTAATGCTGCGCACCAAAATCGGGCGATGCTGAGGCGCACAACGCTCACGCTCAAGTGTGTAGGCCAGTAACCGGTTGCCCGATAGTGGCCAGTTGCCGTAGAGAAACGCCACAGTTAGTGCTGTGGCGTTTTTTTTATTTGCCGCGCGGCTTCAGTACGCGGTTTTACCGGTGTGACTGTTGAGCGAGATGATCCGGGTTTTGCCGATACGGTGGCGATAGATCTCGCGCAGGTATTTGATGGCTTTTTTCACGCAATCGCGTGACAGGCGGATGTCGTTGATAGAGACAAATTTGTCTTTATCGTTGATTAGCTCGCGGTACTTCTTCTCGTACATCGGTTTGATGGCGTACCAGTTGGTGTCGAGGATTTTCGCCGGGTTTTCAAACGCGTTGAGCAGTTCATCGATCCGGCTTTCATCGAAGTGCTCACCCGTGATGAACTCCAGCACCGAATCGTCGAGCGTGTCGTCAAACCGGTAAGGGTTACGGGCAAAGCAGCGTTTGATAAAGGCCACGATCAAGGTCAGAAAATCATCCGACAAACACGGGCTTTTCGCGATCAGGGTCGTCAGCGACAGGTTGGCCGAGGCGCCAATCACCAGCGCATAGCGCTTGAGGGTGGTGTTGGGGAACAGGCTGTTGAGGTGGGTCTTGAGGCGGTTCAAGTCCATGTACGACAGCTTGTAGTCCTTGGGCAGCGACACGATGGACACCACCGATGAGCAGTTCTTGAAGAAGTGCAGGTCATGCAGGGCAGCGGCGTCATACCCCGAGTGCTTGTATTGTTCCAGCGCCGCGCGGTAGCGCTGAGACTCGATGGGCAGCAGGCTGATGCCTTCGATGGCCTGGGTGTCCTTGTTGAAATGCGGCAAATCGATAGAACGGAAGAACAAGTCATCGATGTCCAGTCGAGGCGGCTCTTTTTCGAACACTTTAAATTTGTCTGTGCCCGGTACGGGCTGTTCAGGCACCACCGATTCTGCATAAGCAATGGCCACAGGCCCGGCCAGACTCATGAACAAGTCGTTGGCGTCGAGGCGGATGGTTTCGCCAATGTCGATCCCGGCGCGTCGGAAGTAATTCTGATCGTAGTCTGTGGTGACTGCCTGGGCCGTCAGAATGTTGAAGATCTGTTGCGAGATATATTGGTTGGCGTGCTTTTCCATCGCGTTGACGTCGATGTTCTGAATCGTGCCGTCATCGCTTTGTTCGGCATAGCGCATGATGTCGTTGGAGATCAGCATCATCGCGTTCCAGGGGCGAATGCGCCCCATGACACTGGCTTCGCTGCAGTCTTCATTATCGAAGTTGTATGAGAAGTCCCACTCTTCGGACAGGTACTTACACAGCAAACGACCGGCGTTGATGTGCAACGCCTCGGACATTTCGCTGCGGTGATCCGAGATGTTCGGCAACACGCAAATGCCGCTGGTGAAAATGGGCTCGAAGACAAAGGCGTGGCCGCTTTTACTGTCGTGTTCATCCGCGGGCTTGGTGTCGAACGTTTTGTTCATGTACGAGAACTGTTGAGCCAGGCCGAACTCCGAGGCCATGCCCGAGCCCGTACCGCCCCCAGCGCTGAAGATCGAGAAATACAGACGCGACTGGTTGGCCTTGATGCCGCAGGAGTCGATCAGGTAGGAGTGGATCAGCTTCCAGTCGGGGCTGGAGAAGCGCTGCGCATCTTTATTGAGAATAATCTTGGCCAGGTACTGACCCAAAATAGGCGCATTACCCGCGCCACCTGCGTGAACTTCCGACAAGTCCATGATCTTCATCTTGCTGTAGTCGCGGATGAAGTTACTTTTTTCGCTCTTGCGCGAAAACCGGATGCGCCCGGCGATGTCCTTGTCCAGATCCCCCAGCAGCACCAGCGGCTCGACCAGAAATACGGGTTTGGTCGGCTTGTTGTGTACCAGGCGCAGGTTATTGCGAATCCATTGTCCGGGGCTGTAGCGCTTGTCTTCGTGACGCGGATCGACCGTACTGAATTCGTTGAGGTAGAACGTGCGGGCGTTGTACACCAGTTCGGCGACATCCAGCGCAATGTTGGAACCGCAACGGCCCAGCCCGATGAGGCACACCGAAGGGAATTGCTGTTCGGCGCGGTGCTCGTTGTCGCCCTCGATCAGTTCTGGCTGCGGGAACACGATGTCACGCAAACCGTCGAGGTTATCGAGAATCCGGTCGGTGTTGGTCTCGGTGAAGTACAGGTACTGCTGAGTCGCCAGTGGCTGCTGGCTTGAATAACTGTTCGATGAACGTTGGGGCTCGTTTATTGTTTTTAGAGACACGTCAGAGACCAAGGGTGTCGCATTATTGTTCGACGTCATTGTTTGCCATCTGTCTGGGCTGGACGACTGTTGAGGGACATTCAACAGGCCAATACGAGGGTGGTAATCGCGTATTTACGGGGCGATCAGGCGTTCGCGGCGCTTAATCCTTATTTTGTATAAGGCTTTTAAACGGCGCGGATAGAAAAGAATCGGCCTGAACCGTGGGTTCTTTAATGACTGTTTTCGGTCCGTTACGAGGATGCTGGCAATTTACTGGCTTGAGAGCTGTAAGGGACTGAAATCAAAGCTCGACAAGGGGCTTGTGTTGAGCGCCTGCAGCAAGCTGTGCAGCGCTTCAAAAGGCACGGGATGGCTGAGCAGGTGGCCCTGAATAAAGTCGCAGTTGTACTGGTTGAGGAACGCGAATTGCTGATGGGTTTCTACGCCTTCGGTGACCACTTGCAGGTGCAGGGTGTGGGCCATGACGATGATGGCTTGAACGATCTCCATGTCCTGGCTGGAATTGGGGATGTCTTGAATAAAGGATCGATCAATCTTCAACGTGTTCAGTGGCAGGCGTTTCAAATACGCAAGGGAAGAGTAGCCGGTGCCAAAGTCGTCAATGGACAGGGAAACGCCCAGCGAGCGGATGTGGCGCAACAGGTGGGATGTATTGCTGATATTGCCCATCAAGGCGTTTTCAGTGACTTCCAGCTCCAGACGATTGGCGCTCAGGCCGCTTGAGCGCAGAGCGCTTTCGACTTCGTCGCCCAGTGCTTCGCGCACTAGATTCAGCGCCGAGCAGTTGACGGCAACGCTGATGTCCGTCCAGCCCAGCGCTGTCAGCGCGGCCATGTCATGGCAAGCCTTGCGCAACACCCAGTTATCGAGTTCTGCGATCAGGTCATTGGCTTCTGCAATATGAATAAAACGCTCCGGGCCTAGCAGTCCGTGTTCGGGATGTTGCCAGCGGACTAAGGCTTCAAGTTTGGCAACCTGACCGGTTTTCAGGTCGAAGATCGGTTGATAGTGCAGGAACAGCCCGTGATCGCCGCGCATGGCCGTGCGCAGTTCCTCCTCAATCTGCAATTCAAGCGAGGCGCGGGCTTTCAGGTTTGAACTGAAAAAGTGCAGGCTGTTGCGCCCGGCGTCTTTGGATTGATACAGCGCCAGGTCGGCATGCTTGAGGAGTTCGTCAATCGTGGTGCCATCATCGGGGAACACGCTGATCCCGATGCTGGTGGTCATGACCATGTGGCGGCCCGCCAGCTCGATCGGCTCTTTCATTTTGAGCATGATTCGCTGGGCCATGTTTCGGGCTTCTTCGCGGCTGTTCAGGCTGAACAGAATGCAAAACTCATCGCCGCCAAAACGCGCCACGACGTCTTCATGATGACGGGTTGCGCTTTTGATGTGCGCGGCAATCACCTTGAGAAGCTCATCACCTGCATCATGACCCAGGCTGTCGTTAATGCGTTTGAAGTGGTCAATATCGAGAAACATGACCGCCAGCATGCTGTTGTTGCTGGCGCGCTCAATCAACTTTTCGGCAAACAATTGATTGAAACCACGACGGTTGATCAAGTTGGTCAGCGGATCGTAATGGGCAACTTGTTGCAATGAGGCGCGCGCCTGATCCAGCTGGCTAAGCAGCGCATTGACGCGCCTGAGGTCATGCTCTTTGAGTTGCAACTTTTTGTCGACCAACGCTGCGCTGATACTGCTGCCAATTAACAAGAGGGCGATCAACGCCACCGTCAATGCCAGTTGCCAGTGATTGTTTTCAATGGGTGCATTTAACGCGCCATCTGCCGGGGCATAAGTGTGCAATGCCCACATCCCCACGAAATGAACACTGAGAATGGCCAGACCGGCGACCAAGCTGATGAAGTACTTGAAAAACTGATGCACCAGACCGCTGGCGCTACGCAGCGCACGGGCCAGCAGCAGTGTTGCATAACAGGCTGAAACGGCGATCAGCCACGACAGCACGAACAGCACGGGGTCGTAGTGCTGCAAATGGCTGGAGTGCATGGCAGACATGCCCACGTAATGCATGGTGCAAATGCCTGAGCCGAACACCAGCGCGGCAACTAGAAGGCGGGCGCGTGTTACGTGGGGTTTTACTAAAACCTGCATGGCGATGACGGCAGACAGCAGTGCGATAAACAGCGACCCAACGGTAATGCTTAAGTCGTAATGCACGTTGAGCGGGGATTGGTAAGCGAGCATGCAGATGAAATGCATGGCCCAGATGCCGCCCGCCAACGAACTTGCACCCACCCAGCGCCAGACGGTTTTGGCAGCCGGTTTTTCGGCGTTGCACGCCCGTTCATACATATGCAACGTCGCCAGGCACGCGGCGCAAACGACCAAAAAGGCAAGAAACACCAGGTACGGGTTATGGCTGCTGATGATTAGCAGTTGCCCGTTGGCGGTGCGGTCTCCCATAAACTGCAGGCCCAGCCATTCCATTGCATGCCTCAACACTGAGTGCAGGGTGCTAGTCGTCAGGCGCTAGCTTGTCTGAAGTGTAGAAGGCGGAATGTAGGAATGCGGAATGATGGCAAGATGATGCTTACCATTTTGCTATTAGCAGCGGGTTTTTATACCCAAACTTGCTGGCTATCAGCGATTAGACGCCGGTCGGGTAAGAGCGTTGAGTCTCTTACCCGATCCTTAAGTCACTGACGGGCAGACCGTTGCAGTCTGGCGCAGTGACGAGCGTTTGAGGTTAGCCTGCGACCAGAACGCGAATGGCCTCAAGACGCAGCGCCGCTTTTTCAAGCATGGCCAGGCCCTGTTCACGCTGTTTACGCAATGCCACGAGTTCGCTGTCACGCACGCTCGGGTTGACGGCCTGCAACGCGGTCAGGCGTGCCAGTTCTTCTTCGGTATCAGCGGCCAGACGGCGCTGGGCCTCAGCGACACGTTCAGCATGACGCGGCGCAATTTTGGCTTCACCGGCGTTGATCTTTGGCGTGAGCTGGTCGCGCTGGGCCTGCACGAACTTGTTGGCGCTGGCACGTGGCACGCTTTCGAGTTGTTCATTCAGGGTTTCGAACGACACGCGCGAAGACAGGTCGTTGCCGTTAGCGTCCAGCAGGCAGCGCAGGGCAGCAGGGGGCAGGTAGCGGCCCAATTGCAGGGCGCGCGGGGCAACCACTTCGCTGACGTAAATCAGCTCAAGCAATACCGTGCCCGGCTTGAGTGCCTTGTTTTTGATCAGTGCTACGGCGGTGTTGCCCATCGAACCGGACAACACCAGGTCCATGCCACCTTGCACCATCGGGTGTTCCCAGGTGATGAACTGCATGTCTTCGCGCGACAGTGCCTGATTGCGATCGTAGGTGATGGTCACGCCTTCGTCGTCACCAAGCGGGAAGCTCGCATCCAGCATTTTTTCGCTGGGCCTGAGGATCAGGGCGTTTTCGGAGTGATCCTCGCTGTCGATGCCGAACGCGTTGAACAGGGTTTCCATGTAGATCGGCAAGGCGAATTGATCGTCTTGCTCAAGGATCGCCTCCACCAGCGCTTCGCCTTCGCCTGCGCCGCCTGAGTTCAACTCCAGCAAGCGGTCGCGGCCGGTGTGCAGTTCTTCTTCAAGACGCTCGCGCTCGGTACGGGCTTCGTCGATCAGGGCTTGCCACTGGTCATCGTCAGCGGCTTCGAGCAACGGCAGCAGGCGCGGGCCGAACTGGTGCTGCAACGCGTTGCCGGTCGGGCACGTGTTGAGGAACGCGTTGAGCGCTTCGTTGTACCACTGGAACAGACGCTGTTGCGGGCTGGTTTCAAGGTACGGCACGTGCAGTTCGATCACGTGTTTTTGGCCGATACGGTCGAGACGGCCAATACGCTGTTCCAGCAAATCGGGGTGCGACGGCAGATCGAACAACACCAGGTGATGGGCAAACTGGAAGTTACGGCCTTCACTGCCGATTTCCGAACAGATCAGCACTTGCGCGCCGAATTCTTCGTCAGCGAAGTACGCCGCGGCACGGTCGCGTTCCAGGATGTTCATGCCCTCGTGGAACACCGTGGCCGGGATGCCGGAACGTACGCGCAGGGCGTCTTCCAGGTCCATTGCGGTTTCGGCGTGGGCGCAGATCACCAGCACTTTGGTGCGCTTGAGCATTTTCAGGGTGTCGATCAGCCATTCGACGCGAGGGTCGAAGTTCCACCAGCGTTGTTCTTCGCTGATGTCCGGCTGCGACTGGAAGCTGACTTCGGGGTACAGCTCGGGGTGATCGCCCAGCGGCAATTCCAGGTATTCGTCCGGGCAGGGCAGGGGGTAGGCGTGCAGCTTGCGCTCCGGGAAGCCCTGAACAGCGGCGCGGGTGTTGCGAAACAGCACGCGGCCCGTGCCGTGACGGTCCAGCAGTTCACGCACCAGACGTGCGCTGGCCTCGGCATCACCGGCATTGACTTCAGCCAGCAGGGCATCGCCTTCAGCGCCGAGGAAGCCGTGAATGGTGGCGTGTGCTTGCGGCGACAGGCTGCCTTTGTCCAGCAGCTCCTGCACCGCCTGAGCCACGGGGCGGTAGTTTTCACTTTCGGCCCGGAAGGCCGCCAAGTCGTGGAAGCGGTTGGGGTCGAGCAGGCGCAAACGGGCAAAGTGGCTGTCCTGACCCAACTGCTCCGGGGTCGCGGTCAGCAACAGGACGCCAGGGATGGTTTCGGCCAACTGTTCAACCAGCGCGTACTCGGGGCTGACGTTGTCTTCGTGCCAGACCAGGTGGTGAGCTTCGTCCACCACCAACAGGTCCCAACCGGCGGCGAACAGCGCGTCTTGCGCCTTTTCATCGTCCACCAGCCATTCCAGCGCTACCAGCGCCAGTTGGGTGTCTTCAAACGGGTTGCTGGCATCGCTTTCGATAAAGCGTTCTTCATCAAACAGCGCGACTTCAAGGTTGAAGCGCCGACGCATCTCAACCAGCCACTGGTGCTGCAGGTTCTCGGGAACCACGATCAGCACGCGGCTTGCACGACCGCTCAGCAGCTGACGATGAATCACCAGGCCGGCTTCGATGGTTTTACCCAGGCCCACTTCGTCAGCCAGCAGGACACGTGGCGCAATGCGATCCGCGACTTCACGGGCAATGTGCAATTGGTGGGCGATTGGTTGCGCCCGTACGCCACCCAGGCCCCACAGCGGCGATTGCAACTGGCGGCTGGTGTGCTCAAGGGTGTGATAACGCAGCGAAAACCAGGACAGCGGGTCGATTTGCCCGGCGAACAGACGGTCGCTGGCCAGACGGAACTGAATGAAGTTGGACAGTTGGGTTTCGGGCAGGGTAACGACTTCGTTTTGCTCGTTAAGGCCGTGGTACACCATCAGACCGTCGACATCTTCGACTTCGCGCACGGTCATCTTCCAGCCTTCGAAGTGGATGATGGAATCACCCGGCGAGAAACGTACGCGCGTAAGCGGTGCGTTGCGCAGCGAATATTGACGGGTTTCGCCAGTGGCCGGATAGAGCACGGTCAACAAGCGACCGTCCTGTGCCAGAACGGTGCCTAAACCTAGCTCAGCTTCGCTGTCACTAATCCAGCGTTGCCCCGGTTGATACTGCTGCGCCATGCTGCCTGACTCCCGCTTTGAAAAAGCCGAGTATATTAACGGAACGAGGGCCTGAGACCAAAGGTCTCTGATAAAAACCTGATCGACGTCCTTCAGTCTGCTGCCGGATTTAACGGGCGCCTCAAGTCAATCGGCGTCGGGCCGACAGCCTGAAAACAGGAGAACAATAATTATGCTGCCGCCGATCCTTCCCATCAGTGTGGTGCCCGTCACATCCCAACAGGATCCGGTGCGCCCGCGTCCGGATATTCCGCCCGTGGTGCCAGCGCAAGCCAGCTCGGGTGACAGCACGATCAACTTGAAGAATCAGGACCCCGATCAGGCCTCGCTGTTGTTGTGCGAAGAGCAACGACGCCAGCAGGACAAGCGTCGGCGTGAGTCGCGCGATCAGGCTCAAGAGGTGGTCATCGTGCCGGGTGATGAGTTGAATGAAGACAATACCGTGCCCGTCTCGCCGCTGATCGACGGTGCGCCGCGTCAGGGCCAGTGGGTGGACATCGAGGTCTGAATTTTTTCTGGTCAGCTCGGCTGGCGCGCCGCATTATGGGCCCTTGCCGACACATTGACAGTGATCCGATCCCGTTATGAACCAAGACAGCAAGCTCGTAGACCTGGGCGCCGAACGTGCCAAACGCGTGCATGACCTCAACGAAAAGCGCCTTAATGAAGTACGCCAGGCGTTTGAGCAGGCCATGCCCCTGACCAGTCCCAAGAAAAAGCCAAAGAAAAAGCCTAAAAAACGCTGAACTGCGGCGTTTTTCCTGATCTGCGTCAACTATTCCCCCTAACGTCCTCGAAGCGGTGGTCACTATTGATCCCGGTCAAGTTCCTCCCCTGCGCGTCTGGTTATTCTGGCTTCACACAAACAAACACGCGCAGGAGGCCGTCATGTTTCTCGATAATGTGGTTATCGCTGGAGTACTTACCGTCGGCCTCATGGTCCTGTTTTTCGCGGGTTTGGGCATTTTTATCTGGAAAGACTCCCAGAAGCGCAATAAGTAGCGCCGGGTCTTTTCGGTACACGAGCACGCAAGGCATTTTGGGCGACTTCGGTCGCCTATTTTTTTGCGTGTGTGTTTTGTGCAGGGGCGTGTCGTGGTTGCCAGGCCATGCCTGCAAGTGTCCGTTGAGTGCCTGCGTCAGGCAAAAAAAAGGTACGCCCCTGGGGCGTACCTTTTTTAGTGCATTTGTTGCTTAGGCGAGCGCTTTGGACGCCAGCCAGAACAACGCAGCAGAGAGTGCAATCGTTGCGGGTAACGTCAGCACCCATGCCATCAGAATCGTCTTGATGGTGTTGCCTTGCAGGCCACTTTTGTTCGCAACCATCGTGCCCGCGACACCCGACGACAGAATGTGAGTCGTGGATACCGGCAAGGCGAAGATGTTGGCCAGGCCAATGGCAAAGGTGGTGGTGATCTGTGCCGCCATGCCCTGTGCGTAGGTCATGCCTTGTTTGCCGATCTTCTCGCCGATGGTCTTGACCACGCGTTTCCAGCCAACCATGGTGCCCAGGCCCAAGGCCAGGGCTACCGCCAGAATCACCCAGAACGGCGCGTATTCAGTGGTGGCGGTCAGGTCTTTGCGCAGTTTTTCGAGGTCCGCTTTCTCGCGTGGCTCAAGCACTGGCAATTTGCTGACTTTCTTCGCGGTGTCATCCAGGCAAAGCAGGTAACGACGGATCTCGATACGCTTCTCGGCCGACAGCGACTGATAGTTCTCGACACCTTTCAACGAACTGAGCAAGGCCGCGATGGTCGGCTCGGTTTGTTGCGGGTTGCAGCGGAACTCGCCGGGCAAGTCGTCTTTCACGCTTTTACCCAGCGCCAGGAACTCGCTGAGGCTCGCGTTATTGCGTTGATAGAACTGACTCAAGTGCAGGGTCGCGTCGCGTGTGCGTTCGATCTGATACGTCGTGCTGTTGAGGTCCAGTACGAAGGCGCTTGGCACGATACCGATCAACACCAGCATGATCAGGCCGATACCTTTCTGGCCATCGTTGGAGCCGTGCACGAAGCTCACGGTCATGGCCGAGATCACCAGTACCAGACGGTTCCAGAACGGTGGATGCTTCTTGTCATCCAGCTTGCGGCGTTGCTCGGGCGTCTTGTGCATCTTGGAGTTCGGACGCCACCACTTAAGGCCCACCAGCAGTAAACCGGCGACAACAAAGCCTGCCAGCGGCGAGAACACCAGCGAAGCACCAATGTCGATTGCCTTCTGCCAGTTCACGCCATCGCTCACCGGGATACCGGTGATCAATGCGTTGGCCAGGCCTACACCCAGGATCGAACCGATCAAGGTGTGGGAGCTGGAGGCCGGGATGCCGAAGTACCAAGTACCCAAATTCCAGGTGATGGCCGCTGCAAGCAGTGAGAACACCATGGCCAGGCCATGTCCGGTATTCACATTGACCAGCAGTTCGACCGGTAGCAAATGGACAATGGCGTATGCCACACCCACACCACCCAGCAAAACGCCGAGAAAATTGAACACACCGGAAAAGAACACCGCCAGGTGAGGCGGCATGGCTTTGGTGTAGATGACAGTCGCTACCGCATTCGCGGTGTCATGAAAGCCGTTGATGAACTCAAACGCGAGAACAAAGGCTAGGGCGAAGAAGAGGCTGACAAGAACCCAGGCATCCAATCCGCTTAATAGATCGATCATGAAGGTTTTCTGACACGGTCATAAAGGGGGCCGGATTATGCCAGAAAACCTTGGTAATCGATGCACTAGCTGCCCGTTGGTAACATCTGTAAATGAAAAAGCCTGTCAGACCGGTCAGCTTCAATGGGTCGGAAAACGCTTCCAAGCCGCTGATAACAAAGGCTCTACGCTGTTTGGCAGGCAAGTGTTGGCCCTTGGCGCAGGTCTGAATGAGGTGTATGAAATTTCTTTTTTGCGGTGTTTAGCCGCAGCCCGTTCTTGTCAGAGACCTGAAAACCCCAGGCGAGTGCTACTGAGTGGCTTCAGTTGCACGATCCGGCTTGCATTGCGCACCTTGAACACAGTCGTTCGTACAGGATGATGGGTGCACACGCCTTTGGCGGGTTCACCCTACAGGCCGGTTTCGGCAGGGCGCAGACGAAGCCCCTGTCAGGGGGCCTCGGGTTTTAACTCTTTTTCAATTTTCTGGATTTCTTGTGTGAAGGCCTGGTCAAGCAGGCTGGCGCGCTTGCGCCATGGCTTACGCTCGGGCTCGGGTTGAGCTGCGTAAGTCGTCACTTCACCACCGTAAACGTCCTTGTAACGTTGCTCCTGACGCTCAAGTTCAGCGCGCAGTTCGTCTTTCGTCACAGTGTTACCTAATTAAGTAGAGTTTGAATCGGTTAATGCGTATTGGCCGTGTACGTCGCTCATAAATAAGCCGGCTATTAAACCGCCATGTCCCACGCACCGGGACGCTTTAACTGTCCTGTTAAAGTTTGCGACTTCACCCTTTTTAAAAGCCACGCAACAATCAATCGCTCGGTGACCGTCCTGGCGCTGAATGGGCCAAGAAGAGGCGGTTGAGAGAGTGGCACTTTAGCCCGCGTGTAGACTGTTCTGTGCTGCGTCTGAACAGTGGCTGCTACTATCGCCGATGCTGTTCGGGCACGTCAACTTCCATGAGTGACAAAACAGCAGGTTATCGGACGAAAGAAACAAACGTATTGAATGATTAATCAATGAGCGTCTTTCAGGAGCAAATAACTTCTGAGGAGGGGGTGTTCTTGGATAAGTGAAGTGTGGATATAGAACGCGCGTTCTATATCCACACGGTACGGGTTGCACGTGCGCAAAGAGCGATGGGTGAAATCACCCTGCGTGTTCAGTCAGGTAGTTAAATGGCCTGGCAACTGAGGCGGATCAATCTTTCAGGGCCGCTTATACAGTGCTGAACCGCAGCGGCGACTATCAAGTTTGCATATCCTACGGTTGCCATAAGGGCTAAGCATCGTTGCGCAAAGCAGCATGTTGGGTCGGGATCTGATATCCACTAATAAGGCAGTCAGGACTTTAAGCCATGTATTTCATTTTTACGCCCACTGGTGTGATCAACGGCCAAGGCACGTCAGGGGAGAAAATGCTCAGCGCGTTTAGGTAAATTCACCGCCCTTGAACACACAAACCCGCCAAAAGGCGGGTTTGTGTGTTTAGCAGTTTCTCTATCAGGCCTTAGGCGGCTCGGACGAAATCGGGCGGTTTTGCCCGGTCTGTTCGTACCAGCCACCCCCCAGCGCCTTGTACAGATTGACTTCACTGGTCAGCTGCGAAAGGCGGTCACTGATCAACGATTGTTGCGCGCTGAACAGGGAGCGTTGTGCATCAAGGAACGTCAGGTTGCTGTCGACACCAATCCGATAACGACGCTCGGCTAACCGGTAGTAATCCTGGTTGGCGTTAACGAAGTCCGTCTGGGCTTGCAACTGTTGATTGTAGGTCTGGCGCGCTGCCAGACCGTCAGATACTTCCTGGAATGCTGTCTGGATCGCCTTCTCATACTGCGAGACGGTGATGTCCTTCTGGATTTTCGAGTAGTCCAGGCTGGCGCGCAAAGCCCCTGCGTTAAAGATGGGCAGGTTGATTTGCGGCGAGAAGAGCCAAGTGCCCGAGCCTCCCTTGAACAGCCCCGACAGGTCCGGGCTCAAGGTCCCGGCATTGGCGGTGAGGCTGATGCTCGGGAAGAACGCGGCACGTGCGGCGCCGATATTGGCATTGGCGGCCAGCAACTTATGCTCGGCTTCCAGAATGTCAGGACGGCGTTGCAACAAATCTGAAGGCAGGCCTGCTGGTACTTCTGTCAGCAGATCAGCGGCGAGCGGTTTACTCGCGGGCAGGTTCTGCGGAAGGGTCGTGCCGAGCAGCAAGGCCAGGCTGTTCTGATCCTGAGCCACCTGACGCGTGTAGCGCGCCAGTTGAACCTTGGCGTTTTCCACCGAGGTCCGCGCCTGGCTGACTTCCAGTGCCGAAGCAACGCCCACTTCATTGCTGCGCAAGGTGAGCTTGTAGCTCTCGTCGAACGCCTTGAGCGTGTCTTCAGTCAGCTTGAGCAGCTCTTTGTCGGCTTGCCAGGTCAAGTAAGCATTGGCGACGCTGGCAACCAGACTGATCTGAGTGGTGCGTCGGGCTTCTTCAGTCGCAAAGTAGTTCTGCAAGGCCTGATCGCTCAGGCTGCGAACGCGACCGAACAGATCCAGCTCGTACGCGCTGACCCCGAGGGTCGCCGAATATTGGCTGGTGATGCCTGACTCGCCGGTTTGCGACAGGCGTGCTGGCATCCGTTGACGGCTGCCGCTGGCATTGGCCGTCACCGCCGGGAACAGATCGGCACGTTGAATACGGTACTGAGCGGCATACGCATCAATGTTCAGGGCCGCGACCCGTAGGTCGCGGTTGTTCACCAGAGCTGTCTGAATCAACTGTTGCAGGGCCGGGTCGCGGAAGAACTCACGCCAGCCTTGTTCTGCCGCCGCTTGAGCTGGCGCTTCGTTAGGCTTGTAGGCCGGGCCTTGCGGGTACTGCGCTGCTACCGGCGCTTCAGGGCGCTGGTAGTCAGGGATCAGCGAGCAACCGCCCAGCGTAAACGCTGCTACGGCGACTGCGAGAAGCGACTTGCTCATTGGCCAGCCTCTTGATTTGGAGTTTTAGTCAGGTCCACTTTCTTTTCCGAGTCCTTGTCTTTGCCGCTGCCGAAGGACGACACCGCGACGAAGAACAGCGGCACCCAGAACACGGCCAGAACAGTTGCAGTGATCATACCGCCGATCACACCTGTACCAATGGCGTGCTGGCTACCCGAACCTGCGCCCGAAGAAATGGCCAGCGGGATAACGCCCAGTACGAACGCCAGCGAGGTCATGATGATCGGGCGAAGACGCATGCGGCAGGCCTCAATGGCGGCTTCGGTCAAGGTTCGCCCTTGTTCGTGCAGCTCTTTGGCGAACTCGACGATCAGAATGGCGTTTTTCGAGGCCAGACCGATGGTCGTCAGCAAGCCCACCTGGAAGTACACGTCGTTGGACAACCCGCGCAGGCTGGTGGCCAGCAGTGCACCGATAATCCCCAGAGGGACCACCAGCATGACCGCAATCGGAATCGACCAGCTTTCATACAGTGCCGCGAGACACAGGAACACCATCAACAAGGAAATCGCATACAGCGCAGGTGCTTGAGAACCTGACAGACGTTCCTCGTAGGACAGGCCGGTCCAGGAAATACCGACGCCTGCCGGCAGCTTCTTGGCCAGTGCTTCGACTTCAGCCATGGCTTCACCACTGCTGTAGCCGGGTGCCGGGGCGCCCAGGATTTCCATGGCTTCTACGCCGTTGTAACGCGACAGCTTCGGCGCACCGTAAATCCACTTGCCCTTGGCAAATGCAGAGAACGGCACCATGGTTCCTTCAGCGTTGCGCACATACCATTTTTTCAGGTCTTCGGGGTTCATCCGCGAGTCAGCTTCGCCTTGCAGATAGACCTTTTTCACACGACCACGGTCGATGAAGTCGTTGACATAGCTGGCACCCAGACCGATGGACAGGGTGTTGTTAATGTCGCTCAGACCTACGCCAAGGGCGCGGGCTGCTTCGTCATCGATTTCCAACTGGTACTGAGGTTCATCGTTCAGGCCGTTAGGACGCACGCCTGCCAGGATTTTGCTCTGCGATGCCATGCCCAGGAACTGGTTACGGGCTTGCATCAACTTTTCGTGGCCAATACCGGCACGGTCTTGCAGGTACACGTCAAAGCCAGTGGCGTTACCCAGCTCCATTACGGCCGGCGGAGCAAAGGCAAACACCATGGCGTCACGGAAGGTGGAGAAGTGCGCTTGAGCACGTGCCGCCAGCGCAAATACGCTGTTATCGGCATCACGGTCGGCCCACGGTTTGAGCATGATGAACGCCAGGCCTGAGCTTTGGCCGCGACCGGCGAAGTTAAAGCCGTTAACGGTAAAGACCGAGGACACCGCCGCCGACTCGTCCGTCAGCAAGTATTCACGCATACGGTCAATTACGACCTGGGTGCGCTCTGCAGTTGTACCCGCCGGGGTTTGTACCTGAGCGAAGAGAACGCCTTGGTCTTCTTCCGGCAGGAACGAGGTCGGGATGCGGGTGAACAGGAACACCATGCCGACAACGATCAAGACATAGGCCAGCAAGTACGGTGCTTTGTGGCGCAGGATGCTGCCGACACCTTTCTCGTAGCGTTTTACACCGCTGTCGAATGTGCGGTTGAACCAGCCGAAGAAGCCGCGCTTGTTCTCACCATGATCGCCTTTCTTGACCGGCTTAAGCATGGTGGCGCACAGGGCCGGGGTGAAGATCAGGGCAACCAGTACCGAAAGCGCCATCGCCGAAACAATGGTGATCGAGAACTGCTTGTAGATCACACCGGTCGAGCCGCTGAAGAACGCCATGGGCAGCAGTACGGCTGACAGAACCAGGGCAATACCGACCAGCGCTCCCTGGATTTGCTCCATGGATTTCTTGGTGGCTTCTTTGGGGGGCAGGCCTTCTTCACTCATGACCCGTTCGACGTTTTCCACCACTACGATGGCGTCGTCCACCAGCAAGCCGATGGCCAGTACCATACCGAACATGGTCAAGGTGTTGATACTGAAGCCGGCCGCCGCCAGGATCCCGAAAGTACCGAGCAATACCACTGGCACGGTCATCGTCGTGATGATGGTAGCGCGGAAGTTCTGCAGGAACAGGAACATCACCAGGAACACCAGCGCAACCGCTTCGACCAGGGTTTCAACCACCCCTTTGATCGAGGCCGATACCACGGGCGTGGTGTCGTACGGGTAAACCACTTTCATACCAGGCGGGAAAAACGGGGCCAGGTCGTCGATGGTTTTATGCAGCGCCTTGGCGGTGTCCAGTGCGTTGGCACCGGTCGCCAGCTTGATTGCAAGGCCCGAGGACGGCTTGCCGTTGTACTGCGCGCTGATGCTGTAGTTTTCACCGCCCAGGGCGACTTCCGCGACATCATGCAAGCGTACTTGCGAGCCGTCGGTGTTGACCTTGAGCAGGATCTTTTTGAACTCTTCGGCAGTTTGCAGGCGCGTCTTGCCGATGATGGTGGCGTTCAGTTCCTGGCCTTTGACCGCTGGCAGGCCGCCCAGTTGCCCGGAAGACACCTGTACGTTCTGCGAGGAAATGGCGGATTTAACGTCAATCGGGGTCAGGTTGTACTTGTTCAGCTTGGCTGGGTCGAGCCAGATGCGCATGGCGTACTGGGCACCAAACACCTGGAAGTCACCCACACCTTCGGTACGGGAGATCGGGTCTTGCATGTTGGAGACGATGTAGTTGGACAAGTCATCCTTGTTCATGCTGCCGTCTTCAGACACCACGCCGATAACCATGAGGAAGTTTTTCACTGCCTTGGTCACACGGATACCTTGCTGCTGAACCTCTTGGGGCAGCAGTGGGGTGGCCAGGTTGAGCTTGTTCTGCACCTGCACCTGGGCGGTGTCCGGGTCAGTCCCTTGCTCAAAGGTCGCGGTGATGGTCATGCTGCCGTCGGAGTTACTTTCAGACGACACATAACGCAAGTGGTCAATACCGTTGAGCTGTTGCTCGATCACCTGAACCACGGTGTCCTGTACGGTTTGTGCCGAAGCACCCGGATAGGTCACGGAGATCGAGATGGCCGGAGGCGCGATGCTCGGGTACTGGTTGATTGGCAGTTTCAAGATCGAAAGTGCCCCGACCAGCATGATCACAAGGGCGATTACCCAAGCGAAAATCGGACGGTCGATAAAAAATTTCGACATGGTTTATTCCCCTTTACTGCCTGCAGCTTTTTCTGTTGCCGGGGCAGATGCCGGGGTTGCGCCTTGTGGTTTTTCCATGATTTTGACTTCAACGCCAGGCTTGATGAATTGCAGGCCGTCAGTAATCAGGCGGTCGCCCGGGTTCAGGCCTTTCTCGACCAGCCAGTCGCTGCCCACGGTGCGCGATGCTTCAAGCACACGCAGCTCAACCTTGTTGTCCGGGCCGACAATCAATGCTGTCGGTTGACCTTTGAGGTTGTGGGTCACGCCCACTTGAGGCGCGAGGATTGCATTGCTGTCGATACCGGCTTCCAGTTGCGCGTGCACAAACATGCCGGGCAAGAGGATTTCATCAGGGTTGGGGAATACGGCGCGCAAGGTCACCGAACCGGTGGTTTCGTCGACCGAGACTTCGCTGAATTCAAGGCGGCCTTCCTGACCATACTCACTGCCATCGGGCAGTGTCAGCTTGACCTTGGCGGCATTTTCGCCAGCTTTCTTCAAACGGCCATCGGCGAGGTCTTTGCGCAGCTCCAGCATTTCAACCGACGACTGGGTCACGTCCACGTAGATGGGGTCCAGTTGCGTGATCACTGCCAGTGCATTGGCCTGGCCGCTGGTGACCAGCGCGCCTTCGGTGTACAGCGAACGACCGATGCGGCCGGTCAGAGGTGCCAATACCTTGGTGTAACGCAAGTTGACCTGAGCCGTGTTCAGCGTGGCTTCAGCTTCAAGGCGCGCGGCTTCGGCGTTGTCGTATTCCTGGCGGCTTACGGCTTGTTCTGCGACCAATTGCTTGTAGCGGTCAGCCAGTGATTTGGCCGACTGTAAGGTCGCGCGTGCGCTCAAAACGGCACTTTCATAGATGGCCGGATCAATTTGATACAGCTGCTGACCGACTTTGACGTCAGAGCCTTCTTTGAACAGGCGCTTAAGAATAATCCCGTTCACTTGTGGGCGAACCTCGGCAGAACGGTAGGACGTTGTTCTGCCTGGAAGATCGGTCGTCAAGGTAAAGGGCTGGGCTTTCAGCGTGACAACACCGACCTGAGGGATTTGGGGGGCAGGTGCCGCTTCTTCCTTTTTGCATCCGCTGAGCAGCGATGCCAGGGCGACGGCGGCAACCAGAGCGGTAACAGCTGGCTTGAATTGCATGAAGATCCTCGGGTCAGGCACGCGAAAGCGCACAAGAATAGTGGAAGGGTAAAGAAAGCTGTTCCGGGTGGATAAGTAGCTTGCTAAGGAATATACTTACATTCGTGTCTGTTTGTAAATAGCAGGGCTGTGTCGTTAAAGGCATGCCGCAACCCTTTTCAATGCGTGAGCTGTAGGCCGGGATAAGGCACAACAAACGCCACCCGATATAGGTCTGGAAGGCTTTTCAGAGTCGTCTTGACCACCCTGATTGAGGTTTTTATTGCCATGGTGCGTCGTACCAAAGAAGAAGCTCAGGAAACCCGCAGTGCGATCCTCGAAGCGGCCGAAAGGGCTTTCTATGAGCGAGGTGTTGCGCGCACGACGCTGGGGGATATCGCCACGCTGGCCGGGGTAACCCGAGGCGCGATCTATTGGCATTTCAGCAACAAGGCTGACGTGGTGCAGGCCATGCTGGACAGTCTGCATGAGCCTTTGGATGCGCTCGCTCAAGCGTGTGAGAGCCAAGACGAAATCGACCCCCTGGGTTGCATGCGTAAGCTGCTGATCCATTTGTTTCACCAAGTGGCAATTGATCCAAAAACTCGGCGAATCAATGAGATTTTGTTTCATAAATGCGAATTCACTGACGAAATGTGCGATTTGCGACGTCAGCGCCAGGTGGCGATGATCGATTGCAACACCCGGATCGAGCTCACCTTGAGCAATGCGATTCATCGGCACCAACTCCCCGAAACCCTTGACGTACGCCGTGCAGCCATCTGTTTTCACGCCTATATCGACGGTCTTCTCGGGCAATGGCTGCTGGTTCCCGACAGTTTTGAACTTCATAAAGAAGCGGAGTCCTGGGTCGACGTGGGCCTGGATATGCTGCGCTTGACCCCGAGCCTGCGAACATCAGACAAAACTGAATCAGAGTCTAGTTCTCTACAGCCATAAGGCGAGAGAAGATTTTGTCTGTAGGACGTTTACTACCACGGCGGTCTTTATATACGTCTAGGCCGCGGGTTTAAAGTTAGCGAGCTAAGTATTTTGTAGGGCAATTGTTACGAGTTTGTTAAAGATCGTATCCGTGGCCCGGTTTACCCGTCAAAGCGTTGCGCAAACGCGACACACTCTGCATTTATTTCTGCGCCATCCACACTCATGGCTAGAGTTCCTTCGCCGCCTTCCCCTACACTCGGGCAACGCTCTGGCCTGAGGCTGGGGCAGCCAAGATCGGGGGATGGGCGACAGCCGTTTTCTTAGGTGCCCGTCCTCGACTAAAGCAAGCAGGCCACAGGTGCCAGGCGCACCGTGGCCAATTCGAGGAATAACAAGTGAATAAGATTTACTCGAGTGCTGAATCCGCCTTGCAAGGGCTCGTCGAAGACGGGATGACCCTGGCCGTGGGCGGTTTTGGATTGTGCGGGATTCCAGAAGCCCTGATCGCTGCCTTGCGCGACAGTGGCAAGCGCGAGTTGACCGTGATCAGCAACAACGCCGGTGTAGACGGGTTTGGCCTGGGTCAACTGCTGACCACGCGGCAAATTCGTAAAATGATTTCTTCCTACGTGGGTGAGAACAAAGAGTTCGAACGTCAGTACCTGGCCGGTGAGCTGGAGCTTGAGTTCACCCCACAAGGGACGCTGGCTGAGAAGCTGCGCGCGGGTGGCGCTGGTATTCCGGCGTTCTACACCAAGACCGGTTACGGAACTCTGGTTGCCGAAGGCAAAGAAACCCGCGAATTCGATGGCGAGTGGTACGTCATGGAACGCTCACTGCGTGCCGACGTCGCACTGGTTAAAGCCTGGAAAGCCGATAAATCAGGCAACCTGCTGTTCAATAAAACAGCGCGCAACTTCAACCCGTTGGCCGCGATGGCCGCGAAAGTGTGTGTGGTCGAGGTGGAAGAAATCGTTGAAATTGGCGAGATCGAACCTGATCAGGTTCATTTGCCCGGGATCTACGTACAGCGGCTGATCCTCAACGCCACCCCGGAAAAACGCATCGAACAACGCACTGTGCGGAGCGCCTGAGCATGGCCTGGACTCGTGAAGAAATGGCGCACCGCGCCGCCCAAGAACTGCAGGATGGTTTTTACGTCAACCTGGGCATTGGTTTGCCGACGCTGGTGGCCAACTACATCCCGCAAGGCATGGACGTCTGGCTGCAAAGTGAGAATGGTCTGTTGGGGATTGGTCCGTTTCCCACTGAAGAAGAAGTCGATGCTGACTTGATCAATGCGGGTAAGCAGACCATCACCACCTTGCCCGGGAGCAGCTTCTTTAATAGCGCGGACTCTTTCGCGATGATTCGCGGCGGGCACATCAACCTGTCGATCCTGGGCGCGATGCAAGTCTCCGAGAAGGGGGACCTGGCGAACTGGATGATTCCCGGCAAGATGGTTAAAGGCATGGGCGGGGCCATGGATTTGGTGGCCGGAGTCAAACGCGTGGTGGTATTGATGGAGCACACCGCCAAAGGTGGCGCCCACAAACTGCTCAAGCAATGCGATCTGCCGCTCACTGGCGTGGGTGTGGTGGATCGCATCATCACCGATTTGGGGGTGCTGGATGTCACCGAACAAGGGCTCAAGCTGGTAGAGCTGGCGTCCGGTGTTACCCGTGAACAATTGCAAGAAGCCACGGGGTGCGACATCGCAGGCTAATCAGCGCTAAGCCCGGCCTGCTTTGCTGTGGCGGGAGAGGCGTGCGGCCCGGATGAGGATTAAAGCGCACCGTCAAAACGTAAAAAGCCCCGGCTCGCAAGAGACGGGGCTTTTTAGTGCTGCGTGAATCAGCGCTCCAGGTGTTCGATCTTGCCTGTTTTGCCATCCCACTCTTCCGCGTCCGGCAGAGGGTCTTTGCGTTCAGTGATGTTCGGCCAGATTTCAGCCAGCTCCACATTCAACTGAATGAAATTCTCCATACCCGCTGGCACTTCATCCTCGGAGAAGATGGCTTGCGCCGGGCATTCAGGCTCACAAAGCGCGCAATCAATGCACTCGTCCGGGTGAATCACCAGGAAGTTCGGGCCTTCGTAAAAGCAGTCCACCGGACAGACTTCTACGCAGTCGGTGTACTTGCACTTGATGCAGTTGTCGGTGACGACGAAGGTCATTTCTAATTTTCTCCTCAGGCGGCGGCAGCGAAGCCCTTCCAGGTCGGGCTCGCCAGGCTCGGGAGTGGTATCTATTGACCAGGCTAAAAGGCCATTAGCATCCCGAACCGCGCGCGATTCTATCGCATGGTTAGATGCGTGTCTTTAATGTGTAGAGCAAATCAAGGGCTTTGCGTGGCGTCAGGTCGTCAAGATCCAGCTTGGCCAGGTCGTCCAGCACCGGATGCGCAAGGCTAGCAAACATATCGCTTTGCTGGGGCGCTGATTGTTTGCCTGGGGCCGGTGCAGGCACTTCATGGGGCAGGCTGGTGGTTTCGAGTCGGCTTAAATGTTCGCGAGCACGAGTGATGACATTCGCCGGAACCCCCGCCAGTTGGGCCACCGCAAGCCCGTAGCTTTGACTCGCAGGGCCAGGCAATACGTGGTGCAGGAAGACAATGCGCTCGTTGTGTTCGGTCGCGCTCAAATGCACGTTGGCCACCAGTGGTTCGCTCTCTGGTAGCACGGTCAATTCGAAATAGTGGGTAGCGAACAGCGTATAGGCACGCAATTGAGCGAGACGTTCTGCCGCAGCCCATGCCAACGACAAACCGTCAAACGTGCTGGTACCACGGCCCACTTCGTCCATCAACACCAGGCTGCGCTCTGTCGCGTTGTGCAGAATGTTGGCGGTTTCGCTCATTTCCACCATAAAGGTAGAGCGCCCGCCAGCCAGGTCATCGCTGGAGCCGATACGCGTGAAAATCCTGTCGACCAACGACAGTTCGCAACTGGCGGCCGGGACAAAACTGCCGATGTGCGCCAAGAGCACAATCAGGGCGGTTTGCCGCATGTAAGTGGATTTACCACCCATGTTCGGGCCGGTAATCACCAGCATGCGGGTGTTGTCATCCAGCGCCAGATCGTTGGCCACGAAAGGGGTGGTCAGCACTTGCTCCACCACCGGATGACGACCTTGTTGAATGCGCATGCACGGTTCTTCAACGAACCGCGGGCAATTGAGGTCGAGGTTTAAAGCGCGTTCGGCCAGATTACTCAGTACGTCCAGTTCGGCCAGTGCGGCGGCCGTGTCTTGCAGCGGCGGCAATTCACCGATCAGGGTTTCAAGCAGCGCTTCGTAAAGCATTTTCTCGCGGGCCAGGGCACGGCTCTTGGCGGACAGGGCCTTGTCTTCAAAGGCTTTGAGCTCGGGGGTGATAAACCGCTCGGCACCTTTGAGGGTCTGGCGACGGATGTAGTCCGCAGGCGCCTGTTCTGCTTGTTTGCTTGGCAGCTCGATGAAATAGCCATGTACCCGGTTGTACCCGACCTTGAGATTGGCCAGCCCGGTACGGGCTTTTTCACGGGCTTCCAGGTCAATCAGGAACTGACCCGCGTTCTCGCTCAAGGCTTGCAGTTCATCCAGCTCGGCGTCATAGCCGGTTTTCAGCACGCCGCCGTCACGAATCACCGCAGGCGGGTTATCAATAATCGCTCTGTCCAGCAACGCAGCCAGTTCGGGATAGGTGCTGGTGGTGGCCGCCAACTGCTGCAAGTGCGGCGCGTGCAAATCGAGCATGGCGTCTTGCAGTTCAGGCAGTGCGGCCAGTGCGTCACGAAGGCGTGCCAAATCGCGGGGCCTTGCGTTGCGCAGGCCGATACGCGCCAGAATGCGCTCCAGATCGCCGATTTCTTTGAGCTGGGGCTGCAAGCGCTCGAAGCGATAGCCGTCCAGCAGGCAGGTAATCGAGGTCTGGCGTGACAGCAGTACCGGTAAATCGCGCAATGGACGATTCAGCCATCGGGTCAGCAAGCGGCTGCCCATGGACGTTTGGCAGCGATCCACTACCGACTGCAGCGTGTTGTCGCGCCCGCCCGCCAGGTTGGTATCCAGCTCAAGATTGCGACGGCTGGCGCCATCGAGCACCACCGTGTCGTCCAGGCGCTCGTGGCGCAGGCTACGCAAGTGGGGCAGGGCGGTGCGTTGGGTTTCCTTGGCGTAACTGAGCAAACAACCGGCTGCACCAATGGCCAATGTCAGGTTTTCACAGCCAAAACCTTTAAGGTCTTGGGTAGAAAACTGCTGGCACAGGCTTTTCAAGGCTGAATCGCGCTCAAAGTCCCACGGTGCACGACGACGCACGCCACGGCGTTTCTCGGCGGGCAGGCCTTGAGGCCAATCGTCGGGGATCATCAGCTCAACCGGATTGATACGCTCCAGTTCAGCCAGCAGGTTTTCCCAGCCCTTGATTTCCAATACCGAGAAATTGCCGCTGGTGATGTCCAGAACGGCCAGACCAAACAAACGTTCATCGCCAAGAACGGCGGCAATCAGGTTGTCGCGGCGCTCATCCAGCAGCGCTTCATCACTGACGGTGCCTGGCGTGATAATCCGCACCACTTGACGCTCAACCGGTCCTTTACTGGTGGCCGGGTCGCCAACCTGCTCGCAGATCACCACCGACTCGCCCAGCTTCACCAGCTTGGCCAGATAACCTTCGGCCGCATGATAAGGAATGCCACACATGGGAATCGCCTGTCCTGCCGACTGTCCACGTGCCGTGAGGGTGATGTCTAGCAACTTGGCGGCCTTCTTCGCGTCTTCGTAGAAGATCTCGTAAAAGTCGCCCATGCGATAGAACATCAACTGATCAGGGTGCTGGTTTTTCAGGCGCCAGTACTGCTGCATCATCGGTGTGTGGGAAGACAGGTCGGAAGTATTTTTACTCATCAGGGCTTAGGCGGATTCATTTATAAAAGAGGAGTGAAAAGCGGGTGCCGTGCACAGCTTTATGGCAATGGGCGCAAGGTTAACATGCCAGCGCCTTGCATCTACAGGCATGCTCGGCTCAGTCCGGCGTGTTGCTATATAGAGAAGAATTAGGATTTGCCAACGGGGCGCTTGCCCAGCAATATTCCGCGCATGCCTAAACGTACTGTTTCAACCGTCCTTAAAGCGTTGCTCGAACGGCACCACATCAGTGCCATGGCGTTGCATCGCCTGACCGGTGTCCCGCAATCCACGCTGTCCAGAATTTTGAGTGGCAAGATTGCCGAGCCCTCTGACCGCCATCTTTCAAAAATAGCCGTGTATTTCAATATCAGTACTGACCGCCTGCGTGGGCGTGAGGACCCCGAGCCGCGGCATCCGGAGCTGCGTGATATTTGCCTGTGGGATGACGATACGCCCGTGGCCGATGACGAGGTGTCGATCCCGTTCTTGCGTCAGGTTGAGCTGGCGGCAGGTTCCGGGCGTTTTGCCATTGAGGAAAGTGAGCGAGCCAAGCTGCGTTTTGGCAAGCGCAGCCTGCGGCACAACGGTGTGCAGTTCGATCAGGCGAAATGTGTAACGGTACGTGGTGACAGCATGCTGCCGGTCCTGCGTGACGGCGCAACAGTCGGGGTCAATGCCGGTAAACGTTCACTGGATGATGTTGTGGACGGCGATCTGTATGCAATCAACCACAACGGCGAGCTTCGGGTAAAACAGCTGTATCGCCTGGCGACTGGACTGCGTTTGCGCAGTTTTAACCACGACGAGTATCCAGACGAGGATTACCTCTATGCCGACCTTGAGGATGAGCAACTGGTGATTCTCGGCCATGTGTTCTGGTGGGGCATGTACGCCCGCTAAGACGCTTCTCCCCCCTAAAGCCTGCCCACAGCAGGCTTTTTTCGCACCTGAAAAGAAATGTCCTGCCCGGCTTGCGATTACAGCTGACACTCATAAGCGAAGGAAAGAATATGCATCAGTGCATTGACTGTATATTCATACAGGCATAATCTTGGTTTTATGGCTGCAGAGGTCGACCTTACGCAAGGATGTGGTGCGAGAGGAGCGTCAAGTGTTCAGCCTATAAGTCAGACATTGACGCTTTTCGATAAGGACTCAGGAGTGATGAAGCGATGAATGATCCGCAAGTTTTGTTGGATATGCCGGTGTTGCTGGTCGTCCTTCTGGCATTGGTGGGCGGTATTTTTGGTGAAATGTGGCGGGCCGACAAAGAGGGCGCGAGCGGATGGCCGCTGGTGCGCCGGCTGGCGCTGCGTTCTGGCGCTTGCATGGTGTGCGGGGTCTCGACGTTCATGCTGCTTTACGCGGCCGGCATGTCGGTCTGGGCCGCGGGCGCCTTGGGGTGTTTGACGGCACTGGCGGGTGCAGATGCTGCCATCAGCCTGTATCAACGTTGGGCTGCAAAGCGTTTGGGGGTTGACGGTTAGCCCTTTTGGGCTGACGAGCGCTCACCGCCTGAGGTTATGCCCGGCCCGTGGCGACCCGAATGTGGGTCGTGTAGCTTAGTGGCCCGAGTGAGCGCTTTAAAGGAGTCGATCGTGGATGAATTAACTCAGCTTGCGGCTGAACTTGGGCGGCAATTGCAGGTTCTTAATGCGCAGGTCACGACCGCCGAGTCATGCACCGGTGGCGCAATATCAGAAGCCATCACCCGTATCGCAGGCTGTTCGGCCTGGTTTGAAGCGGGGTTTGTTACCTATTCCAATCAGCAGAAAACCAGGCAGTTGCAAGTACCGGAGCCATTGTTCGCCCAGGTCGGCGCTGTCAGCCGTGAAGTGGTAGAGGCCATGGCCCGCGGCGCACAAGCGCAGAGCGGGGCACGTTTTTCAGTTGCGGTCAGCGGTGTGGCAGGGCCCGGCGGAGGTTCTGCGGCCAAGCCGGTGGGCACGGTCTGGCTGGCCTGGGGGGTTGGCAGCGAGGTTTCTGCCGAGTGCAGGCATTTCCCGGGGGACCGCGACGAGGTCCGTCGGCAAACAGTCAAAGCGGCTCTGGAAGGCTTAATACGCCGAACGGTAAGAGAAATAAAAAATCAGGGGTAGGCGATCCTGAAACCCTGTGGAATAATACTGGCTACTTATACAGTTATCGGCCGCCAGGCCTTATTGATTACGAGAGGACTTTAATGGACGACAACAAGAAGAAAGCCTTGGCTGCGGCCTTGGGTCAGATCGAACGTCAATTCGGCAAAGGCGCCGTCATGCTGATGGGCGATCAGGAGCGCCAGGCCATCCCGGCTATTTCTACCGGTTCGCTGGGCCTGGACATCGCGCTGGGCATTGGCGGTCTGCCAAAGGGCCGCATTGTTGAAATCTACGGTCCAGAGTCTTCCGGTAAAACCACACTGACCCTGTCCGTTATCGCGCAAGCCCAAAAAGCGGGCGCCACCTGCGCATTCGTCGACGCTGAACATGCGCTGGACCCTGAATACGCTGCCAAGCTTGGCGTGAATGTTGATGACCTGCTGGTTTCCCAGCCTGACACCGGCGAACAGGCACTGGAAATCACCGACATGCTGGTGCGTTCCAATGCGGTTGACGTGATCATCATTGACTCCGTGGCAGCCCTGACGCCTAAAGCGGAAATTGAAGGCGACATGGGTGATACCCACGTGGGTCTGCAAGCTCGCTTGATGTCGCAAGCCTTGCGCAAAATTACTGGCAACATCAAAAACGCCAACTGCCTGGTGATCTTCATCAACCAGATCCGTATGAAAATCGGCGTGATGTTCGGTAGCCCGGAAACCACTACCGGTGGTAACGCCCTGAAGTTCTACGCTTCGGTTCGACTGGACATCCGTCGTACCGGTGCAGTGAAAGAAGGCGACGTCGTAGTCGGCAGCGAAACCCGGGTCAAAGTCGTCAAAAACAAAGTGGCACCTCCCTTCCGCCAGGCAGAATTCCAGATTCTGTACGGCAAGGGCATTTACCTCAATGGCGAGATGATCGAGCTGGGCGTATTGCACGGTTTCGTTGAAAAAGCCGGTGCCTGGTACAGCTATCAGGGCAGCAAAATCGGTCAGGGCAAGGCCAACTCGGCCAAGTTCCTCGATGAGAACCCGGACATCAAGGCCGCCCTTGAAAAGCAGCTGCGTGACAAGCTGTTGGGCCCTAAGACTGAAAGCGAACTGGCTGAAATGAAAGTCATGCCAAAAATGAGCAAGGCGGCCAAGCAAGCGGCGGCTGAGCAGGAAGCTGCCGAAATGGAGCTTGAAAACACCGGTTCGGACGACGACAGCAACTGATTGAGCCATGACAGCTGTTCTGGAAGACCTCACCGCCATCCGGCGATCCGCAATGGACCTGCTCGCGCGCCGCGAGCATGGTCGAGTCGAGCTGACGCGCAAATTGCGTCAGCGCGGTGCTTGCCCTGAGATGATCGACATCGCCCTCGACCGTTTAACGGAAGAGGGGCTGTTGTCAGAGTCGCGTTACCTCGAAAGCTATATCCGCTATCGCGCCCGTTCCGGTTACGGCCCTTTGCGTATTCGTGAAGAGCTCAACCAGCGTGGCTTGGCGCGGGGGGATATTGAGCAAGCATTGCGTGAGTCTGACATCAACTGGCAAGAGCAGTTGAAAGAGGCGTGGCAGCGAAAGTTTTCCGGGTGCATGCCAGAAGATCCCAAAGAGCGCGCCCGTCAGGGGCGTTTCTTGAGCTATCGCGGCTATTCGCTTGAAATGATCGGTCGACTGCTGAGTGGCCGAGAGTTTGATGATTAATACGCCTATCACAACGCTTGGCAGCAACAGCAGATAACAGCTGTTGCTGCCAAGCGTTGCGAGGTACGCCAAGCCCTTCGTGTTCCAATGCACCCCATTAAGTGCAGGTTGTGCCCATCTCTGGGTTACAGCTCGCCCCCGATTGTTCAGCCCAGTTGCGCGGCAGGTTTATAAAATCAACCAGTTCACGCAGGCGGCCTTGATTGCGACCACTGAAAGCAAAGCTTAAGCGAGTCAAATGACTGAAGCCGGGCTCATCGTCGATGTGCTGATGGAAGCCATCGCTCAGGCAAATGTCTGCGAACGCTTGTTGAACCTGATGTAACGCCTCCTCATTGAGTGGGCGTTTCATGCGCACGGCAAAGAGTTTGTTCAGCCAGCGGGTCGAGTGGAAGTTGTTATAGAACTGGTTAATCTCGGCCACGGCTTCTTCGGGGCTGTGAACCAGCCGCATCAGCTTGAGGTCGTTGGGCAAGATGTAATGATTGGCTTCAAGGTGGTTGTGAACAAAGTCCAGCGCGCTTTGCCAGAATGTTCCGCCCGGCATGTCCAGCAACACCACCGGTACCAACGGCGTCTTACCCGTCTGAATCAGGGTCAGCACCTCCAGCACTTCATCCAGCGTACCGAACCCTCCAGGGCACATGACCAGCCCGTCGGCCTCTTTGATGAAGAACAGTTTGCGGGTGAAGAAGAAGTGAAACGCCAGCAGGTTGGGGGTGCCAAGAATGGTGGGGTTGGCGCGCTGTTCGAAAGGCAGGGTGATGTTGAAACCCAGGCTGTGATCAGCCCCAGCGCCTTCGTGCGCGGCTGCCATGATGCCAGCACCGCCGCCCGTGATGACCATGAAATCTGATTGCGCAAGCGTGGCGCCCACTTCTCGGGCTAATGCATAGAGAGGATCTTCGATGGGGGTTCGCGCAGAACCAAATACTGTCACTTTGCGACGGCCCCGGAACTGCTCCAGTACCCGGAACGTCTTTTCCAGTTCGCGTATGGCTTGCAGTGTGATTTTGGCATTCCAGCGATCAAGGTCGTCGTGGGCCATGCGCAACACGGTCATCAGCATTTCGCGGTAGAGCGGGCGGTTAGGGCTGTCGGGTGCTATCAACTGCAGTTGAGCGTCTACTTGCGCCGCAATATCAAGGCTCAAGTGCTCAGGTTCAAAAGGCAGGGATTCATGGGGTTGGTCAGGCATGTACGTCTCCTTCAGCACAACATCCTTTGGGCGCTGCGAATGAGACAGCGCAGACACACCGTGTCAAAAGTGATGGCCTGATGATGGTCTTGCACCGCCAAGGCTGGCAACCGCTAATTACTTGAAGCACATGAAGAATCGTAAAACGTGCAGAGACCGTTCACGCCGCATCGGTATGCGGCGTGCAGGCCTTGAGGGCTAAACCGTTATTTCTTGCGCTGGCAGTTGTCGGCGCCGATGTCCTGAACCAGCACAGGCTTGTTGGTTTTATATTCCCGGATGTTAAAGCGCATGGTTGCGCCTTTGGCCATCAGCTTGCGGAAGTTTGGATTGCTGCAAACACTGCGACCCAGCTGGGGGATGGCCGCTTCTGGTGCGGAGCGCATCTGGGCGGCTAGGTTCGGACTCGCTTCCAGGTTATTGACCAGTACCGTGCCTTCAACAGTAAAGCCTTTGTCCAGCAAGTCGGCGTTGATTGCCCGTGGTTTGCCTTCGTTGCTTTTGTCAGCAACTTTGAGCAGGGTTTTGTTCAGGTTGAATTCTGCAAGAGAGGCCGCTTGTGCGCCTAAAGGCAGTGCGAGCAATAGAGCAACGGTCGGAATGATATAGCGCAGCATGAAACTCTCCTGATTCAGTGACGCAGGCTTTGACCCGCCACAGGTCTATGCGTTCAGTGGCGCGGGAGTATAGGTCAGCCTGCGCTGTCAGGAAATGCCTCACGTCACGGGCGCCGCCGTCAGGGCGTGGCCTCTGTTAGACTGCGCGCCTTTATTCAGTGAATCGACTCCTGCGCCCATCCGAGGCGAGCGGGCGATCTGCCCCTTAAGTAAAAAACATGACCCTGATGACTTTTTCCCCGAATGCAGTCGCCCGTTTACGAGACGAGCGAGAAGAGGAAAGCACTAAACCCTACCTGTCCCGCGGCTCACGCGCGCCCCGTTGCCACACCTGCCGGGTGATCGCGAGTCATTGCTTGTGTCGCTGGCGACCGCAGGTCAGCACGCGGGCGGGCGTGTGCCTGATCATGACCAAAAAGGAAGTGTTCAAGCCAAGTAATACCGGGTGGTTGATTGCGGATGTGGTGAGTGACAACTACGCCTTCATTTGGTCGCGTACCGAAACCGATCCGGGCTTGCTGGCGTTGCTGTCCGACCCGCAATGGCAACCGTATCTGGTGTTTCCGGGTGAATATGTCGAGCCTGAGCGTGTGACCCATAGCGTTGAACTCGACAGTGCCAAGCGTCCGCTGTTTATCCTGCTGGACGCAACCTGGACGGAGGCGCGCAAGATCTTTCGCAAAAGCCCCTACTTTGATCGGTTGCCCATTCTGAGCCTGTTGCCCGAGCGTTTGTCGCGCTATCGACTTCGCCGCTCTACCCGCAGCGAGCATTTATGCACCGCAGAAGTCGCGAGCCTGTGCCTGGATCTGGCCGGCGATACCCAGGCTTCTACTGCGCTGGACGCCTACTTCGATGTGTTCAGCCAGCACTACCTCGATGCCCGCAATCAGTTGCCGATCAACGAAAGCAGCGCAGCGCACCGTGAGCTGGACGTTTTCTGTAAAAGACCTTCGCCAGAATCGCTCTCAATAGACTAAAGAAGTAGCGCTACAATTTTCAGCAATGACAGGGTGTGTCAAAGAGTCGCGGCCTTGCAGGTGTGCTGGATGTCAGGCAGGGCTCAAAGGCGACGTCTGTTTTATCCTTGACCCTCTTGCATTCGCTGGGCATGCTTGGCGCCGATTCGGGCGCTGCTGCCGTTCAAACCCCTATTTTTCGCGACGTTTAGCGTAAAACGCGCCCTTTGACGCACGGTGTCGACACTGTTGCTCAAGTTGCCTTAGCGGGTACTGCAATGCGTCAGTACTCGCCTGAAACGGGATCATTTAAAAAATGGCCACATACGAAATCCTGATTGCCGACGACCATCCTCTGTTCCGCAGCGCCTTGCATCAGGCGGTGACATTGGGGCTGGGACCAGATGTTCGTCTGGTAGAGGTCGCCAGTATTGCCGAGCTGGAAAAACAGCTGGCCATCAAGGCGGATTGGGATCTGGTGCTGCTCGATTTGAACATGCCGGGCGCTTACGGGTTTTCCGGGTTGGTACTGTTACGCGGGCAATATCCGCAAATTCCGGTGGTCATGGTCTCTGCCCAGGAAGAGGCTTCGGTGATGGTGCGGTCCCGAGAGTTCGGCGCCAGCGGGTTTATTCCAAAATCCAGCTCTTTGGAGCAGATTCAAACGGCCGTGCGCGCCGTGCTCGATGGCGATGTGTCGTGGCCGCCACAGGCGTTCGAACAGGTTCAAGTATCTGCCGAAGCCAAAGCGGCCAGCGAAGGTCTGGCCAGTTTGACGCCGCAGCAGTTTCGGGTGCTGACCATGGTCTGTGAAGGGCTGTTGAACAAGCAGATCGCCTATGAGCTGAGCGTGTCGGAAGCGACCATCAAGGCCCACGTGACGGCGATTTTCCGCAAGTTGGGCGTGCGTACGCGCACACAGGCTGCGCTGCTTCTGCAACAACTGGAGTCAATTTCGAGCCATTAATCGGCCGCTCTTCACGCTTTTTTGACGAAGCGTGATCTAGCGTCCCTTTCTCATTTCTTACGCAGTTACTTATATGTCGCCTTTTAAAGGGAAAACCGGTTTTAAACGGATTTTGAACGCTGGCGGCTATTCGCTGGATGGCCTGCGTGCGGCCTTCACCGGCGAAGCGGCGTTTCGTCAGTTGGTGTTGCTCAACGTGGTACTGATCCCGTTGACGTTTTTCCTGAGTGTCAGTCGGGTAGAGCGTGCGTTACTCATCGCGGTGTGCCTGTTGGCCCTGATTGTCGAGTTGATTAACTCGGCCATCGAAGCCGCGATCGACCGTATCTCCCTGGACCTGCACCCGTTGTCGAAAAACGCCAAAGACATGGGCAGCGCCGCGCAATTTGTGGTGCTGACCCTGATTGCAGTGGTGTGGGCGGTGATCCTGCTTTAAGCGATATTGGGCAGTACGATTTCGTCGCTGCGGTGTACCCCGGCGGTGAAGGCGCGGCACAGGTCCAAAAACTCGCGCATGGCGGAGGTCTGGTACTTCTTTTTATGCCAGATGAAATAAAACTGCCGCGCAAGGTCCAGCTCGGGGGTTTCAACCGCAACCAGACTGCCGCGTCGAAAGGCGTCGCGCAGCGCCAGGCGGGAGATGCAGCCAATCCCCAGCCCTGATTCAACGGCGCGCTTGATCGCTTCGGTGTGCTCCAGTTCAAGCCGGATGTTGAGCGCGCTTTGATGATGGCGCATGGCCTGATCGAAAGTGAGGCGTGTGCCGGATCCTTGCTCGCGCAGGATCCAGGCTTCGCGGGTCAACTCTTGCAGAGTGGCGTGACCTCGCGCTGCCAGCGGATGCTGTGGTGCGCAAAACACCACCAGCTCATCCTCCACCCAGCTCTGCACTTCGATGTCCGGATGGCTACAGTCGCCTTCAATTAGACCCAGATCAATTTCATAGTGGGTCACTTGCTGCACGATATGCGCTGTGTTTTGAACGACCAGTTTTACTTGGCTCTCGGGGTGAGCTTGCATGAAGCTGCCAATCAGCAGCGTGGCCAGGTAGTTACCGATGGTCAGGGTTGCACCCACGGTGAGTGAGCCAAAACCGGATTTGCCATTGAGCAAGTCTTCGATTTCTTTGGCCTGGTCCAGAAGCGCGACCGCCTGTGGCAGCAATTGGCGTCCCAAGGCATTGAGACTAAGGCGCTTGCCGGCACGGTCAAACAGTTGGCAACTGGTCTGGCGTTCCAGTTCGGTAATCGACGTGCTGGCGGCGGACTGGGAAAGGGCCAACAAGCCAGCAGCGCGTGACACGCTCTCTTGTTGGGCGACGGTGACGAACACTTGGAGTTGTCTGAGAGTAAATCGCATATCGATATAACCGATAACCCTTATCTTGATAATTCAGTTAACAGATATTGTCCTCGCCATTAGAATGCTATGCAATCGCGCCCATAGTCAGCGCAGGCGAAATTAGGAGCCCCGTAGATGAGCAACATGAACCACGAACGTGTCCTCAGTGTTCACCACTGGAACGACACCCTGTTCAGCTTCAAGTGCACCCGCGACCCGGGCCTGCGCTTTGAGAACGGTCAGTTCGTGATGATCGGCCTGATGCAACCCAACGGCCGTCCGCTTATGCGCGCCTATTCGATCGCCAGCCCCAACTGGGAAGAGCATCTGGAGTTCTTCAGCATCAAGGTGCCGGATGGCCCGCTGACGTCCCAGTTGCAACACTTGAAGGAAGGCGATGAGATCATCATCAGCAAAAAACCTACGGGTACGCTGGTGCTGGACGACTTGAAGCCGGGCAAGCACCTGTACCTGCTGAGCACCGGCACAGGCCTTGCGCCCTTCATGAGCGTGATTCAAGACCCGGAAACCTACGAGCGTTTCGACAAGGTCATTCTGTGCCACGGCGTGCGCTATGTGAACGAAGTCGCTTACCGCGAATTCATCACCGAGCACCTGCCACAGAACGAGTTTTTCGGTGATGCGGTACGCGAGAAGTTGATCTACTACCCGACGGTTACCCGCGAGCCGTTTGAAAATCAGGGTCGTCTGACCGACCTGATGCGCAGTGGCAAGTTGTTCAGCGATATCGGCCTGCCGCCGATCAACCCGCAGGACGACCGCGCCATGCTGTGCGGCAGCCCAAGCATGCTGGACGAAACCAGTGAAGTGCTCAACAGCTTCGGCCTGACCGTTTCGCCGCGCATGCGCGAGCCGGGTGACTACCTGATCGAGCGCGCCTTCGTCGAGAAGTAACCGCGTCGTTCAACAAAAAGCCCGCGGGGTCCAAGGACTGCGCGGGCTTTTTGCTGTCGGTTACTTAACGCGCGGCAATGACCTCAAGTACGCGGATCATGCCCGGTTCCGGGTAGTGCCAGCGCACATCCAGGTCCCAAAACTGTGCGCCGTACTCACGTTGCGCTGTTGGCGTCTGGTAGGCCGGACGCGGGTCTTGGGCCAGGCACTGTTCAATCAGTTCCACCAGCGGTTCCTGAAGACGCAGCCCGTGGCTCTGTGCCTGCTGCAACGCCGTGTCCGTCCAGCTCACAGGAATCAGCACCGGCGCTGCACTGGCCATGCTGTTACTCGCGCCGGCGATGATGTCGGCGTAAGGGACGTAGGGTTTGATATCGAGAATCGGTGTGCCGTCGAGCAGGTCGATGCCCGAGACATGCAGCCGATCAGCCTCGACCTTGTCCAGCTTGACCACGGACTGGCCTATGCCGTTCGGGCGATGGGTGGCGCGGGTCGCGAATACCCCCATGGAGGTGTTGCCTCCCAGGCGTGGCGGGCGCACCTTGAGCCGCGGCTTGTCCTCCAGGGCCTGATGGAACACAAACAGTAACCAGACGTGGCTGACCTGTTCCAGGCCTTGCACGGCATCGCCCTGATTGAACGGGGCGATCAGCTCCACGACGCCACGGGCCGCGGGCGCCAGTTGGGGCTGGCGCGGGATGGCGAACTTCTCCTTGAAGCAGGAGCGCACAAAACCTATCGCAGACACGTTGTAGGTCATGAAGTTGAAGCCTTGGACAACGAGGACATGGGCTGTTTCAGTGCCTCAGGGTTTAGCCGCGAACACGCAGGGTCAGACCCTTGAGGAAGTTGCGCAACAACTGATCGCCACAGGTGCGGTAATTGGTGTGGCCAAACTTGCGGAACAGTGCGCTCAGCTCTGGCTTGGACACCGGGAACCCTGCCGACTTCAAAATGGCATGCATGTCGTCTTCTTTGAGTTCGAAGGCCACACGCAGCTTTTTCAGAATGGTGTTGTTGGTCACGGGCAGTTCCACCGGTACGGGTGGGCGGCTTTCATCCTTACCGCGCTTGAAGAACACCAGCCCGTCGAGGAAGTGCGCCATCACGTTGTCCGGGCAACGCACAAACCCTTCTTCTTCGTCTTTTTTCAGGTAAGTCAGCACGTCTTCTTTGGTGACGTCCAGCCCACCCAGCTTGATGATGTCGACCACTTTGTTGTCGCTGATGTCGAGCATGTAGCGCACGCTGCGCAGTACGTCGTTATGAATCATGTGAGCAATCCTGATAGTCAGCAGTGAGCACCGCAGGCGTGCTGCGGTGTCGAAATGTGCGGGGTTGAGCTGTCGTTAAAACTTTTCTTTGGCTGTCATGTAGCGCCATTGCCCGACGGGCAGCTTGCCCATCGACACGCCGCCAATACGGATGCGGCGCATTGAAATCACGGTCAGGCCCACGGCCTGGCAAAACAGGGCGATGACACCCGGCTGCGGGTTTTTCATCGCAAAGCGCAGGCGGTTCTCACTTTGCCAGCTGGCTTTGACCGCAGGCAGTTCGCGACCCTTATAGGTCATGCCATGGTTGAGGCGATTCAAGCCATGAGGCGCCATCTCACCGGAGACTTCGACCACGTATTCCTGCTCGATCTTGCTCGCGTCGGCCGTCAGCTTGCGGACGATTTTCCAGTCCTGGGTAAACACCAAAAGACCGCTGGCGTTGGCTTGCAGCTCATTGCCCACGCTCAGGCGCAGGAAGTGGCCCTTAAGTGGGCGCTTGCCATAGCGGTGCTCTTCGCTCAAGGAGTCCGGGCCGATCAGTGCCATGGCGCTGTCGGTGTCCAGCCCGGCGGGGGCATTCAGCAGAATGGTCACGGGTTCAGGCGCGGTGGCCTTGGCTTGCGGGTCCAGCTCGACTTTTTGGTTGTCGACCTTGAACTGCGGTTCGTCGATGACTTCGCCATCTACCGTGACCCAGCCACCTTCAATGAACAGTTCGGCCTCACGGCGGGAGCAGCCGACGAGTTCGATGAGGCGTTTGGAGAGACGTATCGGTTCAGACATGACAAGGGCCGTAATGTAATTGGGCGGCTATTGTACCCGCCTCGGGCCGGTTAAGCCCGGCAACATTTGTCCTGGCTTCGGGTTGCGCGCTTATATCGCAGGTGCAGCAGCGGATAGGGCTCGCCCAGACCGTCTGTTTCGCTGCGGCCGATCACTTCAAAGCCTTGTTTGAGGTAAAAGCCGATGGCCTGCGGGTTCTGCTCATTCACATCGAGTTCAATCGCGTTCAGCTCATTGATGGCAAACATCAGCAAGCTCTTGCCCACGCCGTGTCCCCGGTAATCGGGGTGAATAAACAGCATTTCGACCTTGCGCGCCGCCACCCCGGCAAACCCTGCAATGCGCTTGTTCACAGGGTCGCGGCAGCACACCAGCATCACGGCATCCAAGTAGCGATGCTCCACCAGCTCTCTAAGCTCCTGAATGTAGCTGCGGGGCAAAAAATCGTGGGTGGCGCGAACCGATGCTTCCCACACATTGGCGAGTTCATTGAAATCTTTGAGGCTCGGTGTTTGAACGACCCAAGTCGGCTTCATTCTGAGCAGGTCTCCTCATCCGTGATTAAGGGCATGGCTTAACAATAGTCGTAAAAAAAGCCCTGACGCGAGCGCGGCAGGGCTTTTTGAGAGCTGATTGCGTGTTACAGCGCTTCAGCCCACAAGTCATATTCGTCCGCATCGGTGACACGGCACATGATCTTGTCACCCGGCTTGATGTCTTTTTCGGTGGCAATAAACACATTGCCGTCGATTTCCGGTGCGTCGAAGAAGCAGCGGCCCACTGCGCCTTGCTCGTCCACTTCGTCGATCAGGACTTCGATCTCCTTGCCGATTTTCATCTGCAAGCGTGCGGCGCTGATGGCTTGCTGATGCGCCATGAAGCGTTCCCAACGATCCTGCTTGATCTCGTCTGGCACGACGTCCAGGTCCAGATCATTGGCCGGTGCGCCTTCTACCGGCGAGTACTGGAAGCAGCCTACGCGGTCCAGTTGCGCTTCAGTCAGCCAGTTCAGCAGGTACTGGAAGTCTTCTTCGGTTTCGCCGGGGAAGCCGACAATGAAGGTTGAGCGGATGATCAGGTCCGGGCAGATTTCGCGCCAGTTCTTGATGCGGGCCAGGGTCTTGTCTTCGAACGCCGGGCGCTTCATGGACTTGAGCACTTTTGGGCTGGCGTGCTGGAACGGAATGTCCAGATACGGCAGGATTTTGCCCGCTGCCATCAAAGGAATCAGCTCGTCCACGTGCGGGTACGGGTAAACGTAGTGCAAGCGCACCCAGACACCCAGCGTGCTCAAGGCTTCACACAGCTCGGTCATGCGGGTTTTGACGGGGGCGCCATTCCAGAAGCCGGTGCGGTATTTCACGTCCACGCCGTATGCGCTGGTGTCCTGGGAGATGACCAGCAACTCTTTAACCCCGGACTTGACCAAGCGTTGAGCTTCGTCCAGCACATCGCCTACCGGACGGCTGACCAGTTTGCCGCGCATCGAGGGAATGATGCAGAAGCTGCAGCTGTGGTTGCAGCCTTCGGAAATCTTCAGGTACGCATAATGACGCGGGGTCAGCTTGATGCCTTGGGGCGGCACCAGATCGATCAGCGGGTTGTGATCCTGACGTGGCGGTACGACTTGGTGCACGGCATTGACCACTTGCTCGTATTGCTGAGGGCCAGTCACCGCCAGCACGCTTGGGTGCACGTTGCGGATATTGCCTTCTTCGACGCCCATGCAGCCGGTCACGATGACCTTGCCGTTTTCCTTGATGGCTTCACCGATGACTTCCAGCGACTCAGCCTTGGCGCTGTCGATGAAGCCACAGGTGTTGACCACCACGACGTCGGCGTCCTGGTAGGTGGAAACGACATCGTAGCCTTCCATACGCAGCTGCGTCAGGATGCGCTCGGAGTCGACCAGCGCTTTCGGGCAACCCAGAGAGACGAAGCCAACCTTGGGGTTGGCTGGCGTGGTAACGGTGGACATGGCGAACCTCGGTATGTAGTGACGTTACATGCCCGTAAAGGCTGCACGACGAACGGACGCTTGATGCGCCTCTAGTGAAAAAAAGTGCGCAATTTTAGCTATGGTCAACGCACTTGACCAGCGTTATACGGGGATTTACGACGAGTGCTGCGCTATGCTGCGCGCCGTTGCGAAAGTAGGGTTTTTAACCTGCGATTTTTCGTAGATAACAGTCAGACAATCAGCGCATGCTGCCGATCAAGCGTAGCGCTCGCCATTAAGTAACGTAGACCAGAGTTGTAGGAGTGGTTGATGGGGCAGGCAAGTAGTCAGGCGGCAGAAAGCGGGCATTCCACAGCCAGGCCGATTGGGATGCTGGTTGCAGCAGTCGGGGTGGTCTACGGCGACATCGGGACCAGCCCGTTATATACCCTCAAAGAGGTGTTTTCCGGTGCTTACGGGGTTCAAGTCAACCACGACGGCGTATTCGGCATTTTGGCGCTGATCCTCTGGTCACTGATCTGGGTGGTGTCAATCAAGTACGTGCTGTTTATCTTGCGTGCCGACAACCAGGGCGAGGGCGGCATCATGGCCCTGACCGCACTGGCACGTCGTGCCGCGTCTCCCTATCCCAAACTGCGCACGATGCTGGTCATCCTTGGGCTGATCGGCGCGTCGTTGTTTTACGGCGACAGCATGATCACCCCGGCCATTTCTGTGTTATCGGCAGTCGAGGGGCTTGAACTGGCCTTCGACGGGCTGGAGCACTGGGTGGTGCCGCTGGCCTTGATTGTGCTGGTGTTGCTGTTTTTGATTCAGCGGCATGGCACCGCCAGTATTGGCAAGCTGTTTGGCCCGGTGATGGTGGTGTGGTTTGTGGTGCTGGGCGGCTTGGGTATCCACGGGATCGCGCAACACCCTGAAGTGCTCCACGCGCTGAACCCAATATGGGGCGTGCGTTTCTTTGTGTCCCACCCGGGCATGGGGGTGGCCATTCTGGGTGCGGTGGTGCTGGCCTTGACCGGTGCCGAAGCGCTGTATGCCGACATGGGGCACTTCGGGCGCAAACCGATTGCCCGTGCCTGGTTCATTCTGGTGCTGCCAGCGCTGGCGCTGAACTACTTCGGTCAGGGTGCGCTGTTGCTGGAAAACCCCGAAGCTGCGCGCAACCCGTTTTATCTGCTGGCCCCGAGTTGGGCGTTGATTCCTTTGGTGGTGCTGTCGACGCTGGCCACGGTGATCGCGTCGCAGGCGGTGATTTCAGGGGCGTTCTCCCTGACCCGTCAAGCCATTCAGTTGGGGTACATCCCGCGCATGCATATCCAGCACACCTCCAGTGACGAGCAGGGCCAGATTTACATCGGTGCTGTGAACTGGTCGCTGATGGTCGGTGTGATTCTGCTGGTGCTGGGCTTTGAGTCCTCGGGCGCACTGGCTTCGGCCTATGGCGTGGCGGTGACCGGCACCATGCTGATCACCAGCATTCTGGTGTCGGCTGTGATGCTGTTGCTGTGGAAATGGCGGCCGATCCTCACGGTGCCGATTTTGGTGGGTTTTCTGCTAGTGGACGGGCTGTTCTTTGCTGCCAACGTGCCGAAAATCGTGCAGGGCGGGGCCTTCCCGGTGCTGGCCGGTATTGTTCTGTTCGTGCTGATGACCACCTGGCGACGGGGCAAGCAATTGCTGGTGGACCGTCTGGACGAAAACGCATTGCCGCTGCCGCTGTTCATCAGCAGCATCCGCGTGCAGCCCCCGCATCGCGTGCAAGGCACGGCCGTGTTCCTGACCGCAAGGCCGGATGCCGTGCCCCACGCGTTGCTGCATAACCTGCTGCATAACCAGGTATTGCATGAGCAAGTGGTGCTGTTGACGGTGGTCAACGAAGACTCGCCGCGGGTGCCAGCCGAACGGCGTTTTGAAGTGGACGCCTATGGCGACGGTTTTTTCCGGGTGATCCTGCACTTTGGCTTCATGGATGAGCCCGATGTGCCGCAAGCATTAAAGCTGTGTCATCTGGATGAACTGGATTTCAGCCCGATGCGCACCACGTACTTTCTCAGTCGCGAGACCGTGATTCCCTCCAAACTGGTGGGCATGGCGCGCTGGCGCGAGGGGTTGTTTGCGTTCATGTTGAAAAACGCCAACGGCAATCTGCGATTCTTCAAATTGCCGGTCAATCGGGTGATCGAGCTGGGCACACAGGTCGAAATCTAGCCTGAAAAAAAGCCCGGCCTCGCAAGAGGTCGGGCTTTATTGTGTGCGGCTGTCAGCGTTATGAGCGTTACTGAGCGGCGGCCTGATGCGTCTTGATCAGGTCGACCAGGCGCTGGGCCAGGGCCGGGTAGTTTTCATCGAAGTGATGACCGCCCGGCAGCTTCAAGCCTGTGCCTACAGCGGTTTTGGCCGTACAGCCGCTTTCGTCGACTTCCTCTTCGCCATAAATGCACACCACCTTGGCAGCGGGCAGTTTGGCCATTTCCGGGCCGGTGTCGGCTTCGGCGCCCGCTTTGCCAAGCCAGCCATCGACGTGGATCTCGAAACTGCCGCTGCGCGCAAAAGCCAGCAGGAGGATGGAGTCAACCCGGTTCTTCTCGGCTTCCGGCAAACGGTTATACGTGGCGGGCAGTACGTCAGCGCCGAACGAATAGCCCACCAGGACAAAGCGCTGGGTGCCCCATTTCTGGCGATAGTGCTGCATCAGTTCAGTCAGGTCGGTGGCGCTCTGTTCCGGGGTTTTGTGCTGCCAGTAGTAGCGCAGCATATCGATGCCTACCACCGGAAAGCCGATCTTGGCCATTTCGCCCGCCACGTCGCGGTCCAGGTCACGCCAGCCGCCGTCACCGGACAGGAACAGGGTCACGGTGTCGTTTTGCTGGCCCGCGGGCACTTCAACCACGGGCATGTTCAACCCGCCGTTTTCGGTGCCCACCAGTAGCTTGCGCAGCTCGTTGCTCAGCACTTGCGCAAAGTGGATGTCGTAATCGCTGATGCTGGTCTGTGCGTTCGGTTGATCGCGCACGAAAGCAGCGCTTGGATCGTCGGGGTTGTCGTTCCAGGCCACCAGCCAGTTGCCATGGACTGCGGACGCGGGCAGCGGCAGGGCGCACCCCGGCTGTTCCAGTGCGAACCCCACCGACACTGCCCGGGCGTTGTCGCTGGTTTGCCCGGCGAGCCAGCGCCATGCCAGGCTGGCACCGGGGCCAATGCCGCTGACCAGCGTGGCAGGCCCTTTGAGTTGGCTCAGGGCGCTTTGCAGGGCTTGCTGTTGCAGCGTGCAGTCATCCTTGGGCACGATCACTTGAACCAGCTGCGCAGCCCCGCCACGGCTCAATGCCAGCAGTTGCTTGTCATTCAGCGCTTGGTCAGCGGGCGTGGCGATGACGACCTGTGCGCGGGCCTTTTCGCCCGGCATGACGTTTGTCAGTGTGGAGCCGTCGGCTTGACTGACATGTTCGATTGTTGGTTCAGGCGCGGGGCGGTTCCACCATGCATACCCGCCTGCGGCCAGCGCTACCACGACCACCAGAGTTACCAGCAACAACCGCCAGGAACGATGTTTCATTAACGTTTCACCAATCCAGTCAAGCCGCCCGCGATCAGGGCGGCGGTATCAGCCAGTGCGACCAGCGGATCAAGCCCGGCAGGCACGGCCATGTATCGAGGTTCCCAGTCGGGCTGGAATTTGTCTTTAAATCGGCGCAATCCCTGGAAGTTGTACAGGTGCTCGCCGCGCTGGAACAGCATTGAGCCCAAGCGCTGGGTCAACGGCGCGCCGCGCCGGGGTTGCAGGCCCGACAACGGCACCATGCCCAGGCTGAAGCGGGCGTAGCCGTGCTTCTTATAGTGTTGAATCAGGCCGACCATCATGAATTCCATGGTCAGTTTCGGCGCGTCCGGGTGCGCGCGCATCAGGTCCAGGCTCGACAGCTCATGGCTGTGGGTCTCCAGCAGGTTGGCAAAGGCCACCGGCTTGCCTTCGAAACGAATGATCGCCACCCGAAAATGCCGAATGTACGCTTCGCTGAATCGCCCGAGGGAGAAGCCTTTTTCACGCACGTTTTTGCCAGTCAGCCACGCATCGGAAATCACCTTCAGTTCATCCATCGGTGCCTCGCCCGGCTCGTGGATCTCCAGTGACAGCCCGTCACGGGTGCCGCGGTTCCAGGTGTAGCGCAGGTCTTTCATCTCTTTGCCTTTGGCATCGAGATCAAAGCGGTGCAGGTCGACGCGGGCTTCTTCGCCAAGTTTGATCGCGGTCAGGCCGATGTCCATGTAGAACGGCAGGTTTTCAGCGCGCACCTGATAAAACACCGGGCGGGCGTGGAAGGTGTCGCACAGGTCGCGAAATTGCCAGATCAGTTCGGCGCGTTGCTGATTGGGGCCGATGGGGTCATACAGCGCAACAAGGCTGCGACCGCGACGGGCATACATCAGAAAGGCGTTGTCGTCCGGGTGGAAGAGCAACGCTTTATCGCCGGTCAGGGCCAGGCCGCCGTCAGGTTGATCGGAAGCGAGGAGGATTTTCTCTGCGCGTTCCAACTCGCTGGCATCGGGCAGATGGATCACCGGGCGGGCCGTGCGCAACAACCAGGTCAGCGACACCACCACCAGCACCACCGCAGCGCCTAGCAGCGAGCGCAAACCGCGAGGCGCGTCTGCGTCCAGGGTGAACTGCCACCACAACTGATGGCTGTAAGGCACATCTTGGTAGGCGAACAGCAGCAGCCAGATCGACGCCGCCAATACACACAGGCTGGCAACCAGATAAAGCGGCGAGAACGGCAGTTCGGTCAAACGGCTCGGGCGGTAGAACGAGCGGCGAAACAGGGCCAGCAAACTGGCCGTGAGGGTCAGGATGCAGGCTTCTTCCCAGTCGAAGCCTTTGAGCAGCGACAGCACGGCGCCGACCAGCAGCAAAACGGTGGTGAGCATCCAGGCGGCCGATAAGCGTCGGCGCAAGCCTTGAGCCAGCAACAGACACAACACGCCAATCAGGCTGGCGCCAAAGTGCGACGCGTCGATCAGACGATGGGGGATGAGAAAGCCGATGTGTTCCAGGCGCGTGTCGATTTCAGGCGTGGCGCCGGAGAACAACAACACGACACCGGACATGAACACCAGAATCGCCAGAATCGGTGCCGCAAGCCCAGAGGCTACGCGCAGGCTTTGGCGGGTCTGGATCAAGCGTTGCGCTTCATTGATAAGCAGCATCAGGCAGGCAATCAGCAGCGGCAATATCACGTAGATCATGCGATACAGCAGCAACGCCGCGGCCAGCGGGGCGGCGCCGAGCGTGTCGGCAAACGCGGCCAGCAAAATGGCTTCGAACACCCCGACCCCGCCGGGGACATGGCTGAGCACGCCTGCAGCCAGGGCCAGCAGATAGACCAACAGGAAGGCACCGAAAGGCGGAGCTTCTGGCAGTAACAGATAGAGCACGGTGGCAGCGGCAGCCACGTCCAGCGCGGTAATCAGCAGTTGCAGCCATGTCAGACGCAGGCTGGGCAGGCGCAGGGTGCGTCGGCCGGCTTTCACCAGCAGGTTGTCGGGGATCGGTTGTTCGGGCAGGCGTCGGCGGTAAATGCCCAGCGCGAGCAGGCCGAACAATGCCAGCACTGCGATGGCAATCGCCCCCAGTACATAAGTTGGAAGGTGCAGGGCGGCAGAGGCGGCGGGCAGGTTGCTTAGTGTCGCGAGGGCTGCCAACGGCGGTAGAGCGCATCCCAATGACAAGCTGGCGAACAGCGTCATGTGTGCGACTTCCGAGGCGCCTACGCCTTCACGTGCGTACAAGCGGTAGCGAACCGATCCGCCGGAGAGCAGCGACAGCCCGATGGCATTGCCAATCGCAAAGGCAGTAAACCCGCCAAGCGCCAGGGTCTTGGGCGGCAGTTTGACACCTGCGTAACGGCTGGCTGACCACTCGTACCCCAGCAAAATGACAAAGCCGACTGCTGTGGCAGCCACGGCGCCAAAAAGTGCGGGTTTGGGCACTTCCAGAATCGAGTCGTGCAATGCGCTCAGGTCCAGCTCACTGAGCAAGTGTCGACACGCGATCAGGGCGATTGCGAACAACAGCAGGGTGAGGGCAAGTCCGATGGGCTGACGGTATTTGCTCAGCAAATCCAGCCAGCGCAAACGCGCCGCGGCAATGGGCTGGGCTGCAGTAACGGAGTCTTTAGGGAGTGGCGAATTATCGGGCATCAATCACCTCGTGGATCGTGCGCGATAGGATGGATGCATCGACTCAAGTTACCAATCCTTTTGGTTAAAATATTTTGAAATACTTTCAGCCGTTTGCCTGAGGTTCAGGTTGCGAGCTTGAAAAGAGGGGCGTCGTGGGGATTGAGCATAGGCGGGCGAACTTTCAGAAATATGTCGTTTATTGTCAATAAACGTCTGCCGCTCACTTTTTGAGCGCACACAAAAAAGGCCACTCTTTCAAGTGGCCTTCTTCGATGTTTGGTTGCGGGAGCCGGATTTGAACCGACGACCTTCGGGTTATGAGCCCGACGAGCTACCAGACTGCTCCATCCCGCGTCTGTGTGGGCGCATTCTACAGAGGAACTCAAATGTGTCAACGTCTAATTGACTCTGCGGTCGAATTAGACGGGTTTGCGTGACGGTAAGGGTAAAAGTAGACGCGCACAAAAAAGGCCACTCTTTCAAGTGGCCTTCTTCGATGTTTGGTTGCGGGAGCCGGATTTGAACCGACGACCTTCGGGTTATGAGCCCGACGAGCTACCAGACTGCTCCATCCCGCGTCTGTGGGGCGCACTCTACAGTGATGAGCTGAGGAGTCAACCTTTAATGCATAAATGCAGGCAATTAGATGAAATGCTGTTGGTTGTCTGCGTGAATCAAGCGCGGGAACGAAATGAGTAATGCCGGGCGCCGCAGGGTACGCAGAAACTGACGCGCACAAAAAAGGCCACTTTTTCAAGTGGCCTTCTTCGATGTTTGGTTGCGGGAGCCGGATTTGAACCGACGACCTTCGGGTTATGAGCCCGACGAGCTACCAGACTGCTCCATCCCGCGTCTGTGGGGCGGATTCTACAGCGATACGCGCATGTGTCAAACGTTAATTTAGAAAAAAGTGTTCTGGTTCAATTGGTTAGGCCGTGATTGAAGTTATATGAGGGTCTGCAGGCCACGTGGTATGGGAGTTTGCTCTATTAAAGGGGTGAGTTCGATAGGGGAAATAAATATGTGCCGCTGTAGAACCACGCTGGTCGGGGATGCTGAAGACTACTGGTGCTATATACAGTTGCGGATGACATACTGGCGGCCCGCTTTGAACCTTAGAAAGAACGCCGCCCCACATGACGCAGCGAAAAATCATTCATGTCGACTGTGACTGTTTCTACGCCGCCATTGAGATGCGTGATGATCCGAGCCTGGCAAACAAGCCTATGGCGGTCGGAGGCTCAGCAGATCGGCGGGGCGTGATCTCAACGTGCAACTATGAAGCGCGGGCTTATGGGGTGCGATCGGCCATGTCCTCGCGGCATGCGCTGAAGCTGTGTCCGGATCTGGTGATCGTGCATGGGCGGATGGACGCTTATAAAGAAGCATCCCGCGAGATTCACGGCATCCTGCGCGATTACACCGAGTTGATTGAGCCGTTATCGCTGGATGAGGCTTATCTGGATGTGTCGGACAGTCCGCACTTCGCCGGCAGTGCCACGCGCATTGCTCAGGATATCCGGCGCAGAGTTTCCAATCAGTTGCACATCACGGTCTCGGCCGGGGTGGCGCCTAACAAGTTTCTGGCAAAAATCGCCAGTGACTGGCGCAAGCCCAACGGGTTATTTGTGATTACCCCAGATCAAGTGGACGATTTTGTCTCTGCGCTACCGGTCAACAAGCTGCATGGCGTAGGCAAGGTGACCGCCGACAAGCTGGCGCGGCTGGGGATCGAGACCTGCCTGCAATTGCGCGATTGGAGCAAGCTGGCGCTGGTGCGTGAATTCGGCAGCTTTGGTGAGCGGTTGTGGGGGCTGGCGCGAGGCATTGATGAGCGCCTGGTGCACAGCGACAGTCGCCGTCAGTCCGTGAGTGTTGAAAACACCTACGACGTCGACTTGCCGGATCTGGCGACCTGCCTGGAAAAACTCCCGGAACTGCTCGACACCTTGAATGGGCGTATCGGGCGGCTGGACGCGAGTTACCGTCCGGGCAAGCCGTTCGTCAAAGTGAAGTTTCACGATTTCACCCAGACCACGCTTGAGCAGTCGGGGGCCGGAAGGGATCTGGAGAGTTATCAGGGCCTGTTGAGTCAGGCCTTTGCGCGCGGCGCCAAACCCGTTCGATTGCTCGGGCTTGGCGTGCGCTTGCAGGATTTGAGTACCGGGTTTGAGCAGTTGGAGTTATTTGACGGGCGCTCGTAGCGCGCCCCTCAACTTACGCCGGGGTCTGCGACCAGCCGACCGGCGTTTTTGGTCAGAGACTGAAGGAATTCACGCTGCAACTCAGGATCGTTGCGTGTGAGTTCGATCAGGCTCTGTTCCAGTTCGCTGGCTTCTTCTTCAAGGCCTAACTCAGACAAGCGTTTGACCCGATGCACCCATTGGTTGACATCGTCACCCTCAAGGTCGTCGAAGATCAGGTTGTGCGCTTCCAGCAGTTTGCCGCGCAAGTGGCTGCTGATTGAGAGGGTTGAGTCGGAGTGCGTCTCGTCCTGTGCGTCCTCTACCGTGATCGTCAATTTGCCGACGTGGTTGAGATCCTGTTCGGCAAAAGGGCCGTCCAGCAGGTTGAGGCGTAACACGCCATTGCGGTCAGTGGTCAGTTCGTGGGTCTGTTTGCCCGCTGTCACCGCTACGGGACGTTCAGCCCACGGCAGGCTGGAATACTCCAGACGAGAATCGCGCTGGACGTCTTCGATCCCGGCCAGGCTCTGTTGGGCCCGGCCATTGGATTGCACGTTCATGGCCGGATTCAGCCCGTCAACGCCATAGCTGAGCCAGTCTCTGGTGACGCTGTCCGGCAATTGCCCGAACATGAAGATGTTCAGCACATTGGCGCCGACCCCCGCAACCACTGCCACAGCCCCCAATGGCACCTCGTAGATTTCTCTCCAGGGCTGGTAAGGGGTGTAGCGGTCGTAACGGCGGGTGACATCGAACTCGGTGACTTCGAAGGTCTTTTGCTCGTTGATGCGCACACGACGTTGCGGCAACTCCAGAACAGCCGGCGAACCCACATCGATGAGCAGGCTGTGGGACAGCAGTTTGCGCTCGATGCGCTCCTCGTGCTCGCTGCGTTGCGACATGTGGTTGGCACAGCCGTTCAACAGCAGGGCGCCGCACATGGCGGCGCCCCCGAGGGTTAAGGTACTTCGATTGAACATGGCGTCTCTATATTCGGGTTCAGCGACGGATGCGTGCCTGAAGGAAGGCCAGGACGTCAGCCACGGGCAGGGCTTGCGGCTCTGCTTCGGTGCGACTCTTGTACTCCAGGTTGCCTTCGGCCAGGCCACGGTCGCTGACTACGATGCGGTGCGGGATGCCGATCAGTTCCATGTCGGCAAACTTGATGCCGGGGCTGGTTTTCTTGTCGCGATCATCCAGCAGCACTTCAAAGCCTGCCGCTGTCAGTTGGGCATACAGGGTGTCAGTGGCTTCGCGCACCGCTTCGGTTTCGTAACGCAGCGGCACCAGCGCCACCTGGAACGGCGCCAACGCATCGCTCCAGATAATGCCGCGCTCGTCGTTGTTCTGCTCGATGGCAGCGGCAACCACGCGCGACACGCCAATGCCGTAGCAGCCCATGCTCAGCGTGACCGGCTTGCCGTTCTCGCCCAGCACCTGACATTTCATGGCTTCGCTGTACTTGGTGCCCAGCTGGAAAATGTGCCCCACTTCGATGCCGCGCTTAATTTCCAGCGTGCCTTTGCCGTCCGGGCTCGGGTCGCCCGCCACGACGTTACGCAGGTCGGCAACCGTCGGTACTGGCAGATCACGCTCCCAGTTCACGCCGAAGTAATGCTTGTCGTCGATGTTCGCGCCCACGGCGAAGTCGCTCATCATTTCGACCGAGCGATCGATGATGCAAGGCAATGGCAGGTTCATCGGGCCCAGCGAGCCTGCACCGGCACCGATGGCCTCGCGCAGTTCGGCATCGCCCGCCATGACCAGCGGGCTGGCCACCAGCGGGTGGTTGGACGCTTTGATTTCGTTCAGTTCGTGGTCGCCACGGATGACCAGCGCAATCAGCTTGCCTTCTTCGGCAGCGTGGACGATCAGGGTCTTGACGGTTTTTTCAATCGCCAGGCCATGGCCTTCGACCAATTGCTGAATGGTTTTGGCGTCCGGGGTGTCCACCAGGCGCAGCGTTTCAGTGGCAGCCGGGCGCACGGTTTCAGTTGGGATGGCTTCGGCTTTTTCAATGTTGGCCGCGTAGTCAGAGCCGTTGCTGAACACGATGTCGTCTTCGCCCGATTCAGCCAGTACGTGGAACTCGTGGGAGCCGGCGCCGCCAATGGAGCCGTTATCGGCTTCAACCGGACGGAATTTGAGGCCCAGACGAGTAAACACGTTGCAGTACGCTTGATGCATGCGGTCGTAAGTGACCTGCAGCGAGGCGTCGTCTGCGTGGAAGGAGTACGCGTCCTTCATGATGAATTCACGGCCGCGCATCAAGCCGAAACGTGGACGGATTTCGTCACGGAACTTGGTCTGGATCTGATACAGGTTGATAGGCAGCTGTTTGTAGCTGTTCAACTCGTTGCGGCATAGATCGGTGATCACTTCTTCATGGGTCGGGCCCACGCAGAACTCACGGCCATGACGGTCTTTAAGGCGCAGCAGCTCGGGGCCGTACTCTTCCCAGCGCCCGGATTCTTGCCACAGTTCGGCCGGTTGGATGCTCGGCATCAGCACTTCCAGAGCGCCTGCAGCGTTCATTTCTTCACGAACAATGGCTTCGGCCTTGCGCATGATGCGCAGGCCCATGGGCAGCCAGGTGTACAGGCCGGAAGCAAGTTTGCGAATCATGCCTGCGCGCAGCATCAGCTGATGGCTGATAACGACCGCGTCCGATGGCGTTTCTTTTTGTGTGGCGAGCAAATATTGACTGGTGCGCATGGTTAGCCGGTGCCGTTGCTGATGACTAGAAATGACTGGGCATTGTACGGGCGAGATGTGCTTGCGTACAGGCCGGGCGGGGGAGGCTGGCTCCCCCGAGTGTTTACGGGGCTTTTTGGAGGTCGACAGGCGGTTTTTGCCGTGCGCGGCGGCTCTCTTGATACCAGTGCAGGCTGATCAGCAGCAGCGTGGGGATGCCCATCACCGCCGTAATGATGAAGAAGTTGTGGTAGCCGAACTTCTCGACCAGAACGCCGGAGTAACCCCCCATCAGACGCGGCAGCAGCAGCATGATGGAACTGAGCAGCGCGTATTGAGTGGCGGAAAACTTGAGGTTGGTCAGGCTCGACAGGTAGGCCACGAACGCCGACGTGGCGAGGCCGGAGCTGAAGTTGTCGAGTGAAATCGTGACAATCAGCATCTGCAAGTTCGGGCCCATGTCGGCCAGCAGCATGAACAGCAGGTTCGTCCCGGCCGACGCCGCGCCGCCAATGAGCAGGATCGGCAAGATACCGAAGCGCACGATCAGCAGGCCGCCCATGCCTGCGCCCACGAGGGTCATGATCAGGCCGAAAATCTTGCTGACCCCGGCAATCTGATCCTTGGTAAAGCCCTGGTCGATATAGAACACATTGGCCATGACGCCCATGACCGTGTCAGACATGCGGTAGGTGGCGATCAGGCCGAGCAGCAACAATGCTTGCCACCGATAACGCACGATAAAGTCGTTTACAGGGGTAAGCACGGGCGCCAACCCGCGTCGTCCGATTGACGACAGGCACATCGCGGTCAGCAGGGTGTAAAGAATCGCACGCAGAAAAGCTCGGTCTTCCAGCAGTAAATCAAGAGGTGTCTGGTCACCAAAGAGCACACTTGCGAAATCGGTGTTGTAGAGCTGGGTAAACATCGCGGGGAACGAGACCAGCAGCACAATCAGTACGAATACCGATGCCAGTTGATGGCCGAAGCCGTATCGCCCGGCGGACAACTGCGTGCGCAGGGGCACGGGCGGTTCGCGCATGAAAAAGGTGGTCAGCAGGGCCGGGACCATCAGCACCCCGAACAGCACGTAGGTGCCGGTCCAGGCGGAGTGTTTGTAGTTAAACCCGGTGGAGCCGAATCCTTCCGCGAAAAACAGGGCGCCGGCCGTGGCCAGCAAGGCGGCTACCCGATAGCCCGACATGTAGCTGGCGGCGAGTGCGGCCTGACGGCTGTCTTCCGCAATCTCCAGGCGGTACGCGTCGACGGCAATGTCTTGGGTAGCCGAAGCAAAAGACACGACTACGGCAATGGCAATCAGCCAGGACAGATGTTTTTGCGGGTCACAGAACCCCATGCCGACCAGGCCCAGAATGACCAGCGACTGCGACAGAACCAGCCACGAACGGCGGCGGCCGAGCCTACCCAGCAAGGGCAGGCGCCATTGGTCGAGCAGGGGTGACCACACCCACTTAAAAGCGTATGCCAGGCCGATCAGGCTGGCATAACCAATGGTTTCGCGGGCCACACCGGCTTCGCGCAACCAGACGGAAAGCGTTGAGAACACCAGCATGTACGGCAAGCCGGCGGCAAAACCGAGCAACAACAGCACAAGAGTCGAGGGGCTGGCATAGGCAGCGAGCGCGGCGCGCCAGGTTTTACGGGGCATGGGCTGGAGTCTGCCTCAGGTTACGGAAACAAAGGGCGCACTCTAACCGCAGTGCTCTATCGGGCGCCAGCCATGGCGTTGTATATCCACGCGATTATTCACAATGCTCAGCCCTTCATCGCGAAGCCGCGCGCGCTGCTCGTCCCCTGACCGCGAACCTGCTGGCAAACTGATACGCCCGCCCGCGGCCACGACACGGTGCCACGGCAAGCGCGAGCCTTCCGGTAGCTGGCTGAGTGTGCGCCCGACCCACCGCGCTGCCCGGCCCAGGCCCGCCAGCCCGGCGAGCTGACCGTACGTCACCACAGAGCCTGCGGGCACCTGCATCAGCGTTGAATAGAGGGCTTCGCGCCGAATATCGGCTGGCGTTTGAGTGGGAGATGGGTCGCAATTCACGTCAGGTTTCTTTATCGAGTTGGCTGGGGTGTATAGCTGAAGGCATTTCTGTCAATTGGACTAATGAAGGAACTACATCCTTTTCAGCCGGTCTTTCTTTGCCTGGGGCGTGTCCATCTGGATAATGCCGGCATTCTTTCGCAAACCTGAGTTTCGCATCTGCTTATGTTGTCCAGAACCCTGTTATGCCTCGCTGTGTTGAATGTGTCCACGCCTTTGCTTGCTGATACGGTCTGGTTGAAAAACGGCGACCGCCTGAGCGGCAAGATCAAAGTGTTTGATGGCGGCAAGTTACTTATTCAAACCAAATATGCGGGGGCCATTCCCATTGATTGGAAAGAGGTTAAAACCCTTGAGAGCGATCAGGAGTTATTGGTCAAACAGGATGAGTACACGGGCGAAAAAGCCAAATCGCTAAAAGCAGCCGAGGACGGCAAGGTCACGCTGGCCAATGGTGATGCCCCCAGAACAGTCGACCTGGCAAGCATTCAACAGATCATCAAGCCCAAACCGGTGATCGAAGATCTGGTCTGGAAGGGCAATATAGATGTGGCCCTCGACTACAAGCGTGCCGACAAAGACACCGACGACTACGACATCGACTTTAAAACCACTGCCCGTCACGGTGCCTGGCGTCATCACGCTGAAGGCGAATATAACCGCGAGTTCCAGAACGATGTGGTCACCACGGATAACTGGAGCGCTGAATACGCCCTTGACCACTTCATTGATGAAAAGTGGTATTGGCAAGGTCGCCTGACGTACAAGCGTGACAAGGTCGAAGATATCTCCCGTCAGCGCACCGTGGGTACGGGTCCTGGCTATCAGTTCTGGGATGACGAGCTTGGCGCGTTTTCACTGGGCTCACTGGTGAACCGCACGGATTACGAATATTCAGACGGCAAGAAAGACAACTTCTATTCCTTGGCCATGCGTTGGGACTACAACCGTTATTTGCTGGGCAAGACGGTGTCGCTGTTCACCAATGGCGAAGTGGGTAAACCGTTGGCCAGTGCCTCGGATTACAGCCTTGAGGCTGAAATCGGCTTGCGTTACAAAGTCACCGAATGGGCCTCCCTCAACCTGAAAGCTGAGAAAGACCTGGTGGGCAGTGGCAGCGGGACTGATAACACACTCAACAAAACCCGCTACACCGCAGGTTTTGGTGTGACCTGGTAATCAGTCAGCCTAGGCATATCGGCTGCCGAAACTGCCTGTATGGGCAGTTTCGGTGCCTAATGCTTGCTGCGTGAATGGCATTGCCCGAAACAACTGCCCGGACGGGCGCGGCGCAATCGCGGGTTAAATTCGCAGCCCGCCATCCAGCTCCAGGATTCGGCCGCTGTAGTAGTCGTTTTCAAAGATATAAGCCGCTGAATGAGCGATTTCTTCGACTTTGCCCATGCGCTTGAGCGGGATGAACGACGTCATTTTCTCCAGGGCTTCCGGTTTCATGCCCAGGGTCATTTCAGTTTCGATGAAGCCCGGTGCAATGCCCGCGACCCGAATGCCATAACGAGCGAGCTCTTTGGCCCAGGTCACGGTCGCAGCGGCTACGCCAGCTTTGGCCGCCGAGTAGTTGGTCTGACCCACGTTGCCGGCCCGTGAGATGGACGAGATATTAATAATCGCCCCCTGATTGTTCAGCTCAACCATTTTGGCGGCGACTTCACGGGTGCACAGGAACACACCGGTCAGGTTCACATCAATCACCGCCTGCCACTGCGCCAGGCTCATCTTGGTGATCTCGCCGTCTTTAACCTTGAGCAACATGCCATCGCGCAGGATGCCGGCGTTATTGATCAGGCCGTGGATTGCACCAAAGTCATCGGCAATCTGTGACACCGTTTGGGTGACCTGCTCTTCATCCGCCACGTTGCACAGATAGGCCCGGGCTTCGACGCCTTGGGCCTGGCAGGCCGCTACGGCGACTTCGAGCTTTTCGGGGTTCAGGTCAACCAGCGCCAGCTTTGCGCCTTTGGCCGCCAGATACTCGGCCATGGCACGACCTAGTCCTTGGCAACCGCCAGTGATAATGATTACTTTGTCTTTAAGTTGCATGACAGCCCTCGGCAGCAATTCATCGGAGTGATTCCTTACACTGCCTTTGATCGACGCCGGGGGAGTGGTCGTCTATCAAATACAGCCCTGAGTGCGGGTGTAATGCATGCCCTGAACTCGTCCGTTTTCGACGGATTTTTTATAAGGAGTCACAGATTGAGCGTTGAAGCTGCCAAGCATGCCCGAGAATTACTGCTCAAGGAATACCGTGGAGCACTGGCGACGCAGTCCAAGGCGATGCCGGGCTTCCCATTCGGCTCGGTGGTGCCGTATTGCCTGGACGATCAAGGTCGTCCCTTGATTCTCATCAGCCGCATTGCCCAACACACCCATAACCTGCGTCAAGACCCCAAGTGCTCGTTGATGGTTGGCGAGCGTGGGGCAGAGGATGTACAGGCTGTAGGGCGTTTGACCGTGATGGCCGAAGCCGAGCAGTTGACCGATGCGGCGGCCATTGAAGCGGCTGCCGAGCGTTATTACCGCTACTTCCCCGAGTCCCGCAGCTATCACACGGCCCACGATTTTGATTTCTGGGTGCTAAAACCGGTGCGCCATCGTTATATCGGCGGGTTTGGTGCCATCCACTGGCTGGATCAGGTGACGTTGGCCAACCCGTTTGCCGGGCAGGTCGAGCTGCGCATGGTTGAGCACATGAACGACGACCATGCCAATGCCATTCAGCATTACGTGCAGTTAGCCGGGTTGCCGCAAACCGCACCTGCCGTGCTGGTCGGAATAGACAGCGAGGGCATGCATTTGCGCATCGGTGAGGGGCTTTATTGGCTAGGCTTTCCTGAGAGCTGCAACACCCCGATACAAGCGCGCGAAGCCTTGGTTCTTCTGGCCCGCGCCAGCGAATGGCCGAAAAAACAGCCAGCCTGACCTTGAATTCAGCGCCAAGCGCCGTCATCTAGGTTGAGTTGGAAGATATTCTTCCGGAGAGGAATCACTTGATGCGCGCTTTTCTATTGCTCTTTCTGTTGTTTCCCGTGCTAGAGCTGTACGTCTTTTTCAAGGTCAGCACCGCGATTGGTTTTTTCCCCGCGTTGTTGCTGATCATTGCTGGCTCCATGCTGGGGATTCTTGTGGTGCGGGTCGCCGGATTGGCGACGGCACTCAGCGCGCGCGAAAGTTTGAATCGCGGCGAGTTACCTGCCGAACAAATGCTCCACGGTTTGATGATGGCGTTGGGCGGTGGCTTGCTGGTGCTGCCCGGCTTTATCAGCGACATCGCCGGTTTGCTGTTGCTGCTGCCACCGGTTCGCGGTCTGCTGGTCAATCGCTTGCGCAAACGCGCTGAAGAGCAAGCCATGCGCCAGCGTGCCTTTGCGGATGAATTCGATGCCACGGCGCGTCCCGGTACACACCAGCCCTTGGGGCGTGAACCCAATGTGATCGAAGGTGAGTTTGAGCACCGCGACAAGTAAAACGCTTCAGCTTTTACAGCACGGCACTTCGGTGCCGTGTTCGTTTTTAGCCGCAGGAGCGCGCAAAAAAAATCATGGGTCGACCCTTGTAATCACCACGGTCGCCCTCATGTAACGGACACCGCAGGGTTTTGCTGGCAACAGCAAGCACTTATCCGCGAAACACCCCCGGCAATTCCGGACTTGTAAACCCAGCCGGTATGACACCGGCCGATGAACACCACAATTAGGAGAGATCGACAATGAAGCTTCGTCCTCTGCATGACCGCGTCGTAATCCGTCGCAGCGAAGAAGAAAAGAAAACCGCTGGCGGTATCGTTCTGCCTGGTTCGGCTGCCGAAAAAGCCAACAGCGGTGAAGTGATCGCCGTGGGCACGGGTCGAGTTCTGGACAACGGTGAAGTGCGTGCGCTGGCCGTGAAAGTGGGTGACAAAGTCGTGTTCGGCCCTTACTCCGGCAGCAACACCGTGAAGGTAGACGGCGAAGACCTGTTGGTAATGGCTGAGAACGAGATTCTCGCTGTTATCGAAGGCTGATTTCCCGCTCATTTTCCCGTTACTACACAGTATTTAAGGAAGAACGATCATGGCTGCTAAAGAAGTTAAATTTGGCGATTCCGCCCGTAAGAAAATGCTCGCCGGTGTCAACGTCCTGGCTGACGCAGTAAAAGCGACCTTGGGCCCTAAAGGCCGTAACGTGATCATCGAGAAGAGCTTCGGCGCTCCGACCATCACCAAGGACGGCGTGTCCGTTGCTAAAGAAATCGAGCTCAAAGACCGCTTCGAAAACATGGGCGCGCAACTGGTTAAAGACGTTGCTTCCCGTGCCAACGACGACGCTGGTGACGGTACTACCACTGCAACCGTTCTGGCTCAATCGATCGTCAACGAAGGCCTGAAAGCCGTCGCTGCCGGCATGAACCCGATGGACCTCAAGCGCGGTATCGACAAAGCGACCATCGCTATCGTCAAAGAACTGCGTGAACTGGCCAAGCCTTGCGCTGACAGCAAAGCGATTGCTCAGGTAGGTACTATCTCTGCCAACTCCGACAACTCCATCGGCGACATCATTGCCGAAGCCATGGAAAAAGTCGGCAAAGAAGGCGTGATCACCGTTGAAGAAGGCTCGGGCCTGGAAAACGAACTGTCTGTGGTTGAAGGCATGCAGTTTGACCGCGGCTACCTGTCCCCTTACTTCGTGAACAAGCCAGACACCATGGTGGCTGAGCTGGACGGTCCGCTGATCCTGTTGGTTGACAAAAAGATCTCCAACATCCGCGAAATGCTGCCAGTCCTGGAAGCCGTTGCAAAAGCCGGCCGTCCACTGCTGATCGTGGCCGAAGACGTTGAAGGCGAAGCCCTCGCGACGCTGGTTGTGAACAACATGCGCGGTATCGTGAAAGTCGCTGCCGTAAAAGCACCTGGCTTCGGCGACCGTCGCAAAGCCATGCTGCAGGACATCGCCGTTCTGACGGGCGGTACCGTTATCTCCGAAGAGATCGGCCTGAGCCTGGAAAGCACCACCCTGGAGCACCTGGGTAACGCCAAGCGCGTGATCCTGTCCAAAGAAAACACCACCATCATCGATGGTGCTGGCAACGATGCGGACATCCAGGCACGTGTGACCCAGATCCGTGCACAAGTGGCTGATACCACTTCTGACTACGACCGTGAAAAACTGCAAGAGCGTCTGGCCAAGCTGTCCGGCGGTGTTGCTGTGATCAAGGTAGGTGCCGGTTCTGAAGTTGAAATGAAAGAGAAGAAAGCCCGCGTTGAAGACGCCCTGCACGCTACCCGTGCAGCCGTTGAAGAAGGCGTGGTACCTGGCGGTGGCGTGGCACTGGTTCGCGCTCTGCAGGCCATCTCTGAGCTTAAAGGCGACAACGCTGATCAAAACGTCGGTATCGCGCTGCTGCGTCGTGCAGTAGAAGCGCCTCTGCGTCAGATCGTTGCCAACTCCGGTGACGAGCCAAGCGTCGTGGTCGACAAAGTGAAGCAGGGTTCGGGTAACTACGGTTACAACGCGGCCACTGGCGAATACGGCGACATGATCGAAATGGGTATCCTTGACCCGGCTAAAGTGACCCGTTCGGCTCTGCAAGCGGCTTCGTCGATTGCCAGCCTGATGATCACCACTGAAGCGATGATCGCCGAGATCCAGGAAGACAAACCAGCTGGCGGCGGCATGCCAGACATGGGCGGCATGGGTGGTATGGGCGGCATGATGTAAGCCAGCCTTACCCCGATACGCAAAAGCCCCGCCTGAGTAATCAGGCGGGGCTTTTTATTGTCTGCGGTTTTAGGAAGGCTCCCTGTTCAGGTCGTTAGCGGCGCAACATGCTCTTGAAGTGGGGAACACCTGCTGCCGTGGTCAGGCGATCTCACGGCTGCGTGCCGTTTTAAGGCACGCAGCTGCGCTTTCGCTTTAGCGTTTTGTGACCTGTTCGGGCACAGCCTGTACGGGTTTCCAACTCAATAACTGCTGTTTGTAGCCATAACTGGCGGTCTGGTAATAGGTGATTGCCCGCTCAATCAGCGCATCAGTGGCCGGTACGCGGGATTCAACACTGGCGGTCAGTGCCTGGTCGTGGCGACGCAAGCCTTGGCGCGGGCTCAAAATCGCCAGATCGTTGCCGTCGAAAAGCCCCAGGTGCTGGTAGTTGCCCACCACCACCCGTGGCGGCAGCGGGTTATCTTGCAGCAGGTTGCGGCCGAAAAACGTGGACTGATAATCCATGTTCAACAGGCCGAGCAGGGTCGGCGCCAGGTCGATCTGGCTGGCCAGTTGTGCGCTTTCCCGGGCCTGGATCAGCTTGGGTGCATAGATGAACAGCGGGATCTGGTAATTGGCGATCGGCAGGTCTTCTTTGCCGGCGCTCCCCGCCGTGTGGTCGGCCACGAAGATGAAGATCGTGTTGTCGAACCACGGTTTCTTGCGGGCATCGTTCAGGAACTGGCCGATAGCGTAGTCAGTGTATTTCACCGCGCCGTCACGGCCATTCCCCGACTTGATATCGATTCGGTTGTCCGGGTACGTATAAGGACGGTGGTTTGAGGTGGTCATCAATTGCAACAAAAACGGCCTGTTCTGCGCATAGTCAGCATCGGCCAGTTTCAGGGTTTCGCGGTACAGGTCTTCATCGGCCATGCCCCACGCGTTTTTGAAGTGAATGTCAGCTTCGTTCACGCTGCTTTGGTCCACCACGCGGTAGCCGTTACCGCTGAAAAACGCATTCATGTTGTCGAAGTAACCACGGCCGCCATACACAAACACACTGTCGTAGCCGACGGCGTTGAGTTGCTGGCCCAAGCTGGCAAAACCGCTTTCCCGGCCAATACGTTTGACGATGGAGCGTCCCGGTGTCGGTGGAATGGCCAGCGTAATGGCTTCCAGGCCGCGATCGGTGCGGGTGCCGGTGGCATAAAAGTTATTGAAATACAGGCTTTCTTGGCGCAACCGGTCAAGGTTCGGCGTGAGCTGGCGATCATCGCCGTTGCTGCCCAAGTACTTGGCGCTCAAGCTTTCGATGGTCACCAGCACAATATTGGGCTGGATGGGCGACCCGGGGTTGTCGATCGTGCGGCGGATATCCAGCGGGTCTTTGCCCACAAACGTCGCGTTGGGCTCTGTCAGCTCGGCGCGCAATTGTTTGGCCACCACCTCAGCGGGCAAGCTGGTGTAGAACTGCGAGTAATCCAGCTCGTTGTTGCGAAAGGCCGCGAAAAATTGATAAGGCCCGTTGCTTGCCAGTTCGTGCTGGTAGGCATTGCCGCCTTGGCCACGCGGGTTGTCTTGATCGAGCAGTTGCGCGCTCAGGCCAGCAAGCAGCGCCAGACCGGCGAAGCTGGCCACGCGGGTGCGCACCGTGGGCAGTGGCGCATTCATGGCGGCATTGAAGGGTTTGCGCAGAGCAAAGCACAAGGCAATGGCCGTCGCTGCAATGGCGCTGAGCAAAGCACCTATTGGATAGGACTCCAGCACGTTATTGAGCACTTCATCTGAATAGACCAAGTAGTCGACAGCGATGAAATTGAAGCGCACGCCGAACTCGTCCCAGAACAACCACTCCGCCACGGCCGTGAAGAGCATGGCAAATATGCTGACACCCAGTAACCCTTGCAGAAACCAGCGATGCCCCCGTCGACGCCACAGCGCAGGCGGGCACAACAACAGATAAAGGCCCAGAGGCAACGCGGCGTAAGTCAAAAACCCAAGGTCGTAGACCAGGCCAACGCCCACTACCGGCAGCCATTGGTGTCCCGCTTCCCCCCAATGGGTGGCCAGCAACAGGCTTCGGGTCATGAGAAAGGTTGCCAGCCAACAGCCTGTCAACAGAAGGAGATAGCGCATTGGCGCGGTGTGCAGCAGACGCATGGTTGTTTTTCCGTAAACCCGTGGGGTGCGCAAGTCTGCTGAGGGGGCTGTCGGCCACTTGTGAACCGCAGGTGAAAAAAATGTTAAGCCTTGATGACACTCAACTAAATAGCCAGAACGCCTTGTGGCGCTGGCCCTGCGGCGTGGTTCGCACTAAGCTGCGCGGGCCAAGACGGCCGTAACTGCGTACGGAGAAAGTGCCCATGCGAATTCTATTGGTTGAAGACAACCGCGATATCCTCGCCAATCTGGCTGATTACCTGGGGCTTAAAGGCTATACCGTGGATTGCGCGCAAGACGGTTTGTCAGGCCTGCATCTGGCAGCCACCGAGCATTACGACCTGATCGTGCTCGACATCATGTTGCCCGGCATTGATGGCTACACCTTGTGCAAACGCCTGCGTGAAGATGCGCGTCGCGATACGCCGGTCATCATGCTCACCGCGCGGGATCAGTTGGACGACCGTTTGCAGGGGTTCAAGTCAGGAGCCGACGATTACCTGCTCAAGCCGTTCGCCTTGTCGGAACTCGCGGCCCGCATCGAAGCCGTGCTGCGCCGTGCTCAGGGCGGCGGGCGTCGCGAGTTGCAAGTGGCGGATCTGAAATACGACCTCGACACCCTTGAGGTTACCCGCCAGGGCCGCCTGCTCAAGCTCAACCCGGTGGGCCTCAAGCTGCTGGCGGTGCTGATGCAAAAAAGCCCCCACGTGTTGCGCCGTGAAGTACTGGAAGAAGCCTTGTGGGGCGATGACTGCCCCGACAGTGACAGCCTGCGCAGCCACGTTCATCAATTGCGTCAAGTGATCGACAAACCGTTCGACAAGCCGCTGCTGCAAACCGTGCATGGCGTGGGCTATCGCCTCGCCGAGGCACGCGATGGAGTTTAAGCAAAGCCTCGCCCAGCGGATCATCATTGCGTTTGCGCTGATGAGCGCGCTGGTCGCGGGGACGTTCGCCATGGGCATCGTGGCCACCGTGCACCTGGTGGAAGAGAAGCTCATTTCGGCGGGCCTGGGCGGCGACTTGCAGCGTCTGCTGCTGATGGACAATGTGGCGGATTGGAACCACCGTCCCGAGCCGGATCAGCTGTTTTATTACAGTGGCGGGCGCGGCGATTTCGCCTTGCCCAAGGATTTGCGACATCTGGAGCCGGGCTTCCACGAAGTATTTCGCGATCAGCTGTCGTATCACGCCATGGTGGAAGTGGTGGACGGGCGTCGCTACGTATTGCTGCAAGACCAGAGTGATTTCGAAGAGCGCGAACGGGTGCTGTTTGCCGTGGTGCTGGTGGGCTTTGTACTGGCGCTGGCGCTGGCCGTGTTTCTGGGGTGGGTGCTGGCACGCCGGGTGATGGCTCCCGTTGTCAGGCTGGCACGGCAGGTGCGTCACCGCGACCAGCTCCTTGGGCTGGCACCGCCGCTGGCGCCCGATTACGCCGCTGACGAAGTGGGGGAACTGGCCGTGGCTTTTGACGCCACCTTGGGCCGGCTGCGGGCCACCCTCACGCGTGAACGCCTGTTTACCAGTGACGTCAGCCATGAATTGCGTACGCCCTTGATGGTACTGGCCAGTTCCTGCGAGCTGTTGCTCGAAAGCCCGGCCTTGGATCAGCGCAGTCGTTCGCAGGTTGAGCGGATTTCCCGCGCGTGTGAAGAAATGCGTGAACTGGTGCAGACCTTCCTGATGCTGGCGCGTGCGCAGCATGAGGACGCCAGCATGTCGCCCAAGGTCAACCTCTCGACAGTGGCTGAAGGCCTCATCAGCTTATGGCGCGGGCCTATCGAAGCCAAAGGGCTGGAACTGATCTATCAGCCAGGCGACCCTCTGGATACGCTCTACAACGCGACTTTTCTGCATGCAGTGATGGGCAACTTGCTGCGTAATGCCTTGCATTACACCGACACCGGTTTCATCCGCCTGACCCTCGAACCGACCGGTTTTGTGGTGGAAGACAGCGGCGTAGGGATCCCGGAAGAGAAACGTCAGGCGATGTTCCAACCCTTCGTGCGCGGCAGCGAAAAACGCGGAGAAGGGCTTGGGCTGGGGTTGTCGCTGGTTCAGCGAATCTGTGACAGCCAGGGCTGGCGCGTAACGCTGACCACCATGGAGCCCAATGGATGCCGATTCCGCGTTGAACTCAATCCTTCGGATTGAGCCTTTTTTGCGACGGGTTGCGCCTTGCAGGCTGTCGCAAAACTAGAGCTTTTAGTCGATAAGTGGCCCTGCGCCACTATTTCTAGCCTGTAAAACCTTGCAACCCTTGCGGGGTTTACACCACGTTTTTTTCACTCGTTGATGACCTGAAGCTCACAGCCGCCTGATTAAGGTGATGGCTACACGCTTCAGGAGAGCCATCATGAGCCCCGCCATCAAACTCAAATTTTCTGAAAAGTACGACCAGCAACACGCCTCGAATTATCTGTTAAAGCACCAGAACGGTTTGGCACGGCGCTTGTCCCATGCCCGGGACGAACAATTGGCCCGCCATGCCCTGGCGTTGGCCGGTGATCCTGGAGTGGTGCTGGATTTGCCCTGCGGCGCGGGGCGTTTTTGGCCGTTGCTGGCGCAAAGACATAATCGTGAAATCATTGGCGCGGACAATTCAGCGTCTATGCTGGATGTGGCTTCAAAGGCGCAACCTGACGAAGTGGTCAAACGGGTACGCCGTTTGCAGACATCTGCTTTCGACATCGACCTGCCCGACAACGCGGTCGACAGTATTTTTTGCATGCGCCTGCTCCACCATATCGGTGATGCCCGTCATCGGATGGCTCTATTGCGTGAGTTTCATCGTGTTAGCCGCGACAGTGTGATTATTTCCCTGTGGGTCGATGGCAATTTCAAGGCGTGGAAACGCAAGCGCCTTGAGCATCGACGCGGTGCTTCATCTGTGCAGGAAGGTTACCAAAATCGATTTGTGTTACCTGTTGCTACAGTTGAGGACGAGTTCAAGAAGGCCGGTTTCACCATTCAGAAACATCTGGATTTTATTCCGCTGTACGCGATGTGGCGGATTTACGTATTACGCAAGAGATAGCTCATGACCGTTTTTTTTGTACAGCAACCCCCGATGTCCACTGAAGATTGCTTTGAACATTACTGGCGCCAAGAAGGTGAATGGGTTGAAGAACCCAACCGGCGGCGGGGCGGGGAGAGTGGCGTACAAAGGATTCATGAGAATGGCAAGTTGCTCTATGCCAAGCGTCAAGTGGGTCATATTTACCGCAGCTGGCGCTACCCCCAGGGGCGTCCGACGGTGCTGCGCGAACGTGATGCACTGCTCGGGTTGCGCGAACTGAAGGTGAATGTGCCGGAGTTGGTGTTTTGCGGCGCCAAACAGGCGCAAGACAAACAATGGCGTGCCTTGTTGGTCACATCGGCGCTGGACGGTTATATCGAAATTCAAGACTGGTACGCCGCCGGCGGTCGCGAGCAGTACGGCGAAGCGGTGCATGACCGGGTGCTTCAAGCCGTTGCACAGAACCTGGCGCGCATGCACTTGGGGCGCTGGCAGCACGGATGCCTTTATATCAAACACGTTTTTGTGCGGGTCACGGGCACCGCCCAGGCTGCTCAGGTCGATGCCGCGCTGCTGGATCTGGAGAAATGCAGGCAACGTCTGACGCCCTATAAAGCGGCCTCGCACGATCTGAAACAGTTACGACGCCATTCGTCGTGGAGCGATACCGACTGGCGCAAACTCATCTACTTTTACGAAACGGTGTTTGGCAGCGCCATCAAAGGTTTACGGTGATGAAGCGAGAAATTGCACGAGGTTTGTTTTTGCTGGCTGCACTGGCCATTGCGTCAGTGGCGCTGGCCGCCTGGGAGCAACCCAGACCACAGGTATTGAGCGCCACCCTCAGTGGCAATCACTGCCCGTTGCCGAGGGTGGCCAAGGTTGAGAGCGTGGCCAAGCCCGATCACGACTTGCTGCTGTTCATGTTCGGTATGTCCCAGGGGTTGCGTCCACAGAGTTGAAAACATGTCAGAGGCGTTCTATAGCAGTCGCCGGACCGACCCCCGGCGACGCGCTCCCACGGCAATTGCTAATCCGGCGTCTGCTTTACATCACGTGTAAATGGTTGTCCCAAAGCCCGGCTGGCAGATCCAGAGGTTGGGCAGTCAATTGCGGTTGTCGGCAATCATAGAACCGGCACCGGCCTTGCCCCGAAGTCACCACAAAACCGTCCTTCACCGCCGCTACACCCGCGCAATCCGCTAATGGCGCATCCAGGCGCACCGCGCCGCTGTCCAGATCCCAGACAAAAAACCGATTGCCCCTCGGCGCCGTCAAGGCCACCAACCGAAGATCACTGTGCACCGCGACGCTGGCCGTGTAATGGCCCATGGCGCGCAGCTGTTGTTCAGCCACAGGGAAAGGCTCGAAAGGCTGGCCCGGCCGTTTGATCGCCAGTAACTCCGACAACTCGTGCGCATCACCCATGAACTGCTGGCAGGCCACCACGGTGCCATCGCTGGCAATGCCCAAGTGCCGCACACTGTTCATCTGCTGGCTCAAGGTCTCTTTGCTCAGCAGGGTGCCGTCGCGTTGCATCAGTACCAGGCTGGGCTCCATGGCGTTGAGGTTCATCTCGACGCGGCTTTCGGCTTCGGTACGAATGCCGCCGTTGGCCACCACCAGGGTTTCGCCGTCCGGCATCCACGACACCTGATGCGGGCCGACGCCATGGGTCGGGATCTCCCCGCTGTGAATCAGGCGTTCGCCTTCAAAGCGGTAAACCCCCAGCAACCCGCGGCCCGGATCGGTCGTGTCGTTTTCAGTGGCGTAGAGCCATTCGCCGTCCTTGTGAATCACGGCATGGCCATAAAAGTGACGATTGGGCAGCGACGTGAGGGTTTGCAGCAACGCCCCGTCCTTGAGGCTGATGAGGTAGCTTTCGGTGCCTGGGCGGCGGGCGACGAACAGCGCAATGGGCTGGGTCGGGTGGTTGATGATGTCGTGGCAGCGTTGTTTGACCTGGGTATTGAACACCTGGGTGCCGTCGAGCGTGTAGCCGACGGCGAAGTGATTGCCGTCGACGTCGTCACGGGCACTGAGCAACAGCGGGCTTTGGCCCTTCTGTTTGAACAGCGACCAGCCGCCCAGCGTGACGGCGCTGAGCAGTAAACCGCCAAGTTTCAAAGCTTGCCTGCGCATCATCGAACCTTCCTTCATTAATCGCCGTCGTTGGCGTTAAAGCCCAACTGGATGCCCAACGCTTTGGCCAGCTCGCCTTCGTGCAGGCGGTGAACCACGTTCAGGCTGTCGTAGATCGCATCCAGTTGAGCGCGGCCGGCGTCGTCAGCCAGCAGCTCATTGAGCGACCGGGTGTTGTCATTGAACAGTTTGAGCGACGCGTCGTATGCCGCATCGATCTTGTCAGCCAGCGGCTTTTGATCGGCAGGCAGCAGGCCGCGCAGGCCCTTGTTGTCGACACCGACCCACACTGTCCGGGCAGCGGCGAGGCTGGCGGCCAGGCTTTTGAGCGACGACTCGCTGCGCCATGCGTCAGCCTGGAAGGGCTGCGGGATGCCTTTGCTCTGGCGGCCCATCGGCGTGCCGAGTTTTTTCTTCAGGGTGTCCAGTGCAGTGACCTGAACCCGCAGCAAGTCAGCGATGGCTTCGTGGGAGTCGGCATAGCGCTGGTTCGGGAACTTGGTCATTTGCGCCAGCATGCCGTCAGTGCTGTTCCAGCTCGCCAGAATGTCTTCGGCCAGTTGCTTCTGACGTTCGCCAATGGCGCTCAGCAGCGGGCAGTAACGGGCTTTGGTAGCCTCGTCAGCGAGGTCGATTTTGCTGTCGAACAGGATGTACTCATAAGCAGACAACCCCTGGACCACGACGCTCGATTTGGCCAGTGCGGCGGCATCAATTTGCGGTTGGGCGATGACCAGTTGCTCGACCTGACGGCCGACCAGATTTTTTTTGTCCGGCCAGAACTGGACTTGCCACGAACGGTTGCCTTCAGCCAGTGGCCCGATCAGCAAGGGTTGCAGTTCGGCCCAGGCTTTCTGTGCGTGCAGGTAATCGGCCCGCGCGGTGTCGAGTGTTTCCTTGCCCTGGCAATAGGCCAATGCACTGACGGCCAGTTGACGGTCGGCGTCTACCCAGCGGCTGTAGGTGGGCAGGATTACCTGTTTGGCGATCGCAGCCGAGGTAACCGCTTGCGGGTCCTGGGGGGCGCACGCGCCCAGGGCTAACGCGGCAAGGCTGGTGAACAACAACTTGGGTCGAAACATGTCGGGGTCCCCGATCGTGTAGGCGTTTAAAGAGAATTCAGGAACGCCAGCAACGCAGCGCGCTGCTCGGCATTGAACTGTAAAACGTTCTGGCGCGCCGGTTCGGCTTCGCCGCCATGCCACAGCACGGCTTCGAGCAGATTGCGGGCGCGACCGTCATGCAAAAACTGGGTATGGCCGCTGACGTTTTGGGTCAAGCCGATCCCCCACAGCGGCGGCGTACGCCACTCGCGACCACTGGCGGCAAACTCGGTCCGGTGGTCGGCCAAGCCCTCGCCCATGTCGTGGAGCAGCAGGTCGCTATAGGGGTGAATCACCTGATTGGCCAGTTCGGGCTCGGCGGCGTCGGGTGCGGTGGTAAAGGTGGGCGTATGGCACGCCACGCACCCGGCCTTGTAGAACAGGTTTTTCCCGGCCAGTACCTCGGGCGCCCCGACATCACGGCGTGCCGGCACGGCGAGGTTGCGGGTATAGAACTCCACGAGGCGCAAAATGTTGTCGCTGACTTCGGGTTCGCCGTCCGCGCCGTTGCCATTGGGCGCTTCAAGGCATGCCGTTTGGGCTTGGGTGCAATCATCGAAGGGTCTCAAAGACGTGGTGAGCCCCATATCACCAGAAAAGGCGTGAACATTTTGTTGATTGAGGTTCGGTTGACCGGCTTTCCAGCCAAATCGGCCCAACACCGTTTTTTGTTGCGCGTCATCCCAGACCCAATTGGGGCGCCCGGACACCCCGCCTGCGTGGTCGTCTTTGGCATTGGCCAGGATCGCGGCTTCGGGGATGGCTTCGAGCAGCCCGAGGCCGATCATGGGCGGGGCAATGCGTGCCGAAAAACGGGTGTCCGGGTGCATCGGGCCATAGCCCAACTGGGTGATCTGCAAGGCTGGTTTGCGCAGCTCGACTTCGGTGCCGTCCTTGAACCGGACGGAAACCGGCTCGTAGTCGACGCGCACTTTGCCTTCCGGGACGACGCCGGGCACCGACATGTCCTGCAACTGGCCGCCATAGGTAGGCTCGGGAACAATACCGGCTTGCTCGATCAGGGTGGCAAACGTCGGGTCATCCGGGATCGACAGGCGTACCAGCATCGACACCGAGTTTTTCGCAGTGGGAGCGGGCGGATGGCCGCGACCGTCCTTGATATGGCAGTTCTGGCAGGCATTGGTATTGAACAGCGGGCCGAGGCCGTCGCGCGCGGTGGTGGTCGAAGGCGCGATCACCCATGGGCTGCGGAAGAAGCTGTTACCGACACTGAAGTCCAGACGCCGGCTGGGTGCCAGGTTGGCAGACGGCAGGGAAAAGGCGTTCTGGTCGGTTTTGCGCACCGTGGTGGCTCCCCCGGAGCGGGCTTCGCCAGGCTCGGGTTTGGTAAAGCGCGGGGCATCGTCACAACCGCCCAGGCCCAAGGCCACGAGCAGCAGCGACAGGCGAAGAGGCAACGAAGGCATCAGCGTCCAGTTCTACGAGCAAAATCGAGGGCACAAAGTCTAGCAGGGAAGGAGAATTGAAATAAGAGGAATTAGCGTTTGGTTTGACTTACGGCAGTCAAGGCGTCTCATCACGTGAAAAGGCGACCCGCAGGTCGCCTTTTGTCATACGCGCAGACGCAGCGGATCAGAAATCGTGATCGGCGTTGTCCGGGTTCAGGTCGCTGATGCCCAGCTTGCCGGCGGCCTGCTCGATGGCGCCGGTCTGCTTGACCAGTGCGGCGATGGCATCGCGCACCACCTGATTGCCCGATTCGTTACCGGCGGCGATCAGTTGGTCGTAGTGCTCGCCCTTGGCAGCGCGATCCACCATGACCTGAATCTTGGCTTCGGTGTCGGCCAGGTCGGATTTCAGCGTTGCGTCAGCCGCCGGGTCAACCACCACCACCAGCGAGGACAGGCTAGGGCCGGTCATCTTGGTGCCGTCGGCACGCAGGTACTCACCCAGGTAGATGTTACGGATGCCTTTGGCGTCGTAGAAGTGCGAGTAGTGGGTGTTGTCGCTGAAGCAGTCTTGCTCGTCTTCAGGGGAGTTGGCTTCCAGCGACACTTTCATGCGCTCGCCCGCCAGTTCGCCCAACGACAGGCTGCCCATGCCGAACAGCATTTTGCGCAGACCGTTCTGTACCGGCTCGGCTTCCAGCGAGGCGCGGTAGTTGTCCGGCACGTTGGGCGCCCAGTTGCCGACCATTTCGTCCAGGTCGTTGACCAGCAGTTGGGTCACGGCTTTGAGGTACGCGCGACGACGGTCGTTGTGGCCGCCGGTGGCGCCTTGGCCTTCCAGGTAGTCAGAGGCGGGACGGTTGCCCGCGCCAGGGCCGGTGCCGTTCAGGTCCTGGCCCCACAGCAGGAATTCAATGGCGTGGTAGCCGGTGGCTACGTTGGCTTCCGAGCCGCCCAGTTCATTCAGGCTGGCCAGGACTTCAGGGGTGATTTCGGTGACGTCGACTTTGTCTTCGCCCACCTGGATCTGGGTATTGGCGATGATGTTGGCGTTGGCGCCCGGGTTGCCCAGTGCGTGAGCGTAGCTGGCGTCAACGTAGTCGATCAGGCCTTCGTCCAGTGGCCAGGCGTTCACCTGACCTTCCCAGTCGTCAATGATGGTGTTGCCGAAGCGGAATACTTCGCTCTGCAGGTACGGCACACGCGCTTCAACCCACGCGGCCTTGGCGGCTTTCAGGGTGTCGTCATTGGGGTTGGCGAGGAAGGCATCGATGGCGGTTTGCAGTTTTTTCGCGGTGCTTTGCGCGTCGCTGTACACGGCGTGAACCATGTCGGCGTAATGAGCTACCACGGCTTTGGCGGCGGCTTCGTCGATTTTCACCGCGCTGATGTCAGCCGCCGGTGTTGCCTGAGTCGTTGCGGCGGCAGGGGCTGGAGCTGCTGTGTTTTTTTCTTGGTCTTTGTCGCCACAACCGGCGAGTGAAATAGCAATGGCCAGCAAACTGGCGGAGGCCAGAGGCAAACGAATCATGGCGAACATCCTGCTTCGAGAGGTGGGACACGTGTGCGAGTGCACAAAACAATGGCGACATGATGCGAAAGATTTGCATTTTGTGTAAAGGGTTAGCGTTGTAAATATTTCCTATTTACGTCTCTCTCACCCGGATACACCGCAAACCTTGAAACACGGATTTACATAATGACGGCATTGTTGCGCTGGCCCTGCTTCAGAAAAACGCTCAACTCGCGCGCTGGCAACGGTTTGCTGTACAGGTAACCCTGGCCTTCGTGGCAGCCCTCGTTGATGACATACGTTTCCTGCTCAAGGGTTTCGACACCTTCGGCAATCACCTGCATGCCCAGGCTTCTGCCGAGCTGAATGATGGCCCGCACGATGGTGGCATCGTCGTCGTCATCGATCAGGTCTTGCACAAAGCTCTTGTCGATCTTGATCTTGTCCAGCGGCAGGCTCTTGAGGTAGCTGAGCGATGAATACCCGGTACCGAAGTCATCAATGGCGATCAGGGCACCGGAGCGGCGCAGGCTGAGCAGGTGTTGCGCGGCCGTGCTGATGTCTTCCATCAGGCCGGTTTCAGTGACTTCCAGTTCAAGGCTGCGGGGTGGCAAACGGTAGATTTGCAGCAGGTTGTTGACCATTCGCGGCAAGTCCGCGTGGTGCAATTGCACGGTCGACAGATTGACCGCCATGCGCAGTTCGGTGAAACCCTGATCGTGCCATTCGCGCAATTGGCGGCAGGACTGATCCAGTACCCATTCCCCGATAGCAATAATGCTGCCGTTTTGCTCGGCCAGCGGGATAAACAAATCAGGCGGCACCATGCCGTGAACGGGGTGCTGCCAACGCAAGAGCGCCTCGACACCCACCACCTCATGGTCGCTGTAGCGGATTTGCGGCTGGTACACCATGTACAACTGATTGCTCAGCAGGGCGTCGCGCAAGTCCTTTTCCAGCTCGCGCCGACGGCGCATCTCGGTGTCGACACTGGCGATGTAGAACTGATAACGGCTGCGCGAGCGTGACTTGGCCAGGGTCATGGTCTGTTCCGCTTTTTGCAGCAGTTTTTCGCTGGAGTCACCGTCTTCCGGGAACAGGGTAATGCCGACGGTGGCCCTCAGCCGGATGGATTGTTCGGCCAGCAGGAACGGGGTTTCAAGGTCGTCGAGAATGCTCTGCGCCAGCTCCGCGACCTGATAGGGCTGATCGATATCGGCCTGCACCAGCGCAAACTGATCACCCCCCAGGCGCGCAAGGGCCCCCAGCCGACCGCTGTGCGAGCGCAGGCGGTCAGCCACGGCCATCAGCAGTTGGTCGCCGGTTTGATAACCGTGCTGTTCGTTGATGCTTTTGAAATCGTCCAGCCCCACGCACAACACCCCCACCCGGCGCTGCAAGCGACCGGCATCGAACAGGATCTTGGCGAGCTGGGTTTGCAGTTGCTGGCGATTGGGCAACCCGGTCAGAAAGTCGTACTGGGCCATGCGCAGCAGAGTGTTTTCAGCCTCATGGCGCAGGTGGGTATTGCGCTCGATGGAGGTCAGTAACTGGTTGGCCGTGTTGATCCAGATGCCCAGCTCGTTTTTCTCGTGGCCCCTGAGCAAAGGCAGCAAATGCTGGCTGGGGCGGTCCGGGTTGATGGTGCTCAGGTGCTCGATCATGCGTGACAGGGGCTTGGTCAGCAGCCAGTGATAGATCAGGTACAGCACCAGCCCCATCAATAAGGCGCGCAAGACGCCGGAGATGAAAATAATCCCCGAATTGATCAAAAAACCGTCGCCATAGTTGGCGGTATCAAGGGTGATGGTCAGGTCGCCGTAGTACTCGCTATAAGGCCCGCGACCCACCAGCGGGGTGACGAATGTCCGTTCCTTGTCCAGAAACACATCCGTCAGCCAGCGACTGGTGGCTTCACGCAAAGGCCTGGATTTTTCAGCCAGCGTGGTTTCTTTGGGGTGGCCAATGGAGGCCTGGCGCACCGCATCGTCCTGAAACAGGCCTTCGATGACCTGCATCGCCATCTCTCGGTCCAGGCTGTAGACGGCCTGAGTGGAGGGGTCGCGAAACATGTCGAGAATACGTTCGGCGTCGTTGTTGATCGACTGCCGGGTCTTGTAGGCGTCGAACACAATCTGCGCGCAGCTCAACACCACCCCGACGATCAGTGCCGACAGCAGCACGATCCGGAGCAACTTGACTGACAAGCTGTTTTTGAGTTCCAGCTTCAAAGAGCGCTTCCTTGTTTCTGGCGGATGATATCAAGTAGCCATGACTGTGGGTAATCCCTCGCGGACACTCTTCGCCTTTAAAACTTTAATACGGTAACGCTGTGCACACTGTGTCGGTCTGGCCTGTGCTGAACTTGAGCACCAAGCGAAGAAAATTTCTGTGGTGTGAGTCTAGCTCGCGTGAGCTTCGGGGCCAGCGACCTCGCAACTTTCGCGTGGCCAAAAAAAACCCGGCAATGCCGGGTTTTTTGTCTGGCGCCGTACTTAAGCGGTGAAGGTTTTGCCTTCGAACTGCTCAGCCACGAATGTCCAGTTAACGAGGTTCCAGAACGCTTCAACATACTTAGGACGTACGTTGCGGTAGTCGATGTAGTAAGCGTGTTCCCAAACGTCGCAGGTCAGCAGCGGGGTGTCGCCGCTGGTCAGCGGGTTGCCGGCGCCGATGGTGCTGGCCAGGGCCAGGGAACCGTCTGCTTTTTTCACCAGCCAGCCCCAGCCGGAACCGAAAGTGCCGATGGAGGTTTTGCTGAATTCTTCTTTGAACTTGTCGAACGAGCCGAACGAAGCGTTGATCGCGTCAGCCAGTGCGCCGGTTGGCTGGCCGCCACCGTTTGGCGTCATGCAGTTCCAGTAGAACGTGTGGTTCCACACTTGAGCTGCGTTGTTGAAGATGCCGCCCGAAGAGGTCTTGACGATCTCTTCCAGGGTTTTACCTTCGAATTCTGTACCTGGTACCAGGTTGTTCAGGTTCACGACGTAGGTGTTGTGGTGCTTGTCGTGGTGATATTCCAGGGTTTCTTTGGAGATGTGCGGCTGCAGGGCATCGTGTGCGTACGGCAGTGGCGGCAATTCGAAAGCCATGGTGATTCTCCTAATCAGGTCAGTTGCGATGAGCGCAAGGCCGATCACGGGCGGCCAAACACGCGCCGATGAGTTTTTACTCTTTGCGGCGCAGGGGCAGGATCATAGCACCGGGGTGGCGGCTTAACCACGCAACAACTGTGTGGAATAGAGGTTCCAGCGCGATTGATGGAAAAAGTCGATGCGTTTCGCCCGGCAAGTATTTCCCGGTCTTTCATCACCCGGCGACGATCAATTGCACCGCCACGGTGTACATCATCACCGCCACCAGCAAATCGAGCAGGCGCCAGGTGCCGGGACGTGCGAGCCACGGCGCCAGCCATGCAGCGCCGAGGGCCAGGGTGAAGAACCACAGCAGCGAAGCGCTGGCGGCCCCGATCACATAAGCGCCCGGCACACTTTGTTGCGCGCCCAGCGAACCGATCAGCAGCACGGTATCGAGGTAGACGTGGGGGTTGAGCAGCGTAACCGCCAGTGCGCTGAGCATCACGGCTTTTAGCGAACGGGCGGTCTGGCCTGCCGATTGTTCAAGGCTTGAGTTGGCGAACGCACGGCGCAAGGCCTGCGTGCCGTACCACAGCAAAAACACCGCGCCCCCCCAGCGGGCAACGCTGAGCAGCACCGGGTTCTGCGCCAGGATAGTGGCCAGCCCAAACACCCCGGCCGCTACCAGCAGGGCATCACAGACCACACAAAAGGCGGCCACCGGCAAGTGGTGTTCACGGCGCAGGCTTTGCGCCAGCACGAATGCATTTTGGGTGCCGATGGCCATAATCAGGCCGAACGCGACCAACAGACCGTTCAGGTAGCTTTGCCACATAAGAAGTACTCGTTGAACTACAGCGGGAGGAGAGGTGTGCTGCTGGCTATTCTCGGGGTGTTAGCGGTATAAGAAAAACCAATATTGCTGATCGCTCATTAGGAAAACTGATGTTCGACTATAAATTACTCTCCGCCCTGGCGGCCGTGGTGGAACAAGCGGGATTTGAGCGTGCGGCGCAGGTGCTCGGGCTGTCACAATCGGCGATTTCGCAACGCATCAAATTGCTGGAGGCGCGCATCGGCCAGCCTGTGCTGGTGCGTGCCACGCCGCCCAGCCCGACCGAGATCGGCCGCCGCCTGCTGAACCATGTGCAACAGGTGCGCTTACTGGAGCGCGATCTGCAAAGCGCAGTGCCAGCACTGGACGACGAGGGGCTGCCGGAGCGTCTGCGCATCGCCTTGAATGCCGACAGCCTGGCGACCTGGTGGGCGCCGGCCGTGGGGGATTTTTGCGCGGAGCACCATCTGCTGCTGGACTTGGTGGTAGAGGATCAGACCGTGGGCCTCAAACGCATGCGCGCCGGTGAAGTGGCCGCCTGTTTATGTGCCAGCGAACGGCCGGTGGCGGGAGCGCGCAGCGTGTTGCTGGGCGCCATGCGCTACCGGGCGCTGGCCAGCCCGGCATTCATTGCCCGGCACTTTGCCAGCGGTGTGAGCGCGGCGTTATTGCCCAAGGCCCCGGCGCTGGTGTTTGGCCCGGACGATTTCCTGCAACATCGCTACCTGGCTTCGCTGGGAGTGGACGGTGTTTTCGAACACCACTTGTGCCCGTCTTCCGAAGGTTTTATCCGCTTGACCGAAGCAGGGCTGGGTTGGGGACTGGTGCCTGAATTGCAGGTACGCGAGCAACTTGAAAACGCAACACTGGTGGAGCTTGTGCCAGATAAACCCATCGACGTGCCACTGTACTGGCATCATTGGCGTAACGGTGGACAACTGCTGGGGCAACTGACCGAGCATTTATCGCGGTCAGCGTCACGCTGGTTAGTGCCTTTGGCCTGACATCAGGCGTTTAAACAGCAGGCAGCACGCATAGAGTATTTGGAGCGATTGATGAAGATTCTGGTCACCGGCGCAAGCGGCTTCATTGGCGGACGCTTTGCGCGTTTTGCCCTGGAGCAGGGCTTTGACGTACGGGTCAGCGGGCGTCGTGCCGACGGTGTTGAACACCTAGTACGACGCGGGGCTGAGTTTATCCCGGGTGATTTGACCGATGGCTTGCAGGTGCGTGACCTGTGCGTCGATATCGACGCCGTGGTGCATTGCGCGGGCGCTGTCAGTGCCTGGGGGGGCGCGCAAGAGTTACAGCGCGACAATGTGCTGGTCACGGAAAACGTGGTCGAAGCCTGTTTGAAACAGCGGGTGCGCCGCTTGGTGCACCTGTCCTCGGGGTCGCTGTATTTTGACGGCCGTTCACACGTGGGCCTGACAGAAGAACAGGTGCCCAAGCGCTTTAGCCACACCTATGCCGCGACCAAACACCTGGCCGAGCAAAAAGTCTTTGGTGCGCAGGAGTTCGGACTGGAAGTGATTGCCCTGCGCGCGCGCATGGTCACCGGCGCTGGCGACATGAGCCTGTTCCCGCGTCTGCTGCAACAACAGCGTAAAGGGCGTCTGGCGATCATAGGCAACGGCCTGAACAAAGTTGACTTCACCAGCGTGCAAAACCTCAACGAAGCGTTGCTCAGTGGTTTGTTGGCCACCGGCTCGGCCTTGGGCAAGGCCTACAACATCAGTAACGGCACGCCGATACCCTTCTGGGACGTGGTCAATTACGTGATGCGGCAAATGAACGTGGCTCAGGTCACGCGTTATCGGGGCTACGCCTCGGCCTACAGCATGAGTGCGCTCAGTGAAGTCGCCTGTAAACTGTGGCCCGGCCAGCCCGAGCCAACGCGCACGCGCCTGCGCACCCAGGAAATGAACAAAGATTTCACCCTCGATATCAGCCGCGCCCGGCATTATCTGGACTACGACCCCAAAGTCTCGCTGTGGGCGGCGCTCGATGAATTCTGCGGCTGGTGGAAAGCCCAGGAATCGCCTTACCGTTAACCCCCGTAATACCGATGAGCCTGACGAAGGTTCAAGGACGATCAGGGCGCGAGTCCGAGGTTTATACTCGCGCCATTCAGCTTTCACTCAGGTTTTAAATAAGGTTTGCCATGCGTAACGATGCACGCGACGACTTCGATGATGTCCCGACCCTACGAGCCACGGTCGATGACCATGATGAACAGCCCCTGGGCGCAGCAGCCCGCGAGCGCACCACGGTGTATTCGCGCGCCACGCCTGTGATCAAGGTCAAAGCACCCACCACCGGCCCGTTATGGGCCCTGCTCGGCGCCGTGCTGTTGGCGTTTGCCGGGTTGGCGTGGTGGAGCTTCCAGCAACTGTCGATGATGGAACAGCAACTGGTGGCGACCCAGGAAAGTTTCGCCCGCATCAGCGAAGAAGCGGCAGGACGGTTGCAGGCTATTTCCGGCAAGGTGGTGGCCAGCGAGTCCACGATCAACAGCGGCAGCGAAGCCTTGAAGTTGCAGATCAAGCAACTGGAAGAAAAACTCCTTGAGCAACACCAGCAACAGCAAGGCGCGGTGGCCGGTCAGCAAGGTGAGCTGGACAAGCGCTTCGAGCAGATCAATGCGGCCATGGTGGCCCAGGTCTCGGCGCAGCAGGCGAGCAACACCCAGTTAAGTACTGAGGTGAAAGCGCTGGGCACAGAACTGGCGACCCTCAAAGCCAGCGTGGCCGAACAGGGCAAACTGGACGCGCAGCTCAAAAGTGTCAGCGCCGACGTGGCCACGCTGAAAAAGCAGGGCAATCCGGCCGCCGCCATCCAGCGTCTGGAGCAGGATTTACTGGTGCTTAAAAGTGAACTGGAAACCCGCCCCGCAGCCGCCCCGGCCCAAGGCAGCACCGCGGAGTTTGACCTGTTCCGCGGGCAGGTGACGCGCAACATCAACACGTTGCAAAGTCAGATCCAGAACCTACAAAAACAGATCAGCGCCAAATAATCCAAAGGCTGGCGGTGCTACGTGGCCTTGTCTTCACGCCCGCGCAGCACCTGATTGGGCATCGCCAGCGCCGCGCCCAGCCCCAGCAACGAAAACGCGGCGCTGATGCTCAGCAGGTGGCGGAAGGTGATTTGCAGCTCGGCCCGCAGGTTATCCAGTGCCGGGCCTTGCACCGCGTTCAGGCCATCGAGCAGCACATTTCCCGAACTGCCTTCACCCAGCAACGGTCTCCCCATGGCCGGGGTGCTCAGCGAGTCGTGCAGTAACGCCAACAGCAGCGCCGACATCAAGGCCACGCCCACGGCGCCCCCCAGCGAACGAAACAGGTTGGTGGTGCTGGTGGCCACGCCGATATCGCGTTGCGCCACCGAATTTTGCGCGCCCACCAATGACGTGGGAAATTGCATGCCCGAAGCGATTCCGCTCAACAGCATGAACACCCCGCTCAAGAGTTCCGCGCCCGGCGGGCTGTAGGCCATGCCCAAAATGGCGAACGGCATCAGCGCGGCGCCGCCCAGAATCATCGGCTTGTAATACCCGGTCACCGAGGTCATGCGCCCGGCCACATACGCGCCGATGGGCAGGCCCATTGCCAGCGGCAACAAGTGCAGGGCCGCGCTGTCTGCCCCGGCACCGGTGATGCTTTGGTAACGCAATGGCATCAACACCACCAGCGAGATGGCCTGAAAGCTGGTGAAAAATACCGTGCACCAGCACAACACGGCATTGCGATTGGCAAATAAATGCATCGGCAGCAGCGGCTCGCGCGCCCGACGCTCGTGCCACACAAACAGCAGCAGGGCGAACACTCCCGCGCCCAATAGCATCAGCACCTGATCGCTGCGCCAGCTGTGGCCCTGACCGATAAAGGTGATGCCCAGCAGCAGCGAGGTCAGACCGACGATCATCAAGACCGTGCCCAGGTAATCAATGATCGGCGTGCGCTGCGCAATCGGCAGGCCCACCAGCGTGCGACTGGCAATCCACCATGACACCAGCCCCAGCGGCAGGTTGATCCAAAACACCCAGCGCCACGACAGGTATTGCGTCATGAAACCGCCCAACACGGGCCCGGCGACACTGGCCAACGCGTACATGCCGCTGAAGTAGCCCTGATAACGGCCGCGTTCGCGCGGTGGCACGATGTCGCCGATGATCGCCTGACTCACCGAGATCATGCCGCCAGCGCCAATGCCCTGAATGATCCGCGCCAGCACCAGTTGCTCCATGTTTTGCGCCACCCCGCAAAACAACGACGCCAGGGTGAACAGGCCCATGCCAAACAGCATCAGGCGGCGCCTGCCGTACAAATCACCGAGCTTGCCGTAAATCGGCACGGCCACGGTCATGGCCACCATGTAGCCGGAAATCACCCACGCCAGTTGGCTGACATCCTTGAACTGTGCCGAGATGGCAGGCATGGACACGGCAACGATGGTTTGATCCAGCGCACCCAGGAAAATGGCCAGCATCAAGGCCACGAGGATACTGCGAATGGCGGGTTTGGACGGGGCGGATTGATTCAGGCTGGCCATCAGTACACCTGTAGGCGCAAAGGCACAGGCGCGATGGCCTGTGGCGGAATGCCGCCCAGTGTACTGGATAGCTCGCTAACGAACAGGCGCAAAAAAAGGCGCAGTCGTCACTCCATCAACGGCTGCACCGATTGTTTATCTCAACGCGCTGAATGCGGCATTCAACGAATTGCAATGCTCGCCCTGGCAACTGGCGGTAAATCGAGGGGAGAGGCGCGTTTGCTCGGCGCGGTAACACGCGCTGGCAAACAGTACAGCGGCAGCAAACACAACAAACGCGGTCATGCATCTGGTTTTTGTTTTCGTGGTCATGGCAGTCATCTCCTGATACCTAGACGTCACACTTTTGAGGCTAGTTCAGACCCTCGGACTTGCCACGCCAGTTGTACGACTGCCCCTGTAAGCCTTCATCCCTCAAATGGACTAGGCCTTACAAACCGTTGTCCCACGCAGGCTCCGGGGTGAAGCGTTGCGCCAGAAAGTCCAGCATGCTGCGCAACGCGGCGGGCATGTGTTTGCGCGAGGCGTAGACCGCATAAATATTCATGACCCGGGGTTCGGCGTCGGGCAACAAACGCACCAGGTCCCCGCGCTGCACATGCACCCCGGCCTGGTAGCTGGGCAGGAGAGAAACCCCCGCGCCAGACAGCGTGGCGCTGAGCAGCGTGCTGGCTTCGTTGGCGCTGATATTGCCCTGCACTGGCACCGACAGTTCTTCGCCATCACAGGTGAAATGCCACAGGCTTTTGCCGAAATAGGAGTGGGTCAGGCAGTTGTGCTGGCTCAAGTCATCCACCCGGCGGGGCGCCGGGTGCTCGCGCAGGTACGCGGGCGAGGCACACAGCACCGAGCGACAAACGGTCAATTGGCGCGCAATCAGGCTGGGGTCAAGCTCCCGACTGGTGCGAATGGCGAGGTCAATGCGTTCATCCACCAAATTCACCGTGCGGTCGAGCATTTGCAGGTCAATGGTCACGCCGGGGTTGAGGCGTACATAGTCGGTCACGGCTGCTGCCAGTTGCGATTGCCCGAATGACGTACTGACGCTGATGCGCAGCAGGCCCCGTGGCGTATCCCCGGCCGAGCCCACGGCGGCCTGCATGTCCTCGGACAGCTCCAGCATCTGCCGACAGCGCGGCAGCGTTTCATTGCCGGCGGCAGTCAGGCTCAATTTGCGCGTGGTGCGATGCAGCAGCCGCGCGCCCACCCACGCTTCAAGCTCGGCCAGGTAGCGCGACACCACCGGCCGCGACAGGTCCAGATGATCGGCCGCCGCTGACTGGCTGCCGAGGTCGACGACGGTGACGAATACCCGCATTGCATTAAGACGGTCCATGATCTGCCCGATTTCTGAAACAAACTATGTCGCAGCATCGCATTTTTTAACCCTGATCGGGCTACTAAGCTGTGTTCATCGCCACTCACGGCCTTTTGATTCAGGACACCGCCCATGACCGTATTTTCAACCTTGCGTCGTTTGTTCTTCGGTGCCGTTGCGCTGGGCTTTGCCGCACAGGCTGGCGCCGCGCCCGCGCCCCTCACGCTGGACGTGTACAACCCCGGCGCTGCGGCGATTTTTCCGGTGTCGTCGGTGCTGGTGAGCGGTGACAAGGACGCCATTCTGATCGATGCCCAATTCGGCAAAGCTCAGGCCCAACACGTGGTGGACAAAATCCGCGCCAGCGGCAAGCACCTGACCACCATCTACATCAGCCACGGCGATCCGGATTACTACTTCGGCCTGCAAACCCTGACCGAAGCGTTCCCGCACGCCCAGGTGCTGGCCTCCGCGCCCACGGTTGAGCACATCACCAAGACCAAGGACGCCAAACTGGCGTTCTGGGGCCCGCAAATGGGCGTGGATGTCCCGAGCACACTGATTGTGCCGCACGTGCTCAAAGGCAACAGCCTGCAACTTGAAGGCCGCGATCTGGAAGTGATCGGGCTCAACGGCAAACAGCCGGACCGCAGTTTTGTGTGGATTCCTTCGCTCAAAGCCGTGGTGGGCGGGGTGGTCGTGGCCGATAACATTCACGTGTGGATGGCCGACACGCAAACGCCTCAGTCACACAAGCAATGGTTGTCTACGCTCAAGCGCATCGACAGCCTGCAACCCGAAGTGGTGGTGCCCGGGCATTACGTGGGTGAGAACGACCGCTCAGTCAGCGCGGTGCACTTTACCCGCGATTACATCAAGGCGTTCGATGAAGAAACCCTCAAGGCCAAGGACTCGGCCGAGCTGATTGACGCGATGAAAAAACGCTACCCGGATCTGGGCGAAGCGTCTTCGCTGGAACTGAGCGCCAAAGTGGCCAAAGGCGAAATGAAGTGGTGATTCAAACGTTCAGTGACATCAGTCCATTTAACAGGAGAACCTCATGAGCAAGATTGCGATTATTGGTGCTACCGGACGTGCTGGTAGCCAACTGCTGGAAGAAGCCCTGCGCCGCGGTCATAGCGTGATCGCCATTGCGCGTCATGCCTCAAAAATCGGCCACCGTGAGCACGTGGTCACCAAGGACGTGGACGTCCACGATGCCCAGGCACTGCAAGAGGCCGTGGCAGGCAGCGACGTGGTGTTGAGTGCCGCGCATTTCTCGACGTTGCCCGTGGAAGCCATTATCGAACCGGTGAAAAAAGCAGGCGTGAAACGCTTGCTGTTTGTCGGCGGCGCCGGTTCGTTATTGCTGCCCGATGGCACCAAAGTCATCGACAGCGAGGGTTTCCCGGACGAGTACAAACCAGAAGCTACAGCGGGTGGGCAGTACCTGGAGACATTGCGCAAAGAACAGGACCTGGACTGGACCTTCCTGTCGCCATCGGCCGAATTTGTCGAAGGCGAGCGCACCGGTAAATTCCGTCTGGGCAAGGACCACCTGCTGATCGGCGCCGACGGCAAAAGCTGGATCACCTTTGCTGACTTCGCCATCGCTCTGCTGGATGAAGTCGAGCACCCGGCGCATTCACGCCAGCGTTTTACCGTCGGCTACTGATCCTGAACCCTGACCTGGCCCCGGCGCAGCAGTCGCCGGGCCTATAAACCCATCCGCAGGCGCGCCAGGTCCCGCACCGGAGGCGCGCCAAACTGGCGGCTGTACTCGCGGCTGAACTGCGACGGGCTTTCGTACCCCACCCGATACCCTGCCGCCGACGCATCGAGCCCTTCGCTGAGCATCAGGCGCCGCGCCTCGTTGAGGCGCAGTTGTTTCTGGTATTGCAGCGGGCTCATGGCGGTCATGGCCTTGAATCGATGGTGCAGGGTCGACACGCTCAGGTTGGCTTCGCGGGCCAAGTCATCAATGCGCAACGGTTGTTGGAAATGGCCGTTGAGCCACGAAATCGCACGGCTCACACGGTGGGTTTGACTGTTCTCGGTCGCAATTTCATACAGCCGGTAGCCCAAGGGGCTGCGCAGCAAGCGGTACAAAATCTCGCGTCGAATCAGTGGAGCGAGCATGGCGATGTCCCGTGGCGTGTCCAACAGGCGGGTCAGGCGCAGAAGGGCATCGAGCATGACCTGATCGATGGGTTCGACATACACCCCGCGCCCTGCAGGCCGCGACGGTACGCCAATCGGCCCGGCTTCGCTGATCAGGGTGGTGATGTCCATCGGATCAATATCCAGGCGCAACGCCAGTACCGGGTGTTGCGGGGAGATTTCCACCACCCGGCCACTGATCGGCATCGACACCGACACCACCAAATAATTAAGCGGATCGTAGGCGAAGTACTCATCGGCCAGGCGCACTTCCTTGCGGCCCTGGGCAAGGATGCACAGCGCCGGTTGCGGCAGGCTGGGAGAAAAGTCGCTGGATTGGCTGTAACGCGACATGAACAGCGCGTCGACCCCGGTGGCGCAGGTGCCGTCTTCGCGGGTGTGACGATCAATGAGGTCGGCCAGTTCGATGCGCTTTTCTTCCAGCGCGGCATCGAGTGCGGCCATGGGCGGTTGTAGCGTTGACATGGGAGGCGCGTCCTCATGGGTGCGACGAAGTCGTCATAGCTTAGGTTTGTGCAAGCCCGAGGGGTAGCCGATTTCTGCCGCACCCTTGCCTGATCCTGTCAGGGTGCCTGCGATGAACGATCAAATTCGCGTCCTGCGGGCGCCTGCTTGCTTGAAATCGCGCTTTTTAGGGACCGTGGGGTGGCTGGTGGCGTGGTGGGTCGTTGCGAGACGGTATGCAGGATTGTGCAAGGGAAGGGCAGGAATCGACTAACGGCTGCGCGCGGCTGCGCCTTACGCTTTGAACCTCCCCTCACGCCCCCAAGATTTGTGGAGGTCTTCATGCCCCAGTCCACTGTTGCCATTCATACGACCCGGGTGCTTGCCCGCGCCGGCTGTTCGGGTCAGGTTGAGGCCTGCCTGAGCCCACTGATTGAACCGACGTTACAGATGCAAGGCTGCCTGCACTTCGCGTTGCAGCAATCGCGCAATGAGCCACTGCTGTGGCATGTCGTGGGGTATTGGCAGGATCAGGCGTCGATGCTGGCGTACTTTGAGTCCACGCTGATGCAGGTCTACAGCGTGCTCATGCACAGCCACGTGGTCGACCGTCTGGATTTTCAGAGCGACTGCGACGCGGCCGTTAGCGGCTTGCAGAAACGCGCCGGGTAAGCGGGTAGAATGCCGCCTTTTCACAGGCCGGAATCAGAACCATGGCGCGCAAAGAATTCGAAAAGTTTGAAGCGGTATCGGCAGTCGTCCCTGTAAAACCTGGGACTTACCACGCAGCGATTGCCGTCAAAGCGTTGTACGAAGGCGGAGCACCGCGTTTTCACACGATCTTGCCGGAGCAGACCTTCGCCACAGCGACAGCGGCCGATGCTGCTGCCGAGCAACAACTGGCCGCCCTGCAAGGCGTCAATGAAGACGCCGAGCTGGTCTGGTGATCAGGTTGGGCGGTGCATTTTGAATAGGGCTTCAGGCCCTAGCTGGAAGTAATCCGCCGGGCCGCCACCGCGCAAAATCGGTTCGGCGGCCGCCGTGTCGTACACCCCGTCTTTAAGCAGGTGTTTGGCGATATGCACCGCCACCACCTCGCCGAGAATCAGCCAGCTCGGCACTAACTGCTGGTCGGCGCGTTGCAGTTGCACGATCTGCGTCACTTTGCATTCAAACGACACCGGCGTCTGCGCCACGCGCGGCACACTCACCACCCGCGAAGGTGCGGTGGTCAGGCCTGCCAATTCAAACTCATTGACCTCGGGGCCGACCATGGCACAGCTCTGGTTCATGGCTTCAGCCAGCGGGCGCGTGGCCAGGTTCCAGACGAACTCGCCGGTTTGCTCAATGTTGTTGAGGCTATCTTTGCGCCCCACGCTGCAAAACCCAATGATCGGCGGAATGTAATTGAACGCATTGAAAAAGCTGTAAGGCGCCAGGTTGAGGTGGCCTTGGGCATCCTGCGATGAAATCCAGCCAATCGGACGCGGCCCGACAATGGCATTGAACGGATCGTGGGGCAGGCCATGGCCTTGGGAAGGTTCGTAGAAATGGATATCGTCAGGCATCACAAGCATCCGCAAACGGCTGATTTAGAAGGGCCCTATAGTGCAAGGCATTGCCCTTAAAAACAAAGTTTGTCTCCTGGATCTGCAATCCCTGTCGCAGCCTGAGCCTGCGTTCGCCCAGCCCTGAAACGTTATTGCGCGTCAATACACTCACCCGCCCATCGCTCACAGCCTTGCCGCCGAACGCAGCCTTGCAAGGCTCGTCAGCGGCGGGAGTGGGCATGCGGTCAATTAGCTGAAACGTGCGCCTTGTGTGCGGTCGTAGCCATTTTCGGCAAATGTGGCGGAGTGAGTGCGGTCGTAGCCATCTTCGGCGAATGTGGCGGAATGCGTATGGTCGAAGCCATCTTCAGCAAACGTGGCCGAGTGAGTGCGGTCATAACCATCCGCGGCAAAGGTGGCCGACCCGGTGCGGCTGTAGCCGTCTTCAGCAAAGCTCGAAGAATGGGTGCGGTCATAACCGTCTGCTGCAAACGCATTCAAAGCCAGTACAGAGAGGGCGGTGGCGAGGATCATTCGGGTTTTCATGGTCGTGCTCCTTGTTGCGTGTTGGGGATGTTGTGTCTCGATGGGTTCAGATTACGCCGATCAAATAGATTAAAAAGCGCAAAAAATGGCGCTTAAATATCGTTTTATTCGATATATAAAGGCAAGACTCTCTGTAGGCCGCACGCAACATCTGGGCGATTAACCCTGAAGGCTTCGGTCATCGGTATAGCGCTGAATGTGAAGAAGAGTGTGCAGGAGGCGAATTAACTGACAATTAATTCAGGTAATTCATGTTTGTGGATGCGCTTTTCATTTGCGTTTTACCTATTTTTCACGGCCTGAAACTCAGGCTTCTCCGGGCATAAAAAGCAGACGTGATAATTGCTTAGCCCCTTGGAGCCTTGACCCAAATGAATAAACTTCCACAGATCACCCTTGCGTTCTGGGTGATGAAAATCTGCGCCACCACGTTGGGCGAAACCGCCGGTGATTTGCTGTCGATGACCCTGAACGTGGGGTATGCCGTCAGTTCGATGCTTCTGCTCAGTGTGTTTGTCCTGACCTTGCTGACCCAGCTGTTCTCCAAAACCTTCAATCCAGTGCTGTATTGGCTGGTGATTCTGTCGACCAGCACCGCGGGCACGACCATGTCCGACTTCATGGACCGCACGTTAGGCCTGGGCTATGCCTCGGGGTCATTGATTTTGGTGTCGATTCTGGTGGCGATTTTTGCGTTGTGGAAATGGAGTGGAGAGTCGCTCAACGTCAACAACGTACAGACGCCACGGGGTGAGTTGTTCTACTGGATGGCGATTTTGTTCTCCAACACGCTGGGCACGGCGCTGGGTGATTACCTGGCGGACGATTCCGGGCTGGGGTTTGCGGGCGGAGCACTGTTCATCGGTGCAACCATCGGGCTGGTGGTGCTGGCGCGCTACTTCACCAAGATCTCATCCGTGGTGCTGTTTTGGGTGGCATTCGTGTTGACACGGCCGTTCGGCGCGACATTGGGCGATTTCCTGACCAAACCCCATGAAAAAGGCGGTCTCGATTTCGGCACGGTCGGATCATCACTGGTGTTGGCGGGGATTTTGGTGGCAATGATTGCCGGTGCTGCCTACGCGAAAAACCGACAAACCCGGCCGCCAGTGGCCGAGTTGTCGTGAACTGAACCCCCCGTGCAGGCGCTCACGGGCGTCTGCACGGGGTAACAGCGGTTAGTCGGTCTCGATGCGCGAGTGTTTACGGGTGTCTTTCATGGTGGCGTAAACGAACAGCGAGCAAGCGATACAGGCGGTTACGTACCAGTAATAGCCGGTTTCCATGCCCGCACTTTTGAACCACAGCGCGATGTATTCAGCGGTGCCGCCAAAGATCGACACGGTCAGTGCGTACGGCAGGCCGACGCCCAGTGCACGAATTTCAGTCGGGAACAGTTCGGCTTTGACCACGGCGTTGATCGAGGTGTAGCCACTGACGATGATCAGCGCTGCCATGATCAGGAAGAACGCGCCCCACCACGTGGTGATGGTGTGCAGCGTGGTCAGGATCGGCACGGTAAACAGGGTGCCCAGCACGCCGAAGGCAATCAGGATCGGACGCCGCCCGACCTTATCCGACAGCCCGCCTACCAGCGGTTGCAGGCACATGAACAGGAACAGCGTCGCGGCCGAGATGGTGGTGGAGTCGGAGATGCTCATGCCCACCGTGTTCACCAGGTATTTCTGCATGTACGTGGTGTAGGTGTAAAACGCCAGCGTGCCGCCCATGGTCAGGCCGACCACGGTCATCAGCTCTTTGGGATGACGCAGCAAGGTGCGCATGGCGCTTTCTTTTGGCTTGACCTTGACCTTGTTGAACGACTCGGTCTCTTCCATGCCGCGACGCAAAAACAGCGCCACCACCGCGCACAAGGCGCCGATCACGAACGGGATGCGCCAGCCCCAGCTGTACAGCTGCTCTTCGGTCAGGGTCTGTTGCAGCACGATCAACACACCGAGCGCGATGAGCTGGCCCGAGATCAGGGTCACGTACTGGAAGCTGGAGAAGAAGCCGCGACGCTCCTTGGTGGCCATTTCGCTGAGGTAGGTGGCCGAGGTGCCGTATTCGCCACCCACGGACAACCCTTGCAGCAAGCGGGCGAACACCAACAGGATCGGCGCGCCGACGCCGATGGTTTCATACCCCGGCGACAGGGCGATGATCAGCGAGCCGAAACACATCAGCAGCACCGAGGCCATCAACGCAGCTTTACGGCCTTTGCGGTCAGCGTACAGGCCCATCAGCCAGCCGCCGATGGGGCGCATCAGGAAGCCCACGGCGAAAATCGCGGCGGTGTTGAGCAATTGAGCCGTGGTGTCGCCCTTCGGGAAAAAGGCCTTGGCGAAATACAGCGAGAAAGCGGCGTAGACGTACCAGTCGTACCACTCGACCATGTTGCCGACGGAGCCGCTGAAAATGGATTTGATACGGCTGGAGGTGGTCTTTTCTTTCGGGGTCGCAGGGACCGACCCGGCAGGCAGGGTGCTGGAGTTATCCATTAACTGGATCCTTCTTTTTTTGGTTTTGTTATAGCGCGTTAAAACGCGTGCTTACCGGGACATAGCAGGAGTTGTGCCAAGACGTAAATGCCCGGTTTACAAGGGCAAAACCTATGAGGGTGAGCGGAATTTCGCTCAAACCCCTTAAGCGATAAGCGGAAATCCGCCTATCACTGCGGAGTGTGGCGCTGGCGGCAGGGTCGGCAGGTGCCGCGTTCTAGTTGGTGTTCAAGAACGCTTCGCGCACCAGCCCGTGACGCTGCATTTTTTCGTTCAGGGTGCGGCGAGGCAGTTGCAGCTCGGCCATCACCGCTTTGATATCGCCTTTGTGGCGGCTCAGGGCGGCGCGCAGGCATTGCGCTTCAAAGGCTTCCTGCTGGGCCACCAAGGACTGGCCAATGTCGGGGTCGTCCCATTGCGGTTCGCCCAGCCCCAATACCCGTCGTTCCGCCACGTTGGCCAGCTCGCGCACGTTCCCCGGCCAGTCGTGGCTCAGCAGGCGGGTTAACTGCGCGCCACTGAGTGGCTGCACACTGCGGCCCAGACGCTCGCCAGCGCTGTGGGAAAAGAACTCGTACAACAGCGGAATGTCTTCACGGCGTTCGCGCAAGGGAGGCAGGCGCAACTCGGCCACCGTCAGGCGATAGGCCAAATCCTCGCGAAAGCGCCCGGCGCGGGCTTCGTCCAGCAGGTCAGGCTTGGTGGCGGCGATGATGCGCAAATCCACCGCGATGCTGAGGTTGGAACCCAGCCGTTCAAGTTTTTGCTCTTGCAGCACCCGCAGCAATTTGGCTTGTTGGGCCAGCGGCATGCTTTCAATTTCATCCAGGAACAGGGTGCCGCCGTCGGCGTATTCCAGCTTGCCGATGCGTTTGCCCTGAGCACCGGTAAAGGCACCGCTTTCGTGGCCAAACAGTTCGGCTTCAAACAGGTGTTCGGGGATGGCGGCACAGTTGAGCGCCACAAAGGGCTGGTCGGCACGTGGCCCGAAATCATGCAGGCAGCGCGCCACCAGCTCTTTACCGCTGCCGGTTTCACCACGGATCAGTACGTTGACCGGCAACGGCGCCAAGTCGATCACCTGCCGGCGCAACGTCTGCAAGCTGCGCGATACACCCAGCAACCGGCCGTCAAGCTGTTCGCGCACATCGACCTGTTCATGCAGGCGGCGGTTTTCCAGGACCAGCCGACGTTTCTCCAGCGCGCGGCGCAGGCTGCTGAGCAGGGCCTCGGGGCTGAAGGGTTTTTCCAGGAAGTCATAAGCGCCGTCGCGCATGGCCTCCACCGCCATGGGCACATCGCCATGCCCGGTCAGCAGGATCACCGGCAAGTCCGGGTCCAGTTGTTGCAAACGGGTCAGCAGGGCCAGACCGCCCATGCCGGGCATGCGCACGTCACTCACAATCACCCCAGCAAAATGCGCGGGCAGGTGGCTGAGGCAGTCTTCGGCGCAACTGTACAGCTGCACGTCAAAGCCGCTGAGGCTCAGCCATTGCTCAACGGCGGTTCGAATGCTGGCCTCGTCATCGACCACGATTACCGAATCAAGCATGTTTCAAGCGTCCTGTGCGATGGGCAGCGTCAATGTGAACAGTGCGCCATCGGCGTGGTTACAGGCAGTCAGGCGACCGCCGAGTTCATGAACGATGGCATACGACACCGCCAGCCCCAAGCCCAAACCGTCGCCCACCGGTTTGGTGGTGAAAAAGGGGTCGAAGACCTTGCCCAAGTGTTCGTCACTGATGCCGCCACCGCTGTCGCTGACGGTCAAATGCCACAACTGCTGATCGGCTTCGATGCAAATTTCCAACTGCTTGCGCGGTGTGTCGTGCATGGCGTCCAGCGCATTGCGCAGCAGGTTGATCATGACCTGCTCCAAACGAATCGCATCGCCGCGCACCCAGGCCGGGCGCACCAGCCGGGTGTGCAGTTCAACCCCTTCTTCCTTGAGCCGCGGCTCCACCAACTGTAAGGCCTGGTCCACCACACTGGCCAGATCCAGGCGCTCGCGCAGGCCGCTGGGGCTTTGCCGGGCGTAGGTTTTCAGATGCCCAGTGAGCGCCGCCATGCGCGTCAACATATGTTCCAGCGGCGTAAGGGCTTTATAGGCGTCTTCGATGCGACCGTGGTCAAGCAACAGGCGCAAGGTGGCCAGTTGCATGCGCTGGGCGGTGAGCGGCTGATTGATTTCGTGGGCCAACGCCGCCGACATCTGCCCCAGCGCCGCGAGTTTGGCCGATTGCACCAGGCCATCTTGCGCGGTGCGCAGGTCACGGGTGCGGGCTTCGACCAGTTGTTCAAGTTCTTCACGGTTACGTTGGCGCATGCGGCCAATGCGCCAGCGTTGGAACAAAAACAGCCCCAGAAACACCAGCGTCAGCCATAAACCAACGGCTGCCAGCGCGGCATTGCGCCCGTCTTCACTGGCGGTCGGCGGTTTGCGCAGCAAGTGCAGGGTCCAGCCTTCGGCTTTGAGTGGCAACGACCCCCACAAATAGTCCGTCGGGCCGTCCGGGCCATCCACCTGGGTCAGGAAGCTGTTGTCATCAAACACGCGCAGGGTGCGGGTCGGCATCAGGGTCAACGGCTGTTTGTCGTATTGGCGGGTCAACGTGATGTTGTCGCGGTCGCTGTCAATGAGCGGGCGCAGGTGGCGATAGCGCCAGCCGGGTTGATTGGCGATAAACACGATGTCGCGCGCATCGCTGACCAGCAGGGTGTCGCTGCCCTGGCTCCACTCGCGCTCCAGCTCCGGGAACTCAAGCTTGACCACAATGGCGCCCAGAAAGCGCCCGCCGCCATCGTGGACGGCGCTGGACAAAAAGTAGCCCGGGATCCCGCTGGTCACGCCCACGGCATAAAACCGCCCGGTGCCCTGACTGCGGGTCTGGCTGAAATAAGGGCGAAACCCGTAGTTATGGCCCACGTAACTGTTGGAGGTGTTCCAGTTACTGGCGGCCACGGCCAGTCCGGTGCTGTCGAGCAGCTCCAGCGTGGACGATTGCGCGGCCCCATTGATGCGTTCCAGTTTGCGATTGAGCTGGGCCTGTACCTCGGGGGTGACGTGCCCGGCCAATGCGGCGATCAGTTCCGGGTCTTGCGCCAGCACGGCGGGCAGGGCGCGGTAGCGTTCGATCAGCGTGTGCAGCGAATTGGCATATAAGCTCAGTTGCTCGGGCCCGCGTCGGGCGCTTTCTTCCAGCGCATGGTGTTTGGCCTGTTGCATGGCCCAGCCGCCTGCAACCACAGCCCCGACCAAAATCAACACGGTGTACAGCGTCAAACGCAGATAGCGGGACGTCACGGGCATAGTGGCAATACGCTCGATTATGGGGCGCAAACCATAGCATGCGGGGCTGTCGGGCCAATAACGGCGTTTGCGGCAAGCGTCATAAAGCATGACGCAGATCTATGTCATGGTCAGGTGAAGCGTTTACGCACCACCCTCAACCGATGAGGTGCGCACGTAGGGCGGGTGTTGCCCGGCATAGCTATCTACCGCTTGGCGCGTTTTGTTCCTGTTTAGGGTGAACCCTTCTCCCACAGGAACATGGCCCATGACCGGTTTTTCTCTCAACAACATAGATCGCGCGCCCGCGCTGTTATCAGCCAAGCAATGGGCGCAGCACGATGCTTTCAACTATATGGCCGCCAACATGAAGGCCAACTTTGCAGGCTTTGAGACGGCGCTGATTCAGCATTACATCGATTTGCAGCGCAAGGCGCTGGCCAGCGTGCAGGCCCTGGACACTGAAAGTATGCGTTTTCGCAACACCTTCAAATCCACCCGGCTGGCCCAACTCAAGCGCGCCCTGAAAACCCTCACCGGCGATGACGTGGACCCCGAACGTGCCTGGCTTTACACCCGTTACCGCGAATTCAAAGAGCAGCGCACGCCGCTGGAGGTATTGAGCGGATGGGTCAGCCCCAAACCGGACGTCTCTGACGGTGCCGCCAGGGCTGACCGCGCCCTCGATGAATCAAAGTATGTCGATCACGTGTTCTCAATCAGCCTATGGGACGCCGCGTGCGCCAATTTCGGTTTCGGCACCGACTCGATCTTTCTCAAGCCGTTCAGCTTCGTTGAGGCCAGTTTTATTCGATACGGGCAGACGAACAAGGAGATGGACGTCAGGGCCTTCATTGCCATCGTTCGCGAGCTGGATTTCGGCACGTGGCTGTCCACCACGCTGTTACAGGCAATGGGCCCCGACGGCACGTTAAACAAGCTCATTTCAGAGGCCGCCACCTCCGTTTTTGCTTTTGACCTGCTGGAGGCTTATCGCACGTCGGCGGTGAGCGGTGTCACCCGCGAGCGTTACGAACAACTGCTTAAAGCCTTCAAGGGTGAGCTGCCCTGGCATGTGCACTCGGTGGAAATGGCCCGCTCCATTCTGGCAGTGGCCGATCAAATCCCCGTTGGGCTGCTCTTCATGCACTTCCCGGCAGAGGTGGGCGGGTACAGTTATTTTCCCAACCGGCCCGGCGGCGCGCTGCAGTATCACGCGCAAGGGGAAGCCTACAAAGAGCACTTCCTGGCCCAACTCAAACAGGCCCATCGCGACGGTGAAATGGGTTGGTTTGCTTCGCAACTGCCGTTGACCCATCTGCGGCGCTTTCAAAAATTATTGAATGCCGAACCGCGTCCTGCGGGCCTGAGCTGGTTGGCAGGGGTGCTGTATGACGGGTTTCATGCGGCATTCCCGGAACCGTCGCTGGACACGGTGAGCCTATACGCCAACCCCTTGGCTTCGCCCCGCAAATCCATGCTCGAGATGCTGAGCGCGTTTCACGAAACTCGATTCAAAGCGGATTTGAGCCTGTTGGCCACTTCCCGCTCCGAGGCCGATTGGCAGGCGCTAAAAGAGGCCATGCTGGCCATCGGGCAGGAAGTCCTGAGCTTGCTGACCACGCCGGTGCCTGGGGGCGTTACGGGGCTGAACCGGGTGATGCAGGCGGCCGTGTTCGGGTCTTTGAGCTACAGCGTGGTCAAAGGATTTTGGGAGGCGAGCAAAGGCGCGACCAATGAGTTTGCCGGAGCGTTGGCCGATACAGCGGACATGCTGCTCAGCGGATGGCTCATCGGGGTCGGTAGCCACGTTCACCGCACGCGCATGACTGCACTCTGGAACCAATTGGGCCGGCCGCGAAAAGTGGTCTATGCCGACGGCAAAACCGATCTCTGGCACCCCGATCTGAACCGTTACTCCCAGGTGGACGCCAGCGCGCTGGACAGCCTGACGCCCAACGCTGAGGGTATCTATGAGGTCAATGACAAGCTGTATGCCAAGGTCTATGACGGCGAAGTACACCGTGCCGTGGAAATCATCTACGACGCCCAGGGCAAGCACTACGTGATGAACACCACGCAGGCCCATGCGTACCGGCCCGTGGTGAAGTTTGATTTGGCCCGCCAAGTCTGGCGTCTGGCGCTGGACGACATTGACCTGTTGAGTGACGCCCGGTTAGTGCAACGGATGCTGCCTTTTGACGACGCGCAGCTCGACCTCAACGCTATCGATTTGATGCTGCGGATTACAGCGACCACGCGCGAGCAGCTTGAACGTACCTGGCACGGCCAGCGCATTCCAGGCCCTTTGACCGACGGTGTGCGGCGCTTGCGGGTGGATAGGTTGATCACGCGCATCATCGATGACCTGCCGTTGCGCGGTGAAATGCCGGCCAATAGCGATCACGCTGTCTTTGCTTTGCTGACACAGTTGCCCCACTGGCCTGCGGACACCGTGCTGGACGTCTTCGATCAGCAGGGCGTGCAGGTGGAGTCGTACGGGCAGGCGCCACGGCCGGGCGCGGCCAGGCACGCCATCGAAATCAAGCGGCTCGACTACGGCCGCTATGTGGCCCGCCAAGAGGTGACGCACACCGTGGCAGGTGTTGAACAATTGTTCACCCTGATCGTCGATCAGTTGCCTGAGACGTGCGAACTGGGGCGAGAAGGGCGGCCACAGGCGAGCACGACCAGTCGGATTGCCACTATTCGGGAACAGATCGCGCAGTTGGCCAAGCGTGAATACACGGTGTTGTTTCAGGCGCTGACGGTGCTGGAGGGGCATCAGCGTTCGGATGCCGTCGCCAGCCAGCACCCAGCCCGTGGATTTTTGCCGTTGGTGTACCCGCCGTTAACGGCCACCACCACGGCGTTGATTGCCAAGTTGCATGGGCTGGACCCGCAGTTGTCGGTCGAATGCCTGGAGCAGTTGCTGGACGAGTACCCGTTCACTGCCGCCCAGATCGACGAGGCGCTGACCCATGACCGGCTGCCTGTTGCGTTTGCCGAGGCCGCGCAACGGCTCAAAATTCAGTTACGGATCGATCAGACGCTGGACGGCATCTACCACACACGGGCTCACAGCCACGACACCGACCTGTGGACCCGTGAGTTTGCCAAGGGGCTGCTGAGTGAGAAGCTGGATCGCTCATTGGTTATTACGGAATATGGCGACCCGCAGAACATCACCCCGTACGTGCCCACCGGCCCCGAAGACAACGCCGTGGTGTTACGTCATTACGGCAACGGTATTTACAAGGCCTACGATTTTCAGAGGGATGTGGTGGTGCCTGTTCCCGTCAGCAGTGACAGCTTCTATCTGGCCATTGGCTCAATTTTGCGCTTCGACGAGCGGCTTTCCCTGGGCATGCGCACGGCGAGTGATGCCGCCGGGTTGCGCCAAACCCTGGGGGACATGATGTCGGCGATGCGCCAGCCCAATGGCGAGGTCAGGCTTTGGGAAAACACCGCCAGCCAGTTTGCGCAGGACCTGCGTTTGCCCCATGACGCGATGCCGGACGAGATCGGTCTGTACGACGTGAACGGCAAACACTACCTGCCGCTCTATGGTTTCGTGTTTCAAGTCGAATGGGACGCCAGCCTCAAGCATTGGCGCTTCAAACACCCCACCAACGTGGGGGTCGATGCGCCCGTGCTTGAGCACAATGGCGAGGGGGCGTGGCGGGTCAACACCGAAAATCCCTTGCAGTGGCAGGGCCTGACCCTGTTGCGCCGACTGCGCGCCACCCCGGTTTCGTTCGAGGAGACGGTGGGCAGGCAGATCATGCAGATCAGCAACACCGATGAGGGGGTTTTACGTCAGGTACACCTCAACAACGGCGCGCCACCGCCCTTGCTGATGGACACCTGGAAACGCTTTGACATCGAGGCGCAGATCAAGCACTTCGTGCAGTCCATGCAGGAGCATTACGCCTTGCGCACTGCCCGGGCAGACATTCAATTGCTGCTACTGCAAAGCCTGCCCGGCTGGCCACGCGACAAGGTGCTGCACGTGGTGGACGCGCAGGGCAACACGCTGGCCGAATACGGTGCCGATTTAAGCCCCGCTGTGCCTCGGATCAGGCTTTCGCGTGAAGACGCCAGTAACGGCAGCTTGCTGCGGGCGGTGCTCATGAAACTCGACCGGGCCGATACTCAGGCGCTGCTGGGGCACTATGACCCGGTGATTGAGCAACGGATGTTGCGCCTGGGCAAAAAAATCGCCGGGCACGCACTCACGCGGCATGCGCAACTGTTCAAATCGCTCTACGAGAAAGCCGAGCACAGCAGCGACCCGCACATTCAATTAATCCAGAAACACCCGTCCCAGTTGCCCCTGAGCGTTATAAAAACCGTGCTGCGCCATACCACCACCCGTGAAAAAACCGATTATCTGGATAAGGGCGTCATGCCACCGCGTGTGGCTGAACAACTGCCCTGGTCCGCCCGGGAAGTGCGCCTGACCCGCGCCTATGAAGGGCTGTTTCTGGGAGCCACGGCCACAGCGGACAGTGAAAAGCTGACCTTGCACATGCTTCAGGCGCTGCCGGGATGGCCGGGTCACGTGGCGATCGAGGTGCGCAGCAACACGCTGGACGGCGCCGTGCTTGACCGGATATCGAGTACCGACGCGGTCAGTGTGCGTCGGCTGGTCAAGCGCGAGCATCAATACCTGGCCTATTCGCCAGAGGGCCAGCCCTTGAATACCTTGCCTGAAACGGGCAACAACCTGCTGCCCTCCATCCTGCATGTGCTCAGCGAGGACGAGCGCAATGCCATCGGTATTCAGGGGGTTGATGAAAGCCAGGTTCTGGCCGCAAAAGTCAGTGACCTGGCCCTCGCGCACCGGGCCAACGTCAAAACCCTGTTGGGGCTCGATGCCGATAAACCCTGGCTCAGGCCACCGATGAACATCGACGTGTCCTTCCTGGCCTATCCCTTGTTTGGGCGGCAGGGCCAAGGCATTCATTCCAACAACTTGATCCGCAAGGCCGTGCGGCTGTACCCCAGCCTGAATGCGGATGAGATCAACTTGCTCCTCAATACGCTGGGTGCCAATGAGGCCAGCCGGCTGGTGGCGCTGGAGCGCAAGAGGGTCGAGTACGAAACGATGAAGTTGCAACTGGAGGTCTGGTCACACACGCTGATTCGTACCGTGTCGCCGGGGTATGTGTTGCCCGTTTCCAGAGAGGACCGCGAGCAGGTTGTTCAGCGCATCTTGAGCGCATGGCGTAAAGAAACCCCCAGAATCTACGCCCACGATGGGCACTTCATCGGCCACAAGCTGGACCTGTCCAGTTGGGTGGTCGGGGATCTTCCGGCGCTGGCGGGGGATTTCAGCCACATTGGGTCGCTGGACATGGACAGCATGGGGCTGTACAGCGGCTCCAACGAGTTTCTGAACAGCTTCACCCGGCTGCGCTGGTTGTCGATGGCCAACAACCTGCTACCGGAGGTGCCGGCCGGGGTCTTGAGGATGACGGGGCTGACCCGGCTGATTTTAAACAACAACCTCATCGTCCTCACGCCTCAAACCGTGCAAAGTCTGCGAAATCTGCGTCTGCTGAAAATTCTCAACCTCAAGTACAACCGCCTGGGGCTGGCGCCTGATGTCAGCCTTATGAGTGATCTGCGGGGCCTGTACTTGCGCCATGCCCGAATTTCGACATGGCCCACGGGGGTGCTTGAGTTGACCCACATCGAGCGGTTGGACCTGCGTAACAACCAGATCACCGACATTCCCCAGGCCGTGTTTGAGGTGCCGGATGACAGCCCGGTCAATCGCCACACGGTGCTGCACGATAACCCCCTGAGCGCGCAAAGCCTGGAGCGTCTGCAGGCTTACCGCGAGCGCACAGGTTTGGGACTGGGCATTGCGGTCCATCGCGAGCACCTCGAGGGCCCTGAGTCAGACCTGATCGAGCTGGAAGCCTGGCTTTCGGATGAATTGACCGACGCTGACCTGATGAGCAAATCCTCGCAGTGGCTCTTGCTCAAGCGTGAAGGCCAGGTGGCCGAAGACTTTTTCAGGCTGTTGCATGACATGACCGACTCCAAAGACTACCGCACCAGTGTCACGCAAGAGCGCCTGAAGACGCGCGTCTGGACCCTGATCGAACGAATGCTGGAGTCCACCGAGCTGCGCACCAGCGTGTTCAATGAGATCAATCACGAGCGCACGTGCTCCGATGGGGTCATGTTTATTTTCGACAACCTGCAAGTGCTGACCCTCGTGCACAAGGCTGAGCAGCAGGACACGCAGACCTTGAGTGCCGCGTATTTGCTGGCGCTGGCCAAGAGCATGTTTCGTTTGCGACAGGTGGATGAGGCCGCCCGTCAGGATATTGCCGAGCGTTACAGGTCGGGCGGGATGCCGGATGAAGCGGAAATACAACTGGCTTACCGCATCAAACTGGCCCGGGACCTGGCATTGCCCACACAAACCCAAGGCATGCACTTTGAGGCGATTGCAGCCGTCACCCCGGTTCAAATCGAACTCATCAAGGCCCGAATCCTGAGCATGGAAGGCTCACCCGCACAGCAATACGCCATCACCACAGAGAAGTTTTGGCGACAGTTTCTGCTGCGTACGCATGAGGAGCGCTTTCAGGCGATTGAGGATGAGTTCAAAACGACCTACGAAGCGCTGACCGAGCAAAGTGAGGCCTTGGGTGAAACAGACTATGAACGCCAGGCGCAGGAGGCCGTGACCCGCAAGGATCAGGCGATCGAAGCCCTGTTCGATGAACTGACCCGCCAAGCGCAAGCGGAGACCGCAGGCGTTGAGGTCAACCTCTTCTAATCGGTTGCACGTTTGTCTGCTGTTTTCAGGCCCTGAAGCGTGTGCATCAGGGCCTTTTTTCGAGCCGGTTTCCAACTCGCGCCACCACTGCGGCGACGCAATAGCAGCGTTTTGCCTCAGTCAGGGGTGGTTAAATAACTACCGCATCTACCGTGCTGATCCTGTTTAGGGTGAGTTTTTCCCTTCACTGGATTACCTGACATGACCCTCTCTTCAGATGGACCTGAGCGTCCACCGGCCCTCCTGACGGCCAAGCTGCTTGCCCAGCAGGAAGCACTGGCCTTTATGGCGGCCAACATGCGTGCCCGATTTGCCAACTTCGACAATGATCTGATCAAGCGCTACATCGACGTACAGCGCGCGGCCCAGAGCAGCGTGAAAGAGGCCGAAACAGAAACCACACGTTTCAGGGAAGCCTTCAAAACCACACACATGGCCCGGCTCAAGCAGGCGCTGAAAACCCTGACCGGGGACGACGTCGACCCTGAGCAAACCCGAATTTACACCCGTTATCTGGAGTTCAAGGAAGGCCGTACGCCGCTGGACCTGTTAAGCGAGTGGGTCAATCCCTCGTCCAAAGTCCAAGAGCAACCGATGCGACGGCGGCGCGCGCTGGATGAGTCCAAAACCGTCGAGCACGTGCGCTCCATGACGTTGTGGGAGGCCGCGTGCGCCAATTTTGGTTTCAGCACCGACTCGATCTTCCTCAAGCCGTTCAGCTTCGTTGAAGCCAGCTTCATTCACTATGGCCCGGCCAGAAAACCGATGGATGTGCGCGGGTTTATCGCCATTGTTCGAAAGCTGGACATGGGCGGTGCTCTGGCACAAGACCTGGTACAGGCGATGGGGCCTGACGGCATCTTGAACATTCTGATTGGCAAGGCCACCCGTGCCAGCTTTGAATTTGACCTGCTGGAGGCGTACCGCAATGCCGCTGTCAGTGGTATCCAGCGCGAGGACTATCAGCGCTTGCTCAAGGTGTTCAACGACCCCAAAGCCTGCGATGTGCGGCCAGTGTCGGTCTATCGTTCGGCGCGCGCGATTTTTGACGACCCCATGGAAACGTCGTTGGTGGTCCTTGAATTCGAGGATGTAAAAGGGGTGTACAGCTACTTTCCGAACCGGCCGGGCGGCGCGCTCTTGTACCATCCCCCTCGCACGAGTTTCACCGAGCATTTCAGGCGGCAATTGAAGCAGTCCCACCGCGAGAAGGACCTTGGTTGGTTCGCCGCTCAATTACCCCTGCCGGCGTTGAACGAATTTCAAAAGCTGCTCAGTGATGAACCGCGTCCGCCGGGCTTGAGCTGGCTGGCCGGGGCGCTGTATGACGGTTTTCACCTGGCGTTTGCGGAGCCGACCCTCAACACCCTGAAGTTCAAAGTGGAGCCGGTTGGCTACCCACGGCGAAAGCTGGTCGATGTGCTGAGCAGGCGTCAGGTCAAGCGTTACAAGACCAACCTCACGCTGATGGCGTCTTCGCGCTCTGCAGCCGACTGGCAAGCGCTCAAGGACGCCATGCTGGCCATTGGCAATGAACTACTGAGCTTGCTCTTGACCCCGGTCCCCGGTGGCGTGACGGGGTTGACCCGGGTGATGCAAGTCGTGGTGTTTGGCTCGCTTGGCTATAGCTTCGCCAAAGGCGTCATCGGGGCCAGCCGTGGGGAGTCCAGTGAGTTTGCCAGTGCCTTGGCCGACACGGCCGATCTGTTGCTCACCGGGTGGTTGATCGGGGCGGGCGCAAGGGTGCATGACAAACGGATGAATGCCTTGTGGAACCGCTTGGGGGAACCACGAAAAGTCACCCTGGGCGATGGCAACACAGCGCTGTGGCGACCTCAACTGGATCAGTATTCCCTCGTGCAAGCCAGCACACTGGACAGCCTGACGCCTGACATTCAAGGCCTGTATGAAATCAACGACAAACTCTACGTCAAGGTGTACGACGGGGATGCCGTGCGCGCTGCCGAGGTGGTCTACGACCCGAAAGACAAGCGCTACGTGCTCAACACCCCGGACCTGCACGCGTACCGCCCGCCGGTGAAGTTCGATCCTGCCAAACAGATGTGGCAGCTGGTGCTGGACGATGTCGGCCACCTGAGCGATGTGCAACTGGTGCAACGCATGTTGCCCTTTGATTCGACGCGCGTGGCCATCAAGGACATTGAGTTGATGTTGCGCACCACCGCGACCACGCGGGTGCAGCTGGAACAGGTCTGGCTGGGCGAGCCGCTGCCGGGGCCTTTGGCCGACGGGGTTCGCCGGTTGCGGGTTGAACAGCAGATCACCCGGATCATTGATGACTTGCCCCTGCGCGGTGAACTGCCGGCCAATGCCGATCATGCCGTGTTCGCCTTGCTCACCCAGTTACCGCACTGGCCTGCCGATACCGTACTCAATGTGTTCGACCGTCAGGGTGTGCGGATCGAATCTTATGGGCCCGATCCACGACCGGGCGTTGAGCCGCACAGCATTGACATTAAACGGCTGGACACCGGCCGCTACGTGGCCAAAGAGGATGTGACGCAAGGTCCCGCCAGCGTCGAGCAACTGTTTACGCTGATTGTCGATCAACTGCCTGAGGGTTCTGAGCTGGGGCGTGACGTCAATCCGGCGGTCAGCAAAGCCGGGCAGATTGCCACGCTGCGTGAACAAATCGCCCAACTGGCCCAAATCGAACGGGCGCTGTTGTTTCAGGCCCTGACGGTGCTGGAGGGGCATCAGCGCTCTGACCCGGTGGCCAGCCGCAACCCGGCCCGCAAGTTCTTGCCGCGGGTGTATCCAGCGTTTTCCAGCCGAACGTCGGCTTTGATCGCCAAACTGCATGCGCTGAACTCGTCGTTGTCGGTGGCGTGCCTTGAACACTTGCTGGGGCAGTACCCCTTCAGTGGGAATCAGGCCCGTGATGCGTTGCTGCACAATCGTCAGCCGATTCCGTTTTCTGAAGCAGCGGATCGTCTGAAAATCCAGTTGCGTATCGATCAGGCGCTCGATGGCATTTATTACAGCCGGGCCTATAACCCGGACATTGACCAGTGGACACGCGAGTTTGCCAAAGGCCTGCTGAGTGACAAGTTGGACCGATACCTGGCGATTACCGAGCATGACGCCCCGTACCTTGTGCGCACCGGGCCTGACGACACCGCTGTGGAACTGCGGCATTACGGCAACGGCATTTACAAGGCCTACGACGTCAAAAACAGCAGCGTCATTCCGGTCCCCGAGACCAGTGACAGTTTTTATCTGGCGATTGCCTCGGTGCTACAACCCCACGAGCGCACGCTTCTGGGCATGCGGCACCCCACCGACAGCCAGGGGTTTCGCACCGCGTTGGGCGATGCCATGTCGGCCATGCGCCAACCGAGCGGTGAGGTTCGGCTTTGGGACAACTCGGCCAGCCCATACATTCAGGACCTGCGCCTGCCCCGTGACCTTCAACCCGATGAACTGGGGCTTTACCACCTCAACGGCAAACAATACGTGCCGTTGTACGGTTGGGTGTTTCAAGTGGAATACGACAAAGTCACCGCCCACTGGCGGCTCAAGCACCCCTCCCGAGTGGGGGTCGATGCGCCGGTACTGGAACACAACTTTGAAGGTGCGTGGCGCGTCAGCACTGAAAACCCTTTGCAATGGCAAGGCTTGTCCCTGCTGCGCCGGTTGCGTGCGACGCCCGTTTCGTTTGAAGACGCGGTGGGCCAGCAGATCATGCGCGTCAGCCATACCGATGAAGGCAGCCTGCGCCATGTGCACGTGAACAACCGTGCGGCTCCACCCCTGTTGATGGACACTTGGAAACGCTTTGATATCGAGGCTGAGATTCACCGTTTTGTGAACGCCATGCAGGAGCATTATTCCCTGCGTACGGCCCGTGCCGATATCCAGTTGCTGTTGCTGCAAAGCCTGCCGGGGTGGCCCCGCGATAAAGTGCTGCAAGTGGTGGACGAGCACGGCAACACCTTGGCCGAATACGGGGCCGATCTGAGCCGTGCGATTCCCCGTGTCACGTTGTCCCGTGCAGACGCCAGTAATGGCAGCTTGTTGCGCGCGGTGCTGATGCGTCTGGACAAGGCTGACACCCTGCAACTGCTGGGCGAATACGCACCGGTGATTGAGCAACGCATGCTGGCGCTGGGCAAAAAGCTGGGCGAACACGCCCTTGCGCGCATGCCTGATTTGTTCAAGTCGCTCTACGAAAAAGAAGAGAAAAGCTCAGATCCGCACGTGCAACTGATCCAGCAAGATCCGACTGCACTGCCCCTGAGTGTTATCCGCCATCTGCTGCACCAGGCCACGGCACATGAAAAGTCCGAGTACCTGGACAACGGCGATATAGCGCCTCGACTGGCAGAACAGATGGCCCACACCGCGAGGGAAGTGCGCCTGACCCGCGCCTACGAGGGGTTGTACCTGAAGGCCACGGCCACCCCTGACAGTGAAAAACTCATGCTGCATCTGTTGCAGGCTCTGCCGGGCTGGCCGGGGCAGGTGGCGATTGAAGTGCGTAGCCAGACGCTGGACGGACCTGTGCTCGACAGTATCGGTACAGCCGAACCGGGCCATTACCGGCTGTTGGTCAAGCAGGAGCATCAGTACCTGGCGTATTCAAACAACGGATCGGTCTTGAATGCGCTGCCGGAGACGGGCAATAACCTGCTGTCGTCCATCCTGCATGTGCTCAGTGAAGAGGAACGCGCGGCCATCGGCCTGCAGGGCGTGGAGGATAGCCAGACCCTGGGGGCGAAAATCAGCGACCTGGCCTTGGCCCACCGGACAAATATCCGCACCTTGCTGGGGCTGGAGACCGAAAAGCCCTGGATTGAGCCCGTAATCAAGATGGATACCTCGATTGTTGCTTATCCCTTGTACCCGCCGACGGGGGCGGGTGCGCACGCCAATGACCTGATACGCAAAGCCGTTCTCCTTTACCCAAGCTTGACGGGCGAGCAGATCAACCATTGGCTCAATCGCTTGGGCAATGACGAAGCGTCCCGCTACAGAGCCGTGGAGCAACTGCGGGTTGAGTTTGAAAACAACAAACGACAGTTGGAGGCATGGGCGGCGCTGGAAGTGGTTTCGCCCGGCTCTGCTCAGGCAGCGCCTAACCCTGCCAGGCGCGAGGCGGTGCAGCGGATCTTGAGTGCCTGGCGGACAGAAACCGAGCCCCTGTATTCAACCGACGGCCAGTTCATCGGGTACACATTGGACCTGTCCAATCTGGTTGTCGGCGACTTACCGGCGCTCAACGCGAATTTCAGCCACATCGGCTCGTTGGTCATGGACGGTATGGGGCTATTTAATGACCCCAGTGATTTCTTGAGCCGTTTCACCGGCTTGCGCCACCTTGCGATCACCAACAATCGGCTTGCGGCCGTACCGCAGCGCGTCTTCCACATGACGGGGCTGACGCGCCTCGACCTGAGCGGCAATCGCATCGTGCTCACGCCTGAAAGTGCCCAAGGGTTGAGCACGCTCACGTCCCTGCGGGTGTTGAACCTCAACTTCAACCTCGTCGGATCTGGCGGCTGGCCCCAAGTAGCGTCTGCCGTGCCCGATGTCACCCACATGACGGAATTGCGAGAACTGCATCTGCGTGGCAACCAGCTCCTGCAATGGCCGTCCGGGCTGGTTGGCCTGGCGCACCTCGAAACGGTGCGCATGGACTTCAATCACCTGTTCAACATTCCGCAAGCCATTCTGGACCTGCCTGCCGACAGCTCCGTGGCGCGCAGTATCCGCTTGTTTGGCAATCCGCTCATGCCTGAGGCGATGGAGCAGTTGGAGGTGTATCACCAGCGCACAGGGTGGAGTTTCGGCATCATCCTGCCCGACAGAACGGTGCCGGAGCATGACCATAAACGGCTGGTAGCCCAGTGGTTTCCGCCGGGTCTGGCCAGCGGCGAGAAGGCCCGCAGAACCCGCCAATGGGACTTGCTCAGGCGCGAAGGCCGGGTGGCGGAAGACTTTTTCAGGGTCATCCGCGACATGACCGGTTCCAGGGAATACGAAACGTCATCCACCCGCCAGCCGCTTCAGGAGCGTGTCTGGGCGTTGATTGACCTGATGTTGGAATCCACAGCGCTGCGCCAGGCGATCTTCCATGAAATCAATTTTGTGGCGACCTGCGCTGATGGCGTCATGGTGATTTTCGGCAACCTCGAAGTGACCGCGCAGGTGCATAAAATCGAGCGTATGAGCACTGAGGAAACCATTGCCGCTGACTTGTTGAAGTTCGCCAAAAGCCTGTTCCGGCTGCGTCAGGTGGATGACATTGCGAACAAGGACATCCGGGATCGCTATCAGGCCGGCGCCCACCCCGACGACGCTGAAATTCAGCTGTATTACCGGGTCTTCCTGGCCGAAGAGCTGGGGCTGCCCCTTAAGACCCGCAGCATGCAGCATGAACAAATAGCTGGCGTCACCCCGCAGATGCTTAACGCTGCCAAGGCGCACGTGTTGAGTCTGGACGCCAGCCCGGCGCTGCACTACTCGATCACCCGTGAAAAATTTTGGCGCCGGTTCCTCAAGCGCAAATACGAGGCACGCTTCAAGGCGGTCAGGGACGATTACGATAAAAAGCGCGAGCAACTCGCCAGCCAAAGCGAAACCCTGGAGGAGGCGCTCTATATCCAGCAAGGCGAGGAAGCAGCCGCCAGCCACAAACAGGCCAGAGAGGCGCTGTTTGATGAGCTGACCCGTTTTGAACAAGCAGCGGCGGGCCTTGCAGGATAAACCGTGGCGTTGCCCAATGATGAAGTGAGCCCTGAAGCGATGGCTTCAGGGCTTTTTATCAGGCAGCGATGGCCACCAGGCTCAAGAGCTGCCCTTCATGCACCGCAAACTGCCCTTCGATTTCCTTGCCGTGGTGCCACTCGGTCGACAGGTCGGTGAGCAGGCGCAGGCGCACGTGGCCGTCTTTCGACCAGCTCAGCACTTCGGCGTGTTCAAAGTAGAAGCGTTGACCTACGAGGGGGAACAACGCCTTGAACAGGCTTTCCTTGATTGAAAAGGTCAGGGTGACGACCAACGCCACATCCTCATCGCAGCCTTCGGCCATGCGCCGTTGCTCACCCGGCGTGAGGATTTCTTTGACCAGACGCCGGGCGCGCTCGTCGCTGAGGAGGTTTTCGAGGTCGATGCCCAGCCCTTGCCACTCACTTTTGAGCGCTACCACGGCGCCCGCCCGGCCGTTGCTGTGGGTGATGGCCCCCGCGATGTGGGCGGGCCATACGGGGGCGCGGTCTTCACCGATGGCGGGCGTGGCGCAGGTGCCATCCAAGTGCAGCAAGGCGGCGCGCGCGCACAGGCGTCCGGCCAGAAATTCGGCTTGGCGTTTGGCCACTGAGCGTTGAATACTGGCGGGCATTTCGATTGCGCTGCGGGCAAAGTCGTCAGCCAGCAAGTGCGCAGGCGTGAAGTCGGTACTGCGCCAAACGCTGCCCGGCAGCGGTTGAGGCAAAGGCCAGTCGGCACGCAACGGGGTGCAGCAGGCGGGCAAGGCAGGGAGTCGAGTCATGCCGCGCATTTTGCCGGGTCCGCGCCGCGCTGGGTAGTCGCTTGCGGCGGTTGGCTATCGTTCAGAGTGTGTTCAGGGCCGTAACGATACAGTGGCCACGTGTTTTACGCCTATGGAGGCGCGATCAGGCTTGGGAGAGCGCGATGAAACTGCTGGTGGTAGAAGACGAGGCGCTGTTGCGCCATCACTTGCAAACCCGCCTCAGGGAAGGGGGGCATGTGGTCGAGGCCGTGGCCAATGCTGAAGAAGCGCTGTACCAGGCCGGGCAGTTCAACTACGACCTGGCGATGATTGACTTGGGGCTGCCGGGGCTTGGCGGGCTTGAGCTCATTGGTGAGTTGCGCCAGCGTGGCAAGACGTTCCCGATCCTGATTCTGACCGCGCGCGGCAACTGGCAAGACAAGGTCGAAGGGCTGGCAGCGGGCGCTGACGACTATGTGGTCAAGCCGTTCCAGTTCGAAGAACTTGAAGCGCGTTTGAATGCCTTGTTGCGCCGCTCCAGCGGTTTTACCCAGCCCACCATCGTGGCTGGCGAACTGGTGCTCGACATCAATCGCAAGCAGGCGGTGCTGGAGGGTGAGCCGCTGGCGCTGACGGCCTATGAATACCGGATTCTGGAATACCTGATGCGTCATCACCAGCAGGTGGTGGCCAAGGACCGACTGATGGAACAGCTGTACCCGGATGACGAGGAACGTGATCCGAATGTGATCGAGGTGCTGGTCGGGCGCTTGCGACGCAAGTTGGAGGGGGCAAACGGCTTTAAGCCAATCGATACGGTGCGCGGCATGGGGTATTTGTTTACTGAGCGCTGCCGATGATTCGTTCGCTGCGCGTTCGACTGATGCTTGCGGCCACCTTGCTGGCCGTGCTGTTCATGCTGGCGCTGTTACCGGCCATGCAAGGGGCATTCAGTCTGGCGCTCAAGGGCGCCATCGAGCAGCGTTTGGCATCGGATGTAAACACCCTGATTTCCGCGGCACGGGTCGAAAAGAATCACCTGAAAATGCCGGTCCTGTTGCCGGATGAGCAATTCAACCTGCCGGACAGTCGCCTGCTCGGCTACATCTATGACCGCGAGGGCCATCTGGTTTGGCGCTCGCGGGCCACGCAAGAAGAATCCATCAACTACAAGCCGCGTTATGACGGGCGCGGTAACGAGTTCGCAAGTATTCGTGAGGACAGCGGCGAAGAGTTCTTCGTCTATGACGTGGAGGTCAAGCTGCTGGGCGGCAAAAGCGCGGCCTTCAGCTTCGTGGCGTTGCAGCCCATGCGCGAATACAACATGACCCTCGCCGGGCTGCGTGAAAATCTTTACCTGGGATTTGGCGCTGCATTGTGTGTGTTGCTGGCGCTGCTATGGATTGGATTGACGTGGGGGTTGCGTGCCTTGCGACGTTTAAGTCAGGAACTGGACCAGATCGAAACCGGCGAGCGCGACAGCCTCAGCGAACAGCACCCGCGTGAATTGCTGCGCTTGACCGGCTCCTTGAACCGCTTGCTGCAAAGCGAGCGAGAACAGCGCACCCGCTACCGTGACTCGCTGGATGACCTGGCCCACAGTCTGAAAACCCCGCTGGCGGTGTTGCAGGGCGTCAGCGAAAGCATGGCCCAGCGTCCGGAAGACCGCGAGCAGGCGTGGGTACTGCAAACCCAGATCGAACGCATGAACCAGCAAATCAGCTACCAGTTGCAACGCGCCAGCCTGCGCAAAAGTGGCCTGGTGCGCCATCAGGTCGAGCTGATCCCGGTGGTTGAAAGCCTGTGCAACACCCTGGAGAAGGTCTACCGCGACAAGCGGGTCAAGGTCAGTTTGGACATTGCGCCCCTCAGCCATGTGCCGATCGAGCAAAACGCGTTGCTGGAGCTGCTCGGCAACCTGCTCGAAAACGCCTACCGCCTGTGTTTGAGCCAGGTGCGCATCAGCCTGCATCGCACGGCGGCCGGGATTGACGTGTGCGTGGAAGACGACGGGCCCGGCGTGCCCGCCGATCAGCGAGCGCGCATTCTGCAACGTGGCGAACGTCTTGATCGCCAGCATCCGGGGCAGGGGATCGGCCTGGCGGTAGTCAAGGACATCATCGAAAGCTACGACGCGCAGCTGACCCTGGATGATTCCTCCCTGGGCGGCGCGGCATTCCGCATACGCTTCCCGCTGACGTGAAGCAGGCGGAAATCCGCCATTTCCTCCTGTCGTTCACAGTCAATGGGCGGAAACCCGCCAAAGTTGTCCTACAAAAATTGTCTGTAATTTCCTACAAGGCTAAGTGGCGTCGGGCTTTGGGCGTGTTTTGCCAACGTTGGCCCGTGGCTTGCAATAAGTGCGAGAGGTCTGCCGACAGAGCAGCTCGACACAACAAATCCCTCCAAGTACAGGAGGGTTCGCGCTTTAGGCGTTGCCGGTCTCAGATGGAATGATGGCCGAGTGATGCACTTGAGGAACTTTGCAATGACGACTCGTCAGCCACTGTACAAATCCCTGTATGTGCAAGTAATCGTAGCGATCACGATCGGCATTTTGCTGGGCCACTACTACCCGGAAACCGGTGTAGCGCTCAAACCCTTGGGTGATGGCTTTATCAAACTGATCAAGATGGTCATTGCCCCGATCATTTTCTGTACGGTGGTGAGCGGTATCGCCGGGATGCAGAGCATGAAATCGGTCGGCAAGACCGGCGGTTATGCACTGCTCTACTTCGAAATCGTATCGACCATTGCCCTGTTGATCGGTCTGGTCGTGGTTAACGTGGTGCAGCCTGGCGCCGGCATGCACATTGACGCCTCCACGCTGGATGCCTCCAAAGTCGCGGCCTATGTGACCGCTGGCGCAGACCAAAGCATCGTGGGCTTCATCCTCAACGTGATCCCGTCCACCATCGTCGGCGCCTTCGCCAACGGTGACATCCTGCAAGTGCTGATGTTCTCGGTGCTGTTCGGTTTTGCCCTGCATCGCCTGGGTGCCTACGGCAAGCCGATCCTGGACTTCATCGACCGCTTCGCCCACGTGATGTTCAACATCATCAACATGATCATGAAGCTTGCCCCGCTGGGCGCGCTGGGTGCCATGGCGTTCACCATCGGCGCCTACGGCGTGGGGTCGCTGGTGCAGTTGGGCCAACTGATGCTGTGCTTCTACATCACCTGCGTGCTGTTCGTGCTGGTGGTATTGGGCGGTATCGCGCGCGCTCATGGTTTCAGCGTGATCAAGCTGATTCGCTACATCCGTGAAGAGCTGCTGATCGTACTGGGCACGTCCTCGTCCGAGTCCGCGCTGCCACGCATGCTGGTGAAAATGGAACGTCTGGGCGCCAAGAAGTCGGTGGTTGGCCTGGTGATCCCGACCGGTTACTCGTTCAACCTCGACGGCACGTCGATCTACCTGACCATGGCTGCTGTGTTTATCGCGCAAGCCACCGACACGCACATGGACATCACGCACCAGATCACCCTGTTGCTGGTGCTGCTGCTGTCGTCCAAAGGCGCTGCGGGCGTGACCGGTAGCGGCTTTATCGTACTGGCCGCGACATTATCGGCGGTGGGCCATCTGCCGGTTGCCGGCCTGGCGCTGATTCTGGGTATCGACCGCTTCATGTCCGAAGCCCGCGCCCTGACCAACCTCGTAGGTAACGCGGTGGCCACTTTGGTGGTTGCCAAGTGGGTCAAAGAGCTGGACGAAGACAAACTGCAGGTTGAACTGGCCTCCGGCGGTCGCCCGCTGGAAGAAACCCGGCCGCAAGACGATCTGGGTGTGGCTGAAGGCCCGACGCCTTCGCTGATGAAGTAAACCGCAAGCGATTAAAAAACCCATCTTCGGATGGGTTTTTTTATGGTTGTCTGCAATGTGCAAAACCCCCACCTCAAGGTACTCGATACCTTTCTCAGCGTGTCCCTCCTGATCGTGTTTGGTCATCTTCACGTACGCGTGGTCCATCAGCGCCTGGATGCATTGCTGCGGGAAACTTAGCTGTTCGTACAGCCATGCCCGTCACAGCGCAGATGTCGTAAAGACCGAACGCGCGCCGTTCGCAATTGGTTCGCACGCATTGACCTCACCTCACCTCAGCTGATCTGAAGTTGTTGTTCCATGATGTCGCGAAGGCTGAGGTCCAGTGCTCTTTGCTTGATTTCTGCTCGCGTTTTCGCGCCTTAAGTTAACAACGCAGTAGTAAGGAATGGCGAGGGTAAAAACCTTTTAAAACAGGGCAAGTTTGCGCTCTGACAGACGTTCTAAATGGCCTCAAGCCCAACTTCAAAAAAACACCAACTGCGCAAGAAGTTGCGCACTCAAATGTGGATAACTGTGTGGATACATGGCCACGATCCATATAAACCGTGAGCTGTAGACGAGTGCGCAAGAAGTTGCACAGTACTGCGCAACTTCTTGCGCACTTTTTAAAGGTTTTTGTTTAAAAAATAACCAGTAAATTTCCTTACTTCGCGTAACGCCTTGTTTTTAAATGACTTGATAAAAGCTGGCACGAACTTTGGTTACTCCATTCAGCACTTGAGTGGCATTTGCGCCTTTCAAGTCCTCATTTTTGAGCAAGGAGAGCATCAATGGCGACGCCAGCTTACATGTCCATCACCGGCACCAAACAGGGTCTGATTACAGCCGGTGCATTCACCGCGGATTCGGTGGGCAACACGTATCAGGAAGGTCATGAAGATCAGGTCATGGTGCAGGGTTTTAGCCACGAAGTGATCATCCCTCGTGACCCGCAGTCGGGCCAACCGACCGGCCAGCGCGTTCACAAGCCGGTGAAGATCACCAAGGTGTTCGACAAGTCCTCGCCGCTGCTGCTGGCCGCACTGACCTCGGGCGAGCGCCTGACCGAAATCGAAATCCAGTGGTTCCGCACCTCGGCTGCCGGCACGCAAGAGCATTACTTCACCACCAAACTTGAAGACGCCATCATCGTCGACATCAAGGACTACATGCACAACTGCCAGGACCCGTCGAATTCGCACTTCACGCACCTGGAAGACGTGGAATTCACCTACCGAAAAATCACCTGGACCCACGAAGTGTCGGGCACTTCCGGTTCCGATGACTGGCGCTCGCCGGTGGCTGGCTAAGGCTGGCTGAGTGTTTCTGCGTACGGGCGCCTTGAGGGTCGGTGCGCAGGTTTAACCCCGGAATGATGGGTTTTCGTCGCCTCTTTTTTGCGACGCACGCCTGCAGCACTGCATGAGGAGTCAGGATGTTTTTACCGGCGGATCAGCCCCATTTCACGCTCACCCTTGCGGGTGCGGACGTTCAGGTCGTGGCCTTCAAGGGCCGCGAGGCCTTGAACAGGCCGTTTGTTTTTGATCTGGAGCTGGTCAGCCTGCTGACGGGTGAGAGGCTTTCATGACCCCTGGAAATGCCGTTGCTCACACCCGTGCGCCCCAAGTTGCCATTGTTCCGCTCAATGAAGTTCAGATCGAAGATGTCGGGCGCGACGTTTCCGCCATTGATGCCTGGCTGCAAGACATCAGCGGCGGGGCGGTTACCCTTGAACGACTGCAACACGTTGCAGGCTTGGTTCCGGTCGTTGGCAATGTCATGGCGCTTGCTGATGCCATTGGCGACATTGTGAGTCTGATTAAAAACGGTGGCAGCGACCCGCTCGACTGGGTCAGTCTGGGCATCAATCTGGTGTGTGTTGCCCCTTTTCCAGGCACCACCGCGGCGCGCGTGAGCTTGCGCTCAATCTTGTCTTTGGCCCGTAGTGAGCTTGCCCATACCGGCAAGATAGTGCTCGGCGATGCATTGATTGAAGTCATGGTTGGGCACCTGAATGCAACGATAGTGGGCCGGCTTGAACACTTTCTGACCATTGCCCAAAGCCAGCTACCGGATTTGCTGGAGCAGGCAGGGGGGGTGGGCGAAGAGCTTGTGTTGGACCTCGCCAAAGGAATGAGGGCGCTGGTAGACGGTGACATGGACGTGAAGGGGCGTCTTGCCAGCGCGCAGCAACACATCACGTCCATCAACACCGAGCAGCTCAAGCGCAACCCGTTTCACATCTTCACGAATGTCTATGGCGCTTTGCGGGATGTTCAGGTCGCTGCGGGCACCAGCGTGGCCAACTCGGCGGCCAAACTTCTGATGCCTGCTCAGGCCAAAAAGCGGGTGTACGAGCAGACTGAGCATTTGATAGCGATGGCGCCCGAGCTGCGCGTCCAGCTCAGAAAACTTAACGACCCAGCCCTTAAGGGATCCATCGGATCGCTTTTGGTCGTGCTCAACAAAGCTGTTCAGTTATGGCGTTCGCGCAACCCGCACGCACTGAGCAGTAGCATCAAAACGGGGACGACGAGCAAAGCCCGCTACACACAGGGAAAAGGTGAGCTGGAAGTCCGGAAAAAAGAGGTGCCTGCCCAAAATACGGCCAACCCGGTGAAAAATGGTCCATGCGTTGGGTCTTGTAACAGCATCCTTTTCTCTTTAGGGGCGGAAACGTTCAGCCACACCGACTTCAGCTTGCCCGGCCCGTTCCCGATTGACTGGACACGCACCTATTACTCACGCCTGAGTGCCTACGACCAAGGCGCCCTGGGCGCGCGCTGGATCACCGAATTCACCACCCGCTTTGACCTGCACGACAAGGGGCTGGTGTTCCACGATTCTGACGGCCGTGAGCATAAATACGCACTCAAACCCGTCGGCCAGGCGCACTACGACGCCATCGAAAACCTGACGCTGGTGCGCGTCACGGAAAACACCTTGTTGCTGTGCCGTGGCTTTGAGCGCAAGGAAAGCTACGTGCGCCACGGCGACTGCTTCCTGCTCGCGCAAATCGAACTGCGCAACGGCGCAGGCGTCATGCTGCACCACGAATACCGCCACGCTGACCAACCGGTATTGTCCGACCTCATCACCTACCAGGGCGACCTCGACAACGTCCATTTACACCTGGGCACGATGATGGACGAACACGGGCGCCTCACAGGCCTGTGGGAAATCCGCGACAGCGTGCCGGTGCGCCAACTGGCGGCTTATTACTACGATGCCCACGGCGACCTGATCAACGCCCAGGACGAAAACGGCGCAGCGTGGAGCTACCAATACCAGCACCACCTGATCACCCGCTACACCGACCGCACGAATCGCGGCATGAATCTGCAGTGGCAAGGCACCGGCCCGGACGCGAAAGCAGTCCGTGAATGGGCCGACGACGGCAGCTTCGACACGCGCCTGGAGTGGGACGAAAACATCCGTCTGACCTACGTCACCGACGCCCACGGCCACGAGACCTGGCACTACTACGACATCCTCGGCTACACCTACCGCATCCGCCATGCCGACGGGCGCTCGGAATGGCTGTTCCGTGACGACGCGAAAAACATCGTGCGCCACGTGCATCCCGACGGCAGCACCGACCGCTACGCCTACGACGATCGCAGCAACCTGCTCGAACATACCCGCGCCGACCACAGCGTCATGCACTACGCCTACGACGATCATGACCAACTGATCAAAATCAGCGACGCCGAAGGTGGCCTATGGCTGCGTGACTACGACGATCAGGGCAACCTGATCGAAGCCGTCGACCCGTTGGGCAACACAACCGAATACGCCTACACCGCAGCGGGCTTGCCGAGCGCCATCAAAGACGCCAACGGCAACGAAAAAGCCCTCGCTTACAACGATGCCGGGCAACTTATCGAGTACACCGACTGCTCCGGCAAAACCAGCGTTTGGGAGTACAACGACCTCGGCCAGATGGTCTGCTTCACCGATGCGGCGGGCAACAAAACCGAGTACGAATACAAGTCCGGGCAACTGATCCTGATCACCCACCCGGACAACACCGAAGAACGCTTCAGCCGCGACGCCGAAGGCCGACTGCTGGCCCACACCGATGGCCTCAACCGCTGCACCACCTGGAGCTACACCGCCGCCGGTTTGATCGACGAACGTATCGACGCCGCCGAACAGACCCTGCGCTACCGCTGGGACCGCCTCGGGCAACTGCTCGCGCTGGAAAACGAAAACCGGCAACAGGCGACCTTTCATTACGACCCGGTCGGCCGCTTACTCAAAGAGACCGGTTTTGACGGACGCAGCACCCTGTACGCGTACGACGAATCAACCGGGCGCCTGGCCAGCACCGTCGACGGCCAGCGCACCACCCAGGTCGAGTTCGACCCCACCGGCCGCCTCATCGAGCGCACCGCACGCCTGGGCGGCACCACCCAAACCGAAACCTTCGCCTACGACGGCAACGGCAATTTGGTCATGGCCAGCAACGCCGACAGCCGCCTGCAATGGTTCCACGACCCGGCGGGCAACCTGCTGCGCGAACACCAGCACTACCTGAGTTTGCAAACCCCGGTGGTCGCCGTGTGGCAGCACGAATACGACGTGCTCAACCAACGCATCGCTACCACCCGCCCGGACGGCCACACAGTCAGCTGGCTGACCTACGGCAGCGGCCACCTGCTGGGCCTGCGCCTCGACGAACACGAACTGATCGGCTACGAACGCGACGACCTGCACCGCGAAGTCGCCCGCCACCAGGGCAACCACCTGCTGCAGACCCAACAATGGGACCCGGCCGGGCGCCTGCAAGAACAACTGCTGGGCCGCAGCGACGACAAAACCACCCTGCTCAAACGCACCTATCAGTACGACGCGGCCAGCCAACTGACCGACATCCACGACAGCCGCCGTGGGCCGCTGTCCTACCGCTACGACCCGGTGGGCCGACTGCTCAACGCCACCAGCCGCCTGGGCGTTGAAACCTTCGCCTTCGACCCGGCCAGCAACCTGCTGGATGAAAAAAACCAACAGGTCCAACGTCCACTGGACCACGACCCCAAACGCAACACCCTGATGGACAACCTGCTGCGCGAATACGCCGGCAGCCACTACGACTACGACGAACGCGGCAACCAGATCCGCCGCTGGCACAACGGCCAGCAAAGCCGCCTGCACTGGGACCTGTTCGACCGTCTGGTGCGCTTTGAAAACAGCCAACTGCGCGTCGACTACGCCTACGACCCGCTGGGCCGTCGTCTCTACAAACACTCCAACGCCCACCACCTAAACCGAAGCGAAGCCGGCTCGCAGTGGAACCGCAACGAACAGGCCCGCAAACAGCGGGAACTGGGGTGCGGCTTCACCTTATTCGGCTGGGACGGCGACACCCTGGCCTGGGAAAGCAGCCCCGCGCAGGCCGACGGCGCGAGCGGCAAAACCGTCCACTACCTCTACGAACCCGGCACCTTCGTCCCCGTGGCCCAGGCCCTGCGCCACCAACCGATGCGCCTGCTGGCCCAACCGAGTTACACCGGCGCCTACGACATCGACCAAGACCCGCTGTGGACCTACGAAATCAAAGCCAACCCGATCGAGGTACTGGCCTGGTACCAGTGCGACCACCTCGGCACCCCGCAGGAACTGACTGACCACAACGGCCAAATGGCGTGGAGTGCGCACTGCAAAGCCTGGGGAGAAGTCAAAGAACAACGCTCGGACTGGGCACAACGCCAAGGCCTGACCAACCCGATCAGGTTTCAGGGGCAATACCACGATCACGAAACAGGGCTGCACTACAATCGGTATAGGTACTATGATCCACGGGTCGGACGCTTTATCAGCAAAGACCCGATCAGCTATGCGGGTGGGTTGAATCTTTATGTGTATGCGCCGAATCCCATAGAATGGACGGATCCGTTGGGGTTGACGAAGTTTCCTGTTGATGCAGGACGCAAACCAACGTCAGAGAAGCGCAATCAAAATTCTAAATGCCCATGTAGAAAAAAATGGGAAGTTAACCGCTATGATCGACTTTGTGAAGGACATGTTGGTGGTGTTGGCCAAGTGAAATATCAGCGAGATCCAGTGACTAAACAATGGTGGTCAGAGGATAAAACTGGTCACGGCGAGAGCGCATGGAAACTCTATGATAAAAACGGCGATTGGATTGCTGACGCTGACGTGTATGGTGACTATATGAGTAAGCACAAAAGCAACGTTGGGAAGATAATTAACTTTAAATCGCTTAAATGCAAGGACGCCAAATGATTTACTCTGCCGAAGAATTCGTAAAGCTACGAGAGAGCCCTATAAAAAGCGAGTACGACCGAGCAGCCATGGATGAAGCTGATATTTCTATTTGGCGAGATATAATTAAAAAATATCCGAATCACAGAAAATGGGTAGCTCATAACAAAACCGTTCCGATAGAAATTCTTGAAGAACTATGCAAATTCGATACCGGGGTACGTCAATTTGTAGCTTCCAAGCGAAAGCTGACTGTTGAGTTATTTGAAAAACTATCAAATGACCCAGATAGTACTGTGCGAATAGCAATTGCTGCCAATAAGAAAACACCAATTGGGATCATTAAGAAACTCTTGAATGACTTTGATTCCGATGTTGCTAGTAGCGCTGCCTACAATTACAAAAATAGAAGAAATTAGGATGTGCGCCATGAGCGAATTTGATAATTAGCCAGTTTACACAGGTGGTTAAAATATAGATAAAAAAACCGCCGTAGACCTTCCAAACCAAAGCGAACCCGATCGATGTACTGGCCTGGTACCAGTGCGATCACCTCGGCACCCCGCAAGAACTGACCGATCACAATGGCCAAATGGCCTGGAGTGCGCAGTACAAAGCCTGGAGTGAAGTAAAAAAAACAGCGCTCGGAATGGGCACGGCGCGAATGCCTGACCAACCCGATCAGCTATGCGGGTGGGTTGAATCTGTATGTGTATTCGCCTAATCCGGTGGAATGGGTTGATCCGCTGGGGTTGGCGCGTATTTATAAAGATGCCCCGTACCATGGACCAGCTGATAACGCAGTAAAGAGCCGGGCACCTTCAAATGGGCAGGCGGCTTTAGACAATTCTGTTCAAGTTAAAGAAACCTCTCCTAGAAGAGTAGGAGTAGATACGGCAAAGAATGAATTAGTGGTTCTTGATAAGACCCAGACACTACCGAACGGGGATGAGGAATTTCATGGGCATGTACGGTGTTGGTGCGACCTTCATAGTGACCAGCAAAATGCGCTCAGAAAATCCAAAAAAACAACTACCAAAGGAAAAATCAAAAAATGAATATTCCGAATAAACTCTCTTTAACAGAGCTGGAGAGCTTATTGAAATCCGACAATGAGCAGGAGCTTATAGAGGCTCTCATGTACGCTGTATTTAATATTGATGAACCTAGGTGGATCCAGGAAAAATGCCATGAATTAATATATTCAGACAAGAGTTTGAATATAAAGGGGCTTGCAATTACCTGTTTAGGACATGTTGCCAGAATACATGGAACAATTGATAAAAATATCACAATCCCTTTATTGATAAAGCTTAGTAAAGACCATAATTTATCCGGGCGAGCAAGCGATGCCCTAGATGATATTGAGCAGTTCGTAAAAAATAAAGACATCATCCGCTAAGGCGAAGAGAGCACCCACGGTGGCGTCGTTCTGGAAGCTTTTTCCCAGACCGACCTAAACGGCAAGCCCATTGCCGGGTCGGCCACAAAGCCAGTTGCCCATTGTGCAAGGGAATCTTCCCGATTACCGAGGGCAGCGCTACTTACGCAGTTGACGGGATTGTCGTTGCCCTCGACGAGATGAAAATCGCGTGCGGCGCCGCGCTGATTACCAGTGGCCCGAAAAGTGCCGTAAGCAGTTGTACGGCAAAACTGTTCTTTAAAAAATCAACTCAAAACAACCTCCTCAGACGCGACTATAAATACGATGCCGCAGGCCAACTGACCCACATCCACGACAGCCGCCGTGGGCCGCTGTCCTACCGCTACGACCCGGTTGGCCGACTGCTCAACGCCACCAGCCGCCTGGGCGTCGAAACCTTCGCCTTCGACCCGGCGAGCAACCTGCTGGACGAGAAAACCCAGCAAATACAACGACCGCTGGAGCAAAACCCCAAGCGCAACAAACTGATGGACAACCTGCTGCGCGAATACGCCGGCACTCACTACGAATACGACGAACGAGGCAACCAGATCCAGCGCCTGCACAACGGCCAGCTCAGCCGTATGCACTGGGACTTGTTCGACCGGTTGGTGCGCTTTGAAAACAACCAACTGAGCGTCGACTACGCCTACGACCCGCTGGGAAGACGTCTCTACAAACACTCCAACGCCCACCACCTAAACCGAAGCGAAGCCGGCTCGCAGTGGAACCGTAACGAACAGGCGCGCAAACAGCGCGAACTGGGGTGCGGCTTCACGTTATTCGGCTGGGACGGCGACACCCTCGCTTGGGAAAGCAGCCCCGCCCAAGCCGATGGCGCCAGTGGCAAAACCGTCCACTACCTCTACGAACCCGGCACCTTCGTCCCCGTGGCCCAGGCCCTGCGCCACCAACCGATGCGCCTGCTGGCCCAACCGAGTTACACCGGTGCCTACGACATCGACCAAGACCCGCTATGGACCCACACCCCGCAAGCGCTACCGATTGACGTACTGGCCTGGTACCAGTGCGACCACTTGGGCACGCCACAAGAACTCACCGACCCCACCGGCCAAATCGCCTGGAGCGCTCAGTACAAAGCATGGGGCGAAGTCATAGAACAACGCTCGGACTGGGCGCGGCAGAAAGGCCTGACCAACCCGATCAGGTTTCAGGGGCAATACCACGATCATGAAACAGGGCTGCACTACAATCGGTATAGGTACTATGATCCACGGGTCGGACGCTTTATCAGCAAAGACCCGATCAGCTATGCGGGTGGGCTGAATCTATATGCGTATGCGCCTAATCCGGTGGGGTGGGTTGATGCGTTGGGGTTGGCGCGAATCAAAAACGCAGTTGAGGGGGATCGTCGCCATCAAGAATTTAATGCAAGGATAAGGGAGAAGTACCCTGACGCGACAATCCAATGTGAGTGTTATCTACGTGACGCATCTGGGAAGTCTGTTAAGGATCCTATTTCAGAAGAAAGGCGTCGTGTTGATACAGTCGTTATCGAGGATGGTAAGGCGCAGACCTTTGAGGTGACCAGTCCGACCGCCGATAAAACGAAACAAATAGAGAAGGAAATCAATATTCACACAGAGGGAGGGGTATTTATACGTGATAGAACAACTCGAGATTTAATTCCAGTGAATGGCGTTTCTGAAATCGTGAGGATACCTTGAAATGAACCACAATTATTCAGTGTGGGGGACTGTAGAGTCCATAGTGGCGGCTTATAAAATAATGGATGAGAACGGAAATATAGTTCCTGATCTTGAGTCGCAAGTTATTGTGAGGCGCATGCTTACGGCTCTTAGGCGTTTTTTTTTCGATAATGGATTACTTACAGTAACAGCTTTTGATAATGATGGTAATTTAATCGATCGCCATTACTATAGAAATGATTTTACTGATGAGGGGATAGAGCTTCTCAAGCATAAAGAAGCCGCATGGTTGAAATCTAAAGCAGCAAAAAAAATACCACCCGACATGAAAATTCTTGAAAAAGAACTGATTAAAATACGCACCCTGATGACTGAGGGCGCTACAAGGAGCTCAACGTAGCTCCTGTCCATACAGAGCAGTTGACCGGGTCGATGTAACTGTTGTGAGTCGCTACAATCCGGTCGGTGTCAAAAATAATATTACTCTGTTTCACGGATACCTTGCTTAGAAATTAAATATCGAAATCCGAGATGAGAAAGATGGCGTTTTGCAAAATGGCTGTCACTTCAGTAGTGATTTCATGTGTCTCTTTTTAGTACCTGAAACTTCCTTTTAGAGTCACCTTACAAAGCGAACCTTGATGAGGCTTTGCCGGGGGTACAAATATCAGTTATTCAATCTACATCAAGAGAGGCTCTATTGGCGAAAGGTATGACTTCGCGTCGAGTTAGATGAATGATCTTTTGAGGCTTGAATAAATTTTTACTTGCTTTCATAAAGCGAAGATTCAGGCTGTGCGTTTGGAATTTTAAATTCCGCTTTGTATGATAAATACTATTGCACGGCTGATAATGTCGAGTATGAGCTTTTTCCCATGATATGTAGAAAGAGGTAGAGTCACTTCGCGCATTCCTATTTTTGGTGGGATGGTGCTTATTTCTAAAGATAGAAATTATGAATTTGACATGTTTGGTGATTTAAGGTTTTGATATATTGCAAGTCATTAGTTTTTTTTGCTTTGTGGCGCAAGATTAGCGTATTGATTGTTGATACCTCAAGAGTTAAAGTGGTTTCAGGTGGGGTGAATGCATATCTTCGAAAAAGTAAAATGCCGTTTTTATTTGAAGAGTTGGACTCAAGAGAGAATGCGGATCTGTCTTCTTTTTTTGTGGAGGATAGTGGCAGGCCTGTTAGCTTTAAGAGACTTGTTCTTCCTGGTGAGTCGGGGCCAGATCTTTTTAAATATATAAGGATAGCGATACACTGATTTGTTCTGAGGTATTTAAGGCGTCGGGAGGGTGATTTAAGGGCGTGGAATTTTGTCCTTCGAAAAATGTAGTTTGGTCAGCGGTAAAGAGATTTTAAGTTGGCTTTGATTGGAGAATTGGGCAGTGGACGAAATTTGCTGACGAGTTAGTTATTCGGCGCCTACGACATCGACCAAGACCCGCTGTGGAGTCACACCCCGTAAGCGCTGCCTATTGACCTGCTGGCCTGGTACCAGTGCGACCACTTGGGCACGCCACAAGAACTGACCGACCACACCGGCCAAATCGCCTGGAGCCCGCAGTACAAAGCGGGGAAGAAGTCATAGAACAACGCTCGGACTGGGCACAACGCCAAGGCCTGACCAACCCGATCAGGTTTCAGGGGCAATACCACGATCACGAAACAGGGCTGCACTACAATCGGTATAGGTACTATGATCCACGGGTTGGGGCGGTTTGTCAGCAAAGACCCGATCAGCTATGCGGGTGGGCTGAATCTATATGCGTATGCGCCGAATCCGGTGGGGTGGGTTGATCCGCTGGGTCTTCGTGGTTCAAACTTACGTGCAAAATATCGTCACAACGAAAATGGCTCTTTGAAAAGTGCAACAGCAAAAATACGTACTGAAGATTTAGGTAAAGGAACAAGTACAAATTCGAGTTCACGAATATTCGCTCGAAATTTAGGCTGTGAAGGCGATGATGCGGGCCATGCAATAGGAAATCGACTTGGTGGAAGTGGTGGCAAAAGTAATATTTTTCCACAGGCTCCTAGCGTCAATCGTGGAGAATTTCGTGACTTCGAAGGTGACATCGCAGAATCAGTGAGACGCGGCAGTAACGTAATTGTTCGTGTGGTCCCGCAATACGATGAAGGATCAACCCGACCTCATTCAATTCTGTACCAAGCCCGAGTTGACGGAAATACTGAGTCTCGGATATTTCTTAATCCATGTTCTTGCAACTGTTGAAACGGAGATGAAATCAATGTCACCTGCAGAGAGAGTTCAAACATTCATAAATCAGATGGTTGTGTGGGAGGCTGGCTTTCATGCTGCAAAAAAAAGCGACCAATACAAACATAATACTGAATACAGATGCCGTGCTGATGCTGATGCGAAAGCACGGTTGCTTGAAATATTCTCTGAAAATCTTAGTGCGAAAAGCTTGAATACTATTGGTGCTGCTCGACTCGAAACCTTAGGTACTGGGCGGCCATCTGAATATGATCAGGCGGTTTTAATTGATAGTGTGAATAGTTCCGGTGCGGAATGGACGGTTGAAACTAAAAGAAAGAAAGGTATTAGTCAGCGTTACCAATACATTTTGAATGTGGAAGGCGGAATTCCTAAGATTGATGGAGTGAATGTCTGGCGTAATAGTGAAGAAAAATGGGAGCGCCGTAAGGCTATCTGAATAATGTATAGAGTGCTTTATATTTTTAGTATGCGAAATTTAGAGGCGTTAAGTGGCAATGAAAGACATCATCTGTTTGCGCGACTCCATCACCCCCGGAAAAGTCGCACTTAACGCTTTTATCGGGACCGACCTGAAGTGCAAACCCATTGTCGGAGTCGGCCATAAATTCAGCTACCCGCTGTACAGGTAGTTTCTCGATGGCGGGGGGGCAGCAGTGCCTACTCTGTTAATGGAGTTGCTGTTGAGCTAGTTGGAATGAAAACAGCGTATGGCGCCGCACGGATTGCCAGTAGCCATGTAAAGCGCAGTCAACCGTGAACTACAAAACGTTCTTTAAAAGACTTAGCCGATATGGATTGATATCACTGTTGGCACAACGGCCAGCACAGCCGTCTGCACTGGGACCTGTTCGACCGCCTGGTGCGCTTTGAAAACAGCCAACTGAGCGTCGACTACGCCTATGACCCGCTGGGGCGGCGTCTGTACAAACACTCCAACGCCCACCACCTAAACCGAAGCGAAGCCGGCTCGCAGTGGAACCGCAACGAACAGGCGCGCAAACAGCGGGAACTGGGGTGCGGCTTCACGTTATTCGGCTGGGACGGCGACACCCTCGCCTGGGAAAGCAGCCCCGCGCAGGCCGACGGCGCGAGCGGCAAAACCGTCCATTACCTCTACGAACCCGGCACCTTCGTCCCCGTGGCCCAGGCCCTGCGCCACCAACCGATGCGCCTGCTGGCCCAACCGAGTTACACCGGCGCCTACGACATCGACCAAGACCCGCTGTGGACCCACACCCCGCAAGCGCTGCCGATTGACGTACTGGCCTGGTACCAGTGCGACCACTTGGGCACGCCACAAGAACTCACCGACCCCACCGGCTAAATCGTCTGGAGCGCGCAGTACAAAGCGTGGGGAGAAGTCAAAGAACAACGCTCGGACTGGGCGCGGCAGAAAGGCCTGACCAACCCGATCAGGTTTCAGGGGCAGTACCACGATCACGAAACAGGGCTGCACTACAATCGGTATAGGTACTATGATCCACGGGTCGGACGATTTGTCAGCAAAGACCCGATCAGCTATGCGGGTGGGTTGAACCTGTATGCGTATGCGCCTAATCCAACGGGGTGGGTTGATCCGCTGGGGCTTGCTAAAAAAAGAGTGGGTGTAGGGGGGACGCCTAAACAGGCGCAATCGAAAGTGAACAAAGACCAGGCGCCAGGAGATATTACCCGTATTGATGAGCCAGAGGAGAGTGTTCCTAGTAGTCAGTGGCATGCGCACTGTAAGTGCGGGCCAGGCTATAATCTTGACGGCACTATTCATGATAAAGGCAAAGGAAAAGTTAGTTTTTCACGGAAAACAATCGACTGGTTAAATAGTCATGGATGGAGTATCCCTACAAAGTGAAGCTTGCAGATCTTTATAATAAAATAATCAGCAAGGAGCCCTATAATGATATTGATATATTTTTTTCAGATTATGAGGGTTTTGAAGAGATACCATTAGTCTCAAGGTATAGTCGATTAAGCTTTCTGAAAAAAAGTATGACTAGTGAAGGTGTGTCTGATTTTTTAGTCGGATTGTCCGCCTTTCTCGTGAATACGATTAGATTGCAATCTCGGGCGAGTTGTGGGCGTGACATGTTTATAGCTGTGACGTTTACGGATTTCGAGGTTTTTGAAGAACAGGGGGTAATAATACCTAAGATTTTTGTTTATCCAGAGCCCGGTTCGATTGGTTTTTTAAATAAATTAAAGAGTAAGGATTGTGATGTATTGTCGCAAGAAATGAAGTTGGTCAGGTTGCACTTTTCAAATTGTCAGCTAGAAAGAGTGTTTGATTTTTATGAGAGCAGATTTTATGATTCGGCTAGCGACGAAGATATTGTCAGGATCTTTGCTGTTCCAAGTAACCCTTTAAGTAAAGCCTGACTTGCGCTTGTAAGTCAGGGGGGAAGTGCATCATGGCAATCGAACTATCACAGTATTTCCTGTCAGGAGAGAGTAGATAATGTTTGAGTTTTCAGTTTGCAGAAACGACACTGGAAAAGTGACAGGTTTTGATTTGGGAGGTATGGGGTTTTCAACTGGGGGAAAAGAAATATCTTCAAAAGGCAGTCCTAGGCTGTTGATGATGGTTTATTTGTCGGTTGTATCCTTGGTCGATACTTTGTTAAGCCTGAGGGTTGGCAGGAAATACGAATTTGTCGGTGTGGATTCGTCTTTTTCGTTAGTCTTCGAACTTCAAAGGAAGGGGGGGTCGTATGGGGAGAAAATGAGCTATTAGGGGTGTGTGATTTTTGTATATTAATTAAAGCTATTGATAAGGGGGTAGAGGTGTTTTTGAGTAATGGGAATCAGCTTCCGCCTACGGACCCTGTCTATAATTATTTCCACAGTACGCTTAAAAACCTGAGGCTGGCAGTAGCTGCATGCGAGCGAGGCTAATAGGCGTGGCGTGCAGGATTGAATAATCCGATCTGGTTTTGTAGACCAATACCACGATCACGAAACTGGGCTGCACTACAATCTGTATAGGTACTATGATCCACGGATCGGGCGGTTTGTCAGCAAAGACCCGATCAGTTATGCGGGTGGGTTGAATCTGTATGTGTATGCGCCTAATCCGGTGGAATGGGTTGATCCGTTGGGTTGGCGCGTTGTATTAGTGATAGTGAAGTAATAAATTCAGCTCCTTAAGAATATGACGCCCGAAGGGGCTGGTCGTCGGGGAGCGTTTAATGAAGCTAAGCGCCAGTCAGGAATTCCGACAAGTCAACAGCCAAGTAGGGTAATTCATAACGTGGATAAACGTGGCAATCGACAGCCAGGAAAAATTTATGAATTTGAAGTCGCTGCGCCAGGCGGGGGGATTAAAAAAGTAAGAGTTAGAGATGATTCAGGCAGACACGATTTTGGCACAGGAAACCCACAGAATAGAGGTGCTCACTTTAATGATGAATCAGGTTTCCACTATGACTACTAAGGTTGCAGTGACAATTGCTAAAGACGCTTTTTCAGATAATGATGTAATTCATCTGGGTCGGTCGGTCGAGGAAGGTGGATGTAAGCTATCAGTAATAAGTTGGTTGGTAAAAGTGCGTGGGGAAAGCGCCCTCTTGCAAGTTTTTAAGGGCCTCTACAAGATGCTTCAAGAAAGATTACCCGATTATGATGTTTGGTTATTGTTAGGTGCCAGTGCTTGGCAGCCTGATACTCGTATAACTCGTTATAGAAGGTTGTGGGGTGCGCTGAAGCTGAGAGGGTTAGAGGTGTTGTGTGGTAATGACTTTAAAGAGTTTATAGTTGAAGGGGGAGATGGTATAAAGTTTTACGGAGCGGCTGCTTTGACTTTGTCTTCAGCAAGCTCTGTGATAAATATTATTTTGAATGAGTGTTGTTCATATTTTGCTTGCTTTCCAAAAGGGTGTGATGTTGATAGATTATTGAAAGGAGGGTGGTCTGGGGAGGTTGTAAGTGATTTGAGTTTTATTTGTCGTGTGGCGAGTTCTAATGGTTTTATACTGAAGCCCGTAGGTGAGTTTGATGATGTGGAATGGGGTTTTTTTTATTTGGGGCCTTTGGAAGTTGCACTTAAAATTAGAGACGATGAGTTCGAGATAGAGTCATAAAGTTTTTCGTAAGTTAATAGCGTTGAGTTATGACCCTCTACGGCAACACCCTCGCCTGGGAAAGTAGCCCTGCCCAGACAATGCGCCACCAACCGATGCGCCTGTTGGCCCAACCGAGTTAAACCGGTGCCTACGACATTGACCAAGACCCGCTGTGGACCCACACCCCGCAAGCGCTGCCGATTGACGTACTGGCCTGGTACCAGTGCGACCACTTGGGCACGCCACAAGAACTGACCGACCCCACCGGCCAAATCGCCTGGAGCGCGCAGTACAAAGCGTGGGGAAAAGTCAAAGAGCAACGCTCCGAATGGGCACAACGCCAAGGCCTGACCAACCCGATCAGGTTTCAGGGGCAGTACCACGATCACGAAACAGGGCTGCACTACAATCGGTATAGGTACTATGATCCACGGGTCGGCCGGTTTGTCAGTAAGGATCCGATTAGTTATGCGGGTGGGCTGAATCTGTATGCGTATGCGCCGAATCCAACGGGGTGGATTGATCCGCTGGGGTTGGCGCGTATTTATAAAGATGCCCCGTACCATGGACCAGCTGATAACGCGTAAAGAGCCGGGCACCTTCAAATGGGCAGGCGGCTTTAGACAATTCTGTTCAAGTTAAAGAAACCTCTCCTAGAAGAGTAGGAGTAGATACGGCAAAGAATGAATTAGTGGTTCTTGATAAGACCCAGACACTACCGAACGGGGATGAGGAATTTCATGGGCATGTACGGTGTTGGTGCGAGCTTCATAGTGATCAGCAAAATGCGCTTAGAAAATCCAAAAAAACAACTACCAAAGGGAGAATAAAGAAATGAATATTCCGAATAAACTCTCTTTAACAGAACTGGAGAGCTTATTAAAATCCGACAATGAGCAGGAGATTATAGAGGCTCTAATGTACGCTGTATTTAATATTGATGAGCCTAGGTGGGTCCAGGAAAAATGCCATGAATTAATATATTCAGACAAGAGTTTGAACATAAAGGGACTTGCAATTGCCTGTTTGGGACATGTTGCCAGAATACATGGAACAATTGATAAAAATATCACAATCCCTTTATTGATAAAGCTTAGTAAAGACCAGGATTTATCCGGGCGAGCAAGCGATGCCCTAGATGATATTGAGCAGTTCGTAAAAAATAAAGACATCATCCGCTAAGGCGAAGACAGCACCCTCGGTGGCGTCGTTCTGGAAGCTTTTTCCCAGACCGACCTAAACGGCAAGCCCATTGCCGGGTCGGCCACAAAGCCAGTTGCCCATTGTGCAAGGGAATCTTCCCGATTACCGAGGGCAGCGCTACTTACGCAGTTGACGGGATTGTCGTTGTCCTCGACGAGATGAAAATCGCGTGCGGCGCCGCGCTGATTGCCAGTGGCCCGAAAAGTGCCGTAAGCAGTTGTACGGCAAAACTGCTCTTTAAAAAATCAACTCAAAACAACCTCCTCAGACGCGACTATAAATACTATGCCGCAGGCCAACTGACCCACATCCACGACAGCCGCCGTGGGCCGCTGTCCTATCGCTACGATCCGGTCGGCCGACTGCTCAACGCCACCAGCCGCCTGGGCGTCGAAACCTTCGCCTTCGCCTTCGACCCGGCCAGCAACCTGCTGGATGAAAAAAACCACCAGGTCCAACGCCCACTGGACCACGACCCCAAACGCAACACCCTGATGGACAACCTGCTGCGCGAATACGCCGGCAGCCACTACGACTACGACGAACGCGGCAACCAGATCCGCCGCTGGCACAACGGCCAGCAAAGCCGCCTGCACTGGGACCTGTTCGACCGCCTGGTGCGCTTTGAAAACAGCCAACTGCGCGTCGACTACGCCTACGACCCGCTGGGCCGTCGTCTGTACAAACACTCCAACGCCCACCACCTAAACCGAAGCGAAGCCGGCTCGCAGTGGAACCGCAACGAACAGGCGCGCAAACAGCGGGAACTGGGGTGCGGCTTCACCTTATTCGGTTGGGACGGCGACACCCTCGCCTGGGAAAGCAGCCCCGCACAGGCCGACGGCGCGAGCGGCAAAACCGTCCACTACCTCTACGACCCCGGCACCTTCGTCCCCGTGGCCCAGACTCTACGCCACCAACCGATGCGCCTGCTGGCCCAACCGAGTTACACCGGCGCCTACGACATCGACCAGGACCGGTTGTGGACCCACACCCCGCAAGCGCTGCCGATCGACGTACTGGCAGTTACGCGGCAATGGTTTCGCTGGCCTGTGCTAGACGGTGTTTACGACATTACTTTTCGTACAGAACGGTTTGTGCTGTTTTTGAATCAACACCTCTCCAGCGCTGGTCCGCTTCTTGTGTTATCCAATATTCGGAGATGCGTCGGTGAACCTTCCCCCCATTTTTTGTACCCGTTTATTCAATTCGGGTCTGGCCCGTGAACAGCAGCGTGTTCCGGCATTTGCGGCACAGGTAGCGGCGGCCTTTATTGACCAGCCCGTGGCGTTGGGCGGTGAACGGGAAGTCGCTGTCCGGGCAGGGGCAGCGATAGATGTAACGGGTCACGCTGCGGCGTTTGATGTCATACGTATGGCAACGATTGGGCGGCAGTTCGTACACCCCGCGCATGATTAGTTGCCACTCTTCACCATGGGCCGCGATGCGGTCGCCAAACAGTTGATGGGCGATCAGGTGCGCGACTTCGTGGGCCACGGTTTGTTTGAGGAAGTCGTCGCGGTTTTCGCGGTACAGCTGTGGATTGAAGCGCAACAGGTTTTCATGCAGGTGCGCCACACCGGCCTTCTGGCCGCGCAGCTTGAAGCTGACCACGGGGCGCTTGAAAGGGCGCTTGAAAAACGCTTCGGCAAGGTTGAAACAGTCTTCGACGCGGGAATTGAGCAGCTCGGGCATGCGGTTCGGTTCTCCAGAGCCCGCGATTATGCCGCAAGCCTGAAGCGGGCGAAGGGTCAAAGTGCCGAGCGGTTCACCCGGCTGTTAATCCTGTAGCCGCTAGCGCAGGAGGCGGCTACAGGATGCCCCCGTCAGTTGGTGTAGACCGGGCCGACGCCCAACCCCCATACGATCACGGTAAATGCCATGATCGCGACCAGCACCACCAAACCGACGGCCAGCACCGAACTCGAAAATAGAAAGCCTTCATCGGGGTCGATGTTCATGAAGGTCGGCAGGCCGACATACAGCAAATACACGGTGTAGCAAATCGCCGCCGTGCCCACGGCCATGCCCAGCCACATGTGCGGGTACAGCGCCGCCAACCCGCCAATAAACAGCGGCGTGGCGGTGTACGTGGCGAACGCGACACACCGCGCCAGGCTGGGTTGGGCATCGTAGGTGCGTGCCATCCAGTGAATGAATGCGCCCATCACCCCGACCCCCACCAGCATCGACAGGTAGGACATGACCGTCATCCACAGGGCGCTTTCTGTGGTGAGCATGACCGGTGCCCGGCTGCCAATGACCCAGCCGACCTGGGTGGTGCCAATAAACGCGGAAATGGCCGGGATCGCGGCCAGGATCAGGGTATGGGTGAGGTACATGTGGCTGATGCTTTCTTCGGCATCGCCGCGTATTTGCCGCCACTCTTGATCGGGGTGGGTAAAGAGGCCCACAACGTGATGGATCATGGCTGTCGCTCCTGTAATAAAACGCATCGCCCCCAGTGGGACGCGTGCCGGTCGCGCAGCCAGATAATGTGAGGTTCAAGCAGGGCTTGCGGCCTTATGTCGCAGTATAGGAAACCCCGTGGTTAATGACGCCGGGGCGTTAGAGCATATTGTGCTGTCAGTCCCTGGCGTAATTGCCGAGACGTCTTAAGGGCGGCCACAGGGGGTTCGTGTGCGGGCGCTTTAAGGGTAAAATCGCCGCCTTTTTGTCTTAACTCGCGGAATTGAAGCGCTATGGGCACTCTCTCGGTCTCTCAAATTAAACTCCAGAAACGCCTGCGCCGATTGACCGGTGAGGCCGTTGCCGATTTCAACATGATTGAAGATGGCGACAAGGTGATGGTCTGCCTGTCGGGCGGCAAAGACAGTTACACCCTGCTCGACGTGCTGTTGCACTTGCAGAAAGTGGCGCCGATCAGCTTTGAAATCGTTGCCGTGAACATGGACCAGAAGCAGCCGGGCTTCCCGGAAGAGGTGTTGCCGGCCTACCTCAAGGCCCTGGGCGTTGAGTACCACATCGTTGAGAAAGACACCTACTCGGTGGTCAAGGAACTGATCCCGGAAGGCAAGACCACCTGTTCCCTGTGCTCGCGCTTGCGGCGCGGCACGCTCTACACCTTTGCCGATGAAATCGGTGCGACCAAGATGGCATTGGGGCATCACCGCGACGACATCGTCGAGACGTTCTTCCTCAATATGTTCTTCAACGGCACCCTCAAGGCGATGCCGCCCAAGCTGCTGTCCGACGACGGGCGCAACGTGGTGATCCGTCCGCTGGCGTACTGCAACGAGAAAGACATCCAGGCGTACTCGGATTTGCAGCAGTTCCCGATCATCCCGTGCAACCTGTGCGGCTCGCAGGAAAACCTGCAACGCCAAGTGGTCAAGGACATGCTTCAAGAATGGGACCGCAAGACGCCGGGGCGCACCGAGAGCATCTTCCGCAGCTTGCAGAATGTGATCCCGTCACAGTTGGCCGATCGCAACCTGTTCGACTTCGCCAGCCTGAAAATCGACGAAACGGCTACGCCGCGCTTTGTTAATTTGCTGAACCTCTAGGCCTGGGCAGGGCTCAGATCCCCCAGTGACACCCTATTTGCCAAGAGGAGAGGGCATGCGCGATTACAAATGGCTGCACGAATATTGCTTGAACCGCTTTGGTTCGGCAGCCGCGCTCGAAGCCCGGTTGCCCGTGCCGCGAACGGCCGCGCAATTGCGGGCGATCCCCGATGATCGTTATCTCTCGACCCTGGCCCTGCGGGTCTTTCGCGCCGGGCTCAAGCACAGCGTGGTTGACGCAAAGTGGCCGGTGTTTGAAGAGGTGTTTTTCGGTTTTGACCCGGAAAAAGTGGTGCTCATGGGCGCCGAACACCTGGAGCGGCTGATGCAGGATGCGCGGATCATTCGCCATTTGGGCAAGCTCAAAAGCGTGCCGCGCAATGCGCAAATGGTGCTCGACATCGCTCACGAACACGGCAGTTTCGGTGCCTTCATCGCTGATTGGCCGGTGACCGACATTGTCGGGCTGTGGAAGTACCTGGCCAAACACGGGCATCAGTTGGGCGGCCTTTCGGCACCACGGTTTTTGCGGATGGTCGGTAAAGACACGTTCGTGCCCAGCGATGATGTGGTAGCCGCATTGAATGCGCAGAAGCTGGTGGACAAGGCGCCCACCAGCCTGCGGGATCTGGCGATTGTGCAAAATGCGTTCAATCAGTGGCACGCCGAGAGCGGGCGGCCGATGTGCCAGCTGTCACAGATGCTGGCACTGACCGTCAATCATTGACCACCATCGGCCGGATCGACGCACGGTGGCGGATTACTCTCCCGCCAGCCGTCGATCCAGCTGATGGCGCCAGCGCACAAACAGCATCGCACTGACAAACACCGCCACGCTCCCGGCGATTTCCAGCAATCCGAACACTTGCCGATTGGGGTCGAACGCCGCCAGGGCGCCTTTGATCAGGTACAGATTGATCACATAACAGGTGAAGGAATGGCCGCGCGGATTGCCGATCAGCATGCCCGGCACCAGGAACATCAGCGGCACCAGCTCGATCAGCAAAATCACCCACGGGCGTGCGCCGTGCAAGTCGGCGAACATCAGGTAATACACGCACAGCAAGCCGATAAAACCGAAGAAACACACCAGGCTCAAGAGGCGCATCAAGCGCACGCGAGGCTGTAGCCATTCGATGGAGGGCAACACTTTGGGCTTTTTAGCCACGGGGCGTCTCCAGTTTCAACGCGATGCTGGCCAGGCGCTGGCCGAGGGCGCGGCACAGGGCGATTTCGTGTTCGTCCAGCCCGCGTTTGCCGTCGGCCCCGGCGTGGTGGCTAGGCCCGTAGGGCGTGCCGCCTGCGGTGGTCTGCAACAACGCCGACTCGCTGTAAGGCAGGCCGGTGACCAGCATGCCGTGGTGCATCAGCGGCAGCAGCATCGACAGCAGGGTGGTTTCCTGACCGCCGTGCAGGCTGGCGGTGGAGGTGAACACGCCTGCAGGCTTGCCCACCAGTGCGCCGGTCAGCCACAAATTGCTGGTGCCATCGAGAAAGTACTTCAGGGGCGCGGCCATGTTGCCGAAGCGGGTCGGGCTGCCCAGCGCCAGCCCTGAGCAGTGCTTGAGGTCATCGAGGCTGGCGTACATCGCGCCTTCAGTCGGAATCGCCGGGGCAACGGCTTCGCATTCGGTGGAGACGGCTGGCACCGTGCGCAAGCGCGCTTCCATGCCGCCTTGTTCTATCCCGCGCGCGATATGCCGCGCCATGTCGCTTGTCGAGCCGTTACGGCTGTAATACAGAACCAAAATGTAAGGGGTGCTCACGACAGGATCTCCAGCACGTTTTCAGGCGGTCGCCCGATGATTGCGCGGTCGCCCGCCACCAGAATCGGGCGTTCGATCAGCTTGGGGTGCGCGGCCATGGCATCGATCAACTGCGCGTCGCTGAGGCTGCTGTCGGCCAGATTCAGGGTTTTGTATTCGTCTTCGCCGGTGCGCAACAGCTGGCGCGCGCTGATTTTCAGTTTGGTCAGCAGGTCGGTCAGTTGGGCGGCGGTGGGTGGTGTTTCGAGGTAGCGCACCACGTTAGGCGACAGGCCACGGGCTTCGAGGAGTTCGAGCGCACCGCGCGATTTCGAGCAGCGCGGGTTGTGATAAAGCGTCAGATCGGTCATGTGCGGGTCGCATCTTGGGTAAGGTGGCGGCTATTCTACCCGCCTGACGGCCGCGCCTGAACCGTGTGCGGTAATTGGCCGCCGTCCCCCGATTGTTTGTGTGTCTTTATCGAGAAGGATCAACGCATGTTTAAGCGACTCATGGCGCTCGCAGCCCTCACTGCCACCTTAGCGCTGGCAGGGTGCGGCAATGATTACGGGGTTGACCAGCACGGCCAGAAAGTGGCGTCCGAGCGCCTGGACAAACAGTGGAAAGTCATCAACTACTGGGCCGAATGGTGCGGGCCGTGCCGTGTGGAGATCCCGGAACTCAATGCGCTGGAAAAACAGCTGCAAGGGCAGTCCGTGGGGGTGTTCGGGGTGAATTTCGACGGTTTGCAAGGCAAGGAGCTGAGCGATGCGGCGACTGCGCTGGGGATCACCTTCACCGTGCTGGCTCAGGACCCGGCTGAGGTCTTTGATCTGCCGCGCAGTGAAGCGCTGCCGGTAACCTACATCCTCGACGAGAAGGGCAAGGTGCAGGCGCAGTTGATGGGTGAACAGACAGCCGCAGGGGTGATGGCCAAGATCAAGGAACTGCGCGGTCATTAACCGCGGTAGCCGCCGCCCCGGGCTGCGGCTACCGGTGACGCGAGATCAGCTTTCTTCGGGCCACAGGCGCAACGGCTTGCCTTCGGCAGGCCAGAAACGCACTTGCTCAATGGGCGAGATATCCCAGCGTTCCACGGTTTGCAGCGCTTCAAAGAAGCGGTGCTCCTGCTCCATCAGCGCGGGCGCGCACGCCTTGCGGGTGCTGCCGACGCCGCCGAAGGTCAGGCGTTGGCCGTCCAGCGTGTACGGCGCGAACCAGTGGTTGCAGCCGCCGCTGCCATAGGCACGACCGGCATCGTCCAGGGTGACGGTCAGGTGGCTGTTGTCGATCAGCGGACGTTCGCCGATCCACTCCAGCACGTACGTGTGGTTCTGTTGCAATTTCACCGGGTCACCCGCGCAGCCCATCAGGCTGGCGCCGAGCAGGGCCATCAGGGTCAAACGCTTCATGCCGCTTCCTTTTGTTGGCAGGTTGGGCACAGGTGCTTGCTGCCTTCGGTGCGCCAGCCCAATTCGGCAATGCGCGCGCTGGCGGCCGGTTTTTGCGCCTTGGCGCCCAACTTCGCGTCGACGGCGAATTCGAACTTCAGTTCTTTGGCGCAGCCGTCGCAGTTGACCTGCCACGCGTGAATCGACAACTCGCCAAACACCGGGCCTTTGGCGACGGCCACCCACTGGCCGCGAGGGTTGATCAGGTGACGGACTTTTTCGACGGTCAGGCGCATGGCCAGGTCTTTGCTGCCCTTGAGGGTGACCACCAGCACGTCACCGTTCTGAATCGAGCCACCGTTGCCGGTGACTTGATAAAGGCCTGCCGCCAAGGAGCGGCATTCGATCAGGGTGTGCTGCGGACTAAGCAGGTTGTAGCGGAAATCGTGTTCGACCATGGGTCCTCCAAATAGGCCGCTATGCTAGCACGCAGACGCCAATCCACGAGGCGTGGCCGCTTAACCTTCGATCAGGTTGTGGGGCGATCCGGCTTTCCAGGCCGCGATGTTCTCCAATGTGGTGGCGGCAATCGCGCTGAGGGCTTCGTGGGTCAGGAACGCCTGATGCGCCGTGATGATGACGTTGGGAAACGTGAGCAGGCGTGCCAGCACATCGTCTTGCAAGGGCAGGTCGGAACGGTCCTCGAAGAACAGTTGGGCTTCTTCTTCATACACGTCCAGCCCCAAGTACCCCAGTTGCCCGCTTTTCAGGGCTTCGATCAGGGAGGGCGTGTGCACCAGCGCCCCGCGCCCGGTGTTGATCAGCATGGCGCCGTGTTGAAGGGTGGCCAGGCTTTGGCTGTTGATCATGTGCTTGTTTTCGGCGGTCAGCGGGCAGTGCAGGCTGATGATGTGCGAGCCCGCGATCAGCTCGGGCAGGCTGACGTATTCGGCGCCCAGCGCCAGCAGGGCCGGGTTGGGGTAAGGGTCGAAACACAGCAGTTTGCAACCGAAGCCCGCCATGATTTTGCCGAAGGTGGCGCCGATCTGCCCGGTGCCGACCACCCCGACAGTCTTGCCCACCACATCAAACCCGGTCAGGCCGTGCAGGGTGAAATCGCCTTCACGGGTGCGGTTGTAGGCGCGGTGCAGGCGACGGTTGAGCGCCAGAATCAGCGCCACGGCGTGCTCGGCCACGGCATGGGGTGAGTACGCCGGTACGCGCACCACGCTCAGGCCCAGGCGCCGGGCGGCGGGCAGGTCGACATGGTTGTAACCGGCCGAACGCAGGGCAATCAGGCGTGTTTTACCAAGGGCCAGTTGCTCCAGCACCGGGGCGCTCAAGTCGTCATTGATGAAGGGGCAGACCACCTCGTAGTCATGGGCCAGGGCCACGGTGTCGAGGTTCAGGCGCGCGGGCTGGAAGTGCAGCTCAAGGTCGTCGTGTTGCGCGGCAGCGGTGAAACTGTCGCGGTCGTAGGTCTGGCTGCTGAACAGAAGGATGCGCATGGGAGTCTTCCTTGGTTGAGTGCAGAAAGTGTCAGGCGGCGCTTCGGGCTTCAGCGCCAAGGCGGACGATGGCGTGATCCAGCTCGTCCAGTGCGGCGTACGCGTTGGGGCTCTCCTGCTTGAGCAGCGTCTCGGTACGCTGGCAGGCGGCGCGCAATTGCGGTACGCCGCAGTAGCGGGTGGCGCCGTGCAAGCGGTGAACCCGTTCGATCAGGGCGCTGTTGTCCCGGGCTTCACGGGCCTGACGAATCGCTTCGCGGTCGGATTCCAGCGAGGCCAGCAGCATGGCCAGCATGTCTGCGGCCAGATCCTGTTTACCGGCCGCCAACCGCAAGCCCTCCTCGAGATCCAGCACGGGGAGTTGCGTGTCAGGGGTCGGCGGTTCCTGTTGGCTATCGTTGACCTGGTTGATCAGCGCCAACCCGGTCCATTTCAACACCACTTGGCCCAACTGGCGTTCGCTGATGGGCTTGGTCAGGTAGTCGTCCATACCGCTTTGCAGCAGGGCGCGTTTCTCGTTGGCCATGGCGTGGGCGGTGAGGGCCACAATGGGCAGCGGGGTGGACTGGCGCTCGCTTTCCCACTGGCGAATCAGCTCTGTGGTTTCGCGGCCGTCCATGCCGGGCATTTGCACGTCCATCAGCACCAGATCGAAGGCGTGGGCCTTGACCGCATCAATCGCCGCATAGCCGCTGTCCACGGCCGTGACGTGCGCGCCCATGTCTTCGAGCAGGGTTTGCACCAGCAGCAGGTTAGCCGGGTTGTCGTCGACACACAGGATTCGCGGGGCGCGGCTGGCCAGTAACTCGCCGCGCTCGCTACGGGTGTGACGCGGCTGGACCAGATCCGCCAGCGTGCGGCGTAACTTGCGGGTGCAGGCGGGTTTGGACTGTAACTGTTCATGGGAGTTGGGCACAGCGGCGGCGAACAGTTGCTGTTCGGTGGTGGGGCACAGCACCAGCACCTTGCAGCCCATGCGGTCGAGGTCCCAGATGGGCTGATTCAGCCGTTCCGGCGGCAGGTCCGAGGCGGTGACGCCAAACACCGCCAGATCGAAAGCCTGGTCGGTGTGATGGGCACTGGTCACGCCATTGCACAGGGTTTCGAGGGTGTTGAAGGGCGTGACCGCCAGCCCGCAGTCTTCGAGCTGGTGCTGCAAGGCCTGACACGCCAGGTCGTGTTTTTCCAGCAAGGCCACCCGACGGCCCAGCAGCGGCGCGCCCGGCAGGTCCTCCACGTCATCCCGTGCCTTGGGCAGCTTGACGCTGATCCAGAACACCGACCCTTCGCCGGGGGTGCTCTCGACCCCGATTTCGCCGCCCATCTGTTCCACCAGGCGCTTGGAAATCACCAGTCCCAAACCTGTTCCGCCGGGTTGGCGCGACAGCGAGTTGTCTGCCTGGCTAAAGGCCTGAAACAACGCCCGCACATCCTGACTGGTCAGCCCGATGCCGGTGTCCTGAACGCTGATGCGCAGTTGCACGCTGCCGTCGTCCTCATCCTCGTCTTCGAGCATGGCGCGCACGGCAATGGTGCCTTCGCGGGTGAACTTGATCGCGTTGTTGACCAGGTTGGTGAGGATCTGCTTGAGCCGCAGCGGGTCGCCAATCAGCGACAACGGCGTGTCGCGGTACACCAGGCTGACCAGCTCCAGGCCTTTCTCGTGGGCGGACGGGGCGAGAATGGTCAGCGTGTCTTGCAGCAAGTCGCGCAGGTTGAACGGGACGCTGTCGAGCACCAGTTTGCCGGCTTCGATTTTCGAGAAGTCGAGGATCTCGTTAATGATGCCCAGCAGGTTGTCGGCCGACTTTTCGATGGTGTGCAGGTAATCGAACTGACGTGGGGTCAGCTCGCTTTTTTGCAGCAAATGAGTGAAGCCCAGAATGCCGTTGAGCGGGGTGCGGATTTCGTGGCTCATGTTGGCCAGAAACTCGGACTTGATGCGGCTGGCCTCCAGGGCCTCCTTGCGCGCCAGGTCCAGCTCAAGGTTCTGGATTTCGATGGTTTCGAGGTTCTGGCGCACGTCTTCGGTGGCCTGATCGACGCTGTTTTGCAGTTCTTCCTGCGCGTTCTGCAAGGTCTCGGCCATGCGGTTGATGCCCGACGCCAGTTCGTCCAGCTCATGGCTGCCCAACGGTGGCAGGCGGGTTTCAAGTCGCCCGTCCTTGAGTTGGGCCACGGCTTGCTTGATCTGGCCCAGCGGTGCATTGATCGTGCGGCTCATGCGCAACGCCAGCAAGGCGGTGAACACCAGCCCGCTGGCAATCAACAGCAAGCTGGCAAACAAGCTGCGATAACCGCGCAGCAACATGTTGCTGTGGGACAGTTCAAGCTCGACCCAGCCCAGCAGGCGATGGGCTTCGTTGGGAATGATGTCGCCCGCTAGGTTGCGATGACGGCCAAAGACCGGGAGTAAATAGCGCGTGGCGTCGTTGTCAGTGCGTTGCAGCAACTGCGTGCTATTGCCCAGCGGTGCCTGATTGAGCATGACCGGGCCCGCGTGGGCGAGGGTTTCGTGATTGGCGTCGAGGAACGACACGGCCCGCACGTCCTGTTGCTCCAGGGACTCGGTGGCAATGCGTGCCAGCAGGGCAGTGTCGTGCCGCCCGAGGGCGGGCGCGACCAGTGGCGCGAGCTGTTCGGCAATCATTTCACCGCGCTGCAACAGCTGGGACTGCAACTCGGACTGTTGCACCCAGGTGAAGTAGCCACCCAGCACCATGGCCATCAAGGTGACGGGCAGTAACGTGAGCAGCAATACGCGGCCTTTGATTCCCAGATTTTTAAGCACGCAATTCTCCAGCTCCACGTTTTTCTGATCTTGCCCCGCGCATCCGGCGCAGGTTTGCTGGCAGTGTAGCGATTTGCCCCGCGCCCGACTTGCAGAAATTTGCCCTGCGGGTCGCGGCATTGATCGCCATCAATCGACAACCATTGGCGTGGCGGTTGCCCGCGTCGGTTCAATCTTGAATAATCGCCGATTGAGAATGACTTGCAGACGCTAATGAATCCCGCCGTGAACAATCCCTACCGCCTGTTGGCCATCGAAGACGACCCCGTACTGGGCGCTTACCTGCAAGCGCAGTTGCAGCGCGCCGGGTTTGAGGTGCGCTGGTGCCAAAACGGTCAGGACGGTTTGAACCTGGCGCAACAGCAGCCCTTCGACGTGGTGTTGATGGACATTCTGCTGCCCGGCATGAATGGCTTGCAGGTGCTCACGCAACTGCGCCAGACCCATGCATTGCCCGTCATTCTGATGTCGGCCCTGGGCGCCGAAGCCGACCGCATCAACGGTTTTCAACTGGGCGCCGATGACTACCTGCCCAAACCGTTCAGCATGGCTGAACTGCAAGTGCGCATCGAGGCCATCCTGCGGCGGGTGGCGCTGGACCGCACGCCCCGTGCCAGTGCCGTGTCGCTGCCTGTCGACCAGGAAAGCGGGTTGGTCTTCGACGACGCCGCCAGCGACGTGCGCCATGGCGCGCAGTACGCGGGCCTGACCCGCAGCGAATTTCGCCTGCTCGACACCCTTTACCGCAATGCCGATGAAGTGTTGAGCAAGGCGTTTCTGTACCAGCACGTGCTGCAACGCGGCTACGCGCCCCACGATCGCAGCCTCGACATGCACATCAGCCAGATCCGCCGCAAGCTCAAGAGCATCGGTTATCACGCACGGGAAGTGCGCACGGTGTGGGGCAAGGGTTACGTGCTGAGTGCCAGCGATGCCTTATAAGGTCCCCGGCAAACACTCGGTGTTCTGGAAACTGGCCTGCCTGCTGGTCGCTTTTTGTTTGCTCATGATCTGGTTGAGCTGGTCGTGGGGCCGCTACATGGACAAACGCACCGGTTTTCTCTCCCATGAGGCCCGCAGCACGCTGATGCGTTACGCCGGTGAGGCAGAAACCGCTTGGGAGCAGGCAGGACAAGCGGGTGTCGATCAGTGGTTGCAGGCGCTGGGGCACGTCGAAAGCGGCTGGGTCGGCGTCATCGGTCAGGATTTGCAGTCGCTGAGCAGCTACCCGCTCAATGAACGTGAAAGCCAGCGCCTGACCTTCCTGCGCGGGGTGGACTGGCCCATCAGCCATTTGAAAAACGCCCGCCCGTGGATGAAAGTGCCGTTCCCGCGCGACTCGTCCATCGGTTATCTGGTCATTGAGCTGCCACAGCGCTTCATGCCGGGGTATTCGCAGTGGGTCTGGCGCATCATCACCAATGGCGTGATCCCTGGCCTGTTCACCTTACTCCTGTGTGTCGGCCTTTATCGCCTGCTGATCGTGCCACTCAATCAACTGCGCGAGCAGGCTCACGCCTGGCGCGCCGACCAATTGGGCGCGCGGGTGTCGAGCCAGACCACCAGCCGTCAGGATGAGTTGGGCGATCTGGGGCGCGCGTTCGATCAAATGTCGGAGCGCTTGCAAAGCACCGTCAGCCAACAGCAGCAGTTGCTGCGTGACTTGTCCCACGAGCTGCGTACGCCTTTAAGCCGTTTGCGCGTGGCCTGCGACAGCGAGCAGGGCGAAGCCGCGTTGCGCGAGCGATTGAGCCGCGAGGTCGATGGCATGCAGCGTCTGGTGGAAGACACCCTGCAACTGGCCTGGCTCGACGCCGAGCGCGGGCCGCTGCCGGTGGAAGCGATTCAGGTGCAGGCGCTGTGGGAAATGATCAGCGAAAACGCCCGCTTTGAAAGCGGCTGGCCCGAATCGCGTCTGCCGTGTTTTGTGGGCGCCGAGTGTTGGGTGCAAGGGCATCTCAACAGCTTGGCGCAAGCGCTGGAAAACATCCTGCGCAACGCCATTCGACATTCCCCGCCCGCCGGGGTCGTCAGTCTTAGCGGCCAGCGTGAAGGCGACCAGTGGCACTTATGGCTCGACGATCAGGGCGGCGGTGTGGCGCCGCACGAACTGGAGCGTATCTTTGCGCCGTTCACCCGACTCGATGGTTCGCGGCCCGGCGATGGCGGCTTTGGCCTGGGCTTGAGCATCGCGCGCAATGCCTTGCGGCTGCAGGGCGGCAGCCTGTGGGCGGAAAACACCTCTCAGGGGTTGCGGGTACACCTGCGATTGCCGTGCTATTTGCCCGCGCATCTGTAAACGGCTGCTCGACAGCGATGACACAGCCTTCGAGGGCCGGGCTTATAGCCTTTCGCCATAAGCTCCGCACTTTGCGTGATATGGCCAATTGGCGTTTGTCGGTATGATGTGCGACCCCGCAGTCCGGATTGCGAATACGCCATGACTTTGCAGTACCCCACTATCGCCGACTGCGTCGGCAACACGCCGCTGGTGCGCTTGCAGCGCCTGGCCGGCGACACCACCAATACGTTATTGCTCAAGCTCGAAGGGAATAACCCGGCGGGCTCGGTCAAAGACCGCCCGGCGCTGTCGATGATTGCCCGCGCCGAAGCGCGCGGTCAGATCCAGCCCGGCGACACCCTGATTGAAGCCACGTCCGGCAACACCGGCATCGCACTGGCCATGGCCGCTGCGATCAAAGGCTACAAGATGATCCTGATCATGCCTGACAACTCCAGTGCCGAGCGCAAGGCGGCCATGACCGCCTATGGCGCCGAGCTGATTCTGGTGTCCCAGGAAGAGGGCATGGAAGGCGCGCGCGATCTGGCCGACAAGCTGCAGGCTGAAGGTCGCGGCAAGGTGCTCGACCAGTTTGCCAACGGTGACAACCCCGAAGCGCACTACACCAGCACCGGCCCGGAGATCTGGCGTCAGACCCAGGGCAGCGTCACCCACTTTGTCAGCTCGATGGGCACCACCGGCACCATCATGGGCGTGTCGCGCTATTTGAAAGAACAAAACCCCAACGTCCAGATCATCGGCCTGCAGCCGATGGAAGGCGCCGCCATCCCGGGCATTCGCCGCTGGCCGACTGAGTACCTGCCAAAGATTTATCAGGCTGACCGGGTGGACCGGATCGTCGACATGGCCCAGCGCGAAGCTGAAGACGTGATGCGTCGACTGGCCCGCGAAGAAGGCATCTTCTGTGGCGTCTCTTCGGGCGGTGCAGTGGCCGCGATGCTGCGGTTGTCCCGGGAAGTGGAAAACGCGGTGATCGTCGCGATCATTTGTGACCGTGGCGACCGTTACTTGTCGACCGGCATTTACGATGCGCCGAACTGATGGCTAAGCAAGCAAGAGGCCTGCGGTTTCAGCCGGCTGGCGGCACCAAGGCCCCGCAAGTGCCCACGGGCAAAAAACAGCGTTTGCGCATCGAGCGTCTGGCCAATGATGGCCGCGGCATTGCCTTCCTTGACGGCCGGACCTGGTTTGTCAGCGGTGCGCTGGCCGGTGAAGACGTGGAGGCCAGGGTGCTGGGTGCCCACGGCAAAATCGTTGAGGCCCGCACCGAGCGCGTCTTTACAGCCAGTGAAGTGCGCCGCGTCGCCCCGTGTGCCCATGCCGGGCGCTGTGGTGGCTGCAGCGTGCAGCACCTGCCCCACGACGAGCAGCTTGCACTTAAACAGCGCATGCTGGCCGAGCAGTTGTCGCGGGTAGCGACTGTCGAACCTGAAGAGTGGGCCGCGCCGTTGACCGGGCCCGAGTTCGGCTACCGCCGCCGCGCCCGCATTGCGGTGCGTTGGGATGCGCGTGCCAAACAGCTGGAAGTCGGTTTCCGCGCGGCTGGCAGTCAGGACATTGTGGCCATCGATCACTGTTTGGTTCTGGTACAGGCTTTGCAACCTATCATGGCCGGGCTGCCCGCTCTGTTGCGTCAGTTGAGCAACCCGAGGGCGCTGGGCCATGTCGAGTTGTTCAGTGGGTCGGCGATTGCCGTGCTGCTGCGCCACATGGCGCCGCTCAGCGAAGCAGACATGCAGCTGTTGCAGGGGTTTTGCCTCACCCACGGTGCCCAATTGTGGTTGCATGGCGAAGGTGAACCGCAGCCTGTCGATTTGACTCAAACGTTGGGCTACCGTTTAGAGCAATGGAATTTGCAACTGGCCTATCGCCCCGGCGACTTTGTTCAGGTCAATGCAGGGGTCAACGAAGCCATGGTGGCTCAGGCGCTGGAATGGTTGGCGCCCCAAGCCGACGAGCGGGTTCTTGACTTGTTTTGCGGGCTGGGTAACTTCGCGTTGCCGCTGGCTAAACAGGTCCGCGAGGTGGTGGCGGTTGAGGGGGTTGCGACGATGGTCGAACGCGCTGCGCTAAACGCGGTCAGTAACAACCTGCATAATGCAGCGTTTTTTCAGGCCGATCTGTCGCAGCCGCTGGCGCAAGCAGCATGGGCCAAAGACGGTTTTTCTGCCGTGCTGCTGGACCCGCCCCGTGACGGCGCTTATGAAGTGGTATGCAAGCTGTCTGCCCTTGGGGCCAAACGCTTGGTGTATGTGTCGTGCAACCCGGCCACGCTGGCGCGCGATACGGTTGAACTGATGAAGCAGGGTTATCGGTTAAAACGTGCCGGAATCCTCGATATGTTTCCGCAAACCGCGCATGTCGAGGCAATGGCGTTATTTGAAGCAGACTAGGACGGTCTGTCTATTTCTACGGGCCCGCAGTTCCACGCGACTTGGCCCTGTGGCGTGGAATCGGGATTCGGGCCGGTGATTTCGGCGCACTGAATGTGCGCCGTAGGGAAGGTAAGCAAGATGGTACAGGTCAGAGCACACCAGCCGATCAACACCGACGGCAGTCTCAACCTCGACGCATGGCTTGATCATGCCGTGAGTGTGGATGTCGCGCTGGACCGTGAAGCCTTGAAAGAAGCCTGTGAGTTTGCACGCGAGGCCGAACAGCAAGCCAATGCCGCGAAAAACCTGTGGACCGAAGGCACGTCGAGCTTTCGCACCGGGCTTGAAATCGCTGAAATCCTCGCGGATTTGAAGCTGGATCAGGACTCGTTGGTCGCGGCGATTCTCTATCGCGGGGTACGTGAAGGCCAGATTCAACTGCCCGCCGTTACCCAGCGCTTCGGCCAGGTGGTGGCCAAGCTGATTGATGGCGTGCTGCGCATGGCCGCGATCAGCGCCAGCCTGAGCCCGCGCCAGTCGATGGTGTTGGGCACTCAGGGCCAGGTCGAGAACCTGCGCAAAATGCTGGTGGCCATGGTCGATGATGTGCGCGTCGCGCTTATCAAGCTGGCCGAGCGCACCTGCGCCATTCGCGCCGTCAAGAATGCCCCGGACGAAAAACGCAACCGCGTGGCCCGCGAGGTGTTCGATATTTATGCGCCCTTGGCGCACCGTCTCGGCATCGGTCATATCAAGTGGGAGCTGGAGGATTTGTCCTTCCGTTACCTTGAGCCTGAGCAGTACAAGCAGATCGCGACCTTGCTCCATGAGCGTCGTCTGGATCGCGAGCGTTTCATCTCCGATGTCATGAATCAGTTGCGTACGGAGCTGGAAGCCACCGGCGTTGACGCGGACATCAGCGGCCGGGCCAAACACATCTATTCCATTTGGCGCAAAATGCAGCGCAAGGGTCTGGCCTTCAGCCAGATCTATGACGTGCGAGCCGTGCGGGTGCTGGTGCCCGAGATGCGCGATTGCTACACCGCGCTGGGCATCGTCCATACGCTGTGGCGCCATATCCCGAAAGAATTCGACGATTACATCGCCAACCCGAAAGAGAACGGCTATCGCTCGCTGCACACCGCCGTGATCGGGCCGGAGGGCAAGGTACTTGAGGTGCAGATCCGCACCCACGCCATGCACGAAGAGGCCGAACTCGGGGTATGCGCGCACTGGCGGTACAAGGGCACTGACGTCAAGGCCGGGTCCAATCAGTACGAAGAGAAAATCTCGTGGCTGCGCCAAGTGCTGGAATGGCACGAAGAACTGGGCGATATCGGTGGTCTGGCCGAGCAACTGCGGGTCGATATCGAACCGGACCGGGTCTATATCTTCACCCCGGACGGGCACGCCATCGACTTGCCCAAAGGCGCGACACCGCTGGACTTCGCGTATCGGGTGCACACTGAAATCGGCCATAACTGCCGGGGCGCGAAGATCAACGGGCGGATTGTGCCGCTCAACTACAGCCTGCAAACCGGTGAGCAGGTCGAGATCATCACCAGCAAACATGGCACGCCGAGCCGTGACTGGCTGAACCCGAACCTGGGTTACATCACCACGTCGCGGGCCCGGGCCAAGATTGTGCATTGGTTCAAGTTGCAGGCGCGTGACCAGAACGTGGCCGCGGGTAAAACCCTGCTTGAGCGCGAACTCGGCCGTCTGGGCCTGCCTGCGGTGGATTACGAGAAGTTGGCCGACAAGGCCAACATGAAAACCGCCGAAGACATGTACGCGGCACTGGGCGCGGGTGACTTGCGTCTGGCGCAGTTGATCAACCTTGCGCAGCAAATGGTCGAGCCCGAACGCGGCAACGAGCAGATGGAGCTGATCCCGCGCAAGGCCACCGGCTACAAACCGGGCAAGCGCGGCGACATCCAGATCGAAGGCGTGGGTAACCTGCTCACACAAATGGCCGGTTGCTGCCAGCCGCTGCCGGGCGATGCCATCGTCGGTTACATCACCCAGGGGCGTGGCGTGAGCATTCACCGTCAGGATTGCGCCTCGGTGCTGCAACTGGGCAGCCGCGAGCCTGAGCGGATGATTCAGGTCAACTGGGGGCCGATCCCGGTTTCCACCTACCCGGTGGATATCGAGATTCGGGCGTACGACCGTTCCGGGCTGCTGCGTGACGTGTCGCAAGTGCTGCTCAACGAGCGGATCAACGTATTGGCGGTCAACACCCGCTCGAACAAAGAGGACAACACCGCGCTGATGTCCTTGACCATCGAGATTCCGGGGCTCGATTCGTTGGGGCGTCTGCTGGGCAAAATCTCGCAACTGCCGAACATCATTGAAACCCGGCGTATCGGGCGCAGTGAGCCGCGATAAGGGCCGAGCTACCCCGCCTTCAGTCAGTGGAGACGGGTAAGCAGCCTCGCGTGCGGTCCTGCTCATAGCGTTTTGTAGAAGAGATCCGTGATGTACAACCTCGACGATTTGCTCCACCTCATGGCCCGGCTGCGTGACCCGCAGTTCGGTTGCCCGTGGGACATCAAGCAAACCTGGACCTCCCTCGTGCCTTACACCCTTGAGGAAGCGTATGAAGTCGCTGATGCCATCGAGCAGGGCGACTTTGAGCACGTACAGGGCGAGTTGGGTGACTTGTTGTTTCAGGTGGTTTATTACAGCCAGTTGGCCCGTGAAGAAGGCCGCTTTGAATTTGCCGGGGTGATCGACAGCATCACCCGCAAGCTCATCCGCCGCCATCCCCATGTGTTCCCGACGGGCGATCTGTACGCGCCGCTGGACGTGCCGCGCCTGAGCGAAGAACAGGTCAAGCAGCGTTGGGATGAAATCAAGGCGCAAGAACGGGCTGAAAAAGCCTCGGTGCCGCTCCAGCTATCGTTGCTCGATGACGTGCCCGTGGCATTACCCGCCCTCTCGCGGGCCGCCAAGTTGCAGAAGCGCGCCGCGCAGGTCGGCTTTGACTGGCCTGCGGCCTTGCCGGTGCTGGACAAGGTGCGCGAAGAACTGGATGAAGTGCTGCAGGCCATGGCGGACAACGACTCGGCGGCCATCCATGACGAGATCGGCGACCTGTTGTTTAGCGTGGTGAATCTGGCGCGTCACCTCAAAGTCGACCCAGAAACCGCCTTGCGCGGTGCAAATGCCAAATTTGACAGGCGTTTCCGGTTTATCGAGCAGGCATTGCGCGATACCCTGCGACCCATTGAAGATTGCACCCTTGAAGACCTGGACGCCCTCTGGGGTGAAGCCAAGCGCCAGGAAAAGAATTTACCCAGCTGCGGCTGAGTTTGCCTAAGTGAGTAAGTAGATGAGCATTTCCCTACGCGACCAGTTGCTCAAAGCCGGACTGGTTAACGAGAAGCAGGCCAAACAGGCCGGTAAAGAAAAGCAGAAGCAGCAGCGTCTGGCCCATAAAGGCCAGATCGAGCTCGATGACACTCAGCAGCGCCTGGCGGCCGAAGCCAAGGCCGAGAAGATCAAGCGCGACCAGGAGCTGAACCGTCAGCAGCAGGAGAAGGCCGAACAAAAGGCCCGCGCCGCTCAAATCAAGCAATTGATTGAAGTCTCGCGCCTGCCCAAGCTCAGCACTGAGGACTACTACAACTTCGTTGACGACAAGAAGGTCAAGCGCCTGTCGGTCAACACGCTGATGCGTAATAAGCTGGCCAATGGTTCGCTGGCGATCGTGCAGCACCAGGGGGGTTACGAAGTCATCCCGCGCGAAGCCGCTCTGAAGATTCAGGAACGCGACCCGCGCCGGATCGTGCAGCTGAACATTCTGGTTGAGCCTAAAACACCTGAAGAAGACGATCCGTACGCGGCGTACCAGATTCCGGATGACCTGATGTGGTAAACACGTATTCATGACGGTCAAAACAAACCCCGCTTCGGCGGGGTTTGTTGTTTTCAAGACAGTTATTTCAATGCTTCAGGTCCGGCGCTTTTGCGCTTCCAGCTTTTCCAGCTCGGCCTTGTAGTCATTGGCGTCGCTTTCGCGGTGAAACATACCGACCAAGACGTCTTGTTGGTGAACATCCCACAGGTGAACACCGTGGGCCACGAGTTGGTGAAATATACGCGAATCGTCGCGCTCAGTTACTTTGATAGTCATCTGCTTGCTCCAAATTCTGATGGGGGATGCGGCAAGTCGTCGCAGGTCTTATTTATAGGGTTTGTTAGCTAGCTAAGTAAATGGCTAGCGGGTGTGCTGTCATGTGTCGGAATAACAAAAAAACCTTGCAGCCCTTGTATTACGGGGTGTTTGCGTCATTAGCGGAAAGTTTTATGACAAAAGTTTCATCTTCGCCGGGGTTTCAAAGTCGAAAAAAAACCTCGCCGGAGCGAGGTTTTAGTCGGTGCTGTCAGTCGCGGATCATTTGCCTTTGACTGTCTTGCCGTCCACCGTGCCGTCGAGCAGCATGATGTTGTATTCCTTGCCGTCTTTTTCAACCTGGCGCAAGGCAACCAGCAAACCATCCCACTGTTTGGCGAACCACATCTCGGTGATGCGCTTGTTCTGGGCCGGGTCGCGGACGCGCTCGACTTTGATGGCGTTGATTTTGCCGGCCTTGGTGCTGACCACTTCAGGGCCGATGACGCGGAAGTCGTAAGTGTCCACTTCGTCACCATCAACCACTTGGTAGCTCATCGACTTTTTGCCGGCCAGGACGTCGCGCTGCAGGGCCAGTTGATAGGTCGACTTGTCGAGCATGCCGGTTAGCAGTTTTACCGTCACGGGCGTCTTGTTGTCGGTGCCGGTAACCGTCATGTCCTTCCAGTTGAAGTTCAGGTCGATGTTTTTGGCTTTACCCAGGCCACCCCGTTCGAAGTGATAGCTCAGAGGCACTGGCTGGTCTTTTTCCAGCTTGAGTGTGCTTACTTCGTTCAGGCTCGCGATCAGCATCGAGGCCTTGAAGTTCAAGGTCCAGACGTTGTCTGCGCCTTTGGTCAGGCTGCGTTCTGCGGAGCCGCTCATCGGCAACTGTTTCCAGTCGGCGGTGTAGCTGGCCTTGAAAGGCTGAAGATCGGCCGCTTGCACTGCTGGGATGGCTAGCAGGCTAAGGGCAAGGAGCAGGGCACGACGCATAAAATCTCCTAGATTTGTATCTGGTGGCCGCTGGCCGGGAGTAATTGACCGTCCAATAATGCACCTTGTTCGTCGAGAGACAAGCGACCCTCGGCAAACCAGCGCACTGCAAGCGGGTAGATCCGGTGTTCCTGGGCATGCACCCGTTGCGCCAGACTGCTTGGCGTGTCTTCAGACTCGACCGGTATCACTGCCTGTACGACCAGGGGGCCGCCATCGAGTTCCTCGGTCACGAAGTGCACGCTGCAACCGTGCTCACGATCTTGCGCTTCCAGTGCGCGCTGATGCGTGTGCAGGCCTTTGTATTTGGGCAGTAAAGACGGGTGGATATTCAGCAGGCGCCCCTGATAGTGGCGCACGAAGTCAGCGCTGAGTATGCGCATGAAGCCGGCCAGTACCACCAGGTGCGGATTGAAAGTGTCGATGATTTCGATCAGTGCAGCATCGAAGGCCTCGCGGCCTTCGAATGCTGTGTGATCCAGTACACGGGTGTCGATCCCCGCGTTCTTGGCGCGTTGCAGGCCCGGGGCGTCGGTGCGGTTGGAAATCACCGCGCGCAGGGTGGCCGGGCTTGCCTTGACGTCATCGCTGTCGATCAAGGCCTGCAAGTTGCTGCCGGTGCCGGAAAGCAGCACCACTACATCACAGGTGTCAGGCATCAGTGCGCCTTGAGGTTTTGCAGCTCGACTTGCGCAGCGCCTTCGGCGGCGGTTGCGATCTGGCCGATGACCCAAGGCTGTTCACCGGCTTCACGCAGCACGTTCAGGGCGGTTTCTACGTCAGCCTGGGCCACGCAGATCACCATGCCGACGCCGCAGTTCAGGACGCGGTGCATTTCTGTTTCGGCCACGTTGCCCTGTTCCTGCAACCAGTCGAATACCGCAGGACGCTGCCAGCTGGCCACGTCCACCACGGCTTGGGCCCCTTTAGGCAGCACGCGCGGAATGTTGTCCAGCAGGCCGCCGCCGGTGATGTGCGCCATGGCCTTGACCACGCCGGTTTCCTTGATCAGCTTGAGCAGCGGCTTGACGTAGATGCGCGTCGGAGCCATCAGCAGGTCGGTCAGCGGCTTGCCGTCGAGCTGGATGTTTTCGATGTCTGCACCGGACACTTCGATGATCTTGCGGATCAGCGAGTAACCGTTGGAGTGCGGGCCTGAAGACGGCAGGGCGAGCAGGGCGTCACCGGCAGCCACTTTAGAGCCGTCGATGATTTCGGATTTTTCGACCACGCCGACGCAGAAACCTGCCAGGTCGTAGTCTTCGCCTTCGTACATGCCCGGCATTTCAGCGGTTTCGCCGCCTACCAGCGAGCAGCCGGACAGTTCGCAACCTGCGCCGATACCGGTCACCACCTGGGTCGCGGTCTCAACGTTGAGTTTGCCGGTGGCGTAGTAGTCGAGGAAGAACAGTGGCTCGGCGCCGCAGACGATCAGGTCGTTCACGCACATGGCCACCAGGTCGATGCCGATGCTGTCGTGCTTGTTCAGGTTCAGGGCCAGACGCAGCTTGGTGCCCACACCGTCGGTGCCGGAGACCAGAACAGGCTGCTTGTAACCGGCAGGAATTTCGCAGAGGGCGCCAAAACCGCCGAGGCCGCCCATCACTTCCGGGCGTGCAGTGCGCTTGGCCACGCTCTTGATGCGTTCGACCAATGCTTCACCGGCGTCGATGTCTACACCGGCGTCTTTGTAGCTCAGGGATGGTTGCTTGCTCATAATCCAGGCCTTTAGGGGGGATTCGGGGAGGTCGACCGATCTCAGAGGGCCCGCTGGCAAGTGCTCATCGCTGTGAATGAAACATTTGCCGGGTGCCCGGCTGTCGCCGGTCTGCGAAGGCGCGCGATTTTATCAGGCTTGAAGGGCAGCGGCCATCCTCGGGCCGACGGGCAGGGTTATATAGCGCGAAAAAAAACCTTATTTAGTCTTACTGGCCGCTGCGGGCAGGCCTGTATAAGGTATACGGGTTCACTTTTGATTTTTTATGACCGGGTGAAAACGCTGCCGTCGCGCTGAATGATTTGGCTTGCGCCCTGTCTGAAGCCTGTGCAGTGGGTTTATCGGGTCTTTCAAGACTGCTTTTTTGTCGTCAGGAATATTTCATGCGTTTTCATCATCTTTTAGCCGCGGGCTGTTTGTCCTTTTTCAGCCTGGCGAGTCATGCCGAAATTCTGACCAATTTGTATCAAGTGCGTGAGCCGGTGAGCAGTCAGTCGCCTGAAGAGCGCACGCAAGCCACGCAAAAAGCATTGCAAACACTGGTCATCCGCCTGACCGGCGATGCCAAGGCGCTGCAAAACCCCGCTCTTGAGCCGGTGCGCAAGGACCCGCAGCAGATCATTCGTCAGTACGGGTATGACGCCGGGCCGCCCGAAAGCCTGCAGGTGGACTTCGATCCTGTGAGCACCGAGCGCGCGTTGCGTCAGGCGGGCCTGTCGTTGTGGGGCAGCAACCGTCCGGCGTTGCTGGGTTGGTGGCTGGCCGACTCGGTGGAAGGTTCAAGCCTGGTCGGTGACGGGCAGTCGGCGGCCGAACCGCTGCGCCGTGCAGCGCAACACCGGGGGCTGCCATTGCGCTTGCCGTTGGCGGACTTGAGCGAACAACTGGTTGGCACGGTCGACAATATTGAAGGCGCCAACCCTGCGCCGTTGCGTGAAGCGTCCGAGCGGTACGGTGCCGATGCGTTGCTGGCGGTGCATGCCCGAGAAGAGGGCGGCCAGTGGCAAGCCAAATGGCGGATGTGGCTGGGCGATCAGCAGGAGCAGGGCAGTGCGCAGGCGGCCGATCAGGCAGCGTTGGCCGATGCGGTGATGCTGGCCGTGAGTGAGCGTCTGGCGCCGCGTTATGTGGTCAAACCGGGCATCTCCACAGAGCAGTTGCTGGAGGTCCACGGCATGACCCTTGAGCGTTATGCCTCGCTGGGGCGTTTGCTTGAGCCGTTTGGCGGGCAGCTTGTGCGAATAGACGGCGACCGTAGCGTGTATCAGGTCAATGGCAGTGCCGAGCAGTTGCGTGCTCAACTGGGGCTGGCGCATTTGCAGGAAATCCCGGCGAGTGAGGGCGCGCCGGTGACTGAGGCGGGTCAGACGCCCGCCGCTACGCCCGCCGCACAGCTACGCTTTCGCTGGTAGGTTTTTTCTTCTTTATAAAGGATGGACGCTTGATGACGGATTCGCGGCGATGGGTATGGTGGGGCGTGGCGCTGGTGTTTGCCCTGTTTGTGTATTTCTTGCATCCGATACTCACGCCGTTTCTGGTCGCTATCGTTCTGGCGTACATGTTCGATCCCGTGGTGGACCGTCTGGAGAGGCTCGGCTTGTCCAGAACCTGGGGGGTTGTGACCGTGTTTACGCTGTTCACCGTGATTGTGACGGCGCTGGTGCTGGTGTTGGTGCCGTTGCTGGCCAAGCAGTTGATGAAACTGTACCAACTGGCGCCACAAGTGCTGGACTGGTTGCAACATACGGCGATGCCGTGGGCGCAAAGCAAATTCGGCCTGAGCGACGGCTTCTGGAAGTTCGACAAGATCAAGGCGGCGATCACTGAGCATATGGGGGAGGCGTCCGATGTCGTCGGGGTGGTGCTGTCGCAGGCCACGGCGTCGAGCCTGGCACTGATCGGGTTTTTGGCCAACCTGGTATTGATCCCGGTGGTGGCTTTTTACCTGTTGCGTGACTGGGACATCATGCTGGCCAAGATCCGGGGCTTGCTGCCGCGTGACCGTGAAGAGCAAATCGTTTCGCTGGCCAAAGAGTGTCATGACGTGCTCGGTGCGTTTGTCCGTGGGCAGTTGCTGGTGATGCTCGCGCTCGGGGTGATTTATTCCGCGGGGCTGATGCTGGTCGGGCTTGAACTGGGCCTGCTGATTGGTTTGATGGCGGGCATTGCGGCCATCGTGCCGTACATGGGGTTCATCATCGGCATTGGGGCGGCATTGATTGCCGGGCTCTTCCAGTTTGGCGGTGACCTGTACCCGATGCTCGGAATCGTCGCAGTGTTTATGGTGGGGCAGGCGCTGGAAGGTACGGTGCTCACGCCATTGCTGGTAGGTGACAAAATCGGCATGCACCCGGTAGCGGTGATCTTTGCGATTTTGGCCGGGGGTGAACTGTTCGGTTTTACCGGGGTGCTGCTGGCCTTGCCGGTGGCCGCCGTGATCATGGTGCTGGTTCGCCATGTGCAGGACATGTACAAGGAGTCGCACGTGTATAAAGGTGAAGAAGACCCCGAGTTGTAGGTCTTCTTATGTTGAAAAAGGCAGGCCGCTGGTTTCGCGGGCCTGCCTTTTTTATGGCGCGGCTTGAGCTTGAGCGTTGGCAAAAACTCAAATAATCCAAGGCCTTAACGCAAACCTTTGATTTTGCTCGTGGTCTGTTACATTGTGCGCCCGGCTACAACGGGTATAAACTTTGCAAACTTTACACAGAGGCCACTAACGGTTCGTTTGAACTGTTCAGTCAGCATGAAACCGATTCAGCTGCCCCTAGGTGTGCGTCTGCGTGATGACGCTACCTTCATAAACTACTATCCAGGCGCCAATGCCGCTGCACTCGGCTATGTCGAGCGTCTATGCGAAGCCGACGCCGGCTGGACAGAAAGTCTGATCTACCTTTGGGGCAAGCATGGCGTCGGGCGTACGCACCTGTTGCAGGCAGCCTGCCTGCGTTTTGAACAGATGGGTGAGCCCGCTGTGTACCTGCCGTTGGGCGAGCTGATGGATCGCGGCATCGAAATCCTCGATAACCTCGAACAGTACGAGCTGGTGTGTCTGGATGACCTTCAGGCCGTCGCCGGACGCGCGGACTGGGAAGAAGCGCTGTTCCACCTGTTCAACCGTTTGCGCGACAGCGGGCGACGGCTGTTGATCGCGGCCTCGGCATCACCGCGAGAATTGCCGATCAAGCTGGCTGACCTCAAATCCCGCCTGACACTCGCGTTGATCTTCCAGATGCGACCGCTGTCTGACGAAGACAAGCTGCGAGCCTTGCAGTTGCGCGCCTCGCGCCGTGGCCTGCACCTGACCGACGAAGTCGGGCACTTCATCCTCACCCGTGGTACCCGCAGCATGAGCGCGCTGTTTGATCTGCTGGAGCAGCTCGATCAGGCGTCTTTGCAAGCCCAGCGCAAGCTGACCATCCCTTTTCTGAAAGAAACTTTGGGCTGGTAATCCCTCGTTTTATAGCCGGTCTGGCAAATGGCAGGCGCCAGAAAAACCGCGCGCCAGCAGGGTGGCGAACGCAGATTCTATCGTCAGGGGTGTAAAACCTTAGATGTCATGAGAAAACTGCCGAGTCACATTTAGATCGATTGAATTTGCAAATGAGGATCATAGTTGGCATAGTCGCGGCTACTTTTCCTACAAGCCACGGTCGTGCCCATGCTAAATCGCTTCGCACCCCTCGTGCCCCTCGCACTCGTTACCCTGTTATTTGGTTGCGCTGCGCACTCGCCAGTGTCTCAGCAAGTAGTCGACCGGCAGGTTCAAAAGTCATCTGTGTCCCAGGATTCCGCTCTTTATCAGGAAGAACTGGCGACCGAAAAAGAACTGGCTCAATTCTCCGAAAACAGCAAGCCTTATGAGCTGCCAGCATTGGCGGACAGCATTCTTGAGCGCGGCATGTCCTTGATCGGTACCCGTTACCGTTTTGGCGGCACCTCGGAAGCAGGCTTCGACTGCAGCGGTTTCATCGGTTATCTGTTCCGCGAAGAAGCTGGCATGCAATTGCCGCGTTCCACGCGCGAAATGATCAACGTTGATGCGCCGCTGGTGGCGCGTAACAAGCTCAAGCCGGGTGACCTGCTGTTCTTCAGCACCAACGGTCGCGGGCGTGTCAGCCATGCCGGGATCTACTTGGGGGACGACCAGTTCATCCACTCCAGCAGCCGTCGCAGTGGCGGGGTGCGTATCGACAAGTTGGGCGATACCTACTGGAGCAAAACCTTCATTGAAGCCAAGCGCGCACTGGCCATGGCGCCAACGAGCGTCATAGCCCGCAAGTAAAGTTAAAGCTTCACTTGAAGTTTGGCCTCTAAGGGCTAGAATTCAGTCGCATTGTTAAATTCCTGAGCCGCGAAGGTAGTGCCTGTCGCGGTTTCAGGTTTCGCGGCCGAGTTGCCGTATCCAGAATCAGGAACGTTCTGTTTATGTCAATCATGGCCCGCCTCTCAGTTTTGACTCTAGCAGCCCTGCTCAGTGCTTGCGCCAGCAACCCGCCGCCCGCCCCCGTGGCCAAAAAGCCGGTGGTATTTGCCAACCCCTCTGATGACTTCTCGCCCGTCGCCGCCGATGTGTTGTTCCGTGCGCTGGGGCTGGTGGGCACGCCTTATCGGTGGGGCGGTAATACCCCGGACTCGGGCTTTGATTGCAGTGGTCTGATCAAGTACGTCTATAACGATGCCGCTGGCATTTCGTTGCCGCGCTCGACCCGCGAGATGATCGTGATGAGTGCGCCGAATGTGGGTAAAGACAAGCTGCAAACCGGCGACCTGCTGTTCTTCGCCACCAGTGGCGGGACGCAGGTCAGTCATGCGGGGATTTACGTGGGAGAAGGGCGCTTCGTTCATGCGCCGGCCACGGGCGGTACGGTCAAGCTCGACAGCCTGTCCAAAGCCTACTGGCAAAAAGCCTATCTGAATGCCAAGCGTGTACTGCCTACCGAGCAGCACCTGGCCCGCAATCCATAAGCGGCACTGTTGAATAAAAGAGAGGCTGTGATTGCACAGCCTCTCTTTTTTTTATCGGGGCAACCAGAAAGCCCCTTACTTGGCTGACACGCGCCAGACTTTGTTGCCGACATCATCGGCCACCAGCAGATCACCCTGTTTGTCGATCACCACGCCCACCGGCCGGCCCATCGCTTTTTCATCCGCGTTGAGGAACCCGGTCAAGACATCCATCGGCATGCCGGTTGGTTTGCCATCCGCGAACGGCACGAAAATCACTTTGTAACCGCTGTGGGGTTTGCGATTCCAAGAGCCATGCTGGCCGATAAACGCTCCTTCGGTGAAGTTTGGCAACTTGCTGCCATCGGCAAAACTCAACCCCAATGACGCGGTGTGCGGGCCGACGGCAAAGTCGGGGGCAATGGCCTTGGCCACCAATTCTGGGTTTTGCGGGTCGACCCTGACGTCGACGTGTTGGCCGTAATAGCTGTAGGGCCAGCCATAGAAACCGCCGTCTTTAACCGAAGTGATGTAGTCCGGTACAAGGTCGCTGCCGATCTCGTCGCGTTCATTAACGGCGGTCCAGAGCTTGCCGGTGGCCGGTTCCCAGTCCATGCCATTGGGGTTGCGCAAGCCCGACGCGAAAATCCGGTGGCTGCCGGTGGCCGGGTCTACTTCCCAGATCGCCGCGCGGCCTTCCTCTTTATCCATGCCGTTCTCGCCCACGTTGCTGTTGGAGCCAACGGTCACGTAGAGCTTTTTGCCATCGGGGCTGGCAATCACGTTTTTGGTCCAGTGATGGTTCAGCGGGCCGCCCGGCAGATCGACCACTTTGGTCGGCTGGGCGCTGATGCTGTCGGCACCGGCCTGATAGGGGAAGCGCAGTAGCTTGTCCGAGTCGGCCACATACAGATCGTTGCCGACCAGCGCCATGCCGAACGGCGAATTCAGGTTCTGCAAAAACACGCTGCGGGTTTCAGCGATGCCGTCGTGATTGGCATCGCGCAACAGGGTGATCCGGTTCGCACTTGGCACGCCCGCGCCCGCTTTGCCCATGACCTTTTCCATCACCCAGCCGCGAATCCCCTTGCTGTCGTCCGGTTTGGGCGGGGCATTGGTTTCTGCCACCAGCACATCACCGTTGGGCAGCACATACAGCCAGCGCGGGTGGTCGAGGTCCTCGGCGAAGGCGCTGACCTGCAACCCTTCGGCGGCAATCGGCTTGGCGCCCTGAGACCATCCCACGGCGGGTGCGATATTGACCGTCGGAATCAGCGTCTTGTTGGGCTCAGGCAGCTTGGGCGAGGGGCCGGTGCCATCCGCCACTTGCAAGGTCGAACTCTCACCACAGGCGGCTAACCCTGCTGCAAGTACGATGACAACAGCGTGCTGGCGCTTAAGCATGTGAATCTCCATGAGTGGGGTGTAAGTGATAGAGAAGCCTAGTCGTGCAAAGGTTCAGGGCAATGCCGTTTTGAAGTGCAGGTCAGCGCTTCCTTTAATTGACGCTCCACCCCCAACCCTCTAACCTTCGCCGCTTGTTTCAGGTGCTCTGCAGCCATGGGCTGGCAGGGTGAAACAGGGAAGCCGGTGAGGGGCAGGGCGCAGTGCGCCAGGTTCACGATTCCGGCGCTGCCCCCGCAACGGTAAATGAGTCAACACCGCGCTGAGTGCCACTGTGTCTGTACACGGGAAGGCGCGCGGTCAGGGTTGCTGCCAGGCAGGCGGCCCGCTCATGAGCCCGGAGACCGGCCTGATCCATCCAGCACCTCGCGGCGGGCGACGGTGTGTCGCTGTTGTTAAATCTCCCCCCGCCTCCCGTTTGCTTTTTTCAGCCCCAACGGAGAGCTGCCATGAATGAATCCCCCGAACGCGACGAACGTCATCAGGCGCGCATGCTGCGCAAAAAAGCCGTCATGGACGAGCGCATCGCCAGCGCACCCAATGAATGTGGTCTGCTGCTGGTCTTGACCGGCAATGGCAAAGGCAAGAGCAGCTCGGCTTTCGGCATGCTGGCCCGCGCCATGGGCCACGGCATGCAGTGCGGCGTGGTGCAGTTCATCAAGGGCCGCAACAGCACCGGTGAAGAGCGCTTCTTCCGCCGCTTTCCGGAGCAAGTGCGCTATCACGTGATGGGCGAGGGCTTCACCTGGGAAACCCAGGACCGCCAGCGCGACATCGCGGCGGCCGAGGCTGCCTGGGAAGTGTCCCGCGACATGCTGCGCGATCCGTCCATCGGGCTGGTGGTGCTCGATGAGCTGAACATTGCGCTCAAGCACGGCTACCTCGACCTGGATCAGGTGCTGACAGACCTGCAAGCCCGCCCGCCGATGCAGCATGTGCTGGTCACCGGGCGCGGTGCAAAACCTGAACTGATTGACCTGGCCGACACCGTGACGGAAATGAACGTAGTCAAACACGCGTTCCAGGCCGGTATCAAAGCCCAGAAAGGCATCGAATTGTGAGTGTTCAAGCATGAGAGAGTCGCGTCATTGCCCGGCGGTGTTGATCGCCGCGCCGGCTTCCGGTCAGGGCAAGACCACCGTTACCGCCGCGTTGGCCCGTTTGCATCGCAATCAGGGGCGCAAGGTGCGGGTGTTTAAATGTGGCCCGGATTTCCTCGACCCGATGATTCTGGAGCGCGCCAGCGGTGCGCCGGTGTATCAGGTCGATTTGTGGATGGTGGGCGCAGAGGAAAGCAGGCGCTTGCTGTGGGAGGCCGCTGGCGAAGCTGACCTGATCCTGATTGAAGGGGTTATGGGGCTGTTTGATGGCACCCCGTCCAGCGCAGATCTGGCCCGTCATTTCGGGGTGCCGGTGCTGGGGGTCATCGATGGCACGGCCATGGCCCAGACCTTTGGTGCCCTGGCCTTGGGGCTTGCGCGGTACCAGCCGGACCTGCCCTTTGCCGGGGTGCTGGCCAACCGGGTGGGCACGGTGCGTCACGCGCAATTGCTGGAAGGCAGCCTGACCGAAGGCTTGCGCTGGTATGGCGCGTTGTCCCGGGAAACCGGCATCGAGTTGCCGAGCCGTCACTTGGGGCTGGTGCAAGCCAGCGAGTTGAATGACCTGGACGCCCGCCTGGATGCCGCAGCCGACGCGCTGGCCAGCACCTGCGAGGTAGCGCTGCCACCCGCTGTTGAATTCGCCGCGCCGACGCCGGTGACGGTCGAGCCGTTGCTGGCGGGCGTACGGATTGCCGTGGCCCGGGATGAAGCGTTCGCCTTTACCTACGGCGCGAGCCTGGCCTTGCTGCGGGACATGGGCGCGGAGCTGGCGTTCTTTTCACCGATCCGTGACACGCAGCTTCCCGCTGCGCACAGCCTGTATTTACCGGGTGGCTACCCCGAACTGCATCACCTTGAGCTGTCGCGTAACCACGCGATGCTTGATGCGATCCGCGCTCATCATGCCGCAGGCAAGCCGTTGCTGGCGGAGTGTGGCGGGATGTTGTACCTGCTCGATGCCTTGACCGATGTCGACGGCCAGCGCGCCGAGCTGGTGGGGGTGCTGGCGGGTGAGGCAACCATGCAAAAGCGTCTGGCGGCCTTGGCGTTGCAAGCCGTGGACTTGCCTGAAGGCCAACTGCGCGGTCATACCTATCACCATTCGCTGACCCGTACCGAGCTGCAACCCATTGCCCGGGGCCTGAGCCCCAATGGTGGACGCGGTGCCGAAGCGGTGTATCGCGAAGGCCGCCTGACAGCGTCCTATGTGCACTTTTACTTTCCGTCCAATCCCAAGGCCGTGGCTGCGCTGTTCGCGCCGTGTGCTGTGAAGGTGCCATGAGCGACAACGCATTCAGTCCCCAAGAGCGCGCAGCGGTGTACCGCGCCATCGCCGAGCGCCGCGATATGCGCCATTTCAGCGGCGGCGCCGTTGCGCCCGAACTGTTGGCGCGCCTGCTCGAAGCGGCGCATCAGGCCCCTAGCGTGGGCTTGATGCAACCGTGGCGGTTTATCCGCATCACCTGCCGTGAGCTGCGCGACAAGATTCAAGCGCTGGTGGAGGAGGAGCGGGTGCGCACCGCCGAGGCGCTGGGCGAGCGTTCCGATGAATTCATGACCCTTAAGGTCGAAGGCATCCACGACTGCGCCGAAGTGCTGGTGGCCGCGTTGATGGACGATCGCGAGAAGCATATTTTCGGTCGGCGCACGCTGCCGGAAATGGACATGGCGTCATTGTCTTGCGCCATTCAGAACCTGTGGCTGGCCGCCCGGGTTGAAGGCCTGGGCATGGGCTGGGTGTCGTTGTTCGAGCCGCAAGCGCTGGCGGACCTGCTGGGCTTGCCCGTCGGGGCCAAGCCGCTGGCGGTGCTGTGCCTGGGGCCGGTCGAAGCGTTTTACCCGGCGCCTATGCTGGTGCTGGAAGGGTGGGCGCAGGCGCGTCCGCTCAATGAATTGGTGTACGAGAACTATTGGGGAGTGAGCCCATGAGTGTGGCGTTGCTGTGCGTCGCCGGGGTGGCGCTGGACGCACTGTTGGGCGAGCCCAGGCGCTGGCATCCGCTGGTCGCGTTTGGCCGTATGGCGGACCGTATCGAACAGCGTTTCAATTCCGGTGGACGCGGCTGGCGCAGTCACGGGGTCACGGCCTGGGTGCTGGCGGTCATTCCGTTGACGATTCTGGCCACGGCGTTGTCATGGCTGCCTTACATCGGTTGGCTGGTGGACATTCTGGCCTTGTATTGCGCGCTGGGCATGCGCAGCTTGGGCGAACACGTGCAACCGGTGGCTGATGCATTGCGCCGTCAGGACCTGGATGAAGCCCGCACCCGTGTCGGTTATCTGGTCAGTCGACAGACCAGCGAACTGGACGCGACCGACGTGGCGCGGGCCGCCACTGAGTCGGTGCTGGAAAACGGCAGCGATGCCGTGTTCGCGGCGATTTTCTGGTTTGCCGTGGCGGGGGCTCCCGGCGTGGTGCTCTATCGTCTGAGCAATACCCTCGACGCGATGTGGGGCTATCGCAATGAGCGGTTCGAGCGTTTCGGCTGGGCCGCTGCCCGTATCGACGATGTACTTAACTATATTCCCGCGCGTCTGGTGGCCCTGACCTACGCAGTGTTGGGTAAAACCCGAGCCGCATTGCGCTGCTGGCGACAACAGGCGCCACTCTGGGACAGCCCCAACGCCGGCCCGGTCATGGCTGCCGGTGCAGGCGCACTGGGTGTAGCGTTGGGAGGTCCGGCGATTTACCACGGTGAGTTGCACGAGCGCCCACAGTTGGGGGAAGGCCTGCCTGCCGACGCCGATTCCATCGGTCGCGGCTGGCAACTGGTGCAGCGTGGCGTGTGGCTGTGGCTGCTGATTTTGTGTGTCGGGAGTGAATTCTATGCTTGAGCACGGTGGACGTTTGCGTCAGGCCGCCCTGCGCTACGGGATTGCCGAAGCTGACTGGCTGGACCTGTCCAGCGGTCTGGCGCCCTGGCCCTTTGCAATCGGGCACATACCCGAGCGCGCCTGGGCCCGATTGCCCGAGACCGATGACGGCCTTGAACAGGCCGCGTGCAGCTATTACGGCGCCCCGAACGTGCTACCTGTGCCGGGGTCGCAATGTGCCATCCAGTTGCTGCCGCGTCTGCGCCGCAGTGGCAAAGTCGGGGTATTGTCACCGTGCTATGCCGAACACGCCGAAGCCTGGCGCCGCAACGGGCACATCGTGCGCGAAATCATGGAGCAGGAAGTCGATTTCTACCTCGATAAGCTGGACGTGCTGGTGGTGGTCAATCCCAATAACCCGACGGGCCTGAGCCTGTCGCCCGAGCACTTGCTGGACTGGCATGCGCGTCTGGTGCAGCGCGGGGGCTGGCTGGTGGTCGACGAAGCGTTCATGGACAACACGCCGACGATGAGCCTGGCGCCGCAAAGCCAGCGCACCGGCCTGATCGTCCTGCGCTCGTTCGGCAAGTTTTTCGGGCTGGCGGGGGTGCGCCTGGGTTTTGTACTGGCGGAACTCAAGCTGCTCAAGTTGCTCGCGGAGCAAGTCGGCCCGTGGGCGGTCAGCGGGCCGACGCGGGTGTTGGGACAGGCGTGCCTGCTCGACACCGAGGCGCACGCCCGGCAACGCCAGCGCAGCGAACAGGCCAGCCAGCGGCTGGTGGCGATGCTCAGCCAGTACGGGTTGCCCGCTCAAGGGGGCTGCGCGCTGTTTCAGTGGCTGATGACCCCGCACGCCGAGTACCTGTACGACTTCATGGCCCGGCGCGGCATTCTCCTGCGCCTGTTTACCCATAACAGCAGCGTGCGTTTCGGCCTTCCCGCCGATGAGGCGCACTGGCTCAAGCTTGAACAGGCCTTGCAGGCTTACACCAAGGAAACCCCATGAGCACGTTGATGGTGCAAGGCACCACGTCCGATGCGGGCAAAAGTACATTGGTGACAGCGTTGTGCCGCTGGTTGACTCGTCAGGGCGTGCGCGTGGTGCCGTTCAAGCCGCAGAACATGGCGCTCAACAGCGCGGTGACGGCCGAGGGCGGCGAAATCGGTCGCGCGCAGGCTGTGCAGGCGCAGGCTGCCGGGTTGGCGCCGCACACCGACATGAACCCGGTGTTGCTCAAGCCCAACAGCGACACCGGCTCGCAAGTGATCATTCACGGGCGCGCCGTGACCAGCATGAACGCCGTGGCCTATCACGATTACAAAGCCATCGCGATGCAGGCCGTACTGGCCTCCCATGACCGCCTGAGTGCGGCCTACCCGGTGGTGATGGTCGAAGGAGCCGGGTCTCCGGCCGAGATCAACCTGCGCGCCGGCGACATTGCCAACATGGGCTTTGCCGAGGCCGTGGACTGCCCGGTGATTCTGATTGCCGACATCAATCGCGGTGGCGTCTTCGCGCACTTGGTCGGCACTCTGGAACTGCTGTCCGAGAGCGAACAGGCGCGGGTTCAGGGTTTTATCATCAACCGTTTTCGTGGCGATATTGCCCTGCTGCAACCGGGGCTCGACTGGCTGGAGCAGCGGACCGGCAAACCGGTGATCGGCGTGCTCCCGTATGTCATGGACCTGCACCTGGAAGCCGAGGACGGCATCGACCAGCGCCAGATCAACAAGGCCGACCGGGTGCTCAACGTCGTGGTGCCGGTGCTGCCGCGCATCAGCAACCACACCGATTTCGATCCGCTGCGCCTGCACCCTCAGGTGAATGTGCAATTTGTAGGGCCGGGTCAGCCGATTCCCCCCGCCGACCTGATCATCCTGCCGGGTTCCAAAAGCGTTCGCAGCGACTTGGCCTACCTGCGCGCCAATGGCTGGGACACGGCCATTGAGCGGCATTTGCGCTACGGCGGCCGGGTGTTGGGGATTTGCGGCGGCTTGCAGATGCTGGGCGAGCAGGTCCACGACCCGCTGGGGCTGGAAGGCGCGCCGGGCTCCAGTGACGGGCTGGGCCTGCTGGCATTCACCACGCAGCTTGAGGCTGAAAAACAACTGCGTAATGTGCGCGGGCGCCTGGCGCTGGAAAACGCCGAGGTCAGCGGTTATGAAATTCACGCCGGTGTAACCCGCGGCAGCGCCCTTGAGCTGCCTGCCGTGCAGCTTGAAGACGGCCGTTGCGATGGCGCTTGCAGCGCCGACGGACAGATTATCGGGACTTACCTGCATGGTCTGTTCGAGTCGCCGGCAGCCTGCAGCGCCCTGTTGCGCTGGGCCGGGTTGCCTAGCGTTCAGGCAGTGGACTATCACGCGCTGCGCGAGCGGGACATTGAGCGCTTGGCCGATCTGGTGGAAAACCATTTGGACACGGCCCGTCTGCGGCAACTGTGTGGGCTGCAATAACGGTGTAATCGATGCCGCGGGCTGTTTTGTCTTGAGAGGTGCGTGAACATGCTGCAACTGATTTTGGGCGGTGCCCGCTCGGGTAAAAGCCGTCTGGCCGAAAAGCTGGCAGCCGAGTCCGGTTACGCAGTGACGTACATTGCAACCAGCCAGCCGCAGGACGGCGAGATGAGCGAGCGGGTACGGCATCATCGCGAGCGTCGGCCTGCGCAATGGGGGCTGATTGAAGAGCCGCTGGCACTGGCCCGCGTGCTGCGCGAAAACGCCCGCGCCGATACCTGCCTGCTGGTGGACTGCCTGACGCTGTGGATGACCAACCTGTTGATGCTGGACGACGCGCAACGCCTGACGGCTGAACGCGACGCCCTGTTGGCGTGCCTGGCAGGGTTGCCGGGTGAAATTCTGTTTGTCAGCAACGAAACCGGGATGGGTGTCGTGCCGCTGGGCGAATTGACTCGCCGCTATGTCGATGAAGCCGGTTGGCTGCATCAAGCCTTGGCTGAGCGCTGTCAGCGTGTTGTGTTGACTGTCGCAGGCCTGCCCCTGACGTTGAAAGGAACTGCCTTATGAATACGCCGTGGTGGCTGCGTCCGTGTAAATCCCCGGACCGTGACGCGCAAAAGGCTGCGGCCGAGCGTCAACAGCAACTGACCAAGCCCGCAGGTTCGCTGGGGCAGCTCGAAACACTGGCGATTCAACTGGCCGGGTTGCAAGGGCGGGTCAAGCCGCGTGTCGATCAGTTATGGATTGCCCTCTTCGCCGGGGATCATGGCGTGGTCGCCGAAGGTGTTTCGGCTTATCCGCAAGCCGTTACCGGTCAAATGTTGCACAACTTTGTCAGTGGCGGCGCAGCCATCAGCGTGCTTGCCCGGCAACTGGGCGCGCAACTGGATGTGGTGGACCTGGGCACGGTCACGCCGATGCTCAATCTGGCGGGTGTTCGTCACCTGCAACTGGGCGCCGGCACGGCGAACTTCGCCACAGGCCCGGCCATGACGGATGCCCAAGGTTTGAAGGCGTTGCAGGCAGGGCGCGACAGTGTCTTGCGCGCTCGCGAACAGGGCAGCGAGCTGTTCATTGGTGGTGAAATGGGCATCGGTAACACGGCGTCGGCCAGTGCCGTGGCCAGTGCGTTGCTTGAATGCCCTGCGGCCTTGTTGACCGGACCCGGCACTGGCCTGGACGCAGCGGGCGTCAGCCATAAAGCGCGGGTGATTGAGCAAGCGCTGGACTTCCATGCAGGCCTGCTGGACGACCCGTTGCAAACGTTATTCCGACTGGGTGGTTTTGAGATTGCCGCGCTGGCGGGTGCGTATGTGGCCTGTGCTCAAGAGGGCGTGGTGGCGTTGGTGGATGGCTTTATCTGCACGGTCGCGGCGATGGTCGCGGTGCGGTTGAACCCCGAGTGCCGTCCATGGCTGGTGTTCAGCCATCGGGGTGCCGAACACGGGCACCGCCATGTGCTCGAAAGCCTCGAGGCCGCGCCGTTGCTTGACCTCGGCCTGCGACTGGGCGAAGGCAGCGGGGCGGCGCTGGCCGTGCCGTTGCTGCGCCTGGCCTGCGACCTGCACGGGCACATGGCAACGTTTGCCGAAGCGGCCGTGGCGGATCGTCCGGCATGACTGTGCGCCTGGACCTGCTGCGCCACGGCGAAACCGAACTGGGCGGCGGCTTGCGCGGCAGTCTGGACGATGCACTGACTGAACTGGGCTGGGCGCAGATGCACGAGGCGGTTCAGGGGCAGGGGCCGTGGGACCGGATTGTCAGCTCGCCCTTGCAGCGCTGCCGCCTGTTTGCGCAAGCGCTGGCTGCGTCGCTGGAGGTGCCGTTGACCCTCGACGCGGATTTGCAAGAGCTGCACTTCGGCGTGTGGGAAGGGCAAAGCGCGGCGGCCTTGATGCAAACCGATGCCGAGGCTTTGGGCTTGTTCTGGTCTGACCCCTATGCCTTTACGCCGCCCGAAGGGGAGCCGGTACTGGACTTTGCCGAACGCGTGTTAGCGGCGGTTTTGCGCCTGCAACAGCGTTACGCGGGGCAAAAAGTGCTGGTGGTTTGCCACGGCGGTGTGATCAAACGGTTATTGGCACAGGCGCGCGACTTGCCCCGTGAACAGCTGCTGAGCGTCGCGGTGCCCCACGGCGCCTTGTTGCACGTGCAGGTCAGCGCTGAGGGCGAGTTGCGGGAGGTGAGTGCGTGAAGGGACCGTTCTGGATTGCCCTGCAATTTCTGAGCAGTTTGCCGGTGCGGTTACCCGGCATGCCGTCGCCTCGGGAAACGGGCCGTTCGCTGCTGTATTACCCGCTGGTGGGCCTGGTGTTGGGCGTAGTTTTGTACGGCGCCAACGCGGTGTTGTCGGGTGCGCCGCTTATGCTGCATGCCGCTTTGCTGCTAACGGTGTGGGTGCTGTTCAGTGGCGGGTTGCACCTGGACGGCCTGGCGGACAGCGCTGATGCGTGGCTGGGCGGGTTTGGTGATCGCGAGCGCACGCTGACCATCATGAAAGACCCGCGCAGTGGGCCGATTGCCGTGGTGGTGTTAGTACTGGTGCTGCTGCTCAAGTTCTGTGCCTTGTTGGCGGTGATCGAGCAGCAACAGTTCGCGGGGTTGTTGATCGTGCCGCTGATCGGGCGCAGTGCGTTGTTGGTTGTTTTTTTGACCACACCTTATGTGCGTGAGGGAGGTCTGGGGCAGGCGCTGGCCGATCATTTGCCGCGCACCGCAGGCTGGTGGGTGTTGGGCTTCAGCGCGCTGGGATGTGTGCTGGTGGCGGGCATGAGTGGCGTTTGGTCGCTGGTGTTGGCTGTCATCGGGTTTGCCTGGTTGCGCCGAATCATGATGCGTCGATTGGGCGGCACCACCGGCGATACCGCTGGCGCGCTGCTGGAGTTGCTTGAGGTGGGGGTGTTGGTGGGGCTGGCCCTGATCGGCTAGCCCCCGTGTTGAGCGGGCACGAGCAATGGGGTCAGCCACTGTGCGCTTCAAGGCAGCTCAGGCGCTGACAGCCGCTACGGTTTTATTCTTGCCACTCTTTTATTGCGGGTATATACATACAAAATGTTACCGACCCAGTGTTTATGCACCAACCTGCGGCGCGCCGCCCGTGGCGTCAGCAGGCATTACGACGGCGCCCTGGATGGCTTTGGCATCAACGTTGCCCAGTATTCGCTGCTCAGCAACCTCAAGCGTCTCGATCGGCCGAGCATCTCCAGCCTCGCTGAAGCGATGGGGCTGGACCGCAGCACGTTGGGCCGCAATTTGCGGGTGCTTGAGGGCATGGGGCTGGTGAAACTGTCGGAAGGCGCTGATCAACGTAACCGTCTGGTGTGCCTGACGGAGGCGGGCAACGAGCGTCTTGCGGCAGCCTTGCCCGCCTGGGAGGCGGCCCAGCAACGCTTGATGGACCGGTTGGGTGAGGCACGACGTGCCCAACTTTTAGAACTGTTGAATGAACTGGCAGGCCCTGACTGAGCGGCGGCCGCGTGTCTACAAAAGGGTTTTTACCCGCTCCCGGAGAATAATAATGACAACGGTGTGGCGTAACAGCGGTTGGGTCTTGTTGGGCAGTGCGTTGATATTGGCGCTGTCCTTGGGAGTGAGGCATGGCTTCGGGCTGTTTCTGCCGCCCATGAGTGCGCAGTTCGGCTGGGGGCGCGAAGTGTTTGCCTTTGCTATCGCCCTGCAAAACTTGATGTGGGGGCTGGCGCAGCCCTTCACCGGGGCGCTGGCAGACCGCTTTGGCGCGGCCCGGGTGGTGATCGTCGGCGGCGTGTTGTACGCGGTGGGCCTGGTCATGATGGGGATGTCCGATTCGCCGCTGTCGCTGTCGTTGAGCGCAGGGCTGCTGATCGGGGTTGGCCTGTCGGGCACTTCGTTTTCAGTGATTCTCGGTGTTGTAGGGCGTGCCTTGCCGCCCGAAAAGCGCAGCCTGGGCATGGGGATCGCCAGCGCAGCAGGTTCCTTCGGGCAGTTCGCCATGCTGCCGGGCACGCTGGGGCTGATCGGTTGGCTCGGTTGGTCAAGCGCCTTGTTGGTGTTGGGCCTGTTGGTCGCGCTAATCGTCCCGCTGGTGAGCATGCTCAAGGATCGGCCCATGCCAGCGCTGGGCGGCGAACAGACTCTCAAGCAAGCGTTGCAAGAGGCGTGCAGCCACTCCGGGTTCTGGCTATTGGCCTTTGGTTTTTTCGTCTGCGGTTTTCAGGTGGTCTTTATCGGCATTCATTTACCGGCCTACCTGGTGGATCAGCATCTGCCAGCGACGGTCGGTACCTCGGTGCTGGCGCTGATCGGGTTGTTCAACATCTTTGGCACCTACACGGCGGGATGGCTGGGCGGGCGGATGTCCAAACCGCGCCTGTTGACCGGCCTCTATCTGGCGCGGGCGGTGGTCATTGCGCTGTTCTTGTGGGCGCCGGTCACGACGTTCAGCGCCTACGTGTTCGGCATGGCCATGGGTTTCTTGTGGCTCTCGACAGTGCCTCTGACCAACGGAACGGTGGCGACGCTGTTTGGTGTGCGTAACCTGTCGATGCTGGGCGGTATCGTCTTTCTGTTCCACCAATTGGGGGCCTTTCTGGGTGGATGGCTCGGTGGCGTGGTCTACGATAAAACCGGTAGCTATGACCTGATTTGGCACGTTTCGATTGGCTTGAGCCTGTTAGCGGCTGCCCTTAACGTGCCGGTACGCGAGCGGCCTGTTGCGCGTTTGCAGTTGCAGGAGGGTGCGTTGTGAATTCGACCTTGATCTGGTTGGGCGGCGTGGGGGCCGGGCTGGCCCTTATTGCGCTGGCGTGGTGGGGTTGGCATCAGAGTGGGCTGGCCTTGCTGCAACTGGGTATGGCGACTTGCTAGTTGATGGCCTTGGCGCGTAAGTTCAGGGTCTGCATTTTTTAAAAGGACACCGATGATGCTCAAGCGCTGGATGGCGATGCCCGTACTGTTGTTGGCGTGTGCTGGACCTGTTTGGGCGGCCCAATGCCCGCCGCTGCTCGAAGGTTCGCTGCCCAAGTTGCGCTCAAAAGAGTCCATCGACTTGTGTCAGCGTTTTGCCGGAAAACCGCTGGTGATTGTCAATACCGCGAGTTTTTGCGGGTTCGCGCCTCAATTCAAAGGGCTTGAAGCGTTGAATCAACGTTACAAGGATCAGGGGCTTGAGCTGATCGGCGTGCCATCGGATGACTTCAAACAAGAGGCCAAAGATGGCGAAGAGACCGCCAAGGTGTGTTACGTGAACTACGGCGTGACGTTCACCATGACCAACCCGCAAAAGGTTCGCGGGGCCGACGCAGTTCATCTGTTCAAAGTGCTGGCTGAGCAAAGCAGTGCGCCGAAGTGGAATTTTTATAAGTACGTGGTGGACCGTCAGGGCAATGTGATTGCCAACTTTTCCAGCCTGACCAAACCTGACAGCCCGGAGCTGATCGAGGCGATCGAAAAGGCGATCGCTTCAAAACCCTGATTGACGGTCAATAAAAATCCCCGCGCTCGTCACCGAGGCGGGGATTTTTTTATTCAGCAGAAGAACCCTGAGGTTCGTCGCGAATTAGAACTTGTAGGTTGCACCCACTGCGAAGCCGTTCGCGCTGTTTTCATACTTGGCTTCGTAGAAGCTGCCAATCTGTGGCTTGGCGTCGTGAACCTTGACGGACTCTTCCTTCAGGTAGGAGTAGGCCACGTCAATGGTCAGGTCGTCAGTGACGGCATAACCGGCACCCAGGCTGAAGATTGTCCGGTCACCGGTAGGAATACGTGGCGAACGGTTGGTGTTGTTGGTTGGCGACTGGTCCCAGGTCAGACCGGTACGCACTACCCATTGCTTGTTGAGCTGATACGACGTACCGATGGCGTAAGCCCAGGTGTCGTGCCAGTTCTGCTCTTCGGTGATGGTGCCGAACAGCTGAGGTGCGGCAGCACCACCTGCGGCGGCAGTTACACCTTTGTTTTCAACGGTGATGTCCTTCAGGCGGCTCCAGCGGGTCCACGTGGTACCGGCATACACTCTCCAGGCATCCGAGAGCTCTTGAGTCACCGACAGGTCCCAGGATTCCGGGGTGTCAATTTTCAGCGAGGCGTCGTAGCGGTTGCTTTTCAGACGCGCTGCGGTGAAAGGATCGGAACTGGCCGTGACATTGGTGTGGCCGTCGAGTTTGTATTTAACCTTGGAGTGGTAGGTCAGACCTACGCGAGTCGTGTCAGTGGCCTGGATCAGGATACCGGCGTTGAAGCCCAGTGCCGTGTCATCACCCTTGATCTTGACGTTGTTGTCGCCAGCACGAGCTTGCGGGATCGGGGTCAAACGGATTTCGGACTCAAGCGTACCGGCAATGCGGTTGATGGTCGGACCAAAACCGATCGACACACGGTCGTTGAAGGCATAGCTGATGGTCGGTTGCAGGGTGACAACCTTCACTTCACTTTTGCTGCCAAAGCCACGGCCCTGGAAGCTACCTTCGTAATCGGTCACCAGACCGAACGGTGCATACAAACCAAAGCCAACCGACCACTGATCGTTGAGCTTATTGGTGTAGAAACCCATCGGCACGCCAGTGAAGGGAACCATGTCGCCTTTGTTGGTTCCGGCAATGCTGCCACGGGCATCTTTGATATCAGTCGAAGCATCAATGACTGCGAAACCGCCGGTCACTTGCTGACCTTGAAGGCGGGACATACCGGCAGGGTTACCAAAGACGGTACTGGCATCGTCGGCAGAAGATGAACGACCTGCGAAACCGGTCCCCATACCGCTAACGCTTTGTTCGTTGAGGGCGAAGCCGCTGGCGAAAATCTGGCTGGAAGCCAAAGTGACGGCGAGGCTAAGTGTGGTCTTGAGCATTACTTTTTTCATTATTAGAACTCCTTGTGATCACCGGGTGGAAAGCTACCAACATTTTTGTTTAAGCGCTATAGGCCAAATCGCAGGAGATAGCGATGTTTTGTAGGACAATCCTACCGGTTTTGGATCTTTTTCTGGTTGTTGAGGTGGTTGAAAATCTCAGGCCACCTGGTTGAGAGGTGTAACGCAGATGCGCCAAGCATGGGTGAAGTCACGTAAACGTCCTTGTGGCTCAAAGACTTGGCGCCAAATTTTAGCCATGCCCAGCAAATCATTGGGTTTCGGGATGATGGCTTTTTGCTCTTCAATCAACATCCATGCGATTGCGGTGGCGTAACGCAAATTTACAGTTAGCTCCAGATGCGGGCTGCATAAAAAAGCGTGCTGGCTGGCAAGCCCCCTGACCAGGCTTGCCAGATCCGGGTCATGGGCGAGGTAGCCATCCCACAGTGCGGCGTGTCGGGGTTCGCGGATGCAGTAAAGACCATGGCCGCGCCGATCATGCAGCGCAGAGCCCAGATTGGACTGACTTGCAGCAATGCCCAGCAACAACGCCTCTGCATCAGGATTGTTCATGCCTAAATACAGAAGCGTCGGGCGGATCACGTAAAGGCTCAACTCCCTGGCAGCGATACCCATGGCAACCTCGAAGCCTGAAATTGGCCGGCTACACCCAGGCGCTTGGCAGCTGTGAGTCGGTAGGGTTCGCCGGAAGCGGAATGAACCGCTTGAGTTGAAGTGTAGTGTCATATCTATGCTGTAAAGGATTGTTTTTAAAACATTTGCAGCATCTAGGTTGTGGCTATATACCCGCAAGTAATTAAACAATGCGGCATATTTCTTAAATTCAGGACAACAAAAAGCCCTGCTATTGGAGCAGGGCTTGTTGTATAGACGCTGGCCGCGTTGTCAGGCGATCAATGCCTGACGTGTCCGGTCAATCACAGCTTGCAGGGGTTCTGCGCTGGAGTATTGATCGGGATACAGGCGTTCGCTGTGACGTGCGATACCGTGTTCGTTGACCAGTGTGAAGCTAAAGCAGCCTTTGCGAGCGGCCATAATCAGGCAGTTCATAGGAGCGAAGGCGTTGGTTAGGGTGCGAATGGCATCCTGAGTATGGATTTGAGTAGACATAGTTATTAGGTGTTCCTACAAATGACACGGATATGATCCGTGCAACGTTAAAACGTTCCAGTGACGTCGAGCCATCTTTGGCGTGACGAAGAACCTGACTGGAACAAAGCCGCCAGTTGGAGCGCATTTAAGTATGTGGCGCTTGGGCTGGCAGGTAGGTACTTAGGAGGGCAGGCAATCACAACAAGAGCTAAGGTTCCGTGCTCGGGGTGAAGTTCCTGATCAATTTGCAGGTTGGTTCGGTCAGAGTAAGAGCGCTTGGCGATACCCTTTGTGTTTGTTCAAAGGCCGTATCGTCGCAAGATTTACCTGGAAACCATCGAGGGGGTCGATCCCGTGTGTATCAGCGTGACTTCTCTTTAGGGAAGGTGGCTGGGGGATTTGTTCGGCCCGAATTGACTTTCAGCTTGGTACTAACGCTGCGGATACTAACGGCTTGAAAAAATAAACGCAACTGTGCTAGCAAAAATACTTTCTGTACGGTGCAAAGAGCGGCAGCAAGCCGCTAGTCGGTTTTTGCCAAAACGCCAGTCAACTGGGCAGGGGCTCGAGGGTAAACGCCGGCCCTGAATAGACGCCCCTTGGGAGCGCACAGTCCTACAGATTTCACTAAGTTTTGGGCCGATTCCTGCTGATGAGTATGAACTTGTGCACATTTGCAGTGCGTCATATAAACGCATGGCAGGGCGCAAGCCACACAGCCGCTTAGCCTGTTTCGCAAATTTAAGTCAATGAAAAACATCGTTTTTTTGAATTGGTGAAAAAATCGTCAGTTTGACCTCGGCCCCCGTCCTGTGGGGGTTTGGCGGGGGCAAAAGGGGGTTGTCCACTGACTTATCCACAGGATCTGTGGATTGTCCCGCGCCGTTGCTCTAGATCGGGGTTGTAGACCTTTTTCGACTTTACCCAAACGAAAAAAGGAGTAGAGTGGCGCGCCTTCTGTTCTGCCCCACAGTGTTCTATGAAGTTTCGTACAAACTCTTCCTCTGTTACGCCCTCCGGATCACCTGCCGAAGCACCCAAAAAACGGTTTTCTTTGCGCGTAGCGATCTGGCTGTTGGACAACCCGCGGCTGGGTACCAATCCGAGCATCAAACATGTTGCGGGCCATCTGCTCAAGCAACCTGCCCGCCAGGGCGTGGTGCTGGCGCAAAGTCGTCTGGGTCAACTGATGTGCCGCGATTGCGGCAGCAAGCGCGACCAGCGCATTGGTCAGGCCTTACTGCGCAATGCTGCGCGTGCGGGCGATGAGTCAGCCCAGCAGGAACTCAACAAGATCGAAGACTGAGCTGTCTTCGACTCCGCAGCTTGGTTAACCTTGCTCTTTTACCGTGTGCGGAGGGGTTATGGCCCTGGACTTGAACAGCATTCTGCTGGGCCTGGCGGTGGCGGGCGTGCCGCTGCTGGCTTTTATCTGGCAACTGCAGCGCCGGGCCAGCGCGCATCACGCTGAGCTGGCCTGGCTCGAAGAGCGCCTGAATATGGCGCAATTGGCGCAGGAAGGTCTTAATGCGCAACTCGATGCCAGCCGTGACGAAATCAGTGATCTGGGGCAGGCCAATGCCGCCAAGCAGGCAGAGCTGGCGGCCCTGAGCCGTGAGGTGGAGTTGTTGCAGGTGGAACGCGACAACGCCCGGGATGCCGCCCATGCCTGGAGTCTGGAACGCGCCCAGAAAGAAACTGAATTGCGCAGGCTGGACGCTCAGTCCGCCGCTCAGGCCGCTGAATTGCGCGAGCAGCAGGAAAGCCATCAGCAACGACTCAACGACCTGCAGGGTTCGCGCGATGAGTTGCGGGCGCAGTTTGCAGAGTTGGCCGGCAAAATATTCGACGAACGCGAGCAACGGTTTGCGCAGACCAGCAATGAACGGCTGGGACAGTTGCTGGACCCGCTCAAAGAGCGCATTCAGTCGTTTGAAAAGCGCGTCGAGGAAACCTATCAGCAAGAAGCCCGCGAGCGTTTCTCCCTTGGCAAAGAACTGGAGCGCCTCCAGCAGCTCAACCTGCGTTTGAGTGACGAGGCCACTAACCTTACGCGGGCCCTCAAGGGACAGAAAACCCAAGGCAACTGGGGGGAGCTGATTCTGGAGCGGGTGCTGGAGCATGCGGGGCTGGAGAAGGGCCGCGAATACCAGACCCAGGTCAGCCTCAAAGGGCCGGATGGCGAACGCTTTCAGCCGGACGTCCTCATCATGCTGCCTGGCGACAAGCAGGTAGTGGTCGATTCCAAGGTCAGCCTGACCGCTTATCAGCAGTTTGTAGCCGCGGATGATCAGGTCATCGGGCAGGCGGCACTCAAGCAGCACGTGCTGTCGTTGCGTAATCACGTCAAAGGCTTGGCAGGCAAGGACTATAAGCGGCTGGAAGGCTTGCACAGCCTGGACTTCGTTTTGTTGTTCGTGCCCATTGAAGCGGCTTTTTCCGCAGCATTGCAGGCCGAGCCCAATCTGTTTCAGGAAGCGTTCGACCGCAACATTGTGATTGTCAGCCCGACGACCTTGTTGGCCACGTTGCGGGTGATCGACAGTTTGTGGAAGCAAGAGCGCCAAAGTCAGAACGCCCGGGAAATTGCTGAGCGCGCCGGGTGGCTGTACGACAAGTTCGTGCTCTTTATTCAAGACCTGGATGAGGTGGGCAATCGCTTGCAGCAGTTGGACAAAGCCTATGCTGCGGCGCGCAACAAGTTGACCGAGGGGCGTGGCAACCTGGTGAGCCGCAGCGAGCAACTCAAGCTGCTGGGCGCGCGCGCCAGTAAAAGCTTGCCGCCGGACCTGCTGGAGCGCGCCATGACCGACGTGAACGGCGTGGCGCACCCCGCAGAGTGACGTGTGTGCGGCGCAGTGAATCGCTCTGCCGCACGGTTAAAGCGGGACGTGCCGACTAACCAGTGCCCGCAGCACGGCGGGCTTTACCGGCTTGGCCAGATATTCCAGACCCGCCGCATGCACCTGCGCAATCATCTCCGGGCGACCGTCCGCACTGATGACCACGCCCGGCACTGGCTCGCCCAGCTCGGCCCGTAACCAGCGCATCAGCTCAGTGCCGACTTCGCCGTTATCGAGGTGGTAATCCACCAGCACCAGTTGTGGGCGTACCCCTTCATTGAGCAGGGCCGCACATTCTTCGCGATTGCGCGCTGTCCACACGCGGCATCCCCAGCGGGTCAACAAACTTTGCATACCGATCAGAATGCTGTCTTCGTTGTCGATGCACAGTACTTGGGCGCCGGTCACGGGTTGGCCATTTTGCTCTGCGACGACCGGTTGTGGGGCAACCTGACTCTGAGCCAGCGGCACGCTGACGCTGAATACGCTGCCTTTGCCCGGCCATGAACGGACTTGCAAGGTGTGCCCCAGCACGCGGCACAACCCGTCAGCAATCGCCAGGCCCAGCCCTAGGCCTTTTTCGGCGCGGGTCTGATGACTGTCCAGGCGTTTGAACTCTTCAAAAATGACCTGCAACTTGTCTTCCGGAATGCCCGGGCCGTGGTCCCATACTTCAAGGCACAACGCATTGCCACGACGTCGCACGCCTAGCAGGACCGGGCCTTTGGCATAGCGAAAGGCGTTGGTCAGGAAGTTCTGCAAAATCCGGCGCAGCAGTTTGATATCACTGCTCACCCGCAATCGACTGCCACGCACACGGAAGGTCAGTCCTTGTTCCTGGGCCTGCGCCTTGAACTCATTGCCCAGCGTGTCGAACAGGTCATTGAGGGCAAACGGCTTGATGTCGGGAGTGAATTTTCCGTTTTCGAGTCGGGAAATATCCAGCAAATCGCTGATCAAGTCTTCGGCAGAACGTAAGGAGCTGTCCAGATGCTGCACCAGCTTCTGGGCTTCCGGGCTAAGTCCTTCCTCCTGATGGGAAAGGGCGGAGGAGAACAGTCGCGCGGCGTTCATGGGTTGCATCAAGTCATGGCTGACGGCAGCCAGAAAGCGGGTTTTCGATTGGTTGGCGGCTTCCGCGACGCCCTTGGCTTCGATCAGCGCCTTGTTCAGCTCGGACAGTTCGCGGGTCCGCTCGGCCACTCGTTGTTCCAGGCCCTCATTGGCTTCTGTCAGCGCCTGCTCTGCTTCGCGGAAGGCCGTAATGTCGGTAAAACTCATGACGAACCCGCCGCCCGGCATCGGGTTGCCGATCAGCTCAATCACCCGGCCATTGGGGAATAACCGTTCAGAGGTGTGGGCGCGACCCTGCCGCATCCAGTGCAGGCGACGGGCCACATGCACTTCGGCTTCGCCGGGGCCGCACAGGCCGCGTTCGGCATTGTGGCGGATGATGTCTGCTATCGGTCTGCCCACGCTGATCAGGCCTTCGGGGTAGTCGAACAGCTCAAGGTAACGGCGGTTCCAGGCCACCAGCCGCAAGGACTGATCGACCACGCTGATGCCTTGGGTGATGTTCTCAATGGCGCCTTGCAGCAGGGCGCGGTTGAACTGCAGGACTTCTGACGCTTCGTCGGCAATGCGCACGACGTCTTCGAGCTGCATTTCCCGGCCTTCGATGGCCGCTTTCACCACAGCCCGCGTCGAAGAAGCACCCAGTACGCCTGCCAGCAGGCGTTCGGTATGGGCAATCCATTCGCCATCGGCATTCTGGTTTGGGTTGAAGCCTTTGCCCTGCCGGTAAGCGAAACGGATAAAGCTCTGACGCGCGCGTTCTTCGCCGACAAAACGTGCGGCCAGCGTCAACAGGTCATTGATCTGTACCGCCAGCATGGAGCGGCCATTCGGGTGGCTGATTTCCTGGCCGATGAAGCGCCCGGCTTGCCAGTGTTCCGAGACGCGGGTGCGCGACAACACCGAGACCCACGCAAAGACGGTGAAGTTGCCGGCCAGTGACAGCACAACGCCTTGTGTCAGCGGTGTAATCGGCAGCCCCAGCGGGTTGCCGTGCAGCCAGGCCAAACCGGGGAAGTGGCTTAATTGCCAGCCGAGGCTGTGAGCAATCAGGGGCAGCACCAGCGTGTAAAACCAGATAAAGGTGCCGGTCGCCAAACCGGCGAAGACGCCGCGACGGTTGGCTTGTTTCCAGTACAGCGCGCCGATCATGGCGGGCGCCAGTTGCGTCACGGCGGCGAAAGAAATCTGCCCGATGGTGGCCAGACTGGCCGTCGAGCCCAGCAGGCGATAGCTGACGTAAGCCAGCAGCAGGATGACCACAATCGATACCCGGCGCACCGACAGCATCCAGTAGCGGAATACTTCAAAGGGGCGCTCGGCGTTTTTGTGCCGTAATAACCACGGCAACAGCATGTCGTTGGAAACCATGGTCGACAGGGCGACGCTGGCTACGATCACCATGCCGGTGGCCGCCGATGCGCCGCCGATAAAGGCCAGCAACGCCAGTGCCGGGTGGGCCTGGGCCAATGGCAGGCTGATGACGAAAGAGTCGGGCAAGACGGAGCTGGGCAACATCATTTGCCCGGCCAGCGCGATCGGGACGACGAACAGGGCGGCGAGGATCAAATAGGCCGGGAACACCCATTTCGCCAGCCGCAAATCCTGCGGCTCGATGTTTTCCACCACCGTGACGTGGAATTGGCGAGGCAAACAAATGATGGCCATCATGGCCACGCCGGTTTGCACCACCATCGAAGGCCAATTGACGGTCTCTTTCCAGTATTGCTCCAGGCGCGGTGCGAGCATGGCCTGATTGAACAAATCGTCGAAGCCGTCATACAGGCCGAAGGTCACGAACGCGCCAACGGCGAGAAACGCGAACAGCTTGACCAGCGACTCGAACGCAATGGCCAGCACCATGCCTCGGTGGTGTTCGGTGGAGTCGAGGTTGCGGGTGCCGAAGACGATGGTAAATAGCGCCAGTACCAGCGACACGATCAGGGCCGTGTCTTGTGCGCGGGTGCCCGTGGCGTCGGCGCCAGCACCGATCAACAGGTTCACGCCGAGCACGATGCCTTTGAGTTGCAAGGCGATATAAGGCAATACGCCCACCAGGCAGATCAGGGCCACGACAATGGCCAGCGACTGGGATTTGCCATACCGCGCGGCGATGAAGTCGGCAATGGAGGTGATGTTCTCCTGTTTGCTGATCATCACCATTTTTTGCAGCACCCAGGGTGCAAACACCAACAACAGCACCGGGCCCAGGTAGATGGGTAAAAAAGACCACAGTTGCTCGGCGGCCTGGCCGACGGCGCCAAAGAACGTCCAGCTGGTGCAGTACACCGCCAGCGACAAGCTATAGACCCATGCGCGAACCCGCGGCGGCAGCGGGGTGCTGCGCCGGTCACCATAAAAGGCAATGGCAAACATGACGGCCATATAGGCCAGGGCAACGGCGGCGATCAGCCCGCTGGACAACGACATGGTGACTCCTGGAGGTATAAGGTCGCAGCAATCCGGCTGCTGCGGGCTAGTCTCGCATGATGTTCAGGCGCCGTCAGTGTCGACGATGGTCGCAGCGCGGCCAGGTGTCGCAGCTCTTGAAAGGCGCGCATATCGCACATATCTGTAAAGTCGATAACAGTTAGAGAAATTACCCGTTATATAGATATTCGATTCAGTTCTACTCTTGCACTACCTCGTACGAGGATCAGGAGGAACCCATGATTTGCCCTAACACGACCCACACCACTTTACGGCCCTTGAGCGCCTTGCAGCACCCGCGTGAGGTGATTCGTCAATTCACCCCGAACTGGTTTGCCGCCACCATGGGCACCGGTGTGCTGGCATTGGCACTGGCTTCGTTGCCGGTGAACATTCCCGGCCTGCACGCTGTCGCTGAAGGGCTATGGCTGTTCAATATCGGATTGTTCATTTTATTCAGCGTGCTCTACGGCGCCCGCTGGGTGCTGTATTTCGATGAGGCACGGCGGATTTTTGGCCACTCAACTGTCTCGATGTTCTTCGGCACGATTCCCATGGGGCTGGCGACCATCATCAATGGTTTTCTACTGTTTGGGGTCGCCCGCTGGGGCAGCGGCATGGTGCAGGTGGCCGAGGTGCTGTGGTGGCTGGACGTGGCGATGTCGCTGGCGTTCGGTGTGCTGATTCCTTACATGATGTTCACCCGTCAGGAGCACAGCATTGATCAAATGACCGCTGTCTGGTTGTTGCCAGTGGTGGCGGCTGAAGTGGCGGCTGCCAGCGGTGGCCAGTTGGCGCCGCACCTGTCGGATTCGCTGGCGCAGTTCCACGTACTGATCACCAGCTACGTCCTGTGGGCCTTTTCGGTGCCGCTGGCGTTCAGCATCCTGACCATCCTGATGCTGCGCATGGCACTGCATAAATTGCCTCACGAAAGCATGGCGGCCTCGAGCTGGCTGGCCTTGGGGCCGATTGGTACGGGAGCGCTCGGCTTGTTGCTGTTGGGCGCGAACTCGCCTGCGATCTTTGCGGCCAATGGATTTGCCGGTATTGGTGAAGTGGCCAACGGCATGGGCCTGATTGCAGGGGTTGCCCTGTGGGGCTTCGGGTTGTGGTGGATTGTGATGGCGATACTGATTACCCATCGCTACTACCGCGACGGCATCCCGTTCAATTTGGGGTGGTGGGGGTTCACGTTCCCGCTGGGTGTGTATTCGCTGGCCACCTTGCGTTTGGGTAACGTGCTGCACCTGACGTTCTTCGAGATTGCGGGCTGTGCGCTGGTGGCTTTGCTGGTGATGATGTGGCTGATCGTGGGGCGTAAAACCCTGATCGGCGCTTACCGGGGCGAGTTATTTGTTTCGCCCTGCATCGCGGGTTTGAAGAAGTAAGAGTTTGCCTCGGGTTTTGTACGAATGCGCTGAGACTGGTGGCATCCGTTACATAACCTGAGGCAAGGTTGTGTCTCGGGTGTTACAACAGCCCTCCAATGAGAAAGCCTCTGGCGCAACTTGAGAACATGGATGATGAGTCACCCCTCGCAGTTCAGCTTGCTAAGGAAGCGCCGCTTCCTGCCCTTCTTTGTGACCCAGTCGCTGGGCGCGCTAAACGACAACCTGTTCAAACAATCGTTGATTCTGGCCATCCTTTATAAGCTCGCCATCGAGGGGGACCGAGGGATTTGGGTCAATCTGTGTGCGCTGCTGTTTATCGTGCCGTTCTTTCTGTTTTCAGCCCTGGCGGGCCAGTTTGGCGAGAAGTACGACAAGGATCGTCTGATCCGTCTGATCAAGCTCGGTGAAATCGCGATCATGCTGGTCGGAGCGGCGGGGTTTGCGTTCGATCACCTGGCGTTAATGCTGGTCGCGCTGTTTGCGATGGGCACCCATTCGGCGTTGTTCGGACCGGTCAAATACTCAATCCTGCCGCAAACATTGCATGAGGATGAGCTGGTCGGGGGGAACGGTCTGGTAGAAATGGGGACTTTCCTGTCGATTCTGGCCGGTACGATCGGCGCGGGAATCATGCTGTCTTCGAGCAATTACGCAGGGGTGGTGTCGGTGGTGATCGTTTCCGTGGCGGCCCTGGGGTATCTGGCCAGCCGGGCGATTCCCAGCGCACCGGCCGATACGCCTGAATTACGGCTGAACTGGAACATCTTCAGCGAGTCCTGGGCCACCTTGAAAATGGGGCTGAACCAGACGCCAGCCGTGTCGCGTTCCGTTGTGGGCAATTCGTGGTTTTGGTTTGTCGGTGCGATTTACCTGACACAAATTCCGGCCTACGCCAAAGAGTGGCTGTATGGCGATGAGACCGTGGTGACGTTGATCCTGACGGTGTTTTCGGTGGGCATCGCGTTGGGGTCGATGCTGTGCGAAAAACTGTCGGGGCGTAAAGTCGAAATCGGCCTGGTGCCCTTTGGCTCATTCGGCTTGACCGTGTTCGGCCTGTTGCTGTGGTGGCATTCCGGGCAGATGCCGTCGACCCTTCAGCCTAACGACTGGCTGGCCGTATTGGGCTTCAGCCAGGCGTGGTGGGTGCTGTTCGATATTCTGGGTCTGGGCGTGTTTGGCGGTTTTTACATTGTGCCGCTGTATGCCTTGATTCAGTCGCGCACGGCAGAAAACGAGCGTGCGCGGGTGATTGCGGCCAACAACATCTTGAATGCGCTGTTTATGGTGGTCTCGGCCCTCGTCACCATCCTGCTGCTCAGCGTGGCGAAACTGACGATTCCTGAGCTGTTCCTCGTGGTTTCACTGCTGAACATCGCGGTCAATACCTACATCTTCAAGATTGTTCCCGAATTCAGCATGCGCTTCATGATCTGGCTGCTGAGCCATTCCATGTATCGGGTGCAACATAAAAACCTGCAAGCGATCCCGGATGAGGGCGCAGCTTTGCTGGTGTGTAATCACGTGTCATTTGTGGATGCATTGCTGATAGGTGGAGCAGTGCGTCGGCCGATTCGGTTTGTGATGTATTACAAAATCTACAATTTGCCGGTGCTCAACTTCATCTTTCGCACAGCAGGGACGATTCCTATCGCCGGGCGCGCTGAAGATGAAGCGATCTACGAGCGGGCGTTCAAGAAAATTGCCGAATACCTGAACGACGGCGAGCTGGTGTGCATCTTTCCGGAGGGTAAGCTCACCACCGATGGCCAGATCAACGAGTTCAAGGCAGGCGTCACACGGATTCTGGAGCAAACGCCAGTGCCGGTCATTCCGATGGCGTTGCAAGGGCTATGGGGCAGCTTCTTTAGTCGCGATCCCAATAAGGGGTTCTTGCGCAGGTTGTGGTCGCGAGTAACACTGGTAGCTGGCGAGCCGATAGCGGCGAGTGAAGCGACGCAAAAAAGGCTGCGCGAGCAGGTGACGGCGCTACGTGGGCAGACACTCTAGAGCCATTGTTGGCAGGGGGGGGCGGCCTGGCCAGCGACTACAGAGTGGGTGGGGCTGTAGTCGCTGGCGAGTGAGGGTTCAGGCGCTGATTTTCAGGCCAACCAGGCCGGCAATGATCAGCGCCACGCTGGCCAAGCGGAACAAGGCCATGGATTCGCCAAACAGGATGATCCCGGCGATGACCGTGCCCACTGCCCCCACGCCTGTCCAGATGGCGTAGGCCGTGCCCAATGGCAGTTCCTTCATCGCAAGGCCCAGCAAGCCGAGGCTTACCGCCATGGCGGCGATGGTCAATGCGGTGGGGAGGGGGCGGCTGAAGCCGTCAGTGTATTTCAGGCCTACAGCCCAGCCGACTTCAAACAGGCCGGCGAAAAACAGAATAATCCAGGACATGCTTACCTCCATCAATTGATGGGGTCGTCCCCAGAAAATCACTCGATGAGTCGCGAGGTCGTCCTCGCTGTGCGCAGTATATTGCCCATGAATAATCTGACAGGCAACTCTGAATTTTCAGAAGCGTAGTTTTATTAACGCGCTTTCTATATAGGAAGCAGCCGACCGGTGATCGTGCATCACCGGTCAGGCGTGCTTCCTGAACAGGCGTTATTCGATGCCTTGAGGGATTTCTTCACCGCCCAGCGCTTCAAACAACTGCGGCAAGAATTCGCCGAACGTCAGCATCATCAGGGTAAAGCTGGCGTCCTGTTGGCCCAGATCGTCATCACCGCCGTTCTGTTCGGCTTCGTCTTGCAGCAGGTCTTCAAACTTCAAGCGTTTGACCACCAGTTTGTCGTCCAGCACGAACGACAGTTTGTCCTGCCAGGCCAGTGACAGCTGAGTCACGACTTTGCCGGTGCTCAGGTGCAGCTGGATTTCGTCGCTGGTCAGATCCTGACGCTTGCAGCGAATGATGCCACCGTCTTCATGGGTGTCGCGCAGCTCGCATTCGTCGAGGACAAAGAAGTTCTCGGCGGCTTTTTGGGTCTTGACCCATTCGGTCATGGTCGCGCTTGGCGCCACTTTGACAGCCAATGGACGCACCGGCAGCGAACCCACCACTTCACGCAAGGTGGAGAGCAGGTCTTCAGCGCGTTTCGGGCTGGAGGCGTTAACCAGAATCAGACCCTGTTTAGGTGCAATGGCGGCGAAGGTGGCCGAGCGACGAATAAAGGCACGGGGCAAGAAGGCCTGGATGATTTCGTCCTTGAGCTGGTCGCGTTCCTTTTTGTAGACCTTGCGCATTTGCTCGGCTTCGATCTCTTCGACCTTTTCCTTGAGTGCGTCACGCACCACGCTGCCGGGCAGGATGCGTTCTTCTTTGCGGGCGGCGATCAGCAGGAAGTCCTGGCTGACGTGAACCAGGGGAGCGTCTTCGCCTTTGCCGAAAGGGGCGACGAAACCGTAAGTGGCTAATTCCTGACTTGAACAGGCGCGGGCCAGTTTGGTGGCCAGTGCAGTTTCCAGCACCTGCGCATCAAAAGGCAGATCTTGGGTCAGGCGATAGATAAGCAGGTTTTTGAACCACATGGGGTGAATCACTCCTTTATACAAAGACGGCATTATTCGCCTCATGGGCGCATAGGCCAACCCTGCGCTAAGCCTTTGTCGTGCATAAGAAAATTATTTTAAAAAGTGCTTGCCAGACTTCAGGTCGCTCCGTAGAATGCGCGCCACACCGAGAGTGAAAGGGTGATTAGCTCAGCTGGGAGAGCATCTGCCTTACAAGCAGAGGGTCGGCGGTTCGATCCCGTCATCACCCACCATTCACTTGCAGTGTTACGCGCAGCGGTAGTTCAGTCGGTTAGAATACCGGCCTGTCACGCCGGGGGTCGCGGGTTCGAGTCCCGTCCGCTGCGCCATATTTTGATCACAAGCCCCTTGAACGCTTGTGATCTGGGGAAGCCCCGCTCAACGCGGGGTTTTTCTTGAAAGACTTAGATTCAACAGCTTGCTGAGGAATCCAAGAGCAGGGCGCTGGAAAAGGTCGTTTTTGACAGTTTTTAAAAAAAACTGAATAAAAACAACCACTTACACAATAAGTGTGAGAGAATGCGCCACGCAACGAGAGTGAAAGGGTGATTAGCTCAGCTGGGAGAGCATCTGCCTTACAAGCAGAGGGTCGGCGGTTCGATCCCGTCATCACCCACCATTCGCTTTCAATGTTACGCGCAGCGGTAGTTCAGTCGGTTAGAATACCGGCCTGTCACGCCGGGGGTCGCGGGTTCGAGTCCCGTCCGCTGCGCCATATTCGGAACACAAGCCCCTTGAACGCTTGTGATCCACAAGAAGCCTGCCATGTGCAGGCTTTTTTGTGCGCGTGTGTTTTGTGTAAGCCCCTCCCGGCAACGGCGGCAGTCCGAAGCCGTCGCCAGGTCTGTGACCACCCTCATTCCTTCCGCCGCAAACTCAAGCCAATAAAAGCTTGGCAGGCGTTCGCGTTCCGATAAGTGGCCACAGGCGACGATTGTGGCGTTAGAAGTCCCAGCGCGTTGTCACCATGACATTGCGCAGATCGCCGTAATACGATGAGTTATAAAACCCGATATTGGTGTAATACGACTTGTCGAAGACGTTGTTCAGGTTCACCGTGGCTGACACATGCTCCGTCAGCTGATACTTGGCCATCACATCGACAAGCCAGTACGCGTCTTGCGAAAACTTCTCCTGCGCGCCGCCTTTGTTGTAGTTGGTCAGCACTTGCCAGCCGGTGCCTTGCCAGCGAACACCGCCGCCCACGGTCAATTTGTCGAGGTTGCCACTCAATTTATAGCGGGTGTACAGGTTGATTTGATCTTCCGGTTCCCAGGTCGACACTTTCTTGCCGCTTTGATCGCGGCTGACTTTGTGCGTGTAGCCTGCCTGTAACTGCCAACCTGGCATCACTTCACCCGATATTTCCGCCTCGTAGCCTTTCGTGGTGGCCTTGATGCCTTTGTAGGCGTAGTCAATGTCAGGGTTGGTCGGGTGGGCGTTGTAAGCGGTGTCCGCTTCGGGCCGGTTATCTTGATGCACTTCAAAGTACGCCAGGCTTGAGTTCAATTGCCCGTCGAAGAATTCGCCTTTCAGGCCGATCTCATAGTTGCTGCCTTCGTCTGGCTCAAGCATTTTGTTGTCGCGATTGCGGTAGTAAGACTGGGGCAAGAATATTTCGGTGTAGCTGGCATAGGCCGAAACAGAGTCGTTGATGTCGTAGATCAGGCCTGCGTAAGGCAGCACTTTGCCGGTGTCCTTGGCCTGGCTGGTGCCTGTTAGCGAGTAGTTGGCAACGCGGGTGCCCAACATCAGGGTCAAGTCATCGGTCAGGCTGAAACGCCCCGTCATATAAGTGCCGGTCTGGCGTGTGATTTCATCGTTTTTGGAGGTGACATTGCCCCAGTCGGGTTCCGGTGCGTCGCCGTCCCAGTGGTAATAGTCATAGGCGTTATTGACCATGAGCGCGTTCGTGTAGTCCTTGCCTGTCCAGTGAGAGCGAGAGACCGAGCCGCCGACGACCAGTTGATGTTCGCGGCCCAGCAGGTTGAAAGGTCCCGTGGCGTAGAGGTCTGCGCTGTCACTGACGTACTCGCCGGTGTATTTGCGCGCCAGGATTTTTGCCTTGCCGGTGTTCACATCCGGATCAAGCAGTGCTCCCAGCGGGGCGTCGTAGCCATTGATCTGATGGTTGTACTGACCTTTGGTCACCCAGCCATTGGCGAAGTCATGCTCCAGCGTGGCGAAGACAGTCCGGGTGTATTGCTCCCAACTGCTCCATTTCGCGCCATTGTTGAACGAGCGTGGGTTATCGATCCGGTCACCCGCAGAGTTGAATAGCGATGCACTGCCCGACCAGCTCGAGCCGGTGGGGTGATTGTCCTGATAGTCGGCCCCCAGGGTGAGCAAGGTGTCCGGGGTTAAGTCGACCTCAAGAATGCCGTAGTACACCTCGCTGTCGCGCTTGTAATGGTCCATGAATGAGTGCTTGTCCTGATAAGCCGCGACCGCCCGGCCACGTACATGGCCGCTGTCGCTCAGGGGGCCGCTGACGTCCACTTCCGAGCGATAGTTGTCCCATGATCCGGCGCCCAGATCGATGTGGGCCTTGAAGTCACGGGTAGGCTTTTTGCGCACCATGTTGATGGTCCCGCCCGGCCCGCCAGCGCCAGTGAGCAGCCCGGTGGCGCCTTTGAGTATCTCGACGCGGTCATAGATCGCCGTATCGGTGAGTGTGTGACCGGCCGAGTACTGCGGGTCCTGCAAGATGGGTATGCCGTCGTACTGGAAGTTTTTAATGGCAAAGCCGCGCGAGTAGTAACTGGTGCGGTCGCTGTCATAGGTGGCCACGGTGATGCCGGGCGTGTGGCGCATGACGTCGTCGATCGAGTTCAGGCCGAAATCATCCATTGCCTGTCGGGTCACGACGGAGATCGACTGTGGGGTTTGGCGGGGTGTGAGCACCATGCGAGTGGCTGTGGCGATGCTTCCGGGCGTGTAGGAGCCAGTCCCTTCGGTGATGGTGCCGAGCTGGTTGGCGCTGACCTCGGTGGCGCCCAGTTCCAGAGCGCCGCCTGCTTGGGGAGTGGCTTGCAGCAAATAGCCGTTCTGGCTTTTGACCACGCTGAACCCGCTGCCGCGCAGCAGCGTGTCGAAACCGTCCATCTCGCTGTAGCTGCCCTGTAAGCCTTGAGTTGTCGCGCCGTCAACGTCACGGGGCTGGAACGCAATCGCGACCCCGGCTTGTTGAGCGAAGCGGTTCAATGCATCGCCCAGCGGCCCGGCAGGAATGTTATAGACCTGCACCGAGGCACTGCTTTGCGCCTGCGCAGCGGTGCTGACCAGCATTGCGGCGGTACAGGCAACCACCAAAGGGATGGCCAGTGACAGCGGTGCATAAGCCTTTGCACGCAAGCGGTCGCGGGTTTTGGGTGAAGTCAGCATGGTAGGCGCAGTCCTTTAGAGTCTATGTACCTACCTTGACGAGCGACCTTTAAAAAGCGGAAGCAATGCGAATCATTATTTTTTAGTCTGCGTGTCACGGTCCACGCGGATCAGCAATGCCGTGAAGTGACGGACGCTGATCGGCAGTGTTTCAGCAATCAGGTTCAATGCGCGCTCAGGATCGTCCATCGGTAAAACGGCCGACACCCGCAGGTCCGCCAGCGCCGCGCGGTCGAAAGTCAAAAGGCCGTATCGCTGGCGGGCAATCTCTTCAAGCACGTCACTCAACGGCAGGTCCTGAACCACCAGTTGATGGCGTTTCCAGGCGTGATCGATTCGCTGCGGATCAATGTGGCCCAGACTGCGGATGGCGTCAGTCTCAATCAGTGCCTGTTCACCCGCATCCACCTCCAGCGCGTGTTGCCGGTTTTCGCTGTGCGCCGCGACGCGCGATTGCAACATGGTCAGGATCGTCGTGTCCCCCGTGCGCTTGACCACGAAGCGTGTCCCCAGCGCGCGCAGGGTGCCTTGGGCGGTCTGCACCACAAACGGGCGTGTGGCGTCATGGGCCACGTCCACCAGTATCTCGCCTTGCAGCAGTTCGATTCGTCGCTGCTGCTTATCGAAATGCACATTCACGGCGCTGGCGCCGCTGAGGGTCAGGGATGACTCGTCCGGCAGGTGCAGTGTTTTCCATTCGGCGGGCGCTGTGTGGGTATCGGCCAGCCAGCGCGCGGGGTACTGGCTGCGCAGTAACACAGTGGCCGGAATAATCAGGCAGCCCGCCAGGACCAAGGCCCGAACGATCGGTTTGCGTGCGGATGTTTTGCGCTGCGAGGGGAACGCTGCGTTCAGCGCCGCTTTGGCTGGCGCTGCCTGAGTGCGTAATGACTGCAGCTGTGAAATGACCTCCTGCATGCGCTCGGCCGCTGCGCCGTGTTGCGGGCTTTGACGCTTCCAGTGCTCAAAGGCGAGCCTCAACTCGTCAGACAAATCTCCTTCATGCAGGCGAATCATCCATTCGGCCGCTTGTTCATCGATCTGCTGGGGCGTGCTGTGCATCGGCTTGCTCATGGTGTGAGGCTATGACTGCAATGCAGCAGCGCCTGAATCAAATACTTGCGAACGGTGCGATCAGACAAGCCGAGTTGGCGACCGATGTCGGCCTGGTTGAGGCCGTCGAGGTAATACAGCACAAACGCCTGGCGGGTCTTTTCAGGCAGCCCTTCGAGCATAAAGGCGATGTGTTCAAGGGCTTCAAGGGTGGTCAGGATGGCCTCGGGTGAGTGGTGGCCTTCCAGTGCTTGGGCGGTGAGCGCACGTTCTTGCAAATAAGCCTGTTCGATCTTCTTGCGCCGTGCCTGATCGATGATCAGGCGCCGGGCCGTGGTGCTCAGAAACGCTCGCGGCTCGCGCAGGCTGGCGACCGACTCGCGTGCATTAAGGATTCGGGCAAAGGTGTCCTGAGTCAGGTCGGCAGCATTCTGCGCACACCCCAGCTTTCTGCGCAGCCAGCCAAGTAGCCAGCCGTGATGTTCGCAGTACAGGTCTGTAATCGCGGATTGAAACGGAGGTTCACCCGAAGACATAGAACTAGGCTCAAACGCTATTGAGAATAATTGCTAATTCTGTGCTCAAGTCTTCGGTAAACGCAAGGCAGGCCTCATCTGCTGAGACACGGCGCGAGGCTGCGTGCTTGCAGCCTCGTTCCCCTTATTCATCGCAGGCGAGGCGGGGCAGCGCCGGATCAGGTCTTGGTGATCAAGTTGCCAGCATGCAGGCCGCATTCTTTTTGCGTGGCCTCTTCCCACCACCAGCGACCTTCACGCTCGTGCTGGTTAGGCAGCACGGGACGGGTGCAGGGCTCGCAACCGATGCTGATAAAGCCGCGTTCGTGCAGGCTGTTATAGGGCAACTCCAGCATGCGGATGTAACCCCAGACTTCCTCGCTGGTCATTTGCGCCAGCGGGTTGAATTTGTACAGCGTGCGCTCCGGGGTCGAGAAGGCGCCGTCGATTTCCAGCGCGGCAACCTGGCTGCGGGTGCCCGGGCTCTGGTCGCGACGCTGGCCCGTGGCCCAGGCGGTGACGGTCGCCAGTTTGCGGCGCAACGGTTGGATTTTGCGCACACCGCAGCATTCGCCATGGCCGTCTTTGTAAAAGCTGAACAAGCCTTTTTCTTTGACGAAGGGCTCAAGTTGTTGCTGGTCTGGTGAAATCAGCTCGATCGGGATGTTGTAGTGCTCGCGCACCTGCTCGATGAAACGATAGGTTTCCGGGTGCAGGCGCCCGGTGTCGAGGCTGAACACCTTGACGTTTTTATTGAGCTTCCAGGCCATGTCCACCAGCACCACATCTTCGGCGCCGCTGAATGAAATCCAGAGCTCGTCGCCAAAGTGCTGAAACGCGAGTTTGAGAATGTCCTGCGGGGATTTGCTGGCGTATGTCGCGGCGAGTTCAGCGACGTCGAACGGATGGCTCATCAGGCGGCTTCCTACAGTAAATGGCGCTGGGCGCTCTCTAGTGGCGCGATGTTAGCAAATACCGCGTGCTACAGGGTTTGCAGCGTATCGAGCAGCACCTTCACTTTCGTGATGGATTCCTGGTATTCGGCTTCCCAGTCCGAGTCCGCGACAATGCCGCCTCCGCCCCAGCAACTGACCCGCCCGTCTTTGATCAACAGGCTGCGAATGGCGATAGAACTGTCCATCTCGCCGCGAACGTCGAGGTACAGCAGTGAACCGCAGTAAATGCTGCGCCGGGTGGGTTCCAGCTCGTCGATGATTTGCATGGCGCGGATCTTCGGTGCGCCGGTGATCGAGCCGCCCGGAAAACTGTCGCCGATCAGGTCCAGCGCGTCTTTATCCGTCGCGAGCTCGCCCGTGACACTGCTCACCAGGTGATGCACGTTAGGGTAGCTTTCGAGGCTGAACAGCTCCGGTACGCGGACCGAACCTGTGCGGCAGGTGCGGCCGAGGTCGTTGCGCAGCAGGTCGACAATCATCAGGTTCTCAGCGCGATCTTTTGGGCTGGCAAGCAATTGGGCGGCGTTGGCGGCATCTTCTGCGTTGTCTTTGCCCCGTGGACGGGTGCCTTTGATCGGACGGGTTTCGACCTGGCGCTTGCTGACCCGCACAAAGCGCTCTGGCGAGAGGCTGACAATCGCGCCCTCTGCGGGCAGTGTCATGAAACCTGAAAACGGGGTCGGGCAAGCTGCACGCAGCGCGCAGTACGCGGTCCATGCATCGCCGTGGCAGTGGGCGCTGAAGCGCTGGGTGTAATTGACCTGATAGCAGTCGCCAGCCTGAATGTACTGCTGCACCTGCGCCAGGGCCTGCGCGTACTGCTGGGCGCTGATATCCGGCTGCATCGGTTGTTTCAGGCTGAAAGGTGCCGCGGTTGCGGGCTCAAGCGCACTGAACAGCTCAATCAGGCGCAGGCGTTCGCGGGTTTCCAGGGTGGGATGAAACACCAATTGACTGGTTGCGCGTTGGTGATCGCTGATCAACGCCCACGGGTACAGGCCCAGGCGTGCATCCGGCAGTTGCAAGTCGTCCTGCGCCTGCGCGGGGAGCTGTTCGAGCTGGCGGCCGAAGTCGTAGCTCAAGTAACCGATCAGTCCGCCAGCAAACGGCAGTTCGTACTGCGCCGGCAACTGCGCCTGGCCCAGCGCCTGAAGCTGTTTGCGCAAACGCTGCAAAAACGCGCGCCCCGGTTCTTCTGGCTGGCGTTGCAGTGTGTGCAAGGGCCAGGCGCTCATGATGTCGTAACGGCCACGGTCAGCGTCGGGTCGGCCGCTGTCCAGCAGTACCGCGCCGGGGGCGTGGCGCAAGGCAGCAAAGTAATCGGCCGGGTTGGCGAGGTAAGGCAGTGGATGAACGGAGCAGGTCAACATGCGCAGCAAATCAGCCATCGAAGCGGGGAGGGGATTGTAGGCCTGTGTCGGCGGGTAAATCCATGACACCGTTCAGGAGCGAGCAGGCCTTGGGTGGCCAACTCGCTCCTGCGGGTCAGGCGTTAAGGGGGATGTGCCCGAACATTTCCTGAGCAAAACGGACCCGCTCTTCAACGGTTTCCTTGATGCCTTTTGCGGCCAGCGCTTCAACGTGCGCTTCGACGGCGTGGGTGCGCAGGGTCAGGCCGCAGTCGTTGGCGATCTGGATGTTCAGGCCCGGACGGGCGTTCAGCTCCAGGATCAAGGGGCCCTTGTCCTGGTCCAGCACCATGTCCACGCCGATATACCCCAGGCCGCACAATTCATAGCAGCCCGCGGCGAGCTTCATGAAGCCGTCCCAGTAGGGCAGTTGCACCCCGTCCACCGCGTTGGTGGTGTCGGGGTGTTTGCTGATGATGTTGTTCAGCCAGGTGCCGCGCAAGGTCAGGCCGGTTGCCAGGTCGACACCCACCCCGATAGCGCCCTGGTGAAGGTTGGCCTTGCCGCCGGATTGACGGGTCGGCAAACGCAGCATCGCCATCACCGGGTAGCCCATCAGCACAATGATGCGGATGTCTGGCACGCCTTCGTAGCTGATGCTTTTGAAGATCTGGTCGGGGGTGACGCGGTACTCGATCAGGGCACGGTCGCGGTGCCCGCCGAGGGAATACAGGCCGGTCAGAATGCTGGAGATCTGATGCTCGATTTCTTCATGGCTGATGATCTTGCCCGAAACGGTGCGAAAGCGGTCTTCGAAGCGGTCGGCGATCACCAGAATGCCATCACCGCCCGCGCCTTGGGCGGGCTTGATCACGAAGTCGCTGCGCCCGCCGATGATCTCGTCGAGCTTTTCGATTTCTTTCTCGGTGGAAATCACGCCATACATCTCCGGCACGTGAATGCCGGCCTTGATGGCGCGTTCCTTGGTGATGATCTTGTCATCCACGATCGGATACAGGCTGCGTTTGTTGTACTTGAGTACGTAGTCCGCATTGCGCCGATTGATGCCCATGATGCCCCTGGCTTCCAGGGCCTTCCAGGTCTTCCAGAAGCCAAACATCAGGAATCTGCCTTCAAAAAGGCTTTGAAACGGACCAGTTCAGTCAGGCGATAGCCGCGATAGCGACCCATGGCCAGCATGAAGCCCACGAGAATCAGCAGGACTGCCGGGAAAGTGAACACGAAGTACACCAGCTCCGGAATGCTCATCACCAAGTACGCCAGGGTCGCCGCGAACAGGGTGCCGATGGCGACCTTCATCGCATGCCCTGCGCCTCGCTCCTCCCAAGTGATCGACAGGCGTTCGATGGTCATGGTCAGAATCACCATCGGGAACAGGGCCACCGAGAGTCCGCGTTCAAGGCCCAACTTGTGGCTGAACAGGCTGATGGCGGCAATCAGTATCACCACGAACGTCAGTACCACGGACAGGCGCGGCAGCATCTGCAGCTTCAAGTGCTCTAAATAGGAGCGCAACATCAGCCCGAGCGCTGTGATCACCGTGAACAGGATGATGCCGAACCCCAATTGTGTTTCACGGAACGCCAGTGCAATCAGTACCGGGGTGAACGTGCCCAGTGTTTGCAGGCCGATCAGGTTGCGCAACACCAGAATCACCAGCACGCCAATCGGGATCATCACCATGATCATGAAGGTTTGCTGGGTTTGCAGCGGCAGGCCGTACAGCGAGTATTCGAGGAAGTTGGCGTCAGTGTTTTCGTCGGTCAGTTTGGCCAGACGAATGGCGTTCATTTCGCTGTTGTTCAGGCTGAACGTGACGTTGGCTTTTTTACCGCCATCGACGCTGATCATCGGCTCGTCGCCGGTCCACCACAGCAGACGGTCGGACGGCAGGCCCTGTTCGCCGGTTTCGGGGTTGAAGTACAGCCAGTCGTTACCGTTGAAGCTGCGCAACCACAGCTCCGGGGTTTGCGGCTGATCGGCCACCAGGCGGATGGTGTGGACTTTTTCCAGCGGCACGTGGGCAATCGACAGCAAAAGCTCGATGATTTGTGCCTTGTGCGGCGTCGACGGATCGCCCGCCAGCAGCAGTTTGACGTTGTCGTCGTTGGGGTTGTTCACCCGCTTGATGGTTTCGCTGATGAAGGTTTCAACGTCGGCCGAGTGCTGGCGAATTGGGGCCAACAAGGCTTCGGCGGCGATTTTTTCGGGCCCTTCGACCGCGATGCTGTCACGGAATACCGGGCCTTTGGCCTTGGTTTTGTCGCCGGTGTAACGCTTGGTCAAGACCAGACGGTAGTAAAGGGTTTGCTTGCCGCTGACGCGACGGGCTGACCAGGTGACTTTACGGTTGCCGTCAACCCGGTTGACGCTCACCCCGTAATTGTTGGAGATGAAGCTTTCATTGAGGCTGACGTAGTCGCGGTTCAATGGCGGTACGAACATTTGGATCTTGACCGGATCCTTGGAGCTGGCGACGAATTCGACTTTTGCGTCGATGTTCCACAGGTCATCCGTTGCGTCTTCGGTCACCGGGATACCGACGACGAAAATCTGGTAGGCCGTAATCGAAATGCCCAGCACCACAAGGATGGTAATCAAGACTTTCAGGTGAAAGGTAAGAGCGCGCATTTCAATTACTCTGCGGTTTGAGCGATGGCGGCGCAGGCAGGTTTGCCAGCAGCGTATTTAAGGCTTGGGTCGACCAGCGCATCGAAGCGCTTGAGCGCTTCGGAGCCAATCAACAGCGGGTATTGGAACGCACTTCGGTCGGTCAAGTTCACTTCGATGGTGCGTAAAGCTTTACCCATACAGATTTCGAGGGAAATAACCGGGCGCAACGTGTAGTTCTTGTCCGATTCGGGGTCGTAATCCCCGGAGCGGCGCTTGATCTTGCTGACCCGTGCCAGCGGACGCTCGATGGGGTGCGAGTGGGCATCGTCAATGGCCAGATAAAAGCGTACCCAGCTCTCGCCGTCGCGCTTGAAGCGTTTGATATCGCGGGCACTCAGCGAGGCGGTTTTGGCGCCGGTGTCGAGTTTGGCGGCCACTTGCAGGTTGATACCTGCCAGTTCAGCGTACTCATTAAGGCCGTATACGGTTTTTTCGGCGCCCAGGCTCAGGCCCGGCAAGGCCAGCAGGCAAAGACATATAAAGAAGGAGGGAAATTTCATAAATCCGGGGGCAGTCTCTTGCAATCTTCAGTTCAAGGCGACTGGCAATACAGCGCAAGCGTCCTCGTGCGGCTGCCCTGTTAATTGGGCAAGGCTGATGCGGTCGGCATTCTAGCATGATGGTTTTATGACGCCAGCGCCCAGACCGTTCCGATCGTGGCCTGCGTCTGTCGATTCAACCAAGGTCGTATCCGATGATTGTCGACAATCCACATTTATCCTTTGACTGTAAGGCCTGAAATGGCTAGTTTTGGCACTATTGATTTTCAAGGTGTCGACAATATGCTGGATTCGTCCGAAGGTGCCGTGCTGACTCAAGATGACTCGGAAACCCTGTCCGAGAACGTCTTCAGGCGTATTCAGGCCGCCATCGTCAAAGGCGATATCGCGCCGGGCAGCAAAATCTCCGAGCCGGAACTGGCGCGCACCTACGGCATCAGCCGCGGGCCGCTGCGCGAGGCGATCCACCGCCTTGAAGGCCAGCGCCTGCTGGTGCGGGTGCCGCATGTCGGGGCGCGGGTCGTGTCCTTGAGCCATGCTGAGCTGATTGAACTCTACGAAATTCGCGAGTCCCTTGAAGGCATGGCCTGCCGTCTGGCGGCTGAACGCATGAGCGATGAGGACATCGCGGAGCTGCGTCGGGTGCTCGAAACCCACGAGCGCGATGCCGCGTTCCAGGCAGGCGTGGGCTATTACCAGCAGGAAGGCGACTTCGATTTTCATTACAAAATTATTCAGGGCAGCGGCAATCGCACCCTGACCCAGATGCTCTGCGGTGAGTTGTATCAATTGGTGCGCATGTACCGCATCCAGTTCTCCACCACCCCGAATCGCCCGCACCAGGCATTCGCCGAGCACCACCGGATTCTCGATGCCATTGCCGATCGCGACGGCGAACTGGCCGAGTTATTGATGCGTCGCCACATCGGCGCGTCCAAACGCAATATTGCGCGTCACTACCAAGACAGCGCCCAGCAGACAGCCACTCCACGAGGTGAGTCATGAGCAATAAAAACAGTCCAGGCCAACGTTTCCGTGATGCAGTCGCCAATGAACACCCACTGCAAGTGGTGGGCGCGATTAACGCCAACCACGCCTTGCTGGCCAAGCGCGCCGGGTTCAAGGCGATCTACTTGTCCGGTGGCGGGGTGGCGGCGGGTTCGCTGGGCGTGCCGGACCTGGGCATCACCGGCCTGGATGACGTACTGACCGATGTGCGCCGCATCACGGACGTCTGCGACCTGCCACTGCTGGTGGATGTCGACACGGGCTTCGGTTCTTCGGCGTTCAACGTGGCGCGTACCGTCAAGTCGATGATCAAGTTTGGCGCTGCCGCCATTCACATTGAAGATCAGGTGGGTGCCAAGCGGTGCGGCCATCGTCCGAACAAGGAAATCGTCTCGCAACAAGAGATGGTTGATCGCATCAAGGCCGCCGTGGATGCGCGCACCGATGACAGCTTTGTGATCATGGCGCGTACCGATGCGCTGGCGGTTGAGGGGCTGGAGTCCGCGCTGGAGCGTGCCGCTGCGTGCGTCGAAGCGGGCGCCGACATGGTGTTCCCGGAAGCCATCACCGAGCTTGAGATGTACAAGCTGTTCGCCAGCCGCGTCAAAGCGCCGATTCTGGCCAACATCACTGAATTCGGCGCCACCCCGTTGTACACCGTGGATCAACTGCGTGAGGCCGATGTGTCGCTGGTGCTGTACCCGCTGTCGGCCTTCCGCGCCATGAACAAGGCTGCGGAAAACGTCTATGGCGCGATTCGCCGCGACGGCACTCAGCAAAACGTCATCGACACCATGCAAACCCGTATGGAGCTGTACGACGCCATCGATTACCACGTGTTCGAACAGAAGCTCGATGCGCTGTTTGCCAGCAAAAAGTAACGCCGCTTGAAACCGGATTGACCTGACGCCTGTGATGGTTGTCGAGCCTCGCGGGGCTCGACACGCAAGACGGGTGTAAAAAAATTTATAAGTTCTTGCCGAATCCCTAACAAATTCAAGATTGGAGAAGCGCAATGGCCGAAGCAAAAGTATTGAGTGGTGCCGGATTACGCGGCCAGGTGGCCGGGCAAACGGCGCTGTCGACCGTAGGCCAGGAAGGCGCCGGGCTCACCTATCGTGGTTATGACGTACGTGAGCTGGCCGCCCAGGCGCGCTTTGAAGAAGTGGCTTACCTGTTGTTGTACGGCGAGTTGCCGACCCAGGCCGAGCTGGAGGCCTACACAGGCAAGCTCAAAACCCTGCGCGATTTGCCGCAAGCGCTGAAGGAAGTTCTGGAGCGTATCCCGGCCGATGCCCACCCGATGGACGTGATGCGCACGGGATGCTCGTTCCTGGGCAACCTTGAGCCGGAACAGGACTTCAGCGAGCAGCGCGACAAGACCGACCGCCTGCTGGCGGCCTTCCCGGCGATCATGTGCTACTGGTATCGCTTCAGCCACGACGGCGTGCGCATCGATTGCGTGACGGACGAAGCGTCGATTGGCGGCCATTTCCTGCACCTGTTGCATGACAAAAAGCCAAGCGACTTGCACGTCAACGTCATGAACGTGTCGCTGATTCTGTATGCCGAGCACGAATTCAACGCCTCGACCTTCACTGCCCGCGTTTGCGCTTCCACGCTGTCCGATCTGTTTTCGTGCATCACGGCAGCCATCGGTTCGTTGCGTGGCCCGTTGCACGGTGGGGCCAACGAAGCGGCGATGGAAATGATCGAGCGCTTCAGCTCGGCCGACGAAGCCATCAAAGGCACCCTCGGCATGCTCGAACGCAAAGACAAGATCATGGGCTTTGGTCACGCCATCTATAAAGACAGCGACCCGCGCAATGAAGTGATCAAGGGCTGGGCGAAAAAGCTGGCGGACGAAGTGGGGGACACCGTGCTGTTCCCGGTGTCCGAAGCCATCGACAAGACCATGTGGGAGCAAAAGAAGCTGTTCCCCAATGCCGACTTCTACCATGCCTCGGCGTACCACTTCATGGGCATTCCAACCAAGCTGTTCACCCCGATCTTCGTCTGCTCCCGCCTGACCGGCTGGGCCGCGCACGTGTTCGAGCAGCGCGCCAACAATCGCATCATTCGCCCGAGCGCCGAGTACATCGGCGTCGAACAGCGCAAGTTCGTGCCAATCGAACGTCGCTGACCGCAAGGCCGCCCACCCGCCCACAGGCGCGTGACTTGCGCCTGACGGCGCCGCGTGTGGCGGCCCCGACCTAACCGTGATCGAGTCCCATGCCAATGAACACTGAATTTCGCAAAACACTTCCGGGCACCCGGCTGGATTATTTCGACACCCGCGCGGCGGTCGATGCGATCAAGCCCGGCGCTTATGACACGCTGCCGTACACTTCCCGCGTACTGGCCGAAAACCTGGTGCGTCGCTGCGATCCGGCGACCCTCAATGCTTCGCTGAGCCAGTTGATCGAACGCAAGCGTGACCTCGACTTCCCGTGGTTCCCGGCCCGCGTGGTGTGCCACGACATTCTCGGCCAGACCGCGCTGGTTGACCTGGCTGGCCTGCGTGATGCCATCGCCCAACAAGGCGGCGACCCGGCGCAAGTTAACCCGGTGGTGCCGACCCAACTGATCGTTGACCATTCGCTGGCAGTGGAATGCGGCGGTTATGACCCTGAGGCGTTCGAAAAGAACCGCGCCATCGAGGACCGCCGTAACGAAGACCGTTTCCACTTCATTGAATGGACCAAAAAAGCCTTCAAAAACGTCGACGTGATCCCGCCGGGCAACGGCATCATGCACCAGATCAACCTGGAGAAAATGTCGCCGGTGATTCAGGTGCGTGACGGCGTGGCGTTCCCTGATACCTGCGTCGGCACCGACAGCCACACGCCCCACGTCGACTCGCTGGGGGTGATTGCGATTGGCGTTGGCGGGCTGGAAGCCGAAAGCGTGATGCTGGGCCGTGCGTCCTGGATGCGGTTGCCCGAGATCGTTGGCGTTGAGCTGACCGGTAAATTACAGCCGGGCATCACGGCGACGGACATGGTGCTGGCCCTCACTGAGTTCCTGCGCAAGCAAAAAGTGGTCGGCGCCTGGCTGGAGTTCTTCGGTGAAGGGGCCGCGGCGCTGACCTTGGGCGACCGCGCAACGATTTCCAACATGGCCCCGGAATATGGCGCCACGGCGGCGATGTTCTATATCGACCGGCAAACCATCGACTACCTCAAGCTGACCGGGCGCGAGGACCAACAGGTGCAGTTGGTGGAAACCTACGCCAAGGTCAGCGGCCTGTGGGCTGACAGCCTCAAAGACGCGCAATACGAGCGCCGTTTGAGCTTTGACCTGTCCAGCGTCGTGCGCAACATGGCGGGCCCGAGCAACCCGCACGCCCGGGTGGCTACCAGCGATCTGGCCGCCAAAGGCATCGCTGGCCAATGGGACGACGTGCCGGGGCAAATGCCGGATGGCGCGGTCATCATCGCGGCCATTACCAGTTGCACCAATACCAGCAACCCGCGCAACGTGATCGCGGCAGGCCTGATTGCCCGTAACGCCAACCGCCTGGGACTGACCCGTAAACCGTGGGTCAAATCGTCGCTGGCGCCGGGCTCGAAAACCGTCGCCTTGTACCTGGACGAAGCCGGGCTGACCGATGAACTGGAGCAGTTGGGCTTTGGTGTCGTGGCGTTTGCCTGCACCACGTGCAACGGCATGTCGGGTGCGCTGGACCCGCACATCCAGCAGGAGATCATCGACCGTGACCTGTACGCCACGGCCGTGCTGTCGGGTAACCGTAACTTCGACGGGCGTATTCATCCTTACGCCAAGCAAGCGTTTCTCGCCTCGCCACCCTTGGTGGTTGCCTACGCGATAGCGGGCACCATCCGTTTTGACATCGAGAAAGATGTGTTGGGACGGGACGCCAACGGCACTGAAATCCGCCTCAAAGACATCTGGCCGAGCGACGAAGAAATCGACGCGGTGGTCAAGTCGGCGGTCAAGCCGGAGCAGTTCCGTCAGGTCTACATCCCCATGTTCGCGATTCACGAAGACACCGGCCCGAAAGTCGAGCCGCTGTATGACTGGCGCCCGCAAAGCACCTACATTCGCCGCCCGCCTTACTGGGAAGGCGCACTGGCCGGCGCGCGTCCACTCAAGGGCATGCGCCCGCTGGCGGTGCTGCCCGACAACATCACCACTGACCACTTGTCGCCGTCCAACGCGATCATGCTCGACAGCGCGGCCGGTGAGTACCTGGCGAAAATGGGCCTGCCGGAAGTTGACTTCAACTCCTACGCGACCCACCGCGGTGACCACCTGACTGCGCAGCGTGCCACCTTTGCCAACCCGAAACTGTTCAATGAAATGGTGATGGAGGACGGCAAGGTCAAACAGGGCTCACTGACGCGGCTGGAGCCTGAAGGCAAGGTGATGCGCATGTGGGAAGCCATTGAGACGTACATGGAGCGCAAGCAGCCGCTGATCATTGTCGCCGGTGCCGATTACGGCCAGGGTTCTTCCCGCGACTGGGCGGCCAAGGGCGTGCGGCTGGCGGGCGTGGAAGCCATCGTCGCCGAGGGTTTCGAGCGCATCCACCGCACTAACCTGGTGGGCATGGGCGTTCTGCCGCTTGAGTTCCTGCCGGGCACCAACCGCAAAACCCTGGCGCTGGACGGCAGCGAGATCTACGACGTGATGGGGGAGCGGACCCCGCGTGCCACGCTGACGCTGGTCATCACGCGCAAGAACGGCGAGCGCATCGAAGTGCCTGTAACGTGCCGTCTGGACACGGCTGAAGAAGTCTCGATCTATGAAGCGGGCGGCGTGTTGCAGCGTTTCGCGCAAGACTTCCTGGAATCGGCCACCGCGTAATCACAGCGCCGGGGCGCCTCGCCCCGGCCTAAACAGGACTGTGTCATGGCTTATGCAGCGCAAATAAAAATCCCGGCGACGTATATGCGGGGCGGTACCAGTAAAGGTGTGTTTTTCAGTCTGCTCGACTTGCCCGCGATCGCGCAGGTGCCGGGCGCGGCCCGTGATGCCTTGTTGCTGCGGGTCATTGGCAGCCCGGACCCTTACGAAAAACAAATCGACGGCATGGGCGCCGCGACGTCCAGTACCAGCAAAACGGTGATTGTGAGCAAGAGCCTGCGACCGGATCACGACGTCGACTATTTGTTTGGTCAGGTCGCCATCGACAAACCGTTCGTGGACTGGAGCGGCAACTGCGGCAACCTGTCGGCCGCCGTCGGCTCCTTTGCCATCAGCAGCGGCCTGGTGGACGCGTCACGCATTCCGCAGAACGGCACTGCCGTAGTGCGAATCTGGCAAGCCAATATCGGGAAAACCATCATTGCCCATGTCCCCATCACGGACTCAGCCGTGCAGGAAACGGGCGATTTTGAGCTGGATGGCGTTACGTTTCCGGCCGCCGAAGTGCAGTTGGAGTTCCTTGATCCGGCGGCGGATGAAGACGGCGCCGGTGGCTCCATGTTCCCCACCGGGCATGTGGTCGATGAGCTGGACGTACCCGGCGTCGGCACCCTGAACGTGACTATGATCAATGCTGGCATTCCCACTATTTTCGTCAATGCCCGCGACATTGGTTACAGCGGTACGGAACTGCAAAGCGACATCAACAGTGATGCCAAGGCCCTGGCCATGTTTGAAACCATCCGGGCCTACGGGGCGCTGCGCATGGGGCTGATCGGCTCCGTGGAAGAAGCCGCCAAACGCCAGCACACCCCGAAAGTCGCCTTTGTAGCGGCACCTGCGGATTACGTGTCGTCCAGCGGCAAAGCGGTCAAGGTGCAGGATGTGGATCTGCTGGTGCGGGCGCTGTCGATGGGTAAATTGCACCACGCCATGATGGGCACGGCAGCCGTTGCGATTGGCACCGCGGCCGCCATTCCCGGCACGTTGGTGAACCTGGCGGCTGGCGGCGAAACCCGTGATGCCGTGCGTTTTGGCCACCCTTCAGGGACGTTGCGCGTCGGCGCACAGGCGCAGCAGGTCAACGGCGAATGGACCGTCACCAAAGCCATCATGAGCCGCAGCGCGCGGGTGCTGATGGAAGGCTGGGTACGAGTGCCGGGCGATTCCTTTTGACCGTGTGAACCCTTTTCCCTCATCCCGCCCTTTTCCGTCAGGTGAAGGGCGGGGTGACGGGCCAAGGTGCACAGGCACTATTGAGCGGGCACTTGAGACCTGCACCATCACGATAAACCTGAGGATGGAACACACCACTCACTGACTGTTCTGGAGACACCCCATGAGCGCCAATGTCGACCTCAATATCCGTCCCGACTATGACCAGGTTTTGCAGGACATTGCCGATTACGTCCTTAATTACCGCATCACGTCGCCCGAAGCCCTGAACACAGCCCGTTACTGCCTGATGGATACGTTGGGATGCGGTTTGCTGGCCCTGCGTTTTCCGGAGTGCACCAAGCACCTCGGGCCGCTGGTCGAAGGCACCGTGGTGCCATTCGGTGCGCGAGTGCCCGGTACGTCCTACCGGCTCGATCCCGTAAAAGCGGCGTGGGACATCGGTTGCTGCGTGCGTTGGCTGGATTACAACGACACCTGGCTGGCTGCGGAGTGGGGGCATCCTTCGGACAATCTCGGCGGGATTCTGGCGGTGGCCGATCACCTCTCACAGCAGCGCGTGGCCAAGGGGCAAGCGCCCCTGACGGTGCGCGACGTGCTCGACGCAATGATCATGGCGCATGAGATTCAGGGCGTGATCGCGCTGGAAAACTCGTTCAACCGAGTCGGCCTCGACCATGTGTTATTGGTGAAAGTCGCCTCGACGGCCGTGTGCGCCAAGCTGATGGGGGCGGGTCGCGAACAGCTGTTGTCAGCGCTGTCGCACGCATTTGTGGACGGTCAGGCCTTGCGCACCTACCGCCACGCGCCCAATGCCGGCTCGCGCAAATCGTGGGCGGCGGGGGATGCCACCAGCCGTGGAGTGCGTCTGGCCGACATCGCGCTGCGGGGAGAAATGGGTATTCCCGGGGCTCTCACAGCGCCGCAATGGGGCTTTTATGATGTGCTCTTCAGCCATACCAATAAGGATTTGGCCCTCAAACCTGAAGGCCAGCGCGCGTTCACGCTGGCGCAGCCGTATGGCACTTATGTGATGGAGAACGTGCTGTTCAAGGTCAGTTTTCCGGCGGAATTTCATGCGCAAACCGCCTGCGAAGCTGCCGTCACCTTGCATCCGCAGGTCAGGGATCGGCTGCATGAGATCGAGAAAATCGTCATTACCACCCACGAATCGGCGATCCGGATCATTTCCAAGCAGGGCAAACTCGCCAATGCTGCAGATCGCGATCATTGCCTGCAATACATGACCGCCGTGCCCCTGGCGTTTGGCAATCTGGTGGCTGAACAGTACGAGGACGATTTCCATGCGGCGCATCCGATCATTGATGAGCTGCGGGAGAAGATGCACATCGTCGAAGACCCACGTTTTACCCGGGAGTATCTGGAGGCCGACAAGCGGTCGATTGCCAACGCCATACAGGTCTTTTTCACCGATGGTTCCAGCACGCAACAAGTGGTCGTGGAGTACCCGATAGGCCATCGTCGGCGCCGGGCGCAAGGCATTGTGCTGCTGGAAGAGAAGTTCAGGCATAACCTGGCGACGCGTTTTACAGGGCAGCGTTGCGCGCAGATTGTTGAACTGTGCAACGACCAGGCACGGCTTGAGTCGACGCCGGTCAATGAGTTTGTCGAGAAGTGGGTGATCTAAACCCGCCTTTGTCATCACTGCAACAGGCTGCACTCGGGGCTCATCCGCTTGCGTAGTGCAGCCGGTGGCAGTGCGACAGGCGAGGTTTATTTGAAGCGGCGTTCCACGCCTTTCTCGACCAGGATCTTGGCCGAGATTTCCTCCACGGAAAAATGCGTGGAGTTGATGTGCGGGATGTTTTCGCGTTTGAACAGGTTTTCGACTTCGCGCACTTCGAATTCACATTGGGCAAAGCTGGAGTAGCGGCTGTTGGGTTTGCGCTCGTTGCGGATCGCGGTCAGGCGGTCAGGGTCGATGGTCAGGCCAAACAGCTTGTGTTTGTGCTCGCGCAAGGCAGCGGGCAGTTTCAGACTTTCCATGTCGTCTTCGGTCAGCGGGTAGTTGGCCGCGCGGATGCCGAACTGCATGGCCATGTACAGGCAGGTCGGGGTTTTACCGCAGCGCGAGACGCCGACCAGAATCAAGTCGGCCTTGTCGTATTTGTGGGTGCGGGCGCCGTCGTCGTTGTCGAGGGCGAAGTTCACCGCCTCGATACGCTCCATGTAGTTGGAGTTGTGGCCGATGGAGTGCGACTTGCCTACCGAGTAGGAGGAATGTTCGGCCAGCTCTTGCTCCAGCGGGGCGAGGAAGCTGGAGAAAATATCGATCATGAAGCCATTGGAGGTCGCGAGGATTTCACGAATGTCCTGATTGACGATGGTGTCGAAGATGATGGGACGAACGCCGTCTTTTTCGGCGGCGTTATCGATTTGTTGTACCATTGCCCGCGCTTTTTCTGCGCTGTCTATATAAGGCCGCGTGAACTTGCTAAAGGTCACATTTTCGAATTGGGCCAACAAACTCTGGCCGAGGGTTTCGGCGGTGATGCCGGTGCCATCGGAGATAAAGAAAGCAGATCGTTTCATTTGCGCCTTGGGCCTTAAGCTGGTGACGATTCTTGGATATGATAGGCGCGATTTTGTCGGCCTCAGTGTCAGGCAGTGTCACTTATTTTCCAGGTCCAGGCCACATTCGCTGAGATGCCGCCCTGTAGAGCGTCCAGCGCCCTGAGCTTTTCCAACACAGTTAGTGGAGAGATCACCTTGGTAGAGTACGTAGTTTCCCTCGATAAGCTCGGCGTCCATGATGTAGAGCATGTGGGGGGCAAGAACGCATCCCTCGGCGAGATGATCAGTAATCTTGCAGGCGCCGGTGTTTCGGTACCCGGTGGTTTCGCCACCACGTCTGCGGCCTATCGCGATTTTCTTGAACTCAGCGGTTTGAACGATCAGATCCACGCGGCACTCGACGCGCTGGATGTTGATGACGTGAACGCACTGGCCAAAACCGGCGCCCAGATCCGTCAATGGATCATGGAAGCCGAGTTCCCGGAGAAGCTCAACGAAGCAATTCGCACTGCATTTGCCAGCTTGTCGCAGGGCAACCCCGACGTGGCAGTGGCCGTGCGTTCTTCAGCCACCGCCGAAGACCTGCCGGACGCATCCTTTGCCGGTCAGCAAGAAACCTTCCTTAACATCCGTGGCGTAGAAAACGTGATTCGTGCGACCAAGGAAGTGTTCGCTTCCCTGTTCAACGACCGTGCCATTTCCTACCGCGTGCACCAGGGCTTCGATCACAAACTGGTCGCCCTGTCTGCGGGCGTACAGCGCATGGTGCGTTCCGAAACCGGGACCGCTGGCGTGATGTTTACCCTGGACACCGAGTCGGGTTTCCGTGATGTGGTCTTCATCACCGGCGCCTACGGCCTGGGCGAAACCGTCGTACAAGGCGCGGTTAACCCGGACGAGTTCTACGTTCACAAACCGACGCTGGACGCAGGCCGTCCTGCGATCCTGCGCCGTAACCTGGGCAGCAAAGCCATCAAGATGATCTACGGCGACGAAGCCAAGGCCGGTAAGTCGGTCAAGGTCATCGACGTCGAACCCGCTGATCGCGCACGTTTTTGCCTGAGTGACGCTGAGGTCTGCGAATTGGCCAAGCAAGCGATGATCATCGAAAAGCACTACAAGTGCCCGATGGACATCGAATGGGCCAAAGATGGCGATGACGGCAAGCTGTACATCGTTCAGGCACGTCCTGAAACCGTGAAAAGCCGCTCTCAGGCCAATGTCATGGAGCGCTACCTGCTCAAGGAAACCGGCACTGTGCTGGTAGAAGGCCGTGCGATCGGCCAGCGCATCGGCGCTGGCAAGGTCCGCATCATTAAAGATGTGTCCGAAATGGACAAAGTGCAGCCGGGCGACGTACTGGTGTCCGACATGACCGACCCGGACTGGGAACCGGTCATGAAGCGTGCAAGCGCTATTGTGACCAACCGGGGCGGCCGTACCTGCCACGCGGCGATCATTGCCCGTGAGCTGGGCATCCCGGCCGTGGTGGGTTGCGGCAATGCCACCCAGCTGTTGAAAGACGGCCAGGGCGTCACTGTTTCATGTGCCGAGGGCGATACCGGTTTTATTTTTGAAGGCGAGCTGGGCTTCGACATCAAGAAAAACTCCGTGGATGCCATGCCGGAGCTGCCGTTCAAAATCATGATGAACGTCGGTAACCCGGATCGCGCCTTCGACTTCGCGCAGTTGCCGAATGCCGGTGTGGGCCTGGCCCGCCTGGAGTTCATCATCAACCGCATGATCGGCGTGCACCCCAAAGCCCTGTTGAACTACGACGGTCTGCCGCAGGACATCAAGGAAAGCGTCGACAAACGTATCGCCGGTTATGACGACCCGGTGGGTTTCTATGTTGAGAAACTGGTCGAAGGCATCAGTACGCTGGCAGCGGCTTTTGCGCCGAAGAAAGTGATCGTGCGCCTGTCGGACTTCAAGTCCAACGAATACGCCAACCTGATCGGCGGCAAGCTGTACGAGCCGGAAGAAGAAAACCCGATGCTGGGGTTCCGCGGTGCTTCGCGTTACATCAGCGAAAACTTCCGTGACTGCTTCGAACTCGAATGCCGTGCCCTGAAGCGTGTGCGCAATGAGATGGGCCTGACGAACGTCGAAATCATGGTGCCATTCGTGCGTACCTTGGGCGAAGCCAGTCAGGTGATCGATTTGCTGGCTGAGAACGGCCTCACGCGTGGCGAAAACGGCCTGCGCGTCATCATGATGTGCGAGCTGCCGTCCAACGCGATTCTGGCGGATGAGTTCCTGGAGTACTTCGATGGTTTCTCCATTGGTTCCAACGACCTGACTCAGCTGACGTTAGGGCTTGACCGTGACTCGGGTGTTATCGCGCATTTGTTCGACGAGCGTAATCCGGCGGTCAAGAAGCTGTTGTCCAACGCCATCCAGGCGTGTAACAAGGCCGGCAAATACATCGGTATTTGTGGTCAGGGCCCGTCCGATCACCCGGATCTGGCGCGCTGGCTGATGGAGCAAGGCATTGAAAGTGTCTCGTTGAACCCGGATACCGTGCTGGAAACCTGGTTCTTCCTGGCTGAAGGTCAAGCCAAGGCTTGAGTCGTTAAATGAGGGGCAGGGCAGTCCAGTGATTGCCCTGTCCTTATATAAGCAGTGGTAGGGCGAGTTCCTGTATGGGGTCGCCCTTTTTTGTGCAAGAGCATTATGCAAAGCAGCAGTCATCTATTTCCCGTTGCCCTGATCAGCGCCGAGCGTCGGGGCGATCTGAGCGAAGACGTGTATCGCTTGAAACCCGCCAATAGCCCGGATGTGTCCGTGGAATTGGCGGTCACCCGCCTGGGCCTGGCAGATGCCGGGCTGGCGCGGGGCGTGCCCGTGATTTTGTTGCACGGCAGTTTTTCTAATCGGCGTTTCTGGTACTCCCCGAAAGGTGTCGGGCTTGGGGCGTTTTTGGCCCGTGCAGGCTTTGATGTGTGGTTGCCGGAGATGCGCGGCCATGGCCTCTCTGTGCGTAATCAACAATGGCGCAACAATCGCGTGGCCGATTACGCACGTTACGATTTGCCGGCCATTGCTGCGTTTGTGCGTGAGCAGAGCGGGCAGGTCCCGCACTGGATCGGGCATTCACAAGGCGGCATCACATTGGCCGCGGCACTCGGCGGTCAGTATTTGGGTGAGCCGGCCGTAGCCTCCGCTGCGTTTTTTGGCACTCAGGTCAATCGCCGTTACTGGCCATTGAAAATACCGCCGGTGGAGTGGGGCGCTCATTTATTACTAAAACGCTGCGCGCAACTGTCTGGAACGCGCCTTAAGCGCGGGCCTGAGGATGAACCGATCGGCATTGCGCTGGAATCCTTACGCTGGAACGGTTTTCTGGGGCGCTTCAAGGATGCCGAGCGTGACTGGTGGGCGGGGCTGGCTGAAGTCCGCTTGCCGATCATGGCAGTCGCGGCGGTGGGTGACCTGAAAACGCCGGAGCGGGCTTGCCGCACGTTGTATGACCAAATGGGCTCAGAGGCGCGAAAATTCATTACGTTGGGGCATGCGCACGGTTTCAGTTCTGATTTCGGGCACGCTGAAATGCTGGACAGTGACGCTGCTCAAGCCGAGGTTTGGCCTTTGGTGCTTGAATGGTTGCACGGCCACACGGCGCTGCAGCCCCCCGGCACTGACAAACAAAGCGACGATACCCAGTTGGGGTTCCGACAGGCCGAGGTTGAGGCTACTATGTGACGCGATTTGTGGTTCTGGTCATATTGTGTGGCTGGGGCCAGCGTGTGTTCTGACCTGTAGGGCAACATTTAAAGCTTGGCTGCGTGCTGGCGTCTATAACACTAGAACCCTTTGTTTCTTCCTGTAGCGTCTTCTCCCAAGGAGTTTCCATGAACCACTACATCACGCCTGATTTGTGCGATGCCTACCCTGACCAGGTTCAAGTGCTAGAGCCGATGTTCAGCAATTTTGGGGGGCGCGATTCATTTGGTGGCCAAATCGTGACCATCAAGTGTTTTGAGGACAACTCACTGGTCAAAGAGCAGGCAGAGGCAGACGGTAAAGGCAAAGTGCTTGTGGTCGACGGCGGTGGTTCGCTACGCCGTGCTTTGCTGGGCGACATGATCGCTGAAAAGGCGGCGAAAAACGGCTGGGAAGGCCTGGTTATTTACGGCTGCATCCGTGACGTCGACGTCATTGCGCAAACGGATCTGGGCGTACAGGCCCTGGCCAGTCATCCGATGAAAACCGACAAACGCGGGTTGGGCGACCTCAATGTTGCCGTGACCTTTGCGGGCGTGACGTTTCGGCCGGGTGAGTACATTTACGCCGACAATAACGGCGTCATTGTGTCGCCCACTGCTTTGAAAATGCCGGAATAACGGCGCAACCGCTAAGGATCACGGATGTTCGAGGAAGACAACGCTCAATGGGGCCTGGTGCACGCGTTGGTGCTGGACGGCGAGGGCGGTGCCCGCCCGATTGCCCGCACCGAGCTCAATGACCTTGAGTTGCACAGTCATGAAAGCCTCTGGTTGCATTGGGATCGCAGTCATCCTCAAACCCAGAGCTGGTTGCGTAACGCCAGCGGCCTGAGCGAATTCAGCTGTGATTTGCTGCTCGAAGAGAACACCCGTCCACGTCTGCTGCCTTTGCCCAACAATGAACTGCTGCTGTTCTTGCGCGGCGTGAACCTAAATCCGGGGGCGGAGCCGGAAGACATGGTGTCACTGCGCATTTTCGGCAGTGCGCAGCGGGTAATTTCGCTGCGCATGCGCCCTTTGCGTGCAACCGATGAGTTGCTGACGGAGTTCGATCAGGGCGAAGGGCCTAAAAATCCCGCTGAATTGATCCTCTATCTGGCTCAGCACCTGACATTAAAGGTGCAGGATTTGATCGGTGAGCTGTCTGAAATCGTCGATGACGAGGAGGATAAGATAGATGCCGACGAACGGTACACTCCTGAGCATGGCGCGATTTTGCAGATCCGTCGTCGGGCAGCGGCATTGCGTCGTTTTCTTGCACCGCAGCGCGATATCTTCGGACAGCTGACGCGCACCAAATTGCCGTGGTTTACGGCGGACGATGCCGACTACTGGAACGAATTGAATAACAGTCTGACCCGCTACCTGGAAGAGCTGGAATTGACCCGCGAGCGCGTGGGGCTGGTGCTTGAGGCTGAAGATCGGCGTCTGAATGTGCGCATGAGCCGCATCATGTATCGCTTTGGCGTACTGACCGGAATCTTTTTACCCATCACCTTTATTACCGGATTACTCGGTATCAATGTGGGGGGCGTTCCCTTCTCCAATGACCCTTACGGCTTTGCTGTTACGTGCCTCGTCATGCTGGTTATTGGCGTGGGCCAGTGGTGGTTTTATCGCCGGTTGCAATGGTTGTGAAGGGTGGGCATGTGACCCCGTTGATGTGGCCCGCGTCTTTCACTGACATACCGAGAGGTGCTTATGCACGATCCGTTTGAACAGTCTTTACGTGAAATGCTCAAGGCTGAGCCGTCGACCCGTGACGACGATGCATGCCTGGGCCGAGTACTGAAAACTGCAAACCGCCAAGTGGGTGCAGGTGATCTTTTCAGTCTTCTGGGCCGTTGGGTGCAGGCACTGATGATTGCTTTGAACAGCGGTTCGGCTCATATTGCGCCCGTTTCGCGACGCAAACCTGCTGCTCGCCCTGCTGATAAGGCTGATTGAACATGGAACTTGATCTCTGGACCCAGAGCCTGGTTACGGCAATGACCGCCCTTTGGACCAAAATTGCCAACTTCATTCCAAACCTGTTTGGGGCGTTGGTGGTTGTACTGCTGGGCTTCGTGGTTGCAAAACTGCTTGATACCCTGCTGTCGAAGTTGCTGGCCAAGCTGGGCCTTGATCGCCTGATGGGCGGGACCGGTCTGACTAAAATCCTGGGTCGTGCGGGGATCCAGGTGCCGATCTCCACCTTGATCGGCAAGATCGTCTACTGGTTTATTTTGTTGATTTTCCTCGTTTCTGCGGCTCAGTCCCTTGGACTTGAGCGGGTTTCAGCTACGCTGGACATTTTCACGCTTTACCTGCCCAAGGTTTTTGGTGCGTTGCTGGTGCTGCTGGTGGGGGTATTGCTTGCGCAATTGCTCAACGGTCTGGTGCGTGGCGCGGCCGAAAGCGTCGGGTTTGATTATGCTGGCGGGCTGGGTCGTGTGGCTCAGGGGCTGGTCATCATCATCAGTATTTCAGTGGCCATCAGTCAGCTTGAGGTCAAAACTGACCTGCTGAACCATGTGATTGTCATCGTTTTGATTACCGTTGGTCTGGCCGTTGCGCTGGCAATGGGGTTGGGAAGTCGGGAAATTGCGGGTCAGATCCTTGCTGGGATCTATGTGCGTGAGCTGTATCAGGTTGGGCAAGACGTACGTGTTGGCGAGATAGAAGGGCAGATCGAACAGATCGGCACGGTTAAAACCACGTTGCTGACCGAGGAGGGTGAGCTAGTCTCCATCTCCAATCGGATCTTGCTGGAGCAGCACGTGACTAGCCGCTGATGCGGCAAACCCTGCTAATGTATGCCGCCGCAAATATGCCTGTGTTCTCGGCTGTGGCGGACATTGACCTGACTGTCGGCACGACTCGTTTTGAATAAAGCCCAATCGCTATCCATGCGCTATGACCCCCGCGAACTCTCTGATGAGGAGCTGGTGGCGCGCTCGCATGATGAGTTGTTTCACGTCACGCGCGCCTATGAAGAGTTGATGCGGCGTTACCAACGCACTTTGTTCAACGTTTGTTCAAGGTATTTAGGGAACGATCGTGATGCTGACGATGTCTGTCAGGAGGTAATGCTTAAGGTGCTGTATGGCTTGAAGAATTTTGAGGGCAAATCGAAATTCAAGACCTGGCTATATAGCATCACCTACAACGAATGCATTACGCAGTATCGGAAAGAACGGCGAAAGCGTCGCTTGATGGACGCATTGAGTATTGACCCCCTTGAGGAAGCGTCTGAAGAAAAGGCGCCGAAACCTGAGGAAAAGGGCGGACTCGATCGCTGGCTGGTGCATGTGAACCCGATCGACCGGGAGATTCTGGTGCTGCGATTTGTCGCAGAACTGGAATTTCAGGAAATCGCGGACATAATGCATATGGGTTTGAGTGCGACGAAAATGCGCTACAAGCGTGCTCTTGATAAATTGCGTGAGAAATTTGCAGGCATTGCTGAAACTTAGTTCAGCGCAAATAGCTCTACGTGTAGGTAAGTTCTGATAGACTTGCCGCCGAGTTGTCCCCCGGTATGTGGGACTGCTTTACAATCACCAGATGGGGATTTAACGGATGAAACTGAAAAACACCTTGGGCATTGCCATTGGTTCCTTTGTAGCCGCAACTTCGTTCGGTGCCCTGGCACAAGGCCAAGGCGCGGTCGAGGGTGAACTGTTCTACAAAAAACAGTACAACGACAGCGTCAAGCACGTAGAAGACGGTTACAACCCAGGCGCATCGATCGGTTACTTCCTGACCGACGACGTCTCGTTGAACCTGACCTACGACAAGACTAACCACACCCGTTCGAACGACGGCACTGGCCACCAGAAAATCAAAGGCGACAACTTTGGTCTGAACGCTCAGTACCACTTCGGCACCGTTGGTGACGCTCTGCGTCCTTACGTTTCCGGTGGTGTTGCTCACAAGAGCATGACCAACGTAGAAGCTGACGGCCACAGCGGTCGTGACCAGTCGACTTTCCTGACTGCTGGCGCTGGTGTTAAGTGGTACATCACTGACAACCTGTTCGCCCGTGCAGGCGTTGAAGCTGACTACAAACTGGACAACGGCAAGTGGGACTACGCGCCTACTGTTGGCCTGGGTGTAAACTTCGGCGGCAACGGCGGTAAAGTAGCTCCTGCTCCAGTTCCAGCTCCAGCACCAATCGCTGAGCCAGAACCAGAAGCTCCAATCGCTGAAGTGGTTAAGGTTGAGCTGGACGTTAAGTTCGACTTCGACAAGTCGGTTGTTAAATCGCAGTACATGCCTGACATCCGCAACGTTGCTGATTTCATGAAGCAGTACCCTGCGACCACCACGACTGTTGCTGGTTACACTGACAGCGTAGGTCCAGACGCCTACAACCAAAAACTGTCCGAGCGTCGTGCTAAAGCAGTTCGTGCAGCTCTGGTTAACGACGGTGTTGAATCCGGTCGCGTAAACGCAGTGGGTTACGGCAAAGCCAACCCAGTTGCTTCGAACGCAACTGATGAAGGCCGTGCTCTGAACCGTCGCGTAGAAGCTACCGTTCAAGCAGAAGCTAAGTAATTATTAGCTAGCCTGTTCAGAAAAGCCCGGCTCAGGCCGGGCTTTTCTTTGTCTGCGATTTAGTCCCGATGTCTCAAGCCGGGAAGGCCTGAAACGGCGTCCCACACTTCCCTCGCGTCTTACCGCTCGGCACGGCTATAATCGCGCTCACTTTCAGCCGCCTTCCGAGACCATCGAGCCCATGTATAACCTGGCCCGCCAGTTGCTCTTCAAACTTTCCCCTGAAACCTCGCATGATCTGTCTCTGGATTTGATCGGAGCGGGCGGCCGTTTGGGGCTGAACAGTTTGCTGTGCAAGGCGCCAGCCAAGCTGCCCGTTAGCGTCATGGGGCTTGAGTTCCCTAATCCGGTAGGGTTGGCCGCAGGCCTGGATAAAAACGGGGCGGCGATTGATGGATTTGCCCAATTGGGGTTCGGGTTTGTGGAGATCGGCACCGTGACGCCGCGCCCTCAGCCCGGTAATCCCAAGCCGCGGATTTTTCGCTTGCCTGAAGCGCAGGCCATTATCAATCGCATGGGCTTCAACAACCTGGGGGTCGATCATTTGTTGACCCGTGTGCAGGCGGCCAAATACAGCGGGATCCTGGGTATCAACATCGGCAAGAATTTCGATACACCGGTTGAGCGGGCCGTTGATGATTATTTGATTTGCCTGGACAAGGTTTACGCTCACGCGAGCTACGTGACGGTCAACGTCAGTTCTCCGAATACTCCGGGTCTACGCACGCTTCAGTTCGGTGATTCACTCAAGCAGCTTTTGGAGGCCTTACAGCTGCGTCAGAACGAGCTTACGCAGCGTCACGGCAAGCGTGTACCGCTAGCGATCAAGATTGCACCTGACATGACAGATGAAGAAACCGTGCTCGTCGCGCGTGCCTTGCTGGAAACCGGCATGGATGCGGTGATCGCCACCAACACGACGTTGAGTCGCGTCGGTGTGGAGGGCATGGAGCATGGGGATGAGGCAGGCGGCCTGTCGGGTGCGCCCGTACGAGAAAAAAGCACCCATACCGTCAAGGTCCTGGCTGAAGAACTTGCTGGCCGGATGCCGATTATTGCGGCGGGCGGTATCACTGAAGGCAAGCATGCGGCTGAGAAAATCGAGGCAGGTGCCAGTTTGGTGCAGATTTATTCCGGCTTCATTTACAAAGGGCCAGCGCTGATTCGCGAATCAGTGGATGCTATTTCGGCCATCACCCGTCGATAAACACCCAATAAAAAGGGCTCCTTGAAGGAGCCCTTGGGCCGCAGCCCGCCGCCCGGATAGGACGACATGGTTAACGTGTTGCGTATTCGAGGTGATGTCGGAATGTGCCCAGAGTTAGCCGACGGCGTGAAGTTCGTTGAGTCTGTGGATGCCCGCAGTGCCTGTCATACCGTCCCAGTTGTCGCCGCGTCCTTCGCGCCAGCCATTAATCCATGCCTGGCGCACCGACGGTAGAGTAAAAGGGCAAAGCTCACGGGACTTTCCGTTAACGCCATATTGGTATCCGCGCAAGAAAGCTCTTTCCAACGGATCACGCTTAAGTCTTCTCATAGGGTATTGCCCTCACTTGTTGACTGTTTTATATCGCGTCGACCTGACTCAGGTCGGGGCAGAGTGCTTCTGCCGTGGGTGGCTCGCTGCCGGCGTGGCGAGCATTTTTGTTATCACCTGCGCGGTGACAACCTGCGTTCAGTTCTAACCAATGTGGTTGGGTGTGTGAATGATCGTTTTGTCATAAGGACGTAACGATAGTGGTGTTCAGGCCATAAGAAAGGGAGGCCTTTTGCCCCTTTCTACGACCAAAGCCTGATCCTGCGAGTGTTTGCAAAGATGATGCGTTTCATTCTCCGCTGCGAATGACCGCCTTATTTGCTCGGGTACTATTCGACGAAGGGTCTGAATATGTCCCTTTGTTTCAAGATGAATGACCTGTCTCAGCGTCTAAACTCTTCATGCCTGCGGGCAAGGTTGGGCGCGGGGATGGACCGGCACAGTCTCGTGCCACGCGAGCGCTCTTCAAGAAAAGCGCTTGATTGAAAACGGAGCAGGCAATGCGTTGCCTCTTCACAGATAGCTAAAAGCTCAGGAATCCCATGTCGGATCGTTACGAACTCTTCCTTACCTGCCCGAAAGGCCTTGAAGGCTTGCTCCTTGAGGAGGCCACTGGCCTTGGCCTTGAGGACGCTCGCGAGCATACCTCGGCCATTCGTGGTACTGCAGATATGGAAACTGCCTACCGTCTTTGTCTCTGGTCGCGTCTTGCTAACCGCGTATTACTGGTGCTCAAGCGTTTTCCGATGAAGGACGCCGAGGACCTCTATCACGGCGTGCTGGAGGTTGACTGGCAGGATCACATGGTGCCCGACGGCACCTTGGCGGTGGAGTTCAGCGGCCACGGCTCCGGCATCGACAACACCCACTTTGGTGCGTTGAAAGTCAAAGACGCCATTGTCGACAAATTGCGCACGCCGTCCGGCGAGCGTCCGTCGATCGACAAAATCAGCCCTGATTTGCGTATCCACCTGCGACTGGATCGGGGTGAAGCCATTCTGTCGCTGGATCTGTCAGGCAGCAGCCTGCACCAGCGCGGTTATCGCTTGCAGCAAGGCGCTGCGCCGCTCAAGGAAAACCTTGCAGCAGCCATCCTGATTCGTGCGGGCTGGCCGCGCATGGCAGCTGAAGGCGCTGCGCTGGCTGACCCGATGTGCGGTGTGGGCACATTTTTGGTCGAGGGCGCGATGATTGCCGCCGACATGGCGCCTAACCTCAACCGCATTCATTGGGGCTTTGACGCCTGGCTCGGCCACGTACCGGCGATCTGGAAGAAACTTCACCAGCAAGCCACTGAGCGAGCTGAAGCGGGCATGTCAAAACCGCCGTTGTGGATTCGGGGTTATGAAGCCGATCCGCGCCTGATCCAGCCTGCGCGCAACAACATTGAGCGCGCCGGTCTGAGTCACTGGATCAAGATTTACCAGGGTGAAGTTGCGACGTTCGAACCTCGCCCGGATCAGAACCAGAAAGGCCTGGTCATTTGTAACCCGCCGTATGGCGAGCGCCTGGGCGATGAGGCGAGCCTGCTCTATCTCTACCAGAACCTGGGCGAGCGCCTGCGTCAGGCCTGTTTGAACTGGGAGGCGGCGGTGTTCACGGGCGCGCCTGACCTGGGCAAGCGCATGGGCATTCGTAGCCACAAACAATATTCGTTCTGGAACGGCGCCTTGCCGTGCAAGTTGCTGCTGATCAAGGTCGTGCCGGACCAGTTCGTGACGGGTGAGCGTCGTACCCCTGAGCAGCGTCAGGCTGAGCGCGAGCAGGCTGAGTCCGATCTGCCGTCCAACATTGAAGCACCGGGTAAATACGAAAAATTCAATAAGAACGGTAACCCGATCAAGCCGGTTCCCGTGGTGGTTGAGCAGCCGCGTCTGAGCGAAGGCGGGCAAATGTTCGCCAATCGTCTGCAAAAGAACCTCAAAGCCTTGGGCAAATGGGTCAAGCGCGAAGGCATCGATTGCTACCGTGTCTACGATGCAGACATGCCTGAATACTCGATGGCGATTGATCTGTACCACGACTGGGTGCACGTTCAGGAGTATGCAGCGCCCAAATCCATTGACCCGGAAAAAGCCTCGGCGCGCATGTTCGATGCGCTGGCGGCCATTCCTCAGGCATTGAACGTCGATAAAAGCCGTGTGATCGTCAAGCGGCGCGAGCGCCAGAGCGGGACCAAGCAGTACGAGCGCCAAAGCGCGCAAGGCAAGTTCACCGAGGTCAATGAAGGCGGCGTGAAGCTGCTGGTCAACCTGACGGACTACCTGGATACCGGTCTGTTCCTCGACCACCGCCCGATGCGCATGCGGATTCAGCGCGAGGCGGCCGGCAAGCGTTTCCTGAACCTGTATTGCTACACCGCAACCGCCAGTGTTCACGCCGCTAAAGGGGGCGCGCGCAGCACCACGAGCGTGGATTTGTCCAAAACTTACCTGGACTGGGCGCGTCGTAATTTGTCGCTCAACGGTTTTTCAGACAAGAACCGTCTGGAGCAGGGCGATGTGATGGTATGGCTCGATGCATGCCGGGAAGAGTACGACCTGATCTTTATCGATCCGCCGACCTTTTCCAATTCCAAGCGCATGGAAGGCATCTTCGATGTCCAGCGTGACCACGTGCAATTGCTGGACCTGGCGATGGCGCGTCTGGCGCCCGGCGGTGTGTTGTATTTCTCCAACAACTTCCGCAAGTTCATCCTCGATGAGCACCTGGAAGCGCGTTACGCCGTCGAAGAAATCACTGCCAGCACGATTGATCCGGATTTTGCCCGCAACAGCAAGATTCACCGCGCCTGGAAAATCACGGCGCGTTGATCGCGCACCTGTCATCCCGGGCTGCAGGCAGGGATGACAGAGGCCATACACAAAAACGCCCCGGCTCGAGTGAGCCGGGGCGTTTTTTATGGCTTCGTAAAAGCCTTATTGGGCGATTGAAATCGCACTGTTCGGCAGTTGCGGTTGACGATAAAGATCCAGCAGGACCTGGTCGAGGACGGCCGAGGCGCCCCATGGGCGTGGGTCATTGAGAATGGCCACCACGGCCCAGGTGTTGCCATTGCTATCACGGCTAAAGCCCGAGATCGCACGCACCGTGTTGAGAGTGCCGGTCTTGATGTGAGCCTGACCGTTCATGGCGGTGGTTTTCAGACGCTTGCGCATCGTGCCGTCCTTGCCAGCAATGGGCATGGAGCTGATGAACTCGGCGGCGTAGGGGCTTTTCCAGGCGGCCTGGAGCATTTGAGCCATTTCACGGGCGCTGACCCGCTCGGCACGAGACAGGCCTGAGCCGTTCTCCATCACCAGGTGCGGCGCCGTGATGCCTTTCTTGGCCAGCCACTGACGAACCACACGCTGGGCTGCTTTGGCGTCATCGCCGTCGGCATCCGTGCGGAACTGCGCACCCAGGCTCAGAAACAACTGCTGAGCCATGGTGTTGTTGCTGTACTTGTTGATGTCACGAATGATTTCAGCGAGGTCTGGCGAGAAGGCGCGGGCCAGGACTTTGGCGCTTTTAGGGACGGAACCCTGGCGATCTTGCCCCAGAATACTGCCGCCCAGTTCTTTCCAGATCGCGCGAACGGCGCCTGCGGTATACGTGGCGTGGTCAAGCAGCGACAAGTAGGTCTGCGAGTTGCAGCCATCGCCCAATTGACCCGTGACGGTTACAAGTACTGAGCCGTCCGGCTGCGGCACCGGGTTGTAACGCACGTCACCCGTGCATTGCTTGGCGTTGACGGCTTTTACCTGATTGTCCACGCGGATGCTGGCAATCGGCGGCTCAACTGATATCAAGACCTTGCCTGAGTCGTTGCGTGCAACAAAGCGCAGCGCCTTGAGGTTGACCATCAGCGCGTCGGGCTTGACCAGGAACGGCTTGTTCTTGTCATTGCCGTCGTCATCAAACACTGGCAATTGCGGTTGCTCGAAGAAGCTGCGGTCCAGCACCAGATCCCCGGTGACTTGTTGCACGCCATTGGCACGCAGGTCGCGCATCAGTAGCCACAGCTTTTCCATGTTCAGCTTGGGGTCGCCGCCGCCTTTGAGATAGAGGTTGCCCTGCAGGATGCCGTTGCTCAGCGTGCCATCGGTGTAAAACTCGGTTTTCCACTGATGGGTAGGGCCGAGCATTTCCAGGGCTGCGTAGGTGGTGACCAGCTTCATGGTGGAGGCCGGGTTCATTGAGACATCAGCATTGAACACAGTCGGTACGCCGGGGCCGTTGAGCGGCAGCATCACCAGTGATAGTGCGTTGTTTTGCAATTTGTTGGTTTTGAGCGCCTGCTGAACCTTGGGCGAAAGTGTGGTGTTGACCGGGGCTGCGTTGGCCCCAAAGGCAAATGGCAGCATCAACCCGGCGAGTAGCAGTGGACGTAAAGACTTGATCATAAAAAGTAATACCCTGCAGGCGAGGGGAAAAAATACGAGGGCATGATGAAAATTCCCTCAATGGTCATGAAAGTGACGGCATTATGCCCCAAGGTCGTCAGTCTTGTGCATTGCCGTGATACACACGTGCATTGATTAAATGCACAAAACGATGAGCCGTCCACACTGAACCGGGCACGTACAGCTCGAAACTGGTAAAGTGCCGCCGTTATTACTTAAGAGGATTGTTCAATGGCTACTAATCGTTCCCAGCGTCTGCGCAAAAAGCTGTGCGTTGATGAATTTCAGGAGTTGGGTTTTGAGCTGAACCTGGATTTCAAAGAAGACCTGTCGGAAGAAGCTATCGACGCTTTCCTCGAAGCGTTCTTGAAAGAAGCCATGGAAGCCAACGGCCTTGGTTATGTTGGCGGCGACGACTACGGTCTGGTGTGCCTGCAGAAGCGCGGTTCGGTCAGCGAAGAGCAGCGTGCCGCTGTTGAAGCCTGGCTGAAAGCTCGTCCAGAGCTGACCAGCGTTGAAGTGAGCCCGCTGCTCGACGTGTGGTACCCGGAAAAGCCTATCAATCCGGTAGCCTGATGTGATGCATGGAGGCAGCCTGTCTGGCTGCTTCCATGCGGCTGTTCTGCAAGATCCTCTGGCCCGTCCGGGCGACCGATACACATTCCTTGATTATTTTTTGCCTGCATTCCTTGCGCCCCCGTGCGTGCGTTTTTTAGCCGTGTAGTCGAGGGTGAGACGGCTTCGTACGTGGTTATCTGCGTGCATGGGTGTGTCCGGCTCACTCATCACGCTTTCGCGAATGCAAAAAAAAAGGACAAGGGATGAGCTTGTCCTTTTATCGATTGGCAATCAGGGCATCAGTCGTAGATGACCTTTTTCTTCCAGTCCGCATCAGCTTCGTCAGTTTTCAAGCCCTCGGTCAGTTCGTTGACCTCATCTTTTGTCGGCTCAAGCTTGGTAAGCACCAGCGAATTTGCCCGCGCCAGTTGTTCTTCCATTTCCTTCAACGCGCTGCTGTACATGGCGGGTTCAGGTTGTTTGCGCAGGTACTGGGCGCCGCGTTCATAGGCAAGGCGTGCCTGCCCCGGCTGATTTTGCTGGAAGGCCAACTGCCCAAGGTTGTTGAAGAATTCGATGTGCAGCACGACCAGCAAATGGCGGATCTCTTTGATCCAGCGTTTGGCTTCGTTAGTAGGCAGAAAGCCATCTTGCACCGCGCGGGTGATTTGCCCGTGCAATGTTTCCAACAAGAAACGCACATCCTTGGCCTTGGCTTCAGTCAGGATCGGGCCGGGCGGGTTATTGACGGGGATCGACTCGCCTTGGCCCACCAGTGCGTTCAGCTCGGCAATACGCGCCTTGACTGGCGCACTGTTCTTATCCAGATGCAGCAGGCGCTGGCAGGCATTGAGCTCCAGGCGTGTCAGCAAGTGCTTCAAGCCGGGCGACATCAATTGGCCGGGGAAGGTTTCGCTGACTTCGCTGCAACGACGAACGCGGTCAGTCAGTTCGACCTTCAGGCGCGCCTTTTCGAGTTTGTTGTTTTCCACCACATGGTTCATGTAACCGATGGCGATCAATAGGACGATCCCGGCCACTACAAGCAGGGTGATCATGGATGGTGTCAACGTGAAAACCTCTTTGGATAGTCAATGGGCTTTATTTTGGTGTTGCGAACAATCTTGAAGGTCAGAGCTCTCGTCTATAAAGAGGCAGATGTGTTGGATGTGGTACAGAGTGCCACTATTGTGCGGTGCCAACTATAACTCCTTGTAGGATGTCGGAATATAGGCGTCAGGACTTGGGCGCTAGACGGCGTAGGAAATGGTCTTAAGTTTGGGGAAGTCATTGATTTCAATATATTTTCATATTGGGGTTGACGACTTCTAAAACCATCCCTAGAATGCGCGCCAATTGCAGCGTAAAGCACACAGCGAAACGCAGTAACCAGTGAAGTTGTAGCGTGTCCCCTTCGTCTAGTGGCCTAGGACACCGCCCTTTCACGGCGGTAACAGGGGTTCGAGTCCCCTAGGGGACGCCAATGCGGGAATAGCTCAGTTGGTAGAGCACGACCTTGCCAAGGTCGGGGTCGCGAGTTCGAGTCTCGTTTCCCGCTCCATTTTTAAGCAGCTTCGCTCTCGGGCGGGGTTGAGTGAAAGCCAAAACATTAGCTTCGGTCAATGTGATTGGCACTGAAACATGCAGCGTATGTTTCGGGCAACGTCCCCTTCGTCTAGTGGCCTAGGACACCGCCCTTTCACGGCGGTAACAGGGGTTCGAGTCCCCTAGGGGACGCCATTATTGCGGGAATAGCTCAGTTGGTAGAGCACGACCTTGCCAAGGTCGGGGTCGCGAGTTCGAGTCTCGTTTCCCGCTCCAAATTTTGTTTTCTGAAGTCAAGCAACATTCAGGAAGCATAAAAAGATCAGCTGAGGCTGATTTTTTTTGTGTCACGAGCAGCCTTGCCTTCGGGTGAGGTTGAGTGAAACGCCAGCGCAGCAATTGAGTTTGATGCGGCTGGCACTGAGACATACAACGTATGTTTTGGGCAACGTCCCCTTCGTCTAGTGGCCTAGGACACCGCCCTTTCACGGCGGTAACAGGGGTTCGAGTCCCCTAGGGGACGCCATTTTGCGGGAATAGCTCAGTTGGTAGAGCACGACCTTGCCAAGGTCGGGGTCGCGAGTTCGAGTCTCGTTTCCCGCTCCAAATTTTGTTTTTTGGAGCAACGCAGTTTCAAAAAACACATAAAAGCAGCCTACGGGCTGCTTTTTTTGTGCCTGCGATTTATAGGCCGTGCTCAATCCGTGCGGCTTTGCACAATCACTCCTGCGCCTCAATAACAGTCAAATACGTGTTCTTATCATTAAGCGTCACCGCCCGCTGGACGGTATGACTGCTAAGGTTGGACATATCCCCTTGTTCAGTCAGTACTGACCTGAACCTTGCGTCACCTTCGTTGTTCAAAACCATTAATGCTCCGATCAAGCCGACACAACACAACAAGAGAATCCGTATGAACAATCTTAAAAAGTGGCTCAGTGGCTCGCTTCTGGCCTTTGGGATCGTCACGCAACCGGTGTGGGCACAAAGCCAGGCAACACCGGTTCATTTCGCAGATCTCACGTGGGAAAGCGGCAGTTTTATCACTGAGGTGCTGCGCCAGCTCACCGAAAAGGGCTACGGCGTCAGCACCGACACATTGCCAGGCAGCACTGTCAGCCTTGAAGCGGCGTTGGCTAAAAACGATATTCAGGTGATCGGCGAAGAGTGGGCCGGGCGCAGTCCGGTGTGGGTCAAGGCTGAAGCACAAGGCAAGGTCTTCGGCCTGGGCGATATCGTGAAAAACGCCAGCGAAGGGTGGTGGGTACCGGAGTACGTTATCAAAGGCGATCCGAAAAAAGGGATCGAGCCCTTGGCGCCCGAGCTGAAGTCCGTCAGCGATCTGGCCCGTTACAAGGATGTATTCCGCGATCAGGAAGACCCGAGCCGCGGGCGCTTTCTCAACAGTCCCAGCGGCTGGACGTCTGAAACCGTTAACAGTCAAAAGCTCAAAGCCTACGGGCTGGATAAAGATTTTGTGAATTTCCGGACAGGTTCCGGGGCTGCGCTGGATGCCGAGATCAGTTCTTCGATCAAACGCGGCAAGCCGGTGTTGTTCTATTACTGGTCCCCGACACCTCTGATCGGTCGCTATCGGTTGATCAAGCTGGAAGAACCTCCATTTGATGCCCAGGCCTGGAAAACCCTGACCGACGCGAACGATCCAAACCCCAAGGGCACGCGTTCGTTGCCTGCGAAATTGGCGATTGGCGTTTCTGCCCCCTTCAAATCCGAGTACCCGCAGTTGGTGCAGTTTTATGAGAAGGTCGACTTCCCGATCGACCTGCTGAATCAGACGCTGGCGCAAATGAGTGAAAAACGAACCGAACCGCGTAAGGCCGCGCTGGCTTTCCTGCGTGAACAGCCGCAGATTTGGGAGAAATGGGTAACCCCTGAGGCCGCCCAAAAGGTTAAATCGGCGTTATAAACCGTCTATTTCTCAGAACAAGAGCCGTGCATGTTTCCTGAAAATCTGACGTTCTCCATCGCCGGTTGGGTCAACGATGGGGTCGATGCGCTGGTAAGCAATTATGGGGATGTGTTGCGCAACATCTCTGACACGTTGCTGTGGGCCATTATTCACCTTGAAAACCTGCTGCGCCTGACGCCGTGGTGGCTGATGCTGGCCATCGTCGGCGCCATTGCCTGGCATGCCACCCGCAAGATCATCAGTACGCTGTTAATCGTCGGCTTGCTGTTCCTGGTCGGTGCGGTCGGGCTTTGGGACAAGCTGATGCAGACCCTGGCGTTGATGATGGTGGCCACCGTGATTTCGGTGCTCGTCGGCATTCCCTTGGGCATTCTGGCTGCGCGCAGCAATCGTCTGCGGGCGGTGATGATGCCGTTGCTCGACATCATGCAAACCATGCCCAGTTTCGTTTACCTGATCCCGGTGCTGATGCTGTTCGGTCTGGGCAAAGTTCCGGCCATTTTCGCCACGGTCATTTATGCCGTACCCCCGTTGATCCGCCTCACCGATCTGGGCCTGCGTCAGGTGGATCGCGAAGTGATGGAGGCCATCAACGCATTTGGTGCCACCCCGTGGCAGCAACTGTTTGGCGTGCAATTGCCACTGGCCTTGCCGAGCATCATGGCCGGGATCAATCAGACCACCATGATGGCGTTGTCGATGGTGGTGATCGCTTCCATGATCGGGGCCAGGGGATTGGGCGAGGATGTGCTGGTGGGCATTCAAACCCTCAACGTCGGCAAAGGGTTGGAAGCAGGATTGGCCATTGTGATTCTCGCCGTGGTGATTGATCGCATTACTCAGGCTTATGGTCGGCCACGGCACGGAGAGCGTAAATGAGCGCAGTGACCGAGAGCAAAATCGAAGTCCGTCATGTGTTCAAGGTCTTTGGCAACCGCGAAAAAGAGGTGCTGGCGCTGATTCGGGCGGGCAAAAGCAAGGATCAAGTCCTGGCCGAAACCGGCTGCGTGGTGGGCATCAATGATTTGTCGCTGTCGATCCAGGCGGGGGAGGTCTTCGTCATCATGGGTCTGTCCGGGTCGGGCAAGTCGACGCTGGTTCGCCACCTGAACCGTTTGGTCGACCCTACAAGCGGTCAGATCCTGGTCGATGGTGAAGATATTCTTCAGTACGACATGTCAGCCTTGCGTCACCTGCGCCGCCATAAAATCAGCATGGTGTTTCAGAATTTTGGCCTGTTGCCCCATCGCACCGTGCTGGAGAACGTGGCCTACGGGCTCAAGGTGCGTGGCGAAAGCAAAGCGCAGTGCAATGAGCGCGCACGGCACTGGATTGGCGTGGTGGGCTTGCAGGGTTATGAACAGGCGATGATTCATCAATTGTCGGGGGGCATGCGTCAGCGCGTAGGGCTGGCAAGGGCCTTGGCCACCGATACCGACATCATCCTGATGGACGAAGCCTTCAGCGCGCTTGATCCCTTGATCCGCGCCGAAATGCAGGACCAGCTGCTCGAACTTCAGCGCACGCTGCAAAAAACCATTGTCTTCATTACCCACGATCTGGATGAGGCGCTGCGTATCGGCCACCGCATTGCCATTCTCAAGGACGGGCAATTGATACAGGTCGGGACGCCGCAGCAAATACTCAACGCGCCAGCGGATGAGTACGTCGATCGTTTTGTGCAACGGCGGCGCACAGAGGTGTAAGCGAGAAGTAACCCGCTACCGCAGTTGAAAGGTGTGCATTGCGTTTAATGAAAAGACAGTCCAGTCCCGGGCATAGCGCCGGGCGGACTGGCCTTTACATGCCACCGCAATGGACGCTCTATGAAAACCCTCTCCACGACCCCCGGGTTATTGTCACGTTTCAAGGTTCTGGGCAGCTTCAATGCCCAACATTTTCCGCCGCGTCCCACGCTGTTCAGTGTGCTGGCCCGCCAACTCAATGAGGCGCTGGCAGAGAAGTACCCAAGCCTCGACCTTGATGTGACCGGTTTGCATATCGCTGAGCCTTGGCCAGTGGCGGCCGCCTTAATCACACCCGAGAACGGCATGCCCCGGCACTTTCGGCTGATGTCCCCGGTGGACATGCTGATCCAGAGTTACATTGATGCGCGGCCGGTGACCCTGATCCAGGGGTTCCATCGGTTGACCGACGACACCCGCGAGCGCGATCCCCACCCATTGGCTGTACACATGGATGACCTGCAAACGGCCATCAATGAATGCGCTGCGTTGCTGATCGACATTTGGCAGCACGCGCTGACGCAGTTTTGCAGTGTGGGCAACGGGCAAGGCAGATCGCCGTTTCAGTGGTTGAGCCATGTGCAGCAATGGGGGCTGCAATCGACGTTGGCTGACGATCAATACGTCCCCGCCTTGACCAATGAGCAAGCGGTTTCGATGGCCGTGGTGGCCAGCTTTGCGGACCGGGAAAGCCGCCAAAAAGGAACGGAAGAAACCCCGGTGCGGGCGTGCCTGGTTTACCTGCAGGCGCTCAAGAATCTACGAGTGGAGCGCTTTCAATTACCCGGTGTGATGCTTGTTACGCGGCAGATGAAGCAGCGCCTGCTGGTGCTGAGTTACTCCCTGGAATCCGGTATTGAAGTGTTTGAATCGTTGGCGGATCACGCTAGCCAACTGGCCCGCCGCCTTCAGGACACGTTCGAACAACCAGTGTTTGCATGGGCGTTGCATGAACCGCAAGGTGACTTTTTTACCGCACTTTCCTGCACCCTGCTGGATGAGCAGTTGCGCACTGTGCAGGCGCTTGGCGAAACGGCCCGGCGCGAACAGTGGAGTGCCTTGCGTCTGGAGCAGAAACTGGATGCAGCTGTGGGCATGTTCCCTTTGTTCAATGAGCAAGACCGACCGTGGCTGAACCATGTCATGACGAAATTGCCTGCATGGCTCAAGCAGGCATCGGCGCAGCACCTGCTGGCCTACAGCAAACTGATGATTGCCCAAGCCTTGTTTCAGCAGCAATCACAGGGGAAAACATTCCTGGACGGGATCGAGGCCTTGCCGACATTTGCCGAGCAGCTAATCAGACAACGGCTGGACAGGGATCACCCCGGCGCAGACATCGACATCGCCAGGGTCGAGATTCATGACCTCGGGGTCGAAGTGCTGACCCTGCCGATTTTTACCGATAAGACGCTGCCCCTGACCGAGTTTGTCCTGAGCTATCGCGGCGGCTGGCCTGTCGGGCTTATTAGCGTTCAGGGGCGCGACGCCGCCGTTTTGCCAGATTGGTTCACCGCAGATTATGCGCGGCAGTTAGTGGACGAGCTGGATGTTGGCTCGCAGTACATCGCGCAGATCAAACGGTTACTGATTGATGAGGCGGATGAGGTCGCGCGTCGTAAAACCTTGTTCAAGTCCCAACTGAGCGTGCAACTGCCGCTGTTTGCCCTGGAAAAACTGATCAAGGGTGAAGCCGGGTTTACGCAACAGGGCTGGAACATCGTGAACGGCCTGATGCGTCCCGATGCACACGACACACTGGAGAAAAGTGGCCTCTGTGTGCGGCCGTTGGGTTTCATCGCCTATGAGGGGGCGCCCACCGATTATGTCGCCAACATGTTTGTACTGGGCCCGCGTCAGGTCGGCACAGGCCCGTTTATCCTCTATCAACCCTTCGCGTCTGAACCGTTGCTGGAGTGTGCAACATGGGCAGCATTGTTTGCCGCCATCAGCGAATCTGAAGACCTGAATTACAGCGTGCTGCAATGGCTTAATGATGATGCGCGCGCGTTGTACGCTGAAGGCGGGTTTGCCAGACCGCATCTTGAGGGGGTATTGCTGGAAGGCTTTCTGGCGCTGTTACCGCGCAGTCCTGCGATGTTGAGCACTCAGGCCGTAGTGGGTAACTACTTTGACGCGCTGTTTGAGGCCAATGCCCAGGCATTGCTTTCATTGGCGGACAAACAAACCGTCACCGTGGCTGAGCGGCGTTGGCTGTTGGTTAAAAAAGCGGGTTGGGCCTTGTTCAATGGCCTCACGTTTTTCGTCAATGGGCCATTGCAGAAGGCTGCCTGGTTGCTCCAGACCTTGCTGAGCATTGATAACACGCTGCATGCGCGTTTGAGCGGGGACAAAGAGGCCGCGTTGGAGTCGGTGATCGACCTGTTGCTCAACATCAGCCTGGCGTTATTGCAGGAAGGTCTGAATTTCAGGGCGCAGGCCAATGACAGACGGCGCCTGAGGGTGCCTGTTGATGAGCCCTTGTTCTCACGTTATGAATCACCTTCTGCGCCCCAGGTGAAACCTCCCGTGTTGCCGCTGATAACCCCTAAAAAACGGCCGGACCTCACCCCTTCGGCTGCGCAGCATTATTCGGCATTGGACGTGCACTGGTTCAGTCCGTCGCAGCGCTTGACCGGCGCGCAGCGTCTGGAGCTTGAAACCTATGAAGTGGCCTTTGACCTGGCCGGTGCCACGCTGATTGAAGTAGGTGAATTGGCTGGAATCCTGACGTATCAAGGTTTGTCCTACGTGCGCCTCGCTGACAAAACCTATTGCGTGGCGCGTGATGCTGAAGGCTTGCACATTCAGGATGTACAGCAAGCCGATCGTCGAGGGCCTCGCCTGATGAAAGACCTTTCGGGTCAATGGCAATTGGATTTGCGCTTGGGTTTAAAAGGAGGCGGGCCTAAATCCAGGATCAAGAAACTGCGGGAAGAGAAACAAAAGAAAGTTGACGAACTGCTTCAGCAAGCTGAAATCCTCAAAGGCCAACTTCACGACAATGAGCGCGTGATGCAAGTCACCGAGGGGCTTCTGGAAATCGCAGTTGACCGTCGGGCAACGTTTCTTGAGCGTTTCAGCGTTGAGTTTGAAAGCTGGCGGCTGAAGATGCACGAACTGATCAACCTCTTGGACAAGGTCGAAGCGATCTCGCCGTTGGAGTCGCGTGCGACGTTTCTCCATCATTGCTGGGTAAGTTTGACCCTGCAGCATTTCAAATTACAAAACTATTATGAGTCTGAACGCCAGAGCCTCCCGGTCTACAACTCTCAAGTGGACTTTCTGGATAAGGCGCTGGACGTGGTCCAACAGATGAGTGCCGGTTCTGTCAGTTCGTATGAAACGTGGATTGAGCACCTGGAAAAAGCTCGCACTATCGAAGCCAAACTGTTTTCCAACTCGGCGCTGGAACTTGAAGCCCTCAGGCACGTCGATGGGCGCCCTTTACCCAAGGACAGTGCGTTGCGCGAGCTAAAAAACATGGAGGAACATGAGTACTTCGATCGTCATTGGTCGGCTGTGTATCTGGAAACCCTGTGTGAGCTGGTAATCCGTCGGGGGGCGGTTAACTTGTCTGCGGAAGAAGAGCATGCCTTCAACTTATTTGGCAGTGCAGCACTGGTTGATACGGCGTGGTCGCAACTGAGTTTGCGGATGGATAATCAGCTGTACAGCCAAGATCAGATTGCGCTGCTGGACCGCGCTATCGAGCAGTACTACACAGCAGAAAGTCTGTGCGCGAACCTGATCCATCTGGAGTCCGAGCATTTTCGCAACGAGTACCTCACTCCGATCATTCAGGTGGTCAGGCACTTGAGAGTGTTTGCAGAATCCCAGCTCGAAAAAGTCATTCGCGATTCCGAAAGTTCGTCTTCTGACTATGAAGAGCCGCGGCCGGGGCCCAGCCGATTGGCGTATGCAGCACTCAGTAAAAAGACGGCGACATCCGGAGCGCCACAACAGGTGATTAAAACCACCACCCATCAGGTATTGGTCGGCGCCCCGCGCGAATCATCCGAGGGTCAATCTGGCGGCGTGGTGGATGTGACCGAAGGCTTTGGCAGGCTGTCCGTCCATACCTATAAGCAGGTCGAAAACGGTGCGTGGGAGGAAATCACTCAACGTCGACCGGCTGTGCAACTGGCCACTCAATCCAGAGATCTCTCGCGGCTGGTAGCTGACGGTCGACGCCTGCTGGCCAAGGTCGACAGTGCGATTGAAACCAGCCGTTCCAGCGCCATGACTTCAAAAATCCCCGTCGAAATCGAAGAGATTCTGGAATTCAAAGGCAAGAGCCTTGATGAGGTGGCGGTTCAGATCGACCGGATTGTGACGGCCGTCAGCACTGAACCGGAAACCCTGAACGAAACGCGCAAACAGGCAGCCCGGGCACTGAGCGAACAATTGAAGGCAGAGGCCATCAAGTTGCGCGCGTTGGGTAAACGTTTGCGAATCAGCATGATCAAGCGCCTCCCGCCGACGGGCCCCAATGTGGAGTATTTGAATACGCAGGGAGAAATCAGGATTCGGCGCCTGGGTGAGCGCAAGTTCTTGTCCCGCGGCCAGCGCAAGGATTACCTGCAGGAATACGCCATCGACGACAAGCAGGGGGCAGCGCTGTGGTACGCGCACTTTCATTACAAAGCGCTCGATACCCCGACGGCTGCGTTCGATGTGGCGCATCTCAAAACGGCAGCCCAGCGGCGGTTGAGTGAACAGGCGCTGTATTCAAAGGCCGGCACCTCGCAAGAAGTGATTGAGGTGTACCGCGCCAAACTGGATACGGCATTGGCCCAGCGGCTGTTCCTGTCGATCCCTTAATGGCGGGCTCTTATTGCACGTCGTAGCGAACGGTGAGCACGCCTTTCTTTTCTTTGATCGACAGGATGGGCACTGTCTTCAAGTGCTTCAACGAGCTGACATGGGTGCCAGCGCATGGATGGGTGGGCAGTTCACCGAAGCCGATGAAACGCTGGTCGCCTTCCATGCGCGTCATCCGCGGCAAGTCTGCGTCGATCCAGCGCTGCAGTTGCTCCTCGACCTGTTGCGCCTGCAGCGGCTGAGGGGCGTTGCCCGGGACGAAGCTGACCCGGCATTCACCGGGCCAATGATGCGCTTTGCTGGGGATCCAGCCAGCGCGTTCGCCACAGACGCCGATCAAATGACCGGCCGAATGCAGGCGGGTATTCAAAAGGCGCCGCGTCGCATCGACTCGGGCCTGGGTTTCCCCGGTTTGCACTGCGGCGTTGACCACATGCACCACGTGCTCGACATCATGGAAAACCTTGATCACTTCGCTGTCCCCAATCCAGCCTGTGTCGCTGGGCTGCCCGCCACCCTGTGGATGAAAAGGGGTGCGACTCAACACCACCGCAAATCCATCGTCACACGGGGCGCAGCTGAGCACATCGACCTGCGCGGTGAGTCCATCTTCGGTAAAAAACAGGCGTGGGGTCATGGGGAGGTTCCTGAAAAACGAGTTTTTAAAGTATAAGGACGTCACCTTTGCGTGATAATCCCTTCAATTTTCAATGGACCTGTGCGCTGTGAGCATAAATCTACCGTTGTCCTTATTGGCCGAAATGGCGATTTTCGTGAAGGTGGTCGAGGCCGGTAATTTTTCTGAAGCGGCGCGGCAACTGGGTACCTCGCCCTCTGCGGTGAGCCGCAGCATTGCCCGGCTGGAAAAGGCATTGGCCATCCGTTTATTGCAGCGCACCACCCGCAAACTGCGCCTGAGCGATGGCGGGGAGCAGGTGTATAAGCGCTGCCGGGATGTGGTGGGCGCGGCGCAATCGGTCATGGAAGTCAGTGGACGGTTTACCCAAGAGGCTGAAGGTCTGGTGCGCGTGAGCGTCCCCAAGGCCATCGGCCGCTATGTCATCCACCCGCATATGCCCGAGTTCCTGCGCCGCTTCCCGCACGTGGATGTGCAGTTGGTGCTTGAAGACCGGTATGTGGATTTGATTGATGGCAACGTCGACTTGAGCATTCGCGTCACTGACCAGCCCGCGCCGGGCTTGGCGGGGCGGCAATTGTGTGTGATCGAGCAACTGCTGTGCGCAACCCCTCAGTACCTGGCGTCACACGGCGTCCCGCAACAGCCCGAAGATCTGCGCCATCACAGCTGTATTTGCCTGGGCGAGACTCCGGCCGATGCACGGTGGAAGTTCAAGCAGGGCAGCGCATCCGCTGTGGTGGGGGTGAAAGGGCGGTATGCCGCCAATCACACGGGGGTTCGGCTGGATGCGGTGTTGCAGCACATCGGAATTGGCAGCCTGCCGTACTTCACGGCGCGTCAGGCACTGGAGCAAGGGCGCATCGTTCAGGTGTTGCCCGAGTGGGACTTTATTGCGTCCTACCACGGTGGCGTGTGGCTGCTGTACGAGCCGACGCGTTATCTGCCGCCGAAATTGCGGGTGTTTATCGACTTTCTGGTTGAACGGCTGGCGCAAGAAGCGAGTCGGCCGCAGTCAGCCTCTAGTCCGGACGCGAGCACTGCCTAAGTGCCACACCCGCCGTGACAGTGGACCTTAAAACAGCCGGGCGAAAAAAAAGGCCCGTCCGGGTAACCGGGCGGGCCTGATGTGGTGCTGGGCGCCGATCAGTGTTGCGGGCTGTCTTCGCCTGTCGGCAACGCCATGAACTGCTTTTCCTGATTCCAGTCGAACGGTTCGCCGTTTTCTTCGGCTTCATGACGGCGCTCTTCAAGCGCCTCATACATGTCCAGTTCTTCATCGGACAGGAAGTTGAAGCATGCACCGCCGAAGTACCACAGCAGATCGCGGGGCACCAGGTGAGCGATTTGCGGGTAGCGTTCGATCACCTGGCACATGATGTCCTGGCCCAGGTACTGACTCTCGATCGGATCGACCGGCAATGCGCTGCGCATTTCGTCGAACCGTTCGATAAACAATGCGTGGCTTTCTTCGGGGATCTGCTCGGCATCACCGACAGCAACCAGAATGCTGCGCAGAATGTCGAGCAACACGAGGTTGTGGTTGAGATCGTTGGTGGCCATTGCGGTGTCCTCTAAAGCAAAACGGGCGCGGGAGTATAAAGCTCCGCGCGCCTGCTGTCGTGCTATCGAACTTTTCCTTCGCTGTGGGTGAGTGCTTCCTTCGAGAAATCGTCGACGTCGATCACCTTGCGACGTGCCGCCTCGGCCTCGCGCAGGGTCTGCGCCTCGGCCGGTTGCAGCACGCCAGCGGTGAGCGCCGCATCAATCGCATGTTCCCCTGCGGCCGGTTTGACCTGGCCGCTTTTGAGCCCTTGATGGAGTTTTTTGAACAGCGGTTGGGCGGCGCTAAGCAGTTGACTGGCATGTTGCAAGGCGCCGACCGGATCGTCAGCCGATTGCGGGCGATAGCACCCGGCTAGTACGGCCTCCAGTGTCGGATCGCCTTTGGCGCGTCCCAATACGGCGGCCACCTCGGCGTCCAGTGCATCGTCCGGCCCGGTGTGACGTCGGCCAAACGGGAAGACAACCCCGCGCAGCAGCCAGCCCAAAGTGCGGCTCGGGAAGTTTTTCAGCAATTGATCCAGTGCCCGCTCGGCCTGTCCCAGGCTTTCTTCCATGGCCCAGGTAAACAGCGGGTTCAGATGCTCGGGTGAATCCAGATCGTGATAGCGCTTGAGGGCTGCGCTGGCCAGGTACATATGGCTGAGCACATCGCCCAGACGCGCCGACAGGCGTTCGCGACGTTTAAGTTCGCCACCCAGCAGCATCATGCTCAGGTCTGCCAGCATCGCGAACGCTGCAGCCTGACGGTTCAAGGCGCGGAAATAGCCTTGGCTCAACGCGTTGCCCGGTGCGTGTTCGAAGCGACCCAGCCCCAGGTTCAAGACCAGCGTACTAGCGGCGTTGCTGACAGCAAAACCGATGTGTTTGAGCAGCAGGTCATCAAACTCGCGCAGGGCCTGTTCGTGGTCCTCGCGCCCGGCCAGTGCCATTTCCTTGAGTACAAACGGGTGGCAGCGAATGGCACCCTGGCCGAAGATCATCAGGTTGCGCGACAGAATGTTCGCGCCTTCCACGGTGATGAAGATCGGCGCCCCTTGCCAGCTGCGACCCAAATAGTTGTTGGGCCCCATGATGATGCCTTTGCCGCCGTGCACGTCCATGGCGTGGCTGATGCATTCGCGGCCACGCTCGGTGAGGTGGTATTTGAGGATGGCCGACAACACGGACGGTTTTTCCCCCAGATCGACGGCATTGGCCGTCAGCATGCGGGCGCTGTCCATCAACCAGGCATTGCCGCCGATACGGGCCAGCGCTTCCTGAATGCCTTCGAACGCTGCGAGGGGCACGTTGAACTGTTCGCGCACCTGAGCGTATTGCCCGGTGACCAGGCTGGTGAACTTGGCTGCGCCGGTGCCTACGGCCGGGAGGGAAATCGAACGGCCCACGGACAGGCAGTTCATCAGCATCATCCAGCCCTTGCCGAGCATCTCCTGCCCGCCAATCAGGTAGTCCAGCGGAATAAACACGTCTTTGCCCGAGTTGGGGCCATTCATGAAGGCTGCACCCAGGGGCAGATGGCGTCGGCCAATCTCGACCCCTGGAGTGTCGGTCGGAATCAGCGCGAGACTGATGCCCAGATCTTCTTCCTCACCCAACAAGTGGTCGGGGTCATGGGCCTTGAAGGCCAGGCCCAGCAGCGTGGCGACCGGGCCGAGCGTGATGTAGCGCTTTTCCCAATTCAGACGCAGACCGATAACTTCCTCGCCTTGCCACTGGCCTTTGCAAATGATGCCGGTGTCGGGCATGGCGCCCGCGTCAGAACCAGCAAGCGGGCCGGTGAGGGCGAAGCACGGGATGTCGTCGCCCCGGGCCAAGCGGGGCAGGTAGTGGTTGCGCTGTTCATCCGTGCCGTAGTGCAGCAGCAATTCAGCCGGGCCGAGGGAGTTGGGCACCATCACCGTGGACGCCAGGTCGCCACTGCGGGTGGCGAGTTTCATGGCCACCTGTGAATGCGCATACGCCGAAAAGCCCTTGCCGCCAAACTCCTTGGGAATGATCAGTGCAAAGAAACCGTGTTGCTTGATGTGCGCCCAGGCTTCAGGGGGCAAGTCCATGCGCTGGCCGATGTCCCAGTCCGAGACCATGGCGCACAGTTCTTCGGTGGGGCCGTCAATAAAGGCCTGTTCTTCATCGGTCAGCTGGACTTTGGGATAAGCCAGCAACTGATTCCAGTCGGGACGACCGCTGAACAATTCGCCATCCCACCACACGGTGCCAGCGTCGATGGCGTCGCGCTCGGTTTGCGACATGGGTGGCAGGGTTTTTTGAAACCAGTTGAACAGCGGGGCGGTGAACACCTTGCGCCGCAGATCAGGCAGCAACAACAGCGCGGCCGGTATCGCCAGCAGAATCCAGAAGATCCCCAGCAGCCAGCCCGGTGCATGGCTGAAAATGGCCATGGCCACGAGATAGACAGCCACCACGCCCATGGCGGGCAGCGGTGCAACGCGGCGATGCGCCAGCCAGGCGACGCCAACGATTAAAACCACAATCCACAACAACAGCATATTCAATCCTCCGTGAAACCAGTGGCGGGAACCTTCTAGAGCTTAGTCGCAAGTCTTGTTCGGGGTGCTATGGATAGTGACCTCACCCGGGAGGCGGAGTTCGTCCTGTGGGGTTAGACTCCTGCGGCGTCTATCAATCAGGAGTTGAGTCATGCTGAAAGTGTGGGGTCGCAAGAATTCATCCAATGTCAGAAAAGTCCTGTGGTGTGCCGAAGAGTTGGCCTTGCCTTACGACCGAGAAGAGGCCGGTGGTGCGTTTGGGGTGGTCGATAGCCCACAGTACCGGGCGTTAAACCCCAACGGTCGGGTGCCGATGATTGAAGACGACGGTTTCGTGTTGTGGGAATCCAACGCCATCGTGCGGTATCTGGCTGCCCGTTATGGCTCAGACACTTCCTGGTATCAGCGCGATGTGTGCGTGCGCGCACAGGCAGACAAGTGGATGGACTGGACCACGTCGACATTTGCAGGGCCTTTCCGCGATCTGTTCTGGGGGATGTTGCGTACGCCAGCCGAGCAGCAGGACTGGGTGTTGATCAACGGTGCGAGTAAAACGTGCGCAGAGTTGCTGTCGATTGTGGATCAGGCCTTGTCGGAAAAACCTTATTTGTCGGGTGATGAAATTGGCATGGGCGACATTCCGCTGGGGTCATTCATTTATGCCTGGTTTGAAATGCCCATTGAGCGCCCTTCAATGCCGCATTTGGAAGCGTGGTATGAGCGCCTGAAACTGCGCCCGTGCTACCGCCATGCGGTCATGACCGCGTTGACTTAATACTCACTATTAATACGGGCGACTGTACTTGTGCGTCGAGGCCAAGCACCATGCTGCCAGCGTGTCGGACTTGTATGACAGACGGCTCGCCCATACTTACACCTCCTATTCCCCCATCTTGGTGCGTAATCAGATATGAGTTCCGCTCTGTCCATACGGCAGCTAACCAAAACCTACGGCAACGGTTTCCAGGCCCTGAGTGGTATCGATCTGGATGTTTCTGAAGGTGATTTTTTCGCATTGCTTGGCCCCAACGGCGCCGGCAAATCCACAACCATTGGCATTCTCTCGACGCTGGTGAACAAAACCAGCGGCACGGTGAATGTGTTCGGCCATGACCTGGACCGCGAACCCGCCGCCTTGAAGCGTTGCATCGGTGTGGTGCCCCAGGAGTTCAACTTCAACCAGTTTGAAAAGACCTTCGACATCGTCGTGACCCAGGCGGGTTATTACGGCATTGCGCCCAAAGTCGCCAAGGAACGCGCTGAGAAATACCTGACCCAGCTCGGATTGTGGGACAAGCGCGACACGCCCTCGCGCTCATTGTCAGGGGGCATGAAACGCCGCCTGATGATTGCTCGCGCCCTGGTGCACGAGCCGCGCCTGTTGATTCTCGACGAGCCGACGGCGGGGGTCGACATTGAGCTGCGTCGTTCGATGTGGACGTTCCTTACCGAGCTGAACGAGCAGGGCACCACCATCATCCTCACCACCCACTACCTGGAAGAGGCTGAGCAACTGTGCCGCAACATCGGCATCATCGATCACGGCACCATCGTTGAAAACACCAGCATGCGCCAGTTGTTGGGCCAGCTGCATGTCGAAACCTTCCTGCTGGACCTGAAAACCCCATTGCAGGCAGCGCCGCAGCTGATCGGTTACCCGAGTCAATTGCTCGACAGCGTGACGCTGGAAGTTCAGGTGGACAAACAGGTCGGCATTACCGGTTTGTTCACCCAACTGGCTGCCCAGCAGATTGAAGTGGTGAGCTTGCGCAATAAAACCAATCGCCTTGAGGAGTTGTTTGTGTCGTTGGTCGAGAAAAATCTGGCGAAGGTGGCGATATGAGCTCGGAGCTGCGCCCCAATCTGATTGCGTTGAACACCATTGTTTACCGCGAAGTGCGCCGTTTCATGCGCATCTGGCCGCAAACGTTGCTGCCGCCAGCGATCACCATGGTTCTGTACTTTGTGATCTTCGGTAACCTGATTGGCCGACAAATCGGCGATATGGGTGGTTTCACCTATATGGAGTACATCGTGCCCGGCCTGATCATGATGTCTGTGATCACCAACTCCTACGGCAACGTGGTATCGAGCTTTTTTGGCAGCAAGTTCCAGCGCTCCATCGAGGAATTGATGGTGTCGCCGGTATCGCCGCACACCATTTTGATCGGCTACACCGTGGGCGGGATTCTACGAGGCTTGATGGTGGGCGTGATCGTGACGTTGCTGTCGCTCTTTTTCACCCACTTGCAGGTGCATCACCTGGGGTTGACGGTGGCCGTGGTATTGCTGACGGCGACCATTTTTTCGCTGTTGGGCTTCGTTAACGCCGTGTTTGCACGCAATTTCGATGATATTTCGATCATTCCCACGTTCGTGCTCACGCCGTTGACTTATCTGGGCGGGGTGTTCTATTCGATCTCGTTGCTGCCGCCGTTCTGGCAGACGGTGTCGATGGCCAACCCGGTGTTGCACATGGTGAACGCCTTCCGCTACGGCATTCTGGGGGTGTCTGACATCAAAATCAGCGTGGCCTTGACCTTTATGGTGGTGGCGACCGTGGTGTTGTACGTCTTGTGCGCCCGCTTACTGGTCAGCGGTCGCGGCATGCGTCAGTAATACGTTCCGCGCTTTGCAAAAAGACCCCGAACGGGGTCTTTTTTATGGGCGATTGTTTTGCCGGCGCTTCCATTGGCGGCTCACCCACCAACGCCAATACAGCTGTGTCAAGCAATAGGCCAGCGCACCCAACACCACGCCGCACACCACCGAACCGAGCAAGAAGGGTTGCCAGAGCGTAGACAGCTGCCCGCTGATCCACTCCCAGGTCAGGTCGTCCGGTAATTTACGTACCGGTACGTCCATTAGCCACGCGCCGAGTTTGTAGGTGCAATAAAACACCGGTGGCATGGTGATCGGGTTGGTCAGCCACACCAGTCCGACCGAAATGGGCATGTTGCTGCGCACGGTGATTGCGAGGAACGCGGCCAGCAGCATTTGAAACGGCATGGGAATGAATGCGGCGAATATGCCCACGGCCATGGCGCGGGATACGGAGTGCCGGTTCAGGTGCCACAGGTTTGGATCATGAAGCAGGGTGCCCATAAATCGTAAGGATTTGTGTTCCCTGATGCTTGCCGGATCTGGCATGTAACGTTTGAATAAACGCCGTGGCATGGGCCTCTCCCTGGGGTGAATGGGCCAGTATGCCCAAATTCGGCCTTATGCCTATTCAGACTTTGTGACAATTATTAAAGCGTCGTTTGCCCTGATGAACTAATCCGTGTGAAAGGGATTTTTTGGGCGGGCTATGTACACAGGGATGACAGGGCTGGCGCTGGGGTTGATGGCGTTGGGGTATTTGCCGGTACTGCCCCCGGCAGGGTGGTTAGGGGTGTTGTGCGGCCTTGCAGTAGGGCTGATGTTTTTTCGAACGTACCCGGTCGGGTTGTGGCTGCTGGGGTTGGTGTGGGCGTGCGTGCAGGGGCAGTCGGCGCTGGATGACCGCCTGTCGGATGCCCTCGACGGTCGCACCCTCTGGATTGAAGGGCGGGTGACCGGGTTGCCGCAACGCACGGCGTCCTACGTAGGGTTTGACATCGATACGCCCGTCTCTCGTCGGGCTGAGTTGCCGCGCACGCTTCGCTTGAGCTGGCAGGGTGGTCCGCCGGTTAACAGTGGCGAACGCTGGCGCCTGGCCGTGAAGCTGAAAAAGCCGCGGGGTCTGCTTAATCCTCAGGGGTTTGATTACGAGGCGTGGTTGCTCAGCAAGCGGATAGGCGCAACCGGAACGGTCAAGGACGGGCAGCGGCTGGCGACAGCCTCTGCTGCGTGGCGCGACGGGTTGCGTCAACGTTTGTTGAGTGTCGAGGCCCATGGCCGGGCGCCTTGGCTGGCGGCGCTGGTGATGGGGGACGGCTCCGGTCTGGATCGCGAAGACTGGAAACTGCTGCAAACCACAGGCACCGTGCATTTATTGGTGATCTCGGGGCAGCACATTGGTTTGTTTGCCGGATTGCTCTACGGGCTGATCGCACTGCTCGCGCGTTATGGCATATGGCCCCGAGGCTGGCCGTGGCTGCCTTGGGCGTGTGGTATGGCGTTTGTGGGGGCGGTCAGTTATGGCCTGTTGGCCGGATTTGGAGTGCCAGTGCAGCGCGCCTGCGTGATGCTGGGGCTGGTGCTGTTATGGCGTCTGCGCTTTCGGCATTTAGGGGTGTGGTTGCCATTTTTGCTGGCGTTGAATGCGGTGTTGCTGGTGGAGCCGTTAGCCAGCCTGATGCCTGGTTTTTGGCTTTCATTTGCAGCGGTTGCCGTGCTGATTTTTACGTTCAGCGGGCGTTTGGGGGCGTGGAGTCAGTGGTCTGCCTGGACAAGGCCACACGGCCTGATTGCCCTGGGGCTGTTTCCCGTGATGTGGGCCTTGGCGTTACCCGTGAGTGCGACCGGCCCGCTGGCGAACCTGGTGGCGGTGCCGTGGATCAGCCTGCTGGTGTTGCCCTCAGCGTTGCTGGGCACCTTCTTGCTGCCCGTGCCCTGGCTGGGAGAGGGGTTACTCTGGGTGTCCGGCGGTCTGCTGGACGTGTTGATACGCGGTTTGACCTGGTTGGCGGGGACATTCCCGGCCTGGTTGCCGCCAGCCGTACCGATCGGCATTTGGGTGCTGACGGCGGCAGGGGTTGTGATGCTGCTGTTGCCGGCGGGCGTTGCGCTGAGGCCATTGGGGTGGCCGCTGCTGGCATTGGCGTTGCTTGCGCCGCGCGAGCAGGTCCCGCACGGTCAGGTTGAGGTCTGGCAACTGGACGTCGGGCAAGGGTTGGCCATGCTGTTGCGCACGCGCCACCACACCCTGCTTTATGACGCGGGCCCCACGCTTCGGGATCTGGATCAGGGGGAGCGGGTGGTCGTACCTTTTCTGCGCTCGCAAGGCATCCATGAGCTGGATTTGATGCTGATCAGCCATGCCGACTCAGACCACGCAGGGGGGGCGTTGGCGGTCCAGCGAGCGCTGAACGTCAAGCAGGTGATCAGCGGCGACGTACCCGGTTTGCCCGCTCAGTTACAGGCTCAACCTTGCGCCGCGCAAGACGGCTGGGAGTGGGACGGTGTGCGCTTCTCGCTTTGGCAATGGCCGGACGCCAGCAACGGCAACCAAAAGTCCTGTGTGCTCTTGGTACAGGCTGGCGATGAGCGGCTATTGCTGACCGGAGACATCGACGCGCAGGCTGAGCGGGCTTTTTTGCGCAGCCCTTTGGCGGTCCCGGTACAGTGGTTGCAAGCTCCGCATCACGGCAGCCGCACCTCGTCGTCCCGGGTGTTTCTGAACGCGCTGTCTGCGCAACATGTCTTGATTTCACGCGGGGCTGGCAACAGTTTTGGTCACCCGCACCCTCAGGTATTGGCTCGTTACCGGGCGTTGGGCATGACGGTGCTCGACAGTGCAGAACAAGGCGCCGTGCGTTTGAGCCTGGGGGCGAAGGGGGTGGCCCTGGGCGAGCGTCAACAACGCAGGTTCTGGCGCCTTGACGGGTGACAGGGGTTTTGTGCGTGCCTGAGCGGCGAGCCAATCCTATGGTAGAGTGGCGCACTTTTTCGAGGGGATTGTCACTGTGTGGGAACTGGTCAAATCCGGTGGCTGGATGATGCTGCCGATCATTCTGAGCTCTGTTGCCGCGCTGGGCATTATTGTCGAGCGTCTTTGGACATTACGCGCCAGCCGCGTGACGCCGCCTCATCTCTTGGGGCAAGTTTGGGTCTGGATCAAAGACAAGCAGCTGGACAAAGAGAAACTCAAACAACTGCGTGCTGATTCGCCGCTGGGTGAAATCCTTGCGGCGGGTCTGGCCAATTCCCGTCACGGTCGCGAGATCATGAAAGAGTGCATTGAGGAGGCGGCTGCCCGGGTGATTCACGAACTGGAGCGCTACCTCAACGCGCTGGGCACGATCGCCGCCATGGCCCCGTTGCTGGGCCTGCTGGGCACCGTACTGGGCATGATCGATATTTTCAGCTCATTCATGGGCTCGGGCATGAGCACCAATGCTGCAATCCTGGCAGGCGGTATCTCCAAAGCGTTGATCACCACGGCAGCGGGCCTGATGGTGGGTATCCCGGCGGTGTTCTTCCATCGTTTCCTGCAGCGCCGCGTCGACGAGCTGGTGGTCGGCATGGAGCAGGAAGCCATCAAACTGGTTGAAGTCGTTCAAGGCGACCGCGAAGTCGACATGGCCGGGAGCACAGCGTGAAATTTCGCCGCAAGCCACGAGAAACGGTGGATATCAACCTCGCTTCGCTGATCGACGTGGTGTTTATCCTGCTGCTGTTTTTCGTCGTGACCACCACCTTCACCCGTGAAACCCAACTGCGGGTTGACCTGCCTGAAGCGGTGAGTGGCTCCCCGAGCGAAGATCAAACCGTTAAACAGCTGGATATCGCCATCAGCGCGGACGGCGTGTTTTCGGTGAATAACCAGTTATTGCCGAAAAATGATCTGGCCAGCCTGATGGAAGCCCTGCAGAAAGAATCCGGCGGGGACACGTCATTGCCTTTGTCGATCAGTGCGGATGGCAAAACCCAGCACCAGGCCGTGGTAACCGCCATGGATGCAGCGGGCAAACTGGGGTTCAGCCATTTGCGCATGACCACGGTCGAGGCGCAGGTGAATCCCTGATGGCCATGTCCGATCGTTTGTTGCGGGCCTGGTACACCGGGCACCCCTTGCTGACACTATTAAGACCGCTCGAATGCCTCTACCGGCGTGTGGTGAACGGCAAACGTGCGCGTTTTATGGCCGGGCAGGGCGACATTTATCGAGCCCCGGTGCCTGTCGTAGTCGTGGGCAATATCACCGTGGGAGGCACAGGCAAAACGCCTTTGATCCTGTGGCTGATCGCGCATTGCCAACGTAAAGGGCTGCGGGTCGGGGTGGTCAGCCGGGGATACGGCGCCAGACCGGGGCAGTTCCCTTGGCGGGTCACGGCGGATCAACCGGCCGCAGAGGCGGGGGATGAGCCGTTGTTGATTGTGCAGCGCACGGGCGTGCCGTTAATGATCGACCCGGATCGCAGCCGTGCGGTGAAAACGCTGTTGGCCACTGAGCCGCTGGACGTGATCCTGTCTGATGACGGTCTGCAACATTACCGGCTGGCCCGCGATCTGGAACTGGTGTTGATCGATAACGCGCGCGGCCTGGGTAACGGCCGCTGCCTGCCAGCCGGCCCGCTGCGTGAACCGGCTGAACGCCTCAGCAGTGTCGATGCGGTGCTGTACAACGGCGCCCAAACAGACCCTGCCCTAGGTTTTGCCTTTCAGTTGCAGCCGACAGCGCTCATCAACGTGCGCACGGGTGAGCGTCAGGCACTGGATTATTTTCCTCCTGAGCAAGCACTGCACGCGGTGGCCGGTATCGGTAACCCGCAGCGTTTTTTCAAAACCCTTGAAACGCTACACTGGCGGCCAATTGCCCACGCGTTTGCCGACCATGCGCCCTACAGTGCTGAAGTTCTGAATTTCAAGCCGGACCTGCCGCTGGTCATGACGGAGAAGGATGCGGTGAAATGCCGCGACTTTGCCGCGCCGAACTGGTGGTATCTGGCGGTAGACGCTGTACCTTCAGAAGCCTTCGCGCTCTGGTTGGATCAACAGTTATTGCGTCTTTTGCCTGATCGTTTTTTGCCCTAACTCATCTTTATTCAGGGAAACCTTATGGACACCAAATTGCTCGACATCCTTGCCTGCCCGGTTTGCAAAGGCCCGCTCAAGCTCAGCGCCGACAAAACGGAGCTGATCAGCAAGGGCGCCGGTCTTGCGTACCCGATCCGTGATGGCATTCCGGTCATGCTGGAAACCGAAGCCCGCACCCTCACCGATGATGAGCGTCTGGATAAATGATTCCGGTTTTTACGGTCGTCATCCCCTCGCGTTTTGCTTCGACGCGTTTGCCCGGCAAGCCGTTGCAAATGATTGCGGGCAAACCCATGGTCCAGCATGTTTGGGAACAGGCGTGCAAAAGCAGTGCGCAGCGTGTTGTGGTCGCCACCGATGACGCGCGCATCGTCGAAGCCTGCAAGGCGTTTGGCGCCGAGGTGCTGTTGACCCGGGCCGACCATGAGTCAGGCACCGATCGTCTGGCCGAAGTGGCCACGCAATTGGGCCTGGCCAGTGATGCGATCGTAGTCAACGTTCAGGGTGATGAGCCGCTGATCCCGCCGCAAGTGATTGACCAGGTGGCTGTCAACCTCGCGGCCCATGGTGAAGCCAGCATGGCCACCCTGGCCGAGCCGATTGAAGACGTCGCGACCTTGTTCAACCCGAACGTGGTCAAAGTGGTCAGCGATGTCAACGGGCTGGCCCTGACGTTTAGCCGTGCCACATTGCCGTGGGCGCGTGACGATTTTGCCCTGAGCACCGACCGTTTGCCTGAGGGCGTGCCTTACCGCCGACACATCGGGATCTACGCCTACCGGGCGGGCTTCCTGCATGACTTCGTCAGTTGGGGGCCGTGCTGGCTTGAAAACACCGAGCGCCTGGAGCAACTGCGGGCGTTGTGGCATGGCGTGCGGATTCATGTGGCCGATGTGCTGCAAGCCCCCCCTGCGGGAGTCGACACCCCCGAAGACCTTGAGCGCGTTCGGCGTTTGTTGGAGGCGTGATGCGCATCCTGTTTGTATGCCTGGGCAATATTTGCCGTTCGCCGACGGCCGAAGGTGTGCTGCGCCACAGACTTCAGCAGGCGGGTCTGGAAGGGCAGGTTGAAGTGGCGTCGGCCGGGACTGGCGGCTGGCATGCTGGCGAGCCGCCAGACAAGCGCACGCAACGGGCCGCTCTGCGGCGGGGCTATGACCTGTCGCAGCAACGAGCACAACAGGTTCGTGCGCAGGATTTCGAGCGCTATGACCTGATTCTGGCGATGGATAACAGCAACCTGCGGGACCTCAAGGCCCTACAGCCTGCCAAGGGCAAGGCTGAGCTGGATCTGTTCCTGCGTCGGTATAAGGGCGTGAAACATGAAGTTCCCGACCCTTATTACGACGGTGAACAAGGGTTTGAAGAAGTGCTGGACTTGATAGAGGCGGCCTGTGATGGGCTGGTGATCGAATTGAAGGGACGTGTATGAGTTTGCAGTTGCAGGTTGATGCGTCGCTCAAACCGTTCAACAGCTTCGGTGTCGATGTGCGTGCGCGGCTGTTTGCCGAGGCGCACAACGATGACGAGGTGCGTGAAGCGTTGCAGTATTGCGCCGAGCGCGAATTGCCGTTGCTGGTCATTGGCGGTGGCAGCAACGTGCTGCTGACTCAGGATGTTCAGGCGCTGGTCTTGCGCATGGCCACGCGCGGCATTCGGGTGATCGAGGACAGCGGGCAGCGTGTGGTGGTGGAGGCCGAGGCGGGCGAGGTATGGCATGCCTTTGTCTTGTGGACCCTGGCCCAGGGGTTCGCCGGGCTTGAGAATCTGAGCCTGATCCCCGGTACGGTCGGCGCTGCACCGATGCAGAACATTGGCGCCTACGGGGTGGAGATCAAGGATGTGTTTGCCGGGCTGACGGCGCTGGATCGTCAAACAGGCCAACTGCGTGATTTCACGCTTGAGGAATGCAACTTTGGTTACCGCGACAGCGTGTTCAAGCAGCATCCGGGGCGCTGGTTGATTTTACGGGTCCGTTTTGCCCTGAGCCGCGCTGCCCGTTTGCACTTGGAGTACGGCCCGGTACGTCAGCGACTGAGCGAGCAAGGCATCCATCAGCCGACGGCCACGGATGTCAGTCGCGCCATCAGCAGCATCCGCAGCGAAAAACTGCCTGATCCTGCGGTGCTTGGCAATGCCGGGAGTTTCTTCAAAAACCCTGTGGTGTCCTCAGCAATGGCGGCTGAGCTGAAATTGACCCACCCCAACCTCGTCGGCTATCCGCAAGCCGATGGCCAGGTCAAGCTGGCGGCCGGGTGGTTGATCGAGACGGCTGGCTGGAAAGGCTTCCGGGAAGACGATGCAGGCGTCCATCGCTTGCAGTCGCTGGTGTTGGTCAACTATGGCGCGGCAACTGGTTTGCAATTGTTATCGCTGGCGCAGCGCATTCAGGAAGACATCGCCCGGCGGTTCAATGTGAAGCTTGAGATGGAACCCAATCTGTATTGATGAGCGCCTTCGCGGTGTCATTGGCAGTGCCCTGAGGACATTCAATGAAACATAAGCCTGCATGGGCCCTGGCGTTGACTCTGGTGGCGCTGTCGGGGTGCACCACTGCACCTCCGCGGGATCAGGGCAACCTGTGCAACATCTACCGGCAATACCCGCGCTGGTATGAAGATTCCCTTGCTATGCAGAGTCAATGGGGCACACCGCCCCAGGTGGCGATGGCAATCATGAAGCAGGAGAGCAGTTTCGTGGCCGACGCGCTGCCACCGCGTGCTTATCTGTTGTGGGTCATCCCCTGGGGGCGTGTGAGTCCTTCCTACGGATATGCTCAGGCTCAGCCTCCCGCCTGGAGTGACTTTGAAAGAAGCACCGGCAAAAGTGGGTCGCGGGACAACTTTGCGGACGCCATCCGCTTTATCGGCTGGTATACGGCGGGCACGCAACAGCAGTTGGGGATTTCCAAGTGGGATGCTTATAACCAGTATTTGGCCTATCACGAAGGTCGAGGGGGCTACAGTCGCGGGACTTACCGCGCCAAGCCCTGGCTGATGCAGGTCGCGCGCAAGGTTGAGCAGCAGTCCAGAACCTACGGTGCGCAGCTTAACCAGTGCCGCGGCGAGTTAGAGAGCAAGCGTCGTTCATTCTGGTTCTTCTAAGCTTTGACGGACATTAAAAAGCCCCGCCTGATTGCTCAGGCGGGGCTTTTTAACAGCGGCTGGAATCAGGCGAGGGGTTTAGGCTCGTGTTCTTCTTCCAGGGCTTTAGGGTTTTGCTCGACCAGGTCTTCGACGGAACGCAGGTTTTCGTCGACGGTTGGCGTCGTGTGCTCTGCAACGGCCTCGGTAGCTTGCGCTTGAGCAGCGGCTGCGGCAGCAGCGGCTTCACGCTTGCGGCGACGCACTTCACGTGGGTCGTTAGGGGCGCGACCGTTGCTGGTCAGGGCGCTTGCCACAGGCGCTGCAACGACAGCCACTTCAACCACCTCAGCCTTCACAATCACTTCAACCGGTTCTGGTTGGGCGATCACTTCAGGTTCAGCAGGCTGCGGCGCAGCGGGTGCTTCTTCAATCATCGCAGGCTCGGCAACGGGTTCGCGCAGGGTGCGCGCTTCCTTGACGGGCTCAGGACGCTTTTCAAAAGCAGGCTTTTCAACGACTGGCGCTTGTACAACCGGCGTCTCTGCCGCTGGGGCCTCTGCAACAGGCTCTGCTGTCAGTTCGACGGGCGCTTCAATCACAGGCGCAGGCTCGGAAGCGGCCTTGATCTGAGGCTGAGTCTCTGGGGCCGGAGCCACTTCAACTTCAGGCGCTTTAACCGCTTCGACCGGTGTGGTGGCTTCAATCACGGGAGTTTCAACGACTGGCGCTTGCACAACCGGTGTTTCAACAACAGGCGTTTCAACAACCGGTGCCGAAGCAGCGGGCGTTTCAACAATCGCCACGGCTTTGGTTTGCTCAGCAACTACGGTTTCAGCCGGAGCCGATTCCTGGGTTGCAGCGGTCGCCCGTTCGGCTTGCTGATTGGCCTGGGCTTCAGCCGGGGCGCTGATTACAGTGCTGGCAACGGCTTCTGTCACGGCCAGACCGGCCGCCAGTTCAGCTGTGGTGGCTGGCGCGTTTTCAGCTTTGGCTTCTTCGCTGCCTTCTTCCGAGCCTTCGATCACATTGCCGTTGGCATCACGTTGGCGCTCGCGACGATTGCTGCGACGACGCTGACCGCGTGAGCGGCGACGTGGGCGATCGCCCTCGGCGTTGTCCTGGGCATCATCCTGGATTTGTTCGGCGTTGCTCAGAGCTGCTTCGTCTTCGACAGCAGGCGCGGCTTGCTCTGTGCGAGGGGCGCGTTCTTCACGTGGCGGGCGAGGTTGACGCTCTTCACGGGGTGGGCGGGCCGGACGTTCTTGCTCAGGGGTGATGGCCGGAGCGGCATCCAGAGGTTCGCGCAATTCACGCACGCGCTCTTCACGTTCGCCACGCGGCTTGCGGTCTTCACGCGGTGCGCGTGGAGCGCGCTCTTCACGGGGTGGACGAGGTTGACGCTCTTCACGTGCTACAACCGGTGTCTCTTCACGAGGTTCACGGGCTTCACGCGGCTCACGCGGGGCGCGCTCTTCACGAGGTGCACGCTCTTCGCGAGGCTTGCGCTCTTCGTCGCGGCGACCGTTGCGATTGCGGCTTTGCTGGCGGCCGTTGCGACGCTCTTCGTTACGCTGCGGACGTTCAGTGGCCGGTTTTTCAACCACGGTCGGGGCCGGTGCTGGCTCTTCCTTGGAGGCAAACAGGCTGACCAGTGACTTCACCAGGCCTTTGAACAGGCTTGGCTCAGCGATGGTTGGCGCGGGAGCCGGTGCAGCGGCAGCGGCAGCTTCGGTCGGGACCGGCGCCGAGGTGCGGGCCGGGGCTGTCTTGACGGCAGCTTCCTGACGAACCAGGGTGCGGGTGGCAGCAGCCGGCTGAACTTCTTCCACTTCAGCGGCAGCCGCGGCGATTTCATAGCTGGACTGATTGGTGTGGGCTTCCGGGCTGTCATCACGCAGGCGCTGCACTTCGAAGTGAGGCGTTTCGAGGTGGTCGTTCGGCAGAATGACGATGCGTGCACGAGTCCGCAGTTCGATCTTGGTGATCGAGTTGCGTTTTTCGTTAAGCAGGAACGCAGCAACCGGGATTGGTACCTGGGCGCGAACTTCGGCAGTACGGTCTTTCAGGGCTTCTTCTTCGATCAGGCGCAGGATGGCCAGCGACAGGGACTCGACGTCGCGGATGATGCCGGTGCCGTTGCAGCGCGGGCATACGATGCCGCTGCTTTCGCCCAGAGAAGGACGCAGACGCTGACGGGACATTTCCAGCAAGCCGAAGCGCGAGATGCGGCCGACCTGTACGCGGGCACGGTCTGCTTCCAGGCATTCGCGGACTTTCTCTTCCACGGCGCGCTGGTTTTTGGCAGGGGTCATGTCGATGAAGTCGATGACGATCAGGCCGCCGATGTCGCGCAGGCGCAACTGGCGAGCGATTTCTTCAGCCGCTTCAAGGTTGGTTTGCAGGGCGGTTTCTTCGATATCGCTGCCTTTGGTGGCGCGCGCCGAGTTGATGTCGATGGACACCAGGGCTTCGGTAGGGTCGATAACGATGGAGCCGCCGGAAGGCAGTTCAACGACGCGCTGGAAAGCGGTCTCGATCTGGCTTTCGATCTGGAAACGATTGAACAGCGGAACGCTGTCTTCGTAGAGTTTGATTTTGCTGGCGTACTGCGGCATCACCTGGCGAATGAATGTCAGGGCTTCGTCCTGGGCTTCAACGCTGTCGATCAGAACTTCACCGATGTCCTGGCGCAGGTAATCGCGGATGGCACGGATGATGACGTTGCTTTCCTGGTAGATCAGGAACGGGGCAGCGCGGTCCAGCGAGGCTTCTTTGATGGCGGTCCACAGTTGCAGCAGGTAGTCGAGGTCCCACTGCATTTCTTCGCTGCTGCGGCCCAGGCCGGCAGTGCGCACGATCAGGCCCATGTCGGCAGGGGCGATCAGGCCGTTCAGCGCTTCACGCAGTTCGTTGCGCTCTTCGCCTTCAATGCGGCGCGAGATGCCGCCAGCGCGCGGGTTGTTCGGCATCAGAACCAGATAACGACCGGCCAGGCTGATGAACGTGGTCAGGGCTGCGCCCTTGTTGCCACGCTCTTCTTTCTCGACCTGAACGATGACTTCCTGGCCTTCGCTCAGGACGTCCTTGATATTGACGCGGCCTTCTGGGGCTTTCTTGAAGTATTCGCGGGAGATTTCTTTGAGGGGCAGGAAGCCGTGGCGCTCAGAGCCGAAATCGACAAAGGCAGCCTCAAGGCTGGGTTCGATGCGAGTAATACGGCCTTTGTAGATGTTGGCTTTCTTTTGCTCGCGCGCACCTGACTCGATGTCCAGGTCATAGAGGCGTTGGCCATCTACCAGTGCTACGCGCAACTCTTCAGGTTGAGTTGCGTTAATCAGCATTCTTTTCATGTTGTACCGTCGGTTTCCGGGCTGCCGGAAACGGCGTTCGGCACACACGACTTCTCATGGTCGGTGTCAGGTGCGTCAGGAGTAGTTGGCCACTCCAGTGTCCAGCGATGTTCAACCCGGAGGCCGAAGTCGCGACTAACGCGTCCTGCTTGCTGTGGTGCTAATGCACCGCCTTAAGCAAAAGTCTGGTCAGGAGGAGGAATCAACCGGCGGCTGTGGACGAGATGAAGCGTCTTGATAAAGCCTATTGCTACACAGTCCGGCGGTTGTGCATCTCCACCCTACACGTATCCCTGATAATTCGGGTGCTGCCGCGCGCAGAATCCGCAGCGGGTTGGCATTTACCGTGAACTCCAAAAGGGGAGGCCACGCATCATGGCTAATAAAGGCGAAGTTTCCGAAACATTCGCTCGGCATCCCCGGGGCTGACTGCACTTTGTGAACTGGCCGTGAATATCGGCGTAAAAGGCGAGTTTGCACTCTGCTTTCCAGGCTCGCTTCAGGCCTCATGTCACCTGCGCTTGTTACAACTCCAGGCATTCCGTTGCAGCAAAAGTCCCGTAGGACGGCCTCGCGTCCTCGTGAAGAGCGTTGGTCAGGGCCGGCGATACACCGTTAATCCGCTGTCCGGGCCGCTTTTGGCGGCGTTCGCGACTATAGCAGCAATGATTAAGTGCTTCAATTCCATAAAAAATTGTTATCATCCGCGCCATGACGACGACTACCCCCCCGACCCCCAGCGTCCAGCTGCTTGAGGTCTCGCCGGAATATGCCGGCCAACGCATTGATAACTTTCTTCTTGCTCGCCTCAAAGGTGTTCCCAAGACCTTGATTTACCGCATTTTGCGTAAAGGCGAAGTGCGCGTGAACAAGGGCCGGATCAAGCCTGAGTACAAGCTTCAGGCGGGCGATATCGTGCGCGTGCCCCCTGTGCGAGTCCCGGAGCGCGATGAGCCTGTGCCGCTGGCGCAAGGGCTGTTGCAGCGGCTTGAAGCGGCGATTGTCTACGAAGACAAGGCCTTGATTGTGCTGAACAAGCCTGCGGGCATTGCGGTGCATGGGGGCAGCGGTCTTAATTTCGGCGTTATTGAAGCCTTTCGTCAGTTGCGCCCCGATGTCAAAGAGTTGGAGCTGGTGCATCGTCTCGACCGTGATACCTCGGGTCTGCTGATGATCGCCAAAAAACGCAGCATGTTGCGTCACTTGCATGAAGCGTTGCGTGGCGACGGTATCGACAAGCGCTACATGGCACTGGTGCGCGGTCATTGGGCGTCTTCCATCAAGCAGGTGCGTGCGCCGCTGATGAAAAGCAACTTGCGTTCCGGCGAGCGCATGGTTGAAGTCAATGAAGAGGGTAAGGAATCAGTCACGGTGTTTAAGGTGCTGCGTCGCTTCGGCGACTTTGCCACCCTGATTGAGGCCAAGCCCATTACCGGTCGTACCCACCAGATCCGCGTGCACACGTTGCATGCCGGGCACTGCATTGCGGGCGATACCAAGTACGGCGAAGAAGGTTTCTCGAAAGAAATTCGCGATCTGGGTGGCAAGCGTTTGTTCTTGCACGCCTACATGCTGACGGTGCCGATGCCGGATGGGGGCGAAATGAAATTTCAGGCGCCGGTCGACGACATGTGGGCCAAGACCGTGGAGCGACTGAGTGTCGTCTGAGTACAAGCTGCTGATTTTTGATTGGGATGGCACGCTGGCGGATTCCATCGGCCGTATCGTGACCTCGATGCAAGAGGCTGCGCAGCGCGCGGGGCGTGCCGAGCGTGATGATGAAGCGATCAAGGGCATTATCGGGCTGGGGTTGCCTGAGGCAATTCTGACGCTTTATCCCGATATGGCGCCAGAGCAGGTGATTGCCTTCCGTCAGCACTATGCGAATACCTATATTGCCCTGGATGCCGAGCCTTCCCCTTTGTTTGCCGGTGTGGCCGAGTCGCTTGAGGCTTTTCGTGCGCAGGGCTATCGTCTGGCTGTTGCAACAGGTAAGGCTCGACGGGGGCTGGATCGCGTGCTCAAGGCTCACGGCTGGGAGCGTTTTTTCGACGTGACCCGCGCCGCCGATGAAACCGCCAGTAAGCCAGATCCCTTGATGCTCAATCAGATTCTCGCGCACTGCGACATGCGGTCGGAGCAGGCGCTGATGGTGGGTGATGCCTCCTTTGATCTGCTAATGGCGCGCAATGCCGGTATTGATTCGGTTGCTGTGAGTTACGGGGCTCAGTCGATTGAGCGTTTGCGCGACTTTGACCCGGTGCTGGAGGTTGATCATTTTCCCGAGTTGCGTGGCTGGTTGGAGGCGCGCGCTCATTCACGTCTTTGCTGAGGTAACGCATGGTTGATCAATGGAAGGCGCCTGTCGAGGCTGAGCCCGCGGCAGGCGATGACAAGAGCTGGAAGCTGCTGGAAAAAACCTTGCTGGCCGGTATTCAGGAGCAGCGCCGAGCGCGGCGCTGGGGGATTTTCTTCAAGCTGCTCTCATTCTTGTTGCTGGTGGCTGTGCTGTTGACCTTCACGCCGTTGATGGAGATGGAGCGCAATGTCGCTTCGGGTACGCACTACAGTGCATTGATCGATGTGCGGGGTGTGATCGCCGACAAAGAGCAGGCCAGCGCCGACAATCTGGTGACCAGCCTGCAAGCGGCGTTTGACGATCCGAAGGTTAAAGGCGTGGTGCTGCGCATCAATAGCCCGGGCGGCAGTCCCGTGCAGTCGGGTTACGTGTACGACGAAATACGCCGTCTGCGCGGGTTGCACCCCGAGACCAAGGTGTATGCGGTGATCTCCGATCTGGGCGCTTCAGGTGCTTATTACATTGCCAGTGCGGCCGATGAGATTTATGCCGACAAGGCCAGTCTGGTGGGTTCGATTGGTGTCACGGCGGCCGGTTTTGGATTTGTTGGCGCCATGGAGAAGCTCGGCGTGCAGCGTCGCGCTTACACTTCGGGCGAGCACAAGGCGTTTCTGGATCCGTTTGAGCCCGAAAAGCCGGATGAAACCAAGTTCTGGCAGGGCGTACTCAATATTACCCATGAGCAGTTTATTGCCAGCGTCAAACAAGGGCGCGGCGATCGCCTGAAGGATAAAGAGCATCCCGAGCTGTTTTCGGGGCTGGTCTGGACGGGACAGCAGGCACTGCCTTTGGGGTTGATCGATGGGCTGGGTAATGCCAGTTCTGTTGCGCGTGATGTGATCGGTGAGAAAGAGCTGGTCGACTTCACGGTGCAAGAATCGGCGTTCGATCGCTTCTCTAAAAAACTGGGTGCCAGCGTGGCGGAGCATATCGCCCTGTGGATGGGGTTTCAGGGCCCGACCCTTCGCTAAGAGGGAATGTCGCTTGAAGAGCCGACCTGAGAAGGTCGGCTTTTTTGTGTCCGGGCCAGGCGTCAGGGGATGCTGATGCCTTCATTAATAAGCATGGTCACAAGGCTGATAAGCGGCAGCCCGACCAGGCTAGTGGCGTCATCGCCCTCGGTGCGCTCAAACAGGCTGACCCCGAGGCCTTCTGCTTTGAAGCTGCCAGCGCAGTCGTAGGGTTGCTCGGCATGCAGGTAGCGTTCGATCTGCTGCGTGGTGAGCGGGCGCATGTGCACGGTAAAAGGTACGCAGTCGGTCTGGTACTTGCCGGTCTGGCTGTTGAGCAGCGTCAGGCCGGTCAGGAAGCTGACGCTGGCGCCGCTGGCGTCCAGCAGTTGCTGTCGCGCGTTGTCAAAGGTGTGAGGCTTGCCAAGGATCTTTGCGTCAAGGACGGCTACTTGGTCGGAGCCGATGATCAGGTGCTGTGGGTGGCTGCTAGCCAGGGCTTGCGCCTTTTGCAGGGACAGGCGCCGGACCAGTTCCGTTGCGCTCTCGTCAGGGGAGTGGGCTTCGTCAATATCGGGTGAGCTGCACGTGAAAGGAAGGCGCAGGCGGTCGAGCAATTGGCGGCGATAAACCGAGCTTGAGGCGAGTAATAAAGGCAGCATGCGCGTCTCCTGAAGATGAGCGGCGATTCTAGCGGGCGTACGGGATGTCGCACAGGCACAATTTCCTTTGACAGGTGAGGGGGTCGTCCCTAGAATGCTGCGCCTATGTTGAATGACCCGATTCCACCTCACGTTGACCCGCGCAAATTGGCTGATCGTGGCACTACCCTTCAAGGTGAAGTGCTGCTGGCCGATTTGGAGAGACTCTGCGACCCGCTTTCCGACGATGTCGGTACGGTGCAGGCTAAATTTGTTTTTGAGCGCGACGAGCGAAGATCTGTGGTAATACACAGCTCCATCGACGTCGAGGTCAAGATGGTTTGCCAGCGTTGTCTTGAGCTGGTCACCCTGCCGATCCACAGCGAATGCAGTTATGCCGTGGTGAAAGAGGGTGCGAATACCCAGTCGTTACCGAAAGGTTATGACGTGCTGGAACTGGGCGAAGATCCATTGGATCTGCATGCACTGATCGAGGAGGAGCTTTTGCTCGCCTTGCCCATTGTGCCTGCTCATCATCCGGAAGAATGCCAGCAGCCGGCGGGTCTCGATGAGCCCGATCCAGGCGAGGACGAGGTAACGCGGTCCAACCCGTTCAGTGTATTGGCGCAGTTAAAGCGTGACCCAAACGTTTAGGAGTTAATCAATTATGGCTGTTCAGCAGAACAAAAAATCCCGCTCTGCCCGTGACATGCGTCGTTCGCACGATGCTCTTTCGGCTAGCACGCTGTCTGTAGAAAAAACCACCGGTGAAATTCACCTGCGTCACCACGTATCGCCAGAAGGCGTATACCGTGGTCGTAAAGTGATCGACAAGGGCGCTGACGAGTAATCACTTGTCCGTTCAGGTCATCGCGATCGACGCAATGGGCGGGGACTTCGGTCCCCGCAGCATTGTTCAGGCATGTATCGCTTGCCTATCTGCTACGCCCTCGCTTCACCTGACCCTCGTAGGTCAACCCTCCGTACTTGAAGATTTGATCGCCAGTCATTCGGCTGTGGATCGCTCGCGCCTGACCATTACTCCTGCCTCCGAAGTCATTGCCATGAGTGAACGGCCGTCCCATGCCTTGCGTGGTAAGCCGGATTCTTCCATGCGTGTGGCGCTGGAATTGTTGCGTGACGGCAAAGTGCAGGCGTGTGTGAGTTCCGGCAATACGGGTGCATTGATGGCCCTGTCGCGGTTTGTCCTTAAAACCCTGCCGGGTATTGATCGTCCGGCAATGGTTGCGGCGGTGCCGACGCAGGCAGGCTATTGTCAGTTGCTGGATCTCGGGGCCAATGTCGACTGCACTGCGCAGCAGTTGTTTCAGTTTGCCGTGATGGGGTCGGTGGCTGCGCAGGCGCTGGGTACACAACGCCCGCGCGTGGCGCTGCTCAATATTGGTACGGAAGACATCAAGGGCAATCAGCAGGTCAAGGAGGCCGCCAGTCTGCTTCAGGCTGCGCCGGGTTTGAATTACGTCGGTTTTGTCGAGGGTGACGGGCTGTATCGGGGTGAAGCGGACGTCGTCGTGTGCGACGGATTTGTCGGCAATATCCTGCTCAAGTCCAGCGAAGGTCTGGCCACCATGATTGGTGGCCGCATTGAAGCCTTGTTCAAGCGCACGCTTTTGGGTCGTTTTGTCGGTGTGCTGGCCTTGCCTTTGTTGCGCCGCCTGCAGGCTGATCTGGCGCCTGCCCGGCACAACGGGGCGAGTTTTCTAGGGTTGCAGGGCATTGTGATCAAGAGTCACGGTTCGGCAGGTGCTCAGGGCTTTCAAAGTGCGATAGAGCGCGCATTGATTGAAATCCATGAAGACCTGCCAAAGCGTTTACATGGGCGTCTTGAAGGGTTGTTACCGTAGGCGTTTTGCCGGCCGAGTGCTTAAATGTGACCGCTCGGTCCAAATAGCCATCCAACTGTCAGTTTCTTGCGTCCGCAATGGCGGAACGTCAATTCACCGACGACCAGATTATTAGGGGCTTGTTACATGTCTACATCCCTCGCATTCGTCTTTCCAGGGCAGGGTTCGCAGTCCCTCGGCATGTTGGCCGAGCTGGGCGCGGCACATCCGCTGGTCCTGGAAACATTTAAAGAAGCGTCTGACGCTCTGGGTTACGACCTGTGGGCGTTGACCCAGGAAGGCCCTGCCGAGAAGCTCAATCAAACTGATATCACCCAGCCTGCGATTCTGACGGCCTCGATTGCCTTGTGGCGCTTGTGGTTGGCCGAAGGTGGCAAGCGTCCTGATTATGTTGCGGGCCATAGCTTGGGCGAATACAGCGCACTGGTTGCCGCTGAATGCCTGACCCTGGCTGAAGCGGTCAAGCTGGTAGAGCGTCGTGGCCGTCTGATGCAGGAGGCCGTTCCGGCCGGTCAGGGCGCCATGGCGGCGATTCTGGGCCTTGATGATGCCGTTGTTATCCAGGCATGTGCAGAGGCTGCGCAAGGCGAAGTCGTCAGTGCAGTGAACTTCAACTCGCCGGGCCAAGTGGTGATCGCCGGTGCCAAGGCGGCGGTTGAACGTGCCATGGAGCTGTGCAAGGCGGCGGGCGCCAAGCGTGCGTTGCCATTGCCGGTCAGCGTGCCGTCGCACTGCGAACTGATGCGCCCGGCGGCAGAGCGTTTTGCCGAGTCGATTGAAGCCATTGACTGGCAAATGCCGAAGATCTCGCTGGTGCAAAACGTCAGTGCTACTGTGGCCGGTGACCTGGACACCCTCAAGCGCGATTTGCTTGAGCAGCTGTACAAGCCTGTGCGTTGGGTTGAGTCGGTTCAATGCCTGGCGGCCAATGGCCCGGTTGATCTGGTTGAATGCGGCCCGGGCAAGGTTTTGGTCGGCATCAGCAAGCGTTGTGCTGAAGGCGTCACTACCCACAATTTGAATACCCCGGATGCCTTCGCCGCTGCGCGTGCGGCACTGGACTGAATCAGGAGAATTCTGCATGAGCTTGCAAGGTAAAGTTGCACTGGTAACAGGCGCTAGCCGTGGCATTGGCCAGGCGATCGCACTGGAGTTGGGGCGTCAGGGCGCCATCGTCATCGGCACCGCGACCTCGGCCTCTGGCGCTGAGCGCATTGCCGCGACGCTGAAAGAAAACGGCGTTCAAGGCACCGGCATGGAACTCAACGTCACCAATGACGAATCGGTTGCGGCGGTGTTGGCCAGCATTCAGGAGCAATTCGGTGCGCCGGCAATTCTGGTCAATAATGCCGGTATCACCCGCGATAACCTGATGATGCGCATGAAAGACGACGAGTGGCATGACGTTGTCGATACCAACCTGAACAGTCTGTTCCGCCTGTCCAAGGGTGTTTTGCGTGGCATGACCAAGGCTCGTTGGGGTCGAATTATCAACATTGGCTCGGTTGTGGGTGCCATGGGCAACGCAGGCCAAGTAAACTATGCCGCGGCCAAAGCCGGCCTTGAAGGTTTCAGCCGTGCTCTGGCGCGTGAAGTGGGCTCGCGCTCCATCACGGTCAACTCGGTAGCGCCCGGTTTTATCGATACCGACATGACGCGCGAATTGCCTGAAGCACAGCGTGAAGCGTTGCTGACACAGATTCCACTGGGTCGTCTGGGTCAGGCTCAAGAGATCGCGAATGTGGTGTCTTTCCTGGCTTCGGACGGCGCAGCTTACGTGACTGGGGCTACAATCCCGGTCAACGGCGGGATGTACATGAGTTAAATGTGACGGATTGCTTCAAAAAAATGTCATACGAGCTGTCTAAAATCCGTTATAAAGCTGCATCTTTTTATAGGTAGCCGGTCATTGCGGGGCACGTGCAAAGCTTTCAGTTGAAAAATTGAAAAGCCTTTAGATACACTTGCCCACTGGCCAGCTGCCTGAATTTGTCCATTAGGAGTGAAAACAAGGTATGAGCACCATCGAAGAACGCGTCAAGAAAATCGTTGCCGAGCAACTGGGCGTTAAAGAAGAAGAAGTGACCAACAGCGCTTCCTTCGTTGAAGACCTGGGTGCCGACTCCCTTGACACCGTTGAGCTTGTGATGGCTCTGGAAGAGGAATTCGAGACCGAAATTCCTGACGAAGAAGCTGAGAAGATCACTACTGTACAAGCTGCTATCGATTACGTTACTGCCCACCAGGCGTAATAGTTTGTAATCGTTGCACGCTGTCATGGAAAAACCGCACTGCCGCTCAGGCGTGCGGTTTTTTCTTTAGGCGTGATGCAAAGTGTCGTCAATAGAATAAAGGAGAGTGCTGTGTCGCGTAGACGCGTCGTAGTCACCGGTATGGGGATGTTGTCGCCACTGGGTGCGGATGTTCCGAGCACCTGGCAAGGCATTCTGGCAGGCCGCAGTGGCATTGGTCTGATCGAACACACGGATCTTTCTGCCTATTCCACCCGTTTTGGCGGCTCGGTACAGGGCTTTAACGTCGAGGATTACCTCTCCGTCAAAGAAGCCCGAAAACTTGACCTGTTTATTCAATACGGTTTGGCAGCTGGTTTTCAGGCAGTGCGTAATGCCGGCCTTGAAGTCACTGACGCCAATCGTGAGCGCATCGGTGTGGCGATGGGGTCGGGTATTGGCGGTTTGACCAATATCGAAGAAACCAGCCGTACCTTGCACGAACAAGGCCCGCGACGGATTTCTCCGTTTTTTGTGCCGGGTTCGATCATCAATATGATTTCCGGGTTCCTGTCTATCCATTTGGGGACACAGGGGCCTAACTATGCCATCTCGACCGCGTGTACCACAGGTACGCACTGCATCGGCATGGCGGCGCGCAATATTGCCTACGGCGAAGCCGATGTCATGATTGCTGGCGGTGCCGAAATGGCGGCGTGCGGTCTGGGTATGGGCGGCTTTGGCGCGTCACGTGCGCTGTCGACGCGCAACGATGACCCGACACGCGCCAGTCGCCCGTGGGACAAAGGCCGTGACGGCTTTGTGCTGTCGGACGGTGCCGGTGCATTGGTGCTTGAGGAACTTGAGCACGCCAAGGCCCGCGGCGCGACCATCTATGCCGAGCTGATCGGTTTCGGGATGAGCGGCGACGCTTATCACATGACCTCGCCACCGGCAGACGGTGCAGGCGCGGCACGTTGCATCACCAATGCTTTGCGTGATGCGAAGGTGAACGTTGAGCAAGTGCAATACATCAATGCACACGGCACGTCGACGCCTGCCGGTGACCTGGCAGAAGTCTCGGCGATCAAGTCGGTGTTCGGTGACCACGCCTACCAGTTGGCAGTCAGCTCGACCAAGTCAATGACCGGTCACTTGCTCGGTGCAGCAGGCGCAGTGGAGGCAATTTTCAGCGTACTGGCCATCAACAGTCAGATCGCCCCGCCGACCATCAACCTCGACGAGCCCGATGAAGGCTGCGATCTGGATTTTGTGCCGCATACGCCGCGCGAAATGCCGATTGATGTCGTGCTCTCCAACTCCTTCGGGTTTGGTGGCACCAACGGCTCACTGGTTTTCCGCCGGTACGCCGAGTGATGCACAGTTGGGTCGACGGTCTGCCAGTTGACGGTTTGTCGTCGCTCAAGGACCGTGGGCTCGCCTACGGTGATGGGTTGTTTGAAACCATTGCCGTCAAGGCAGGGCACCCTTTGTTGCTGGAGCTGCACCTGCAGCGCCTGGCCCTGGGGTGCTCCCGGTTGGCGATCGCTGCGGATCATGTGTTGATCCGCAGTGAGTTGCTGGCTTACGCGCAGCAAATGGGCGACGGCATTCTCAAGCTCATCCTGACCCGCGGCGACAGCCAGCGCGGGTATGGCGCGTCACCCGGGGCCCAGCCTCGAAGAATTCTGCAAGCCAGTCCCTCTGCTTCCTATCCACAGGCCAATGCCCGTGACGGGGTTGTTCTGTTTGACTGTGCCACCCGCTTGTCCGAACAGCCGTTGCTGGCGGGGCTCAAGCACCTCAATCGACTGGAGCAAGTGCTGGCCCGTTCCGAATGGCAAGACCCGGCCTACGCCGAAGGGTTGATGCGCGATACCTCCGGGCGGGTCATTGAAGGGGTTTTCAGTAACCTTTTTCTGGTGCAGGACGGGAGGTTGCTGACGCCCGATTTGCAACGCAGCGGCGTGGCCGGCGTTATGCGCGCAGCGTTACTCGCGCAGGCCGCGCGCCTGGCGATCCCGTGCCATATCACCGACATCAGCCTTGAGCAGTTGCAACAGGCCGATGAACTCTTTGTCTGTAACAGCGTGTATGGCGTTTGGCCCGTACGCGCATTTGCCGACCTGAGCTGGCCGGTGGGGCCGCTCACCCGTAAACTGCAAGGCATTGCCCGCACCCTATTGGATGTTTGATTCGTGAAACGTAAATTCTTGCTGCTGCTGGAGACAGGTCTGGTGCTGGCGGGCTTGATGCTGGGCGCTGGTGCCTGGAAGCTCAACGCTGCGCTTGAGCAACCGCTGAACCTGACCCAAGAGCAACTGCTTGATGTGCCCGCTGGCGCAACCCCGACCGGGACGTTCAATCGCCTTGAGGCCGACGACACACTCAGCGACGCATTTTGGCTGCGCCTGTATTGGCGCTTCAACCTGGCGGGGCAGCCGCTGCACAGCGGCGAGTACCGGATGACGCCCGGCATGACGGCGAGTGACCTTATTGGCCTGTGGCAGCGTGGCGAAGTGGTGCAATACAGCCTGACGCTGGTCGAAGGCTGGAATTTCCGCCAGGTGCGCAGTGCGCTGGCCCGTCATGAAAAAATCGAACAGACACTCGACGGCCTGAGCGACAGCGAAGTGATGACGAAACTCGGTCATCCGGGTGAATTCCCTGAAGGGCGGTTTTTCCCCGACACCTACCGTTTTGTGCGCGGCATGAGTGACGCGCAACTCCTTGAGAAAGCCTACGACCGCCTGCACAAGGTGCTGGCCGAAGAGTGGGAGCAGCGCGACCCGGCGGTGCCTTATACCGATCCCTACCAGGCGTTGACCATGGCGTCGCTGGTCGAGAAAGAAACCGGTGTGCCTCACGAGCGTGGGCAAATAGCAGGGGTGTTTGTGCGTCGCATGAAAATCGGCATGCCTTTGCAGACCGATCCGACCGTCATTTATGGTCTGGGGGAGCGGTACAACGGTAAGTTGACCCGCGCCCACCTGCGCGAGCCGACGCCCTACAACACTTACACCATCCCCGGACTGCCGCCGACACCGATTGCCATGGTGGGGCGCGAGGCGATTCACGCAGCGTTGCACCCGGTCAGCGGCAGCAGCCTGTATTTTGTGGCCAAGGGCGATGGCAGCCATACGTTCTCAGACGATCTGGACGCGCACAACAACGCCGTTCGCGAGTTTCAGATCAAGCGCCGTGCCGACTACCGTTCAAGCCCCGCGCCCGCGTCTGACGCGACGCCGCCGGCCGAGCCTGCGGTTGAGCCGTCACCCGCTGAAACCGAGCCGAAAGGCGAGCAATGACACTGATGAAGGACCGCAGCCTGTGACTGGCTTGTTTATTACCCTGGAAGGCCCCGAAGGTGCGGGCAAGAGCACCAACCGCGAGTACCTGGCTGCACGCTTGCGCGAGGCGGGCATTGACGTGGTGCTGACCCGCGAACCGGGTGGAACTCCCTTGGCCGAGCGCATCCGTGAGCTGTTACTCACACCGAGCGAAGACGCCATGTGCGCCGATACCGAGCTGCTGCTGGTGTTCGCGGCACGCGCCCAGCATTTGGCCGAGGTCATCCGCCCGGCATTGGCCGGCGGTGCGGTGGTGTTGTGCGACCGGTTTACCGACGCCACCTATGCGTATCAGGGCGGCGGTCGCGGTTTGTCGCACGCCCGTATCGCAGCGCTTGAAGCGTTTGTGCAAGGCGATCTGCGTCCGGATTTGACGCTGGTATTCGACTTGCCGATCGAAGTCGGCATGGCCCGCGCCAGTGCGCGCGGGCGTCTGGATCGTTTTGAACAGGAAGGCCGTACTTTCTTCGATGCCGTTCGCAGCACGTATTTGCAACGCGCCGAGGCCGCGCCACAGCGTTATCGGCTGATCGACGCTGCTCAAACCCTGGAGCAGGTCCAGCTTCAACTGGATACCCTGCTGCCACAACTACTGGGCATGTACCGTGGCTGAGGTGTATCCGTGGCAAGACGACTTATGGCAGCAAATGGCCGGGCGTGCTCAGCATGCGCATGCTTACTTGCTGCACGGGCCAGCGGGGATCGGCAAACGGGCCCTTGCCGAGCGTCTGATGGCCAGTCTGTTGTGCAAGCAGCCCGCAGGGCTTGAAGCGTGCGGCACGTGCAAATCCTGTTTATTGCTGGCCGCGGGCAGCCATCCCGACAACTACATTCTTGAGCCCGAAGAAGCCGACAAGGCGATCAAGGTCGATCAAGTGCGCGAGCTGGTAAGTTTTGTCGTGCAGACGGCCCAGTTGGGCGGGCGCAAGGTGGTGCTGGTTGAGCCTGTTGAGGCCATGAACATCAATGCTGCCAATGCCTTGCTGAAAAGTCTGGAAGAACCCTCGGGCGATACGGTGTTGCTGTTGGTCAGCCACCAGTCCAGCCGTTTGCTGCCCACCATCCGCAGCCGCTGTGTTCAGCAGGCCTGCCCACTGCCGGGCGAGGCGCTGAGCCTGCACTGGTTGGCCACGGCCTTGCCCGATTGCAGTGCCCAGGAGCGTGTGGAGTTGCTGACCCTGGCGGCCGGTTCGCCTTTGGCGGCGGTCAAGTTGCAGGCCCAAGGCGTGCGCGAGCAGCGGGCAGCGGTGGTGGAGGGGGTGAAAAAACTGCTCAAGCATCAGCAGTCGGCCACTCAGTTGGCGGAAAGCTGGAATGCGATTCCCTTGTTGCTGCTGTTTGACTGGTTCTGCGACTGGTCGAGCCTGATTCTGCGCTATCAATTGACGCAGGATGAGTCAGGCCTCGGTCTGGAAGACATGCGCAAAGTGCTGCAATACCTGGCACAGAAAACCCCGCAGGAAAAAGTGTTGAACATTCAGGACTGGATTCTTGCCCAGCGTCAGAAAGTGCTGGGCAAAGCCAACCTCAATCGTGTGCTGTTGCTCGAAGCGTTACTGGTGCAATGGGCAAGCCTGCCCGGCCAGCGCTGATCTGATTCAAATTCCACGCAGGTGATTACTATGCTCGTCGACTCCCATTGCCATCTCGACCGTCTCGATTTAAGCGCCCACGACGGCTCGCTGGATGCCGCGCTGCAAGCGGCGCGGGCACGGGGTGTGGGGCACTTTCTGTGCATTGGTGTCAGTGCCGACAATGCGGCCGATGTCAAAGCCCTGACTGATCGTTACGACGATGTCGATTGCTCGGTGGGCGTCCATCCTCTGGACGTACAGCCTGGTGCGGCTCCGGCGCTGGACTGGTTGCTCAGCGAGTTGAACCATCCGCGCGTCGTGGCTATCGGTGAAACCGGTCTGGATTATCACTACGAACCTGAAGCGGCCCAATTGCAGCAAATGTCATTTCGCGTTCACCTTGAGGCTGCGCAGAAGACCGGCAAGCCTGTGGTCGTTCATACCCGTGGTGCCCGGGCCGATACATTGGCGCTGCTGCGTGAGGCGGCCTTGCCCCAGGCGGGTGTGCTGCATTGCTTTACCGAAGACTGGGAGATGGCCAAGGCTGCGCTGGACCTGGGGTTTTACATTTCATTGTCGGGCATCGTGACCTTCCGCAATGCCGATGCGCTGCGCGATGTGGCGCGACAGGTGCCTGCCGACCGCTTGCTGGTGGAGACTGATTCCCCTTACCTCGCGCCCATTCCTTACCGTGGCAAGCCGAATCTTCCGCAATACGTGCGCGAAGTGGCAGAGTTCCTCGCCATGCTGCGTGGTGAGTCCTACGAACGCTTTGCAGAGCAGACCACCGAAAACTTCCAGCGCCTGTTCCCGTTGGCGCGGGTCCAACGCTGATCGGAGCGTGCGGCACACAGGCAAAAAAAACCCGGGCTCTGGGGGAATCCGGGTTAAGACCATTAGGAGTAAAACAAAGGCACACAGTCCCTGGCGGCCTTTATCGGCGAAGCACTTGGGGGGATGTACCGCCGACTCCTTTAGTATTGGTCAGCTTTAACGGGAGTCCAGTCCTGGCTGTACATTTTTTAAACAGATTTGGAATACCCGTGATTCGGTTGAGTACGCATTAGCTGCCGCACAATTTACCTGCACCCATCGATTTGCAGGATGATCCGTGCAATTTAGCGTGACTTAGGCATAATACCGGGCTTCGATTTTGACCCCTACAGACCTTTTCTTATGCACAAAGAACCCCGTAAGGTCCGTGAGTTTCGTCGCCGTGAGCAAGAAATTCTCGATACCGCGCTCAAGCTGTTCCTCGAACAGGGTGAAGACAGCGTCACCGTCGAGATGATTGCGGATGCCGTCGGTATCGGCAAAGGCACCATTTACAAGCACTTCAAATCCAAGGCCGAGATCTACCTGCGCCTGATGCTCGATTACGAGCGCGATTTGAACGAGCTGCTGCATTCCGCTGATGTGGACAAGGATAAGGAAGCGCTGTCGCGTGCCTACTTTGAATTCCGCATGCGCGATCCTCAGCGTTATCGGCTGTTTGACCGGCTTGAAGAAAAGGTCGTCAAAGGCAATCAGGTGCCTGAGCTGGTGGAGGAGTTACACAAAATTCGCGCGTCGAATTTTGAGCGCCTGACCCTGCTGATCAAGGGCCGTATCAGCGAAGGCAAGCTGGAAGATGTGCCGCCTTACTTCCACTATTGCGCCGCCTGGGCGTTGGTACACGGCGCCGTGGCGCTGTATCACTCGCCGTTCTGGAGCAATGTGCTGGAAGACCAGGAAGGTTTTTTCCAGTTCCTGATGGACATCGGTGTGCGCATGGGCAACAAGCGCAAGCGCGATTCAGACAGCCCGGCGGTGGAATAATCCCGCTGCCTGGGCCTGCATGGCACCTTGGCGTGCTGCCTATACTCAGGCGTGGGTCTTGCCAAAATCTGATACTTGAGTCAGGTTTTGGCGCACCCCCTTTTTCGCGTGCCGGAGTCATCCATGATCGTTGACCGCCAGGGCAGACAATTTCGCAATTTGCGTATCAGTCTGACGTCAGCTTGCAACTATGCCTGCACCTATTGCGTGCCCAACGGCAAGAGGCTGGTGGCGGCGCAGGACGAGTTGTCGGCCCAAGCCATGGCGCGTGGAGTGGCCTACTTGATAGAAGCCGCGGGGATTGAGCGTTTGCGCATTACCGGGGGCGAGCCGCTGGTAAGCCCCAAGCTTGAGACCTTTATGCGCGAAGTCGGGCAGTTGGGCCTGAGTGAGATCAGCCTGACCACCAATGGCCAACTGCTCGCGCGCAAATTGCCGTTATTGAGAGAGGCGGGCATCCGTCGCCTGAATGTCTCCCTGGATACGCTGAACCCCGACGCCTTTCGCACGATTGCTCGCGGCGGCGACCTGGCGACGGTGCTCGACGGGTTGCGTCAGGCCAGCGATGCCGGCATGAAAATCAAGGTCAATATGGTGCCGTTGCGTGGTCAGAACCTCGATCAGGTCATACCACTGCTCGAATACTGTCTGGCGCGAGGGTACGAGCTGCGCTTTATCGAACTCATGCGCATGGGGCATCTGGCCAGTGACGGGAACGGGTTTCTGCAACAATTCGTCAGCCTGCAACAACTGCTCGCGTTGATCGGTGAGCGTCACGAGTATTTGCAGGCCGATGCGCCGGTGGATGCCACTGCTGTGCGCTACCACATCCCCGGGCGTGGGTATTTCGGGGTTATTGCCAACGAAAGCGTACCGTTTTGCCGAACCTGTTCGCGTTTGCGACTCTCCTCTACCGGTTGGCTGCACGGCTGTTTATCGTCAAGCAATCGCCATTATGTCGGCGACCTGCTCAACAAACCCCGTCATGAAGCCCTTCCGGCGTTGCAGGGGCTGCTAATGAAAGCCTTGGGCGATAAACAGGACGTCGCCTTCTCGGGCGGCGCCACCGTGATGAAAATCATCGGCGGATAGCGTGCGAGATCCCAAAATCCGAACAGCGGCTTAAACTGGCGCGCAAACTGCATCACGCGGCTATTCGCCGGTTTTTTGTCGCCGGTCATCGGGAGATCAGGATGCGTAGTCTGTTTGTTTTGCTGGCTTTGTTGGCGCTGGGTGGGTGCATGAAGGTCAGCGACCTGGGCGAAGGCGCGCGTGACCAAATGAGTGATGCCGGTCTGCTGGACCACAGCAACACGCGTCGCAGCAATTCACTGCGCATTCAGCCTGACTCCTTTATTTACATTGCCCAGGGCCCCTTCAAGCCGATTGGCGATCCTTATGTGCGGCCCAATGTGGTCGCAGAAGAAGCGTTCAACGGCTTTGTCGAATACTTCCCGATGGTTCGTCGCGCCAAAGCGCCTGTCGGGCTGGATGATGCAATGACCGAGGCGCGGGGTTACGGCGCTCATTACTTGCTGTACACACGTTTTGCCCGAGCCGACGACCGCATTGGCAACAGTGATGAGTGGCTGGATCAGGAAGAAATCAGTCGTTTGGGCATCGACAGCGGTGTGATTCAAGTGATGTTGATCGAAACCAGCACCCAATACCTGATCGACACGGCGACCATCCGCAGCCGTGGTGGCTTACTGACCTTCCATGACAACAAACCGGCCGACCTGATTGGCCCGCCGCTGGCTAAGTACGCGCGCAGCTTGATAGGCTTGAGCGACCAATAAAGCGAGGGAATGACCATGAGCGAGCCGGTAGACGTCAGTAATCTGTTGGCGCAAATCCCTAAAGCCGACAAGGGGCTGCCGCCGGTTCACTTGTGGGACACCGCCTTTTGCGGTGATATCGACATGCGCATTGCCCGTGATGGCACCTGGTATTACATGGGAACGCCGATTGGCCGCAAACCCATGGTCAAATTGTTCTCGACCATCATTCGTCGTGATGGCGATGATTATTTTTTGATCACACCCGTGGAAAAAGTCGGCATACAGGTCGATGACGCGCCCTTTGTGGCGGTGGCGCTGGATGTGCAGGGGCAAGGTGAGCAGCAGGTGTTGCGGTTCACCACTAATGTGGACGAGCTGATTGAGGCGGGGCGTGAACACCCGTTGCGGGTGGAGATCGACCCGGTGACCCAGGAGCCTTCGCCCTATCTGCGGGTGCGCCGTAACCTGGACGCGCTGATCCACCGCAATGTGTTCTACCAGTTAGTTGAGCTGGCGCAGTCGCTACCGATTGACGGCCAGTTGTGGCTCGGCGTCTGGAGCGACGGGGAGTTTTTCCCCATCGCCCCGGACCCGGGTGCGTAAGCCCTTAGGCTTTCAGCGTTTTCATATCAATCACGAAGCGGTATTTCACGTCGCCTTTCTGCACGCGTTCAAATGCCTGATTGATGTTTTTGATGTCGAGCATTTCGATGTCGCAGGTGATGCCGTTGGCGGCGCTGAAGTCCAGCATCTCTTGCGTTTCAGCGATCCCGCCAATCAGCGAGCCGGCCAGCACGCGGCGCTTGAACACCAAATTGAAGGCATCCACAGCAGGTTCGACAGGCTCGATCAGACCCACCAGAATGTGCACGCCGTCAAAGCGCAGGGTTTCGAGGTAGGGGTTGAGGTCGTGTTGCACCGGAATGGTGTCCAGCAAGAAATCGAAGCTCCCGGCAGCGGCTTTCATTTGCTCGGCATCGGTGGAAACGATCACGTGATCGGCGCCCTGGCGACGGGCTTCTTCGGCCTTGGCGGCAGAGCGGGTGAACAGCGTCACTTCAGCGCCCATGGCCTTGGCGAACTTGATGCCCATGTGCCCCAGGCCGCCCATGCCCAGCACGCCTACCTTGTCGCCCGGTTCAACCCCGTAGTGTTGCAGCGGCGAGTAGGTGGTGATGCCAGCACACAACAGTGGCGCAGCGCTGGCCGGGTCTAGGTTTTCCGGGATGCGCACCACGAAGTCTTCGCGTACGACGATGCTGTCCGAGTAGCCGCCCATGGTGGTGGTGCCATCAATGCGGTCCGGCGAGCCGTATGTTTGAGTAAAACCTTCCAGGCAGTATTGCTCCAGGTCTTCCTTGCAGGCGGAGCATTCGCGGCAGGAGTCGACCATGCAACCCACTCCGACCAGATCGCCCACCTTGTACTTGGTCACATCGTTGCCAACAGCGGTCACTTTGCCGACGATTTCGTGGCCCGGCATGACCGGGTAAACGGCAAAGCCCCAATCGTTGTGCACCTGGTGAATATCGGAGTGGCACACGCCGCAGTACATGACCTCGATGGCGACATCGTCCGGGCGCGGTGCGCGGCGGTTGAACTGCATCGGCGCCAGGGGCGCAGAGGCGGTTTGAGCGGCGTAGCCGATGGCGTTGTAGGTGACGTTGGACATGGAGAACCTCGCGAAACGTTGACTGTAAACAAGGAGGTGATTTTGCGCTCGCCTGTCTTTGAGGACTATGACGATTCCTCCGCCTGTTATGCCTATTCCTCCGGCGTGTCGGGGTGGATCTGGTTTTAACGGTTAATTCTGCGAAGATGCGCCTGTCTATTCCTCCTGTGAAGTTGTCTGCATGTTTTTGACTCGCCATCGCGACGAGAATGCCACGCTGGTTTCATTGATCCAGCCGCTGGCCTCGTCAATCGGTTTTGTATCGACCTTGTTGCCCGAAGTGCGCGTGGTTTCGGCTTGTCGGGCGGTGGCGCGCATGCCGCAGATTTATGAGCCTAGCCTAATGGTCATCGCGCAGGGCAGTAAGTTGGCCTACCTCGGACAGCGGACTCTGGAGTATGGCGCGGGCCATTATCTGGTGCAGGCGCTGTCCGTCCCGTTCGAGTGCGAGACCTTTGCTTCGGAGCAAGTCCCTCTGCTGGGCGTGGCCATCAGCATCGACCGCGCCGTACTCGGCGAGCTGGTACTGGCCATGGGGCTTGATCCTGATCGCAGCGCTGTGGCTCAAACCCCTGAGTCCATGACTTCTGCCGTGCTGGATGACGAAATGCGCCAGGCGGTTGAGCGGTTGTTGCGCTGTCTGCATGACCCTTTGGAGTGCCGGATCATGGGCAAGGCGCGGCTGCGCGAAGTGCTGTTTGCGGCCTTGCGAGGTCCGCAGGCGGGGGTGTTGCGGGCGCTGGTCGAGCAGCAAGGCCAGTTTGCGCGGGTGGCTGCGTCTTTGAGCCATTTGCACGCGCACTTTGCCGAGCCATTGAATGTCGAAACGCTGGCGCGTTGCGCGAACATGAGTGCGTCGACCTTTCATGAGCACTTCAAACGCAGCACGCTGTTGTCGCCCGTGCAGTACCTCAAGCGCTTGCGTTTATTGCGGGCTCAGCAGTTGCTGTTGAATGAGGGGTTGGGTGTTGCGCAGGTGGCAGAGCGGGTGGGCTATCAAAGTACTTCGCAGTTCAGTCGCGAGTACAAACGCTACTTCGAGCGCAGCCCCGGACATGAAGGGGCAGGAGGGGCGTAATCAGCAGTGCTTGAGTGTGCCTGTAGCCGTTGACGAGCAGCGCAAGGCTTTGGCCGAGGGCACGAGTGGCTCCGGATGCCGGGGCCGCTCGTTCCTTGTCATTGTCTCGTCAGCGGCTAGCAGGCCGCTTCAGGCTTACATGTTCGGGTAGGTCGGACCGCCTGCGCCTTCCGGGGTCACCCAGGTGATGTTCTGCGACGGGTCTTTGATGTCGCACGTTTTGCAGTGAACGCAGTTTTGCGCGTTGATCTGGAAACGCTTCTCGCCACTTTCCTGAGTGATGACTTCATACACGCCCGCCGGGCAGTAGCGCTGCGCCGGTTCGTCGTACAACGGCAGGTTGACGTTGATCGGGATGTTCGGGTCGCGCAGCTTGAGGTGGCAAGGCTGCTCTTCTTCATGGTTGGTGCTGGAGAGGAACACGGAACTGAGCTTGTCGAAGCTGAGCTTGCCGTCAGGTTTCGGGTAGTCGATCTGCTTGCAGTCTTTGGCCAGCTTCAGGCACGCGTAGTCTGGTTTGTTGTCGTGCAGCGTGAACGGCAGTTTGCCGCCGAAGATGTTCTGATCCATCCAGTTGAAACCGCCGCCCAGGATAGGCCCGAACTTGTGCAGCGCCGGGCCGAAGTTACGGCTGGCGAACAGTTCGTCGAACAACCAGCTGCCTTTGAACGCTTCAACATACGTATTGAGCGCATCACCGCCTTCAGAACCGGCGAGCAGCGAATCCGCCACGGCATCCGCGGCGAGCATGCCGGACTTCATGGCCGTGTGGCTGCCCTTGATTTTGGAGAAGTTCAGCGTGCCCAGATCGCAGCCGATCAGTGCGCCGCCGTTGAACACCATTTTCGGCAGCGAGTTCAGGCCGCCTTTGCAAATGGCGCGGGCACCGTAACTGATGCGCTTGCCGCCTTCGAGGTACTGCTTGAGCACCGGGTGATGCTTGAGGCGCTGGAACTCATCGAACGGCGAGAGGAAGGTGTTGCTGTAGGACAGGTCAACAATCAGGCCGACCACCACCTGGTTGTTTTCCAGGTGATACAGGAATGAGCCGCCGGTGTTTTCGCTGCTCATGACGTCCAGTGGCCAGCCTGCGGTGTGAACCACAAGACCGGGCTTATGCTTGGACGGGTCGATTTCCCAGATTTCTTTCAGGCCGATGCCGTAATGCTGGCTGTCCGCGTCGGCGTCCAGTTTGAAGCGTTCGATCAGTTGCTTGCCGAGGTGGCCGCGGCAGCCTTCAGCGAACAGGGTGTATTTGCCGCGCAGTTCCATGCCTGGGGTGTACAGGCCTTCTTTCGGATTGCCTTCGCGGTCAACACCGAGGTCGCCGGTAATGATCCCGCGCACGACGTTGTTTTCATCGAACAGGACTTCCTGAGCGGCAAAGCCCGGGTAGATTTCGACGCCCAGATTCTCGGCCTGTTGCGCCAGCCAGCGGCACAAATTGCCCAGCGAGATGATGTAGTTGCCTTCGTTGTGCATGGTCTTGGGCACAAACAGATCCGGCACCTTGGTCGAGGTCGTCTCACTGCGCAGTACATAGATGTCGTCACGGGTGACCGGGGTATTGAGCGGAGCGCCCAGTTCTTTCCAGTCCGGGAACAATTCGTTCAGGGCGCGGGGTTCAAACACGGCGCCAGACAGGATGTGTGCACCGACTTCAGAGCCTTTTTCCACCACGCAGACGCTGATTTCGTTACCGGCTTCGGCGGCCTTCTGCTTCAAACGGCAGGCGGCGGACAAACCGGCAGGGCCGGCGCCGACGATGACCACGTCGAATTCCATGTATTCGCGTTCCACAGGCTATCTCCTACTCAAGGCTCAACGGTATTTTTCTAATTGGAGGTTTGGCGTTTCATCCATTATTTCCTCGGCGCAGGCTGAAGACGCAATGGATGACGCACCGCTCTCTCTAAGGGACGGCATTATATCTACACCACCCGCGGGGTCCAATACAAACGTTTGTTTGAAATCGCTGTAACCCAGACAAATCAATGACGCGCGGCTCTAAAGTGGCCGATTTGCTGTATTGACCGCAAAAGGCGTTCCGGTCAAGATACGGGCGGTTTTGCGCTCGCCGTAGGCTGATTGTCGGTTTCAAGAGCACCTCTAAAGACAGGGCACAGGCATGAGCCTGATGGGGCCTGCCATTTTTTGAGCGAAGTTTACACGTCATTGCGATGAATGACTTACCAGTCACATCCGATAAGCGGTCGCAAGGGAAGTTTTGGGCACTCGTCTTTCTTTATATAAGCAGGGCAACGATCTTTGGAGGTGCCCTTGTGCTGATGAGCATCAACCGCCAGGTTCGCCTAGGCGACTTTCTTTTCACCGGAGAGTAACGAGGAATCCATGAAGGTTCTTGTAGCTGTCAAACGAGTGGTCGATTACAACGTTAAAGTTCGCGTCAAGGCGGACAACTCCGGCGTTGACCTCGCCAACGTCAAGATGTCGATGAACCCCTTCTGCGAGATCGCTGTGGAAGAAGCCGTACGCCTGAAAGAGAAAGGCGTGGCAACTGAGATCGTCGTCGTCTCCATCGGCCCGACCACGGCTCAGGAACAGCTGCGTACCGCGCTGGCACTGGGTGCAGATCGCGCCATCCTCGTCGAATCCGCCGAAGACCTGACCTCGCTGGCTGTGGCCAAGCTGCTCAAGGCTGTGGTGGACAAGGAGCAGCCACAACTGGTGATCCTGGGCAAACAGGCCATCGACAGCGACAACAACCAGACGGGCCAGATGCTGGCAGCGCTGACCGGTTACGGCCAGGGCACCTTCGCTTCCAAGGTTGAAGTGGCCGGTGACAAGGTAGCGGTGACCCGTGAAATCGACGGCGGCGCGCAAACGGTTTCCCTGAACCTGCCCGCCATCGTCACCACTGACCTGCGTTTGAACGAGCCGCGCTATGCGTCCCTGCCAAACATCATGAAAGCCAAGAAGAAGCCGCTTGAAGTGCTGACGCCTGACGCGTTGGGCGTTTCCACGGCATCGACCAACAAAACCCTGAAAGTCGAAGCGCCGGCGGCACGCAGCGCAGGCATCAAGGTCAAGTCGGTGGCTGAACTGGTCGAGAAACTGAAAAACGAAGCGAAGGTAATCTAAACATGACTATCTTGGTAATCGCAGAACACGACGGTAAAGCCCTGGCCCCGGCCACGCTGAACACCGTAGCCGCCGCTGCCAAAATCGGTGGCGACATCCACGTTCTGGTCGCAGGTCAGGGCATTGGCGCCATCGCTGAAGCCGCTGCACAGGTTTCGGGCGTGGCCAAGGTGCTGGCTGCCGACAACGCGGCTTATGCGCATCAGTTGCCTGAAAACGTTGCCCCGCTGGTTGCAGAACTGGGCAAAAGCTACAGCCACATCCTGGCTGCGGCGACCTCCAACGGCAAAAACATCCTGCCGCGTGTGGCTGCGCAGCTGGACGTTGACCAGATCTCCGAGATCGTTTCGGTAGAAAGCGCTGACACCTTCAAGCGTCCGATCTATGCCGGTAACGCCATTGCTACCGTGCAATCGACAGCGCCGGTCAAAGTGATCACCGTGCGTGCGACCGGTTTCGACCCGGTGGCGGCGCAAGGTGGTGCTGCGGCAGTGGAAGCGGTCGCGGCCGTTCACGATGCAGGCACGTCTTCGTTCGTGAACGAAGAACTGGCCAAATCGGACCGTCCTGAGCTGACCGCAGCCAAAATCGTCGTATCCGGCGGTCGCGGCATGCAGAACGGCGACAACTTCAAACACCTGTACGCACTGGCCGACAAACTGGGCGCTGCCGTGGGTGCGTCCCGTGCTGCGGTTGACGCCGGTTTCGTACCGAACGACATGCAGGTGGGCCAGACCGGCAAAATCGTTGCGCCGCAGCTGTACATTGCGGTCGGTATTTCCGGCGCGATTCAGCATTTGGCGGGCATGAAAGACTCCAAAGTGATCGTCGCGATCAACAAGGACGAAGAAGCGCCGATCTTCCAGGTAGCCGATTACGGCCTGGTGGCGGACTTGTTCGAAGCCGTACCTGAGCTGGAGAAGCTGGTTTAATCCAGTCGCTTCACTTATAAAGAGCCCGATCATCCGGGCCGTGGAGAAGGGCGGAGCACGTTGTGTTCTGGCTGATTCTTCATGGTCTGTATGATCGGGCTTTTTAGTGTGTCGGAATGGGCTTAACGGAGTGTGAGGGATGGATGTGCGGTATTTAAGCGGATGGTTGCTGGGGCTGATGCTGCTGCCCCACGTGTCGGTGGCGGCAGGCAAATGCGAACGCCTGATCGTGACGGGCAGCCCGGATGCGCCGCCTTACCTCTGGCGCGACCCGGCCGATCCTGTGCATCTGATCGGAGCCAGTGCCGACCTGCTGCAACAAGTGGGGCAAGACCTCGGCATCAAGGTTGAGGTGCTCTATGGCGGTAAGCGGTCCGAGGCGCAGAACGAGGTCCGTACGGGCCGTATGGACATGCTGGTCGATGCACCGCTGACACTGGCGGGGCTGACTGCGCAGGATTACATTCACCCGCCGCTGGTGCGCAACGACTATTTGGTCTGGACTCGCGCGGACTCATCCCTTATCTACGAAACGCCGGATGACCTGCATGGCCATACCGGTGCGCTTTCTGAAAAAGCCCGTATGACTGAAACCTTCGACGCATTTGCCCGCCACCAGCTCACGCTGGAGCGACAACCCGGCCTGACCCAGGCCTTCCAGAAGTTGCTGCTGGGGCAGGTCGAATACGTGCTGGCCGGGCGCTATGCGGGAATGGCCACTGCTCAGACGCTCGGGATCAGTGAGGATGTGCGTGCCCATGTACAGCCGATTGATCAGCCGGGGCTGTTTCTGGCCATTTCCCATGACTCGGCCTGCAATGAGCCGTGGTTACGCGGACAGCTCGCGAAAAAGATGACAGAATTGCCGGCGTCCGGCCTGAGTGAGGCGGCGCTGCAACGCAACCTGGAGCGGTGGAAAAACCAGCTGCAACAGCCGGTCAACGCTCCGAAACAGTAGGAAATCCCAGTGACAATTCGACCACTTTTTGCTGCCCTGGCCGTTGTGGCTTTGGCGGGCTGTGCAGCTGATCCTGCGCCGAATGAACAAATGCGCCTGACCGAGCAGGCGCTGGAGCAAGCCCGTGCCGTGGGCGCGAATTCAGAGGACATTACCGAGCTCAAACAGGCCGAAGACAAGGTGGCTCGGGCCTCGGCCGAGATGACCGAGGGCTCTTATAAAGATGCCCGGATGCTGGCTGAACAGGCAGAGCTGGATGCGCGTCTGGCTGAAGCCCGTGTGTTGACCCTCAAAAGTCAGGAGCAGTTGAACGTGCTCAACACCCGTATCACCCGTTTGCGCAAACAACTGGCGGAGGCCCAATGAGCATCAAGTCAGTCATGTATGGCGCGTTACTGATCACCGGTGCAGGGCTTGTCGGCTGCGCGGGGCATCACGCCAGCGAGCAGGCACTGCAACAGGCGGCCAGCGAATTTCAGTCGGTTAAAGAAGACACCAATGTGCTGCGTATCGCACCCAAGGACGTGATCAGGGCCGGTGAGTCGCTGGCCCGTGCCGAGCGTCTGTCCAGTTACTGGGGCAGTGGCGACGATGTTGCGCATTACGCCTATTTGAGCCAGCGCTATAGCGATATCGCGCGGGAGCACACCCGGCAGGTGCTTAATCAGGAACGCGCCGCCAAACTTGAGCTGGAGCGCCAACGCCTGCAACTGGCCTTGCGTGAGGCCAAACTGTTGAGCGTTCAACAGCAGGGGCAATGGCTGGAAGAGCAAATCCTGAACCTGGCGACCAACGAAACGGATCGTGGGCTGGTCATGACCTTGGGCGATGTGCTGTTTGACACCGGTGAAGCGGACCTGAAGAACTCAGCCAATCGCACCGTGCTCAAACTGGTGCAGTTTCTTCAACTCAACCCCAAGCGTGTAGTGCGCATTGAAGGCTACACCGACAGCACGGGCGGTAAAGAAGATAACCTCAAGCTCTCACGCGACCGTGCGCAAGCCGTTGCTGACGTGCTGATTGACCTGGGCATCGACGAAAAACGGATTCAGGTTGAAGGCTATGGCGACGAATACCCGGTGGATGTAAACGCCACGGAACGTGGCCGGGCGCAGAATCGTCGTGTTGAAATCGTTTTTTCTGACGAAAAAGGTCAATTGGGCGCAGCCCGCTAATCCCCCACCTCAGCGCATCAGATGCAGTCGCTGTCGGGCAGCGACTGCAGGCGTCCCTGTTCCGTCTGTACCCATACAGTTACACCCCGTCCAGCACTGTACGGCTCAGATGGATGACAACTGTGCCCGTACACTTCTAAACTGTTCCGGTATTGTTCTCCACAACAAAAAAAACGCCTGAACATCGAGTGCTGCGTCATGACCAACCTTTTGCTTTATCAACGCATCGCCCAGCAATTGGCCGAGGATATCCGGCGCGGCGTCTATCAGCCTGGCGAACGGGTCCCGTCTGTGCGCAAGATGAGCTCGCAGCTTAATGTCAGCCATGCCACGGTTTTGCAGGCGTACGCCAACCTTGAAGATCAAGGGCTGATTCGCGCTCGCCCGCAATCAGGCTATTACGTTCACCAAACGCCTGCGCTGACCGCCCCCACACCGGATATCGCCCGGGTCGAGCGGCCAGGGCTGGTGACGCGCAGCAGCATCATCCAGCAAGTGTTGGTGGAATCGCGGCGAGAAGGGGTGTTCCCGCTGGGTGCAGCGGTGCCCAGTGTCGATTATTTGCCCGTGCGGGCACTGCATCAGCAACTGGCCAAAGTCACGCGCTTCCATAGCCCGCGGGCGTTCAGCTACATGTTCAGCCCCGGTTTTGAGCCGTTGCGTCGTCAGGTGGCGATACGCATGCGGGATGCCGGCGTGGTGGTCGACCCCTCGGAAGTAATCATCACCCACGGCTGCGTTGATGCACTGCAAATGTCATTGCGGACCCTGACGCGCCCAGGAGACCTGATCGCTGCGGAATCCCCGACCTATTACGGGCTGTTGCAACTGGCTGATTTGCTGGGTTTGAAAGTGATCGAGATCCCCAGCGATCCGGCCACTGGCATGAGCCTCGAAGCGTTGCAACTGGCAGCCAACCAGTGGTCGATCAAAGCGCTGGTTCTGACTACGCGCCTAAGCAATCCGCTGGGCGGCACCATGCCGGAAGAGCGGCAAAAGCAATTGCTGCGCCTGGCTTCTGATTTCGACATTCAGATTGTCGAAGACGATATTTACGGCGAGTTGATGTTCGAGGTGGGCCGCACCAAGGCCCTCAAAGCCTACGATCGCCTGGATCGGGTCATCTATTGCTCGAGCTTTTCCAAGACCTTGTCGCCGGGCGTGCGTATTGGCTGGATGATTGCCGGCAAATACCAATCCGAGATTCAGCGCTTACAGACATTCACCACCCATTCAGCGTGCAGTGTGACGCAGATGGGGGTGGCGGCTTACCTTGAAAACGGCGGATACGACCGTCATTTAAGGCATATCCGGCAGGAGTATCGAAAAAACCTGAGCGCCTTCCAGTTGGCTGTTCAGCAATACTTCCCGGAAGGCACGCAAATGTCGCGACCCAGTGGAGGTTTCATTTTGTGGGTCAGCCTGCCGGGCAGGGTCAATACCCAAGAGTTGCACGTGCGAGCGTTGCAGCAGGGCATCAGCATTGCGCCGGGGTTGATCTTCAGTAATACCGAGCAGTTCAACCATTGCATCCGGCTCAATTGCGGCACAGCGTGGAACCGTGAAGCTGAACGTGCGTTGATGACATTGGGGATGCTCGCCAGTCAGCTGTGTCAGGAGGCCGCTGGCCTGTACTGAAGGCCATGCGACATTACGGTATGGCAATTTGCCTAATGTTGACTTGTAACGATGTGTTTAAAGCGCGAGCATAGGTGCCTAAATCGTTAAAGCTGTGGGAGTTATGAAAGCGACCTATTGTGTGAGGCTGGTGTTGGTGGGTGTGCTGACCGCGTTCAGCGCTGTGTCGGCGCAGGCTGCGACACCCGCTCAACAGCCTGCGACCCAGTCTGTCAAACCGTCAGAAAAACCCGCTGCCCGTGCCAAAAAAACACCCACCCACAAACGCGCACCCATCGCCAGTAAATCCAAGTCTGCACGCCAAATTGCCAAGCAACGTATACCCAGTGCCAATCTGGACTTGAGTTTGCCGCCCGACATGGTCAAGCAGCTCCAGCCACTGGGCACGATCCCCATGCCAAAACACAAACCTTTGTTGCCCAATATGTTCGGCGAGAAGCCTGAACAAGACAGTCCGTTTCAGTTGAACGGCCGTTTGTTGAGCAATGAAATGGAGCTGCAATTGCGCAACGAAGCCCGCGACCGGCAGATCGAAGGGGCGGCGCTGGATTTTCAGTTCAAACAATAAGTGCCGAATGCCGGAAAACGGGCTTCTAAACTGACTGTTCAGTCACTGCCATTAATCCGCACATTCGGCTGAACGGTCAATTTCAAACGCCCGTTCCAGCGAGTACTATCCCTTGTCATCAACGCACTTTGCCCCGTCTAAGGAGCTAACGTCATGAATTGCCGTGAAGGCTGTGGCGCTTGCTGTATAGCCCCTTCCATCAGTACACCGATCCCCGGCATGCCCGAGGGCAAGCCCGCCGGGGAACGCTGCCTGCATCTGTCGGTCGATAACCTGTGCGATTTGTTCGGGCGGCCAGAACGTCCCGACGTGTGCGGTTCGTTCAAGGCCGACATCGAGGTGTGTGGCAGCACGCGGGAAGAAGCCATCAACCTGATCGGGTGGTGGGAACAGGTGACGGCGGCATAGTGTGTTCATGTCCAGTGAACAAACCATCGACAATAAGGAATAAGACCATGGGTTCGTTGCATCGAGTGGCAATTGCATGTGGCTTGAGCGTGTTAATGGTGAGCGCGGCTCACGCAGAAAACTGGCAAGTGGCGAAGAATGAAGACGGCATCAAAGTGTCGCTTAGTGAAGTCAAAGATTCGAAATACAAGGCCTATCAAGGTGTGACCACGATCAAGGCACCTATCGCCAAGGTCCGTGGTTTGCAGGAAGACGTGGCGGGGGCGTGCAAGTGGATTCACGAGTGCAAGTCGCAAAAACTGCTTAAAGCCGAAGGCGACAAGAGCTGGACGTACACGCAGTTCAGTACCCCTTGGCCCGTGACGCCGCGCGACTCGATTCTGGAAGTCACCACCACGGTCGGGGCTGATGGTACGGTTACTCGCACCCTTAAAGAGGTGCCCACGTACCTGCCGGAAGAGAAAGGCTTTGTGCGGGTGAGTCAGGTAGAGGGCTTCTGGAAGATGGTTCCCAAAGGGGCCGATCAGACTGAAGTCACTTATCAGGTTCACACTGAGCCAGGCGGCAGCGTGCCCTCCTGGTTGGCGAACAAGTTCGTAGTGGACGCCCCGTTCAATACCCTCAAAGCGCTCAAAGAGCGCGCAGAGAAGCAATAAGCGCTCTGTAGGCTGCCTGACGCTGTACAGCGCATCTGTTAAGCGTCAGGCGGCAGCGATGCAATAGAACCGTTTTCTATAAACGTTTCTTTTTTTAACGCCGCGCTTGGCATGCGCTGTGCGGCGGAGCTAATCTGCAACCAGGCCAGCGAAGTGTTCGACTGGTTCTGATCTTGTTCGCGACATGCTTGATCCCCGCAACGAATTGACGGTTGCATCTCGGGGAGCGTTGAAAGTCTATCCATTGCGAGGAGGACGTTTCATGAGCACAGCCCATCAAGAAGACCTCAGCAGCTACGTGCTGCGCCGCATGAAAGAAGGCGGTTTTGATTTTTCACGTATTCATCCCATCGAGTTTTACGCCATTTTCCCGGATGAGGAGCGGGCACGCCGTGCAGCACAAAAATTTTGTGGAGAATCGCTAAATGCGCAAATTAACGTGCGTGATGACGGTGCCTGGAATCTGGAGCTGAGCAAGGTGATGTATGCCACCTACGGGGGCATCGGGGATTTTGAGCAAGACTTTGAAGCCGTAGTCGTACCCCTTGGCGGGATTATTGAAGGCTGGGGTGTGAAGCAGGAGGTGCGTGGCCTGCTGAATTAAAGTGGTTCAAGACACAGATGGCTGGCCTGCGGGCCGGCCATTTTGCGTTATGGCAGGCAAAAAAAAAGCCACCGCAGGCGGTGGCTAAAGGGAAGTTCGACAATGGCGGCAAGTATCCACGGGTGTATGCGCCGGGTGAAATCACCAATGCCTATGTCGCTGATAGCCAGAAGCTTATGGCTGACGCTCAGGTGTCACCACCTTGCGTGTGGCCATGTGCTGCAAGTACTCGATCAGTTGCGCCAGTTCGGCTTCAGTCAGTACCTCGCTGGAAAAGCCGGGCATGCGGGCCTGTGGCCATTGACGCAGGCTTTGCGGGTCGCGGATGTAGCGTGTGAGGAATGCCTTACCGAAATATTCGGTCGGGTTGTAAGGGATGTTCAGATCAGGCCCAAACTGTGCGTCACCTGCGCCGTTAAGCCGGTGGCACGCCAGGCAATGCTTCTGAAAGACAACAAACCCCTGATTGGCTGGCGCATCGGCTGCCAGTGACGGATCGGGGCGCATCGCTGGAAAACGCTCGGCAACCGGCTGTTGGCGTTTAAAGCGCGCCACTTGAAACGGCCATTGTTCCGGGCTGATGTGACCCGCTTGCGGGTCTGTCCACACCAGATAAAACGGCCCGGCGCTGGGTTTTCCCTTACCCAGTGGCGGCCACGGCTGTTCGGGGTCTTCGATGGCGAGCCAGGCTTTTGCGCCGTGTTGATTCAACAGCGGTGCCACATTGAGCTCCGCCGCAAAGCCGTCCAGCGCGACGGCTTGCACATGATCCTCAGGTGAAAGGCCTTCCAGTAACGTGGCCACAGGAATTGCGCGATAAGTCATGTCGCGCTTATAGGACACATCATCAACAATGCGCACCTCTTGGGTGGCAGGGTGGTTCAGCAAATCGGCCGTTTGCCAGCTACGGCGGGTGTCACCCAGCTCGAGGGTGAGCTGGGCGGCGTAGGTCGGCAGGCAGAACAGGGCGGTAAAAAGCAGGCAGATAAATTTCAATTGATGGCTGTAATGTCGTCGTCGGTGGGTTCGTCGCCGGGCAGTACGTTCTCGGTCAGCGAGACGTGATCGAAGAGCGCATCGCGCTACTCCTCGTAATTGCCGCCGTTCACGACGCCGAAATACCCACGTTTGATCAGGGTGTCTTCGGCTTCGAGGGCGTGTTGATTGGTGTCACTGTAAATCACAATGGTGTTATTGGGGTCCAGAACGACCAGGCCCAATTGATAGGCGAGGCCTTCCGCGCTAATGCCGGTGCCATCTTCCAGTGTCAGATCGACTTGTAAAGAGTTATGCAGATTGCCCGCCGCAAAATCGCTGTTGTTGCGCAGGTCCAGGATCAGCGCGCCATCGTTGATTTCATCCACGGCGCGGTTCACGTCAATGATGCCTGCCTGAGCAGTGCTGCACATGAGCAGCGCAACGACTGTAAACCACGGGCGCATAGGGTTCCCTCCATAAAGGCGAGCCTTGAGATTGGCACACAAGTGCCAACCTCGAAAGTCACCGCTATAAATAAGACCAGGAGCCTGAAAAAGGAGAGGTCAGCCGATGACCTTGGTCAGATTCGGCACGATCAACAACAGGGTGGTGGCAAAAAGGATGAGTCCTGCTTGGCGGAGTTTGGTGTGTTTGAGCATGGCGATCTGCCTTTATTGTTATTCCTGAAAAACGGCACCGCGCGACAGTAACGGCATGTCCTTGCGTTTCGCAGCGGCTGACAGGTTTACCTTAGAGCCGGTCTCTCGCCTCGCTTAGAACCCTTTCACATCATGTCAGTGAGGAAAGTTTCTAAAACGCTATTAGCTGTCCTCCGTTATGTCTGACACCCCGTTGCTAGACGCAACGGAGAATCAAAACACCAGAGTGCTTAGTGAGCTACCGTTCGTCAGCCCGTGGTTGGGTGGACACGTTCCGTTCGCCCAACCGCGCCAAGCAGCCTGCGCAACCGTTTCAAAGCGTGCAGTGCTTGCCTTGAATTGCCGTTTCAAGGCAGGCTCTGTGCATTGTTTTCATCCCTTCTGTATTCATCGTGCCAGGTAATTTTATGTCGTTACGCATTTGCATTCTGGAAACCGACGTTCTGCGCCCTGAGTTTGTGGATCAATACCAGGGCTACGGACAGATGTTCAAGCGTCTGTTTACCCAACAACCGATCGCCGCGCAATTTACGGTGTTCAACGTTTTGCAGGGTGAATATCCCGCGGACGATGAGACCTACGATGCGTATCTGGTGACCGGCAGCAAGGCCGACTCGTTTGGTACCGACCCGTGGATTGAAACCCTTAAACGTTATTTGCTGACGCGCTATGAGCGGGGCGACAAGTTGCTCGGCGTGTGCTTTGGCCATCAGTTATTGGCGCTGTTGTTGGGCGGCAAGAGCGAGCGTGCGAGCCAGGGGTGGGGTGTAGGCACTCACCAATACAGGTTGGCGGCCAAGGCGCCCTGGATGAGCCCCGCCGTCGAAGACCTGACATTGCTCATCAGCCATCAGGATCAGGTCACCGCATTGCCCGAAAACGCCACGGTGATTGCGTCCAGCGATTTTTGCCCGTTTGCTGCGTACCACATCAACGATCAGGTGCTGTGCTTCCAGGGGCACCCCGAGTTCATCCACGACTACTCGCGTGCCTTGCTGGACCTGCGCCAGGACGCGTTAGGGGCTGAGGTCTATGGCTCGGGCATTGCCAGCCTCGCCAAGGACCATCACGGTCAGACAGTCGCAGAGTGGATGATGCGTTTTGTGGCGCACAAGCCTGAAAAGCAAGCCGTATAAAGGGCGAGCACAGATGAGGCGGGCGGGCACTTGTCCGCCCGCGTATTTATAGCCAGCCCGAACGTTTGAAGCTGGCCCACAACGTCGTTACGCCTACACCAATAAACGTCAGCACCCCGAAGTACCCGTAATGCCAGCTCAGCTCGGGCATGTTCTGAAAGTTCATCCCGTAAATACCGGCCACGGCGGTCGGAAACGCCAGGATCGCCGCCCAAGCAGCGAATTTTCGCTGCACGGCGCTTTGCCTTGAAGACTCCAGCAGCACCACCACTTCAATGGTTTGGCTGGCGATGTCGCGCAGCGTGGAGAGGTCTTCCATCTGGCGGGTGACATGAATTTGCACGTCCCGAAAATAGGGACGCATGTTCTTGTCGATAAACGGGAAGGTCAGGCGTTGCAGTTCTTCACTGATTTCCACCATGGGCGCGACATAGCGGCGCAATCGCAGCACATCACGACGCAGACCGTGCAGATGCACAATGTCGGCCTCTTTCAGCGAATTGCTCATGATGCTTTTTTCAAGCGCCTCGATCTCGGCATGAATCGCTTCGCTCACGGGTTGATAGCTTTCGGTGACAAAGTCCAGTAGCGCATACAGAACAAAGTCTTCACCGTGATCCAGCAGTAATGGGCGCGCCTCACAACGCTGGCGCACGGCCTTGTATGAGGCTGAATGCCCGTTGCGGCAGGTGATGATGTAACCGTTACCCGCGAAAATATGCGTTTCGACGAATTCCAGTTTGCCTTCGTGGCGTATCGGCGAATAAATCACGATAAACAGCGCGTCACCGAAGGTTTCCAGTTTGGGTCGGCTGTGCTGCTCAAGGGCATCTTCGATGGCCAGTTCGTGGAGGTTGAACTGGCGCTGCAAATTGCTGATCTCTTGCGCATCAGGCTGCTCAAGGCCGATCCAGACGAAATGACCGGGTTTTTTAGCCCAGTCGCTACCCTCGTCCAGCGTGATATTGCTGATTTTTTTGCCAGCGTTGTACACCGCGGCAGCAACAACTCTCCCCATAGTTCTAATCGCTTCTTCTTCAAAGGGTTAGGGCACGAAGATGCAGCTTAGCGTGCAATGCCCCCCTTTGAGTCGACAAACATTCAGAGGTTCGGGTGGGAGGCGGTTCCTTTGCGCTTGCTGTCACTCTGGACGGGCGCGTGGCGGCCTTGCTGGGCCATCACTTCGCGATCCATGGCCTCGATGCAGTCGCGCATTTGTTCGCGGCACATCTCCATCAGCCTTGGCATGTCGTCCAGGGTCATGCCGGCCGTAGGGATGGCGGGCAGGGAGCGAATCTGGATATCGGCGCTGTGCCAACGGTTGAGCTTCAGGTGCTGGCTGTAGGTACTGACACACACCGGCACAATCGGAACTGCGGCGGTAATCGCCATTTGAAAGGCGCCTTTCTTGAACGGCAACAACGTCTGGCCCAGGTTGCGGGTGCCCTCCGGAAAGACCCAGATCGAGGTGTCTTTTTCTTGCAGCGTGCGGGTGGTGGTCAGCATTGATTTACGCGCCTTCTGCGCATTGCCGCGATCAATCAACACGTTGCCCGCCAGCCAGAACAGTTGGCCGAAAAGTGGCACCCATTTCAGGCTTTTTTTACCGATGCACACCGTGCGACGAGGCACGACATTGCCAAAGATAAATAAATCGTAGTTGGACTGGTGGTTGGCAATGACCACGCAGCTTTGCGGCTTATCCATCAGCGGCCCGACTTCGGTTTTCAGCTTATAGCCCATGATCCATTTGGACGGCAGTGCGTAGAGGCGCGCGCAGAGGCGGCTATTGTCAGGGTTGAAGGGCCGACACAGGCCGAGCAACACGCCGAGAATACCGGCCATCAGAAAATGCACACTCATCAACAACATACGGAACGAAAGTAGCATTTACAGGCTCGTCAAAACAAAAGGTGGCGCAGTGTACGGACGTGCACTGTATTCGGCAATTACTCCGATACATGTAGGAGATGGCTGATGTTTAAGCGCATGTTTCAACGCTAGGGTGTGGAGGCGGGATAGAGCGTTTTCGGAACAATAACGAAGGCGGACATGAAAACAGGGGGAGGCACCTCGACCGCAGTTGCTGTCGAGATGCCAACCATTCAGATCAAGTGGGCCTGATCCAGCTCGATCGCGTTGTCCAGCGTGTCCAGCAGTGCCTTGCGCACTTTGAGCTTGGTGTTCTTGTGCGCCTTCATGTTGATTTTTTTCAGCTGGCGCGCTGCTTCAAGTGCCGCCGCGTGCAGCTCCTCGGGTTGCACCACCTTGTCAAGGAAACCGGCGTCCACTGCGTGTTGTGGGGTAAACATTTCACCGTTGATGACCGAGCGATGAAATGCCGACTTGCGTAGGCGGTCACGTGCCAGCTCAATGCCGGCGTGATGCATGGTCATGCCGATTTGCACTTCATTCAGACCAATACTGAACGGACCGTCGACGCCAATCCGATAATCCACCGACAACAATAGGAAGGCGCCTTTAGCGACGGCATGACCCGGGCAGGCCACCACCACGGGGAATGGATGCGCTAACAGGCGGCGTGCCAGGGTTGAGCCCTGAGTCACCAGATTGACCGCCTGCTCAGGACCGGCCGTCATCACCTTCAAGTCATACCCGCCGGAGAGAATCCCCGGCTGCCCGGTAATGATCACCACAGCGCGATCCTGTTCAGCGCGATCCAGCGCCGTATTGAAGGCCGCAATAACCTCCGGGGAAATGGCATTGACCTTGCCGTTGCTCAGGGTCAGCGTGGCGATACCGTCTTCCAGGTGATAAGCAATCAGGTCACTCATGGCGCAATTCCTTGTATTGAAGAGGAGCAGACGTTACCCAGCCACGTGGCGCAGGTAAAGCGCCGTGACTGACTGGTGAGTCAGCTGTTATGCAGGGTTCTTCTATATATAAGCCCGCCTCCTTGGACCGAACGGGCGCCTGTGCCGCGGCGAATGTAGCGACAAGGCCCAGCCCAGACGCCCAAAAACGGCTAAATGGCGTAAGCGCATGAAAATTCTGAAAAAAACATTTGTCATCTCCAAAGGTTTCGACTACATTAGCGCGCCTCGACAGACAGAACATGTTTGAAGAGATACGGTGAAGTGTCCGAGTGGCTTAAGGAGCACGCCTGGAAAGTGTGTATACAAGAAATTGTATCGAGAGTTCGAATCTCTCCTTCACCGCCACATTAAGTAAACACAAACCCCTGATTTTCCTAGAGAAAGTCGGGGGTTTGTGGTTTCTGGCGTCTGGAAAAAAGCGGTGTGGGGATGGTCTGAGGCATTTAGATGATTATTTTTCGCAATGAAAGCATCCGCCTCTGCTCCAGGCTCTATGCCTCAAACAGGCATGCAATAACGTTTGAAAGCGTAGGTTGGTTCGTAGAGGTTTAGGGGTAACCAAGTATCGCCATAACTGATGTCGATTAATCTTGCGTGAGATCGTTTTACCCTTCGGGACATCCTTGAAGCGAGGCTAGCTGTAGTGGTCATCTGACATCTCGTTATGGAGAGCATTCTCGCCTAAATGGGTGTCTGGTTTCATTAGATCACTACCTTTCGAGCATGCGTGAGAGGGCGGCTAAGTCGTTCATGACGCCAATGTTGGCGTCATGAGGACTGACAGCGCAGCTATAAGGGTTTGTAAAGCGTATGGATACAGGAGGAGGTTTAAATCTCCAAAAACAAGTTTGCCCGTCTAATACGTTGTGCTTCTGACACACCATCAGGGACCCCGGTTGCGGGTCTTCTCATTGCTCTACGAGCGGCTAGCCCCCAAGGCCCATTTCCGCCCGGGTTGTTGGTCACTCGACCTTGAATTTCCGCCAGACGTACCTGACGTCTAAACGCCTCATCTGCTGGAATAACTTCGCGCCAGTAGTTTGGTCTTTCAGGTGGGGCTGTTCCGACTGCGTTTTTAATTGTTGTTACTGCTCGGGGATCACTTGGGGTTACGGGTATGGCTTTTATTGGTTTAATCGAAGACGTGGTTCCTGCCCTAAGCTTTTGTTGAGGGTTAACTGAGTCGGTTGACAGCCTTCTGTACCCTGCTTTCTTTCCAGCAAATGAAGAATTCCCGAAGCTTTTTCCGATTGTTGTTCTAGATAATTTGTACCCGCCTAAACCCGAAGCTCCCACAATTGCTGTGAGTGCAATTGCACCTAAAATGGTGCGCGTATCTCCATCTGTAGCAGCGCTTACAGCACCCACGATAATTCCAGCAGATGCAAGACCCCCTACAATCCGTGTCCAGATTGGAAAATTACCCGTGGGATCAGAATGGTTAATCGGATCACCAATACAATACATATGGGCGTTCAATCCGCCTGCATAAAATGGGCTTAACTTGTCCGGGCTGTGAAAGCGCATTAGTACAGGATTGTAGACACGGTTCCCATTACCCAAAAAGTAACAACTGGTGATGGGGTCACGCATTTCTCCATTAAATCCAAGGTTAGAGCTTGGTTGCGCATCAGATGAATAGTGACCGTAAGCACTGTAAGACGCTTGGTTGAGGCCTGAATCGTTGATTTCTGTCAGCACCGAGTTGCTTGCATCGGTAGCAAGCAGCGTTGTTCGAGGCGCTGTCGACTCTTTCTGTGTGGGCTTACTCATGGGCTACATCACCTCGATCACATTTAGTTAAAAGGTTTACAGGGTTATGCGAGCGCAGGGTACTGGTAGAACTGATAGGTAACGGTTGTTTTTAGACTGAGTTTCATGTTGCAAGGTGAGCCAGTAGTCCATTGCGGATCATCGCCAGATCCGTATGAGTCAGCCCCATACTTCCCGCTTTTGATATCGAGCCTGCGGAGCAAGCGCCTCTGCGCGATCCTTCAGCCCGTACTGGTGAACTCTCGCAATCCGGGCAATACGCCTGGTAAAACCAACGCTTATGGCGTTACTGTCAGTTTGCACCTTCAAATAGCTGGCAGTTCGCAGCTTCTTGACCATTGCCAGCTTTCTTCGAGCACGCCCCTGTTTGCCGCGTAAATTACGCTGTTTGCGAGGGGGGCTTGCTGCCATCGGGGTTCTGCTGGGCGGTGATTCGTTTTTGCTGGCTGCGGCGCAGTTCCTGCTCGATGCTGCGGGCCAGCTTATTACGTGCTGCTGGCTCCAGCCGGGCCAGTAGCATCCGCAGCTGATGGGCATAGTGGCGCAGAATGCGGGTGGTTTTGGGTCGACCAGGGAGGCGGCGCAGATTTATGCGGCCAATGAGGCCAATGAACTGGAGCCGATTCGGGCGCGTATGTCGTAGGGGGATGACTGGCTCGGGGAGGAGGTCGTACGCTTCAAACCCTATGAAATTCCAGTAAGAGCGTGAGCATGCGCGTGCTAGTGTGCGGTTCTCGAAATAATTTACCCATAAACCTGTGATGTCATCGCATCGCGGGCGCGATGAATTTTTTTGAAGATATCTTCCCCTTGGCGTTCCAGACATACCGTGACGGTTGCGCATTTTGACGCGCCAAAAAAGTAGTCATCGAAGCTTTCAGTTCGCGTACTGATCCAAAACTGCCGTCGCGCACATACACCGTGTTGTCCCCAAACAAACGCTCGATCATGTTCATCCACGAACTGGATGTCGGTGTGAAATGCATATGGAAGCATTCGTGTTTTTCCAGCCACGCCTTCACTTGGGGGATTTGTGAGTCGTGTAGTTGTCGACGATCTAGTGCGGTTGAAGGTGCTTGGGCGTTTCTCGGTTGATCTTCTTGAGGAAATCCAGCCACTCCTGATGCCGGTGCTGGTACTCATGCTGCTGATCAAACGGCCCTAACGATGATCCAGCGCAGCGAATAACGTGACAGTGCCATGGCGCACATAGTCGTGCGATGGAAGTGTTTTCGGGCCTCGCCAATGGCTACATGGCCCGTTTGGACGGTTCGATCTAATACTGTCGATTGTGGTTTTCCATACGTCGCCATGGATTAATCGATGTAAATAAATTAAATCTGGCGTTTTGGCTACGAGGGTTTTTTATAGAGGATTTAGTGTTTTTTCACGGTTGTAAATTGCTTTAATAGTTGATGATTTATATGTGTTTGTGAAGGTCTTTTTAAGTCTGTTTGGCGGGTTGCTATTTTTTGTAGTCGTTCGAGTTGCTGCTGATTACACGCTTTGCCCCTTAAGGGGCAAAGTGTTGCTTGTTGTGTGTCGGAAGTTTTGTGTAAAAAGAAGGTTGCGGATTTTTTTTGTCGCCTAAGCTTGGTCTTGGCTTGAGTGAACTACAGTTTGGCCCGGAATCGGGAGTTGGTTGTTTGTGTGCCCGTATGGGCATGTCGTGCTGTTCACCGTGGAAGGAACTGCGATGAATATAGAGTGGCAAGGTGCTCAGGATTTAAAGGATGTATATGGATGCCTTATAGAGAATGAATTGAATGTTTCTGTTGAGGCTCGCGATCAGGCGTCGGCGGTGATTACGCACGCGCAAATGCGAAGTTTTGCTCAGCTCGGCATTTATACCTATAACCTGCCAGAAACATGGGGTGGCTTTGGGTGGGGATATGCTCCGTGGGGGAAAGTGTTAGAAAAGATTGGTTATTTGTCTCACGATGTCTCTTTTCCTTTTTTAATATCCGTCAGGATGTCATTCATCAACGCGCTATTGGCTGTTCAGCGTGCTGATATCAATGATGTCTATATGAGGGATTTGATAGAGGGAAAAAAGGCTGGTGCATTTGCTTATACAGAGAACGCAGATGCATTTTCATTTCTATCATGTGCACTGCCTGAAAAGGAGACTGAGTACTACCTGTTAAACGGATTGAAAGCAATTGTCACTGGCGCAGAGACTGCAGATATTTTTTTAATGTTTGTGCGCGGAGAAACTGCTGATATCCAAGTGTTTTTAGTGCGCACTGATGACCCGGGTGTAGTCGTGACGCCTCGCGCCATGCATGGCTGCCGCTCCACGGGGATTGCGTCAGTGGAGATGGTTAATGTCAGGGTACATAAGAGTCGATTGTTGATTGCAACGGATGGCCTTAGTTTTGCTCAGCGTTACTTCCTCAATTGTCGACGCGCTTTACAAACCACTTTATTTCTGGGGCGGGCGCGCGCAGTGATTGAGGCGACACTGGGATATCTACACACGACTGTGCGCCATCAGCGTCCTTTGATTGATCTTCAGCATGTGCAGGCCTTGGTGGGGGAGATGTACATCTTGCTTGAGTCTGCCAGAACGTCAGTCTTTTATGCCTTGCATCGGCAGGACAGGGCGGAGTCCGATCCCTATTGGGATTCAGTCTCTTCGTCCGCTAAATACCAGGCTGTTGAGGCGGTGAATAAAATTGCGGCCCTGGCATTGAATGTGACAGGCGGATGGGGATATAGCGAAAGCAGCGGCATTGGCCGGGCGCAACGAGATTTTGCATCCTTGATTGCGGGTGCTGATCCTCAAGAGAAACTTAAAGTTGATATTGGTATTCAGAAAATCCATGAAATAGAAATGTACTATCAGCGCTATCCTCAATAGGGAGGAATCATGCATATAAAATTATCAGGAAATCTGGCACGGTTTATTAGCTATCAGCGAGCACTGGATATTGATGTGGGATGTCGGAATACGGTGGTCGGCGCTATTCATAAGATGGTTGAGCAGTACCCCGCCCTTAATGAAGTGATTTTAGATCGGCAAGGGAATGTGAAGCGAAATTTTCATGTGTCGTTGAACGGGGAAAAGATAAGAGTGGATGAGTTTCATAAAGAAATTGTTAATGATGATCAGCTCGACATTTTTACAGCGATTGCGGGAGGTTAAAGTGAATGCAGAGCGCAGTGTTTCAGCTACCTATGCTGTCGATCCGACATTGTTTACGCCGGTGCAGTTTCATGCGCGAGCTTTACTGGGGTACAGCGTGAATGGTATTTGTGCCTGGTTTATTAAGCATTTGGGTGTGTCGATTGCACAGCAAGTGAGTGAACACTGTCAGAGTATGGTGGTCGTCGGATGTGAGATTGATTACATTCGTCCGTTTGATTTTTTTGAGGTTGATGAGTTTACGGCAATTCTGGAGAAGGTCCGGGTCAGGCAGTCGAGTTCCTTGCTGGAGTTTTTCCATGTGTTCACCGCCGGTGGTCATGAATTCGCCCGAGTGGTCACGCGCTGGAAAATAGTAAGACTCGAAGGAGATGCGGCGTTATCAGCGGTATCAGGGAATATGAGTGTATCGTTATTGAAGCGATTTAAATCTGTAGAGCTGGATTCATTACCCATTCAGCGAATATTACCGCTGAAGGTTGTCGAGATTGAAACTGTAGGTCAATTATATGTGCAGGGCTCGTATAATCAGACGTTGCACCGGCATCAGTGTGAAGTTGCAGACCAATGGGCATTTCATGAGTTGACCGCGCTGACGGCGCAGATGCGCGAGCGTGTTGTATTATCGGCCTCTTCAAGTGAATACCCGATGGGTGAAATACTTGGCAGGCCAATAAAACAGATAACGATGGAGTTAAGTTGCCCTGTTTTCTTGTTTGAAGAAATGCTTCTGGAAACGAACGTTTATCTGTTGGAAGCACAATGGGTGTTTCTTCATCGCATTTATAATCTCGACCGGGCGAAGGCATTGGCGGCAACGGTGATTGAAAGTTTTTGACCGTTCCAAATACAGTCATCAAGCGTGACGGACATGCTGGCGGGTTACCATTCGTCGTTCCCGGCAGGTTTTTCTAAACCTTTACCGGCATACGCCTTCAGATTCAATGCAGAGATAAACCTGCCTTTTTCTGGAGGATGTTATGAAAACCCCGAGTGCCACTAAGCGTTTTGTCGCGGGCTGTGCGTTGGCTTATGCCGTGTTCATGGCCGGCTCTGCCGTGGCTGCAAGCCCCGCTGAGTTTGTTGACGAAGCGTCTGCGGCAGGGATTGCGGAAATCGAGAACAGCCGTATGGCGATTCAGAAAACCAAGTCGGTCGATATCAACAGCTATGCCGTGGAAGTGATCAAGGATTACACCGATGCCAACCGTGACCTTAAGGATATTGCTCAGAAGCAAGGGCTGGAGGTGGCGGCTGAAGAAGATGTCTTGAGCAAGGCCAAGACGATGATGCTGCAAGTGCAGGAAGGCGCGTCGTTTGATGTGGCGTATGTGGCCAATCAGGTAAAAACCCACGAAGACGCTATTTCGCTCTTTAAGCAGCAAGCTCACCAGTCAACGTCGCCGCAGCTTAAAGCGTTCGCGAAGAAGTATTTGCCAAAGCTGGAGATGCATCTGGACATGGCCAAGAAGTTGGCGACTACCCATCAAAAAGGTGAGGTGGATAAACCGGTCAGTTAATGGCCCCTGTGGCGCTGACGCTGTGGCGCGTCAGCGCACTGTCGCTAGGCGTTGGCGTCGCTTGTTTCTTCGTTGGAGGTGATGACCGTTTCGGTGCAGGTCACTTCCACTGACTGGTTTTCACCGATGCGTTTGTATTGCTTGCGAATATTGTGCAGCTCTTTGGTGTCCAGCGCGTCCAGGTTGAGCACGGCGTTTTGTGCTTCTTTAGTGACGCGCAGCAGTTCATCAATTTTGATATGCAGCACATCGTTGTCGCGGTTCTGGGTATTTTGAATGAGGAACACCATCAGGAACGTGATGATGGTGGTCGAGGTGTTAATGATCAGTTGCCACGTGTCGTTGTAATGAAACCAGGGCCCCGAAACGGCCCATATCACGATCAGTAAAATGGCGATCTGGAATGTTCTGGGGCTTCCTGCCTGCTTGGCAAGTCCTTGGGAAAAGGTATCGAATTTCATCTTGTGCCTCTGAGTGGTCGTTATAACTGGGACCACGGCAGGTGTTTGAAATTCTTTTTTCTTACATCGACCTTTTCATCTCCAGTGGAAACATTGCCCGTTAGGCGGCATCAAGGTTGGGTTGAGCCGGGCAAGGCCGAAGGTGGTGTGACTGAGCGCTCGCCATCGCCTATCGGGCCATTGCCATCCGTGTTCATACCGCCCTGACGGCCTGGATCATTGCCTTGAATGCGTGGATCGACTGACGGGTGCGTCGGGGTGTCCGCATCGTTGTGGATTTTGGAATCCTGATTGATGGTGGGCTCAATCCCTTGGGTCGCTGGCGCGGGGGCGGGCCCTTCGGGAAGGGTCGGGCCGGTGGAAGACGAAGCCGCATAGCTGCTGACGGACACCATGCCCAAGGCAGTGGCGAAAGACAGCTGTTTAATCAAGGTCATCATGAGGTCGACTCCAAAGTGGGGAGGGCTACATGATGTTGGTGTATGAAATGCACAGGTTCGTGCCACCCAAGTGACGAGCGGTTACTCGATAATCGCCGCGTCACCTGAGGCGTCAGGCTCAAACGGCGATGTCGTTGAAGCTGCAGTATTCTTCCCAGCTCATGTCCAGGGCTTCAGCGACTTCCTGATGCACTTCCCGGCGCATCGCGGCCAATTCTTCCGGCGAGCGAGCGATGAGTTCCAGGGCCAGTTCCCAGGCTTCGAGGCCACGGCTTTGGGCTTCGTCTTCAAATGCCCAGAGGATCTGCTGCTGGCGATCCTCGTGGCTGAGGTCTTTCATTTCTTCGATCAGTTCAGGGTGCCCTTTGATGAACGTATCCAGGGCCAGTTCGTTGCGGGATTCTTTAGGGATCATTCGTATTCTCGGGGCCATTCAGGGCAATAAACGACCTGCCAAGACAGGCCGTTTTCAAGGTGTTGAGCATCCTAGCGGCTTCACCCGGTGATGAAAAGCGCCGCAACACGGGCTACCCGACAGGCTGCAACTTGCTTTCTCGTTGCAGGGCATAACCCCACACTGCGAGGGTCAGGGTCGCGATGACGGCGCCGACCATGACGATGCCCTCCCAACCGTAAACCGGGTAGGTTTGTGCGCCCGCGAGCGAGCCCAGAGCGCCGCCAATGAAATAACAGGTGATGTAACCCGCGTTAAGGCGATTGCGCGCCGCGGGCCGGATTTGAAACACGGCGTTCTGGTTGCTCACATGGACCAGTTGCACAGCAAAGTCCAAGGCCAGCACGCCGATCAACAGGGCGGCCAGCGAGCTACCGGCAAATGCCATGGGCAGCCAGCACGCCAGCAATACCAATAAACCGGCAGTGGTGGCCTGTCGGCCCTTGCCACGGTCAGCCATGCGCCCGGCCCAATTGGCCGCCACCGCACCGACGGCACCCGCGAGGCCGAACAGGCCGATCACGGCGTCTGAATAACCGTAGGGCGGCAGTGCCAGCAGAAAGGCCAGGGGTGTCCAGAACAAGGCAAACAACGAGAATGTCAGCAGGCCCAACAGCGCGCGCAGGCGCAATACCGGCTCTTCGACGAACAGGCGAAATACCGATCCCAGCAGTTTCGGATAGCTCAGCCCTGCACTCTGGTGGTGATTGGGCAGGGCGCAGTACAGCGCGATGGCGCTGATAAACATGAGCGCGGCGGCCAGCAGGTAAATCGTGCGCCAATCGCCTGCCGAAGAGAGGGCGCCGGCCACGGTGCGCGCCAGCAGAATACCCAGCAGCAGGCCGCTCATCAGTGTGCCTACGACCCGGCCCCGGCTTTGCGGGTCCGTCAGGCTGGCAGCCATGGGCACCAGCACTTGGGCCGAGACAGAAAACAAGCCGGTGACCGCCGTACCCAGCAGCAACAGGGGGAGCGACGGGGCGAAAGCACTCAAGAGCAAGCCCAGCGCGCTTAAGACGGTCATGCTGACGATCAGGCGGCGTTGCTCAAACAGGTCGCCCAGCGGCACCAGTAGCAGCAGGCCGGCGCCATAACTCAACTGGGCGGTGATCACGACCGTACCGGCACTGCTCATGCTCAAGCCCAGCTCTTGGGCGATGGTGTGCAGCAAAGGCTGGGCGTAATAGTTGCTGGCCACGGCCAGGCCCGTCGCAGTGGCCATCAGCAGGATCAGGGCAGTGCTCAGGGGTTTGTGAGCGGCAGGGGAGGTGGACATCGACTGTCTCATCGGCATGGAGTGTGGCGTGAAGTATCAGGACTGCTGCCCGTGCATGTCACTGAATATGTCGAAGTTTTTTCCAGGCCAACGACAAAGCCCTTCACCCGGAGGGAGAAGGGTTTTGAAAATGCAACGTTTCGGTGATGGCCGAGACAGTCGCCGTATCTTAGTTACGACGGCCCAGCAACAGGCCTACTACCAGACCGAAACCGGCAGAAATAGCAACGGTCTGCCAGGGGTGGCCGCCGATGTAATGCTCGGTTGCGTCAACCACCGGCTTGCTGCGTTCGCGAACGTTGTTTACGGAGTCCAGTGCCTGCTTGAGTTTCAGGCCCACCTGCGCACGCAGTGTTTCGCCTTCTTCGCCAACCAGCGATGCACTGTCCTTGAGCAGCTTGTCCGATTCGGCTATCAGGTCTTGCAGCTCGCTGAAAGCCTGGTCTTTGATTTGGTCTTCAGCGGCTTGTACGGCGTTTTTTCGAGCCATTGCGGTACTCCTTGCAGGTGAAAAGGATGATGAGTTATGGAGTCAATCCGGTCGTGAAAAGTTGCATCTGTTTTGCGGGATGCACGGTGTTGAGCTGACAGCGTAGTTAAAAACCTGGCTGAGACACTTCTTTTGAAGGTGTAAGATGTAACCCAATTTACGCCGCAGGAACCTGTCATGAGCTTCAATCTCGCCAATAAGCCCCTTGCTGAGCGTGCTGCGCTTGAAGATGAAAAATCACGTCTGTTTGACCTTTGGCAGAGCAATCTGGGTAAGGCCAAAGGCGATGCCGCACGTCTGTTCGGTGAGCGTGCCAAGCGCAAGGGCAAATGGGCCGAATGGGTCCGTTCCGAGCTGGACGCCATGTCGCCGCCCGAATACGCAAACATGGTGCGCAGTGAAGTGAACCGTCTGATGGCCGCGGCCAAGTAAAACGCGTAGATGCTGCTGATCAGGCGATCTCCAGCACGCTGAAATGCTGGACTGCGGCCCCGACCTTGATCTGCACCTCGTCGTCGAGGTACTTGCCCAGCAGCGCAGCGCCCAGCGGCGAGCGCGGTGTGATGACGGTGACGGTTTGCCCGTTCGCCTTGAGCGTCAAGCCTGCCGCATCAGGGGCCAGCAGCAGGTACTGCGAGGTGCCCTTGTCTGTTTCGAGACACACCAGCGCCCCGATCTGAATCCCGCGCGTGGGGTCCAGTGGTTCCAGCGACATGGCCTGACAGCGTTTAAGTGCCTGGCGAATTTCCTCTACCCGACGTGCCTGACCTGTTGCCAGATAGGAAGCTTCCAGCCCAAGGGTGTCGTACTTGTTCTCAGCCACATTTTCTTCGTGGGTGGCAGCTTCGTAGGCGGTCTGAGCCGCGCGTTGCAGCACATCGAGATCAACCTCGAGTTTCTCCAGTAACAGGCGGTGTACGTCGATCTTGTTCATAGGCAGGGACGGTCGGGTCTTCGTTTAATTGCAAAAACGCAGCACGTTGGCGCGGCTTTTGTCGGTCGGTGCGTTCTGATCTTGCTGTAGCCAAAACTGGCAGGTGGGGTTTGCCAGGTTGCGGTTGCTGTCACGCGCCTGCTCCAGACGTTGCTGCTGTTCGTGTTGATACAGGTTTTGCTGATATTGCTCAAACATCACATTGCTTGGGGCGGGCGGCGGCGTCGATGGCAGTGTCGTCGGGTGCAAGAGGGCGGCTACAGGCGCCAGGGAAGCGGGTCCGGCAGCGCGATAGATCAACCAGCACGTCAGGGCTATCGCTACAAACCCGAACCAAAGCCCAAGGGCAATACAGCCGATCAGGGGAAGCGGGGTGAGGGTGACTGACAATCGACGGCGAGCAATCGGACGAGCGGGCATGGCAGCCTCCGGGCGGGCGCGTGGTGTGAGTGAGCGGCGATTGTCGCACGACTGTCGCGCAGATTAATGCGCCATAACGCTTCTGTCCCTGCTGTTTTATGCGGACAATCGGGCCTTTGAATGTTGGAGCCCGGAATGAAAGTCTCCTGGGATATTTTTTGCAGTGTGGTCGACAACTACGGCGACATTGGTGTCACGTGGCGTCTGGCCCGTCAGTTGGCGGCCGAGCATGATCTGGCGGTGCGGTTGTGGGTCGACGATTTACGCGCGTTCGTGCCGCTGTGTCCTAAGGCGGATGCCACAGCCAGTGAGCAATGGCAGCAGGGCGTGGAGGTTCGCCAGTGGCCACAGGTCTGGGCGGCGGTGGAGGTGGCCGACGTAGTGATCGAGGCGTTCGGCTGCAAATTGCCAGAGGCTTATTTGCGCGCCATGAAAGAGCGTGTCAGCCCTGCGTTGTGGATCAATCTTGAGTACCTGAGTGCAGAGGACTGGGTGGCCGGCTGTCACGGTTTGCCTTCCCTGCGGCCCGATGGCCTTAAACGCATGTTCTTTTTTCCCGGCTTTGAAGCTGGGACGGGCGGCTTGCTGCGCGAAGGCGATTTACTCGCACGACGTCAGGCCTTTCAGCGGGATCCGCTGGCGCGGCAGGCGTTCCTGCAAGCGTTGGGCGTCTTTCCAGACCCGCAGGCGCGCCTGATCTCGTTGTTTGCTTATGAAAACACGGGCCTCGCCAGTTGGCTGTCAGCCTTGTCAGCGGGTCATCGCGCGACGCATTTGCTGGTTCCGCAAGGGCGGATCATGACGGATCTGCTGCACTGGCTTGACGTTGAAGCGTTACCGCCTGGCACCGTTGAGCGGCGCGGCACGCTGACTGTTCAGGCGTTGCCGTTTGTCCGGCAGGAGGATTACGACCGCATCCTGTGGAGTTGTGACTTCAATGCCGTGCGGGGCGAGGACTCCTTTGTGCGGGCGCAGTGGGCCGCTCGTCCCATGCTTTGGCATATTTACCAGCAAGAAGAGGACGCGCATTGGGTCAAGCTCAAAGCCTTCCTGGCGTTATACGTCAACGGCCTGTCACCGGCCGCCGCGCAGGCGATTACCGACCTGTGGCTGGCCTGGAATGCGGGCGCGGACATGACCAAAAGCTGGAATGACGTAGAAGAACACTGGGAGCAACTGTCCGCCCACGCTGAGCGCTGGTGTCTACAACAGGCAAACCAGGCTGATCTTGCGCAAGCGCTGGTACTGTTTTATAGAAATTGGATATGATACGCGGCCTAGATTTTTGTAAATCTCAATCCAAATTCGGATACTCGCAATGAAAACTGGTAAAGAGCTTAAACCCGGCACAGTCATCAAGCTCGAAAACGACCCTTGGTTGGTTCAGAAAGCTGAATTCACCAAGTCGGGCCGTAACAGCGCGATCATGAAGACCAAGCTGAAGAACCTGCTGACTGGCTACAAGACTGAAATCGTTTACAGCGCTGACGACAAGCTGGACGACGTGATCCTGGACCGTAAAGAAGCGACCCTGTCCTTCATCTCCGGCGACACTTACACGTTCATGGACACCACTGACTACACCATGTACGAGCTGAACGCTGAAGACATCGAAGCCGTTCTGCCTTTCGTTGAAGAAGGCATGACCGATGTTTGCGAAGCCATCTTCTTCGAAGACCGTCTGGTTTCCGTTGAGCTGCCGACCACCATCGTGCGTCAGGTTGACTACACCGAAGGTTCCGCTCGTGGCGATACCTCGGGCAAAGTGATGAAGCCTGCCAAACTGAAAAACGGTACCGAGCTGAGCGTTGCAGATTTCGTTGAAATCGGCGACTGGATCGAGATCGATACCCGTGACGGTGGTTCCTACAAGGGCCGCGCCAAGGTTTAATCCTGGCGTTCACCGCACGACAAAAACCCGACCACAAGGTCGGGTTTTTTTTGCTTCATGAAATCGTGCGCAAGGCGCGGTTTTGAGCTTTGCCACTGGCCTGCGACTGGGTAGCATGGCCGATCACCATGAGGGGCAGTGATGTTGATGGATGTTGTGATGTACACCGCGTTGGGTGTCGCGCTGGGGGCGATGGGCGGATTGTTCGGGATAGGCGGTGGTTTGATTGCCATTCCCGTGCTGGGCCTGTGGTTTGGTCTGGATCAGCAAATGGCGCAAGGTACGGCCTTGGTCATGTCGGTGCCCAATGTGCTGGTGGCGCTGTATCGCTACAACCAGCGCAATCGCATCGACCTGCGTCAGGCGTTACCGCTGGTGGTCATGAGTTTCTGCTTTGCGTGGCTGGGCGCGATGCTCGCGGTAGGGCTGGATCAGCGCATTATTCGGTGGGGATTTGTCGGTTTTTTGCTGGCGATTACGCTGTATAACCTGATCAAGCTGTATGGGGCAGCGGCTCAAGCGCCCACAGGCTCTCGCTACGGCTGGCCATGGTTTGGCGCGTTGGGGGCATTGGCGGGAACCACGGGCGGGTTATTTGGCGTAGGCGGCGCCGTCGTCGCGGCGCCCGTGTTGACCAGCGTGTTCGGCACCTCGCAGGTGGTGGCGCAGGGGATGTCGCTGGCCCTGGCGGCACCGAGTACCAGCGTCACGCTGTTGACCTACGCCGTTCATCACGAGGTCAACTGGCTGATGGGGGTGCCCATGGCCATCGGCGGGTTGCTGAGTATCAGTTGGGGCGTAAAAGTTGCTCATGCGCTGCCCGAGCGTGTGCTGCGCGCCTTGTATTGCGGCTTCTTGTTGGTATGCGCCGGGTTGTTGGCCATCAAGGCTTGAAGCCATCGACGATGTAGTGCGCAAAGCATTCAATAATCGGTGAGGGCGTCGTGGTGGGTTTGCGCAGCAATACAATGCTGGCAGACGGCAGCTGAGGCAGATTTTCGGCTTCTGCGACGATGCGCAGACCGGGGGTCAATAGGCTCTCGAGCTGCGCAGTCACGGCCAGCCCCGTACTGACCACAGCATTAATGGCCGCCAGGCTGGCGCTGGTATAAGCGACCCGGTATTCGCGTTGCATCGCATCCAGTGCATTGCAGGCCCAGACCCGGCAAAAACACTCGGTGTTGAACATGGCCAGTGGCAGCGGCGTTTGTTCATGGGGCGTAAAACCTTCGGCCACCATCCACACGAAGCGTTCCTGACGCAGAATCTGTCCTCGCTCTGAGCCTGGCTTGCGGGTGACGATGGTCAAGTCCAGATCGTTACGTTGCAGCAGTAACGCAGATGGCTCGCAATGCACTTCCACATTGATCAGCGGGTAATCCTGAGCGAATCGCGACAGCACCCCGGGTAAAAAACGCATCACGTAATCGTCCGGTGAGCCGATTTTGATCGTGCCCACCATGTGCGGCTGGCGCAGGGTATTGAAGACCTCGCCGTGCAATTTCAGAATGCGCCGCGCGTAGCCGAGCAGGACGTGGCCTTCGGTCGTCAGTGAGACATTACGCCCGTCGCGCTGAAAAAGCGGGCATTGAAGGACATCTTCTTCAAGCCGCTTCATTTGCATGCTCACTGCCGATTGCGTGCGGTTGACAACGGCGGCGGCGCGGGTGAAGCCGCCATGGTCCGCAATCGCCACAAGCGTGCGCAGCAGGTCGGTATCTATGCTGGGGAAATCAGCCATTCATCAATCTCTGAGATGAGTCGCATAAGAAACATTCGTTGGATTGATCTTAAGCGCAGACAGACACTTGAGCCATCCCCCAGGAGGACTCAAGCGATGAAAGGTAATAAGGTTTCAGTCGTGTGGTCACGGCTCGTCCGGTGGCACCAGTTAGCCCGCGAACGGGCATGTTTGCGCAGGATCAGTGATGCGACGCTCAAGGATCTGGGGCTGAGCCGTGCGGACGTTGAAATTGAAAGTCATCGGCACTTTTGGGAAGACCCGTTTAACAAATAAACGGGTCCTCATGCGCCCTTACGCCTGATGCCAGGCGCAACATTTCAGCGTTTGACTTGCTTGAGTGTTTCGGCAATCAAAAACGCCAGCTCCAATGACTGATCGGCATTCATTCGCGGGTCGCAATGGGTGTGGTAGCGGTCCGACAAGCCATCTTCGGTAATCGGGCGTGAGCCGCCAATGCACTCGGTGACATTTTGCCCGGTCATTTCGATGTGAATACCGCCGGCGTAACTGCCCTCGGCTTCATGTACCTGGAAGAAGTGTTTCACTTCGCGAAGGATCTGCTCAAAGTCGCGGGTTTTGTAGCCACTGCTGGCCTTGATGGTGTTGCCGTGCATCGGGTCGCAACTCCAGAGCACTTGCTTGCCTGCACCCTCGACCGCACGAATCAACTGTGGCAAGTGATCGCCCACCTTGTCGGCGCCCATGCGCGCGATCAGGTTGAGGCGGCCCGGGTCGTTGTTCGGGTTGAGCATGTCGATCAGTCGCAGCAAGTCATCGGTGTTCATGCTCGGCCCGACCTTGACCCCGATCGGGTTATGGACCCCGCGCAAAAACTCGACATGCGCGCCGTCCAGCTGGCGCGTACGGTCACCGATCCACAGCATGTGGGCCGAGCAATCGTAGTAATCGTTGGTCAGGCTGTCGCGGCGCACGAAGGCCTCTTCGTAATTGAGCAGCAGCGCTTCGTGGGCAGTGAAGAAACTGGTTTCGCGCAATTGCGGCGAGCTGTCCATGCCGCAGGCGCGCATAAAGGCCAGGGTTTCATCAATGCGGGTGGCCAGTTGGCTGTACTTTTCAGCCAGGGCCGAGTTGGCGATGAAGTCCAGATTCCATTTGTGGACCTGATGCAGGTCGGCAAAACCGCCCTGGGCAAAAGCGCGTAGCAGGTTCAGGGTGGCGGTGGACTGGTTGTAAGCCTGCACCAGGCGTTCGGGATCCGGTACACGGCTTTTTTCATCAAAACCGATGCCATTGACGATATCGCCGCGATAGGCCGGGAGCGTGACGCCGTTGAGGGTTTCGTCATTGGCCGAGCGCGGTTTGGCGAATTGGCCGGCCATGCGACCGACTTTGACCACCGGGCAACCCGCCGCAAACGTCATGACGATGGCCATTTGCAGTAACACTTTGAACGTGTCGCGAATCTTGGCCGCGGAAAACTCGGCAAAACTTTCAGCGCAATCGCCACCTTGAAGCAGAAAAGCCCGACCCTGTGTGACTTCCGCAAATTGGCGGCGCAACTCGCGTGCTTCGCCTGCAAAGACCAGTGGCGGGTAACTGGCCAGGCTTTGTTCGACCCGCAGCAGGTGAGCGGCGTCAGGGTAGACAGGTTGTTGCTGGATTGGCAGGGCTCGCCAGCTGTCGGGGCTCCAGGATTGGCTCATCGCAGACTCTAATGTGGAAGTGAGGTGGGCCATGGTAGCAGCAAATTAGTGCGTGACCTGTCGCGCTGCTATGGCCGACAATCGCGCCTTTCTGCTCGGCGCCGAGTGGTGGTTTTTTAGTGCGATGCCCGGGTTGTGCCGGGTCGCGGCAAGGAGAGGAAATGTCTGAGGAGCGCGTTGAGCGTCTGCTCGCCGAAGTCCATGATGACTTCGGCATGATTCGGGTGCTTGAAGTGGAGGATTACCGCTTCCTCGAATTTGGCGATGCGATCGAGCAAAGTTGTGTCTTCACCGCTGATCCCAGCTGGCTGGAGTATGACTACACCCGCGCCATGCTGATCGGCGCGCTGTGCCATGAAGCCCCTGAAAGTGCCCTGTTTTTAGGGTTGGGCGCAGGCACTCTGACGCAGGCCTGCCTCAAGTTTCTGCCCCTCGACGATGTCGAAGCCATCGAGCTGCGACCTGACGTCCCCCGGCTGGCCATCGAGTACCTGGGCCTGGATGATGACCCCAGGCTTTACATCCGTATCGGGGACGCCCTGGAGTTGCTCGACAGTGCGGAGTCGGCGGACCTCATTTTTGTCGACCTTTATAACGACCTCGGGCCTGCGTCCGGGCACCTGGCCTGGGGGTTCCTTGAAAACTGCCAGAAGAAACTCAATCCCGGCGGCTGGCTGATCATCAATCAGTGGGCCACCGATGATGGCAAACCGTTGGGCGCGGCACTGCTGCGCGGTTTGTACCATCGCCATTACTGGGAGTTGCCGGTGAAGGAGGGCAACGTGATCTTGATGGTGCCTGCGGATCTGGAGCAGACACTGGCGCTGGACGCGGTCACCGGGCGTGCTCAAGCGCTGGCGTCGACGCTGGGGTACTCGCTGGAGCCGTTGATCAAAGCCATTCGCCCTGCCACCTGAATGCGCAAAGATGAAACGTTTTAGCCTTTGGCCCCGAGTGGCCAAGGGTTTGGCGTTTTTTGAACCGGTCAAAATATCCTTAAGGCCCGGTCTATAGAGGCATACAGCGCTTTTTGCCTCAAAAAAACACTTCTTTTTTTTGATAAATCCGGTATAGTGCGCGCCGGCCTTTAGCCGGGCCACGTTTAGGTGTCGCATTTCCCGAAGCACGCTTCGGCTGCTCGTCCGTTTCGCGGACAACCCTGAACGCTCCATTCATTTAAACGTTTTCGCAAATCCCCGCCGACAAAGCAGCCAGGGCGACTCTTGAGTCTTACACGGCATGCGCAGCTTTGGAGCATGGGTCTTTGCGGATGCACTTAGAGGCAGACCCATGACCCAGGAAACCGGCGGCTTCGCCGCTTTTAATCTTAATCCGAATATTCTTGCAGCCGTCGCAGCGACTGGCTACGAAGAACCTTCGGCTATTCAGCAGCAATCGATCCCGATCATCATGGCCGGTCACGACATGATTGGTCAGGCGCAAACCGGTACGGGTAAAACCGCCGCGTTCGCCCTGCCGATCCTGCACCGCATCGATCCTGCTAAGCGCGAGCCGCAAGCCCTGATCCTGGCGCCAACCCGTGAGTTGGCGCTGCAAGTAGCAACCGCTTTCGAAACCTACTCCAAGCAAATGCCTGGCGTAACTGTGGTAGCCGTTTACGGCGGCGCGCCTATGGGCCCACAGCTGAAAGCAATCCGTAATGGCGCACAGATCGTTGTCGCCACACCGGGCCGTCTGTGCGACCACTTGCGTCGTGACGAAAAAGTACTGGCAACCGTGAACCACCTGGTTCTCGACGAAGCTGACGAAATGTTGAAGCTGGGCTTCATGGACGACCTTGAAGTGATCTTCAAGGCTCTGCCATCGACCCGTCAGACCGTTTTGTTCTCCGCGACCCTGCCGCAGTCGATCCGTGCCATTGCTGAGCGCCACCTGCGCGATCCGCAACACGTGAAGATCCAGACCAAGACTCAGACCGTTACCGCGATCGAACAGGCTCACCTGTTGGTTCACGCTGACCAGAAGACCTCGGCTGTATTGAGCCTGCTGGAAGTCGAAGACTTCGACGCCCTGATCATGTTCGTGCGCACCAAGCAAGCGACCCTGGATCTGGCCAGTGCCCTGGAAGCCAAAGGCTACAAAGCCGCTGCGCTGAACGGTGACATCGCCCAGAACCAACGTGAGCGCGTGATCGACTCCCTCAAGGATGGCCGTCTGGACATCGTTGTGGCGACCGACGTAGCAGCACGTGGTCTCGACGTTCCGCGTATCACCCACGTGTTCAACGTTGACATGCCGTACGACCCTGAGTCCTACGTTCACCGTATCGGCCGTACTGGCCGTGCCGGTCGCGAAGGTCGTGCGCTGTTGCTGGTAACGCCGCGTGAGCGTCGCATGCTGCAAGTGATCGAGCGTGTAACCGGTCAAAAGGTTGCTGAAGTTCGCCTGCCGGATGCTCAAGCCGTTCTCGATGCTCGCATCAAGAAGCTGACCAACAGCCTGGCGCCGCTGGTGGCTGATGCCGAATCGACTCACGGTGATCTGCTGGATCGCCTGACTGCCGACATCGGTTGCAGCCCGCGTGCCCTGGCCGCCGCTCTGCTGCGCAAAGCCACCAACGGTCAAGCCCTGACCCTGGCGGCCATCGAGCGCGAGCGTCCACTGGTGCCGAACAGCGCGCCGCGTGAACGTTCGGGTGATCGTCCTGAGCGTGGTGATCGTGAGCGTCGTGCGCCGGTTCCATTGGCCGAAGGCCGTGCCCGTTGCCGTACCGCGCTGGGTGCGCGTGATGGTATCGCTGCCAAGAACCTGCTGGGCGCTATCCTCAACGAGGGTGGCCTGGCACGTGAAGCCATCGGTCGCATCCAGGTGCGTGACAGCTTCAGCCTGGTAGAACTGCCGGAAGATGGCCTGGAAAAACTGCTGGCCAAGCTGAAAGACACCCGTGTTGCCGGCAAACAGCTCAAGCTGCGCCGCTACCGCGAAGATTAATCACTGCTGCAGTGATTGATCGATAAAAAAATCCCCGACGTGTTCGGGGATTTTTTTTGTCCGGTAGGTGGGTCTACGTCAGGTCGATAGCCTGCCGTCATCCAAACCGATAAATATCCATGCCCAGCGCACCCAGCGTCCAGCCCGCGTGCGCCACGTGAAATGCCCCGCCGGCCCCGCGGGCGAAAAACAGGGGCAGCACGTGCTCATCACTGGGGTGGTTACGCGCGGCATGGGGGGCAGCGCGCCGGTAGTCGTGAAGCGCTGCCTCATCGTCAGCCTCGAGTTTTTCAATCATCCAGTCCCGAAATGCCTTGGCCCACGGCTCGATGCGCTCGGGGCCTGCGTGCCAGTCCAGCTCGCGCAGGTTGTGGGTGATGCTGCCGGAGCCGATCAACAAGATGCCTTCTTCACGCAGACCGGCCAGGGCGCGGCCGATGTGTGTCTGAAAGGCCGGGCCTCGTTGGCTGGGCAGAGAAACCTGCACCACGGGGATATCGGCCTGCGGGTACATCAGGGACAAGGGCACCCAGGTGCCGTGATCAAAAGGGCGTCGCGGGTCCAGTCGGGCCGGTAAACCGTTGTCAGCCAAGCGTTGCGCTACCTTTGCGGCCAGTTGGGGATTCCCCGGGGCCGGGTATTGCACAGCGAACAAGGCAGGGGGGAATCCGCCAAAGTCATGCCAGGTTTCAGGTGCCGCGCCGCTGCTGACAATCAGTTCCGCGCTTTCCCAGTGTGCAGACATGATTACGATAGCGTTCGGGCGCGGCAGTTCGGCGGCCAAACGGGTCAAGGCGGGCCCACTGGCGCCGGGCTCAAGTGCCAGCATTGGCGAGCCATGAGAAATAAACAGGCTGGGAAGCATGAACAGGGCCCTCAGGGTTAAGATGCGTCATCTTCGTTCTGATCAATGATCTAAATCCAATATAAGTTTTAGTGGTTATCCATCGAATTTAAAGGTGAATCATGCAGGCTGACTTTTGGCACGACCGTTGGGAGCGTAATCAGATTGGCTTTCACCTGGAGCAGGTCAATCCCCATTTAGCGCGTTATTGGCCCGACCTCGGCCTTGAGCCTGGAGCGCGTGTGCTGGTGCCGCTGTGCGGGAAAACCCTCGATTTAACGTGGCTGGCGGCACAGGGTTATGAGGTGCTGGGCGTTGAGCTGTCTGAGACAGCGGTGCAGGCGTTTTTCAGCGAACACGACCTCGAACCCAGGGTCAGTCAGCGGGGCGGCTTCAGGGTCTACGAGGCAGGGCCGGTGACGTTGCTGTGTGGTGATTTTTTTGCGTTGAGCGCTGAGGAGGTCGCGGCCTGTTCAGGTGTGTATGACCGCGCGGCCATCATCGCCTTGCCCCCGCAGATGCGAGAGGACTACACGGCCCATCTGACACGCATCTTGCCAGCGCGCTGCCGGGGCCTGTTGATTACCCTTGATTACGAGCAGTCGCAGATGCAAGGCCCGCCGTTTTCCGTGCCCGATGCGGAGGTCCAGCGTCTTTTGGCGGCAGATTGGTCAGTCGAGATCCTTGAGCAACCGGACATCTTGGGCAAGAGCTGGAAGTTTTTGAAAGGCGGTGCAACCCGGTTGGTTGAGCGTGTCTACCGCCTGGAAAAAACGGCCTGACGCGCACTGGACCGATATGAAAAAGGGCGACCGAAGTCGCCCTTTTTTGTTCGCCGTAAACGTTAGCCGCGGCGACGCAGTGCGTCGATACGCTCTTCCAGCGGTGGGTGGCTCATGAACATACGGGCCAGACCTTGTTTGATGCCGCCATTGATACCAAAAGCCGCCAGGCTGTCCGGCATGTGCACAGGCAGGCCCTGTTCGGAGCGCAAGCGTTGCAGGGCGCTGATCATGGCTGCTGTGCCCGCAAGGTGAGCACCTGCTTCGTCAGCCCGGAATTCACGCTTGCGCGAGAACCACATCACAATGGCGCTGGCCAGGAAGCCCAGCACCAGCTCTGCGAAGATCGTTGCCACGTAGTAGGCAATGCCGCGGCCTTCTTCGTTCTTGAAAATCACCTTGTCCACAAAGTTGCCGATGATGCGGGCGAAGAACATCACAAATGTGTTCACCACCCCTTGCACCAGGGCCAGGGTCACCATGTCGCCATTGGCGACGTGGCCGATTTCGTGAGCCAGAACCGCTTTTACTTCATCGGGAGAAAAACGCTCCAGCAGGCCCTGGCTGACAGCAACCAGTGCATCGTTCTTGTTCCAGCCTGTTGCAAAGGCGTTGGCCTCATAGGCGGGGAAAATCCCGACCTCGGGCATTTTGATCCCGGCTTCCCGGGACAATTGCTCAACGGTTTGCATCAGCCATTGTTCATGACGAGTACGGGGTTGAGTGATGACCTGGGTGCTGGTGCTCATTTTCGCCATCCATTTGGAAATGAACAGCGAGAACAAAGATCCTGCGAAACCAAAGACTGCACAGAAAACCAACAGCTGACTGAGGTTCAGATCAACCCCGTTGGCCGCCATGAACCCGTTGAAGCCGAACAGGCTCAGGGTGATGCTGGCAATCAGCACGACCGCCAGGTTAGTGGCCAAAAACAGCAAAATGCGCATCATGGTTGTAAGAATCTCCTCGACTTAAGGTATTGCCGCATGCGGGTATATAAGGTGCTGTTACAGGCTATTCAACCAAGTGACTATTTCAAACTGTGTCCTACAGGCTGATTCTAGTTGCAAGAAAGCCGTTTCCTAATACGGATTGACTTTTTTTAGACGCGAAAATTCGGTTTCGGGTCAATAAATACAAGGCATGGCGATTTTAGCGAGGTGCGGGGAGGGGGGCAGCAGGCGAGCGGATGTGGCGGGTGAAGAATATTTCATACAAAACATGCTGTGCGACATTTGATGTGTCGCACAGCATGTTGGGAAATTACTGACGGTAGGTTTTCAGGAAGTTACCGATTCTGCCGATCGCCTGGTCCAGTTCATCCACCCGTGGCAGCGTGACCACACGGAAATGATCGGGCCACGGCCAGTTAAACGCCGTGCCTTGCACCACCAGCAGTTTTTCCGAAAGCAGCAGGTCCAGGACGAATTTCTCATCGTTGAGGATCGGGCAGACTTTAGGGTCAATCCGCGGGAAGGCATACAAGGCCCCCATGGGCTTCACGCAACTGACGCCCGGGATATCGTTGAGCAACTCCCAAGTGCGGTTGCGTTGTTCGAGCAAGCGACCGTTAGGCAGCACCAGGTCATTAATACTCTGATAACCGCCCAGCGCCGTCTGGATCGCATGCTGACTCGGGACGTTGGCACACAGGCGCATGTTGGCCAGCATGTCGATGCCTTCAATGTAGCTCTGGGCATTGTGTTTGGGGCCGGAAATGGCGATCCAGCCGGAGCGAAAGCCCGCGACGCGATAGGATTTCGACAAACCATTGAAGGTCAGGCACAGGACGTCCGGGGCCAGCGAAGCCGTACAGATGTGCACGGCATCGTCGTACAGGATCTTGTCGTAGATCTCATCAGAGAACACCACGAGGTTGTGTTGGCGTGCGATTTCCAGCATGCCTTGCAGCACTTCTTTGGAGTACACCGCCCCCGTCGGGTTGTTCGGGTTGATGATGACCATGGCCTTGGTGTTCGGAGTAATTTTGGCCTTGATGTCGGCCAGGTCCGGGAACCAGTTGGCCTGTTCGTCGCACAGGTAGTGCACCGGATGGCCGCCTGCCAGTGTTACCGCAGCGGTCCACAGCGGGTAATCAGGGGCCGGGACCAGCACCTCATCGCCATTGTTGAGCAGTGCTTGCAGCGACATCACGATCAGCTCGGACACACCGTTGCCCAGGTAGATGTCTTCAATACCGACGCCTTCGACCTGTTTTTGCTGGTAGTACTGCATCACCGCCTTGCGCGCGCTGAACAAGCCTTTGGAGTCACTGTAGCCCTGCGCGGTGGGCAGGTTGCGGATCACGTCCTGGAGGATTTCATCCGGGGCTTCAAAACCAAATGGCGCCGGGTTGCCGATATTCAGCTTGAGGATGCGATGGCCTTCCTCTTCCAGGCGTTTGGCGTGCTTGAGCACTGGGCCGCGAATGTCATAACAGACGTTGGCGAGCTTGTTTGATTTGCTGACCTGCATGGCGATGTGATCCCGAAAATGAACGATCCAGCCAGAGGTGTTGCCTGACTGGGAAATTCTGTGCCTTCACACAGCGGCAATCCGCGTCGCTTCAACAATCCGTTTGAATGCGGATAACGCGGGTGCCAGACTGGCGTTTAACGAGGCGCAATCATACGTGCCACCCGACCCCTGGAAAAGCCACTGGTCGGGGGTTTTTCAGTGACAGAGGGATAACCATGCACAAGTTGGAAAAAACACTGGACGAGTGGAAGGCCATGCTCGACCCGGAGCAATACAACGTCTGCCGTCTTAAAGGCACCGAGCGACCGTTTTCGGGCAAATACAACGCCACCAAAACAGATGGCGTTTACCACTGCATCTGCTGCCAAGCGCCTTTGTTTGACTCAACAGCCAAGTTTGATTCGGGGTGCGGCTGGCCGAGCTTCTATGAGCCGATTGGCGAAAGTGCAATGCTTGAGATTCGTGACATGAGCCACGGCATGATTCGCACCGAAGTGGTGTGCGCCAAGTGTGACGCGCATCTGGGGCATGTATTCCCCGACGGCCCACCGCCAACAGGGCTACGTTACTGCATCAACTCGGTGTGTCTGGATCTCGTACCGCGCGACTGACCATCACTTTTCGAGGCGCCGTCATGACTGATAACGTGCTGAATATCCCTTGCACTACGCTGACGGGGGAAACAAAGACCCTGGCCGACTTCCATGGCAAAGCGCTGCTGGTGGTCAATACCGCCAGCAACTGCGGGTTTACGCCTCAATACAAGGGCCTTGAAGCCCTGTGGCAGGCGTATAAGGATCGTGGCTTGGTGATTCTTGGCTTCCCTTGCAACCAGTTCGGGCAACAGGAACCGGGGGACGAGGCGGCCATTTCGCAGTTTTGCGAGACCCATTACGGCGTGAGCTTCCCGCTGTTCAAAAAAGTCGAGGTCAATGGTGCCCAGGCGCACCCGCTGTTCAGGGCGTTGAAGGCCCGGGCGCCGGGGTTGCTGGGCTCCACCGCCATCAAGTGGAATTTCACCAAGTTTCTGATCAGTGCCGACGGTCAGACCATCAAGCGTTACGCCCCACCGACCAAGCCGAATGCCTTGAAACCCGACATAGAAGCACTTCTCGGCTAAGCGTCCTTGCTGACACCGGGCCAACCTTTCAAGGCGTCAAGGGCACCCAGGTGTCCAGCAGCGCCTCAAGTTCTTCACGGCGGAAAGGCTTGGCCAAATAGTCGTTCATACCGGCTGCCCGGCAACGCTCGCGCTCTTCGGGCATGGCGTTGGCGGTCAGGGCCACAATCGGCAGGTCCGGCCAGCGCTCACTCTGGCGGATCTGCCGACTGGCTTCATAACCATCCATGACTGGCATGTTGCAATCCATCAGCACCAGGTCAAAGTCCTGCTGCTCCAGTTGACTCAAGGCCTCGCCGCCGTGGGCGGCAACCGCGACATCGCATCCCAATTTGCTCAACATGCCTTTGGCCACCAATTGGTTGACCGGGTTGTCTTCGACCAGCAGGATTCGCGCCCGATGTTCGGTGGGCTGGCTGCTGGGCGGCACGCTCAAGGCTTCGTCATCGTCGTGTTGCAGCAAGTGCTGCAGGCTTTGATAGAGCGCTTTACGCGAAAGCGGGCGGGCCTTTTGTTGCAGGGGCGCAAGGGCATTCACTTGGTCGCCGGGCATGAAGTTGCCATACGCCGTGACCAGCAAAATCGGCGCTTTGATCGCGGGCCGCAAGCCAAACAGGCATTCCGGACAATCGGTGATCAGCAGGTCAGGCTCAATGCCTGCCAGTGAGTCGTCGATCGAGAAACGTTGATAGTTCAGCCCCCAGGTCGGCAACAGGTTGCCAAGCAGTTCAGACAAGCCGCTGCTGGCGGTGGTGACGGCAATGACCTTGCCCTGCAATGGCTTGGGCGAAAGGGCCGGCGTGTGACAGGGCAGCGGCAGGTCGGCGCAGAACTGGCTGCCAAAACCCACCTCGGAGCTAATGGTCAGACGCCCTTGCATGACCTCGCACAGGCTATTGGTCAATGCCAGCCCCAAGCCTGTGCCGCCAAACTGCCGGGTAATGCCTGCGCCGGCCTGGGTAAAGGGTTTGAATATTCTGGCCTGGGCTTCCCGGGCGATGCCAATGCCGGTGTCACACACCTCGATGCGCACCCGGTCGTTTTCTGCATGCAGACGCACATCCACGCGCCCAAAGCGGGTGAACTTCAGCGCGTTGGAGAGCAGGTTGCTGACGATTTGCCGTACTCGTGTCGGATCACCGATCACCAGTGCCGGAAAGTGCGGGTCAATCAGGCACGTCAGTTCCACGCTTGGCGCGGCATTCTGCGACAGCAGGTTGGCCGTGTCTTCAACCAGTGCGCCGAGGTCGAACGCAATGTGTTCGAGTTCCAGTTGCCCCGCGTCGAATTTCGACAGGTCGAGAATGTCATTAAGCAGTTCGACCAGCACTTTGCCCGAATCGTGGGCGATCGACAGTTGCTGATGCTGTTCGGCATTCAACGGGCTGTCCAGGCTCAAAGCCAGCATGCCCAGCAGGCCATTGAGCGGCGTGCGTATTTCGTGGCTCATGTTGGCGAGGAACGCCGAGCGCGCCTGGGCCATCTCCAGCGCCGTGCTGCGGGCGGTTTCGAGCTCTTCATTGGATTGCGTCAGCCGCGCGTTGATCGCCTTGAGCTCCTGAGTGCGGGCCGACACGATGTGTTCCAGTTGCGCCAAGTACTCGGTCAGGCGGTTCTCGGCGCTGCGCCGGTGGTCGATTTCCCGCACCAGGGCGTCAAATTGCTGGTTGGCGACGTCGACCAGCACCCCGATTTCGTCGTCCTCATGGCCGGGCGGGCAATCAATACGCGATTGTTTGGGATCACCGGGTTTGCTGTTGCTCAGGTCGCGAATCACCCGCACCAGAGGCTTGGTCAGCATCACGTAAAACAGCGCGAGCAGCAGCCCGGACAAAATCAGGCTGCGGGCAAAGCCGGTCAGCAGGGTGACTTCTGCCCGGTGCAAGAAGCGGCTGCCAAACGGATAAGTGTCCACCTCAAGGTGCAGCACGCCCACGCTTTGTTCCGGCAAATGATTGAAGTAGAGCCGGTCATCGAATGAGCGGTTGGCGCCGAACAAAAAGTCGCTCAGCGTACGATAGCGGCCGTCTTCAGGCTGATCATGCACCGAGGCCAGCATGGATTTGTCGTTGTCACTCAATTGCGCGCCAATGATGGCGGGCGAGCGCAAGAGCCCCAGTACCAGCTCCTGCGCCAGTTCGGAGTCGAGGTTGTAGGCAATGCGTGAGGCCGGGTTATGGCTGATCTCAAGCAAGGATTGGATTTCACGATTGATGGCAGCGTTTTCGCTGGCATAATCGATGCCAATTTGTAGCAGGCTGAGCAGCGTCCCCAATACAAAGCCGACCAGCACTGTCAGCCTCGCCTGTTTGAAAGACAGGCGGTGGGTGAGTTTTATATCCATAGGGTGCTGCACCTGTTTCCATTCTTTTCGCCGGACCAGAGATTAACAGGTTAGCCGACACACGGTGCCGGGATCATCCTGCTGACGGGTTTCGGTGACGTCGAGAATGGATCGCCATGCCCGTTCGATCACTGCGCACCCTGTGTATCAGCCCGAGGAGAAGTTGTGGATTCTAAACTGAATGCCTTTCTGGAGCGTGCCGACGCGGTGCTGGCGCGTATTGAGCCCTTGTTGCCAGCCGTCCGCGAGCCGGTGGACTGGCAGCATGCTTACGCCGCTCGCTGGCAGCGAGAAGGCCGCACGGGTTTTTTGCAGGCGCTGGACGTCAGCCTTGAGATGCGCCTGAGCGACTTGATCGGGATTGATAAGCAGCGCGATCAGTTGGGGCGCAACACCCAGCAATTCCTTGACGGTTTACCGGCCAACCATGCATTGCTCTGGGGCTCGCGCGGCACGGGCAAGTCTTCGCTGATCCGCGCTCTGTTGGCCGAATATGCCCCGCGGGGGTTGCGCCTGATTGAAATCGAACGCGATCACCTGGCGGATCTGCCGAGGGTGGTTGAAGCCCTCCAGGGGCTGGAGCAGCGTTTCGTCCTGTTTTGTGATGACTTGTCGTTTGAGGCGGGCGAGGGCGATTATCGAGTGCTCAAGAGCGTGCTGGACGGCTCGCTGGAGCAGGCACCGGAAAACGTCCTGTTGTACGCCACTTCAAACCGCCGCCACCTGGTGCCGGAGCAAGAAAGCGATAACGAACACTGGAAACGCGTGGACGGTGAACTGCACCCCAGCGAAGCCGTGGAGGACAAGATCGCCTTGTCTGACCGCTTTGGTCTGTGGCTGTCGTTTTACCCGTTCACACAAGAACATTTTTTGAGCGTGGTTGAGCACTGGATCGGCGTATTGGCGACCAAAGCCGGTTTGCAGTGGCAACGTGATCAAGCGCTGGATATTTTGGCAGTGCGTTGGGCGACCGGGCGCGGCAACCGTAATGGTCGTTGCGCTTACCAGTTCGCGCGCTACTGGGTCGGATTGAAATTGCTGGAGCAAACGAATGATTGATTTGAACGCCACAGGCGCAGGCCTGGACGGTTACACCCTGTTAACGGCGCAGTTGGAATCGCTGCTGGCCGATGAACGCGACTTTATTGCCAATGCTTCGCAGTTTTCGGCGTTTTTGTTTCATCAACTGGACGACCTCAACTGGGCCGGTTTTTACCTCAACCGTAATGAAGAACTGGTGCTGGGGCCTTTTCAGGGCCAGATCGCCTGTGTTCGCATCCCGTTCGGGCGGGGTGTTTGCGGAGAAGCCGCTGCCACCCGTCAAACTCAGCGGGTTGACGATGTGCATGCATTCCCGGGCCACATTGCCTGCGATAGCGCGTCGAACAGTGAGCTGGTCGTGCCGTTGATCAAGGACGGTCGCCTGATTGGCGTGCTGGACCTGGACAGTCCACGCATTGGCCGTTTCACCGAGCAGGATCAAGTCGGCATTGAAGCGCTGGCGGCGATCTTTTTGCGTTTGAGCGACTGCTAAGCCGCAAGCCCGGCCTTGCGCAACAACGCGTCGACATCCACCGCGTCGATCTGCGCGGGTTCAAGAAAGCGCCGGGCGTATTGCATGAAAATCTGTTCGTGGATAAACAGGGCGAACAGGTGCGGGTCGATATGAGCGTCGTGGCACATCGCTGCCATGATGCTCAGCGCTTCACTCAGTGTTTTGCCCTTTTTGTAGGGGCGATCCGAAGCGGTTAACGCTTCAAAGATATCGGCAATCGCCATCATCCGCGCCGCCAGGCTCATTTCTTCGCGCTTAAGCCGTTTCGGATACCCGGTGCCGTCCATTTTTTCGTGATGGCCGCCCGCAATCTCAGCGATGTTGCCCAGATAGCTGGGGAAGGGCAGGTGCTTGAGCATCAGAATGGTCTGCACGATATGGTTGTTGATGATGTAGCGCTCTTCCCGGGTCAGCGTCCCTCGGGTTGTACTCAGGTTGTACAGCTCGCCGCGATTGAATTTGTAGGCCGGGACATCCAGCTGAAAACCCCAGACGTTGTCGGGCTCAATCCGCTCGGAGTCGTTGCGCTCAAACAGGTGTTCCGGTTTGTCGGCCAACAAGGGTTCGGTCACGGGCAAAGGCTGTTCCTGACGCGTTGTCTGGCGTTTGTTTTCTTCCCATGAGACCCCCAGCCGGTCATCCAGTGTGCGCGTCCAGGTACGCAGGGCAATGGTTTGCAGGCGTTGCAGATCATCTTCGGCCATGGCCTCGCCGCCCAGATTGCAACGTGCGACGAAGGCAAAATCGTCATCCAGAGCGGCCAATACCGCTTCGCGGATCTGAGTCAGTTGCTGATCGTTGCCGCCCAGCGCCCGACCTTGCCAGTAATTGACCCATGCATCGCGCTTGAGCACTTCGAAGCGCGTGCGTACCTCATGAATGCGGTCGTACAGCGTTTCAAGTTTGGTGGCTTTGTCCACCACGTATTCGGGGGTCGTCACTTTGCCGCAGTCATGCAGCCAGGACGCGATGTGCAGCGCCTCCCATTCTTCGTCGGTGGGGCGGTAATGCTCGAATTCGGGTGACTGACTGGAGGACGCGGCTTGCGCCAGCATCAGGGTCAGGGCAGGCACACGTTGACAGTGGCTGCCGGTATAAGGGCTTTTGGCGTCGATGGCCCCCGCCAGCAATTGAATGAAGGCGTCGAGCAACTGCTTTTGCCGTGCCTGTAACCGCTGACTCTCGATGGACACGGCTGCCGCCCCGGACACCGCCTGGATGAAGGCGATCCGGTCAGGGCGCAGGTGTTCCCGGTCTTCAGTGGAGTCACTGTTGTTGAGCAGCAACACCAGCATGCCCACAGTTTCGCCGTGGCGGTTATGCAACCGAATGCCAAGCAGGTGCGCACTGTGGGTGTCTAGCGCTTGCAGCACAGGGTGCAGCATGCCCGCCTGCTCAAGGTTCAGCGTACACACCACGCTATCGCCCCCTTGGTGCAACGTGCGCAGCCAGTCAGGGTATTGGTGCGGGTCTGCGTTAATGGCGGTCTCTAGGAGGTTCACGTCCCGGGGCTGATCGCCAATGATCAATCCTTTGAGGGAAAGCTCAGGCCCATCGTTGTCTATCAGGTAAATCAGCCCGGCCTGGGCTTGAGCGATTTTCATGGTTTCCAGCACGACCGATTGCAGCAACGGTTCAAACCGGGTGTGCGCCGACAGGCTCGCGGTGATTTCGAAAAAACTGGCCAGGGTTTCTTTCATGCGGCGCATGGAGGACGCCAGTTGATCAATCTCCAACACGGGTGAGTGCGGGCTGGCGGGGTAATTGAAGTCGAACCGGCGAATGGCTTCGGCTTCCTGCACCAGCCTGCGCAGGGGCTTGACCAGCACTCGGGACACCAGCCAACCCACGGGCAGGCATAACAACAGAATACCCAGCGTAACCAGGGCGCCTTGCCAGCGTAATCGGTACGCATCGGCCAGCAATTCGTCTTTGGGGACCATCAGCGCTAACTGCAGGCCATTAAGCGCACCATCCGTGAGCCCGGCTCGCGACACGATCCATTGCCGTTGGTCCGCCGTCAGCTCAGCGCCCGCTGTACCAGGTTGGGCGATCAATGTGCTCAAGGCCGAACTGAGCTGATCGACTTTTGGCAGTTGAGTGGATTCAGGCGCCGCTACCAAACGGGAATAGTCAGGGTAGGCAATCGCAGTGTTGTCCTGATCGAACAAGGCTATTTCTGTGTGGGGCGTGACTTTGTGTCGGGCGAGTGTGGCGGACAATTGCGAGAGGGTCAGGTCGGCACCGATGACGACTTTTGCGGAGCTGCGTCTGGACACCGTCGTACCCACCTCGCGGGTGGAGAAAAACAGATAGGGGCTGGTGGTGATTTCGTCGTGTATGCCCCTGGCGGGGATAAACCAGCTGCGCTGGCGCGGGTCGTATGACTCATCGGGTTTGTCACGCTGGCCAACCAGCGACAGCGAGTCATCGTAGAAAAAGTGCCGGGACAGGGGGGCGGCGTCCTGGCCCGAACGTTGAATATCCCAGGCTTCGTAGGTGGCTGATGACGGGGCAGAGAGGCGGTCCTTCGCGGCTTGCGAGCGCAGTGGGTGGACCAGAAAGAAATTCCCTTGCGCGTCCCCCAGATACAGCGCAGCCAGAGAAGGGTTGTCTTTTAGCGTCTGGACAAAGGGCTCCAACAACGCCATCCGGCTTTCTGAACCTTCGATGCCCGTATTGGCATTCAGGGCAAGCAGCCTTAACGCATGTCGAATCGGTTGGTAAGTGTGTTGTAAATCTTGCTGAACATCCCGCTCGATTTGCTGAAACAGCTGTTGGCTGCTGTTGAGGATAATGCGCGTGGTTTGCAAATAATTGAAAATTCCCAGCGTTACGCCCAGCACGATCAGAAGCAGTGTAAACATCACACTGATGTGCACATGCAGCGGAAACTGACGCTTGCTGGCTGGCGCAGTCGTGGGCATGAAAGGGTCTCCGCTGTGAACAATGCTCAGGTCGCCTTAAGCATAGTAGGGCCGAATAATCGGCGCTTTTTTTGTGTTCACAGCGCGGAGCCGTTGATCAGTGGTTCAGTTTCTCAAGTTCTGCGAGCAGTGTTTGTTCCATCGACGTCATGGCGTGTACCACTTGGTCGCAGCACTCATCCACGGTCGTCAGGTCGGCCTGCTCAAGTGCTTCGCATCGCGCAATCAAGAGCTGGGCACTGACAATTCGTGCTGCGCCTTTGATGCGGTGCGCCAACTCTGAAAACGGCGGCAACCCGTCTTCGGCCCGGAGTTTTTGAAGTTCCTCAAGGTCAGTGCGGTTACTGCGCAAGATCTCTTCGAGCAAGCGTTTGACTCGAACCGGATCCGAGCCGGACAGGGCGTAAAGGCTTTCTACGTTGAAGGCGACTTCGTTTGAAACCGGTTTGAGCTCGTTCAACCGCTTGCTGAGCAACGTCAGGCTTATGGGTTTGAACATGCAGTCGTCCATGCCTGCATCCTGGCAATTAAGGCGTTCTTCAGGTTGCGCGTTGGCTGTAAAACCCAATATCACGCAAGGCGGGCGTTGTTCGACGTATTCGATATGGCGAATGGCCCGGGTCAAGTCATACCCATTCATGACGGGCATATTGCAGTCCGCGATAACGACGTCAAATGCGCCCTGTTTCCAGAGTTCCAGTCCGGCAGCGCCGTGCTGCGCAGTCGTAAACATGTGCCCCAGGAACCCCAGTTGCTGGCACATCAGCAAGCGATTGGCCGGATGATCATCGACGACCAGTACGTTTAGCGGGCGTGTGCTCTGGGCGACTTCGGGTTCTTTTTCCGCCTGCTCAAGGCACGGCGTCAACGAAGGAAGTTTCAGGGTGATGTGTACCTGCGTCCCCACGTTCGGCTGACTGCTGAGTGCCAGTGTGCCGCCCATCATTTCGCACAGGCTTCTGCAGATGACCAGGCCCAGCCCGGCACCTCCCAAGGCCAGTTGCCCGGTGTTTTCAACCTGGGAAAAAGGTCGGAACAAGCGGGCCTGATCGGCTTCGTTAATGCCAATGCCCGTGTCTTGGACGCTGAGTTGCAGTTCTACCTGGTCCGCAACCTCGGTTGGTCGCACATTCATTTGCAGCGTGACTTGTCCTCGTTCCGTGAATTTGATGGCATTGCTGATCAGGTTGGTCAGGATCTGTTTGAAGCGCAAAGGGTCGATCAGGACATCCGGGGCGTCGTGTTCGGGATTGAATAGGAGAGCCAGGGTCAGTTTCTTTTGCCGGGCCAGGCCGTCAAACACGCGAATGACTGCGTTGGCCAGTTCGCGCAAATTGACCCGTTCGGCGGACAGGTTCAACCGACCGGATTCGATACGGGCGATGTCCAGGATGTCACCAATCAATTCCAGGAGATCTTTGGCCGAGTTGTACGCCACCTCGATGGAGGGCCTGTCCAGTTGCCCCTTGTCGGCCCGTTTGAGGGTGAGTTCCAGCAAGCCGATTACGGCATTCATCGGGGTGCGAATTTCGTGGCTCATCGTTGCCAGGAAAGTACTTTTGGCGCGGTTTGCTTCGTCGGCCCGCTCTTTGGCGGCCCGCAGTTCGTCCATCAACTGGCGACGGTCACTGATATCAATCCAGCCACCGATGACGCCCTGAACCTCGCCCAGAGAATCCCGGTAAGGCAGTATCCAGTGATAGATGGTGATGGCTTGATCGCCTACGTGCAGTTGGCGGTCCATGATCAGTGGCGTGCCTTCTCGAATGACACGCAGATAATCTGACTGAAAGTCGTGAGCCTCGTGTTCATTGCTGATGGCGCGCCGGGTCTGTATGACCGTTTTGCCGATCACATCTTCGCGCTTGGCGGCAAAAGTCTTCAGGTAGCTGTCGTTGCAGGTTTTCAGTACGCCCTCGCGGTCGCGTACATAAATCGGGTGGGGGGTTTCATTGACCAGCGCACGCATGAATTCGAACTGGTCGTTGAGGGCGCGCTCGGCACGCTTGCGTTGCTGGATCTGGCGACGCATGTAAGCGTTCCAGAGCAGTGACAGCAGCAACATAAGCAGGGTGCCAATGATGATTTGATAAATCAGTCGATGGTAATTGCGCCAGTAGCTGTCAGAGGCCGGGACATACCCGCGCCATCGACTGTTGATAATGCCCAGCTCATCAGGCGCAATGCTGAGCAGCGCTTTATCCAGAATGGAGCTCAGCTCGCTGGCATCACGGGCCGTCGCTAACGAGAACGTGGCTGGTTGGGTGCCAATGGTCGCGCTGATTTGTAACCGGTCCTGAAATAATTGAGACGCCAGCAGGTAGTTGGCAATGACCAGCGTGTTGACCGCCCCCTCAACTTTGCCTTCAGCCACGAGTTGTGTGGCCTGATAGATGTCGTCTGTTTCTACCAGCGTAATACCGGGGAACTCTTTACGAAGATAAGGGGTGAGTGGATTACCCAGCGTCAGTGCGAGACGTTTACCGGCCAGTTGTTCAAGATTTGAAGGGTGATCGGGGCCTTTTTCAGTCACCAGTACAAATGAGTTTTCAAGATAGGGGCGGCTGAAGTTGAGCTGGCTCTCTCTGGACACCGAAGGACTGATCGCTGAAATGATGTCGGTTTCGTGATGCTGGATCATGTCAATCATGTTGCCCAGACTGCGGGTGCGCTGGATTTCGAAACGTAAGCCGGTTCGCAGTCGGATCATTTCCAGCAGATCTGCCGTAATGCCCCGAAAATTACCCTCCGCATCAAAAAAACTGAGGGGGGCCAGGGTTTCGTTGACCACGACTTTGACCGTGGGGTGTTTAGCCAGCCAGCGTTCCTCGCGCTCGGTCAATTGAAGTTTTTGGTCGGAGAGCAGGATGTCGCTGCCTGCGCTCCAGCGTTTGGCAATGCTTTCACGTTCGCTGTTGGGGATGGCCGCCAGCGTGGTATTGAGAATGTCCAGCAGCATGGGGTTGTCGCGGCGAACGGCAAAACTGAAACCATACGCTTCATGCTTGCTGAAGTTGGCCATTTTGATGTTCTTCAAATAGCCCTTGTTAATCATGTAGTGCGTTGAAATCGTATCCCCAAGAAATACGTCGGCCTGATCAAAGGCCACTGCATTTATTGCGTTCTGATAGGAAGGGTAGGACTGGACAATCGCCTTGGGATACAGCTTTTTGACATCCGCCAGTGGCAAATAGTGATAAACCATGCTCAGGCGCAGGCCCTGCAGACCTTGCGTCAGCGAACGATTTTCTCCTTCGCGGCTTACCAGCACAGGTTGGTCAACCGCGTAGGGAATGGACAGGACCAGGTCGGGGTTGGTGGCTTCGTAGCCATTTGAGGTGCCGAGCAAATCAATGGTGCCCTGCACGAGTGCATCAATCGCTTGTTCTCGGGTAGAGAAGCGTTGAACCCGGATAGAGACGTTGAGCGCCTTGGACAAAAGCCCTGTGTAATCGGCAGTAAGCCCTTCGTAATCCTGACCACTGGTGGTCATGTCAAAGGGCGGGTAGTCCGGCGATGAAATACCCACCCGCAATATGCGCTTTTCCTGCAACCAGGTACGTTGATTCTTATCGAGAAGCGCTTCCTGATAATAGATGCCCGAGCGGCTTAGCAATGAATAGTTGTCACGGCCGTTGGCCTGCACCAATACCGGCCAGCACAGAATGAAACCTGTGATCAGTGAAAGGAAGTGTATTAACCGCGTGGGCATCCTGTTTCTCACACTAAAGAATTGCGTTTGGCTAATTCGATAAGATCAACCAATGAATTCGCTTTTAGTTTTTGCATGAGTCTTTTCTTGTAAGTGCTCACGGTTTTGTTGCTTAGAAACATGCCTTTGGCTATTTCCTTGTTGGTCTTGCCCTGTGCAAATAACTGCAAAACCATCAGCTCCCGGTCGTTGACCGATTTGAATAATTCGATTTCTGAAGAATCCCCGTCCTCGTGACGCTCGGGTGCCAGGGCTTGACTGGGGAAATAATTGTAGCCCGCGAAGACCGCTTTTATTGCACTGACAAGTTCACTCAGTTCTTCTTGTTTGCACACATACCCGGCAGCCCCGGATTGCATGCAGCGCATGGCAAAAAGGGTGGGGGATTGCGCTGTCAGGACCAGCGTTTTAAGGGTTGAGTTCATGGCATTAAAGCGTGCAAGCACTTCCAGTCCGTCGAGTTTCGGGATGCTGATGTCGAGAATGATCAAATCGGGAACACACTCGCGCACCATTTGCATTGCATCCACGCCGTTGTCGGTTTCGCCGACTATTTCATACCCTTCATGTTCTAACAACATACGAATCGCGAGCCGGATAACCGGATGGTCGTCGACAATAAAGACGGTGGTCATAGTTAATTCCTGTTAAGCACGGTATAGAAAGCGCGCACCATAGCTCAGTTATAGGAGTGGGCACACGAACCCTTTGGCCTACAAACGTAGTATGGGAAAATTCCTACGCAAATTAAGGCGCAAGAGTACGGTTAGTTGAATAGGCGAAGAGCCGGTTGTTGAAGGGATTGGCTGTTTCTTGGCTTGAATGTTTGGGGTTTAAAGCAGTTGTTTAGTGCGATGAAGGAAAAGTACTACATGCTGTCGGGGTATTTGGTTGTTGTGTTTATTTGTGTTGTTTTAATTCTTTGGTGTTAAACGCCATTTTCTGACAGGGCTATACAGGGCTCATCCGTTATCGGGATGAGCCCTGTATAGAAAAGCAGGGGGCTCAGACGGGGCTTGAGCGGCCTGTCATTTCTCGGGCCATTTCTGTGGCGTAGCTATCGGTCATGCCGGCGATAAAGTCGATGATGCGCATGAATGAACGATGCAGTGGCCAATGAGGGGCTGGCGCGTTATTACCCAGCAGATCGAGGATGCGACGGCTCTTGAAGGAGGGCGTACGCCCTTTGTGCTGCTCCAGGGCCGCCCCGCAAAAGGCATTCAGCAAGATCTCCAGCGTCGTGTAGGCGCCAATCTCATGCAGGGTTTTGCGTTTGTCCTGGAATATCTTTTGCCGAGCCATGTTTTTGGCATCCAGCACGCAACGTTTTGCCGGGCCGTGCATGTGCTCGACCAAATCACCCGATAACGTGCCTTCAAGCAACGCATCCTGCTGCTCGACGAACGTGCGCGCCGCGGCATTGGTCAAGTGTTCGATGGCTTTGCCGCGCAAAATGGCGAGCTTGCGCCGCTCCGAGTCCTTGGGCCCGAGCTGTCGATAGGTTTGCGGTAAATCATCGCCTACCAGGCCTAGCAGCAAGGCTTCCACTTCGTGGTAGGCCAGCAAGTCCATTTCCAGACCGTCTTCCAGGTCAATCAAGGCGTAGCAGATATCGTCGGCTGCCTCCATCAGGTACACCAATGGATGGCGAGCCCAGCGCTCGTCTTCAAGTTGCGGGAGGCCCAGTTTCTGAGCGATCCCTTGAAGCAGGGGCAGCTCGCTCTGATAGCAGCCGAACTTGTGTTTTTTATAACCCAGCGAGTCCGCATGCCGTGCTGTCCACGGGTATTTGAGGAAGGTGCCCAGCGTGGCGTGGGTCAGGCGGGTGCCACCGTCGAACTGGTGATACTCCAGCTGCGTAAGCACCCTGAAGCCTTGTGCATTGCCTTCAAAGCTCAGGAAGTCCCGACGCTCGGCTTCACTCATGTCGTCCAGCCAGCCGCGGTCTGCGGCCTGTTGGAACCAGTTGCGAATCGCGTCTTCACCCGAGTGGCCGAACGGAGGATTGCCGATGTCATGGGCCAGGCAGGCCGATTGCACCACCATCCCCAGGTCGGCGGGGTCACACCAGTCGGGCAGGGCGCTGCGCAAGGTTTCGCCCACCCGCATGCCCAGGGAACGGCCCACGCAGCTGACTTCCAGGGAATGGGTCAGGCGTGTGTGAATGTGATCGTTGCTGGTGACGGGATGAACTTGCGTCTTGCGGCCCAAGCGTCGGAAGGCGCCCGAGAAAATGATGCGGTCATGATCTTTATGGAATGGACTGCGCCCGAGTTCTTCAGGGCTGTGATGGGGTTTTCCGAGGCGTTCGCGATTAAGTAGGGTCTGCCAATCCAAGGCGCGGTGCTCCGTCAGTGAGTAGGGGTTCAGCTTCTCGCTTCACGCAGGAGGGTGCAAGGGGGATCAGGTTGGAGAATGATCCAGCGCAGTGGGCAGGCGAGTGTTGCTTCGCTGCCCTCTGCGCCAATCATGGGGGCCCGTTCAAGGTTTACGGGCTGTGCTCTGAATCACCAGTTTGATCAAGGGCAACAGACCTGTTGTCAGGCCGATCAGGCGAGACATGCGGCCGGTGCCCTTGGAGCGGGCACCTTTGCCCGTCAGAAACCCGAGCAGCGTGACCGCCCCGACACCCCAAAGCGGAGCGTGCTTGATGCCCAGGCTTTCTTGCCAGTTGCTCGTCATCCCGCGCATTTTCTGCAAGGGCTGTAGCAACTGCTGCGTTTCGTGGCGGATCTCCTGGCGGTGCATTTCCATCCGCAAGCGGATCAACACCTTGCGCATCTCGCGACGCGACGCTTTGGGCGGCATTTCAGGCAGGTTCATGGCAACAAACGCTCGCGGTCTTTGGCCAGCTCTTCAAGCGTGGCGTTGAAAGGAGAGGACTCATCGAACACGGCCGCTTTGAGCCGCAGGCCACAGTAGATGGCGGCCAGGGTGTAGAACACGCACAGCCCGATGATGCCGGCCAGACGATAGCTGTCCCAGACCAGAATCAGCACCAGTGCCGACAACCCGATCAGCAGTAACAACCCGAATACCAAGGCCAGCCCGGCAAACAGCAACAGGCTGACCGTGCGGGCTTTCTGTTCTTGCAGCTCAATGCCCAGCAACTCGACATGGCTGTGCAACAGGCCGAGAAAGGCGGCACCCAGGCGCCGCGGTGAGGAACGAGGGGAGCCGGATTCGTCAGTCATATTCAGCGCCGCGTAGCCAGCAGACCAATCAGAAAGCCAACGCCCGCCGCGATGCCGACCGATTGCCAAGGGTTGGCCTGCACGTAATCTTCAGTGGCCACCACCGCAGCCTGACCACGTTCTTGCAGTGACTCTTTGGTTTCTTCAAGGGATTCACGGGCTTTGAGCAAGCTGTCCTTGATCTGTGCACGCAGTTCGTCTGCCTGATCCCCCGCCAGCGAGGCGGTGTGTTCCAGCAGGCGTTCGGTGTCGGCAACCAGTGTCTGGAAGTCAGCCATCAAAATCTCTTGAGCATTTTTTGCTGTAGTGCGGGCCATGATGATCTCCGTGAGTGGCTTCTTGATGGTTCAGAGTGTAGGCAGTGAATGAAGGTTCACTGAAATTCTCGTGTCGGGCAGGCCCTGGAGCCGTTACCCGTGCGTTGTGACAAAACCTTACCTTAAATTACTCGCCTTCGCGGTTGAAGCCTGGCGTTTCGCGCGCATCGGCGTTTTCCAGGCACCCGTCCAGCAAGTGGTAACGGTTGTGCCGGACTTCGTCCACGCGGTGTCGAACGGCGCGTTCCGGGATGCCCAGCAGAATCAGCGCATGGGAGGCCAGCATCAGGCTCGACTCCAGCAATTCGGGCACCACTTCGGTTGCCCCGGCAGCCTTGAGCTCGACCAACAGGCTATCGTCGCGGGTGCGCACCAGTATCGGCACATCAATCGTGATCAGGCGCGCCTCTTTGAGCACGCACATGGCCACGTCCGTGTCGTCGACCGCAATCACCAGCAGGCGCGCGCGGTCCAGGCCCACGGCGCGTAACAGGTCGCCGCGCCGGGCGTCGCCGTAATGCACGCAACTCTCGACCTTGGCGGCCTCCTGAATGCGTTCAGGATCATAGTCCAGCGCCACGAAATCGTGGTGCTCACTGCGCAAGAACCGCCCGATGGACTGACCGACGCGACCATAGCCGCACATCACCACATGCCCGTGCAATTCGGCGTTCTGCGCCGCGATCTCTTCCAGCTCGGCTTCTTCGTACGACTTGCGATGCAAGCGTGCAGCAATTTGTGGCGCCGCGCGCAGCAGCAAAGGCGTCAGCAGCATGGAGCAGAACGTGGCGGCCAGCAGGTAACTGGCCATTTCGGGCGGGATCAAGGCATTGCTTTGCATTTGCGCCATCAGCGCGAAACAAAATTCGCCGCCTTGTGCCAGCGCCAGGCCGCTGCGCCACGCGGTCTCGCCATCGCTGTCGCGCAGCTTGACCAACAGCGCCACAACGCCGCCCTTGATTAACAGCAAGGCCAGGGTCAGGCCCAGGATCAGAAAACCGTCGTGCACGAACAGTTGCAGGTCGATGAGCATGCCGATGCTGACGAAGAACAGCCCCAGCAAGATGTCGCGAAACGGGCGGATGTCGGCTTCGATCTGATGGCGGTAATGGCTTTCCCCCAACAGCATCCCGGCCAGGAATGCCCCGAGGGCAGGCGACAGGCCCAACAAGTGCGTGAGCCAAGCGGTCAGCAGCACAATGACCAGCGCCAGCAGCACAAACAGCTCCGCCGAGCGCGAGGCCGCCACCTCATGGAACAGGCGCGGCAGCAGAAAACGGCTGGCCAGTAACAGGCCCACGAACAGAATCACGGTTTTGCCCAGCGTGATTGGCAGTGCCCAGTACCAGGCCTGATCGCTGCTCCCGGCAAATACCGGCACCAGCGTCAGCAACAGCACCGCGACCACGTCTTGAAACAACAAGACGCCAATGGCGTTCTGCCCATGGCGGCTGAAGATTTCACCCAGGCTGGTGAGCTCCTTGCTGACAATGGCCGTGGACGACAGGGCGAGCCCGGCCCCCAGCAAGAACGCGGCGTTCAGGCTCATGCCAAATGCATATAACAGTGGCCCCAACACCAGCGAGGTGCACAGCACCTGCAAGCTGCCCAACCCGAACACCACCTTGCGCAGCGCCAGCATCTTGGGCAACGAAAACTCCAGCCCCAGGGAAAACAGCAGGAACACCACCCCCAGCTCGGCCAGGTCGGGCAGGTTCGGGCTGTCGTTGATCCAGTCCAGCGCGGTAGGCCCGACAAACAGGCCTACGCACAAATAGCCCAGTACCGGCGGCAGTTTCAATCGCCTGAAAAAGGCGATCACCACCAGCGAAGAGGCGAGGATGATCAGTAAATTGGCAAACACAAAAGTCTTCCCTGTCAGTTCAAATAAAAAAAGTCGCGAGCATCCGGCAAACAGAAGGGGCCGGCGCTGATGTGCATCATTGTTTGACGGCAAAATTCCAAAATGACGGTCCTTCGCTATGCTCAGAACCAGCTGCTTAATTGGATGCAAGACAAGCGTAGTCGTCAGGAGCGTTATGGAACGTCTGTATTCCCTGCAAGGCTTGAGAGGCGCTGCCGTTCTGGGGGTGGTGTTATTTCACATGGCGTCGGTGGAGGCGAAGTATTCCGGTGGCGATCTGTTATTGCCAGCGCTGGTGAATTTTTTTCAGCTGGGGGTCGACCTTTTTTTCGTCATCAGCGGCTTTGTCATGGTCATCGTGACCCGTGGGCGCTTTCAAAACGCCGTGCAAACCTGGCGTTTTGTGTTCAATCGACTGTCGCGTATCTACCCCAACTACTGGTTGTACTTCTTCATTACGCTCGGCGTGACCCTGGCGATGCCGGGGGTGGTGAACACCTCACACGGCAGTTCGAACCTGCTGATGTCGTTTTTGCTATTGCCCAATGACCGCGTGTTGCTAGTTATGGTGGCCTGGTCGCTGGTGTTTGAGCTGTGGTTTTACCTGGTCTTCACCGGGCTGTTGTTTTTCAGGGAGAAACACCTGCCGGTGTTGCTCGCACTGTGGGCGATCGGGCTGGTTGCCTTCAACGGGCTGGCCAATTGGCAAGACTTCAATCCGGCATTGAAAATCATGCTTCACCCCTATGCGCTGGAGTTCATTGCGGGCAGCGCACTGGCGTTGTTTTTTTACAGCAGGCACAGCGCCAAGGTCCCGACCGCTTGGGTGTGGACGACGTTGCTGATCGCACTGCTGGCGGGTTTCCCGCTGATTTACGGGTACAAGCTGTTCTTTGCCGAAGGGCTGGTGCGCATGCTGTCAGTAGGGCTGGTGTTCGGCGCCGTCGTGGGCTCGCTGGCGCTGCTGGAACGCCGCAAGTTGATTCGCGTGCCCACGTTTCTGGTCTTTACCGGCGATATGTCCTACACCATTTACCTGTCGCATTTGTTGGTGTTGGGGGTGATCGGTCATCTCTGGCAACGGGTCGGGGCGTGGCCTGACAGTCCGTGGGACAACGCGCTGTTTCTGCTGCTCATGATGGCCGCCGTGCTGTGTTACGGGGCGCTGGCCTATCGTTTCTTCGAAAAGCCGGTACTGGACTGGGCCACGGCCTATTGCGCCCGCACCTTCGCCGTCAGCCCCCGGCGCCCGCAGACCGATTCGGCCAAGTGACTGGCGGCGCCGGATTCGGGTCGACGACACAGGGTGAGGCTCCTAGAATGAACGCCTATTTTTCTCAGGTCGTGAATTATGCCTTCCGAATGTCAACTGTTCGGCACGCTGGGTTGTCATCTGTGTGAACTCGCTGAAGCAGAAGTCATGCCGCTGGTCCAACACGGTTTACTGGTCGAACTGATCGATATTGTCGACAGCGAGGCACTGGTTGAAGCCTACGGGTTGCGCATTCCTGTCCTGCGTCGCGTGGACACGGGCGCCGAGTTGGATTGGCCATTCGATACCGAACAGATTGTGGCGTTTCTGCGGTAGGTCGACGTCCAACCGCTGATGCACCGCCCATGCTGAGCGAATGGCTCGGCATGGCGCAGCGCAGCAGGGGTTCACGCCGCTGTGTCAGGCCCTGTAGATGAACCCGGTCGGCACGTCGCTGAGCGGGGCAACTAGAACCCCGCCCAAGAACGTCAACAACTTGCCTTCCTGTTTGGCCGTCTTCAGCGCCATGGAAAGCGGCGACAGAGGATTGCGCCGGATAAAGTCGTCGACCGATTCCGTCAGTGGTTTGGCCAATGAAATCTGTGGCGTGTCAACACGGTGCAGTTGCAGGTAGTTAAGGGTGCTGGCGCCCTTGCGGCGGAACACCAGCTCAGTCGCACTGGTGACGTCGGGATAGATCTCGAACCCCAAGCGTTCCAGCAGGCCCCTCATCATTTTGTTCAACCCTAGGGGCTCCGTGAGCAGCAGCCGTTCGCTGGCCAGCAAGACCAGATCGAGCTGGTTGAAAAATGCCCGGCGGGCCAGTTGCCCCATGGTGAACGTTTTGTTGCCGATCCCTGTCCCTTGCGCCAGCAGGGCCAGCGGGTCGCCCAGGTGAATGTTGTCGGGGACTGCATTGCCGCTGCGCCAGCCGTGCAAGGTGTTGTTGATATTGCTCATGCGCGTGGGGGTCAGGTCAGGGCTGGAAGCGTCGGCGGTTACGTAGAGTCGTTTGGCCAGTGCACTCCTCGAAACCGGTGTCAGGGCGGGCAAGAGTGAGCCGATGAATTGGGCCAGGGTTTTCTGGAAAAAGGGTGGGAAAACGATCCAGGAACCGCTGATGTACTCGGCCAGCCTCGGCTGTAAAAAAGGGCTTTCATGGATGCGCAAGCCCAGTTGCTCATAGGTATTGCAGGGTTTGTCCGGGTATTTGATAAACACCCGTTTGCCTTGGGCAAGGTTGCCCTGGGGCAATATCTGATAATACAGATCGTCGATTTTTATAACCCGGTGAGTGCCCCGTGCGTCAGTGACTGTTGAGATGGGCGGGTTGATGCTTTGAGGTTTGAGTTGAGCGTCTTCAAATGTCTCGCCCCACCTTCTCCAGCTGGTGTTATTCAACGGTTCAACGCTGGCCGTGGTGGTTGAAAACACGGGTTGTTTCGCGGGGCTGACCGGCTGTTCTTCGGGGACCGCAGGCGCCTTGCGTTTGTTGCTCAGGCCCACGCGGCTTCCTGCCGTGCCAGTGCTTGTGCCGGCGCGTGGCGCGGCTTCACCCAGGCCAGGCTTGTGGTATTGCCGGGACCAGACCGGAAACTCCTGATGCTTGACCAGGTACTCGGCCAGATCCAGTTCCAGGCGCTGTTGACTGGCGGCCGGGAACTCAAACTGATCCAGCAGCCTTCGCGCTTCGCGGTAACTGAAATTGGGAAATGCCACGCGTACGCGAAGCGGGGCGAGTGTCGATCTCACACCGCCGCGCAGCCCTCCTTGCGGGCTGCCCACGCGCCACACCCCGGCACTGTCGCGCTCGACGGGCGAGCGGTACCAGGCTTGCGGGTGACGCATGTCCATCACGCGCCATGTGCGCAAGTGGGCGTCGTATTTGACCTGAAACCAATGCTCGTCCTGCTTGATGAAGTGTTGCGGCGTACCTCGTGGTGCGGCCGCTTTTTCATAGACGCCCTCGTAGATACCGTCGGAACGTAAAGTCAGGTCGGAAAGGCTCTGGTTGTAGCTCAGTTTCGGATCAAGGCCCGGCGCAGGCGTGGCAGGTTTTTTTACGCCTCTCACAATCCCGACCCCGACATCGATGCCCGCGTCTACCCAGTGCGCAATCATGCTCACCCAGTGCCCGATCGCCTCGCGCTGGCTGTCGCGTTTGAGCGCGTCGATGAAGTTCCACAGCGACATCAAGCTGCGGCCCAAGGCAATCGGTGCCGTCACTTTCAGAGGCAGCAGCATGGTCACCACGTCGACGGCAGTTTCAATGCTGTTCCACACCGTCAGCTGATTGATCTCCGAGGTTGAGGTACTCAAGGCGTCGGCATTGGCCAGGGCATGCCGTGCGTCGGCCAGGCAGGCCTGTTCGATAAAGTTACCGGCGACGGGCAGTATGTTGACCTCGGGCGCCCTGAGCCCTCGGGCGAGTAACGGGCGAATCCGCTCCTGATTGCCCTGGCTGACGCGGCCCACGAAGTAGTCCAGCAACTGAGGATTGCCCAAAAAGTGCTTGGCAAAATGCTGGCGGTTTTCAAATTCGCGAAAGCGTTTTCCGTCAGGGGCTTCAGGGGTGTAGACCACCAGTGAGCGCACCGCGAATTGAGGTTGCGGGGCGTTGATGTCCAGCTCCATTTGCGAATTCGCGCGTTGCTGATCGGCGGGTGTGCCAAAGATCAACACGCCCCTGACGGTCGCCCCGCTGATCAGCAGTTGGTAGGTCTGGATCAGGTGGCCTTCAAAGGTGCCCGCGTGGGTCGGGTCTTGCGCGGCATTCACGGCGGTTTCCACCCATCGATACCCGCGATCCACGCGATCAGGGGAAAAATCCCCGGAAATCTTGGCTTCCAGTGCATCCGCCAGCATGCGCGCACTCATCACGCGCATGGCGGTTTCGCGTCGCGCCTGGGCTTTGGGGGAGTCGATCAGGGCGTCTTGAAGAAACGCCGCGTAGCTGTCGCCAATGTTGACGGCGCGAATGATGGTTTTGACTTGCCCGGCATCCAGCGGTGCCGCAGCAGGGTCATCGTTATTGAGCGTGGTCACACGGGCCGTCAGCGCGTAGTCGATATCGAATTTACTGACATTCTCCAGCGCCAGCTCGGTCATGGTGCGGGTGGTGCTGCTCAGTTTTATCGTGGGCCCGGTACGTGAAAGGCTGTTGGCCGCCGTGTACGACGAAGGCGCCCAGCCTGTCAGCGGAATCACGGGGCCTGATCCTCGTTCGGCAGACGTCACCGTAATCAGCACCGTGTCCGGATCAACCTCCAGCCCATACTCCGCGAAAATATGCTGTTGCAACTGCTCCCGCGCGTAGCGCAACAAGAAGGGCCGGTCGCCAAACTGGTCGGGAGACGGCTCGCCATTTTCATGGGCGATCAGGCTCAGCAGTCGGTACTGCTCGGACACCTGCAGCCAGGTTTGGCGGTCGGTGCTGCTGGCTTTGAGTAACCAGTCGCGGGCTTTCTTGGCAAGCCGTTTAACCGATCGCGCATTCAGCGCTTTGGCCTGTTTGAAGCGGTGTGTGTAATCGAGTACGTGCGCGACCGCTTCCCTGATGTCTGTTGGCGAGCGCTGCGCGGCATTGAGCAGGGCATGAAACAGATTCTGTTCGCGCTGAGTGTCATGTGCGTTAAACACATGCTCAAACACTGAACCCTGAATTTCCGTGAACACCATATCCAGCGCTGCTTGCGGGCTGTTGTCCCACGTCACGACACGCTTGAGGTCCTGGGTTGAAAGCAGCTCCAGCATCGACTCGAATTCCGAGACGCTGCGCCAGCGACGTTCGATCTCCGTGTGTAACGCCTGTAACGATTCGAAGCCCAGCAGGCCCCCAGACGGCGTGTACAGCACTACCCTGGCGGCGTCGGTGCTGGAGCCTATTTGCACGGTGGCGGTTTTGGCCGGGATCGAAAACGCGCCCGCTTCATCATTGGCGCCAGTGCCATCACGCTCGGTAATGACAAATGCGCCCGTCAGGTCTGCCAGTGCCGGGTCCTCCAGGGTCTTGATCGACAGGGCGTAGACGGCCGGGCGTGAATAAGCAGGCAGCGCGCCCCGTGCCGTGAGCGTCGGGTAGCGCACCACCTGATCGATCATCACCCGGTGCTCGGGCGTCAGGGTGCTGTCGTAGGACAACAAGTGGGACTCGGCCACCACCAGCTCGCTGAGTTTTCCCAGCAGCCACGCTTTGCGCGACAGCGTTCCGGTGACCGAGGTCTGGGCGCTCCAAAATTCAGTGGTCTGTTGCTTTACGTAGGTTCGCAGGTGTTGGCGCACGTCTGCGGCGAACGTTTCAAAACGTGCAATATCCAGGCTGCCGGCTGCGGCTTCGTCGTCCCGGGCAACCGTGGTGCGCTCTTTGGGGTAGCGCGGGTAGACCCCGGTACGGAAGGTCTCCAGTACTGTATCGATCACGCTTAATGGCTGCGGACTCAGCGTTGACAAGGGCGGGCTGGTCGGCGTGACCACCACCAGCAGACGCTCGGGATCGAGTGAACCTGTGGCCTCGGGAAACCGGGTTTTCAGCTCGTCGTGCAGCACCGACTCAAGGGTGGGCTGGTCCGCCAATAAGGTTTGAATCGCCGTATCAAGCGCGGTCCACGTCTGGATGCGCTGCTTTTCGGCATCCGGGCTTGCCATGACCAGTTCGGTGCTCAAGGCATCCGATAGATGAAACACATCACTCATAGACATCACTCACGCATGTTCAAGTAACCCGCGGCCCTGGTGTCATCCAGCCAACCGCCGGGTGGGGAGAAGGACGTGAGCAGTGTGTACCGGTGCGCGTGCATGAAATGGCTACATATATAGGGCGCGGCATGATTGATGGTTTCTTGGCAGGGCGCTGTGGGGGATAATCCCGGGCTGCTTTTTCACTGCCGAGTTCACTATGTCGACCCCTGCTTTCAACGCCGCCGAGCACCAAGCCAGCACCCTGTACCTGCCGCCGGGCCAGTGGTCGACCGTGTTGGACTGTTTGTGCGATCACTTTCGTGCGATCAGCCGTGAGCAGTGGCTGGACCGCATGGCCCGTGGGCGGGTGCTGGATGCCGACGGTCGGCCAGTGGGCCCGCAACTGGCGTACAAGGAAGGCCTGCGCATTCACTATTTTCGTGAAGTGCCCAACGAAACGCCGATCCCCGTGCAAGAGACCATCCTTTATGCCGATGAGCATTTGGTCGTGGCCGATAAACCGCACTTTTTGCCCGTCACCCCGGCAGGTGAATACGTCGAGCACACGTTGCTGCGGCGGCTGATTCGCACCTTGGGCAATCCGAATCTGGTGCCCTTGCACCGCATTGATCGGCACACCGCCGGGCTGGTGCTGTTCTCGGCCAACCCGGCGAGTCGCTCGGCGTATCAGTCGCTGTTCCCCACTCGCCAAATCGACAAACACTACGAAGCCATTGCCCCGGCGTTGCCGGATCTGCCGCTCCCCCGCGTTCATAAAAGTCGTTTGATCGATGGCGAACCGTTCTTCCGTATGCAGGAAGGGCCGGGTGCCATCAACACCGAGACCCACGTCAGTGTGATCGAGAAAAATGGCGACCTGTGGCGTTACGGGTTATCGCCGGTGACCGGCAAGAAGCATCAATTGCGCGTGCACATGGCGGCGCTGGGGGCCGGGATTTGCAACGACCCGTTTTACCCGCAGGTGATCAAGGATGCGGTGGATGACTACGCCAATCCGTTGAAACTGCTGGCCAAAACGTTGCGTTTTATCGACCCGGTGACAGGCCAGGCGCGTTATTTCGAGAGCCGGATCGAGCTGGACTGGTAGGCAACACACAACCGACGGCGAGCCAGAAACAACAAAACCCGCACCAGGCGGGTTTTGTTTTAACGCATGAAACTTACAGCTCTTTAACGGTACGAACCTGATCTTTGTTGATGCGAGTTTCTTTACCGTCCAATTGTTTGAACTGGTAGAAGCCCGAATCTTCATCGTACTTAGGCGTGTCGGTTGCCTGGATTTCACGACCGTCGTTGAGCGTGATCACGGTTGGCGAAGCACAGCCAGCAAGGGCGGCCAGGCCAGCAGTGAGCATGAGAGCGGCGAGAGTCCGATGAGTCATGGTGTTTCTCCAACAAATGAATGTGCTTTATAGGTAACTGACCCTGAGACGTATACATCGTCTGCAAGTTCCCTGACTAGTGGCGCAAGGATAGCTATTGCGTTTATTTGAGTAAATCCGGGGTATTAACGTTGAGCAGCCGCGGATCATTCTCGGCGCACTCGCAGGCCTGTGCATTGAGCTCAAGCATGACTTTGCGCGGGCTGCGCTCGCCGTTTTCCCAAGCCGTATCAAACACGCCGCGGTGTTGCACGGGGATCACGCAGAGCAACGGCTCCCAGTGTTCGCCTTGGCGCACCATGACCGGTCGGGCAGGGTGCTGAGCGGCGGTGTCGAGCAACCGGGCGATCAGTGCGGCGTCGATCTGCGGTACGTCACAAGGCAGCACCAGCAAATGGGCATGCCGTGCGGCCGCCAGCCCGGCGCGGATACCGGCCAATGGCCCCTCGAAGTCGTCGTTGCCATCGCTGACCCATTGATCGGCCAAGGCCGCGTAACGCTCGCGGTTACGGTTACAGGAAATAATCAGGTCATCGGTGAAAGGCCGTACCACCTGCACGGCATGGGTAATCAGCGGCTGACCCTGCCACTGCACCAGCCCTTTATCGTGCCCGCCCATGCGCTGGCCGCGTCCGCCCGCCAGTAACAGGATGGAGCAGGGGAACCGGTTCATGAATTGACTCCGCGCAGTCAGGCAAAAGAAGGGCTGTGATATAACACCGGGCTGTTCTTCCTACAACTGGACCTCGTCTATGAAAGCCAAGGTTGATGCGCCTTTCGTACCTTTGAACATCGCTGTTCTGACCGTCAGCGATACCCGCACCCTCGACACCGACACCTCGGGTCAAGTGTTTGTCGACCGCCTGACTGACGCGGGCCATCGATTGGCGGCGCGGGTGTTACTCAAGGATGACCTGTACAAAATCCGCGCTCAGGTTGCGCAGTGGATTGCCGAGGATGACGTGCAGGTGGTGCTGATGACCGGCGGCACCGGTTTCACGGCCCGCGACAGCACGCCCGAGGCCGTGAGCTGCCTGCTGGACAAACAGGTGGACGGTTTTGGTGAGTTGTTCCGGCAGATTTCCGTGGCCGACATCGGCACTTCGACCGTGCAATCGCGCGCCCTGGCCGGTCTGGCCAACGGCACGCTGGTGTGCTGCCTGCCGGGTTCGACCAATGCCGTGCGCACGGGCTGGGACGGGATTCTGGCCGAGCAACTGGACGCCCGGCATCGCCCCTGCAATTTCGTGGCGCACCTGAAGCAGGCAGCGGCCTGTGAAACCCGTGGGTAAGCCGGGCCGTACCGGCGAGTTGATGCCGGTTGAAGTGGCCCTTGCGCGCCTGCTGGCGCTGGCCGCAGCCGCGCCGATCCGCGACACCGAGACCTTGCCACTGGCCGCTTGCGAGGGGCGGGTCTTGGCGCAGGATCTGGTCTCCACCCTGGACCTGCCGCCCTGGCCGAACAGCGCCATGGACGGTTACGCACTGCACCTTGCTGACTGGACGGGTGAGCCGTTGCCCGTCAGCCAGCGCATTTTTGCCGGGCAGGCGCCCGAGGCGCTGGCGCGCGGCACCTGTGCGCGGATCTTCACCGGGGCCCCGGTGCCTGCCGGGGCGGATTGCGTCGAAATGCAGGAAAACGCGCAGGTGCAGGCCGATGGGCGGGTGGTGTTCACTCAGTCGCTGCGCGTCCAGCAGAACATTCGTCCACAAGGGCAGGAAACCACGGTCGGTGAGGTGGTATTGGCCGCAGGTACGCGCCTGGGGCCGATTGAGCAAGGGCTGGCCGCGTCGCTGGGCTGCGCCACGCTTGAAGTGATTCGGCGGGTCCACGTGGCCGTGTTGTCCACCGGGGATGAACTGATTGAGCCGGGACAGCCCTTGGGGCCGGGCCAGATCTACAACAGCAACCGCGTGTTGCTGTGCAGTTGGCTGACCCGTCTGGGGTGTGAGGTGCTGGATGCGGGCATCTTGCCGGATGATTTGCCGGCCACCCGCCAACGCCTGGTTGAATTGGGCGATGTGGATTTGATTCTGTCCACGGGCGGGGTGTCCGTCGGTGAAGCTGACTTCCTGGGGATTGCCCTGCGTGAAGAAGGTGAGCTGGCGCTGTGGAAGCTGGCGATCAAACCCGGTAAACCGCTGACGTGCGGGCATTACCGTGGCGTGCCGGTCATCGGCCTGCCGGGTAACCCGGCCTCGACGCTGGTGACCTTTGCGTTGCTGGCGCGGCCGTACCTGCTGCGCCGTCAAGGTGTGCAGGCGGTCGAGCCGCTGACCTTTCAGGTGCCGGCCGGGTTCGTCTGGGCCAAGCCGGGCAATCGTCGCGAGTACTTGCGCGGGCGACTGGAACAGGGCCGTGCGGTTATCTACAAGAACCAAAGCTCGGGCGTGCTGCGCAGCGCGGCGTGGGCCGAAGGGCTGGTGGAGGTGCGCGAGGGCAGTACGCTGGCGCAGGGCGATGAAGTGGGTTTCATCCCGTTGAGCGAAGTGCTGGGCTAACGCCGCGCAGCTGCTGACGCACCACGCGATGGCTGCCAGTGACGCAGCCATCGCGCGATTCAGGCAAACGGCCCGTCCCAATAGCGCTGGTACATGCCGAGTCTTTTCTTCCAGCCAGGGGGTAAATGCCGCTCCTGCTGACCGAGCTTGTAGGCCCCCAGTTTGACGGCATTGCGCAGCAGCGAACCCGGCCAACTGAACACGCGTCGCGGCCCTAAAAACCGCAGTTCGGATTTCACGTAGCGCAGCCCTTCACCCCCGGCTCCGCCAAACGCCTGCCTGATCCAGGGCTCACGCGCCTGAAAAACCCCGATGTCGAAGTAGCGGCGAAATTCCTCCTTGAGCGAGTAATTGTGGGAGTGCCGACAGCACGCCTGGCCCTCGTACGCGACTTTCCAGCCCGCCAGCAGCATTTTGGCGGCGACGTACATGTCTTCCGAGAGGATCACGTGGTTGGGAAACCCACCCACTGCGAGCAAGGCTTCACGCCGGTAGGCGGAAAACGAGTTGGACATGAACGCGGTCTTGATCCCCAGCTGCGGCGCATCGGCAAGGCTTTTGAGCTGCGAGTGGGGCGGGTAGTTGAACTGCCGCGCGTGTTGCGCCAGTGGCACGGCGTCCAGATGGGGTAACTGTCGCCCGCACACTGCGCCCACTGTCGGGTCGCTGAACGGGCGAACGATGGCGGCCAGCGCGTCGGGGTCCTCCAGATAGGCATCCTGGGTCAGGAACACGCACACTGCGTAATCCGGGTGGCGCTCGACCATCATCTGCCGCGTGCCACCGTGGTTGAAATCCTTGCTGTCGATGCGTAGCACGTTCGGGCAGCGCGCCTGCGCCCGTTCGAAGGTGCCGTCGCGGGAGCTGGAGTCGACGATGAAAGTGTCGAACTCGATACGCTGGCGCGCCAGCGAGTCGAGCAGGCGCTCCAGCTCCTGACGACCGTTGTAAGTCGGGATGATGCAGGCAATGGTGAGCGGCTCAGTCATGGGGCCTCCGGGTTGTCAGTGCGCCACGGGCGTAACCACAGCGCCAGCGCCAGCATCAGTAACGCGCCGAACGCCGTGCTCAGGCCCAATTGCAGCCAGATGGACTGCAACGGGTGCAACAGCCCGGCCGACAGCAGCATCATGCCCAGCCCGAGCAACCAATGGCTGCGCCATGGCACGTCAGCCAGCAGGTGTTGACGGCGCATCAGCAGCAGGCCGGTGAGCACCACGCCCCCCACCGCCGCCAGTGCGATCCCGATGAGGCCGAAAAACCAGGGCAACACGGCCAGCAGGATCGCGTTGAAGAGGCTGCCGATCAATTCGCAGGTCAGCGGCAGGCGCGTATCACCGGCCGCGTAGGCATAACGGGCGAGCAGGGCGTTCCATGCGCCGAACATCAAGGGCACCGAAAACCACGCCAGCAAGTGGGGCAAGGGGCTGTCGGCGGCCTGATTGGGCAGCAGCAGGTGCACCAGCGCGCCGGCAGCGCCAATCAGTCCGGCCACGGCGGGCACGGTCAGCAAGGTGGCGCTGGCCAGCCCCTTGCGCAGCAGGCCCAGGCGTTGCTCGCCGGAACTGCCGCTCATCAGGCCCAGTAACACCTGATTGAGACTCATGAGTGCAATCAGCGGCAGGTTAATCAGCTTGCGCGCCAGGTTGATCCACGTGACCGAGCCTTCGCCCAGTAGCGATGCGACCATCCGCTCCAGCAAGGCCAGCCCCTGACTGGCCAGATTACTGCTCAACAACGGGCCGATGCGTTGCAGCAGTTCACGACCGGCACCGGGCGCGGCCTGCATTTGCCAGGGTTTCCAGCCGTCGCGGTACAGCGGCAGGAGCATCACCGACGGCATCAGCACACTGCCCAGTACGCAGGCACTGGCCAGCCCCTCGGCGGTGGACTGGTGCTTGAAGAAGGCCAGGTAGATAACCGGCGGCAGGTTGAACAGCAGCGATCCGAGCCCGGCCAGCACGAACCGCGAACGGGCTTGCAAGGGCACGCAAAACAAGCCGTGCAGCACAAAGCCCGGTGCGCACCACGCCAAAATGCGCAAACTGTGGCTGGCCAGTTCATAGCCCTGATTGTCGAGGCCTGGGCCGATCAAGCGCACCCACAGCAGCGAACCCACCCCCAGAATCCCGCTCAGCAGCAGGCCGCACAGCAACAAACGCGGGGCCAACGCGCCGAGCCAGGCACGTTGCTCCAGCGCCGTGCGTTGTTGGTACAGCGGCAAGGCGGCTGCACTCAACAAGCCGGCGGCCAGCGCCATGCGCAATGCTTCGGGCAGAAACAGGGCCACCAGAAAACCGTCACTGCGCCCGCCCGCGCCCCATGCGGCCACCAACAACCACTCGCGGGCGAACCCCGCCGCGAGTCCGGTGAGGGTTGCCAGGGTCAGCCACAGGGTTGATCCGAACATGGCCCGGCCCTAGTGAAACAACGTGAACAGGCCTTTGCCGCCCACTTTGTAGTTCAGGTTGCGGCAGCGTTCGCCTTTGATGGTGGCATCGGGACCGCCGACGATGGCGTAGGGCGGCACCGGTTTGGACACCACGCAATTGCCACCCACCACGGCGCCTTCTCCGATGTCGGCACCGAAGGAGAGCAGGGCGCGGCTGGCAATCCAGGCGTAGTCGCGAATGTAGACCGGGCCGCCAATGGCCCAGAACTCGGGCGCTTGTACGTCATGCCCGCCCGCAATAATCAGCACGTGCGAGGCGATGGTCACATGGTTGCCAATAATCAGTCCGCCCCGTGCGTCCAGTTGGCAATGCCAGCCCACGGTGCTGTCGTCGCCGATGCGCAAGCTGTCCACGCCGAGGATTTCCGTGTCGCGCCAGACCGTCGAACCCTTGCCGATTTTCGCCCCGCCCGCGCGTAGCCACAGCAGGCGCACGGTATGGCTGGGGATCTTGCAAATCAGAATGTTGTAGGCCAGCTCCCACCAGCGCAGCAGGCGGTCGCGCAAGGTCGGCCAGTTTTTGCCGTACAGCGGGATCAGCGCGCCTTTGAGTTCGCGGCCCAGCAACGCATAAAACCGTCGGGCCAGCGGCGGTTCGATGCGTGGCTCGATGTTCAGGTAGCTGATGAAGCACAACGTGTCGCCTTTGAGCGGCTGTTCGAAGCACACGTCATTGGCCAGCATCCAGTCGTAGGCGTTGGTCAGATCTTCAAGGCTGACCCCCATTTTCTCGGCGTACTCGGGCAAGGCCTGACGCAGGTTGCGCGAGTGAAAAAGACGGTGCTTCATGGGCGAACTCCTGAAAAAGGCGCCGGGGCATTGTGTGTGAGGCGCCGGGCTTCATGCAGGCTCAAGCCGAGCATCAGCCAGAACAAGGCGATCAACACCTGAGTGAAGCTGAAATAGTGATCGAACAGGCCGCTGACCAGCGCAGCCAGCAGGCCGACGGTGGTGCCGAACCAGATTGAATTGTCGGCCGTCAGGACGATGGGCGTGTGCCGCGGACGCACGCTGCGCCACCAACTGGCGATCACGGCGATGAACAGCAACATACCGGGCAGGCCGAGCTTGTACATAAAGTTCAGGAACAGGTTGGAAATACCCAGCAAACCCGTGCCTGCCAGCCCGGCCTCCACCTTGAAGCCGATGCCCAGCGGAAAGGCGGCGATGGCGTTGGGAAAAGCCCGGTATTCATCCAGGCGCACACTGGTACTGCCGGTGTCGGCCGTGGAGAAAATGGCGGCCAGGCGTTCTTGCAACGGCGGGTACACCAGCAACAGCACCACCACCGCCGCAACCCCGGCCAGCAGCATGCGCCCGGTGTAGGGGACGCGTTGGCTGGCGCACCAGATCAGCACCACCATCATGCTGATCAACGCCCCGCGCGAGCCGGTCATGGCCAGTGCAAGCACCCCCAGCAGGCCGACACTGACCCCCAGCAGCCTGAGCCAGCCCCGCCGGGTAAACCCGAAGCACAGGGCCAACGGCACCAACAAGGCCATGGCGCCGCCCGTCACGTTGGGGTGCATCCACGGCGAACTCATGCGCGTGGTAAAGGACTGCAAGCGGTCGTCGAGCATGCTCACCCCGCCATAGCCCAAGTGGCCGAGGATCGAGGTAATGCCGCTGGCAGAACGGTCCCGCAGGTACACCGGGATCGACAGCAGCAACAGCAATAACGTGCCGAGCAGCAATGCGATCACCATCTGCTCGCGGGCTTTGGGCGTATCCAGCAGCCGTGGCACCAAAAACAGCACCGACAGGTTCAGCAGCCAGCGCACCCAATTGACCGGCCCGTTGCCTTCAGCGCTGACCATCCACTGGCCGACCAGAAACGGCAAGGCACTGAACAGCATCAACGCCAGGACCCAGCGTTCGGTGCGCAGCAGTGTGGGGGCGGGAGGCAGGTTATTGAGCAACTTTTGCACCAGCACGCTGCCCCACACCAGCAGGATCAGCAGCTCCGACACTGTGGTGCGAAAGCCGATATTGACCGTGGTGTAGGGTAAAAACGTCGCGAGCACGCCAAACAGCAGCAGCCCCCACAGCGGATGGCGCAGCACCGTCACCACGCCCGCGACGCCGACCATCAACACGATCACGCTGAGCGGCGGCAGCACCCAGGCCATCAACCCGAACAGCAGGCTGAATATCAACGCCAGCGGAAGCGCCAAAGGCATTAGCGAAGCTCCTCCAGCAGCGCGTAAAGACGCTCGCGGTAAGCCTCGTCCGCGTAACGGCCGGCCCAGGTTTTCATCTGCTGCGGGTCTTCCGGGGCCTGACTGGCCAGGCTTACCATCAACCCGGTGAGCGCCTGGGTGTCAGTGGGGGAGAAGCGAGGGCTCTGCGCCGGGGTGATCTCATCCAGTGCCGAGCCGCTGGCCACGGCCACCGAGGTGCCGACACTCAGCGCTTCAATCACCGGCAGGCCGAACCCTTCGGCATAAGAGGGCTGCCACAGGCGTTCGGCGTGTTGGTACACCGCGTGCAGTTGGGCGTCGGTCAGGTCGCTTAAAAAATGCAGGCCGGCTAATGACTGCAAGGGCTCAGGCAGGTGTTCTCGGGTGCCGACCAGCACCAGCTCCGGCACCTGTTGCGAGCGTTGACGCGCTGCCTGCCAGGCACCCACCAGCCAGGGAATGTTCTTGCGCGGCTCGCGGGTGCCGACTGCCAGCCAATAGCGCGCAGGCAGGTTGAGTTCGCTGATATCGGCCGGTTCACCGACAAAGCCGCTGACCAGATTGGGCAGCACCCGCACTTTGTCTTTGGCGCCGGGGAAGCGCTTGACCACTTCATCCGCCGTGTATTGCGAGGGCGTCCAGATGCGGTCTGCAATCTTGATCGAATGCCCGATCGAGAGTTGGTCGCTGGTGCGGTACACCTTCTCTTTGAGACGAGAGCCGTGGTGGTTGATGTGGGTCAGCTGGAACAAATCGTGCAGTTGCAGCACATAGCGCATGCCGTGGGGTTTGGCGCCCAGGGGCAAGCCCATGTTGAAGTTGCAGATGTGAATTTCAACCCCGGCTTCGCGCAGGGCGCCCGGCAGGAAGCCGCCTTCAAAACGTAACCGGCCGGGCAGCCGGTGCACGCTTTGCAGCGGCGCCCCCCAGCGCGGGCAATGCACGCGGCGGCGCAGCGGGTGATCTTCGGGGGCGACGCCGAACAACTGCAATTGCACCTCGGGGTGTGCGCGCAACGCCGCTTCCAGCGCCAGCGCCTGACGACCAATGCCACTGTTGCCATAGCCCGCGGCGGGGCGGTAATCCAGACCTATGCGCATACGCTGACTTCTTCTTTTAAGGAGGGAAGACGGGTGTAAACCTGTTCCAGCTGGGCCGCGGCCACCGCCCAGTCATGCTCGGCCCTGACGTAAGCGCGTCCGGCCTCGCCAATACGTTGCAGCAGGGCGGGATCGCTCAGTGCCGTATTCAACAGTTGGGCCAATTCTTGCGGGTGTTCGCTGCCCAGATAGTGCTCGCCGTTGATGACCTTTAACCCCGAGCTGCCTTGCCCGGTGGTCACCACCGGCAAACCGGCGGCCATGGCTTCGAGCACTTTGAGCTTGGAGCCGCCGCCCTGGCGTAACGGGGCAAAAAAGACGGCGGCCTGCCGCTGTAAATCGCGCAAGTCCGGGACAAAGCCTTGCCATTCAATGCGCGGGTCGGTCCAGCGCTGACGCCAGCGGTCAGGCAGGCCAAAGCCGCAAACGGCAAAACGCACGTGCGGGTTGAGCGCCCACAGCTGCGGCAGGATGCTGTCCAGCGCCCATTCCACGGCATCGACGTTGGGGTGGTATTCGTAATTGCCGACAAACAGCAGGCGCTGGCTGTGCAGGTCCGGTTGCACCTGGGCGTAATGCCCGCTGTCGACACCATTGACCACCACCGACACCGGCGTGCGGGTCAGTTGGCGCATCACCTGTGCGTCCTGTTCGGTGACCGCGATCAGTTCCTTGGCCAGCCCGAACACGCGTTTTTCCCAGCGCCGGTAGCGCCACTGGTCATAGGAGGTAAACGGCTTGAGCCAGCCCGGCAAACGGTCGTAGCTGGCGGCTCCGATAGCGGATTCGACATTGTGCTCGGTGAGAATAAAGTCGCGTCCGGCGGCTGCCAGCGCACGTTCGAACGGCTGAAAACTGTAGCTGTGTTCGATCTGGATGACGTCCCACGGCTCTTGCAACAGTTGCCCGACTTGCTGTTCCAGCGGGGCCGTCACGCCGTTGATGCCGGCCAGCATCGGGTAGGGCGCCAAGGCCACGGCCAGCAGGGTTTTAAAGCTGCGTAAGGGTCGACGCCTGAGCACGATCAAGCGCTCGAGAAACGGCTCAAGGGCCGCGCGGGTGGCGGCGTCGAGGGCGGTTTTAGACTGCACCAGCAAGGTGATTCGGTGCCCGCGCGCGGCCAGGCTGCGCAGCAAATGGTATTGGCGTGTCTTGCCGCCACTGGTGGTGGGCCAGGGCAGATAGGGCAGGGTCCAGAGTATTTTCATGGCGTCCATACCAACAGTTGCAAACTGGATGTGAGCGGCACGCTGATCGCCGTCGCGTCGCTCAACGGGGTTTCAGTGCCCGTGTGCGGGTTGTACAGGGTGGCCCGGGTCACGCCCGGCAACTGCACCTGATCGCCGCTGGCGCTCCAGAACATCCACAGGCGTTTGCCGTCGTCCCGGGTCCAGCCAATGCTGTACAGGTCGTTGGGCGCGCCCTCGACTTGCGGCGCGTCGGCCGGGTCCAGACGCGGGCCGGTGACCTTGAAGAAGTTCTGCAACGCCACATACACGGGCTTGGGATTGCCTTGCAGGTCCAGCAAGCCGTAGTACTGGTCACGCGGGCTGGCGCGGCTGTCGAGGTCGCTGAGGTTGAACAAAAAGATGCGCTGAAAATCCATCGCGCTCATCAGCGCCAGCCGCCGCAAGGTGTAATCGGACTGGCCATCGACCCCGATCAGCAGTTGCATTTCTTGCGGGCCGTTGTAGCTCGACCAGCCCCATTCCGTGGCCCACACCTGGGCAATGCCTTTAGCGTGCAAGGCGCTGTTGAGGAAGTTGGCGCGGGTCAGGAAGTCATTGTCGGCGGGGGTATCGCCCTCCGGGTACTGCGAATAGGGGTGGTAGGCCGTGATCAGGTTTTGCTGGGCCAAGCCTTGTTCGAGCATTTTTTCCAGCATCAGGCCCGATTGCTTAGGCATCTGGCTGTAATACGCCATCCCGGCGGTGGCGACTTTTTGCTCGGGCCGCACGTCGCGGATCGCCTTGGCGGTGGTGGTCAGCAGGCGGTAATACTCGGCCGGGTCAGCCTGGGGCAGCCACATGATGTTGGGCTCGTTCCAGACTTGCCAGACGTTCACGTTCGGGTAGCGTTGCGCCAGCATCAGCATGCGCCGGGCAAACACGGAAAAATCCCTCGGCGGGTAGAGGTCGGAGGTGGGCTCGCCGGGGGGTACGCTGCTGGCGAACGGCGCTGAGCCGACCAGGTAGGCCAAGGTGTTGAACTGGTGAGCGCGGATGGCTTGCATCACGCCATCCAGCGGCGCCAATTGCAGCTGGTTTTCTTCGGGTTCGATCATCGCCCAGTGGATCGTCAGGCGCACCCAGTCCAGCCCCAGCTCATCGAGGCGCTGCATCTGCTTTTCATACACCGGCTGCGGGAAGTACTGAAACTGCGCGTTGACCCCCAAAAAGTCTTTCCATTCCACCGGGCGTGGCCCGCGCAAGGTCGTGCCCTGGGCTTCAACGGGCGGGCTCCATGGCAACAGGCTGACCCCGATCACGGCGATCAGCAGCGCGGGCAGCCAGAACACAGGTTTACGCCACATGGGTGCGCCCCCAGCAGGCGGATTTGAACATCTGGTGAAAACGCTCGGCGGTTTCGCTCCAGACGCGTTCTTGGCCAATCTGTTGGGCGTGCTCGGCCCAGCGCACCGCCATCATCGGGTCGGCACATAAATGGCCCAGCTCCGCGGCCAGCGCGGCGACGTTGCCTTGGGGGTAAATCACCCCGTTGCCGTGGTCGACTTCCTCGGCAAATGAACGGGCGTCCGAGGTAATCACCCCGCGCCCGCAGGCCGCGGCCCATGACAGCGCCCCGCTGGTGCCGCGCAATTGGCCCAACAGCTTGAGCTTGCTTGACTCGCGGTAGGGCAGGACCATCACGTGATGCTCCTGAATGACCGTCGCAATGTCGCTGGCTGGCAGGTCGAGGCGCCAGGCGATACTGTTTTCCAGGCCCAATTGCTCGATGCGCTGGCGCAACAGGTGCAGGTAACTGCCGCCCGACTCGAAGGCCATTTCGGGTTCACTGCCCCCGGCCAGGGTCAGGGTCAGTTGTTGCTTGAGTTCGGGCTTGTGCATGAAGGTCATGGCCAGGGCTTCGAGCAAATCCTCAATGCCCTTGCCGCGATAAATAAAGCCGAAATACAACAGCTTCAGCGGGTTGAGATCAGGCAGTGGCGCAGGCGGGATCAGCAAGTTGCCATGGGCAATGACCACCATTTGCTCGTTGCGCAGGCCCATGCGCTGTTTCAGGCAGTCGCTGCCCGACTGCGTGAGGGTGACCAGGCGCGTCAGGCTGCGGGCCAGTTGCCGTTCTTCATACAGGCACAACGGGTCGGCCAGTACGGTGGCCATTTGCGGCAGCGGTGACGGCAGGCGGCTGGCCAGTGATAACGGCCATGGCAGCCGGGCGCGACGCCAGACCAGACGCTCCGGGTCATGCACGGTGGCCGTCAGCGGCAGTTTGGGGAAGCGTTCGCGCAAGGCACGCAGGGCGTGGAACTCTGCCAGGCGCCCGCCACCCAGCTCGGCATGTACCAGATCGATGCCGCGCCAGTCAGTGCTGGCCACCCGTTGCAGGGCGCGTTCGGGGTCGTTGCCGATCCCGGCCAGCGGCGTGCTCACTTCAACGCCTTGACTCAACAGGGCGGCCTTGAGGTGCCCTGCGTAGTCGGCAATACCGTTTTGTTCGGGCGCCAAAGGCGCCAGCAGGGCGATGTGCATCAGGCTTTACCCCGTATCCGCGCCAGAAAGTTCAACACCTTTTCCGGGATGTCGAAACGACGGCGGTTGATGATGATGCCGTCCACGCGCTTGAACGCGGTGTTCAAGGTGTTGAGCGCGGTTTGCAGGATCGGCACGGTGGTTTTTTCGGCCTCCACGATCAGGCAAATCAAATCGGCCTGGCGCAGAATCACGAAGGCTTCCTGATTGGAGAAGAACCCCGACGCGTTGAGCAGCAGGATTTCCCCCGGCGCCGCAGGGCCGGTGCCTTCGACGCGCACCTGATGGCCGCGCTCTTGCAGCAACTGGCGCAGGTGCTCAATCACAAAGCTCACGCCTTCGCCCCGGCGCGCCGAGGTCAGGCCGATGCTGAGCCCGCGCTCGGCCACTTGCTCCAGCGGCAGCACGCCATACAGCCGGTACATGCTGGCGGTGAAGGCGCTGCGGCGCTGGGGCTGGTTGTCGCTGAGGTCTTGCAGGCTGGTCCAGACCTTGACCCCGAAGCGCTCTTCGATGTGGTCGCCGTCGTGAATGCGTTGATCCAGCAGGTAGAAGAAATACAGCGCCAGCAGGCCGACCGCGAGGCTGATCGGGAGGGCCAGAAACAGCATCAAGAGGCTCTTGGGAAAGACACGGTTGGGGTTGAGCGTGGCTTGTTCGATCACGGCGATGTTGCTGATGCGGCTCTTGTCCAGTTCACGGTCAATGCGTGCTTTTTCAGTGCTGTCGCTGTAGAGCGCGAAACTTTTTTCGGCGGCGGCCAGCTCGCGTTGCAAGCGCGACAGCTCAGGCTCAAGCGCCAGCGCTTCGCGGCGGTCCTGTTCCAGTTTTTCAAGCTGCACTTTTTGCTGGGCCGCCTGGGTTTTAAGGCGGCTCAGGCTGGCCTGCTGATCGGCGAAGCTGTTTTGCAAGCGCGTAAAGACCGGGTTGGGAGCGAGGTTTTCACTGCGTTGCACCACCGCTTTTTCTTTGTTGAGCAGTGCTTGCAGGTTGGCGATGGCCGCGTCCAGCGCTTTGACCGGCGGGGCAGTCTCCTTGAAGGTGCGGGTCATTTCCTGGCGTTCGATCAGCTTGGCGTTGATGCGTTGGGCCAGGTCCTGGCGGTCCGGGTTAATGCTGATTTGCCGGCCGATGCTGATCTCTTTTTTCATGCTGTCGAGCTGCGCCTGAATCGTCTCCAGGCCGCTTTGGGTAGAGGCCACGGCGCGGGTGGTGTTGAGGTGTTCGCCCTTGAGGTTATTGAGGTTGCGGGCGATGTCGCTCAGGCGTTCATCGATGCTGACGGCGCCCAGTTGGTTAAGGATTTTTTCGATCTGGCGTTGGTAATCGAGAATGCGCGCCTGGGTGGCGGCCGCTTCGGTTTCATAGAAGCCGTAGAGGCTCTTGCGGCCCATGGTCGAGGTGCGTTCCTGCTCGTATTGGTCGATCCACGATTTCACCACCTGCTGGGCGACCTTGGGGTCATTCCAGGTAAAGCTGACCTCCATGACCGACGAGCCGGGGGCGTGGGTGACGCTGAAATTTTTGCTCAACTGGTCCGCCAGACGCTCGACCGGGGTTTGCTTTTCCACCAGCCCGAGCATTTGCAGAAAACCGCGACCGATGTCGACCAGCCCTTGCACAGTGGCTTTCAGGGCGTTTTTGATCGTCGCCATGGGGCCGGTGGGCTGTGGCTGCCGTGAGAGGTCATCGAGGTACTTTTCGGCCACCATCCGCACGATCGGGCGGCCGGTAAGGATGCGTTCTTCGTCGATGATCGGGTCGCGCATGGCGCTGGGGATGACCACCGCCTGGCGGTCGGCAATTTCGATCGGCAGGGTGCTGGTGTCGCGGCCGGGTTTGACCAGCAGTAAAGCCGTGGACTCAAAGCGGTTGGGCAACAGGAACGCGCCGAGCACGATGATGATGAAGGTCACCAGCACGGTGATTTTGACTTCGCGTTTGAAGATGAAGAACAGGCGCAACACATCGCGGAAGGAACGGATATTGATCATGTCTGCAGTCCTTTGGCGATTAGTTATTGTCGTTTTTACGCAGTTCGTAGGACGCCCCGATGCCAATTGACTTGGTGAACGGAATCAATTGGTTGAGGTAAAGGTCGACCCACTCGATGCCATTGCCCACTGACGACTTGGGCACAAACACAACGTCGCCGCGCTGCAGCAAAACCGGTGCCTGCATGCTGTTGCCCCGCGCGATGGAGTTTTTGTAATCGAAGAAATACGTGTTGTAGCGCCCGTCGTCTTCCTGACGCAGCAGCGCCACGTTGTTGCTGTCGCCCACGGGCAGCACGCCCCCGGCGCCGACGATGGCCTGTTCCAGGGTGGTGGCGATGTTGACTTGCAGGGTGGCCGGGTTTTGCACCGCGCCGCCCACGTACACGGTGTTGCTCGGGGTTTGCGAGAAGTTGATGGTCAGCGACGGGTCTTGATAGACGTGGGTCAGCTTCTTCTCCAGCACGGCGGTCAGTTGGTCGGGGGTCAAGCCCGCTGCCTTGACGCTGCCGATGTAGGGGTAAGAAAACGTGCCGTCGGTGCGCACGTTGAACAGGGTCAGTTCGTAGATCGAGTTGGCGGTGAATGCCGAGATCGACGGCGCTTCACCGGTGTTGCGCACAATGCGCAAGGTGTCGCCTGCCCGGATGCGTTCAAGGGGTAGGGGTTTTCCGGCCAGGGCTTGCCCGGCGCGGTGGCCTTCGCGCAGGACGTCATCGTCCGGCAGTGTCACTTTGGACGGCAAGCCGCACGCACTCAACAACACGGCACTCAACAGCAACAGGATTTTTTTCATTGTTCGCGCTTCCTGGCATGCATGATCACAGCTCCCTTGCGGGTGTTGGGCAAATGGAAAACCTGAGTCAGTTTTTGCTGGCGTCGACCGGCACACGTCCGTAGATGTCAGTAAAGCGCACGATGTCGTCTTCCCCCAGGTATTCGCCGCTCTGCACTTCGATCATCACCAGGTCAACCACCCCGGGGTTGACCAGACGGTGGGTCTTGCCGGGTTTGATGAAGGTGGATTCGTTGGTGTCGAGCAGAAATTCATCGTCGCCATTGGTGACCCTGGCCATGCCGCTGACCACGATCCAGTGTTCGCTGCGGTGGTGGTGCATTTGCAGGGACAACGTGCCCTGCGGCTTGACCACGATGCGTTTGATTTTGAAGCGGCGGCCTTCTTCGAGCACGGTGTAGGTGCCCCACGGCCGGGTGACGGTGCGGTGCAAGCGATAAGCGTCATGGCCTTGGCGCTTGAGGGTCTGGGCGATGTATTTCACGTCCTGGCTGCGCTTGGCGTCAGCGATCAGCAGGGCGTCCGGGGTGTCAATGATGATCAGGTCATTGAGCCCGACCCCGCCCACCAGACGCTTGGGCGAATCGATGTAGCAGTTGTGTACGTCATGCAGCACGTTTTCGCCGTTGCACTGATTGCCATTGGCGTCAGCCGGGCTGAGTTCTCGCACCGCTTCCCACGAGCCGATGTCACTCCAGCCCAAATTGCAGGGCACCACGGCGACCTTTTTCGAGCGCTCCATCAACGCGTAATCGATGGAAATGTCCGGCGCTAGGGCGAAGGTGGTGCTGTCCAGTTCGAGGTGGATTTCCTGTTTGCCCTGAAACACCTGGCTGTGTTCCAGGCAATGGCTGACCGCCGCCAGTACGTCGGGGGCGTAGGCTTTGAACTCGCGCAGCACACTGTCGACGCGCATGCAGAACATGCCGCCATTCCACAGGTGCAAACCGCCGTCCAGATACTGCTGTGCGGTGGCGGCATCGGGTTTCTCCACGAAGCGGGCCACTTCATAGGCTTCGCTGCTCAGCGCAGGGCCTTTTTCGATGTAGCCGAAGCCGGTTTCTGCCTTGGTTGGCACGATGCCAAACGTTACCAGCCAGCCTTCATCGGCCAATTGGCGGGCATTGTCGACGGCCTTGGCGAACGCCTCGATGTCTTTAATCAGGTGGTCGGCAGGCAGTACCAGCAACTGCGCGTCTTCGCCATAGCGCTGCGCCACGTGCAGGGCTGCGGCGGCAATGGCGGGGGCGGTGTTGCGGCCAAAGGGTTCGAGGATGAAGTCCAGTTCGACGCCTCCTTTGTTCAGTTGCCGGTAGTCGTCGAGGGTGCGAAAAAACACCTCGCGGTTGGTCACGGTCAGCAGTTGGCCCACATCGCGCAAGCCAGTGGCGCGCCGGAAGGTCTTTTGCAGCAGGCTTTCACCGTCCGGCAGGCGCATAAACGGCTTGGGCATGGCCTCCCGTGAAACAGGCCACAGTCGTGTGCCAGCACCGCCGGCGATAATGCACGGAATGAGTGTGCTCATTCAAAACGCCTCTTTTGTCAGGATGACCGCCGGAACCGTGCGGAACAGAATGTACAGGTCGAACCAGACCGACCAGTTTTCGATGTATTCGAGGTCGAACTCGACACGTTTTTCGATTTTTTCCAGGGTGTCGGTCTCGCCGCGATACCCGTTGATCTGCGCCCAGCCGGTGATGCCGGGCTTGACCCGATGGCGCGCGGTGTATTCCTGCACCGCTTCTTCGAACAAAATGCCGGCGGCCTTGGTGGCCGTGGCGTGCGGGCGCGGACCCACCATGGACATGCTGCCGGCGAAGACGTTGAACAGTTGCGGGAGTTCATCAAGGCTGGTCTTGCGGATGAAACGCCCGACCCGGGTCACGCGCGGGTCGCCCCGGGTGGTTTGTTTGTCGGCGGTGAAGTCTGACTGGTTCTGGTACATCGAGCGAAACTTGAACACTTCGATCAACCGGTTGTTGTAGCCATAACGCTTTTGCCGGAACAGCACCGGGCCCGGAGAATCGAGTTTGATCGCCAGCGCCACCAGCAGCATGACCGGCGACAGCAGGATCAGTGCGACGCTCGACAGCACCATGTCTTCAATGCGCTTGAACACTGGCGACCAACCGCGCAAGGGCACTTCGGAGGCGTTGAACATCGGCAGGTTGGCCACTTCGCTGATGCGGTTGTGGGCATGCCGAAAGGCGATCATGTCCGGCACCAGCAGTACGTTCACCGGGAACTTGCGCAGGTTGCGGATGATGTAATCCAGACGGTTTTCAGCCGACCAGGGCAGCGCCACCAGAATCTGCGTGACGCGCTCTTCGCGGATCATTTTTTCGAGATCCTGGGTATTGCCGAGCACCGGCAGGTGGGCCACGGTGTCGGGCAGGCGGGCCATGCGGTCATCGATAAAACCGATCACCCCGCTGCGGATGTCCTGATGCTGGGCCAGGTATTCGGCCAGGCGCACGCCGTTTTCGGTGGCACCCAAAATGACGGCCTGTTGCAAGAAGATCCCGCGGCTCATCAGGCGTTTGAACAGGGTCAGCAAAATCATCCGCTCGACCCCGAACAGCAGCAGGCTGCCGAGGTACCACACCAGTAATTCGGCGTTGCTGATGTAGTTGAACAGGTCCAGCGCGCGGTGCATGAACAACAGCAGGCAAAACGCCGCCGACCAGGCGAACAAGGTGAGTTGCAGGCGCCAGCGGTTGCTGAAGATGTTTTCGGCGTAGACCCCCAGCGCCTGGAAAAACAGCACGCTCACCACCCCGAAAAATATCAGTACGGCGAAATAGCTTTTGGTGGTTTCCGGGTGCTGCTCACGCAAATAAAACAGCAGTAACAGGCCGGGCAGGATGGCGGTGAGGCCGTGCACCACGCGAATGGCGAACAAGAAGTACTCGACCATGCTCGGGCGGGTGAGGGACAAACTGTCAACGGGCTGCAAGCGCATAAGGATCCCTTCTTAATCGCGCCCCCTGTCGACGGCGCGGACTGCAAAGCAATGCCATTCATCCATGCTGCTTTACGTCAGATAGTCAGCAGACGCTGAATCTGCGGTGGTTTTTTTGATCACTCTTTACTTGGCGTTTTGCGTTTGATCAGGAGTGTAGACGCGATTGTTTTTTGTGTGACAACAAAGCTGAAACCCTTGTATTCCGGCGTTTGGCAGGCGTCCGGCGGGGCTTTATCAGCGAATGAAGAGTAGTAAAGAACATGAAACAGATTGTCGCGAATACAAATTTTTGGATCCGTTTTTTCAATCGTGTTTTGAGCCGTGTAGACCGGGCGGATGCGCTTTTAAAAAAACAACAGGCCGTTTTCATCTGGCTGTTGTCCAACCCACCAGACTCACTGTTTGAGGGACGATGAATGAGCGCAGCAAAGGCTTTTTTAATCTTGCATGGCAAGCAGGCACTCAACGAAGACGTGCGGGCTGCTGTTGAACACCAGCGGGCGCAAGGCTGGGAGCTGGCCGTGCGGCTGACCTGGGAAGCGGGGGATGCGCAGCGTCTGGTGCACGAAGCGCTCGATGCGGGGTATACCCACCTGATTGCCGGAGGGGGAGACGGCACCCTGCGCGATATTGCCGAGGCGATGGCCAAAGCGGATGCGCAGGCGAGTCTGGTGCTGCTGCCCTTGGGCACGGCCAACGATTTTGCGCGGGCTGCCGGAGTACCGCTGGAACCACTGCACGCGCTGGCATTGCTGGATGCCCCGACCCGGCGCATTGACCTGGGCGATGCTGACGGCGAACTGTTCTTGAACATGGCCACGGGCGGCTTTGGCAGTCAGGTGACGGCCAATACGTCCGAGGACTTGAAAAAGGTGCTGGGCGGGGCGGCTTATCTGTTTACCGGCCTGTCACGCTTCAGTGAGTTGCACGCGGCCTACGCTGAATTGCAAGGCCCCGATTTTCACTGGAAAGGCGATCTGCTGGCGCTGGGCATTGGCAACGGTCGTCAGGCCGGGGGCGGCCATGAGTTGTGCCCCTCGGCGGTGGCCGATGATGGCTTGCTGGACATCAGCATCTTGCCTGCACCGCAGGAAGTGGTCGGCACCCTCAAGGGCCTGATGGAAGGGGGCTGGGGCATGGACAACCTGTTTGTCCGGGCACGCCTGCCATGGGTGAAAATCACGTCGGCGCAAGGGCTGTCGATTAACCTCGACGGCGAGCCGATGGCGCAGGAAGCGAGCCGGTTCTCAGTGCGTCAGGGCGCTTTGCAGGTGCATTTGCCCGACGATTCGCCGCTGGTCAGTCATCAAGGCTGATGATTTGCTCGCGTACGGCAAACAGCACCAGCCCGGCCACGTCATGGATCTGCAAACGCTTCATGACCTGGGCGCGGTGGGTTTCGACGGTTTTGATGCTCAGGCCGAGGCCGCAGGCAATTTCGCGGGTGGATTTGCCGCGCACGATCAGGCGCAGGATCTCCAGTTGACGCTCTGTCAGGTTGTGCTGCCGGGCCTGGGTCGCACACGGGTCAGGGCCGCGGTTGAGCGCCTGATTGATCACGGTATGGGCAATGGCCGGGCTCAGGTAGCGCTCATTGTTGCGCAGCGCGCCCAGCGCCTGTTCGAGTTCCACGGCACTGGTGTCCTTGAGCAGGTAGCCGTGGGCGCCGCTTTCCAGGGTTTGCATGATCAGGTGCGGGTCGGTGTGCATCGACAGGATCAGCACGCTGCTGTGTGGCAGAACCGCCTTGAGTTGACGCAGGGCTTCGAGGCCGCCGGTATGGCGCATCGACAAGTCCAGCAGAATGATGTCCGGCTGAAGTCGCTCGGCGGCCTCCACCAGTTGCCCGCCATCCTCGACTTCGCCAATCACCGCGTAGCCCGGCAAGTCGTTGACCAGCGCCTTGACCCCGGCGCGAATCAACAGGTGGTCATCCACCAGTAGCAGATTGCAGGTCATGAGGTTGGGCCCAGCTGTGCCCGTTGCCGCGTGCGCCGGGGCCAGGGCAATAACACGTCAATGTGGGCGCCCGCGCCGGGTTCGCTGATCACGCGCAGGGTGCCTCCGAGTTGCGCGACCCGTTCCAGCATCCCGGCCATGCCGCGTTGCCCGGCCGCTGCGGGGTTGCTGGCAGGGACAAAGCCGACGCCGTCATCGCGCACGCTCAACTGCAGGCCGTCAGCCTGGCGCCGCAGTTGCACCAGCAGGTTGCTGGCCCTGGCATGGCGCAGCACATTGGTGACGGACTCCTGGGTGACGCGAAAGATGACCACCGCCATCTCCTCCTGAATATCGCTCAAACGCGGGTGGCACTCGAAGGTCCAGCCCAGCGAAGCGTTTTCGAGGGTCTTGATCAAATGTGCCCGCAGGCTGACTTCGATACCGAGACTGGCAATCTGGCGTGGATTGAACGCCGCGGAGACATCGCGCACCTTGGCCAGGGTTTCTTCCAGCAACGTGCACAGGCTCAGGCAGTGCGCTTGCAAGTCGTCGGGAACCCGGCGTTGCAGCCAGCGGGTTTGCAGGGTGGCGGCGGTCAGCAATTGGCCAATGTCGTCATGCAGTTCGCGGCTCAAGTGCTGGCGTTCGTTTTCCTGCACTTCAATCATGCGCGCCGCCAGTTCTTTGGGTTGCAGTTGGATGGCGTTGCGCGAGTCCCGCAGCAGCCAGCCGACGCTGGCCAGGGCGGTCAGGTCGAGCAGCATCAACGGGGTGGGCAATGCGTCGCAGGTCCAGTAGACGATGAGGCTTGAAAGTGCAGAGCAAAGACAAAGCGCTGCCGTCAGCCGGCGAGCGGTTTTACCCGTTGGGCACAAAGGCTTGAATGACTTGAGACTGGCGTGCATAGCGTGTGGAGCCAAAGGTGTTCGCTGAAGGACCTGGCAGATGGCTGGCAGGTAAAGAGTTAACGGGATCAACGTTCATGGCTGATGCGAAGCCTGAACGGATCTGCGACACAGACGTCCGGCTCAACGATCGGCGCGCATGGTATCACTTCATTTAAAGCGGGTCGCCTTTGACGCAATTTAAATGGCGCCCTGCACAGCGGTGTTAGTTGGCGTATTACAGGTTTTGCGTGCGCGCTTAAATAGGAAATAAGTCGATAGCTTAGTTGGCGCTTAACTGCAAATACCTGAGCGGCGCCTATAGTCTGATATGCGAATTAACTTACAAGATGATCGACATATGATGTATTCACCGCACGCTGTCTTTGAACCGGGCATTGAATAAATGGACCGGGAGAAGGCGGGCGGACGAGGCTAGCCGAGGGGCGGCGGAGCCGTTTGCATGGCTTCGATCTGTTCGGTGAAAGAGGTAATCAGCAGCTTTTGTTCACTGTCATCGAGGGTCAGTTGGCCCGTGTGGGGGTCTATCAACTCAACCTGCCAGGCCAGCAGGCTGAAGCAATCCTTCAGGATTTCGACCGCCGGTTCGTGCAGGGCGCCCAGGTTTCTTGCCTGCCTGAGCAAGTTGCGCAGGGTTTGGCAAAAGCCTGCAATGGGCGCGATGGTCAACGCTTTGGCACGCCTCTCCAGCTTGGAGAGGGTCTTGACTATGCAGTCGATCGCGTCTTCGTCGTGGTGAATCAGTCGCAAGTGAGTCAGGCATTCTTCTGCGGTGGTCAATAACACCTGAGCTTCGATTAAAAAGTCGGCTAGCGCTAATGGCCGGTCATTGCCATTGAACATGCTTATTCTCACTCTTCTGGAACGCCTTTTAAGTAAATGTCCGGGCTCATCGTGCAAAAGCCACCCGTGAGCATGGCAACTGGATCAGCGTTTTGGGTGACTTTAAGTGCAACTTTTTGGGTGTAAGCAGTGGATGTGTTCGCTTCGGAAGTTTTAAAAAGCACGGTGCGCAGATATGCACCTTCCGGCACAAGACAGCGCTGTTTCAGTAATAAAAAGTTCCTGCCGTGATTCATATAATGCGAAGGGGGTCACAATAATGGCAATCGAATAGCACGAATATCAGGGCCTTCCTGAGTGCTGCTCAGGGAATCCCTTAGGAGGGGCCCGCTAGGGAGAAAGGTGAGGGGGCTCGGGTCAAGCGCAGGCAGCAATAATGGCACTAGATGATGTTAAAGTGCCATCACTTTGTGTGGCCGTTTGGCGCAGGGGGTCAAGGTCCTGATTTTGCTGCCGATAAGGCTAGGGTCTGTTCCTGTTTCAATGTAAGCCAGCGTCGCTGGGTCACATTTAGCCAGGCAAGGCGCAGGGCGGGTGTTCGTCGCCGCTGCGAACAAATGCGAACAGACCCTACACACTCAGCCCCCACGCCCAGGAGTTATTCATGGCCGGCATTCTCGACACGGTAGACCAGCGCACCCAGTTGGTCGGTGAAAACCGACTGGAAATTCTCATGTTCCGTCTGGCGGGTCGGCAGCTGTTCGCGATCAACGTGTTCAAGGTGCAAGAGGTTCTGCAATTACCCAAATTGACCCTGATGCCGCAGCGACACCCGTTTGTGTGTGGTGTCGTGAATCTGCGTGGTCAGACCCTGCCCGTGATTGATTTGTCGCAGGCCATCGGCATGCGGCCTCTGGTGCCCGGCCCTGACAGTACGATCATCGTGACCGAGTACAACCGCTCGGTTCAGGCGTTTCTGGTGGGCGGGGTCGACCGCATCGTCAACATGAACTGGGAAGCCATCCTGCCTCCGCCCACCAGCGCCGGGCGTCAGCATTACCTGACCGCCATCAGCAAGGTCGATGAGCAACTGGTCGAGATTATCGACGTTGAAAAAGTGCTGGCCGAAATCGTGCCCTACAGCGCCAAGGTCTCGCGTGAGAAGCTCGAGGACCCGATCCTGGAACATGCGCGGGGCCGCGAAGTGCTGCTGGTCGATGACTCCAAAGTCGCCCTGTCTCAATTGCGCGAAACCCTTTCGCAGTTGGGGGTCAAGATGCACGTGGCCAGCGATGGTCTCAAGGCACTGAACATGCTCAAGGGCTGGGCAGATGCCGGGCAGGTCATGACCGACAAGCTGTTGATGATCTTCACCGATGCGGAAATGCCCGAGATGGATGGCTATCGCCTGACCACTGAAATTCGTAACGATCCGCGCCTGCGCGGTCTATACGTGGTGCTGCACACCTCGCTGTCGGGCAGCTTCAACGAATCCATGGTCAAGAAGGTGGGCTGTGACAATTTCCTGTCCAAATTCCAGCCGGACAAACTGGTGGACGTGGTCCGTCAGCGTCTGATGCTGGATCAAGTGCCCGCCTGATTCTTTGCACGCAGGATCGGCTCGTATACTGTGGCGTTTTTAATCCGCAGGGAGCTGATTCATGCTGCAGCTAAGTTCGATATACCGATTCCCGCTCAAGTCCGGCAAAGGCGAAAGCTTGTCTCAGGTGCGCCTGGACCCGTTGGGCGTAGAGGGTGATCGACGCTGGATGCTGGTGGATGAAGCCTCCGGGCGCTTTTTGACCCAGCGCACCCACCCGCACATGAGCCAGCTGTCTGCCCTGTGGAATGCAAATGGCGGCCTGACCTTGAAGGCCGATGGCTTTGAGGCGCTGGAGGTGCCCGTGCCCCAGGCCGACAGCGACCTGCGAGGCGTGACCATTTGGCGCGACACCTTGCGCGTGCCGGACGCCGGGGATGAAGCTGCCGGGTGGTTGAGCCGTTTTATAGACCAGCGCGTGCGCCTGGTGCATGTGCCGTTGGCGCGGGCGCGGACCACTGAGTCCGGTTATGGCCGCGATGACGACAAAGTGGCGTTCGCGGATGGTTACCCGTTGTTGCTCATTGGTCAGGCATCGCTCGACGACATTTCAGACAAGGTCGGTCGACCTTTGGAGATGCTGCGATTTCGTCCCAACCTCGTGGTCTCCGGCAGTGCAGCGTTTGCCGAAGATGGCTGGAAGCGTGTGCGTATTGGCGAGGTGGAGTTTCGCGTGGTGAAGTCATGCTCGCGTTGCATCCTCACCACCATTGATCCGCACACCGGCGAGCGTGATGCGCAGCGTGAACCCTTGAATACCCTGATGAGCTACCGCAAGCAGGAAGGCGGCACGATGTTCGGGCAGAACCTGGTGAACGACAGCCACGGCCTGCTGGAAGTCGGCATGCCGGTGACTGTGCTGGAATAACGCGTTGCCCCTGCAGGTGCGCTCGCCCCTGCAGGGGATTACCCGCGGTCACTGATCGTCAAAATACCGCTCATGCCAGTCCACCAGAGGCTGGGGCACGTTGAGTTTCTGACCGTAGATCACCGAGTACGACAACACGTTCTGCACGTACTGGCGGGTTTCGTCGAAGGGAATGCTTTCAATCCACACGTCAAAGCCCAGGTGGTTGGCGCCCCGCAGCCATTGGCGAACGCGGCCCGGGCCTGCGTTATAAGCCGCTGAAGCCAATACCCGGTTGCCGTTGAACTGGCCATGCACCTGACTCAGGTAGGCGGCGCCCAGCTGGATGTTCTTGTCCGGGTTCAACACTTGTTGGGGCGATGCCAGCGGAATGCTGAATTTTCTGGCGGTTTCTTTGGCTGTGGCTGGCATCAATTGCATCAAGCCGCTTGCGCCCACACCGGAACGCGCGTCATCCATAAAGGCACTTTCCTGACGGGTGATGGCGAATACCCAACTGGAATGCAAGCCGCGCACTTTGGCCTCGCGCACCAGAGTGTCGCGGTGCGCCATCGGGAAGCGGATGTCCAGATCGTCCCAATACTGCGCCTGACTGATGGTGCGAATGGCCGGGAAATACCATTTGCGGTCGTAGGCCAATTTGGCTTGCGCCACCATTTCGTCGCGATTGAAGTGGCGGCTGACGTGATACCACTCACGGCGGCCATCGACGATTTGCCCGCGGTCATGAAATTCCAGTGCACGCTGTACGCCGGGGGTGTTGCGCACTTTGTTAATCAATTGCGGGCTGAGCACCAGCGGTTTGTTGTTGAGCTGATACGGGGTCTGCGCCCGATCGGCTGCCAGGAAGCCGTAGAAATCACGCTCGCGGGCCACATTTTTGAACAGCACTTGCGCTTGTGGATTTTTCGGTTCGGCCAGCTCCAGGCTGCGCGCCTGCCAGTAGCGCCAGCGGTTGCTGGTGGCCAGATCCTGCGGCAATTGGCGGGTCAGTTGATAGGCATCTTCCCAGCGAGCCAGGCGCAACAGCAGGCGCAAGCGCCATTCGGTGACGGTGTTGTCGCGCAGCTCGGGGTCATATTTTGTCATGATGTCCAAGCCGCGGCTGTCATAACGGCGGGCAAACGTCAGACCAATCTCACGGGCGATGGCGACCTTTTCATCCCGTGAGAAATGCATGTTGGTGGCGTAGGTGTCGAGCAGTGCTGCCGCTTTCTCAGGGTCCTGTCGCGCTAAACGTCGCAAGCCCAGGCCTACGGCGTCAGACATGGCCTCACTGGCGGGCAGAAAGCGCGATGGTTGGCTGAGCAGATCGGGCTTTTGTGCCACTTCAATCATCACTTTGGCTTGTGGGCCTAGCGTGTTGAGGCCGTTAGCCAGGGTGGTGGCCAGGCCGTAATTGCGGGCTTCAGCCGCCAGCTTTACCCGCTGCCAACGTTTTTGTTCGGTCAGTTGGCCGTCGGCGGCCCACTGGCTGAACAGGGCGTCGCACGCCGCCGGTTGTGCTTTGCCCACCAGCCAGAGTTTTTCCGCGCTGGCGTAACCTTCGGCTTTTTGGTTGTGCGCCAGTTGGTACTGGCCGTTCAGGCAGTCCAGCTCGGTAAAGTTGAGCTTGGGGTCGTAATACTTGGCAAAGGTCGCCCAGTCGCCGCGATCAGCCAGCCAGCGCAACCAGCGCAGTTTCATCCAGTTGGCTTGCGGCAGGTCGCCATGCGCCGCCAAAAACTGCTCAATTTCAGCGTTGCTGGCGCTTTTCAGGCGGGCGGTGAGTTCGTCGTAGACCAGATACGGCGTCAGCGGATAGCTGCGCAGGGCATCGGCATTTCGGAAGTAGGGGCCGGAATCGCCTTTGGCCAAGGCGCGTTTGGCCTCGTCGTACAGTTGGCGTTGTTGGGTCAGGTCTGCGGCCTGTGCGGCTTGCACGGCGCAACTGGTGAGAAGCAGGCAGGATAAAAAGTTGAAGAGACGACTGCGCATGGGGCTTCCGTACAGATGAAAAACGCGGTGTGTGCAGGGGGAGCCCGGCACTGATTGAGTCGTAGCTTAGCCTTTTGCCAGCAGCGCGTGAACGCCTTGCAGGCCCAGCGGTGAAACTTGCGACTAAATGGAGGCAAGCGCAGGGCCAACAATAAATAGCCGGCCGCCTGAAGGCGCAAATCAGGTAGAATGCGCGCCCAGTTTTTGGAGAAGCTCATGACCCTGCTCAAATTCAGCGATGTGTCCCTTGCTTTCGGCTCTACGCCGTTGTTGGACAAGGTGTCCTGGCAGATCGCCCGTGGAGAGCGGGTGTGCATCATCGGCCGCAACGGCACCGGCAAGTCCAGCATGATGAAGCTGGTAAAAGGTGATCAAAAGCCCGACGACGGTTCTGTCTGGCGCGCACCCGGCCTCAAGATTGGCGAATTGCCGCAAGAGTTGCCGGTTGCCGACGGACGGACGGTGTTCGACGTGGTGGCCGAAGGCCTCGACGGTGTGGGCGAGCTGCTGGCTCAGTACCACCACCTCAGCCAGAACATCGTCACCGACGCCGATCTGGACAAGCTGATGCACGTCCAGCAAGACCTCGAAGCCCGTGACGGCTGGCGCTTGCAGCAACTGGTCGACAGCACCCTGAGCCGCTTGCAATTGCCGGCGGATAAAACCCTGGCCGAATTGTCCGGCGGCTGGCGTCGTCGTGTTCTGTTGGCGCAAGCGCTGGTGTCCGAGCCGGACCTGCTGCTGCTCGACGAACCGACCAACCACCTGGACATCGGTGCCATTGCCTGGCTCGAAGAAGCCCTCAAGGACTTCCAGGGGGCCGTGCTGTTCATTACCCACGACCGTTCATTCCTGCAAAATCTGGCGACCCGGATTCTGGAGCTGGACCGTGGCGGCCTGATTGACTGGAACGGCGACTACGCCAGTTTCCTGGTCCACAAGGAAGCCAGCCTGGCAGCGGAAGAAACCGCGAACGCGCTGTTCGACAAGCGCCTGGCCCAGGAAGAAGTGTGGATTCGCCAGGGCATCAAGGCGCGCCGCACCCGTAACGAAGGCCGTGTGCGTGCGCTCAAGGCCCTGCGTGTTGAACGCAGCGAGCGCCGTGAGCGCACCGGCAAAGCCAATATCCAGCTCGACACCGCTGACAAGTCCGGCAAGCAAGTGATGGTGCTGGAAAACGTCAGCTTCGCGCACCCGGAAGGTCCGTTCCTGATCAAGGACTTCTCGATGGTGTTGCAGCGCGGCGACCGTATCGGTCTGCTGGGCGCCAACGGTACGGGCAAAACGACCCTGCTCAAGTTGATGCTGGGCGGTTTGCAGCCTACCAACGGCAAGGTGGAAGAGGGGACGCGCATCGACGTGGCGTACTTCGACCAGTTGCGTCATCAGTTGGACCTGGAAAAAACCGTTATCGATAACGTGGCTGAAGGCCGTGACTTTATCGATATCGATGGCCAAAGCCGCCACGTCCTCAGCTACCTGGGTGATTTCCTGTTCAGTCCGCAGCGTGCCCGCACGCCGGTCAAGGCGCTGTCAGGGGGCGAGCGTGCGCGCTTGCTGCTGGCCAAGTTGTTCAGCAAGCCTGCCAACCTGCTGGTCCTCGACGAACCGACCAACGACCTCGACGTCGAAACCCTCGAGTTGCTGGAAGAGGTCTTGCTGACCTTCAAGGGCACCGTATTGATGGTCAGTCACGACCGGGCATTTCTCGACAACGTGGTCACCAGCACGTTGGTCTTTGAAGGCGAAGGCAAGGTGCGTGAATACGTGGGCGGTTATCAGGACTGGCTGCGCCAGGGCGGCTCGCCGCGCTTGCTCGGCGTGACTGAAAGCAAATCCGGCAAGGCGGACCTCACCTCGGCCGTGGTCACAGCAGCTCCCGCGCAAGCGCCGGCGGCGGCGCCTGTTGCGGCAAAAAAGAAGCTGAGCTACAAGCTGCAGCGCGAACTGGAAGCGCTCCCGGGCGAGATTGATGCCAAGGAGCAGGCGATTGCCGCAGTCGAAGCTGAAATGGCTGACGCGGGCTTCTATCAGCGTCCTGCTGCACAAACGGCTGAAGTGATTGCCAAGCTTGAAGCGTTGCAAGCGGAACTTGAGCAACTGGTGGAGCGTTGGGCTGAGCTGGATGCCTGATTGAGCAGTTGCTGAACTGAAAAAGCCCGGCCTTTTTAATCAAAAGGTCGGGCTTTTTTGCTCGCGGGGGGGGGCTCAGTCGGGCTTTTTGAGGCTGACCGCCAGTACGTCGCAAGGCGCGCCATGCAGCACGTCGTTGGCGGTGGAGCCCAGTAGCAGGGCAAGGCCGTGGCGGCCGTGGCTGCCGACGACGATCAGGTCGCAGTGATGCTCCTTGGCAAAACTGTGAATTTCTTGTCGGGGCTGGCCATAGGCTAGCTTGCAATTTTCTTTTGTGAGTTGCGGATAGATATCGATCAGCCGATCAAGGCACTTTTTGGCCTGATCAAACTGTTGTTGTTGCACCTGTGACAGGTCTATCGGCACATCCCCGCCAAAGGCCATGGCCATGGGTTCGACGATGTGGATCAAAGACAGCGTGGCGCCATTGGCTTCTGCGCTGGCGCTGGCGCGATAAATCACCGGGTCGCACTCTTCAGTCAGGTCTACGGCAACCAAAATATGCGTGTAGGGTTTGGGGGTGGACATGTGAGGCGCTCCTGTAAACGGTCATGGGCGTGAGTATGGCTCTTTTGCAGAGCCTTGGTTCAAGTCAGGGTCAATGCATTAATTTGAAGGCAGTGAGAGTACACATATGACGGTATGGATAGTGGTGTCAATCCTGGCGCTGATTTTGAGTCCGCTTGCCTGGCTGCGTCCTTCGCGTCGTCAAAGCGGGCGTATGGCGCTGCGCATGGAAGCACGGCGGATGGGTTTGGCCATGCAATTGACGCCTCAGGAATGGCCGCATTGGCTGGAGCCGGAGCCGCCCGGCTCATGTGCGCAGTTTCATCGTCCGCGGCGCGGCAACGACCCGCAGGTGTGGTGTTATTGGCAATCCGCGCCGGGAATATGGGTCAATCAATGGCGTGAAGTCTGCACCGATGAGCGCTTGTTGGCGCAGTTTCGCAAGCTGCCGGCGAACGTATACAAAGTGGAAGCAGGCAAGCAGATGATCGCCCTGTACTGGGGCGAGAAAGGCGAATCGCAGGTCTTGGTGGCGATCGATGAAGTCCTCAAAGCCCTCGCGTGAGCGGGCTGCCACCGTCTCGCGGCGGCGTGCGCAGGCGAGCAAGAACTGACTGATGGGTCGTTTTGTCATCGTTGTTTCGGACAATTGACAAGCGCACGCTTTTCCGTGAAGGTGTGACACCCAAATCAAACGGGCGTATGAATCGAGTGTTTGCCGTGCAGGCAACGTTCGCATAACCCCGAATATCGCGTTGGCGGGTGTGCCTGGTGGATTGGCGTTAGCATTGACGGTGTCGTCATTGCCAGCCAGACGCTAGCGTCCGACGTGTACTGTTCAGCTTCCATATCCTGGAGATCAGTTGATGATTTACGAAGGTAAAGCCATCACGGTTACGGCTCTTGAAAGTGGCATCGTCGAACTGAAGTTCGACCTCAAGGGTGAGTCCGTCAACAAGTTCAACCGTCTAACCCTGAACGAACTGCGTCAGGCAGTCGATGCGATCAAGGCAGATGCTTCGGTCAAGGGCGTTATTGTTTCCAGCGGCAAAGACGTCTTCATCGTCGGCGCGGACATCACCGAATTCGTCGAAAACTTCAAGTTGCCGGATGCCGAGCTGATTGCTGGCAACCTCGAAGCCAACAAGATCTTCAGTGACTTCGAAGACCTCAATGTCCCAACCGTAGCAGCCATCAACGGAATTGCACTGGGCGGTGGTCTGGAAATGTGCCTGGCGGCGGATTTCCGTGTCATGGCCGACAGCGCCAAAATCGGTCTGCCCGAAGTCAAGCTCGGCATCTATCCGGGCTTTGGCGGCACGGTTCGCCTGCCGCGCCTGATTGGCGTGGACAACGCGGTTGAGTGGATCGCCTCCGGCAAAGAAAACCGTGCTGAAGATGCGCTGAAAGTCAGCGCCGTTGACGCTGTAGTGACGGCCGACAAGCTGGGCGCTGCGGCCTTGGACCTGATCAAGCGTGCCATTAGCGGCGAGCTGGACTACAAGGCCAAGCGCCAGCCAAAACTTGAGAAGCTCAAGCTGAACGCCATTGAACAAATGATGGCATTCGAAACCGCCAAAGGTTTCGTGGCCGGTCAAGCCGGTCCGAACTACCCGGCGCCGGTTGAAGCGATCAAAACCATCCAGAAGGCTGCGAACTTCGGTCGCGATAAAGCACTGGAAGTGGAAGCGGCAGGTTTTGCCAAGCTGGCCAAGACCTCTGCCTCGCAATGCCTGATTGGGTTGTTCCTGAACGATCAGGAACTGAAGAAAAAAGCCAAGATCCACGACAAGATCTCCAAAGACGTGAAGCAGGCTGCCGTTCTGGGCGCGGGCATCATGGGGGGCGGTATTGCCTATCAGTCGGCCTCCAAAGGCACGCCGATCCTGATGAAAGACATCAACGAGCACGGCATCGAGCAGGGTCTGGCTGAAGCCGCCAAGTTGCTGGTGGGGCGCGTTGATAAAGGTCGTATGACCCCCGCCAAAATGGCTGAAGTGCTCAATGGAATTCGTCCTACTTTGTCCTACGGTGATTTCGGTCACGTGGACCTGGTGGTCGAAGCGGTCGTTGAAAACCCGAAGGTCAAGCAGGCGGTACTCGCTGAAGTTGAAGACCACGTCAAGGAAGATGCCATTCTGGCCTCGAACACCTCGACCATTTCCATCAGCCTGTTGGCAAAAGCCCTCAAGCGTCCGGAAAACTTCGTCGGCATGCACTTCTTCAACCCGGTGCACATGATGCCGCTGGTTGAAGTGATTCGTGGCGAGAAATCCAGTGACCTGGCTGTGGCCACCACGGTTGCCTACGCCAAGAAAATGGGTAAAAACCCGATCGTCGTCAATGATTGCCCGGGCTTCCTGGTCAACCGTGTGCTGTTCCCGTACTTCGGCGGTTTCGCCAAGCTGGTCAGCGCTGGCGTCGACTTCGTGCGCATTGACAAGGTCATGGAAAAATTCGGCTGGCCAATGGGCCCGGCGTACCTGATGGACGTGGTCGGCATCGACACTGGCCACCATGGTCGCGACGTGATGGCGGAAGGTTTCCCGGACCGCATGAAAGATGACCGTCGTTCAGCGATCGATGCGCTCTACGAAGCCAAGCGTCTGGGTCAGAAAAACGGCAAGGGTTTCTACGCTTACGAGGCGGACAAGCGCGGCAAGCAGAAGAAAGTCGTCGACTCAAGCGTGCTTGAGGTGCTCAAGCCGATCGTTTACGAGCAGCGTGACGTCACCGACGAAGACATCATCAACTGGATGATGATCCCGCTGTGCCTTGAAACCGTGCGTTGCCTGGAAGACGGCATCGTTGAAACCGCCGCCGAGGCCGATATGGGCCTGGTGTACGGCATCGGTTTCCCTCCATTCCGTGGCGGCGCCCTGCGCTACATCGACTCGGTCGGTGTTGCAGAGTTCGTGGCCCTGGCTGATCAGTACGCTGAACTGGGCGCGCTGTACCACCCGACGGCGAAGCTGCGTGAAATGGCCAAAAACGGCCAGAGCTTCTTCGGTTAAGCGCCCCATTAGAGTGAGAGTGAAATTATGAGCTTGAATCCTAGAGACGTGGTGATTGTAGACTTCGGTCGCACCCCGATGGGCCGCTCCAAGGGTGGCATGCATCGCAACACCCGTGCTGAAGACATGTCTGCGCACCTGATCAGCAAAGTGCTGGAGCGCAACAGCAAGGTTGACCCGAACGAAGTGGAAGATGTGATTTGGGGTTGTGTTAACCAGACCCTGGAGCAGGGCTGGAACATCGCGCGCATGGCGTCGTTGATGACCCAAATCCCGCACACCTCCGCAGCCCAGACCGTGAGCCGCCTGTGCGGTTCATCCATGAGCGCGTTGCACACCGCGGCGCAAGCGATCATGACCGGCAACGGTGACGTATTCGTGGTAGGCGGCGTCGAGCATATGGGGCATGTGAGCATGATGCATGGCGTCGACCCTAACCCGCACATGTCGCTGTATGCGGCCAAGGCGTCGGGCATGATGGGCCTGACCGCTGAAATGCTGGGCAAGATGCACGGTATCACCCGTGAGCAACAGGATGCTTTCGGCGTTCGTTCACACCAGTTGGCCCACAAGGCGACGATTGAAGGCAAGTTCAAAGACGAAATTATTCCGATGCAGGGATATGACGAAAATGGCTTCCTGAAAACCTTCGACTACGATGAGACCATTCGTCCGGAAACGACAATGGAAAGCCTGGCGGCGTTGAAACCTGCGTTCAACCCTAAAGGCGGCACGGTAACCGCCGGTACGTCGTCGCAAATCACTGATGGTGCATCGTGCATGATCGTGATGTCCGCTCAGCGTGCAAAAGACCTGGGTCTGGAGCCTCTGGCCGTGATTCGTTCGATGGCTGTTGCAGGTGTAGACCCTGCAATTATGGGTTATGGTCCGGTTCCGGCGACGCAGAAAGCCTTGAAGCGCGCGGGCTTGAGCATGGCCGATATAGACTTCATCGAACTCAACGAAGCGTTCGCTGCACAGGCGCTTCCGGTGCTGAAAGATTTGAAAGTGCTCGACAAGATGAATGAGAAGGTTAACCTGCACGGCGGCGCCATTGCTCTGGGTCATCCATTTGGATGCTCGGGTGCGCGTATCTCCGGCACCTTGCTCAATGTGATGAAACAAAATGGCGGCACCTTCGGGTTGTCCACCATGTGCATTGGTCTTGGCCAGGGCATTGCAACTGTCTTCGAACGCGTCTAAGCGTTGCGTTGACAGAAGCCGGGGCCAAGTGCCCCGGTTTTTGTTTTTATGACTTTTTAATCGTCATGAGCTTTAATTTTTTTATGTGTAAAGAGGGTGTCGCAACATGCCGCTACAACCGGGCCTCTATCAGCATTACAAAGGGCCGCAATATCGGGTATTCAATGTGGCTCGCCATTCTGAAACCGAAGAGGAAGTGGTGTTCTACCAAGCCCTGTATGGGGATTTCGGTTTTTGGGTGCGCCCATTGAGCATGTTTTTGGAAACGGTCGAAGTGGATGGCGAGCAGGTACCGCGCTTTGCACTGATCGAGGCCGAACCCAGTCTTTTTTCCCGGCCATAAGCGGGCGTCGCGCAGCACCCTGCGCTTGACCTCACCTTGTTGCCACTATATATAGCGGTGCCGCGTCAGGCGCGAACCGCCTTTCACTTCTAGAATTCAGGAATTTTCTGATCCATGGGCAAATCGCTGGTCATTGTGGAATCCCCGGCTAAGGCCAAGACCATCAACAAGTACTTGGGTAACGAGTACGTGGTGAAGTCGAGTATCGGCCATATCCGAGACCTGCCCACCAGCGGTTCGGCTAGCGCCAGCAAAGAACCGGCTGCCAAGCGTGGCAAGGCCGCGGCGGGCGAAGCACCTGCTTTGTCGCCGAAAGAGAAAGCTCAAAAGCAGCTGATCTCGCGCATGGGCGTCGATCCGGAGCACGGCTGGAAAGCCAAGTACGAGATCCTTCCCGGCAAGGAAAAGGTCATCGAAGAGCTGCGCCGGCTCGCCAAGGATGCTGACACCATCTATCTCGCAACCGACTTGGATCGCGAGGGGGAGGCCATTGCATGGCACCTGCGCGAAGCCATCGGTGGGGATGACAGTCGCTACAAGCGCGTGGTGTTCAACGAGATCACCAAAAAAGCCATTCAGGAAGCGTTTTCCAAACCGGGCGAGCTGGACATCAACCGCGTCAATGCCCAGCAAGCGCGCCGTTTCCTCGATCGCGTGGTGGGCTACATGGTTTCGCCGTTGCTGTGGTCAAAAATTGCCCGTGGTTTGTCGGCAGGTCGCGTGCAATCGGTGGCCGTGAAGCTGGTGGTTGAGCGTGAGCGCGAAATTCGCGCGTTCAACCCTGAAGAGTATTGGGAAGTTCATGCGGACCTGGGCACGGCCAAAGGCGCAAAAGTGCGCTTCGATGTGGCCCGCGAAAAAGGCGAGGCCTTCAAGCCGCTGAATGAAGCCCAGGCCATGGCAGCGCTGGAGAAGCTCAAGGCATCCAGCTACACCATCGCCAAGCGTGAAGACAAACCGACCAGCAGCAAGCCGTCGGCACCGTTCATCACCTCCACCCTGCAACAGGCCGCGAGCAATCGCTTGGGCTTCGGGGTGAAGAAAACCATGATGATGGCTCAACGCTTGTACGAAGCGGGCTACATCACCTATATGCGTACCGACTCCACCAACCTGTCGGCGGATGCGGTTGAAATGGCCCGCACCTACATTGAAGGTGAGTTCGGCGCGTCGTATCTGCCGCCAGCGCCTAACGTCTACAGCAGCAAGGAAGGCGCACAAGAGGCTCACGAAGCGATTCGTCCTTCAGACGTGAACATGCACCCGAGCAAGCTGTCGGGCATGGAGCGCGACGCTGAGCGCCTTTACGAGCTGATCTGGCGCCAGTTTGTGGCGTGCCAGATGCTGCCGGCCAAATATTTGTCCACCACCGTGAGTGTGGCGGCCGGTGATTTTGAGCTGCGCGCCAAAGGCCGCATTCTCAAGTTCGACGGTTACACCCGCGTCATGCCGCAAATTGCCAAGCCGGGCGACGACGATGTGTTGCCGGACATGGCTCAGGGCGATGTGTTGAAACTGATCAACCTTGATCCGACCCAGCACTTCACCAAGCCACCGGCACGTTACTCCGAAGCCAGCCTGGTCAAAGAGATGGAAAAGCGTGGCATCGGTCGTCCATCGACCTATGCAGCCATCATTTCGACCATTCAGGATCGCGGCTATGTGGCCTTGCACAACCGCCGTTTCTACTCCGAAAAAATGGGCGACATCGTTACCGAGCGTTTGTCCGAGAGTTTCTCCGACCTGATGGACTACGGCTTCACCGCCGGTATGGAAGAAAACCTCGATGACGTGGCGCACGGTGAGCGTGACTGGAAGAACGTGCTGGACGAGTTCTACGGCAGCTTCAAGAAAAAACTTGAAGTGGCGGCGGACCCGGACAGTGGCATGCGTGCCAACCAGCCGGTGATGACTGATATTGCGTGCAAGGAATGCGGGCGCCCGATGCAGATCCGTACGGCATCGACCGGTGTATTCCTTGGTTGCTCGGGCTATAGCCTGCCGCCCAAAGAGCGTTGCAAAGCCACCGTCAACCTGGTGCCGGGCGACGAGATCGCAGCGGACGATGAGGGTGAGTCTGAGTCGCGGGTTTTGCTGGGCAAGCACCGTTGCCCGATTTGCAGCACCGCCATGGATGCTTACCTGCTGGATGAGAAGCACAAGCTGCACATCTGTGGTAACAACCCGGACTGCGCTGGCTACGAAATCGAAGAGGGCAGCTACCGCATCAAAGGGTATGAAGGCCCGAGCCTGGAATGTGATAAGTGCGGCAGCGAGATGCAGCTCAAGACCGGCCGGTTCGGCAAGTTCTTCGGCTGCACCAATGCGGAATGTAAAAACACACGCAAGCTGCTGAAAAGCGGTGAAGCGGCCCCGCCGAAAATGGACCCGGTGAAAATGCCGGAGCTCAAGTGCGAGAAGGTCAACGACACCTACATTCTGCGTGACGGTGCGTCGGGGCTGTTCCTGGCAGCCAGTCAGTTCCCGAAAAACCGTGAGACTCGCGCACCGCTGGTGATTGAAATCATTCCGCATAAGGATGAAATCGATCCGAAGTACCACTTCTTGTGTGAAGCGCCGAAGAAAGACCCGGAGGGTCGACCTGCTGTGATCCGTTACAGCCGTAAAACCAAGGAGCAATACGTGCAAACTGAAGTGGACGGCAAGCCGACAGGCTGGCGCGCGTTCTACGACGGTTCCAGCTGGAAAGTTGAAGACAAGCGCAAAGACAAAGACGCTTGATCCGTTGCTGAACGGCTAAAAACCGCGCGAGGGCTGCATGCCCCGCGCGGTTTTTTTTGACCTGTGGTTGAGGTCTCGGCCAGGCAAGAGGCTGATGCTTTCGTGCGACGACTTCGTCGCCGGACGCCGCGCTAAGCGTCAAAGGCTATAGAGGCAACAGTCCGGTTGCCGCAGATTCAGGGCGCGAAGAGTGAAGCCCCTTGCGCCTGTCACCTCATTTCCTTGAGACTGCTCGACCTGCCCTAACCCTTTTGCTGTGGAGCGCCTGTATGGCTCACGAACTCTATACCCGCACCAATCAGAAAATTTATTTTGCGGGCTTGGCGCTGGAAGCCATGAATAAGGCATCACACGGCGGGGCCATGAACGCGCAAGCATTGCGACAGGCAGAGTGCGAGTCGGCAGTGTTTCACTTGTATGGCGCGCTGCTGGGTTTGTGTCATGAAATTGCGGGTTTCTATCGGTTACCGCAGGCTCACGCTAATCGTGTGGAGTTGTTGCTGACGCAAGACGTATTGGACGCCAACGCTATTCCGGAACTGGCCGAAATGGTGGAGCTGGTACGGGCTCCGGGCACTTGGCTGGCGCAGTTAGTGGCCGCGCATGCAGCCCTGTATCAACCCTTGCAGGCGCCTAAAAAGGTCAAGGCCGATGTGTTTCAACCCTTGATTGACGTGGTCAGTCTGGAAGATGACGTGCAGGAAACACTCAGCCACGAAACCCTTGAACAATGGCGTCAAAGCCTTAAGAAAATGGCCCTGCGCTTTCGCGATGCACTCAATGAGTGCTAAAAGTCGGGTTCGAAACTGTACGGTCATTCATCAGGACGTCATTAAAGCGCCACAGAACGTGGCAAATTCCTGAGGGATGACTGATATAATCCCGCGCTTTCGTGGAGAACCAACTTTTATGCCAACGTCCTTTCTAGAAATTGTCGAATTGCCTGACGGCCGTATCGAATTGCGCCGGGCTGAGGACGAGGGGTCTTTGGTGACGCTGAACTTCTCTGAAGACGCCAAGGCCTTTCTTCAGGGGCAGCATGTTGAAGTGGCAAAAGCCATGTTGAGTGTTGGGGTGCAAATGGCGGGGCGGCTGGCCGAGGGCGAGCTTGATAAAGAGGATGAAGGACCGCGCATCCTTCACTGAGTGTTTCGGTTGAACCGTTCAACGGCTGGCTTCTGTGTTCTATAGAAGCCCCGTGCTGGAGCTGTTTAGCCCAATCGAATATTCAGGCTTTGCCCTTGACCCATCAGGGCTGCGCCAATCAATTGTTGACGTGCGGTGCTGTTGAGCGGGTTTATCCAGCTCACCACCGTGTGGCTGCGGCCCAGGCGCAGCGCTTCACAGGTCAATTGCAAAGCGCTCTTGTTGCCGTTGGGCTGGAGCAGCAAAATGCGTTCGCGGTTCAGGCCAGCATCGCGCAGCCAGCTTTGCGTCAGGCTGGCGGGTGGAGCGATCAGTGTCAGCCAGCGCTCATCTTGTTGCTCGCTGAGTTCGCGAAGCATGGGGGCCAACAGGCTCAAGCAGTTCTCGGCAGCGCCGCGTAGCGACAGTTCACTGAAAACTTCAGGTTCTGCGCGCCAGGGTGAATCAAGCACGGTCTTGATCGTGGCGGGCATGGGTTGAGCCATGAATGCCTCGAATAAAGGAAGTTGTGCGGGTAGCGATGTGTGCGGGAACTGCATGACGCCTCCTTATTAACGGCGAATAACGCCGACACTCAGGCCTTCGATAACCAGTTCCTGCTCTTTGAGGTTGACCTCAATCGGCGCGAAATCGGGGTTCTCGGCGATCAGCCAGACTTTGCTGCCTTCTCGCTTGAATCGTTTGACCGTTACTTCGTCATCAATACGGGCTACCACGATTTGCCCGTTTCTTGCCTCGCGGCACGTGTGGACGGCAAGTAGGTCGCCATCAAAGATGCCAACGTCCTTCATGCTCATGCCCTGGACGCGCAACAGGTAGTCGGCGCGCGGGTGGAAGAAGGTCGGGTTGATGTTGCAGGACTCTTCAACGTGTTCCTGCGCCAGTATGGGAGCGCCAGCGGCCACTCGACCGATGATGGGCAGGGTGGACTCGTCGGCACTGGCCTCGAAGCCGGGGATCCGGATGCCGCGGGAGGCGCCCGGCGTCATTTCGATGGCGCCCTTGCGGGCCAGGGCTTTGAGGTGTTCTTCGGCGGCATTGGGTGACTTGAAGCCCAACTCCTGTGCGATTTCGGCACGGGTGGGCGGGTAGCCGTTGTCATCCAGGCAGCGTTTGATAAAGGCCAGGATCTCAGCTTGGCGTGGCGTCAGTTTTAGCATGTTGATCGCTCTGTCTTTTTATACAGTGACTGGGATTATATACAGTGAAGGCTCATTGGCAATGCTCCATTTTTAACCGTCCGCTGGACGGTCGTCGATGAGCAGTGAGGCGGCTACTTTATCAGCACAGATCGCGTCCTCCGAGGCTGTGGTTAAATGCCGGACTGGCCGGTCGCAAAAAGAATGCCCACCTTGACTTTTTACAAACTGAAACGTATGTTTCAAACAACTGTTTAAGTGTTTGTCAGTCGGAGTAGACATGGCCCAGTCGGAAACCGTTGAACGTATCCTTGATGCTGCTGAGCAGCTGTTCGCGGAAAAAGGTTTTGCCGAGACTTCATTGCGGCTGATCACCAGCAAGGCCGGGGTCAACCTGGCGGCTGTGAATTACCATTTCGGGTCTAAAAAAGCGCTGATCCAGGCCGTCTTTTCGCGCTTCCTCGGGCCTTTCTGCGCCAACCTCGACCGTGAGCTGGAACGGCGTCAGGCCAGGCCGGACAGCCGTCCCGAGCTTGAAGAACTGCTGGAAATGCTGGTGGAGCAAGCGTTGGTGATTCAGCCGCGCAGCGGCAACGACCTGTCCATCTTTATGCGATTGCTGGGGTTGGCGTTCAGTCAGAGCCAGGGGCATTTGCGCCGCTATCTTGAAGACATGTATGGCAAGGTGTTTCGCCGTTACATGCTGCTGGTCAATGAAGCGGCGCCGCAAATCCCGCCGATTGAACTGTTCTGGCGCGTGCACTTCATGCTGGGGGCGGCTGCGTTCAGCATGTCCGGGATCAAGGCGCTGCGCGCAATTGCCGAAACCGATTTCGGGGTTAACACCTCGATCGAGCAAGTCATGCGTTTGATGGTGCCTTTTCTGGCCGCTGGCATGCGTGCCGAAAGCGGCGTGGTCGATCCTGCGATGGCGGCGGCACAAATGCGCCCGCGCAACAAAACGTCTCAAGCCAACCCCAAGCTTTGACCTGACGCGGGTGGGCGTGGCTGCGCAGTTCCGCTAAGCTTGCCGCCATGCTCATTCCCGCCTTGCTCCCCTGTCCCCACTTCACGGCTGCTGCCCACACCGCAGGCGCGCACGCCGCTGCCTGCATTCGGGGCCGGGGAGCACGCGCACTTTCTTTTAAGGATTACCCATGAGTTCTGCCTTGCAAGGCTCCTTGATGGTGGACGTCGCCGGCACCTGGCTGACGGCTGACGATCGACACCTGCTGCGCCAGCCTGAAGTGGGCGGCCTGATTATTTTTGCGCGAAATATTGAGCACCCGCGTCAGGTGCGTGAACTGTGCGCATCGATTCGCGCCATTCGCCCCGACCTGCTGCTGGCGGTGGATCAGGAGGGCGGGCGGGTTCAACGCCTGCGCCAGGGGTTCGTCCGCTTGCCTGCCATGCGTGCCATCGCTGATAACCCCAATGCCGAGTACCTTGCCGAGCAATGCGGCTGGATCATGGCGACTGAGGTCTTAGCAGTGGGTCTGGACTTGAGTTTCGCGCCCGTACTGGATCTCGACTACCAGCGCAGTGCCGTGGTCGGTAGCCGCTCATTTGAGGGCGATCCGCAGCGGGCTGCAACCCTGGCTGGTGCGTTCATCCGCGGGATGAATGACGCTGGAATGGCCGCCACGGGTAAGCATTTTCCGGGGCACGGGTGGGCTGAAGCTGATTCTCATGTGGCCATTCCAGTCGATGAGCGCAGCCTTGAACAGATTCGCAGCCACGATCTGGTGCCGTTCGCGCGTCTGAGTCAGCAGTTGGCGGCCGTCATGCCGGCCCATGTGATTTATCCCAAGGTCGACAGCCAGCCCGCTGGCTTTTCCCGTCGCTGGTTGCAGGACATCCTGCGCGGTGAGCTGGGGTTTGATGGCGTCATTTTCAGTGATGACCTGTCGATGGCCGGCGCCCATGTCGTGGGTGACGCGGCCAGTCGCATCGAAGCGGCCTTGACGGCCGGCTGCGACATGGGCCTGGTGTGCAATGACCGCGCGGCGGCGGAGCTGGCCCTCACGGCGGCCCAGCGCCTGAAGGTCACGCCTTCAGCCCGCATTGCACGCATGCGCAGTCAGGCCTTCGCCAGCACCGACTACCGCCAGGACCCGCGTTGGCAGGTGGCGATCGGTGCGCTCAAAGATGCTCAGTTGATTGATTAAGGGATCGCTCTGATGACGGTTTACGCAATTATGGGTGGCACGGGCCTGACCCAGCTTGAAGGCTTGACCATTACGCGCTCGCTGGCGCTGGATACCCCGTATGGTCCGACCTCGGCCGACATTCAGGTCGGTGAGTTCGCCGGGCGTGAAGTGTTGTTTTTGGCGCGCCATGGACACCCGCATCGGGTCCCGCCCCATCAGGTGAACTACCGCGCCAACATTTGGGCGCTGAAACAGGCAGGTGCTCAGGCGATTTTGGCGGTCAATGCCGTAGGCGGTATCCATATGGCCATGGGCACCGGGCATTTCTGCGTACCGCACCAATTGATCGATTACACCAGTGGCCGGGAGCACACGTTTTTTGCGGGGGATCTGGAGCATGTCACGCACATTGACTTCAGCCATCCCTACACCGAATCCCTGCGCGAGCAGTTGATCGGCGCATTGGCTGCCGAGGGGTGTTCATACAGCTCCCATGGTGTGTATGCGGCGACCCAAGGGCCGCGCCTTGAAACAGTGGCTGAAATTGCTCGCCTTGAGCGTGACGGCTGCGACATTGTCGGCATGACCGGTATGCCCGAGGCGGCACTGGCCCGTGAGCTGGAACTGGAATATGCCTGTCTGGCGTTGGTGGTGAACCCGGCAGCGGGCAAGTCCACGGCAATCATTACCATGGCCGAAATCGAACAAGCCCTGCGCGACGGCATGGGCAAGGTCAAATCGACGCTGGCACGTGTGCTGGCAGGGTAAGCCCTTTACCTGCTGTAGCCGCCAGACGAAGCCTGGCGCTGCTGGTCAGCGGCTACAGGATCGGGATTAACGCTTTTCGGTTTTGGGTGGCAGGGGCGCGAACAGCGCCTCAATGTCGTCGTCCTGCAACTTCCAGTCTCCCGCACTACGGCCGTCCAGAACCCCTGCGGCCAGATCTGACTTTTCCTGCTGCAAGTGCTGGATTTTCTCTTCCACGGTGCCGCGGGCAATCATCTTGTACACAAATACCGGTTTCTCTTGCCCGATGCGGTAGGCACGGTCGGTGGCCTGGTTCTCGGCGGCCGGATTCCACCACGGGTCGTAGTGAATCACGGTGTCCGCTTCGGTCAGGTTCAAACCCACGCCACCGGCCTTGAGGCTGATCAGGAAAATCTGCAGTTTGCCGCTCTGGAAGTCTTTGACGGGGGTGCGCCGGTCCCGCGTTTGCCCTGTGAGCAGAGCGTAGGCAATGTTGCGCTTCTTCAATTCAGCTTCGATGAGCCCGAGCATTGAGGTGAATTGCGAAAACAGAAGAATGCGCCGCCCCTCGGCGAACAACGCTTCAAGCATCACCATCAAGCTGTCGAGCTTGCCCGACGTGCTGCCTTTCTTCGGCGGGTTATCGCTCACAAGCCGCAAGTCGCAGCACACCTGGCGCAGCTTGAGCAGCGCTTCAAGAATGATGATCTGGCTGCGCCCGACGCCTTTGCGGGTGATTTCATCGCGCACTTTCTTGTCCATCGCCAGGCGCATGGTTTCGTAAACGTCCCGCTGCGCTTCGTTCAGGTCCACCCAGTGGATGATCTCGGTCTTGGGTGGCAGCTCGGTGGCGACCTGCTCTTTGGTGCGGCGCAGCAGAAACGGTTTGATACGTGCGTTCAAGTGTTGCAGGCGCTCATCGTTGCCTTGGCGCTCGATCGGCACCCGATAGTCGCGGTTGAAGGTTTTGACGTCCCCCAACCACCCGGGCAGCAAAAAGTGAAACAGCGCCCACAGTTCCCCCAGATGGTTCTCCAACGGCGTTCCGCTCAGGCACAGGCGCTGGCGTGCCGACAGTTCGCGCGCGGCCTGTGAGGCTTTGCTGTTCGGGTTCTTGATGTACTGCGCTTCGTCGAGAATCAGAATGTGTAGCGGCACGTTGGCCAACCGCTCAATGTCTTTGGGCAGCAAGGCATAGGTGGTCAGGATCAGGTCGTATTCGCTGAGGTGTTCGTAGTGTTTTTTGCGACTGGCCCCATACAGCGCCAGCACCTTGAGCTGCGGGGTGAAGTGCGCGGCTTCGTCCATCCAGTTCGGAATCAGGCTGGTGGGCATCACCACCATGGCCGGGCGGTCCAGTCTGCCAGCGTTTTTTTCGCACAGAATGTGCGCCAGGGTTTGCAGGGTTTTGCCCAGTCCCATGTCATCCGCCAGAATCCCGCCCACTTCAAGCTGGCGCAATGACTGCATCCAGCTCAATCCTTCAAGCTGATAGGGGCGCAACGTGGCATTGAGCCCCTGTGGCGGCGCCACGCTGAAATCCTTGATGTCGCGCAAGCGTTGGGCGAACCCGCGAATCTGTTCACCGCCCTCCCAGCGCAGGGGGATAGCGTCCAGGGCATTGAGCCGTGGCGCGTCAGCGCTCTTGATACGCAAGGTCGTGGCGCCCGGTTCGCCCAGGTAAAACTCACCCAGGGTGGCCAGCACGGGTTTCAGGCGTCCGTAGGGCAAGGCCACTTGCAACGGCACGTGGGTGCTGTTGGGAATGGCCGGGATGTTCACCAGAATCAGTTCATCGTCACGGCGTTTGGCCAGTTTTTCGGGGCTGAGAATCTCGGTGTGCGAGCGCATCAGGTTCAGCAAGATGGGCAGCAAACTCAGGCGTTGGCCATTGACGATGATCCCCAGTTCCAGGTCGAACCAGTCACGCTCCGGCGCTTCGTCGACGTTGGCATACCAGTCTTCGACAGGGCTCAGGTCAAAGCCGAAATGCTCGTCGATCTGTAACTCCCAGCCCTGGTCTCGCAAGCTGTTCATCTGATTGAGGGTGAAATTCAGCCAGGCACTGTCGTTGACCATTTCAAACAGTTCACCGGCGCTTTCAGGCAGGGCTTTGCTCTGGCGGGTAGCGATTTTGAATCCCAGGGCACGCAGTTGCTCGCGGTAGGCGTTTTCTGTTTCGGGGTGGCGCTTGATGCGCAACACGTGGTCATCCTGGCGAATCAGCACGTCGGCGTTTTTCTGCCCCGAGACGTAATGCTCCCGGTAGTTGAAAGACAGCGCCGCGCGGTGCTGGATGTAACGCTGCATTTTGCCGTTGCGCGGCTCGAACGCACTGAACTCGGCACTGGCCAGCCACAAGCGCGGCACCGGTTGCACGTCGTCGATCAGTTGTTCGGGCAGGTTGGCAGGGCGGCGCGCGTCGAGCACCGCTTGCAGTTTTTCCAGAAGCTCGGCGTCCTGGGCAGCAGCAGGGTAATTCAAAGTGTCTTCAATCTTCAGTAGTACGGCCGCGATGTGCTTGCAGTGGATGCGCACAGGGCAGGTGCACGTCGCGCCCACCAGTAGCAACGAGCCTTTGGCAGACTCGCGCAACTCAATGGTTTGACGGTAGGGGTTTTCGCCTGAACCCTGACAGCTGGACGTGATCTGGCTGTCACCGATCCGGGCGATTCTGACGCGATTTTCCCTGGCGTAGCGACGGCCACGCTCAAGGGTTTGCTCTTTGAACCGGCTGACCCACGTTGGCGCCAGCGGTTTGGTCAGTCGGGGTGTCGGGTTCAGGGGCATGGGGACTTCATTGTGCGGGCCCCATCAAGAAGGCTTCGGAGTCAGGCGCTCAAACAGCGCTTCGATGGTATTGAAGCGCTCATCCGGGCGTTCCATGGGCACCATGAACTTGAACAGCGTCGCGCCTTCAAACTTGTAGCGATTGGGCTGGCCCTGAATCAGTTTGATCAGCACCAGCGGATCGACCGGGGTGTCCGCGGCAAACTCGATGCGCCCGCCTTGCGGCCCGGCATCGACTTTTTTGATGCCCAGTTGTTCGGCGTGCAGCTTGAGCAAGGTAATGCGCACCAGGTTTTTGGTCGGTTCCGGCAGCAGGCCGAAGCGGTCGATCATCTCGACCTGCAAGTCCTTCAAGCCTTCTTCGTCGGTCGCTGAGGCGATGCGCTTGTACAGAATCAGTCGCGCATGCACATCCGGCAGGTACGACTCGGGAATCAGCGCGGGCACCCGCAGGTTGATCTCGGGGCCGCCGCCCAACGGCTGGTCGAGGTTCGGTTGTTCGCCCTTGCGGATCGACTTGACGGCGCGTTCGAGCATTTCCATGTACAGGGTGAAACCCACGGCCTGGATCTGGCCACTTTGGCCGTCGCCCAGAAGCTCGCCAGCGCCACGGATTTCCAGGTCGTTGGTGGCCAGTACAAAGCCTGCACCCAAATCTTGGGTGTTGGCGATGGCCTCCAGGCGCTTTTGCGCGTCCCCGGTGATTTGCTGGCGTGGAGGCGTCAGCAGGTAGGCGTAGGCCTGGTGGTGACTGCGGCCCACGCGGCCGCGCAACTGGTGCAATTGCGCCAGGCCGAACTTGTCGGCGCGTTCGATGATGATGGTGTTCGCACTCGGCACGTCGATACCGGTCTCGATGATGGTCGAGGCGATCAGCACGTTGAAGCGCTTGTGATAGAAGTCGCTCATTACTTGTTCGAGTTCGCGCTCGCGCATCTGGCCGTGGCCAATGCCGATACGGGCTTCGGGGACGAGTTCGGCTAGATCGGCCGCGCATTTCTCAATGGTCTTCACATCGTTGTGCAGGTAGTAAACCTGCCCACCCCGCAGCAGTTCACGCAGCAGGGCTTCTTTGACCGTGCTGTTGTTCTGCTCCATGACGAAGGTGCGCACTGACAGGCGGCGGGCGGGCGGCGTGGCGATGATCGACAAGTCGCGCATGCCCGAAACCGCCATGTTCAGCGTGCGCGGGATCGGCGTGGCGGTGAGGGTCAGAATGTCGACTTCGCTGCGCAGGGCCTTGAGCTGTTCTTTCTGGCGCACGCCGAACCGGTGTTCCTCATCGATGATGACCAGCCCGAGGTTTTTGATTTTGACGTCGTCTTGCAACAGTTTGTGGGTGCCAATCACGATGTCGATCTTGCCTTCGGCCAGATCGGCGACCGCCGCATTGATCTCTTTGGCCGATTTGAAGCGGCTCATGACTTCTACCCGCACTGGCCAGTCGGCGAATCGGTCGCGGAAGCTGTTGTAATGTTGCTGTGCCAGCAGAGTAGTGGGAACCAAAATGGCGACCTGACGCCCGCCATGCACAGCGATGAACGCCGCGCGCATGGCCACCTCGGTCTTGCCGAAACCTACGTCACCGCACACCAGGCGATCCATGGGCTTGGGCGCGAGCATGTCGGCGCGCACCGCTTCGATGGCGGTCTGCTGATCCGGGGTCTCTTCAAACGGGAAGCCCGCGCTGAAGGTTGCGTAGTCGGCTTTCGGGTCGTCGAACGCGTAACCTTCGCGGGCGGCGCGACGGGCATAAATGTCGAGCAGTTCGGCAGCCACATCGCGAACCTGTTCAGCCGCTTTGCGTTTGGCCTTTTGCCAGGTTTCAGAGCCCAGGCGGTGCAGGGGCGCCAGCTCGTCATCGCTGCCGGTGTAGCGGGCAATGAGGTGAAGGTTGGCCACGGGCACATAGAGCTTGGCGCCTTCGGCGTATTCGAGGGTCAGGAACTCAGCCACCTGATTGTCGACTTCCAGGGTCGCCAGGCCTTGATAGCGGCCAACACCGTGGTCGATGTGCACCACCGGCGCACCTTCGCGCAGCTCGGTCAGGTTTTTGATTACGGCGTCGTTGTTGGCGTCGGCGCGTTTTTCACGGCGTCGGCGCTGCATCACTCGCTGACCGAACAGCGGGCTCTCGGCGATCAGGGCCAGCGCCGGATCGTCCAGCAACAAGCCTTCATCGAGCGGGGCAATGGTGATTGCCAGGCGATGCTTGCTGGACACGAAGTCCGGCCAGCTGTCGACGGTTTTGGGGCGCAGCTTCAATCGCTCAAGCAGCTCCAGCAAGACTTCGCGGCGACCGGCGGACTCGGCGGTAAACAGCACGCGGCCTTCAAATTGCTCAAGAAACCCCGAGAGGGCGGCCAGCGGCTGATTGGCCTTGGCCTCGATCGCAAGATTGGGCAATGGCTGCGCCGGGAAGCGTTCGCGGCTGCTGCCGGTGTCCAGGTCATCCTGACTGGCGACCACCCGCGGCCAGCTTTTCAGGCGGGCGAAGCAGTCTTCGACCGGCAGGAACAGTTCGGCGGGCGGCAATAAAGGACGGGAGGGGTCAACCCGGCGTTCTTCGTAGCGGTTGCGCACGTCGGACCAGAAGTTCTCGGCGGCCTGTTCGATGCCGGGCAACGAGAACACCTGGGTGTCGCCGGGCAGGTAATCGAACAGGGTGGAGGTTTCGTCGAAGAACAGCGGCAGGTAGTACTCGATACCTGCTGGCGTAATCCCGCTGCTCAAATCCTGAAAGATCGGGCAGCGTCGAAAGTCGACGTCGAACCGTTCGCGGAACCGTGCCTTGAAGCGTGTCACGGCATCCTTCTGCAGGGGGAATTCCCGTGCGGGAAGCAGGCGAACCGAATCGACTTTGTCGATGGAGCGCTGATTCTCCGGGTCGAAGGTGCGCAGGGTTTCGATTTCGTCGTCGAACAGGTCGATCCGGTAAGGCAGCTTGCTGCCCATGGGGAACAGGTCGATCAAAGCGCCGCGTACGGCGAACTCGCCGTGCTCGTACACCGTGTCGACACAGCGATAACCGCTGGCCTCCAGGCGGGTGCGCATCTGCTCGACATCCAGTTTTTGGCCGATGTCCAGCACCAGACTGCTGCCGAGCAGAAACTTGGTCGGTGCCAGGCGGTGTAGGGCCGTGGTGATCGGCACTACCAAAACGCCATGATCCAGCTCGGGCAACCGGTACAGGCTGGCGATGCGCTGGGAAATGATGTCCTGATGCGGCGAAAACAGGTCGTAGGGCAGGGTTTCCCAGTCCGGGAAATGCAAGACGGGCAGCTCGGGTGCAAAGAACCTCAACTCCTGCTCAAGGCGTTCGGCGCTTTGGCTGTCGGCGGTCAGGAGCAGGGTGAAGCGCTTGGCGGCGCTGGCAGCCTCGGCAATGGCGAGGCTCAGGGCGGCACCGGGCAGGTTGCCCCAGTGCTGTTTGCCTGCCGTAGCAGGAAGTTTGGGTAGTCGCAGGACGGGCACGGAAGGTTGAGCTCCAAGCGTTGCGGCAAAGAGGCCGATTGTAACGGGCCTGGGGGTTGGCTGTCAGTCGCCGTCTTTAATGGCGCGCCAAATCCTTCGGGGAAACGGTAAAACGCCGTCCGTCCCCCCTTGGCAAGCCCTTAAAAGGCAAGGGAAAACTGCGCATGGCGATTTTTTTCACCTGTAAATATTGGAGCTTAATCGTTTCAGTCAGCCCGCATGACAGGCGCACATTGCCCATGGCCAGAGGCGGCGGCATAATGTAGCCCCTTTTTTCAGCCCCTACATGTGGAAGGTTCCCGTGACTCAGAAGCCCGACCAGTGTCTTGGTGAATGGATCGACCGTGAAGCACTCGCAGAAGCGATGATTCCGCTGATTGGTCAGCTTTACCGCAATAACAACGTGGTGAGCTCGATCTATGGCCGCAGCCTGATCAACCGTTCAGTCATTGCGATTCTCAAAGCTCACCGCTTTGCGCGTCATCGTCAGTCCGATGACATCGAATTGTCCGTGCACGAAACTTTCCCGCTGCTCAAAGCGATGAGCGAACTCAAGCTGGGTGCTGCTTCGGTAGACCTGGGCAAGCTGGCCGTCAAGTTCAAGACCGAAGGCAATGGCCGTACCGCCGAGCAGTTCGTGCGTGAAGAACTGGCCGACGTTGTGGGTCAGCAAAACGCTGACGCCCGTAAAGGCACCGACGTTGTGCTGTACGGTTTTGGCCGTATCGGCCGCCTGCTGGCGCGCATCCTGATCGAAAAAACCGGCGGCGGCGACGGCCTGCGCTTGCGTGCGATCGTGGTGCGCAAAGGCGCCGATAACGATCTGGTCAAGCGTGCCAGTCTGTTGCGTCGTGACTCCGTGCATGGCCCGTTTGACGGCACCATCGTGGTTGACGAAGAAAACAACACCATCACCGCCAACGGCAACCTGATTCAGGTGATCTACGCGAAGAATCCGACCGAGGTGGACTACACCCAGTACGGCATTCAAAACGCATTGCTGGTGGACAACACCGGTGTATGGCGTGACGCCGACGGTCTTGGCCAGCACCTGGCGTGCCCTGGCGTTGATCGTGTGGTTCTGACCGCGCCTGGCAAAGGCAAGCTCAAGAACATCGTTCACGGCATCAACCACGGTGAGATCACCGCTGACGACAAAATCATCTCGGCTGCTTCCTGCACCACCAACGCCATCGTGCCGGTGCTCAAAGCCGTCAATGACAAGTTCGGCATTGTGAACGGTCACGTTGAAACGGTTCACTCGTACACCAACGACCAGAACCTGATCGACAACTTCCACAAAGGCGATCGCCGTGGCCGTTCGGCTGCGCTGAACATGGTTATCACCGAGACCGGCGCTGCTACTGCTGCGGCCAAGGCGCTGCCTGAGCTGGCTGGCAAGCTGACCGGTAACGCGATCCGTGTGCCTACGCCTAACGTGTCGATGGCCATCCTCAACCTGAACCTTGAGAAGCCGGCTACCCGTGAAGAAATGAACGAGTACCTGCGTCACATGGCGCTGCACTCCGAACTGCACAAGCAGATCGACTTCGTCAGCTCGCAGGAAGTGGTTTCCACTGACTTCGTTGGCTCGCGTCATGCGGGTGTGGTTGATGCGGAAGCAACAATCTGCAACGACAACCGCGTTGTGCTGTACGTGTGGTACGACAACGAGTTCGGTTACAGCTGCCAGGTGGTTCGCGTGATGGAAGACATGGCCGGGGTTAACCCGCCAGCGTTCCCGCGCTAAGCGACTGCCGCACTTGAAAACGCCCCGACTGGTTCGGGGCGTTTTTGTAGGTGCGTTATGGCGTCAGTGCCGCGATATCACGCGTGACTGGCCACGGCCGATTTGGCTGTACGCCGTTCATGTGTGTTGCCACGGAACAGCACCACGGTGGCAATCAGTCCCAGCACGGCGGCGCCGGTCAGCCACAGGCCAGGGGCCGCCTTGTTGTCCAGCACGTGGATCAAGTAGGTGCACGCCGCCGGGGTAAAGCCACCGAACGTTGCGGTCGCCAGGCTATACGCCAGCGAGAAGCCCGTGGTCCGCACCTCGACCGGCATGATTTCGGTGAGCGCCACCACCATCGCGCCGTTGTACGAGCTGTACAGGAAGGACAGCCACAGTTCGACGATCAGCAAGTGGCTGAAGCTCGGGTTGGCCACCAGCCAGGACAACGCCGGATAGGCGGTCAGGATCGCGAGAATGGTCGCGCCCAGCAGCAAGGGTTTGCGCCCGACCTTGTCAGACAGTGAGCCCATCACCGGTAACCAAAAGAAATTGGAGGCGCCGATGCAGACCGTCACCAGCAGTGCATCAAAATCCGACAGATTCAGTTCTGCTTTACCGAAGGTCGGGGTGTAAGCCGTGATCAGGTAAAACGACACGGTGGTCATGACCACCAGCGCCATGCCGCCCAGGACGAGTCCAAAGTTCTGACTGATCGAACGAATGATTTCTCGCAGGGTAGGGCGATGTTCGCGCGCTTCAAACTCGGGTGTTTCTTCCATTGAGCGGCGAATGACAAATATCACCGGGACAATCAGGCAGCCCAGCAAAAACGGAATGCGCCAGCCCCACTCACCCATGTCCTGTGGGCTGAGCCAGTGATTCAAGCCGACGCCAAGCAGCCCGGCAAAGACCACCGCGGCCTGCTGGCTTGCGGACTGCCAGCTGACAAAAAAGCCTTTGCGGCCCGGCGTGGCGATTTCTGACAAGTAAACCGAGACGCCACCCAGCTCCACACCGGCGGAGAACCCTTGCAACAAACGCCCCAGTAGCACCAGCAGCGGCGCCGCCACGCCCAGCGTGGCATAACCCGGCACACAGGCAATCAGCACAGTGCCCATGGCCATCAGGGCGAGGGTGATGATCAGCCCTTTGCGTCGGCCATGGCGGTCAATGTAGGCGCCGAGGAAGATTGCACCCAGCGGGCGCATCAAGAAGCCGGCACCGAATGTGGCCAGCGCGAGCATCAGGGAAGCGAAGGCGTTATTGCTTGGAAAGAAGGTGTTGGCGATGGCTGTGGCGTAAAAGCCGAAGACCATGAAGTCGAACATTTCGAGGAAGTTACCGCTGACAACGCGAAAAATCGCCTTGCCTTTACCTGCACTGGAGGCCATCAGAAATCACCCGCTGTTATCTGTTTTATGCGTATCCATGTTTTTAGTCGTCCACACTGTCTGGTCCGGGCCTGCGCCAGTCAGACAAACAGTTTTGTAACCATATGTGTATCAAGATGTGTAGGCAACTAATGAAGTGACTACCGAGTGCTCAGAGGGTTTGCGCCAAGAGGGTTTGACGCAGTGGCTCGGGCAAGCCTTCGGGCGCGAGCCAAATGCCCAGGTACGCTTTGGCGAGCGCTTTGTCGGTGCTGGTGAAGATGACCTGACCATTGCGTTCCAGGTTCAGGCCGCGAGCGGGGTCGTAATCCAGGGCATAGCGGTCACCGCGCTGGATGTTGGCAAAACTGCCCTGCAGCTTTTTTAATCCCGCTTCGAGGGTCCTCAGCGTGGCAGGCGAGTGTTGACGCTTGAGGATGGTGGCAGAGGCGGTGGTGATGTCGCTGTGATCAAGGTCGCGCAGATAAAACAGCTCTAGGCGCAGGTCGCGCAACTGCTCAAAGGCGTCCCGGGGGCTGACGTTGGCAGGTGCAAACAGGGCCGCGGCATAGACATCGGCCCACAGGTACGTCAGCACGATTTGGCCTTTGCGCTGTAGGGTTTGAGAACCATCTTTTAATTGAGTAGGAAAGTTCGCCTCCTTGATCGGTTTTGCCTCGTCGGCCAGACAGGAAAGGCTGTTCATCAGCAACAGAGCGATCAATAAATGGCGCATAAGGGGCTCTCTGAAAGGGTGAGTGGGCGCGGCGGCTCGGGGCCGCGATCAAGGTTGAGAAGGCTGCGGATTCTACATCTCGCGCAACCCGTCACTGTCTCTTGAAGAGAGTTAAGGTCAGTTCTGGATGTAGTGAACACAAAATTAGCCTACGACGAGACCAAGGGTTAATGTTCGCCGCGTTCAGGCTTCTATAGACTGTGCCCCACGTTTTGATCCTTCATGGCGCCGGCCGCGTCATGATTTAGCCGCAGGCGCCTGAAAATGCGCCGCGGCCCGTTCTGAGGAGTACGCATGGCTGTCTACAACTACGACGTAGTGGTACTGGGTTCCGGCCCGGCAGGAGAAGGTGCGGCAATGAACGCCGCAAAAGCAGGGCGCAAGGTGGCGATGGTCGACAGCCGGCGTCAGGTCGGCGGTAACTGCACGCACTTGGGCACCATCCCGTCCAAGGCTCTGCGTCACTCGGTCCGGCAGATCATGCAGTTCAACACCAACCCGATGTTTCGGGCCATCGGTGAACCCCGCTGGTTCTCATTCCCGGATGTGCTCAAAAGCGCCGAGAAAGTGATTTCCAAGCAAGTGACCTCGCGCACCGGTTACTACGCCCGCAACCGTGTTGACCTGTTCTTCGGCACCGGCAGTTTTACCGACGAGCAAACCATCGAAGTGGTCTGCGCCAACGGCGTGGTCGAAACGCTGATGGCCAAGCAGATCATCATTGCTACCGGTTCGCGCCCGTACCGCCCGGCCGATATCGATTTCACCCACTCGCGCATCTACGACAGCGACACCATCCTCAGCCTGGGCCACACCCCGCGCAAGCTGATCGTGTACGGCGCGGGTGTAATCGGTTGCGAATACGCATCGATTTTCAGTGGTCTGGGCGTGCTGGTTGAGCTGGTGGACAACCGCGAGCAACTGCTGAGCTTCCTCGACTCCGAAATCTCGCAGGCGCTGAGCTACCACTTCAGCAACAACAACATCACCGTGCGTCACAACGAAGAGTACGAGCGTGTTGAAGGCGTCGAAAATGGCGTGATTCTGCACCTCAAGTCCGGCAAGAAGATCAAGGCCGATGCCTTGCTCTGGTGCAACGGCCGTACCGGCAACACTGACCAGCTGGGGCTGGAGAACATTGGCATCAAGCCCAATGGTCGCGGCCAGATCAGCGTGGACGAAAACTACCGCACAGTGGTGCCTAACATCTACGCCGCTGGCGACGTAATTGGCTGGCCGAGCCTGGCCAGTGCAGCGCACGACCAGGGTCGCTCGGCTGCCGGCAGCATCGTGGACAACGGCAGCTGGCGTTTCGTGAATGACGTGCCGACCGGCATTTACACCATTCCGGAGATCAGCTCGATCGGCAAGAACGAGCAAGAACTGACCCAGGCTAAAGTGCCCTACGAAGTGGGCAAGGCGTTCTTCAAGGGCATGGCGCGTGCGCAGATTGCTGGCGAGCCGCAAGGCATGCTGAAAATCCTCTTCCACCGTGAAACCCTGCAAGTACTGGGCGTACATTGCTTCGGCTATCAGGCCTCGGAGATCGTGCACATCGGTCAGGCGATCATGAACCAGCCGGGTGAGCTCAATACCCTGAAGTATTTCGTCAACACCACGTTTAACTACCCGACCATGGCTGAAGCCTATCGGGTAGCGGCTTACGACGGCCTTAACCGGCTTTTTTAAGCGGCTCCGGCCGGTGGCCTGAGCCGGCCGGGGAGACCGATTTCAGCTATTCCCGAGGGTGGCAGTGGCCAAACCGGGAAAGTCTGTAATCAGGCTATCTACGCCGAAATCAGCGAGTCTGCGCATCAGTGCAGGCTCGTTGACTGTCCATACCGACACATGCAAACCCTGACGCTGGGCTTTTTCCAGGCGCTCCGGGGTGCAGAGTGTCCAGTTCAATGCCAGCATCTCGCAGCCATAGCTTTGCGCGACCTTCAGCGGGTCGAGCCAGGCGTATTCGGCAACCAGTCCGCGGGACAGGTCCGGTGTCAGTTCGATAGCTGCCTTAAGCACTTCACGGGAACTTGAGGTCACGGTGACCTTGTCCATCAGACCGTGGCGCTGGGCCATTTCGCGAATCGCCAGCACGGTGGTCGCTGCCCGCGTACGGGACGCGCTTTTGACTTCCAGCTGCCAATGCTCGAAGTCGCACTTTTCAAACAACTCTTCGAGTCGTGGAATCGGGCACGGATGCACCCAGCCCGGGCCGCCCTTGCGTGCGTCATAGGTCGCGAGATCGGCTGCGGTGTGTTCGATCACCTTGCCGCGTCGGTCGGTGGTGCGCTTGAGCGTCGGATCGTGAATCACCATCAGCTCACCGTCCTTGGACAGGTGCAGGTCGAGTTCGCAGCGGCGCACGCCGTGCTTGAGGCATTGCTCGAAGCTGGCGAGGGTGTTTTCGGGTGCTTCGCCTTTGGCGCCGCGATGGCCATAAATCAGGGTCACAATTGCTCCTTAATACACAATTCACAGCGCCGGGACGCGCTTACTCTTCTTCGGCTGCTTCGTTTTGTTCACGGGCCAGACGGCGTGCCTGGGCCTGTTTTTGCAAGATGTAACGGGCCAGCAACTGACGCTGTGCGTCGGTGATGGCTTCAAACTCGGTGCCAATCTCGAACTGGCCGTTGCGTGGGGTGCAATGGGTGACCTTGGCGCGCAACAGAAGCCCCAGCGCTTGGGGCATCAGCACCAGTTTGATCGAGAGGTGGGTGCCCGGCGAATAGGCGTTTGCATGCTCGAATTCAATGCCGCCTTCGGACAGCTTGACCGGTTGCAGCTCGCCAATCTTGCCCAGTACGGTTTGTGCGACCACTTGGCTGAGCAGGTCGACCCGTTTGTTCAGGGTTTTGAGGTAGCTGGACAGGGTGCGGTCGCGTTCGCTGATCTGGCGCAGCAGGTGCTGCGACTCGAATTCGCTCAGGTGTAACTCACTGAGTAAATTGAATAAAGGCGAAGCATCCTGCAACACTTCAGTGCTCGCGGCTTGAGGTGCCGACAGCGGGGTTATTTCCAGTGCGATCACATCATCGATACGGTAGTATTCGCGGCGATCTGCTTCATCTAATGTCGACATGGCGAACCCATGGTGGCGGCTGTGGTCTGAGTGTAAAGCTGCTTATCAGGCCCCGCCACAAGGACGTCTTCTTTTCCCTCGAACAAGCCCCGACATGTTCAGACCTCTCTTCGTATTTATCGGCACGCGTTATACCCGTGCAAAGCGTCGCAATCATTTTGTGTCGTTCATTTCTCTGACTTCAATGATCGGACTCGCCCTCGGCGTGGTCGTGATGATTGTGGTGTTGTCGGTGATGAACGGCTTCGATCATGAGATGCGCACCCGTGTGCTGGGCATGGTGCCCCACGCGACCATCGTCGGCGACCAGCCGATCAGTGACTGGCAAACGCTGGCCGCCCAGGTCAGGCAGAACCCGAAGGTGGAGGCGGTGGCGCCGTACACCCAGATGCAGGGCCTGCTGACCCATGACGGCAACGTGCAAAAAGTCCTGCTCAATGCCATCGACCCCGCGCAAGAGCGCAAGGTGTCGATCATTGACCGGTTCATGTTGCAAGGTCAGCTCGATTCACTGACGCCCGGCGGCTTCGGCATCATCATTGGCGACAAGGCGGCGAAAAAGCTCGGCGTGGCCGTTGGCGACAAGCTGACGTTCGTGGCCCCGGAAGTCACGGTGACCCCGGCGGGCATGTTTCCGCGCATGAAACGCTTCACGGTGCAGGGCATTTTCCATGTCGGCGCCGGTGAAATCGACGGCTATCTGGGCATTACCCATTTGCAGGACCTGGCGCGTTTGCAGCGCTGGAAGCCCGATCAGGTCCAGGGGTTGCGCCTGAAGTTCGACGACCTGTTCCAGGCGCCTCGCACAGCGTGGGAAATCGCCCAAAAGCTGGGGGATGACCGTTATTACGCCCGTGACTGGACCCGCACCCACGGCAACCTGTATCAGGCCATCCGCATGGAGAAAGCCATGATCGGCCTGCTCCTGTTGCTGATCGTGGCCGTGGCGGCCTTCAACATCATTTCCACGCTGGTCATGGTGGTGAACGACAAGAAGGGCGATATCGCGATCCTGCGGACGCTGGGCGCCACGCCGGGCACGATCATGGCCATTTTCATGGTGCAGGGCACCGTGATCGGCGTGGTCGGCACTGCCATTGGTGCGGTGCTGGGCATGCTGGCGGCCTTGAATGTCAGCGCGGCGATCTCGGCCCTTGAAGGGCTGATCGGCCACAAGTTTCTCAACGCCGACGTGTACTTCATCGACTACCTGCCGTCGCAATTGCAGACGCAGGACGTGTTGATGGTCTGTGGCGCGGCATTGGTTCTGAGTTTCCTCGCGACCTTGTACCCGGCCTGGCGTGCTGCGCGCACCCAGCCTGCGCAGGCGCTTCGTTATGAGTGAGTTGGGCATGAAAGAACAAGCAGTGTTGAGTTGCCGCGACCTGGGCAAGTCCTACGAGGAAGGCCCGGAGTCAGTGGTGGTGTTGTCGGGCCTGCAACTGGAGTTGCACCCGGGTGAGCGTGTGGCCATCGTCGGCACCTCGGGCTCGGGCAAAAGTACCTTGCTTAATTTGCTCGGTGGCCTCGACACGCCGACTACCGGCAGTGTGTGGCTGGCGGGTGAAGAACTGTCGGCGCTGGGCGAGAAGGCCCGTGGCCAGTTGCGTAACCGTTCACTGGGTTTCGTGTACCAGTTTCACCACTTGTTGCCCGAGTTCACGGCGCTGGAAAACGTGTGCATGCCGCTGCTCATCGGCAAGACATCGATTCCCGAAGCGCGGGAGCGGGCCACGGCACTGTTGACCCGTGTCGGCCTGAGCCACCGTCTGGAGCACAAGCCGGCCGAGTTGTCCGGTGGCGAGCGCCAGCGCGTGGCCATCGCCCGCGCGTTGGTGAACAACCCCGGGTTGGTGATGCTCGATGAGCCTACCGGCAACCTTGACGCCCATACCGCGCAAGGCATTCAGGACCTGATGCTCGAACTCAGCACCTCGATGCGTACCGCGTTCCTGGTGGTGACGCATGACATGAACCTGGCCCGCCAGATGGATCGCGTGTTGCACCTTCAAGAAGGTCGCCTGACCACGATTTGATCGGCCAAAACCCGACACCCTGACCGGTGCCGGGTCTTTTATTTTTTTACGGTGCCCGCGAATGTTCAGACCGTTATCGATTTTTATCGGCACGCGCTATACCCGCGCCAAGCGCCGCAATCGTTTTGTTTCGTTCATCTCCATGACCTCGATGATCGGCCTCGCCCTGGGCGTATTGGCCATGATTGTGGTGCTCTCGGTGATGAACGGTTTTCAGCGTGAAATGAGTAACCGCATCCTTGGCATGGTGCCCCATGCCACGGTCGTGGGCGTAAAGCCCATCGATGACTGGCGCCCGGTGGCTGAAGCCGCCATGAAAAACCCCGAGGTCACGGCCGCAGTGCCGTTCACCGAGATGGAAGGGATGCTCTCCTACAAGGGGTCGATGCAGCCGATTCAGATCAGCGGCGTTGATCCGGCACTCGAAGGCCAGGTGTCCATCGTGACCCGACACATCGTGCAGGGGCGCATGGAAGACCTCAAGCCCGGCGAATTTGGCGTGGTATTGGGTGATATCACTGCGCGGCGTTTCCGGTTGGGCGTCGGCGACAAGATCACCCTGATCGTGCCCGAAGCCAGCACCGCGCCGGGTGGCATCACCCCGCGTCTGCAACGCTTGAACGTGGTCGGGATCTTCAAAGTGGGGGCCGAGCTGGATGGTTCCATGGGGCTGATCCACGTTGAGGATGCAGCAACCATGCAGCGCTGGGCGCCGAATCAGGTCCAAAGCGTGCGGCTGGCCGTCAAGGACCTGTATGCCGCGCCCAAGGTCTCGGCCGAGGTGGTCGCCGGGTTGGGTGATGCCTACCGCGCTGACGACTGGACGCACACCCAGGGCAGCCTGTTCAGTGCCATGAAAATGGAAAAAACCATGATTGGTCTGCTGCTGCTGATGATCGTGGCCGTGGCGGCATTCAACATCATCGCCACCTTGATCATGGTGGTGAACGACAAGGGGGCTGACATCGCGATCTTGCGCACCATCGGCGCCACGCCGCGTCAGATCATGGCCATATTCATGGTGCAGGGCACGGTGATCGGGATTGTCGGCACCTTGATCGGTGGCGTGCTGGGCGTGATTGCCGCGTTGAATGTCAGCGCGCTGGTGGGCTGGATGGAGCGGGTGTCCGGGCAACACATCTTCAGTTCAGACGTCTACTTCGTCAGCAACCTGCCGTCCGAGTTGCAAGGCGGTGACGTGCTGCTGATTTGCACGGCGGGTTTTGTGCTGAGCTTCCTGGCAACGCTGTACCCGGCGTACCGCGCGGCGAAAATCCAGCCGGCTCACGCATTGCGTTACTCCTGATCCCTCGCATGTGCGCACAGGCTGCAGGCTTGATGATCGACGGCATGCAGCCTGCGCCAGTGCCTACATTGACTGCGCCCTTGTAGGCAGTTCAATCACAAACCGCGTCATCCCGGCCTGTGACTCACAGGTGATCTGCCCGCCATGGGCGCGAATGATCGATTGGGTGATTGCCAGTCCCAAGCCTGCGTGTTCACTGCTGCCTTCCCGGCGTGCCGGGTCCGCCCGGTAAAACCGGTCGAACAGGCTCGGCAGTAACGCTGCGGGGATGCCAGGCCCGCTGTTTTCAACGGTGATACGCAAGCGGTCTGCCGTGGGCACCATGCACACCTTGATCTCGCCACCGGCGGGCGTGTAGCGCAAGGCGTTATCCAGCAGGTTGGAAAGGGCGCGGCGCAGCATGCTGCGGTCGCCCGCCAACTGGCCGCTGCCTTCATGGGTCAATTGAATCTGCGACTCTTCTGCCAGCAACGCATAAAACTCCAGCAGGGCCTCCACCTCCTGTGCCAGGTCCAGCGGCTCGCGTCTGGGTGTCAGCAGGCCGTGGTCGGCCTTGGCCAGGTACAGCATGTCGTTAACCAGCTGTGCCATCCATTGCAGTTCTTCGAGGTTGCTGTGCAGGGCCTCGCGGTACGCATCAATGTCCCGTGGCCGGGTTAGCGTCACCTGAGTGTGGGTCAGCAAGTTGGAGAGCGGGGTGCGCAGCTCATGGGCGATGTCGGCAGAGAACGCTGAAAGGCGCTGAAATGACGCGTCAAGCCGCTCCAGCATGGCGTTGAAGGCGTGCGCCAAGTCCGCAAGCTCCGTAGGCATTTGCGCTTCAGGTAAGCGCGCAGTGAGCGAATCAGCCGAGACACTGGCCGCAATCGCGCTCATGCGGCGTAACGGGCGCAAGCCACTGCGCGCCGCCCACGCCCCTAAAATGGCGGTGGCCAACGCCGAGAGGCCGACGGTCATCCAGATCAAGCGTTGCATGCGCTGCAAGAAATGCTGGTGATGGGTGATGTCCAGGAGCAAGGTCAAGCGGGGTGCATCCGGCGTTTCGGGCTGGGGATTGAGCACGCGATAATCGGTGCCCTTTATTTGCAGGCTGCCCAGGCCGGGGGTGGTGGGCAAATCGTTGGGCAGGCTGGTTGAGCTGTCAAACCACGGGTGACCGTCGGGGCCGCGCACGCGAATGCTCAGATCGGGCTGATGACTCAAATCTTGCAGCAACACCGGCAGGCGCCGGGAGAACTGGTCGAGGGTGCTTACGCCGTTCAGCGTGCTGCGCAACCCTGCCAGCCGGGCTTCCATCAGTTGCTGATCCAGTTCGACGAAATGCACTTCGCTGGCGCGTCCGAACAGCACCCCGGCGAACAGCGAAACCACTGCCGTACACCCCGCAAACAGCAACGCCAGACGACTGCTCAGCGACAGGCGACGCATCACGGCGTGCGCTCTTCAAGCACGTAGCCCATGCCGCGTACGGTGTGGATCAGCTTTTGGTCGTGGCTGTCATCGATTTTCAGGCGCAGGCGGCGGATGGCGACTTCGATAACATTGGTGTCGCTGTCGAAATTCATGTCCCACACTTGAGAGGCAATCAGCGATTTGGGCAGCACTTCCCCCTGACGCCTGAGCAGCAACTCCAGCAACGAGAATTCCTTGGCGGTCAGGTCGATGCGCTGGCCATTGCGTTCTACGCGGCGGCGGATCAGGTCCAGGCGCAGGTCGGCCAGTTGCAGGCTGGTTTCCTGGGTGGTACTGCTGCCGCGCCGCAACAGGCTGCGCACGCGCGCCAGCAGCTCGGAGAAGGCAAAGGGCTTGACCAGGTAATCGTCGGCCCCCAATTCCAGGCCGTGAACGCGGTCTTCAACGGCATCGCGGGCGGTGAGAAACAGCACCGGCATGTCCAGCCCGGCGCTGCGCACCGCTTGCAGGATTTGCCAGCCATCGCGACCGGGGAGCATCACATCGAGGATTAACAGCGCATAGTCGCCGGTCAGGGCGAGGTGCTGGCCAGTGATGCCGTCAGCAGCCAGTTCGGTGATGAAACCCGCTTCGCTCAGGCCCTGTCGCAGGTATTGCCCGGTTTTGGGCTGGTCTTCAACAATCAGCAGTTTCATGGGCGACCTATCAAAAAAATACCTCAGCCTTATACAGCGGCGCGTGTGGCGAAGGGTAATCCTGACAAAGTTGTAATCTTTCGGTCAGTTGACTGCCAGTACCGAGGTTTAAAGTCAGGGAATGTTCGAATAGTAGCCTTCTGGAGTACCTATGACCCTACGTAATCGTTTGGCCCTTGCGGCGTGTGTGTTGGCATTCAGTGTGTCGGCCGTGGCCTCGCCGGGCAGTCATGCGGAGATTGGCCACCCGGCAGCGGCTGCCAGCGCTACGCGCACGGTTAACATCGAAATGACCGATCTGGCGTTCTCGCCCAAGACCCTTGAGGTGAAAGCCGGTGAAACCGTGCGCTTTGTGCTGGTCAACAAGGGCCAACTGCTGCATGAGTTCAACTTGGGCGATGCCGCGATGCACGCCGAACATCAGAAAGAAATGCTCAAGATGCAGCAAAGCGGGGCGATGACCACCACAGGCATGCACCACGCCGGCATGGACCATGGTGCGATGGGGCAGGGTTCTATGCCCATGGCCGGGATGACCCACGATGACCCCAACAGCGTGCTGGTCGAACCGGGCAAAACCGCTGAGCTGACCTGGACGTTCAGCGGTACTCGCGACCTCGAATTTGCCTGCAATGTGCCCGGCCACTACCAGGCAGGCATGGTCGGGACGCTCAAAGTAGCGCCTTAAATCGTGAAGTTCGTCTGCGGGCGCTGAAAGCCGGGCGTAAACCCGATAGAATTGCGGGGTTTTTCTAGCCAGGTTTTTTGTCATGCATCCCGCAGCCGAACATTCGCCGCTGGGCAAGTCCAGTGAATACATCAGCACCTACACCCCGTCCTTGCTGTTCCCCATCCCGCGTGCCGCAAAATGGGCAGAGTTGGGTCTGAGCGCCGAGACGCTGCCCTATGTCGGGGTGGATTTTTGGACCTGCTTTGAGCTGTCGTGGCTGTTGCCGTCGGGTAAACCGGTCGTTGCCATCGGCGAGTTTTGTTTCGCTGCCGATTCGCCCAACATCGTGGAATCCAAGTCGTTCAAGTTGTACTTGAACTCCCTGAACCAGACCGTATTCCCGGATACATCGAGCCTGCTTGAGACCCTGACATCTGACTTGTCAGAAGCATCGGGCAAGCCTGTCATCGTTCGCGTACGGACGCTGGATGAAGTGCAAGCTGATGGCGTAGGTGTTTTGCCGGGTGTGTGCATTGACGGTCTGGACATCACGGTCAGCGACTATGCGCAGCCTCGTCCGGAGCTTTTGAAGTGCGATGCTTCGCACGTGGTTGAAGAAAGCGTTTACAGCCATTTGCTCAAATCCAACTGCCCGGTGACCAGTCAACCCGATTGGGGCACGGTGGTGGTGCAATACCGCGGCGCGGCGCTGGATCACGCCAGTCTGTTGGCGTATCTGGTGAGCTTCCGGCAGCACTCTGATTTTCATGAGCAGTGCGTCGAGCGGATTTTTCTCGACCTGCAACGCCTGCTCAAGCCCGAGGCCTTGACCGTGTATGCGCGCTATGTGCGTCGCGGCGGGCTGGACATCAACCCGTACCGTTCCACTGAAACGGCCGAGTTCAAAAACCTGCGCCTGGTGCGTCAGTAACCGTATTGACTTGCAGGCGCGGGGGACGCGCCTGCAAGTGTGCGGCATCAGGCGTTATTCAGCGCCTTGGCCTGTTCCAGCACGGCTTCAACGTGACCGGGCACTTTGACCCCGCGCCATTCGTGACGCAGCACACCATCCTTGTCGATCAGGAAGGTGCTGCGGTCCACGCCAAGGTATTCCTTGCCATACAGCTTTTTCAGCTTGATCACATCAAACAACTGGCACAGAGCTTCGTCCTTGTCGCTCAGCAGTTCGAACGGGAAACCTTGCTTGGCCTTGAAGTTTTCGTGTGATTTGAGGCTGTCACGTGAAACGCCAAAGATTTCGGTGTTGGCCGCCTGGAAGTCCGCGTAGTGATCGCGAAACCCTTGGCCTTCAGTGGTGCAGCCCGGCGTGCTGTCCTTGGGGTAGAAGTAAATCACCACCTGCTTGCCTTTAAGGTCGGACAGCTTGACGGTTTTCTCGCTGGTGGCAGCGATCTGGAAATCGCTGACGGGTTGATCGATTGCTACAGCCATGGGGCGCTCCTTACATCGGGTTTTGTGGACGCCAAGGTTCAATCAGCGCATCCAGGTTCAGGGCGTCGGCAAAATCAAGGAACTGGTCACGCAGCCAGCTGATTTGTACGCCTGCCGGCAAGGTCACGGTAAACGTGGCGTTGAGCATGGTGCCGCCGGTTTGCGGAGCCTGATAGGTGTCGCAGGTCAGGTTTTCGAGTTCGACGTTGTGGTCGATGAAGAACTGGCACAGCTCATTGATGATGTCCGGACGATACGCCGAACTGACATACGCCACGTAAGGCAAGGCTTGCGGACGGGTTTCGAGGGCCGCGCTGCGGATCACGTTGACCGTGAATGCGTGTTTTTTGGCCAGTGATGGCAAGCCGGCCTCTAGGCGCGCCAGCGCATCCCAGCTGCCAGTGACTTCCAGTACCAGTGCGCTGCACTCGCCGTGGCGCGTCAGGCGCGAGGTCACGACCGCGCAGCGGTTCTCATGGCTGGCACGGCACAGGACGTTGGTCAGCTCCATTGGGTTGGCGCCAAGGGCACTGATGACAAGGAATTGTTCGCGAACTGTGGGGGTGGACATTCAGCCTTCCTAAAACGATGAGTGGTCGGTACGGACGGTGCACGGGTTGCCCGTGACGCACTTTATGGCGCGAAACCCTCGCACGCAGCGGCCATCACACAAGGTTGGCAAAGGGTGCGAACCCGGCACGGCGGCGTTTGGGTGGGGCTTTGGGCGCGATATAAAGAGCCATAAAACAGGCCCGCGTGCACATCAGTACCAATCAAAGGCTGAAGGGTAGCGAAAAGCAGCGCGAAGGGGAATGCTCATCGGGCGCGCTGTTGCTTGTGCAAGGGTCAAGGCGCCAGTACCATTACGGCTCTCTTTTTCCGGCAGGAGCGGTTGCATGATTGCGGGCAGTATGGTGGCACTGGTCACACCTATGGATGCACAAGGTCGCCTGGACTGGGACGCTCTGAGCAAACTGGTGGACTTTCACCTGCAAGAGGGCACCAACGCCATTGTTGCCGTTGGCACTACAGGTGAATCGGCAACGCTGGATGTGAACGAACACATCGAAGTGATTCGTCACGTTGTCAAACAAGTCGCAGGGCGTATCCCTGTCATCGCCGGCACGGGCGCCAACTCGACCCGTGAAGCGATCGAGCTGACTGCCAATGCAAAAAAGGCAGGTGCAGATGCTTGTCTGCTGGTCACGCCTTACTACAACAAGCCAACGCAAGAAGGCTTGTATCAGCATTTCAAGACCATCGCTGAAGCGGTCCACATCCCGCAGATCCTCTACAACGTGCCGGGTCGTACCGCTTGCGACATGCTGCCTGCCACGGTGGTGCGCCTGTCGACGGTGCCAAACATCATCGGCATCAAGGAAGCCACTGGCGACCTGCAGCGGGCCAAAGACATCCTGGCCGGCGTGAGCAAAGACTTCCTGGTGTACTCCGGGGATGACGCCACAGCCGTTGAGCTGATGCTGCTGGGCGGCAAGGGCAATATTTCGGTGACGGCCAACGTTGCGCCGCGTGCCATGAGCAATCTGTGCGCTGCCGCGATCGCGGGCGATGCCGTCAAGGCGCGTGCCATTCACGAACAGTTGATGCCGCTCAATAAAACCCTGTTTATCGAATCCAACCCTATCCCCGTGAAGTGGGCGCTGCATGAGATGGGCATGATGCCGGACGGTATCCGTCTGCCGCTCACCTGGCTCAGCGAAGCCTGCCACGAACCGCTGCGTCAGGCCCTGCGCCAGTCCGGCGTATTGGTTTAATTGAGGAAGCACTACGCATGAAGCGATTGGCCGGACTTTCCGCACTAGCCGTGATTATTTCCAGCACCAGCGGTTGCGGTTGGCTGTGGGGTCCAGAGGGTTATTTCCGGGACCGTGGCAGCGACTATCTGGAGGCGCAACAAACGGCGCCAATGCAATTGCCGCCGGGTGTGCAGACTGACAAGCGCCTTGTGCCGCTGTTGCCGATCCCGAGCAACGTGCCGGATGACAACGTCAAGGGCGAATTTGAAGTACCGCGTCCGCAACCTTTGGTGGCGACCACCAGTGCGAGCGATTTCAGCCTGCAAAAAAGCGGCGACAGCCGCTGGTTGATGGCGCAGCGTTCTCCGTCTGAAGTCTGGCCGCTGGCCCTTCAGTTCTTCCAGGACAACGGCTTCCGTATCGACGAGCAGCGCCCGCAAACAGGCGAGTTCACCACCACGTGGCAGGGCGCCAGCGAATTGTCCTCCTCGATGGTCCGTCACCTGGGCAGCAGCGGTCTGGCCGCCGACAGCGAAACTCGCCTGCGAGTCCGTATCGAGCCAGGCGTGCAGCGCAATACCAGCGAAATCTACGTGGTCAGCGCCAACCGCCCTGCGGGCAGCACTGCCAACGTCGACTTCACCAACCGTTCGGTCAACGCCGGGCTGGATGCGGCACTGGTCAATGAAATGCTGGTCAGCATGAACCGCAGCGCCGACAAGGGCGGTACGGTGTCGTTGCTCGCGGCCCGCGACTTTGACACGCCGACTCGCGTAACCCTGAACGAAGACGGCAGCGGCAACCCGGTGCTGACGCTCAACGAAGACCTCGACCGTGCGTGGTCCAGCGTGGGTCGTGCGCTGGAACAGGGCGAATGGCGCGTTGAAGACATCAACCGCACGTTGGGCCTGTACTACATCAACCTCGCTGAAAAAGCCCAGAAAAAAGACGACAAGCCTGGCTTCTTCGCCGGTATGTTCGGCAGCAAGCCGGACAAGGAAGAAGTTGAAGCCCGTGCCGAGCGTTATCAGATTCGCCTGAGCAAAGTGGGCGACGCGGTGCAAGTGACGGTCGAAGAGAACATCAACACCGTAGCGTCGCCAGAAGTGGCGCGCAAAGTGTTGGGCGTGATCCAGGACAACTTGGGCTGATTCTATGCGTTTTGCCGTTCTCGGCAGTGGTAGCCAAGGGAATGGCACGCTGATAGCCAGCGACAGCACATATGTTTTGGTTGATTGCGGTTTCTCCCTGCGGGAAACCGAACGCCGTTTGGTTCGGTTGGGCATCAGTCCACACCAGCTGAGCGCGATTCTGGTAACCCACGAACATGCCGATCACGTGCATGGCGTGGGTTTACTGTCTCGGCGTTACAATTTGCCGGTCTATATGAGCCGTGGCACCCAGCGCGGGATGCGCAAACCCCTCGAGCCTGCTGGTTACGTGGCGGGTGGCGAGACATTACAGATTGGCGCGTTGAGCATCAGCGTCACACGGGTCGCCCATGATGCGCAGGAGCCCACGCAATACGTATTCAGTGACGGTCAGCGACGTTTTGGTTTGCTGACTGACCTGGGTTCCTATTGCGACGGCGTGCTGCACAGCTATCGCGATCTGGATGCGTTGATGATCGAGTCCAACCACTGTCGCGACATGCTTGCCCGTGGCCACTACCCGTACTTTCTCAAGCAGCGGGTGGGCGGTCAGGAAGGACATTTGAACAACCATCAGGCTGCAAGCCTGGTGGCCGAGTTGGGCTGGAAAGACCTGCAACACCTGGTGCTGGCCCACCTGAGCAGCAAGAACAACCTGCCGCAGCTGGCCCGGCAATGTTTTGTCGACACCCTTGGGTGCGACCCGGACTGGCTGCAACTGGCCGATCAAGATTCAGGGCTAGACTGGCGCACAATCGCCTAGCCCACCTACTTAGCATGCGGAGCCCATCATGGAAAAACGTGAAGAACTCTATCGCGGTAAAGCGAAATCGGTTTACAAGACCGACGACGCCAACCGCTTGATCCTGCTGTTCCGCAACGACACCTCGGCGTTCGACGGCAAGCGCATCGAACAGCTCGATCGCAAAGGCATGGTGAACAACAAGTTCAACGCCTTCATCATGCAAAAACTCGAAGAAGCCGGCGTGCCGACCCAATTCGACAAGCTGTTGGGCGACAACGAATGCCTGGTGAAAAAACTCGACATGATCCCGGTTGAGTGCGTCGTGCGTAACTATGCGGCGGGCAGCCTGGTCAAGCGCCTGGGCGTAGAAGAGGGCATGAAGCTCAACCCTTACACCTTCGAACTGTTCCTCAAAGACGACGCCAAAGGCGACCCGTTCATCAACGAATCCCACGTGGTGGCGTTTGGCTGGGGCACGGCCGAGCAATTGGTACGCATGAAAGAGCTGTCGCTCAAAGTCAACGAGGTGCTGAGCAAGCTGTTCGACGACGCAGGCCTGATGCTGGTCGACTTCAAACTCGAATTCGGCGTCTTCCATGACGGCTCGATCGTACTGGGCGACGAATTCAGCCCGGACGGCTGCCGCCTGTGGGACAAGGCCACTGGCAAGAAGATGGATAAAGACCGCTTCCGTCAGGGGCTGGGCGACGTCATCGAAGCCTACGAAGAAGTGGCAAACCGCCTGGGCGTTCCGCTTTAAGCCGTAAAAACGCGCAAGCATCTGATAGCACGCAGTTTTTTTGAAAATAAGGTTTGCCTGAATCAAAAGTGCTGTTATGATGCGCGCCGTTGGAGAGATGCCAGAGTGGCCGAATGGGACGGATTCGAAATCCGTTGTACTGGCGACAGTACCTAGGGTTCGAATCCCTATCTCTCCGCCATTATTGAAAAACCTTTGTAAATCAATGAGTTACGAAGGTTAAAAAGCAGTGATTTGTAGCAGTGGTTTGCAGCAGTTTTTGCAAAACACAGCGAATAAATCGCTGTTTTTTTTCGTCTGTCCTTTTTCGATTGAGTTATGAGTGTTAACGCCCTGCCCATCAGCCGTTACCCTCTGTGGCCGTCTATGGTTTGTGAAAGGGTGTCGACCGGGGAAAGTGCGTCCGGACCCGTTGAGACGTATTGGAGGGTGTCTGGTGTGCCTGCTTGGCTGCCGGTGGCTGACTGGGTACACCCGGGAGCCACTTGTCTATTTTGGCTTTTCTCTCTTTGTCCTAATGTCCTATTGCCATGTGTTTGCCTTTCGGGCATAAAGAGCGAGGGCACCCCTCCAAGCTTTAACTATGCAGTGCTACCACTGCAATGATCGTTAATGTAAGGACATATGCTACTGTGAGTTACGCTGAGACTATCGATTCGCAATGTTATGAGTCTCGCGGGGCGTAAGGTAAATAGCGGGGGGTGCCGCTTCTTACTCCGGTAGCGTACAGGCTGGAGGCTGCCTTGAAGCTACTGAATCCCCCAAGTCGATCTATCCATAAGCTCGATTCTCTTGATCTTCTTTGCAACCTTCTGGGTGTAAAAAAAGGACACCTTCTTTTTATCTGCTACAAGCGAGCAGATGAAAAAAAATATAAATCCTTTGAGATTCCCAAAAAACGTGGCGGTCTTCGTAAGATTGACTCGCCTCAAAAGGGATTGAGGGTGATTCAGCAAAAATTGGCAGAGCTTTTGACTGAGAACTTAGAGTTCAAACCTTGCGTTCAGGGTTTTATTAAAGGAAGGGGCATACTTCAAAATGCCATTCTGCATAAAAAATCTAACTGGGTGTTAAACGTAGATATTAAAGATTTTTTTGGTTCAATTAATTTTGGTAGAGTTCGTGCTGTTTTCATCGCCAAGCCTTTCGAAATTCATCCGGATGTAGCGACAGTTATTGCTCAAATCTGCTGTTTTAATAATTACCTTCCCCAAGGTGCTGCAACCTCTCCAGTTGTGTCGAATATTGTTGCCAGTATTTTGGATAATCGAATTATCAAGCATGTAAGAAGTCATCGTCTTATTTATTCAAGATACGCTGATGATATAACACTATCCGCGAAAAGGAATTTTCCCCGAGAAATCGCTCATGTTAGCGACGGGCGAACAATCATTGGGGAAGATTTAGCCAATATTTTTTCGAGGGCCAGCTTTGAAATAAATGAAAAAAGAGTCGTCTTCAATCAAAGTATGACAGGCAGGAAGTGACAGGGCTAATAACAAATAAAAAAGTAAACATTCCTGCTGAGTATAAAAACAAAGTCCGTGCCGCGATATACCACTGGATTCAAGACCCAAAAGAGGCGGAGCGTAAGTATTTCATTGATATACTGAAGCTTAATCCCGACGAAGTGGAGCTGACGGAAGATGGGCGAAAACTAAAGCATAACATATATGGTAGATTATCTTTTATCGCCATGGTGAAAGGAAAAGACGATCCAACATACGTTAAACTAATATTGAAAATGGCCGAGCATGATAAAACCCCTCCTAAATTTTTAAAATCCATTAAGGAAGAATATAAAATGTACGATGTTTTTCTCTGTCATGCATCAGAAGACAAAGCAGCCATTGTGGAGCCGTTGTATGAAGCACTTACGAAAATCGGTGTTCATGCATTTTATGACTCAAAGGAAATTGCGTGGGGTGACTCTCTTATTGAAACAATCAACAAAGCCCTTATTAAGTCGCAATATGTGATTGCTGTAATGACTGATAACTCTGTTGTGAAAGCGTGGCCGCAAAAGGAAATCAACGCCGTTCTCAATGGGGATATTTCTGGTGGGACCAAACGACTGCTGCCATTAATTCATGGAGATAAAGAAAAAATTCTCAATAATAATTTTTTGATGAGCGACAAGCTTTATGTTGTTTGGCAAGAAAATCCTGACGAAATAGCACAAAAAATAAAAGCTTTGCTGGCATCATAATTTATAAAAAATTTTAACTCATCGAGAAAAAACATGACTTATGTTCAGGTAAATCACGATTTTGTAAAATTTATTGATCCAAGCTTGTATGCCGATGTTCTTAATAAAGGTGATGATGGGATTTGCGTGATAAGACTGCAGCTGATATGCGAGCGGTTTTTAAGCGTCTATTTGAAAGAAAGGATTTATCCAGAAAATATCGAGTTTTTCGTTAGTGGAAAAGGCAAGAGTGCTGAAATTCTCCGCCATTTTAATGAAAGACTAACTACATCGATAGCTTCTGGCTTGCCGGCTGATTTGGCAAGGGCTTTAAAGCATATAAATAAAATTAGAAACCATTTTGCTCACAATCTCGATCATAAAATCATGCAGTCTGATATGGATAAATACTTTGAGCTGGTGGATTTGTTTACAGTGGATGTCGGTATGATCCACGGTTATGAAGGGCCAGTGAGGGAGGCGAAAATTAGTTCGGATGGCAAGGTAGTAAATGCCGTAGATAATTTTCAAGTTGGGTTTACTGCGGCTACTTACTTTTTAATGACAAAAGCCGGACTCTGGCTGGCCAATGATTTGCAAAAGCGAGGGCAGTTAAGCTTAGGCGAGCCATTGCAATAGAGGCTCGATCAGCTTGAGATGTAGGCCTGTGAGCTAGGCCTTACTTTATAATCGGAATCAAATAGAGCGTCTTTGGTTTGCGTAAATGTGCCATGTAATTAACTGAAAGCCAGATTTAAGATTTACAAGGAGTTGGGGTGGCTAAGTTTAGCAAAGTTAAAGTAAAGAATAACGAAGTCATCTTGGCGGATGGGTCGATTGTTGATATGCATCCACGCCATAATTTCGACAAGCCAACACGTTTGCTTCTGCAGCATATGGCGGCGGGTGTCTGCTCCAACCCTGATTGTCTGAATCACACTATAGGTTCAAATCTTAAGCGAAACGATTATGCAGGTAACGGTATCGCCGCTCACATTTGTGCTGCCGCTCCCGGCCCCGGTGCTGCTCGCTACAATAAAGATCAGACGAAAGAAGAACGTAGCTCTTACAAAAATGGGATTTGGCTCTGCGGGTCTTGCTCCATCATCATCGACCGGGATGAACCACGCTACCCTGTTGATCTATTGAATGAATGGAAGGCTAAGGCTGAAAAACGTGCAATGTCTATGGTTGGTACTAAATCTCTGACCCAGTTTGAATTGGCTGACAGTGTTCGAGCTGAGGTAGTCAGAGCTTTGACATGCAATTTTAGCAATATGGTCAATCCTTTCAAATTTCCTGTTCAGTCTGTTCATCATGCTTATAAAGATGCCATAGAAAAGCTAGATCCACGCTTCAGCGTTCAGGTTGAGATTTCGGATTCTGGGGTTTTTCACACAATCACTCCTAAACCGGGCCAGAATCCCAAGGTCACGCTGGTGCTTCGCAATGAAGCTATGCGAGATAAAATGAGTGAACGGTGGTCTGATTTGGTCAAGAAAGGTCATCCTTTGGAAGTTTCACTGAATGACATAGGTTTTGAAGGTTCACCCCTATTTGATGCCATTGCTACCGAAAGAGGCCTAGATGGTCGCTTGGTTATCAAAAAAAATCATCCAGATATTCAGACTATTATGTACCTCACGGCTGAAAATGGTTCTGAATTCGAGATTGGTACTTCATTGTCTACAGTCGTTTCTGGTTCTGACGAATTGACTATCCGCGGTTCCTTCTTAGATGGAATTTTTAGTTTTGTATACTGTAGCTTTAAATGCCGAAAAGCCGTAAAGCTAGACCTGTCGTTCGATTTGCTGTTGTGGCAGGATCGGGAAATACGAAATCTTCCACACTATCGAAAGGCGTTGAAGGCTGCTCGATTTATACGGCTACAAACTGACGTTCAGATTTGTATTGATCTAATTTTTGGCTCTAATAGTGTCCGGATCGGTGAGGAGCACACAGCCGAATATCAGGAGTTCTTGGGCGTTTTTCATTGGCTGGTAGGCATGATTGAGAAGGGCAAAGCCATTGCTGATAAGTTAAATAAACCGTTGGTTATCCGTTCTTTGATTGTTGATGAAGACGATGAGCTGAGAATAAATAACCTATATCCATTGGTAAGTGGACCTCTTTCACAAACAGTGGCTGCGGATGAAGAAATATGGAATGCGTTCTACGAGAATTATGAACCTACTCCCCTTGATGCATATTCTGGGCAACCGATTCAAGCTGACGTTCAGATAAAAGAGGTACAGGCTAGACCCTTCAATCTTTTTGGTAACGTTGTCCAGTCTCCTTGTTTCGAAACAAGAATTAAAGGGTTTATGCCTGTAGTTGATCATTCCACTGTTGATGATGATGGTAGTGTCACTCTGAAAATAGTCTCCATTGAGGGTACTGAAATGACTAGCTCTTTGTTAGATGGAAGTTGGTCTATCTTGGAGTAGGCGTCTGATTTGGTCGAGAGTAATTAATTCGAAATCTGGCGAAGAGAATTATAGTTTTTAACTGGAAGTCGGTTGTATAGGAAAGAATTTATGTCGGTGATTCAGGTTGAGAATGCTTTGAAGCATTTCGCCACTAACAAATCTAGTCGTGCAATTGTTCTGAAGGGGGAGTGGGGTACAGGGAAAACCTTTATCTGGAATGAAGTTATCAAGAAACATCGTCAAGATTTTTCTCGCTCGAGCTATTCCTATATCTCGCTATTCGGTCTGTCTTCATTAGCTGATTTAAAGCGGGCCATCTTCACTAATATTGTTAAGAAAGACGTTGCCGGTCAGGTTGCTACAACAGAAAGCATCAAAGAAAACCTTCTACGGCTTGATTTCAGCGATGCAAAAGCTTGGGTGAGAAAAGCTACAGGCCAGACCAAAGATGTGAAACTCCCCCTGCTTGGTGGGATCGGCAGTATCGTTGATTCAATGCAATTTGCTTCTATCTCAGATACGCTTATCTGTATTGATGATTTTGAACGTAAAAGCAATTCACTGACTGCTCGGGATGTTTTGGGTCTAATTTCAAATCTAGTCGAAGGGCGGGAATGCTCCGTAATTCTGATACTGAATGATAATTCGCTGGATGAAGATGATGAATTTTTCACCTTCAATGAAAAAGTGTTTGACTATGAGGTGGTGTACAAGCCAAAGGTTGAGGAATGCGTCAATATTGTCTTTCCTGCTTCTAACTCACAATACGCTTTACTTTCCAAAAATATAAAAAAGCTCAAAATCAACAATATTCGCCTGTTGAAGAAAATTGACCTGTTCTATGGACTGCTTCAGCCGCACCTGAAACACGCTCCTGATGAGATTATCGAAAAGGCTATGGTTATCCTGCCTTTGGCTATTTTTGCGTTGTATGGATCGAGTGTGTGCCCGGTGGATATTGATTTCATCAGCCAGCCTTTAGCCAGAATCGAGCTTTTGTCTTTGTCCAAGGATGCGACACAAGAAGAGAGGAACGCTCAGAACGCTTTGATGGCGAAAGTTAAGTGGTCGAATGAATATGGCTTCTATTATGCTGATGAGCTGGATTTGGCTGTCATTGCTTTGGTGAAGCGTGGTTATGCTGATGAGGAAGAGCTTGAATTGCTGCTGATAGCTCTTGAAGCTTCGATACAGCACAATAAGGATATGAAGCTACTCAGTGATGCTTGGGACGTCCTAAACGGCTCATTCAGTGACAATCAGGATGAAGTTATAGCGACGTTTGAGAAGGCGTTGACCGTCTGCATAAGTAAGATGAATATTCGTGATGTGGATAGTGTTTGTTGGCTGTACGGGCATCTGGGACTGAATGAACGGGTAAACGAGATCATTGATGCCCACTTTGAGGCGGCTAAGGCCAGTGGTTGGTATAAGCACAAGAGGGAGGTCAGAGGATGGCCGGAAACGCCATTGCTGGCATCACGGCTTGATGCGTATTTTGATACTCAGGTTGCTGATATACCGATCAGTGAGCTGATGGACAGAGCCTATATGCATGAGGGTTTCGTACCTTCGGTGTTGCGTGAGTTCAAGAAAAAAACGCCTAATGAGTTCTACGAGTATTTCAAGACAGCCATCCACCAGTACACAACTGAGTATGTCGGTAACTGCTTGGAAACTTCGAACACAACGTATAGCGATGACAACTCAAATGAGGCGAATCGTCATGTCTTTCTCTGCACCTATAGGGCTATCCAGCGGCTCGGTGCCGAAAGCACAATCAACAAAATTCGGTTCGGCCGATTCAAGAAGTATGACTCTGCATATCTCATGATACTGGAGGAGGTTAGAGACCCTGAAAAATGGTCGTGATACCAAAAGCCTCTGACGGTAGGTTTTCACGTCTTTTTGTAGCAGAGTTTTGTAGCAAAATACTCAAAACTGCCTGTGTTTGTTGGTTTTGACGGGCTGCAGAGTTTGATTCTGAACGTCCCTATCTCTCCGCCATTATTGAATACGACTAAGCCCCTGAAATGGTTGAACATTTCAGGGGTTTTTTCGTTTTCGGGATGTGATGAAAGGCCATTCTCGACACCCGCTGATCCAGGGCCGAGTCGATCCGTTCGACGGTGCGCAACCTGGAGCGCGCTTTCGGTGCTTTCTATTCTCGAACCACTGGCGGCCTGCGCGCCTGCACCGTACGCCTCTCCACGTCTTCGACGACGAGTGCAATCACGTCAGATAACCACAGCTCCGTCCAGCCGTTGAGCATGCTCATGCGGGCATCGGGTATGCGCGCAGGATCTACTTTGTCTATTCCCTCGATCTCTTCCCGGCTAAATGGACCGGCCTGCTCAAGGGCGGCATCAGTACCCACATGACTGATGCTGCCCACAGGGGGCGGATCTGAGTGTCCTGTCTCCAAAAGCGCTGGCCCCAATGTGTCTGACAACCGTAAAAATGTCATTCACGGTCTTTTGGCGGGGCCCTTGTTTTAGTTGCAGGGTCGGGAACAGTCCAATGCCACGTGTGCTGATGTCTGTGATCCACGATTCGCCGAGTTTTTTCTCGACGTAAAGCGCTTTGCTTGTGCCTTGCTGGCCTTCCGTCCAATCGTTGAAGTCGGTTCTGCCCAGTAGCACAAGAGTCTGTGCGAAGGGGGGTGAATTTCTGGCGTAATGCCTACCCAAATGCCCCGGGTTTTTAGCTCTGTTCAAAGACTATTTTGAGGGCTAAGCACAGCCTGTTTTTAAACTAACCCGACTTTTAAAAATCGCGTTTCTGAAGTTTCCCATTTTTCGCAACTGCGCAAGAAGTTGCGCACTCAAATGTGGATAACTGTGTGGATACATGGCCACGGTACATATAAACCGAGGGCTGTAGACGAGTGCGCAAGAAGTTGCACAGTGCTGCGCAACTTCTTGCGCACTTTTGAGAGGTTTTTGTTTAAAAAATAACCAGCAAAAATCCTTACTCCGCGTAACGCCTTGTTTTTAAATGACTTGATTAAAGCTGGCACGAACTTTGGTTACTCCATTCAGCACTTGAGCGGCATTTGGGCCTTTCAAGTCCTCATTTTTGAGCAAGGAGAGCATCAATGGCGACGCCAGCTTACATGTCCATCACCGGCACTAAACAAGGTCTGATTACAGCCGGTGCATTCACCGCGGATTCGGTGGGCAACACGTATCAGGAAGGTCATGAAGATCAGGTCATGGTGCAGGGTTTTAGCCACGAAGTGATCATCCCTCGCGACCCGCAATCGGGCCAACCGACCGGCCAGCGTGTCCACAAGCCGGTGAAGATCACCAAGGTGTTCGACAAGTCCTCGCCGCTGCTGCTGGCCGCACTGACCTCGGGCGAGCGCCTGACCGAAATCGAAATCCAATGGTTCCGCACCTCTGCTGCCGGCACGCAAGAGCATTACTTCACCACCAAACTTGAAGACGCCATCATCGTCGACATCAAGGACTACATGCACAACTGCCAGGACCCGTCGAATTCGCACTTCACGCACCTGGAAGACGTGGAATTCACCTACCGAAAAATCACCTGGACCCACGAAGTGTCGGGCACTTCCGGTTCCGATGACTGGCGCTCGCCGGTGGCTGGCTAAGGCTGGCTGAGTGTTTCTGCGCACGGGCGCCTTGAGGGTCGGTGCGCAGGTTCAACCCCGGAATGATGTGTTTTCGTCGCCTCTTTTTTGGCGACGCACGCCTGCAGCACTGCATGAGGAGTCAGGATGTTTTCACCGGCGGATCAGCCCCATTTCACGCTCACCCTTGCGGGTGCGGACGTTCAGGTCGTGGCTTTCAAGGGCCGCGAGGCCTTGAACCGGCCGTTTGTTTTTGATCTGGAGCTGGTCAGCCTGCTGACGGGTGAGAGGCTTTCATGACCCCTGGAAATGCCGTTGCTCACACCCGTGCGCCCCAAGTTGCCATCGTTCCGCTCAATGAAGTTCAGATCGAAGATGTCGGGCGCGACGTTTCCGCCATTGATGCCTGGCTGCAAGACATCAGCGGCGGGGCGGTTACCCTTGAACGACTGCAACACGTTGCAGGCTTGGTTCCGGTCGTTGGCAATGTCATGGCGCTTGCTGATGCCATTGGCGACATTGTGAGTCTGATTAAAAACGGTGGCAGCGACCCGCTCGACTGGGTCAGTCTGGGCATCAATCTGGTGTGTGTTGCCCCTTTTCCAGGCACCACCGCTGCGCGCGTGAGCTTGCGCTCAATCCTGTCTTTGGCCCGTAGTGAGCTTGCCCATACCGGCAAGATAGTGCTCGGCGATGCATTGATTGAAGTCATGGTTGGGCATCTGAATGCAACGATTGTGGGCCGGCTTGAGCACTTTCTGACCATTGCCCAAAGCCAGCTACCGGATTTGCTGGAGCAGGCAGGGGGGGTGGGCGAAGAGCTTGTGTTGGACCTCGCCAAAGGAATGAGGGCGCTGGTAGACGGTGACATGGACGTGAAGGGGCGTCTTGCCAGCGCGCAGCAACACATCACGTCCATCAACACCGAGCAGCTCAAGCGCAACCCGTTTCACATCTTCACGAATGTCTATGGCGCTTTGCGGGATGTTCAGGTCGCTGCGGGCACCAGCGTGGCCAACTCGGCGGCCAAACTTCTGATGCCCGCTCAGGCCAAAAAGCGGGTGTACGAGCAGACTGAGCATTTGATAGCGATGGCGCCCGAGCTGCGCGTCCAGCTCAGAAAACTTAGCGATCCAGCCCTTAAGGGATCCATCGGATCGCTTTTGGTCGTGCTCAACAAAGCTGTTCAGTTATGGCGTTCGCGCAACCCGCACGCACTGAGCAGTAGCATCAAAACGGGGACGACGAGCAAAGCCCGCTACACACAGGGAAAAGGTGAGCTGGAAGTCCGGAAAAAAGAGGTGCCTGCCCAAAATACGGCTAACCCGGTGAAAAATGGACCGTGTGTTGGCACGTGTAACAGCATCAACTTTGCTATGGGCACTGAGTCGCTCGGCCACACGGATTTCAGCTTGCCCGGCCCGTTCCCGATTGACTGGACACGCACCTACTACTCGCGCCTGAGTGCCTACGACCAAGGCGCCCTGGGCGCGCGCTGGATCACCGAATTCACCACCCGCTTTGACCTGCACGACAAGGGGCTGGTGTTCCACGATTCTGACGGCCGTGAGCATAAATACGCACTCAAACCCGTCGGCCAGGCGCACTACGACGCCATTGAAAACCTGACGCTGGTCCGCGTCACTGAAAACTCCTTACTCCTCTGCCGAGGCTTCGAACGCAGGGAAACCTACGTTCGTCACGGCGATTGCTTCCTGCTCGCGCAAATCGAACTGCGCAACGGCGCAGGCGTCATGCTGCACCACGAATACCGCCACGCTGACCAGCCGGTGTTGTCCGACCTCATCACCTACCAGGGCGACCTCGACAACGTCCATTTACATCTGGGTACGATGATGGACGAACACGGGCGCCTCACAGGCCTGTGGGAAATCCGCGACAGCGTGCCGGTGCGCCAACTGGCGGCTTATTACTACGATGCCCACGGCGACCTGATCAACGCCCAGGACGAAAACGGCGCAGCCTGGACGTACGAATACCAGCACCACCTGATCACCCGCTACACCGACCGCACGCAGCGCGGCATGAACCTGCAATGGCAAGGCACCGGCCCGGACGCGAAAGCAGTCCGTGAATGGGCCGACGACGGCAGCTTCGACACGCGGCTGGAGTGGGACGAAAACATCCGCCTGACCTACGTCACCGACGCCCACGGCCACGAGACCTGGCACTACTACGACATCCTCGGCTACACCTACCGCATCCGCCATGCTGACGGGCGCTCGGAATGGCTATTCCGTGACGACGCGAAAAACATCGTGCGCCACGTGCATCCCGACGGCAGCACCGACCGCTACGCCTACGACGATCGCAGCAACCTGCTCGAACATACCCGCGCCGACCACAGCGTCATGCACTACGCCTACGACGATCACGACCAACTGATCAAAATCAGCGACGCCGAAGGCGGCCTGTGGCTGCGTGACTACGATGACAGCGGCAACCTGATCGAAGCCGTCGACCCGTTGGGTAACACAACCGAATACGCCTACACCGCAGCGGGCTTGCCGAGCGCCATCAAAGACGCCAACGGCAACGAAAAAGCCCTCGCTTACAACGATGCCGGGCAACTTATCGAGTACACCGACTGCTCCGGCAAAACCAGCGTTTGGGAGTACAACGACCTCGGCCAGATGGTCTGCTTCACCGATGCGGCGGGCAACAAAACCGAGTACGAATACAAGTCCGGGCAACTGATCCTCATCACCCACCCGGACAACACCGAAGAACGCTTCAGCCGCGACGCCGAAGGCCGACTGCTGGCCCACACCGATGGCCTCAACCGCTGCACCACCTGGAGCTACACCGCCGCCGGTTTGATCGACGAACGTATCGACGCCGCCGAACAGACCCTGCGCTACCGCTGGGACCGCCTCGGGCAACTGCTCGCGCTGGAAAACGAAAACCGGCAACAGGCGACCTTTCATTACGACCCGGTCGGCCGCCTGCTCAAAGAGACCGGGTTTGACGGACGCAGCACCCTGTACGCGTACGACGAATCAACCGGGCGCCTGGCCAGCACCGTCGACGGCCAGCGCACCACCCAGGTCGAGTTCGACCCCACCGGCCGCCTCATCGAACGCACCGCACGCCTGGGCGGCACCACCCAAACCGAAACCTTCGCCTACGACGGCAACGGCAATTTGGTCATGGCCAGCAACGCCGACAGCCGCCTGCAATGGTTCCACGACCCGGCGGGTAACCTGCTGCGCGAACACCAGCACTACCTGAGCCTGCAAACCCCGGTGGTCGCCGTGTGGCAGCACGAATACGACGTGCTCAACCAACGCATCGCCACCACCCGCCCGGACGGCCACAGAGTGAGTTGGCTGACCTACGGCAGCGGCCACCTGCTGGGCCTGCGCCTCGACGAACACGAACTGATCGGCTACGAACGCGACGACCTGCACCGCGAAGTCGCCCGCCACCAAGGCAACCACCTGCTACAGACCCAACAATGGGACCCGGCCGGGCGCCTGCAAGAACAACTGCTGGGCCGCAGCGACGACAAAACCACCCTGCTCAAACGCACCTATCAGTACGACGCGGCCAGCCAACTGACCGACATCCACGACAGCCGCCGTGGGCCGCTGTCTTACCGCTACGACCCGGTCGGCCGACTGCTCAACGCCACCAGCCGCCTGGGCGTCGAAACCTTCGCCTTCGACCCGGCCAGCAACCTGCTGGATGAAAAAAACCAACAGGTCCAACGCCCACTGGACCACGACCCCAAACGCAACACCCTGATGGACAACCTGCTGCGCGAATACGCCGGCAGCCACTACGACCACGACGAACGTGGCAACCAGATCCGCCGCTGGCACAACGGCCAGCACAGCCGCCTGCACTGGGACCTGTTCGACCGCCTGGTGCGCTTTGAAAACAGCCAACTGAGCGTCGACTACGCCTACGACCCGCTAGGCCGTCGTTTGTACAAACACTCCAACGCCCACCACCTAAACCGAACCGAAGCCGGCTCGCAGTGGAACCGCAACGAACAGGCGCGCAAACAGCGGGAACTGGGGTGCGGCTTCACGTTATTCGGCTGGGACGGCGACACCCTCGCTTGGGAAAGCAGCCCCGCGCAGGCCGACGGCGCGAGCGGCAAAACCGTCCACTACCTCTACGAACCCGGCACCTTCGTCCCCGTGGCCCAGGCCCTGCGCCACCAACCGATGCGCCTGCTGGCCCAACCGAGTTACACCGGTGCCTACGACATCGACCAGGACCCGCTATGGACCCACACCCCGCAAGCGCTGCCGATTGACGTACTGGCCTGGTACCAGTGCGACCACCTCGGCACGCCACAAGAACTGACCGACCCCACCGGCCAAATCGCCTGGAGCGCGCAGTACAAAGCATGGGGAGAAGTGCGGGAACAGCGCTCAGAATGGGCGCAACGCGAAGGCTTGAAAAACCCGATCCGTTTTCAGGGCCAGTACCACGATCATGAAACGGGACTGCACTACAACCGCTATCGGTACTATGATCCTCAGGGCGGTCGGTTTATCAGCAAGGACCCGATCAGCTATGCGGGTGGGTTGAATCTTTATGCGTATGCGCCGAATCCAACGGGGTGGGTTGATCCGCTGGGGTTGGCTAGTTGCCCATGTAGCATTGATGTAGTTGCGAATCAGGCTGAAAAAATTGTAACCGTTAGTAAAAGCCGATTTCCTGAGTCAGCGCAACACATTGAAGATGCTATCAATACAGGAAGGCCAGAAATTCTGACCTTAGATCGCACGAATGCAACATCCCGTAGACGTAACTCTTTGCGCGGTACTGATACGAAAGCAGGTCATGATCGTGATGAGTACCCACCTGCAATGTTCCAAGAAGGTGGTCAAGGTTCCTCGGTAAGACATATAAGCCCAAGTGATAACCGTGGGGCTGGTGCTTGTATCGGTGCTCAATGCAGGAAACTGCCAAACGGAACGAAGGTACGAATAGGCGTGGTGGATTAGAAAATGACTAGTTTGGATAAACTACTAACAAATGCAAGCTTACCTTTGAGCGAGCACAAACCTGAGATTTTAGGGAGCCCACGTAGGCTAGCAGGGGCTTTGGTTAGTCAGCTTTTGGAAATGCTATATAAGCGCAATGGTTTTTATGCGTTAGAAAGTGCGCTGCACGTGTTTCCAACGCACTCGAGCAAAGATGAAATTGGTATTTGCGAGTGGAATGAAAATACTCTGTGGCGCTCCGCCTATAAGGGTTTTGCCGATGGTTGTTTGTTTTTTGCTGAAGATATATTTGGAGGGCAATTCTGTATTAAAGATAGCAAGATTTATATATTTGACCCCGAGACAGGATTGTTAGATTACCTTGCAGACGATATTGAAAGCTGGGCGAAATTAGTCATAAATGATTATGAAGTCCTCACGGGATATTCGTTAGCACACAAGTGGCAAAAGCAGTACGGCCTTCTTCCGGCTGGAAAACGTTTGTTGCCAAAAGTACCGTTTGTGATGGGGGGTGAGTTTGTGCTAGATAATTTGTACTTGGTTGATGCTGTTGAGGGAATGAAGTTTAGAGCTAATATAGCTTGCCAAATTAAAGACCTTCCAGATGGATCCCAGGTTAGGTTCAATATAAATAGTTAAATTATGACAGTGCGTCAGTAGTTTCGTAGGCTTATTTTTCCGTCGTTGTGTCTAGGCTATACACGAAAAGTAATGTCGTAAACACCGCATAGCACAGGCCAACGAAACCATCGGCGCATAATTTTTCGCGAGTTTGTCGAAGTGCGTGACGATGCGGCGGTTCTCCTTCAGCCAGCCAAACAAGTGAAATGATCGCGCAAGGGACGTTACAATGCTTTGAGTTGATCATAAAAAATCAGAAAAACTGGGATAGATGATTAGAAAAGAAAGTTTATTATCAGGCATTGAGAAAGCAATATCTGAATTTATGCGTTAGCCTTTCTAGCTGACATATACTAATCCCACAGATTCGATCGCTCGACTTTGTGAATGGGAGAGTACTATAGGCACGAACAGGGCTGCATTACAATCGGTATAGGTACTATGATCCACGGGTCGGGCGGTTTGTCAGTAAGGATCCGATCAGCTATGCGGGTGGGCTGAATCTTTATGCGTATGCGCCGAATCCGGTGGAGTGGATTGATCCGCTGGGATCTTCGCCATCAAGAATTTAATGCAAAGATCAAGGAGAAATACCCTGACGCGACGACACTAATGTGAGTGTTATCTACGTGACGCATCGGGGAAGTCAGTTAAGGATCCCGTTACAAGTGAAAGGCGTCGGGTGGACACGGTAGTTATTGAGGACGGTAAGGCCCAAACTTTTGAGGTGGCCAGCCCAACAGCTGACAAAACTAAGCAGTTGAGGAAGGAAACAAAAATTCGTGCAGAGGGTGGAGCATTTATTCGCAATAGAGAAACTCGAGAAATAGTGCCAGTCAGTGGCATTTCTGAAATAGTGAGGATACCTTGATATGACCCATGATTATTTGATTTGGGGTACTGTAGATACAATGGTTTCTGCTTACAAGATGATTGATGAGAAGGGGGATATAGTTCCTGATGTTGAGTCGCAAGTTATTGTGAGGCGGATGCTTACAGCTCTTATAAAGTTCTTTGCCGATAATGAGCTATTGAAAGTTAAGCCTTTTGACGCTGATGGCAAATTGATAGATCGCCAATATTTTAGAAGTGAATTTACGGATGAAGGTATTGCCTTAATTAAACGCAAAGAGTCTGCATGGTTGGATTCAAAAGCATCCAAAAAAAATCCACCTGACATGAAAATATTAGAAAAGGCACTGGCAGAAATCCGAACAGGAAAATAATATTTTTTTGTAGCGTGTAAGTCGCCCGCCACCAGGGCAACCACCTGCTCCAGACCCAACAATGGGACCCGGCCGGGCGCCTGCAAGAACAACTGCTGGGCCGCCGCGAAGATCAAACAACGTTACTCAAACGCACCTATCAGTACGACGCAGCCAGCCAACTGACCGACATCCACGACAGCCGCCGTGGGCCGCTGTCTTACCGCTACGACCCGGTCGGCCGACTGCTCAACGCCACCAGTCGCCTGGGCGTCGAAACCTTCGCCTTCGACCCGGCCAGCAACCTGCTGGATGAAAAAAACCAACAGGTCCAACGTCCACTGGACCACGACCCCAAACGCAACACCCTGATGGACAACCTGCTGCGCGAATACGCCGGCAGCCACTACGACTACGACGAACGCGGCAACCAGATCCGCCGCTGGCACAACGGCCAGCAAAGCCGCCTGCACTGGGACCTGTTCGACCGCCTGGTGCGCTTTGAAAACAGCCAACTGCGCGTCGACTACGCCTACGACCCGCTGGGAAGGCGTCTCTACAAACACTCCAACGCCCACCACCTAAACCGAAGCGAAGCCGGCTCGCAGTGGAACCGCAACGAACAGGCCCGCAAACAGCGCGAACTGGGGTGCGGCTTCACGTTATTCGGCTGGGACGGCGACACCCTGGCCTGGGAAAGCAGCCCCGCACAGGCCGACGGCGCGAGCGGCAAAACCGTCCACTACCTCTACGAACCCGGCACCTTCGTCCCCGTGGCCCAGGCCCTGCGCCACCAGCCGATGCGCCTGCTGGCCCAACCGAGTTACACCGGCGCCTACGACATCGACCAAGACCCGCTGTGGACCCACACCCCGCAAGCGCTACCGATTGACGTACTGGCCTGGTACCAGTGCGACCACCTCGGCACGCCACAAGAACTGACCGACCCCACCGGCCAAATCGCCTGGAGCGCGCAGTACAAAGCATGGGGAGAAGTCACTGAACAACGCTCGGACTGGGCGCGGCAGAAAGGCCTGACCAACCCGATCAGGTTTCAGGGGCAGTACCACGATCACGAAACAGGGCTGCACTACAATCGGTATAGGTACTATGATCCACGGGTCGGACGGTTTGTCAGCAAAGACCCGATCAGCTATGCGGGTGGGCTGAATCTTTATGCGTATGCGCCGAATCCAACGGGGTGGGTTGATCCGCTGGGGTTGGCGCGTTCTGGGCGTTGGGAGCGAGTCGGTAACGGCAGAGTTCGCATTGACCCGCCTCATGTTGAGAATACGAATCAGCAGGTACATGCACATTGTCAATGTAATTTAAGACGTGAAGAAGTGGTTATTAATAAGGATGGCTCTCAGAGCCACGGTTCACGGGGTGGTATTTCAGAGCTAACTCGGAAAGAGAAAGAGTACTTGCGAACTAAAGGATTTGACTTATGACTGATATTGGTGGATTTGAGATTCATGGTACGGCTGTTGGTAAAGAAACATCAATCAAATTGGATGAAATATCGATACTAGGTTGTCCTGAAACTATAAAGGCTATTGGTGAGTTTCTGGTAAAAGCAGCTGACCGAATGATCTGTGAAAACTTAGAGCATATGCATCTTCAAGATATTTTTTATAACTTTTCAAGCTCTGATCATGTAGACATCATAGCATTAAATAGTAATCTTATTTTGAAAGTATAATTTTTGAGTCGACACCTTAAAGATTTAAGGTGTCATGAAATAACCCTGCTTGCGCAGGTGATAAAGATGATTAAATATGATGGTTGCGGTAGTTTGGCTCTCGACACAATAGAGCGCCTAAAAACCACGGCGTATAACTCAAGCGCTGTCGCAAAATATGTGTATATCAAATCACTTGATTGCCGCCCTTAACAATGCAAGGATGAGAAATTAAATGACTTACCTGAACGTATTATAGGGATGAGTGCTGATGAGTAATTTGCTTATTCAAAAGACGAAATAATAGAGATGTTGAGAGGATACTTGGATAAAGAAAGCGCTAAGCCAAGTACCAGGCTCTGTACGAAAAGAGATGTCGCAGACACCGCATGGAACACGCCAATGAGACTATGGCGGCATAACTTTTCGCGAGCTTGTCGAAGCGTGTCACGATCCGACGGTTCTCTTTCAGCCACCCAAACATATGCTCGATGATGTTGCGCTGTCGGTATTTGGGCCGATCGAACAACCTGGGTAAGCCAGGCTTGGGCTTGCGTTTCATTGAGCGCAGCGGGATGACGGGCTGCATTCGATATTGATCGCAGTAGCGGCGCAGTGCTTCGGCGTCGTAGCCCTTGTCGGCCAGCAGTCATTTACAGCGTTTGCGCGGGCGACCACGTTGGCTCGAAGGAATGCTGACTTCGTCCAGGATAGGCTGGGCGTAGCTGATATCACTGGCTTGACCGCCAGACAGAAGGAAGCGCAACGTTATCCCGTTGGCGTCGCAGAGCATGTGAATTTTGGTGGTCATGCCACCGCGACTGCGACCTGGAGCGTGATCGGCAGGTGGGTCAGGCCCCCTTTTTTTCGAGCGCCAGATGAGGCTCGGGTTGCACGTACTGCGGTTGAATCGATCATCCCGGTTTGCAGATCAATCAGGCCTTTTTCATTGAGCCTGAGCTGCAAGCTTTTGAGCATTTGATCGAATGTCCCTTGGTTTCGCCCACTTCGCAACCGTTGACCACGGGCCAAATCGATCTGGCATATCTCGTCATGCAGCACCCGAGCAGAGTACCCAGAGCACGCTATCGAGCATCAGGCGATCGCTCAGGCGCGCCCGGCCTCGGCCATGGGTTTCGATGAAAAGATCGGAGACTACATCCCAGGCCTCGTCCGAGAGTTCATAACGCTTAGCCATCACCGAATTCCTTTCCGTAGATGGCGGGCACTCTACAAAATCTCAGCTCCCGAAGCGCGGCGATTGGGTTTCTCGGGATTTCGTACAGAGCCTAACCAAAGAAGTGTATAGAGCAGCACGAATACGACGTGCTCAACCAACGCATCGCCACCACCCGCCCGGATGGCCACACAGTCAGCTGGCTGAGCTACAGCAGCGTCCACCTGCACGGGCCTGACCGCTCGGCAGGCCCGCTCATTGATCACGCGTTTCAGCCGACCGGCGGGTAGTCGGCCTGGCTGTCCGGCCACGGGCTGAGGACTTCGAAGCCGTTATCGGTCACGGCCACCATGTGCTCCCATTGGGCGGACAACGAATGGTCCTTGGTCACCACGGTCCACTGATCGGCCAGGGTTTTCACGTGGCGTTTGCCTGCGTTGAGCATCGGCTCGATGGTGAAAATCATGCCCGACTTCAATTTCATGCCTTGGCCCGGGAAGCCGTAATGCAGCACCTGCGGCTCATCGTGGTACACCTTGCCGATGCCATGGCCGCAGTATTCGCGCACCACGCTGTAGCCTGCTTTCTCGGCCAGGGTTTGAATGGCATGCCCGATATCGCCCAGGGTCGCTCCGGGGCGGACGATGCGAATACCGGCGCACATGGCGTCGTAAGTGGTTTTCACCAAGCGCCGCGCTTCAGGGCTCGGCTCACCCACGAAGTACATGCGGCTGGTGTCGCCGTACCAGCCGTCCTTGACCACGGCGATGTCGATATTGACGATGTCGCCGTCTTTCAACGGGGTGGCTGACGGGATGCCATGGCACACGACGTCGTTCACCGAGGTGCAGACTGTTTTCGGGAAGCCGTGATAACCCACGTTGCCGGGGATGGCCTTCTGCACATTGACGATGTAGTCGTGGCAGAGCTTGTCCAGTTGGTCTGTGGTCACGCCGGGTTTAACGTGTTCCGCGATCATGGCCAGGACTTCGGCGGCCAGCATGCCGGCCAATTTGGACTGAGCGATTTGCGCCGGGCTGTTGATGACGACGTGGTTTCTCATTGATCGGCCTGCGATACGGTTTCGAGGGGGGAAGCGTTGAGTGCGAGTTCGCTCAGGGTCTTGAGGTCCAGACCGCCCGCCAGTTCGGCGCGAATCAGCAACCGGCAGATGTGGTTGTGGTCCAGGTCAGGGTGCAACTCGCTCAGCATGCCGATGCGCATCCAGTGTTCGGCTTGCGCGTTGATGGAGCGGCTCAGCGCGTTGCTCGCGAGCCGCAGGTTTTCGTGCATGGGGTCTGAAATTTTTACGATGCCCATTGATACGCTCAATATGAAATGCATATGAAACGTATATTAAGCGATTGTTCTGGCGAAGCGAAAGGCCGGATGTCGCCTTTGCACTCGGTGGTTGGCCCTTGCCGCTGGTGTAAAACGGGGCAAGGGCGCGCAGGTGTTTACGTTTTGGAGAGGTGCACGCGGGTTACGCGCCGTTCTTCAACGTCGGTGACGATCAGGTGCCAGCCCTCCCATTGAATCCGGTCGCCTTTGATCGGCAAACGGTCCAGCAGGCTCATGACCATCCCCGCCACCGTGTGATAGTCGTCCGTGCCGTGGGCCGGGAACCCGGTGCGCTCACGTACCTGACTCAGGTTCAACGCGCCGCTGACGGCGAACCCGTCGTCCAGTACGTCGATGTCAGGCCCGTCAATTTCGCTGGCATCGGGTAACTCACCCGCAATGGACTCCAAAATGTCGGTCATGGTCAAAATGCCGAGGAAGTCCCCGAATTCATTGATCACAAACGCAATGTGGGTCGATTCCTTGCGCATCTGCTCCAGGGCGTTAAGGATCGTGAAGCTGTCCAGCAAGTTGATGGTTTTACGTGCCATGGCCTCCAGATTCGGCTGATTGCCCGCAAGCAACTCCTTGAGCAGTTCTTTCTTGTGAATGAACCCCAGCGGCTCATCAATTCGCCCTTCACGAATGAGCGGCAAACGGGAGTAAGACGAGTGCATCAGGGTCGTGCGAATGGTTTCGGGCGTATCCGCCAGATCGATGTGATCGATTTGGGCGCGGGGCGTCATCACGGTGCGTATAGGGCGTTCAGCCAACTGCAGCACGCCGCTGATCATGATGCGTTCGCGACGGTGAAACACCTCTTTGGTCTCGCCGCCTTCAAGCAGATCGGCAATTTCCTCGTCCACTTCATCCGCTTCCAGCTTGCGTCCGCTCAACAGCCGCATGACCGCATGCGCCGTCCGCTCTCGCATCGGGCGAAGGCCTTGCACACTTTTTTTGCGACGGGCCCGTGCGATCTGATTGAACAATTCGATGAGGATCGAGAAGCCAATCGCGGCATACAAATACCCTTTGGGGATATGGAAGCCCAGGCCTTCGGCCGTGAGGCTGAAGCCGATCATCATCAGGAAGCCCAGGCACAGCATGATGACCGTCGGGTGACTATTGACGAAGCGGGTCAACGGTTTGCTGGCCAGCATCATCAGGCCGATGGAGAACACCACGGCAATCATCATGACCGACAAGTGCTCCACCATGCCCACCGCTGTGATCACTGCGTCCAGTGAAAACACCGCATCCAGCACGACGATCTGCGCCACGATTGGCCAGAACAGTGCGTAGGTCGTGTTCGAGGTGCGTTCAGAAACATGGCCTTCCAGCCGTTCATGCAACTCCATCGTTGCCTTGAACAACAGGAACAGGCCACCGAACAACATGATCAGGTCACGGCCCGAGAACACTTTGCCGAACACTTCGAACAGCGGCTCGGTGAGCGTCACCATCCACGAGATACTGGCCAACAGGCCCAGTCGCATGATCAGCGCCAGCGACAAGCCGATGACGCGTGCCCGGTCGCGCTGCTCCGGCGGCAGTTTGTCCGCCAGAATCGCGATAAACACCAGGTTATCGATGCCCAGCACCAGCTCCAACACGATCAGCGTCAACAGGCCCAGCCAGGCCGTCGGATCTGCAATCCATTCCATAGGGATCAGTAAACCTCTTGTTCAAGACAGGAAACGACAGGCCGGGCGACCACAGACGCGCTGACGCACGAACGCAGCGTGGGTGTCAGGGGCAGGGCAGGGACTGAAACAATGAGCGAGCACCGAGCGGAGGCGATGCCGGGAGATGAGGTGAAGCGGTGCACGTGAAGGTGAGTTGCGAGCGCCAAGAAGCGACTGGGAGGCTCCAGAAGGGTGTTCATATAAACCTTGCGTCAATGAGGGAGGGCAAGACTACAGCGATCCAGGCTTTTTCGGTCAGCCGGAGTTATTACAAAATTTGACGGGATAGCCTTGCGGGTGGGGCGAGAAACCGGCGCGGGCTGCGGGCGAACAAAACCCTCGAGGCGCCGGCCCCAAGGGTTTTGACAGGGCGGCGAACCTCAGCGCAACAGGTTGACCTTGGCCAGGTCGATCAACTCCCGCGCACGGCCGTCCATCACCGTTTTGAGCATGAACAGGCTAAAACCTTTGGCCTGCTCAAAAGTTTTGGTCGGCGGCATGACCAGTTCCTGACGGGCGCTGACCACATCCACCAACACCGGCCCAGGGTGGCTGAAGGCTTCGCGCAGCGCGGCTTCCAGTTGCGAAGGGTGTTCCACACGGATGCCCTTGACACCCATGGCCTCGGCCATTGCGGCGAAGTTTGGGTTTTTCAGGTCGCAGCCCACGTCGGGATACCCGGCCGCTTTCATTTCCATCTCGACAAAGCCCAGTGTGCCGTTATTCAGCACGATGACTTTGATAGGCAAACCCACCTGATTGAGCGTCAGAAAGTCGCCCATCATCATGGTGAAACCACCGTCGCCCGACATTGACACCACTTGCCGGTGCGGGAACGCCGCCTGTGCGCCAATCGCTTGCAACATGGCGTTGGCCATGGAGCCGTGGTTGAACGAGCCGACCAGACGCCGCTTGCCGTTCATTTTCAAATAGCGCGCTGCCCAAGCGGTGGGCGTGCCGACGTCGCAGGTGAAAATCGCGTCGTCATCCGCCAGCTCGCTGACCAGTCGATTGAGGTATTGCGGGTGAATGATGTCGCTGTTCGGTCCGCTTTCGGCCAGTGCATCGAGGTCTTCACGGGATTTTTTGTAATCCTTGAGTGCCGCCTCCAAGTGCTCGCTGTCGGCGTTTTGTCTGATGCTGGGCAACACCGCCTGCAAGGTCAGCTTGACGTCACCGAGCAATCCCAGCTGCAACGGGCAACGGTTGCCCAGTGCTTCAGGGCGCACGTCGATTTGCGCAATATTGCCGTGCTCCGGGTAGAACTGGCGGTATGGAAAGTTGGTGCCCAGCATCAGCAAGGTGTCGCAGTTCATCATCGCTTTGTAACCGGATGCAAAGCCGATCAAGCCCGTCATACCGACGTCATACGGGTTGTCGTATTCGACGTGTTCCTTGCCGCGCAATGCATGCACGATCGGGGCTTTGAGGCGTTCGGCCAAGGCCAGGATCTCGGTATGTGCCCCGGCGCACCCTGCGCCGCACAGTAATGTCACGTTGCGCCCGTCGTTAAGGAAGGAGGCCAACTGATCGATTTCGGTGTCGGCGGGGCGAATCAGTGGCATGGCGGGCTTGAGCCAGTGGGGCACCTTGGCTTGCGTGGTTTGCAGGGCGACATCCCCCGGGATCACCACCACCGCCACGCCGCGCTTGGCGATGGCCATGCGCATGGCGCGTTCCAGAATCTGCGGCAACTGCTCGGGGTGCGACACCAGCTCCACGTAATGGCTGCACTCTTTGAACAGGCTTTCGGGGTGGGTGGCCTGGAAGTAATCAATGCCGATTTCGCTGCTGGGGATATGCGCGGCCAGCGCCAGCACCGGTACGCCGCTGCGGTGGGCGTCGAACAGGCCGTTGATCAAATGCAGGTTGCCGGGGCCGCAACTGCCGGCGCACACCGCCAGCTCAGCGGTCAAATGCGCCTCGGCACCGGCGGCAAAGGCAGCGGCCTCTTCGTTGCGCATGTGAATCCACTCAATCTGTTCCTGACGGCGCAGCGAGTCAGTAAAGCCATTCAACGAGTCACCTACCACGCCAAACACGCGTTTGACGCCTGCCTCTTGCAGCGTTTCGGTAATGAAATCAGCAACCGTTCGGGACATGGGAGAGGCTCCTTGAAGTAAGAAAACAGACAGCCTGAGACAGGCGATTAACCCATTCCCAAGCAGGATAGACACTGGATCCGACCTTGCGCCTGGCGCAGTCGTTCGATGAAAAGATGTTCATCAACGCAAGGTGTGTGGCATCGCATCGCTATCACGTGCGTTCAAATGTTTAGCGGTTGGCCACTCAAAGGTTGATAAGTCTGTATTTAAGCGGGCTGCGGCGCATGGGAGGCTGCGTGTTCTTTTTCGGCAATGGTTGCAGGTATGAGGCTTGGCCTTGTAGAGATTCAACGCGTGAAGCTGTCAGGCATTTACGCGCCTGCAGGACGGCCGCTTCGTGGTTATCTTCCCTGTGCCACCCTTGATCGGTGTGATCTGCCGTGCGAACTGGCGTTTTGGGCCTTGTTTCACTGCCGTCATGCGCGCCCCCCGGATACCCCTTGTGTTGGCTGATGTTGATCAACCGCGCATTTGCGCGCCTGTCTGATACGCCTATACGAGTCTTCCCATGAGTGCCACGACCCTGTTTGCGCCGTTACAAGAAGCGTTGGATTTTCTGCAATCGCACCCGCATATCGAGATGTTTGAGTTGTTCATCCTCGACAACAACGGCGTGCCCCGCGGCAAGTTGCTGCACCGCGATGAACTGTTGGCGGTTTATGAAAGCGGTCGGCCGCTGCCGAGCACCATTCTGGGCCTGAGCATCAATGGCGACGATGTGGAAAATACCGGGCTGGTCTGGGACGTGGGCGACATCGACTGCCGCGCCTACCCGTTGAGTGGCAGCCTGCAACCGATGCCGTGGCGCCAGATACCGATGGCAGCGGTGCAAGTCAGCATGCACCCCGAGCAAGGCATGCCCGCCACCGTGGCCGACCCACGTCATCTGCTGGTCAAGGTGATCGACGGGCTAAAGGCCGACGGCTATTACCCGGTGATGGCGGCGGAGCTGGAGTTTTACTTGCTCGACCAAAAGCGCGACAGCCAGGGCCGGCCGCAACCGGCGCGTGATGCCGACGGCCAGCGACCGCGTGCGACGCAGGTCTACGGGTTGCGTGAACTGGAGCAAATCGAGCCGTTTCTGGCCGATCTGTACAGTGCCTGCAGACTGCAAGGCATTCCGGCGCGCACCGCCATTTCCGAATACGCACCGGGGCAAGTGGAAATCACCCTTGAACACCGCGCCGACGCGTTGCAGGCGATGGACGAAGCGGTGCGCTACAAGCGACTGGTCAAGGGCGTGGCGCACAAGCACGGGATGGCTGCGTGTTTTATGGCCAAGCCGTTTGACGATCTGGCCGGGACGGGCATGCACATGCACGTCAGCCTGGCCGACAAGGACGGCAACAACCTGTTCGCCAGTGAAGCGCCCGAAGGCACGCCGCTGCTCAAACAGGCGGTGGGCGGCATGCTCAGCACGCTGCTCGACTCACTGCTGATGTTTTGCCCGAATGCCAACTCTTATCGACGCTTTCAGAGCAACAGCTACGCGCCGCTGGCCGCGACGTGGGGCGTGGACAATCGCACGGTGAGCCTGCGGGTGCCGGGCGGCCCGGCTTTTTCGCGGCATATCGAGCACCGGATTTGCGGCGCCGATGCCAATCCGTATTTGGCCGCGGCGGCCATTCTGGCCGGTATTCATCGTGGTATTCGAGAGCAGCGTGATCCGGGCGCTCCGGTCCAAGGCAATGGTTACGCACAGGCCGCCGAGCAACTGCCCACCGACTGGTTGACAACCTTGCGTGCCCTGGAACGCTCTGACTGGGCCAAAGAAGCGTTCGGCCCTGCGTTTGTGAAGGTGTACCTGGCGGTCAAAAACGCGGAATACCGCCAGTTCATGGGCGAAGTGGGCGAGCAGGACTGGCGCTGGTATTTGCAGCACGCGTGAGCTTGCCGCGACAGGGTGGAGTGAGCGGGCGCAATGGACCTGTCACCCTGGCCACGAGGCCACCTTCCCCGGCGACTGGGCCATGGATGGCTAAACGCCATGTTCCTGTGAGGGCAGGCGTTTAACCGCCACGAAGGTTTTCATCCTTTCCTGACAATTTTTTCACTGCTGGCCCGCTAACCTCCTTGGCGAATAACTTCATACACAAGAGTTCGCGGGCCATGTCATCGCAGCCACCTTCTACCATCGAGCTTGAATTCGCTGAACGCTATGACCGCGAGCATGCTCAGGTATGCCGCGAAGTGCGGCCTGAAGGTGTGCTCCGGCGTCTGGCCATGTGGCGGGAGCAGTCGCTGATTCGGCGCGCGCTCAAAGTGGCGGGCGAGCCAGGGCTGGTGCTGGACCTGGCGTGCGGTGCCGGGCGTTTCTGGCCGTTGTTGGCCGAGCATGGCAACCGGGTGATTCTGGCCGCCGATCCGTCTCAGGGCATGCTCGATCACGCCCGAACCCACCATTCGACGGGCTTGCTGGCGCGTGTCACCTTGTTTAAAAGCTCGGTGTTTACCATCGATATGCCTGAAAACGCCGTGGACTGCATTTTTTGCATGCAGCTGTTTCACCATGTGCGTGACAGCGAGCACCGTCTGGCGATCTTGCGCGAATTGCACCGGGTCAGCCGTGACACGTTGATCCTGTCGCTGTTCATTAAACCCTCGCAAAATCCGCAGCGCATCTGGGTGACCAAGGACGCAATCGAAGCCCAGTTTTCACAGGCGGGTTTCAGCGTGCTCAAACAATACGATGTGCTGCCCGGCCACACGGCGGGCAGCATTTTCGTGTTGCGCAAAGGCAGTTAATTCAACGCCTCGAAAAGCGCATGAGCCAATTTCACCCGGGCTTCGTTCGGGTAATTTTTGTTCGCAAGGATGACCACGGCCTGCTTTTTGGCGGGCACGAACGCGATGTAGCCACCGAATCCATTGGTTGAGCCGGTCTTGTTGATCCAGCTGTCTGCGCGCGGGGCCAGCGGTGGATTCAAGGCCTCAACCGGTTGAGTGTCGTAGGCCATGGCGTTCGAATTGCCCTCGGTCAGTGCAGCCAATGTGACCGGGTAGGGGTATTGCTCCCACACCAGGTCCTGGGTCATGGGCCCGGCCCGGAAGTAACCGGTATGGGTGGTGTCCAGGGCGCGGCGAAGGGGAGGGCTGACCTGGCCAAGACCTGCATTCAGCTCGGCGAAATGGATCAGGTCGCGCGCCGAAGTTTTGAGGCCGTAGGCTTCGTCCGCCAATACGCCTGCCCCTAAACGTACGGGCGCATCCTCTTTGTTGTATCCCTGAGCGTAGCGGTGCATCTCGCTGTCAGGGATCTGCAGATAGCTGCTTTTCATCCCCAATGCTGGCAGCAAATGGTCTTGCATGGCCTCGGTGTAGGGCATGCTCATGCGTTTGGCGGCGATCACCCCCAGCATGCCGATGCTGGGGTTGGCATAGTTGCGCTGGGTGCCCTGCGGGTACGTCGGTTGCCAGGCTTTGAGGTAGTCCATGAGTTGTGCATCGTTTTGAACCTCATCGGGCACCTGCAACGGAAATCCGCCGCCCGTGTGAGTGGCCAGGCCGATCAGCGTTACGTTGCCGAACGGGGTGTTGCGTAATTCGGGCAGGTACGTGCTCACCGTTTTAGTGAGTGACAGTTGCCCATTGGCCTGAGCGTAAGTGGCCAGGGTCGCGGTCAGGGTTTTGCTGATGGAGCCCACTTCGAACAGCGTGTCGGCGGTCACCGGGGTGGCCGTCAATTTTGAGGCGACACCGAAGGTGAAGAACTGCTGCTTACCTTCGACGCTGACGGCGATGGCCAGGCCGGGCACGTTGTACTGCTGCATCACCGCCTGGGCGGCCTCTTGCACGGTGCTGTCCAGGCTGGCAGACATCGCGGGCAGGCTTAGGGCGCATAAACCGGACAGTGAAAAGGCAGTGGCAGTGCGTTTAAACAGCTGGCGCATGAGGGCGTCCTTCTGGTCGATGTGGGAACAGGGCCGATGGTGCCGGGTGCAGGGTACGGCCTTGTCACTGAATGTTTCTTGAAGACGGAGTCGCGTTGCGTTTGATCACAGGTGTGAGCGTGCTGCTAACGCTGTTCGAAGCCCGAGCCGGGTGAAAATACACATTTAACCGGCGCATGTGTTGAAGGTAGAGGCCCGAATTTGTGTAGGTTTTTTCGTCGACAAGTTTGTCAGTCAATCGCCGGAAATGCCTGATGCCGATATATACTGCGCGCCATTCTTCAAGGGAGAGCCGTGTGGCCATCGATATTCACTGGATCCGCGACAACGATAGCCTCGGCCAACATTGCGCCCAATGGCAGCACTTGCCGTTTGTAGCCCTCGACACCGAATTCATGCGGGTCGACACCTTTTACCCCATTGCCGGTTTGATTCAGATCGGCGACGGGGAGCGGGCCTACCTGATTGACCCGCTGACCATCGACAACTGGCAGCCGCTGGCAGCCCTGCTGGAAAACCCGGCCGTGGTCAAAGTGCTGCACGCGTGCAGCGAGGACCTTGAGGTGCTGTTGCGCTTGACCGGCAGCTTGCCCGCGCCATTGTTTGACACCCAGTTGGCAGCCGCCTACCTGAACCTGGGGTTCTCGATGGGCTATTCGCGTCTGGTCAAGGAAGTGCTCGACCTGGACCTGCCCAAAGGCGAAACCCGCTCTGATTGGCTGCAACGTCCACTGTCCGAAACGCAGATCAGCTACGCCGCCGAAGATGCTCAACATCTGGCGGAAGTGTATGTGCTGTTGCGTCCGCGGTTGTCGCCCGAAAAGTACAACTGGGTGCTCGAAGACGGTGCTGAGCTGGTCGCCAACCTGCGCCGCGAAGTGGACCCGAACGAGGTGTACCGCGAGGCCAAGCTGGCGTGGAAGTTGTCCCGCGATCAGTTGGCGGTCTTGCGTGAAATCTGCGCCTGGCGTGAGCGTGAAGCCCGCGCCCGTGACCTGCCGCGCAACCGGATCGTGCGTGAACATGCGTTGTGGCCATTGGCCAAAACCCAGCCCGACAACCTGGTTTCGCTGGCACGCATCGAAGACATGCACCCGCGCACTGTGCGTCAGGACGGCGAGTTTTTACTCGACCTGATCAAGCGTGCAGGCAGCCTGCCACCGGAGCAGTGGCCGCCTGCCGTGCCCGAGCCGTTGCCGGTAGAAGCCGCGGCGCTGATCAAACGCCTGCGGGCGGTGGGCCAGGTGTATGCCGAACAACTGAACATGGCGCCCGAGCTGATGCTGCGCAAGAAAACCCTGGAAGCGCTGGTCAAGAGCGGCTTCCCCAATGGGCCTTATCAATTACCGGACTCACTGCGCGGATGGCGCCGTGAGCTGATGGGTCAGGCGCTGCTCGACAGCCTGGCCACTGCTGGAGAACCGTCTTGAAACGTATTTGCTCTATTTACCGCAGCACCAAGCGCAACGAAATGTACTTGTACGTGCTCAAGGCTGATGCCCTGGAGCGCGTGCCGGAACCTTTGATGGCGGCATTTGGCAAAGCCATTCACGCGTTCGATCTGGTGCTGACCCCCGAGCGCAAGCTGTCGCGCGAAGACATCGCCGTGGTGCTGGAGAACCTTGAGAAACAGGGTTATCACCTGCAGATGCCACCGGCCGAAGACGAATACATCGAGCACTTGCCTGAAGAGCTGTTGCGTCGCAACGACCCGATGTAACGACCTGATCCGGGTGCCCGGCAGAGGGCACCTGTCCTGAGTGGATTCAAATGCATTGGCGGTGCCCCCATTCGACGCGTTAACCCGCGACGGCGGCCGCTGGCAGCGTTTTAAAAAGGTTACGAGCATGCGCGTTCTGATTGCCGAACATGACCACCCCCTTTACACACGCCTGCTGCAAGCGGCCGCGCCTGAACTGGAGGTGTTGACCAGTGGCGACTCGGCGCAGCTGTCGCGTCTGGCGGCCGATTGCCCGGTATGGCTGGGCCAGCCTGATCTGCTGGCCACGCTGATGCGTCAGGGGCATCAGCCACAATGGCTGCAATCGACCTGGGCGGGCATCACGCCGCTGTTGGCCGGCGGCTTGCAGCGCAACTACCGCCTGACCCGTGCCGTGGGCATTTTCGGTCAGGTCATGGCCGAATACGTGCTGACGTACATCCTCGGTCACGAGCGTGAAGTCATGGCGCGGCTGGTCAGTCAGGTGGAGCGCAAATGGGACAACCGCATGGGCCAGAGCCTGGTCGGGCGCAAGGTGCTGATCGTCGGCGCCGGCGACATTGGCCAGACCGTGGCGCAGTTTCTGCAACCGTTTGGCGTGGAGCTGTATGCCATCGCCCGCACCGCCCGTGAGCAGGCGCCCTTCAAGGAAGTCGGCACGCTGGAGGATTTGCCGCGCCTGGTAGGGGCGGTGGATTACGTGGTGAACCTGTTGCCCAACACGCCGGACACCCACGACCTGTACGATGCTGAACTGTTTGCACAATTCAATCCGACCGGGGTGTTCATCAATGCCGGGCGCGGCGTCGCCGTGGTGGATGCGGACTTGGTTGAAGCATTGCGGGTCGGCCATATTGCCGCCGCCGTGATTGACGTGTGCCGGCAGGAGCCATTGCCCGCCAAGCATCCATTCTGGACCGCCTGGGGCCTGTTGTTGACCGGCCACAGTTCGGCGCCGACGTCACCGTCGTTGATGGTGCAACTGTTTGTCGACAACCTGCGTGCGTTTCAGGCGGGGCAGCCGATGCGTGGCGAAGTGGATTTCGCACGCGGCTATTAACAAGACTGGGGTCGCTGCCGGACAACGCGAGGCTGCGAGCTTTCAAGGGCCAGGTCGAAAGCTCGCGGTTTGCGGCAGCGACAGGCCGCGCTTAGAGGCTGAAATCACCTTCAGCGACTAATTTGCTCAGCGGCTCACGCTGGCTGGGCACTTCCTTGGCTTGCAGGTAATCGACCAGCGTCGCTTTGTCCCCCAGCTTGCCGATTGCCACCATGGCTTGCACGGCATAGCCTTCCGGGATCTTCAGCTCTTTGTGCGCGCGCTCGTAATCGAGCCCGCTCATGCCGTGGGTATGCCAGCCGCTCAGGTGAGCTTGCAAGGCCAGATGGCCCCAGGCTGCGCCGGTATCGAACGCGTTAGTCGGTGACGGTTTTTCTTCGGTGGTGCCCGGAGCGGCAAAGGTGGTTTTCGACACAATCACCACCAGCGCGGCGGCGTGTTTAGCCCAGCCCTGGTTGAATTCCACCAGCAGGTTCAGGTAGCGATCAAACGCCGGGGTGCCGCGCAGCGCGAACAGAAAGCGCCAAGGCTGCGAGTTGTAAGCCGAAGGCGCCCAGCGTGCGGCTTCAAAAAAGCTCATGAGGGTCGGTGTGTCGAGGGTGGCATCGGTGAAAGCACGGGGCGACCAGCGCTGGGTGAATTGCTCGTGAATGGCGTGATCGGCGATGCGGGTATTAGCAGTCATTCTTGATACCTGAGTTGATTTTCGCGGTTCAGCGTAGGCGCAAAGCTACTGTTATGCCATCTGGCTGACAAGTCTGACGACAAGCGCTTGGCCCGCGGGGCCTTGGGCACTAGACTGGCGGCCTTTTCCATTCCCCGATGTTGATGTTTGAGCCATGGCCGCAAAAGTTGAACCGTTCTGGATCCGCAAAACCCTCGATCAACTGGATCAGGAGGAATGGGAGTCGCTGTGCGACGGTTGCGGCTTGTGCTGCCTGCAAAAGCTCGAAGATGAAGACGACAACAGCGTCTACTACACGCGCATTGCCTGCAAACTGCTCGACCTGAAAACCTGCCGGTGCACGGACTACCCGAATCGACGTGATTCTGTCCCGGACTGCATTCAACTGTCGCCGGGCAAGGCGGAGGAATTCAAATGGCTGCCGCCCACCTGTGGCTACCGGCTGGTCAGCGAACGCAAGGACCTGCCGCTGTGGCACCCCTTGGTGTGTGGTGATCCGGACGCCGTGCACCACGAGCGCATCTCGCAATCGGGGCGCATGCTGGCCGAAGGCAGCGTGCCGGAAGAAGACTGGGAAGATCATCTGATTTTCCGCGCCGGTTAATCGCCGGAGCGGTCGCAAGGAGTGTGTATGCCGCTGCGTTACCGAATCCCCCTGGGGCTGCTGATGGCACTGCTCGGCAGTCCGCTGTGGGCCGCGCAAAAAGTCAATCTGGATTACCACGTGCGCCTGATGCCGCAAACCGGCCAGGCCGACGTGCGCCTGACGCTGGCTGAAGGCTCAGCCGTGCGCAGCCTGGATTTCGACCTTGGCGCACCCGGCAGCTACAGCGATTTCAAGGCCGATGGCGGCTGGCAGCTCACCCCCGACCCGCAGCACAGCCGTGGGGTGTGGCATCCCGCGTCAGGCACCGCCACGCTGAGCTACCGGGTTCGCCTCAATCACCCCTTTAAAAACGGCAGTTTCGACACCTATGCCACGGCCAAGTGGGCGTTGTTCCGGGGCGAGCAACTGGTGCCGCCTGCCAGCCTCGACCAGCAAGACGGTACCGAGCTGGTGTCACGGCTGACGTTCGCCTTGCCCGAAGGCTGGAAAAGTGTCGAAACCGCGTGGCCGCGCATCGGCAAAAACCGTTTCCGCATTGACGATGTTTCGCGTTTGTTTGATCGGCCAACCGGGTGGATGCTGGCGGGCACGCTGGGCAGCCGGCGCACCACGCTGGGCGAAACCGAGGTCACCGTTGCCGCACCGCAAGGACAGGGCATGCGGCGCATGGACGTCCTGACGCTGCTGACCTTCGTCTGGCCGCAGGTGCAAGCGGTGTTCCCGCGCAACCCGCCCAAGTTGCTGATCGTCGGGGCCGGCAGCCCGATGTGGAAAGGCGCCAGCGCCGACCGCAACTCCATTTACCTGAGCAGCGCGTTGCCGATGGTCAGCGAATCCGGCAGCAGCCCGTTGTTGCGCGAATTGGTGCAACTGTTCAGTGGCATCAAGGTAGAACCGGGCCATGACTGGATCAGCCAAGGGTTGAGCGAGTATTACGCCATCGAACTGATGCGCCGCGCAGGCGGGATGAGCGACGAGCGGTATCAGACCTTGCAGCACAAGCTCAATGCGACTGGCAAAGGCGTGACGCGGATGCGCGGCGCGCAGGCCAATCCGGCGGCGGTGGCGCGTGCGGTGACGCTGTTGCAGGCGCTGGACCGCGAAATCCGTCTGCAAACCCATAGCAAGCGTTCGCTGGACGATGTGAGCCAAGCGTTAATGCGCATGGACAAGGTCAATACCCAATCGTTTATCCAGCTGAGCGAAAGCGTGCTGGGCGGCGCGTCCGAAGTGCTGGACACCCCCCTGCTGCGCTGACCGCTCGGCTTACTGTCGTGGCAGATCCGGCAGCCGCGACAGATCTGCCGTGATGGTTTTCTTTACGGCCTCTTTACGCCCTCGCATCCCCCTCGATCTCGATCCTTTACGCCCCTGAACCCCACACTTTCCCCACACGCGGCAATCGCCGCTTTGGGGAGCACGTCGATGGGCATTCTGGATGGGGTGTCGCTGCTGTTGGCAGTGGGGCTGTTCGTTTATCTGCTGGTGGCGCTGTTGCGCGCTGATCGGAATTAGGAGCGGGTATGCACAGTTATGACTATGGGCTGTTGCTGGCCTTTTTCGCGTTGGTGTTGCTGCCTGCGCCCTGGCTGGGACGTTTTTATTACAAGGTCATGGAAGGCCAGCGCACCTGGTTGACGCCGGTGTTCGGGCCGGTCGAGAAGGTCTGTTACCGGGTGGCCGGGGTCGATCCGGGCGATGAGCACACTTGGCAGAAGTACACGCTGGCGTTGCTGGCGTTCAACCTCGCAGGGTTTGTGTTGCTGTTTGCGATTTTGCTGTTGCAACAGTATTTGCCACTCAACCCGCAGCAGTTGCCGGGTCAGGAGTGGACGCAGGCGTTCAACACCGCTGTGAGTTTTGTCACCAACACCAACTGGCAGAGCTACAGCGGCGAAGCGACCCTCAGTTACTTCAGCCAGATGGCGGGCCTGACCGTGCAGAACTTCGTCAGTGCGGCGACCGGCCTGGCGGTCTTGGTTGCCTTGTGCCGTGGCATCAGCCGCCGGTCCGCCCGCACGCTGGGCAATTTCTGGGTCGACATGACCCGCGCCACGCTCTACGGCCTGCTGCCGCTGTGCCTGGTGCTGGCGCTGTTGCTGGTGTGGCAGGGCGTGCCGCAAACCCTGGCGCACTATGTTCACGCGCTGACCCTGGAGGGCGTGGATCAGGTCATCCCGCTAGGGCCGGCCGCGAGTCAGATTGCGATCAAGCAACTGGGCACCAATGGCGGGGGCTTTTTCGGGGTCAACTCGGCGCACCCGTTCGAGAACCCCACGGCCTGGAGCAACCTGTTTGAAGTGGCGTCGATCATCCTGATTCCCGTGGCGCTGGTGTTCACCTTCGGCCATTACGTCAAGGACCTGCGCCAAAGCCGCGCCATCATCGCCTGCATGCTGGCGTTGTTCCTGATCGGCGGCGGCACTGCGTTGTACGCAGAGTCTCAACCCAACCCTGCGCTCAACAGCCCGCTGGTTGAACACACCGCACCGCTGGAGGGCAAGGAAGTGCGTTTTGGCACCACCGCCACGGTGCTGTGGACCGAGACCACCACCGCGGCCTCTAACGGGTCGGTCAATGGCATGCATGACAGCCTCAACCCGCTGAGCGGGATGGTGGCGATGGTCAACATGATGGTCGGTGAAGTGATCTTTGGTGGTGTGGGCGCCGGACTCTACGGCATGTTGCTGAACGTATTGATTGCTGTGTTCCTGGCCGGTTTGATGATTGGCCGAACCCCCGAGTACCTGGGCAAAAAACTGCAAGCCAAAGAGGTGCAACTGCTGGTGGTCACGCTGCTGGTGATGCCGGTGGGCGTGCTGGTGCTCAGCGCGTTGGCGACCAGTTTGCCGAGCGCCGTGGCGTCGGTGAGCAACCCCGGTGCCCATGGCTTCAGTCAAGTGCTGTACGCCTTTACCTCGGCCAGTGCCAACAACGGGTCGGCGTTTGCCGGGCTCAATGCCAACACGCCGTTTTATAACCTGATGTTGGGGTTGGGCATGTTGATCGGCCGTTTCGGCTACATCCTGCCGGTGCTGGCGCTGGCCGGAAGCCTGGCGATGAAGAAAACCGCCCCCGTGGGGCAGGACAGCTTTCCCGCCCACGGCCCGCTGTTTGTGGTGCTGCTGACCATGACCATCGTGCTGGTGGGCGGGTTGACCTTCTTGCCGACACTGGCCCTTGGCCCCATCGCTGAACAACTGATTCCGGGTTTCTGAGGACACGATGATGAGCATGCCAGCTCCTGTTAAAACCCTGACGCCTGCGCCTGACACCCAGGCGCCTGCGTCACCGAAAACCGCGTTTGCCGACCTGTGGCGTCCGGCGTTGTTACACGCATTCGTCAAGCTCGACCCGCGTCAGCTCAAGCGCTCGCCGGTGATGCTGGTGGTGGAACTGACGGCGGTCTTCACCACGATCTTGTGCGTGTTGCCCGACCCTGTGGTGTCCACCGGCGTAGCGCTGCAAATCGCCGTGTGGTTGTGGTTTACCGTGCTGTTTGCCAACTTCGCCGAAGCCCTGGCCGAGGGGCGGGGCAAGGCGCGGGCTGACAGCCTGAAAGCAGGCAGCGTGGGGTTGAGTGCGCGCCGCCGCACGGCCAACGGCAGCTTTGAAGTGGTGCCAGCCACGCGCTTGCGCAAAGGCGATGTGGTGCGTGTCGAAGCCGGTGAGATGATCCCCGGTGACGGTGAGGTGATTGAAGGCATTGCCGCAGTCAACGAAGCGGCGATCACCGGCGAGTCTGCCCCGGTGATTCGCGAGTCGGGCGGTGATCGTTCGGCCGTCACAGGCAATACGCGGCTGGTGTCGGACTGGCTGTTGGTACAGATCAGCGCCAACCCCGGCGAGTCGACACTGGACCGCATGATCGCGCTGGTCGAAGGCGCCAAACGCCAGAAAACGCCCAACGAAGTGGCGCTGGATATTCTGCTGATCGGCCTGACCCTGATCTTTCTGATCGTGGTCGTGACCTTGCAGCCCTTCGCCTATTTTGCGGGTGGCAGTCTGCCGTTGGTGTTTCTGGTCGCGCTGTTGGTGACGCTGATCCCGACCACCATCGGTGGCTTGCTGTCGGCCATCGGCATTGCCGGTATGGACCGGCTGGTGCGCCTGAACGTGATTGCCAAGTCCGGCCGTGCGGTGGAGGCCGCCGGTGACGTGCACGTGTTGATGCTGGACAAGACCGGCACCATCACCTTCGGCAATCGCCGCTGCACGGCGCTGTATGCCGCCCCCGGCGTGACCGCGATGGAGCTGGCTCAGGGCGCGCTGTTGGCGTCGCTGGCGGACGAGACGGCGGAGGGCAAGTCGATTGTCGAGTTCATCCGTGGCCTGCACGCGCTGCCAGAGCCTGAGGCGCACGCAATCACAGCGGTGCCGTTCACGGCTGAAACGCGGCTCTCGGGTGTCGATTACAACGACCGGGTGTACCGCAAGGGCGCCGTGGATTCGGTGCTGGCCTTTATCGGCCTGAAACGCGATGAAGTCGCCCCGGCCTTGTCCCGTGAAATCGACAAAATTGCCCAGAGTGGCGGCACGCCGTTGTTGGTGTGCGTGCAAGGCAAGCTGTTCGGCGTGATTCACCTCAAGGACGTGGTTAAGCCCGGCATCCGCGAGCGTTTTGCCGAACTGCGCAAGCTGGGGATCCGCACGGTCATGGTGACCGGCGACAACCCGCTGACCGCCGCGGCGATTGCGGCCGAGGCGGGGGTCGATGATGTGTTGGCAGAAGCCACGCCGGAGAAAAAACTGGCGCGCATCCGCCAGGAGCAGAACGACGGCCGTCTGGTGGCGATGTGCGGCGACGGCGCCAACGACGCACCGGCGCTGGCACAGGCCGACGTGGGCATGGCCATGAACGATGGCACCCAGGCGGCCCGCGAAGCCGCCAACATGGTCGACCTCGACAGCGACCCCACCAAGTTGCTGGATGTGGTGCAGATCGGTAAAGAGTTGCTGGTGACCCGGGGCGCGCTGACCACGTTCTCGATTGCCAACGACGTGGCCAAGTATTTCGCCATCCTGCCAGCGCTGTTTGCCACGATTTACCCGCAACTGGGGGTGCTCAACGTGATGCACCTCAACAGCCCGCAAAGCGCCATCCTGTCCGCGATTGTGTTTAACGCGCTGATTATCGTGGTGCTGATCCCGCTGGCCTTGCGCGGCGTGCGGGTGCAGGCGGCGAGTGCCGCGCAACTGCTGCGTCGCAACCTGCTGATTTACGGGCTGGGCGGGCTGGTGGTGCCGTTTGTGGGCATCAAGCTGATCGACATGCTGCTCACGGCGCTGCATCTGGTTTAACCCGAGGAGGAACGCAACATGGCTACTCTTTTACGTCCGGCCCTGAGCCTGATGGTGCTGTTGACGGCCATCACCGGGGTGATCTACCCGCTGACCGTGACCGGGATCGCGCAACTGGCGTTTCCCGATCAGGCCAATGGCAGCCTGGTGCGCGATGCCGACGGCAGCGTGCGCGGTTCGCAGTTGATCGCCCAGGCCTTCACCGGCGAACAATGGTTTCACTCGCGGCCCTCGGCCGGGGCCTACGCCACGGTGTCGAGCGCGGCCAGCAACCTGGCGCCCAGCAACCCGGCGCTGGCGGCGCGGGTCAAGGACAGCGCCGCCGAATGGGCCGTGCCCGAACAGGGGCCAGTGCCGCTGGCAATGCTGACGACATCCGCCAGCGGGCTGGATCCGCACTTGCCACCTGAGGCAATACGCTATCAACTGCCACGTGTGGCTGCGGCCCGAGGCTTGCCGGTGCAAACGGTCGAGCACTTGCTGCAGGCGCACATCGAGCAGCCGTGGGTTGGGCCGCCGGTGGTGAACGTGCTGAACCTGAACCGGGCGCTGGCCCAGCTCACACCCTGAGCCATCTGCCGCCGTTGTCGCTGCCGCCTGTTGCGGCAGCGACCGCGTTGATCTCCATTTGAATAGGTAAAGACATGACAGATTCCGGTCGCGCCGATGCGTTGTTAGCGGATTTGCCTCGGGCTGGCCGTGGCCGGCTCAAGGTGTTTCTGGGCGCGGCCCCGGGCGTGGGCAAGACCTACGCCATGCTTCAGGCAGCCCACACCCAGGTGCGTCAGGGTGTCCGGGTGCTGGTCGGGGTGGTGGAAACCCATGGCCGCGCCGAAACCCAGGCCCTGCTCAACGGCCTGGCGCAACAGCCTTTGGTGCGCTCGCAATACCGGGGCGTGCAGCTTGAAGAAATGGACCTGGATGGCCTGCTGCACGCCCGGCCCGCATTGGTGCTGGTGGACGAATTGGCCCACAGCAACGCGCCCGGCAGTCGCCACGCCAAACGCTGGCAGGACGTGCAGGAATTGCTGGCCGCCGGGATAGATGTCTACACCACGGTCAACGTCCAGCATCTGGAAAGCCTCAACGATCAGGTGCGCGGCATCACCGGGGTGCACGTGCGCGAAACCCTGCCGGACTGGATCGTGCAGGAAGCCTATGAACTGTTGCTGATCGACCTGCCGCCCCGCGAACTGCTGGAGCGGCTGCGCGATGGCAAAGTGTATGTGCCCGAACAGGCCCGCGCGGCCATCGATGCCTTTTTCACCCAGACCAACCTCAATGCCCTGCGCGAATTGGCCATGCAGACCGCGGCGGTGTATGTCGATGATGAGCTGGACAAAGGCTATCGCCAGTTGGGTCAGGCTGCCCCGGCGTTGCGCGGGCGGTTGCTGGTGGGCATTGATGGCGATGCGCAGGCCGAGCGGCTGGTGCGTCACGCCAGCCGGGTTGCCGAGCGCCGGCATTTGCCATGGAGTCTGGTACACGTGGACAACGGCAGTGCGCGGGACGAGCAGTCGCGGTTGCGCCTGCAAAGCGCGCAGCAATTGGCTGAGCGTCTAGGGGGCGAGGTGGTGTTGCTGCGCGCGGGCGAAGTGGCGAAAACCCTGATTCAGCACGCCGCCGAGCGCCGCGCCAGCCTGCTACTGGTGGGCCAGTCACGGCCGAACTGGCGCAGGAAATGCTTCGGCGGCGGGCTGGCATCTCGCTTGTTGCGCGATGCCCACGGGCTGGAAATCAATGTGCTCGATAACGAGCAGGCACCGGATGCCACGCCGCGTCGGCGCGTGGGGTCGCTGGTGTGGTTCGACTACGGTCTGGCGCTGCTGGCGACCGTGCTGGCCAGTGCGTTGGCCTGGGGGGTGTCGAGCGTGCTGGCGCTGCCCAATATTTCGATGGTGTTTCTGGCGGCCGTGCTGCTGGTGGCGGTGCGCAGCAGCCTGGGACCTGCGCTGGCCTGTGCAGCGATGTCCTTTTTGACCTATGACTTTTTATTCATCCCGCCGAACTTCTCGTTCAGTATCCAGCGCGAAGAAGACGTGCTGACGCTGGTGTTCTTCCTGCTCATGGCCGCCTTGACCGGCAACCTCGCGGCCCGTCAGCGCCGCCAGTTGCAGGCGCTGCGCGAGACCCAGCAAGAGACCAGCGAGCTGTTGGACCTGTCGCGCAAACTGACCGCTGCCACCGACCGCAAAGCGGTGGTCAACGCCGCCGCCCAGCATTTGAGCGGCTGGAAAGAACTCAACCTGTGCCTGCTCAACCGTGATGGCAGCGGCGGCTGGACCGTGGAAACCGGAGGGCCGTTGACCTTCAACGAGGCCGAGCGCGCGGCGGCCGACTGGGCCTGGAATCACGAGCAACCGGCGGGCAAAGGCACCGGCACTTTACCGATGGGCCGTTGGTGGTGGTGGCCGTTGACGGTGGACGACGGTCCATTGGCCCTGCTGGGCGTCAGCCCGAAAGAAGGCCAGAGCTTGACCGGTCAGCGGCGGCGCCTGCTGATGGCCCTCAGCCAACCATTGGCACAGGCGCTGGCCCGCGCGCAATTGGCCCAGGACCTTGAAGCCGCCCGCCTGCATGGCGAAACCGAACAATTGCGCAGCGCCTTGCTGGCCTCCGTGTCCCACGACCTGCGCACCCCGCTGACCACCATGCGCGGCAGTATCGACACGCTGCTTGCGCTGGGCGAGGCGATCCCGCTGGAGGACCGGCGCGAGTTGCTGGAGGGCACCCGTGACGAGGCCGAGCGCCTGGACCGCTACATCCAGAACCTGCTGGACATGACCCGTCTGGGGCATGGGGCCTTGAAGCTGGCGCGGGACTGGGTGTCGCCGACGGACATCGTCGCCAGTGCGTTGAACCGGCTACGGGCGGTGCTCGCGCCGTTGCAGGTGCAGGTCGACGTGGCGCCGCAATTGCCGCTGTTACACATTCACGCGGCGTTGATCGAGCAGGCACTGGTCAACGTCCTGGAAAACGCCGCACGCTTTTCACCGCCCCATGGCGTGCTGCAACTGGTGGCCGGGGCCGATCAACAGGAGCTGTGGTTTGCCGTGAGCGATCAGGGGCCCGGTATCCCGGAAGAAGACCGGGCGAAGATTTTCGACATGTTTTACACCGCTGCTCGCGGCGACCGGGGCGGGCAGGGCACGGGGCTGGGGCTGGCGATCTGTCAGGGCATGGTCGGCGCCCATGGCGGGCGCATCAGTGTGGGCGAGGGCATCGGCGGGCGCGGCACGTGCATCACCTTGCACTTGCCGCTGCCTGAACAGCCGCTGCCGGAAGGGGAAGAGCCGCCCCGTGAAGCCTGATATTCTGCGCGCCTCTTTGCACGGTGAACCCACGCCATGAGCCAACCCACCACCGTTTTGGTCATTGATGACGAACCGCAGATCCGCAAGTTTTTGCGCATCAGCCTGGTGTCCCAGGGGTATCAGGTGCTCGAAGCGGCCACGGGCGCCGACGGCTTGAGTCTGGCCGCGCTGCAAAAACCGGATCTGCTGGTGCTCGACCTCGGCCTGCCGGACATGGACGGCCAGCACGTGCTGCGCGAGTTTCGCGAATGGTCAGGGGTGCCGGTGCTGGTGCTTTCGGTGCGGGCCAGCGAAGCGCAAAAGGTCGAAGCGCTGGATGGCGGCGCCAATGACTACGTGACCAAACCCTTCGGCATTCAGGAGTTTCTGGCGCGCATCCGTGCGTTGTTGCGTCAGGCTCCGGCGGGCGAGGTGCAGCAGGCCGCCGTGGCCGTGGGGCCCTTGACCGTGGACCTGGCCTATCGCCGTGTATTGCTGGACGGCGTCGAAGTCGCCCTGACGCGCAAGGAATATGCCGTGCTGGCGCAGTTGGCGCGCCATCCGGGTCGGGTCATCACCCAGCAGCAACTGCTCAAGGATATTTGGGGCCCGACCCATGTCGAGAACAGCCATTACTTGCGCATTGTGGTCGGTCATTTGCGGCAAAAGCTGGCCGATGACCCGACCCGCCCGCGCTTTATCCTGACCGAACCGGGCGTGGGGTATCGCTTGCTGGACGCTTAGGGGGTTTCACTCTCATAGCGGTCCAGGGTGTCGCTGGCAATCTCGCGGCCCAAGGCGATCAATTCGGGCGCCTTGTAAAACTCGAAAAACCGGCACACCCGCTTGGGCACGTTAATCAGAATGTCGGGCGGATAACCGGCGATCTTGTATTGCGCCAGTGATGTCTGCATGACTTCGAAGCTCTGGTTGATCAAATCCAGCAGCGACGCCGGGCCGACGTTGTCGATGATGAATGAACCAGAAGCGGATTTGGGCGCGCCTTCTTGGGTCGGGGCGGCGGCCGGTTGCTGGCCGTCGGGGCGCGACGATTCAATCCAGGGATTGGGCGGGGTATCCGGGGCAGGCGTGAGCAGCGCTTGCTCCAGCTCCAGCAGGTCGTTTGCATGTTTATTGCGAAAGGGGATGTGTGAGCCGAGGGAGTTCATCAGGTTGTCGAAACGGCTTTTGAACGCCGGGGCACGTTGAATGACGGGCAACTGGTAGCCGTTTTGGTGGGTGGAGTTCAGGTTGACAGCGATGATCAGGTCGCAATGGCTGGAGACCACTGGCACGATGGGCAGCGGGTTGAGCAGGCCGCCGTCGACCAGCATGCGGTTGCCCTGCATCACCGGGGTAAACAGGCTGGGAATCGCCGCCGAGGCCCGCATTGCCTGATGCAGACAGCCTTCCTGAAACCAAATTTCCTGTTGGTGGGTCAGGTCAGTGGCCACGGCGGTGTAGGGGATACGCAAGTCTTCGATGTTGATCTCGCCAACGATGTTGCGAATTTGACCGAACACTTTTTCCCCCCGAATGGCGCCCAGGCGAAAGCTAACGTCCACCAGCCGCAACACATCGAGATAGTCCAGGCTTTGAATCCAGTCGCGGTACAGATCCAGCTTGCCAGCCGCGTAAATGCCCCCCACCACGGCCCCCATCGAGCAACCGGCAATGCAGGCGATGTCGTAGCCACGGCGTTCGAGTTCCTCAATGACGCCAATGTGGGCGTACCCTCGGGCGCCACCCGAGCCCAGCACCAATGCAACGCGCTTTTTCATGAATCAATCCTTGGCCAGTGAGGTGCTAACAATGCAATGCCTTTTCCTGAATGGGCAAGCTAGTCTTGCAAAGACGGCGCGCCGGGGCAGGGCACTTTCTACCTGCTTTTGCGTCTTAGCCTCTAATTAACATTAATTGTTTGAGGGTATGTCCATGAAAGCTCTGATCTGTGTGCCGTTGATGGCGTTGATGCTGGCCGGTTGTGCGGGCAAAACGGCCTACCGTGACAGTTGCGCGACGCAGCTGGATGCCGCCTGGCACGAGCTGGACCTGGCCAAGGCCGAAGGGTTTGCAGGCACGATCAGCTATTCCAAGGCCCTGTCGTTGTTGACCGGGGCTAAAACTCAACAACAGTTCGAAGCGTTTGAAGGCTGCTCGAAAAAAGCCGAGAAAGCGCGTTTTTATATTCGTGAGTCACGCGCGGGTCGTTAAACCGGTGCGGGACGGGGAGGGGAAGGATGTCTGAATGGGTTGACAAGATTGTGGCGAACATTGTGCGTCTGGAGGTCAGGTTGCTGGCCTGTCAGGCGCGCTTGCAGGCCGAAACCGACCCCGAAGCCTTGCATGATTTGCGCACCACGGTGCGCCGTCTGCGCAGCCTACTAAGACCGCTGCGGGGATTGCCGGGGGTGGTGCAGCTGGAAATGGCGGCCTCACAGGTGGGTGCTCTGACTACGCCGCTGCGTGATTTGGAAGTGCTGGCGGCGTATTTGCAGCAACAGGGGCACGCGCAACTGGCTGAACGTCGGTTGTCGCAACTGGCGGGCAGCTATGTCGCCGTGGCCGAAAGCGCGCAGTTGGCGCAACTGCTGATGATCCTTGACGTCTTCCCACGGTTTCTGCGGGCCGCCCAGCGTGAAGGGTTGCTGCGCGGGTTGCGCCCGCGCATCGAAAAGGTGCTTGAAAAACAGTGGCAGACCCTACAAAAGGCGCTGAATGACCCCGGCCATGACCGGCACCGTGTGCGTTTGCTGATTAAACGCGTGCGCTATGCCGCCGAGGCCTACCCCGAACTGGATCGCTTGCCGCCGAGGGTGCTGGTACGCCTTAAAGAGGCGCAAAAAGCCCTGGGCGACTGGCACGATGCCTGGCAATGGTTGTTGCAGGCCGAGCAGCAGCCGGACTTGCAGCCCTGTGTCGAGGGCTGGCGTGACACCCTGGCCCTTGGTGAACAGGACGCCGACCGCGCGTTGATCAAGTTGAGCGCGGCCTGTTTTCACTCATGATTTGGCCGAATCAAGCGCTGTGCTGCCTGCGGCGGGTGCGTAGTATCTGCGTCTGATGATCCATGCCGAGGTGCTCATGCAGTTTTCAGAATTGGTTGCGGCGGTGCGTCATAACCCGTCGTCCGTCACGATTCCGGCCGATTGGGGTCAGGGACGCGCGACATTTGGCGGTTTGATGGCGGCCTTGCAGTATGAGGCAATGCGTGCCCAAGTCCCTGCGCAGCGTGCTTTACGCTCGCTGTCGGTGAGCTTCGTCGGGCCTGTGGCCCCGGATGTGCCGGTTAGCTTTGAAGTCGAAGTGCTGCGTGAAGGCAAGGCCGTCACGCAGGTGCTGGGCAGGGCGCTGCAACAGGGTCAGGTGGTGACGCTGGTTCAAGGCAGCTTCGGGGCGCCACGCGAATCGTCCGTCAAGGTGCAGAGCCTGCCGGCGCCGGACATGAAGCCCGTCGACAGCTGCCCGCTGTTGCCCTACATCAAAGGCATCACGCCGGAATTCATGCGCCATTTGTCGATGGGCTGGGCGGTAGGCGCCTTGCCATTTACCGGCAAGGGCGGGCGTGAAATGGGCGGCTGGGTGCGGTTTGCGGGTGAGGTCAAGGACGAACCCCTGACCGAAACCCACGTGCTTGCCCTGGTCGATGCCTGGCCACCGGCCTTGCTACCGCTGCTCGACAAGCCCGCCGCCGGTAGCACTTTGACCTGGACCATTGAGTTTGTGCAGCCGCAGGTTCACATCAGCACCCTTGAGTGGTGCAAATACCTGGCCGTGATCGAGCATGCGCAGGATGGGTATGGCCATGTGGCGGCTAATCTGTGGTCGCCTGCGGGCGAGCTGATTGCGATCAGCCGCCAGACTGTCACGGTGTTTGGCTAGGGGATGAAAGCCCACGTGGCGCAGGGCGGCGTTGCTCGACGTTTATTGGGAACAACCCAACCCCGCTTCTCTCGCCTTGCCCTGCACCCCCGAGGGTGTTCGTTGCGGCGGTTATTAAACGGGAACCGCCCCAGTCAGAAGGCCTGACTGTGTGGTTCTTCATGCGCCTTGTGACGCTGGTGTTGCAGGCGTGTGGCCGCAAACAGCGTCACCAGGCCGATCACCGCGCTGGTGGCGTTGCCACTGAAGATGCCCGAGGCCAGTAGCAGAAAGGCCACCACCATCAACGCGACAGCCATCAGGTCAATCGCCTGATGCGAGGCGCTTGCGTGGCTCTGTGGGTTCGAGCGCCATTGCCAGGCAGGCAGGTTGGGATGACGTTTGCCCATGATTGCACTCCTTGTTCGAGGGTTCAGCGATGGCTGAACCGGATGAACAGAGGATAGGCCCGCGCAAGGCACGCGGCGAATCGACAATGGCTATTGGCCTTATAGCTTTAACTGACCGATGGCCCGGTTCAGTTCACCGGCCAGCGTCGCCAACTGGTTACTGGTCGTGGCTGAGTCGACGGTTTGTTGCACCGTGTTTTCAGTGACGTCGCGGATGCTGACCACGGCGCGGTTCATTTCTTCGGCAACATGGCTCTGCTCCTGGGCGGCCACCGCAATTTGCGTGTTGCTCTCGCGCATCTTGGCCACCGCGTCGGTGATTTCCGCCAGCGCCTCGCCTGCCTCTTGGGCCTGCTGCACGCAGTCATCGGCCTTGAACGAGCTTTCCTGCATGAAGTCCACCGCGTCTCGGGTGCCCGCTTGCAGGGCCGATACCATGGTGGTGATTTCGTCTGTCGAGGCTTGCACGCGCTTGGCCAGGTTGCGCACCTCATCGGCCACCACGGCAAACCCGCGACCCATCTCACCAGCCCGGGCGGCCTCAATCGCCGCGTTGAGCGCCAGCAGGTTGGTTTGCTCGGCAATACTGTGAATCACACTGACGACGCCGTTGATCTTCTGACTGTCTTGGGCCAATTGCTGAATCATCTCGGCGGTTTGTTGCACGCCGTTGGACAGGCTGGCGATGGAGTCCTGAACCCGGCTGACCACTTGCTGACCACTGCCGGCGAGGGTGTCGGCGGTTTGCGACAGGTCGCGGGTGGCACCAGCGTGCTGGGCAATGTGATAGACCGTGGCAGACATTTCATTGATGGCAGTGGCGGCCTGATCGGTTTCGCTTTGCTGGCCGAGCATGCCATGACGCACTTCGTCCATGCTGCTGGCCAGTCGCGCGGCACCGGCATCCAATTGCGCGGCGGTGTCGGCGACGGTCTGTACGATACGCTGATAACCGGCTTGCATGGCATTGAAGGCCCCCGCCATTTGCCCCACCTCGTCGGTGCACGCCAAGGGCACGCGGGCGGACAGGTCGCCGGTTTTTTCGACGTGCAGCATCACGTCTTTTAGCGTGTTGAGCTGGCTGAGCAAGAACTGAATCAACAGTTGCGAAGCGCAGAGCATCGCCAGCATCAGCACGAACACCGCTACCGCGTAGTTCGCCAGACGCTCGACAAACACTTGCGCCAGGCTTGGCGCGTAGGCCAGTACCGCAACCCGTTGGCCGTCCGGGCGGGTGATGACCTCGGCGCCCAGCAGCGGGTTGTGCCCGAAGAACGGCATGGCGTGGAGGGAGACCCACCCATTGCCCTCACTGAGTTGCGGCAGGGGGTGTTCGTCCACGGTGGGAACCTGACCCGGACTCATCGGCAGCAAGAAGTCGACGGCGGGCAAGGCTTGACCGCCCGGCCACGCACTGAGCAATTGCGCCTGCGCATGGGCATTCGCGCGGGCAGCATCGCCGCGCGATTGTTGTTCGAGTTGCACGGCGTAGAGCACCAGCAACAGCGTGGTGACGAAGGCCACCGCGTTGACGGCCCAGAATTTGTATTTGAGCGAGATGTTGCTAAGCCAGGCACCCATGGAAGGTCTTCTCTGATTTGGCGGAAACAATATTGGCAAGGTGCCATCATTGTGCCGTCAAACCATGACGATCTTGTTGATGTGGGTCAAGGGCGTGAACCTGTGAGGGCTCACCCCTGTTGCCTCAAACGTGTTGCAGGGTCGGCAAGCCAAAAAAGGCGCGGGCACAGGCGGTGCTGTGTTCGGCAAGATCGGCTTCGCTTTCACCCCGGTGCAGCGCCACTTCACACAGGACTTCGGAGAGGTAGGCCGGTTCGTTGCGACCGTTTTTGGGTTTTGGGCGCAGGGTGCGGGGCAGCAAATACGGCGCGTCACTCTCGAGCATCAGGCGACCGCGGGGAATGTTGCGCACCAGCGGGTGCAAATGCGTTCCGCGGCGTTCGTCGCAGATCCAGCCCGTGATGCCGATGTGCAGATCCAGGTCCAGATAACTGAACAGCGCCTTCTGCTCACCGGTGAAGCAATGCACCACGGCAGCCGGCAGGCGGTCGCGGTAGTCGCGCAGGATTTCCAGCAGGCGCTGATTGGCGTCGCGCTCGTGCAAGAACACGGGCAGTTGTAAATCCACAGCCATCGCCAAGTGTTCTTCGAGCACTTTTTCCTGTTGCGGGCGTGGCGAAAAATCACGGTTGAAGTCCAGGCCGCATTCGCCCACAGCAAGCACCCGTGGCTCTGTGAGCAAGGCATGTAAACGCCGGGCGCTGTCAGTGTTCCAGTCGCTGGCCGAATGCGGATGGATGCCCGCTGTCGAGAACAGCCGCGTGGCGCTTTCATCCTGCTCATGGCACAACTGCAAGGCGTGCTCGCTGCCGTCTACGCTGGTGCCGGTGAGCACCAATTGGCACACGCCAGCGGCGTAGGCACGCTCCAGCACGGCCTCATGTTTGCCGTCGAAGCTGGGGTTGGTCAGGTTGACGCCGATATCGATGAGTTGCATGGTGCTACCTCAGGCCACAGGCCGCGAAGCATATCAGAGCTGTCGATTTAATAAGAAAAACCAAGAACTACAGAGAGTTGTGGTTGTCTTTGAATGCCGCAATTGCGCAATTCCCGGTACAGGATTCGCTGTATCCGCGCAATTGCACACGGCTCGCAGCGCACCTTATGCCCCAAAAGGGCGACCGGTTGTCGGGTAATCCGGCACGCTGACGGGCTGTATTCTTTGCGGAGAACGGATGACAAGACTGACGCTGTGGATTGCGCTGTGCCTGATGCTGTTGCCCGGTCTGGCAACGGCACGCCTGCCCGGACCGCTCCAGGCGGCGCAGCCGAGTCAGGTCCGCGATCTGGCGCAGATTCGTAGCAGCCAGGTGCTGCGCGTGCTGGTTAACCAAAGCCGCAACAGTTCCGGTGAAGTGCAGGGCCAGTCGATTGGTGTCGAATACCATCGCTTGCGGGCCTTCGAGCGTTACCTCAACGGCCATGCGCGAACGGGTCAACAGATCACCCTCAAAATCATCCCTAAAGCCAAAGATCAACTGCTGGGTGCGCTGTTGCGCGGCGAAGGCGACTTAATGGCGCCCGGCGAGCTGATGGACGTCAAACCGAGCCATGCCGTGAGCCCGAGCGAGCCGATCATTGATCGCGTGTCGCTGATTCTCGTGGGGGTCAAGGGTGAGCGACGCTTCACCCGGCTTGAGCAATTGTCGGGCCGCACGGTGGCGCTGACGACGGGCAGTGCGGCTGGCGAAGCGGTGAGCCTGATCAATCAAAAACTGGCACTGCGCAAACTGCCGCCGGTGAAAATCGAATGGGTGGACCCGACCCTGGCGGTCGAAGATGTGCTGGAGATGGTGCAAGCCAAAATCTACCACCTGACCCTGGTCGAACAGCCGATTGCCGAGCGTTGGGCTGCGTTGATGCCCAAGCTGCGCTTTGATCGCAAAGTGCTGGTCAGCGAGCCGGGCGCCATGCGCTGGTACGTGCGTCGCGATGCGTCGATGTTGCGGGCCAGCATCGATCGCTTCCTGACGACCTACAGCGTGCCTGACGATCAGAATGTGGCGTTCGAGCGCGTCTATCGACGCCTGTATCGCGTGCACTACCCGCTGGCGCGGGCAGACCGGCAGAAGCTTGAAAAACTGCGCCCGGTGCTGCAAAAGCATGCGCAGCAACAAGGCATGGACTGGCTCAATCTGGCGGCGCTGGCGTTCAAGGAGTCCACGCTGAACCCGAATGCCAAAGGCTCGGGCGGCGCAATGGGGCTGTTGCAGATTACGCCCTCGGCGGCGCAGCGGGTGGGCGTCAACAATATTCAAAGCGTCGACAGCAATGTGCAGGCGGGTGCCAAGTACCTGGCGATGATCCGGCGCAAGTTCTTTGCCAGCCCCAAATTAAATGAACGCGAGCGCATGGCGTTCGTGCTGGCGGCTTACAACATGGGGCCCGAACGCGTGCAGGCCATGCGCGCAGAGGCCCGTCGCAGGGGGCTTAATCCCAATCAATGGTTCTTTCAGGTAGAGCGCATTGCCATGGAGCAGGTGGGAATGGGGGCGGTCAGCTATGTTAATAGTGTGAATAAATACTATTTGGCCTTCGACCGGGAACGCGACGCGCTGGAGCCCGCTGAACCGAAGTTGGCTTCCCGCAAATAATCGATAAATCCGATTGTTATTGGGCATTTATTCGGCTTTTAACCGGATAAAAATTGATTAATATGGCGCCACTCCCAACCTGACTGATGAAAAGGACTGCACCATGAACAAATTGACCCACACCGTTTTGGGGACTCACGCGGGCTACGGCTTGACCGTGTTACGGGTTCTGGTCGGCATTATCTTCGCCGCCCACGGTTCGCAAAAACTCTTTGGCTGGTTTGGCGGGGGCGGTCTGGCGGGTACGGCGCAATGGATGGAAAGCATCGGTCTGGCGCCCGGGACCCTGATGGCGCTGCTCTCGGGCGGGACGGAGTTCTTTGGCGGGCTGGCGCTGATCATTGGGCTGCTGGCGCGGCCTGCCGCACTGGGGCTGACCTTTACCTTGCTGGTGGCGATTTTCACGGTGCATATCAGTAACGGTCTGTTCATGGCCAACAACGGCTATGAATTCGCCTTGGCGCTGCTGGGCGGCACCTTGGCGGTATTGATCGAGGGCGCGGGCAAATTGTCCCTGGATCAGGCGATTGCCCATAAGTAAGCCCAAAGGCCTGCTCGTCTGACCTGACTACAGACGAGCAGGCGGGTTGCTGTCAGGGGTTCACTGCCCGGCGGACTGCCTCAGAACGTCATTCTTGACAGTTGTAACCGGGTTTATCTAGGATGTTTTCTTGCGCCGATTTAAACAGCTACTTGCGGGGCGCCGGGTGTTCGACTGAACACCCAAGAGGCTTGTAACAGGCCTTGAAATACCGCTAAAGCGCTGGTTCGGTGTTGCCTCTCACCTGCCACGCAGAATCCTGAGGCGGAGAAACCGATAGATGAGTCAGCCACGTCCCCTTGTACGTCTTGCGCCGATCACGGCGAATCAAACCTTTCGTAATCCAAAAATCCTGTTGGGCGGCAAACACCAGCCGACGCTGTTGCGTTATCTGGATGGTTGGCCGCGTCGAAAGGGACGGGCTTCAGCATTTTTGATTCAGTTTGTGGAAGGCGACGACAGCCTGGCGCGGTTTGCCAATGACAGTTTTGATCTGGCCGTGATTCAGTCGCCCACTGCCCAACAGGCCGAGTCGGTGATTCGCAACTTGATACGCATATCCCGCCAAGGGCTGATTACCTTGCGTTGAGGCACACGTGCGCCGAGTGTTTTGAACAATGCCCGGCGCCTCCATAAGCGTGTCAGGTTACACGTTGGGCTTTGACTTGATTGGCGTGTTTGCAGTTGTTGACCAGTTCACTGCGGGTTGCCCAGTCGGTATTAATAATGAAGAAATTTTGAATGTAACTTTCTGAGTGCTCCGACTTGAACCACTGATTGATTACCTCTTTGAAATCATCAGGCACATGCAGCGGCAAGACATATTTCGCGCACTGGATGGCAACCAACGCGTTTCGCGCTTTGTAACGGGTAATGGTGCTGTCCATAAAGTGTTTGAGGTCAGCCGTGGAGATCAGGTTTTTACCGCTCCAACGTTGATCGACACCCTCCCAGAGCGACGTCGAGCTGGTGTAATGGTTGTAAGCCGCGACCACGTTGGCCCCCGGATGGGTGGTGTAGAGTTCATCGAGCGTTAAACCGGCCCATTTTTCAGACACGAGGCGTTCGCCCAGCATGGAGAGGATCAGCGCCTGAAGTTCGCTGTGCGCCTCTGCCGTAAAGTCCCTGAACTCATGAAAGTCCAGCACGACGATCTCTTTAAATGCCCGTTCATCCGCGTAAAACGTCTTGATCGCTTGCAGGATGTCGCCAGCGACCGTGCGCCCGGATGAGGTTTTGTGGAACAGTTGAAAGCGCCGCGCATCACCGGGCGGATACTTGCCGTAAAACGCGACCCTTAAATCCAGTGCCCTGATGCCGTGCCTGAGTTGGTGAAGGGGGGCGAAGTCTTGGGTGATTTCTTGTGGCCACTGGAAGTCGGGTGCTTGTTTATCGCTGCCTGAATCATGACTGCCGGGGAGGATGAGTTCGCCAATGCGCAGTCTGTTGATGTCAGGGACTTCACTCATCCAGTAATGGTTAGTTGTTGTGCTCATGGTCTTTCGCTCCTTGAATGACCGTTGGTGGATACACCTGAGCATAGAAGGGGAACTGAGCTTTTAAACGGCTGCTACATATGCCGCTACATCTTTGTGGGGGTATCGGTCAGGGGTAATCGATGGCGACGATATACACCCACTGTTCGCCGGTGGGTGTCTGGACCTGCACTTCAGCATCCAGCGCCTTGCCGATCAGCGCGCGCGCCAGAGGCGAGTCAATGCTGATCAAGCCTTGTTTCAAATCCAGCTCATCCGGGCCCACGATGCGGTAACGCGCCTGCTTGCCGTCTTCATCCTCAATGGTGACCCACGCCCCGAAATACACTTTGTTGGGGTCGCTGGGTTTGTCGCTGACCACTTTGAGGCTTTCGAGGCGCTTGGTCAGGAACCGCACACGGCTGTCGATTTCACGCAGCATCTTTTTGCCGTAGGTGTATTCGGCGTTTTCCGAGCGATCGCCCTGCGCCGCAGCCTCGCTGACAGACTGCGTGACTTGCGGGCGACGCACGTGCCACAACTCGTGCAGTTCGGCCCGCATCCGCGCTTCACCTTCGGGGGTGATCAGCGCGGTGCCGGCGGGGCGAGGGGGGCGGTAGCGGCTCATGGGCAATCCATTGGCAGAGAAGGCGGCGAGTCTATCAGCCCTCGCGCAGCACTGTCAGGGGGCTGGTATTGAGCGCTTTGCGTGTGCCGAAGACACCGGCCGCCCCTACCATCAATGCCCCCGCGACCGGCAACAGCAACAGCCACGGGTGAGGATGCCAGGGCAGGTCAAACGCGAAGCGGTACAGCACCAGGCTGACCAGTTCGGCGCCGATCGCGGCGAGCAGACCGCTGGTTGCACCGAGCAGGCCGAACTCGATCCGCCGGGCCTTGATCAACAGTGCGCGCCGGGCCCCCAGTGCCCGGAGCAAGGCCCCTTGGCGGATGCGTTCATCCAAGGTGGATTGCAGGCCGGAAAACAGCACGGCCATACCGGCCGCGAGGACAAACAGCAGCACGTATTCGACGGCAATGGTGACCTGCGCCAGGATGCTGCGCAGTTGGGCCAGCAAGGCTTCGATGGGCAAAATCGTCACGGCCGGAAAACGGCGGGACAGCTCGATGATTTCCCGGTCATGGCCCGGCGCCAGATAGAAGCTGGTGAGGTAGGTGGCGGGCAAGTCCTGCAAGGTGCCGGGCTGGAAGATCATGAAGAAGTTGGGTTGGAAATTGTCCCAGTTGATGCTGCGCAGGCTGGTGACTTGCGCTTCACGTCGCGCCCCGCCGACGCTGAAAGTCAGGTGGTCGCCCAGCTTGAGCTTCAGGCTTTGGGCCACTTTGGCCTCGACCGAAACGCCGGGAATGCCGTCGCCGGGGTCTTGCGTCCACCATTGGCCCGCCGTCAACTCATTGCCCGCTGGCAGGTTGGCGGCCCAGGTCAGGCTCAAGTCGCGTTGAATGGCTTTGTCGCCGCTTGAGTCCTTGCTGACGAGCCCTTGCACGGCTTGGCCGTTGATGCTGATCAGACGGCCCGGCACTACCGGATACAGGGGCGCTGCCGTGGCCTGCAGTTGCATCAACCGCGTGCCAAAGGCTTCTTTGTCAGCGGGCAGGATGTTCAGGGCAAAGTAATTGGGCGCATCTTTGGGCAGTTGGTTCTGCCAGGTGTCGAGCAGCTCTGTGCGCAACAGGGCAATCAGCGCCATCGACAGCAAGATCAAGCCGAACGCCAAGGCTTGGCCGGCGGCGGCCAGGGGATGGCGCAGCAGTTGTCCCAGGCCCAGACGCCACGGCAGTGAGGCGCCAGCCAACAGGCGACGCAGGCTTTGCAGGGCCAACAGCAACAGGCCGCCCAAGCCCAGCGCAGCCAGCACTCCGCCACCCAGCAGGGCGAAGGTGAGCACCAGATCAAGGCTCATGCGCCACATGATTAACCCCAGGGCGAGCAGGGCGGCGCCATAGACGCTCCAGGTACTGGCGGGTATCGGCAACAGGTCGCGCCGCAATACCCGCAGCGGCGGCACCCGGCCCAGCGCCGCCAGTGGCGGCAGGGCGAAACCGGCCAGCGCCACCAGCCCGGTGCCCATGCCGGCGAACGCAGGCATCAGACCGCCTGGTGGGACGTCGGACGGCAGCAGGTCATGCAGCAGCGCGAACAGGCCGAGTTGGGCGAGCCAGCCCAGCAAGGCGCCCACCACGCTGGCCAGCAGCCCCAGTACGGTCAATTGCAGGGCAAACAGCCACAAGGTTTCGCGACGCGACAACCCCAGGCAGCGCAGCAGCGCGCTGGCATCGAAGCGGCGATTGGCAAAACGCGTGGCGGACAGTGCCACGGCCACGCCCGCCAGTAACACCGCCACCAGGCTGGCCATGTTCAGGTAGCGCTCGGCTTTGCCCAGTGCGCCGCCTATTTGCTGGTTGCCGTCGCGGGCGTCCAGCAGGCGTTGATTGGCGTCAAGGCCGGGCTGGATGACTTGCCGGTAGGACGCCAGCGCGGGCGCTTCGCCGCGCCACAGTTCACGGAAATTGACCCGGCTTCCGGGCTGTACGATGCCGGTCGCAGCCAGGTCATCCAGGTTGATCAGTACCCGTGGGGTCAGGCTGTAAAGATTGCCGGCCCGGTCGGGTTCGTAGGTCAGGACACGGGTAATGCGCAGCGTTTTTGAACCCACGTCGATCGGGTCACCGACCTTCAGGTCCAGCGCTGTCAGCAGGCGTGATTCGGCCCAGGCCTCGCCCGGTTCAGGGCCGCCGCCGGGCTGCTCTTGGGCGTAGGGTTGGGCAGCGCTTTTCAGTTCGCCGCGCAGGGGATAGGCATCGTCTGCGGCCTTGATGCTGGACAGTTGAATGCCGTTGTCGGTGGCAATCACGCTGGAGAACTCCACGACCCGCGCATGCTTGAGGCCCAGTTCCTTGCCGAAACGAACCTGTTCGTCCCGCGCGGGGGAGGTGCCATCGAGGACCAGGTCGGCGCCCAGGAATTCAGTGGCACGCAGCAGCATGGCACCGTTCAGGCGTGCGCCGAAATAACCGATGGCGGTACTTGCCGCCACCGCCACCAGCAGGGCGAAGAACAGTACGCGTAATTCTCCGGCACGTGCATCGCGCAGCAATTGGCGTACGGCGAGGCTCAACAGGCGTAACAGTGGCATGCGTGCCATCAAGGCTCCAGAGGGCCGACCAGATGGCCAGCTTCAAGGCGGATCAGGCGCCGGCAGCGGTGTGCCAGGCGTTCGTCATGGGTCACCAGCACCAGCGTGGTGCCGCGCTCTTGATTGAGCTCAAAGAGTAAATCGGTGATGCGCTCACCCGTGTGACTGTCGAGGTTGCCGGTGGGTTCATCAGCGAACAACACGTCGGGCTCGGCCGCGAAAGCCCGGGCGATGGCCACGCGTTGCTGTTCACCCCCGGACAATTGACGCGGGGAATGGCTCAGGCGCTGCCCCAACCCGACGCGCTCCAACAGGTGCCGCGCGTGATCGCGCGCGTCTGTGCGGCCCTCCAGCTCCATCGGCAACATGACGTTTTCCAGCGCATTGAGGCTGTCGAGCAGTTGAAACGACTGGAATACAAAACCGACGTGTTCGGCACGAACCCTGGCGCGCTGGTCTTCATCCAGCGTGCTCAGGGCGTGGCCGGCGAGGATGACTTCACCTGCGCTGGGCAGGTCGAGCCCGGCCAGTAATCCCAGCAGGGTCGACTTGCCCGAGCCGGATGCGCCGACGATGGCCAGGCTGTCGCCTTGACGCAGTTCAAGGTTCAGCGGGTGAAGGATGGTTAACTCGCCTTCCGCGCTGGGTACCACTTTGCTAAGGTTCTGCGCGGTGAGAATACGTTCGCCCATGGAGAATCCGATGCGTGTGTGGTTTGTAAGTGCTGCTCTGGCCCTGATGTGTATGGCGCAGAACGCAGCGGCGGGAACAATCTTGATCGTCGGCGATAGTATCAGCGCGGGTTTCGGCCTGGATACCCGGCTGGGCTGGGTGTCCTTGCTTGAGCAGCGACTTGAACGCGAAGGTCATGACGACCGGGTGGTCAATGCGTCGATCAGTGGTGACACCAGTGCGGGCGGGCAGGCCCGGTTGCCCGCACTGCTTACAGAGCATAAACCGGATGTGGTGATTGTCGAATTGGGCGGCAACGACGGGTTGCGCGGTCAGCCGCCTGCGCAATTGCAACAAAATCTTGCCGCGATGATCGATGCGGCCAAAACCGCCGGCGCTAAAGTGCTGCTGTTGGGGATGCAGTTGCCGCCCAATTATGGCGTGCGCTATACCGAGGCGTTTGCCCGTGTTTACACGCAGCTGGCTGACGAAAAACAGATCGCGCTGGTGCCGTTTTTCCTTGAGGGCGTAGGGGGGCATCCCGAGCTGATGCAGGCTGATGGCTTGCACCCTGCAGCCGCTGGACAGAAGCGCCTGCTGGATAATGTGTGGCCTGCGCTAAAACCGTTGCTTTGATGCTTTTCTAGTCGCAGCGTTTCGGCTAAGGTGGCGCCCCCCCGATTTGGAGCCCCCGATGTCGCGTCCTGCCTGGTCTTTATATGCCTATCAACTGATCGAGCCCGATGAACAGCTCGATTTGTTCGCCTGCCAGGAGGTACGGGTGCATCTGGTGACGCGTCAATTGGAGCTGGGAGGCACCATTGACCGTACGTTGTGCGGCTCGTTGCTGCCTGCGCAGCCGCGTTGGTCGGACGTCACGCGCAAGGTGTTTCAGGACCACCGCCTCTGCCCGCTGTGCCGCGCAATCATTGAATCGCAGCGCCGCGGCACCGAGCCGATCTGGCCCGAATTGCGCTTTGAACTATGATCTACCTCGTCTGACTGTTTCGGCGAGGTACGCCGCCTCCTGAACCCGGCAGGCTGCGTGTACACTTTCCCCCTTTTGTCCCCCGTTGATTATGCGAAGGATGTTCCGGATGTTGTCGCGCCTACCTGCCGTCACCCGTTGTCTGTCAGTTGCCGCACTGTGTGTGGCAGGCCCTGTTGCTGCTCTTGAGTTTCCGTTGCCACCGCCCGGTGAAGACGTGGTGGGGCAGGTACAGGTCATCAAGGGCCGCTACGAAGACTCCTTCGCAGACTTGGGCAATGAGCATGAGCTGGGCTATTCGGAGATGATCGCGGCCAACCCCGGCATCGATGCCTGGCTGCCGGTCAAAAAGCACCCCGATGGCACGCTGGTAGACACCGACATCGTGTTGCCAACCCAGTTCATCCTGCCACCCGGCAAGCGGGAAGGGATCGTGATCAACCTGGCCGAATACCGGTTGTATTACTTCCCCAAAGGTCAAAACAAGGTGTACACCTTTCCGCTGGGGATTGGTCGTGAGGGCTGGGGGTCGCCGTTGGGCCAGACTCGAATCACCGCCAAGACGCCGAACCCGACCTGGACGCCCCCTGCGTCGATCAAGGCTGAACATGCCCGCAATGGTGATCCGCTGCCCAATGTGGTGCCCGCGGGCCCGGACAACCCTCTGGGGCCTTTCAAGTTCACGCTGGGCATGCCGGGTTACCTGATCCATGGTTCCAATGCCAAGTTCGGTATTGGCACGGGCACGAGCCACGGCTGTTTCCGCATGCTGAACAAGAACGTCTTGCAAATGTCGCAGTTGGTGCCTGTGGGGACGCCCGTTCGCATTATCAACGAGCCTTACAAGATGGGCGTAAGTGGCGGCAAGGTGTATCTCGAAGTACACGAGCCTTTGAACGTCAAAGACGGATCCCTGCTCGCCAAGAGCGACAAGTCGCATCTGACTCAAGAAGACAAAGAACAAAAGTGGGCTGGTTTCATGAACTTCGTGCTCAAGCACAAAGCACTGGAAAACAGCATTCAGATCGACAAGGAAAAAGCGTTCCCGGTGGTCGTGGCAGAAACGGGAATACCGGCTGAGATCGGAATCAGCACCGCTGTCGTACCGCAAGTGCCTGGTGTGCTCGAAGTGCCAGAAGGGCAATCGCTCGATTACGTGCAGTAATCGATCTGTTTAAAAGCCGCCGCAGTCACTGACTGCGGCGGCTTTTTAATGCCTGTTGAAAATACCTCAGGCAAAAAAAACCGACCCATAAAATGGGTCGGTTGGTAACAGCCCCGAAGGACTATTACTTGCGGCTTGCTTTTTCAAGCATGCGCAGAGCACGTTCGTTTGCTTCATCAGCAGTCTGTTGTGCTTTTTGAGCAGCAGCCAGCGCTTCGTCAGCTTTACGGTAGGCTTCGTCAGCACGAGCCTGGGAACGTGCTGCTGCATCTTCAGTTGCAGTCAGACGGGCTTCAGTTTCTTTAGATACGCTGCTGCAACCGGTAGCCAGAACTGCGGCCAATGCCAGAGCAGAGAATTTCAGAACGTTGTTCATCGTGTTCCCCTTCAAGGACTTTCTAATTGAAGCTGCTCCTTCAACATGAGGAAACAGCCGGCGTACATACTACCCATTACTTGTAGTAAGTAAACTGACCTAGCGCAAGAACCAAAAAAAATAATTGGTAATGACTGGCCATGGGCTAGCTTTAACAGATTGTGCTTGTAAAACAGTCGGTTTGACGCACTAAGCACATCGCCCTATTTGGGGACAGGTCATCAGGTTTCAAGTGACTTTAGTGCCGGAGTCTCGTCATAGCTTCCACATTGCGCAAAATGTTCAATGGTCTGGCATGAGGCTGGGCGACAGATGCTCCGGTCACGTCGCGTGCACCGAGCGTTTATGCCGAGTTTGACTACTCTTTACACAGGCTGGCGTCTTGCTATTGCGTGAGGCCCAAGCCGGGTGCCCAGTGGTTCCCTCGGCCGACAAACAACAGTAAGGTAGGGGTCACGGTTCAAGACCCGCGAGGAGTAATGATGAGCGAGGCGTTATCCATCCACCATGACCAGGCAGGTCACCAGTTTGAGACCACTGTCGACGGTCATCGTGCTTACCTGACCTACATGGATCTGGGAAAGCAGACTCTGGATATCTACCGCACCTTTGTTCCGAACGCCCTGCGTGGCCGCGGGATTGCCGCTGCATTGACCGAAGAAGCCCTCGATTACGCCGAGAAGATGGGCTATGACGTGATTCCTTCATGCTCTTACGTCGAGCGTTACATGGAGCGCCACAAGCGCGCTCAAGCCAAACTCTGACCCTTTACTGCGCGCCGTCTGCCCGTCCAGGGCATTGCCCGACGCCGCTCTTGCCGCTATTGACCTGAATCAACGTGATCACTGACCCCCTCGCTTAGTCTGGAATCAGGCGGGGGCGGCGCGTTGCCGAGCCCGGGTTAATGACTGTGGAGAGAACGCATATGATCCGTGAAGTCGAAGGCGACATTTTACTGAGTCAAGCGCAGGTGATTGCTCACGGCATTGCGCCTCAGGATCCTTTCGATACCGGCCTGGCGCTGGCTCTGCGCGAGCGTTGGCCATCCTTGGTGGCGGATTATCGTCACGCCGCCCACAGCAAGGCCCCACAGCCCGGTGAAATCTGGTGCTGGTCAGGGGTTGATGACAAGGGCGCAGTGCGCAGCATTGTGAACCTGTTGACTCAAGATTCGTTGCATACCGGTCATGCGGCCAAGCCCGGCAAGGCAACCCTGAAAAACGTAGGGCATGCTTTGCGCGAACTGGCCCGGTATGTGGCTGACGAACACATTAAAAGTGTGGCGCTACCGCGGCTGGCCACGGGCGTCGGCGGGCTGGAATGGCACGACGTCAAGCCATTGATTGAAAAGCACCTGGGCGAACTCAACGCTGATGTCATCGTGTATGAGGTGTATCGCAAGGGTGTGAAAGCGGACGAGCAACTGGGTTAGATCTGCCGCACCCCCGTATAAAACGTACCCCCTTGCACCCCGCGAGTCCTTCGTTCTCGCGGGGTGTCTGCGTTTGCTGCGAGGGTGATCAAGGGGGTTTTGATCTGTGTCTAGGCGGTCGGGCGACAGATGCTGTATTTATTTGAATCATCCGCCGTTCATTTAAGGAAATCTCATGACCGATGTGGTCACTCGCACTGCCTCCGTAAAGCCCGCAGCCAAAAAAGCGGCAAGTACCTCCCGCCCACGCCGCACACAGTCCGGTGATGTCGCACCGACGCAAAGCCCTGCGCAACTTCAGCGGCATGTCGTCGAAGACAAAATTCAGTCGCGCCAGGCGGCCACCAGTGCGGCGGTCAAAGACATCCTGCAGCAGATTCCGCAGGGCGATACACAGGGCCTTATCCAGACCTTGGGCACCTTGATGTCGGGCATGTCTCCCGACGATGCGGTGGTGTTGCGCAACGCATTGCTCAGCCAGGAAAGCGAGTCGGTTTTCCACCAGCGTCCCCTGCACCCGGACGATCAATTGGCACCGGACTGGCGCAAAGGCAACTACCCCTACAAGAACCTGATGTCGCGACGCAACTACGAGCGCGAGAAATATCGCCTGCAAGTTGAACTGCTCAAGCTACAGGCGTGGGTCAAGGAAACCGGTCAGAAGGTCGTCATTCTGTTCGAAGGGCGAGATGCGGCGGGCAAGGGCGGATCGATCAAGCGCTTTATGGAACACCTCAACCCACGGGGTGCGCGGATTGTCGCCCTGGAAAAACCCAGCGAAGTGGAACGCGGCCAGTGGTATTTCCAGCGCTATGTTCAGCATTTGCCCACAGCCGGCGAAATCGTGATGTTTGACCGGAGCTGGTATAACCGCGCGGGTGTTGAGCGCGTGATGGGCTTCTGTTCGGACGATGAATACCTTGAGTTCATGCGTCAGACCCCGGATTTCGAGCGCATGCTAGTGCGCAGTAACGTTCACCTGATCAAGTTCTGGTTTTCGGTCAGCCGCGACGAGCAACGTCGACGCTTCAAGGAGCGCGAGAAACATCCGCTCAAGCACTGGAAACTCAGCCCGATCGATCTGGCGTCGCTGGACAAGTGGGACGACTACACCAAGGCCAAGGAAGGCATGTTCTCCTACACCGATACCTCGGATGCGCCCTGGACGGTGATCAAGTCCAATTGCAAGAAACGCGCGCGGCTGAGCGCCATGCGCTATGTGCTGCACAAGCTGCCGTATGCCGACAAGGATTTGAAAGGTATCGGGGCGCTCGATCCTTTGATCGTGGGGCGCGCCAACGTGGTGTATGAGCGCGGCGAACGCCGGGCTTCGATTCCGCTGTAGCGCTGTAAACCCCTGCAGGAGCGGGCGCGCTCCTGCAGGTTCAACCGTGGCTGTGCTTAGCCGCGAGCACGGTTTGGCAGTACATCCTTAAGCTTGGCCCGCATGCTGCGCAGGGTGCTCTCGGTGCTTGCCCAGTCGATGCACGCATCGGTAATCGACACGCCGTACTGCAAGTCTTCGAGGTTTTTAGGAATGGCCTGGCAGCCCCAGTTCAGATGGCTTTCGACCATCAGGCCGATAATCGACTGATTGCCTTCGGCGATCTGGTTGGCCACGTTTTCCATGACCAGTGGCTGCAAGGCCGGGTCTTTGTTGGAGTTGGCGTGGCTGCAATCGACCATGATGTTCGGGCGGATGTTCGCTTTGTTCAGCGCCTGCTCGCACAAGGCGACACTCACTGAATCGTAGTTCGGCTTGCCGTTGCCGCCGCGCAGCACGACGTGGCCGTACGCGTTGCCTTTGGTGGTGACAATCGAGACACCGCCTTCCTGGTTGATGCCCAAGAAGCGGTGCGGGCTGGAAACCGACTGCAACGCGTTGATCGCTACCGTCAGGCCGCCATCGGTGCCGTTCTTGAAACCGACGGCCGAAGACAGGCCCGAAGCCATCTCACGGTGGGTTTGCGATTCGGTGGTGCGCGCACCAATGGCTGACCAGCTGATCAGGTCTTGCAGGTACTGCGGGGAGATCGGGTCCAGCGCTTCAGTTGCGGTTGGCAGGCCCATTTCAGCCAGGTCCAGCAGCAGTTTGCGCCCGATGTGCAGACCGTCTTCGATCTTGAACGAGTCATCCAGGTACGGGTCGTTGATCAGGCCTTTCCAGCCGACGGTGGTGCGTGGCTTTTCAAAGTACACCCGCATGACCAGGTACAGCGTATCGCTGACTTCAGCGGCGAGGGCCTTGAGGCGCTCGGCGTATTCGTGGGCAGCCTTGATATCGTGGATCGAGCAAGGCCCGATGACAACGAACAGTCGATGGTCTTTGCCATCCAGGATGTTGCGAATCACCTCACGGCCCTTGGTCACAGTCTGCAAGGCAGTTTCACGCAGAGGCATTTCGCGCTTGAGCTGTTCAGGTGTGATCAGGGTTTCGTTGGAGGCAACGTTTAGGTCGTCGATCGGTAAATCAGCCATCGTGTTACTCGTCAGGTCACGGGTGCCGGCCGCCAGCGATCCCCGTGCGGCGGAGCACAGCATGATTGAGCGCAACGGGGAGCCGAACCTTAACGCGTAAAGCGGTTATCCGACAATGGGCACACGCAGGTTTAATCCAGTGCTGGTTGAGTCAGCGCGCGCTCCAGGGTGGCTTGGGAGAAGTCCACGGCGTTCAGGCTGATCCATTCCAGCGCCAGCGCTTGCAGGTTGTCCACCTGCGGGTTTTGTAGTCGCTGCAAGCGGTAAAAGTGTTCGATCTGGCACACCTGTTCGCCCATGCGGGCACCAAACAGTGTTTGGGCATCGGTGAAGGCAATGCCCACGCGGTAGCCCTGTTCACGTTTTTCACACCACGCGATATAGCCTTGGTAATGCGCATCCTCGCCCAGGGTGGGCATGTGAATGTCAACGGCCGCTCCACGCTTCCAGCCTCGGTCGCTGTTGCATGAAACGCCGCCAAGGCTGATAGAGTGCAGCTTGTGGCGTGAAAGGGCGGGGTGTTTGCGGGGCGTAATCTCAGCGGGGATATCATCTGGGTGAGGTAAAAAACGACCCATGAACGCACACTCCAAGTGCCAGCACTTTGATATTGTTTGCCTCAGTATAGTGGGTGAAATGGAACTGACAGATTTTGATGCGGACCAGCACCTGCTGGCGCTGCCCGGTACATCGCTGGTGATTTTTACCGGCGCCGGGTGTTCGAGCTGCCGTGTCGCCCGGCACAGGCTGCCTGCGATGACGCTGCCCATTGACCGGCTGTGCTGGATCGATGCGGGTGACAACGGCGGGTTGGTGCAGCGTTATGGGATTTTCCATTTGCCGACCCTGCTGGTGGTGCGTGACGGCCAGTTTTATGGCGAGTTGAAAGCGCGTTTGAGTGAAGGCGAGCTGGCGCATCACATCCGGCTGGCCTTGATGACGGAACCGGACGAACTGCCTTGACCCGGTCGTCCACCCCCATGCACTGCCAGCGGAGGCGACATGAGTAAAGGCTTGAAAGGCAAGTTGGTGCTGGCGATCTCGTCTCGCGCCCTGTTCGATCTGAGTGCGAGCCATGAGGTGTATCTGGCCCACGGCATTGAAGCGTATCGCCAGTACCAGATTGAACACGAAGATGAAGTGCTGGCGCCGGGGGATGCTTTTCCGCTGGTGCAAAAGTTACTGAGCTTCAACGCCACCCTCGGCCGTGAGCGGGTAGAGGTGGTGCTGGTCTCGCGCAACAGTGCCGATACGGGCTTGAGGGTCTTCAATTCGATCCAGCATTACGGGCTGGGGATTTCACGAGCGGCCTTCTCCGGGGGACGTAACCCGCATCCTTATCTCAATGCCTTTGGCTGCGACCTGTTTTTATCGACCCACGCCGACGATGTCCGCAGTGCGCTGGATGCCGGTTTTGCGGCCGCGACGATCCTGTCCGGAGGCACGCGGCGGGCTGAAAACAAAGAACTGCGCATAGCGTTCGACGGTGATGCGGTGCTGTTTTCCGACGAAGCCGAGCGCGTGTATCAGTCGGGCGGCATTGAAGCGTTTCAATCCCTGGAGCGTGAATCAGCGCGCAGCCCCTTGCGCGGCGGTCCCTTCAAAGGGTTCCTGGAGGCGCTGAACCTGTTGCAGCGTGAGTTCCCGGACGACGCCTGCCCGATTCGTACCGCACTGGTGACGGCGCGTTCGGCACCCGCCCATGAGCGAGTGATTCGCACCCTGCGTGACTGGGATATCCGGCTGGATGAGTCGCTGTTTCTGGGCGGCCTAGACAAGTCGGCCTTTCTCGAAGCGTTCGCGGCCGACGTGTTTTTCGACGATCAGGCCGGTCACTGCGAGCGCGCCCGGCAAGTCGTAGCAACCGGGCATGTGCCCCACGGTATCAGCAACGAACGGCAGGATTTGCCTGCCGACTGACAGCACGGTGATAGCCCTCGCACTTCCCTTGGCGCTGCTAAGCTGAATCCATCTCGGCCACTCATTGAGTCGGGGGAGGTCGCATGATTCGCTCGATACTGTTTGCCAATGACCTCGGTATTTATGCGCCACTGGTGATGCAGCACGCCTTGGGGCTGGCGCGTACCTTCCGTGCGGACTTGTATGTGGTGCATGCCGTGGAGCCGATGGGGCTGTTCGCGGAGTCGGTGTTGCAGAGTTATCTCGATGAAGAGGCGTTCAGTGCGCTGCACCAGCAGGGCATGAGCACCATGCTGTCGAACATTGAGGGACGGGTGTTGCAAAGTCTGCGCGATGAGCTGGGCGAAGGCGGGCAGGAACTGGCCCTGATTCGCTCGGTCAAGGTGATTCAGGGTGAGCCTGCGCACGTGATTTTGCAGCAGTCCGACAGCCTGGCGGTTGACCTGTTGATCCTCGGCAGTCATGGCAAGCCTTCGGGCGGGCTCAGCCACCTGGGACGCACGGCGGCGCGGGTGATTGAGCTGGCACGCATGCCGGTGTACCTGGTGCCGCTGCTGCAGCGCCGTCGTCGCACGGAGGGTTAAGACGCTTGCAGGCTTGATAACGATAAAAAAGTTCTAGATTTCTTCTTCTGACCTTCCATATAGTTATATACCGCCGCCGATACCCTTGGCGTCTAATTGCTTTGAGGGATGCATATGAAGCTTCAACAATTGCGCTACATCTGGGAAGTGGCGCACCACGACCTCAACGTTTCCGCCACTGCGCAGAGCCTTTACACCTCACAGCCGGGTATCAGCAAACAGATCCGCTTGCTTGAAGACGAATTAGGCGTCGAAGTGTTTGCCCGCAGCGGCAAGCACCTGACCCGCGTCACGCCGGCCGGCGAGCGCATTATCACCACGGCCGGCGAGATCCTGCGCAAGGTCGAAAGCATCAAGCAAATCGCTCAGGAATTCTCCAACGAGAAAAAAGGCACCCTGTCGATTGCGACCACCCACACCCAGGCGCGGTATGCCTTGCCGCCGGTTATCAGCAACTTCATCAAGCAATACCCGGACGTGTCCTTGCACATGCATCAGGGCTCGCCGATGCAGATCGCCGAGATGGCAGCCGATGGCACCGTTGATTTCGCCATTGCCACCGAAGCCCTCGAACTGTTCGGCGACCTGGTGATGATGCCGTGCTATCGCTGGAACCGTTGCGTCGTGGTGCCCCAAGGGCATCCGCTGACCAAATTGCCCAAGCTGACCCTTGAAGCGCTGGCCGAATACCCGATCGTGACCTACGTCTTTGGCTTCACCGGCCGCTCGAAGCTCGACGAGGCGTTCAGCCATCGTGGCCTTACGCCAAAAGTGGTGTTCACGGCTGCCGACGCCGACGTCATCAAAACCTATGTGCGACTCGGGTTGGGGGTTGGCATCGTGGCCAAGATGGCCGTCGACACCACCCTTGATAAAGATTTGGTGGTGCTGGATGCCAGCGAGCTGTTCGAGTCGAGCATTACCAAAATCGGTTTCCGTCGGGGCACGTTCTTGCGCGGTTTTATGTGTGACTTCATCGAAAAATTCGCCCCGCACCTGACCCGCGAAGTGATGGCCAAAGCGATCCAGTGCCATAACAAGCAAGAACTTGAAGACCTGTTCGAAGGCGTCGAATTGCCTGTTCACTGAGGCTCGATACCTGCCCCGGCAAGCGGGGTGCGTATTAAGGGGGCGTTTGCCGGGTAGTAGCCCTGTAACGCCCCGGCACCGGGAATGACCTTGACACTGTTGCGTGATGGCCCGTTGAACCAAGTCGGCTCAACCCCCCCCCACGCGACCTCAAGGACCCCCTAATGGACGACTCCACCCTCGACACCCCCCGCCCTTACTCAACGCTTGTTCCCACCCTGAGTCCTGCGTTTATCAGCGCAGACGATGCAGCGGTGTATGCCCACGATTTAATTGGCAATCAACGCGAAGAGGAATTCGGCGGCTTTATTTTGAGCAAAGACCATCAGTACTTTGCCACCATCCCACAGAGCAGTGAGGGCACTCTGTTCCGGCCCGCAGACGTGCTGTCGCTGGGAGCAAACGGCGATATTTTGCCGCCTGAAGGCTATGCCATTGAAGGGCTTTATCACTCACACACTGTTTTCGCGCACCCGCTGAACCTCAGTGATGAAGAGCGAGCCCTGCAAGACAACTTCTTCTCCATGATGGATCTGCGCACGGCCATTTCATTTCGCCACAATTACGGGCGTTTCTACTTATCCAATCCCGATGGCAGCCTGCTGTGCTACGTCTCCAGCGATTCGCAGCTGGAGCGCGCCTTGATGCCTGTGTTCAGGTTGGTCCATCCGGGCCCGCCAGGGCACCTTGAACAATCAGATGCCGAGAATGTGCTGCTGCCGAGCGATTTTTTGGCGATGGTGTATCTGGCCGGGGAATTGAGTGTGGTATGCCCCGGTATTTTCTGGCGTCGACGCGCTCGCATTACCGGCGATTGGCGAACCGGCCAGGTCATCGACACGCAGGTTGATGACCGGCCGCCCCTGTGCGGGCCGATCGCGGCAACGGCTAATGCCGCCGCCAGACTGGCCCATGCCCAGATGCTTAAAGGTGCAAGGGTTCAACGGGTGGGTTTTATTCTCAAGCACACGGAGCACGCGCGTTTTGTCTGCACACGCCCTCACATTGCCGCTTTCGAACGATACGACCGCCCGGACGCCTACGGCAGAGAGCGCTCAGGTGCGCCTCTATTGCCTGCGGGCTATCAGGTGGTGGCGGTGTATCACTCGGCTGATAACGCTGGCGTGCCTGTGCCGGCCAGCCAGCGCTTACTCATGAACAACTGTTTTTCGCCGGATAACGTGTGCATGGGTTTTTGGCTGATGCAAAACGCGATTGGCCACAAAATCTATTTTTCGGCGCCCCAAGGGGCATTGTTGTCGTATCGCCAGTTGTCAGAAGGTATCGACCGCGCGTTGATTGCCAGCGTGACCCGGCGCGAGGGTGAAGTCAGCGACTTCGAGCATTTGCTCAGCCTCGGTGTGCTGAGTGCCGCTGATTATGTCCGGCATGTGGCCCAGGGGGCCGTGTTGGAGGTGTTGGTGACTGACACGGTGTGGACACGCAAAGGTCGAGTGACCGAGCGCTGGCAGCCCTTTGTGGTGCTCACGGAACAGGGGCAAGACCCGTCTGCCTGAGACGGGCCTGCAGGTCATTATTGTTCGGCGTTGCGCGAGTGACGGTATTCACTGACCGACTCATACACGGCCTTGCGCAACCGATTGATGCCACCAATAGGCCGATGCGCCTCGATCCCGTGCCAGGGGTTGAAGGACAGGTTGTCGCACGTCAGGTTCTGGCGCGGGGTGTCAAAGTCCTGAGCGGGTACGTTGATGCGCGCGACGGTCTCGAACGGTGCATCGGACGTTTGCCACTCGATGCTGGTGTCTTCAATCGGCATGTAGCGATTGGCGTTCTGGCGCTGGATTTGCAACACGAAACAGGCCGGTACACGGTCAGTCGACAGTTGCCGGGTCAGCGCCTGGCGCAAGAAATTGGGCAGCGCCTGGTTCTGCTCGGGCAGCGTGTAGGCCGGGCACCGCTCAGGGTCGGGGGCTACCCGGAACTTGGCGTTCACGCTGCCAAACTTGTAAGGCGAGACCGAAAAATAGGTGGTCTGCGTCGGGCTGGCCGGCGCCGGTGACAACGTCGCCAAGGCAATGAACAAATGGCGAACTTGCCAGTCCTTGGGGTTCCACGACGGGAAGAACGCCATGACCTTTTTGCCGTCAGCCTGCGCCCCGATGTTTTGTCGGTACTCGGCCACATCACTGACGAAGAAGTTGGGATGGTTGAACATCACAAAATCCTGTTCGGTGCGGCCTTGTTGGCTGGGCATCAGTTGAGCGCCCGGGACGTCCAGCAGTTTGATGGCCATCCCCCGGGCATCGCGAATGCTGTCAAATTGCGGGTAGGCATTGCCGTTGGACAGGCGCATTACGGCGTGCCAGGTCTTGCCCGGTTCGGCGAAGACACCCTGACGCAAGGCCGGATTCAGGTCGCTCAACACCTCAACCTCGGCGTTGACGCAACCATGTGCCTTGGCGTGAGCATCGCGCAGGTAACGGGTGTTTTCCCGGTGCTGATCGACAATTTTGAGGGCGGTCTGAATCGTATCCCGGGTCATCGCGGCTTCGCCGGTCGGGATTTCCTCTTGCGTGGACACCGGCCCGCGGTGTTGCCAGGCATACCAGCCGCTGGCCAATGCCCAGCCGATCAACCCCAGCGCTATCAGTGCCAGTAGCAGCTTGCCCAGCCATGAGCCCAAGCGCATCCAAAGAGTGGTCAGCATGCAAAGATCCTTTCAGTTACCGTGCGTTGGAATGGCCTTTTCACAGTGCGGGCACCTGTTGTTCGAGCGGGCTGCCGAGGACTTTCAGGTACTCCAGCAAGGCCCAGCGCTCTTCAGGTTGCAGCAAGCGCCCGATGACCCCATTGCCCCGCGGCCCGGCCCGAAACTCATGGCCGCTGTTGTGGTTGCCGCTGATGCGGGTGTCCAGCACAAAGCCCCCGTCAAAGGCTTCAGTGCGATAACCCAGATGGCGTGGATCGTACTCAAACGTGCCGCGGTAAAACGTTTCGTCGCGCTCGGACTGAGGCGACAGCAATTGATACAGCGTGGGCACCGAGCCGTTGTGCAAATACGGCGCTGTGGCCCAGATCCCGTCCAGCGGCCGCGCCTTGTATGCGCGCACTTCCTGCACGGCAATCGGCAGCCCGTAACCATTGAGGCGATCCTGTTCCTGCGGGCTGATCCCGGCGGCGTCGTACGCATGCTTTTCAACAAAGGCGGTGATGTACGCCAGCCCCTTGGCAACGGACAGTTGATGCAAGTCCAGCGGTTCATCGCTGTGGGGGAACAGCGTCACGTTCATCTTCGCCAACTCGGCCGGATCCCATTGCAGGGCACTGACGTCATAGCGGTTATCGGCGATGTTATTGGCGGTATTGGGGTCCGTGCCGATCACGTCCAATGCGATGACCGTCAGCTGTTGCACGCGGCGGCCTGCTTCGTCCTTGACCTGCGGCACGTGGCAACCGGCGCAGTTTTCCGTGAACAGGGCGCGCCCTTTGGCGGCCAGCGGGCGGTCGATCTGGCCGAAGAGTGCTTCAGGCCACACGGGCGGTTTGAGCTTTTGCAGGGTTTCTTCGATCAGGTGCAAGTCATGCACCCGCACACTGGAGGGGTAGCGCGCATCCCCTTGTAAAGGCTGGCCGTGGCTGTCGAAAAAGTTCAGGGTGGCGCCGACACCCAGGGCCTCACCGATGTTGCGTGCCATGGGTTGCTTGGCCGATGCGGTCCACTGCACCCAGTCGAATGTCCACATGTCCCACAGGTGCGGGTAATCGACCGGCGCATTGGCGACGCGGTAGTTGTCAGGGGAAATCGCGTCGCCAAAACTGGCATTGGCAATGCGGCCGAAGGCGTCGGTACGGCCGGGGCCTTCCAGGGTGGGGTAGAGGCCGCGATGGGTGTCATTCCAGGCCACGGCGAGGAAAGTGTCCAGCGCGGTTTTGAATTCGCGGCGCAACTGTTTGTGCTGCGCTTGATAGTCATCGCCCAGCACGGCGTGGGCGAACCGCTCGAATTTCCACGGGTTGTAATAGGTGGTGGCCAGGCTGGCCACCAAGGCCTGGCCGAAGCTGCCACCGCGCAGGGTCGGCACGCTTGAAGGCAGCACGTGCTGGGCCGGGGCGCCATCCACGCGCAGGGCTTGCCCTTGATAACGCAATTCGCCGGTGTGGCAGGCGGCGCAGGTGATGTCGAGGTATTCAACCGTGCTGCCGGGATTGCTGTGACGGGTAAACCCCACAGGCAAATTGCCGGGGTTGGCAGCACTGGCTTTTTGTTGAGGGTCGACCAGAAAGCCGAAGCGCGCCAAGTACTCGGGCGCGGCAAAAGGTTGCTGCGAAAACGGCAACTCCAACGCGCTGAACCAGTTGTAGCGCAAGCCTTTCACTTGAGTGCCTTGGGGCGTGTAGTAATAAGTCTGGCGGTCTGCCGGGCTCCATTGATCCAGGTAATGCAGCTGCTGCGGTGCCTGATAGGCCGGTAAGTGGGGATGGGCGGTGAAATAGACCACCACGGCAATCAACCCCGCCACGGCCGCCAGCAGGATTAGCAGAACACGGTAAAACAGACGCACTGTCACGCTCCTTGTCAAATTTTTACCGTCTTATGCCTTACAGAGTGGCTGGCATCAAGTAGCCATTAGTTCCTGCTGAAAAATAGGCATCCGCCTTGACAGACCGTCTTAAGTGTTTACAAAAGTTGCAGCGATTATGAATTGTCTTTTACGCATGAACTTCTGAGCGTTTTGTGGCTCTCATGCCGGTAGCCATTGGTCGCGGCCGCCTGATAAGCTCGCGGCTTTATTCGATTGCCCATTTGGCGCATGAACAAGGAAATAGCATGAAACAGCATCGGTTGGCGGCAGCTGTGGCTCTGGTAGGCCTGGTACTGGCGGGTTGCGATTCGCAAACCAGCGTAGAGCTGAAAACTCCGGCACAAAAAGCTTCTTATGGCATCGGCCTGAACATGGGCAAAAGCCTGGCTCAAGAAGGCATGGATGATCTGGATTCCAAAGCCGTCGCCCTGGGCATCGAAGATGCCGTTGGCAAGAAAGAGCAAAAACTTAAAGATGACGAGCTGATCGAAGCCTTCTCTGCACTGCAAAAGCGTGCTGAAGAGCGTCTGACCAAAATGAGCGAAGAAGCCTCGGCAGCTGGCAAAAAATTCCTCGAAGAAAATGGCAAGAAAGCCGGTGTCACCACCACCGCTTCTGGCCTGCAATACGAAGTGATCAAGAAAGCCGATGGCCCACAGCCAAAAGCGACCGACGTGGTGACGGTTCACTACGAAGGCAAACTGATCGACGGCAAAGTGTTCGACAGCTCGGTTGAGCGTGGCAGCCCGATTGATCTGCCAGTGAGCGGCGTGATCCCGGGTTGGGTTGAAGGCCTGCAACTGATGCACGTTGGCGAGAAGTACAAGCTCTACATTCCTAGCGAACTGGCTTACGGCGCGCAGAGCCCAAGCCCGGCCATTCCAGCCAACTCGGTGCTGGTGTTCGACCTGGAACTGCTGGGTATCAAAGACCCGGCCAGCGCTGATCAGGAAGTTGCCCCGCAAGCACCTGCCAGCAAGTAAGCGAGTTGCAGCACATAGCGCCCCGTCTCGACGGGGCGTTTTCGTTTCTGTAGTTCATTTCCTACGCTCTGTTTGACCTCTGATCGGAACATCCCCAAAGCGCTGTGTGCGGGTTGCTAGTGCCACTCGGCTGCCAAGTCAATGAATTTATGGGTTTTTTTATGTGTGTAAAAAATGCCCGATCTGAGCGCAGCCCTTATGGAACGGGGCTTTCAGGGATCAAAATCAGCTCTGTTCACAAGGTTATCCACAATTTGTGTGGATAACATTTGCAGCGCCCCGCACCGTTTCCCTCACCGGTCGTAGGTTTATCTGACCTCACATCAAAAACCCCCAAGACCTTAGCGGCTGTTAGGATTAAGCTTCTAGGGAAAGTTCCGACTCGATTTATTTAAAAGTCTGACGGGGTTTAGTAATGGATCTTCAAATTATCAAGCGCAACGGGGAACCCGAATACGCGGTTCTGTCATGGGAAAGCTATCAGGCACTGCTCAAGGCCGCGGGTATGAGCCAGCAGCCAGCACCCGCCGAGGCGCCAGCCGCGCCTGTTCCTGAGCACACGCTGCCAGGGCTTGATCAACTGCGAAGTTTGCGGGAAGCAAAAGGCCTGGCGCTCGACACGCTGGCGCGCACGGTCGGTATCAGCCCGTCTTACCTGAGCATGATCGAACGGGGTGAGCGCACGCCGGACAGCGCCATCAGCCGCAGCCTTGGCTGGGAGTTGGGGATCACCGGCTGGAGGGACGCGTCATGAGCGTACGCATCAGTCGTCAACACTGGGACGCTTTGCTGGCAGAACTCGATCAGGCCCGCCGCCAGCGGCACCTGGTGACCTATCGGGCCTTGCTGGAGCGTTTGCAATTGCCCAGCCCGGCCATGTTGACCCTGACCGCAGCACTTGAGCATCTGGCCGCGCTGGACACCAAAGCGGAACAGCCGATGCGCAGTTCATTGGTCATCAGCCAGGGGGCGAGCCGTTTGCCCCGTACCGGTTTTTTCGAATGCGCAGAGCGGCTCGGCCGTTTCAGCGGACCGCCTGACGGCATCGCAGCTGCTTCCTGGCATGCCGCTGAAGTGGTTCGGGTCTTTGAGCATGTTTACGAACATGAGGAAGCCTGAGTGATGTGGCGACTCAAGGCGCGCTTGAGCTACTGGCTGGCGCGCAAGTTGTTTCACTGGCGCTGGTGTGTTCGCCAGCCACGTTTATGGCGCTGGATGGAAGGCCAGTTCGCGCGCATGGCCAACCTGGGTGATACCGATGCCCAGAGCTTCTATGGGCACATCCTGGCGTTTCGCGGGCAAGGGCTGGGGGCCAAGGAGGAGGGCGTGCGCCTGTTGCGCCTGGCGGGTCTGGCGGGCGATGGCAAGGCCGCGTACCAAGTGGGTGTGTTCAGCCTCGCGGGAAGTGTGACCAAAGCCCCTGACGCCGCTGAAGCCGTTCGCTGGTGGACAATGGCGGTCAAGGCAGGCCACCCGCTGGCGCCGATCAAACTGGCGGCGCTGTATGAGCAAGGTGCTGCGGGGGTGCAAGCCGATCCCGAGCAGGCTCAGCATTATCGGGCCGGGTTACGTTAAGCCCCCGACGTGACAAAAAAGGGCGGACCGCTTTGCGCGGCCCGCCCTTTTTTAGGTCAGTGAACAACACGGCTGTTCCCGATCAAACGCCCGTGCCGGGGTGGCTCAGAAACCAGGCTGAGATCGGGATCGGCTTTAACGGCTGATGATCCCGATCGTGCGCTGCCACTGCGCCACGACACGCGTGCGTCGTTAGCGGGTGGCCACCTGACCATTGAGCTTGAGGTAGTCGAGCAAGATGCGCCCGGTCTCGCTCAGGTAGGCGTCATCTTCCGGTTTGGTCTTTTCAGGCTCGACCGGCAGTGCGTCTTCGTCTTCTTTTTTCATTTCCTTGAGCGGTGCTTCGCCTTTGGCCTGACGACGGGCGTTTTCCATCGCCAGTTGCTTGGCTTCAATGTCGGCGTGTTGCGCGCGGCGCTCGGCTTCATTGAGGCTGACGGTCTTCTCGTTCATCAGCTTGTCAGCCAGCGCCAGCTTGTCACGGATAAAGATGAATTCTGCATCCTTGGCCGTGCGCGCTTCATGGTCCGCCTTGAGCTGGGCAATGAAAGGCTTGAACGGGTCGACCGCAGGCTTGATTGCCGGGCGGATGGTGTCCCATGGCATGGCTTCAGGCAGGGCGCTTTCACCGATTTCCTTGGTGTCGATGATCGACGGGAACGCGACGTCAGGCAGAACGCCCTGATGCTGCGTGCTCTGGCCGGAAACCCGATAGAACTTGGCCAGTGTCAGTTTCAGTTCGCCATGGTTGAGCGGTTGAATGGTCTGCACGGTGCCTTTGCCGAAGGTCTGGCCGCCGATGATCAGTGCACGGTGATAATCCTGCATGGCGCCGGCAAAAATCTCCGAGGCCGAAGCCGACAGGCGATTGACCAACAACGCCATCGGGCCTTTGTAGAAGGCGCCCGGATTTTCGTCTTCCAGCACGTCTACCTTGCCGTCCGCGTTACGCACCAGCACGGTCGGCCCTTTGTCGATAAACAGGCTGGTCAGCTCCGTCGCTTCCTGCAACGAACCGCCGCCGTTGTTGCGCAGGTCGATAATCACGCCATCGACTTTTTCTTTCTGCAACTCGGTCAGCAGTTTCTTGACGTCGCGGGTGGTGCTCTTGTAATTCGGGTCACCGGCACGGAATGCCTTGAAGTCCAGGTAGAAGGCCGGAATTTCAATCACGCCCAGCTTGTAGTTCTTGCCGTCCTGTTTCAGGTTCAGGATCGACTTTTTGGCCGCCTGTTCTTCCAGCTTCACGGCTTCGCGGGTGATGGACACCACTTTGCTGGTCTGGTCATTCGGCGCATTGCTGGCCGGAATCACTTCCAGACGCACCACCGAGCCTTTAGGGCCGCGAATCAACTTGACCACTTCGTCCAGACGCCAGCCGATCACGTCGACCATCTCTTTGTCGCCCTGGGCAACGCCGATGATCTTGTCCGCCGGGGCCACCTGCTTGGTCTTGTCCGCCGGGCCTGCTGGCACCAGACGCACGACTTTCACTTGGTCGTTATCGCTTTGCAACACGGCGCCAATGCCTTCGAGCGACAGGCTCATGTTGATGTCGAAGTTTTCCGCGTTATCGGGCGACAGGTAATTGGTGTGCGGGTCGTAAGACATGGCGAAGGTGTTGATATACGCCTGGAAGATGTCTTCGCTACGGGTCTGGTCAAGGCGCGACAGTTGGTTCTTGTAGCGCTTGGTCAGCAGTTCCTGGATTTTCGCGGGCTCTTTGCCGGCGATTTTCAGGCGTAGCACTTCGTCCTTCAGACGTTTGCGCCACAGGTCGTTGAGTTCGGCTTCGGTCTTGAGCCATGGGGCGTCCTTGCGGTCGACCTCCAGGGTCTCTTTGGCATTGAAGTCGAACGAGTCGACCCCCTTGTTCAGTTCGGCAAGGGCGAAGTCCAGACGCGATTTGACCCGGTCCAGGTAGCGCTTGTAGATCGTGAAGCCGGGGTTGAGGTCGCCACTTTTGAGGAAATCGTCAAATTGGGTTTTCCATTTGTCGAATTCGGCAATATCGCTGGCCAGGAAATAACTGCGCGAGGGGTCGAGCAGTTTCAGGTAGCTGTCATAGATGATCACGGAACGTGCGTCATCCAGTGGCGGCTTGCTGTAATGATGGCGTTTGAGCAGCTCAACAACGTTAAGACTGGCAATTACCTCATCACGATCGGGCTGAAGGTTATCCCAACTGTTAGCGGCGAATGTATTGGCCGAGAGCGGCAAAACGCTGAGGCCAATGAATAGGGCAAGTGCGGTGCTAGGGAATAAATGCTTCATGCTGATTCGACGCGGGGGCAATTGATAACGCATATTAGGCCGTCTTTGAAGTCGCCGGTTCCATCAAGGACCGGTCGCATAATGCAAAAAGCCCGGTGCTTCAGCGCCGGGCTCAGTCCGGACTCACTATGGAGGCACTGTGAAAGCATTGCAAGGCGTTGAAGGTCATGTGAAGTGGGTTGAAGAGCCAAGTCCCACCTGCGATGCAGGGCAAATTCGGATTCGTGTGGCGGCAGCGGGGCTTAACCGCGCCGATCTTTTACAGCGTGCGGGGCTCTATCCGCCACCGCCCGGCGCCAGCCAGGTGTTGGGCCTGGAATGCTCGGGCGTGATCAGTGAAGTCGGCCCCGGATCGTCGTGGCAAGTGGGTGACCGTGTGTGCGCGCTGCTGGCCGGCGGCGGCATGGCTGAAGAGGTTGTGGTGGATGCGCGCCACGCTTTACCGGTGCCCGAAGGTCTGTCGTTGGTCGAAGCCGCGGCCTTGCCCGAGGTGTACAGCACCGCCTGGCTGAACCTGTTCCAACTGGCCGGTCTGAAACCCGGTGAAAAAGTGCTGTTGCACGCCGGAGCCAGTGGCGTCGGTTCAGCGGCCATTCAATTGTGTAAAGCCTTTGGCAGCCCGTGCTGGGTCAGCGTGGGGTCTGCAGAGCGTCTGGCGTACTGCCAGTCTCTCGGTGCCCAAGGTGGCGTTTTGCGCAATGACGGGCTCGACAGCCTCAAGGCGCTGGGGCCGTTCGATGTGGTGCTGGATCCGGTGGGCGCCAATTACGTGGAGTCCAACCTCCAATTGCTGGCCCAGGACGGTCGCTGGGTGCTGATCGGTCTGATGGGCGGGCGCAAGGCTGAGCTGGATCTGGCCCTCGTACTGGGCAAGCGCATCCAGCTGTTGGGTTCGACCCTTCGCAGCCGCGATGACCAGTTCAAGGCGGATTTACTCAGCGATTTGGGTCAGCAAGTGTGGCCGTTGTTCACTGAGAAGCGCTTGAGCCCACAACTGGCCAAGACCTTCCCGATCGAGCAGGCACAAGCAGCGTTTGATGAGCTGGCCGGCAATCAAGTGTCCGGCAAGCTGGTGCTGGTGATCGACCCGGACCTGCTCTAAAACGGCGGCAATGCCCCTGTCCCTTGTGGTCAGGGGCTTGTTCGCCTACTTCCAGTGGTGGATCGGCCACCCGGCTTTTTCAGCGTGTTCACGCAACACCGGGTCAGGATTGACCACGTGTGGGTGATCCACTTTCAACAGCAACGGCAAATCGTTGCGTGAGTCGGAATAAAAACTCGCCCCTTCCAGATTTTCTTCTTCGGCGTCCAGCCACTCCAGCAAGCGCGTGATTTTGCCTTCCCGGTACGTCAACGTGCCGACGGTGTTGCCCGTGTAGACCCCGTGCTTGACCTCCAGCTCAATGCCCAGCACCTCGTCGATGCCCAGTCGTTCGGCAATCGGCTTGACCAAATGGGTGCCCGACGCGGAGATCACCAGAATCCGGTCCCCGGCCTGGCGATGGGCAGCGATCGTGCGGGTGGCATCACTGAAAATGATGGGCTCGATATGCTCCTCGACCCATGGGCCCACCAGGTGGGCAACTTCTTCAGGCGTGCGACCGATCATCGGCTCCAGGCTGAAGGCCATGTACGTCTCCATGGCCAGCTCGCCCCGGCTGTAGGCGTCCATGAGTTCGTTGTTACGCTGCATGAACGAAATGGGATCGACCCAGCCCAGACGGCCCATCTGTTCGCTCCACAAGGTGGCGCAGTCGCCGTGAATGAGGGTTTCGTCCAGATCAAAAATTGCCAAAGCCATCAGCGCCACTCTCTATGCAATGAGTTGAAGAGCATCAGGCTACCTCACACAGGGTGCCCGGATCGATGGTCAGGGCAACCCGTTGGCCATCTGCAAGCAAATCCGCAGATGAGCGATTGAGCACGTCAACGATCAACTCCACGCCGCGCACCTCAACCCGATAGCGAATCACATTGCCCAACAGGCTGTGGCCGCGGATCACCGCGTCCGGCTCACCGTGCAGGCTTAAAGCGAGCGTTTCGGGACGGATTGCAATGCGGCTGGTGACCGGGCGTTGCAACAGGCGCGTGGCGGCCTCGGGTTCAAGCAGGTTGTAGTTGCCAATAAAACCGGCCGCGAAGGCGTCCACCGGGGCCGCGTACAGGGTTTGAGCATTACCGCTCTGGACGATGCGGCCCTGATTCATCAGGAAGATGCGATCACTCATCGTCAGCGCTTCTTCCTGATCGTGGGTCACGAAAATGGTGGTCAGGTTCAGTTCGCGCTGGATCTGCCGGATCTGCTCGCGCAAGTGTTTGCGAATGCGCGCATCCAGGGCAGACAGCGGCTCGTCCAGCAGCAATAGGCGTGGGCGGGTGACCAGCGAGCGCGCCAGTGCCACGCGCTGGCATTGCCCGCCCGACAACTGATGCGGGTAACGTTTGGCGTAGTCATTGAGCTCCACCAGTTGCAGCGCCTCTGTCGTGCGCTTTTGGCTGTCATTGGCGTTGACCTTTTGCATACGCAGGCCAAAGGCCACGTTTTGCTCGACCGTCATGTTGGGGAACAGCGCGTAGCTCTGAAACACCATGCCAATGCCGCGCTTTTGCGGGCTCAGCGGGACGATGTCCTGACCGTCGAGCAGGATCTTGCCGTCATCCACGGGGGTGAGCCCGGCGATGCAGCGCAGCAGGGTGGACTTGCCGCAACCCGACGGGCCGAGCAGGGTGACGAACTCTCCCTGGGCGATGCTGCAATTGATGTCGCTGAACACGGGCGTGCCGGAATAGCTTTTTTGCAGATGTTCGACGCTGACGAAGCTCATTGGCTTTTGTCCTTGTTCAATAAGGTGGCAACCCAGGTCAGCACCAATACAAAGAGGAAATACGAGATCACCAGTGCGCTGGTGAAATGGCCGCTGCTGTTGCGCATGTTGTTGAGGAACACTTGCAAGGTTTCGTAGCGGGTGCCCACCAAAATGTTGGCAAACACGAACTCACCGAACAGGAACGAAAACGACAGCAGCAGTGCCACCAACAAGCCTTTGCGCAGGTTGGGCAACACCACCAGAAACGCCGCTTGCCAGGTGTTGGCGCCCAGCAATTGCGCGGCGTCCATCAGGTCGCGCAGGTTGATCGCCTGCAGGTTGTTGGTGATGGCGCGGTACATGAACGGCAGGGCCACCGTGAAATAGCAGCCGATCAGAATCCACGGGGTTCCGACCATTTGCAGGGGGCCGGAGCCATACAGTTGCAGCAGGCCCACCGACGACACCACGGGCGGTACGGCAAAGGGCAACAGGATCAGAATGTTCATCAGCGCGTCGAGCTTGGGAAAGTGGTAATGCACCACAAACAGCAACGGCAAAATCAGCACCACTGACAGCGCCAGTGCCGCCACGCAGACCAGCAGCGACTGCCCGAACGCTGCAAGGAACCGTGGATCGCCCCACAACTGCACATACCACTTGAAGGTAAACCCGCTGGGCATAACGGTGGCCGACCAACTGCTGGCGATGGAGTAAATCAGCGTGCCCAGTAGCGGCAGCAGCAGGATCAGGAACAGCAGCCAGACCACGCTGCGGTGGTAGAGGCTGGCGGAGGTGGATTCAGCGCGCGACATGGTAAGTCCTCTTCAACAGCCACTGATGCACCAGCGTTACCAGGGTCATCAAGCCCACCAAAATCACTGCCAGCGCACTGGCCATGTTCGGGTCGAGGCTGATATCACCGGACACCAGCGCAGCAATCCGGATCGGCAATACGTTGAAGTTGCCGGTGGTCAGGGCGTACACCGTGGCGTATGCGCCCAGGGCGTTGGCCAGCAAAATCACGAAGGTGCCGAGCAGGGCGGGGGTAAGCACCGGCAAGCCGATAAAACGCCAGAATTGCCAACTGCTGGCGCCCAGCAGCGAGGCCGATTCGCGCCAGTCTTCACGCAGCGCGTCGAAGGCCGGGTACAGCAGCAATACCCCCAGCGGGATCTGGAAATAGGTGTACAGAATGATCAGCCCGGTTTTGGAGTACAGGTTGAAATCTTCGATGATCCCCGCCTGTTTGAGCATGATCGTGATGCTGCCGTTGAACCCCAGCAAAATGATGAAAGCAAAGGCCAGCGGCACGCCCGAGAAATTACTGGTCATGTTGGCGAAGGCGTTGACGAAATTGCGCAGCCGCGAATCCACCTTGCGCAGCGAATAACTGCCGAGCACCGCGATCACAATGCCAAACACACTCGACCAGAAACTGATCTGCAGGCTGTGCTCAATGGCCTGTCGGTAAAACTTGGAACTGAAAATCTTGCTGAAGTTAGCCAGGCCCCAGCCGCTGTCTTGCGACTGCACGCTGTGGATCAGCACCCACACCAGCGGCGCAATTTGAAACACGATAAAAAACACCGCGAACGGCAACAGACACAACAGCGCCAGCCCTTTGCTTCGACTCATACGGCGGGCCTCAGCAGGTCGCGGCACACCGGCTTGTCATGGGCCACGCCCAGCAACGCGCAAACCGTGCCGCACAGCTCGGTTTGCAGGGGTTCGACGTCGGGGTTGAAGCTGAACGCATCGCCCAGCACAAACAGCGGCACCTGACGTTCCTCCTCCAGCAAACCGTTGTGCGAGCGGTCGTTGTTCATGCCGTGGTCGGCCGTCACCAGCACCTGATAACCCGCGTCCAGCCAGCCTTGCAGGTAGTCGGCCAGAAGGATGTCGGCCGAGCGCGCACTGTTGCGGTACTGCGCCGAGTCCAGGCCATGCTTGTGCCCGGCATCATCAATGTTCATGGGGTGAACCAACAGAAAGTCAGGCGAATGCTTTACGCGCAAATGCTCCGCGTCAGCCAACAGGTGCGAGTCGGGGTAATGATCGTTCCAGTAAAAATGCCCGTACTGGATCGGGAAGTCCGGTGCTTCGGTATGACGGTCGCGGGAGATGACAAACGGCGAGCGGTTATACAGTTCGCTGACCCAGTGATAGGCCGCCGCGGCCGTGCTCAGGCCCGCTTCACGTGCGTAGTGGAACACGCTGCGTTGGTGGGACAGGCGCGACACATTGTTGTGCACGATGCCGCTGTCAATCGGCGGCACGCCGGTCAGGATGCACTCGTACAGCGGGCGTGACAGGGCGGGCAATTCGCACGTGAGCGTGTACAGGGCCGCGCGTCCGGCGGCGGCATACGCTTGCAAGTGCCCCATGGCATGGCGGGCAACGCCATCGTTGAGCCCGTCGAGCACCACCAGAATGACCTTGTGTTTCATGTACGACTCCACCAGGGAAAGAGCATGCCTTCCAATTGCGGCTGCCGACTCTGCGGCAGCCGCTCCAGGGTTAAGGGCGTTACTGCATATTGATGATGACTTCTTCCTGCCACATCTGCGGCAGTGCCTTGGAGGTGTTCTCCCAGGCTGCGGCATCCTTGATAGGCGTTACATCTTTGTACTGTTCATTGGGCAGCAACTGCTTTTGCACGTCTTCAGGCAGTTTCAGGTGTTCAGCTCGAATCGGCCGTGCGTTGCCGCGTGCCAAGTTGGTCTGCCCTGCATCGCTGAAGATGAATTCACGGGTCAATTTGGCCGCGTTGGGGTGCTTGGCGTATTTGTTGATGATGGTCGTGTAACCGGAGATGACCGAGCCATCTGACGGGATCAGCACCACGTAGTCATCCGGGTTGGCCATCTTGGCTTTATAGCTCAGGCCGTTGAAGTCCCAGACCACGCCCACTTCGACTTCACCTTTTTCCAGGGTGGCGATGGTCGGGTTGGCCAGCGACAGGCGCCCTTGTTTGGCGATGTCAGCAAACATCAGCAACGCCGGTTGAATGTTCTTTTCGTCTCCGCCATTGGCAAGTGCGGCGGCCAGTACCCCATTGGCGGCTTGGGCCGCTGTGCTGACATCCCCGATAGATACTTTGTATTTTCCATTTTTCAGGTCCGCCCATCGGGTGGGGACGTCGGAGCCGTGCAACAGTTTTTTATTGACGATAAACGCAATGGTGCCGGTGTAAGCCAGCGCCCAGTTGCCGTCTTTGTCCTTGGCCCAGTCGGGGATTTGCTCCCAAGTGGTCGGCTTATAGGGCTGGGTGACGCCTTGGGCCACGGCAATCGGGCCGAACGACGCGCCTACATCACCGATGTCGGCGCTGGCGTTGTCTTTTTCAGCTGCAAACTTGGCCACTTCCTGCGCCGAACTCATGTCGGTGTCGATGTGTTTGAGGCCGTAGAGCCGGTTCAAATCGGCCCAAGTGCCTTTCCAGTTGGCCCACTCATCGGGCATGCCCACGCTGTTGACTGCACCTTCGGCGCGCGCGGCGGCTTCCAGGCTTTGCAAATCGACGTCGGCGGCCATGGCCGTGCTGCACAGAGCGATGCTTGAACCTAACAGTGATGCCAGAAAAAACTGTTTCATCCGTAGCTCCTTGGGCGTTTTCACGCTGATTGTTATGGGTCTTTTGCAGGTGTTGGTCTAGGTCAGCAATACCCGAGCCAATTTAGGACGGGCGTATGACACTTTGATGTCGGCATCAACCGTGCAAGGGCTGATCGAGTCCGATGCGCTCATTGCGAGTAAGCGTAGACCATGCCTTTGCCCCCGTTTTTCGGGGCGTTGAGGGCATAGAGGGCCTGGGCTGTCATCGAACAGTCATGTGAGCTGCCTAGGCTTGGCCCCTCAGGAACGCGGGGTAGATGACCCCGCCTTTGCCCATATTTGGTGCTGGACTAGTCCAGATAGGTAACGTTGATGCGTGAAGAGGCCCCCAAAGCGGTGACAGCCATCAGCCGTGCGTTGCAGGAGCAAATCGGGCACGGTTTGCTGGCGTGCGGCAGCCAGTTGCCTGCCGAGCGCAAGCTCAGTGAGTTATTCGATACCACGCGGGTGACCGTGCGCGAAGCCCTGTTGCAACTCGAAGCCCAAGGGGTGGTGTACCGCGAAGAACGGCGCGGCTGGTTTATCTCGCCACCGCGACTGGCCTACAACTTGATGCAGCGCAGCCATTTTCACGCCATGGTCAGCGCCCAGGGGCGAGTGCCCACCACAGATGTGATATCGGCGCGGCTACAGCCCGCGTCGGCAGCGGTGTGCGAGCGGTTGAAGTTGCCGGCACTGTCCAGCGTGATTCAGATTTGCCGGGGGCGGCGTATCGACGGACGACGGGTGCTGTATGTCGAGCACTACTTGAACCCGCAGTATTTCCCGCGAATTTTAGAGTTTGATCTGACGCAGTCCATTACCGAGCTGTATGCCCGGCATTTCGACCTGCATTACGGTCGGGTGCAATTCGAAATTGTGCCGACTGCGTTACCCACACAAGCCGCCGCCACGTTGAAAGTCTCAACGGGCAGCCCGGGGTTGTGCATTGCGCGGGTCAACTACGATCAGCACGGGCGGCTGATCGATTGTGACCTGGAGTACTGGCGCCATGACGCGATTCATGTCGGCGTGGAGGTGCCGGCGCAGGGTTAATCCTTCTGCAAGATCCCGCTGCCGGCCGTGACGACTTGTACGCTCAGGCGCGGCGTGGCCAGATCAAGCCCGGCTTCGTCCAGGTGGCGTTTGAGCGACAGGTTGAACGCACGCGACACTTCCCATTGCTTGATCGGCGCGGTCTTGAAGCGCGCCCGTAAAATGGCGCTGCCCGATTCAAAACTTTCAACCCCCTGAATTTCCAGCGGTGACCAGATGTTGCGGCGCTGAAGCGGATCGGAGCGCATCTTTTGCCCCACTTCGCGCATCAGCTTGATCGCGTCGTCGATTTCCATGTTGTAGGGAATGGCCACGCGAAAGATCGCGTAGCCAAATTCGCGGGAGTAGTTCTTGATGCTTTTGATTTCGCTGAACGGAATGGTGTGCACGATGCCGTCAATGTCGCGCAAGCGCACGGTGCGAATGGTCAACCCTTCGACCGTGCCCAAGTGGCCGCCGACATCCACGTAATCATCGATGGCCAGTGAATCTTCAATGATGATGAACAGGCCGGTAATCAAGTCCGCGACCAGCGACTGCGCACCGAAACCGATGGCCAGACCGATGACACCGGCACCGGCCAGCAGCGGCGTCACGTTCATGCCCATGTTGGCGAGGGCAACGATCAGCGCAATGATGAAAATGGCCGCGAACAGCACGTTGCGGATCAGCGGCATCATGGTTTGCGCGCGGGCGTTGGCCAGCCCTTTGCGCGAGCGGGTCAGGGCGTGGTGAATGGCGGTGTCGGCCAGAATCCAGATCAGCCAGGCAAACAGCAGCGTACCGCCCAGCCCGAACAGCTTGACGGTGATCTCGTGGCCGTCGCCCTCGGTGATGCGAATCAGCGACAGCCCCCACACCCGCAGCCCCAATTCAATGAACACCAGCCACACCACCAGGTGCGCAAGGGTGTAGACAAAGCCTTTAAGGCGTTCTGAATACAGGGCGTGACGTTTGAGCCCGCGTTGTGGTTTTTGCGCGTGGCGGCGCACCAGCCCGTTAATCACCATGCACAGCACCACCAGCACGGTGCAGATCAGTGACTGACGCAACGCGGTGCTGGTGTCGCCGGCCGAAATAAACGTCGCGGCCAGCGAGATGGCCACCAGAATCAGCGCCGCAATCCACCAGTACGTGCCGAGCAATTCAATGGTGTCGCTCAAGGCACGACGGGTCAGGCGCCGCGACAAAGGCTGGTTACGAATCAGGTGAGCAATCGGGCGGCGGAAGCGAATGATGAACAAACCGGTGGACAGCGCCGCCATGACATTGGCAAACGTGGCGGCCGTGTGGGCCAGGTGCACGCCCAGGGTGGCGACCAGTCGCGGGTCGCTCAAGGCCTCGCCGAAGGCGGCAAAACTGCCGATCCACCACAGCGGACGAAAAGCCTGATGCCGCAGGATGTGCAGGGCGCGGTGGCGGTGCGGGCCGTCGAGCAGGGAAAAAGCAATCACGCAAATGGCCGAGAAACAGGTGCCGATGACCAGCGCATACGCCAGCACCATCGCCAAGTCCTTGCCCAGCGACGACGGCAACGAATAGCTCATGTACACGGTCATCACCAACGCCACCAGCCACGGCCCCAGCTTGCGCAAGGCAAACCGCAGCATGTCCACCGCCTTGGGGTGTTGCGGCAACTCTTCGCTCAGGCCAAAGCGCAGGCGCACCCGGTGGCTGACCCAAATCAGCAGCGCGGCCAGCAAGCTCCAGACCATGATGATCAGCGCAAAGGCAAAAATGATCGGCAGCCATTGACTGGCCGGCAGCATCAGCGCTTTGAGTTCGTCCTGTGCCTGATCAATCTCCCGTGCCCAGCGCGAGGTTGGGCTGTCATTGCCCAAAAACTGTTTTTCGAGGTCGGTGAGGGTGCTGCCGATCAGCCCGAGCACGCCGATCTCGGCTTCGGGTTGCGCCTTTTTGGTGGCGTCGCGCAGCTTCTTCAAGTCGGCCAGCAGCTTGCTGCGTTGCTGGTCGTTCTCCAGGTTTTTGATCACTTCGTCCAGCGACTGACCCAACGGCTCGGTGGGTTGGGCCTGGGTTTTATCCGGGCTGAGCAGGCCGGGCAGGCCGACAGCGTGCGCAGACGTGATGGGGAGCAGCGTCAGCATGCAAACGAGCACTAAATATGGCAGGGCGAACAAACGAACAAGCACTGGGCGGTCAACCTCAAGGGGGCAGGTCGACCGAGTGTACGCTAGGGTCTGTTCCCGTTTCACTGCAAACCGCGTCGCGGGGTCACATTTAGCCAGGCAAGGCGCAGAGCGAAGGCAATGGTTGTTCCCTTCTCAAGCGCTGCAACGCAGCCTGATTAAATGTGAACCGCGACCCGTGGGTGTTCGTCGCGGCTGCTATGAAAAGGGAACAGACTCTGGGGCAGCACTGATTCGCTTCTTGTCACACATGAAATCAATCAGCGCTGGATTTTGCGAAAAAACGCAGGTGTTCAGGCATTCAGCTTGGCCAGAATCTTGAACACAATCGTGCCGAATATCAGCAGCATGCCGCACCAGATCATCAGGACGCCGATGCCGCTGGTTCGCTCGCGAAGGGTGAAACCGACAGTCAGCAGCAACATGCCGCACACAATGGGAATCATCATGGAGTGGAACGCAGACATCTCGATCATTGTTATGGACCTGAAGGAATGAATGGGCTCCAGTCTAGGCCCGATTGTGAAAGTGTGCGGTGACGTGTATCAAAATTGAGCGGCACGCCTGCACTTTGCGGGGTTTGGAGCGGGGCAGGCCCGCTCCGAGGCCCTTCACGGGAGTTGCTGGCTGGCGTAGAACGCGCTCAGCACTTTGACCAGATGCGCCAGGTCATGGCTGCCGGCCAATTCGCGAATGGAGTGCATGGCAAACGTTGGCAGGCCGATGTCCACCGTGCGCACCCCCAAGTGGCTGGCGGTGATCGGGCCGATGGTCGAGCCGCAGCCCATGTCACTGCGTACCACAAAACTTTGCACCGGCACTTCTTCGGCCATGCACAGGTGGCGGAAGAAACCGGCCGTTTCGCTGTTGGTGGCGTAACGCTGATTGCTGTTGACCTTGATCACCGGCCCGGCGTTGAGTTTCGGGCCGTGGTTGGCGTCGTGTTTGTCGGCGTAGTTGGGGTGAACGCCATGGGCGTTGTCAGCCGACACCAGCAGGGATTTCTGGATGGTGCGTACGAACTCATCCCCTTCTGGCAGCAGGCGTTGCAGGATTTGCTCCAGCATCGGGCCATCGGCGCCGCAGGCCGAGCAGGAGCCGACTTCTTCATGGTCATTGGCCACGAACAGGCAGGTTTCGTCGGTCTCGGTATTGAGCAACGCTTGCAGGCCGGCATAGCACGACAGCAAGTTGTCGAGACGGGCGCCGGCGATAAAGTCACCATTGAGACCAATCACCGCAGCGCTCTGGGTATCGTAGAAGCTCAACTCGTAATCGAGCACCACGTCAGCGTTCAGGCCGTGTTCGCGGGCCAGTTGGTCGGTCAGCAAGGCGCGGAAGTCCACACGTTCATCACCCGCGACCTGGGCCAGAATCGGCGGCAACTCGGTTTGCGGGTTAATCGCCCAGCCTTCGTTGGCGGTGCGGTTGAGGTGGATCGCCAGGTTCGGAATGGTCGCAATGGGCGCCCTGAAATCGATCAGCTGGCTTTCGACTTTACCGTCGCGGCGGAAGGTCACGCGCCCGGCCAGTGACAGGTCGCGGTCAAACCACGGGGCCAGCAAGGCGCCGCCGTAGACTTCGACGCCCAGTTGCCAAAAACCCTGGCGTTGCAGTTCGGGTTGAGGCTTGACCCGCAGGCAGGGGCTGTCTGTGTGCGCGCCGACCATGCGAATGCCGCCGTGCAAGGGCGAGTGACGGCCCAGCTTGAACGCGACAATGGAGGAGTCGTTGCGAGTGACGTAATAGCGACCGTTGGCTTCGGTGAACCAGGTCTCGCGCTCATCGAGGCGCTGATAACCGGCGGCCTCCAGACGCTGCACCAGGCTGGCGGTGGCATGAAAGGGGGTAGGGGAGGCCTTGAGAAAGTCGATCAGGCCTTGGTTCAACTCTTCGCGCATAAGTTACTCCAGACAGCAAGGCCGCGAGTTTAGCGCATTGGTCACAAAAATTGACCCCGATTGAACCTCAATCCCGCAGCCGCCGCCTGTGTTGCCCGGCAGCGACCACGCAGGGGCGGGAGTCAGAACGGTGCCGGGCACTCGAAGCGCAAGCGCTCACCGGTTTGCGGGTGAGTGAAGCTCAGCATGCTGGCGTGCAGGCACAGGCGTGGGTATGCCGCCAGCGCCTGTTCATGGGCGTACAGGCCGTCGCCCAGCAGCGGGTGGCCGATGGACAGCATGTGTACCCGCAGTTGATGCGAGCGGCCGGTGATCGGCGTCAGTTCCACGCGGCAGTAATCTCCACAGCGCTCCAGGACTTTCCAGAACGTCAGGGCATTTTTGCCAAACTCGTGATCCACCACGTGCCGGGGTTTGGTCGGCGGGTCGTAGCGCAGCGGCAGATCAATGGTGCCGCTGTCGAGCGCCGGTTGGCCCCACGCCAGTGCGGTGTAGGCTTTTTCGGTTTCACGGTCATGAAACTGGCGAGACAGTTCGCGGTGGGTGTCAGCATCCCGCGCCAGCAAAATGATCCCGGACGTTTCCCAATCAAGGCGGTGTACGATCCGCGCTTCGGGGTAGCCGTTTTCTTGCAGGCGGGTAATCAGGCAATCCTTGTTGTCTTCTGCGCGGCCGGGCACGGACAGCAGCAACGTCGGTTTGTTGACCACAAGAACGCCAGCGTCCTCGTGGATGATGTGGATGTTGGACAACGGCATTAAAACAGCCTCTTGAGAAACGCCAACGGCGACGTGGGAACCGTCTCCGTAAAGAAGGTGCCCAGGTCGCCGTGGTGTCGGCCGGATCGGTTAACGATCTGGCAGGGTGATGTTGAGTTCCAGAATCGAGCAGCTGCCGTCGTTTTCCAGCGCGACATGCACGTCATCGTTGCCGATATTGACGTATTTGCGAATCACTTCTACCAGCTCTTTCTGCAAGGCGGGCAGGTAATCCGGCGTGCTCCGTTGGCCGCGTTCGTGCGCCACGATGATCTGTAGACGCTCTTTCGCGACCGACGCGGTGCTTGGCTTTTTGTTGGCGCGAAAGAAGTCGAGAAATTTCATTGTTTAGTTGCCTCCAAAGATACGCTCGAAGAATCCCTTCTTCTTGACATCGAGGAATCGATGTTCCACGGACTTGCCCAGCAAGCGATCGACGGCATCGCTGTAGGCCTGGCCAGCGTCGCTCTGGTCGTCAAGAATGACCGGCACACCTTGGTTGGAAGCCTTCAAAACAGCCTGGGACTCCGGAATCACGCCCAGCAGGGTCACGGCGAGGATTTCCTTGACGTCTTCAACGCCGAGCATTTCTCCGCTGCTGACGCGCTCCGGGTTGTAACGGGTGAGCAGCAAGTGCTCCTTGATCGGGTCCTGGCCTTCTTCAGCACGCTTGGACTTGCTGGCCAGCAGGCCGAGCATGCGGTCCGAGTCACGTACCGAGGAAACTTCAGGGTTGGTCACGACAATCGCTTCGTCAGCGAAGTACATGGCCAGGTGCGCACCGGTTTCGATACCGGCCGGGGAATCGCACACCACGTATTCGAAGGTTTGTTTAAGTTCCATCAGAACTTTTTCGACGCCTTCTTTGGTCAGTGCGTCCTTGTCACGGGTCTGGCTGGCGGCCAGCACGTACAGGTTTTCCAGGCGCTTGTCTTTGATCAGGGCCTGTTGCAGGTTGGCTTCGCCGTTGACCACGTTCACGAAGTCATACACCACGCGGCGCTCGCAGCCCATGATCAAGTCCAGGTTACGCAGGCCGACGTCGAAGTCGACGATCACTGTTTTATGGCCGCGCAGTGCGAGGCCGGTACCGATAGCGGCGCTGGTGGTGGTCTTACCCACACCACCCTTGCCGGATGTAACCACGAGAATCTTGGCCAAGGTGTTTCACCCCTAAGGAAAAAGGACTTTTTAGCCCCTGAATAACATCTCTATTAACGACGGCAGGTGAACAGTCCTGGCGGATGATCGTTCAGGTCGGCGTTTACAAGCCGTAAGCGCTGGCTGATTGGTGATTTCCTACAAGGTTTAAACTGTTTTCTCTACGCTTTTGAGATGGTTGGAAAATGGCGAGAGTATCCGTTAAAGACGGGTGATGTTCAACATGTCACTTGACAGACTGATTTGAACCCCTGCACCCCACAATGGATCACGGCGCAGGTCTTCCGACACTTTGTACTTGCCGGCAATCGACACCAGCTCGGCGCTCAACTGCTGGCAGAAAATGCGCGCCTTGGTGTTGCCTTTATGCCCGGCCAGTGCTCGACCGCGCATTGGCCCGTACACATGGATGTTGCCATCGGCCATAAGTTCCGCACCGGGGCTGACCGCCGCCATGACCACCAGGTCGCCCCCTTCGGCATACACCGTCTGGCCGCCGCGTACGGGGCTGGTGATGATGCGGGTCGGCTTGACCACAGGCTCGGGCGGTTTTTCGGGTTTTTTCTTCACCTCGGCTTCGACCGGTTCAATCGGCCGCTCACGGGCGCCGGACGGTGGCAGCACAGGCAGGTCGATGGCAATCGCGGCGGCAATATCTTCTATGCGGCTGGCGCGAATGGCCAGTGTGCGCAGGCCATGTTGACGGCAGACACGCATCAGGCCTGGCAAATCAATCGCACCTTCACCGGCGGGCATTTTGTCCAGCGCCAGGACGAGCGGGGTATTACTGAAAAAATTCGGGGCTTGGGCCACTTTGGCTGCCAGTTGGCGATCCAGGGCTTCAAGGTTGTTTTTGGCCAGTTCCAGCACCGTGATGGCGAGCATACTGCCCTTAAGCTGGAACACAGGGGCTTGGTCTAGCGATTCGGTTTGGCTCATGGTCGGCTTAATGCGGCTTGTCACTTAAAGTGCTGAGACTTATAACGAGATCGCCCGCGAGCCGCAAGCGGGGTCGAACGATGTAGAATGCCCGGCCCTTGTGTCTGTCCGGAATCATTAATGGATCGCCCGCGTTTTCGTGCTGCTTTTTTTCACCCGCGTTTTTGGCTGCTGTGGCTTGGCCTTGGCCTGCTGTGGCTGGTGGTGCAGCTGCCTTATAAAGTGCAATTGGGGTTGGGGCGTGTGTTGGGCGCGCTGATGTACCGGGTCGCCGGTGATCGTCGGCGCATTGCCGCGCGCAACCTGCAATTGTGTTTCCCCGAAAAGTGCGCCGCCGAGCGCAAGCACTTGCTCAAGCAGAACTTTGCGTCCACCGGTATCGCATTTTTTGAAATGGCCATGAGCTGGTGGTGGCCCAAGCCGCGCCTGGCCCGGCTGGCCCATGTAGAAGGGCTGGAGCACCTCAAGCAGGCGCAGTTGGAAGGCAAAGGGGTGATCCTCATGGCGTTCCACTTCACCACGCTTGAAATCGGCGCGGCCCTGCTCGGGCAAAAACACACCATCGATGGCATGTACCGCGAGCATGGGAACGCGCTGTTCGATTTTATTCAGCGACGGGGCCGCGAGCGCCACAACCTGGATTCGCTGGCCGTGGAACGTGATGACGTGCGCGGCATGCTCAAGCTGCTGCGCTCGGGGCGTGCGATTTGGTATGCGCCGGATCAGGACTACGGCGCCAAGCAGAGTATTTTTGTGCCCTTGTTTGGCATTCAGGCGGCCACCGTGACCGCCACCAGCAAGTTTGCCAAGCTGGGCAAAGCGCACGTTGTGCCCTTTACTCAACAACGACTGGCGGATGGCAGTGGCTACAAGTTGGTGATTCATCCGCCTTTGAAGGATTTCCCCGGAGAAAGCGATGAGGCCGATTGCCTGCGCATCAATCAGTGGGTCGAGCGGGCCATTCGTGAATGCCCCGAGCAATACCTGTGGGCCCACCGCCGTTTCAAGACCCGTCCGCCCGGTGAGCCTAAGTTGTACCAAAAGCGTAAGTAAGAAACCTACGGTGAGCGAGCTTGTTGATATTGGGGCGCGCGCCTGCTTGTACCCAGGCGCGTGCAGCGTCAGTTCGTTGTTAAACCGTCCAGCGATTTATCGACATAGGCTTTGGCCAGCTCCACCACATGCCCTATCGACATCACCAAGTCGCGTGTGGCGCCGGGCATGCCATTGCCCACTTCATTCGCCGAAGCGCCCGCGCAGCGCAACAAGTCTGACGCTTGGGCCAACGCCGCTTCTAAATTGACACTGCCGGGGATCTTGGAGGGGGGAGTGCGGTGGGTGGTCTGATGGAAAAAATGGGTATACCTGTCATTTCTGACAGTATTCAGCCGCCATAAAAAGGCGTTCAATACTTTTAAGCGTTTAGAAATACTCAGGCACTTATGGATGAAAATATTCTTTCAATAGAGTCATGCCTGATGAGTTTGTATTTATGCTTCGGACTTTAACACGTGCTTTACCTGTTTATCCAAGGCAAAAACTAAGTTGCTATCAGGGGGGCTGAGGTACTGGTACTTTCTCTATGAATTGAGGGTTGAACGATGAATATGCTTGAGAGGAAATTGGCTGCTCGAAATGCGCGTAAGGCTTTTTTAAAACGTCGTGCTGAGTTAAGGCGTGTTAATGAACTTGCTAAGCCTACTGTGCAAGGTGTTTTGCCGGGTGAACCGCAGGGGCTCATGCCTAAAGCGCTTTTAAAAGAGCCTCTCAAGGTTGGGATTCCGCATTGGGCGGGTCTTCCTGAGGATCCCAATTTTCCGGTAGGAGACGAGTTAACTCTGCAATGGCGGCTGCAAAACAGTGACGACAACGATACTTCGTATACAGACCTTCTAAAAACAGAGATAAAAGGAGCGCACCCGGATCCTATCCCTCTAGAGATACCGGTTGAGTTTTTTGAAAATGTGCATGGTGCTTTCTATTTTCGATACAAAGTTTTCGGTAATGGCGTACAACAAAGGTCGGAAGCAACGCCCATAGTGCTCGATATTCTTCCGCCCTATGGCAATGCCTATCCCGCAGACTTGGTCCTCCCGACTGGCCCTATCACGGATGCAAACAGTGATGCCGTGGTAGCCACTATTCCTTCGTATCAGGATCAAGCGGATGGCGATAAAATTGGCGTGTTTTGGGTGAAAGGTGATGTGCCCGAAGATATATCGGGTTTGACGCCGATCGGTGGCTATCAAGATATTCCGACAAATCGACAGTTCACCATTCCCCAATCAACTATCGTTGACGCGGGTGATGGTGACTATTACGCGTGTTATATCTTGGTCGATAAAGCTGGTAATGACAGTCGCATTGGCAAGTCCGTGAAAATGCCAGTAGCGCTTGGGCCTTGGCCTGTGGCTCCGTTCCCGGCGCTGACGGTGCGCCATGCCGATGATGGTTCAGATAATATAATTGACCGTGATGATGCGTTTTTGGGTGTTTATGTTGATATCAAGACGGAGGTACTCAACTGGAAGATTGGCGATGCTATTACGGTCACGTGGGGAAGTGAAAAACTGGTTCCCCCTTATCCAATTAATCAGTTTCCAGTTAATGTTCCTGTGCCGTGGGCTGTTTTGAAAGCGGCCTATGATTTCACGACGTCTGGTTCTCAAGCCACCACTGTTAAGTACGATTATTATCGGGGCTCGATACTCTTGGGTTCTGCCGATGTAACGATTCAGGTTGATTTGTCCAAGGTGGGTCCTGAAAACCCGGATGAGCCTAATCCAGTAAACCCAGCACTCGGCGTAGTGACCGTAAACAGTTATACGGGTGAAATCGATAAAATAGTGGATGCTGATGCTAACCAACCTGCCACGATAAAACTGTCCCCTTATGTGGGGATTGCCACCGACCAGTTAATCGAATTTTTTTGGGGAGGTAAATCCATCGGAACCCATACAGTCACTACAGAGGCTCCTGGCGATCCTGACATAGAGCTCACTGTTAATTGGGCCGATATTGACGCGGCGGGCAACGGCGACATTGATGCGTGGTTTACCGTCTCTCATAAAGATTTTATTAATGAAGAAAAATCAAAGCCCAAGCCAGTAAAGGTAACGGGGGTCCCTATTGTGCTGGAGGCGCCTCAATTCCCTAAAATTGATCCTAATTATAACTGGCTGAATTGTCCCTCATTAGAGTTGACCGATGATAACACCTATGGGGTTCGTGTGCATATACCAGCGTCTAGGTATTTGAATGCGGGCAGAAAAATAAAACTGAAATGGACCAGTTATATTGATGACAACACCGTAGATCCAATACCGGGTGGCCCACTTGAAAGTGGCGAGCTTACGGTGACTGAGGAGCAAGAAAAAGAGGGTTTTGACTGGTGGGTCAGACCTTATGAAACCTATTTTCTACCTATTTACAATGCTGATGGTAATCCTTATGGCAGTGGCAAGCTTGAGTACACCCTGCTTATTGATGGTGTAGAACAACCTGGAGAGGCGACTGTGAAAATCGGGATGTATAGCCCCGGTGGGCCGTGCACTATTCCCCCCAATCCATAGATTTTCAAATGCCCCATTTGTCGGGACTATCCTTACAGAAGCGTAGGGATAGTCCTACATTAAGGCTTAGACAAGGTGCGTAACATGCGTTGGCTTTGTATGAATGTGCCGAGAGAAGCCTAAGGTGATTCTTTGCATAAAACCCGCACCAGTTATTAGGTTGATGACTATGCCCTATCTACACTCTCCGCTTTCTCAAAGTATATTTCTTGTTGTAATGGGCTCTAGTCTGTTGGTCAGTGAGCGCTCGTATGCTGAAACGGTGGTTATCGGGTATGAAGATGCCATTATTGATGCTTCAAGTAGTCCGCTGGATAAATATAAAGTGTTCAATGGCTGGACGCTGACTGCCAATAATGCGACTTCACGCAATATTGAGGTGACCACGTCAAATTTGGTATTAAACGGGTCAACCGTAAACGGTGACGGTACCGAGCCCGGCGTGAGTCTTTATGGCAGCACGGCGACCATCACGGGCAGTACGATTAACAGTAATGAGATCGGTCTTAGGGTCGCTGCGGATACAGGAGTAGGGTCTGCTGTACAGGTATTCAGTAGCACCATCACAGGTATGACTCGCGGCGCAACTGTCTCTCAATTGAGCCGGCTGGAGATGACCGACACCACGTTGTTGGCCAACGGGGCCGATGGCATCGGACTTGAGGTGTTCAATGGTACGGCCTCAGCGGTAAGAGGCACGATTGTTGGGGGGCTGAACGGCATACAAGTCTTTGATTACTTTAACCCCGAAGATACGCTTATTAACCTGGACAGCACAACAGTGGTCGGGCGTACCGGGTCAGCCATCGTTGTAGAAAACTACGATTCAGGCGCTACTCACACTCAAATCAATGTGATGAATGGCGCCACACTCTCCGGTGGTAACGGTCACTTAATGGAGGTTAATGGCACGTCCACGGCTACCTTGCGAGTCAGTGACAGCAATACCCACCTTGCGGGAGATGTGATTGCCGCATCCGGCGCTACTGCCAACGTGATCCTTGATAATCAAGCTACCTTAACCGGGCGCCTCGAAAATCTCACGAGTCTGGCAATCAATAGCCAAGCTCAGTGGGTGATGGTTGAAGACGGTACAGTGTCCGACTTATCCATGAATGGCGGTTCGATTAAGTTTGGTGAGCCTACTTCTTACTTCACGCTGTCGGTGGGTAACCTGAGTGGGACTGGCGGCACTTTCTTTATGGCTTCAGATTTTTCAACAGGCCAGACCGATCAACTTGACGTGACTGGCACCGCGACCGGGAATCACCAATTAGTAGTGGCCAGTTCCGGTGCTGATCCGATTAATGCAGACAAGCTTTATCTAGTGCACACCGCAGCAGGGGATGCAAAATTTTCGCTGCTGAATGATCGGATTGACCTTGGGGCTTATTCCTATCAGTTAGCTAGCACTGAAACTGGAGGCGCAACCGATTGGTATTTGAACCCGGAAAGTAAGACCATCAGCCCCGGCACTCAGTCGGCCATGGCATTGTTTAACACGGCACCGACTATCTGGTACGGAGAGTTGACAACACTGCGTTCACGCATGGGTGAGTTGCGCGTCGGTACGGGTCAGTCCGGTGCGTGGGTTAGAGCCTATGGTAATAAGTACGTGGTGTCCGCTTCTACCGGTGCGGGCTATAAGCAAAACCAGCAAGGGTTAACGTTCGGTGCGGATGCACCGTTGCCTATCGGTGATGGGCAGTGGCTGGCGGGTTTGATGGCCGGTTATAGCCGGTCTGATCTTGACCTTGATCGCGGTACTTCCGGTACCGTAAACAGTTACTACGCGGGCGCCTACACCACGTGGCTTGATGCGCAAACAGGTTATTACTTTGATGGTGTCGTGAAGGTTAACCGCTTTCAGAATAAATCAGATGTGAACTTGAGTGATAACACAAGCACAAAAGGCAGTTATAACAATTATGGTGTCGGTGCCTCTGCAGAGTTTGGGCGGCATATAACGTTAAAGGACGGGTATTTTGTTGAGCCCTATGCCCAAGTATCGAGCGTAGTGATTCAAGGTAAAAATTATGACCTTGATAATGGACTGCGTGCCGAAGGTGATCGCACGCGTTCATTGTTGGGCGAACTTGGCTCTACGGTTGGTCGTAATATTGAGTTGGCGAGCGGCCAGCTCGTACAACCTTACCTGCGTGCAGCGTACGTGCATGAGTTCTCTAAAAACAACGAAGTTAAAGTGAACGACAATGTGTTTAACAACGATTTGTCAGGTTCGCGGGGTGAGTTTGGCGCAGGTGTGACGATGACCCTGACTCAGAAAGTTAAGGCATATGCTGACCTGGAATACAGCAAGGGCGATGGCATTGAGCAACCGTTGGGTGGTTCTGTAGGGGTTCATTACAGCTGGTGAGTATGAAGTGTGCGTTAAGTAAGGTAATAGTCTATCGCTAAAAAGGTAGGGGGCTAGTAGTTCTGATAGTAACAAGCCGATCAAAAACCTGCTAAATATACTTGGCGTGCTGTACGAGCAAAGTGACTTTTCACTTTGCTCGTCAGATCAAGGTTCAATTAAATTGAAATTTAGTGAGTGACGGCAATGACTGATTCTGACGGAAAAAAAAATGTGAACGTAATTAACGGCTCAGTGGATGCCCCCACGGTAGGGTCAAAACACATTGAGTTGGAGGTACCCCATATACTGGGAACTTTGCCGGGAGCCCCCGAAGGTTTACTACCCGCCTCAGCACTGGAGCAACCGTTATCCGTGGAGGTGCCTGCATGGGATAACCTCCCGCCAGAAAATGCCATTGATAAACTTTCATTTCAATGGCGTAGACAGAATACTTCAAACGCGTTTAATACGCTGCAAGCGTATGAAATTAAAGGGCCGCTTGACGATACAGATTTTCCTTTGTTACTCACTATAGATGCGGGGAAATTAGACTACGAAGAAGGGCCGTTTGACTTTAGGTATCTTGTAATTGGACATAATGGAGGCGCTGAAAATGACTCAAAAATTACCCCCTTGGTCATTGATCGCAGCCCTCCCTATAAACACGCACCGCCCGGTGCATTGATATTGCCTACCACGCAAATTACAATTCCATTCTTCGAAGCCCACGGTGATGAATTTGTCTGTGTGATACCGGATTATGCGGATCGCCAAGAGGGCGATGAAGTGGATTATTATTGGAAAACAAGTGCAGGCAGTCAACACATTAATCGAATTCCAGTCCCGGCGGATCTAAAAATAGTTTACACCCGTGTGCAGATTGAAGCTGCACAGAACGGTGAGTGTTATGCCGAATATAAACTGTACGATAAAGCAGGCAATAGTAGTCCGATCAGTGAGTCTGTACCGATTGAAGTAGACATGACGCCGCGTTCTCTTAACTTCGTAAAAGTTACAGGCGCCAGCGGCTCCGCTGAGTATGGGAAATTGAATATCGACTTTGCAGGAGACGGTGTCGTTGTTAAACTCCCCGCCGATGCTGATATTTATGAGGGTGAGAAGGTTCGTTTGCAATGGGCTGATCCACTGGCATTTAATTCACTATGCCTCAGTGACGCAGATCCGATAGACCCTTTACAGTTTAAGGTGTCTAAAGATTATATTGCAGCCCATATGGTCAGCAGTTTGGCAGATGGGGCAGGCTATATCCCTGTGTATTACGAGGTGCTTGATAGCTCAGGCATGACAGTGCTGGCGACGTCAAAAGTTTATAACTTGGCTATTTCTGATGTGCTTGCGGCCAATTATCCTACTCTGCAGTGCGAAAGTGTCAAAGGTCATGAATTAAGTTTGGCAAATGTACCGCAAAGTGGTGCTTTTGTATTTGTCAGCTATTGGCCTTTTATGGCAGATGATCAGTTTTTGTCTTTTAGTTTGGTAGGGTTAGGTGTGGATGGTAAAAACCTGACGATTGAGTATTTTACCGAGCACGCTGTCACGGAAGAGGAAGTGACCGAAGAAAAAGTATCAACGGTCGTGGCAAAGGCAGATCTCGAAAAATTTAAAGTGGGTACTCAGATTAATTTTGAGGGGCGGGTGAGTTTTAATAACAAAGGCTATTGGTACAACTTCAGGCGTGAATGGGCGCTACTGAAGGACTAGCAGGGTAACCCCGCCCTTAAGTTGTGGGTCAGGGCGGGGTTAATTCATTGATACGTCAAGGTAAAATTCAGAGCACCTTCTACTGAGCCTGGCTCAACGTTAACGGTGGGGTGGGTTTGATAGAGGCGCGCCTTAAAGTGCATAGCCATATTGCCCGGGACTATCGAAACAATTGGAACATCGACCCCTAGCGGGACAGGGGTTAGACCATCCTCTTTTAGCATTTGAATGCCCACGCCTTTTGCTGTCGCATTGGTCGCCAAGGTGAAAATACCGTTGACTGGGTCAAACGGTACAGAGCCTTTAGCGCCCTCTAGGCGAATATGAGCCATGGCAATAGATTCCCCCGATGGATCGGTTTCGCACGAAACCATATTGATGTGAAAATCTACGGCGTCTGTCGTATCACCCTCTTGGGTGAAGTGTTTACTGTCCCAGTCACCCAGTTGCACCGGATCTGCACTGACCGGGTTACTTGACAAACTGCATTGAGATTGAACAACAGTGCCGTCCAGGCCGTAGTTAAAGGCTTTGCCTATACCTGTGAAATGACCACTAAAGAGAGGGCTGCCATTCAATATATGCACGCCGGGGGCAATGGGACCAATTTTTATCAAGGTTAGCGTATGCCTTAAGTTACCAAGGCTGAAATTTGCACTGCCCATCGGTTGCCGGTGCTCACTGAGCATCGGCACGTAAGGGCCATTGAGTGCGGTAAACGAATTCTCTTCATTGAACTCTTTGACCAGCGGTCTTCCCAATTTGATCAAGGCCCCCACGCCAGGAATATTGGTATGCAAAACAGTCCCCGGCTGTGGTGGGATGGGGCCAATATAAATGGGAGCAGATGCCATGGCATTGAAGTTTAAAACGGTATTCCCATCGTTCCTGCACTCTATTCTTGCTCCTTCATCGTTGGGCGTGAACAAACTCTGCTCTGAGCCAATGAGAGTACCCACAGGCGCATCTCGGGGTACATAAAGTGTGCCAAGTCTGGGGGTGAAGGTTACCGGGCCTGCCCCGACCGCCCAAAAGCATTTATTGTCTTCCTGAGCCCCTGATGCCAATGGCATTACTAACCAAGTAGAAAGGCCGATCAAGCATGCGAACCGTCGCATTAGTGTTGTCATTAAACACCCCAAAGGTACCGGGCGAGCCTATTAAAGGTCGCCACTATATTTGCGCAAGAGAGTTATCGGCAGACCAAATCCTGCGTGTAAAAACCATCAAGCTTTTGCATAGCCTCTGGTTCGATCTTCAGCTCACAATGCTGATCACTCAAAACGCCCCACCGCACTGTTAGGACTTGTGGTGTTAAGTCAGTCGACAGCAGTATTTGTCCCGCCTGGCCGATGACCCCTAACTGCTCACCGTCCGCTGTACTCACTTGGGCTGCAAAAGGCAGAGGCTGCCCATTTGGCAGCGAGCCTGTTAACAGCAGTCTGTTGATTTTTCGTGCTGTGAACACGTGTTTGACAACCGCGCCGCGCCTAGGAACAACTTGGGCAGTGCCATTTTCAATTTCGATGCTGGGGTCAATGTCGTCAGTTTGGAGCTCTAGGTGGTTAATGCGGTAGGGACGCATATAAGGTGCTATGGCAAATCCTTCATTGTTAGTCAGCGCTCCGGTCGCGTTGACGACACCCACTCCAGCGATCTGCGGAACTTGAATCAGCGCAATCGTCTCTCCCAAGTAAGGGCTGAATTCAATCCCTTGGTCATGGAGTAATACCGCGCCACTGGTGTTGATGGCTAAGCTACGGTAGTCGGTGCCATAGGTGACGCCCCCACCCAGACTCGCAAATGACGTTTGATAGTTTGTCGAAAAGGAAGTGGACGTTTGCTGAGATTCCGTTTGGCTGAATGAGGCTCGATAGCTAAGTTTATGGTCATAGGTTTTACCGCTGATACTTGAGCGCTTGCTATAGTGCTCGCCATTTTTTTGCAGATCAAAAGTGGCATTGGAGGCCAGCGCAAAGTCTAGAGGAATCGAAACACTCAGACTGATTAGCCGATCATTCTTGTACGTATCGCTCAACGCCTGAGAGGCCATCAAGCTGTAGGTAATACCTTTATGCTGGGTGTTAAAACTGAACTGAAATTGACGCTGTTTGTAGTCTGTCCCCCAATAGTCCTGATGCGAGAGTGACAAATTAACGGAGCTATTGTTCGTTAATTTTTGATAGAGCGAGGCAACAATCTGACTCCGTCGGCTACCGAAGAAACTTGAGGATTGAGAGCGCTCGCGTAACGCTTCATCAAAGTCACGATAGCCTTGGGTTGAATAGCGATAACCCGCAAAACGTAAGTCAGTACCCGTTGTGAAAGATTTGCCATATTTGATGGCATAACTCATCCCTCGCAGGCTGTGTTCATTGGTTGTGTTGATCTGAGCATTGGAGCGCGTCACATCAAATGCCAGTGCGCCAATGGCGCCTAGGTCTTTGGCTAGACCTAAAGACCCCGCTTGATAAAAGTCACTCCCCATCAGCCCGCCATACAGCGTGGTGTCCCAACCCGTACCGACAGTCAACGTGCTTTGCCAAAGCAGCGGGGAACTCAAATCATTTACGGCGTTGTAACGACCGGCGAAAGCGCTGTATCGCCAAACACCTTCGCGCAGCAGGTTGCTCAAGGTCGAGAAGGGTTGAGTAAAGCGCCGCACTTGGCCATCCTCCTCTGTCAGAATAATCTCGAGTTCTGCACTGCTACCCGCAGTGTTCAGATCGTTTATTTCATAGGGCCCGGCACTGACATAAGTTGAATAAATGGGATAACCATTTTGCCGAATTTCAAGTTTTGCACGTGTTTGAGCTACGCCTCGGATGATCGGAGCGTAACCTTGCAGCGCGTCAGGAAGCATGCCTGCATCCGAACGAATCAAAACGCCTTGTACGGGGATGCTGCGAAAAACATCGCCATCGGTAGAGGTTTCTCCCAGGGTAATGTTCGCAAAGGTGCCCGGTATGTCGCGTTGTAAAAAGGTTGAGGAGCGGACCCAATCACGTTTGTCCGACTCACCCTGTCGCAGTGCCTGTGTGCTCCGAAAACGCCACCCTTCATAATTGACACCCATGTTGAGGAGTAAATCTTCGCTAGCGGTTAGGCCGTTATAACGATTTCTGCCGCGTTGGGCAGACGCTTGATAGTTCAGGTAGGCGGCATTTATGCCCGCGTCCCAGCGCTCAGGGTCAACATAACCTACGACGTCAGCTCGAAGTGCGATTTGTGGAATAGAGATATCGATCAGCATTTTGGAACTGTCGAAGTCAACTGTTGAACCAGGTATTAAGATTGAAAGATCCAGGCAGTTCGCCTGCATAGAGATCGGATCTTCAAAGGCGTCAAGCTTCACACCACTCAAGGTCAGGAGGCTGGCAGGCAAACAGGGCTCAAGGGTTTCGTTATCGTTTGCCAGTTTGAAATCAAGGTGCTGTTGGTCTATCAAGCGTGAATTCACGTGAATCGCAACCCAATAACGCCCTGGTACCACGTCTTGCCCCTGAGACAGCGCATCAAGTGCAAGATGTCCGGCCTCTGATGTTTGGCGCATAAAGCTCGATTGAAAATATTCATGTTCTTCAGCGTGGACGTCGCGCAATGTGAATAGATTAACGCTGGCACAGATTAATGCGAACTGGCTGATAGACAGACACGCAGTGGTGCCCCTCAGACCGGATAGACAGATCATGATGAGTTCCAGACAGATTGAAGCGCAGCGATGTATTAATCGGCAGGAGTGATAGCAACCGTAAGAGGACGACTAACACCGCCATAATCATTGATGGATGAGAAGGTTACTTGCGTATCTGCTGTGGGCTTGTACTCAGAGAGTCGATACAGTTGGCGAGAAAATGGAGCCGCCATCGCAGGATTGGTTGGGAGCTCTTTTTGCCCGCTAAACCTCAGCTCAAGGCTCGCAAAAGAAATAAAGTAAGGGGACGGGTTGTGAGCTTCTAAATAGTAGTGCCCATCCATTTTTTTAACGGCCCACTGCAGTTGTTTTAAATGCGTATCCGCAGGGTTTTTTATCGACGTTGGGCGGTAAAACAATTTGATCCGGGTACGCATTGCGATATTCAGAACGCCCGTGTCCGAACTCTTGGATTGAGGGATTTCCTGAACATTAAAATAAAATACAGATTCTCGGTCTTCGGGCAGTGTATGGGGCCATTGATTGATTTGAACGTATTGTTCTTTGCCTGCGTTCAGCCGAAAGAGTGCAGGTGTGGGCATGAAGGGAACAGCTGTGGTGGTGTCATCGCGCTCGGTATTTATCCAGGTTTGAACGGCAAATGGGCGTTTACTGGGGTTGGAGATAATAACGGAAACGCTGCGCTTATGGCTCTCGTAAATAATGCGTGTGCCGTTGATGGTGAGTGCGGCATGGGTGGGTGAGCTACAGAGCAGTGCAGTACCGCTAACAGAGATGGCAAGGCAAAGGAGGCGTGAAAAAGCTGCCCGTCTGAAGAGGCCTGGCATTAGATGAATACCTATGCATAACGATAGAAAGAGGAGTAACGGGTGTGCCCTTGCAAAGCAAGGGCGCACTTTATGGATCAGTTGATAGTGACCAGGAAGTTAACATCGGCATCAGCAGGGCCGGGCTGTACCGTGGCAGCAGTTGAAACGTAGTAAGCATCAAACTTCATATCGCTGGCCACGGTATCACTGAGCGGGTATTCAGCAGATTGAGTGCCATTGTTAACCGATTGACCGGTCCTATCCTTGATGACAATCGCGACGCCTTTAGCTGCACCAGTATAGGATTTGGTCGCATAAAAATTACCACTCGCATCTGCAGTTCCAGTGAATGTGACTGTTCCCACATTTCCAGGGATTAAATTACAACCCGCGTCAGCCGGTACGCGCAAGATAAAATCATTGCCCAGATACTCTTGACCGATTGCAGTGAACCTAGACGGAGAGACGGTGCCCATTTTTACTTCGTTGCTGGTCGCCTGGCTGTCCGGATTCACGACTTCAATAGGGCAAGTCGAACTATCGATTTTGCCAACAAAATTAATGGTGCCGGTGTTCGCAGAAACGATGTGGCTGGTCACACTCGTTAGAAGAGCCAACGTCAGAGGTATCAATTTTTTTTTCATGGAGTTCAACCTGTTAGAGATAGATGCAGCGTCCATGGAGCGAAATAGCTCACTGTTAAGTGCATCTAAAAGTGAGTATGTAGAGTGAGTCTTTTTTGCGGGCTGAATTCTGAATTGATCAGTGGGCGGAAGATATGAGAGAACTCTCATTTTTGCGGTGAGGAGTAAAGGCACTCGGGCAGTGCCCCACCCCATGCTCTGGGTGCGCTGAGGGCACCTGAGCATGGGGTTTTATTAGCCTTTATTACAAGCGGGTAGTAGAAGTTTTGTACTGACTTGTCGCACTTAGGCCAGTGGTCAAAAATGCGTAATTTGTTTTTATGGTTGGATGTATTTTTCTTGGCGATCCTGTCGTAGTCACACTGTCTCTGCGCGAGGTATTAGTAACTGTGATAGAGTCTACTTTTTGGAATAAAACTTCTTCTCCGGAGGAATAGCTGGACGCTGTCTCAGGCGCAGGCGCAGGCGCAGGCGCAGGCGCAGGCGCAGGCGCAGGCGCGCTTTGATCAAATAGTGATGAATCTATGTTATTGAAGTTATCACTCCCTCTTGGGAAATGATCATATGCACTAACATGCGGGTCATCAGGAAGAGCTATAGATCTCTTGGAGGCCGCTTTAATGCCTTTGGCACCCCCCATGAATATTCCGCCTATCAAACTTGCTGGAAGTGGTGCCCAGCCGGCCAATTCAATAATGCCTAAGCTTTTATGATCCTTGGTTATGATTGAAGTCGCTTCAGCTCCGGTCAAGGCAACATCAACAGTAAATAAAGATTTATCGAGGATATTGGTGACTGGGAATATTGAAAAAGCCAGATAGGAAACTCCATATGCTGCGGCGTAAGCAGCCATACCGATATAAGAAGATACTCCAGCACTGGCGCCTACGGCTGTAGCCGCACTAACAACACCGGTAGAAAACATGGTTGCTATAGCCGAAGCTGCAACAGCAGCAGGTGGGAAGAAGACCGTTGCGACAATGGCCATCATCAAAAGTTGAACGCCAATGATGACACCTATCCACTCCATCACTCCCCCCCCACGTGAAGGTCTCTGAGTTTTGGGACGTATGTTACGACCCGACCCGGCGTGGCCTGTTGGGTCATGCAAAGCGATTGGATTTCCCAGGCAATATACATAAGGGTTTAGGCCACCAGCACCGAACGGGCTCATGGAGTCTGGGCTATGAAATCGCATCAGGTGTGGGTTGTAAGCGCGGTACCCCTTACCCAGCAAATACCAGCCGCTGGCCTCATCCAGTACTTCACCGTTGAAGGCCATCATGCTCTGAAGCGCTTGATCGCTAGTGCGTTCTCCATAGGCGGTGTAAGTAGCGGTAAGGAGTTCGTTTTTGAAGCACTCCCCCACGACACTGTGGCTAGCATCAGTAAGTAATATCAATGTTTTAGCCTCATCCCCATTTTGTTGCTGGCCAATGGGTTGGTCATTAACCGTGAGCAGATGGGTATTGATACCTTCATGAACAGCCAAGCTCAGGCGATTACCTTCGTAGAAACGTAAGGTTTCAGACTGGTCTTTTACTTGTGTTGCAATCAAATGATTGTGTGCATCGTAACGATATCTGCCGACTATTTGCCCACTGTCTGCGGCTTCAACGCGTACTAAACGACCTAGCGTGTCATAGAACAAGTGTTGGTTTTGCTCATCATTTTGCATGTTGCCATCAGCGTCATACGTAAACGCCTGATAGGTCGGGTAACTTGCATGATCATGAGTGACGCTGAGCAGGCGGCACGCATCATCTGTTGAGTAAGTGAACAGGGCAAGATCTGATTGTCCATCGGCAAAAGTAGTCCAACAACGCTGTATATTATCGAGGGCATCAAAGCGAAATACCTGACGGGTGATTTCATGACCGTACCGATCTTTGGGTAATGCAGGCCCCTTAAAGGTGTGTTTACGCAGGCGACCCTTAGCGTCATATTCAAATTGTTCCAAGAGCTGCGAAATACCGGCGACTGTGCGTTCGCGAGTATTTAGCAGGTTATTGGGTAACCAACGCTGCGAGTAAGTGTGTGGGGCTTGAGCATTTAGCGTTTGAGTACGAAAAACCTCCCGACCCTGATCGTCATACTCGATCTCGACAAGAAGCGTTGTTTTGGCAGCCTCGTCTACAGTGGTCGTGCGCCAAAGTTGCCCCAGACGGTTGTAAGTGAAGGTGATGCTGAGCGATTTATTATCTTCGTTCTGAGACTGCTTTACAGATTCGAGCCGAGAAAATTGGTCATAGGAATATCGCTTTTCCATCCCTGTGCTATCAGTTTTAATCAACGGAAGACCATTTACAGAATAACCATACTGGCTAATTAATTCATGGCCAGAACTGTCTGAGTGCGTTTCCCGAATAAGATTTTTGCGACTGTCATATTCGTAATACGTGGCACCATCAGCATTGCTGGCTTTGGTCATCGTGGCGTTAAGTTTGTTGTATTCGAACATACACAATGGTGCAGTTTCATTCTCGAGCATGATAGTTTTAGGCAGCGTTATCAGTCGCAGATCGTAGTCATACTTTATGTAATTACCGCTGGGTTTTTTTAAGCCGCTGAGTTGATCTTGACCTTCGACATAGTCGTAATGCTCAGTCAGTGTTCCGACCGTCTTTGAGAAGAGGCGTCCAAATCCGTCGAACTGCTGTTCGGCCAGCAACTGTGTGGGCACTAAATGATTGTTAGTGCTTACAGATATCGAAGTGTGTAGGCTTTGTTGCGGATGGGGAGCATACGTGTTGGTGACCACGGTCAGATCCGGGAGGGTGGTAGACAGTAAGCGTGATCTGCTGTCGTAGCGATAGCGTGTAATACGGTCAGACTCATCTTTAGACTCAATACAACGTCCAAATCCATCATAGGCGAACGTTTTAATGGCCAACAGTTTACCGTTGGCAGCAAGGGACTCAATGCGGATAGGTTTCTCAAAAGCATTAAGCACGGTGACAGTTAAACCACTGATGAGCGTAGGTTCGGCAGCACATTGTATGTAGTGAGTTTCGGTAGGGTGTTTTACTGCTGGAGTGCCTACATCAATACCAATAGGGTCGTAACACGTTACCGCGCGCGTTCCGTCTGGTGCAGTTACAGAGTACTGCTGGCCCCAATTGTCATAGTCGTATGTGCGAGAAAATACATGCTCAATGTTTTCCAGCCAATCATAACTGGACTCTTTAATCAGATTGCCTTGGGCGTCGTAATGGGCACTGTACGTGCGGACCTCTTCGCCGGCAAAAACGCCAGCAGTCGGGTCTAGACGAGCCTCACGGACAGCACGGTTAAGTCCGTCAAAATAAGTGTGTGTCTCAACGCCGTCAACATTTAAAGTTACTTGTTTGGACTGAGAGCCTTCAACACTAAGGGTGTAAGTGTAAAATTTTGAGGCTTCTACTTCTGTACCGGGTGCAATGGTTTCCTGAGTCAGCCTGCCTAAGCTGTCGTAACGATAAGTTTGAACAATTGAGTTTTCAATGCGCTGACGTGGTTCGGCATCAAAGATGGAGAGCTTGGTGACTGAAGTCTTGCTCAGTGGTTGTTGATCCAGAACGTTGGTGCGATCTATTTGGGTTACGACTAAGAGAGTGGGATCATCGTCGAGCTCGTAGTTGTATTCTGTGGTTAAGGCAGTGGTGTCAACGATCACGGTTTTGTTATTCAAACGCCCATGCAGTAATGGGGCGCTGGGAGTATCAATATAAGTGGTTAACGTCTTCTGCAATGCAAATTGTGTGTTGTCTTTAAGTTCGAAGAGATTCTCTTCACGGACTAAGATGGAATCGCCCATCTGCTCGTAAGCCAGCGAACTCAGCGAGGTGTAAGAAAAGCAGGTTAGTAGTTTAGGTGCCGTTGAACCAAGCTGACCTACAGTCGGAGTGACTGTTTTGTCACGCAGGTATCGCACGAACCCCTCCGGATCTGGGGGGCAAAAGTAACCCTCTGAGTCTTCTCCATCGGGGCTGTAATACGTGTAATGTTCCACCTCGCCGGTTTCTTTGGTATGACTGGTTATCAAGCCTCTGTTGTTGTACGTGCTAGAAGTTGTGCAACTTCGCAGTTGATTAATATCACCGGTTAGATACCACGTTTGTTTCTTTTTAATAGGCAGTTGGCAATAGGCAACTTGCTGATGAAAAGGTTGGTTATGATTAATCGCATATTCTGAAATCACGCGATGTACGTGACCGTTCTGCGTCGTTACCTCCTGGATCAGCAGGTGATAGCGATTGAACGTGCGTTCCTGGGTGAGCACAGGGCTCTCATTGACGATTAGTGTTTGGGTGCTGTGATAGGTGTAGTCGTTTAATACCTTATACAGGTTGTCATACCCATCATCATTCCATTCAAAGCTACCCGCGCCGTAACCTAAAAAGTTCTCGCTACTGTAGGTGTAGTGGTGCTCTATTGGCGGTTGGTCAAAAAAAGGAAATACAACATGTTTGAACACCCGTGGGATAGGTTGACTGCCAGGAGCCGGGTGTGCATGTCCCTGATTGTCATAGGTGAGATGTTCCTGGCTGCCCGCGGGTGAAGTGACACTTTCGATGCACAGGCATCCAAAAACATTTTTATAAGTGAATTCCCACTTGGCGTTGTCGTCAGAAGGTAGATGAATCTGGGTGACCCAACCCTCATCGCCTGTTAATTCCAAGCTGTAATGTGCAACAGGTGTCCCCCCTTCCGCAGAAAATGGATACAACTCAATGTCTATAAAGCTGCTTCCAGACTCACGTGTCACTGACAGAACAAGTAAATCGTTCGCATCAGTGATGCTGTTGAGCAACGGGTAGCCATTAAAATCGGTATACGCCAATATAATTTTTTGCCCTTGGGCGGAGTAAAATTCTTCAGGCACTGCACTGGTGCCCTGATTGACTAATATTTCCATTTCCCCAGAGACATGCATCAGGCGATAAGTGTTGTTACCTTCATCATAAAGGTGAAACGTATCTAGCCTTTGCTCCGGGATGATTGCGCGGGCCGTTTCTGGATCCCAACCCTCTACCTTATAAGTCTCTCCGGTGTGTAATGAAATGATTTGTGTGGACGTATCGTAGTGAGTGAGGTTTAAGTTCCAACCATAGCCAAAACCACGATCAACTCTACTTATTGGATTGAATGAAAGTGTCAGTGGAAGGCTTGGACCATTTAAATAATAGGTTTTAAGTTCAGGTAACGTTACCGTAATGGTGTATTGGCCGGTGCGAGGATCAACCCCGTTTTGAAGAGCACCTAAAAAGTTGAACGCGTTTGAATGCACTGCTGTGGAAGCGACCATGGGTTAAGTTTCCTTATTTAAAAGTGTATCAATAGACGTTAACGACCTTAAAAAATGAAAAGCAATAAGCTTGTGCGATAACGATCAAACAAGACTGTAAGCTGTGCGCTCGCACCCGGAGCAGTGTCTGTTTTCATGGGGGATTTCAGCCAGCTTAGCAGCTGTTGAGCTCAAGTGGACCTAGTACTTCTGATAGTAGGCAAGGAGCATTTTGAGGTGTAAAAAATACCTACACCGATGTCCAAAAAAATACATGACTCATCTATGCCCGCTTGCTTAGCGTGCTTTCGTGGAGTAAATCTTGTGGTTGATATATACCCGCAACCTATCATCAATAGTCTGGATCCGGAAAATGTACTGGATCTTGTTGCGTTAGGTACTGCCGATTTGCAGACATACGTATGGTATGAAGGCATTAAGGAGGGCGATACAGTATGGCCTAATTGGCGCGGGTGCAGTGCCTCGGGCGAGGTATTGGATCTGGATCGTTCTGGGGTAGACGTCGAAGGAGACTTTAGCAAAGGTATGCCTGTGAGTGTACCCAATAATTTGCTGGTTCCACTTGATCAAGGCTGGGCTTTCTATTCGTATGCCATTCAACTTAAAGGTGAAAAAGATCTAGAGCCTGAGTCCAAGCGACAGGTTATTTACGTCGGTAAACGCCCCGCACAAAGGCTGCCCTGCGCGCACATTACGGAGTCTAATGCATTATGTATAAATATTGATGATCTCCCAGGGACTGGGGCAAGTGTTACTGTCTTGCCTTATCAAGCAATGGCCGCAGGTGATAGAGTCACCTTTATGTGGCAAGGATATATGGATGACGGTTCGCATGATGATAGCGTCAGTTATGAGTACGACGTCACGCTGAAAGATATCGGTCAGCCATTAACATGGGTTATTGAAAAGACCTATTTTGAATTTATAGAAGGTGGCTATGGCCACTTGGACTATTGCGTAGAATACAGCGCACCTTCAAACGTAGGCGTGTCATATGCTACTCAGCAACGATTTGTAATAATCCCGTCAAGTGAGAGTTTGCTCGAGGCGCCGACAATCAATGATTTCGATGATCTCAGTGGCGTAGAACTTAATCCTGACGATTATAAGTCAGGTATTACCGTGAGCATCCCGTTGTTACACAACGCACGAATAGGTGACGATCTAAGGGTTTATGGCTCGAGCAGTTTGCAGGTGCTAAGTGCTCTACGCACATTGCGTGTAGATCCTTCGGTCCTTGATAGTGGACGAGTAGAGTGTCACTTTGATTATGATTGGTTAGTCGCTAACAATTGGCAGGCGGTAGATTTTTTTTATCAGTGGGGGCGTCACACGTTCTCGAGAAGTTCGAATTCTTTATCACTTGCCATAAGGCAAAAACGCGACTTGATTGCTCCAATGGTTAAAACGGCCTACCCGGACGGTAACGATCAGTTTTGGTTCGATGCGATTGAAGGATCGGTGGCTGGTATCGATGTCATTATTCCCGATGCAGCAGTTATCGATATTACCGATACGGTCAACGTAGAGTGGGCCTTTGACGGAACCGTGGCTGCTTATACAGGTCCATCCTACGAAGACAAACCAAGAGAGTTTAATATACCCCTCGAGTACATTGCACCCTTCATGGGTAAGCGTATCAATGTGGCCTACAGTGTGACACCCAACTCTACTCACGTGGAAGGTGAAGTTTATTATTCAGATTTTTTCGATGTTCAAGTTAATCGTTTACCCACTAACCAGTTCCCACTGTTGAAGCATGAACTGGGAGGGGATGCTAATACTTTGTCCTTGGCCGCGGTGCCCGACGCGGGGGCTCCATTTGTATTGGAGACGTGGAAGTTTATGGCTGCTGGTCAGCGTGTCACTATTCAAGCAAAAGGAGGTACGAGTGAACCCGATGTTCAAGAGTATTTGTGTCGTGAAGTTGAAGTGCATGAGGGCGATGTCAGCATAGGCCGATTCAGTGCCTTGTTATCAAAGGAATTTTTGACACAACTCACGCCTAATACAACGTTCACAATAAGTACTCAGGTTAGTTTTGATAAAGGGGAAACCTATTTGCCTTTTCGTTTGCTGACGTTGATGCTTAAAAAATAAATGTGCTTTTGCGTGTAAATTCTACTTGAAGGAAGCAGTGACATGACCAAAATATTTCAAGCCGTGCGTAACTTGAATAAACTACCTGCATCACCCAGGGCATCAGAGCAGTTGATGGCGTGGTTAGAAGAAACACCTCGAACCTATGGGTGGGGGGCTATTCTGGCGTATGACCGCCAAAAAGCTAATAAAATGCTAAAGCAGGAGTATATTGGTCGATTTAATAGCGAGTCTGTTATGTTGCCTGTTGATATTGATGTTCCAGGGGGAGCGGAACGTAAACAGTTATATGGGTATGAGTTTGATGCGCCGCTGATGTCATTTGAAAACTATTCTGACTCTGATATTAAAAATGAACCTCGCTGTGTCATAAGAATGCCTATCGTCGCAGGGTCTTATAAAACGGTAGCGGCAAAAGGAATTGTGACTTCTATCTCGGTGTTTGACCCCTTGGACGGTCAAGTATTGTCAATGATTATGAACCTGGAAACTGGAACGGTTAACGACAAAAATCAAGTAATGTTTAATATAGCAAAAGGTACTGAATTCTCTGTCGATGTTAATAATAATTACCTTGATCAAGTTGAGGTGGGGAGCGCCTTTAAAGCCTATTTTGAATCTGCGCTACCTGATGACAAAAAAGTGTGGGCCTTAAGTCAGATTGATACCAGTAAAAATCAATATCTGAAGCCTGCAATCGTTAAGCTATCGGTACGTAAGCGGGGAGAGGCTGCGGAGATAGCTGATGGTGAGTTAATCATATGTGTAAGTATGGAGGGTGACGTCGCAGGTTACTCACTGCCCGAGGATTTTAAATATTTAACAGAGCTCAACTCTGCTGTTATTATTTTGGGGCAAAAAACACTACTCGATAAGGCTGTTAGCCACCAAATACTGAATTATTATCCATCGGCTGACACTCGCGTGGTACTGGATGGCAATCTTTATAAGCTGAATGTGATTTCTGGAAGTCGCATTTCGCAAGCTAAAGAATATTATTATGTAGAAGACGGCTCGACATACCCCGTCAAAATTAGCAGCCAAGAATTTTTTTTTGGAGATCCTAGTGATGGAAATGGTTTATCGGTTGGTGTCGATAACGGTGTCTTGCGTTCCAGATGGATTGCTTCCAATGCGGCTGGTGTGCAGGCGGGTTTCAATAATCAATGGGGAACGAGATGGCACGGGCTTATTAAGCAGTCTTGGCTAGCATTCTCTGAGGTTGAGTACATAGTCAAATCGGATGGAAGTGGTGTGGTTGCTTCTGATGTGATGAGCCATGTAATTGAATGGGGGCGAGGCATTGAATGTACAAATATACCAGACGCTACCGCCCATCTTAGACGCGCCATCGAGGAATTGTGCCCTCAATTCAGGGATGAATATTTACCTGAGCTGGACAACACGATAATTACCCCAACGGTTGAAGTTATTTCTGATTTACCCGAATTGAATACGTTTGTTCTTGAAAGTATTCTGTTCAAAAACGAAGATACCGTATTGTTGTCTTCTTGCGCCCTGCCGAATGATTTGGTGATGTTTGGTGAGGTGGGTCCGAGTCAAGCAGCCTATGAAATCACGCCTATGGAAGCTGTGATGCTAAACGGCGAAACCCAGCAGTTTGCCATCACCCCTCTGGGAGCTACGGGTGTCACGTGGTCTATTGAAAGTGCCTCGGGTGACCCTCTGTTTATTGGCAGCATTGATGCGACTAGCGGTCTATATACTGCGCCAGATCTCGGTAATTACCAAGGCTCACAAGCACGTGTCCGTGTCATTGCCACACAGGGAGGTTACAAAACCTACGCGTTGGTAAGTGTGTTGAAAAAGACCATTACCGTTAACCCCTTGGTTACTGTAAAGGTAATCGGCGAAGATCCAAGTGACGCAGATAAAGTTACGCTGACCGCCAATACAGCAGACGGTATTCCGCCTAAATGGTCACTTAAAAAAACCGGTACTGAAGGCACACTCGACCTTGAGGAAGGCTTCTCTAATGTTTACACGCCACGACCCTATGATGAGGTAGAGGATGCTTACGTCGTTGATGAAATAATTTTGACAGATAGTAACGGTTTAGAACAGCGCGCGATTATCGTTGTTAATCATGCTGTCAATATCAATTCCGCCATGACTGAAGGCTCGGCGACTGCCACCACTGTTCAGTTGCAATGTAAGGTGGGTAAGGATGATGTGACCCCATTTACTGAATTTAATGTGTTGTTAGGGGGGGCAGGCACTATTAGTGAAACGGGTCTGTATACGCAAGCTGCTGAAGTAAAAGAACCGTTTGCATTGGTCAGTTGCAATACCTCTTATTTTGGTAGTTCTGCACTTTCTTATATTCTGATTCCCTTACCGCTAAGTCCTTATGAAGGTGGTGAATAAGAAGTGGTTCGTAATTTATTCCTCTGGCAGTCCATGTAAGGTGAAAGCAATGGGTACTAATTCTCGCAACGAAATTTTGAATCAAATGGCTGGTAAATCAGTGATGTCCGGTTGGGGGGCGATAACTGTATTCAATCGCACGCGAATCAATCGTTTTTTAGAGCAGCAATACATCACGCGTATGCAAGGGTATAGTTTTATCCCTGCGTTTAAAGGTGCTGTTACTCTTGAGGGGAACGCTTCGGCCACAGTACAGCTTGAGTCGATTATGCTGGGCAAGCCTTTATTGTCATTTGCCGATGAAGCTTCGCTGGATGAGTCTTATGCCACTGTCACTATGAATATGGTGTCTGGCACTGTGCTGATGATGCAGCCCGGTGAAAGGGTGGCGCGAGTGGCAACGAGCCTCAGGATCCGAGAATCACAGGGCTATCAATTAAAACTTCGTATTAAATTATCGGTGGTGGCGGGTTCTATCAATGATCAGGGCCTGGTTATCATGGATTTAAAAGAGGGGGTCGATTTTACCTGTGATGTATTACCGGACTACCTGGACCAAGCGGCAATAGGCCTTGCATTTAAAGATTACTTTGAGAGTTTGCCCGTCTATCAGCGCGTCTTCGTTCTTGGAATGCTGGATGTCAGTCAATATGATCCTTTGGCCCCTAAAGAGTTTGCCATTTTGACTCAACGTGCTCCGGGAGCTGAAAAAATTGCCGCCTCAAATTACGGGGATGGGGGTGTGGTGGTTTTCATTCGGGTGGCCGGTGATAAAGAGAAAGGGGTGTTGCCGAGTGAGGGCTCAGGTTTTCCTTACTTAATTCCTGACGATGAAGAGGAGGGCGTAAGTATTTATTCAGCAGCCATCGTAGTTGCTGAAAAATGGAAAAGGTATGTAGGGGATGAGCAGATCTCTAAATTAAGTAGTTTGCTGTATCCTGGCGCAGAGGTGTTTGAAAGTAAGGACACTGCGACTCCCCATGACTATGTAAATTTTGGTAATGTAAATCCGGCAAGCACTCAGTTAGCCATTGAGCCTTCGATGGTGACATTACAGGCGGGTAAGTCTGAGACATTTAAACTTTTAGATGCTCAAGGTGTACCTGTAACCGGTGTGGTATGGACAGCAAAAAGTTTGAACAGTCGCACCCTAAATGCCGCTGGTTCAATAAGCTCAAGTGGTGTCTATACTGCTGCGGATCAGGAATATATCGGACATGACACAGTGCGAGTCGTCATTACTGGAACAGTCTATCAAGAGGATAGGGTCTTCACTGTTTCTGCCGGTGTGTCAGTCTTTGTAGATAATATGGTAGTGGCCCCTCAACTCAGTAGTAGAATTATTGAACAAAACCCTAAGCCGATCAAATTAAGTGTCACCTCTACCTCACGGTCACAGTTGACCTGGACTCTGTCACAGCCTGACGTCGGTACACTGGAGTTCCCTACGCCCAATACCGCGATCTATACCCCTCCCACTTTTGAACAAGCCGAGTTCGAAACGGTACAAATCATCACCGCTTACGATGCGTCCACTGATCAATCAGCGTCCTCAACGGTTTTGTTGTTTAATGATTTTCTTACAAGTAAGGTTTCACCTAGTTATGTTCGTCACATGAAACGGTCTGCGTCGCAGCTTTTCGAAATTGCTGATGATACAGGCGAGGGCACTAAGCATTGGAGTGTCATTAGTGGTGAGGGTGAATTTAAGGATCCCTCCGTCGGTGAGTTCACCGCGCCTGATACGGTTACCGCGTCTGTCTCTATTGTTAAATGTGATTGGATTTATCAAGGTTTAACGAGATCCTTTTATAGCACGGTAGAGCTTGATCGGTTTGAAGATGAACCCGACTGGAAAGACCTCAACACGTTCAGCATAAGGGTACTGGACAGTAGAGGAAGTTTGACAGATGCTGGATATGCCTATCGTAATGGATTGCAGCAAATCAAGTTAGCTGTCGTCATTGAAACTAAGAAAGTGGGTCAAGATTCAATTCGTCCTTCTGCAGAAGAATTACAAACCCTGAGACTTTTATTCAGTAATGGGTCCGTCGTGGATCCGTTATTACCTGAGCAGTCAGGTATCATTCCCGGAACGTCTGTTAGCTGGGCGACCCATACTATTGCTAATAGTGTTCATCTGTATCCTGTTTCAAGCGCTTCCGTGTCAGCCTCCCTACCTGTACCTTTGGATGAGGAAAGTACAGTTAGGCTGGAGATATACGTTCATACCACGGCACCGGCAAAAGAGAACAGTACTTTTCACATGAGTTTCATCGGAGGAGCTCTTAATAAAACCTGGTATTCAACTGAATTGAATGAAAGCTTAGGTAAGGTAACGCTGACCCCTATAGAAATTCCTAAAATCCAAGAAAATGAATTTACTTTCGTCAGGACCGAGATCGACGATGGCACACGTCTCGTGTCAGCTGATTCATCCGCACCCTCGCAGCAGCATTTAGCACGAACTGTTGCGCTCGAACCTGAACCTGAACCTGGATCTGAATACGATTTTAAATTGAGAACTATTGCTTATTACGAGTTTAATTTTTTGAATAGAAAAATCGCGAGTTTTAAGTTTACGACCGATCAAGACAGTGGCGGTTTTGCTCGTAAGTCTACTGTTCGCTGGGAGTCGAGGCTTCAAGAGGAAACAATGTTCAGTTATACCGGGTATGCGTGGAACCCAGCCTTACTGGAAGGCATACCAGAGGGAGAACCAAAAAAAAATCATTTGCAGTTTGATCCTGACTTGAATCTGTTGGTGACAAAGGAAGGAGCACTGACAATTCCGGTGGCACGGCCCGCAGCTGTAGGAGGCATTATATTCAGTATGCATCGTACAGATGATGTACGTTATGGTGATGCCAAAGAGGGCGAAGCACTAATAGTACGTGATGCCTTGTACGATTCAATTTTTGCCAATGTGATGGACGAGTATGGATGTTGGTATCTTATGGAGGTAAGTTTTCCGGAAGAGAAAGTGCATGATCGGGAAAATTTAGCGGTTAGATTTTTATAATAATTAATATTCTAAAGGTTTAATGTTGTTTGAGATGAGGATGTGAAATGAAAAAGTTATTAATACCAGGGTTCGCTTTGGCGCTGGTTGTTGGGTTTGCAGCTTACGCGGCGGCGGATGAATCATCAAATGTGAAAATAACAGCGGAAGATGGAATGATAGAGCTGTTTGATGGTAATGATAATAAGGACTGTGAATTCACATTTACCACGGGGAAGCATAGGCTGGGTGAAGGTAATAAATGTAGGAATGATGAGCTCTATAGTTTTAAGTTGCTCAATGTGCCGTCGGCTGCGACCATTATCCTCTCGGATGCAGGGGATTGTGGGAAAGATGAGAACTTTTATTTCAGGCTTAAAACTATAAAGTATGAGGTCACTACAGTGCTTGTTCGCCTTGCTGAGATTTCAAGTTTTGAAGAAGGGGCAGTTATCACACCTGGGTTGCGACTACTTGAAAAGCATGGGACCGGTGGTACGGTTGGAGGCAAATGGACCTGCTTAGAAATAATACGCTCTGAATAGCCATTGTTTAAAGTCGCAACGTCAATATATTTCAGGTGCTCAAGTACTAAATTGGGTATCAAAAATTCAGGTTGGCTTTATTTATTTGGGCGGCTAACGCAGTGCGTTAGCTAGGCCAGCCTGAGCTTCTTACTTGTTGTTGATGGAGGCCGTCATGGCAGCATCTACCGCTGTTCATTCGAATGCATTTAATTTTTTAAGCTATTTGCAGGGAGGGGTTGACCCGCGTACAGGGCAATACACAGTCGCTATTAGTCTGCCTGCGCTAAAAGTTAATAACCTTGCAGGGCCTGAGCTATCTCTTCAACTTTTGTTTAACCCCCTCAATGCACAAGATATGGGCTGTGGGCTGGGCTGGTCTTTACAACGGACTGAATATGATCCAGTGCGTTCTATTATTTCCTTGAGTTCGGGTGAGACATTTAAAGTCAATGGCGTTCTCCCAGGCATGGAAGGCTTGTGCGAAATCGAAGAACAAAAAATTCTTAGTTTCAAGTTTTATGATCAGGGTAATGGGCGATACTTGGTTGCCCACAAGTCTGGACTGCTCGAGGAGTTAGAAGAACTGGGAGCGACGGGGTCGAAAATGGCATTACCTACCCGTGCACATTCTATAGAAGGCCGTACGGTTTCTTTTTTTTATGAGCACTTGTATTTCCCCTTCTTATTGACACGTATTGAAGATGAACAGGCTCAGACTATTTTTAACTCAACACGTGGTTCTGACAATAACGTGGTCATGCATGTGCACCCCTACGCGGGTGAGCAAGGCACACCCTTAGCGACCTTCGAACTGTTGCTCGGTAGTGACAACACTGTTGAGTCCTTAGTTTTGCCCACACCTGAGCGGGCAAGCTGGAGGTTCAAGTACCGGAAGGATCCCGTAACGGGTCTCATGTTTATTGTTCAAGCTCAGACCCCAGTGGGCGGTCAGGACGATATTACTTATGACTGGTCGGGGCATCCATTACCACCGGGCGCTTTTAGTACCACTTTACCCCGAGTTACGCACTGCAAGCGCGACCCGGGTTTCGGCCAAGAAATAGTCGAGACTCAGTACAGCTACTCTGATACTAACTTCTTGGGTGCCGGATCTGGTATCACTTGGGATAATTCAGGTGCTGATAACCTGTATCAAGCATCGATGGATTATGTGTACCAGTCTACGGAGTCTTGGCATGTGGCGGGGCAAGCTGTAAAAACAATAGAGCGGCTATTCAATAGTTTTCATTTGTTGACATCGGAGCTAACCACTCAAGGCGCTAACGTGATGACCGTTAGCACGGAGTACTATCTTCAATTTGATGTGCCTTTCAGTCAGCAATGGCCATACTGCCAGTTGCCTAAAAACACGACTACTCAATGGAGTTCGAATACAGAGTCTTTGTTACGTAGCCAGACTGAGTATCGAGAATATGATATGCAGGGTAATGAGACGCTGTTTAAACAAGCAAACGGTGTGATTGTGACGTCGACGTATTATCCTTGGGAAGGAGAAGGGCAAGCCTGTCCGCCTGATCCTAAAGGTTTTATACGGCATCTGAAGAATACAACTATCAAACCGGAACTCACGGCTGTGCATGCAGCCCCTGTACTGAGTACTGCTTACACTTATAAGTTATTACCTTCTGTCAATAATGTGTTAGATCAATGGCACGTTATGGACACCGCATTGCTGGAATCTATTGATACCCAATCCACTCAGGTATTGCAGAGCACTCAATATGAATACAATAATGATGTGACTGACCCATTGCGTCATGGCTTATTAGCGCGTGAAACGCTCAATATAAATGGCCATGTCATGACAACTGAATATGAGTATGAGTTAGTCGTTTCCGCTAAAAACGATTCGGGCTCTGGTCTAGTACGAACTAAAATTGTCAATAGATCTGATGTGGATTCGCATACCAAAACGGTATTGAGTGAAGCCTCTATTTATTCTGGGCAGCCGTTATTGGTTCGTGATGATAACGATGTTGAAATACGTTATGAGTACGATGCTTTGCAGCGCATCACTCGCGAAACTGTGGCACCCGGTACTGACTATGAAGCCGCACGCAATTACAGTTACATATTGTGTTCAAAGCCTGGGGACCAAGCAACACAAACGTCAAAGAATGTTAAGGGTGTTTTGACGTTTACTTTTTTCGACGGTTTCAATCGAACGATTGCTGAGCAGCGTATGAACGTTGACAGCAAGTTAAATGCACAGCTTATTAGACCTACTTATGCGGCATTGTATGATGCGTTGGGTCAGTTGGTAGAAGAAACTGAATATGATTGGGAGGAGGAAAAGGATTGGCCTCTAGTCACTCACTTGCGTTATGACGATTGGGGGCAGCAGTTCTGTTCGGTTGGACCTGATAGCGTGGAAACGTACGAGGTTATGGAACCCCGCGGAGCTGATGACTGGCAGCAAGGAGGTATCAAAACTTCTTGGCAACAATCAGTTGACAATGATGGTAATGTCACCAAAACAACTGGCAAGACTGTAACTTACATTGACAAATTTGATAACCCTGTACGGATCCAGCGGTTTAATGAGCTGGGCGCTCATTACAGTACTCACTCTTACGAATATGACGGCCTTGGACGTAAATCTAAAGAGGTAGATGCGCTCTCTAATAGTACGCTTTATTCGTATGATACTTATGATCGAATTATACATACGACACTGCCTGGTGGTGCAATCGTAACGCGTGATTATGCCTTGCATACCGTCGAAGATCTGCCGGTCTCTATTAGTGTGGACGATAAATTGCTTGGGACACAAAAGTTTGATGGGCTAGGTCGCATGTCATCGTCTACGATCGGTATGCGTGAGCAATCGTATGAGTACGCTCCCGGTCAGACTCAGCCGAATAAAGTCATCAAATCTCGTGGCCGAAGCATTGACTATGAATATAATCCACTGCTGGGGGAGGAACCAAAATTAAGAAAACTAAATGGTGTAGAAGCTATTTATAACTATGATCCTTCCAATGCTCGCATGAACTCATGCTCTGAGAACGGAGTCACAATGACCCGTGATTATTTCAGTACTGGCGAGCTCAGTCGTGAGGTGATGGGGGAGTTTTCGATGTCTTATCGTTATTCCTTGCGTGGCCTTATATTGGCTTACACGGATGTGCTGGGTAATACTCAGGATTATGAGTATGATTTTGAAAAGGGCGGTCGCGTGAGCTCGACCTGTTTGGGCAACATAGCTTCCTACTTTACGTATGATGAACTAGGGCAGACCAAGAGGATTACAACCACAGATGCAACGGATGAGTTAAATGAGCGGTTCGTCATTATTGAGTTGCAATATGATGAATTTGGTCGAGAAATAGAAAGAATTTTTGATCTTAATGGTGCCAAGCAGAAGCTGTCGCAAATGTACACAGCTGTAGATAATCTTGAGCGGCGAGTGTTAATCAGCCTTAATGAAGAGGGCGATGATGGTGAAGTGTTACGGGATGAGTCATACGAATATGATGCGCGGGCTAGACTAACAAAATATACATGTGAGGGAACTCAGAAGCCTGTTGATCCTTACGGGAATACCATTGATGAGCAAATATTCAGGTTTGATGCGTTGGATAATATCACGCGTGTCAAAACGTCTTTTGCTAACCAGTCCAATATTGCCACCTACTACTACGATAATTTAGATCCTGTGCAATTGAGTAAAGTAGTTAACACGCATGCCAGTTATCCGTCACAGATTGATCTGGAATATGATGACGATGGGAATATGACTAAGGATGAATGCGGACGTGCTTTGTTTTATGACGATTTAGGGCGCCTGATTAATGTGAGTGAGCCTGTCACTCCTTAGTTCATCAATGCTTGCGCTGGCCTGAGCGATGCATACAAGTGTTGCTCAGGCTTTTTTGGACTGCATTTGAGAAGACAATCCCGTCGCTACGCTTAAAAACCATTCCAAGTGACAGTGTTCAACTTGCTGAGGCTGTTGATTCCCAATTTATGCATGGCTGAGCGTTTTTGTCGGCTAATTGTTTTCACTGCGGTTTACCTGTGTGGCTATTTCTCGGCCTGCAAGGCCGGTTGCCAGTAAGCGCATAACTTCAACTTATTTTATTGATAGCGCATTTTGCCTAGGTTGGCCACAGTGGCTCGCCGTCAGTGTTGATGAAAAACCCTGGCTTATCTATCTTCTGCCCTGAATGACATACTGAACAGCCTTGTTGAGTTCGTTGAGTGAGGCGTGCTTGTCGAAGAGTCCGTGTCTGTTGAGATCAAGCAAATGCTTTAGGATTAGTTCATTGTTAGTCATTGTCATGACAATGATTTTTGTATTTTCTGCATAGATAGCCTATCAAACTGATGCCGTCAACAAATGTGCCTCCCGGCATAGAAATATCTGTGATTAGAAGAGCGCATGGGCTGTGGTCAAATGCTCGAAGTAATGAATCTGTACACGAAGCCTCTGCGATGATAGGCACGTGAGGTCTGGATATTTTTTCAAAGCCACGCGAGTCCCAAGTAGTACTACGGGGTGGTCATCGGCGAGAATAATTCTTACGGTGGGCTCTGTACTATCTTCAGTCCATTGGGTAGTTAACATACGACTAATCCAGAGTAAGCGTATTAGGGGCGCACGTTAACAAGGTGTTTAGCAATGTGTTTTTAGGATACATCTATACGTTTAAGGAATTTTGTCATTTATAACGCTGTTTTTTACTCGGCACAGAGTACTCACTCCACAGCCAACTTAAGCCCGCTGGCACTTCAGTTGGCTGTGTGGGAGTTAACCTATTCTGCAATTTGCAGCTTGCGTGCCTCGGTGTAGATATAACGCAACTTGTCGTACTCAAACGGTGAGTCGAACTGTCCATAACGGAAGCTGGTGGTGTAGCGCTTGTCGACAGCACCCAGTACCCAGATTTCCGGATGACGCGTGCTTTCGTGGGGCACGTTGAGGAAGTTGATTTCCTGATTGACGCCGTAGTCGACCACTAGCCCTGTGGTGTCCCGCAGGTTGGACGGGCCAAGAATCGGCAGCATCAAGTAAGCCCCCCCTGGAACGCCATAGAAACCCAAGGTCTGGCCGAAGTCTTCGCTCACGCGAGGCAAGCCCATCGACGTGGCCGGGTCCCACAGGCCGCCGACGCCAAGGGTGGTGTTCAGCAGCAGTCGCCCGGTGGTTTCCAGCGAGCGCTGCCCTTTGAGTTGCAGCAGGCTGTTAAACAGGTTGGGGACGTCACCCAGGTTGTTGAAGAAGTTGCTCACGCCTGTGCGCACAAAACTGGGTGTCACGTAGCGGTAGCCGTTGACGACCGGCAGGAACACCCACTGATCGAAGCGGTAGTTGAAGTGGTAGATCCGGCGGTTCACGGACTCCAGCGGGTCATAAACGCTCAGGGCGTTCATGGTGGCGCGTTCAAATTCACGTTGATCCAGGCCGGGGTTGAACTTCAGGAGTTTCAAAGGTTGGGTGAAACCATCGACGTCTTGGGTGCGTTCGAGGTTGGCCTTGCTGTTGTCCGCTTGGGCGATGCCGGCGCTGAGCAGGGCGGCGACCAGTAATAAATGTTTAGCCACGGAAGAACTCCAGCATATCGTCAGCGTTGACACGGTAGTTGAGGTTGCCGCAATGGCCGCCATACGGGTAAACCGTCAGCCGATTGCCGAAGGTTTTACGCAGAAACCCAAGATCGCCGGGGCCGAGGATGATGTCGTCGGCGTTGTGCATCACGGCAATCTTCGGGCTGTTTTGCAGGTAGTCCTTCAGCGCGTAGAGGCTCACCTGGTCGATCAATTGCAATAACGTGCCGCCATCGGTGCGGGCCCGCCACATGGGGATGACTTGCTCTGTCAGGTAACAATCGAAGTCGCACAGCAGTGAGCGCTTGAGGAACGGCGTGAGGCTGGTGCCTTCGGTGATCGGGTAGTTTGGCGGGGTGATCAGGCCGCGACGGTTGATCAGGTCGGAGGTGAACACGATGTCGGCTGACGAAAAGCGGAACATAGTGCCGATCAGCATCGCCATTTGTTCGTTGGTCAGTCGTTCCTTGGAGTTCTGGATGTCGTACACCAGTGCGGCGTTGAGGTCGACGTAGCCTTTCTGCTTGAAGTACCGGGTCAACTTGTTCAGTACCAGCTCATAGAAGGTGGTGCTGTTGTTGATGCCCTTGACTTCGGTTTGAACCAGTTTGTCGAGGTTGCTGATGGAGGTGTACAGATTGACTGGCGGGTTAAGCATCAGCACTTTTTTGAAGTTGAAGCTCTTGCGCGTCTCATCCAGATGGCTGACGAAGGCTGCGTCGAGCGCGCCCAGGCTGTAGCCGCTGAGGTAATAGTCGGTCACCGGAACGTCGGCCTGCTGTGCGCGGACCGCTTGCATGACGTGATACAGGTCTTCGGCATCGTATTGGCTGATACCCGGGGTGGCAAAGCGAGAGGCCGCGCTCATGAAGTCATAGCTGGTGGGCGATGACAGCTGCACCACGTGGTAGCCGGCTTGGTAAAACAGTTTTTTCAGATATTCGTTGAGGCTGCTGTTGTAAGGCGCGCCGGTGCCGGCAATCAGGAACATCAAGGGGGCCGGGTGGTCTTGTCTGGCCATGCGGTAGGTGAGTTTTTTGACTGCCCAAAAGTTGGCGGGCAGGGTGAACTCACGCTCCGGGCGCAGGGTCAGGCTGTAATCCGATTGCCGAATGTCATCTTCGCTCGGCAGATAAGGGCGCATCTGCGGTGGCGTGGTGGCGATCGTGGCTTCGAACGGATTGGTGATCGGGTAGCCATAGGTTGCGGGGTCGACATCGACCGCCTGTGCGGACGCACTCAATATAAGGCCGCCCAGCAGGGCAGCAAGGGACAGAGAACGAAGCATGAAGACTATCCTAGAGAAGGAGCTGAGAAGATTCGCAGCCTATGACCACAGGGCTACCTTCGAAGTGCCTTTTGCACCCCTAAATAAATCCCCCCACGCGTCGCAAGCGGCAAATGGCTACCAGACGATACACGTTGATTGACTTTAGTGAACAGATATCTGATTGCAAGGCTTGCATACCCGACAAGTGTGATTAAGCTGAGCGCCGCTTTTGCCTATCGGAGTTGTTATGCGCCCTCGTTTGCCGTTGATATTGCTGTTTATGGCTGTGCCCCTATGGCTGGCTGCCGGTTATGGCTTGCGTTATGGCTTGATGGAGGATCCGCAGTGGGTGGGCACCTGCGTGGCCGAGGCGACCCGTTGGGAGTGCCAGTTGCGCGCTAACTTGGGCTTGTTGATTCATTTCAGGGTGCTGGGTTGGGCAGGCATTGCCACGGCGGTGGTGGCTTTTTTTGTACGCGGCCGCCTTGGCCGTGCGTTGGCGGTGCTGGCCTTGGTCTTCGGGTTGCCAGCACTGGCGTTGTATAACGCCAGTCTCGCTGTGTTTGCGGTGGTAATTGCAGGGTTGCGCCTGGTGAGGGCCAAGCGCGTTTGAACGATGCGTTTGCCTTGTGGGGGCTGATGAGCTGCGCGAGACGCCGGGTCGGTGCGCCTCGCGTTGTTCTAGCGTGACTAAGGTCGGCGCAACCTGACGCTGCGCCACAGCGCCACGACCAGTAATGCGCTTACCAGCGCCCAGCCCCAGGCCTGTTCATTGCGCAGACCTTCACCGTACAGCTGCAATGGAATCCCCGCACCGATGATAAACGCCAACAACCCCAATTCACGGCGCGGCCCGCGCACGGGGCGCAGCAGGTACACCAGTGCCGGCAGCAACAACGCAGCGCTCGGGAAGCTGCGATAACGCGGTTCAAACACCAGGCCAAGCATCAGGACGGCTCCGGCGAACCCCGCAGCGGCCAGCCACCAGCCAGCGCGGCGTTCAAGCACATTGAACAGGCGCTCGCGCCATCCGTCTCTTTGCCCCAATGCCGACGCAGCGTGGGCCATGACGATGAGGTTGAGCAACAGCAGTGCTGCGGCCCCTATCCATTCACCGGCATAACGGCTGGTGACTGACGCGAGTTGCGCCCAGGCAATGATCGAGCACCCCGACAGTCCGCCTAATGCAGGCAATAGCAGTGCTGCACGGGTACTGCGAACCCGTCCGCCGATCAGCAGGGTGGCGATGAATACTGCGCCGCCGAGGCCGAGCCAAACGGGCCAGTGGGGCAAGTTGGTCACGGGGCCGGCGAGTATGCCTTTGTCTTGACGATCGGCGTCGAACAGGCCCCAGTAACCGCCAACGGCGCCTTCACTGCCGCGTTTCCAGGGTTGGTCGAAGGCTTCGATCAGGTTGTATTTCCAGCCGTTCTGCTCGGCCAGCGTGACAAAGCCACGAATGAACCTGGCTTCATTGACCCGGCTGGGCAGTGCAGTTTCGCGTTGGCGACCTTCGCTTGGCCAGCCGGTTTCACCGATCACGATGTCTTTGGGTGCAAATTTGCTGCCGAAAGCTTGGCGAATTTGGGCGACATGGTTGACCGCCTGATCGATCCCCGCAGGGTCGTCTTCCCAATAGGGCAGCAGGTGGATGGTCAGGAAGTCGACCGCGGGCGCGATTTCCGGGTGTTGCAGCCAGAACTCCCAGACGTCCGCGTAGGTCACCGGTTGTTTGATCTGGCTTTTCACCTGCTCGATCAGTTGGACCAGTTGCGGGGCAGTGATTTCTTTGCGCAGCAATGCCTCATTACCCACGATGACCGAACTGACGATATCCGGGTGTGCATTGGCCGATGCGATCAGCGCGTTGACTTCAGCGGCAGTGGCCACCGGGTCGCGGCTGACCCAGGCCCCCATCATCACCTTGAGCCCGTGTTTGAGAGCCAGCTCGGGCAGGGCTTCAAGCCCGGCCTGGGAGTAGGTGCGCACGCACTCAAAGCGCGTTGCCAGAAGGGCCAGATCTGCATCCATGCGCTCAATGCGCGGCACGAAAGGTTGATCGAAAGGCGATTGGTCCTTGTCGAACGGCGTGTAGGAGGCGCACTGCAACTTGTGGGTGGGCGTGGCCGCATCGGGCAGGATCACCGGTTGGCCCAGGCCATACCAGAAACCGGCCACGGCAAACAGGCTCAGTAAGCACGCAAAGAGATAAGGGAATGCAGGAAAGCGGGCAGTCGCAGACATGGTCGGGCCGTATGGGAGCAAAGCCGCGCATCTTACCTGCAATTGAGGCGAGTCAGCGCGTGCGAATGATTTTGTTACGTCTGGGCACATGTCGTTTGCAGTTGCCTTGAGGTCGCCGTCAGAGCAGGTTGCATTTAATCAGGGGTCGATCATCGAAATACGGGTTCAAGCGGTCCGGCACCCGTCGGGCCCGACACGGTGAGGATTCATTGATGAAGATGCGACGACTCTTGAGTGTGGGGACTGCCTTGGTGCTGGCGATGGGGGCAGGCGTGGCCTGTGCGCAGGCAAAGCCCACACTTAATATCGGTTATGTCGATGGTTGGTCAGACAGTGTGGCCACGACCCATGTGGCCGCAGAGGTGATTAAGCAAAAGTTGGGTTATGACGTGAAGTTGATGCCGGTGGCGACCGGGATCATGTGGCAGGGTGTGGCCACCGGTAAGCTGGACGCTATGTTGTCCGCCTGGTTGCCCGTGACCCATGGTGAATACTGGGCGAAGAATAAGGACAAAGTGGTGGATTACGGTCCCAATTTCAAAGACGCGAAAATCGGTTTGATCGTGCCTGAATACGTCAACGCCCAATCGATTGCCGACCTTAAAGAGGACAAGGGTTATAAGCAAAAAATAGTCGGGATTGATGCGGGGTCCGGTGTGATGCTCAAAACGGATCAGGCCATCAAAGATTACGGCCTGGGCTATAAGCTGCAAGCCAGCTCCGGTGCGGCCATGACCTCAGAACTGGGGCGTGCCTATGCCAAAAATGAACCGGTGGTGGTCACCGGTTGGGTACCGCACTGGATGTTTGCCAAATGGAAATTGCGTTTTCTCGATGATCCAAAGCAGGTCTATGGGGCCGCAGAAACCGTTAACAGTGTTGGCAGCAAAGCGCTGGACAGCAAAGCGCCGGAGGTGGCGGCCTTTTTGAAAAAATTCCAGTGGGCATCGAAAGACGAAATTGGCGAAGTGATGCTGGCCATACAGGAAGGTGAGAAGCCAGAAGTGGCGGCTCGGGAGTGGGTAGCCAAACACCCCGATCGAGTCGCTGAGTGGACTCAATAAAACGGCGAGGTGTCTAGCCCGGTGTTTGCGTAACCGTCTGATGCGTGCGTCAGGCGGTTTTTGCGTTTCTGGGGCAGGCAAAATGATGTCAACTTCCATGCAGGCCAGATAAACCGGGGGCTACAGTGAATGGGTGGTTCTACTACTAAAGTCGTCTGGCTTAGAAATTGAAGCCCCCTAATAGTGAAATCGTTCCATCTCATCTGTGCTGCGAGGACAAAAATAATGAACGACAGCATTTACCTCACGATTCAAAACAGCCCCCGTTTCAAGGAGCTGGTTAAAAAAAGAGAGCGTTTCGCCTGGATTCTTTCGGCGATCATGCTTGGGTTGTATGCCGGTTTTATCCTGTTGATTGCCTACGGGTCGCACATCATGGGGGCGAAGTTGAGCCCCGGTTCGTCCATTACTTGGGGAATACCGATCGGTGTCGGGCTGATTGTTTCAGCGTTTGTGCTGACAGCTATTTATATACACCGTGCCAATGGCGAGTTTGACGACCTGAACAATGCAATTCTCAAGGAGGCTGCGCAATGATCCGGCGTCTATTGGCAACACTGGGCCTGGCAGCCTTGTCTTCTGGCGTCTGGGCGGGCGAAGCCCTAACCGGCGAAGTGCAGAAGCAACCTCTCAACGTGTCGGCGATCATCATGTTTGTGGTGTTCGTAGGCGCCACACTGTGCATCACGTATTGGGCCTCCAAGCGTAACAAGTCGGCAGCGGACTACTACGCCGCGGGCGGCAAGATCACCGGTTTCCAGAACGGTCTGGCGATTGCGGGTGACTACATGTCGGCCGCGTCCTTTTTGGGTATTTCCGCACTGGTGTACACCTCGGGCTACGATGGCCTGATTTATTCCATCGGCTTTTTGGTGGGCTGGCCCATCATCCTGTTCCTGATTGCGGAACGTCTGCGTAACTTGGGCAAGTACACCTTTGCCGACGTGGCGTCCTACCGTCTTGGGCAAACTCAGATCCGCTCTTTGTCGGCCTGCGGATCGCTGGTGGTGGTGGCGTTTTACCTGATCGCCCAGATGGTGGGTGCGGGCAAGCTGATCCAGCTGCTGTTCGGTCTTGATTACCACGTTGCGGTAATCCTGGTGGGCATCCTGATGTGCCTGTATGTGCTGTTCGGCGGCATGCTGGCCACCACGTGGGTACAGATCATCAAAGCGGTGCTGTTGTTATCCGGTGCGACGTTCATGGCTGTCATGGTGATGAAGCACGTCAACTTCGACTTCAATTCGCTGTTTGCCGAAGCGGTGCAGGTTCACCCCAAAGGTGAAGCCATCATGAGCCCTGGCGGTCTGGTGAAGGACCCGATCTCGGCGTTTTCACTGGGTCTGGCCCTGATGTTCGGTACGGCTGGCCTGCCACACATTCTCATGCGCTTCTTCACGGTGAGTGATGCCAAGGAAGCCCGTAAGAGCGTGCTCTATGCGACTGGCTTCATTGGTTACTTCTACATTCTGACGTTCATCATCGGGTTCGGCGCGATCATCCTTGTCAGCACGAACCCTGCGTTTAAAGACGCGGCAGGCGCGCTGCTGGGCGGCAATAACATGGCGGCCGTGCATTTGGCCGATGCCGTGGGTGGCAGTATCTTCCTGGGCTTCATTTCGGCTGTCGCTTTCGCAACGATTCTGGCGGTGGTAGCGGGCCTGACGTTGGCAGGTGCTTCGGCGGTGTCTCACGACTTGTATGCCAGCGTCATCAAAAAGGGCAAGGCAAACGACAAGGACGAGATTCGCGTCTCGAAAATCACCACCATCGCTCTCGGTGTGCTGGCAATTGGCCTTGGGATTTTGTTTGAAAGCCAAAACATTGCGTTCATGGTGGGCCTGGCGTTCTCCATTGCAGCCAGTTGTAACTTCCCGGTGTTGCTGCTTTCCATGTACTGGAAAAACCTCACCACGCGCGGTGCAATGATTGGCGGCTGGCTGGGGCTGGTCAGTGCCGTTGGCTTGATGGTTCTAGGCCCGACCATTTGGGTGCAGATCCTTCATCATGAAAAAGCCATCTTCCCTTACGAATACCCTGCGCTGTTCTCCATGATCATTGCATTCGTGGGTATCTGGTTCTTCTCGATCACTGACAAGTCCAAATCGGCCGAGAAAGAGCGTGCGCTGTTCTTCCCTCAGTTTGTGCGTTCACAGACGGGCCTGGGGGCAAGCGGGGCGGTTTCTCACTAAGGTCATGCTGTAAGGCTGGAATAACCTGAAATCCCCCTGTCGAAAGGCAGGGGGATTTTTTGCATGCCTGAAAAAGGGGGTCGTTGGTGCCGTGCGGCAACCGAGGCAGTTGTGGTGCGTGGTGAGTTTAATCTTCAGGCGCGCTGGGGGGGTTGATTTGAGGCCGAGGGCGCGTGCTTGCCAGTAACGGCAGGGTCTGGGGCGGGTAGCGTTGCGTTATGCGTGCGCGCTGTGTTGGGGCGGCGGGGGAGAATTCAGGGCAAAAAAATACGGCCTCTGGAGAGAGGCCGTATTTATTGCAGGTGTCGCGCGGTCGTTAGACGGACGCTTACTTGCGGTCTTCGAGTTTGGTCAGGTCACGCTGCTCGTAGCCGGTGTACAGCTGGCGCGGACGGCCAATCTTGTACGGGCTGGAGAGCATTTCTTTCCAGTGCGAGATCCAGCCCACGGTACGCGACAGGGCAAAGATCACGGTGAACATGCTGGTTGGAATGCCGATCGCCTTGAGGATGATCCCCGAGTAGAAGTCGACGTTCGGGTACAGCGAGCGTTCGATGAAGTACGGGTCGGTCAGGGCGATCTCTTCCAGGCGCATGGCCAGTTCGAGTTGCGGATCGTTCTGGATGCCCAGTTCTTTAAGCACTTCGTCGCAGGTCTTTTTCATGACCGTTGCGCGCGGGTCGCGGTTTTTGTAAACGCGGTGACCGAAGCCCATCAGTTTGAACGGGTCGTTCTTGTCCTTGGCCTTGGCGATGAACGTGTCGATGTTGGAGACATCGCCAATTTCGTCGAGCATGGTCAGTACGGCTTCGTTGGCGCCGCCGTGAGCAGGGCCCCACAGTGCAGCGATGCCCGCCGCAATACAGGCGAACGGATTGGCACCCGAAGAGCCTGCCAGGCGTACGGTGGACGTCGACGCGTTCTGTTCGTGGTCGGCGTGCAGGATAAAGATCTTATCCATGGCCTTGGCCAGTACCGGGCTGATCGGTTTGATCTCGCACGGGGTGTTGAACATCATGTGCAGGAAGTTTTCGGCGTAGCTCAGGTCGTTACGCGGGTACATCATGGGTTGGCCCATGGAGTACTTGTAAACCATTGCGGCCAGGGTCGGCATCTTGGCAACCAGGCGGATCGCGGAAATCTCGCGATGCTGCGGGTTATTGATGTCGAGGGAGTCGTGGTAGAAGGCAGACAGGGCGCCGACTACGCCGCACATGACGGCCATCGGGTGGGCGTCGCGACGGAAGCCGTTGAAAAAGGTCTTCAGCTGTTCGTGAACCATGGTGTGGTTCTTGACGGTGCTGACGAACTGGGCTTTCTGCTCTGCGGTCGGCAGTTCGCCGTTCAGCAGCAGATAAGCGGTTTCAAGGTAGTCAGAGTGTTCGGCCAGTTGTTCGATCGGGTAGCCGCGGTGCAGCAGGATACCGTTGTCACCATCAATATAGGTGATCTTCGACTCGCAGGACGCGGTCGACATGAAGCCAGGGTCAAATGTGAACCGGCCCGTGGCCGTGAGGCCTCGCACATCGATTACATCGGGACCCACGGTGCCAGTTAAAATGGGCAGCTCGACGGGGGCTGCGCCCTCGATGATCAACTGCGCTTTTTTGTCAGCCATGTGGCCTCCTATTTATGCTTGAAATCATCAGACAGACCCCCCACGCAGGGCCCGCACCACTATAGTGAGATAAATTTGAATGTCAATTTGCCTAAAGTCTTGCTGTACAAGGCTTTCAGGAGCATTTTTTAGCGATTATCCCTGCCGTTTACGCCTTTTGTAGCTTCATTGCAATGAGCTATTAGGGGGAGGTGATTGCGTTGTCATTAGTGACCTAACTGTCTATACTCGGCAGCCGACCGCCAGGGGCTTTTGGGCCCGTTTAGATGGGGGTCGTCACTCCCTGGGTGGTGGGTACCTGACCAGTGCACATCCCAACAAACTTGCCCTGATTGTTAGGGGCTCTTCAGTGTGAAAAAAGCCGTGAATAGCCAACGACCTGTAAACCTAGACCTAAGGACCATCAAACTCCCCATTACCGGCGTTACGTCATTTCTGCACCGTGTATCGGGCATCATTCTCTTTCTCGGCCTGGGCATCATGCTTTATGCATTGAGCAAATCCCTGGGTTCGGAAGAAGGTTTTGCCGAGGTGAAGGCATGCTTGACCAGTCCGCTGGCCAAATTCGTAGCGTGGGGCCTGCTCTCTGCCTTGCTGTACCACTTGGTGGCAGGTATTCGCCATTTGATCATGGACATGGGCATCGGTGAGACGCTGGAAGGCGGCAAACTGGGCTCGAAAATCGTAATCGTCATTTCCGTGGTGATGATCGTTCTGGCGGGAGTTTGGATATGGTAACCAGCGTTACGAACCTGTCGCGTTCGGGCCTCTATGACTGGATGGCACAGCGTGTGTCTGCGGTCGTTCTAGCGGCTTATTTCATCTTCCTGATCGGGTACCTCGTTGCGAACCCTGGCATTGGCTACGCCCAATGGCATGAGCTGTTCGCAAGCAACTGGATGCGTATCTTCAGTCTGCTGGCCCTTGTTGCACTCGGCGCTCACGCCTGGGTCGGCATGTGGACCATCGCGACCGACTACCTGACGCCGATGGCGCTGGGCAAGTCCGCGACAGCAGTACGTTTCCTCTTCCAGGCAGTATGCGGCGTTGCAATGTTCGCTTACTTCGTCTGGGGTGTGCAGATTCTTTGGGGTATCTGAGTCATGGCTAACACAGTTAATACACTTTCGTTCGACGCCATCATTGTAGGCGGCGGCGGTGCTGGCATGCGTGCTGCCCTGCAGCTGGCACAAGGCGGTCACAAGACTGCTGTAATCACCAAAGTCTTCCCGACCCGTTCGCACACCGTATCGGCACAGGGTGGCATCACCTGCGCCATCGCGTCTGCAGACCCGAACGATGACTGGCGCTGGCACATGTACGATACCGTCAAGGGTTCCGACTACATCGGTGACCAGGACGCTATCGAATACATGTGTTCCGTAGGACCGGAAGCCGTGTTCGAGCTTGAACACATGGGCTTGCCGTTCTCCCGCACCGAACAGGGTCGCATTTATCAGCGTCCTTTCGGCGGCCAGTCGAAAGATTTCGGTAAGGGCGGCCAGGCTGCCCGTACATGCGCCGCAGCTGACCGTACCGGTCACGCCCTGCTGCACACCCTGTACCAGGCCAACCTGAAGGCTGGCACTGTATTCCTGAACGAATACTACGGTGTCGATCTGGTCAAGAACGAAGACGGCGCCTTTGTCGGCATGATCGTCATCTGCATTGAAACAGGTGAAACCTCTTACGTTCGCGCGAACGCAACCGTGTTGGCGACTGGCGGTGCAGGCCGTATCTACTCCTCCACCACCAACGCCCTGATCAACACCGGTGACGGTATTGGCATGGCGCTGCGTGCAGGCGTTCCGGTGCAGGACATCGAGATGTGGCAGTTCCACCCAACCGGTATCGCCGGCGCGGGTGTACTGGTTACAGAAGGTTGCCGTGGTGAAGGTGGATACCTGATCAACAAGCACGGCGAGCGTTTCATGGAGCGTTATGCGCCGAACGCCAAAGACCTGGCTGGACGTGACGTAGTAGCTCGCTCGATGGTTAAAGAAATCATCGCGGGCAACGGTTGCGGTCCGGATGGCGACCACGTGATGCTGAAACTCGATCACCTGGGTGAAGAAGTGCTGCACAGCCGTCTGCCAGGCATCTGCGAACTGTCCAAAACGTTCGCGCACGTTGACCCGGTTCTGGCGCCAGTTCCAGTAGTTCCTACTTGCCACTACATGATGGGCGGTGTTGCCACCAACATTCATGGTCAGGCAATTACTCAGGACGCTGAAGGCAATGACGCAATCATTCCTGGCCTGTTCGCGGTCGGTGAAGTGGCGTGCGTATCGGTTCACGGTGCCAACCGTCTGGGCGGCAACTCGTTGCTCGACCTGGTGGTGTTCGGTCGTGCGGCTGGCCTGTTCCTTGAGCAGACCCTGAAAGAAGGCGTTGATTACGCCCGTCCACGTCAGGCTGATATCGACGCTGCCCTGGCACGTCTGGATGGCTTGAACTCGCGCACTGATGGCGAAGACGTGGCTACCCTGCGTAAAGAGCTGCAAAGCTGCATGCAGAACTACTTCGGTGTATTCCGTACCGGCGAATACATGCAGAAGGGTATTGCCCAGTTGCAAGAGCTGCGCAAGCGCATCGCCAACGTGAAAATCAACGATAAGAGCCAGGCATTCAACACGGCCCGTATCGAAGCACTTGAGCTGCAAAACCTGCTTGAAGTGGCTGAAGCCACTGCAATCGCTGCTGAAACCCGTAAAGAATCGCGCGGTGCTCACGCCCGTGAAGACTACGAAGATCGTGACGACGTTAACTGGCTGTGCCACACCCTGTACTTCCCGGGTGAGAAACGCGTAGCCAAGCGTGCGGTGAACTTCTCGCCGAAAACCGTTCCGACCTTCCAGCCAATGGTTCGTACTTACTAAGGGTGGCCGATATGTTGAAAGTCAGTGTTTATCGCTACAACCCGGATCAGGACGCTGCACCGTTCATGCAAGAGTTCCAGGTCAATACCAATGGTAAAGACCTCATGGTGCTGGACGTTCTGGCCCTGATCAAAGAGCAGGACGAAGGTTTTTCCTATCGTCGCTCTTGCCGCGAAGGCGTGTGTGGCTCCGACGGCATGAACATCAACGGCAAGAACGGCCTGGCGTGCGTAACGCCGCTGTCCGCTGTCGTAAAAGGTAACAAGTTGGTGATCCGTCCGCTGCCAGGTTTGCCGGTTATCCGTGACCTGGTCGTCGACATGAGCATCTTCTACAAGCAATACGAGAAGGTGAAGCCGTTCCTGCAGAACGATACGCCGGCCCCGGCCATCGAACGTCTGCAATCGCCAGAAGAGCGTGAAAAGCTCGACGGTCTGTACGAGTGCATCCTGTGCGCTTGCTGCTCGACTTCGTGCCCGTCCTTCTGGTGGAACCCGGACAAGTTCCTGGGCCCTGCTGCACTGCTGCAAGCCTACCGTTTCCTGGCTGACAGCCGTGACACCAAGACCAGCGAGCGTCTGGCTTCACTGGATGACCCGTTCAGCGTATTCCGCTGCCGCGGGATCATGAACTGCGTGAACGTGTGTCCGAAGGGTCTGAACCCGACTAAGGCCATCGGCCACGTGCGTAGCATGCTGCTGCAAAGCGGCGTCTGATACACCGCTCTACCGTAGATCGCTGTAACCGAAGATGCTGCGGCGCAGGCTTCAACCGGCGCCGTAGTTTTAACCTGAGCAGCAGCTCACAAAGTTGCGGCTCTTATTTTGAAGAAATGAGACCAGCAGGGGCATCCGGGCTGGTACCCGGACTATCAGCGTGATCCTAAGTGGCTTGTTTTAGTCGCTGTATTCGGACTTTCTCAAGCATGCTCTGGTGTTCTCGTCGATGGTGTCCCCTAACCGAGGGTGACCAAGCATGCAAGAAAGCGTGATGCAGCGCATGTGGAACAGCGGCTATCTTTCAGGTGGTAACGCTGCCTATGTGGAAGAGCTCTACGAGCTCTACCTGCACGACCCTAACGCTGTGCCAGAAGAATGGCGCACCAAATTTCAGACGTTGCCGACTGACGGCAACTCTGCCAACGATGTTTCGCACTCCACAATCCGCGACCATTTCGTGCTGCTGGCAAAGAACCAGCGCCGCGCCCAACCGGTTTCCGCCGGGAGCGTGAGCAGTGAGCACGAGAAGAAGCAGGTTGAAGTGCTGCGATTGATCCAGGCCTATCGGATGCGCGGCCACCAGGCAGCCCAGCTTGATCCGCTGGGGCTGTGGCAGCGTCCTGCACCTGCAGACCTGTCGATCAATCATTACGGCTTGACCAATGCCGATCTTGATACGACCTTCCGTGCCGGCGACCTGTACATCGGCAAAGAGGAAGCGAGCCTACGCGAAATTCTCGAAGCGTTGCAGCAGACATATTGCCGCACCATTGGCGCAGAGTTCACGCACATCGTCGATTCCGAGCAGCGCCACTGGTTTGAACAGCGCCTCGAAAGCGTGCGCGGCCGCCCAACGTATTCGGCTGAAGTCAAAAGCCATCTGCTTGAGCGCGTCACGGCTGCCGAAGGTCTGGAAAAATACCTGGGCACCAAATACCCGGGCACCAAGCGTTTCGGCCTGGAAGGTGGCGAGAGCCTGATTCCTTTGCTGGACGAGCTGATCCAGCGTTCGGGCAACTACGGCACCAAAGAAATCGTCATCGGCATGGCCCACCGTGGTCGTCTGAACGTATTGGTGAACACCTTCGGCAAAAACCCGCGCGAGTTGTTCGACGAGTTCGAAGGCAAGAAAAAGATCGAGCTGGGTTCCGGTGACGTTAAATACCACCAGGGCTTCTCCTCCAACGTCATGACCTCCGGTGGCGAAGTTCACCTGGCCATGGCGTTTAACCCGTCCCACCTGGAAATCGTTTCTCCAGTGGTTGAAGGGTCTGTACGTGCACGCCAGGATCGTCGTAACGACAAGACGGGCGACAAGGTTCTGCCGATTTCCATCCACGGTGACGCTGCGTTCGCAGGTCAGGGCGTGGTCATGGAAACCTTCCAGATGTCGCAAACACGCGGCTTCAAGACTGGCGGTACCGTACACCTGGTGATTAACAACCAGGTGGGCTTCACCATCAGCAACCCGCTGGACTCGCGTTCCACCGAGTACTGCACCGACGTCGCGAAAATGATTCAAGCGCCGATCCTCCATGTCAATGGTGATGATCCGGAAGCCGTCATGTTCGTGACCCAGCTGGCTATCGACTACCGCATGCAGTTCAAGCGTGACGTCGTGATCGACCTGTTCTGCTACCGCCGTCGCGGTCACAACGAGGCCGACGAGCCAAACGGCACTCAGCCGCTGATGTATCAGCAGATCGCCAAACAGCGCACCACCCGTGAACTGTATGCCGACCGTCTGACTCAGGAAGGTGTGGTTGACACAGATCGCGTTCAGGCCAAGATCGACGAATACCGCAACGCGCTGGACAACGGTCTGCATGTGGTAAAAAGCCTGGTCAAAGAGCCTAACAAAGAGCTGTTCGTAGACTGGCGTCCGTACCTGGGCCATGCCTGGACTGCGCGTCACGACACGCGTTTTGATCTCAAAACCCTGCAAGAGCTGTCGGCCAAGCTGCTGGAAATTCCAGAAGGCTTCGTCATGCAGCGTCAGGTGTCGAAGATCTACGAAGACCGTCAAAAAATGCAAGCCGGTGGCCTGCCGATCAACTGGGGTTATGCCGAAACCATGGCATACGCGACCCTGGCGTTCGAAGGTCACCCGATCCGCATGACGGGTCAGGACATCGGCCGCGGTACGTTCTCGCACCGTCACGCCGTGTTGCACAACCAGAAAGACGCCAGCACCTACATTCCGTTGCAGCACCTGTACGAAGGTCAGCCTCGCTTTGACCTGTACGACTCGTTGCTGTCGGAAGAAGCGGTATTGGCGTTTGAATACGGCTACTCGACCACCACGCCAAACGCGCTGGTGATCTGGGAAGCCCAGTTCGGCGACTTCGCCAACGGTGCGCAGGTTGTGATCGACCAGTTCATCACCAGCGGCGAGCACAAGTGGGGTCGCCTGTGCGGTCTGACCATGTTGCTGCCACACGGTTATGAAGGTCAGGGCCCCGAGCACTCCTCGGCACGTCTTGAGCGTTACCTGCAGCTGTGCGCCGAGCACAACATTCAGGTGTGCGTACCGACCACTCCGGCACAGATCTACCATCTGCTGCGCCGTCAGGTCATCCGTCCGCTGCGCAAGCCGCTGGTGGTACTGACGCCGAAGTCGTTGCTGCGCCACAAACTGGCCGTGTCGACCCTCGAAGATCTGGCGGAAGGTTCGTTCCAGACCGTTATCCCGGAAATCGACGCGCAGGATCCGGCGAACGTCGAGCGCATCGTCCTGTGTAGCGGCAAGGTCTACTATGATCTGCTGGAAAAACGCCGTGCCGAAGGTCGTGAAGACATCGCCATCGTGCGTCTTGAGCAGCTGTATCCGTTCCCTGAGGACGACTTGATTGAAGTCCTGGCTCCGTACAAAAACGTCAAACACATTGTTTGGTGTCAGGAAGAGCCGATGAACCAGGGTGCCTGGTACTGCAGCCAACATCACATGCGCCGCATCATTGGCGGTCACGACAAGTCGCTCGTACTTGAGTACGCGGGCCGTGACGCTTCTGCTGCACCTGCTTGTGGTTATGCATCGATGCACGCCGAGCAACAGGCCAAACTGTTGCAAGACGCGTTTACTGTTTAACGCCTTCGCGCACTGAACCGAATTAAAGGAACCACGAACATGGCTATCGAGATTAAAGCCCCAACTTTTCCGGAATCGGTTGCCGACGGCACCGTTGCCACCTGGCACAAGCAACCGGGCGACGCTGTAAAGCGTGATGACCTGATTGTTGATATCGAGACCGACAAAGTTGTGCTGGAAGTACTGGCCACCGCTGATGGCGTACTGGGCGCAATCGTCAAGAACGAAGGCGACACCGTTCTGTCTGACGAAGTGCTGGGCTCTATCGTTGAAGGCGGCGCGGCGGCTCCAGCTGCACCGGCCGCTGCTGCTCCTGCCGCTCAGGCCGCTGCACCTGCTGCTGATGGCGAAGATGACCCGATCGCTGCACCGGCTGCGCGCAAAATTGCTGAAGAAAACGGCATCAACATCGCTTCCGTTGCCGGTACTGGCAAAGGTGGTCGTGTGACCAAGGAAGACGTCGTTGCTGCTGTAGCGGCCAAAAAAGCCGCGCCTGCTGCTGCACCTGCCAAAGCGGCTGCGCCTGCTGCAACTGCACCGGTATTCGCTGCTGGCGACCGCGTTGAAAAACGCGTTCCGATGACCCGCGTTCGTGCCACTGTGGCCAAGCGTCTGGTTGAAGCGCAGTCCAACATGGCGATGTTGACCACCTTCAACGAAGTGGACATGACTGAAATCATGGCACTGCGTTCGAAGTACAAGGACCTGTTCGAGAAGTCCCACAACGGCGTGCGTCTGGGCTTCATGTCGTTCTTCGTGAAGGCCGCCACTGAAGCGCTGAAACGCTTCCCGGCTGTCAACGCTTCGATCGACGGTTCCGACATCGTTTACCACGGCTACGCAGACATCGGCGTTGCCGTGTCCAGCGACCGCGGCCTGGTAGTGCCTGTTCTGCGTAACGCAGAGCTGATGAGCCTGGCGGAAATCGAAGGCGGCATCGCTGCCTACGGCAAAAAAGCCCGTGACGGCAAACTGTCGATTGACGAAATGACCGGCGGTACGTTCACGATCACCAACGGTGGTACTTTCGGTTCGATGATGTCGACCCCGATCGTTAACCCGCCGCAAGCTGCGATCCTGGGCATGCACAACATCCTTCAGCGTCCTATGGCCGTCAACGGTCAGGTTGTCATCCGTCCGATGATGTACCTGGCTCTGTCTTACGATCACCGCTTGATCGACGGCAAAGAAGCTGTAAGTTTCCTGGTAGCAATCAAAAACCTGCTGGAAGATCCAGCGCGTCTGCTGCTGGATATCTGATAGAAGCAGCCATGAGCTGCAAGTCTGAAGCCTGCGGTCGTTCGCGACCTGGCTTTGGCTTGCAGCTCGCGGCTTGAAGCTTGTCGCTAAAAGAGGATTCTTTTACATGTCTCAGAAATTTGACGTTGTAGTGATTGGTGCGGGCCCTGGGGGCTACGTTGCAGCCATCAAGGCCGCTCAACTGGGCCTTTCGACTGCTTGCATCGAAAAATACACCGACAAGGAAGGCAAACTGGCGCTGGGCGGTACCTGCCTGAACGTTGGCTGCATTCCATCCAAGGCGCTGCTGGACAGCTCCTGGAAGTACCACGAAGCCAAGGATGCATTCGCCATCCACGGTATCAGCACCGGTGAAGTGAAGATGGACGTGCCAGCGATGGTAGGCCGTAAGGCCAACATCGTTAAAGGTCTGACTTCCGGCGTTGCAACCCTGTTCAAGGCCAACGGTGTGACGTCCCTGCAAGGTCACGGCAAATTGCTGGCCGGCAAGAAAGTTGAACTGACCAAGCCTGACGGCAGCGTTGAAATCATCGAAGCCGAGAACGTGATTCTGGCTTCGGGTTCGCGCCCGATCGACATTCCGCCAGCTCCAGTTGATAACAACGTCATCGTTGATTCGACCGGCGCCCTGGAATTCCAGTCCGTACCCAAGCGTCTTGGCGTGATCGGTGCTGGTGTGATCGGTCTGGAGCTGGGTTCGGTATGGTCGCGTCTGGGTGCTCAGGTGACGGTTCTTGAAGCCCTGGATACTTTCCTGATGGCGGCTGACGCTGCTGTGTCCAAGGAAGCCTACAAAACCCTGACCAAGCAAGGTCTGGACATCAAACTGGGCGCCCGCGTTACCGGTTCCAAGGTTAACGGCGAAGAAGTCGTTGTGACCTACACCGACGCCAACGGCGAACAGACCATCACCTTCGACAAGCTGATCGTAGCGGTAGGCCGCCGTCCGGTGACCACCGAGCTGCTGGCAGCCGACAGCGGCGTGACCATCGACGAGCGCGGTTTCGTGTTTGTTGACGATCATTGCGCCACCAGCGTACCGGGCGTATACGCCATTGGTGACGTAGTGCGCGGCATGATGCTGGCTCACAAGGCTTCCGAAGAAGGCATCATGGTTGTCGAGCGCATCAAAGGTCACAAGACCGAGATGAACTACGACCTGATTCCATCGGTTATTTACACTCACCCGGAGATCGCGTGGGTCGGTAAAACCGAACAGGCCTTGAAAGCTGAAGGCGTTGAAGTTAACGTCGGCACCTTCCCGTTCGCCGCCAGTGGCCGTGCCATGGCAGCAAACGACACCGGTGGCTTTGTAAAAGTCATTGCTGATGCCAAAACTGACCGCGTACTGGGCGTCCACGTGATTGGCCCGAGCGCAGCAGAGCTGGTACAGCAGGGCGCTATTGGTATGGAATTCGGCACCAGTGCCGAGGATCTGGGCATGATGGTTTTCTCCCATCCAACCCTGTCCGAAGCGTTGCACGAAGCAGCGCTGGCAGTGAATGGCGGCGCCATCCACATTGCCAACCGTAAGAAACGTTAAGACCAGACAATAAGAAACCACGGCGGTTTGCCCGTCGTGAGCCTTGCTCGCAAGCCTCACCGCGGAACTTCCGCCGGACGCAGTCTTGTCCCGTTTCAATCAGGCCCGACTCCGCCCACGCGGGTGTCGGGTTTGTTGAAACAGTGCAAGCAGCAGTCACAGGTGGTGCGGCACTAATAAAAGTGCAGCGCCGAATGCGCAGTACCTAACGAAGACGGTAAAAAGCATGAATCTTCACGAGTATCAGGGTAAGCAGCTGTTCGCTGAATACGGCCTGCCAGTATCCAAGGGTTATGCAGTAGACACCCCGGAAGCGGCCGCAGAAGCATGCGACAAAATCGGCGGGACCGAATGGGTTGTAAAAGCCCAGGTTCACGCAGGTGGTCGCGGTAAAGCGGGCGGTGTAAAGCTGGTTCGCAGCAAAGAAGACGCTAAAGCATTCGCACAACAGTGGTTGGGCAAGCGTCTGGTGACCTACCAGACTGACGCCAATGGTCAGCCGGTCACCAAGATCCTGGTTGAATCGTGCACTGATATCGCTAAAGAGCTGTACCTGGGCGCTGTCGTTGACCGTTCGAGCCGCCGTATCGTGTTCATGGCTTCCACCGAAGGTGGCGTGGACATCGAGAAAATCGCGCACGACACTCCTGAAAAAATTCTTAAAGCCACGATTGATCCACTGGTTGGCGCTCAGCCATTCCAGGGTCGTGAGCTGGCTTTCCAGCTGGGTCTGGAAGGCAAGCAGGTTTCCCAGTTCGCCAAGATCTTCGTAGGTCTGGCCAAACTGTTCCAGGACCACGATCTGGCCCTGCTGGAAGTGAACCCGCTGGTTATCAAGACTGACGGCGATCTGCACTGCCTCGATGCGAAAATCAACATCGACGCTAACGCCATGTACCGTCAGCCGAAGCTGAAAACTTTCCACGATCCGTCTCAGGACGATCCGCGCGAAGCGCACGCTGCCCAGTTCGAACTGAACTACGTAGCGCTGGAAGGCAACATTGGCTGCATGGTTAACGGCGCTGGCCTGGCCATGGGCACCATGGACATCGTCAACCTGCATGGCGGCAAGCCTGCCAACTTCCTCGACGTTGGCGGCGGTGCTACCAAAGAACGCGTGACTGAAGCGTTCAAGATCATTCTGTCCGACAGCAATGTTGCCGCAGTACTGGTCAACATCTTCGGCGGCATCGTTCGTTGCGACATGATTGCCGAAGGCATCATCGGTGCAGTGAAAGAAGTCGGCGTTAAAATCCCGGTGGTTGTGCGCCTTGAAGGCAACAACGCTGAACTGGGCGCTAAAGTACTGGCAGAAAGCGGCTTGAACATCATCGCTGCTACCAGCTTGACCGACGCTGCTCAACAAGTTGTCAAAGCTGCGGAGGGCAAGTAATGAGCGTCCTGATCAATAAAGACACCAAAGTTATCTGCCAAGGCATCACCGGTTCGCAGGGCAGCTTCCACACCCAGCAAGCCATTGAGTACGGCACCAAAATGGTCGGCGGTGTGACGCCGGGCAAAGGCGGCACCACTCACCTGGACCTGCCTGTTTTCAACACGGTAAAAGAAGCAGTAGCGGCGACTGGCGCAACAGCCAGCGTTATCTACGTACCGGCTCCGTTCTGCAAGGACTCCATCCTTGAAGCGGCGTTCGGTGGCATCAAGCTGATCGTGTGCATCACTGAAGGCATTCCTACCCTGGACATGCTGGACGCTAAAGTTAAGTGCGACGAGCTGGGCGTGACCCTGATCGGCCCTAACTGCCCAGGCGTGATCACGCCGGGCGAATGCAAAATCGGCATCATGCCAGGTCACATCCACTTGCCAGGCAAAGTAGGCATCGTGTCGCGTTCCGGCACCCTGACTTACGAAGCCGTCAAGCAGACCACTGACGCCGGTTTCGGTCAGTCGACCTGCGTGGGCATCGGTGGTGACCCGATTCCTGGCTCCAACTTCATCGACATCCTGAAGCTGTTCCAGGAAGACCCGAAGACCGAAGCGATCGTGATGATCGGTGAGATCGGCGGTTCGGCTGAAGAAGAAGCGGCTGCCTACATCAAGGCAAACGTGACCAAGCCGGTTGTTTCCTACATTGCCGGTGTGACTGCCCCTGCAGGCAAGCGCATGGGCCATGCGGGCGCAATCATCTCCGGCGGCAAGGGCACTGCAGACGAGAAGTTTGCTGCTCTGGAAGACGCAGGTGTTAAAACCGTGCGTTCGCTGGCAGACATTGGCAAGGCTCTGTCCGAGCTGACTGGCTGGGCTATCAAATAAGCCACGTGCTTGATTGAGTGCTACACCAGACAAAGGCCACCTTCGGGTGGCCTTTGTGCGTTCAGGCCCCGGGACTTTGAAAAGCCGCCGTTAAACAGACGTCAGGCTGTAGCCTTCGTGGGGGCTGGTCGCTTCAGGTTCGGCTGCACAGGAATGCTACCTCCCAGGCATTGCGTTCGATTGAGGCGTTCAATAGCGTCTTTGACGGGGCGAAGTTCCCTCGAAGCAGCGTCGTGCTGATCGCCATCAGCGACAAATCCCGTACAACCTGTTGCCGGACTCCCAGCCGTTTAGTGAATGGGTGCGTAGGTTGTTATGTGCTGCCATGTAGGAAAAGCACACCAAGGCGAATTTCGATGTCATCAAAGCGACAACTGCATGCGTTCATCGGACAGAACGCCCTGCAACAGTGCGTTGCAGGAAAAAAATGGGTAATCTGACGGCCAATTCTGCGTTCGCATCCCACAAGGAAGCCACGCGCTAGACGGGTTGGACTTATACAGTTCGACAGCATTTCCCACATCCGCACGGGAAATTCCCCCTCTAAATTCCGATTCAGTAGTGTGGTATTTCCGTAATGAAAGTATTGAAAGGCCAGGACATCCTGGCACTTGGGTTTATGACGTTTGCCCTGTTCGTTGGGGCTGGCAATATCATTTTCCCGCCGATCGTTGGCCTGCAAGCCGGACCGAATGTCTGGATTGCCGCGTTGGGCTTTCTGATCACCGCTGTAGGCCTGCCAGTCATCACCGTTGTGGCGCTGGCGAAAGTCGGCGGTGGCATGGATGCGCTGAGCAGTCCGATCGGTAAAATCGCCGGTGGCTTGTTGGCTGCTGTTGCGTACCTGGCGGTAGGTCCGCTGTTCGCGACCCCGCGTACGGCCACTGTATCGTTTGAAGTCGGTCTTGCGCCCCTGACCGGGGAAAGCCCGCTCGCGCTGTTCCTGTACAGCTCGGTGTACTTCCTTATCGTGTTTTTCGTTTCACTGTACCCAGGCCGTCTGCTGGACACCGTGGGGCGTTTTCTGGCGCCGCTGAAAATCATCGCGCTGGCGATCCTCGGTATCGCTGCATTTGCATTGCCGGCGGGCGACATTGGCGTGGCCACCCCGGAATACGTTGCAGCGCCGTTCTCCCAAGGGTTCATCAATGGTTACCTGACCATGGACACGCTGGGCGCCCTGGTATTCGGCATCGTGATCGTTAACGCCATCCGCTCCCGTGGCGTGGAATCGCCCAAGCTGATTACCCGCTATGCCATCATTGCGGGCCTGATTGCAGGCGTCGGTTTGGCACTGGTGTATGTCAGCCTGTTCCGTCTCGGCTCGGGCAGTCATGAAGTTGCCGCCGGCGCCACCAACGGCGCGGCGGTGCTGCACGCGTACGTTCAGCACACCTTCGGCTCGCTGGGCAGTGGCTTCCTTGCCGTGTTGATTGCACTGGCTTGCCTGGTGACAGCAGTGGGTCTGACCTGTGCCTGTGCCGAGTACTTCAGTACTGTTCTGCCACTGTCCTATAAGGCTCTGGTGGTCATACTGGCCTTGTTCTCGCTGGGCGTGTCCAACTTGGGCCTGACGCAGTTGATCGCGTTCTCCATCCCGTTGCTGACAGCGATCTACCCGCCGTGCATCGTGCTGGTGGCGCTGAGTTTCTGCAAAGGCCTGTGGCATGCTCAAGCCAGGATTGTAGGCCCGGTCATGCTGGTGTCGTTCATCTTCGGTTCCATTGACGCACTCAAAGGCGCTGGCATGGCGGGCTGGATTCCGACCCAACTGGTCAACATGCCGTTCAGTGAGCAAGGTCTGGCGTGGCTGGTGCCTTCGCTGGTCGTTCTGCTCGGGGCGGTGATTTGCGACCGCATGCTGGGCAAGCGTCACGAAGCCTTGGCGTGATTGTTCAGTCCGCCAAAAGCGGGCGATGAACCGATCAAAATGCCCTGTATCAATTTGATACAGGGCATTTTTTATGGGCGTGCCTTTTTGCTGGCCAAAGCGTCGAACGAACGTGCATAACTCTCACCTTCACGTGCGCTTCGGGAAACCCCATGTCGTTCATTCAGTCAAATTGGACTCATCTTTTAGCCGCTCTCTGGTTTGTCGTGTGCTGGGGTGGCTACACCCGCTATGCCACCTGGAAAGCGCACGACACGGCTTGTCTGGCCAGTGTGCTGCACTTGTATCGAAAGGACTGGATGCGCCGCATGCTGCTGCGCGACAACCGCATTGCCGACGCCAGCGTGATTGGCAATCTGGAGCGCAATGCATCGTTTTTTGCTTCCAGCACGTTGATCATCCTGGCGGGTATTCTGACCGTGCTGGGTGCATCGGAGCGGGCAGTGTCCCTGTTGGCCGACATCCCGATGGTGCAACAAGCGTCGCAGGGCATGTCTGAAATCAAGTTGTTGTGCCTGGCACTGGTGTTCGTCTATGCCTTTTTCACCTTTAGCTGGTGCATGCGCCAATACAACTTTGCCGCCATCCTCATTGGCTCGGCGCCCATGATTGGCGAGCGCGATGTGGCGGAACAAGAGCGCAAGGCGTTTGCCTTGCGCGCCGCCAAAGTGATTTCGATGGCGGCCAACCAGTTCAACTTTGGCCTGCGTTCGTATTACTTCGGCATGACCATGCTGGCGTGGTTCGTCAGCCCGTGGTTATTCATGCTCATGAGTGCGGGTGTCGTCGTGGTTTTATACCGACGCGAGTTTCATTCCGACGTGTTGAGTGTCATGGTCTACACCCCGACTGAGGCGCTATTGCCTGAGCCAAACAAGGACGCAACCCCATGAGTATTCCGTTCTGGTGTGTGTTTATCAGCGCGTTGCTGATTTTTATTGCACGCATACCCGTAGCAAAAGCCATGAAAGAGCAGGGCGGTTATGACAACCAATTGCCCCGTGAACAACAGGCACGTTTGACCGGTTTGGGGGCTCGGGCTCTGGCGGGGCATCAAAACAGTTTTGAAGCCTTCATGCTGTTTGCCGCCGCTGTATTGATGGCACACACCACCCAGACTCAGGGCTTTGTGATTGACACTTTGGCCATCGTTTTTGTCTGTGCGCGGTGTGTGTTTTTGCTGTGCTATTGGGCAGATCTGGCGTGGCAACGCTCCGTGGCCTGGGTGGTCGGAATGCTTTGCACGCTGTTGTTAATGTTGAGCCCGACGTTCAAGACGCTGTTGCTCTGATCGGTCAAATTGCAGACAAAGTAAAGCCCGCATCAAGCGGGCTTTCTTTTGCAGCCAAGTAAAGGAATTACTTGGTAGCAGGAGCGGCTTCTGGAGCAGCCGGTGCAACTGGAGCAGCCGGAGCGGCTTCTTCAGCAGCAGCTTTGTTCGATTCAGCTTGAGCTTTAGCCGCTTCAGCGTTCTCTTTTGCTGCTTCGTTTACTTTGTCTTGTGCTTCATTCATTTTTTCTTGAGCTTGCTCGGAGTGTTGAGCAGCATCTTGTGCTTTGTCTTCGGATTTTTTGTCGCAAGCAGCGAGACCGAGGGAAGCAGCCAACATCAAGGCAACAGCGAAAGTCTTACGCATGGGGTGTTTCTCCTTATTGAGTATATCTACCGGCCGTTTGAGCACAGGCCGATAGCTTAAGTTCCTTGGGTGTGCAGATATATAAATGCACGCCGCGCGCGAATTCTACGCAGTCACCGGCGGACAAGCCAAGCACATTAGTAATGGCCCGGTAATATCGTCGTAATGCCCTGTATAGAGAGGCTCGACACGGTGCAGCAACCGGAGAAAAGCAATGGGTCCGTTTTGATTCAAAACACAGGCCTTGAAATTTCGATGCCAGCCCCAACGTTCATGACATCCCGCCGCCAACCCTCTAGGGCGTGGCTCATGCCATCAAATTGGAGTTTTATAACAATGAGCGTGGAAACTCAAAAGGAAACCCTGGGCTTCCAGACCGAGGTCAAGCAACTGTTGCACCTCATGATCCATTCGCTGTATTCCAACAAGGAAATCTTCCTTCGCGAATTGATCTCGAACGCCTCCGACGCTGTCGACAAATTACGTTTTGAAGCGCTGTCCAAGCCAGAACTTCTGGAAGGCGGCGATGAACTTAAAATCCGTGTGAGCTTCGACAAGGACGCCAAGACCGTCACCCTCGAAGACAACGGTATCGGCATGAACCGTGACGACGTCATCACCCACTTGGGTACGATTGCCAAGTCCGGCACAGCCGATTTCATGAAAAACCTCTCGGGCGATCAAAAGAAAGATTCGCACTTGATCGGTCAATTCGGCGTGGGTTTCTACTCCGCCTTTATCGTCGCTGACAAAGTCGACGTGTTCAGTCGTCGTGCCGGTACACCTGCCAGCGAAGGCGTGCACTGGGCGTCCAAAGGCGAGGGCGAGTTTGAAGTTGCCACGATCGAAAAACCTGAGCGCGGCACCAAGATCGTTCTGCACCTGAAGTCCGGCGAAGAAGAGTTCGCCGATGGCTGGCGCCTGCGCAACATCATTAAAAAGTACTCTGACCACATCGCCTTGCCGATCGAGCTGCCAAAAGAACAGGCCGCTGCAGAAGGCGAAGAAACGCCTGCGCTGGAATGGGAAACCGTTAACCGCGCCAGCGCCTTGTGGACCCGTCCTCGCACTGAAGTCAAGGACGAGGAATATCAGGAGTTCTACAAGCACATCGCCCATGACTTCGAAAACCCGCTGGCCTGGAGCCACAACAAGGTCGAAGGCAAGCTGGAATACAGCTCGTTGCTCTATGTGCCTGCCCGCGCTCCGTTTGACCTGTACCAGCGTGAAGCGCCTAAAGGCCTGAAGCTGTACGTACAGCGCGTATTCGTCATGGATCAGGCTGAGTCCTTCCTGCCGCTTTACCTGCGCTTCATCAAAGGCGTGGTCGATTCCAACGACCTCTCGTTGAACGTGTCGCGTGAAATCCTGCAAAAAGACCCGATCATCGACTCCATGAAGTCGGCGCTGACCAAGCGTGTCCTGGACATGCTGGAAAAACTGGCGAAGAACGAGCCCGAGAAATACCAGGGCTTCTGGAAAAACTTCGGTCAGGTGATGAAAGAAGGCCCGGCTGAAGATTTCGCCAACAAAGAAAAAATCGCCGGTCTGCTGCGCTTCGCGTCTACCCACGAAGAAGGCGGCGAGCAGACGGTTTCCCTGGCGCAATACCTTGAGCGTGCCAAAGAAGGCCAGGACAAGATCTACTACCTGACCGGTGAAACCTACGCTCAGGTCAAAAACAGCCCGCACCTGGAAGTCTTCCGCAAGAAAGGCATCGAAGTGCTGCTGTTGACCGACCGTATTGATGAGTGGCTGATGAGCTACCTCAGCGAATTCGACGGCAAAACCTTTGTTGACGTAGCCCGTGGCGACCTCGATCTGGGCAATCTGGACTCCGAAGAGGACAAGAAAGCCGCAGAAGAAGTGGCCAAGGCCAAAGAAGGTTTGGTAGAGCGCATCAAGACGGCCTTGGGCGACAGCGTCAGTGAAGTGCGTGTATCGCACCGTTTGACGGACTCCCCGGCCATTTTGGCCATTGGCGAGCAGGATCTTGGTTTGCAAATGCGTCAGATCCTTGAAGCCAGCGGTCAGAAAGTGCCGGATTCCAAGCCCATTTTCGAATTCAACCCGGCTCACCCGTTGATCGAAAAACTGGATGCGGAACAGAGTGAAGAGCGTTTCGGCGATCTGTCGCACATCTTGTTCGACCAGGCGGCACTCGCGGCAGGCGACAGCCTGAAAGATCCGGCGGCCTATGTCCGTAGACTCAATAAGTTGTTAGTTGAGTTGTCCGTGTAAGACGTCTATAAAAACCCGCTTCGGCGGGTTTTTTTTGTTTCAAATTCAGAGGTTTTCAATGGAATCAATAACGCTCCAATCGGTGATCTACCAAATTGATGGCCAGCCTTACGAGGGCCGTCTTGCCTATGATTCGAGCCGTGCGGATCCGTTGCCGGGGTTGCTGATGGCGCCCAACTGGATGGGTATCAGTACCGGGGCTGAAGAGATTGCCAAGTCCGTGGCCGAACAGGGCTACGTTGTACTGATTGCCGACTTGTATGGTCAGGGTGTCCGTCCTTCGAACGCTGACGAGGCGGGTGCGGCGATGATGCCGCTGAAAAACGACCGTGCCTTGCTGCGTAAACGCATGTGGGCCGCCTACGATAACTTGCGTACGACCTCGTTTGCCAAGGTCGACAGCGCCAAACTCGCAACCTTCGGCTTTTGTTTCGGCGGCTGTTGCTCGCTGGAGCTGGCCCGTGGCGGAGCGCCGTTGAAAGCAGCGGTATCCTTCCACGGTACTCTGGATACCCCCAATCCTGTTGATGCCAACAGCATCAAGGGCGCCGTTCTGGTGCTGCACGGGGCGTCCGACCCCTTGGTACCGCGCGAGCAACTTCCGGCGTTTGAAAACGAGATGAATGCAGCGGGCGTTGACTGGCAGTTGCTCAGCTATGGTGGCGCTGTGCACTCGTTCACAGACCCTCACGCCAACGTCCCGGGCAAGATGATGTACGACGCCAAAACTGCGAAACGCGCTTTTATCGCGATGCATAACCTGCTGGATGAAGTGTTCAGGGATTGATCGCTTCACCCGCAGCAATGACGCTGGCTGTTACAGCGCTGTGTGTTTGATCGTCTCGCTGATGGTCAGGTCCCGCATCAGCAATGCATAGCTCAGGTCCACTTGATCGGGAATCGGCAGGTACACCGTATGGCCATCACCGGGCGCAACCTCGATTGGCAAGTTGGCACTGCTGCGTAATTGATAAAGGTCAAAGTGGTAGTTGCCGCGCGGGGTCATCAGTTCCAGATGATCGCCCACGGCAAACCGGTTTTTAACCTTGACCTCGGCCATGCCGTTGCGCCGTTCCCCTGTCAGCTCGCCCACGAACTGCTGACGCTGGGACAGTGAACTGCCATGCAGGTAGTTCTGGTACTCGTCATGCACATGGCGGCGCAGGAAGCCTTCGGTGTACCCGCGTTGCGCCAGAGACTCCAGGTCAGTCATCAGGCTTCGGTCAAAATCACGGCCTGCCACGGCGTCATCAATGGCCTTGCGGTATACCTGCGTGGCCCGGGCGCAGTAAAAGTGCGACTTGGTGCGGCCTTCGATTTTCAGCGAATGCACGCCCATGTGCGTCAGTCGGGACACGTGCTGAACGGCGCGCAGGTCCTTGGAGTTCATGATGTATGTGCCATGCTCGTCTTCAAACGCCGCCATGGGCTCTTCAGGACGATTGGCTTCATGCAACATAAACACCTCGTCGGTCGGCTGGCCTATGCCCAGGGTCGGCTCCACAGACGGGTCAACCACGTTGACGATATTGCCCAATTCATTCTCGGTGGCGGGCGCAGCTTCATACTTCCAGCGGCAAGCGTTGGTGCAACTGCCCTGATTGGCATCTCGCTTGTTCATGTAGCCGGACAACAGGCAACGCCCCGAATAGGCCATGCACAGCGCGCCATGCACGAAAATCTCCAGCTCCATGTCAGGCACTTGCTGACGAATCTCTTCGATTTCTTCCAGGGACAATTCGCGGGACAGGATGATTCGGCTCAGCCCCTGCTGGCGCCAGAATTCGACGCTCGCCCAGTTCACCGTATTGGCCTGCACCGACAGGTGGATCGGCATGTGTGGAAAGTGCGTGCGCACCAGCATGATCAGGCCCGGATCAGACATGATCAACGCATCCGGGGCCATCGCGATCACCGGCTCCAGATCCTTGAGAAAGGTGCGCAGCTTGGCATTGTGTGGCGCGATATTGACCACGACGTAAAAGCGTTTGCCTTGGGCTTGCGCTTCTTTAATGCCGATGGCCAGGTTGTCGTGGTCGAATTCGTTATTGCGCACCCGCAAGCTGTAGCGCGGTTGGCCTGCGTACACGGCATCGGCGCCATAAGCGAAGGCGTAACGCATGTTCTTCAGAGTGCCGGCAGGGGCGAGGAGTTCGGGCGATGCAAGGGACATAGTCGAGCCATTCGCAAAGGGCGCGATGTTAATCGAGCTTAAACAGTGGAATGTTGATCTGGATCTATGCTTTATGCAGCAACGATGGCACTTGGCAGACGCTTTGCGGACTAAGCTGGCGCTAACCGACGAATGTGCGCCTTACTGACATGGACGGCCTATGAACGAAACAAGCCTGCAACGCAAAACCCTGCTGTTATTGTTGGCCTTGGTCACAATTGCTTTCATCTGGATTCTGTTGCCGTTCTACGGCGCCATTTTCTGGGCAGTCGCACTGGGGATTCTCTTCGCCCCCTTGCAACGTAAATTACTGCTCAAGCTCAAGGGGCAACGCAACCTGGCGACCTTCGCCACCTTGGGCATATGTACCGTGATCGCCATTTTGCCGGTCATCGTCACCACCGCCCTGCTGGTGCAGGAAGTGGCGATGCTCTACAACGACGTGCAAAGCGGCAAGATCAACGTCGCAAGCTACGTCATGCAGTTCAAAGACATCTTGCCGATGAATGTTCAGAATTGGCTGGACCGCTTTGGTCTGGGCAATATCGCCGGTTTGAGTGAAAAAGTGTCCAAAGGCGCGTTGGAAGGCAGCCAGTTCTTTGCCACGCAGGTCTTCAGTTTTGGCCAGAGTACCTTCGAGTTGGTGGTGAGCTTTTTCATCATGTTGTACCTGCTGTATTTCTTTATCCGTGATGGCCAGCAGATGGTGCGCAGCATTCGTAATGCGGTGCCGCTGGCTGAGCAGCAGAAGCGTTTGCTGCAGCTCAAACTGCGTCGCGTGGTGCGGGCGTCGGTCAAGGGCAACCTGGCAGTCGCTATCACACAGGGTGCTCTGGGCGGGCTGATGTTTTGGTTTCTGGGCATCCACAGCTCGTTGTTCTGGGCGGTGCTGATGATGTTTCTGTCGCTGCTGCCCGCCGTCGGCGCCGGTATTGTCTGGGCCCCGGTGGCCATCTACTTTCTGGTGACGGGCCAGGTGTGGGAGGGCGTGGTTCTGGCGCTGTATGGGGTGTTGGTGATCGGCATGGTGGATAACGTACTGCGCCCGATTCTGGTGGGCAAAGACACCAAAATGCCGGACTTCCTGATCCTGATCTCCACCTTGGGCGGCATGGCCATTTTTGGTCTCAATGGCTTTGTGATCGGGCCGTTGATCGCAGCCCTTTTTCTCTCCAGCTGGGGACTGTTCAGCGGAACGCGTCGCAAAGTGCGACTGCCCGCTGACATTCAGCCACGCGACTAGCGGAAGTTGTAAGACACCCCGACGTAGGCGCCCATGCCTTCGCCGGGGGTCGAGCGCGCAGCGTCCTTGCCCATATCGTCATAACCGGGCGTGACCGTTGCGGTGTAGCGCTGGCGGGTCAGGTTGCGTAGGTCGAGCCAGGTTTGCCAGTCTTTCTTGGGTGAGGCATACCCGAATGTGGCGCCCCACAGCCTGTACGAAGAGGTGTAATACGAGTTGGCGTAATCCACGGCCATGGGTGAAGCCACCTGCGTGTTGACACCCGCGTAGAACCCGCGCGGATGGTTGTAGCGAAGCTCGGCCTGGTAGTAATGGCGGGGAATGCCGGGCAGCGCGTTACTGCCAAAACGATCGTCGTTTCGGTAGTGGAAGTCACTGAATGTGTAGGCCTGTCGCAAAGAGACGTTGCCAACCCCGTCTTTCTCCCACAACAGACTGTTGAGCCCGGCTTCAATCCCTTGATGAACAGTGGGGCTGGCGTTGGATTCGCCCACAATCGGTGCTTGAGTGGCGGTTGCAGCCTGAGTTTCGACGCTGAGTAATTCATGGCGAATGGCCGAGTAGTACCAGGCGAGATCCCATTGGCCGAGCCATGAGTCGCCGCGTGTCCCCAACTCAAGAGTCGTGGCTGTCTGATTGCGTAAGGCAACAGGTGTGCTTTGACGGCCTGTGGCAGGGCCATTCCCGACGGGGAAGGTGATGGGCGAGCCCCAGATCATTGACCATGGGTGAGGCGGCTCAACGGAGCGACTCACATTGCCATACACCTGTAATTGGGGACTGAATTCATAACGCAGGCCGATACGTGGCGCGTAGTCCCAATCATGCTGGCTGACCTTGCCGCCGCTCTCGGGGTAGCTCACCTCGCTTTCACGGCGGGTATAGATCAGGGCCATGCCTGTGGTGAGCCATACATCGGGTATCAGTTCCAGATCGTTGCTGGCGTGCAGCACGGTGTCCGAGCCTTGGTAGCTGAAGTCACGCATCTTTGTACCCGGAGGGTACGCTGCGGTGTTGCCCGCCGGAATTCGCACATACTCCGAAGCCCCGCTATTGGGCAGGTGCTTGGTACTGCGCAAGCCCACGGTGGTGTTGCTTTGCTGTCCGAACAGCGTGTCACGACGCTTGTAGTTCAAGGTGCCGCTGACATCGGTGTAGGCGACTTTCAGCCGGTTAGGGCCTTCACGCAGGTCCATCGGGTAGTCGTGATACACCATCGCAGCTTCAAGTTGCGAATTGTCGTCCAGGTACATCGTCGTCTTGTTGGCGAACCACGTACTGCCGGGTTGAGGACGGCTGTAATCTCCGGCGACATAGACCGGGTTGGCCGAGCGGGGATGATGCTTGATCTGATCTTTAGTGACCCGGCCTGCCAGTTGGTTATCAGTTTCGCGATAACGCAAATAAAAGCGCGTCTCCAATTGCGGGCTGAAACGATAACCGATGTTCGCCGCCATACCTTTGCTGCTGCCACGGGTATGGTCTTGATAACCGTTGGTATCGGAGTCATTCAGGGAAATGTAGTAATCCAGATCGCCCAGTACTTGCCCCGAACTGATCTGGCGCTTTTGATAGCCGTAACTCCCTGCCTCATACCGCACTTGCAGCGGGGCGGCGTCGTAGCCGGTATGGGTGACGTAGTTGATCGAGCCGCCCAGTGCCAGTGCTCCTGCGTCAAAACCATTGGCGCCGCGCAGGACTTCGGCGCGGCTGAGCCATAACGGTTCAAACAACTCATAGGGTGTGCCACCGGGACCGGTCAGCGGCAACCCGTCGAACATCACGTACAAACCTGAACCGTGCGCGCCGGGTACCCGATTGAGGCCAGAACCGCGCACCGAAACCTTGGCACCGTCATTGCCCGCTGACTGCGCATAGACGCCGGGCTGGTACGCGAGCACGTCGGTATTGCTGCCTGTTCGTCCGGTTTCAACCGTGTTCAGGTCAATCACATTGCTAGCGCCGGGCACTTCGTTCATCCGGGCTCGGGCCAAGTCCAACTCGCTGCTTTCTTCACTGCGAACCTGAACTTCCCCCAGCTCAAGTGGCCCTGCGAAGGAGGGCGATGCACAGGCAAGGGCCAAAGGCAGTAGCGGATAACAGAGAGAACGCATGTATGACAGGTCCAGGAGTGGTCGGGCGGCGCGCAAGCCTATACAAGGCAAGAATCGCTCGCAACCAGCACTTGGGGCTGAAGGTTTAATCAGTCGGTGATTGCAGCACATAGCATTCAAACAACTCCAGTTGGCCCGGCCGCGCGGCCAGGGAGGACATGAGGTTCAAGCCCAATACGCCCGCCCAATACCCCATATTGGGTAGCACCGGGGTATGGCCGAACACGATTGCCATCGCCCCCTGCTTCAATTGCTTCAAAAGCAGCACCAGCAGGTGTTGGGCTTGATCGCGACTCATCACCTCGGCGTTGAGAAAGCGCAGAAACATAACATCGCATTCTGCCGCCGGCTCCAGCGTTGCTTGGGCCGCACGATGGTGAAATTCCAGATTGGGTAATCGATGGCGGGCGCGAGCCTGGTCGATCATGCTTGATGAGCAATCGGCCCCCGTGCAACGGGTATGGGGCAGGGCGCGGGCAATGGACGCCATGAACGCACCGGTGGAACACGCCGGGTCGAGGAGTTGAGCACCGGGCGTGAGTCGCGATTGCAGCAGGGCGATGCAATGCTCTCGAAAGTGCTGTTCATCCCTGTCCAGTGTATGGGCCAGTGCTTCGCTGAAGCGCCAGTGCTCCTCGCGCATGACGTGTTCCTGTGCGCGGTTATCGAGGACAGGGTAGGGGAAGTAGAGCGCGCTGTCCGTCAGGTTGGATGCCAGGAGAAAGAGCTGAGTTTTTTCTTGCTCGCACGCCGTAATGAACTGCACGGTGATGCCATCGTTCTCATAAACAACACGGGTAAAACGTCCCAGCAACATGGACGGCAGGATCAGGCTAGACAGGTGCTGTCTGCCTTCGAAGGCGGTTATAAGTGTTTTACGGCCCACCCAAAGGGTGTCCTTGATAGTAAGCATGAACAGGTTGTTAAGCCCGGGACCGACGGGTTCTGTCCACGACGCGTGTTGGTGGGTCTTCATGCAGCAGATCTCACGGATCTGCTGCATGACCTGCTGCTCGTGGTGGACGCTCAGGCCATGATTCATAAGGTCACCCGTAACACTCATTGAGCGCCTGTCCGCGGGCTTGCGGGATGACAACGTTACCGGTGCTTACGATATAAAAACGTTCAAGCCCCGGAATCACCACATTGGCCAACGTAGTACCGCTGTCGGTTTGATAGAGGATGCTGATCCCCAGTTCGCGGTTGTGGCTGCGCACGTTATGGGCAATGACGCGAATCTGTTCGTCCAGCGTGCGGTGTTCGCAGTCCGCTGGCAGCGTCACACATTGCTGGCGGGACTTGCTCATCAGGTCGTCTATATCCAGACGCAGACAACGCTGGAGCCGGGGGAACGATGCCAAGTGACGCCATTGCAGTTCCAGGTGTCGGGCAGTGTCGGCACGGGTTGCGCTCAAACGCAATTGCACCAGTTCGGTCAGGGCGCGTTCGGCAGCATGGGGGGCGCTTAATGAAGTTCCACAGCCGAAAAGGCCAATAGGCCGGTTATCGCCAAGGCTGAAGGCGAGGTAGGTGTGAACGCAAAACTCACTGCTGATGTCGAGCAGAACCACGTCTGCATCCAACTCTAATTCAACGTCCTGCCAGAGTGTGGCCAGTGAATGGGGAGGTTGCGGGCGCTGCACCCGGCGTAGAGGCCGGTCTTGTTGATAATAAAAATGTCTGAGCAGGAAAAGTGAAAGCGCATCGCGCTCCAGGCATTCATTAATGGCGTGCAGTGCTGCTTCGTTGTAGGTGGCGCCAATGGCGATGCCGCTGTTGCTGAAGTAACGCCGAATACCGGCGTAGTCGAAGGTGTCCCCGGCCAACGGCCTGGCGTTGTACGCGGGCAAGCTGAAGGCGACCGGGTAGTAGAAGGTCGAAGTGTCGAGGGGGCTGTGATATTGGCGGCTGGCGATGTGAGCTTCAGTGTGTTGAATGACGCAATCCAGAAGACTGTCGTCGTGAAAGAATCCGTCGCGCGCGTAACGGTTCGCAGGGCGCATCTCAATCCCCGCGTGCATTTCATGGTGTTCGCTCAGGTAGTGTTCCAGCGCCTCGAAGTAGGCTCCTACCAAGGCGTTGTCAGCATAGCCTTTTCCGGAACCGGCCCCCTTGGGCGTCGAGTGTGCGTCAGTCAGCGTGACGCGGGTATTCACGACGCGTTCCCCGAGCGTGTGAGCCGAGCCGACAAGCCCGAGGCAGGCCAGTTCTTGAAGCACTCGGGCATAGGCCTCGGCTAATGAAAGCTCACGTTCGTGCGCAATAATCGAGTGAGTCATAAAACATTCCGATTTAAGGAGGGGACGTCACAAACGTCCCCTCTTTGAAGTATCAGTCTGCGGTGAGTTCTTCTTTCTCAGCGTCGGTCAGTTCAAGTTGTTCCAGATATTGTTGCTCGGTTTGTGAGTCAAGCGTTTCTGTATCAGGCAGCGCTTGGGTGTTCATTGCCATGTAGTAGCCCATATCGAAAACCTTTTCTTATTGGATGGAGGGTTTGAATTGGCTTTGACTGTCAAAGCACACGTTGAATTTAGTAGTGTCTGTTATTTCATGTCAATGAACGTTATTTTCAATATTTCAGTTGAGCGCAATGTTTGGCTACATGTTTATAGTTGTTCGGTACTGTTCAATATATCGTCGCTGTGCTGTCACGCAGCACACAGTTTAGCGTGCTGCTTCAGACCGATAGGGAATAGGCAGTTGAGTTGGAGTGCAAGGTGGCGCGTGTAAGATGTTTGGAGTTGAACTTTAAATAGGGTGTTTGCGCCGCGTAGAAAATCTTCTGGCGTGTGTAGTGGTTTTCATTGATTTTAAAAAATGAGGATGAATTCAACTTCATTAGTCGGTATTTTCTTACACGAGCCTCAAGGATTCAGTGTGTGGCGAATTTTACTGAGTAAGGTTGGCTCAAGCGCATTGTGGCCAGCCCTCACCTGTACGACTGAGGCGCGAGACCGTTTCCGAAGCCAGTCAAGGCTGGCCATACCGCACGTATCGTCGATGCCCTGAATCAGGGTCATCCTCGGGCCAACCCTGAGGAGCATGTCGGCAGGGATGAAAAAGTAGTGATTGAGGTGGTAATGCAGTTCCAGGCGGATGGAGGCAATGGCTGAGTGATCCACAAAGGCGTTCAGTTGCTCATCCGTCATGGACTCTCCCAGATGCGCTTTGCTCCAGCTCAATGCCGCCGCCTGACGGGCTTGCGGGGTGCCGGTGCATAACGTGTTGTAGGTTCGCTGAAGGGTCAGTCCTGCCTCGGGCAAACGTTCAAGGGTCTGCTGAAGTATCCGGTCATAGGTATCGAAAACCTCATCGACAGGTACAAATACGGAGGCGGCAACGCCGCGTCTTACCCGATGCTTAAAACGGTGCTGGTATTTCAACGCCAGCCAACTGCCCCACGACACTCCGAGCAGGCTGATGCGCTCAAAACCGAAATAGTGCCGCAGATCGTCTATGTCTTGAACCACTGCATCGGTGTTGTTGTTTGTTAACTCGCCTTGGGGAGTGGAGCGTCCGCAGCCTCGCTGATCAAATAAAATAACGTCAAAATGATTAAGGTCGAAGAACAGCAGTTGCTTGTTGTTGCAGTAACCGCCTGGCCCACCATGGAGAAAGAAGATGGGCTCGCCTTGGGGGGTTCCATGACGCTCCCAATATAATTGATGACCGTCGCTCGTCGAATAATGACCGCTGTGTTCAATGGCGGGATGCATAAAGTATTCCTGTATGTGTAAGCGTGAAGTGCAAAGGTGAATTCAGGTAAGTGGTTGAACGTGAAAGTGAAAGGCTGATGAATTTATGAGGGGCGACAATGACTGTCAATGCGTCGTTGATCAGGATTCTGTTGGGTATGTTTTATAAGCTGTAAACGTAAGAGGGTGTGTTTACATGCAACGTTTTAAATAGGTAAAGGATGTTTGATTCATGTGTTTAAGTTGGACGTGAAGTCACAGTTAAACCGTGTGAGAGGCGTTATCAGCGAAAGGGTAGAAGGCTTAAATAAATGGCCATTTTTACTGTCAGTCGTCGGTGGGTCGATGTGTATTTTTAAGGGTCCTGCGCGGCGTAGGGTGTGATAACGCGCAGACAAAAAAATACCCCGTGAAAGCCAGGCTTTCACGGGGTAGTGGGGCGAGCGAAGGGTGTTTAGCCCAGCAAGCCCAGTGTTGCGCGTTGCACCAGTTCCAGCATCGGCTGAGGGTAAACGCCCAGCACGAACACCAGTATCGACACCGCCAGCAGCATGACGCCGCCTGCCTTCTGCTCCCAGTTCAACGGGGCATCGTGGCGATGCAGTTTTGGCTCAACCAGGTACAGGGTGACCATCACACGCAGGTAGTAGAACACGCCGATGGCGCTGCCCAGGATCAGGGAAGCGACCAACCACCATTGCTGCGCCTGAACGCCGGTAGCAATGATGTAGAACTTGCCGATGAAGCCTGCGGTCAGCGGAATACCGGCCAGCGACAACATCATCACGGTCAGTACGGCAGTCATGTACGGACGGCGCCAGAACAGGCCGCGGTATTCATACAGGGCATCCGCGTCACGCCCTTTGTAAGGCGAGGACATCAACGTGATCACACCGAATGCACCCAGGCTGGTGAGCACGTAGGTGATCAGGTAAACGCCGATGGCTTCCATGGCCATGCCTTTGCTCGCTACCAGAGCGATCAGCAGGTAGCCGAAGTGGGCGATGGACGAGTAACCCAACAGACGCTTGAGGTTGGTTTGCGTCAGGGCCAGCAAGTTACCAAACAGGATCGAGGCGATCGCGATCACGGTCAGTACATCGCTCATCACACCGGTGGTGGCCGCCGGGGAGATCTGGAACAACCGCACCATCACAGCGAAGACAGCGACCTTGGAGGCGGTGGCCAGGAATGCAGCCACAGGAGCTGGCGCCCCTTCGTACACGTCTGGTGTCCAAAGATGGAAAGGAACCAGCGACAGCTTGAACGCCAGACCGACCAGCATCATGCCCAAACCCAGCTGGGCAATGGCGCTCGGAGCACCAGTGGCGGCCAGTGCGTGACCAATACCGCTGAAGCTCAGGCTACCCGCTTCGGCATACAACAAGGCCATGCCGAACAACAGGAACGCAGAACCGGCCGCCGACAGCACCATGTATTTGATGCCGGCTTCCAGTGAGCGCTTGTTGAAAAAGGCATAAGCCACAAGCCCGTAAACAGGCACTGAAAGCAGTTCCAGACCGATGAACAGGCCAGCCAGGTGTTGCGCGCTGACCAGTACCAGACCGCCCGACGCTGCCAGCAGCATCAACAGGTAAAGTTCTTCGCGGTTGCCCGGGTAACCGGTGCCGCCTTCACCCAGATAAGCGTGCGCAAGGGTTACGCAGGCCAGGGTCGCGACCAGAATCAGCCCGATGTACAGGTAGGCAAAGTTGTCCAGCATCAACAGCGGAGTGACCGCCAGTGGAGCGACTTTCAACGCCGGGAAGATCGACAGCAATGCCAGGTTAAGACCCGCCACCGAAAGCAGGAAGGTCTGTGAGTGGTTGCGGCGCCACGCGATTGCCAGCATCACCACAACGAGGGTGATGCTGGTAATCAACAGTGGAGCAAGCGCGATAAAGTGTTGGATCGTGAATTCCATAGCGCTCTTACCGGGCCGAAGCGAGTTGAGTGAAGGCGGTGCCGAGCCATTGCTGCACGCCATTCATGGTCGCAGCAGAGGTGTCGAGGAACGGTTGCGGATACACGCCGATGAAAATCAGCAGAACCGCCAGACCGAGCACCATGATCAGTTCACGTGCATCCATGCCGGCCAGTACGGCGTCGGACTTGGAAGGGCCGAAGTAGGCGCGGTGAATCATGATCAACGAGTAGACCGAACCAAACACCAGGCCGGTCGTTGCAATCGCCGTGACCCAAGGGAAGCTGGCGAACGAGCCCATCAGGATCAGGAACTCGCCAACGAAGTTACCGGTGCCCGGCAAGCCCAGCGACGCCGCGGCAAAGAACAGGCTAATGGCTGGCAGGTAGGCGATCTTCGACCACAAACCACCCATTTCACGCATGTCACGGGTGTGCAGGCGCTCGTACAACTGACCGCTGAGGATAAACAGCGCCGCCGCCGATACACCGTGCGCCAGCATCTGAATCACCGCGCCCTGCAGAGCCAGCAGACTGCCGGAGTAAATCCCGATCAGTACGAAGCCCATGTGGGAAACACTGGAAAAAGCGATCAGACGCTTGATATCGGTTTGTGCGAAGGCGAGGAATGCGCCGTAGAAAATCCCGACCAGGCCCAGTGTCATGGCAATCGGCGCGAATTCGGCCGAAGCATTCGGGAAGAGCGGCAGGGCAAAACGCAGCAGGCCGTACGCAGCGGTTTTCAGCAAGATACCGGCCAGGTCGACCGAGCCCGCGGTAGGCGCTTGTGCGTGAGCATCCGGCAACCAGGAGTGGAACGGCACGACCGGCAATTTCACGGCAAACGCAATGAAGAAGCCGAGCATCAGGATGTACTCGGTGGTGAGCGACATCTTGGTTTTCAGCAACTCGGCATAGCTGAAGGTCAGCACGCCGGTTTCATTGAAGTTGACCAGCACCAGACCCAGGATCGCCACCAGCATGATCAGGCCGGAAGCCTGGGTGAAGATGAAGAACTTGGTCGCTGCGTAGATACGGGTTTTCTTGCCGTCCGATGAACTGTGACCCCAGAGCGCGATGAGGAAGTACATCGGCACCAGCATCATTTCCCAGAAGAAGAAGAACATGAACAGGTCGATGGCGAGGAATACGCCGACCACACCGCCCAGGATCCACATCAGGTTCAAGTGGAAGAAGCCCACGTGACGCTGGATTTCTTTCCAGGAACACAAGACCGACAGCACACCCAGCAAGCCGGTGAGCAAGATCATCAGCAGGGACAGGCCGTCCAGTGCCAGATGCACGCTGATGCCGAAACGTTCGATCCAGACGTGCTTGAATTCAAGCGCCCAGACCGGGTCGGCACCCGGGTTGGGGGCAAGGTGGTAATCCCCGTGCGCCCACAGCCAAAGGCCGAGCGCAAGTTCGAGGGACATGGTCAGCAACGCAATCCAGCGTGGCAGGGTGGCGCCGAAGCGTTCACCCAGCCAGCACAGCAGGCCGCCGATAAAGGGGATCAGGATTAGCCAAGGCAGAATCATGACGGGCTCAATTCCTTTCGCAATGTCGAAGGTTCATATCAGACCGCTACCAGTACGATGGCGCCCATGACCAGTACAGCACCGGCAGCCATGGAAGCAGCGTACCAACGCAGTTGACCGGTTTCGCTGCGGCTCAGGGCGTTGTGCCCGGCCTTGGCCATCTTCGGTACCAGGCCGATGGTCTGGTCCAGAGGGTCCTTGCGCAGCAGGCGGCAGATCAACAGGTACGGTTTGACGAACAGTTTGTCGTACAGCCAGTCGAAGCCCCACGCGGCGAACCACCAGGCCGACAGGAAACGACCGATGCCGCTGTTGGCTACAGCCGTCACGAAACGACGTTTGCCCAGGTAAAGCAGGGCGGCCAGCAGGATACCGGCCAATGCGATGGCGCCCGAGGCGATTTCAAGGCTGTGCTTGGCTTCGCCGCCGGCATGGCCAACGCTTTGTGGCAGTACGCCCGCCAGTGGAGGCGTGATCATTGCGCCGATAAAAGTCGACAGGACGATCAGCACACTCAGTGGCAACCAGTACGAAACACCATGGCCCGCGTGGGCTTCAGTCTTGGCTTCACCGTGGAAGGTGATGAAGATCAGGCGGAAGGTGTACAGCGAGGTCATGAACGCACCCACCAGACCGGCGTACAGCAACTCGTTGTTACCGCTGGCGAAGGCTTCCCAAAGAATTTCGTCCTTGGAGTAGAAGCCTGCGGTCAGCAGAGGCAAGGCCGACAAGGCCGCGCCGCCGACGATGAAGCTGATGTAAGCCAGTGGCAGTTTTTTCCACAGGCCGCCCATCTTGAAGATGTTCTGCTCGTGGTGGCAGGCGACAATCACCGCACCGGAAGCAAGGAACAGCAGTGCCTTGAAGAAGGCGTGGGTCATCAGGTGGAAAATCGCACCATCCCATGCGCCGACGCCCAAGGCCAGGAACATGTAGCCGATCTGGCTCATGGTGGAGTAGGCCAGGATACGTTTGATGTCGGTTTGCACCAGTGCCGCAAAGCCGGCCAGTACCAGTGTCACGCCGCCCACGATGCCCACCAGATGCAGGACTTCAGGCGCCAGGGTGAACAGGCCGTGGGTACGAGCGATCAGGTAAACACCGGCGGTCACCATGGTGGCGGCGTGGATCAGTGCCGACACGGGCGTCGGGCCAGCCATGGCGTCAGCCAACCAGGTTTGCAGAGGCAATTGCGCCGATTTACCGACCGCGCCGCCCAGCAGCATCAGGGTCGCCAGCACGATCCAGAAATCACCGGCCTGGAACTTCAGCGGTGCCTGAACCAACAGCTCCTGAATGTTCAACGTGCCCAACTGCTGGAACAAAATGAACAGGCCGATGGCCATGAACACGTCGCCGATGCGGGTCACGATGAAGGCTTTGAGTGCGGCGTTACCGTTGTTGCGGTTGCTGTAGTAGAAACCGATCAACAGGTAGGAGCACAGGCCCACGCCTTCCCAGCCGAAGTACACGAACAACAGGTTATCGGCCAGGATCAGGAACAGCATGCTGGCGATAAACAGGTTGGTGTAGGCGAAGAAACGCGAGTAGCCGTCTTCACCGCGCATGTACCAAGAGGCAAACACGTGGATCAGGAAGCCGACGCCGACCACCACGCCGAGCATGGTGACTGACAGGCCGTCCAGGTAAAGGGCGAAGTTCGGTTTGAACTCACCCACTGCCATCCATTGCCACAGCACTTGCGTGTAGTGACCGCCTTCAGGCGGCGCAACGTTGAATTGCCAGATCACGTACGCGGCCACCAGCGCCGACAGGCCGATGGAGCCAACGCCGATCAGGGCCGAGAGGTTTTCGCTGAAGCGTCCACGGGAGAACGACAGCAGCAAAAAGCCGATCAGGGGGAATACGAAAGTCAGAAAGAGAAGGTTCATCCGCGCATCTCACTGGCAGCATCGATATCAAGCGTGTGGAAGCGGCGATACAGCTGCAGCAGGATCGCCAGGCCAATACTGGCCTCGGCGGCTGCCAGGGTGATCACCAGAATGAACATCACTTGTCCATCCGGTTGCGCCCAGCGTGCACCGGCAACGATGAACGCCAGGGCAGCCGCGTTCATCATGATTTCCAGACTCATCAATACGAAGAGAATGTTACGGCGAACCATCAGTCCAACCAGACCGAGGCAGAACAGGACACCTGCTACTGCAAGGCCATGTTCCAAAGGTATTCCAGGCATCTTATTGCTCCTTCGCCTCGTTGCGGCCCAAGTGGAACGCCGTCACCGCTGCTGCAAGCAACAGCATCGAGGCGAGTTCGACCACCAGCAGATACGGGCCGAACAGGCTTATGCCGACGGCTTTTGCATCAATGGTGGTTTGACCGATGGCTGCGCCGCTCTGCTGTGCAAACAGCACGTACAGCAATTCGGCCAACAGGATGGCGGACAGAATGCTCGGTCCGATCCAAATGCCGGGTTTGAGCCAGTGGCGCTCCTGCGTCACCGAGGCCGGGCCCTGGTTGAGCATCATCACCACAAACACGAACAGCACCATGATGGCGCCAGCGTAGGCGATCACTTCGAGTACGCCCGCAAACGGCGCGCCGAGGCTGAAGAAGGTCATCGCCACGGCAATCAGCGAAATAATCAGGTAGAGCAGGGCGTGCACAGGGTTGGTGTTGGTGATCACGCGCAGCGTGGACACGACAGCGACACCCGATGCGAAATAGAAAGCGAATTCCATCGTTCTTCCTTAAGGCAGCAAGCTCTTCACGTTGATCGGCTCGGCTTCGTTCTGAGCAGCGCCTTTCGGCTTGCCTTCAACGGCCATACCCGCAACACGATAGAAGTTGTAATCAGGGTTCTTGCCGGGACCGGAGATCAGCAGATCTTCTTTCTCGTACACCAGATCCTGACGTTTGAACTCGGCCATCTCGAAATCCGGCGTGAGCTGGATGGCGGTGGTCGGGCAGGCTTCCTCACACAGGCCGCAGAAAATGCAGCGTGAGAAGTTGATGCGGAAAAACTCCGGATACCAGCGGCCATCTTCGGTTTCGGCTTTTTGCAGCGAGATGCAGCCCACCGGGCACGCCACGGCGCACAGGTTACAGGCAACACAACGCTCTTCGCCGTCCGGGTCGCGGGTCAGGACAATCCGGCCACGGTAACGCGGTGGCAGGTAGACCGGTTCTTCCGGGTATTGCAGCGTGTCACGCTTGCGGAAGGCATGGCCAAACACCATCACCAGGCTGCGAAGCTGGGTGTAGGTGCCATGCACGATGTCAAACAAGTACTTGAACATGGGTCTCTATCCTCACTGAACCGCGCCGGCGGGCGTGTTCAACAACACGACTGCGGCGGTTACCAGCAAATTGATCAGGGTCAGCGGCAGGCAGAACTTCCAGCTGAAGTCCATCACTTGGTCATACCGAGGGCGCGGAATAGAGGCGCGCAGCAGGATGAAGATCATGATGAAAAACGCAGTCTTCAGGGCGAACCAGATAAACGGAATCTGCGGCAGGATGCCGAACGGCCCGTGCCAGCCACCGAAGAACAAAGTCACCAGCAACGCCGAGATCAACACGATCCCGATGTATTCACCCACGAAGAACATGCCCCATTTCATGCCGGCATATTCAATGTGGTAACCATCGGCCAGTTCCTGCTCCGCTTCCGGCTGGTCGAACGGGTGACGGTGAGTCACGGCGACGCCAGCAATGAAGAAGGTCAGGAAACCGAAGATCTGCGGAATGATGAACCACAGGTTTTGCGCTTGGTATTCAACAATGTCGCGCATGTTGAACGAGCCGACCTGAACCACGATGCCCATCAGCGACAGGCCCATGAACACTTCGTACGACACGGTCTGGGCCGAAGCGCGCAGGCTGCCGAGCAGGGCGAACTTGTTGTTGCTCGACCAGCCGGCGAACAACACGGCGTACACCGACAGACCGGCCATGGCGAAGAAGAACAGGATGCCGATGTTCAGGTCTGCCACACCCCAGGTCGGGGTGATCGGGATAATCGCGAAGGCGATCAGCAAGGCGCTCATGGCCACTACCGGTGCCAGGGTGAAAATCACCTTGTCGGCAAACGGCGGCGTCCAGTCTTCCTTGAAGAACATCTTGATCATGTCGGCGGCGATCTGAAACGCGCCGAACGGGCCGACGCGGTTCGGACCGTAACGGTCTTGCCACAGGGCGAGCAAACGGCGCTCGACCCAGCTCAACAGCGCACCGCACACCACCACGGCGAGCAGGATTACCACGGCTTTGACCACCGAGAGAATCACGTCGATCACTTCAGGCGTGAACCAGGTCATTGGGCTGCCTCCTGCAAACCGTCAACGGTAAGACCAAAGATCGCAGGCGGGATGCCAGCCAGACCGGCAGGCAATGCCACCAGGCCAGCCCCCAGCTCTTCATTGATACGCAGCGGCAGGCGCAGGGTCACACCGGCTACGTTCAGGCTGAGCAGCGCACCGTCATTGACGCCCAGGCGATCGGCTTCGGACTTGGCCAGCGCGATGTAGGCGGCCGGGATGCGTTCTTGTACCGGCGCGGCTTTCGAGGAGTTCTCCTCGCTGCCCAGCAGGTGATAGAACGGCACGACGTGCCAGGTGCCACGGGCCGGGTTGAACGGGCCTGGAATGTTGGCGCACCAGTTCAGCGAATCACCTTTGCTTTCGATCAGGCGAATGCCCGGATCACCCGCACGGATGTGGCCGCCGACTTCGTCCTGGAACTTGTTCCACGCTTGTGGCGAGTTCCAACCCGGTGACCAGGCAAAAGGCACTTGCTGACGCGGCTCAACGGAGCCCGAGTAACCTTCCATGGAGAAGGCGAACGCGGTGTCCGGGTCTTGCGGAGTACGCGGCTCGTGAACGCTGATGTTGGCGCGCATGGCGGTGCGGCCGCTGTAACGCAGCGGTTCGCGTGCCAGTTTCAGGCCTTTGATGCGGAATTCGGCCGAAGGCGCAGCGTCTACGATGCCGGCCAGATCTGGCGTGCAGGCGGCAGTGGCCTGAGTCACGTGATCCAGCAGCGTCCAGTCCACCGGCTTGTTCAGCAGGGTGCTTCGCAGGGCGTGCAACCAGCGCCAGCCTTCATGGATTAGGTTGGCGGAATCCAGATAACGAGGGTCGAACACCTGGAAGAAGCGCTGGGCGCGGCCTTCCTGGCTGACCAGCGTACCGTCGGCTTCAGCGAAACTGGCGGCCGGCAATACCAGATCGGCACGGTCGGTGGTGGCGGTTTTCTGATGGTCGGCAACAATCACGACCTTGGCAGCGTCCAGCGCAGCGTTCACCTTCACGGCGTCCACGCGGGTGAACAGGTCGTTCTCCAGCACCACGATGGCGTCTGCCTGGCCGTCAATCACGGCTTGCAGTGCGGCGTCTACCGATTCGCCGCCGAGCATGGCCAGACCCAAGCTGTTGGCTTCCGGCACGACCAAGCTGATGGAGCCGGCTTTTTCGCGCAGGTGCAAGGCTTTGGCAATGTTGCCCGCCGCTTCGATCAGGGCTTTGGAGCCCAGTGACGTACCCGCAATGATCAGGGGGCGTTTGGCAGCGAGCAAGGCGTCTGCGATGCGCTGGGCCAATTGCTGGGCTTCGGCATCCAGACCGTCGACAGCAGGCGCGCTGGCATCGAGGGCGTGAGCCACGGCGAAGCCGATGCGGGCCAGATCGTCCGGTGCAGCGTGAACGCATTCTTCAGCGACGTCGTCCAGCTTGGTTTCAGCCAGGCTGGCGATAAACAGCGGATTCAGCGCGTGCTGACCGATGTTTTTAACCGCGGCGTCAAGCCATGGCTGAACGCGCATGGTATCGGCCATCGCTTCAGCTTTGCCCTTGACGGACTGACGCAATGACAGCGCCATACGAGCGGCGGTCTGAGTCAAGTCTTCGCCCAGGACGAAAATCGCGTCATGGGCTTCGATGTCGCGCAGGTTTGGCACCGGCAGTGGGCTGTCCTTGAGGACTTGCAGCACCAGGCGGATACGCTCCAGCTCACCGGCTTCGATACCCGAGTAGAAGTGCTCGGCGCCTACCAGCTCGCGCAACGCGTAGTTGCTTTCGAGGCTGGCACGAGGCGAACCGATACCCACAATGTTGCGACCGCGCAGCAGTTCGGCGGCCTTGTCCAGGGCCGCGTCGACGCTCAGCTTGTTGCCGTCGGCCAGCAGCGGCTGACGTGGGCGGTCGCTACGGTTGACGTAGCCGTAACCGAAGCGGCCACGGTCACACAGGAAGTACTGGTTGACCGAACCGTTGAAGCGGTTTTCGATCCGGCGCAGCTCGCCATAACGTTCGCCCGGGCTGATGTTGCAGCCGCTGGAGCAACCGTGGCAGATGCTGGGCGCAAATTGCATGTCCCACTTGCGGTTGTAGCGCTCGGAGTGGGTTTTGTCGGTGAACACACCGGTCGGGCAGACTTCGGTGAGGTTGCCCGAGAACTCGCTTTCGAGAACGCCGTCTTCAACGCGACCGAAGTACACGTTGTCGTGGGCGCCGAAAACGCCGAGGTCCGTACCGCCCGCATAGTCTTTATAGAAGCGCACGCAGCGGTAACAGGCGATGCAGCGGTTCATCTCATGAGCGATGAACGGGCCGAGTTCCTGGTTCTGGTGGGTACGTTTGGTAAAGCGGTAGCGGCGTTCGTTGTGACCGGTCATCACGGTCATGTCTTGCAGGTGGCAGTGACCGCCTTCTTCGCACACAGGGCAGTCGTGCGGGTGGTTGGTCATCAGCCATTCGACAACGCTGGCGCGAAACACTTTCGCTTCTTCGTCGTCGATGGAAATCCAGCTTCCGTCAGTGGCCGGGGTCATGCAGGACATCACGATACGACCACGGGTGTCGTTCTCGTCGGTGTATTGCTTGACTGCACACTGGCGGCAGGCGCCAACACTGCCCAGGGCAGGGTGCCAGCAGAAATACGGAATATCGAGTCCCAGCGACAGACAGGCCTGTAACAGGTTGTCTGCCCCATCGACTTCGAGCTCTTTGCCGTCTACGTGGATAGTGGCCATGGTTCAAAGGTCTTCGTTGGCCCGGTGTCAGCGGGCGTGGCTAATGGAATCTTGTTATTCGTTCGAAGCAACCCAGCCTTACGGCGTTATCGAACGATCAGAGGGCGGCACGGACCGCCCCCATTCAGAACGTTACGCGCCGATAACAATCGGGCGTGCCAGAGGTGGAACACCGGGTTTTGCTTGCGCAATGCCGGCTTCGAACTCTGGACGGAAGTACTTGATTGCGCTGCCCAGTGGCTCCACGGCGCCCGGTGCGTGAGCACAGAACGTCTTGCCCGGGCCGAGGAAACCCACCAGACCCAGCAGGGTCTCGATGTCGCCCGGCTGGCCTTCGCCTTTCTCAATGGCCATCAGCAGCTTGACGCTCCATGGCAGGCCATCACGGCACGGGGTGCAGAACCCGCACGACTCGCGCGCGAAGAACTGTTCCATGTTGCGCAGCAGTGAAACCATGTTGACGCTGTCGTCCACGGCCATGGCCAGACCCGTACCCATACGGGTACCGACTTTGGCAATACCCCCGGCGTACATTTGTGCGTCGAGGTGCTCGGGCAACAGGAAACCCGTACCGGCACCGCCTGGCTGCCAGCACTTGAGCGTGAAGCCGTCGCGCATGCCGCCTGCGTAGTCTTCGAACAGCTCGCGAGCGGTGACGCCAAACGGCAGTTCCCACAGCCCGGGATTCTTGACCTTGCCGGAGAAGCCCATCAGCTTGGTGCCGTGGTCTTCGCTGCCTTCGCGGGCCAGGGATTTGTACCAGTCAACGCCATTGCCGATGATGGCCGGTACGTTGCACAGGGTCTCTACGTTGTTCACGCAGGTCGGCTTGCCCCAAACGCCCACGGCCGCCGGGAACGGCGGTTTGGAACGCGGGTTGGCGCGACGGCCTTCAAGGGAGTTGATCAGTGCGGTTTCTTCACCGCAGATATAACGCCCGGCACCGGTGTGTACGAAGAGTTCGAAATCAAACCCCGAACCCAGGATGTTCTTGCCCAGCAGGCCCGCTGCCTTGGCTTCTTCGACGGCACGGCGCAGGTGCACGGCCGCGGTGGTGTATTCGCCACGCAGGAAGATGTAGCCGCGGTAGGTTTTCAGGGCGCGAGCACTGATCAGCATGCCTTCGATCAGCAGATGGGGCAGTTGCTCCATCAGCATGCGGTCTTTCCAGGTGTTGGGTTCCATTTCATCGGCGTTACACAACAGGTAACGGATGTTCATGGATTCGTCTTTGGGCATCAGCCCCCACTTCACACCCGTGGGGAAACCTGCACCGCCACGACCTTTGAGGCCGGCGTCTTTCACGGTCTGGACGATATCGTCCTGAGCCATGTCGGCGAATGCCTTGCGGGCCGCCGCGTAGCCGTTTTTGGCCTGATATTCGTCAAGCCACACCGGCTCGCCGTCGTCACGCAGACGCCAGGTCAACGGATGGGTTTCTGCCGTGCGCGCAATGCGGTTGGCAGGCCCGAAAGAAGTCAGGGTCATGGGTAGCCCTCCAACAACGTGGCAACGCCCGATGGCTGGACATCACCGAATGTGTCGTCGTCGATCATCAACGCCGGCGCTTTGTCGCAGTTGCCCAGGCAGCACACCGGCAGCAGCGTGAAGCGCCCGTCTGCGGTGGTCTGGCCCAGGCCGATGCCCAGCTTGGTCTGGATCTCGCTGACCACGGACTCGTGACCACCGATGTAGCAGACCATGCTGTCACACACGCGAATGATGTGACGGCCGACCGGCTGGCGGAAGATCTGGCTGTAGAACGTCGCCACGCCTTCAACGTCGCTGGCGGGAATGCCCAGCAGCTCGCCGATGGCGTAGATCGCGCCGTCCGGCACCCAGCCACGTTCTTTTTGAACGATCTTCAGGGCTTCGATCGACGCTGCGCGCGGATCTTCGTAGTGATGCATCTCGTGCTCGATGGCCGAGCGCTCGGTTTCGCTAAGGGCGAAACGGTCTGTCTGGATAAGCGTGCTGTTCATGCTTAGCGGTCCACGTCGGCCATAACGAAATCGATACTACCCAGGTAAGCAATCAAGTCCGCGACCATTTCGCCTTTGATCACCGAAGGGATCTGCTGCAAATGGGCAAAGCTTGGGGTGCGAATCCGGGTGCGGTAGCTCATGGTGCCGCCGTCGCTCGTCAGGTAATAACTGTTGATGCCCTTGGTCGCTTCGATCATCTGGAAGGATTCGTTGGCCGGCATTACCGGGCCCCACGAAACTTGCAGGAAGTGCGTAATCAAGGTCTCGATGTGCTGCAAGGTGCGCTCTTTGGGCGGCGGCGTGGTCAGCGGGTGGTCCGCCTTGTACGGGCCGGCCGGCATGTTGCGCATGCACTGCTCGATGATTTTCAGGCTCTGGCGCATTTCTTCGACACGCACGATGCAACGGTCATAGGCATCGCCATTGGCCGCCAGCGGCACTTCAAACTCGAAGTTCTCGTAGCCGGAATACGGACGCGCCTTGCGCAGGTCGAAGTCGCACCCGGTAGACCGCAGACCAGCACCGGTGACACCCCATTCCAGGGCTTCTTTGGTGTTGTACTGGGCAACGCCGATGGTACGGCCACGCAAGATGCTGTTGTCCAGCGCGGCTTTTTGGTATTCGTCCAGACGTTTGGGCATCCAGTCGATGAATTCCTTGACCAGGCGATCCCAGCCATTTGGCAGGTCGTGGGCGACGCCGCCGATGCGGTACCAGGCCGGGTGCAGGCGGAAACCGGTGATCGCCTCGATCACTTTGTAGGCGCGCTGACGGTCGGTGAAGGTGAAGAACACCGGGGTCATGGCGCCCACGTCCTGGATGTACGTCCCCAGGAACAGCAAGTGGCTGGTGATGCGGAAGAATTCGGCCATCATGATGCGGATGGTGTCGACCCGGTCCGGCACTTTGATGCCTGCCAGTTTTTCTACCGAGAGCACATACGGCAGGTTGTTCATCACGCCGCCGAGGTAATCGATACGGTCGGTGTACGGAATGAAACTGTGCCATGACTGGCGCTCAGCCATTTTTTCGGCGCCACGGTGGTGGTAGCCGATGTCAGGCACGCAGTCGACGATTTCTTCGCCGTCCAGTTGCAGGATGATGCGGAAGGCACCGTGAGCCGAAGGGTGGTTCGGGCCCAGGTTGAGGAACATGTAGTCCTCGTTCTCGCCGGAACGCTTCATGCCCCAGTCTTCAGGCTTGAAGCGTGCGGCTTCTTCTTCGAGCTGGACTTTGGCCAAGCTCAGGCTGTACGGGTCGAACTCCGTGGCGCGCGCAGGAAAGTCCTTGCGCAGCGGGTGACCTTCCCAGGTCGGCGGCATCATGATGCGCGACAGGTGAGGGTGCCCGGCGAAGTCGATGCCGAACATGTCCCAGACTTCCCGCTCGTACCAGTTGGCGTTCGGCCAGATCCCGGTCACGGTCGGCAGGCTCAAATCGCCTTCGGACAGGGCCACCTTGATCATGACGTCGCTGTTACGCTCAAGCGACATCAGGTGATAGAAGACGGTGAAATCGGCACCCGACGGCAGGCCCTGACGCTTGGTGCGCAGACGTTCGTCGACACCGTGCAGGTCATAGAGCATGACGTAGGGTTTTGGCAGGTTGCGCAGGAAGGTCAGGACTTCGACCAGTTTGGCGCGGGCAACCCAAAGCACCGGCATGCCGGTGCGCGTGGCCTGGGCAGTGAATGCATCAGGACCAAAACGGTTATTCAGTTCGACAACCACATCGTGGTCGTCAGCCTTGTAAGGCGGGATGTACAGAGCGGAGCCTGTAGTCATGGTTTTTTATCGCTTTCGTTCAACGTAAAGAATGAAGCCAGTGTCTCGTTCTATAAAAAGAAGCGGGGCTGGATCAGACTTCGTCGGGGCTGCGCAGGTTGGTCACCTGAATACGCTGTTCGCGGCGCTGTTCCTTTTGCGATGGCATCTCGGCGCGGTACACGCCTTGCTCGCCAACGACCCAGGAAAGTGGGCGACGCTCCTGGCCAATCGACTCTTGCAAGAGCATCAAGCCTTGCAGGAAAGCCTCCGGGCGGGGTGGGCAGCCGGGTACGTAAACGTCCACGGGCAAAAACTTGTCCACCCCTTGAACCACGGAGTAGATGTCGTACATGCCACCGGAGTTGGCGCACGAACCCATGGAAATGACCCATTTAGGTTCAAGCATTTGCTCGTAGAGGCGCTGAATGATCGGCGCCATCTTGATGAAGCAGGTACCGGCAATAACCATGAAATCCGCCTGACGCGGCGAGGCCCGGATAACTTCGGCGCCAAAGCGCGCGATGTCGTGGGGCGCCGTGAAGGCGGTGGTCATTTCCACGTAGCAGCACGACAAGCCGAAGTTGTACGGCCACAGGGAGTTTTTACGCCCCCAGTTGACCGTGCCGTTCAGCACGTCTTCAAGCTTGCCCATGAAAATGTTTTTGTGGACTTGATCTTCTAACGGATCGGAAACGGTTTCCCGTTTGCCGATCGGGTACTGCTCGTTAGGAGCATCCGGGTCGATCCTGGTGAGTTCGTATTGCATCGCCAAAGCCTCATTGTTTCAGCTTGGCCTGCCGCTTACGACGAGCTTCCGGTGCCCAATCAAGAGCACCCACCCGAAATAGGTAGACAAGGCCTGCCAACAGAATTGCTATGAAAACGAGAGCTTCGACGAATCCGGTCCAGCCGCTTTCGCGAACAGACACAGACCAGGCAAAGAGAAAGAGGGCTTCGATATCGAAGATCACGAACAGCATCGCGACCAGATAGAATTTGGCTGAGAGCCGCAAGCGGGCGCCACCGGTGGGTAGCATGCCGGACTCGAACGGTTCGTTTTTGCTGCGGCCCCAGGCTTTTGACCCGAGGAGGCTGGAGACGCCAAGCATGAAGGCACAAAGGCCGACAACGCCGAGAAGGAAAATGGCAAAGCCCCAGTTGTGGGCTATGAGTCCTGTCGCTTCGGGCATGCTGGTAATCCTTAACAGAGAGCCAATGTCTCTGAGCTCAAAAAGGTAATAAAGCAGTGACGATATGTCGCAGCGCAATTGATGGGCGAGATTTTATGGCTAAACACCCAGCAAGTAAATTTTCTAAGATGAATAAATTCAGTCCTTTAGTGGTATAGCTTCCTCCAAAGTCTACGTAGGCCACGTGGCACGGGCATTACAGCTTATTTCAGCGATGATGTTTTGTTTGCGCTGCAATGAACAATGCGACGCCCAAATGATAATGAATATCGTTTAAATCTGAATCTGTTGTTTTACAGCTTAGCCTGCCTGCGCAAGTTGGCTTATATATGTAGCCATTGCAAGTTTCGAACTTGGTTTTCTAACCTGATTCTGTTTTCGATTTATGGACCTGGATCAGGTTTTCGTCGACGTGCGGACGGATCTTGACGAAATTCAGATAAAAAAACGCCCCGAACCAGTCGGGGCGTTATGTTCAAGGCATTGCGTTTGTTCTTTACAGGCGAGGCAATGGCCGTCGTTTCACTGGTTGCCGGGCAATCAGTGGAACTGTTCTTCTTCGGTCGAGCCGGTCAGGGCGGTGACCGAGGACGAGCCACCCTGAATCACGGTGGTCATGTCATCGAAGTAACCGGTGCCCACTTCCTGCTGGTGCGCAACGAAAGTGTAACCCTTGGCGGCGTCAGCAAACTCCTGCTCTTGCAGCTTCACGTAGGCGGTCATGTCGTTACGGGCGTAGTCGTGCGCCAGGTTGAACATGCTGTGCCACATGTTGTGAATGCCAGCCAGGGTGATGAACTGATGCTTGTAGCCCATTGCCGACAGTTCGCGCTGGAATTTGGCGATGGTCGCGTCGTCCAGGTTTTTCTTCCAGTTGAAGGAAGGCGAGCAGTTGTAGGACAGAATCTGGTCCGGGTATTCCTTTTTGATCGCTTCAGCAAAGCGGCGCGCTTCGTCCAGGTCAGGCTTGGCGGTTTCACACCAGATCAGGTCGGCATACGGCGCGTAGGCCAGGCCACGGGCAATCGCTTGATCCAGGCCAGCGCGCACTTTGTAGAAGCCTTCCTTCGTGCGTTCGCCGGAGACAAATGGCTTGTCGTACGGATCGCAGTCGGAAGTCAGCAAGTCGGCAGCGTTAGCATCGGTACGGGCCAGAATGATGGTCGGTACGCCTGCAACGTCGGCAGCCAGTCGGGCCGCAGTCAGCTTCTGTACGGCTTCCTGGGTGGGAACCAATACCTTGCCGCCCATGTGCCCGCATTTTTTAACCGACGCCAGTTGGTCTTCGAAGTGAACGCCTGCAGCGCCCGCTTCGATCATGTTTTTCATCAGCTCGTAGGCATTGAGTACGCCGCCGAAACCGGCTTCAGCGTCTGCCACGATGGGGGCGAAGTAGTCGATATAACCTTGGTCGCCCGGGTTCTTGCCGGATTTCCACTGAATCTGGTCGGCGCGACGGAACGAGTTATTGATGCGCTTGACCACGGTTGGAACGGAGTCCACCGGGTACAGCGACTGGTCGGGGTACATGGATTCGGCAGAGTTGTTGTCTGCCGCCACTTGCCAGCCCGACAGGTAGATAGCCTGGATACCGGCTTTAACCTGTTGTACTGCCTGGCCCCCGGTCAGGGCGCCCATGCAGTTGACGAAATCTTTTTCAGGACGGAAGGACGGGTGTGCGCCCTGAGTCACCAGTTTCCACAGCTTTTCGGCGCCCATTTTTGCAAAGGTGTGCTCGGGTTGAACCGAGCCGCGCAGGCGGACCACGTCAGCAGCGGAGTAATCGCGAGTCACGCCTTTCCAGCGTGGGTTTTCGGCCCAGTCTTTCTCGAGGGCTGCAATTTGCTGTTCGCGTGTCAGTGCCATGGTGATAAACCTCGTCGCATAGGTCTGGGTTGAAAAATTTTTGCTCCACCAGGCACACAACCATTTTGTTCGTATACGTGCGTGAATGGCTTCTCGCTAGCGGTCAGGGGCGCTTTGCAGGGCTCTGATCGGCGGGAGCGGGGCCATCATGCCTTCGCTTTTTTGAGTCGTCAAACGTTTTGTAGTGCTTTTTCTGTGGCACTACATATTTGGTCTAATACGACCCGTCAGTCAGTTTTGGCCTTTTGGGTCGAGTGCGTCGACTTTGACCCGCAATGTCATGTCATCCCGGCTTTGAGTCGAGTAGGTGCGGGTTTGGCCCTGCTGGCCAGCCAGGTTCTGGCCGCTGATGCCCGCCACTGTGATCCATTGGCCGAGGGGGCCGCTGACCTGTGTGTCGGTACTTTGCACGTTCACTACATCCGGCTGTTCCTGGCTCATGCGGTCGCGGTTGGTGCTGATCGCCAGGTGTACCGTTTCACCTGTAACGCTGGCGGTGATGTAAAAACCCTTGGTCACGTTGCGATAAGCGGTTTGTGCCGAGAGGCGTCCGTATGCATCGGTCTGGGTGCTTGTCTGGGGAATGCTTTGGCCTGTCTGGATCAAGGCGGGAACACCTTCAGTGGCTTGAATCTGCTGAACGCCGCCGTCACGGCTGGCGGTGCTGTAGACCCGCGTATTGCTGTTGCTGTCAGGCAGGTTGGTATCGCTGGTATCGACGGTGATCAGCAAACGGCGCGCAGGCGTGTCGAGCTGGCTGAGCAAGTCTTCCAGGCCCTGGATTTTCTGGGTCGGGGCCTCGACGATGAGTTGATTGCCGTAAACGGTGACGTTGCCGTCCTTGCCGATGAAGTTCTGGGCCACCGGCAGTAAGTCCGCGCTGGTGCGGTTTTTCAGTGTGATGACTTGGGTGTCGGCAAGGGCGCTGAGGCTCAACAGCATCATCAGACCGGCGATGAGTGGGCGTAAGACCATGTCTGTTATCTCCGCAAGGCTTGAAAAGGGATGAAGGCAGTGTGCCAGTTTGTCGGCCTAAATGTGACGAGGTTGAATGACACACAGCAAAACGCCCTGCGATCCGACGATGGCAGGGCGTTTTTTATTCAGGAGCAGCGTTCACGCGTGTCAGGCGCAGCGCACCATGTCCACGTGCGGAATGCCCGCCTCCAGAAACTCGTCGCTCACGATCTTGAACCCGAGCCGCTCATAGAAAGGCGTGGCGTGCACCTGTGCGCTCAGCTTCACCTCTTTCAAGCCGCGTTCTTCGGCTTGTTCGAGGGTGGCCTGCATCAGGGCGTCGCCGACTTTCAGTCCGCGCCAGTCCTTGAGGACGGATACGCGGCCTATCTGGCCATCCGCCAGGAGGCGGGCCGTGCCAATGGCGAAATCGCCTTCAAAGGCCAGAAAGTGTACGGCGCTGCTGTCGTCCGAATCCCACTCCAGTTCGGGCGGAACGTGCTGTTCGTTGATAAACACCGCTTCACGGATGCGTCGAAGTTCGGCGTTATCCTTTTGCCAGTCGGCGACACGTACGCGAATTTTATTCATCAGCGAACCCCAGGCTTCCTTGTTTGACCAATTCACACAGCAGGTTGCGGCCATCTTCATCTGCCAGCCACGGGCCGAGGTTTTCGGCATGCAAGGCATCGGCGGCACAGATCATTTTCAAGAGATCGCGCAGTTTGCCCGGCAGCAGGCGGCTCTGTCCGCTGGCAAACAGAAGCAGGTCTTCATCCACCTCGGACCAGGCCAGGCGGGCGCTCGGGTTGCGGATCAATACCGCGCCCTGGTCGAGACTGCCGAGCAAGTCTTCTTCTTCGAGCTCGGGGCCTACGACGAGTTCCGGATAGCGTGGCTCGGTCATGAACTGGCCGAACCAGGTCAGGAGCATGCGCTCATCGCTCATGTGTTCAGCGAGCAAGCCTTTCAAGCGGTCCAGCGCATCGCGCTGGATCTGATGCGGGTCGCTGACCGGTTGTGCGTCGGCATCGGTGTAACGTTCTTCATCCGGCAGGTACTGGCTGAGGAAGTCGGTGAAGTGGGTCAGTACTTCAGCGGCGCTCGGGGCGCGGAAACCGACCGAGTAGGTCAGGCAGTCGTCCACGGCTACACCGCTATGGGCAAGGCGTGGCGGCAGATACAGCATGTCGCCGGGTTCCAGTGTCCACTCATCGGTGGCCTGGAAGTCTGCCAGGATGCGCAGGTCGGCGTGTTCCAGCAGGGCGCTGTCGGAGTCGCACATCTGGCCGATCTGCCAGTGGCGCTTGCCAGCCCCTTGCAGCAGGAATACGTCGTAATTATCGAAGTGCGGGCCGACGCTGCCGCCGGGTGCGGCGTAGCTGATCATCACGTCGTCAATACGCCAGCTCGGCAGGAAGCGAAAGTGCTCCAGCAGCTCGCCCACTTCGGGCACGAACTGATCGACGGCTTGCACCAGCAAGGTCCATTCGCGTTCAGGCAGTTTGCCGAACTCATCTTCGGCAAAAGGCCCGCGGCGCAGCTCCCACGGGCGTTCGCCGTGTTCGATGACCAGTCGTGATTCGACCTCCTCTTCAAGTGCCAGACCGGCCAGTTCGTCGGCATCGATCGGGCTTTCGAAGTCAGGGATTGCCTGTCGGATCAGCAGCGGTTTTTTCTGCCAGTAGTCGCGCATGAATTCGCGTGCAGTCATGCCGCCCAGAAGTTGAAGAGGAAGATCAGGATTCATGTGTAACCTATTGAAAAGTTGCGCTTTGTATTCGGGAATAAAAACGCCCGGCACGGCCGGGCGTTAGTAGGTCGTTACAGCACTCAGATGCGCTTGGCCTGTTCGACCGCGTTGCCGATGTAATTGGCAGGGGTCAGCAGCTTCAGCTCGGCCTTGGCCGCTTCCGGCATTTCCAGGCTATCGATGAACGTCTGCAGTGCTTCAGGGCTGATGCCCTTGCCGCGCGTCAGCTCTTTGAGCTTCTCGTACGGGTTTTCAATGTTGTAGCGGCGCATGACGGTCTGGATCGGCTCCGCCAGCACTTCCCAGCAGGCATCCAGGTCAGCAGCGATTTTCTGGGCGTTGAGCTCCAGTTTGCTGATGCCTTTGAGGCTGGCTTCGTACGCGATCACGCTGTGAGCAAAGCCCACGCCGAGGTTGCGCAGCACGGTGGAGTCGGTCAGGTCGCGCTGCCAGCGGGAGATTGGCAGTTTGCTGGCCAGGTGCTGGAACAGCGCGTTGGCGATCCCCAGGTTGCCTTCGGAGTTTTCGAAGTCGATCGGGTTGACCTTGTGCGGCATGGTCGATGAACCGATCTCGCCCGCGATGGTGCGCTGCTTGAAGTAGCCCAGGGAGATGTAGCCCCAGATGTCGCGGTCGAAATCGATCAGGATGGTGTTGAAGCGCGCGATGGCGTCAAACAGCTCGGCAATGTAGTCGTGCGGTTCGATCTGCGTGGTGTACGGGTTGAAACCCAGGCCCAGTTCGTCTTCGATGAAGGCGCGGGCGTTGGCTTCCCAGTCAATCTGCGGGTAGGCCGACAGGTGGGCGTTGTAGTTGCCCACGGCGCCGTTGATTTTACCCAGCAGCGGTACGGCGGCCACTTGAGCGATCTGGCGCTCCAGGCGGTAAACCACGTTGGCTAGTTCTTTACCCAGGGTGGTAGGCGACGCCGGTTGACCGTGGGTGCGCGACAGCATCGGCACGTCGGCAAAGCGGATGGCCAGTTCGCGGATGGCTTCAGCGGTTTGACGCATCAGTGGCAGCATCACCTCATCACGGCCTTCGCGCAGCATCAGCGCGTGGGACAGGTTGTTGATGTCCTCGCTGGTGCAGGCAAAGTGGATGAATTCGCTGACATTGGCCAGTTCCGGCAGCTTGGCAGCCTGTTCCTTGAGCAGGTACTCAATGGCTTTGACGTCGTGGTTGGTGGTGCGCTCGATCTCTTTGACGCGTTCGGCGTGTTCCAGAGAGAAGTTTTCGGCCAGTTCATTCAGAACGGCGTTGGCTTCGGCGGAGAAGGCCGGGACTTCCGGGATGGCCGCGTGGGCAGCCAAGCGCTGGAGCCAGCGAACTTCAACCAATACACGGGCACGGATCAGGCCGTACTCGCTGAAAATAGGGCGCAGGGCCTGGGTTTTGCCGGCGTAGCGGCCGTCAACAGGGGAAACCGCAGTGAGCGAAGAGAGCTTCATGGGGTGTTCTCGGACAGTCGGGCAACGAAATGGGGCGCGTATCATACATGAAAAAAACGGCCGGTCCGTTGCCAAGTGACCGGCGTCATACGCGAAGCGACGTTACAAAGGTGTGCGTTCTGGCGGGTGTTAGCCGCGCAGCATCGGATAAAGCTCTTTGAGCAGCTTGCGACGGCTGAATACCAGTTGCCAGCGATGACCGCCCAATTGGCGCCACAAGCGTGCCGAGCGGATCCCGGCCAGCAGCAGTGCGCGAATTTTGGCGGCGTTGCTGGGTTGTTGCAGGTTGCGCATGTCGCCGTGGACCTGAATGCGCTGGCGCAGCGTGCTTAGGGTGTCCTGATACAGTGCGCCACAGGCCGCCACGACGTTTTCATGGGCCGGACCGAAGTGCTCGACTTGGGACTGGATCTGCGGCAAGCGTTTGCCGATCAGTTCAAGCATGTCGTCACGCTTGGCCAGCTGGCGCTCCAGGTTGAGCATCGACAGGGCGTAGCGCAAAGGCTCGCGCTGCAACGTATTGGGGTCGCGTTCAAGGGCGCCAATGAGGGCCCGGTAACCTTCGCGCAGGTTGATGTCGTCACCGCCAAACACTTCCAGCGTGTCTTTCGGGTCGCGCACCAGCAATGTGCCAAGCATGCAGGCCAGATCCGCTTCGCCGACCTGACCGGTGCGGGCGATTTTGTCCACCAGCACGGCAGCCAGAAAAACCCCGCCGAGTGCGATCAGTTGTTCCTGGGTGGCATTCATGCCTGTTCGCCCTTGTGGTTCCAGGGTTCGGCCACTTCGATCACGCCGCCGCCCAGGCACACTTCGCCATCGTAGAACACCACTGACTGGCCGGGTGTAACGGCGCGTTGCGGGTCATCGAAGGTCGCGCGGTAGCCGCTGGCGGTTTTTTCCAGCGTGCAGGGCTGATCGCTCTGGCGATAGCGCACTTTGGCGGTCAGGCGCAGCGGGCTGTCGAGGTTGATCGGGTTGACCCAGAAAATCTCCGACGCGAGCAGGGCGCGCGAAAACAGCCAGGGATGATCGTTACCCTGGCCGACAATCAGCTCGTTGTTTTCGAGGTCTTTGTGCAGCACGTACCACGGCTCGTCGCTGGCGTCTTTCAGGCCGCCGATACCCAGGCCCTGCCGCTGGCCAATGGTGTGATACATCAGGCCGTGGTGGCGGCCGATGACTTCGCCGTCGGTGGTTTTGATCTCGCCCGGTTGAGCGGGCAGGTATTGCTTGAGGAAATCGCTGAAACGGCGCTCACCAATGAAGCAAATACCGGTGGAGTCTTTCTTCTTGGCGGTCGCCAGGCCATGTTGCTCGGCAATCTTGCGCACTTCGGGTTTTTCCAGTTCACCGACCGGGAACAGGGTGCGGGCAATTTGCTCGCCGCCCACTGCGTGCAGGAAGTAGCTCTGGTCTTTGTTTGGGTCCAGGCCCTTGAGCAGCTCGGTGCGGCCGTCGATGTCGCGACGGCGCACGTAGTGGCCGGTGGCAATCAGGTCGGCGCCAAGCATCAGGGCGTAGTCGAGAAACGCTTTGAACTTGATTTCACGGTTACACAGGATGTCCGGGTTAGGCGTGCGTCCGGCCTTGTATTCGGCCAGGAAGTGTTCAAACACGTTGTCCCAGTATTCGGCGGCAAAATTGGCGGTGTGCAGCTTGATGCCGATTTTGTCGCACACGGCCTGGGCGTCTGCCAGGTCATCCATGGCGGTGCAGTAATCCGTTCCGTCGTCTTCCTCCCAGTTCTTCATGAACAGGCCTTCCACCTGATAGCCCTGCTCCATGAGCAGAACGGCGGAAACGGAAGAGTCAACACCGCCGGACATGCCGACAATGACGCGCTGTTTTTCGGGGGCGACTAAGGCTGGATCACGCATAGGGTTTCAATGAGTGTCTTGAAAAAGGACGCGATTCTAGCAGGCCCGAGCGCTCAAGGCTAAACCGAAGGGCGGATTAACGAGAGGTCAAACAATTTGCCGGCCAGATAATCGTCGATGCACAGCAAGGTCAGTTCGCTGCGCCAGCGGTGGCGTTGTGCGAGCAACTCGTCGCGGGTCAACCACTGCGGGCCAATAATCCCGGTATCGAGCGGTGAGTCGGGGTGATGCTTGAGCACTTTGCCTGCAAAGCACACGCGCTGATAGGTCACACCATTGCTGGGGGCGGTGTACAGGTAAATGCCGATCACGCCAGTCAATTCAACGTCATAGCCGGTTTCTTCGAAGGTCTCGCGAATCGCGGCCTGGATCAGGCTTTCATTGGGGTCCAGATGCCCGGCAGGCTGATTAAGCACAGCACGCTCGTGCTTGAGCTCTTCGACCATCAGGAAGCGACCATGGTCTTCGACGACCGTGGCAACTGTAATGTGGGGTTTCCATTCCATAAAATGTGCTCGGCTTGAAGGGGGGTGGGTTCTGGATCCTACAGAAAGTGTGTGCCAACCCCAACCTCTGCAAGTGTCGACAGTGGGAAGCCGAAAAACACAAACCCCGGCGTCGTGGGCCGGGGTTTGCGGTGTTGCGGTGTTGCTCTTACACCGAAGCGATGATCGCGTTCAGTGTGGCGCTAGGGCGCATAACGTTGCTGACCTTGTCGGCATCGGCGTGGTAGTAACCACCGATGTCGACCGGCTTGCCCTGAACGGCGTTGAGTTCGGCAACGATGGTTGCTTCGTTCTCGGCCATGGCGTTTGCCACTGGGGCAAACTGGGCTTGCAAGTCTTTGTCTTCGGTCTGGGCTGCCAGGGCTTGTGCCCAGTACAGAGCCAGGTAGAAGTGGCTACCGCGGTTGTCGATATTGCCAACTTTGCGCGATGGCGATTTGTTGTTGTCGAGGAACTGGCCAGTGGCCTGGTCCAGGGTTTTGGCCAACACCAACGCTTTCGGGTTGTTGTAGGTCGTGCCCAGGTGCTCCAGGGAAGCAGCCAGTGCCAGGAATTCACCCAGCGAGTCCCAACGCAGGAAGTTTTCTTCCAGCAGTTGCTGTACGTGCTTGGGTGCCGAACCGCCTGCGCCGGTTTCGAACAGGCCGCCGCCATTCATCAGCGGAACGATCGACAGCATTTTGGCGCTGGTGCCCAGTTCCATGATCGGGAACAGGTCAGTCAGGTAGTCGCGCAGAACGTTACCGGTCACCGAAATGGTGTCCAGACCCTTGCGGGTGCGCTCCAGCGTGAACTTCATGGCCTCAACCGGGGACATGATGCGAATGTCCAGGCCGCTGGTGTCGTGATCCTTCAGGTAAGCCTGAACTTTCTCGATCATCACGCCGTCGTGGCTACGTTGTGGGTCCAGCCAGAAAACAGCAGGGGTGTTGCTGGCGCGAGCGCGGTTGACGGCCAGTTTGACCCAGTCGCGGATCGGCGCGTCTTTGGCCTGGCACATGCGCCAGATATCGCCCGCTTCGACTTTTTGTTCCATCAACACGTTGCCGTTGCTGTCGCTCACGCGAACCACGCCATCGGTCTTGATCTGGAAAGTCTTGTCGTGGGAGCCGTACTCTTCGGCTTTCTGGGCCATCAGGCCAACGTTTGGCACGCTGCCCATGGTGGTCGGATCGAAGGCGCCGTGTTGCTTGCAGTCTTCGATAACCGCCTGGTAGATGGTTGCGTAGCAGCGATCCGGGATCACGGCCTTGGCGTCGTGCAGTTGACCGTCGGTGCCCCACATTTTGCCGGAGTCACGGATCATGGCGGGCATCGAGGCGTCGACGATGACGTCGCTCGGCACGTGCAGGTTGGTGATGCCTTTGTCGGAGTTAACCATCGCCAGCGCAGGGCGAATGGCGTAGACCGCCTGGATGTCCGCCTCGATTTCGGCTTGCTTGTCTGCCGGCAGGGCCTTGATGCGGGCGTACAGGTCGCCGATGCCGTTGTTCAGGTTGAAACCGATTTCTTTCAGGACGTCAGCGTGTTTTTCCAGCGCGTCCTTGTAGAACTCGGCCACGATCTGACCAAACATGATCGGGTCGGAGACCTTCATCATGGTGGCTTTCAAGTGAACCGAGAACAGTACGCCTTGTTTCTTGGCGTCTTCGATTTCGGCCGCTACGAACTGGCGCAGGGCTTTTTTGCTCATGACGGAGCAATCGATGATCTCGCCGGCCTGTACGGCCGTTTTTTCTTTCAGGACGGTGGTCGTGCCGTCTTGAGCAATCAATTCGATTTTGACGCTGTCCGGGGCTTCAATCAGGGCTGCTTTTTCGCTGCCGTAGAAGTCGCCTTCGCTCATGTGAGCCACGTGAGACTTGGAGTCTGCGGCCCAGGCGCCCATTTTGTGCGGGTGCTTGCGTGCGTAGTTTTTCACCGACAGCGGTGCGCGGCGGTCGGAGTTGCCTTCGCGCAGTACCGGGTTTACGGCGCTGCCCATGACTTTGCTGTAACGCGCTTTGACGTCTTTTTCGGCATCAGTGGTGACTGACTCGGGGTAATCCGGGATATCGAAGCCCTGCGCTTGCAGTTCTTTGATCGCGGCCTGCAATTGCGGGACCGAGGCGCTGATGTTAGGCAGCTTGATGATGTTGGCTTCAGGGGTAACGGCCAGGGCGCCCAATTCGGCGAGGTGGTCCGCTACGGCCTTGGCACCCAATTGCTCGGGGAAGCTGGCAAGGATTCGGCCTGCCAGAGAGATGTCGCGCGTCTCAACAGCGATATCAGCCGGAGCGGTGAACGCTTCGATGATAGGCAGCAGTGAATAGGTGGCGAGGGCCGGAGCTTCGTCGGTGAAGGTATAGATGATCTTCGAACGGGTGGGCATTTCGGATTAACTCTCTTCTTTGCTGAGCGTGCTCAGATTCTCGAGATGCGCAGGGTAGGCGCTTTCGTTCACAGTGAACAATGAGCCGAAAGTCGAGGTTCTTCGCGGTGATGTGAATGCATCAGTAGAGCGTCAAGCGGTCGAGCCGGGGTAACGGCTCAGCCTTTCTAGGCCTGAAAGACTCATTGCAGTGTGGTGCTTCGCGATGACTCCGCGGTCACCGGCGCAGTATACATAGGTCACTAATGTTCCGGCGAGGGCTGAGGTGGATCAGCGGTCATCCATTGGTCTAAGAAGCGTTCGCATATCGCCCTGTATTTTGGCGCTAACCCCTTTGTATCCGGGCTTGTCAGGAGGGTTGTGGCAGGCATGTAACCGGGTATGTAGAACATTCGGTTTGCGTCCCCATTCAACTGGGTTACGCTCGAGAGCGGCATAGATGTTAAACCCACATATGGAGTTCAGCATGGGATACAACAAGATCAAGGTTCCAGCCGCAGGTGAAAAAATCACCGTCAATGCAGACCACTCCCTGAACGTGCCCGACAACCCGATCATTCCTTACATCGAAGGTGACGGCATCGGTGTCGATATCAGCCCGGTCATGATCAAAGTGGTGGATGCTGCCGTGAGCAAGGCCTACGGCGGCAAGCGCAACATCTCCTGGATGGAGGTGTATGCGGGCGAGAAGGCGACTCAGGTTTACGATCAGGACACGTGGCTGCCTCAGGAAACACTGGATGCGGTCAAGGAATACGTCGTGTCGATCAAGGGCCCGCTGACCACGCCGGTTGGTGGCGGTATTCGCTCCTTGAACGTAGCCCTGCGCCAGCAACTCGATCTGTATGTCTGCCTGCGCCCCGTGCGTTGGTTTGAAGGCGTGCCCAGTCCGGTCAAAAAGCCGGGCGACGTCGACATGACCATCTTCCGCGAGAACTCCGAAGACATTTATGCCGGCATCGAATGGAAAGCCGGTTCGCCTGAAGCGAACAAGGTGATCAAGTTCCTGAAAGAAGAAATGGGTGTGACCAAAATCCGTTTCGACCAGGACTGCGGCATCGGCGTCAAACCGGTCTCCCGAGAAGGCACCAAGCGTCTGGCGCGCAAAGCCTTGCAATATGTGGTGGACAACGACCGCGAGTCGCTGACCATCGTGCACAAAGGCAACATCATGAAGTTCACTGAAGGTGCCTTCAAGGAGTGGGCCTATGAAGTGGCGGCCGAGGAGTTCGGTGCAACCCTGCTCGACGGTGGCCCGTGGATGCAATTCAAGAACCCTAAAACCGGGCGCAATGTCATCGTCAAGGACGCCATTGCCGACGCCATGCTCCAGCAGATTCTGCTGCGTCCCGCCGAATATGACGTGATCGCCACGCTTAATCTCAACGGTGACTACCTGTCCGATGCGCTTGCAGCAGAAGTGGGCGGTATCGGTATTGCGCCGGGCGCCAACCTATCGGACACCATCGCAATGTTCGAGGCCACCCACGGCACGGCGCCCAAGTACGCGGGCAAGGATCAGGTCAACCCCGGATCACTCATCCTGTCTGCTGAAATGATGCTGCGACACATGGGCTGGACCGAAGCGGCGGACCTGATTATCAAAGGCACCAATGGTGCGATTTCGGCCAAAACCGTGACGTATGACTTCGAACGCCTGATGGAAGGCGCTACGTTGGTGTCGTCTTCAGGTTTTGGCGATGCGCTGATTGCCCATATGTAGGGCTTTAAATGACAGAAAAGGCCGATTCATGTGAGTGAATCGGCCTTTTTTGCACTGACTGTGGGATCGGCGGGTCAGACCGAGAGGGTGTTGGCCTCTGTCGCAGTCGTGGGGGAGGTGACTTTATTGCTGGTGATCTTCACTGCGTGCAGGCCTTTGGGGCCTTGAGTGATTTCGAAATTGACTGGCTGGCCCGCTTTGAGCGTCTTGTAGCCGTCCATTTCAATGGCTGAAAAGTGGGCGAAAAAGTCGATCTTGTCTCCTTGTTCATCTTTGCCTTCCTTGGCGTCCGTGTTGATAAAGCCGAAGCCTTTGGCATTGTTGAACCACTTGACCGTGCCTTGCATACTCATATCCCTCTGCTGCAAACGACTCCATCACTGGAGTATCATCCAGTTCACTCGCACATCGACCCTGAAAGTGGTTGACTGTGCGGACCTTTACTCCCCACATTGGGTACCAATGGTTGTAACACCGTTTTACCGATAGTCAAGGTCACGCGGCGGCGCTGTTGAAATTTGACGCGCCTGCCTCCATCACTGTAACCGCACAACGACGAACCTTTCTTTCCATGCATGCAATCAGCCAGATTCGACTAACATTCAATCAGGATCGACCCGATTTTGATGACGACGACTCCGCTGGCTTGGCTGTGCAAGAGGCTAAGCCCGCACTTCAGGCGCCGCCGATGTACAAGGTGGTTTTGTTCAACGATGACTACACACCCATGGATTTCGTCGTCGAAGTACTTGAGGTGTTTTTTAACTTGAATCGCGAATTGGCGACCAAGGTCATGCTGGCCGTTCATACAGAAGGACGGGCAGTGTGCGGCATCTTTACCCGCGACATTGCCGAGACCAAGGCCATGCAGGTAAATCAGTACGCACGCGAAAGCCAGCATCCGCTACTCTGTGAAATCGAGAAGGACGGTTAACGCCGACCACTTGGGTATGAGGTGAAGCCATGTTAAACCGCGAGCTCGAAGTCACCCTCAATCTTGCCTTCAAGGAAGCCCGCTCCAAGCGTCATGAGTTCATGACGGTTGAGCACCTCCTTCTTGCGCTTTTAGATAATGAGGCAGCCGCAACCGTTCTACGCGCCTGCGGCGCAAACCTCGACAAACTCAAGCATGACCTGCAAGAGTTTATTGATTCCACAACCCCTCTGATCCCCGTTCACGATGAAGACCGTGAAACCCAGCCTACGCTCGGTTTTCAACGGGTCCTGCAGCGTGCGGTATTTCACGTCCAAAGTTCGGGCAAGCGTGAAGTGACCGGCGCCAACGTGCTCGTGGCCATTTTCAGCGAGCAGGAAAGCCAGGCGGTATTCCTGCTCAAGCAACAAAGCGTTGCCCGCATCGATGTGGTGAATTTCATTGCACACGGCATCTCCAAAGTGCCGGGCCACGGTGAACATTCCGACGGCGAACAGGACATGCAAGATGAGGAAGGCGGTGAAACCTCCTCTTCGAGCAATCCGCTGGACGCCTATGCCAGCAACTTGAACGAGCTGGCTCGTCAGGGTCGCATTGACCCGCTGGTTGGGCGTGAGCACGAAGTCGAGCGCGTGGCTCAAATCCTTGCGCGTCGCCGTAAAAACAATCCGTTGCTGGTCGGTGAGGCCGGGGTGGGTAAAACCGCAATTGCTGAAGGCCTGGCTAAGCGTATTGTTGATAATCAAGTGCCGGACTTGTTGGCCAATAGCATCGTCTATTCGTTGGACCTGGGTGCGTTACTGGCCGGTACCAAATACCGTGGCGATTTCGAGAAGCGGTTCAAGGCGTTGCTGGGTGAGCTGAAGAAGCGCCCGCAAGCCATCCTGTTTATCGATGAGATCCACACCATTATTGGTGCTGGCGCTGCATCGGGTGGCGTGATGGACGCGTCCAATCTGCTCAAGCCGCTCCTGTCTTCCGGGGACATCCGCTGCATCGGTTCCACGACGTTCCAGGAATTTCGTGGCATTTTCGAGAAGGACCGTGCACTGGCGCGTCGCTTCCAGAAAGTGGACGTGTCCGAGCCGTCGGTTGAAGACACCATCGGCATTCTGCGCGGGCTGAAAGGGCGTTTTGAGCAGCACCACAGCATCGAATACAGCGACGAATCGCTGCGTGCCGCGGCTGAGCTGGCATCACGCTACATCAACGATCGCCATATGCCCGACAAGGCCATTGATGTCATCGACGAGGCGGGTGCTTACCAGCGCCTGCAGCCGGTTGAGAAGCGCGTCAAGCGTATTGAGGTCGAGCAGGTGGAAGACATCGTGGCGAAAATCGCCCGAATTCCGCCTAAGCATGTGTCCAGTTCCGATAAAGAACTCCTGCGCAACCTTGAGCGTGACTTGAAACTGACCGTATTTGGTCAGGATGCGGCCATTGATTCGTTGTCGACGGCTATCAAGCTCTCGCGTGCAGGACTCAAATCGCCTGACAAACCGGTCGGTTCCTTCCTGTTCGCAGGCCCGACGGGCGTGGGTAAAACCGAAGCGGCCCGTCAACTGGCCAAGGCGCTGGGTGTTGAGCTGGTGCGCTTTGACATGTCCGAGTACATGGAAAGGCACACCGTCTCGCGTCTGATCGGCGCTCCTCCCGGGTACGTAGGGTTTGATCAGGGGGGGTTGCTGACGGAGGCAATCACCAAGCAGCCGCATTGCGTGTTGCTGCTCGATGAAATCGAGAAGGCGCACCCTGAAGTCTTTAACCTGTTGTTGCAGGTCATGGACCACGGGACGCTCACCGACAACAACGGGCGTAAGGCCGACTTCCGTAACGTGATCATTATCATGACCACCAATGCCGGGGCCGAGACCGCTTCCAGGGCTTCGATCGGGTTTACCTTCCAGGATCACTCGTCCGATGCGATGGAAGCGATCAAGAAAAGCTTCACGCCGGAGTTCCGCAACCGCCTGGACACCATTATTCAGTTTGGTCGCCTCAGTCACGAGGTCATCAAAAGTGTGGTGGACAAGTTCCTTACCGAGCTTCAGGCGCAGCTGGAAGACAAACACGTGCAGCTTGATGTCACAGACGCGGCACGTGGCTGGCTGGCAGCGGGTGGTTACGATGTGCTGATGGGTGCGCGCCCGATGGCGCGTCTGATTCAGGACAAGATCAAGCGCCCGCTGGCGGAAGAGATCCTCTTTGGCGAATTGGCCGATCATGGCGGTGTGGTTCACATCGACCTGAAAGACGGCGAGTTGACCTTCGAGTTTGAAACCGCGGTTGAAATGGCTTAAATCAGCCCAGCATAAAAAAAGCGCCGAAAGGCGCTTTTTTTATGGCGTGGTGATCCGGATGCTGACAAATCGCAGGCAAACAAAAACGCCCGGCAGAACCGGGCGTTTTGTATTGACTTGATTAGCGAGCGCGGTAAGTGATGCGCCCTTTGCTCAAGTCATAGGGCGTCAGCTCGACGCGCACTTTGTCACCGGTAAGAATACGAATGTAGTTCTTGCGCATCTTGCCGGAGATATGCGCGGTTACGACGTGCCCATTTTCCAACTCCACGCGAAACATGGTGTTGGGCAGGGTGTCGACGACAGTGCCTTCCATTTCGAAGCTGTCTTCTTTCGACATGCAGTAAAGCCCTCGGTGTCCAGTGAATGGCCCGGTGCAACTGCGCCAGGCAAAAGCGGCGTGCATTGTGCCCGAAAAGTGGGGTTCACGCCAAGGGGGTTCAGTAAAGAGTGCTCCATCTTTGGTTAATCAGCAGTTCAATAGGCCTGTATTCGGTCTTGTAATTCATTTTTTTGCAGTTTTTGATCCAGTAACCGAGGTAAACCGCTTCCAGTCCAAGGCGCTCGGCTTCCGTGATTTGCCACAGGATGCAATAGCGGCCCAGGCTGCGGCGCTCTTCGTCAGGATCATAAAAGGTGTAAACCGCAGACAGGCCGTTAGGCAGCACATCTGTCACGGCCACTGCCAGCAGCCGTCCGTCCAGCCTGAATTCATAGAATCTGGAAAATGGCAGGTCGCGCACCAGAAACGTCGAAAATTGATCGCGGCTGGGCGGGTACATATCGCCATCGGCATGGCGTTGCTCGATGTAGCGCTGATACAGGTCGAAGTGTTCTTCGCTGAACCCCGGCCTGGCTACCTGCACGTGCAGGTCTGCATTGCGCTTGAAGATGCGCTTTTGCTGACGGCTCGGGTTAAAAAGCGCCACAGGGATGCGTGTTGCCGTGCATGCATCGCATCGCAGGCAGTGTGGGCGGTAAAGGTGGTCGCCACTGCGGCGAAAGCCCATTTCGGACAAGTCGGCGTACACCTGCACGTCCATCGGCTGGCTGGGATCGAGGAACAGCGTTGTGGCTTGTTCGTCGGGCAGGTAGCTGCAAGCGTGAGGTTGAGTGGCATAAAACTTCAAACGCGCCAGCTCGGTCATGATCGGCCCTCGGTGAATCCTTGAATTAAGTGTAAGCCAGCTCGGAAAACTCGCCCGTTAAACCTGGAGTGTTCTCCCGCACTCGGCGCGGGCAACTTTGCGCTACGGTCATGCTTGGCGGGGCCAGCAGGCGGTTGTCGGTTGGTCGAGATGGTTGTGCAGGTAATCGGCGAACTGCGCGCGCGGGATGGAGCGTGCGCCGAGGCTTTCGAGATGGCGGGTAGGCATCTGACAGTCAATCAAGACAAATCCCCAGGCCTGAAGCTGTTTGACCAGGGTGGCAAATCCGACTTTGGACGCGTTGTCGGCGCGGCTGAACATGGATTCGCCAAAAAACAGCTGGCCCATCGCCAGGCCGTACAACCCGCCCACCAGTTCATCGTTCTCCCACACCTCAACAGAATGGGCGTGTCCACGTTCGTGCAGTTCGATGTAAGCATTTTGCATGTCGTCCGTGATCCACGTGCCATCGGCGTAGGCGCGTGGTGCCGCGCAGGCCTGGATGACCGCCACAAAATCCCGGTCGTAGGTAACGGTGTATCGCTGCTGGCGCAGCACTTTGCCCAAACTGCGTGAAACATGCAGCTCATCCGGAAATAGCACCGTGCGCGGGTCTGGCGACCACCACAGGATGGGCTGGCCTTCGGAAAACCACGGAAAACAGCCATGACGATAGGCCTGGACCAGGCGGTCGGCCGACAAATCGCCGCCTGCGGCAAGTAAACCATTGGGCTCGCGCATGGCGTTGGCCAAGGGGGGGAATGTCAGGGAGTCGCGTTTCAACCAGGTCAGCATGGCATTGAGTCTTACAGTAGAAGGGGAGGGCGGCTGCAACTCTGTCGCGCAAGTGCGGTCTCAGTCGATCTGGCAGTCAATTCAGGGGCTGTGGGGCGCCTGTTATAAGTCTTTGTCACACAAGGCAATGCATGCTCAAATTGGCGCTTTGGGGCGTAGCACAAGACAATTTCTGTAACCTCGGGTGCCAGCATGGCATCGGCGGCTCAAACCCGTACAATGGCCCGCCTGTTTGAGCTGTTCTAAGCTGCACAGTATTCACTGTTTTACATGGCGGGCTGGTCATGAAAAAACACGTAATAGTACAAGGCTGTGTGTAAGGCTAGTCCAGTTTCATGTCTGAACTTGTCACCTGCTCGCCGTGAGCAGTATTTTTGCAGTCAATCCATAGTAGGGCGCGCCACAGGCGCAGGAAAACACGCGTTTTGAAGAAATCCACAGCAGCACCTAAAGAAGTTCCTCTCTGGCGTCAGCAATTGCACTACCGGCTCAAGGAAGGTGCGTTGATTGCGATTGGCGCCCTTTGCCTGTTCCTGATGATGGCGTTGCTGACCTATGCCAAAGACGATCCCGGCTGGAGTCATAACAGCCGCGTGGTGGATGTGCAGAACTTCGGCGGGCCTGCCGGTTCTTACAGCGCGGACATCCTGTTCATGGTGCTGGGCTACTTCGCCTACATCTTTCCGCTGCTGCTGGCGGTCAAGGCTTACCAGATCTTCCGTGAGCGGCATCAGCCCTGGCAGTGGAGCGGCTGGCTGTTTTCGTGGCGTCTGATCGGGCTGGTGTTTCTGGTGCTGTCCGGCGCGGCCCTGGCCCACATTCATTTTCACTCGGCTTCCGGCCTGCCGGCGGGTGCCGGTGGTGCACTGGGCGAAAGTCTGGGGGATCTGGCCAGGAACGCGTTGAACGTGCAGGGCAGTACGCTGCTGCTGATTGCGTTGTTCCTGTTTGGCCTGACCGTATTCACGGACTTGTCGTGGTTCAAGGTGATGGACCTGACGGGCAAGATCACCCTTGATCTGTTTGAGTTGATTCAGGGCGCTGCCAATCGCTGGTGGTCAGATCGTGCTGAACGCAAGCAACTGCAAGCGCAACTGCGAGAAGTCGACACCCGTGTCAGTGAAGTGGTGGCTCCCAGCGTTTCCGACAAGCGCGAGCAGGCCAAGGCCAAGGAGCGCCTGATCGAGCGCGAACAGGCCCTGAGCAAGCACATGTCTGAACGTGAAAAACACGTGCCGGCCGTGATTACCCCAGTGCCCACCAAGGCGCCGGAGCCCAGCAAGCGTGTGCAGAAAGAGAAGCAGGTGCCGCTGTTTGTCGACAGTGCGGTTGAAGGCACGCTGCCACCGATCTCGATTCTCGACCCGGCCGAAAAGAAGCAGCTCAACTACTCCCCTGAATCACTGGCGGCGGTGGGGCATCTGCTCGAGATCAAGCTCAAGGAGTTCGGCGTAGAGGTCTCGGTGGACTCCATCCACCCGGGCCCGGTCATTACCCGTTACGAGATTCAGCCCGCAGCAGGCGTCAAAGTCAGTCGCATTGCCAACCTGGCCAAGGACCTTGCACGTTCTCTGGCGGTAACCAGCGTGCGGGTGGTTGAAGTCATTCCGGGTAAAACCACCGTGGGTATCGAGATTCCTAACGAAGACCGCCAGATCGTGCGCTTCAGCGAAGTGCTGTCGACCCCCGAATTTGATAATGCCAAGTCGCCCGTTGCCCTGGCCCTGGGGCATGACATCGGCGGCAAACCGGTGATTACCGATCTGGCGAAAATGCCGCACTTGCTGGTAGCCGGTACTACGGGTTCCGGTAAGTCGGTTGGCGTCAACGCAATGATTCTGTCGATCCTGTTCAAGTCGGGTCCGGAAGACGCCAAGCTGATCATGATTGACCCGAAAATGCTCGAACTGTCGATTTACGAAGGCATCCCGCACTTGCTGTGCCCGGTAGTGACCGACATGAAAGACGCCGCCAACGCATTGCGCTGGAGCGTGGCAGAGATGGAGCGTCGCTACAAGCTGATGGCCAAGATGGGCGTGCGTAACCTCGCGGGCTTCAACCAGAAGATCAAGGACGCCCAAGAAGCGGGCGAGCCGTTGACCGATCCGCTGTACAAGCGCGAAAGCATCCACGACGAAGCGCCGCTGCTGACCAAATTGCCGACCATCGTCGTGGTGGTCGACGAATTTGCCGACATGATGATGATCGTCGGCAAGAAGGTGGAAGAGCTGATCGCCCGCATTGCGCAAAAGGCCCGGGCGGCGGGGATTCACTTGATTCTCGCGACCCAGCGTCCTTCGGTGGATGTGATCACCGGTCTGATCAAGGCCAACATTCCGACCCGCATGGCGTTTCAGGTGTCGAGCAAGATCGACTCCCGGACCATCATCGACCAGGGCGGTGCCGAGCAACTGCTGGGGCACGGTGACATGCTCTACATGCCGCCTGGCACTAGCTTGCCGATTCGCGTGCATGGCGCGTTTGTGTCCGACGAAGAAGTGCACCGTGTGGTTGAAGCCTGGAAGCTGCGCGGCAGCCCGGATTACAACGACGACATCCTCAGCGGGGTGGAAGAAGCAGGCAGCGGCTTTGAGGGCGGTGGTAGCGAAGGCGGTGATGATGCAGAAACCGACGCCTTGTATGACGAAGCTGTCCAGTTTGTACTGGAAAGCCGTCGCGCCTCTATTTCAGCCGTTCAGCGAAAATTGAAAATCGGCTACAACCGCGCGGCCCGCATGATTGAATCCATGGAAATGGCCGGGGTTGTAACCTCCATGAACACCAATGGCTCGCGTGAAGTTCTGGCGCCGGCCCCACTACGCGACTGATCGGCCCGCGGCGCACTCGCGGGCCGGGTTTAACTAATCAAAGAGGGTTTTCATGCGTTTTTTCAGCATGCTGTTGCTACCGGTTCTGGCTATGTCTTCTCTTGCGGCTCATGCCGGCGAACAGGACGTAAAACGGTTAGGCCAACTGTTGGGACAGTCCAATACCATCTCGGCCCGTTTCAGTCAGTTGACGCTGGATGGCAGCGGCACTCAATTGCAGGAAACGGCCGGTGTCATGTCGGTCAAGCGCCCGGGGCTGTTCTACTGGCACACCGATGCGCCTCAAGAACAGACCATGATCTCGGATGGCAAGAAAGTCACTCTTTGGGACCCGGACCTGGAGCAGGTGACCATCAAGAAGCTGGATGAGCGTTTGAACCAGACCCCTGCTTTGCTGTTGTCGGGAGACGTCTCAAAAATTGATCAGAGTTTTGACGTCACCTCCAAGCCGTCGGGAGAGGTGTTGGAGTTCATGTTGAAACCCAAAACCAAAGACACCCTGTTCGACTCGCTCAGGTTGTCTTTCCGCAACGGCAAGATCAACGATATGCAATTGATCGACAGTGTCGGTCAGCGCACCAATATCCTGTTCAGCGGTGTGAAGGTGAATGAAGACATTCCTGCCAGCACATTCAAGTTTGTCGTGCCCAAAGGTGCTGATGTCATCCAGGAGTAACTCACTGTGCCGATCGGGCGGTGACGCGCGGCTAGTATTTTTCTGGCCGTGCCAGAGCGGTTTTTTCGCGCAGTCAGCGCCCCCGTGGCAGGGCGTGAGCATCGCCATGGCATTGGCCCGCAGCACACACGTGAGGTTGTTTAAACAGTGATGGACCTGTTTCGAAGTGCACCAATCGCTCAGCCTCTGGCAGCCCGTTTGCGCGCCGCCAATCTGGATGAGTACGTGGGCCAGCAACATCTGTTGGCCCGCGGCAAGCCCCTGCGTGAAGCGCTGGAACAGGGCGCGTTGCACTCGATGATCTTCTGGGGCCCGCCGGGCGTGGGCAAAACCACGTTGGCGCGGTTGCTGGCGCAAGTGTCTGACGCGCACTTTGAAACCGTGTCAGCGGTGCTGGCGGGGGTTAAAGAGATTCGCCAGGCCGTGGAAGTGGCCAAGCAACAGGCCGGTCAATATGGCCGTCGCACCATCCTGTTCGTCGATGAAGTCCACCGTTTCAACAAGTCGCAGCAGGACGCGTTCCTGCCGTATGTTGAAGACGGCACACTGATTTTTATCGGCGCTACCACCGAAAACCCGTCTTTCGAGCTCAACAACGCACTGCTGTCGCGGGCGCGGGTGTACGTACTCAAAAGTCTGGATGAAGCGGCCTTGCTCAAGTTGGTGCAACGCGCCCTGACCGAAGAAAAGGGCTTGGGCAAGCGGGGGCTGACCCTCAGCGATGAGGGCTTTCACGTGCTGCTCAGGGCTGCCGACGGCGACGGTCGGCGCCTGCTCAACCTGCTTGAAAACGCGGCTGACCTGGCTGAAGACCACAGCGAAATCGGGACTGACCTGCTGCAAAGCTTGCTCGGCGATACCCAGCGACGTTTCGACAAAGGCGGCGAAGCGTTCTACGACCAGATATCGGCCCTGCACAAATCGGTGCGCGGCTCCAATCCCGACGGCGCGCTGTACTGGTTCGCGCGGATGATCGATGGCGGCTGCGACCCGCTGTACATCGCGCGCCGGGTGGTGCGCATGGCCAGTGAAGACATCGGTAACGCGGATCCACGGGCCCTGAGCCTGTGTCTGGCCGCCTGGGACGTACAAGAGCGTCTCGGCAGCCCTGAAGGCGAACTGGCTGTGGCGCAGGCCATTACCTACTTGGCCTGCGCGCCTAAAAGCAATGCGGTGTACATGGGGTTCAAAGCTGCGCTGCGCAGTGCGTCGGAATATGGCTCGCTTGAAGTGCCGCTGCACTTACGCAATGCGCCGACCAAACTGATGAAGCAGCTCGGTTATGGCGACGAGTACCGTTACGCCCACGATGAGCCGGATGCCTACGCAGCGGGGGAGGATTATTTCCCCGATGAACTGGAGCCTTTGCCGCTCTATCAACCGGTGCCGCGCGGCCTTGAGCTTAAAATCGGCGAGAAGCTCAAGCACTTGGCCGCACTGGACCGTGCCAGCCCCTTGCAGCGGAGAAAACCTTGATTCCATTGGTCGCAGCTGTTTCTATCGGCGGTGTCGCCGGCACGTTGTTGCGCTTTGCGACCGGAAACTGGATCAACGCCAATTGGCCGCGGCACTTCTATACCGCGACATTGGCCGTTAATATCGTGGGCTGCCTGCTGATTGGCATTCTTTACGGACTTTTCCTGATCCGCCCGGAAGTACCGATCGAGGTCCGTGCCGGACTCCTGGTGGGTTTCCTGGGCGGTTTGACCACCTTTTCATCCTTTTCACTGGATACGGTGCGCCTGCTTGAAAGCGGGCAAGTGCCACTGGCACTGGGCTATGCGGCTCTCAGCGTATTCGGCGGGCTGCTCGCAACCTGGGCTGGCCTGTCCCTGACCAAACTTTGATAAACGAGAAACCGACATGCTCGATTCCAAACTGTTACGTAGCAACCTTCAGGACGTAGCGGACCGCCTGGCATCCCGAGGCTTCACGCTGGACGTGGCGCGCATTGACGCGCTCGAAGCCAAGCGCAAGGAAGTCCAGACCCTGACCGAGAAGCTGCAGGCAGAGCGTAATGCGATCTCCAAAAGTATCGGTCAAGCCAAGGCGCGCGGCGAAGACATCGCGCCGCTGATGGCCAGCGTAGAAACCATGGGCAGCGATCTGGCCAACGGCAAGGTTGAGCTGGACGCCATCCAGACTGAACTGGATTCGATCCTGCTGAGCCTGCCTAACCTGCCGGACGCTTCTGTGCCTGTGGGCGCGGACGAAGACGACAACGTCGAGATCCGTCGCTGGGGTACACCGGCTGCGTTCGCTTTCGATATCAAGGACCACGTCGCGCTCGGCGAGCAACACGGCTGGCTGGATTTCGAAACGGCCGCCAAATTGTCCGGAGCACGTTTTGCCTTGTTGCGTGGCCCGATTGCCCGCCTGCACCGCGCCCTGGCGCAGTTCATGTTGAACCTGCACATCAATGAACACGGCTATGAAGAGGCCTACACGCCTTACCTGGTTCAGGCCCCGGCGTTGCAGGGGACTGGCCAGTTGCCCAAGTTCGAAGAAGACCTGTTCAAGATCAGCCGCGAAGGCGAAGCGGACCTGTACCTGATCCCGACCGCTGAAGTGTCGTTGACCAATATCGTGTCCGGCGAAATCGTCGACCACAAAAATCTGCCGATCAAGTTCGTGGCTCACACCCCGTGTTTCCGCAGTGAAGCCGGTGCGTCGGGTCGCGATACACGCGGCATGATCCGCCAACACCAGTTCGACAAGGTTGAAATGGTGCAGATCGTCGAGCCGTCCACCTCGATGGATGCGCTGGAAGGCCTGGTGGGTAACGCGGAAAAAGTGTTGCAACTGCTTGAACTGCCGTACCGCACCCTGGCGCTGTGCACCGGGGACATGGGGTTCAGTGCGGTCAAGACCTACGATCTGGAAGTGTGGATTCCGAGCCAAGACAAATACCGCGAAATTTCCTCGTGCTCCAACTGTGGCGATTTCCAGGCGCGCCGCATGCAGGCGCGTTTCCGTAACCCGGAAACCGGCAAGCCGGAGCTGGTGCACACCTTGAACGGTTCGGGTCTGGCGGTGGGCCGTACGCTGGTGGCGGTGCTGGAAAACTACCAGCAGGCAGACGGTTCGATCCGTGTACCGGACGTGCTCAAGCCTTACATGGGCGGCATCGAGGTCATCGGCTAAATGGAGTTTCTGCCGCTGTTTCATAACCTGCGTGGCAGCCGTGTCCTGGTGGTCGGCGGCGGGGAGATTGCTTTGCGCAAGTCCCGCCTGCTGGCAGACGCCGGCGCGGTGTTGCGGGTGGTTGCACCCGCCATTGAGCCGCAGTTGTGCGCGTTGATCGACAGCAGCGGTGGTGAGCAAGTCTTGCGCGGCTATGAGGAGGCAGACCTGCAAGGGTGTGTGCTGATCATTGCCGCAACGGACGACGAACCGCTCAATGCCCAAGTCAGCGCCGACGCTCATCGGCGTTGCGTGCCGGTCAATGTGGTGGATGCGCCTGCGTTGTGCAGTGTGATATTCCCGGCGATCGTCGATCGCTCTCCGTTGGTGATTGCGGTGTCCAGCGGGGGCGATGCGCCCGTGCTGGCCCGCTTGATCCGCGCCAAGCTCGAAACCTGGATTCCTTCGACCTACGGTCAACTGGCGGGTCTGGCTGCGCGTTTTCGTGCCCAGGTCAAAGGCCTGTTCCCTGACGTGCAACAGCGTCGAGCGTTTTGGGAAGACGTGTTTCAGGGGCCGATTGCTGACCGCCAACTGGCCGGGCAGGGTGCAGAAGCCGAGCGTCTGTTGCTCGCCAAAATCAATGGCGAAGCGACGCTGGCGACCGGCGAGGTTTACCTTGTGGGAGCCGGGCCGGGCGATCCGGACTTGCTGACCTTCCGCGCACTGCGCTTGATGCAACAGGCCGATGTGGTGCTGTACGACCGCCTTGTGGCGCCTGCGATTCTGGAACTGTGCCGCCGTGATGCCGAACGTATTTATGTCGGTAAGCGCCGTGCCGATCATGCGGTCCCGCAAGACCAGATCAACCAGCAGTTGGTGGATCTGGCCAAGCAGGGCAAGCGTGTGGTGCGCCTAAAAGGGGGCGACCCGTTCATCTTTGGTCGCGGGGGGGAGGAAATCGAAGAACTGGCCGCCCACGGGATTCCGTTTCAGGTGGTGCCGGGCATTACGGCCGCCAGCGGGTGTGCGGCGTATGCCGGTATTCCGCTGACCCATCGTGACTACGCGCAGTCTGTGCGATTCGTCACCGGTCACCTCAAAGACGGCACCAGCAACTTGCCATGGAGCGATCTGGTCGCCCCGGCGCAAACCCTGGTGTTTTACATGGGGCTGGTGGGGTTGCCGATTATCTGCGAACAGTTGATCCGCCATGGTCGTTCTGCGGACACCCCGGCCGCCTTGATCCAGCAGGGCACGACCACCAATCAGCGGGTATTCACCGGCACGCTGGGCAATCTGGCCACGCTGGTCGCTGAGCACGAAGTCCATGCACCTACCTTGGTGATCGTGGGCGAAGTCGTACTGCTGCGTGAGAAACTTGCGTGGTTTGAAGGGGCGCAGGCCGAGGTCTAAGTTCCACCCCTCACCCTGGCCTGGGTGAGGGGCTTTTATCACGTGCGGTTATCGCCCACCAGGCTATCCACTGACGGCACCCGTGTGTCGCTCTCCATTTGCGTGTCGTGCTCCAGCTGGTGACTGAACCTGTCCAGCGAGCCTTGCGCAGGCTGCGCATCGCTGGCAAACACCGGCGGGCTCATCATGTACGCCCCGAGCAAGCGACTTAACGCCGCCAGACTGTCGATGTGGGTGCGTTCATAGCCATGCGTGGCATCACAGCCAAATGCCAGCAGCGAACAGCGAATATCGTGCCCCGCCGTGACCGCTGAGTGCGCATCGCTGAAGTAGTAGCGAAACATGTCCCGGCGTACCGGCAATTCGTTCTCCGCGCCCAGGCGCAGCAAATGCCGCGACAGGTGATAGTCATACGGGCCGCCTGAATCCTGCATCGCCACGCTCACCGCGTGTTCGCTGGAATGCTGGCCGGGGGCCACCGGGGCAATGTCGATCCCGACAAACTCACTCACGTCCCAAGGCAGGGCGGCAGCAGCCCCGCTACCGGTTTCTTCGGTGATGGTGAACAGCGGGTGACAGTCGATTAGCGGCTGTTCGCCACTTTCCACAATCGCCTTCAACGCGGCCAGCAAAGCGGCCACCCCGGCTTTGTCATCCAGATGCCGGGCGCTGATGTGGCCGCTTTCGGTGAATTCCGGCAATGGGTCGAACGCCACGAAGTCCCCCACGTTGACCCCCAGCGAATCGCAGTCGGCGCGGGTCGCGCAGTACGCATCAAGGCGCAGCTCAATGTGGTCCCAACTGATCGGCAGTTCATCGACGCCGGTGTTGAAGGCATGCCCTGATGCCATTAAAGGCAACACGCTGCCACGGATCACGCCGTTGTCGGTAAACAGGCTCACGCGGCTGCCTTCGGCAAAACGGCTGGACCAGCAGCCAACCGGGGCCAGCACCAGACGGCCGTTGTCCTTGATCGCACGCACGCTGGCGCCAATGGTGTCCAAATGCGCAGACACGGCGCGATCCGGGCTGTTTTTCTGCCCCTTGAGGGTGGCGCGCAAAGTGCCGCGACGGGTCAGTTCAAAGGGAATGCCCAGCTCCTCAAGGCGCTCTGCTACGTAACGCACAATGGTGTCGGTGAAACCGGTGGGGCTGGGGATGGCGAGCATTTCCAGCAATACCCGTTGCAGGTAATCGAGGTCGGGTTCGGGAACAGTGCGGTTCATAAAGACTCCTGAAACGAGGCCCACCGCGCGCACGGCGTGCGGCGGGCCTGACGGGATGTTCAGCGGCTGGCCTAGGGCGCAGGCTGACGGTGAGGAAACAACAAGTCGATGAAGCGCTCAGCGGTGGGTTGCGGCTCGTGGTTGGCCAGCCCGACCCGCTCATTGGCTTCGATAAACACGTACTCGGGTTGATCGGCGGCGGGGACCATCAAGTCGAGCCCGACCACCGGGATATCCAGTGCGCGTGCGGCCCGCACAGCGGCATCCGCGAGCACCGGGTGCAAGATGTCGGTGACATCTTCTAGGCAGCCGCCGGTGTGCAGATTGGCAGCGCGGCGCACCGCCAGCGTTTCGCCCGCGGGCAGCACACTGGCGTATTCATACCCGGCAGCCTGCACCGTGCGCTCGGTTTCCGCGTCGATCGGAATACGACTCTCCCCGTCGGTGGCGGCCTGCCGTCGGCGGCTCTGCGCTTGGATCAATTGCAGGATGCTGTGATGACCATCGCCCACCACTTGGGCTGGTCGCCGGATAGCGGCGGCCACCACGTCAAAGCCGATCACCACAATGCGCAGGTCTAGGCCTTCGTGGAAACTCTCAAGCAGCACGCGACTGTCAAACGCCCGTGCGGCTTCAATGGCCTGCTGCACCTGCTGAATGTCGCTCAAGTCAACGGCCACGCCATTGCCTTGCTCGCCGTCCAGCGGTTTGACCACGATGCGTGCGTGTTGCTCCAGAAACGCCAGGTTGTCGTCGGCTTCGCCCGCCAGTTGTTGCGTAGGCAAGCTCAGGCCCGCCTCACTCAACACCTTGTGGGTCAGGCTTTTGTCCTGACACAAACTCATGCTGATGGCGCTGGTCAGGTCCGACAGCGACTCGCGGCACCGAATGCGCCGCCCGCCGTGGCTCAGGGTAAACAGACCGGCGGTGGCGTCATCAATCTGCACGTCAATCCCGCGCTTGTAGGCTTCTTCCACCAAAATCCGCGCATAAGGATTGAGCCCGACTTCAGGGCCGGGGCCCAGGAACAGAGGCTGATTGATGCCGTTCTTGCGCTTGATGGCAAAGGTCGACAGGGTACGAAACCCCAGCTTGTTGTAGAGGTTCTTCGCCTGTTGGTTGTCGTGCAGCACCGACAGGTCGAGGTAGCTCAGACCACGGCTCATGAAATGCTCCACCAGATGGCGCACCAGCACCTCGCCTACGCCGGGTCGCGGGCACAGCGGATCGACCGCCAGGCACCACAGGCTGCTGCCGTTTTCCGGGTCGTGAAACGCGGTGTGGTGATTCAAACCCATGACGCTGCCGATCACGGCGCCGCTGTCTTCATCTTCCGCAATCCAGTACACCGGGCCGCCCTGATGGCGGGCCGTGAGCAGGGTCGGGTCAATCGGCAACATGCTGCGGGCGATGTACAGCGAATTGATGGCCTCCCAGTCAGCATCGGTTTGCGCCCGGCGAATGCGGAAGCCGCGAAACACGCGGGTGGCCTGGCGGTAATCGGTAAACCACAGGCGCAAGGTGTCCGAGGGGTCGAGAAACAACTGTTGCGGCGACTGCGCCAGCACCTGTTGCGGCGCGGCCACATACAGGGCGATGTCACGCTCGCCGGTTTGCTCATTCAGCAGTTCGTTGGCCAGGCTGGCCGGGTCGGGAAAGGTATGCCCGATCAGCAGGCGTCCCCATCCGCAGTGCACAGCAACCGGTTGGGTGTCCAGTGCGCTGCCGTCTTCGGCGAAGCGCGCTTGCAGGCGTTCGTAGGAGGGTGCTTGTCCGCGCAGCAAGCGTTGGCTGTAAGCGGTGGCAAGGGGTTTCATGGGTCAGATTCCTTGTTCGCTCAGCCACAGGTTCAGGGCTGCCAGTTGCCACAGTTTGGAGCCATTGAGCGGCGTTAACTGGCTTTGCGGGTGGGTCAGCAAGCGGTCCAGCATGGCGGGCTGGAACAGGCCGCGGTCTTGGCTCGGATCGAGCAGCAAGTCACGCACCCAGTTCAGGGTGTCGCCCTGTAAATGTTTCAGGCCGGGGACCGGGAAGTACCCTTTTTTACGGTCGATCACCTCGCTGGGGATCACCCGCCGGGCGGCTTCTTTAAGCACCTGCTTGCCGCCATCGGGCAGTTTGAAACGTGCCGGGATACGCGCCGAGAGTTCGGCCAGCCGGTAGTCAAGAAACGGCGTTCGTGCCTCAAGGCCCCAGGCCATGGTCATGTTGTCGACCCGTTTGACCGGGTCATCCACCAGCATCACCGTGCTGTCCAGGCGCAGCGCCTTGTCCACGCCTGCGTCGGCACCCGGCTGGGCGAAGTGCTCGCGCACAAAGTCCCCGGCAGCGTCATTGGCCGTGAGCCATTGTGGCTGCACGGTGGCTTTGTATTCGTCGTAGCTGCGATCAAAGAACGCCTCGCGATAGGCCGCATACGGATCGCTGGCGCCATCGACCTGCGGATACCAGTGATAACCGGCGAACAGCTCATCGGCGCCCTGACCGCTCTGCACCACTTTGCAATGCTTGGCGACTTCGCGCGACAGCAGGTAAAAGGCGATGCAGTCATGGCTGACCATCGGCTCGCTCATGGCGCGGAAAGCCGCAGGCAATTGCTCGATGATTTCGTGTTCGCCAATGCGCAGCTGGTGATGACGGGTGCCGTAATGCTTGGCAATCAGGTCTGAATACTGGAATTCATCACCCCGTTCACCGCCTGCGTCCTCAAAACCGATGGAAAAGGTCGACAAGTCTTGTACGCCAACCTCGCGCAGTAACCCTACCAACAAGCTGGAGTCCACACCGCCGGAGAGCAGCACGCCGACATCCACCGCCGCGCGTTGACGAATGGCCACGGCTTCACGGGTGCTGTCGAGTACGCGGTCGCGCCAGTCTTCGAGTGTGAAGTGAGCCTCGTCGGCGTGGGGGCCATAGGGCAAGGTCCACCAGGTTTTCTGCTCCGTATTGCCTTGGGCATCGATGCGTAGCCACGTCGCAGGCGGCAGCTTTTCAATACCCGCAACCAGCGTGCGCGGGGCCGGCACCACCGCATGAAAATTCAGGTAATGGTTAAGCGCAACCGGGTCGAGCATCGGGCTGATATCGCCACCCTTGAGCAGGGCTGGCAGGGTTGAAGCGAAGCGCAACCGTTCGCCGGTGCGCGACAGGTACAGCGGCTTGACGCCCAAACGGTCGCGGGCAATGAACAGGCGCTTGGCGTCCCGCTCCCAAATGGCAAAGGCAAACATGCCATTGAGCTTGGGCAGCAACGCCTCGCCCCACGCGTGATACCCCTTGAGCAGTACTTCGGTGTCGCCCCCGGAATAAAAGGCATACCCCAAGGCTTCCAGTTCGGCGCGGAGTTCAGGGAAGTTGTAGATCGCCCCGTTGAACGCCAGGGAAAGGCCCAATTGGCTGTCGATCATGGGCTGCGCAGAACCATCGGACAGGTCCATGATTTTCAGGCGGCGATGGCCGAGGGCTATCGGCCCTTGACTGTGAAATCCCCAGGCATCGGGACCACGGGGTGCAAGGTGGTGGGTGATGCGTTCGATGGCTGCCAGGTCGGCAGGTTGTTGATCAAAACGTAACTCTCCAGCTAATCCGCACATACTGCTTGAACCCTTTTAAATCGGGGCCTTTCACGCTACTGCCGGGTTGCGGTGCGCACTGGGCACCGTGTGGCAGGATGTTCAGCGTGTACAGCCCGCACCCCGTCATGGAGCAGTGGCTGCGTGTTGCACTGGTTAAAAGCACGGTCTGCTGGCGTGGAACAAGTCGGGCGGTAGACATCAAACACACCCTGGCAAACGTGTGCCGGGTGTCAGGCATCCTGCGGTGCCTCACACCCAGCGTGCGCAGTGCTAACAACCAGTAGCGTTCAGGCCCTGTTTTGGATCGGACGTAAAGCTCTGACCTGTCTCCCGATCCTTCCGGCGCGAATACACAGTCAGAGCGCGCCGCTGTTAGTGACATGGTTTTTGTGAGTCCCTGAAAAGCGCGATCGTTCAAAAAACTTTACGAGCGGTCACGGGGGCGATCTTTTTTGATCCATGCCTTCAGCCAAACAGGGTTGCAGCGGGCCGATTTATCGATGCTCCCCTTTCTGTGGGTCGGTCATATTTATCTAGGTCATGGGGCAAGCAGCGCAGGGATAGCGTGGGGGCCTCCTTCGTCCCTGCGTAGAGCTGTTGATATGACTGATACCCCTGCAACGTTAGCCCTGGATGCCCGCGACGCCACCCTCAGTGATTTAGAACCCCTCGAGCTGGTTCGCGGGCATCTGCCCAAGTGGCTGGTCGATGCCCCGGCTGACATTATCAAGGCGCTTGACACCGCCATGGCTCAGAGCCGTGCTTACCATGCCCTGTCCGGGCAGCGGTTTTCCGAGCTCGAAGGCATCGAAGCCTATTGCGCGCCACTGCTGGAGGCTGAAGTCAAACGCCGGTTTGGCCCGGTGCTCGATATTTTTCATGACCGCCTGCATGCGGTGCACGTGCACTTGATCACCGATGACACGCTGCTGGCCACCATTCGGCATTACACCGTACTCGACGAACCCAAAACCCTGCTGTGGGCGGCCTTGCAAAACTTCTCGGAAGACGAAGCCCTGCCCGGCGGTTTTAACCCGCAAAGCCAAATCCGGGTGGCGCGGCATCCGGGGCTGGTGAGTCCCGTGCATCCGCATCAATTCGCGGCGTTGTGCCGTGAGCTTAATCTCGGGCTCAAATACCAGCAGTACTTGCAGGATTTTTTGGGCGTAGCGTCTACCGGTACGTCCGTGCACACGGTCAGGGAGGAGGAAACAGAATCCAACCTGCGTCTGCTCAAACGCTATGACATGGAAGTGGATGCGCATATTGCTTACTTGAAAAAGCACATCAGCGAAACGGCTTACAAAGCCCTTATCGGCTTGTTAACAACGGACGTGCGCGCCCGATCCGGTGCACACGCCACCCTGGACGGCAAAGCCATTGTGCAGAGTTCATTGTCGATACTCGACACAGTGATTGATGGCGTCGTGATGTTTACGGCGAATGCACCGCTGTTGCATCCCGGTGAACGGGTGATTGTTTACCTGCCCAATGACCCGGTTTCCCCGTTTTACGAGTTCAGTTCATTGCAGGTGTTCATTGATGAGTTGAAGGTGCGTTTGCGACGGCCGGAGTATGTCGAGTTCTTTTCCCGGTTTGTTGCGCTTGGCGTGCGCCCCGGCTTTTTGCAAAAGGTCAACGCTGTGCCTGAACGGTTGGGTCTGGTGACCACGCCTTTGAGCATGAGCGCCGCGCAGTACTTGTGTGCGGTCCAGGTCAAGAACATGTTTGCCGACGCCCAGGTGTTGGCCGTGCCGACGGGGGTGCTGGACGAGCAGGCACGCGAGCAAAAATGGCAGCTCTATCAGAGCGTCGGCCTGTTTATCGTTAACGTGGCGTCGTTGTTTGTCCCGGTGCTTGGCGGGGTGATGCTGGCGGTTGCCGTGGGGCAGATGCTCGGTGAAGTCTACGAAGGGGTTGATGATTGGGCCCATGGCGATGTCGATCACGCACGTGAGCACATGCTCAACGTGGCTCTGGATATCGCCACCACGGCGGCCACTGTGGCAGGCGGCGTCGCACTCAAAAAGGCTTCCAGTCGCCTGAGCGAGGCCACCCAAGCGTATTTCGAGGATTTTGAACCGATCAGCCGCGAAGATGGCACCGCCCGGTTGTGGAACAAGCAGGTCGAGCATTACGCGTACACCGGCGCAGCGGAGCACCGTCAGCACACACGCGATGCGCACGGTTTTTTCAGGATGGATGGCAAGCAACTCGTCACCGTCAATGGCAAGCACTTTGCCGTCGAGCGGGATGCAGCGGGCAAACAGTGGCGCATTGTCCATCCGCGTCGCCCCAATGCTTTCAAGCCGGGGCTGCTGAACAATCAGCAGGGCGCCTGGCAGCACGCCCATGAGCGTCCCTTGGAATGGCAGGGCAGTGGCGTTTTATTGGGCCGTTTGGGGCACGGCCCGGCAGCGCTGGATGAAGCCACGCTGGAACAGGTGCAGGCCTTGACCGGCACCGGGCACGATGTGATGCGACGTGTGCATCTGGAAAACCTGAAACCCCCTGCGTTGTTGCATGTCAGCTTGAAGCGCTTCGAGATAGACCGTCAGATCAGCGGCTTTATCGAGCACATGAAAGTCGGTGGCCACACCCAGGCAAAGTGGGCCGATTTGCAATTGACCCTGCTGCCGCATTTGCCCGGCTGGCGCCAAGGCAAGGGGTTGGTGTTGGTCAACGGTGCGGGGGGCTCCAACCTTGAGTACGGCATTGTGGATGGTGATCGCCGGGACCTTGTGACCCTCACCCACAGGTCTCTGGAGCAGGGCCGGGTGCTTGAGACCGTATTGGCCTCGTTGTCCGGTGAGCAAATCAAGGCCCTGCTGGGCAGCGAAACAGTGTTGTCGCCGTTGCCCGTTGCTGCGTTGGCCGAAGCGTTGAGCCGGTACGCCGAAGATCATCGGGCCTGGTTATTCGAGCACCTTTACGAGCGATTCAATGTCTCCGATTCTGCCTTGACTGCCCCAATTGAGCGTGCGTTCAGCGGGCTGCCTAAGCCGATGGCGCAGTCGCTGGTCGAATCCGCCACTGATGTGCAACGCAGCACGTTGAAAGCGGGCAAAGTCCCATTGCTGCTGGCCGAACATGCCCGCGCCTACCTGCGCGAAGGGCGTTTGAATCGTGCATACGAGGGTTTTTTTCTGCACGCACAGACCGCAGCGGCGGCGGAAGATACGACGCTACTGGTCAGGTATTTTCTGAACCTGTTGCCTAACTGGCCAGCCAGTGCCTCGTTTGAACTGCGCGAGGGGTCAACGGCAGGGACGGTCTTGCAGCGCTGGGGGCGTTCGACGAGGCCCTCGCGTGTGATTGTCAAAACCGGGCTGGGCTATCAGCGTTACGTGTTCAATGGCCAACGTTACGTGCTTGAGCCTGGCGAAGAGGCCGTGTTCTCGCAGGCCGTTTTAACGATGCTGAACAAGAGCGAACGTGAGGCGCTGGGGTTTGCAACGGTCGCTGATGCCCCCCGGTTTCATGCCGCGTTGGGGGCACTGGCTGTCAGTCAGCGCGAAGCGTCCGCCCAGGCATTGGGCATGCAGTCCATCAAGCCGCGCTTCAAACCGCCGGTGCGCATGACCAGCGGTCAGCTCGGTTACCCGTTGTGCGGGCTGGATCAGGGGCGCTACGCGCGCTCATTGCAGCGTCGGGTGCGCGACCTCTATCCGGAGTTCACCGACGATCACGTGCAGGCCTATCTGGATTCCATTACCGAGAGCAACCTTGAGGCACTGGCGTACGTACGTGAACGCAAGCGTCAGAGAAAACGCTTGCGCCAGACCTTGCAGCAGTGGATTGACGCGGCCCCTTCCGAGATGCTGAGTGGGCACAGGCTGCATGACTACCCGGAAAGCCGGTATCAGGTAGCGGGGCTGATTGAACGCGGTTGGCGTAAAGATCCGGTGCACATGCCTTGGGTCAGCCGCGATCAAGCCTGTGAGTTGAGTCTGGATGGACTGCGGGTTGGCAATATTCCACATCTGCCGAGTGAAATAGACTTCAGCCATGTCACCCACTTGAACCTCAACAACATGGACTGTCGCGACACGGCCAATGGGTTTCTTGAAGTGTTTACGGGGTTGACGTCGTTACAGATGGACCACAACCGTATGGTGTATCTGCCTGCGCAATTGAAAAACATGTCGCGTCTGCGGCATCTCTCGCTGGCCCACAACCTGTTGCAGCTCTCGACGGGAGACGCTGTTGTGTTGGGCGCATTGCAGGCGCTTGAAACCTTGAACCTCAATGACAACTTGCTGGGCACTTTGCTGGATTTGAGCACGCTGCCGAACGTGCGGCGGGTCTACCTGCGTCGAACCCGCATTCAGCAATGGCCCATCGGGCTGCTGTCGCGGCCGTTGCTGGAAGCGGCCGATCTGCGGGAAAACCTGTTGGTGGAGATTCCGGAGCAGACGTATCAGGCGTCGGCCTCGGTCACCCGCAATATCTCCTTGTCAGGCAACCCGTTGTCGGCCACCACCCGATTGCGACTGGCGCGATTCGTGTCCCAGGGGGGCAGCAGTTTCGGGATTAACACCGAGGCGTTGATGACCGATTCCGCCGCTTTTGAGTTCTGGACTTCAGGCATCACCAATCACGAGCTGTTGCGGCGCGAGGCGTTGTGGGCCGAATTGAAGGCCGACCCGTCAACGGAAGACTTCTTTGCTGTCATCAGCCGCCTGACTGCCACGGCAGACGCGCAGACGGTGCGTCAGGACCTGAGCCGCCGGGTGTGGGAGATGATTGAAGCGGCCAATGAAAGCTATACGCTGCGGGTGGATCTGATGAACATTGCGGCCTCGCCGCGCAGTTGCACCGACAGTGTCGCGCTGACCTTCAGCACGCTGGAGGTCGCGATGCACTTGGGGATGCTCAATGCACAGGGGCACGCTCAGGAAACTGACTTGCTGCAGTTCGCCACAGGCCTGTTCCGGCTCGATCAAGTGGGCAAAGTCGCCAGCGAAGCCTGCGAAGCCCGAGCGGCAGCGGGCGGGCACGTGCCAGATGAACTGGAAGTGCACCTGGCGTACAGGATCGGTTTGGCGCAAGACCTGAACCTGCCCGACCAGCCGCGCAACATGGTGTTCAAAGAAATTGCCGGTGTGACCCAGGCGGATCTGGACGAAGCCAAAGCCCGGGTTGAAAAGGCCGAAAAGACAGTGGCATTGAGTCAATTCGTCAGCAGCACCACGTTCTGGCGCGAGCACTTGATGCGCAAGCATCAGGCAGAGTTTTCACGGATGACCGCGCCGTATTTTGAACAACTGAGCGAATTGCTGCGCAACTCCCCGGAAATGAACAGCGAGCGTTACCTGCGGCGGGTCAATGAAATCCGCGCCGCGATGGACGCGGCGGTGAGCGCGTGGAGCCTGAACAAAACACTTGCCTTATTGCCGGCTCCACTGCCCGGTTGAGGTGCGGTTAAAGCCTGCGCACCAGGGCGCGCACGGCAAAGCGGTTGGGGTGGCAGGCGTCGGCAACGGCGCGCGGCATGGGCAACGGCTCATCGTTGATCCATGCGGCCAGTAATTCACCGGACAGCGGCGCGGTAATCAGCCCACGCGAACCATGCCCGCTGTTGACGTACAAGCCCTCGTACCACGGGCAGGGGATGTCCGGCACTTGCCGGGCGTCTTTGCCCAGCACGGCATATGCCTGGGCGAAGGCGTCGGGTTCGGCCAGCGGCCCGACGATGGGCAGGTAGTCCGGGCTGGTGCAGCGAAACGCAGCCCAGCCCTGCAGGGACTTCGGATCAAGGTGTTCCTTGCCCAGACGCTGCACCAAATCCGGGGAAATTTCTTGCAGCAAATCCAGATTGCCCTGATGGCCTTCGGGCGTGGTGGTCAAATCGTCATTATGGAAATCAAAGCTGGCGCCCACGGTGTGCTCGCCAAGTCGGCCGGGCGCCACATAACCCTCGGCGCAGACGACGGTTTTCAGCGCGGCACTGCGGGGGGTTTCGATCAATTGGGTGATTTGCCCGCGAATGCGCTTGAGGGGCAATCCGCTGCTGGCCGGGAAGCGTTTGACCTCGGCGGCCCCCGCCAATATGGCCACTGAAGCACTGGCCAGCACGCGATCGTTGTGCAACGCGTGCCACTGGCCGTCCACCTTGTCGAGTTGCAGCACGTTATGGTGCGTCAGGACTGTCACATTTGGGTGCAGTGTCTGGAAGCGGCACAAGGCCGGAGGGTGAACCCAGCCGCCCTCAGGGTAGAAAAGGCCGCCATGGGCCAGTTCGACACCGGCCAGGGCTTGCGCTTGGGGTTGATCCAGCAAGTGAACCAACGCAGCAGGAAAGGCGGCGGCCAGTTGTACCTGCCGGTCAGCTTCCTTGGCGTTGAAACCCAGTTGCAGCACGCCGCAGTCGTCCCAGTCCCGACCACGTTGCAAGTGTTCAAGCACACGACGGGTGTAGCCGAAGCCGCAGACGATCATCTGCGACAGCGCGGTGCCGTGCGCGGAAAGCTTGAGGTACAACACGCCCTGCGGGTTGCCTGAAGCCTCCTTGGCCAATCGTTCGTGACGCTCCAGCAGGGTCACTTGCCAGCCGCGTTTGGCCAGGCTGTTGGCGCTGGCGCATCCCGAGAGCCCGGCGCCAATCACCAATGCCGTGCGCGGGCCGTTGATTTGCGGCGGGCGAGCGAACCAGGGTTTGACGCCGGGTTCGGCCACCGCAGTTTCAGGCATCCCCAAAAACACGCCCCGCAGAATTTCCCACTTGTGCCCGATCCCTGGCGTGCGACGCATTTTGAAGCCGGCTTCATTCAGCGCGCGGCGCACCCAGCCGGTGCTGGTAAAGGTGCTGATCGTGGCGTCGGGTGCTGCCAGACGCGCCAACTGTGCAAACAGTTCAGGGGTCCACATCGCCGGGTTTTTTGCCGGGGCGAAGCCGTCCAGAAACCAGGCGTCGATTCGCGCATCGAGCTGCGGCAATTGTTCCAGCACATCGCCAATCAGCAACGTCAGTGTGACCCGCCCGTTGGCCAGACTGAGGGTCTGGAACCCCGGATGAATCGCGAAATAGCTCGCCAGTAAGGGTTCGCTGTACGGCGCCAGCTCTGGCCAGAGGCTGAGGGCGCGTTGCAGGTCCTCGCGGGTCAGCGGGTATTTTTCGACACTGACGAAATGCAGTCGGGCGTCCGGGCGGGCGGTTTCTTCGAACAACTGCCACGTACACAGAAAGTTGAGGCCGGTGCCGAAACCGGTTTCGCCCACCACAAAATGCCCGTGGGCGGGCAGGGCGGCAAAGCGCTCGCGCAAGGCATTTTGTTCAATGAACACATAACGGGTTTCTTCCAGACCGGATTTGTCCGAAAAATACACGTCGTCAAACAGTCGCGAGTGGGGGCGACCCTGGTCATCCCAGTCGAGCTGGGCATTGGGCATTTCAATTGTCATGGGGGGCTCGGCATCGGCAAGGCGGCCATTCTAGCGGATTGGCAGATGACGGCATGACCCATGACAGATTTGTGATCATTCTTCCCTACGCATGACAGATCATTCCGCTAGTCTTGTGGGCATCTTGCCAGGGAGTTTTCCATGTTCGAATCCGCTGAAATTGGCCATGTCATCGACAAAGAAACTTACGACAACGAAGTGCCCGCGTTGCGTGAGGCCTTGCTCGAAGCGCAATACGAGCTGCATCAGCAGAAACGTTCTGCGGTGATTGTGCTGATCAACGGCATCGAAGGGGCTGGCAAGGGCGAAACCGTCAAGTTGCTGAGTGAGTGGATGGACCCGCGACTGATCGAAGTGCGCACCTTCGATACCCAGACCGATGAAGAGCTGGCGCACCCGCCGGCCTGGCGTTATTGGCGTCAGTTGCCGGCCAAGGGGCGGATGGGGGTGTTTTTCGGCAACTGGTACAGCCAGATGCTGCAAGGGCGCGTGCATGGTCAGTTCAAGAACGCGGTGCTCGATCAGGCAATCAATGGCGCTGAACGGCTGGAAAAACTGCTCTGCAATGAAGGCGCGGTGATATTGAAGTTCTGGTTTCACCTGTCCAAAAAACAGATGAAAGCCCGGCTCAAAGCCCTGAAGGACGATCCGCTGCACAGCTGGCGCATCAGCCCGCTGGACTGGCAACAGTCCGAAACATACGACAAGGTGGTGCATTTCGGTGAGCGGATGATCCGTCGCACCAGCCGCGACTTCGCCCCGTGGAACATCGTTGAAGGCGTGGACCCGTATTACCGCAGCCTGACGGTGGGCAAAATCCTGCTCGAAGGCCTGCAAGCAGCAATCAATACCCCCAAAGTCAAGCCGCACTCCATCACGGTGCCGCCTTTGCCGGACCCTATAGACGGCAAGAGCCTGCTCGATTGTCTGGACATGACCCATCGTCTGGACAAAGACGATTATGAAGAGCAGTTGATTACCGAGCAGGCGCGTCTGTCCGGGCTGATGCGCGATAAACGCATGCGCCGTCACGCGTTGGTGGCGGTGTTTGAAGGCAACGATGCGGCGGGCAAAGGCGGCTCGATCCGGCGCGTGGCCGCCGCCCTGGACCCCCGTCAATACAGCATCGTACCGATTGCAGCCCCTTCGGAAGACGAACGGGCACAACCGTACCTGTGGCGCTTTTGGCGGCAGATCCCGGCGCGCGGCAAGTTCACGATCTTCGACCGCTCCTGGTACGGGCGGGTGCTGGTGGAGCGCATTGAAGGTTTTTGCCCCCAGCAAGACTGGCTGCGCGCCTATGGCGAGATCAACGACTTCGAAGAACAGTTGCACAATGCGGGCGTCATCGTGGTCAAGTTCTGGCTGGCGATTGACAAGGACACCCAGTTGGAGCGTTTTCAAGCGCGTGAAACCATTCCGTTCAAACGCTTCAAAATCACTGAGGAAGACTGGCGCAACCGCGAAAAGTGGGACGAATACCGCGCGGCCGTATGCGACATGGTGGACCGCACCAGTACTGAAGTGTCGCCCTGGACTCTGGTAGAAGCCAATGACAAGCGCTGGGCGCGGGTCAAAGTGCTGCGCACCCTTAACGATGCGCTGCAAGCCGCGTTCGAGAAACGCGACCGGCACGATAAAAAGCACAAGAAGTAACGAACGCGATCTTTCTCGGTGTTCGGCAGCGACGACAACGGTGGTGTCGTCGCTGCGCGCCTGCCGTCAGTGCTTACCGGTGCCCAACATGTTCTCTGGCCGCACCCACTGGTCGAATTCTTCGTCTGTGAGGTAACCCAGCTCCAGCGCGGCTTCGCGCAGGGTCAGGCCTTCGGCGTAGGCTTTTTTGGCGATTTCGGCCGATTTGTCGTAACCAATGTGCGGATTGAGTGCCGTCACCAGCATCAGGCCACGTTCCAGATGTTCAGCCATTTTCGCCGCGTCGACTTCCAGCCCGGTGACGCAATGCTTCTGGAAGTTGCTGCAGCCGTCTGCCAGCAGCTGGATCGATTGCAGCAGGTTGTGGACGATCACCGGCTTGTACACGTTCAGTTGCAAGTGACCCTGGCTGGCGGCAAAGCCGATGGTCACGTCGTTGCCCATCACCTGGCAGGCCAGCATCGACAGGGCTTCGCACTGCGTCGGATTGACCTTGCCTGGCATGATCGAGCTGCCCGGCTCATTGGCGGGCAGTTTGATTTCGGCCAGTCCTGCGCGTGGGCCGGAACCCAACAGGCGGAAGTCATTGGCCAGTTTCATCAGCATGACCGCCAGGGTTTTCAGCGCACCTGACAAGTTGGTCAAGGGCTCGTGCCCCGACAGCGCGGCGAATTTGTTGGGTGCAGTGACGAAGGGCAGGCCGGACAGCGCGGCCAGTTCAGCGGCAATCGCTTCGGCAAACCCGTGGGGCGCGTTCAGGCCGGTGCCGACGGCGGTGCCGCCCTGGGCCAACTCGTAGACCGCAGGCAGGGCCGCGTAGATGCCGCGTTCGGCGTAATCGAGTTGCGCGATAAACGCCGACACTTCCTGACCAAAGGTAATCGGCGTGGCGTCCATCATGTGGGTACGCCCGGTTTTCACCAGCTTCATGTGTCGTGCCGACAGCTCCGCCAAGCCGCCGGTCAGTTCGCTGATCGCGGGCAGCAATTGCTCATGCACCGCTTTGGCCACGGCGATGTGCATGGCGGTGGGGAAGCAGTCGTTGGAGCTTTGGGAGCGGTTGACGTGGTCATTGGGGTGCACCGGCGACTTGCCACCCCGGCCCTTGCCCGCCAGCTCGTTGGCGCGTCCGGCCAGCACTTCGTTGGCGTTCATGTTGCTTTGGGTGCCGCTGCCGGTTTGCCAGACGGCCAGCGGGAACTGGTCATCGTGTTCACCGGCCAGCACTTCATCGGCGGCCTGTTCGATCAGGCGGGCGATGTCGGCAGGCAAGTCGCCATTACGATCATTGACCCGGGCAGCGGCTTTTTTGATCAGCACCAGGGCATGCAGCACGGGCAGCGGCATTTTCTCGTTGCCGATGGCAAAGTTGATCAGCGAACGTTGGGTCTGCGCGCCCCAATAGGCCTCCTCTGGCACATTCACTTCACCCAGGCTGTCGGTTTCGATACGGCTCATCTGGTGGCTTCCTCTCAGAAATGGATCACTGAGCTTAGGCCCGGATCGGGGAAAGGGGTTCAATCTTTGGTTTTATCGACTTTTGTCGACAGGATGAGAACCCTTATCACCCTCGGGGTTGAGTGACACACTTTGTTAGGCGCAGAATGGGCGCCCTTGGGGTTCGACCTCGCTTGCTAGATAAAGGAAACTCGATGACCCGTCTTCGCGCCATCTGTACAGCAGTTGCTCTGGTATGCGCCAGCGGCCAGGTTTTTGCCGATGCAGCCAGCCACGCTGCCAGTGCTGAAACCTTCCTGAAGCTGGCCCATGCCGACAAGCTGGGTACCCCGGTCTACATGCAAGTGCAGCAAATGTTCGCTCAACGCTTTGAGCAGACCAAGGCACCTGCCGCCAAGAAAGCCCTGCTGGAAACCTACCAGGCCAAGGCCAACACTGCGCTGGATCAGGCCATTGGCTGGGACAAGCTCAAGCCGGACATGGTCAAGCTGTACACCACCAACTTCAGCGAACCCGAGCTCAAGGAACTGGTTGCGTTCTACCAGTCGCCACTGGGTAAAAAAGTCCTGGAAAAAATGCCTCAGCTGACCCAGCAATCGGCACAAATGACCCAGGCCAAACTCGAAAGTGCCGTACCGGTGGTCAACAAGCTGCTGGCAGACATGACCGCAGAGCTGGAGCCAAAAGCGGCCCCGGCCAAGAAGAAGTAAGCGGAGCCTCAATGAACATGCAACAACGTATTGAATCGACGCTTGCCGCCTTGCAGCTCGTGCACCTGAGCGTGCTCGATGAAAGCCACATGCACAGCCGCGGGTTGCAGACGCACTTCAAGGCCGTGCTGGTCAGCGAGCAGTTTGCCGGTCTCAACAGCGTCAAGCGTCACCAAAAGGTATACGCCACCCTGGGTGACTTGATGGGCGAGTTCCATGCGTTGGCCTTGCACACGTACACGCCTGAAGAATGGGCGAAAATCGGCACGGCCCCGGCATCGCCGACCTGTGCTGGCGGTGATCGCCCGTTGGCTTAACCCGCGGGCTTTTTGCTAGAATCCGCAGCGCGCCGCTTAGCCGGCGCGTTTTTTTTGCATCCGGTTCACCCCTTACGAGGGTAGCCACCTGGAGAGAGTCCCATGACTGCGCCAATCGTTGTCGCTGCACTGTATAAATTCGTCACCCTTGAAGACTACGTCGAACTGCGTGAGCCGCTGCTCAAGGCCATGGTCGACAATGGCATCAAGGGCACTTTGCTGATCGCTGAAGAAGGCATCAACGGTACGGTTTCCGGCAGCCGGGAAGGCATCGACGGGCTGATGGCCTGGCTCAGGAATGACCCGCGCATGGTCGATATCGACCACAAGGAATCCTACTGCGACGACCAGCCGTTCTACCGGACCAAGGTCAAGCTCAAGAAAGAAATCGTCACCCTCGGCGTTGAAGGCGTAGACCCGAACAAGAAAGTCGGTACCTACGTCGACCCCGAAAACTGGAACGCGCTGATTAGCGACCCAGAAGTTTTGCTGATCGATACCCGCAATGACTACGAAGTGTCCATTGGCACGTTCGAAGGCGCTATCGATCCGAAAACCACCAGTTTTCGTGAGTTCCCGGACTACATCAAAGCCAACTTCGACCCGGCCAAACACAAGAAAGTCGCCATGTTCTGCACCGGCGGCATTCGTTGCGAAAAAGCCTCCAGCTACATGCTCAGCCAAGGTTTTGACGAGGTGTATCACCTCAAGGGCGGAATCCTGAAATACCTTGAAGAGGTGCCGCAGGAAGAAACCAAATGGCAGGGTGACTGTTTCGTGTTCGACAACCGCGTCACCGTGCGCCATGACCTGACCGAAGGCGAGTACGATCAATGCCACGCCTGCCGTACGCCGATCAGCGCGGCCGACCGTGAGTCCGAGCATTATCAGCCGGGTATCAGCTGCCCGCATTGCTGGGACAAACTGAGCGAGAAAACCCGTCGCAGCGCCATCGACCGCCAAAAGCAGATCGAATTGGCCAAAGCCCGTAACCAGCCGCACCCGATTGGCCACAACTACCGTAAACCTGCCGAGGCCTGAGCCATGTCAGCGCGCCTGCTCTATGTGATGGACCCCATGTGTTCGTGGTGCTGGGGCTTTGCGCCCGTCGCCCGGGCCTTGGTCGAGCAGGCGCAAGCCGCCGCAGTGGAGTTGCATCTGGTGGTCGGCGGGTTGCGCACGGGCAGTGGATCAGCCCTCGAACCGCACACCCGACGCTACATTTTGGAGCATTGGCAGGCGGTCACTGAGGCCACCGGCCAGCCGTTTACGGTTGACGGAGCGTTGCCCGAGGGTTTTGTGTATGACACCGAACCCGCCTGTCGGGCGATCGTTGCCGCGCGCAGCCTGGCCCCCGATTGTGCGTGGACCCTGACGGGTTTGATCCAGCAGGCGTTCTACGTGCAGGGCCGTGATGTGACCCAGGCCAGTGTGCTGGTGGAGCTGGCTGAAACAGCCGGTGTGCCGCGCATCGAATTTGCGGCGGCCTTCGACAGTGTCGAGCAACACGCCGCGACGGCGGCTGATTTTACATGGGTGCAAGATTTGGGCATTGCCGGGTTCCCAACGCTGCTGGCTGAGCGCAATGGCCAGCTGGCGTTGCTCACCAATGGCTATCAACCGCTCGACCCTTTATCTGATCTGCTCGGGCGCTGGCTGGACCGTGCCGCGCGTGGGTAACCCCAAGGAATCCCCTCTGAGTACTTCCCAACCGGATCGCCTGACCTGGGCTGAAATCCGTCGGCTGGCCCTGCGTCACAAAAAAGCGCTGTGGATTGCCAATGGCGTCGCAGTGCTGGCCACCCTGTGCAGCGTGCCGATCCCGTTGTTGCTGCCCTTGCTCGTGGACGAAGTGCTGCTGGGCAATGGCGATGCCGCGCTCAAGGTGATGAATCAGTTCTTGCCGACCACGCTGCAGTCTTCAGTGGGGTATATCGGCCTGATGCTGCTGGTGACGTTGATGCTGCGTTGTGGCGCGTTGTTGTTCAACGTGCTGCAAGCGCGGTTGTTTTCGCGGTTGGCCAAGGACATCGTGTTTCGCATCCGCCTGCGGTTGATCGAACGCCTGAAACGCATCTCGCTGGCGGAATACGAGAGCTTGGGCAGCGGTACCGTGACCACGCATTTGGTGACCGACCTGGACACCCTTGACAAGTTCGTGGGCGAGACCCTGAGCCGGTTTTTGGTGGCGATGCTGACGCTGGTCGGCACGTCCGCGATTTTGTTGTGGATGCACTGGCAGCTGGCGCTGTTGATCCTGCTGTTCAACCCGCTGGTGATTTACGCCACGGTGCAGTTGGGTAAGCGGGTCAAGCACCTCAAAAAGCTCGAAAACGACAGCACTGCGCGCTTCACTCAGGCGCTGACTGAAACCCTGGATTCTATCCAGGAGGTGCGCGCCGGCAATCGTCAGGGCTACTTCCTCGGGCGCCTTGGGCACCGGGCTAAAGAGGTGCGCGATTTCGCCGTGGCCTCGCAATGGAAAAGCGACGCCTCCAACCGGGCGAGCGGGTTGTTGTTTCAGTTCGGGATCGATATTTTCCGCGCTGCCGCGATGTTGACCGTGCTGTTCTCGGACTTGTCGATTGGCCAGATGCTCGCGGTTTTCAGTTACCTGTGGTTCATGATCGGCCCCGTTGAGCAGTTGCTGAACCTGCAATATGCGTTTTATGCGGCGGGCGGGGCGGTGACGCGTATCAACCAATTGTTGGCCCGCGCTGACGAGCCGCAGTACCCCGGTGGGGCCGATCCGTTCACGGGCCGGCAGACCGTCGGGGTGCAAGTGCGGGACTTGTGTTTCAGCTATGGCGAAGAGCGCGTGCTCGATCACTTGAACCTGACCATTGCACCGGGCGAAAAGGTGGCCATCGTCGGGGCCAGCGGTGGCGGCAAAAGTACCCTTGTGCAGTTGCTGTTGGGGCTGTACACGCCTCAGTCAGGCAGCATCTTCTTTGCTGGCGAAAGCCAGCCAGCCATCGGGCTCGACACCATTCGTGAGCATGTTGCCGTGGTCTTGCAGCATCCGGCCCTGTTCAACGACACGGTGCGCGCCAACCTGACCATGGGCCGCGAGCGCACCGACGAAGCCTGCTGGCGGGCGCTGGAAATCGCCCAGCTCGACGGCACCATTCATACCTTGCCCCAAGGGCTGGACAGCATTGTCGGGCGCTCCGGCGTGCGCCTGTCCGGCGGTCAACGTCAGCGGCTGGCCATCGCGCGCATGGTGTTGGCCGATCCCAAAGTGGTGATCCTCGATGAGGCGACCAGTGCGCTGGACGCTGCCACGGAATACAACCTGCATCACGCTTTGGGAAAATTCTTGAGCGGGCGCACGACTTTGATCATTGCCCACCGCCTATCTGCGGTAAAACAGGCGGATCGAGTATTGGTGTTTGATGGCGGCCGCATTGCCGAGCAGGGCGATCACCAACAGCTTATGGCTGAAGGCGGGCTCTACGCCAAGTTATACGGGCACTTGCAGCAAAGTTGAGCCTGTGGCGACGTTGCGTTTTCCCTGTTGAGTGCTTGAATCCCCAACATCAATCTCTTTTTTGTGCCTGATTGCCCGCCCGAAGCCTTTAGAGAGGGTCTGCACGTCTGGTTGTTTTGGTTGTCAGAAATTGACCTAGTCTCAAGTAGCTGTGAGGCATTTTCTCTGGTTTTCATCCAGCAATCTGAATGAAAGGGAACTCATGAAGCGTAAACGTGAACTTGGTACACCGCGGCTGTTGGGCATTGTGTGGCCGTTTATCGCGGTGGTGCTGTTCCAGGCGTTATTGGGCTGCGTGAGCCTGTATATGCTCTCGGCGGTTCGGGGTTATGTGGCGGGCGAAAGCCTGTGGTCCAAGGGTCAAAAAGATGCCATTTACTACCTCAATCTGTACGCGGACAGCCGCGATCCGGCCATTTTTGACAAGTACCACCAGGCTATCCGGGTGCCGCAAGGTGGTCACAATCTGCGGTTGGCGCTGGATCAGTCCCCCCCCGATCTGAATGCTGCACGCGAAGGCATTTTGCAGGGCGGCAACAGCCCGGATGATGTGACGAGCATCATTTGGTTCTATCGCAACTTTCGCCATTTCAGTTACCTGGACACCGCTATCCAAAAATGGACGGTGGGTGACGACTACCTGATCCAGCTCGATACGCTGGCGCAGGAAATGCACCAAAAAATCAGTGCCAATCAGGCCACCGACGCCGACGTGCAGCGCTGGAAGCAGCGGATTTTCGAGATCAACGAAGGCGTGACTCCGGCCGCCAAAGCGTTCAGTGACGCCCTGGGTGAAGGTTCGCGCTTCATTCAACAGTTGTTGATCTTCATTAACCTCGCCACCGCCCTGATGCTGATTCTGCTGGCCCTGTTGCGCACGCATAAAATCCTGGCGCAGCGCCGGGCCTTTGCCGAGGCGTTGCAGGTGGAGAAAGAGCGTGCGCTGGTGACGTTGGAGTCGATTGGCGACGGGGTGATTACCACCGATGTCAATGGCGCCATCGACTACATGAACCCGGCTGCCGAACACCTCACTCACTGGAACTCCAAACAGGCGCAGGGTGTGCCGCTGGCGGCGTTGTTCAGGTTGCTAGATGAAAATGCGCCTGATGATGGTTTTAAATTGATCGACCATATTCTGAGTGGCCAACTGGGCAACAGCAGCGACCACTCCAAGCTGATCCAGCGCATGGATGGCACCACGGTCGCCGTGACGCTGATGGGCGCGCCTATTTTCAGTGCAGGTAAAGTGAGCGGCGCTGTGCTGGTGCTGCATGACATGACCCAGGAGCGTCAATACATCGCCAATCTCTCCTGGCAAGCGACCCACGACGCTCTGACCGGACTGGCCAACCGCCGTGAGTTTGAGTACCGCCTGGATCTGGTGCTGCAAAACCTGGGGCGTCAGCAGGGGCGGCACGCCTTGATGTTCCTCGACCTGGACCAGTTCAAACTGGTCAATGACACCTGTGGCCATGCGGCAGGCGATGAGTTGTTGCGCCATATTTGTGCGCTGCTGCATTCGGGTTTGCGCGAGGGCGATACCTTGGCGCGTCTGGGCGGTGATGAGTTCGGCATCCTGTTGGAGAACTGCGCGCCGGATATGGCGGAAAAAATTGCCGAAGGTTTGCGTCAGACCGTTCAAAGCCTGCATTTTGCGTGGAAGGGCCGTCCTTTCCTTAACACCATCAGCATTGGTCTGGTACACATTCACCAGGCCCCTGTGACGCTGGAAGGCTCGTTGCGCGCAGCGGACATGGCCTGTTACATGGCCAAGGAAAAAGGCCGTAACCGGGTGCAGGTCTACCATGCCGACGACTCGGAGTTGTCTTTGCGTTTTGGCGAAATGGCGTGGGTGCAACGCCTGCACGTGGCCTTGGAAGAGAACCGGTTTTGCCTGTATTCCCAGGAAATCACGCCGCTGGGGCAGGGCGTGCAAGACGGGCATATCGAAATCCTGCTGCGGCTGCACGATGAGTCGGGGCACATCATCCTGCCCGACAGCTTTATTCCGGCCGCAGAGCGCTATGGCTTGATGACATCGATTGACCGCTGGGTGGTCGAGAACGTGTTCAAAGTGATTGCTGAATGCTCGGCCTTGGGTTCTGATCAGCCGATGGCAATGTGTGCCATCAACTTGTCGGGCTCCACCATCGGTGATGAGGACTTTTTGCAGTTCCTGCATGAACAGTTCGCGTGTTATGGCGTGGCGCCGGAGCGGGTGTGTTTCGAAATAACCGAAACCAGCGCGATTTCCAATCTGGGCAGTGCGATCCGCTTTATCAATGACCTCAAAGCGTTGGGTTGCCACTTCTCGCTGGATGATTTTTGCGCCGGAATGTCATCGTTTGCGTACCTCAAGCACCTGCCCGTCGACTTTTTGAAGATCGATGGCAGTTTTGTAAAGGATATGCTGGACGATCCCATTAACCGCGCTATGGTTGAGGTTATTAACCATATCGGGCATGTTATGGGCAAACGCACTATTGCAGAGTTCGTTGAATCGCCGCAGATTGAGCAGGCATTGATCGAGATTGGTGTCGATTATGCTCAGGGTTACATCATTGAACGGCCGCGATTGTTCACCAGTGACAGCCTGTTGTCCCGCCCCAAGCGCTCATGGCCATTGGCTTTGAAGGCGCCGGGCTCGTTGCGTTGAGGTTTTGCAGGTCTGTCTAATCACCTCTCAAAAGGAACCCGATTGTGATCGATACATTTGTTCGTACTGGCCCGCTCATGGAAGCCACCAGTTATCCGCAATGGGCTCAGCAGCTGATTCGTGACTGCGCGCCGAGCAAACGCCGGGTCGTGGAGCATGAAATTTATCAACGCATGCGCGACAACACGATCAACCCCAAAACCATGCGCATGTACCTGATCGGTGGCTGGCCGGTTGTCGAGCAATTCTCGCTGTACATGGGGCATAACCTGGGCAAAACCCGCTATGGCCGCCACCCCGGCGAAGACATGGCGCGTCGCTGGCTGATTCGCAACATTCGCGTCGAACTCAACCATGCCGATTACTGGGTGCATTGGGCGCGTGCCCATGATGTGAGCCTGGACGACATGATCGCCCAGGAGATCCCGGCAGAATTCCAGGCATTGAACGACTGGTGCTGGCACACGTGTACGGCGGACTCGCTGGCGGTCTCGATGGCAGCGACCAACTACGCCATTGAGGGCGCCGTGGGTGAATGGTCAGCAGTGGTCTGTTCCAGCACGGTGTATGAGGACTCATTCCCGCAGGAGGGGCGCAAGCGCGCCATGAAGTGGCTGAAGATGCATGCTCAGTACGATGACGAGCATCCCTGGGAAGCCCTGGAGATTATTTGCACGCTGGCCGGCTTGAACCCGAGCGAGGCGCTGCAAACTGAACTGCGTAAAGCGATTTGCAAAAGTTATGACTACAAATACCTGTTCCTGCAAAGCTGCCTGCAGTACGAGAAGGCGCCCGTGGCGCGCGAGCGCCTGGAGATGGTCGAGGCCGGTTAAGGCGTTTGATTTGAACGTGAGCGCATAAAAAAACCGCAGGTCGCGTACAGCGCAACCTGCGGTTTTTTACTTGACGCTTACTGCGCGTCGAAGGCCTGACCGTTTATGCCGGTGCTGTCCGGGCCCATCAGGTACAGGTACACCGGCATGATCGCTTCGGGCAGCGGGTTGTTTTCCGGGTTTTCGCCCGGGTATGCCAACGCCCGCATGCTGGTGCGGGTTGCGCCCGGGTTGACGCTGTTGGCGCGAACCGGCGCGATGCCGTCCACTTCGTCGGCCAGGGTTTGCATCAAACCTTCGGTGGCAAACTTGGACACGCCGTACGCCCCCCAATAAGCCCGGCCTTTGCGACCCACACTGCTTGAAGTGAAGATCACCGAAGCGTCCTGCGACAGCTTGAGCAGCGGCAGCAGGGTGCTGGTGAGCATGAACATGGCGTTGACGTTGACCTGCATCACGCGCATGAAGTTCTCGCCCGACAACTGCTCCAAAGGCGTGCGCGGCCCGATGATCGAGGCGTTGTGCAGCACGCCGTCCAGGTGACCGAATTCGCTTTCAATCATGGCGGCCAGTTCGTCGTACTGATGTGGCTGTGCCGTTTCCAGATTGAACGGGATAACCGCAGGCTGCGGGTGGCCAGCGGCTTCGATTTCGTCGTACACCTGGCTCAGATTGGCCTCGGTTTTGCCCAGCAGCAGCACCGTGGCGCCATGGGCTGCGTAGGTTTTGGCGGCGGCAGCGCCGATGCCCCGGCCAGCGCCGGTAACGAGAATGACGCGGCCCTGAAGCAGGTCGGGGCGGGCGGTGTAATCAAACATATAAAGCCTCTACGAGAAGATGGGGTCTAAGGCGGCGCTTGCTGCTTAGCAACTGCACATCGCGTTATCCAATACTTTGCGCAAATCGCAGGGGTGATCGACCACGACGTCAGCGCCCCAGTGATCCGGGTTGTCGTCGGGATTGATATAGCCAAAGCGCACGGCGGCGGTCTTGGTGCCTGCATCGCGGCCCGATTCGATATCGCGCAGGTCGTCACCGACGTACAGCACGCTGGCCGGGTCGAGATCGAGCATCTTGCACGCCAGTGTCAGCGGCTCGGGGTCCGGTTTGCTGCGCGTGACATGGTCCGGGCAGATCAGCAGTGCCGAGCGCTCGGCCAGCCCCAGCCGCTCCATGATCGGCTGTGCAAAGCGCACCGGTTTGTTGGTGACGACGCCCCAGATCAGGTGTGCTTTTTCGATGTCGGCCAACAGCTCGGCCATGCCATCGAACAGCCGCGTGTGAACGGCGCAATTGTGCTGGTAGCGTTCCAGGAACTCCAGGCGAAGGGCTTCGAACCCCGGGGACTCTGGGTCCATGTTGAACGTCACGGCTACCATGGCGCGTGCGCCGCCGGAGATTTCGTCGCGGATCAGCTTGTCAGCGATAGGTGGCAGGTCGCGTTCGGCCCGCATCGCCTGGCAGATGGCAATGAAGTCCGGCGCGGTATCGAGCAGGGTGCCGTCCATGTCAAAAAGAACTGCTCTTAAACGCATGGGTTACTCCTCGCGCAGGGTCTGAATCATGTAGTTGACGTCGACGTCCGACTCCAGCTTGTAATGCTTGGTCAGCGGGTTGTAGGTCAGGCCGATGATGTCTTTGACGCTCAGTCCGGCCTGACGGCTCCATGCGCCCAGCTCGGAAGGGCGAATGAACTTCTTGAAGTCGTGGGTCCCGCGCGGGATCAGCTTCATGATGTATTCGGCGCCAATGATCGCGAACAGATAGGCTTTCGGGTTGCGGTTGATGGTGGAGAAGAACACCTGGCCGCCCGGTTTGACCAGACGATGGCAGGCGCGGATGACCGAGGCCGGATCGGGCACGTGCTCAAGCATTTCAAGGCAGGTGACCACGTCGAACTGCTCTGGCATTTCTTCGGCCAGCGCTTCGGCGGTGATCTGGCGGTAATCCACTTCCACGCCGGACTCAAGTTGATGCAGGCGGGCTACGGCCAATGGCGCCTCGCCCATGTCGATGCCCGTCACCTGGGCGCCGCGCTGGGCCATGGATTCACTGAGAATGCCGCCGCCGCAGCCCACGTCGAGGACTTTTTTGCCGGCCAGTTGCACGCGCTCGTCAATCCAGTTGACGCGCAACGGGTTGATGTCGTGCAGTGGCTTGAATTCGCTCTCACGGTCCCACCAGCGATGGGCAAGCGCTTCGAATTTGGCGATCTCGGCGTGGTCAACGTTGCTCATGGGTCAATCCTCTAAAACTGAAAAATCCGGGTAATGCGGCGGGCTGACACCCCCGCGTGGGTCTCAATGGGTGTGGCTGGCGATGCGCTCGCCCCAGGCTTTGGCGTTCGCGATCAGCTGTTGTTCATCCAGGCGGGTCAGGCGCCGGTCTTCGACCAACTGCTTGCCGCCCACCCACAGGTGCTGGACGCAGTCCCGACCTGTGGCGTAGATCAGTTGCGACACGGGGTCGTAGACCGGCTGCTGGGCCAGCCCGCTCAAGTCGAAAGCCACCATGTCTGCATATTTACCGAGTTCAATGGAGCCGATATCGCTTTCAAGGCCCAAGGCGCGGGCGCCGTTAAGGGTCGCCATGCGTAACGCGCGGTGAGCGTCAAGCGCCGTGGCCGAGCCTGCGACGGCCTTGGCCAGCAAGGCAGCGGTGCGGGTTTCGCCCAACAAATCGAGGTCATTGTTACTGGCCGCGCCATCTGTGCCTACCGCCACATTCACCCCGGCCTGCCATAAACGCTCGACCGGGCAAAAGCCACTGGCCAGTTTCAGATTGGACTCGGGGCAGTGAATCACGCTGGCGTTGCTTTCTACCAGCATCGCCAGGTCGTCATCGCTGATCTGGGTCATGTGAACGGCTTGGAAGCGCGGACCCAGCAACCCCAGGCGAGCGAGGCGGGCCAGCGGCCGCTCGCCCGTGTGCGCCAGCGCCTGATGCACCTCATGGGCGGTTTCGTGCACGTGCATATGAATCGACGCGTCCAGCTCATCGGCCACCACGCGGATTTTTTCCAGGTTCTCGTCGCTGACGGTGTAGGGCGCATGCGGGCCGAAAGCGATTTTGATCCCTGGATGAAATTTAAGGTCGCCAAACAGTTCCACCGCCTGGCGCAACGACTCGTCCGCCGAACTCGCGCCGGGGATCGGGAAGTCGAGGATCGGAATCGCGACTTGCGCGCGGATGCCGCTTTCATGAACACGGTCGCAGGCGACCTTGGGGAAAAAGTACATGTCGCTGAAGCAGGTGATACCGCCTTTAAGCTGTTCGGCAATCGCCAGGTCGGTGCCGTCGCGCACGAACGCTTCGTCGACCCACTTGCCCTCGGCGGGCCAGATATGGTCTTGCAGCCAGGTCATGAGCGGCAGGTCGTCGGACATCCCGCGAAACAGCGTCATGGCTGCATGGCCGTGGGCGTTGATCAGCCCCGGGCAAAGCAGATTGTCGGGCAGCTCGCGGGTCTGGACGGCGGTGAGCTTCAGGGCGGTTGCGCGCGGGCCGATGAACACGATGCGCCCGTCACGAATACCGACACCGTGGTCCTTGAGTACGACGCCGGCCGGTTCGACAGGCACCAACCAGGTTGGCAACAGTAATAAGTCGAGGGGCGCAGTCGCAGTCGGCATCGAAAAGGGTGTCCAGTGCTTTATAAAAAGGAGGCGAAGTATACCCGAGCGTCTTGCTGGAGGGCTCGCTATAATCGGCGGCTTTGTTTCTGGGTGATGGGGGAAGGCATGCGCGATCGACTGTTGTCGGCGGAAAAGGTGAAGGCCATCGACTGGCGGGGCGAGGCCCTGTATCTGTTGGATCAGCGTATTTTGCCGTTCGAAGAAAGCTGGTTGCCCTACACCAGCGCTGAGGGTGTCGCGCAGGCCATTCGCGACATGGTGGTGCGTGGCGCGCCGGCGATCGGTATCGCCGCCGGCTACGGCGTGGTGCTCGCTGCACGCACGCGCAAGGCGGCTGGCGGTGATTGGGTGGCGGCGCTGGAAGCCGACTTTTTGCTATTGGCTGATTCGCGGCCGACGGCGGTCAATCTGTTTTGGGCGCTGAACCGTATGCGCGAGCGCCTGGCCCGCGTGCAGCATCGCGAGGATGCGCTGGAGGCGCTCGAAGCCGAAGCCCTGGCCATTCACGACAGTGATCGCGAAGCCAACCTGACCATGGCGCAACTGGGTGTCGATGTGATTCGTCGGCATCAAGGCAACGCCCAGGCGGTGTTGACCCACTGCAATACCGGTGCGCTGGCGACCGGCGGTTTTGGTACGGCGCTGGGGGTGATTCGTGCGGCCTTCCTAGAAGGCATGATTGAGCAGGTCTATGCCGATGAAACCCGGCCGTGGCTGCAAGGTTCGCGCCTGACTGCCTGGGAATTGGCCAATGAAGGGATTCCGGTGACGTTGAATGCCGACTCGGCGGCGGCGCATATCATGAAAACCAAAGGGGTGACATGGGTGATTGTGGGGGCTGACCGCATCACGGCAAACGGCGATGTGGCGAACAAAATCGGCACCTACCAGTTGGCCGTCAATGCCATGCACCATGGCGTGCGGTTTATGGTGGTCGCCCCTAGCTCGACCATTGACATGGCGCTGGACAGCGGTGAGTCGATCCCGATCGAGGAGCGGGACGGCGAAGAATTGCTGAGCGTGGGCGGCAAGCGCGTGGGCGCGCAGGTGTCAGCGTTCAATCCGGTGTTTGACGTCACGCCCGCGGACCTGATCGATGTGATCGTGACCGAAAAGGGCATCGTCGAACGTCCGGATGCCGCCAAAATGGCCCAGTTAATGTGTCGCAAACGGCTGCATTAAGACGCTCTCGGCTCCCCAGAGCGCGTTTAAGCCGATAATTGGTGCGCTTACTGTGTGCCATGCGCATCTGGGGGATAGGTGCGTGGCGGCGATTGTGATAACATCCGGCGGTTTCCAGGGTGGCCCGTAGGGGTTGCCCTTAATGCGCAAATCCGTGTCATAACTCGTTGATTTGTCGTAAGTCGTTGCTTGGCACGTGGCCAGCATCGGCGAGCTTCGTTCGTCCCGAATGGATGTGGCGAAGTTTCACCCGAAAAAGGAATCAGGCTTCTCATGGGCGAACTGGCCAAAGAAATCCTCCCGGTCAATATCGAAGACGAGCTGAAACAGTCCTACCTCGACTACGCAATGAGCGTAATTGTCGGGCGGGCACTGCCTGATGCACGCGATGGCTTGAAGCCCGTGCACCGGCGTGTGCTGTTTGCAATGAGCGAACTGAACAACGACTGGAACAAGCCGTACAAGAAATCTGCCCGTGTGGTCGGTGACGTAATCGGTAAGTATCACCCGCATGGTGATACTGCGGTGTACGACACCATCGTTCGAATGGCTCAGCCATTCTCCCTGCGCTACCTGCTGGTAGACGGTCAGGGTAACTTCGGTTCGGTCGACGGCGACAACGCCGCCGCCATGCGATACACCGAAGTGCGCATGACCAAGTTGGCCCACGAACTGCTGGCCGACTTGCACAAAGAGACCGTGGACTGGGTGCCGAACTACGACGGCACGGAAATGATCCCGGCGGTCATGCCAACCCGTATTCCCAACTTGCTGGTCAACGGCTCCAGCGGTATCGCCGTGGGCATGGCCACCAACATTCCCCCGCACAACCTGGGTGAAGTGATCGACGGCTGCCTGGCGCTGATCGACAACCCTGAGCTGAGCGTCGATGAACTGATGCAGTTCATCCCTGGGCCGGACTTCCCGACAGCGGCCATCATCAACGGCCGTGCCGGCATTATCGAAGCCTATCGCACCGGTCGTGGCCGTATTTACATGCGTGCTCGTTCGATCATCGAAGACATCGACAAGGTCGGTGGTCGCCAGCAGATCGTGATCACCGAGCTGCCTTACCAGTTGAACAAGGCGCGTCTGATCGAAAAGATCGCCGAACTGGTCAAAGAGAAGAAGCTCGAAGGCATTACCGAGCTGCGCGACGAGTCCGACAAAGACGGTATGCGTGTCGTGATCGAGCTGCGTCGCGGTGAAGTCCCGGAAGTCATCCTGAACAACCTGTATGCCCAGACACAGCTGCAAAGCGTGTTCGGCATCAACATCGTGGCCCTGATCGACGGTCGTCCGCGCATCCTGAACCTCAAGGATCTGCTGGAAGCCTTCGTGCGCCACCGCCGCGAAGTCGTTACCCGCCGTACGGTATTCGAGCTGCGCAAAGCTCGCGAGCGCGGTCACATCCTTGAAGGTCAGGCCGTTGCACTGTCCAACATCGACCCTGTGATTGCCCTGATTAAAGCGTCGCCTACGCCGTCGGAAGCCAAGGAAGCGTTGATCAGCACGCCTTGGGAGTCCACTGCCGTGGTGGCCATGGTCGAGCGCGCAGGTGCCGATTCCTGCCGTCCGGAAAACCTGGACCCGCAATACGGCCTGCGTGATGGCAAATACTTCCTGTCGCCTGAGCAGGCTCAGGCCATTCTTGAGTTGCGTCTGCACCGCCTGACCGGTCTTGAGCACGAGAAGCTGCTGGCCGAATACCAGGAAATCCTGAACCAGATCGGCGAGCTGATCCGTATCCTCAACAGCGCTGTGCGCTTGATGGAAGTGATTCGCGAAGAGCTGGAAGTGATCCGCGCCGAATACGGTGATGTGCGTCGTACTGAAATCCTGGATGCCCGTCTCGACTTGACGCTGGGCGACATGATTCCGGAAGAAGAGCGTGTGGTCACCATTTCCCACGGTGGTTACGCCAAGACCCAGCCACTGGCGGCTTATCAGGCTCAGCGCCGTGGCGGCAAGGGCAAGTCGGCTACCGGTGTCAAGGATGAGGACTACATCGCTCACCTGTTGGTAGCCAACAGCCACACCACGCTGTTGCTGTTCTCCAGCAAAGGCAAGGTGTACTGGCTCAAGACCTATGAAATTCCGGAAGCCTCCCGTGCAGCCCGGGGTCGTCCGCTGGTCAACCTGCTGCCGCTGGATGATGGCGAATACATCACCACCATGCTGCCGGTCGAGGAATACACCGAAGGTCACTTCATCTTCATGGCCACTGCCAACGGCACTGTGAAGAAGACCCCTCTGGAAGCCTTCAGCCGCCAGCGCAGCGTCGGCCTGATCGCCCTGGAACTGGATGAAGGCGACGTGCTGATCAGCGCCGCGATCACTGACGGCGAGCGCGAAGTCATGCTGTTCTCCGATGGCGGCAAGGTGACGCGCTTCAAAGAGTCTGACGTGCGTGCCATGGGCCGTACGGCGCGAGGCGTGCGCGGCATGCGTCTGCCGGAAGGCCAGAAGCTGATTTCGATGCTGATTCCTGAAGAGGGCAGCCAGATCCTGACGGCTTCGGCGCGTGGTTATGGCAAGCGCACCCCGATCAGTGAGTTCCCTGAATACAAGCGTGGCGGTCAGGGCGTGATTGCCATGGTCAGCAACGAGCGCAATGGCCGTCTGGTCGGTGCGGTTCAGGTGCTGGACGGTGAAGAGATCATGCTGATTTCCGATCAGGGCACTCTGGTGCGTACCCGGGTCGATGAAGTATCGAGCCTGGGACGTAACACACAGGGCGTCACCTTGATCAAGCTGGCAAGCGATGAAACGCTGGTCGGGCTTGAGCGGGTTCAGGAGCCTTCGGAAGTCGAAGGCGAAGAACTCGAAGGTGAGGGCGAAGACGGTATCGAGATCGAAGGCGAGGTCCTCCGGGACGGCGCTGACGACGAGCAACCGCTAGAGGCTGCCGCTGACGAAGAAGCACCGCAAGAATAAGCGGACACACAGGGGGCGGATGAGAATTCGCCCCCTTGTTGTTTGTCCCGTATGAAAAATCGGCATCCCCGTGGGCGCGGTCTCGCGTTCAACCGCAGTGCCGAGAACCGATTTATTGCATGACCCACCAAATCAGAGCGAGAGTGGATGTGAGCAAACGAGCCTATAACTTCTGCGCAGGTCCAGCTGCGCTTCCTGAAGCTGTCCTGTTGCGTGCCCAGTCCGAGTTGCTCGACTGGCATGGCAAAGGCCTGTCGGTCATGGAAATGAGCCATCGCAGCGATGAGTTCGTGTCCATTGCCACCAAGGCTGAGCAGGACCTGCGTGACCTGCTGTCTATCCCCTCGAACTACAAGGTTCTGTTTCTGCAAGGCGGCGCAAGTCAGCAGTTTGCTCAGATCCCGCTGAACCTGCTGCCGGAAAATGGCAAGGCCGATTACATCGACACGGGCATCTGGTCCCAGAAGGCCATTGAAGAAGCGTCGCGTTTTGGTGCGGTCAATGTGGCTGCCACGGCCAAGCCTTATGACTACTTCGCGATCCCGGGTCAGAACGAGTGGAATCTGAATAAGGACGCGGCCTATGTGCATTACGCGCCTAACGAAACCATTGGTGGTCTGGAGTTTGACTGGATTCCGCAAACCGGTGATGTGCCACTGGTGGCCGACATGTCCTCTGACATCCTGTCGCGCCCTGTGGATGTATCGCGCTTTGGCATGATTTACGCCGGCGCGCAGAAAAACATCGGTCCGAGCGGCATCGTGGTCAATATCATCCGTGAAGACCTGCTGGGGCGTGCGCGCTCCATCTGCCCGACGATGCTTGATTACAAGGTCGCGGCCGATAACGGCTCGATGTACAACACGCCGCCGACCCTGGCGTGGTACTTGTCTGGCCTGGTGTTCGAGTGGCTGAAAGAGCAGGGTGGCGTAGAAGCCATTGGCAAGCTCAATGAAGTGAAAAAGCGCACGCTTTACGACTTCATCGATGCCAGCGGCCTGTACAGCAACCCGATCAACAAGACCGACCGCTCGTGGATGAACGTCCCGTTCCGTCTGGCCGATGACCGTCTCGACAAACCGTTCCTGGCGGGTGCCGAGGCACGCGGCCTGTTGAACCTTAAGGGTCACCGTTCGGTAGGCGGTATGCGGGCTTCGATCTATAACGCTGTGGACATCAACGCCGTCAATGCGCTGGTGGATTACATGGCGGCGTTCGAGAAGGAACACGGCTAATGTCCGAACAGGAACTTAAAGCCCTGCGTTTGCGCATTGACAGCCTGGATGAAAAGGTCCTGGAGCTGATCAGTGAGCGTGCGCGCTGCGCGCAAGAGGTCGCGCGCGTCAAAATGGGCTCGCTGGCGGAGGGCGAGGTGCCGGTGTTTTACCGGCCTGAGCGTGAGGCGCAGGTACTCAAGCGGGTGATGGAGCGCAACAAAGGCCCGCTAGGTAACGAAGAGATGGCGCGCTTGTTCCGCGAAATCATGTCGTCGTGCCTGGCGCTGGAGCAGCCGCTTAAAGTGGCTTACCTGGGGCCTGAAGGGACCTTCACGCAAGCCGCCGCAATGAAACACTTCGGTCATGCCGTCATCAGCAAGCCAATGGCTGCCATCGATGAGGTGTTTCGTGAAGTGGCGGCCGGGGCAGTGAATTTTGGTGTGGTGCCGGTGGAAAATTCCACTGAAGGGGCCGTTAACCACACGCTGGATAGCTTCCTTGAGCACGATATGGTGATTTGCGGCGAGGTTGAGCTGCGCATTCACCATCACTTGCTGGTGGGCGAGAACACCAAGACCGACAGCATCAGCCGTATCTATTCCCATGCCCAGTCGCTGGCCCAGTGCCGCAAGTGGCTGGACGCGCACTATCCGAACGTCGAGCGTATTGCTGTATCGAGCAACGCCGAAGCGGCCAAGCGCGTGAAAGGTGAGTGGAACTCGGCAGCCATTGCTGGCGATATGGCAGCGGGCCTCTACGGGTTGACGCGACTGGCCGAAAAGATTGAAGACCGCCCGGACAACTCCACGCGGTTCTTGATGATCGGCAATCAGGAAGTGCCACCGACCGGTGATGACAAAACATCGATCATTGTGTCCATGAGCAACCGGCCGGGTGCGCTGCATGAGTTGCTGGTGCCGTTTCATGAAAACGGCATCGATCTCACGCGCATCGAGACGCGTCCCTCGCGCAGTGGTAAATGGACTTACGTTTTCTTCATTGACTTTGCTGGCCACCACCGAGATCCGTTGGTCAAAAGCGTGCTGGAACAGATCAGTCAGGAAGCGGTAGCACTCAAAGTGTTGGGTTCCTACCCGAAAGCGGTTCTTTAAGGCGATTTCACATGAGCGGTGATTTTCTCGCCCTGGCATTGCCGGGCGTGCAACAACTTTCGCCTTACGTCCCAGGCAAGCCTGTGGACGAGCTGGCGCGCGAGCTGGGGATTAACCCGGACACGATCGTCAAGTTGGCGAGTAACGAAAACCCGTTGGGGCCCAGCCCTAAAGCGTTGGCGGCTATTGGCGACGCGCTGGCAGAGCTCACGCGTTATCCCGATGGCAACGGTTTCGCCCTCAAGACATTGCTGGCAGAGCAGTGTGGCGTCGAGCTGGATCAGGTCACGCTGGGGAATGGTTCCAATGACATTCTGGAATTGGTGGCGCGAGCCTATCTGGGGCCGGGCCTGAATGCCGTCTTCAGCGAGCATGCGTTTGCGGTGTACCCGATCGTCACGCAGGCTGTGGGTGCGCAAGCGCGCGTAGTGCCAGCCAAAGCTTGGGGCCATGACCTGCCCGCCATGCTGGCCGCGATCGACGAGTCCACGCGAGTGGTGTTCATTGCCAACCCGAACAACCCGACCGGGACCTGGTTCGATGCGAATGCGTTGAACGAGTTTTTGCAGGATGTTCCGCAACGGGTGCTGGTGGTGCTGGATGAGGCCTACATCGAATACGCGGATGGCGGCGATTTGCCAGATGGTCTGGAATTTCTGTCTGCTTATCCGAACCTGCTGGTATCACGTACCTTCTCCAAGGCTTACGGCTTGGCGGCATTGCGTGTGGGTTACAGCCTGTCAGCGGCCGGCGTGGCAGATGTGCTGAACCGCGTGCGTCAGCCCTTCAACGTCAACAGTCTGGCATTGGCGGCTGCCTGTGCTGCGTTACGCGATGTGGAGTATCTGGCACAAAGCCGGCGTCTGAACCAGGCCGGTATGCAGCAGTTGCAAGATGGTTTCCAGGCGCTGGGTCTGAGCTGGATTGCGTCCAAAGGCAATTTCATTGCGCTGGATGTAGGGCAAGACGCAGCGCCCGTGTATCAGGGGTTGCTGCAGGAGGGGGTGATTGTGCGCCCTGTCGCCAACTACGGCATGCCGAACCACCTGCGCATCACCGTGGGGCTGCCCGCTGAAAACACCCGCTTGCTTGAAGCGTTGACCAGGGTTCTTGCTCGTGGGTGATGTCATCTCGAAACAGTCGGCCAAGCCCTTGGTGGGCCGACTGGTAGTGGTCGGATTGGGGCTCATCGGCGGCTCCTTTGCCAAGGGGCTGCGTGAAAGCGGGTTGTGCGTGGAAGTGGTCGGCGTCGATCTCAATGCTGCATCCCGTGCCCTGGCCGTAGAGCTGGGCGTGGTTGATCGCTGTGAGGCGGATCTGGCAGTAGCCTGCCGCGGCGCTGATGTGATTCAGTTGGCGGTGCCGATCCTGGCCATGGAAAAAATGCTCGCTCAATTGGCGGGCATGGATCTGGGCCAGGCCATCCTGACCGATGTCGGCAGCGCCAAAGGCAATATTGTGCGCGCAGCTACTCAAGCGTTTGGCAGCATGCCGCCGCGCTTTGTCCCGGGTCATCCGATTGCGGGCTCTGAGCAAAGTGGGGTAGAAGCGTCAAATGCGCGTCTGTTCGAGCGGCACAAAGTTATTTTGACCCCGGTAGCCGACACGGACCCCGGAGCGCTCAAGGTTGTGGATGCGATGTGGCGCGCCCTTGGGGCTGACGTCGAGCACATGCAGGTTGAGCGTCACGATGAAGTCCTTGCGGCGACTAGCCATTTGCCACACTTGCTGGCATTTGGTCTGGTGGATTCTCTGGCCAAGCGCAACGAGAATCTGGATATTTTTCGCTACGCTGCGGGTGGCTTTCGCGATTTCACAAGAATCGCGGGCAGCGACCCGGTGATGTGGCATGACATTTTCCTCGCCAATCGCGAGGCAGTGCTGCGCACATTGGATACATTTCGCACAGATCTCGACGCCTTGCGCGACGCGGTCGATGCAGGGGACGGGCATCAATTATTGGGCGTGTTCACACGCGCCCGTGTTGCTCGCGAGCATTTCGGTAAAATCCTGGCCCGCCGGGCATATGTGGACCCTATGAATACGAATGATCTGATTTTCCTGGCAAATCCTGGTGGACACGCAACCGGCCGCATCCGTGTACCAGGCGACAAGTCCATTTCCCACCGCTCGATCATGCTTGGCTCGCTGGCTGAAGGCACGACCGAAGTGGAAGGGTTCCTTGAAGGCGAAGATGCGCTGGCAACATTGCAGGCTTTTCGTGACATGGGCGTGGTCATTGAAGGGCCGCATCAGGGGCGCGTCACGATTCACGGTGTCGGGCTGCACGGCCTGAAAGCGCCACCGGGGCCTATTTATCTGGGCAATTCCGGCACCTCGATGCGCTTGCTGTCAGGTTTGTTGGCGGCGCAACCGTTTGATACCACCCTGACCGGGGATGCCTCGCTGACCAAGCGTCCAATGAATCGCGTGGCCAATCCATTGCGTGAAATGGGCGCCGTCATTGAAACCGCCGCCGAAGGGCGTCCGCCAATGACGATTCGAGGCGGGCATGCGCTCAAGGGCATGAATTACACCCTGCCGATGGCAAGTGCCCAGGTTAAGTCCTGTCTGCTACTGGCTGGCTTATACGCTGAAGGCAAGACCTCGGTGACCGAGCCTGCACCAACCCGCGACCATACCGAGCGCATGCTGCGTGGCTTCGGCTATCCGGTGACAGTCAACGGTGCCACTGCTTCTGTTGAGTCAGGCCATAAGCTGACAGCAACACACATTGAAGTGCCGGGTGATATCTCCTCCTCTGCGTTTTTCCTGGTTGCCGCTTCGATCGCTGAAGGTTCGGATCTGGTGCTTGAGCATGTCGGGATTAATCCGACCCGTACCGGTGTGATCGACATTCTGCGTTTGATGGGGGCCGATATTACCCTCGAGAACCTGCGCGAGGTGGGTGGCGAGCCGGTTGCAGACCTGCATGTGCGTGCAGCGAAGCTCAAAGGTATCGACATCCCGCAAGCATTGGTTCCACTGGCTATTGACGAGTTCCCGGTATTGTTTGTGGCGGCTGCGGTGGCAGAAGGCCGGACTGTACTGCGAGGCGCTGAAGAGTTGCGCGTGAAGGAGTCGGACCGTATTCAGGTGATGGCTGATGGCTTGCAAGCACTGGGCGTAAAGTGCGAGACGACCCCGGACGGCATCATCATTGACGGTGGCGCGATAGGGGGCGGCGAAGTCCATGGCCATGGTGATCATCGTATTTCGATGGCGTTCAGCGTGGCTTCGTTGCGTGCCACTGCACCTATTCGCATCCATGACTGCGCAAACGTTGCCACGTCCTTCCCCAACTTCCTGGCGCTGTGCAAGCAGGTCGGCATGAATGTCGCTGAAGAGGCGCAGTCGTGAATCCGTTGGCGCCGGTGATTACCATTGACGGACCGAGCGGTTCGGGTAAAGGCACCGTAGCGGGGCGGCTGGCCACGGAGTTGGGCTGGAAGCTGCTGGATTCAGGTGCCTTGTATCGTCTGCTGGCGCTGGCAGCCCGGGATCATGGTGTCGCGCTGAATGACGAGACGTTGCTGCAGCAGTTGGCGGCGCATCTGGATGTGCAGTTCGTCGGAGCGACAAATGGTCAACCTGCCAAGATCATCCTGGAGGGGACGGATGTCACACTGGATATTCGCAATGAAGCGGTAGCGGCGGGTGCATCCGCTGTGGCGGCGTTGCCCGCTGTTCGTGAGGCTTTGCTGCAGCGTCAGCGAAATTTTAAGGAGTTGCCGGGCCTGGTCGCAGATGGGCGTGATATGGGGACGGTAGTTTTTCCGGACGCTCCGCTCAAGATCTTCCTCACCGCCAGCGCCGAAGAAAGAGCGAGGCGTCGCTACTTGCAGTTGAAGGCAAAGGGCGATGATGTTAGTCTCCCGGGTCTGCTGGACGAGATACGTGCCCGCGATCAGCGTGATACGCAGCGTGCAATAGCCCCGCTCAAGCCGGCGGCTGATGCCATACAGCTTGACTCTACGGAGTTGTCTGTCGAGCAGGTGCTTGAACGCATCAGAAGTGAAATCGCCCTGCGCGATATCGCTGGATGACCAAGAAAGCATGCAGGAGACCAGAAATAGTCCTGTATGCCTTCTTTTATATGAACGTAACCCACATTGTCTGGAATGTGGCAGATGGGCGTATTCCTTCGCCCTTATTCAACAGGAATTAAAATGAGCGAAAGCTTTGCAGAACTCTTTGAAGAAAGCCTAAAAACCCTGAATCTTCAGGCTGGCTCGATCATCACCGCTATCATCGTTGATATCGATTACCAAGCTGGTTGGGTTACCGTTCACGCTGGTTTGAAGTCTGAAGGCCTCATCCCGCTGGAGCAGTTCCACAACGACGCTGGCGAACTGAACATCAACATCGGTGATGAAGTTCACGTTGCGCTGGACGCGGTCGAAGACGGCTTTGGCGAAACCAAACTGTCCCGTGAAAAAGCCAAGCGCGCTGAATGCTGGATCGTTCTGGAAGCAGCCTTCGCAGCAGAAGAAGTGGTCAAGGGCGTTATCAACGGTAAGGTTAAAGGCGGCTTCACTGTCGACGTTAACGGCATCCGTGCGTTCCTGCCAGGTTCTCTGGTTGACGTTCGTCCAGTGCGCGACACCACGCACCTGGAAGGTAAAGAGCTGGAATTCAAGGTCATCAAACTTGACCAGAAGCGCAACAACGTTGTTGTTTCGCGTCGCAGCGTACTGGAAGCAGAGAACTCGGCAGAGCGCGAAGCGCTGCTGGAATCCTTGCAAGAAGGTCAGCAAGTTAAAGGTATCGTTAAAAACCTCACCGACTACGGCGCGTTCGTGGATCTGGGTGGCGTTGACGGCCTGCTGCACATCACTGACATGGCGTGGAAGCGCATCAAGCATCCTTCCGAAATCGTCAACGTTGGCGACGAGATTGATGTAAAGGTTCTGAAGTACGATCGCGAGCGCAATCGTGTTTCCCTGGGCCTCAAGCAACTGGGCGAAGATCCATGGGTTGCTATCAAAGCCCGTTACCCAGAAAGCACTCGCGTTACCGCTCGTGTTACCAACCTGACTGACTACGGCTGCTTCGCTGAGCTGGAAGAAGGCGTTGAAGGTTTGGTACACGTGTCCGAAATGGACTGGACCAACAAAAACATCCACCCTTCGAAAGTCGTACAAGTCGGCGACGAAGTGGAAGTTATGGTTCTGGACATCGACGAAGAGCGTCGTCGTATCTCCCTGGGCATCAAGCAGTGCAAATCTAACCCATGGGAAGATTTCTCTGGCCAGTTCAACAAGGGCGATAAAATCTCCGGCACCATCAAGTCGATCACCGATTTCGGTATCTTCATTGGTCTGGACGGCGGCATCGACGGTCTGGTTCACCTGTCCGACATCTCCTGGAACGAAGTGGGCGAAGAAGCCGTACGTCGTTTCAAGAAGGGCGACGAGCTGGACACCGTTATCCTGTCTGTTGACCCAGAGCGTGAGCGCATCTCCCTGGGTATCAAGCAGCTGGAAAGCGATCCGTTCTCCGAGTACGTACAAGAGAACGACAAAGGCGCAATCGTTAAGGGCATCGTGAAAGAAGTTGACGCTAAAGGCGCCATCATCACTCTGGCCAACGATATCGAAGCGACTCTGAAAGCCTCCGAAATCAGCCGTGACCGCGTTGAAGACGCGCGCAATGTTCTGAAAGAAGGCGAAGAAGTAGAAGCCAAGATCATCAGCGTTGATCGTAAGAGCCGCGTAATCCAACTCTCCATCAAGTCGAAAGATGATGCTGAAGAGAAAGAAGCAATCCAGAGCCTGCGCGACAAGCCAGCTACCTCTGACATTGCTGCTGGTCCGACCACTTTGGGCGACCTGCTGCGTGCACAAATGGAAAAGCAGAACTAAGTTCTGATTGACCATTAAAAAGGGCGACTTCGGTCGCCCTTTTTTGTGCGCGCGAGTTTGATAGTGTTTTCTATCCTCTGTGCTTTGCTTTCCTGGGGTTCTCATGCCTGCGAGGTTGTGTAGCGTTCTCGCTGGTTGAGTCGAATTCAAGCCAATCCAGGTGTCGCTTATTGCAGGGCTGATCGCAGCGTGTCTGTGGTTCTCTTCATTAACCCGAACCTACCTAAAAGTTCCCCTTCAATATTTCTTCAGATAAGTCAATCCCTGGGCTGTTCAAAGTCACTTGATCATGCTAAAACCTTTCAAGCGCTGATCTAGCTGCTTGAAAAAGAAGGGAAAAATATGACGAAGTCGGAGTTGATCGAACGAATTGTCACCCATCAAGGGCTACTCTCATCCAAGGATGTGGAGCTGGCCATCAAGACTATGCTTGAACAAATGTCACAGTCCCTGGCGACCGGAGATCGAATAGAGATCCGCGGTTTTGGTAGTTTTTCGCTGCACTACCGTGCACCTCGTGTGGGGCGTAACCCAAAAACCGGACAGTCTGTCAGCTTGGACGGCAAGTTCGTCCCTCATTTCAAGCCGGGCAAGGAATTGCGGGATCGGGTGAATGAGGACGAGGAAGATGACTTTAATCCTGAAGAGTAAAGGAGCTGCTCATGCGTGCTATTAAGCGCACAGCCGTCGTGGTGGTGTCTCTGCTGATTTTCTTTGGCGTGATTATTTTCATTCTTGAAAATCAGCAAGCGACATCACTGACGTTTCTTGGCTGGAATACGCCACAGCTGCCAGCAGCATTGTTCTTTGTCGGTGCGCTGTTGTTAGGGCTAGCGATTGGCCCGCTTATAGGTTTTCTTGCCTACTGGCGAAAATCCGCCGGCTTGAAGCGCCGCATGCACCTTAACTGACCTACGCGTTCAACGTTCATGCGCTTGAGCTTTTACGAGGCGAGTCAGGCGCGTTGAGTGAGGCGGTGTAAGAAATACGGCTTTTTCTGTGTAAGTGATTTCTCAGGAGAATCCCTACTTATGCTCAAGCCTTGTATTGTTTTGTAATACTGGCAGAATGCGGGCTGTTCTCGATTGCCAGCTATTTTTTGTGCTTCACCAGGTGCGCAGTGATGCCATTACCCGGTTGAAAATAAATCGTATTTCAAGCACGCAAGAAAAATTTCTGCATGACGAGCCCGCAGTTTCTTTTGAAGGCAGGCCCTTGTTGTGACCAGTATTTCTCGTATACCCAGTGGCTCATCATCGGATGAGATTGACCTGATTGCTTTATTTCAGGCGATTTGGCAGCAAAAGAAAATTATCATTGCCACAACTATCATCAGCGGGATGATAGCACTGGGCTATGCCTATTACGCAACGCCTGAATATCAAGTCACCAGCGTTCTTCGCCCTGCGGCGATCAATGAGCTGGACGCGCTCAATCGCTCAGGCGTCTACACGCTGCCGCCCAGCGAAGCGTTGATGAAAGTGGGGGCCAGCCTGGAGTCATACGATTCGCGCCTGGGCTTCTTCCGGGACAATCAGGAACTCTTCAGACAATTCAAGCGTCCAGGCCGGACACTTGAGCAAAGTTTTGAAGAGTTCAACCGTGACTCGCTCAAGCTGGTTTTGCCAGACCCTAAAAAAGCGGATGCACTCAGTGCGTTCATTGGTCTTGAGCTGAATTACCCTAAGGGCGTGGATGGTGTGCAGATTCTCAATGGCTTTGTTGATTACGCAATCAATGCAGAGCGCGAGCAGATCGCTGCTGACCTGAAAGTCATCGTCAATAACCGTCTGACTGAGCTCAAAGGCAAGATCGACGCTGCCCGCTCAAGTTATGAAAATGACAAGGCAGCTCGTATCGCCACGTTGCAGGAAGCAGATAACCTCAAGCGTGCTCAGCTACAAGACGAGTTGAAAGCCTTGCGTCAGCAGCTGAAAGTAGCGCGTTCAGACAGAATGGCGCAATTGTCAGAAGCGATTGGCATTGCCAAAACCTTGGGGATTCAAAAGCCGACTACGCCTTCTGCCTTGGGCGACTCTGTACGTTCGGGCGATACCAGCGTCATGCGCACCGAAATCAACAACCAGCAGATTCCTCTCTACTTTATGGGTGTTGAAGCCCTGGAGGCGGAGCGTGCGGCCTTGCAGCAGCGTAAAACGGATGACTTCACCGAAGGGCGCATTGCACAGATCGCCCGTGAGTTGCAATTACTGCAAAGCAACAGGGAAGTAGAAGTGCTCAAGCAGCGTCAAAATGAAGACGTGTTTTTGAGTGGGGTTGAACCTCTGCGTGCAGAAGTCGTACGGTTGGGCAACTTGAACAATCTGGATTTCACAAACCTGAAGCTTGTTTCCATCGACCGTAAAGCGTTGGAACCGATGGCGCCTGTTAAACCCAAAAAGTCGTTGATTGTAGTGATGGGTTTGTTGCTCGGTGGCATGTTTGGAGTCTTCATTGTGCTAATGCGGTACTTGGTCAAGTCGCATCGACTTCAGCAGCAAAGACTGTCCCCGGTGCTCTCTGCGACGTTAAGTGGAGCACAGGGTGTGGTGAGCGGTAACGGAAAAGTCTTGCAAAGTGATCGTCGCTGATCGGTTAGATGCCTGGATGCATCTCGACCTGACTTGTGGACTAATTGCCTCTTCATGGAGTTGAGCCGAGAGCAAGCCTATGCCGTATCCACACATCATTCACCATGGGGCCGTTAATGGCGTCACAGGTTCATGCCACCAACTGGTGATGGATGCTGACGCCAGTCTGTTGATTGACTGTGGCCTTTTTCAGGGAACTGAAAAAAGTGCCAATGCCAGCGTTCATAGCCAGCAGCAAGGCATCGATTTTTGCCTGGAAGGTATCAAGGCGTTGGTGGTTACGCATGTGCATGCTGACCACGTGGGTCGAATTCCTTGGTTGCTGGCAGCGGGTTTCGAGGGGCCAATCATTTGTAGCGAACCCTCGGCCAAGCTTTTGCCATTGGTTCTTGAGGATGCTTTCAAGCTTGAAATAAGTCGCGACTCCAAAAAAGTTGAGCGTTATCTAGAGTATGTAGATGCCCGCATTGTGGCGTTGCCTTACGGCCAATGGCACGCGATTGAATCCGGTGAGCATGTACTGCCGCGAATCCGCTTACAGCGCGCAGGCCACATCCTGGGTTCGGCGTATGTGGAATGTGATCTGAGCTACCCGGCTCATGACCAGAACCTGAGGATCGTGTTTTCTGGCGATTTAGGTGCCCCGCATACCCCTTTGTTACCGTCTCCTCAATCTCCCGAACGTGCGGATGTACTGGTCCTGGAAAGCACCTACGGCGATCGTTTACATGAGGGCAGGGCTTGCCGTCAGTTCAAGCTTGAACACGCCATCGACAAGGCATTGGCAGACCACGGCACTTTGTTGATTCCGGCATTCAGCATAGGCCGTACCCAAGAACTGCTCTGCGAAATTGAAGACATCCTGCACCGAAAAGCAATGCTTGCAGTGAATCCTGCAGCGGCAAACAAGGATCAATCCTTGCCGGTCAATTGGCCGCAATTGCCTGTCATCGTCGATTCCCCCCTGGCAGGTCGGCTAACAGCTGCATATCGCCAACTGGAACCTTACTGGGATGGGTCTGCACGTGAGCACTTGAGCGATAATCGTAACCCTCTGCTTTTTGAACAATTAATCACTATCGATAGCCACGCAAAACACCTGCAAACAGTCAACTATCTAAGCAGCACGGGTCGCCCCGCCATTGTGATAGCGGCAAGTGGCATGTGCTCCAGCGGTCGAATTGTTAATTACCTCAAAGCCATGCTTTCAGACCCAAGGCATAATGTACTTTTTGTGGGTTATCAAGCGCAGGGTACAGTTGGCGCAAATATTCAAAAATACGGATCGACAGGTGGTTTTGTTGAGTTAGAAGGTGAGCGCTGTATTATCCGTGCAGGCGTTTCGAGCTTAGGCGGATATTCTGCCCATGCTGACCAACAAGATTTGCTCAATTTTGTATCCGGTATCGACCCGTTGCCCAAACAAATACGCTTGGTGCACGGCGAGCTTTTTGCAAAAGAAACCTTAGGGAATGAACTCTACAAGCTCTACAACACTCGAAGCCAATCACTCGAGCTACTGATTCCTGAATATTAAACCTGAACACGTGCGATGACATATCGCCACTACTAAAAGACCCTGACGGTTTGCCCGCGCAATCATGACAGGCACGATGGCAAACCACGGAAGACCGCTTGATGATTGACCCATGGACCTGAGAAGCAACCACAATGCCCAGACATCCGTTGCGCCAAAGCAGGGCAACTGGTACTTGGTGCAGTGCAAACCTCAACAAGATGAGCGCGCAGAAGAAAACCTTATGCGTCAGGGCTTTGGATGTTCACGTCCAGTCTGCCGCCGTGAGCGCATGCTAAGAGGCAAGCGTCAAATCATCGAAGAATCGTTGTTTCCAGGCTATCTCTTCATCCACATGCCAGTCGGTTCAAACTGGGCGCCTCTGCGCTCGACGCGAGGTGTGGCACGTATTGTTGCGTTTGGTGGACGCCCCTTGGCAGTCGCTGACGATCTCATCGAAACACTCCAGTCGCGTGTCAAAACGCAGCTGATCTCCCAGTTCACGCCAGGTGAGCACGTTGTCATCAAGGATCACGGATTTGAAGGCATTGAGTCCATCTTCATGGCAATGGAGGGAGATGAAAGGGTCATTTTGCTTATCAATCTGCTAAATCGGCAGCAACAGATCAGTTTGCCTCTGGCGAGTATCGCCAGTCGCTAAAGCAATACTCAGGATCGCATCCTGGGCAGCTATGGATTAAACCGTTCTCAGGAAATTGACGATCAATCCTGGGGCGGTAGCGTGTTTAAACTTTAAGCTGACACTTCGGTTGGTTGAGTGCTCACCAAGCGCTGAAAATTATTACGGACGACTAAGTCATGAAAGGCATTATTTTAGCCGGCGGATCGGGTACAAGGTTGTACCCGATTACTAAAGGCGTCTCTAAGCAACTTTTACCTGTCTACGACAAGCCGATGATTTACTACCCGCTTTCGGTATTGATGTTGGCGGGCATTAAAGATGTGCTGCTCATCAGTACCCCGCAAGATATTGATAGCTTCAAGCGCCTTTTAGGAGATGGTTCAGACTTCGGGATTAACTTGAGTTACGCGGAGCAAGCATCACCTGACGGGCTGGCGCAAGCCTTTATTATCGGGGAATCATTCGTCGGTCAGGATTCAGTGTGTTTAGTGCTAGGCGACAATATTTTCTATGGTCATGGCTTTGGTACCATGTTGCGTAATGCAGCAAAAATAACCGATGGCGCTACAGTTTTTGGTTATCAGGTTAAAGACCCTGAGCGTTTCGGTGTGGTTGAATTTGACAAAGAAAAGCGCGCTATTTCGATTGAAGAGAAGCCACTTAAACCGAAATCTGACTATGCCGTGACTGGGCTTTATTTTTACGACAATGAAGTGCTTGAAATTGCTAAGTCAGTCAAGCCTTCGGCGCGGGGTGAGCTTGAAATAACCAGTATAAACCAAGCCTACCTGGATCGTAATAAACTGAACGTTGAATTGCTCGGTCGTGGTTTTGCCTGGTTAGACACCGGTACTCATGAAAGTTTGCTGGAAGCAAGTCAGTTTGTTGAAACCATTGAAAAGAGGCAAGGTTTTAAAATAGCCTGCCTGGAAGAAATTGCATTTAACAATGGTTGGTTGTCAGTTGATTCGATGTATCGTATCGGTCAGGCATTAAGCAAGAATAGTTATGGGAAATATATTCTTTCTCTTGCAGGAAATTAACGCTATGTTTTTGACTGATTTGATTCCTTTGCGAACGCTTGGCGATGACAGAGGTGGGCTGACTGTATTGGAAGGTGGAAATGACCTCCCTTTCGAAATTAAGCGCGTTTACTACCTCACACGGACTAAACCAAAAGTATCTCGCGGTTTTCATGCACATATTGCATTGAGACAAATGGCCGTATGCATTTCGGGCGAGTGCGAGATGGTGATGGATGATGGGTATGTAAGGGAAACTGTGCTAATGAACTCTTCTGAGCGCGGTATTCTCATTGAGCCAATGGTGTGGCATGAAATGCATAATTTTAGCGAAGACTGTGTGCTATTAGTTTTGGCTAGTGATATCTATGATGAAGCAGACTATATAAGAATATATGATGATTTTCTGGAAATCGTGCGAGCTAAATCATGATAGTAATTGCGGGAAAAAATAATATAGCAGTCTATGGGTTGGAGCTTGCACTGCGTAAATATGATCGTAATCAGATAGCAGTTGTATGTAATAAGAACGAAACGGGTGTGGATGGTTGGCAGAGATCATTACGTAAATTTGCTTTAGATAATCAGGTTCAAGAAATAACCCTTGAAGAAGCATATGCGCGTACGTCTATTTGTTTCTTATCCTTAGAATTCGATTCTTTAGTTGTACCTGAACGTTTCAAAATAGTAAATATATTTAATATACATTTTTCTTTGCTTCCAAAATACAAAGGCATGTTCACCTCGGTGTGGCCTATATACAACGCTGACAAAAAGTCTGGCGTGACACTCCACTACCTTGATAAAGGTATTGACACCGGAGATGTTATATCCCAAGTTGAGTTTTCAATAGAAAGTAATTGGGTTTCGCGTGACGTTTATTTCGCCTATATCAAATACTCTTGTTCTTTATTAGAAGAAAATTTTGAATCGATTGTCAGTGGCTTATGCAAGGGTAAGCCTCAAGAGTGTATGGGTTCCACATATTACTCAAATAAATCCATCGATTTCTCGAATCTATTACTGCCCAAAAAAGCTACCGCTTGGGAGTATAGGAATTATATAAGAGCATTTTCATTCAGGGAATATCAGTTCGTAAGTGTGGGGGGTAATAAAGTAGTTTGGGCGGAAATCTTGCCTGCTAAGTCCACAGCTAAATGTGGAGAGCTTTTTAATGCAACTAAAAATTATGTCGATATGGCGTCGATAGATTATGATCTTCGCTTGTATTTCGATTGCCTTGATGAGTTTTTGGCGGCCTGTAAAGTCAATGATCTTGTTGCCGTTAAGCGTTTGCGATTTAATATTTCTGGAATCAATGATGCTATTGTCAACGGCTGGACACCATTGATTGTCGCTAGTTTTTTTGGTTCATTTGAAGTGGTGAGATACCTATTGAGTGAAGGTGCTGATCCCCAGAGGTCTAATATAAAGGGCACCACGCCTTTGATGTATGCGAAGGATGCGTTTTTTTCCGGGAGATGCTTTAAAACTTTCGGTTTATTAATGAGTGCTGGCGCTGACCTAGTTCAGGTAGATTACTCAGGGAAGCAGTTGTATGACTATCTGACTTCCGCTCAGATTTGCGATTTGCAGAAATCACTTGGATAAGGACGGTGAAGCATGATTCCATTTCTTGATTTAAAAAAAATAAACTCAACTATGTCTTCTGAGCTGTTAGCGGCTTGTGCCAGAGTAATAGATTCTGGTTGGTATATTGGTGGTAGTGAACTTTCTTCCTTCGAAGCTGAGTTTGCTCATTATTGCGGAGCACAGCATTGCATCGGCGTTGCAAATGGTCTTGATGCATTGAGTTTGACTATACGAGCCTGGAAGGAACTTGGTAAGCTTTCAGACGGAGATGAGGTTATAGTTCCATCAAATACGTACATCGCAAGTATTCTTGCTGTCAGTGAGAACGGTTTGGTGCCTGTGTTAACCGAGCCGGATGTTAATACGTATAATCTATGCCCTGAAAACACCAGGCAAGCTATAACACCTAGGACCAAAGCCATTTTGCCCGTGCATTTATACGGGCATTTAGCTGATATGCCTGCTTTCATGCAGATCGCCGAAGAACACAATTTGCTTGTTCTTGAAGATTCTGCTCAAGCCCATGGGGCAAGTTTGCATGGAAAAAAGGCAGGTAGTTGGGGACATGCCTCAGGCTTCAGTTTCTACCCAGGAAAGAATTTGGGCGCTTTGGGGGATGCGGGCGCTATCACTACCAATGATGATTCGTTAGCTGACACACTAAGAGCGCTTAGAAACTACGGATCTCAAGAAAAATATAAAAACTTATACAAGGGTGTGAATAGCCGTCTGGACGAAATTCAGGCTGCGATGCTAAGTGTTAAGTTGAAGTACCTCGATGCGCAGACTGCACATAGACAACTCATCGCCTCTCTGTATCTGAATGAAATTAAAAATCCGGAAATCAGTTTGCCTGGCGTGGACGTGTCGAACCAGGTCTGGCATCTATTCGTCATCAGGACTAAACACCGGGCAGCGTTGCAACACCATTTGCAAGAACATGGCGTGCAAACTTTAATTCATTACCCGATAGCGCCTCACAAGCAAGATGCTTATAAGGAGTTTGCGCACCTCCAACTGCCCGTGAGTGAACAACTGCACGCTGAAGTGCTAAGTTTGCCTATTGGTCCTGAGTTAAGTTCCGAAGAAGCACGTCATATTGTGTCAGTCTGCAATAGCTTTAGCGTCAAACATTAAGTATGACCCTAATTAAAACCAGCCTGCTCAATGCGATTGCAGTCATCATAAAAATGCTCACCTTGTTGGGGATCAATAAGGTGCTTGCCGTGTACGTTGGTCCTTCTGGATATGCAGCGATAGGGCAGTTTCAAAACGCTGTACAGATGATTACCGCTTTTTCCAGTGGGGCAATCAATACTGGCGTTACAAAATATACTGCCGAATACCAAGGCGATATTGAGTTGACAAGCCGGTTATGGAAAACGGCAGGCATGATTGTGATCTGTGCCTCTACTGCAGTCGCACTCTTGGTTGCCATTTTTTGTGTTCCGCTTGCACGCTATTTTCTCAATGATGTGACGCTGTCTGGTGTGTTTCTCTGGTTTGCAGCGACCTTGGTATTATTTACATTCAATGCCTTGCTACTCGCTATTCTTAATGGAAAAAAAGAAATCCATAGTTATGTATTGGCCAACATTGCAGGGAGTATATTTTCTTTAGCCGTAACCGTGTTAATGACGATGTACTACAAGCTCTACGGTGCTTTAGTCGCGTTGGCTATTTACCAGTCGATTTCGTTTTTTGTCACATTAGCGATCTGTGGCCGAAAACCCTGGTTCCGTGTGAAGGATATGATCGGGCGTATTGATGGAACGATTGCCCTTAATCTCTCAAAATTCACAGCGATGGCACTCACGTCCGCAGCATGTTTACCCCTCACGTCAATTTTAATTCGTAACACCCTTGGCGAACATTTTGGCTGGGACAGTGCTGGTTATTGGGAAGCAATGTGGCGCTTGAGCACCGCGTATCTCATGTTGGTCACGACGACATTAGGGGTGTATTACCTTCCAAAATTATCTGAATTGAAAGCATCAACGGACATACGTGCTGAAATCATCAATGGTTATAAATATATACTACCGGTCGCTGTTATTATCGGGGGCAGTGTTTATGTTTTGAAGGATTTCATCATCAGTGTGTTGTTTACGCCTGATTTTTATCCCATGCGCGAACTTTTTGCATGGCAGTTAACAGGTGATACGCTAAAAATTGGCAGCTGGATCATTGCTTATCTAATGATCAGCAAGGCAATGATTCGGTTATACATTGTTTCCGAAATAATCTGTGCGTTAGTTTTTGTCGCGAGTGTTAAGTTTTTCACTTTGGTATTGGGTTTTCAGGGCGCAGCTGTTGGATATGCCTTCACATACTTTTTATATTGGCTTGTGATGGGGTCTATCGTCTGGAAAAGAATCGATCGTCTTGAATCCTGAATAAGCAGTCCGACATTAACTGAGTAGGCAATTTATGAGTTCTGAACCGTTAGTAACCATTGTGATTCCATCCTATAACCATGAACGCTATGTCGTGGATAGTATAAAAGGGGTGGTGTCTCAAACCTATAATAACGTTGAGTTGATTATTATTGATGACGGCTCAACGGATGGTTCAGTGTCTAGAATTGAATCCATGCTTGACACTTGCCGTGAACGCTTCAAGCGATTCGAGTTTCGCTCGCGACCCAATAAAGGTTTATGCGCCACCCTCAATGAAGCCTTGGAGTGGTCTCAAGGTGAATTTTTTTCATTAATCGCCAGTGATGATATTTTGCTGGAGAATAAAACCAGCGTATTAGTTGACGTTTTAAAGACAGACGATTCCATCGTGGCAGCCTTTGGCGGTCTTGAATTGATTGATGATCTTAACCGTCCTGTTGCCAGTGTGTACGGGGCTAATAAAGTTCACACATTTGATGAGATCATCATGGGGGAAACAGTCCCCGGAGCGCCTGCCGGGCTGATGAGAACGCCTGCATTAAAACGTGTAGGTGGGTACCCTGAATCCTTGAGTGTCGAAGATTGGTACATGTGGTTGACGTTAACCAACACCGGGCAGCGTTTGCGATCGATCAAAGAACCCGTTGTCAAATACCGGTTACATGAAAATAACACCGCAAAAAAATACAAGTTGATGCATGAGCAACGATTGAAAATACTCAGCTTTTTTACACAGAGTCATCTTTATTCTCGTGCCGTCAATCGGGCGTATTTAACGTCTGCAGCGGAGGCCAGTAGTGTTCCCGATGTCCCATTTACCCTCGCAATGATCAGGTCAGCTAAGGGTGAAAGTTATCGCTTACGCTGCCTGTACCTTGTCAAATCGTTACTTCCTAAATCTATTGTTAAAGTTGCCAAGATTTTTTTGAAAAAATAAGGATGCGTGTGAGATGAGTAATGTGCGGTTGTCGTTAATTGGAACAAGTCAGGGTGGGCGCGAGAAAGAAATATTTCGCTTGTTAGAAAGTCTGGTCAGTGTTCGTGATTCTGTAGAGCTAGTATTTGTAGATCAAACTAGAGGCGATGCAATAAGCTCGGTTTTTGATAAATTCATTGGCCAGGTTAATTTTAATCTTATTAAAACTGATCCGTGTTCTCTGTCTATCGCTAGAAATTTGGCTTTGGATAATGCTAAAGGGAATATTATCGGATTTTGTGATGATGATGCTTTTTATTCTGCCTCAAGTCTCGAGTATATTTGCAATCTAACCCTGGACGGGGCAATTGTTTCGGTTCCCGTGGTTGATCAGGCAAGCGGAAATAATTATGCAGGCAGAAAGTTTCCGCCTCATAAAAGTGTGATGAGTTACTCTCAAGTCATCAGATATTCTTTAAGTGTCGGAACATTTATTTTTAAAAAATCAGGAAAACCTTTTTCAGAGAAATTTGATGAACGATTGGGGGTCGGAACTCCATTGGGTGGGTCAGAAGAAACCGAATTATTTTTCCGGCTGAAAAGTGAAGGGTTTAGTACTGTCTTTGATCCAGCTGCTTTTGTATTTCATGATAATGATATGCCATCCCCAAAACAAAATGATCTTTCTCTTAAATATCAACGGTATGCGACCGGTTATGCGGTTGTAATTAAGAAGTACCTGATGGCATCAAATGGGGCTTTAGGTGCGGAAATAGTGAATGTGTTAGGTCGCTCGTCGATTGGATTGCTGTTTCCATCAAGGCGTAAGGTTTGCTGGGGACGGCTTAAAGGATTCGTTTCTGGTCTTGTCAAGCATCGTCTTGTATGAAAGCTATGAATAAAATACTGAATTATTTGGCATATTTTACTATTGTTTTATTATTTTTAGTTGTACAGATTTTTTTCATAGATGCTGATGTCACCAATCTTGATGAGTTCTCAGTAGAAATCATTTCATGTATAGCAATAGCCTATGCGTCAGTTGCATATCTCGTTTTTGCTAAAAGATATTTATATTTGTTCGATGCTTTGTTTGTGTTGCTTTTTCCTTGTTATTATTTGTTTTCGTATGTATTTAGTGTTTATTTAGGTTTCTCACCCTTCAGTACTTCTCTCGCTACTGCAAATGAAGTTCTTTTTATTTGTACCTCTGCATGGTTTGTCAGTGTTTTTATTCTTCTTCTTCGACCCAAAGGCGTTTCAGTGCAGAGGTACTTTACCGCTTTCGCTCGCTTTCAAAGTCTAGCGCACCGCAGCAATATGAGTTTTGTATTTGCTTTCCCTATAGCCATGGCAGTTTCATTATTCTTCTTTAGTAGTGTTGCAAGCTTGAGTTTTGCGCAGTTGCTCACGAGTTCAAGATTAGAGCTGATAAGTCAGGTTGGGGAGCAGGGTTGGTACTTGAAGTATTTGATTATTGCCTATGCGTGGGTCTTGTGTGTATACGCAATGGAATTTGGTCCGCGAAAACTATTATTGAAGGCCTATTTACTCATTCCTTTAGTGTTATATGCAATCAGTTTGATCCTTGTCGGTAGTCGGCGAGAATTGTTATTCATTATCGCGTTTTTCGGATTTTATTACTATGTGAAGTGTCAGGGTGTTATACAAGTTCGGTTTGTGATTATTTTCGCCTGTGCTGTTTTGGCGTTGGTTTCTCTAGGGGTAGTGAGGGCGCAGGGAGATGATCAGATTCAGTTGTATATCAATGCATTTGGAGAGTTCCTGTTTCCTATAAGTACGCTGTATTACTTCGTAGAAAATGGGGTGAAAGGGGTTGGGGTTGGTGAATCCTATATTCAGGTATTCTTGAATTTTGTTCCTAAAAATATATACCCAGACAAACCTCTTTCTCTTGCTGTTCAATTTGCTGAACTGGTTGCACCGCCTGGTGCCCAATTTATTATGGGTTATGCTTTTACGCCGGTGACTGAGGCTTATGTTAACTTTGGTAAATGGGCCATCGGCGTGCTTCCACTAACGGTTCTGCTCATATCGTATTTGTCTGAATTTATAGCCAGACGTTATGTGTTTATCCCCATTATTCTTGGCGCACAAGCTTTGAATTTTCAACGTGGTGAATTCTCATCGTTTCTCTTTGAGGTGATCATGTTGTGTGTGTGTTTCTATTTTTTCATGCTGTTATCAAGGTGCCGTTTTAGATGATGGTTTTCATTGATGGGATTATTTTTGCGCTGCAAAAAGCAGGCGGTATTTCTATTTGTTTTGCGGAGCTTAGTAGCGCTATTTCTCAACGGCAAATAGGGTGTTTCTTTCTGAGCTATGGTGGTAATAAATTATTCGATGTGTCTATTGTTTCTGAGTCAAATTTAGTAGCTCCAAAGAAGAAATGTTTGCCTTTGTCTGTCGAGCGTTACATGGATGTAGAGGTGAGTGTTCCTGCGTCAGTGTTTCATTCGTCGTATTATAGACTGCCCAAGGATAAGGGTATTAATGTCGTTACAACGGTTCATGATTTCACTTACGAGCACTTCGAGTCGGGTTTAAAAAAATTTGTGCATGCTTATCAAAAGCGGCGCGCGATCTTAAATAGTAATGTCGTGATTTGTATTTCTGAAAATACTAAAAAAGACTTGCTGAGATTTATTCCTGAAGCGGCGGAGAAAGATATTCGAGTTATATATAACGGGGTGTCGAACGATTATAGACCCCTCGATAACGCAGAGCAGCCTATTCGGCCCGTTGTTATTTTTGTGGGTGCACGTTCGGGCTATAAAAACTTTGCCTGTCTTGTCTCGGCACTCAAAGACTTGCCTGATTATGATTTGGCCTGTGTGGGGGGTGGGGCGTTTACGTCGCAGGAGTTAGCTTTGCTTGATTCCTTAATCCCAGGGCGCTACAGGCATGATAGTTACTTGTCTAATGAAGGCCTGAATATGCTTTATAACCAAGCTTTCTGTCTTGTTTATCCATCCTTGTATGAAGGTTTTGGTATTCCAGCATTAGAGGCGATGCGGGCCGGTTGCCCTGTTATAGCCGCTAATTCTTCCTCGCTGCCCGAAATATGCGGCGACGCAGCTATATTATTAGATAAGGTTTCACCAAGCACTGTTGCAGATGCTATAAAATCCCTTGAAAACAAAATCCTCAAAGAGGCCTATGTTCATAAGGGTTTAAAAAATTCATCCAGATTTTCATGGGAAAAAAACGCCCAGGAAATCATTGGTATTTACAAAGAGTTGTGTGGAGAAGCACGTGAGTAAAAAAATAGCGTTGATCACAGGTGTCACAGGCCAGGACGGTTCTTATCTGGCGGAGTTTCTGCTGGAAAAAGGTTATGAAGTTCACGGTATCAAACGCCGGGCTTCGTCCTTTAACACGCAACGTGTGGACCACATCTATCAAGATCCGCATGTCGATAATCAGAATTTTGTTCTTCATTATGGCGATTTGACGGACTCTTCAAATCTCACCCGTATCATTCAGGAAGTTCAACCTGATGAAGTCTACAACCTGGGTGCTCAATCCCACGTTGCGGTCAGTTTCGAGTCACCTGAGTACACAGCTGACGTCGATGCGATGGGGACCCTACGGATTCTCGAAGCTATTCGCCTGTTAGGTCTTGAAAAGAAAACTAGGTTTTATCAGGCTTCGACATCTGAGCTTTATGGGTTGGTGCAGGAGATTCCCCAAAAGGAAACGACGCCTTTCTATCCTCGCTCGCCTTACGCAGTCGCTAAAATGTACGCCTACTGGATCACGGTTAACTACCGTGAGGCTTATGGCATGTACGCCTGTAACGGCATTTTGTTTAACCATGAATCCCCACGTCGTGGTGAAACGTTTGTGACCCGTAAGATTACCCGTGCCTTGGCCAATATTTCACAAGGCTTGGAGTCCTGTGTCTTCTTGGGCAACATGGACGCGTTGCGTGACTGGGGTCATGCAAAAGACTACGTGCGCATGCAGTGGATGATGCTGCAACAGGAACAGCCTGAAGATTTTGTGATCGCGACCGGTGTGCAATATTCGGTGCGTGAATTCGTCCGCTGGTCGGCCGCTGAGTTGGGCATTACCTTGCGTTTTGAAGGTACCGGTGTTGAAGAAATCGGCGTGGTCGAATCCATCGATGGCGCATTGGCTCCTGCCCTCAACGTGGGTGATGTCGTGGTGCGTGTCGATCCGCGTTACTTCCGTCCCGCTGAAGTTGAGACGTTGCTGGGCGATCCGACCAAGGCAAAGACCAAGTTGGGCTGGACACCGGAAATCACAGTACAAGAAATGTGCGCCGAAATGGTGCGTGAAGACCTTAAAGTCGCTCAGCGCCACGCCTTGCTGAAGCAGCACGGGCATGATGTCCCTGTCGCCACGGAGAACTGATCTGTGTCCCGGGATCTTAATGAAGCAGTACTGGTAGTCGGGTATCGCGGAATGGTCGGTTCGGCCATTGTGCGGCGTTTGCGGGATCTGGGTTATCAGAATGTTTTGACTGTTGGCCGTGAAGATTTGGATTTACTGGATCAGCAAGCGGTCAAGGCTTACTTCAACGCTCATCAGATTGATCAGGTGTATTTGGCTGCTGCAAAAGTGGGTGGTATTCATGCGAATAACACGTATCCCGCAGATTTTATTTACGACAATCTGATGATTCAGGCCAATGTCATTGAGGCCGCTCATCGCGTAGGCGTGCAGAAGTTACTGTTCCTCGGATCTTCGTGCATTTACCCCAAGCACGCTGAGCAACCAATGACCGAGCAGGCGTTGCTCACAGGCACTCTGGAACCAACAAACGAACCGTATGCCATTGCCAAGATCGCCGGTATCAAACTGTGTGAGAGTTACAACCGTCAACACGGTCGTGATTACCGAAGTGTGATGCCTACCAATCTGTATGGCCCGCATGACAATTATCACCCGGATAACAGTCACGTCATCCCTGCTTTGTTGCGCCGCTTTCATGATGCTGTTCAGCAAGGTACAGAGGAAGTCGTGATCTGGGGCAGTGGGCAACCGATGCGTGAGTTTCTCCATGTTGATGACATGGCTGCTGCCAGTGTTCATGTCATGGAGCTGGATGCTGATATTTACCAGGCCAATACCCAGCCAATGCTGTCGCACATTAATGTGGGTACTGGCATTGATTGCACCATTCGTGAGCTGGCAGAAACGATCGCCAAGGTTACCGGGTTTGCGGGGACACTGACTTTTGATGCCAGCAAGCCTGATGGCGCACCCCGCAAGTTGATGGATGTATCACGCTTGCGCTCTATGGATTGGGAGGCAAGTATTGATCTGGAGACGGGTCTGGCAAATGCCTATGAGTGGTTTGTTACTCACCGGCAAGCGGTGCGAGGCTGATATGTATTTGGAGCATGACACCTTCAAAACGGTTGTCGACTCCACATGCCTGGTTTCTATCGACCTGGTCATCACGCGTAGCGACGGTCGAGTTCTGCTCGGCCGTCGAGTCAATCGACCGGCGCAGGGTTATTGGTTTGTACCGGGCGGCCGAGTCTTTAAAAACGAGTCACTGGATGCGGCATTCTCACGTTTGACGGCACTTGAGCTTGGTACCTCTTTTGAGCGCACTAACAGCGTTTTTTTAGGTGTTTACGAGCATTTTTATGACAACAGTGTGTTTGAAGCTCAGCCGGTGCAAGTAAGTACTCACTACGTGGTCATGGCGCATCATGTGAACCTGGCGGAGTCGGTGGAGTTAAACCTGCCTTCTGATCAGCATGCGGCCTATGTGTGGTGGACGCTTGACGAAATAAAAGACAGCCCACTTGTTCACCATTACACTCGTGCCTATTTGGCCGCGTTGACCCAGTAAGAATCAAAGGATGATTTCGATGTTTGTTCCAGTAATTATGGCGGGTGGTTCGGGCACTCGTTTGTGGCCACTGTCCAGGCAGTTGAACCCCAAGCAGTTCCTGCCGCTTGTTGATGCTGATTCCACCATGCTTCAGGCTACGCTCAAGCGTCTTGAGGGATTGGATCAATCGATGCCTGTGCTGATTTGCAATGAGCACCATCGTTTTCTTGCGGCAGAACAGCTTCGGCAAGTCGGCATGGAACAGGCCACCATCATTCTTGAGCCAGTAGGCCGTAATACGGCGCCTGCGATCGCCCTGGCTGCGATGCAGGCGACGCGTGACGGCGCTGACCCGATTATGTTGGTGCTGGCTGCAGACCATCTGATTAAAGATGTAGCAGCGTTTCAGGCAAGTGTCCTCATCGCCTTGAATCTTGCACAGACGGGTAAGTTAGTGACCTTTGGGATCACGCCTACACACCCGGAAACCGGTTACGGTTATTTGCAAATGGGGCAAAGCGTAGGTGAGGGCGGTTTCGAAGTCAGCCAGTTCGTCGAAAAACCGGATCTGAGCACAGCCCAGGCGTACTTGGCAGACGGTGGGTATTACTGGAACAGCGGCATGTTTATGTTCCGCGCAAGCCGCTACCTTCAAGAGCTTGAGGTGTTCCAGCCTGATATTTTGGCTGCTTGCCGCGCGTCTCTTGAGCAAGGCCAAACGGACATGTTTTTCACCCGCGTGAACAGCGACATCTTTGGGGCTTGCCCGGATGATTCGATTGATTATGCGGTGATGGAGAAGACGGCGCATGCTGTCATGGTGCCACTTGACGCGGGTTGGAGTGATATCGGTTCATGGTCTGCACTCTGGGATGCTGGCGAGAAATCAGCTGACGGCAATGTCATCAAAGGTGATGTGCTCTCAGAAAACACAACTGGGAGTTACGTTCACGCTACTCATCGATTAGTCACAACGGTGGGTATAGAGAACATGATTGTTGTTGAAACCAAAGATGCAGTGTTGGTTGCTCATAAAGATCATGTACAAGACGTCAAGAAAATTGTCGATCAATTGAAGAGTTCCAAGCGCCACGAACAGGTCAATCACCGCGAGGTGTACCGCCCTTGGGGTGTTTACGATTCAATCGATAACGGTGAGCGGTATCAGGTCAAGCGGATAACGGTCAAACCCGGCGAAAAGCTTTCTGTTCAAATGCACCACCATCGCGCAGAACACTGGATTGTCGTGAGTGGCACGGCGAGCGTCACCAATGGTGATAAAACGTATCTTGTGACCGAAAATCAGTCTACCTACATTCCGATAGGGCAAATTCACGCGTTGGAGAATCCTGGCATGATCCCGCTTGAATTGATTGAGGTTCAGTCGGGTTCGTACTTGGGTGAGGACGATATTGTCCGCTTCGAAGATATCTATGGTCGTGTGAAGGGTTGATGCGTTGAAAATTTCCATTGTTACCGTTTGCTATAACAGCGCTGCCACGATCCGCGATACGCTGGAGTCCGTACTGTCACAGACTTACAACAATATTGAATATATTGTTGTTGATGGGGCTTCTAAGGATTCCACGCTCGACATTGTGAATGAGTACGCAGGCCGGATATCGACAATTGTCAGTGAACCTGACAAAGGTATTTACGATGCCATGAATAAAGGCGTCAACCTGGCAACGGGCGATTTTGTCGGAATTTTGAATTCGGATGACATTTTCGCGAGTGCAACGACGATCGAAAAGCTTGTTGAGTTTTTGCTTGCCAACCCCGGTTGTGACGCATCTTATGCGGATTTGGTATTTGTTGAACGCGATAATACGGATTCGGTAACCCGTAGATACTCGTCAAAGGGTTTCTCGCCCTGGAAGGTGCGCTTTGGCTTCATGGTGCCTCATCCGACGTTCTATGCCCGCAAAAAGCTGTTTGAGCAGTATGGTGTTTACAAGTTGGGCTACCGAGTGTCAGCCGATTTTGAATTGATGGCGCGCTTTATTACCCGCCGTATCAACTTGCAACGCCATGATGCAGTGATGGTAAAAATGCGGGAAGGGGGTATCAGCACAACGGGGTTTTGGTGGAAAGTTCATCAAAACATGGAGATTGTACGTGCCTGTAAAGAAAACGGGATCTATACCAATATTTTCATGGTTGCAATGAAGATTCCTTTCAAGCTCGCCAGTTATATCTTCAAGTGAAGCCGATGAAAACCCTTTTGTTAACCGGAGCAACTGGTTTTGTAGGCTCTGCTTTATTGACGCATCTCTGTGCACATACTCAGTATGAGGTGCGCGTTGCTACCCGGTCTGAGCCTGCTGCAGATTTGGCACAAACGTTCAAAACATTCAACGTAGGCGATTTTTCATCCAGCCCAGACTGGGGTGAAGCACTCGCAGGTGTCGACTGTGTCGTTCATATGGCGGGGCGTGCGCATGTGATGGCACGCGAAAAAGATGCACTCTCACTCTTTCGTAGAGCGAATACGGATGCAACCCTCGAACTGGCTCGCCACGCGATTGAAAAGGGTGTTCAGCGATTCGTTTTCATCAGCTCAATAGGGGTTAATGGCGCCTATACACCGTCAACGGCGTTTGATGAAACCTGTCCGGCGAATCCCCATGCCGATTACGCGATTTCTAAATTTGAGGCTGAAGAAAGCCTGAAGGCGCTGTGTGATTCGCATGCCATGGAGCTAGTCATTATTCGGCCTCCATTGGTGTATGCAGCCCATGCACCAGGGAATTTTCAGCGCTTGCTAAAGCTGGCTTCTACGGGTGTGCCTCTTCCATTTGGAGGCGTGCGTAATAGCCGAAGCATGGTCGCATTGGAGAATCTGGTTGATTTCATTTCGCTTTGTATGGTCCATCCACGGGCTGCAAATGAACTTTTTCTCGTCAGTGATGGCATAGATATCTCAACGCCTGACTTGGTCCGGTGCATCGGCCGCGGTATGGGGCGCCGGATTGTGATGTTGACGATTCCGGACCCGATGATGCGGCTCATGGCTTCATGCATCGGCAAGCAGAATCTGTACACACAGTTGTGTCGCTCATTGACGGTTAATTCCACCAAGGCTCGTCAACTTTTGGGGTGGATTCCTCCCGTTACCACTGAGCATGCACTGGTCCAGGCAGGTCGTGAGTACATTAACGCCAGATCAATTCAATCGTGAAATGAAAGGACAGGGGCAGTGCTTTATGGAGTGTTGTAAATGATGTGGGTACTTTTATTGGTTGCAGGTTTGGCTGCATTGCTTTTGACGGGTGCGCTAAGGCGCTACGCCTTGGCCAACAGCTTGATTGACACTCCCAATGCTCGTAGTTCGCATACTGTCCCTACGCCTCGCGGTGGGGGCGTAGCCATTGTCATCAGTTTTTGTGTAATGCTCCCTGTGTTCGCGTTCATGGGCGTGATTGATGGGGCCATGACGTTGGCGCTGCTGGGGGCTGGCATTGGCATCGCAGTGCTGGGTTTTCTGGATGACCACGGCCATATTGCTGCGCGCTGGCGGTTATTGGGGCATGTGCTAGGTTCTGTGTGGGCTCTGTTCTGGCTCGGGGGCTTACCTGCGGTCACAGTCTTCGGGGCAAGCATTGACCTTGTCTGGTTAGGGCATATCGGTGCCGTTTTGTACCTGGTGTGGATGCTTAATCTCTATAACTTCATGGACGGTATAGACGGGCTTGCCAGTGTCGAAGCCATCACTGCGTGTTTGAGTATCGTGCTCATTTACAGCCTGTGTGGTTTTGCTGATTTGATCTGGGCGCCTGCTTTATTGGCAGTCACTGTGGCCGGTTTCTTGTGCTGGAATTTTCCGCCGGCCAAGATCTTCATGGGCGATGCCGGTAGCGGCTTCCTCGGCATAACCCTCGGTATTCTGTCGCTGCAGGCCTCATGGGCATCCTTTAACCTGTTTTGGGCGTGGATTATCTTACTGGGCGTTTTTATTGTTGATGCCACGTTTACCTTGATGCGACGCCTTGTTCGCGGTGACAAAGTGTATGAAGCGCATCGCAGCCATGGTTACCAATTTGCCTCGCGTCGCTACGGTAAACATCTGCCGGTGACCTTGGCGGTGGCAGTGATCAATGTGTGTTGGCTACTGCCCATCGCTCTTTGTGTCACCTTGTTGGGGCTAGATGGTCTGCTGGGTGTGCTGTTGGCGTATTTGCCTTTGATTTTGTTGGCTGTCAAGTTTCAGGCGGGCCAGCTGGAAGTGGCCAAGCATTAACGTGTGTGCGGACCTGTTCAGGTTAAAGCTTTTTGTAATCCGTTTTACGCGGTTAACGGTGGTAGAGGAACTTATGGATAAACTTCGGTCTTACTTGCTAGCTTTACCGCGGCGTTATAAACGTGTTTTACAGATAGGCACAGATGTAGTACTGGTCTGGCTTGCACTCTTGCTGGCATTTCTCGTGCGCCTGGGCGTCGACGATATGATCAATCCGGTCAAGATGCACTTTTGGCTTTTTGTCGCCGCGCCGCTCGTAGCCATCCCCCTGTTCATCCGCTTCGGCATGTACCGTGCCGTGATGCGTTATTTCGGTAACGATGCGCTCATCGCCATTATCAAAGCGGTCAGTCTTTCTTCTTTAATATTGGCCGTCGTCGTGTATTGGTACAGTAATCACGACAATGTCGTCCCGCGTTCGATCATTTTCAACTACTGGTGGCTGAGTCTGATCATGCTCGGGGGCTTGCGTCTGGGGATGCGTCAGTATTTTCTCGGTGACTGGTTCGCCGCTGCTCAGCATGTGCCCTTTACCAGCCGTGATGACGGTCTGCCGCGGGTTGCCATTTATGGCGCAGGCGCTGCCGGTAATCAGTTGGTCGCGGCGTTGCGTATGGGCCGGGTCATGCGGCCTGTGGCGTTCATCGATGATGACGAGAGCATTGCCGATCGGGTGATTTCAGGGTTGCAGGTGTTCAAGCCTGATCATATTCAGCAGATGATTGATCGCACCGGCGCACAAGAGCTGCTGCTGGCGATTCCTTCTTCTTCCCGTGGGCGACGCCGCGAGATTCTCGGCCTGCTTGAAGGGTTCCCGCTCCACGTTCGCAGTGTTCCCGGCTTCATGGATTTGGCCAGTGGCCGGGTGAAGGTTGACGATATTCAGGAAGTGGATATCGCTGACTTGCTCGGAAGAGACGCGGTGCCGGCCCAGGGCGAGCTGCTTGAGCATTGCATCAAAGGCCAGAGCGTCCTGGTTACGGGCGCAGGCGGTTCCATCGGTTCCGAGCTGTGCCGTCAGATTCTGGCTTTGCGACCGACCACGTTGCTGTTGTTTGAACACAGTGAGTTCAACCTTTACAGCATCTTGTCGGAGCTTGAGCAGCGGGTTAATCGCGAATCGCTTTCGGTCAGGGTGTTGCCGATTCTCGGGTCTGTACGCAACCAGTCGAAATTGCTGGATGTGATGCGCACCTGGAATGTGGACACGGTTTATCACGCGGCGGCGTACAAACATGTGCCGATGGTCGAGCACAATATCGCCGAAGGTGTGCTGAACAATGTCATCGGTACGTTAAACACGGCTCAGGCGGCGTTGCAGGCTGGCGTGGCTAACTTTGTACTGATCTCGACCGATAAAGCCGTGCGGCCGACCAATGTGATGGGTAGCACCAAGCGTCTGGCGGAAATGACATTGCAGGCTTTGAGCCGGGAGGTGGCTCCAGTGTTGTTCGGCGACAAAGCCAATGTGTCGCACGTCAACAAAACCCGCTTTACGATGGTGCGCTTTGGCAATGTACTGGGCTCTTCGGGGTCTGTGATTCCGTTGTTTCACAAGCAGATCAAAGCCGGTGGGCCTTTGACCGTCACTCACCCGAAAATAACCCGCTATTTCATGACCATCCCCGAGGCCGCGCAGTTGGTGATTCAGGCGGGTTCCATGGGGCAGGGCGGTGATGTGTTTGTGCTCGACATGGGCGAGCCGGTACGCATCGTGGAACTGGCGGAGAAGATGATCCATTTGTCCGGCCTGAGCATCCGTTCTGACAAGAACCTGCATGGCGACATCGAGATTGAATTCACCGGCCTGCGCCCTGGTGAAAAGCTATACGAGGAATTGCTGATAGGCGACAACGTGGTTGCGACTCAGCATCCGATGATCATGAGTGCCAACGAAGACATGTTGTCGTGGGAAGAGCTGAAGAACCGATTGTCCAGTTTGCTGGAAGCTGTCGATAACGATGACTACACCCGCGTTCGTCAGTTGTTGCGCGATACCGTCAGCGGTTATGCCCCAGAGGGTGAGATCGTGGACTGGATCTACCAGCAGCGTCGTTCTGAGCCTTCCTGAGGACATACCCTGCAATTGACACATTTTTGACACTCGCAAGCCATCGTCTAGGTTTTGAGGACAGCTCAGGAAAGCTGTTTCCATTTAACGATGTATTGGAGTGTCAATTATGCGTATCACCCTTGTTCCTTCGTTTGTCATGGCTGTCTTGTTGGGTTTTTCGGGGGCTGTTGTGGCCAACACTGCCCCGGCGTCGCCAGCCCCCGTGGTGTCTGAAGCCGTGATCAGCCCTGAAGCCCAAGTCGTGACGATCAATTTGAACACCGCTGATGAAGCAACCCTGCAGCGTGAATTGTTGGGCGTCGGGGCTGCCAAAGCCAAGGCGATCGTGGCTTACCGCGAAGCCAACGGTGATTTCGCGTCGACGGATGAGTTGATGGAGGTCAAGGGCATTGGTAAGGCGATATTCGAGAAAAACCGGGACAAAGTCGCGATTAACTAAGCGATCCCGTTGAATGAAAAAGGCCAGTCATTGACTGGCCTTTTTGCATGTTGGGGGTCAGGCCGACTTGCCTGAGGCTTTCAACGATGTGCGGGTGACCTCGAGGATTTTCCCGCGAAGCGCTTCGCTCTGCGCACCGCGCGCGAGTACGAGTGCTCCCACCAACGCGGCAAACAACACAATGCTTTGATCTTCGGCATCTGGCCCTTGAAGTTCGGCCTGGATTTGTTTGAGGCGAGCGTTGATGACGTTGTCGGTGATGGCACTGCGGTTGCCGTTCTGCGCCATCTCGACCGACATGGTCGGCAGTGGGCAGCCTTCATGGGGGGAGGTGAGGTGCCAGTCGGACAAATACGTATCGATGAAGGTAGGCAGCGGGCTCGGACCGTTGAAGAGTTCAGCGCAGCGTCCATCCACTTCCTCCGCCGCGTGCTGAAGGGCTTTATCGACCAGCTCATCCTTGGAGGCGAAGTGGGCGTAGAAGCCGCCATGGGTCAGTCCCAATGCCTTCATAAGAGGTTGCAACCCCGTGGCGCCTATGCCGTCACGTCGAAAGCGTGTGGACGCTTCCTCAATGATGCGCTGATGGGTTTGGGCCTTATGGTGTTGGGAGTACCTCATGACGACTGTCTCTTGATTTCAAACAGCCATCATATGCGTCAGTGCGTGAGCAGCGCAGTGGTCTATTCATCCAAACGCGTGTAGGCAATTGGCTATGAGAGCGCACGACTCATCCCTTGCGCCGGCCGGGACGTTAGTTGTCTTTCGACTCCTTGGCGTCCATTTCGGCGTTGCGTTGCGCCACGCGTTTACGCTGTTCGTCTGTGAGTTCGACTTTGTTGGCGGTGTCACGCAGGGTCATGAGGCCGCCCACGATGGCGCCAATTGCAACAATCAGAATTAACCAGGCATACCACGGCATAAGACTCTCCTTGAATGTTCGTTCATCCGGGCTTCAGGGGCCCGGCGAGTGGCGTTATGTAGCTGTGAGTGCCCGCAGGCGTCAGTGGTTCAATTGTAGGCCGCTTATACCGCGACGCATGTTTAATGTTCGGCACCGACTAATATGGTGAATTTACGATCATCGGGTGCCGGTGAGCGGTTGGTTCCGCTACAATGCGCGCCGATTTCGACCAGCCTGAGAACCCGCTAATGTCCGATTGCCAGACTCCTATTATCGTCGCCCTGGATTTCCCTACGCGTGACGCCGCATTGAAACTGGCCGATCAGTTGGACCCCGCGCTGTGCCGCGTGAAAGTGGGCAAAGAGTTGTTCACCAGTTGTGCCTCGGAAATCGTCGGGACACTGCGTGACAAAGGTTTCGACGTTTTTCTGGACCTTAAATTTCATGACATTCCAAACACCACGGCGATGGCTGTCAAAGCGGCTGCCGAGATGGGCGTGTGGATGGTCAACGTTCATTGCTCGGGCGGCATGCGCATGATGACGGCGTGCCGTGAGGTGCTGGACCAGCGCTCCGGGCCGCAACCCTTGTTGATTGGTGTCACCGTGTTGACCAGCATGGAGCGCGAAGACCTTGCAGGTATCGGTCTGGACATCGAACCGCAAGAGCAAGTGCTGCGCCTGGCAGCCCTGGCACAAAAAGCCGGGATGGACGGTCTGGTGTGTTCTGCCCTGGAAGCCCAGGCTTTGAAAGCCGCGCACCCTTCGTTGCAACTGGTGACGCCGGGGATTCGTCCTGCGGGCAGTGCGCTGGATGATCAGCGTCGCATCCTGACGCCGCGTCAGGCCCTGGAGGCCGGTTCGGATTACCTGGTTATCGGGCGCCCCATCAGCCAGGCCGCAGATCCTGCCAAGGCGTTGGCTGCGGTGGTCGCAGAGTTGGCGTAAGCGCTGACGCTGCCTTGCAGGTGTCGATGCCTTCGCAATGAACGTATCGACACCTGTGCGGCTTAAGACTGTTGGCGAGCGCGTTTAGACTTTCAACACCAGCTTGCCGAAGTTTGCGCTGTTGAACAGTTTCATCAGGGTCTCCGGGAAGGTTTCCAGCCCGTCGACAATGTCCTCCTTGCTTTTCACTTGGCCCTTGGCCAGCCATCCCGCCATTTCTTGTCCGGCCGCAGCATAGCGATCGGCGTAGTCCATCACCACAAAGCCTTCCATGCGTGCGCGATTAACCAGCAACGACAAGTAATTGGCCGGGCCTTTCACGGCCTCTTTGTTGTTGTACTGGCTGATGGCACCGCAAATCACCACCCGCGCCTTGACGTTCAGACGACTCAACACGGCATCGAGAATGTCGCCGCCCACGTTGTCGAAAAACACGTCGACGCCATTAGGGCATTCGCGTTTAAGGCCGGCAATCACGTCTTCGTTTTTGTAGTCAATGGCGCCGTCAAAGCCCAGCTCGTCGGTCAGGTAGGCGCACTTCTCTTGACCGCCTGCAATGCCGACCACGCGGCAACCTTTGAGTTTGGCGATTTGCCCGGCAATGCTGCCGACTGCACCGGCCGCACCGGAGATCACCACGGTGTCTCCGGTTTTGGGCGCGCCGACTTCGAGCAAGGCAAAGTAGGCGGTCATGCCAGTCATGCCCAGCGCGGACAAATACACCGGCAGCGGCACCAGTGTCGGATCAACGGTGTAGAAGCCGCGAGGTGCGCCGAGGAAATAATCCTGCACGCCCAGTGCGCCATTCACGTAGTCGCCCACCTTGAAGTCGGGATGCCGGGAGGCGATGACCTTACCCACGCCCAGCGCCCGCATGACCTCGCCCAAGGCCACCGGTGGAATGTAGGACTTGCCTTCATTCATCCAGCCCCGCATGGCCGGATCGAGGGACAGGTATTCATTTTTAACCAGCACCTGCCCTTCGGCGGGTTGGCCCACCGGCACTTGCTGATAGGTAAAGGTGTCACGCGTGGCTGCACCGACTGGGCGTTTTGCGAGCAGGAACTGGCGGTTGGTCAAATCGGTCATGGCACAGACTCTTTAAAAGGCAAAAGGTGTTGATAGACGTTATGCGGTCGGACATCAAGTGAATGCGTGTTCACGAATGGTTTTTCATCAGTGGTGATGATGGTAGTGGGCAGGGTTTTATCACTGGGATAAATAAACGAATGACTGTCTGGGCTGAGGAGGATAAAAACAATGAGCATGACGTTTGCAGGGCGTGTGGCGGTCGTGACCGGTGCCGGGGCAGGCATAGGGCGCGCCACTGCGTTGGCGTTTGCCGCACAGGGCCTGACGGTGGTGGTCTCCGACGTGGATGTCGCGGGCGGCGAAGCGACGGTCCGGCAAATTGAGGCGTCCGGGGGGACAGCAGTTTTTGTGCGGTGCGACGTCACGCAGGAAGCCGATGTCCAGCACCTGATGGAGCAGACGATCAGTGCGTTCGGGCGTCTGGACTATGCCTTTAACAATGCCGGGATCGAAATTGAGCACGGACGCCTGGCAGACGGCACGCTGGACATGTTCGACGCGATCATGGCGGTCAACGTTAAAGGCGTGTGGCAGTGCATGAAATATCAGTTACCGCTGATGGTGGCGCAGGGAGGTGGTGTCATCGTTAACGCCGCTTCTGTCGCCGGGTTGGGGGCGGCGCCGAAGATGAGTATTTATGCGGCGTCCAAGCACGCGGTCATCGGGCTGACCAAATCCGCAGCGATTGAGTATGCGAAGAAAAAAGTCCGCGTGAACGCGGTGTGCCCGGCGGTGATCGACACCGATATGTTTCGCCGTGCCTATGAGGCCGACCCGCGCAAGGCCGACTATGCCGCGGCGGTGCACCCGGTCGGGCGGATTGGCACTGTGGAGGAGGTCGCCAGTGCCGTGTTGTACCTGTGCTCTGAGGGCGCTGCGTTCATCACCGGGCATGCGCTGGCAGTGGATGGCGGGACAATGGCGATCTGATCGCCCCCGAGCGTGCAGCCGCCAACGTGCGGCTACACGGTTGCAGAGGCCGGTTATTTACCCTTCCAGCTCAGAATCATTAAAGTCAGCACGCCCGCCACAATCCCCCAGAAGGCCGAGCCCACCGAGAACAGCGTCATGCCCGACGCCGTGACCATGAACGTTACCAGCGCGGCCTCGCGTTCTTTGGATTCGTTCATGGCGATGGTCAGGCCGTTCATGATTGAGCCGAACAGCGCCAACGCCGCAATCGACAGCACCAGTTCTTTGGGAAAGGCCGCGAACAGGCCGGCCAGTGTTGCCCCGAAAATCCCCGCAATCCCGTAAAAAATGCCGCACCACACGGCCGCGGTGTAACGCTTGTTCGGGTCTTCGTGGGCGTGCGGCCCGGTGCAAATGGCAGCGCTAATGGCAGCCAGGTTGATGCCGTGGGAGCCAAACGGTGCCAGCAGCAGTGATGCCACCCCGGTGGTGGTGATTAGCGGGGAGGCGGGCACGGTGTAGCCGTCTGCGCGCAACACCGCCACCCCCGGCATATTTTGCGAGGTCATGGCCACGACAAACAGGGGGATGCCGATGCTGATCGTGGCGGCGAGCGAGAAGGACGGCGTGGTCCATTCCGGTACCGCCACCTCAAGGGCGAAACCGTTGAAGTCCAGCAGCCCCATCAACCCTGAAATCAGCGTCCCGATCAACAACGCGCCAAGCACCGCGTACCGCGGGGCCACACGCTTGACGATCAGGTAGGTGAAAAACATGCCCAACACCAGCCAGGTTTGGTGCTGGGCGGCGACGAAGATTTCACTGCAAATCTTGAACAGAATCCCGGCCAGCAGGGCGGAGGCCAGTGAGGCCGGAATGCGTTTGACCAGACGCTCAAAACTGCCAGTCACGCCGCACATGATGACCAGCACCGCGCACGTGATGTACCCGCCGATCGCCTCGGGGTAACTGACACCGCCCAGGCTGGTAATCAGCAAGGCAGCGCCGGGGGTAGACCAGGCAATGGTGATCGGAGTGCGGTAGCGCAGCGACAGGCCGATACTGCAAATCGCCATGCCGATCGACAGCGCCCAGATCCATGAGGAAATTTGCCCACTGGTCAGGCCGGCCGCCTGACCCGCCTGAAACATCAGCACCAGCGTGCTGGTGTAGCCGGTCATCATCGCGATGAAACCGGCCACCACGGCGCTAGGCGAACTGTCTGCCAAAGGGCGTAAACGCAGAGGGGTGGCGTCAGTCATCAAACGGTATTCCTTATTCTTTAAAAGGATGGAGCAGGGCGCCAGCCTAAACGCAAAAGTTACACTTCATTGCAATACAGCCGTGACTGCAAACAGCCGTACAGTCGTACTGGCAATCTGGGTTGTGTACAATGCGCGCTGTTTTTTAGTATTAATTCATTACCAGCGGTGCCCGTTTACCGACTAACGTAAACCCTCTTACGCCGCCGCTATCCCACACGAGACCTCATGAACGAACAGTTGCAGCCCCTCAAGAAACCCACCCGCACTGGCAAGGCCGGTCGCAGCGGCACTCAGGACGATATTGTCTACGCGCACATTTTTGAGGCCATCCTCGAACAGCGATTGGCGCCGGGCACCAAGCTGAGTGAAGAAGCGCTGGGTGAAATTTTTGGGGTGAGCCGCACCATCATTCGCCGTGCATTGTCGCGTCTGGCCCATGAAGGTGTGGTGTTGTTGCGCCCCAACCGCGGTGCCGTGGTGGCCAGCCCCAGCATTGACGAAGCGCGGCAGGTGTTTTTTGCCCGGCGTCTGGTTGAGAAAGCCATCACCGAACTGGCCGTCGAGCACGCCACTGCCGAAGACCTTGCCGACTTGCGCAAGATGGTCCAGGACGAGCGCGACAGTTTCTCGCGCGGGGACCGAGGCGCAGGGATTCGGCTGTCGGGCGAGTTTCACCTCAAGCTGGCCGAAGCGGCAAAAAATGCCCCGCTGATCAGCTTTCAACGCAGCCTGGTGTCCCAGACCTCGCTGATCATTGCGCAGTATGAGAGCGGCAACCGTTCCCACTGTTCTTATGACGAGCACATGCAACTGATCGACGCGATTGAAGCGCGTAACGGCGAGCTGGCCGTGAGCCTGATGATGCACCACATGGATCACATCGACAGCAAACTCAACCTCGACGAAGAAAGCGCCTCGGACGATTTGCACGCTGTGTTTTCGCATTTGCTGCAAACCAAAGGCAAGCCGGCACGTCCCTCGGCCAAGCTGTAACGGGGTGCGTGCCGGCGGTGGTCGGGCGCCAGCGTCCGTAAACCTTGGCCCCGATATCCCAAACACATGACGGACTACTTCGCCCTGCGCGTCAGCGACGTCGCAGGGCGAGTCTGTCAGCGCTGGTGCACCTTGTTGCCCGCCGCGAAGGTCTGCTGAACGGTGCGGTCGTCGCCCAATGTCATCAGCACAAACAGGGTTTCCGCGATGCTCTTGGATTGCTTGAGGCGATAGCTGAGCAACGGGGTCGCGTTGTAGTCCAGCACCACAAAGTCCGCGTCGGTGCCCGGTTGCAGGGTGCCGATGCGATCTTCCAGGCGCAGTGCCCGCGCGCCGCCCAAGGTCGCCAGGTACAACGATTTGAACGGGTTCAGGCGCAGCCCTTGCAGTTGCATGACTTTGTAGGCTTCGTTCAGGGTGTTGAGCAGCGAGAAGCTGGTGCCGGCGCCCACGTCCGTGCCCAGGCCTACGTTAAGGTTGTGCTTCTCAGCCATGGGCAGGTTGAACAGACCGCTGCCGAGGAACAGGTTTGAGGTTGGGCAGAAGGCCACGGCCGAGCCGGTTTCGGCCAGACGTGCGCACTCGTCATCACACAGGTGCACGCCATGGGCAAATACCGAGCGTTCACCCAACAATTGGTAATGGTCATACACGTCCAGATAGCCTTTGCGTTCAGGGAACAGGGATTTCACCCACTCAATCTCCTGAAGGTTCTCGCTGATATGGGTGTGCAAGTACAGGTCCGGGTATTCGCCCAACAACTTACCGGCCAACGTCAGTTGCTCCGGGGTGCTGGTGGGGGCGAAGCGCGGGGTGACGGCGTAATGCAGGCGCCCTTTGCCATGCCAGCGCTCGATCAGTGCTTTGCTCTCGCTGTAGCCGGTTTCTGCGGTGTCTGTCAGATAGTCCGGTGCATTGCGATCCATCATCACTTTGCCCGCGATCAGGCGCAGGTCCAGGCGCTGTGCCGCTTCAAACAGGGCATCCACGGACTGCGGATGCACGCTGCCAAAGACCAGCGCTGTCGTCGTGCCGTTGCGCAGCAGTTCCTTGAGGAAGACGTCTGCGACTTCTTGCGCGTGGCCTTTGTCGGCGAACTGGCTTTCGCACGGGAAGGTGTATGTGTTGAGCCAGTCAAGGAGCTGTTCGCCGTAGGAGCCGATCATGCCGGTCTGCGGAAAATGGATGTGCGTGTCGATGAAACCCGGTGTGATCAGCGCGTCGCTGTACGTGGTCACTTCGACGTCTGACGGTAAGGACGCCAGTAAGTCGCAGGCGTTGCCCACGGCTTTGATCTGACCGTTTTCAACGATCAGCAAGCCGTCTTCGAAGTATTCATAAGAGGCATCGATCCCGACCTGCGCCGGGTCGGCGATGCTGTGCAGGAGGGCGGCGCGGTAGGCTTTACAAGTCATCATGTTTCTCAGTTCGTGGCCTGGCTGCGTCGTGAGGACGGCAGTAGTTGTTTAATGGGTTCAACGCTGGCACTCGGTTGGCCGAAGTGGGCGTTGTAGGTGGCGATAATTTCGCCGGCGATGGAGATGGCGATTTCAATCGGCAGTTTGCCTTTGACTTCGCTCAACCCCATGGGGCAGCGCATGCGCTGCAAATGGGGGGCGCTGATGCCTCGCGCGCGCAGGCGATGCTCGAACTTCATGCGTTTGGTGCGAGAACCAATCAAGCCGAAGTAGCCAAAGTCGTTGCGCGTGAGCAAAGCGGCACTGAGTTCCAGGTCCAGGGCGTGATTATGCGTCATGACGATGCAGTAGCAACCCGCGGGCAGCCCTTTGATTTCATCCACGGGCTCATCGGTAACGATTTTTTGCACGCCTGCCGGGATCAGTGCCGGAAATTCCTGTTCGCGTTCATCGATCCAGCGGATGCGGCACGGCAGGCCGGCCAGCAGTGGCACCAGCGCCCGGGCCACATGCCCCGCGCCAAACACGGCGATTTGCGCTTGCACCTGGCCCATCGGCTCAAACAACAGCACGGCGACGCCGCCGCAACATTGCCCGAGGCTGGCGCCGAGGCTGAAGCGTTGCAGGTCGGGCGCCTGCTTGCCGTTGGCCAGCATGTCGCGGGCGATCTGCATGGCCTTGTATTCCAGATGGCCGCCGCCGATGGTGTCAAAGGTCTGTGTCGCGCTGATGACCATCTTCGACCCGGCGTTACGCGGCGTGGAGCCCTGTTCTTCGATGAGGGTGACCAGCACGCAGGGTTCTCCCTGACGCTGCAGGTCGGCGAGGGCGGTGATCCAGTTATGCATGGCGTTCACCGTGCTGGCGCATTTGTTCGCAGCCCCACAGCACGCGCTCGGGGGTGGCAGGTGCGTCGATTGCGGGCTGCACGCGGTAGTCCGCCAGGCTCGCCACGGCATCTTTGATCGCGCACCACGCGGCAATGCCGAGCATAAAGGGCGGTTCGCCCACGGCCTTGGAATGGAACACGGTGTCTTCCGGGTTTTTGCGGTTTTCCACCAGTTTTACCCGCAGGTCCAGCGGCATGTCGGCGACTGCGGGGATTTTGTAGCTGGCGGGGCCGCTGGTCAGCAACTTGCCTTTGGCGTTCCACACCAGTTCTTCCATGGTCAGCCAGCCCGCGCCTTGAAGGTAGCCGCCTTCGACCTGGCCGATGTCGATGGCCGGGTTCAGGGAAGCGCCGACGTCATGCAGGATGTCGGTGCGCAACATTTTGTACTCGCCGGTCAGCGTATCGACGATCACTTCGGCGCAGGCCGCGCCAAACGCGAAATAGTAAAACGGACGGCCCCGGGCCTGAATGCGGTCGTAGTAGATTTTCGGGGTCTTGTAGTAACCCGTGCTCGACAGGGACACCTGCCCGAAATACGCCTGCTGGATCAGGGTCTCGAAACTCAGTAAAAGGTCGCCTGCTCGCACCTGGCCGTTGTGAAACTGCACGGCCTGTTCACTGACCGCATATTTTTCGGCGGCAAAGGCAATCAGCCGTTGCTTGATGATTTCGGCAGCGTTCTGCGCGGCCTTGCCGTTCAGGTCTGCCCCGCTGGAGGCCGCTGTGGGCGAGGTGTTGGGCACTTTGTCGGTGTTGGTGGCGGTGATCTGCACGCGGCTGATGTCCACCTGGAAGACTTCGGCCACCACTTGCGCGACCTTGATATTCAACCCCTGGCCCATCTCGGTGCCGCCATGGTTGAGGTGGATGCTGCCGTCGGTGTAAATGTGGATCAGCGCGCCCGCCTGATTGAGAAAACTCGCGGTAAAGGAAATACCGAATTTGACCGGTGTCAGCGCCAGGCCTTTTTTCAGGATCGGGCTGTTGGCGTTGAACGCCCGGATCGCCTCGCGCCGCTCGGCGTATTGACTGCTGGCTTCGAGGTCGGCGGTCATTTCTTCCAGCAGGTTGTGCTCCACGGTCTGGTAGTAGTGGGTCACGTTGCGATCGGTCTTGCCGTAGTAGTTGGCCTTGCGCACGGCCAGCGGGTCGAGCCCCAGATGGCGGGCGATGTGGTCCATGACCTGTTCGATGGCCACCATGCCTTGCGGGCCGCCGAACCCCCGGTACGCGGTATTGGAAGCCGTGTTGGTTTTGCAGCGATGACCATGGATGGTGGCATCGCCCAGGTAGTAAGCGTTGTCGGCGTGGAACATGGCGCGGTCGACAATCGAGGCGGACAAGTCAGGGGAATAGCCGCAGTTGCCTGCCAGGTCCAGTTCAATGCCTTGCAAGCGCCCGTTGGCGTCGAAGCCCACATCGTATTCGACGTAAAACGGGTGGCGCTTGCCGGTCATGTGCATGTCTTCGACCCGCGGCAGGCGCATCTTAGCCGGTTGCCCGGTGAGGCGCGCGACCACGGCGCACAGGCACGCTGGGCTGGCGGCCTGCGTTTCCTTGCCACCGAAGCCGCCGCCCATGCGGCGCATGTCGACCACGATGTTGTTCATCGGTACGTCGAGCACCAGCGCCACCAGTTTCTGGATTTCGGTGGGGTTTTGGGTTGAGCAGTACACGATCATGCCGCCGTCTTCGGTGGGCATGACCGAAGAGATTTGGGTTTCCAGGTAGAAGTGTTCCTGCCCCCCGATATGCAGCGTGCCTTTAAGCCGATGGTCGGCGTGGGCCAGCGCCGTGGCCGAGTCGCCGCGCTGATGGGTGTGGCTGTCGAGGACAAAGTGTTGATTGCGCAAGGCCTGCACCACGTCGAGCACCGGTTCCAGGTCCTCGTATTCGATGATGGCGGCCATCGCGGCGTTGCGCGCGGTCTCCAGGTCGCGGGCGGCCACGGCCAACACGGGCTGGCCGACAAACTCCACGGTGTCGATGGCCAGCAGCGGGTCGCCGGGCAGCAGCGGGCCGATGTCTTTCAGGCCGGGGATGTCTTCATGGGTGATGACCAGTTGCACGCCGTCAAAGGCGTAGCAGGGCGTGGTGTCGATGCTGAGGATTTTGGCGTGAGCCCGATCCGACAGGCGCGCGTAGAGATGCAACTGGTTGGGGTATTCCAGCCGGTCGTCAATGTATTGGGCTTCGCCGGACACATGCTTTTCGGCGCTGTCGTGTTTGACGCTGCGGCCTACGCCGGTTGTCAGGTCTTGCGCGAACAGGGCGGTGAGTTCGGCCTGGGACAGCTCGGCTTTGTGATGGTTAGACATACGCTGTCACCCGCGTGTCGAAAGTTGGGGTTTGCAGTTCGAGGGCGTACTTGCGCAGCAGGTTTTGCGCGGTCAGCAAGCGGTATTCCTTGCTGGCGCGAAAATCCGACAGCGGTGTGAAGTCTTCGGCCAGTGCCCGGCAGGCGCGTTCGACGCTGGCGCTATCAAAAGGGTTGCCAATCAGCACGGTTTCGCAGGCCGAGGCGCGCTTTGGGGTAGCGGCCATGCCGCCGAATGCAATCCGCGCGGCGGTGACGATGCCGTTATCGAGGGTCAGGTTGAAGGCGGCGCACACGGCGCTGATGTCGTCGTCCAGCCGTTTTGAGACTTTATAGGCGCGGAAGGCGCGGGCTGCGGTGGCGCGTGGCAGGACGATTTTCTCGATGAATTCGCCTTCCTGTCGGGCGGTCACCCGGTAATCAATGAAGTAATCCTCAAGTGGCAGGCTGCGGCAGGTGTTGCCCTTGCGCAGCACGAGGCTGGCCCCCAGGGCGATCAGCAAGGGTGGCGTGTCGCCAATCGGGGAGGCGTTGCCAATGTTGCCGCCCAGCGTGCCCTGATTGCGGATTTGCAACGAGGCGAAGCGTTGCAGTAACTCGCCGAAGTCCGGGTATTGGGCATTGAGGACGCAGTAGGCGTCGGTGAGGGTGACGGCCGCACCGATCTCGATGCGGTCTTCAATGAATTCAATGCGCTTCATTTCGGCCACGTGGCCCACGTAGATCATCACCGGCAGCGGGCGATGCAATTGCGTGACCTCCAGCGCCAGGTCGGTGCCGCCGGCCAGCAGCCGCGCTTGCGGGCACGCCTCATACAGGTCGGCCAGGTCGCTGAGGGTCAGGGGCAGCAGGCAGCGTTTGTCGCCGCTGTTGAGTTCCCCGGTCTGTTGAGGGGCGATGGCATTGAGTGCGGCCAGGGTGGCCTGCTCGCGTGCATCAAATTGGTCACCCCCCTGCACCGAACAGGCGCGTTCGGCGGCTGCCAGAATCGGCCGATACCCGGTGCAGCGGCACAGATTGCCCGCCAGCGCTTCATGGGTCTGATGGGCGTCGGGTGCGGTGCTGTTCTTTTGCAGCGCAAACAGCGACATCACAAACCCGGGCGTGCAGAACCCGCACTGCGAGCCGTGGCACTCGACCATGGCGCGCTGCACGCTGTGCAATTGGCCTTGATGCTTGAGGTCTTCCACGCTGATCAATTGCTTGCCGTGCAGGGCCGACACAAAGGTCAGGCAGGCATTGAGGCTGCGATAGCGCAGGCGTTGCTGGCCCTGCGGGTCGGTCTGGATTTCGCCCACGACCACCGTGCAGGCGCCGCAGTCGCCACTGGCGCAGCCTTCCTTGGTTCCGGGTTTATGCAGGTGCTCGCGCAGGTAATTGAGCACGGTCAGGTTCGGGTCCAGCGCGTGCTCGGTACGCAGCGTCTGGTTGAGTAGGAACTGGATCACGGAAGGCCTCGCAAAATCATTATTGTTATCGAGCGGGATGGGCTGAATTTAGTCATAACTGACTCGCGGGTCAAGAAAATGAACAAAGGCCTGCAAAATGGTGTTCTGCGACGGCGATTAGCCATTTATTTGCGGGTTTCGTGCCAAATTCACTGTTGTGGGCACTCCGCTAGAGCCCGGCAAGTGCGTTACACTTCGCCGCCTGCACTGATCAAAGATTTTGAAGGTAAAACATGACGTTCAAGGCGCCGGATAGCCTCGCCGAGCAAATCGCTCATCACCTCGCCGAACGCATCATTCGGGGCGAGTTACAGCCAGGGGAACGCATTCAGGAACAGAAGGTGACGCTGGCGCTCAATGTCAGTCGCGGCTCTGTGCGCGAAGCGTTGCTGATCCTCGAACGTCGGCACCTGATCGCCATCCTGCCGCGACGCGGCGCGCACGTCACCGAACTCAGTGCGCACAAGGTGCAAAGCCTGTGCACGCTGATGAGCGAGCTGTACATCCTGCTGGGCAATGCCGTGGCGCAACGTTGGGCGGTCCAGGCCGACCTCGGGCCGTTCCTGCAAATCCAGCAGCGCCTGACCGCCAGCCTTGAGCGCCAGGACATCAGCGCATTTGTCGAAGACAGCTTCAATGTCATGCGCGCGGCCTATCCGTTTGCCAACAACCCGTACCTGCAAGAAACCGTCGAGAACCTGCATCCCGCCATGAGCCGTGCCTATTACCTGGCACTGGAGCAACGCAAGGCGGCAATGAGCGAATTCCTGGCCCTGTTTGCGCAGTTGCTCGACGCAGTACTGGCGCGTGATCTGCCCAAGATCCGCCTGGTGCTCGGCAGCTACGCCCAGCGCAGTTGCGATTTGGTGCTGACTGCCTTGACGGTTGCCTGAGCGTGCGGCTCAAGTGCATCAAGCTGGCCGGTTTCAAGTCGTTCGTCGACCCGACAACGGTTAACTTTCCGAGCAACATGGCGGCGGTGGTCGGCCCCAATGGCTGCGGCAAATCGAACATCATCGACGCCGTGCGCTGGGTGATGGGCGAAAGCTCGGCCAAGAACTTGCGCGGCGAGTCGATGACCGATGTCATCTTCAATGGCTCCACCAGCCGCAAGCCCGTGAGTCAGGCGAGCATCGAGCTGGTGTTTGATAACTCCGACGGTACGCTGCTGGGCGAGTACGCGGCCTACGCCGAGATTTCGATCCGGCGCAAAGTGACCCGCGACAGCCAGACCACGTATTACCTCAATGGCACCAAGTGCCGACGCCGTGACATCACCGACATCTTCCTCGGCACCGGCTTGGGACCGCGCAGCTACTCGATCATCGAGCAGGGCATGATCTCGAAACTGATCGAGTCCAAGCCCGAAGACCTGCGTAACTTTATCGAAGAAGCAGCGGGAATCTCCAAGTACAAGGAGCGCCGCCGCGAGACCGAAAACCGCATCCGCCGCACCCACGAAAACCTCGCCCGCCTCACTGACCTGCGTGAAGAGTTGGGGCGTCAGTTGGAGCGCTTGCACCGTCAGGCCCAGGCGGCGGAGAAGTATCAGGAATACAAAGCCGAGGAGCGTCAGCTCAAGGCGCAACTGTCGGCGCTGCGCTGGCAGGCCCTGAACGAACAGGTTGGCCAGCGCGAAGCGGTCATCGGTAATCAGGAAGTCAGCTTCGAAGCCCTGGTGGCCGAGCAGCGTAATGCCGATGCGAGCATCGAGCGTCTGCGCGACGGGCACCATGATCTGTCAGAGCGCTTCAATCTGGTGCAGGGCCGTTTCTACTCCGTGGGGGGCGACATTGCCCGCGTCGAGCAGAGCATTCAGCACGGTCAGCAACGCTTGCGCCAGTTGCAGGACGATTTGCGTGAAGCTGAGCGTTCGCGCCTTGAAACCGAATCGCACTTGGGGCACGACCGCACGCTGCTGGCCACGCTGGGTGAAGAACTGGCGATGCTCGAACCCGAGCAGGCGCTCACCAGTGCCGCCGCCGAAGAGGCGGGTGCGGCGCTCGAAGAATCCGAAGTCACCATGCAGGCCTGGCAAGAGCAGTGGGATGCCTTCAACCTGCGCAGCGCCGAGCCGCAGCGTCAATCTGAAGTCTTGCAGGCGCGGATTCAGCAACTGGAAACCAGCATGGAGCGCGTGGCCGAGCGCCAGCGTCGACTGGCTGAAGAGCGTGCCTTGCTCGCGGCCGACCCTGAAGATGCGGCCATTCTGGCGTTGAGCGAATTACTGGCCACCAGCGAGCTGACCCACGAAGAGCTGCAGGGCACTGAAGAGCAGCTCGTCGAGCGTCTGGAGCAGGTGCGCCACGACTTGCAGCAGGCGACCCACCGTCAGCAACAGGCTCAGGGCGAATTGCAGCGGCTTAATGGCCGTTTGGCATCACTGGAAGCCTTGCAACAGGCGGCCCTCGATCCGGGCACCGGCACGGGTGAATGGCTGCGTGCGCATCAACTCAACCAGCAACCGCGTCTGGCTGAGGGCTTGCGCGTTGAGCCGGGCTGGGAACTGGCGGTTGAAACCGTGCTGGGCGCCGACCTGCAAGCGGTGCTGGTTGACGATTTTGCCCCGCTCGATCTGGCCGGCTTTACTCAGGGCGATTTGCGCCTGTTCAGTGCCGGCACGCCCGGCCAGGCTGAAGCAGGCAGTTTGCTTGACAAGGTTGAATCGGATTTCGACCTTGCACCCTGGCTGGGGCGGGTCAAGCCGGTCGACACCCTTGAACAGGCGCTGGCCTTGCGCCCGCAGCTGGCTGAAGGGCAGAGCCTGATCAGTCGCGATGGTTTTTGGGTGGGGCGCACGTTTTTGCGCGTGCGCCGTGCCAGTGAAGCGGAAAGCGGGGTGCTGGCTCGCGGCCAGGAAATACAGCGTCTGGAGCATGAGCGCGATGAGCGCGAAGCCACGTTGGCAACCCTTGAGGAGCAGTTACAGCGCTTGCGCGAGCAGCAACTGACCCAGGAAGAAGCCCGTGAGCAGGTGCGTCGGCGTTTGCAGGATGAAGCGCGTCAACAGGGTGAGATCAAAGCCAGGCTTTCGGCCAGTAAAGCCAAGGTCGAGCAATTGACCCTGCGCCGTCGTCGTCTGGATGAAGAGTTGGCTGAATTGGCTGAGCAGCGCGCCCTGGAGCATGAGCAGGTGGGTGAAGCGCGCCTGCAATTGCAGGAAGCGCTGGACGCCATGGCCACCGATACCGAGCAACGCGAGTTGTTACTGGCCCGGCGCGACAGCTTGCGTGAGCGTCTGGACCGGGTGCGTCAGGACGCTCGTCAGCACAAGGATCATGCTCATCAGTTGGCCGTTCGGCTGGGGTCGCTCAAGGCGCAGCACGATTCCACGCGTCAGGCCCTTGAACGTCTGGAGTTGCAGTCGGAGCGACTGGCCGAAAAACGCGAGCAACTTTCGCTGAACCTGGAAGAGGGCGAGGCGCCTCTGGAAGAGCTGCGTCTGAAGCTCGAAGAATTGCTCGATAAACGCCTGAGCGTGGATGAAGAGCTCAAGGTCGCGCAAACCGCCCTTGAAGACGCCGACCGCGAATTGCGCGAGGCCGAAAAACGCCGAAATCAGGCCGAGCAACAATCGCAACTGATTCGCGGCCAGCTCGAACAGCAGCGCATGGAATGGCAAGCGCTGACCGTGCGGCGCACCGCGTTGCAAGACCAATTGCTGGCCGATGGCTATGACCTGCACGGCGTGCTGGCCACCTTGAGCAGCGAGTTGAACGAGCAGCAGGCCGAAGAAGAGCTGGAGCGCATTGGCGCACGAATTCAGCGCTTGGGGGCGATCAACCTGGCGGCCATCGATGAGTACCAGCAGCAGTCCGAACGCAAACGCTATCTGGATGCTCAAGATGCGGATTTGGTTGAAGCACTTGAGACGCTGGAAAACGTCATTCGCAAGATCGACAAAGAAACCCGCAGCCGTTTCAAAGACACCTTTGATCAGATAAATGGTGGATTACAGGCACTTTTCCCAAAAGTTTTCGGTGGCGGCAGCGCTTACTTGGAACTGACGGGCGAAGATTTACTCGATACAGGGGTAACGATCATGGCGCGGCCGCCAGGCAAGAAGAACAGCACCATCCATTTGTTGTCCGGTGGTGAGAAGGCATTGACTGCGCTGGCGCTGGTTTTTGCCATCTTCAAGTTGAATCCGGCACCGTTTTGCATGCTCGATGAAGTGGATGCGCCGCTTGATGATGCGAACGTAGGGCGTTATGCCCGTCTGGTTAAAGAGATGTCACAGACGGTGCAGTTCATCTACATCACCCACAACAAAATCGCCATGGAAATGGCCGATCAGTTGATGGGGGTGACGATGCACGAGCCCGGTTGTTCGCGTCTGGTGGCGGTTGATGTCGAGGAGGCCATGGCAATGGTGGATGCTTGAGCTATAAGCAAAGAGGGACAAAAAAATCTTTGTGTAAGATATTTCCCAAAGAGTTGACCGATTTGGTTTGCATGCTTGTAGGGCTTCGGCATAGCTCAATGCGACAGACGGTGTAAAGTTATCTTTGGTCGTGCTAATTTAGCGTCTAATTTTTTTATACGTGGGTAAAACGCCATTCAGAACATAGAGTTGGCGCCACGTTTTAAAGGGCTTTAGGCTCTTCTTCATAGAATCATTTTTTAGGGGCACGGGATTACATGGAAATCGGTCTGCGCGAGTGGCTGATCGTCATCGGCATAGTGGTCATCGCCGGTATTCTTTTTGATGGCTGGCGCCGCATGCGCGGTGGCAAAGGCAAGCTCAAGTTTCGTCTTGATCGAAGCTTCTCAAACCTGCCCGACGAAGAGGAGGCCAGCGCCGAGTTGCTCGGGCCCCCGCGAGTGCTGGACACCCCGCATCACAAAGAGCCGCAACTTGATGAGCACGACCTGCCATCGGTGAGCATGCCGCCTCGTGAGAAAGGCGCCAAGCGCGGCAAGCGTGGCAGCGAGCCAAGCCAGGGCGACTTGAACCTCAATCTGGACCTGGAAGACGACGGCCCGAGCCTCAGCGCCGCCCGTGATGACTTCCCGGCAGAATCCAAACCGGCCCGCGGTCGTGCCACGGCCAGCCCGTCGGTATCGGCAGTGGCTGAAGAGAAAGAAGCGCCGCAAGCGGCAGAAGAAGTGCTGGTCATTAGTGTCATCAGCCGCGACCCGGCGGGCTTCAAGGGGCCAGCCCTGTTGCAGAACATTCTGGAAAGCGGCCTGCGCTTTGGCGAGATGGATATTTTCCACCGCCACGAAAGCATGGCCGGCAATGGCGAAGTGCTGTTTTCGATGGCCAACGCTGTGAAGCCGGGTGTATTCGATCTGGACGATATCGACCTGTTCAGTACGCCTGCCGTGAGCTTCTTCCTGGGGCTGCCGGGGCCGCGTCATCCCAAGCAGGCGTTTGATGTGATGGTGGCCGCGGCGCGCAAGCTGTCGCAGGAATTGAACGGCGAGCTCAAAGATGACCAGCGCAGCGTGTTGACGGCGCAAACCATCGAGCATTACCGCCAGCGCATCGTTGAATTTGAACGTCGCGCATTGACTCAAAAACGCTAAGCCCTGTGGGAGTCAGCCTGTTTGCTCCCACTCCAGCGCGAACGAATTAACTCAAGAGCAGCCTCGGCTGCTCTTTTGCATTGTGAGAGAACACCCCATGACCGCCGCCCATGACCGAATCCTAGCGCTGCGCGCTGAACTGGATCAGCACAACTATCGCTACCACGTGCTCGACGAGCCGAGCATCCCGGACGCCGAATACGATCGTCTGTTCCATGAGCTCAAAGCGCTGGAAGCCGAGCATCCCGAGTGGGTCACGCCGGACTCCCCGACCCAGCGGGTGGGCAGCGCTGCGTTGTCGGCCTTCACGCAGGTCCGCCATGAAGTACCGATGCTGAGTTTGGGCAACGCCTTCGATGAGGCGGACATGCGCGAGTTCGACCGCCGGGTCAATGAAGGGCTGGATTTGCCCTCCGGCGACCTGTTTGGTGGCGGTGCCGAGGTCGAATACAGCTGCGAGCCCAAGCTGGATGGCCTGGCGGTCAGTCTGTTGTACCGGGACGGGCATTTGGTGCGCGGTGCCACGCGAGGTGATGGCACCACGGGTGAAGACATCAGCGTCAACGTGCGGACCGTGCGCAACATCCCGCTCAAGCTGCACGGCAGTGGCTGGCCCGCCGTGCTGGAGGTGCGGGGTGAAGTGTTTATGTCCAAGGCCGGGTTTGAGCGCCTGAACGAAACCCAAATGGCGGCTGGCGGCAAAACCTTCGCGAACCCGCGTAACGCGGCGGCGGGCAGCCTGCGGCAACTCGACTCGAAGATCACCGCCAGCCGTCCGCTGGAATTTTGCTGTTACGGCTTGGGCCAGGTGTCGGAAGAATTTGCTGATACGCACATCGGCAATCTCAAGCAGCTGCAAAAATGGGGCATGCCCATCAGCCATGAGCTGAAACTGGCCAAGGGCATTGCCCAGTGCCTGGATTACTACCGAGACATCGGTGAGCGGCGCGCTTCGCTACCGTATGAAATCGATGGCGTGGTGTTCAAGGTCAACAGCCTGGCCTCGCAGCGTGAGCTGGGGTTCCGTGCCCGCGAACCGCGTTGGGCCATCGCCCATAAATTCCCGGCGATGGAAGAGCTGACCGAACTGCTCGATGTGGAGTTTCAGGTGGGCCGAACCGGCGCGGTGACCCCGGTGGCGCGTTTGAAACCGGTGAAGGTGGCGGGCGTGACGGTCTCCAACGCCACGTTGCACAACATGGACGAAGTGGCGCGACTGGGGTTGATGATCGGCGATACCGTGATCATTCGCCGTGCTGGCGATGTGATCCCGCAGGTGGTGCAAGTGGTGCTGGATCGCCGTACGAAACATGCCCGGCCGGTGCACATTCCGCACAACTGCCCGGTGTGCGGTTCGCATGTCGAGCGCACGCAGCTGATCAAGCGCAGCAAAGGCCGCGAAACGGTCACTGAAGGCGCGGTGTACCGTTGCGTCGGTCGTCTGGCCTGCGGTGCTCAGCTTAAGCAGGCGATCATTCATTTTGTCTCGCGCCGGGCGATGGATATTGAAGGGCTGGGCGAGAAAAGCGTTGAGCAGTTGGTGGACGAAGGTTTGGTGCGTTCGCCGGCAGATCTGTACATGTTGAACTTCGATCAGATTGTCGAGCTGGAGGGTTTTGCCGAGTTGTCGACCAACAACCTGCTGGCCGCCATCGCTGACAGCAAGCGGCCGACACTGGCCCGCTTTATCTATGCCTTGGGCATTCCGGACGTGGGAGAGGAAACCGCCAAAGTGCTGGCGCGCTCGTTGGCTTCGCTGGAGCGTGTCCAGCAGGCGTTGCCGCAGGTGCTCACGTACTTGCCGGATGTCGGTCTGGAAGTCGCCCATGAGATTCACAGCTTCTTCAGTGATGAACATAACCGGCAGGTGATCCAGCAGTTGCTGGAGCGCGGCCTTGAGTTGCAGGATCAGGGCGATCTGGGGGCTGAATTTGCCGCGAGCGCGACGTTGGGCGGCTTGATCGACAAACTGCATATCCCGTTTGTGGGGCCGGGCGGCGCGCAAAAGCTCGCCGACAAGTTTGGTTCGTTGCAAGGCGTGATCGATGCGGACTGGCTCGACATGCGCCAGGCCTTGCCGGAGAAGCAGGCCAAGGCGGTGCGAGCGTTTTTTGACAACCCCGACAATGCAAACCTTGCGCTGGCGATCGAGGCGCAGTTGCGAGATTTCGGCATGCACTGGCACAGCGAGAAAAAAGTCGTGGCCGGTTTGCCTCTGGCGGGGCAGACCTGGGTGCTGACCGGGTCGCTGGAACTGATGAGCCGCGATGTGGCCAAGGACAAGCTCGAAAGCCTGGGCGCCAAGGTCTCGGGTTCGGTCTCGGGCAAGACCCATTGCGTGGTGGCGGGGCCGGGTGCGGGGTCCAAGCTGGTCAAGGCTAACGAGTTGGGACTGAAGGTGCTGGATGAGCAGGCATTTGTCGCCTTCCTGGCGCAGCAGGGCATCAGCCTCTAAATCTATGCAGGCGCTGCCGGGCGGCGTCCGGCAGCGTAGCCGGGTCAAAAAAGCCGTGTTTGTCGCTCGAAGGGATTCGCGTGCTGCTGATTTCCCCCGCAGGACGCCCGACCCTGGCCTGAGATTCGCGGACGCTGCCCCGGTAATCCAAGTACTTGAGCCCATTCATTTTTTTATTCTTGAATAGGCGGTTGTAACTTTTCTTCAGACAGGTACAATGGCGCCGTTCGCTGCTAGGCGAATGTTGTTATGGTGACCCTATCGGTCCCTCCGCAACGATTACCCGTGAACCTGGTCAGATCCGGAAGGAAGCAGCCACAGCGGGAACATTGTGTGCCGGGGTGTGGCTGGTGGGGTTGCCTCCATTTTGAATCCCTCTTTTTATATCTCCTCTCAACGCCGGTTACGACCTTGCGATTTTTTTCTGTGCGTGTTCGTTTTGCCGTCTTTTTTGCGCCCAGTCAGGTGTTGAGTCACGCGATATGAAGAACAGTTAATGAGTGCACTTGCTCAGATTTCAGTTTTCATATTTCGAATTTGTCTTTCGTCTTTTATGGCGTCGTCTAGATTTTGTATAAGTCATTTCAGCGGCCATGAGAAAGTTAATGAGGCCGCCTGAATCGCTTGCAGGGACTTTAGATGACGGGCATACGCTTTTAAAGACGCGTTTACAGGTGTTAGTTGTTGGCATTCAGCGTCTATTGTTTGTACTTCCATTTAAATGGCTTGATGTTATGGGCGCTGAAGTGAATATGTCTTTAAGACAATTCTTAAAAATTATTGGATCCAATAATTAGAGTTGTCAAAGCTCTGCAGATGGCTCTAGCTCGGCCTTTATCGGGGCTTTTCGCGAATGTTGTTGAGAGGTATTCGTGCAACTCGGGCATCGTTCTTTGTCGCGCTGGACTCTGTATTTGTCTGTTGTGACGGGCTGTTGAATTAATGCGTTGTTATAAAGCATAGGGTCAGGGCCGGGTTGTTGTCTGGTCGTCTTACTTGCAAAGCTGAGATTACTTTGTAGAATTGCGCCACTTTTGATCTTCTTCAAGCCCGCACCTGTTCAAAGATGTGGGGTGTTGTTGCACGTCTGCTTAATATTGCCCGGTGCGTATTAAGTGTATGTGCGGTGAGCCTTGGGGTTGTTCTGTTCTTACATGGCGCGCCTGTGCGTGCTATCCACAGGTGGAGTTTTACCGTGCGCATTAACCTTCCCGTGACCGGTGTCGAACAAACATTTCCCGAGCATCAGCGGTTGATCTCAGCCACGGATGTCCACAGCCATATCACTTACTGCAATGCCGAATTCGCCGCCATGAGCGGTTTTACTCAGGATGAGTTGATCGGCAGTACGCACAATCTGGTTCGCCACCCCGACATGCCAGCCTCGGTTTTCGAATTGATGTGGCGCTACCTCAAAGCCGGGAAAAGCTGGATGGGGGTGGTCAAGAACCGCTGCAAAAACGGCAACTATTACTGGGTCAGCGCGTATGTCACGCCGATTCTGGAAGGCGGTCGTGTGGTCGGGTACGAGTCGGTGCGGGTCAAGCCCACCCGGGAGCAGGTGGCTCGGGCTGATGCGCTCTATGCGAGTTTGCGTGACGGCAAGCCTGCGGTGCCGGCGTGGCACCGCCTCACCCATGCCGCGGGCGCCCTGTTACTGCCGGTCACCGCGGCCATCGTGTCGGTTGCCAGTGCTTATGTGCTTCCGACGTTGGCCGCGCAAAGCCTCACGGCCGCGCTGTTTGTCGGGGTGGGTGTGTGGGGGCACCGGCGTGTGGGCCAGCAATTGCAGCACATCCTCAACGCTTCTGCGGATTCATTTTCGGACCCGATCAGCGCCAAGGTGTACAGCGACGCCGACGGTGCTGTCGCCCGGTTGCACATGATTTTGATCAGCGAAGAAGCGCGTCTGAAGACCGCACTGACCCGCTTGCTGGATTTGGCCAACCAGATGGCCGAAGCGGCGACGGACTCCAGTCAGTTGTCCAGCGACACGGAAAGCGCCTTGTTGCAGCAGCGTGCCGAGACAGACATGACCGCGGCCGCCATGACCGAAATGGCCGCGTCGATCTCCGAGGTGGCGATGCATGTTCAGCACACGGCGGTAGAGGCCAAAACCGCGAACCAGTTGGCCCAAGAGGGCAGTCTGGTGGCCGGCACCACCCGTGACGCCATTCAATTGCTGGCCAATACGGTGAATCAAATCAATGGCGCGGTGGGCAATCTGGCCGGCCAAACCCAGGAAATCATGCTGGCTGCCAGCATGATTCGCGCGATTGCCGATCAAACTAACCTGTTGGCACTCAATGCCGCCATCGAGGCCGCACGCGCAGGCGAGCAAGGGCGCGGGTTTGCCGTGGTGGCGGATGAAGTGCGGGCGCTGGCGGGCAAGACCCGGGAGTCGACCGAGCAAATCCAGGGCATCATCGAAAACCTGCAAACAGGCGCCGAGGAGGCGGTCAATATTGCCAGTCTGGGCATTCAGGAGGCCGAGCAGGGCGTGCGTCAGGTGCTGCAAGCGCAGGAAGCGCTGCAGGGCATTCGTCAGGCCGTAGAGCGCATCACTGACATGAGCCAGCAGATGGCCGCTGCGTCGCAAGAACAGTCCTCGGTGGCCGAAGATGTTTCACGCCAAATCAACAATGTTGCTCAAACCGTGCAAAATACCGCGCAAAACGCCAATGCGGCAGTCGTGCGTGGTGGCGAACTCAAACGAATCTCTACAGGGCTTCGCGCCCTGGTGGATCGTTTCAATCGGTAATTGGCAAGGCGTGAAGTGAATCATGGACGATATGTACCGCAAAGCTGTAGATGCTGCGGCGATCTTTTCTGAAACCGATTTAAGTGGGCGCATCACCTACGTCAACGAGCAGTTCTGTGACGTGTCGGGTTACCCGCGTGAGGAATTGTTGGGGGCCAACCATCGCATCCTGAACTCGGGTTTTCATCCGCCCGAGTTCTTTGTCGGCATGTGGCGCACCATTTCCCGGGGGCAGGTCTGGAAAGGCGAAATCTGCAACCGGGGTAAAGACGGCACGGTCTACTGGGTGGACAGCACCATGGTGCCGCTGGTGGATGAATCGACCGGGCAAGTGCGCAAGTATTTGTCGATCCGTTTTGATGTCAGCGAAAAGCGTCAGTTGTTGCACACCCTGCAATGGCGCGTGGGGCACGATGTGCTGACTGGCTTGCCAAACCGCGCCTACCTCTCCGACCTGTTGAATCAGGCCCTCGAATCTTCGCGCGCCGATGGCATTCCGCTGGCAGTGTGCATGCTCGATCTGGACGGCTTCAAGGCAGTCAATGACGGTTATGGGCATGCCAGCGGCGACTTGCTGCTGATCGAGGTGGCCAAGCGTTTAAAAAGCATCATGCGCGGTGAAGATGTCGTGGCGCGTCTGGCCGGTGACGAATTTGTCCTGATCCTGCGCCATGTGCGCGATGCGGATGAGCTGCACGGGGCCATGCAGCGGGTGTTGACCGCCATTTCCCGGCCCTACACGGTGGGTGAAAACAGCCTGAGTGTGTGTGCCAGCATTGGTGTCACGCTTTACCCGCTCGACAACGAAGACGCCGACACGCTGTTGCGCCATGCCGATCAGGCCATGTACGTGGCCAAGCAAAGCGGACGCAACCGCTATTACGTGTTCGATGTGCTCAAGGGGCGCGAGATCAAGGCCACCCACGAACAGGTCGAGCGTGTACGCCAGGCCTTGGCAGCGGGTGAGTTGTGTTTGCACTACCAGCCCAAGGTCAACATGCGTACCGGCGAGGTGCTGGGTTTTGAAGGCCTGTTGCGTTGGCATCATCCGAAGAAAGGGCTGATTGAGCCTTGCGATTTTTTACCGGTGGTCGAGCAGACCGACTTGATTATCGACATCGGGGAATGGGTGATCGATCAGGCAATCCGGCAAATGCACGAATGGCAAAGGGCTGGGGCGCACTGGTCGATCAGTGTCAACATTGCGGCACGGCACTTTCAGCGCGCGGATTTTGTGGCGCGGCTTAAGGTGTTGCTGGGGCGGTATGCGGAGGTGGCGCCCGAAAAACTGGACCTCGAAATCATTGAGTCGGCGGCCATTGAGAACATGCAGCATGTCAGTCAATGCCTTAAAGCCTGTCAGGCTTTAGGCGTGCGTTTTTCGCTGGACGATTTCGGTACGGGCTATTCCTCGCTGAGCTACCTCAAGCGCTTGCCGACCGAAACCATCAAGATCGACAAATCCTTTGTGCGTGACATCCTCCACGATCAGGATGACCTGGCCCTGACCACGGCAGTGGTCGGGCTGGCGCGCGCGTTTGGGCGCAACGTGATTGCCGAAGGGCTGGAGAGCGAAGCGCAGGGTTGCCTGCTGATGGAGCTGGGCTGCGAAGTGGCGCAGGGCTATTTCATTGCGCGGCCCATGCCGATTCGCGAAGTGGCCAATTGGGTGGCCGGTTTCGAACCGCCCGGGGCATGGTTGCAGGCCGCTTGCGCCTGAGCGGTCACAGCGTCGAGGGTGCGGTGTAACGCGAAATGATGCGCTCTATTTCACCGGACTGGCGCATGGCAGACAGGGTGCTGAGGATTTTTTTCGTGGGCAGCTGCGGGTCGTTACGCACCATGCAACTGAGCATTTGCTCTTGCACCAGCGCCACGTCGTGCAGTTGGTCTGCCGGTTTAAGGTCTTTATTGATCCAGTCCACCGCCCATTGATTACTGACCGCATAGTTGAAGCGTCCGATGATCAGCATTTGCAGGACTTGTTCCTGGCTGCGGGCGTCATCGCGCTGCAGCCTGCCTGCATCGAACAACGGTTGCAGGGAAGGATAGGTGTAGCTGAGCACTGTACCGACCGACTGTCGCTCCAGGGTTTGCAGATTCACCGGCGCCGGGCGCTGGCGTGTGCCGACCAGCACATCGCGTTGTGCGAGCAGCGGTTCGCTCCACAGGTACTGGTCGGCGTTCGGGCCGACCCAGGCGGGGGTGACAAAACAGCGCACATCCACTTCGCCATGGTCCATGGCGCTCTGAACCCGTGCCCGGGCCAGTACCTGAAATTGCGCCGGGTAGCCAATCTGGAGAGCCAGGCTTTGCATGACGTCAAACAGGATGCCTTCGGTGGGCTGGCCGTTCTCGTGCCGCACCATCGGCATCGCCCAACTGTCTGCAATGGCGAAGCGCAAGGGCGGCAGTTCCGCCAGGCAGGGCACGGTGGCCAGTATCAATATCAAGGGGGTCCAGCGCATAAGATCTCCGGCAGGGGGGCCAAAACGATATAAATAGCCCGTCAGGCAGCAGCATAGCCAGATTAGGCGGCCACATCGGATGCAATTTTGCCCTTGCTCCGCTAGCATTAGCGCCTTCCGCTTTTCAGACGCGACGGTTATCAATGAGTTATCAGGTTCTTGCACGTAAATGGCGTCCGCGCTCGTTCCGCGAAATGGTCGGCCAGACCCATGTGCTCAAGGCTCTGATCAACGCCCTGGACAGTCAGCGCTTGCACCACGCCTACCTTTTCACCGGTACCCGTGGCGTGGGCAAGACCACCATTGCGCGGATCATCGCCAAATGCCTGAACTGTGAAACAGGTATCACCTCGACCCCGTGTGGCGAGTGTTCGGTGTGCCGCGAAATCGACGAAGGCCGTTTTGTCGACCTGATCGAAATCGACGCCGCCAGCCGCACCAAGGTCGAAGACACCCGCGAGCTGCTCGATAACGTGCAGTATGCGCCGAGCCGAGGGCGCTTCAAGGTCTACCTGATCGACGAAGTGCACATGCTCTCCAGCCATTCGTTCAATGCGCTGCTTAAAACCCTCGAAGAGCCGCCGCCCTACGTCAAGTTCATCCTGGCGACGACCGACCCGCAAAAGCTGCCGGCGACCATTTTGTCGCGCTGCCTGCAGTTCTCGCTCAAGAACATGACCCCGGAGCGCGTGGTTGAACACCTGAGCCATGTGCTGAGTGTCGAAAACGTTCCTTTTGAAGACGATGCCCTGTGGCTGCTCGGGCGTGCCGCAGACGGGTCGATGCGCGATGCCATGAGCCTGACCGATCAGGCGATTGCGTTCGGTGAAGGCAAAGTGCTGGCTGCGGATGTGCGGGCCATGCTCGGTACGCTGGACCACGGCCAGGTGTTTGACCTGCTTCACGCCTTGATCCAGGGCGATGCAAAAGCCTTGCTTGAGGCCGTGCGCCATTTGGCCGAGCAGGGGCCGGACTGGAATGGCGTGCTGTCGGAAATCCTCAACGTGTTCCACCGCGTGGCGATTGCCCAGGCATTGCCTGAAGGCGTCGACAATGGCCACGGCGACCGGGATCGGGTGTTGGCGCTGGCGCAGGCGATGCCGGCCGAAGATGTGCAGTTTTATTACCAGATGGGCCTGATCGGTCGCCGCGATTTACCCCTCGCGCCCGACCCGCGGGGCGGCTTCGAAATGGTGCTGCTGCGCATGTTGGCCTTTCGTCCTGCCGACACCGGGGACGCACCGAGTCAGCCGCTAAAGCCGGTGGGGATCAGCCAGGCCACAGTTGATTCCGCTCAAGCCGTGGCGACGGCTGCTGCGCTTACGCCGGTCGCGACACCGGTGCCGGAACCCGTCGCGGCGCCTGAACCCCAGGTTGCCCCGTCCCCGACGCCTGCCCCCGCCCCAGTGGTTGAGCCACGGGCGCCTGTGGTCGCAGAAGTCGATCTGCCGTGGAACGAGCCCGCTGTGCCGGTCGTCGAGCAAGCGCCTGCCCCCGAGCCGGTGCTGGAGACCGTCAGCGAGCCGCCCGCGTTGCCGCCGATGCCATTGCCTACCCCGGACAGCGTGGTGCCCGACGCGCCGCAGTGGACGGCCGCACCGATCCCCGAGCCGACCGCCGAGCAAGTCGATGCGGCCCTGTCAGGCATGGACCGCGATGACGAGCCGCCGCTGGACGAAGACTACATTGAGCCGGACATGGACTCGGCGGCCTACAGTTATCTGGACGAGCTGGCCAGTGAGCATGCGGCCGAGCATGAGCCAGCGCCGGAGCCTGAACCGCAGCCCGCCGCGATGCCGGCGACCGGTCTGGCCCTTGAATGGCTCAACATGTTCCCCAAATTACCGGTGTCGGGGATGACAGCAAGCATTGGTGCCAACTGCACGCTGATCTCGGCCGAAGGGGATGAGTGGCTGCTGCACCTGGACCCGGCGCACAGTGCGTTGTTTAACGCGACCCAGCAGCGGCGTTTGAACGATGCCCTGAACCAGCACTTGCAGCGCACGCTTAAAGTCACCATCGAGCTGATCAAGCCCGAACAGGAAACCCCGGCGCAAGCGGCAGCCCGTCTGCGCGCTGAGCGTCAGCGACTGGCGGAGGAATCGATCTATGCCGACCCGTTGGTCCAACACATGATTGAACAGTTCGACGCTGCCGTGCGTGACGATACGATCCAGCCTGTCGACGTGGTCGAGCCCCAGGCGTCGTAGCGGCGGATAAAAAATTACAGCCCGTGGTCGAAGGCCATGGGCATATTGTGCATATACCGTTTGAGGTGATTCCCATGATGAAAGGTGGCATGGCCGGCCTGATGAAGCAGGCGCAGCAGATGCAGGAAAAAATGGCCAAGATGCAGGAAGAACTGGCCAACGCAGAAGTCACCGGCAAGGCAGGTGGCGATATGGTGAGCGTGGTGATGACCGGTCGTCACGACATCAAGCGCGTGAGCATCGACCCCAGCCTGCTGGAAGGCGTGAGCGATGATGACCGTGAAGTGCTGGAAGACTTGTTCGCCGCGGCCGTTAACGACGCCGTGCGCAAGATCGAAGCCAACAGCCAGGACAAAATGAGCGGCGTGACCGCCGGCATGCAATTGCCACCGGGCATGAAGCTGCCGTTCTAAGGTGCTGTGAGAAAGCCGGGCTTCGCGCCCGGCTTTTTTTTGCGCGTTTTTTGTCGTCGCTGTCGCGGGCTGTGGGGGTGACGAGAGCATTTGACGCTGCCTGACCGGGCGGGTATAAACCGCCTCTCGTTGTTTTGTCGGACTTTTCCCTATGAGCTTTAGCCCCCTGATTCGCCAACTGATTGATGCCTTGCGCACTTTGCCGGGCGTGGGTCAAAAGACCGCGCAGCGCATGGCCCTGCAGTTGCTTGAGCGTGACCGCAGTGGTGGCTCGCGTCTGGCGCTGGCGTTGAGTCAGGCGATGGAAGGGGTAGGGCATTGCCGGTTGTGCCGCACCCTGACCGAAGACGATCTGTGCCCGCAGTGCGCGGACCTGCGTCGCGATGACACCCTGCTGTGTGTGGTGGAAGGCCCGATGGACGTCTATGCCGTGGAGCAAACGGGGTATCGCGGGCGCTATTTCGTGCTCAAGGGGCATTTATCGCCGCTGGATGGCCTGGGGCCAGAGGCGATTGGCATTCCGCAACTGATGGCGCGCATTGAATCGCAAGGCACCTTTACCGAGGTCATCCTGGCCACCAACCCGACCGTCGAAGGCGAGGCCACCGCGCATTACATTGCGCAGCTGCTGCACAGCAAAGGTTTGATCGCGTCACGCATCGCCCACGGCGTGCCGTTGGGTGGCGAGCTTGAATTGGTGGATGGCGGAACGCTGGCGCATTCGTTCGCCGGACGCAAACCCATCGCATTGTGAGACCCATCGCCCTTGCTGGCGAACGTGACAGCAAGGGCGACGCTTTATTCGGTCAGCGAAAACTCAGTCAGGCTAAAGGTCGAAATGCCGATGTCATTCAGGCGCTTTGAGCCGCCCAGTTCAGGCAGGTCGATGATGGCCGCCGCTTCAAAGACCGTTGCCCCCATGCGCCGTGCCAGATTGGCCGCCGCAATCAGCGTGCCGCCTGTGGCAATCAGGTCATCCACGATCAGCAACGAATCCCCTTCGCACAGGCTGTCAGCGTGCGCCTCCAAAAACGCTTCGCCGTATTCGGTCTGATAGCCTTCAGCGATCACGTCCGCCGGCAGTTTGCCTTGCTTTCGAAACAGGATCAGGGGCTTGTTGAGCTGGTGAGCCAGTACTGATCCGATCAAAAACCCGCGTGCATCCATGGCGCCGATGTGGGTGAAGTGGGCTTCGACGTAGCGTTCGATAAACGAATCGGCAATCACGCGCATGGCGCGAGGGGACTGGTACAGCGGGGTAATGTCGCGAAAAATCACGCCCGGCTTGGGGAAGTCAATGACCGGGCGGATCAGCGATTTTAGGCAGAAGTCGTTCAAGACCATGGTGTGGGTGTGTCCTGGCGTGCGTAAAGCGCGCCAGTATAGCGGCTTTAGCCTTCCAAAGACCCGCCTGCCAGTTCGCACAGCTTGATCGGGTCAAGGATGTTGACTTCCTTGCCTTCCGCGATCAGAAAATGGTCGTTCTGCAAGCGCGTGAAGACCCGCGAGACCGTTTCAACGGCCAGGCCCAGGTAGTTGCCGATTTCATTGCGCGACATGCTGAGGCGGAACTGGTTGGCCGAGAAACCGCGGGCCCGGAAGCGGGCAGACAGGTTGACCAGGAACGTGGCAATACGCTCGTCAGCGGTCTTTTTCGACAGCAGCAGCATCATTTGTTGGTCGTCGCGGATTTCGCGGCTCATCACGCGCATCAACTGGCGACGCAGTTGCGGCAATTGCAGGGCCAGCTCGTCCAGGCGTTCAAACGGGATTTCGCACACCGACGTGGTTTCCAGCGCCTGTGCTGACACCGGGTAGGATTCTGTGTCCATGCCGGAGAGGCCGACCAGTTCGCTGGGCAAATGGAAGCCGGTAATTTGCTCTTCGCCGCTGTCACTCAGGCTGAAGGTCTTGAGCGCGCCAGAACGGACTGCGTACACCGAACCAAACGTATCGCCCTGGCGAAACAGGAACTCCCCTTTTTTCAGGGGGCGGCCTCGCTTGACGATCTCATCCAGCGCGTCCATATCTTCCAGATTCAATGAAAGTGGTAAACACAGAGGCGCCAGACTGCAGTCCTTGCAGTGTGCCTGGTTATGAGCGCGCAGTTTTACTGGCTCGGACATTTCTTTAATCCTTGTGGGAAAACACACATAAGTTACAAGGGTAACTCAGCAAGGGAATCCAGACCAGTGCGCCTTCTCTGGGCGGAACGCTCAAGAAATGTAGGATTTGGCCGATAAACGGGTATCGCAGATAAACGGAGCAGGGAAGATGTCGTCGATGGGAGGGGTAACCCTGGGGCAAAGTGGGATGTTGCACATCCCGGCGCCTGTGCAGAACACGCAGGGTCAGAAAACAGCCGACAAAGACGCGAAACTTGACGTGGACGCCACGACTCCCGCTGAAGGCGTGTCGGTCACCATTTCGGGCGCCGCCCTGAAAGCGGCCGGGGCGCAGAAAGCTGACAACAGCGACATTGAAGACAGCGGTTTGCCCGACAACATTCAGAAACTGCTGAAGATGATTCGCGACGTCAAAAAGCAGATCGCCGAGAAGCAGCAGCAACTGCAACAAGTGTTGACCAACAGCAGCCTGAGCCCGGAACAGGCCAAGGCTCAAGCGTCGGCATTGCAGGGTGAGATTTCCAGCCTGACGGCCAGTCTGATCACGCTGAACGCGAGCCTGGCCAAGGCCATGAAAGACATGAGCAGCGACGACGCGCTCAAGGCCGCTTCGTTAGCCGCTAAATAACCCGCGAATAGCGTTGGCGGTTTTGTTGCTCCAGGTAGGCATCAAATACCATGCACACCGAGCGCACCAATAACCGCCCCGCCGGCAGAACGGTCAACTGGTCACTGTCCAGTGCGATCAGGCCGTCTTGCGCCATTGCTTCCAGTTCGGGCCACTGGGCCGCGAAATACCCCCTGAAGTCGATGTTGAACGCTTGCTCGATGCGCGCAAACGGCAAGTGCAGGTTGCAGATGATTTGCTGAATCACTTCGCGGCGGATCCGGTCATCCTGGTTGCAGATCAGCCCGCGGCTGGTGGCCAGTTGGGCACTGGCCAGCGTGGTCTGGTACTGCGCCAGATCGCTGTTGTTCTGGCAGTACAAATCGCCGATCTGGCTGATGGCCGATACCCCGAGCCCGATCAGGTCGCAATGACCGTGGGTGGTGTAGCCCTGGAAATTGCGTTGCAGCGTGGCTTCTTCCTGGGCAATGGCCAGTTCGTCATCCGGCAGGGCGAAGTGGTCCATGCCGATGTAGCGGTAACCGGCTTTGGTCAGTTGCTCGATGGTGTTTTGCAGCATCTGCAGCTTGTCGGCAGGGGACGGCAAATCACTGGCATTGATCCGGCGCTGTGGCATGAAGCGCTCAGGCAAGTGCGCGTAATTGAACACCGACAAACGATCCGGCTGCAGATTAATCACTTCGTCGACCGTGCGCGCAAATGCCTCGGGCGTCTGTTTCGGTAGCCCGTAGATCAGGTCGATATTGATCGAGCGAAATTGCAGGGTGCGCGCCGCGTCAATCACCGCGCGGGTTTCTTCCAGGCTTTGCAAGCGGTTCACGGCCCGTTGTACCTGCGGGTCGAGGTCTTGCAGGCCGATGCTGACCCGATTGAACCCCAGCTCGCGCAACAGCCCCATGGTCGACCAGTCGGCTTCGCGCGGGTCGATCTCGATGCCGTAGTCGCCGGAGTCATCGTCCAGCAGGTTGAAATGCTGGCGCAGCTTGGCCATTAACTGGCGAAGTTCGTCATGGCTGAGGAACGTCGGCGTGCCACCGCCAAAGTGCAACTGCTCGACCTTTTGATGGGGGTCGAGGTGGCAGGCGATCTGCTGGATTTCCTGCTCCAGGCGTTGCAAATAGGGCTGTGCGCGGCCCCGGTCCTTGGTCACGACTTTGTTGCAGGCGCAGTAATAGCAAATGTTGGCGCAGAACGGCACGTGCACATACAACGACAGAGGACGCAACGCCTTGCGGCTTTCTCGCAACGCATGCAACAGGTCAAACGGGCTGACCTGGCTGTTGAACTGCATGGCTGTGGGATACGAGGTATAGCGCGGTCCGGCCATGTCGTAACGGCGAATTAAATCTGAGTCCCAACGAATGGCGTCGAGCATGCGGGCATTCCCCCGGGATGGCTGGCAATGCTCGGCAGTCTAGGGGGTGGGTCACTGTTGCATCTTGATTTGCATCAAGAGCTGTGGTTGCAGCTTTGTAGCAGCCTGACACCGCACGGGGCGTCACGCTGCCCGGCTCAATGCCCCATTAACCAATGCTGGTGCGGGCCGGGCAGGGTCCAGATGCCGAACAGGATCACCAGCACGCCGCCTGTCATGCGCACGCTGCGCTTGCGCAGCAGGGCCGTGACACGCTCGGCCGCCAGCCCCGTGGCCAGCAACACGGGCCACGTGCCAAGGCCAAACGCCAGCATCAACAGTGCGCTGTCGGTCGCGCTGCCCTGGCTGGCTGACCAGATCAGGGTGCTGTACACCAGCCCGCACGGCAGCCAGCCCCAGAGTGCGCCCAGCAGCAAAGCGCGCGGCAGGCTCGATACCGGCAGCAGTCGCGTCGCAATCGGCTGGATATGACGCCACAGGCCGCGCCCCAGGCTTTCAATGCGCGTCAGACCGCTCCACCAGCCCGCCAGGTACAAGCCCATGCAAATCAGTAGCACGCCCGCGAGGATGCGCATGAACAGCGCCGCCGGGCTATTGGCCACGGCCCAGCCTGCGAGCCCAAGCAATAAACCGGCTGCGGCATAGCTGAGGATTCGACCGAGGTTGTAGGCCAGCAGCAACCTGAAGCGTCGGCTGCGTTGTTCTTTCGGAATCGCCAGGGTCAGGGCGCCCATCAACCCCCCGCACATGCCCAGGCAATGGCCACCGCCCAACAGGCCGAGGATGACGGCTGAAACCAGCAGCGGCGCCAATTCAAGCATGGGGCGGCGCTGTTTGATCGTCGTCTTTAGGCGCGTCCGGGTGCAGGCCTTTGGCCTCGTCGACGGCGGCGGTGTGCTGCGGGTCTTGGTCGTCAAACAGAATGCTGTGGGCCGGGCTGTCCAGGTCGTCGTACTGGCCGCTGTCCACCGCCCAAAAGAAGATGTAAATGGCGACCCCGACAATCAGCAAGGCCGCGGGAATCATGACGTAAAGCGCTGGCATAAGAACTCCGGACGGCCGTTTCAGGCCGGCATCGGCTGAGGATCGAGGGTAGGTTGAAGGCTGGCGGGCTTCGGCATGCGCGTCAGGCGCATGGCGTTCAACACCACGATCAGTGAACTGATGGACATGCCCACGGCGGCCCATACGGGGGTAATCCAGCCCAGCGCCGCAAAGGGCAGCATCAGGCCGTTGTACAGGCCTGCCCACAACAGGTTTTCGATGATAACCCGACGTGTGCGCCGGGCAAGGCCAAAGGCTTGCACCAATGCCTCAAGCCGATTGGACAGCAGCACGGCATCGGCGCTGGTTTTCGCCAGGTCAGTGGCCGATCCCATGGCCACGCTGATGTCGGCAGCGGCCAGCACCGGCACGTCGTTGACCCCGTCACCGAGCATCAACACCGTGCGGCCCTGGGCATGCAACTGCTGCAACACGTGCAGTTTGTCGTCGGGGCGCAGGCCGCCGCGCGCTTCATCAATCCCCAGCTCGGCCGCCACACTGTCGACCATCGGGGAGGTGTCGCCCGACAGCAGCAGCGTGCGCCAGCCCCGGGCCTTGCAGGCCGCCAGCAGCGCCGGGGCGTCGGCGCGCAAGCGGTCATCGAGGACAAACCAGGCCAGCGGCCCCTGAGCGTCGCCCAGCAGCAGCCATTGGCCAGGCTCCTGCGGCATGTCCGGCACGGCCGTCCCGCTCAGTTCACAGACAAACCCCGGCTGGCCGATGCGCAAGCGCTGCGCACCCACGCGCCCTTCGAGACCCAGGCCGGGCGTGCTGTGCACTTCTTCTGCGGCGTGGGGCGCGCGACCAAAAGCGCGGGCAATCGGGTGCTCGGAGCGATTTTCCAGCGCAGCGGCCAGCCCCAGGCAGTGGTCGCTGTCCAGATCGCGCAGGGGGCGAATGGCCCGCAGCGCCAGACGGCCTTCGGTCAAGGTGCCGGTTTTGTCGAAAATCACGGTGTCGATCTGGTTCAAGCCTTCGATCACGTGCCCGCGTGTCAGCAGCAGGCCCAGCTTATGCAACGTGCCGGTGGCCGCCGTGAGCGCGGTGGGGGTCGCCAGCGAGAGGGCGCACGGGCAGGTTGCTACCAGCATCGCCAGCACAATCCAGAACGCGCGGGACGGGTCCAGTTGCCACCACACCACGCCGATGGCGGCCGCCGCAAGCAACGAGAACAGCAAAAACCATTGCGCGGCCTTGTCGGCTATTTCCGCCAGGCGCGGTTTTTCGCTTTGGGCGCGGTCGAGCAGGCGCACGATGGCCGACAGGCGTGTGTCCTGGCCCAGGGCCAGCACTTCAATGGTCAGGGCGCCTTCGACGTTCAGCGTGCCCGCCGTGACCGCGTCGCCGGGGCTGCGGGGCTGTGGCAGGTATTCGCCGGTCAGCAGTGATTCGTCGATGCTGGACTGCCCGTCGAGAATCTTGCCATCGGCGGGCAGGATCGAGCCGGGATGCACCAGTACTTGGTCACCGACCTTGAGTTCGGTCAGCAGGATGCGCTCGCTTTGCCCGTCAGGGCTCAGGCGCAGGCAAGAGGCGGGCAGCAGATTGACCAGCTGCGCGGTGGCGGCGGCGGTGCGCTCCCGGGCACGTCGTTCGAGGTAGCGCCCCGCCAGCAGGAACAGCGCAAACATGCCCACGGCGTCGAAATACAGTTCGCCAATGCCGGTAATGGCAGTCCAGATACCGGCGATGTAAGCACCGCCGATGGCCAGCGACACCGACACGTCCATGGTCAGGTGTCGGGTGCGCACGTCGCGCATGGCGCCTTTGAAAAAGGGCGCGCAGCTGTAAAACACGATCGGGGTGGTCAGAAACAGCGCGACCCAGCGCAGGATGGTGTGCATCTCGGGGCTGAGGTCGATGTTGAATTCGGGCCAGGTGGCCATGGTTGCCATCATTGCCTGAAACCACAGCAGCCCGGCGACGCCTAATTGGCGCAAGGCCAGGCGGTTTTCGCTGGCCAGTTGTTCGGTGGCGCGGTCGGCCTGATAGGGGTGGGCGGCATAGCCGATGTGGCGCAGTTCGCTGAGCACTTCGCTCAGCGGCAACTGGCTGTCGGCCCAGCGCACATGCAGGCGGTGATTGGACAGGTTCAGCCGTGCCTCACTCACGGCCGGTAAGCGGCGCAGGTGTTTTTCAATCAGCCAGCCACAGGCCGCGCAACTGATGCCCTCAATCAGCAGGGTGGTTTCAGCCTGCTCGCCTTCATGCCGCACAAACGGTTGTTGCACGTCGGGGCGGTCATACAGGGCCAGTTCTTCGACCAACTGCACCGGCAGCGCTTCAGGGTTGGCGGAGGCTTCGCTGCGGTGCTGGTAATAGCTTTCCAGCCCGCCGGCGACGATGGCTTCGGCCACGGCCTGACAGCCGGGGCAGCAGAACTCGCGGGTTTCCCCGAGAACGACCGCAGTGAAGCGACTGCCGGGCGGAACGGGCAGGGCGCAGTGATAGCAGGGTACGGGAGTGGTCATGGCAGTCTGTCGCGAGGCTGTGCGCTGAACATACATCATTGCCCGCGAGGCCAGCGTGGCAGGGTTCGCGTTTCCCTGTCACGGCGGCCTTGCGGGCAACGTTGTTACTGTTTGGAGTGGACTTCAGCGCCTTGCAGGGGCTCGTCACCCAGCAACAGGTCTTTGTCGTGACCGACTTCTTCTTCTTCCTCAAACAGGCGCCAGGTCTTGCCATCTTCAACGCCCAGCAGCTCGACGAAACGGCGCCCTTCAACCTTGTCATCCAGCTGGCCGATGTAACGGCGCGGCTCCGATTCACTCTGTGTCAGCGGCACCTTGCGGTCCTTTTCAGGCTGGGTCGGGGAAATCAGGTTCAGTTCAATCGTTTTCGGGTGGCTGTTGCCGTCGAGCAGCAGCACCACTTCACCGGTCATGCCATCCAGGTGCAACGTCGCCTTGAGGTTGAGCTGCTGACCCAGCAGTTCGCGGTCGAGCGAGCGGTTGATGCCTTTGCCAGCCTCGTAGTAGTTGTCATTGACCAGATGATCGGGGTTGTTCACGGCGATGGTGACCATCGACAGCGTGAGCGTCACCGAGCAGGCCAGGATGGCAATGATGATCCACGGCCACAGGTGTTTGTACCAGGGGCTGTAGGGTTTTGGTGCTGGCATGGCAAGGCTCTCTTATCTGATTTGGGGGCCGATGAAGCGGCTCTTGGCTTTTACGTTGATGTCGCTGTTGTCCGCGTCCTTGAGAATGAAATACACCTCGTTGGTACTGGACGGCAGTGCTTCTGGGGCAATCGACAACTCGACCGGCATGCTGACGATATCGCCCGCCGCGACCTTGATCTCGCGCCTGCCTTGCAGTTTCAGGTCCGGCAGACCCGTGGCATCGAGCACGTACGTGTGGTCGTGCTGGTCCTTGTTCATGATCTTCAGGCTGTAGACGTTTTCGATCCGGCCTTCAGCGTTTTCGCGGTACAGCACGCGGTCTTTGCTGACATCGAACCCGACCAGGCTGCGGGTAAAGAAGGCAGCAGCCAGCAGGCCCATCATCGTCAGTAGCACCAGCGCATAACCGATCAGGCGAGGGCGCAACTTATGGGTTTTTTGCCCGGACAAGTTGTGCTCGGTGGTGTAGCTGATGAGGCCGCGCGGGTAGTTCATCTTGTCCATGATGCTGTCGCAGGCGTCGATGCAGGCCGCACAGCCGATGCATTCGATCTGCAGGCCGTCACGGATGTCGATCCCGGTCGGGCACACCTGCACGCACATGGTGCAGTCAATGCAGTCGCCCAGGCCTTGAGCCTTGTAGTCTGCGTCCTTTTTACGCGGGCCACGGACTTCACCGCGACGCGGGTCGTAGGAAACAATCAGCGTGTCTTTGTCGAACATCACGCTCTGGAAGCGCGCATACGGGCACATGTAAATGCACACTTGTTCGCGCAGCCACCCGGCGTTGCCGTAGGTGGCGAGGGTGAAGAAACCGACCCAGAAATACGCCCAGCCATCGGCCTGACCGGTGAAGAAATCGATCACCAGTTCGCGAATGGGGGAGAAGTAGCCGACAAAGGTCATGCCAGTGACAAAGCCGATCAGCAGCCACAGGCTGTGCTTGCTGAGCTTGCGCACGAACTTGTTGGCGCTCATCGGCGCTTTGTCGAGTTTGATGCGCTGGTTGCGGTCACCTTCAGTGACTTTTTCGCACCACATGAAGACCCAGGTCCACACGCTCTGCGGGCAGGTATAGCCACACCACACACGCCCGGCGTACACAGTAATGAAGAACAGGCCGAAGGCGGCGACGATCAGCAAGCCCGACAGCAGGATGAAATCCTGTGGCCAGAAGGTGGCGCCAAAAATGAAGAATTTACGTTCCGGAAGGTTCCACCAGACAGCCTGGTGGCCGCCCCAGTTAAGCCAGACAGTGCCGAAGTACAGCAAAAACAGCACAGCCCCCCCGACCATTCGTAAATTGCGGAACAAACCGGTGAATGCGCGGGTGTAGATTTTTTCCCGGGCAGCATAGAGGTTGACGCTTTCAGGTGCCTTCTTGGCAGGTGGCGTTACATCGTGTACTGGAATCTGATTGCTCATTAGTGCGTCCCACGGCAGTGGAAAAATGCCGCGACCAGTGCGTGCCGGCCGCAGTCAGAAGGTGTTGCAGTGGCGCAATGATACGCCTGTGACTCTAGCTCAAGGGTGCGACCTTTGGTCGCGTTCCGAAAAAACAGAACTTGGTATAGCAGTTGTAACAAGTCATGACACAGATCAATTGACTTCAGTGCCTGCCTCCAGGCCGGAAAACCCCGCAGCGTGCTTGGCCAGAGCGGTTTCGTTGGGTGACGTGCCGTTTCTGAGGGCGTAAAAAAGCCCCGCCAACACAGGGTGGCGGGGCTCTTTGTCAACGCGGTCAAACCACTGAGTTATTCAGCGGCCTTGGCGTCTTCACCGTGGGACAGGCTGTACACGTAAGCGGCCAGCAAGTGAACCTTGTCGTTCCCTTGCAGATCCGCTTGAGCAGGCATCTGACCCTGACGGCCGTAACGGATGGTCTGCTGCAGTTGAGCGAAGCTCGAACCGTAAATGAACGCGCCCGGGTGAGTCAGGTTGGGGGCGCCCATCAGCGGGTTGCCTTTGCCTTCCGGGCCGTGACACACGGCGCAGTTGGTGGCGTACAGCTCTTTGCCTTTGGCCGGATCAGCCTTGGCGCCTTCTGGCAGCTTGCGGCCGTCCAGTTGGGTCAGCACGTAAGCGGCTACGTCGCTTACGCCCTGCTCGCCGATGACGTCTGCCCAAGCCGGCATCATCGCGTGGCGGCCGTCCATGATGGTGGCCTTGATCTCTTGCGGGCTACCACCCCAGCGCCAGTCGGCGTCGGTCAGGTTAGGGAAGCCGTACGCGCCCTTGGCGTCGGAGCCGTGGCACACCGAGCAGTTGGACGCAAACAAACGGCCGCCCATTTTCAGTGCTTGCGGATCCTTAGCGACTTCTTCAATGGGCATGGCAGCGAATTTGGCGAAGATCGGACCAAACTTGGCGTCCGACTTGGCCATTTCCTTTTCCCATTCGTGAACCCCGGTCCAGCCCGTCTGGCCATTGGCAAACGGCGTTTCCTTTTGCAGGTCGAGGTACTGGTAGCCCGGCAGCAGGCCTTTCCAGTTACCCAGGCCCGGGTATAACACCAGGTAGCCCAAGGCAAAAATCACGGTGCCCACAAACAGCATGAACCACCATTTCGGCATCGGGTTGTCGTACTCTTCAATCCCGTCGTAAGAGTGCCCAACTGTCTCGTCAGTCTGTTCGCTGCGTTGCCCCTTGCGGGTGGCCAGCAACAACCAGGTCAAGGCGAAGATGGTACCCAGAGTGAGGACTGTAACGTACAGACTCCAGAACGTAGTCATTCTTTGTTACTCCTAGAAGCTTGCTCTTGCTCGACGTGCTTGATGGCTTCGGGATCATCCTTGAACGGCAACAGGGTTGCGTCTTCAAACTCCGACTTGCGCCGCGGGCTGAATACCCACAGCGCCAAACCGATAAAAGCCACCATCACGACGACAGTGCCCAGGCCACGAATCATCCCGATATCCATCTAGATCACCGTTTGCTTTTGATGATAGTGCCCAAGCCCTGGAGGTAAGCCACCAGTGCGTCCATTTCGGTTTTGCCCTTCACTGCATCCTTGGCACCGGCGATGTCTTCGTCGGTGTAAGGGACGCCGAGCGTGCGCAAGACTTCCATTTTTTTCGCGGTGTCCTTGCCGTCCAGCTTGCGTTCCACGAGGAACGGATACGCGGGCATGACCGATTCAGGCACCACGTTGCGCGGGTTGTACAAGTGCGCACGCTGCCAGTCATCGGAGTAACGGCCGCCGACGCGGGCCAGGTCCGGACCGGTACGCTTGGAACCCCACAGGAACGGGTGATCCCAGACGCTTTCACCGGCGACCGAGTAGTGGCCGTAACGTTCGGTTTCAGCACGGAACGGGCGGATCATTTGCGAGTGGCACTGAACACAACCGTTGGCGATGTAGATGTCGCGGCCTTCGAGTTCAAGTGCCGAGCGCGGCTTCATGCCTTCGACGGGCGTGTTGGTCACGTCCTGGAAGAACAGCGGAACGATTTGGGTCAAACCACCAATGCTCACGGCGATGACCATGAAGAAGGCCATCAGGCCGATGTTCTTCTCGACTGTTTCGTGCTTCATCAGTGGGCTCCAACGACAGCGATCTTGGTGGCTGCTTCAGCTTCTACCGGGTTCGAGGCGCGTACCGTGCGGAACACGTTGTACGCCATGAACAGCATGCCGCTGGCGAAGAAAGCACCGCCGATGGCGCGAACGATAAAGCCCGGGTGGCTGGCTTGCAGCGCTTCGACGAACGAGTACGTGAGGGTGCCGTCGTCGTTGATGGCGCGCCACATCAGGCCCTGGGTGATGCCGTTGACCCACATCGAGGCGATGTACAACACCGTACCGATAGTGGCCAGCCAGAAGTGGGTGTTGATCAGGCTGGTGCTGAACATGGCCTTTTGCCCGTAGAGGCGCGGGATCATGTGGTACAGGGCGCCGATCGAGATCATGGCCACCCAGCCCAGAGCGCCGGCATGAACGTGGCCGATGGTCCAGTCAGTGTAGTGCGACAGCGAGTTGACGGTCTTGATGGCCATCATCGGACCTTCGAAGGTCGACATGCCGTAGAACGCCAGCGAAACCACCAAAAAGCGCAGGATCGGGTCGGTGCGCAGCTTATGCCAGGCGCCCGACAGGGTCATCATGCCGTTGATCATGCCGCCCCAGCTGGGTGCCAGCAGGATGATCGACATGGCCATGCCCAGCGACTGAGCCCAGTCCGGCAGTGCGGTGTAGTGCAAGTGGTGCGGACCGGCCCAGATGTACAGGGTGATCAGTGCCCAGAAGTGCACGATCGACAGGCGGTACGAGTAGATCGGACGCTCGGCCTGCTTGGGAACGAAGTAATACATCATCCCCAGGAAGCCTGTGGTCAGGAAGAAACCCACGGCGTTGTGGCCATACCACCACTGGATCATGGCGTCGGTCGCACCGGCATAGGCCGAGTAGGACTTGAAGAACGTCACGGGCAGAGAAGCGTGGTTCACGATGTGCAGCATGGCCGTCACGATGATGAATGCACCGTAGAACCAGTTACCCACGTAGATATGCTTGGTTTTGCGCTTGGTAATGGTCCCGAAGAACACAATGCCGTAGACCACCCAAACGATGGCCAGCAGGATAGCCAAAGGCCATTCCAGCTCTGCGTATTCTTTGGTCGTGGTGTAACCCAGCGGCAACGTGATCAGGGCGCCGACGATCACCGCTTGCCAACCCCAGAAGGTGAAGGAGGCGAGGGTATCGGAGATCAGGCGCGTCTGGCAGGTGCGCTGCACGACGTAATAAGAGGTGGCGAACAATGCACAACCACCGAAGGCGAAAATCACCAGGTTGGTGTGCAAGGGACGCAGACGGCCGAAGGTCGTCCACTCAAGGCCAAGGTTTAATTCAGGCCACACAAGTTGTGAAGCGATGAAAACCCCGAGCCCCATGCCAAGGATCCCCCAGACCACCGTCATGATGGCGAACTGGCGGACTACCTTATAGTTATAAGCAGTCGGACTGATTGCTGTGCTCATTCTAAGGTTCCACGGTTTAGGTGTTTTATTAGGAGTAAAAATCGGGCGCAAGTATGTATAAAGCGTAGGGTTATTGCAACGCAGCATGACCTCGGTCAATGCTTTCCAACGCTGATTCTGCGCCCTTTCCACACGTATCGTAGGGATAAAATCCGCCACGAAAATCAACCGCATGGAGCACGCAGGCGAAGGGGGGTGGGACGGACAAAACCGGGCGGGAATAAGGCACGGCGACATCATGGCGAAGACCGCAATCGACGATAGCCGGTATAAACCCAACCGTGTGGCCGGAAACACTGCCCTTCAACTGACCGATTTTTTTCGCTTGACCTGAACCCGGCGCACGCCGAATCACAGAATTAAGAGCTTAGTCCTGAATGGCGAGAGAGCAATGAAGGACGGCTGAGAGGTGCGACACTTGGTCGCGCTTTGAGGCGGGAACTGCCGCACCAAAATGATGCGGCAGGAAATGTCCGGAAATTATTCCGCTGATTTTTCCTCTTGCTTACCGTGGGACAAGCTGAACACGTAGGCCGCCAGCAGTTGCACCTTGTCGTTGCCCAACAATTCGTTCTGCGCCGGCATGTGACCTTGACGGCCGTGACGGATGGTTTGCTGCAACTGCGCCAGGCTGGTGCCATAGATGAAGGCAGCCGGTTGGGTCAGGTCAGGCGCACCCATGATCGGTGTCCCTTTGCCGGTTGCCCCGTGGCACGCCACACACGTGGTGTCGAACGCTTGCTTGCCTGCAGCCAGATCCACCGTAGTGCCTTGCGGCAACGGCAGGCCTGCCAGGTCATGACGCACATAAGCCGCTACGTTTTTGACCCCGTCTTCGCCCAACACTTCGCCCCAGGCCGGCATGGCAGCCATACGGCCACCCATGATGGTGGTCTTGATGGTGTCGGCATCGCCGCCCCAACGCCATGAGTTGTCGGCCAGGTTAGGGAAGCCGAACGCGCCCTTGGCATCCGAACCGTGGCATACCGAGCAGTTGGAGGCGAACAGGCGACCGCCCATTTTCAGGGCTTGCGGGTCTTGAGCGACTTGCTCCACAGGCATGGCGGCGTACTTGGCGAAAATCGGGCCGAACTTGGCATCGGCCTTGTCCATTTCCTTTTGCCATTCGTTGACGCCGGTCCAGCCGTTTTCATAACCCGGCAGCAGGCCTTTCCAGTTGCCCAGGCCGGGGTAGAGGATCAGGTAGCCGACGCCAAATACCAGCGTGCCGACAAACAACATGAACCACCATTGCGGTAGCGGGTTGTCGTATTCCTCGATGCCGTCAAAGGCATGGCCCATGGTCTCGACGGTTTCGCCCTTGGTTTCACCCTTGCGCGTACCGACCAACAGCCAGGTCAGGCCAATCAACGTGCCGATCGTCAGCACGCTGATATAGATACTCCAGAAGGTGGTCATGCTTTGTTACTCCTAGACGCTTGTTCTTGCTCGACGTGTTTGATGGCTTGCGGATCGTCCTTGAATGGCAGCAAGGTCGCGTCTTCGAATTCCGACTTGCGACGCGGGCTGAACACCCACAACGCCAGGCCGATAAAGGCCACTGCCACCACGACAGTGCCCAGGCCGCGAATCATTCCACTACTCATCTCGAAGACCATGGCTCACCTCTTGCTCTTGATCGCAGTGCCGAGGCCCTGCAGGTAAGCCACCAAGGCGTCCATTTCCGTCTTGCCCTTGACCGCATCCTTGGCACCGGCGATGTCTTCGTCGGTGTACGGCACGCCCATCATGCGCATCACTTCCAGTTTCTTTTGGGTATGGCTGTCATCGACCGGCGTGGCCACCAGCCATGGGTAGGCAGGCATCTTCGACTCGGGCACGACGTTGCGCGGGTTGTACAAGTGCGCACGGTGCCAGTCATCAGAGTACCGGGCGCCGACGCGGGCCAGGTCCGGGCCGGTACGCTTGGAACCCCACAGGAACGGGTGATCCCAGACGCTTTCACCGGCGACCGAGTAGTGACCGTAACGTTCTGTCTCGGCACGGAACGGACGAATCATCTGCGAGTGGCACTGAACGCAGCCTTCGCGGATGTAGATGTCCCGGCCTTCCAGTTGCAACGCGGTGTAAGGCTTCATGCCTTCCACCGGGGTGTTGGTCACGTCTTCAAAAAACAGCGGCACGATCTGCGTCAGGCCGCCGACACTCACACACAGAATCATCAGCAACAGCATCAGGCCAATGTTCTTCTCTACGACTTCATGTTTCATCACGAACTCCTCAGGCCATCTGCGCGGCGGCTACGACTTCAGCGGGCTCGGCGTTACGCACGGTGCGCCAAGTGTTGTAAGCCATCAGCAACATGCCACTGAGGAAGATCGCACCACCGATCAGGCGGACGACAAACCCAGGGTGGCTGGCCACCAGTGTTTCGACGAAGGAGTAGGTCAGCGTGCCGTCTTCGTTGACGGCGCGCCACATCAGGCCTTGCGCGATGCCGTTGACCCACATCGAGGCGATGTACAACACGGTGCCGATGGTTGCCAGCCAGAAGTGGGCGTTGATCAGGCCCAGGCTGTACATCTGTGGGCGACCGAAGATTTTCGGGATCATGTGGTAGAGCGCGCCAATCGAGATCATGGCCACCCAGCCCAGAGCGCCGGCGTGTACGTGGCCGATGGTCCAGTCGGTGTAGTGGGAGAGGGCGTTGACGGTCTTGATTGCCATCATCGGGCCTTCGAAGGTCGACATGCCGTAGAACGCCAGCGACACGACCAAAAAGCGCAGGATTGGGTCGCTGCGCAACTTATGCCACGCCCCCGACAGGGTCATCATGCCGTTGATCATGCCGCCCCAGCTTGGCGCCAGCAGAATCAGCGACATCACCATGCCCAGCGACTGTGCCCAGTCCGGCAGCGCGGTGTAGTGCAAGTGGTGCGGACCGGCCCAGATGTACAGGGTGATCAGCGCCCAGAAGTGCACGATGGACAAACGATAGGAATAGATCGGACGTTCGGCCTGTTTCGGCACGAAGTAGTACATCATCCCCAGGAAGCCCGCTGTCAGGAAAAAGCCTACAGCGTTATGCCCGTACCACCACTGCACCATGGCGTCAGTGGCACCACCGTAGAGGGAGTAGGACTTGGTGAAGCTGACCGGGATTTCCAGGTTGTTCACGATGTGCAAAATCGCCACGGTCACGATAAACGCGCCGAAGAACCAGTTGCCCACGTAGATGTGCTTGGTCTTGCGCTTCATGATCGTGCCGAAGAACACGATGGCGTACGCGACCCAGACAATGGTGATCAGGATGTCGATCGGCCATTCCAGCTCGGCGTATTCCTTGGAGCTGGTAAAGCCCAGCGGCAGGCTGATTGCCGCCAGCAAAATCACCAACTGCCAACCCCAGAAGGTAAACGCGGCGATTTTAGGCGCGAACAAGGTCGCCTGGCAGGTGCGTTGCACCGAATAGAACGACGATGCGAACAGTGCGCATCCGCCGAAGGCGAAGATCACAGCATTGGTGTGCAGTGGGCGCAGGCGCCCGAAACTTGTCCAAGGCAAATTGAAGTTAAGTTCTGGCCAGACCAACTGCGCGGCGAGAAAAACGCCGAGCCCCATACCGACGATGCCCCAAACCACCGTCATAATGGCAAATTGGCGGACCACCTTGTAGTTGTAGGCGGTACTTGTAGAAGTGTTCATGGTTCCCCATCCACGGATCAGGTGCGTGCAAACGCGCGCCTGGAGTTATAGGCAGACTAAAAGCGAGGCAAGCATGGGGGTAGCGGGTGATGTCGGTATTGACGGGGATCAATGGGCGCAGTGCGTGCAGCAACGCGGCTGGCTCTGGAATGGCGCTGCACAAGGCGCCGGTTGGACCCTGATCCTGGCCCACGGCGCAGGCGCGCCGATGGACAGTCAGTGGATGGCTGAAATGGCTGAACGCCTTGCCGTTCGCGGGGTTAACGTACTTCGCTTCGAGTTCCCGTACATGGCGCAACGCAGGCGCGATGGTGGCAAAAGGCCTCCCAATCCGCAGCCGGTGTTACTCGAATGTTGGCGTGAGGTATTTAGTGAGGTGCGACGGCATGTCGCTGGGCCAATTGCCATCGGTGGCAAGTCCATGGGCGGGCGCATGGCCAGCCTGCTGGCAGATGAGTTGGGCGCGGATGCGCTCGTGTGCCTGGGCTACCCGTTTTATGCGGCTGGCAAACCGGAAAAACCACGGGTGGCGCACCTGGCGCACGTCAAGACGCCGACCCTGATCGTGCAGGGCGAACGCGATGCGTTGGGCAACCGTGAAGCGGTAGAGGCGTATACGTTGTCACCGGCGATTGAGGTGCACTGGTTAGTGGCCGGTGACCATGACTTGAAGCCGCTTAAAGCATCGGGCTATAGCCATGCACAGCATCTGGAGGCTGCGGCAGACAGGATTGTGAGCGGGTTGAAGCCCGCCTAGTCGCGGCCGGGCAGCACGAGGCTGCGTTCGGCGGCGACACGGTATCGGCTTTAGCGGTTAAACCGCTCCACCAGCGAGTACTGCACGTTCACGGTCTGGGTCAGTTCTTCGCTCAATTGCGCCGAGCGCTGGGCCTGATCGGAGGTCTGGTCAGCCAGGTCAGCGATGGTGCTGATGTTGCGGCTGATTTCTTCTGCGACCGAGCTTTGCTCTTCGGTGGCGGCGGCAATTTGCGTGGTCATGTCGGTGATGTTGGCCACCGCTTCACTGATCCCCACCAGCGCCTGATCGGCTTCCAGGACCCGTGCCACGCCTTCTTCGGCCTGACGATGCCCGGCGTCCATGGTTTGCACGGCGCTGGCTGCCGTCTGTTGCAGCTTGGCAATCAGGCTGTGGATCTGGCCGGTCGAGGTGCTGGTGCGTTGCGCCAGTTGGCGCACTTCATCCGCCACCACGGCAAAGCCACGGCCCATTTCCCCGGCGCGGGCCGCTTCAATAGCGGCATTGAGGGCCAGCAGGTTGGTCTGGTCGGCAATGCCTTTGATCACGTCGACCACGCCGCCGATTTCATCGCTGTCCTTGGCTAGCTGGGTAACGGTCGCGCCGGTTTCACCGACCACCACCGACAGGCGCTCGATGGCTTCGCGGGTTTCCCCGGCGATGTCGCGGCCGCGACTGGTCAGGCGATTGGCTTCCTGGGTGGCGTCCGCGGTGCGTTGCACGTGGCTGGCCACTTCTTGCGTGGTGGCCGCCATCTGGTTTACGGCGGTGGCCACTTGCTCGGTTTCCAGGCGCTGGCGCTCAAGCCCGCTGGAGCTTTGATGCGCCAGGGCGTCGGACTGACGGGCCTGGTCGCTCAAGTGCTCGGCGGTGTCCTGCAAGCGCGTCAGGCAGGTTTTCAGGCGGGCTTCCTGGCTGAGAATGGACATCTCCAGTCGCGCCTGCGGGCCACGGCTGTCGGTGTACATCTGTGCAATCAGCGGGTCAGACGTGGTCTGTTCCGCCAGGCGCAGTAAGCGTTTGATCCCGCGTTGCTGCCAGGTCAGGCCCAGCAGGCCTAGCGGAATGGACAACAATGCCGCCAGTGCAAACCCCCAGCTGGAGGTGAGCAGGGCGCCTATCATGAAGCTCAACTGGCTGACCAGAATGAACGGCAGCCAGTCCTGCACCACCGGCAGCCACTTGTCGCGCTGCGGAATTGCAGGCTTGCCGCGGTTGATCCGCGAATACAGGGCTTCGGCGCGACGAATTTGTTCGGCGGTCGGTTTGACCCGCACCGACTCGTACCCCACCACACGCTCGTTTTCAAACACCGGCGTGACATAGGCATTGACCCAATAATGGTCGCCGGTCTTGCAGCGGTTTTTAACGATGCCCATCCACGGCAGGCCCTTTTTCAGGGTGGTCCACATGTGGTCAAAGACCGCTGGCGGCACATCGGGATGGCGCACGAGGTTGTGCGGCGCGCGCATCAGCTCATCACGCGAGAAGCCGCTGATCTCGACAAAGGCGTCGTTGCAATACGTGATCACACCTTTGGCATCGGTCGTGGAAATCAACCGTTGCTGAGCGGGGAATGTGCGTTCGCGTTGTGTGATGGGCTGGTTATTACGCATGTCGTTTCAATCCGCAAGGCTTTGAAAGGGTGTCGGCGCCGGGTGGGATTTGTTTAATTTATATTTCAGTCAACGGGCGCCATTGAAGGCGCCGCGCAGGCCGCGATTCGATGCTCAGGGCATCAGCATCGGGTAGGTAAAAAAAACAAAGTGCAGCACGTTGAGTCCCAAATGGGTGGCAATCGCTGCCCCCAGGCCGCCAAAACGGTAGGCCAGACCATAGCCGAGCCCTGCGATTCCCGCCAACAGCATCCATTGCCAGCCTGCGGCAAAATGCGCCAGGCCAAACAACAGCGAGGCGATCACCAGTGCGAGGGTCTGGCCATAGGGCAGCTGTTTGAACCAGCGGCTCAGTCCGCCTTGCACATAGCCGCGAAACAGCGCTTCTTCGACCAGGGTCACCAGCAGCAGGTTGTTCAATAGCCACAGCCAACCCTGCGCTGGCCATTTCGGTGCCCAGGCGATCATGCCCAGCAGTAAGGCGCCGCCCAGCGCACCCATTGCGGCCAGCGCCAGCCCCATCAAGGTCGCGCCCAGCGAGGCACGCCAGTTGAAGCGCGTGGCAATCCACGGGCACACCAGCAGCAACCAGAACCCGATCAGCGGTTTGTCCAGGTTCAGGTACATCGAGAAGGGCACCGCATCGGCGGTCAGCCGTTCGGGGGCGATGGCGCGGCCGTTGTGAAAACCCGGCAGCCAATGCAGGGCCAGCGCCAGGGCCAGCAGCACAAACAGGCCGTGCCCGGCATAGCGCAGGTATGGAGTACGGGTTTGTAACACCGCGAGCCCGCTGATGATGAGCAATGACAAGGCGGTGATGACTTGCAGGCTTAATTGGCCGTAGCTCAGGGCCAGGCCGTAGCCTAAGGTTAAGAGGGCCAGATAAGGCCAAGGCAGTGCACGCATGAAAATCCCTTGAGTGATCGTTAAAAAAACGCCCCGAAGGGCGTTCGGGGCGCGTCAGTATAACGATCAGGCTTTTACGGATTTATCAATAAACGTCGTAAGTGCCGCCCGGATGTCAGGAGGCAATCAGTTGACGCAGCACGTAGTGCAGAATGCCTCCGGCTTTGAAGTACTCGACCTCGTTCAGGGTGTCGATGCGGCACAGCACCTCGACCTGTTCCTGGCTCCCGTCTTCACGGGTGATGACCAAGGTCAGGTTCATGCGCGGCTGCAACTGGGCGCCGGTCAGGCCGAGAATGTCGAGGGTTTCCTTGCCGGTCAGGTTCAGGCTTTTGCGGTTCTGGTCCAGCTTGAACTGCAACGGCAACACACCCATGCCCACCAGGTTGGAGCGGTGGATACGCTCGAAGCTTTCGGCAATCACCGCCTTGACCCCCAGCAGGTTGGTGCCTTTAGCGGCCCAGTCACGGCTGGAGCCAGTGCCGTATTCCTGACCGGCAATCACCACCAGCGGCGTGCCGGACGCCTGATAGCGCATCGCTGCGTCGTAGATCGACAGCTTCTCGCCAGTGGGGATGTAAAGCGTGTTGCCGCCTTCTTCACCGCCGAGCATTTCGTTGCGAATGCGGATGTTGGCGAACGTGCCACGCATCATGACTTCATGGTTGCCGCGGCGTGAGCCATAGGAGTTGAAATCCCGAGGTTCGACGCCTTTTTCGCGCAGGTAGCGCCCTGCCGGGCTGTCCGCCTTGATATTACCGGCAGGGGAGATGTGGTCAGTGGTGACCGAATCCCCGAGCAAGGCCAGCACCCGGGCGGCCTTGACGTCGGTAATGACCGGCAAGGGGCCGCTGATGTCGTCGAAGAACGGCGGGTGTTGAATGTAGGTCGAGTCCTCTTGCCACACGTAAGTGGCCGCTTGCGGCACTTCAATGGCTTGCCACTGCTCGTCCCCGGCAAACACCTCGGCGTATTCCTTGTGGAACATCGCGGTGCTGACCTGCGCCACGGCGTCGGCGATCTCTTTTTGGCTGGGCCAGATGTCGCGCAGGTAGACCGGTTGGCCATCCTTGCCCATGCCCAGCGGCTCGCTGCTGATGTCCGTGCGCACACTGCCAGCCAGCGCATAAGCCACCACCAGAGGGGGCGAGGCGAGCCAGTTGGTTTTCACCAACGGGTGAACACGGCCTTCGAAGTTGCGGTTGCCCGACAGCACGGAAGCCACGGTCAGGTCGTTCTGGGTGATGGCTTTTTCAATGGGTTCAGGCAGCGGCCCGGAGTTGCCGATACAAGTTGTGCAGCCGTAGCCCACCAGTGAGAAGCCCAGTTGATCCAGATAAGGCGTCAGCCCGGCAGCTTTGTAGTAATCGGTGACCACTTTGGAGCCGGGCGCAAGGGAGGTTTTGACCCAGGGCTGGGTCATCAGGCCTTTTTCCACGGCTTTCTTGGCCACCAGACCGGCCGCCATCATCACGCTCGGGTTGGAGGTGTTGGTGCAAGAGGTGATTGCGGCAATCACCACGGCGCCATTTTTCAGGCGATAGGTTTTGCCTTCCCAACTGTATTCGGCCTCGCCCACCAAATCGGCATTGCCCACCGCCACGCCACCACCGCCCTCACTCTCAAGGCGGCCTTCTTCTTTATTGGTGGGTTTGAATTGCAGGCTCAGGAAGTCATCGAAGGCCTGACCCACGTTCGGCAGCGACACGCGGTCTTGCGGGCGCTTTGGCCCGGCCAGGCTGGCTTGCACGGTGCCCATGTCGAGGGACAAGGTGTCGGTGAACACCGGCTCCTGACCCGGCTCGCGCCACAGGCCCTGCGCTTTGCAATAGGCTTCGACCAGTTTTACCGTGGCCTCGGGGCGACCTGACAGGCGCAGGTAGTCCAGCGTGATGTCATCCACCGGGAAAAAGCCGCAGGTTGCGCCATATTCGGGCGCCATGTTGGCCAGTGTGGCGCGGTCGGCCAGTGGCAAATCGGCCAGGCCGTCGCCATAAAACTCGACAAATTTGCCGACCACGCCTTTGCTGCGCAGCATTTGCGTGACGGTCAGCACCAGGTCGGTGGCGGTAATGCCTTCTTTGAGCTTACCGCTGAGTTTGAAACCCACCACTTCCGGGATCAGCATCGACACCGGCTGGCCGAGCATCGCCGCTTCCGCTTCGATACCGCCCACGCCCCAGCCCAGTACGCCAAGGCCGTTAATCATGGTGGTGTGAGAGTCGGTCCCCACCAGCGTGTCGGGGAAGGCGTACGTGCGGCCGTCTTCTTCCTTGGTCCAGACCGTGCGGCCCAGATACTCCAGATTGACCTGATGGCAGATGCCGGTGCCCGGCGGTACGACGCTGAAGTTGTCAAAGGCACTTTGGCCCCAGCGCAGAAACGCATAACGTTCGCCGTTGCGCTGCATCTCGATATCAACGTTCTGTTCAAAGGCACTGGGGCTGGCGAATTTATCGACCATCACTGAGTGGTCGATCACCAGGTCCACCGGCGACAGCGGGTTGATCCGCTGCGGGTCGCCACCGGCCTTGGCCATCGCGGCGCGCATGGCTGCCAGATCGACCACGGCGGGCACGCCGGTGAAGTCCTGCATCAACACCCGCGCCGGGCGGTACTGGATTTCGCGGTCCGAACGGCGCTCTTTGAGCCAGGCGGCGAGCGCCTTGAGGTCAGACTCGGTGACGGTTTTATCGTCTTGCCAGCGCAGCAGGTTTTCCAGCAGCACCTTGAGCGACATGGGGAGCGTGCTCAAATCGCCAAGCGTATTGGCGGCCAATGGCAGGCTGAAATAGTGATAAGTCTTATCGTCGACTTTTAAGGTAGAGAGGGTCTTCAGGCTATCGAGGGAGGACATGAAATGACTCCTTAGATCCGCACGGTAACGGATCGTGTGGAACAAACTGAGCTTCTAACCTAGGGGCTGGTCGCGTGTCATTGCACGCCGCGCTCCGACGGGACGAAAGCCCACGGGGTATAGGGCGGCGGCTATGCAACGTGAACAGACCCTAGCCCTGATTCATCAAACTGGCTAATAACTGGACTGCCTAGGCAAGTTCAAGGTTCCAATCTCAGTTATCATGCCGGCCTTTTTGTGACAGTCCTTGCTCCAAAGCAGGGTTGTGCAGCGGACCAATCCTTGTCAGCTGCCCAGGAGTGATTCAATGAACACCGTTTTTATGCACTGCCGCCCCGGTTTTGAGGGTGAAGTCTGCTCGGAAATCGCCGAGCACGCCGCGCGCCTCAATGTGTCCGGCTACGCCAAAGCCAAACCGGCCAGTGCCTGCGCCGAATTTGTGTGCACCGAAGAAGGCGGCGCTGAGCGGCTGATGCGCGGTTTGCGTTTTGCCGAGTTGATTTTCCCCCGCCAGTGGGCGCGGGGCACGTTCGTCGACCTGCCCGAAACCGACCGTATCAGCGTGATCCTCGACCGCATGGACGGTTTTCCGGTATGCGGCAGTCTGTGGCTGGAAATGGTCGACACCAATGACGGCAAAGAGCTGTCCAATTTCTGTAAAAAGTTTGACGCCCATTTACGCAAGGCGCTGATTAAAGCCGGCAAATTGGTGGAAGACGATGACAGCAAGCCGCGCCTGTTGCTGACGGTCAAAAGTGGCCGTGAGTTGTTTCTCGGTCTGGCTGAGTCCGACAACAGCGCCATGTGGCCCATGGGCATACCGCGCCTGAAGTTCCCCCGTGAAGCGCCGAGCCGCTCGACCTTGAAGCTGGAAGAGGCCTGGCACCATTTCATCCCTCGCGACCAGTGGGACGAGCGCCTGCACAGCGACATGACCGGGGTTGACCTCGGCGCCGCGCCCGGCGGCTGGACGTGGCAGTTGGTCAATCGCGGCATGCTGGTCACGGCTATCGACAACGGCCCGATGGCCGAGAGCCTGATGGACACCGGCCTGGTCCAGCACTTGATGGCCGACGGTTTTACCTTCAAGCCGCGTCAACCGGTGGACTGGATGGTCTGCGATATCGTTGAAAAGCCCGCGCGCAATGCGGCGATGCTGGAAGAGTGGATCGGCGAAGGTCATTGCCGTGAGGCGGTGGTCAACCTCAAATTGCCGATGAAACAGCGCTATGCCGAAGTCCGGCGTTTGCTCGACCGTATCGCTGAGGGCTTCAAGGCGCGTGGCATCACGGTGGAGATCGGCTGCAAGCAGCTGTACCACGACCGTGAAGAAGTCACCTGCCATTTGCGTCGAATAGACGTCAAAAAAACCAAATCTCGCTGATTCAGGAGTCACTGATGAATGTTGCTGACCTGCCGGTTGACGGCACGCTGGACGCCACCGGGCTCAACTGTCCGGAGCCTGTCATGATGTTGCACCAACACATCCGGGACTTGGTGCCGGGCGGCCTGTTGAAGGTGATCGCCACCGATCCGTCCACGCGCCGGGACATCCCAAAATTCTGTGCGTTTCTCGACCATGAACTGATCGGTCAGACAGAGGAAGCGGGGACTTACCTGTACTGGATCCGTAAGAAGCAGGGCTGAACCCCAAGGTGACCCGCAGCCGCTATCAAGGGTTGCGAAGGGTTGCACTGCACCCCGTCCAAGCACGCGTTTGGTCGAAGCGCCAGCCGGTTATTTGCCGGCGGCGCGAATGCGTTTTTTCGCGCTGCTCACCAGGCGCACGCTGAGCATCAGCGCCGCGCAGGTCAGGCCCGCAATCAAGCCTTGCCACAACCCGCTCGGGCCGCTCGGCTCGCCCAGCCAGTCGGTCAGGCCCAGCGCGTACCCCACGGGCAACCCCACGCCCCAGTACGCAAACAAGGTCATGATCATCGTCACCCGCGTGTCTTGATAGCCGCGCAAGGCGCCTGCCGCCGTGACCTGAATCACGTCCGAAAACTGATACAGCGCCGCGAACACCAGCAACAACGTGGCGACTTCCAACACCTGGGGGTCGGCGGTGTAAATACTGGCAATTGGCCCGCGCAGCAACAGAATCAAACTGGCCGAGATGAACGCCCAAATCAGCGCCGTGCCCATGCCCACGCCAGCCACAAACCGGGCTTCGCGCGGTTGCTGGCGGCCCAGTGCCTGACCGACGCGCACGGTAATGGCCATGCCCAGCGAATACGGGATCATGAACACCAGCGAACTGAAGTTAAGCGCAATCTGATGGCCCGACACCACGGTAGCGCCGAGGCTGCCGATCAACAGGGCGATCACCGCGAAGATGCTGGATTCAGCGAACACGGCGATACCGATGGGCAGGCCGACACTGAGCAGTCGCTTGAGAATCGGCCACTTCGGCCATTCAAAATGGCTGTACACCTGACTCGACTGATAGATCGCACCGCGCATCGTCCAGACCACCATGCCCAGGGCCATGAACCACATCACGATCGCCGTGGCCCAGCCGCAACCCACGCCGCCCATGGCCGGCACGCCAAAATGGCCGTAGATGAAGATGTAGTTGAGCGGAATGTTCAGTGCCAGCGCGATCAGGCCCAGCACCATGCTCGGCCGGGTTTTGCCCAGCCCGTCACTGAACCCGCGCAAGACGCAGTAAATCGCCACCGCGGGCATGCCGCTGGCAATCCCGTACAAATAGCCCATGCACGGCTCGATCAAGTCGGGGGCGACCTTCATCCAGTGCAGCAACGGTTCGGCAACCATCAGGATCCCGGCCGCGCACAGCCCGGTGATGAACGCCAGCCACAGGGCCTGGCGCACAATCGGGCCGATTTCGCCATGGGTGTTGGCGCCATAACGCTGGGCGACTTTCGGGGTGGTGGCCAGCAGAATCCCAGACATCAACAGAAACACCGGCACCCACACCGAGTTGCCCAGCGCCACCGCTGCCAGATCGCGCGGCCCGACGCGCCCGGCCATCACGGCGTCGACAAACCCCATGGCCGTCGTGGCCACTTGGGAAATGATGATGGGAAGCGCCAGGGCAAGCAGGGCGCGCACTTCTGTGCGCACCCGCGCAGGGCGGCTGACAGGGGGGGTAGCAAAATCAGGAGAAACAGCGTTCACAAGTGTGCATCCAGCGTGTAGTAGGCGCAAAAGCGGGGATTGTACGCGCCCGGCACCGCCGGGCAACTGTGCAGTTGTAGTGTGTTTGTAAGCACCGGGGCTGAAGCGGTGCGACACCTTGCTGGCTCATTGTGTACAACAACGCCTACACTGCTGCTCCGCCAAAGGAGCCTGCCATGTTGATTGTTGCTGATGAAAATATTCCGCTGATCGAAGAATTCTTTGCTTCATTCGGTGAAATACGCCGTTTGCCAGGGCGTCAGATCACCCGCGCCGACGTGCATGACGCCGATGTGCTGCTGGTTCGCTCGGTCACCCGGGTCGACCGCGAACTGCTGGAAGGCAGCGCCGTGAAGTTTGTCGGCACGTGCACCATCGGTACCGATCACCTGGCGTTGGACGACTTCGAACACGCCGGCATTCAGTGGGCCAGCGCCCCCGGTTGCAACGCCCGCGGCGTGGTGGATTACGTGCTTGGCAGCCTGCTGACACTGGCTGACATCGAAGGTGCCGACCTTGCACAGCGCACCTATGGCGTGATTGGCGCGGGTGAGGTGGGCGGTCGGCTGGTCCGGGTGTTGCGTGATCTGGGCTGGAAGGTCCAGGTGTGTGACCCCCTGCGTCAGGCGGCTGAAGGCGCAGATTACGTCAGCCTGGAGCAGATCATTGAGCAGTGTGACGTCATCAGCTTGCACACCCCGTTGAGTAAAAGCGGCGATTTCGCGACATGGCATTTATTGGATGAGACCCGGTTGAACCGGCTCAAACCCGGCACCTGGCTGATCAACGCCAGCCGTGGCCCGGTGGTGGACAACGCTGCGCTGCGCAACGTGCTGAACGCCCGTGAAGACCTGCAAGCCGTCTTGGATGTGTGGGAAGGCGAGCCGCAGGTTGACGTGGAACTGGCCGACTTGTGCGTCTTGGCCACACCGCACATCGCCGGTTACAGCCTGGACGGCAAGCAGCGCGGCACCGCGCAGATCTATCAGGCGCTGTGCGCGTTCCTCGGTCAGACGCCGCAGGTGCAACTGGCGGATTTACTGCCGGCGCCCTGGCTGGCCAAGGTTGAATTGAGCGCCAACAGCGATCAAGCGTGGGCCTTGGCCATGGTGTGCCGTGGCGTCTATGACCCGCGTCGGGATGACGCTGATTTTCGACGTACCCTGACTGGCCCGGTCGATCAGCAAAAGCAGGCGTTCGATGGTTTGCGCAAGCACTACCCGGTGCGGCGTGAAATTGAAGGGCTGACCGTGCACATCGAAGGGCACAACCCCGCGTTGACGAAAATGGCCGCCGCCCTCGGCTGCGTGGTGGTTTAACCGCGTATAAAAAAACCGGCCACTTGGGCCGGTTTTCAAAAGACGGGGGTCTGTCAGTTCTTGTGCTTGGGTGTGACCAGGCGTTTATCCAGCTCTTCGCACGCCTGTTGAATCATCGCTTCGGTGATCTCGACTTCTTTGCCCTGCGCATCAATGATTGCGCACCCCACAGACTGGTTGGGCTGGGTACGAATCACCGGTACTGATTGAACATTGTGTTGCAAATCCATGGCCTGTCTCCTCATCAGGGTGTAGCGCTAATGTAGTTCCATTTAGTGACCAAGCTGTGACAACCCTTGGCGGCCATTTACTCAAACAGAAATATCCTGAAACTTCCAGTCTCACGTTAGACCAATCCGACCTAGGGTTGGCATGAGCCGGTCATATTCAAACCGAGTGAGAAAGGTTTACATCGAAGGCCGTTTTTTCGTTGTAGGCTGTCCACTGCCCATGTGGGGCATTTCTTGTTTATTCGGGTGTTCTGGATGCTTTCTTCTCGTCATCGCCGGGCGCTTCGTCTGGCGACTCATTTTGTAGCGCCTTATCGCTGGCACACCGCAGGCGCCTTGCTGGCACTGATTGTGACGGCCGGCATCACGCTGTCGATGGGCCAGGGCATTCGTCTGCTGGTGGATAAGGGCTTTATGACTCAGTCCCCGCACCTGCTCAATCAGTCCATCGGCGTGTTCCTGCTCCTGGTGCTGGCGCTGTCCGTAGGGACGTTCGTGCGCTTTTATCTGGTGTCGTGGATCGGTGAGCGGGTGGTGGCCGACATCCGGCGTCAGGTGTTTAACCACCTGATTGACTTGCACCCCGGTTTTTATGAAAACAACCGCAGCTCGGAAATCCAGTCGCGGCTGACGGCGGATACCACGTTGCTGCAATCGGTGATCGGTTCTTCGCTGTCATTGTTCTTGCGCAACAGCCTGATGGTGATCGGGGGCATCGTGCTGTTGTTCATCACCAACCCCAAGCTCACCAGCATCGTGGTGGTGGCTTTGCCGCTGGTGCTGGCGCCGATCCTGATTTTTGGCCGCCGGGTGCGCAGCCTGTCGCGTCAAAGTCAGGACCGGATTGCCGATGTCGGGAGCTATGTGTCCGAAGCCCTGGGGCAAATCAAAACCGTCCAGGCCTACAACTACCAACAGCAGGACCGGCAGCGGTTTGCCCACACCGTTGAACAGGCTTTCGCCACCGCGCGCAAGCGTATCGTACAGCGTGCCTGGCTGATTACCTTGGTGATCCTGCTGGTGCTGGGCGCGGTCGGTGTGATGCTGTGGGTGGGCGGCATGGACGTGATTGCCGGGCGCATTACCGGCGGCGAACTGGCAGCCTTTGTGTTTTACAGCCTGATTGTCGGCAGCGCCTTTGGCACCTTGAGTGAGGTCATTGGTGAATTGCAGCGAGCGGCCGGGGCCGCCGAGCGGATCGCCGAGTTGTTGCAATCCAAAAGCCTGATCTCGGCGCCGGCCAGCGGGTTGCTGGCACTGCCCGAACAGGTGGCGGGCACTCTGCAGCTGCAAGGTGTGTCGTTTGCCTACCCCTCGCGCCCGGAACGCTTTGCCCTGGAAGACCTCACCCTGACCGTCCATGCAGGCGAGACGCTGGCGCTGGTCGGGCCGTCGGGGGCGGGCAAGTCGACGTTGTTCGATTTGCTGTTGCGCTTTTACGACCCGCAGCACGGTCAGATCCTGCTGGACGGGCTGCCCATCACGCAACTGGACCCGCAGGACGTGCGCCGCTGCTTCGCGTTGGTGTCGCAAAGCCCGGCGCTGTTCTTTGGTTCGGTGGAGGACAACATCCGCTACGGCAATCCCGACGCCACGCTGGAACAGGTGCAAGCGGCGGCGCGCATTGCCCATGCCCATGACTTCATTTTGCAAATGCCCGAGGGTTACAGCACCCATTTGGGGGAGGGCGGGCTGGGATTGTCCGGCGGCCAGCGTCAGCGCCTGGCGATTGCCCGCGCGCTGTTGGTGGACGCGCCGATCCTGTTGCTCGATGAGGCCACCAGTGCGCTGGATGCCCAGAGCGAACACTTGATTCAGCAAGCCTTGCCCAGCCTGATGTCAGGCCGGACCACGCTGGTCATCGCCCATCGCCTGGCCACCGTGCAGAATGCGGACCGCATTGCGGTGATGGATCAGGGCAAGTTGATAGCAATCGGCACCCACGCGCAGCTCATTGCCACGAACCCGCTGTATGCGCGGTTGGCAGCGTTGCAGTTCAATGTGCAGGGGTAAACGGATAGCGATCAGGTCGGGAGAGCGGAGTGGGTTGACATCCTTCGCCGCCCTCGCCAGCGATCACCGCGGCGGGATGCCGGGTCATCGCTGGCGAGGGGGGCGCTTCAACCGCCGGTTAGCGGTATTCGCACAGGTAGGCGGTTTCAACCACGACCTTGAGCTGGAACTTGCTATTGGCCGGTACGTTGAACTGGCTACCGGTCTTGAACGTTTCGAAGGCCTCGCTGCCCGGCAATTTGACGTTCAGCTCGCCCGACACCACGTGCATGATTTCACGCTCGGCAGTGCCGAATTCGTATTCGCCCGGGGCCATGACGCCGATAGTGGCCTTGCCTTCGGCTTGCGTGAAGGCAATCGACTTGACGGTGCCGTCGAAGTATTCGTTGACTTTAAACATGGCGATTCCTCGGTAGGGGCTTAAAAAGGCTGGCCAGTATGCAGAAGCCGTTTTATCCCGTCACGCCCTTTTAAGGGTGCTAATCGGCCAGAATCAGCGGCAGTAAACGTGCGGTATTTCGCGCGTCTTCCAGTGCCCGGTGCTGCTGGCCGTGAAACTGCAAGCCCGCCAGTTGCAGCGCGCTGTTGAGCCCCAAGGCCTGCTTCAAGTGACGTGCCTGTGCGAATTGTTGTTTAAGGTTGTGATGCGCCAGGTGCGCCAATGCACTGTTGAGCTGTTTTTGCTGCCATTCCTGCTGCAGTTGCTTGCGGTCGTAGTCGCCCCAGCTGGCCCAGGCTTCAAGGTGGGGCAAGTGCTGGCCCAGCCAGCGTTCAAACTGCTCCCAGACCTGCGTCATCGGCATGGCGGAGTCGATATTGGCCTGGGTAATGCGCGTCAGCTGGCGGCAGAAGGGCGTCAGTAAAGGGCGGCGCACGGGCCGTATAAACCGTTGAAAATGGTCAACCTCACGGCCCGAACGGGTGACGATGCTGGCACCGATTTCAATCACCTCCATTTCCTCCAGAGGCCAGCCGCCGTCGTCGGTGGTGGCTTCCAGATCAATTACCAGCCAGTGCGGCATGTGCGGCTTCCTTAAACAGCATCGGTGTTGAGCAGTGGAGCGTAGCCAAAGCAGTGAGATCCGCCTAGGCTCTTTTTTGTGTGGGCCAGTCAAGGGCTTCCTTGGTAGGCTACGCGGGTTTGAATGGCCATCGCGCCCGATGTAAGGTCGTGCACAGAACAATAAGTTCCAGCCAAAGGCGTAACCAGAGGTATACGGTTTGAAGTGTTTGCCAGTACGGATGGCTCACAGCATGTTGCTGGTCTTTGGCATGACGTTGCTGACGCCCGTGTGGGCCGTGCAGGAAGTCAGGGTCGGCGCTGCTCACTTTCCCCCCTACACAGTGCGCCCCGAAAGCGGCGTCGACACTGGCTTGTTGCCGCAATTGCTCGATGCCCTCAACCAACTGCAAAACGACTTCCGTTTTGTTCCGGTGCCCAGTTCCATTCCCCGTCGCTTCCGTGATTTCGATCAGGGACGAGTCGATATGGTGATGTTCGAGAACCCGGCCTGGGGCTGGCAGGACATTGCCTACAGCGCGGTGGACATGGGCCTTGAAGATGCCGAGGTGTTCGTTGCCAGGCAACAGCCGGACCGCCAACAGGATTACTTCGACGATTTGAGCAATAAACGGCTGGCGCTGTTTAGCGGCTATCACTACGCGTTTGCCGGGTTTAACCCTTCACCCCGTTACCTGGCGCAGCACTTCAATGCCACGCTCACGTACTCCCACGAAAGTAACCTGCTGATGGTGCTGCGTGGCCGGGTCGATGTGGCGTTGATTACCCGTTCCAACCTCACCGAGCTGCTCGCCCGCAACCCGAAGATCAAGTCCCAGGTGCTGGTGTCCCAGCGCATTGACCAGATCTACCACCACTACGCCTTGCTGCGGCCACAGGCGCCAATTGCCGCCCCGCAGTTGGCGGCCCTGCTGCAACAGCTGCGTGACAACGGCCAGATCAAGGCGATCTTCGAGCCGTTTCAAGTGGCCGTGGTGCCCATGCGTCGGCCACTGGCTGAGGTGCTGCCCTAAATTCTGCGGGTCGGCTAACGTCAAACAGCCTGACTGTTGACGATAATCGTGAGCCCAAGCCATGACTGCTGTTTTCCCGTTTCAACCCCGCTGGCGCGATCTGAGTGCCGACCTGACCGACACCCGCCTGAGCCTGACTGAGGGGCAACACCCGCTGATCGACCTGCGCCTTGAGCGTGGCGACACCCTTGAACTGCACCTGCAAGACGGCCAACCCGGCGCTTCGCTGCAAGGCGTGTGGGCGTCTTGTTACTGGTTGTTTGCCAGTGATCCTGCGTGTCAGCAATTGACCTGGCATCTCGATCCGCCCCCGCCCGCGGCATTGCGCAGCGGGCTGTTGCGTGCCACCGAGGTTGCCGGGCACTACCAGTGCCTGCGCAGCCTGTTTTGGCAACAGCCCCGTCCATGGACCGGCGATGCGCCCGTGGCGGCGTACCCGCAGCACATGGTCATCAGTGGGGGTAAGCGTCATCCGCTGCGCGCGCCCAAACCGGTGGGCGAGGTGTATCGGCGTTTTGATGCCCGGCTGGGCAGCTGGATATCCCTGCGCACCCTGGATATCGAAGCCGACCTTGAACGCTTCAACCGCTGGCAGAACACGCCCCGGGTCATGGATTTCTGGGAGGAGGGCGGCACCCTTGAGCGCCACCGCCAATTCCTCGAGACCTTGGCCGCTGACCCGCACACCGTGACCTTGATTGGCTGCATCGATGACCAGCCGTTTGCGTATTTCGAAGTGTACTGGGCGAAAGAAGACCGTATCGCGCCGTTTTATGACGTGGACGATTACGACCGGGGCATTCACATGCTGGTGGGGGAGCAGGCGCATCGCGGGCCGCATAAAGTCGCCAGTTGGCTGTCGGCGCTGACGCACTACGTGTTTCTGGACGACCCGCGAACTCAGCGCGTGGTGGCTGAGCCGCGTGCCGATAACGCGAAGATGATCGGCTATATGCAGTCTCACGGGTTTCACTGCGAGAAAGAGTTCAACTTCCCGCACAAGCGTGCAGCGCTGATGATGCAAAGCCGCGAGCGTTTCTTCGAAGGGTGCGAGTTGGTCTAGCGGCTGGCCGGGGCTTGCAGGGGCGGGCACGCTCCTGCAAGTGGCGTTGACGCTCAGCGGCGCGCGAAGGTATCGCGTGGGGTGCCCGAGACCTTGCGGCAGTGGATCAGGGCGTCGCGGATCATGAAATTCACCAGCGTCGGTGACACCCCCAATTCCTTGGCAATGTCCTTTTGCTGAACCCCGTGCAGGCGATACATCTCGAAGGCATAGCGCGTACGGCTGGGCAGTTCGGTCAGTGCGTCGGCAATGTTTTCCAGGGTTGAAAAGTTGATGTGCGAGGTTTCGGGCGATGCGCCGTGGATGACCACATTCAAGCCTTCCTCTTCCGGGCCGGAGTATTTCTGCTCCAGCGCCTGCTTGCGGTAATGATCGATCGCCAGGTTACGCACGATCTGAAACAGGTAGCTCAATTGCGCCTTGAACGATGAGGTGATCTGCGGCGCAGCGTGCAAACGGAAGAAGGCGTCTTGCACCACATCTTCAGCCCTGGACCGACACCCGGTGATGCGTGCTGCAATCTTGACCAGGATGAGCCGGTTTTCAACAAAGGCCTGAAGTAAGGGTGAATCGCACCTGCTTGTGGACACTTGTTCCGTCATGGAAATCACCTGTTGCAATTGAAAAAGTGTGGGCGTCTGGACAAGCCGCGTCCTACACAGCTCGCAACAAATTAGGTTGAATGATAATGATTGTCAATTGAGAAAGAGAATTAATGAAGCCGATTACCTCACTTTGAGAAACGCCTCACATCACGCACCGTCCGTTCAAAATCACCCCCTCTCGCGGGACTAATTATTTGCGTCGGCCAACCGTTCTCAATGGACATGGGCCGGGATCAGGGCTGGCCAAATAGTGGCTCGGACAGGAGGGCGAGATGGGAAAGGACCGTAAACACGCAGCGAGTTTAGAGGGGCCACACGTGCACCTTGCGCACCTCCATCAGGCCTCAGGCAGTGGCGTCGGGCGATGAGTGAGGTGATCAACATGCGCCTGTTTTGCCTGCCCCACTCGGGCGCCAGTGCCATGGCCTACAACCGCTGGCGGCGTTCATTGCCTGAGTGGCTGCACGTGCGTGCGCTGGAGCTGCCGGGGCGCGGGATGCGCATGGACGAACCGCTGCAATGCGACATCAAACGCCTGGCCCATCAACTGGCGGACGAAATCAGCCCCGAGCTGGATCGACCTTTCACCATTTTCGGCCACAGCCTCGGCGGCTTGCTGGCCTTCGAGCTGGTGCATGCCTTGCGTGAGCGCGGCCTGCCAGCGCCACTGGCATTGTTTGCGTCGGCCACGGCGGGCCCGGCCCGGCGCGATGTCAGCGAATACGCCGTGGCCAAGTCCGATGCGCAACTGCTTGCCCGACTGCGCGAGTTGAAAGGCACCGACGACGCCGTGCTGGCCAATACCGAACTCATGCAATTGATGCTGCCCATCCTGCGCGCCGACTTTTTGCTGTGCGGCAGTTTCACCTATGGCCAGCGCACGCCGCTGGCGCTGCCGATTCACGTCTTTGGCGGCAAGCAGGACAGCGTTCGCGCCGATCAACTGCTCGACTGGCAGGCCGACACTTGCTGCAGGTTTTCCCTCGACATGTTTGAGGGGCATCACTTCTTTCTGGTAGAGCAGGAGCAACCCTTGCTGCGTTGCCTGCGCCGCTACGCCGAAGAACATCTGGCGCGCTGGCGCAACCATCAGGCCTGGCCAATAGCCAGCCCCCACGTGTAAAGCGCAGCCCCGGCTTCTCGTACTTCAAGCAGACCGATTTTTTTCAAGCCTGGAGCCTGTTGGCGTTTCGCCGTCACCGCGAAACCCCGTCGGCCCTCTACAGGAAACCCCAAGATGGACGCGTTCGAACTCCCCGGTACATTGGCTCAAGCCCTGCAACACCGCGCAGCCCGCACCCCGGACCGCCTGGCTTTACGCTTTCTTGCAGACGATCCGCAGGGTGGGCAGGTGTTGAGCTATGGCGACCTGGACCAGCGCGCGCGGACCATCGCCGCAGCCTTGCAGGCCACGGCCGGGCCGGGCGACCGCGCCGTATTGTTGTTCCCCAGCGGGCCGGACTACGTGGCGGCGTTTTTTGGTTGCCTGTATGCGGGCGTGATTGCGGTTCCGGCGTATCCGCCTGAATCGGCGCGCCGTCATCATCAGGAGCGTTTGCTGTCGATTCTGGCCGACGCCCAACCCCGCGTCCTGCTGACCCACAGCCACCTGCGCCCGCCGCTGATGCAGCTGGACGCACTGACCGCTGCCGACGCGCCGCCGTTGCTGTGTGTGGATGCGCTTGAGCCCGGCCTGGCCCGACAGTGGCAGCCCGTGGCGGTGCAGGCCAATGACATTGCCTTTTTGCAATACACCTCAGGCTCCACGGCCTTGCCCAAAGGTGTGCAAGTGACCCACGGCAACCTGGTGGCCAACGAAGTGCTGATCCGTCGCGGCTTCGGCATCGACCTCAACCCCGACGATGTGATCGTCAGCTGGTTGCCGCTGTACCACGACATGGGCCTGATCGGCGGCCTGTTGCAGCCAATCTTCAGCGGCGTGCCGTGCGTGCTCATGTCGCCGGCGTATTTTTTGACCCGTCCGCTGCGCTGGCTGGAAGCCATCAGCGAGTACGGCGGCACCATCAGCGGCGGCCCTGATTTCGCCTATCGACTGTGCAGCGAGCGAGTCAGCGACAGTGCGCTGGCCGGTCTCGACTTGAGCCGTTGGCGCGTCGCGTACTCGGGTTCCGAGCCGATCCGTCAGGACACCCTGGAGCGCTTCGCTGAAAAATTCGCGCCCTGTGGGTTCAGTGCCAGCAGCTATTTCGCCTCGTATGGCCTGGCCGAGGCCACGCTGTTTGTGGCAGGCGGGCAGCGCGGGCAAGGCATTCCTGCGTTGCGTCTGGACGAACTGGCGCTGGCTGACAACCGCATCGTGGCCGGTGACGGCAGCGCGGTCATGAGCTGCGGCACCCATCAGCCGGAACACGCAGTCATGATCGTGGAGCCCAACCGTCTGTGCGTACTGGCAGACGATTGCGTGGGCGAAGTCTGGGCCAGCGGCCCGAGCATTGCGCACGGCTATTGGCGCAACCCTGAAGCCAGCGCCACCACCTTTGTTCAATTCGAAGGTCAGACCTGGCTGCGCACCGGCGATCTGGGCTTTCTGCATGACGGTGAACTGTTTATCACCGGACGCCTGAAAGACTTGCTGATCGTGCGCGGGCAAAACCTCTACCCGCAAGACCTCGAAAAAACCATCGAGCGCGAAGTGGAGGTGGTGCGCAAAGGTCGCGTGGCGGCATTCGCGGTGAATGTCAAAGGCGAAGAGGGGATTGGCATTGCGGCCGAGATCAGCCGCAGCGTGCAAAAAATCCTGCCGCCCGATGCGCTGATCAACGCCATTCGCCAGGCCGTGGCCGAGGCCTGCCAGCAGGCGCCGAGTGTGGTGGTGTTGCTCAACCCCGGCGCCTTGCCCAAAACCTCCAGCGGCAAATTGCAACGTTCTGCCTGCCGCAAGCGTCTGGCCGATGGCAGCCTCGACGGTTATGCGCAGTTCCCCTCCCACGGCCCTGCGCAGGCGGGCGAAGCGGACGCCGGGCGCGGCAGCGAGCTGGAAGCGTTAATCGCGTGGGTGTGGTGCGAACATTTGCAGGTCGAGCAAGTGGCCGCCGACGACCACTTTTTCCTGTTGGGCGGCAACTCGATTCTGGCCACGCAGGTGATCGCTCACCTGCAAGCAGAACTCAATCTGGCGCTGAGCCTGCGCTTGCTGTTCGAAGCACCGACGCTGGGCGCGTTCGCGGCGCAGGTTGCCGCGTTGCAACAGGCAGGCGGCCCGGCGCAGGGCGCCATACGTGTGTTGGCGCGTGCAGAGGGCTTGCCGCAATCCTTGGCGCAACACCGCCTGTGGTTCTTGTGGCAACTGGACCCGACCAGCCGCGCGTACACCATCCCCGGCGCGTTGCGGTTGCGCGGTGAGCTGGATCAGGCCGCGCTGTGCAGCAGTTTTGCGCAGTTGATCGAGCGCCACGAGGCATTGCGCACGCGCTTTTACGAACGGGACGGGCAGGCGATGCAGCGCGTCGACGAAGCGGCCGGCTTCGACCTGAACCTCATCGACATCAGCGATCTGCCAGCCGATCAGCGGGAGGCCCGTGCGCGGCAGATCCGCGAGCAGGAAGCCTGCACCCTATTCGACCTGGAGCAGGGGCCGTTGTATCGGGTGATGCTGGTCAAGCTCGATGAACACGAGCACCACCTGCTGCTGACCCTGCACCACATCATTGCCGACGGTTGGTCGCTGAACCTGTTGGTCGACGAGTTCTCCCGGCTGTACGCGGCGGCTTGCCTGGGGCAGTCGCTGCAACTTGCCCCTTTGGCCCTGCACTATGCCGACTACGGCAGTTGGCAGCGTCAATGGCTGGCGCAAGGCGAGGCGGGGCGCCAGCTCGATTACTGGACCCGGCAATTGGGCGATGAACACCCGGTGTTGCGTCTGGCCACCGATCACCCGCGTTCGGCCCTTAAACGGTCCAGCGCGGCCCGTCACACCCTCAAGCTGGATGCCGCCTTGAGCGACGCGGTGCGCACCGCGGCACATGCGCACAACGCCACGTCTTTCATGTGGCTGCTGGCGACGTTTCAAACGCAGCTCTACCGCTACAGCGGCCAGCGCGACATTCGCATTGGTGTGCCCAGCGCCAACCGTGCGCGCCAGGAAACCCACGGCCTGATCGGTTTCTTCATCAACACCCTGGTGCTGCGGGCCGGACTGGACGGGCGTTTGCCGTTCACTGAACTGTTGGCGCAAACCCGGCAGGTCACCCTGGAGGCACAGGCGCATCAGGACGTGCCGTTTGAACAACTGATCGAGGCACTGCCGCAGGCCCGCGAACAGGGGTTGTTTCAGGTCATGTTTAACCACCAGCAACGCGATCCGGCGGCCTTGCGCCGGCTGCCGGGGTTGCTGGCCGAAGAGCTGGACTGGCACAGCCGCGAAGCCAAGTTCGATCTGCAATTGCACAGTGAAGAAGATCGCCAGGGCCGGCTGACACTGTCGTTTGATTACGCCGACGAACTGTTCGAAGCCAGCACCATTGCGCGCCTGGCCGAGCATTACGTCAGCCTGCTGCGCCAAGTCAGCAACGCCCCGGAACAGGCAGTGGGCGACCTGCACCTCGTGACGCCCGGGCAATCCGCCGAACAACAGGCCTGGGGCGCCGCGCCTTGCCCTCCGGCGTCTGAGTGGTTGCCGCAACTGCTGGAGCAACAAGCCCAGCACACGCCCGACGCCGTGGCATTACAGTGGGACGGCGGCAGCCTCGACTTTGCCGGGCTGCATGCCCAGGCCAACCGCTTGGCCCATTACCTGCGTGACAAAGGGGTGGGGCCGGACGTGCCGGTGGCGATTGCGGCCGAGCGATCCCCGCAACTGTTAATCGGCCTGTTGGCAATCATCAAGGCGGGCGGCGCCTATGTGCCGCTGGACCCGGATTACCCTGCAGAGCGTCTGGCCTACATGCTGGAGGACTGCGGCGCGGCGTTGCTGCTGACCCAGAGCCCGCTACTGCAAGCCTTGCCGGCGGTGCAAGGCGTGAGCGTGATTGCGATGGACCTGCTCAAGCTCGACACCTGGCCCAGCCATGCGCCGGGCCTGCACCTGCACGGCGATAACCTGGCGTATGTGATTTACACCTCCGGCTCCACCGGCTTGCCCAAAGGCGTGGGCAATACCCATGCCGCGCTGAGTGAGCGTCTGCACTGGATGCAGGCCACCTACGGACTGCAGGCCGATGACGTGCTGCTGCAAAAAGCGCCGATCAGTTTTGACGTGTCGGTGTGGGAATGTTTTTGGCCGCTGATGACCGGTTGCCCGCTGGTACTGGCCGGGCCTGGCGAACACCGCGACCCGCAGCGCATTGCGCAATTGGTGCAGCAATTTGGCGTGACCACGCTGCACTTTGTGCCGCCACTGCTGCGTGTGTTTGTCGACGAGCCGCAAGCCGTGCACTGCCACAGCCTGCGTCGCCTGTTTTCCGGCGGCGAAGCGTTGCCCGCTGCATTGCGTGACCGGGTGCAGGCGCAGTTGCCGAACGTGCAATTGCACAACCGTTACGGGCCGACTGAAACCGCGATCAACGTCACCCATTGGGCGTGCAGCCCGGCCGACGGCGAACGCTCGCCCATCGGTCGGCCGCTGGGCAACGTGCTGTGCCGCGTGCTCGACAGCGAACTCAACCCGCTGCCCGCCGGGGTGCCGGGTGAGCTGTGCATCGGCGGCATCGGTCTGGCGCGGGGTTACCAGCAGCGTCCGGGGCTGACCGCCGAACGGTTCATCGCCGACCCGCTGGGCGAGCCCGGCTCACGCCTGTACCGCACCGGCGATCGGGTGCGCTGGGGCGCTGAGGGGGCGCTGGAATACCTCGGTCGGCTCGATCAGCAGGTCAAGTTGCGCGGGTTCCGGGTAGAACCGCAGGAGATCGAAGCACGCTTGCTGGCGCAGCCGGGCGTGGCACACGCCGCCGTGGTGATTCGCGACACGGCCGCCGGGCCGCAGTTGATCGGTTACTACACCATCGTTGAAAACCACGCGCTCGACAGCCAGTCACTGAGTGCCGCATTGGCACGGGAACTGCCGGAGTACATGGTGCCCGCGCAGCTCATGCAACTGGCGGCCATGCCCTTGAGCCCCAGCGGCAAGCTGGACCCGCGCGCCTTGCCGTCACCGCACTGGTGCGTGCGTGAACACGTCGAGCCCGTCACCGCGCTGCAACAGCAAATTGCCGCCATCTGGCGCGAAGTGCTGGGGCAGGCGCGCATCGGGCTGCGCGATGATTTCTTTGCCCTGGGCGGGCACTCGCTGCTGGCCACGCAGATCGTGTCGCGGGTCCGGCAGGCCTGTGACGTCGAATTGGCGTTGCGCACACTGTTTGAAGCCAGTGAACTGGGGGCGTTCGTGGACGCCGTGGCGCTGATTCAGGCCACCGGCACGCACAACACGCACTTGCCGATTGAAACGGTCGATCGCAGCCAGCCCGTACCCTTGTCGTACTCCCAGCAGCGCATGTGGTTCCTCTGGCAGATGGAGCCCGACAGCCCGGCTTACAACGTCGGCGGGATGGCGCGGCTCAACGGTGTGCTGGATGTGGACCGTTTCGAGGCGGCCTTGCAGGCGCTGATCATGCGTCATGAAACCCTGCGCACCACGTTCCCGAGCGTGGACGGGGTGGCTTGTCAGAAGGTTCACCGTGAAACCGGCCTGCACATGGCCTGGCTCGACCTCAGCGCCCTGGACCCAGCCACCCGCGAGCAGCGTTTGCAGGCGCTGGCCGACACCGAAGCGCATCGCCCGTTCGATCTTGAAACCGGCCCGTTATTGCGGGCGTGCATGGTCAAGGCCGGGGAGCGCGAGCACTACTTCGTGCTGACCTTGCACCACATCGTCACCGAAGGCTGGGCGATGGATATTTTCGCCCGCGAGCTGGGTCAGCTCTATGAAGCCTTTCTCGATGACCGGTTATCGCCGCTGGCGCCGTTGGCCGTGCAGTACCTGGATTACAGCGTGTGGCAGCGCCAGTGGCTGGAATCGGGCGAGCGTCAGCGCCAGCTCGATTACTGGACCGCCCAATTAGGGCATGAGCACCCGCTGCTGGAGTTGCCGAGTGATCGCCCGCGGCCCCCGGTGCAGAGCCATCAGGGTGAGTTGTTTCGCTTTGACCTGAGTGATGAGCTGGCGGCCCGCGTGCGCCGTTTCAATGCCGAGCACGGCCTGACGCTGTTCATGACCATGACCGCCACCCTGGCCGTGTTGCTCTATCGCTACAGCGGCCAGACCGACGTGCGCATCGGCGCCCCGGTGGCCAACCGCATTCGGCCCGAAAGTGAAGGGCTGATCGGCGCCTTCCTCAACACCCAGGTGCTGCGCTGCCAGCTCGACGCGCACATGAGTGTCGGCGCGTTGCTCGAACAGGTGCGCCATACGGTGATTGAAGGGCAGTCCCATCAGGACTTGCCGTTCGATCACGTGGTCGAAGCGCTGCAACCGCCTCGCAGTGCGGCCTACAACCCGCTGTTTCAAGTGATGTGCAACGTCCAGCGCTGGGAATTCCAGCAGCGCTGGGAGCTGGCGGGCATGACCGTCGAGTACCTGGCCAACGACGCGCGGGCCACCAAGTTTGACCTGAATCTGGAAGTCACCGACCTCGACCATCGGCTGGGGTGCTGCCTGACGTACAGCACGGACCTGTTTGATGAACCGCGCATCGCTCGCATGGCCGCGCATTGGCGCACGCTGTTGGAGGGGTTGCTGGGTGATCCGCAACAACGCCTGAGCGACTTGCCGCTGATGCACGCCGACGAACGACAGCAACAGGTTGAGGCCATGGCCGCCCCGGCAGGCGATTACGCCCCGGACCTGTGTATTCACACGCTGTTTGCCGAACAGGCGCTGGCGCGGCCCGAGGCCATTGCCTTGACCTTTGCCGGGCAACACCTGAGTTACGGCGAGCTGGACAGCCGCGCCAACCGTCTGGCGTGGATGCTGCGTGAACGCGGCGTGGGCCCGCAGGTGCGGGTGGGGCTGGCGCTGGAGCGCTCGCTGGAGATGGTGGTCGGCCTGCTGGCCATTCTCAAGGCCGGGGGCGCTTACGTGCCGCTGGACCCGGAATACCCGCTCGAACGCTTGCATTACATGATTGAAGACAGCGGCATCGGCTTGCTGCTCAGCCACCGCGCTTTGTTTGAGGCCCTGGGGCCATTGCCGCAAGGCGTGGCGCGCTGGTGTGCCGAGCAAGACGGCGCGCAACTGGCCGCCTACCCGACTGCGGAGTTGCCGTTTATCAGCCTGGCGCAGCATCAGGCCTACCTCATTTACACCTCGGGTTCCACCGGACAGCCCAAAGGGGTGGTGGTGGCCCACGGCGAAATCGCCATGCATTGCCGTGCGGTGATCGATAGCTTCGGCATGCGCCCGGACGACTGTGAACTGCATTTTTACTCCATCAACTTCGATGCGGCGACCGAGCGGTTGCTGGTGCCGTTGCTGTGCGGCGCACGGGTGGTGTTGCGCGCTCAGGGGCAATGGGACGCGCAAGAGATCTGCCAGCTGATTAGCGAACAGCAGGTCAACATTCTGGGGTTCACCCCAAGCTACGGCAGCCAACTGGCGCAGTGGCTGGCCACGCAACAGCAGACCCTGCCGGTGCGCCTGTGCATCACGGGCGGCGAAGCCCTGACCGGTGAGCATGTGCAACGGATTCGGGCCGCGTTCCGGCCGCAACAGTTTTTCAACGCCTATGGCCCGACAGAGACCGTGGTCATGCCGCTGGCTAGCTTGGCGCCCGAGCAACTGGAGGAGGGCGCGGGCAGCGTGGCCATCGGCCGCGTGATCGGTGCCCGCGTGGCGTACATTCTCGATGCCGGGCTGGCACAGGTGCCGCAGGGCACCACGGGCGAACTGTACGTGGGCGGCGCCGGTCTGGCGCAGGGCTATCACCAACGCCCGGGCATGACCGCCGAACGCTTTGTGGCTGACCCGTTTTCTGACGTGGGCGGACGGCTCTACCGAACCGGCGATCGGGTGCGCCAACGCGCTGACGGGCAGGTCGAATACGTGGGCCGGGTCGACCATCAGGTCAAAATCCGAGGCTTTCGCATCGAGCTGGGGGAAATCGAAAGTCGCCTGCTGGAACACCCGGCTGTGCGCGAAGCCGTAGTGCTGGCGCTGGACCTGCCCGGCGGTAAACAACTGGCGGCGTACCTGGTGTGCGACCCGGCGCAGCAGGACGAGACCCGGCAAGCGGCCTTGCGTGAAGCGCTGAAGGCCCGGCTCAAGGTGCAGTTGCCCGATTACATGGTGCCGACCCACCTGATGCTGTTGGCCAGCATGCCGCTGACGGCCAACGGCAAGCTGGATCGGCGTGCTTTGCCCAGCCCGGACCCCGAGCTGAACCGTCAGCAATACGTGGCCCCCAGCAACCTGCTGGAACAGCACCTGGCGCAGGTCTGGTGTGACGTGCTGAACCTGACGCAGGTTGGGCTCAACGACAACTTCTTTGAGTTGGGCGGCGACTCGATCCTGTCGATTCAGGTGGTCAGCCGCGCCCGGCAACTGGGCATCCATTTCAGCCCGCGGGATTTGTTCCGGCATCAAACCGTGCAAGCGTTGGCGAGCGTGGCCACGCGCACCGAGCAGACCACGGCCGAACAAGGGCCACTTACGGGCGAATCGGCGTTGACCCCGATCCAGCACTGGTTCTTCGACACCGACATGCCGCACCGCGAGCATTGGAACCAGTCGGTGCTGTTGCAGCCGACCCGGCGCCTTGAACCCGAGCTGCTGGAACAGACGCTGGTGGCATTGCGGGCGCATCACGATGCCTTGCGCCTTGGTTTTGAGTGCCACGCCGGGCAATGGCGTGCCCAATACCGGAGCGATGCCGATCAGGCGCTGCTGTGGCAGGCCCAGGTGAATGACTGGCACGCCTGCGAGGCTCTGTTTGACGAGGCCCCGCGCAGCCTCAACCTGGACCGCGGGCCGTTGCTGCGGGCGCTGTTGGTCGACGGGCCGCAGGATGAGCAACGCCTGCTGTTGGTGATTCACCATCTGGTCGTTGACGGTGTGTCCTGGCGGGTGCTGCTGGACGATCTGCAAACCGCTTATCGCCAACGGGCGGCGCAGGCGCCGCTGAACCTGCCCGCCAAAACCAGCGCCCTGCGTGACTGGGCCGAACGTTTGCAGGCCTATGCCGGCAGCGACGCCTTGCGCGAAGAGCTGAGCCAGTGGCAAGCGCAACTCAACGGGCCACCGGTCGTGTTGCCTTGCGACCGGCCGCAGGGCAGCCGGCAAAACCTGCACGCGCAGACGGTCAGCGTGCGTCTGGATGCCGAGCGTACCCGTCAATTACTGCAACAGGCGCCGAGTGCGTACCGCACACAGGTCAATGACCTGTTGCTGACTGCGTTGGCACGGGTCATGTGCCGCTGGACGGGGCAACCCTCGGCGTTGGTGCAACTGGAAGGCCACGGCCGGGAAACGCTGTTCGACGGCATCGACCTGAGCCGCAGCGTGGGGTGGTTCACCAGTGCCTATCCGGTGCGCCTGACCCCGCCGCTGAGCGACGATCAGGGCGCTTCGATCAAGGCCATCAAGGAACACCTGCGCAGCATCCCGCACAAGGGCCTGGGCTATGGCGTGCTGCGTTACCTCACCGACAACGCAACCCGCCAGGCACTGGCCGCATTGCCCGAAGCGGCGGTCACGTTCAATTACCTGGGTCAGTTCGACCAGAGTTTTGCCAGCGATGCGTTATTCCGGCCGCTGGATGAACCGGTCGGGGCGGCCCATGACCCGCAGGCGCCGTTGCCCAACGAGTTGAGCATCGACAGTCAGGTCTACGGCGGCGAGTTGCTGCTGCGCTGGACCTTCAGCGCTGACCGCTATGAAACGACCACCGTGCAGTCGCTGGCGCAGGACTACCTGAGCGAGCTTGAGGCGCTGATTGCGCATTGCGTGAGCGACGGTGCCGGGGGCCTGACGCCGTCGGACTTCCCGCTGGCCGCGCTCACTCAGGCGCAGCTGGACGCGCTACCGGTGCCCGCCGAGTGCATCGAAGACGTGTACCCGCTGACCCCCATGCAGGAAGGCATGCTGCTGCACACCTTGCTGGAGCCGGGCACCGGGTTGTATTACATGCAGGACCGCTACCGCATCAACAGCGCGCTGGACCCGCAACGATTTGCTCAGGCCTGGCAAGCCGTGGTCGCACGGCATGAAGCGTTGCGTGCCTCGTTCTGCTGGAACGCCGGTGAGCACATGCTGCAAATCATTCATCGCCCCGGCGCCACCGCCGTGGACTATCAGGACTGGAGCGATGCGCCGCAGGAAGGCCACGAAGCGCGGCTGCAAGCGTTGCTCAAGCAGGAACGTGAAGCCGGTTTCGACTTGCTCAACCAGGCGCCGTTCCACCTGCGGCTGATCCGGGTCGGGGAGGCGCGCTACTGGTTCATGATGAGCAACCACCACATCCTGATCGATGCGTGGTGCCGCTCACTGCTGATGAGTGATTTCTTTGAAATCTACAGCGCGCTGGGTGAGGGCCGTGCGCCGCAGTTGGCGCTGGCGCCGCGCTACCGTGACTACATCGGCTGGTTGCAACAGCAAAACCTGCACCAGGCCAACCAGTGGTGGCAACGCAACCTGCAAGGCTTTGAACACACCACCTACATCCCGAGCGACCGTCCGTTCCTGCGCGAGCATGCGGGCGACAGCGGCGGCATGCTGGTGGGCGATTGCTACACCCGCCTTGAGGTGCAGGATGGTGTGCGGCTGCGGGAACTGGCGCAACAGCATCAGTTGACCATCAACACCTTTGCTCAGGCAGCGTGGGCGTTGGTGCTGCGCCGATTCAGCGGCGAGCGTGACGTGTTGTTCGGCGTGACCGTGGCCGGTCGTCCGGTGGAGCTGCCGCAGATGCAACACACGGTCGGGTTGTTCATCAACAGCGTGGCCCTGCGGGTACAGATGCCGGAGGACGGTCAGGCGCTGGGCGTGCGTCAATGGTTGAGTCAACTGCTGGCGCACAACATGGAGCTGCGCGAGTACGAATACCTGCCGCTGGTGACGATTCAGGAGCGCAGTGAGTTGCCAAAAGGCCAACCGCTGTTCGACAGCTTGTTCGTGTTCGAGAACGCGCCCGTGGACATGTCAGTCATGGACCGGGCCCAGCACCTGAAAGCCACCTCGGACTCGGGCCGTACCCATACCAACTTCCCGCTGACGGCTGTGTGCTACCCCGGTGATGACCTGGGCCTGCACCTGTCTTATGACCAGCGTTACTTCGAGCGCAGCAGCGTCGAACGGCTGTTGTCGGAATTCAAGCGCCTGCTGCTGGCGTTGATGGACGGGCTGGAGGGTGACATGGCGCAGTTGCCTTTGCTGGGCGACCGTGAGCGTGACTTCTTGATCGACGGCTGCAACCAGAGCCAGCGCGACTACCCGCTGGAGCACAGTTATGTCCAGTTGTTCGAAGCGCAGGTGGCGGCGCACCCGGAACGGATTGTGGCCAACTGCCTCGATCAGCAATGGTGCTACCGCGAGCTCAATACGGTCAGCAACCGCCTGGGGCATGCCCTGATCAACGCCGGTGTGCGCCCGGACCAACCTGTGGCGTTGCTGGCGGAGCGCGGTTTGCCGTTGCTGGGCATGATGATTGGCAGCTTCAAGGCCGGGGCCGGTTATTTGCCGCTGGACCCGGGGCTGCCGGGCGCGCGCCTGAGCCGACTTCTCGACCTCAGCCGCGCGCTGTTACTGGTGTGCACCGAAGCGTGCCGGGAACAGGCCCAAGGGTTGCTCGACGACGCCGGGTGCCCGATCCGTCCGCGCCTGCTGGTCTGGGAAGAGGTACAGGCCGCAGCGCTCGCCGGGCATAACCCGCAGGTCTACAGCCAGCCCGACCAGCTCGCGTACGTGATCTACACCTCGGGCTCAACCGGTTTGCCCAAAGGCGTGATGGTGGAACAGCGCGGCATGCTCAACAACCAGTTGAGCAAAGTGCCGTACCTGCAACTGACCGAGCGGGACGTGATTGCCCAGACGGCCTCGCAAAGCTTTGACATCTCGGTCTGGCAGTTCCTGGCGGCCCCGTTGTTCGGGGCGCGGGTGGCGATCGTGCCGAACACCCTTGCCCATGACCCGCAGGCGTTGTTGGCGCAGGTCACTGCGCAGCGCATCAGCGTGCTGGAAAGCGTGCCGTCGCTGATTCAAGGGATGCTGGCGCAGGCGCCTGTGCCCCTCGACGGCTTGCGCTGGATGTTGCCGACAGGTGAGGCGATGCCGCCGGAACTGGCCCAGCAATGGCTGGCGCGGTACCCGGGGATCGGGCTGGTCAACGCCTATGGGCCGGCGGAATGTTCGGACGACGTGGCGTTTTTCCGTGTCGATCAGGCGTCGACCCAAGGCAGCTATCTGCCGATCGGCACCCCGACCGACAACAACCGGTTGTTCGTGCTGGACAGCGCCCTGCAACTGGTGCCGCTGGGTGCCGTTGGCGAGTTGTGTGTGGCGGGCACCGGGGTGGGGCGCGGCTACGTGAGTGATCCGCTGCGCACCGCCATCGCCTTTGTGCCGAACCCGTACGGCGCGCCGGGTGAGCGTTTATACCGCACCGGCGACCTGGCCCGACGTCGTCTGGACGGGGTGCTGGAATACGTGGGGCGCATCGACCATCAGGTGAAAATTCGCGGTTACCGCATCGAGCTGGGGGAAATCGAAGCGCGTCTGCATGAACAGCCGCAGTTGCGCGATGCGGCGGTTGGCGTGCAGGAGGGCGCCAATGGCAAGTACCTGGTGGGGTATTTGGTGGCCGCACCGTCGGCGCTGAACCAGGGCGAGGCGCTGCAGCGCATCCAGCAGCGTCTGCGGGCCGAACTGCCGGAGTACATGGTGCCGCTGCACTGGACGTGGCTGGAGCGGCTGCCGCTCAATGCCAACGGCAAGCTGGACCGCAAGGCGTTGCCGGCACTCGAGATCGGCCAGCAGCCGCGCGAAGATTACCTGGCGCCGCGTACGGAGCTGGAGCAGACCCTGGCCGATATTTGGGCCGAGGTGTTGCAGGTGGACCGGGTGGGGGTCACTGACAATTTCTTCGCGTTGGGCGGGCATTCGTTACTGGCCACGCAAATCGCCTCGCGGGTGCAGAAGGTGTTGCAACGTAACGTACCGCTGCGGGCAATGTTTGAGTGCAGTTGCGTACAAGCGCTGGCGCAATACATTCAGGGGCTGGACAACAGCGAGATCAACGAAGAGAAGGTCGACCGTCTCAGTGACTTGATGGCGGAACTGGAGGGGCTGTAATCCCCCGTTCAGGCCCGTGCGTGATACCGGCACGGGCCTGACGCAGGCGTTATTTCGGGCCGAGGATTTTCACCAGTTTTTCCGGCGACGGCGCACCTTGCTGTTGTTGCAGGTTGCCGTGTTCGTCGAGGTAGAAAATCGCCGGGGTGGCGGCGACGTCCAGTTCGGACATCAACTGCATGTTGGCGTCGAGCTTGGCCTGCACGTCAGCCGGGATGCTGCCCAGTGCCTTGAGGGTGCTGGCCTTGCCGGCCTTTTCGTGGTCGTGCAGGGCTTGCTGCGGGTTTTTCGCCGCCAGCAGTGCGGCGGACTTGCCGGGGCTGTCTTCACGGATGATGCCAACCATGATGTGGCGTAACTGCACCTTGCCTGCGTCCACCCAGGGGCGGGCCTGTTCCCAGAACATGTTGCAGTACGGGCAGTTGGGGTCACTGAACAAGTACACAATGCGCGGGGCATCTTTTTTGCCGTCGGCAATCCAGTGGGTCTTTTCCATGTTGGCCCAGACTTGCTTGGCCATCGGCTCGTAGACCATCTTTTGCAGCGGCGCCAGGCTCAGGTCATTGCCGTTGGCGTCATACAAATTGCCCACCAACACGTTGCCGTCCTTCGTCAGGTACAGCGCCATGCCACGGTTTTCATACTGCGCGGCATACCCGCGCAGGCCGCTCGGGGCATCAAAGCTGCCGATGATTTTCGCGCCCTTGGCTTCGATTTTCTTGATCGCCGGTGGCAGTTCTTCGGCGTGCAACAACGGGGATTGCAGCAGGGCTGCGCCCAGCAGGGTGCTCATGCTCAGGTTTAACAGTGTGCGGTTACGCATTGGGTATTCCTTGCAGGGTCGCCCTGGCGGGCTGACGGTGAAATGTTCGGGTCAAAACGTTCGAGGGCTCGTGCCAGGCTGGCTTCGGACAACTCACCCAGATGGCTGGCCAGCAGACGGCCGTCCGCGTTGTAGAACAGGGTGGTGGGCAGGGCCATGGAGCCGACTTTCTGCCCCAACTGGCCGCCGCTGTCGAACAGCACGTTGCTGAGGTTCAAGCCTTGGGTTTCAAGGAAGGTGCTGACACTCTGCATGCTCTCGCCCTGATTGACGAACAGAAAGGTCACGTTCTCGTGCTGATGCTGGGCGTTCTGCAAAACGGGCATTTCGCGTCGGCAAGGCGGGCACCAGGTGGCCCACAGATTGATCACCAGCGGGCCGCCTTTGTAGCTGCCCAGTTGCACCGATTCGCCGTTGGCATTGCGCAGCACCATGTCGGGCAACTGCGTGCCTTTTTCGTACAGGTTGGAAGACAAGCTCGCCAGCAGCCAGAACGCCAGGCCGCTGCACAGCCCCCAGCCAAGCGGGCGTCGCAGTCCGGCGCGGCGCCAGCCCCAGATCACGGCGCCCACCACCACAGCCAAAAGCCCCGCCCACACTACAAAGCCGCCGTCGCGCAGGTCGAGCATTTGCAACGGGTCTTGATGGAAGTAACGCCAGTAAGCGATGACAAAACCGATACGCGCCGCCAGTAAACCCAACAGGAACAGGCTGAACAGGACTGACTCCGGGTTTTCGCCACCGCGTTTGGCCACCCGCCACCCCACCAGCGTCGCCAGAGCGAGGGCCAGGATCAGCAGCAGGTGGTTGATTGCCAGCGCAAACGAACCGATGGTCAGGGTCAGCATTTAGAGGAGTTCCCGGGTGGCTTGCCAGTTATTCAAAAAGGTTTCGGCATTCACTTCGCCAGTGATGCGCTGTGCGCGACGCTCAATCCCGTTCGGCCCGATCCAGATAAACGTGGGTGGACCGGGTACTTGATAGCGGCTGAGCAGGTCGCGGCTGGCGACAGTATCGTCGGTCACGTCCAGGCGCAACAAACGTACACCGTTGAGGGCTTGCATGACGTGCGGCTGGCCGAAGACTTTTTTCTCCATCACTTTGCAGGACACGCACCAGTCAGCGTAGTAGTCGAGCATCACCCATTGGCCTTGCGCCTTGGCGGCTGCCAGTTCGCGCTCAAGATCGGCCGGGGTGTTAACCGTTATGAACGCGTCGTGGGCCGTTTGCGAAGGGCTGCCGGCCACGGTTTTCGCGGTGTACACCTGCAAGGGTTGCCATGGGTCGGTGCTGCCGCCCGCGGCGCCGATCAGCATCAGGCTGCCCCACAGACCGGCCAGCAGGCCCAGGGGGGCAAACAGCGCTTTGACGCGCAGAAACTGTTGCGCCTGTTGCCACAGGCTGCCAGCCACAATCAGCAACAGCACGCCCCACAAGGCCAGCCACAGCGATTCGTCCAGCACCGGCCGCACCAGCAGCAGCGCGGTCCCCAGGAACAGGAAGCCAAACAGCCCCTTCATCAGGTTCATCCAGGCCCCCGGCTTGGGCAGGAAACGACTGCCGACCGTGACCAGCAGCAACAGCGGCATGCCAATACCGACGCCCAGGGTGAACAGCACCAGGCCACCTTGCACGGCATTGCCGCTTTGCGCGATGTAGAGCAGCGCGCCCGCCAGCGGAGCGGTCATGCACGGCCCGACCAGCAAGCCGGAAAGGGCACCCAGGACCCCGGCCCCGATCAGGCTGCCGCCTTTGCGTCCGCGTCCGGCGCTTTCCAGCCGGTCACGCAAGGCGCCAGGCAATTGCAGTTCGAAAAAGCCGAACATCGGTAAAGCGAGCAGGACAAACAGCGCGGCAAAACTGCCCAGCAGCCAGGGTTGTTGCAACAGCGCCTGCAAATTGGCCCCCAAGAGCGCGGCCAGCACGCCGAGGCTGGCATACACCAGCGCCATGCTGAGCACATAACTGCCGGCAACCGCAAAGCCGCGGCCGGGGCTGGCGCCGCTGCCGACCACCAGACCGGCGAGAATCGGCAGCATGGGCAAGGAACACGGGGTGAACGCCAGCAGCAGGCCGAGCCCGAAAAACAGCAATAAGCTCCAGCCCAAAGAACCCTGCTGCAAGCTGGACGCCAGTGATTGGTCTTGAGCTTGCCCCTGCTCGGCAGCGGGCTGTGTGCCGCCCAGGTCCACGGTCTGGCTTTGTGGCGGGTAGCACAGCCCGGCATCGGCGCAGCCTTGCCAACTGACTTTGACCTGACCGCTGGCCCCTGCCGGGATTAGCAGTTCTAGGCTGTTGCGGTACACCTGGGTGGCGCCGAAAAACTCGTCGCTGTGTTCTTGCCCTTGAGGAAGCACGGGCGTCTGCGCGGCATCCAGCCCGTCGAATTTGAAGCGTTTTTTGTACAAGTAGTACTGATCGGTGATTTGCCAGTGCAGCCGGGTTTCGCCTGAAGGCAACAGCTCGGAAGTGAACACGAAGGCTTTGTTGGCCGGCAGGAAATCGGCTTTTTGTTCAAACGGGTTGTCACTGGCGTACGCCTGACTCAAGCCCGTCAGCAGCAGGAAAAAAAACACCATCAAACGAGACATGCGCCAGACCCTGGATATTCGAATTGACGCTACCTTGGCGGCACTTGATTAACCGAGTGTTAAAAACGGCATAATCGGCCCTTAATCCCAGCGCCCTTAAATCGGCCTCTTTACGCGGGTATCTGCATGCACGTATTGGTTTGCGAAGACGATGAACTGATTGCCAGCGGAATTGTGGCCGGGCTGACGGCCCAGGGCATGACGGTGGAGCACGTCAACACCGCTGGTAAAGCGCGCGCGATGCTCAAGGCCGCCACGTTCGATGCCATGGTGCTGGACCTCGGGTTACCGGATGAAGACGGGCTCAAGCTGTTGCAGCAACTGCGCCAGCAGGGCTTTGATCTGCCGGTACTGGTTTTGACTGCGCGGGATGCAGTGACCGACCGCGTGGACGGCCTGCAAGCGGGCGCCGATGACTACCTGCTCAAGCCGTTTGACCTGCGCGAGCTGGCAGCGCGCCTGCACACGCTGTTGCGCCGAGTGGCGGGCCGCAGCGTCAACCTTATCGAGCACGGGCGCCTGACTTACGACCCCAGCAGCCGCGCCACATTGTTGGGGGGCAAGCCCGTGGACCTGTCCCGCCGCGAGCAGGCCTTGTTGCAGGCCCTGCTGCATAACCGGGGCCGGGTGCTGTCGACCGAGCAGCTCAAGGACAGCATTTACGGTTTCAGTGACGAACTGGAGAGCAACGCCTTGAACGTTCATATCCACCACCTGCGCCGCAAACTGGGCAATGGCATCGTTGAAACCGTGCGCGGCCTGGGCTATCGCCTGGGCCCGGCGGATGGCAACGAGCCCGAGGCATGATGAGCCTGCGTCTGCGGTTGAGCCTGACCATCGGTTCGGCGTTCATTGTGATCTGGATGCTGGCGGCGGCCTGGATGCTCAGTGACCTGCGCCAGCAGATGATGTTTTCCCTCGACCAGCGGCTGGTGGCCTCTGCGCGGATGGTCGCCGGGCTGTTGGAGCAATTGCCGCAATTGCCGGTAAAAGGCGAGGGCACCCATTTCAGCGCGGAACAACTGACCATCCCCGGTGGGATGGCCTGCCAGGTCAGTTCGCTGCGGGGCGAAATTCTGGCACGCAGCCATAACAACCCGGATCAGCCCATGCAGTCTGAATCCACCGGCTTTCGCGATCAGATCATTGACGGTGCCGCCTGGCGCACCTTCACCCTGGACCGTGGCGACCTGCGCATCACCACGGCCGACCGTCAGGTGGAGCGGGAAGCGTTGAACCTGTCGGTGCTGCTGGCGGCTTCGGTGCCGGTGGGCATGGCGCTGGTGGGTTGTTTATTGTTGCTCTGGCTGGGCATCGGGCAGGGTTTGGCGCCGCTCAAACGCATGCGCGACGCCCTGATGCGCCGCGATGCCGATTCGTTGCAGCCTTTGCAGATCAGCCCGCTGCCCAGCGAATTGCAACCGTTGCTCGATTCACAGAACCAGTTACTGGCCCGTATCGCCAAGGCCATTGAGCGCGAGCGGCGCTTGACCGGCGATGCTGCCCACGAGCTGCGCAGCCCGCTGACGGCCATCAAGACTCACCTGCAAGTGGCGCGCATGACGGAGGGCGCGGCCCGCGAGCAATCGCTGGCTCACGCTGAAGCCGGTGCCGACCGCTTGCACCGCACGCTTGAGCAATTGTTGCTGCTGGCCCGAGTCGAAGGCAGTTTGTCGTTTGACGATGGTGTGCAGTGCTCGCCCGAGCAGGTGGCGCGCCTGGCCATTCATGATGCCGCCAGCGGGGCGGCGGATCGCATTGTGCTGAATGTGCCGGCGAATCTGCCCGACACCCCGCTGAAAGTCCCGTCCGTACTGGCCATTGCGGCCTTGCGCAACTTGCTGGAAAACGCCTTGCGCCATACATCGGCCGATACCCGCGTCGAATTGACACTTCGCGTCGTGGCCGCAGATGTGTATTTTGTCGTCCGCGATCACGGCCCCGGCATCGCGCCTGACACCTTGCAGCACATGACCCAGCGTTTTTGGCGCAACGACAACAGCAACGGCTGCGGGTTGGGGCTGGCCATTGTGCAGGCCATTGTCGAGCGCTGCGCCGGTGGGTTGAGCTTTGACAGTCAGCCCGACGGGTTGCGGGTTGAGCTGCGCATGCCCTTGCAAGCTGAGAGCGGCCAATAAGGCCGCTTTTTCATGATCCTTCCTGTCTGTAGGACAGTCCGGCAAGCACTGATGCAGCTCAGTGTTTTGCGTGCGCGTCGCCTTTAAAGTACCCCTCGATTTATAAGGGGGTTAAGTCAACTCCACCGATAAGAAAAATCCACTTGCAAGGTAAAAGAACATTGAAGGATTCAGCGTTTGATCAGCCGCCTGTCGGTGAACCTCACGAACTCCAGCGCAGTTTGTCCAACCGTCACATTCAACTGATTGCCATTGGCGGCGCCATCGGCACCGGCCTGTTCATGGGCTCGGGCAAGACCATCAGCCTGGCGGGCCCCTCGATCATTTTTGTGTACATGATCATTGGCTTCATGCTGTTTTTTGTCATGCGCGCCATGGGTGAGTTGCTGTTATCCAACCTCAAGTACAAGTCGTTCATTGATTTCTCGGCCGACTTGCTGGGGCCGATGGCCGGTTACTTCATGGGCTGGACCTACTGGTTTTGCTGGATCGTCACCGGGATTGCGGATGTGATCGCGATTTCCGGGTACACGCAGTTCTGGTTTCCGGACGTCCCCTTATGGATGCCGGCGGTCGGGTGCGTGGCGCTGTTGCTGTCGCTGAACCTGATCACCGTGAAGATGTTCGGTGAGCTGGAGTTCTGGTTTGCCATGATCAAGATCGTCGCCATTTGTGCGTTGGTTTGCACCGGGTTGTACATGGTGGTCACGGCCTATCAGTCCCCCGCGGGGCACGCTGCAACGCTGAGCAACCTGTGGAATGACGGCGGGATGTTCCCCCATGGGCTGATGGGCTTTTTTGCCGGGTTCCAGATCGCTGTATTTGCCTTTGTCGGGATCGAGCTGGCTGGCACCACCGCCGCCGAGACCAAAGACCCGGAGCGTAATTTGCCCCGCGCGATCAACTCGATTCCGCTGCGCATCATCATGTTCTACGTGTTCGCGCTGATGGCGATTCTGGCCGTCACGCCATGGCGCGACGTGGTCGCGGACAAAAGCCCTTTTGTTGAGTTGTTCATGCTGGCGGGGCTTCCGGCGGCGGCAGGCATCATCAACTTCGTGGTGCTGACCTCGGCCGCTTCATCGGCCAACAGCGGCGTTTTCTCTACCAGTCGCATGCTCTACGGCCTGGCGCTGGAAGGGGATGCGCCGCAGACATTCAAGCACCTGTCGCAGCGCGCCGTGCCTTCCAACGGGCTGATCTTCTCGTGCATTTGCCTGCTGGCCGGGGCGCTGGTGATTTACCTGATCCCCAACCTGATGCACGCCTTCACCCTGATTACCACGGTGTCTGCGACCCTGTTCATGTTTGTCTGGTCGATGATTCTGTTGTCCTACCTGGCCTACCGCAAGCAGCGCGCGCACTTGCATCAGGCATCGCGTTACAAGATGCCGGGCGGCAAAGTGATGGTCTGGGTGTGTCTGGCGTTCTTTGCCTTCATTCTGGTGTTGCTGGCGCTGGAGGACGACACGCGGCAGGCGTTGTACGTGGTGCCGGGCTGGTTCCTGCTGTTGGGACTGGCCTACCGGTCCATTGTGCGCAACAAGCTGCAGGCGGCCAAAGGACTGCAATAAAGCGTGTATTGACGTGATGTATTACAAGGGGATGGCCTGCAAGGTGCCATCCCCTTTGTCGTTCTGGCGATCCGTGGCGCGTGGATTGTGTGATTCGCCTCTAAATCCGGGCCCCGCCAATGCGTTTCCAAAGCAGGAAAACCTGCAGCGCTCTTTCGTGCATCGAAAGTCCTCGCAGGTCTGCGGTTTTGGTCAATCTCATCAGCGCATTGAGGGTCCCAGAAATGTCAGTCGCTACCAGTCTTGTCGACGATCAGCCGGGTCGGGTCTGTACGACCGAAACGCTGTATGAATTTGAAGAATCTCCCTTGTTGGCCCGTCAGAGCCGCCAAGAATCCAACGCGCGCAGTTACCCGCGGCGCATTCCGCTGGCGTTGAAACGCGCCAAGGGGCTGTACGTCGAAGACGTGGAAGGCCGGCGCTTTATCGACTGCCTGGCAGGCGCGGGCACCTTGGCGCTCGGGCATAACCATCCGGTGGTGATTGAGGCGATCCGCAAGGTGCTGGACGACGGTTTGCCTTTGCATACGCTGGACCTGACCACGCCGGTCAAGGATCAGTTTGTGCAGGACCTGTTTGGCCTGTTGCCAGACGCCTTGGCCCAAGAAGCGAAAATCCAGTTTTGTGGCCCCACCGGCACCGACGCGGTAGAAGCGGCGTTGAAGCTGGTGCGCACGGCCACTGGGCGCAACACAGTGATTTCGTTCCAGGGCGGTTATCACGGCATGAGCCAAGGGGCGTTGAGCCTGATGGGAAGTCTTGGCCCGAAAAAACCCATGGCCGCCTTGCTGGGCAATGGGGTGCAATTTATGCCGTACCCGTACGATTACCGTTGCCCGTTTGGCCTCGGCGGGGAGCAAGGGGTGAAGGCCAACTTGCATTACCTGCACACGCTGTTCAGTGATCCGGAAGCCGGCGTGCAATTACCTGCCGCCGTGATCGTTGAGGTGGTGCAGGGCGAAGGCGGTGTGATCCCGGCGGACCTGGACTGGCTGCGAGGGCTGCGGCGCCTCACGGAGCAGGCCGGGGTGGCGTTGATCGTTGATGAAATCCAGAGCGGTTTCGCCCGCACCGGCAAGATGTTCGCCTTTGAACACGCGGGCATCGTGCCTGATGTGGTGGTGCTGTCCAAAGCCATTGGTGGCAGTTTGCCGTTGGCGGTGGTGGTCTATCGCGAGTGGCTCGACACGTGGCTGCCCGGTGCCCATGCCGGTACTTTCCGCGGTAATCAGATGGCTATGGCCGCGGGCAGTGCCGTGATGCGCTACCTCAAGGAGCACAATGTTGCGGCGCACGCGGCAGCCATGGGTGAGCGCTTGAGTGAGCACTTGCACATCCTGCAGCGCGACTTCCCGCAATTGGGTGATATCCGGGGGCGCGGGCTGATGCTGGGCGTGGAATTGGTTGACCCGTCTGGCCTGCCTGACGCGCTGGGCCACCCACCAGCCTTTGGCCGACTGGCGCCGTTGGTACAGCGCGAATGCCTCAAGCGCGGATTGATTCTGGAACTGGGGGGGCGGCACGGCAGTGTGGTGCGGTTCCTGCCACCGCTGATCATCACCGGCGCCGAGATCGATCACGTGGCGGCCATGTTCGGCAATGCCCTGGCGGCGGCCATCGCCCGGCTCTAATTCCCGGCGTTGATCGCTCGTTTGTTCTATGACCCCGGCTGCGCGTGTTGGCGCAGCGGCTTAATGCGATGGAGACCCGCACATGAGTTCAGTATTTGACCGCGACGATATTCTTTTTCAGGTGGTGGTGAACCACGAAGACCAGTACTCGATCTGGCCTGATTACAAAGCCATTCCGAACGGCTGGCGTGCGGTGGGCAAAAGCGGCTTGAAGCCCGAATGCCTGGCCTACATCGAGGAGGTGTGGACGGACATGCGCCCGCTGAGCCTGCGCCAGAAGATGGATGCCGTGGCAACGCACTGAATCGCGCACTCACAAAAAAGCCAACTGACATGAACGTGTCAGTTGGCTTTTTTAATGCTCAGACGCCAGGGCGTCCGCTTGACTCAGTATTCCCAGAAAATCCGCTGCAGCTCTTTGCTGTCCTGGGTTTTGGTCAGGGCGACCATGGCCAGAATGCGGGCTTTTTGTGGGTTCAGGTCGTGTGCAACGACCCAGTCGTTTTTGTCGTCAGGTTGTTCTGCGTTACGCAGTACGAAACCACCGGCATTCACGTGGGAAGAACGGATGATCTGTACGCCGTCTTTACGCAGGGCTTGCAGGGTCGGCACCACGCGGGATGAAACCGAGCCGTTGCCGGTGCCGACGTGGATGATGGCTTTGGCGCCAGATTGAGCCAGTGCCTTGTAGGCGGTGTCATCAACGTTGCCGTACGAGTAGGCGATGCCTACGTTTGGCAGGCTCTTGATGTTTTTGATGTCGAACTCAGAGTCCATGGTGTGACGCTTGGCAGGCAAACGGAACCAGTAGGACTTGCCTTCAACGACCATGCCCAGTGGGCCCCAAGGGCTTTTGAACGCTTCGGTCTTGATGTTCATCATTTTGCTGACATCGCGGCCCGACTGGATTTCGTCGTTCATGGTGACCAGAACGCCTTTACCGCGTGCCTCCTTGCTGCCTGCAACGGCGACGGCGTTGTACAGGTTCAGCATGCCGTCAGCCGACATGGCTGTGCCCGGACGCATCGAGCCGACCACCACGATTGGCTTGTCGGTTTTTTCAACCAGATCCAGGAAGTACGCGGTCTCTTCCAGCGTGTCGGTGCCGTGGGTGATCACGATACCGTCGACGTCTTTGCTGTCGGCCAACTCGGCAACGCGGCGGCCCAATTGCAGCAGGTTGTCGTTGGTGATGCTTTCAGAGGCGATCTGCATCACTTGTTCGCCACGCACGTTGGCCAATTGGCTCAACTCGGGTACACCGGCGATCAGTTGATCGATACCCACTTTGGCGGCGGTGTAGGTAGCGCTGTTGGCAGCGCTCGCACCGGCACCGGCGATGGTGCCGCCGGTTGCCAGAATAATGACGTTCGGTTTGGCAGGGGCTTCTTGTGCCTGAACGCTTGGCATGACCAGCAGAAGGGCCAATGCGCCCGGAACAATCGATTTCAAGACAGCTTTTTTCATTATGTTCTCTCTTAATGATGAGAGTGCTGATGCACATACACCTAGCACGGCACGTGCCATCCACTGGCCGCGTGCTGGCCATATAAAGGCATGTTTTGTGCCATTCTTTTCAGGATGTTTATTATTTACCTAACTATATGATTTTTAAGGATAAAAAATAAATTTAGAGTGTTTAATCAAATCAAAAAGAGACGGTTATCCGAATTTGGCTGTAACTTTTCGTACGGAAAGGCGTCCGTTCGTCGGTTTAATGGCGCCATTTTTTGTCGTTGACAAATACAAGTCGGGTTTCCATAGTGAGGTTCAAGCAAACGTTTGCGCGGTGGTGTCCCGTTCTTTATGAGTGCCTTTCGGCGCTTCAGACCGGGCGCTTTTGCAATGGCTGCCAGCCCGCGCAAACAGGATGTCGCTCACAATAATCATAAGATCGGAGTACTCCCATGAAGCTGCCCTTTGCTGGACGCTTGCTCGCCGTCGCCTTGTTCACAGCGGCCTCGTTTTCCCTTCCTCTTGCCCATGCCGACGCCTCCACACCCAAAGTCGGTCTGGTGATGAAGTCATTGGCCAATGAGTTTTTTGTCACCATGACCCAGGGGGCCGAGGACTATCAAAAACAGCACCCGGCTGATTTCGAGTTGATTTCCAACGGCATCAAGAACGAAACCGATACTCAGGGGCAGATAGACATCATCAACCAGATGATCATTGCCAAAGTCGATGGTCTGGTGATCGCCCCGGCTGACTCCAAGGCATTGATCCGCGCCATTGAAAAGGCTCGGGATGCCGGGATTGTCGTGGTGAACATCGATAACCAGCTCGACCCGAAAGTGCTGAAAAAAAAGCAGCTGGATGTCCCGTTTGTAGGGCCTGATAACCGGGCTGGCGCGCGCAAAGTGGGTGAGTACCTGGCGCGCAAGCTGAACGCCGGCGACGAGGTGGCCATCATTGAAGGCGTGTCGACCACCACCAACGCACAGCAACGCACGGCGGGCTTCAAAGACGCCATGAAAGCGGCGCACATCAAGGTGGTGTCCGTGCAGTCCGGTAATTGGGAAATTGAAGGTGGCAACAAGCAGGCCGCTGCGATTCTGAGCGAGTACCCCAATGTGAAGGCTCTGTTGGCGGGCAACGACAGCATGGCGATTGGCGCTGTATCGGCCATTCGTGCCGCCGGTAAGGCCGGTAAGGTGCAGGTGGTCGGCTACGACAACATCGATGCCATCAAGCCGATGCTGAAGAACGGCCGTGTGCTGGCTACCGCAGACCAGGCCGCCGCCCAGCAGGCTGTTTTCGGTATTCAGACCGCGCTCAAGCTGATCAAGAACGAGCCGGTCGACGCACTGAAAGACGGGGTTATCGCGACGCCGGTTGAGCTGATCACCACCCCCTGATCCGTCCATACCCTTGGCACCTGCGTGTTTGACCGGGTGCCTGGAGACATTTGATGCCAACTTCAGAGGCTGACGTGGTGCTTTCAGTGTGCGGCGTAGGTAAAACCTATGCGCAACCCGTCTTGAGCGCGATTGACCTGACCCTTTATCGCGGCGAGGTGTTGGCGCTGACGGGTGAAAACGGGGCCGGCAAAAGCACTTTGTCGAAAATCATCGGCGGGCTGGAAGCCGCTTCCACCGGTCAGATGCACTACAACGGTCTGCCTTATGCGCCCGGTAGCCGCGCAGTGGCCGAGCGGTTGGGGGTGCGCATGGTGATGCAAGAACTCAATCTGTTACCGACGCTGACCGTGGCGGAAAATCTGTTTCTCGACCATCTGCCCGCCCGCGTCGGGTGGATCAATCGCAAGCGCTTGCGTCAGGCAGCGATCGACGCCATGGCGCAAGTCGGCCTTGACGCCATTGACCCCGACACGCTGGTAGGCGAGTTGGGGGTAGGCCACCAGCAGATGGTGGAAATCGCCCGCAACCTGATTGGCGACTGCCAGGTGCTGATTCTCGACGAGCCGACGGCCATGCTCACGGCCCGCGAGGTCGAGTTGCTGTTTATCCAGATCACCCGGTTACAGGCGCGGGGCGTCGCGATTGTTTACATCTCTCACCGACTCGAAGAGCTGGCGCGGGTAGCCCGGCGCATTGCGGTCCTGCGGGACGGGCATCTGGTGTGTGTCGAACCCATTGCCAATCATGACAGCCAGCAATGGGTCAACCTGATGGTCGGGCGCGAGCTGGGCGATCACTTGCCGATGGGCGAGCGTCCTCTGGGCGAGCCTGTGCTGAGGGTTTCAGGGCTAGGCCGTGGCACTAAAGTGATGGATGTTTCGTTTGAGGTCCGCCGGGGTGAAATTTTCGGTATATCCGGCCTGATCGGGGCAGGGCGCACAGAATTGTTGCGTCTGATTTATGGTGCAGACCACGCTGACAGTGGCACGGTCGCCGTGGGCAACCCTCTGAAGACCGTGTCGATTCGCAGCCCGATGGACGCTGTCAGGCACGGTATCGCCTTGATTACCGAGGACCGCAAGGGCGAAGGTTTGCTGATGAGCCAATCCATCAGCAGCAATATCGGCCTGGGCAATATGGAACAGTTGTCGCGGGCAGGTTTCATCAAGGGTGAGCAAGAGCGGGCGCTGGCCCGGCGCCAGATTGACGCAATGGGCATTCGCTGTTGCGGGCCCGAGCAGGTCGTCTCGCAACTGTCGGGTGGCAATCAGCAGAAAGTCGTGATCGGCCGCTGGCTTGAGCGCGACTGCGGCGTATTGCTGTTTGATGAGCCTACTCGCGGCATTGATATCGGGGCCAAATTCGATATCTATCGCCTGCTTGCCGACTTGACCCGAGAGGGCAAGGCATTGGTCGTGGTGTCCAGCGACTTGCGCGAATTGATGCTGATTTGTGACCGCATTGGGGTGATGTCGGCAGGGCGCCTGACCGATACCTTCAAGCGCGACAGCTGGCGTCAGGAACAACTGCTGGCGGCTGCGTTTGCCGGTTATCACACACACGATGCACCACTGGCGTCAGTGGCGCCCAAGGACATTGCATGAACGCCAGTTCCTCGCCGCGCAACGCTGCGCACAATTTCTACGGCATGGGCACCTATGTGGGATTGGCTGGCGCGTTGCTTGCCATGATCGTGCTCTTTTCAAGTTTGAGTGATCACTTTTTTTCCTATGACACGTTGAGCACCTTGGCCAATCAGATTCCAGACCTGATGGTGCTCGCGGTGGGCATGACGTTTGTCTTGATCATCGGCGGCATTGATTTGTCAGTTGGCTCCGTGCTGGCGCTGGCGGCTTCGGTGGTGAGCGTCGCGATCCTGGGATGGGGCTGGAGCGTATTGCCCGCCGCATTGCTGGGCATGGGCTGTGCGGCGGCGGTGGGTACCTTTACGGGTTCGATCACCGTTGCCTGGCGCATTCCTTCATTCATCGTGTCGCTAGGGGTGCTTGAAATGGCCCGCGGCGCAGCGTACCAAATGACCGGGTCGCGTACCGCTTACATTGGCGATGAGTTCGCGTGGTTGTCCGATCCGATTGCCTTTGGTATCGCACCGTCTTTCATTATTGCGTTGCTGGTGATTCTGGTTGCGCAGGTGATATTGACCCGTACGGTTTTCGGACGCTATCTGATCGGGATCGGCACCAATGAAGAGGCAGTCCGTCTGGCGGGCATCAACCCCAAACCTTACAAGGTGCTGGTATTCAGCCTGATGGGCCTGCTCGCCGGGGTGGCGGCCTTGTTCCAGATATCGCGTCTGGAGGCCGCAGACCCTAATGCCGGGGCGGGTCTGGAGCTGCAAGTGATCGCCGCCGTGGTGATTGGCGGGACGAGTCTGATGGGGGGCCGCGGTTCAGTGATCAGCACGTTTTTCGGGGTGCTGATTATTTCGGTATTGGCCGCCGGGTTAGCGCAGATCGGCGCGACAGATCCGACCAAGCGTATCATCACCGGTGCTGTCATTGTGATGGCAGTGATTTTGGATACTTATCGCAGTCAACGGGCACGGCGACGGAACTAAGCAATGGCAACGATCAAAGATGTTGCGGCAATGGCGGGGATTTCCTACACAACGGTGTCCCATGTCGTGAACAAAACCCGCCCGGTGAGCGAGCCGGTGCGGTTGAAAGTGGAAGAGGCCATTGCGCGCCTGGATTACGTACCGAGCGCGGTGGCGCGCTCTCTCAAAGCCAAGAGCACGGCGACCATCGGTTTGCTGGTGGCTAATAGCCTCAACCCTTATTTCGCTGAGTTGGCACGGGGCATCGAGGATTACTGTGAGCGTAACAACTACTGCGTGATCCTCTGCAATTGCGACGACGATCCGGACAAGCAGCGCAACTACGTGCGGGTGCTGCTGGAAAAACGGGTGGACGGCCTGGTGGTGGCTTCGGCGGGCGGTGATTTGGGGCTGGCCAGCGGTTTGACGGGGGTGCGCACCCCGATGGTGATTGTTGACCGAAGCCTGGAGGGCATCGACGCCGATCTGGTACGAATCGATCATGAGCAGGGGGCCTATCTGGCGACCCGGCATTTGCTTGATCTGGGCCATCGTGCGGTTGCTTGCATCGGGGGGCCGGCCATTACCAGCGTGGCGCAGCTGCGGCTGGCGGGTTATCTGCGTGCCCTGAGTGAGGCCGGGATAGCGCCGCAAGCGCACTGGATGGTTGAAAGTGATTTCAGTTGTACAGGGGGCTATGAGGCCGCTAACCGGTTGTTGGCTGCCGATCCGCCTTCGGCCGTGTTCGCGTGCAACGACATGATGGGCATCGGTGTCTTGCGCGCGGCCGCCGAACGCCAGATTCGAGTGCCCGAGCAACTGTCGGTGATCGGCTTTGATGATGTGCAGATGAGTCGGTATGTGTACCCAGCGTTGACGACAGTCGGGCAGTCAATCCTGCAATTGGGTGAAACTGCCGCTCAGGTTTTGTTACGGCGCATCGCAACACCCGGGCGATCTGTCGAGCAGTTGATCGTCGCTCCCAGTCTCGTGCTGCGAGAATCCACCGGGCCGCACGGGGCTATCGCCCTGCAACGTCTCCAGCAATCCGTCGGTTGAGTGTCGAGCATGCAAGCAAATGTGGTCGTGGTGGGCAGTTTGAATATGGATTTGGTGACGCGCACGCAGCGGTTACCGCAGCCAGGTGAGACGCTGTTTGGGGATGCGCTGCAAACGGTGCATGGCGGTAAAGGCGCTAATCAGGCGGTGGCCGCTGCACGGCTGGGCGCGCGCGTTGCGATGCTGGGGCGCGTTGGCAGTGACGCCTATGGCGCGCAACTGCGAGCGGGCCTGCTGGACGAGCAGATTGAGTGCTCGGGGGTGTGCAGTGTGCCGGGCGGTGTCAGTGGCGTTGCCTTGATTGTTGTGGATGCCCACAGTCAAAACACCATCGTGGTAGTCCCGGGCGCCAATGCCGCCCTGACCCCTGGCGATATCGAGTCCTGTGACGCGATGTTGCAGGGGGCTGAGGTGATCGTCTGCCAACTCGAAGTGCCCTATGACACTGTCGCCCATACGCTGAAGCGGGGTCGGGCGCTCAATAAGACCGTTATCCTCAACCCGGCGCCGGTCAACGGGCCGTTGCCCTCGCAGTGGCTTGAGGCGATTGATTACTTGATCCCCAATGAAAGTGAGGCGCAGGCCCTCAGTGGCGTGGTGGTTGATTCGTTGGCGTCTGCACAGCGCGCTGCTTTCAAGCTGATTGAGGCGGGCGCGCGCAACGTGATTGTGACGCTAGGGGCCAAAGGCGCGCTGTTCGTCAGCGGGCAGAAGGCCGTGCACTTTGCTGCACCGAGCGTTGAAGCGGTCGATGCTACAGCCGCGGGTGACACCTTTGTCGGTGCGTTTTCTGCAGCGCTTGCGCAGGGTAAAAACGAAGATCAAGCAATCCGTTTTGCACAAATTGCGGCAGCCTTGTCTGTTACGCGTCCGGGTGCTCAACCGTCAATTCCGGGCCTGGCTGATGTTTCAGCCTTTGCACAGTCATGAAAAAGACGCCACTGCTCAATATCCAGCTCTCACGGTTGATTGCTTCGTTGGGGCATGGCGACGTTGTCGTGATTGCCGACGCAGGTTTGCCGGTGCCCAAAGGGGTGGAGCTGATTGATTTGGCCTTGACCCAGGGGGTGCCGGACCTGGCCACCACCTTGCGCATTGTCTTGAGTGAAATGCAGGTCGAAAGCCATATTCTGGCCAATGAGTTATTCCTGCACCCGTGCGCTGCGCTCACTGCCATTGAGGCTCACACCGAGTTTGGGCTACTGGGGAGCAGGCGGCTGCTAGCCCACGATGCATTCAAAACGTTGTGCCTGAGCGCAAAGGCGATTGTGCGCACGGGGGAGTGCCATCCGTACTGCAATATTGCGCTCATCGCTGGCGTTACGTTTTAACGCGTTGCGGTTCGCGCATCGAGTGTCTTCGGCAGCGTGACGAGCTTGGTCGCTCGGGTTCAGCGGTTAAGTGAGTGAGCGCGCGGCATGGAGACTGATGCAAAAGGAGAGTGGGGAGTCGCTGTGCCCTCAGGTCGCCTTTACAGGCAGGCCATATTTCTCGAAGACCTGATCGGTAAATGCCTTGGCCGCTTCCGTGCCGAGTTCTTTTACCAGCAGGTCTATGCCGATAATGGCCAACTCTTCGGGGCTGCCTGGGCTGTAAGAACACTGTCCCTGTTGCCATTTCGCCTTGATGTCGGCGTCAATACTGACGTTGCTCATGGTTGGACTCGTTGCGTTAAAACGCTGGATCTTAGCAAAATGCCACTGAGATGCCATCAGTGTGGCAGCCCCCATGCGCGCCAGACAGCCCGTTGGCGTGTCACACTGACCATTTGAGGGAGTGAGCATTACGATGCATATCGATTTGAATAACCCAGAGGGGTTGACGCCGGAGGCTGTCAGGCAGCTATTAGCTTCGGCCAGTGATGATGTGCACACGCAGTTGCGCGTATCCAAAGACGGGCGCGCGTACCTGTCTTCTGGCGTGGTGGGCGGTACAGACATTGACGGGCTGCTGTTCAGGCTGGAAACCTGGGCAGCGGGTTCCGGGTATGTGGGTAACGTTGCAGCCAGCGATGAGGTTTGGGTCATGCAAATCTTCAATGCCTTGAAGGAGAATTGGCCCAATCCCCCGTTCGATTACATCGATGTGTATTGATGCAGCACACATTCCGTGACGATTAAGTAAAGGCGATACACTGCTTCTCGTCCAAAATCACGCGCCTGCGGTCACGCGTAATTCTTGCCTGGCGCTGTGCAACCTCTTTGCGCAAAAGCTGTCGCAAAGGTCTCGACTATTTAATGTTAAGGAGGCTCCATGTCCTGGAAGCTAGTGTCATTGGGTTCATTGCTGGCCGTGCTGGCGCTGTCTGGGTGCAGTACGCCAAGTTCTGACCAGGAACCTGCGACCACCGCCACCGCACACACGCGTTGTGACGCTCAAGCCGCAGCCTTTGCGGTCGGCCAAAAAGCGTCGGCGCAGCTCCTGGAGCAAGCCCGCGTCAAAGCGGGTGCGCAGACCGCCCGTATCCTCGGGCCTAACGATGTCATGACGCTTGAGTACCGCTCCGATCGCCTGAACCTCAATGCCGATGGCAATGCCGTCATTACACGCGTGAACTGCGGGTAAGCCGTTCGCGTTTGTAGCAGGCACAAAAAACCCCGTCACCTGGACGGGGTTTTTTTGTTCGAAGGAGATTTACTCCGGACGAACCTGTGCAGCTTGCATACCCTTTTGGCCTTTCTCAGCCACGAAGGAAACGGTTTGGCCTTCTTTCAGGCTTTTGAAACCGTCGCTTTCGATAGCTTTGAAGTGTACGAACAGGTCGTCACCGCCACCTTGAGGAGTGATGAAGCCGAAGCCTTTTTCATCGTTGAACCATTTTACGGTGCCGGTTTGGCGATTAGACATGGTGTATCTCCAAGAAACTTATATTTTCAGTAGTACTGTGCTGCTCAGGCCAACTGGGCACACTTGGCTATCATAGTCGAAATGTGGGATTTGGGAGCCCCCCTGCGTCACAGTTTGATGCTTTGTCAGCGTGTTCGAGCTGCGATGAAAGCCTGAAAGCCCCGTCTTATGGGGCTTTGACCATTAAAGTGGCGCTTAAAAAAAGCATTATTTCTTACGCTTTTTTTATACGGATGGCCAATTTTCATGCCTTTTGTGCTCGGTCAAGGCATAGGCAACCGCAACTCCAGCATGTTTATTTCATGGGTTTAGCGGGGGCGGCCGCTGTGGCGCGGCATGACTGGATCGCATCCAGAGCCTGTGTGCGCAGTTCAGCACTAGGTTGTACTTTTTTGCTCATCAACTGCTTGATCTGTGCTGTTGAAAAATTGGCAGACAATTTATCAGCGCCGCATGCGCAATATTCTTCAGCCTTTTTTTTGTCGATGTTTTGGCTGGCAGCAGCGACGCAGTCCTTCATGTAGTCTTTTTTAAGGGCTGCAGGCCAATTGCCCGCGTGAGCGCTCAGTGGCAGAAGCAGTGCCAATGGGGTTGCGAGAGCCAAAAAACGTTTCATGGACATATGATGTTCCTTACAGAATGTGAGGCTAAATGTGATTCACGCAGTATTTGAGGGGCCAAGTGCAGCTCAAGTTCACCATTTTGCAACGCGGGCAGTATTTTGGCTGCCTCAAGCTGAGCCCTCCATCATGCCGTCATGTGTGTTAGCATGCCGCCCTTGGTTTGTCGTGGTGATGTTCTGCATCCCGCGAAACAGAGCCATACACTTTTGATTTGAACTCCAGTCACTCTGGTTCGGTTAACGGTTGGCCGCAAGGCTCCTGCCACTGTGAGGCAGGCTCACCACCGAATCGCGTACTGGCTCATCCCAACCCACGTGACCTTTGGTAGGGGTCACCACTAGGAGAGGAGGCGCCATGCCAACTATTACTCTTCCCGACGGCAGTCAACGTTCTTTCGATCATGCAGTTTCAGTCGCCGAAGTTGCCGCTTCGATTGGCGCAGGTCTGGCGAAAGCCACTGTGGCCGGTAAAGTCAACGGCAAGCTGGTTGATGCCTGTGACCTGATTGAAAATGACGCCACGCTGCAAATCATCACGCCCAAGGATGAAGAGGGGCTGGAGATCATTCGTCACTCTTGCGCCCACCTCGTTGGCCATGCAGTGAAGCAGTTGTATCCAACGGCCAAAATGGTCATTGGTCCTGTCATTCAGGAAGGCTTCTACTACGACATTTTCTACGATCGTCCTTTTACTCCTGAGGACATGGCTGCTATTGAGCAGCGCATGCAGCAGTTGATCGAGAAAGATTACGACGTCATCAAGAAAGTCACGCCGCGTGCCGAAGTGATCCAGCTGTTTTCCGAGCGCGGCGAAGATTACAAGTTGCGCCTGATTGAAGATATGCCTGACGAGCAGGCCATGGGTCTGTACTTCCATGAAGAATACGTCGACATGTGCCGTGGTCCTCACGTGCCTAACACGCGTTTCTTGAAATCGTTCAAGCTGACAAAATTGTCGGGCGCCTACTGGCGTGGCGATGCTAAGAATGAGCAGTTGCAGCGTATTTACGGCACTGCGTGGGCTGACAAGAAGCAATTGGCTGCCTACATTCAGCGCATCGAAGAAGCCGAGAAGCGCGATCACCGCAAAATCGGTAAGCGTCTGGGGCTTTTCCATACTCAGGAAGAAGCGCCCGGGATGGTGTTCTGGCATCCAAACGGCTGGACCCTTTACCAGGTTCTTGAGCAGTACATGCGCAAGGTGCAGCGTGAGAACGGGTATCTTGAGATCAAGACACCTCAGGTCGTGGACCGCAGCTTGTGGGAAAAGTCCGGTCACTGGGCCAACTACGCTGAAAACATGTTCACGACTGAGTCGGAAAACCGCGATTACGCGATCAAACCAATGAACTGCCCATGCCACGTGCAGGTCTTTAATCAGGGTTTGAAAAGCTACCGTGAGTTGCCAATGCGTCTGGCCGAATTCGGTGCTTGCCACCGTAACGAGCCGTCGGGTGCTCTGCACGGCATCATGCGGGTTCGTGCATTCACTCAAGACGATGCGCATATCTTTTGCACTGAAGAGCAGATGCAGGCCGAATCGGCGGCATTCATCAAGCTCACCCTTGATGTCTATGCTGACTTCGGTTTCAAGGATATCGAACTGAAACTGTCTACTCGCCCTGAAAAGCGCGTGGGTTCGGATGAGTTGTGGGATCGCGCCGAAAGCGCATTGGCCTCGGCGCTTGACAGTGCTGGCCTGGCGTACGATCTGCAGCCGGGTGAAGGCGCCTTTTACGGTCCGAAGATTGAGTTTTCTTTGAAAGATTGTCTGGGTCGTGTCTGGCAGTGTGGTACCTTGCAGCTCGATTTCAATCTGCCGATTCGTCTTGGTGCTGAATATGTCTCCGAAGACAACAGCCGCAAGCATCCGGTTATGCTGCACCGCGCGATCCTTGGATCGTTCGAGCGTTTCGTCGGTATTCTGATTGAACACTACGAAGGTGCGTTCCCTGCGTGGTTGGCGCCAACCCAGGCAGTGATCATGAATATCACTGATAAACAGGCCGATTTTGCTGCTGAAGTTGAAAAAACTCTCAATCAGAGCGGATTTCGTGCCAAGTCAGACTTGAGAAATGAAAAGATCGGCTTTAAAATCCGCGAGCATACTTTGCTCAAGGTTCCTTATCTCTTGGTTATCGGAGATCGGGAAGTCGAGATGCAGACTGTCGCTGTGCGTACACGTGAAGGTGCTGACCTGGGCTCGATGCCCGTCGCGCAATTCGCTGAATTCCTCGCACAAGCGGTTTCCCGGCGTGGTCGCCATGATTCGGAGTAATTATTATTAAGCGTGAAATGAGACAAGATAAACGAGCTGCACCGAAAGCCCCGATCAACGAGAATATCTCGGCACGCGAGGTTCGGTTAATCGGAGCTGAGGGCGAGCAACTTGGCATTGTCCCGATCGAAGAAGCGCTTCTTAAGGCTGAAGAAGCCAAACTGGATTTGGTGGAAATTTCCGCTGATGCAGTACCACCTGTTTGCAAGCTGATGGATTACGGCAAGTCGATCTTCGAAAAGAAGAAGCAGATTGCCGCAGCGAAGAAAAACCAGAAACAAATCCAGGTTAAAGAAATCAAGTTTCGTCCAGGGACGGAGGAAGGGGATTACCAGGTAAAACTGCGCAACCTGGTACGTTTCCTGAGTGATGGGGACAGGGCCAAGGTGTCGTTAAGATTCCGTGGTCGTGAGATGGCCCACCAGGAGCTGGGTATGGAACTGTTGAAGCGGGTTGAAGCTGACCTCGTCGAATACGGGACCGTCGAACAGCATCCTAAGATGGAAGGACGCCAGCTGATCATGGTCATCGCCCCGAAAAAGAAGAAGTAACCACCAGGGCACGGCAGGCCTTGCGGTTATGTTTATCAACTGAATGCGGAGTATCCGAACATGCCAAAGATGAAGACTAAAAGTGGTGCTGCTAAGCGGTTTCTGAAAACTGCTAACGGTATCAAGCACAAACACGCTTTCAAGAGCCACATCCTGACCAAAATGTCGACCAAGCGTAAGCGTCAATTGCGCGGTAGCAGCTTGCTGCATCCGTCTGACGTGGCAAAAGTCGAGCGCATGCTGCGCCTTCGTTAATTTTTGGTTAAGACTAGAGGAAGTAACTCATGGCTCGTGTAAAGCGTGGCGTTGTCGCCCGTAAACGTCACAAAAAAATTCTGAAACTGGCTAAAGGCTACTACGGTGCACGCTCGCGCGTATTCCGTGTTGCCAAGCAAGCGGTAATCAAGGCAGGCCAATACGCCTACCGTGACCGTCGTCAGAAAAAACGTCAGTTCCGCGCTCTGTGGATCGCTCGTATCAACGCTGGTGCACGTATCAACGGTCTGTCTTACAGCCGTTTCATCGCCGGCCTGAAAAAAGCGTCCATCGAGATCGACCGTAAGGTTCTGGCTGATCTGGCAGTGAACGAAAAAGCGGCGTTTGCTGCGATTGTCGAGAAAGCTAAAGCCACTCTGGCTTAAGTACCCCCGACAGTCACTTGGGCTTGCCTATGTAAGCTCGGGTGTTAAACGTCATAAACAGGGGAAGAGCCTTCAAGCTCTTCCCCTGTTTTGTATCTGGAGTCTGTACATGGAAAACCTGGATGCGCTGGTCTCTAAAGCACTAGAGGCTGTTGAGAGCGCTGAAGATATCAATGCCCTGGAGCAAATCCGGGTTCTTTACCTTGGTAAAAAAGGCGAATTGACTCAGGTGATGAAGACCTTGGGGAATTTGCCGGCAGAGGAGCGCCCACAAGTAGGCGCGCTCATCAATGATGCCAAGGAGCGTGTCACAGTGGTTCTCAATGCGCGCAAGGCTCAGTTTGAGGAGGCCGAGCTGGCCGCCAAACTGTCTGCCGAATCCATTGATGTGACCCTGCCTGGTCGCGGCCAGACCTCCGGCGGTCTGCATCCGGTAACCCGGACTCTGGAACGTATTGAGCAGTTCTTCACCCACATTGGCTACGGCATTGCCGAAGGCCCTGAGGTTGAAGACGATTACCACAATTTCGAGGCGCTCAACATTCCGGGTCACCACCCGGCGCGCTCTATGCACGACACCTTTTATTTCAATGCGAACATGCTGCTGCGTACCCATACCTCGCCGGTCCAGGTCCGCACCATGGAGTCAAAACAACCGCCGATCCGCATTGTCTGCCCGGGGCGTGTTTATCGCAGTGACTCGGATATTACCCATTCGCCTATGTTTCATCAGGTTGAAGGTCTGCTGATTGATCGCGATATCAACTTTGCTGATCTCAAAGGCACGATCGAAGAATTCCTTCGGGTGTTCTTTGAAAAAGAATTGGCCGTTCGTTTTCGCCCTTCTTACTTCCCCTTCACCGAACCCTCGGCAGAAGTCGATATGGAGTGCGTGATGTGCAGCGGCAAGGGTTGTCGCGTCTGCAAACAGACGGGCTGGCTCGAGGTGATGGGGTGCGGAATGGTCCATCCTAATGTTCTGCGTATGTCCGGCATCGACCCTGAAGAGTTCTCGGGTTTTGCTTTCGGCATGGGCGTAGAGCGTTTGGCCATGCTGCGTTACGGTGTGAACGACTTGCGTCTGTTCTTCGATAACGACTTGCGGTTCCTCGGACAATTTCGCTAGTCGTAACGCATTTTTAGGAGAGCAGGATGAAATTCAGTGAACAGTGGCTGCGTGGTTGGGTTAACCCGCAGGTAGAACGCGATGAGCTGGTTGCTCGTCTGTCGATGGCTGGCCTGGAAGTGGACAGTGTTGCACCGGTTGCCGGTGCATTTAGCGGTGTTGTTGTGGGCGAGGTATTGGCCACTGAGCAACACCCGGACGCTGACAAGCTTCGTGTTTGCCAAGTAACCAATGGTATCGAAACTTTTCAAGTTGTCTGCGGGGCACCGAATGTGCGTCCGGGTCTGAAGATTCCGTTTGCGATGATCGGTGCTCAGTTGCCGGGCGACTTCAAGATCAAAAAGGCTAAGCTGCGCGGTGTTGAGTCCAATGGCATGTTGTGCTCTCAAGCCGAACTGCACATTGGCGAGGGTAATGACGGTCTGATGGAGCTTCCTGCGGATGCTCCGGTAGGCGAAGATATTCGCGTTTATCTGAACCTCGAAGACGCGAGTATTGAGGTCGATTTGACCCCGAACCGTGGCGATTGCTTGTCATTGGCCGGTCTGGCTCGTGAAGTGGGGGCTTTGTACGCAGCAGAAGTGACACGCCCGGTGATTGAGCCTGTCCCTGCCGTACATGACGAAGTCCGCTCTGTAGAGGTGTTGGCGCCATCGGCCTGCCCCCGTTATCTGGGACGTATCATTCGCAATGTGGACTTAACCCGCCCTACACCCTTGTGGATGGTGGAGCGCTTGCGCCGCGCCGATGTGCGCAGCATCGACGCTGCGGTCGACATCACCAATTATGTGATGCTGGAGCTGGGGCAGCCTCTTCATGCATTTGATCTCGCCGAAATCAACGGCGGTATTCGTGTACGTATGGCGGAAGAGGGCGAAAAGCTGGTCTTGCTTGATGGCCAGGAAGTGACCTTGCGCAGTGACACATTGGTGATTGCAGATCATCACCGTGCGCTGGCTATTGCGGGTGTGATGGGGGGTGAGCACAGCGGCGTATCGGCGACCACGCGAGATGTATTTCTTGAGAGCGCCTTTTTCGATCAGATTGCCGTAGCAGGCAAGGCACGTTCTTACGGCTTGCACACGGATGCCTCCCACCGCTATGAGCGTGGAGTGGACTGGAACCTGGCCCGCGAAGCCATGGAGCGCGCCACTGGCTTATTGCTGGAGATTACAGGCGGGGAAGCAGGTCCGATTATTGAAACTGTTGCCCAGCAATTTTTGCCTTCGATTGCGCCCATCACCTTGCGTGCCGCGCGTATCAGTCAGATGCTGGGAATGGAGATGGACGGCAGCGAGGTCGAGCGTTTGCTCTGCGCTTTGGGACTGACAGTCACTGCAATTGGCGAAGGGCAGTGGCGCGTAGAAGTCCCAAGTCATCGTTTCGATATCAGTCTGGAAGTGGATCTGATAGAAGAGCTGGCTCGCTTGTATGGCTATAACCGTCTTCCAGTCCGTTATCCGCAAGCTCGCCTGGCGCCTCAGGCCAAGGCCGAAGCTCGCAGTGATTTGCCAGAATTGCGCCGTTTGCTGGTAGCGCGCGGATATCAAGAAGCTATCACCTACAGTTTCATTGACCCTAAACAGTTTGAGCTTTTCAGTCCTGACCTCGAGCCTTTGCTGTTAGCCAATCCTATATCCAATGATATGGCTGCAATGCGTGCTTCCTTGTGGCCTGGCCTGGTCAAGGCATTGCAACACAACTTAAACCGTCAACAAGATCGCGTTCGTCTTTTTGAAAGCGGACTGCGCTTTGTCGGGCAGCTTGAAGGTCTCAAGCAAGAGTCCATGCTGGCGGGCGTAGTGTGCGGCACTCGCTTGCCTGAAGGTTGGGCGCAGGGTCGTGAAACAGTCGACTTTTTTGACATTAAAGCTGATGTAGAAGCTGTGCTGGGCTTTGCGGGTGCTTTGGATTCTTTTGAATTTGTCCCTGGTCAGCATCCGGCGCTCCATCCAGGACAGACTGCGCGCATTGAGCGAGATGGTCGTCTGGTAGGTTTTGTAGGCGCGCTTCACCCGGAACTAAACAAAAAACTGGGTCTGGACAGGCCGGTTTTTGTTTTTGAGCTGGTGTTGGCTGAAGTGGCATTGGGCAAAATGCCGAAATTCTCGGAGCTTTCGCGCTTTCCGGAAGTCCGTCGCGATTTGGCATTGATTGCCGATAAAGACGTGGCTGCCCGTGATGTGTTGAGTGTCATCCGTGAAAATGCGGGCGAATGGTTGACAGACTTGAGGCTTTTCGACGTTTACCAAGGTAAAGGTATTGATCCCAATAGAAAAAGCCTTGCAGTCGGCTTGACCTGGCAGCATCCATCGCGCACTCTTAATGACGATGAGGTGAATACCACGACGCAGAACATCCTCACCTCGCTCGAACAAAGGTTGAACGCCACGTTAAGGAAGTGACGTATGGGGGCTCTGACGAAAGCTGAAATGGCGGAACGTCTTTATGAAGAGCTGGGCCTGAATAAACGTGAAGCCAAAGAATTGGTGGAGCTTTTTTTCGAAGAGATCAGGCACGCTCTTGAAGACAACGAACAGGTCAAGTTGTCCGGTTTTGGCAACTTTGACTTGCGTGACAAGCGACAGCGGCCTGGCCGCAATCCGAAAACGGGAGAGGAAATCCCGATCACGGCACGCCGTGTGGTCACCTTTCGTCCAGGGCAGAAGTTGAAGGCCCGAGTAGAGGCTTATGCTGGAACCAAGTCATAACGACGAGCTCCCGCCCATTCCAGGCAAACGCTACTTCGCCATAGGCGAAGTTAGCGAATTGTGTGCGGTCAAACCGCATGTGCTGCGATATTGGGAGCAAGAGTTTCCTCAACTGAATCCCGTAAAACGGCGCGGAAATCGCCGGTATTATCAACGCCAGGACGTGTTGATGATCCGGCAAATTCGCGCCTTGTTGTATGACCAAGGCTTCACAATTGGAGGCGCACGACTGCGCCTTTCAGGCGATGAGGCTAAAGATGATACAACCCAGTACAAGCAATTGATCCGCCAAACCATTTCAGAGCTTGAAGATGTTTTGCTGATCCTTCGCAAATAACTTGGCTAATACTACTTCCTCTTTTTCAAAACTTGGGGTATATTTGCCGCGTTATTTCAATTAGTTCTAACGCCTAGTCGGGGCGTAGCGCAGTCCGGTAGCGCACTAGCATGGGGTGCTAGGGGTCGAGTGTTCGAATCACTCCGTCCCGACCATATTATTCAATGACTTAGCCACCCTATGGGTGGCTTTTTCATTTCTACCCTAGTGACTTTTCGAGTGACCTTGGGTTTTCCTGCTATCCCTGCCTCCTCTTCAGGATCGTCAGCGCTGGTGCGCGTGAGTCGGTTACTGATACTTTGTTTGCAGCCTCAATCAGTTGGTCCAGCTCTGCCGCTGAGTAGTGACTGGTGATGCTGCCGTTCTTATGGCCGAGCAAAGCTTTGCGATCCTCCTCAGTCACGCCTGCTGCACGCAACCTTCTGCCAAAGGTGTGCTTCAGGTCGTGAATGCGGATCCGGACGAAACCATCATGTGCCGGCCGCAAATACTTCTCCTGCCATTTCTTCGCCGCCCTGACCCTAGCCTTCTTCCAGGCTGAGTCGTTCATGCGGTGAACCATCGTTTCGTCCCCGTCGCCGTCTGGCTTGCCGAAAGGGAAGACGTACAACTTGTGCTGGCCGCGCTGCTTCTCAATAACTGACTTGGCCACCGTGTTGAGAATCACCAGACGTTCGTCCCGGTTCTTCACACCAGACCTTGCGCTTCGTCCGCCGAACCCGGCCGGAATCAAAAACACCGTAGTATCCAGCTCCGGTACCGCGATTTCCCAATCCCATTGAAGCTTGCAAACCTCCTGCTCGCGACACCCCGTGTTGACCTTGAACATGGCCATGGTCTGCAGGTGTGCCGGCAGCTCAGCGAACAAGATCGATTGCTCTTCCCAAGAAAGCGGGTAGGGCTTGCGGCAGTTCGTCTTCTCATCCAGCAGTGAGATCATCGGCACAACATCGAGCCATGGTCTGCGCTCGTCATCACGCCATTTGCGCGCGCACAGATTCAAAACCCGGATCACTCGCTGAAGAGCGATGTTCACTGTCCGATTAGTCACTGGCTTGCCCGTCATCGGCTTCAGCTTGGAGCTGATGTAAGGAGCCAAGGCATCATCATCAATATGTGTGATTGGCATGTCCCCAATGAACGGATCCAGCTGTGCCATGTACGTTGCCGAAATATGGATCGAGGCCTGATCCTTTACCTCTAGCAGGAAGCGAGTCGCCGCTTCCCGCCACGTTCTCACCTTCCTGACCCCGTATACCTTCTCCTGTCGGCGCTGTTCCAATAAATAAATCAGGTACTGCTCCGCTTCGGCGCGGTCACGAGTGCCAGTGCTTTCTTGAATTCGTTCACCTCGGTATTTCTTGTCGATCTTCCAGATGCCGCTCGGCATTTGCTGGAGCCCGGTGATTGCTTTTTGTGCCATTGCGTATCTCCTGTGGATCCGCCCTGGCGCTCGCTGCGGGGCCGATTGTTGTCCTGATTCGCTCCTTTTTCAATCGCCGTGGCCTGAACGTAGGCGTCGGCCCAAGCCTCAAGCTCCAATCGGTCGAAGCCAACACCCTGTTTTCCGATCGGGAATTCCCGAACGTGTGGCCGAACGGTTTTATTGAATTCGTCCCGGCACATGCCGAGATAGCCGTATGCCTCACCGGCGCGAATAAAGCGCGGGAGGAGTCGTGCAATTTGAGCTGCTATTTGATTTGCCATAACTTTTTCCATACCGTTCGGAGCGGTAGAAGTTGGGTAGGGTGGTTTTAGGCTGTCTGAAACATCCAGCACCGAACGGTTTTCGCTTTGTTGGCGGCGTCGACATCCCATGCCGAGCAAACATTTCTGTTCGTCTCTATGAACTTGGGACATTTGCTTGTTTTAAGGTGGCGTTTCAGTTCTGTCAGATCCGGCACTTTTTGGCGCTTCTCGGCGGCTTCCTTGGCGAAGTCGTTGAGGTTCACAGCAATTAGGCCGTCATTGCGGGAGTGGTTGAGTCCGCCCGCAGCACTGTTCAAGTACTCGTACAGTTCCCAGAATTCGACGACGATCGGGTGATCGGCGTTGATCGCCAACTGACGTTCTTTGGCCATGCTCTGGATCTCGCTATGGGCCGCGTCTATCTGATGCTTTTTCAATGGGATAACGTGAACCAGGGCGTCTATCAAAGCGTGTAACTGAGCGTGGTTTTTTGCGATCCGGACGGTGCGTATCTCCGGCAGTGCCAACAGCTGTTGTTCGTAGACTGGCACTTGCTCACGGACGGTCTGCATCACGATGCTTTCTTTCATCGTTGCTTTGATAAGGAACCCGCTCACGCGGTCGACCGGCATGCGCTCCAGTTTTTCCACCAATAATTTGGTTTGTGGCGTCTGACCTTCCTTCGTCATGGCGATATGCACCAATCGTTGCAGGATGGGTTCGGATGCATTCACCGCATGGTTCTGACCGATAACAACCGCCCCTCGGAAAGGGGGTTCGCGGGTATCGTTACCGTTGTTTTTTACGCCAGTAGAGCGAACGCTCCGGCCGTTATAGGCGGTCTTGAGTTCGTCCCAGTCGTATTGCTTGGTCTGGCTGCCGTCCGTCTTTTCCCGCTCTGACTCGATGAGTACAACCGGCAGGTTGCCTACCTGGGCGAAGTTCCGCGCCCGAGCAACTGGCGTGCCTTTGGTTGGGTCAAAGCCCTCATAGTCGATACGGCCACACATTTTCCACAGGAACTCGATCAGCGTGGACTTGCCTGCGCCTGGCTCACCGATGATTTCCATGAAGGGGTAGCTTTTCTGGTGCTGGCGGATCTGTTCAGCAAACAGTGACCCGAACCAGAACGCGAGTGCGACCAAACCTTTGGCACCGAAGCACTGCCAGATGATGTCCAGCCATTCTGTGTCGAACTTCTCCAAGTCCGTGTTCAGGTTGAGAATGACCGACTGGCTCAGGGTCTTGATGCTCAACCGATCCATATCGAAGAAATCTTCTTCGTTCAGTTTGAACACTTTTCCATCGCGTACTGCCACGTCGCCGTAGATGTACGCGCCGTGTTCACGGGTGTAGCCGGTGAAGTCGATGGTTTGCACGGTCTTGAGCGCGTCGGTCTGTTCTTCAATGAACGCATCCAACTGTTGAGTGGTGCCGGTGAACATGCCGCCAGGGGCAATGCCAAGCAGACGCTTTTTAAACTCTGCTGAGGATGCGATTTGTGAGCTGGTAAAGGTGTTTTTTATCGGCGCCGCGTCGTGAGCGAACGTGATCCGGAAGTAATACCAGGACTCGTCGGTTAGCTTGTTCTCTTGGTAATACAGTGCCTTCGGGTTGCAGGTAGCAATGCGTTGTAACGCGCCGCATTGCTGCATTGCCTTGGCCCGCATCTGTTTGTTGTTCAACTGCTGATCGTCGTGGTGTTCGCTGTCTTCCAGTTCCTGAATCGCTTTGTTGTACTTCTCAAGATCGAGCTTGAACCAGTACAAACGATTGCCGAACTCCAAGTGAAATTCGCTCCGACGCTTCCAGTCGAACATCACCAAGGCTTTCTCAGTTGCGCTTTCAGCAATTAAAAGGGCGCCATGATGGCGAGCAATCGTCAGGTCTTTGTCTACCTGAACATCACGTTTCTCACCCTCATCGAGAAACTGCCAACGTTGGTGTAGATCATTCCAGTCAGACTTTTTGTTATCCCGCTGTGGGATTTGCGCAGCTTCACAGCTAAAGCCCAGCTCGCGAGCCATCCGAACCCAGCGCTTTGTGTAGGCATGCGCGCCTGGTTCGTTATCAAGTGCCCACACAAGCTTGGGCAAATTGCCCGGTCGTGCGGCTGCGAGCGCTTGCAGCGAGTCGGCTGGGAAGGCATTCGAAGACATTGCGGATACAGCAGCAATGTTGTGATGAGCCAATGCGATCGCGTCGAATATGCCTTCGACGATCCATAACTCTTTTGCTTCTAGGACGTCCACGCAAGGTGGGCACCACCAAACGCCTTTGTATGACTCGCCCGGTTTGAATCGAGCTTTCATTTTGCCGAAGCGTGCTGGCCTGTCTATCAGTCGCTCCCAGTACCCACCTTTTTCAAGGGCAAAGCGAACTGTGGCGCTACCTGCTTCATGCTGAGTGGAGTAATAAGTTTCCTGCGTGAACCAACCGGCGATCATTGAAATATCAAAGCCGCGGGCGAACTCAAGATAGGCACGTGCAGTTGCTGTTGGTGCGTTTTCAGTCGCAGGTACGCGCTTGCTCCAATCCTCAAAGAGGTCGTCGTAAATCTCTTTGACGTGCACCGTGTGGCCACACTTTTCCTGCCGGCCACAGATGAGTTGCCACGGACTGTCGAAGCGGGTGTATAGCTCTTTTTTGTTGCACTTGGGACAGGTTCCACCCCGCATATAATTTGTGGGAGAGCGATGCTTGAGTCCGAATTCGGACTCAATCCGCTGTATTACGTCGTGGCGCAAATCTTCTCTCATGGTTACTTCACTGACTTAAGGCTGAGGGATAAGGCGGCCATCAAGTGTTTTTGGGCGGCCATCACAGGGGATTTCTCCAGGATCGATTTGTGGCGTGCGTCTTTCGGGACATAGCGGTATTCATCGGCATACCAATGCTCATTCAGGCTCATCAGGTACTGCGCACGCATGGCTGCCAACAGCGCTTCGGCATGCGCTGAGGACATTCTTGTGGTGACAATTACGGCGTTTCCCATGGTGAAACCTCTATTTCGGGCGCAGTTCACCCAAACCCACAGGGCATGGGGGCAGGCGGTTTAGTGGGAGGGTGGTGCTATGGGGCTAGCGGGGTGCTTCGTGGGGCAGAGCGGTTTGCATGTAACTGGATAACTGCCAGCACTTCGGCGTGTCGTGCAGCCATATGCAGGCTTTCAGCCTTGAGGATGGCGTCCGCTTCGGTTTGGTCTATCACGCCGTCTTCCAGCGCCTGAGCGATGATGTGATCCACCGTCCCGCGCTTGGCTGCTGTCTGTACGCACATGGTGTAAAGCTCGACGTTGTCGAGTGAATCTGGATCAGCAACAGGGACAAACATCCCGCCATACATCGCCGCCACATACTCCGGTAAGTGGGTAGTGCCAGCAGTCAGTTCTAACTGGTGCAGTTGCGCATCGGTCAGAGGTCGACTGCCGTTATTTTCATAAGCATGGTTATCAAATTTCTTGAGTTCTAAACCGATGCGTCCAGCCGCACATTCACGCCCCCCTGGGTAAGAGCAAATAATTGCACTTGTGACTTGGCGTCGAGTGGTAAGAAATTTCCTGCGCATGTTCTCGTTTCCCTGTTTAGGTATGAGGACTAGTGTGTAATCACGCCGTCTTTGATTCCGAGCAAGACGGCTGCTCGATGGGCCTCCCCACGGCGACAACGACTCTGACCACTCAACACTGCGTATACGGTACTGGGGTTGAGGTTGTTCAATACGGCGAAGTCCTTTGCGGACTGACCGCGCTTATCCAAGGCGTCACGCGCTTGTTTGCGAGCTTGCTCGCTGATACAGGTGTTGGGCATAGTGCAGTTCCGTGCAGTTTCATGTGGTATGAGATGCACAATGATGCACTTAGATGCATTTGTAAAGACAAGGAATGAATTATTTTGCATCTTTCCGAAGCGATTGGCTCTCGACTCCAAGAAGAACGTAAGCGTTGCTCGATGACACAAAACGATCTCGCTGAGGCGTTGGGCATTGCGAAGCGAACTCAAGCAAATTACGAATCTGGATCGAGTGATGCGACTGCGTCATACCTCAGTAGGGTGGCTACAGAGTTCGGTTTCGACGTGCCCTACATCCTGACAGGGGTTCGTACTACTCTGGCCGAGAACTCTTTGACGGATGTGGAGGATGACCTTGTAAAGCAATACCGCAGCATCCCGGATGATGATCAAAAGGCGGTACGCCGGATTCTGAAAGCGATGGCTGACGATGCTGTCCGAGCCAAGAATTAAAATCTCACAAACGGTTTTGGATATTCACGATAAGCCCGATTTAAAGCGCCCGTCCATCTCTATACCGTCAATTCAGCAATGCACTTTATGGAGTAGTAGCATGTTGGATGACGATAAAAACGATGACGGGCTTGTTCAAGTCGAGCAGTGTGATTGGCAAACTCTTTCAAACGTAGAACGCCGCCTGATCGTGCTTTACCGGCAGTTATGCGACCAAGACAGGACGCAGCTACGTCGAGTAACTGAGAGCTTGGTTAACAATCCTGAGATTCCAGCAGGGGATTGATCACTCCCTGTGAAACGCTGACACATCTGTCATAACGGTATATTCGCCGGTCCAATGGAGACCGGCGTTTAAGTTTGAGGTGTCGCACCCAACTGTTCGAACAGCTCACGTTGCTTGGCCTTGGGCATCTCTTTCAAACGCTCAAATAACATGCTGTCAAAGGTCTGTGCTGAAGGTCTCAATGTCCGGTAAAACGTCAGGTGAGCAACCCACGTATGCCCGCATTTAGCATCCAGACACTGGCAATACAGCTTCACGAAGTCAGATGAATGGGTCTCTCTGGAAGATATCCGACCCTTATTTCCGCATTTGCAACTCACTCGCATGTATCCCTCCCCAGGGTAGCTAATGATCGCTATGGTGACAGATTGCTTAGTGCAATTTTCTGCACTATTCAGCCTTTGCACTGTTTGGAGTTACTTTCTCTTCCCGCCACCCAATCCATCGATCCCCCCTCAACACATCGTTCACCTGTTTAAATAACTGGCAGATGGGCCGTATCTCGTTGCTGGTGTAAACCCGATCGATCTTTTCAATATCGCCAAAGCCACCGTTGTTTTCCGGGATGATGCCGGCCAGTGCGGGGTTCATTCGCCAAGCGGCGATGACGTCGTTGCGGGTGATGTTCTTGACCTTTTCCAGTTCGTCTTTTGCCTGAAAATCGCCCACCGGGATGATCTGGATTGCGTTCTCTTTGCCGTTGGGGATGTTGACGAACATCGAGCGGAAGTTGCCCACGCCTTTACTGGCACTGATTTGTTCGCGCAGGTTGGTTTCGTCTTCCTCGGTCAGGTCAGGGTCGTTGGTGTAGAAGATGTAGCCCGCGTGGGCGCCGTTGCTGTAGTAGCGGCGGCGGAATAGGGTAGCGGCTTCGTTGAGCAACAGCGCCTGCATGCCGCCAAGGTAGTCGGGGATGCCGTAGATGGTCTGCTCCACGTCGTAGTCCATGATGTGGACGATTTCATCGGGCTCAAAGTCCATGAATTTGCCGTCAGGCAGGAGCATGCGATAACCCCCGTCGACTTTTACCCGCATGTTGATCGCAGGTAGATGTTTGAGCTCCAGGACTTCACCGAAGGTGTTGGTGTCGCAGTACAGAAAAGCATCGCCAAACACCATGTAGTCCAGTCCCGCGCAGCCCATGGTGCGGGCGCTGCACCCCGCAGAGGGGATGAACTCACGCAGCAGCAGGTTGCGTTTGAACTTCGGTATGGCGCCGTGGTGCGCGTTGGCGCGCAACAGCTTGGCCAGCCCGGTGCGCGACACCGGGGGCTTGTAGATGTCGCCGTCGTCGCTGGGGAACACCCCCACGTATTCCCCGATGTTGCCGCTCAATACCTGTTCCGGTTCCCCGAACGTGAACGCGCGCATGGGCTGCTGTTGGCGAGGCTGCTGAGTGACCTGGGGCTGTTTGCGTCGTGCTTTGGACATGGGTTCCGCTCGTGATGTAGCGGCTCCGGCGCCGCTTGTTCGTGTTCAAGGGTTCGTTGGCGAGGGCGTGCATGATTGCCCAAGCGATGTCGGCGTGGCCGGTGGCGTCGGTACGCGATGCGCTGTAAGTGACTTGGCCGCTGCCGGTGGTGCCGCGCTTGATGGTCAGGAATGCCTGGGCGACGTCGGTCCATCCCGCATCCCACTCGATACGGCTCCCCTGAATTGTGTCCTGTGCCTTGAGCACCAGGGTGTTTTTGGTCTCCAGGCTGTAGTGAATCGACGTTGCCCGAGGGTAGAAGTCGCGCACCAGGTCAAACACGCCGTAGCCAATACCCGTGGTGTCGATGCCGATGTGCTGGACGTTGAATCGCTCGGTGAGCTTTTTGACTTGCTCGGCCTGGTACTTGAATGACTGGCCCCGCCAACTGTGTTTTTCGAGGATGCGAAACTTCGCCCCGGGCTCCAGAGGCGGAGCAATAACCACGCACGTCGCGTCGTCGCGGGTGCGGCTCGGGTCGTACCCCAACCACACCGGGCTGTTGCCGAAGGGGCGTTCGTCGTCGGGCGTGTAGTCCTCCCACAGCGTCAAGTCGGAATAGCAGCGCTCCAGATCCTTGAGACCAAACGCGCTTTGCGTGCTGTCGATGAACTTGCAATAAAACAGTTGCTGGAACTTGTCTTCGTCGTACTCCAGTTGCAGCTGTTCCATGTCGAACAGGTCGCACCCGCCGTCGATTGCGTCCTGAATGGTGATGGTCTTGCGCCATTGGCCATCCGGACACAAAGCGCCCTGCGTGTAAGACGCCTCGACCGGCCACGTGCCACCGGCTTTTTTGCCGCGTTTGCTGTTGCGAAACTCTTCCCCGGACCAAAACGGGTACGCCTGGTGCGACACCGCGCTGGGCGTGGAAAAGTAGGTTTTGCGCCACTTCTTGTGGGTGCCCATGGCACTGGCCACGGTACTGAGCTTTTCGAAGTCGCGGATCCAGAAGTATTCATCGACGTAGACGTGACCGTGATAGCCCTGCGCGGTGCTGCTGTTGGTGCTGAGAAAGCGCAGTTCGGCGCCGTTGCTCAAGGTAATCGGGTTGCCGGTCAGCTCGATGCCAAACCACTGCTGGGCAAACTGAATGATGTAGCTGCGGAAAATCTCCGACTGCGATCGGCTGGCCGACAGAAACACCTGGTTGTCGCCGCTGAGCACGGCGTCCATGAAAGCCTCACCGGCGAAGTAATAGGTCAACCCGACCTGACGGCTTTTCAGGATGTTGCGCACCCGGCGCGTCAGCGGGTTCTGTTTGGCCGCAAACAGTTCTTGCTGATAGCGGTACATCTTGGAGATGAACTTATCCAGGAAGTCCACTTCCGTCAGGCCGCTGATGTCGTTCTTGGCCTTTTTCTCGCGCTTCTTGCCGCCACTGTTCCCACTGCTGGATCGTTCACTCCGCGAGCCTTGGCGGCTTTCGGGCGGCGCTTCGGCACCGTCACCGATCGGAGCTGATGCCGGTTTAGCAGCCTGTTTTAACAGCCGCTCCCGAACAGTGGTTAGCCGGTCCAGCTCGTTCAAATCGTCCTTGGACAGGCTGCCAGCCTTGTCCAGTAGCAGAGTGATTCGGCGTCCCACGGCGGTCAGCGGTTCTTCATCCGACAGCATGTCTTCCCAGCCGCCCTGACGGATCCAGTAATAAACGATCCGGATGTTGGGCAGGTTGAGTTGTGCCTGTATTTCCTTGGCCTTGCAGCGGCGTAGAAACAGGCGTTTGGCGGCTTCTTTAACTTCGGTCGAGTAGTACATGCGCCGCAGTCTATGCGGCGAAAACGCTGAAAACGTGGAGATAATTTCCGCGATTATCCTAAAAGTCGAATATAGGAGAAACGCGCAAGTGAAGCGTTTGTTTCGGGTTGAATCGCTCCCTATCTTGGCGGCTCATTCAACCGATTGAGCGCAGTTAACCACCATGCCCCGTTCCCTTGTCTCGTACTGGAAACGTGTCGCCACCAGCGGCCCGACCACTGATGGTCGCGAGATCCTTCCCCAGGAACTGCGTGATATCGCTGAGACCTACAAGCCGTCGTTTTACACCGCTGTGATCTGGTGTGAACACGAACGCTGGCAAGGCTGCTTCGGCACCGTGTTTGCCGTCCGCCTGATAGAAGAGGGCGAGGACCTGGAGCCCGGCCAAGTCGCTCTGGAGGCTCAACTCAAGCCAAACGACCGCCTGCTGGCCCTGAACGATCAAGGTCAGAAGCTGTTTAGCAGCATCGAGATCTACCCGAATTTCCGGGGTAAAGGCAAAGCCTATATGACCGGAATGGCCGTCACGGACGAGCCCGCCAGTACCGGCACCCAAGAACTCTACTTTTCGAACAAGACCAGCCAGCGCACGTATTTCACGGGCGCGGTTGAACTTGGCCGCCCGCAGGACGACATGCAAACCACTTCTGAAACAGGGCTGATCAACGCCCTGACCGGTTTTTTCAAGCGCTTTTCCGCCGACGTCTTGCCTGCCGATACCACCTCACCTCAAACAGAGAGCAAACCCCCAATGGATGAAGCCACTGCAACGGCCCTCAAAGCCTTGCTTGAACAATTGATGGTTGTCGCCGCTGGCATTCAGGCCGTGATCGAGCCTGCCGCCGCAGACGCGCCCGAGCCCGATCAAGAGCCGATCGATGATGTCAGCGCTGCTGTGGATGAGATCGTCACCACTGCCGAAGAAGAGCGCGAATTCCGTCGCAAGGGGAATTCGTCGAACAAGGCGGTGCTGGCTGCGTTGAACAGTCTGCAAAAGCAGTTCTCCACCTTGCAGAACACCGCGACCGGTCGCCAGTTGCCACGCCATTCCGGCCCTGTAGTGACTGCCAAGAAAAAGGTGCTCTGACATGGCTCAACTGAGCGCCAAGGGCGCCAAGCATTACGCCGAATTGCAGGACGCTATCGCGGATACCTATGGCGTCGAACGTGCCAGCAAAATGTTCAGCGTTGATCCATCCGTTGCCCAGGAACTGAACGACGCGATCACGGCGAAAGCGGACTTTCTGGAACGCATCAACATCGTCCCGGTCAGCGAAATCAAGGGCGAGAAGGTGTTTATTGGTGTAAATGGCCCGGTCACTGGCCGCACCAACACCAAAACCACTGACCGTCAGGCCAAGGATGCGTCGGCGCTGGAAAACACCACGTATGAGCTGGTGGATACCCAATCTGACGTGGGCCTGCCATACGCCAAGATCGACGCCTGGGCGAAGTTTCCCGACTTCCAAGACCGCTACTCCGCCGCCGTGCAAAAACGCATTGCCCAAGACCGGATCGTGATTGGTTTTCACGGCACGATCGCGGCCATTCAGACTGATCTGGAGGCCAACCCGAAACTGCAGGACGTGAACAAGGGCTGGCTCCAACAGTTGCGCGAGCAAGCGCCGCAGCAAGTGCTCAAAGAGGGTGCAACACCGGGCAAGGTGACACTCGGTGCCGGTGGCGACTACGCCAACCTTGACGCCTTGGTGCATGACACCAAGCAAATGGTTGACGAAATCCTGCGCGAAGACGGCGACCTGGTGGCAATCATCGGTACTGACCTGTTGGCCGCTGACAAAGCCAAGCTGTACACCAAACAGGGCGATACCCCGACCGAAAAAGAGCGCATCGAAAACGCCCAAGTCATTGCCACCTACGGCGGTTTGCCCGCGTTCAGCGTGCCGAACTTCCCGGTCAATGCGGTGCTGGTCACCAGTTGGGACAACCTGTCGATTTACTTCCAGGACACCAGTTGGCGCAAGCAGACGGTCGACAACCCGAAACGCTCCCGTGTCGAGGACTACAACAGCCGCAACGAAGGTTATGTGATCGAGCAAATGGAAAAGATCGCACTGACTGAAAACGTTGAGTTGGTGGTCGCGTGAGTCTCGCCCTGGCGCACAAGCGCCGCACCTTGGCACAGGGAACCGCAGCGTTGGTTAAGGCAGCGGGCGCTCCTGTGGCGTACTCGCCCGCTGATGCCTTGAGTAGCCCGGCCAACGCCCGCAAGCACCTGATGTTGCAGGAAGCGGCTTTGGATCAGGATCTGCTGCGCCTGAGCGACCTGAAAAATCTGGCCAGCAAGCAATCGCTCAAGCGCGACGAGCTGCTGCCCAAGTACCAGGACTATGTGCAGCGCTACTGCGCATCGGGTCTGAGCTTTCCAAACCGTGTCCTGGTGCAGGTGATGGTCTGGCTGTTTGACACCGAGCAGTTCGAAGACGGTTTGGAACTGGCGGACTTTGCGATCGAGCAGGGCCAAGTGATGCCGGAGCGCTTCAAGCGTCGCGACATCCAGACCTTTGTCGCGGACGCGATGATCGACTGGGCCTTTGCTGAGTACAACGCCGAGCGCAGCCCTGAACCCTACTTGAGCAACATGCTGCCGTTGGTGGATGGCGAGTGGGAACTGACGGAACAGATCCCGAGCAAATACCACAAGTTGATCGGCATGCGCGCCATGGAAGCAGGGGAGTTGAGCACCGCACTCAAGCACCTTGAGCGCTCGACCGAGCTGTACCCCAAAGCCGGGAATGAAACCCGCATCTCCAAGTGCCGTAAGGCGTTGGCGAAGCAACAGGCCGCACCGGCCCCCGAATAACCGACTACCCCCCCAGCGGGAAACTGTGGATGAGAGTGAGCCATTTATGGCCTGCCTCCCTGAAACAGTTCTCCCGCCCTATTTGAGCGCCCGGCAATGAGCTTTTCAGGCAAACCCACCACATTGGTGGAACAGCAAATCGACAACGACGGCTTCTGGCCGGACTTGTCTGTAGGCGAGTTCCAGAAAGGCTATCGCCTGCCGGGTGAGTACTTGGGCGACATGCTGGCCGCGGATCTGACCACTGCCATGGTCGAGGTCAATACCGATTTGGCGCGCTGCAAGTCCAGGTGGCAATCCATAGGCGTTGTCTGTGTGGAATCTGCTGACCCTATGGTGCTGCCCGAGCGTGCTTTTCACGTAGCGACGTACAAGCGCGCCGTGTATGCACGCGCCAAAGCCAGCCTGTTGACCCAGTTCGCCACCGTGACCCGTCGCGAGAGCGCAGAAAACACCGGCAAGGAAGCCCCCGAGCGCGCCGAGACCTTTCTGTCTTTCAGTCAGCAGGCTGTGCGCTCGCTGCAAGGGCGTGGGCGCATTACGGCGGTGTTGCTATGAAGAAGCTTCAAGCCCTTACCCGCTACTTGATCGAACGCCGCCTGGTCATGCCGGAGCAGCTCGACAGCTGGGCCAACCAGATCAGTCTGGAGTTGATCTGGAAGCCGGATGTGAAGGGGCTGCACTTCGCGGACATGCGTTACAGCGCCGCCATTGTGCTGGAGCGTTTTGCGGATGAGCCGGGACGGCTGATGGCGTTGCTCGGCAGTTGGCTGGAGAGTAACGACCGCGACCGCGACGGGCTGCCAGCCCTCACGTTCGCCATCGACATGCTGGACAACGACCTGGCTGACGTCGAAATCACCGTGGAGTTCGTCGAGCCGCAGTACCTGGCCGAAGACCCCGACGGCGAAATCGAGGCTTTCGGGCAGACCTGGTCATTCATCCCGTTTGACCTGTGGGTCGCGGAAGAAGGCGAGGTGGGCAGCGATGGCCGCTAGTCCGCTCGACCTCGATATCCGGGGCTTGCTCGACGTTGACGCGCAACTGGCCCTAATGGAGCTGCGGCCACAACTGCGCCGCCGCTTGCTGAACAACGTCACCAAACGCGTGCGCTCGATGAGCCGCAAGCGCGTGCGCGAGCAGAAGAACCTGGACGGTTCGCCGTTCGCTGAGCGCAAGGGGTCGGCCAAGGGCAAAAAGAAGATGGAAGCCGGGTTGGCCAAGCTGCTGCAAGTCACTCGCGTCAGCCCGGACGAAGCCGAGCTGGGCTGGAAAAACGCCCTCACGCGTTGGGTTGCATCTCAGCAGCACAACGGCGTCAGCGAGCGCCGCACGGCCGCGCAGATGCGCCGCTGGAACAAAGTCCCGCCCGGTGTCGCCTGCACGGACAAACAGGCCAAACGCTTGCGTCAGTTGGGTTTTCGAGTGCGCGTCAAAGGCAAAAAGAACCTGACCAAACCTTCTGTGGCGTGGATTCAAGAGCATGTGAACTACGCCAAGGCCGGTCTGTTGATCCGCATTTTGAACGATGAAAGAACCGAGTCCTCGGGCGCACAAAGCTGGGACATCACCCTGCCCAAACGCCAGTTCCTCGGCGTGCAAAGCAGCAATGAAACCCGCGAGCTGGTTAACCAGGTCTTTGAACAAATCCTAAATTCACCCCGCTAACGAGGCACCCATGGCACTCGGCAAAGTCAGCGTTAACAATCTCAATCTGGGCCAGGGCGAAGTGACCGCGATCGAGCGTTATTTCCTCTTTATTGGCCCTTGCACCAAGAACGTCGGCAAGTTGTTGGCCCTCAACACCGACAGCGATCTGGACACCGAACTGGGCATCCAGCCCAGCGACCTGAAAACCCAGATCATTGCGGCGCGCCTCAATGGTGGCGACCGCTGGGCCTGCGTGGCGGCACCGATTGGCGCAGAGGGCGAGTGGGCTCCCGCGCTTGAAATGGCCCAGCAACAAGGTATTTCGGTCGAGGCGGTAGTGATTACCAAGCCTGTCACGATCGGCGACGAACTGTCTGCCATGCACGACGCGGCGATCCAGCTGAACAACGTGTACGGGCGTCGCTCGTTCGTCATGGCCGCGTCACCGGGCATCACCCTGTTGCAGCCGTGGTCGCAATACCTGACCGAACAGAAAGCCATCACCGCCGATCTCGCTGCGCCCCGCGTGCTGGTGGTGCCGCAGTTGCACGGCAACGATCTGGGCGTGTTGGCCGGTCGTTTGGCGAATGCGGCCGTGAGCATTGCTGACACCCCGATGCGTGTAGCCAGCGGTGCAGTGCTGGGCCTTGGCCCGGTGCCATCGGACTCCGAAGGCGTGCCGTTGCCGTCCGCGATTCGCGCCGAGCTGGACAGAGCGCGTTTCTCGGTCTCGCAGACTTACCCGGACTACGAGGGCGTGTACTGGGGTGACGGTAACCTGCTGGACACCCCGGCCAGCGACTTTCAGGTGATCGAGCATCTGCGTCTGGCTGACAAGGCAGCGCGTCAGGTGCGCCCGCTGTTGATCCGTCGCGTGGGTGATCGCCGCCTGAACAGCACCCCCAACAGCATGGCGGTGAACATCAACGCGCTGATGGCGCCCCTGCGTGCGATGGCCAAGTCCGTCACGTTCGCGGGCCAAGTGTTCCCCGGCGAAATCCAGACCCCAAAAGACGGCGACATCGTGCTGGTCTGGAAGAGCAAAACCGCCGTAGAGGCCTACATCAAGCTCAAACCCCACAACTGCCCGAAAGACATCACGGCCAACATCGCCCTGGATCTTTCCAACGACGCCACGGAGTAACCCCCCTATGTCACGCATTGGCGGCAAGAATTTTGACGTGAACCTGGGCGATCTGCTGGTTCACGTGGAGAGCTGCACCCTCGACATCACCGACAACAGCGCTGTGGCGCAAACCCGGGGTGTGCCCGATGGCCACGTGGATGGCGACGTGTCGGCCAGCGGCGAGTTTGAGCTGGACAGCTACAACTTCGGCCTGTTGGTGGATGCGGCCCGCACGGCGGGCAGTTTTCGCGAGTTGAAGCCGTTCGACAGTGTGTTTTTCGCCAAGAGCGGCGATGAAGAAATGCGCATTGAGGCCTTCGGCTGCAAGTTGAAAGTGTCCAGCCTGCTGAGCATCGACCCCAAGGGCGGCGAAAAGACCAAGCACAAGGTGCCGTTTGACGTCACCAGCCCGGACTTTATCCGCATCAATGGCGTGCCGTACCTGGCTGCATCCGAGACCGAGGGGCTGAGCTGATGTCGTGCCCGTTCGATCGCGCCCAGGCGCTGGAGCAACGTCAGCGCGATCAGGCGATTGCCGCCCAGTTGGCCAAAGTGCGCCCGACCGGGCCAAGCCGTACCGCGTGCCTGGACTGTGAGGGCGACATCCCCGCAGCACGCCAGGCGCTGGGCGGAATCCTGCGTTGTGTGCCGTGCCAGTCCTTGTCTGAAAAGGAGGGACTGAGATGAGCACAAATCAGGCCGCCCAGGACACCGCGATTGCCATCGTGAAAGCCTCACCTGCCATCGGCGTGGCTGCTACCGGGGCGACCGGGGCCGTCGATTGGTCGGCGGTGGCTTACATGCTGACCGCGCTTTACATGGTGTTGCAGATCCTGCTGTTGGCGCCCAAGTACCGCCAGATGTTGCGCGACTGGAAGCGCAAGCCATGAGCCTGCGCCACAAGATAGCCACCGGCACCATTGCGCTGGCCAGCGCCTCGTTGATCGCTTTTCTGGGCAAGTGGGAAGGCGAAGGCCAGCACGTGGTGTACGCCGACACGCTGGCCCGTGGCCTGCCCACGGTATGCAAGGGCATCACCCGTTACACCAGCCCTTTTCCCGTGGTGGTAGGTGACTACTGGTCTCCAGCCCGCTGCGCCGAAGTTGAACAGTTGGTGGTTGAGAAGGGCCAGCTTGCCCTGGCGGACTGCCTGACCAATCAACGTATTGGACAGGACACCTTCGACGCCCTGAGCAGTCACGGCCATAACGTCGGCATGCCCGGCACCTGCGCCAGTCGCGCAGTGGGCCTGATAAACGCCGGGCGCATTGCCGAGGGCTGCAACGCGTTGGCGTGGGCAGCGGATGGCAAAACCCCGGTGTGGGCGTATGTGACCGATGCCCAAGGCCGCAAAACCTTTGTGCCGGGCTTGCACGCGCGCCGGTTGGCCGAAGCCAAGTTGTGCAGGGCCGGGCTATGAATTCGATCAGCGCAACGCTGCTGTGGCTGTTGGCGGGTGTAGTGATGTGCCTGCTGCTGGACCGCCTTCTGGATGAGCGCAACGACGCCGTGCGCGAGCGTGACAGCGCCCGAACCGAAGTCACTGGACTGCGCGAAGCGGCCCGAATCAGCGGCGAAATGCTGGCTGACCGTGACGACATTGACCGAACCCGAACCGAGGCACTGAACCATGCACGTTCTGAAAACACTGAGCTGCGCCGCGCTGTTGACGCTGGCCGTCAGCGGCTGCGCGTCAACGCCGTGTGCCGTGCCTCCGAGCCCCACCAAACCGGCCCCGGCGGCGTGGCTGATGCAGCCACCGCCGAACTCGCAACAGACGCTCGACCGGATTATTTCACCCTCCGCGATCAGCTCGCCCTCAGCCGCGAAATGATCCTGGGGCTGCAAGACCACGTGCGCCGGATCTGCCTGCGCTGACCCGAATCACCCACTTTAAACCTGAACGGAACACACCCCATGACTGAACGTCGCGAAATCGAACTGGAAATTGGCAACAACGAATTCACCTTTGAGCTGACCCCTCAAGACGTGACCAAGTACTTCAACGCCGTTAACCAGAACAACAAAGTGGCCCCGGCCAACAACCTGCTGGTGACGACCGTGAAACAGGAGCAGCGCGCCGCCCTGAAACCGTTGCTGGCCAACCCGGTGATGGTCATGCAACTGGCCGGCACGCTGCTGGAAGAGTACGGCCCGGACGTTGAAATCATCGTAAAAAAGCCCTCGACCACGCCGAAGGACTGAGTGAGAACGGCCTGGGCCAGTTAGTGGCCCTCGCCAACCGCTGGCTGCCCGGTGCCGAACCCACCGCCGAGGTGATGGGCACGGCCAAGTGGCTGGAAGACGAGTACTGGAAACGCATGGAATTTGCCGTGGCTAATGGCATTGCCCATGCCCTGAACGGATAACCACACATGGCAGATCGCAGCGCTCGCTTGGCCTTTATCTTGAGCCTGACCGACAAGATCACCGCGCCCCTGGGCAAGGTGAAAACCAGCTTTTCGGATTTGGCCGAGCAAGGGCAAAACAACATCAAGACCATGGGCCTTGGCCTGGGTGGCTTGGTGGGGGCGGGTGTTGCGATCAGCCAGTCACTGGAACCGGCGCTGGAGATGAACCGCGCCTTGGGCGAAGTCCGCTCGTTGGGTGTGGCCGAGGACGCCTTGGCTGCGCTCAACCGCAAGTCGCTGGAGTTTTCGGTGGCCTACGGTGAAAACGCCCGCGACTTTGTGGCTTCGGCATACAGCATCGAGGGCGCGATCAAGGGCTTGAGCGGCAGCCAGTTGGCCACCTTTACCAACACCAGCAACCTGCTGGCCAAGGCCACCAAAACCGACGCCGAAACCATGGGCGCCTACGTCGGCACTATGTACAACCTGTTCAAGGATCAGGCCGACGCCATGGGCAAAAGCCAGTGGGTCGAGAAGATGGGTGGGCAAACCGCGTTGGCGGTGCAGCTGTTCCGCACCGACGGCGCCCAGCTCAAGGATGCGTTTAAAGAAGTCGGCGCGATCGCCACCACGGCCGGTGTCGATCTGGCCGAGCAATTCGCGGTGATTGGCACGCTGAGCAGCACCATGGAAGGCGGCGACGCCGGGGGCATGTACAAGGCGCTGTTCGAAAACATCGGTGCGGGCTCGGAAAAACTGGGAATGAAGTTCACCGATCAGAACGGCAAGTTGCTGCCGATGCTCGACATCCTAGACAAGCTGCAAGGCAAGTTGGGCGACCTGACCACCGCTGCCGCAGGCACTGCCCTGACCGATGCTTTTGGCGGCGAAGGGGCGCGGGTGATTGGCGCACTGGCCAAGGACACCGGGCGTTTGCGCAACGGCATGGAACAGTTGGGCAACGTGCGCGGGCTGGAGAGCGCCGACAAGATGGCGCGGGCCATGGTTGATCCCTGGCAACAGTTCGGCGCCGCTGTGCAGGCGCTGCGCATTGCCTTCGGCCAGGCCCTGATGCCGATTCTGGAACCGCTGATGGCCAAGCTTACGGGCGTGGCGCAAACCCTGACGCGCTGGTCGCAACTGTTCCCCAACATCACCCGCGTGGTCAGCATCACTGCGCTGACCATTCTTGGCATCACCGCCGTCATGTCGGCGCTGACGCTGGTGGTCGGGATCAGCAAGATGGTGTGGCTGGGCTTGGTGACGGTCTGGAAGATCCTCACCTGGACGGGCTTTCGCAGCATTGCCATGTTCCTGATTCACGTGGCCATGGCCACCACTTTCGTGTTGAGCATGATGGCCATGGTGGCGTGGATGGGCCTCGTTCGCGGCGCCATGCTGCTGTGGCAAGGCGCGATTTGGCTGGTGAACGCGGCGCTGCTGGCCAACCCCATCGTGTGGATCGTGGTCGGCGTAGTGGCATTGATCGCCGCCGTGGCCGCGGCTGTTTACTACTGGGATGAATGGACCACCGCGCTACTCAACAGCGAGGCGTTCAAGTGGGTCAGTGACCAGCTCCAGGGCTTGAGTGACTGGTTCAGCTCCATGGACGGCTGGACGGGCATGGCCAAGGCCGCGTGGGACGGGATTATCAACATCTTTAAAGGTGCGATTAATGGCCTGATCGAGATGTTGAACAAGATCCCCGGCGTGCAGATCGATGCCGCGTTTGGCGACCTGCCAGCACCGCCGCAGGTGCCGGACATCGGCGTGGCCCAGATGCAGGCCCAACCGGCGGCGCCGCTGGTCATGGCGCAAACCCCAGTCCTGCCACCTGCCGCCGCGCACGCGGTGCAGCCCCTTGCAGCAAGCCAACCAGGGGCAATGTCTTTGGCCACCTCCCTGATACCGCCGACCCAAGCCCCGGCACTGGTGACGGCTGCACCGCCGCAGGCCAAGGCCGAGCAAAGTCAGGAACGCCTCAACAGCTCGTTGAGCAGTCTGTCGCCGTCGCGGCCGAACGCTGTACCCAAAGGCGGGCTGCTGAGCAGCATTCAGAACACCTCTCAGACCCAGAACAAGGCCACCCACGTGGAGAACCTGAACATCACCAACACCAAACCCATGAGCCCGCTGGAGCTTGAAAACATGATGAGCATGGCGGTGGGTGGATGAGTGACTACATCGACCTGCTGATTGTGGACAACGACCTGTCGCTGGACCCGTCGCGTCAGCCGTTGCTCATCGATGACCGCGCCAGTATTGCCCAGGACATTGCGCACATGATCCGCGAAAGCGGGCTGCTGGTGACGTTGGTGGCCGAGCGCAGCCGTCTGCGACAGCGCGATTGCATCCAGCAACTGGAGCTGCTGGTGGAGGCTGATGTGCGGCTTGTGCCGGGCACCGCGCTGATTCAGTCGTATGGCACCGGCAAGTACCTGGTCACGGCCAAAACCCTGAAGTTCGGCACGATCGAGGTGTACCTGTGAGTGAGGTGGATTTTAAGCAGGCGCTGACTGACGCTGGGATTCCCACTACCGAAGCCGGTCTGCGCAAGGCATGGGAAAGTGAGGTGGCGGCCCAAGGCAGCAAACTGAGCAACACCAGCGCCTATTCGCCGTTCTGGCGGCTGATTACGGCTCTGGTGACCAAGCCGGTCATGTGGTTGATCAGTTTTATCAGCGACACCGTGCTACCGAATTTCTTTGTGAAAACCGCAAGCAACGCGTGGCTGGACACCTTGGCCTGGGCGGTCAACGTCGAGCGCAAGGGCGCTACCAAAGCCAAGGGCGTGATCCTGTTTACCCGCATTGCAGCGGGCGGCACCCTGGAGTTGCCTGCGGGCATCGTGGTGCAGTCGGCTGCAATCAACGGCCATATCTATCAGATGGTCACCACCACGCCCGCCACCTTTGCCGATGGCCTGTTGCAACTGGAAGTGCCGGTGCAAGCGCTGGAGGAAGGCAGCGGCTACAACCTGGCCCCGGGGTATTACGCCATTTTGCCAGTGCCCTTGCCGGGAATCGCCCAGGTGGTAAACACCGACGGCTGGCTCATATCGCCCGGGGCAGATCCTGAACCCGATGACGAGCTGCGTTTGCGCGTGCGCAATCAGTTCTCGGCGGTCAACCAGTGGCACACCGACGCGGTGTACCGGGCGATGATTTCGGCCTTCCCGGGCGTGAGGCCGGATGGCGTGTATTTCCTGCACGGCGCGCCCCGAGGCCCCGGCAGTGCCAACGCCTATGTGCTGTTCGACGCTGACGCACCCGCCGACACCTACCTGGAACAGATCAACGCCCATATACGTGACCAGGGCAACCATGGCCACGGCGATGACCTGATGGTGATGGTCATGCCGCAAACCCAGCACGCCATCAAACTGACCGTTTGGTCCCGGGCGGTGATGGACAACGAAAAACGCGACAACCTGCGATCTGACGTGGCGCTGTTCGTGCGAGCGGCGTTCCGGGAAAGCACCCCCACCGACTACCAGCCGACGCTGACTTACCCGCAGTCACGCTTTTCATTCAGCCGACTGGGCGAAGAATTGCACCAACAGTTCCCGGGTATCGAGTCGTTGCACTTCGACAACAGCGACATCGTCTCGGAACTGAGCATCCCCCGGATCAAGAGTCTGGAGGTGATTTTCTCGTGATCAAACTCAAATTGCCGTTCTGGCTTGACGGTATAGAGCTGAACAGGCTCCGCACTGCCAGTCAGTCCTGGTGGGACAGGGTCGAAGGCTGGTTGCAGTGGCCATTGCTGCAAATGGACGCCGAGACCTGTCACCTGACCGTGCTCGATCTGCTGGCCTGGCAGCGCGACATCAGCCGCTTCAAGGATGAACCCGAAAGCCTGTACCGGCTGCGGGTCAAGTTCGCCTTTATCAACGCGGTGGACGCGGGCAGCACGGCCGGGCTCAAACGCATTCTGCAACGCTTGGGCGTGGGCTATGTCGAGATCGACGAGCGCCTGCCCGATCGGGACTGGGACGTGGTGCTGCTGCGCCTCTCCGATTCGCAACTGTCGCAAAACCCCGAGTTGATGCGGGTTCTGATCCAGCAGTACGGGCGCACGTGCCGCCGCTATGACTTCGTGACCATCACCCCTGTATCGCTGCGCGTCGTCGCGGTGGACTTTAACGACGACCAGCAAACGCTGGTTGCCAGCCTGTAGGAGCTTCTCGTGGGAGCCAGTATTACCCTCGCAGGTGAAAGCCTGATCGCGCAGAAACAAGGCGCCAAACAACCGTTAATTGTTCGCCACGTGGTGTTGGCCAACGTGCCCGGCCTTGATGCGAACGCCCCCATAGACCGCGCAGCAGGCAAGCCTGCGGCGGGTCAAATTGTCGGTACTTTTGACGTCACCCAGCAAGGATATGTAAACCCCAATCAGGTCGTTTACAGCCTGATGATGGGCAGTGACATCGGGGACTTTGACTGGAACTGGATCGGGCTGGAGACCGCAGAAGGCGTACTGCTGACCGTGGCCTATGTGCCCTTGCAACAGAAGCGCCGCAACATCCCGCCGATGCAACTGGGCAACAACGTTACGCGCAACTTTATGGTGGTCTTTGACGGTGCCCAGGCGCTGACCGGCATCACCATTGATGCCAGCACCTGGCAGCATGACTTCACTGTGCGTCTCAAAGGGATTGATGAGCGCGAGCGGTTGAGCAATCGGGACGTGTTCGGCCGTGCCTGCTTTTTCTCCGACGGCTTGAAGGTCGAACAGATCGGGCAAAAGTTCCAGGTCAAATCCGGCATTGCCTACATTGAAGGCGCGCGGGTGATGCTGGCCGAACCCTTTGCGATTACACCGCCCAATCTGCCGGCCACCGCATGGCTGGACGTGGCCTTACAGCGGCAGCTCAACGATGTAGTGGTCAGTTGGGCGGTCAAGTTTGCGGCGGATCTACCCGACTATGTGGACAGTGTCGGCGTGCGTCACTACTGCATTCCCTTGGCCAATCTGACGGCGTCAGCCATCACTGACCGGCGTGTGTCGGAATCGGTCAATGGCCCTTTGATTCAGCACTTTGCCTCACGCACAGGTGATTACCCGCAGTTGCGTGCCCGGGCAACTACCAAGCAGGACGTAGGGCTGGGCAACTTGCCCAATGCAATTAGCGACAGTGCAGACGCGGATGATTCCTGGGTGCTGGCTAGTACCAAGGCTATGGCCAACGTGCGGCGTATTCTCCAGCAGGCGATCAACAACGTGCTTAACGGCACGACACCTGCGGGCAAAGCCAAGCAACTGGAAACAGCGCGCAGAATTTCAATCACCGGCGCGGGCAGCGGGTATACCAGCTTCGATGGCTCACAAGATGTGAGCCTGAACCTGACATTGGCCGACAGCGGTGTAAAGGCGGGTACTTACCCCAAAGTTACGGTCACCGCGAAAGGCTTGATAACGGCCGGTAGCCCCCTTATCGCCAGTGATATTCCCGGTCTGGACTGGAGCAAAATTCAATCCGGCAGGCCAACCACGCTTGAGGGTTACGGCATCTCCAATGCCATTCCGACCGGATTGACCAACAAGCGTCCCCGGTTGTTTGCGCCTGAACTGGGGCCGGTCGGCGGAGCGATGGAAATACGGGAGGCGCGTTGTATTGATTCCGCCTCGACAGACTTTGCATATGCCCCTCGGCTGTTTTTCCATTGGTCGAACGTGATCTATGGCGATCTGGCCATGGCCAGCAGCGGGGACTTGTGCTGGACCACTCACAAGATCTGGCACGCCGGTAACTTTGATCCCGGCACGGCCGTGCAGCGGGGCGCGATTGTGGCGTTCTGTTTTAGCCAGACGCCAGAGGGGTATTTAAAGGCCAATGGAGCGGCGGTATCACGCACGGTCTATCGAAAACTATTCGACCTGCTGGGCACCTTTTACGGGCCGGGCGATGGAGCGACCACATTCAATCTGCCCGACCTGCGCGGCCGTTTCATCCGGGGTTTCGATGATGGCTTGGGGCTTGACCCCGGCCGGGTCTTTGGCTCGAAGCAGAGCAGCCAGAACCTTGCCCACGGTCACGCGGCCCGCAGCGATGCGCAAGGCGAGCACATCCACGGCCTGATCAAGTCTGCTGGCAGTAACAACTCCCCCGGTGGGTTTGTCAGCCCCGCCAACGCGGGCAACGCCATGGTCAACACCGAGCCAGCCGGGCGCCATAGCCACACCATCACCGTAGATCCATCGGGAGGCAATGAGTCGCGCCCGGTAAACATTGCGCTGAACTACTGCATCAAATATTGAGGCCCTGATGAAAACCAAGACTGTCTATCAAACCGGCGCACTGGGCCGATTCACCGGAACGGCCGAGGCCGAAGAGTCGCCCCTTGAACCGGGTGTGTTCCTGATCCCCGGCGGGTGCGTGGAAACCCCGCCACCGGAACCCGACGGAGCCCAGCGCGCCGCGTTCTGGTGCCATGACAAATGGGTATTGGCGGACTACTTCAACGGTTTGATCGTGTACAGCATCACAAACGGCGAACCCCTGACGGTGGAAGGAATGGGGCCGATCCCGGCCGGGTACACGATGAAAAAGCCCGGGCCGGATCAGGTCTGGAAAGAGGGTGAATGGGTTGACGACATTGCGGCCATTCTGGCGGCGCTTTACGCCCAGAAACTCGAAGAGATCTCGCTGGCCTGCAACCGCTACATTGAGGGCGGATTCACGTCTGATGCGCTGGGCGCGGACTTTCGCTACAGCAGTGAGTTGACCGATCAGATCAATTTGACCGGCCTTATGCTCAGCGATCTGGATTCCGGGTATCCCTGCTATGACGATCAGCAGGTTAAAGGCTTTCGACCGCACACGGCCGCACAACTGCGTCAGGTGGGGAACGACCTGACGCGCTTTAAGCAGGCAGCCCTGCAACACGCTGATAATTTGAAACAGGCACTGGCCGAGGCTTTGCGGGACAAAAAGCTCAAGGTGATGCGCGGTATCAAGTGGACGCCGCCGCAATGACTTGGGCACCCATCACCCTGCGCTGGCCTGAGCAGGCCACTGGCTGGATGCAGCAGCTGGGTGCGGCCAAGGACTTGGCCAGCGGCGAGCTGGCCAGCACAGCATTGCGCCTGAGCGGCCTGGACGGCATGACCAGCACCAATCCGGGGCCTGTGGGCGCCGCCGCTCAAGGCGTGATCGCGGCCGGGCGTGCGGCCCTGACTGAACAAATGAACGAAGCCCCAGCCTGTTTGGTGGTGACGCCGTTTCAAAGCGGCGTAGGGCAAGGCCGTGGCTACCAGCGTTTTCTGTCTGCGCCGAACCTGGTGCAACAGTTGGCCAGCAAACTGGTGGACGTCAGCGATGCCAGCCGCCCCGAGGGGCAGCAATACGCGCTGTGCCTGATGTTTCTGGCCACACGTTTCGACCAGTTGGCCGACAGCCTGTCGCGCTTCAACGCATTGCTGCCGATGCCTGACCTGGTACGCACCGAACGCCGAGCGCGTCACCTGTCAACGCTGGAAGCCGAAAAGTGGGAAATCCCTAACGCCGGGCCGTTGCCGCGCTGGCAGTCGTTGCCGCTGGAGCGCTGCACCTTGCTCAAGGCCGCGAAGCAATCGATGGCGGGCCAACTGGCGGTGCTGGAGAGCTACGCCGCCGACAGCTCACCCATGAGCGATCTGGCCGCGCTGGCCAGCCGCAAGAGCGTCCAGCAAAAAGGCCGTGACCAGCAACTGGCCGACCTCAAAGCCTTGCTTGCCGGTGGCCAGCAAGATGGCAGCCTGCGCGCGCGGATGATCGGTCCCGGCACCACCAGTGACCTGCGCCGAGACTTGCTGAGCACCGAAGCCCCCGGCCATGAATGGGTGCTGTGCGCCGGGGCGCTGCTAGTGGGGACGGAAAAGGGCTTGAGCTTCGTGCGTGAGCTGGTGGGCCTATGATGCTGCTACTCGATGGCGAACAGGTACGCGGCAAGGGCCTGAAAGTGACCGCCAATATGCGGATCGAAAGCGCCGACATGTCGGGCCAGACCAGCAACACCGAAACCGCTCACAAGGGCTTCAAGCCCAAGACCCTCACGGCGTCCCTGATGATCCCCTACGTTGACCAGGTGCAGTTGCGCGATCTGATGCGCATGGCCGAGGCCACCGAAGGCGGTGGCCAACTCAAAACCTACCGTGTGGTCAACGACACCGCGAGCGCGTTCGGTATTCGTCAGGTGGAGTTTTCCGAAGGCGTCAGCGCACGCGAAGACGACACCCTCAGCGCCTGGCGGATCCAGTTCACCCTGATCGAAAAGGTCTCCAACCCGCAAAAGGTTGAAGGGCGACGGGCAGCGAACGCAGTCAAGGCCCAGTCGGGCCCAGGCAGTGCTGTGGGTGGCAGTGGCGGTGCTGGTGGCGATCCGGGAGAAGGTGAACAGGAACTGACTGGGTTTGAAGCCACACTGAAAAAGCTCGATGGCTGGATCGGCGGGGGTGAGTAAGCGATGAAACTGCACAAAATCCTCAGCATCAACGGCGAGCGGGTGGAACTGGTCAAAGACGACGTGCGGCTGGATCTGAAAAGCCCCGGCCGGGCCACCTTCACCATTCAAGCCCAAGCCCCCGTCAGGGGGCTGGTCACACTCGACATCGGCTACAACGAACGCACGCTACAGCGGCACTTTATCGGCTACGTCGAGCGTTGCACCGCGGCTAATCGCGTGGAGCAAGTGCTGTACTGCCGCGAGATGGCCGCCATATTGGCCAAGCCGCTGCCGTTGAACCTGCGCCACGTCGATCTGCGCGCCGTGTTGACCGAAATCAGCCAGCACACCGGCCTGCGCTTTCGTGTGCCGGAACAAGCCTATGCCAGCGTAAAAGCGCCGTTTTTCTACAGCCTGGCCGCTGGTTATCAGGCACTGGACAGCATAGCCCGCGTGTTCAACATCCCCGACTTTATCTGGCAGCAACAGGGCGACGGCGAAGTGTTCGTGGGCAGTTGGGCTGACAGCTTCTTTGGCGTCCGAGCGCCGCTACAACTGCCTGCCGAGCTGTTCGACGGCTACCAGGGCAATCAAAGCGCCATGATCGCGGCCCTTCCCGGGTTGCGACCAGGTGCAACAATCAACCACGGCGAGCGCATCACCAGTGTGGCCCTCGTCGACAACCAGATGGCTATCCGATGGACGACGCAATCCGCCGCAGCGTAGAACGACAATTCCCTGAACTCACTGGCGGCTACCACCTGCCGCGCTTTGCCCGCGTGGTCGCGGTGGCCGATGCCCCGAGCGGCGCAGGGATCTGCGACGACTTCCGCCCGCGCTACGCGGTCGACATCGAGGTCATGGGGCCAGACGGCGAGCCCGACACCCAACTGCCGATCTTGGCTGGTGTCCCGCTACCACTGCCCACAGGCGGCGAAGAAATGGGCATCTATGCCTTCCCCGAAGAAGGCACCCAGGTGGTGGTGTGCTTCGCCTACGGCCTGCCAAACAAACCCTACATCCAAACCATCCTCCCGCACGGGTTGAGCATGCCCAAAGTCCCGAAAGGGGATCAGGTGTGGCAGCACAGCGAAGCGTGCCAACAGCGGGTCGACGCCGATGGAAACTGGCTGCGCCAAACCGACGGCAAGATCCAGGACAAAGCAATCGAGCGTGAAGTGGAAGCCCTGGACAACACCGAGACGTTCCAGAACCACACCAGAACGGTGGACGACCATTCAACCGAGTCAGTGGGCGGGATCAAGAAAATCGAAGCCCTGGGCGCGCTCAAGCTGCTGTCAGGCGGGTCAGCGAGCTTGGCAGCGGTGGATGATTTGCACCAGGCTACCGGGCGGGACTTGAACTTGGTCGTGGGGCAGAAGCACAACGCCACTGTTGGTGGGGATATGCAGGAACGGATCGAAGGGCTGCGTAAGAGCGTGGCGGGGGTTAGCCAGCGGTTGGTGGCTCCCCAAAACTGGATCGGATCGGAGAGCGTGAACTTGTTTCAGGTAGTGTGTGATTTGCTGGATTTGGTGCAGGAGATGAATGTGCAACTGGCGGGGCATACGCATTTGCCAGGGCCAACTCCAAGTCGCGCCGATGCAGATAAATTTAACTGGATATCCGCAAGGGCAGCTAAGGAGTTGACAGAACTAGGAGAAGTTACGCTGTCACTATGATTAATCGGCAGCAATGGGTGCGGTGCTTATACAAAGTAATGAGTCAATAAAGTTGTTAAGGCTTGTGCTCGACGATTTGTTATCGTTGATGGTTTTATATTTTTTTAGTGGCTTGCATAGATGGGTGTAACAAGCGTGGGTTTTTTCATATTTTATTTGTTCTTTAATTAGAGCCCTGGTCAAGTGCTCTGCACAAGATTTTTCTCTGGATTTATGATGTTCTTCTCTAGCGTAAAAAGGCATTAACCAGCATTCTGTTGAATGAACGGCAATGGCAAATATTATACGGTCAGCATTGTTCTGGTAGACATCTCCGAGACACGCCTTGATATAGTTTTGTACATCAGCTATTAACTCTAATGCCTTAAGCTCTATACCTTCCTTATAAAGCGGTACTCCGAAATTCACATGCCCGCAACAGTCAGTGTCAATTTGAATAACTAAATATTCATTAAATTCTAACGCCTCATTAAGCCGCGCTTCGTTACGGCAAAATTCTAATACCTTTTCCCATCCGCCAAACTTACCTTTAGCTTGCCGAGCTTCGTCTGTGGCATCACGGAGAGGTTGTAAAATGTTAACATCCGCATCCTCTTCCGAGAAATTCCCGATTATCGTGCTGATAAGGTGATCAATTACAATCTGATCAGTTATTCCTTCAGTAACTAGTGCGAAGCTGGGCATTTTAAAATCCTTTTGGTAAGCCGCCAATAACACCCCGCATGAACATTTCTGATAATTTTAAATCAGAATTTGTAGCTTTCTTTATACGTTTGATCTTTGTATGCCCTTCAATGTTGCGACTAATAACAAATAGGCGTTGCTCGTCGTCGGCAAGATTTAGTCCATCTAAAACTGCTGGGTTATGGGTGGTTAAAATAGCCTGTTTTTGATGTTTCTCAGCCAGGGTAGAAAGCTTTCGGATTAGTTCGGAACAGAGTTTTGGGTTTAAAGAAGCATCGATGTTGTCTATTGCGAAAAAGTCAGGTGTTAGATCTGTAGAGAATAAGGCGAAATAAAAGACTAGAAATAAAAAACCTTCGTTTGCATTTCGGATATCAAGCAAAGATTTATCTTTGGCCAAAAAGCGATCGTGAATTTCAATGGCGGACGGTGCAGCAGGAGCGTTGTTATCTATACTGAAGCCGTCAAACCAACCTAACAGTTTTAGGCAGTTGTTAATTTCTGTGATCGCTTCTCCAGATTTGATGTGTGAGAGTACGCACAATAGTTTTATTAGTCCCTCTCCGCATATGCCAAGAGGTTCCAGTTGCCCCTCTTTTTCTAATAGGCGTAGTGAGGTGTTTTCAGGAGAATAAATTACGAATTCATTCAGTTTTTTTGCTCGCGCACCATATTCGTTATTCGTTGTTTCTAGTAGTTTTGAAATAAGATTTTCTTGAGGGATTTTAAATGTGATTTTTTCTTTTGATTTTTTAGGTGCATTTTTCTTTACTTCTTCTATAAATACAGAGAATTCATCAAGCGCGGCTTGTAATTTTTCCATATTGGCTTTATCGGCAGAAAGAAACTCTTTAATTTTTCTTTCTGTGTAAGTTGACTCGCTTTCGTGGTTATGTTCGACAGTGTATTTCCAGCTTGAGTATGGCTGGTTGTCATTTTCAAGTTTGTAGAATGAAGAATCGCCGTTTGCATCTTGAAATAGCACTTCAATAGGCGAGTCATCAAAGAACCCTTCAAACTGTGGTCGCATAAGTGGGGCGCTAGTTTCTCGGATGCCTCTTGAAGCTAGAAATTCATTATCTAACTTCTTGGCATTCGCAGCTCCTGCCAAAGCAATCGCTTCTAGGATGTTGCTTTTGCCTGCTCCGTTTTCACCTATAAAAACGTTTATTCTTCCTAAGTCAATTTTAACTTTGTCGATCGACTTGAAGTTCTTTATTTCGATCGTTCTAATCACGAATTATACCCAGATTGAAAATTTCAGAACTCTCAGTTTATGTCCGCTTGCTTTAAGAGGCAAGATATCCAGCGTGCAGAAGCCCTGTAGTCAAGCTCCTTTCGCTTCGTGGGTTCAAAATGCGGCTCAACCTGATTACGCCAAATCTCCTACCAGGGAATTGAGATCTCAGGGTTGAGCACAATTTTTTTATGAAAAAGCACTTATCCCCTCCCGCCGACGGGCCTTGTGTCCTTTTTTTGTGCAAATCTAGATTTAGTGCAAACGAACCTGCAGCCTAGGCGGGCCGTGGGGCTCGGCAGGGGATCGGTCATTGCACAGAATGCAAAGTTTTGCAGGGAAATGATGCGCGGTAGCACTTCGGCGCTCTGGGAGGTCACGGACTGGGTAATGCTGGAACCACCGGTTTCATTGGGAGAAAACTTTAAAAACCTTCGTTTTATATAGTTTTCAAAATCGTGAGCGGTCAGATAGCTGCTGGTTTTCGAGGGGATAAATTTATCAGAAGGTTGCCTGCAAGCCTTGTATCACATGGCTCGCAGGCCGATCTGCCATTGTCACCGCATTGCACGGCTAATTGCGAGGTTCGAAGATCATGCACCTGACTGTTTTCCTGGATAGCACACTGGCTACGCTTCGGTTCGTCTCGATGACCTTGGGGCTTTCAGACTTCACCAGCAGCCTTCGTAACGCCGAATCGATGACCAGTCCGCAGCGGTGTTTGTCTAACCGGATTTGTAGATCTTTGACGTTGAGCGCAAGTATCGAATCAGGGGTCGCCGAATGATTGTAAGGCTCGCCTTTGCCGTCGAGCAGGTCGAGTGCTGACCAGAGCGGGGCCAGGGCTTCGTCGGCTGATTGTTCAGGCAAACCGATGGTGTTGAGGGCCGGTAGCGATAAGCCAAGCAGCTCAGAAAAATGAGCAAGTTGCTCATAAACCGCCGAGCGAATTACAGTGTTCCTGTTTCGATTCAGCTCCTTCAAAAGGAAAACGCGGTGCTGGGACAGTGCTATCTGATCAGTGATACTCAAATTCTTGGGCATGGTTATCTCCTCTGTCCCAGTTGGGTAGAAAACGTCATTCCGGCCGACTGCAGCACACCGCCCATGTCCTCGCCCAGCAGCGCCATGAAAGACGCCATCATCTGCGGTGTCATCGAGTTCGGCCGCTGGACCTCTTCTAGCAAGATCGTCACCAACTGAATGGAATCTTGCACCCGGCGCAACTTGTCGAACTCGTCTTCGGTAAGGCTGTAGGGGCGGCTCATTGCACACCGCCTTGCGCTTCCAGTGTGCGGACTAGAGCCATGTGTTGGTTGTAGCGCTTGAGGCGTACGGAAAGCGAGGAGTCTGCGTGTAGAGCGGCCAGGGCCATGCGACGGTGCGTCTGGGCGCGGATCTTGGACGGAATGAGGGCGGTCATGGGCGTAGCTCCTTTACAAGGCTGGAGCTGCCACGTTCGTTACCAAGCGAATGGGTGGCAGCTGTGCACAGGTTGGTAAACCGGGGTAAAGGAACCCGGCAGGTCCGAAGACCTCCCGCACACAGCCGCCATAACACAGAACTGCAGACGCAAAAAAAGCGCCTGCAATTGTGATGGGGGCGCTGTTGCGCCTTTACTGATCGGGTTACCAAGCCCGGTCGCTGAATTGGCAGCGACGGTGCAAGCCTACGCTTTTATCGCCGGACAAATCAACACTCATCACTTCGATCGTTGCGGCCAATTCGTGACTGAATCAGTGAGATTCGTCTTGAAAAGAGGGGGGGTAGAAAAACTAGCGATATTAGCTAGACGCTACGAAAGGAGGTCTAGAGGCCCCGGTTTTACTGGGCTCTCCATCTAGCAAGCGATAGCGATATGGTAGCTATATAAACAGCGATATTTTGCCAAACCCCCGGATTCATTAGGCTTTAAGGAAGGTAAATATTACTGTATAGAAAAGTAATACTATAGCTTCCATATCGCTTCAATATAGCTAAATCCAAGAATGACTGGAAACCTTGCTGTGTAAGGGCTGTAGCCTGATTCGAGAAGGCGTATAGCTAATATCGCTCTATTTTTTGTCCCCCACAGATTTTAGGATTGGCACCTATATGGGGCGTGGCGTCAGGCTTTGTGGCTATTTGCGTCAGTTCTTATCAAACGTCCCCCAATACGGCCCCCATAGGGATTCGGTAATGGGTGAGCAGAACTGTAGGCTTTGAAAATAGTGGAGCGGGGGCGGGAATCGAACCCGCGTGATCAGCTCGGGAAGCTGATCACGCGATGCCTTGGACGGATAGCAGACTACTTTAATAAATCTGAGATTGCCGTGCGAGGCTGCCTATACTGCCTTGGTCGAATTCGACACAAGGCTGTATGGCAACCTTTTGGATAAACGCGATGGCTACGGAATGTTATCAACCAAGCCCGCTCAGAGAGTAATGCACCATCAGGTGCCTATATAAGTGAGGTGTTCATAGTGAGTAGTCCCACAGGCGTAAGCCGTCGTCTTCAACAATGCATTGAACGACTTCAAATTAATGACTTTGAAGGTGCGTTAGTCCAACTATTTCCTGCGATTGATAAAACTGCAAAGAAGCGACGCTCTAACGAAGGAGTCGGTAGCAGGATTAAGAACTTTCTGAAAGACGAAGAAGTTCTCATTTCCGCCGTTGGAACTGGAAATGTTTTCAAAGGTTGTATGTTTGACGGAATGACTTTTGAGCGCGCACTGTATACGTTCGGTAGAACGTCAATCGCACATGAGGGAGAGCTAGATCCGCGCTTATCATTCAATAATGGCACTGGCATGCAAATCGGTCGTGACAGTTGGAATCTTCCTTCAAGCTATATCACTGGAATGGCTCTAGCTGTGATAGTCGCCCCAGAGAATCAAGGTGAAATGACAGCAGAAGGTCTCGGCATCACAATATTCAATAAATCCTTCACACTTAACGAAATTTGGGGAAGACCTGAGGCCGTCCGTGTGCATATGTGCGAGGTCTTTCGTAATCCAGAACTTTTCGCATAGATAAGGCTAGTTTGCTTGTGCGGTAACACCACTATCACCATTTGCAGTGTCGTCTGCTCAAGCAAATATTCGAAGGCGTCAGGGAACAGTGTGGTACAGAACTGGTACGAGAAAGACTCTAATGCTCTGGAGGCCTTTATTATTGTGTGTTTTAGACGGTATCGGTCCAATCCATCATAGAAGGCTATGCAGAGCCGGATGGAGAGGATTTTATGCTGGTAGGTTTGAAATAGTGTTCGGCCGGCCGGGGGCCAAAAAGGCGAGTGACTTTTCGAGTGACCTTGTCACTCGCGGTTCAGCACTGTTGGGCATCGTTGCAGCGAGCGCCAAGCGCGAAGCCCTGAATTTAGAGGCCTGTAGAGATACAAGCTTGAATGGGGTGCTAGGGGTCGAGTGTTCGAATCACTCCGTCCCGACCATATTATTCAATGACTTAGCCCAACTTTCGCGAGTTGGGCTTTTTCATGTCTGGAAAATTACTCTCACACAAATATTTTCCATAAGGCACACCTTACAAAGGCAGGCAATACGTGCTTGAACAGTGATTTGTCTTCTGGTCATAGTTTCAGAGCCATAGGCTTTGCCCACCTATGCATCCGGCGATGCTGAACGCACTCTGCGCTGGTCTCACGCTCAAGCCTCAGCCGTGCGTGACTGGATGCAGCGTATGAAAGGTATTGCCGACAATTGCATTGCTGTTCAAGGACTCGCGGCCAGCCGACCCATCGCCGGTAACGATAGTGAGCCGGGTCGAATAGCCAACCGGCGTGCTGATATTCACCTGGTGCCGCAGGTGGGGGCGTGTGGGCAGACCGTAGCAGTTAAGTGGGAAGCGGGTAAAAAGTAGCGGTCTGAAGGACGTGGAGGTGAAGGCCCGTTTAACGTTTAGTGTGTAACGAAAATGGGTATGAACCGGGTGCGTCACAAGTCCCCAGATCAGCCCTATTCAGGGCCGATCTGTCTACAGGTGTTAGAACACCCATTCCTGAGCGGTTACGACACGGCAGAATGGCCCCGCAAGGGTCGCATTGTGATGGGCGATAATCTGCTCTGCTTTAAGGGTGGGCGTGTCACTGCATGTATGACCATCGGCTATCAACACGGCGTCGAATCCAAGGTCTCTTGCAGCACGGCAGGTGCTGTCAACGCAATATTGGGTTTTCATACCCGTGATGACCACGCCTTCAACGCCAAACGCCTGTAGCTGATCAGCCAGCTCTGTTTTGGTAAAGGCGTCAGGGCGTGTTTTCTCGAAGATGACTTCCTCACCCTTTAACACCAACTCCGGCACCAGTTGCGTCAGCGGGCTTGCAGGTTCGATCGGTGAACCAGGTGGACCAATGTGGCGCGCCAGGAAAATAGGTGCGCCCGCAATCCGAGCTTTGCTCATGAGCGCGTTCAACGTTGTAATCAGTGCTTCGCTGGCCAGTGGTTTGTCCGGGCCATGCAGTAATCCAACCTGCATATCGAGAATTAACAGGGCATGCATGGTGCTTTCCTTGCGTTGTGGCCAGAGACACAAGGGCAAAAGAAAAGGCCCTTACCATCACTGGCGGGCCTTTGAAGTTCGTGCGTTATGGACTCACGTCACCTCTCACGACCCGCCTTTGGCGGTCGTGGTCGTCGTAGTCAAGGCAATGCGTAGGTGATCCATGGGCCTGACAGTAGCGGTATGACCAAGGGTTGGCAAGTGGATGCAAGGGCAGATGTCCGCGATCAGCGACGCACTAATAAGCGCTTGCTGGGGTTTTCAAAATTTGAGCCCCATCCCTGCTGCCCACTCCACCAGTGCGCTGTCACGCGCGAGTCCAAGTTTATTCATTGCCATGCGCTTTTGGCGGCTGATGGTCTTTTCGCTACGGCTGAGTCGCGTAGCAATCTGGCGGCCGGAATGCCCCAAGATGAATAGTCTTACAACTTCAATTTCTTTGGGCGAGAGAGCCACTAACAAGCCATTAGGCAAGTGCTTTGTGGAAGAAGACTGCCCATCAAGCGCTTTTACAAAGGTAGGGCTAATGTAACGTTTGCCTTTGCTCACAACGCGTACGGCATGGACCAACTCGGATAAATCATTGTGTTTGTCAAACAGACCGACGACGCCCAATCCCAACAACGCTTTCAACGCCGCAGGATTGTTCAGCATGGTCATAACGATAATTTTTACCGGTTCGAAATGCCGACGAATGTAGCTGATGAGTGCCAGACCGTCCGGCTGGCTACCCCGTGGCATCGAATAATCAGTAATCAGCACCTGGCACGGGTAGCGTTGAAGTTTCTCGATCAGGTCGTCTGTGCCGAAGGCATGGCCAGTAATGCTGTATGAGGCGTCCAACTGCCCCGATAACGCCATCATCGCCCCTTGCACAACCACGGGATGATCATCCGCCACAATGAGGCTCAGCACTGACGCGCTCCGTATTGCCATGAGGCATTTAAGAAAACGTGATCAGCCCGAGTTGCACCGCTTTGAGGGCGGCAGTGTGACGTGACGACACACCGAATTTTCGTCTCAGGTTGTAAAAATGAAAATTCACACCGGCCTCTGTACAACCGACGATTCGAGCGATGTCCCATGAGGACTTTCCAAGCAAACTCCACTGTAAAACTTCCTTTTCCCTTGGGGTCAATTTGACGTTCTCCGTAGCCTCTTCATCGTATGAATGAAAAGCCTGACTGCGCTGCTCTGGTTGGAGCGGACGTTGACGGATCATGTTGTTTTCTCCCTCATGCCTGGATGCGGAATCGACACCGCCACACTGCCGGACGCTTTTTGGCAGCAATAAACGGGTGTCGATGTGAGGGATTTATAACGCGCTGATTTGAGCGTTGTAACCTGTCAGAAATTACAGTTCGCCAAGGTTACTTGGCTTTGCAGGAGGCTTCCTTCCGACTTCTGGGCAGGAGTTGTAGGAGATATCAATGGGATAGGGAGTTAATTTAAAAATGGCAGTAAGAATAAGTTGCATGGTTCGTGAGCAGCTTTCTTCCAAAAAACTATCCAGGCCTAAAGCGCGCATTCAAAGGTTACGCCTGGGTGCCTGCTTTAGCGGGGGCCGCAAAGACCGGAAGCGTCACGGATTGAGTGACGCTGTTGATCTTGCACGGTCTATCAGCAAGATAAGTGGCGCGCTATTTCGCACACCGTTTTGCCCCGATCACACAGGCGATCACCGCGACCGTTACCCCAAACATGCCCGGGCTAACGGTCTCTTGCAGCAACGAGGCGGCGAGCGCCAAACCGAAAAAGGGTTGCAATAACTGGAGTTGACCTACCGCCGCAATGCCTCCCTGAGCAAGCCCGCGGTACCAAAATACGAAACCGATCAGCATGCTGAACACCGAGACGTAGGCCAGGCTTAACCATGCCTGCGGGCTGATGCCGGCGAACGAAGGTGGAGCATAGAAACCACTGAGCGTGGCCATCAGCGGTAATGACAACACCAGCGCCCATGAGATGACTTGCCACCCCCCCAAGGTTCGCGAGAGTTTCGCGCCTTCTGCGTAACCCAGGCCGCACACCAACACAGCACACAGCATCAGCGCATCTCCTTGCAGCGACGCCCTCAGGCCTTGCGCTATTGCGTAGACCACCACCAATGAACAGCCCAGCACCGAAAACAGCCAGAAGGCCGGTCGGGGCCTTTCTCCGCCGCGCAAGACCCCGAATACAGCAGTGGCCAAAGGCAGCATGCCGAGGAAGACAATCGAGTGTGCCGAGGTCACATGCTGGAGCGCCAATGCCGTTAACAAGGGGAATCCGACGACAACGCCCATAGCGACTATCAGCAGGGGGAGAAGTTGATTTCTTACAGGGCGCCGCTCTCTGAATAGCACGAGTGCGCACACTGCCAACAGACCTGCCAGGGTTGCGCGGGCAACCGTCAGGAATACGGGGTCAAACTCCATTACCGCAACACGGGTTGCGGGCAATGAGCCACTAAAGATCACAACGCCGATGAATCCATTGATCCATCCGCGTTTGATACGGTCATCGTTCGGTTTGGTAGACCCGCAGGTGCTGTCCATGCTGTGAAATCCTGAGCTGATGAGTGACAGGTTGAGTGCATCGCCAGGACGAAGATGCGTCCAGGAAGTTTCAATTGCGTGCGTTGCATCCTAGGGTTGATGATTCGAAACAATCAAAAAATTGTCATGGATACAAAGTGAAATGACGCGCTCCCGTTACAAATACCTGGTCGACCGCCTGGCCGCAGCCATACGTTCTGGCAGTCTTGGCCCTGGCACCCGTTTACCCACGCACCGTCAACTGGCGGCTGCCAATGGCCTGGCCTTGGCAACGGCCAGTCGCGTGTACGCAGAACTGGCGGCCATGGGGCTGGTCAGCGGAGAGACCGGGCGCGGGACTTTCGTCAGGGAAACCGCTTTGCCGCCCGGGCAGGGCATAGACCAGCCGCCCCTTGAGTCGGGGATGCTGGACTTGAATTTCAATTACCCCTCATTACCATGCCAGACGGACCTTTTGCGACAGGCACTGCGCCAATTGGCGCTCAGCGGAGATCTGCAAACCCTTCTGCGTTATCAGCCCCATGGCGGGCGTCTGCATGAACGGGCAAGTGTCGCCAGGCACTTGGCGACCCGCGGCATCGACGCACCGGCCGAGCAGGTATTGATGGTCAATGGGGCTCAGCACGGCTTGGCCGTAGCGCTGATGGCGCTGTTGAAACCGGGGGACGTCATCGCGGCGGATGCCTTGACGTATTCCGGTTTCAAAGTGCTGGCTCAAAGTCTTCATTTAGAAGTTTTGCCCATTCCTGTCACCGCTCACGGGCCTGATCTGGATGCGTTTGAACGACTGTGCCGCGGCCGTCCTGTGCGTGCTGTTTACTGCATGCCGACCTTGCACAATCCACTGGGCTGGGTCATGGGAACCGAACAACGGGCCCACCTGATATCCATTGCGCGGCAATACGACCTGACCATCATTGAAGATGCGGCCTACGCGTTTTTGATCGAAAAAGCGCCGTTGCCGATGGTGAGCTTGGCGCCTGAACGCACGGTCTACGTGTCAGGCTTATCCAAAAGCGTGGCGACCGGGCTGCGTGTGGGGTTTGTTGTCGCTCCGATACAGCACATTAGCGCGCTGGAGCGCGCGATCCGGGCGACGGTCTGGAACGTGCCGGGCGTAATGACCGCTATTGCAACCGCCTGGCTGGATGATGGAACCGTCAGTCTGCTGGAGTCGCAAAAAAGGGAGGATGCTCAAGCACGCCAACATCTGGCTGACGAAGTGTTGTCAGGGTTGCCGTACCTTCGCCACCCCTCGTCTTACTTTATCTGGTTACCGTTGTCCGAGGACGTGCGTGCCGACCAGGTAGCCATGATGTTGATGAGCGAACATGTTTCTGTTTCTACCGCAGAGCCATTTGCGATCACGGCCCATATTCCGCATGCAATCAGGCTGGCGCTGGGGTCAGTTGACATGATTGCGTTACGCGAAGCGTTGCTGAAAGTGAGGCGGGTGGTGGAGGGCGTGATGTAGTCCAGACCTACTTTGCTATGGATCATGGTTAATTTTCTTACATGCTTCACCTAAGTCTTATCTGTCAGGGTAAATTCTCCTACTTTAGACGGTCATGCGTTGAAGCTAAGGAAGTTGACATGCAGCGAGGGTGGAGCGATGAAGAGCTCAAAGCATCGGTTGAGGCTTATCGAAAACTGCTGGAGGGACAATCTGCGAATGTGAAGATTGTTAAAGCGCATGTCTATCGCGAGCTAGCGGTGCGCTTTGATCGAGATGCAGGCGCCTTCGAACGAAGAATGCAAAATATTTCTTCGATTTTTCAAGAGCACGGACTTTCATGGGTTCAAGGTCTGAAGCCACAAAAAAATATAGGTTCGGCCATCAAGGCTCGACTTCTAAATGTAATAGGTCTTCCCTCTGAGGTAAGTGCAGTTCATGGCGAATTGGAACAGGCCGAAGAGGATGCTCATCAAGAAAGGGCTTTTAGCCCCTTAGGCATTGAAGATGCTCGCAAGAGGGTGGTAGCAAGTATTGTTACTCGCCGTGGGCAGTCACTCTTTCGTAAAAAGTTGTTAGCGGCTTATGGAAATAGCTGTGTAATTACAGCCTGTCAGCAGATAGAAGTTCTGGAAGCCGCCCATATCCACCCTTATAAGGGGGAGACCACGGATGTTGTGTCTAATGGTTTGCTGCTCAGAGCAGACTTGCATACGTTGTTTGATTTATATCTCATCGCCATTGAGCCTAGATCTCGGCTTATTCGTCTCTCACCCACCTTAAAAAACTCAGAATATTCGGTTTATGAAGGCAAGCCATTGCGCTCCCCGATCAATGCTGGGGAAAGACCGAGTCAGGCGTTAATGCAATGGCACGCCGATCAATGCACGTGGTTCAAATCCCCGAACGGATCATGGGGCTGATCAAGCGGCTGCCCAGGCTTAGGGCCTCTGTTACCAGTCCGCGTAGGCTGTCGGTGTTTTCCTCATTGATGCTCTGGGTCATTTTTTCACCGAGGGTAGACCCTACTTCGGCCGCTTGTGGCAAGGCCCGCAGGATCAGCAAGCCGTTGTTGGTCAAAATCACCTCAAAAAACGATACCCCTGACATGCCATCGAAGTGGATGTAACCGACGTCAGCCAGCCACTTGATGGTGGCGAGGAAAAGGCTTTCTTCTTTTTCAAGTGCTTCACGGGTGCCGGCGCGCAAGGTTTTGTAGTCGATAAAGTCTTCTGCGCTGATGCTGACAGGCAGCGGGAAGCTGCGGTATAGCTTGCCGAAGACCATGCCGGTGTAGCAATCGAACAGTTCGATATTGTTCGAGGGCAAGGCGTTGATGGAATGGACGTTTTTATCTTTCAAGTGACTGGCGAGTACGTTGAACATGCGAACCTCTGTCAGTGAAGTCGTTGAACGCTGCAAATGCATACCCATGGGTATAGCACACACCCGTGTGCGCTGTTTTTTCAACGCCTGAATGAGGGGGCAGGGTCAGTTTCTGCCGGGACGCGCAAGTGTGACTGGATGTTAGGAGGCGCCCAAACAATCTACCGCCTGGCTGGCTATTTGAAGCAGCACTGCTTAACTGTTGCGCGTTAGCCACGTTGATATTTCTTTTTGGAGGATGAATGTCCAGGCCCGCATGGATGCGCTCACTAGGGATCACAGTGGCCTTGCTCGGAATACTGGCTGCGCCAGTTTATTCAGCGCAGGCGCGCACATTGAAGCTGGCCATTGGCGATGAGCCCACCGAAGGTTTTGATCCCATGCTGGGGTGGAGTCATGGCAGTTATTTGCTGCTGCACAGCCCCTTGCTCAAACAGAATGAAGACCTGTCCTGGAGCAGCTTTCTGCTCAGTGATTATCAAACGGGTGAGGACGGGAAAACCTGGACCCTGACGCTCAAGCCGGGCCTGAAATTTTCCGATGGCTCGGCGCTTGAGGCCAAAGACGTTGCCTACACGTACAACAATGCAGCGGCCAGCGGCGGCAAAGTGGACATGGGCAATTTTCTGAAGGCTGAAGCGGTGGATCCCTTGACTGTGCGGATTGCGCTCAAGGCAGCGCAAAGCACCTTCGTCAATGTGCTCGGTTCATTGGGCATCGTGTCCGCTGACCAGTACGACGCCAAAACCTATGCGCAAAAACCGATTGGTGCCGGGCCTTATCGGCTGGTCAGCTATCAGCCGGGTCAGCAATTGATTGTTGAAGCCAACCCCTATTACGCCGGGCACAAGAATGATTTCCCCCGGCTGGTGTTTGTGTTTCTGGATGAAGACAGCGCCTTTGCCGCGGCACAAAGCAAACAGTTGGGGATTGTGCGGATTGCACCGGCATTGGCGGTCACGCCGGCCCAGGGCATGAAGCTCTGGGTTCGTCCCAGTGTCGAGAACCGCGGCATTGTGTTGCCAACCACGGCTTCTGGCAAAAAAGACGCGCAGGGCTACCCGATCGGCAATGACGTGACTGCCGACGTGGCCATTCGCAAAGCCATCAACTACGCGATCAATCGTCAATTGTTGGCCGATCAGGTGCTGGAAGGGCACGCAATCCCCGCCTTTACAGGCGTTGAAGGCCTGCCGTGGAATAACCCCGACGCCGCCTTCAAAGATGGCGACAGCGCGAAAGCCAAGCAGATCCTCGAAGACGCCGGATGGGTCGAAACCCCCACGGGTGTGCGCGAAAAAAACGGTCTGCCAGCCAAAGTGACCCTCTGGTATGCCAGCGGTGATGCCACGCGGCGTGATCTGGCCCAGGCCGTGCGCGCCATGCTCAAGCCCGTCGGCATTGCTGTGGATTTGCAATCTGGCAGTTGGGAAACCGTTGAACGCAACATGCACGCCAACCCGACGCTGTTTGGCTGGGGCAGCCTCGACCCGATGGAGCTTTACCACCACTACAGCAGCAAGGCCGCAGGCGTGGAGTACTACAACCCCGGCTATTACCGCAATCCGGTGGTCGATCAACACTTGCAGCAAGCACTGGATGCGCCCAACTGGCAGCAGGCGGTGCCGTTCTGGCAACAGGTGGAGTGGGACGGCAAAACCGGCGTCGGGGTCAAAGGGGATGCTGCCTGGGCGTGGTTGCTTAATGTGCAACACACGTATCTGGCCGATGAATGCATCGATTTAGGCAAAGGCGCCCCTGAAATTCACGGCTCCTGGTCATTGCTCAATAGCCTTGATGGCTGGAAATGGACCTGCCAGTGATCCGTGAGGCCGCGTGGTTTGTGGTGCGCTTACTGGGCTTGCTGCTGGTGACGGCCGCAGGCACGTTCACATTGCTCAGTTTTTCTCCGGTCGACCCGATCCGCGCTTACATCGGTAACGATTTGTTGCACGTGCCGCCCGAACAATACCCCTTGATCGCGGCGAGATGGGGGCTAGACCTGCCGTTGTGGGAACGCTTCTGGCATTGGTTTACGCAAATGCTGCACGGCGATTTCGGCTATTCGATGCTGTACAACGCACCGGTCTCACAGGTGATTGGCGAGCGTTTTGCCACCTCGTTTGCGTTGCTGTTTTCGGCGTGGCTGTTCTCAGGAATCGTCGGGTTGGCAATGGGGCTCACGGCCGGCCGTTATTTACATCGTTGGCCTGATCGGCTGCTGTCCACGTTGTCTTACGTCCTGTCGTCTTTGCCCACGTTCTGGATCGGTTTGTTGCTGCTGTCACTGTTTGCCGTGACCCTCAATTGGGCACCGATTTGTTGTGCATGGACGCCCGGCAGCGACGCTGCGACCGCGACCTGGCGTGACAAATTGCATCACCTGATTTTGCCCATGCTGGCGCTGGGATTATTGGGGGTGGGCAACATTGCATTGCACACTCGCTCGCGGGTTGCTGAAGTCATGGGCAGCGAGTTCATTCGTTATGCCCGCGCTCAAGGGGACAACGGCTGGCCGCTGATCAGGTTCCATGTACTGCGTCACGCGCTGACGCCTGCCGTGTGCCTGCAATTTGCGTCGGTGGGCGAATTGATTGGTGGATCTTTGCTGGCCGAAAAAGTTTTCGCGTATCCGGGTTTGGGCCAGGCCACGATCGACGCAGGTTTACGGGGCGACATCCCGCTGCTGATGGGCATTGTGATGTTTTGCGCCGTACTGGTGTTCACGGGCAACAGCATTGCCAACGCGCTATTACTGCGCCTCAACCGCGGGGCGGTGCGCCATTCATGACGTTTAATCCTCAGCGCGCCCTGTTACGCCTCAGTGCCTCACTGTTACTGCTGATCCTGCTGGTCGCCTACGGTATTTCGGTGTCGGGTGTCGAGGTCTCCATGGACTTGCTGGCGCGGCGTCAGGCGCCCTCGACGCAGTTTTGGTTCGGCACCGACAGCCTCGGCCGCGACCTGTGGTCGCGCTGCTTTCAGGGCATGACCACCAGTTTGCACATTGGCCTCGTTGCTGCCTTCAGCAGTGGCGTGTTGGCCATGCTTGCCGCCAGCCTGTGTGCCGTAAACAAAACCCTGGATTTTCTGATTCGCGGGTTGATCGACAGCCTGTTGTCCTTGCCACATCTGTTGTTGCTGGTGTTGATCTGCTTCACCCTCGGCGGCGGCAAACACGGGGTGATTCTGGCGGTTGCGCTGACCCATTGGCCGCGTCTGGCCTTGATTCTTCGCGGGGAGCTGTTGCGAATCCGCGAAAGTGATTTCGTCATGCTGTCGCACCGGTTGGGCAACAGCAGTTTTTATCGCTGGCGTCACCATTTGCTACCGTTACTGCTGCCGCAATGGATTGTCGGCACCTTGCTGATGTTCCCCCATGCGGTGCTGCACTCGGCGGCCCTGAGTTTTCTGGGTTTCGGGCTGGCGCCCCATGACCCGTCGCTGGGTTTATTGCTGGCTGACGCCCTGCGTTACCTGAGCAGTGGCGCGTGGTGGCTGGCGTTTTTCCCCGGTTTGATTCTGGTGAGTCTGGTGCTGGTGTTCGACCAGTTCGCGCGGGCTTTACAGCAGTTATGGATAAGGGTCACCTGATGCTGACATTCAACCGCCTGGCCATCGACATTGCCCACTACCGCTGGTTGGGCCACACCACCTGGCAGCCGTTGCTGAGCAACATTACCCTTGACGTGCGCCCCGGTGAGCTGGTCGCGCTGGTGGGTTCAAGTGGTGAAGGCAAAAGCCTGTTGCTGCAAAGTGCACTGGGTTTGCTGCCTGACAACATGCGCTGCCGCGGGGAGATCCGGCTGGACGGGCAATGCCTGAGTGACACCGACAAAATCCATCAGCGGGGCAAAACCCTGTGTTACGTCCCGCAAGGGGTGAGTGCCCTCAATCCCTTGCTTAAAGTGGGCCCGCAGTTACAAAGGGCTGCGCGGTTGAGTGGCGTCGCCCTGGGCCTGGATGACGTATCCCGACAGTTACAGCAGTACAACCTGCAACCTGAGCTGGTGGACACGTATCCGCGCAGGTTGTCCGGTGGGATGGCCAAACGGGTGCTGGCCAGTGGTGCGGCGTTGACCCACGCCCGCTACCTGCTTGCTGATGAAATCACCGCCTGGCTCGATGACGAACACGCCTGCCAACTGCTGCATCACTTCAAGCGCCTTTGCCAGCAAGGACGTGGGGTTTTATGGGTGACCCATGATCTGGCACTGGCCGCCCGGTTTGCCGACACCATCGCGGTGTTGCACCACGGCCAATTGCACGAAACCGTGAGTGCGCAGGCGCTGCGCGATAACGGCGCCAGCCCCTGGTTGCAGTCGCTGTGGGCGGCGTTGCCCGAGCAGCAATTCATTCACCAGCGTGTGCCGCAACCGGAGTGCCCGCCCCATGCTTGAAGTCCAACAACTGACCATTGAGCAAAACGGCCAGCGGCTGTGGGACTCGGTATCGTTTCACGTCAGCGCCGGGGAGCGTCAGGGCATTTCGGCCCCCAGTGGCTATGGCAAAACCACCCTGGGCCGGGTGCTGGCGCAATGGCAGGGGGCGACGTCGGGGCGGATCACCGTGGACGCAAAACCGCTGGCGAAGCAGGGCTACTGCCCGATCCAGCTGGTGCCCCAACACCCGGAGCTGACGTTCAACCCCTATCGCAGCACGGGCGATAGCCTGCGCGATGCCTGGTCTCCGACGGCCGCGTGGCTGGACCGGCTGGCGATCAGCCCAGCGTGGCTGAAACGACGTCCTGACGAATTGTCCGGTGGCGAACTGGCGCGTATTGCGTTGCTCAGGGCGCTGGACCCGCGCACGCGTTTTCTCATTGCCGATGAAGTCACCGCGCAACTGGATGCGCACATTCAGGCGCAGGTGTGGCACGTGCTGCTTGACGAGGTTCGGCGCCGTGATCTGGGGTTGATTGTGTTCAGCCACAATAAGGCGTTGCTGGAAAAAGTCTGTTCAAGCATCTGGTACCCGCAGGCGTAGGGCCCTCAGTGCGGAGTGGCAACGATCCCGTACAGCTCACAATAATCGGCCCACGCCATGCCTGCCATTTGCGCCACTTCGCGGTGTACTTCCAGCCGTTGAGCTTCAAAGGCGGCCTCGCTGTCACTGGTCAATTTCAGGGTCAATTCCCACGCGAACAAGCCCAGTCGCTCCGCTTCGGCTTCGAACGCTTCGTTCAGTCGCTCCTGACGATACACCTCTGGCGGCTGCCCGACGGCGCGGGCTTCAAGGGGGTTCAGGCGATCAAGTTGCTCGCGCAGGTCGGGGCGTTCGGCAAGAAAACGGTCGAGGGCTTGCTGGTGGGTAGGGCCGGGTTCTGTCACGGGTGTCTCCTGTTAACGAAGGGGGAGGTCAGCGGCGTTCATGCTGCTTGCGATACGCGCCCGGTTGCACACCGATGGACTTGGTGAACGCCCGGGTAAACGCAGCAATGGAGTGATAGCCCACCGCTGCGCAGGCTTGTTCGACGGTGTGGTCTGTCTGTAGCAACTGGCAGGCGTGGCGCATGCGCAAGGCCAGTAAGACATGACCGGGGGATTGCCCGGCATGTTCACTAAAACGCTTGAAAAACGCCGAACGCGACAGGCCAGTACACGCTGCCATGTTTTCCAGGGTCCACGGCTGCTCGGGGTGTTCGATCAATTGTTGCAACAGGGTAGAAAATGCCGGTTGCCGCGCCAGGGCTACCAGGCCGCCGAGGTCGGGGTTGTGGCTGACTTGCTGGCGCAGCACGTACAAAAATAACAAATGACTCAACCGTTCCAGCAAGGCAGCTGAAGGGGCTGGCACACGCTCGCACTCATCCAGAATCAACTGGAAAACAGTGCGCGCCGCGCTGGAGGACGGGTCGTTGGCACGCAGGATCAACCAGGCGGGCAGGGCTTCAAGGATCAGGTCAGACAGCCCCGGCTGAAAGTGAAAAAAGCCGCACACCAATCCGACGCCCTCGTCGGCGTGCGGATCGAGTGCCTGCATGACCTGACGCGGCAACTGCGCGGCCAGCCCGGCGTCATTGGCGCTGGAAAGCCGGTAGTTCAGGTCTTGCAGCAAAAACAGCGCATCCCCGGCGTTCAATTGCACGCCGTGAGCCTGCCCCTCCACGTGTAGCCAGCAATGGCCCTGTACCACGACGTGAAAACTGGCACGGGCCAGCCCGTGAGTGCTGCTGTGCCATCCGCCGCAATAGCGCCCGACATGGAACAGGCTGGCGTCTAGCTCAAGGCTTTCTAATAACCAATCAATCAGGGGACTGGACGAATTCATCTAATGGAAACACTCAGAAGCAAGTAATCGCTACTTTAGAATATGGAATCAAATTTTTATAACCAACAGACTGTTCCGACACCTTTTGCAGGAGTCACTCATGTCTCGTGTCACGCTTCATACCCTCGATTCGGCTCCCGAAGCCGCGAAGCCATATCTGGAAACCGCACAGAAAAATGCCGGGTTCATTCCCAACCTGTTGGGGATTCTAGCCAATGCGCCGGCGGCACTGGAGACTTATGTCACGGTTTCGGGCATCAACGGCAAGGCTGAGCTAACCCTGCCGGAAAGGGAAGTGGTGCAATTGATCGCAGCAACGCGCCATGGGTGCGACTTCTGTGTCGCAGGTCATACCGCTGTGGCGCAGAACAAGGCCAAACTGCCCGACGAAGTCGTCACCGCCCTGCGCGGGCAAACTGAGCTGCCTGAAGAGCGCCTCGAAGCGCTGGCCGCGTTTACCCGCGAAGTCATTGCCAAGCGCGGGGACGTCAGCGACGCCACGTACAGCGAATTCAAGGCCGCCGGTTTCACCGAAGGGCAGGCGCTGGAAGTGATTCTGGGCGTAAGCCTGGCAACCTTGTGCAATTTTGCTAACGTGTTCGCCCGCACGCCGTTGAACCCTGAACTGGCGCGCTATAGCTGGACCCGTCCTGAGTAATCCGGCGGTCCCGATTTAAAGGAGAAATCGACATGCTAGACCCTGTACTGAGTCATTGGCTGGATGCCGAAGCCGAGGCGCTGGACCTCGGCCACAGTGACCCGCAACACGTCCTGTCGCAACTGGCATCGGCCAATGTGCTACGGGTCGGCATCAGCCCACAGCTGGGGGGCACCGGCGGCAATCTGGCCGATGCACTGGAAGTAATGGCCAGCGTTGCCAGCCATTCCCTGGCTTCGGCTTTTGTGTTTTGGGGCCAGCGCGCTTTTATCGAATACCTGTTGCACAGTCCCAACACCGGGCTGCGCGAACGCTTGCTGCCTGACTTGCTGAGTGGCCAATTGGCGGGCGCCACCGGGCTGTCCAACGCCATGAAATTTTTGTCCGGGATTGAATCGTTGCAAGTGCGCGCCCGTGCCCACGCCAATGGCTGGGCGCTGGACGGTCGGTTGCACTGGGTCACTAATTTGCGCAAAAGCGGGTTCGTGGTCGCGGCGGCCATTGAGCGTGAAGAGGGCGGCGCGCCTTTTGTGCTGGCAATCCCTGACGGCTTGCCGGGCCTGCAGCGTTCCGATGACCTTGAATTGATGGGGTTGCAGTCAAGCAACACGGCCGCACTCGACTTCCAGGCGGTGCAGGTCGCCCAAGAATGGTTGTTGCACGACAACGCCAAAGTCTTTCTACCTGCCGTGCGCCCGGCGTTTTTAGGCCTGCAATGCGGGCTGTCGATCGGCCTGGCACGACGTTCGTTGCAGGAGGCCGAAGCGCACTTGCAAGGTCCGCGCTCCGGTTTGCTCGAACTGTTGAATGAACAAAAGACGCACCTGGAAGCTCAGGTGGACGCCTTGAAAACCGGCCTGCTGGAGGGTCGGTTCCTGACGAACCCGGCGGCCCTGTTTAACATCCGCATTGCCTTGGCAGAAGCCACGGCCAGCGCGGTGCAGTTCGAACTGCAAGCCAGCGGCGGCAAAGCCTACCTGTGCGCCCATGGCAGCGCGTTCGCCCGACGCTGGCGCGAGTCGGCCTTTGTGCCGATCGTGACCCCGAGCCTGGTGCAACTGCGGGCCGAGTTGCTGCGTCAGGCCAAGGTCAGCGCGTGATGAGCACGGTCTTGCTGGATGCGCGTGACATCACCCTGGGCTATGCCCGGGGCCAGGGATGGCAATCGGTACTGGAGGGGTTCGACCTGCAACTTGCACCCGGAGAAATCGTGTCAGTGCTGGGCCCAAGCGGGGTGGGCAAATCCAGCCTGCTGCGGGTGCTGGCAGGGTTGCAAACCCCGCACTCAGGCACGGTGAGCCTGTTGGGCGAAGCGGTCACCGCGCCGCACCCCCGGGTCGCGGTGGCGTTTCAGGACCCGAGCCTGTTGCCCTGGTTGAACCTTGAACATAACGTCGCCTTCGGGCTGGATTTCGCCCGCCAGCCCAAAGTGGCCGCCGCAGCGCGCAAGGCGCGGGTCGATCAGGCCATTACGGAAGTAGGCTTGCAACACGCAAGGGGGCAGTACCCGGCGCAGTTGTCCGGCGGCATGGCCCAGCGGGTGGCGCTGGCCCGCTGCCTGGCGCGTCAGCCCCAAGTGCTGCTACTCGACGAACCGTTTGGCGCGCTGGACGAAGTCACCCGCGCCGACATGCAGCAGTTGTTGCTCAGCGTGATTGCGCGGCACAACACGGCGGCGCTGTTGATTACCCACGATATTGACGAAGCCCTGCTGCTCAGCGACCGGATTCTGCTACTGGGCCACAGCCCGGCGCGGACCGTCGGTGAGTGGCGCATTGACCTTGCGCAACCGCGTGAAGACCGGGTCGATGAGCTGGGCGCTTTGCGCATCGACATTCTCAAAACCCTTCGGCGGGCGAGCCGCACCCCTGACCTTGAACCTTTACGCGACTCGCTGGAGCTAGCACATGTGCCTGGACGACTTCACACACACTCGGCGTGACATTTTAAAACTCAGCGCCATGCTCACCGCGGCGGGCGCCTTGCCGATGCTCAGCAGCCTGCAGGCCCGTGCGGCGGCCGAGCCGGATGCGCCGGTGCGCATCGGTTACCTGCCGATCACCGACGCCACGCCGTTGCTGGTGGCGCACAACAATGGCCTGTTCGAGGCCGAGGGCATCAAGGCTGAGCGCCCTGTGTTGCTGCGCAGCTGGGCGCAGGTGATCGAAGCCTTTATCTCCGGGCAGGTCAACGTGATTCACTTGCTCTCGCCGATGACGGTGTGGGCGCGTTACGGCAGCAAAGTGCCCGCCAAAGTCGTGGCCTGGAATCACGTGGGCGGCTCCGGGCTGACCGTAGCCCCCGACATCCAAGAAGTCCGGCAACTGGGCGGGCAATCCATCGCGATTCCGTTCTGGTACTCGATCCACAACGTGGTGGTGCAACAGCTGTTTCGCGACAACGGCTTGCAACCGGTCACACGCCCGGTAGGCAGCACGCTGGCCGCCAATGAAGTGAACCTGGTGGTCATGCCGCCTTCCGACATGCCGCCCGCTTTGGCGACCAAGCGCATCGCCGGGTACATCGTGGCCGAGCCGTTCAATGCCTTGGCCGAAGACTTGAACGTCGGCCGCGTACAGCGTTTCACCGGCGACCTGTGGCGCAATCACGCGTGCTGTGTGGTATTCATGCACGAGCATGACCTGAACAACAGGCCTGAATGGTCGCAAAAAGTGGTCAACGCCATTGTCAAGGCACAGCTCTGGACCCGCGATAACCGACAGGCCGCCGCCCAGTTGCTGGCCAAGGACGGAGAAAACCGGTACACGCCGCACAGCAGTGCCGTGCTGCAAAAAGTCCTGGCGCCTGCCGCCAGCGATCGCGCGCGCTATGAAGCGGCGGGGGCGATTCAGCATGGCGACTGGGATGAACAGCGCATTGATTTTCAGCCTTATCCCTTTGCCAGCTATACCGAAGAGCTGGTCACGCGGCTCAAGCACACGCTGATTCAGGGCGACAATCAGTTTTTGGCTGGCCTGGACCCCGCGCATGTGGCGACCGATCTGGTCGATGACCGCTTCGTCAAAAACAGCATCGCCGCCGTGGGCGGGCTCAAGGCATTCGGTTTGCCAGACAGCTTTGAACGCACCGAGGAGTTTGGCTTTTGACTGGCCCGGCACCTTCCTCCGCGCGGCAATGGCTACTGGGTGGCGCAGGGCTGTTGAGCCTGTTGCTGGCCTGGTGGCTGGGTGTCGAGTGGCTGGGCAGTGAACAGGGGCTGGCGGCCCGCTTTTCGCCGCAAGCCACGTTTGTCAGCTTGTACGAATTACTGGGCAGCGCCCAGTTGTACGAAAACGTTGGGGTGAGCCTAAAGCGCATCGTGGTCAGCCTGGTGATGGCGTTATTGATCGGCGTGCCATTAGGGCTGCTGATAGGCGGCTCGCGCAATCTGGAGGCCGCCACCACACCCGCCTTTCAATTCCTGCGCATGATCTCGCCGCTGTCCTGGATGCCAGTGGTGGTGATGCTGATGGGCGTGGGCGATCAGCCCATCTACTTCTTGCTGACCTTTGCCGCCGTGTGGCCGATTTTGCTCAATACCATTGCGGGGGTACGCCAACTGGACCCGCGCTGGCTGCAACTGAGTCGCAGCTTGAGTGCTACCCGTTGGGAAACCTTGCGCCGGGTGATCCTGCCCGGTGTGTTGGGGCATGTGCTGACCGGGGTCCGGCTTTCCATCGGGATTTTGTGGATCGTGCTGGTGCCTTGCGAAATGCTCGGCGTGAGTGCGGGGCTGGGTTATTTCATTCTCGACACCCGCGACCGGCTGGCCTATTCAGAACTGATGGCCATGGTGCTGTTGATCGGTGTGCTGGGGTTTGCGCTGGATGCACTGGCCCGTGGCCTGCATCGACGCTGGGTACACGCGGCCTGACACTCAGCGCTCGCTGAGCTGGCCATTACCGGGTGTTTCGGTGTGCGGGTGAGGCGGGTGCGGGGTATGGCGGCCGGTCAGGACGAACAACACGTCGATTCCGACCAGTGTGATGGCCGCCAGGTAGTTGGCGCGGGGCAGGGTGATGTCACGCTCATACAGGCTTTGCGCGTGCCGACCGACTCCACCGGCCTGCGCCAGTTGCTGTTGCGTCAGGCCCAGGCGCATGCGTTCCTGCTGCAGTCGTTTTCCGTAGGTATTCATATCGACGCCTGTTCCAGGCTGGGGGATGGAAAAAGAGTACTGGAAGCGCCGGAAGAGGAAAAGCCTGGAATGTGGCATGTCGCCAGCGTGTGGGGTGAGTCTCATAACCGGGCAGGATCAGCGGGGAGCCTGCCCGGTTATCAACTTAAATGCCTGGTTTTTGCTCGGCTTCCGGCAAGAACCAGTTCAGCAGCAGCGCACAGATACCGCCGGTCGCCACGCCCGACTCCAATACGTTGCGTAACGCCGCCGGCATGTGGGCGAGGAACTCAGGCACTTGCGACACGCCCAGGCCCAGCGCCAGCGACACGGCAATGATCAGCAGCGCACGACGGTCCAGGGTGATGCTGGCCAGAATGTTAATGCCCGATGCGGCCACCGCGCCAAACATCACCATGGCTGCACCGCCCAGTACCGGCTCGGGCACCGCCTGAATCGCCCCGGCCACGCTCGGGAACAGGCCGAGCAGGATCAGCATGGCGGCAATCCAGACGCCGATGTGGCGGCTGGCAATGCCGGTCAGCTGAATCACGCCATTGTTCTGGGCAAAGATCGAGCTGGGGAAGGTGTTGAAAATACCGGCCAGCAGCGAGTTGGCCCCGTTGACCAGTACGCCGCCCTTGATACGTTGCATCCACACCGGGCCTTCGACGGGCTGGCGTGACACTTTACTGGTGGCCGTCACATCGCCAATCGCTTCCAGCGAAGTGACGAGGTAAATCACCAGCATCGGAATGAACAGTGCCCACGAGAACCCAAGGCCAAAGTGCAGTGGCACCGGCACTTGAAACAGCTCGGCCTGGTGCATGCCGGTAAAATCCAGACGCCCCAGATAGCCTGCCAGCGCATAGCCCACCGCCAGTGCGATGACGATGGCGCAGCTGCGCATCCACACCAGCGGGATGCGGTTGAGGATCACGATGATCGCCAGCACCACGCCTGACAGCATCAGGTTTTCGCCATTGGCGAACGTGCCATTGCCCATGGCGGTGAAGCCGCCGCCCATGCTGATCAGGCCGACCTTGATCAGCGTCAGGCCGATCATTAACACCACGATGCCGGTCACCAGCGGGGTAATCATGCGCTTGACGAAAGGCAGCACCCGCGAGATGCCCATTTCAACGAACGAACCGGCAATCACCACGCCAAAGATCGCCGCCATCACGCTTTCGACGGGCGTGCCTTGCTTGACCATCAACGCGCCGCCCGCGATCAACGGGCCGACGAAGTTAAAACTGGTCCCTTGCACAATCAGCAAGCCAGCACCGAACGGGCCGAAGCGTTTGCACTGCACAAATGTGGCGATCCCCGAAATCACCAACGACATCGAGACAATCAGGTTGGTGTCGCGACTGGACACGCCCAACGCCTGACAGATCAGCAGGCCGGGGGTCACGATCGGAACAATGATCGCGAGCAAGTGTTGCAGGGCCGCCAGAAAGCCGATCCACGGCTTGGGGCGGTCCTCAAGACCAAAGACCAGATCGCTGTTCTGGGACTCGGCTTCTAGCGGCGTTTTGGGAGAGGTCATGGCGAGCGCCCTTGGAAAAAAGAGCGCGATTCTACTGGTGTTAGGCCAGCACGCCCAGCGTTTGCGTACGCAAGCGTGCCATTGAACCGGTCGCAGGCTTTAATCAGTCGAATGTTTAGGCCCGCCGACGGTCCGAGATAGAGCCGCCCCGGCTGTCAGCCCCCCAGCAACAAGGACCCGTGCCCATGCTCGAACCCACCTGGACCGCCGTCAAACATCACCGCCGCCTTCATCAGATCATCGCCACCCTGGTGCGTTTTGGCGCGCAGGACGTGGTGGTGCGCCTGGGGCTGGGGCGTTTGCTCGCCCAGGTCAGCGCAGAACCGGGTGAGGCTCTGCCAGCCAGCAGCGCGCAGCGGGTGCGCATGGCGTTAGAAGCCTTGGGCCCGACCTTTATCAAGTGCGGGCAGATTCTGGCCAGCCGCAGCGACATCCTGCCGCCGCACTGGGTCGAAGAACTGCAGGCGCTGCACAGTCAGGCCTCGACCGTGCCGTGGGAGGCGCTGCACGTGCAGGTGCTTGAAGACCTGGGCTACCCGCTTGAAGAGGTTTTCGCGGTGTTTGACACCCAGCCGCTGGCCGCGGCTTCCATGGCGCAGGTGTACCGCGCACGTTTGCACACGGGCGAGGAGGTGGTGGTCAAGGTTCAGCGTCCCGGGCTCAGGGGTAAAATGACGGCGGACTTGCAACTGCTGGAAAGCGTCGCCCAGTTAATTGAGCAAAACGAGACGCTGGCGGTGTATCAGCCCCGCCAGATGGTGCGCCAACTGGCGCGGGCGATGCTGCAAGAGCTGGATTTCACCCAGGAGGGCCAGCATTGCGACAGCGTGGCGCAGCATTTTGAACACGACCCCGCCATCGTGATCCCGCGTATTCATTGGGCCTACAGCAGCCAGCGGCTGCTGGTGCAGGAATTTCTCCCCAGCTTCACGCCGTTGGAGCGCGAGGCGTTGATTGCCCAAGGCCTGGACCCAAGCCTGTTGGCGCAACGCGGCGCCAAAGCCTTCATCAAGATGTTGCTGGAGGACGGCCTGTTCCATGGCGACCCGCACCCCGGCAATCTGCGGGCCATGAGTGAAAACCGCGTCGGATTTATCGACTTCGGCATGGTCGGGCGCCTGGATGAGCGGCGGCGTCTGGAGGTCATGACATTTATGCGTGCGTTGACCGAAGGCAGTACTGAAACCCTGATCTCGGTCTTGATCGACTGGCAGGGCGAGCGGGTGCAGGACGTGACCCAGATCGAACGTGCGGCGCGTCAATACATGGCACAGCACACCCGCCAGCCGTTGAACATGAGTGCGCTGATTCGTGATTTTCTGACGGTGATGCGTGAATACCGCTTGCTGTTGCCCCCGGACCTGCTGGTGCTGTTCAAGGCGCTGATAACAGCCGATGGCGTGTTGACCCGGCTGGACCCGGAACTGGATTTGGTCGCAACCGCCCAACCTGCGGTGCAGAAGATGCTCCGCGAGCAGCTGAGCTGGAAGGTTGCCCAACGCCTCGCAATGGACGGGCTGCAGTTGGGGCGCGGTGTGTTGGAAGATTTGCCGAAATTGACCCGGTTGATGGTGCATCGCCTCAAGCACGGCGTGCTGGATCTGAAAGTCGACGTGCCGGGGATCGAAAAGCTGGAGCGCTCACTGCGCCTGGCTTCAACGCGCTTGTCGCTGGCGCTGTTGATCAGTGCGCTGTTGATCGCCTTTGGCCCCCAGATCGCTGCGGCGGGGCCCGTATGGCAAGGGCTCTCTGCCATCGGCTGGCTAGCGGGGATTGCCACGCTGGGCGGGTTGTTGGCGTTCTTGTGGAGCCTGTTCAAAGGTTCCTGACGAAAAACGAAGCGGCGCCGGTCAGGCCGGACGCCGCCTCGTGCACGGCACGGTGTTACATATGCAGCGCATGCCCCAGTGCGCGCAGCGCGGCTTCCTGCACTGCCTCGCCCAGGGTCGGGTGGGCGTGGATGGTGCCGGCAATGTCCTCCAGGCACGCACCCATTTCCAGTGATTGGCCAAAGGCCGTGGACAATTCCGACACACCCGCACCGACGGCCTGCCAACCCACAATCAGGTGATTGTCACGCCGCGCCACCACCCGCACGAAGCCGCTTTTGGACTCCAGGGTCATGGCTCGCCCATTGGCCGCAAACGGGAAGCTGGCGCTCAGGCAATCCAGCCCTGCGGCCTCAGCCTCGGCCGGGGTCTTGCCGACCACGACGATTTCAGGGTCGGTGAAGCACACGGCCGCGATCGCCGTCGGGCTGAATTCACGTTGTTGGCCAGCAATGATCTCGGCCACCATTTCTCCCTGCGCCATGGCGCGATGGGCCAGCATCGGCTCGCCGGTCAGGTCGCCAATCGCCCAGACGTTGCGCATGCTGGTCTGGCAGCGGTTGTCGACACGGATCGCCGGGCCATTCATGGTCAAGGCGAGGGTTTCCAGATTGAAACCCTGCGTGCGCGGGCGACGGCCGACCGCCACCAGCACCTGATCGGTTTCCAGCGTCTGGCTTTCCCCCATGCGATTGCGCATCGACAAGGTGCCGGTGCTGGCCTGGAACCCTTCGACGCTGTGTTCCAGGTACAGCGTGATGCCCAGCGCTTTGAGGGATTCGGCAACCGGCTGCGTCAGCTCCATGTCATAGGTGGGCAGGATGCGCTCGCGGGCTTCGACCACCGTGACTTCCGCGCCCAGCTTGCGGTAGGCGATCCCCAGCTCAAGCCCGATGTAACCGGCGCCGACCACGGTCAGGCGTTTGGGAATGTGCGTGGGGTTCAGTGCTTCGGTGGACGAAATAATGGCGCCGCCCAGTGGCAGTATCGTCAGATTGACCGTTTCTGAGCCGGTGGCCAGCAGCAGGTGTTCGCACTCGATGCGCTGGCCGTCGACCTCAACGGCCTTGCCATCCAGAATCTTCGCCCAGCCATGGATGACCTTGACGCCATTCTTTTTCAGCAACGCGCCGACGCCCGTGGTCAGGCGATCGACGATGCCGTTCTTCCAGCTCACGCTTTGCCCGATGTCCAGGGTCGGGGCCGTGGTCTTGATCCCCAAGGGCGAACCGCCCGCGCTGTAGCGTTGCGTGGTGTGGAACTGCTCGGCCACGTGAATCAGGGCTTTGGACGGAATGCAGCCGACATTCAGGCAGGTTCCGCCCAGCGACTGGCCTTCGATCAGGACCGTGGGAATGCCCAGCTGGCCAGCGCGGATGGCCGCCACGTAACCGCCGGGGCCGCCGCCGATAATCAGCAGCGTGGTGTGTTGAGTTGGCTGCATGTTCACTCCACAAACAGGGTGGCAGGTTGTTCGAGCAAGCCACGCATGGCCTGGATAAAGAGTGCCGCGTCCATACCGTCCACCACCCGGTGGTCGAACGAGCTGGAGAGGTTCATCATTTTGCGCACCACGATCTGGCCTTTGACCACCACCGGGCGCTCGACGATGCGGTTGACGCCAATGATCGCCACTTCCGGCAGATTGACCACCGGCGTGCTGACGATCCCGCCCAGCGCACCGAGGCTGGTTAGGGTAATGGTCGAGCCCGACAACTCTTCACGGGCGGCCTTGCCGGTGCGCACGGCATTGGCCAGGCGGGCGATCTCATCGGACGCGCCCCACAGCGTCAGGCTTTCGGCATGCTTGACCACCGGCACCATCAGGCCGTTGTCGCTTTGCGCTGCGACGCCCACGTGCACGGCGCCAAAACGGGTGATGACCTGTGCCTGATCGTCGTAGCGCACGTTGATCTGCGGGAAGTCACGCAGCGCCACAACCATGGCCCGAACCAGGAATGGCAGCAGGGTCAGCTTGCCGCGGCTGTCGCCCCATTTCTGGTTGAGCTGGGCGCGCAGTTCTTCGAGGGCGGTCACGTCGACTTCTTCGACATAGCTGAAATGCGCGGCCCGGCGCTTGGCATCTTGCATGCGCTCAGCGATCTTGCGGCGCAGGCCGATCACCGGAATCTGTTGTTCGTCGTTGCGTTTGGCGTAACCGCCGACCGGCGCAGGGCTGGTTTGCGTGTCCTGGGCCAAATAGGCATCGAGGTCGTCATGCAGTACGCGGCCAGCCGGGCCGGTGCCGATCACAAAGCGCAGCTCTATACCCGCGTCCCACGCGCGTTTACGCACGGCCGGCGAGGCCAGCGGGCGCTCATTGGCTTCACGGGCCACCGGCGCCGGGCGTGGGGCCGGAGCCACCGCCGGTTTGGCGGGCGGTGCGGTCACGGCGGCCACTTCGACCCGGGCCTGGGGTGCCGCTTTTGGCGCCGCCGCCGCCGCAGCAGGAGCTGGAGCAGGTTCGGCGGGGGCGGCTGCGCTTTCGCGCAGGTTGCCGGCCCCTTCGACTTCGATGCGAATCAGTTCGCTGCCCACGGCCATCACTTCACCAGGCTGGCCGCCCAGAGCCAACACCTTGCCCGCCACTGGCGAAGGAATGTCCACCGTGGCCTTGTCGGTCATCACATCGGCGACCACCTGGTCTTCGCTGACCATGTCACCGACTTTGACGAACCATTCCACCAGTTCCACTTGCGCAATGCCTTCGCCAATGTCCGGCATCTTGATAACGTGCGTACCCATTCAGACCTCCATAACCCGTTGCAAAGCCGCTCCCACTCGCGCCGGGCCGGGGAAATAGGCCCACTCCTGAGCATGCGGGTAAGGGGTGTCCCAGCCCGTGACACGCTCGATCGGCGCTTCCATGTAGTGGAAGCAGTGCTCTTGAACCAGTGCGATCAGCTCGGCGCCAAAACCGCAGGTGCGGGTGGCTTCGTGCACGACGACGCAGCGGCGGGTCTTTTTCACGGAGTTGACGATGGCGTCCAGATCCAGCGGCCACAGGCTGCGCAGGTCGATGACTTCAGCGTCGATGCCGGTTTCTTCGGCCGCCACTTGTGACACGTACACCGTGGTGCCGTAGGTCAGGATGGTGACTTCTGTGCCGGGGCGCACGATGGCGGCGCAGTCCAACGGTACGGTGTAGTAGCCGTCCGGCACCAGGCTGGCGGCGTGTTTGGACCACGGGGTCACGGGGCGTTCGTGGTGACCGTCGAACGGGCCGTTGTACAGGCGCTTGGGTTCGAGAAAAATCACCGGGTCATCGTTTTCGATGGAGGCGATCAGCAAGCCCTTGGCGTCGTAAGGGTTGGACGGCATCACGGTGCGCAGGCCGCAGACCTGGGTGAACATCGCTTCGGGGCTCTGGCTGTGGGTCTGGCCGCCGTAAATCCCGCCGCCGCAGGGCATGCGCAGGGTCATCGGGGCGATGAATTCCCCGGCTGAGCGGTAACGCAAACGGGCGGCTTCGGACACGATCTGGTCGGAGGCGGGGTAGAAGTAGTCGGCAAACTGAATCTCGGCCACCGGGCGCAGGCCATACGCGCCCATGCCGACCGCGGCGCCCACGATGCCGCTTTCGGAGATGGGCGCGTCAAACACCCGCGACTTGCCGTATTTGGCCTGCAAGCCTTCGGTGCAGCGGAACACGCCGCCAAAGTAGCCCACGTCCTGGCCGAATACCACCACGTTGTCGTCGCGCTCAAGCATCACGTCCATGGCCGAGCGCAAGGCCTGGATCATCGTCATGGTGCTGGTGCTCACGGCGTTCTCCATCTGAATTTTATTGTTGTCGTTCATCTGGTTATAACCCCAATTGCTGACGTTGCCGACGCAAGTGCTCGGGCATGTCTTTGTAGACGTCCTCGAAAATCGTTGCGGCGCTCGGCATTTGCCCGCCCGCCAGGGTGCCGAAGCGTTCGGCTTCCTTTTGTGCCCCGATGATTTCGGCTTCGAGTTCTGCGCTGACGGCGGCGTGTTCGTCTTCGGACCAGTTGCCGGTGGCAATCAGGTGCTGTTTGAGGCGAATGATCGGATCACCCAGCGGGAAGTGGCTCCAGTCATCTGCAGGACGGTACTTGGAAGGGTCGTCAGATGTTGAGTGCGGGCCGGCGCGATAAGTGACCCATTCGATCAGCGTCGGGCCCAGATTGCGGCGCGCACGTTCTGCGGCCCATACCGAGGCGGCGTAAACGGCGATGAAGTCGTTGCCGTCGACCCGCAGGGAGGCGATGCCGCACCCCACGCCACGCCCGGCGAATGTTGTGGATTCGCCCCCGGCAATGGCCTGGAACGTGGAGATGGCCCACTGGTTATTCACCACGTTGAGGATGACCGGGGCGCGGTACACGTGAGCGAAGGTGAGGGCGGTGTGGAAGTCGGACTCGGCGGTGGCGCCGTCACCGATCCAGGCGGACGCAATTTTGGTATCGCCCTTGATGGCCGACGCCATGCCCCAGCCCACGGCCTGGACGAATTGGGTGGCGAGGTTGCCGGAAATACTGAAGAAGCCGTAGTCGCGTACCGAATACATGATCGGCAACTGGCGGCCTTTGAGCGGGTCGCGCTCGTTGGACAGCAGCTGGCAGATCAGGTCCACCAGCGGTACGTCGCGGGCCATGAGAATGCTTTGCTGGCGATAGGTCGGGAAGCACATGTCGTCAAGGTTCAGTGCCAGCGCCTGGGCACTGCCGATGGCTTCTTCGCCCAGGCTTTGCATGTAGAACGACATCTTTTTCTGGCGTTGGGCAACCACCATGCGGGTGTCAAAGATGCGGGTTTTGAGCATGGCGCGCATCCCGGCGCGCAGCACGTCGGTCGGGACGCCTTCGGCCCACGGCCCCAAGGCCCGGCCCTGATCGTCGAGTACACGGATCAGGCCCTTGGCCAGGTCTGCGGTGTCTGCCGGTTCTACATCAATGGGCGGCTTGCGTACCAAACCGGCGTCGGTCAGACGCAGGTAGCTGAAATCGGTCTTGCAGCCGGGACGGCCGGAAGGTTCGGGAACGTGCAGGCGCAGTGGTGCATAGTCTTGATTCATGGCTTTCTCTACGCTCGATCTTGTCGTGTTTTATTAGGGCGCGGGAGCTAGGTACTGCATGCAAGAAATGTCAGTTCAACCGGCAGATCTTGTCCTACAACAATCATATTCCGGACAGTGAAGAATATTTATCTGTAGTTCGTTGTGCTTTGTGGCGAATAAGGATAAGAATTCTGCATAAACATAAAAAACAGGTGGTTTTGTCTCATGCGCAAGCTGGATCGAACGGATATCGGGATTCTCAACAGCCTTCAGGAGAACGCGCGCATCACCAATGCGGACCTTGCGCGCTCGGTCAACCTGTCGCCCACCCCGTGTTTCAACCGGGTCAAAGCGATGGAAGAGCGCGGGTTGATTCGCGAGCAAGTGACCTTGCTCGATGCCGACATGCTCGGCCTGCACGTCAATGTGTTTATTCACGTGAGCCTGGAAAAGCAGGTGGAAGAGGCGCTGCAACATTTCGAGGCGGCCATCTCGGACCGGCCCGAGGTGATGGAGTGCTACCTGATGGCGGGTGACCCCGACTACCTGATTCGCGTACTGGTGCCGAGCATTCAGGCGCTGGAGCGCTTCATGATGGACTTCCTGACCAAAGTCCCCGGCGTTGCCAACATCCGCTCCAGTTTCGCCCTTAAGCAAGTGCGCTATAAAACCGCGCTGCCGTTGCCGCCGGGCGGGTTGGTACTCGAAGAACGCTAAACCGGATGCGGGGACCCGCCTCGAGTTGCCTCAGCTCAGAATCGCAGCCGCCAGCGTTCGTTAAAACGCAAATCCACGACCGCTAACGGCTCGATGTCAATCAGGTTGAACGAAGCGGTGCTGGCCGCCAGGGCATGCAAAATGGCGGCGCGGATCACGAACGGATGCGTGACCACGGCAAAATGGCCTTCCTCGCGGAATTCATCGAGCCAGGCGCCCACCCGCAGGCACAGGTCCTGCACCGACTCGCCATGGTGGGGCGCGGCATAGGGATTGCTGAGCCAGTCCGCCAGGGCCTGCGGGGTGCTCTCTTGGAGGTCAGACAGGCTTTGGCCTCTCCAGTCACCAAAATCGTATTCTTCCAGCGCGGGCACGATTTCGATTTCGCTGCCCAAGGCATGGGCGGTTTGCAAGGTTCGGGTCTCAGGGGCGCAGAGAATCCGCACCGGTTTCTTCAGCACTGTGGCCAGTTGCCCGGCTTTTTCCAGGCTTTTGCTTTCGGCTGGCTCATCTTGCGGGAACCGGCCCAGACGCTGGGCTTCGGTACGGGCATGGCAAATAAAACTGAGACGAATGGGCATGGTGCAGACCTCCAGAGTCCTGTCACACAGTCGCCTGCCAGGGCGGTTCAACAAGCACACGCCAGCCAGTATATGGGCGCGCTTTCGCAACTCAAGGCGCATTGCCATGATGGCTGATTAACACAAGGCGCGGGAAATGACGTGAGACGTGAGACGTGAGACGTGGGGCAAGAGGGCGGGAAGCGCCGCGCAGCCGCTACACAGGTGAGCGACTGCGGGTGTCGGGGTCAAGGGGCAGCGGATCAGATCAGCAGGAACAGCGCCAGCAAGCCGCCGAAAATGGCCCACTTTTCGAGGTAGTAACGTGTGCGGTTGCGCTTTTTCAGTTCCTTGCCGCGCAGGCGGATTTTGTACAGTTTGGTGAACGCACGGTTCAGGCCGCCGACCTTGTCATTGGCGTCGTTCGGCGAGCTGGCAGAGGCCATCACGGTACGACTGAACCATTGGTTGAACGCCGCCGCCCAGCGGTACTGCATCGGCCGCTCGACATCGCAGAACAAAATAATGCGGTTTTTGTCTGTCTTGTTTTCGGCATAGTGGATGAAGGTTTCGTCGAACATCACGGCTTCACCGTCACGCCACGCGTAATGCTGACCGTCCACGTTGATGTAGCACCCCGGATCGTCCGGCGTGTCCAGGCCCAAGTGGTAACGCAACGAACCTGCGTACGGATCGCGGTGGCGCACCAGCTTAGAGCCGGGCGGCAGCTCGGCGAACATGGCGGCTTTGATCGTGCCAATGCCATTGAGGAGTTCGATGGTGCGTGGGCACAGCTCCACGGCCGAGGGGTGATTGTCGCCGTACCATTTGAGGTAGAAGCGCTTCCAACCGGTTTTGAAAAACGAGTTGAAACCCACGTCATTCGGTTGCTCTGAGCGCTTGATCTCGCCCGCGTGCATCAGCTTGCGGGCTTCTTCGCGGATCTCTTCCCAGTGCGCTTGCAGCGGTTGCAGTTCCGGGAAGTCCTCAGGCTTGAAGTAAGGCTGGCTGGGGACTTTGGAGAACAGGTACAAAAAGCAGTTGATCGGTGCCAGAAAGGTTGAATGGTCGCTTAATTGACGGCTCAGCTTATGCCGAACCTTGCCCCGCAAGTGGACATATGCGATGGACAAAACGTAGACAGCAATAATGATGAGTTTCAAGAGTATCGTCACAAGTCGAGAGAAAACGCCGCCCTGTTAGCACGCAAATGGCTCGGGAAACGTAAGAATTACCGCGCACAGGTGCAACAGGAGGGATGTTAAAGGGCAAGGTTAAATCAGCCCTTTAGGCATTTTCCAGCTTTTGTGAAGGTTTTATACACTTTTGCTTACATTCTTTGGTCGTGTTGATTGTGGGAATTAACCCTGAAGATGTTCAGAAATTGCGTTCACACCTCGGAAGTCCGGGCGTTTTGCTGTGCCATGAACCCATCGATCTCCTCTGCACGGGGCGCCGTGGCGGGGCCCCGCCGGGTCACGGCAATGGCCGCCCCGGCGTTGGCCCGTCGCGCGGCTTCAACCGGCGTAGCGCCATGGGCCAATGCCGCGAGCAACACGCCTGTGTGAGCATCACCCGCACCGTTGCTGTCCAGCGCGTGCACCTTGAACCCGGCAATGCGGTGGTGGCCATGGGTATCGCTGACCCGGCAGCCGCGCGCGCCATCACGTACCACGTTCAGGCAGGTGCGATGCAAGCGTGCATCCAGCGCCGTCAGGGCATCCTCCAGCGTGCACGTACCTGTGAGGGCCTGCGCTTCATGGCGATTGCTGGTCCACAGGTTCAGGCGTGGCAACAGAGCGTTCAGCAGGCGGGGGGCGATGTCGTGGAGCAACGGGCCGGGATCGAGGCTGATGTGAACATCCCCCGGCAAGGCCAGCAGCCAGTCCAGCAAGGGTTGCGCTTTGCCCGCCTGCAGCAGGCTGTAACCGCTGACATACACGTAGTCGTCATGGGCCACCTGCACCTGTTGCAGATCATCGGTGCTCAGCACGCCCTCGGCGCCGATGTACGAGATGAACGTGCGTTCTGCGCTGGCTTCCGTCAGGGCCACACACAGGCCGGTGTCTGTGTGCGGATCGGGTGGCAGGGTCGGGGTGATGCCTTCGTCGCGCATGGCCTGACGCGCCAGTTCACCGAACCGGCCTTGGCCGTGTCGCCCCAGGTACAGGGCGGGCAGGCCGTTACGCCGGGCGGCGGCCATCACGTTAAAACCGCCCCCGGCGTGGAAGCTGGCGCTGCTGGCCAGCGCATCACCGCCCGAGGGTGGCAGGGTATCGAGTGCCATCACCAGGTCGATGATGATTTGGCCTGTGTGCAGCAACCTAGGCATGGACAGGCTCCGTGCCACTGAGACGCCGGTCACGCGCGCCGCCCAGCAGGGCATACAGGCCGCCTGCCACCACGAAGGTCACCACCCAGCCCATCCCGTTATGCCCCAGCCAGGCATCTGCCAGCGGGCCGACAAACCAGTCGGCCTCGCTGCTGCCCACCCGGGTAAAACAGAACCCCAGGATCAGCGCCACGGCCCAGGCACTCAAGGCCCGCCATTCGATGCCGCCGGTGTACCAATAGGCACTGGAAGGGCTGACGTCCATCAAGTCCTGGGCGCTGTAGTAATGACGGTGGATCAGGTCGACCACAAAGATGGCGACCCACGCGGTAATCGGAATGGCCGTCAGGGAGATAAAGGTAATGAACGGGCCATAAAAGCTGTCTGCGTACAACATGAAGTAAATCGAGCCACAAAAAATCGCGACGATATCCACGACCACCGCCTGGACGCGCTTGATCCTTACCCCGAGGGTCAAGGTGGTCAGGCCCGCGGAGTACACCGACAGGTGATTGGACAGCAACAGGCCGCCAAAGGCGCTGAGTAAATAGGGCACGGCCATCCAGGCGGGCAGCAGGTTGCGGATGGCGGCAATCGGGTCGGTGGCCGAAGCCAGTTCATGATTGCCCACGGTCAGCAAACCGCCGAGGGTAATCAGCAGCACCAACGGTATGCCAGCGCCCCAGGCAGCAGATGCCACCAGTTGCGGGCCACTGACGCTGCGTTTTTGATAGCGCGACATGTCGGCCCCGGCGTTCGCCCAGCCGATACCCGTGCCTGCCGCCATGATGCCAATGCCGATAATCACAGCGCTCATCGGGGCCGAAGGCGCTGCAAACACACCTTGCCAGTCGATGATGGCGCAGAGAAAACCGCCGACCAGTACGTTGAGGGCGCCGAACACGTAGGTGGCCCATCGCTGGATGACCAGTAACGTGGCATGGCCAAGCCCGGACACTGACAAGGTGAGCAGGGCAAAAATGGCAATGCACAGCAGGGTCAGGAGCGGGGCGCTTTTAGCGTCGGTCGGGGTGCCAAACACGATGGCACTCAGGGCCAGCAAGACAAACGCTGCCGTGGTGGTATTCACGGTTTCCCAGCCGACCCGCGAAATCAGCGACACCAGTGTCGGCCCGATATTACCGCGCACGCCGAAAATGGCTCTGGAGAGTGTCAGGCTTGGCGCGCGGCCGCGTCGCCCCGCAATGGAAATGACCCCGACCACGGCGAACGAACCTGCGGCGCCGATCAGCGCGACGAGAATGACTTGCCAGATCGCCAAGTGGTGAAAGGCCACCAGCGTGGCGCCCAAAGGCAACCCTAAAATGCTGATGTTGGCGGCAAACCAGACCCAAAACAGTTGCAGCGGATTGCCATTGCACTCCATTTCCGGGACGGGTTCGATGCCACGGGTTTCCAGTTGTCCGGCGCTGTGGCCGACGGGGCGGTTGCTCATGGGTGTCGCTCCTGATGCTTATGTAGCGTTTTTAAGCAAAATGTCGCGCCGGCTTCGGGCAGCAAGCCGGTGTGCAGTCCATTGCGAGGGGGGCAGCTAAGCGTTGCGCAGGGCCAATAACGCCTCGACCAGCGGTTCGAGTTGCAAGTGATTGACGTCCCGCACCTGCTCAATCAGTGCCGTGGGCCAGGCGTTGAGCCCCTCACAGGCGCCCAGCATGGCCCCGAGCACCGCGGCGATGGTGTCTGTGTCGCCGCCAATACTGGCCGCCGCGCACACTGCATCAACGCTGTTCATCTGGCCACTGGCCACCCGCTGAGCCAGCGCAAAGGCTGCGACCACGGATTCTTGAGAGGCGACTGAGGTGCCTATCACGTCGTACAGCAGATCCCCGACGTTATCGTTGTTGCAATGCGCGCTGGCATCGCGTGCCCAACGCAGGCGTGGCCCGATGCGCGCGCCTGCCACCCAGTGGCCGTGATGCTCGGCTATGTAGGCCATTTCAGTGCCGGCATTCAAGGCGTGTTCGAGTTTTTTACCGTTGATCCCGCTGGACACCACGGCCGCGACGGCGGTAGCGCTGGCGATTCCCAAACTGGTGTTGTGGGTCACCTGACACGCCTGGACGACCGCCTGTATGAAGCATTCGGGGTGCGCGATGTCGCTGACGATGCCGACGGGCGTAATGCGCATGGCCGCACCGTTGGTGGTGCCATAACGGCCTGCTTCTTCGGGGCTGTGGCCCGCCAAAATCAGGCTGATGGCCCGTTTGGTGGAGGGCCCCAGCAAGTCTTGTGAGCCCTTGGCCTGCATCCCGGCCTCCCAGTCAATCAGCCGCTGTGCCAACAGAGCGGCGGGGATGCAGCCCTGATTTTCGATCAGCAGTTGAGCGACGAGAATGGCTTGCTCGGTGTCGTCGGTGACTGAGCCCTTGGCCATGTTCGGGGCTACGGGCTGATCGGCGGGCGCCGATTCAAGGGTGGTGATGCGGCCGAAACGGGCAGCGATTTCGTCACGGCTGAACGACTGGGTGGGCATGCCCAGCGCATCCCCCAGTGCCAGTCCGTAAAACGCGCCCAGCGCCCGATCACGTTGTGTCATAGGGGCGTCCCGAATGACTGGTGCATGCGGAAGTGCTGCGGATCCAGCCAGCTTTCGACCTGCTCCATGAAGCGACCTTGTCGGTCATAGGTGGTGCGCAGTGCCTTTAGAAATACCGTGCCGGGGGTTCGCCCCAGCAGTTGCGCGTCGTCGACGGTCAACGGTTCGGCACCGATCCATTGATCGCCACGCTCACCGACAAAGCCATAAGCGGCGAGGGTGATGGTGAGTGAATCGTCGATCAGCCCCACCCGTGGCAAACTTTCGAGGCCGTTGGTGGCCGGCATCAATGAGCGCTCCAGCGACACCGCGGTGCCATCGGCGCGACGGCGTCGGCGATCCAGGGTAATGAACTGGCTGACACCAAACTGATGAAGCAGCTCGGGCCGCTCAATGGCTTCAAAACGCAACAGTTCGGTGTGGATGCGCGCGCCAGTATCGGCCAGCGCCTGGGTCCAGCCATTGTTTTGATCCAGCGTGATGCCGTCGTAGGTCACGACAGAGCCGCCCCCGGCCCGGGTCGCGATATAACGGCGGCGTTCGAGTTCAGTCAAGGCCTGACGCAACGTATGGCGGGTGACACCCAGTTCTTGTGCCAACTTGTCTTCTTCGGGCAGGGGTAAGCCATCGACTAAACGTCCGCTTTCTATTCGGTGAACCAGTTCATCTACCACGTGTTGTTTCTTATTGAATCGAGCTTGTCTAATCATGTGCAGAGTAATAGCTCAATAATGGCACTTCGGCAATAAAAGGGCCTCTGAATCGAGGGCATACAGGAAGGGTTACAGCGGTGGTGATTTCAAGAGCCCCTTGAGCCTCAGGGCAGCAAGACTCAAGGGGTACGGGCTTGCGGGTGGCTCTAACCGCAGGCCTTGAGATTAACCGGGCCGACGAACTCATTACCCCGGCCCATGACACAGGCCACGGTCTGGTTACGCTGGCGTTCCCAGGCTTGCACCGGGTAGGTTTTATCCCACGCTTCGTATAACTGTCGGTCTTGTTTGGACAAGCGCAAATTGTAGCGCTTGCTCATGTAGAAATAGGTGCGTGCGATCATCCCCCGGATAGAAGGTCGGGGCATGACCTTCTTTGCTTTGAAGTCCACCTGGGTCAAACACGAACCGTATTGCCCCGGCTGCTGCGGGAGCCAGCCGAAACTGAAGTTGTTGCGGTCACCGTTGACCTCGCCGATGCTCGGCACCAGGTTGTGCAGGTCGGCCTCGGCCACTTTGTAAACCGGGTCGTTGCGGGTGCAGTTTTTGCGTCCTCCTTTTTGCCAGCACTGGCGTTGATGGCCAATCTGCCAGGCTGGCACGATGTGTTCCCATTCAATGCGTGCTGCGCGGTTGGCATTTTTGCGCGGCACATAGCCACAGGCCTTGAGATTGACGCGGTTGCCTGTGTATTTGCAGCCACAGTAAAACTCGGTGGATTGAGGTGCGTAGAGTTTCCAGGCAACCTTTTTCGCTTCACTAAAGGTTTGCGGCGCAGCCGCGTTAACGCTTAAAGCAGTGAAGAGGCTGGCAAATGCCAGTAAACAAACCCTCATTGACTCAGTCTTCCTCAGGCACAGTCCAGAAAACGTTCACGCCGCCATCATCGCGATGGGCAACGGTGACGTTGTCGTTTTCGGAGATTTCTTCCAGCAGGCGCTCCCAGAATTCCGGGTTATCGCCTTCCTGACGCAAAAGGACCGCCATTTTGGCCTTTTGTGCCTTGGGAGAACTGATTTCTTTTTGTATGCGAAGCCCGAACAATTCGTAAGGTGTTGGAGGCGTCGGTGCTTTCGCTGCTTTTTTAGCCATGATGCGGTCCTTGGTTAGCTGTATGTGCATACAGTATTTAACTGCGCGACATTTCGCAACCGTTTGGTGCATTCCAGTGGCAGGGAGGGTGGAGCCCTCCGGCTTCGAGGGGGGGACGCAAACACGGCCGCGCCAACCTCCCGCCCGATACCGTGTTACGCCTTGTTCAGTGCCTTGATGATTGCTTCGATCGTGGCCTGCAGTTCCGCCACCGGATCTGCACCGTCGGCGTTGACCACCAGCAGTTGGCTGCCGCTTTGTGCCACGGCCGCTGTTAACGCGTCGCTGGGGGCACGATGGTCCAACACCAGCGCCACGTCGTTGTCTTTCAGGGTGCGGGTCAGGGCTTCAAGGGCTTCGGGTGTCCAGGGCTGGTCAGATGGGTGGTCGACCGTCACCGGTTCCAGGTTTAACCCTGCCATCAGGTAATCCAGTCGGTCGGACAAACTCACCACGCTCAGGTTGTCGACGTTGGCCAGTTGCTGTTCAGTGTCGGCGCTGAGCTTGAGCAGGCGTTGCTTGAGGGCGGCCAGATTGGCTTCGATCTGCGGTTTGGCGTGGGGGGCCAGGCGTACCAGGTCGGCGGCCATAACGTCCGCCATGCGCCCCATGTTGTTGCTGACCAGCCACGGCTGAGTGTTCAGGCCATCGCGCGGGGCGCCCGGTTGCAAGGCGATACCCGGCAGGCTGCCATCGACCGGGCGTGCGGCGTCGATTTCGACGATGCGCAGGTTGCTGCGGCGTGCCATGGGGTAGAGCGGGTCGTCGCTCCATACCGAACGCAGGCCGATGACGGCATCGGCGTGTTCGGCCAGTTTGTGCAGGGCGGGCGCACCGCGCCCACTGAAGTAAGCGCTTTGGCGGCTGCCCGGCAAATTGGCGGCCGCTGCGCGCTCCAGGGTCACGTCTGTGTCCTTGAGCAGCAACTGGCCCAGGCCATAGGTGATGGGCAAACTGGCCAGAATGCGCACCGGTTGTGCCGCCGGGTCGGCGGCCATGAGCGGGGTGCTGAGCAGGCCGGTCAGGGCCAGCGCGAGGGTGAGTGTGCGCAGAGTAGGCATTTATCCAATATTCCCTTTCAGGCTGGGGACCACACCGCGCGCGATGGCGGCGAGGGCAAAGACGATACCGGCCACCAAAATGATTGCGGCGCCGGAGGGGATGGGCAGGTCGAACACGATGGGCAACAGAATCCCGCACAACGTGCTGAACGTGGCAATCACTACCGAGATCCAGAAGAAACCCTTCAGCGACTGGCTCAGCAGCCGTGCCGCGGCTGCCGGAATCACCAGCAGGGCGCCTACCAGAATGGCACCGATGACCTTGACCGCCGCGACCGTGATCAGCGTCACCAGAATCACGAACAGGTAATCCAGCGACTTCACGGCCACACCGCGCACGGCGGCCAGTTGCGGATTGAAACTGGCCAGCATGATGCGGTTGTACAGTGGCAGGCTTAGCCCGAGCACCAGCGCACCGACAATCGCCAGCACCAGCAAGTCGTTGCCGTTGACGGTGAGGACGGAGCCGAACAGCACGTTTTCGAGAATGTGAACGTTGATCTTGCCCGCCAGAATCAGCAGCAGGCTGGCGCCCAACGCCAGTGACACCGAGAGGAAAACGCCAATCAGTGTGTCGGGTGCCAGACCGGTGCGATTGCGCAGGTAATTGAGTGACACGCCAAACAGCAGGCAGTAGCCGAACAGGCTGCCATAGGGCCCGGTATAGGGTTCGCCGAGCAAAATGCCGATGGCGACCCCCGTCAGTGCCGCGTGGCCCACCGCCTCGGAGAAAAACGCAAAGCGCTTGACCACCACCAGCGTTCCCAGGCCGCCAAGGACCGGGCCGATCAACAGACCGGCCAGCAACGCGTTGACCACAAAGCCGTAGGCCAGTACCCCGGGCAGATAACCCGCCGAGGCCCAGCCTTGAACCATCAGCCGAAAGGCTTCGTAACTCATGAATCAGTGCTCCCGTGGCCGGTGGGGTGAGTCGCAAACAGGTTCAGCAGGCGTTCGGGGCTCAAGGCCTGTTCGGGTGGGCCGTCGAACAGCACCCGACGGTTGAGCCCCGTCACGCGTTCAGCCAAACGCTTGACGGCCGCCAGGTCGTGTTCGATCCACACCACGGTTACGCCCGCCTGACGCCAGTCCTTGAGCAAGCGTTCAAACACACGGGCGCCAGCTTCGTCCAGTGCGGACATGGGTTCGTCCAGTACCAGCAACTGCGGGGCCGGGATCAGGCCCTGAGCCAGCAGCACACGCTGGCGTTCACCGCCGGACAATGCGCCCATGCGGCGCTTGCGTTTGTCCTGCATGCCGACCCGCTCCAGTGCTTCACCAATGGCGGGCGCTACCTTGCGCGACAGGCCCAGAAAGGCCGGTCGCCGTTGGCACATGGCGGCCATGAAGTCGTCCACCGTCATGGGCAGGCCCCGGTCGAATTCCAGCGCCTGCGGCACGTAGCCGATCGGACCGGTTGCGCCCGGCCAGTTCAGGCACAGGCGGCCCTGGTGCGGCATCTGCCCCAGCAGGGTCTTGATCAGCGAGCTTTTACCACCGCCGTTCGGGCCGACCAGCGCATGCACACTGCCGGGGCGGATGTTGAAACTGACGTGATCGAGAATCGGCGTCTGGCCCAGGGTCAGCGAGACCTGATCGAACTCAACCCCGGGGCCGGTGGCGAGGGTGACCAGCGGTTCGGCAGCGCTCATGCTCCGGCCTCCTGTATGGCCTTGACCACGGTGTTGAGGTTGCCGGTCATTTCTTTTTCGTATTTGTCAGCGCTGTAGTCGCCATAGGAAATGTGCGACAGCGGATAGAGCTTGACCCCCGACTCGCGCTGGATGGTGTCGACGTAGGTGGAGGGGAAGTCCATCTCTGAGAAAATCACCTTTACGTCCAGTGCGCGCAATTGGTCGATGGTCTTTTTCAACTGGCTCGGGCTGGGCTCGATGCCGTGGGCAGGTTCGACGACGGCCGTGACTTCAAGGCCAAACTCGCGCAATAGGTAGTCATAGGCGGCATGTACGGTGGCCACCCGCAGATCGGCATTGGGGGCTTCGGTCAATTTGGCCAGCGCATCGGCCCGCATCTGGCGCAGGCGTTTGCCATAGGCGCGGGCATTGGCGGTGTAGGTTTTGGCATTGGCCGGGTCCAGCTTGCCCAGTTCGCGGGCAATGTTGTTGACCTGGGCAATCGAGGCGCTGATGGACAGGAAGGTATGAGGGTTGACCACTTTGCCTGCACCGCGGGCGGCATTGCCGGTGGCGGCCAGCAACGGCACGTTCTGATTGGCCTCGATCACCGGGATGTCGGGCGTTTCGCTGGCTTCGATCATGCGGTCAGCGAAGTCGTCGTGGCCCACGCCGTTGAGCACGATCACATCCAGCGTGCCGATGCGTTTGATGTCTTCGGCCCGGGGTTCGTAGGCGTGGGGGTTAAAACCGGCGGGAATCAGCGGCACCACCTCGGCCTTGTCGCCGACGATGTTGCTCACGTAGCTGTAATAGGGGTGCAAGGTGATGCCGATGCGCAACGGTTTGGCCAGCGCTGTTGGGCTGTCGGCCCAAGCGAGCGGGGCAAGGCAGCAGGCAATCAGCCCGGCCAGCAACAGGGTGCGGCGACGCAGAACAGATGAAATGGACATGGCGAGCAGGCTTCTCTCAGGTCAGGCGGTGGGTTCAGTGCCGATGCTGGCGAGTCACCCCGGCATCGAATTGCGCGATCACTTGCTGCCAGCCGTTGCTGCGCAAGGCCGCATCGCTGACGTCGGCGGGTACGCTGACCGAGCTGTGGCGGTTAAGCCAGACATCCGGCTCAGCACCGATACGCAACAAAAACGAGCCGGCAACCTCAGGGTGGGGGCTCACGCCCAGGTACGCCTGGTCGCCCAGCAACTGCCACACGTGGCCGCCGCGGCTGATTGAGCTGGCGTCGGTCGTAAAAGGGGCAAACCCTTCAGCGGCCAGTTCTGAGGGCTCGGCCAGCGCATTCGAGTCTTCGCGCAGCAACTGGATTTCGTCGAGTGTGACCCGCAGGTCGGCGTAGATCCCTTGCTCGGCGGCGTTCAAGTCCCGTCGCGCATCCAGTTGGTGGGCCGCCACGGTGGTTTCGCTCAGCGATTCATGGCGCCACGCCACCACCGAACCGGCAACGCTCAGGATCAACAGGCATAACAGCAGGACATACAGGGTTTCATGCCCGGCCCCGGCGGGGCGTACCACGTGCGTATTCATGGGGCCTCGATGTCGGCTTGGTCGATTTCAACGATGTGCCCGGGGCCCGCGTCAAACAGCACGTAAAACTCGCCATCGGGTTTTTTGAACGTCAGGCTGGAGTCCTGACCCAACTTGCCGGGCACCAGAATGGTTTCGTCGTAACCGATGACGTCCAGGGTGACGCCCGGCGCGCCACTGCCGTCCGAGAATCCGCCGGTGCAGCGGATCTGTTCGCCATCGAGTTCTTTGCATTCGCACATCGGGTTGTGCGCAAACACCGGGGTGCTCATGACCATGCAGGCGGCAAAGCCTGCGGTCATCAGGCGCCGCGCAGGGAGTCTGGACAGTCGCATGTTCATGGTTTGCCTCCTTGTTGTTTCAGCCAGGCCACCGTGGCCGGTGATGCCGTTTTCAGGGGGATGGATGCCTGATGCACCGAGCCGTCCCAGCCTTCGAGGGTGACCCACAGCTCGGCATTCTCTTGGGTGCGCAGCGGCACGGGAACGGTGGCGCCCAGGCGATAGGGCGTGCCGAAGAAAATCACCCCGGCGGTGCGCAGGCTGCGGGGTTTGCCGATGCGCAGGTAGACCGCCTTGACCGGTTCGATGCAGGCGTCGCACAAGGCCGCGTTAAAGTTTTTCATGTAGCCCGCAGGCCCGTCCGGGCGTGGCGCTTCGTCGCGCAGCTCGGCCAGTTGCAGGCTCCAGGGCCCGACCTGCAGGGTGCCGATGTCGCGTTCGCCCAGACCGCTGTCGCCGCGAAACAGCGACGCATCGGCGAAGTACTTGGGCATGAACCCCAGCGGCACCAGCAACAGCAAAATGTTCAGGTGAAAGCGCCATTGGTGCCACCAGCGGCTCAAGGGCGAGGCGGGCTGCGCCGTGGTTGCCTTGCTCATGCGTTGACCTGCGTGTGGTTATCGGTGGTTGTTGTGGCGGCCTGAGCGGCAGGCGCGCGCGCAGGCGTGTTGCTGCGCTTGAGGGCGTGGGCGGTGGCCAGTGCGGTGCGCTTGGTCCAGATCAGCAAACCGCTGAGCACCATCATGCTCAGGATCAGGCCGAAGAAGAACCAGATCAGCTTGACCCAAATGCCGCCAAAGTCGCCGGTGTGCAGCGGCCGCATCGACTCGGTGACCAGCTCCAGGCCGGAGCGGTCGGCAATCATGCGCGAGCCTTCAATCAGGCCGTTGTACGGGTTGATCTCGGCGGTCTGAAACAACAGCGGGTACCAGCCCGGGCCGCCGACTTCGATATGGCCGTAGGCATTGCTCGGCAGGCTGATGAAGCTGGCTTCAAGGCCGGGGATTTTCTCGGCGGCAATCGACACGGCCTTGTCCAGACTGATCTGCGGCGCCGGTTTGCCGTCGGGCATGATCGGCACGTCCTGACGTGCCACCACCGGCGGGTTGCCGGCCGTTGAAATGGAAATCTGGTTATCGAACATGAACGCCTGAATCAGGAACCACAGGCCGGTGATGGAAATCACCGCGATAAACCAGATCGACCAGATCCCGCACAGGCGATGGAAGTCGCCCCAGAAAATTCGCGCGCCGTGCTTGAAGCGCAAGTTGGGTTTGAAAAAGCCTTTCCAGAATTTCTTGTAGACCACCAGCCCGGTAATCAGCGAGCCCAGCAACGGCAGGCCGAGGAACGACACCAAATACCAGCCCCAGCTATAACCATTGGTGAACGGCACCAGCCACCAGCCGTGCAGGGCGCGGGTGAACGCCTTGAAATTGAAACTCGGGCTCTCGCCCTGAATGGCGCCGGTGTAGGGGTTGATGTACAGCGATGGTGAGCGCCCGTCGGGGTACACCACATCGGCCACCAGCGCGAAGTGGGCCTCGTCGGGGCGGCTGATCGACTGCACAGCCAGGGCGGGTTCGGCCTGATGAATGGCAGTGAGCACCTGTTCATAGCTGAGTAGCGGCGCATCGTCCGAGGGCTGGCTGGCACGGGCTTCAGGGGTCGCCAGCCACACAATTTCCTGGCTCACCACGGCCAGGGTGCCCGTCACGCACACGATCAGCACGAAGAACCAGATCGGCAAAGTGAGCCAGCTGTGAACCAGAAACCAGAGCTTGGAACGGGATTTTTTGGACATGGGTAACGGCAAACTCGCGGTTGAGCGGGTGTTAATCGCCATTGAGAAGCGATTGCTTATCCATGTAGGACGGATGAGCAGGCCGAAACCCGAACCTTGAGATGTAAAGAATTATTACAGCGCGTTTTCGTAGGGCTTATCTGAGGGGGAATTCAGTTTTGCTGACAGTAAGAAGTGTGGGCAAAAATATAACCCTTGCGAGTCGTTAATTTGTAGATTTATTGAGGTGCATCAGTTAAAAACTTGCAAAAAAGAAGAAGCGAGGCGTTGCAATGAAAACCAGATTTCCTAAAAAGCTACAGGGGTTTTTGTGGGTTGCATGTATTACGCTGATGTCCGGATGTGGGACGTTTTTAAGTGACCGAGTCGGGGGGTTTAGCGGGATTGAAGAAGATGTAAGAGTAGTCAAGGAGCCCTTTTACTGGTCGTTGACTTTAGGGCTGATCCCGATGGCAGCCATTGTCTCGATGCCGGTGGATTTGGCAGTGGATATTGTTTTGTATCCGTTCGATGTTTGGCTAAAAAATAGTTTGCGGGTCAAAGATACACCTCGCCCCGTGGGTTATTCGGCCCCGCTGTACAGCATTAATTTAACCGGCGGTGGTGACTTCGATTATGCGATATGGACATATTATGATGCGCCTCGAAACAACACTGACTTTACAAGAGTGACCGCGCTCCAACAGCCCGACAGCTACACGGCACGCGCGGTGTCAGCCCCCAGCCCCGGCGGGCCTGTAAAGCCCGTGGCCGGGGTGATCAATCCGGCACGACTGTTTTCACGTTATCCCTACAATTCAGAGACCACCTACAGCTTTCACAAATTGGGTCGGGAGTATCAGGGGGCGGAGGGTGAGCGCTATCGAAACACAATCAAAATTAAGGAAGCAAAGCTGGCGCCTGTTGATGATGTAACGGACAAGTCCATTATTATTTTTTTTATGCCGTGTAATGAACTGGTGTTAGTTCGTTCTGATGTACCTGACTACAAGCCTGAGGCGTTACAACTGCCTGGCGTGCAATCCCTGTATAAAAAATTGAAGAAACAGTCCTCTCTCGGCAAATGCCCTGTGCCTGCATCGACTGATAAGGTCGTGGTTGTTCAGGGTTAAATATTTCGCACATCCGATGTTGATGTATGACTCATAACCTGTACTTGTGGAATGTTCTTACAGGGGAAGCGAATCAAGTGTGCGCGATTGAACTTTATTAGGTTCAATCGCCTGCACGCTGAGTCATTATTCCAGTGACCGCCCCAGTTTCCAGTAACCCATCAATGTCAGTTGCTGGCGTGCCAGCCCTTGTTCGTTGATTAAAAACCGTCGAATCGCCATCACCGCAGCGGACTCACCGGCAATCCAGGCATAAAAGTCGCCCTGTTTGGCGCTGGCGCGCTCCCAGGGGCGCTGGGTGTTGAGGTCCAGCTCTTCAGCGGCCGCAGTGTTGGCCATGCGCGTGTTCACCGGCGGCAAGCTCGCCAGCTCCCGGGCCGCCAGGGTCATGCCTTCGCCGTGGCGCTTGCCCAGACTGGCGCGGGGCAACCAGTGGACCTTGGCATTCAAGCCGCAGAGCAGGGGCAGGCAGTCAGCTTCTTCGGGCACTTCGATAAAGGCTTGTACCCGTGGCGCATCGGGGTGGTCGGCCAGTTGTTCCAGAATCCCGGCCAGCGCCGGTAACGCGGTTTCGTCGCCAATCAACAACACCTGCCGCACCCCTTGGGGCGGCTGCCATTCATAGCCTCCGGGGTCGCCTCGATACGCCGCCTGCGGCGCGACGATTTGCAGGCGGTCGCCCGGCTGGCTGTGCACGGCCCAGCGCGAGGCCGGGCCGGTTTCCCCATGCAGGACGAAGTCGATATCCAGCTCGTGGGCGTCCGGCCGCAGGTCGCGAACGGTGTAGGTGCGCATGGGCGGGATTTTGTCAGCGCTCAAGGCGCGCCGCGCTGCCTGCCAGTCACCGCTCTTCGGCAGGCAGGGCAAGGTCCCGTCGTTACTGGGGAAGAACAGCTTGACCCGCTGATCCGGGGCCAGGGTTTGCATCAGTCCCACATCTGCGCCGGTGAACACAAAACGCATCAGCGAAGGGCTCAGGGCAATGCGCTGCTGGAGGTGGATGTTGAACAGTTCATAACCGCCAGGTTTGCTCAGGCGTTTGCGCAGGGTGTGCACCAGCGTGGCAGCGACAGACATAAACAGCACCTCGGTCAGTGGGAGTCATGCTGGATAACGAGTGAGTGCCGCCGGTATTTACCCCGGTACGGCCACCCCGAAACCTGCGACCCCCGGCCTGCGGGCGCAGGTTAATTTTGTGCCGCGTTCATCCGTTCCGTAGGGATAGCCGAGCCAATGCTCGATAGCCAATACGTACGGAAGAAGCCAGATGAATGCTGAGAAGTCCCTCAAACTTGCCCGCCGGTTCATCGAATTGCCGCTGGAAAAACGCCGGTTATTCCTCGACGGGTTGCGCGGGGAAGGGATCGACTTTTCTCAGTTCCCGATTCCGAAAGAGGTGGCGCAAGACGACCGCCACGCACTGTCCTACGCACAGCGGCGCATGTGGTTTTTGTGGCAACTGGACCCGCACAGCGGCGCGTACAACTTGCCGGGCGCGGTGCGCCTCAAGGGTGAGTTGAACGTCGCGGCGCTGGAGCAGGCGTTCGCCCATGTGGTGCAGCGCCACGAAACCCTGCGCACGGTGTTTCGCCAGAACGCCGATGACAGCCTCGAGCAAGTGGCCTTGAGCCAGCCGTTGGCGGTCGAGTCGATGGATTTCACCCTGCTGCCTGCCGTAGCGCGCGATCAGGCGGTGGCTGCCCAAGCGCAGCGCCAGTCGCTGTTGCCCTTCGATCTGGCCAATGGCCCCCTGTTGCGCATCCTGTTGCTGAAACTGGCTGACGATGAACACGTCCTGCTGCTGACCTTGCACCACATCGTGTCTGACGGCTGGTCGATGAATGTGCTGATCGACGAATTCATGCGCGGTTATGACGCCTTTGAGCGCGGTCAGTCGCCACAACTGCCCGAACTGCCGATTCAATACCGCGACTATGCGCTGTGGCAGCGCCGCTGGCTGGAGGCTGGCGAGCAGGCGCGGCAGCTGACGTATTGGCGCGACAGGCTGGGCGACGAACACCCGGTCATCGCGTTGCCCACCGATTACCCGCGCCCGGCGATGCCAAGCTATCGCGGCACCCGCCATGAATTCGCGCTCGATCCTGCACTGGTGGAGCAGTTGCGCACATTGGCGCAACGCCACTCGGTCACGCTGTTCATGCTGTTGCTGGCGGCGTTCAACATTCTGTTGCACCGCTACAGCGGCCAGACCGATGTGCGTGTCGGCGTGCCGATCGCCAACCGCAACCGGCGTGAGGTCGAAGGGCTGATCGGCTTTTTCGTGAACACCCAGGTGTTGCGCTGCGAACTGACTGCCCAGACCCCGGTGGCGGACTTGCTGCGTACGGTCAAGGAAACCGCCCTCGGCGCCCAGGCCCATCAGGAGCTGCCGTTCGAGCAATTGGTCGAGGCGTTCAAGCTGGAGCGCAACCTGAGCCATAACCCGCTGTTCCAGGTGATGTACAACCACCAGTCGCAGGTGGCGGACCTTGAAACGGTCAAGACGGCCTCGGGCCTGGAACTGGGCCTGATCGAATGGGAAGCGCGCACCACTCAGTTCGACCTGAGCCTGGACACCTGGGAAAAAGGCGGGCGCCTCAACGCAGCGCTGACCTATGCCAACGATCTGTTCGACGCCGCGACCATCACCCGCATGGCGCGCCACTGGAGCAACCTGCTGCGGGCGCTGGTGGCCAATACCGAGTGCCGGATCGGCGAGTTGCCGATGCTCGATGCCAGCGAATTGCACACGCAGGTTTACGAATGGAACCACACGGCCGCCGCGTACCCGTCCGATCGCAGCGTGCATCATTTGCTCCAAGCGCAGGTGGCGCGCACCCCGCAAGCCTGCGCACTGGTGTTCGGGGAGCAGGCGCTCAGTTATGCGCAGCTCAATGCCCGCGCCAATCAGTTGGCACGGCACCTGCGCGAACAGGGCGTGGGCCCGGATGTGCTGGTGGGCATCGCGCTCGAACGTTCGCTGGAGATGGTGATCGGCCTGCTGGCCATCCTCAAGGCGGGCGGCGCCTACGTGCCGCTGGACCCTGAATACCCGCAAGAGCGGCTGGCCTATATGATCGAGGACAGCGGCATCGACCTGTTGCTCACCCAGCAGGCGCTTGTGGCCGGTCTGCCCGCGGCCGACATCCGGATCATCGCCCTCGATGACCCCGCCCAAGCGCTGCATGGCTATGACGACAGCAACCTGAACCTCAGCCATGACGCGCAGCAACTGGCCTATGTGATTTACACCTCGGGTTCGACCGGCCGCCCGAAAGGCGCGGGCAACACCCATGCGGCGCTGGTCAACCGGTTGTGCTGGATGCAGCAGGCGTATGGCCTGGATGCCCACGACACGGTGCTGCAAAAAACCCCGTTCAGCTTTGACGTGTCAGTGTGGGAGTTTTTCTGGCCACTGCTCGCCGGGGCACGGCTGGTGGTGGCGCAGCCCGGTGAACACCGCGAGCCGCTGCGCCTGATCGACACCATCCGCCAGCATCAGGTCAGCACCCTGCATTTCGTGCCGTCGATGCTGCAAGCCTTTATCCACGAAACCGGTGTGCAGCACTGCACCAGCCTGCGCCGCATTGTGTGCAGCGGTGAAGCCTTGCCGGTGGACGCTCAGCAGCAGGTGTTTGCCAAGCTGCCGGGTGCCGAGCTGTACAACTTGTATGGCCCGACTGAAGCCGCCATCGACGTCACGCACTGGACCTGTGTCGATGAAGGCGCAGCCAGCGTGCCCATTGGCCTGCCCATTGCCAACCTGCGCACCGTGGTGCTCGACGCTGACCTGTCGCCGGTGGCAGTGGGTGTGGCGGGCGAGCTGTATCTGGGAGGCGCCGGTCTGGCCCGTCACTACCATCGACGTCCGGGGCTGACCGCCGAACGCTTTGTGCCGTGCCCGTTCCATGACGGCCAGCGCCTGTACCGCACCGGCGACCGGGTACGCCAGCGCGTGGACGGGGTGATCGAATACCTGGGCCGTCTCGACCATCAGGTCAAACTGCGCGGGCTGCGCATTGAACTGGGGGAAATCGAAGCGCGCCTGGCCGAACACGCTGACGTGCGTGAAGCCGTGGTGCTGGTGCTCGACGGCAAGCAACTGGTGGCCTACGTGGTCCTGCAAGACCCGGCCAGCGCTGGCGACTGGCAGGCTGCGCTGACGGCCCACCTGCTGCGCGGCTTGCCGGAGTACATGGTGCCTGGCCACTGGATCAGCCTTGAGCACCTGCCGCTGTCGCCCAACGGCAAGCTGGAGCGCAAGGCCTTGCCGCGCCCCGACCCGGCGTCAGCGCAGCAGGTTTACAGCGCGCCTGCCACGGAACGGGAACAGCGTCTGGCTGAGATCTGGCAGGCGGTGCTGGGCGTGGCGCACATCGGCGTGGACGACAATTTCTTCGCGCTGGGCGGCGACTCGATCATCTCCATTCAAGTGGTCAGCCGGGCGCGTCAGGCAGGCATCGCCTTCAGTCCCCGTGACCTGTTCCAGCATCAGACCATCCGCAGTCTGGCGCGGGTGGCCGAACTGAGCACACACACCGCCCTCGATCAGGGCATTGCCCACGGCCCGGTGGCCTTGGCGCCCGTGCAGCACGGGTTCTTCGAACAGCCGATGCCGTCACGCCATCACTGGAATCAATCATTGCTGTTGCACCCGCGTCAGCCGGTCGAGGCCGCGCCGCTGGAGCAGGCGCTGCGGCAACTGCTGACCCATCACGATGCCCTGCGCCTGCGTTTTGAACAGCGCGATGGCCAGTGGCAGCAGGCCTATGGCGAACAGTCGGCCGAGCCGGTGTTGTGGCAGCAACAGGCGGCGTCGGAGGATGAACTCAACCGCGTGTGCGAACTGGCTCAGCGCAGCCTTGATCTGCAAGCAGGGCCGCTGGTGCGTGCGGTGCTGATCGACATGGCCGACCACAGCCAGCGCGTGCTGCTGGTGGTGCACCATCTGGCCGTGGATGGCGTGTCGTGGCGGGTGCTGCTGGAGGACTTGCAACAGTTCTATGCGCAGCCGACGCAGGCGCCGCAGGCCAAAACCAGTGCCTATCAGGCCTGGACCGCGCACTTGCAGGCCGCCGCGCAGGCGCGTTTGCCGGAATTGGCGTACTGGCACGCTCACCTGAGCGGGGCCAGCAGTGAATTGCCTTGCGACCGTGCCGGGGGCGGGTTGCAGAACCGTCACGGGCAAACACGCGCGTTCAGCCTGGACGCCGAACGTACCCGGCAATTGCTGCAAGTGGCGCCCGCGACCTACCGCACGCAGGTCAATGACCTGTTGCTCACGGCGCTGGCGCGGGTGATCTGCCGCTGGAGCGGTCACACCAGCAGCCTGATTCAGCTTGAAGGCCACGGTCGCGAAGAGCTGTTCGACGGTCTCGACCTGTCGCGCACCGTGGGCTGGTTCACCAGCCTGTTCCCGGTGCAACTGACGCCAGCCGTGGGCATGGGCGAGTCGATCAAGGCCATCAAGGAACAATTGCGCAGCGTCCCGGACAAAGGCGTCGGTTATGGACTGCTGCGCTATCTGGCCGGCAGCGAGGCGGGTGCGCAACTGGCCGCGCTGGCCACCCCGCGTATCACCTTCAACTACCTGGGCCAGTTCGATCGCCAGTTCGACGATCAGGCGCTGTTCGTCCCGGCGGCCGAAAGCGCCGGTCAGGCGCAGGATGAACAGGCGCCGCTGGCCAACTGGCTGAGCATCGAAGGGCAGGTGTATGGCGGCGAGCTGAACCTGCAATGGACCTTCAGCACCGAGATGTTCGAACCGGCAACCATTCACGCCTTGATGGACGACTACCAGCGCGAACTGTCGGCGTTGATCGAGCACTGCGTGACCCACGAAACCGGCGGCATGACGCCGTCGGACTTCCCGTTGGCGCGCCTTACCCAGCAGCAACTGGATACCCTCAAGGTGGCGCCCGGCGCCATTGAAGACATCTACCCGCTGTCGCCGATGCAGCAGGGGTTGCTGGTGCACACCTTGCTGGAACCGGGGTCGGGCATTTATTTCATGCAAGACCGTTACATCATCGACAGTGACATCGACCTGCCACGCTTTACGGCGGCCTGGCACGCCGTGGTACAGCGTCACGATGCATTACGGGCGTCGTTCAGCCTCGACGATGACGGCAACATGCTGCAAATCATCCACCGCGACGCAGCGCCCAAGGTGCAGGTGCATGACTGGAGCGATCGCCCCGAGGCTGAACACGAAGCGGCGTTGCAAGCGTTGCTGGCGCAAGACCGCGCCGAAGGGTTTGACCTGCTCAACACACCGCCTTTCAGCCTGCGCCTGATTCGTCGCAGCGCCGGGCATTACTGGTTCATCCTCAGTAACCACCACATCCTGATCGATGCCTGGTGCCGTTCGCTGTTGCTGCAAGATTTCTTCGCCCTTTACAGCGGTCAACGCAGCCTGCCGCCCGCGGCCCGTTACCGCGACTTTATCCAGTGGCTGCAAGAACAGGGCGAGCGCGAGGCGCTAGCCGCCTGGACCCGGGAGCTGGCGGGCTTTGAGCAACCCACCCCGTTGCCGTTTGACCGCGCCTTGCGGCGTCAGGGCGGCTTCTCGGTGATCGGCGATGTGTATGCCGATCTGCAGGTCAGTCAGGGCCGCGCCTTGCGCGAGTTGGCGCAGCGTTTCCAGCTCACCGTCAACACCCTGACCCAAGCGGCCTGGGCGTTGGTCTTGCAGCGCTACAGTGGCCTCGATGAGGTGCTGTTTGGCGTGACCGTCGCCGGTCGCCCGGTCAATCGCCCCGAGATGCAGGACACCGTGGGCCTGTTCATCAACAGCATTCCGTTGCGCCTGCAACTGCCGCGTGCCGGGCAGGACGTCAGCGTCAAGGCGTGGCTGCAACGCTTGTTCGAGCACAACCTGGCGCTGCGTGAGCACGAGCACCTGCCGCTGTTGAAGATTCAGGCGTGCAGTGCGCTGGACAAAGGCCAGTCGATTTTCGACAGCCTGTTTGTCTACGAAAACGCGCCGGTGGAAAGTGCCGTGGTCACGGGGGCCGAGCACATCAGCGCCCGATCCGACAGCGCGCGCACCCACACCAACTACCCGATGACGGTGGTGGTGTACCCCGGCGACGCGCTCGGCCTGCACTTGTCTTACGACACGCGCTTCTTCGACGACGCCACCGCCGAGCGTTTGCTGGCCGATTTCAAACGCCTGCTGCTGGCCATTGGCGAGCATGCAGACGGGCCGTTCGCGGAGTTGCCGGTGGTCGACGCCGCCGAGCGCGAGCACCTGTTGCAGGCGGGCAATCACACCGACCGCGACTACCCGCTGGCCGACGGTTATGTGCGCCTGTTTGAAGCGCAGCACGACGCGCACCCGGAGCAGGTGGTGGCGACATGCCTCGATCAGCGCTGGACGTACCGCGAGCTGGAAACCCGCGCCAACCGCCTCGGCCATGCCTTGAGGGCGGCGGGTGTGGGGGTCGATCAGCCGGTGGCGCTGCTGGCCGAGCGCAGCCTGGCGCTGTTGGGCATGATGCTCGGCAGCTTCAAGGCCGGTGCAGCCTATTTGCCGCTGGACCCGCAATTGCCCGCCCGGCGTTTGCTCGATTTGCTGCAACTGGGGCAAGTGCCCGTGCTGGTAGCCAGCGCGGCGTGTGGCGATCAGGCCCGTGCCTTGCTGGCGCAATTAGCCCCGGCGCAACGGCCGCGCCTGGTGGTGTGGGAGGACGTGCAGGCCCAGGACTTCTCCAGCGCGCGGCCGGGGGTCTACACCGGACCTGACCATTTGGCCTACGTGATCTTCACCTCGGGCTCCACCGGGACGCCAAAAGGGGTCATGGTCGCGCAGGCCGGGATGCTCAACAACCAGTTGAGCAAACGGCCTTACCTCGACCTGGGCCGTGACGCGGTGATTGCCCAGACCGCGTCCCAGAGTTTCGATATTTCAGTGTGGCAATTCCTCGCGGCGCCGTTGTTTGGCGCACAGGTGGACATCGTGCCGAGCGCCATCGCCCATGATCCGGCCGCGTTGCTGGGCCACGTCGCTGCACGCGGCATCAGCGTGCTAGAGAGCGTGCCGTCGCTGATCCAGAGCCTGCTGGATGAACCCCTTGGTCAACTGTCTGGCCTGCGCTGGATGCTGCCGACCGGTGAAGCCATGCCGCCCGAACTGGCGCGGCGCTGGTTGCAGCGATACCCCGACATCGGTCTGGTCAATGCCTACGGCCCGGCAGAGTGCTCGGACGACGTGGCGCTGTTCCGGGTCGACGCAGCGTCGGCCGACAGCGCGTACCTGCCGATTGGCCTGGCCACCGACAACAATCGCCTGTACGTCCTCGACGGCGGCTTGCAGCCTGTGCCCACCGGAGTGGTGGGCGAACTGTACGTGGCCGGCACCGGCGTGGGGCGCGGGTATTTTGGTGATCCGTTGCGCACCGCCAGTGTGTTCCTGCCCAATCCTTACGCCCGGCAAGCGGGGGAGCGCTTGTACCGCACCGGCGATCTGGCGCGCCGCCGCGCTGACGGTCAGCTGGAATACGTGGGCCGGATCGACCAGCAGGTGAAAGTGCGCGGGTTCCGCATTGAGCTGGGGGAAATTGAATCACGCTTGCGCGACGTGAACGATGTGCGTGAAGTGGCCGTGGTGGTGCAGGACGGCCCGACCGGCAAGGCGCTGGTGGCGTTTATCGTGGCGCAACCGTCGGCGCCGCAGTGGTCAACGCTGCGTGAACAACTGAAAACCGCGCTCAAGGCGCAGTTGCCCGACTACATGGTGCCGTTGCAATGGCTGCCTCTGGACCACTTGCCGCTCAATGCCAACGGCAAGGTGGACCGCAAGGCCTTGCCGCAGGCGCAAGCGGCCGACTGGCAGCGCGAGCTGGTGGCGCCCCATGCAGGCATTGAGTCGCGTATTGCGGCGATCTGGCAGGAAGTCCTCAAACTGGATGCCGTCAGCCGCGACGACAACTTCTTCGAATTGGGCGGCCATTCGCTGCTGGTGGCGCAAGTGGTGTCCCGCGTGCGTCAGCAGTTGATGATTGAACTGCCCCTCAGCAGCCTGTTTGAAACCAGCGTGCTCAGCGAGTTTGCCGCCCGTTGCCAGGCGCAGCCGCCAACGCTCAGTGCCCCGACCTTGAAGCCGATGGCGCAAGGGCAGGCGGGGGTGCTGTCGTACGCACAGCAACGGCAGTGGATTCTCTGGCAACTGGACCCGGACAGCGCCGCTTACACCATCCCGGCTGCGCTGCGGCTCACGGGCACGCTCAATCGCGATGCCTTGGTGCGCAGTTTCAATGACCTGCAAGCGCGGCACGCCACCTTGCGCACCACCTTTGTTCAGGACGGCGAACAGGCGCGTGGCGTCGTGCACGCCAGCCTGCCGTTGGACCTGCGCGAGCTGACGCTGGTGGCACCGACGCAGACCGAAATTCAAGCACGGGTCGCCGAGGCGATGCGTCAACCCTTCGACCTGCGTCACGGCCCGCTGCTGCGTGTATTGCTGCTCACCGTCGGGGCCGATGAGCACGTGTTGGTGCTGACGGTGCACCACATCGCGGCCGACGGCTGGTCGATGCAAATCATGGTCGATGAGTTCAGCGCCCTGTATCAGGCTCATGTGCTGGGGCAGGCGCCCGAGCTGCCGGCCCTGGCCGTCAGTTACGCCGATTTTGCGGTCTGGCAACGGGACAGGTTGCAGGCCGGTGAGGGCGAGCGTCAGTTGAGTGCCTGGAAGGCCCATTTGGGCCAACAGCATCCGCCGCTTGAACTGCCCAGCGAACTGACTCGCCCGGCGATACGCAGCGAACGCGGGGCGCGCCTGGAGCTGGTAGTCGAGCCCGAACTGGCGGCCGGTTTGCGGCAGTTGGCGCAGCAACACCACGTGACCCTGTTCATGGTGCTGCTGGCCAGTTTCCAGACCGTGCTGCACCGCTACAGCGGTCAGTCGGCGATCAACGTCGGTGTGCCCAGTGCCGGGCGTAGCCACCTCGAAACGGAAGGCCTGATCGGTTTCTTCATCAACACCCACGTGTTGCGCGCCGAGATTGACGGCCAGCAGACATTTGCCAGCCTGCTGCAACAGGTCAAGAACACCGCGTTGTGGGCGCAGGCTCATCAAGAATTGCCGTTCGAGCAACTGGTGGAAGCGCTGCAACCTGAGCGCAGTCTGAGCCACAGCCCGTTGTTCCAAGTGCTGTTCAACCACCAGCGGCCGATCGGCGAGAGCGTCGAGCGCAGCCTGCCGGGGCTGGTCATCCGGCGCATGGCGTGGCAACAGCACACGGCGCAGTTCGATCTGGCGCTGGACACCGAAGAGCAGGGCGAGCACTTGCACGCCAGCCTGACCTACGCCAGCGACGTGTACGACGCCGCCACCGTCGAACGCCTGGCGCAGCACTGGTTGAACCTGCTGCGCGCCGTGGTGCGTGAACCACAACAACGGATTGCGGCGCTTGAGATGATGGCCCCCGCCGAGCAACAGGCGCTGATCCGGCAGTGGAACCCGCAGGTCGAGGTTCAGCCCGTAGCACCTGCCTTGCATCAGCTGTTTGAAGCACAGGCCGCGGCGCAGCCGCAGGCGGTGGCAGTGCGCTGTGGCGAGCAATCGCTGGATTACGGCGAGCTCAATGCACGCGCCAATCGACTGGCGCGCAAGCTGCGCGAACTGGGCGTCGGCCCGGAAGTGCGGGTAGGGATTGCCACGGAACGTGCAATACCGCTGGTGGTGGGCGTGCTGGCCATCCTCAAGGCAGGGGGCGCTTATGTGCCACTGGACCCGCACTACCCGGCCGAACGCTTGAGCTACATGATCGGTGACAGCGGCATCCGCCTTCTGCTGACCCAGGAGCACTTGCTTGAAAGTCTGCCGCCCCACGTCGGGGTTCAAACCCTGTGCCTGGAGCACCTGACGCTGGACACGTTCAGTGCCGAGAACCTGGCGAACCTGACCCGACCGGACAACCTGGCTTATGTGATTTACACCTCGGGCTCCACCGGGCGGCCAAAGGGCGCCTTGCTCAGCCATGCCAACGTCACCCGCTTGTTGAGTGCCACGCAACAGTCGTTCGGTTTCGATCAGCACGACGTGTGGACGCTGTTCCATTCCTACGCGTTCGACTTCTCGGTGTGGGAGCTGTTTGGCGCCCTGTGCAGCGGGGGGCGCCTGGTGATCGTGCCGTATTTCATCAGCCGCGAGCCGCACGCGTTCCATCAACTGCTGTGTGATGAAGGCGTCACGGTGCTCAACCAGACCCCGACCGCTTTCCGGCAATTGATGCCGGTGGCGTGCCAAAGCCCGCAAGCGCTGGCATTGCGCTGGGTGATCTTCGGCGGCGAAGCGCTGGAGGTGGCGAGTCTGCGGCCGTGGTACGAGCGCTTTGGCGACCGCGCCACGACGCTGGTCAATATGTACGGCATCACCGAGACCACGGTGCATGTGACCTTTCGCGCGCTCAGCCCGGCCGATCTGCAGGCCAACGTGCAGAGCCCGATTGGCCGCCCGCTCAGTGACTTGAGCTGGTACTTGCTCGACAGCCAGTTGCAGCCCGTGGCGCCGGGGTGCGCGGGCGAGCTGTACATCGCCGGTCAAGGGCTGGCGCGGGGCTATCACGGCCGCGCCGGGCTCAGCGCCGAACGCTTTGTGCCCAGCCCGTTTGCGCCGGGGGAACGCCTTTACCGCAGCGGCGACCTAGCGCGTCAGCGGGCAGACGGCAACATCGACTACCTGGGCCGCATCGACCAGCAAGTGAAGATTCGCGGTTTCCGCATCGAGCTGGGGGAAATCGAGGCCTGCCTCAAGCAGCAACCGGGGGTCGCGGAGGCCGTGCTGACGGTGCATGCGAGCGCCCAAGGTCCACAACTGTGCGCGTACGTGGTGGCAATCGATACCCCGACCGATCCGCTGGCCTGGCGCGAACATTTGCGCGCGGCGCTCAAGGTCGACCTGCCGGACTACATGGTGCCCAGCCACTGGCGGCTGCTGGATGCGCTGCCCCTGACCGGCAACGGCAAGCTGGACCGCAAGGCCTTGCCGCAGCCGGATGCCGATGCCGAAGGCTGGCAGCGCCCTTACAGCGCCCCGGTCGGGACGCTGGAAACGCAGCTTGCGGCGATCTGGGCCAGCGTGCTGGACGTGGAGCGTGTGGGTCGACATGACAATTTCTTTGAATTGGGCGGGCACTCATTGCTGGCGGCCCAGGCCAGTGCCCGGGTCGAGCTGGAGCTGGGCATCGAGCTGGCGCTGCGTGCGCTGTTCGAAGCGCCCGACCTGCAAGCCTATGCCGCCGTGGCACAAGCACACACGCCTGCGGATAACGATGGTCGTCTGAGCGCACTTGAGTCGCTGCTCGACGAGATGGAGATCAACTGATGGAAAATTCTACCGCGTGGCGTATTGCCAACCGTTTTGCCAGCCTGGCGCCGCACCAGCGCCGTGAATTCCTGCAAAAAATGCAGGAGCAGGGCGTCAGCTTCGGCCAGTTGCCTATTCCGCCCACCGCCAACGCCGACGCGCCGTGCGAACTGTCGTACGCGCAGCAACGGCAATGGTTTTTGTGGCAACTGGACCCGCAAAGCGCGGCCTACCATATTCCGGCGGCCTTGCGCCTGCGCGGCGCGCTGAATATCGAGGCTCTGCAACGCAGCTTCGACGCCTTGCTGGAGCGCCATCACAGTTTGCGCAGCGTCTTTGTCGAGCCAGACCCGCAGGCCGCTGGCGACGACAGCCAACCCCCGTCACGGACCTTCAAGGTGGCCGCGTCGGTGCAGCCGCTCGCGGCCAGCGGCCCTTGGCTGACGCTTGCGCGCCACGACTTGCGCGATCTGCCCCACCACCAGCGCCTCGACCAGGCGCTGACGCTGCTGGAGGACGACATCGCCCGGCCGTTCGACCTGCAACATGGCCCCTTGCTGAGGGTCAGCCTGTTGCAGCTCGACACCGACGATCACGTACTGGTGCTGACCCTGCACCACATCGTGGCCGATGGTTGGTCGATGGGCGTGTTGGTCGATGAGTTTTCGCAGCTGTACGCCGCCCATGCCCAGGGCCAGTCCGTGACCCTGCCACCCTTGCCGATTCAGTACGCCGACTACGCGCGGTGGCAGCGGCGCTGGATGGAGGCGGGCGAACTGGAACGCCAACTGGACTGGTGGCGCGCGCAATTGGGTGACGAGCAGCCGGTGCTGGAGCTGCGCGCTGATCGCCCGCGTCCCGCTCACCCGACGCAACAGGGCGCGCGGCTGGACTTCACCCTCGAGCCGCTGTTGGCCAAAAACCTCATGGCATTGGCCCGTCAGCGGGGCGTGACCCCCTTCATGCTGTTGCTGGCCAGCTTTCAGGCGTTGCTGCATCGCTACAGCGGCCAGCCGGACCTGCGCATCGGCGTGCCGGTGGCCAATCGCACGCGCGCCGAGACCCGTGGGTTGATCGGTTTTTTCGTCAACACCCAGGTGCTGCGCGCCGAACTGGACGGGCGCATGCCCTTTGCCCGCTTGCTGGAGCAGACCCGCGACCGTTCGCTCGATGCACAGGCCTATCAGGAGGTGCCGTTCGAGCGTCTGGTGCAGGCGCTACAGGGCGAGCGCAGCCTGAGCCACAGCCCGTTGTTTCAAGTGATGTTCAACCACCAGCAAAGCCGACCCGGTGCGCTGAGCGGGATGCTGGCCGGGTTGCAGGTCGAAAGCGTGGAGTGGCAAGGCCGCACCACTCAATTCGATCTGCAACTGGACACCCATGAGGAAGGCGAGCGCCTGATGGCCAGCCTGACCTACGCCACCGACCTGTTTGACGCACCGCGTATCGAGCAGATGGCGGCCCATTGGCGCAACCTGCTGGCGGCCATTGTGGCCAATCCCGAGTGCGCGATTGGCCAATTGCCGATGCTGTCGGCGGCCGAGGTTGAATCCACCCTTTATCAACTCAATGCCACCGAACACCGCTATCCCGGCCCCGCGTGCGTGCAGGAGCACATCGAAGCGCAAGCGGCCGCCACCCCCGATGCCTGTGCGCTGATATTTGCTGATGAGCACCTGAGCTACCGCGCGTTGAATCAGCGCGCCAACCGTTTGGCCCGGCGTCTGCGCGACGCAGGGGTGGGGCCTGAAGTGCGTGTCGGGGTGGCCTGCGAACGCTCGCTGGAACTGGTCATCGGGCTGCTGGCGATTCTCAAGGCCGGCGGCGCCTATGTGCCGCTGGACCCGGAATACCCGGCTGAGCGCCTGGCCTATCTGTTTGAAGACAGTGCTATCAGCCTGTTGCTGACCCAGCCCCATGTGCAGGCCGACTTGCCGTTGCCTGACGCGTTACCGGTCATCTGCCTGGAAGCGGGCGACACCTGGCTGGCCGGGTACGACAGCGACAATCTGCCCAACCTCGCCTGTGACCAGCACCTTGCGTACGTGATTTACACCTCCGGCTCCACCGGGCGCCCCAAAGGCGCGGGCAATAGCCATGGCGCGCTCTATAACCGTCTGGCATGGATGCAACAGGCCTACGACCTGAGCGCGGCCGACCGGGTGTTGCAGAAGACACCGTTCAGCTTCGACGTGTCGGTGTGGGAGTTTTTCTGGCCGCTGATGCACGGCGCCACGCTGGTGGTGGCAGCGCCCGGCGTCCACCGCGACCCGCAACAGCTGGCGGCGTTGATCGTGGAGCAGGCGATCACCACGCTGCACTTTGTGCCGTCGATGCTGCAAGCGTTTATCAGTGTCGATCAGGCCCGCCAGTGCAGCTCGTTGCGGCGCATTGTGTGCAGCGGTGAAGCGCTGCCGATCGAATTGCAGCGCCAGACCCTGCGCAGCTTGCCGAAGGCGGCGTTGTACAACCTGTACGGCCCGACCGAAGCCGCGATCGACGTCACCCACTGGACCTGTGTCGAAGAAGGCCGCGACAGCGTGCCCATTGGTCGCCCGATTGCCAACCTGCGCACGTATATCCTGAGCCCCGAATTGCACGCGTTACCCTGTGGTGCAATCGGTGAGTTGTACCTGGCTGGCAGCGGTCTGGCCCGGGGCTACCATGCCCGTCCGGGGCTGACGGCCGAGCGCTTTGTGGTCGATCCGTTCGGCACGGGCGAGCGCTTGTACCGCACCGGCGACCTGGCCCGCTATCGCGCCGATGGGGCCATTGAGTACTGCGGCCGCATCGACCATCAGGTGAAAATTCGCGGCCTGCGCATTGAGCTGGGGGAAATCGAAGCGCGCCTGCACGAACACCCGCAGGTGCAGGAAGCCGTGGTGCTGGCGCTGGATAATCAATTGGTGGCGTACCTGGTGCCGACCGACGCGCAATTGGCCCACGACGTTCAAGCGCAAGGCCCGTGGCGCGACGTCTTGAAAGCGCGTTTGTTGCAGAGCCTGCCCGATTACATGGTGCCGACGCACCTGATGGTGATTGAGCGGATGCCGTTAAGCCCTAACGGCAAACTGGAGCGCAAATTGCTGCCTGCGCCTGGGGTGAGTGTCAGTCAGCGCGTGTTTGAAGCGCCACGCAGTGACCACGAACGGCAGCTGGCAGCGATCTGGCAGCAGGTGCTGGGGGTCGAACAGGTCGGCCGGCAGGACAACTTCTTTGAGCTGGGCGGCGACTCGATCATCTCGATTCAGGTCGTGAGCCGGGCCCGGCGTGCCGGGCTGCGTTTACAGCCGCGCGACCTGTTTCAACAGCCGACCTTGCAGGCGTTGGCGGCCGTGGCCAGTCAGCAGGCAGTGCCGCAGATCGCCCAAGGGCCGGTGCTCGGCACACAAGCCCTGACCCCGGTGCAACGTTGGTTCTTCGACACCCAGACCGTGCAGCCACAGCACTGGAACCAGGCCGTGTTGCTGGAGGTGCGCGAGCCGCTGGACCTGTTGCGGTTGCAGACTGCCCTGCAACGGGTGTTGGCCCGCCACGATGCGCTGCGCCTGCAATTTCGTCAGGTCGAGGGGCAATGGACGGCGCGGTATGTGCCGCTCGACAGCGCGGCGGCCACCGACGTGCTGTGGACCGCGCAAGTGCAGAGCGATGAGGCATTGCAGGGGTTGTGCGATGAAGCCCAGCGCAGCCTGTCGCTGCAAGAGGGTCCGCTGTTGCGTGCGGTGTTGATCGACCACGCAGATGGCGGGCAACGCGTGCTGTTGGTGATTCATCACCTGGTGGTGGACGGTGTGTCGTGGCGGATTGTGCTTGAAGACTTGCAAGCAGCGTATGCCGACCAGCCGTTGCCGGAAAAAACCAGCGCCTTGCAAGACTGGGCGAACCAGCTCGGTGCCTACGCCAACAGCGACGCCGTGGTAGCTGAATGCAACTGGTGGCAACAGCACCTGCAAGACGCCAGCACTGCGCTGCCCAACGCTCGCCCGAACGCCAGCCAGGCCGTGCGTCACCGTCAGGTGGTCAGCCTGGGGCTGGACCGCGAGCGCACGCGCCAACTGCTGCAACAGGCCCCGGCGGCGTACCGCACCCAGGTCAATGACCTGTTGCTCACTGCGCTGGCGCGCGCCCTGTGCGACTGGACCGGCGACGCCCATGCGTTGATTCAACTGGAAGGTCACGGCCGTGAAGACCTGTTTGACGCCATCGACCTGACCCGCACCGTGGGCTGGTTCACCAGCCTGTTCCCGGTCAAGTTGACCCCGGCCACCGATCTGGCGACGTCGATCAAAGCCATCAAGCAACAACTGCGCGACATTCCCGGCAAAGGGCTGGGGTTTGGCCTGCTGCGCTACCAGGGGCCTGCCGAGGTGCAAGCTCGCCTGGCGGCATTGCCGAGCGCGCGGGTCACGTTCAACTACTTGGGGCAGTTCGACCAGAGCTTCAGCGACGACGCCCTGTTCGTGCCCGCGCGTCAGGCCAGCGGCGCAGCGCAAAGCCCGGATTCACCCTTGGCCAACTGGTTGTCGGTGGACGGCCAGGTGTTTGGCGGGGAGCTGAAACTGGACCTCAGCTTCAGTCAGGCATGCTTCGACAAGGCCGATATTCAGGCGTTGGCAGCGGCCATCGAATCGAACCTGCAGGCCGTGGTGGCGCATTGCATCGACCCGCGCCACGGCGGTGTGACCCCGGCCGATTTCCCGCTGGCCGACCTGACCCAGGCGCAACTCGATGACGTGCCGGTGACGGCGCGGCAGATCGAGGATCTGTATCCGCTGTCACCGATGCAGCGCGGGCTGTTGTTCCACAGTGTGTACGAGCCGCTGGCGGGCGCGTATGTCAACCAGCTCAGCGTGGAAGCCACCGGGTTGGACGCGGCGCGTCTGGCGCAGGCGTGGCAAGCGACTCTGGACGCGCACCCGATTCTGCGCAGCGGCTTCCATTGGCCGCCGGGCGCCGCGCAACCGGTGCAAGTGGTGCAGCGCACACTGGAGTTGCCGTTGACCGTGCTGGACTGGCGCGGGCAGGCCGATCAGGCTGGCCAATTGCAACTGCTGGCGCGCAGCGAGCGGTTGCAGTTTGACCCGGCGCACCCGCCCTTGCTGCGTCTGGCGCTGGTGCGGCTGGATGAACAGCGTCAGCAACTGATTTACACCCATCATCACCTGCTGCTGGATGGCTGGAGCAACGCGCTGTTGTTGGGCGAAGTGTTGCAGCGCTATGCCGGGGACACTGTGGCGAGCCCTTCAGGGCGTTTTGCCGACTACATCGGTTGGCTGCACAGGCAGGATGCAGCAGCCGATGAGGCGTTCTGGCGCACCCAGCTGGCCGGTCTGGAAAACCCGACCCTGTTGGCCCAGAGCGTGGCGTACACGGCTTCGCCACAGGCGGATGAATACGCCGACCATCGTCAGGTCTTCGACGCGGCCAGCAGTGCGGCGTTTACCGCATTTGCCCGCCAGCACGCCATGACCCTCAACACGCTGGTTCAAGGCGCGTGGGCGCTGCTGTTACAGCGGTACAGCGGCCAGCAAACGGTCGCGTTCGGCGCCACGGTCTCGGGGCGCCCGGTGGACTTGCCGGGTGCCGAGCATCAGCTCGGGCTGTTCATCAATACCTTGCCGGTGATCAGCCAGCCGCAGGCCGCTGAAAGCGTGGCGCAGTGGCTGGGCCGCTTGCAGGCACATAACCTTGAGCTGCGGGAGCACGAATTCACCTCGTTGAGTGACGTGCAGCGCTGGGCCGGGCGGGCGGGTGAGCCGCTGTTCGACAGCTTGCTGGTGTTTGAAAACTTCCCGATTGCCGAGGCCTTGCAACAGGGGGCCCCGGACGGCTTGCGCTTTTCGCTGCCGGACAACCACGAGCGCACCAACTACCCGCTGACGCTGGCGGCGGTGAGTGAAGGGCATTTGAGCCTGACCTGGAGTTACCAGCTCAGCCACTTCTCGCCCCCGGTGATTGCCCGCATGAGCCAGCATTTGGCGTGCCTGCTGAACGCCATGGTGGCCGCCCCGCAGGCCCGCCTGGGCGAGTTGCCCTGGTTGAGCGAAGGTGAACGCCAGCAGTTGCTGCATGACTGGAACCCGGCACCGGGGCCAGCGACCACGCAATGCGTGCATCAGTTGATCGAAGCGCAGGCGGCGATTCGCCCCGAGGCGGTGGCGCTGATCTTTGCCGACTCCACCTTCAGCTATCACGACCTCAATCAACGTGCCAACCGCTTGGCTCATCGCTTGCGTGAGTTGGGTATCGGCCCCGAGGTGCGCGTGGGGCTGGCCGTCGAGCGCTCGCCGCAGATGATTATCGGCCTGTTGGCGATCCTCAAGGCCGGGGGCGCTTACGTGCCGCTGGACCCGGCGTACCCGGCCGAACGTTTGGGGTATTTGATGCAGGACAGCGGCATTGCGCTGCTGTTGACCCAATCGTGGCTGCGCCCGTCATTGCCACAGGTGGCAGGGGTGCCGGTGCTGGAACTGGACCGTGAGGCCGTGGCGCATTTGCCGGGCACCGACCTGCGCAACCTGACCGACGCGCAGAACCTCGCTTACCTGATTTACACCTCGGGTTCCACCGGGCGTCCGAAAGGCGTCAGTGTCGCCCATGGCCCGCTGGCCATGCATTGCCTGTCCATCGGCGCGCTGTACGGCATGACCCCGCACGACCGCGAGTTGCAATTTGCCTCCATCAGTTTCGACGGCGCCCACGAGCGCTGGCTGACCCCGCTGGTCTTCGGCTCGGCGCTGATGCCGCGTGACGACGAGCTTTGGAGCGTGCAACGCACCTGCGAAGAGATCGAGCGACACGGCATCACCATTGCCTGTTTCACCCCCAGCTACTTGCTGCAAATGGCTGACTACCTGGGCGAAGCCGGGCGTGCCTTACCGATCCGTTCCTACACCGTGGGCGGTGAAGGCATGCCCAAACATGCCTTCGATGAAGTGCAGCGGGTGTTGCAGCCGCCGCGCATTATCAACGGTTACGGCCCGACTGAAACCGTGATCACACCGTTGATCTGGTGCGCGTATCCGGGCACGCAGTTTGACTCGCCGTTTTTGCCCATTGGCCGTCCGGTGGGGCAGCGCAGCGCTTACGTGCTCGACAGTCAGTTGCAACCCTTGCCGGTGGGCGTGGCGGGCGAGCTGTACATGGGCGGCGAGGGCATTGCGCGTGGCTACCATCAGCGGCCCGACCTGACGGCGGAACGGTTTGTACCGGACCCGTTCGTGGCAGGCGCGCGCCTGTACCGCAGTGGCGATCTGGCGCGGCTGCGCGAGGACGGGGTGGTCGAGTACCTGGGCCGTATCGACCAGCAGGTGAAAATCCGTGGGTTCCGCATTGAGCTGGGGGAAATCGAAGCCTGCCTGCTGGAGCACGACGGCGTGCGCGAAGCCTTTGTGGTCGACCGCGAAGGTCCGGTCAGCCGTCAGTTGGTGGGTTACATCGTGCCCCGCGACCCGCTGGCCGATGACAGCGCGCTGCGCGAGGCATTGATAGCGCACCTGCGCAGCCGTCTGCCGTCGCACATGCTGCCGGCGCATTTAATGTGCCTGGCCGCGTTGCCGTTGACCCCCAACGGCAAACTGGACCGTCAGGCGCTGCCGGCGCCCGAGGCCAGCCGTCAGGTGGCGGAACGGGTCTTGCCGGGCACCCCGGCAGAAGCCCTGCTGGCGGCGGTCTGGCAAGACGTGCTGGGGCTGGAAGCCGTGGGGGTGACTGAAAACTTCTTCGAGCTGGGCGGCGATTCGATCATCTCGTTGCAGGCCGTGAGCCGTGCGGGGGCGCTGGGCTTGGCGTTCACCCCGAAACAACTGTTCGAGGCGCAAACCATTCGTGCGCTGGCACAACGGGCCGTGGCGGCAGCACCCCGTGTCGCGCACGCTCCCGACACCGTGCCTTTTGCCCAAGTGCCGACCACCGTGCAGGTGGAGCGCGAGGGGCTGGACGACCTGTACCCGCTGTCGCCGATGCAACAGGGCATGCTGTTCCACTGCATTGAGTCGCCCGAGCTGAACCTGTACGTCAACCAGCTCAGCGTGGCGGTTGAAGGGTTGCAGGTCGACCGTTTCCGCGCCGCCTGGGACACCTTGCTGCAGCGCCATGAAGTGCTGCGTGCGGCCTTCCTCTGGCGCGACGGTCTGGCGAACCCGCTGCAAGCGGTGTATCAGCAGGCGCAAGTGCCGATTGTGGAACTGGACTGGCGTGAACACGCCGACCCGCAGGCGGCGTTGTTGGCTTTGGCGGCGGACGATCAGGCGCGTGGCTTCGACCTCAGTTGCCCGCCCTTGATGCGTTTCACCCTGGTGCGTCTGGGCGATAACCGGCACCAGATGATCTGGACCTACCATCACTTGCTGCTGGACGGCTGGAGCGCGTCACGTCTGCTCGGCGAGATGCTGCGCCTGTACGCGCACCAGACCTTGCCAGCGCTGACCGGGCGCTATGCCGATTACATCCACTGGCTGGCGCAGCAGGACGTGACGCTGGCCGAAGGGTTCTGGCGCGCACGCCTGGAGACGCTGCAAGCGCCGACGATGCTGGCCAATGCGGCCAACACCGGCGGCAGCGGCCACGGCGTGCTTTACAGCTATCTGGACAGCGAGGCGACCCGCCGTTTGTACACGTTTGCCACGCAACAACGGGTGACGTTGAACACGCTGGTGCAAGCGGCCTGGCTGCTGCTGTTGCAGCGTCATACCGGGCAGCGCAGCGTGGCTTTCGGCGCCACCGTGGCAGGGCGCCCGACCCAACTGCCAGGCGCGCAGGACATGCTGGGCCTGTTCATCAACACCTTGCCGGTGATTCAGACCCTCGATCCGCAACAGGCGCTGGGCGACTGGCTGCGCGAGTTGCAGGACTACAACCTGTCGATCCGTGAGGTTGAGCACACGCCGCTGGCCGATATTCAGCGCTGGGCCGGGCAGGGCGGCCAAGGGCTGTTCGACAGCATCATCGTGTTTGAAAACCACCCAGTGGACCGCGCCCTGCGCGGCGAGCAGGACGGCGAATTGAGGTTTGCCGAAGTCGGCAGCGGCGGGGTCACCAACTTCCCGATGGATTTGATGGTCAGTGCCACCGACCAAGGGCTGGAGGTGGAATACCTGTACTTGCGCGAACGCTTCACGGCGCCGCAGGTCGAGGCCATTCGCGCCCAGTTGGAAGGGTTGCTGGCGCAGTTACCGCAGGATGCACAGTGCCGGATTGGCGACATTGGCTTGCCACAGGCGCGCATTGAGCAGGCACAGGTGCAGGCCCCTGCGACGGACCTGGTGCATGGCTTCATGGCGCAAGTGCGGCGCCAGCCCGATGCCGTGGCCTTGATCTGCGACGGCCGTGAACTGACGTATGCCGCGCTGGACCGGCAGGCCGACGCGCTGGCGGCTCACTTGCAAGGGCGCGGCATTGGCCCCGAGACGCGGGTGGCGGTGGCGTTGCCGCGTTCGGAACAAACGATTGTGGCGTTCCTGGCCGTGCTCAAGGCAGGCGCCGCGTATGTGCCGCTGGACCTCGACTACCCGGCTGAGCGACTGACCTTCATGCTGGCCGATTCAGCGGCCAGCCTGTTGCTGTGCAACAGCGATGTGGACCAGCGGGTGACCTTCGATGCCGCCACCCCGCGTCTGTTGCTCGACCAATTGAGCGATCAGGTGGCGTTGCCACGGGCGGTTGAGTCGCTGGGCGGGCATCTGGCGTACCTGATTTACACCTCGGGTTCGACCGGCCAGCCCAAAGGCGTGGCCGTGGCCCGCCAGCCGATTGCGCGGCACTGTCAGGGCATCATCGACCTGTACGCGCTCAACCCGGACAGCCGCGAGCTGCACTTTATGTCCTTCGCGTTTGACGGTGCGCAGGAGCGCTGGCTCAGCGTCTTGCTGGCCGGTGGCAGCCTGGTGATCCGCGACGATCAGCTGTGGACCCCGGAGCAGACCTTACACGTGCTGCACCAACAACACGTGACGGTGGCGTGCTTCCCGCCCGCTTACCTGCAACAGCTGGCAGAAGTCGCGCTGGCCCAAGGCAACCCACCGCCCGTGCACACCTATTGTTTTGGTGGCGACGCGGTGCCGGATGCCAGCTTTGAGCTGGTCAAGCGAGCCCTGCGCCCGCAGCGACTGGTCAACGGCTACGGGCCGACCGAAACCGTGGTCACGCCGCTGTTGTGGCGGGCCGAGGTGACGGACTGCTGTGAAGCGGCCTATGCGCCGATTGGTCGGGGTGTCGCCGGGCGCGGTCTGTATGTGCTGGACGCGGACTTGAACCCGTTGCCCGCCGGTGTGAGTGGCGAGTTGTACTTGGGCGGGGAATGCCTGGCCCGTGGCTATCACGGGCAACCGGGGTTGAGTGCCGAGCGCTTTGTGCCGGACCCGTTCGATGCCAAGGGCGGTCGCATGTACCGCACCGGGGACCGGGTTCGTCAGCGCGAATGCGGCCTGATCGACTACCTGGGGCGCCTGGACCAACAGGTAAAAATCCGCGGCTTCCGCATTGAACTGGGGGAAATCGAAGCGCGTCTGCGTCAGTGCGAAGGGGTGCAGGATGCGGCGGTCAAGGTGATCGAAGGGCCGACCGGCAAGCAGTTGGCAGGGTACGTGGTCGCGTCCGGCACCCTGCTGGAACGCACACTCAAAGAGCAATTGCAGGCGCACCTGCCGGATTACATGGTGCCGAGCCACATCGTGCCGATGGCGCGTTTCCCGTTGTCCGCCAACGGCAAACTGGACCGTCGCGCACTGCCCGAGCCTCAGCTTGCCCAAGGCACGTACCGGGCGCCGCGCACTGAGCTGGAACAGGCGTTGGCGCTAATCTGGCAAGAGGTGTTGGGGCTGGAGCGGGTGGGGATCGACGACAATTTCTTTGAGCTGGGCGGTGACTCGCTGCAAGTGCTGAAAGTGATTTCACGGGTGCGTAATCAGCCGCAGTTGGGTTTCAGCCTCAAGCTGCGCGACCTGATGCAGAAACCGTGCATTGCCGAGCTCAGCGGCTTTGAACCTGTGGCGCTCGCTCAGGCCCCCGACCCGCTGCTGGCGCTCAATAGCCGCGTCGGTGACGTGCCGCCGTTGTTCTGTTTGCACGCGGGGTTCGGCACGGTGTTCGACTACGAGCCGCTGGCCCGTAAATTGGACGGGCGCCGCAGCGTTTATGGTGTGCAGTGCCGCATGTTGCTCGACCCTGAATGGCAAGACACCTCGTTGCATAGCATGGCGCAGGCGTATGCCGGACGTATCCGTCAGCAACAGGCTGACGGCCCGTATCACCTGCTGGGCTGGTCATTGGGCGGGGCGTTGACCTTGCTGGTGGCCCAGGCGCTGGAGGCGCAAGGTCAGCAGGTGGCGTTTGCCGGGCTGGTGGACACCTACGTGGCGGGGACGGCCGAGGCCAGTGACGGGCGTGAAGACTTGCAGGATTTCTTGCGCTTTGTGCTGGGGCTGTCCGAGCACGACGCGTGCGCATTGATGGAGGATCAGGGGCGCAGCGCCGAGCAGGTGATTGCCGCCGCCATGGCCGAGCCGCGTGCCGGGTTGGGCGAGCACGGGCTGCTCGGGTCGGCGGAGCTGAGTCACATCTTTGCCGTGGGCGCGCGCCTCAAACAGTTGGCTTTGCAGCAGCCGATGCTGCCTGCAACCCGGGTTCAGGCGCACCACTGGTGGGTGGCCGGGCGCGACGACGAGCGCCGCGTGCATGGGGCGCAAGTGGGACCGGGCGCCAGTCACAGCGTGCTCAAGGGCGGGCATTACGAGGTGTTGCGTCAGGCGCCATTGCTGAACCGACTGGAGCAATTGCTGGCAGGGCAGGCCGAGCGGGTGTGACGGCACCTTATGCACGTGCGTTGAGGTTCAGCGCTAACCATCACCGCCTTCGGCAACCCGTGCCGAAGGCTATTTGCAAGGACACGCGTATGTCAGTAGTACCGGAGCTGGAAGCCTTTTTGGAACTGGCCGAGTTCAGCCGCATGACCGGCAAAAGGCAGGCCCTGCATGACCTGAGCCCGGCACAGGCCCGGCTGGAGTTTGAAATGAGTGCCGGGGTGCTGGACGAGCCGTTGCCGGGCGTCGACAGTTACGACCTGCGCCTCCCGGCCCGGGATGGTTTCAGCTTGCCAGCGCGCCTGTATCGCGCCCCGCAGCTAACGCCACAACCGCTGCCGGTGGTGGTCTACTTCCACGGCGGCGGTTATGTGATTGGCAGTCTGGACAGCCACGACGGGCTGTGTCGCCGGTTGGCCCATGCCGGGCAATTCGCCGTGCTGGCCGTGGATTACCGGCTGGCCCCGGAGTGGGTGTTCCCCACGGCGGTGCAAGATGCCTGCGACGCAGTGAACTGGTTGCTGCGCGAGGGCGCCCGTCATGGGCTGGACGCTACCCGCGTGGCGTTTGCCGGTGACAGTGCGGGCGGCACATTGAGCACGGTGCTCGCGATTCTGGCGGTGCGCGACCCGCAGGAGGTGGCCATCGTGCCGCGCGCGCAAGTGTTGCTGTACCCGGTCACCGACGGCAGTTGCAAACGTGAATCCCACCAGCGTTTCGCCCATGGGTATCTGCTCGAAACCGCCACCATGGACTGGTTCTACGGGCACTACACCCGAACCACGGCGGATGTGCAGGATTGGCGTCTTTCACCGTTACTGGCCCCGGATGTCAGCGGCGTGGCCCCTGCGCTGGTGTACCTGGCCGGGTTTGATCCGTTGCATGACGAGGGACTGGCCTATGCCGCCAAACTGGAACAGGCGGGCAATGAGGTGGTGAGGTGGGAAGAACCGGGGATGACCCATGACTTCATGCGCATGAGCGGCTTGCTCGAAGAAGTGGCCGGGATTCATGAGCGGGTGGCTGGCTGGCTGGATGAGCGGCTGGCCGGGTGAGGGCGCGCCCTCAGTCACCCACGCTGAGTTGCGCAATCAACCAGATATTGGCCCCGCTGATCACCGCGAACAGAAACCACGCCAGCAAGCGCGTCGGCAGGCGGTTGACGAAGGGGCCCATCAGTTTGACGTCGCTGGTCATGCGGATCAGGGGGTAGAGCGCAAACGGCAATTGCAGGCTGAGCACCACCTGACTGAGGATCAACAGCTTGCCGACGGCGTTGTCGCCCATCAACCAAACGCCCGCAAATGCAGGGATCAAGGCTAGCCCGCGGGTAATCAGGCGCCGCTGCCAGCACGGGATGCGCAGGTCGAGGTAGCCTTCCATGATGACTTGACCGGCGATGGTGCCGGTGAACGTCGAGCTTTGCCCGGAGGCCAGCAGCGCCACGCCAAACAGCACGCTGGCCATCGCGCCGCCCACCAGTGGGTCGAGCAGGCGGTAGGCGTCCTGGATTTGCACGACGTCGGTGTGGCCGGTTGTGTGAAACGCGGCCGCCGCCAGAATCAGGATCGCGCCGTTGACCATCAGCGCCAGCGCCAGCGAGCCGATGGTGTCGATCCGCGCCAGCCGCACGGCGTCGAGCTTGCTGGCGTAGTCGTTGCCCACTCGCCGGGTTTGCACCACGGAGCTGTGCAAGTACAGGTTGTGCGGCATCACGGTGGCGCCGAGGATGCCGATGGCCAGGTACAGCGGCGCCGCTTCGCTGATCGCCGAAAGGGACGGTTTGAATCCGTCGAAGACGTCAGGCCAATAGGGTTTGATCAGCACCAGCTCGACAAAAAAGCACACGCCAATCGTCATCACCAGCACCAGCATGATGGCTTCCAGCCGACGGAAGCCTTTGCCTTGAAGGGCCAGGATCAGCAGGGTGTCGAAGGCCGTCAGCGCGATGCCGAAGGTCAGCGAGCAGCCCAGCAACAAGTGGAACGCCAGGGCGCAGCCAAGGACTTCGGCGAGGTCGGTGGCAATGATCGAGACTTCGGCCAGCAGCCACTGCACCCTGGCTGAGCGCGTGCTGTAGCGCTGGCGGCACAGTTGCGCCAGATCGCGGCCGGTGGCGATGCCGAGTCGCGAGCACAAGCATTGCACCGCCATGCCTGCGAGGCTGGCCAGCAACACGACGAATAACAGGTTATAGCCGTAGCGCGATCCGGCTTCGATGGCGGTCGCCCAGTTGCCGGGGTCCATGTAGCCAATACTGATCAGCAGGCCCGGCCCGGCAAAACGCAAGGCGCGCTTCCAGAACGGTGCGCGGGGGTCCACCGCTACGCTGCCGCTGACTTCAGGCGGGCAGAAGGGCGCAGTGGGGATTTTCGGCAGGCTAAATGTCAAGTGCAGGCTCCGGTTGTTTTTGTGCGGGAGGCGGGCAGGGGCAATGGGTGTGAGGTTACATCGGTCGTGGGGTTTTTTCCGCCGATAGGGTCGATACAGCCGGGCTATTGCTGTTTTTACAGTCACGGGGGCGGCGATCTGTCTCGACGGTCAGTCCTGAGCTGGAGCCAAGCGGGGTCGGCCTGTTACCATTCGGCCCTTTGTTTTATCTCCACTTCGAGACCGCCCATGACCACCGTTCGCACGCGCATTGCGCCATCGCCTACCGGCGACCCCCACGTCGGCACCGCTTACATCGCTTTGTTCAACTACTGCTTCGCCAAGCAGCATGGCGGCGAGTTCATCCTGCGGATCGAAGACACCGACCAATTGCGTTCGACCCGTGAGTCCGAACAGCAGATTTACGATGCCCTGCGCTGGCTCGGCATCACCTGGAGCGAAGGCCCCGACGTTGGCGGCCCGCATGGCCCGTATCGTCAGAGCGAGCGCAGCGATATTTATAAGCAGTACACCCAGCAACTGGTCGACATGGGGCATGCGTTCCCTTGTTTCTGCACCGCAGAAGAGCTGGACCAGATGCGCGCCGAGCAAATGGCCAAGGGCGAGACCCCGCGCTACGACGGTCGCGCGCTGTTGCTGTCCAAGGAAGAAGTGGCCCGGCGCCTGGCCGCTGGCGAGCCGCACGTGATCCGCATGAAAGTGCCGACCGAAGGCGTGTGCGTGGTGCCAGACCTGCTGCGCGGCGACGTCGAGATCCCGTGGGACCGCATGGACATGCAAGTGCTGATGAAGACCGACGGCCTGCCGACGTACTTCCTGGCCAACGTGGTCGACGATCATTTGATGGGCATTACCCACGTATTGCGCGGTGAAGAATGGCTGCCGTCGGCGCCGAAACTGATCCTGCTCTACGAGTACTTTGGCTGGGAACAACCGCAGTTGTGCTACATGCCACTGCTGCGTAACCCGGACAAGAGCAAGCTGTCCAAGCGCAAGAACCCGACCTCGGTCACGTTCTACGAGCGCATGGGCTTCATGCCCGAAGCGATGCTCAACTACTTGGGTCGCATGGGTTGGTCGATGCCTGACGAGCGCGAGAAGTTCTCGCTGCAAGAGATGGTCGACAACTTTGACCTGTCCCGTGTCTCGCTGGGCGGTCCGATTTTCGATATTGAAAAACTCTCCTGGCTCAATGGCCAATGGTTGCGTGACTTGCCGCTGGATGAATTTGCCAGCCGTGTCCAGCAATGGGCGCTGAACCCCGAGTACATGATGAAGATCGCGCCGCTGGTACAAGGGCGGGTCGAGACGTTCAGTCAGATCGCGCCGCTGGCCGGGTTCTTCTTCTCGGGAGGCTTGCAACTGGATGCCAAGCTGTTTGAGCACAAAAAGTTGTCCGGCGATCAAGTGCGTCAACTGATGCAACTGATCCTGTGGAAGCTCGAAAGCCTGCGTCAGTGGGAAAAAGACGCCATCACCGGTTGCATACAAACGGTGGTGGATGCCCTTGAGCTGAAGCTGCGCGATGCGATGCCGCTGATGTTTGCGTCGATCACGGGGCAGGCCAGCTCGGTGTCGGTGCTGGACGCCATGGAGATTCTGGGCCCGGACCTGACGCGTTTCCGCTTGCGTCAGGCGCTGGAGCTGCTGGGCGGTGTCTCGAAGAAAGAAAACAAAGAGTGGGAAAAGCTGTTCAACGCAATCGGTTGATCGGTTTTGAGGTGCCGTCGCTGCCGCAGGCTGGGGTCAGGACCGCTGCGCGGCCCTTTTAGGCCTTTGGCAGCGACGGCACGTTTTGTATGCGGGGCCCGTATTTACGGGGTGGTAAGGGTAAGTGGTTGTTCTCTCGACCATTTTTTTTAAAAAACTTTGAAAATAAGTTTGACAGCCTACCGATCCAGTCTTAATATGCGCCCCGTCCACACAGCAACACGCAACACTGACTGTTTGGGGCTATAGCTCAGCTGGGAGAGCGCTTGCATGGCATGCAAGAGGTCAACGGTTCGATCCCGTTTAGCTCCACCAAATTTACAGTTCAATGCTTGGCCACACCGGCATTGAATCGATCAGCTCTCAGCGCTGATCATTGTTAGAAGGTTTGTGTCCCCTTCGTCTAGTGGCCTAGGACACCGCCCTTTCACGGCGGTAACAGGGGTTCGAGTCCCCTAGGGGACGCCAGTTTTACAGAAGCAGCACTTCGGTGTTGCTCCGCCGCCAGGCGATAAATCGGGGCTATAGCTCAGCTGGGAGAGCGCTTGCATGGCATGCAAGAGGTCAACGGTTCGATCCCGTTTAGCTCCACCAATTTACAGTTCAACGTCGGGCCACACTGGCGTTGAATCGATCAGGCAAATGCCTGATCACTGTTAGAAGGGTTTGTGTCCCCTTCGTCTAGTGGCCTAGGACACCGCCCTTTCACGGCGGTAACAGGGGTTCGAGTCCCCTAGGGGACGCCACGATTACCCGCTCTGCGGGATTTTTAAGGGTCATTCAATTATTGAATGGCCCTTTTGTTTGTCTGAAGCTTTTGTCATCCTCGTCATCACCCTCGTTTGGCCCTGCGCCGCTCCCCACCTTAAACAGACCTGCTGCGTTACACTGCGCCCTTTATTTAAGCGTGGAGGCTGGGCATGAGCTGGGATTTGGCAACGCCGTTCATCATTGATCTGCAGGTGCAGGCTGAAGACATCGACGGTTTTGGCCATGCCAATAACGCTGCCTATGTTGTCTGGCTGGAACGATGCGCCTGGCGTCACTCTCAGCGCCTCGGGCTGGACCTCACGGAATACCGTCGTCTTGACCGCGCCATGGCCGTGGCCAGGCATGAAATCGATTACCTGGCCAGCGCCTATGAAGGTGACGAGTTGCAACTGGCGACGTGGATCATCGATTGCGACAGACGCTTGCGCATGACGCGTCATTTCCAGTTGATCAGGCCGCGCGACGGGCTGACGTTGCTGCGGGCTAACACCACGTTTGTGTGCATCGAACTGTCCAGCGGCAAAGCCAAACGCCTGCCGCCCGAATTCCTCGATGGCTATGGTCCGGCGGTTGTGCCAGCCTGATAGGGCGTGCAACGCGATACCGATTGCCCGCGTTAGCGCGTAAACTGCCGCACGTTTTTTTATGAGAGTCACCCATGCAAATTGCCTTGGCGCCGATGGAAGGGTTGGTCGACAACATCCTGCGTGATGTCCTGACCCGCACCGGCGGTATTGATTGGTGTGTCACCGAATTCATTCGGGTCACCGAGCGTCTGCTACCCGAAGCCTACTTCCACAAGTTTGCCCCTGAGCTTCAGCACGGCGCGAAGACCCGTGCAGGCGTACCGCTGCGTGTGCAATTGCTGGGGTCCGATCCTGCGTGCCTGGCAGACAACGCAGCGCTGGCCTGCCAGTTGGGCGCTGAAGTGATCGATCTGAATTTTGGCTGTCCGGCCAAGACGGTTAATAAGTCCCGTGGCGGTGCCGTGCTGCTCAAAGAACCGGAACTGCTGCATGCGATCCTGTTGCAAGTGCGTCGTACCGTACCGGCTCATATCCCGGTCACGGCCAAGATGCGTCTGGGCTTCGATACCCCTGACAGCGCTAACGAATGCGCCATTGCGCTGGCAGAAGGCGGCGCAAGCCAGATCGTCGTGCATGCCCGGACCAAAATGGATGGCTACAAGCCACCTGCGCATTGGGAATACATTGCCCAGGTGCAAGAGGTCGTCAAGGTGCCGGTGTTTGCCAATGGGGATATCTGGTCCGTTGAAGATTGGCGCCGTTGCCGCGAAATCAGCGGTGCTGAAGACATCATGCTCGGCCGGGGTCTGGTTTCCAGGCCAGACCTAGCCCGGCAGATCGCCGCAGCGCGGGCCGGGGAGGAGGTCGTCGAAATGACCTGGGCTGACCTGCAGCCCATGATTCGTGATTTCTGGGCCCAGGCTCAGGCTCAACTGACCCCGCGCTCAGCCCCCGGGCGTCTGAAGCAGTGGCTGGCGATGCTGACGCGCAATTATCCCGAGGCCACCGTGCTGTTCAATGCGATGCGCCGCGAAACCGATTGTGAAAAAGTCCGTCATCTGGTCAACAACCCGCCCATGGATGCGGCTTCAAACGCCTGAAAATTTTTTTAAAAAAACCTCTTGAAATGATTGGGTCGGTCCCTATTTAGGGAGTACGCGATGCCGAAACCGGGTCGCGGAGACAAAATCTCGCTGAAATCAGGAGGCTAAATTATGAGCACTGCATTTTCTCTGGCGCCACTGTTCCGTAATTCTGTCGGCTTTGACCGTTTTAGTGATTTGTTCGAAACCGCGCTTCGCAATGACACCAGCGGTGGCTACCCACCCTACAACGTTGAAAAACGCGGTGAAGACAGCTATCGCATTGTCGTAGCGGCAGCGGGTTTCCAGCAGGAAGACCTGGACCTGCAAGTGGAGAAAGGTGTGTTGAGCGTGAGCGGCAGCAAACGTGAAACCAGCACCGACGACAGCGTGACCTTTTTGCATCAGGGTATTGCACAACGGGCGTTCAAACTGTCCTTCCGCCTCGATGACCACATCGAGATCAAAGGTGCAAACCTGAGCAATGGCTTGCTGAGCATTGATCTGCAACGGGTAGTGCCTGAAGAGGCAAAAGCCAAACGCATCCCGATCAATGGGGAACAGCCAGCCCTGCAAAACTGATCCCGCAGTGGCGTGTCCGGAACCCCGTCTTTTCAGGCGGGGTTCTTTGTATTCGGGGGTAGGCACGGAACTGCAAGCGCTTGTTTCCGGATGGCTTTCAGAGGTTTTTCGTCGACTAGCCTGAAGATAGCCGACCGGGCGCACCACGTGTCCGGCGCCATTCACAGGTGATTGACATGAAAAACAAACGTGCTCGCGACTCCGCAACCGGTCTCTTTATTCCTCTGGAAGAGGCCAGGCGTCGACCTCGGGAAACCACCGTAGAAACCATTAAAAAACCGAAAAAAGAGCAACCCAGGCATTGACGAGCAGTACGCAGGCATTTGTTTTCGACCTCTCCCCGAGACAAGTGCCTGCACTTTCTTTAATCCCTCCCTTCGGCGTTTGGTCGGCCATCTCTCGTTAAAAGACGCTGTGAACTACGCTTGTACCTGTTCGTGCACAAAGGAGTGACGCATGCGGGTTCCAGACAAACCTGTCGACGAGGCGGCTCGTTTAGAAGCCTTGCACAGGTTGAATGTCCTCGACACCGAGCCGGAAGAGCGATTTGACCGCCTGACCCGTCTGGCGCGGCGCGTGTTCAATGTGCCGATTGCCGTGGTCAGCCTGGTGGATACCGAGCGTCAGTGGTTCAAATCGGCGGCTGGCCTTGATGTCATTGAAACGCCCCGCGACGTGTCCTTTTGTGGGCACGCGATTTTGGGCGACCAGATTTTGATGATCTGCGACGCCGTGCTGGACGAGCGCTTTTATGACAATCCCTTGGTATTGGGCGATCCGGGCATCCGTTTTTACGCGGGCTGTCCGCTCAAAGTTGCTAACGGCGATAAAGTGGGCACGCTGTGCCTGATCGATACTTTGCCCCGTGTGCTTAGCGACGATGAGCGTGAGTTGTTGCGGGATTTGGCAGCGATGGCCGAGCAAGAGCTGGTGGCTGTGCAATTGGCGACCATGGATGAGCTAACCCTGCTTTCCAACCGGCGCGGCTTCGAAGCCTTGGCGCGTCATGGCCTGGCGTATTGCAGGCAATGGGGCAGGCCGGCGACGTTATTGTTTTTCGATCTCAATGAGTTCAAGCAGATCAATGACACCTACGGCCACGCCGAAGGTGATCTGGCCCTCAAGGCCTTTGCCGACGTGCTGCGCATCGCGTTTCGTGAAAGCGATGTGATCGGGCGATTGGGCGGGGATGAATTTGTCGTGTTGCTGACCGGCTCGGACTGCGTGTACATCGCCGCCATCATGGCTCGCTTGCAAGCGTTGCTCGATGAGCGCAATGCAAGCGCGTCACGGGGTTATGCGATTCGTTTCAGTGTCGGGCAGATTGAATATGACCCTCAACACCATGACTCGGTCGCAAGCCTGTTGCTCGACGCCGACCGTGCGATGTACATCCATAAGCAGACATTGAAGCGAGGTTGAGCCCGGCCCGGCATTCCGGGCCCGGGTCACACTGATTACTTTGAGGGGTGAGGCTGGGCCGCCGGGCGGGCCTTCAGGTTCTTGTCGGCTTTATAGCGCAATGCCACATCCGGCACGCTGCCACTTTTGCCGGTCTCAATCCAGCTGCGGATCCGGCTGGCATCGGCAAAGTGGGTGTATTTGCCGAATGCATCCAGAATCACCAGCGAAACCGGGCGGTTGCCCATTTCTGTCACCAGCACCAGACAGTGCCCCGCCTGATTGGTGAAGCCCGTCTTGGTGATCTTGATATTCCACTTGTCTTTGTTGACCAGATGGTCGGTGTTGCGAAAGCCCAAGGTGTAGTTGGGTTTGCGAAAGGCGACGGTTTTTTCTTTGGTGGTGCTCAATTGGCTCAGCATCGGGTATTGACGGGCGGCTGCCAGCAACTTGCTCAAGTCACGGGCCGTCGAGACGTTATGCATCGACAAGCCGGTCGGTTCCACATAGCGGGTGTGCATCATGCCCAGGCTTTTGGCTTTGGCATTCATGGCGGCAATAAACGCCACGTAACCGCCGGGGTAATGGTGTGCAAGGGTGGCCGCGGCGCGGTTTTCTGAGGACATGAGGGTAATCAGCATCATGTCGTGGCGCGTCAGTTCGCTGCCGAGTTTGACGCGGGAAAATACGCCTTTCATCTCGGGGGTGTCGCTGATGTTGACCGCGATGTATTCATTCATCGGCAACTTGGCATCCAGCACTACCATGGCGGTCATCAATTTGGACACCGAGGCGATCGGCACCACGACGTCAGGGTTGCTGGCGTAAATGATTTTGTTGGTTTGCAGATCAACCAGCATCGCGCTGCCTGACGCGATATGCAGTTGTGAGGTGTCGCGCGGTGCAGAGGTGCTTTCAGTCGCTGCGGCGATTGAGGGAGCGGCGGCGCCTGTGAGGACTAAAAACAGGCCAAGAATCGAAAGATGACTTTTCACGCAGATTGACTCGAAAAGAAGTGGGAGGTGACTGGCTGCATCGCGATGCATTACACATCGAGTTACATTTGTTGAGTATGTATCAATAACCGTAGAAATGCCTGAGGTCGCAGGCAGTTACAGCGTCTTTTTCACGTAATTCGTCTGATTAAGCCTCGGCAGCGACAAAGGCGATCCGTTAGGCCGGGGCGATGTACCAAGGGGCACAGACTCACCTCTGACCCCAGGCCGAAGGAGCCGTCTTAGGGTGCGAGGCTGGCGTGGAGGCCGAGGTAATTGTGTAAAATGCCCGCCCTTTGAAATAACCGGCCCCACCGATGACCTCTGAAGCGTTTTCCATCCTCGACTCGCATCTGTTGACCGCCCTGCAAAGCCCCCCCGAAGAGACCCGCCGTTTGTTTCACGGGCGAGGTCGCTGCTGGCCGGGGCTGGAGCAATTGACTGTGGATTGGCTGCAAGGCGTGGTACTGGTCTCGCTGTTCAAGGAGCCTGAAGCCGCTGCGCTGCAAGCCCTAAAAGCCCTGTTGATCAACCTGGCGCAGACGCCGGTATGGCAAGCCAGCGGGGCGCACACCCTCGTGTTGCAGCATCGCTATACCCTGCAAAGCGACACCGAATGGCTGGTGGGCGAAGCCATTGACGAGTGGACGCTGACTGAAGGTGGGCTGCGCTACCGTGTGGATTTGGGTCGTAAGCAGAACAATGGCCTGTTTCTCGACATGCGTTACGGTCGCGAGTGGGTCAAAGCCCACGCCCAAGGCAAGCGGGTGCTGAATTTGTTTGCCTACACCTGCGGGTTTTCGGTGGCTGCCATCGAGGGCGGAGCCGAGCATGTGGTCAACCTCGACATGTCGCGCGCGGCGTTGAGCCGGGGCCGAGATAACCATCGCCTCAATGGCCACGACATGAGCAAGGTCACGTTTCTGGGGCATGAGTTGTTCAAGTCATGGGGCAAGGTCAAAAGTACCGGCCCTTATGACCTGGTCATCATTGACCCGCCATCCTTCCAGAAAGGCAGTTTTCTGCTGACCAAGGATTACCAGCGGGTGGTGCGCCGTTTGCCAGAGTTGTTGAGTGAAAACGGTTTAGTGTTGGCGTGCATGAATGACCCGTCGCTGGGGTCGGACTTTTTGATAGGCGGCGTGACCGAGCATGCGCCGGGGTTGCGCTTTGATCAGCGACTGGCCAACCCGCCCGAATTTCCGGATGCCGACCCCGAATGCGGATTGAAAGCGCTGGTGTTCAGGCAGGGCGTTTGAAAGGCAAAAAAAAGCCCGCAGGGGTAGGCGGGCAAGGGTTCATTGAATGAGCAAGGGCCACTATACAAGCTGCGGTTCGCGGGCTGAGTGAAACATAATTCATCTGCAGCGCCGGTTTGATCGGGATCAAACCGGCGTTGTGTTTTATTTGGTACGCGACGATTCGAACAGGAACCACACACGGCGTTCCGCTTCATCGATCCAGTTTTCCAGCAGGCTGGTCGTCGCGACGTCGCCCAGCTCCGAACACATGCTGTGGGTTTCACGCATGTAAGCCGCCAGTTGGATATTGTCTTCACGCAACTCGGCCAGCATGTCTTCCGGGGTCACGAAATCGGCGTCGTTATCGAGCAGGCGTTGCAGCTTCTTGATGTGGCCGATCGAACGAAGGGTGGTGCGACCCAGCTTGCGCACACGCTCGGCGATCGCATCGGTGGTGGCAAAAATCTGATCGGATTGCTCATCCAGCAGCAGGTGGAAATCGCGGAAGTGCGGACCCGACATGTGCCAATGGAAATTCTTGGTTTTCATGTAAATGGCGAAGGTATCGGCCAGCAGCGCGTTCACTTCGGCTGCAATGTTGATGCAAGCTTCATCGCTCAGCGCCGAAGGTGTCCGCAGATCGGCCTTTCTGGTTTCCTTGGCGGATTTCAGGTCTTTCATGATGGTTCCTCGTGGAAGCTGTGGGCGGGAGATAACGGATAACGATTCCGGCTGACTAAAGACCAGGATTGACCTTTCGTCAAACTGTCGTGGCCGTACCGCTACGTCGTTTGAGCGGTCCGGGCGCGCATTGAGCAAGATTGTTCAAGACTTTGCGTGGCGTTGTTGCGACCCTTTGCCGCTGCTGACCATCAGGATGTTTTAAATGCCCCATTCGCTTCCAAGAGCCGCCTTCATACGCGGTGTGATTGCTTGTCTGCCATTGACGCTTGCCTGTGCGCCGTGGGGGCTGCTGGCGGGGTCAACCGCCATCGATGCCCAACTGACCCCCGCCCAAAGCCAGGGGCTGTCGGTGCTGGTGTTCGCCGGCGCCGCGCAACTGGTGGCCATTGGCATGATCAAGGGCGGTGCCAGCGTGTTGTCGATCCTGCTGACGACTTTATTGCTGACGTCTCAACACCTGCTGTACGCCATGCATTTGCGCCCCGTGGTTTCACCGCTGCCCGCCAGATGGCGGTTCGGTCTGGGCTTTTTACTCACCGATGAGTTTTTTGCATTGGTCAGCAGTCAGGATCGCCAGACGTTTAACCGCTGGTATGCGTTGGGTGTCGGGCTGTGCATGTACATCGGCTGGAACCTGTTCACCCTGATGGGCGTGGTCCTCGGCAAAAGCATTCCGGGCCTGGACCAGTTGGGGCTGGAGTTCTCGATTGCCGCGACGTTCATTGCCCTGATTACGCCCGTGGTGCGCAATGTCCCGACGATCATTTGCGTGGCCGTTTCACTGGTGAGCGTGGTGCTGTTCAGTTATTGGCAGTGGGAGTCGGCGATCGTGCTGGCGGGGCTGGCCGGGATGGCGGCCGGTTACTTGAGCAAGCGAGCAGGGGTGTTTTTCGAATGATGTGGGTGATTATTGTCGGGATGGCGCTGATTTTGTTTTTCAACCGCTATCTGTTTCTGGAGCCGCGGCTGCCTATCCGTCTGAATAGAGGTGTGAAGGAGTTTTTGGGCTTCGCTGTGCCGGGGATGCTGACGGCCATTTGCGGGCCGATTATTTTCGTCAAGGACCGAGCGCTGAATCTCAGCCTCGACAACCCGTACCTGCTGGCCGGGTTGTGTGCGATCGGGCTGATGGTCTGGAGTCGCAACGTGTTGCTCAGTGTCGTGTCCAGTGTGGCGTTGTTTTATCTGTTTCGCTGGTGGCTTTGACTTGAGCGGCGGCCCGAGAAGTAAACGGGCCGCTGACCGGCACCCCGTCGATCACCACATACCAGCAGGCCAACAAGCCGTCAGCGCGCAGTGGAGCAGGCACTGCGCTGCCCACCATCGACATGACATGAACCTTGGACATACACACCTCCTTCAATCAATGAAGCCACCTTACGGCGTGCGCCGCAGCACAAAAAATCATTGCGCGTGATAGTCGCCATCGACAGGGATTAGGTTAGTGCGTGCGCCAGGTTAATCCACCACCAGGTCCAGCATATGCATGACCTCTTGCTCATTGAGCATGCCTTTGTCGACCAGGTGCTGGGCCAGCAGTGAAACCAGCTTGGCAGAGCGGTGCCCTTCAAGCTGCTTGAGTTCTGTGAGGGCTTCGTAAACCTTGCTGGAGGTGCAGAGGTCAGCCCGGCGATGAGGGTGTTGAGTCGGCATGAAGGTCGTCCTTGTTTTTATAGGTGTGCGGCAATTGAAACGCGCTGCGCCCGGCGAGTCCTGACAGGCTGCCGGGCGCATCCGTGTCCAATCATGCCGCAAACACGTTACATTTTGTGTTTCACCTGCGACATTCACATCATCTATTCAGACCAGCCTTTACCAGCGTGGTGGCCCGTAATACCCCCGGGGCGGTCCGTATTGCACAGGGTGTGGTCGACCGTAATAGCCTTGGTAGTAAACCGGCTGGGGCGCCGGCATGTAGACCGGTTGCGGCTGATAGTACACGGGCGGGGCCTGCACATAGACCGGTTGCGGCTGAGCATAGAGCGGTTGTTGCACATAGACCGGGCTCCGATCGTGATGGGCGATCACTGAACCGATGATCGCCCCACCCACCACCGCACCGAACACGGCCGGTCCCGCGCCCCAGCCACCGTGGGCAGATGCCTGGCCCGCGACGGCCAGTGCACTAATCAGCAACGCGACTTTAGGGATGTTGCGCATCATGACGTTCCTCGAATAGCAGCCCCGGCAGTTCAGCCTGACACAGGCCACAAAAAGGGTGCGGGGATAACACTCAGACCGCGTTTTTCAAAAAAACTGCGGCGCCTCTTGGTAAATGTTGTGTAAGGTCGTCGGCGGCTGACTCGTTTCAGCGTGGCCGGCCCGGACACGATCAATCCCCCTTGAAGCGGCCGCAGCCGTCTATCTGAACGCTTTTCTCAGGAGATGAACATGCAGATGAACCCGAACAAAGACACCCGGTTGTGCATTTCACTGTCGGGCCGCCCCGGCAATTTTGGACTGCGGTTTCATAATCATCTCTATGAGCAATTGGGGCTTAACTTCTACTACAAAGCCTTCACTACACAGGATCTGCCGGGCGCGGTGACCGGCATACGGGCATTGGGCATACGCGGATGTGGCGTTTCAATGCCATTCAAAGAGGCGTGCATTGCGTTGGTGGATGAGATGGACGCATCGGCCAAGGCCATTGACTCGATCAACACCCTGGTCAACACCGACGGCCATTTGAAGGCCTATAACACGGACTACATTGCTATCGCGCAGTTGCTGGAGCGCCATAACATCAGCCAAGACACAACATTCGCCTTGCATGGCAGTGGCGGCATGGCCAAAGCCGTGGCATCTGCCCTGCGGGACGGTGGCTACAAACACGGTGTGATCGTGGCCCGCAATCAAGCGTCCGGCTCGGCTTTGGCCCGGCATTGTGGCTATGAATGGCAAGCGCAGTTGGGGCCCGCCCGGCCTCAAATGCTGATCAATGTCACCCCCATCGGCATGAGCGGCGGGGCAGAAGCCGATGATCTGGCGTTTGAAGAGGATGCGATCAATCAGGCAGCGGTCATTTTCGATGTGGTGGCAATCCCGTCAGAGACGCCGCTGATTGTTCGCGGTCGCGCCTTGGGCAAGCAGGTCATTACCGGGCTTGAGGTCATCGCCATCCAGGCCCTTGAGCAATTCGTGCTCTACACCGGCGTACGCCCGACCCCCGAGCAGTTCCGGGCCGCCGTGGCGTTTGCTCGGGGTTGAGTGCAAAGCCGGGCGATTGATGGTGCCCGGCGATCAGGTTATTCGAGTGCGGCCAGCCGCGCTTCCAGTGCTGCAACCCGAGCTTCCAGTGCTTCAAAGCGTTCCACGGACAGGCCTGAAGCGCTGCCTCGCTCAGATGGCTGCTGGCGCGCAGCCAGGATGGCGTCCATGTCGTCCGGGTCACCCAGCGCATGCATGTAGCGGTCTTCACGCTGACCGCTCTGACGGGGCAGCAACAATGCCAGATCACGGGCGATCAGGCGTTCCAATAGATGCTGCACTTGATCGGTGTCTTCAAAGTCGTGCATGCGCGCGCTGCGGGTCAGCAGCTCATTGAGGGTTTGCGGGCCACGCAGGAACAACAACCCCATCAACACCACCTGCGCCGGCACCAGCTCCAGCACTTTATCGACCCGGTGCTCCCAGCGATCTGCGCGACTGCCCATGACCAAGCGCGTAAAGCCTCGCCCCTCAAGTGCCCGCAGGCTGTGCCCGACCTGGCCGGGGCTGAGGTTCATTACCGGCTCGCGGCTGGTCTTTTGATTGCAAGCCAACACCAGCGCATTCAGCGTCAGCGGGTACGTGTCGGGGTGGGTGGCCTGTTTTTCGATCAAGGCGCCGAGGATGCGAATTTCCGTGCTGTTGAGACGGGCTTCGACGTCGGTCTCGTGTTCGCTGTTCATCACGTTTTCCCTGTGCGTTGGAAGGCGGCTAGCCTAGGGGCTGTCCCCGTTCCATTGCAAGCCGCGTAGCAGCGGCGATGCAACGGGAACAGCCCCTAAAACCAATGGCTGTGGAAAGACAAGCCGCTTTAGCGCAGCGACGTGTCTATAATCGGCGCTCATTCATTGTGCCCACCGACTGTCGAGACCCTCATGACTATCTCTCTCTACGCAGCGTCCATTCCCGTGTTCAAACAAATGCTCAACGCCATGAGTGGTGTGCTGACCAAAGCAGAAGCGCACGCCACGGCCAAGAACATTGACCCCAGTGTGTTCCTGCAAGCGCGTCTGGCGCCGGACATGTTCCCGTTGGTGCGTCAGGTGCAAATTGCAGTGGATTTTGCCAAAGGCGTTTCGGGACGTCTGGCCGAAGTTGAACTGCCCAAATATGACGACAACGAAGCCACCTTTGCCGAACTGCAAGCGCTGATCAGCAAGGTGCTGGCATTTGTGGACACCCTCAAGCCGGAGCAGGTGGATGGCAAGGAAGGGATTGAAATCGTGACCCGCCCGGGAACGCCCAAAGAGAAGCGTTTCACCGGCCAGGCCTATTTGCTCACTTACGGTTTGCCGCAGTTTTTCTTCCACGTCACCACCACCTACGCGATTTTGCGCCATAACGGCGTTGAAATCGGCAAGCGCGATTACATGGGTGCGTTCTGATTCAGCGATGAATGCGCACTAAAATGTGCAGCGACAGTGTTCAAGCGCCGCCTGCGGGCAGCGCTTGACGAGTGTGCAAAGGCGTGGCGTCAGACGGCCTTGTCTTCTTTCGCCATGCAGGCGGCGGCGGTAAACAGCACATCGGTGGACGAGTTGAGGGCGGTTTCGGCCGAATCCTGCAGGATGCCGATGATGAAGCCCACGGCGACGACCTGCATGGCAATTTCACTGGGAATGCCAAACAGGCTGCACGCCAGCGGGATCAGCAACAACGAACCGCCTGCTACGCCCGATGCGCCACAGGCGCAAACAGCCGCTACCACACTCAGCAATATGGCTGTAGGCAGGTCGACTTGGATGCCCAGTGTGTGCACGGCGGCCAGGCTCAACACGGTAATGGTGATGGCCGCACCGGCCATGTTGATGGTGGCGCCCAGCGGGATCGACACGGAATAGGTGTCTTCGTGCAGGCCCAGTTTCTCGCTCAAGGCCATGTTGACCGGGATATTGGCGGCCGAACTGCGGGTGAAAAAGGCAGTGATACCGCTTTCACGCAGGCACAGAAACACCAGTGGGAACGGGTTGCGGCGCAGCTTCCAGAACACGATCAGCGGATTGACCACCAACGCCACAAACAGCATGCAGCCGATCAGCACGACGAGCAGGTGCAAATAGCCCAGCAGGGCATTAAACCCCGAAGAAGCCAGGGTTGAGGCCACCAGCCCGAAGATGCCCAGCGGTGCGAAACGGATCACCACGCGCACGATCAGGGTGACACCGTTGGACAGGTCATTGAGCACGGTGCGGGTGGTTTCGCCGGCATGACGAATCGCAATCCCCATGCCAATGGCCCACGCCAGGATACCGATGAAGTTGGCGTTCATCAGGGCACTGACCGGGTTGTCTACGACACTCAACAACAAGCTTTGCAAGACTTCGTTGATGCCGCCAGGTGCAGAAATCGCCACGTCGTGGGTGGACAGCACCAGATTGGACGGGAACAGCATGCTGGCGACCACAGCGACGACCGCGGCTGCAAACGTGCCAAACAGATACAGCACCAGAATGGGGCGGATGTGGGTTTCCTGACCATGCTTGTGGTTGGCGATCGAAGCCATGACCAGCACAAATACCAGAATGGGGGCTACCGCTTTCAAGGCGCTGACAAAAATCTTGCCGATAAAGCCTACGGTCAGCGCCGCCGACGGGGCGAGCCAGGCCAGCAGAATCCCGGCAATCAGGCCGATCACGATCTGGGTCACCAGGCTGGTGCGTTTGAGCCGGTGCAGCAGGGAAGGTGAAGCGTCAGTCATAGGGGACTCTCTAGTTGTTGTGGGTGCCGCAATCAATGATCGTGTGCGAACAAAAATGTCAGATGTTTCCCACAGATCTCAGGGGGCGAAAAGTGCGCAGCAGATAATAGCCGTGTCTATTGGATACGTCTGTGTGACTAAAACCATGGCGGGGCGCGGACTTTATCATAGGGCTGCGGGAACTTTCCTGCTCAAGGGCAATCTGTCACAGCTGAACCCGTGTCAGGGCCGTGGATTCGGCCGACGCGTGTTGCGAATCATTCTGTTACCATTGCGCCATCCACTCTTATTCAAATCAGCGGGCCACTTGGCTTTCGCTGGCCTTGCCGTCTCTGGAGTTATCCATGTTGTTGCCCATCCTGCTGCTGTCTGCGGCCGGTTTTACCGTGCTCACGACCGAGTTCATCATCGTCGGCTTGCTGCCCTCTATTGCGCGGGACCTTGATGTCAGCGTGCCCCAGGCCGGGCTGCTGGTGACGTTGTTCGCCTTTACGGTGGCGGCGCTCGGCCCTTTTTTGACCGCCTATTTCGCCAGGTTCGAGCGTAAACGTCTGTTTATAGGCATTTTGTTGATGTTCGCCTTTGCCAACACGGTGGCCGCATTGGCGCCGACTATTTGGGTGATGGCATTTGCGCGTCTGTTGCCTGCCTTGGGTTTGCCGGTGTTTTGGGCGCTGGCCAGTGAAACGGCGGTAGACATCGTGGGCCCTGACTATGCGGGGCGTGCGATCGCTAAAATCGGTTTCGGTATTGTGTGCGCGACGGTGTTCGGCATTCCGGTAGGCACGTTGATATCGGATGCGTGGGGATGGCGCAGTGCGTTCGGCATCCTTGCGGTGGTGGCGCTGGCCAAGGCTTTGCTGTTGTGGATTTACCTGCCTTCAACGCGGGTGGTTAAAGCCGCCGTCACGTTGCGCTCTCAATTCGCCATGCTGCGCAGCCCATTGATGATCGGTCACGTTGTCTTGTCGGTCCTGGTGTTCAGCGGCATGTTCACCGCCTACACCTATCTGGCGGATATTCTCGAGCGCCTGGCAGGCTTTGATGGCACGTTGGTGGGCTGGTGTCTCATGGGGTTCGGTGCGGTCGGGCTGATTGGCAATTCGTTGGGTGGTCGCATGGTGGATCGTCATCCGCTGATCGCCTCGATGGTGTTCTGTGCCTTCATGATTGGCGGCATGGTGGCGCTGGTGCCGAGCATTCATTCCACGCTGGGGCTGGCGGCGGCCATGGGTGTCTGGGGCGTGACGCAAGCTGCGCTGTTTCTGGTCAGCCATGTGCGCCTGATGAAAGTGGCGCCCCACGCTCCGGCCTTTGCGGCTTCGCTGAACATCGCAGGGGCGAACCTGGGCATCGGGCTGGGCGCCATGGTTGGCGGCCGGGTTATCGACCACTACGGCCTGGGCAGCCTTGGTTTCGCGGCCGCGGGCTTTATTGTGGTGTCGATCCTGCTCGCTTTGATGCTCATGACCTCTAAAAAGCGCGAGATTTGCGCCTAGGCGCTGTATGAAATGGATGTGCGCATCGCTGATTCAGCGTTGAAAACAGTGCGTACGGACCCTAATCGCCAAGATCGGTGAACAGCTCGCGTCGCGCACCTTCGGTAATCGCCACGATACCGGGGTGCTTGATCTTGCGTTCCACGGTGATGGCGTAAAACGATTCGGTCACGGCGTGCGTCTGGCCGATCAGTTCCACGTCAAACTGGCGGATCACTTCATCCGCGATCACGCTGGGGGCGATAAACACGCCCGTACCCGATTGTCCGAAGGCTTGCATCAGGGCGCTGTCGTCAAATTCGCCGACGATGCGCGGCTGAATGTGTTGTTCAGCCAGCCAGCGCAACAGCCGGCTGCGCAACACGGTTTCGGGGCCCGGAATCAGCAGCGGGGCGCCCTGCAGGCAGTGGGGGAAATTGTGCGAATAGTCTTTGGCCAGCAGGGCTGTGGCAAAAAAACTGATGCCACATTCACCCAGCTTCTGACTCAAGCCTTTAATGTCGAGGTGTGAAGGCATGGGGCTGTCGGAAATCACCAGATCCAGCCGCTGAATCGCCAGGTCCGCGAGCAAACGATCCAGTTTGTCTTCGCGACACGTGATGCGGATCGGCGCCTCCAGCGCCATGGTTGGCGCAATCAGCCGGTACACAATCGATTTGGGCACGACATCCGCCACCCCCACGCGGAACAAAATCTGTTGCTCCTTGGGTGACATGCGCAGCATGCATTCCAACTCACTGCCCAGCTGAAACATCTGTTCAGCATAGGGCAGTACCTGTCGGCCGGTTTCGGTCAATTCCAGTTGTCGGCCGACCCGCCTAAACAAAGGCAGGCCATAAGTTTGCTCAAGCAGGCTGATTTGGCCGCTGATGGTCTGGGGGGTGAGGTTGAGTTGCTCGCAGGCGCGCACAATGCTGCCGGTTTTAGCAACCACCCAAAAGTAGTGCAGCTGTCGATAATTCAGCATTAGCCCAGTAACACTTCGTAAAAAGCGAAGTATACGCCTTAAAAAAACGAATTTTACTGAACTGTTGGTCTGTCTAGACTCTCGCGTTATTCGCGTGCGCTGGCCGTGACCAATGATTGAGAGAGGAAAGGCAAGATGACGATGAGAAAACGGGGCGTTGCTACACTGCTTGCGACAGCGGTTTTATTGATGAGCGGTTGCGATCAGGCCGAGAAAGCCGCGCAGCAGATGCTCAGTAAAACGGCCGAGAGCGCCAAGCAGGCCATCGACGATACGCATAAAGCCGCAGAACAGGCGCTCAATGAGGCGACCGGGTATAAGCCCGCCGAGCCGGACGCAGCACCCAAAGACAATAAAGATTCCTCGCAAGCCATTTAATTCGCCCTACATCTGAGTCCGAACGCACCTATGGATTACCTTTTACAACTGGCTGCCAGCCCAACTGCCTGGATCGCACTGGCCACGCTGATCGTGATGGAGATCGTGCTGGGGATCGATAATTTGATCTTCATCTCGATCCTCACCAACAAATTGCCTGAGCAATACCGCACCAAGGCCCGCCGAATCGGTATCGGCATGGCGTTGATCCTGCGCCTGGGCTTGCTGGGCACCATTGCTTACATCGTGCAACTGACCGCGCCGGTGTTCGAGGTTTTAGGCAAGGCCTTCTCGTGGAAGGACATGATCCTGATTGCGGGCGGCCTGTTCCTGGTGTGGAAAGCCACCAGTGAGATCCATCACAGCATGAGCCCGCACGCCGAAGGTGAGACCCAGAGCACGCCATCGGGCGTGTCATTGGGGTTCGCTGCCGCGATCGGGCAGATTTTAATGCTGGACCTGGTGTTCTCGATTGACAGCATCATTACCGCCGTGGGGATGACCGAGCATTTGCCGATCATGGTCATTGCCGTCGTGGTGGCGGTGTTGGTGATGTTGCTGGCATCGGAGCCTTTGGCCAAGTTCATCAACGAAAATCCGACCGTGGTCATGCTGGCGCTGGCCTTCTTGATCATGATTGGTATGACGCTGATTGCAGAAGGCTTTGGCGCCCATGTGCCTAAAGGCTACGTGTATGCAGCTATGGCGTTCTCGGCTACGGTCGAAACACTCAACATACTGGCTCGAAGAGTCCGGGAAAAACGCCAGGTGGCGTTGCAGAAGTAATCGCTGACGATGCGCAAAAAAACCGTTCACTTTCACAGGGTGAGCGGTTTTTTGTTAATGGACGCTTGCTGCTTTGATGGCGGGCTTGGCGCCCAGTACTTTTTTGGGCTCAACGCGGGGTTGCGGATGATGGTGACGACGGCTGATACGCATCACACCCCACAGCATGGCGGCGGCGACCGCCAACCAGCCACTGAACAGTAGAAAAAGAGTTAATGCCGGGCTCATCAGTGCCTCCTTTGCCTCAATGGGGCATACACACATGACAAGTGACAGTCTAGCCGCTGGAGTGTTTCAAGCTATTGACCAAAGGTCGTGGATGTTCAACTGATTGGCTCTAAATCACGCGGTCTACTGGGTACTAAGGCTATACCTGATCTCGCGCGCGCCTTAAGATCGGTACCCATGCCGGGCTGACAGTCTGGAACCATTCAAGGCGAGGGTGCATGCAGGGAATGAAGGGTATGAGAGTGGCGCGAATTGTCTGGGCGGCGGTTATGGTCTTGTCTGTGGCGAGTTGTGCCAGCGTTCAGCGACCTGAGGTTCGCCAGCTGCCAGAGCGGGTTGAACTCAACGGCGTGCCATTTTTCCGCGGCAATGCGCATCAAAGCGGGCCGCACGTCTTGGCCAGCATGTTCAATGAACAGCGGATCGGCACCACGCCTGGCCTGTTGACCAAGCCTCTGAAGTTGCCGCAAGCAGAGCAGGCCTTGCAAGGCAATATGCAAGCATTGGCCGAGCAGTACGGGTTGATGGTATATCCGCTGGTCCCCTCGCTGTCAGCGGTGCTGACGCAGGTGGCGGCGGGCTATCCGGTCATGGTCCGCATCGCCGATGGGGTTGTCTGGTCCACGCCTCGCTACGCCATGGTGGTGGGGTATGACCGTCACAAACAGACTGTACTGTTGCGTGCCGGCATGGAAAGGCGGCGCCCGATGAGCTTCAACGCCTTTGAGTCGGCCTGGAAGGAGGAGGGGAGCTGGGCGGTGCTGATACTTTCACCTGGTCAGTTGCCTGCCCAGGTCGACAAAGCGCGTTGGCTAAAGGCTGCCGAGGCGCTGGCACGTGCCGGACAAGAGCAGGCAAGCGCCAAAGCGATTCAAACACTGGAAGCGCAACAGTAGTCAGGAATAAAAAAACGGCGCCGAGAGCGCCGTTTTCGATGAAGCGTCCGATCAGAAGCCCAATTTGTCGCGCAGGCTGTAGTACCAGGCACCTAGCGCTGTCAGCGGAGTGCGTAGCAATTGACCGCCCGGGAACGGGTAGTGGGGCAGATCGGCGAACGCATCGAAGCGCTCGGCCTGACCGCGCAAGGCTTCGGCCAGCACTTTTCCCGCAAGGTGGGTGTAGGTCACGCCATGACCGCTGCAGCCCTGCGAGTAATAAATGTTGTCACCGATGCGTCCTACCTGCGGGAGGCGGGACAGCGTCAGCAGGAAGTTACCGGTCCAGGCGTAGTCAATCTTGACGTCTTTTAATTGCGGGAATGCCTTGAGCATTTTTGGCCGGATGATCGCTTCAATATTCGCCGGGTCACGTGCCCCATACACCACGCCGCCGCCGAAGATCAGGCGCTTGTCACCGGACAAGCGATAGTAGTCCAGCAAATAATTGCAATCTTCGACGCAGTAATCCTGAGGCAACAGCGTCTTGGCCACATCGTCTGCAAGGGGTTCTGTGGTAATGACTTGAGTGCCGCACGGCATCGACTTGGCAGCCAGTTCTGGCACCAGATTGCCCAGGTAGGCATTACCGGCAACGATGATGAACTTGGCCCTGACTTTGCCTTGCGGGGTATGCACCACCGGGTTGGCGCCGCGCTCAATGCGCACGGCAGGCGATTGCTCATAGACAATGCCGCCCAGTGATTCAACCGCTGCTGCTTCACCCAGTGCCAGATTGAGCGGGTGGATATGACCACCGCTCATGTCGAGTAAGCCGCCCTGATATTGATCGCACGCGACGACTTCGCGTATCCGGCGCTGATCCAGGAGTTCCAGCTGATTATTGCCATAGCGCTCCCAGAGTTTCTTCTGGGCTTCTAGATGACCCATTTGCTTACGGGTAATCGCAGCGAAGACCCCGCCGTCTTTGAGGTCGCATTGAATCTGATACGTGGCGACGCGATCACGAATAATTTTGCCGCCTTCAAATGCCATCTGACCTAACAACTGGGCTTGCTTGGCGCCGACTGAGCGCTCAATCACATCAATATCGCGGCTATAACTGTTAACGATTTGCCCGCCATTACGACCGGAAGCGCCAAACCCCACTTTGGCTGCCTCCAGCACCGTGACCTTGAAACCGTTCTCCAGCAAAAACAGCGCACTCGATAACCCGGTATACCCGGCACCAATCACACAAACATCCGTTTCGACCTCGCCTTGCAGGGCAGGGCGTTCAGGTGCCGGGTTGGCCGACGCCGCGTAATACGACTGGGGATAAGGAGTGTTCGCCATTCTGCAACCTCTGTTTTATATTTTTTACGAGTGCAGTCGATGCTACCTGAGTTGAAATCCCCCCGCCAGCTACCCGGAGGCGCGTATTTTTGCGCTTCAAATAAAAAATTCGACAATTCATAGAGTTACCTGCAAAAAAGGTGTTGACACACCTCCGTAAATCTATAGAATGCGACCCCACAGCAGGCACGTAGCTCAGTTGGTTAGAGCACCACCTTGACATGGTGGGGGTCGTTGGTTCGAGTCCAATCGCGCCTACCAAACAAAATCCGCTCTGCTGGGCGGTCTAGAAGGGCTCACCGAAAGGTGGGCCCTTTTTTGTTGTCTGGGATTTGCAAGACTATTGCAAAACCCCCACCTCAGAACGCCAAATCAGCCCGCACCTCCAGGTATTCGATACCTTTCGCTGTGTGCCCCTCCTGATAGTGTTTGGTCATCTTCGCGTGCGCGTGACCCATCAGCGCCTGGATGTATTCCTGCGGGAAGTTCTGCTGCTCATATAGCCATGCGCCCAAAGTGCGGATCTCGTGAAAGGTGGGTCGTTCGGTGGCCGGAATATGGTCATACGCATGTGCCGCGTCCCGGGCCTTGCTGAACTTGTTGCTCAGATAGTTGGGAGTGACCGAGGTCCAGTGATCCTTGGCCGCTATCTGCTCGCGCTTTCTCGCCTTGGGCCGGTAATGGATCAGGTAGGCCGAAGCCACGGGGGAGCGCAAACATTCGCTCACAACCTCTCGCAGGGCTTTGCCCATTTTGATCTGCAGGTGTATGGGGTTGTCATAGCTCTGGGTCTTGCAGGGCGAAACCTTGGTCGTGTTGTTCTCAAGGTCCGCCAAAGACTTGAGCCACGAAACGATATCGTCACGCCGCTGGAGGCTGGCCAGGGCCAGGCGGATAGCGCGCTTCAACCAGATTGGCGTGGTGCCCGCGTCCACAATCGTCATCAGGCCCGCCAGTGTGTGACGTTGGCGCTTCTTCTCTGCTTTCTTTTTGATCAGCGTCAGCTCGGCCACATTGCGCTCAGCCAAACCTTGGCCACGGCGAAGGCAAAAATCTGGATCAACAAACTGCGGTGCTTGGTGTAGGCGTTATTGCTAAACCCGTCCAGGTACTCCGCGACGGTAAGCACATCGAGCTGACCTATCAGCTGATCCCCCAAGTCCTGCCGGTAACGCTCCAGGTTGAATTGGATCTCTGCCAAAGTGCGAGCTGCATAGCCGCGATCTTTCAGCCATTCAGCCTCAAAGCGCTCCACCAGGTTGCGTATTGTGGGCGGGCGATCGCCTGTCAGGATCATGAGCAGTTCACCGTCACCTGCCATTACAGGAGCCAGCTTTGCGTTTGCAGCCCTGGCCAGCTTGATCGCGTCTTCAAGGGGGCGGTTGATGCTGGTCATCAGGCCGGTGATGGGGTTGCGGTACCGCCAGTATTTGCCATTGGGGTATAGGTTGGGGGTGTAGTGGTCTAATGAAACCGGACACCCATTTAAGCGAGAATGCTCGCCATATCGAGGTGTCAGATGACCAAACTACTCCGTATCTTTTCTGCTGAATTCAAACGCGAGGCTGCTGACCTCGTACTCAAGCAAAATTACAGCTTCATCGAAGCCAGTCGCTCACTCGGCATTGGCGAGTCGGCTCTGCGCCGTTGGGTTGGCCAGCTTCAGCAGGAACGCACAGGCGTCACCCCGCAGAGCAAAGCGTTGACCCCAGAGCAGCAAAAAATCCAGGAGCTGGAAGCTCGAATCGCTCGTCTCGAACGAGAGAAATCGATACTAAAAAAGGCTACCGCGCTCTTGATGTCGGAAGATCTCGAGCGTACGCGCTGATTCATCAGCTAAGCGCCCACGAACCCGTTGAAAGCTTGTGCGAGGTGTTCGAAGTCACCCGTTCGACTTACTACGCTCATCGCCTCAGAAGGTTGACCCCGAGCGTTGAGCGCATTCGTTTACGCAGTCGCGTTAACGAACTGTTCACCCAAAGTCGAAGCGCTGCTGGCAGCCGCAGTATCATGTCGATGATGCAGGAAGATGGCGAGCAAATTGGTCGCTTCAAGGTGCGTGGGTTGATGCGGGAGCTAGGGTTAATCAGCAAGCAACCGGGCTCTCATGCCTACAAAAAAGCAACGGTCGAGCGGCCTGATATTCCAAACACACTGAATCGTGAGTTTGATGTTCCCGAGCCAAACAAGGTTTGGTGCGGTGATATCACCTACATCTGGGCGCAAGGTAAATGGCATTACCTGGCTGTGGTTATGGATCTCTATGCTCGCCGGATAGTGGGCTGGGCGTTGTCAGGAAACCCGGATGCTGACTTGGTCACCAAAGCGCTGGATATGGCCTATGAGCAACGCGGGAAGCCTCAAGGATTGCTGTTCCATTCGGATCAGGGGTCGCAATATGGAAGTCGCCACTTCCGTCAGCGTCTGTGGCGGTACCGCATCAGCCAGAGCATGAGTCGCCGGGGTAATTGCTACGACAATTCGCCGATGGAACGTGTATTTCGGAGTTTGAAAACCGAGTGGATACCTTCGGTGGGTTACATGTCGGTTCAGCAGGCGCAAAAGGACATCAGCCAGTATCTTATGCATCGCTACAACTGGATACGGCCTCATACATTCAATGGCGGGCTAACGCCCGCTCAGGCCGAGAAAATGGACTGCCCCCTATAGGGCTCGAACACATAGATTTTGTGGCAGTAACGTGAGATGGAGGGATCTGGATGTACAAAGAAGATGGCATAACCGTAGCACTCAAGGCCACCAGTACCAGCCCTGTCAGAATTATCTTACTCTTCGTTTCACTCGGATTTCCCTGAACAACGTTGGTTTGGTGGACTCGGAGAGTTGCTCGGGCACCCAGTACCTAATAGATCTGCTAGCTATACATATCTGGCTAACGAACAGATTCTTATGTGTCGACAACTATTCCCCTTGAGCCAAGTATATGAACGCGCCACGCAAATTTATCGCCAACCTCTATCTGTACGACCCCTTGGATCGTTTGGTGAACGCTCACTCCACTCAACGTTTTTACAACGGCACCCGTATAGCTACCGAGATTCAAGGCAGTGAAAAAAACAGTTTTTTCGAACACCAGGGCTTGGTGCTCGCTGAGTTGCAACACGGCGAGGGCGTAAAGTTACTGGCGACTGATTTAGAACGCTCTGTACTCCATGCTGTCACCTCAGGTATGCGGCAACCTTATGCTTACACCGCTTATGGGCATCGATCCAGAGATGGAGACGTACTCAACGTGATAGGTTTCAATGGCGAGAGGCCTGACCCAGTCACAGGGCACTATATGCTAGGGAACGGTTATCGAGCGTTTAATCCTGCCTTGATGCGTTTTAACAGCCCCGACAGTTGGAGCCCTTTTGGCAAGGGCGGTATTAATGCCTATGCGTATTGCAAAGGCGATCCGGTCAATCTAGTAGATATTGATGGACACATGCCATTTGCCGCGCGATGGATAACAGAAGCATTTACCTCCGCGCCACCGTTACCACGTCGTATTCCTCTAGTGACACGCCAAAGCAGAGCAATGGAGGGCCTGATGAAAACCCCTAGTGACCTGGAGGGGCTGCCGAGGGGTACTGACTATCTTCACGGGAACAGAATCGCTATTCCGACTGACAACCCAGACATTTACCTGGATTTCACCTTCCCTCTCGAGCGAAAAGCCGTTGCGACTTTACGCGAACACGGAATTACGGTGCTTCCACAACACCGAGCACCTCTTGCTCCGCCTACACCTGCGCGTAACTTACCCACCAAGAGGTTGTCATCCCGTAACTCCAATAGTGGTCACGATAACCCAGCATTTGTGGACTCAGAGGCTCCCCCTCTGCCGCCTCGCTTGCCCGCCCGTAATAGCAACTTGAATATAGAAAACAAGGCCAGCTCTGTGCGAAAAAAACTCTGACCTAGCGCATACCAGTGTGCTGATCGGCGTGGTTGTGCCAACCACTGATCACACACGCCCGCCGAACACAGAACTTGTGAAGTTCGCGCATTGGAAGCTGGATTTAGCTATTCCGTTGCGTGGGAGCAAGGCGGCAGCGTTCAAGTGGATGGAACAGCCCAATTCTTATCTGGATGGCAAGCGACCGATTGAGCTCGCTGAATCGGTCGAGGGTGCGAATCGCGTACTGGAGTACATTCGGAACTACATTGCGCAACATACACCCGCACCGGATGAGCAGAACGGAAGCTGGGGCAGTCCAGCCGCGTTTGAGTCCTCGCAAGTTGCATGAATTGCTGCATTGCCAGTCTCAACTTGAACTGTGTGTGGGTCGAGATCAGCTATTTTCGATTCTGCGGGAAAGACGTTTATTGATAGCTCGCAATAGGTCTTATCACAAGACGAGCAACAGTCATCATCGCCTTGCATACCTGAGGTGTTATGAAGCTTTGAATCCTGGTAGCCCATTGGCTTGGCGCCAGGTCTTCACTGTTTCCAAAATGCCTTCAGGGCTGTCATCAGCACCGTTTGCAGGATAGTAAATAAGGTCTGAACCTTCCGGGTGGCCAGTTACTTCGATAAAGTTTTCAAGCAGGTCGTCCTGATAGGCTTCGGTCCCCTGAGCGGTACAGATATCTTTTAGAATGGCCAGAAATTCATCTTCAGTGTATTCAGGCAGTGCATTTTTTAATGGCTCAATTGTAAGAACGCCCCTATTGCGCATAACTTTATTCACTCCTCCATTAGCTTGTAAGTGTATTCAAATTCAATTCCGCTTTCTTGCAAAATAGCGGTGGCTCTCTCGATGAACATCTCGCCCTGAGTTGATAATGGGAAGTTGCCAATAAGTCGTATCGTTGGCGACGCACCTTTAGACGAGGGTATGGCGCTATAAATCTCACCACTCTCAATGAAAGAGATATAAGTGTTCAATTTTTCTTGAAGCTTCAACAGGTGCTCACCTTCCTTGTTTTTGCTCCAACTTAAATGGTCGGCGATACCTAGGATCACCTTGTTAGGTGAAGATTTCGGAATGCCCCACATATCAATCGTTTTTGAGTCAGTGATAGACATGGTAGCTACCTTTAATTACTGGGTGTAGGGTGTGATACATCCAGGCATATTGATGAAATGGCTGCCCCACCTGGAAACAAGGGCTTTCCTTTTGCGACGAAGCTTTGCACTTTACGCATGAGATTTCTCCGCGAGTATTTCGACTAATCATGTCCGGATCACATTACACTACCGCAAAGTCAGCCCTTGCTGCGAGTCACGCTGGGTAAATTGAGCGACTGGGTGCTTTTCAGTCGGAATAAGCTCATACGCGTTGGTCAAACCCACGCTTGTTTGAAGTGGTTTTCCATGACGTGGGCAAGGTAGAAATCCACTGTTCTTGGGTTGTTTTCTGTTCGTGTTTTTGCGTCTTAAGTCAGGACTGCGTCAGTCGGGATTTGTGTGGATAAAACCTTTCAGAGGTGCAGATAGAGTCCTCGACTGACACTCGAAATCTCATGACGTGCAACGTCTCTAAAAAACACCAACTGCGCAAGAAGTTGCGCACTCAAATGTGGATAACTGTGTGGATACATGGCCACGATCCATATAAACCGTGAGCTGTAGACGAGTGCGCAAGAAGTTGCACAGTACTGCGCAACTTCTTGCGCACTTTTGAGCGGTTTTTGTTTAAAAAATAACCAGCAAAATTCCTTACTTTGCGCAACTCCTTGTTTTCAAATGACTTGATAAAAGCTGGCACGAACTTTGGTTACTCCATTCAGCACTTGAGTGGCATTTGGGCCTTTCAAGTCCTCATTTTTGAGCAAGGAGAGCATCAATGGCGACGCCAGCTTACATGTCCATTACCGGCACCAAACAGGGTCTGATTACAGCCGGTGCATTCACCGCGGATTCGGTGGGCAACACGTATCAGGAAGGTCATGAAGATCAGGTCATGGTGCAGGGTTTCAGCCACGAAGTGATCATCCCTCGCGATCCGCAATCGGGCCAACCGACCGGCCAGCGTGTTCACAAGCCGGTGAAGATCACCAAGGTGTTCGACAAGTCCTCGCCGCTGCTGCTGGCCGCACTGACCTCGGGCGAGCGCCTGACCGAAATCGAAATCCAGTGGTTCCGCACCTCGGCTGCCGGCACGCAAGAGCATTACTTCACCACCAAACTTGAAGACGCCATCATCGTCGACATCAAGGACTACATGCACAACTGCCAGGACCCGTCGAATTCGCACTTCACGCACCTGGAAGACGTGGAATTCACCTACCGAAAAATCACCTGGACCCACGAAGTGTCGGGCACTTCCGGTTCCGATGACTGGCGCTCGCCGGTGGCTGGCTAAGGCTGGCTGAGTGTTTCTGCGCACGGGCGCCTTGAGGGTCGGTGCGCAGGTTCAACCCCGGAATGATGTGTTTTCGTCGCCTCTTTTTTGGCGACGCACGCCTGCAGCACTGCATGAGGAGTCAGGATGTTTTCACCGGCGGATCAGCCCCATTTCACGCTCACCCTTGCGGGTGCGGACGTTCAGGTCGTGGCTTTCAAGGGCCGCGAGGCCTTGAACCGGCCGTTTGTTTTTGATCTGGAGCTGGTCAGCCTGCTGACGGGTGAGAGGCTTTCATGACCCCTGGAAATGCCGTTGCTCACACCCGTGCGCCCCAAGTTGCCATCGTTCCGCTCAATGAAGTTCAGATCGAAGATGTCGGGCGCGACGTTTCCGCCATTGATGCCTGGCTGCAAGACATCAGCGGCGGGGCGGTTACCCTTGAACGACTGCAACACGTTGCAGGCTTGGTTCCGGTCGTTGGCAATGTCATGGCGCTTGCTGATGCCATTGGCGACATTGTGAGTCTGATTAAAAACGGTGGCAGCGACCCGCTCGACTGGGTCAGTCTGGGCATCAATCTGGTGTGTGTTGCCCCTTTTCCAGGCACCACCGCTGCGCGCGTGAGCTTGCGCTCAATCCTGTCTTTGGCCCGTAGTGAGCTTGCCCATACCGGCAAGATAGTGCTCGGCGATGCATTGATTGAAGTCATGGTTGGGCACCTGAATGCAACGATTGTGGGCCGGTTTGAACACTTTCTGACCATTGCCCAAAGCCAGCTACCGGATTTGCTGGAGCAGGCAGGGGGGTTGGGCGAAGAGCTTGTGTTGGACCTCGCCAAAGGAATGAGGGCGCTGGTAGACGGTGACATGGACGTGAAGGGGCGTCTTGCCAGCGCGCAGCAACACATCACGTCCATCAACACTGAGCAGCTCAAGCGCAACCCGTTTCATATCTTCACGAATGTCTATGGCGCTTTGCGGGATGTTCAGGTCGCTGCGGGCACCAGCGTGGCCAACTCGGCGGCCAAACTTCTGATGCCCGCTCAGGCCAAAAAGCGGGTGTACGAGCAGACTGAGCATTTGATAGCGATGGCGCCCGAGCTGCGCGTCCAGCTCAGAAAACTTAGCGATCCAGCCCTTAAGGGATCCATCGGATCGCTTTTGCTCGTGCTCAACAAAGCTGTTCAGTTATGGCGTTTGCGCAACCCGCACGCACTGAGCAGTAGCATCAAAACGGGGACGACGAGCAAAGCCCGCTACACACAGGGAAAAGGTGAGCTGGAAGTCCGGAAAAAAGAGGTGCCTGCCCAAAATACGGCTAACCCGGTGAAAAATGGACCGTGTGTTGGCACGTGTAACAGCATCAACTTTGCTATGGGCACTGAGTCGCTCGGCCACACGGATTTCAGCTTGCCCGGCCCGTTCCCGATTGACTGGACACGCACCTACTACTCGCGCCTGAGTGCCTACGACCAAGGCGCCCTGGGCGCGCGCTGGATCACCGAATTCACCACCCGCTTTGACCTGCACGACAAGGGGCTGGTGTTCCACGATTCTGACGGCCGTGAGCATAAATACGCACTCAAACCCGTCGGCCAGGCGCACTACGACGCCATTGAAAACCTGACGCTGGTCCGCGTCACTGAAAACTCCTTACTCCTCTGCCGAGGCTTCGAACGCAGGGAAACCTACGTTCGTCACGGCGATTGCTTCCTGCTCGCGCAAATCGAACTGCGCAACGGCGCAGGCGTCATGCTGCACCACGAATACCGCCACGCTGACCAGCCGGTGTTGTCCGACCTCATCACCTACCAGGGCGACCTCGACAACGTCCATTTACATCTGGGTACGATGATGGACGAACACGGGCGCCTCACAGGCCTGTGGGAAATCCGCGACAGCGTGCCGGTGCGCCAACTGGCGGCTTATTACTACGATGCCCACGGCGACCTGATCAACGCCCAGGACGAAAACGGCGCAGCCTGGACGTACGAATACCAGCACCACCTGATCACCCGCTACACCGACCGCACGAATCGCGGCATGAACCTGCAATGGCAAGGCACCGGCCCCGACGCCAAAGCAGTCCGTGAATGGGCCGACGACGGCAGTTTCGACACGCGCCTGGAGTGGGACGAAAACATCCGCCTGACCTACGTCACCGATGCCCACGGCCACGAGACCTGGCACTACTACGACATCCTCGGCTACACCTACCGCATCCGCCATGCCGACGGGCGCTCGGAATGGCTGTTCCGTGACGACGCGAAAAACATCGTGCGCCACGTGCATCCCGACGGCAGCACCGACCGCTACGCCTACGACGATCGCAGCAACCTGCTCGAACATACCCGCGCCGACCACAGCGTCATGCACTACGCCTACGACGATCACGACCAACTGATCAAAATCAGCGACGCCGAAGGTGGCCTGTGGCTGCGTGATTACGACGATCAGGGCAACCTGATCGAAGCCGTCGACCCGTTGGGCAACACCACCGAATACGCCTACACCGCAGCGGGCTTGCCGAGCGCCATCAAAGACGCCAACGGCAACGAAAAAGCCCTCGCTTACAACGATGCCGGGCAACTTATCGAGTACACCGACTGCTCCGGCAAAACCAGCGTTTGGGAGTACAACGACCTCGGCCAGATGGTCTGCTTCACCGATGCCGCGGGCAACAAAACCGAGTACGAATACAAGTCCGGGCAACTGATCCATATCAAGCACCCCGATAACACCGAAGAGCGCTTCAGCCGCGACGCCGAAGGCCGACTGCTGGCCCACACCGATGGCCTCAACCGCTGCACCACCTGGCGCTACACCGCCGCCGGTTTGATCGACGAACGTATCGACGCCGCCGAACAGACCCTGCGCTACCGCTGGGACCGCCTCGGGCAACTGCTCGCGCTGGAAAACGAAAACCGGCAACAGGCGACTTTTCATTACGACCCGGTCGGCCGCCTGCTCAAAGAGACCGGTTTTGACGGACGCAGCACCCTGTACGCGTACGACGAATCAACCGGGCGCCTGGCCAGCACCGTCGACGGCCAGCGCACCACCCAGGTCGAGTTCGACCCCACCGGCCGCCTCATCGAGCGCACCGCACGCCTGGGCGGCACCACCCAAACCGAAACCTTCGCCTACGACGGCAACGGCAATTTGGTCATGGCCAGCAACGCCGACAGCCGCCTGCAATGGTTCCACGACCCGGCGGGCAACCTGCTGCGCGAACACCAGCACTACCTGAGCCTGCAAACCCCGGTGGTCGCCGTGTGGCAGCACGAATACGACGTGCTCAACCAACGCATCGCCACCACCCGCCCGGACGGCCACACAGTCAGCTGGCTGACCTACGGCAGCGGCCATCTGCTGGGCCTGCGCCTCGACGAACACGAACTGATCGGCTACGAACGCGACGACCTGCACCGAGAAGTCGCCCGCCACCAAGGTAACCATCTGCTGCAGACCCAACAATGGGACCCGGCCGGGCGCCTGCAAGAACAGCTTTTAGGCCGCAGCGACGACAAAACTACCCTGCTCAAGCGCGCCTATCAGTACGACGCAGCCAGCCAACTGACCGACATCCACGACAGCCGCCGTGGGCCGCTGTCCTACCGCTACGACCCGGTCGGCCGACTGCTCAACGCCACCAGCCGCCTGGGCGTCGAAACCTTCGCCTTCGACCCGGCCAGCAACCTGCTGGATGAAAAAAACCAACAGGCCCAACGCCCACTGGACCACGACCCCAAACGCAACACCCTGATGGACAACCTGCTGCGCGAATACGCCGGCAGCCACTACGACTACGACGAACGCGGCAACCAGATCCGCCGCTGGCACAACGGCCAGCAAAGCCGCCTGCACTGGGACCTGTTCGACCGCCTGGTGCGCTTTGAAAACAGCCAACTGCGCGTCGACTACGCCTACGACCCGCTGGGCCGTCGTCTGTACAAACACTCCAACGCCCACCACCTAAACCGAACCGAAGCCGGCTCGCAGTGGAACCGTAACGAACAGGCCCGCAAACAGCGGGAACTGGGGTGCGGCTTCACGTTATTCGGCTGGGACGGCGACACCCTCGCCTGGGAAAGCAGCCCCGCGCAGGCCGACGGCGCGAGCGGCAAAACCGTCCATTACCTCTACGAACCCGGCACCTTCGTCCCCGTGGCCCAGGCCCTGCGCCACCAGCCGATGCGCCTACTGGCCCAACCGAGTTACACCGGCGCCTACGACATCGACCAGGACCCGCTATGGACCCACACCCCGCAAGCGCTGCCGATTGACGTGTTGGCCTGGTACCAGTGCGACCACCTCGGCACGCCACAAGAACTGACCGACCCCACCGGCCAAATCGCCTGGAGCGCGCAGTACAAAGCGTGGGGAGAAGTCAAAGAACAACGCTCGGAATGGGCGCGGCAGAAAGGCTTGACCAACCCGATCAGGTTTCAGGGGCAATACCACGATCATGAAACAGGGCTGCACTACAATCGGTATAGGTACTATGATCCACGAGTCGGACGATTTGTCAGCAAAGACCCGATCAGCTATGCGGGTGGGTTGAACCTGTATGCGTATGCGCCGAATCCAATGGGGTGGGTTGATCCGCTGGGGTTGGCGCGTTGTATTTGTGATAGTGAAGTAAAAAATTCAGCTCCTAAGAATATGACGCCTGAAGGGGCTGGTCGTCGGGGAGCGTTTAATGAAGCTAAGCGCCAGTCAGGAATTCCGACAAGTCAGCAGCCAAGTAGGGTAATTCATAACGTGGATAAACGTGGAAATCGACAGCCAGGAAAAATTTATGAATTTGAAGTCGCTGCGCCAGGCGGGGGGATTAAAAAAGTAAGAGTTAGAGATGATTCAGGCGGACACGATTTTGGCACAGGAAACCCACAGAATAGAGGTGCTCACTTTAATGATGAATCAGGTTTCCACTATGACTACTAAGGTTGCAGTGACAATTGCTAAAGACGCTTTTTCAGATAATGATGTAATCCATCTGGGTCGGTCGGTCGAGGAAGGTGAATGTAAGCTAACCGTAATAAGTTGGTTGGTAAAAGTGCGTGAGGAGAGCGCCCTCTTGCAAGTTTTTAAGGGGCTCTACAAGATGCTTCAAGAAAGATTGCCCGATTATGATGTTTGGTTATTGGTAGGTACCAGTGCTTGGCAGCCTGATACTCGTATAACTCGTTATAGGAGGTTGTGGGGTGCGCTGAAGCTGAGAGGGTTAGAGGTGTTGTGTGGTAATGACTTTAAAGAGTTTGTGGTTGAGGGGGGAAGTGGTATAAAGTTTTACGGAGCAGCTGCTTTGACTTTGTCTTCAGCAAGCTCTGTGATAAATATTATTTTGAATGAGCGCTGTTCATATTTTGCATGTTTTCCAAAAGGGTGTGATGTTGATAGATTATTAAAAGGAGGGTGGTCTGGGGAGGTTGTAAGTGATTTGAGCTTTATTTGTCGTGTGGCGAGTTCTAATGGTTTTGTACTGAAGTCCGTAGGTGAGTTTGATGATGTAGAATGGGGTTTTTTTTATTTGGGGCCTTTGGAAATTGCACTTAAAATTAGAGACGATGAATTCGAGATAGAGTCATAAAGTTTTTCGTAAGTTAATAGCGTTGAGTTATGACCCTCTACGGCAACACCCTCGCCTGGGAAAGTAGCCCTGCCCAGACAATGCGCCACCAACCGATGCGCCTGTTGGCCCAACCGAGTTACACCGGTGCCTACGACATCGACCAAGACCCGCTGTGGACCCACACCCCGCAAGCGCTACCGATTGACGTACTGGCGTGGTACCAGTGCGACCACCTCGGCACGCCACAAGAACTCACCTACCACACCGGCCAAATCGCCTGGAGCGCGCAGTACAAAGCGTGGGGAGAAGTCAAAGAACAACGCTCGGACTGGGCACAACGCCAAGGCCTGACCAACCCGATCAGGTTTCAGGGGCAATACCACGATCACGAAACAGGGCTGCACTACAATCGGTATAGGTACTATGATCCACGGGTCGGACGATTTGTCAGTAAGGATCCGATTAGTTATGCGGGTGGGCTGAATCTTTATGCGTATGCGCCGAATCCGGTGGGGTGGGTTGATCCGCTGGGGTTGGCGAGAATTCCTAAATCAGTCAAAACAAAAGTTGCCATGGAAAATCAAGAGGTATTCGGAGTTGAAACTTGTGAAAAATGTCTCACCTCCGTGGTACCTGGCAAAAAAAGTCAACGGGGTATAACTCCTCCATTAAGCGAGCGGCAATTTGATCATATTCACCCAGCCTCTTTAGGCGGCGATAATAATGAAAAAAAACACCCAAATTCTATGTCGTAGATGCAACAGAGATTTGTCCGACTCTTTGAAACCAAACTACAAGCTTTTAAATAGGCTACTTTATCCACTTCTATGAGAAGTTAGATTATGTCTAATCATTATCAAAAAATTATCTTCGAACTAAAGCAAGATGAAGACAACTATCCACCAGTCTCAGCAGAATCACTGTGGGGCATATCAAAAGAACCATGTGTATACGAAATTGACAACGCACCCTATTATATTTACGGTGTCAGTAAGGGTGACTGCATTTTGACCACTGAAAAAAATGGAGCCAAAGTAGCCATAAAAATAGTTCGCCAAGGAGGCCATTCCACGCTCAGAGTTTTTGCTGAAAACGGCGTCATTAAGAAACAGATAATAAAACAACTTGAAATACTAGGATGCATATGCTCAGAAACAGAAGGAATCTCGCTTTTTTCTGTTGATATTCCTGCGGGCTGTGATTTTTTAGAGGTCGATAACTATCTTTCATCCATTTCGGATGGCGAGAAAATTGCTTACGAAGATGCATGCTTACAACATAAAGCAATTGACCATTCAAGAATCACTGAATCATTGTCAATCGCCTCATTAGTCAGTGAATTACACTAATGTAGTGACTTAGTATACGAAATTAAATCATGCGACTAATGGAGTACATCGTCAGCCTTGAAGCCCCAATCATCGATGGCAGCGTGGTTCTTAAACTTTTCCCGGGCCAATCTTTAGGGGAGGCAGATTACATGGGTGGGTCAAGACGTCAGTAGTGCATTGTGCAAGGGGTTTCCATCTATCGATGGATACTCGGTCGAATTACGTGAGACGGAGACTATTTGTATTACCGCATTGATTGCCAGCGGCCTGATTAAAAGGTCGCAAATAGTTGAAGTGAAGAATTGTTCTTTAAAAACTAACTTCCATTAAAGAATTCGTGGGGATGGCATCTCGGTGATTTTGCACGGCCCGTTGGAGCGCGCAGTACAGCGCGTGGGGAGAAGTCAAAGAACAACGCTCGGACTGGGCACAACGCCAAGGCCTGACCAACCCGATCAGGTTTCAGGGGCAATACCACGATCACGAAACAGGGCTGCACTACAATCGGTATAGGCACTATGATCCACGGGTCGGACGGTTTGTCAGTAAGGATCCGATTAGTTATGCGGGTGGGCTGAATCTTTATGCGTATGCGCCGAATCCGGTGGGGTGGGTTGATACAAATGGGTTAGCCAAGCTCCCTAAAGAGGGTCGATACCACGGCCCAAAACCAAAATATGAAAATCCAGGGCACCATGATCCTTCATCTGGAACCTTTAGAGGCGGAGGAACAAAAACTTCAATTTTTCCCAAAAATGCAGATGACTTGTACAAAAAAAGCGATACCTGATGCAGAGGGTAAGCATTGGTATACGCGAGATGAACATGGCGTAGTTCATCGTTTTGGCTATAGCAATGATGGAAAAGTGCATTGGAATGGAGACTCTATACAGAATTGCGGGATTCCAGTGCCACCTGAAGTTGCTAAACGGTTTGCAGCAAGGACGATTACTTGTAAATGTAAGGGGGCAGGGAAATGAAAGAACCAATAATTAAATTGGAGGTAGAGCTCTCAACTGACAGGCAATACGTTTTTTCGCGCTGTGAATTTGTTTTTGGTTCAGTAAATGTTGGAGATTACGAGCAGCTTATGCTTGCAAAGAGTCTTTTGTTGGCGTTAGAGGATTTAGTGGTCAGAATGAATGATTTTGAGCCAATAGAGTGCGCCATGGATAATTTGGAAAACGTCCTGTCTAATGCTATTCGAGAAGATATAAGAAATTCTTGCTTGCCGTTAGGTGTTGAGGCTTTTGATGGTGATGAGGCGGTATTCGTTGATGTGCATAAGCAAAGTTTTATTGTCATAAAACCTTGGGCAAGCACTACATGCTTTACTGAGGAACTCAGTATTTCTCAGTATTGCTCTATGATAGAGGCGTCTATTTATGAGTTGAAGGAGAGATTAAAAATGTTCGCGTCAATATCTAGCATATAGATGTGCAGATATGATTTTGTGGCTTGTGGAGTTTTTAAGTCCGCTTGCATCACTTACATAGTCATTTGACTCATATAAGATGCTGCAACGATTATAAAATAGCCATGCATTATCACGAAATATGGCTGCACTATAATCGGTATAGGCACTATGATCCACGGGGCGAACGGTTTATCAGCTAAGACCCCATCAGCTATGCGGGTGGGTTGAACCTTTATGCGTATGCGCCGAAACCGGTGGTCTGAGTAGACCCGTTTGTGCTTTCAGGTCGACAAGGCGCGTTTAAGCGAGCAAAGCGTGATGGAGGAGTTTCTGTATCTCAGCAATCAGATAGTATTGTTAAAGTACCAATGACTACACGAGGAGGCTGTCCATTAATATGCGATGGGAAGCGTGTGGAAACAAGAGAATATACTTTCACCCGGGAAGACGAAAGTTAGGTAGTGATTCAAGAACATAGTGCAGGACATAAATTTGGCGAAGGTGGTATTGGCGATCAGAAATCTCATTTAAATGTGAGGCCAGCAGAGAATACACGAACCGGATCGGTACCCGTTACAGCGGCACATTATCCATTTTAGCGAGAGCAGTGATGAAATTGGCTAAAAATTATCTGAGTGGTAGTAAGTTTATTAATGAGCTCTATGGCGAAGATTTGAGTTTCGATGGTGTAGACTTGCAGGAAGTAAATTTTGGGTGGAATGGCCCAATTGCTAAGTTGCGATTTAGCATGAAGGATTTTCCTTTGGTCCCGCCTGGGAAGTGGGAAGGATTGAATGCTGTACAAGTTGAGCTTTCAGCCTTTCCTTTAAGTGATGTAGTTCTGACTAAGTTTGGGTCGGGAAATAAGTGTGATTTAACGATAGGGTTTTTTGTGGAAGATAGTTACTTTACAGTTAAAATATCAGGAGATTCAGAGGCGTCATTTAAAGCATTGACCGTTAATGTAGATAAGGTTTCTGCGTATTTACGAAAATAATTTATATGGCTGAGCCCAGTAATCCTTTTCAAGGGGCTGCGGTTTACCCTTCATGGCTTGAACGGTGACACCTTGGCCTGTGGAAACAGCCCGGCTAGACCCAAGGCGCCGTCGGGTACGCGGTGCATTAAATCTTTGAACCAGGCAGCTTCGCGCTCTTTGCTCAAGCGCTGCATCAACAACTGATCCGCCTGGCCCAACCAAGCTACACCGGCGCCTATGACATCGACCAAGACCCGCTGTGGACCCACACTCCGCAAGCGCTGCCGATTGACGTGCTGGCCTGGTACCAGTGCGACCACCTCGGCACGCCACAAGAACTCACCGACCACACCGGCCAAATCGCCTGGAGCGCTCAGTACAAAGCCTGGGGAGAAGTCACTGAACAACGCTCGGAATGGGCACAACGCCAAGGCCTGACCAACCCGATCAGGTTTCAGGGGCAGTACCACGATCACGAAACAGGGCTGCACTACAACCGCCATCGGTACTATGATCCCCAGGTCGGACGCTTTATCAGCAAAGACCCGATCAGCTATGCGGGCGGGCTGAACCTGTATGCGTATGCGCCGAATCCGGTGGAGTGGATTGATCCGCTGGGGCTTGCTAAGCGAGGCCCTAAAACCAATGGAGAGGGTCCACATAATCAAGTTATTCAAGCTTGGGGCCAAGAGGTTGAAGCTTCTGGGGGGAGAGTCATTGCTGGGGGCGGGGTCAAGAAAGAGCAGTTAGTCCTCACGCCAGGAGGTAATAAAGGAGGTCGTCGCCCAGATATAATTTACGAGGATGTAGAGGGAAAACTCATCTACGGCAATGTCGGTAAAAATCGTGCAGACCAAACAAATCCGATTGTTCGAGAGAAACAGGCACTTGATGATCTAAGAACAAAAATCAAGGGAGAATTTGCTCCTGATGACGTGCAATTCCGGCCATATAATTGCACCTGCCAAAGGAAATAGTTAATGGATAAAATCATTTTTTTGATGTTTGAAGAGTTTGTAAGCATTAATTCGGAGCTCATGGCAAATACAGGGTTTTGCTTGTATTTTTGGCATAAGATAGAGAAAAAATTCGCGCGCTTAGATAATCTTAATCTAAAGGACTTTAACGAAAGTGATTTTTCTTTTTGTGATTGGTTTTTTGGTGAAAGAAAGGATGAGGGGGTAATCGCTTTGCATACAAGAGAAACATTCAGGCGTGAGCAAAGAAAGGGCTTCGTTACTGTATCTTACGGAGGGGAGGATGAGTATGCTATTGGGGCAACACGCTACAGCGCCGACAGTTCTAGTGTTGAAAAAATAGTCAATCGAGAGTTGAATAAATTATTTAAGAAGTACGCTCGGAAAGGAGTCATAGCAAGCGACGGTACCACTTACAAGATTTTAGATAACTACTACTGGACCGAAAAAGCAGTTAGCAGCGGCAAAAATTGGCGATTATTTATAGGTCGCGGAGTTCGTAAGGAATCTAACAAGACGCCAGGATTTATCCCGAAACAATAAACTATTGCTACGAGCGCAGACGACCTGCACCGCGAAGTCGCCCGCCACCAGGGCAACCACCTGCTCCAGACCCAACAATGGGACCCGGCCGGGCGCCTGCAAGAACAGTTTTTAGGCCGCAGCGACGACAAAACCACCCTGCTCAAACGCACCTATCAGTACGACGCAGCCAGCCAACTGACCGACATCCACGACAGCCGTCGTGGGACGCTGTCCTACCGCTACGACCCGGTCGGCCGACTGCTCAACGCCACCAGCCGTCTGGGCGTCGAAACCTTCGCTTTCGACCCGGCCAGCAACCTGCTGGATGAAAAAAACCAACAGGCCCAACGCCCACTGGACCACGACCCCAAACGCAACACCCTGATGGACAACCTGCTGCGCGAATACGCCGGCAGCCACTACGACTACGACGAACGCGGCAACCAGATCCGCCGCTGGCACAACGGCCAGCAAAGCCGCCTGCACTGGGACCTGTTCGACCGCCTGGTGCGCTTTGAAAACAGCCAACTGCGCGTCGACTACGCCTACGACCCGCTGGGCCGTCGTCTGTACAAACACTCCAACGCCCACCACCTAAACCGAACCGAAGCCGGCTCGCAGTGGAACCGTAACGAACAGGCCCGCAAACAGCGGGAACTGGGGTGCGGCTTCACGTTATTCGGCTGGGACGGCGACACCCTCGCCTGGGAAAGCAGCCCCGCGCAGGCCGACGGCGCGAGCGGCAAAACCGTCCATTACCTCTACGAACCCGGCACCTTCGTCCCCGTGGCCCAGGCCCTGCGCCACCAGCCGATGCGCCTACTGGCCCAACCGAGTTACACCGGCGCCTACGACATCGACCAGGACCCGCTATGGACCCACACCCCGCAAGCGCTGCCGATTGACGTGTTGGCCTGGTACCAGTGCGACCACCTCGGCACGCCACAAGAACTGACCGACCCCACCGGCCAAATCGCCTGGAGCGCGCAGTACAAAGCGTGGGGAGAAGTCAAAGAACAACGCTCGGAATGGGCGCGGCAGAAAGGCTTGACCAACCCGATCAGGTTTCAGGGGCAATACCACGATCATGAAACAGGGCTGCACTACAATCGGTATAGGTACTATGATCCACGAGTCGGACGATTTGTCAGCAAAGACCCGATCAGCTATGCGGGTGGGTTGAACCTGTATGCGTATGCGCCGAATCCAATGGGGTGGGTTGATCCGCTGGGGTTGGCGCGTTGTATTTGTGATAGTGAAGTAAAAAATTCAGCTCCTAAGAATATGACGCCTGAAGGGGCTGGTCGTCGGGGAGCGTTTAATGAAGCTAAGCGCCAGTCAGGAATTCCGACAAGTCAGCAGCCAAGTAGGGTAATTCATAACGTGGATAAACGTGGAAATCGACAGCCAGGAAAAATTTATGAATTTGAAGTCGCTGCGCCAGGCGGGGGGATTAAAAAAGTAAGAGTTAGAGATGATTCAGGCGGACACGATTTTGGCACAGGAAACCCACAGAATAGAGGTGCTCACTTTAATGATGAATCAGGTTTCCACTATGACTACTAAGGTTGCAGTGACAATTGCTAAAGACGCTTTTTCAGATAATGATGTAATCCATCTGGGTCGGTCGGTCGAGGAAGGTGAATGTAAGCTAACCGTAATAAGTTGGTTGGTAAAAGTGCGTGAGGAGAGCGCCCTCTTGCAAGTTTTTAAGGGGCTCTACAAGATGCTTCAAGAAAGATTGCCCGATTATGATGTTTGGTTATTGGTAGGTACCAGTGCTTGGCAGCCTGATACTCGTATAACTCGTTATAGGAGGTTGTGGGGTGCGCTGAAGCTGAGAGGGTTAGAGGTGTTGTGTGGTAATGACTTTAAAGAGTTTGTGGTTGAGGGGGGAAGTGGTATAAAGTTTTACGGAGCAGCTGCTTTGACTTTGTCTTCAGCAAGCTCTGTGATAAATATTATTTTGAATGAGCGCTGTTCATATTTTGCATGTTTTCCAAAAGGGTGTGATGTTGATAGATTATTAAAAGGAGGGTGGTCTGGGGAGGTTGTAAGTGATTTGAGCTTTATTTGTCGTGTGGCGAGTTCTAATGGTTTTGTACTGAAGTCCGTAGGTGAGTTTGATGATGTAGAATGGGGTTTTTTTTATTTGGGGCCTTTGGAAATTGCACTTAAAATTAGAGACGATGAATTCGAGATAGAGTCATAAAGTTTTTCGTAAGTTAATAGCGTTGAGTTATGACCCTCTACGGCAACACCCTCGCCTGGGAAAGTAGCCCTGCCCAGACAATGCGCCACCAACCGATGCGCCTGTTGGCCCAACCGAGTTACACCGGTGCCTACGACATCGACCAAGACCCGCTGTGGACCCACACCCCGCAAGCGCTACCGATTGACGTACTGGCGTGGTACCAGTGCGACCACCTCGGCACGCCACAAGAACTCACCTACCACACCGGCCAAATCGCCTGGAGCGCGCAGTACAAAGCGTGGGGAGAAGTCAAAGAACAACGCTCGGACTGGGCACAACGCCAAGGCCTGACCAACCCGATCAGGTTTCAGGGGCAATACCACGATCACGAAACAGGGCTGCACTACAATCGGTATAGGTACTATGATCCACGGGTCGGACGATTTGTCAGTAAGGATCCGATTAGTTATGCGGGTGGGCTGAATCTTTATGCGTATGCGCCGAATCCGGTGGGGTGGGTTGATCCGCTGGGGTTGGCGAGAATTCCTAAATCAGTCAAAACAAAAGTTGCCATGGAAAATCAAGAGGTATTCGGAGTTGAAACTTGTGAAAAATGTCTCACCTCCGTGGTACCTGGCAAAAAAAGTCAACGGGGTATAACTCCTCCATTAAGCGAGCGGCAATTTGATCATATTCACCCAGCCTCTTTAGGCGGCGATAATAATGAAAAAAAACACCCAAATTCTATGTCGTAGATGCAACAGAGATTTGTCCGACTCTTTGAAACCAAACTACAAGCTTTTAAATAGGCTACTTTATCCACTTCTATGAGAAGTTAGATTATGTCTAATCATTATCAAAAAATTATCTTCGAACTAAAGCAAGATGAAGACAACTATCCACCAGTCTCAGCAGAATCACTGTGGGGCATATCAAAAGAACCATGTGTATACGAAATTGACAACGCACCCTATTATATTTACGGTGTCAGTAAGGGTGACTGCATTTTGACCACTGAAAAAAATGGAGCCAAAGTAGCCATAAAAATAGTTCGCCAAGGAGGCCATTCCACGCTCAGAGTTTTTGCTGAAAACGGCGTCATTAAGAAACAGATAATAAAACAACTTGAAATACTAGGATGCATATGCTCAGAAACAGAAGGAATCTCGCTTTTTTCTGTTGATATTCCTGCGGGCTGTGATTTTTTAGAGGTCGATAACTATCTTTCATCCATTTCGGATGGCGAGAAAATTGCTTACGAAGATGCATGCTTACAACATAAAGCAATTGACCATTCAAGAATCACTGAATCATTGTCAATCGCCTCATTAGTCAGTGAATTACACTAATGTAGTGACTTAGTATACGAAATTAAATCATGCGACTAATGGAGTACATCGTCAGCCTTGAAGCCCCAATCATCGATGGCAGCGTGGTTCTTAAACTTTTCCCGGGCCAATCTTTAGGGGAGGCAGATTACATGGGTGGGTCAAGACGTCAGTAGTGCATTGTGCAAGGGGTTTCCATCTATCGATGGATACTCGGTCGAATTACGTGAGACGGAGACTATTTGTATTACCGCATTGATTGCCAGCGGCCTGATTAAAAGGTCGCAAATAGTTGAAGTGAAGAATTGTTCTTTAAAAACTAACTTCCATTAAAGAATTCGTGGGGATGGCATCTCGGTGATTTTGCACGGCCCGTTGGAGCGCGCAGTACAGCGCGTGGGGAGAAGTCAAAGAACAACGCTCGGACTGGGCACAACGCCAAGGCCTGACCAACCCGATCAGGTTTCAGGGGCAATACCACGATCACGAAACAGGGCTGCACTACAATCGGTATAGGCACTATGATCCACGGGTCGGACGGTTTGTCAGTAAGGATCCGATTAGTTATGCGGGTGGGCTGAATCTTTATGCGTATGCGCCGAATCCGGTGGGGTGGGTTGATACAAATGGGTTAGCCAAGCTCCCTAAAGAGGGTCGATACCACGGCCCAAAACCAAAATATGAAAATCCAGGGCACCATGATCCTTCATCTGGAACCTTTAGAGGCGGAGGAACAAAAACTTCAATTTTTCCCAAAAATGCAGATGACTTGTACAAAAAAAGCGATACCTGATGCAGAGGGTAAGCATTGGTATACGCGAGATGAACATGGCGTAGTTCATCGTTTTGGCTATAGCAATGATGGAAAAGTGCATTGGAATGGAGACTCTATACAGAATTGCGGGATTCCAGTGCCACCTGAAGTTGCTAAACGGTTTGCAGCAAGGACGATTACTTGTAAATGTAAGGGGGCAGGGAAATGAAAGAACCAATAATTAAATTGGAGGTAGAGCTCTCAACTGACAGGCAATACGTTTTTTCGCGCTGTGAATTTGTTTTTGGTTCAGTAAATGTTGGAGATTACGAGCAGCTTATGCTTGCAAAGAGTCTTTTGTTGGCGTTAGAGGATTTAGTGGTCAGAATGAATGATTTTGAGCCAATAGAGTGCGCCATGGATAATTTGGAAAACGTCCTGTCTAATGCTATTCGAGAAGATATAAGAAATTCTTGCTTGCCGTTAGGTGTTGAGGCTTTTGATGGTGATGAGGCGGTATTCGTTGATGTGCATAAGCAAAGTTTTATTGTCATAAAACCTTGGGCAAGCACTACATGCTTTACTGAGGAACTCAGTATTTCTCAGTATTGCTCTATGATAGAGGCGTCTATTTATGAGTTGAAGGAGAGATTAAAAATGTTCGCGTCAATATCTAGCATATAGATGTGCAGATATGATTTTGTGGCTTGTGGAGTTTTTAAGTCCGCTTGCATCACTTACATAGTCATTTGACTCATATAAGATGCTGCAACGATTATAAAATAGCCATGCATTATCACGAAATATGGCTGCACTATAATCGGTATAGGCACTATGATCCACGGGGCGAACGGTTTATCAGCTAAGACCCCATCAGCTATGCGGGTGGGTTGAACCTTTATGCGTATGCGCCGAAACCGGTGGTCTGAGTAGACCCGTTTGTGCTTTCAGGTCGACAAGGCGCGTTTAAGCGAGCAAAGCGTGATGGAGGAGTTTCTGTATCTCAGCAATCAGATAGTATTGTTAAAGTACCAATGACTACACGAGGAGGCTGTCCATTAATATGCGATGGGAAGCGTGTGGAAACAAGAGAATATACTTTCACCCGGGAAGACGAAAGTTAGGTAGTGATTCAAGAACATAGTGCAGGACATAAATTTGGCGAAGGTGGTATTGGCGATCAGAAATCTCATTTAAATGTGAGGCCAGCAGAGAATACACGAACCGGATCGGTACCCGTTACAGCGGCACATTATCCATTTTAGCGAGAGCAGTGATGAAATTGGCTAAAAATTATCTGAGTGGTAGTAAGTTTATTAATGAGCTCTATGGCGAAGATTTGAGTTTCGATGGTGTAGACTTGCAGGAAGTAAATTTTGGGTGGAATGGCCCAATTGCTAAGTTGCGATTTAGCATGAAGGATTTTCCTTTGGTCCCGCCTGGGAAGTGGGAAGGATTGAATGCTGTACAAGTTGAGCTTTCAGCCTTTCCTTTAAGTGATGTAGTTCTGACTAAGTTTGGGTCGGGAAATAAGTGTGATTTAACGATAGGGTTTTTTGTGGAAGATAGTTACTTTACAGTTAAAATATCAGGAGATTCAGAGGCGTCATTTAAAGCATTGACCGTTAATGTAGATAAGGTTTCTGCGTATTTACGAAAATAATTTATATGGCTGAGCCCAGTAATCCTTTTCAAGGGGCTGCGGTTTACCCTTCATGGCTTGAACGGTGACACCTTGGCCTGTGGAAACAGCCCGGCTAGACCCAAGGCGCCGTCGGGTACGCGGTGCATTAAATCTTTGAACCAGGCAGCTTCGCGCTCTTTGCTCAAGCGCTGCATCAACAACTGATCCGCCTGGCCCAACCAAGCTACACCGGCGCCTATGACATCGACCAAGACCCGCTGTGGACCCACACTCCGCAAGCGCTGCCGATTGACGTGCTGGCCTGGTACCAGTGCGACCACCTCGGCACGCCACAAGAACTCACCGACCACACCGGCCAAATCGCCTGGAGCGCTCAGTACAAAGCCTGGGGAGAAGTCACTGAACAACGCTCGGAATGGGCACAACGCCAAGGCCTGACCAACCCGATCAGGTTTCAGGGGCAGTACCACGATCACGAAACAGGGCTGCACTACAACCGCCATCGGTACTATGATCCCCAGGTCGGACGCTTTATCAGCAAAGACCCGATCAGCTATGCGGGCGGGCTGAACCTGTATGCGTATGCGCCGAATCCGGTGGAGTGGATTGATCCGCTGGGGCTTGCTAAGCGAGGCCCTAAAACCAATGGAGAGGGTCCACATAATCAAGTTATTCAAGCTTGGGGCCAAGAGGTTGAAGCTTCTGGGGGGAGAGTCATTGCTGGGGGCGGGGTCAAGAAAGAGCAGTTAGTCCTCACGCCAGGAGGTAATAAAGGAGGTCGTCGCCCAGATATAATTTACGAGGATGTAGAGGGAAAACTCATCTACGGCAATGTCGGTAAAAATCGTGCAGACCAAACAAATCCGATTGTTCGAGAGAAACAGGCACTTGATGATCTAAGAACAAAAATCAAGGGAGAATTTGCTCCTGATGACGTGCAATTCCGGCCATATAATTGCACCTGCCAAAGGAAATAGTTAATGGATAAAATCATTTTTTTGATGTTTGAAGAGTTTGTAAGCATTAATTCGGAGCTCATGGCAAATACAGGGTTTTGCTTGTATTTTTGGCATAAGATAGAGAAAAAATTCGCGCGCTTAGATAATCTTAATCTAAAGGACTTTAACGAAAGTGATTTTTCTTTTTGTGATTGGTTTTTTGGTGAAAGAAAGGATGAGGGGGTAATCGCTTTGCATACAAGAGAAACATTCAGGCGTGAGCAAAGAAAGGGCTTCGTTACTGTATCTTACGGAGGGGAGGATGAGTATGCTATTGGGGCAACACGCTACAGCGCCGACAGTTCTAGTGTTGAAAAAATAGTCAATCGAGAGTTGAATAAATTATTTAAGAAGTACGCTCGGAAAGGAGTCATAGCAAGCGACGGTACCACTTACAAGATTTTAGATAACTACTACTGGACCGAAAAAGCAGTTAGCAGCGGCAAAAATTGGCGATTATTTATAGGTCGCGGAGTTCGTAAGGAATCTAACAAGACGCCAGGATTTATCCCGAAACAATAAACTATTGCTACGAGCGCAGACGACCTGCACCGCGAAGTCGCCCGCCACCAGGGCAACCACCTGCTCCAGACCCAACAATGGGACCCGGCCGGGCGCCTGCAAGAACAGTTTTTAGGCCGCAGCGACGACAAAACCACCCTGCTCAAACGCACCTATCAGTACGACGCAGCCAGCCAACTGACCGACATCCACGACAGCCGTCGTGGGACGCTGTCCTACCGCTACGACCCGGTCGGCCGACTGCTCAACGCCACCAGCCGTCTGGGCGTCGAAACCTTCGCTTTCGACCCGGCCAGCAACCTGCTGGATGAAAAAAACCAACAGGTCCAACGCCCACTGGACCACGACCCCAAACGCAACACCCTGATGGACAACCTGCTGCGCGAATACGCCGGCAGCCACTCCGACTACGACGAACGCGGCAACCAGATCCGCCGCTGGCACAACGGCCAGCACATCCGACTGCACTGGGACCTGTTCGACCGTCTGGTGCGCTTTGAAAACAGCCAACTGCGCGTCGACTACGCCTACGACCCGCTGGGCCGTCGTCTGTACAAACACTCCAACGCCCACCACCTAAACCGAAGCGAAGCCGGTTCGCAGTGGAACCGCAACGAACAGGCGCGCAAACAGCGCGAACTGGGGTGCGGCTTCACGTTATTCGGCTGGGACGGCGAGACCCTCGCCTGGGAAAGCAGCCCCGCGCAGGCCGACGGCGCGAGTGGCAAAACCGTCCACTACCTCTACCAACCCGGCACCTTCGTCCCCGTGGCCCAGGCCCTGCGCCACCAACCGATGCGCCTGTTGGCCCAACCGAGTTACACCGGCGCCTACGACATCGACCAAGACCCGCTATGGACCCACACCCCGCAAGCGCTGCCGATTGACGTGTTGGCCTGGTACCAGTGCGACCACTTGGGCACGCCACAAGAACTGACCGACCACACCGGCCAAATCGCCTGGAGCGCACAGTACAAAGCGTGGGGCGAAGTCAAAGAACAACGCTCGGAATGGGCACAACGCCAAGGCCTGACCAACCCGATCAGGTTTCAGGGGCAATACCACGATCACGAAACAGGGCTGCACTACAATCGGTATAGGTACTATGATCCACGGGTCGGACGATTTGTCAGCAAAGACCCGATCCGCTATGCGGGTGGGTTGAACCTTTATGCGTATGCGCCGAATCCAACGGGGTGGATTGATCCGCTGGGGTTGGCGCGAATCAAAAACGCAGTTGAGGGGGATCGTCGCCATCAAGAATTTAATGCAAGGATAAGGGAGAAGTACCCTGACGCGACAATCCAATGTGAGTGTTATCTACGTGACGCATCTGGGAAGTCTGTTAAGGATCCTATTTCAGAAGAAAGGTGTCGTGTTGATACAGTCGTTATCGAGGATGGTAAGGCGCAGACCTTTGAGGTGACCAGTCCGACCGCCGATAAAACGAAACAAATAGAGAAGGAAATCAATATTCACACAGAGGGAGGGGTATTTATACGTGATAGAACAACTCGAGATTTAATTCCAGTGAATGGCGTTTCTGAAATCGTGAGGATACCTTGAAATGAACCACAATTATTCAGTGTGGGGGACTGTAGAGTCCATAGTGGCGGCTTATAAAATAATGGATGAGAACGGAAATATAGTTCCTGATGTTGAGTCGCAAGTTATTGTGAGGCGGATGCTTACAGCTCTTATAAGGTTCTTTGCCGATAATGAGCTATTGAAAGTTAAACCTTTTGACGCTGATGGCAAATTGATAGATCGCCAATATTTTAGAAGTGAGTTTGCGGATGAAGGTATTGCCTTAATTAAACGCAAAGAATCTGCATGGTTGGATTCAAAAGCATCCAAAAAAAATCCACCTGACATGAAAATATTAGAAAAGGCATTGGCAGAAATCCGAACAGGAAAATAATTTTTTTTGTAGCGTGTAAGTCGCCCGCCACCAGGGCAACTACCTGCTGCAGACCCAACAATGGGACCCGGCCGGGCGCCTGCAAGAACAACTGCTGGGCCGCAGCGACGACAAAACCACCCTGCTCAAACGCACCTACACCTACGACGCAGCCAGCCAACTGACCGACATCCACGACAGCCGCCGTGGGCCGCTGTCTTACCGCTACGACCCGGTCGGCCGACTGCTCAACGCCACCAGCCGCCTGGGCGTCGAAACCTTCGCCTTCGACCCGGCCAGCAACCTGCTGGATGAAAAAAACCAACAGGTCCAACGCCCACTGGACCACGACCCCAAGCGCAACACCCTGATGGACAACCTGCTGCGCGAATACGCCGGCAGCCACTACGACTACGACGAACGCGGCAACCAGATTCGCCGCTGGCACAACGGCCAGCAAAGCCGCCTGCACTGGGACCTGTTCGACCGCCTGGTGCGCTTTGAAAACAGCCAACTGCGCGTCGACTACGCCTACGACCCGCTGGGCCGTCGTCTGTACAAACACTCCAACGCCCACCACCTAAACCGAAGCGAAGCCGGCTCGCAGTGGAACCGTAACGAACAGGCCCGCAAACAACGGGAACTGGGGTGCGGCTTCACCTTGTTCGGCTGGGACGGCGACACCCTGGCTTGGGAAAGCAGCCCCGCGCAGGCCGACGGCGCCAGTGGCAAAACCGTCCACTACCTCTACGAACCCGGCACTTTCGTCCCCGTAGCCCAAGCATTGCGCCACCAACCGAGTTACGAAGGTGGTTATGACATTGATGAAGACCCGCTGTGGACCCACACCCCGCAAGCGCTGCCGATTGACGTACTGGCGTGGTACCAGTGCGACCAACTCGGCACGCCACAAGAACTGACCGACCACACCGGCCAAATCGCCTGGAGCGCGCAGTACAAAGCGTGGGGAAAAGTCAAAGAGCAACGCTCCGAATGGGCACAACAGAAAGGCCTGACCAACCCGATCAAGTGTTTCATGGTTGTAAGCGGTGCTGGTATGGTTGTCACGGAGATTTTAACGTGTGCTTGTAAATACCAAAAATTAAAAGTAGCAGGGAGTATTAAAAGATTAAAGTTGCGAACGTTGCAGATAAAAATAAGTACAGTGCAAGCTTGGCTCGGACGATGAGTAAACGGTATCTCGATAACCTGATGTGTGCCACATTCAATATGAATGATCCGGAATGGATTCAGAAAAAAATGTCGGTGGTTGATTGGTGTAAGCAGGAGTTCCAATGCCAAGGGGGGGCGATTATATGCCTAGGGCATGTTGCGCGAATGCATGGAGTTATTGATAAAGAGATTATATTGGCAGTGCTGCATGATGTACTGAAAGAGGGAAGGCAGGCCGAACTAGCATGTCCGATGAGATTGAACAGTTTGTGAGAGGCTAATTTTTCACTGCGTACTGATGGTAATTCCTCCGTTCAACGTTCAACGTTCAACGTTCAACGTTCAACGTTCAATATGAAAGTTGAATGGTAAGACATGCGGTATGTGTGAGATCAAGTCGAGACTTCAATAATTTATGACGATACTTCTTCGAACCCCGGCAAACCATTGGCTGCACGCCATTCTTTAACCGTTTGGGTGATGCCTTCAGGTGAGTGATCAGCTCCTTCTTCAGGATAATAAATGAGATCAGAGCCCGCTGGATGGGCTGTTAGTTGCTCAAGCGTGTCAAGCATAGGATCGAGCACCTCATCCGGAGCATTTTTGTTAGCAGTGAATATTTCCTGCAAGAAACTGATAAATTCGGCTTCCGTATATTCAGAAATACGCTTTTCCATGGCCTGACTCCTATGAATTTGTTGGCTTGTTAGGCGGACGAAACTTGACTAAGTTAAAAATCTCTCCCTGCCTAAATCAAGTCCACATGATAAATCGTCAAAGTAGTTTTTTCCTGGTTCGCACGGTAACTGAATAATAGTTTGCGAAGCACTGCCCGTTTTTTGATAGATCCCCAGGTCAAGAGATTCGTTATTCGTGAGCCGGTAGTGCTGGCTCGCCAGGTCGTGCCACATTCCGTATGACTGATCGTTCCACTTCTTTGTGTTCCAGCTTGATCCCGAATCGGCCAGACAGCTCCTTTTGCCCCTTGGGCGTTAACGCGAGTGCCCGACTATCAAGGTCTTGGGTCACCCATTTGCGGTTTAAGAGCGTCTGAAGAAACGCTGCTCCGAGGGCCCCGGCAAGGTGAGGACGCCGCATGCTCCAGTCCAGGCATGCGCACGCGAAACGACGTCGTTGGGCCTTTACTTTTTCGAGCTCGATACCGAGGCCGATCATTGCTTTTTCGCCGCTGTTCGTAAGCTGATAGAGGCTCTGCCCAGAGACCAGTGCGGTTAACCACCCGGCCGCCATGAAATGGTCGTGCAGATGGACCGCCAGTGTTCCTGCCATGTGGTCATAACAGGTACGCGCGAACTGCAATCGGGTTGGGGTCGTGGAAACATAGTGTGTGTCTGCGTTCTGGCCGATGACCATGAGGGCCTCGATAGCGTGGGCCACGTGGGTATCCGCCAAGCTGTAGTAACGATGCCTGCCCTGCGTGTGCAACCTGACCAGCCCGTCCTCTTTCAATCTTGCCAAATGCGCGCTCGCAGTGGATGCACTCACGTCCGCGATGACGGCCATTTCGGTACTGGTGCGGGCGTGGCCGTCCATCAGCGAACACAGCATTTTCGTGCGCGCAGGTTCGGCAATAGCGCCAGCAACTCGGGATAACGCGCTGTCAGTGTGATGAGCATCCATATTTCGTTCCTGAGCGAATCATCGGCATGAAGGGTGTTCGATAGTAGCCGGTCTTAATCAACAGGACGCGCGCAATGACACCTTTTGAAGCCGTCACCCATGCCGACCCTTACCCTTACTACGCGGGCCTCAGGCGGCAAAGCGGGCTGTTTTTTGATGCAGATCTTCGTTTATGGATTGCAAGTGATGCCCAATTTGTCGAAGCCATTTTGGGACATCCTGACTGTCGGGTACGTCCAATAAGTGAGCCGGTGCCTGCCGCGATTGCGCAAGGGGCGGCAGGTATGATGTTCGGGCGTTTGATGCGTATGAACGAGGGCGCTGGGCACCTGTGCCCCAGAAGGGCTATCGAGCCTGCCTTGGCCGCTATCGAGACAAGAAACATCGCAGAGATCGTGGCGCGCGTGGTCGGGACCCTCGATTACCCGGTCGACAACCTTGATGAGTTGATGTTTACGCTACCGGTTTGCGTTATGGCTGCCGTGACAGGCGTTCCATTTAGCCAGCTAAAGGAAGTCGCGAAGCGGACTCGGGATTTTGTTGGCTGTCTGTCGCCGCTAAGTGACGAAGTTCAACTCGGTGCAGCCCACCGGGGGGCGATCCGGCTAAGCGAAATATTCACCACGCTGCTTGGCAGTGGCGAGCTAAAAAGCCGCTTCTTGAGCGATATCTTGAGCCGGTGCGAAGCCGCTGCCTGGGGAGATCACGATGCGTTGATCGCCAACCTTATTGGCCTGTTGTCACAGACCTGCGAGGCCACCGCTGGCTTGATCGGCAATACCCTCATAGCGCTTCAGCGTGAACCTCACCTGATTGAAGGCGTGCAGCCTACGCCGATGATTGTTGCGGACTTGGTGGCCGAGGTAGCGCGCTACGACTCGCCCGTGCAAAACACTCGGCGATTCGTGGCTAAGCGTTGCACTGTCGGCGGCAGGGTGCTGGAAGAGGGGGATACCGTGCTGGTGCTGCTCGCTTCAGCCAACAGGGATCCTGACGTCAATCCGGACCCCGATAGCTTCTTGCTCAGACGGACGCAGCGTCGCACCTTCAGCTTTGGGGCGGCAAGGCATGAATGTCCGGGTCGGGCACTTGCATTGACGATCGCCTGCGAGGCGATTTTGGTCTGGCTGCATAGTCATCCTGTCCCGTTTGCCCGTCTGCTGCGGTGGAGCTATTTGCCCTCCCACAATGGCCGCATTCCCACGTTTTATCCTGATGAGGAAACCCGCTAATGATCGCTGTTATTTTTGAAGCATGGCCTCATGAGGTGCAATACCAGCGGTATCTTGACCTTGCCGCTGAACTCAAACCCGTGCTGGCAGAGCTGGATGGCTTTATCTCGGTAGAGCGTTTTCAAAGCCTGAGTGAGCCCGGCAAGGTGCTCTCACTGTCCTTTTGGCGTGACGAGGACGCTATCACACGGTGGCGCGGTCTTGAGCTGCACCGGGCGGCACAATTGGCGGGGCGCAGGCAGGTTTTCGATGACTATCACCTGCGCATTGCCCACGTGGTTCGCGACTATAGTCTTGAGGATCGCCTCCAGGCACCGAGCGATAGCAAACACGCTCATGAGTGAACGGTCGGCGGCAACTGAACGTCAGGCGCGTTCGACCGAAGAGAGTCGACGCGGCGTGGGTGAACGAGAAACGCTTCGGCGTATGAGCCAGGAACCAGCTACTTTCAACAATACCCAGAGGTGCTCCCTTATTTGAGAGGACGGTCATGTTCACATTACGTGTGTTGGCGGCTACGGCCATGTGTTGCTCCCTGGCTTTGACTTCGTTGCCTGTATCCAGCGATCCCGGTAACGGCAAAGGGCCTGATAAAGGTCATGCACAAGGAGGCAAAGGGCAGGGTAATAAGGCGGATCAGGGCCACAAAAATCAGGACTCTAAAGGGAATCAGGGTAATAAAGGCAAGGGCCAACAGGAGGGGGAGTGGGGCCGTTCGCCTCATATCGACAGGGACAGTGTTTTAGGGATTCTGGCAGGCCATCGCAATGACTGGCAGCCTGGCCCGTCACTTCCGCCCGGGATCCAAAAAAACCTCGCGCGGGGAAAACCGCTGCCTCCGGGGATTGCGAAAAAGCTGGACGGCAGGTTGTTAACTCAATTGCCCCACTATGAGGGGTATGAATGGCAACAAGCCGGAGCTGACTTGATCTTGGTTTCGATCGCCAGTGGTCTGATTTATGAAGTGCTTAATGGGGCATTCGATTGAGGTTTCAAGCGGTTTCGAAATGGGCCACCGCGCGAGGGCTTGCCTGCGCAGCCGTCAGCTCACCTGCCCCCCTGAATCGAGGATGTCTACCCAGGTGTCAAGCGCTGTAATGATTGCCACACGCAACCCCTGGACCTGTGTTTCAAGGGTCATGGAAGCCACTGGCTGAGGCGCCAGCGCTACCTGCTGCGGGAGAAACGGCACGTGGATGAATCCGCTGCGTATGCCAGTACCTGCCAGGGCGTGTTGCAGGCAATAGAACACCTGATTGCAGACGAAGGTTCCGGCCGTCTGGGACACTGACGCCGGAATGCCCTCAGCCCTTAACGCCCTCACCATGGCCTTGATCGGCAATGTACTGAAGTAGGCTGCCGGGCCTTCCATGACCACTGGGGTGTCGATGGGCTGGTCGCCCAGGTTGTCGGGAATGCGCGCATCGTTGAGATTGATTGCCACGCGCTCGATGGCAATATCGGTGCGTCCTGGCCCTAGTCCTACGGCAATGACCATGTCTGGCCGCACGGTCTCCAACAGCTCGCGCAAACGGGCCGGGGCTTGGGAAAACACGCACGGCAACTGCCGCGAGACAATCCGGGTGTCTTCCTTTATCAGGCGTTGATCGAGCGCTTTCACGGCTTCCCATGAGGGGTTGAGCGTGTCTTGATCGAACGGTTCGAAACCTGTCAGCAACACAGTACGCATGGGCACCTCACATCAGCAGATAAAGCAGGACAATATTGACCAGCAGCATCATCAGTGCCGTTGGCATTTGCGCTTTGATCACCGCGTATTTGTCCGGAATCTCCAACAGGGCCACCGGCACGATATTGAAGTTGGCCGCCATCGGCGTCATCAGTGTTCCGCAGTACCCTGAGAACATGCCAATGGCGGCCATGACGGCCGGGTTGGCATCGTAAATGCCCACCAGCACCGGAACACCCACGCCACCGGTCATCACCGGGAACGCCGCAAACCCGTTGCCCATGATCACGGTAAACAACGCCATGCCCAGCACATACACCATCACCGCGATCAGGCGGTAGTCCATGTTGATGTAAGACGTTGCGACGTGCGCCACGGCTGTACCCACTCCCGCATCGTTAAACAGCAGGCCGAGCATGGCCAGCATTTGCGGCAGCACCATGGTCCAGCCCAGTGCCTCGGTCAGACGGCGTGATTCGCGCAGGCTTTGCAGGGGCGTATCGCGAGTCAGCAGGCAGGCCAGAATCAAGGCCACAATACAGCCCAGTCCCAAGGACACGAACGTGGTGTTTTTGGGGTCCAGCAGCGGCACGCCAGCAATTTGCGTGTGTTTGAGCAGCATAGAGCCGATAACCGTGACCAGAGGAATTGACAGGGCCGGGATGAACAGCTTGTGTCCCAGTCGCCCGGCGCTGGCGCGTGCTGCCTTGACGTGTAATTCGGCATGCGTTCCGCGGCCTACGCCGCCCAAACCTGCGATCACTGCCATGACCAGTACGCCTACGCCTACAGCGAACGGCGGCAAGCGGTCGCCTACCAGAAAAACGATGGCAAACAGTGCCCAGAACAGGCTGCTGCTCCAGCGTTTTGGATGGGTCTTGTCGCAGGCGATCATAGCGGCGGTGACCATTAACAACACGCCTGCCAGCCAGTAGAAGTACTCAATGGAGATGATCATTGTGCAGCCTCCCGCGAGCCAGGCGTGATGGACGATTGCGGCGAGGTCAGTTGGCGCGTCAGCTGCAAGTCGAAGCGATACAGGCGCAGGGCATGCACGATAAAGGCGCAGATAGCCGTGGGAATTCCCCAGAATGCGATGTGTAAAGGTTCTACATCGAGACCCGAGCCCAGTAAAAAGGTATGCATCAAGGCGATTGCGCCAAAAGCCACGAACACATCTTCGCCAAAGAACAAACCGACATTGTCGGTGGCCGCGCACATGGCCAGCACCTTATGACGCAGTGCTTCGGGCAACTTGCCGAACTTGTTTTCAGCCGCGCCCTCGGCCATGGGGGCCAACAAAGGGCGCACCATCTGCGGGTGGCCACCCAGGCTGGTCAAGCCCACCGCCGCGGTGGTCTCCCGCACGAACAGGTACATGATCAGCAGGCGACCGACCGTGGCCCGTTGAAACTTGGCGATCCAGTTCTGCGCGTGCAAACGCAAGCCATGGCGCTCCAGCAAACCGATCACTGCGAGGGGCAGCAGCAGGATCAGTTGCAAGGCGCGGGTTTGCAGAAACCCTTCGCCCATCAACGTGATGATGTGCTCCAGGGAGAAGCTGGCTGCAAGGCCGGTCACGATCGCGGCCAAACTCACGACCAGTAGAGGATTGAAGCGCAGCACGAAGCCCACGACGATGACGAATACGCCCAATAAGGGCCATAGGTTGACGACGGTTTGCATGGGGAGTGAATCCCTTGGCTGGATGCCGCAACGCCAGGGCAGGCTGGGGTGCGCGCAAGGCGAAAGCGGTCGGGCTCACTTTCGCAACATTGATTCGCTGCCGGACTCAGCGTGTTTTTTTATTGTTGGCGCCCGATGATAGAGCGTCATTGAGCGATATCTTTGGGCGCTTTATTCACTGCGTCCAGTCAAAAAAAGTTGTCACGGCCGAACAAAAAAGTTTGGTCAACGGCTTGCCTGGTCGGGGTGGCTTGGGATTGTTGCAAGGGTTTACAGTGGCAGCCTTGTTTGGTGTGGACGGGCAACCCTGCATGAATATGCGATTCCTTTTGACCTTTGTGTGGGTGGCACGGCTCGGCAGCTTTCGACTGACTGCCGAAAAGCTATCCAGTACACAAGCGGCCATCTCCAGCCGTATCTCGGTGCTGGAAGCTGAGCTCGGCGTGCAGTTGTTTCAACGTGACTCGCGGGGTGTCAGCCTGACCCGTGAGGGGCACAACGTGCTGAGCTATGCGCAAGAGATGCTGGCGACCCAGCAGCGCTTGCTCCAGTCACTGGGCCAGGCCGACACGTTTTCAGGCCGCTTGCGCATTGGGGTCATGGACACCGTGATTCACAGCTGGTTAAGCGAGCTGATTAATGCCCTGAGCCGGGAATACCCGCAGGTTGAAGTCGAGCTGACTGCCGATACGGCCCTCAACCTGAATGAGCAGTTACTCAAGGGGCAGTTGGACCTGATTTTCCAGACAGATTTATTACGGGCCGACGGTGTGCGTAACAGACACCTGGCGTGCTATCCGTTGCGGTGGGTGGTGGCCAGTGGAACCCCGCTTGATCGCCCGTATGAAGGGCTTGCAGCGCTTTGCCAAGAGCGGATCCTGACCTTTTCGCGGCTGTCCCGGCCGCATCAGGACGTGCTCAATTACCTGCATCAGCAAGGCGTGAGCGCGCCACGCATCAGTTGCATCAATTCGGTGGCGGCCATTATCAAGCTGGTGGCTGACGGGTTTGGCATTGGCGTCCTGCCGCCGGTGCTGGTCAGCCGCGAATTGAGTAATGGCAGTCTGGTTGAATTGCCGATGTGTGCTGGGCCCGGCTTTTCGGTCTATGCCAGTTGGCGCGTCGGGGCTGGCCTTGAACTCAATGAAGCGGTTGTCAGCCTTGCGCAAGAGGTGGTGGCCGACTACCAACGTGCCGTTGCTCCGGGCCATCTGGTATTGCCCAAGGCCCTCGATTAGTACAGCTCATCATCTGATCCGTATTTTTATGAATCAACTGCGCCTGTATTGCAGCTCACAATCGGCAGAAAATTGCAGCCAGTCAGATCGCTCAAGCAGGCATCGAACCTTAAACGGTGCAGGGATGCCGTCCGTTGATGCTCACGTTCTGGTTTTCGACACACTTACGGTAGGAACTGATATGGCTAAGATGGGTTGGTTTTTGGGCGGATTTCTGCTGTTGACCATTGGGATCGGCATCCTTGCCACCATTCCGCCGGGTTGATCCCTTTTACATTTAAAGGCCGCTGCGAAATCAGCGGCCTTTTCTGTTTGCGCAAGGGTATTCAGGCGCTGTGCGTGAGGGCTTGTTCAAGATCAGCCAGCAGATCTTCCACGTCTTCCAGGCCAATCGCCAAACGCACCAGCCCCTCACTGATGTCGTGTCGAGCACGCTCCTCCCGCGTGTAAGCCGAATGGGTCATGCTTGCAGGGTGTTGCGCCAAAGATTCTGCACCGCCCAGGCTGACAGCCCGGCTGATCAGTTGCAGAGCGTTCATGAAATGCCGGCCGGCCTCCAGTCCTCCCTTTAGCTCGAAAGCAATCATCCCGCCAGGTTGGCGCATTTGGGATTTAGCCAACTCAAAGTGTGCGAAAGAGGGTAGTCCTGGATAAGACACGGACTTCACGGCCGGGTGATTCTCCAAATACTGGGCAATCACCTGAGCACTGCTGCAATGGCGATCCATACGTAAAGCCAGGGTCTTGAGCCCGCGCATGAGCAGGTACGCATCGTGGGGCGACAGCACGGCCCCCGTGAGGTCCTTCAAGCCCTGCAAGCGAATGCGCGAGGCCAGCGCTTGTGAGGTGACAACAATGCCCGCCGTGATATCGCTGTGCCCACTCAGGTATTTAGTGGCCGAGTGCACGACCACATCGGCGCCTGACTCCAATGGTCGCTGCAAGTAAGGGGTGCAGTAGGTGTTGTCGATCACCACCGTGATGTCAGGATGGGCGTGGGCAACGCGCGCAACAGCTGCAATATCGACGAGTTGCATGTTGGGGTTGGCTGGGGTTTCAAAGTAGATCATGCGCGTGGCGGGGGAGATGGCGGCTTCAAGTGCTTGCATGTCGGTCATGTCGACATGTTTGACCTTGATGCCGAACTCCCCGATGCCGTGATGCAGCAGGGCAAAGGTGCAGCCATACAGGGTGCGGCTTACGATCAGTTCATCCCCCGGGCGCAGTAGGGTCCAGAAGGTCGTGGCAATAGCGCCCATGCCAGAACTGAAGGCAATACCGGCTTCGCCGTTTTCCAGTGTCGCCATGCGTGCTTCGAGCAGCGCGAGGGTGGGATTGGAAATGCGTGTATAAAAATGCCCGTCTTCTTCTCCGGCGAAACACGCTGCGCCGTATTCAGCAGTCGGAAAAGCAAACGTGGACGTCAGGTAAATGGGAGGAATCAGGGCACCCTGATTCTCTAGGGCGTTGTAGCCGTGGTGGATCGCGCGGGTAGAAAAGCCGAACTCATTTTTTTTGTCGTTCATGCTGGACGCTCCGATATTTCCTACAATGCTATGCTCAAATTCGAAGCGATAAATACCAATTCCAAGGGTTAAATCGAGTGCTATTGGAATAAATACCCTCCACATCGAGATCAAGAGGCACAGTATGCTCAACGCTCTGGATAGAACCGATAAAGCCCTGCTGGCTGCATTGCAAAACAATGCGCGATTAACGGTGGCTGAACTCGCGGAGCAGGTGTCGTTGACCACCTCGCCTTGTTGGCGGCGGGTCAAAATCCTTGAACAACAGGGCCTGATTACGGGTTATCAGGCGATCATCTCGCCCAAGCAACTGGGGTACGGCGTCACGGCCTTTGTCAGTGTCATGATGGCTTCGCATTCTCAGGAAACAGCCAGAAAGTTCGAGCAGTGCTTACTGGATATTCCTGAGATCGTGGCCTGTCATAACATTTCGGGTCGTTATGATTTCTTGCTTGAAGTGGTGGCTAAAGACCTTGAATCTTTTGGTGAGTTTGCGCGTGAAGTTCTGCAAGCTTTACCTGCGGTCAAGGAGATCTATTCAAGTTTTTCATTCAAGTCGGTAAAACCGCTTCGCAAGATGCCCCTTGGACTTTAACGACCGTTACCCGATAAAAAAGTCGACCGTGTAGCTGTAGGGCCTGGAGGGGTTATGGTGGGTGAGTTGTGAGCGGCAGGGGAAGTCCGGATACTCGGCACATGCACAGTGGTGTGTCCAATAGAATGTCACCTTGGGCGCGCGATGATTAAGTCTTTTCTCATAGGCATATAAGAAACTACTTTCAAAAGTAATGATCGTCTTGTCGAGCGTGTAAGCAGCGCGAGATTCAAAGATGGATTTTTTAACATCATAGTCAATCAGAATGTCACCCCGTAATTTGGGTGTGGTCACGAACTGAATTTGGTCGACGCGCACGTCAAGATTGTTGTCCGATAGCTCCGGAGGGAAAGCGCCCTGTCTCGCCGTGTGGTGTGCAGAAAGCAAATCCAGTCGGTAGCCCGTTTTATTGATAAATCGCATATTGATATACATGTTGTCGCCAGGATGGCTGGTCATTCAATGAGTTCCTGTAAGGATGGTTCGGTCGTTAATCTGTGTGGTTAAGCCTAAGTATGGTGTGTGTTTTATAAGTAATGCGCAGGATTTACAGAAGGAAATACTTACATTGTTGTACGCCGTTACGGGTGGGGAGCCGCAGTGGGTTAAAAGGGTTGAAGTCGGGTGAATAATGTCGGTTAAAGTTAAATTGTAAGTAGGAAGTGTCTTTTTGCTTCTTGAACGGGTGCGCGCATACAAAGAGAGTGCTTAGCTTTTATTTTTATTAATGGTAAGAGCACACGATGTTGACACGAGAGTTGATGATGGGGTTGTTCCCCAAAAGTTCACAGTTCATGAACGATTACTTGCCTTCCTTACAGCATGTGGCGCAGCAGCGACAGATCACTACCCCGCGCCGGATAGCGGCGTTTTTGTCCCAAGTGGGGCATGAGTGTGGCGGCTTTACAGTGTTGGTCGAGAACCTTAATTACAGTGCGGGTGGTTTGGCCGCGACGTGGGGTTCACGGTTTGCCGAAAAAAATGCGGCTGGCGCCTACATAACCGTCATGGAGGGGGGGCGTTCACGACGAGTGCCCAACAGTGATGCGCAGAAGTTGCATCGCCAACCCGAGGCCATTGCCAATCGGGTGTACAGCAATCGTCTGGGTAACGGTGATGAAGCGTCAGGAGACGGTTGGCGTTACCGTGGCAGGGGGCTGATTCAGATGACGGGCAAGAGTAACTATCAACAATGCAGCCTGGGCCTGTTCGGGGATGAGCGTTTATTGACCACGCCTCAATTGCTTGAACAGTGGCGCTGGGCAGTCGAGTCGGCAGGCTGGTATTGGAGTACCCGTAACCTCAATGCGTTGGCAGATGGCGATGATTTTGAGCGTGTGACACGGGCTATCAATGGAGGACTTAACGGCCATGCCCAGCGCGTAGCGCTATATGAACAAGCCCTCAACCTGATGAGCCAGACATCTGCTGGTTGACTGGCGTTATTAATGGGAGTGAAACCTCAGCTCACTCGGTTTAGATGCCATAATGCGCGCCTGTTTTTTTCCAGCCACGCAGGGGTATTTAAACCGTGATGTTTGAACTGAAGTCGATGAGTCCCGAGGCTTATCGTCAACAAACCCGGCGCAGCACGCTTTACATCGCCTTGCTGTTTGCCTTGCTGGCGCTGGTGATTTCTGGCTTGGCAGTGATGCTGGCAGGCGTGCCGGGCGGTGATAACTTCCGGTTGAATCTGGCCGGAGTGATCGTGGCACTGATCGTCACGGTCGGTCTGGTGCGCTACGTGTTCTGGTCCCAGCCCTGGATGGCGGCTGCGGTGTATGGGTGGCAACTCAAGCGCAGCCTGATGCGGGTCACAAATGTCATGCATCACGTGACGGCGGGTGTCATGGCCGGGGATGTCAGCGCGCTCAAGCTGTTGCGTTTTTATCACCTGGGCATCACCCAGATGTATCAGCTGGATGCTAACTCCAGCGCGTTGAGCCAGATGGTGCGCGAGATCGACCTGCACAAGGCGCGGCTTGAAGCGTTGGGCATCGACACTGAGCAAACGCGATTGGACCCTGCGTGGATCGAGAAGGTTAAAACGTTCACACCGTTGAAATAAAACGTTAAGGCCAGCCAAGCCATGGGGGCGCCCAGTGCGCACCTGTAGCCCGGCCAGCCATGACGCTGCGTGGTTAGCTCACCACGCGATAGCAGGGCACATACGCTGCACCACCGGGGAGTTTCATGCGGTGTTGCTCGACGAAGGCCTGCAGCAATTTGTCCAGCGGCTTCATCACAGCCGCATCGCCATGGATCTCGTAAGGACCATGTTGCTCAATCAGATGAATGCCTTTTTCTTTCACGTTACCGGCCACAATGCCTGAAAAAGCCTGTCGCAAATTGATAGCCAATTCATGGGGTGGCACGTCCTTGCGCAATTGCAGGCTGGCCATGTTGGCATGGGTCGGATCGAACGGGCGCTGAAAACCCTCATCAATCTTTAAAAGCCAGTTGAAGTGGAACGCGTCATTGCGTTCGCGACGGAACTGTTTGACCTCTTTAAGCCCGGCTGTCATCTGGCGCGCCACTTCGGCCGGGTTATCGATGATGATCTGGTAGTGCTTTTGCGCCGCGTCGCCCAGGGTCGCGCCCACAAACTCGTGGAGCTGTTGCAGGTAGGGTTCAGCTTCTTTAGGGCCGGTCAGAATGACCGGAAACGGCACATCGCTGTTGTCGGGATGCATCAAAATCCCGAGCAAATACAGGAACTCTTCTGCCGTGCCTGCGCCGCCCGGGAAGATGATGATGCCGTGGCCTACGCGTACAAAAGCTTCAAGGCGCTTTTCGATGTCAGGCAAGATCACCAGTTCATTGACGATCGGGTTGGGCGCTTCGGCCGCAATGATCCCAGGTTCGGTCAGCCCCAGATAGCGTCCGCCCGACAAGCGTTGCTTGGCGTGGGAAATCGTGGCCCCTTTCATTGGGCCTTTCATGACGCCGGGACCACAGCCAGTGCAGATGTCCAGCAGCCGCAGGCCCAATTCATGGCCGACTTTCTTGGTGTATTTGTACTCTTCGGTGTTGATCGAATGACCGCCCCAGCACACCACGATTTTGGGTTCAACACCTGGGCGTAAAGTGCGCGCGTTGCGCAGCAGGTGGAACACGTAGTCGGTAATCCCGGCCGAGGTGCTCAGGTCCATGCGCGGGCTGTCGAGTCCGCTTTGGGTGTACACGATGTCGCGCAGGGCGCTGAACAGCATTTCACGCGTGCTGGCGATCATTTCGCCATCCACAAAGGCATCAGCCGGAGCGTTCAGCAGCTCAAGGCGAACCCCCCGGTCTTGCTGATGAATACGCACTTCGAAGTCTTTGTACGCTTCAAGGATGGTTTTGGCATTGTCGACATGGGCGCCGGTGTTGAGGATGGCCAGCACACATTGGCGGAACAGGGTGTAACTGGTGCCTGAGCCCACTTCGCTCAGTTGCTGCACTTCACGTTGCGATAACGTCTCCAGGCTGCCTTTGGGGCTGACTGAAGCATTGATGACGTGTCTTTGGACCATTGAGAACTTCCTTGAGCGGGTCAAAAAATTGCCTGACGCAGTTTTACATGCATACCTGCCGAGTGTATCTAGGCCACAAGAAGTCCCGATTGTCGTGGCGCTGGATATCTGTTCATTGTTGATGCCGGCTGTTTCGCGGCTGGCCTCTACAGTAACACCGCCTGCTCATAAGACCAGCGCACCGCAGACGTTGATGATCAAGTCGGTCGAGCCTGCTTTGTCTGAGGTAACCTGTGCCTGAATAAGGGAAGGTGCAAGACCTCACCTCGCATAAGGAAGGGTTAATGATCATCACCACAACCAACAGCATCGAAGGGCGCCAGATCACGGAGTACCTGGGGGTCGTCAGTGCAGAGTCGGTACACGGTATCAACGTCGTGCGGGATTTCTTCACCGGCATGCGGGATTTTTTCGGTGGGCGTTCTCAGACGCTGGAGCGCGCATTGAAAGAAGCGCGGGCAGAAGTGACGGATGAAATCCGAGAGCGTGCGGGCGTGCTGCGCGCCGATGCAATTGTGGGGCTGAATTTTGAAATCAGCATGCCGTCAGGTCGCGGTGGCATGCTGGTGGTATTCGCCACCGGCACGGCCGTGCGCTTGAGCTGAAACTGCGCTAAACCTGTGGCAGTTGTCAGACCGTTAGTTTTGAGAAAGAGAAGGAGCGTTTCGATGACAGGATTTTTAAAGCGTGCGTTGATGGGGTGGGTCGTGGCGGGTGTCGCAACGGGAGTGGCTGCCGAAAGTCGGCTACCTGAGCTGACCACTCAAGCACCCTATAAACAAGCGTATGCGGCCATGCTGGCTTACCCGGATTGGGTCAAAACCGGTCAGGGCACTGCGGCTCCTGTTGAAAAAGTGGTCATGGACGGTAAAACCTGGACCGTCGGCCAGATGTGCAAACCCCACGATTGTGCAGCCAATCAGTTGAATGTGGTGTTTAGTCCCGATGGCAAACAGGCGTGGGGGCTACTGTCCGTTCGCGCCGAGAATGCCGAAACATTTGATCAGCAATTTTTGGGCATGCCGGATGACACCATTAAAAAGCTGCTCAACAAATCGTTTGCGGACAATAACCCTACCGATTGAGATCGGCTCAAACCGTTCGACCACCCTTGAGGCGGTCGAACGAGCGGCAACGGATGGCTTTTACGCTTTCGTCAGGCTGGTTTGAGAGAGTGCCGCCTGAAGTTTTTCTTCTTGCTCGGGGGAAAGCGAGGTGCGCAACACTTTGCCCTTGAAGTTTGAATCTTCAAGTTCCTTCAACACTTTCTCGGGCTGGAACTTACGCAACAGCACGAACAGGGCCGAAGAGTTGTTGGGAATGGTTTCGCTCAGCGACTTGATGAAATCGTCATCGATGCCGTAATCGCTCAACGACCCCGAAAGCGCGCCAGTGCCCGCACCGAGCGCGCCGCCGATGGCAAAACCTGCCAGCGGGTTGAGAAACAGCAGCCCGACCAGAGCACCCCACAGGCCGCCAGTGACCAAACCGGAGGTCGCGCCAAGGGCGGTGAGGTTCACGCTCTGTTTGATGTGCACCTTGCCTTCATTGTTACGAACAACAATGACCGCATCTTCCAGCTCCACCAGATGCTCTTTGCTCAACGACACCATTTTGGTCAAGGCGCGGTCAGCTTTTTCAGTATCGTCAAATCCCACTACGATCAAATCAGACATGTCTTTCATTCCTTGACTGTGCAGTTCCAGCCCGCAACGGGCTGAATGAAGAAGTAGGCCTCAAAGTGTGATGACACCTTTAACACCTTGTTGCGCAGCACTGCAGCGGTTGAGAAGCGGCTGCGAGCAATGAGCGTGGTCGCAGACCTTGAAACCGTCAAGTCGATACCCGGTTCGGGTTGTCGCACCAGGGAGCAGAAGGGAAAACAGCACAGAGGGGAATAGAAAGGAAGAGGAGGGCTGGCTGAGCAGCCCTGACACTTACTCCAAGGGCTGATACCTCGGAGATTTATTGCTGATCGTTTTTGTCCGAAGCAGTAAGGCCAGCCTGGATGCGCTGGTAAATTTCTTCACGGTGTACGGCTACATCTTTGGGTGCGTTGATGCCAATTCTGACCTGTTGGCCGCTGACACCTAAAATAGTGATCGTAATATCGTCACCGATGTTTATGCTTTCACCAACTTTGCGGGTGAGTATCAGCATTTTTTTCTCCTTGATGGCTTTGTATGGCACGTCTCTGAGACGGTGCGGCTTCGGTCATGGCTACAGAATACTGCTAACTGCATATAAATGCGCCGCTCATTACAGACGTCATAGCCAGAGTGGCAATTCCCTGTACGAGGAAAGCTCTCGCCTATGTGTCTTAGATAAGGGCGTATCGGATTTGTTCAAGGAGAGCAAAGGCCGCTGCCCCAGTGATAAAATCGACCCACTCAAAAAGATAGGGGAAACGCAGTGCGTAAAGTCATCGTGATGACAGCAATATTGGCCCTGACGGCTTGCGGTCAGGAGTCTAACGATAAAATTCAACGGGCTAAAGCAGCTTCTGACACATCGACTGTTCAAGCACCGGTGGCTCGCTGGGCGGTAGAGGTCAAACTGGGCGAGACTCAAGCGCTCAGTGATTTGACGGCAAGGCTGCTGGAACATGGTTATAGCTCTTATATTTCGGAAATTGACGGTGTTCAACGCGTGCTGCTCGGCCCCTTCACTAGCCGCGACGAAGCGCAGGCGATGTTGACCCGCTTGATAACCCAACTCGACAACCTGCAAGCCCGGATCCTTGAGTTGCCTGTCGACAAGCCCGCCCACTAAGCAGTCACGGTGCCGTTTTGCTTCCTAAGCGTAGCGGCAACCGGCGCAGGCGCAGGCTTTGAGCCATAATTTTTTTGCACCCTGAGCGTGCCCCGGTGGCGTTGGTCACTGAGCACGCCAGCCACCACCCAATGACGTCAACAACGCCACACTCGCCTGCAACTGGCGGGTGCGCAGGGCCTGCACCTGACGTTGCGCCTGCAACGCGGCGGTTTGCGCAGTGACCACTTCCAGATAACTCACCGCTCCCGCTTCATAACTGCGGGTGGCCAGCGTCTGGGTGTTGTGCGCCGCATTGGCGGCGGCCTGTTCGTCCAGCCGCTGCTGGCGCAGGTCGCGCAACTGCGCAAGGTTGTCTTCAACTTCCCGCACAGCGTGCAGAACCGTGCTGCGGTACGACGCGCTGGCCTCTTCAAATTCGGCCTTGGCCTGACGCGCCTGCGCATTCAGTCGGCCGCCGTCAAAAATGGGCAAGTTGACCAGCGGCCCCAGTGCCCAGAATCGGTTGCCCGCCGCCAACAGGTTGCCTGCCCCCCCGGTTTGCCCACCGATTAATCCGCTCAGGCTAAAGTCGGGATACCAGGCCGCTTTCGCCACCCCGATCTGTGCATTGGCAGCAAACACCCTGCGCTCCGCCGCTGCGATGTCGGGGCGGCGTTGCAACAGGGCGCCGGGCAGCGTGTCGGGTTGCTCCGGCGGGGACAGCGTTTGTTCGCGGGCGGCCAGTTCAAACGTGCTGGCGGGTTCGCCCACCAGTTCGCCAATGGCATGCTCAGTCAAGTTGCGCTGCCCGCGCACCTCATCCAGTTGCGCCTGGGCTTGGGCCAGTTGGGTCTGGGCGCGGGTGAGGTCCACTTCAGAGGCAATCTGGCCCAGATAACGGGCGCGGGTCAGTTGCAGGGCCTGGCTGTAATCCTGCAGCGAGCGGGACACAATGCGCTGCTGCGCATCCAGACCGTCGAGCTGCACATACAAACAGGTCAATTGCCGTTGCAAACTCAAGCGAGCGACCGCCAGATCATCGGCTGACGCCTGCGCCTGTGCATCACCGGCTGCCACCTGATTGCGAATTTTGCCCCACAGGTCGAGGTCGAGATTCAGCGCGAAGCCTGCTGTATTGCTGTTGTACACCGACGGTTGTGTCGTACCCCGTAACGGGCGGCTATCTGATTGACGTTCGCGCAGCGGCTGGGCGCTGGCTGTCAATTGCGGGAACAGACCGGCATGCAACTGGCTGGCATACGCTTGGGCCGCATCAACATGCGCCAGCGCCGCCGCCAGGTCGGGGTTGGCGTCCAGTAATTGTTGTTGCAGAGCGTTGAGGCGTGCGTCCTGATACACCCACCACCAATGCGCCGAGTGTTGGTCCGCGGGGTGCGCAGGATGCCAGGCACCAGCATCGGCCTGTTCACGATAATGCGCGGGCAATGCGAGCTGTGGCACGGTGTAGGCGGGGGCCAATGAACAGCCCTGCAACCCCAGGACCCACAGCAATAGTGCAGACTTAAGCCTTGGCAGCATGAGGCGCTCCCTGGTTCGCGAGCCGTACGGCATCACCGTCGCGCAAAGCGTCGGGCGGGTTGTCGATGACGGTATCAGCAGGCTTTAGCCCTTGATCGACCACCAGCCGATCCCCCAGGTCCAGCCCGATATGGATGGTCTGCAAATGCACATGCTGCGATGCATCCAGCAGCGCCACTTGGGTACCTTGGGCGCGAAAAATCAGCGCGCTGGCGGGAATGCTGACCCCATGGGTGTCAGGCGCAACCGCCAACACGGCTTCGGCATAGTCGCCGGGCATTAGCGCATCGTTGGGATTGGGGACCACAAATTGGGCCATCAGCGTGCCCGAGCGCGGGTCAACCGAGGTTGAGTTGCCCATCAGGCGAGCGCTGAAGGTTTGCCCCGGATGCTCCGGCACCGAGAGTTGAGCTTGCATACCGGGGCGCACCACGCTGGCGTAGTTTTGGGGCACCGGCACATACAGGCGCAGTTGGTGGGTATCCGCGATGTCAAACAGTTCGGTGTCGCTGTCCGTATCGGCCTTGATCAACTGGCCAATGTCCGTATGGCGCGCAGTGATGGTCCCGGCGAAAGGCGCGCGAATGGTTTTGTAGGCTTCCAGTGAGCAAAGTCGTGCGAAATCAGCCTCGGCCGCCTGCGCATTGGCATGGGCGGCGGCCGCATTCGATTGCTTCTCGTCGGCTTCCTGACGTGACACCGAATGCGACGCCAGCAGGTGTTGCCAGCGCGAGGCCGTGGTCGCCGCCAGCTTTGCATTGGCCTGCGCTTGCAGCATCCGGGCGCGGGTTTGTGCCAGTTGCTGGTCCAGATCGGGACTGTCGATCAACGCCAGCACCTGACCCGCTTGCACCTTGCTGCCGATATCGCTTTGCCAGCTCTTGAGGTAGCCGTTCACCCGCGCCTGTATGGGCGCTTTGCTCCAGGCCTCAAGGTGGGCTGGCAAGCGCAAGGTGTCGCCCCCGGCGTTTTGCCGGGGCTGGAACACGCTCACCACCGGCAAGGCAGCCGCTTGCGTCCACTGGCTGACCGCCTGCTCATGCCGGCTGCGGCTCGCCAGTCCGTTGGCCACCAGCAGGGCGGCCAGCGTCAGGCCGCCGATGCCCAGGTACATCAAGCGCGTGTGCGAAGGTGTTTGATCAGACGACATGGGGCGTTTCTCCAGCAGCGCGAGTGTCTTTACGCCCGTGTACCAGGCTGAATACCACGGGCACGAATAACAGGGTGGCAACGGTGGCCAGCATCAGGCCGCCAATCACGGCGCGGCCCAGCGGGGCGTTTTGTTCTTGCGAGAGCGCCAGCGGCAGCATCCCGAACATCATCGCCAGCGCCGTCATGCAGACCGGTCGGAATCGGCTGTAGCCCGCTTCCAGCGCGGCCTTCAGCGCGTCGCCATGCTCAGCCAGGCGTTCGCGGCAAAAACTCACCACCAGAATCGAGTTGGCGGTCGCCACCCCCATGCACAAGATGGCGCCGGTCAGGGCTGGCACCGACAACGAGGTGCCGCTGAGGAACAGCATCCACACGATCCCGGCCAGGGCTGCGGGCAGGGCGGTGATGATGACGAACGGGTCCAGCCAGGACTGGAAGTTGACGACGATCAGCAGGTAAATCAGGACCACGGCTCCCAGCAAGCCCACACCGAGGCCGCTAAAGGCTTCGTGCAAGGCGTCGATCTGCCCGTGCAGGCTGACGATCGTGCCGTTGGGCCGCAGGTCGGCGGCGCCATCAATCACCTGTTGCACGTCGGCGGCCACGGCGCCCAAATCGCGCCCCTGAATGTTGGCGTACAGGTCGAGGGTCGGCTGGATGTTGTAGTGCGTGACCACGGCCGGGCTGTGTACGCGGCGCAGGGTGGCGAGCCCGCCGAGGATGTGTGACTGGCCGTTACTGCCCGTCACCGGCAAGGCTTCCAGGGCGGGCAGGCTGTCCAGCCGGTATTGCGGTGTGGCCGCGACCACCCCGTACGACACGCCATTTTGCGGGTTGAGCCAGAAGGTCGGCGCCACCTGCGAACTGCCCGCCAGGGACGCCACCATGCTGTTGGTCACATCACGCTCGGTAATGCCCAGCCCGCTGGCACGCTGACGGTCGACATCCACCTGCAATGACGGGTAACCCACCGACTGCTGAATGCGCAGGTCAGCAATGCCCGGCACCTGCTGTAAACGGCGCTGCAATTGCAGGGCATAGGCGCGATTGGCAGCGTCATCACGTCCGGAAATCTTCACGTCCAGCGGCGCGGGCGCACCGAAGTTGAGGATCTGGCTACTGATGTCGGCGGGCATGAACGCAAATTGGCTGCCGGGGAAGCTGTCGGGCAGTACGTCACGCAACTTTTTCACGTACGCGGCCGTCGGCCCATGATCGGCCGTGAGCGTGACCTGAATATCGCCGTCCTGGGGCCCGATAGTGCCGCTGCTGCTGTAGGCCATGTCGATCCCGCTTAATGGAATACCAATGTTGTCGACGATGCTGTCCACTTGATCGGCCGGGATCACCTCGCGGATGCGCGACTCAATACGGTCGAACGCTGCGGCACTTTCCTCAATGCGCGTGCCCAACGGCAGGCGCACGTGCAACGCCAGGGCGCCAGCATCGGTAGCCGGGAAGAAGTCTTGCCCAAGGCTGGGCAACAACGTGAACGAGGCCAGTACACACCCCATAAACACCAGCAGGAACCGCTTGCGCCACGCCAGCGCCAGTGTCAGCAATCCGTAGTAGCCGTCGCGCACGGTAGAAAAACGACGCTCAAACCCTTGCTGAAAGCGCAGCAGCGCCCGCACCGGCACCGAGTGTGGCTGTTTGGGCTGTACGCCTTCGTGGTGATTGAGGTCGCTGTTTTCCGGGTGATGGCCGACGCCTTGCTCAGGCACATGGGGCTTGAGCAAAAACATCGCCAGCGTCGGCACCAGCGTGCGCGACAGCAGAAAGGAACTGCCCATGGCGAACATCACGGCCAGCGCCATCGGGCGGAACAGGTAGCCGGCAATGCCTTGCAACATAAACATCGGCACGAACACGATGCAAATGCACAACAGCGAGACAAACGCCGGGCCGACGATCTGTCTGGCGCCATCCAGGATGGCCTCACGCACCGATTTGCCCTGTTCAAGGTGCCAGTTGATGTTCTCGATGGTCACCGTGGCGTCGTCCACCAGAATCCCCACCGCCAGGGCCAGTCCGCCGAGTGTCATCACATTCAGGGTTTGCCCGCTCAGCGCCAGCAACGCAATGGCCGCCAGCACCGCCAGCGGGATCGACACTGCAATGATCAGTGTCGAACGCCAACTGCCGAGAAACAGCAGAATCATGGCGCTGGTCAGCAAGGCGGCAATCACCCCTTCCTGCGCCACGCTGCCCACCGACTGTTTGACGAACACCGAGGCGTCGCCCAGCAACGAGGTTTTCAGTGACGGCGGCAGGGTTTCATTGATGCGCGGCAGCATCGCGCGAATGCCGTCGACGATGGAAAGGGTCGAAATGTTGCCGTTTTTCAACGCTGGCATCAGCACCGCGCGGTGGCCGTCCACCCGCACGATGTTGGTTTGCGGCGGCGATCCGTCACGCACGTGGGCCACTTGGCCAATGGTAATCAACGCGCCGTTCACGGTTTTGATCGGCAAGTCGTTGAGTTCGTCGATGGCCTTGGGGCTGTTATTAAGCATCACCGTGTACTCATAGGTGCCGAGCTTGGCCGTGCCCACGGGGATGATCTGGTTTTGGGCCGCCAGTGCAGTGCCCACGTCCTGCGCCGACAACCCCTTGGCGGCCAGCGCTTGCGGGTCGAGGTCGAGGGTAATCTGGCGCTGTTTGCCGCCCATGGGGGTGGGCATGGCCAGCCCGGGCAGGGCGCTGAGGGGCAAGCGAATGTTGTTCTGCACCAGGTCGCGGATGTGCGCTTCTGACAGCGTAGGGCTGGAGAACGCCAGTTGCAGAATCGGCACGGTGGAGGCGCTGTAGTTGAGGATCAGGGGCGGGGTAATGCCGGGCGGCATTTGTTTGAGCACGGTTTGCGACACCGCGGTGACTTGGGCGTTGGCCGTACGAATGTCGACGCCGGGCTGGAAGAAAATTTTCACGATGCCCATGCCCGGCAACGATTGTGACTCGATGTGTTCGATGTCATTCACGGTGGTGCTGAGCGAGCGCTCATAGGTGTAAATCACCCGTCCCGCCATGTCGGCGGGCGCCAGCCCGGTGTATTGCCATACCACGGCAACCACCGGAATGCCGATGTCCGGGAACACGTCCGTGGGCGTACGCACGGCGGCCAGGGGGCCAATGATGCAGATGAAAATCGCCAACACCATAAAGGTGTAGGGCTTGTGCAGTGCGGTCTTTACCAGCCCGAGCATGCCTGAACCTCCGGGGAGTGGAATTGCAAACCCCGGCAGTCTTGCCGCTGGAACCTAACGCGGCGCTTTCAGGCAGGTGAAGGATCCTTTAAGAAAGGGCTGAAAATCCCTTCATTTACCTTCATTTGGCGCTGTGCCCGAAGGCGGCCAAGCTGATGGCCTGTGTGACGGAGGCAGGTCAGCCCCGTCATGTCCATGGTCTGTTTTCGAGGCGCGTTGCGATGATTGTCAAACCCTTGCTGTTGATTCCGGGCCTGAGCCTTGCACTGTTACTGTCGGCCTGCGCCGGTCCCATGCCCGCGCAGGACCCGAGCGAGGCCTGGATTGGCCTCAAGGAAGAGGGCACTGGCGACCTGATGGCCGAGCGTGTGGATGGCCAAAACACCCGTGACGGGCGTTTTTTTGAGGTGACACCGGGCTCCCACCGACTGGACGTCACGTTGTACGAAGGGGCCAGCGGTGATCAAAATCAGGTCGATTGCCAGGGTAACGTCAGCTACCAGGGCTTCAAGCCCGGCGGCCATTATCAACTGATCGAATCGAGCCTGGGCGCGCAGATCAGTGCCCGGCTGGTCGACGGGCAGGGCAAGGAAGTGGCCCACACGGCGGACTTCACCTGTCTGCCCGGTTAGCGTGAGGCCCCGGTGCCGGGCGCGCTAAAACGAGCGCACGATCTTGCCCAGGGTTTCCATGGCTTTTTCACAGGCTTCATCCCACGGGCTGCCGTAGTTGAGGCGGATGCAATTGCGAAATCGCTGGGTTGCCGAGAAGATCGGCCCCGGCGCGATGCTGATGCCTTGGGCCAGCGCCATCTGAAACAGCTTGAGCGAGTCCATCTGTTCGGGCAGCTCCAGCCACAGGAAGTAACCCCCCGTGGGCTGGCTGACACGGGTTTGCGCCGGGAAGTAACGGCCGATCGCGGCCAGCATGGCGCTTTGCTGTTCTTCCAGCGCGTACCGCAATTTACGCAGGTGACGGTCGTAACCGCCGTGTTGCAGGTAGTCAGCGATGGCCGCCTGCGCGGGCATTGACGCGCACAGCGAGGTCATCAGTTTCAGGCGTTCGACTTTTTGCGCGTAGCGACCCGCCGCCACCCAGCCGATCCGGTAGCCCGGCGCCAGGCTTTTGGCAAACGAGCCGCAATGCATCACCAAGCCTTCGGTATCGAAGGCTTTGGCCGGTTTAGGGGCGTGTTGGCCGTAATACAGTTCGGCGTACACGTCATCTTCGATCAACGGCACCTGATGGGTGCGCAACAGGTCGACCAGTGCCTGTTTCTTGGCATCGGGCATGCTCGCGCCAATCGGGTTCTGGAAGGTGGTCATGCACCACACCGCCTTGATCGGGTGACGCTCCAGGGTGTGTGCCAGCACCCCAAGGTCAATGCCGTCGCGCGGGTGCACGGGGATTTCCACGGCCTTGAGCTTGAGTCGCTCCAGCACTTGCAGGCAGGCGTAAAACGCTGGGGCTTCAATGGCCACCAGATCACCGGGTTCGGTCACCGCTTGCAGGCACAGGTTCAAGGCTTCCAGCGCCCCGTTGGTGATCAGCAACTCCTCCATGGGCAGCATCAGCCCGCCCACCATGTAACGCAGGGCAATCTGGCGCCTGAGTTGCGGGTTGCCGGGGGACATGTCGGTGACCACCATGCGCGGGTCCATTTCGCGGCTGGCGGTGGCCATGGAACGGGCCAGGCGCTGCAACGGAAATAATGTCGGGCTCGGGAAGGCCGAGCCAAAGGGCACGGTGTGCGGGTCCTTGATCGAATCCAGCACTGAAAACACCAGCCCGCTGACGTCCACTTCCGTGGATTCGGTGACGTGGCTGCTGAACGCCGGTTCACAAAACGGGCTGGGTGTATGGGCGTTGACGAAATACCCGGAGCGCGGCTTGGCCCGGATCAAACCGCGGCGCTCCAGCAGGTAATAGGCCTGAAACACCGTGGAGGGGCTGACGCCGTAAGTCTGGCTGGCATAGCGCACGGAAGGCACCCGTTGGCCGGGGCCGAGCATCCCGGAGCGGATCAGTTCGGCAATGTCGTCGGCAAATTTTTCGTAACGTTTCATGTGGGCAAGGCTCGGTCCGGCGTTATTCAAAAAGTTCAGCACCGACACTCTACCTGTCGCCGCCGCGCATCGCAGCGGCAACCGGGCCGGTGTGTGCTCGGCGGGTACGCCTCAGCGGTTGAGCGGCGCTACGAAACGGCTGTCAGCCACACCGCGCACGCTGGGCTGATCGGTGTCCGTGACCACGAACGTGATGGTCTGCGAGCTGCTGGTCGGGCGATCGGCCAGCAGGGCAACCGAGACCGGCAGGTCGGTGATTTCGCCGGGTGCCAGGGTCAACTCGGTTTTACCTTGCAACTGGTAACCCTCGCCGTCCTTGAGCGACACACGATAGTGCTGGGTATCCTGGGTTTTGTTGATGATTTTCAGGCTGTAGATGTTTTCGATCTGGCCCTGGCTGTTCTCACGGAACAAGCCGCGGTCTTTGATCACATCCAGTGACACCATGCTGCGTTGGTTCAACGCCACCACCAGAGCACCGATCATGACCACCAGCACCACCGCATAGCCAATCAGGCGCGGGCGCAGCAGGTGGGTCTTGCCACCCTGCAATTCGTGTTCGGAGGTGTAGCGCACCAGCCCGCGGGCATAGCCCATTTTGTCCATCACCGAATCACAGGCATCGATACAGGCCGCACAGCCGATGCATTCCATCTGCAAGCCGTCGCGAATGTCGATACCGGTCGGACACACCTGCACACACATGTGGCAATCGATGCAATCGCCCAGCCCGGCCTGTTTAGGGTCGGTCCCGCGTTTGCGCGGTCCACGGGATTCGCCACGGGCCACGTCATAAGAAATGGCCAGCGTGTCCTTGTCGAACATCACACTCTGGAACCGCGCATACGGGCACATGTGCATGCACACGGCTTCACGCAGCCATCCCGCGTTGATGTACGTGGCGCCGGTGAAGAACAGCACCCAGAACAGACTGACGCCAGCCATTTCCAGGGTCAGCAGTTCTGTGGCCAGCGGCCGAATGGGTGTGAAATAGCCGACAAACGTCAATGCCGTCATCACGCTGATCGCCAGCCACAACGCATGCTTGGCGGTACGGCGCGCGATTTTCGGGAGGCTCCAGGGCGCGGCCTTGAGTTTGATGCGTTGGTTGCGGTCGCCTTCGGTGACCTTTTCGCACCACATGAACAACCAGGTCCAGGTGCTTTGCGGGCAGGTGTAGCCACACCACACGCGTCCAGCAAACACCGTAATAGTGAACAAACCGAACGCGGCTATGATCAATAGCCCGGACAGCAAGATGAAGTCCTGAGGCCAGAAGGTGGCGCCAAAGATGTGGAACTTGCTTTCGGACAGGTCCCACAGGACGGCTTGACGCCCGTCCCAACTGAGCCAGACAGTGCCGAAGAACAGCAGAAACAGAAACCCTGCACCGATTAATCGAAGGGTACGGAACAGACCAGAAAAACTGCGGGTATGAATCGCGTTATCGCTGGATGCGTTTTTGGGTTTTGCGGCTCTGGGTCGAGAAGCCTCAAATGATTCAATAATCTGGACGGGAATATGTTCGCTCATGGTCTTCGCTCATCAGCCTCCATCAGGCCGGAGCACTATGCCGAGCGGACTGTTTGCATAACAGACTCAGCTATCTGTTTTAAAAGCGGATCAGATGGTTTTTTCGAGGTGCCTGCGACAACCGGCTGCACCCCGCTGAAGAGCAGTATTTATGGGGTGTCAGCTTGTAACCGAATGCGTCTTGGATGATGCTGATCGAGATCAAGGAAAATGCGACTCACCTGACAACAGAGCTCCAGAATTGAGTAGGGTGAGCCAGCGCTTATGTGTGTGTTGAGGAGTCAATGAATGTCAGCCGGGGCGTGGTTTGAACCAGGTTCAGAGTCAGATGGAATAAAAAGCGGCCTGGAGCTGCCGCAGATCGTGATCGAAAACACCGAGCCGGTTGTTGATTTCGGCCAGCAACCGGCCAAGGCCGTGGTCGGCCAGTTATTAAAAGTCACCAGTCATGCGTATTGCCTCACGTCCGGACCACTGGCAGTGATTGTGCGCTGGCGGCATGTCGACAGCAGTGACGGCGACAGCCTGCACCTGCATACCTTGGGCAATCGCGTGTGGTACGGCCAGATCCTGATCGATCAACCGGGGCCCCATGTGTTTTGCATCGACGCGTGGATCGACAGCTATGGCGGGTATTGTCTGGCGCTGGAAAAAGCGGTGCAGTCAGGCGAGCCGCCGCAATCACTGATCGATACCGGGTTAGCGCATATCGTGCAGGCGCTCGAGCGGTGTGATGAGGAGCGACAATACCCGTTACAGGCGCTGCACCTCCACGTGAGGCGTGTGTCGCCGCCTGAGCAAATTGCCTGTTTGATGAATGAACGCACCAAAGCCTTGATGCGTGATGCCCAGCCGCGTACCTGCTTGACCCTCAGCCCTGAATACCCGCTGTACGTCGTGCGTTGAGCGTTGCGGCGAGCACCGGGGTAACGGTGCTCGTCGTGGGGGCAAAAGGACGGTTCAGATCGGTGAATCCGGGCTGGTGGCATGCCGCATGTTCCGTTGATCCACCGCGCCTGCGCCGACCAGGGTTTCTGCCTCTTGCTCGGTAATGTTGATGAGTACGTGGCCAACCCGTGCTTCTGATAGGCCTGAAGGGTTGTTGTTCATGACGATGATCTTGGGTAACGGCACCTGTAACTCACCTTCACTGCGTGAAAAGACGCAGATGCCGCGATTTCGATCGATGACAAAACTCATGGTGGCTCTCCTTAATCTGCCTCTTAAGCGGCGGGGTTGCCCTTGATGGGCGGCATCTCGCTGGGTGGGTCGCCCACCGGCTTTGGATCGGCCAGCGGTGAGTCCTGTTCAGGAGCCGGTGGCGGGTCAGAGGGCGGGATCACCGGATCGTCAATGTTCGGGTCCGGCGTGTGCGCAGGAATCGGAATACTCATCAGTAGGCCTCATGGCTGTTTTCAGCGGCGGATAAACGTCAGGTCTTCATAGGGGTTGACCGGTGACCTGCACAAAACACTCCCGCCACACGACCAACGGAGCCTTTTAAAACAGTCTGAACTTTTAAAGCGGATGCTCCCTCCCAAGCTAGGGTCTGTTCCCGTTTCAGGGCAAGCCGCGTCGTTGGCTACCCGTGACATGCGACCCGAAGGGACGAACGCCCACGTAACGCAGGGCGGAGTTGCTCCAAGCGGATTGGGAACAGACCCCTAGATGCCCGGTGTCAATGCCGGAAAGTGCTTTGAAACGACACACGTTAGCGTCCATGGGCGTGAGGAGTGATGCTCGATGACTGCTGATTTCCAGGATTCAGATTCAACCGCTGTATTGCCTCTGTCCCATGCGCTGCTGCTGCCGCGCATTGCCATCGAAAGCACCTCCCCGGTGCTGGAAAACGGCCAGTTTGCCGTCAAGGCAACCCAAGGGCGGACGGTGGACGTCACCACCAAGGTCTTCACCGATGGCCACGATCAACTGGCCGTGATGCTGCATTGGCGCCGTGCCGAGCATCAAGAATGGTCCACCGCGGCCATGACGTTCGTGGGCAATGATGGCTGGGCGGGGCAGTTCGAGGTGCCGTTGCAGGGACGCTATGAGTTCTGCATCGAAGCCTGGATCGATCGCTTTGCCAGTTTTTGCCACGAGCTGGAGAAAAAACACCAGGCCGGGGTGCCGGTGAGCCTTGAGCTGCAAGAAGGCCGCGTGCTGGTGCAACACGCCATCGAGCGCACCCAGGGTGAGCTTCAGGCGCAGTTGCAGACGCTGTTGATTCAACTGGCCGGTTTGCTCGAAACCGAACAGGTGGCGCTGTTTCTCCATGAAAGCAGCGCTCACCTCATGGCACAGGCGCAATATCACGCCTACGTCAGCCTCAGTCCTCGCTACCCGGTCGAGGTGGAGCGCCCGCTCGCGGAGTTCGCCAGCTGGTACGAACTGTTCCCGCGTTCGATGACCCACGATCCCGCCCGGCACGGCACCTTTAATGACGTGATCGAGCGACTGCCGATGATTCACGACATGGGCTTTGACGTGCTGTATTTTCCGCCGATTCACCCCATCGGCCGCCGTCATCGCAAGGGGCCCAATAACTCCCTGCAAGCCGGGCCGGACGATCCCGGCAGTCCGTATGCCATCGGCAGCGAAGAAGGCGGGCACGAGGCGATTCACCCGCAGTTGGGCACCCGCGACGATTTTCGCCGTCTGGTGCAGGCCGCCGCTTCCCACGGGCTGGAGATCGCGCTGGATTTCGCCATCCAGTGCTCCCAAGACCACCCCTGGCTGACCCAGCATCCCGGCTGGTTCAACTGGCGCCCGGACGGCACGATCCGCTATGCGGAAAACCCGCCGAAAAAATACCAGGACATCGTCAACGTCGATTTCTATGCGCCGGATGCGATTCCTTCGCTGTGGCTGGCCCTGCGCGACATCGTGCTGGGCTGGGTGCAAGAAGGGGTCAAGCTGTTCCGCGTGGACAACCCTCACACCAAGCCGCTGCCGTTCTGGCAATGGCTGATTGCCGACGTGCGTAGCGCGCACCCCGAGGTGATCTTTCTGGCCGAAGCCTTCACCACCCCGGCGATGATGGCGCGACTGGGCAAAGTGGGGTACTCCCAGAGCTACACCTATTTCACCTGGCGCAACACCAAGGCCGAGCTGACCCAGTACTTCACCGAGCTCAACCAAAGCCCGTTGCGTGAGTGCTTTCGGCCCAACTTCTTCGTCAATACCCCGGACATCAACCCACGCTTTCTTCAGGAGTCGGGGCGTGCGGGGTTCTTGATCCGCGCCGCGCTCGCCACCATGGGCTCGGGGTTATGGGGCATGTATTCGGGGTTTGAGCTGTGCGAGTCCGCCGCCTTGCCGGGACGGGAGGAATACCTGGATTCCGAGAAATACCAGATCCGCCCCCGTGACTTCACCGCGCCCGACAACATCGTGGCCGAGATTGCCCAGCTCAACCGCATCCGCCGACAAAACCCGGCCTTGCACACGCATCTGGGCGTGACGTTCTACAACGCCTGGAACGACAACATTCTGTATTTCGGCAAGCGCAGCGCCGATGGCAGCAACTGGGTGCTGGTGGCCATCAATCTGGACCCGCATCACGTGCAAGAGGCCCATTTTGAATTGCCCTTGTGGGAAATGGGGTTGCCCGACGATGCCGCCACCCGCGGCGAAGACTTGATGAGCGGCCATCGCTGGACCTGGTACGGCAAAACCCAATGGACGCGGCTTGATCCAGCGGTCCAGCCCTTCGGCATCTGGCGCATCAAACCTCTTTAACCGAGCCTTGAGCCGCTGCCCGGGCGGCCTCGCGCGTGCGAATCAGCAGGTATTACCCATGGCAAAGAACGTCGCAACCGCAAGTTTTATCAACGACCCGCTCTGGTACAAGGACGCGGTGATTTATCAAGTGCACGTGAAATCGTTTTTCGACTCCAACAATGACGGAATCGGCGATTTTCCGGGCTTGATCAGCAAACTCGATTACATCGCGGAGCTGGGGGTCAACACCCTGTGGCTGCTGCCGTTCTACCCATCGCCACGGCGTGACGATGGCTACGACATCGCCGATTATCGCGGCGTCCACCCGGATTACGGCACCCTGGCCGATGTGAAGCGCTTCATCGCTGAAGCCCACAAGCGTGGCCTGCGGGTCATTACCGAGCTGGTGATCAACCACACCTCTGACCAACACCCCTGGTTTCAAAAGGCGCGGCACGCCAAACCCGGCTCCAAGGCCCGGGATTATTACGTGTGGTCCGACACCGACGAAAAGTACGACGGCACGCGCATCATCTTTCTCGACACCGAAAGCTCAAACTGGACGTGGGACCCGGTCGCGGGCCAATACTATTGGCATCGTTTCTACTCCCACCAACCCGACCTTAACTTCGACAACCCGCAGGTCATGAAAGAAGTGCTGGCGGTGATGCGCTACTGGCTGGACATGGGCATCGATGGCCTGCGCCTGGATGCCATTCCGTACTTGATCGAACGCGATGGCACCAACAATGAAAACCTGCCCGAAACCCATCAGATTCTGAAACAGATCCGCGCCGAAATTGATGCCCACTACCCGGACCGCATGCTGCTGGCCGAGGCCAACCAATGGCCCGAGGACACCCAGCAGTACTTCGGTGACACCGACGGCATCAATGGCGACGAATGCCACATGGCGTTCCATTTCCCCTTGATGCCGCGCATGTACATGGCGCTGGCGCAGGAAGACCGCTTTCCGATCACCGACATCCTGCGCCAGACCCCGGAAATCCCCGCCAATTGCCAGTGGGCGATCTTTTTGCGCAACCACGATGAGCTGACGCTCGAAATGGTCACCGACAAAGAACGCGATTACCTGTGGAATTACTACGCTGCGGACCGTCGTGCGCGGATCAACCTGGGCATCAGGCGGCGCCTGGCACCCTTGATGGAGCGCGACCGTCGGCGCATTGAGCTGCTCAACAGCCTGTTGCTGTCCATGCCCGGCACGCCCACCTTGTATTACGGCGATGAAATCGGCATGGGCGACAACATCTATCTGGGCGACCGCGACGGCGTGCGCACCCCCATGCAGTGGTCGATTGACCGCAATGGCGGGTTTTCGCGGGCCAACCCGGCCAGCCTGGTGCTGCCGCCGATCATGGACCCGTTGTACGGCTACCAGTCCGTCAACGTCGAGGCCCAGTCCGGCGACCCGCACTCGTTGCTCAACTGGACTCGCCGGTTGCTGGCCGTGCGCAAGCAACAGCAAGCCTTCGGCCGCGGCAGCCTGAAAATGCTGTCACCGAGCAACCGCAGGGTGTTGGCCTACATTCGCGAATACACCGACAGCCAGGGTAAGAACGAAACCATCCTCTGCGTGGCCAACGTGTCGCGCAGCGCGCAGGCGGTTGAGCTGGACCTCAGCGAGTACGGCGGCCGGGTGCCGGTGGAAATGCTCGGCGGCAATGCGTTCCCGCCGATTGGCCAGTTGCACTTCATGCTGACGCTGGCGCCGTATGGCTTCTATTGGTTCCTGCTGGCGCCGGAAAGCCAAATGCCGGGCTGGCACGCCGAGCCGGTACAAAGCCTGCCGGAGCTGGTCACGCTGGTGATCAAAAAACGCATTGAAGAAGTGCTCGAAGCGCCGACCCGCACCACTCTGGAGCGCGTCACCCTGCCTGCCTGGCTGCCCAAGCAGCGCTGGTACGGGCAAAAAGGCGCGCCTATCGAGCACGTGGAGTGGGTGTACGGCACACGCCTGGGGCAGGCCGACACGCCGATGTTGCTGACCGAAGTGCGGGTGACCGCGGGCGGTCAGCCGCGTCGTTACCAACTGCCGCTCGGGGTCGTGGGTGAAGATCAGCCCGTCAGCGCCCTGGCTCAGCAATTGGTCCTGTGCCGCGCCCGACGGGTGCGTCAGGTCGGCTTCATTACCGATGCGTTCAGCCTTGAACCGTTTGTGCGCACGGTGTTGAGCCACCTACACGCCGGTACGGTGCTGGACAGCGACGCAGGTCAGATCCGGTTCACCCCGACCGCGCAGTGGGCTAAACAGGGTCTGGATGAAAACAGCGAGATTCGTTACCTGTCGGCCGAGCAGTCCAACAGCTCGGTGGTGGTCGGCGGCACCCTGGTGCTCAAACTCATTCGTCAGCTCAGCACTGGCGTGCACCCGGAGCTGGAAATGGGCGCTTACCTCACGGCGGCGGGCTACCCGAATATTTCCCCGTTGCTCGGTGCCGTGGAGCGCCATGACGCCGACGGCGAAAGCACCTTGCTGATGATCGCCCAAGGCTATCTGAGCAATCAGGGCGATGCGTGGACCTGGACCCAAAACAATCTGGAGCGCGCCATTCGTGACGAGCTGGCGGATGCCATGTCCGAACACGATCAGCACTACAACGCCCTGGGCGAGCTGGCCGACTTTGCGGCCGTGCTGGGCCGCCGGCTGGGCGAAATGCATCAGGTGCTGGCCAGCGCGACCGACAACCCGGATTTCACGCCGCAGACCACCGGCGCGAAAGAGGCACGCCATTGGGCCACGGCCATCAGTCGGCAGGTCCACGCGGCGTTGCAGCAACTCGACGCTCACCTGTCGCAGTTGTCCGCCGAGGATCAGGCGCAGGTCAAGCACTGGCTCAAACATGAGCGCGAGATCGGCGCTTACGTCACCTCCCTGGCCGATCACACCCTTGGCGGTCCCTTGATTCGCGTGCATGGCGACTTGCACTTGGGGCAGGTGCTGGTGGTGCAGGGCGATGCGTATTTCATCGACTTTGAAGGTGAACCGGCGCGGCCCTTGCAAGAAAGACGCAGCCGCCACAGCCCGTACAAAGACCTCAGCGGGCTGCTGCGTTCGTTCGACTACGCCGCCGCCATGGCGGTGGCACAGGTGCAACAGGCGGACCATTCGCCCGAAGCCGACCTGGCCCGCCAGCGCGTGGTCGAGCGTTACCTTGAGCAAGCGCGCGGTGCCTTGACGCAGGCGTATTCCCACGCAACAGCTAATCTGGCTTCAGGCTGGAAGGTGGAGGGTGGCCCGCAGGCTGCACTGACCCTCTTCAGCCTGGAAAAGGCGGCCTATGAAGTGATCTATGAAGCGGCCAACCGGCCTGCCTGGCTACAGGTTCCACTGCGCGGGCTGAGCGCCTTGCTCAGTCAGGTGCCAGGCATGTCCAAGCCTTTGAACGGAGAGAAACAATGAGTGCTGGCAAGGATCTGGGTAAGGCACGTGGTGGTTTATTGCCCACTCGGCAAGACATTGAGGCGTTGATTAACGCCGAGCACCGCGATCCTTTTTCGGTGTTGGGCCCCCATGCGGACGGGCTAGGCGGGTATTACATTCGGGCGTTTTTACCGCAGGCGTTGAGCGTCAATGTGGTCGACCGCGAGACAGGCGACGTGCTGGGGCCGTTGTCGTGCCCTGACGTGCCGGGGTTGTTCGTCGGCCAGTTCGCCGAGCCGCGTGCGTACGCATTGCGTATCCAGTGGGCCGGGGGCGAGCAAACCAGCGAAGACCCCTACAGCTTCGGCCCGCTGTTGGGCGAGATGGACCTGTACCTGTTTGCCGAAGGCAATCACCGCGACCTCAGTCATTGCCTGGGCGCTCAGGTGATGAGCGTCGACGGCGTCCCCGGCGTGCGCTTTGCCGTGTGGGCGCCCAATGCCCGGCGCGTGTCGGTGGTGGGCGATTTCAATATCTGGGATGGCCGCCGCCACCCGATGCGCCTGCGCCATCCGAGCGGGGTGTGGGAAATTTTTATCCCGCGTTTACAGGCGGGTGAAGCCTACAAATACGAAATTCTGGGTGAACACGGGATTTTGCCGCTCAAGGCCGACCCCATGGCCCTTGCCACGCAACGGCCGCCGCAGACCGCGTCCAAAGTCGCCTCGCCGCTGGCGGTGGACTGGCAGGACCAGGACTGGATGCAGGCCCGTGGCCAGTTGCAACGCCCCGACGCGCCGTTGTCGATCTACGAACTGCACGTCGGGTCGTGGCAGTGCGAAGTGGACGAGGTGGGCGAAGTGGCCCGCCAATACACCTGGCACGAATTGGCGCAGCGGCTTATCCCTTACGTGCGTGAGATGGGCTTCACCCACATCGAGCTGATGCCGATCATGGAGCACCCGTTCGGCGGCTCGTGGGGCTATCAGCCGCTGTCGCAATTTGCCCCGAGTGCGCGGTATGGCTCGCCGGATGACTTCGGCGCGTTTGTGAATGCCTGTCACGTGGCGGGTATCGGCGTGATTCTGGACTGGGTGCCGGCGCATTTCCCCAATGACGAGCACGGTCTGGCCCAGTTTGATGGCACGGCGCTGTACGAATACGCCAACCCGCTCGAAGGCTTCCACAAAGACTGGAACACCCTGATCTACAACCTGGGCCGCACCGAAGTTCACGGTTTTATGCTGGCGTCCGCGCTGCACTGGCTCAAAGACTTCCACATCGACGGGCTGCGGGTGGATGCAGTGGCCTCCATGCTGTACCGCGATTATTCGCGTCAACCCGGTGAGTGGATCCCGAACCGGCATGGCGGGCGGGAGAACCTGGAAGCCATCGACTTTTTGCGCCACCTCAACGACGTGGTGGCACTTGAAGCCCCCGGCGCGCTGATGATCGCTGAAGAGTCCACGGCCTGGCCGGGCGTCAGTCAGCGCACCGATGAAGGCGGGTTGGGGTTTTCCTACAAATGGAACATGGGCTGGATGCATGATTCGCTGCACTACATTCAGCAAGACCCGGTTTACCGCGCGCACCACCACAACGAGCTGAGCTTCGGGCTGGTGTATGCCTGGACCGAGCGCTTTATCCTGCCGATCTCCCACGACGAAGTGGTGCACGGCAAACACTCGTTGATCGACAAAATGCCCGGCGATCGCTGGCAGAAGTTTGCCAACTTGCGGGCGTACCTGAGTTTCATGTGGACCCATCCGGGCAAAAAGCTGTTGTTCATGGGCTGTGAGTTTGGCCAGTGGCGCGAGTGGAACCACGATCAGCAACTGGACTGGTACTTGCTGCAATACCCCGAACACCAAGGCGTGCAGAAGCTGGTGGGTGACTTGAACCGCCTGTACCGCGATTGCCCGGCCCTGCACGATCAGGACGACGTAGCGCAGGGCTTTCAATGGCTGATCGGCGATGACGCCACCAACAGCGTGTATGCGTGGTTGCGCTGGAGCAAAGACGGCCAGCCGCTGTTGGTGGTGGCCAACTTCACCCCCGTGCCGCGTCAGGGATACCGGATTGGCGTGCCGTTCGCGGGCACTTGGCAAGAAGTGCTCAACAGCGACGCCGATACTTACGCGGGCTCCAACTATGGCAATGGCGGAGGCGTGGGCACTGAGGCGCTGCCCAGCCATGGGCAAACCCATTCACTGGCCCTGAACCTGCCGCCGCTGGGGGTGTTGATCCTCAAACCGCACTGACCGGCCACTGCCGGGGCACGCCCCGGCAGTGACTAGCGGCAGTGACTACAAATGCACATCGACCGACAACGGCAAATGGTCCGAAAGATGAGTCCAGGGTTTGCCGTCGAGGATTTGCGGGTTGCGGCTGCGGGCATTGCGCAGGTAAATGCGGTCCAGCCTCAGCAGGGGCCAGCGCGCCGGGTAGGTTTTCGCCAGTTTGCCGTGGTGGCGCTCGAAGGCCTCATGCAGGTCGTCTCGCTGCCTGAGGGCGGCGTTGCCTTGCTGTTTCCAGTCGTTGAAGTCCCCGGCGATGATGACCGGGTCTTCGGGCGGCAAGGATTTGAGCAGTTGGTTGAGCAACACAATCTGTAACTGGCGATGACTCTCCAGCAAGCTCAAGTGCACACAAATCGCGTGCACTTGGTCATGGCCGGGTACATCCAGTACGCAGTGCAGCAGGCCGCGGCGTTCCGGGCCGGTGATGGAGACGTCCAGATTGCGCCACGATTTGATCGGGTATTTGGACAGCACGGCATTGCCGTGGTGGCCGTCCGGGTAAACCGCATTGCGACCGTAGGCAAAATCGTTCCACATGCTGTCGGCCAAAAACTCGTACTGCGACATGGCAGGCCATTGGTCGTAGCGCGACGCGTGTTTCTCATGCTCGCCGAGCACTTCCTGCAAAAACACCAGATCGGCCCCGGTGCTGCGCACGGCGTCGCGCAGTTCCGGCAGGATGAAACGTCGATTGAAGGCGGTAAACCCCTTGTGGGTGTTGACGGTCAGCACCTTCATGCGGTGCACGGCAGGCGCTGTCAGCGGAGCAGGGGGTTCAAGGTTGTTACCGGCTATATCGAGGGTCATGGTCTCTCCTGTGCGTGGGGTCACCTGGGTTCGACGCAGGCCGAGACAGACCGTTCGGGTGCGGCACTGCCTTTTTTATAGCGCGTCGGGTCGCGACCCCGCTTGATGTTGGTCATGTTCGGCCACGCTAAGCAGTGACCTTAAGTAATCACCAAAGCCGCCTGCGGCGCGGCAGTCGAGCCGGGCGCTGGTGATGACTTGCGGGCGGTGGCTCCAGGCGATGGACGCGCCGCACGCCTCCAGCTGCTTGACCAGGTGCACATCTTCGTGACACGCCAGCGGCTGGAATCCCCCGGCGCGCCGGTAGGCGTTGGCACTGAAGCCCAGGTTGGCGCCATGGATATGCCGATGGCCGTCCCGTGCTTCATAGGCCGCCTGGTAGCGGGCGCGGGCGGCCTCATCGATGGCGCTGCCCCAGTCTTCGACGGTCACCGTGCCGCACACCGCGTCTTTGCCCAACGCCAACTGCGCCACCAGCCAATCTTCGGCCACGCGGCTGTCGGCATCGGTACACGAGATCCAGCGTGCGCCGCGTTCCAGCAGCCATTGCGCACCGGCGCCACGGGCGGCGCCCACGTTGCGGGCATTAATCGCCAGCACGTCGACGTCGTATTGCGCCGCAATGTCGGCCGACAGGTCGTCGCAACTGTCGAGCACCACCAGCACGCGCACCGGTTCTGCCTTGAGCTGCGGATGACGGCTGGCGCTGAGCACGGCATGCAGGCAATGGGCAATCAGTGCCTGTTCGTTATGCGCGGGAATCAGCACGCCGATCATCGCAATCCCTCCAGGCTGGCTACAGACATAGGGTCGCGGCCCCACACTTCAAGGATGAAATCGTCTTCAACGTGCTGCGCCAGTCGCGGCCAGCCCAATGCGTTGTGGAGCAGGGCGTGCACCTCGTCACCGGTGAGCGTGCAGCCTTCGATGGCCGGTCGCCAGTGACAGGCCAGCAGTTGGCCGTCGGGGGCCAGGCTGAGCAGCGCCAGTTCGATCAACTCTTCCAGCGCTTTAGGGTCCAGGTAATACGCCACTTCGCTGATGACGATCAGGTCGAAGCGGCGCTCGGGCCACTGTTCAGGCACGCGGCTTTTGCGCACTTCAACGTTGGGGCAGTCGCTCAGACGCTGGCGCGCCAGTTCCACGGCCTTGGCCGAGGTGTCGCACGCCAGCAGCCAGTCGGTACGCTGCGCCAGCCCGGCGCTTAACTCGCCATTGGCGCAGCCCACCTCGAAAATCGCCGGGTAATGCTGGCGCGGCAGGCTGGCCAGGGTGATGGCGCGCTTGCGTTGTTCATACCAACGCTCGCGAAAGGCCCACGGGTCATTGTTGTGGGCGTAGAGCTGATCAAAAAAAGCAGTCGAGACACTCATGGTTCATCCCTGTACAAAAACAACTTCATAGGGTTGCAGCAACCGTTCCAGCGCCAGTGCGCCGAGTACCGGCCCGGCACCGGTGCTCGGGTCTTCGTGGATCTGGCTGGTGAAGGCCTGCGCGGCATAGCGTTTGCGCGCTACCGCGTGGGCGCTGAGGTCGAGGCGTCGAGCCCGTTCCCACGGCACGCGCGGGTCGTCGTCATGCGCCCAGTGCCAGGTCCAGATCGGCAGTTCATGCACGCAGGCGCCCACGTTGGCCGCCGCTTGGCGGCTGGCGCGGCCGACGGCGTCGTGATCGCAGTGGCCATCGCGGCACCACGTGCTGAACACCACATCGTCGGGTTTAAGGTGCTGTTCGATAAAGGCGGTGAGCAACGCTTCATCGGCCGCCACCTGGCTGTCAGCAAAACCGCCCCGGACCCAGTGCAGTTCAGTCACCGGCAGGCCCAGGCGGGTCAAGGCTTCTTCCGACTCGAGGGCACGTTGGTACGCCAAATCGCACGCGGGCCATAAGCTGGAGCCGGGATGGCTGGCGGTGCCATCCGTGACCGAGATCAGCAACAGCGGGCGGTTGAGGGTGTTGATCAATTGCAGCAGGCCGCCGGTGCCCAACACTTCGTCATCCGGGTGAGGGGCGACGATGACCGCCCGCGAGCCTTGCGGCACCAGTTCGGTCACCTCCACCGACGGCAAATTGGCCAGCCGTTGAGAGTCGCGCCAGTGTTGCAGCGGTGTGCCGCTGCCCACAATCAGGTTTTCTTTCATAGGGGCCAGTGCCTCCGAGGCGTTTGCGCGGCCCATTCGCCCAAGGCTTCCAGGTCGCGTTCAGCATGACTTTGGCGCAGGTAAACCGGCAGGTCAGCGCTCAGACGGGCAAAGTGCGGGTCTTTGCAAAACGGCCCGGCCCCCAGTGCGCGGCCGACGTGGCGAAGCACCTGTTCGGCAACGTCTTCGACCTGCGCCCGGGTTTGCCGGGCCAGTGCCTGACAGTCGGCGGTGGGCGCTTCGTCCAGCTGCCCTGCGCACACGATAAGGGTGTTGCGTGCCCCGAACAGCGCCGCCTGCACCGCGCCCAAATGCGCCAGTGCATGGGGTTCGGCGCGTTGGGCAGCGTGTTGTTGCAGGGACTCGCCCAGCCGGTACGCCGCGCCATACCAGCACGCGGCAATGCCGATGGCGCCCTGCCAAAAGCCGGGGCGACGCAAATAGTCGCCGGGTTGCCCCACGCGGGTGCAGGGCACCTGCTCAAACAGAATGTCGACACTGGCCGTCGCCGCCATGCCCACGGCTTCCCAGCCTTCACTGGAAACGCTGACCCCCGGCTGTTGCATGTCGACCGCCACCAGTTGCTGGCCGCCTTGTTCATCCCAGACCGTGAGCAACCCGTGGCTGACCACGCCTGCCCCCGAGCACCAGGCTTTACGCCCGCTGATCCGCCAGTGGCCGTTGACCTCGCGCAGGTGCACGCGGGCGTTGGGCGGCTCGGCGGCCCACAGGCCCCACGTGCTGCCGGGAGGCACCGGCCGGGCGCCCAGTTCACGCAGCGTGGCCAGTGCATCGGTGTGGCCTTCGTACACTTTGCACAGCCCCAGGTCATGCCCGGCCACCAGCGCCAGTTGCTGCCAGCGTTGCAGGGTCAATCCGCTGCCGGGCAGGGGTAATTGATCCAGCCCGGCCTCGACCATGTGCCGCAAGCACTGCCCCAGTGCCTGCGGGGTGTTCAGGGGCGAGGCACAATCTTCGAGAAAATCATGCAGATTCATGGTCAGCCCGCGTCCTTGAGATGCTCCAGTTCGAACAGCGCCACCGAACGGCCGTTAACGCCGTACGTGCTGCCGAACGCCAGGGTGTGCGGGCTCTTGAAGTCCGGGTCGAAGGTGTCGAACTTGCAGATCCAGCCTGTGCCTTCGGGCACGTGGGGCAAGATGAAGTCCACGCCGTCGTGCTGGGCGTTGAACGCGATCAGCAACGTGGCATCGGCGCCTGAGCGCTGGACCCCGGACACCTGCGCCCGGCCGTCGAGCAGCATGCCGAAACTGCGGCTTTGCGGGTCTTCCCACTGTTCGATGGACATTTCATTGCCATCCGGGGCCAGCCACGTGACGTCCTTGACCCCCAGCTCCTCGTTGTAATGCCCCACCAGAAAGCGGCCACGGCGCAGGATCGGGTAGCTGTTGCGCAATTTGATCAGGCGCTTGACGAACTTGAGCAGCGACTTGCCGTCCTCGTCCAGGTCCCAGTTGATCCAGCCGATTTCGCTGTCCTGACAGTAGGCGTTGTTATTGCCGTGCTGGGTCCGGGCGAATTCATCCCCGGCGACGATCATCGGTGTGCCTTGGGCCAGCAGCAGGGTGGCAAAGAAGTTGCGCATCTGGCGCAGGCGCAGGGCATTGATTTCGGGGTCGTCGGTCGGCCCTTCGACGCCGTGGTTCCATGACAGGTTGTTGTTGCTGCCGTCCTGGTTGTTTTCGTCGTTGGCTTCGTTGTGCTTGTCGTTGTAGGACACCAGGTCGTGCAACGTGAAGCCATCGTGGGCGGTGATGAAGTTGACCGAGGAATAAGGCCGCCGTCCGCGCTGGTTGTACAGCTCGCCGGAGGCGGTCATGCGTGCCGCGAAGTCGGCCAGTTGCCCGTCATCGCCTTTCCAGAAGGCCCGCACGGTGTCGCGAAAGCGGTCGTTCCACTCGGCCCAGCCCGGCGGGAAGCCCCCGACCTGGTAGCCGCCGGGGCCGCAGTCCCAGGGTTCTGCGATCATTTTCACTTGCCGCAGCAACGGGTCCTGACGGCAGGCCACGAGGAAACTGTGCCGCTCGTTAAAACCGTCGTGGTAGCGGCCCAGAATCGTGGCCAGGTCAAAGCGGAACCCGTCGACATGCATCTCATGGGCCCAATAGCGCAGCGAGTCGGTGACCATTTGCAGCACGCACGGGTGGCTCAGGTCCAGCGTGTTGCCGGTGCCGGAATCGTTGATGTAGTAGCGCTTGTCGTCTGGCATCAGGCGGTAGTACGACGCGTTGTCGATGCCGCGCATGGACAGGGTCGGGCCTTGCTCGTTGCCCTCGGCGGTGTGGTTGTAGACCACGTCCAGAATCACCTCGAGCCCGGCCTCGTGCAGGTGCGCGACCATTTCCTTGAATTCGGCAATCTTGCCGCTGGCCAGGTAGCGCGGGTCGGGGGCGAAGAACGCCAGGCTGTTGTAGCCCCAGTAGTTGGTCATGCCCTTTTGCAGCAGGTGCTGGTCGTTGACGAACGCATGCACCGGCAGCAGCTCGACGCTGGTGACCCCGAGTTTGCGAATGTGCTCGATCACCTCGTCTACCATCAACCCGGCAAAGGTGCCGCGCACGGCGTCCGGCACGTCGGGGTGGCGCATGCTGATGCCGCGCACGTGGGTTTCATAAAAGATGGTTTTGTCCCACGGCACGATCAGGCGGTGGTCGTGGCCCCAGGTATGGGCCGGGTCGATGACCTTGCATTTGGGCACGAACGGCGCGCTGTCGCGTTCATCGAAGCTCAAATCGCCGTCCGGGTGGCCGATGGTGTAGCCGAACAGGGCTTCTGACCACTTGAGTTCGCCCACCAGTTGTTTGGCGTAGGGGTCGATCAGCAATTTGTTGTGGTTGAAGCGATGGCCGTTTTGCGGGTCATACGGGCCGTAGACCCGGTAGCCGTAGATTTGGCCGGGGTGCGCATCGGGCAAATACCCGTGGTAGGTCTCGTCGGTGTACTCCGGCAGTTCGATGCGTTCGAGTTCCACTTCACCGGTTTCATCAAACAGGCACAGCTCGACCTTGGTGGCGTTGGCCGAAAAAATCGCGAAGTTAACACCTAGCCCGTCCCATGTGGCGCCGAGCGGGAAGGGCAGGCCCTCCCTGAGGCGTGAGGGTTCAACGTCCGGTGTAACGGGTGGGGCTGACTTGCGCTTGGTCATAGTGACTCCTGGCTGTATCGAGGGCTTCACAAACGGCAGGCAAAGCGCGGCCGTCAGGCATTACGGTCCTGTTAAAAACGGGGTGCGGTGCGGTGCGTCAGGGCGTGACGCACCGGGCAGTCAAGACGCGGGCTTGCGCGGTGCGCGCGGTTTTTTCGCCGCGGGCTCTTTAGCGGCCGGTTTCACGCTGGCGGCCGGGGCTGCCTTGGGTTTGGCTTTGCTGGCGGCGGCTTTTTTAGGGGCCAGCGCTTCGGCCTGGGCCAGCGTGTGGGCCATTTCCCAGTGACGTGCTTCCTGACCTTCGGGTTTGCCTTCGGATTCCCAGATCTGGTAGGCAAATTCACGAATGCGTTTGTCGTCGTTATTCATCGCAAAGCTCCTGGAATCAAGTGGTGATCATGAGGTTGACGGGGAACGAACCGAGAGCGTCGCTGACCCTTATCGCCTTATTGTTAGTGACTACGGGGTGCGCAAAAAATCCATTTAATTTGTGCTCAGTTCCGTCGAACGGTAATTCGAGGCGGGTATCTGCCCATTCACGTGGATTAATCCACGGCAAAGGGTTGTTTTGCAGCAGTGGAGCACTCAAACGGGGGATCACCACCACGGCCCATTGACCTTGCCACTCACGCGCAAACGCCAGCACCCGATCGGCATGGGGGCCGGTCACGTGCAACGGCTCATAACGCCCGCGTGCGAACAACATCGGGTGTTCAGCGCGCATGGCCAGGGTGCGGGCGATCACGGCCTGTTTGATCGCACCGTTGCGCCAGTCATCGAGCAGCGCAGGCGCAGGCGCGTGGATGTCCAGCTGTTGCTGGCGCAAGGCGAAGTCCACGGGGCGGCGGTTGTCGGGGTCAACCAGGCTGAAGTCCCAGAACTCGGTGCCTTGATAGAGGTCCGGCACGCCCGGCGTGGTCAGTTTGAGCACGCATTGCGCCAAGCTGTTCAGGGCGCCAGCCGGAGCCAACTGTTCACTGAAGGCATGAATCTCGGCGCGCAGGGCGGCGCCTTGGGGATGTAATAGCAGCTGTTCAATGAAGGCCTGAACCGCTTGCTCGTAAGCCTCGTTGGGCGCGGCCCATTGGGTGTCGAGTTTGGCCTCGCGCAGGGCCTTGAGCTGCCATTGCCACACCCGTTCGTTGTAGTGCGCCAAGCCGTGCGGGTCATCGGGTGATAGTGTCAGTGGCCAGGTCGACAGCAGAATCTGGTAGAGCAGCAACTCATCGCCCGCCGATGGCCCTTCGCGGTGGCTGCGCAGGGCGCGGGCCATCGGGCGCCAGCGCGCAATGCACCGGGCGTAGTCGGCGCTCTTTTCGCTGATCACCGCCAGCCGTGCGCGGCAGTCTTCGCCACGTTTGTGGTCGTGGGTGGCCGTGGCCAACAGATTGTCGGGAAAATGCAGCAGGCGCTCGGCACAGGTCTGGTGAAAGACCTGCGCCGGGGCGCTGAAGCGTTCGGCATCAAAGCCCACATCGTTACGCGAGAGCAGCGCCCCATAGCGGTAGAACGCGGTGTCTTCCACCGCCTTGGCAGCGGTGGGTGAGGTGAGTTGTTGAAAACGCACGCAGGCGCGCTTGAGCAATTTGCGCGAGCGCCCGTAAGGCCGGGTGCGCCAGTTATCGCCCCCCAACCAGCGTTGCAAGGACTCCAGCACCGGCCAGTCGGCTTCGCTCAGGTCATTGCGGGCGCCCTCCATGGCGCGGCGAAACACCTCGTCATCGGCCGCCCTGCGCCCGGCGGCGTTGATGTAGGTGCGGTACACGCTGAAATGCACCACCAGCGCTTGCAACGCACGGGTAATGGCGCCCAGCGTCAGGTCGCGGGTCATCAGGTCGTCACGGGCCACGTCACGCAGGGCCAGGGCGACGCGGTCGCAATCGCCCGCCAGCGAACCGTTGAGGATCTGTTGCCGGGCCAGCAGCGCCTGCTCGCGGAAGTCGCCGGGGCGCTCGCTGTGCTCGGCCCAAAGGCTGGCCAGCGGCGCGGCGCCTGCGGGGTCGTGTTGTAACAGCGAGACCTGGTCCATGAACTCGTAGCCGGTGGTGCCGTCAACCTGCCAGTCATCGGGCAGGGATTCTTCGGCCCCCAGGATTTTTTCGACATAGATCGGCACGTGGCGGTCCGGTGCGAGGGCATCCACGCGGCGTCTTAACTTGCGGCAGTAGCCACGGGGATCGGCCAGACCGTCCACGTGGTCGATGCGCAAACCGTCCACCAGCCCGTCGCGGATCAGGTCGAAGATCTTCTGATGGGTGGCTTCAAACACGCGGGGCCGCTCGACCCGCAGCCCGGCCAGTTCGTTGACATCGAAAAACCGCCGCCAGTTGATGTCGTCGGCAGCCGTGCGCCAACTGGCCAGCCGATAAGACTGACGTTCGAGCAGGGCGTGCAGGCGTTCCAGGCCGCTGGGGTGGCGCGCATCGAAACACGTCAGTTGCTGTTCAATGGCGGCCAGCACCGCAGGTCGGGCACTGAGCGCGGCCAGCTCCGCATGCAGCGGCGCCGCGTGCTCCCGTGGGTGGGGCAGCGGGTGCAGCGCGGTAAATCGTTCGCCAAGAAATTGCAGGTCGGGCTGGCCGCTGATGTGCAGCAAGAAGCCATAATCCAGCGGGCAAATCGGGAAGTGGTGATGACCGTGCTCGGTGTAGAAGCGGCCCAACTGCGCGTCGTAACGCAAGGGCAGTTCCCCGGCTTTTAACGTGGCGCCGTAGTCGTTACCCAAAAAGGGCAGCAGCAATTGCCCTTCGAGCAAGGGGTCGGGGGAATGCCACTGGATGTCGAAAAACTCCGCGTAGGGGCTGGCGCGCCCCCAGGCCAGCAGGTCCAGCCACCACGGGTTATCAGCACCGCCCACCGCCATGTGGTTGGACACCACATCGAGGATCAGCCCCATGTCATGGGCGCGCAGCTCGGCCACCAGGCGCCGCAGCGCGGCTTCACCACCGAGCGCCGGGCTGACGCGGGTCGGGTCGACCACGTCGTAGCCGTGCATCGACCCGTCCCGCGCCGTCAGCAACGGCGAAGCGTAGAGGTGGCTGATGCCCATGCGCGCAAAGTACGGCACCTGCAGGCGCGCATCGTCCAGGGTGAAACCTGTGTGAAATTGCAGACGCTGGGTGGCGCGCAGAATCGGTGTGCTCAGTGTGTGCATTCATCACGCTCCTGCGCCTGCAGGCGCGCACAGGCCAGCAGCTCAAGGCGGCGGGCGACCTGGGGAAGGTCGAGCAAGGCAGCACACTCGACCGGCAGGCGTCGTCGCCAGTTGGGGTGAGTGCCCACGGTGCCCGGCAGGTTGGCTTGCTCCAGCACGCCCAGCGCATCCTCGACAGGCAGCAACACCAGAGGCGCATGGGTGTGGCCCAAAAAGCGTGCGCTGGCGTTGAGCACCTGATCGGCGCCGGTGGCTTCCTCCTGAAAATTCTGCGGATCGAGGCTCAGCGCGTGATGCAGACCGTTGCGCTCGTGGGCACGGTTGTCGCGCCAATGGTCTTCGGTGTCGGCGTCCACCAGCCCCAGTTGTGCGTTCCAGTCGATGTCCCGTTCATGCCACCAGCCATTGAGGGTCGGCAGATCATGGGTGCTGGTGGTGGCCAGTGCCGTGTCGGGCCATTCCAGCACTGGCCTGAAGCGGGCGCCGTAATCCTGTTCAAACAACAGGATGCGCATGCCGAGGATGGCGCGTTCGCTGAGCTTGTCGCGCAAGCCTTCAGGCACCGTGCCCAAGTCTTCACCGAGGACAATCGCGCGATGGCGCAATGACTCCAGGGCCAGCAGGCGCAGCAGGTCTTCAACCGGGTAATACAAATAAGCACCGTCTGCCGGGGTTGCCCCCAGGGGAATCACCCACAGCCGTTGCAAGCCCATGACGTGGTCGATGCGCAGGCCACCCGCGTGGGCAAAGTTGGCCCGTAGCATTTCGATGAACGCACGAAAGCCGTTGCGCTTGAGGCCGTCCGGTGAGAATGCCGAAATGCCCCAGCCCTGACCCTGGCGGTTAAGCAGGTCGGGCGGGGCGCCCACGGTGAGTTGCGACAGCAGTTCGTCCTGTCGGCACCAAGCCTGACTGCCGGCGCCATCTGCGCCGACGGCCAGGTCAGCGATCAGGCCCACGGCCATGCCGCTGTCGCGCGCCGCTTTGTGGGCCTTGGCCAGGCAGCGTGCGACCAGCCATTGGCAAAACGCGTAAAAGCCGATGTCGTGGCGGTGTTCTTCAGCAAACAGCAACAGGGCAGGGCTGTTGGGGTCACGCCACTGTTCGGGCCACTCGCGCCAGTCCTGGCTCAGTTGCTCGCTGCGCCGCTGAACCTGCAAGGCTTCGAAGCGGCAGTGGTTTTCCAGTGATTCGCCGCCGCTGTCGCAAAAGGCGTTGAAATCCTCTCGCAGCGGCTGCTCGCCCACCACGAATTCTTCGTAGAGTGCGCGTAGCAAGGTTTGCCGGGCACGGGTGGCGGCGGGCCAGTCGATCAGCGGCAGGTGTTCCAGGCGCTGCCATTCTTCGCGCAGGCCGCTGTCATCAATGGCCTGCTGTACCACGCTGTCGCCCAGCACGCTGGCCGGGGCGGCATAGAGATAGTTGAGGAACAAACGGCTGGAGGGTGAATACGGGCTGTAGCGGTCGGGGTCGCAACTGAACATGGCGTGCATCGGGCTGATGGCCAGTGCATCGGCCCCCCGTTCTCCGGCGGCCTTGGCGAAGGTTTCCAGCGCCTGGGTGTCGCCCAGTCCACCGTCGCCCGGTCTTACAAGGCTGTATAGCTGCGTGCTTAAGCCCCAAGTGCGCGGCGTATCGCTGTCCGTCGCATCTGCGATGCTGTAACAGCGTGCGGGGGCGACGGCCAGCGTGAAGTGTTGTTCCCCGATTTGCGCCCGGTGATAGCCCACCGGGATCATGCCCGGCAGGTAGGCGTCGGCGTCCAGCTCAATGTCCAGCGAGCCGCCGGTTTCGAGGTGAACCACGCATTGGCTGTGCGGGTGAAAGTAGCGGGTCAGGTCCAGGCTGCGGCCCACGTCGGCGGTCAGCAGGGGCGGCAGGCGCTTGTTTTGCTGTTCCAGTTGCAGGTTGAGCAGGCTTGTTTCGATGGCTTCGTCGCTGTCGGCGGGCAAGCCCAACCCGGCGAGCACCGCCCGCAGCACAGGGGGTGAAACCCGCTGCGGGGTGCCGTTGGCATCTACCCAGTCCACGGCCAGTCCGGCACGGCTCGCCAGTATTTCCAGTTGCGCGTCACTCATGGGCGCTCTCCATCAAGGGCGAAAGGGTCGGTGGCGGCACCAGGCTGACTAGCGCGCTGTAAGGCACCAGCCGCTGATGCTGTTGCACGTCGAGGGTCATATCGGGTGGGGTCTGGAACAGGACCGGTTGGGCAAGTGGCGCCACAAAAGGCACGCTCTGCCCGCTCAGGTTCACGGTGATGTGCAGCACACTGGCATCGCCCAGACGCCAACTGGCGGTGACGGCGCCTTCGGCCAGCACTTTGCTGCCCAAGGCCTGCGAACCTTCAAGGCGCGGCACGATCTGTTGCTGGCGCAGTGCTAGCAGGTGCTGGTACAGCGTGAGCATCTCGCGCCGCGGACCACGCTCCGGCACCCGAAAATCCGGGCGCGAGCGGGCAAAGGTTTCAGGGGCGTTCGGGTCGGCCACGGTCGAATGCGCGTCAGGCGAGGCGAAGGTGCTGAACTCGGCAAATTCCTTGCGTCGGCCTTCACGCACGGCGTCGGCCAGTTCGCCGGTGTAATCGGTGAAAAACAGAAACGGCTCGGGCGCCGCGCTTTCATCCCCCATAAAGAACAAGGGGATCATCGGCGACAACAGCAGCAAGGCGGTGGCAGCCCGCAAGGCCTGGGGCGCACACAAATGGTGCAAACGCTCGCCCGCTGCACGATTACCGATCTGATCGTGGTTCTGCAAGAACAGCACAAACGCGCTGGGCGGAAGATGACCGCTGGGTTCACCGCGCGCCACCCCGTGTCGGTTGTCTTCGCCCTGGAACACAAAACCCTGGCTCAGGCAGCGCGCCAGTTTTTGCGTGGGGTTGTCGGCGAACTCCGCGTAATAGGCGTCTGTTTCGCCGGTCAGCAACACATGCAAGGTGTTATGGCCGTCATCATTCCATTGCGCGTCAAAGGATTTTTCCAGCAGGCCCGCCTGATTGAACTCGTTTTCCAGGGTCAGCCACACATGGCGGTCCGGCGCGGTGTGGCGCCGTACCTGATGGGCTAACTGATGCAAGAACGCCGGGTCGTCAATGGCGTGTACGGCATCCAGGCGCAAACCGTCGAAGCGGTACTCCAACAACCACATCAAGGCATTGTCGATGAAGAAGTCGCGCACCGGCGGGCGTTGGTAATCGATCGCGGCGCCCCACGGGGTGTGGCTGTCTTTACGAAAAAAGGGGCTGGCATAGCGCGACAGGTAATTACCTTCCGGCCCGAAGTGGTTGTAGACCACGTCCAGCATCACCATCAACCCCAGGCCATGGGCGTCGTCGATTAATTGCTTGAGGGCTTGCGGCGAACCGTAGCTGTCGTGGGGCGCATACAGCAGGGCACCGTCATAGCCCCAGTTGCGTTGGCCCTGACATTGGGCCAGCGGCATCAACTCGATGGCGGTCACCCCCATCTCAGCCAGCCGGGGCAGGTGCCGGGCCACATTGGCATAGCCGCCCATGGCGCCGACGTGAACCTCATAAATCACCGCTTCCTGCCACGGGCGGCCTTTCCAGTGAGGATGGCGCCAGTGATAGTCCCGAGGGTCGACCACCACGCTCCAGCCTGCCAGCCCGCCGTCCTGCGCCCGTGACGCCGGATCGGGCACCTCGAGTTCGCCGTCAATATTGAAGCGATAACGTGTGCCGGCCGGGCACGGGATTTCCAGTGCAAACCAGCCATCGGCTTGCGGAATGAGGGGCAGGGAGCGGCCGTCGCGCAGCTCCAGGCTCACGTAAAAGGCATCGGGCGCCCACAAAGTGAAGCGCGTGTGATGCGCGTCCAGTCGCTGAGCACCATGGGAGCCGTGTTCCACGGTTTTTAAAGGCATCGGTACACGCCTCGGGTCAGGGTTTGCCGGCTCTGCTCAGGGATTTGACCACCAGTTGTTCATAAAGATGGGCGTAGGGTTCCACGGCCTGACACCAGTTGAAGGGGGCCGACATGGCGCGGCAGCGCATGGCGTTCAGCAGGTCGGGGAAGGCGAAAACCTTGAAAGCGCGGCTCAATGCCTGCTCGTAGCTGTCTACGGTGGATTCGTTAAACAGAAAGCCGGTGATGCCATCTTCAATGGTGTCGGCCAGCCCGCCGGTGTTGCGCGCCACGGGCAATGAGCCATAGCGTTGCGCGTACATTTGACTCAGGCCGCAAGGTTCATAGCGCGAAGGCATCAACAGGAAGTCACTGCCAGCGAACATGCGTCGGGCGTCGGTTTCATTGAAGCCGATGCGCACGCCGATCTGGCCGGGGAAGCGCAAGGCCAGCTCGCGCATGGCTTGCTCTTCTTCAGGTTCGCCACGGCCAATGATTGCGATTTGCCCACCGTTGGCCACGATGTAGGCGGCCACGCCTTGCGTGAGGTCCAGGCCTTTTTGGTACACCAGGCGCGAGACCACGGCAAACAGCGGGCCTTTGGACGGGGCCAGGCCAAACAGGCTGCGCACGTGATCGGCGTTGGTGGCCTTGCCTTGCCATTCACCGAGGGAGAACGGTGCTATCAGGTGCGGGTCGCTGGACGCTTCCCAGCTTTCATCGATGCCATTCGGGATGCCGCTGAGCAGGCCTTGCTGGGTCTTGCTGTGCAAAAAGCCGTCCAGCCCGCAGCCAAAGGCCGGGGTGGTGATCTCTTGCGCGTAGGTGGCGCTGACGGTGGTGATGTGGCTTGAATAGGCCATACCCGCCTTGAGAAACGACAACTTGCCGTAGAACTCCATGCCTTCCTGTTGCAGGGCGTGGGACGGGATGCCCAGTTCCGGGCAGCAAGCAAGGCTGACCACGCCCTGATAGGCGAGGTTGTGAATGGTGAACAGCGTCGGCGTGCGCTGGCCGCGCCAGTGCATGTACGCCGGGGCCAGACCTGCGGGCCAGTCGTGGGCGTGCACCAGGTCGGGCTGCCAGTGAATTTGCGCCAGGTTGGCGGCGATATCGGCCGCCGCCAGCCCTAACCGGGCAAAGCGGATGTGGTTGTCGGGCCAGTCGCGGCCATTGTTGGCGCCATAGGGCGTGCCTTCGCGCTCATACAGCTCGGGGCAGATCAATACGTAGATCACCAGCCCGTCCTTGAGGTCCATGCGCCCGATCTTGCACGGTGGCAGCGCGGCATGGCCGCCCAATTCGCCAATCACGTGGATCGGGTTGTCGCTGTTCATCACCTGCGGATAGCCCGGAATCAACACACGGACATCGTGCAAGTGGCGCATGGCGCGTGGCAATGCCGCTGAAACATCCCCCAAACCGCCGGTTTTTACCAGATCAGCCAGCTCGGAGGTCACAAACAGGACTTTCTTTTTATTCGGGTTGATCGGGAGCGCTTCTGCGATCGGTACGGCTACTTTGCCAGCCGGTGTCCGGGTGGCACCGGCTATCACCTCATTGACCAGCGTATTCAGGCAATTCTGTGGGTTTGTCGCAGCAGCACTGATCATGGTGTTCTCCCGTTATCTTTATTGATCTGCCCCGACCCCTGGTCGGGTTCTTACTCACTTCCTGTGGGCAGGCACAACACTGCTTGGTGTATCGCGTGGTAATGCGCAAAGGGTGAGGAGGGCGTTGCAAGGATTGAACCAAGAATCGACGACCCTACTGTTAAGCTGACCCGGTGCAATTGCAGAAGGTTCGTTTTTTTTAGCGTTAAACATCAGAAGGATTTACGAAGCCATGAGTGTAGGAGAGAAGCCGGATTGCGGACGTCTAAGTCATGGATAATGCGTAGGAAATTTATCTCCAATTGCGTCAGATCAATCTTCGCTGATGGCGCGCTTGCCATCGGGCAAACCGGTAGGCGCGAGGCAGCCGGATTAGAAGCAGTGTGCTCGTGGTTTTTTCACGTAGATGGCAGTAGATCGATGCAGAACTCAATCGTATCGTGCGATATGGGCTTATCGACTGCCGATAGGTGTAGTTCTACCAAGGAACGCGGGGGAGGGCCAACCGGGGGTTAGAACGATTTGGAATGAGCCAGAACCGGGTGTTTTAACGCCGACGGTTCGCCAGCCCGCCGTGACTGGCTTCATGCCTTGAAGCGTACGCGGGCTGGCTTTTCAGGGTCAGTTACCGGGGTACTCGGCAACGACCACATCTCGACCTTCTTGGGTCAGGCCGATCACCTGGTAGGCGTCTTTGCGATCGCCCATCTCCATACCGGGAGAGCCGATCGGCATGCCGGGAACGGCAATCCCTTTCAAGTCGTCGCGCCGGGTCAAGGCAACCACCTGGTCGGCGGGCACGTGGCCTTCGACGAATTTGCCGTTAATCACGCCGGTGTGGCACGAGGCCAGTCGGGGCTGAACGCCGAGGCGCTGCTTGACGCTGCTCATGTCGGCTTCGACATGGTCATTGACCTTGAAGCCGTTCGCCTGCAGATGTGAAATCCAGGTTTTGCAGCAGCCACAATTGGCATCGCGGTGAACATCAATGGTCAGGGGTTCGGCGGCGTGGGCCATGCCGCTCAGTAACAGGGCCGAGAGTGCGGCAACGCGCAGTGGGGTTTTCATTGAGGTCCTCTTCAGCTTAAAGGCGCAGATGCAGCCTTGAGAAAATGTCAGCCTGACCGACACCTGCTGTCAGTCAACTGATGGCTGGATGACAGTTTTGTCAGGTTGGGGAGGGTTGCCAGGGATTCAAGGTGCCAGGCGCCGTTTATTGACTGAACCGCAGGCTGCCGCGAATCCCTTGCACTTGTGGTTCGGTGGCTTTATAGCCGTCGGCGGGGCCTGCGTAAGACAGCGCGTAGGCGTGCGCCTCGCGGGTCGCGGCCACCAGCGTCTGGGTGATGACGTGGTTGCCGTTCTGGGTGATTTTGCAGGTGGTTTCGAGTGCCTTGAGGCCGCCCAGCGTGCTCGGGTGGATCTTGTTGCAGGCGCTTTGGTAGCCGCCCTTGGCGAAGTTTTGCTGCAGGGTTTTACGCATTTGCAGCAAAACGGCCTCCATGTTGACCTGGTGCTCGGGCGCCAAGGTGGTCTGGGTCAGTTCCATCACCATCAGCGGGTCGCCGTTGGCGTCGTTCTTCACGGCGCGCTGGCGCTGGCCGTTGTCGTCCGGGGCGGGCGGCACGTCTTGAACCTCCCAGCCGACGGGCCAGGTGATGAGCGTTGCGTCGGCCAGGGCGGCAGGCACAGTGAGGGCGCAGATGAGTCCGATCAGCGCTGTGCAGCGGTGCGAGACAGTCATGGGAGGACAGGCCTTATGGGCGTAGGTTGAGTCAGCGGAGTGTATCAATAGGTGTCTGAAGATGGCTTTGGCCTAGCAAATGTTTTTTACCTTTGCTCAGCTAAACCTTTGCTTCTTATGTCTAATCCCGGACAATCGCGCCCTTCTTATGGCTGGGGCGTTGTCTGTAAGGTGTGTTTTGTCCGCCCCGGCCGCGTGGTAACGACCGGCTAGCGGAGATTCGACCGGATGAATGACCAGGCTAATAGCGTCGACGATTGTTTCGACGAGACACCCGCGACGCTCACTCGCTGGAACCGCCAAGACACCACCTGGATGCTGGGCCTGTTCGGCACAGCGATTGGCGCAGGCACACTGTTTTTACCGATCAACGCTGGGCTGGGCGGTTTCTGGCCGTTGTTGATTTTGGCGTTGCTCGCGTTCCCGATGACCTTTTACGCCCACCGGGGCCTGACCCGTTTTGTCCTCTCCGGGCGCGAAGGTTCTGACATCACGGACGTGGTCGAGGAACACTTCGGTCTCAAGGCCGGTGCAGTGATTACGCTGCTGTACTTCCTGGCCATCTTCCCGATTTTGCTCATCTACAGCGTGGCGCTGACCAACACGGTCGGCAGTTTCATGCTCAACCAACTGTCGATTACGCCGCCACCCCGGGCGATTCTGTCGCTGGTGCTGATCCTCGGGCTGCTGGTGGTGGTGCGTTGCGGCGAGCAAGTGATCGTCAAGGCCATGAGCATGATGGTTTACCCGTTCATCGTGGCGCTGCTGTTTTTGGCGGTGTTCCTGATCCCGCACTGGAACGGCGGCATTCTCACCACGGCCAGCACACTGCCGCAGCCTTCGGCGTTTCTGCATACGCTGTGGCTGGCGATTCCGGTGATGGTGTTTTCGTTTAACCATTCTCCGATCATCTCGGCCTTTGCCGTCGACCAGAAGCGCCGCTACGGCGACAACGCCGATGAGCGCAGCTCGCAGATCCTGTCCCGTGCGCATCTGCTGATGGTGGTCATGGTGCTGTTCTTTGTCTTTAGCTGCGTGCTGACCCTGACCCCGGCGCAACTGGCCGAAGCCAAGGCGCAAAACCTGTCGATCCTGTCGTACCTGGCCAACCACTTCAGCAACCCAACCATCGCGTTCGCTGCGCCGCTGATTGCCTTCGTGGCCATTGCCAAGTCGTTCCTCGGGCACTACATCGGGGCCAGCGAAGGCTTGAAAGGCCTGGTGCTGAAAACCGGCAAGCGTCCGGCAGCCAAAACCCTGGACCGCATGACCGCCGCCTTCATGCTGATCGTGTGCTGGGTCGTGGCGACCCTTAACCCAAGCATCCTGGGCATGATCGAAACCATGGGCGGCCCGGTGATCGCGGCCATCCTGTTCCTGATGCCGATGTATGCCATCCGCCGCGTGCCAGCCATGCGTCAATACTCGGGCACGATCTCCAACGTGTTCGTCACCGTGATCGGGCTGGTGGCCATCTCCTCGCTGGTCTATTCCCTGGCGCAAACCTTTCTCGCCTGAGTGGCGCTGTTGTCACTGCGTACGCGCGCAGTGACACCCCTTGAGCACCGCGACGGCGCCTTCAGCGCGCCGTCGATCCCTTCGGGTCTGCGCGCTTGAAAAAGCCTTGACCCGCATCAATGTCGGACCTGCAAACACGCCTAGGCTGAAACCTTTCATGCATCGGCAGGAGGTCCTGGATGAGCATCATCGTGACCGGGGCTGCGGGTTTTATCGGCAGCAACCTGGTGAAGGCGCTGAACGGTCGCGGCGAACGCGACATCATTGCGGTGGACGACCTGACTGACGGCGATAAATGCCGCAATCTGGCCGACTGTGATATTGCGGATTACTTCGACAAACGTGACTTCGTGCAGCGGTTTGCGGATCGCCAGTTGGGCGATATCCGTGCCGTTTTGCATCAGGGCGCTTGTTCCAGCACCGTGGAGCGTGACGGTCGTTTCATGATGGAGAACAACTACCGCTACAGCTGTGCGTTATTGCAGGCCTGTCAGGACCAGTCGATCCCGCTGATTTATGCCTCGTCGGCGGCGGTCTATGGCGCCCATCGAGATTTTCGCGAGGTGCGCGAGTGCGAGCGGCCGCTCAACGTGTATGCCTGGTCCAAAAGCCTGTTTGATCAGAAGGTGCGCCAGCTACTGCCCAAGGCGCGCAGTCAGGTGGTGGGCTTGCGGTACTTCAATGTGTACGGCCTGCGCGAACAGCACAAAGGGCGCATGGCGTCGATGGTCTGGCATTGCTTTAACCAGTACCGCGAGCGGGGCTACGTCGAGTTGTTTGGCGAATATGGCGACTACCCGGCGGGCGGGCATCTGCGCGACTTTGTGTCAGTCGAGGATGTGGTCAACGTCAATCTTCACTGGCTGGACAACCCCCACGTCAGCGGTATTTTCAACGTCGGCAGCGGGCGGCCGAGGGCGTTTAATGCGTTGGCGCTGGCTACCATCAATGAAGTGCGGGCGGCAGAAGGCCGTCCACCGCTGACCTTGGAGACCGCGTTACTGGAAGGGGTGATTCATTACGTTGAGTTCCCGGACAGCTTGAAGGGCAAATATCAGGTGTATACCTGTGCCGATCTCACTCAGCTGCGTGAGGCGGGCTACCGAGCGCCGATGCTGGGGCTGGAGGAGGGCGTGAGCCGGTACGTCAGGGGGTTGCTGGAGCGCTGTTGAGTCGTTGAGCGCGCAGCGTGGCAGCGACTGCCTGATCGGATCGTCGCTGCCGCCGGATGGGATCGATGTCGGCGGGTTACTTGACCGACAACAGGGCTTCCAGTTTTTCCTGATCGCGGGCGAACTGACGAATGCCCTCGGCCAGTTTCTCGGTGGCCATGGCGTCTTCGTTGGAGGCCCAGCGGAACTGCGCTTCGTTGAGGATCTGGCGCGGCTCGCCCGCATTGCCCGGGCTCAGTTTGCGTTCCAGCGGGCCGTCTTCCTGCGCGAGTTTTTCAATTAGGTCGGGGCTGATGGTCAGACGGTCGCAGCCCGCCAATTGCTCGATCTGGTTGAGGTTGCGGAAGCTCGCGCCCATGACCACGGTCTTGTAGTCATTGGCTTTGTAGTAGTTGTAGATGCGGGTTACCGATTGCACGCCCGGATCTTCGGCGCCGGTGTAGTCGATGCCGGTGGACTTTTTGTACCAGTCGTAGATGCGGCCCACGAACGGAGAGATCAGAAACACCCCTGCGTCGGCACAGGCGGCTGCCTGGGCAAACGAGAACAGCAGGGTCAGGTTGGTTTGAATGCCTGCCTTCTCCAGTTTCTCGGCGGCGCGGATCCCTTCCCAGGTCGATGCCAGCTTGATCAGCACGCGGTCACGGCCCACGCCTGCTTTGTCATACAGATCGATCAACTGGTTGGCTTTTTGCAGCAAGGCCGGTTCGTCAAACGACAGGCGGGCATCGACTTCTGTCGAGATGCGCCCCGGAATCACTTTCAAGATACCGCTACCCACAGACACCGCGAAGTGATCGCAGGCCAGGCCGACATCGCCCTTGGCGTGGCTGATGGCGTTTTGCAAAAGTTCGGCATAGCCCGGCATCGCGGCCGCTTTGAGCAGCAGCGACGGGTTGGTGGTGGCGTCGACGGGTTTAAGGCGGGTAATCGCGTCGAGGTCGCCGGTGTCTGCGACCACGGTGGTGAACTGCTTGAGTTGTTCCAGCTTGGAAGTCATGGGCGTGCTCTGTCCGAAAAAGTGTAATGGCTGTACAGATTGAGTGCGTCGTCGATCAAAAGTTCGCAAAACATCAGGTCTGGCAGAATGCCGCCGATGACCCGGGTTATGCAACCAATGTCTGCGCTCAAGCGCCTTTACAGGTGTTCGCAACCCGCGTTTTAGAGCTTCAGGGTGCCCCAGCCTGGCGGGCGCACGGCTTCGTCGCTGACCTGTACCGCCTCAATGGTCTTGCCCGTGGCTTGTTCGACCCGGCGCGCCACCTCGGGGTCGTCCGCGAACGGGATCAGGCTGGCGTCATCGATATCGCGCTCGGTCTGATGCTTGAGGCACCAGCTGATTGAGAAGTAGAGGCTGGTCACAGCCAGCATGTTCAGGGCTATTTCTATCATGGTCACGGCTCCGTGCCCGTGGCGGCGCACACCCGCAGGTGTGCGCCGCGCAGGTCAGGCGATTTGCGCCGAGAGTTCGGCTTTTTTGAAGTCAGGGACGCGAACGGTGCGCCACACGTTGTAAGCCATTAGCAACATGCCCGTCAGGAAGAATATTCCGCCCACCAGGCGCACCACGAAGCCCGGGTGGCTGGCTTGCAGCGACTCCACAAACGAGTAGGTCAAGGTGCCGTCATCGTTGATCGCCCGCCACATCAGGCCCTGGGTAATGCCGTTGACCCACATCGAGGCGATGTACAGCACGGTGCCGATCGTGGCCAGCCAGAAGTGCAGGTTGATCAGCGCCACGCTGTGCATCTGCTCACGGCCATAGAGTTTGGGGATCATGTGATAGACCGCGCCAAAGGTAATCATCGCCACCCAGCCCAGCGCCCCGGCGTGCACGTGGCCAATGGTCCAGTCAGTGTAGTGAGACAGGGCGTTGACGGTCTTGATCGCCATCATCGGACCTTCAAAGGTCGACATGCCGTAGAACGCCAGTGACAGCACCAGAAAGCGCAGGATCGGGTCGGTGCGCAACTTATGCCAGGCGCCCGACAGGGTCATCATGCCGTTGATCATGCCGCCCCAGCTCGGCGCCAGCAGAATGATCGACATGGCCATGCCCAGCGACTGGGCCCAGTCGGGCAGGGCGGTGTAGTGCAAGTGGTGCGGGCCGGCCCAGATGTACAGCGTAATCAGTGCCCAGAAATGCACGATAGACAGGCGATACGAGTAGATCGGACGTCCGACTTGTTTCGGAACGAAGTAGTACATCATTCCGAGGAACCCGGTGGTCAGGAAGAAGCCCACGGCGTTATGCCCGTACCACCACTGCACCATGGCGTCTGTGGCGCCGGAGTACACGGGGTAGGACTTGAACCAGTCCACGGGAATGGCCAGGTGGTTGACCACGTGCAGCATGGCAATCACCAGAATGAAGGCGCCAAAGAACCAGTTGCCGACATAAATGTGCTTGGTCTTGCGCTGCACCACCGTGGTGAAGAACACGATGGCGTAGGCCACCCACACCACCGTCATCCACACCGCACCGGTGAACTCGATCTCGGCGTATTCCTTGGTCGTGGTGTAACCCAGCGGCAGGGTGACCAGCATGATGACGATCACTGACTGCCAGCCCCAGAACGTGAAGGCCGCGAGTTTGTCGCTGAACAGCCGCACCTGACAGGTGCGCTGCACGGCGTAGTAACTGGCGGCAAACTGCGCGCTGCCGGCAAAGCCGAAAATCACCAGGCTGGTGTGCAGCGGTCGCAAGCGGCCGAAGGTGGTCCAGGGCAGGTCGAGGTTCATGGCGGGCCAGGCCAGTTGAGACGCGATCCATACGCCCATGGCCATGCCGATGACGCCCCACACCACGGTCATGATGGTGAACTGGCGGACGACCTTATAGTTATAGGCCTGCCCGTTTAGTGCTGTGCTCATGCTCAAGTCTTCCACGGTTCAAAGTCCTGCCAGACCACGTGGTCTGGCGCAGGGTGAACTGTAGGAACCCACTGCAGAACAAAACAGATCCAGAAAAAGTTAAATACTACGGATCAGATTAAAAGGCGTTTTATTGGGCTTTTGTGTGTATCTGATCTGCTTTTCAGGCGTCATAACCTGTTCATACTGCCTCTGCGCTGTATTGACGCAGGCCGCGCGTGACGCTTTTTCGAAGGCAGATTCCCCCTCGGCATTAAAAGCGTGCAAATGAACGACGCTTTTCCATGGCTTGGCTATACCTAAAACACCGTACGCATGCGGTGGCGCTTTCTACAGGAGTTTGACAATGAAGTTTGGCTTAATGATCGGTACGCTGTGCCTGGCCTCGATCGGGCTGGTCGGTTGTTCAAGCAATGTCACGCAGCCGGATGAGTATTCCGGTTTTTTGAAAGACTACAGCCGGCTCAAGGAAGCCAAATCGCCTTCGGGTGCGGACGTGATGCGTTGGGTTGATCCCCAGTTGAAGGCTGGCCAGTACACCGCCGTGTACATCGAGCCGAGCCAGTTCTACCCGGCCCCCAAGCCCACCGCCAAAATCCCGCAAAGCACACTCACGGCCATCACCCATTACTACGATCAGGCCCTCAAGCGTGAATTGGGCAAATCGTTGCCTCTGGCCAGCGCGCCCGGTCCGGGTGTGATCGTGGTACGCCCGGCGATCACGGCGGTCAGCAGCCAGACGCAAAGCCTCAAGCCGTATGAGTACATTCCGGTGGCGTTGGTGGCTGCGGCAGTGAGCACGGCTTCGGGTATTCGCGATCAGGAAACCGACTTGGCCACCGAAGCCGTGTTCATCGACGGCGGTTCGCAAAAAGTCGTGGCGCAGGTGGTGCGCAAAGGCACCGGCAAACCGCTGGAAAACGACAGTCAGGTGATGAAGGCCGATGACGTGAAAAACGTTATTGATGGCTGGGCCTCGGACTTGCACCAGTCATATTTGAAACTCAAGAAGTAAGGCGGCGTAAGGGGGGCGGCGTCCCCCCCTTACGTTGTACGCGGGCTATCGAGGTCACGGCACCCGCGTAATGTCATCGAGCTTCCAGCTTTTATCGAAATACGCTTCAGTCGGGGCATACAAACGGAAGTAACTGAACCAGTGCTTGCCCGGCACGGTTTGCACCCAGTTGCTTTCCAGGCCCGCAGGCGCGGTGGGGCCGAAATACAGGTCCACCGAACCGTCCGGGTTCTGTTTGAGCTGCTGGCGCGTTCGCCGCCGTCGAGCCAATCGCCGTGGTTGTCCGTGTCAGCCCCCAAATAGGTTTGGCCCAGCCCGGGGGTTTGGACACCCTGCCTTTGGTGTTGAGCACCGTGTCCCAGCGCCGATCCGGCCCGTACTGCGCCTGCGGGAAACGTTTGGCGAAGGCATTCAAGCAGTGTCCCAAGACGCTAGCAGCAGATCGCCACTTAGCCAGTGGGCTTAGCGGATTTGTAGGGGATTTGCGCGACCGTTCTCAGTCTGTGCGCTATGCCCCTGACCTGTAGGGATTGGTCAACGATTTATCAGGAATCGTCTTTTTGTGATGGGCCGCATGAGATTTTGCAAGTGGGGCATAGGTCGATGGAATGTTTCGTGTTTAACTTCGGCCTCTTCAAAAACAGTCAAGAAGGACATCGTTCATGGCTCAAGTGACGCTTAAAGGCAATCCTGTTCAAGTTAACGGCCAGCTGCCAGCTGTAGGCTCCAAGGCACCTGCGTTCTCGCTGGTGGCGGGTGATTTGTCCGATGTAACGCTGGCAAGCTTTGCCGGCAAGCGCAAAGTGCTGAACATCTTCCCAAGCGTTGACACCCCGACCTGCGCCACGTCGGTGCGCACGTTCAACACCAAGGCCAATGAGATCGCCAACACGGTCGTGCTGTGCATCTCCGCCGACCTGCCATTTGCGCAGGCGCGTTTCTGCGGTGCAGAAGGCCTGGAAAACGTTAAAAACCTGTCGACCCTGCGTGGCGCAGAGTTCATTCAGAACTACGGTGTGGCCATTGCTGACGGCCCGCTCAAAGGCCTGACGGCCCGTGCCGTTGTGGTGCTGGACGAAAACGACAATGTGTTGCACAGCGAGCTGGTCAACGAAATCGCTAATGAGCCGGACTACGAAGCAGCGCTGGCTGTTCTGAAGTAAGGTCACACCTGCAACGCAAAACGGCCTGGCAGTCACTGTCAGGCCGTTTTTATTTCAGTGCCTGCGCGTCGCTTTGGCCTGCACAGCGCTAAATCGCTGCCCTGAACCCGCCCCAGACACCCCGCTTACGTAAATACCCGGTAAAGAACCTTTTCTTAACGGTCCACACTGCTTATCGTTCAGCCTTCCTGAATATAAGCCCACGCGCCCAATGGTTGATCACTCCATGCAATCCACTGTTTCACACAAATCCCGTCGCTGGCTGGTTGGCCTTTTGCTCGTGTTGGTCGTCGTCGGCCTGTGCTGGTGGCTGTGGCCGTCTTCGTCGAAAAAACAGCAGGGCGCCCAGCCTGAAGGGCACACCGGCAAGTCGGGCATGATGCGCCCCGGCTTTGGCGGCTCGACCCTGGCGGTGCCGGTAAGGGTGTCTGAAGTGAAGCGCGGGGATTTCCCGGTGTTCTACAAGGCGCTGGGCACCGTGACGGCGCTCAACACCATCAATGTGCGCAGCCGCGTGGCAGGGGAGTTGGTCAAGGTTTACTTCAAGGAAGGGCAGATGGTCAAAGCGGGCGACCTGCTGGCTGAAATCGATCCGCGCAGCTACCAAAATGCCTTGCTCCAGGCCGAAGGCACGCTGTTGCAGAACCAGGCCCAACTCAAGAATGCTCAAGTCGATGTGCAGCGCTATCGCGGCCTGTATGCCGAAGACAGTATCGCCAAGCAGACACTGGACACGGCCGAAGCGTTGGTCAGCCAGTACCAGGGCACCGTGAAAACCAATCAGGCAGCGGTCAACGACGCCAAGCTCAACCTCGAATTCACCAAGATCCGCGCCCCCATCAGCGGCCGCGTAGGCCTGCGCCAACTGGACGTCGGCAATCTGGTCGCGGCCAACGACACCACTGCGCTGGTGGTCATTACCCAGACCGAGCCGATTGTGGTCAGCTTCACCTTGCCCGAGAACGATCTGGCGCTGGTGATCGCGCGTTATCGTTCGGGTGCCAAATTGCCGGTTCAGGCGTGGGACCGCGGGGACCGCAAAGAGTTGGCCGTGGGTGTGTTGAGCAGCATCGACAACCAAATTGATATCACCACCGGCACCCTAAAATTCAAGGCACTGTTCGAAAACCGTGACCAGGCGCTGTTCCCCAATCAGTTTGTGAACGTGCGCTTGCTGGCCGACACCCTCAAAGATGTGATTCTCGCCCCTTCGGCTGCCATTCAGTTCGGCACCAACGGTTCGTTCGTGTACGCCCTGGACGGCGACAACAAGGTCAAGATTCGCAGCATCAAAGTGGGCGCCACTGACGGCGACGTCACCGTGATTGAAGAAGGGCTGGCGCCGGGTGACCGCGTAGTGCTTGAAGGCACGGACCGCCTGCGTGATGGCGGCGCGGTCGAAGTGGTCAACGACAGCGCCGAGGTGCCTGCGACCCCGGCATCGCACCTGCAAGGCGGGCCAGCGGCGGGTGATGCTACGACCCCGGCCATCGACGCTGCCAAGACCAAGGCCCACGAATGAATCTGTCGCGGCTGTTTATCCTGCGCCCGGTCGCAACCACGCTGTGCATGCTGGCCATCGTGTTGTCCGGGATCATCGCCTACCGCCTGTTGCCGGTATCGGCCTTGCCCCAGGTGGATTACCCGACCATCCGTGTCATGACGCTGTACCCCGGCGCCAGCCCGGATGTGATGACCAGTGCCGTGACGGCGCCCCTGGAGCGCCAGTTCGGGCAGATGCCGGGGCTGACGCAAATGGCGTCCACCAGCTCTGGCGGCGCTTCGGTGCTGACCTTGCGGTTCAACCTCGACATCAACATGGACGTGGCCGAGCAGCAGGTGCAGGCCGCGATCAATGCCGCGAGCAACCTGTTGCCGAGCGATTTGCCAGCACCGCCGGTGTACAACAAGGTCAACCCGGCCGATACGCCGGTACTGACCTTGGCCATTACCTCCAAAACCATGCTGCTGCCCAAGCTCAATGACCTGGTCGATACGCGCATGGCGCAAAAAATCGCCCAGATCAGCGGCGTGGGCATGGTCAGCATCGCGGGCGGTCAGCGTCAGGCGGTGCGGATCAAGGTCAACCCTGAAGCCTTGGCGGCCAATGGCCTGAACCTGGCCGATGTGCGCGCGTTGATCGGTGCGTCCAACGTCAACCAGCCCAAGGGCAACTTTGACGGCCCGACCCGGGTGTCGATGCTCGACGCCAACGACCAGCTCAAAACCCCGCAGGAATACGCCGAGCTGATCCTCGCCTACAACAACGGCGCGCCTTTGCGCCTCAAGGACGTGGCCGAGATTGTCGACGGCGCCGAAAACGAGCGCCTCGCGGCCTGGGCCAACGAGAACCAGGCGGTCCTGCTCAATATCCAGCGCCAGCCGGGCGCCAACGTGATCGAAGTTGTCGATCGCATCAAGGCGTTGCTGCCCAGCATCACCGACAACTTGCCCGCGGGGATCGACGTCACGGTGCTGACCGACCGCACGCAAACCATTCGCGCTTCGGTGCGTGACGTGCAGCATGAACTGCTGATCGCCATCGCCCTGGTGGTGATGGTCACGTTCCTGTTTCTGCGCCGTGCCAGCGCCACCCTCATTCCCTCGATTGCCGTGCCGCTGTCATTGATCGGCACTTTCGGCGTGATGTACCTGGCGGGTTTTTCCATCAATAACCTGACCTTGATGGCGCTCACCATCGCCACCGGCTTTGTGGTGGACGATGCCATCGTGATGCTGGAAAACATCTCGCGCTACATCGAGGAAGGCGACAGCCCGATGCAGGCGGCGCTCAAAGGCGCCAAACAGATTGGCTTTACCCTGATTTCCCTGACGCTGTCGCTGATCGCCGTGTTGATTCCGTTGCTGTTCATGGCGGACGTGGTGGGGCGGTTGTTCCGCGAGTTTGCCATCACCCTGGCGGTGGCGATCCTGATCTCGCTGGTGGTGTCACTGACCCTCACGCCGATGATGTGCGCGCGTTTGCTCAAGCCTGAACCCAAAGAAGAAGAGCAGGGCCGCTTTTACCGGGCCAGCGGTGCGTTCATCGACTGGATGATCGGGCAGTATGGCCGCCTGTTGCAGTGGGTACTCAAGCACCAGCCACTGACGTTGCTGGTGGCCATCGGCACGCTGGCGCTGACGGTGTTTCTGTACCTGATCGTGCCCAAGGGCTTCTTCCCGGTGCAGGACACCGGGGTGATACAAGGCATTTCCGAAGCGCCGCAGTCGATTTCGTTTGGCGCCATGAGCCAGCGTCAGCAGGAGCTGGGTGCAATCATCCTGCAAGACCCGGACGTTGAAAGCCTGTCGTCGTACATCGGTGTCGACGGCGATAACGCCACGCTCAACAGCGGCCGCATGCTGATCAACCTCAAGCCCCACAGCGAACGCAGCGACAGCGCCGCGCAGGTGATTGCGCGCCTGCAGCCGCAGCTCGACACATTGGTGGGCATCCGTCTGTTCATGCAGCCGGTGCAAGACTTGACCATTGAAGACCGGGTGAGCCGTACGCAGTATCAATTCAGCCTGTCATCACCGGATGCCGACTTGCTGAGCACCTGGAGCCAAAAACTGGTCACCGCGTTGTCCAACCAGCCTGAGCTGACGGATGTCGCCAGCGACCTGCAGGACAAAGGCTTGCAGGTGTACCTGGTGATTGACCGCGATGCCGCTTCGCGCCTCGGGGTGTCGGTGGCCAATATCACCGATGCGCTGTACGACGCCTTCGGTCAGCGGCAGATTTCCACCATCTACACCCAGGCCAACCAATACCGCGTGGTCTTGCAGGCGCAAGACGGCGAGAAAATCGGCCCGCAAGCGCTGGACCAGATCCATGTCAAAACCACCGACGGCGGGCAGGTGCGCTTGTCCAGCCTGGCCAAGGTCGAAGAGCGTCAGGCGCAACTGGCGGTGTCGCATATCGGCCAGTTCCCGTCCGTCATGGTGTCGTTCAATCTGGCCCCCGGCGTGGCGCTGGGGCAAGCCGTTGAGCTGATCGATCAGGTGCAAAAAGACATCGGCATGCCGGTGGGCGTGCAGACCCAATTCCAGGGCGCGGCGCAAGCGTTTCAGGCATCGTTGTCGAGCACCTTACTGCTGATTCTGGCGGCGGTGGTGACCATGTACATCGTGCTCGGTGTGCTTTACGAAAGTTACATTCACCCGATCACCATCCTGTCGACCTTGCCGTCGGCAGCGGTCGGTGCGTTGCTGGCGCTGATCCTCAGCGGCAATGATCTGGGGATGATCGCCATCATCGGCATCATCCTGTTGATCGGCATCGTGAAAAAGAACGCGATCATGATGATCGACTTTGCCCTCGACGCAGAGCGCAATCAGGGCATGGCCCCGGAGCAGGCCATTTACCAGGCCGCCTTGCTGCGTTTCAGGCCGATCCTGATGACCACGCTGGCCGCCCTGTTCGGGGCCGTGCCGTTGATGCTGGCGACCGGCTCTGGCGCGGAACTGCGTCAGCCATTGGGTCTGGTCATGGTCGGCGGTTTGCTGGTGAGTCAGGTATTGACGCTGTTCACCACGCCGGTGATTTACCTGTACTTCGACCGCTTGGGCCGCCGCTGGCGCGGTGACGCGGGCGAACCTGAGCAGGCGCCGCTATGAACCTGTCCGGCCCTTTCATCCGGCGACCCGTTGCCACCCTGCTGCTGAGCCTCGCGATCATGCTGCTGGGCGGGGTCAGTTTCGGTTTGTTGCCGGTTTCGCCCTTGCCACAGATGGACTTCCCGGTGATCGTGGTCTCGGCCAGCTTGCCGGGCGCCAGCCCCGAGGTCATGGCCTCCACGGTGGCCACCCCGCTGGAGCGCTCATTCGGCGCGATTGCCGGGGTCAACACCATGAGCAGCCGTTCGAGTCAGGGCTCGACGCGGGTGATTCTGCAATTCGATCAGGACCGCGACATCAATGGCGCCGCCCGCGAAGTGCAGGCGGCGATCAACGCGTCGCGCAACCTGTTGCCCAGCGGCATGCGCAGCATGCCGACCTACAAAAAGGTCAACCCGTCGCAAGCGCCCATCATGGTGCTTTCGCTGACCTCGGATGTGCTGTCCAAGGGCGAGCTGTACGACTTGGCCTCCACCATCCTGTCGCAAAGCCTGTCGCAAGTACCGGGGGTGGGCGAAGTGCAGATCGGCGGCAGTTCGCTGCCCGCCGTGCGCATCGAACTGGAGCCGCAATTGCTCAACCAGTACGGCGTGTCGCTGGACGAGGTGCGCAACACCATTGCCAACGCCAACGTGCGCCGACCCAAGGGCGCGGTGTCCGATGGCGAGCGTAATTGGCAGATTCAGGCCAACGATCAACTGGAGAAGGCCAAGGATTACGAGCCGCTGATTATCCGCTATCAGGATGGCGCGGCGCTGCGCCTGAGCCATGTGGCGAAGGTTCAGGACAGTGTCGAAGACCGCTACAACAGTGGTTTTTTCAACAATGACGCGGCCGTATTGCTGGTGGTCAACCGGCAGGCGGGGGCCAACATTATCGAGACCGTGAACGCGATCAAGGCCCAGTTGCCTGCGCTGCAAGCGGTGTTGCCGGCCAGCGTGAAACTCAACCTGGCGATGGACCGCTCGCCGGTGATCAAGGCCACCTTGCATGAAGCGGAAATGACCTTGCTGATCGCCGTGGCGCTGGTGATTCTGGTGGTGTTCCTGTTTCTCGGCAATTTCCGCGCCTCGCTGATTCCGACGCTGGCCGTACCCGTTTCGCTGGTGGGCACCTTTGCCATCATGTACCTCTACGGTTTTTCGCTGAACAACCTGTCGCTGATGGCGCTGATTCTGGCCACGGGGCTGGTGGTGGACGATGCGATTGTGGTGCTGGAGAACATCTCGCGTCACATCGATGCCGGGATCGCGCCGATGAAGGCAGCGTACCTGGGGGCGAAGGAAGTCGGGTTTACCCTGTTGTCGATGAACGTGTCGCTGGTGGCGGTGTTTCTGTCGATCCTGTTCATGGGCGGCATCATTGAAAGCCTGTTCCGCGAGTTCTCCATCACCCTGGCCGCGTCCATCGTGGTGTCGCTGGTGGTGTCGCTGACCTTGACCCCGATGCTCTGCGCCCGCTGGCTCAAGCCCCATGTGCCGGGCACTGAAAACGCCATGCAGCGCTGGAGCAACAGGCTCAACGAGCGCATGGTCAACGGTTATGCCCGCAGCCTGGACTGGGTGCTGCGGCACAAGCGGCTGACCCTGTTCAGTTTGCTGGTCACCATTGGGGTCAACGTGGCGCTGTACGTCGTGGTGCCCAAAACCTTCATGCCGCAGCAGGACACCGGGCAATTGATCGGGTTCGTGCGCGGGGATGACGGCCTGTCGTTCAGCGTGATGCAACCCAAGATGGAGATATTCCGCAAAGCCGTGCTGGCTGACCCGGCGGTTGAGAGCGTGGCGGGCTTCATTGGCGGCAACGGTGGCACCAACAACGCCCTCATGATCGTGCGCCTCAAGCCGATTTCCGAGCGCAAGATTTCGGCGCAAAAGGTCATTGAGCGCCTGCGCGCAACCCTGCCTAAGGTCCCGGGCGGGCGCCTGATGTTGATGGCCGATCAGGATTTGCAGTTTGGCGGCGGTCGCGAGCAAACCAGTTCGCAATATTCGTACATCTTGCAAAGCGGCGACCTCAGCGAGCTGCGCACCTGGTACCCAAAAGTGGTCGAAGCCCTCAAGGCGCTGCCAGAGTTGACCGCCATTGACGCCCGTGAGGGGCGCGGCGCGCAGCAAGTCACGCTGATGGTCGACCGCGATCAGGCCAAGCGCCTCGGGGTGGACATGAACATGGTCACCGCCGTGCTCAACAACGCCTACAGCCAGCGTCAGATTTCGACCATTTACGACAGCCTGAACCAATACCGGGTGGTCATGGAGGTCAACCCCCAATACGCCCGAGACCCGGAAACCCTGAATCAGGTGCAAGTCATCACGGCGGACGGGCAGCGCATCCCGCTGTCCACCATCGCCCATTATGAAAACAGCCTGCAAGACGACCGGGTCGAACACGAAGGGCAGTTTGCCTCGGAAACCATTGCTTTCGACCTGGCCAACGGCGTGTCGCTGGAGCAGGGCACGGCGGCCATCGAGCGGGCCATTGCCAAACTCGGTTTGCCTGAAGACGTGATCGCCAAAATGGCCGGCACCGGCGATGCCTTTGCTGCCACGCAAAAAAGCCAGCCGTTTATGATCCTGGGCGCGCTGGTGGCGGTGTACCTGGTGCTGGGGATTCTGTACGAAAGCTACATTCACCCGCTGACCATTCTCTCGACCTTGCCTTCGGCCGGGGTGGGCGCGCTGTTGAGCATTTACCTCACTGGCGGGGAGTTCAGCCTGATCTCGCTGCTGGGGCTGTTCCTGTTGATCGGCGTGGTCAAGAAAAACGCCATTCTGATGATCGACCTGGCCTTGCAGCTGGAGCGCCACGCGGGCATGAGCCCGCAGGAGTCGATTCGCAGTGCCTGCTTGCAACGTTTACGGCCGATCCTGATGACCACGCTCGCCGCCTTGCTGGGCGCCTTGCCGCTGATGCTCAGCCATGCCGAAGGCGCAGAAATGCGTCAGCCACTGGGTCTAACCATTATCGGCGGCCTGATTTTCAGCCAGATTTTGACCCTGTACACCACCCCGGTGGTTTACCTCTATCTCGACCGTGTGCGCCATCGCTTCAACCAATGGCGCGGCGTGCGCACTGATGCAGCCCTGGAAACTCCGCTATGACGTCTCGTTTGCTTGACCTTGCCCCGGCCCTGTCGCCTCAACGTTGGGCGTTGGCCCGTGGCTCGCGCCTGCTGGGGCTGGTGTTGTCCGGGCTGTTGCTCAGTGCCTGCGCCGTTGGCCCGGATTATCAGCGCCCCGAAGCGGCCACGCCCGTGGCCTTCAAGGAAGCCGCGGGCTGGCGCCAGGCCACCCCCGGCGATGCGCTGGAAAGAGGCGCGTGGTGGGAGTTGTACGGTGATCCCCAGCTCAACGGGCTGGTGGAATCCCTCAACCGCTCCAACCAGACCGTGGCGCAGTCCGAAGCCCAGTTCCGTCAGGCCCAAGCCCTGGTGCGCAGCGCGCGCGGTGCGTTCTTTCCCAGTGCCGACCTGAGCGTGGGCAAGACCCGTTCGAGTCAGGGCACGGGCAGTTCCAATTCCAGCCTGACCAGTTCCAGCAGCGGCATTCGCGACACCCTCAATGCTCAGGTCGGCGTGAGCTGGGAGGCTGACGTGTGGGGCAAATTGCGACGCGGGCTGGAGGCCAACACCGCCAGCGCCGAAGCCAGCCTGGCCGACCTGGCCGCCATGCGCCTGAGCCAGCAATCCGAGCTGGTGCAGAACTACCTGCAATTGCGGGTGATCGACCAGCAAAAGCGCTTGCTGGAGGCCACCGTACAGGCCTATGAGCGTTCGCTGAAAATGAGCGAAAACCAGTACCGGGCCGGGATCTCGGGCAAAGATGCCGTGGCGCAGGCGCAAACCCAGTTGCGTAACACGCAAGCCAACCTGATCGACCTGATCTGGCAACGTGCGCAGTTTGAAAACGCAATCGCAGTGCTGACCGGTCAACCGCCCGCCGGTTTCAAGCTGGCTGAAAGCCAGAGCGTGCCAGCGTTGCCTTCCATTCCCCTGAGCGTGCCCTCGCAATGGCTGGAGCGGCGTCCGGACATCGCGTCGGCAGAGCGCGCGATCATCGCCGCCAACGCCAATATCGGCGTGGCCAAGGCGGCCTACTACCCGGATTTCAGCCTGAGCTTGCAGGGCGGGTACAGCAGCAGTACCTACGAAGACTGGATCAGTGTGCCGAACCGCTTCTGGTCGGTGGGGCCGAAACTGTCGTTGCCGTTGTTCGACGGGGGCCAGCGCTCGGCTGAAGTGGATCGCAATGAAGCGGTCTATGACCAGACGGTCGCCAAATACCGCCAGACCGTGCTGGATGGTTTTCGCGAGGTGGAAAATTACCTGGCGCAGTTGAAAGTGCTGGAGGACGAGGCCGTGGTGCAACGTCAGGCGCTGGAGTCGGCCCGTGAGTCACTGCGTTTGACCCGCAATCAGTACAAGGCCGGGTTGATTGCCTATCTGGACGTGGTGGTGGTGCAAGCCACGGCCCTGAATGCGGAGCGCACCATGCTCACGCTGGAGCAAAATCGTTTGCTTGCCAGCGTGAAACTGATTGCCGCGCTGGGCGGTGGCTGGGACGGCAACACTGATCTGAGCGCCCGTGAAAAGGCTGACAAGCCGTAACGCCGTGGGGGGTTAACGATGAAACGTAAACCGGTCTTTGCCAGCGTTTTTTGACGCGTACAGCGCTTTGTCGGCCTTGGCCAGCGCCTGGTTCAGTGTGTCCTGATCCTCAACCCTGACCAGGCCGATGCTGACGGTCACCGGATGGGCCGCCGGGTCATTGCGCACCCGGCTGCACAGCGCCGTCATCAGTGCCTCGACATCTTCGCGCCGCACACCGGACAGGTACACCGCGAATTCCTCACCCCCCAATCGTGCATATTCATACCCGCGCATGACGGCTTTGATGCTGGCGGCTGTGCGCTTGAGCACTTCATCGCCGATGTCATGGCCGTACAGGTCATTCACTTTTTTAAAATTGTCGATGTCGATCATCGCCAGATAGTGGTCGTGTTCGCGCGGAAGCTGGGTCAGCAAATCGGTGGCGCGGGCCATGAAAGAACGTCGGTTGGGGATCTCGGTCAGGGTGTCGATGTACGCCTGAGTCAGCAACAGCTTGGACATGGTGTAGTTGTAGAGTTTGATTTGCCGCAGCTTGAAAAAACTGTAAATGGTCAGGCCGCTGAGAAACACGAAGTAACACAGGATCAACGTGCCGCGCAGGTCGAAGAACTCGACATCGGTCATCAAAAACGGGTTGAGCACCACCCAGGTCGCCCCGACCACCGACAGAAAGCCCCAGCGGCTCAGGGGCAGCACCGAGGCGTTGTACAGCAGGCTGGACGTGGCAAGGATCAACCAGATGGGCTGTGCGTTGTCGGGCAAGCCAAACACGATCAGGCGAATGCCCGACGTAATCACCAGCACATAAATCAGATTGAGCACGTTGAAGTGACGGGCCTTGCGGATAAACCCGAGCACGATGGTCAACACCACCATGGCCCCGAAATAGAGCATTGAGAGGGCGGTAAAGCCTTGCTGGCCCTTGAAGCTGACAATCAGGTCGAACAGCAGCCAGATCACGATGCTGGCGATGTACGTCAGCCTGCAGAAGGTGCGCAGCTTTTCAAAATCGTGTTGGGCAAATTCAGCTTGCAAAGCAGGAGGCGCGGCGTGCTTTGAGATTTCATTTTCGATGGTCTTGAGCATTGCAAGCCTTGATCACGGTCGTTGAAGAGGGCGTCCAGCGGTCGCGGATCCGTCTCATCAAGGGCATCAAGATAAAGCCCCCCGGACCACGCACCGATAACCCTAGCAGGACTTTGAGGGGTAACCGTGCGGATCGTTCAGGGGCCTTGGCAATACGCAGCACGCGCTCAGTCGGCGTGGGAAAGCACCTCGCCCACGCTGCGGCGGCGGGCGTAGTGTTCACTGGTGCGGATCAGCTCTTCGAGATCCTGGGGGGTGACATCAATGAACGCGTCCATCTTGGCCAGCGCCTGTTGCAAGTCCTCGGCAGTAATGCCGGGATCCCCTTCGTCGGGGGGCGTTATCACGCTGGGGGCGGGTTCGGCGGCCTTTTTCGGATAGCGCACACGGGTCAGGTTGTTGTAGGCCAGTGCCGCGAGGAGCATGCACACGGCACTGAGCATGACCGGGGCCAGCAGCTCCCAGCCCAGGCGGGCGCTGTCCGGGTCCGCCAGGACCACCAGCAGGGCCAGCGCTCCGGCCGGCGGGTGCAGGCAGCGCAGCAGGCACATCACCAACAGCGCAATGCCAACGGCCAGGCAGGCGCTGGCTAAGTCCCGGCCGAAAAAATGCACGACGATCAGCGACACGACAGTGGCGCACAAGTAGCCGCCGAGGATCGACCACGGCTGCGCCAGTGCCCCGGAGGAGACGGCAAATAACAGAATCGCGGAAGCGCCCAGCGGGCCGATCAGGTGCATGGCGATGGGCAGGCCAAAAAACAGGCTGCACAGCCACACGCTAAACAGGGTGCCCAGGGACACGCCAAGGGCGGCGCGGCTCCATTCAAGAGGGCGGGTATGTGTAGCCGCAGGCAAAAGGCGGCTGATCCAGCGGGTTTGCATGGTGGGAAGCGTCCGGGAGGGTCAGTCAGCAGGTCAAAAAAGGGCCTGGCGGGAGACCCGGCAAGCCCTTGAACAGTTCCTTCATGGGGGAAGGGACCGGCGTAGTCTGACCACTGCCGATACAATCCGCAAATTCATAATAATGAGGGTTGAGTGCATTAATTTTGATGGCGAATGCTAGCTGACCAAACCTGCCCCTGAATCGGCCAATTTGCCCAGCACCCGGTCATGCACGTCATTGCTCAACAGTTGGCGTTCAAGGAGCTGATGCAGGTCGGCACTGGGGCTCATCGAACCTTTGAGCACAAGCAAGGCATCGCGAAGTTTTACCAGCCTGCTCAGTTCAGGCTTGTGCATCATGTCTCGCCTGTCGGCCATTGGCCGGGTGACGTCACGCGGGGTTGAAGGGGCATGGGTGGATTGCTCGGGCAGGTAACGGTCGTTGGCCAAAAAAACTTCACTCGTCATGTTGTACTCCATTTATCCAGGGACTTTGGGCGCGCTTCCTTGATGACAATTCAAAGGGACGCACACAGGTGTGCAATCCCTTGAAACAACAGTTCTGGGGGGGTGAGCTCAGCAAATCGGTTTAAGGGTGGGAACACATCGCGTGCAGCAACTGGCGGCAGATCCGGTTGCGATACAACGGGTGACACAAACGGCGTTTACACGGCCCGAGATCTTAGATCCAAAGGGGCGATTGTAAGGCCGTGTGCAAGGGACATGTTGTCAGGCAGTGAGTAGCTGGCGATAAGATTTACGGAGAAAGTCGTAGGAGCTTTCAAATTTCGGGGACGGAGTTTTTGTTTTCCCATTCCTGACGCTCTTTAGGCGCAAGGTGTACACACGCTGATGCAAAAGCCTTACAGCGATTGTCGACCACCCTCGCTGGATCAGGTTGCACGCGTTTGCATCGACGTGGCGTTAATCGTCAAACCCGACCTGTTCGTGAATCTCGTCGACTTTCAGTTCGAGGCGGTAGGCCACGGCAATGAACAATGCCTGACACAGGCACAGCGTCGCGCTCAGTGAGCGGAACGCAAACGAGCTGCCTTCATTGACCAGCAATACGCTGTTGGCGCGCTTGGCCAGCGGCGACAGGTTGCTGTCTGTAATGATCAGGGTCTTGGCCTGATGCAGCTGGGCAATGCGCAGGCAATGCTGGGTTTCCTTGCCATACGGCGTGAAGCTGATGGCAATCACCAGGTCGTTGGCGCGCACGCTGCGCATTTGCTCGCGGTAGCTGCCGCCCAGCCCGGACACCAGATGAATGCGTTTATTGGTGTGTTGCAGGTTGTAGACCAGGTAATCGGCCACGGCGAAGGAGCGTCGCACGCCGACCACGTAAATGTTGTCAGCGTTGACCACCAGGTCCACGGCCTTGTCGAAGGCCTGATCGTCCAGTTCCAGCCCGAGGCGTTCAATGCCCGACAGCGTGGCGTTGATGCACTCGCGCGCCAGATCGCCGCCGCTGGCCTTTTGCGACTTGTTGGCAATCATGTTGCGGATGCGCTGCTGGTAGTTCTGCACCGGGGTCGTCTTGTGGGTGTACGCCTCGCGGAACAGGGCCTGCATTTCGCTGAAACCGCTGAACCCGAACCGCTGGGAAAACCGCACGATGGCCGACGGATGCACGTCGCACTCGCGCGCAATGTCACTGATGCGGTCCACCATGATCCGGTCGCTTTGCTGGCTCATGTAGCTGGCAATGCGCTTGAGCTGGCGCGGCAAGCTCTCGTATTCCTCGGTAATGAGTTGCAACAGACGCTCGGCACTCACCGGCGGGCTGGTCAATGCGCGCTCTGGCGTTTGCTCGACGGATGCCGGCTGATCGGTGGATGACATAGTGGAGTCCTTATCAATGGCGCGGGTTGTCACGGAGCAGGTTTTTTAGCTGCGCAGTCTACAGGGTAGGTGCAAATAAAATCCTGACCAGCCGTTCAATCCGCTGCTGGCTGAAACGATGCACCCTGGAAAAACCTCCCGGCACGTCGAATATGGAACAAAAATTCTACATTAAAAAATAATGGAATAAATATTGTTTATTGCGCCGGGACGTTTTAGTCTTCATCCCACATTGAGTGCTCGGGCCCTGAGGGTGATGAGCACAGGCTGATAAAAATAACAGGAGCCACCATGGGACAGACTCGTTTTGCCACAGGCCGCGATTTGGATGTCATTTGCCTGGGCCGCATGGGTGTCGACCTTTACGCGCAGCAAGTCGGGGCGCGGCTGGAAGACGTCAGTAGCTTTGCCAAATACCTGGGTGGCTCCTCAGCCAATATTGCGTTCGGCACGGCGCGCCTCGGTGTGCGTTCGGCCATGCTCAGCCGGGTGGGTGACGATCACATGGGGCGCTTCCTGCTGGAGTCGCTGGCGCGTGAAGGCTGTGACGTCAGCGCCGTGAAGGTCGACCCGCAGCGTTTGACGGCGCTGGTGCTGCTGGGCCTCAAAGACCGCGAAACCTTTCCTCTGGTGTTCTACCGCGAAAACTGCGCCGACATGGCGCTGCGTGCCGAAGACATCGACCCGGCCTTTATTGCGTCGAGCAAGGCGCTGCTGATTACCGGGACGCACTTTTCCACCGAAGGCGTGTACCAGGCCAGTCTTCAGGCCCTGGATTACGCCGAGCAGCACAACGTCAGACGGGTGTTGGACATCGACTATCGTCCGGTGCTGTGGGGCCTGGCAGGCAAAGCGGACGGCGAGACGCGCTTTGTCGCTGACGAGACAGTCAGCGCCCACGTGCAATCGATCCTGCCGCGTTTTGACCTGATCGTCGGCACCGAAGAAGAATTTTTGATCGCGGGTGGCGGCACGGATTTACTGGCAGCACTGCGCACAGTGCGCTCGCTGACCGACGCCACCCTGGTGGTCAAACTGGGCCCGCTGGGCTGCACCGTGATCCATGGCGACATTCCGGCCCGCCTGCAAGACGGCGCCATTTACCCCGGTGTGCGTGTGCAAGTGCTTAACGTGCTGGGGGCGGGGGATGCCTTTATGTCGGGCTTTCTCACTGGCTGGCTCGAAGACGCCAGCGACGAGCGTTGCTGCCAGTTGGCCAACGCGTGCGGTGCGCTGGTGGTCTCACGGCATGCCTGCGCCCCGGCCATGCCCACCCGGGCAGAACTCGACTACCTGTTCAACAGCCCGGTGCCTGTTACCCGACCGGATCAGGACGTCGCGCTGCAACGCCTGCACCACGTCAGCGTGCCGCGCAAACAGTGGAAACAGCTGTTTGTGTTTGCTTTCGATCATCGCTGGCAACTGCTGGAAATCGCGCAGCAGCATGGCCGCGACCCGAGCCGTATTTGCACCTTGAAACAGCTGTTCATCCAGGCGGTCGAGCGCGTTGAAACCGATTTGCAGCGTCAGGGCATCGACGCCGATGTGGGCCTGCTGGCCGATCAGCGTTTCGGCCAGGACGCGCTGAATGCCGCCACCGGTCGCGGCTGGTGGATCGCCCGCCCGGTGGAAGTGCAGGGTTCGCGACCGCTGGCGTTTGAGCACGGTCGTTCGGTGGGCAGCAACCTGATTGTCTGGCCGCACGAACACATCATCAAATGCCTGGTGCAATTTCATCCCGACGATGAGCCGTTGCTGCGTCTGGAACAGGAAGCGCAAATCAAGGGGTTGTACCAGGCGTCGCTGGCCAGCGGCCATGAACTGCTGCTGGAAATCATCCCGCCCAAGGATCACCCCTCGACCCACCCGGATGTGCTCTATCGCGCCATCAAACGTTTGTACAACCTGGGCATTTACCCGGCGTGGTGGAAGATCGAAGCGCAACCGGCCGAGGTCTGGCAGCAACTGGATGCCTTGATCGAAGAACGTGACCCGTACTGCCGCGGTGTTGTCCTGCTGGGCTTGAACGCGCCTGCCAGTGCGCTGGCCGACGGTTTTCGCCAGGCGGCGCGCAGCACCACGTGCCGCGGTTTTGCGGTGGGGCGCACGATTTTCCAGGAACCGGCCCGTGCCTGGCTGGCCGGTGAAATCGACGACGCGACGCTGATCGAGCGGGTGCAAGGCACCTTTGTGCAATTGATCGACGCCTGGCTAACGGCCCGTCCCTGATTCGCCGGTCACACCGCGCAACCCATTCAAAACAATAATAGGTGCAGCCATGCCCGCTATCCGTATTGGCATCAATCCGATTTCATGGAGCAACGACGATTTGCCCTCGCTGGGTGGTGAGACGCCGCTCAGCACCGCGCTGAGTGAAGGCAAGCAGATCGGTTATGAAGGGTTTGAACTCAACGGCAAATTCCCCAAGGACGCCAAGGGCGTGGGCGATGTCCTGCGCCCTTACACGCTGGCGCTGGTCTCGGGCTGGTACTCCGGCCGCCTGGCGCACCGCTCGGCGGCCGAGGAGATCGACGCCATTGCCAGCCACGTGCAGCTGCTGGCGCAAAATGGCGCCACGGTGCTGGTGTATGGCGAGGTCGCTGACTCGATTCAGGGCCAGCGCATCCCTTTGATTGAACGCCCGCGTTTTCACAGTGAGCGCGCCTGGCAGCAATACGCCGAGAAGCTCGATGAACTGGCGCGCTTCACCCTGTCGCAGGGTATTCACCTGGCGTACCACCACCACATGGGCGCGTACGTTGAGTCGCCTTCGGACATCGACACCCTGATGCGCCTGACCGGGCCTGAAGTCGGCCTGCTGTTCGATGCCGGGCATTGCTACATGGGCGGCGGTGAACCGGTCCAGGTGCTGCGCAAACACATTGATCGCGTCTGCCACGTGCATTTCAAGGACGTGCGCAAGCCCGTGGTGCAACTGGCCCGCAACAATCTCTGGAGCTTTCCCGATTGCATCATCAACGGCACTTTCACCGTGCCGGGGGACGGCGACATTGATTTTGGCGAGTTGCTGGACGTCCTGCTGGCCGCCGACTACCACGGCTGGTTGGTGGTAGAAGCCGAACAAGACCCGGCCGTGGCGCCGAGTTTTGCCTACGCGCAAAAAGGCTATCAAACCTTGCGCGCGCTGCTCGATGAGAGGGCGCGGGCATGAATTTACTGATTAAGCGCCAGCACACGGGCCAGCCCCTTGTGCAATTGCCCACGGGCGCGCTGGAGTACGTGGGGTTCAGCGCCTATCGGCTGCAAGCGGGCGAGACCTTGCCGGTGCAGGCCGGGCAGCAAGAGCTGTGCCTGGTGTTGCTCAGCGGGCTGGCCAATGTTTCAGGCGAAGCGCCAGGGCACGGCGCTTTCAATTGGGAGGCTATCGGCGATCGTCAGTCGGTGTTCGAGGACAAATCGCCCTTTGCCGTGTATTTGCCGCCCGCCAGTCAGGCGCAGGTGCAGGCGCTGAACGACGTGCATATCGCCGTCTGCGCCGCCCCCGGTGCCAGCGAGGCCGGGCTCGGTCCGCGACTGATTGCCCCGCAGGGCATGAAACGCAGCGTACGCGGCAAGGGCGCCAACACCCGCTACGTGTGCGACATCCTGCCGGACACCGAACCTGCCCATTCGCTGCTGGTGGTGGAGGTGCGCACGCCGTCCGGGCATTCCTCCAGCTACCCGCCGCACAAGCACGACACCGACGACTTGCCGCACCAGAGCTTTCTCGAAGAAACCTATTACCACCAGGTCAACCCGCCGCAGGGCTTCGTGTTCCAGCGGGTCTACACCGACGATCGCAGCCTCGATCAGGCCATGGCGGTGGAAAACGGCGACCTGGTGGTGGTGCCCAAGGGCTATCACCCGGTCAGCGTGCCCTATGGCTACGAGTCGTATTACCTGAACGTGATGGCAGGGCCCAAGCGGGTCTGGCACTTCCACAACGACCCGCAGCACAGCTGGCTGATGGACCTTTAACTTTTCGGAGAACAAACCGCATGAGCACGACCCCGGTGATTGGCCACTACCTTGACGGCCACGTTCTGGACTCAGGTAGCGAACATTTCAGTGATGTCTTTAACCCGGCGACAGGCAGCGTGCAGGCCCGCGTCGCCCTCGCCAGCCAGCGCACCGTCGATGACGCTGTCGCCTCAGCCCTCAAGGCGTTCCCGGCGTGGTCGGAACAGTCGTCTCTGCGCCGCGCCCGGGTCATGTTCAAGTTCAAGCAATTGCTGGATGAGCACCACGACGAACTGGCGCACATCATTTGCCGCGAACACGGCAAAGTGTTCGCCGATGCCAAGGGTGAAGTCACGCGCGGGATCGAAATCGTCGAGTACGCCTGCGGGGCGCCAACGCTGCTGAAAACCGATTTCAGCGACAACATTGGCGGCGGCATCGACAACTGGAACCTGCGCCAGCCATTGGGGGTTTGTGCGGGCGTCACGCCGTTCAACTTCCCGGTGATGGTGCCGCTGTGGATGATTCCGCTGGCGTTGGTGACCGGCAACTGCTTCATCCTCAAACCCTCGGAGCGTGATCCGTCCGCCAGCCTGTTGATGGCGCGGCTGCTGACCGAAGCGGGCCTGCCCGACGGTGTTTTCAACGTGGTGCAAGGCGACAAGCGCGCAGTGGATGCGCTGTTGCAACACCCGGACGTTGAAGCCATCTCCTTTGTCGGCTCCACCCCCATTGCCGAGTACATCTACCAGCAGGGCACTGCGCGGGGCAAACGGGTACAGGCGCTGGGCGGGGCTAAAAATCACATGATCGTGATGCCGGACGCCGACCTCGATCAGGCGGCGGACGCCCTGATGGGCGCGGCATACGGCTCGGCCGGAGAGCGCTGCATGGCGATTTCAATTGCCGTGGCGGTGGGGGAGGTGGCCGATCAGTTGATTGAAAAACTGCTGCCGCGCATCGACCGCCTCAAAGTCGGCAACGGCGCGCAGCCCGATAGCGAAATGGGGCCGCTGGTGACGGCGGAGCACCGGGCCAAGGTGATCGGGTTTATCGATCAGGGCGTGGCCCAGGGCGCACAGCTGATCGTCGATGGTCGTGCGCTCAAGGTGCCGGGGGCCGAACAGGGCTTCTTTGTCGGCGCCACGCTGTTCGACCGGGTCACGCCCGAGATGAGCATTTACCGGCAGGAAATCTTTGGCCCGGTACTGGGGATTGTCCGCGTGCCGGATTTCGCCAGTGCGGTGGCGTTGATCAATGCGCATGAGTTTGGCAACGGCGTGTCCTGCTTTACCAGCGATGGCGGCGTGGCGCGGGCGTTTGCGCGCACGATCAAGGTCGGCATGGTGGGGATCAATGTGCCGATCCCGGTACCCATGGCCTGGCACTCCTTCGGTGGCTGGAAGCGCTCGCTGTTTGGCGATCACCATGCCTACGGCGAAGAAGGCATCCGCTTCTACAGCCGCTACAAAAGCGTGATGCAGCGCTGGCCGGACAGCATCGCCAAAGGCCCCGAATTCAGCATGCCAACCGCCAAATAATCATCGGTCACAGCCCTGCGGTTGCCGCAGCGGCTGTGCAAGTTCAAGGGTGCAGACATGACGACGACACGACTGACCATGGCCCAGGCGCTGGTGAAGTTTCTCGATAACCAATACGTCGAGGTGGACGGGGTCCAGAGCAAATTTGTGGCCGGGGTGTTCACGATTTTTGGCCACGGCAATGTGCTGGGGCTCGGGCAGGCGCTGGAACAGGACAGCGGCAGCTTGCTGGTGCATCAAGGTCGCAACGAACAGGGCATGGCCCACGCCGCCATCGGTTTTGCCAAGCAACACCGGCGGCGCAAGATCTACGCCTGCACCGCCTCGGTGGGCCCCGGCGCGGCCAACATGCTGACCGCTGCCGCGACGGCCACCGCCAACCGTATCCCGCTGTTACTGCTGCCGGGGGATGTGTACGCCAGTCGTCAGCCCGACCCGGTCTTGCAACAGATCGAGCAGTTCCATGACTTGAGCATCAGCACCAACGATGCCTTTAAAGCCGTGAGCAAATACTGGGACCGCATCAACCGCCCGGAACAATTGATGAGCGCCGCCATTCACGCGATGCGTGTGCTCACTGATCCTGCCGAAACCGGGGCCGTGACCCTGGCCCTGCCGCAGGATGTTCAGGCCGAGGCCTACGATTACCCGGATTACTTTCTGCAAAAACGTGTGCACCGCATTGACCGACGCCTGCCGACCGCAGCGATGCTGGCCGATGCGCAGGCGATCCTGCTGCGCAAGCGCACGCCGCTGATCATCTGCGGCGGGGGCGTCAAGTACGCGGGGGCCAGTGCCGCGTTGCAAGCGTTTGCCGAGCGCTTCGGGATACCGTTCGCAGAAACCCAGGCAGGCAAAAGCGCCATCGTGTCGGCGCACCCGCTGAACATGGGCGGCATCGGCGAAACCGGGTGCCTGGCCGCCAACCTGCTGGCGCCGCAGGCTGACCTGATTATCGGCATCGGCACCCGCTATACCGATTTCACCACGTCTTCCAAATCGTTGTTTCAGCACCCGGAGGTCGAATTTCTCAACCTCAACGTTAGCCCGTGCGATGCGCTCAAGCTCGATGGCGTGCAATTGATTGCCGATGCCCTCGCGGGGCTGGAAGGGCTGAGTGAGTGCCTGGCGGCCAGCGGCTACCACGCGCAATGGGGCGAGGCGCCGCATCAGGCCAAGGCGCAGTTGGAGGCCGAGGTGGACCGTGTGTTTGAGGCCAATTATCAACAACCGGATTTCACCCCCGAAATCAGCGACCACATGGACCCGGCGGTGCTGCGCGAGTTTATCGAGCTGACAGGGTCGTGCCTGACCCAAAGCCAGGTGCTGGGTGTACTCAATCACACCCTTGATGACACGGCCGTGATTGTCGCGGCCGCTGGTAGCCTGCCCGGCGATCTGCAACGGGCCTGGCGCAGCAAGGGCGAGAACACCTATCACGTGGAGTACGGCTATTCGTGCATGGGCTATGAAGTGAACGCAGCGTTGGGGGTCAAGCTGGCCGAACCGGCGCGCGAGGTCTACGCGTTGGTGGGCGATGGTTCCTACATGATGCTGCACTCCGAATTGGCCACCTCGATTCAGGAGCGCCAGAAAATCAACGTGGTGCTGCTCGACAATATGGCGTTCGGCTGCATTAACAACTTGCAGATGGGCAACGGCATGGACAGCTTCGGCACCGAGTTCCGCTTCCGCAACCCTGACACGGGCAAGCTGGACGGTGGCCTAGTGCCGGTGGACTTCGCCATGAGTGCAGCGGCTTATGGCTGCAAGACCTACCGGGTGACCACCGTTGCGCAACTCCACGCCGCGCTGGCCGATGCGCGTCGGCAGACCGTGTCCACCCTCATTGATATCAAAGTGCTCCCTAAAACCATGATCCACGGCTACCTGTCGTGGTGGCGCGTGGGCGTGGCGCAAGTGTCCACCAGCGCCCGCACGGCCGACGCCGCGAAACACCTCAACCGTCAGCTCGCCCGCGTGCGGCAGTACTGATTGCAACGCTCTCTTATTACATTGACCAGGAGTCTGCACATGTCGTTGAACACTCAAGCCTTGAAGTTGGGCGTGATCGGGACGGGCGCGATTGGCCGTGATCACATTCGTCGTTGCAGCCAGACCCTGCTTGGCAGTCAGGTGGTGGCGGTCACGGACATCAATCAGCAACAGGCGGCGCAGGTGGTTGCCGAGCTGGGCTTAAGTGCCGAGGTGTACCCGGACGCGCACGCGCTGATTCAGGCGGCTGATGTCGAGGCCGTGCTGGTGACGTCCTGGGGGCCGAGCCACGAAGAGTATGTGCTGGCGGCCATCCGCGCCGGCAAGCCGGTGTTTTGCGAAAAGCCGCTGGCGGTCACGGCTGCCGGTTGCCGCAACATCGTCGACGCGGAAATTGCCCATGGCCATCGGTTGGTGCAGGTCGGCTTCATGCGCCCGTACGACGCCGGTTATCAGGCGCTCAAGGCCGTCATCGACAGCGGGCAGATCGGCGAACCGCTGATGCTTCACTGCGCTCACCGTAACCCGCGGGTGGGTGAGCACTACACAACCGACATGGCCATCACCGACACCTTGATCCACGAACTGGACGTGCTGCGCTGGTTGCTCGACGACGATTATGTGTCGGTGCAAGTGGTCTTCCCGCGCAAAACCAGCAAAGCGCTGGCGCACCTGCGGGACCCGCAAGTGGTGCTGCTCGAAACCGCCAAGGGCACGCGCATCGATGTGGAAGTGTTTGTGAACTGCCAGTACGGCTACGACATTCAGTGCGAAGTGGTGGGCGAAACCGGTATCGCCAAACTGCCCGAGCCGTCGCAAGTGCAATTGCGCAGCGAGGCCAAACTGTCGAACGCGATTCTGATGGATTGGAAAGACCGCTTCATCGCCGCTTACGACGTGGAGCTGCAAGCCTTCATTGACGGCGTGCGCGCCGGGCAGGTGGGCGGTCCTTCGGCATGGGACGGCTTTGCCGCAGCGGTGGCAGCCGATGCCTGCATCCAGGCGCAACAGAGCGGGGTGATTGTCAACGTTGAACTGCCGCCACGTCCGGCCTTTTACGGCTGATCTCAACGCCGTGGTCGCCCTCGGGCAGCGTGAGGCTGCGAGCTGTTCAACAGACGCCACCTCACGCGCCTGGACCTCGACCACAGGCCTGTCTAGGAGTGTTCCCATGCGCATCGGACTGGTTGGATTTGGCCACGCAGGTCGTTTTTTTCATGCGCCGTTGATCACCAGCCTGCCGGGGGTGACGTTGGTCGGCGTGGTCACGCGTTCGGCTGAGCGTCGCCAGCACCTGGCCAGCGCGTACCCCGGCGTGTCGGCCTATGACAGCCTGGGGCAGTTGGCTGAGACCGGGGTTGACCTGTTGGTGATCGCCACGCCGCTGGGCGGTCGGCCTGAGCAGGTGATGCAAGCCATCGAGCTGGGGCTTGCCGTAGTGAGTGAAAAACCCTTCGCCGCTGACGCGCAGCAAGCGCAACACCTGGTGGCAGCGGCGCAGCATCACAACGTGTTGCTGAGTGTGTATCAGAATCGGCGCTGGGATTCGGACTTCCTGACCGTGCGCAAGCTGATCGAGGCCGGTGCGTTAGGAGCGGTCACGCGGTTTGAATCGTTCATTGAGCGGTTTTCGCCTGCGTCAGTGGGCAATGCCAGCGGCGGCGGTCTGCTGCGCGATCTGGGCAGTCATCAAGTGGATCAGGCGCTGCAACTGTTCGGCCCGGTGGTGTCGGTGTACGCCGAGCGGGCGTGCAGCCCCCAAGCCCCGCACCTGGACCACACCTTCTTCATGGCGTTGACTCACCGCAACGGCGTGCTGTCCCACCTGGGTGCCAGCGTGCTGCAAAACAGCCCGCGCCCGCGCTTTCGGGTCAGCGGCACCTCTGGTTGCTACAGCGTTGAGGGGCTGGACGGTCAGGAAGCGGCGCTGCTCGCAGGCCGCTCCCCCACAACGTGTGGCGAGGATTGGGGGGCCGAAGAGCATCGGCGCTGGGGCTGGTTTGAACAGGGTGAAGAACGCGAGCGGGTGCCGAGCGAGCATGGCGGCTGGGACCAGTTTTACCGGCAAATGATCGCGGCCGTTGAGGGGCGAGCGCCTGTGCCGGTGTTACCGCAGGCGGCTGTGCAGGCGCTTGAGGTACTGGATGCGGCGCGGCTGAGTGCGCAGCGGGGCGAGGTCGTGACGTTGGCCCAGGATGAAAATAGAAAATAGAACGCAATAAATTCTAAAATCGATTGATATGGAAATTATTTTCCAATAGAGTCGATTTCAGCACAGTGTCACCAAGTACCGCATCTATAAAACCAACAAGAATGTGGAGACTGCCCCAAATGAAACCCAGCTTACGAATCGCTTCCCTTGCGCTCTCGATCCTGTTCGCCAGCGGCGCGGCCCTGGCCGATGTCAACATTGGCGTGAGCATGTCCCAGTTCGATGACACCTACCTGACGTACCTGCGCGAGTCGATGAACGACAAAGCCAAGACCTACCCCGAAGGCGTCAAATTGCAGTTTGAAGACGCCCGCGCCGACGTAGTCAAGCAACTGAGCCAAGTCGAAAACTTTATCAGCCAAAAGGTCGACGCGATCATCGTCAACCCGGTGGATACCGCTTCCACCGACCGTATTACCAAAGCTGCGGTCGCCGCGGGCATCCCGTTGATCTACGTCAACCGCCGCCCGGACAACACCGATCTGCCGCAGGGCGTGGCCACAGTGGCCTCCGATGACCTGGAGGCCGGGCGCATGCAGATGCAGTACCTGGCCGACAAAATGGGCGGCAAGGGGAACATCGTGATCCTGCTCGGTGATCTGGCCAACAACTCCACCACCAACCGCACCAAGGGCGTGAAAGCAGTACTGGCCCAGTACCCCGGCATCAAGGTCGATCAGGAGCAAACCGGCATCTGGCTGCGGGACAAGGCCATGACCCTGACCAATGACTGGATCACCCAGGGCCGTGAGTTCGATGCCGTGGTGTCCAACAACGACGAAATGGCCATTGGCGCCGCGATGGCGCTCAAGCAGGCTGGCATCGCAAAAGGCAAGGTGTTGATTGCCGGTGTCGACGGTACTGAAGACGGTGTGCGGGCGGTCGAGAAGGGCGATTTAACCCTTTCGGTGTTCCAGGACGCCGCCGGGCAGGCCAACGGCTCGGTCGAGACGGCGCTGAAAATGATCAACAAAGCGCCTTACGAGCAGGCGGTCTGGGTGCCGTTCCAACTGATTACTCTGGACAACGTCAGCACGTATAAAAAGTAGTCGTTCACTCACCCCCACAACAACAATAAGCGGCGAGGCTCAACCTTGCCCGCAGTCCCGGCCCACACCGGGGCACCTGAGGAGTACTGGCTATGCTCGCGTCAGCGACTGTTTCAAGGACCCCGGCCGTGGCGACTGCCGCCCCGGCCACCTCGGCGGAGGCGCCCTACCTCTTGGAAGTGGTGAATGTCAGCAAGGGCTTCCCTGGAGTGATTGCCCTGGATGACGTGCAGTTGCGCGTGCGAGCGGGCACCGTGCTGGCGCTGATGGGGGAGAACGGCGCGGGCAAGTCCACGCTGATGAAAATCATCGCCGGTATCTACCAGCCCGACGCGGGGCAGTTGCGGTTGCGTGGCCAACCCGTCGCCTTTAATGGGCCGCTGGCGGCCTTGCAGGCCGGGATCGCGATGATTCATCAGGAACTCAACCTGATGCCGCACATGAGCATTGCCGAGAATATCTGGATTGGCCGCGAACAGCTCAACAGCCTGCGCATGATCGATCACCGCGAAATGTACCGCTGCACCGCGCAACTGCTGGAGCGCTTGCGCATCAATCTTGATCCGCAGGAGCTGGTCGGCCACCTGAGCATTGCCGAGCGCCAGATGGTGGAAATCGCCAAGGCGGTCTCCTATGACTCGGACATCCTGATCATGGACGAGCCGACCTCGGCCATTACCGACAAAGAAGTCGACCACCTGTTTTCGATCATTGCCGACCTCAAGGCGCAGGGCAAAGGCATCATTTACATCACCCACAAAATGAATGAAGTGTTTGCCATCGCGGATGAAGTGGCGGTGTTCCGTGACGGTGCGTACATCGGCCTGCAACGCGCCGACAGCATGGACAGCGACAGCCTGATTTCGATGATGGTGGGCCGTGAGCTGACGCAGTTGTTCCCGGTGCGGGAAAACCCGCTCGGGCAATTGCTGCTCTCGGTTCGTGACTTGCGCCTGGACGGCGTGTTTCACGGTGTGTCGTTCGACCTGCATGCCGGGGAAATCCTTGGCATTGCCGGTCTCATGGGTTCGGGCCGCACCAACATCGCTGAAACCCTGTTTGGCATCACCCCGTGTGATGGCGGCGAGGTTCAGCTTGACGGTCAGGCGGTGCACATCACCAGCCCCAATCTGGCGATTGAGAAGGGCTTCGCGCTGTTGACCGAAGACCGCAAGTTGACGGGGCTGTTTCCTTGCCTGTCGGTGCTGGAAAACATGGAAATGGCGATCCTGCCGCAGTACGCCGACAACGGTTTTATCCAGCAAAAAGCCTTGCGCGCATTGTGCGAGGACATGTGTAAAAAGCTGCGGGTCAAAACCCCGTCGCTGGAGCAATGCATCGACACCCTGTCGGGGGGGAACCAGCAAAAAGCCCTGCTGGCACGCTGGTTGATGACCAACCCGCGGCTGTTGATCCTCGATGAACCGACCCGCGGCATTGATGTGGGGGCCAAAGTCGAGATTTACCGGCTGATTTCATTCCTCGCCAGTGAGGGCATGGCGGTGATCATGATTTCTTCGGAGCTGCCTGAAGTGCTGGGCATGAGCGACCGGGTCATGGTCATGCATGAAGGCGAGCTGATGGGCACCCTCGATCGCGCCGACGCCACCCAGGAGCGGGTCATGCAACTGGCCTCGGGCATCACGGCGATTCATTAACCATTTCAGTGCGCCGGCGGCGACTGCGCCGGTAGCTCCGCAGAGTGAGAGGGCACATGTCCATGAACGCAATAACGGATAACAAACCCGCCATGGCACCCAGCAAATCCCGGCGTCGCTTTCCGACCGAACTGAGCATCTTTCTGGTGCTGATCGGCATCGGGCTGGTGTTCGAACTGTTCGGCTGGATCGTGCGTGACCAGAGCTTTTTGATGAACTCCCAGCGCCTGGTGCTGATGATTCTGCAAGTGTCGGTGATCGGTTTGCTGGCGATTGGCGTCACCCAGGTGATCATCACCACAGGGATCGACCTGTCTTCGGGGTCGGTGCTGGCCTTGTCGGCCATGGTGGCCGCGAGCCTGGCGCAAACCTCGGATTTCAGCCGGGCCGTGTTCCCGTCACTGACCGACTTGCCGGTCTGGATTCCGGTGGTCGCGGGGCTTGGGGTCGGGCTGCTGGCCGGTGCCATCAACGGCAGCATCATCGCCATCACGGGCATACCGCCCTTTATCGCAACGCTGGGCATGATGGTGTCCGCCCGTGGGCTGGCGCGTTATTACACCGAAGGCCAACCGGTCAGCATGCTGTCTGATTCCTACACGGCCATCGGCCATGGCGCCATGCCGGTGATCATCTTTCTGGTGGTGGCGCTGATCTTCCACATTGCCCTGCGTTACACCAAATACGGCAAATACACCTATGCCATCGGTGGCAACATGCAGGCGGCGCGGACCTCGGGGATCAACGTCAAGCGTCACTTGATTATCGTCTACAGCATTGCCGGGTTGCTGGCAGGCCTGGCCGGGGTCGTGGCATCGGCACGGGCGGCCACGGGGCAGGCGGGCATGGGCATGTCTTACGAGCTGGACGCCATTGCCGCGGCGGTGATTGGCGGCACCAGCCTGGCCGGGGGCGTGGGGCGGATTACCGGCACGGTGATTGGCGCGCTGATCCTGGGCGTCATGGCCAGCGGCTTCACCTTTGTGGGGGTCGATGCTTACATTCAGGACATCATCAAGGGCCTGATCATCGTGGTGGCGGTGGTGATCGACCAGTACCGCAACAAGCGCAAACTTAAACGCTGACCGCGCGGTGTAGCTTTTTCCGATCACATCGGCCTAAAAAAACCTGAGCATCGGTGGCGATAACGCCCCTGATGCTCAGGTTTTTCGTGCATTAAAAGGGGGCGATTTCAGTGTTTGCATGGAATTTCCTGCCATCCGCGTACTCCATTAGGCCCTGCGGGACAGGTTTTTCGTCTTTTTCCAGGTTTTGCTGGACAAATAGCTGTCATTTCAGTTGCTGAGTCGATAACTCGGCCGTAGACTGCCGCCCCTCGTAAATTGAGTGCCGGGTGGCGCTTGAAATAGATAGCACCTAACTGGTTGGGATGAAGATCGGTCAGGACGCTCCCTAATTCGCCTTAATGCACGTATTTTTTATAGAGAAATCAATGACAAAGGATAAGTTGCTGGCCATGCCGGCGGATGACTACATGAATGCCGAGCAACATGCTTTTTTCACTGAGCTGTTGCAAAACATGAAGGTCGAAACCCACGAGCGGATTGAGCAGAATCGCATCGCGATCGAGAGCCTGGACACCCCGGCCGACCCTGCAGACGCCGCTTCGGTTGAAGAAGAGCGTACCTGGCTGGTCAACGCGATTGACCGTGACCAGCGCATGCTGCCTCAGCTGGAACAAGCGCTGGAGCGCATCAAGGACGACAGCTTTGGCTGGTGTGACGACAGCGGTGACGCCATTGGCCTCAAGCGCCTGTTGATCAGCCCGACCACCAAATACTGCATCGAAGCTCAAGAGCGTCACGAGCAAATCGACAAGCATCAGCGTCAGGCCTGATCCTGACGTTGCCGGGCCGCGCAAAGCGGCCCCGGTAGCGCTCTTGGCCAAGCCGCCGTTCTGGCTGGCATTCGGCATCTTCTTGTGACACCTGCGTACACACCCGGCCAACATTGAGCTGGCTGGCGACTTTTTGCACCCTTATATTGGCTCGCGCACTGTGCGTGAGGACGACTTATAAGAGGGGCAAAGGCGTGATGAGCAATTCCAGCAACACAGGAGGCGTGTTGCGGGTCGGTGTCTTTTTTGATGGAACGGCCAATAACCAGTACAACAGCGAATCGGGGCAAGCGCGTCTGGCGCAAGGCTTGACGATAGACGCCGCCAGCAGCTACGGCAGTGTGCCCACCAATATCGCCCTTCTTCATCAGCACTACCCCGTGCAGCCCGCCTTTGAGGCGGATGGGCACAGGGTCACGTCGCTCTATATCAGCGGAATCGGAACCACGACCGGTCAGGCCGATACGCGCTTTCCGGCGCAGACGTACGGCCGCGGCAGTACCGGGGTGGTGGGCAAGGCGCAAGAGGCCCACGCGCGATTGTTGCACTGCCTGCTGGAGGCCGTGAAGGCTTTACCGTCCCGTGCTTTGCAGCGCCTGGAGCTGGATATTTTCGGTTTCAGTCGCGGTGCGGCGGCTGCGCGGCATTTTGCCAATGAGGTGCAGGCCACCCGGTTCGACACCCGGTTGGCGCTGGCGCCGGGGTTTAACTGCGAAATCAATTTTATCGGGCTGTTTGACACGGTCGCGGCGATGGGCGGCCTGGTGGATTTGGGCGATATCAGCGATGACGTGAATCCGGGTCTTAATCTTTATCTGGGCCCGGACAGTGCGCGTCAGGTGGTGCAAATGAGCGCGCGGGATGAGCTGCGGCGCAACTTTGCCCTCACTCGAATTGCGCCGCAGTGGCCGATGGACGTCGCCGTTCCGGGCGCGCATGCGGATGTGGGCGGCGGCTATGCGCCGTACATGCTGGAGCAAGTGTTTCTCACCCGCTGGGAGACAAACCTGGTGAGCCCGGGGACTGCGCCCAGGCTGACCCGCGCGTGGAAGACCACGGCGGCACAGTTGCCGTTTTGGCAGGCCAAAGACTTGCTGGACGAGCGTGACCCGGCGGCTTTGCTGGAAATCCGCACGGCATCGCATCAGCAAGGCACGCGCCGAGATCCGCTGCAGCGCGTGCAGGCAGCCATTTACATGCAGCGGCGTGTGGATGGGCATTTGTCACGGGTGTATTTACGGGTCATGCACGCTCTGGCCATGGAGCACGGTGTGCCTTTTATCCCGCTTTCAGACAGACCCGAGATCCGTTTGCCGGAAGAGTTGCTGCCCATTGCGGACAAAATTCAGGAGCAATGGTCCAGCGGGCGTATTGCGCTGACAAGCGAGGAAGAACGGCTACTGCGACAGCGTTACATTCATCAGTCCGCGAACTGGAATGCCGCGATTGGCGAGGGGCTTGGTGCGCTGGATAACGCGTTTTTCAACCTCCCGCAGGAGGGCGGTCGGCTGGTTTACGATCAACGCCTCCCGTCCTTGGCCTGACAACACGCCGGTATTGTTACCGTTCATGCAATTGAGCTATGCGTGGCATAGCTTTTTCCTGCGTCCTTTTGTCACTAAGATGGCCCACATCGTTAGGAGACTAACTAACTAGGTGGAGTGGCCATCATGCGTAATCAAGTTGATATCGCCGTAATGATTGGAAGCGGTGTTCCCAAGGGCATGCGCGAAGCGGGACAAAAGGCCTGCTGGGTGGTGCTGGTCAATGGAGAACAACGCGGGACTGCGTTTTCAACGCGCGCAGAAGCGCAAGAGTGCCAAAGCGCCTGGTTGGCGCAGTTGAGCGCCAACCCCGTGGCAATGCGCCTTCAGGCGTGAGGCGATTCGTGCAGGCGGACATTCAGTTCGTCTACCACGAGTGCCCAAGGGCCGTCTTCAAGCAGCTTTTCTTTCAGAAAACTCGCTTGCGCCGGGGACCAGAAAGGGGCCTCAACCAGCTTCACGTCTTCAGCCAGAAAATGGCCTGCAATGAATTGCTCGATGGCGGCTTCATCTGAATCCAGGCCAAGTTGGTTGAAGAGGTTTTCCAGCGTGACAGGTGTCTCGTCCATGTTCATCTCCAGAAGCGTCTAAGTGAGTACAGGGTATCTGAGGTCGTAGAACCCTCAGAGTTCGACTCAATGTGCGTGTAGCACTGTAGACCATGGTGTCAGATGGAGAGGTTAACGCTGCTAATCAAGGCTTTTTCGGCCTCGAAAAGTGAACTGAGGGCGACAGAGACCGCACTGTTGAGCGAGACCACCTGGCTTTTCGCCTTCATGATGGCGGCCGTGCGAGCTTCATCATTGCGATAGCGCCCGGCTGTGACGGCGGCCATCCGCGCATTGGCCTGGCGCAGGTGCTGCTGAAGCTGTTCAAGGCGTTTTTTCAGCAGTTTGATGCGTTTTTGCAGGGCTTCTACCGGCGTGTCGCCAGCGGCTTGCGCGGCATCGGTGTCTGCCCGCAACACGTGCTCAAACCGCCCGGGTTTCTCGGCAGGTGTCACGGCGTCGTTCAGGGGCGCTGCCCGCGGGGCCGCAAGGTGAGTGGCGATAGTGACGTTAATCATCAGTGATGCCCTTGACAGAGACTCACCCGGCTATCGGCCTGGCGCCGCGTTTCTTGAGCGAAAGGCCAGGATTCAGGCGTTCAGGGCACCCGCATCCACGGCTTCTTTCAGGGCTTTGGCGGCTTCTTTGCCAGCGACTTCAGCCACATCGGCCGTTTTGAACCAGCGGTCTTTCTCGACCTGATGATAGGTGATGGTTTTGAGAGGGGGTTTGGCACGCATCACAATCACCGCCTGAAACTCGCCATCGACTTCTCTGGCTTCACCGCGGATAAAAAATTCGCCAATATCAAATTCCGTCACGTGTCACTTTCCCTTGGAGGTAATGGAGCCGGTCAACCCGGCGGCATGGGCCGGGTCGATTGTTGCGCGAGTATGGCAGTTGTTGGCGGGCAGTGGCGCAGTTAAGTCATCCAACTGACGAAAGCGCTGCTGTCACAGAGGGGCGGGCGGGTTGAAATCGGGCTGTATTTTCTCTAACTGGCTTGCCAGCGCACAGGCTTCGTAATGCGAGCACCGAAAGCCCCTGATCTGGCCTGTATGGGCTTCTCGCACATGAAAAAAGCCGTGGCTGATCGGTATCACTTGATAGTGGCGGGATTGTGTATACCCAAAGTCGGTGTTGAGCCGGTAGAATGGCGCCCCGTCAACGGGATCAGCCACGTGCTGGAGCGCATTGGCGGATGACGGATGAAAATCTGATCTGTCCATGGAACGACTTCCTTTGATTGAATGGTTTTAGCAAAAAGTTGTTCGGATCGAGGCTGGGCACGTACGCAAACCTCAGCCGTTGGCGTTTGTCTATTTGTAAGGTTTTTTTTTAAAACGCTGCGTCAGACATTACGTCTTTAAAAGCAGGTTTCCCCCCTAAGTGCACTAGTCCGTTTCACCGTTCGAGTGCGTACCGACGTTGCATAAGCGCCGATACCGCTGGGTCGGGGTGTCAGGGCGGGAATCCATCACGTTGATTGCTTGCAGTCACTTCTGAGCCACGGCTTTAGAAGGTTTTGTCGAACGCAGATTTCACAACCGGCAAGTCAAGGCTTGCTATGGGCTGCCCGTCTTTTTTTTGGCAGTCTTACTTCATTTTTCGAGGGTTTTTCGTTGGCAGTCAGCAATCTGGAGATGCATGCGTTATTTGTGTTGGGTGACCTGCGAGCGCGGCTGGTCAAACTGTTTCAATCCCGTTTTGTGTATGTCACCGAGCAGACGGCTGAAGACACCTACATGGCCGAAATCGATACCGACGCGGCATTGGTGGTCGATGACAAGCCTGGCTTGAAGTTAAAGGTGGGGGATCATTTCAGTGCAGCGGTACTTGCCAGCCGTGAAGGCGGGAAGTTCGAACTCAAGTTCCGCGAGATCAAAATGACGATTTATGGCATTGGCGACTATGCCTATGTCACCACGGCGCAAGGCGAAGGGATTGTGTTCAAGGAAGGTCAGCGGGTGATGCTGGTGTTCGCCGCCCATGAACAACTGGCCACCGGCCTGAGCAAAACCCTGAAGGCGGTCACTGCCAAAGCGGCCAAGTGGCGCAAAGGTGAATTGACCTTCAAGGCCAGTAAAGAGTGACAGGCTCACGCGGCGAGTTTCATCGCCAGCATCAGGAACAGGCGACCGCCAAGGCGGTCGAGCTGTTGGCCTGCCAGCCCCAGATGGGCAAGGGGTGGCTTACGTGGGTCGCCGGGCAGTTGTACACGTTGCGCCCGGCAGCCTACGCAAGCATGGTGCGTCGTGAGCTGGCCCGGTTGCAGGACGCGGCCTGACGATCAGGTTCAGCGCCGCTCCCTGGGCATCCCGAGGGCGCGCTCGGCAATGATATTGCGCTGAATCTCGTTGCTGCCGCCGTAGATCGTGTCGGCGCGGGTGAACAAAAACAGCGATTGCAGGCGTGTCAGTTCATAAGGCGCGCCCGCCAGCAGCTCGGCCTGTGGCCCCAGCACGTCCATGGCCAGCTTGCCCAGTTCGAGGTGCCAGGTGGACCACGCCAGTTTGTAGATCGTCGCCTCGGGCCGCAGGCTCCCGTCCTGTGGGCCGGACAACATGCGCAACGAGTTGTAGCGCAACACACGCAAGCCGCTCCAGGCGTGTGCAATGCGCTGGCGCAGCATCGGGTCTTGCGCCGCGCCATTGGCTTTGGCAATGCGCACCACCTCGTCCAGTTCGTTCTGAAACTGCATCTGCTGGCCCAGGGTGGAGACGCCACGTTCGAACCCCAGCAGCGCCATGGCGATTTTCCAGCCTTCGCCGGGCTGCCCTATCAGGTTGCTTGCACAGGTGCGCGCCTGGTCGAAAAACACCTCATTGAACTCACTGGTGCCGGTCAATTGCTTGATGGGCTGCACCGTGATCCCGGACTGGGCCATGGGCACCAACAAAAAGGACAGCCCGTGATGGCCCTTGCTGGCGGGTTCGGTTCGCGCCAGCACAAAACACCAGTCGGCTTCATGGGCCAGTGAGGTCCAGACCTTTTGCCCGCTGATCAACCATTCATTGCGTTGCGTGTCGAAGCTGGCGCGGGTGGTGATGTTGGCCAGATCAGAACCCGCGCCGGGTTCGGAATACCCCTGACACCAAAACTGTTGACCGGCCAGAATCGGCGGTAAAAACCGCTGTTGTTGGTGCGCCGTGCCGAAGGCCGCCAACGTCGGGCCCACCAGGCCTTCACCGATATGCCCCATGCGTCCCGGGCCACCGGCGCGTGCGTACTCTTCGTAAAAAATCACCTGCTGATTGATGCTCAACCCCTGGCCGCCGTGTTCGGTGGCCCAACCGGCGCCTATCCAGTTGCCTTTGGCCAGCTCTTGTTCCCAGCGTTTACGTAACAGCGGGGCAAAATCTTCATCGCCCGGGCCGCCGCGAAAACGCAGGGTGCTGAATTCACCGCTCAGGTGCTGTTGCATCCACTGCGCCACGTGTTGACGAAACTGTTCGTCTTTCGCGCTGAAGCCAATATTCATGCCTGCTCCCCGAAGATCTGTCTGGCCAATTGCTCGCGATGAAACGCGGGCGCGCCCCACAGTTGTTCACTGGCGCGCGCACGCTTGAAGTACAAATGCGGGTCGTACTCCCAGGTAAACCCCACACCGCCATGCAATTGAATCGACTCGCTGGCGCACTGGAAGAAACCTTCGCTGGCGTGGATTTTGGCCGTGGCGGCGGCTTCAGCCAGTTGCCCGCGCACGTGGGGATCTGCATCAATGTTCAGGCAAGCATCGGCGATACACGCGGCGTAGTAACTGGCCGAACGTGCGCATTCCACCGCGAGCATCAGGTCCGCGCAGCGGTGTTTGATGGCCTGGAAGCTGGCAATGCTACGCCCGAATTGCTGGCGCCCGGTGATGTAGGCCAGGGTCATGTCCAGCGATTGTTGGGCGCCGCCCGTTTGTTCGGCCGCCAGCCCCACGCAGGCAAACTGCAGGGTTTGACGCAGCAAGGCCCAGCCCTGGCCCGGCTCACTGAGTAACTGGTCGTCGCTGAGTACGACGTTATCCAGGGTGATGTTCGCCAGGCGCCGGGTTTGATCCAGTGTGGGCAATGCTTGCCTGATCAGGCCCGGCGTGTCGGCAGGCAGGGCAAACAGGCGGATTCCGGCTTCCCCGACGCTGCCCGGCGTGCGTGCCGCAACAATCAACAGATCGCAGTCGGCGCCGTCGATTACATTCAGGTATTGGCCGCAGAGTTGGTAGCCATCTTTATGAGGGGTGGCATAGACCACGATGCTGCTGTCATCCCAGCGCTGTGTATTGGTGTAACTCAGGCTGGCAGTGACCTCACCGGCTGCGATCAACGGCAACCAACGGGATTTGAGCGCTTCGTTTCGGCTCAGCAGCAAAGCCGGCAGTGCAAGGCAGCACGTGGCGTAGAACGCCGAGGGCAGCAGGCAGCGGCCCAATTGCTCCTGCAGCAGACAGACTTCGGCAAAGCCCAGCCCCAATCCGCCGTACCTTTCAGGAATCGCCAGTGCGGGCCAATACAGTTCCCGGGCGATGCGCGCCCAGGTCTGCGGGTCGTGCCCGCGCTCACTGGCCATGGCGCTGCGCACGGCTGCGGAGCTGGCGACTTGCGCCAGAAAGCGCTCGGCAGACTGTTGGATCATCCGCTGCTCATCTGTCAGGGCAAGCTGCATACCGGCTCCTCATCCTATGCTTGAGATCAAGGCGCTAGCATGAAGTGGCCTCAGAGCAGCGAACACCCTGACCCGGACTAGTCCGTTTGAAGCCTTTAACCCAATGCCATCAAGGGGCTGCGGTATCGAAGATCAATTGCACACTGCCGTAATAGTCCCCCGGCTCAAACCCCTCGGTGGGGGGCAGGGCGTCGATGCGTACCGGTACCCGTATGCCGTTATAGGCGTCGGCGGCAGACACCACGACGCTGTCGAATAACGTCAACACCTGCTCGTTGAACGTAACCCGAAGAGCAAAGGTGGTGTGGCCATTCGACAAGACGGGTTCATACCCCAGGCGGGCGGTCATGGCGCCCGCAGAACTGATCATATCGAACTGCGTACGCAGGGGCTCAAGGGTTGAACTCACCAAGTTCCAGCGCATTGGTTGTTCGCGCAGAACAAACTCGGGGTCTGTGGGGATGGCATAAAACTCGAAGGTCGGGATGGTTACGCTGACATCAAACAGGTGTTCTTCGCGGGCCGCATGCGTCACGGATGTCCACAAGGACAGGGCTGCCGCGGTGAGCAGCACTGCCCGCAAGCGCGTCCGGAACATCAGGCTTTAACCTCGATAACTTTCTGCGCACGGCCTTCCACCAGCGTGAACCGGTAATGACGCCCTGGCTGCTTGTCGAACCGCAACGTCCGCCCCGGCAAGACGTGGGTTTTGGTCGTGGGCTTGCAGTGCAGCCGGTCGCTGGACGCGCAGTCCTTGAACTCGTCGACCACGACCACGCTGTTGCCTTGATTACGCAGCTGGTAGTGGTTCGGCGTGTTTTCAATCTGCGTATCAAAGCGGGTCTGTTTGGGCCTGACAAAGAACACCGTGCCGTAGCCGGCCAATACATTCACGCCTGCCGACAAGGTTTTTTTATAGTCACTGGCCTCTTCAGATGACAGCGCAAACGCGTCTTCTTTTTCGGGCACCACGGGGATGAAACGCACGCGGAAGTAGCGCTCCTGCTCTCGATCCCCCATGAATAGCAGCCGCGCACCTTGAGTACCGTTGGGCGGTACGATCAGGCGCGCGGGGCTGGACATCAAGCCGTCGCGCACGCGTTTGTCTGTTTGGGTTTTGACCTCCACTTCCTCAGAGGAACCGTCGGCTTTGTAGAGGATTTCCTTGATCGACACCCTGACAAAAGCGGTGCTGTCGCCGCCGTTGAAGACGCGCTTCAAATACGTACTTTTATCCCCGTCCAGATAGTCATACACCATCCCGACATTGATAGTTGGCCCGGCCATACAGTTCAAGGAGATGAGCCACGCGCCCATAATGCCAGTCATTGTTTTTATCATGTTCTTATTCTCAAAAAAGTGTGCGGTGTGAGTGTTTAAACTTCGGAATCCCAGATGACGGTGACACTGCCGTTATACGTGCCCTCCTGGAATAACATCTCGGCGGTGTATTGTTTGTCTATTTCGAAGTGCAGAGTGCCCGGTTTTCGATCCACGTATTGCGTGGGTTCAAATAACTCGGTGCCGGCACCACTCAACAACAACGGTTGGCGATGAACGGATGCGCCATTGGCGTGTCGCAATCCGTTGGGCAATGTCACCGATACATTGATAGGTACTTCATGCTGACGGCTGTTACTCAAGCCGCAGGTATCGCCAATAATGCGCTCGCAGGCCAATTGCATTTTGAAACGTGAACTTGCATGGATCAGGAAGGTTTGATCGCGCATCAGTTTTTCCGGGCGACGCCCGACACTCCAGAGTTGCCATCCGCCTTTAGGTTCAAGGGCAATGTTGTTGCCGCCCGGTGGTATTTCAATGTTAAGAACATGGTCAACGCTTAATATGAAATTCAATGTCAATACTGGATCGTCGGGCAGGAAGTTATCGCCCATGTCAAAGTCCTGATGAGGGCCCATCGTGTACGTGATCGTGCCGGTGTATTGACCTGCTGACATATTTAAGGGGTTGGGGGTGATCAACTGATATGAAATTTCAATGTAATTAAGGCGTGATGTAGGAATAGTGAATTTCGCATGTTTTGCACACTCGCTACTGGTTGGGAAAGCCCAGAAAAAGTCAAACGCTACTTTATTAAAACTCCAGCTAGGGCCCAACCCCTTGCAGGGTGAAGGCGCATAAGACAGGTTCGTTCCGAACAACAACGCATGGGCTTCGGAGATAGAAACATTACCGCCCACTAAATCGACCACAGGGTCGGTCACAAGCGAAGCCCCTAAACCATTGATGCGTATCCTCACGGTTTCTTGGCGGCCAGTGGCACTATGGGTAACGTTTACTTCACGCCATTCTGCTGGTGCTTTTAACATAACGCCTTGGCGTGGGTTTTCATGATTGGCAGGTATGGGTTGCGTTGCATAAATAGTGGGTGCGGCTCGCAAACTGAACAAACTTCCATTTCTGCAAAAATTTGGATAGTTAAGACAGAATCCGGTATTCGGTGTCGTATTTTCAAACATGTTGTGATTGGGTTTGGATGGGTCGGGTTTAAAAGCGGCAGTGATAGTGAGTGTGGCGGCTGCCACAGGGAGCGCGCTCATGACTGACATCACGCCAAAGAGTAAAACGGATAAAAGCAGGTTCACGGGGTGTTCCTCATGCCATTAACAATTAGCGGAAGCATTACCCGGCACGCTTTATCGGCAGCGCGGTATGGGCCAATGTTTCGGGCGTGCAGATCAAATCACCCATCATCATCACGCTGTGTTCAAGGGGTGTTTGGGTCATGTCCACTCGGAATGTGCATAGCAACTGTTCACCACGGCGCACTTCCAGGGTCGGTGCTTTGACGTTCAACTCCATGGAAAAGAAGCCGTCCACTTCACTGACCCCACGGCTGGCGTGATTAATGATGTGATGACCCTTGACCGGATTGCCCGCTTGATCGATCAGGCGGCCCAGTACCGTCACGGTTTGCATGACCTGCAGGGTTTGATAGTCCACGCCCCCTTTATTCAAGTGATAACGCTGACGCGCGGGTTCAATGGTGGCCGCCGGGGCGTGGTTGCCTTCAAAGTCGAAACTTAATGAACTGCTTTTATAGGCGGTGATGGGGACGAAGTTACGTCCGGGACGCAACGTTGTACTGCCGCCACTGAGGTCGTCAGCGCGTAACAGGATGTCTTCCACATCGCTCACCACGTCGACAATCATCCCTGAGCCTTGCCCCTGATGCTGGCTGGTCATGACCGCTTGGCCTGCGCCGACCGCGAAGGTGCTCTCCAGGTTAAGGCCGCCGGTCAGGTTGCCGTTATAGGACGAGCGCTGCACAAACCCGTCCCCGTTAAACGTGTCGGTCTGCACGCTGGCACGACCGGCAAGGCCCAGCCCATAGCTGTCAGTGGAAACGGTGGCCGAGACACTCTGCAACACGTGACCGGTCACGTCCTTGCTGTAGGTGAGCGATGCATTGTTGTCGCGTCCGCCATCTCGGTCGGTGCGGCTGCCCACGCTGGCCGACCAACGCTCGCCCGGCGCGCCGAGTGCCAGGCTGAAGGTCAAGTCAAAGCCACGATTGCGGGCCGCCCCTGAGCTGACGCTGGCGGGGCGGTCAAATACCGAAAGTCGCCAGTTGCCGTCGCTGCCCAACCAGTGAGTGACCTGCGTCCAGCCCAGATCCAGCCCTATGCCGTCGGTATAACCCTGGCTATGGGATAACCGGGCATTCACGCTGCTTTTCGGGGTAAGGCGGTGGTTCAGGGCAAGGGATGAGTTACTGGTCTGGCCAATGAACACCGAGCGCTGCCGAAGGCGTGTGCCGTCGGGCAAGGTTTCATAAGTTTGGCGGGTGTCCAGCCAGCTGCGGGTGTGGCTGAACACCAGACTCCCGCTGCCGTAGTTGTAGAGACCGTTCAGGTCAATGCCGGTGCCATAGTTTTCGGTCTCATAGACATTGGCGTACAGGTTGGCGTTGTTGGAGATGGACCAGTCCACCGAGGTGCCCAGTTGCAGGTCCTGTTTGACCTGACGGCCGGACACGCCCACTACCACCCGGGGATGCAGCAAATAATTGAGCGAGGCCCCGGCGGTCATCTCGCCGCTGGCCTGCTCCTCCCAATTACTCAGCAGTTTGCTTTCGCGTCCGGCGAAGACGTTGTACCGCCAGCGCTGGTCATGGTTGCGCCAGTTATTGGGTTTGTAGATGAGTTCCGGGGTGGTGCTGGTTATTTGCCCATCCTCGATCAGCCGCACCTGCACTTCATAGATACCGCCCGGGAGTGGGCGGGTGTCGAGGCTTTGCAAGCCGGCGTTGACCATCTGGGTGTTGATCAGCAGGCCATTGCGGTAGATCTCCACGGTGGCCTGACGATTGGCCGTGACGTACACGGGATAAATACTGGGTTTGGGCTGTGTGATTGCCAGGCTGTCGGAGCTGCCGTACATCACCCCCAGTGCGGTGTCGGGGTTGGCGCCAAAAGTGCGGATCTGCCGGGTCAAACCCTCGGCGGTCGGGGTGAAATAGCCCAAGCGTAAAAAACTGCCTTCCAGCTCGCGTTGCGTAAACGCTTCATAAACAGCGTGGTAGAGCGTGCTGTCGTCAGGCCCGCCTTGGCGGGAGAGTTGCAGGTTCAAGCCCTGGGTCCAATGGCCCAGGCTGCTGCTGGCTTGCAGCGCGAAACGCCCGCCGAGGTCTTCTTCCTGGCCACCACTGAGGTTGAGCTGGTTCCGCAGGATCAGCCCCCGGCTGCCCTGCGCGGGGAGTTCGTAGTACTGGCTGATCTGGTTTTCGCGTTCCGCGTTTTCAGTCAGCAGGGATAGCAGTGAGTTCTCCAGGTCGTAATGCACGGCCAGTAATTGCGCCGGGCACTCGCCTGTGCACGTGCCCAATGGCACACCTTGTTTAAGGAAAGTGGCCCAGGTATCACGCTCGTCGAGCGACAGTTGACTGCCTTCGTGGTCGGTGAATTCAAGCAGGGTCAGTCGATCATCGCGGGTCAGGACGATCATCGCTTCACCCACCCGCTGTTGATCGCGCTCCACCTGAACGGCCAATGGCACATCAAACAGGTGTTCTTCGAAATCGGCAGGCAAGCCTTTGGCCTGTGCCAGCAGGCTACGTGGCGTGGTGCCGGATGCCGCGGGAGCAGCAAACGCGCAGTTGCCAACAATCAAGGCAAGCGCTGCCGCGATGGGAGTCATCGGTAACATTCACGAACTTCTCTGAGTGCAGGCCGTTTAAGCGCCCCGCAGCGCCCGGCAAGGTTCCGGGCGCAGGGCATGACTGCAGTGGCCATGCTCGACGGGGAGTGTGTTAGTGCATGGTGACGCGGGGTACGTTGTCGAAGATCACGGTGTACGACGCGGTGTAGTCACCCACGTGCTCGGCTTCGAGCGCGGCGGGGGTGATGACCAGATCAGCCCGCGTCCCTGGCGTTGAAGCCGCATCGCTCACCACTTCCTGAGGGGTCGCTGTCAGCATCACGCCGTTGAAAGTGGTGGTCAGCGCGATGTTCTGGAGCGGGTTGCCGTTAAACAGGCTGGCCGGGCCTCCTTCGATGTAGGCGTGAATTGATCCGTCGGTGTTTTTGACATTGAACGGTTGTTTCAAGCTGCTCAGGCTGCTGTTGACCGGGTTGTAGTGCAGGGTTTCATCCTTGCCGAATTCAGGGTCGTGGGGCAGGACGTAGAACGTTTTGGTGGGGACGGTCGCTTTGATGTTGATCAGGCTGCTGGCCTCGCCGGCAGCGTGGGCCGCTGTTGAGCCGACGGAAAAAGCGAACAGGGAAACAGTCACAAGTGTTTTAAACATGTTTGAAGTCCAGTAATGAGTAGAAGTGAAGTGCAATAAGTCACCGCGTGTTTAAACACGACTGCGTCAACCGAAGAGGCCAAAAAGAACAGAGCGTTCAGGCCGGGTTGTTGGGAAGGCAATCAGGTGTCGGCAAACTTTTAGAGCGGCCAAAGTATTAACTAAGTTATTTAAATTGCCCATATAACTTTGCGTAATATTTTTCTTTTCATTAGGTAGTACAACTCCGTTGACGACCGTATGAATTTTCTCTGATACGTGACTAGAAACGTTATTTGTTTAATAAAAGTCTTATATTTCAGTTGGGTGGCATTTTGCCTTCAATTTGACAGCTCCCCGTAGTGGCATTCTTCCGCTCGTGTAGGGCGGGAAGGGCGTTTTTGAAGTGGTATGTGGCGTTATATCGTGCGCGAAAGTAGGCGTAATAGTTGAGGTGCGTAACTAAGCTATATCGCGCGCGAGTCAGTAGGTTATATCTTTGTATTGGGCTGAAATAGTGGCTTGAGTTGTGTTTTAAGTTGTGTTTTAAGTTGTTTTTTTTAACGCGAGGAGAGAGGGGTTATGGTCAGTCAATATACAGTTCGGCAGGGGCTGGAACATCCGGATGGACTTGAAAGACGCGGGGTACGTGAACGCGGCATTCGAAGCCCACGGGTGTTTGCGCCGGGTGATTTAAAACTGTTGTTACTGGCACTCATCGCTGAGCAGCCCTGTCACGGGTATGACCTGATCTTGCAGATTGAAGCGTTGTTTGACGGCGCTTACAGCCCCAGCCCCGGCGTCATCTACCCCACCCTGGCTCATCTGGAAGCAGGGCAGTTCGTGGAAGTCAGCGTCCATGGCGACAAGAAGCAGTATCGGATTACCGATACCGGACGCGTGTCTTTAAACCAGCAAACCGTGGCGCTCAATGGCGTCTGGATGCGGATTGACGTCAGCCGCCGCTCATTGCGTGGCCAGGACCGGCCCGCGGAAATTCATCAGGCGATCCACAATTTGCGCCATGCCTTGCAGCTCCATCAGGGCCACTGGAGCCCCCAGGAAATCCAGCGGGTACACAACCTGCTCAACGACACGGCCAAAGCCATCGTAGACGGCGAATAACCGCAGGCTGTCGCAGGGCAAGTGGCCACGTGCGGCTGGCCTGCGGCAGTGCCCCGCACGCTGTTTCGGGCGGGCGGGTTTAGTCTCAACGGACGATGATCCTGACCGCACGCGTTCGCATACTGCTCCCATGCCTTCGCCACCTCAGGAGCACATGTGAACAGCGCAATTTCAACCGCATTTCACACCAGTATCGACGCGGGCGTCGCTGAACTGGTGATCGACCGGCCGCCGGTCAACGCGCTCAACAGTCGCGAGTGGCGGGAACTGGCCAACACCCTGGATGCCCTTGGGCAAAACCCCGACGTGCGGGTCATCGTGATTCGCGCCGAAGGACGGGGGTTTTGCGCGGGTGTCGACATCAAGGAACTGGACGCGCACCCGGAGCTGATCGTTGACGTCAACGCAGGCAACTACGCCACGTTTAAAGCCGTACACCGCAACCCGGTGCCGGTCATCGTGGCGGTGCATGGTTTTGTCCTGGGCGGCGGGATCGGCATAACCGGCGCCGCCGACATCGTGCTGGCGTCTGAATGTGCCACGTTCGCCTTGCCTGAAGTCGACCGCGGCGCCATGGGCGGCGGGGCGCATTTGCAGCGTCTGTTTCCGGTGCAAAAGGTCCGCTACCTGTTTTTCACGGGCGACAAGATCGGCGCCGTCGAAGCGCAACAGTACGGTTTCATCGAGCGCGTGGTGCCCCGCGAGCAGCTGCGTGAAACCGCCTTGCAGATCGCCCGCACCATCGCGAGCAAAAGCCCCGCCATGATCCGTATCGCCAAAGAGGCGCTCAACGGCATCGAAGACGGCAATCTGGAAGATAAATACCGCTGGGAGCAGGGGTTCACGCTGCAGGCCTACACCTGTGCGGATTCCGCTGAAACCCGCCGCGCGTTTGTCGAAAAACGCGACGCCACGTTTTGAGGTGCTGACGATGGATCTGACGTACTCCCCGCAACAAAAAGCCTTTCGCCAGGAAGTGCGGGACTGGCTCGCCGCCCATGCGCCCAAGGCGCCGCTGGCCAGCTATGACACCCGCGAAGGTTTCGAACAGCATCGGCAATGGGAAGCCACGTTGTTTGAAAACCGCCTGTCGATGGTCATGTGGCCCACGGAGCTGGGCGGGCGTGGCTGTGACCTGATCGAGTGGCTGATTTTCGAAGAAGAGTATTACGGCGCCGGAGCGCCCATGCGCGTCAACCAGAACGGCCAGTTGCTGTTGGGCCCGACCCTGATGGAGTTCGGCACCGAGGCCCAGAAAAAACGCTTTCTGCCTCGCATGGCGGCCAGTGTCGACATGTGGGCGCAAGGCTGGTCGGAGCCGAACGCCGGTTCCGACATGGCCGCGATTACCAGCAAAGCCACCCGCGACGGCGAAGGGTATGTGCTGAACGGCCAGAAAACCTGGTCCACGCGTGCCATTTTTGCCGACTGGCTGTTCGGCCTGTTTCGCAGCGACCCGGATTCGAGCCGTCACCATGGGCTGTCATTTGTCATGGTCCCGCTCAATGCACCGGGGGTGACGGTGCGCCCGATCAAGGCACTCAACGGCAAAGACGCGTTTGCGGAAGTGTTCTTTGATGACGTGCGCATCCCGCTGGAAAACCGCATCGGCGAGGAAGGGCAGGGCTGGCATGTGGCAATGGCCACTGCCGGGTTCGAACGCGGCTTGTTGTTGCGTTCCCCGGCGCGCTTCCAATACACCGCGCGAAAACTGGTGGAGCTGTACCAGGCCAACCGCGCAAGCGCCGACCGCGATCCGGGCCTGGGCGAGGCCGTGTGCAAAGCCTGGATGGACGCGCAAGCCTATGCCTTGTCGGCCTATCACACGGTCGGGCGCCTGAGCCGTGGCGCGCAGATCGGCGCCGAATCGAGCACCAACAAAATCATCTGGTCGGAACTGGACCTGCGCATGCACGAAACCGCGCTGCGCATTCTGGGGGCCCAAGGTGAGCTGACGGGGCCCGCCAACGATGGCCATGACTGGCTCGAAGGCTTCCTGTTCGCCCAGGCCGGGCCGATCTACGCCGGAACCAACGAGATCCAGCGCAATATCATTGCCGAGCGCATGCTCGGCCTGCCGAAGTGAGGCCGGGTATGGACTTTACCTTTAGCGACGACCAGCTCACCTTCCGTGAAGCCATCAGCCGGTTTCTGATGACCGAAGCCGCACCCGAAATGCTGCGCGAAATTTGGGAAACCGACGTCGGCCGTTCACCGGACCTGCGCAACAAAATTGCCGAGCAGGGCCTGACCGCGCTGTCGGTGCCAGAAGCCGCAGGCGGTTTGGGCATGGACGATGTGGCGTGGTCCCTGATGACCCAGGAACTGGGTTACTACGCGATCCCCGACTCACTGGCCGACACGGCCTACGTGGCCTGCGCGCTGATTGCCGGGTTGCCGGCCAGCGTGTTCAAGCGCGGCGAATGGCTGGCGGGCATTGCCGACGGCAGCTTGCGGGTTGCCGTCGGCCACCCGGTCAACCCGTGGGTGGCCGACGCCGGGCATGCGGACCTGTTGCTCCTGGCCCACGACGATGAAGTGCATGCGGTGCCGCGCTCGCAGGTCGATGTGCACCACCTGACCAGCCTCGATGCCTCACGGCGTCTGGCACAGGTCAGTTGGCAACCGAGCGCCGCCACGTTGGTGGCCGAAGGCCAATTGGGCCGCACGTTATGGGCGCACACACTCAGTCGCGGCGCGTTGTCGGTGGCGGGTCAGTTGCTGGGGCTGGCCCAGCGCATGCTGGACCTGTCGGTGGATTACACCGCCCAGCGCAAGCAATTCGGCAAACCCATCGGCAGTTTTCAGGCGGTCAAACATCACCTGGCCGATGTGGCCACGCAACTGGAGTTTGCCAAACCGGTGCTCTACCGCGCTGCCTATGCATTGGCGCAGGGCCAGAGCACGGCCCACGTGTGGGTCTCGCAGGCGCGTCTGGCCTGTTGCGAAGCCGCTTGGCTGGCCGCGCGTCACGGCATTCAGGTGCACGGCGCCATGGGCTACACATGGGAAGTCGACCTGCAAATGTTCATGAAGCGTGCCTGGGCGCTCGACAACGCGTGGGGCGACCGCGCCCTGCATAAAGCCCGGGTGGCCGCCCATGTCCTGAGCGGCGCACCCCTGGGCCCCGGCCATACCTTCGAGGAATAAACCATGCCCCAAGCCTACATTGTGGACGCGTTGCGCACCCCGACCGGCAAGCGTAAAGGCGCGCTGGCCCATGTGCATGCCATCGACCTCGGCGCCCATGTGCTCAAGGCGCTGGTGGCGCGCAACGCGATCCCCGCCGACGAATACGATGATGTGATCTTCGGCTGTGTCGACACCATTGGATCGCAAGCCGGTGACATCGCCCGCACCAGTTGGCTGGCGGCGGGCCTGGCGATGAATGTACCGGGCACCACCATTGACCGTCAGTGCGGTTCATCGCAACAGGCCCTGCATTTTGCGGCGCAGGCGGTCATGAGTGGCACCCAGGATGTGATCGCCGTGGGCGGCGTGCAAACCATGACCCAGATTCCGATTTCGTCAGCGATGCTGGCGGGCCAGCCGCTGGGTTTCAGCGACCCGTTTTCCGGCAGCAAGGGTTGGCAGGCCCGGTTTGGCAATCAGCCGGTGAACCAGTTTTATGCCGCGCAGCGGATTGCCGATCATTGGCAGCTCAGCCGCCAGCAGATGGAAGCCTATGCGCTGGAAAGTCATCGTCGTGCGTTGCAGGCGCAGGCCGACGGTCGTTTTGCCGCTCAAATCGTGCCGTGCGAAGGGTTGGTGGACGACGAAACGCCCCGGCACACCAGCCTGGCCAAAATGGCCGAGCTGGAACCGGTGTCTGCCGAGTTTCCGTCCATTACCGCGGCGGTTTCCAGCCAGACCTGTGATGCGTCGGCCGCCCTGTTGGTGGTCTCCGAAGCCGCGCTCAAACGCTACAACCTCACCCCGCGCGCGCGTATTCATCATGTATCGGTGCTGGGCGATGACCCGATCTGGCACCTCACCGCGCCGATTGCCGCCACCCGCGCCGCGCTGAAGAAAACCGGGCTGCGCATGGACGAGATCGACGTGGTGGAAATCAACGAAGCCTTCGCCTCGGTGGTGATGGCATGGGCCCGCGAACTCGATTACGACCCCGCACGCACCAATCCCAATGGCGGCGCCATTGCCCTCGGTCACCCGTTGGGTGCCAGCGGTGCGCGGCTGATGACCAGCCTGCTTCATCAACTGGAGCACAGTGGCGGCCGCTATGGCTTGCAGACCATGTGCGAAGGCGGCGGGCAGGCCAACGTGACAATTATTGAGCGTCTTTAGGAGCAGCGAGATGGCGATTTGTGAAGGACGGACCGTGATCATCACGGGGGCGGGCGGTGGTCTGGGGCGCGCCTATGCGCTGGCGTTCGCGCAAGAAGGCGCGAATGTGGTGGTCAATGACATTCGCCACGATGCCGCCGAACAGGTGGCCGGAGAAATCCGTGAGGGCGGCGGGCAGGCCATCGCCAACGCTGACGACATCACCACTGTGGCCACGGCGCAGCGCATCGTCGACGCCGCGCTGGCCGCGTTTGGCGAGGTCCACGTGCTGGTAAACAACGCCGGGATTTTGCGTGACCGCATGTTTATCAGCCTCAATGAAGAGGATTGGGACGCCGTGATGCGGGTCCACCTGAAGGGGCATTTTTGCCTGGCCACGATTTTGGGCAAGCGCTGGCGCGATCAGGCCAAGGCCGGTCAGCCAGTGGCGGCGCGCATCATCAACACCAGCTCGGGTGCCGGTTTGCAGGGCTCGGTGGGGCAATCCAATTACAGCGCGGCCAAGGGCGGGATCGCCGCATTGACCCTGGTGCAGGCGGCGGAACTGGCGCGCTACGGCGTGACGGCCAACGCCTTGGCGCCCGCGGCCCGGACTTCGATGACCGAAAGTGCGATGCCCGAAGTGGTGAAAAAGCCCGAGGACGGAGGGTTCGATGCTTGGGCACCGGAAAACGTGGCGCCGTTGGTGGTGTGGTTGGGCAGCGCGCTGTCGGGCCATGTCACCGGGCAGATCATCGAAAGTCAGGGCGGACGCCTGTCGTTGGGCGACGGTTGGCGTACCGGGGTGACGCGCGACAAAGGGGCGCAATGGCGGCCTGAAGAAGTCGGGCACGCGCTGGATCAGATCCTTGCCGAAGCGCCCACAGCGCAACGGGTGTGGGGAAGCTGAACGATTGAAACCTGACACAAGAGAGTCACAACCATGAAACAGGCGCCTCCCTATGTTCCCGGCCATCAACTGTTGGCCGGTAAGTCCATTCTGATTACCGCCGCCGCTGGCGCAGGCATCGGTTATGCCGCCGCCAAACGCTGCGCCGAAGAAGGCTGTCGCGCCTTGATGATTTCCGACATTCATCCGCGCCGCCTCGAAGAAGCCGTTGAACGCCTTAAGGCCGAAACCGGGTTGCAGGCCGTGTTCGGGCAGCTGTGCAACGTCACCGTGGAGGCCGAGGTGCAAGCCCTGGTCGCCGCCGCCGAAGACGCGCTGGGCGGTGTCGATGTGCTGATTAACAACGCCGGGCTCGGCGGTCAGGTGCGCCTGACGGACATGACCGATCAACAGTGGTCATCGGTGCTGGATATCACCCTGACCGGCACCATGCGCATGACCCGCGCCATGCTGCCGCACATGGAGAAACGCGGCGCCGGGGCCATTGTCAACAACGCTTCGGTACTGGGCTGGCGAGCGCAAAAAGAACAGGCGCATTACGCCGCCGCCAAAGCCGGGGTCATGGCCCTGACCCGTTGCAGCGCGCTGGAAGCGGCCGAAAGCGGGGTGCGCATCAACGCCGTGGCGCCGTCGATTGCCTTGCATGAGTTTTTAAAGAAAGCCTCCAGCAATGACTTACTGGAACAACTGGCCAGCCGCGAAGCCTTCGGCCGTGCCGCTGAAGTCTGGGAAGTGGCCAATGTCATGGTGTTTCTGGCCAGTGACTACGCCTCGTACATGGTCGGTGAAGTGTTGCCGGTCAGTTCGCAGCAAGCCTGAGGAGTCGCGCATGAGTAAGTTGTTTACCAATGCGCAGCAGTTGCTGGCGGCGCAGGGGCAGGATTTGGGCCGCACCGACTGGCTGCTGCTGACCCAGGCGCGCATTAACCTGTTTGCCGAAGCCACGGGCGATCACCAGTGGATTCACGTCGACCCCGAACGCGCGGCCACGGGGCCGTTCGGGGCGTGTATCGCCCACGGTTACTTGACCCTGGCGCTGGCTAATCTGTTTATGCCGCAGCTCATGCAGTTCGCCAACCTGGCCATGGGAGTGAACTACGGTAGCGACCGCTTGCGCTTCCCGGCCCCCGTCAGGGTCGGCTCGCGGGTGCGCGGGCACGGTGAAATCCTGCGCGTGGAAACCCTGGGCCAAACGCTGCAAGCGGTGGTGCGCATCAGCGTCGAAATCGAGGGCAGCGATCGCCCCGGCTGTGTGGTGGACACCATCAGCCGTTACACCTTCAACCCTCTTGAACAGTGAGCCTGTGCATGAATGCCAATGATGTCGTGATCGTTTCCACTGCCCGGACGGCGTTGAGCAAGTCGTTTCGCGGTTCCTTCAATGACACCGAGGCGCCTGTGCTCGGCGGCCATGTCGTACGCGCGGTGGTCGAGCGGGCCGGAATCGAGCCGGGCGCGGTCGGGGACGTGATCATGGGCGCGGCGGCGCAGCAGGGTACCCAGGGCTACAACATCGGTCGCCTGTGTGCCTACACCGGCGGCTTGCCCGACACGGTGCCCGGTATGGCGATAGACCGCATGTGCGCGTCGGGGCTGATGAGCATCGGCATCGCTGCGAATGGCATCCTGGCGGGCGATCTTTCGATTGCTGTGGCCGGGGGCGTCGAGTCGCTGTCCCTGACGCAAAATAAATACAAAAACACCTATCGCGCGCAGTCCCAAGCCGTCATTGAGTGCATGCCGACGGCGTATATCCCGATGCTGGAAACCGCCGAGCTCGTGTCGCGCCGTTACGGCATCAGCCGCGAGGTGCAGGATGCGTATTCGCTGCAAAGCCAGCAACGCACGGCCGCCGCCCAAGCGGCAGGTCTGTTTGCTGACGAAATCGTGCCGTTGGCGGCGCGCAAGCTGCTGTTTGATAAAGAAGGCCAGCCGGCCGGGCATCAGGACGTCGTGGCCGACCGCGACGAATGCAATCGCCCGTCCACCACGCTGGCCGATCTGGCCGCGCTCAAACCGGTGTGGAAAGACGGCCACTGGGTGCAGCAGGGCGAGTTCGTGACGGCGGGCAACGCGTCGCAATTTTCTGACGGCGCCTCGGCAGTTCTGTTAATGAGCCGCGCCGAAGCCCGGCAGCGTGGGATTGAAGCGCTGGGCGTGTACCGCGGAATAGCCGTGAGCGGCTGTGCCCCGGAAGAAATGGGCATCGGGCCGGTCTACGCCATCCCCAAATTGCTCAAGCGCTTCGGGCTGACGGTCTCGGACATCGATCTGTGGGAAATCAACGAGGCCTTCGCCTGTCAGGTGGTGCATTGCCGGGACGCGCTGCACATTCCCAACGAGCGCTTGAACGTCAACGGCGGTGCCATTTCCATCGGGCATCCGTTTGGCATGTCGGGGGCGCGCATGGTGGGGCACGCGCTGTTGGAAGGCCGACGCCGCGGCGCCCGGTTTGCCGTGGTGGCCATGTGCATTGGCGGCGGCATGGGTGCGGCGGGTTTGTTTGAACTCACCTGAAACAGCCTCACGTGCGGGGCGGGCTGATCCACGCGGCGTAACGCCTGCGCCCGCCGCGATGGCCCGCAACCCGCCCTTTGCGCGCCATTTACGGTATAACCCCTCATTGCTTTATTTTGAGGTCAACCGGTTATGCGCTCCCCGTCACAACGGCCGCTGTGGCAGATCTACCTGATTTTTCTGGCACCGATGGTGCTGTCCAACTTCCTGCAAAGTTTCTCCGGCACGCTCAATGGCATTTACATCGGGCAGATGCTGGGGACTCAGGCGCTGGCAGCTGTGTCGGGCATGTTTCCGATCGTGTTCTTCTTTATTGCCCTGGTGATTGGCCTGGGCGCCGGGGCCTCTGTGTTGATCGGGCAGGCGTGGGGCGCCAGCGAGACGACGATGGTGAAGAAAATCACCGGCGCCACGCTGACCCTGGGTTTAGTCATCGGTTTGATTGCGGCGGTGTTGGGCGGTCTGTTCGCGCGACCCGCGCTGCAAGGCCTGGGCACGCCGCCGGATGTGCTGGACGATGCCGTGGCCTATGCGCGCATCATGATGTTGATCATGCCGCTGCTGTTGGTGTTTATCCTGTTTACCCAACTGTTGCGCGGCGTCAGCGACACCGTGTCGCCGTTGCTGGCGCTGATGGTGTCCACCGCCGTGGGGCTGTTGCTGACCCCGGCGCTGATTCTCGGCTGGGCCGGGTTGCCCCGCATGGGCATTCAAAGTGCCGCCTACGCCGGGCTGGCTGGCAACGTGCTGGCCATGCTGTTCCTCGGGCTGCGCCTGCGTCACAAAAACAGCGTGATGGCGCCAGACCGTGAGTTGTGGGCCGCGCTGCGTCTTGATCGCGCCATTTTGGGCAAGGTGTTGCGCATCGGTTTACCGACCGGGGTGCAGATGGTGGTGTTGTCGTTGTCGGAGCTGGTGATTCTGGCCCTGGTCAACAGCCACGGCTCGCAGGCCACGGCGGCCTACGGCGCGGTGACGCAAATCGTCAATTACGTGCAGTTCCCGGCGTTGTCGATTGCGATTACGGCCTCGATCCTCGGGGCGCAGGCGATTGGCGCGGGCAAACTCGAACGCATCGGGCCGATCCTGCGCACCGGGCTGACCATCAACCTGTGGTTGACCGGTGCGCTGGTGCTGCTGGGCTATGTGCTCTCGCACTGGCTGCTCGGCTTGTTCATCACCGATGCCGAGGCGCGGGTACGGGCCGAACACCTGCTGCACATCATGCTCTGGAGCCTTCTGTTTTTTGGCTTTCAGGCGGTGGTGGGCGGCATCATGCGCGCCAGTGGCGTGGTGCTGGTGCCCATGGGGATCACGATTTTCTGCGTGCTGGGCGTGGAACTGCCGGTGGCGTACCTGCTCGATGCGCACTATGGGCTGCAAGGTGTGTGGATGGCTTTTCCGATCACCTACCTCACCATGCTGGCCCTGCAAACCGCCTACTACCGTCTGGTGTGGCGTCACAAACAGATCCAGCGCCTGATCTGATCTGCCCCGTGAGCGGTGGCCGTTACCGACCGTAACGGCCACCCGCGCTGTTTCAAACCCTTGCTAGGCCATTTGGACGATGTGCCTGTGACTGACCAGTCCGATGATCGGGGCCAGGTTCCAGCGACCTCGCCGCTGAGTTCGCCAGAGCATCCACGACTATAAAAAGAAGAGGACTGGCCGCATGCAATTCGCCCTGCTACTGCCTCGTGTGACGAGGTCTCGACCATGCGCTCGATGATCGGTTATCTGGTGTGCCTGATCGTCGCGGCCACCATCGGCTTTACCTTCGCCCCCCGCAAAGCCCTGGACGTCACCGCCGAGCCGCTGCGCCCGGATCGCCTGCAAATCAACGGCATGCTCTACCTCGACCAGCGCGTGGTGGCGGTGGGCGAGCGCGGGACGATTTTGCTCAGCGATGATCAGGGCGTGTCCTGGCAGCCCGCGACGGTTCAGCCGCAGCGCGACCTGACCCTCACGGCCGTGGTGGCACTGGCGGATGACAACTTATTGGCCGTTGGCCATGACGGCTGGATTCTGCGCTCGGCCGATCGGGGCGCTCAGTGGCAGGAGGTGCGCCACGACAGCGAGCTGGGTGAGCCGCTGCTCGGGATCTGGAGCGCTGGCGGCACGCATGTGCTGGCATTTGGCAGCTTCGGCAAGTTTTATCAGTCCGACGACGAAGGCCGCACCTGGCAAACCGCCGAATTGAGCGTGGACAGTGCCCACCTCAATGGTATGGACGGCGGGCCGGACGGTCGGCGCATGCTGGTGGGCGAACAAGGGTTGGTGATGCGCACCGACGATGCCGGCCAGCATTGGCAAACCCTGGCACCGTTCTACAACGGCTCGCTGTTTGGCGTGGTGCGCTTGAGCGCGCAACGTTGGGTGGCCTACGGTATGCGCGGGCATGTTTTTGTCACCGGGGATTTCGGCCATTCCTGGCAACAGGTCGCGGTGGGCAACAGCCTGCCGCTTTATGGGCATGCGCTATTGCCCAATGGCGAGGGTGTGCTGATCGTCGGTGCAGGCAGTTCGATGGTGCGCCTTGATGGCCAGGGCCAACTGGTCAGCGCCACTCGTCTGTCGGGGCTGGGGACATTGACCTCGGCCGTGCTGGTGGGGGCCAACCGCCTGTTGGTGGGCGGCGAACGCGGAGTATTCCAGGGCACGGACAGCAGCGTTGCTGCGCGAGCTCAATGAGAGGCGCCAAATGAACGTTGCCAAGTCCACTGTCACGCGCATGGTCGAGCGCACCGCCGACCTGCTGATCCACTGGCGCAAAGCCCTGCTGGCGCTGTTTGTCTTGCTGACGCTGGCGTTGGGGTACAGCGCCACGCACACCCGGCTCGATCCGGGGTTTAACAAGCAAATCCCGGTGCGCAATGAATACATGGTCAATTTCCTCAATTTCAGCCAGTACTTCACCGGCGCCAACCGCTTTTTGGTCAGCGTGCGCTGGAAGGGTGAGGGCGACATTTACAACCGCGAGTTTCTTGAAACCCTGAACAAAGTCACCGATGACGTGTTTTTCATCAATGGCGTCAGCCGCGCCAGTGTCACGTCGCTGTTCACCGCCAACGTGCGTTACATCGAAATCACCGAAGACGGTTTTTTCGGTGACGTGGTGGTGCCGCCGCGCTTTACCGGGTCGGACGATGACCTGAGCCAGGTGCGCAGCAATGTGGGGCGTTCGGGGCAAATCGGCAGGTTGGTGGCCAATGACCTCAGGTCGTCGATGGTCCGCGCCGACTTGCAAGACCTCGACCCCAAGACGGGCCAGTCGGTGTCGTATGCCGAGGTCGCTCAACGCCTGGAGGACATTCGCGGCAAATACGGCAATGACAACATTGAGATCAATATCGTCGGTTTCGCCAAGCTGGTGGGGGACGTGGTCGAGGGCCTGAACACGGTGATCGGCTTCTTTGTGATTGCCTTTGTCATCACCGGCCTGTTGCTGTGGCTGTATTCGCGCTCGTGGCGCCTGACGCTGGTGGCGCTGGTGGTGGCCCTGTTGCCGGTGGTCTGGCTGCTGGGCTTGCTGCCGCTGTTGGGGCTGGGGATCGACCCGATGTCGATTCTGGTGCCGTTCCTGATTTTCTCCATTGGCGTGTCCCACGCCGTGCAAATGACCAATGCCTGGAAACAGGACGTGCTGGCCGGAAGTTCGGCGGTTCAGGCGGCGCACAGTGCGTTTTGCAAGATTTTCATCCCCGGCTCCCTGGCGTTGCTGATGAATGCCTTGGGCTTTGGCGTGATCATGCTGATCGACATTCCCATCGTCCACGAGCTGGGGGTGACGGCCTGTATCGGCGTGATGCTGATGATCATCACCAACAAACTGATGCTGCCGATCATCCTGTCGTACCTGAGCCTTGAGCGCAGTGCGCTGCGCCAGGGCCAGCAAGCCCGTGGCAAACATGCGCTGTGGTGGCGGCTGTCGGCCCTGGCCGAGCCGCGCCCGGCGATGGCGGTATTTGCGGTGAGCCTGATGTTATTGGGCATCGGCGCCTATAAAGCCCGGGACCTGGCGGTGGGCGATATCGGCCTCGGCGCGCCGGAACTGCGGGCGGATTCGCGCTACAACCAGGACAACCAGAAGATCATCAGCAGTTATTCCATCGGTCTGGACGTGATGTCGGTGTTCGTGCAGGTCAAGGGCATTGACGAAGGGTGCCTGGCGCCCGAAGTGATGCGCGCTGTGGAGTCGTTTGACTTCCAGATTCGCAGCGTGCCGGGCGTGCAGTCGGTGCAGAGCGTGGCAGGCATGAGTAAAAACGTGATTGCCGGTAATAACGAAGGCAACCCGCGTTGGTCAGCGATCCCCGGTTCCGAGCGCGGCCTGAGCCAGGGCGCCCGCGCGTACATGCCGGACGACGGTCTGGTGACCGAAGGCTGCCAGCGCATGCAGATCCTGGTGTTTCTGACCGACCACGAGGGCGCCACCGTCAGCCATGTGGTCGACGAAACCAAACGCATCATCGCCAGCGTGCAAGGCCCACACGTCGAGTTCTTGCTGGCGGGGGGCAATGTCGGGGTGATGGCGGCCTCCAACGACGCGGTCAAGCAGGCCGAAGTGGTGATGCTGGCGGCGCTGTTTGGCTCGGTGGCGCTGTTTTGCTGGCTGACGTTCGGCTCGTTCCGCGCGGTGCTGTGCATTCTGGTGCCGCTGGCGATTGTCGCGATCCTGTGTAATGCGCTGATGGCCACGCTGGGCATCGGCCTGAAAGTCGCCACCTTGCCGGTGATGGCACTCGGGGTCGGGGTCGGGGTCGATTACGGCATTTACCTGTATGAGCGCATCCAGCATGAAATGGCCGACGGCAAGGACCTGCGCACCGCCTTTTATGAAGCCATGTGCCAGCGCGGAACGGCGGCGGTGTTCACGGCGCTGACCATGTCCATCGGCGTGTGTACCTGGGCGTTTGCCCCCTTGAAGTTCCAGGCCGACATGGGCGTGCTGTTGTCGTTCATGTTTCTGGTCAACGTGCTGGGCGCGATCTTCCTGCTCCCGGCGCTGGCGGCCTGGTTCAACCTCGGACGGCCACTGGTGAAGGTCAAACAGCGTGCCAAAGAAGGCGCGTGCGGGCATTACCCGCTCAAACCCAGCGTCGCTGCCAAAGACATCACAAATCGATGAAACAAAGCCTATGGCGTGATTGCACAGTGTTCGGCGTTGACCCCACACTGAGCCGGCTTTGCAAGGTGTTACGGATTACCTGACAGGCGCTCGCGCGCGTGTCGACTGGCAACAATAACAATAAAAAAGGGCAGGTCTCGAACCGCGCCCATTGCGAGGAAACGTCCATGGATACAGTGACCCTGAACCCGCAGACCCTGGCCGACCTGGGGCTCGAATTGAACGATTACGATCATATGGTCGGCAGCTTTTATGACGGCGCCCTGGACCCCAAAGTCATGGGCCGCACCTTGTGCGCCGTGCGCATGATGTTCAAGGCCAACTACGCCACGCTGATCCTGCGCGTGCCGGACCAGCCTGACCTCGGCCTGATGATCGTGGCGGGGGACATTGAAGGCGAAGGCGAACTCACGTATCAGACCTACCCGCAAACCAACACACCGTTTACCGGTCAGGCGCTGGATCAGGTGTTCACGGTCGAAGACTTGATGAGCGAGGCCGACTGGGTGGCGTCGGCGTATTTCAAGGCGTATTGCGGGCCGCAGAACGTGTACCACGTGATGGGGGCCGATATCTCGACGCCCGATGGCGGCAAGCTGCGTTTTCGCATCACCCGGCCTAAATCTTCCCCCGCGTTTTCAGCCTCTGAACGCGCGTTGTGCAGCATGTTTTTGCCGCATTTGCGCCGCGCCCTGCACATGCACAACCTGCTGGACCGCAGCGAGTCCATCAGCGAGCTGTATTCCCAGGCCATCAGCCGCTTGTCCGTGGCCACCATCGTGCTGGATGAGACCGGCAAAGTACTGCGCCTGAACCCGGTTGCCGAAGAAATCCTCAGCAGCGCTGATGGCCTGAAGCTGGTGGGCGGGCGTCTGGAGGCCACCTACCCGAGTGACAACCGCGAGTTGCAGCGGCTCGTCAAACACGCGTTCAGCGCTGAAGTGCGCGAGGGCGGGGTCACCGCGGACGCCATGTCCGTCACCCGGCCATCGGGTCAGGTCAGCCTTGGGGTGGTGGTCGAGGCGATCCCGTCGCTGGAATGGGCCGAGGGCAAAAGCAAGCCCGCCGCTGTGGTGTACATCCGCGACGCGGTGGGCAAGTCGCTGGCCAGCGAAGTGGTGACCAAGCAACTGTTCAACCTGACCAAGGCCGAAACGGCACTGGCGATGGAGTTGGCCAATGGTTTGTCGCTGGAAGAAGCCGCCGAAAACCTCAACATCCGGCGCAACACTGCTCGGGCTCACCTGCGCTCGATCTTTTCCAAGACCGGCGTGCGACGCCAGACCGAGCTGGTGAGGATTCTGCTGAACAGCGTGGTCGCGCTGGGAAAGCCCAAGTGCGCCTTGCGAACGCCTGAAAAGGTGCTGGTGCCCGCCCCGCAATTGGCCCCGAAACTGCCCCGGCCCCTTCGCCAGACGGCGTGAGCGGCTGATGTATTCGCGAGCGGACGGCGAGGTGGGATATCGCCGTCGGCTCAATGCCCATCAGGCCGACAAGGGCCTGCACTTAACGAGGAAAACCCTATGCCAGTTACAGCTGTCAGCGGTTCTGCATCCGGGATCGGCGCGGCCGTGTGTGAGGTGTTGCGCGCAGCCGGTCATCGCATCATCGGGATTGATCGCGCCCAGGCCGACGTGATCGCCGACTTGTCCAGCACAGCAGGCAGGCAAGGCGCGGTGGCGCAGGTGCTGGAACAGTGCGAGGGCGTGCTGGACGGGCTGGTGTGTTGCGCCGGGCTGGGGGTGACCGCGTCGTCCAGCAGCCTGGTGCTGGCGGTCAATTATTTTGGCGTCAGTGAGTTGCTCGACGGGTTGGCCGAGGCGCTGTCAAAAGGCACGCAACCGGCCGCGCTGGTGATCGGTTCGGTGGCTGCAACCCACGCCGGCGCTGAGCAACAACCGATGGTGGCCGCCCTGTTGGCAGGGGATGAAGCGCAGGCGCTGGCGTTGGCCGATGCCCTGGCTCAGCCGCACATCGCGTATGCGGGCTCCAAATACGCCGTCACCTGCGATGCGCGGCGCAAAGCGGTGCAATGGGCCGCCCAGGGCATCCGCCTGAATGTGATCGCCCCCGGCGCTGTCGAGACGCCGCTGCACCAGGCCGCCAAGGACGATGCCCGCTTCGGTCAGGCGGTGCGCGACTTTGTGGCGCCGCTGGGGCGTGCGGGCGACCCAGCCGAAATCGCGCAGGCCGTGGCCTTTTTGCAATCGCCGCAGGCCAGTTTCATCACCGGCAGCGTGCTGTTTGTCGATGGCGGGATGGATGCCAAGGCGCGTCCACAACGGTTTTAAACCCAAGGAATTGCCATGAATAAAGTCGCATTTGTGACCGGTGCCAGCCGTGGCATCGGGCGTGAAACCGCGTTGGCGTTTGCCCGTGCCGGGTTTGATCTGGCCATCAGCGCCCGCAGCGTGGAAGAAGGTGAGCGCCACACCCATGGGTTGTCAAACCCCGACGGCACGCCGTTGCCGGGCAGTCTGAACGGCACCGCCGAGGCGATCCGCGCGCTGGGTCGCAAGGCGCTGGTGGTGCCCATGGATTTGCTCGACAGCGCGTCGGTATTGGCTGCCAGCAAGGCGGTGTTTGCTGAATACGGCCGGGTGGATGTGCTGATCAATAACGCCATTTATCAGGGCAGCGATTTGAACGCAGCCTTTATGGCGCTGGACCCGACGACCCTTGAACGGGTGTTTCAAGGGTATGTGATGACGCCCTTTTTGCTGACCCGCGCCGTGGTCGACGGGATGCTGGAGCAGGGCGGCGGGGTGGTGATTAACGTGACCTCCGGTGCAGGCGAAAGCGACCCGCCCGTGGCGGCGGGCAAGGGCGGTTGGGGCTATGCCTATGGTGCGGGCAAGGCGGTGGTCTCAAGGCTGTCGGGGATTTTATCGGTGGAGTTGGGGGAGCAGGGCATCCGCGCCTATACGCTCAATCCGGGGGTGGTCACCACAGACGCCTTGCGGGCCACCATTGGCGACAAGGGTGTGATCGCCCTGCGGGCAGGGTCAGCGCCGCCCGAGGTGCCCGCGGCGGTGATGCTGTGGCTGGCCACCGATCCTGCGGCGGTGGATCATCAGCGCAAGACCATTCATTGCCAGCCTTTTGCACGTGAGCACGCGATTGTGCAGTGGTAGCCAAAGGTTGAGCCGGGGTGAGGGGCGGCTTCTAGTCCATCTGAACGATGAACCCGCGCCCGCCCTGGTTGAAGATCATCGGGCAGGTCCCGTGGCCTTTAACCGGAGGAATAATAAAAATGACTAAGCTCGCAGAAATCCACGTCGAAAATGCCCTGTCGCCGCGCTTCGGACGGGGGTGGCATTGCCTGGGTGAAGCGGACGAGTTCCGTGATGGCAAGCTGCATACGTTGAACATTTTCGGCACCCGGCTACTGGCTTTTTCCACTGCGTCAGGGGTGATCAGCGTGCTCGACGCGCACTGCCCGCACATGGGCGCGGACTTGTCCCAAGGCACGATTGAGAACGACCGCATCGTCTGCCCGTTCCATCATTGGCAATACGACGCCAGCGGCAAGTGCGTGGAAATCCCTTACTGCAAGCGCATCCCGCCCAAAGCCAAAACCCGCGCCTGGCAAACCTGTGAAGTCAACAAGCTGCTGTTCGTGTGGAACAACCCCGAAGGCAAGCCGCCCGCCGAAGACGTGGTGATCCCGCACTTGCCCGAGATGGACAGTGACGAGTGGCTGCACAGCTGGCACATGGACAAACTGATCATCAACACCCAACCACGCGAGCTGGTCGATAACCTGGTGGACGCGCAGCATTTCGGCCCGGTGCACGGCACACCGACCAAGTACTTTCACAACGTTTTTCAGGGCCACATTGCCCAGCAGATTTTCCATGGCGACTCCGAGCGCCTGGGCGGTGATCTGGTCGCCGAATCGGCGTACTACGGCCCGGCCACGCACTTTACCCGCATGCGCGCCATGTTCGACGGTCAGGAGATCAAGTCCATCCTGCTCAACTGCCACGTGCCGATCGGTCCCAACAGTTTCGAATTGCGCTTTGGCTGCATGGTGAAAAAAGTGCCGGGCTGGAGTGACGCGCAAAACGAAGCGCTGGCCATCGATTACGTGCAGCGCAACCGCGACTCGTTCTATCAGGACGTGGACATCTGGACCCACAAGATTCGCGTCAACAACCCGGTGTTGGCGGAAGGCGACGGCCCGGTGTACCAGCTGCGAGAGTGGTATCAGCAGTTCTTCACCGATGAGGCCAGCATCCCGGCCAGCATGGCCGAGTGTCGCGAGTTCACCACGGTGGATAAACGCTGATCAACGCTGGCTTTTTGATCCACGCTGCTTAAGATGGCCCACAGTTAAACACCATCAGGCTTGGATCAAGGCCAATGTTGAACAAAGACACCATCGCCATTCAGTTGGTGCGCGAAGCGCTGTTGCAAAGCTGCGCTTCGCCGCTCGTCATGCAGGATGTGTTGCGCACCGTGGGGGTTGATCCGGCGCTGCTGGAAGACGCCGAAGGCCGCGTGCCTGCCCACACCTATGCGCGCATGTGGCGCTTGCTGGCGCAGCGTCTGGACGATGAATTTTTTGGCATGGACCCGCGCAAGCTGCGCGCCGGAAGCCTGGCGTTCATGTGCCGTGCGGCCATGGCACAGCCCACGCTGGTGCAGGGCCTGGAGCTGGTGCTGGGCTTTTTGTCGTTGATGCTCGAACGCCTGCCCGCCACGTTGGTGCGGCGCCAGAGCCTGGCCGAGATTGTCTTGCACGAGCCTGACGACAACCCGGCGCGGGCCTTCACCTACTTTACGTACTGGATGATTGTGCACGGGGTGGCGTGCTGGCTGGTCGGGCGGCGGATTCCGATCCTGGCCATCGAGCTGCGGTGTGCGCCGCCTGAGCATGGCGACGATTACGCGGTGATGTTTTCAGAGAATTTGCGTTTCGGGCGCCCGCGCACGCGGATGATTTTCGCGGCCGATTGCCTGGATGCGCCGATCAAGCGCACTGAGGGCGAACTGCAGCGCTTTTTGGCGCAGGCACCGGCCAATATTCTGGTCAAGTACCGCGACCCGCAAAGCCTGGCCAGTCAGATCAAACACAGTTTGCGACAACTGCCTGCTGCGCAGTGGCCTGAGACCGAAGGCCTGGCGCACACGCTGTGCATGTCAGCCTCGACGTTACGCCGCCGTCTGGCCGAAGAAGGGCAGACGTATCAGGGGCTCAAGGACGGGGTACGCAAGGAGTTGGCCATCGGCTGGCTGGCCGAGCCTGAATTGAGTTTTGCCGACATCGCCTCCCACCTCGGGTTTGCCGACACCAGTTCGTTCTACAAAGCGTTTCGCAAATGGTCGGGGACCAACCCGGGGCATTACCGCAGCCTGATTCTGGGCGTCAATTGAACAGCCTGCCGCAGTGACCGCGGCAGGCCTGTTCAACACTGTCAGTTGGCGGTCGAGCCGAGACCGGCCGTGGTCCGGGTTCGTCCTTCCAGCCGACGTTTCAGCCCTCGGGGTTCGATGATCAGTCTTGAGCCGCTGGCCGCGTTGGCCCGCGCCCATTCCTCCAGCAATTCCAGGCAGGCATGGTCGATGTAACTGAGGTTGCCCAGTGGCACGTGCACGATCGAACCCGCAGGCACCCGGCCCAGGGTGCGCGTCAGCGCGGGGACTTTGAGGAAGGTCGCCGCGCCCGACAAACGCAGCTCCATCTCATGCGGGGCTGATAACGGGGTGAGGCTGATTTTCAGGCGCGCCGCTTTCCAGGCCAGCTTGACCAGCGTCAGGGCAAAGCCCACCAGCACGCCCGTCAGCAAGTCGGTGAAGATGATCGCCAGTGCCGTGGCGGCATAGGTCAACATCGGCATGCGGCCATACCGGGCCAGGCCGCGAAAGGCTTTGACGTCCACCAGCTTGATCCCGGTATAGACCAGCACACCCGCGAGGCTTGCCACCGGAATCCGTTGCAGCACGCTGGACAGCAACACCACGAACGCCAGTAGCCATGCGCCGTGCAACATGGCCGACAGCCGCGTGGTGGCGCCGGCCTGAACGTTGGCCGAACTGCGCACGATCACCCCGGTCATCGGCAATGCCCCGAACAGGCCGCACAGCATGTTGCCGACGCCCTGAGCGCTGAGCTCCTTGTCAAAGTCCGAGCGCTGGCCGTTGTGCATGCGATCCACTGCTGCTGCCGATAACAGGGTTTCGGCACTGGCAATGAAGGCGACCGTGAAGGCAGCCAGCAGCAGGGTCGGGTCAGCGAGATTGAGCAGGTCGGCGGGGCGCAGCCAGTCGATGGCATCGGCCAGGTTGTCCGGCACCTCGACCCGTTTGACCGACAGCTCCAGTAGCAGGCTGATCCCGGTGGTCAGGCCGACGCCCAGCAACGCGCCGGGAACAAATCGCAAACGCTGCGGGCGGCATTTGTCCCACAACGCCATCACCACAATGGTCCCCAGCCCCAACGCTCCGGCTTGCCAACCGAGGCCGCCGCCCAGCGTCGGCAGCGCCGCCAGCAACGCGTGCGGAAAGCCCGTCAGGTTCGCCAGCCCTGAGGGCTGCGGCGCGCCGTCGAGCATCACATGCAGTTGGGATAACACGATCAACACGCCAATCCCGGCGAGCATGCCATACACCACGGCCGGGGCGGTGACGCGGAACCAGCAGCCCAGCCGCAAACGCCCGGCCAGTAATTGCAAGAGGCCAGCCAGGAGCAGGATCGGCCCCAGCATGGCCATGCCGTGTTGGCGCACGATTTCAAAGACCAGCACCGCCAATCCGGCGGCCGGGCCGCTGACCTGTAACGGCGAACCCGCCATCCAGCCCACCACCAGCCCGCCAATGATGCCGGTCATCAAGCCTTTGGCGGGCGGCATGCCGGAGGCGATGGCAATGCCCATGCACAGAGGCAGGGCGACCAGAAACACCACCACCGAGGCCATCAACTCGCGGGGCAAGATTTTTCCTAAGTGTTCAGCACGCATGGAAACGCTCCCAAAGCAGGTTCAAGCCAACGCCACCTTCGGCTGCATGACGGGCAGCCGGGACGAGGCGCGGTCAATGTCGGTCAGAAGCGCGCTTTGGGCGTCGCAGAAGGGATGTTGTGCACGTCGTTCAAGGGCCTGAAAGCCGCCTGTTCGGCGTCGTAGGCGCTGATGTCGCTGGTTTCGATGTTGTAGATCCAGCCATGGATAAATAACTGGCCATTGGCCAGGCGGGAGGCCACGGACGGGTGCGTGCGCAGGTGCTGCAGCTGGGCAATCACGTTTTCTTCGGTCAGGCGGTGCATGCTGTCCGTTTCGCTGGCGCAGGCGCAGTTCTCTTGAACCATGGTCTTGGCCACTTCGGCATGGCGCAGCCAGGCTTTGACGGTGGGCATGGCTTCAAGGCTGTCGGGGTTGAGCACACCGCGCATCGCGCCGCAGTCCGAGTGCCCGCACACGATGATGTGCTGCACCCCCAGCACCAGATTGGCGTATTCAATGGCCGTGGACACGCCGCCGTTCATCTGACCGTAGGGCGGCACGACATTGCCGACATTGCGCGTGACAAACAAATCGCCGGGCGCGCTTTGCGTGATGAGTTCGGGGACGATGCGCGAATCGGCGCAGGCGATGAACATGGCGCGGGGACGTTGGGCGGTGGCCAGCTTTTTGAACAGGTCTTTCTGTTGCGGAAAGATGTCGTGATGAAAATGCAAAAAACCTTCGACGATGTGCTGCAGCGCTGCTTCGGGGGTGGCAGTGGCTGCAGCTATCGACTGATTATCCTTGGTACTCATCATTCATCCTCTTTTGGCAAAGCGAAGAGATTTCTGGTGGAGGCCAGAAACGGGCCGTCATTGACCCGAATGAAAAAAGTACCGGTTGAAGCTTAACTAAAACTGAATTAACCGCTCTGGAACAAGGCTTTCATGATGGCATTAAGCAATTGCCGGAACGGTGCAGGGCGCGCTGATTCAGAGCAGCCACATGCCCACCAGCCCGCTGAGGATGCCCACCAGCATGGTCATCACGGCCACACTGACCAGCACGCGGGTGTCGAAATCCTTGCGCAGCATTAACAGCGACGGCAGGCTCACGCTGGGCAGGGTCATCAGCAAGGCCACAGCAGGCGCGGTGCCCATGCCCAGTGCCATCATCGTTTGCACAATCGGGATTTCCGCGGCAGTGGGGATCACGAACAGCGTGCCCACAATCGCCAGGGGGACGAGCCACAGCAGGCTGTCGCTCATGGCGCCATCGACGTGAGGGAACAGCCACACGCGGGCCGCGCCCAGCAGCAAGACGGCCAGCAAATACACCGGAATGGTATTCCAGAACAATTGCCACAACGTGCGCGCCCAGCGCACCAAGAACGGGTCTTGATTGCCCTGGCTGGCATCGGAGATCGCGTCCAGCGCCGCGTCAGGAATGCTCTCCGGGCGTGAGATGCGCTGGGCAATCAGCGAGACGCCAATCACCAGCACTAACCCGGCCACCAGGCGTAATGCACTGAACCCCCAGCCCAGTACAAAGCCCATGAACACCAGCGTTGCCGGGTTCAGTACCGGGTTGGCAATCCAGAAGGCAAGGGCGGCGCCCACCGACACCTTCTGTCGGCGCATGCCGGCGGCAACCGGGGCCGCGCAACAGGTGCACATCATGCCCGGCAGGGCGAACAGCCCGCCGCGCAGGGTCGAACCCAGACCGGCCTTGCCGAACAGGCGCAGCAACCAGTCGCGCGGGATCAGCACTTGAATCAGCGAGCCGAGAATCACTGCCAGAACGGCGGCTTTCCAGATCGCCAGAAAATACACCTGGGCATACGCCAGTGCCGCCGCGAGGGGCTCGCCCTGGTTATCGTTGAGGATCGAGGCGCCAATGCTGTGGTTGTCTGCCGCCAAAAAGGCTTTGGCGTAGTAGGGTGACCACTTGACGTAATACAGGCCAATGCCTGCTATCAGCAGGAACAGCAGGGGCTTGCACCAGAATGACCAGCCCCGTGTAGGTTTGACTGAGGAAACACTGGACATAAACAGTTACCGGACATGAGGAAATTGCGGCGCATCATACGCCAATCCGGAGGCTGATTTATCTGCAAGGGGTGTCAGACCGCGCAAGCTGGCGCGATCTGTAGTGAAGCCTTACAAGGTTCTGATGGCGTTGCTGATTGCCCGGGCGCACTGGACGATGGCCGAGCCCATCTTGAGCTCTGCGTCTTCCATGCTCCAGCGGCTGCTGGGCGCCACCACGTGGACGGCTGCCACTGGCAGGCCATGGCTGCCGTACACCGGCGCGGCAAGGGTCATGTCCCCCAGGAACATTTCTTCCTTATTGGTGGCGTAGCCCTTGCTCCGGGCCGCTTGTATGCGTTCGAAAATAGCCGCCGGATCGGTCAGCGTGTGCTGGGTGAAAGGCCGAATATCGCTGGCTTGCAGGGCCGCGTGCACGTCTTCGTCAGGCAGTCCGCTGAGGTAGGCCCGTCCGCCGCCACTGAGGTACATGGGGATGCGGCTGCCAATCGGCATATGAATGGGGATGAACTTGGGCGCCACAAAACGCGCGACATACACCATGGACACGCCGTCAGGCTCGGTCAGGTTGACGGTTTCGCCAGTGAGTTGATTGAGTTCCGCCAAGTAAGGATTTGCAACGTCAACGAGTGTGTCCGCGGCTAAATAGTTGTAGCCGATTTCCATAACTTTGGGCGTTAACTGGAAGCGGCGGCTTTGCGGATGCTTGCGGATATAGCCCAGCTCTTCGAGCGTGTGCACCATTCGCTGGGCGGAGCTTTTGCTAATGCCCGCAACCTGCGCAATATCGGCCAGGTTCATGGTTCGCCGTGCTGCGCCAAAGCCGCGCAATACCGCGAGGCCCTTCTCCAACGACTGATTGAAAAGGGGGTTATTGTGTTCGCTCATGACGCTTCCTTGGCGTTTATGTACGTTATAAATATCGATATCCGATACTTATAAATCTCTTTACGATTTAGGTAAATTGTTTATAGTCGATGCCGGCTTTTAACACCAGAGGGTGCGGAGGCTGTTTCAAGGCGCCATCAGGATAATAAAAGCGACCACAGGGAGATTCGCCATGCAGAAAAAATTTCAAGTGCTCACGCTCGTGTGTGCAATCGCCGCGGGCATGATGGGATCTGCCAGCGTACTGGCTACACCGACCTATCGCGTCGGGGCTACCGCCACAGGCATTCCGTTTACCTTCGTTGACATCAAAAGCGGGCACACCCAGGGCATGATGGTTGACGCGATTGAAGCGATCGGCAAAGCGGGCGGTTTCGAGACGGATATTCAACAAAGCGTCTTTTCTGCGCTGATTCCTTCATTGACGTCCAACAAGATCGACCTGATCTCGGCCGCCATGCTCAAAACCCCTGAGCGCGAGAAGGTCGTGCAGTACTCCGACCCGATTTACAGCTACGGTGAAGGGCTGATCCTTCAGGAAAAAGACCCTAAACCCTATACCAGCATGGCTGACCTGAAAGGGGAAATCGTCGGTGCCCAAGTGGGATCGGTCTTTATTGATGCCTTGAACAGGCATGGCGGTTTCAAGGAAGTGCGCAGCTACGACTCGGTGGCCGACATGATGCGCGACCTGCGGTTGGGCCGGATCAAGGCTGCATTCGGCGACCGTCCCATCGTGGCGTACCAGATGGCCACCAACCCCAAGCAGACCAAGGGGCTGAAACTGTCGGACACCTATAAGTCGGTCGTGGTGGGCGATGTGTGCATCGTGATGCGCCAGAACGACCCCGAAACACTTGCGCAAGTGAACAAGGGCATCGCCGCGATCAAGGCTGATGGCTCGTTGGACCGCATCATTGAGCAGTGGAAACTGAACTGATGATTCCTCGGCCCGCACGCTGCTGCGGGCCGTTTCATGTGTTGTTTCGCAGGTAACTTATGTTTCTCCAGGACGCGTTGGACTTCCTCCCGCTGTTGTTGAAAGGGGCGGTCGTTACTGTGCAAGTCACTGCGGGATCGTTCGTGCTGAGTTCGCTGATCGGTCTTGTATTCGCTTTGATGATGGTTTCCAAAATCCGCGCGGTGGCGTTGTTCGCCATAGGCGTGGTCAACGTGATTCGCGGTCTGCCCATCATCGTTCAGCTGTTTTATATCTATTTCGTATTGCCCGACTTCGGCATCCAGCTCAGCGCCATGCAGGCGGGTGTGATTGGTCTGGGCATCGCATACTCGGCCTATCAGGCCGAAAACTTCCGCGCCGGCATCCAGGCCATCGACCACGGCCAGATCGAAGCCGCCGAATCCATCGGCATGCGCGGCATGATGATCATGCGCCGCGTGGTATTGCCCCAAGCGTTCCGCATCGCCTTGCCGCCCTACGGCAATACGCTGGTGATGATGCTCAAGGACTCCTCGCTGGTGTCCACCATCACCGTGGCCGAGATGACCCGCCAAGGTCAGTTGATCGCCTCTTCGACGTTCGAAAACATGACGGTGTACACCTTGGTGGCCCTGCTTTACCTGTCGATGAGCCTGCCGTTGTCCTTCGGTTTGCGTCGCCTGGAAGCACGCTTCGCGACGCGGAGAACCTCATGATTGAACTTAAGGGTGTGTACAAGCATTTCGGCAGCGTCCCGGTGCTTGAAGGGGTGGATCTGCAAGTCGGGCAAGGCGAAGTGGTGTGCCTGATCGGCCCTTCGGGGTCGGGCAAATCGACGCTGTTGCGGTGCATCAACGGCCTGGAAAGTTACAGCCGGGGCGAGATCCTGGTCAGCGGCCAGCGCGTGGACCGCAACGACAAGAGCATCCATCAGTTACGCACGCGTGTGGCCATGGTGTTTCAGCGTTTCAATCTGTTCCCGCACCGCACGGCGCTCGAAAACGTGATGGAAGGGCCGATTTACGTGCTCAAGCAACACCCGCAAGCGGCGCGCAAGCAGGCCACGGCGCTGCTCGAAAAAGTCGGTCTGGCCCACCGCATGGACGCTTACCCGGACGTCTTGTCCGGCGGGCAGCAGCAACGCGTGGCGATTGCCCGCGCGCTGGCCATGAACCCGCAAGCCATTTTGTTCGATGAGCCGACCTCGGCCCTCGACCCGGAACTGGTGGGTGAAGTGCTCACGGTCATGCGGCGTCTGGCGGATGAGGGCATGACCATGATCGTCGTCACCCATGAGATGGGATTTGCCCGTGATGTCGCGGACAAAGTGTGTTTCTTGCACGGCGGCCACATTGTCGAGGCCGGGCCTGCCAAAACAGTGCTGAGCGCCCCGCAACACCCGCGTACCCAGGATTTTCTGCGACGTCTGCTGAACCAGACGGACGAGGTTGCCTCATGAAATCTGCTTCCAGCGGTCAGTTGCCGCCTTCGCTGTGGTCAGCCACGGCCCGGCCCGGCGCCATGACACCGCCGCTCAGTGAAAACAAACGCGTAGACGTGGCCATTGTCGGGGCCGGATACACCGGGCTGGTCACGGCATTAAGGCTGGCCGAAGCAGGCATCAGCGTGTGCGTGCTGGACGCTGGCGAACCCGGGTGGGGGGCATCGGGTCGCAACGGCGGGCAAGTGATTCCGGGCCTCAAGTACGACCCCGATCAGTTGCTCCAGCGTTACGGTGAGACGCGCGGCGAGCGCATCATCGAGGCCTGCGGAGGGGCAGCCGATGAAGTCTTTGCCTTGATTCGCGAGTACAGCATCGCCTGCGAAGCCAGCCGTAAAGGCTGGATCCAGCCCGCCGTGTCCGCCGTGTCGATGAAAGCGCTTGAACACCGGGCCCGGCAATGGCAGCAACGAGGGATTGCCGCCGAGATTCTGGACCGTGATGCGGTATGTCAGCGGCTGGGAACGCACAATTATCTGGGCGGCTGGGTCGACCCGCGCGCGGGCAGTTTGCATCCACTGAACTATGCCCGCGGGCTGGCCAAGTCAGCGCTGGGCCGTGGCGTCACCATTCACAGCCAAAGCCGGGTGACCGATTTGCGGCGTGTCGGGCAACAATGGCAATTGACCACGGCCCAAGGCAACACGGTCAGCGCCGATCGGGTGGTGTTGGCCACCAACGGGTACACCGACAACCTGTGGCCGGGTTTGCGCCAGACCGTACTGGCGGCCAACAGCTTCATCATCGCCACCCGTCCGCTGCCCCCTGACTTGCGCAAGACCATCTTGCCGGGAGGTGAAGTGTGTTCGGATGCGCGTCGCCTGTTGCTGTACTTCAAGATGGATGCCCAGGGCCGCTTGTTGCTGGGCGGTCGCGGGCCGTTTGCGGAGCCGACCCGGGCCGGGGACTGGACGCATCTGGAACGCTCGATGGTGATGCTGTTCCCGCAACTGGCCGGGGTAGTCGTCGAATACCGCTGGAGCGGGCGCATTGCGTTGAATCAGAGTGTGTTGCCGCAGCTGCATGAGCCTCAGCCGGGGCTGTCGATACTGATGGGTTACAACGGCCGGGGGATCGCCATGTCGACCATGTTGGGCAAGCACCTGGCGGCGCGCGTGGCGGGAACCGACAGTGACTTCCCGTTCCCGGTCACGCCCATTCGCAGCATCCCGTTCCACAGCCTGCAACGCTTGTACGTTGCCGCCGGGATCACCTACTACCGAATGCTCGATGCCCTGAACTGACCTGTGCAACGGCAAGCAATTGCTTGCCGTTGCCTGGGCGTCAATCGTCGGTTTTGATGGTGGCCACGTCGTCAGCCTTGATCCTGATGTGCTTGCCGGCAATGTCCACGAACTCGTAGAAGCCGTCGTTGGTTTTGGTTTTTGGCAGGTCTTTGGTCAGGTATTGCGTGCCGTTTTGCAGGGTTACCACGCTCGGCGAGGCGCACCCGGCCAGCCCCAGCATTGCCACCATCACCAACGGTACAGCGATCACATTGATCTTCATGCAAGCTCCTTGAGCATTCAAACGTAAGGATTAAACGCACGGGCTTTTATGCAAAAGCCAGTGTCGGAAAATAACTGCTGCCTCTGACAACGTTTTATGCCGAGAGTGCGCCAAGTAGTCAGCATTACCGCTGATACATTCATAAGGGCCGACGCGCCGCAGCACGCCGCTGTCGATTTTGTCCCTGACCATAAAATCCCAGCCCAGCCCGACGCCCATGCCTTGCATGATTGCCTGATAGGCCAGCGTCACTTGGTTGAACAGCGGGCTGTCGGGCGAGGGGGTGTGCTCAATCGCGAAATGCCGGAACCAGTCGCGCCAGTCCATGCAGTTCCAGCCGGATGAATCCAGCTCGATCAGGGGCAGCGTTTGCACATCAGACGGTGCGCCAATGTCTGCCACAGGCAGGGCGGCGCTGGCCACCGGGTACACGCATTCGGCAAACAAGAGATGGGCATCCAGTGATGACCACTTGCCATTACCGTACAAGATCGAGAAATCGTAATCCGCTGTACTCGACTCGTCCAGACCATTGTTGGCGTGGATGTTGACCGTGATCCCGGGGTGAGCGGTGTTGAACGCCAGCAGACGCGGAAAGAGCCAGAACTGTGCCACGGCGTGGGTGCACTGCACCGTCACGGCAGTAGGCGCATGTTCCACCTTGATCCGGTTGACACTGTGTTGCAGTCGCTCAAGCATCGCGCTGACTTCTGCAAACAGGCCGGCGCCCGCGCGGGTCAGGCTGATACCTCGGGCTTGACGCTCGAACAACGAGAGTCCGAGGGCATCTTCAAGGGTGCGAATCTGTTTGCTGACGGCGCTTTGGGTCAGGCACAGCTCGGTTGCGGCGCGGGTAAAGCTGCCATTACGGGCAACCGCCTCGAACGTGATCAGTGTGTCGAGCGGTGGCAAGTGTTTCAGGTAGCGGCTCACGGGTTTTCCTGTGGGGCAGACTCTGCAGGTGGGCTGGAAGTGTGTTGGATTATTCCTATAAGGAATGCCTGAATGCCAAATGCTCTTTAGTCACTCAAGCGTTGAATGCCTATTCTTGCAGCCTCTTTCAGGTTGTGAGCATACGTAATGAAGCGCGGGATAGTCTATGCCGGCATGGCAGGTGCCGTGTGGGGGTGGGTGTTTTTGGTGCCGGTGCTGTTACCGGAGTTCAGTCCGCTGCTCCTCAGTTGTGCCCGTTTTATCCTGTACGGCGCAGTGTCGGCACTGTTGATACTGCCCAACGCCAAGCGCTTGCTGATCCAACTGACCCTGCGCGACGTAATGACACTGGTGAAGCTCGCCCTGTTGGGCAACCTGATTTATTACATGCTGCTGGCCGCCGCCGTGCAGTGGGTGGGGATCGCCGTGGCGTCACTGATCATCGGCGTATTGCCCTTGACCATCAGTTGGCTGGGCCGCCGCGATGCGGGGGCCGTGCCGCTGACTCGCCTGATCTGGCCGCTGCTGCTGGTGCTGGCCGGGATGCTGTGCATCAACCTTGAGGCCTTGTCTGGCGCCGATGCCGGGCAACCGTTGGCTGAAAAAATACTGGGCATTGCCTGTGCCATGGGTGCGCTGGTGTGCTGGACGGGATTTGCCACAGCCAACGCGCGGTACTTGAAACACAGTTCATTCACCAGCAGTGAATGGTCGAGCTTGTGGGGCGTGACCACGGGTGTGCTGGGGCTTTTGATCTGGGCCGTTGCCCATGCGCTGTCGCTGGAGGCTGCGCACGCCGACGTCAGTGACGCCCGCTGGCAGGGGTTCTGGGCGATCAATCTGGCGTGTGCGGTCGTCGGCTCATGGTTTGGCAACCGGCTGTGGAATGCGGCTTCGCGGCGGCTGCCGCTGACCTTGAGCGGCCAGTTGATCGTGTTTGAAACACTGTTCGCGCTGTTTTATGGCTTTGTCTATGTGCAGCGCTGGCCGACGTTGCTGGAATCACTGGCCATGATCCTGCTGTTAAGTGGCGTCAGTTGGGCCGTACGCCGTCATGCGCCCGCCCGCCAGGCACTGGCCTGATCAGCTCGGGCAGGCTTTGGCGCCGTTGTTCAGCCCTTGTTTATCGACGCGGCTGAGCAGGGTGGCTTTGCCGTTGTGCCAGGTCAGGGTCAGTACATACAGGGAGTCGAAATCGCTGTCGGCCCAGTCTTCGGTCAGCGAGACTTTTTTTCCGGTGGCCTTGCCCGCGACCGTGTTAATCAGCTCGGGCAGGTAGCCATGGGACCAGGCGGTGTAGACGGTCGAGTTGTGGTACTTGTCGTCTGTCAGCTCGTTGGCCAGTTGCCGTGTATCGTTGGCCGAAAACTCCAGATTGATGGGCAAGCCCAGTTTGATGGCGCTGGGGTTGATGGTCATCATCGGCCGCACATAGCTGTAGGCGTCATCCTCGGCGCCTTCTTCGACCTGACGCGACGGGTTGGCGGCGAACACGTAATCTGCCTTGCCATATTTCTGCGGCAGCAACGTTGCCAGATCAATGGCGCGGTTCAGGCCCTGGCAGGTCAGTTGCCCCAGACCGTCAGCCGGTTTTTCAGCGTGGCGCATGAACACCAGGGTCTGAACCCCATCGGCCGGTTGGGCGAAAGCGTCTTCGACGTGGGAGCTAAGGCTGACAGTGCCCGCGATCAGCAGCAGCGGGACGGCGGCTAACGCGAAGCGGTTTTTTTTCCAGTCGATCGGGAACATGAAGGTCTTCTGTATCAAATCGGGCGAGTGCGCTCCTTGTCGTACAAACACCGAAGTGCCCGTCATCCTTGAACAAAGTGTTCATTAGACGCGCATTTGGAAATTGGTTCGCTCTCACTTTAGTTGCAGACGTTTCTGAATGCTTCCAGGGATTAAACTGACGAGTACTGGTAAGGCGCTGTTCAATTGGCCATCATTGAACGGCCTTCATCCTTAAGAGGTTGTGCCGATGTTACCTGCTCCGCTCAGACCCCCGATCAACCCCGTACACCTGCGCGTGCGAGCCTGGCGAGGGCGGGTCGGCTTGGGGTTGGTGGCGAGCCTTTCGGTGCTGGCTGGCATGACCGATGCCATCGGGTTTCTGGCCACGGGCGATTTCGTGTCGTTCATGAGCGGTAACACCACGCGCCTGGCGGTGGCGATCAGTCAGGGGGATGCGAGCCTGGTGTTGCGCCTGTTCTTTGCCGTGCTGGCGTTCATCGCAGGCAACACGCTGGGCATTTTGCTCGGGCGTTGGGGCGGACGCCGCGCCTTGCCCTTGATGCTGGTCATTGCCGGGCTGTTGTGTGCCGCCGGGCTGGTGCCATTTGCGTCGCAGGTGCCGGCCTTGCTGGCGGCCATTCTGGCGATGGGCATGCTCAATGCGGCTGTGGAGCAGGTCAACGGGTTGCCGGTGGGGCTCACGTACGTGACCGGGGCGCTGTCGCGTTTCGGCCGGGGTCTGGGGCGCTGGCTGCTGGGCGAGCGCAAGAGCGGCTGGCGCGTGCAACTGGTGCCCTGGAGCGGCATGTTGCTAGGCGCGGTGTTGGGCGCCTGGCTGGAGGCCCGGTTCGGGGTCAGGGCGATGTTATTCAGCGCGGGGTTTGCCTGCGTGCTCGGTGTGATCTCCTTGCGCATCCCGCGCCGCTGGCAGCGCGATTACATGCCGCGTTAAGCCCCTGTTTGTCTGCGACTGCGCGACGGGTAGACTGGCGCGACGCACGGGCCTGCCCCAATCAATAAACAGGAGTTGTTGTGTCCCAGTCTGTCGATGACCATTCGCCCCTCGAGTCATTCTCACTTGAAAGCCCGGCGCCCCTGTACGCGCGGGTCAAACAGGCCATCGTGCAGAAAATCCGCTCCGGTGCCTGGCTCCCCAATACGAAGTTGCCGTCCGAAAGCGAGTTGCTCCAGCAATTGGGCGTGAGCCGCATGACCATCAACCGTGCCTTGCGCGAGCTGACCATCGAAGGCCTGCTGGTGCGCATGCAAGGCGTGGGGACGTTTGTGGCGATGCCCAAGGGCACGGCGGCGCTGTTCGAAATTCACAATATCGCTCAGGAAATCGCTGATCGCGGCCATGTACACCGCAGCGACGTGATGGTGCTTGAAGAGGTCCCGGCCAAGGCCAGCCCGACCTTGCCCTTCGCCCTGGACGGCATCGAGCGGCTGTTTCATTCGGTGATCGTGCATTACGAAAACGAGGTGCCGGTGCAAATCGAGGAGCGTTTCGTCAATGCGCAGATTGCGCCTCTTTATTTGCAGCAGGACTTCACCCGCACCACGGCCTATGCCTACTTGATGGACCTTGCGCCGCTGACCGGGGGCGAGCATGTGGTGGAAGCCATTCATGCCACCTCGGCGGAGTGCCGTTTGCTGGGCATCAAACGAAACGAAGCGTGCCTGATGATTCGCCGCCGCACCTGGTCGGCCCAAGGCGTGGTGGGGTGCGCGCGACTGGTGTATCCGGGCTCGCGCTATCGGTTGCAAGGGCAGTGTGGGCACTGAGTGGGCGTTGGCGCGGGTGGGCGTGTTACCCGCGTTACTTTTGGTGCAGTTCCGTTACCTTTTTGCCGGTCTGTGCACCAAGTTGCGGCAACTTTTCACGTGCTTTCGCTAAGAGCGAGCTGAGTCGTGAAAATCTGAATTTTTATAACGTCCTGATTTAAATAATATTTCCCTATTGTCATGGCACGCGCCTGAGAAGGCGCGTTGCATGTTGGCCCTTCACTTGCATTCACTTGTACATACAGGTTGGTATAAGTGCGCAGTTGGCGCACTGCACCTCATGTCGTTGATGCCATTTGATGAAGGATTACTGCATGACAACTGCTCACACCCGTCACCGCGACGGTGAAATCCGCGCCGCCCGTGGCACCCGTCTTACGGCTAAAAGCTGGATGACCGAAGCCCCGCTGCGGATGTTGATGAACAACCTTGACCCGCAAGTGGCCGAGAACCCGACCGAGCTGGTGGTGTATGGCGGCATTGGCCGGGCAGCACGCAACTGGGACTGCTACGACAAAATTGTCGAAAGCCTCACTCACCTCAATGACGACGAGACCTTGCTGGTGCAATCCGGCAAGCCGGTGGGCGTGTTCAAAACCCACAGCAATGCGCCGCGCGTGCTGATCGCCAACTCCAATCTGGTGCCGCACTGGGCGACCTGGGAACACTTTAACGAACTGGATGCCAAGGGCCTGGCCATGTATGGCCAGATGACAGCCGGGAGCTGGATCTACATCGGCAGTCAGGGGATTGTGCAAGGCACGTACGAAACTTTCGTCGAAGCCGGTCGCCAGCATTACAACGGCAGCCTCAAGGGCAAGTGGGTCCTGACAGCGGGTCTGGGCGGCATGGGCGGTGCGCAGCCTCTGGCCGCCACCCTGGCGGGCGCCTGCTCGCTGAACATCGAATGCCAGCAGAGCCGCATCGATTTCCGTCTGGCCACCCGCTACGTGGACGAACAGGCCACCGATCTGGATGACGCGCTGGCGCGGATCGCCCGCTACACCGCCGAAGGCAAAGCCATTTCCATTGCGCTGTGTGGGAATGCTGCCGAGCTGCTGCCTGAAATGGTTCGCCGTGGTGTACGCCCGGACATGGTTACCGACCAGACCAGCGCCCACGACCCGCTCAACGGCTACCTGCCCAAAGGCTGGACCTGGGAGCAGTACCGCGACCGCGCCGTGACCGATCCGGCGGCCGTGGTCAGCGCCGCCAAGGCGTCGATGGGTAAACACGTCGAAGCCATGCTCGCCTTTCAGAAACAGGGCATCCCGACCTTCGACTACGGCAACAACATTCGTCAGATGGCCAAAGAAGTCGGCGTCGAAAACGCCTTCGACTTCCCCGGATTTGTACCGGCCTACATCCGCCCGCTGTTCTGCCGTGGCGTAGGCCCGTTCCGTTGGGTCGCGCTGTCGGGGGACGCCGAGGACATCTACAAGACCGACGCCAAGGTTAAAGAACTGATCGCCGACGACGCGCACCTGCACAACTGGCTGGACATGGCCCGCGAGCGCATCAGCTTCCAGGGTTTGCCGGCGCGTATTTGCTGGGTTGGCTTGGGCCAGCGTGCGAAGTTGGGCCTGGCGTTCAACGAAATGGTGCGCAGCGGCGAGCTGAAAGCGCCGATCGTGATTGGCCGCGACCATCTGGACTCCGGCTCCGTGGCCAGCCCCAACCGCGAAACCGAAGCCATGCAGGATGGCTCGGACGCGGTGTCCGACTGGCCGCTGCTCAATGCCTTGCTCAACACCGCCAGCGGCGCGACCTGGGTTTCGCTGCACCACGGCGGTGGCGTGGGGATGGGCTTCTCGCAGCATTCGGGCATGGTGATTGTGTGTGATGGCACCGACGAAGCGGCCGAACGCATCGCCCGCGTGCTGCACAACGACCCGGCCACCGGCGTGATGCGCCATGCCGACGCTGGGTATGAAATTGCCATCGACTGCGCCAACGAACAGGGCCTGAACCTGCCGATGATTAACGGCTGAGCCGCCCCCACACCTGATAGTCGCTGACGAAGGTCGGGATAGCGCGTACGTGGGCCACACAGGCTGCACGGTGCACGCCTGCCTGCGTCAATGGCTGACCTGACGACCCTGTGAGGCAACAACCATGAGCAACAGTCCGTTTACTCAACAACTGCAAGGCGTGCGCGTGCTGGACATCAGCCGCGTACTGGCGGGCCCGCATTGCACCGCGATGCTGGCGGACCTGGGGGCTGATGTCATTAAGTTCGAGGTGCCGCAAGAGGGCGATGACGCACGGCATCTGGGGCCTTTTCTGGCGGGCGAAAGCGTGTACTTCGGCCTCATCAATCGCGGCAAGCGCAGCGTCGAGATTGATTTCAAAGACCCGTCGGAGCGTCAACGCTTTTACGAACTGGTGGCCGACGCCGATGTGCTGGTGGAGAACTTCCGACCCGGCGTCACCCGGCGTCTGGGCATTGATTTCGATACGCTGAAGCAGCACAACCCGCGACTGATCTACGCCAGTATTTCCGGTTTCGGGCAGGACGGTCCGCTGTCGGGTCGCCCGGCCTATGACATTGTGGCCCAGGCCATGTCGGGCCTGATGAGTGTCACCGGGTTTGCAGCCACGGGGCCTACCCGCAGCGGCGAGTCCATCGGGGACTTGTGTGCCGGGGTCTACGCCGCCTGGGCCATCAGTTCGGCTTTGTTTGCCCGCGAGCGCCATGCGCCGGGCGCGCAATACATCGATGTGGCCATGTTCGACGTGTTGTTCAGCCTGCAAATGACCGGTTTGTCCAACCTGTATGCCAACGGTGTGGCACCGGGGCTGGTGGGGAACCGGCATCCGGTGTCCACCCCGTTTGACACCTACCGGGCTGCCGACGGGTTGGTGGTGATTGCGGTCGCCAGCAACCGGCTGTTTGAGCGCCTGTGCCAGTGCATGGGCCAGCCTGAGCTGGCAATCGACCCGCGCTTTATCGACGACGCCAGTCGTACCCGGCACGAACCGCAACTGCGGGCTGCCATTGAGGCATGGACCGCGCAACACAGCGTCGAGCACCTGTGTGACGGCTTGCTGGAGGCAGGGGTGCCGTCCTCGCCGGTGTGGGATTTGGCTGAAGCCGCCAGCAGCGAGCATGCCCGCGTGCGTCAGTTGCAGTTCCAGCCACCCGGCGCGGCAGTGCCTTGTGTGCCGCAACCGGTGTTCTTCAACGGTCGTAAACCCCGCGCCCTTACTGCAGCCCCACGCTTGGGGGCTGACAACGCCATTTTTGGTTTGAATCCAACAGGAGTGAACCCGTGAATTTCACTATGAATGCAGAAGAGCTCGCGGTGGTTGAGAGCGCTGAACAGGTCGCCCGCGAAGTGATTCAGCCCTTGGCGCAGCATTACGACGAGAGCGAAAGTTTTTGTCTGGCCAGCATCAAGGCGTTGGGTGACTTGGGCTTTATGGGCATTAACCTGCCAGAAGCCTATGGCGGCCTGGGCATCGGCAGCCTGGCGATGAGCCGCGTGGTGGAAGCGGTCGCGGGGGCCTGTGCCTCGACGGCCTCGGCCATGACGGCGCACTTTTTGGCCACCGATTCGATTCTGCTGGGCGCCACGGAACAGCAAAAGCAGGAGTGGTTGCCCCGGGCGGCCAGCGGGGAGTGGTTGGGCGCATTCGCCCTGACCGAGCCGGCCGCCGGTTCCAATCCGGCCGACATGCGCAGTCGTGCCGTGCGCGAAGACGGTGGCTGGCGTGTACGCGGCAGCAAGCACTACATCACCAATGCCAAGGAAGCCGACTTCATTGTGCTGTACGTGAAAACCGACGCCGAGGCCGGGCACAAAGGCATCAGTGCATTCAGGGTGCCCAAGGGCACGGCCGGGATCAGTTTCTCCAGCCCGGAGAAAACCATGGGTCTGCGCGGCAGCACGATCTATGAGTTGGCGCTCGATTGCTGGTTGCCAGAGACTGCGCTGCTGGGTGTCGAGGGGCAGGGTTTCAACACGGCCATGGCGGTGCTGGATCGTGGGCGGGTGGAGGTGGCGGCCATGTCGCTGGGGATCGCCAGCGCAGCGTTGCACGCCAGTTTGAACTGGGTGCGTGAGCGTCAAATCGGGCCTAAACCCCTGGCGGCGTATCAAGGGACGCAATGGCGCCTGGCGGACATGTATGCGCAGCTCGAAAGTGCCCGCCTGCTGACCATGAAAGCCGCTGCCCGGCGTGACAGCGGCGAGCGTTTCAGCCTTGATTCTGCGACGGCCAAACTGGTGGCGGCGGAGTGCGCCGGGTTTATCACCGATGCTGCGCTGCAATTGCACGGCGGGTACGGCTACAGCCGTGATTTGCCGTTGGAGCGTTACGTGCGCGATGCGCGGATTTTGCGGATTTTCGAAGGCACTTCTGAAGTGCAGAAAATCATCATTTCCCGGGCGTTGCTCGACGCCCGCCCGTAACGCGCACGTGGCAGGTGCGCAGGCACCTGCTCAGGGTTGCAAGGATGCGGTGAAGGTCAGGTCAAGGATCGGAAAAGTCATTCCAAAAACAATGGGCGCACCGACGGTGACAGCCCCAAGGAACTGCTTATGTCCACGCACAACGAAGATTCACCGCGGGCCTCGCTGGTCGAACAGCGCTCTATTGATTACATCCCCGAGTCCGAGCGACACGGGCGGTTGTTCAGTCAGTTCACCCTGTGGTTCGGGGCGAACCTGCAAGTCACGGCCATCGTCACGGGCGCCCTGGCCGTGGTCTTGGGCGGTGATGTGTTTTGGTCGCTGATCGGTTTGCTGATCGGGCAAGTGCTGGGCGGCGTCATCATGGCACTGCACGCCGCTCAGGGCCCGAAGCTGGGGTTGCCGCAAATGATCTCCAGTCGTGTGCAATTCGGGGTGTACGGGGCCGTGATCCCGATTGTGCTGGTGTGCCTGATGTACGTGGGGTTTTCGGCCAGCGGCTCGGTGCTGGCGGGGCAGGCGGTGGGGCAATTGGTCGGCGTGAGCGATTCGTGGGGCATCCTGATTTTTGCGGCCCTGATTGTCCTGCTGACCATCCTGGGCTACCGCACGATTCACATGATTGGCCGCGTGGCCAGCGTGGTTGGGGTGCTGGCGTTTTTCTACCTGTTCTACACCTTGCTGTCGCAAAACGATGTGGGCCTGTTGTTGAGCAATAAACACTTTTCGCTAAGCAGCTTTTTATTGGCCATCTCGCTTTCGGCGTCCTGGCAGATTGCTTTCGGGCCGTATGTGGCCGATTACTCGCGCTATCTGCCGTCTACCACCTCGTCGCTCAAAACCTTCCTCGCGGTGGGGCTGGGCTCGGTGGTGGGGTCGCAGATCTCGATGGTGTTTGGCGTGTTTGTGGCTGCATTGGCCGGTGACCAGTTTGCCGGGCATGAGGTGTCCTACATCGTGGGGCTGGGGGCAAGCGGGGCTATGGCTGCGCTGCTGTATTTCTGTGTGGTGTTTGGCAAGGTGACGATCACCACCCTCAATGCCTACGGCAGTTTCATGTCGCTGGCGACCATCGTCAGCGGGTTCCGTGGCAATCACCGGATCTCCAAAGCCCTGCGTCTGGTGTACATCCTGCTGATGGTGGGGTTTGCCACCACGCTGGCGTTGCTCGGGCAGCATTCGTTCCTCAAGGATTTCTCGGCATTCATCCTGTTCCTGCTGGCGTTTTTCACGCCATGGAGCGCCATCAATCTGGTGGACTTCTACCTGATCAGCAAAGAGCGCTATGACGTGCCGGCGCTGTCTAACCCGAATGGCCGATACGGGCGCTGGAACCTGCGCGGTATTCTGGTGTACGCCTTTGGGGTGCTGATTCAGCTGCCGTTTATCGCCACCAGTTTTTACACCGGGCCGCTGGTGGCGTCGCTGGGGGGCACGGATATTTCCTGGATCATCGGTCTGACGCTGCCCGCGTTGGTGTATTACCTGGTGGCACGCAATAGCGCACATGCCGTGCCTGATCAACTGATATTGCCGGTCGAACCGGCCACGGTTTAACGGTTTTTCTCAATCGCAGACGTGGACGGCCCGGTTGCGCGGGTCCGTCCTCAAAGGAGCAACCATGAAGGTGCTGGCTTGTATCAAACGCGTTGTCGATTACAACGTTAAAGTTCGCGTCAAGGCGGACAACTCCGGCGTTGACCTCGCCAACGTCAAGATGTCGATGAACCCCTTCTGCGAGATCGCTGTGGAAGAAGCCGTACGCCTGAAAGAGAAAGGCGTGGCAACTGAGATCGTCGTCGTCTCCATCGGCCCGACCACGGCTCAGGAACAGCTGCGTACCGCGCTGGCACTGGGTGCAGATCGCGCCATCCTCGTCGAATCCGCCGAAGACCTGACCTCGCTGGCCGTGGCCAAGCTGCTCAAGGCTGTGGTGGACAAGGAGCAGCCACAACTGGTGATCCTGGGCAAACAGGCCATCGACAGCGACAACAACCAGACGGGCCAGATGCTGGCAGCGTTGACCGGTTACGGCCAGGGCACCTTCGCTTCCAAGGTTGAAGTGGCCGGTGACAAGGTAGCGGTGACCCGTGAAATCGACGGCGGCGCGCAAACGGTTTCCCTGAACCTGCCCGCCATCGTCACCACTGACCTGCGTTTGAACGAGCCGCGCTATGCGTCCCTGCCAAACATCATGAAAGCCAAGAAGAAGCCGCTTGAAGTGCTGACGCCTGACGCGTTGGGCGTTTCCACGGCATCGACCCACACAACCCTGAAAGTCGAAGCGCCGGCGGCACGCAGCGCAGGCATCAAGGTCAAGTCGGTGGCTGAACTGGTCGAGAAACTGAAAAACGAAGCGAAGGTGCTTTGAATTGGAGGGCGTAAACATGACTATCCTGGTAATCGCAGAACACGACGGTAAAGCCCTGGCCCCGGCCACGCTGAACACCGTAGCCGCCGCTGCCAAAATCGGTGGCGACATCCACGTTCTGGTCGCAGGTCAGGGCATTGGCGCCATCGCTGAAGCCGCTGCACAGGTTTCGGGCGTGGCCAAGGTGCTGGCTGCCGATAACGCGGCTTATGCGCATCAGTTGCCTGAAAACGTTGCCCCGCTGGTTGCAGAACTGGGCAAAAGCTACAGCCACATCCTGGCTGCGGCGACCTCCAACGGCAAAAACATCCTGCCGCGTGTGGCTGCGCAACTGGACGTTGACCAGATCTCCGAGATCGTTTCGGTAGAAAGCGCTGACACCTTCAAGCGTCCGATCTATGCCGGTAACGCCATTGCTACCGTGCAATCGACAGCGCCGATCAAAGTGATCACCGTGCGTGCGACCGGTTTCGATCCGGTGGCGGCGCAAGGCGGTGCTGCAGCGGTGGAAGCGGTCGCGGCCGTTCACGATGCAGGCACGTCTTCGTTCGTGAACGAAGAACTGGCCAAATCGGACCGTCCTGAGCTGACCGCAGCCAAAATCGTCGTATCCGGCGGTCGCGGCATGCAGAACGGCGACAACTTCAAACACCTGTACGCACTGGCCGACAAACTGGGCGCTGCCGTGGGTGCGTCCCGTGCTGCGGTTGACGCCGGTTTCGTACCGAACGACATGCAGGTGGGCCAGACCGGCAAAATCGTTGCGCCACAGCTGTACATTGCGGTCGGTATTTCCGGCGCGATTCAGCATTTGGCGGGCATGAAAGACTCCAAAGTGATCGTCGCGATCAACAAGGACGAAGAAGCGCCGATCTTCCAGGTAGCCGATTACGGCCTGGTGGCGGACTTGTTCGAAGCCGTACCTGAGCTGGAGCGGGCGCTGTGAGCCGTTAAACAGCTGACGTGAAGACGCAGGCAGGCTGCAAAAAGCTGTTTCAATCCATTCTGTAGCGGTAACAAGACGCGCTGTCACGAGGTGTAGATTTCTCGCGTTTCAAACGTAATCCCCATCAATGGCTGTGGAGAATGAATGATGTCGCGAGTGACTGCAAAACGAAGCATGAGTGTGGTTGCGTGGGGGGTAATGGGAGGGTTTTGCGGCCTGACGATGGCGGCACCGGCCGACCCGTTACAGATTGCCGGTACTTATGAATGCTCGGGGTATGACCGGCATGACGGTGCGTATAAGGGCGTGTTGACGCTGACGACGGACGAGAGCGCCAGCCACGCCGAACAGGGGTTTGGGGCCTATCAGTTGACCTTCAGGGTTGAAACGTCCGCAGCGCCGGTCACGTATTCAGGGTATGGCGCGGCCAAAGGGCAAACGCTAGCCCTGTACTTTGCCAATGACGATGCGAGCGCGGCCAAGGACTACGGCATCGGGTTGGCCACCTTGACCCAGGATCAGGATGCGCAGGGCACGTACACCACCACGCTGCACAAGTCGTACTATCAACCGCACTACATACACAACGGTGTGGCGGGTCGAGGGACAGAAAGCTGCGTCAAGACCGTTGCCGGCAAGGCATAAAAAAAGCCCCGGAGCGACTCCGGGGCTTTCAATGCCGTCTTTCGATCAGCAGTAGCTGTTCACTTTTATAACCTCAGGTTCTGCTTTCGCCTTTTCCCAGGTCAGGGTCAAGGTTTGGAGCACCTTTGCCATGAACGCTTTGTCCGCGGCGGCCTTTTTGCCCACATAACCCTGGCCGCGGCGGTACATTTTGAGTCGGGCACGCATCTGTGGATGCTGCTTTTCGAACTCGGTTTCTTCTGCACAGTGGGTGAGCGGGTCGACCCGAACCTCACCCGCCTCATTGATCCACACAATATGATCGTCGAGTGTGTCTTTACGACCGGCGAACAGTTCAGCCAGTTCGTTGATAGTCGGTTGGTTATTCAGGTTCATCGCTAGCTCCTTGACCACTCGTTGATCTGTCAATTGATTCGCGCAACTGCCAATGCAGCGCTACGTGGGGTCCATCTAAAGCAGATCCTGCCTTGAGCGCGTCCCGTGTAGTAGTGAAGTTCAGCTACTACAACATCAGCCTGAAATGAAGGAGGGCAGCGTGAGCCAGAATGCTACGGGTGACATGACACATCAGCCACAAGCCTCTTGAGGACGTCTCGCCAGCTTCTCTCATCCAGACTCTGGACGATCAAACCAGGTCAGCTTCATCAATTCTGCCTTGTGGGCAGTACCTATCCCGGAACAGTCCGACGGCTCGTCGAACATGCTTACAACTACTTTTTCCAGCGCTTCCGGTGGGGAAGACGTCTGCATCATGCAAAAGGAAAAAGCCCTCGTCAATACATATGTAGTGATTATTTTAAGGCACTACATATGTGACTGGCGGGTCTGTTTCCAGCATGCCGGTCATCCTGCGCGGGCTCGCGAGGGTTGGGGCAATCGCCCTGACGTCTGAGGAACTGCCCTGATCTTTCCTGATTTGTTGCGGGTCTCGCATGCCGTGCGCCAGCTGCACCGGCCGCTCTGTTAGTATCTGGCACTTTGATACCCATTGAAGGTGCCCTATGAGCGAGCCGATTCGCCTGACGCAGTACAGCCACGGAGCAGGGTGCGGCTGCAAAATTTCGCCTCAGGTGCTTGAAGTCATTCTTGCCGGTAGCGGTGCGCAAAACCTTGATCCGAAGTTGTGGGTCGGAAATTCATCGCGCGACGATGCGGCGGTCTACGCCCTGGATGACGAGCGCGGCGTGGTGTCGACCACCGATTTTTTCATGCCCATCGTCGATGACCCGTACGACTTCGGGCGCATTGCGGCCACCAATGCAATCAGCGACATCTACGCCATGGGCGGCGATCCGTTGATGGCGATTGCCATTCTGGGCTGGCCCGTGAATCTGTTGCCGCCTGAAGTGGCACGGGAAGTAATCCGCGGGGGCCGGGCCGTGTGTGATGACGCAGGCATCCCGCTGGCGGGCGGGCATTCGATTGACACCCCCGAGCCGATTTTTGGCCTGGCCGTGACCGGTGTCGTCAACAAACGCCAGATGAAACGCAATGACACCGCGACCGCCGGGTGCTTGCTGTACCTGACCAAACCCTTGGGGATCGGCATCCTCACCACGGCCGAGAAGAAAGGCAAATTGCGCACGCAGGACGTGGGCGTGGCCCGTGACTGGATGTGTACGCTGAACCGGATCGGCAGTCAGTTTGCCAAGCTCGATGGCGTCACGGCGATGACCGATGTGACGGGTTTTGGCCTGCTGGGGCATTTGGTCGAGATGGCCGACGGCAGTGGCTTGAGCGCGCAAATCGATTACGCCAGGGTGCCGCAGCTGGACGCGGTGGAATACTACCTGGAGCAGGGCTGCGTGCCGGGCGGCACCTTGCGCAACTATGACAGTTACGCGAGCAAGATTTCGCCGATCCAGGAGCTGCACAAGCGCGTATTGTGCGATCCGCAAACCAGCGGCGGGTTATTGGTCGCTGTTACCCCGCAAGGCAACGAGGCGTTCCTGGACATGGCTCGCGAGCATGGCTTGCACCTTGAGCCGATCGGCCGTCTGGTGGAGCGACAGACGTACGCGGTTGAGGTTGCATGATGGCTCATGACGTAACCGACTTGCGCGAGGTGTTCCTCAATGACCGGCCGATGATGGACACCCGTGCGCCGATTGAGTTTCACAAAGGGGCGTTTCCGGGAGTGGTCAACCTGCCCCTGATGACCGATCACGAGCGTGAGCGCGTGGGCACGTGCTACAAGCAGCAAGGCCAGCAAGCCGCCGTGGTCCTGGGGCATCAATTGGTCTCGGGCAAGGTCAAGGCTGAGCGTCTGCAAGCATGGGCCGATTTTGCCCGGGCCCATCCCGACGGGTGCCTGTATTGCTTTCGTGGCGGCATGCGGTCGCAGATCGTGCAGCAGTGGCTCAAGCACGATGCCGGCATTGATTACCCGCGCGTCACCGGTGGCTATAAAGCGCTGCGTACGTTCCTGATCCAGACCCTCGACGAGGCCGTGGCGCAGTGCGATCTGCTGGTGCTCGGCGGCATGACCGGCACCGGCAAGACCGACGTGCTGGTGCAGCTCGACAATGCGCTGGACCTTGAAGGTCACGCCAATCATCGCGGTTCAAGCTTTGGCAAGCGCGCCACCGGCCAGCCTTCCAACATTGATTTTGAAAATCGCTTGGCCATTGATGTGCTGAAAAAGCGCGACAAAGGCATTGAGCGCTTTGTGCTGGAAGACGAAAGCCGCACGGTGGGCAGTTGCGCCTTGCCGTTGCCGCTCTACCAAACCATGCAGACCGCGCCGATGGTGTGGCTCGAAGACAGCCTGAACAGCCGGGTCGAGCGCATCCTGCGTGATTACGTCATTGAATTGTGTGCCGAATTCACGGCTAAAAATGCTGAACATGGTTTCGCGCTGTTTTCTCAGCGGTTGCTGGACAGCCTGGCCAATATTCAAAAACGCCTCGGCGGTGAACGCTTTCAGCGTTTGCAGGACGTGATGACCCGCGCGCTGCAAGAGCAGGAACGTTGCGGCTCGGTGGACATGCACCGGGTGTGGATCGAAGCGTTGCTGCGCGAATATTACGATCCGATGTATGCGTTTCAGCGTGAGAAGAAAGCCGGTCGAATCGCGTTTGCGGGGGATCAAGCGGCCGTGTTGGCGTATTTGCGCGAGAACGCCCGCCAGAAAGAGGGCCGTTAAGCCGCGTCTTTAGGCACGCTCAATCGCTCATTGGCCAAAGCAGTCAACCAGCTTGAGCGGTTTGACCATTGTTGCAGAGCCTTCGCAAGGCGATTATCAGCAGGATTTTCGACGGTTCCCATTCCTATAAAAAGACCGAGGGATTCTGCTGATGCGCGATTATCTGACCGCGATGAGCGACTTTGACTATCAACGTGCCGTAAGCCATTCGCTGCACGGCGATTTGACGGCTCTCAATGCCTGCGTCGAGTGCTGTGACCGCCATGCCTTGCCGGGGCGCATTGCACTGTTCTGGGAAGGCCGTGACGCCAGCAGCGCGTCCTACACCTTCACCGAGTTGCAGACGCACGCGGCCCGCTTTGCCAATTTCCTGTTGGCCCAAGGGGTCAAGCGCGGCGACACCGTAGCCGGCCTGTTACCCCGCAATGTCGAGTTGCTGGTTGTGGTACTGGCAAGCTGGCGCATTGGTGCGGTCTACCAACCGTTGTTTACGGCCTTTGGCCCCAAAGCCATCGAGCACCGCCTTAACAGTTCCGGCGCGGCGCTGGTGGTCACGGACGCCGCCAATCGGCCCAAGCTGGACGACGTGAATGACTGCCCGACCATCGTCACCGTGAGCGGTCCGAAAGGGCAGGGGCTCGTGCGCGGCGATTACAGCTTTTGGGCTGAGCTGGAGCGCTACCCGGCGGTCTGCGAGCCCGTGATGCTGAGCGGCGAAGACCCTTTTCTGCTGATGTTCACTTCGGGCACCACCGGCCCGGCCAAACCGCTGCTTGTTCCTCTCAAAGCCATCGTCGCGTTTCAGGCCTACACCCGGGACGCCGTGGACCTGCGTGCGCAAGACGCCTTCTGGAACCTGGCCGACCCCGGTTGGGCCTACGGTATCTATTTCGGGATTACCGGCCCGTTGTCGATGGGCCACCCGATCACGCTCTACGACGGCCCGTTCACGGTCGAAAGCACGTGCCGCGTGATCAAAAAGTACGCCATCACCAACCTCACCGGCTCCCCGACAGCGTATCGCCTGTTGATTGCAGCCGGTGATGCGTTCTCCAGCAAGGTCAAAGGCCAGTTGCGGGCCGTCAGCAGCGCAGGTGAACCCCTTAATCCGGAAGTCATCCGCTGGTTTGCCGAGCATTTGGACGTCACCATCCATGACCACTACGGCCAGACTGAAATCGGCATGGTGCTGTGCAATCACCACGGGCTCGGGCACCCGGTGCACTTGGGGGCGGCCGGTTTTGCCTCGCCGGGGCACCGCATCGTGGTGCTGGATGAGCATCACCAGGAACTGCCTGTCGGGCAGCCGGGCATTCTGGCAGTGGACCGCAGCCAGTCGCCGATGTGCTGGTTTGGCGGCTATCAGGGCTTCCCGACCAAGGCCTTCGTCGGCAATTACTACCTGAGCGGCGACACGGTGGAGTTGAACCCGGATGGCAGCATCAGTTTTGTCGGGCGCAGCGATGATGTGATCACCACCTCCGGCTACCGCGTGGGCCCCTTTGATGTGGAGAGCGCCGTGGTCGGCAAGCCCGACCCGGAACGCACGGAGTTGGTCAAAGCCTTCGTGGTGCTGAGCCCGCATTACCTGGGCGATGCGCAATTGGCCGAAACCCTGCGCTTGCACGTGCGCCAGCGACTGGCGGCGCATGCCTATCCCCGTGAAATCGAATTTGTCAGCGAGCTGCCCAAAACACCCAGCGGCAAGCTGCAGCGCTTCATCTTGCGCAATCAGGAAATCGCCAAGGCTGAACAGGCGGCAAACGCCCGGGCCACGGCTTAACCTTCAGGAAAAATCATGCAGATCGAGAACAAGGTTTTTATCGTTACGGGCGCAGCTTCGGGCCTGGGTGCTGCAACGGCACAGATGCTGGTCAATGCCGGCGCCAGGGTCATGCTGGTGGACGTGAACGCCGATGCCGTCGCCGCACAGGCCACGCGTCTGGGTCCTCAGGCGCGCAGCGCGGTGGCGGACATCAGTCAGGCGCAGGCGGCGCAGGCCGCCATTGACGCCACGGTCGCGGCGTTTGGCGGCGTGAACGGTCTGGTCAACTGCGCGGGCATCGTGCGCGGCGAAAAGATCCTCGGCAAGGGCGGGCCTCACGGGCTGGAGAGCTTCAGTCAGGTGATCAACGTCAACCTGATCGGCAGTTTCAATATGCTGCGACTGGCCGCGGCGGCCATCGCGCAAACCGCTGCGGACCCCGATGGCGAACGCGGCGTCATCATCAACACCGCGTCGGTGGCCGCGTTTGACGGGCAGATTGGTCAAGCGGCGTACGCAGCGTCCAAAGGCGCGATTGCCAGCCTGACCTTACCCGCAGCCCGCGAGCTGGCGCGTTTCGGGATTCGGGTGATGACCATTGCCCCCGGCATTTTTGAAACCCCGATGATGGCAGGCATGACCCCTGAAGTGCGCGATTCCCTGGCGGCGGGCGTGCCGTTTCCGCCGCGCCTGGGCAAGCCGGCGGAGTATGCCGCGCTGGTGCGTCACATCATTGAAAACAGCATGCTCAATGGCGAAGTGATCCGTCTCGACGGTGCCTTGCGCATGGCAGCCAAATAAGGAGCGGGTGATGACGATGTCAAATGATCCGGTAGTGATTGTCAGTGTGGCACGGACCCCCATGGGCGGCTTTCAAGGTGACTTCAAGGGCCTGACCGCGCCACAACTGGGCGCTGCGGCGATTCGCGCCGCGGTGGAGCGCGCCGGGGTTTCGAGCGACAGCGTTGATGAAGTGCTGTTCGGTTGTGTGCTGTCGGCCGGTCTTGGACAGGCACCTGCGCGGCAGGCTGCCTTGGGCGCGGGCCTGGACAAGGGAACCCGTTGCACCACGTTGAACAAAATGTGCGGGTCGGGCATGGAGGCGACGATGCTGGCCCATGATCGCCTGTTGGCGGGCGGGGCGGATGTGGTGGTCGCGGGCGGCATGGAAAGCATGTCCAACGCGCCGTATCTGCTTGACCGGGCGCGCAGCGGCTACCGCATGGGCCATGGCCGTGTGCTGGATCACATGTTCCTCGACGGCCTGGAGGATGCCTACGACCGCGGTCGTTTGATGGGCACCTTTGCCGAAGATTGCGCGCAGGCCCACGGTTTCAGCCGTGAGGCCCAGGATGCGTTTGCGCTCGCCTCGCTGGCCCGTGCCCAACAGGCGATCAGGGAGGGCAGCTTCAGTGCTGAAATCGTCCCGGTGCAGGTCACGGTAGGCAAAGAACAGCGTGAGATCACTGACGACGAGCAACCGCCCAAAGCCAAACCCGAAAAAATCCCCACACTCAAAGCAGCCTTCCGCGACGGCGGCACGGTGACGGCGGCCAACTCCAGCTCTATCTCCGATGGTGCAGCGGCGCTGGTGCTGATGCGTCGTTCCGAGGCGCAAAAGCGTGGGCTTGCGCCGTTGGCGGTGATCCACGGGCATGCGGCGTTTGCCGATGAACCCGGCCTGTTTCCCACCGCACCCGTGGGCGCCATCAAGCGCTTGATGAGCCAAACCGGCTGGAACCTCAATGACGTCGATTTGTTCGAGATCAACGAAGCCTTTGCGGTGGTCACGCTGGTGACCATGAGTGAGCTGGACTTGCCCCATGACAAGGTCAACATCCATGGCGGTGCCTGCGCTTTGGGGCATCCGATCGGGGCTTCCGGGGCACGCATTCTGGTGACGTTGCTGTCGGCCTTGCGCCAGAAAAAACTCAAGCAGGGCGTAGCCGCCATTTGCATTGGCGGCGGCGAAGCCACGGCGATTGCCGTGGAATGTCTGTATTAAGGAATTCTTTATGCTGCCCACACCCGAACAACGACAAATTTGTGAAGCGGCCCGCCAGTTCGCCCAGGAGCGTTTGAAGCCGTTCGCTGCCGAGTGGGACAAGCAGCACCGCTTTCCCCGCGAAGCCCTTCAGGAAATGGCCGAACTGGGCTTTTTTGGCATGTTGGTGCCTGAAGCATGGGGCGGTTGTGACACCGGCTACCAAGCCTATGCCATGGCCCTTGAAGAGATCGCCGCGGGCGACGGTGCCTGTTCGACGATCATGAGCGTGCATAACTCGGTGGGCTGCGTGCCGATCCTCACCTACGGCACCGAACAACAAAAGCGTGACGTGCTGACCCCGTTGGCCAGCGGCGCCATGCTAGGCGCGTTTGCCCTGACCGAGCCGCAAGCAGGCTCCGACGCCAGCGACCTGAAAACCCGGGCCCGGCGCGAGGGCGATCACTACGTGCTCAATGGCTGCAAGCAGTTCATCACGTCAGGCCAAAACGCTGGCGTGGTGATTGTGTTTGCCGTGACGGACCCGGCCGCAGGCAAGCGCGGGATCAGCGCGTTCATCGTGCCCACCGATACCCCGGGTTACAGCGTGGCACGGGTAGAAGAAAAGCTCGGCCAGCATGCCTCGGACACCTGCCAGATCCTCTTCACCGACATGAAGATCCCGCTGGCCAATCGTCTGGGCGAAGAAGGCCAGGGTTACAAAATCGCGCTGGGCAATCTGGAGGGTGGGCGCATCGGTATTGCGTCGCAAGCTGTCGGGATGGCCCGTGCCGCGTTTGAAGCGGCCCGGGACTACGCTCGCGAGCGCACCACTTTCGGCCAGCCATTGGTGGAGCACCAGGCGGTGGCGTTTCGTCTGGCCGACATGTCCACTGAAATTGCCGTTGCCCGGCAAATGGTTCGCTATGCCGCCGCCTTGCGTGACAGCGGGCAATCCGCGCTGGTCGAGGCGTCCCAGGCCAAGCTGTTTGCCTCGGAAATGGCGGAACGCGTGTGTTCCAAAGCATTGCAAACCCTGGGCGGTTATGGCTACTTGAGCGACTTCCCGCTGGAACGGATCTATCGCGACGTTCGGGTGTGCCAGATTTACGAAGGCACCAGCGATATTCAGCGCATGGTCATTTCGCGCAACCTTTGAACGAGGAGTTATCAATGAGTTACGAAACCATTCTGTTGGACATTCACGGGCGCGTCGGCCTGATTACCCTGAACCGGCCGCAAGCCTTGAACGCCTTGAATGCGCAGTTGGTCAGCGAAGTGAATCACGCGCTTGACCGCCTGGAAGCGGACAACGAGATCGGCTGCATTGTGCTGACCGGTTCGAAGAAAGCCTTCGCCGCCGGTGCTGACATCAAGGAAATGGCTGACCTTACGTACCCACAGATTTACCTGGACGATCTGTTCTCGGACAGTGAGCGCGTGTCGACCCGCCGCAAGCCCATCATTGCCGCCGTTGCCGGGTTCGCCTTGGGTGGCGGGTGTGAGCTGGCGATGATGTGTGACTTCATTCTGGCCGGTGACAATGCCAAGTTTGGCCAGCCTGAAATCAACCTCGGCGTACTGCCGGGCATGGGCGGCACCCAGCGTTTGACGCGTGCGGTAGGCAAGGCCAAGGCCATGGAAATGTGCCTCAGTGGGCGTTTGATTGATGCTGCCGAAGCTGAACGCTCGGGGCTGGTATCACGCGTAGTGCCGGTGGATGAGTTGGTCGAAGAAGCCCTGAAAGTGGCGGCCGTGATTGCCAAAAAATCCCTGCCGGTGTTGATGCTGACCAAAGAATGCGTCAACCGCGCGTTCGAAGTGAATTTGGCCGAAGGCGTGCGTTTTGAGCGCCGTGTGTTCCATTCACTGTTCGCCACGCAGGATCAGAAAGAAGGCATGGCGGCGTTTGTTGCCAAGCGCGAAGCCGACTTCAAGCATCAGTGATTGATCCGGTGCGACGCGGTCTGGACGGACCGCGTTGCACGGACGGGAGAACCGCCTGATTGCGGCTTAAACCAAATAGTGTTTCAGCTCGCGTGCAATGACCATGCGTTGAATCTCACTCGAGCCCTCATAAATTTGCGTGATTCGCGCATCCCGGTAGTAACGCTCCACCGGGTAATCTTCCAGGTAGCCATAGCCGCCATGAATCTGGATGGCTTTGGAGCACACATACTCGGCAATTTCCGAGGCAAACAACTTGGCCTGCGAGGCCTCTGACAGGCATGGTTTACCGGCGCTGCGCAATCTGGCCGCATGCAGGATCAGCAAGCGCGCGGCGTTGAGCCGGGTCTGCATGTCGGCAAGCATGTTGGCGACGCTCTGGTGTTCAATGATGGCTTTATCGAATTGCACGCGATCACGGGCGTAGCTGAGCGCGGCTTCAAAGGCGGCGCGGGCGATGCCAAGGGCTTGCGCGGCAATGCCGATACGACCACCCTCAAGGTTGGACAGCGCGATGGCCAGCCCTTTACCGCGATCCCCCAACAGGCTGCTTTCGGGCACGGTGCAGTTGTTCAGGGTGACCGCGCAGGTGTCCGATGCGCGAATGCCCATTTTGTGTTCCGTACGGTCCACGATGAACCCCGGTGTATCGGTCGGCACCAAAAACGCCGACAGGCCTTTTTTGCCCAGATCCGGGTCGGTCACGGCAAACACAATGGCCAATTGAGCGCGTTTGCCATTGCTGACAAATTGCTTGGCACCGTTTATCACCCACTGGCCGTCCCGCAGCTCTGCGCGGGTGCGCAGGTTGTGGGCTTCAGAGCCCGCCTGGGGTTCGGTCAGGCAAAAGCAACCGATGGCCTGACCGCTGGCCAGTTTTTCCAGCCAGGTCTGTTTTTGCGCCTCGCTGCCGTATTTGAGAATGGGGCCACACCCCACCGAGTTGTGAATGCTCATCAGCGCGCCCGTGGCGCCATCCCCTGCGGAGATCTCTTCGACCGCCAGGGCGTAGGCCACATAATCGACGTAAGTGCCGCCCCATTCCTCGGGCACCACCATGCCGAGCAGCCCCAGCTCGCCCATTTTTGTCACCAGTGAGTCGTCAATCCAGCCTGCTTTTTCCCAGGCCTGGGCATGGGGCGCGATTTCGCGGCGGGCGAAGTCGCGGGCCATGTCGCGGATCATCACTTGTTCTTCACTCAGTTCGATGTCCTGCATGGCTCAGGCTCCTGTCGGCTTGAAATCAGAGAAAAAACTGGCAACGTGCGCGGCATCCAGCTGATTCAGAGACGGCGGGTTCCAGTGTGGGGTTTTGTCCTTGTCGATGATCAGTGCGCGCACGCCTTCCATCAGATCGCCCCGGTCGAACCATTGGCGATCCAGGTGTATTTCCAGCGCGAAGCACTGTTCCAGAGGCAGCTCGCGTCCCCGGCGCAGCATTTCAAGGGTTACGGCCATGGCCAGCGGCGAGCGCGTGAGCAGCAGATCAGCCGTGGCGGTGGCCCACTCCCGTTGATCCGGCAGCGTGACGGCGCGCAGGCGATCCACAATCGCGGGCACATTGGGTGCCGAGAACACGTCGTCGATGAGGGCGCGCCGTGAGGCCAGCGCAGGGTCTGGCAGCGAGGTGACAGTCAAGGGGTCAAGCAGGGCCTTGAGGTCCTCGGCGGGTGATTGGGCCCATGTGAGCGCGTTCAGTGCAGCATCAAGCTCCGGCAGTCGGCTGCTGTCGAGGTAGCGATCAGCCAGACCGCAATACAGCGCGTCGCTCGCACGGATTTGCACGCCGCTAACGCCGAGATACGTGCCGAGTTCTCCCGGTGTTCGGGTAAGAAAGTAGCTCCCGCCGACGTCAGGGAAATAACCGATACCGACTTCGGGCATCGCCAGCTTGCTGCGCTCGGTGACAATACGAAAATCGGCACCCTGCACCAGCCCCATGCCACCGCCGAGCACAAAACCGTCCATCAGGGCCACGATGGGCTTGGGGTAATGGTGCAGGGTCAGGTCGAGGGCGTATTCCTCTTCGAAGAAGGTGTAATGCAGTGTGCCCTGGCTCTGGTAACTGTCGTACAGCGAGCGGATATCACCGCCGGCGCAGAAGGCTTTTTCACCTGCTCCCCGTAATATCACGGCCTTGATGGCGGGGTCGCTGGACCAGGCATCGAGATGGCGCTGTAGCGCACGGACCATGTTCAAGTTGATGGCGTTAAGGCCGTCGGGGCGGTTCAGGGTCAGGTGGCCAATGTGGTTGCGCACCTCGGCCAGAATCTCGCAATGCGTGGCCTCGACATCCTGTGTCGCTGAGGATGAAACCTGTGCAGTCATCACTAACTCCCTGCTTTGTCTTGTTATTAAGGGCTGTTCGTAGACGAACGATGGTCGATGCTAACAGTGCAAATTTGCCAAGTACAACCCGAATAAGTGCAGCGCTGGCATGCATTTTTGCATGCTCGGCCTGCGCAAATACACGTGGTCATTGAGCCAGCCAGCCGCCGTCGACATTCCACGCAGCACCTCTGACCTGGCTGGCGGCTTCACTGCACAGAAACAACACCAACTCGCCCAATTGCGGCGGGGTGACAAATTCCAGCGAAGGCTGTTTTTCGGCCAGCAGGTCGTGCTGAGCCTGATAAGGGTCGATGCCCTGGCTGATGCGTTGGTCTATTTGCGTTTGCACCAACGGTGTCAGAACCCAGCCGGGGCAGATGGCGTTGCAGGTGATGTTGCTGGTCGCCGTTTCTAATCCGACCACTTTGGTCAAGCCAATGACGCCGTGTTTAGCGGCTACATAGGCCGCTTTGCCGACCGAGCCTACAAGGCCGTGGACTGACGCGATGTTGACGATGCGCCCCCAATTGCGTTTGCGCATGCCGGGCAGGGCGAGGCGGGTGCTGTGGAAAACCGAGGATAGGTTGATGGCGAGGATGGCGTCCCATTGCTCTGCCGGAAACGCTTCAACGCTGGCCACATGCTGAATGCCGGCATTGTTGACCAAAATGTCAATGCCGCCGAATTCGCGTTCGGCGTAGTCGATCATCTCGGCAATTTGCGCCGGGTCACTGACATCGGCCGCATGATGGCCCACTCGGCCCCCCCACTGTTCTACGTCGGCAATGACTTTGCTGGCATCACCAAAGCCGTTGAGAATGAGATCGGCACCGGCTTTGGCAAGGCTCAATGCAATACCCAGGCCTATCCCGCTGGTGGAGCCGGTGACCAGCGCAGTTTTACCCTTAAGGTTCATGATCATTTCCTCAGGTGAGACACGTTGGGTTCGTGAGTGAGGAAACGTAGCACGAGGTTAAAGGCAGCGGATACGAAACGGCCCACCAAAAGGCGGGCCGTTGTCACGCAGCGCTTGAGGATTAATCCTGGCGGCTGGTCACTTCAAGCAGGTGATAACCGAACTGGGTTTTGACCGGGCCTTGAACCACGTTGATCGGTGCGCTGAACACGACAGTGTCAAACTCTTTAACCATCTGGCCTGGGCCGAATGAACCCAGGTCGCCACCTTGACGGCTGGAAGGGCAAGTGGAGTTGGCTTTTGCGACTTCAGCGAAATCAGCGCCGCCTTCGATTTGGGCTTTCAGTTCGTTGCATTTAGCTTCGCTGGCAACAAGGATGTGACGGGCAGTGGCTTTGGCCATGGGAAGTGCTCCTTTCAATAAAGGGGTGAGACTACCGGATTCAGGCGCTTTTTTCGCGGCAAAAGTTCCCCCGTCGGTTGTGCTTATGGGTATTACACGCCTTTGGCCTTGAGACGACGCGCGTGTTCGACGTAAAGCCCGGCCGGATCGACGCTTTTGTTGGCCAGTGCGGCGACATGGTTAATGGTGTCCAGATGATCCAGCGGGTAGTCCGAACGAATCACCTGCCCCAGGTGGGAGCTGAAACGTCCGACCATCCCGTCATTCTCTTTGCTTTCGCGGGTGAAAAAACTGCCAAACACCCGGCAGGCATTGTGCAGGGGGTCAAAAATGTTCAAGGATTCTGAGAACAGCGAGCCTTTGATTATCCCGCTCCATGAATAGTAGAGAACGCCATTCACCTGTTCGGCGCCCATTGCGCCCCACGTCTCGGGCAGCCCTTGGGGGTATTTTTTGTTGAAGGCGGCCACGCCCTCGGTGGTTAAGGCATTCAATGCACCCAAGGCGTCTTGCGGCAGTTCCCGGCGACCGCTCAACCTTGAAATGAAGCTGCCCAGCGCACTGCTCAGGGCGGCGGCGACGGTTTCTGGCAGTGCGCCAGGGGTGAGTGCCTGACGGACGCGATCCGCGAGTTCCGACCCCTGATTGGGCCCGCTGACCGAGGTGACAGAAGCCACCTGTTCTGGCGCGACGGCAGCGGCATAGCGAGCGGTAAGGGCGCCTTGGCTGTGGCCGATCACATTGAATCGCTGTAAGCCGTTTTGTGTGGCCAATGCGCGTAGTTGCTCAAGCAGCTGTTCGCCCCGTTCTTCAGAACTGTTGGCGGCTGAGACTTTGGCCACATAGACCGTGGCCCCGGCCTTGTTCAAGGCTTCTTTGATGCCATTGAAGTAATTGAACGGGCCAATGTGGTCGAATCCAAAAAGGCCGTGTACCAGCACTATCGGGTAGCGCGTGTTGGCTGACGTATCCATGTCATGCATATCCTCTAAAGGTGTTTGATCCATAAAAATCACCTTAGGTGAGGGTTTCATAAGCGCTCTGACAGCAGATGTTGTCCAGGCCACCCCGCGAGCGCAGGCCCCAGAGCCATTGGCGTCATATTCCTACTTTAGGGTCTACAAAATCTGTAGGCAGTCATTGTGCTTTCAACCTGCATTTAGAAAAAGATCTGACTCGCAATGGCCTCTGGCTCGGCCCCGGGCGCTGCATGCCCGGGGCATTTTTTCGCTCAGCCGATTACTTGATTGCGCGCCCGCTGCAGTTGTAGCTGATGGGCAGCAGTGCGCAACAAGGCTTCTGTTGCGTCCCAGCCAAGGCAACCATCGGTGACGGAAACGCCGTAACGCAGGTTGTCACTCAGGGGCTGGCAGCCTTCGAACAGATGGCTTTCGAGCATCATGCCGATCAAGGATCGATCACCGCTCAGGTGCTGTTCAAGCACGTCGTTGAACACGTCCGGTTGACGCAGAGGATCCTTGCCACTGTTGGCGTGGCTGCAATCGACCATCAAGCGCGCGGGTATGCCGTTTTTCTCCAGTCCGGCGCGGGCATTGGCGACATGGGTTTGGCTGTAGTTGGGGCCGCTGTGCCCACCGCGCAGCACCAGGTGAGTGTCGGGGTTGCCTGGTGTCAGGATGATTGCCGGATGGCCCTGTTCATCCACGCCGAAGTGCCGATGCCTGTGAGCGGCGCTGCGCATGGCATCGCACGCAATCGCCACGCCGCCGTCGGTGCCATTTTTGAAACCCACTGGCAGGTCCAGCCCGCTGGCCATTTCCCGGTGAATCTGCGATTCGGTGGTGCGTGCGCCAATGGCCGCCCAGCCCAGCAGGTCGTCGAAGTAGCCCGCCGCAATTGGCTGCAGCAGCTCAGTGGCGACCGGTAGTCCCATGCGCAGCATCTCGATCATTAACTCGCGTGACAGCGTCAGGCCGTGAGTCATGTCATCGCTGCCATCCAGATGGGGATCGTAGGCCAGACCTTTCCAGCCAACAGTAGTACGTGGCTTTTCGACGTAGGCCCGCATTACCAGCAGCATGTCCTCGCTCACTTCGCGGGACAGGGCGGCCAGATGGCTGGCGTATTCGAGGGCTGATTGCGGGTCGTGAAGGGAGCAGGGGCCGACGACGATCAACAGGCGGTCGTCTTTGCCCTCAAGAATGGCGCGGATGGCATGACGTTGCGCGTGAACCCGCTGTCGCAGGGGTTCGCCGAGGGGCAATTGCTGCTTGAGCTGGGCTGCGCTTGGCAAGCGCCGGGTCAACACAGGGTTGGCAGGGGTTGATGCGATGTTCAGTGTGGATACGGTGGCGTTCATGGTTCTGGCTTCCTGGGCAGGCGGCGGGTGTTCCCGCGCGCTCAGCCCTAGTGGGGTGTTCGACAGTGGGCCGGGCTGGCTGAGAGGGGATGCGTGCCACCCAAGTGGTTCCGTTCGGAGGCGGCAGACTGTCCCGAACGACGGTTGATAAATCGCCATGCAGCGCAGAGGTCGAAGCGGTAATAAGTGGCGTAGTTCATGGGTCAATCCTCAAATTCAATAAATGGTCAGGGGCTGAAAAAACAAAACCCCCGGTCGGGTAGCCGACCGGGGGTGAGAATTCTCTGGTAGGCGACCCCTGAAACGTGGGCGCCGATTGGGTATCAGGCGCGCCAGTGGCTAAACCAATACCCAAAATAAAATCGTGCAGCAGAGCCTGTGTTGTTCGCGCACACAGTGCCGACCAAGCGAGAAACGCTGGTGATCTGGCACATGTGGGTGATGGCGTTGTGCAACATGGGTGCTCTCCGATGAATGGCTGAAGCTTACGCGAGGCAAGTCAACAGATTCAATCAAAAATTTCTATGAGTGCTGATCCCGCGGGCTATAAGCGATTTTGCACGTGAGTGCGACAAGTGATTCAGGCGCGGCCGAGGTGCTTATAGCTGGGGAATTGAACAGGGCCTGACCTCGGTTCAATACTAAATGGGGTGGCATTCCCAATTAAGCGCATACTCAAGGAAGTTCATCGTATTTCGCCGCAGAATCAGGCGCAATGATGCCGTCCTTCATGCCCAGAAGTACCGCCACTTTATGGGCTTCTCCACGCTTCCCTTTTTTGCGCCCGGCGAGCACTTGATAGGTGGTCGCTGGGTCAACGCCGTGCTCTCGAGCAAACTCTTGAACCGACTTTTCCTGATGTTCCAGCCATGCCTTGGCTTGTGCGGCAGTACGAATTCCGGTCATAGTTCAAAACCGTTCAAAGTTGTTTAATATTTTTTGATTATACCATCCTCGCGGGTGTTGAAAATGGGAACTTACATCCAAATGAGTGGGATCGGTTCGCGGTTGAGGCAAGAGAGAGAGCGGCTGGGTCTGTCGCAGAAAGCTTTTGGCGTAATCGGTGGCGTCGAAGCTAACGCACAGGGCAAATATGAAAATGGCGATCGCGCACCCAAGGCCGATTATCTGTCACGGGTAGCTGAGCGCGGTGTGGATGTTCTTTATGTGCTGACGGGGACCCCGACCCCGACACTGGTCGACAACCTCAGTCAGATTGAAGAAAAGGTGCTGGTCAGTTATCGCGTGCTGCAGAAAGAAGACCAGGATGCCATCCGCCGATTGACGACCACATTGGCTGATCTGTCGGCTATCCACGCTGCCAAGAATCGTCAGGAGCCCAGTGACGTCTGAAGGCCATAAATACAGCTGACTTGAGCATTTTTTAATTTTCCATGGACAGGAGGTGCAGGTTAGTAGGTTGGGGCATTGGTTTTTTGCTAAGGTGTCGGCAACCAAAGAAGACCAATTTACGAGGTGTCGACTTGATTCGGGTTCTAGTGGTCGATGACCATGATCTTGTGCGTACAGGCATCACACGAATGCTGGCTGATATTGACGGCCTTCAAGTGGTCGGCCAGGCCGAGTCCGGCGAAGAATCACTGATCAAAGCGCGTGAGTTGAAACCGGACGTCGTTCTGATGGATGTCAAAATGCCAGGCATTGGCGGGCTTGAGGCGACGCGCAAAATGATGCGTAGCCATCCGGACATCAAAGTGGTTGCCGTGACGGTCTGTGAGGAAGATCCCTTCCCGACGCGCCTGCTCCAAGCGGGCGCCGCAGGGTATATGACCAAAGGAGCTGGTCTGGCAGAGATGGTGCAGGCCATCCGCCTGGTTTTTGCGGGTCAGCGTTACATCAGCCCGCAAGTGGCTCAGCAACTGGCCCTTAAGTCCTTTCAGCCTGCCAGCGATTCGCCTTTCGATGCCTTGTCCGAACGTGAAATTCAAATCGCTTTGATGATCGTTGGTTGCCAGAAAGTGCAGGTCATCTCGGACAAACTGTGTTTGTCGCCCAAAACGGTCAACACCTACCGTTATCGGATTTTCGAAAAACTCTCAGTCAAAAGTGATGTGGAGCTGGCGCTGCTGGCCGTTCGGCATGGCATGGTAGATGCCGGTTGATAATGACTGACGTGTTTGATCCAAGTGCCTTTCTCTCGACGTGCAGCGGTCGGCCCGGCGTCTATCGCATGTTCGATGGCGAGGCGCGCCTGCTGTATGTGGGCAAAGCCAAAAACCTTAAAAAACGCTTGGCCAGCTACTTCCGCAAGACCGGGCTGGCGCCCAAGACTGCGGCGTTGGTGGGGCGTATTGCGCAGATCGAAACCACGATCACCGCCAACGAAACCGAAGCCTTGTTGCTTGAGCAGACCCTGATCAAGGAATGGCGGCCGCCGTACAACATTCTGCTGCGTGACGATAAGTCATACCCCTATGTGTTTCTGTCTGACGGCCAATACCCTCGCTTGAGTATTCACCGGGGCGCCAAAAAGCCTAAAGGCAAGTATTTTGGACCTTATCCAAGTGCTGGCGCGATTCGAGAAAGCTTGAGCCTGTTACAAAAGACGTTTCTGGTGCGCCAGTGCGAAGACAGCTACTTCAAAAATCGAACCCGGCCGTGTTTGCAGTATCAGATCAAGCGCTGCAAAGGCCCCTGTGTGGGTTTGGTTGATCCACAGGAGTACGCTCAAGACGTGCGTCACTCGGTAATGTTCCTTGAAGGTCGTAGCAGCGCCCTGACCGATGAACTGAACGCCGAGATGGAGCAGGCGGCCAGTACGCTGGATTTCGAGCGGGCTGCGCAAATACGCGATCAAATTTCCTTGTTGAGGCGTGTCCAGGATCAACAGAGCATGGAGGGCGGTAATGGCGATGTGGATGTCATCGCAGCCTTCGTTAACCCGGGTGGGGCTTGTGTGCATTTGATCAATGTGCGTGGTGGACGGGTGCTCGGCAGCAAGAACTTCTTCCCGCAAGTGGGGATTGAAGAAGACGTCGCAGAGGTGATGGCGGCGTTTCTGGGGCAGTACTACATCAGTAGTCCGGAGCGTGATTTGCCGGGCGAATTGATCGTTAACGTCGAGCACGAAAGCTTTGCAGCCATCAGTGCTGCCATCGAAGAACTGCGTGGTCGAGAAATCGCCATCAGTTATCGAGTGCGAGGCACACGCGCACGCTGGCAGCAATTGGCTGTAACCAATGCCGAACAGGCCCTCAGTGCCCGTTTGGCGAATCGTCAACATGTAGCCGCCCGCTTTGAGGCATTGGCCAAAGTTCTGAAGCTCGACGAGATCCCGCAACGGCTGGAGTGTTATGACATCAGCCACTCCAGTGGCGAAGCGACGGTTGCTTCCTGTGTTGTGTTTGGCCCGGAAGGCCCTATCAAGTCGGATTACAGGCGCTTCAACATTGAAGGCGTGACGGCGGGCGACGACTATGCCGCCATGCACCAGGCACTGATGCGACGCTTCAGTCGACTCAAGGAAGGCGAGGGCAAGCTGCCGGACATTTTGCTGGTGGACGGCGGCAAGGGGCAAATGTCCATGGCCCGGGACGTGCTGAATGAGTTGGCGGTTCCGGACCTTATTTTGTTGGGTGTTGCCAAAGGCGCGACCCGCAAGGCAGGGTTCGAAACGTTGTACTTGAACGACGCCGCGCACGAATTTACGTTAAAAGGCGACTCGCCCGCACTGCATTTGATCCAGCAGATACGCGACGAGGCTCACCGTTTTGCTATCACCGGCCACCGGGCGCGGCGCGGTAAAACGCGCAGAACCTCGACGCTTGAAGGCATCGCGGGGGTGGGACCGACACGCCGCCGAGATTTATTGAAACATTTTGGTGGATTACAGGAGCTGTCTCGTGCAAGCATCGAGGAGATCGCCAAAGCACCCGGGATCAGTAAAAAGCTCGCTGAGTTGATTTATGCAAACCTGCACAGCGAGTAGAATGCCACCTCACCTCGTAGCCAGTTGTGCCGATGAATATCCCTAATTTGATCACCGTTTTACGCGTTCTCCTGATTCCTATCTTCATCCTTTTGTTTTACCTCCCTTATAGCTGGAGCTATGTTGCCTCCAGCTCGGTCTTCGCCTTTGCGGCTGCAACAGACTGGCTGGACGGGTACTTGGCCAGGCGGCTGGAGCAAAGCACACCATTTGGTGCCTTTCTTGATCCGGTTGCCGACAAATTAATGGTTGCGGTGGCGCTGGTATTGCTGGTGCAAGAGCATCACAACGTCTGGTTAACGCTTCCTGCTGCAGTGATTATTGGTCGTGAAATTGTCATTTCGGCATTGCGCGAGTGGATGGCCGAGTTGGGCGCACGCGCTCAAGTGGCTGTCTCCAACATGGGCAAATGGAAAACAGCGGCGCAGATGCTGGCACTGGTAATTTTGTTGGCCAATCCTTCGGATTTCAGCTTCTGGGTCTTGGTGGGGTACGGCTTGCTGCTTGTGGCTGCGGGGTTGACCCTGTGGTCGATGCTCCAATATTTGCGGGCTGCCTGGCCGCATTTGAAGACCACTTCCGAAAAATAAAGAAAACTTTTCGAATCAAGGGGTTGACGCATTCTTTGAACACTATAGAATGCCCACCACCAAGACGCGGGAATAGCTCAGTTGGTAGAGCACGACCTTGCCAAGGTCGGGGTCGCGAGTTCGAGTCTCGTTTCCCGCTCCAAATATCGATCTACAGAGTTTCATGGAATTCTGTAAGTCATTGAAAATAGACGCTTCGGCGTCTTTTTTCGTTCCGCCAGAATCCATTAAAAAACCACGGGTAGCTCGACTGAGTCAGTCCATTTCAGGATGGTGTTGAGAGCGGTTTGTTGCGCGAGCCTGACCAGTCATTTGCTGAATATCTAGCCCTGAAATGAACCTTCAGGAGGCTAGAGCATGGCTCTTTCGAAGGCTCCTATCCGGCACGCTTAGCCCATCGGCAATGACGACAACTCTCAGTTGCAGCGCCGACGCAACCGATAAGCCGACCGGCTGGCACAAGTAAATTCCTTCCTTGGCATGTTCGATCGCTGGATCGAACATCACGCACTCTCGTTCTAAGAAAGGCACCCCAAGTAAGCTGTCTCACATACGCCGTCTCTTTAACAGCCCTGTATCACCGTCACTGGGATTGCGCTCTATCGGTCAGGGCGGCGGCCGTGGGGTCGCAGGTACTGGCGAGGATTGAGCGGTGCGGCGCCTTCACCACGATCGAGAAATGTCGGACCGGGTTCAGACAGTTGTCTCATTTCTCCCTGCCTCACATAACGCAGGGCTTATACAAGTCGATGGTTTGCTGCTGCAGGTTGCGCTGCTCGGGATTGGGGCGCCGTTGCGTTGCAGATGATAATCCAGACGTTTCAACAGGATGGGCACCAAGACTGTCATGGCGTAGGGGGATGCCGTGGCGCGTCCCGAACCACATTGAATAAGCAAAGGGTGGTAGCCCGATAGTGCATGGGTGACGGTCGGCGGGAGGAAGATCATGCGCTGGACCATCCAATGCAGGAGAGCAGAAATGAATTGCAAAGAGCCGATCAAACATGATTATGCGCGCGGCATCGATGTGTCGCGCTGGCAGGGGGACATCGACTGGGCGAGGGTCGCGGCTGCCGGCATCAACCACGCAATAGCCAAGATGACCGAGGGCGGCACCTATACCGACCCCAAGTTTGTCGACAACTTTCAAGGCATGCGCGCCGCTGGCCTGAAGGGCGGGGTCTATCACTACTTCCGTGCGCTGAGCAGCACGCCTGGCCAACAGCTGGCCAATATCCAGGCGCGGTTGGCCGAGGTGGGGTTCAGGGTCGGTGAAGACATCCTGGCCATCGATGTCGAGACCCAGGGCAACGAAGGCGCCAGTGCGGACCAGATGGCCGACGCTCTGTATGAGCTGGTGACGCTGATCCGGGAGTCGTTGCTGGACGGGGCTTATCCTTTCCTCTACACCTCACCAAGCATCTGGAGCAACAGCGTTGCCTGGCGCAAGTACGATTTTAGCGAGTGCCCGCTGTGGATTGCTCATTGGGATGCCGCCCAGCCCAAGGTGCCGGAAACCTGGAGCAGCCACGGCAAGCGCTGGCAGTGGTGGCAGCACAGCAGCAAGGGGCAGGTTGATGGTATCCAGGGAGCAGTGGATCTGAATTGGGTCAGACGTTGAGCGCAGACAGCACAGCGGCCTCGATAGAGGCCGTTGTTTGTTTCAGGCTCAATACGCGTCGGGCTACAAAAGGGTAGTGACCGAGCGATCCCCTTCGGTGATGCTCCACAGCGTCACTTCATCGGTGAGGCGATAGACCGAGAGCATACGGTTTCCATGATGGAGTCCCCCAGCACGGCAATGAAGACCTGCTCGCCGTGGCTCACGGCGCTGAGGGTGGAATGGGCCAGCGGGACATTGGGGAGCAGTTGACTACAACTGGCCCGATGGCCTATCTCCCACTCTGCTAGAGGCCATCGCCAAACGTCGCCACTTAACACGCTTTAAACTAATCGATTATCAGTGTTTGTTTCCTGATATTACAAAGCAGGATTGGAATAATTTAGTTAGGCTGGTCTTGTTTTTAGCGTATACGTCAGGATGTGCAGTGTGATTTTCCAAGCAACTAACCCTCGATTCACCCTCGTTATTATTATTTTTTATTCACTTTCAATCGTTCTTGCGGCCAAAATCACTTACCTGATGATTTTTTCTCATGATTTCTTAAGTAATGAGGGGCGTAAACGTTCAACGCGGCTGATTGAAATAGCCCCTGTTCGGGGTACTATTTTTGATAGGTTCAATCAGCCCCTGGCTGTTTCCACGCCTGTGAGCACGCTTTGGGTAAATCCTAAACAGTTCGCCCCGACGCATCAGCAAGTTGAGCTGTTGAATAAGTATCTTGCTGTTGATGAGGTGAGGATCAGAACATTAGCATCCAACCCTGGAGACAAGTCGTTTGCCTATTTGGCCAGAAGGATTAACCCGCAGGTAGCCAGCAGAATTATACAGTTGTCTATTCCAGGTGTTTATGAGCGCCAGGAGCACAAACGATTTTACCCTCAATCTTCGATGCTTGCTCAGACGTTAGGCTTTACGAATATTGACCAGAAAGGGATCGAAGGTATTGAATTACTGTACAATCACCAACTTTCGGGCATACCTGGCCTAGAGGAACGTACATTTAACTTGCACAAGCGCGTCACCCGTGAGAACCGTGTATACAAACCCGTAACGCCCGGACGTAATGTCTATTTAACCATTGACTCTACCCTTCAATATTACGTTGAAAAAGCACTCATTAAAGGGCTTGAGGAACATGCGGCAAAGTCGGTCAGCGCTATTCTTGTGCACGCCAAAACAGGAGAGATTCTGGCATTGTCTACAGTGCCTTCATTCAATCCAAATGCACGTAGAAGCTTTGACGCGAAGTTTATTCGAAATCGTGTGTTTGCTGATGTTTATGAGCCAGGCTCGGTCATAAAACCTTTCAGCATGGCAGCTGTTCTGATCGCCAATGTAATTGATAAGAACGCCATTGTAAAAATAGCGCCAGGTTTCGTAAAAATTAACGGATATACTATTCGGGACGTCGGCAGAGACAGTCAGTTAGATTTGGCAGGTATTATTCGCCGCTCTTCTAATGTTGGCATGAGCAAGGTTGCTATTCCAACCGGTGGAGCAGTCATTTCGCGACTACTGACTGATCTTGGATTCGGAAATAACACCGCGGTTTATTTTCCTGGGGAAAGTAGCGGCACGGTTCCAGTCAAGAGAGCATGGTCAGATATTGCTACAGCGAGCCTCTCCTACGGATATAGCGTGTCGGTTAACTTGGCTCAACTGGCTCAGGCCTATACCGTCTTTGCCAATGACGGGGATCTCATCCCGTTGTCGCTCATAAAAGGTGAGGCGAAGCTGCCACGTAATGTCATAAGCCCGGAGGTTGCTAACAGCGTTCTGGACATGATGGTAAATGCAGTGGAGGGACCTGGGGCAGGTGGGAAGCGCGCAGGAATCGAAGGTTATTCCATTGCAGGCAAAAGTGGGACTTCACGTAAGGCATCCAGTGGCGGTTATAAACATAATAAATACAGGGCCATGTTCGTAGGTATTGCTCCCGCCAACGAGCCAGAATTTATCATGGCCGTACTTGTGGATGAGCCTACTGCGAATGGCTATTTCGGCGGCGCCGTGGCAGCCCCGATTTTTAAGGAGGTGCTTGAAAATGTTCTTCGAATCAGGAATATACCGAGTGATGAAAGTGAAATGTTTCCTGCAGTTAAAAAATCACTAAGTGCAGAACCTTCAGACTCGGTATAGGCTCTGTGTCATAGGTTAATAATGGTAGTTATGGGCGACGGCTGGAAACGTGAGAAATGAAGTGTGTCCACTGTGGCGTGTGCACGCTGGTACAGCTTGAAACGGCCAATTTGGTGCATGGAGGCTTTGAATCTGGTGCACTAAGCACCCGCCGAGCACTTGAATATTAAGGGTATTTCGTGAGGAAGCTATTAAATTTAGACAGGCCATGTGTTAGTTGTGCGTTGATCTCATGGGTTAGTAGTATGATAAAATTGTCTCTGTTCAAGATCATGCTATTATAGGAGGGTATTATCGAGAAGCAAGGCGCATTCAAATTAATTGCAGTGAGCGCTTTTTATGAGAATGGAAGATCTGCGGTATTACACGATAGTGACACTGCTGGTTTTAGGGTCGGCTGGTTTAAATACGATGATCGTAGTTTGGGTTGTCGAGATATTTTTTACATTGTCTGATAGTGCTCTCTATGTCACAGTTGTCGTGACTTATATTGTCATATGTCTGGTCGGGATGATTCACGCTATTCCGCGATTAAGAGGTTTTTTCTGACTTGTATAAATTTACTGCTCGCCATCAGTGGTTTGGGAGGGGTGTTCTTTTTTTAATTCATATATTGATTTTATGGAGATTCCATCAACTAAGGCTTCTAAGGCTAAGGAGATTCTCCCCGTTTGCTTGTAAGCCCTCTCATAATCTTCAGGCATACTTCTAAATAGCTTAAATGTATCGGTCTTTTGGGTTTTTCTACCAAGCCCTACTCCCGCTAGCACTAAGTCAAAAGAATAATAAGTTATATCGCCATAATGCTCACTTCTAAGTATTTCTCGGTAGACTTTTTTCACGGGCCCTACAGTGCTGTTGGTGTCATTGTAAATATTCATTCCTCCTTCATATAGGTTGTTAATTCCGTGGGCAATCATTGGGCCGCTATACGGGAGGCTAAGTCCTCTTGTTGTAATGGCGGATTCAATACCTGTTTTAAGTTGCATGAATCCACCGGCAATCCCAGCATCATTTTTAGCGTAAAACCACGCTTTATTGGCTAGCTCGTCATACTCAGTTATAAGTTCCTGCATCCCGTCCCAGGCACTAATAACACCGTCGTTAACGTCGCGAATGACCTCGTTTACATAGTTTGCAATAATCGAGCTAAACTTCAGCTGCATGATGCTATCAAGGTACGTGGCGCTCGTGGTGCAGCCAAAAGACATCAGGTCTGAGGCTGCTTTCGTGACGTCATGGATGTCACACTGTTGGTCACTCATACGCCATTGTTCCATGTGCTATGCGCGCTGGTGCCAGCCCCAACGTGTATCCATGTAATATCCCGATAGCGAATCGCGACGACTTCTTGCGGCTGACCGCCTGACATATTGATCGCATGCGGTACTTGAACATTTATATACGCAATTCGTGCGCCCTCTAAACAAACAGTATAATTTTTTCCTGACTGCCCGTCGGCGATGTGCGGTAAAAGTCAATGACGCATTTAATTTTCTCACCATCTTGCAGAGCATTGGAAATCAATGGAGAGGATTTATCAATGTTATTAGTAATAACAACAGGTCTGTGTTGCCCACGACCGCCTGTTACTGTTCCATCATTTCCTGCAATCATGTCATGCGAATAAGCCAACACCATGATTTCATCAAAGTGGCCGATCTGACATTTATTGCCGATAGAAACTTGACTAGAACAGCCTGAAGAAATTAGGCCTTGTTTTTTTCCTGTAATAGACATGTATCCGTGATTAGCCATTTCATATTCCTTAAATTTACCAACCACCCTAATGCAGTAATAACGAACTTATTGTAGGAAGATTCCTAAGTATTCTGATCAGTCCCCTTAAAAAATCATGTAATTCCCTATACCCCCCGCCGAGCCGGAATTACCGCCCAGGTTGTTTGCATCCAGATCGACTGTGGTACAAATCCGATTTTTCTTAAGAACCTACGGGCGGTGCAATTGCTACTCGGCCATATGAAGCTGGAGAGCACCGTTCGGTATCTGGGGGGTGCGGTTGATGACGTGCTGGAGATGGCTGATCCTACCCAAAGGTTGGACCATCAAGAACCGCATCGCCAAAGCCGCTATGGAAGAAAATATGGCGGACGCCTACCAGGCGCGTTCGGTACACCTGATGCGTCTGTATCAGGCTTGGGCCGACGGCGGTGCTGGGTTGATCATAACGGGCAACATGATGGTCGATGGCCTTGCCATGACCAGACCCTGCGGCGTGGTGTTGAAAAAGGATCTGCAACGGGACAAATTCAAGCGCGGGGAGTGAATTGGCCAGTCCGGCGGTGCTCAGTTCTGGCTGCAGATCAATCACCCCGGCCGTTAGATGCAGGCCAACCTGGGGCAAATAGCGTGGGCGCCGTCGGCGGTATCGATGGGTATGGGCAACATGCCTAAGCATTTCGCTACGCCTCACGCGATTATTCAACCGATATCACCCTTACGTGCGATGGTTTTGCAGCAGATCGGCAGGGCTTTTCGCACGCGTCAGTATCGCCGCAGGGTAGAGAAGTACACGCGTTGAAATTCGCCATGGGCAACTTCAGGTCCACTCTCTACGGCTGATTGAGTACCCGGTTTTGGGCGACAGTAGCAGTCAGTCTGCGCCTTTGCTCTGGGAGACGCAGGTAGCGATTGTTCGCTCAAATCCGAATGTCAGCGTGTGCCGGTCTTCGCGGTGCGCGCAACCCAAAAAGCGCCTGAACAGGGGCTTTGGCAGGAAGAATCGTCTGATGCGCTGGAGCATGACGGACTTGTTTTACGTTGAGACCCAGCAACGTGTTGGGCCATGGGCGCGTCATCACGTGTCGGCCAAGTCAGCGCCACTGACTATCCGAAAGACGCTATTTTCAATAGGCCGTCAGGTCGCTGGCCACTTCCTTGGCCAGTGCCATAAACGCCCGTGCCGCCGAGGATTGATAGCCATTCTTGCGCTGCATTAATACTGCCGTGCGTTCCAACCGGTGCGGTCCCAGCTCAACAGCAACTAACGCGGGGTGCGCCCGTGCGATGGCGGCGGGCAGCAAGGTCGACAGCGGGGTTCTGCGCACTACCTCAATCAATGCACCAATCGCATTGGCCTCCATGACCACGCGCGGGCGGATGCCGTGTTGGGTGCAATAGCGGTCGACCTGCTCGCGGGTGGCGAACGCTTTGCTGAGCAGAATCAGAGATTGCGCATTCAGCGTTTCCAGCCCGATGGTTCGTTCGCCGGCCAGCGGGTGTTGGCTGCCCACGACCAAGGCAAGCGTTTCAACCAGCAGTGCAAAGGCCTCGATGTCTGGTGCATGCACTTCATCAAACCCAATGCCCACATCCAGTTCGTCCGCCAGCAGCTGGTGCTCCATGTGCTCTTGGGCGAGTTCATGCACGTTCAGCACAATGTTCGGGTAGCGGCAGTGAAAGGCTTCCACCAGCGGCCCGACCAGGTAAGTGGTGAAGGTCGGCGTCACTGCGATGCGCAGCGTTCCTCGACTGAGATCGCCCACGTCATGGATCGCCCGTTGGCCTTCGCGCAGTTCCTGAGCCGCGCGCAGGGCATAGCGCAAGTAAACCTCTCCGGCATCGGTCAGGCGCGTCTTGCGACCTGTACGGTCAAACAACTGCGCGCCGAGGCTTTCTTCCAGTTGCCGCACTTGCTGTGACAGTGCGGGCTGCGAGACATGCAGTGCGGCCGCCGCACGGGTGAAGCCTTGGTGGTGCGCAACCGCAAGGAAATATTGAATATGACGCGCGAGCATGCTCGTACCTATAAGATTATCTAATGCTTGCGATCATATATCAGACTTTTACCTTATTTCACGTTCTCCGTAACCTTTGCTTCATCGCATCGCGAACCAACGGAGTCACCCATGCAAGACATCATCGACGGTTTCCTTAAATTTCAGCGCAATGCCTTCCCGGAACGGGCCGGCCTGTTCAAAGGCCTGGCCAACCAACAGAGCCCACGGGCGTTGTTCATCTCCTGCTCAGACAGCCGGCTGGTGCCGGAGCTGGTCACACAGCGCGAACCGGGCGACCTGTTTGTCATCCGCAACGCTGGCAACATCGTCCCGTCCTACGGCCCTGAGCCGGGCGGCGTGTCGGCCTCGGTGGAATACGCCGTCGCCGCCCTGAAAGTCAGCGACATCGTGATCTGCGGGCATTCCGACTGCGGCGCCATGACCGCTATCGCCACCTGCAAGTGCCTGGATCACATGCCCGCCGTGGCCGGCTGGTTGCGCTACGCCGATTCCGGTCGGGTGGTCAATGAGGCGCGTCAGCATGTCGACCAGCACGCCAAAGTCGCCTCGATGGTGCGCGAAAACGTCATCGCCCAGTTAGCCAATATCCAGACACATCCTTCAGTACGCCTCGCACTCGAAGAACAGCGCGTGACGTTGCATGGCTGGGTCTACGACATCGAAAGCGGCTGCATCCAGGCCTTCGATCGTGGCACCGGCACGTTTGTGCCACTGGCCGAAAACCCCACGGTTCGCGCTGTTTCGCACTAACCCTGATTTTTACCCACGGAGAACCCACCATGATCCAGTCCCACATCAACCAAAACGCTCGCCATGCCCTGACCGACGTCATCTTGTTGGCCAAGGCCCGCAAAGACTTGTCGTTTGCACAAATCGCCGAAGGCACCGGCCTGCATGAAGCCTTCGTCACCGCTGCGCTGCTCGGTCAACACCCGCTGCCAGCCGACGCCGCGCAAGTGGTGGCCGACACCCTGGGCCTCGACGCAGACGCTGTCCTTGTGCTGCAAAGCATTCCGCTGCGCGGCAGTATCGGTAACGGCATTCCCACCGACCCGACCATCTACCGTTTCTACGAAATGATTCAGGTCTACGGCACCACGCTCAAGGCGCTGGTTCACGAAAAATTTGGCGACGGCATCATCAGCGCCATCAACTTCAAACTGGACGTCAAGAAGGTCGATGACCCGGACGGCGGCTCCCGTGCGGTCATTACCCTGGATGGCAAGTACCTGCCGACCAAACCGTTCTGATCAATGCCCCATGGACCCGGCGCTATAAGGCTGCCGGGTTCCCTTTTTCCGACCATCTGGAAGAGAGCTTCTGAGCATGAAAGCGTTACTTCTACTGATAGCCAGCGTGTTTAGCGCTGCGGCCATGGCCGACGAGCCGCTACCGGTTGAGCACTACAGCTACAGCCAGCACCTGGACATCGCCCACGTCATTTCCACCACTGACATCGCCAATGTCTGCGCCGTCGTGCCTGTGCGTATGACCTATGAAGACGCCAATGGCCAAAAACACATACTGGAATACCGTGTGATGGGTAACGGCTGTTCCAACGGTTGAACACCCGGTTATTTATATGTCTACCGTTGCCCTGAGGTGTCTGCGGGCAGCAACACAGAGGGCCTACGTCATGGATTTAATCTTTCGCAATGTACGCATCGATGATGCCAAACCGCTGATGGACGTAGCGGTGAACGACGGCAAGATTATCGAGATTGCGCCGACCCTTTCAGTGCGCGCCACGCAGGAAATCGAGGGCCATGGCAACGTGTTGATCCCGGGGTTTGTCGAAGGGCACCTGCACTTGGAAAAAGCCAATATCATGCACCGCAAGGCCAATCGCTCCGGCACGTTGAAAGAGGCGATAGCGGTTACCGCCGCACTCAAACCGACGTTGACGCGCGACGACATCCTTGAGCGTTCGACTCAGGCACTGCGGGCCTTGGTGCAGGCCGGCACCACCCACGTCCGCGCCCACGCTGAATTCGACCCGGTGCAAGGCTTCACCGGCTTTGATGTGGTGCTGGAACTGCGTGACACGCTGCGAGACGTCATCGACATCCAGGTGGTGGCTTTCCCGCAGGAAGGCATCCTGAAACTGCCGGGCATGCAGGCCATGATGGTTGAGGCCATGGAAAAAGGCGCCGATGTCGTGGGCGGTATTCCCTACAACGATGACTCGGCCCATGAACACATCGACTATGTGTTCAACCTGGCCCGGGAGTACGACAAGGACATCGACTTCCATCAGGACTTTGCCGACAACGCCGAGCACATGACCATTGAATACCTGGCCCGCAAGACCCTCGAAGCAGGCTATCAAGGGCGCGTGTGCGTCGGTCACCTGACCAGCCTGGGCGCTGTGCCGCCGCACAGACAGCAGGCAATCATTGGCTTGATGCGTGAGGCGGGCATCAGCGTCATGTGCCTGCCCGCCACCGACTTGCACCTCGGCGCGCGCGGCGACGACCATAACGTACGTCGCACACTGACGCCGGTGCGGGCGCTGCGTGACGGCGGGGTGAATGTCTGCCTTGCCACCAACAATATTCGCAACGCGTTCACCCCGTTTGGCACCGGTGATTTGCTCAACATCGCGCAGCTGGCAATTCCGGCCTGCCACCTGGGCGGGGCGGATGACCAGGCCACGGTACTGTCGATGCTCACGACCCATCCGGCGAAAGCGCTGGGGCTCAAGGATTATGGCTTGGCGCCGGGTAAGGCTGCCGATGTGGTGTTGCTGGATACACGGTCGGTGGGCGATGTGATTCTCGACCTGCCCGCGCGGTTGATGGTGCTTAAACGCGGGAAAATCGTAGCAACCTCGGTCTGTCAGCGTTCGGTGGTGTTCTGATCCGGCGCGGTGCGTTGACGAGCCCCCCATGAGGGGGCTTTCTCACGATCCGGGCTGTCACTACACAGGCGGGTTGCCCTGTTTGATGTGCGGGCTGGCATATTGCGGCTTCAGCCCACCCTGGCTGTCGAGCAGCCACGCATCCATCACCTTGCGCACCACCGGCCCGGCAACGCGTCCACCCGCTTCGCCGTTTTCGATCATCACCGAGATCACGATCTGCGGGTCTTCAGCCGGGGCAAACCCCACAAACAAGGCGTTGTCGCGATTGCGTTCAGCGGTTTTCAGGCGGTTGTAGCGCTCACCTTGTTTAATCGCCACCACTTGCGCCGTACCACTCTTGCCGGCAATCCGGTATTGCGCGCCGGTTGCCGATGCCCGGGCGATCCCCCGGGCATCGTGCATCACCAGTTGCATGGCATGGTTGACCTGTTCCCACTCTTTGGGGTCATGCAGCACGATGTTGGGCATCGGGTGTTCATCCACCGGTGGGGCACCGTCGATGGTGCGGGCCAGGTGCGGGCGGTTCCAAACCCCTTTATTGGCGATCAGCGCAGTGGCCTGTGCCAGTTGCAAGGGCGTGACCTGCATGTAGCCCTGACCGATGCCCAAAATCACCGTTTCGCCGGGGTACCAGGCCTGACGCCGGGTGCTGCGCTTCCATTCGCGTGAAGGCATCAAACCGGACGATTCTTCGAACATGTCCAGCGACACTTTCTGGCCCACACCAAACATCGACAGGTAGTCGTGCAGGCGGTCAATGCCCAGCTTTGACGCCAGATCATAGAAGTACGTGTCGTTTGACCGCATGATCGCGGCGTTCAGGTCCACCCAGCCATCGCCGCTGTGGTTCCAGTTACGGTATTTATGGTCGACGTTCGGCAGTTGGAAGTAGCCGGGGTCGAAGACCCGCGTCGAGGCAGAAATCACGCCGCTGTCGAGTCCGGCGATGGCGACTTCAGGCTTGATGGTCGAGCCGGGCGCATACAGGCCGCGCAGTGCCCGGTTGAACAACGGTTTGTCGATGGAATCGCGCAAACCGGAATAATCCCTGGAACTGATGCCGGTCACGAACAGGTTGGGGTCGAAGCTCGGTTTACTGACCATCGCCAGCACTTCACCGGTTTTCGGGTCGATGGCAATGATCGAGCCGCGGCGGTCGCCGAGGGCCTCTTCGGCCGCTTCCTGCAACTTGATGTCGAGGCTGAGCACGATGTTCTTGCCCGGTACTGCATCGGTGTGGCGCAACACCCGCATGACCCGGCCCTGAGCATTGGTTTCGACCTCTTCAAAGCCGACCTTGCCGTGCAGTTCGGGTTCGTAAAAACGTTCGATACCGGTCTTGCCGATGGACTGCGTGCCCCGGTATTGCGTGGGGTCCAGCTGCTTGGTTTCTTTCTCATTGATACGCCCGACATACCCTACCGAATGCGCAAAATGATTGCCCTGCGGGTAGTGGCGGACAAACTGCGCTTCCACGTCGATACCCGGCAAACGGTACTGATTGACGGCCAGCAGCGCGATCTGTTCTTCGGTCAAGTCGTAGAGCAGGGTGGACGGCTCGAAAGGGTGGCGCGCCTGTTTCATCGCTTTGGCAAATACGGCGCGTTCCTCGGCGGGCAAATGCAGGATGCTGATCACCGAATCGAGCACATTGGCGGCATCGCCCGCGCGTTCGCGGGTCAGGGTCATGTTAAAACTGGGCTGGTTATCGGCGAGCAACACGCCATTGCGGTCATAAATAAAGCCGCGTTCGGGCGGGATCGGCAACACATGCACGCGGTTGTTTTCGGAGACGGTGGAGTTGTAGTCGAACTCGGTGACTTGCAGGAAATACAGCCTGCCCACCAGCGTGCAACTGATCGCCAGTACCAGTGCAGCGCACGCGATAAGTCGTTTATTGACCAGCCGTTTCTCGGTGTCGTGATCTTTGAGGGGGATCGGCTTGGGCATGGTGGGGGTGCCTCACATCAAAAAACGGTAATGCAGCCGTCTGCGCAAGGGGCGGCAAGCGGCGAAAAGTCGGCGCACACCTTACCAGCACGTGGGGTATTAATCCGCTTTGCAACATGAAACTTGACAGGCTGCGCGCACAGGCGCGTTGCGCGGGCAGCCTACAGCCGTGACGGGCCTTCCATGGCCCAGCACGGCTGGCTCGGCTCCTGCCGACCCACCCCCGCAACAGCACCTGCGTTCAGCCTGCTGTGAGGGGGCTTTTGTATCGTTTGCACCGTTTAGGTAGCAGCAGTGAGATTGCTTTAAGCAACAGCAACAGCGTCAAATCAATGCACGATTTGCGCAAGGAACGCCTTGGCTCGCGGGCTTTTGGGTGCGTTGAAGAAGTCGTTGGGCGGCGAGTCTTCGATGATCATGCCGCCATCGAGGAACAACACGCGTTCGGCCACTTGCCGCGCAAACCCCATTTCGTGGGTCACGCAGAGCATGGTCATGCCGCTGCCCGCCAGGTTGACCATGACGTCGAGCACTTCGCTGACCATTTCCGGGTCCAGCGCAGACGTCGGTTCGTCAAACAGCATGATTTTGGGTTCCATGCACAGGGCGCGGGCAATGGCGACGCGCTGCTGCTGTCCGCCTGACAGTTGGCTGGGGTATTTGTCGGCCTGGCTGGCAATACCGACTTTGTTGAGGAAGTGCTGCGCCAGTTCAACCGCTTTTTTACGCGACAGGCCGCGTACCGACATGGGCGCCAAGATGCAGTTGTCGAGGACGCTCATGTGCGGGAACAGGTTGAAATGCTGGAACACCATGCCAATTTCACTGCGGACCCTGGCGGCTTCGCGGGTGGCTTGGGACAGGTCGGTGTTGTTGATCAGGATGCTGCCTTTTTCGGCGATTTCCAGGCGGTTGATGCAGCGGATCAAGGTGGATTTGCCTGAGCCGGACGGGCCGCACAGGACGATGCGTTCGCCTTCGCGCACGGTCAGGTCGATGCCTTTTAGGACATGAAACGCGCTGTAGTACTTGTTCAGGCCAGCGATGTCCACGACCACCTTTCTGGTGTCCGACGATGGAGACACGGGCGTGTGAACGTAAGCAGGTTGTGCATGCATTGTGTGTCTCCAGTAATCAGTAAAAGCGCTCGGCGCTGTAGGGTGTCGGGTCGGTGAAGGGGTATTCACCGGTCATCATTTCGGCCAGCAAGCGTCCGCTCACCGGGCCCAGGGTCAAGCCGTGGTGAGCATGACCGAAGTTGAACCACAGGCCTTTATGCCGGCTGGCCGGGCCGATTACCGGGCACATGTCCGGCAGGCAGGGGCGTCGGCCCAGCCACGGTTCGGGGTCCAGCCGCTCGCCCAGCGGGTACAGGTGGCGGGCGCGCGCTTCGCAACGGCGCAGCTGGATCTCGTTGATCGGGTCTTCGCTGTCGGCAAATTCGATGCCGGTGGTCAGGCGTATTCCGCCCACCATCGGCGCCAGCACATAGCCGCCCACCGAATCCAGAATCGGGTGGTGCATGGTGTGGCCGTCTTTCGCGGCGTAATGCATGTGATAGCCGCGCTTGATGGCCAGCGGAATGCGGTAGCCCAGCGGTTCGAAGATGTCCCGCGCTTGTGGTCCCAGGGCGATCACGGCTTCGTTGGCCACGATCAACCCCTTATGGCTGTCTGCCTGCCACTGGCCCGCCGTCGGGCGCAGGCTGGTGGCGTCACCGATGACGAATGTGCCGCCGCGCTTGATGAACAGTTCGGCGTAGCCACGGGTCAGGCCGCCCGGATCGCTGACGGTTTTGGGGTCGAGCCAGTGAATGCCGCCGATCACATCAGCGTGCAGGCCGGGTTCCAGTGCGTGCACCTGGGCCTGCCCGAGTACGCGGTAGTTGAGTGTGTACGCTTGTAAGGCGGCGGCATCGCGCTGCGCTTTGTCGAAGTCCTCGCGGGTGCGGTACACCTCCACCCAGCCGCTTTCGCTGATCAGGCCGGTCATACCTGCCGGCCCCGCCAGCGCATCGTGTTCAGTGACGCAGCGTTCAATCAACGGCAACATGGCGCGGGTGGCCTTGGCCAAGCCTTTGGCCCCGGATTGGCGCCAATACTGCATCAGCCACGGCCCCGCCTTGGGCAGGTGCTTGAGGCTGTAGCGCACGTCGGATTGCTGATTCAGGCCATAGCGCAGCAAACGTGAGATTTCGCGCGGGAAGGAGTAGGGGATCACGCTGGCACGCTCGATCAGCCCGGCATTGCCGTGGCTGGTTCCGCTGCCGGGTTGGGCCCGGTCCAGCAACACCACGTTGCGCCCTCGGGCCTGGAGTTGCAGCGCGGTACTGACGCCGACGATGCCGGCTCCCAGAACAATGGTGTCGCAATGCATAAACAAATCCTTGAAACGGGGGCCGTGTTCGCAGCCCGGACAATGGGCTTACTGCAAATGACGGCTGAGTCGGCCTTCAATCAGTTTCAGGCTGCGGCGCACCACCTCCACGATCACCAGGTACAGCACGGCGGCCCACAGGTAGACCTGGAAGTCGAAGCTGCGCGAGAACACCATTTTGGTCACGCCCATCAGGTCATAGATGGTGACGAGCGAGGCAATGGCGCTGGCCTTGATCATCAGGATCAGTTCGTTGCCCAGCGGGCCGATGGCCACCAACAGCGATTGCGGCAATACGATTTTGCGAAAGGTGGTCCAGCGCGACAGGTTCAAGGCCTTGCAGGCTTCACGCTGGCCCTGGGCCACGGACAAAATGGCGCCGCGCAAAATTTCGGCCTGGTACGCCGCGGTATTGAGCGTGAACGCCAACAGGGTGCACAGCCAGGCGTCACGGAAGAACCACCAGAGGCCGACGTCTTGCCACAGGCTTTTGAACGAGCCAAGGCCGTAGTACAGCAAAAATAGCTGCGCCAGGAGCGGTGAACCCCGGAAGAAATACACATAGGCGCCGGTAAAGCTGCGCAAAAAGCGGCTGCTCGACAGGCGCCCCAGGGCGATCAGCAAGCCGAGCAGGGCGCCGAGGGTGAAGGAGATGCCCACCAGTTTGCAGGTCACCCACAGGCCGTCAATGAAGCGCGGGCCGTAGCGGTCCAGCAAGTCGGGGCTGAGCAACAGGTTTTGCAGGTCCGTCAGGCTCATGGCTGCACGCTCCGCTGATGACGATTGAAATGGCGCTCCAGGTAGGCAAACAGGCGGCCGGAAATCGCTGAGAAGAACAGGTAGATGAAACACGCCACGCTGTAGAACAGCATCGGTTCTTTGGTCACGCTCACCGCCAGGTTGGTCTGACGCATCAAGTCGACCAAGGCAATGGTCGACACCAGCGAGGTGTCTTTGAGCAGTGACAGCCAGTTATTGGAGAGGCCAGGCAGGGCAATGCGCGCCAGTTGCGGCAGCACCACTTTGCGGAACGTGGTGAACGGCGAAAGGCCCAGCGCCGAGGCGGCTTCAAACTGACCTTTGGGAATGGTTTTAAACGCGCCCAGCCAGATTTCGCTGGAGAACGCGGCAAACACCAGGCTGAAGGCAATCATTGCCGCCACGAAGGTGTTGATCGTGAAGGGTGTGTCGTAGCCCATCAGGCCCAGGATTTTTTGCGCCGCGATCTGGCAGCCGTAATAAATAATCAGCAGCGTGAGCAGTTCCGGCAGGCCGCGAAACACAGTGGAAAACGTCGTCGCCCAAGCACGCATCCAGCGATTTTTGGAACGTGCGGCCACCGCCACGAGCAGCCCCAATGGCAAACCGATGGGCAGGCAGCTCAGGGCCAGGGCGATGGTGACCAGCGACCCGGCAAGCAGCGCCGAGCCCCAGCCGCCACTGGCGAAGGAAAGCAATGAAAGTTGATCGAGCATGCTCGAATCCCCGGACAAAATCGGGCCGATATTCAGCCGCTGCGCACACCGGGTGCGCAGGGCAAGGCGTCAGGCAGGCTGCCCTCAACCGAGGGCGGGCAGGTTAATAAATGTCGAAGTCGAAGTACTTGCTGGAGATCTTTTTGTAGGTGCCGTCAGCCACGATCTCGTCCAGAGCCTTGTTGAAGCGCTCGCGCAAGTCGTTGTCTTCTTGACGCACCGCGATTGCGGCGTCGGCCAGCGTACCGTTCACGTCACCAATGATCTTGCAGCAGTCCTTGCCGGTTTTATTGACCCATTCGAGCAATGGGAATTTGTCGGCAATCACCACATCGACCCGCTCATTGGCCAGTTCACTGTTGGCTTCGTCGAGGGTTGGGTACAGCTTCAGGTCAGCCTTTTTGTAGTGCTCTTCGGCATAGATGCTTTGGGTGGCAGCGCTTTGCGCGCCGACAGTTTTGCCGCTGAAGTCACTTTGCGCATCGGTGATGTCCGAGTCTTTGGGCACGGCAATCGACAGCGGGGTGCGGTAGTAATGATTGGTGAACGCGATTTTCTGCTTGCGCTCATCGTTGACGATCATCGAGGCCACAATCGCGTCGTATTTTTTGGCCATCAGGCCGGCGATAATGCCGTCCCAATCCTGCGCCACCAGGGTGCAGTCGGCTTTCATGCGTTCGCACACGGCCATCGTGATGTCGACGTCAAAGCCATGCAGCTTGTTGTCCGAGTCCACGTAGTTAAACGGAGGGTAGGCGCCTTCCGTGGCGATTGTCAGTTTGTCGGCCTGAGCGTTGGACGCTACGGCTACAACCATTGCACATGCACTTGCAAAGCGAATGACGTTTTTCATCTAGCACCTCGTTTTATTGTTTTGTGCCGGGTGAGGAGGTGTAGCCCACGAACTCGTTGTGCAAGGCCGCGGTTGCCTCAAGACGTTTTTCTACGTCCGGTCCCAGTTGTTTGCAGACTTCATTGACCAACAGGTGCACCAGCGACAGCATGGCCGCCGTGGATTCCCAGAACAGATTGAATTCGGTCGGTACGCGAAACACTTCATCGGCGTACTGGTCGGCCCAATCGCAGAAGGTGTCTGTGACCAGCGTCACCGGGATACCGGCTTCGCGGGCCTTGCGGCACAGGTGCTGGGCGTGGCGCGAATAACGCCGCGCTTCGAACACCACCAGTGCGCAGTCATGGTTGGGGCATAACAGGACATCGGCGTAATGCCCGGCCGCACCGTCCACCAGGTGCACGCCGTCGCGGATGTATTGCAGCAAATGCACCATCGAGGCCGCGATGCCGCGCTCGGTCTGAAAACCGGCGACAAAGACTTTGCGGCGTGTGGCCAGGCGCTGGCTGACGATCTGCCACTCGGGGGTCAGGCTGTACTCGTAGACCTTGACCAGTGCCCCGACTTCCAGCTCAAAACTGCGCGGCAGCGCCTGCGGGCTTTGGCTCGATTGTTGGCGGAATTCTTGCAGGCGATCACCGACCAGCCAGGGACCATCACCCAGGTCGTCTTTCAGGTCGTTTTTCAGTTCTTTGAAATGGCTGTAACCCAGCGCCCGGCAAAAACGCCCGACACTCGACTCGCTGACGCCCAGCTTGCTGGCAATGTCGGCGGCCGTTTGAAAAGGCAGCTCGTAGAGGTTGGCCAGCATGTAACTGGCAATCGCCCGACCCGACGGGGCGGCGGTTGACAGGCTGCTTTCCAGGCGTTGTTTGATCGACTGACTCACGGCTGTTGTTCCTGTTTTTATTTCAGCGCGTTGCAGAAAGTGAATGTTTTCTGTCATTAAGTCAACAATTGACAGATATCTGTCATCGCCGGATAGTTGCCCACAACAATAACAACTCGATTGGAGCGCACCGCATGTCTGAATCCGACGCTAGCGTACAGGCCGTTGAATCGCTGTCTCTGGAGCAACTGACCACCTTGCTGCAACAGATTTTTGAACGCCACGGCACCTCGCACACCGTGGCCAGGGTACTGGCGGATAACTGCGCGCGAGCCCAGCGCGACGGTTCCTACAGTCATGGGGTGTTCCGCATTCCCGGCTATTTGTCCTCACTGGCCAGCCGTTGGGTTGATGGCCAGGCGAGCCCTCAAGTTGAAGATGTGGCGTCGGGTTTTATTCGGGTGGATGCGGCCAATGGCTTCGCTCAACCGGCGTTGGCGGCCGCTCGCGGGCTGCTGGTCGAAAAAGCCCGCAGCGCCGGGATTGCGGTGCTGGCCATTCGCAATTCGCACCACTTTGCAGCGCTCTGGCCCGACGTTGAACCCTTCGCTGAAGAGGGGCTGGTGGCGTTGAGCGTGGTCAACAGCATGACGTGCGTGGTGCCCCACGGCGCCCAAAAGCCCTTGTTTGGCACCAACCCGATTGCCTTCGCTGCGCCGCGTGCCGATGACCACCCGATTGTGTTCGATCTGGCCACCAGCGCCATTGCCCATGGCGATGTGCAAATTGCCGCGCGTAAAGGTCATGAACTGCCAGCGGGCATGGGCGTTGACCGTCGGGGTGAGCCGACCCAGGACCCGAAAGCGATTCTCGACGGCGGGGCTTTATTGCCGTTTGGCGGGCACAAAGGCTCGGCGCTGTCGATGATGGTGGAGTTGCTCGCGGCGGCCTTGACCGGCGGCAATTTCTCGTTCGAGTTTGACTGGTCCAAACACCCCGGCGCGCAAACGCCGTGGACCGGCCAGCTACTGATCGTGATTGATCCGAGCAAATCCGGAGGCAACAGCTTTGCCGGGCGCAGCGCTGAGCTGGTGCGCCAGATGCACGCGGTAGGCCTGGAACGGCTGCCGGGGGATCGTCGGTTCAAGACGCGCGCCCAATCGCTGGAGCACGGGATACCGCTGGCGATCGACGAACTGGCCAAGTTGCGGGCATTGGCCCAGTAACTCCGCATCAGGTGTTCGCCTTCTTCGTGGCCTCGTGTGTGGGTGAGCGGTGGACAGCGCTGGCGCAGTACGTGGCCACGAAGAGGGCTTGACGGCTAGGAAAACAACTGCCGAATCAGATTGGGCGTACAGCCGGTCCAGCGCTTGAGCGAGCGCCGGAAGTTGGCCGGATCGCTGAAATTGAGGTAGCGCGCGACGTCTTCGTTGCTCATCCCTTTGATCTGATACAGGTACAGCGCCATGTGTTTACGCGCCTGATCCTGCTGCGCCTGAAAGTGTGTGCCGTGTTTACTCAGTTTGCGCTTGAGGGTGGCCTGGCTCATGCCCAGGGTTTGGGCGGTGAGTTCCAGGCTCGGCGCGTGGTGCGCGTTGTGACGCAAATACACGTACACACGGTCAAGCAGACTGGCACTGAACCCCAGGCTGTCGAGTTCGCGCTGGGCGTGTTGCAACGCCACTTGCCGCGCAATCGCTGAGGCTTTGGGCCATGGCCGGGTAAGGCACTCCCGGGGGATGCGCATCATGTCCAGCTGGCAGCCAAACTGGCTGTTTTCGCCCAGGTGCACCCAGTACTGCTCCACATAGCGGGGTTCGGCATGGCTGAACCGGCATTCCCACGGCAGCCGTTCGCCACTGAGCCACCGACTCATGGCCAGCAGGGCAGTCATGCTGGCTTCCAGTACAAAGCGCGCGTGCTCCTGGGCGCCGCTGCTGTCGAGCCAATACACATAGGCGTAATGGTCATCGAGCACCAGGCGCGGCGTCAGCAGCGGGCTGAGCAGGGCGCGATGGTGGATCACGGTTTCCAGCGCCTGATGCAGGTTGGGCGCCTGTTGCAGGGCGTGGCTGGCGGGGCCGTAATGCCCCGGCAACAAGCGCTGGCCGAACAGAAAGCTGCTGTCATCGGCGTCCAGCAGACGGCGGGCATTGCCGATCAGGCTGAAAAACTGCTGCGGGCTGACGCAGGTCGTGCCCGCCAGAATGTCTTCGTAAAACAGCCCGGTGCCGCGTAACAGGCGATGGCTGTCGATGTCCCGCGACAGCGCCAGATCGATTAGCGTCGCGGGCTGATAATGCCCGGGTATGAAGCGCGTGTCGGCCTCGTACCACCCGCCGGGCCGGCTCATGCGCGCTGGATCCGGGGCGGCTTGGCGCGGGCCAGTGCCAGGTTCAGGCGTTTGAGCAGGGCGTCAGGGGTTTCGTCGACCGCCATCACCACTGCGGTGCTCGCGCACAGGTAAACCCGTTCGCCCTGGAGACGGGTTTTATGCGCCAGGCTTTGCACCGCCTGTTCCATTTCCTGTGCCAGCAGGCGCGCCTGACGTTCGCCGGTATTGGGCAACACCATCACAAAGCGATCCCCGGCCAGACGGCACAGCAGGTCGTGGCGGCGCAGGTTGAGCAACAACAACTGGCTGATGGCTTGCAACACGGCATCGCCTTCTGGGTGCCCGTATTGCTGATTGATCGACGCGAAATGATCGAGGTCGAGCGCCAGCAGCGACAACGGTTGCTGATGCTCAAGGCTGTGGCTCAGGCAATCGCTGACCTGACGCTTGAGGTAATCGGCGCCCCCCAGCGGCGTCAACTTGTCAAACAGGCGGTGCTCCCGAAATACCCGCTCGCGCTTCTCCATTTGCTGGCTGATGGCCAATTGTTCGCGGTGCCAGTGGAACAGGCCGATGGTCAGCAAGATCATGCCCACCGGCATCGGTGCCGACTCCAGCCAGTGGTCCCAGCCGATGTGCTTGGGCAAGCGGATGAATTCGTCGAGCACATCGATCCACCACGAGAAAAACATGAAGCATAAACCGCTGGCCAAGTAGTTGGTGACGCGCCCGGCAGGTCGGCTTTTGAGCACCAGTCCCAGCCAGAACAGCATAAACAGCGCGGTGCCGCCTTCGCCCAGAATGTCCAGCCACTGCCACTCACTGACCGGTTTTACGCTGCCGAAGGCCAGATTCAGCAGCAGGCCGATATTGGCCCCGAGTACCAGCAGGGCGAGCTTCCAGCGATGATGTGTCAGCACGTTTAACCCGCTCATGAAAGTTCTACCAAAACGTATTGCCGGTCAGCAGAACAGAGCCATGTGACAACCGTGTGACGGGCGCGCCGGGTCGAATCAGCTCAGAGCTGTTGCAAGAAATTTCTGTAAACAACAGCGTGTGCAGGGCCTGCCGAGTTGAACACTTGAGGCGCCATTCACCGGGCGGAGTCGGCACGGGGGCTTGGCTCTGATCGCGGTGGCGTGCGTGAACAGCCATTGCGCACCGCGTGAGGTCAAATCAGCTCATTTCGCCCTTCATCTGGGTCCAAACCCGCTGATTCCGGGGGCTCGCGCCACTTGCTGTCACAGCACTGTCATCCGCGCTGCCTAGTTTTCGCTACCAATTGCCGGGCCACTTGCCCGGCCGGTCACGGGACGCTGGGGGAGCACAAGCATGTACAAGTGTCGCAGTAAGGCACAGTGGGTCGGGTTTACAGTGAGCGCCTTGGCCATCGCGATTGCCAGTGAACGCCTGAGCGCCGCCGATGCGGCGGCCACAGGCGCCACCGAGCATGTGGAGGTGGTCGGGCAGGCGGCGAGCATCGATCAGGCGCTCAAGGAACAACGTAACTCCGACAACATCGAGAGCGTAGTGCACGCCGATGGCGTGGCGCAGTTGCCCGACGCCAACGTTGCCGAAGCCGTGCAGCGCCTGCCGGGCATCAGTGTCGAGCGCGATCAGGGGGAAGGCCGGTTTGTCAGCGTGCGCGGCCTGGGGCCGGACCTCAATAGCGTCACCATCAACGGCACGCTGGTGCCTTCGCCGGAAAGCGCGCGCCGGGCTGTGGCGCTGGATGTGTTGCCTTCCGAGCTGGTGCAATCCCTGTCGGTAATCAAAACACTGACCCCGGACATGGATGCCAACTCGCTGGGCGGCACCGTGGACGTGCAAAGCCTGTCGGCGTTCGACCACAAAGGGCTGTTTTACACCGGCACCAGTGAGGCCGGTTACAACCAGAACACCCACCAGACCAGCCCCAAGTTTTCAGGTGCGATCAGTGATCGTTTCAGCCTGGGTGACGGTATCGACAACTTCGGTGTGGCCGCTGCCCTGAGCTGGAACAAACGTGACTTCGGCTCCGATAACGTCGAAACCGGCGGCGCGTGGGATTTCAATGACGGCGCCCGGCTCAACAGTTTCGAGCAACGCGTGTACGACATCAGCCGTGAACGCACCGGCGGCGGGCTGAATTTCGACTACAAGCCCGATGACGCGACTCAACTGTACCTGCGCACGCTGTACAGCCGCTTCAAGGACAGCGAAACCCGCAACTCCACCAGCCTCGAATTCGACAAGCCACAGGCGGCAGGTGAGTTGGGCAAGGCCAAAGCCAAGCGCAAGCTCAAGCAGCGCGAAGAGACCCAGGAAATCCAGTCGTATGTGTTCGGTGGTGAACGCATGCTGGGCTTATGGACCCTCAGCGGGCAGGCGGGTTACAGCACCTCCAGCGAAGACAGCCCGGGGCACATCGCGGGGGCCACGTTCAAAGGCAATTCCAGCTTCCCCAACAGCGGTTTTTACGACACTGAAAAGCCCCGGCCGATCATTACTGAAAAGCCCCGGCCGATCATTGGCGCGGGCTTTTATGACCCGTCCAACTTCACCCTCGACAAAGTGGACTGGGAAGAGCAGGACACCCGCGACACCGAGAAAAACCTTCGCCTGGACCTGGCCCGTGACTACGACGTTGAGGGCTATGCCTCGCAGGTCAAATTCGGCGGCAAGGTCAGCCGTCGCAACAAGGACAATGACCTCAATGCCTGGGTCTACAAGGATTTCGATGACGCCGGTTTTAACGATGCGCAGTTGAACATGACCTCGTTCGACAAAGGCAATGTGCACTATCAGTTGGGCCAGTTCGGCCCCGGCATCAGCGGTGGTGCGATCAAAGACCTGATCGGTGGCCTCAACCCCGGCGATTACTACGATGAACAGGAGTCGCGGGCCAACGATTTCAAAATGCGCGAAGACATCAATGCTGCGTACGTGATGAACACCGTCGATATCGACGATTGGCGTTTTATCGCCGGCATGCGCTACGAGGGCACTGAATTCGAGGCCAAAGGCACAGGTGTGCGTGATGGCGCCTTTGAAGCACAAGACACTCAACGCGATTACCACCACTGGCTGCCGGGGCTGCACGCACGCTATCAGTTGGACAAAAACACCCAGCTGCGGGCGGCGTGGACCAACGCCGTGGTGCGCCCGACCTTCGGCCAGTTAGCGCCGGGTTTTGTGATTGACGATGACGAGGCCAGTTTCGGCAACCCCAACCTCAAGCCGCTGGAATCGAGCAACTTCGACTTGGGCATTGAGCATTACATGGGGCAGGCGGGCACGGTGTCGGCGTTCCTCTTCTATAAAGACATCAAGAACTTTGTCTACAACAACGACCTGGCGGGCAGTGGCGAATGGGTCGATTTCACCGAGGCGCATACCTACGCCAACGGCGACAGCGCCAAGCTGTACGGGCTGGAGCTGGCCTATTCGCAGAAGTTTGACTGGCTGCCCGCACCGTGGAATGGCCTGTTGCTCGGCGCCAACACCACCTTCAGCCGTTCCAGCGCGAGCATTGAAGGGTTCGATCAGGCCACGGGGCGAAACCGCAAGCGCGACATCGACCTGCCCAACCAGTCCGACACCGTGGGCAACCTGATGCTCGGCTGGGAGGACGACACACTGAGCTTGCGCCTCTCTGCCAACTACAAATCGCAGTACCTCTATGAGCTGGCGGGGATCAGTGACAAAGCCCACGACCTGCATGTCGATGCGCAAACCTTTGTCGATTTCAGCGCCCGTTACTCGCTGACCAAAAACCTGCAAGTCAGCTTCGAGGCGCAGAACCTCACGGACCAGCCTTACTTCGTCTACAGCGGCCACCGTCGTTACAACAACCAGTACGAAGAGTACGGACCGACCTATTCGCTGGGCCTGACGTTCACCCATTTTTAAAGGCGGCCCGAGCGGGCCAGTAGAAGGAATTTCCCATCATGCGTTTTATCCGTAAACCGTGTCTGTTGCCGATCTTGGCCTGCCTCAGCGCAGCCACGGCGCAGGCCGCACCTGACATCGCAGCGCCGACTTTGCAGGCCTGGGGGACGGGCAACGTGCAGGCACTGGGCTTTGCCCCCGATCACCAGCGGCTGGCCGTGAGCAAGCGTGACGGGGTGTTGCTGCTCGACGCAGAGGGCAAAACCCTGAGCCACGTAGCGGGCGCTTTCGCGTCGCTGGACAGCCGTCCGATGGGCGATCAGGTGCTGGTTGCCAGCCATGACGAGAAAAAGCAGCAAGTGGCCCTGTTCAGCCTCGACCCGCGCAGCCATGAGTGGCAGGCACCGGTCTACTTGCCGCCCCGTGATTACGCAGTCAACGGCGTGTGCCTGTACCGCGACGAGGCGAGCAATGTCTATCTGTTCACCGTGGGTGAAGAGGGCAAGGGCGAACAATGGCTGGTGGCGGCTGACCGCAAACGACTGGCCGAGCCACGTCTGGTGCGCAGCCTGCCGTTACCGCCGAATGCCGAGTTCTGTCAGGTTGACGATGCCGGGCAACAGTTGTTCGTGAATGAAGAAAAGGTCGGCTGGTGGGTGTACCCGGCCCACGCCGAGGCCGATGCCTCGCGGGTGCCCGTGGCGCTGATCGAGCCCTTTGGTGAGGTGAAAAAGGCCGCCGGGGCCATGGCGCTGGTACCGGGCGGGATGCTCGGCCTGGACCCGAAAGCGGCGCACCTGCACCTCTACCAGCAGCACGGTAACGGTTGGTCGCCAGTGGCCCGATTGGCGCTGGACACGTTCAAAGAGCCGGAACACCTGGCGGTGCGCCAGACGCCTCAAGGGTTGCAGGTGCTGGTGCAGGATGACAGCAACCAACAGGTGTTCCAGGGGCTGTTGAACTGGCAGCCGACCCCGGCCCGTGCCCCTGCGCCATTGCCGGTGATCAAACCCGTGGTGCAAACCGAACCGGTGGTCAGTCAGGGCGATGCAGCGGATGACCCGGCCATCTGGGTTAACCCGCAAAATCCGGCCCTGAGCCGGGTCTTGGGCACCAATAAAAAGAATGGCCTTGAGGTGTACGACCTGCAAGGCAAGCGGCTGCAACACCTTGAAGTGGGGCGCCTGAACAATGTCGATGTGCGCCCCGGATTCACGTTGGGCGAACGCACCGTGGACCTGGCAGTGGCCACCAACCGTGACCACAACAGCCTCAGTGTGTTCAGCATCGACCCTGCCACGGGTGAGGTGCGCGCAGTGGGTGAAGTGCCGACACCGGTAAAGGACATCTACGGGTTCTGCCTGTTCAAAGCGCCGGGGGGCGAACTCTACAGCTTCGCCAACGACAAAGACGGCACGTTCGTCCAGCACCGCCTGAGCGCCAGGGGCGATCAAGTGCATGGTGAGCTGGTGCGTCAGTTCAAGGTTCAGACCCAACCGGAAGGCTGTGTAGCGGACGACCGGCAGCAACGGTTGTTCGTGGGCGAAGAAGATGTGGCGGTGTGGGCGGTGGATGCGCGCCCCGATCAGCCGGTCACGCTGACCCGTGTGATCGGCGTTGGCGATCAGGTGCAGGACGACATCGAAGGGCTGGCGCTGTATCAGACCGCCAAACAGTCCTATCTGGTGATTTCCAGCCAGGGCAATGACAGCTACGTCGTGCTGGATGCCGCACCACCGTATGCCGTGCGCGGCGCTTTTCGTGTCGGGGTCAACGCTGACGCCGGGATTGACGGAACGTCGGAAACGGACGGTCTGGACGTGACCTCGGCCAACCTCGGCGGCCCGTTTGCCCAAGGCATGCTGGTGGTGCAGGACGGCCGCAAGCGCATGCCGGAGCAAAGCCAGAACTACAAGTACATCCCGTGGGCCGAAGTGGCCAAGACCCTGAAATTGCCTTGAGCCGGTTGTCATCAACCGGTCACCGCTGGGGTTTTGAATTTAATCCGTGCGCCACTCCCGCTGAGCGGCGCCGTCTTGAGCAAGGAGTCAGGTATGCAAGCAACCATGGAACATATGACGATTTGGGGTTTGATCAGCGACGCGAGTCTGTTGGTGAAAGGGGTCATGCTGGTGTTGTTTCTGGCCTCTGTGCTGAGCTGGTTTTTGATCGTGCGCCGCAGTGCCATTTTGCGCCGCAGTGAACGGGACATGGACGCCTTCGCTGAGCGCTTGCGCAGTCAGGGCGAGCTGAACGCGCTGTATCGCGAGAGCCGCGACAATCACCACGACGATGCCGGTGCCGAGCAGGTATTCGCAGCGGCCTACAGCGAGTACGCACAGCTGAAGCAGCAGCCGGGGATTGATCCTGACGGGGTGATGCAGGGGGTCGAACGCGCGTTATACGTAGCGATTACCGAGCAGGAAGTGCGCCTTGAAAAGGGTTTGCAGTTTCTGGCGACGGTGGGCTCGGTCAGCCCATACATCGGCCTGTTTGGCACCGTGTGGGGGATCATGAATTCGTTCATCGGTTTGTCTCAGGTGCAGCAGGCCACGTTGTCCACGGTGGCCCCGGGGATTGCCGAGGCCTTGATTGCCACCGCGATCGGTTTGTTTGCGGCGATTCCGGCGGTGATTGCCTACAACCGTTTTTCGTCCAGGGGCCAGACGTTGCTCACCCGCTATTACAGCCTCGGCAATGAAGTGCAAATGCGCCTGTACCGGGGTCTGCATGCAGGCGCGCGAAACATGGCGGCGGTTGCCTGACAGGGAGTTTGATCATGCTCGCTCGACCACAGCGTAAACACGGGCCCAAGGCCGAAATGAACGTCGTGCCGTATATCGACGTGATGCTGGTATTGCTGGTGATCTTCATGGTGACCGCGCCGATGCTGACCCAGGGGGTAAAAATCGAATTGCCGAAGGTGGCCAGTGAGGCGCTGGTCAATGACAAACAGCAGACGATCCTGACGTTATCGGTGAAGGCCGACGGCGGTTACTACTGGAACCTGGGCCGTGAACTGGACACCAAAAACCAGACGGACAGCGCCGTCAACCTTGAGGAGTTGCAGGCCAAGATCGGTCAGGTGGTGGCGCAAAACGGCGACACGCAGGTGTATATCCGGGCCGACAACGACGCCGGTTACGGCAGTGTGGTCAAGGCGATGGCTGCCTTGCAGCAGGGCGGCGTGAGCAACCTGGGGCTGGTGACCGAGGCGCCGCAATGAGCGCCGCAGTCATGGGGTGCGCGGTCACGCCGGCCCGGCACATGCCTTGGGGGCGACTGTGGCGTAACGCACAGGCGTGGGTCGTCACGGTTGCGTTGCACGGGGCAGTGGTGGCGCTGCTGGTGGTCGGCTGGACGCTGCAACAGCCGCCGGTGAGCGCGCCCGCTGTACTCAAGACCCGCTTGATTACCCTGCCTGCCGAACCGGTGGCCGCGCCAGCGCCGGATCCCTTGCCCGTGGCGGTACCGGCGCCGGTGGTCGAGGCTAAACCCGAGGTCAAACCTGCGCCGATCGACCCGCAGATTCAGGCGCGCAAACTTGAACAGGCTGCTTTGGCGCGCAAACGGGTCGCTGAGCAAAAGCAGGCACTTGAAGCCCGTCAGCTTGAAGAGCAGCAAGCCCGGCTACGCGAGCAACAGGCGCAGGCGGAGCGTCAGCAGGCGCTGGCCGATCAGGCGCGGGTTGCAGCAGATAACGCCCGGCGTGCGCAACAGCAGGCAGCGGCTGCCGACGTGCGCCAATATTTACCCATCAGCAAGGACGCGCCGGATTACCCGCAGCGGGCGTTGGATAAAGGCATCGAAGGGGATTGCACGGTGGAGTATTCGGTGACGCCTGAAGGCAAGGTCGAGAACCCGAAAGTGGTGGGCAATTGCCACCCGATGTTTATTCGTCCTTCGCTACTCGCTGCGGCGACCTTCCGTTATAAGCCGCGCATGGTGGACGGTCAGGCCGTCAGCGTGGCGGGCGTGCGAAACACCTTTCACTACAAAATCCACTAAACCTGTTTGACGTCGGGCGCCGTCCCGACTGGCGTGAAGCTGACAGGCATCAACGCCCGATTTGCATTCCTGACCTATGCTGCAGGCGATTTTATGCATAAGGAGATGGCCATGAATGCGCCTGCAACCACCCCGGAGCCGACCCCGGCAAAATTGAAACTGCCCTTGGGTCTGGTGATTGCTGTCCTGGTCATGGTCGGGATTTTGCTGTTGCCATTACCGCCTGACCTGCCGGTCGCCGGGCACCGCATGCTGGCCATCCTGGCCTTCGCGGTGGTGGTCTGGATCACCGAGGCGGTGTCGTACGAAGCCAGCGCCATCATGATCACGTCGCTGATGGCGTTTTTGATCGGTATGGCGCCGATGCTGGACGACCCGTCGCGCCTCTACGGGACATCGGCCGGGATCACCATGGCCCTGACCGGGTTTTCCAATGCCGCCCTGGCCCTGGTGGCCGGGGCGTTATTTATTGCCGCGGCGATGACCCACACCGGGCTGGACCGACGCATTGCGTTGGTAACCCTGTCAAAAATCGGCACCAGTACCCGGCGAATTTTGCTTGGGGCGATTGCCGTGACCATTTTACTGAGCCTCGTAGTGCCCAGCGCTACGGCGCGCAGCGCGTGTGTGGTGCCGATCATGATGGGGGTGATTCTGGCGTTTGGTGTCGATAAGCGCTCCAACATTGCGGCCGGGATCATGATCGTGGTGGCGCAGGGCACCAGCATCTGGAACGTGGGCATTCAAACGGCGGCGGCGCAAAACCTGCTGACGGTCGGGTTCATGGACAAAATGCTGGGCGCACGGGTGAGTTGGATCGACTGGCTGATTGCCGGTGCGCCTTGGGCGATCATCATGTCGGCGGTGTTGCTGTTTGTGGTGCTCAAGATGTTGCCGCCAGAAAGCGACAGCATTCCGGGTGGCAAGGAAGCCGTGGAGCAGTCGCTGATCGCGCTGGGGCCGATGACCGCGCCGCAGAAACGTCTGATGGCCGTCTCTGTCGCCTTGCTGCTGGCGTGGGCCACCGAGGGCAAGCTGCACAGTTTTGACACCACCTCGACCACCTACGCCGGATTGGTCTTTCTGCTGTTGCCGCGCTATGGGGTGATGACCTGGAAGGATGTGCAGTCGCGCATCCCGTGGGGCACGGTGATTGTTTTCGGGGTCGGCATCAGTTTGGGGACGGCGTTGCTCACCACTCAGGCCGGTCAATGGCTGGGGGGGCAGGTGGTGCAGCATACCGGGCTGGATCAGCTCGGGCCGCTGGGGATTTTTGCGATTCTGGGGGCGTTCCTGATTTTGATTCACTTGGGGTTCGCCAGTGCCACGGCATTGACCTCGGCATTACTGCCGATCCTGATTGCCGTGCTGCAAACCTTGCCCGGTGAGTTCAACCGTTTGGGCATGACCATGTTGCTGGGTTTTGTGGTCAGTTACGGGTTCATTCTGCCGATCAATGCGCCGCAAAACATGGTGTGTCTGGGCACGCAGACCTTCACCGCCAAGCAGTTCGCCAAAGTCGGACTGATTGTCACCGTGGTGGGGTATGTCTTGATGTTGGGCTTTGGCGCAACGTACTGGAAATGGTTGGGCTTGATGTAGACCCGGCGCCGGCGGATAACGCGAGGCTGCTACCGGCGGGCTGACCGTCGGAGCAGTCAGCCGTTGGGGGATTGCGTCAACTGCCGCCTTTACTGCTGACCTCTGCCGGAACGTCTTCACCCGCCATGCGCTTGCGGAACAATGACGTGCGCGCCAGCAGCAAGGTGGTCACGGGTACGGTGATGGACAGCAGGATTGGTATCAGCCAGGCGTGTAAAACAGGGGTGGATTTAAGCGCCGAAAAATACAGGATCGAGGCCAATGCCACGCCCCAGGCGCCGAGGGTGGAGGCCAGTGCAGGCGGGTGCATGCGCTGGAAAAAGTCTTTGAGCCGCAACAGGCCGATTGCCCCGCACAAGGCGAACAGACTGCTCAGCACCAGCAGCACCGCCACTGGAACCTCAATCCACAGGGATAGCTCGCTGATGGAACTCATTCGATCACCTCACCGCGCAACAGGAATTTGGCCAGCGCAAACGACCCGACAAAGCCAAACAGGGCAATCAGCAGCGCGCCTTCAAAATAGGTATCACTGGCATACCGAATGCCCAGCACCAACATCATCAGCATGGCCACGATGTACAGATAATCCAGCGCCAGTACCCGGTCTTGTGCAGAAGGGCCTTTGAACAGACGGATCAGGGTCAGCACCATGGCCAGGCTGAAGATGAACAGGCTCAGCAAAATGGCGTTGGAGAGCAGCGCACTCATTCAAAGATCTCCATCAGTGGGCGTTCATAGGTGGACTTGAAGTGCTGGATGAACTGCGCTTCGTCGTCCAGATCGAACACGTGCAAGAGCAAAATGCTGCGGTCCAGTGCCAATTCGGACCAAATGGTGCCGGGCACTACGGTGGTAATCATCGACAGGGCCGCCAGCCCGTTGGCGTCGCGCAGATCCAGCGGGATTTTGATGAACCGTGAGCGTGGCGGTCGGCGCCCGGTGTTGAGCACGCCCCAGGCCACGGCCAGATTCGAAAGAATGACGTCACGCCCGACCAGGAAAAACAATTTGATGATCACGCCCGGACGACGAATGCGGATGGGCAACGGTCTTAACGGTGCCATCATCAGCGGCCCCAAAAAACCTAGCGCGGCCCCTAGCAACAGGTTCCCCGCACTCAGTGACAGGTTGAGCAGCAACCACAATGCCCACAAGGCCAGTGATAACCACGGCGCGGGAAACAGACGTTTCATGGCTGCACCTTCTGCATGGCGGCTTTCGCTTCAGGACTGGGCACCGGGCGTGAGCCCATGACCGCCATGACATAGCGCTCCGGGTTGTTCAACGTATCAGCGGCCGCCTGGGTGTAACGCATCACGGGCTCAGCCTTGAAGGTCATGACAACGCAGAGCCCGAGCAATACAACAATGGGAATGCACTCATAACGGCGCAGCAGCGGAGAGGGGCGCTCCAGTGGCGTCCAGAAGCGCTGTATGCCAAGTCGCGAGAAGCCGATCAGCGAAGCCAGACCCGAAAGAATCAGCAGGGCCAACAGGCACCAGGCCGCTGTGGAAACCGGAGGTTCACTGAGGTGGCCCAGCCCCACGGGGTTGAGCAGCGCATTGAGCAGGGTCAACTTGCCGATGAACCCTGAGAGTGGCGGCATGCCGATGATCAGCAACGCGCAGGCGATAAAGCTCAGGCCAAGGAACGCCATGGTCCAGGGAATGATCTGGCCCACCACGGCCTTTTGTTCGTCATCCAGGTTGGTGCCACGGGGCGGGTTAAGCGACTCCATCAAGCTGGGGAGCTGCTCAACATCATCCTCAAGGAGCATTTCATTGGAGGAGCGAGATCGCTCGATCAGTTCGGCCAGCAGGAACAGCGCACTGAGGGCGAGCGTTGAGCTAATCAGATAGAACAGGGCGGCTGCGGTGAGGTTGGGTTGGGCGAACCCGACAGCCGAGAGCAAAATGCCTGCCGACACCAGAATGCTCAGGCTGGCCATGCGTTCGAGTCGTTGAGCCGCCACGATTGCGATCGCAGCACAGACGATCGTGGCCATGCCGCCATAGATCAGCCAGTCGCTGGCAAAGTAGGCGGAAGCGCCCGCTTGGCCGGAAAACATCAGCGTCCACAGGCGCAGCACGGTGTAGATCCCGACCTTGGTCATGATCGCGAACAACGCAGCCACCGGTGCGCTTGCCGAAGAGTAGGCCGGCACCAGCCAGAAATTGAGCGGCCACATCCCGGCCTTGGCCAAAAACGCCACGGCCAGAATGGCCGCACCCGCGTGCAGCAAACCGCGGTCGGCTTCAGGCACCAGCGGGATCTTCAGGGCCAGATCAGCCATGTTCAACGTGCCGGTGACCCCGTAGATCAGCGCGGCACCGATCAGGAACAGGGACGATGCCAGCAGGTTGATCGAGATGTAATGCAACCCGGCTGACACCCGGGCTTTGCCCGAACCGTGGAGCATTAGCCCGTAGGACGCTGCCAGCAGCACTTCGAAGAACACAAACAGATTGAACAGATCGGCTGTCAGAAACGCGCCGTACAACCCCATCAACTGTATTTGAAACAGCGCATGGAAACTGGCACCGGCCCGGTCCCAGCGAGCCATGGCGAACAGCAAGGCGCAACTGGCGATGATCCCGGTGAGCACCAGCATCAAGGCTGACAGGCGATCGACGACCAGCACGATGCCAAACGGCACCTGCCAGTTGCTGGGCAGGTACACACCAATGGAGGCGGGTTCGGTTTGTTGCTGTGTCCAAAGCAACAGGGTGATGGAAATGGCAAGCCCCAGCAGCGTTGAGCCCAAGTTGATGCGGGCCTTCATTGGCCGGTGTTTCTCGCCCAGCAGCAACATGCACGCGGCAGTCAGCAGCGGCAAGAGAATGGGCGCAATAATCAAATGCGGCATCAGGTTCATTCTTTAGGCTCCCGGCCATCCACGTGGTCGGTGCCGGTCAGGCCCCGTGAGGCCAGCAAGACCACCAGGAACAGCGCGGTCATGGCAAAACTGATAACGATTGCAGTGAGCACCAGTGCCTGGGGCAGCGGGTCGGTGTAGTTGAGCAGGTCTTGCGGAACCCCGTCCTTGATCACCGGCTCCTTGCCGATGAACAGGCTGCCCATACTGAATATGAACAGGTTGACCCCGTAGGACAGCAGGCACAGTCCCATGACGACCTGAAACGTCCGGGGACGCAGCACCAGCCAGGTGCCGGAGGCGGCCAGTACGCCGATCGCGATCGCGATGACTTCTTCCATCAGGCGGCTCCTGTCTTAGGTTGTGCATTGGCTTGCAGGCTCGGGCGGTGGGCCCGGACTGACTGGTGCGCGAGAGCGGTCAGGATCAGCAGGGTGGCGCCGACCACCACGGCAAATACGCCGATATCAAAAAACAGGGCGCTGGCGACGTGGATATCGCCCAGTACCGGCAAGCTGAAATGCGCGGTGTGGGTGGTGAGAAACGGGTAACCGAAGCCGATTGCACCCAGGCCGGTGATCGTGGCAAACAACAAGCCCGTGCCCATCCAGCGCAACGGACGCAGGCTCATCTGAGCTTCTACCCACTGGGTGCCGGCAACCATGTATTGCAGGATGAACGCGACTGACATCACCAGCCCGGCGACGAAACCGCCGCCTGGCTGGTTATGGCCGCGCATGAACAGGTACATCGACACCACGAACGCAATCGGCAGCAACAAACGCACCAGGACCGCGGGCACCATCATGAAACCCAGCGCGGTGTCGCTGGCGCTGCGCGGGTTGACCAGATCGGTGACCACATCCTTGGCCAGCAAACGCTGCTGGGCGGGTAGCTCCATGCTTTCTTTGGGGGGACGGAAGCGGCGCAACAGGGCGAAAACGGTGAGCGCCACCGCCGCCAGCACGGTGATTTCACCCAAGGTATCGAAGCCCCGGAAGTCCACCAGCATCACATTCACCACATTACTACCGCCGCCTTCAGGCAGTGCGCGGCTGAGGTAGAACGAAGAAATATCATTCGGGGTCTGACGGGTCAGCATCGCGTAGGACAGCAACGCCATGCCGCCGCCAACCACAGTCGACAAGAGCAAGTCACGCAGGCGCCTGATGCGCGCCTTGCGCAATATTCTTGGCAGCGGGGAGACTTCTTCGATCCGACGTGGCAGCCACCGCAGGCCGAGCAGAATCAAGACCGTGGTCACCACCTCAACCACCAGTTGCGTCAGCGCCAGGTCCGGTGCCGAGAACCAGACGAATGTGACACAGGTCATCAGCCCGCATACGCTGACCATGGTCAGTGCGGCCAGACGGTGATACTTGGCTTGCCAGGCGGCGCCGAGGGCGCAGGCAATTGCCATCAGCCACAGGGTGACAAACACGATCGATCCCGGGATTTTAGGACGATCCCCCCAGCTCAGGCCGCTGTAAATCATGGGTATCAAACCTGCCACCACAGCGGCCAGTACCAGCAGAAACAGCTGGCTTTGCAGGCGTTGAGTGCTGACACGGCGCTCAATGCGTCGCGCGCCTCGCATGATGACCACCACGCTGCGCTCGAAGAAACGCTTGCCATTGAAGAAGCGGATCAGGGGCGGTAGCGGGAAACGATTGAGCTTGAGCTGTTTGCGCAACAGGACATAGAGCACGATACCGCCCGACATGGCGATCAGGCTCATGATCATCGGTGCGTTGAGGCCATGCCAGATGGCCAGGCTGTATTCAGGCAATTGGCCACCGACGACAGGCTGGGCAGCGGCAGCGAGGAGCGGTCCAACGGTCTGGGCCGGGAAAATACCGACCATCAAGCAGGTAAACACCAGTAATTCAACGGGCGCACGCATCCAGCGCGGTGGTTCATGGGGCGTGTGCGGCAGATCAGTGGCGGGCGGTCCGAAGAACACATCCACCGTGAAGCGCAGGGCATAGGCGACGCTGAAGGTCCCGGCGACGGTGGCAATCACCGGCAGTGCGATTTCTACCCATTTTGTGGAATTGATGAACACGGTTTCAGCGAAGAACATCTCTTTGGACAGGAAACCGTTGAGCAGAGGTACACCGGCCATGGAAGCGCTGGCAACCATGGCCAGCGTCGCGGTGTAAGGCATGAGCTTGAACAGGCCGCTGAGCTTGCGTATGTCGCGGGTGCCGCTCTCGTGATCGATGATGCCGGCTGCCATAAACAAGGAAGCTTTGAAGGTGGCATGGTTGAGAATATGAAACACGGCCGCGACCGCAGCCAGCGGGCTATTGAGGCCCAGTAGCAGTGTAATCAGGCCCAGGTGGCTGATCGTGGAGTAGGCCAGCAGGCCTTTGAGGTCGTTCTGGAACATGGCGCAATAAGCACCTAATACCAGCGTGCAGGCACCGGCCCCACTGACGATCCAGAACCATTGCTCACTGCCGGACAACGCAGGCCATAACCTTGCCAGCAGAAACACACCGGCCTTGACCATGGTTGCTGAGTGCAGATACGCCGACACCGGCGTGGGAGCCGCCATCGCGTGGGGAAGCCAGAAATGGAACGGAAATTGCGCGCTTTTGCTGAGCGCGCCAATCAGGATGAGAGTGAGCAAGATCGGATAGAGGCTGTGGGCGCGAATCTGGTCGCCCGCCGCCAATACGGCATCCAGATCGTAGCTGCCGACAACATGGCCGAGCAGCATGACCCCTGCCAGCAGGCACAGCCCTCCCGCGCCTGTGACCATCAATGCCATGTAAGCGCCACGGCGTGCATCCGAGCGGTGGTGCCAGTACCCAATCAGCAAAAATGAGAAGAGACTGGTGAGCTCCCAGAAAAATACGATCTGGATCAAGTTGCCTGACAGCACCAGACCGAGCATTGCCCCCATGAAGGCCAGGAAAAACGAGAAAAAGCGGGGGACGGGGTCTTCAGGTGACATGTAGTAGCGGGCGTACAACGACACAAGCGTACCGATGCCCAGCACCAGGATTGAAAACAGCCAGGCAAACCCGTCCATGCGCAATACAAAATTCAGGCCGAGACTGGGCAGCCACATGAACTCTTCCCGAATCACACCCCCATGGGCGATTTGCGGATAGAACATAGCGACTTGAATGGTGCCTACGAGTGCAATAAGGCCGGCCAACAGTGATTCACTGTTGCGCGCGTTGTGCGGCAAAACAGCCGCCAGACAGCTGCCGATAAAGGGCAGAAGCAGTAGAACTATCAGGGACATAGGCTTCTAATCTGCAGGAGTTTGTGAGCGATCATACGTGGCGGGCAGGGGATCACCAACAGTCAGGCTGAGGACGAATCCTACAAAATGTGTACAAGCTGTTTAATGGCTTGCCCAGCAGCATCCTTGTATGAGCACGCCCGGACAGGGGTGTGTGCATCTGATTTCAGCGCTGCAGAATCAATCGCATGCTTTATTGCTTTCGCTCTCATCGGGCATGTCGATGTTTTTACCTTTTGTTTTTAACTCACTCACGATCACCGCTGCAACAATCAATGCGGCACCCAGCAGTGCAATGCCGGGCAAACGTTCGCCCGCCAGACGCCCGGCGATACCGGCCCAGACGGGTTCTCCCGCATAAATCAACGTGGCACGGGTAGGGGATACGCTTTTCTGCGCCCAGTTCATGGCGACCTGAATGACTGCGCTGGCAATACCCAATCCGACTGCGCTTATTAAGAGTAGCCATGAAAATTCGGGGGCTGCTTCATGGGTAGGTACGGTCATTGCGAAGGCAAGCGCGGAAGCTGTCGCCAATTGCACTACGGTCACTCTGCGCACGTCCACCTGACCGGCATAGGCGCTAATCAGGATGATTTCGGCAGCGATGGCGATGGCACTCATCAATGTCGCTATTTCACCGGCGCTGAAATTTAACGACGCTCCACTGGGGCCTGAGAGCAACATCAACCCCGTAAAAGCCAACATGATGCCCAGACTGGGCATTAATCCCGGGCGGCGACCCAGAACCAACCATTGCAGCAATGGAACAAAAGGAACATAGAGTGCAGTAATAAAGGCCGACTGACTGCTGGGGATAGTCTGCAAACCAATGGTTTGCAAACCGTAGCCCAGCATGATGGCAATGCCAATGAATAATCCGGCTTTCAGTTCAAGCAAGGTCATGCCGCTTAAGCTGCGGATTGAGAACAGCGCAACGATGCTGGCGGCAGCGGCAAATCGCAACCCGACAAAAAACAGGGGGCCGCTTGCAGTGAGAGCATGTTGTACAAGCAAAAATGTGCCCCCCCACACGATAGTGATCAGGATCAGCACGCATTCGGCTTTACTGATGCGAGATGTCAAAGACGACAGTCTGGAAGCTTTCAATGGTGTCACGACCTTGCGCGTTACAAAGGTGAGACGCACAATGCGCCAAAGCTGAGCAGTATACTGCGCAGCCCCACACAGTGAGCAATATAGTGCCCAAAGAAATTTCCCAGCGTGCATCGGTTCTTCAGCACGTCAGTCAAAACGTACGACGGCTGCGGCTGCTCGCACAGCTCAGTCAAAGCGCGTTGGCGGAGTCGTCCGGAGTCAGTCGTCGGATGCTGGTTGCGATAGAAGCGGGTGAAAAAAATGTCAGCCTGAGCACGCTTGATCGAGTAGCTGAAGCCCTGAATGCCGCATTCAGTGATTTGATTCAGGCCCCCGGGTCGCCGGACCCCGGACGTATTAACGAAGTGGCCTGGAGCGGCTCCGTTTCGGGTAGCAAGGCTGTGTTATTGGCCAAGGCTGCCGCGACAAAAGAGGTCGAATTGTGGGAATGGCGTTTGGAGCCGGGAGAGGAATACGTATCAGAGGCTGATGCAGAAGGATGGAGCGAGCAGCTGTACATTATTGAAGGTTGCTTAACCTTGGTGCTGGATGATCAGGTGCTGCACTTTAATGCCAGTGATTTTTATACCTATGCCAGTAACAGGCCGCATAGCTATCGAAATGCAGGTGATACAGTCGTGCGCTTTATACGAAATGTAGTGATTTGAGGCAGGTGGCGGGACTTACGTCCCGCCGAACCAGGCGGCTTGATAGGCAGTTGCTCGCAGCAGTGCCAGTTCATTAGGTTGTGCTGTCACAGCTGAGTATGTGCTGAATGGGGATCAGCCCGAGCTACTGCCCACTTGATGCTGCCTGGAACATTGCGGTTTAGCGGATGTTCTTGATGCTGCCTTTGTTGCCAGTCACGGTGACATTCACTTTTTTGAAAATGAAATAGTCTTCAACCGACACCGCATAGCGTGGTGCAACAATCAGGTCAGAGCCTGAGCTTTTAACTGCTTTGTAAGCGGCAGCGGCTTTTGTCGCAGAAACAGGATCAGGCAGGCTAAATGCAGGCGCTGGGCCGCCGTAAGTCACGCCATCGGCGAATTCACTGTCGCCACTGATTTTCAATACACCGAACAGAACGTTCGATGTGGATTGGCCTGTAATTTCGCCACCCACTTCAATTTTCGCTTTCAGGTCAGCTGTAACAGTACCGGCAATAGGAGCGTTGGGCTGGCTCACGTTATGGCTCATGCAACCGCTGGTAGCCAAAACTGCTGCGGCAATAGCCACGGGCATCCATATTTTTTTCATCGTAAAGCTCCAGTAAAGGTGTCGGTCCGTTCGTTAACGGCGGCGAGACTTTACGTGAGAGGCTCTAGCAATAAAGTCGGTCAAATCCTGCTAGGTTGAGGGCAGTAGTAACTCCATTGGGTAGGATTTGTGCTGCGCCCTGTAACAGCACCCACATGGCGACAGGTGAATAGATGCATGAAAGTGCGGGTCTCGGATGTGTGATCGTAAAGGTGGGATTTACTACCTGCTCTCTATCCCCCCGCTGCGTAGCTTCAGGTAGAAACAGCACCGGATTGAGAGGCTAAAAATTATTAGAATTCAGGGGGTTGCCAGCTTCTTTCTTCTAGTACATAATGCGCGCCATCAGCACGGCACACAGCCTTAACCGCTGAAGAATCATAGGTTTACAGCATTACGATTTTTTTTTGTATCTGACGTTTTAAATGTCATGTACAAATGGCCGAGTAGCAAAATGGTTATGCAGCGGATTGCAAATCCGCCCACGCCGGTTCGATTCCGGCCTCGGCCTCCATCCTGAAAGCCCCGCAGATCACGGTCTGCGGGGTTTTTTATTGGCTGCGATTTGACGATCACTTCCGCAATTTTTGGGATCGCTTCCGCAAGCAGCCTCTTTATTCCGTAAGCTGGAGCCTTGTGACGGAGGGCTGGGGTGTGCCTTTTGCCCTATAGCCTGGGTAGCCTGCTTTCGGCCAAAAGCAGCCTCTTAACGCGTCGCACATTGACCTCTGCGAAGAAAATCTTTAAGCGCCGCCTGATAGAGCGTCAATGGCTGATTGCCCGTATTGAAGAGTGCAAACGGAATCATCGTGAGATGTGAAAACGACGTGGAGTTTATCGAGTAGGTTTTCTGCCTGCAAAAGCGCTGGTCCTTATTCAATATAAAATCAAACTTGAAAAGGTTTGTCCGCGTACACCAACTGGGGATCAAACCCAGACTCAGGCCCGTCAAGTAATCTTGTCCGCAAGCGCCGCCAGATGAGAACTCCGAGATCTTTATTTCTAATGCCGGCAGGCTCGGGGCGGCAAGGCTGGAGTTCTTATCCTGTGCATCGGGAATAACGTTGAGTGTCGCTGCGTATGCGTCCTTGCCGAAGCGACTGTCTTTCCATGGGGAGTTTATTGCGTAACTGAAGCTGGAGATGATTTCTTGTGTTTCGGGTTCAACGGGTTCGTTGATTGTCGGCTGGGACGAATAAGATGTGCAGCCGCAACAGAGTATCGCAATGCTGACAAACACAAACCCGTTGGCTTTTAAGCGACGCATACTCAGTTTTCCCTAACTATCAATTAGCCAACATACCTGTCACTTAACGCCGTATAGCATCTTATCTACACGCCGGACGGCTGAATCAGCATAACAGGGCAGACTGTACGCGCGACACTTCGGGAGAGAGAAAAGGCCGCCGCCATGCTCTCTTTGCCCCCAACCCAGTGCGAACCCGCGAACGTTGAAGGCAAACGCAGAACGACAACACCTGCCCAAGCTGTCCAGCGGCTCCTATTGGCCGATTCTGTTGAAAAAGTCTGATTTGCAGATCGGCTGAACTCACGCACGATCACCACCGGAGAACCTAATCACCACATTGAGTGGTTTTTTGGCCCTTCGTTGAGCTTTGCAGCTCGGTTATTGGGTTGGTTTGAGGGTTTTTGCTTTGTGCAGACGCACCTATCCCGTAACCGGTGGCCCTTGAGAGGTAAATTTGGCCAACCGACGCAGGTTCTGCACCGCAGCGGCCAGCGTGAATTCATCGGTCGCGCCACTCATGCCACGTAGTCGCAAGCGATCCATTTTCAGGATGCGCTTGAGGTGGGCAAACAACATTTCGACCTTCTTACGTTCGTGGCGAGAGCGCACGTACTCCGGTGTCGCTGCGATGCGTCGAGCCACATCACGAGCGGCTTCATGGACGCTGCGGACGATCTTACGAATCGAAGTATTCGGGCAGCACTTGGCTTTCATCGGACATGTCGCGCAGTCGGTCTGCCGGGATCGGAAGATGATAGTGTTGGCTTTGGTGACGTGCGAACGCTCGTTTTTGAAGGCTCGCCATTCGCTGCGTAATACGTTGCCGGCTGGGCAGCGGTATTCCTCGGCCTCTTCATTCCAGTGGAAATCGTTACTCGAAAAGCTGTCGTTCTTGCGCTCGGTTTTGTCCCACACCGGCACATGCGGCTCGATGTCTTTTTCCTCCACCATCCAGGCCAACATCGGCGCTGTACCGTAAGCGGTGTCGCCAATGAGGCGTTCCGGCTTGATGTCGAACTGCGCTTCGACCCGGTCGATCATCGTCTTGGTGCTCTCGACTTCTGCGGTTCGATGAGCCGGTGTGGGTTCCACATCCATGATCACGCCGTGCTCGGTATCTATCAGATAATTCGTGGAGTACGCGTAGAACGCTGGGCCGCCTGGAGCTGCGGTCCAGCGGGCCTGAGGATCCGTCAGCGACAGGCGCTTCGGTAGCGTTTCGGCCAAAGCCTCTTCATCGAGGGCTTCAAGGTACTCTCGCACGGCGCGGGTGCTCAGGGCCGGATCGCTCCAGTTGACCTGTTCATCACCCGGTATGCCGCGCTGCCGACTCGCATCCGCTTTGATGATGCTGGCGTCCACGGCAAAGCCTTCGCCTTTAACCAAACCGGCGTCCATGCAGCGACGCAGCACTTCATTGAACAACCAGCGAAACAGATCGCTGTCCCGAAAACGGCCGTGTCTATTTTTGGAAAAGGTCGAGTGATTGGGGACTTCATCTTCAAGGCTTAACCGGCAGAACCAGCGATACGCCAGGTTCAAATGGGCCTCTTCGCACAGCCGACGCTCTGAGCGAATGCCGTAGCAATAGCCCACGATCAGCATGCGGATCATCAACTCTGGGTCAATCGAAGGACGCCCAATTGGGCTGTAAAAATCGGCGAGGTAATGGCGTAAAACGCTCAGATCGAGACACCGATCAATGCTACGCAGAAGGTGATTGGCGGGGTGTGGTCTTCAAGGTTGAACGAGTAAAACAGCCGTTCCTGCCCACTCGATAACTGTCCCATCATGCTGCGTGCTTCCCTGCTGGCCGCTGCGCGAATTTTGCCGCAGGCCAGACAGGGGAGCTACTTTTTCAACAGAATCGGCCGATAGCTGCCTGTCACGAAGGGCGGCTCCCGGCCACTAGCGGTCGCCGCTTGTAAGCGTCCGCTTACCGGCCAAAAGCTGTCATTCATCTGATCTCCAAACCAACGGAAATAATAGGAAGGACGATAACCGAGAATTTCCAAGGCACCAACGGTCTGACTCCCCTCAAGAAGCGCTCTGGCACGCCGATGACGTAAGTGTTAGTTTGCGCGGCTCCGGCCACAAACCTGAACCGCAGACAGGGATGTTTGGACGTCTTTCACGCCTAACCAGGCGTACTTCATTCCTGTCATGAGTATCATCCGATGCTGCAATAATCCCTGAGAACTCAAATCCTCGCGCTGCTGAGCGGCAGTCTGTTGGCGATGTTGCTGATTGCTTTAGCATGCTTTAATTTCCTGTCCAACGGCGTGCAAAACTACGCCAACTTAATCGAAGGTCCGCTGCACACTTCGCAATTGATCGACGAGGCCAACCTGCAATTCAAGGTGCAGGTTCAGGAATGGAAAAACGTATTACTACGGGGCAAGCAGCCGGCAGACCTGGATAAATATTGGAAGCAATTCGAAGACCGTCAGCGCGACGTACAAGGGATCCTTGGCGAACTGGCTAACCAGAAAGGACTGGAGGGCCAACTCAAGACCCGCATCGAGCGCCTGCGTGACGAACACCGTCAGTTGGGCAGCGCTTACCAGAAAGGTCGCGATGCCTATATCGCCGCGGGTGCAGACCCCACTGCAGGCGACGCCGCCGTCAAAGGAGTTGACCGTACCACCAGCGATCAGATGAGCGAACTTGTTGGCGAACTGCGCAAGCAGGGCACCGAGCAATCTACACTGATCAGCGCCGCTGCCAATCGCACGGTGATGCTGGGGATTATCGTGATGCTCGCCTCGGGTCTGTTGATCGGCCTGTTGAGCCTTTGGCTGATTAACCGCAACTTGATTGACCCCATCCGCAAGCTGATCGACTACGTGGCGCAACTGAGCCAAGGGAAAGTTGCCGAACGCGTTGCCAGCAGCCGTGAAGACGAGTTGGGCAAACTAGCCATGGCCGCCAACACTTTGCGCGACTTTCTCGCCGAAACCTTCAACCGCTTGCAGCGCAGCGCCAAGGATCTGGACAGCGCAAGTGGCGAGTTAAGCGCCATCGCAGGTCTCATGGCCAGCGGCACTAACGAGCAGTTCAACCGTACCGATCAGGTGGCTACGGCGATGAACGAAATGTCCGCCACCGCCCAGGAAGTGGCTCGTCACGCAGCCGATGCTGCACGCGCCGCCGATGATGCCGACCAATCCACGCAGCAGGGCGAAAAAGTCATGCAGGGCACCATTCACACCATCACCCAAATGCGTGGTGAGATCGCCAACACAGCCACGGTCATCCGTCGCCTGGAAACCGACAGTGGCCGCATAGGCAAGGTGTTGGAAGTGATTCGCGGCATCGCCGAGCAGACTAATTTGCTGGCGCTTAACGCGGCGATCGAAGCGGCCCGTGCCGGTGAAGCCGGACGCGGTTTTGCGGTCGTGGCCGACGAAGTGCGAAACCTTGCCCAGCGTACGGCCGAGTCGATCATCGAAATCAACCAGATCATCCAAACGGTGCAAACCGGCGCGGTGGACGCGGCTCAGGCCATTGAAAGTGGCCAGTCGCGCAGCGAAGAAAGTGTCGCGCAAGTGAATGAGGCCGGAGCGATGCTGCAGCGCATCACCCATTCTGTGGAAGCCATTCGAGACATGAACCGCCAAATTGCCACCGCTGCCGAAGAGCAAACCTCGGTGGCGGAAGATATCTCGCGCAACCTCACCGAAATCACCACGATTGCCAGTACAAACCTAGACAACATGCAGCGCACCGAAGCGGCAAGCCGGAACCTTCACGGGTTATCAGGGCAGTTGAATGAAGTGACGGCACGTCTGAGTGCTTAGCCGGACCGTTAGTGGTTAGATCGGCTTCAGGCTGAGCTGCCCTTGGCCAAGCTGGCCAACCATACTGCCAAACGGCTCCAGGCCCACACCGGCGGCGTGGTCAACTTGTGCGGTGATTTCGAAAGGGACTGGGTGCTGCGCAACACGGCTGTGTCTGAAGTGTGGGGTGTCGGTAGGCGCATGACCGCACACCTTGAAGGCATGGGCATCACCACTGCGATGCACTTGGCCAAGGCTGACCCATGGACCCTGCGCAAAAAATTCAGCGTGGTGATTGAGAAAACCGCGCGAGAGCTTTCAGGAACGCCGTGCCTGGAGCTGGATGAACCGGATCCGCCGAAACAGGAAATCTGCTGCAGCCGAATGTTTGGCAAGCGACTGACTGAACTGGCACCGATCAAGGAAGCTGTGGCCACCTACATGATGCGCGCCTCCGAAAAGCTCAGGGCGCAGAAGTCCTATTGCAAAAAAGTCCGTGTCAGCATCCGCACGGGCATGTTCAATCCTGATGAGGCCAAATACGCAAAAGGTGTTGTGGTGACTTTGCCATATCCGACTGGCGATGTGCAGTTGCTGACCAAGGCAGCAGTAGAGGCTCTGGACCATGTTTTTCGGGAGGGATTCAAATACAGCAAGGCAGAAGTTTTGCTGCTGGACCTGCGACAGCCCGGAGAGTTTTCAGATGATTTGTTTGCCGTAAATCAACCTGCAGAAGCCACACGGGTCATGGCCGTGCTGGATGAAATCAACGGACGCTGGGGGAGGGGGACGTTGAGGGCGGCGAGTGTTCCGAGCAATCCGGATTGGGGACCTGGGCGATTTCCTAGAAGTCATCGCACCTAATTAAGCGTAGGTGCCAGCACTCGCGCTACGAGTGTTCCTTGAGCATCTTCCCCCAGAATTTCGACATAAGAGGGACGTACTAAGTCACCAGCTACCAAAGGCACAGGGCGTATGAAAGAAACTGTGATCCTTTCAGAATTTTTCCCTATACCCGTTTCAGCAACTGCATAGCACGCATTGTCGTTACAGCGACGTACGCGAAATGCTAGGTCGAGGTTGAATATCCCGTCGAGCAGGCCTGATTGCAGAATTGGTGCTTTCATAGATCGCCCAGCAAATTGATTAGCGGCGTACAGCCGGTAATAGGCTTCTCCAAAAGATCCCATGGGCCGCTTATGTACCTTGCTTGCAACCCGTTGTTCGTATTGCGCGACTCTCTTCCGCTCAACATTTTGGTCTGCCGTTCGCTCCTGCTGATCGACATACTCCTGCTTGGTGTATTCGTCGTCACGCTGCTTGAGATATCCCGGCCCCATGTGTTCCAAGTATTCAATCTTCGTGACTGCATCTCCCATGTCACCTGACACTTCTTCAGCGCTCCAGGGGTGACGATCGGTAAACGCGTTGATACGAGCGCTGTCTATCAAAAACTGCCGTTCACTGTCCAGCACTTTAGTTGGTGGACTTGCTTGGCAAGCACCCAAAGCCACCAGTACCAGACCTATCAGAATTATCTTACTCATCGTTTCACTCGGCTTTCCATGTCTCGCGTTCTTTTCCTTGAGCTTAAGCTGCGTTGGTGCAGGTTGCTATTTAGCGGCTAAAAATCAGCCACCTGCCCGAATGTCACTTGGCCATTGCACTTTGTCGCGATCAGCTCGACTACGAATTCATTTTGCTTAGAAACGAGCGATGAACGCACAGCATTGATCATTTTCGGAAAATGCGGGGGTTCGCCAGACGTCCTGAAATGGTCCGAAGCTGCATCCATCCCGTGAGCGAAATGTTTTTTTGCATCGTCATACAGGGCAAAGCGTTCTGACGCCGCAACGCACATTGCCTCCCTCATCATGCGCTCCTGCGGGCTCGTGTCATGAACCTCGTCCCCGCCACAGGCCGATAGCAAAATAGTCGTAATAATAGGGACTGACAGCCGTCCATAGATCGTCATAGTTTTCCTAGATCAATTCATCATTAGCCGAGGGGGAAGCACTACCAGTGCGTCCATCGCATGGATGAGACATGCTCCGTGGATAAAATGGATAAGCCCAGCGTCTTGTCCAGCTCTGATGACTACACCTGCAAACAAGTGAGGGTCGCCTGATATGAAAACGGGAGATCCACTCAAACCATCAATATCATCCACATGACCAAAATCAGTACGCATCGTAATTACCGCGTCAGTAAGCCCCCCTACCAGCGGTCCACTGAACGCTGCCAAGTCAGCCATAAATCGTTTTTTATCGTAGTGAAATTCTCTTCGACATTGCGGGTATCCCACAGCCAGAAACACTGAACCCTCTTTGAAATCTTCGGCCGGAACCACGAAGGAATTCAAATCAAACGCTCTCATCAGGGCTGTTGGGTAGCTGCCCATTATCTGGCTATCGACCCGCAGAACCTTCAGATCACTGCGCTCTTCGGGACCAACAACGGCTTCATAATCGAACGATAGCGCCCAATCATACCCAGGGATAAATATGCGAAAATTCTCAATCGTAATCCCCATATTTTCCCAAGTGTGACGGGCACAAATTACGAAAACCTGCCCTCTATACTGGCAGATGAAGGCTGTGCCACTGCCGATGAACTGGTAATAGTCGTCGTCGCAAGCAATTGTTATCGGCCTTATGAAAGCCTTCATCGCTGAATCAAAGGTCATCGAACTTTTTCCCTAGTAAAAAGCCCAAATGGCTATGCACGCGACAAAACCGATCAAGAAAACCGAAATCCCCCAGACATGAATGTTTGCTGCTAGACGCTCATCGTGTGCTTTTTGCTTGTTCACGTTCTATTCCTAAACTTCAGCAATCAAGTGCAAATCCCGAGCAAATGCCTCATGTCACGCTCGAATTTGGTGTAATCGTAAGTCCACTCCAGAGTGTCTAGAACATCCTTAGCAAGCGATCGGTAAGGAGGCGACATTTCAAAACTACCGGGTCTCTGATCGTTCAGTTTTTGAAATATTTCAACCCAGGAGCTGCAACCAGTAATTACCTTGCCCTTCTCGTTCCGCAATGGCATTAAGCGTGTTTCTTCATAATGCATCGACTGATTGCGCCCATGTCAAATCAAATCCCTAACGCACGTGGACGAAACGCTCGCTCCTGTGGGAGCATTTTCTCTTTTACCGTATGCGATAGAGAGGGCTTGTTTTGAAATTTGGAGTAACGCGCCTGCTGCAATGTTGACCAAAATCCCATAGGTTTCAATCGCACGGATATTGCCGTTGAGCTTAAGCTTGACCCTGTCCAAACCTACGCTGCATACATCTCTAAGCACATCACGTTGTACAACACCATCGAATAGATCAACCGTGTCTTGATTATCTTGCCGTGCTTCTTCCATGGATTGCGTAGCCATCAGATGACGGAGTATCGAGCTGTGCAGATCCAGCAGCATCATTTGGGCTTGGTTGAAGTACTTGTTGGCTTGATCGTTCATATGTTTTTCTTAACTAATTGCATGTTTCAACCCTTGATAATTTCAGTTAGCCGATCCTTCGCCGCCTTTGCGATACGGTCCCGGAACAGGAACAGCAAAACTGACAGGCCTACGCTTACACCGAGCGCCTCAGCACCCAAGCGGGTGAACACAACGATGTTGATCAAAAGCAACACAATAATTCCGAAAAATTCAGCATTCGCCTTTGTGCCAATGAGAACTTGTTTCTAAGTTAGCATCCACTTGGGCGACAAGCAAAACGGACAAACCGAATACTCTGGGTCACGTCCACCAACAGGGACGCCCCAGAAGTAAAAAGGGGGGCTAGTGATAACTTTAGGGATCATCATCTTTTTGCAGCACTGGCACTCAACTTTGTCGTTTTGCATCTCGTTCACCCTTTTATTCATCTCATCCACATAATCTCACTACCACGCAGAATCCCAAACGAAAAGCTCCAGCCAGGGGGACACAGGGCCTTCGAATCGCTTCACGTGGATGGGATTCAGTGGTTGCACCAGATGCATCGGCCGGGCTTGAGTGCGTAACGAGCGTTTTTTTCCTACTTGACTACGCGGGCTGCGATTTCGAATTGGCATCATTGGTGACGGTTCCCTTAACTTGCGGCCTGAGCCACGACGGTCAATTTTTTGCAGTCTTGGCCAGCTCTCCAGCAAGCGTAGGCAGGCGAACTGCGCTCGGCCCTGGTACTATCGAAACGCCGTCAAAGCCGTTCCAGAAAGCCAATGCAAGACCGCTTGCGCGGTGAGGCTGGCCAGCGTCGGTGAACAGACCTTGATGGCCGCTGCGGTAGGCATCGACCATTGCTGCGTACTGATCGCGTAGCGGCTTACTGCGGAATCTGTTCACCGTATTTTCCTAACTATCCGCGCTCGTTGCGCATGTCTTCCTCCATCGCCTGAATTTCCCGATCCAGCGCGGCGGCTTAAGCTTTCAACTCTGCTACAACGCCACAGCAGCACACGCGAAATCTCTGCATATGGAGTGGAAGAGTTTCTCGTGCCTGGATAAACCTCCCCAGTAATCTTTAATCGATTCAGCATCCGACTCGCCGCTATCCCAATACACCATGCGCTGTTCGGTGTAATCCATGTCCAGCCCGCACACGATTCTGCGCGCCTCGACAATAAAGATAGCGTCAGCTGTGCAATGATCGTGGACACGCTCACCCTTGCAGTCGTAGCGCAGGCGCTGCACGAAATCGGACCAAGTAGCGGCAGTGAGGGCATGCCCGGGCGGTAGTGAAATCGTGGAAAAAACCCCAGAGGAAGTAGTGCAGGGCCGGTGGCTCAATGTCTCAAACCAAGCTGAGGCATTACCAAATGAAGCGATTTATTGCAGGCCTGATGTACCACGTCCTGATCGAGCTATTGAGTCAATTGCTGATTCGTATTACCGAGTGGGCGGAGGCGGTACCTTAAGCTTGATTTATGCTGCTTTCGCCTGACGCTCCATTGCTCGCCATGATTCATTCGCCCGGGACTGTGCAGCCATCGGCGGCGGGCTGACGCTGTTTCCGCACATGTGCACCTGTTGGGTTTTGGTGAATGGCTTGCCGTCGGCGACGTGGCTGATGATGTAGTCGGCCGGGAAACCTTGGGCCTTGTACCGCTCGGCCGGTTGCAGCATCCGCAGGCAGATATCGACGATCACATACGGCGTGCCTTTAATGGTCACGGTGACCAGTGCCAAGCGGTCACGGGTGGTAATAGTTGGTGCGGGCGCTGCAATATCGCTTGCATCACTGGTGTCGTAATAGCTGAACAGGAATGCCACTACACGCAGTGCACCGGCTTCAACCTCCGGGGACAGTTGCAGGTCAATCAAAGAGCTTTTGCCGCTACCGCCCTTCGTGACAGAGAGCACTTGCTCTTCCCCAGCCCGAAGCAGGTCACGTAGCTGAGCCAATTGCTCAAGCCCATTATTCAGTTCACCGCCTCAAGGTTGATCCAGCTCATGCCGCAACAATGGATGCTGCAGCATGAGAGCGAAGAGTTATTGTTACTCGACCTTATTATCTGGCAGTGAGGTAGCGTGAATTTCGTCAAACATAGCGGTTGCCACTGAAGCAGCATAAACAATGTATTTCACATCACTCTCTTTGTTATTGACTTCATAAATATCACAAAGAAGACTTCTATTGTTCTTGGGTAACGCTACAGGTGACCAGGATGAAGGGCTCTTGAAGTTATACTCGGGGCCTTTGTACGTTAAAGACCTTATGCCGACTACGATGCGCTTATATTGTTGTCTATCCGGTCTTTTGGAGTTTTTATAGTCACCTATAAATGATCCTAAAGAACCAGAGACAACATCTATGCACGCCTTGTCTAGCTCAGTTTCATAATCAGCAGCCGCATATATTCCAACGCTGCCATGATTGGAATAGAATTTTTGGCGCGGCGACAATTTTTCTTCGGGATACTCTGGAGTATATTTCTCACCCTCGAAATAATATTCGATATACCCTCGCGAAATATCGACCCTATTATATTTGCTTCTCTTTTCTATCACGTCTTCGAACGTATACCAGCGCTGCTCAATTAGTCTGTGCTCGACCTCTAATCCGCCCGCCAACACCTTTAAAGGAAGCGCGGAGCTGAACAAGAGAGATGCAATAAAAATATTTTTCATGAGCTTCCCTGATACATGGATTTTAAATTTTTAATTTTTTTAATGGTGACTCGATAGGATTGTAAATTTATCTAATGGGAAAATAAACGTCATCAATTGAATTGCCTAGCCTTTTATAAGCCTCCTATGACCACTTTTGGCCGCATGGCGACGGTCGGAGTCAGGTCGTTGCTAACCGGCCAGAATGCAGTCAGTAGGATATGCCCACGACATCAAGGGCGATCCAGTGCCTTAAATAGCAGTTGGAAGGCGAGCGATGTCAGAGCGAAGTAAAGATGTGTTCGCCATCCGCTTACGGAAGGCTGAGGAGTTGATCGCATTAAATTGGGAGCTGGAGCCGTTGGGGGTGGAATTTTGGAGCAAATGGGTAACTGCCTGTGATAAATGGCTGAAATTGAGAAGGGCAACCCTTTGGCAATAAATGGGTCGCCCGTCTAGTATCAGTGGCAAGCTTTTAGGCGGAGAAGCCACCATCAATGGTCAAGCTGGCGCCAGTAATGAAGCCTGCTTCGGTACCAGCCAGATAGGCAACAAAGCTGGAAACTTCCTCTGCTCGCCCGTAGCGCCCCAGAGCCATAAGACCTTTCAGGTACTCGGCGCCCTCACCATCCGCAGGGTTCATCTCGGTATCCACCGGCCCCGGTTGTACGTTGTTGACAGTAATGCCGCGCGGCCCTAAATCGCGGGCCATACCTTTGGCTAATCCGACCAGTGCCGATTTACTCATGGCGTACACTGCGCCGCCAGCAACCGGAATGCGCTGCGCGTTCGTGCTACCTATATTGATGATTCGCCCACCGTCGGTCATATGCCTGCTAGCTTCCTGGCTGGCCACGAACACACTGCGCACATTGATCGCCAAGGTGTGATCAAGCTGCTCCAGGGTGAGTTCTTCGGTGCTTCCCCAAGCCAGCACGCCCGCATTGTTTACCAAAATATCCAGACCGCCAAAGTGTGCGACAGCAGTGCGTATCGCCTGCTGTACGGCTGCGGCATCCGCACTGTCAGCCATAATGGCAAAGGCCTCACCGCTGTCGGCAATCACTTCATTGACCAGAGCGTCGGCCCGTTTGGCAGACGATACGTAAGTGAAAGCCACTTTCGCGCCTTCACGGGCCAGGCGTTTGACAATGGACGCCCCTATACCGCGAGAGCCACCTTGTACGAAAGCCACTTTGCCTTGCAGAGTTTTGGTAGAAGTCATGGTGGATCTCCATTACACGAAATTTAGTCAGACTGAGAACGGCGTTAGCAACCTGTTAGAACGGAGCCTTGCTCACAGAGAGGGTATATCCGGGCGAGTGCGCCTGCCGTCTGATTGCAGGGGAAGTGGAAGTGAAGAAATAACAGCGGGTGGTTAAGTCAGAATTACGCCTAATTGCTTTGAATCGTCTAAGCATAAGCTGGAGATTCTACGGTGTCAGGGTCCTTCCACAGCGTGACAATGCACGTGTTGCCATGACGGGTGCCGCTTTATTTCAAGCTCAAGGAGCCAAAGTCCGCGCACTGGATCTACTGCCTGTCTGGGCTGGCGGACGGATCGACGCAGACGAGCAGGAAGTAGGCGAGGTTTCACTGAAGAACCATCTGACAGAACCGGCTGGCATACAGCAAAAAAGGTAGGTGCTAAGTTCAGCGCTTTCCTTTGAGAGCATGAACGTGCGGCCTATCTATATAAAAACGTTGAGTGCATGTGTCGTCGTAGCGGGCCTTGGCCTGTTGGTCGCATTGTTTAGCTATTACCGTTTTGGCAGCAACCCCCGGTTGGCTTTCGGGGTTCTGGAGAATTGCGAAGCAGCGGTCCTGAGTCTGGTGCGCGCACCTTTAGACATGAGGTTGCTCAGCGCGAGGATCTTCCCGGATGGCTTCGATACGTTGCCCAAGACGGACACGGATGCATTTGAGGTCAAGTCTCGCTACAAAACCTTGGTTCAGCGGGGCATGGCGACCTTTGTTTACCCTGCAGTCAAGCTTGCGTTCAGGGCGGGTAATCACGTGGGGGCTCCACCGATCGAAGACGTGACTTGCCAATACGCAGGTGTCAGGTATATGGATGGAACGCCCCTGAACATGCGTCTGATGTACGTTGATCTGGGCCCCATTTCCATCAAAAACCCGTTTGTGTACGCAGACGGTTTTGACGGATGGCTCAGACAAGGCCTGGAGGAGTGGGTTGAGTTGGACGACATGACCCCGACCGCCCATTGGAAGCACTTTCTGGATCAACGTATCAAAGTGCTGGAATGGGACGATAGCGCTGGCAAAGAGGTCGCAGCCTTGCGGCCTTAAACCTCGTTAAGGCGGCCAAGATGGCTGGGTGGGTTACCACGTTCTGAATGCAACCTCTGCATGAGCCTGATGAAGTGCTCTTACCGGGCGCGCCGCAATTATCCAGACCTGGTTTATAGATCATTCAGATCAACGCGCATGGCGTGCAGGTTGTAAGGATCATCGCGACTGGCAGTGCCCGAAGCCTGAATTGGCTGGCTTTAGAGCCCACTTGTCATCAAGACGCTGCCAGCCATGCTGTGTTTCACTGCCCACAACCTTGTACCTAAAACCCCGACTTGCAGCGGCAAAGAGCGGAAGTCGTTTGGCGAGCTTTGTTTTTTTCTCTTGAGTGGACCTTGTTCACTCTGGAGCAGCGGCGGTCAAGTCACTGCTGGATTCAGCGGCCATTTTCAAGCGATCCGCTTTGCAGATGTATTTAGGTTTATTTTTGGGAGCCAGTTTGGCACTGGCTTTTTTGGCGTTAGCTTTCAAAATTTGGTTGATTTTTTTACGACGATTCATAGGTTTTGCTCAGTGTGTCAGTGTTGAATAAGTCAGTCTTAAAGGCTCGGGTACTTCCCTCTACAGGATGGATGTACCCACTGCCCAAGCAGAGGCGAGCCTTGCTGCCATGGTTTGGCCGTTACGCGTGAGGGATCTCGAACCAGGTTGCTGTGTCGCTGGTGTAAATATGCTTTTGTTTGCTGGGCTTGAAAGGTGTGTCCAGCGTCCCTAATGCCACGCTAATCCACCCGGCGCGATCCCCTTGGGAGCACGACCAGAACAATGTCGATCCGCACTGCATGCAAAACTCCCGGCTTACCGATTCTGATGATCGGTAGGCCTTGAGGTCTTCGGCGCCGCTGAGCAAGGTGAAGGCGCTGCGCGGCACGCTGCCATAGGACGCAAACGCTGCGCCATGGCCCTTGCGGCATTGGCTGCAATAGCAGTGACTGACTGCTTTAGGTTCGCTCAGCAGCTCGTAGCGGACGCCGCCACACAGGCAGCTACCCAGATAGACCTTGTTCACGTGCATAGGGCCTCAAAAAACGCCAGCTTAACGACCTGCGTCGCGAGAGTCGACTGGCCCTTACGGCTGCGCAGGTTTTATCATGTGCCGCCATTTTCATCACAGGACCTGAACCCATGGATAAAGCTTTTCGCAACCCGCTCTTTCTGGTGGGGTTCGCCTTGGTCATCTGCGGCGGCACCTTTGCCCTTAACGGCCTGCTGACCGAGCGTACATTTCTCTACATGGCACCCGGCCTGTTGATCCCGGGTGTCACGTTCATGCTGACGGGCTGGAAGCTGCGTAATCAGTGAGTGTGCTTGATTGTGGAGTGTCAGACGTCTTTATGATGCGCCCGCTTCTTTGATCTGCCCCCACAGCGCTGCCACCTGTTCTGCATTGGCGGCTTTGACCCGCGCCAAATCCACAGGGTAATCAACGCCAGGGTTCTCAGCGAATCGGGTGGCGGTGAACTGGCCATTACTGGCCCGCAGGATGTAACCCGTGTCCTGACACGCTGGCGACGCGAGGTAAACCACGCCGGGCGCCACCCACTCGGGTTTCAGGTTTTCCGGTGTTTGGGTCACACCCCACATTCTGGTTTTGGCCACGGGCGATACCGCGTTGACCAAAATGCCGTCCGGTGCGCCTTCCATGCTCAGGGCATTCATGATGCCCAATTGCGCCATTTTGCCTGCGGCGTACGCCACCAGACCGGTCTGCGCATAGCACTGATACATGGCGCGGTCCGAAGTTGTCAGCACTATACGTGCAGCCGATGAGTGTTTGAGGTGAGGCCAGGCGTATTTACAGAGCCAGACCGGCGTATAGAGGTTGATGTCCAGTGCGCGGGCAATGAATGCCGCATCGGCCTGTTCAATGGGTTGGTAACCCACCCAACCGGCGTTGTGAATCACGATATCCAGTTGCCCAAACGCGTCGACAGCGGCGTCAATCAAGCCTCGGCAACCTTGCTCGCTGGAGAGGTCACTGGAATCACCAATCACGTGATATCCCTCAGCTTGAAGGGCTTGAGCTGCCTCTCGTGCGATGCTGGCGTCAGCCCCGTCACCCACATTGTCGGCGCCGATATCACTGATCACGACATTTGCGCCCAATTTCGCCAGTTCCCGGGCATAGACCCAGCCCAAGCCACGGCCGGCACCTGTGACAATTGCGGTTTTCCCTGTGAAGTCCATAAACACATCCTCTTGATGACGCCTGCACCTTAACAATGCGGATGGGGCGGATCCACCCCGGCCCCGATGCTTTACCCGGCGCGACTGTGTATGCATGATGGCGCCCTTTGATAAATGCCGCGCAGGTCTGGCACTGGTTTTGGAAGGAACAACTGTTGAACCCCCACACATTGTCCATGCGCCTGGAGCGCGTCGCCGCACACGTTCCGGTTAACGCCCGGTTGGCTGATATCGGGTCGGACCATGCCTATTTGCCGGTGGCGCTGATGCGTCGGGGTGCAATCGCAGGCGCAGTAGCCGGTGAGGTGGCGCTGACGCCTTTCACTGCGGCCCGGCGTACGGTTCAAGCAAATGATCTGGCCGACGCCATTACGGTGCGCAGGGCTGATGGCCTGATGGCGATTGAACCCGAAGACGCTATCACTGCCATTACCCTGTGCGGGATGGGAGGGGAGACTATCCGGGACATCCTTGAGCAGGGTAAGTCGCGCTTGAGCGGTGAGGAGCGCCTGATCCTGCAACCCAATGGCGGTGAACACCCTCTGCGCCAATGGTTGATGGAAAATGGCTACCGTATCCTCTGTGAAGAAGTGCTACGGGAAAACCGTTTTGATTACGAAATTATCGTCGCTGCCCGTTCCGGCACGGTGAAGTACAGCGCGCAGGAGCTGTACTTCGGTCCGCTGCACATGCAAGCACGCAGCCCGGCTTTTCTTGCAAAGTGGCAGCGTCAGCTGTCTCAAAAGCACAAGACTCTGCTCAGCTTGAGCCGGGCCCGTTTGACTGTCCCGGAAGAAAAAGTACAGGACACCGCACGCCAGGTGCGCTGGATCACTGACCTGCTGGCACAGGCGCAGAGCGCAGGCTAAAAAAAATCCCGCCGGTTGTTCACTGCACCCGGCGGGATTTTTACGTCAGTGCCCGTTTCAGTCGTTGATACGGGGATGTTGCTGCACCAGGTTTTTACGTTTGGCTTCCAGCTCGGCAATTTCGGCGTCGATGTCTTCGATTTTATGTTCGATGTTGTCGTGGTGCTCCTGAAGCAGCTCCTTGGCTTCTTCAATATCCGAAGCCGCCGGTGCGGCCCCGCGCAACGGTTTGTTGGCGGTTTCTTTCATGGTGACCCCGGTAACCAGCCCCACGATCGCGATCACCATCAGATAGTAGGCAGGCATGTACAAGTTATTGGTGCTTTCCACCAGCCAGGCCACCGCCGTCGGCGTCAGGCCCGCGATCAGTACCGAGACGTTGAACGCACTGGCCAGCGCGCTGTAGCGGATGTGCGTGGGGAACATCGCCGGCAGGGTCGAGGCCATGACACCGATGAAGAAGTTCAACAACACGGCCAGCATCAATAACCCGGCGAAGATCAGCCCCAGCTTGCCGCTGTTGATCAGGTAAAACGCCGGGACGGCGAGGAAAAACAGACCGACACTGCCGCAGATGATGAAAGGACGGCGGCCGATCTTGTCACTGACAAAACCGATCAGGGGCTGAACGAACAGCATCCCGACCATGATTGCAATGATGATCAGCACCCCATGGTTTTCACTGTAATGCAGGTTGTGCGACAGGTAACTGGGCATGTACGTGAGCAGCATGTAGTAGGTCACGTTGGTGACTGCTACCACGCCGATGCAGGTCATCAGACTGCGCCAGTGCTTGGTGGCCACTTCCTTGAAAGAAACCCGGGGGCCCCGTGCGAGACCTTCGCGATCCCCTTGTTCAAGTTTTTCCACGTGCTGCTGGAAGGCGGGTGTCTCTTCCAGGGCGTGCCGCAGATACAGCCCGATCATCCCCAGCGGCAAGGCCAGGAAAAACGGCACGCGCCATCCCCATTCCAGAAACTGCTCTTCGCCCAGAAGTGTGGAGATCAGCACCACCACACCGGCCCCCAGCACGAAACCGGCTATGGAGCCGAAGTCCAGCCAACTGCCGAGAAACCCGCGCTTGCGGTCAGGCGCATACTCGGCCACGAAAATCGACGCGCCGGTGTACTCGCCACCCACCGAAAAGCCTTGGGCCATCTTGGCCAGCAACAGCAGGATCGGCGCCCAGATACCAATCGTGGCATAGGAGGGGATCAAGCCAATGGCGAACGTGCTGAGGGACATGATGACGATGGTCGCGGCCAGGACTTTCTGTCGCCCGTATTTGTCACCCAGCGCACCGAAGAACAGCCCGCCCAGGGGGCGGATCAGGAAGGGAACCGAGAACGTGGCCAGCGCTGCGATCATTTGCACGCTGGGAGACACATCGGGAAAGAACACCTTCCCGAGCACATAGGCAACAAAGCCGTACACGCCGAAGTCAAACCACTCCATCGCGTTGCCCAGTGCCGCAGCGGTAATCGCTTTACGCATCTTGGCGTCATCGACAATGGTGATGTCCTGCAATCCGATTGGATTGACCTTTTTCTTACGAGATCTCATGCAAGCCCCTTTATTAGCTGATCTATCCTTTTAAAACCGCTAAACCCCAGTCGTATGAAGGGTAGACGCGTTTTGCCAGCGCCGAATGCTATCGTTCTGATGGCACGCGCTCTTGGGGATGAGATACATGCAGATACGAAAAAATTCACCGAGTGGCGGATTTTCTTTTGCAATCAGCGTTATGCGCAGGGGGGCTGCTAAAGGAAATGAACGTGAATGGTCTTTCAGGCGTACAGAAGCGGCCTGCATCAGCGGCCGCTTCCATCGCCGACAGGGGCTCAGTATTAGCCTTTGGCTGCCATGGCGGTGACTTCAACACGCATGCCTTCGACGGCCAACGACGCGACCCCTACAGCAGCACGCACCGGCCATGGCTGGCTGAAGAAACGTTTGTACACCTCATTGAATGCCGCACGGTCTGCCATATCGGTCAGGTAGATGGTCAAGTGCATGACACGGTCCATAGAGCTGCCCGCACGTTCCAGGGCCACTTTCAGCGCTTGCAACGTGCATTCGCTTTGCTCAGTGATGCCGCCCAGTTCGAGGCTGCCATCGGCACGTGTAGGGATTTGCGTCGAAACCATTACGCCACCAAAGCTGGCGACGTCAGACGAAATGGATTCAGGATCAGGATCAGGGGTAAAAGTCAGTTCGTTATGGGCCATGAACACCTCTGCTTGAACGGGTAAGGGTGGCGGCATTGATCGCAGCCACGGCGAAGGCGTGCAGTGTACAGACCTGCGCGTTCCCTAAAAACCTGATCGGGCACACCTGTTAATCCTTAACTATGCTCGCCAGAGCTTGTTTAAACACACCACAGGTTATTTGCGGGAAGGGACTGAATGATTTCTGATTGGGAAATGTGCATACGGCTGCTGTTGGCGGCTTTTCTCGGCAGTTTGATTGGCGTTCAGCGCGAACACCTGTTTTGGACGGCAGGCCTGCGTACGCACATGTTGGTGTGTGCGGGGGCGTGTTTGGTGATGATTGTGTCGGCGTTTGGATTTCAACAGGCGCTGACCATGCCAGGCACGCAGCTGGACCCTTCGCGAATTGCCGCACAGGTGGTCTCGGGGATCGGCTTTCTGGGGGCCGGTTCGATTCTGATGCGCGGTGAGGTCATCAAGGGCCTGACCACGGCCGCCAGTTTGTGGGCGGTTGCAGCTATCGGCCTGGCCGTGGGCGGCGGACTGTATGTGTTGGGCACTGCGGCAACCTTTTTGATTCTGATCATCCTGATCGCCATTCGGCCCATGGAACGCGTGCTCAGGGATATCGTGCAGATCCAGGTGGTCAAGCTGGTGGCGCCGTCCAATACGCTGTCGTTAAGTCAGCTTGAGCAACTGCTGGGTGAGCGGTCCAAAAAAATCAGACAATTCATCGTTGAGCAAGGCCCGGTCAAGGACACCGAAACAGTGACCATCGAGTTCCGGGGCGTCACCCGTGTGGTGGCGGACCAAATGATCAAAGAGATCCTTGGCGTTGCAGGTGTGCGCGAAGTTCTGGCGCCGCATTGAGGGTTTTCAGGCGACAGACAGGGAAGGACGGGGTAGCGCGGGCAGGGTGAGCTGCTGGAGAATGCCGGGCTTTCGCGCACCGTTGTTTTCTTTTGATCCGTACAAGGCCTCGACTTCTCATGGACAAGCTTGACAGGGCAATTCTGCACATCCTGCAGACCGATTGCACACGTGCGGTAGGGGATATCGCCGAGCAGATCGGTCTTGGCACGACGGCCTGCTGGCGGCGCATTCAAAAGCTTGAAGAGGCCGGAATCATTCGCGGTCGGGTCGCGTTGCTGGATGGCAAAAAGCTGAACGTGGGGGTGATTGTTTTCGTGTCGATCAAAACCACTCAGCACAATGCCCAATGGCTCGATAGCTTTCGCGCTGCCGTGGCTTCGATCGAAGAAGTGGTCGAGGTTTATCGCATGGCCGGGGACACGGACTATTTGTTGCGCGTTGCAGTGCCTGATGTGGCCGCCTATGACGCCGTCTACAAACAGCTTATTAAGGTCCCCGGACTGTCGGATATCAGTTCCAGTTTCTCCATGGAGCAAATCAAGTATTCAACCAGCCTGCCTCTGCGCTACGCGCCTTGAGCGCCTAAAACCCATAGCTCAGTCCCGGTTTACGCAGCGACACACGGTTTTTGCACGGCAATGTCCAGCGCTCGCTGGAAGTCCAGCATCAGGTCGTCGACATGCTCAAGCCCGGCATGCACACGGATCAGATACCCCCGCGGTGCGGGGGTGTGCTGACGGACAGGGTGCCCGACGGGCACAACAAGACTTTCGAAACCGCCCCACGACAGGCCAATCCCGAACAGCTTGAGGTTATCGAACAGGCGCGCCAAAACCATCGGGTCTTGCGTGTTGACCTCTATCCCGAACAAGCCGCTGGCCCCCAGAAAATCGCGCTTCCACAGATCATGGCCGGGATCGTTGGGCAGTGCGGGGTGCATGACGCGGGTGATGAGTGGGTGCTGTTCAAGGCTGCGTGCCAGCGTGACCCCATTGCTCCAGTGGCGTTGCAGGCGCACGGGCAATGTGCGCAGCCCGCGCAACGCGAGGAACAGGTCATCAGGACTGGCGGTCTGGCCAAAATCATGCGCCCCGGCTTTCAAGAGTGGCCAGGCTCGTTCATTGGCGGTGGCAACGCCGAGCAAGGCGTCCGAATGCCCCACGATGTATTTGGTCGCCGCCTGTATGGACACATCCACGCCATGCTCAAAGGGCTTGAAGTACAGCGGCGAGGCCCACGTGTTATCCAGCAGTACGAAGGCACCCACGCTATGGGCCGCCTGGCAAATGGCCGGCAGGTCGCAGACTTCAAACGTCAGTGACCCCGGCGACTCTGTAAATACGACCCGAGTAGTGGGGCGCAGTTGGCGGGCAATACCCGCTCCGGCAGCGGGGGCGAAGAACTCCACCTCTACGCCAAGACGGGTCAGTACCGTGCTGACAAACGTGCGCGTCGGGCCGTAAATGTTGTCGGTGATCAGCACATGGTCACCGGCGCTGACAAACGCCAACAGGGCATGAACGCAGGCTGCCAGGCCTGAAGGGAATACCAGGCTGGCATGACCACCTTCCAGCCCGGCCATTGCATCTTCAAAGGCGCGGGTGGTCGGCGTGCCAAAGCGGCCATAGTTGGCGTACGGATTACCGTCCTTCTTGCTCGCCTCCCAACTGTTGAAGTCTTTGGCCAGAACGGTAGAACCCCGAAACACCGGTGTATTGATGAGTCCGCCGTACGCTTCGGAATCTCGACCGCAATGCAGGTAGTGGGTGGCGTCATGCATGGGCGTCTCTCCTCAATGAACGTAGGAGAATGATACGGACGCTCAGCGTGTTTAATTTTGCTTTTATTTCTGTTTGTTGGGCGGTTATTAGATTTTATTTCTATTAGTTGGTGGATTAATGGATTTTATTTTGATGGATTATTTTCCAGGCGAAATATTGCCCGCTTACGCTCGCAGGAGCAGTAAACGGGCGATTCCTTACGGGGTGTGAGCGAGCGCTTGTCTTAATCGGTTGGCTCTGCCTGGTAATGCAGCAAGTCCCCCGGCTGGCAATTCAACGCGCAGCAAATGGCTTCCAGCGTCCCGAGCCGAATACCTTTGACCTTGCCTTGCTTGAGCAGCGAGAGGTTCTGTTCGGTGATGCCGATGATCTGCGCCAAATCCTTGGACTTGACCTTGCGCGTTGCCAGCATCACATCGAGTTTGATTTCTATGGGCATTTTGACCTCTTAAACAAACTGCTGATTTTCACGTGCCAACATGCACGCACGATGCAGGCTACGGGCCACAATCATGACACTTGCCGCGAGAAACAGCGCCACCACATCCGAAGGGCCAAAGCTGATGGTAAACAAACGCTCACCCGCCGGGCGCATCATCGTGATCCATACGCTCAACACAGGGCCCAGCAAGAAGCTGATCAATACCCACAGACCGACACTTTTTCCGACCTTGCCCAACAGGTCTGCTGATTCGGGTTCGAAGTATTCCCCGTTGGCGTAAAACTTGAACAATGCACTCAACGCCACCAACCCCTTGGCCAGAATCAAAAGCGGAATACTGGACAGGACAATGCCGCCTGTAATCTGCCACCAGGGCATCTGATGGATATTGGCGTCCAGCGTTTCGGTCAGGGCCGTGAGATTGAAACCAGGTCCATACAGATTCATCACGTCCGGAAACAGCCAGTAGGCAATATTGGAAAGCAGCATGAGGGCAACCAGGCCCAGCGTCGCGGTTGCAAGGACTTTGCTGTACTTCGCCAAACGATCTGTGTTCATTCAACAATCCTTCTTGTGTGGGAAATCTTGTAGTGGGGAGTAGAGGTGAATCGGGTCGCGGCAAGTGGGCGACGGCGGAATCATAAGCGCAGAAAAAATGATTGTAAAACGATAATTAAATATTGTTTTGCAGTGATAATTGCAGGGTTCACCCAGAGAAAAGACTCGTTATTTCAGGGCTGATTTACATGGCCTCTCGTCGTAATTTCCTACAGATAAATTGACCTTCGGCCCGCGGCGCAGTTAACTGTATGAACATACAGTTAACAGAAAGGCGAGCGTCATGGGTTTCACGGTTTTGGGTCCTCTGGCTGAAGGTGGTGTTCGCCGTCCGTGGTGTTCGTTCAAAGTGCCGGCCGGTTTTCCCTCGCCCGCGGCTGACCATGTCGAGAAACATATCTCGCTCGATCAGGCACTTAATATTCGAGCGGCACACGTGTACCTGGTCACCATTGACGGCGACAGCATGCAGGACGCGGGGATTTTTTCCGGGGATCTGGCCGTGGTGGATCGTGCCATTGAAGCGGCCCACGGCCATGTGGTGGTGGCGCTGCTAAATAATGATCCGATTTGTAAACGCCTGTGGTTGAAAGGCAGCACGGTCATGCTGGTCTCTGACAACCCCAAATACCCCAATCGCTACATCATGGAAGGTGATGAGCTGTCGATTTGGGGCGTGATCACCCATACGGTGCGCAACCATGGCCACTGAACCCCGGCCGGTCTTTGCCCTGATTGACTGCAACAGCTTTTATGCAAGCTGTGAGCGCGTGTTTCGGCCGGACCTGGCAAAGGTGCCGATCGTGGTGCTGAGCAACAATGACGGTTGCGTCATTGCCCGCAGTTATGACGCCAAACCGTATATCAAAATGGGCGCGCCTTATTTCCAGATCAAACAGCAACTGGAGCAGCAGGGGATCATGGCGTTCTCTTCGAACTACGCGTTGTACGGCGACATGAGTGAGCGGGTGATGAGCCTGATCGAAGCTCAAGTCCCTGCCGTCGAGGTGTACAGCATTGATGAAGCCTTTGCTGACATGACCGGCATTGCGGATGTCACGCAGGTCAGTCGCCAGTTGCGAAAGCGCATCCTGCAATGCACCGGTATCCCGGTGGGGGTCGGTATTGGTCCTACCAAGACTTTGGCCAAACTGGCCAACCACACGGCCAAGCGCTTGCAGGCGCACACCGGAGGCGTGGTCAATCTGTGCCCGGATCACGAACGGGCCTGGACGCTGCGCAATACCTCAGTGTCGGATGTCTGGGGGATCGGACGGCGCATGACGGCGCATCTGGAGGGCATGGGCATTGTGTCGGCGATGGACCTGGCGCGGGCCGACCCGTGGACGTTGCGTAAAAAATTTAGCGTGGTCATCGAAAAAACGGCCCGCGAGCTGGCGGGCACCCCGTGCCTGGAGCTGGACGAACCCGATCCGCCGAAGCAGGAAATCTGCTGCAGCCGAATGTTCGGCCGGCGTCTGACAGCCATCGAGCCGATCAAAGAAGCAGTCGCGACATACATGATGCGTGCCTCGGAAAAACTGCGGGCGCAACAGTCTTACTGCCACAAGGTGCGGGTCAGTATCCGTACCGGCATGTTCAACCCGCACGAAGCCAAATACGCCAAAGGCATCGTCGTGACGTTGCCCTATCCCACCGATGACGTGCGTCTGCTGACAAAAACCGCCGTCGACGCCGTGGAGCATGTTTTTCAACCCGGATTCAACTACAGCAAGGCTGAAGTCATGCTGTTGGACTTGCGTCAGCCCGGCGAGTTTTCCGATGACCTGTTTGCCCTCAATCAGCCCGCCGAAGCCTCACGGGTGATGGCCGTGCTGGACCAGATCAACAACCGCTGGGGCCGGGGAACACTGCGTGCGGCAAGCGTACCGGCCCATCCGGACTGGGGCATGCGCCGGGATTTGATGAGTCAGAGTTACACCACGCGGCTGGATCAGCTGTGGAGAATCTCCTGTCACTGAGCCCATAGCCAGCCCGTTACATACAATCCAATGCCGAACGAGAGGTGCGTGGCCAGACTCCTGAGTCGCGCCAGTCGTGGGTGCGGCGTGTTTGAGGCGGCAACCCCCATCCCCAGCGCCGGCTGCATGATCAGCCACGGTGCTGCAACACTGAGTACGCCCACCAGCAGTGCTGGCACCAGCGTTGGCTGATAAAGCCAGCGCTCGCCTGCGCCCGCCAGCAGCACCGCCGCGAAGGCGACGCCCGTCAGGTAATGAAACAGCCAGCCGGTCAGTCGCTCATGCCGTACCGCTTGAGCGCGGCTTATTGAGTCATGGCGAAATCGGCCCGAAGGCATATGCCCCAGCCAGCGGCCAACGAACCGATAGTCAAGCGATGGCACGTTGAATAAGCGCCGGCGAAGCAGAGCGACGAGATCCATGAAAAACGTGGCCCCCAAGCCAAGCCCCGTGGCGCTTGCAATCCACTGCGTAGTGTCCATGTCACGTTCCCCTTGTCGGCCAGGTAGCGAGTTGTTTGAATGGCCAGTGTGCAAGTTCAAGTCGACTTGAGGTCAAGCATGAAAGAGTTCGGCATTAGGGAAGTCGCGAGGCGTTCGGGGGTTCCGGCTTCGACGTTGCGCTACTACGAAGAAAAAGGGCTGATCCGTTCCGCGGGACGACGGGGGTTGAGCCGGGTATTCAAGGCAGATGTACTGGATCAGCTCGCGTTAATCACCTTCGCGCAGTCGCTGACGTTTTCATTGGAAGAAATTGCCCCCATGCTGACAGCCAATGGCCATGTCACCCTTGACCGGCAGTTACTCACCCGCAAAGCCGATGAGCTGGACCGTCTAATGGCCAAGCTCGCCGCAGTACGCGATGAGCTGCGCAGTGCAGCGGCCTGCCCAGCGCGCAGTCACGGGCAATGCCCCAGCTTTCAGCAGCGGTTAAAAGACGTTTCCCGTGAAGATGTATGGCAGGCCCCGTTTGGCTTTTGAAGGCAATGAAGCTATCTGGCAAGGAGCGCAACCTTATGAACCCACGCGTCACCCCCTGTGCAGTGCCGCCGGGTACGCTGATCAGCGCCTACGTTGAAGGCGCGCAATTCGTTGACAGTCAGCGCACGTTCACCCGGGAGGCAGAACGCACAGCGTTAAGCCACTTGTTGCATCTCATGGCGGCCACGCCGGGCTGGATCGACGCACTGATGACGACGCGCAATCGTGTGGTCAAGCTGTTGGGGCTCAAAGACCTCGGCCGATTGGGGCATATCGATTTGAACCGGGAAGAAAGCACCTATCAGGTGCATGACCGGCTTGGCATCTTCACCTTGCTGGCCAACACCCCCAATGAGGTGTTGGTCGCAGACAAAGACAAGCATCTTGATGTGTACGTGTCATTGAGCCGTTCTGACGTTCAAGCCGACGGCACGCGAGAAATCGTAGTGGCCACCGTGGTGCATACCCATAACCGTCTTGGCCGCCTGTACATGCTGCCGGTCGCTCCGGTTCACCGGTATATCGCACCTTTGATGCTGGCGCGTATACCGGGTTGATCCGCAGGTGGGGCTGTTCAGGCGGGTGTCGGGTTGAAGGCAGGCAATTCGCGCCACGGCAGAGCGGCCCATGCGCCAGTACGGGGCGCGAGCAGTTGATTTAATAAGGTTTCATTGAAGCGCTGACCCAGCGGATCGGCCCGGAAAGCGGCTATCCATTGCTGACGACCGTCAATGAAGGCCTTGCCCAAGTCTTCCCAGCCCGAAAAACACTCCTGGGCGCGTTGCGCATTGAGCAACAACACACGCCAGGCCGTGTCCTGCGGTACCCAGTTCAACAACATGATGCAACGCATCAAAAACGCCGTGCGGATACAGGCAAATGCCATGGCCGCGCGAGGATCGTCAGTGGGTGATAAGTGCTCAAGATCCAGCCCAAACCAATGGCGCTCCAAGGTTGCATCCAAATGGGCACGAACTTCGTCATCCGTTGCGTGGCTACGAAAACCCAGTTGATGCAAAAGTGGCGCTCTGAGCGCAGCCTGAATCTGTTCGATAAAGCCGGTAGTGCCAGCGTCATAAAACCTTGTCAAACCCACCGCATCCACCATGGGCTGTGACAGCATCAGCGCCCAGTGTTTGCGTTGAGTGAAAGCCTTTTCAGGCAAAGCTGGCGGGCGTCTTATACGCCACACGATCAGGCACACGCACGCAATAATCAAAAGAGTAGTCATGTGAAATTTCTCACCTTATGGATGCCTGCCAGTCAATGATGGCCGCTGCGTGCCCGGAGGACAGGCCGACCCAAGGTACTCCTTCGGTGGTGAAGTGCCGGTTATCCGACAGGTCGGGTGGGCTGAGGGGATCGAGTACGTGGCGTGCGGCGTACCTGACCGACGGAGCAGCGGGCGCGGTTCGCTGCAACATCTCGACCTGTCGGGCAGCGACCAGCCATTGCGTCATGGCCGATGGCGATTCGAGCCGAGAGAACAACTGCGGGTAGCGCGCCACCAGTTGCGTTTGGGCGGTCGGGTCGTTTACCTGTTCGAGGCGTAACCAGCCCGCCTGGGTGCGTACCACACCGATGGCAATACAGTCTGGTGGTGACTGTTGATCAGTGCCCAGCGCGTTCAGACACATTAACAAGGGTTGCAGGTAGCGCTCCACGGGCGGGCGATTCTGTTTCCCCTTGACTTGATCAACCGTCAAATCGCCATTGGCCTGTACCGTCAAACTGACGGTGATGTGCGGCTGGCCTTGAGCATCGCGCAAGCTGAACAGGCGCATATGACCTTGTTCGACAGCATCGGCGTAGTGCCCGCCATAGCCGCCAGTCAGCGCTTTACGATCGGCGAACTGTCCGAGGCAATGGCGCATGACATAGCTTTCAAACGCCATTTCGGCGCGAAGTGCATGGCTGTCGGGCAGCAGCTCAACCCAGGCATGGTCTGTACACGTCACGATACGACCCAGCGCATCGGGCTGACTGGTGCGCCAACCTTGTGCCGTACGGGTTGTCATTTGCGCGTGCTCTTTTTCCCATAGCATCAGCGCTTGAGGGCAGTTGATACGCTCCAGTTTTCCTTCAAGGGGTGTACCTTTGCGTGCCGTCAGAAACTCGACCAGCAGGGCTTCCTGTTGCAACAGTAACGGATCTTCAGGGGCAACCCAGACCAGTGGAACGTTATTGCCGGACGCATTGAAAAACCGGCTCAGCCAGGGCGGAGCAGGGGTTGAGCCCAGTACTGCCATGCTCTCTTCCAAAGAGTGGAGGCGACGCGCCGGCTCAAAATTACTCACTAAATGGCGATAAAAGTGGTTCTGCAGCCAGGCGCGAATCGAAGCGGTGTCCCCCCGTTCGCCACTTCGTTGAGTAATACCCTGTTTGAGTTGATCTGCATTAAGGGCGTTACGTGCAGCGTACGGCCCGCGAGAGCCAGGTGGCACTATTTCCATACTTGCCACCACCGTTTGTGTGAGGCTTTTTCTGCGCGTTGCAAGCTGGCGAGGGTGTTTTCAATCGCTGGCCAGTCCGGATCTACCCAGTCTGCCTCGGTGGGTGGCGTGACTTGAATGCGCAAGTAATACTCAATGGCCTCGGCATTGCGACCCAAGTATTCAAACATTTTGGCCACTTCGAGCATCAGCGTGATCATGTTCGCGGCCTCGACGCAGCGCGCATAACGCAACCACAAGCCATAGGCGTTGTCGGGGTAGGTCTGGGCCAGGAAACGAGCCAATGCGACGCGGGTATGCAATTGGCACACAGACAGTTGTTGATCACTAATGCCCTGTTCTTGCTGGCATTTAAGCAGGCGTTCTACCCAGATCAGAATTTCGCCACTGCGATTCAACATAAGCAGGGCGTAGGCAACGTCACAAATATAATCGTCGAGGTCGTGGCGGCTGTAGCCGTAGTCCTGAGCGTAATGCCAAAGCTGTTCGGCAGCGTCTATGAGGGCCAGGTAGTCATCCTGTGCGCGGTAAACATTCAGAACTCCCTGGTAGTGCTCCGCGAACGGGCTGGCCTGAATACCGCGCCGGTGCAGGTCGAGGCACAGGTCATGCGTGGCTGGGTTGCGCGTGCATCTGTATAGAATCGCCAGGTTGTTGCAGAGCATGGAGTACAGATGCGCGCAAGCATCGTACGGGTGCCCGGTGCCGCAGGCGAAGTACTGCTCCATGCGCGTACGCCCTTGTTCATAAGCGTTGATCTGAGCGCTGGCCAACAGATCTGACGCTTCTTGACGCTCTGTTGAAGTCAACGTTTCAGCCTTTTCTTCGACCAGGCGATCGATGGTCAAGGCGTAGTTATAGGCATGCCAACCACTGGCCAGAACAGGCGTCGGCTGACGCAGTGCTGCAATGACGCCCTCAACCTGCACGTGGGCGCTAAAAAGGCTGAAGGCGGTGCGGTTGTCTTGCAACGAGCCATCGCGTACAGCTTCCTGCAACAGCCTGACTTGTGTGGATGCTTCAATAACCCCCGCGGCGTAATCATGCACGGAGGCCAGCCGCTTGATCCAGTGATGATCGGGTGCGCGACGCTGTGCCTCAGCCCGGGCATGCGCAAACACGTCGCTCAGCAAGTCTGGCTCGCGAGCGGCCCGGTACAACAGGGCGAGGAGGGTAGAGGGCTCGACGGTGCAGTGTTCAACAGAGGGCAACGCGGCCGAAAAAGCCTGCAATGTTTCGGGGCTATCACAAGCCCGCATCACACACAAAGGCCACCACACGCGTTGGTCGTCCGGGTCTTGAAGGCGATCGTGAACCAAGCGCACCGTACCGGGCCATACCTCGGTGCGCTGGTCATACACATCGATAAATGCGCGATACCCTGCGGCATCGATTTGCCCGCTCTCCACCAACCAAGGCAAGTGACACTCGATAAAATTATTGCTGGCGTCAGAGTCCAGGCTTAATGACGCAGTGGCGCAAAGGCGCAGGGCTTGATCCAGCTCGCCCTGGGCGTATTTCGAACGCGCGGCCAGGCGCGCCATGCGTACTTCCCATTCGCGTTGTTGAGGCGCAGGCAAATGTGCAATCAAGCGGCTGATGGGCTGTTCGAACATGGCCAGTCGTAAAGGGATGATGGTAATCAGCGCATTGCCCAGCCACAGCCAGTCAGTGGCATCCACGCTCTGTTCGGGGCCGGCCGTGCGCAGCGCAGCAACCGCTTCCAGTGCGGCCTCACGGGCTGGCTCATCGTCATTAAAGGAAGCCAGCACCCGCGCTCGGCGTTGCAGACGATCCGCCATATCCCAGGCCTGTACGGTAGCGCGATCGGGATTGGACGTGGCCAGGCTGTAACGCACCTCGATAGCTTTGAGCGCCACTTCAAGGCTGCCGCATTCAAGTTCTTCAAACATGTGATGGTGACGATAGTGTTCCACATCGAAATTCAGAGAGCGTTCAGCCATTGCCGCCAGTGTTTCAAGCTGCTCAAGAAGAGCGCTGTCGTCATTCAGATAATTGGCCAGCCGCAAGCGCAGCATGATCAGGTTCATCGCCAACTCAGGCTGTTGTGAATCCGGCACGCTGCTCAATAGCGCGGCAGCGTCATGTTCCAACACGGCTTTAGCGGCATTCGAGTCCCCGGCGTTAACCCAAAGCACATGCAGACGCTCTATCGCGTCCAGTGAGTCTGCTTTTAGCGGCTGAGCCCGCAATGAGGTCAAAAGGGAACTGCTATCGCAATCTTGATATTGCGTGTCCAGCCGGTCCATGAATTGATCCAGCTCGATACCGCTCAGTGCATTTAAATTGGTCACACTCAACTCCATTTGAAAGTTACGGGTGCACTTGGCGCCCCTTGGCGCACTCCAAGGGGCGCAGGGGGCAATAGTTTCAGCCCTGCTGTTGGGTCTCGGCTGCGTCGTCTGACTCGCCGCACAGGTGTTCTGGATCGGTAGGCCATAACACCTTGCCGCTGCCATCGATCACTTGTTGCACGTCGCATCCTACCGTTCGGGTTTCAAAACCGGGGGTCCCGTCCAGGCTGTACAGGGCGCGTAAGCTGCGGGTCTCATCAGATGGCGTACCCTCCAGCTCATAGGCGAAGAGGGCGCCACGCTGTTCATCGATAACCACTTCTTGCCAGTGGGCGGGTACCAACAATTTGCCATTGAGGTCATACAACGCGGTCGTTGCCAGGCGGGATGTATCAGTCCATGCACGGATGAAACGGCCACTTTTATCCAGCGTAAGCGCGACGTATTGCCCGGGTTCAATCAGCACTTTGCCTTTGGCGTCCATGAGCCCCAGCGTTGCCAATTGATTGGCCGAACCCAGGAAAGTAATGGTCTTTTTCGGCGAATCAGGTTTTGCGAAAACAAACCGATCAGGGGTCAAAACACCGATCTGTGCATATTCAGGCTTGAACAGCTCAACCCCTTTATCGGTGTCGAACAGGCCGAAGTAGACGGTGAACATGTTCTGTAAGTTACCGGTTTGGGTAAAGCCCGGAACAGACGTGAGCATCCCCAACGGTGAGTGCACCGCCGGTTCTGCCGAATCGAAGCTTGGCTGAATCAGCCACTCACCTGAACGTGCGAGAAAGCCATATTTGCCCTTGTTTCCATCGTCGCCCACGGCCTTGACCAGTGCGCCTTTGTGACCAAACACCTCGCAAGCGTCGTAGCTCGGCGCGATGGCAACCTGACCTTTGAAGTCCAGATAGCCGCAGAGGCTGTCGAAGTTTTCCTTGAAGGCCACCAAACCGTCGCCAGGTACGCCCATCCAGTCATACTTGAGCTCGGTCAGTAGCGTATTCGACGCGTCTGCCAAGCCTTTTTTTCTGCCCTGTGAAACGACGAAATGCTCATTGGCGTATTCAACGAACTTGTCGAAGCCGACAGACTTGAGCTCGCGTGTTTGCAGGTTGATTGCCCAGTTCTGGCCGTCACGTTCAGCACTCACCCAACCGCCCGCCAGGGCACTGTCTTTATGGGTCAAGAGCGAGTCGAAGAGCGGGGCTGTGATCACATGCCCCTCAGCGCTGAGCAGACCGTATTTATCGTCCAGCCCGTAGACGATGTACTGGCCTTGCGCAGTCCCGCCGCCGGGATAGATATCATCATAAGCTGGCGGTTGCACTTCATTGCCTTGCTGGTCCATGACACCCCACTTGCCGTCACGCTCAAATCCGAAAAAACCGGGTGTCAGCAAGCGCAGCCCCTCGGTGAACGCGGGTTTTATAACCTGTGTACCGTCGGCATTGGCCACGTTCCATTGACCGTCTTCGGCATAAATGAACGTGCTGTTCAACGGCACTGAGAGGGCGACGGCGTAGGTGTTATCGCCGTTGACTAACACGGAGCCCTTTTGGTCCAGCACCAGACACTCACCGTTCACACACACGGGGATCACCATGGCAGCCAAAGGGACAGCTGAGGGCGGGGCAGTGGAGTGGGTCGCAGCGTCTTCATGACAACCCGCCAGAAATAACGCCGATAACGAAAGCGCCACAGGCATAAGGCGAGCAATGAATGTTTTTTCCATGACAACACAAGTCCTTGTGAGGGTAAACCAGATACCTACTGACTGATAAATAAGAAAGTGCGCATCTATTCGCATTAAATCCAACTGACGTTCATCGCGTCGACAGCCCAACAATCAATAGGCTGTCGAAACGATTAACCACTTTTAAACAGCGTGGTTAAAGGATCAGGTTCATTTATTGCTGAATGGATTTCAGACCTAGACGCAGGCCTTCATCCGCACTTTTGCACCACGCCTCGAGACCTTGAGGGGCATCGCTGATATTCACCAGTTGGCCATCACTGCCCGGAATCTTGCCTTGGCGCCCGGCTTTCTCTATCGCGTCACCTGAGCTTTTATCGAAAGTAGCAGGCATGTTGCTGACGTAATCCACCATCTTCTCGGCTTGCACAAGACTGTCTTTCTTCAAGTGGCTCTGATCGACACAGTAGGCGATCAGTCCCGACATGGAACGACTGGTGTCATAAATTTGTTTGAGGGTTGCGGCATCAGGCATAGCCGGGGCAGGGGCCGCTTGAATCACAGAGCAGAACGAAGCGGAGGCAGCCACTAACACGGTCGAAAGTTTGATGTGCATGTTTAGTCCATTAATGTTGATGCAAGTTTAAACTTGCAGGGGTTAAGCCTGCCCAGTTCCAGAAAAGCCCGGGCAGATAAAAAGCACCACAGCGTCAAACAGGTTCAATGCTGAAGTGCCGTGTCCTATCGTGAGATGCACAGGCTGTTCAACGGCTTACAGCACCTTTCGGGCCGCTGGCAATGAGCGCGGCCCCACAGGCCGTCTTCATCCCGTCGAGCGCAACTGCGATGCCGTCTACGGAGTGAGTTGCGCTGCCCTCGACAATCGGAAAAATCCCTTTGCATAAAGGGCAACTAACCTTATGCCCGACCCCCGCAATCGGCTTGCCGTTGAGATCAGTCCGGGAAAAAGCTTCAAGAACGACGCCCCCATGGGTGGTGGTATCGCCTAGGCGAATGATGTCTTTCATTACACTCAATTCCTTCTGGTTTTTACACATCGAAAATACAAAATACTCAATGCATCCTCTGGATAACGTTACGGTGCTCCCATTTTTCTGCACTGTCACGCCAGGTATTTACGCCAATCATTTTAGGCGTGCCGTTTTCCAGATTTAACACGTATTGGTAACGCTGTTTAATACCGTGAAATTTCATTGTTTCAACCGTCCCCTCCATGCCGGAGCGAGTCTCGGTATCAACTAAAACAGCCTGATCATACTCAGAATGCCGCCCAATACCTAAGGTTTTAAGTCGACCAGCGCCAGGAATATTCAAGCTTTCTGCACTGATTTCTTCAGAAAAATATTAATCAACTGCGCCTTCGTACCAGCGTTAGCATGACGGCTGTATTTAGTATTATGTGTGTAATGTAAGATTTGTCTTTCAGCATGAAAGGCTGCTTCCCGCACGATTATCTGATTTTTAAATATTTTAACCCTCTCTGCAGGTGACATTGTTTTCATCTCCGTTTAAGCAGTTGCTAAAGTGTGGGTTGAGATAAATTAGAGACGCCAATCTGGCTTGATACAGAGTCGAGTGGGGAGGGGTAGAGTTCTCATCATTGATCGGGGCCTTACTGACAAACCGTCCGGCCCGTGGATAATAGTACCTATACCGGTTGTAGTGCAGTGTGTTTCGTACCTCTAGTACTATCCTATTCACTAAGTCGAGCGATCGGATCTGTGTGATTAGTATATGTCAGCAAGAAAGGCTAATGCATAAATTCAGATATTGCTTTCTCGATGTCTGATAATAAACTTTCTTTTTTAACCAGCTCACCCAGTTTTTCTGTTTTTTTTATCATTAACTCAAAGCATTGTAATGTCCCTTGTGCGATCATTTCACTTAATTCGTTCAAGTCAGCATTCAACCATTGAGATTGACTGAATACTAGATCAACTGTGAGTGTCTTGGTTTTTTTTAAATACCTCAGGTTTTCCACGCCTTGGGATTTAAAGTCCCATATCTTGCCGGACACTCGAAACACTATTGCGATTTTTGTAATGCTTTTAAAGTATTCGCCTACGATATATTTCTTAAAGTAGTCATTTATTTTTTTTTGCATAGGCCAGAATATATCGTCCGCCTGTGGGTCTCCGTATTGTCCGCTTATTTGGATTTCCATTAATATCTCCTACTTTGTGGTTCTCGAACCGGCCCATGGTTTATTATTGTCTGGACCTGGAAAACGTTCTACGAGTCTGCGCTCTCTATTTAAAATTTCAGAGCGGCTCCCTGTTCGATATGGTCTCAAACGGCCTCCATTCAAATCTGAAGCTGTGTATCTGGTCTTCGTATCTTGAGTAATACCCCATTTCTGAAAATTGCCTTCAGCATCAAATCGGCCATAAAGCGTAGCTGGAGCCTCGCTGTTTCGGTTATTTCCATGAATCTTCTTAGTTGGATCAACTACGGGAGGGCACGGTCTCTCAGGGTTTACGCCTTTACCGAAAGTACCGTTAGGGTTTCTTGGTTGCCCTTTCCAAAGCCCCAACGCATCAACCCACCCCGTTGGATTCGGCGCATACGCATAAAGATTCAACCCACCCGCATAGCTGATCGGGTCTTTGCTGACAAACCGTCCGACTCGTGGATCATAGTACCTATACCGATTGTAGTGCAGCCCTGTTTCGTGATCGTGGTACTGCCCCTGAAACCTGATCGGGTTGGTCAGGCCTTGGCGTTGTGCCCATTCCGAGCGCTGTTCTTTGACTTCACTCCACGCGCTGTACTGCGCGCTCCAAGGGACCGTGCAAAATCACCGAGATGCAATCCCCAGGAATTCTTTAATGCAAGTTAATTTTTAAAGAACAATTCTTCACTTCAACTGTTTACGACCTTTTAATCAGGCCGCTGGCAATTAATGCGGTAATACAAATAGTCTCCGTCTCGCGTAATTCGACCGAGTATCCTCGGTAGATGCCCCCCCCCCCCTTGCACAACGCACAACTGACGTCTAAACCAATCCATGTAATTTGCTTGCCCTAGAGATTGGCCCAAGAAAAGTTTAAGAACCACTCTACCGTGGGTGATTGGGCCTTTAAGGCTGATGATGTACTCCATTAGTTGCATGATTTAATTTCGAATACTAAGCCACTACATCAGGGTAACTCACTGACTAATGAGGCGATTGACAATGATTCAGTGATTCTTGATGGGTCAATTTCTTTATGTTGTAAGCATGCATCTTCGTAAGCAATTTTCTCGCCATCTGAAATAGATGAAAGATAGTTGTCAATCTCTAAAAAATCACAGCTCGCAGGAATATCAACAGAAAAAAGTGAGATACCTTCTTTTTCTGAGCATATGCATCCTGGCGTTTCAAGTTTTTTTATTATCTGTCTTTTAATGACGTCTTTTTCAGCAAAAACCACTGAGTGTGGAATGGCCTCCTTGGCGAACTATTCTTATGGCTTTTTTGGCTCCATTTTTTTCGGTGATCAAAACGCAGTCGCTCTTGCTGACGCCATAAACATAGTATGGCGAATTATCAATTTCATATACGCCTGATTCTTTAGATATACCCCACGGCGATTCTGCTGAGACTGGTGGATAGTTGTTTTCGTCTGGTGTGAGTTCGAAAATTATTTTGTGATAATGATTCGGCACGACTTAAGCTCTTATGGGAGGTTTATCTTCTGCACAAGGCCTCATAGTTAGCCGGCTACAGATAATTCGCAATGTTTTGAAAGTGCTCAATAAGTGTTCGCCCTCTCTTGAGTATGTCTGAGCTGCGAGCAATTCGCCTATCGCCCATCCCATGCGCCAATCTATTCTAAGAAATCTGCTAAGGCATTCTCTATACCTTCCATTAAAGCTTCTTTGTCTACTACCTCATTCAGTTTGACTGCCCTCTCTATCATTAGGTTAAGGCATTCTTTTATTCCTTCTGCCATTATTTTTCTCACTACACTTAGGTCAACACCCAGCCACTGAGATTCAAAAAATACTAGATCAATTGAAAGAACCTTATCTTTCTTCCAGTATCTAAGGCGTTCTGCACCCTGTGATTTAAAATCGCTAATTTCCCCCGATACTCGCAACACTATTGCAAGCTTTATGAGCGTATTAAAATATTCTCGACTTATATTTTTTTTAAAGCATTGATTTAATTCTATTCTCAATGGCGAAAATATTTTACTCGATAATGGGTCGCCGTACTGCCCGCTAATTTGGATTTCCATGTTGCTCTCCTATTTCGGCGCTTTTGATCCAGCCCACGATTCCTTGTTCATAGGGCCGGGAAACCGCTCAACAAGCCTTCGCTCTCTCATAAGAATATCTGAACGATTTCCTGATCGATATGGTCGGACTTCACCGCCATCTAGTTCTTTTCATGTATATCTAGTGTTTGGATCCTGAGAAATACCCCATTTTAGAAATTTCTCATCCGCATCAAACCGACCATAAAGTGTTGTTGTCGCCTCGCTGTTTCGGCTATTTCCATGAATCTTCTTAGTTGGATCAACTACGGGAGGGCACGGTCTAGGGACCTTGCAAAAGGTTTTGACATACTCTAGCAGGTTATAATTTAATCCAAATTGAATTTTAAAGATCGGTATTAATATTCAACCACTCATAATTTCTATGGGCTTCTTTCAGGGGGGGCAACTCAATTTACGCAGTAAGTAGCGCTGCCACTATGCTAATCGGTTTCTCGTTAAAGTCTGTCCGAGAATGTTTCTGGAACGACGTCCGCCGCGGATCGTAAATCGCCCGTCCAGAGGGTATCTGTCATAGAGAGATCTCTTTTTTCTGAGTATTGAGGCCTATCAATATCTATTGGAGCGTCTATTTATACTGACTAATCTCATTTATTAGGTCGAGCTTGAGAGCTTGAGGTGACTTTATAAGTCCGTCATCTGTAGGTGTGGGAAAAATTAGACATTTTCTCTTGTCTCTTTCCATCCCCGGGATCCAGGCATTCAAAAACTTTTCCGTGTCAATACACTCTGCACTTAGCCCGCCCCATTCATCAGTAGCACAAAGATTTGCAAAACACTCCTCAGGCCAGAATGGAATTAAAATGGAACTTCCTTTGGAGGTTGCCCAACCTTCTTTGAATAAACCCCATAAGCACATTGAATCTGCTATTTTTCGTAAAAAATAGTCATATCTCGCTTCTTTGGTGAGAAATATGACGTTTTGAATTTTGTTCGGGTGTACATTCATTAGTAGCCACCTATCCTGTGCTGAGTTTTGTGCAAGCCTGCATTTTGCGGTTCAGAATGGCGATAGCAGTGACCTGTTTTGGCTGGTGTAGTGTGTCCATGCGCCAATTCAAGGCCGGGCGATTTGGATTTTCGGGAATTGCCGGGGAGCCGAATCGACCTTCGATTTCGCGTATCAATATGGCGTAGTTCATTTCGTATCCAGCCGCGAACATAACGTGGTTGTTTAGGATCATCAGCCAGTGCTCGGAGTCTTTCTTGCTTATTTGATCTTCCATGGGACCCGTCGCAGCATATTGGGCAAGCAATCTTTGCCATTAAGCCCAGCGGATCAATCCACTCCACCGGATTAGGCGCATACGCATAAAGATTCAACCCACCCGCATAGCTGATCGGGTCTTTGCTGATAAAGCGTCCGACCCGTGGATCATAGTACCTATACCGATTGTAGTGCAGCCCTGTTTCGTGATCGTGGTATTGCCCCTGAAACCTGATCGGGTTGGTCAGGCCTTGGCGTTGTGCCCAGTCCGAGCGTTGTTCTTTGACTTCTCCCCATGCTTTGTACTGCGCGCTCCAGGCGATTTGGCCGGTGGGGTCGGTCAGTTCTTGTGGCGTGCCCAAGTGGTCGCACTGGTACCAGGCCAGTACGTCAATCGGCAGCGCTTGCGGGGTGTGGGTCCATAGCGGGTCCTGGTCGATGTCGTAGGCGCCGGTGTAACTCGGTTGGGCCAACAGGCGCATCGGTTGGTGGCGCAGGGCCTGGGCCACGGGGACGAAGGTGCCGGGTTCGTAGAGGTAGTGGACGGTTTTGCCGCTCGCGCCGTCGGCCTGCGCGGGGCTGCTTTCCCAGGCGAGGGTGTCGCCGTCCCAGCCGAATAAGGTGAAGCCGCACCCCAGTTCCCGCTGTTTGCGGGCCTGTTCGTTACGGTTCCACTGCGAGCCGGCTTCGGTTCGGTTTAGGTGGTGGGCGTTGGAGTGTTTGTACAGACGACGGCCCAGCGGGTCGTAGGCGTAGTCGACGCGCAGTTGGCTGTTTTCAAAGCGCACTAGGCGGTCGAACAGGTCCCAGTGCAGGCGGCTGTGCTGGCCGTTGTGCCAGCGGCGGATCTGGTTGCCGCGTTTGTCGTAGTCGTAGTGGCTGCCGGCGTATTCGCGCAGCAGGTTGTTGCGTTTGGGGTCGTAGTGCAGTGGACGTTGGACCTGTTGGTTTTTTTCATCCAGCAGGTTGCTGGCCGGGTCGAAGGCGAAGGTTTCCACGCCCAGTAAGATACTCCCGTTGCGGTCGTAAACTAAGGTCTCGGTCTGCCACTCAGAGCCTGATAGTGTCCGGTATTGCAGGCAATCAGGCGGCCGAGCGACTCATATTTATACACGCGATCTTCTAGACGCAGGGGCGCATATTGCGATAGGCCTATTGATCGGGGGATACGTCGATAGATTGTTGGGGCGTCGCAGGCATTGGCGGGCAGGGCCAATGCCTGTGATACCAGATTGTTAAAGAGCAGTCTATTGCATGGTCAGCTGTGCTGCTCGGCGCGCAAGCACCCTGACGGTCAAGGGGGGGGCAGATGGGGCTTCATGCCGTCCAGAGCCACTGGAAGTTATTGACGGCTTGGGTGCTACTGTCTTCGACAATCCGGAATGCCCCTTGTACAAATTGACACATCATCACGCTATGTTCGCCCTCCATCGGGATACCTATGACGTTGGCGTAGGTGATAGATTCAATGGTTGTTGAAGTTAAAATATCGCTTCTCCCTCCATTACCTGGAGGCCTTTTACTTTAAGTTTTGCTGCAGGCTGATCGTCTCTAATTACATAAAAATCCATCCTATCTATTTTTGTCTGTATTTTATCAGTATGGGTAAATAACATATTGTTTGCGGCATGTTCCAGCTTGGAAAAGACTGACTCGTATTTCGAAAACTCAATGGTTGGTATAAACGCACCTTGCACCCTCGGAGTAAGTCCTGCTGAAACTATCCGCCCTATGATCGCTCCATTTTTGTCCATTAGAATGAATGCATGAGTAGTTATAGGCATTTTGTTGTGCTCCCTAGTGCGTCAGATAGTTTTCCTAAATTATAATCGTTAAACCCGGCTTCCCCATTTGGATGGATGATCCTCGCGTGGTTGGGAAACTTGTTCGTGGGATCCTCTATAACATCAAAGCCAGCTGCTCTGATTTTATCGGCGGATCCTGATGCGACGGTTTCTGCCGCACGTAGCAAGCCACTTGCTTTGGGAAACGCTTCTCGCATTTGTCTTGATGCGTCGGAAGAACAGCAGCTGTAAAGAACTGATATTCCTGGGGGATTTAGATTTTTTCTGCATCCTTTAATCGAAGGTTGTCTATCGAATTACCTCCTATCATGGACAGGAAGCCAAGCATGGCGTGATCAACATACAACGAGCTTGGATTGGCGACGCTGGGCCATTGCAGGTGACATTTATTTGTTAAAGAGCGCTGGTGTGAATGGCTGAGCCGTGAGCCAAATCCGCCATCAACTGCAGTCTAAGTTAGTGTTGAGGGGTGATTGTCGGTAACTACACCGTCGTACTCGGCGGCATATTTAAGGCAAGCTATTAGCATATTTCAATCAAGCATATCAGGATGCTGTATATAGATATTTAAGTTTAAATTCTCCTTTGCTATAGAAAAGATCAAAGCTTGCTGAGATCTCCTCTTCACCCTGCTCGCTAAACAGCCTGCAATTTATTCTCCAACAATCAGTTTCTTCATCGGCACCGTAGATATCTAAAAGGTTAGGTTCTAGAAGATGCGGGGAAGTGGTTTTTTTGGGGGGGCTTCAGCAGGTATTGGTCAGTATCAAAATAGTCATCTAGGTATTCGCGCGCCTCATTATATATAGCTGGGGCCATATCAAAGTCGGTCTCGAGCTTAGTATATTTTTTATTAAACGCACCTATGTAGTTTTCAATCATATTGTAAGCAGTCTCATATATTTTTCTTTTTTAAGCTTCATTATTATCGGATTTTCCTGTTTTTTTGGGAAGGTTGCCTGGCAATATCTTTAATCTGTTTGAGCTCAAGAAGTAATGGCGCTTAAATATTCGGCCTCATATATCTTTTGATTGAGCATTCATACAGGCATTCGCCTGAGTCCTGAACGTAATCTACAGTTATTTGAGTGGAAAAATCCGCTACGATAAACCTTAGCTCGTCACTGGTATTGTCATCGAAATTAAAACTGCAATTAAGTGTGCCGCCAGACCTCACCAATACTGCTCCACAGTATTTCCAGTCCTCATCAACCAGCACGTAGAATTCTCTTTCTTCAATTTCAGCCGAAACAAAACCAAAGCAATCACTAAGAGAGGTGTAAGTCTTTTCTATGCATTGAGCCACGTGCAATGATCTAATAAAACTTATAATTCGATCTGTTTCTGGCAGGTTTAATCTTAACTTTTTCAGGTGGCGATCTAAAAAAAGTCCGCTAATTTTTTTTTCAAATGCGCTTAGTATTTTTTTCTCTTGAGCCTTTCTATATAAAAGCTCTTTTTTGTAAGGGTCGATATTCATTTGCAGCACTCCTTTATGTAGAAGGCCTTTCCTTTACCGTTACGAATTTGCGGCCGCCCGTGCCTACTCATTCTTGGGTTTCCGTCGTCATCAAGCTTCACTTTCCCGGCTTCCCAGTGGGGTTGATCGGGGTGGCTAACGTCCATTGTTTGTTGTTGTACAGAAGCTAATCCCTTACCCCCACCCGGTTGAGGGGTTTCATAACGATACTCCCATCCTGAGTTGTTTTTAGATTGACTTATCGGTTGCTGGCTAGTTGGTATTCGTGCTTGTCTCATCGCTTCACGTCGGGCAGCTCTTGATGTTACAAACGGATTTTTTTCACTACCGAGTGGGAGAGTTTCATTTTGAAGCCCCAGCGGATCAACCCACCCCACCGGATTAGGCGCATACGCATAAAGGTTCAACCCACCCGCATAGCTGATCGGGTCTTTGCTGATAAAGCGTCCGACCCGTGGATCATAGTACCTATACCGATTGTAGTGCAGCCCTGTTTCGTGATCGTGGTATTGCCCCTGAAACCTGATCGGGTTGGTCAGGCCTTGGCGTTGTGCCCAGTCCGAGCGTTGTTCTTTGACTTCTCCCCACGCTTTGTACTGCGCGCTCCAGGCGATTTGGCCGGTGGGGTCGGTCAGTTCTTGTGGTGTGCCCAAGTGGTCGCACTGGTACCACGCCAGTACGTCAATCGGCAGCGCTTGCGGGGTGTGGGTCCATAGCGGGTCTTGGTCGATGTCGTAGGCGCCGGTGTAACTCGGTTGGGCCAGCAGGCGCATCGGTTGGTGGCGCAGGGCCTGGGCCACGGGGACGAAGGTGCCGGGTTCGTAGAGGTAATGGACGGTTTTGCCGCTCGCGCCGTCGGCCTGCGCGGGGCTGCTTTCCCAGGCGAGGGTGTCGCCGTCCCAGCCGAATAAGGTGAAGCCGCACCCCAGTTCCCGCTGTTTGCGCGCCTGTTCGTTGCGGTTCCACTGCGAGCCGGCTTCGCTTCGGTTTAGGTGGTGGGCGTTGGAGTGTTTGTACAAACGACGGCCCAGCGGGTCGTAGGCGTAGTCGACGCTCAGTTGGCTGTTTTCAAAGCGCACCAGGCGGTCGAACAGGTCCCAGTGCAGGCGGCTTTGCTGGCCGTTGTGCCAGCGGCGGATCTGGTTGCCGCGTTCGTCGTAGTCGTAGTGGCTGCCGGCGTATTCGCGCAGCAGGTTGTCCATCAGGGTGTTGCGCTTGGCGTCCTGGTCCTGTGGACGTTGGACCTGTTGGTTTTTTTCATCCAGCAGGTTGCTGGCCGGGTCGAAGGCGAAGGTTTCGACGCCCAGACGGCTGGTGGCGTTGAGCAGTCGGCCGACCGGGTCGTAGCGGTAGGACAGCGGCCCACGACGGCTGTCGTGGATGTCGGTCAGTTGGCCAGCGGCGTCGTAGGTGTAGGCGCGTTTGAGCAGGGTGGTTTTGTCGTCGCTGCGGCCTAAAAGCTGTTCTTGCAGGCGCCCGGCCGGGTCCCATTGTTGGGTCTGCAGCAGGTGGTTGCCCTGGTGGCGGGCGACTTCGCGGTGCAGGTCGTCGCGTTCGTAGCCGATCAGTTCGTGTTCGTCGAGGCGCAGGCCCAGCAGGTGGCCGCTGCCGTAGGTCAGCCAACTCACTCTGTGGCCGTCCGGGCGGGTGGTGGCGATGCGTTGGTTGAGCACGTCGTATTCGTGCTGCCACACGGCGACCACCGGGGTTTGCAGGCTCAGGTAGTGCTGGTGTTCGCGCAGCAGGTTGCCCGCCGGGTCGTGGAACCATTGCAGGCGGCTGTCGGCGTTGCTGGCCATGACCAAATTGCCGTTGCCGTCGTAGGCGAAGGTTTCGGTTTGGGTGGTGCCGCCCAGGCGTGCGGTGCGTTCGATGAGGCGGCCGGTGGGGTCGAACTCGACCTGGGTGGTGCGCTGGCCGTCGACGGTGCTGGCCAGGCGCCCGGTTGATTCGTCGTACGCGTACAGGGTGCTGCGTCCGTCAAACCCGGTCTCTTTGAGCAGGCGGCCGACCGGGTCGTAATGAAAGGTCGCCTGTTGCCGGTTTTCGTTTTCCAGCGCGAGCAGTTGCCCGAGGCGGTCCCAGCGGTAGCGCAGGGTCTGTTCGGCGGCGTCGATACGTTCGTCGATCAAACCGGCGGCGGTGTAGCGCCAGGTGGTGCAGCGGTTGAGGCCATCGGTGTGGGCCAGCAGTCGGCCTTCGGCGTCGCGGCTGAAGCGTTCTTCGGTATTGTCGGGGTGGGTGATCAGGATCAGTTGCCCGGACTTGTATTCGTACTCGGTTGTGTTGCCCGCCGCATCGGTGAAGCAGACCATCTGGCCGAGGGTGTTGTAGGCCCATTGGCTGGTTTTGCCGGAGCAGTCGGTGTACTCGATAAGTTGCCCGGCATCGTTGTAAGCGAGGGCTTTTTCGTTGCCGTTGGCATCTTTGATGGCGCTCGGCAAGCCCGCTGCGGTGTAGGCGTATTCGGTTGTGTTACCCAACGGGTCGACGGCTTCGATCAGGTTGCCGCTGTCATCGTAGTCACGCAGCCACAGGCCGCCTTCGGCGTCGCTGATTTTGATCAGTTGGTCGTGATCGTCGTAGGCGTAGTGCATGACGCTGTGGTCGGCGCGGGTATGTTCGAGCAGGTTGCTGCGATCGTCGTAGGCGTAGCGGTCGGTGCTGCCGTCGGGATGCACGTGGCGCACGATGTTTTTCGCGTCGTCACGGAATAGCCATTCCGAGCGCCCGTCAGCATGGCGGATGCGGTAGGTGTAGCCGAGGATGTCGTAGTAGTGCCAGGTCTCGTGGCCGTGGGCGTCGGTGACGTAGGTCAGGCGGATGTTTTCGTCCCACTCCAGGCGCGTGTCGAAACTGCCGTCGTCGGCCCATTCACGGACTGCTTTCGCGTCGGGGCCGGTGCCTTGCCATTGCAGGTTCATGCCGCGATTCGTGCGGTCGGTGTAGCGGGTGATCAGGTGGTGCTGGTATTCGTACGTCCAGGCTGCGCCGTTTTCGTCCTGGGCGTTGATCAGGTCGCCGTGGGCATCGTAGTAATAAGCCGCCAGTTGGCGCACCGGCGCGCTGTCGCGGATTTCCCACAGGCCTGTGAGGCGCCCGTGTTCGTCCATCATCGTACCCAGATGTAAATGGACGTTGTCGAGGTCGCCCTGGTAGGTGATGAGGTCGGACAATACCGGTTGGTCAGCGTGGCGGTATTCGTGGTGCAGCATGACGCCTGCGCCGTTGCGCAGTTCGATTTGCGCGAGCAGGAAGCAGTCGCCGTGGCGCACGTAGGTTTCCCTGCGCTCAAAGCCGCGGCAGAGGAGTAAGGAATTTTCAGTGACGCGCACCAGCGTCAGGTTTTCGATGGCGTCGTAGTGCGCCTGGCCGACGGGTTTGAGTGCGTATTTATGCTCACGGCCGTCAGAATCGTGGAACACCAGCCCCTTGTCGTGCAGGTCAAAGCGGGTGGTGAATTCGGTGATCCAGCGCGCGCCCAGGGCGCCTTGGTCGTAGGCACTCAGGCGCGAGTAGTAGGTGCGTGTCCAGTCAATCGGGAACGGGCCGGGCAAGCTGAAGTCGGTGTGGCTCAGGGATTCGGAGCCCAGCGCGAAATTTATGCTGCGCGGTGTACGGTCACAGGCGCAGTTTTTTGCGGGATTGGCCATCCCTGTTGCAGACGCTTGTTTACCGGTGGAGTCGATCTGTCCCTCAGCCGCCGTTTGCTTGGCTTTGTTGGTTTCCGTGGGTTTGACGTTAGTGCTTTGCCCATGGACATTGCGCTTGCGCCACAAGGCCGTGGCGCTGGACAGGATCAGCAACAACCAGCCAATCGAGTACTCAACGTCTTCGGTGGTGAGCGCGCTCAGTTGCGTGCGCAGCTCTGGCCCCATCGCCCGCAGTTGAGCCGCGTGGGCGGTGACGGAACGTTTGATGTCGTCGGGCAGCAGGTGCTGCGAGGCGCTGTTGGCCATGCCTTTGCCAGCGGCTTTGTAGGCGCTGAACAAGCCGCCGAAGATGTTGCTGATGGCCGCTTTGGGGTCATGCAGCAACTGATCGCCCGCCGTACTGATCTGCGCACTTGCTGCCTCCAGATCCCCACCGGCATCGAGGGTGCCGTTGACGGCGGCTTCCAGCCCCTTGGCGATTTCGTTGAGCATGTCTTCGCCGAGCTTGCCAGCGTCGGCGAGGATCTGCGGCAGCTTGGCCCGGGCTTGCTCGACGAAGTCATCGAGACTGCCGACGATGGACGCGTTCAGGTGGCCCACCAGAATCTCGATGACCGAGGCACTGAGCATCAGTTTGGTGGTAGAGCGCATCTCCTGACGCACCAGGTGCAAGGTCGGGCGCAGGGTCATGCGCGCAGCGGCCATGGTCGGTGGCAAGGGCAAGACGCCGATCAGGTTAATCGCCAGGCTCGCCCACAGCAGCAGGTCGCGTTTTTCAGTCTTGCTCAGCGTGACGACGTCGCCCAACGCGTCTACCAGCGCCATGATGTTACCGACCACGGGCAAAGCCCCGGCCACCCCCTGGATCCGTTCGAGGGTGACGATCCCGCCACTCATCTCCTGTAACCAGGCATCGAACACGGCGGCGCCACTGGCCACGTCTTTGACGTCGATGGCACTGAGCGGAACAATGGCGACCTGCGGGCCGCGTTTTTCTACAGCCGTATTTTCAGTGGTCATGAAAGCATCTCACCCGCCAACAGGCCGGGGGTCTTGAAGGAAAGCGAAGGGGGGGTGAAGGTCGGCAGCGCCGGCAGGCTCGGCAATGCGCCGCTGTTATTGGCCAGACTCAGCAAACTTGACGCGCTGGGCAGCGCGGCACTGGCCAGTTGCGGGATACCCGCTACGCCTGCTTGCAGCGCGGTTTTAACGGTCTGCGCCGATTGCATCGCGCCTTGGGCGGTCTGGATCACGCTCATGCCGCGCTGCACTGTGGCCATACCGGTCTTGGCCATGTCCATGCCGCTTTTGCCCAGGCTTTTTCCTTGCTCTAGCAGGTCGGCACTTTTGCCCTGACGCGGCAACAGGTCGGCGACCATGCTCTGGATTGGGCCGGGAAGGCTGTCTGCCGCGGATGCGCCGGGTGTTTGAAGGGGCCATTCGGGCTTGCCGATGTAACTGCCGTCGCTCCAGGTGTCTGCCGGGTCAGGCCCAAACGTGACCCGCGCAGGGCCGGGGGCTGCACCAGCCACGGCCGCAAAACCTTTGGGGTCGAGTGCGCCCTTGATGCGCTTGCCCAGCGCGTCGATCACTTCGTAATCGCCCCCCTTGATGCCCTGGCGGTTGGCGTACTGGTTGAACAGTTCGAGATTGCCTTTGCCGGGCTTGAGCGGTTCGGGGAATACACCGGCCAGGCTTTTGGCGCCGGTGTACGCAAAGTTGGACGCGTGAGCGGTATACGGGCCGGTGGTGACGTGGGTGATGCCACCGGCGTTATAGGTGGTGGCACTGCCGCCGCCCTGAATCACCAGCTCGGTTTTGGCCGTCAGGGTGATGCGGTCGGCGTTGGCGGTGATGTTCAGTTTGGCCAGCAGGTTGATGCTGTCCTTGAGCGCTCGCACATCAATGTCGCCGGACGCGGCCACCAGTCGCCAGCCCAGGTTTTGCACAAACAGGCGCATACCCTGACTGGCACTGGCGAGCAATTTCTTGCCGATGGACAAACTCGTGTGCCCGGTGCTGCTCAAGCCCAGGTGCTCGCCCGTGGCGATGTGGGTCGATTGCGGCGTGCTCAGCGCGATCCCCGCCGGGCTCGCCAATACCAGATGCGGTTCGCTGAACTCCGGAAATTCATTGGCACTGACGTTGGCCGGGCCGCTGCCGATAATCCCTTGATGCTGGGCGTGCAGGGCCTTGGCCACGGCATCCTGATCACCGGCTTCCTGCGCCTTGTTTTCCATGGCCTGCATCGACAAGCCGTCCTGCTGGTCACTGGCGGTGGCCAACCGCTCGGCGGTTTCGGGCAGGTCTTTGTGATGCTTGGACTCATTGGGGCGCGGTTCGGTGGTAATCAGCAAACCGGCGGCGGCGCGCACGGCCCCGTGCCGGTCTGTGCGCAATTCAAACCCTTCACCGCGAGGCTGCCCGCCCGAAGGCCGGGGATGGGTCAAATAGCCCAGGTTGATCGCACTGGCGCCGTGATCACTGCGCAGCGCGATGCTGATTTCGCTGGTGGTGTCGTCAATGCGCAGTTCGTTTGCGCGGCTGCCTTTGTATTCCTTGCTTTTGACAGTGGCGAGGGTTTTGAGCTCGGGCAATTTGTACGGCGGCAAATTCACACCGTGGTACAGGCAACCCGTGATCAGTGGCTGGTCGGGGTCGCCCTCAAGGAAGGTAATCAGCACTTCCATGCCGATGCGCGGCAGGTTGATTGACCCGAAACTCTGGCTCGCCCAGTTCGAGGCCACACGCATCCAGCAACTGGTTTTATCGTCGAACGCGCCTTCGCGGTCCCAATAAAACTGCACTTTGACCCGCCCGTACTCGTCGCAGTAAATCTCTTCGCCGGCCGGGCCGGTGACGATGGCGCTCTGGCTGCCGAGCACTTTGGGTTTGGGGTTTTTCAGCGGGGGACGGTAGGGCACGTCCCACGGGATGGCGCTAAAGGTGTTGCGATAGCCCTGATGAAAGTCGTCTTTTGAATCGGTGACATCACTGGTCACCGACTCTTCCAGCACCTGCGGCTGTTTGCCGTGGTGGGTGATTTCAGTCAGCAGCCACAGGTCGTTCCACGTTGCATTGGCGTGACCGGTAAGCGGCAGAAAATGCCCGCTGACCAGCAGCGGCTGGTCGCTCTTGCCCTTGGCCAGTTGATAGTCAGTGCGATGGCGTTCCAGATTACGGTTGGCCAAGTGAGTGCCGCGCTCGCGATCGACAAACCGTCCGGGGTAGTCGTAGTCCTCCAGGTCCGGCAACGCCTTGCTCTTGGCGTCACTTTGCAGCTCGATGCGTGGCTTGGTGAAGTCGTAATCGCGGCGCGTGACACGGGTGGTGCGGGTGGCCAGGCGCATACCGAACCGTTTGACCACGGGGGTGTCCGCCACCAGCCCGGTGTCCTGCTGATAGGGCACCGGCGCCAGTTTCGGGAAGATCGTCTGGTCGTCGCCGAACACCAGCAAGTGCGCATCCGGGCTGTGCTCAAAGTGAAAGTGGATGCCTTCTTCTTCGCACAAGCGCTGGATAAACGTCAGGTCCGACTCGTCGTACTGCACGCAATACACGCGTTCGGGGTAGGTCGCGCTGAGCTGGAATTTATAATCGCAGGCCAGAATGCCGTGCTCTTCCAGCACCTGCGAGATTATCTGGCGGACTGTTTTTTGTTGGAAAATTCGTTGATTAACCCGGTGCGCCAAGTACGACAAATGCGGGCGCAACGACAGGTGGTAGCGGGTCAGGCGTCTGCCGGCTTCGCCTCGGGAGATGCTGTACACCTGCCCGTGAATACCGGTCCCCGACGCAGAAATGCGCAGGAACGCTTGCGTGTGTAGCAGTTTTTCAAGGTCAAGGAAGGCCCGTTCACTGACCAGCTCCAGATCAAAAACAAACGGCATGTTCAAGGCCTCGCGGCCCTTGAAGGCCAATACCTGAAAGTCCGCTCCCGCAAGGGTTAGCGTGAAATGGGGTTGATCCGCCGGTGAAAACATCCTTGACTCCTCATGCAGTGCTGCAGGCTTGCGTCGCGAAAAAAGAGGCGACGAAAACACATCATTCCGGGGTTAAACCTGCGCACCGACCCACAAGGCGCCCGTGCGCAGAAACACTCAGCCAGCCTTAGCCAGCCACCGGCGAGCGCCAGTCATCGGAACCGGAAGTGCCCGACACTTCGTGGGTCCAGGTGATTTTTCGGTAGGTGAACTCCACGTCTTCCAGGTGCGTGAAGTGCGAATTCGACGGGTCTTGGCAGTTGTGCATGTAGTCTTTGATGTCGACGATGATGGCGTCTTCAAGTTTGGTGGTGAAGTAATGCTCTTGCGTGCCGGCAGCCGAGGTGCGGAACCACTGGATTTCGATTTCGGTCAGGCGCTCGCCCGAGGTCAGTGCGGCCAGCAGCAGCGGCGAGGACTTGTCGAACACTTTGGTGATCTTCACTGGCTTGTGAACACGCTGGCCGGTCGGTTGGCCCGATTGCGGGTCGCGAGGGATGATCACTTCGTGGCTAAAACCCTGAACCATGACCTGGTCTTCATGACCTTCCTGATACGTGTTGCCCACCGAATCCGCGGTGAATGCACCGGCTGTAATCAGACCCTGTTTGGTGCCGGTGATGGACATGTAAGCTGGCGTCGCCATTGAGGCTCTCCTTGCTGAAAAATGAGACTTGAAAGGCCCAAATGCCGCTCAAGTGCTGAACTGGGTAATCAAAGTTCGTGCCAGCTTTTATCAAGTCATTTAAAAACAAGGAGTTACGTGAAGTAAGGAATTTTGCTGGTTATTTTTTAAACAAAAGCCTCTCAAAAGTGCGCAAGAAGTTGCGCAGTACTGTGCAACTTCTTGCGCACTCGTCTACAGCTCACGGTTTATATACGCTCTGGGCATGTATCCACATAGTTATCCACATTTGAGTGCGCAACTTCTTGCGCAGTTGGTGTTTTTTGCCAGGGGAGTGTTGAGGAGGATTTCAGGGTGTAAGTTGAAGTGAGATGAGTCCTTGTCCGGGGGTAATCGTAGAACAAAAAAAAGACGACTGCGGAGGGGATTTGGTTGTATGTCGCCTGCCATTTTTCTCTCGTTAATACACAGTGTGTTAATGACGGCAGGGTGTGAGTTTGAGGAGGGCTTGAATTATTTTCGAATTATCAGAATTTTCCGATAGCTATCCCGTTTGAGTGCAACGAAGATTGCCGGACAAATTTTGCCACATTGATTAATGAATTTCGGTTTTCATACTAAGAGCTCAACCTATTGATTTATAAGTGATAAAGCAAAAAACAGGCATGATTTCTTCAGCGTCCGTAGGCTTGATTTTAAGTCTTGTCAAGCAAGTCGGCGTAACCGGTTCTGATATGCAAAAGTGTCGGTCAGTTGTTTTGAAAATATGAAAGGCATAATCCTTTGTGATGAGTCGGTGGCGATTTTTTGGTAACGACTCGTTAATTTTTTGTGTATCCTCTCGGCCCGCATCAAATGTCAAAGTGCCATAAAGGTGTTGATGACGCTTGATATAAAGCCAGTTTGGGCCCGTGTTCAGAGTATGGGTCGAAAGTTGCTTAAGGGATGTGCCAGGAGGCACGAACGCTGTGGCGTTCAATCATCAAGGAGGTATAGATGACGTATTCAAGCACGCTAATGGTCCGCTATGCCGACTTGGTCCGGCAGCCCATTTCCAGTGACAGTTTTGCCGGTGATGAAGTTCGCTACTCCAGTGAGTTTGAAGCGCTGGAAGCGGAGCTGGAAAAGGCTCAATCACTGCACGCCAGCGGCCCGATCGACTGGCTGAAAGTTCAGGAAAACAGCGAGCACATTCTTCGACATTCTTCCAAGGATTTGCGTGTTGCTGCGTGGCTGACGTGGGCGTTGCACCTGCGTGAGTCGTTTGCCGGCTTGCACGCAGGATTGGGCCTGCTCGTGTACCTGTGTGAGCACCACTGGGAACAATTCCACCCTGCCAAGGCGCGCACTCGCGCGGCTGCCATTGGATGGTTGGTGCCACGCCTTGAAGGTGCGTTAAAAGACGACGTGCCGATCAAGGAGCAACTGCCGCTCTTTCGCAGTCTGGTCAAACAGTTGCAAGCGCTGGACGCGGTGCTGACCCGGCACCTGGATGATGCCGCACCGTTGCTGCTGCCCATTCACCGGCGACTGGCCAACATGGTCCAGCGCGCTGCCAATAATGAGCCCGAACCTGGCGTCGTCGGGGCTGTGGTCGCTCAGGTCAAGCAGGCCGCCAACCAGCTGTTCACGCCTGGCACTCCCATCGATAACGAAAAGGATGCGCAAAAAGCCCTGCGTGGCCAGCAGGACAGTGCGCGTGCGCTGTGCGGCTGGTGGCTCAAACACAAAGCCACGGATGTGCGGGCGTTGCGCCTCAATCGCACGTTGATGTGGATGGCTATCGATGCCGTGCCTGAGCGCAACGCGGAGCACATTACCGCGCTGCGCGGGCTGCCTGCCGACAAGCTCAAGGCCTATGAAGATCGTTTCGCCCAGGGGCAGTACGCCGATTTGCTGGTCGAGGTAGAAGCAAGCCTGGGCAAGGCCCCGTTCTGGTTCGATGGTCACCGGATTGTGTGGGAATGCTTGCAGGCCCTGAACGCCGACCTCGCCATGCGCGAAGTGGAGATTCACTTCAGCCTGCTGGTTCAGCGACTGCCGGGCATCATTGAATTGCGCTTCCATGACGGCGCACCGTTTGCTGACCCCGCGACGCGCGCATGGATCAGTGCCAGCGTCATGCCGCACCTGCAAAGCGCCAGTGCGCCGCGCAAGGTTGAAGTGGCCGCTACTCAGCCTGCCTGGGAGCTTGCCCTTGAAGAGGTGCTGCCGATCCTGCGCAAGGACGGCCTCAAACCCGCCGTGCAGATCCTCAAGCAAGGTTTGCAAAATGCTCAGGGCGGGCGCGTGCGATTTTTTTGGCAGTTCGCCCTCGCGCGACTGTGTTTCATGGCCAAGAAGTACGAGCTGGCCAAGACCCAGCTTGAAACCCTGGACCAAACCTTACAGGACTCAGGCCTGAATGCCTGGGAACCCGATCTTGCGCTGCAAGTGCTGCATTTATTGCATAGCTGCTGCGAGTTATTGCCGCAGAACCATGCCGTACGCGAACGCAGGGATGAGATATATCGCAGGTTGTGCCACCTCGATCTTGAAGTGGTACTCGAATAGGCCCCAGGGTCACACAAGCAAGGAAAAAAACCATGGCCAAAGAAGGCTCGGTAGCCCCCAAGGAACGCATCAACGTCACCTTCAAACCCGCCACCGGTGGCGCGCAGGAGGAAATCGAACTGCCGTTGAAGCTGCTTTCGATCGGTGATTACACCCACCGCAAGGACGAACGCAAAGTCGAAGATCGCAAGCCGATCAGCATCGACAAAATGACGTTCGATGAAGTGCTGGCCAAACAAGAGCTGAGCCTGACCTTGAGCGTTCCCAACCGTCTTCAGGAACAAAGCGACACTGAAGAGTTGGCCGTCGAACTGCGCGTTAACTCGATGAAAGACTTCAACCCGGCCAGCCTTGTTGAGCAAGTGCCCGAGTTGAAAAAACTGATGGAGCTGCGCGACGCACTGATGGCCCTTAAAGGACCGCTGGGGAATGCGCCAGCCTTTCGCAAAGCCATTGAAGGCGTATTGGCCGACGATGAATCCCGTGGTCGCGTATTGGGTGAGCTGGGCTTGAACGCCGCCGCCCAGGACGCTTGAGCCCCCATCAGCCAAGGAAGACAACGCAATGAGCACCCATGCAGCGCAGCAAAGCAGTACGGAAAACGGCGAATACAGCATTCTCGACACCATCATCGCGCAGACCCGTCTGACGCCGGACGATGAGGCCTATGACATTGCCAAGCGAGGCGTGTCGGCCTTTATTGAGGAGTTGCTCAAGCCGCAGAACAATGGCGAGCCGGTCAAGAAGGCCATGGTTGACCGCATGATCGCGCAGATCGATGCCAAGCTCAGCCGCCAGATGGACGAAATCCTGCACCACCCTGATTTCCAGTCGCTGGAGTCGTCGTGGCGTGGCCTGCAATTGCTGGTCGATCGCACGGACTTCCGTGAAAACATCAAGATCGAAATCCTCAATGTGTCCAAGGAAGACTTGCTGGACGATTTCGAGGATTCGCCGGAAGTCATGCAGGCCGGCCTCTATAAGCACATCTACACCGCTGAATACGGCCAGTTCGGTGGGCAGCCGGTGGGCGCGATCATCGCCAACTATTACCTGTCGCCCAGCTCGCCCGACGTGAAGCTGATGCAGTACGTGTCCAGTGTGGCGTGCATGTCCCATGCGCCGTTCATTGCGGCGGCCGGTCCTAAATTCTTTGGCCTGGAAAGCTTCACTGGCTTGCCGGACCTCAAAGACCTGAAAGATCACTTTGAAGGCCCGCAGTTCGCCAAGTGGCAGAGCTTCCGCCAATCGGAAGACTCGCGTTACGTCGGCCTGACAGTGCCGCGCTTCTTGCTGCGCAACCCGTATGACCCGGAAGAAAACCCGGTCAAATCGTTCGTCTACAAAGAAACCGTTGCCAACAGCCACGAGCACTACCTGTGGGGCAACACGGCCTACGCCTTCGGTACCAAACTGACCGACAGCTTCGCCAAATTCCGCTGGTGCCCGAACATCATCGGCCCGCAAAGCGGTGGCGCAGTCGAAGACTTGCCGTTGCACCATTTCGAAAGCATGGGCGAGATCGAGACCAAGATTCCGACCGAAGTGCTGGTGTCCGACCGTCGTGAGTACGAATTGGCCGAGGAAGGTTTCATTTCCCTGACCATGCGTAAAGGCAGTGATAACGCTGCCTTCTTCTCGGCCAGTTCGGTGCAGAAGCCCAAATTCTTTGGCATCAGTGCCGAAGGCAAAGCCGCCGAATTGAACTACAAGCTGGGCACCCAGCTGCCGTACATGATGATCGTCAACCGTCTGGCCCACTACTTGAAAGTGCTGCAGCGCGAGCAACTCGGATCGTGGAAAGAGCGTACCGACCTTGAGCTGGAACTGAACAAGTGGATCCGCCAGTACGTGGCCGATCAGGAGAACCCGAGCGCGGAAGTCCGGGGTCGTCGTCCGCTGCGTGCGGCGCAAATCATCGTCAGTGACGTTGAAGGGGAGCCGGGCTGGTACCGCGTCAGCCTCAATGTGCGCCCGCACTTCAAGTACATGGGTGCCGACTTCACGTTGTCCCTGGTGGGCAAGCTGGACAAAGAGTAAGCGGAGCGACGCATGACGGGATACGGCAGCCTTTTCGAACGCCTGAACGGCGATGCGGATAAACGCATCGGCTGGAGCCGGGAAGTTTCGGCCATGGCGTCAGTGGCTGCCCATCTCGGCAAGATGCTCAGCACCCGGGCGGGCAGCGTGCAAACGTTGTCCGATTACGGGTTGCCCGATCTCAATGACATGCGCTTGAGCCTGCATGACGCGTTGAGTCAGGCCCGCGAGGCGATCGAAGGTTTCATTGAAGCCTACGAGCCGCGCTTGAGCCGTGTGTGTGTCGTTTCCTTGCCCCGTGATCACGATCAACTGCGCCTGACCTTCAGTATCGAAGGGCTACTGGAAGTTGAAGGCATCAAGCGGCACGTGGCTTTTTCCGCCTGCCTGGACGGCAGCGGCCAAGTCAAGGTGACCTGACGCTACATCACGCGGGTCTAGCGACCGCAAGCAAGCAGTTCCTTTCTCGCCGTACAGGGCACTCTGACGCGGCGGGCAAGGCAGATTTTTCATGAGTTTTAATGCCAGGAAGGTATTTCGTGTCCTTTAACCACTACTACCAAAGCGAGCTCACCGCACTTCGCCAGTTAGGTCGACGATTCGCCGAGCGCAGCCCGGCATTGGCACCTTTTCTGGGGCAAGCCGGGCGTGATCCAGATGTGGAGCGGTTGCTGGAGGGGTTTGCCTTTCTGACCGGCCGTTTGCGCCAAAAGCTGGATGACGAGTTGCCCGAACTGAGCCACTCGTTGATGCAGCTGCTGTGGCCCAATTACATGCGCCCGTTGCCAGCCTTCAGTATTTTGCAGTTTGACCCGCTCACCGTGCCGGGCCCCGGCCTCAAGGTGAAGCGCGATACGCCGGTTGAAAGCGAGCCGATTGATGAGGTGCAGTGCCGTTTTCGCACCTGCTACCCGACCGACGTAATGGCACTCGATCTGAAGGCTTTGAATTATTCGGTCAAGGGCGACGGATCGCTGCTTAGCCTGCGTCTGGAAATGAGCGCCGACGGGCATCTGGGGGAGCTGGAACTGAGCCGTTTGCGTTTGCACTTTGCCGGCGAGCGTTACATCAGCCAGATGTTGTACCTGAGCGTGCTGCGCAATCTGGAAAGCATCGAGCTGGTCCCGCTGGACGCCTCGGGCAATCCGCTGGAAGGGGCGGGCGGGCGCACGATGGCATTCAAGATGCCCGGCGACCGGGTGAAACCGGTAGGTTTTGCCGAAGAGGAAGCCCTGATTCCGTACCCGCTTAATACGTTTCGCGGTTATCGCTATTTGCAGGAATATTTCGCGTTTCAGGACAAATTTCTGTTTGTCGATGTCAACGGCCTGGACATCCTCAAATCCCTGCCGCAAGACACCCTCAAGCAAATGCGCGGTCTGGAGCTGCGCTTTGAGATCCGCAAGAGTGGCATTCAGCGGTTACGCCCGACGCTGGAAAACGTGAAGCTCCATTGCACACCGATTGTGAACCTGTTCAAGCACGACGCGTCGCCGATCCGTCTTGATGGCAAGCAGGACGAGTACCTGCTGCTGCCCGCCAGGTACGAGCAGGCGCACTGCGGCGTGTTTTCAGTCGAAAGCGTCATCGGCTGGAAGCCCGGAGGCCTGGGTTATCAGGACTACGTGCCGTTCGAGTCGTTCGAGCACGACCCCAGCTTTGACGTGCCCACGGCCCGTTCTCATTACAGTCTTCGTCAGCGCTCCTCGCTGTTGCACGAGGGCCTCGACACCTACCTGAGCTTCAGCCTGCGTGACATCGAGGCCCACGAAACCCTGTCGATCGAGCTGACCTGCACCAATCAGAACCTGCCGCGCAGGCTCAAACTCGGGGACATCTGTCGCTCCTGTGAAAAAACCCCGGAGTTCCTGACCTTTCGCAACATTACCCCGGCGACCTCCAGTTATGCGCCGCCGATCAACCGTGACTTTCTGTGGAAGCTGATCAGCAACATGTCGCTGAACTACCTGTCGCTGGCCGATGTGAATGCCTTGAAGGTCATCCTCGAAACCTACGACCTGCCGCGCTACTACGACCAACACGCAGAGAAAGTCAGCCAGCGGCTGCTGGGCGGGCTCAAGTCGATCCGCCACGAACACGTTGACCGCTTGCACCGCGGCCTGCCCGTGCGCGGGCTACGCACCGAACTGACCGTCGACACCCAGGGGTATATCGGTGAAGGCGACCTGTTCGTGTTTGCGTCGGTGCTCAATGAGTTTTTCGCCCTTTACGCCAGCCTTAACTCGTACCACGAGTTGCGCGTAAAGAGCACACAGGGAGAGGTGTACCAATGGACACCACGTATGGGCCTACAGCCACTTCTTTGAATGGGCTGAGCCAGGTGATACGCGAGTACTCGCTGTTTCAGGCGGTATTGCTGGTGATAGAGCGGTTGCGTGACGCGCACCCGCTGCTGAGTGAAGACGACCTGTACGACCACGTGGAGTTTCAGGCCAACCCGAGCCTGGGCTTCCCGGGCAGCGATGTGGACCGCGTGGAGTTTTTTAATGAGCACGGGCAACTGCGGGCACGTTTGCGCTTCAACCTGATCGGGTTGGTCGGGGCCAGTTCGCCCTTGCCGGCGTTCTATGGCGAGCAGGCGCTGGGTGACGGTGAAGACGGCAATCCGACGCGTCACTTTCTGGATGTGTTCCACCACCGCCTGCAACGGTTGATGTTGCCCATCTGGAAAAAATACCGTTATCGCGCGAGTTTCCAGAGCGGTGCGCTGGACCCGTTTTCAGCGCAACTGTTTGCGTTGATCGGTCTGGGGGGCGAAGACATTCGTCAGGCCAAAGAGCTGAACTGGAAGCGCTTGTTGCCGTATCTGGGGTTGCTCAGCTTACGGGCGCACTCGGCGGCCCTGATTGAAGCGGTGTTGCGTTACTACTTCAAGCACGCCGAGCTGACCATCGAGCAGTGCATTGAACGGCGGGTCGAGATTCTTGAGGAACAGCGAAATCGCCTCGGCCGGGCTAACAGCCTGCTGGGGGAAGACCTGGTGCTGGGGGAGCGGGTGCGGGACCGCAGCGGCAAGTTCCGCATTTATATCCGTCAACTGAACTGGGAACGCTTTCACGAGTTTTTGCCGATTGGTTTTGGCTATCAGCCGCTGTGTGCACTGGTGCGTTTTACCTTGCGCGACCCGCTGGACTACGACATCCGGCTGGTGTTGCGTCAGGAAGAAATCCGCGAACTGCGCATTGGCGAACAGAACGCCTGCCGATTGGGCTGGACCAGTTGGCTGGGCCGCGAGCGGGCTGATGGTGTGGTGACGCTGGGCAGCAAAATTCATTAAGGACTGATGACTTATGATCAATGTAGACCTGCAACAACTGATTCAGGCGTTGGACGCCGAGACCCGGCGCGACCTCGAAGGCTCGGCTGAGCGCTGCGTGGCCCGTGGCGGTCATAAAGTGCTGGTTGAAGACTTGCTGCTGGGCCTGCTCGAACGCCCGCAAGGCTTACTGACCCGCGCGCTGCAAGACGCCGACGTGGAGCCCGGCGAGCTGAGCGCGGCACTGCAACCGCGGGCTGAGCACAACGCTTCGCGCAATCCGGTGTTTGCCCCGGAACTGGTGCAATGGCTACAAGACGCGCTGTTGGTGGCCAACCTTGAGTTGGGTCAAAGCCAGGTTGAGCAGGCGGCATTGATTCTTGCGCTACTACGCAATCCGATGCGTTACGCCGGCAGCCATTATTTACCTTTGCTCAGCCAGTTGAACATCGAACGCCTCAAAGGGTTTGCGCTGTCGCATACCCCGCCGGCTGACGCCGCCAAGCCCACGGTGCAGGGCGAGTCGCTGCTGGCGCGCTTCACTCACAACTTGACCCAGCAGGCCCGCGACGGCCAGCTGGATCCCGTGTTGTGCCGCGATGACGCGATTCGCCAGATGATCGACATTCTGGCCCGTCGCCGTAAAAACAACCCGATCGTGGTGGGCGAAGCAGGCGTGGGCAAAACCGCGATTGTGGAGGGGCTGGCGTCGCGCATCGCCGCCGGAGAAGTGCCGCAGGCGCTCAAAGGCGTCGAGTTGATGGTTCTGGACATGGGGTTGTTGCAAGCCGGGGCCAGCGTCAAGGGTGAGTTCGAGCGCCGCCTCAAAGGGGTGATTGATGAGGTCAAAGCATCGCCCCGGCCGATCATCCTGTTCATTGACGAGGCCCACACCCTGATCGGCGCCGGGGGCACGGCGGGCAGTTCGGATGCCGCCAACTTGCTCAAGCCTGCATTGGCTCGCGGAGAGCTGCGTACCATCGCGGCCACCACTTGGTCCGAATACAAGAAGTACTTTGAAAAAGACCCGGCGCTGGCCCGGCGTTTCCAGCCTGTTCAGTTACACGAGCCCACGGTCAGCGAAGCCGTGACCATTCTGCGTGGCCTGGCGCACGTCTATGAAAAAAGCCACGGCATCTACCTGCGTGATGACGCGGTCGTGGCAGCCGCCGAACTGTCGGCCCGTTACCTGGCCGGGCGTCAGCTTCCAGACAAAGCCGTGGATGTGTTGGACACCGCGTGTGCGCGGGTGCGCATCAGCCTGGCGGCGGCCCCGCAGCGTCTGGAACAACTGCGCGGCGAGCTGGCGCAAGGCGAGCGGCAACGCCGGGCCTTGCGTCGCGATGCCGAAGCCGGCCTGATGATCGATCTTGACGCCTTGACGTTGCTGGAAACCCGTTTGACCGCCGCCGAGCGCGAACGCGAAGCGCTTGAAACATCATGGACTGAACAAAAGGCCCTGGCCGAAACGGTGCTCGAACAACGCAAGCAGTTGGCCACGGCGCGAACGATGGCGGCCGCTGCGCCGGACAGTGCCATGGACGAAGACCCGCAAGCGGGCATCGAAACGCTCGAAGCGGCCCTGGGTGAAACTCACCGCGCATTGGCCCAGGCCCAAGCGACTGAGCGTCTGGTCAGTTTTGAGGTGTGCCCGCGGCTGGTGGCAGAGGTCATCAGTGCCTGGACGGGCGTTCCTCTGGCGCAATTGGCGCGGGAGCACAATGCCAAGGTCGCACGCTTTGCCACCGACTTACGCACCCGTATTCGTGGTCAGGAGCAGGCCGTGCATGCCCTCGACCGCTCCATGCGTGCCACTGCTGCGGGCCTGAACAAACCGGACGCACCGGTGGGCGTGTTTTTGCTGGTGGGGCCGAGTGGTGTCGGCAAGACCGAAACCGCTCTGGCACTGGCCGATCTGCTGTATGGCGGCGAGCGCTTTATGACCACCATCAACATGTCTGAATTCCAGGAGAAGCACACCGTTTCGCGACTGATCGGCGCACCGCCCGGCTATGTCGGGTATGGCGAGGGCGGCATGCTCACCGAAGCCGTGCGGCAAAAGCCGTACTCGGTGGTGCTGCTCGATGAAGTCGAAAAAGCTGACCCGGACGTGCTGAACCTGTTCTATCAAATCTTCGACAAAGGCGTGGCCAATGACGGGGAAGGGCGCGAAATCGATTTTCGCAACACCCTGATCCTGATGACGTCCAACTTGGGCAGCGAGCGCATTTCGCAACTCTGCGAACACGGCGCACGTCCAACGGCCGAGGTGCTGGAAGCGACCATCCGCCCGGTACTCAGCCAACACTTCAAACCGGCACTGCTGGCCCGTATGCGCGTCGTGCCTTACTACCCGGTCGGCGGCCCGGTTCTGCGCGAGCTGATTGAAATCAAGCTGGGCCGATTGGGCGAGCGCCTGGCGCGTCGTCAGTTGGCGTTCAGCTTCTGCCAGGCCCTGGTAGACGAGTTGGCCGAGCGCTGCACCCAGAGTGACAGTGGCGCGCGCCTGATCGACCACTTGCTGGAGCAACATGTGTTGCCGCTGGTGGCCGACCGTTTGCTGGACGCCATGGCGCAGGGAGAGAGTCTGCAGCGGGTGCACGCCACGCTTGACGCCCATGCCGGTGTCATCTGTGAGTTCGCTTGAGGTGGGCGTGATGTTTACCCATGTCGATCAGCCATTGGTGTATGCGCAGACCTTGCTCACCCACTTCATGCACCTGGCCCAGGCCCCGGACCACGAGGCATTGGTCGGCGGTTTTGTGCAGGGTGTGGCCGGGCTCAGTGGCTGCGAGCTGGTGCAACTCTACGTACTGGACGCCACCCACACCCGTTTGGGCCTGAGCGCGCAATACCTGAACGGGCATGCGCACACCCGGGAGGAGCAGAGTGTTCCGGCCGACTACAACGGCGAACAGTTGTTGCAGTTTGCGTTATGCCAAAACCGCGTGGTGTGCCTAAGCGATCTGAATACCCGGTTGCATGAGCTGAGTTTTCTGCCTACCGGGGTGGTGTGGAACGCGCTGCTGTGCGTGCCGCTGCTCAATCAGAAACAGGCTGTGGAAGGAGTATTGCTGTGCGCCAGTCAACGCCAGCAAGACCTGAACGGTTTTGCCGAATCGTTGGCCCAGCTCGGTTCGTTCGTACTCGGGCAATTGCATGTGCAGCACGCCTTGCGGCTCTCGTCGGGTGACGTGCCCGCGCCCTTGGTGAGTGAGCCAAGGGTCAGCGGTTACGGGCTGATCGGTGAAAGCCCGGTCATGCGTGAGACCTACTCATTGATCAGCAAAGTGCTGCACAGCCCATACACGGTCTTGCTGTTGGGTGAAACCGGCAGCGGAAAAGAAGTGGTGGCGCGGGCCATACACGATTACGGCCCACGCCGCTCGAAGCCGTTTATTGTGCAGAACTGTGCAGCCTTCCCGGAAAACCTGCTCGAAAGTGAATTGTTTGGCTTTCGCAAAGGCGCCTTCACCGGGGCAGACTGCGACCGTCGCGGCCTGTTCGATGCCGCCAATGGTGGCACGTTGTTGCTCGATGAAATCGGTGACATGCCGCTTTCGTTGCAAGCCAAGTTGCTGCGGGTGTTGCAGGAAGGCGAGATCCGCCCGCTGGGCAGCAACGACACCCACACCATTGACGTGAGGATCATTGCAGCCACCCACCGTGACCTCGCGGTGCTGGTCAGTGAAGGCAAGTTCCGCGAGGACTTGTACTACCGGCTGGCGCAATTCCCGATTGAGTTGCCGCCCCTGCGGCTGCGTGAGGGCGACATCCTGGTGCTGGCCCGGCATTTCGCCAAAAAGGCCTGCGCCTTCCTGCGCCGCGACGTCCTGCACTGGTCGCAGGCAGCGCTGGACAATCTGGCGGCTTATCCCTTCCCGGGCAACGTGCGCGAACTCAAAGGGCTGGTCGAACGCGCGGTGCTGCTGTGCGAAGGCCGTGAGCTGATGCCCGAACATTTTGCCCGACGTGCCGACCTGGCCCTGGAAGGCAGCAGCTTGAGCCTGCGTGAGCGTCTGGAGCAAGTGGAGCGCAGTTGGGTGCTCGACTGCCTGCGCAAAAATGATGGCAACCAGACGCTGGCCGCACGGGAACTGGGATTGCCACGCCGCACGTTGCTGTATCGCATGGAGCGCCTGAATGTTCAGGTGGGTGAGCGTGATGGTTAGCGTGTTCCGTTACCACCCGTGATGCGTGTTTATGAATGGCCACTGTGCCTGCGCAGGCCATTGAATGTTGTTTACGTCTGGAGACACCCCTGATGCCTGTTCGTCACTGGCAAGCCGTGCTGTTGGCCCTCGTCGTTGTATGCGGCGTGAGCGGTTGCAACAGCAATTACAAATTCAACGACAACGTCTATCGCCCCTTGGGTGATCCGCAGGCGGTCAATCGCGGCAAGTGACCGCAAGGAGCAAGATCATGGAACTGGTTTTCGAAATGCTGAACACCAAGCAGTTCGTGCCTGCGCAGTTGTGCCAGAAAACATTCACCCGCGCGGGTGGCGTGATCGGCCGGGCAGCGGACTGTGACTGGGTGATCCCGGATGAAAAGCGGCATCTGTCCAATCACCATGCATTGATCACGTACCGCGACGGTGTGTTTTACCTCACCGACACCAGCACTAACGGCATGCAGGACCGTGAGACCGGCGCACGCCTGCCCAGGGGCGAACCCCTGCGCATTGAAAGCGGCTCGGGCTATGTGCTGGGCGACTTTGAGATTCGTGCGCGGTTGATCCGTGACCCGGCAGGTCCGGACATTGAATTCGGGCTGCCACAGCCCGCGGGCAGTGTGATTCCGGACGATGCCTTCTTTGATCTTGATCCGCTCAATGCCCTGACTCAGCTCGACCCGGATGAGGCCAGGATCAACGAACTGCTCAACCCGAAAACGGCCGAGGCGCCACCCCGTCAACGGGCTGATTACGCCCAAATCGATCAGGAACGGCTGATCGTGCCGCACTTGGTCAAAGCCCCTGAACCCGTTGAACCGGTTGCCCCCGCGCCTGCTGTTGAGGAACAAAGTGATGGCTTTTGGGCGCATTTCGGAGCAGCCCTGGGGGTTGATCTTGCGGGCATGGACCACGAGGCCCGCGAAGCCCTCGCACTGAATGCCGCGCGGTTGCTCAAACAAAGCGTCAGCGGGTTGCAGCAGAGTCTGCGCACCCGCAGCGAGTTGAAAAACGAATTGCGTCTGGCGCAAACCACGGTGCAAACCACGCAAAAAAACCCGTTGAAAGTGGCCATCGACCCGGGTGAAGCCCTTTCGATCCTGCTTCAGCCGGGGCGCCCGGGGCAGCTCACGGCCGAACAGGCGGTTGCCCGTGCCTTTCGTGATGTGCAAGCCCATCAGGTGGCGTTGCTGACCGCCAGCCGGGCGGCACTGCGGGGCACCCTGGAACACTTTTCGCCAGAGCGCATGACCCTGCGTTTCGAGCGGGACAACAAACCGTTGCTGGCCACTTCGGGCAGCCGCTGGAGAGCCTTCACCCGTTATCACCAGGCCTTGCAGCAAGACGATGACTGGAGCGAACGCCTGCTGGCCCGCGATTTCGCCCAAGCCTACGAAGAACAGGTGCGCCTGATCGGCTCCCTACACCACGACTACCAAGGATGAAGCGTATGTCTTGCAGCCCGACCCGTGTATTGAAAACGCTGTGTGTCGTTGCCGCGTGGGGACTGATGGCAGGGTGCTCGACCCTGTCGCCGTATTCGACCCTGACCAAGGTCAACCTCACGCTGCAAGCCAGCGACCAGTTGAACCCGGACCTCAATGGCCGCCCGTCGCCGGTGGTGGTGAGCCTGTTCGAGCTCAAGCACCCGGTGGCGTTCGAGAACGCAGACTTTTTCAGCCTGTATGAACACCCCAAAGAGGCGCTGAGCCCGGACATGGTGACCAGCGAGCAATTGGAGCTGCGTCCCGGTGAAACCCTGGAGCTCAAGCTCAGTGTGGAGGAGGGCAGCCGCTTCATCGGCGTGCTGGCCGCTTATCGCGACTTGCCCGATACGCAGTGGCGCTACACGGTGCAGGTCACGCCGCAGGAGATGACGGACGTTTCGCTGATTCTGGACAAGACCGGCATCCTCAATGCCCAAAAAATGCTCGCCAAGGCGGATGACTGATCATGAATGCACACAAAGTCATTTGGCAGGAAGGCATGCTGCTGCGCCCGCAGCACTTTCAACACAACGACCGCTATTACGATCACCAGATGAAAACCCGCACCCAGTTGCTGGGCAGTTACATCTGGGGCTTTCTGAGCCTGGAAATCGATTTGCAGTTCCTCAGCATGGGCAAAGTGGTCGTCAGCCAGGCGTCAGGAATCCTTCCCGACGGCAGCCTGTTCGAGCTGGGGGGCAACACCGATCCACTGGCCCTCGACGTGCCGCCCAACACCGGCAATACCCCGGTTTATCTGGCGTTGCCGCTGGTCACGGGGAACCACATCGAAGCGCGACGCCCGGAGCAGTCCGACGTCCTGGCGCGCTACACCGCGTACGAAGCCGAAGTCACTGACTCCAACGCGGGGGATGACTCGGCCAGTCAGGTCAGTTGTGCACGCCCGGACTTCCGCCTGCTGCTGGGCGAACAGCAGAGCGATCAGGCGTACGTCAAACTGAAGCTCTGCGATGTGCTCGACACCACCCCGGACGGCGTTATCAGCCTCAATCAGGACTTTGTGCCCACGTTTATTCAGGCTCATTCCTCCAGTTACCTGCTGTCGTGCCTCAAAGAAATCATCAGCATGCTCGGTCACCGCGGCGACACCATCGCTGAGCGCATACGCTCCAATGGCAAGGTGGGCGGGGCGGAGGTGGGTGATTTCATGATGTTGCAATTGATTAACCGCACCGAGCTGCTGTTGCGCCACTACCTGGGGCTTAAACAGGTTCACCCGGAAGAGTTGTACCGCACGCTGCTGACCATGCTGGGCGAGTTGGCGACCTTCTCCAGTGACACCAAACGTCCGCGGATGGAAACCGGTTATCAGCACAGTGACCAGGGCGGGAGCTTTCGCAGGCTGATGGACGCGATCCGCCAGGTGTTGTCGATGGTGCTTGAACAACACGCCATCGAGCTGATCCTGCAAGCGCGCCAGTACGGCATCCTGGTGTCGCCGCTGCACGACCACAAATTGCTGACCTCGGCCTCGTTTGTACTGGCGGCCAGCGCCCATTGCGACAACGAAGAGTTGCGCCATCGCTTGCCGGCGCACTTGAAAGTAGGCCCCGTGGAGCAGATCCGCCAATTGGTGAACCTGCACTTGCCCGGCATCAAGGTCAAACCGTTACCGGTGGCGCCTCGCCAGATTGCCTTTCACGCCAACAAAACCTATTTCATCCTCGAACTCAGTCCTGATGACGTGGCACAGCTGGAGCGTTCCGGAGGCTTTGCATTCCACGTTTCCGGAGAGTTCTCCGAGCTTGAACTGAAATTCTGGGCCATCAGGAATTGACCGACATGATCAAGGACATGGAACACAGCCAGGACGAGAAAACCGTCCTGCTTGACCGCAAGGGCAAAGGCCCGGTTGCGGGGCCGCTGACTGACTTTTCTTCGCCGCCGCGTTTTGAGCAACTGGAACAGCGCATGATTTACGCCGCGCGCATGCGCCCGGCGCAGACCTTCAGCATCAGCCTCAATTCGCTGGTGGCAGCGGCCTCTGAAGTATTGAGTGAAGTGGTGCGGCTCAAACACGCCAAAACCCGTGAGGACCTGACGCCATTGAACAGGCGCCTGACCAATGCCGTGCGGGAGTTTGAAGTGCGCGCCGCGCAAAACGGCGCAGAAAGCAGCGAGGTCATGACGGCCCGTTACGTGCTGTGCACGGTGGTTGACGAAGCGGTGGTCACCACCGTGTGGGGCAGCGAAAGCGAATGGTCGAAGATCAGCCTGTTGAGCAGTTTTCACAGCGAAACCTTTGGCGGCGAAAAAGTCTTCAGCTTGCTTGAGCAGCTGTCCAAAAACCCGGTCAGGCACTTGCCGATGCTGGAGTTGTTGTACCTCTGCCTGGCGCTGGGTTTTGAAGGTAAATACCGGGTGCAACCGCGCGGCATGCTGGAACTCGAAGGCATCCGTGATGCGCTGTATCGCCAGATCCGCCAATTGCGCGGCGACGTGCCTCGCGAACTGTCGCCGCAGTGGCAGGGCTTGAGCCAACAGCGCCGTCACCTGGTGCGCATCGTGCCCGCCTGGATGGTGGTGCTGTTTACCCTGGTGTGCCTGGGGGTGATGTATTCCGGGTTTGCCTGGGTGTTGGGCGAGCAACGCCAGACAGTTCTGCAACCTTACCAGCAGCTTGATCCGGCCCCGGTTCAGCCCAAGCCGCAGCCGTAAACAAGGACGTGTGATGAAAAATTTTGTCAAAAATATCGGCGCATTCTTGTGCAAGACCTGGGTCTGGACCCTGCTCCTGCTGCTGTTCGCCGCGCTGTTGGTGTGGTTTGTCGGGCCGCTGTTGGCCGTCAACGATTACAAGTTCTGGGAAAGCCCGATTTCGCGTTTGCTGACCATCAGCGGGCTGATCCTGATGTGGGGCCTGTTCATGGTCTATGCCAACTGGCGGGCCGGGGTGCGCAAGCAGGCCTTAGAGGACAGTACCGACGGTCAGGAACGGCTGCGTCAGACCGAGAAGGCCGAGCAAGAGCGCAAGGCGCTCAGAGAGCGCTTCAAGGACGCCCTCAACACGCTTAAAACCTCCAGCGTCTATCGTGGGCGCAGCGAACGTTGGCGCAATGATTTGCCGTGGTACTTGCTGATCGGCCCCCAGGGCAGCGGTAAAACCAGTTTGCTGGCGTACTCGGGGTTGGAATTTCCGATCAACACGCTGGAGCGCAAACTGACCCGTGACACCCAGGGCACCCCACTGTGCGACTGGTACTTTGCCGATCACGGCGTCCTGATCGACACCGCCGGGCGCTACACGGCCCAGCCGGATGCCGAAGTGGATGGCGGCGGCTGGAAGACCTTGCTCGGCCTGCTGCGGCAACGTCGTCGCAACCGCCCCCTGAACGGTGTGTTGGTCACTATTGAGGTGCAGGACCTGATGGAGGGCACCGCTGAGACGGTGGAAGCACTGGCACGCCTGGTGCGTGCCCGGTTGCAGGACATCCATCAACAGTTGCACGCGAATGTGCCGGTGTATCTGGTGCTGAGCAAGGCCGATCAATTGCTCGGTTTCGACGCCTTTTTCGACCAGTTGAGCCGTGAAGAAAGCGATCAGGTGCTTGGCACCACGCTGCGTAAAGACCAGAGCGGGACCGACGCAACGGTCCTGCGCGCCGAGTTCGAAGAACTCCTGCGTCGCCTGAACAGCCAGGTCATCATGCGCATGCATCAGGAGCGTGACCCTCAACGTCGGGCGCGAATCCTCGACTTCCCGCACCAACTGGGGCAAATCGGCACTAACCTGTGCGCGTTTGTGGACATCGCCTTCAACGGCAACCGTTATCACCGCGTCAGCCAACTGCGCGGGTTCTACCTGACCAGTGCCCCGCACGCGTCCCCGGTTCAGACCTCGGCCGCCACTGCCGATCATGACGAACATCTGGACAACCTGGGCGTTGATGGGTTGCCCGGTATGCACCGCGGGCGCGCCTCCTTTATCCACCACCTGTTCAGCCGGGTGATTTTCCCGGAAGCGGATCTGGCGGGGCTCGACAAGCGCGAGCGGCGACGCATTCATTGGGGCCAGCGGGCATTGTATGTGGGTGCGCTGGCGGCACTGGCGTTGTTTGGCGTGCTCTGGGCAGGCGGTTTTTCGGCCAACTCTGAGCGTCTTGAACGGGTGCGTGCCCTGGCTCAGGAGTGGGTGCAGCAACGCACGGCCCTGACGGCCAACCTGGATGCGCGGGCGGTGCTCAAGCCGCTGGACACGTTATACGCGGCCACCCAGGTATTCCCGACACCCGGCCAGGCGTCGTACCTGGAGCGCGGCGGCCTGTATCAGGGCGAAGCCACTAACCCGGTGGTCACCACGGCGTATGATCAGCAGCTTGAAAAGCAGCTGTTGCCGCACGTGGCCACACTGCTTGAAGGGCAGATCCGGAGCAATCTGAAAAACCGTGAACGCCTGCTCAATAGCCTGCGCGCTTACCTGATGCTGAACATGAAAGAGCGTCGGGACACCGCTTGGCTGAAAGAGTGGGTGGCCGCCGACTGGTCGGTGCGTTATGCAGGCAATGCCGAGGTGCAGAACGGCCTGAACACGCACTTTGAACGTTTGCTCAAGCAGCCGTTCGCGTACACGCTCGACGATCAGTTGGTGGCGCAGGCGCGTCAGGTGCTGCGCAGCGAATCGCTGGCCAACGTGGTGTATCGGATGTTGCGCGAGCAGGCGCGCAGCTTGCCCGAGTACCGCCTGAGCCAACACCTGGGGCCGCAAGGCAATCTGTTTCTCGGCACGGAGTATGTGATCCCGGGTTTCTACACCCAAAGCGGCTATCAGCAGTATTTCTCGGTACAAAGCACCACGCTGGTGACCGATATCCTAGAAGACAATTGGGTGCTGGGCGAAGGCCCCGGTATGAGCGGGATGGACTTGCGTCGTCTGATGGTGGAGCTGGAGCAGCTGTATTTCCGCGACTACGCCAACTATTGGGGAGAAGCGGTCGGTCGGGTGGCCTTGCAGCCCATCAATGATGCTGCGCAAGGGGCTGAACTACTGGCCGGTTTGACCTCAGCCAATTCGCCCATGCTGCAACTGTTGGTCGAAGTGCGCGATAACACCCGCTTCCAGGCCATCGCCGACGGTCTGGAGGCGGCGGGCGAAGCCACAGAAGCGCTGGCGCATAGAACCGGCAAGGCAGGCAAGGCGCTCCAGGCGGTGGCCGGTAAAGCGTCGCAGGCGGTGGCGGCCAAACTGCCCGACACCGCCAAAAAGTCACTGCAGCGCCGCTTTGAACCGTTGCACCGCTTGCTTGATGACAATAACGGCCCTGCGGCTGATTTGACCCCAGCCCTTCAGGCGCTCAATGACGTGCAGTTGCAACTGACCAGCCTGGCCCGGGCCAGTGCGCCGCAACAAGCCGCCTACGAGATGACCAAAGTGCGCATGGGTGGCCAGCGCGATGCGTTGAGCAGCTTGCGCACGGCCTCGACACGCTTGCCGCGCCCGGTGGGTGCATGGTTGAACGTGCTGGCTGAAGACACGTGGCGGTTGTTGCTCGACGATACCTATGACTACCTGAACCAGCGTTATCAAAGCGAGTTGTACAGCTATTACGGCAAAGCCATCAGCAAGCGCTACCCGTTCTATGCCCACAGCACCAGCGATGTGGCCCTGAGCGATTTCCGTGATTTCTTCAAGGCCCAGGGGATTGCCGACAAGTTTTTCGACAACTACCTGCGCGCCTTCGTCAGTGGCGATCCGGGCAATTACCGGCTGCGCAGTGTGGATGGTCACAGCGTGCCGATTTCGAAGGCCTATCTGGACCAAATGGGCTCGGCACAGGTGATTCGCCAGAGTTTCTTCGCTGAGAACCCGGCCGAGCCGCGTGTGCAGTTCAAGCTGGAGCCTTACACGCTGGACGCCGCCGTCAGCCGCTCGGCGTTTACCTTTGGCGACAAGGTGATTGAATACCGCCACGGCCCGATTGTGCCGGTGGCCTTCACATGGCCCACCGATACAGCCGACGGCAGGACCAGCCTGGTGCTGGACAAAATGGTCGGGCGCCCGGTGGGCATCGAAAAAAATACCGGAGCGTGGTCGCTGTTCCGCCTGTTTGACTTGATGCAAACCGAGTCACTGAGCGGGCGTGACGTGTTGGTGCTCAAAGCTGATCTCGGCGGGTTGCGGGCCAACTACCTGTTGACCACTGCGCGTGCGCCGAACCCGTTCGACATGGGGGTTATCCGCACCTTCCGTATGCCGGTGCAGCTCTGATGCGCCCGACCGGGCTCTGGCACAGCGCTGCGCGCACTGACCCCGGCAAGGTACGGGCGCGCAACGAGGATGCGTTTCTGGAGTGTCCGCAACACGGCTTATGGGTAGTGGCCGATGGCATGGGCGGGCATCAGGGCGGCGATATTGCCAGCCAGTTGATCGTTGCCAGCCTGGCGGATTTGCCGGTGGAGGTGGATTTCGACGCACGTCTGAAAAACGTTCGTCAGTGCCTGCACTGGCTCAACCGTCGACTGGGCCAGGAACTGACCGTGACCGCCGGGCGTTCCGACAGCATCATGGGCAGCACGGTGGTGGCGGTGTTGATGGAAGGCAACCGCGCCGCGTGTGTCTGGGCGGGGGACAGTCGGTGCTACTTATGGCGAGGCCAACGCTTGTACCAGCTGTCGAGGGACCATTCCCTGCAGCAGCAATTGATCGATGAGCAGCAAATGAGTGCCGAGCAGGCCAAGGCGCATCCCTCAGCCCATGCACTGACCCGTGCAGTGGGCGCCAGTGAGCAGTTGACGCTGGATGTCCTGGAGCTGGAAACCTGTCCGGATGATGCCTTTTTGTTGTGCAGCGACGGTTTGTATCAAAGTTTGAGCACCGATGCCCTTGGCCACGCGCTGAATTTGCCCGCGCCGCAGTTGGCGCTGGAGCGTTTGTTTGCCGGGGCGCTGCGCGGCGAGGCGCGGGACAACCTGACCGCCGTGGTGATTCGCCAATGATCGAGCCCGATGCCTCAACCGATGATCTGCTGGAAATGGCCGAGCAGGCCCCTAACCTGACGTACTTCGCCTTTGCCAAGAATGCGGTGCGCCAACCCGCACCGGCCCCCACGCAGGCCAGTGTCGGCCAACTGCCGCAGGTGCTTGCCGGTCGCTATCAACTCGAAGGCTTGCTGGGCGCTGGCGGCATGGGGACGGTGTACCGGGCGCGGGATCTGCTGCATGAACAGTACGGCGAACCGTCGCCGTATGTGGCCATCAAGGTGCTAGGTGAAGACGTAGCCGCGGCCCCGGATGCCAGCGCGTTGCTGTACAGCGAATTTGCACTGACGCGACATGTGCGCCATGACAACGTGCTTCGGCTGTACACCTTCGAGGTCGATCAGGACAGTCAGTTGGCTTTTATCAGCATGGAGCTGATGCGCGGGCTGACGCTGGACAAATTGCTGTGCGAGCGCCCCGGTGGGTTGCCGTGGAACCAATTGCGGGAGATCGCCTTGCCACTGCTGGACGCGTTGGTCTGCGCCCATGGTCGCGGGGTCCTGCACGGCGACATCAAGCCCAGCAATGTGATGCTCTGTGACGAGGGAGTCCGCCTGTTCGATTTTGGCCTCGGACAGAGCGAGGAGGGCGTGCTCGACGGTTTGCCGCAGTTGAGCCGCAGCCGTTTCAATGCCTGGACGCCGGGTTATGCGGCGCCTGAGTTGCTGGACGGGCAGCCGTTGACCTCGCGCGCCGATCTGTTCGCCGTGGCTTGCGTGCTGTATGAGCTGGCCGAAGGCAAGCACCCGTTTCAGCGTGTGCCGTCAAATCTGGCGCAGGCGCAAGGCTTGCACTTAAGTCTGCGCGCGCCTCGTCATCTGCCTTGGTATTGCTGGCCTGCCTTGCGGGCTGCGCTCAGCTTCGACCCGCAGGCGCGCAGCATCACGGCGCACCAGTTGCGCCAGGCGTGGCATTCCCGGTGGGCCGGGGCGCGGCACTGGCTGGGGCATGTTCAGGTGCGCCGGGGTTGAGTGTCGTCAGCCACGTCGTCCGGGGCGGTTGCCGGGTCGGTTGCTGAAGGCATGTGTGCAGCGTGTTCCAGCTCAATGCATGCACGCTGCAGGTAGCGGCGAATGCGGCTGTCACGGGTTTGTGTGACGCGAAAACCGTCGAGCCCCAACGAGAGCACGAAGGTCAAACCCAGCGCGGTGGCGATGTATTCCAGCGCTTGAGTCGACCAGCCCGGTGTTTTTTGCAGGTAGGCGCTGAGCAGGCTGACCAGAATCGACACCATGATCACCGTCGTAAAGTGCTGATTGATCAAAAACGGTTTGGGCGGCGGGCCAAGGGTTTGCGAATAGTCGCTGATCGCTTGCAGGGTACGCGGGCTATGGCCCATCGCGATGACCCGTTGAAAAAACAGCGCATACGCCAGGTAATCGCAGCGCTCAGACATCCGTTGCCGGGCAATGCCGTACTGTTCGTACTCCTGCGGGTAGAGCCGCCCCAACAGCCGGTCCAGCGTCCTGAAAAACACCATCATGCAGAGTGCGACCCCTGTGACGCAGGCAATGGGCCACAGCGGGTTTGCCCACACAAACAGCGTGCCGGACAAGGCAATGAGCAAACCGGCGGCGACCAGGGTCGGCCACACCGCACGCCAGCGACCCTGCAACCGCAGTTGGGCATAGTTGAAAATCCGATTGCTTTGAATGTAGGCCTGCTCAATCTGCAACCACTGTTTGTGCATGCTGAGTCTCCTTATCGGTCCAGAACATGGTTTGCCCCGAATGTGCGGCTGGCTGGCCAACGGTTCCCACTCAAACAGGGTGGGCATCCAGGGGTTGGTCCCAAAAAACCGGGGTGGGGCTGAAGGTGCTGCCAGCCTCGGCATAGGCTTCGGACATGACGCTCCAGGTATGGGCATCGGCCGGTATCAGGTGTTCGATCCGCAGTGAAGTCACCGTGATATCCAGGGGCATGCCAAAGGTTGTAAACGTGGACATGAAGTTCAGCAGCCCCCGGTGTGAGTTAACCCGCGTCATGATCAAGGGCGGCGGTTCACTGTTCAACGGCTGAGCAGCGGGCGGTGCAGGCCATTGCGCCAGTAAGCGCGCCAGCGCCGGATTCTCCAACGCTTCGCGCGCGGCCCTTTGCCAGGCCACGTGCCGGATCTCTTCGGCGTTAGCCAGGCAATCACCCAGGCCGCCGGGTTGCAAGAGCGTGCTGAGCAGGTTCAACCCCTGCGCCGCGCCAGGGTCCAGTCCCGCCAGGCCAAACAACACGAAGGTACTGGTATTGGCGGCCAGTACGTCCCATTGGCTGCCCAATACGATTGCCGGCGCAGGGTTGTTGGCCTGCAGCACATGGCTGATTGCTTCCCGAATGGCCGTCATCGAAGGGGATGCCAGGGGCGTCGCTTCATAGCGCGGCGCATAACCGGCCGCTAAAAATAAAGCGTTGCAGCGTTCCAGAGGCACCTGCAAGGCCATCAGTAGATGGTGCAACGTGGCGGGGCCGGGTCGGGCGCGTCCCGTTTCAATGCAACTCAGATGACGTTGAGACATCCCGGTGATCAGGGCCAGTTCCATTTGACTCAGGCGCGCCTGTTTGCGCAGCTGGCGCAGTTGGGTGCCTGCCTGTTCGCAGGTTGATCGAGGAAACGGATGCTGGCTCATGCAGGCACTCTGGCAGGGCAAACGGGGGGCGTCCATGACCTCAGAGGTCATTGCTCAAGGGCAGACGTTATCACTAACGTCAGACCGGTAGACACCCTCTGACGCCTCACGGACCGACATCATGAAAAAACCTTGTTTCGCCTTGATCGTGCTGGTGCTGTTCACGCTGTACACGGCATTTACCCTGTGGCATGCAGACCAGTCCCTGCTGGAGTTTGGCCTGCAACTGATGTCCAGCCCTGACACCGCCCAGGTCGTCATCGACTTGTACGTGATGGCTGGCCTTGCCTGTGTGTGGATGTACCGGGATGCACGTACCCGGGGTCAATCGATGGCGTCCCTGTGGCCGTACTTTTTGCTCACGGCGCTATTCGTGTCCGCCGGGCCGCTGCTGTACGTGGTGGTCAAGGGTTTTTCACGGTCTTCACCTAAACCCACAGCGCGTTGAAGGGGAAGGGGGGGGTAGCCCATGGCATCGACACGCGCAGTGGGGTATATAAGCCAGCTCCCCCCCACGATCGAGCCTGCTTGATGCAAAGACGTCAGTTCAGCGGTGGCATGAAAAAAAACAATCTGCACGCCTCTGCGGGCTCCACAGATACCCCGGTTCGCGCCGGTTTCTTGTTGCTGGAGCACTTTTCGCTGCCCGCCTTTACCCAGGCCCTGGATGCGCTGGTGACCGCCAACTTGCTGCGCGCCGGGTTGTTTTCCTCGCGCACCTTCGGTTTGGACGACGCACAAGTGCTGAGCGATCTGGGGCTGGTAATTCGTCCGGATGCGGTGTTTGAAAAGGGCTGCCTTGATGGCCTGGACATACTGTTTGTGTGCGGGGGCTACAGAACCGAACTGAAGGCCAGTGAACAACTGGTTGAATTGCTGCGTGCCGCCGGCCAGACCGGCATGACCCTGGCGGGACTGTGGAACGGGGCCTGGTTTCTGGGCAGCGCCGGCTTGCTGCAAGGCTATCGCTGCGCCATCCACCCCGAGCATCGACCCGCGTTGGCGGAGATGGCCCGCTCGGCACAGGTCACCAGCGAGCCTTTTGTCATTGATCGCGACCGGTTGACTGCCTCAAGCCCTGCGGGGGCGTTTCAGATGGCGCTGGAGTGGATTAAAGCACTGCACGACAAGGCGCTGGTCGAAGGCATCGAGGACATTCTGGCGTTTGAAGCGTCGCGCTACCGGCGTATCAAACCGGCCGAAAACATCTGCGTCAGCGCACCTTTGCGTGAAGTGATCACGTTGATGGATGCCAACCTGGAAGAGCCGCTGGCCCTTGAGCAGTTGGCGACCTACGCCGCCAGGTCGCGCCGCCAGTTGGAGCGCCTGTTCAAGGAGCAATTGGGCACCACCCCGCAGCGTTATTACCTGGAGTTGCGCCTCACAGAGGCACGGCGTCTGCTGCAGCACACCGAGCTGTCACAAGTGGAAGTCCTGGTGGCATGCGGCTTTGTGTCACCCAGCCATTTCAGCAAATGCTACAGCGCCTTTTTTGGCTACAGACCTTCCAGGGAAGTCCGGCGGGTTAAATGAGGTTTGACAGATTGCTGCGCCGGGCAGGGCGGCGGCATTCGTTGTACCGGTCAGGTGGTTTTGGTATCTTCCGCGACCTTTCTGCGCGTAAGCCCTGACACAGGGCAGGTGTGCAGAGCGCCGTCTTTCTTCACACGCTCACATTCCCGACAACACGCTTTGAGCGTTGCACGGGCCTGTGCCTGCTGTGTAGCACAGGCGCGCGCGGCATGCCCATGAAGCGTTCGATTGCATGTAACACCCCGTTTTCCTTAAAGGAGTATTCAGTGAAAACAGTCGTTAAAACCTTGTTGGCCAGCACCGTCGTGGTGGGTTTCTTCGCATTGGCCGGTTGCGCCACGGAAAGCTCGCGCGCACTACCGATTGAAAAAGTGGCCAGCGCTAACGTGGCCTATCAAGGCGTACGTGTCCCCATTGCTGTTGGCAAGTTCGATAACCGTTCCAGCTACATGCGCGGCATCTTTTCCGATGGGGTTGATCGTTTGGGCGGCCAGGCCAAGACCATCCTGATCACCCATTTGCAACAGACCAACCGCTTCAGCGTGCTGGACCGCGACAACATGGGCGAAATCTCCCAGGAAGCGGCGATCAAGGGCCAGGCGCAAAAACTCAAAGGCGCTGATTACGTGGTCACCGGTGACGTCACCGAATTCGGCCGTAAAGAGACGGGTGACCGTCAACTGTTCGGTCTGTTGGGCCGCGGCAAAACACAGGTGGCCTACGCCAAGGTCAACCTGAACATCGTCAACATCAACACCTCGGAAGTCGTGTATTCCACGCAAGGTGCGGGTGAATACGCACTGTCCAACCGCGAAATCATCGGGTTTGGTGGCACTGCCAGCTACGACTCGACGCTCAATGGCAAGGTGCTGGATCTGGCGATGCGCGAAGCGATCAATCACCTGGTAGACGGCATCAATGCCGGTGCCTGGAATCCGCGCAACCACTGATCACGGCACTCAAGGAGCAGTACAAGGATGAGCAAGGCAGTCAAGTTGTCGCTGGTGCTGGCAGGACTCGGGCTACTGGCCGGGTGTCAACCGGCCCCCAAGCCTCTCTATCAGTGGGAGAGCTATCAGCCGCAGGTGTACGAGTATTTCAAAGGTGAGCCCAAGGAGGCGCAAATCGAGGCACTGGAGCGCGATCTGCAAAAGATCAATGCCAGCGGCCGTTCCGCGCCACCGGGGTACCACGCCCATTTGGGCATGCTTTACCTGTCGATGGGCAAGGATGATCAGATGGTTCAGCAGTTTCGCACCGAGAAAGCCCTGTTCCCGGAGTCGGGGCCTTACATGGACTTTTTATTGAAGAACGCTAAAGCCGGAGATGCCAAATGATGCCGCGTTTTATGGCGCTGTCGGCGGCGTTTCTGAGCTTGGCCTTGCTCGGTGGGTGCGCCGCGCCCAAGACCATCGACTACGCCGCGTTCAAGCAAAGCCGTCCGAAAAGCATTCTGGTGCTGCCGCCCATCAATGAGTCGCCGGAAGTCCAGGCCTCGTACAGCCTGGTGTCCCAAGTGACTTACCCGCTGGCCGAAGCCGGTTACTACGTGTTGCCCATTGCGCTGGTGGATGAAACCTTCCGCCAGAACGGCCTGACCACTGCCAATGATATTCAGGCTGTGGCTCCGGCCAAGTTGCAGCAAATCTTTGGCGCGGACGCCGGTTTGTACATCACCATCACCGAATACGGCACGCAGTACATGCTGATCTCCAGTGATACAGCTGTGACAGCCACAGCCAAGCTGGTGGATCTGAAAACGGGCACCACCCTGTGGACCGGTGTGGCACGCGCTTCCAGCGAGGAGGGCAACAGCAACGCGGGCGGGATTGTGGGCATGTTGATCACCGCGGCGGTCAAGCAGGTCATCAACAGCTCCACCGATGCAGCGCATCCGATTGCCGGAGTAGCCAGTGCCCGCTTGCTCTCGGCCGGCCAGCGCACCGGCATCCTCTACGGGCCACGCTCGCCCAAGTACGGTTCGGACTGACCCGTACCGCGTCGGTGGCAGGCTTGCGTGCCACCGACGCGGGAACGGCCCGCCCTTGAACCGGGGTTTATTGGGCCACCGCTGACATCAGCAACGTGCGAATCTGCCCGGTCATCGCACTTTGGTGCCTTGTTCCAATATCCCTACGCCCCTGCACAGGCAGCTCTTGGAACATGGGTTCCCTGCACGTGCCGTGACGGCTAACAAAAAGTGCGGTTGATTGTTTTAGGTCGTCACAATGATCTTATATGTCTATGTGATTTTTCCTACGCTTTGCATCAACTAACAGGCGCATTAATTGTGTGGCCCCGAGACGGATTTAAACAACTTTATAAAAGTAATGGGGCGCTGATAAACGCCCCTGTTTCAGATCGTGGTTTTTGGTCGACTGCGCAACTTCTTGCGCAATGAAATGTGAATAAACCTGTGGATACATCGCTGTATCTCTCGATTTAAAGAGCGTGCTGACAAGTGCGCAACTTCTTGCACAGCACTGCGCAAGAAGTTGCGCACTTTGTGGCTGTTTTTTATTCTTATTGCCCTTGTATTTATTAAGTGATTTAGCTAACTGATTGATATTTATAAGTTAGGAAAAAGTTGGCATGAAGATTGATTGCCTACTTGTTGCCCGGCAAGCGATTTTGCCTGTCGGCATTCATTTTTTTAAACAAGGAAAGTATCAATGGCTACTCCAGCGTATATGTCCGTGACGGGCACTAAACAAGGTCTTATCACTGCCGGTGCATTCACCGCGGATTCAGTCGGCAACACCTACCAGGAAGGTCATGAAGACCAGGTCATGGTTCAGGGCTTCAACCACGAAGTGATCATCCCTCGCGACCCGCAATCGGGCCAACCGACCGGCCAGCGCGTTCACAAGCCGGTGAAGATCACCAAGGTGTTCGACAAGTCGTCGCCGCTGCTGCTGGCCGCGCTGACCTCGGGTGAGCGTCTGACCGAGATCACGATCCAGTGGTACCGCACTTCCGCTGCGGGCACGCAAGAGCATTACTTCACCACCAAACTTGAAGACGCCATCATCGTCGACATCAAGGACTACATGCACAACTGCCAGGACCCGTCGAACTCGCACTTCACGCACTTGGAAGACGTGGAATTCACTTACCGAAAAATCACCTGGACCCATGAAGTATCGGGTACTTCCGGTTCCGATGACTGGCGTACGCCAGTCGCTGGTTAACGCTGGCCGATGAATGAAATACCCCGGTCACTGAGTGGCCGGGGTGTTGCATGACATCCACGTCCAAACGTAAGGAAAAACATATGTTCGCGCCCGCCAACACTGCGCATTTCACGTTGTTGATCCCCTATGTTCCCAATGACTTCAAGGTGCTTGCCTTTGATGGACTTGAAGCGATCAGTGTGTTGTATGCGATCCAGGTGGAGTTGGTCAGTGAGCGCTCTGATTTTGATGTGGAGCGTTTGCTCAGCCAGCCTGCATTTCTTCAGTTCGGCCTCAAAGGTGAGGGTATTCATGGCCGTATTGAAGAGGTGCGAGTGGGTGAATCCGGTAAGCGATTGACGCGTTACTCCCTGACGCTGGTGCCTGCACTGTATTACTTGCAGTACAGCTTTAACCAACGCATCTTCCAGCACCTTACGGTGCCGCAGATTATCGAACAGGTGCTCAAAGGGAATGGCATTCAAGCCCATGCTTATACATTTCATGTGAGCAAAAGCCCTGAACGCGACTATTGCACGCAATACGGTGAAAGCGATTTCGATTTCATCCAGCGATTGTGCAGTGAAGACGGGATTTCCTGGCATCACCAACACAGTGCGCAGGACCACCTGTTGGTGTTCACCGAAGACCAGACTTTTTTTCCAACACTCGGGACGACTCCCTACCAGCAAAACAGCGGGCAGGTGGCCGACTCTCCGGTTGTCAGCCACTTTTCCCTGCGTTTGAGCTCCCGCACTACCACCGTCACACGCCGAAGTTACGACTTCAAACGGCCCAGTGCATTGCTGCAGAGCCACTTCACGGCCGAGTTCACCCCTGCGCTGGAGGACTACAGCTCGCCCGCACCTCTGGACAATGAGCAGCAGGGGCGACAGATCGCCCGGCACGCGTTGGAACGCCATCGTGCCGATTACACACTGGCGCAGGGGCAGAGTGACCAGCCCACCTTGCGTAGCGGTCACTTTTTCAACCTGAGCGACCATCCCCGCAAGCGTTACAACGATTTGTGGTTATTGCTGAAGGTTCATCACGTTGGCAAACAGCCACAAGTGCTGGAAGAGGCGATGAACAGCGACGTGACGTCGGACGATGCGTTCACCCAAGGCTACTGCAATACCTTTAGCGCGATTCCGTGGGATGTGTTTTACCGACCTGCACTGGTGAAGCGTCCAACGGTCGTGGCGAGCCAGACCGCCCGTGTCACCGGGCCTGCTGGCGAAGAAATATTTTGCGACGAGTATGGGCGCGTCAAGGTGGAGTTCCATTGGGACCGTGCCGAACGGGGAAACGACAAGAGCAGTTGCTGGCTCCGGGTGTCGTCGAGCTGGGCAGGGCAAGGATACGGCGCGGTGACCGTCCCGCGGGTCGGCATGGAAGTGGTCGTGACCTACCTGGAAGGCAACCCCGACAACCCCCTGATTACCGGCTGCGTACCCAACAAGGTCACCCGTGTGCCTTACCCGTTGCCTGCGCATAACACTAAAACCGTGTTGCGCAGTGCCAGCTCGCCGGCCAGTGGCGGCTTCAACGAGCTGTCGATTGAAGATCGAAGCGGCCAGGAGCTGATTTATGTTCGCGCACAGCGCGACATGGAGCAGCGGGTCGAGAACGACAGCCGACTGGAGGTTGGCAACGAGCGCCGCGAAACCATCAAGGGCAATAGCGTTGCCGTGCTCGAAGCGCAAGAGCAGCGCACGGTCACGGCCGACCGCAAGGTCCAGCTCAAGGCCAACGATTATTTACAGGTCGCGAGCAGCAGCCATACCCGTGTCGGGCAAACGGTCGTGATTGAGGCCGGTCAACAAGTCCACCTCAAGGCCGGGGCCCACCTGATTCTGGATGCAGGGGCCAGCATCACGTTGAAAGGTGGGGGGCAACACCTCGTGATTGGTCCGGGAGGGATTTTCAGCAGCACCGACATTCAGCTCGGCGGCACACCTGTGAGCGGGACTGCTGCGGCACCGGTGCTGCCAGGGATGCTTGAAGGCGTGTCGGTACCTTCGGCACTGGCGCTGCCGGACCTGGCCTTTTACCAACTGCAAGCCTTCGCGGGCGCGCTGTTGCCTTTACCGGGCTGTGCGCTCGACGCATCGGGCAACTGCCCCATCCACCAACAGGGGCAGACAGCATGATCACTTCGATTGCCTCGCCTTTTCAGGCGACTGTGGCGCCGGGAATGGTGTGCGTGATTCTGGATGCCAGTTTCGACCCGGCCCTGCCAGAACAGCTCGAACAGCGCATGGGCCATGGCCTGGAGCGCTGTGTGCCGTTGTTTGACACAACGCCCTATGTCGGCCTGCAATCCGCCGGGCCGTTCGCCGTGCTGTGCGCGCTGAACGGGGCATTGTTGGCCTATGCCAGTGCGTTACTGGCGCGGGTCGATGCCGGGTGTGTGTTCTATCTGAAGCATGAACAACAGGTCGATCTGGCGGTAGAGCACTGGCGCAGTCTGTTGACCGTCAGCAGCGAAGACACCCCGGCCCGGCTGATGCGTTTTTATGATCCGCGCTGGTTGGAACCGTTGCTGCGAAGCCTCAACGACGTTGAGCGTGCGCAGTTTATGGGGCCGCTCACCGATATCGCCTGGCGCAACGAGCTGGGCTGGCGTCACCTGTCCCTTCCCCAGCCTGAGGCCGAAGTTCACAGGCTCCCACCTGGCTGGCTGCACCTGAGCGCTGAGCGTCAGCGCCTGATGCAACAGCGCCGGCTGCACCTGTTCGCCGTTCGATTGGCCCGCGATTATCAGACCGTACTCACGATGCCTGAGCCAGAGACGTTCGTGTATCGGCAACTGCACGGCGCCCGACATGCCGGCTACCTGCAACTGGCCGACCTGGAGCGTTGGTTGAGGCTGGCTCTGCGTCAGGGTGATGGCTTCTGGAGTCGCGTCCCTTTTAGCGAATTACTGGCGCGTGAAGACCTGAGCCTTGGCGACAAACTCAATGCGCTAGAGCGCCTCTGATATACAAGGACAACCACAGATGAGCACGACGTACATCGTTAAATACGGCGATACATTGAGCGAGATTGCCCAGCAGCTCGGGGTCAAGATGGCAGACCTGCAAGCCCTTAACCCGTTTATTGCGGACCCGGACTTTCTCAGGGAAGGGTGGGCGTTGAGGCTCCCGGATACGCCTTCTCAACCGTCACTGCCGCCACCCGTGCATGACGAGAGCGCCACCTGCATCGCACTCATGGGGCAAACCGAGTGCGATGAAGAGCTGGTGGAAGTGGTGCACATCACAGGGGATCCTTACTTTTATGTACTGACTGAAACACAGTGCAAAGCGTTGAAACAAGAAACCACCAAGGTTCAGGCCCTGATGGATGAACTGCATCAGAACCTGGCGAACAGCCTGCCCGTGACGCAGTGTAAAAAGCCGCAGGCACCGAGTGCCGAATGCACCTGCACGCGCTGCGTGAAAGACGTGTGGAGCGCCAAGGCACAATTGGCCGGTTTGCTGATGCGTGAGCCCGTCCCTCAGGCAAACAACGCCGCACCGCTGACCTCCGAGAACGATCTGGAAGGCGAACTGGCGACGTTACAGAAGGCCCGTGACTGGTATCAGAACTATTGGCCAACCAGGGCCTTGCATACGCGGGTTGAAAGCAACTGGGAGACATTGCGGGCGAAAAAAATCCAGGCGCTCGACCAGCAGATCAGCAAACTGCTTGCCCAACGGGCAACGCAGCCAACGGCCGTACCGGCTTCAGGCGCGTTCAATTCCTTCACCGCCGCCAGCTCAGACAGCGAGACGAATGCGAACGACGCTGCCCCTGACTTGAAGCATGGCAGGGGGCGCAGCAGCAGGCGTGAAGGTGGCATACAGAGCAGAACGGGGATACTCGTCCTGGAAATCAGTGTGTTTGGCGATCCTGCCCGGCGTTACTACATCCCTTATCGGCTGATCACCGCATGGCATGTTCGAGTGTCGACCCGTGTCATGGCAGGAAAACCGTTCAACAAGCAGTTGGCCAAAGACTTGATAAAAGACATCAAAGAAGCCATCAGCGATGGCCGCAAGGCAGGGCCGCTGGGCAACCTTGAACTCAAGATCGGACTGTGGAACAGCCAGACCGACAACTTGCTCAACGCCTTGCACAAAGAGGTGGCATGGACGACCGATCAGAGCGGTGCCATGCCCTATGCCGTCTCTGCGGAGGCCCACGCCCTGAGATTTGCTGCCAGTGCGAGCGCTGGCGTCAATAGCTGGGAGCCCGAGGAAGGCAATATTGATGTCGGCGTCAAAGGCAGCGCCGCGTTCTCGCTGGGAGAAGGGTCTGTGTCGTTCGACAGGTATTTCCCTGATAAAGGTGGCTACGTTGCCACCATGGCCTACCGCAATGCGTTGGGCGAAGAAGTCCTTCACCCGATGGGCGTGTTTCGCCTGGGCGGCAAGTTGGAACTGTCGTGTTTTGTCGGCGCCAAGTCACAGGTCGAAACGGGGGTCAACATCCAGTACAAACCGAGCGAAACACCGGCAGGCGCTACCGCGCTGTTAGGGCCTCCGACCATGGAGGTCGGGCGCAGTGGTTACGTCGGTGTCAAATGCGATGCCTTTGCCGGTGCTCAGACCGGAGGTGCCTTGAGTGGGTTTTTTGAATGGATTGAACCTGACGAAGGGGGCAAATCGATTAGAGATCCGGCGAGAGGCAATTGGGTCAAATTGGCCGAGGTGAAGGGGGAAGGGAATATTGCGGTGGGGGCGGGCATCGCTGGTGAATTTGGTATCAGTATCTCGAATGATCGGTTGGCGTTTAATTGCAAGGGTTCACTGGTTTTTGGACCCGGTGCCGGAGGCGGGTTTGGCACCGTGGTGGAACTGGATCAAGTCGGCAAGTTAGCATTGCTGTTTTGTAATGCGTTGGCAGATATGGATTACAGGTATCTTATTGGGGTGACAGAGGAGGCTTTCAGTTATATGGCTTCAGGGCTTTACAGGGTAGCAACTTCTCCCATCAAAATGACACGTAAAGCGTTTGAGGATAAACATTCTGAGATGACGTTATGGTGGAGGGAGAGAAAAGCCACGAGATTTGAAGCTGACGCACTCGCAGATTACTTAATTGCGCATAAGACAGATAAAACCATGCTGGTTCGCGGCCAGAAGGTTCCTTTGAGTATATTGCCACCGGAAACCATTGGCCCAATGGTCTACCTTCTTACCGAAGGCGTTATCGCCAAAGGAATTGGTAGTTTCAATGAAAAGCAGGAGCAGGCCTTGGTCATTCTTCTATCGGAGGTGCTTCGCTGGCGACAATTCATCAAAGTGCTGGAACATTGTTCGCGCGATGCGACAAAGGTCAATGCCATGAGCAGTCTGGAGCGTATCAACGCTCTACTTGATGGGTATGAACAAAACGAGTTCAACCGCTTTATTGATAACCTGTCCATGGACCAGACCTATGATAACGCTGCTCGGATGGCCTGGACTCCCAGCAATGCCTGGCGTAAGGAGAAAATATTGGTTGCCGCCCAGCGGAGCGGACGATTTGAAGGTTTGGCTTAAGCTGTAAGGCCAATGAGGGTGCGCTGTAGGCGCCCTCATTGGCCGTCACACTATAGCGGCCGAACGGATTGAATGGCACAGCGGAAACTAAAACCAGGAATATGTCTTTTTTTCACAGGCTCTTCACCCCAGCGTCTTACGGTGCTGGCACTGAGCAGCGGGTCTTCACCGTACCCAGAGCCCCTAAGGACCTTTAGTGTGCCTTTCTCAGGCCCGGTAGGGTTTAGCAACGGGGAAACGCGGTAATAATCTTTGTCGTACCAGTCATTGACCCAGTCAGTGGCATTACCTGCGAGGTTGTAAATTCCCAACGGGTTGGGAACCAAACTATCGACCGGAAAGGTAAGGCGTTTACCTTTACCTGAGACCGGAAAATTCCGTCCATAGCCCAAACTGCCGTTGTCTGTGGCGAACATAACGTATTGACCCCGGTTACGGGCGGCATATTCCCACTGGGCCTCGGTAGGCAGATCCACGGGGTAACCACTTAACATGCCCAGCCAGCCGCAATAGTCCTTGGCTTCTTGCCAGCTTTGGAGCGCTGCAGGTAGGTTTGGTGCATAAATGAGTTCCTTCAGATCTTCTCTTTTGCGATTTTCAAGATCAAACAAGGGTAGACCTTGCGCAATCAAGAACAGATCAAAATCGCCCAAGGTTGTCTGGTATTTGGAGAAGGAGTAACTGCTCAGCTTGACGGGATGAACAAAATCATCATCGCCATGCATGCTTATATTACCCATGCGTTCGGGGTCAACGCCGCAAGGCCAGTCACAAAGGTTTTTAGGATCATCGTCATATGGCCAACCGAAATCCCCCATCTGAAATTCACCACCTTCGACAAACACCATATTGTCCAGAGACTTCACCACGGTATTCAACAGTTGACCGCGAATCTCAGTGGACAGCTTTGGGTAAGTTCGCTCGATGGTTGCTGCTATTTCAGCGACTTTATCGGCTGACAGTTTCTGGCTTTTGGGTAGAACGGAAGTTTGTGCCTGGCAACCCATCAGCATGAGCGATGTAAACAAAGGTAATAGTGTTTTGTTTATCACGGGAATGTCCCTGTTTAGGCGAAGTGTGGGGGCTAAAAATACTGCCTCATTAAGTTCAGGTTAGAGAGGCTGATCGGACTGAATTGCGCATCTAAAGCTGAAGCCAGGGTAATATCCATCTTTCTCCGGCTGATCACTCCACCGCCTGACGGTACTAGAACTAAGCACAGGATCTTCAAGGAACCCTGAGCCCCTGTGAATACGAAGGGTTCCCGTATCGGGGCCGGCAGGATTTATCAACGGAGAAATACGGTAATAGTCTTTGTCGTACCAGTCATTAACCCAGTCGGTGGCATTGCCGGTGAGATTATAGATGCCCAAGGGATTAGGGACAAAACGATCAACGGTAAAAGTACGGCCTATGCCCGGTTCGGGGTAATTGCGCCCATAGTCCAAACTGCCATTGTCAGTGGCAAACATCACGTATTGACCTCGATTACGGGCGGCATATTCCCACTGAGCTTCAGTAGGCAGGTCCACAGGGTAGCCACTCAACTTGCCGAGCCAGCCACAATAGTCTTTGGCTTCCTGCCAACTTTTTATAGGCGTCGGGAGGGTGGGGGAGAAGTATTTCTCCTGTAATTCTTTCCTCTTACGATCTTCTGCATCAAACAACGGTTTGCCCTGAGCGATAAAGAACAGATCGAAATCGCTTAAGGTTGTCTGGTATTTGGATAAGGAGTAACTGCTCAGTTTGACCGGGTGAACGAATTTATTATCGGTCCCCATGCTCAGGGGCCCCATCCGCTCGGGGTCCATACCGCACGGCCAGTCACACATATTGGTGATATCGAAATTATTTGGCCAACCGAAATCCCCCATCTGAAATTCACCGCCTTCGACAAACACCATATTGTCCAGAGACTTCACCACGGTATTCAACAGTTGACCGCGAATCTCAGTGGACAGCTTTGGGTAAGTCCGCTCGATAGTTGCTGCTATTTCAGCGACTTTGTCCGCTGACAGTTTCTGGCTTTGTGGCAGAACGGAAGTCTGTGCCTGGCACCCCATTAGCATGAGCGAGGTAAACAGAGGTAATAACGTTTTGTTTATCACGGGCATGTCCCATAGGCGCCTGGAAATGGGGGCGATCTTAGCATTTATAAGGCGAGGAAGTTATCGTCAAGAGCAGTTTCTTGTCATGCGTACAACGAAGTAATGTATAGGCTATTGATGTGCTTGAATAAAAATTTTGGCCACTTTTTAGATGGTGTGTGAGTGGCCAAGTTGATAATAAGTAATTGTCTGCTTTTCCTGTAAGAATTGCCTTATGTAGTAATGGCCATTCAAGCAATGGGGTCTGCTTTAATACCTTCCTGTGTTTGTTTAAAGAACGGATCTGTTAAGTGTGATTTGGGGTCTTGGCTGTACGTGTCACGATGATTTTTACCGCTTGTTAACCGTGCGTAGCCACTGGGACACGACTTCTAACTCGCTGTCAGTGAAGATTTGGGTCAGTTTGATATTCAACGGGGCCCATTCGGCCATCGCTTGTTGGGCCGCTTCTCGTCCGGCTTCGGTTAACCAGAGCCGGTAGCTGCGTTTATTTGGTTCATCCACCCGGCGAAGAATGAGCCCCGGTTTGGCCATGCGATCGTCAATGTGCTCCGGCTGGCGCACAGTCCGATGGCATGACCTCCAAAACTGTGGCCTGTGGGCAAGCCCGGATAGTGCCCGCTGACCCAGCGAGTGACGGCCTCCACATCGTTACCGGCCCATGAGGTAAAACCCGACGTGACATGCTTGGGGGGTGGCCCTTGCCGGCTGTCGCCGCGGTAGTGGTCAGTGATGACCTTGCTGGTCTGGCCTGTCGCACGTGTTCAACCTGGGTTCGGTGCAAGGGTTTCGCACAGTTCCATCAGTGCTTGCTTTAACAGATTGCCCGCGTGGCTGAGGCCATTCTGGCCGTAGAGTGCCAGAAATACGCCTTGTATATCCGGCAAGCCACTGTGGGCGTCCAGCACCTTATGCTCGGCACTGATGACCCGCACAGGCAGCAGGCTGATGCCCACCCCCGCAGCCACGGCCGCGCACACACTGGCCAGGCTTGCGCTGGAGTAGTGGATGCGCCAGCGCCACCCGGCGACTTCCAGGTGATGCAGCATCTCGTTGCGGTATAAACCGCCGACCGGAAATGCCACCAGCGGCAAGGGATCGCGCCCGAGGGCGGGCATGGCGCGGCTGTCGACCCAGCACATGGGTTCAGGCCAGCACGCCAGGCAATCGACCCCTTGCCCCATCTGCTTGACCAAAAGCAGGTCGAACTCCCCCTCACGGTAAAGCCGCATCAGTTCGGGGCCCAGTCCGCTGGTGACTTCCAGGCGTACGCCCGCATGCTCACGGCCGAACCGCGAAAGGATCGGCATCAGGCGTTCAGCCGCAAAATCTTCCGGCACCCCCAGGCGCAAAACGCCTTCGCTTTTCAGGTTGCACAGCACGTCGCGTGCTTCTTCCTGTAGCGCGAGGATGCGGCGGGCATAGGCCAACAAGCGTTCACCTTCAGGGGTGGCCCTCACGTGGCGCTGTTCGCGGTCCAGCAACGGGCAGCCGAGGGTGTTTTCAAGGCGACGGATTTGCTGGCTGACCGTGGACTGGGTCAGGTGCAGACGTTGGGCGGCCCGGGTGAAATTGGCGCAGTCCACGACCGCCACAAAGCTGCGTAACAGAATCGGATCGAACATCGCTACCGCCATTCACATTGCCACTGGAAGGCATGCTTATATTTAATTTCAGAATGCCAAGTGCGCTGACCATACTGGTTTTCCCTGCGATTGATAAGAGGGCGTGAGCATGCATGTGCAGGCATGTAAATCCGGTTTGTGGGCTGTGGGATTGCTGATGATGGGGGTGGTGATGGCAAATGAGAATGAGCTGTTGGATGCCGTGCGGGACGGTGAGCTGGGCAGGGTGCAGCAACTGATCACAGCGGGTGTTGACCTTCAGGCGGCTACAGAGGATGGCAGCAGCGCGCTCCTGTTGGCCACTCACTCAAACCGGATCGAGATCGCCAGGGCGTTAATCGATGCCGGGGCCAGCGTTAATCAGAAGAACCTGAGCCAGGACAGCCCCTACCTGTTGGCGGGTGCAAGCGGGCATAACGAAATCCTGCAATTGGCGTTGGAGCACGGAGCGGATTTGAAAAGCACCAACCGCTACGGTGGCACCGCGTTGATCCCGGCGTGTGAGCGCGGCCATGTCGAAACGGTGGGCCTGCTGATTGCGGCGGGTGTCGACCTCAACCATGTCAACCGTTTGGGCTGGACCTGTTTGCTCGAAGCCATTGTGCTGTCTGACGGCGGGCCGGCGCATCAGCACATTGTCAGTCAACTGATCGATGCCGGCGCCGACTTGAACCTCCCGGACAAACAAGGCGTCACCCCGTTACACCATGCCCAACAACGCGGCCAGCGCGTTATTGCCCAATTACTGCGTGCCGCGGGCGCGCGCTGACTCAGGTCGAGGTGTTTTCATGCGTGACGATGAGGTGTACCTGCAACGCGCCGTGCAATTGGCCGCTCATAACGTTGCTGCCGGGGGCAGACCGTTTGGCGCCGTGTTGGTTAAAGACGGTTACGTGATTGCCGAAGCGGCCAATGCCATCCACCTCAGTCAGGACCCCACCGCGCACGCCGAGTTGCTGGCAATACGCGCCGCCAGCCAACAACTGGGGCCACACCTTGAGGGGTGTGTGGTCTACGCCAGCGGCCAGCCTTGCCCGATGTGTTTGAGCGCGATGTATTTGTGCGGTGTCTCGCGGGTGGTGTATGCCGCGAGCAATGAACAGGCGCAGCCTTTTGGTTTGTCCACTGCCGGTGTCTATGGGCAGATGGCGTTGCCTTTGTCGGCGCAGGCATTACCGGTTGAGCACCTGGAGCAGCCGGCCATGATCGGCCTTTACCGTGACTGGCAGGCGCGTCATGCAGCGGGATAAAACCGCGTTGCGGGTGCTTGCCCAGTGGGCTTTGCTGATTGTGCTGGGCCTCAATTTGCGCCCGATCCTCAGTTCAGTCAGCCCGCTGTTGATGGAGATTCGCGCAGCCACGGGCATGAGTTTTCAAAGCAGTGCCTGGTTGACCAGCCTGCCTGTGGTTTGCATGGGCTTGGTGGCCCTGCTCGGAACGCGTCTGCACGCCGGTTTGGGCGAGCGCCATGGCGTGGCCCTGGGGCTGGCGATGATCCTCGGGGCTTGCGGCTGGCGTTTCTATGGCCAGCACGCTGAGGTCTTGATCGCCACCGCCTTATTGGGCGGGTTGGGTGTGGCGCTGATTCAAGTATTGGTGCCAGCACTGATCAAGCGTCAATTCCAGCAGCGCGTTTCGCTGGCGTTGGGCGTGTACAGCGCATCGCTGATGGCCGGTGGCGGATTGGCTGCGCTGGTCAGTCCGCTGGTGGCGGGCCACTTCGCGCATTGGCAGAGCGGTCTGGGCATCTGGCTGATTCCGGCAGCGGTGGCGTTGACCTTGTGGTGGCGGCTGCCCTTTGCGCAGACCGACCAGCCCGCAGCCTCGGCGCCAACACGCGTTTGGCGTAAGCGCCGGGCGTGGTGGCTGGCGTTGTATTTCGGTCTGGTGAACTGCGGTTACATGAGCATGGTCGCCTGGTTACCCGCGTATTACCTGGAAATGGACTGGAGCGCGACACGCAGCGGCTCGTTGCTGGCGTTCATGACTATATTCCAGGTCATTGCGGCGTTGGTGATGCCCGCTCTGGCGCACCGCAGCCATGACCGGCGGCCGCTGTTGATGATCAGCCTCGCGGCTCAATTGGCGGGTTATGCCGGGCTGGTGTTGTGGCCGCTGGGGGCGCCGCATCTTTGGGTGGCCTTGATCGGGTTCGGATTGGGGGCCTGTTTTGCATTGAGCCTGATCTTGACCCTCGATCATTGCCGCAAGCCGCACGAAGCCGGGCAACTCGGGGGCTTTGTTCAAGGCGTTGGGTTTCTGATCAATGCGCTTTCGCCCTGGATGACGGGCTGGCTTCGGGAGCTTACGGGGGGATTTGCCAGTGCCTGGTGGGTGCTGGTGATGGCGGTATGTTCGATGATGCTGCTGACACGGCTTTTCAGGCCGGCCAACATCAGCCAAACGGTGTTTGCTGCGCAGCCAACCCTCCAACAACCGACCTGAGGTTGTAAACGAAAGGGGCGAGCAGGGACACGGTACGCGGGGCGGCAAGCAATGCCGCCCCGGTTTGCCCCTTACAGTTTTTGCAATTGCCCGATACGGCCCATCATCTCGGTCACGATTTGCAGGTCCAGCATGAACTGCTCGACCGTCTTGAACTCGTTGTCGGTGTGACCGGTGTATTTCACATTAGGCATGGCCAGGCCGAACTGCACGCCGTTTGGCAGCTCATGCACCGACGTGGCGCCCGCGGAGGATTCAAATGTATGCGCCATGCCCAGGTTCTCTGTGGCCACCGCCAGCAGCGCTTGCACCCACTCGCCTTCAGGGTTGCGGTACATCGGTTCGGCGATGGAGTAATCGAAGACCACCGGGGTGTGCGTGGTTGTGCTCCAGGCACTGAGTTTGTCCGCGATTTCGTCCTTCAGCACTTCAGGGGATTTGCCTTTCGGCACCCGCAGGTTCACGGCCAGTTTCAATCCCTTGTCGTCCAGACCGACGAACGTCGGGGACGTGGTCAACGGACCCATGAACGCATCCGAGAAACCCACGCCGAGCTTCTTGCCCGTGTAATCGAGGCCCCAGTTATCCGCGCCATAACGCGCCGCATCAGTGATGAAGTTGGACTTCAGCGCAACGGTGCCGTGCAGGCCATTGATGAACTCGAGCATGCGGGCCACCGGGTTAACCCCGGATTCTGGCTCGGAGGAGTGGGCCGACACGCCTGTCACCGTCAGTTGCACCTCCTTGCCCACCACCTTGGCGTTGATTTCAAAATCGCCACCGTTGCGCTTGGCGTATTCGGCGCCGGCCTTGTTCAATGCCGCCGCCAGCTTCTCAGGCTGATCGGTCACCAGGGTCGCCACCGAGGTGGACGGGATCTGGTTGGTGGCCATGCCGCCCGTGAGCGACACAATCTCTGCGCCATTGCCCTGGGCACCACGTCGCGCAAAGTTGGCCATCACAGTGCCGTAGCCTTTCTCTGCAATGACCACCGGGTATCCACCGTCCAGTGCCAGGTTGTACTGAGGCGTCGGGTTGTGCTCGAAGTAATACGGAATGGCGTCGCCAGAGGTTTCTTCGGTGGTATCGACCAGCAGTTTGAAGTTGCGCGCCAGTGGCAGTTTTTCTTCTTTGATGACTTTCATCGCATACAGCGTGACCACGATGCCGTTCTTGTCATCTTCCGTACCGCGCCCATACATGCGGTCGCCGATCAACGTGAGCTTGAAAGGGTCCAGCCGCGTACCGTCCTTGAGTACCCAGTTTTCGGGGGTGACGGGCACCACGTCGGCGTGTGCATGAATACCGACGACCTCGTCGCCCTGGCCGTCGAGGGAAATTTCATACACGCGGTTGTCTACGTTGCGAAACGTCAGGTCGAACGCTTGCGCCAGGTTTTTGATCTTGTCGGCAATCTTCAGGAATTCCGGGTTCTGGTGCTGTGCAACCCCTTCGACGGTCACGGTCGGGATCGCCACCAGCTCACGCAGGGTTTCAGTCGCGGCTTTGCCGTATTTCACCCGGGTGTACAGACCGAGCAGGCGATGGATCTCGTTCTGCTGTTCAGCATTGAGTGGCTTGTTGTCGAGAAAGGTGCTGATCGTCGCGCTCAGGTTATCGGTTTTAGCCAGCTCGCTTTGACCTAGGCGGGTAAGGAACTGCCTGAAATCAGTGACGGACGCGTCACTGAAGCTTTTCAGAATCGCCGCGCTTTGCTCTGGCGTGATGTTGGCCTGGGCGAACGGGGTGAAAGAGGACAAACCGGCCAGAAGCAGGGTGGCCGCAGCCAGTTTTTTTAGAGGGAAATCCATTGCAGGAGGCATTCCTTTGCAGGTGATAAGTCAGTAAAGAGTTGAGTTGCAACAAAACTTTTCCAAACTAACACCGCATCGTCCGCTCCGGGAGCCCTCAAATGCGATCTGTCGCACAGAAACGTAAAAGCGGCGCACAAACGCAAGGTAGAGGGCTGCCGCTGGCGGCCTGGCTTAAGACAGGCGGCCAGCCAGCGCCCACACACGTTAGGGCTGCTGGGTCACGACGCTTCAACGCCTCAGCGATTTATCGTCCCTGCTTCCAGGAGTGTTCACTTCCGGTGTCAATTTCGTATTTACGGGCAAACGGAAAGTAATGATCAAAAGCGGTGTTCAACTGCTCCAGATACAGGGGGTCGGCAATGCTGGCCGTCTCGAACACGGTCTTGCCTTGCACCACTTGAAACGCGGTCTCGTAGCAAACACGCCGCTCCCTGGCCAGTACATCGTTGAGTAACGTCGGCCCCGTCAGGTGGAAATATTCCTTGAAGTAAGCGTTGTAGTGCGCGCGCGCCTTGGCCCGTTCAGCGGGCGGCAGTTGTTCATCAAGCGTGGGTTTGGGTTTGAGGTAAAACGCCTTGTTCGCGATATAGCGGGCGTGCATTTCAGCAGAAATAGCCGTCAGCACGGGATTATTGGGCTGCGTGCCAAAGTGGCTGCTGTTATAGCCGTGAAAATCGATTTCGGCCAAGGTCACCAGATTCCCCAGCAACACGTCATCGGGGGCTGCTTTTAAATCCTCGGCGATCAGTGTTTGTTTCAGGACATCATCCATGTCGATGTAGATACCCCCGTAGTAATTGGTTAATGGAAACCGCAGAACATCGCACGCCGAAGCGTACAACTGACTTTCGGCCACTTTGATGAGTTGATAGTGCTCGGCGTTCGGGCTGTTCTTGAATACCTCGAAAAAAGGTTCGTCTTGCAGTTTTGAGATCACCAGTGTCGGGACTTTTTCACGGCACAGGGCTGTGATGCTTGCAAACAGGGTGTCACTGACATCCAGGTGCAAGGTTGAAATAAACGTTGAAGCGCGTGTCAGGTTGATCGCGATATTGTCGATCAGGTGGGCGGGCGGCATTTGGGTGCCGAGCCAGATGTAATGAATTCTGTTGGGAATGGCCACCGCGTTGTCCGGGACCACGGGCAAGGTCGGGAACGAAAAATCTTTTAGCCGCGTGGGCGTAGGGGTGCGCGATTTCTGAACCACGAACGCTTCGACCGACCCTTTTCGCCACGTGCCCGCCTGATCTCGCCAGAGCGGATCACCGAGGCTTTTTTCGTTCGGGCTGATTTCATGCAATTGGCGCCAGGCGCCAAGGTTGGCGTCATAGGCCACAGGCAACATGTAGCGTTCGTACAAGACCATGTAGTCATTGCCAGCCTCCAGCACACCGTCCATGGGCAAGCTGATTTGACGGCTCAGCGTGAGCGGGCGCGGCGGAGCGCCTGCCAGTAACCCGCCCGTTTCGAGTTCCCACTGGTTGTCGCCGGCATTGAACCGCACGGCCGGGCCTTGCGTATCCCCTTTGTAAAGGTGGGTGGCCCGGCCACTGGGCAGTTGCCTGATGGCAAACACGTTGCCTTGCATTTTTATGTACTGTTTTCCGGCCACCTGGTAAGCGTTATCAGCGAACGTGGCCGTGGAAAGGTCAACGTTTGAGTGATGAAACCGTTGTTGGTTAAGAACATCCAGTTTTCTGTTGCCCCACGTGAAGTCCGGGCGAAAGGGGTTGATCGGGTGTTTCAGCGGGCCGATGTTTTTGGGGCGAATGGAAGGGCCGGGGTACTCGATTCGCACTGCTGATTGCGGGTTCAGGGTGGTCTCAAGCTGGGCGAGCGGGGGCACAAACTTCAACTTGCGTCGCAGCAACAGCGCCCGTTGCACAAGCGCAGCGCCTTTAAGACCACCTTGAAACAACAGGCCGACCAGCGCAAACGGATGGGCGGCTTGTACCAGACCTTTGGACAAGGCAATGACAAATGCCCGTGAGGCATAAGCGGTGCGCATGGTTAAGAGGGCCGCCCTGGAAACGCCAAATGAAGTACTTCTGACGACAATCTTGCCCAGTAATAACGACGCTCTGTAGCCGCTATAAGCCGCTTTGCCGAACGGCAATACAAACGACAAGATCTCAAGTAACGCCGTGGCGATGGTCACCGCGTTAACGTTTTCATCCTGTATGTCTTTGTATAAAGAATAAAAAGGAATGAAGACGTTAAAGATCAATTCTGTTTTAGCCACCAGTTCATTTCGGTAGCGCTCGTAAGGCGTGGCATGGATGAACTGCGCACGGGCTGAACGGGTGGCGTGACTGAAGATATGTTCCACCATCCGCTCACTGAGCATGCGTATGCGCGACACCAGCGGAGTGTCGATCGGATTACTCCACATAAAGGCCAGTTCCAGGGCCGGCCTGCTGCGGTCTGTGCCGGTTGAGCCCGTGGTGTAAGCGTTAACGTCGAGCGCAGGAAGCCCCGTTACATAGTGATCCGTTCGGATCAAACCGGATGTGTCATACGTGGCGTAATGAGAAATGACGCCGCCTTCCTGGGTCAGTTTTCTGATGGTGCCTGACGGGCAGAACACTTCATACACGTAGGCGTTGGCGGGGTCCGTATTGACCGCCAGCAGGCCGAAATGGCCGGGAACATAGGTGTTATCTACGTCAAACTGAAGTTTCAAAAAGTGATTGGCGCTCAATAGCTCCAGCCGCTGAGACTCCGGTAAGTCCTTGATGGCGTATTTGAGTTGCGCGGCGAGCGCCTGATCATGGGTCGTTTGAAACGTATCGTAAGCGGTGTTGAACGCATTGTTGAGCGTACAGCCCCCGCGCCCCTGGGTATCGAACCCGAGCACCTGGTCATCGAACGCACGGTCCTGTCCGCAGGTCATGTACATCTCCAGCAAGGAGAGGCGCATGTTTCGACCGCGGGACTTGTACCGGTTAACGAAGTATTTGTTGATCTCGCTTTCAGTGAAGGCCCGCGGGTGGTTTATATCCACGCCGGGGTGGTGTTCTGCCAGTCGCCTCAGAGCCATGCGTTTACGATCCGGGGGCTGTTGCACCAGGGCGGTCAAGGTCTGGGCATGCTGCTGGTCAAGGTCCATCACGTACTGAAACGCGCTCAATAGGTCTTCAGGTGTGACATCGGCAATGTCACTTTCAGGGATGACCCCTCTGCACATCGCCAAGTGCAGAACGGGCGTTTTGCGCAAGGCACTGACTGCCAACGCCTGGTCCGTGGACAGCGTGTCGGCATGGGTCGCGTGCACCAGCTTTATCAGGGCGTGATAACCCAGGCGTACCGCCGATCCGGGCAGCGTCAACTCGGCCAGTGCGACCGCGTGCTTGAAGTCGATGGCGTCGCGGGTGTTGCCGAAACGAAGGTCTGGCGGGACGTCGAAAATCAGTAGCTCAGGGCAGTAGCGGCTGGCCAACACACCGAATGCAACATTCAGTTCTTGATGAGACGTGCACTTGAGCGTGCTCCTTAAATGCTCCTTCACTAACTGGCGAACGGCTTCAAACGTCAAGTCACCCAGTCGCTTGGCGTTCAGATTGAAGCCGCACACATACCCTGGACGATGGCTGGCTGGCGGGTAGAGGTAGTCGGTGATGATCGATACCGCCAACGCCCTGATGAGACCGGGGCTGGCGTTCTTTTGCTGTTCCTTGGTCCAGGTGCTGGCGCTCAAGAGCCGGGTTTCAAGCCGATGAAACTCGGGGCTGTCCATCAGCAAGGTCAGCACGGCGTTGATAGACAGTGCGTGCAGCCCGGAGTCTGGAAGGCTGGGGTCCGGGAATAACGCGTTGAAATTCAATGCACTGGCCAGCGCCGCAAGGTCCGGGGTGTTGATAGCCCCACCAATCAGCTGGTGCAGCGTGGCCGACCAGCCTGCTGAGAATGCTTGAACCCTGTCCCAGTCTGCCTGTTGAACCATCACCTCTGCACCGGCCCTGAACGTTGGGCTGGCACCCAGCACCTGCAAGCTGTTGGTGAGGTAGTGGTAATCAGTGGAAAAAAATCGGGCTTTGCGCATCGACTGCTCAATGGCAAAAAAACACTGGTATTGCCGACTGTCGATGTCCGGCGCCTTGCGGTGATGGCTGATGCATTTATGGCTCAACACCAGTGCAGCTTGCGTGCTGACAGGCAAGGCGGGTGGCAGATAGTCGTGCAGCGTTTGTGCAACCTCCCGAAGCACCGTCTGCGCGGCGTCTGTGGCGAACATCTCCTGGGCAAGCAGGTAAAACTCAGCGTCTTTGGTGAGCGTTTTCAAGCGTGCCGGGGGATTGAAAATCGCCGCGAGGTCCATGATCGGCAGAGCGTTGTCCGGCGGTAACGGCTGGTCCGGGTTTTGCTGGACAAACAAGGCCTGTGCGACTTCCTGCGGGGGGACGCGCATCAGCAGTCGGGTGGTGCGTGCAGCCAGTAATTGTTGCTTCGCAGCCTGGACCTGTCGGCGGGTCGCGTTATCGAGTCGCTGGCTCAGCAGGCCCGGTGATCCCTGCAGGCCAAGGGCATTGGCGTGTTTGAACAGGTAATGAACATCCTTGTATTGCTTCTCCAACAGGTCAGCACTGATTCGCGTGAACACAGGGCTGGTCAACTCGGCGGTTTTGAACTTCTTTTTGTGCGCCTTATTGAAGAAGGCTGTCTCGGCATAGTCATTGGCGTGCACATGAGGCAACCATGTCAGCAGGTCATCCCGGTCGTTAAAACGCCGATTCATTTCGTCTTTCAACGACTGATGACTGCTGAACACCTCAATGCCGTGTCCGGGCGCATACAGGACGGCCCCGGTCGACGCCGAGTCGGCCTCATCCGTTATAAAAGCCACGACAGAGGCCAGTTTTCGGCCGACGTGTGTGCGCAGGTTCTGAATGCCGACGCGCAACACCTTGACCGGGTTGGCAGGGTGGGCGGCTTGACGCTCTGCCGCCGCTGGGTACTCCAAGACCTGACGAAGCATGGCAGCGCTGGCGGCAGGCAGGGTGTCGTCAGCGCACAACAGCCGCAGCTCGGTTTGCAGCTGTGAGGCCAGATGCTCGGCGTACACGTCTTGTTTGGAGGCGCTGGTCACGCCGTTGTTGTACGCGGGGCTGGCCCAGTACGCCTTCAAGGCCTCGACATACACCGCGCCGAGTGTCTGCATCCGTGCGGTAAAGCGCCGGTATTGCACCTCAGTGATGGGCAGTTGCGAGAACGCGGTCGACGCGTGTGGTGTGCGGTAGCGCAGAACCCGGTTGTTATCGGCTGGCTGCGTGTCAGGCTCCCCGGACAAGAGGCGCTGTATCAGGGCTGCCAACGTTGTATCTGGCTGGCTCGTAGCTGACGGGGTGATGAACCACAGACTGTTCAGATCAGGCACTGCAAGTGTCGCAGGCAGGTCGGTAAAGACAGCGCGCAGTTCAGCCAGCAAACACTCCGTGAGCGAGGGCTGAGCGGACAGTAAAGAAGACGTTGCGTCATAGACGGTCAGCGAATCGATCAACAGCTTTTGAGTGGTGCGCGTGCAGTGCCGGTCCAGCAGGTTGGCGATAAACGTGAGGGTGGTCGTAGGGCTGTGGGGCAGAGTGGAGAGGGTTGTAACCAGCGCGGACTTGAACTGAGCGCGTTGCGCGGGTCCGGGCTGTGTTCCAGGGTAATTGATATGCCCGGCGTGGAAGGCCCAGACCTGATTGGCCAGTTTTAACAGCAATGCGCTGACATCGTTATGGGTAACCGTGCCCTGTGGCACGGCCAACAAGGTGGCCACGGAGGCTTTAACTGCCCCTTGGGTCGCCAGCATCAGCAGGAAAGACGGGCTTGCGCACTGCTCATCGGTGAGCGTGTGTGTGCCCAGCTGCGCCAGTACATGGCTGATCAGCTCGATAGCCAATGAGGCCGCCACGGTCTCACTGCGGTTCACATACATCAGACCGATGTTATCGGCGAGCTCATACAGCGTGATGCGCTCTAGGGTTTGTTCAGTGGTGGGGTTCACAGTCAGCCTCTTACCGTCAATGTTCGAAACATGACCGTAAGAGGTTTTGACTCAAGGCACGCGGTAGATAGATGTTCGCGGGCGATGCCGGTTGAGTGGCCAATAACGGGGCTAATTTGCGTTAAAAGTTGACCGAAGCACTCAAACGGGCGGTCAGCGGTGCGCCCTGGAACACATAGTTGTCGCCCATGTAATCACCCACGTCGCGCCAGTAACGCGTGTCGAACAGGTTGTCGACGGTCAGTCGGAACACGGTGTCGTAACCGTCGATACGGGTGCTGTAGCGGCTCCCGATGTTGAACACCGCATAGCTGGCGGCCTCCACGTTGCCTTGTGGGTTGGCGTATTTTTTACCGCTGTATTGCACACCGCCGAGCAATGCCAGGCCATCGACCCAGGGCAGGGCGTAGTCGCCATACAGGCTGGCACGCAGGGTGGGGACGTTAAGGGTTTGGTGCCCTTCGTAGGCCGGGGTGCCGCTGCCCGACACCCGCGCGCGGATCGCCGCGACACTGGCAGCCACCTGTAAACGCGGAGTCACGTGGCCATTGGCTGCCAGCTCCAGCCCAGTATTTTTTTGCTCGCCCTGTTGCACGTAGGTGAACTGCCCGGCGCCGTCCGGTTGCGCGTACTGGTACCCCTGGCGCAACTGAAACAGCGTCGCGCTGAGGCTCAGGCGTTGCCAGTCGTACTTGATCCCAGCTTCGATTTGCCGCGACACGCTGGGGGGCAGGATGTCGAAAGCATTGGTGGCAAACCAGGGCGCCGTGCCGCCCAGCGACAAGCCTTTGCTGTAACGGGTGTACAGCGACAGGTTATTCAGCGGTTTATAGATCAACGCTGCCTGTGGCAAGAACGCATAGCGTTGGGTGTGGCGGGTGGTGACGCCGGTGCTGTCGAAGGCCTTTTCGTCCAGACGCACTTCGCGCGCGCCCAGTACGGTGTGCCACTGTTCATTGAAACGGATACGGTCGTTGAAAAACACCCCGTACTGGCGGCTGTCGAGACGACGGTGGCTGTCGTTCAGGGCGCCGGTGTAGCGGGGGAACTGCTCAGGTTCGGCATCGATGTTGCCGCTGCCGACCCATTCCATGATTTGCTCGCGATTATTAACGACGCGCCGCAATGCGCTGCTGCCCACTGTCAGCTCATGGCCTAATGCCCCGGTGTTGAAGGCGCCGCTCAGGGTGGCCTGGGCTTCGTCATTGCGCCGGGTGTCGTCGGGGCTGCGGAAGTCGTAAATGTCGTAGCCGCCTGCCGGGGTGAAATAGTTGCCTTGCGAACACGCCGTCCCTTGCGAACATCCGCCCCAGGCAAAGGCGCTGTAGTCATCGATCACCACTTTGCTGCGCGACGCACTGAGGTTGCCTTTCCAGTTGTCACTGAAGCGGTACTCAAAGCTGCCATTGAGGTTCAATGAGTCGAGTGTGACGGGCTTGGAACCGCTTTGATGGCCAAGCAGTTTTTTGGGGGACGCGCCGTGGGGCAGTTCGGTGCCGCCCAGCAGTTGGTAGCCGGGCACCGAGCGCTGTTCCTGGGTCTGGTACTCGACATCCAGTTGTAACAGCGCATCGGGGCTGATGTTCCAGTCGAACGCCAGGGACATGAAATCACGCTGGCCGTTGGCGTGTTCAACGTAAGAATGAATGTCTTCATGGGCCACATTGGCCCGCAAGCCAAATTGTTGTTCGCTGCCGAACCACCCGCCGACGTCGGTGGCAATGTAGCCGCTGCCGCGGTCGTCGGTGGACACCGTCACCGAGCGCACATCGGCGGCGCGCTTGGTCACGTAGTTGACCCGCCCGCCAGGCTCCGACACTCCGCTTTGCAGGCCAGACAGGCCCTTGAGCAATTCCACTTGCTGCTTGTTTTCAAGGCCGACGTTTTGCTCGCCGGTGATGGTGCGCCCATTGATCGTGTAGCTGCTGGCCGCGTTCAGGGAGAAACCGCGCACCACGAAGTTCTGGTAGTAACCGATGGGGGCGTAGCTTTCGCCCACGGAGGCATCATTTTTCAACACATCGCTGAGCAGGCGTGCCTGTTGATCCTGAATCAGCGCTTGGGTGAAGACCGAAACAGCCTCTGGGGTGTCCAGCAAGGGCGCCGCGTCAAACTCGCCCACCGACGCGGTGTCTGCCTGATACCCGAGGCTGTCTTCGCCGGTGACTGAAATGGCGGGCAGCTCGGTTTGGCTGGCCTGCGCCGTCTGAAAAGCGCTGGCAAGCAGCAGGCTGACACTCAAGGTCGTGAACGCAAAACGCGGCAAAGGCTTACCCATGAAAACTCCTGAACGTCCCGCCCTGGCGCGCACGCACAGGCTCGCGAAGACGCCAGCCTGCGTGTGTGTGCACAGGTCGATAGGTGTCTGGCTGATGGCCAGATCTTTGAGGCGCGCAGGGTAGCATCTCCGGGGCGTTGAATCCGGCACTTCCTGCGCAAGCTGGGTGGCGCCGTAATCCGCTGAAACGATGCAACTGCAAGAGGTGTAGTGTGACAAAATGCCTCGCCGCCCGGATCCAAGTGCACGAACGGCGCTGTGAGAAGCCTATAGAATGCCGCCCTGTTTTGCTTCGGGCCGCAATCGCGTGCATGGCACGTGTTGTGTATGCAAAACGTGCGTGCCGGGGCGCCCGAGTCAGGGCCTTGTCAGACCTTCGATAGCGAGTCATACATCCTTTAAATGAACACTCCCAACGTTACACCCTCTGCCAATTGGCAACCGGTCATCGCACTGGCGCTGGCCGCATTTGTGTTCAACACCACGGAATTCGTGCCTGTGGGGCTGTTGAGCGCCATTGGCGCCAGTTTTGACATGACCACGGCCAGTGTCGGGCTGATGCTGACGATCTACGCCTGGATTGTCTCGCTGACGTCACTGCCGATCATGCTGCTGACACGCAACGTCGAGCGCCGCAAGTTGCTGTTGATCCTGTTTGCCATGTTCATCGCCAGTCACGTGCTGTCCAGTGTGGCGTCCAACTTTGGCGTTCTGTTGCTCAGCCGGATCGGGGTAGCGTTGTCCCATGCGTTGTTCTGGTCGATTACGGCTTCGCTGGCGGTACGCCTGGCGCCAGAAGGCAAGCAAGTGCAGGCGCTGGGGTTGTTGGCCACGGGCACGTCGCTGGCCATGGTCTTGGGTATTCCCCTGGGCCGCTTGCTGGGCGAGGCGATGGGCTGGCGCACGACCTTTTTGGTGATTGCCGGTCTGGCGGTGGCGCTGGTGTTTTGGCTGGCCCGCAGTCTGCCGTTGCTGCCCAGCCAGAACTCCGGTTCGCTGCGCAGTTTGCCGGTGTTGTTCAAGCGTCCGGCGTTGGTGGCGGTGTACATCCTGACCGCGCTGGTGGTCACGGCGCAATTCACTGCGTACAGCTACATCGAGCCGTTTATTCAGACCGTGGCCGGGTTGAGTGGCAATGTGGTGACCCTCATCCTGCTGTTGTTCGGTGGCGCCGGGATCATCGGTTCGCTGCTGTTCAGCGTGCTGCATCGCCACAGCCCGCAGCGCTTCCTGATGGTGGCGGTGTCGGTGCTGGCCGTGTGCCTGGCACTGCTGTTGCCGCTGAGCGGCAACGAGGCGTATTTGGCAACCCTCAGCCTGTTTTGGGGCATGGCCATCATGTGTTTCGGCCTGGCCTTGCAGTCGCGGGTGCTGTCGCTGGCGCCGGACGCCACGGACGTGGCCATGGCCATGTTCTCCGGCATCTACAACATCGGCATCGGCGGTGGCGCACTGTTGGGTAGTTGGGTGGGCGTGCACGCGGGCTTTTCTTACATCGGCGTCACGGGCGGCGGATTGGCAGGCGTGGCCTTGGCCATTTACTGCGTGAGCATGTACCGCATCAGCCGTTCGCCCGAGCACACCCCGCCAGCCGAGTAATCGTGCGAGCCGCAGACGCCCCTGTAGCGGGGCTTCACGCCTGACGCTCGCCAACCGTGGTCGTGGGGGAGCGGTGCGGTGCGGCCGGGCCGGGCTGCGCACGCCGGGGCCGGGCGGGTAAAACCGCAGCTTGCAGCTGGGCCGCCGCCGGGTGTTCAAAATACAGGTGCGGCGTGACTTCACGGTCTTCCACTAACGTGCCTTCTGCCAGCACCACCACGCGCTGGCAGAAATGCTTGATCAGGCTCAAGTCATGGGTAATCAGCACAAAACCGGTGCCCGATTCGCGGCGGATGTCCGCCAGCAGTTCCAGGATTTGCACCTGTAAGACGCGGTCGAGGTTGGACAGGGCTTCGTCAAGGATGATCAGTTTGGGCGCCACTGACAGCGCCCTGGCAATCCCGGCGCGCTGCAACTGGCCACCACTGAGTTGCGTGGGGATTTTGTCGCCGTCACAAGGCAGCAGTTTGACCTGACGCAGCAACTGCTCTACCCGTGCCTTGCACGCCACTTCACCCATGCCCGCCAAATGCCGCAAGGGCTCGGCAATGCTCCAGCCGATGCTGCGTTGCGGGTTGAAGGCACTGAGGGCGTCCTGAAACACCATTTGCACCTGTTGCAAAAACGCTTTGCCGGGGCCGGTGAGCGGCGCTGAACGGAATGTAACAGTGCCCTGGTCAGGGCTTTCCAGCCCCATGAGCAGGCGGGCGAGGGTGCTTTTGCCGCTGCCACTGCTGCCCAACAAACCGAGGTTCTGCCCTTCGATCAAGTCAAGGTTCAGCCCGCGTAACACGTCGACCCGATGCCGTTTGCTGAACAGGCCGCCCGCGGTATAGCCGTGGCTGACGTCGCGTATCTGGAGAAAACTCATGGCGCGTAGGCCTCCCGAGTCAAGGTGCGGTGCGCGGCCAGCAACGTCTGCGCTTCAGGGCTGTGGGGGGATTCGAACAAGCGGTGCACATCGACCTGTTCGACGATTCGGCCGTGGGCCATGACGCTGACCTGATCGCAACTGCGCGCCACCACGCCCATGTCGTGGGTGACCAGCAACACGCCGAGGTTGCGATCGACTACCAGCCGCTCCAGCAGGTCGAGAAAACGTGCCTGCGCCACCACGTCCAGATCGCTGGTGGGCTCGTCGGCCAGCAAGAAACGGCTGTCGGCCAGCAGCGCCAGGGCAATCATCATGCGTTGCAACATGCCGCCGCTGAGCTGAAAGGCAAACGAATCCAGCACACGATCGGCGTCTTCGAGCCCCACTTCGCGCACGGTGTCGGAGATCAGGCGGTGCGCTTCGCTGCCGCGTACATGGCGGGTGTCGAGGGTTTCCAGCGCATGGTGGCGTAATGAACGCACCGGGTTGAACGCACTGCGCGGGTTCTGCACCACCAGCGCCACGTCCCGCCCGCGCAGTCGGGCCGGTTCTACGCGGTGGCCGTCCAGGTGCAATATGCCCGCGCTGCGCTGCACGCCGGGTGGCAGCAGGTCGAGGATCCCGGCACAGGTCAGCGACTTGCCCGAGCCGCTGCCCCCTACCAGCCCATGAATACTGCCTGCGCTGAGGGTCAGGTCGATCCCGTCCACCAGCGTGCGCTGCTGATGACGGAGGGTCAGCCCTTGCAGTGTCAATGTGTCCTTCATTCCTTGATCTCCGCCAGCACGCTGGGGTCGAGGCGATCGCGCAAGGCATCGCCCAACAGGTTGAACGCCATCACCGCGAGGAAAATCATCAGCCCCGGCCACAGCAGCAGTTGCGGGTGAGTCCAGATGAACTCCTTGGAATCATTGATCATGACGCCCCATTCAGGGGTCGGCGGGCTCACCCCCAGGCCAAGGAAGGACAACCCGGACACGTGCAGCATCATGTGCCCGATGTCCATCGAGGCCAGTACCAGTAACTGCCCGACCACGTTGGGCATGATGTGCTGGCGCAAGCGGGTCAGGCGTGAGGCACCGGCCAGCCGCGAGGCCAGGACGTAGTCGCGATTGCGCTGGGCGATCACCATGCCGCGCACCATCCGCGCATACCAGGCCCAGTGCGACAGGGCGATGGCAATGATGACGTTGGTCAGCCCGGTGCCAAGCACAGCGATCAGAAAGAACGCCAGCACCAGCGTCGGAAAGGTCAGGAACATGTCGCACAGGCGCATGAGGAACATGTCCAGCTTGCCGCCGATCACCCCCGCAATGCCGCCGATCACCACCCCGAGAATCAACACCAGCCCGAGGGTCAGCACCACGCTGCCCAACGACAGCCGGGTGCCGACGATCAAGCGCGACAACACATCGCGACCCAGATGATCGGTGCCCAGCCAGTGAGCCGAGCTGGCAGGCAGCAGGCGGTCGTCGAGGTTGACCAGCGTCGGGTCGTAAGGCGACAGCCAGGGACCGAGCAGCGCCATGAGCAACAGCAGCGCGACCAGTGCCAGCCCCACGTGCAGCCCGCGCCGGGGGCGGGGCAGGGTTGTTGCCGCTATCGCCGTCATGCCATCACCCCCGCTAAGCGTGTGCGCGGGTCGAGCCACGCATAACAGATATCCACCACCAGATTGCACAGCACCAACAATGTGGTCAGCAGCAAGGTGAAGCACTGCATCACCGGGAAGTCGCGGTTAAGCACGGCGCTCACGGCGAAGCGGCCGACGCCGGGCCAGGCAAAGATCGTTTCAATCACCAGTGCGCCACCGAGCAGTTCGCCGATGTGCATGCCGGTGGCGGTGACCAGCGGCATCCACGCGTTGCGCAGTATGTGATCACGCCACACCCGGCGCTCATTCAGGCCGCGGGCACGGGCATAAAACACATGGCGGTGTTGCCGCACGTCCAGCAGGCTGGCGCGCAACAGACGGGCGTTGATCGACATCGACATCAGCGCAATCGCCAGTACCGGCATGACAAGGTGCGCCGGGCCGCCGCGGCCCATGGGCGGTAGCCAGCCGAGCCACAGCGAGAGCAGGGCAATCAGCAAGAATGCCAGCCAGAAATTGGGCATCGACACGCCGATAAAGGTCACGAAGCGCACCACGTGATCGGGCCATTTGCCCTGCCAGCGGGCGGCGGCCAGACCCAAAGGGATGCTCAGTGCCAGCGTGACCAGCAGCGCCAGAGCGCCCAATTGCAGGGTGGCGGGCAGGTAGTAGAGCACGTCATCCAGCACCGGGCGGCCGGTGATATACGACACGCCGAAGTCCAGATGCAGCGCGTTCCATACCCAGCTCAGGTATTGCTCAGGCAACGGGCGATCCAGCCCGAGCGCCTGCCGCGCTTCGGCCAGTGCGCTATCCGTGGGCGGGATTTGTGACAGGCGCAGGTAGTCCAGCGCCGGGTCGCCGTTGCCCATGTGCAAGAGGAGGAACACAATCAGCGACACCCCCAGCAGCACCGGAACCAGCAAGATCAGACGTAACGCGATATATCGCAACATGGCTCAAGGCTTCCCGCTGGCTGGACGCATGACATCGAACGGCACATCAAACAGCGTGCTGCCAAACTGCACATTGTCGACCGTGGGGCGGCTCACACTGATGGCCGTGAGGTAGGAAATCGGCAAATACACCGCCTGCTCGTGGAGCGTGGTGAGGATGTCGCGATAACCTTCGGCACGTTGTTTTTCGCGGGTCTCACCCAGTACCTGAGCAATTTTTCGGTCGATGGCGTCTTTCATCGGCAAGCCGCGCTGGGCCATGTAATCGGCATGGCCGGCATAGCGCATCGAACTGACAAACGAATGCGGGTCATACGGCGCGCCCCAGGTGTCGGCGAAAATCATGCCGAAGCGGCCTTCACGTTGCCGCTGCACCAATGCGCCGTCTTCTTCGGCGCGTAATTGCACCTGCATCCCGACCTTGGCCAGTTCACCCTGAATGATCTCGGCCAGGCTTTTTTGCAACGCGCTGGTGCCCAGAAATACCAACTCCACGCTCAGCGGCTGGCCGTCTTTTTCCCGTATGGTTTTGCCTGGCGGTAGCGTCCAGCCTGCGGTTTGCAAACGCTCGCGGGCTTGTTGCCGGTCGAAACCCAGCGCTTTAAGGCCCAGGTCGGTGTACGGCAGGTTGTTGGAAAACAGCGCATCGGCACGCGGTTCAAGCCCGTACAGCACCTTGGCGATCAGGGTGTCCTTGTCCACGGCCTGGTTGATCGCCTGGCGCACGGCCAACTCGTTGGTCGGCACGCGCGCAGTATTCATCGCGACCAGCCGGGTGGCCAAAGGCGCCGAGAGCGCGGTTTTGAACCCGGCGTCCCGCAAACGCACGAAGGTGCCGGACGAAATCTCGCCATCGGCGCCTTGGATCAGGTCGATGACACCGGTTTGCAGGGCGATGGCGCGGCTGTCGGGGTCAGAAATGACGTTTACCAACACCGAGCCGTAAGCAGGTTTATCACCCCAATACTGGTCATTACGGGCAAACCGGTCGTATTCGCCGCGTCGGGTCTCGACCAGTTTCCACGGGCCTGTGCCCACAGGTGCCCCTTTTTGGGCGTTGGGCGCACCAAAACGCAGCGGACGCACCTGGGCCAGTTCCATCAAGGTCGGGTAATAAGGGTGCTTGAGGACCAGCACCAACGTGCGCGCGTCCGGGGCCTCGACGCGATCAAGGGTGCTCACCAGTTCCATCCACTGATGGCGTTTGGCATTGGCCAGCACTGCGTCGACGTTGGCTTTGGCGGCCGCGGCAGTGAACGGGCTGCCATCACTGAAAGTCACGCCTTCGCGCAGGGTAAAGGTGTACGTCTTGCCGTCGGCAGACACCGTCCAGTGCGTGGCAAGCCACGGTTCCAGCTGCCCCGACCGGGTGTAACGCACCAGCGGCTCATAGACCATGGCTTGGGCGTACATCTGATTGGGCGAGTACCCTCGTGGGTCAAGCGGCCCTGCATTGGTGGGCCAGGAGTAAGTCAGCGTCGGCGCATCGTCCGCAGCGTGGCTGGGTGCGATGCCGCTTGAGAGGCAGCATCCGAGTAGCCACAGGCCAAGCTTCTTTTTCATCGACGGCTGCTTCAAACTGGCGCTCCCTCTAATGATGGCATTTTGGATTTCATGCAATGGGTATGAAGTCTATGTGAAAAGTTCATAAACGCGAGGCAAGATCCATGCAAAGAGTCACCATCTCCTTGGACGACGCCTTGTTGGCGGTTATTGATGAGCGCGTCACCACCCATGGTTATCAAGGGCGATCGGAGGCGATTCGGGATTTATTACGCGCCGGACTGCTGGAGCCGGAGGCGGCAAACCCCGACGACACCTGCGTGGCGACCCTGAGTTACGTGTACGACCATGGCACCCGCGAGCTGTCCAAACGATTGAACAGTGCCTTTCACGAACATCACGACCTGACCTTGTCGACCCTGCACGTGCACCTCGATCAGGGCAAATGCATGGAAGTGTCGGTACTCAAGGGCTCGATCAAACACGTCACCGCACTGACGCGCCAGGTGATGGCCGAGCGCGGGGTGCGGCATGGCGCTGCACAGATCATCCCGTTGCCCTCGGACGAAGGCGGGCATTCGCATTAAAACTGCGGGTTGATTGGAGGTAGGTACACCTCTCCAAGGTCGGAGATACCTGAACTCGTCCAAAAACCTACGTTTCACAGGCAAGTAAGGCGGTGCACTTAAAAATAAACAACCGAGGCAGACCATTAGTCAGCAGGAGGGTTTCGTGTCCGACTGCGCTTGCGCTCCCATTCCGTTGGAAGCGTAAAGGTATAGACACATACCATCACAGGGGGTGGTCTAAAGTATCGCGATCGCACACTGAAATTTGACAAGGAATAACGCATGTTTCATGGGGTTACGGCACTGATCGCGTTGTATGTCATCGCACGTTTCATCGGGCCAATGCGGGTCAGCACGCCAAGCAAATGCGTGTTGGGCGTGCTGCTGTTACTGGTGGCCGAGCATCATCTGATCACCCGAATCAGGTTTGGCAGCATGGCTTCGCCTGAGATACCCGGCGAGGTGCTGATGGCATTGGGTTGGGCGTTTGGCAGCCTGATCGTGCTGGCGCTGCTGTTGTTGGTGCGCGACGGAATTGGCCTGTTGATGTGGCTGGTGTCACGTGCGCAGGGGCGCGCGCTGTGGCGCAATCGACGCCTGAATGCCGCGTTGGGCATCGTTAGCGTCGGCTTGGCACTGCTGGGCGTGTGGCAAGCGATCCGCGTGCCGGATGTGAAAACGATGGACATCACCCTGGCGCATCTGCCCCCGGAAATGGATGGCTTGCGCCTGGTGCAATTGACCGACCTGCACGCCAGCCGACTGTTGCAAGCGCCCTGGATGCAGGCAGTGGTCGATAAAACCAATGCCTTGCAACCGGATGTGACCCTGATCACCGGCGACCTGGTGGACGGCACCCCGTATGCCCGCGCCGATGATGTGAAACCACTGCAACAGTTGCATGCCCGCTATGGGGTGTTCGCCATCCCGGGCAACCACGAGTATTACGTCGACTATGTGCACTGGTTGCCGGTGTTCGAGCAGTTGGGGGTGCAGATGTTGCTCAACCGTCACGTGCTGGTGAGCCATAACGGTCGCCAACTGGTGCTTGCCGGTATCACCGACAAGGCGGCTTCACCGCTGCGCCTGCCGTTGCCCGACGTGGCAGGGGCGTTGCGCGATGCTCCCGAGCAGGCGCCGGTGATACTGCTGAGCCATCGCCCGATTGGTGCCGTGGCCAACGCCCGGCAGGGCGTTGACCTGCAACTGTCGGGTCATACCCATGGCGGTCAAATCTGGGGACCGCACCTGCTGGCGCAATGGGCCAATCAGGGGTTTGTCTCGGGGCTTTATGACGTAGAGGGCATGCAGCTTTATGTCAGTAATGGCACCGGGTTGTGGAACGGCTTCCCGATTCGCCTGGGGCGCCCGGCAGAAATCACGCTGATTACCTTGCGTTCGCCTCACGTCAAGCGTTGATCCACCCCAGCGTGAGGGCGGTTAACAGTGCATAGCGCGCCCCTTTGGCCAGCGTCACAATCAGCACAAAGCGCCACAGCGGTTCGCGCATCACTCCGGCGATCAGCGTCAAGGGGTCGCCAATGACCGGCACCCAGCTCAACAGCAGCGACCAGTGCCCATAACGCAAGTAAAACCGCTGCGCTCGCTCCAGTTTGGCCGCGCTCACAGGAAACCAGCGTTTGTCACGAAAGCGCTCGACCGAGCGCCCCAACAGCCAATTCAAGACCGAGCCCAAGACATTGCCAGCGGTGGCCACGAGCAACAGCAACGTCACACTGTACTGGGCAGACAGCAGCATCCCCACCAGCACCGCTTCAGATTGCAGGGGCAATAACGATGCCGCGCCCAATGCGGCGAGGAACAGCCCGATGTAACTGGTGATTTCAAACACGTGAGCGTGGCTCTGGACGCTATGCACGGGATAGCGGAGGGCGGCTTTTTAGCATCAATCGCCACGCGGTGCCTACAAAAAAGGCGCTGCCTGCGCAGCGCCCACGGTCTCGCCACACTCAGCGAAACTCGAACAGTTCCACGTGCAGGTTCTGCGCAGGCACACCGTGTTCGCGCATCAGTTCACGCACCCGTTGCAGCAGCCCCTTAGGTCCGCAGAAGCTGATGTGCACGGTCTCAGGTGCGGTGTGGGTCAACAGCTGACGCAAGTGATCTGCCAATTGCGCAGTCCCGCCGCTATTGGCCATGAACTGCACCCCCCGTTGTTCGGCCACGCCCTGCAATTGTTCGGCCGGCGGGAAGGCGCGGGCGGGGTTGAAGCAGTAGATCAGGGTCGCTTTGTCGAACCGCTCACCCAAGGGGTCTTGCAGCCAGGCGATAAAAGGCGAAATGCCGACCCCAGCACCAATCCAGATCTCTTTTGCCGCGCCGCTCGGGCGTTTGAAGTGGCCGTAAGGCGCGTAGATGTCGGCTACCATGCCGACCTTGACGCGCTCACGCAGTGTTTTGGTGTAGTCCCCCAAGGCCCGGATCACAAATTCAAGCTGTCCGTTTTCGCGGTGGGCACAGGCAATGGTGAACGGGTGGGGCTCACGCAGGCCCTTTTCCTTGAAGGACAAAAACGCAAACTGACCGGCCTTGAAGTCAAAGCCTTTGCCTATCGGAGCGAAGGTCAGGTGCAACGCCGCTTTCTCGCTGCTCACCTCGATTACCCGGTATTCACCGGCACGGGCGACAAAGGGGTAGAGCAGTAGTTTGTAGAGCGCCGCCACCACGCCAAGGGCGCAGAGTACGCTGAGCCAGATGCCTGCCGGGCTGAACAGGGTGATGGGGGATTTGAAGCTCAGCCAGTGCAGGATGACAATCAGAAACAGCGGGCCGGACAACTTGTGCCACCAGCGCCAAACGCTGTAGGGGATGTTGCGGTTCAGGGCGAGCAGCACAATCATGCCCAGTGCCACATAGCTCAACTGGCGCACCATGCGTGTCCAGTATTTGGACAACTCCATGATGGGCACGCTGTTCCACACATCGAGGTTGGCCTTGAACACCAAGTGGTAGGAGGCGAACACCAGCGCCCAGATCCCCAGCCATTTGTGGGTGTCATAGACGCGGTCGAGGCCGCCGAACAGGTGTTCAACGACTCGCCAGCGGCTGGCCAACAGGCAGGAAACGGCCATGTAGGCCAGCGCCGTGGTCCCGAGAATCAAGCTCAGGGTGGCGGAAGTGAGCCAAGTGTCGGCGGGGATTTCCAGCAGCAGTGTCAGTGTTGTAATCAGCAAGATACCGACGAGGCAGTGCCAGTTCTTCACGGGTTTACTCCATTCATCAATCCGTTGGGGGTGAGACTGAAGACCGGCCCTCCTTGGGGTTTCAGGGGGGCCGGAGTTTATCGGGAATCGCGAAAACAACCTGTGATCCCGGTCAGGTCGCCAGCGATTACTCGATATACAACCGGTGCATCACATAGCGCAGCGAGGCTGGCAGGGTCTGGCCGTGGCTCATGCCGGTGAACGGGTGATAGTCCACACTCAGCCCTGCAACGCCCTGCATATCCGTGGTCAACTGCTGCATCAGCCGGTCCGGCGGGCCAACGACCGGCCCTCGCGGATTGCCGGGTTCATCCGTGCCGCGCATCAACAGCAACCGGGTTTTAGGGTCCGCTTTGCGGGTTTTCAAGTCGTTCAGCTGTTTGGCCACGATGCCGTCCCCCCACCAGAGTGAAGGGCTGGCCGCCGCATAGTCAGCAAACTCGCCAGGGCGGGTGCGCAGGGCGTGCAACACCAGCAAGCCGCCGTAGGAGTGGCCCCACAAGGCTTGTTGTTCACGGTTGATCGGCGCCTTGGCAGCCACCGCAGGCAGCAGACGATCACGCAACAGGTCAAGGAACACGTCGGCACCGCCACTGGGCTGTCCGGTCAGCGGGTCGGTCTGGTCTGTGAGCCCGGGGCGCGGCGGTGTGTAGTCATAGGTACGGGCGGTGCGCTCGATGCGCAACGGCGTGTCGTAACCCACGGCCACCAGCAGTGGCGCCTTGCCGTGGGCCAATTGGCTCAGCAGTTCGGCATCCAGCGCACCGACCGCAGCGTTACCGTCGAGCATCCACAGCACCGGGAAACCGCCCTTGGGGGCAGGGGCCACAGGGCGACCGATCCACAACTGGTAATGCCGCTGACCGTCCGCCGAGTCGATCAGCAAGCGACTGAAGCGATATGCCAGGTCCGTACGTTGCAGCAGTCGGGTGTCCATGGGCTGGTCAGGCGCTGGCCGTGCGTGCGCCGCGTACCCCGGCAAGACGAGGGCAAGCAGCAGCACCAGAGGGCGTGTGAGGTGTTTCATCGGGCTGTCTCGTCAGGGTCAGAACGAAGCGGTCAGGCTGGTGTAGAGCGTGCGCCCCGGCTCGTTGTAGGTGGCTGCGCCTGCGCCTTCGATGTTGTTGACGCCCTGGGCGTTGCCTTCGCGGTACAGGCGCTTGTCAAACAGGTTCTCCACGTCCGCGGTCACACTCAGGTTGCGGGTAATCGCGTAGGTGCCACTTAAACCGGCGATGGCGTAGGGCGAGAGCTGGTTGTTGGCGGTGCCGGTGACGCGGTCGCCGTGATAATCATATTTTTTCGGCGTTTGTTTGCCGTACCAGGCCACGCTCAGTTGCAGCGACAGGTCCTCAGTGGTTTGCCAGTCCAGCATCGAATTCAAGGTGTAGCGGGGCGTGACGGACAGGTAGTCACCGGTCTGTTTGTTCTTCGATTGCAGCATGTAGGTGAAGTTATTGGTCCACGTCAGTTGTTCAGCCAGCGGCAATGTCAGCGTGCCTTCGAGGCCTTCGACCAGTGCCTTGGGCACGTTTTCCCACTGGTAGATGGCGGCATTGGCGTACGAACCGCTGCCGCCTGTGGCCTGGCCAATCGGGCTCAGGCCTGACTCGATCTTGTTTTTGTAGTCATTGCGAAAATAGGTCAGCCCGGCGACCACGCCGTTGTCGGTGTACTCGATGCCCAGTTCCTTGTTGACGCTGGTTTCGGCCTTGAGGTCGGCGTTGCCCTGCAGGTAGCAACTGGTGCTTTGGCCGTAGCAACCCTGGCCACGGCTGTACAGCAAGTAATCGGGGTTGAGCTGGTACAGGTTCGGTGCTTTGTAGGCGCGGGCGATACCGGCCTTGAGCGTCAGGGTGTCGGTCAGTGCGTGGGACAGGTTCAGCGACGGGCTCCAGTTGTCCCCCACGACGTTATGGTGATCCAGCCGCAGCCCAGGGGTGAGCATGGTGCCGGGGAACAGCTCGATATTGTCTTCGGCAAACAGCGAGAAAATACGCGCCGACGACGCGGTACTGCGGTTACTACTGCTCAGGCCGCCCACCGAACCGCCTTCACTGGTGGTTTGAGTCGTGGCACTCGGGTCATCGAGCTTTTGTTCGGTCCACTCGGTGCCCAGGGTCAGGGTCTGGTCGAGCCCGGCCTGCAACGGCAGGTTGACCTCGGCGTGAGCCGTCAGATCACGCAGCACCGCGGTATAGAAATGGGTGTCGCTGAAAATCCCTTCAGTCCCCCCGGCCAGCCCTTCATTGAGGCGCGAGTTTCGGGTTTTTTCGTACTGGATGAACGCCATGCTGCTGCCAAAATCCCACTCGCCGCGATGGGTCAGGGCATAGGTTTCGCGGTAGGTGCGATTGGTCTCATGACCGAGCATCTTCTTCACCGTGGCGTTGCTGTTGGTGTTCTGCGTATCGCCGGTGTAGAGGTTGCCCTGGCGGCTGAAGCCCGCTTCGACATCGAGGGTCTGCTCGGGGGTCATGCGCCAACTCAACAGACCGTTGACGTCTTTGTTGCGTACGCCTTCGCGGCCTGCGGGCAACGTGCCGACCTGATTGCCAGTACGCACGGATTCGTGGCCGGCGTTGATGTCCCAGTCATCCGGATCGGTCTTGGCGATGTTGCCGTACACGCGGTAACTGAGGTTCTCGGTCAGCGGGCCATTGAGGCCGAAGTTCATGCGCTTTGTAGCGCCTTCATCCTTGTGTTGGGGGAAGCTGCTGTACACCGTCACATCACCATGGGTTTGGGCCCCGGCCTGTTTGGTGATGATATTCACCACGCCACCGGCAGCGCCGTTGCCATACCGGGCCGCCGCCGGGCCGCGCAACACCTCGATGCGTTCCACTTGATCGGCAGGCACCCAGTTGGTATCGCCACGGCTGTCCCGCTCACCACGCCAGCCATAGCGAACGGAATTGCGGCTGTTGACTGGCTTGCCGTCCACCAGAATCAGCGTGTTCTCCGGGCCCATGCCGCGAATGTCGATCTGCCGGTTATTGCCGCGCTGGCCGCTGGTTGAATTCCCCGTGAGGTTGACGCCGGGCATCGTGCGGATGATCTGCGACAGGTCGTTGGCCGGGGGTCGCTTCTTGATGTCTTCAGCCGTGATCACTGACACGCCGGGGGCCTGCCGGGTTTCTTCCTGCGCGGTGGCCACCACATGGGTATTGCCCAGCTCCAGCGCGGGCGCGGAGGTGACTTCATCCTCATTGGCAGCCTGCACCGCGGCGCTCAACAACCAGCAACCGGACAACACAAAAGGGGCGATAGGGCGCAACACACGTAACGACATCAGCGATCTCCGAGACGGCCTGATACAAGAAGATCACGAATGATAATGACTGCTAATTGAGAGTAAAGCGCATTAACTTTCTAAACACTTGCGCGCCATGGGCCCTGGCTGCTGCTCTTGCACCCTGCGTACCATCCGATGTCCGAGGCATTTGACTGATGAGTCCACTCTGGCAACGGTTCACTCATTCAGCGCAGCCGGCAGCAACAGGTGCATGCACAAACCGGGATGGCCATTGGTGGCCCACAACCGGCCTTGTTGCAGTTCGATGGCCCGCTGGGCAATGGCCAGCCCCAGCCCGAACCCTTCGCCTATGCAGTCGGGCAGGCGCTGATAGGGTACAAACAGGGTGTCAAGGTCTTCAGGGGCCACGCCGGGGCCTTCGTCTTTCAGGCACAAATGCCACGCATCGCCTTCACGCCAGCCGCTCAGCGTCACCGTGCCTTGCAACGGTGAATAGCGAATGGCGTTGCGCAGCAGGTTTTCCAGCGCTTGGGCCAAGCTGTCGAGGTTAACGTTGACGCAACAGTCAGTGCCCAGCAGGCAGGGCAGGCGTTCAGCGGGCCACTGGCTTTCAAAACAGGCGTCTTCGCGCAGGGCTTCCCACACCGACAGCACCAACACGGGTTCTCGGGCCAGCTGCGGGCGTTCGGTGTCGAGCCAGGCGAGGTTGAGAGTGTCTTCGAGCAACCGCTGCATGTCATCGATTTCGCGGTCCAGCCGTTGGCGCAATTGCTGGGGCGGCAGTTGGCTGTCATGGGCGATGCGCAAGCGTGCCAGCGGGGTACGCAGTTCGTGCGATAAGGTGCGCAGTAACAAGCGTTGCTGGTTGAGGCTGTTGCGCAAGCGGCTGGCCATGTGTTCAAAGGCGTGCGCCAATTCGCCCAGTTCGTCGCGGCGGTGGATCAGGGGCAGCGGCGCTTCGCTGTCCAGGTCGTCGGCGCGTAATGCGTCGGCGCGATCACGCAGTCGATTGAGTGGCACCACTAAATGTCGATACAGCACCAGGCCAAGCAGGGCCGCGAGCAGGGTCGGCATGACGCCGTGGCTGAAGACGTGGGTCCAGGCGGTCAAGCCGTTGGGCAGCAGACGCTCGGGCAGTTGAAGCACCAGTTGCCCCTGTTCCGGATGGTCCGGGAACGGGATGCTCACGTAAGGCAACTCGTCCATCAGGCGTCGACTCATGGGCCAGTCGAGTTTGCGCATGAACGTCAGTTGCTGGTAATGCGCGGGCGTGATGGGCGTGCGGCTGAGACTTTCGAGCTGCGGACCGAGCACCGCGACCCACGTCTGTTCACGGGCGGACAAGCGTTCGGTGAAGCGTTCGAGTCCCTCGCTGCCGTGCTCGCGCCAAGTGTCCTGCGCCTGCCGGGCATACGCCTGCAAATACGCGCGCTCTTGAGGCGACAGGAAATACGTACTGCGTTCGGCCGACAGGCCCCAGATCCAGATAAACCAGGTCAACAACAGGCAAAAGCTGACTTGTAACAGCGCCAACTTCCACAGCAGCGGGTGACGACGCATCAGGCGGGGTCCGACTCGACCAGAATGTAGCCCTGGCTGCGCACCGATTGTATCTGCACATGGTGCACGCCAATGGCCGCCAGTTTGCGCCGCAGGTTGCACACATGCACATCCAGACCGCGATCCAGTCGCGTGTAGATGCGGTGCAATACGTGCTGGTACAAAAAGGCTTTGCTCAAAGCCTGCCCGGCCTGTTCGCGCAAGGTCACCAGCAGGCGGAACTCCGACCCCGTGAGCCCGGCCCGGAGACCGTCGTGCAGTACATCTTGTGCGGCGTCATCGTAGCTCAGGGCACTGTGGCGAGTCGGCACGGGCGCTTGCGTGAGCATGGACATGCGCCGCAGCAGCGCGTCGGTGCGTGCATCGAGCTCCGCCAGGCTGAAAGGTTTGGGCAGGTAATCATCGGCCCCCCGGGTAAACCCGCTGATGCGGTCTTGTTCGTTGCCCAGCGCCGACATCAGCATCACCGGCACCGTTTGTTGCAGGCGCAGGGCTTCGAGCAGGCTCAGGCCATCCATGCCGGGCAACAAGATGTCCAGCAGCACCAGATCAAATGATTGAGCGCACAGCGCCTCAAGCCCTTGGGTGCCATCGACACAGGTGGTGACGGTAAACCCTCGTTGCACCAAGTGCCGTTCAAGGTCGTGGCGTAAGCGGAAATCGTCTTCGACAAGCAACAGGTGAGGGGAGGTTCGCATAAGGCACTGATTGAGAACGTTTAACATTCGCGACTATCCCACCAACGGGGATGCTGTGCAATTGCTATCTGGTTCAAGCGTCTGCGACACGGCACCGCGTTACAGCGGATCTGGCCAAGTACAGGTCGGATTCGCGCAAAAACAACGCGGCGGCTTCTGTTCGAATGATCCTCAACGACCCGCCCGCTGGCGGCTTCTGATCATCGACGCAGACACAGGTAAATGCCATGCACATGCCCAAGACCCTTCAGATCAAGAACGGCGAAAAAGTCACACCGACTTTCTCCGCTCAGGAGTATGCCAACCGTCAGGCCAAGCTGCGGGCCTACATGGCTAGCCACGGCATCGACGCGGCGGTGTTTACCTCGTACCACAACATCAATTACTACAGCGACTTTCTGTATTGCGCCTTCGGCCGTCATTATGGGCTGGTGGTGACCCAGGACAAGGTGGTGACCATCAGCGCCAACATTGACGGTGGCCAGCCATGGCGGCGTACCGTGGGCACCGAAAACATCGTGTACACCGATTGGCAGCGCGACAATTTCTTCGTCGCGATCCAGCAGGCGCTGCCTCGGGCGGGGCGCGTCGGCATCGAGTTCGATCACCTCAATCTGCTTAGTCGCGACAAGCTGGCGAGCCGCTACCCGGACGCCGAATGGGTGGACATTGCCGCGCCCTGCATGCAGATGCGCATGATCAAGTCGGCCGAAGAACACGCGATCATCCGTCAGGGCGCACGCATTGCCGACATCGGTGGCGCCGCGGTGGTCGAAGCGCTACGCGATCAGGTGCCGGAGTACGAAGTGGCGTTGCACGCGACCCAGGCCATGGTGCGCGAAATCGCCCGCACGTTCCCGGACGCCGAGCTGATGGACACCTGGACCTGGTTCCAGTCCGGCCTCAACACCGACGGCGCACACAACCCGGTGACTGCCCGCAAGGTCAATAAGGGCGACATCCTGAGCCTCAATTGCTTTCCGATGATTGCCGGGTATTACACGGCGCTGGAGCGCACGCTGTTTCTGGACCATTGCTCCGACGAGCACCTGCGTTTGTGGGAGGTCAACGTCAAGGTTCACGAGGCCGGCCTCAAACTGATCAAGCCGGGCATGCGTTGCTGCGACATCGCGCAGCAGCTCAACGCGATTTTTCTGGAACACGATTTGCTTCAATACCGCACGTTTGGCTATGGCCACTCGTTCGGCACCTTGAGCCACTACTACGGGCGCGAGGCCGGGCTGGAACTGCGAGAGGATATCGACACCGTACTGGAGCCGGGGATGGTGGTGTCCATCGAGCCGATGATCATGATCCCGCAAGGCCGGCCGGGCGCCGGAGGGTATCGTGAGCACGACATCCTGATTGTCACCGAGGAGGGCGCCGAGAACATTACGCACTTCCCGTACGGCCCGCAGCACAACATTATCCAGCGTTAAACACCTGGCGCCGCTGCCATGAGGCTTTGGCAGCGGCGCTAGGCCGTGATGTTGCACCTGCACATGCGCGCCCAGATGCGCAGTGCGTTTTGACCCATTACCCCTGCCAAGAACAACCAGAATGAGGGTAGTTGTCATGTCCTGTGTCCCGATGTTTCGCCAAGCCTTTGACCCACGCACCTCACTCACTGGAGGTGCTCGATGAGTATCCCGAGCGCAAGTCTTGCCGTGCCGCTCACGGCCCAACAGCAGCTCGAACTGAGCAGCGAGCGTAAAGCCCTGCGCCGTGCCGCCACGGCCAGTTTCATGGGCAACTTTGTCGAGTGGTTCGACTACGCGGCCTACGGTTATCTGGCCACCATCATTGCCCTGACGTTCTTCCCGCAAACCGATGCCGCGACCGGCCTGTTGGCCACGTTCGCGGTGTTTTCGCTGTCGTTTGTCGTACGACCGGTTGGCGGTCTGGTCTGGGGGCATTTTGGCGATAAATACGGGCGCCGCAGTGCGTTGTCCTGGTCGATTTTGATCATGACCGTGTCCACGTTTTGCATTGGCATCCTGCCCGGTTATGGCCAGATCGGCGTGTGGGCTCCGGCGCTGCTGCTGTTGATCCGCCTGGTGCAGGGATTTTCGGCGTCGGGTGAGTACGCGGGGGCATCGGCGTTTCTGGCGGAGTATGCCCCTGAAGGTAAGCGGGGTTTCTACACCAGTCTCGTGCCTGCCAGCACGGCCGCCGGGTTGCTGTTCGGCGCTGTGTTCGTGGCGGCGTTGCATGCATGGATGACGGTCGAGACCCTGCACGAATGGGGCTGGCGCTTGCCGTTTTTGCTGGCCGCGCCGTTTGGGCTGGTGGGGCGCTATATCCGCATGAGTTTGCAGGATTCACCCAAGTTTCTGGACATGGAACAGCGTCTGGAAGCCAAGGAATGCGCCACGCCAGCGCCGATTCGCGAGTTGCTGACGGTGCACCGGCGCAGCGTGCTGATCGGTATTGGTGCAACCTGCCTCAATGCCGTGGCGTTCTACTTGCTGCTCAGTTACATGCCGACATACCTGTCCACGGAAATGGGCATGAGCGAGGGTGATTCGTTTATCGCCTCCACGGTGTCACTGGCGACCTACATCGGGCTGATCTTCCTGATGGGCAAACTGTCGGACCGTTACGGTCGCAAGACCATGCTGCTTTTGGCGTCCGTGTTGTTCCTGGGGCTGACGTTGCCGCTCTTCGGTCTGTTGGGCAACCGCTCGCTGGTCGTGATTCTGATGATCCAGATAGCCTTTGGCGCCATCCTCGCCATGAACGACGGCACCTTGCCATGCTTCTTGGCGGAAATTTTCCCCACCCGCGTGCGCTTCAGTGGCTTTGCCTTCAGCTTCAACATTGCCAATGCGCTGTTTGGCGGCACGGCCCCGTTCATTGCGACCTGGCTGATTCACATGACGGGCAACAAAATGGCCCCGGCCTGGTATCTGCTGGCGGCGGCTGCCGTCGCGTTAGTGGCGATGCTGGCCAGCCGCGAAACCGCCCATAAAACCCTGCAAGACTGAACACCCCGAGCGCGTGCGCGCGCTCGGGGTGGTGTGACCCTCAATGCAAGGCTATGTGCTTGCGATCACCCATCGGTGACACGCCAAACAGCCGGCTGTAGCACTTGGAGAAGTGCGCAGCCGACACAAAACCGCAGGCCAGGGCGATGTCGCGCACTGGCGATTCGCTACGCAACAACAGGCCGCGCGCCCGTGCCAGGCGCAACTCCAGGTAGTACTGGCTGGGTGTGCGTTGCAAATGCTTGTGAAACAGGCGTTCCAGCTGGCGTACCGACACGTCGTTGAACCGCGCCAGTTCTTCCAGGCTCACCGGTTCTTCCAGATTGGCTTCCATGATCGCCACCACCTGACTGAGCTTGGGTTGCGAGGTCCCCAGCTTCTGGCGCAACGGCACACGCTGTTGCTCCTGGGCACTGCGGGCCCGATCACACAGCAGCAACTCTGCGGCGTGGGCGGCAATCTCTCGGCCGCCGGGTTCGCGGGCGATCAATTGCAGGGTCATGTCCATCGACGCGACACCCCCCGAGCAGGTGTAGCGGTCGCGATCCAGTTCGAACAATTGATGGGAGATGATGATCCCCGGGAAGTGGTCCTTGAGGGTTTCAATGTCTTCCCAATGAATGGTGCAGCGATACCCCTTGAGCAACCCCGCGCGGGCCAGCCAGTAACTGCCCGTGCAAATGCCGCCCAACGCCACCCGCTCATGCGCCAGTTTGCGCAGCCAGTTGAGCAGTGGGCGGCTGCTGAGGTGCGAGACGATCGGGTTGGCGCCCACCACCAGCAGGATGTCCAGCTTAGGGGCGTCTTGCATGGCGCAGTCCGGCAGAATGCGCATGCCATTGCTGGCGGTCACCGGCTCCAGACTGGGACCAATGATGAGGGTTCGAAACATCTCCCGGCGCGCGGCCATGTTGGCCATGCGCAGGGTTTCGATCGTGGACGCAAAACCAATGGTGGTGAAGTTTGGTATCACCAGTAAACCCACGGTTTTGATGGGCGCATGACTGACCGCCGGAGCTGCTGCAGACCTTGCCATCTGGCGTTTCCTCTTCACGATCCAGGACGCGTCTAGCGTCGGGGTTAACGCGCGCCTGGCAGCGCATTGGCCTGGGTCGGGGGGGCCGGATGACGCTGCAAGCAGGGCGCAGTGACCAGCAACGAAGCAATGCTCATGCCAGGGCGCCTGCATGATCCGGGTCAAGGGCGCCACGGGCAAAAGCGGTTACAAGAGCAGGGTGAGGAGTTCATAACAAAAAACGAGCACGGCCCGCGCCGAGGGGTCCACCCCAGGCCGGTGCCTTAAAGGAATATCGCCATGATTTTCAAGTTTGCGCGTCTGGCCACTGTCGGCCTGACGTTTCTTTACGCCTGTCACACCTGGGCCAGCGAGCCGGAACCGGCAACTGATCCTGGTCAGCAACCCGACGCCGATGTGGTGCAGCGCGGCCTGTACGTGGCGCAGCTCGGTGACTGTATTGCCTGCCACACCGCCAAGGGCGGGGCCGTCATGGCTGGCGGGCTGGAATTAAACACGCCCATGGGCACGATCTATTCCAGCAACATCACGCCGGACCCCGAGACCGGAATCGGTCAGTACAGTTTTGAACAGTTCGACAAAGTGATGCGTGAAGGCGTGACCCCGGCAGGCGAGAATCTCTACCCGGCCATGCCGTACCCGTCCTACGCCAAGATGACTGATGACGACATGCGCGCGCTGTACGCGTACCTGATGCAGGGCGTGACACCGGTCAAGCAGGTGAATCTGGAGGCTGAAATGAGCTTCCCGTTCAACCAGCGCTGGGGCCTGACGCTGTGGAACTGGATGTTCGTCGACAACCAACCCTTCACGCCTGACCCGTCCAGAAGCGAGGTGCTCAATCGCGGAGCCTACCTGGTGCAAGGGTTGGGGCATTGCGGTTCGTGTCACACGCCGCGGGGGCTGGCCTTTCAGGAAAAAGCCCTCAGCGATGCGGGCAGCAGTGGCAAGCATTATCTGGCGGGAGAGACGGTTGAAGCGTGGCGAGCCTTGAGCTTGCGTAATCTGTGGACCGTGGAAGACACCGTTCAACTGCTCAAGACCGGGCAAAACCGTTTTGCCACGGTGTCGGGCAACATGGCCGACGTGATCCACCACAGCACCCAGCATTTCACCGATGCGGACCTGACAGCGATCGCCAGTTACCTCAAGTCGTTGCCCGCCGGCAAGGATGACCTGCCCATGCCGGCAGTGGCCATCGAGCCCGCCAAAGCACCCGATACGTTGTTCACCACCCGTGGCGGTCTCGGTTACACGCAGTTTTGCGCGGACTGCCATCGCCCGGACGGCGGCGGGGTCAAAGGCATGTTCCCGCCCCTCAACGGCAACCCCGGCATCACCGCCGCCAACCCGACCTCCTTGTTGCACATCACCCTGACCGGCTGGCAAACCGCAGAGACCGCAACGCATCCAAGGGTCTGGACCATGCCCGGTTTTGCCCGGCTGGCCGATGATGAAATCGCTGAGATCTTGAGTTTTGTTCGCAGCAGTTGGGGCAACGACGCACCGCCGATCAATCCGGCGCAAGTGGCCAGCCTGCGCAAGCAGCTGAACCCTGACACCACGGACTCCTCGGCCTTCGTCACGCCGCGTCTGGCCAATCTGCTGACGGCCTCGAATGCCGATCAGGTGGTGCGCGGCATGCGCCTGCACCTGCAAACCAAAGCCTTGCTGCCGGACAACGTGGGCAATGCGCTGAACTGCACCAGCTGCCATTTGAACGCGGGCACGGTGGCAGACGGCTCACCGTTTATTGGCGTTTCAGCGTTCTTCCCCAGTTATGCGCCCAGGGCGGGGAAACAGATCACCCTTGAAGACCGCATCAATGGCTGTTTCCGTCGCTCCATGGACGGCAAGCCGCTGCCCGTGGCATCGCCCGACATGCAGGCGATGGTGGCGTACTTTGACTGGATGAAAATGAACACGGTGCCCGGCGATAAAGTGGCAGGGCGAGGGGTGGGAAAGGTGGATCCGGCCATCAAGCCTGATTCCGCCAACGGCCAGGCGGTCTACGCCCAGCAATGCGCGGTGTGCCACGGCGATCAGGGGCAAGGTTTGAAACACGCTGACGGGCACTTCATCTTCCCGCCGTTGTGGGGCGAAGAATCGTTCAACATCGGCGCAGGCATGGCGCGCACGTACACCGCCGCGGCGTTCGTCAAACGCAACATGCCGATCGGGTTCCATGAACGTTTCCCGCTGGGGCAGGGCGGGTTGTCGGACCAGGATGCGGTGGATGTGGCTGAGTACTTCTCGCACCAGCCGCGGCCGGATTTTCCGGACAAGGTCAAGGATTGGCCTAACGGTGGCAAGCCGGCGGATGCGCGGTATTAAGCCCTGATACCCCTCTCCCGAAAGGAGAGGGGCCTGAGCGGACCATAGGCAATCACTCATTCAAACAGCACGGCGGGTTTATCCCTTGAACCCGCCGTTCGCTAACCACGTTGTCAGCGCTTTGTCCTCCAGCGGCCGGGTAATCAGAAAACCCTGCGCCTGCGAACAGCCCCATTCGGTGATCAAACGCAGGATTTCGTTGTTCTCCACCCCTTCGGCGACCACGTGATAGTTCAAGCCTTTGGCTAACTCGATCAGGGTTTTCACCAGCCGTCGGTCTTGCGCGCTGGTTTCCAGGGTGCGCACCAGCGATTGATCCAGTTTGACGGTCTGGGCGGGCAGTTTTCGCAGGTAAGCCCAATTACTGTAGCCCGTCCCAAAGTCATCAATGGCGATGTGCAGGCCTAAACGCCGGGCGCGTTCCAGTTCGTGCAGAACGGACACGGGCTTGGACATCAAGATGCTTTCAGTCAGTTCCAGTTCGAGCATTTGAGGATCAAGGCGCCGGGCCTGGATGTGGGCCTCAATCGCATCGACCAACCGCGAATCCTGTAAGTCGTTGACCGTCACGTTCATGGCGATGCGCAGGTGCAGGCCTTGCGCCGCCCATGCCCGGGCCTGTTCGATCAGGGCATCCAGAACCCAAAACGTTATGGACTGCATCAATGCGGTTTTTTCGGCCAGAGGAATGAACTCCGCAGGGCTGACGACGCCCAGGGTCGGGTGATTCCAGCGAATCAGTGCTTCGACGCTTTCACAGGTCAATTCCGGCAGTTGGATTTTCGGTTGATACACCAGGCTCAGTTGATGCCCGCGGGTGAGGGCGTCATGGAGCGCGCTCAGGAGCATGAAGGCCCGCTGTTGGGCTGCGTCGAGTTGAGGCTCATAGCAGGCCCAGCCCACATTCTGGTCCCGGGCAGCGTCAGCGGCACTGACCACCAGGCGCAGCCAGTCCTGATCTTTCTGCGAAGCCTCTAGCACGGGCAGTACGCCCACGCCGATTTGCATCGGGATGGGGATGTGCTGGCATTCCACAGGGGTTTTGAAGTCGTCGATTATTTTTTGACACACGCTGTCAATCGCATCGTGTTCGTCAAGGATAAAACCGAATCGCGTCGGACTGACTTTGTACAGCAAGCGGCCGCTGGGAATCAGGGTCTGCAGCCGGGCCTTGATGGCGAGAATCAGGTCTTGGGCAAAGCTACAACCCAGCGCTTTGACCACATCATTCAGGGCTTGAGGCGCAATGACATCGACGCAGTAAACCAGGCTCTTTTTGCCATTGAGCAGGGTGATTCGAATGTCTTCTTCAAAACGCAGCCTGTTGAAGAGCCCTGTGGGTTGGTCCACGAAGTTGCGTGAGCGAACGCCCGAAATGCGCATCATGGCGAGTTCAGCAAAATTCACCAGCATCGCACCGTCACGCGCGCTCATGGGGGGGCGGGGGCGGGTATCAATAATGCAAAGGCTGCCCAGGTTGAACCCGTCAGCGGTTCTTAATGGCGCACTGGCGTAATAACGGATGTAAGGGCTGCCACACACAAGCTCGCTGTCTTTGAAGCGCGGATCCTGAGCGGCGTCGAGTACTTCGAACAGGCCATTCTCTGTCAGCGTGTGGGCGCAGAACGACAGGTCGCGCGAGGTTTCACGGGTGTCGAGCCCGACCTGTGCTCGGAACCATTGCCGTTGCGCTTCGACAATTGAGATTAAGGCGATGGGCGCGTCGAAATACGCGGCCGTCATGGCGACTATTTTTTCGAACGCTTCATCGCCCTCCTGGTCAGGGGGACAGAATTCAGCGACCCGTTCGAGCCGCTTGGTTTCATACGCCTGCGGGGACGCATTCTCATCCATTTTTTCACCCTGTCCTACGTTGTCCTGACACAGCTCACAAATTACCGCCCGCGTTGAGAAAATGCGATGGCTTTGCGTGCGAAGCCGATGCGCTAAAAACCGAGGGGTGGCTGTTTTTTATCCAGGGATGTATACAGGCCACTCAGTTAACCCTGTCCAATGATGACCAGAGATAAGGCCCCGGGCCGTTTCAAGGAGTGAATATGCAGGTCAAACATCGCATCGCCCTTTTTAGCTGTGCTGTAGTGGCGGCCGCCTTAACCGGCTGCGCCCATCACCCTCAATTTGCCGGGCAATCGGTCACCGATCCGCTGCTGCGACAGGACGTGATGAAAAACGTCGAGATGTTGTTCGCCGCGATGACCCAATGCCGCCGCATTGATTCCGTGAGTACGTCGATTGCCGGAATCAGTCAGCTGCCCTCCGGGGCAGTGGAGCGCGCCAATGAAATCTGGAACGTGACCGGTTGCGGCGTCTCCAAGGCCTTCACCGTCGACCTGCGCGCCGATGCCAAGGGCGAAACAGACTTCTCGGTTTCGGCCAAACCCTGATCCTGGGCTCGCCACGCGGTTATTTGACCTGTGGCAAGGGCATTTACGCCAAACACTGCTTTACTGGTCCGCATGACATGTGAGTGGCCGGTCAGGGTGTCAGCCATGACCGGCCCGGCAGATTTCAATCCGGATAAAGGAAAGCCACCATGAAAGCGCTCACCTACCAAGGGCCCGGCGAAAAAGCATGGGCCGACATCCCTAAGCCCGTCATCGATAAACCCACCGACGCCATCGTGCGAATCCTGCACACCACCATTTGCGGCACCGACCTGCACATCCTCAAAGGCGACGTGCCGGCCGTCACGCCCGGTCGCGTGCTCGGGCATGAAGGGGTCGGGGTGGTGGAAGCCGTTGGCCCGGCGATCCGTAATTTTAAACCCGGCGATCATGTGTTGATTTCCTGTGTGACGTCCTGCGGCAGTTGCCCCAACTGCCGGCGCCAGATGTATTCCCACTGCGCGGACGGTGGCTGGATCCTCGGGCACCTGATCGACGGCACGCAGGCCGAATACGTGCGAATCCCCCATGCCGATAACAGCCTGTATCCCGTACCTGCGGGCGCGGATGAACAAGCGCTGGTGATGTTGAGTGACATCCTGCCGACCGGCTTTGAAATCGGCGTGCTCGCTGGCAAGGTCAAACCGGGCGACAGCGTGGTGATTGTCGGGGCGGGCCCAGTGGGCATGGCTGCGTTATTGACGGCTCAGTTCTACTCCCCAGGGCAACTGATTATGGTCGACGGCGACAGCAACCGCCTGGAAGTGGCCAAGCGGTTCGGTGCGACGCATGTTATCGACATCAAGACCGAAAATGCCGTTGAGCGGATTTTTGAATTGACCGGCGGGGTGGGGGTGGATGTCGCCATTGAGGCGGTGGGCATCCCGGCCTCGTTCGACACATGCCAGTCAGTGATCGCACCGGGCGGCAATATTGCCAACGTCGGTGTGCATGGCAAGAGTGTCGAGTTGCACCTTGAGAAGTTGTGGATTCAGAACATCAATATTTCAACGGGGCTGGTTAATACCAACACCACGCCGATGCTAATGAAGACCGTGCAATCGGGAAAAGTAGACGCGGGGAAGTTGATTACGCACCGTTTTGCACTTAACGACATTCTTCAGGCCTATGAAGTGTTCGGCAACGCCGCCAAGGAAAAAGCCATGAAAGTAATTCTTTCGCAATAAAAGATCTTTTAAACATCAGCAACCGTTATAGAGCCGTACGGTTGATTTGCAGGCGACAAGGTTGTGAGTGTGTATAAAGCAGGCTCACACCCGCCGTTGTGCGCGTATATAAAAAACAAGTGTCCCGGGGATGGGTGCCTGACAAAAGCTGTGGATTTTGAATTCACAAGTCATTGATTTAATTAAATTATATTTTTCTATCTAATGTTATTTTTTATTCATCATGCCTTGGTTTTTTTGACAGGTTCGCCAACCGCAACTATGTTCCTTGCGGCGGAACTCACGTCATTGCCATTTTTGATAATAGGGAAATATTCATATGAAAAAGCACCTTCTGATTCTGGGTACAGCAAGTCTGGTTGCACTTTCCACGCTCGCGCAGGCTGCGGATACCAAGCAACCAGTATCTCAGTGGACGTGTGAAAGTTTCCTGGCCGTGGATGATAGCTTCCGACCTACAGCCGTAGGGTTGGGCGAAGCGGTCAACAAGTCGGGCAAAGTTGAAGATGCTGTACTGGACGTCGCAGGTGTCGAGAAAATTACACCGCTGATCGTCACCGCCTGCGAGAAGGATAAAAAGGCCAGCTTCGTGCAAAAACTGAAGGAAGAATGGGCGAAAGTTAAAAAAGACGTCTGACCCTCTGGCCTGTACTTGCTGCGAGTACAGGCCTTCCCTGATCCCATGTCCACGTGCAAGCTCTCCCTCGCACTAAATCTTCTTTGAATTTCTCTGTCTGCGTACGTTCTACATCCTTGCAGCCGCGCTTCAGCGCTTCAGGCCGTAGTAGACTGCCCGCGTTGTGTCTTTATTTGTCAGGGGAATCTTATGTTAATCAGGTCATTGGCCGAGCTTGATCGCATTCGAGACGAGTGCAAATCCATGGTGACCAAACGGTCAGCGGTCTCTGCGGGTGCGGCGGCCGTACCGATCCCCGGACTCGACATCGGCACCGATGTGGCCTTGCTGGTGGAGATGCTACCTGCCATCAACAGTAAGTTCGGTCTCACCCCGCAGCAGATCGAACAACTGGACACACGCTCCAAACGCCTGATCGTGGTGGCAGCGTCTGGCATCGGCAGCGAGATCATCGGCAAGTTTGTCAGCCGCACGCTGGTCATGTCATTGCTGCGCAAGATGGGCGTTAAAGTGGCCACCAAGTCCATCACCCGTTTCATTCCGCTGGTCGGGCAAGCCGTGGCGGCCACCATCAGCTTTGGCGTCATGAAAATGGTCGGCAACGATCACATCGAGGACTGCTACCAAGTCTGCCGTCAGGCGTTGCTGGATGAAGCCAAGCAGTCCACGGTCATCGAGATCGGGCCCGAAGATTACCGCCACGTTGACTCACCAACTCACCCGTAGACCCAGGGTGCCGCTGAGTCCTTCCTGGTTACGGCTGTCAATGTTGCTGCTGTAATCCGTACTCGCATAGACACTGACCGCAGGGTGAAGGCGGGCGACAATGCCCGCGCCGATGTCCACGGTGCTGGCGGTGTGGTCCGTGCGGGTTACGGGCTGGCCGTCATAAAGGGTGGCGTCACGGCCGCCGAAGCTGTGCCACAGGTTACTGCGCAGATAAGGCTCAACCGGGATGTTGGCGACTTCATAAGCGCCAGTCAGGCGTGCACCCACACGACCTTTCAGGTAGTCCTGGCTGTCGAAACCCACTCGCGAAATGCCATCATTGGCGCTGTCCATCGACACCCGCTGGCCAATGAGTTGCGCTTGCGGCTCGATTTGCCAGCGGTCTGACAAGGCAAGCGGGTAGCCCGCTTCAACGGACAGGCTGACACCATGCCCGTCAAGATCCAGCCTGGCCCCGCGTTCTGAACGGCTGCGTCCATCAAACCGGGTGCCCATAGCCACAACGTCAAGGTAGGCCGATTGCGGGCTGATCAAGGTCCAGTAAGCCCCCAGGCTGTCGCCATCGAGCCGAATATCACCGGCCTTGTTGTCCTTGAACCCCAGATTGAAGCCGCGCACGTCACCGTCCAGGCGCGCGTGGCTGACGAACACCCCGACGCGTTGCCGATAACCGTTGGCCTGCTCATGCCCATACAGGTCGTGACCGACTTGATAGCCGTTGATCGAGCCATCGAAACTCGGTGCAACCGTGCCCGACCAGCTCTGGCGCACCGCATTGCCGAAGGCACGGACCCAGCCTGCGGGCACCGCGTCTTTTTCTGTCAGCAGATGCTGATTGCCCTGACGCTCATGAAACGTTCCCAAGGTGGTCTGTGCCAGAAGCGCTGCGGCAGGTGGCACCACGGCATACAGCGGCACCTCCTGGCGGTACAGCACAATGCTTTCACCCGGCGCCGCCACCGGCAGCGGCGGTGTGCCTGCCGCCGGTGTCGGCGCCACAGGCGGTAAAGGGGGTTGTGGGGTCGGTTGTCCAGGCGCCGGTTGCTCCGGCACGGCGGCTACAGCAGGCGGAGTGACCACTGAAGAACGCAAGAACCAGCTGTTTTCACTGCCCGCCGTAACCCCACCCTTGAACAGGTAGTACTGATAGGCGCCTGCCGACAGGGGTTGACCCAGGGTGAACGCCCCCGCACTGCTCACAGCGCCTTGATTAGCTTCTACAACCTGAATGCCATTGGCTGCCGTCAACGCGCCCGTACCGCCCACATTGGTCACGTTGATCGACGTGGTGCCGCTAAGGGTGCCTGAGGAGACGACCAGTGCGTCCGAGGCGGCGTTGTCGCCAGCCAACACGCTGTGCAGATTGAGTCGCGCGCCGTTGCCAGTGTAGTTGCCTACAATCGTCAAACGGTCCGATGTCGATGTGCCATCGGTTGTCAGGTCAATCAGTCCTGCGTTGTTCACCGTGACGTTTTGCCCGCTGGCAAACGCTTTTATCACGCCCTGACTGGACTCGACCCGGCTGGAGGCATCAAGGTTGAACACGCCCGTGCCACTTGTGCTGTCGCCCAGCGTCAGGGTGTCGTTGAGTGTCAGGCGCGAATCTCGGGTGAGGTTGATGGTTTCCCAGTTGATATAACGGGCGCCGGTCTCAGGGGCGCTGTTCTCGATACTCAGGCTGTCGGTGCCGAGCCCGCCATCAAGGGCGGGGGTGGAAGACAGGAGCGTTTCGCTGAGGTTGGCCAGTAACGCCGTGTCGTTATCCTCGCCCATCAAGACGGCGCCCTTGATCAGGCCTGCGTCACGCCAGACGAAGCGGTCATTGCCGAAACTCAGGCGAATTTCCCCGCCGACTGTGCCGCCCGTCACGGTGACGTCATCGTCGCCACCGCTGACGCTGATATTGCCCCCGATGCTGCCCCCCGACAGGATGATCGAATCCCGGCCAAACCCGGTGACCAGATTGCCGATGATTTGACCGCCAGACATGTCGAAAATGTTGTTGTCGAGCTTCATGTCGACCCGGCCGATACTGCCGCCGGTCATGTTGGCCACATCCCCATCTTCAAACGCCCCCACGATGGTGCCGCCGGTCATCAGGAAGGTATCCCGGCCGTCGCCCTGGGCAAGCGACTGGATCTGCCCGCCGCTCATCACAAAGTCATCAATGCCATCGCCTTGATTGACGACGCCGGTGATCAGCCCGCCATGCACCGTGATGCTGTCAGCCCCCGCCCCGAAGGTCACCGGGCCATTGATGCTGCCCGTGCTGTTGACGGGCAGTACCAGCGCGTTGTTACCCGACAAATCGATCAGCGAAGGCGCCGTGCCACTGTCACAGACGAAGCTGTCGTCACCGGCCGTGGGGCTGAACGTGCAGGCGGCATGGGCGTCATGCACAGCAAGGCTGAGCAGCGAGAGGGTGAAAAGCTGGCATTTTAGGCTGCGGGTCATGGGCACCATCCTGAAGCGATTCAAGGTTCCATCGAAACGCACCATCTCTGCGGATGGTCGAACTTAATGGGGTTATAAACCCATTGAATGCCCCGGATAAGCTGTCAAAAGTGACAGCTTGTGGTGCTCATGTTTGCGCTGTTTACTGGCAGGCTCGATCAACCTGCTCAACCATCAGCGATAGCAGGCCAGATTGACGGGGCTAGCGGGCTGCGCTAAAGCGTTTAAAACGAACCCTCTTGCTCGGGGATGATCCAAGTGTCATCGGTTCACGGCTAAAGGAGCGCCTCATGAAACCCCTCGTCTACGGTCTTTTGCTGTTGTTGACCAGCTGTGGCGTCACCGCACAGGCAGAATCTGGCAATCGCGCCCCGGTATTGGCGCAGAACACGGTCCAGACCACTCCGGCGCCCCCTGACAACACCTTGCGGCGTATCAACCCCAATAGCCGCCAGGGCAGCACCTCCAGCGCTCCACCCGTGCGCGGAGCCACTACCTTGCCAACGCCCCCTGTGCCAAGCCTCGAAAATGGCCAGATCCGCAACGGTTATCCGCGCCCCACAACACCGCCCGCGACACTCAAGCCCACGGCGCCGTCACTGCAACGGCAAAACACGCGTTAATCACACAAGGATTGGCAGATGCTGAAGAAAACCCTGCTGGTAACGCTGTGCGCCACGTCATTGTGCACGGCAACACTCACGGTCCATGCGCAGAACTTTTCGTCTGAACAGGGCGCACTGACAGTGGATACGGTCATCGGTGGCCTCAACCACCCTTGGGCACTGGCTTTTTTGCCGCAAAGGCAAGGCATTCTGGTGACCGAGCGGCCGGGCAATCTGCGGGTTGTCAGCCCCGACGGCAAACTTTCGGCCCCCCTCGGTGGCGTGCCGCAGGTCTGGGCCAAGGGCCAGGGCGGGTTGTTGGACGTCGTGCTATCGCCCAACTTCGCTAGCGATCGGCTGGTGTATTTGTCCTACGCCGAAGGTGGCGAAGAAGAGGGCAAGGCCGGCACCGTTGTAGGGCGTGGGCGGCTGTCAGACGACCTCACCAAGTTGAGCAATTTTGAAGTCATTTTTACGCAGGCGCCCAAGCTCTCTACCGGCAACCACTTCGGCTCACGCCTGGTGTTTGACCGTGACGGATATTTGTTTATTGCGCTGGGTGAAAACAACCAACGCCCGACCGCGCAGGATCTCGACAAACTTCAAGGCAAAGTCGTGCGGATTTTCCCTGACCGGCGCGTGCCGGACGACAATCCCTTTGTCGATCAAGCCAAGGTGCGCCCGGAGATCTGGTCCTACGGCCATCGCAACCCACAGGGGGCAGCTCTCAACCCCTGGACCGGGGCTTTGTGGGCCCATGAGCATGGGCCAAAAGGTGGGGACGAAATCAACCTGATCGAACGCGGCAGCAACTATGGCTGGCCCATGGCAACCCATGGCATGGATTACTCCTCCACACCTATTCAGGAAGCCCAGGGTTCAGCGGTCGAAGGCATGAAAGGCCCGATTCATGTTTGGGAAAAGTCCCCCGGCATCAGTGGCATGGCGTTTTATGACGCCACGCGTTTCAAGCCCTGGCAGCACAATGTGTTCATTGGCGCATTGGCTGACCGCAACCTGATCCGCCTGCAACTGGAGGGGGACAAAGTCGTGCATCAAGAGCGCCTGCTGGGCGAATTGAACTCGCGGATTCGCGACGTCCGGCAAGGTCCGGACGGTTATCTGTATGTGCTGACCGATGAAAAAGACGGTGCGCTTTATCGCGTGGGTCTGCAGTAGCGTGAATACAGCTGCGGGCGCCACCCCGTATGGCCGTGGCGCCCCATAAGCCGTTACTCGGCAACGGCCTGCTTGATTTGCTTGGAGGCCGACCAGATGCGATAGCGCACTTCAATGTCCTTGGGCACGTACAGCACGATCGGTAACTTGCTGTTGTAACGCAGCATGAAACCATCCCCCACGACCGGCACGAATTCAGCGTGGGTTTTGCCTTCAGGGCAGGCCATCAGCGTTGTCGCCGGGCCGCTGACCTTGTTCAGGCGATACATAGGGTAACCCCAGCCTTTGAGCGTTTTCTCTTCCAGCTTGCCGCCCAGGCGTTGCTTGTTGCAATCCACTTGCAGGGTCTTGCCGGCAATGATCTGGACTTTGTAATCGTCTTCATTTTTCTGCGTCGGCAAATGAATGACTTGTCGGCTAAAGCCCTTATCGGCTTTAGGGTAGGGCGCCACGTCTTCCAGTTTGGCGGCGTTGGCAACGCCGCTCAGCGTACTCAACGAAAACAACAGTGCCGCGCTGATGACCAGTGGTTTCATGATGTGTCCTTAAATTCAGTGCAGAAAGAAAGCGTCCGGTTGGATCACGAAAACACCGGAAAGTGCCATAGTTTTGCCATGAGCCCGGTTTTGTTGCAAACCGGGTCATCGTCACGTGCCGCCATAGCGCCTGCGATCATCAAAAACGCAGGCAATTGCGCAGGCCCGGGATAGATCGCTTCTCGCCAGTGTCGAAGTGCCAGTAAACTGCGTTTTTTCCTCCGAATCATATATTTCCCGAGGTTTTCATGACACTCAGTCCTCTTGCGGGCAAACCGGCTCCAGCCCACTTGCTGGTCGATATTGCACGACTGGTGACCGCTTATTACACCGGTCAGCCCGATGCCAGCATTGCGACCCAGCGCGTCGCGTTCGGAACGTCCGGTCATCGCGGCAGCTCGTTTGAGTTGAGTTTCAATGAGTGGCATGTATTGGCCATCAGCCAGGCCATTTGCCTGTACCGTCAAGCGAAGGGTATCAATGGCCCGCTGTTCGTTGGCATCGACACCCACGCGCTGTCGACCCCGGCCGGGGCGAGCGCGCTGGAGGTTTTTGCCGCCAATGGTGTCGAGACCATGATTGCCGCCGCTGACGAATACACCCCGACCCCCGCCATTTCCCACGCCATCCTTTGCTATAACCGCGGGCGGACGTCTGGCCTTGCGGATGGCGTGGTGATTACGCCTTCGCATAACCCGCCTGAAAGTGGCGGCTTCAAATACAACCCGCCCAACGGTGGCCCGGCGGACACTGACGTCACTAAGTGGATCGAAGCTAAAGCCAATGAATTGCTGGCTGCCCGCCTGTCGGGGGTCAAACGGATCAGCTATGAGCAAGCGCTCAAAGCCAGTACCACGCACCGTCACGATTACCTGAACACCTATGTGGCGGACCTGAAAAACGTCATCGACATGGATACCCTGCGCAACGCCAACCTGCGCCTGGGGGTTGACCCGCTGGGCGGCGCAGGCGTGCGCTACTGGTCAGCAATCGGCGAGCATTACGGCTTGAACCTGGAGGTCGTGAACACCGCCGTCGACCCGACGTTCCGATTTATGTGCGTCGACTGGGACGGGCGAATCCGCATGGACCCGTCCTCCAGCTATGCCATGCAAGGCCTGATCGGCCTGAAAGAACGCTTTGATGTGGCCTTTGCCTGCGACCCGGATCATGACCGCCATGGCATCGTGACCCCGTCGGGTGGGCTGTTGGCGCCGAACAATTACCTTGCCGTCTCCATCGACTACCTGTTCCGCAATCGCCCGCAATGGCGCGCCGATGCGGCCGTGGGCAAAACCGTGGTCAGCAGTGGCTTGATTGATCGGGTGGCCGCGCGCCTTGGGCGTCGTCTGTACGAAGTCCCCGTGGGCTTCAAGTGGTTTGCCGATGGGCTGTTTGAAGGCTCGCTCGGCTTTGGTGGCGAAGAAAGTGCCGGGGCATCGTTCTTGCGGCGCGATGGCAGCGTCTGGTCGACCGACAAGGACGGCTTGATTCCGTCTTTGCTGGCTGCAGAAATGACGGCACGCACGGGGCGTGATCCGTCGCAGTTGTACCAGCAGATGACCGACGATCTGGGTCAGCCGTTCTCAACCCGCGTAGACGCCAAGGCGACGCCCGCGCAAAAGGCGCTGTTGGGCAAGTTGTCCCCGGAACAGGTCAAGTCGACGACCTTGGCCGGAGAAGCCATTACCCAAATCCTCAGCCATGCCCCCGGCAATCAGCAGGCTATTGGTGGCCTGAAGGTCATGACCGAAAACGGCTGGTTCGCGGCGCGTCCTTCGGGCACTGAAGACATCTACAAGATTTACGCTGAAAGCTTTATCGGCGACGCGCATCTCAGCCGACTGGTTGAAGAAGCTCAAGTGCTGGTCGATGCCGCTATCGCCTGACCCCACTGCAAAAAAAGCCTGATCCCTTTGCGGGGACCAGGCTTTTGCGCAAGGGCGGGGCTCAGCCCTGGGTGTTGAGTTGCACCCCTTGTTGCATCTGTTCGTTGCACGCTCGTGCTTCTTGCAGCATCGCCTCGAAGGGCGCGCTCATGATCGCGTCATGGCTCAGCCAACTGTGTTTTTGCGTCACTGAATACAGGTAGCGGTACTCACCTTTATTGCGCTGGCTGCTCAGTTCCAGGTCGAACCAGGGCGAGTTGACCGTGCAGGTGGCGATGACCTTGGCCACCTTGGCGCCCGAGAGGGTGATGTCGTAAGTCATCTTTTCCGGATCGCCCAGGTACAAATCCGCCAATTGCCCGGTGCGCCGATAGTTCATCAGGCTGTCCCAGCGCTCGGTCATGAAGGCGGGTTTATACATGAGTTGCCCGCCCAGATTCTCCAACGGGCGCAGGTTGGTCAGACTGGCGTGAACCGTGTAACGCTCCGGGACCACGAAACCGGTTTTTTCACGGGTGATGTTGCAGTCGCTGATCTCTTTGCCAAAGTTGTTACACAGGTTCAGGTCTGTGGCCGAGACCCCGGAATCGGTGTCGGCATAGCTCAGTTGCATCAGCATCATTTGCCCCATCTGCACCTGCGCCGTGGTGCGCGCCTGACCTTCTCGATTGAAGTGTTCAAACTTCTTGACGTCCATGCTCACCGTGGCGGGGGCTTCGGGGATGTGTTCCTGACGCACCGCGCCCTGTTCATCGATGACCAGCGCCCAGCGGTCCTGGATGTCCGGCATGCTGCGGCCCGGCATGAACACCGGATTGGTCGGGTCCAGCCACCAGACGTGGCCATTGACCTCGGCACGCACGATGGCGTGGTTGGCCGAGCTGGTGCCGGGCAACAACAGGCCCAGCGGGTTTGTACCCCGGCTGACCCAGGTGGTCTGCGCGTGGATGCCGCTGGCTTTCAACAGGGCCGTCAGCAGCACCGACAAATCCTTGCAGTCGCCGTACCCGCGCGCTTCGATCTCACTCAGGCTGAAGGGCACATACCCTCGGTCGGTGGCGCGCCAGTCGCCCATGTAGCGGTATTGATCATGGATATAGCGCATCAAGCCCGAGACTTGCTGTTCAGGCGGTAACCCTTTGAGCCCCGCGACGGCTTTTGCGGCGCCGTCAGGCAGGCGCGCAGCAAGGATGTCGTTGTAGCGCTTGGCGAGCGGGCCGAAGTGATCCTGTAACTGGCTGGAGCTGCCGATTTCAAGCCGCGGCACCTGGCGGATGTAACCATTGTTGGCTTCGTTGATGTAGTTCACAAAGCGCGGTTTCTTTTGCTCGACCACCAGGGTTTTGTGATCGGCCGACGGGGTGAAGGTGAAGTCCTCCATCAGCTCGCTGCGCCAGACAATGGGCTGCTCGGCGGTGAACGTGCCTTTGAACACATCGGTGCGAACCGGGCTCGGGCCGAAGGTCAACGCGTAATGGAAGTGCTCCATCAACGGTTTGGCCGTGGTGTGTTCGCGCACGGTATAGGTGATGGTCGTACCGACGCGCAGGTTGGGAAACGCAATGGAGGTTTGTTTGGCCCGCAAAAAGCCCTGATCCGGGTTGGGAGCCATGCGCGTGTCGATTTGCGATTCGGCCAGTGGCTGCGGTTGGCCACCGGGCTGGACTGAGTGGGCGTCGATAATCTCCAGCCGGTCCGTTTCAGGGAAGCTGAAATCAATGCGCGACAGCATCTCTCGCCCATTGTTGGTCAGGATCGTGTAGCGGTAGGTGGTGCTGCAGTCGCTGCTGGTGTCTCTGTTGAAATGGCACGTTCGTTGTGTTTCACCGGCCAGCGCAGCGTCTGACTCGGGTTGCAATGCCGCAAACGACGGCAGGCTGACCATCCCCAATGTTGCGCAAATCAATGATTTGCTGAAAGTAAAGCGGTGCATGAGCGCCTCAGGTTATTCCCTTAAAACAGCACCCTGCTACGTTTTATTGGTCGTTGAATGGCGGTGGAGGGTGCTGCGCGAGCGGCGGATGATAATCGATCTCAACTGTAATTTCTATAATGTCGGACAATTAAAATCGCTGAAAGGCCCGAGATAGAGCCTTCGCTCTATTTTTAGGCGGCCGGTAGGGGCTGGCACACGTCGACCCACTGCGCATTAACCAGCGCCGCGAGCCGGCTGGGACATATCTTCACGGCCGTGTGCGTGGCCCCGGCGGCGGGCATGACTTCGGTGTAGCTTTTCAGGGAAATGTCGCAGTACACCGGCAGCGCTGTCGCCAGCCCAAAAGGGCACACACCACCGACGGGATGACTGGTGAGTGCCACCACGGTTTCGGCATCCAGCATTTTGGCTTTGCTGCCCAGGGCCTCTTTGATTTTTTTGTTATCGATCCGCGCGTCACCCCGGGCGACCAACAGCACATTGCGCTCACCGACGCGAAAGGCCAGGGTCTTGGCGATCTGACCGGGCTCGACCCCGTGGGCTTCGGCGGCCAATGCGACCGTCGCCGTGCTGGTGGCCAATTCGATGATGTGCAGGTCGGGGGCGTTGGTGCTGAAGAATGCACGGACGGATTCAAGGCTCATCGGGCTTCGCTCCTAAAGATAAAAGCCTGAATCTAGGGTCTGTTCCCGTTTCATTGCAAGCGATGAAACGGGAACAGACCCTTGTGAGGCCGCAGGCGCACGGTCAATGCGCCTTGCGGCGGTGTCGCGTTTAAATGTCCAGGCAGATTTTGCCGAAATGTTGGTTGGTTTCCTGGTATTTAAAGGCTTCGACGATATCTGTCAGCGGGAAGTGACGGTCAATGACCGGGCGCATGCCGTTGGCATTGATGGCGCGGATCATGTCTTGCTGCTGGCTGCGGCTACCGACCAGCACGCCTTGCAGGCGCACTTGTTTGACCAGCGCAGGCACGAAGTCCATGGCGCCGCTGACACCGCTCAAAATACCAATGATCGAGATGTGACCGGCAACGCGCACAGCAATCATCGACTGTTCGAGGGTCGCGGGGCCGCCCACTTCAATGATGTGATCGACGCCACGGCCACCGGTCAGTGCCCGGGCTGTCTCACCCCAACGGGTGTCTTTGCGGTAGTTGATGACGTGGTCGGCGCCCAGCGCTTTGAGGCGCTCCAGCTTCTCGTCGCTGGAGGAGGTGGCAATCACTGTGGCACCGGCCATTTTCGCGAATTGCAAGGCAAAGATTGAAACCCCGCCCGTGCCCTGTACCAGCACAGTATCGCCAGGCTTGAGCGAATCGTCGGCCATCAGCGCGCGCCAGGCCGTGAGGCCAGCGGTGGTCAGGGTCGAGGCTTCAGCGTGGCTATAACCGGTCGGTGCCAGCGTGAACGCGGTAGCTTTGGCTGTCACTTGCTCACGGGCGTAGCCGTCAATGCCATCCCCCGGCACGGTGACAAACCCCTCCACCTGCGGCGTGCCGTCAATCCACTCAGGGAAGAAGGTGCTGACCACCGAATCGCCGACCTTAAACTCGGTCACGTCCGGGCCAACCGCGATCACTTCACCGGCGCCATCGGCCATCGGAATACGCTGTTCAGTCGGCCCCCACATGCCGCTGACGACGGCGAAATCGTGGTAGTTCAGGGAGTTGGCATGCAGGCGCACAGTGATTTCGCCGCCTGCGGGCGCGCGCACTTCGCTGCTGCCGACCACCACGTTGTCGTAGCCACCACCGGGTTGGACGAAAATGGTTTTAGTGCTCATGGACAGTCCTCATATTTTTACATTACGCAAAACGACGAAATGTATAGGTAAAAATTACAACTCGATTTTCAGCCTAGCCGCAAAGTCATCAATCGCCTGCTCGTTGCGCCGGTAATAGGTCCACTTGCCGATGCGCGTGGTCAACACAAAGCCGGCACGCTGCAAGATGGCCAGATGCGCCGAGGCGGTAGAAGGTGAAAGCCCTGCCTTGTGCTGCAAGTGCGTCACGCACACACCGATCGCAGGATCGCCGTGATCCTGTGGCGGAAAATGGGTCAGTGGGTCTTTGAGCCACTCCATCATTTGCATGCGAGTGTCATTGCCCAGCGCTTTGAGCTGTTCGAGAATCATGGGCGGCGATATTACGCCTTTTAACGAAATGTTCAACCCGTCGTCTTGATCGGCGGGGCGCGGCAATGGCGCGCAGGCGGGCCGGATGTTTTGCAATTCAAAGGTCAATCCTGTATTTGTTGCGCCATTGAGCCTTGGCCAAGGCTCGCCTGTCTTATGAACCTGCCCCTCAGGAACCATGATGCCTAACCAGTTCCCCGCTGTTCGCCCGCGTCGTTTGCGGCGCTCCCAAACCCTTCGCGACATGTTCCAGGAAACCGAATTCAGCCTTAATGACCTGGTGTTGCCGATTTTCGTCGAAGAAGAGATCGACGACTTTGTGCCGATCACCAGCATGCCGGGCGTCATGCGCATCCCTGAGTCGAAACTGGCGGGCGAGATCGAGCGGTACGCGCGGGCCGGTATCAAGTCGGTGATGCTGTTTGGTGTTTCACACCATCTGGACGCCACCGGCAGCGATGCCATGCGTGAAGACGGGCTGGTGTCGCGCATGGTGCGCATCAGCAAAGACGCGGCACCGGACATGGTGGTCATGAGCGACACTTGCTTCTGCGAATACACCTCCCATGGCCATTGCGGTGTGATGCACGACCATGGCGTGGACAACGACGCCACCCTGATCAATCTCGGCAAGCAAGCCGTGGCCGCGGCGGCGGCGGGCGCTGACTTCATCTCGCCTTCGGCCGCGATGGATGGCCAGGTGCAAGCGATCCGCAGTGCGCTGGACGGCGCCGGTTTTCTGGACACCTCGATCATGGCGTATTCCACCAAGTTCGCCTCGGCCCTGTACGGCCCGTTCCGCGAAGCCGGTGGCAGCGCGTTGAAGGGCGACCGCAAGTCATACCAGATGAACCCGATGAACCGCCGTGAGGCGATTCGCGAGTCCTTGCTGGACGAGCAGGAGGGCGCTGACGTGTTGATGGTCAAACCGGCCGGGGCGTACCTGGACATCATTCGCGACATCCGTGAAGCCTCGCGTTTGCCACTGGCGGCGTATCAGGTCAGCGGCGAGTACGCGATGATCAAGTTCGGCGCCCAGGCGGGAGCCATCGATGAAGCCCGCGTGGTGCGTGAAAGCCTGGGTTCGATCAAGCGTGCCGGCGCCGACATGATCCTCACTTACTTTGCGATGGACCTTGCCCTGCAAGGCATTTAAATCGCCAGCGGCGAACCGCGCACCCGCGCAGTTTGCCGCCATTTACACCTTTCTTGACGTCCATCAATAACGCTGCGGCGCTTTTTGTCATATTCCTTAGGGTTGATTTTTCCTCGCGTGCGAGCGGAAGTTGGCTATGGTCATTAGATAAAAAAGCCTGAGCGTATCCTGTCACCGTGAGGCGGGAACGACTCTGTATCCGGCATAGCGCACGGATGTTGAGGAGATTTATGGACGTCGGCAGAAGACAGTTCGTCAAACTTTGTACGGCCGGTGTAGCCACGGCCACCGTTGCATCACTCGGGTTTTCCCCCGGACTTGCTCAAGCAGATCCCTCCCGCCAATACAAACTGCTACGCGCCAAAGAAACCCGTAACAACTGCACCTATTGCTCGGTGGGTTGCGGGATATTGATGTACAGCCTGGGCGACGGTGCCAAGAACGCCAAAGCACGTATTTTCCATATTGAAGGCGACCCGGATCACCCGGTCAGCCGTGGCTCGCTGTGCCCCAAAGGCGCAGGCCTGATTGACTTCATCTACAGCGAACAGCGGCTTAAATACCCGGAATATCGCGCCCCCGGCTCCAACGAGTGGCAGCGCATCAGTTGGGACGACGCCATTACCCGCATCACCCGGTTGATGAAAGACGACCGGGACGCCAACTTCATTGAAAAGAACGCTGACGGTGTGACGGTTAACCGCTGGTTGACCACAGGCATGTTGTGCTCGTCGGCGGCCAGTAATGAAACCGGGTTTCTCGATCAGCGTTTCACCCGTGCGCTGGGCATGCTCGGTATCGATTGCCAGGCGCGGCTGTGTCACGCACCGACTGTATCGGCCCTGGCGCCGACGTTGGGCCGTGGCGCGATGACCAACAACTGGGTCGATATCAAAAACGCCAACGTGGTGCTGATCATGGGCGGCAACCCCGCCGAAGCGCACCCGGTGGGGTTCAAGTGGGTGGTCGAAGCCAAGATCCGTAATGGCGCCAAAGTCATCGTGGTCGATCCGCGCTTTAACCGCAGCGCTGCGGTGGCTGATCTCTATTCACCGATCCGCGCCGGGTCTGACATTGCCTTCCTGATGGGCATGATCAACTACCTGATCACCCATGACCGAATCCACCACGAGTACGTGCGGGCCTACACCAACGCGCCGCTGATCGTGCGGGACAGTTACACCTTCGAGGAAGGTCTGTTCAGCGGTTTTGATCCGGCCAAAAAGCAATACGACCGCAGCCAATGGATGTATGAAGTCGATGAAAACGGCTTCGCTCGCCGTGACGAAACGTACAGCCACCCGCGTTGTGTGTGGAATCTGCTTAAAGCGCACGTCAGCCGTTACACGCCAGAGGTCGTAACCGATATTTGCGGCACCCCTAAAGAAGACTTTCTGGAAATTTGCCGCATCATCGGTGAAACCAGTGTCCCGAACCGCACCACCACCTTCCTCTATGCGTTGGGCTGGACTCACCACTCCAGTGGCGTGCAGATGATTCGCGGCGCCGGGATGATCCAATTGCTGCTGGGTAACATCGGCATGGCGGGCGGCGGGGTCAACGCCTTGCGCGGCCACTCCAACATTCAGGGCTACACCGACATCGGCCTGCTGTCATTGCGGTTGCCGGGCTACATGAACCTGCCCAGTGACCAACAAACCGATCTGGCCACCTACCTCAAGCAAACCACGCCCAAAGCCCTGTTGCCCGAGCAGGTCAACTACTACCAGAACACACCCAAGTTTTTCACCAGCATGATGAAAACCTTCTGGGGCGATAAGGCCACGGCGGCCAACGACTGGGGGTTTGACTGGCTGCCCAAGTGGGACAAAAGTTACGACGTATTGCGCTATCTGGAGATGATGTACGACGGACAGGTCAACGGGTACATCGCCCAAGGCTTTAACCCGATCGCGGCCTTCCCGGACAAAAACAAGGCCAGCGCTGCGCTGTCCAGACTCAAATACTTGGTGATCATTGACCCGCTGGTCACTGAAACGTCCAGTTTCTGGAAGAACTACGGCGACGAGAACGACGTCGACACCGCCAGCATCCAGACCGAAGTCTTCCGCTTGCCGTCCTCCTGTTTTGCGGAAGAAAACGGCTCCATCGTCAACTCGGGCCGATGGCTGCAATGGCACTGGGCAGGCGCGGCACCGCCCAATGAAGCGTGGCATGACGGCAAGATTCTGGGGCATCTGTTCGTCAAGCTGCGTCAGATGTATGAGCAGGAAGGCGGCGCCAACCCTGCGCCGCTGTTGAACATGGCATGGAATTACCGTGACCCGCTGGACCCTACGCCCGAAGAAGTGGCGCAAGAGGCCAACGGTTTTGCGCTGGAAGATCTCAAAGACGCGCAAGGCAATGTCACCGTGCGCAAAGGCGAATTGCTCAGCGACTTCTCGCAACTGCGCGACGACGGCACCACCGCCAGTTTCAACTGGATTTTTGCCGGGTCCTGGACCCCGCAAGGCAACCAGATGGCACGCCGCGACAACGCCGACCCCTCTGGCCTGGGCAGCACGCTGGGCTGGGCCTGGGCGTGGCCACAAAACCGCCGCATTCTGTACAACCGCGCGTCGGCCGACCCGCAAGGCAAGGCCTGGGACCCTGAGCGCAAAATCATCGAATGGAACGGCCAGCGCTGGACCGGTATCGATGTCCCGGACTTCCCGGCCACTTTGCCACCCAGCAGCAAGGCCAGCCCCTTCATCATGCTGCCCGAGGGGGTAGGCCGTTTGTACGCTATTGACACACTGGTAGACGGGCCATTCCCGGAACATTACGAGCCGACAGAATCCCCGACCGGACGCAACCCGTTGCACCCGAGCACGGTGTACAACCCCACCGTCCGTATTTTTCCTTACGACCAGACACGACTGGGGACGGCCGAGCAATTCCCTTACGTTGCCACCACGTACTCGATCACAGAACTGTTCCGCCACTGGACCAAGCACTCGCGTATCAACGCCGTGTTGCAGCCGGAACAGTTCATCGAGATCGGTGAAAACCTGGCGAAGAAAAAAGGCATTGTCCAGGGTGACTGGGTCAAGGTCAGCACCAAGCGCGGCTACATCAAAGCCAAAGCCGTGGTGACCAAACGTATCCGCACCCTGCAGGTGGGCGGGCAGGAGGTCGACACCATCGGCATCCCGTGCCATTGGGGGTACGAAGGGGAGACCCGCAAGGGCTACCTGGCCAACACCCTGACCCCGGCCGTGGGCGATGCGAATGCGCAGACGCCTGAGTACAAGGCTTTCCTTGTCAACGTGGAAAAGGCGTAAGGGAGAAAGCTCATGTCCATGCAATCCCAAGACATTATCAAGCGCTCTGCCACCAACAGCCTGACGCCAGCCCCGCAGGTGCGTGACAGTGAAGTGCAAGTGGCCAAGCTGATCGACGTCACCATCTGCATCGGCTGCAAGGCCTGCCAGGTGGCGTGCGGTGAGTGGAACGACCTGCGCGACGAGGTGGGCCATAACGTGGGGGTTTATGACAACCCGGCGGACTTGTCGGCCGAAACCTGGACCCTGATGCGTTTCGACGAAGTGGAAGACGAAAGCGGCAAACTCGAATGGCTGATCCGCAAGGACGGCTGCATGCACTGTGCGGACCCCGGCTGCCTCAAGGCGTGTCCTGCGCCGGGGGCGATCGTGCAATACGCCAACGGCATCGTCGATTTTCGCTCCGATCACTGTATCGGTTGTGGCTATTGCATCGCAGGCTGCCCGTTCGATGTGCCGCGTATCAGCAAGAAAGACAACAAGGCCTACAAGTGCACGTTATGCATTGACCGCGTGAGCGTCGGGCAGGAGCCAGCCTGCGTTAAGACGTGCCCGACCGGGGCCATCAACTTCGGCAGCAAAGCCGACATGAAACACCTGGGCAATGAACGGGTGGCCGAACTCAACACCCGCGGCTTCGCGCATGCCGGGGTCTATGACCCGCAAGGCGTGGGCGGCACCCACGTGATGTACGTCTTGCAACATGCCGACAAGCCGCAGCTGTACCACAACCTGCCGGCCGATCCACGGATCAGCAATGTGGTCGAAGGCTGGAAAGGCTGGCTCAAACCTGTCGCCGCCGTGGCGTTTTTTGCCACCCTGGCGGGCACGCTGTTCCACTACGTTGGCGTAGGACCGTTGACCACCGATGAGTCGGACGACGAGCTGGACGCTGACAAAAGAGCGCCCGCGTCCACGGAACAGGAGAAGCACCCATGACCCCGAAAAACATGATCCTGCGTACCCCGTTTGCCGAGCGCCTGTGCCATTGGCTAATGGTCATTTGTTTCATGCTGGTGGCGCTGTCGGGGTTGTCGTGGTTTTTCCCGTCGATGAGCTGGCTGAGTCATGTGTTGGGCACCCCGCAACTGGCGCGCATCCTGCACCCGTTCCTGGGGGTGGTGGTGTTTTTGGCGCTCATGTTCCTGTTCGTAAGGCTGGTGAAGTACAACCTGCCAGAACCGCAAGACCGCCTGTGGTTCGCCAACGTCAAGGATGTGCTCAAGGGACGTCACATCAAGTCGTTGCAGGTGGGCAAATACAACGCGGGGCAAAAGCTGTTGTTCTGGGGAATCATGAGCCTGATCACGCTGCTGCTGATCAGCGGCGTGTTGATCTGGCGTCCTTACTTTGCGCCGTTCTTCCCGATTCCGGTGATCCGCGTCGGGGCGCTCCTGCATTCGTTGACCGGCATTTGCCTGATTCTGCTGATTATTGGCCACGCCTACATGGGGTTCTGGGTCAAAGGCTCGATTGGCGGCATGGTCACCGGTTACGTCTCGCGCAAGTGGGCTAAAACCCACCACGACCGCTGGTTTAAACAGATTGATTCCAAGAAGGACCACCCATGAGCAGCATCAAGCTGACGCCGATAGAAACCCCCACCGGTGGAATCGGCCGGATTACGCCCTTGTTGCTGCCCACGCTCAAACAGCACTATCAGCGACGCGCCGCGCGTTTGCAGGCGCTGGCCATTGACCATCCAATGGCCGATTACCTGACATTTGTGGCGCGCCTGGTTCAGGCTCAGCAACAGGTGTTAGAACAGCACCCGTTGCCCAAGTCGCTGGTCGAGGCAGCCACGGCGCGCATGGGGCAACTGTTGGCACCGCTGGATTACGTCAGCCTGCCGCGCGACCACTACTGGCAACAGGCATTGCGGGCATTGCTCGATCAGTTGCCCCAGGCCACTGATGCTGTGCAAGAGGTGATTGCGGGCTTACGCGATACCTCGGTCGAGCAACTGGAACGACAGGCCAGCGCACTGCTAAGTGGCCATCACAGCGAAGTTGGCAGTGGCCGGGCCCTGTTTATCTGGGCGGCACTGTCCTTGTATTGGACGCAGTTGGCCGCGCAATTGCCCGCCAGCGGCCATGCAGACTATGGTGAACATCGTCAGTTTTGCCCGGTCTGTAACAGCGAGCCCTCGACCAGCGTGGTGTTAGGCGGCGCGCACAATGGGTTGCGGTATTTGCATTGCCGATTGTGCGAAAGCCGCTGGCACATGGTCAGGGCTAAGTGCAGCAATTGCGAACAGACCGGCCAGCTCGACTATTGGTCGCTGGACAGTAAAGAAGCCAGCATCAAGGCTGAAAGCTGCCTGGACTGTCACAGCTACCTCAAGGTGCTGTATCTGGACCGGGACTCTACCCTCGAAACCTTCGCTGACGACCTGGCCTCACTGATGCTCGATGCCAAAATTGAAGAGCAAGGGTTTGCCCGCAGCGGGTTGAACCCATTTTTGTTCCCCGGTTAACCGATGACACTGGAGGCATTGATGCCGTGTGTACGCTTGCAACGCATCCTGATCACCAACGACGACGGGATTGACGCTCCCGGCCTTGCGGCACTGGAAGCCGTGGCCCATCAATTGGCTGACGAGGTCTGGGTGGTCGCCCCCGATCACGACCAGAGCGGTATATCGACAGCCATCAGCATTCACCATCCATTGCGGATCACGCCACGCGGGGAGCGACGGTTTTCGGTCTCCGGCACACCCGCAGATTGTGTCGCTGTGGCTTTGCGCCAGTTGATGGCGACTGCGCCACAGCTCTTGCTTTCAGGTATCAACAAAGGCGCCAACCTGGGGGTTGAAACGCTCTATTCCGGCACGGTGGGTGCGGCCATGACCGGCCTGCTGATGGGCGTGCCCTCCATTGCCTTGAGCCAGTATTTCACCCGTCGCGATGGCGTGCGCTGGGACACTGCCCGCACCCTGGCGCCCGCTGTCATACGTCAGTTGCTGGGCAAAGGCTGGGAACAGTCCGCGTGCTTGAACATCAACTTCCCGGATGTCCCGGCAGATGAGGCGGGCCCGGTGTGCATCACCCGGCAGGGGGCAGGGCGGATGGAAGGCATCGCCGTCCACGAGCGCACGGATTTTCGTGAGGCCACTTACTATTGGCTCAACATCACGCGGCATGCCCAAGCTGAAGCGGCTGACACCGAAACTCAAGTGGTCACCCAAGGCGGTATATCGGTGACACCGTTGGCGTTTGACCGTACAGCGCTGGCATTGCGTGATCAGTTACAGCGTGCCGTGGACGCTTAAGCCCAATTCGCCGGGTCATTCACCGTGGCCTGGTGTGCTTGCAGCATGCCGGGGATTTCCTGCTTGAGAAATTCGACCCAGGTTTTGACTTTGGCATCCAGAAAACGGCGAGAAGGGTAAAGCGCGTAGATGCTTTTCTCGTGCAGCCGGTAATGCGGCAACAGACGCACCAGGCCTTTGCGTTTGTAGGAGTCCACGGCGACGTAATCGGGCAACAGGCAGACGCCGAGTCCCGCTTCAGCCGCCTGAGCCATGGCTTCTGCGACATTCACCTGAAACACCTCCCCGGGCCGCACCGACTGCTCGCCCTGTTCGTCGCGAAATACCCAGCTATCGGTAAACATCGGATCGACCAAGTGCAGGCAACGGTGCTCTGCAAGGTCGGCCGGTTTTTGCGGAATGCCATATTGAGCGAGGTAGGAGGGCGCTGCGCTGATCACGCTGGAGATGGTGCCCAAAGCCTGGCCCACCAGCTCTGAATCCGGCAGGTGTGAAGACAGGGTGATGACCACGTCATGCCCTTCTTCGAGCAAGTCGGGCTGACGTTGCGAAAGGGTTAAATCCACATTGACCTGCGGGTATAGCTGCGCATAGCGCGCCACCAGCGGAGCCAGCAATTGAATGCCTATGCCGGTGGTTGATTGCACACGCAAATGACCACGGGGCGTTAAATGAGCGCCTCCGGCTTCAGCATTGGCGTCTTCAACTTCGCTCAAAATCAGGCGGCACCGTTCCAGGTAGCGGGCGCCGACTTCAGTCAGCGCCAGACGCCGCGTACTGCGTTGCAGCAGTCGGGCTTGCAGTGAGGCTTCAAGTTCAGACAGCAGGCGAGAGGTCTGCGCGGTGGAGTAGCCCAATGCCTGAGCGGCAGCCGTGAAGCTGCCGGTTTCGACCACCCGCACGAAAACACGCATCGCCTGAAAAATGTCCATCCTGATGATTACCCCACACGTCAGCGTGTTTTTTTGTGGCGCAGATGATTACACAGGCGGGGAAAATATGCCGCTTTGACATCACGCGGGCGTTTTTACTGACGCTCCGCACCTGCCGTTGCCTGATAGGTGCCTGGATATACAGGCGAGTCAGTGACTAAAGGATTGATCCAAACAGACAGCGTTTTGGATCCATTGTTTATACAAGCCAGAAGGCGCGTCTTTTACCGTTGATCAAAAGGCTGTCGTAGGAAGTTTCCGTGTTTCAAGTAATAAATCTTCTTTCTGAATGAGAACTGATCTTTGCTTGTAAGAAAAAGGCGAGATATCACTATGGCATCACTTGCTTTTGTCGCGGTATGTGCTTGATTCTAAATGCAGGGATCTTTTTCTAAGATGGTCTGTCAGACATAGCCTAAGAAAGACCTAGCCAATAGGTGCTTAAACAGTCAAGCGGTGAACTTGCCAAGAAGTTCTACTCACAAGGTGCATTTTTTTGAAAACTATTCAGCATCCGCTAGCAGAAACTTCGACTGACGAAATCGATCTGTTTGCGCTGATTCAATCGCTTTGGCAACAAAAGAAACTGATTGCAGGCACCACGCTGGTGGTGGGTGCCATGGCCTTGACCTATGCCATGCTTGCCCCGCGGGTGTACCAGGCCAGTACAGTGCTCAGGCCGGCGGCGATCAATGAATTGGATGCCCTGAACCGCTCGGAGGTCTACAAATTGCCCCCTACCGAGGCCTTGCTCAAGGTAGGCGCTGCGCTAGATTCCTACGAAACCCGCTTCACATTTTTTCAATCGAATCAGGACTTGTTCAAGCCATTGCAAAAAAAAGGCGTGTCGCTGGAACAGAGTTTTGAAATCTTTAACCGCGATGCCATTAACCTCATACAACCGGATCCAAAAAAACAGGATTCCCTCAGTCCTTTCATCAAACTGGAGATGACCTATCCAGAGGATGTTGATGGGGTAAAAATTCTCAACGGTTTTGTTGACTACGCGATCAATAATCAGCGCGCCCAAATTGGCGCTGATCTCAAAGTCATCATTAATAACCGACTCAGAGAGCTGGAAGAAAAGATTGATGCCGCGCGCTCCGGTTACAAGTCGGACAAAGAAGGCAAGATTGCGACACTGGTCGAATCCGATACGCTTGAGCGGGCAAAACTCAAAGACGAACTTCAGGCCTTGCGCCTGCAACTAAAGACTGAACGCGAATCGCGGATCGCTCAGCTCTCGGAGGCGATCTCTATTGCGCGCTCCTTGGGCATTACCCGTCCCACCACGCCTTCGGCCATGTCTGATGCGGCCAAGGGGTCGTCGCAAGTGATGCGTACTGAAATCACCTCGCAAAGTATTCCGCTGTATTTCATGGGGACGCAGGCCCTTGAAGCCGAGCGTGCCGCCTTGCTCAAACGCACCTCGGACGACTTCACCGACAAGCGCATCTCAACCATTGGCAAAAAGTTGCAGTTACTGGAAGTCAACCGTCAGGTCGAGCAACTCGGCAAGCGTTCGAATGAAGATTTGTTCCTGAAAAACATCGAACCGCTGCGGGCTGAAGTCGTGCGTCTGGGCAATTTGAATACCGACATGAGCAAGCTGGGAATCGTCAGTATTGACCGCAAGGCGCAGACGCCGATCAGCCCGATCAAGCCTAAAAAATCGCTGATTGTCGGCCTTGGACTGATTTTCGGGTGTTTACTCGGGATCGGCATTGCCACGGGGCGTTTCTTGATCGCGCGGCGCCGGGAAGCCTTGTAAGGACGTCAGACCAGAACCGCGACGGACTTGATTTGCGCCCAGATGACGTGGCCTGGCACGAGTTGTAGTTGATCTCGCGAGTACCGCGTGATCCGTGCCAGCAGTGCGGTCCCTCCCGCATCCAGGCGTATGAGCATATGCGCCTGGTTATCGGCCGGCATTTCACTGACAACCGTGGCCTGCAAGCAGTTAAGAATGCTGCTGTGTGCGCCCGGATCACGGTTCAGGCTGATATCACGGGCCTGCACCTTGATTCGCAGTGACTGCCCGACTGCCAGAGGCCCGTGAGCGACCTTCAGACTCTGGTTGCTGCCCGGCAGTTGCAGGGTCAGCAATTGGTACTGCGCATCGTAATGCGTGACGACCCCTTCAATCAGCACCCCCGCATCATCCCCTTGAGCCAACGGCAGATCGAGCCTTGCCAGTGTGTCGGCAATCGGTCCGCTGGCCAGAACCTTGCCCTCATTGAGCAACACGAGATGATCAGCCAGCCGGGCGACTTCCTCTTGTGAGTGGCTGACATACAGCACCGGAATGTTCAGCTGCGCATGCAGGCGCTCGAGGTAGGGCAGGATTTCGCGCTTGCGCTGGCTGTCCAGCGCGGCCAGCGGTTCATCCATCAACAAGAGTTTGGGGCTGGTGAGCAAGGCACGCGCAATCCCCACGCGCTGACGTTCTCCCCCCGACAAATGAGCGGGCATGCGTTCTAGCAGGTGGCTGATGCCCAGCAGGTGCGTGGCCTGTACCAACTCCACACGCCGCTCGCTGCGCGGAATGCGCCGCAACCCGAACTCAAGGTTAGCGCGCACCGAAAGGTGAGGGAACAGGCTGGCCTCCTGGAAGATATAGCCCAGCGAACGCTGATGAACCGGCACAAACACCTTGCGCACGCTGTCTTGCCAGACTTGACCGTTGACCTCGACATACGCCTCGTGAGCGCGCTCAAGGCCCGCGATACAGCGCAAGCAGGTGGTTTTACCCGAGCCCGAATGACCAAACAGCGAAGTGACGCCTTGACCCGGCAGTTGCAGGTCAACGTCCAGGGAGAAGTCGCTGTAACTCAGCTTGAGTCGCACATTAAGCTGCGCGCGCATGTTCAGCTCCATTGGGTCGGGCTTCTGCGACTGGAGTACAACGCCAGCAGCACGAGGAAGGAAAACACCAACATGGCTCCGGCCAGCCAATGCGCCTGGGCATATTCCAGGGCTTCGACGTGATCGTAGATTTGCACAGACACCACCCGGGTTTTTTCGGGGATGTTGCCACCGATCATCAGCACCACGCCAAACTCGCCTACTGTGTGAGCAAACCCGAGGATCGCCGCGGTCACAAACCCCGGCCGGGCCAGCGGCAGCATCACGCAGAAAAAGGTGTCCAGGGGGTTGGCGCGCAGTGTGGCAGCCACTTCAAGCGGTCGTTTCCCGATCGCAGTGAAGGCATTCTGCAAAGGCTGCACAACAAAGGGCATGGAGTAGATCACGGAGCCGATCACCAGACCGGTAAAGCTGAAGGTCAAGGTGCCAAGCCCCAGGGACTGGGTGAACTGCCCCAAAAAACCATGGGGCCCCATGGCCAGTAGCAAGTAAAAACCGATCACCGTGGGCGGCAATACCAGTGGCAAAGCCACCACTGCGCCCACGGGGCCACGCCACTTCGACGGTGTATGCGCCAGCCACAGGGCGATTGGAGTCCCCACCACCAACAAAATGGCGGTGGTCAGTGACGCCAGTTTCAGGGTCAGCCAAATGGCGGCGAAATCGGCACTCGAAAGCGGCATTTAGCGTTGGTAGCCATAGGATTTGATGATGGCCGCGGCTTTGGGACCTTTCAGGTAGTCGACCAAGGCGTGTGCAGCGCGATTGTGTTCACCGGTTTTAAGGATCACGGCATCTTGTTTGATGGGGGCGTGCATCGCGTCCGGCACGATCCAGGCTGAACCGCTGGTGACGTTGCCGTCTTTGTAGATCTGCGACAGGGCGACAAAACCCAGTTCGGCATTGCCCGTCGAAACAAATTGGTAGGCCTGGGTAATGTTCTGCCCTTCGACAATTTTGTCTTTGACCTTGTCCGTCAGGCCCAGCCCGGCCAGCACTTGCGTAGCGGCCAGCCCGTAAGGTGCAGCCTTGGGGTTAGCGATGGCCAGATGCCGGTACTGGTTGGCAAGCAAAGCCTTGTCGGTGCCGTCAAGGAACGCTTTATCGGCTGACCACAGCGCCAGCGTGCCAACGGCATAGGTAAACCGGGAGCCCGGCACGATGTCGCCTTCGGTTTCGAGCTTCTCGGGCGTCGTGTCGTCGGCCGCCAGAAACACTTCAAACGGCGCGCCATTTTTGATTTGGGTATAGAACTGGCCTGTCGCCCCGTAGGCTGCGATCACGGTATGGCCCGTGTCCTTTTCAAAATCTTCGGCAATGGCCTGAATAGGGGCGGTGAAGTTGGCGGCAACGGCGACTTGAACTTCGTCAGCCTGCACGCCCATCGTCAGGCCGCCTCCCAGAAAGGCAACGATTGCCAAAGGGGCAAAACGCACTGCATGCGCAGTCATCGGGAAACTCCATTTATTGGCGAGGGTCATCCGAACCTGTCGAGGAGGATCGGGCAACGTGAAGATAATCGCTATAACAAAAAGTTTATAGCGCTTTATTTTCAAATGGCCATCATGGCTCCCCGCAGGGACCGTTTCAGCCTGCTTTGCGCAGGGTGATATTGATGCGCTGTTCGCCCAGCAATGAATGGGTTCCGGGTTTGATAGGCAAAATGCCGTGATAACGCAACCGATCGACGCCGCCCCAGACCACGACATCACCATGAAACAGCGACAGGCGTTGCACAGGGTCGCTGCGTTCAAACCCGCCAAACTGGAACATAGCCGGCAAGCCGAGGGAGATCGACACAATCGGCGCGGTGTAGGCGCGTTCGTTTTTGTCCTGATGCAGTGACATCTTGGCGCCAGGCGCATACGCATTGATCAAGCAAGCATCGGGCACAAAATGCTCGAAGCCTGCTGTCGCCGCAGCGGAGTGTGCGAGTTCAAGCAACGCCTGGGGAATCGCTGGCCAAGGCATGCCGCTTAATGGGTCGACGGGGCTGTAACGGTAGCCTTGAGCACTAGAGGTCCATCCCAGCGCGCCGCAACTGCTCAAGCGCGCTGACATGGTGAAACCGCCAGGGGTTTGCATATGACGAAACGGCGATTCATGCAATACGCGCTCAAGTGCTGTTAACAACGCTTCGACCCAGGGCAGGGCAAAACCGCGCAAGACATACGCCTGCGTACTGAATTGCTCAATGCGGGTGGGCTGTTGCAGGTCGTCTTCGTCGAACAGGTCCAGAGACATGGCGGATCAGAGCGCCTTGCTCACTTTGATGTCGGTAATGGTTTCTTCTTTGCCGTGAATTTTTTCAAGCGCTGCGCGGGCTTCTTCCTCTGACCCGGACGTGAGCTGTGCGAATTCAAAACGGCGCTCGCCGTCGAGTTTGTACTTGATGACGTATTTAGTGGTTGGCACGGGAATTCCTGTCGCTAAGAGACGGTGTCAGGTTTAACGGAGCTTGGAGCTGGAGCGGCGAACGATCTTGATCGAATGCTTCAAGGTCGGCTTGCGCGTCACGCTGATGGCCCGGCTGCTGACCGTATCGATGGTGATGTTCCAGAAGCCGGTGCTTGGTGCGGTGATTCTGGCCGGAAATTTGTCGAATGCCCCGCCGTGGTACGAGTGTCGGCCACCATTTTTGAAGCTGCGAAAGTGCGCATCGCTCATCAGGCGAATGTTGCAGGGATGGGAGCACTCGATGACGACGATGTCATCTTCGTTGAGGTGCTCACGCTGGTGAATGAATTTCATGGGGGCTCCGAAGGGCGCTTTTGCTAAAAAAACAGGACGATAGCATGTGCTTTAGTCCAAGTTGGAGGCTAAACCAGCTTATTATGCTGCCGCGCAGACGAATCTGACGCTTGGCAAATTTAAATTGCTACTTTTTGAGTATTAATTCCCTGCCCGCAGGGAGAAATTTTAAAGATCGATGGTCGTAGGATCTTTAACGGAGGATTTGTATGAAGTGGGGCGTATTGGTGGCAATGCTGGCTTTGGGAGGCTGTGCATCGGTCACGGACATTGAGCAGACATTGCCCACGATGAGTGTGATTTCTGGCAAGAAGCCGGAGGCTTACGCTCAGTGCCTGGTGCAACAGTTATCACGCACACGCAAAGCCCCGCAAATTGAGCCGCACAAGGATGGTTTGCGGGTAATCGTTCCGCAAAAGCTGACCTCGGGGCCCACGGCGGTGATTGATATCGAAGAGCGTTCGGCGGGTAGCAGCATCAAGGTGTACGAAAGCATGTCTAACGTGCCGATTCGTCCAGGAGACATTCGCGCGGCAGCGACGCACTGCATTTCCGGACAATAACCGACCGTTCGTTCTTCCTGCGGCCTACACAAAAAACCTGACAGTTGCTTCTTGCAGCAGTCAGGTTTTTTTCTTACAGGCGCTTTTCAGTGAGGACTACGCGTTGCAGGCAAATGGCCATTAGCTTACTATTTTTGTGCTTATAGGTTTTTCGCCTATGCATATAACAAAAATGGAGCGGCCTACGATGCCTCTTAAGCGAACACTGGGCAGTGGTTTGGTGCTGCTTGCCATGAGCAGCGTTCAGGCCGGGGAACCTCGCAATGTCTTCCTGCAAGGTGGCAGTCAGCCCGGCGCCACAGCCTGCATGGCGTGCCATGGCAGGGATGGCCTGGGCGTAGCCCCGGCAGGTTTCCCACGACTGGCCGGGCTTTCGGCCCAGTACCTGAGCAAACAACTCAGCGACTTCAAAGAGGGCAAGCGGGTGAGTCCGGTCATGCAGCCCTTGGCCAGCGCCTTGACGCCGGACGAGATCACGTCAGTGACCACAGCATTGGCCGCGATGCCTGCGCCACCCGCCCCGTCCATCAATCGCAGCCACGCGGCCAAAGGTGTGGGGCAGACGCTGGCCCTGCGCGGCGCCTGGGAGCGCAACATTCCTGAGTGTGTGAGCTGCCATGGCCCTGGCGGCGCAGGGGTGGGCAGCGCGTTTCCGCCACTGGCCAATCAACCCGCCCTATACCTTGCCGGGCAGCTAAATGCATGGCGTTCGGGCCTGCGCCGCAATGACCCGAGTGACCTCATGGGGCACATCGCCAAGGCCATGACGGAAGAAGAAGTGACGGCGGTCGCCGAATATTTCGCCACTGTGGCGCCTCAGGAGGCTGCGCAATGACACGTCTGTTAACCGGTTATGCGCTTTGTGTGCTGGTTGCACCGATGGTGCGTGCAGCCCCCATTGCCATGGAAGATCAGTCGCAACTGAAAATCCCGCCTGCGGCTCAGCACGCGAAAGCCTATTTTCGTCCTCCGCAGCAAAGCGAACTTCCCGACAATGCCTATGGAAAGATGGTGATGGACGGGTACGCACTGTTTGTGGACACCAAACGTCAAGCGCCACAGTTTGTCGGCAATGGCCTCAATTGCACCAATTGCCACCTGGATCAGGGCAGGCTGGCCAACTCCGCTCCCCTGTGGGGCGCCTACACGATGTATCCCGCCTATCGCCAGAAGAATGACAAGGTCAATACCTTTGCCGAACGCCTGCAGGGCTGTTTTCAGTTCAGCATGAATGGCGGCACGCCACCGGCCGCCGACAGTCGAGAAATCACCGCGCTGTCGGTGTATGCCTATTGGTTGTCGACAACCGCGCCGGTTGGGGTCGAGTTGCCAGGGCGCGGCTATCCGCAAGTGCCGCAGCCCGCAGGTGGCTACGATCTTGAGCGCGGAGCGGCTGTGTATGAGGCGCAGTGTGCGTTATGCCATGGCAATCAGGGGCAAGGTCAGAAAGTCGGGACCGATTACGTGATGCCACCTTTGTGGGGTAAAGACTCCTACAACTGGGGGGCAGGCATGCACCGCATCAACACAGCGGCGTCGTTCATCAAACACAATATGCCGCTGGGTAAACCCGGCAGCTTGAGCGACGAGCAAGCATGGGATGTGGCGGCTTTCATCAATACGCACGAGCGACCACAAGACCCACGTCTGGTGGAGGGTTCGATTGAGAAAACCCGCGTGAAATATCACGCCAATGACGGGGTCAATGCGTACGGGCAAACCATTAATGGCATTTTGATCGGGCAGGGGATCCAGTAAACTTCGCGCCTTGAACCTCGCTGCCGTTAAAGGCGTGTACAGCCACGGCAGTTTTTCAGGAGAACGCGATGAAACGAGCGCTCGTGCAGCAGCGTCATGCCGACGGCAGCATTACCGCCACCCATGCCATCCCTAACCCGGCAGCGACCGAGGAGTGGATTGTATTTTTCAAGAAGAGTGCAGGGCGCAGCTTCTTTTTAGTGGATGACAACGACGAAGTTGAATCCTTTGAGCGTCTGGATGCGCTGGTAGAAACCTTGCGTTCCCTGGGTATCAAATTCGTCGAAGTCCACCTGTGAGCAGTGTGCTATTTGCACATCACCACGATGGTACGGCTGGTGAAATTTCCTACATCAACACCCATGGTTTTTTCACTTTCCTTCACGGCTGAGGAGCCATCGGTGCCGACAATGGTGTAGCCGGTGCCCGCGCAAGAGGCGTCTGCCTTTTCATAGCATTTGCCCCAGGACATGGCCTCGCCCGAGCAGTCGATGCTCAGCCCCTGTTGTCCGTCGGGCAAATAGGTGTTGGACGCCGTGGCGCAGCCTCCAAGGGACAGCAGTACACATATCAGGATCTTTTTCATTGAGTGCCAATTATCGCGAAGGAGAGGATCAGGAATTGTTCTTGCGCTTGCGCACGGGTGCCGATGGCTGATCCTGGAGCACGTTGGCCACTTCAGTCGCAGCGGCCTCACTTCCAAAAGGGCCTGCAATCGGCTCATCGGTGCTATCCAGAACCCACCAGGCATCGCTCTGGAGTTGTTTGATCAGATACCCGTTAACTTTTTTTACATCCGACATGACACGCTGAACTCACTGACTGGAAAAGAGGGCCATGTTACCGCCATTCCGGGCATTTGCGCTGTCAAGGATGCGTAAGTGCCACTCGCCACAAAGAGACCCTGGTGCGGTTTCAGAGGTTCCATGAAAGGCATCCGCACATGAAAAAAAAGTTAAAAAGGAACTAAGTGGCACATATTTTCTCTATGTTGGTATCAGTATGCTATCGGGGGCATTGTAAGCTTGCTGCCGCCTGATTAGACTGCGCCAAATCCGTACGCACAGCCCTTTTAAGGACTCATATGATCAAGAAATGCTTGTTCCCAGCAGCCGGCTACGGCACTCGCTTTTTGCCAGCGACCAAAGCCATGCCTAAAGAAATGCTGCCGGTGGTGAACAAGCCACTGATCCAGTACGGCGTTGAAGAAGCACTCGACGCAGGACTGAACGAAATCTCCATCGTGACGGGTCGTGGCAAGCGCGCCCTTGAAGACCATTTCGACATCAGCTATGAGCTGGAAAACCAGATCAAGGGCACTGATAAAGAGAAATACCTGGTAGGTATCCGTCGCCTGCTGAGCGAATGCTCGTTCTCTTACACCCGTCAGACCGAAATGAAAGGGCTGGGTCACGCTATCCTGACCGGCCGCCCACTGATCGGCGACGAACCTTTTGCCGTGGTCCTGGCGGACGACCTGTGCGTCAACCTGGAAGGTGACGGCGTCTTGACCCAGATGGTCAAACTGTATAACCAGTACCGCTGCACCATCATTGCCATCCAGGAAGTTGACCCGCAGGAAACCAACAAGTACGGCGTCATCGCCGGTGACCTGATTGGTGATGACCTGTACCGCGTACGCAACATGGTTGAGAAACCAGCCCCTGAAGATGCACCTTCGAACTTGGCGATTATCGGTCGTTACATCCTGACCCCGGACATCTTTGATCTGATCAAGCAAACCGAGCCAGGCAAAGGTGGCGAAATCCAGATTACCGATGCGCTGATGAAGCAGGCGCAAAACGGCTGCGTGATTGCGTACAAATTCAAAGGCAAGCGTTTCGATTGCGGCGGTGCGGAAGGCTACATTGAAGCGACCAATTTCTGCTTCGAAAACTTCTACAAAACCGGCAAGGCTTACTAAGAAACACGAGCGTGCTGACTGCTTCAAGGGAGAGCCACCTACGGGTGGCTTTCTTGTTTTCCGATTTCAGTCACCCTCGGCGCTGGTCAATCGCGCCGCAGGGATTATGCTGATGGACTGCTCAGGAGATAGTGATGTCCTACGAATTTGATTTGTTTGTGATTGGGGCCGGGTCCGGCGGTGTACGCGCTGCCCGTTTTGCAGCCGGGTTTGGTGCCAAGGTGGCCGTGGCGGAAAGCCGCTATTTGGGCGGCACGTGCGTCAATGTGGGGTGTGTGCCTAAAAAGCTGCTGGTCTACGGCGCTCACTTTGCCGAAGAGTTCGAGCAGGCGTCAGGCTTTGGCTGGACGCTGGGTCCTTCCAGCTTCGACTGGTCCACGCTGATTGCCAACAAAGACCGTGAAATCAATCGTCTCAATGGTATCTACCGCAACTTGCTGGTTAACAGTGGTGTTACGTTGCTGGAGGGCCACGCCACCTTGACCGGGCCGAACGAGGTGCTGGTCAATGGTCAGCGGCACACGGCTAAACACATCCTCATCGCCACCGGTGGCTGGCCGCAGATCCCCGAGATCCCGGGGCATGAACACGCCATCAGTTCGAACGAAGCGTTCTTTCTCAAGGCGCTGCCAAAGCGCGTGCTGGTTGTGGGCGGAGGCTACATTGCCGTCGAGTTTGCGGGGATTTTCCAAGGGTTGGGCGCCGAGACGTCTCTGCTGTATCGCGGCGAGATGTTCCTGCGCGGTTTTGACGGCTCCGTGCGCAAACATTTGCACGAAGAGCTCCTCAAGCGCGGCATGGACGTGCAGTTCAACGCCGATATCGCGCGAATCGACAAGCAGCCCGATGGCAGCCTGAAAGCCACGCTAAAAGACCGTCGTGTGCTTGAAGCCGATTGCGTGTTCTATGCGACGGGGCGCCGGCCGATGCTTGACAACCTTGGTCTGGAAACCACGGGCGTCAAACTCGACAAGCGCGGCTTCATTAACGTCAATGACCTGTACCAGACCGATGAACCTTCGATTCTGGCCATTGGCGACGTCATTGGCCGTGTGCAATTGACGCCTGTTGCACTCGCAGAAGGCATGGCCGTGGCGCGCCGTTTGTTCAAGCCTGAGCAATACCGCCCGGTGGATTACAACATGATCCCGACGGCCGTATTCAGCCAGCCCGCTATCGGAACCGTCGGTTTGAGTGAGGAGCAAGCCCTCGAGGATGGGCATCAGGTGCAGATCTTCGAAAGCAGTTTCCGCCCGATGAAACTGACGATGACCGATTGTCAGGAACGCACGTTCATGAAGCTGGTGGTTGATGCCGAAACGGACAAAGTGCTGGGTTGCCATATGGTCGGTCCCGAAGCGGGGGAAATTGTGCAGGGCTTGGCCATTGCCATGAAGGCTGGCGCAACCAAACAGCACTTTGACGAAACCATTGGCGTCCATCCCACGGCGGCCGAAGAGTTTGTCACCATGCGCACGCCCACCAAGCGCTAATCGAATGAGTGGAGAGACTGCTGCGGGCGTCGCGCCATGCTCGCCGCAGTCACTCAACACGATGCGCATCCCGCGCGCCGTACATATCAACCACCGCTGTGTGCATGCACTCATGAACGATCCGTCAGCAACTGAGGCATAACTCAATCACTGACGGACAACCCCCATGAAACCCTTACCCAATCGAGTGCGGCGCCAATTGGCTACAGGCCAATGCTGTCTACCCGGATCTAAGCCCGGACTTTCTGAGTGCCGATGATGCCGCGCGGCATGTTCATCAGCAGATCAGGCATGAGGGGAACCGCGTGTTTGGCGGCCTTATCTGTCAGCGGGCGGACGGCCTGTCACGGCCACAGAACCTCTCGCTTCATACAGCGAAACATTCGATCCGTCGCGGGTCTATCCATCAGGGGCCAGTGCATCCATACCCGCCGGGTACCGTGTGGTTGCGGTGTACCACATTCATCGGGGGCAGCCGTAACAGTATGGCCTTCTGCCGAAGAAGAGCAGTTATATCGCAACATGCTCGAACCTCATGAGCGGTGCGCCGCCATTGAGGAACGTCAGTGTGCGCAAACGCACTATTTTTCAGCGCACGATGGTGCGCTGATCAAGTACACGCCGAGTGGGTCAGAGCGTGAAGGCAGGTTGATGGAGAGGATCACGCCCCGGGCGGATCAGCTGCAGCACCCTCGAAAAAATGCCCTACACATGAAATTGCGTGCCAATGCCCTGAAGCCCAGCGAATACATCAGTCAGGTGGCGCGTGCGGGTGCGCTGCAAATGCTGGAGGGCAGTGCGGCCTGGAAGGTTGCCGCGCCAACGACTGACCCTGCCGGGCCCGGGAGTTCTGTGCCCGCGATGCCTGAATAACCGGGCTCAATCAACTCAGCCCTCATAAAAAGAGCGCTGAGCGTCTTCGGCAGCGCTTCGCCGGGTGATTACTCGTCGGTCGGGGCTGGTGTCACAGGCGTTTCGGCGTCTTTGAGTGCCTTTAGCGACTCCAGTGCCGCTTCTGCTTTCATGGCGCGCATCGTCAATGCTGTCACGGCGTGTTGAGTGTCGGCCTGGGCTTTTTTGAGCGCTTCGCCTTCATGGGTCGCCACACGCAGCCGCTCTTGAAGCAGGGTGCGCTCGCCCTCCAGCTGGCTCACCTGATGACTCAATTGCTGGTTGTGTTGTCCCAGCTTTTTCTGCTGTTCGTTGACCTGATGGATTTCCTTGGCCAGTGCACGGTTCTCACTGAGCACGCGTTCGTTATCGCGGTGCAATTGTGTGATTTCATCCTGTCGTACAAGGGCACTTTGCTGTGCCTGACGCAGTTCCATTTGCACCTGTTGCAACTGGCCTTCATGGCGTCGCTGGTCTTGCTCGCGCTGCTCTTTGGTAGCGCTGCGGTAATGCTCAAGCGCATCGCGCGCATGGAGGTGTTTTTCTTCCAGCGAACGGATCTGCTCATCACGGTCTTTGAGGCGCAATTCAAAATCGCTGCACGCTTGATTGAGGGCCGCATTGCGCGTCTGTTCGGTCTGCAGCATGGAGCGCGTGGACTCAAGGTTGGCGCTTTCCTGATGTAAGGCCGTCGCCTGAATTTCGAGATCCTGTTGTAGCCCGGACAGCGTCTGCTGCGCTTCAGACAATTGGGCCTGCAGCTGTGTTTTCAGCTGTTCGTACTGCGCCTGGGCGCGATCAATCGGTTCTTGTGCTTGCTCTTGCAGCCGATGGGCGAGGCGGGTGACCAGTTCTGCCAGCTCATCCCCCAGCGCTTCATGGGATACGCCGCGACGGCTATCACTGTCATCCAGCTCCTTCAAATACCGGTGAATGGTGGTTTTGGAGCCGGTATTACCCATCTCGATTCGTACGGCATCAATGCTCGGGTGTTCACCACGGGCCAGGATTGCCGCGCGTGCAATTTGCACCACTGCTTTGTTTACGCCGCCGCGAGCCATGGGTCTCTCCTACGATTATGTACTGTGGTATGTATCATGTAATTACATACTATATCAGTTCTATTTTTCTGTCATATTTTATGATTTATCAAACGGGATATACTGGTATTATCCCGTGCTAGAGGCCGTTTTGTGATGTTTGGGCCTGTTTCCAGTACGCCAACGCGAGAGATACCCCCCATGAGCGATCTGGATCGCTATCTGAACGCGGCCACCCGCGACAACACGCGACGCAGTTACCGCGCCGCCATCGAACACTTCGAAGTGACCTGGGGCGGTTTCCTGCCAGCCACCAGCGACAGCGTGGCGCGCTACCTGGTCGCGCATGCCGGCCAGCTCTCGATCAACACCTTGAAATTACGCCTGTCGGCCATCGCTCAGTGGCACAACAGCCAGGGCTTTGCCGACCCGACCAAAGCGCCAGTGGTGCGTAAAGTCTTCAAAGGCATACGCGCACTACACCCGGCGCAGGAAAAACAGGCAGTACCCCTGCAATTGCGGCACCTGGAGACAGTGATTGATTGGCTCGAAAGCGAAGCGCAAACCGCACAGGCCAATGCTGACCAGCCCGGCTGGCTGCGGGCGCGTCGCGACACTGCGCTGATACTGCTGGGGTTTTGGCGGGGCTTTCGCAGTGACGAGCTGTGCCGCTTACAAGTTGAGCACGTGCAAGCGGTAGCGGGTTCGGGGATCACCCTGTATCTGCCGCGCAGTAAAGGAGACCGAGACAACCTGGGCAAAACCTTCCAGACTCCGGCATTGCTGCGACTGTGCCCGGTGCGGGCCTACATCGAGTGGCTCAACGCTTCGGCGCTGGTGCGCGGCCCGGTCTTCAGGGGAATTGATCGCTGGGGCAATCTGGGCGAAGCGGGCTTGCACGCCAACAGTGTGATTCCCTTGTTGCGTCAAGCCTTGGAGCGCGCGGGGATTCCCGCCGAGCAGTACACCAGCCATTCATTGCGTCGCGGTTTTGCAACCTGGGCGCATCACAATGGCTGGGACCTTAAGTCCCTGATGAATTACGTCGGCTGGAAGGACGTCAAGTCAGCGATGCGCTATGTTGAAGCGACCCCGTTTACCGGGATGAGCATTGCGGCAGAAAAACGTATCGCGCCTTGATCGGGATCAAGATGCGGGTGAGCGGGCTGGCAGAGAGTGGTATTTGGGTTTCTTCTATTAATAGAGCAACCTGATAGCCAAAACCAATCACCAGCATCAGCTTTCCCAATGAGCCAGATACAAAATGTGTTGTTAGGATTCACCCCATCAACTTTTCAACCCTGACGGAGAGTCAACGATGCCTATCATCAATAGCCAAGTAAAACCGTTCAAAGCCACCGCTTACAAAAACGGCAGCTTCGTAGAAGTGTCGGACGCCGACCTGAAAGGCAAATGGTCCGTTGTGTTCTTCTACCCGGCTGACTTCACCTTCGTTTGCCCAACCGAGCTGGAAGACCTGGCTGACAACTACGAAGAGTTCAAGAAACTCGGCGTGGAAATCTACAGCGTGTCCACTGACACCCATTTCGCTCACGCGGCATGGCACAACACCTCGCCAGCCATTGGCAAAATCCAGTACACCATGATCGGCGACCCGACGCTGACCATCTCTCGCAACTTCGACGTACTGATCGAAGAAGCAGGCCTGGCGGATCGCGGCACGTTCGTGATCAACCCTGAAGGTCAGATCAAGATCGTTGAACTCAACGACGGCGGCGTTGGCCGTGATGCTTCGGAACTGCTGCGCAAAATCAAAGCGGCTCAGTACGTGGCTGCCCACCCGGGTGAAGTGTGCCCGGCCAAATGGAAAGAAGGTGAGTCCACCCTCGCGCCATCGCTCGACCTGGTCGGCAAGATCTAAGCCTGTGAGCCAGCCAAGGGCGGTGATCCGCACCTGAGTTGTCAGCAGCATCGCCCTCAAAACGCCCGGGCGAGATTCGCTCGGGCGTTTTTTTTACACAGTCTTAAACCGTTAAGGAGATCGCCCGTATGTTGGACGCCAATTTAAAAGCTCAGTTGAAGTCATACCTGGAGCGGGTCACCCAGCCGATCGAGATCGTTGCTTCCCTCGACGACGGTGCGAAATCCCGTGAAATGCATGACTTGTTGAAAGAAATCGCCAGCCTTTCCAGCCAGATCACCTTGCTGGACAACGGCACCGATGCGCGTAAGCCATCGTTCTCGTTGAATCGCCCGGGCGGTGATATCAGCCTGCGTTTTGCAGGCATCCCCATGGGCCACGAATTTACATCGCTGGTGCTGGCATTGCTGCAAGTAGGCGGCCACCCATCGAAAGCCAGTCCCGAAGTGATCGAACAAATCCGTTCATTGAAAGGTGAGTTCAACTTCGAGACGTACTTCTCGCTGTCCTGCCAGAACTGCCCGGACGTGGTTCAGGCGCTGAACCTGATGGCCGTGCTCAACCCTAATATTCGCCACGTGGCGATTGACGGCGCGCTGTTTCAGGACGAGGTCAATGATCGTCAGGTCATGGCGGTTCCCAGCGTCTACCTCAACGGTGTCAACTTTGGTCAGGGCCGCATGGGCCTGGAAGAGATTCTCGGCAAGCTGGACACCGGCGCCATTGAACGTCAGGCCGAGAAAATCAGCGCCAAAGACGCCTTTGATGTGCTGGTGATCGGTGGCGGCCCGGCCGGCGCGGCAGCGGCCATTTATGCCGCCCGTAAGGGCATTCGTACCGGCGTGGCAGCAGAGCGTTTCGGCGGGCAGGTGCTCGACACCATGGCCATCGAAAACTTTATCTCGGTGCAAGAAACCGAAGGGCCGAAACTGGCCACGGCGCTTGAAGAGCACGTCAAGCAATACGACGTGGACATCATGAACCTGCAACGCGCCGATCAATTGATTCCCGGCAAAGCTGGCGAGCTGCACGAAGTGAAATTCGCCAGCGGGGCGTCTTTGAAGGCCAAGACACTGATACTGGCGACCGGTGCGCGCTGGCGTGAAATGAACGTGCCCGGCGAGCAGGAATACCGCAGCCGTGGCGTCGCCTACTGCCCGCACTGCGACGGGCCGCTGTTCAAGGGCAAGCGCGTGGCCGTCATTGGTGGCGGTAACTCAGGGGTTGAAGCCGCCATCGACCTGGCCGGTATCGTTGCCCACGTCACGTTGCTTGAGTTCGACACCAAGCTGCGTGCTGATGCCGTCTTGCAACGCAAGCTAAACAGCTTGCCGAACGTCACAGTGATAACTAACGCGCAAACCACAGAAGTGACCGGCGACGGGCAGAAAGTGAATGGCCTGCGTTACAAAGATCGTCAATCCGGCGAGATCCACAACGTCGAGCTCGAAGGCATTTTTGTACAGATTGGTTTGCTGCCCAACACGGATTGGCTCAAAGGCACTGTCGAATTGACACCGCGGGGCGAAATCGTGGTGGATGCTCGCGGCGAGACGTCAATTCCAGGTATTTTTGCAGCCGGTGACGTGACCACTGTGCCGTACAAGCAGATCGTGATCGCGGTAGGAGAGGGCGCCAAGGCGTCGCTGAGTGCCTTCGATCATTTGATCCGCACGTCTGCCCCTGATTAAGGGCCGGACAGAAAAAAACCCATGAGCGATCATGGGTTTTTTTTTGCGTTGCTTGTTACAGCGGTGTGGGCTGAATGATCTCGACCCAGTAGCCATCAGGGTCTTTGATGAAGGCCAGGGACTTCATGCGGCCGTCGCTCAAACGCTTCTGGAAATCGACATTCAGTGTCTCGAAACGCTCGCAGGCGGCAACGATGTCCGGCACTGAAACGCAGATGTGACCAAACCCGCGCGGGTCGGTATTGCCGTTGTGGTACACAACGCTGTCGTCTGTTTCCGAACCGTGGTTGTGGGTCAGCTCCAGAATGCCGGGGATCGACTTCATCCACACCGTACGCGCGGCGTCATCGGCCGGGATCTGTGCTTTGTCGACCAGCGCCAGGAAGTACAGGCTGAACGCTGCTTCAGGAAAATCACGTTTTTCCACCAAGGAGAAACCCAGAACGCGGGTGTAAAAATCCAGGGATTTCTCGATGTCCTTGACGCGCAACATGGTGTGGTTGAACACGAAATTTTGGGTAGCGCTGTCTGGCGTAGCCGTAACGCCGGGAATGTTGTTCAGTTCTTGCAGGCTCATGAACCCTCCGAAGGTGTTGCTTGGATGATTGGTCGCTACGGTGAGCGTGATGAGGGGAATGATACGGAATGTGACGCCATGCGCCAAACCGGATTCAGGGCCGGGGGGCAGATAGCCGTGATGATTGACAGCGCGCACTCGATAAATTCGAGGCAAAAAGAAGCCCGCCGAAGCGGGCATGGGGCGCTAGTCCTTTAGCAGCCTTCATCCTGAAACCTGCGGTGTGAAAAAATTGTGAATATTGATGCGCCTGCGACTATCGGACCGGTCTGCCGGCTGAACGGTCTGCGCACGATCGGCCCTCGGGCGAATACGCTGTGTAGAGGCAGACGCTGAATAAATCGCCAAAAAAAGCCCTGACGAACAGGGCTTTTGGATGAAGGGTCAGGTTCTCACCCAGCTTTCTACCGTTGATGCGCCGTACTGTTCTTTCCAGGCTTTGAGCCCGCGGTGGTTACCGCCTTTGGTTTCAATCAGTTCACCGGTATGCGGGTTGTGGTAGACCTTTACGACACGGGCTTTGCGCTGTTTAGGGGCCGTCGAAACCTTTGATGTCACCGGGTGAGGATCAAGAATCGCAATGATGTCGCGCAAATTCTTATTGTAGGACTTCATCAATCCTTGAAGTTTTTGCTCGAATTCAATCTCCTTTTTTAAACCGGCATCATTTTTCAAGGCCTCCAACTGCGCCATTTGTTCTTGCAGCGCCTTTTCAGCGGCGCGAAACTCGGCAAGTCTGCTCAAAGTCATTACTCCGATCGTGGGTTCGGTATGTACCTAACCGATGTGTAGAAAGAAAGATGGGCAACATAAGGTAGACAGGGCAGTACTTCATCCGTTCTTTGACAATGACTGCCCAGTAACACAACTATTCGGACAACCTGGATTCGGTCAAAAAAATTGTAGTTGTTAATCTGCAAACTGCCACACACTACACGCAGTTAGTACCAGGGGTTCAATTGAGGCTGATAAACGATCGCCCCTCTAAGTTTTTCGGGCCGGTCGCTCGCGCAAAGACACGATGAACTGGTCCGCCGGTAACGGGCGCGCAAACAGATAACCCTGTAAAAACGCCACGCCCCGGGCCGCCAGATACTGGCTTTGTTCTTCGGTTTCAATCCCTTCAGCGACAACGCCCAGGCCCAGTTTTGCGCTGAGCTCAATAATGGCGTCGAGAATATGAATGGACAGCGCATCGGCACCAATCATGGCGACGAAACTTTGATCTATCTTCAGGTAATCGACATTGAATTCGTGCAGGTAGCCCAGACTGGAATGTCCAGTACCAAAATCATCAATGGCAATCATCACCCCTAATTCATGAAGTTGGGCGAATAAGCGGTGCGTCAATTCGCTGGGCACGATTAATTCGCGCTCCGTTAACTCCAGTACCAGTTTGATATGCCCTGGCGCAAACGCTTTAAGGAACGTCCTGCAATCTTCAACCAGTTCCAGATCCTGGCAGTGACGCGCCGTGATATTGAACCCGATATGAAACCCCGGCTCCATGCTAGTAGCCTGTGGCGCCAGTAACTTTGCTGTTTGCTGCATCAAAGATCGCGTCATGGGCACGATAAGCCCGGAGTGTTCGGCAAACGGTATAAACAAATCAGGGCGCACCAGACCTTCACGGGGGTGTTGCCAGCGCATCAATACTTCCGCGCCCGCCCACTGTCGGTCATCAGACCGCACGATGGGCTGAAAGAAAGGAATGAATTCTCCGGCCTCCAGCCCACGCTGAAGTTCATGGCTGGGAGACGACGCGCGCTTTTGCAACCAGCGAACGGTGCCCGCCGAGACCACGCCCAAAAAGATCATTAAGGCGATCAATCCGGGGTATTCCATAAACGCAAAACGCCACACCTCGCCGTCGCTGAAACCGGCCACGACGCGGTAAGGGTATTGCGCAGAGGGCAAGCTGACCTGCGCCACCGGATAGTCAGGCACAGGCGTTGTGCGAGCGACCCCATAGCGATCTATCCAGGCGTCGCCCACTTGCAGCAATAACAGGGTTTTATGATTGATCAGCCCCAACACATTGACCAGGTGAAAACCATAAAGGCTGACCAACACGCCTTGATGGTCTTTCTGTTTGCGCAAGATCAACAGCGGTTCATTCGGGGTGACCGGGTTGCCCGACATCAACCACAATCGACCTGCCACGTAATTTTCCGGGTTGACGGTTTCTTTGAAATTGCCAAACAAGGAAGAGCAATACAGCTGGTTGTCCCACACCAGATTGACTGAGCGCACAAAGGGACGACGAGTGACTTGATCGCGCAGGGCCAGTTCGACCTGCGTGCATTCCTGGCCGGATAAGGGCAACACCACGTCGGTGGCCAGTGCCGCGTTATCGAGCATCTGGTCGAATTGCCTGACCGCTTCGGTCACGGTCTGTTTAGCCACCAGCTTGAGTGAGCGGTCAGCCTGCCAGGCGATGATGAACAAGCCCAGCACCACGGGCAGTAAACCACTGAGCACAACCAACGCGTAACGCTCTGTCCATCTGCGGGTCAACTTCAGCGTCAAAGGCATTCAGGTTCCTGCACAGACAAAGGGCTATAAATAGAAAGAAGGTGGGCCGTAATAGGAAAAGGCTAGCATTGGTACGCCACAAATTCACGCGTGGCGGGGACAAACCTGATTACGCCATGTAGAATCCGCTTACGCATACAAGAATAATGACTTCTGCAAGCAGAAGCCCCGCCCGCACGAGATGGGTCGACATGAAGATATTCGGGTTCCAACTGATTCACGGTGATTTCCTTGCGCGCAGTGTACGTGGCATCTCCTGTGCGCCGCCTGACAGCCTCTGCATTCTTAGCAAATAACCCTACGTTAATTCTAAAAATGACCAAGATGAGGCGCCAAAATGGCTGATCTATACGAAAACCCAATGGGTCTGATGGGCTTTGAATTCATCGAGTTCGCATCCCCTGTGCCGAATACCCTCGAACCCATTTTTGAAATCATGGGTTTCACCAAAGTCGCTACCCATCGCTCCAAAGCTGTCCACCTGTACCGTCAGGGCGACATCAACCTGATCCTCAATAATGAGCCTCACAGCGTAGCCTCCTATTTTGCTGCCGAACACGGCCCGTCCGTGTGCGGCATGGCCTTTCGCGTGCGCAATGCGCAGCAGGCGTATGCCCGTGCCCTCGAGCTGGGCGCACAACCGATTGAAATCCCGACCGGCCCAATGGAGCTGAACCTGCCTGCGATCAAGGGCATCGGGGGTGCGCCGCTGTACCTGATCGACCGCTATGGCGAAGGCAGTTCGATCTATGACATCGACTTCGTGTTCATTGAAGGCGTGGACCGTCATCCAGTGGGGGCGGGCCTGAAAATCATCGATCACCTGACCCACAACGTGTACCGCGGCCGCATGGCGTACTGGGCCAACTTCTACGAAAAACTGTTCAACTTCCGTGAGATTCGTTACTTCGACATCAAGGGTGAGTACACCGGCCTGACTTCCAAGGCCATGACCGCCCCGGACGGCATGATCCGCATCCCGTTGAACGAAGAGTCGTCCAAGGGCGCAGGGCAGATCGAAGAGTTCCTGATGCAGTTCAACGGCGAAGGCATCCAGCACGTGGCATTCCTCAGTGATGACCTGGTCAAGACCTGGGACGCACTGAAGAAAATCGGCATGCGTTTCATGACCGCGCCACCAGACACCTACTACGAAATGCTTGAAGGCCGCTTGCCCAACCATGGCGAGTCGGTAGAGGCCCTGCAATCTCGCGGGATCTTGCTCGACGGCTCGTCCGACAAGGGCGACAAGCGCTTGCTGCTGCAAATCTTCTCCGAAACCCTGATGGGCCCGGTGTTCTTCGAGTTCATCCAGCGCAAGGGCGACGACGGTTTTGGCGAAGGCAACTTCAAAGCCCTGTTCGAATCCATCGAACGCGATCAGGTGCGTCGCGGTGTTTTGACCGCAGACTGATCCTGACACCTAAAGAAACGCCCGCCCGATCATTCGGCCGGGCGTTTTTTTTGAGGCTAAAACAATCCGGCAGCGATGTTGATCGAGAACCCCAGCACAGCGGTATTGAACAAAAAACCCAGCAGCGAATGCCCCAGCACGGCTTTACGCATCTCGCGGGTGGCAATCGCTACGTCGGCGGTTTGTACCGCCACGCTCAGCGTGAACGAGAAGTAGAGAAAATCCCAGTAATCGGGGTCCAGCTCCCCCTCAGGAAAGCGCAGGGCAGGCTCCGGCCCCTCGTGGTTATAGAACAGCCGGGCGTAGTGCAGGCTGAAAATAACCCCGATCATCAACCACGACCCGACGATGGTCATGCCGGTAAACGCGTAGTGCATGGCCTGATCGGCGTTGCTGAGTTTGCTGTTGCCGGAAAGCTCAAGGGTGATCGCCGCCAGGCTGGCCAATGCCGCCACACAGACCGTGAACAGCACCATGCTGGCATTTTCGTCTTCGACCTCTGCCGTACGTTTGACATCGCAGGCTTTAGCGCGAATGACCAGCCACAGCGTCAACGCCAGGTACAGCCAGACACCGGCATTCCAGCCCAGTAAAAATTGTGTGGTCAGGGTCGCGGCGGGGGCGAAAATCCCGACCGCCACCCCCAGAACAGTGGCAGCGGTCAGGCGAGGGTGAGTGCGTGCAAGGTGCGGCATAAACAATCCCTGTAACGAGGTATTGCTGAACCTTAGCACGCGCCGTCGACGCTTAATCGGCTCGCGGTGTCCTTCTCACCCGTTTCATGACCACCACAAAGAAGACCGGCACGAAAACCACAGCCAGCGTGGCCACAATCATGCCGCCAATGACGCCCGTACCAATGGCCTGTTGACTGGCGGAGCTCGCACCGGTGGCGATGGCCAGCGGTACGACGCCGAGAATGAAGGCCAGCGAGGTCATCACAATCGGGCGCAGACGCAAGCGCGCCGCCTGTACGGTTGCATCCACCAAATCATGGCCTTCGTCATACAAGGTCTTGGCGAACTCGATGATCAGGATCGCGTTCTTGGCTGACAGGCCAATGATCGTGATCAACCCCACCTTGAAGAACACGTCATTGGGCATCCCCCGCAACGTCACTGCCAGCACCGCGCCCAATACGCCCAGAGGCACAACCAGCAGGACCGCCGTGGGAATCGACCAGCTTTCATACAGGGCTGCCAGGCACAAGAACACCACCAACAAGGACAGCCCCAGCAGGATCGGCGCCTGTGCGCCGGAGATTTTTTCTTCCAGCGACAGACCGGTCCATTCCATGCCCATGCCAGCAGGCAGCTGTGCGACCAGGCGCTGGATCTCGATCATCGCTTCGCCGGTGCTGTGGCCAGGGGCCGCTTCGCCGGAAATGCTGATGGCCGGATAACCGTTGTAGCGCGTCAACTGCGAGGCACCCTGAATCCAGCGGGCTTGGACAAAGGCCGACAACGGCACCATCTTGTCGAGGTTGTTACGCACATTGATCTTGAGCAGGTCTTCAACCTGACTGCGCTGATCGCCCTCGGCCTGCACCACCACGCGCTGCATGCGCCCCTGATTCGGGAAGTCATTGACGTAAGCCGACCCCACTGCCGTGGACAACACGTTCCCGATATCGGCAAAGGAAATGCCCAATGCATTGGCGCGCTTGCGGTCCACCTCCAATTGCACCTGGGGGCTCTCGGCCAGCGCGCTTTCACGCACATTGGTCAGCACAGGGCTTTTCTCGGCCAAGGCCAGCAGTTCAGTGCGCGCTTGCATCAGCACGTCGTATCCGACGCCACCACGGTCTTGCAGACGGAACTCAAAACCGCTCGAGGTGCCCAGCCCGCTGACGGGCGGCGGCAGGATGGCAAATGCCACGGCATCCTTGAGGTCGCTGAACGCGGCATTGGCACGGTCTGCGATTGCTGATGCCGAATCTTTGGCGCCGCGCTCGGACCAATCTTTCATGGTCGTGAATGCCAGCGCGGCGTTCTGGCCGTTACCGGAGAAGCTGAAGCCCAGAATCATCGTGGTGTTGCCCACGCCTGGTTCACGGGCGTTATGCGCCTCGATTTGTTCGGCCACCTTGATCGTGCGCACCTGGCTGGCACCCGGCGGCAACTGGATGTCGGTGATGGTGTAGCCCTGATCCTCGACCGGCAAAAATGAAGAGGGCAGACGCGTAAAGCACACCACCAGGATCACCAGCAGGGCGCCGTACACCAGCAGGTAGCGCCCGCTGCGCTTGATCACGTGCACCACCCAGTGCTCATAACCTTGGGACATCCGCTCAAAACGCGCGTTGAACCAGCCAAAGAAGCCGCCCTTGGCATGGTGCTCGCCCTTGGCGATGGGTTTGAGCAGGGTTGCGCACAACGCTGGGGTCAGCGACAGCGCCAGGAACGCCGAGAACAGGATCGAGGTGGCCATCGACAGCGAGAACTGCTGGTAAATCACCCCCACAGAGCCCGGCATGAACGCCATCGGGATAAACACCGCCACCAACACCAGGGTGATACCGATGATTGCACCGCTGATCTGGGTCATGGCCTTGCGTGTGGCTTCGCGCGGGGACAGCCCCTCGGTCACCATGATCCGCTCGACGTTTTCCACCACCACAATGGCGTCGTCCACCAGAATCCCGATGGCCAGCACCATGCCGAACATCGTCAGCACGTTGATCGAGAAACCGAGCACCAGCATGGCGGCAAACGTGCCCATCAGGGCGACCGGCACCACCAGTGTCGGGATCAGCGTGTATCGGATGTTCTGCAAAAACAGAAACATCACGGCAAACACCAGCACCATCGCCTCGACCAGGGTGTACATCACCTTGGTAATCGAGACTTTGACGAAGGGCGACGTGTCGTACGGGATGGTGTATTCAACGCCTGCCGGGAAGTAGCGACTCAATTCGTCCATCTTGGCGCGAATCAGGGTGGCAGTGCTCAGGGCGTTGGCTTCGGGCGCCAGTTGCACGCTGAAGGCGGTGGCGGTCTTGCCATTGAGGCGAGTGCCGTACTGGTATTCCTGACTGCCGATTTCAACCCGCGCCACGTCGCGCACACGCACGGTAGACCCGTCCGGGTTAGCCCGCAGCACGATGTCGCCAAACTCTTCAGGGGTCGAGAGTTGGCCTTTGACCAGCACTGTGGCAGTGATCTCCTGAGTCGGGCGGCCCGGCAAATCACCGATGCTGCCCGCCGAGACCTGTGCGTTCTGATTGGCAATCGCTTGATTGACGTCTGCCGGGGTCAGGTGAAAGCCGATCAGCTTCTGCGGATCGATCCAGATGCGCATGGCCCGTTCGGCGCCATAGAGCTGGGCCTTGCCCACGCCTTCGATCCGCTTGATTTCGTTCATCACGTTGCGGGCGAGGTAATCACTGAGCGCGACCTCGTCCAGCGGGCTGTTATGGGCCGTGAGCGTCACTAGCATCAAAAAGCCGGACGACACTTTCTCGACCTGTAGCCCTTGCTGCATCACCGCTTGAGGCAAACGGGACTCAACGGCCTTAAGGCGGTTTTGCACGTCGACCTGCGCCATCTCCGGGTCAATGCCAGGCTTGAACGTGGCGGTGATGGAGGCACTGCCCAGGCTGCTCTGGGATTCGAAATACATCAGGCCATCCGTGCCGTTGAGCTCTTGCTCAATCAGGCTGACCACGCTTTCGTCCAGCGTCTGGGCAGACGCGCCGGGGTACACCGCATAGACCTCAACCTTGGGCGGTGCAACGTTGGGGTATTTCGCGACAGGCAATTGCGGGATGGCCAACGCCCCCGCCAGCAGAATGAACAACGCGACGACCCACGCAAAAATGGGCCGATCGATAAAGAACTGCGGCATGCTCACCGATCCGTGGACTGTACGAGGGGAAGTGCGGGGTCATCGATTTGCACCTGTTCACCCGCTCGGGCATGTTGCAGGCCTTCGATGACAATGCGGTCGCCGGCTTTCAGGCCACCGTTGACGATCCAGCGATCGTTCTGTGCGTTACCCAACTGCACGGGTTGTTGCTTGATGCGATTGTCCGCTTCCACCAGCAGCACCTGCGCCACTCCGGCGCTGTCACGCAAGATGGCGCGCTGCGGCACGCTGATGCCTTGTTGGTTAAAGGCCTGCTCCAGGCGCACGCGCACAAAGCTGCCGGGCAACAGGTCGTTATCCGGGTTCGGAAACTCGCTGCGCAAAATCACCTGCCCCGTGCTGGGATCTACATTGACGTCGGTGAACAGCAATTTGCCCGGCAACGGGTACAGGCTGCCGTTATCGCGGATCAGGGTTGCGCGGGCCTGATTGCTGCCGACCTGCTGCAATTCGCCAGCGCGGAAAGACGCACGCAGGTTGTCCAGGTCACGGGTGGATTGGGTCAGGTCAACGTGCACCGGGTTGAGTTGCTGAATGCGGGCCAAAGGCGTGACTTCACCCTGACCGACCAACGCCCCTTCCGTGACCAGTGCGCGGCCGATGCGGCCGGAAATCGGCGCGGTCACGGTCGCATAGCCCAGGTTCAAGCGGGCACGCTGCACCGCTGCCTTATTGGCCGCGACATCGGCTTGCGCCTGCTGCGCCTGCGCGCGGGCGTTGTCGTATTCCTGAGCGCTGATGGCGTTGCTGTCGATCAGCGCGGCATATCGCTCACTTTGCAGCCTGGCTTGCAAGGCCAGCGCTTCGGATTTGCGCAGGGCGGCCAGTGCGCTGTCCAGATCGGCTTTGAAAGGCGCGGGGTCAATCAGGAACAAGACATCGCCCTGTTTGACCTCGCTGCCTTCTTCATACACACGCTTGAGAACAACGCCGGCCACCCGGGCGCGCACCTCGGCCACGCGCGGGGCCACGATGCGTCCGCTCAATTCGTTATTGATCGACAGCGGGGCGGTGGCGATGACTTCGGTTCGCACCTTGACCAGGGGCGTTTTCTCTTCAGCGTCGGGGGTCTTGCCACACCCCGCGAGGGCCAGTGCCAGCGCTGAAAGGCATAGCGGGGCAAAGAGCTTTTTCAATGAGCGTGCCTTCTTATAAATGCAGGATAGTTCTGTAAGTGCTTGCGCATGCTAAGTGCAGCACGCAAGAGGCGTTGTGAAGCTGTGTAGGAGGTGTGTGAAAAAGTGTGAAGGTTATGCTCCTATCCGTGTGAGGTTGTATATCCTTTGGCTTTCCCCGAGTTGTAAGCATTTATTATGCCCACTATTTTGCTGGTCGAAGACGACGCCGCGCTCTCGGAGCTGATTGCCAGTTACCTGGAACGCAATGGCTACGAGGTCAGCGTGATTGCCCGTGGCGACCTGGTGCGTGATCGAGCCAAAAGCAATCCCCCGGACCTGGTGATTCTTGACCTGATGTTGCCAGGCCTTGATGGCCTGCAAGTCTGCCGCTTGTTGCGCGCTGATTCGGCCAGCCTGCCGATCCTGATGTTGACGGCCCGCGACGATAGTCATGATCAGGTGCTGGGGCTAGAGATGGGCGCCGACGATTATGTGACAAAACCTTGCGAGCCGCGGGTATTACTGGCTCGCGTGCGCACGTTACTGCGGCGCAGCAGCCTGATCGAGCCGCACGTGGCCAATGACCGGATCGTCATTGGCAACTTGTGCATTGACCTGTCAGAACGCAGCGTCACTTGGCGCGAGCAAGACATTGAGCTGTCCAGCGGTGAATACAACCTGTTGGTGGTACTGGCCCGGCATGCCGGAGAAGTGCTCAGCCGCGACCAGATCCTCCAGCGTTTGCGCGGCATCGAGTTCAATGGCACCGACCGCTCGGTGGACGTGGCCATTTCCAAGTTGCGGCGCAAATTCGACGACTGCGCGGGGGAAGCGCGCAAGATCAAAACCGTGTGGGGCAAGGGCTACCTGTTCAGCCGTTCCGAGTGGGAATGTTGAAACCATGTTCAAGGTCCTGCTCAGGCTGTATCTGGTCACCATGGTCACGTTCGGCGCCGCCATTTACCTGGTGCCCGAGTTGATCGTCACGCTGTTTCATGATCGGTTCATGAATTACAACGTCGACATGTCGCGCGGTATGCAAACCCTGCTGGTCAAACAATTTCATCAATTACCCGCCGAACAATGGCCCGCGCTGGCCAAAGAGCTGGACAGCCAGTTCGCGCCACTGCGGGTCAATCTGTTGTCGGTCAACGACCCCGCCTTCGATGCCGATGAACAGCGCCAATTGCAGCAAGGGCAGGGCGTGTTGCGCATTGGCGAATGGGGCTGGCGTACGCGGGTGGTGTCGCCTCTGGGCCGGCAGCAGGCGATTGAATTGGTGATGCCCCCCGATCCCTTCGACATGAACGTGTTGTATTGGAGCATCAACGTGCTGATCGGCGCGGCGTTGCTCGGCTGTTTGCTGCTGTGGCTGCGTCCTCACTGGCGCGACCTGGAACGCCTCAAACGCACGGCGGCCCTGATTGGTCAGGGGCAATTAAGCGAGCGCACCCAGATCTCCCCGCGGTCAAACATTCACGGGCTGGCCAGCGCGTTTGACACCATGGCCCAGGACATCGAAAGCCTGCTCAACCAGCAACGCGACCTGCTCAACGCGGTGTCCCACGAACTGCGCACACCCTTGACGCGGCTGGATTTCGGTCTGGCGCTGGTGTTGTGCGACGATCTGCCGCCCGCCAGCCGCGAGCGCTTGCAGCTGTTGGTCGGGCATATTCGCGAGCTGGATGAACTGGTGCTGGAGCTGCTGTCGTTCAGCCGCCTGCAAAACCCGGCGCTGGTGCCGGAACGCGTCGAGGTGTCGCTCGATGAGTTTGTGGACAGCATTCTCGGCAGCTTCGACGAAGAACTGGAAACCCCCGACATCGTACTGGACGTGCTGCTGCACGGCTCGCAGGAGCGCTTTGCGCTGGACCCGCGGCTGACCGCACGCGCGTTGCAGAACTTGCTACGCAACGCCATGCGCTACTGTGACCGGCGCATTCAGGTGGGGGTGAATGTCACTGCGCAAGGCTGTGAATTGTGGGTGGACGATGATGGCATCGGCATTCCTGAAGCGGACCGCGAGCGCGTGTTTGAGCCGTTTTATCGACTGGACCGCAGCCGTGACCGCGCCACAGGAGGCTTCGGTCTGGGGCTGGCGATCAGTCGGCGTGCCCTTGAAGCCCAAGGCGGAACACTGAGCAGCGAAGCGTCCCCCTTGGGCGGTGCGCGTTTTCGGCTGTGGTTGCCGGTGTAAGTCAGATCAAGCGTCGCTGTCGGCTCACGTGCTTGACACCCTCAAGCACCAGCACGGCCACCGCCAGCCAGATCGGGCCGTAAGTCAGCCATTGACCCGCCTCAAGGCTGTCACCGAGCAGCAGGGCGACAGCCACCAGCAACACCGGCTCGACATAGCTGAGCAACCCGAACAGGCTGAAGGGCAGCAACCGGCTGGCCAATATGTAAGCGAAGCCCGCCGCTGCACTGATGATGCCCATCAACGGCACAAGCGCGTAGAGCGCTGGCCGTTGTGCGTCCAGATCGACATGCTCGCCGGCCAGCACAAACCACAGCGCCACGGGCACCATCAACAGCATGTCCAGCCATAAGCCGCCCAAGTTATCGATGCCAATTTTCTTACGCAACACGAAGTACATCGGATAGCCGATGGCCACTACCAGCGTGGTCCAGGAAAACCCGCCGGTGCGGTACAGCTCATTAGCCACCCCCAGCACTGCCAGTCCGGTGGCGATTTTTTGGAGGTGGGAGAGGTGTTCACCGTAGACGATGCGCCCTGTCAGGATCATGGTCAGCGGCAACAAGAAGTACCCCAGCGATACATCCAGCCCATGGCCATTCAACGGCCCCCACATGAACATCCAGAGCTGGACCCCCACCAGAAAACTGGTGAGCGCAACGCAGGGAATCAAAGCGGGTCGGGCGCGCAAACGCTCAAAGATGAGCGGGACCCATTTCCAGTCGCCGCTCAGGCAAATAAACAGGGTCATGAAGGGCAGCGAAATCAGGATCCGCCAGCCGAAGATTTCTTGACCGTCCAGCGGTCGCAGAAGGGATGTGAAGTAGTACAGAACGCCAAACAAACATGAAGCCAGAATCGATAAAACAATACCTTTAGACACAACAACCTCGATGAATCTACTGCGTTACTCGTATGAGTGGGCACGTAGCTTGAGGCCGTGGAACACCCGTGGCAAATGCCTTTTAAACCAATAAGTTGGCTAGAAAAGTTAGCCAACTGGTTGATTCGTGTAACAAGCAAGCAAATACTGGGCCAAACCCGTTTAAAACACGCGTTCGTGTTGTCGATAAAAAAGATTAACGGTAGGCGCTGGTGACCCTCCGATGGGGCCTGAAAGCTGTCATGAGCTGACAATTCAGCTCATGAGCTGCGCCTTATACGGATTTACGCTGACGCACCATATGCTTGAACCCTTCAAAAACCAGCACCATCACCGCCAGCCAGATCGGCAAATAAGTCAGCCATTGCCCGGCGCTGATGCTCTCGCCCAGCAGCAACGCCACGCACACCAACAACACCGGCTCAACGTAGCTAAGCAGGCCGAACAGGCTGAAGGCCAGCATCCGGCTGGCCATGATGTAGCTGATCAAGGCCAGGGCGCTGATCAACCCCAGTAGCGGGATCAGCGTGTACAGGGCCTCGCGCTGGCTGGCCACATCGAAGCCGTGCTCGCCTGTTTGCACGAACAAAAACGCCGCTGGCATCAACAACAGCATGTCCATCCACAGGCCGCCCAGGTTGTCGGTGCCGATCCGCTTGCGCAGCACGAAATACAACGGGTAGCCGATGGCAACCACCAAGGTGGTCCAGGAAAACCCGCCCACCCGGTACACCTCGTTGGCGACCCCGAACGTCGCGAGCGCGGCGGCAATTTTTTGCAGATGAGAAAGGTGTTCGCCGTACACCACACGGCCGGTGAGGATCATGGTCAGCGGCAGCAAAAAGTACCCCAGAGACACGTCCAGGCTGTGCCCGTTGAGGGGCGCCCACAAAAACAGCCACAGTTGCAGGCCCACCAGCGCACTGGAGGCCAACAGTGCAATCCACAGCCGGGGGTGTTGCCGCAGGCGGGTGACGATCGTCGGCACCAGCCGCCAATCCCCCGAAAAGCACATGAACAGGGTCATGCAGGGCAGGGTCAGGAGCATCCGCCAGCCGAAGATTTCGGCGCCGCTCAATGGGTAGAGCAGGGATGTGTAGTAATACATGACACCGAACAAGCTCGATGCCAGAACCGATAAAACAATACCTTTAGACACAACAGCCTCGTTGAAACGCGCATTTTGATTATTAGAAGCGCGTAGCTTGAGGCTCCAAGGGCTGTAGGGCAAATCTTGCTGAGCCGATAGCCTGCGCAGGGGGCAGCAAAACGCCCCCTGCGCAGCAAAATCGATGGCGTCAGGCGTGACGCATGCCGCGGGTCATGCGCAAGGCCAGCACACTGCCCCCGACAATCACCGCCGCCAACAGGTACAGCGCAGCGTCGGTCGAGCCCGTGGCGTCTTTGACAAAACCCACCAGATACGGGCTCAGGAACCCCGCCATTTGACCCATGGAGTTGATCAAGGCCAAGCCGCCAGCAGCCGCGCCTGCACTGAGCATGGCAGTGGGCACAGGCCAAAACATCGGCAGGCCGGTGAGGGCACCCATGGTGGCGATGGTCAGCCCCAAAATGGCAATGGCCGGTTGAGTGGCGAAGTTGACTGCAATCACCAACCCCAGTGCGCCCATCAGCATGGGCACCACCAAATGCCAGCGCCGTTCTTTGCGCAAGTCGGCCGAACGGCCCACCAGCAACATGAACACGGCGGCCAGCAAGTAAGGAATCGCACTCAGCCAGCCAATCACCAGGGTGTCGCTGAAGCCCAGGTTTTTGATGATCGACGGCAGCCAGAAGTTGATCGCATACACGCCGCTCTGGATGCAGAAGTAGATCAGGCCAAAGGCCCAGATCGTCGGATTCTTGAACACCGCCAGCAGCGAGTCTGAGGCCGTGGACGGCTTGTTGGCGGCGTCCAGCTGGTGGTCAGCGTCGAGCACGGCGCGCTCGTGAGGCGTGAGCCACTTGGCATTGGCAAAACTGTCGCTGAGCAGGAAGATCGCCAGCCCACCCAGCACGACAGTGGGGATACCTTGCAACAGGAACATCCACTGCCAACCGGCCAGTCCGCCCTGACCCGCAGCAAAGTGGCTGAGGATCCAGCCCGAGAATGGCCCGCCGATCAAGCCGGAAACCGGAATGGCAGACATGAACAGCGCCATGATCCGGCCACGACGGAACGTCGGGAACCATTGCGAGAGGTACAGCACAACGCCGGGGAAGAACCCGGCTTCGGCGGCACCGGTGAACAGGCGCAGGGTATAGAACTGGGTCGGTGTGGTGACAAACATCAGGCAGGTCGACAAGATGCCCCAAGTCATCATCATCACCGCGATCCAGCGCCGCGGGCCGAACCGGGTCAATGCCAGATTGCTGGGTACGCCACACAACACGTAACCAATGAAGAAAATCCCGGCACCCAGGCCGTACACGGTTTCGCTGAACTTCAGCGCGTCGAGCATTTGTAATTTGGCGAAGCCAACGTTTACCCGGTCGAGGTAATTGAACAGATAGCAGATAAAAATGAAGGGGATCAAACGCAGGGTGATGCGTTTGTAGATGGCGTTTTTATCGTCATCGCCGGTCAGCGAAGCGGGGGCGCTCTGTGACATCTCTTGTCTCTCTTTATTATGTTTTTTTGCGATCCGAGGTTAACGTTGGTCGCTGCGTGAGTCTCGGTCACCCAAACGTTGCTGTCTTTGTGCTGCCGCACAGCGTTTTCTCGCTGGGGCTGTGCGCACGAACAAATGTTTCCAAGGATTGTCACCCTATGTTCGAACTGGATCATGATTTGGCGCAGGACATCGTGGATCGCGCGATGGCCATCTTGCCGTACAACGTTAACGTGATGGACAGCCAGGGGCTGATCCTTGGCAGCGGCGAACCCGAGCGTATCAACACCCGCCATGAGGGCGCGCAACTGGTGCTGGCCAACGGACGGGTGGTGGAAATCGATGCGCAAACCGCCAAATGCCTGAAAGGCGTGCAGCCGGGCATCAATCTGCCCCTGTTGCTCGATCAGCGCCTGATCGGGGTGCTGGGGCTTACCGGGGAACCCGAGCAGTTGCGCACCTACGCCGAACTGGTGCGCATGACGGCCGAAATGCTGGTAGGCCAACGCCATCAGCAGGCCGAACAGCAATGGCGGCGTCAACGCTGCGACGACCTGGTGGCGCTGTTGTTGAGTGAAAGCGGCGACTCACCGCGCCTGATCGACGAGGCTCAGCAACTGGGGCTCAAGCCGCAGCTGTCGCGCATTCCTTATTTGTTTGAACTGGGCAAGGGCCAGAGTGCCGAGGCCCTGAGCGTATGGTTGCAATCGCGCTACCCGGACAGTTGGTGTGTGTGCCCGGCCGACGCCTCGCTGCTGTGGTGCCGTCCGGCCACCACCACGCTGGACGACATGCGTCTGCTGGAGCGGCTCGATGGCCACGGCTGGAATGTGTTACGCATCGCCGCCGGCGGGCAAGCGGATGCGCTCAAAGGGCTGCGCCGGTGTTATCGCCGCGTGGGGGATTTACTGGCCTATGGCCGTGATGTGTTGCCCGACACCCGTCTACTGAGTCTCGACCGCTACCGGTTGCCGGTGATGCTGTGGCGACATCGCAATGACGATGCACTGGAAGAGCTGCTCAATCCGCTGCACAAGGTGGTGACCAAGGACAGCAACGGGCAATTGATCGCGACCCTGCGCAGTTGGTGCGAGCATGACGGTCAGAGCCAGGCGTGCGCCGATGCGCTGGGTATCCACCGCAATAGCTTGCGCTACCGGATGGAACGGATTGCCGAACTGAGCGGGGTGGACCCCCTGAGCCTGAACGGCATGCTGGCGTTGTACCTCGGGGTGCAACTGTTGCCCCACACGCCCGGCGTGCAGGCACGGCCAGTGGCCTGAAACACACGCCAAAAAAAAGCCCCGCGACCGAATGAACGCGGGGCTAAACGGTTGGATGCGACCAACCAAAGGAGCCGTTAAATCAGGTCAACATCAGTGCGCGCTGGCCACCGTTTCAGCTTGCCAGCCACCGCCCAGCGCTTTGTAGATCGCCACCACGCCGCGGTACAACTCGACTTCGGCTTGCGCCTGGCTGTCTTCAGCCGCCAGTCGTTCGCGCTGGGCATCGAGCAACACCAGAAAGTCCACCGTGCCTTCGCGGTAACGGATCGCCGCCAGGTCGGCAGCGGTGCGGCTTGACTCGCTCTGACGAATCAGCGACACCAACCGTTGCTGACGCTTGCCGTAATCACTGAACGCGTTTTGCGATTCTTCCAGTGCCAACAACACCTGCTGCTCGTAGCTGGCCAGTGCGCCCTCGGCTTGAGCATCCGCGCCACGCAAACGGGCGCGCACACTGCCCAAATCAAAGGCTGGCCAGGTGATGCTCGGGCCCAGTGCCCAGGCATTGGCGGCCGCTGAGCCGATCTGCGAACCACGGCCTGCGGTAAACCCCAGGAAGCCGCTGAGACTGACCCGTGGGAACAGATCGGCCTTGGCCACGCCAATGCGCGCCGTCGCCGCCGCCAGCTTGCGTTCCGCACTGAGGATGTCCGGCCGACGCTGCAACAAATCGCCGGGGTTGCCGATGTTCAGGGCCTTGGCAATGGCCGGCAGTTTGGCCGGGCTTAAATCCACGCTCAGCTGCTCCGGGCGTTCGCCCAGCAAGGTGGCAATCCGATTGCGTTCACGCACTTGTTGCGCCTGCAACTGCGGCACGCTGGCTTCAACGGCGGCCAGACGTGCGTCAGCGCGCATCACGTCCAGTTCATCGCCCACCCCCGCATCACGCAGGCTTTCAGTGATGGTTTTGGATTCCTGCTGGTTTTTCAGGTTGTCCAGGGCAATGCGCTCACGCAGTTGCGAACCGCGCAGCTCACCATAGGCGTCCACCAGCTCTGCGATCAGGGTCACTTGCAACTGATACAAATCCGCAGCGGCGACTTGTTCGTCTGCGTCGCTGGCTTCCAGTTGACGCTGGATACGGCCAAACAGGTCGAGTTCCCACGCCATGTCCAGCCCCAGGTCGTAGCGCTCGCTGTTGACGCGTTGATCGGTCTGCCCCGGAATCTGCCCCTTGCCCAGATCGCTGCTGGCGCGGCTGGTAATGGTCGGCATCGCGTCATTGCTGACGTCATCGCGGATGGCCCGTGCAGCCCGCAGACGGGCAAACGCCACCCGCAGCTCCCGGTTGCCTGCCAGCGACTGCGTCACCAACTGGTTGAGGGTCGGGTCGTCGAACTGTTGCCACCAGATCCCTTCAAAGTGCGCACGGTCGAAGCCCTTGAGGTACTCGGCACTGATCTGCGCAGGCTCGGTCTTGGGCGTGTGATAGTCCGGCCCCACGGCGCACGCGCTTAACGCCAGCACCAACAGGCTCGGAAGAAATAGGTTGCGGCTCATTGTTGGGACTCCAGCTTCATGTGCCGGGCGGCTTTGCGCGCTTGACTGCGCTCCACGTAGCGGCGGATCAACACGTAGAACACCGGAGTCAGGAGCAAGCCGAAGAAGGTCACGCCCAGCATCCCGGAGAACACCGCGACGCCCATGGCATGGCGCATTTCCGCACCCGCGCCGCTCGACAGCACCAAGGGCACCACGCCCATGATGAACGCGAACGAGGTCATCAGAATCGGCCGCAGACGCAGGCGGCAGGCTTCCAGTACCGCCGCCAGCGGGTCGAGGCCTTCTTCCTGTTTGTCCTTGGCGAACTCGACAATCAGAATCGCGTTTTTGCACGCCAGTCCGACCAGTACGATCAAGCCGATCTGGGTAAAGATGTTGTTGTCACCGCCGGACATAATCACCCCGGTAATCGCCGACAGCAGGGTCATGGGCACGATCAGGATCACCGCCAGCGGCAGGCTCCAGCTTTCGTACTGCGCGGCGAGTACCAAAAACGCCAGCAGTACGCAGAGCGGGAATACAAACAACGCAGTATTGCCTGACAGAATTTGCTGATAAGTCAGCTCGGTCCACTCGTAGGTCATGCCATTAGGCAGTTCTTCCTTGAGCAATTTTTCAATCGCGGCTTCAGCCTGACCCGAGCTGTAGCCCGGTGCTGCTGCGCCGTTGATCTCGGCGGTGACAAAACCGTTGTAGTGCATGACACGGTCGGGACCGGCGGTGTCGCTGACCTTGATAAAGGTCGCCAGCGGGATCATGTCGCCCTTGTTATTACGCACTTTCAACTGACCGATCTGCTCAGGTGCCAGGCGGAACTGCTGCTCAGCCTGCACGTTGACTTGATAAGTACGGCCAAAGCGGTTGAAGTCGTTGGCATACAGCGAACCCAGATAGATCTGTAGCGTGTCGAAGATGTCACTGATGGCCACACCGTGAGTCTTGGCTTTTTCGCGGTCGATGGCGGCGTCCACTTGCGGCACGTTCACTTGATAACTGGTGAACAAACCCGCCAGCTCAGGCACGTTCTGGCTCTTGGTGATGATGTTCTGCACTTCTTTGTACAGCTCGTCATAGCCCAGGTTGCCGCGGTCTTCGACTTGCAGGCGGAAACCGCCAATGGTGCCAAGCCCTTGTACTGGCGGCGGCGGGAAGATTGCGATGTAGGCATCCTGAATGTCAGCGAATTGCGCATTCAAGGCTGCGGCAATCGCCGCTGCCGACTGGCTCGGGTCCTTGCGCTCATCAAAGGGCTTGAGCGGGGTGAACACGATGCCGCTGTTGGGGCTGTTGGTGAAGCCGTTGATCGACAGGCCCGGGAATGCCACGGAGTTCGCCACGCCGGGTTGCTTGAGGGCGATTTCGGACATGCGCTTGATCACCGCTTCCGTGCGATCCAGGCTTGCGGCATCCGGCAGTTGCGCAAAAGCCACCAGGTACTGTTTGTCTTGCGGGGGAACGAAACCGGTCGGCGTGTGAGCAAAACCGACCCACGTCAGCACCATCAAGCCTGCATACAGCAACATCGCGATACCGCTGCCACGGATGATCCGGCGTACCGCCCCGACATAACCATGACTGGCCTTGACGAAGAAGCGGTTGAATGGACCAAACAGCCAGCCGCCGAACAGGCGATCGAGCAGGCGGGTAAAACGGTCTTTCGGCGCATGATGGCCTTTGAGAAGCACGGCGGCCAGCGCTGGAGACAGGGTCAGCGAGTTGAACGCCGAGATCACCGTGGAAATGGCGATGGTCAGCGCGAACTGTTTATAAAACTGGCCGGTCAGGCCAGAAATAAAGGCGGCGGGCACAAACACGGCGCACAGCACCAACGCCGTGGCGATGATCGGGCCGGTCACTTCGCGCATGGCACGCTTGGTGGCGTCGACCGGATTAAGCCCCAGTTCGATGTTACGTTCGACGTTTTCCACCACCACGATCGCGTCGTCGACCACGATACCGATGGCCAACACCAACCCGAACAGCGACAACGCGTTGAGCGAGAAGCCGAACAGGTGCATCACGGCAAAGGTGCCGATCAACGAAACAGGCACGGCCACCAGCGGGATGATCGAGGCGCGCCAGGTCTGCAGGAACAGAATGACCACCAGCACCACGAGGATCAGGGCTTCAAACAGGGTGTGAACCACGGCCTCGATGGAGCCGCGCACAAAGATGGTCGGGTCGTAGACGATGTCGAAGTCCATGCCTTCGGGGAAGCTCTGCTTGAGCTCGGCCATCTTCGCCCGCACGTCGTTCGAAATATCAATGGCGTTGGAGCCCGGCCGCTGGAAGATCGGCAGCGCCACTGCGGGCTGGTTGTTGAGCAACGAACGCAAGGCGTATTGACTGGAGCCCAGCTCCACCCGGGCGATGTCTTTGAGGCGGGTGATCTGACCATCGTCACCGGAGCGAATGATGATGTTCTGGAATTCTTCTTCAGTGACCAGCCGTCCCTGGGTGTTGACCGACAACTGAAAGCTGGTGGCATTCGGGGCAGGGGGCGCGCCCAAGGCACCGGCCGCGACCTGACGGTTCTGTTCGCGAATGGCGGTGACCACATCGGTCGCGGTCAGATTGCGTGACGCGGTTTTGTTCGGGTCCAGCCAGACACGCAGCGAGTAATCGCCCATGCCGAACATTTGCACGTCGCCAATACCATTGAGGCGCGCCAGTTCGTCCTTGATGTTAAGGATGGCGTAGTTGGACAAGTACAGCATGTCGTAGCGCTGATCCGGCGAGGTCAAATGCACCACCATCGTCAAGTCAGGCGAGGCCTTGTCGACAGTAATACCAATGCGCGTGACTTCTTCGGGCAACTTGGGCTGGGTGCGGGTCACACGGTTTTGCACCTGCACCTGCGCGTTGTCCAGGTCAGTGCCCAGCGCGAAGGTAATGGTCAGCGTGATTTTGCCGTCGGCCGTGGACTGGGAAGACATGTACAACATGTTTTCCACGCCGGTGATGGCCTGTTCCAGCGGCGCAGCCACGGTTTCACCGATCACTTTCGGGTTGGCACCCGGGAAGTTGGCATGCACGACAACCGTAGGCGGCACGACTTCGGGGTATTCACTGATCGGCAACTGGAACAGCGAAATGCCGCCCGCAATCAGGATCAGCAGGGAAAGCACAGCGGCGAAAATCGGCCGCTGAATGAAAAACTGGGAAAAATTCATCGGAGTTATCGTCCCTTAACCACGAGGAGTCGCGACACCGGCCAGCTTTGGCGCGCCGTTGGCGGGCTTGACTGGGGGCAGGTTGCTGGCTTCCAGGGCTTGTCGTTGAAGTGCCAGTGCGGCGAGGGTTTGTTCGGTGGCCATCGGGATCATTTCAGGGGTGACCGGCGAGCCGGGACGCACCCGCTGCAACCCTTTGACGACGATGGTGTCGTCCTTGTGCAGGCCGTTACGCACGATGCGCAACCCTTCGATTTTCGGGCCCAGCTCCACAGCGCGGTAGATCGACTTGTTGTCGCCATCCACGACCAGCACGAACTTCTTGCCCAGGTCAGTGCCGACCGCTTCGTCGTTGATCAGCACGGCGGAGTAGATACCGCTGCCCACCAGCTTCAGGCGCGCATACAGCCCCGGCGTGAAGCTGCCGTCGGCATTGTCGAACACCGCGCGGCCACGGATGGTGCCGGTTTTGGGGTTGACCTGGTTGTCGACAAAGTTCATGTGGCCCAAGTGCGGGTTGCCGTCTTCATTGGACAGGCCCAGGTACACCGGCGTGGTCTGGCCGCGCTGGCCTTCGCGGGCCAGTTGGGTGTACTTGAGGAATACGCGCTCATCGGCATCAAAGTAGGCGTACACCTTGTCGGTAGAAACCACGCTGGTCAGCGGCGTGACATCCGCTGTCACGATATTGCCCGCCGTGATTTGCGCGCGGCTCACACGCCCGCTTATCGGGGAGGTGACGCGGGTAAAGCTCAGGTTCAGCTTGGCCAGGTCCAGCTCGGCCTGCACAGCCGCGACGGCGGCGCGCGCTTGCTGTGACGCGGTGCTGCGCGAATCTGCCAGCTCTGCGGAAATGGCATTGCTTTGGCGCAGGCGTTCGCCGCGCTGGGCTTCATTTTCGCTGCGGGTGGCGTTGGCGCGGGCTTGTTGGAGCTGGGCTTCGAGGCGGCGAACATGTGCCTGAAACGGACGCGGGTCGATCTGGAACAGGACGTCGCCTTTCTTCACCAACGCACCTTCGGTGAAGGCGACCTGATCGATCTGGCCTGACACGCGAGGGCGAATCTCGACCGTTTCCGGCGCCTCAAGACGACCGGTGAACTCGTCCCATTCATTAACGGGTTGCTCAAGCACCTTGGCCACACTGACTTTCGCAGCGGGCGCGGGGGCAGTCGCTTGAGGGGTTTTGCCGCATGCACTCATCACCACGATGGCCAAAGCGGCCAGTGGGAAGCGCAAATGTTTAAGTGACCGTTCCATGAGGGGGAGTCCGCCAATCTGTTGAGATGGGGCGGATAATGCTGGCGCATGTGCTGGCGCACGAATCGAACCCAGCGAAGGTCATTATCATCCGGAATGATATAAACCCGAGCCAAGCCCTCTAGCCTGCGCTTTTTGTTAGGGGGCTATCAATTAAATTTTCTGTCATGGCTGGGGTTAGCGGAGCATTGCAACCGAACACCCCTGTCAGCACCTTCTTGAGCCAGGGAACGGCAGAGCCATGCCCGACTCTGCGAGTTTTATCGAAATCCGCGCGCCCCAACCGACGTGTTTGACGCAAAGACTTATCAGAAGAAGACGACACCCTGGCACTCTTTCTTGAAACCGCCAATAAAAGTCCAGGACTCAATACACTTCAATTAACAAGGGTGTGAGTACGGAAACTGTAACTATTTGAGTGTATTCATTCGATTTAACGTGCGCAGGTAATGTTCACCTGACATTGAAACAGTCGGGATCAATCCACAATAGCCACTAATCTGACAGCAATTTGAAACATACAGCACTATTTTGAATTACCCCGTAAATCTTGGGCGAATGAAATTTCATATCCCTCGACTGCACACTGTCGCCGCTTTGGGTTGCACCGGCATCACTCGAATTCACTATGAATAACTCGCGCACGTCGTGACTGACTGCGTATTTCACTGGCAATGCCGTAAGGTTTAATGATTTATGAAAGCACTGAGTTTGGTGGGCGCGAACACAATAGGGCTGATTGAATATTCGTTGACGCATACCCTACCCGCCGATGGTGTTGAAATCGACATCGTCATGTCCGGTATTTGCGGAACTGATCTGGCCGTTTTAGCAGGCAGAGAAGAAGGGCAAACAGGTATTGTTCGCGGTCATGAAGCGGTCGGAATCATTGTCAGGGTAGGTGAGGGTGTTAAAACACTGCGTCCAGGCATGCGCGTAGTGATAGATCCCAATGAATATTGCGGCAGTTGCTCCCCTTGTATCAGCGCTCAAACCCATTTGTGTACCGGTGGCGCTCAGCAGGGGCTCGATATTGCCGGGGTGAATAAGCACGGTACGTTTGCCAATCGCTTTATCACCCGCGAACGGTTTGTCCATTGCCTGCCCGACGACATGACGTGGGAGACAGGTGTATTGATTGAACCGGTCGCCTGTATTTTGAACAACATCGATCAGGCCGCGATCAAGCCGGGGGAGCGCGTTTTATTACTGGGTTCTGGCCCTATGAGCCTGGTGGCGCAGTTGCTGCTTCGTGCCATGGGGGTTGAGACAGTTGCGACAGACCTGAACACTTTCCGTGTCGCGTTTGGCAGCGCATTGGGACTAACGGTCATTCACCCTCAATCCCTTGAGTTAAATAGACCAGAGCACGAAAAATTTGATGCCGTGATAGACACGGTCGGCAATCAGCTTGACGCAGCCGCTCAGGTTGTCCGCCGCGCAGGCAGAATCCTGTTGTTTGGGTTTAACGGTAATTATCAATTCTCGCTGCCGGTTAAGCACTTTCTTGTGAATGCCATCAGCGTTATAGCTGCTGGCGAATACAACCAGCATTTTCCCCGAGCGATTCGGTTAGCTCATAAACTTCCAGAGCTGGGGAAGCTGGTCACCCATCGCTATTCACTGGAGGCGTATTCAATAGCGTTTGACGCGCTGTTAAATGACCCTTCTGCACCCATGGTGAAGTGCGTATTCACCCCGAATCCAGACTACTTGTAATACTCAGCCGTCATTCACTTAAAGGACTTATGATGAAAGTTACCGTATTTAGCCAAATTTCAATTGATGGAAAACTCACGCTGGGCAGTCAAGCATCAAGCAAACCCTTGTTTAAGCACTTCGACGATGAAGACATGCGCTTCATTCATAAGTTTCGAGGCGAGGTGGATGCCATCATGGTGGGGCGCAACACCATTGTGACGGATGACCCTCAGTTAAATAATCGCTTTGGGAGTGGTCGTCATCCCATCCGAATCATTCCCACCGCCTCACTGGATTTCTCCTTATCGTCTAAAGTCTTAAGCTCTCCTGAGCACACGATTATTGTGACGACTGAACAGGCGCGTGATCACGCGATGGTTGATCAGATCCGCGCGCAAGGCAAAGAAGTCTTATTTTCCGGTATTGACCGCGTTGATTTCAAACAGCTCTTCCCTCTGTTGGAAGCGCGCGGCATCAAACACATCATGGTTGAAGGCGGTGGCTATCTGAATTGGCAAGTGTTCAATCTAGATTTGGTCGATGAAATCATGCTTATGCAACTGCCGATCATTATTGGTGGTTCAGAGACAACCACCCTCACTGACGGCGAGGGCTATCAAGATATTGACATGACCAACGCGTTCAAACTTCACGCATTTGAAGCGCGTACGCACTATAACTTCCTGCACTTCAAGCGCGAAAATGAACTGTGCAGTGCGCACTGATGCGGAACGTTCAAGCCGTTATTTTTGATATGGACGGGGTACTGATCGACAGTGAGCCGTTGTACATGGAACAGGAACAGCGCTCTTATGCGCGTTATGGCGTTACGCTGGACCCAACCGAACTGTCAAAGTTTGTCGGTACCACGCAACGTTATATGTGGAGTGTCATCAAGCAGGATTACGCACTGACAGAATCCCTTGAGGTGTTGATGGCTCAACATCATGCGCAATTGTTGAGCCGTCTGGCCAAGGAGCCGTTGTTGGCTATGCCGGGGGTGTCAGCACTTCTAACCCTGTTAAACAATGCCGGCATACCTTGCGCTGTGGCGTCTTCTTCACCCCGAGAACTGGTTGACATTATTTTGCGTAAAACGCAATTGCTCACGTTCTTCAAGACGGTGGTGTGTGGCGATGATGTCACGCACAGCAAACCTGATCCCGACATATTCCTGCTGGCCGCAAAGCGGCTTGGCATAGCGCCTGAGCAATGCCTGGTGATTGAAGACTCGCATCACGGTGTGACCGCTGCCAAGGCAGCGGCAATGCGGTGTGTGGGTTATCAGAATCCTAACTCAGGGCAGCAAAACCTAAGCGCGGCAGACATTCGTGTTGAACACCATGATCAAATTAAACAATGGATGTGTGGGCAATAATTAATGAAGCATTTTGATATTTCAGCATTGAAATGGATAAACAAACCGGCTCAATTTTCACTTTCCGACAGTGAAATAGTCATTCACACCTCACCGGACACCGATTTTTGGCGGGGTACGTATTACGGTTTGGAATACAACAATGCACCCGGCATTGTACTGGCCAGTGATGAGCCGTTCTGGACGTTAAAAGCCAAGGTGGCCTTTACCTCGACAACCTACTTTGATCAGTGCGGCCTGTTTATCTATCAGGACGAAAACAACTGGATGAAAAGTGGCATTGAGTACCAGAGTAATGGCTACCAGCAGCTGTTCTCTGTGGTGACGAATAACGGCTTCTCGGATTGGTCCATGGCCAACTTTGATCGTGTGACGCAAACCATGCACTATCGTTTAAGCCGACGTGGCAGTGACTTTCTTCTCGAAAATTCAGTTGACGGTGTCGACTTCATGATGATGCGTATGTTTCATCTGTTTCATGCGCAGGAGAGTGTTCAATTCGGCTTTTTTGCCAGCAGCCCGGGGGACTCATCGTTTGCTGCACATTTCTCTCAGATCGAGTGGTCGGAGTGCTGTTGGAACGCGCACGGCTCCTCACGTTTTTAAACTCTAGAGTTCCTTTCTTCATGATGTCTTTATGCAGACCTGAGCGTCGCGCGCTGTATGCGTGTTATGCCGCCATGATGTGTTTGGCGATGGCGCTCAACTTCTTACCGGTCTTCCTGACTACGTTCAGTCATACGTTCGGAGCCGCGTCCGGGCTGACAACCGAGCAGCTTGGGCGCATCCCGGCGGTGATGTTTCTCAGTTTCATCGTTGCCATCCTGATCACGGGGCCGTTGGCGGACAGAGTACGTATTGCGCTGATCATCAGGTTTGCCCTGGGCACCACCTTGGTGGGGCTAGGGTGGGTGGCGATGGCTCCGTCCTATACGTTGCTGTTGTGTGCCGTTGCCGTCATGGGGTTTGGTGCCGGGATGCTGGACATGATACTCAGCCCCATCGTTGCCGCGTTGCAACCCGAACGGCGCAGCGCGGCGATGAACTGGCTGCACGCGTATTTCTGTATTGGGGCTGTAGCGGCCGTGCTGATTGCCAGCGTTGCGCTGCAATGGGACATTTCGTGGCGAACGGTTGCGCTGATTCTGATGGTTGCTCCCCTGGCCACACTGCTCTTGTTCTTGGGCTTAACCTTACCCCCTTTGATTAAAGAAGGCGGCCAACGTGAGTCGATGCCCACGCTGATCAAACAGCCTTATTTCATCGCGTGCCTGCTTGCGATTTTTCTTGGAGGGGCCACAGAAGTGGGGTTGTCCCAATGGCTGCCGGCTTTTGCCGAACAAAGTTTGGGGTACTCAAAAGAAGTGGGCGGTTATACGCTCGCCGCTTTTTCTGTCGGCATGGCGCTGGGTCGCATAGGCGCCGCATTGTTGCAAGAGCGCGTACCGGCCATTTCACTGATGTTGGGGTGCTGTGCCGTCACCGTGGTGCTGTTCTTCGTGATCAGCTTTTCGTCCAGTCCGGCCCTTGCTTTGGCCGCTGCCATTGCTGCAGGATTCTCGGGAAGTTGCCTGTGGCCGACAATGCTCGCCATCACGTCAGAGGCTTACCCACAAGGCGGGGCTACGATGTTTTCTGTACTGACCGCTTCCGGCAATGCTGGGTGCAGCCTGGTGCCGTGGATCGTCGGGATTATTGCTGCGTACTCTGATTTGCACATCGGGCTATTGGCCGTCACGTTTTGCCCGGCGGCCATGATGGTGTTGCTGGTGTGGATGTCTCGTTGTTCCTCCCCCCAAAAAACCACCGACCTCAACGCTTGATAGATCACGCAATCCCCCATCAAAACGGTGTCCGGTTCAGCGGTACTCCTGAACCGGAATGGCGTGACTACCGCATTCAGGTACGGGCCTGGAAACAGGGCGCGGAAGGCTTTCCCGATTCAGATAAAAGACCTGCACGGCCAGGCTGATAACCAACATTTCTGAGAAGGCCCTTATCATGCGGGGGGGAGTATTTTGTGTGTTTTGTGCTCGCGGGAAAGCTCAAGGAAAGACGTCTAGTTCAGAACTGCTTGCTTTTTACGAGCTGTGATTGGTTGAATGCCCGACTTTTAGGTATGGATGTGGCGAGCATGAAAGTGAAAAAATTTGAAAGTCCGATGAAACGACTTGGATTCGTCATTTTTTGTTTGTCTTCGGCCCTTTGCCTAGTCGCCTTCCTGATTACCTATAAAACCTATTACGACATTGGTTTTTATTGGCTTGCGCATTTGATTTTCGATGGCTCCGATCAGTGGCAGCAGACAGCTTTCAAGCTTGGTCTGGTGGGTGCGATCGTGGGCGCGGCGTTGGCTTGGGATTATGCGTCAGTCGTTAAACGCCTTTACAAGTGGGTCAGCAATGGCTGATGAGATCGAGCCAGTATTTCCCGCTTCACCCGGTGCACCTTAAGAAAATCAACGGCGTTGACACGTTGTGATAAAGGCTTCACCTAAAGAGAACCCGCCCTGTGCGGGTTTTTTCATATCTGGAGATTGAGAATGCCCATCACCACGCAGCAACTGCTGCAGATCCTCCCGAACGCCGGCCACGTTGCCGGCGTTCTTGCACCTGTACTGAACACCGCCATGAACCGCTATCAGATCGTCGGCGCCAAGCGCGTTGCGGCGTTTATCGCACAGATCGGTCATGAGTCCGGCCAGCTCAAATACGTGAAAGAGATTTGGGGGCCGACTAAAGCGCAGCTCGTTAGGAAGGCCGCGCTGAGCTCGGCAACACCTACCCGGGCGACGGCCCAAGTTTCGCGGCCGTGGCCTGATCCAGATCACGGGCCGCGCCAACAACACTATGGGCATCTATGGCTATTCGATTGCAGCGAGCGCCAGAGAAAGCAGCAATGTTTAAAGGAGTTGCCATGTGCCTTCGGGCATGGGGGGCTAGAGGTTTGGCTGTGGCTGGGATGTCTTGAATTTTCGTGCTTTGGCAGAACGCCAGGAGAGGGGCTAAACGGGGAATTGCGGAACAGCTTTCAGAATTGCGGAGCAAAAACAAAGGGCCTGCACGAAGAATCTCATGCAAGCCCCTGATTTGTTTGGTGCCCGAAGCCGGAATCGAACCGGCACGTCCTTTCGAACGGGGGATTTTAAGTCCCATGCGTCTACCAATTTCGCCATTCGGGCGGTAGCGCGGTGTAGCGCGTCAAACCGGCGGGTCTTGCTGAATCGAAGTACCCAGGCCTGCGTGACAGGTGGATGAATATATAGAGGCTTACGGGATGAAGCAAGTTGGAGAGGGCACATTTTTTATCCTCAGACTCAACAAAACCTTCGAAAAATCAGGTGCCTAGGGTTTCGGGGAGTTTGTTCGAAGGGGATTATCCTGATCGATGCATGAAAGTTTCAGGTTAATGCGTAAGTTTTTTGGGAGGGCTAGGCTAGGGTGTCTGTAGGTCTGAGACAGAAGTGGGTGAAATGAATTCAAGTGTGCTCTATGCGCTCTCGGCGGCAGCCTTGTTCGGCGCCAGCACGCCGCTGGCCAAGTTGCTGGGGGCCGACATGTCGCCCGTGCTGCTGGCAGGCTTGTTGTATTTGGGCAGCGGGGCGGGCGTGCTGTGTGTGCGCTGCCTGCGGGATCGCGGGTGGAAGGCTTCAGGCCTGAGTGCAGGTGAATGGCCATGGCTGGCGGGAGCGATTGCCTTCGGTGGCGTATTAGGCCCTGTGGCGCTTATGTACGGCTTGACGCTGACCTCAGGCGCCACGGCATCGCTCATGCTGAATCTGGAGCCCGTACTGACCGCACTGCTGGCGTGGGTGGTGTTCAGGGAGAACGCCGATCGCCGTATCGTGGCGGGAATGCTGGCCATTATTGCGGGGGGCGTGGTGTTGTCCTTGCCGTCAGGGCAGGGGGCCAGCGGCATGGGCTCGTGGCTGGGCCCGCTGGCGGTGGCGTTTGCCTGTTTGTGCTGGGCGGTGGACAACAACCTTACGCGCAAAGTGTCGGCGTCTGATGCGCTCTACATTGCCGGGGCAAAAGGTGGGGTTGCCGGGCTGGTGAACTGCGCACTGGCCACATCACTGGGCGCCCGATGGCCCTCGGTGGAGGTGCTGTCCCCGACATTATTGATTGGCTTTTTGGGCTATGGCGTGAGCCTGGTGTTATTCGTGTTGGCCTTGCGCGGGCTGGGGGCGGCGCGAACAGGGGCGTATTTTTCGACCGCGCCGTTTTTGGGGGCTGTGATTTCAATCGTGATACTGGGTGAATCGGTCTCGTGGCTGTTTTGGCTCGCGGCGGCGTTCATGGGCCTGGGTGTATGGCTGCACTTGACTGAGGTGCATGCACATGACCACCAGCATGCGCGTCTGGAGCACACTCATCGCCATCGCCATGATGAGCACCACCAACACGTTCATGACGCCGATGAGCCGGCTCTGGAACCCCATACCCATGCACATGTCCATTTGCCTGTACGCCACAGTCATCCTCACTTCCCGGACATTCATCACAGGCACCGGCACTGACCCTGAAGTACCCGGCCTTAAACGGAGCACATGAGCGCGCATGTTTGAACACGTCGACGTTAACTACCTGCTGGCCACCTACGGTTACTGGGCCATCTTTATCGGCTGCCTGCTCGAAGGCGAGACCATCCTGATTTTGGGCGGCATGGCGGCCCATCAGCATGTCCTGAAGCTGCTGCCCGTCATCGGCTACGCCAGTCTGGCGGGGATGTTGGGTGATCAGCTGTTGTTCTGGGCGGGTCGCTACTTTGGCGAGCGCCTGCTGCCGCGCTTGCATAAACAACAGGCGGCCATCGACAAGGTCACGTCGTTGATTCAACACCATCCCACGGTATCGATTTTTTCGGTGCGCTTTCTGTACGGCATGCGCCTGGTAGGCCCCATGGTGATCGGCGCGAGCAAGGTGTCCCCTCTCAAGTTTGCGTGCATCAACCTGGTGGGCGCGGTGGTGTGGGCCACGCTGTTTGCCAGCGCAGGGTATTGGGCAGGGGAGTTCCTGCAACGAGCACTGGGTGATTTGAAACCTTATCGTCTGCCGATTGCGCTGGGCGTGGTCGCCTTGGTGGTGGCCGTGGGGTTGATCCGTCATTTCAGAGCAAAGCGCAAAGCTGCTTAGTCAAATGCGATGCACAGTGTGCAGCGCCCATGGCGGGTACGCGGTTGCAAAAAATAATCCTGAAAGGCAAAGTCCGGCTACCCGGTTGCGTGACGCCCCCCTTGACCTAGACTCTTGTTCAGCAGGTCGAAGGGCAGGTTTCATGTCGTGTTGGCGAGGGTTGCGCGCCGGTCCGATGACAAGAAAGGAGGTCCGCATGTTGATACGCTCAATGATCCTCGCCAGTGTGCTGGTCACGGGAATAGCACACGCCGTTGAAGTTCCCAACCCCCTTGATCAGGAGCGCGCAAAGGCAAGGCCACTGGTAATTGTGGCGCGCACAGAGCGTGACCCCACCTTATTCACCCTGAAAAAATCCCTTGAAGACCCGGCTAAAAAAAAGGCCTTCGATGAACGCAACATGGTGCTCTACACCATTGTCGGCATCACCGGTCAGCGTGACGGCAAAGACCTTGAGCCGCAGTCCACCATGTCGCTGATCCGGGGGCTCAAACCGGGCATGATCATTGATAAAGCCAAGGTGTTTCTGATCGGGAAGGACGGCGAGATCAAATACAAGTCAGAGGGGGAAGCGGACCTCGACACGCTGTTCAAAACGGTCGATGCCTTGCCGCCTGCTGAACAGACCCTACAAGCGCAAGCTCAGCCCGAGCCAGCAGGCACACCGGGCACCCCGAACAAATCCGGCAAGCCCGCAAAACCTGCAAAACCGGTCAAAGCCCTGGAGGATTAAATCCGCGACAAAAAAAGGCCCGCTGGGGGAAGCGGGCCAAGAGGGATTCACTAAAGGAGTGAGTTCAATCTAGCCCCCTGAATGTGAATGCCATGTGAAATTCATGTATTCAAAACAGTAAAGGCCCGCAAAGTGTTCGGTTGAAATACAGCTCAGCTGTAGCGCAAGGCGCAGCAGGCAATCCGTTAGGGTGTAGATCATCAACCCTTGCCAGCCGGATGTCGTTATGCCGCTTTCCCCCGAATTGATCTCTGCTTTCATGTTGTTTGCTTTTGTGTCGTCCATCACCCCCGGCCCCAATAACACCATGCTGTTGGCCTCAGGGGTCAACTTCGGCTTTCGTCGCACCATTCCCCATGCACTGGGGATCAGTGCCGGTTTCATGGTTTTGGTTCTGGCCGTGGGGCTCGGGCTGGGGGGCGTCTTCAAGGCGGTGCCCATGGCCTACACGGTCTTGCGTTACCTCGGCGCTGCCTACTTGCTGTACTTGGCCTGGAAAGTCGCCACGTCGGGGCCATTGTCCACCGCAGACAACGATCACCGTCAGCCATTAGGCTTTTGGGGAGCCGCCGCCTTTCAGTGGGTCAACCCCAAAGCCTGGGTGATGGCCGTAGGCGCAATCACCACGTACACCCCGTCTCAGGGCTACCTCACCAATGTGTGCGTGATTGCGCTGGTGTTCGCGCTCATCAACTTGCCGAGCGTCTGCCTCTGGGCCGGTTGTGGCAGCGCATTACGCAACGTATTGACTCAACCAAAGTGGTTGCTGGTGTTTAACGTGACAATGGCGCTTTTACTCGTGGTGTCGCTGTACCCGATTCTGTTCGATCAGTGATCCTGTTCATCCGGGTCATTGAGCCATTCCTGACTCAGCGTGTCGGTATCCCCCAGATACTCCAGTAGCCAGCTCATGGCGGGCGAGTGATTGTTCTGGACCCAGGCAATACAGGACGGGCTGGCCGGGAAGGGCCGCTGCAAGTGCAAGGCCACCAGCCGGCCTTGCTCGATGAGCGGGCGCGCCAGATGGGCGGGCACCATGCCGACACACAGGCCCTCACTCAAGCAGGCCAGGGCCGATGACCAGTCGGGCACCATCATTCGCCGCTGGTTGTCGAGCGTCCAAGTGTCCCGTTTCGGCAAGCTGCGCGAGGTATCGTCCATGCACAGGGACGGATAAGGCCGTAGCTGCTCATCACTGAGTAACCCTTCGTACGCCGTCAACGGGTGATCCGGGCTTGCCACGCATAGCCAGTGCAGAAACCCCATGTCCCGGAACGCAAAACTGCCCGCCACCGGTATGGCGCGCGTGGCACCGATGACCATGTCGGTACGGCCGTCCACCAGTGCGTCCCACACACCGTTGTACACCTCGTAGTGGACGATCAATTCGACGTCGGGAAAGTGCCGGTAAAAGTCAATGACCATTTGCTGGCAACGCGGCTGTTTGGTGATGCAGTCCACCGCCACCCGCAACTGGCCGCTCCAACCATTGGCCACCTGCTGGCACAGACGCCGGGTGCCGAGCATTTTTTTCATCACATCGCGGGCCTCTTTGACAAACAGCTGCCCGGCGGCAGTCAGCTCCACATCGCGATGGCGACGCACGAACAAGGGTACGGCCAGCCACATTTCCAGTTGGCGCACGGTATAGCTCACGGCCGAAGGTACGCGATGCAGTTCTTGAGCCGCGCCGCTGAAGCTGCCATGGCGGGCCACGGCATCGATGACATCCAGAGAGTATTCAGACCACACAATGCTGCCTTCAAATTAATTGATGTCACACAGAAAATATTATCGCTTCACAAGCCAATGCTCAGCCGGATAATGCGCGCCAGTCAACAAATTGTTTGATGGGAAGCTTTAGGTGCACATGAAAAACTCGTTTGGATTCACGCTGTATCTGGCCGGGCTCAGCATGCTGGGTTATCTGGCCATGGACATGTACCTGCCGGCATTCGGCACATTGCGCACAGACTTGCAGTTGTCGGCAGGCGCTGTGGGCGCCAGCTTGAGTATCTTTCTCGCCGGTTTTGCGGTGGGTCAATTGCTGTGGGGGCCTTTGTCGGACCGCCTGGGCCGAAAGCCGGTGCTGCTGGCCGGGCTGTCGATGTTTGCCCTGGGGTGCCTGGGCATGCTGTGGGTCGACAGCGCACTGTGGCTATTAAGCCTGCGCTTCATTCAAGCCATCGGCATTTGCGCCGCGGCCGTGACCTGGCAAGCCCTGGTGATCGACCGTTACCCGGCAGACAAAGCCAATCGCGTATTCGCCGGCATCATGCCGTTGATGGGCCTGTCTCCCGCCTTGGCGCCGTTGCTGGGCGCGGTGGTGCTCAATCACTTGGGGTGGCAAGCCATCTTCACGGTGCTGTTTGGCATTGCCGTGTTGCTGTTGCTGCCCACGCTGTTGCTTAAAGAAAAAGCGCGGCCGCGCATTCAAGAGCACGTGGCACGCGTGAGTTATTGGCAACTGCTGCGTTCGGCGACGTTCAGTGGCAACGTCATGATCTTTGCCGCGTGCTCGGCGAGTTTCTTTGCCTGGCTGACGGCATCACCCTTCATATTGGGCGACATGGGGTACAGCCCGAATGACATCGGCTTGAGCTACGCCTTTCCGACGCTGGCGTTTTTGATCGGCGGTTACAGCTGTCGCAGTGCGTTGCAGCACATCAAAGGTCACACATTACTGCCCTGGTTGCTGCTGGCGTACTGCATCAGCATGGTGGGTCTGTATGCAGTGGCGACACAAACCGAGCCGACGCTGACCACGTTGCTGATTCCGTTTTGCCTGATGGCACTGGTGAACGGCGCGAGTTATCCGATCGTGGTCGCCCACGCGCTGCTGCCGTTTTCAGAGAATTCCGGCAAAGCCGCGGCCTTGCAAAACACGCTGCAGTTGGGCCTGTGCTTTCTCGGTAGCCTGGTGGTGTCGGCTTACATCTCGCATCCGCTGGAGATCACGGTGGACGTCATGCTGGCTTCGGCACCCGTGGCTGTACTTGGTTATTTGATCCAACGTCGCAGGGCCACCACCGAACGTCTTGCAACGCGCTGAACTTTGTCGCGAACGGGGGCATCCAAGCTTCATCGAGTCACACTGTGAGCCTTTGGATGACCCAGATCATTACCCCCGAAAGCCCTGAACAGGTGCATTCCGAACATGATGCAAAAATGTTCGGATCACCCAAGGACCGCCTGGACTTCTACCGGCGCGAAATTCAGTACGAGACCAGCATTCTGTCCCACCGCACTGACGCCTACCTGGCGGCCCAGTCGTTTTTGGTGATTGCCTTCGCCTCGTGCATGGCCAACCTGAACCCGGAGTGGGGCAAGTTTTTCACCCTGACCGTGCCGCCGATGTTGGCCGTGCTGGGGCTGATGATTTCATTGAATGCCTGGCCAGGCATTCGTGCGGCGTACGACATCATTGACCACTGGCACTTCAAGCAAAGTGAGTTGCTGAGCAGCGAACCTCAAATGGGCATGGCGTACGACGAGTCGCCGTTATTCTGCGAGATGGAGTCCACCCACAAGGGGTACAAAAAATCGCTGATGTTTTCAGTGCGTTCCCCATGGTTGTTTGCCATTTTCTGGATGGTACTGGGGGCATTCTCGCTGTATATCCAGATCGACAACCCCTTGTCGTGATGCACCGCGCAGACCAAAAGGCCGAATTTACTCACGTAAATCCGGCCTTTTGCTGACGGCCTTCAGGCGACCTCTACCAGCACGATTTCGCTGTCTTGCAGCGCCGTTACCCGCAGCACCTGTTCATCGACAATCGCCACGCCATCCCGCGCGTTGGCGCGCACCCCGTTGACCTCGATCGCTCCGCTGGCGGGCACCAGATAAGCGCGGCGTCCCTCACTCAGCCGATAATCGGCGGTTTCACCGGTTTTCAGCGTGGCCGCCATCACCCGGGCGTCGGCACGGATGCGCAAACTGCCGTGATCTTCCTCCTTACCGCTGGCCAGCGTCACAAAGCCTTCACGTTGGCCCTTCGGAAACGGCTTGGCGCCCCAAGAAGGCGGATCCCCGGCCTGATTTGGCAAAATCCAGATCTGGAAAATCTTCGTTGCCGTGGATTCCAGGTTGTATTCGCTGTGGGCAATGCCGGTGCCAGCACTCATCACCTGCACGTCGCCCGCTTCGGTACGGCCTTTATTGCCCAAGTTGTCTTCGTGGCTAATAGCCCCTTCACGCACGTAAGTGATGATTTCCATGTCGCGATGGGGGTGCTTCGGGAAGCCGGTGCCGGGCGCGATGATGTCGTCATTCCACACCCGCAGATTGCCCCAGCCCATGCGCTGCGGGTCGTAGTACTCGGCGAACGAAAAGTGGTGATGGGCATCCAACCAACCGTGATGGGCGCCACCCAAGGTGTTGAAGGGTCTGAGTTCAAGCATGATGCATCTCCTGTTCTGGTCAGTCGGGTGCAATGAACAGTGACCCGAATGAGAATGGCGCCAGTGTGCCCGTGGCAATCATCTATAAAAAGGTTAAAAAACGCTTATAAAAGATCGATTAAATCGATCTTTCAGACGATATGTTGTTAACCATCAGGTTCTACATCCATTGCTAAACCTCTGACGTTAAAGCAATAACTAGAACTCCCGACGCAATGGAGCGACCATAGCCCATCCGCCCGGACAGCCTCACACCCTGGAGTCAGCGTGCCGCAACACAAAAACGATTTGCCCGAAACCCTATCCCCGGTCACTCAACTGCCGTTGCTCAAGCGTCTGGCAGCCCGTCTGTTTGGCAGCGGTTTAAGTCGCTTGCGCGCACAACACGCTGCGTCCTGGTTACAGGGGCAGGCGGACGGTTTTCGCAGCGGGCACAGCGCGGGGGTGGATTACGGCTATGAAGAGGGGCATGCGGACGGGCTGGAAGAGGGCCGTCAAGTGCTGTTTATCAATGACACCCGCTCACAGGAGCTGCGTGCGCCGGGCATTGACGACAACCTGTTCGATGACTGGCGCCTGCCGTTGACCGCCGAACTGAAAAAGCAGATCAAGGCGGATGTCGCCGCTTTGTTGCCGGCAACGGCACAGCCCAGCCCGGCACAGTGGAAGATGATCTTCAGCGACACGCCGTCCACCTCCGTGGTGGCGGGCGCTGGCGCGGGCAAGTCGACGTCGCTGGTGCTACGGATCTTACTGCTCAGTCACTACCTCGGTTTTGAGTTGAGTTCGATGACGGTCGTGACCTTCACCCGCGAGTCGCGGAAGGATTTCATCGCCAAGCTGCAGGAAATCTTCGCTTTATGGGGGCACACGCTGAGCCTCAAGGAAGCCCGGGAAGTGGTGCGCACCTTCCACTCGCGGATTTTGCCGATGGTGCGCAGCCTGCCGGGTTACGCGCAACTGCAAGCCTTCGAAACCCTCAGCCATCGGGGCGCTAGCGACGATGACGCTGACAGCAACCCGTTTGACTTGCGCATCAACGATGCGCAACGCCAGCAACTGAATGCGTGTTATCACCGCCTATACAGCGACACCCCGCGTTTTCGCGAGGCGATCGGCGTGTTGTGCCGACATGCCTTGCAACTCAAGGCGCTGGAGCACGATCACCCGGACGTGCAAAAACGCATGGCCGTGACCGAATTGGCCGCCAAGCGTGACGAAGAGTTGTGCGACACCCTCGAAGACTTGTGGTTTGCCGCCGGTGCCTGGCCGATTCAAGGCATTGAGCCGAGCCGGGAAACAGTGAACATCAACGGCTCGACCTTTCATTGCCACGGCTACATTGAACAACTGGATGCGTGGGTGGTGCTCGGCTTCGACCCCCGCGAAAACCCGCAGATCTGCAGGCCCAACGCCAAATTAAGTGTGCGGGCGGAGTGGGCGGTCAAGCGCACGCTGTTTCGAGCTTTTTGTGATAAGCCATTGATATGGCTAGAGTCTTACGAGCAATCCAAGCGTGTTATGACCACCCTGGCCGGTGATGCGAGTGCCGGGCCGGGCTTCGATTACAAACTCAAGGGTGAGCTCAGCTCCGCGCCGCTGCTGGACTGTTTCGTGGCCGCGGCCAGCTTTATCGAGAACCTGGGACTGGATGTCGGGTCTGCGGTAGGGGACCTACGTTTCGCCAGCGACGACCCGGACCGATTCTTCTTCGAGGCACTGAGCCTGTTCTGGCGCGCGCTCGAAAGCCATCTGTTGGCGCAAACGCCTCCCGTCATGACTTACAACCGCATGTTTTCCCTGTTCGGGGAGCACACCGCACAGAACTTCAAACTGCTCAGCGACGCGCAATTGCGCCCGCTCTCGCACCTGATGATCGACGAGTTTCAAGACGTCTCGCCCCAGATTGTTTCGTGGCTACGCGCCAGCCTGCGCGAGATTCGCAGCCGAGGCCCGGCCATGCACGTGGGACGAGGCGCGCAACGCTCTTCCTTGCTGTGTGTCGGTGATGACTGGCAATCGATATACGGCTGGCGGGGCAGTTCACCCAAATACTTCATGGCGTTCAACAAAGAATTTGTCTCGCCGTCCACCACGCGGGTGATGCTCAGCGACAATTTCCGCAGCCAGCAGCATGTCATTGACGCGGCGGAACACATCGTACGCGCCGCGCCTTCCATCCCGGGCAAACGGGCCAAGGCCTGCGGCGAGCCCAAACCGCTGGTGCCGGTTCAGGTACTGGATCGGGACGATACCGGGCTGGTCGCAAAACTGACCGAGCATTACAACGCAGGCGATCGCGTATTAATGCTGTTTCGAAAAGGTAGCGATAAGGCGTTGATTGAAAAAGAAATACAGGCCGTTGTTAATGTGGATTCTAGCTTGCCACCTGCCTTGCGTCGGCTCAAACAACTCACGTTTCACAGTGCCAAAGGCTTACAGGCAGACGCTGTATTTCTGCTCGGGGACTGTCAGCACCTGACCTCATCGCCCTACAAGAACCAGGTCTACCGCATGGCTGGCCTGGGCAATGAAGGCGACCCGGAGCCCTACGACAGCGCACAAAAAGATGAAGTACTACGGCTGGCCTACGTCGGCATCACCCGGGCGATCACGCATTGCTATTGGTACGTGGAACGTCAGGATGCCCAAGGCCCGAATATCCCCAAAGCCTCGGACCGGGTGCCCAAAGGCAAGCCGTTTTTTGAGGATGTGCGCGGGGGAGCAGTCGACCGTTCGGATAAGCGCTGAACAGCGATCGGTTTACGGGTGAGGCCTGCGCGGACTCACCCGATACACACAACGGCGATCCCCACTAATCAAATGCTCAATGCGTTCAACAGTGGCCGAATCGCCTAAGGCCGTTTGAAACACCTGCAGTTCTGACCGGCAGAAACCCTGGCATGCCTGCGCGGCGACGCAAATGGGGCAGTGACTTTCGATAAGCAACCAGTTTTCCCCTCGGCTTGCAGGCTGGCCATATAGCCCGCCGCATCGCGAATGCCCACCAGCACCTTGACCTTGTCTTCAAGGGTGGTGACTTTCGCACACGCGTTGACGTACTCGCAGGTATTGGCGTGCTCGATCGAGTTCACGATTTTATCGATGCCCTCACTGCCGTAGATCAGCTTGATGGAATCGATCAGTTGCAGCGTCAGTTGCGAGTGCGTATCGGGAAACCGTGCCTGAGCGGTAGCGGTGAGCGCCCATTTGCGCGAAGGACGGCCTGCACCCGCCGAAGGCATCACATGACCTTCTATCAACCCTGAGTCGATCAGTTTCTGGATCTGTTGACGCGTGGCTTCAAGGGTAATGTCCAACATCGGCCCCAAGTCCGCGGTTTTTAAGGGGCCGTGAGTTTTAAGCAAATACAGGAGCCGCTCAGCCGTAGCGCCGTTATTGCGTGCGGTGTTGGCAGGATCAGTCGGGGTTGCGCACATACAGAACAGACATCTCGTAAGGGGGTGGCCAGACAGGAGGGGATCATACCCATAACTTGGAAAAATAATTATCAAAGTATTTCCTTTTGTAATAGGATCGATGTCATGTCACCACTCAGGGCAAGGCAATGACGACTGCAACAGGATGGGCAGCTTTATTACTGGGCAAGAACGGATTGAGGTCATTGGCGTTGGCTGGGGGCGTGGCACTCCACGCCATTAACGTCTACCTGGTGACTACGATTTTGCCGTCTGTGGTGAAGGACATCGGTGGACTGGATTACTACGCCTGGAATACCACGTTGTTTGTGGTGGCATCGATCATTGGCTCGGTGTTGTCAGCCCGCTGCCTGACCGGGTTGGGGCCGAGAGTGGCGTATGCCGTCGCGGGGCTGGTGTTTGCCTTGGGTTGCGGCCTGTGCAGCCTGGCGCCTGACATGGGCGTATTGATTCTCGGGCGTACCGTACAAGGGCTGGGCGGAGGCTTATTGTTTGCATTGCCTTATTCGATGATCCGCCTGGTGTTCGACCAAGCCCTGTGGCCTCGGGCAATGGCGCTTATTTCAGGAATGTGGGGGGCCGCCACCTTGATCGGACCGGCCGTTGGCGGGGTATTCGCTGAATACGATGCCTGGCGCGCGGCCTTCTGGGTGCTGATCCCGGTGACGCTATCGTTTGTGTTATTGGCCAGCATGATACTCCCGCGCAAAACCACTGAGCCCACGGCCAAGGCGCCTGTGCCGGTGGTGCAACTGGTGCTTTTAACCGGGGTGGTGTTGGCCATCTCGGTGGGCAGCATCAAGCCTTCGCCGCTCTTTAACGCAGTGGGCCTGCTGGCAGGCATGCTACTTCTGTATGCGGTATGGCGGGTCGAAGGCAGCGACAGGCATCGGATGTTGCCCCGAAACAGCGTGCGAACGGGAGGCTTGCTGCTCCCGATTTACCTGTCGATGAGCCTGATGGTCATGGGCATGACCAGTGAAGTGTTTGTGCCGTATTTCTTGCAGGTACTGCACCTTCAAACACCTCTGGTGGCCGGGTATGTGGCCGCATTGATGGCCGCAGGCTGGACCTTGGGTTCGCTTTACAGCTGCGGACTGTCGCGTGAGGCTGCCAATCGCGCCATGCTCGCGGCTCCGCTGTTGGTGGTCACAGGGCTGGCCCTGGCTGGCTTATTTGTCCCCCAGACATCGGCGTCGCGGGTGAGTCTTGGCGGCGTCTCAGTGGCCATGGTGCTGGTGGGCACCGGCATCGGCCTGGCGTGGCCACATCTGCTCACCCGGATTCTTGCCAACGTACCCGATGCGGAAAAAGACATTGCCGGCGCTTCCATCACGACCGTGCAGTTAATCGCAACGGCCTTGGGTGCGGCGCTGGCGGGGATGATCGCTAACCTGGCGGGCTTTACCTCGCCGGGTGGAGTTGCCGGGGCTTCAAGTGCGGCAACGTGGTTGTTTGGGGTCTTTGCTGCGCTGTCGGCCTTGCTATTTATCACCGTGCGTCAGGTCCTGCGCCGCGAGGCGGTGCCCAATGGAACATCCGCCCCCCTGATGGCTGACGAACCCCTGACCGCAGAAAAACCGGAGTAGCCCTGATGAACACACCTGCAGATGCAAACGCCGTTCATGGCGTGGTGGCGGATGAAGATGTCTTGCTTGCAAGCCGTGCGCTGGACATTCGGATGCTGGGCGGGCGGGCCATAGGGTTATTCGAAAATCATTTCATTGATTTGGCAACGGCCATTGCAGGCCCCGCCAGTGCGCCCCGCAATGGTGAGGGGCATGATCTGCGGCGCGAGAACCTGTGCCGACTGGTCTACACCCTCGGTGGCCATGGCGAGATCGCTCAAATCCCGGTGGACTATGGCCGGGTCAAACTTAAATTGCCTGATCTGCAGCCTGCGGCTCACTGCACTGACGATCTGCTGGGGCAGGCCATACGGATCGATGGGGCAAGCCGATTTGCCTATTTACCGCTGAATATGGCGCACGACATTGCCAATATTTCGCTGGACTCGACCCACACGCCCCAGACGCTGCTGACCTTGTCGCACTGGCCCGCTAACCGCACGCCGCAGGCGTACAAGGCCAATTTGTCGACGCAAAGTGCTTTGCGCTATATGGCGCAGGCCCGAGACTTCCCAGATGCCGGGATTGTGACCAGTGATCACTTTGACTTGGACGGTCTGGCCTCTATTTACGCATTCCTTGCGCCGGAGCATGCTCAGCGACACGCGCCGCTGCTGATTGAAGTCGCACGGCTGGGCGATTACGCACGCGGGACATCCCGGCACGCACTGCAGGTCGCGTTTAGCCTTAATCATCTGGCTGAACGCACCCATACCTATGCCGGGGTCAACGAAAGCCGGCAACTGCTCAGCACGTTTGGCACCTTGCTGCCTTTGGTCGAGGATGTCATAGAAAACACTGAGCGTTACGCACAGGCATATCAAGGGCAGTGGCAATTACTGGAGCGCACCGAAGCGTTAATGAACGACCCTCAAAGGGTACTGGAGGAGTATCCAGACATTGATTTGGCCGTGTTCACGCTACCGCCTCGTCCGGCATCCAGGGCTGATCGCGAAACGCCTTATCACGGCCTGTCTGCTATTTCCTTCCACAACCGTACCCGGTGCGGTGTGCTGGCGATCATCGACGGGCCATTCATCGAAATCCGTCAGCGGTATGAAAGCTGGGTTGAACGTGTCAGTTGCAAAATGCGCGGCAGGTGTGATCTGGCAATTTTCCAGCGCGCTTTACAGGCGCAAGAGCAGGGGACGGCGCAATGGCGTTATGACGGCGTGCAGTGGATCATGCCGGCCTTAAAAGTGAAGCCTGGCGGCAACAGTGATTTCAGCGCGCAAAGGGTGCTGGACGAACTCAAGCAGTTTCTGCACGTTGCGCCGATTGCCTGGCACACACCTTAGAGAGGCAGGCGGGTTTCAGATCGATTCGATGCAGGTCGCCGCCGTTTAAATGACCAACGTAACGTGCTCCAACGCGCTGAGAGTGGTAAATTCTGCCCCCATGAAATGCGTCACACCGTTAACGATCCTCTGTTGTAACGCCAAAACGCCGAATGTCACCGGTTCGTGGTTTGAATCGGTGATCTGTCGTGCGCCAAAGGAACCTTCACATGAATGATTTACTGACTCGCCGCCGTGTCGTTCAGGGCCTGGGCTTGCTCAGTCTGGGCGTGCTTGCCGGATGCGACCCCGGCAGTGGCCTGTCGTACAAGTACGGTAAAGATTTGAGCAACGAGATTCTGGGCCGTAAGTTCAAGCTCCACGACGCTCAAGGCAATGACGTCATGCTGGGCAGCTTTCGCGGCATGATGCCGATGATTTTCTTCGGCTTCACCCAGTGCCCGGCGGTATGCCCCACGGCGCTGGCGCGGGCGGCGCAAATCAAGAAGATGATGGGCCCGGACGGGGACCGGCTGCAGGTGGTGTTCATCACCCTGGACCCCGAGCGCGATACGCCGGCAATGCTCGACGCCTACGTCAAGGCCTTCGACCCGACGTTCATGGCGTTGTCCGGCACGCTGGAAGAAACAGCGGCCACGGCCAAAGAGTTCAAGGTGTTCTACGAGAAGATCCCGAGCGGCTCCACGTATACGCTGTCGCACACCGCCACCAGTTTTGTCTTTGACTCACGGGGCGTGCTGCGCCTGGGGCTTTCACCTTCGTTGTCGGCCAAGCAATGCACCGAAGATTTGCTCACCGTGATGTCCGTCTGCTGATTTAACGCCTCTTTGAGAGCCACACTATGAAACCCGTCAAATACCTGATGTTGTCGTTGCTGGGCATGAGCCTGCATGTCTCGGCCCAAACCACCGTGGATGACGCGTGGGTTCGCGCCACCGTACCGGGACAGCCCTCCAGCGGTGCCTTCATGCGCATCACCTCGACCACCGACAGCAAGCTGCTGAGCGTCACGTCACCGGTGGCCAAAAACGTGCAGATCCACCAGATGAAGATGGAAAACGACGTGATGAGCATGGGCCCAGTGCAAGCCGTTACCTTGCCAGCGGGCAAGACCGTGGCGCTCCAGCCCGAGGGCTATCACGTCATGCTGATTGACCTGAACGGTCAGATAAAAGAAGGCGATACCGTGCCACTCACCTTGACGGTTGAAGACGCCACGGGCACAAAAGAAACCCTTGATGTGCAGGCCACAGCCCGGTCTTTGAACGGCATGCCGATGCACCACAAGGACAAGCACGGCAATGACGCCATGCACGACCATGGCGCCATGCACTGAACGACACCCTGACCGGACGTTTTATCGTACGGTCAGGGCCTGAGGGGACAGCCAGCGCTGGAGGGCGTTAAAACCGCCCGCTGAGCGGGTATTCGACCGCCAGGCGCAGTTGATCGGTATCCAGTTCGGCTTGAGCGGTATTACCCCGGTGTACGTTGTGGCGCAGTGACAGCACTGCGCCTTTGGCGACGCCGCTCTGCACCACATAGCGCGCCTCAAAATCCCGCTCCCAGTGTTTCCCGCCTTTGCCATACCCCAGATAGGCATAACCGCCTCGCGGATCGACGTGGGTGCCATCAATGTCACTGCCCCGTACATATGCGGCGCTGAACATCAGGCCCGGCAAGTGCCAGGGCGACATGTCCAGGTCGTAGCGCAGTTGCCAGGACTGTTCGTTTGGCGCATTAAAGTCTGACAGTTGAACGGCATTGGTGATGAAGATCGCCCCGCGTGTCACGTAGTCAAACGGCGTGTCGCCATGCACCTTTTGATACCCGAGGCTGAAGCTGTGTGGCCCCTGCGCGTAGGTGGACAACACGCTCCAGGTGGTGTTGTTGATGCTGCCGGACAGGGCCTTGCCTTCATCGGTGGTGCGATAGAGGTTGAAGTTGAACGCCAGCGAACGAGTTTCATCGATCGGCTGGCTAAACATCGCCCCCAGATACTGCTGGTTCCAGGTGTTCTCATACCGCGAGGTATACAGGCTGGCGCTCAATTGCTTGCTTGGGCTATAGACCACGCCCGCCAGGTCGAAGGTCGTGCCCTTGATCGCGTTGGCGTAATTGACCACGAAGCCCTGATCGTGGCTGCTGGCATTGCGGTCGGTGCTTTCGGTGAAGTGCCCGCCGACCATGCGCAGGCCTTCAAACTCATGGCTGGTGACAAACGCACCGGTGGCCGTTTCCGGCAGCAAGCGACTGTCGGATGAGCTGAACACCGGGGTTTTGACCCGCTGTTCGCCGTATGACAGCACCGTGTTGGACAGGCGCAGCTTCAAAGCGGCCCCTGCGCGACTGAAATCGTTTTTCGGATAACCGTCATTGTCCAAGCCCAGTAAGCGGGCTTTACCTGCACGTCCGCCGCCACTGTCCAGCTTCACTCCGAGGTAAGCATGGGCATCGATACCGACACCGATCAGCCCTTGGGTGAAGCCCGATTGCAGCGTGCCCATCAGCCCATAGGCCCATTCCTCGGCAGCCCCGTTTCGCTCGTTCTTTGGCTTGTAGGCATTGCGCGCACCGCTGTTACGCGCGCCATGCCGATACTCACGACTGTCATAGACCGTACGGTTAAGCACGCTCCAGGTACTGTCTTCGATCCATCCATGAGCCTGCGACTGAGCGGAGTCGGCCACCGCCATCGGGCTGACCAGTGCCATCAGCCAGGCCGAGCAGCTACGCAGTGTGCTCAGGGGGTGGACTGCTGGTGAAGTGCGGCGCTCATTCGTACACCATCGCATGTCATTTATCCATCAACGGTTCAAGGGGGTATGCACGCGCAAACTCTGCCCGCCATCAAACGGGGCGCGCGGCCATTAACGCGGGCTCAGAAATATTTGAGCCAGCGGATATCCCGGCGACGGCCTTTGAGCGCGGCAAACCAGCGCACGGGTTTGTACAGCGCGACAGCCAGCACGATAGCGGTCACCCAGACGGCGCTGATGTGATCGAACCCAAAATAGGCGCCGTGGTTAAGCCCGAACAGGGCAACGCCCATCAGGTACAGCAGTTTCAGCACATAAAGGTGCAGCAGATACACGAACATCGGCGCAGCGCCAAATACTGCCAGCGCGCGGATCCAGCGCCGTTGTTGCGCACGTTCGAAGGCCAGTAACAGCAACAGTCCGACCCCCAGCGTCAGCATCAGGAACAACAACGAAGGCGGGTATTTGGTGATATTGAAAAAGCTCATCAGCGTCTGCTGCACCTGTTCGTGCGGTGTCCAGGGGGCTTCGCCGTAGCCATTGAACACGCGCAAGGCCACAAACCCCAGCAATGCCCCGACGCCCGCGTAGCACAAATTTCGTTGACGCACGCGGGGCGAGACGCCACGCCCAAACCACGGCCCTATGCCGTAACCCAGCGCAATCACACCGATCCACGGCAACACGGGATACGAGGTGCGCAGGCGCAGGCTGTCAGAAAACTCAATCCAGCCGCGATCATGCAGGATCGCCCACGGCACGTGCAGGAACGCATCCGGGGCGAAGTGAAGGCCGTCCAGCAGGTTGTGCCCGGCCACAATAGCCGCCCCGAGGATCAACAGCGCAGCGCGAGGCAGCCAGACCAGCGCCGCGAGCGCAAGCATGCTCAGCCCAATGGCCCAGATCACTTGCAGGTAAATCACGCTCGGCGGGAACTGGAAGGTCCAGGCGAGGTTGACCAGCGTCAATTCCAGCACCACCAGAAACAGGCCGCGCGTGAACAGGAACGACGACACAGCGGCCTTGCCCTGATTTTTCTCGCCGTACAGGTACGCGGACAGCCCGGTCAGCAATACAAACACCGGGGCGCAGAGGTGGGCGAGGGTGCGACTGACAAAGAGGGCAGGCTCTGTGCTGTCAATCGACATCGGATCTGTCACCTGCCGGTGCAGGAAAAACGTTTCCCGCACGTGGTCCAGCAACATGAACAGAATCACCAGCCCCCGCAGCGCGTCGATGGACAATAAACGTTGATGAAGCGGCGGTGCAGCAGTCAAGGAATAGGGCATTGGCAGGGTCACACACAAGGGTTAATCGCAAACACAGGCGAGAGGGTACGCCCAAGAATGGTTATCTTATAACGTCTCTATTTAATTCCACCACCCTCGCGTCGCCTGCAATCGATCGGCACGTCTGCCAGCGTCTGCGGTCAATGGCTATAACGGCCCATTTCTCCAGGATCGCTGCCATGCCAGAAACCTCGTTACCCGATGTGTTACCCCCTGACCTGCATTACGTCGATGACACGCAACCGGGTATTACCCGCAAGCAGTTGCGCGGCACGTTTCGTTACTTCGCCCCGGACGGCAAACGCATCGTCGATCAGGACGAAATCCAGCGCATCAATGCCCTCGCGGTGCCGCCGGCGTATGTGGATGTGTGGATCTGCGCTGACCCGCGCGGGCATTTGCAAGCCACTGGCCGCGATGCGCGGGGCCGCAAGCAATACCGTTATCACGCACGCTGGCGCGAAGTGCGCGATGCCAGTAAATACTCGCGCCTGCGGGCGTTCGGGCTGGCGCTGCCCAAATTGCGCAAACAGCTAGAAACCCGCCTCGCAGCACCGGGTTTCAGCCGCGACAAAGTCATGGCCACGGTCATCACGCTGCTGGATGCCACCCTGATCCGCGTCGGCAACACTCAGTACGCCAAGGACAACCGCTCCTATGGGCTGACCACGCTGCGCAGCCGTCATGTCGACGTCAGCGGCACCACCATCACCTTTCAGTTCCGGGGCAAAAGCGGGGTCGAACATCAAATATCGGTCAAGGATCGACGGCTGGCGCGCATCATCAAACGTTGCCTGGAGATCCCGGGGCAGAATTTGTTCCAGTACCTGGATGAAGACGGCGTGCGCCACAGCATCACGTCGTCCGACGTCAATGCCTACCTCAAAACCCTTACGGGCGCAGATTTCACCGCCAAGGACTACCGCACCTGGGCGGGTAGCGCATTAGCACTGGCGGTATTGCGTGAGTTGCATTGGGAGCCGGAATCAGACGCCAAACGCCACGTGGTGGACATGGTTAAAAACGTGGCCAAGCAGTTGGGCAATACCCCGGCTGTTTGCCGCAAGTGCTACATCCACCCGGCAGTGCTCGACGGCTTCATGCTCGGCGCCTTGGCCCAGCTGCCCAAACCCCGAGTACGCAAAGGCCTGAAAGCGGAAGAAGTGGGGTTGGCGATGTTTCTCGACAGCATGGTCCAGGCCCGGCACGCCGTGAGCGAATGCTGAATCGCAGCACGTTAATGGCACTCTTGGACGAACGCAGGGTCTATCCACACAGCCCGGGTGCTCAATCGAGCGCTCAGGCTTTAAAATCGGTCCATTGCGTCTTAAAGAGGTCAATCATGCGAAACATCATTTCTGCATCACTCATTGCCGGCGTTCTGTGTGCAATGCCCTATGCAGCGCAGGCCGCAGACGACAACGCCAGTGATTGCAAGCACAACGCGATACTGGCCAAGTCCATGGATCACCACACCTGCTACACCAGCGGCGACAAAGCACCGGATCAGTACACCCGTGAAGAAAGCGCCATCAAGAACTGGAAAGCCAAAGGCTTGCCGCAGCCAAGCGACGATTCGCAATGGGTGCAATTCAGCGGCCATTATGTGCTGGTTAACCGCACCAACGCCGTGATCGAGCAGATCCGCACCCTCAAAGGCGCTGTTGTCAGTCAGTAATCCCTCTCTCGAACGCGGGCCGCTGCAACAGCGGCCCAGCCAACGCGCGGGATAGATGGCTTTGCCTGCACTCTGGTAGGGGAAGTCGTTGATACGCCAAGGAACTGGCTGAAAACGTTGTAAATCCGTATTTTGCACCCCGCGCGAGACCCGGCTATGGCATGCGGTTGAGGCCTGCTTCATAGACTGCTTTTTCAATGTGCAGTCAGGACGTGAACCATGCCTCAACGCTTGCATCACCACACACCAACACTTGGCGCTCAAGATCCACGGGGGTTGACGGTACGCGAAGTGGCTTACCATCGGCGCACCGCCGAACAAGCCCTCGAGCCGCGTATCACCCGACACGTCTACGGCCCCTGCGGTCATTTACGAGAGCAATGGGACCCGCGCCTGGGCGCATTGCGAAAAACCGAACCCGCCACAGCCCCCAATCAACGCACCCGCTACTCCCTGAGCGGACGGGTGGTGCAGAGTGACAACGTCGATAGCGGGCGCTGCATCACTTGGCGAGGGCCGGCCGATCAGGTACTGGACACGTGGGACGCCGCACAAACACGCCACACCCATGAATATGACCCCTTGCTGCGCCTGACTGCCGTCTACGAACAGCAGACGGGTGAGCCGGACCGCCGGTGTACGGAGCGCCTCAGTTATGCCGGCGCCCACAGCCGTCAGGCCCTGCTCAACCGCTGCGGACGTTTGCGACGCCACGACGATGCGGCCGGGACGGTGCTCTTCGAGCGCTACGACCTGTGCGCGAACAGCACCGTTCAGACACGCTGGTTTGTGCAGGATCTGGCAGAGGCACCGATGCTCACAGCGCTGCCCCATGTCGCTGTCGAGGCGCACAGCCACACCACCCACTGGCAATACGGGCCGTTGGGGCAATTGATGGCGCAGACGGATGCAGCAGGCAACCAGCAACAGCCTCGTTATGGTGTCGATGGGCTGCTTGGATCACTGGCCATCCTCTTCAACAACGGTCTGCAGCGCATCCTGGTGCAAGAACGTCGCTACAGCGCTGGTGGCAAGGTCGAGGCTGAACAGGCCGGTAATGGGGTGCGCAGCACCTGGACCTACGACCCGGCCGACGAGCGTTTGCAACGGCTCTTTACCCACCGCACCCGTCAGCCGCGCACGGTCCTGCAAGACCTGACCTATGCCTACGACCCTACAGGCCAGGTGCTCAGCGTGCAGGACACCGCGCAACCGGTGCAATGGTCGGACAACACACGCATTGCGGCCTTAAGCACCTACACCTACGACACACTTAACCAACTGATTGAGGCCACCGGCCGTGAACACGCCCATCAAGCGGGCGGGGCGGCCTTGCCTCCCAGGGTCGATTTTGCAACCCGTGGCGCACCGCGCTGCCGGGGCTGGCGGCAGCACTATGAGTACGACGCGTCCGGCAACCTAATCAAATTACGCCATGTGCCCACCCAAGGCAGTGGCTACACACGCCAGCTGACGCTCTCGGGGACCAGCAATCATGGGTGGGCGGCGACTTCCAACATGACCTCGATGCCCGGTCGGGTCAGCGGTTTTGATCCCAACGGCAATCAACGGGCCTTGGGGCCGGGGCAGACATTGCGCTGGAATGCCCGCGACCAATTGCAGGGCATCACGCACATCGAGCGCGATGACGCCGCCAGCGATGAAGAACTCTACCGCTACGACGGTGATGGCCAGCGGGTGTACAAGGCCCGTCGCTCAAGCGCCCACACACGCACTCACCTCAGTGATGCGCGGTATTTGCCGGGGCTGGAAATCCGCCGCAATACGGCCACCGGCGAACAACTGAATGTGCTGGTCATTAACCATGCGTTTGCCAATGTGCGCATCCTGCAATGGGCACAAGGCCGTCCAACGGGCATACCGGACGGGCAAGTGCGTTACGCTCTGTCGGACCTTCAGGGCAACCATTCGCTGGAACTGGATCAGGATGAGTGCTTGCTCAGCCAGGAGCATTACTACCCCTACGGCGGGACGGCTTGGTGGGCGACCTCCAGCACCATTGAGGCGGACTACAAAACCCTGCGTTTTTCGGGCAAGGAGCGCGATGCCAGCGGCCTTTACTATTTTGGTTACCGTTACTACGCGCCCTGGCTGATGCGCTGGCTCAGTGCCGACCCGGCCGGCAACGTGGAGGGCTTAAACCTGTATGCGCTGGCGCGGGGCAACCCGATCAATCGCGTGGATGCCCAGGGGCTGCAAAGCCAAGCCCTTGACCTGCCCAAAAGCCGCTTCGCGACGTTGCGCGGCTTGACCACCCATGTGGCCAACAGAGTGAGGTCGCGCCTGCAATTGGCGGCCTCAGCGGCGATTCGGGATGCATTGGCGACCTACATCAGCAATGCCTTGAGCGCAGGGCTGGACGTCGCGCTTTTTGAAGGGCGTCAACCGACCGCAGCCCTCAACAATGCCTTGAGAAATACGGTGGCGGCGCTGGACGCGTTGGCCATGATGCACATGAGCAGCGGCCTGTTGGGCACGGTCATGCGCTGGAGTCCACTCATCGGCTTTGCCGTTGCCGCAGCCGCCGACAGGGGGTTCATGATGCGCGCCCTCACCGAAGGCGGCGACACGGAATTGGAGTGGGACCCGGTCGCCCGTCAACGCCTGGGCGGACATATCCGCGCTTTTTCCCGGGAGATCGTGCAGCAGGCGCTGCGAGGGCTGGGGGACACGGCCTCCTGGGGAGCAACCCCGCTGATGGCCAGGGTGCCCAGAACATTGCTGGCCTCGGCGGCCTATAGTGTGGCCACCATTCCCAATGCGGTGTATGGCCAGTCAGTGCCAGGCCCGCTTATGCCCAACGTGACGCCGCTGATTGAAGCCTACGATGCCGCCATGGGGACGGTGTTGCGCAGCGGTCATCGCACGGCGCGCCATGAAGTGCATCAACACACGCTCCAACTGCCGCCGTTGACGGACACGCTGCATGGCGGCATGAGCCGCATGTTTAACCAGGCCTGGACGTATTGGGCCGGGGTCGGGATTGAAGCAGTAGCCGCTGCAATCACCGGGGCGCCGGCCGCAGCGCAAAGTGCCAGCGCCCGCACCTGGGTGGGGGTCGCGCGCGGTGTGGTGTCGGCCCTTACGGAAGTGCGGGGCTTGTTGCTGCAAACCGCACGGGTCGGTTTCAGGCACATCTCAACGCTATGGCGCGCCTCAACCGGTTGAACGGCGCGAGCCTGTTGCACCGCGTCACTACTATGTGACCACCTTTACCCCCGACCTGACTCATAGGCTCTTGGCTTTATGGCGTTTTACAGGTCGGTAACCATGACTTCACTGCATCACTACACACCGTCACTGACGGCGATTGACCCCCGGGGCTTGAGCGTGCGCAGGGTCAACTATCATCGCCTGAGTGTGCACGAGCCCCCACAGTCACGCATTCATCAATCGCGCTATGACACTCGCGGGTCTCTGGCCCAGCAATGGGACCCGCGCTTGCTGGCCCGAGAGGCCATCACGCCTGAGGCGCAACCCAATCTGCGCTACCTCAGCAGCTTGTCAGGACAGATCGTCAAGACCGACAGTGTCGACAGCGGGTGGCACGTCACCCTCTGCGGCACAGGGCTGCAAACACTCGCCACCTGGGATGCCCGTGGCAACCATCAGCGCTTTGAATACGACACCCACGCCCGGCTGATGGCCATTCACGAACAACTCAGCAACGACCCGCAAGCGCGCTGTATAGAGCGCTTTACGTATGGCAAGCCCCAACCCCGGATAAACAGCACAAACCAGTGCGGCCGTCTGGTTCGCCATGACGACCCGGCAGGCGCTGTGCTGTTTGAGGCTTACGCGCTGTCGGGAGCCATGCAGCGTCAGGCGCGCCGCTTTGCACGCCAACCCGAATCGCTCAATTGGCCGTCTGCGCAGGAACAACGGGACGCGCTGCTGGAAAGTCAGTCTTACACCACGCAATGGCACTACAACGCCGTGGGCGATTTGCTCGAGCTGCACGACGCCAAGGGCAACCGCCAGCGTTTTCAGTACGGCATCACCGGCCAACAGGCGCAGGTCGACGTTGTGATGGCCAGTGGTAAACGCGCGGTCTTGATGGATCAACGCACCTACAACGCGGCGGGGCAAGTCACCTCCGAACGCTCCGGCAATGGCGTACTGACGGTCGCGTCTTACGCGCAAGCGGATGGCTATTTGCAGCGTTTGACTGCGCACCGTGTGGGTTCGCATCGGACCCCGATACAGGACTTGGCGTATACCCATGACCGTGTGGGTAACGTCGTGAGTATTCTGGACAGCGCCCAACCGACCACCTGGAGCCACAATTCAAGCATTGAGGCCTTTACTACGTATACCTACGACACCCTGTACCAACTCATCAAAGCCACCGGCCGGGAAAACGCACGCCACCGTGGTGGGCGGCTGTTATCTGCGCCCATGCTCATGGGCACGGATACCCATCGCTGGCGCAATTACACCCGGCACTATCAATACGATGCGGGCGCCAACCTGGTGCAGATGCAACACGTCCCCGCATCCGGGCGAGGTTATACCCAACGCATGGCGGTGTCTGAAACCAGCAACCGCAGCCAATTGTCCGGCCCCCCCAACCCGGAGGACGGGTTTGACCCCTGCGGCAACCTCAGGATGCTGGCGCGCGGGCAAGTGATGGCGTGGAATGGACGCAATCAATTGCACAAGGTCACGCATGTCAGGCGGGGCGCCGGGGAGGACGATGGCGAATCTTACGTCTACGACGGTCAGGGTGTGCGCGTACTCAAGCGCCGAACGTATCGCACCAAAGGGCTGACCCGCCGCTATGAGGTGCGCTATCTGCCAGGGCTGGAACTTCGCCTGAATGAGGCCTCAGGGGTGAATGTGTCGCTGATGACCCTGCAAGCCGGGCACATGAATGTCAGGACGCTCACCTGGGAGCAAGGTTTGCCCGATGGTGTGCAGAACGCGCAAATCCGGTTCACGTTGTCAGATCATCTGGAGAGCGGGGTCATTGAGCTGGACGAGCAGGGCGCATTGCTGAGTCAGGAAGGGTTCTACCCCTTTGGCGCGACAGCCTGGTGGGCGGCCAAAAGTGCGGTGCAAGCAAGCTTCAAAACCGTGCGCTACAGCGGCAAGGAACGCGATGCCACGGGTTTGTACTATTACGGCCTGCGCTATTACGCACCCTGGATGCAACGCTGGATCAGCCCTGACCCGGCCGGGGTGATCGATGGCCTGAACGTATATGCCATGGTGGGCAACAACCCCATGAGCCGTGTTGATCAGCACGGGCTGCAAGCGGGCGACTACCCGGCCAATCGGCTGGTCGCGTTCAGCTTCTGGATTTTTGTGGCGACCTTGCTGGGCGCCGCGTTGGGCGCGCTGCTGGAAGCGCCGCTCATAGGGGCAGGAGTCGGGGCCGCGTTGATGACAGGCCTGGCGTTTGAAGCCCAACGCCGCTCAACACTACCGCCCACGGAGTCAGACAACTATGCGTTCATGCAAGCGATAACAGACAAAGTGCTGGAGTTTTCAGCGCTACAACAGCTGAGCCCCGCAGAAAGCGTCAAGATGTTCAACTTTGTCTTTGATAACCTTGCCGCTATCCATGAGGAAGTCGGCGTTTCTCTGGGGATTCTGACCACCAAAAGTGGCGAGATCTACGGCCTGGCGGGACCTGCCCACTTGCACCCCGTGATTGGAGAACTCTCGAACAATCCCAGACCCCCCACGCGCGAGGCAAGGAAACAAGGCGTCCTGAGCGTCTTGATTCGCGCCCGTGCCCAACCTGCAGCCACCACGTCCAGCCAGGCAGCCGAACCCACGCCGCATGAAGTCGTAACCCCCCGCGCAGTGGCGCGACAACGCACAGCCCGAGCCTCTTCATCGGCCCCTCAGCCACAACCGGCGGTGATCAGCGCGCCAACGGCCCAGCCCTCTCAGGCCATCAGCATCGACGAGAGCGCAGTCGCAGAACTCCTGCTGGGGCCTGAAGGGCACAGCATTGCCTTGACCATCAGCCATGTGCAGCAAGGCCGTTTCAGGGCCGTGCATTGGCACCAGCACGCTGACGCGTTGTGGTCTGCCGACGTGCATGGCTACCAGGGCAGCCGCCGCCGCGGGGCATACCGCCTGATGTTTGAGCACTTGGGCGATCGTCGTTATCGGGTAGCCGGTATCCGAGACCCTCACTGATCAACGCTGGCGCCGTCACTCAGGCACAGCTCGCAGTCACCTGCGAGCTGTGCCTTAACGCCGGTCAAGCCGCAGGCAAGTTGTGGTCCAGCCCGTGTGTATCGTTTTCATCCTCGCTGATGGTGTACCAGGTGCAATACGTGTGGCGGCTCAGGTCGCCCCGCGCATTGAGGGTGTGGGTGGGTCGCCCCAGTGCGTCATAGAACACCTGATCGCTGTAGGCACTTAAACGCAGGGACGCATCATTGATGTAATGATGATGATTGGCGAAGTAAGGGCGGTAGTTGCGAATGGCCAGGCCCTGGTTGTTGTACTCGACCCGGCTACTGACACGCCAACGGGTTTCGCTGTAGTGGCTGATCGGCTTGCCGTCCGGGTCCAGGTTCAGCGTGCCGTCGCTCCCAATCGTGTAGGCCATCCCGCCTGGGGCCAGTTGTTTGCTCTGCAACGTGCGTCCAAACCCGTCACTGCACGTCAGGCTGATGCGGATCAGGGGTTGGTATTCATCGGTAGGGGAAGGGTAGCGGTCGGCTTGTAAGACCACGGCGTGTACAGGCTCACGGTGCGCTGCCTGCATCAACTGGCTCAATTGCAATTGGTGCGGCTCTTCAAGGTCAAGCGTGGCCGCCTGTGCGCTGGCGCGAATATACCCGTTGGGCAGCACGTAACCTTGAGTGATCCACTCAGGGCGAAGTGCGGCCTGTGCAATCTGCCCCATCCAGCTGAAGGGCGTGTAGAAGCTGGCGCTGGCGGCCTGTTGCAGAGCCTGTTGAGGATGCCCGATGGCGTACTCCGGGCTGTCGTCAGCCGGTCGGCGGTAGTCCGACAACGGGTTAAACCCCACGGGTTGACCCAACTCCCGGCCAAAATAACTGTTGACCTGCAACTGTCCGAAGGCATCGTACCGGGCTTGCTGTTGAGTGCCTTGCGGGTCGGTAATCAGGACGGGCAATTGCAGTCGGTAATCGTACTGGGCTGTGGTGCGGCAGCCATCGGGCGTCTTGACCGAAACAATCTGGCACGCGTACCGATCATGCTCAAGTGTGGTGACCCCGTGACTCTCGGTCGGACGTACCCCGTAGGCACGGTAAAAACCGTGGGCCGGGTGATACAGCGTGAAGTTTTTCCTGATCGACCACAGCGTTACCGCACTGTTGTTGTCCGGCAAAAACAGTTCGGCGCGATGGTAATGCGCCTCGGTGAGCGCGTGAGTCAGATCAAAAGCACCGGCACCCGGCAACGTCGGAAGGTGCTCATAGGCCTTGAGTGCCTCGTCGTCCAGCTCGGCGGTTTCAACGTGATCCACCAGGGCCAGAAAGTCAGCCGTGCCCGCGGGGTACGGCAAGGCCGTTTGCACGTTGTGATAATGCTGCACCGACAAACCGCTCAGTGTGCGTGGTGCCTGCGGGTTCAAAGGCCCCTCGCTGCCTTGATCGATAAACGTCTCGTAACGGATTCGCTCCGAAGACAGCCTGTTCGCAGCACTGCCTTTGGCCAACACCAGGGCGTTGGTGCGCTGGCGATACGGCACACGCAGGCGCCACCGTTGGGGTTGGTCAAGGTGTATGAACTGCGCCAGTGACTCCGTCAGGTAAAACGACTGCTGCGACGCATCATGGGTGTCTTGCCACCACTGAGTCTGATAAGGATCGGTGAACGGGGACGGATCGTCCGGGGTTTTGCGGCGCGCGTAATAGACCGTCACACCATGGGTCAGGCTGCCATACGCATCCCAGCGCAAATGGATGCTGTGTTGGCAGGCCGGGTCGTCCCGTTCGCGTTCATAGCGATAACTGATGGACTCCACGGGCAGGGGCAGCATGGAGGCGCGCCCGTTTACCTGGCGCACCAGATAACGTTGCTGGCTGACCGAATAAGGCACCGCGCTGGCCGCCGGATCCCGCGCCGCGTACACCTCCTGACGCACCTGCGTGCCCGTCAGCGCATGGTTGATGTCCTTGAGCAACGGCGCGATGTCGGTTGCGACCAGCAGCGTGTCATCTGTCTGGCCGGGCAGCAGGCGGCTGACAAGCGTATAGCCCAGAGGCTGAGCAAGCGGATCGAGGTCGAAGTAGTCGCGGCGCACCATGTCGGTGCCCTTGCCGGTGTGGAACCACGTTTTGCGCAGCACGGCTTGAGTGTGGGCCGCAGTGGCCGTGTCACTGCCCGAGATATCCGAATCTGTTTCAAGCAATAACCCGAACCCCTGAAATTTACGCTCATTACCGTTATAGAACCCTTCGCGGTACTTAAAGCGGCGGGTCAGACGATTGCCTGTGATGGCGTCGATGTGCTGTTGCTCCGTCACAACGTGCAGGGGGATCGGCACACCGCAGATGGGAGGTCGGCCCTCACGAGCACGCTGTTGTTTCTCATCCAGCCATTCTTGAGCGCTGCTGCGGTATGTCAGCAGCCCCCTGGCGCCCATGTTGTTGTCCGTGCCAACGAGCAAATACGGCTTGGCGCTGACGAAGTCATAGCGCCAATGTTGGGGCGTCGCATGGGGCATTGACACGATCAGGCTGGTACAGCCCAGCCCCTGAAGGTCCGCGACACTGACCGTGCAGGCGTTGTCGTACATCAGGTTCTGGGGCCAGGGCAATCGAACAGGTGTAACCACCAGCCCCGTACCGAACAGGTTCATGAAAATCAGCGCATGGGCAGGCTCCAGGTACACCAGGTCGGTGGCACCTGAACCGTCAATGTCTGCGAGCAGGACCCGTGCAGCATCGAACTCGGCATAACTGAAGGGCAGGGTCGCAAAGACAAACCCCTTGCCGAAACGTCCATGGCCCAGATTCGGCCAGCATTTGATTTCATTGTGGCGAATGCGGATCAGATGCTGCTGACCACTGCCCAGCATATCGCTGAAGGCCACCACTTCGGTGCGGCTGGAACGGCTCAGTGAGGGCAAGGCGTCGTCATCCGGCACATGCGCGACATCCCGCCCCGATTCAAAGCCATCCTCGGCCTGATTCAGGTAGAGCCGGACACTGCGCGGGCCGATCAACGCCAGGTCGGGAGCGCCATTGCCGATCAAGTCGGCCAGTTGCCCCTGGGGGTGGAAAAACTCGACCGGCAGCGCGGCAAATGAGGCGAAGCTGGACCAGCGTCGTCGTGCGTTCAGGGTGAAAAAGCCGCTCATGGCGGGCTGGGCGATGATCCATTCCAGCTGACCGTCGCCATTGAGATCTGCCAATGTCTGGCGCAATGACTCGCGGTCCGTGGCAATCGGCATCTGCGGCAACGTGCGTAAGGGCCCGTACTGAACCGCGTTCGGCTGAGGGCTAACGGGGTCTCTGACAGGCTCACGGTAATGCCATGAGCGATTCTGGCTGTACAACACCCCCGGCATGCCGTCGCTGTACAGGTCCACCAACTGATAATCCTTGCCATCGCCGGGGCCTTGCAGCGCGGCAAAAGGCGCGAACTGCCCCGATTGGGGGTCCAGGGTGAACGCGCTGTACGTGAACTCGACCGGTGGCCAGTAACGGGCGCTGCCTGACCGCTCGAACGCCTGACTGTGCACAGCGTTGAGCAAACGCCCACGGTGTTCAGTGGTTACATACTCAAGGAGCAATCGACGAACCGCCACCGGCTCCGGGCCCAAGGCCGCCTCATCAGGGAAGTAATGAAACATCAGGATCTGCTGGCACAGGCGCTGACTGCCCCATTCGAAACCATAGGCATAGGTGAAAAACGGATCGGGCCGCGCGTCCCATTCCTGTTGGGGCGCATAAGACGGTGCCTGACTGAAATCGAGAGGGCGTTCGCCGTAATCGAATACCAACTCGAAATGCCATTGTTTGACCGGCGGCGACGTCGTTGTCCATAAGGCCAACTGGGGCTGATGCTGGCGATTGCCGTAACAAATGCGTTGCAAATAACGTTGCGCACGGCAGTCGCGAGCCGGCGCAACGGGTGGCTCAGCCCGCTCTCGCGTGTAGTGGTAATAGATCTGTTCGCCCAGCGGGGTGAGGCTTTCTTCCAGCAGCCACTGCGCAACATGCTGTTGAACCTCAGGGTCGGTGCAACGTGCCGCCTGTGTTTTACCGAAGAGATGCAAGGTGCCGTCTGCGCCCTGGACCAACCAAAAACCACCCGGATCATGACTCGACGCCCAGTGCTCATAACGGTCAAAGGATGACTCAACGCGCGGAAAGTAACGGGTCACCGTGTACGTCGCGTCGAGTTGAACCTCATTGAACTGAGCCGTGGTCGTGGTCTCGATCACCCCTTGTGCGTTTCTCCGGGGCCGCAGCTCCACCCCTGACGGGCCGATAAACCCGTCGGCGTCGGTATAGAGGGGCACGCCATTTTGGGTGTCGCGGCGGATACTGCCGGGGGCAGCGGTCCAGCCAATGCCAAAAGGCCCGTTACCCAATGTGCTGCTGTAGTTCAAACTCAACGACGGTGTGAAACCGCGTCCAGTTGAAATCGGCAGTGGAATACTAAAAGAAGCCTCACCCGTCATCCCGATGGCCCCCCATCCGGTGCCAATGCTGTGGATGGCACCGCCGCCTTTGGGCAGGGAAGGCGTAAAGACCTCAGCAGCGTTTTGTTGGGGCTGCGTCATCCTGCATGCCCCCCCAACTGTTTAGCGGTATAGCGCACATGAATAATGATGTCAGACAGGCTGCTCAGCATGGCCGACTGCGCAGCGGGGTTGGGGAATGACAACTTCCAGCCAGACACTGCACCCGTGTACTCAAAGGGCAAGTAGCGATCATCCCCTTCGAAATTAAGCGTGAATAACCCGCTGTCATTCAGTCCGGTTGAGAGCGCGATATGTTCGTTGACACGGTGGCTCGAATAGTCGAATTCACCTTTCTCTGCGGTATGGATGGTGTGATTGGTTTGCGTCAGGGTGGCGCGAATGTCTTCATAAGGGCCGAGCGTCGCTGGCAAGGTGACACTGATGCTTTTGATGCGGCGCAAATAATGGTCCGGGTAGTCAGCGTCAAACAGCGCCTTGGTGAGTTCAAACTCAACGGAACCTGTGCGCTGGAGTGTTGCGCTCATGTCGTCCCAAGAGGTGTTTCGAGTGGCATTCGGGTCTTTGGCCTTCAGGTTTCTGAGCGACACTGTTTTGGTGATTTCCATGGGCCGCGCATTGTGTTGCAGGTAAGCCACTTGCATGTTCATCAGGCTGAGCTTGAGCCCTTCACCGGCTGTCAGGCCCTGGCGATAACTGCTCCACTGGCTGGCGTGGACAAAGGTGCGGTCGGATGCTGCGCGCTCATAGTGCCAACAGGCCTGTGCGTCGAGGCACAGCGAAAGGGCCATGTCATACGCGTGCAGATAAAACGCAGAAAGCTGCGTACTCAGCCATTGGTACAGCTGAGGCGTGGTGAAGCGCTTCTCCAACAAATCAAACATCAACTTGGCTTGAGTAAGCGCGGTTTCGGCGGATTGATGTTGCAAGCGCGTGTTGTTGGCCTGTTCGCGCAAGACTTGAACTTGCTTCTTGACGTGCTCCAGTTCAAGGCGCGATTGCCCCAGTGCATGCTCCCATTCCTGATTGCGTCGATTGAACGCCTCGTTGCGGTCCAGATGGTTGGCATTGGAGCGCTTTTCATTGGCAAGCAGCTGAATGCCCGCCTGGGTGGCATAGAACCCTCCCTCTAGTCTCCAGCCGCCGGTGGACGTACCGAAAATATTGGGAACCAACATGGCCAGTCCAGCCGCCGCTTGTAGCCCATAGGCCACGGTGTCCAGGGCGGTACTGCGTTGAAGCTCCTGGGTGGCCTCTTGTTCGTTGGCGTTTACGCCTTCTTTGATCAAATGCTCCAGGTGCGCGATGCGGCCCTCAACGATACGCTGACCTGCCATCAAGGCATCCTGATTTTTCTCATCGATAATCCGGCTCTGGGCTTGTTGCTCAAGTGACAACCCCGCAAGTTGCCACACCTGTTGCTGCTGCAATTGCAGGTGTTCACTCTGATCCTGACGCTCAATGATCGACAACAGGGCATTACCAAACTGCACGACGTTTTCGACCGCCACCATCGCCAGTGCGTGAACCGTCTGGAATCGGTAGTGCCCCACGTGGGCAGGTTGACGACGCACCGAGGAAGCGTCCCCGGCCATGCGTGGGCTGGCATAGAGGTTAAGCAATTGGCGAGGGGAGGCGGGTGGGGCATATAACGGGACACGCAGGGGTTTACCGGTGAGATCCAAATGATTTCGCAGATTAAATAACCGTGATTGCACTTTTTCCCAACGGGCCAACATGGCCTTGTCCGGGGGGACACATAGCAACTGCGAGTCGCTGACCCGATGGATGGCCCGCGCCAGTTTTGAGTGATCAGCCGATGACAGCTTGTCAAATTCAGCACGCTCCATTTTGCGTTCAGTCGCGCGCAATGTGTCGTCGATATGACGGGTCAGATCGCCAAGCGTGGTAGAGGCCCACGGATCAACGACCTGAACAGAAGGCTCAGGGCCCAATAATGACTGAGCACGCACGTACCATAGCTTGGCCTCGTTAAGGCTCTCTGAGGTGGTTTGACGGTACGCCGCATCCCCTCGATTAAGCAAAATATCGACATACAGGGCATAGAGTGCACGTTTGAAATGCACCGGGGCACTGAGTGCAATCTGATTGGGGTCATCAGGGTTATCGTGCAGGTAGCCCATATGCGCGCTGTCTGAATTAAGTGCTGAGAGCCCCCAATAGGGTTGATCGGGGGATACCTGTGAGTGTTTGCGGGCTGGGTCGAACAAGTACTTGAGCCAGGTTTCGGCTTCCGCGTAGCGTTGCTCCAGATTGAACCGATGGGCAATCAGCCACGGCATGTACAAAAACAACTCCCACAGGTATTTCCCGTACGCCCCCTGAAAGTCGAGGGGAGCAAGCCCGGCACTTGAGGTCAGTGGCGGCTCACGGTGGGTGTGAGATAACGCAAAGAGCGCGGACATGTCGGCGGATGCGACCTGGGTGAGTGCGCCCCCGAGTGTCGTATTAAGTCGTATCGGCGCCCGGAATGCCCCGGGAGAGGCATTTAATTGAGCAATGGATGAGTCGCTGAAATCTATGAATTCCGCCGTACCACTCGGTGCTGAAGAGAGGCGCGTAATGCAAGGCCCCTTGGTTATATCCGCCGTGTTATTTTCGTTCAATACAATCTCAAAAGCCTTGAGGGCATACCCGAGTATATTGAACCTCATGTCATCTATATTTTGTTCTCGTATCAGAACGCCATGCACAATGGGAAGTTTCTTTTTCTGGCTTATGTAGTCTGGCAGTTGTTCGGCAGTGATATTAAGTGATGTGATGAACGTTCGGCCTGCGGGCAGTTCAAATTTCCCGCCTACCAGGTTTCGCCGCATGACATGGCTTTCGCCTATCAGGTGGGTATTGGTAATATGAACATGCGAGGGGTAAATAACCTCTACTTCTTTATCATGCGGTGGCAAGGTCATCACCACCTGTTTGTAGATACGCTGAAAGCGGGTGATCTTGATACGCTCCAGCAGCAGTTCATTTTCTTGGGGTAGCAGGCCAGCGGCTTGGCTGGACTCTTCAACCTTGAGTTTGGCCGAATACGTTGTGTTCTGAGTATGAAATAAATAATTAAACAACTCAGTGGAGACCATGACACCGTCGAGGATGTGGTTTTCCGAATATTGAGGCTGTCCAAAATATTGGAACGGCGCCGGCTTCGTTGGGTTTTGCGATGCCGTGGCGGATGTTAAAAAATCCTTGAACACTGTGTTCGTTTTATTGCAGGTCAGCTCAATGCTTGTGTAATCCTTGAGCAGACGTGTCGAACGGGGGTGCTTCAAATTCAAGTAGGAGTCACTCTTGAGCACGATACTGTCACTGCGGGCATTCTCAGGTGATTCAACCGTTAACCGCATGAACAACCAAAAACCGTCCTGTTGAACAACAAGCTCTACACTTTTGAATGACGGAAAACTCAGTGCGGTGTGTGTTGAGAGCTCAAGGCTGGAGGTGGTTTTATTGAACTTTGCACTGCCTGGCTTAGGGTCTTGAATATAGCGTTGGGTGCCTTGATAGTCCCACCTGTCAGAGCCCTTATGCGGCATCTCCTTTTTATGTATCGCCACATCAACGGCATTTATGCTGGGTGCCACAAAATTAAATTTGAACCGGTTATGACCTGCAAAAATATCCAAGTGACGACTGGCTTGAGTGGGTGCATCGCCCTGAACAATCGAGAAAAAACTGTTTAATGAATCCTTTGACAGCAGCAACGTTACATTGAGTTTACTGTCCAGACGCACAGCATGAGAGAAATCGAAATTTTTCCCTTTCACCAATGGAAAGGTATCTGCATAAGGTTCGGTATCGGCGACCAAGCCAAAAAACAAGGAGGGCGGAGCGGTGTGCGGGTCCACCATTGCAACCGTGGTAATCGTGGATTTTATGTCTTGCATCGAGAGCTTCTGCAACCATCGGCTGGTTGCGTACTCATCGATACAGATCTGCGGGCAACTCCAGCTGCCGTCCAGTTTCAAGAACGAGTAATAGAGGCGAAGGCGGGGGTAGCGTTTGATGAAGTGCTGCATATGCTCGGGATTAAAAATATCCAATCCTTCGGCGGGAGTGCCAGCCTCATCAAGAGCAGACAGGGGTTGACTGCATTGCGCCCAGACCACGAACAAGCGATCGTTGAAATACACCGGACGAATGCTTTGGTCCGGAATGTCATAGGAGGCGGGGATGGGGAGCTTTCGCCAATCTGACCATGCAGTGGGCGCTGAGGCGTCCATGGCGGATGGGTTGGCACCGGTAGAGCCGGCACCATTTTGTTTAGCCAGGTCCAAGGAACGCCAATAAAAAGCATTTTCCCCGTTGGACTTGCCAACCAGATAATAGCGGCTCTGAGCCATACTGTTGGCGTCACCGTCCACGTAACCATTGACCGTGCGAATCTGTGCCAACTCCTCAAACCGCCCCAGATAGCGGTTGACCGCGGCATTAATATGGCCGGGTTGCAAGTTGGTTTGGCTAATATCGCTTTCTAACTGTTGAAAGCTGTCGGTCTTGTCAATACGCAGGTGAGGGCTAATGTAATTGGCAGGAAAATGACGCAATTGTTGATGCGCGTGCCAAAGGGAGTAGGAATGAAGGCTGTTATCCCAAGTGGACTTCTGTGCATCGTTCATCCCGACCTGTTCGTACCCCGGTTCGAAACCCAACGCGATGTTATTGATGTATTGCTGAAGGCTGTTGATCGCACTTGAAACGCGACTGGTCATGACCGCCTGACTGACTTGAACATCCAGCAGCCAATAGTTGTATAAATCTTCAGGGGTGGAGCGGGGGGCCGACTCGATGGGGGCTTTATCTGTTTTAAGAGGATCGAAGGTGTACAAATAAAATGCCAGAAGCGCATCGCGGAATGTTTCGTTCACTTGCTGACTGAGTAATGACGACATGATAATTCCTTGTGCTCAATATTGTTGAACGAGACTATTTAGACAGACGCCGCAATCAGCGCCTCACCGACCTGTTTCCATTGAGGTCCCGATATATCAGAATTCAGATTTGTTGCCGCCAATATCAGCGATGCCGGAAGGCCTGTTTTATGAGATGTTTGATGGCAGCGTACAACCCAGTCAAGTTGAGCGATCGACTTGACGCGCGTGAAAGGTACATTTTCCAACAGCACCTTTATTTCACCCGCGTCCCAGCCCAGTAGCCGGCCTAGCAACATGGCCATCTGGTCATCATTGAGGGACTCGACACGATTGACCTGCGCCAAGTAATTAAAAAGACTGGCTTCACTCACACGGTAGGCGACCAGCATCAACTGAAACTGCGTCATTAAGTAAAGCGTATTCAGCGACAACTTTAAAAAGCCTTCAGGCAGGCTGCGTGAATCGAGCCAATGCGGATGGTTGATAAATGTCTGCAGAGCAGCTTGGCTAATGGGCAGTTTCAACGATGCAGCTGCATTGGGCACAGCCAGCATATTATTCTTCAACAATCGCCTGCTGTCTTGATTCCCCAGCGCAACCGTTATGCCGTGAACGATATGTTTGATTCTCTTTTCTTGGACCGAGGCAGGTTCAGCAGCCGTACCGCCCTGTGGAAATACGTCCAGCAAGGCCGCTTTCCAGGGCAACAATCGTTTATAAGCGGTATCCAGATAGGGTGCCAGTAACGACGCCATCTCTGAAACCGTTTCATCTTGAATTTTTTCAAGAGCAGAAGGGCTGATGTAGGCCTTGACCAACTTCTTGAGCGCGCTGTTCAGCTTGGGTAAATCAGGTGTTTCAGGAAGTAGCGGATGGACCTTTAAAATCGTTTTAATCAATACGTGACCTTTGGTGAATTTCAACAGTTCCAGCTGAAGTGCACCTTGCGTTGTCAGTTGAGAAAAATCAGCGTCGACCAAGACATAACGTTCAGTCTCAGCAAGCAGCTTTTCAAATGTGCTCAACTTTTCTTGCAACTCGCCATCCGGATCCATGTCATCCAGCAAGAGCTGACGTCGAATGGTTGAAAGACGAATGGCGGCACTGTTAAACCATTGGACGGCCCACTCCATTTGCATCAACACATCCAGAAAGTCAGGCGGTGTATTGCTGCCGCTCATTCTTAAAGAAGGGGTCACTAGCTGTTTGCTGTAATCCTTACCCCCCAACAACTCTGCAAGCTGATACATTTCTGCCAATGATAGATTGAACAGACGAGCAATCCGAACTTGCCGATAAAAAGCACTAAAGGTGGCCACGTCCTTTTTTGTTTCTGGGCCATATTTGTGTAGCTGAGCGGCCATGACCCCGAAAGCATCACGCGTATTAGGGACACCCAAGCTTGCACATATCAGATAGACCACTTCCAGTGACGCATCATCTTGCGAGTCAGGTGTGAAAGCGCTGCCATCGAGTTTAAATGAAACGTTGAATGCCTCTTTACGGTTATAAACCCGGTCATACAACGAACGCGTGGTGCCAGATTGATGGACGGGCAGGTGATGCAGGAGTGCCGAAAACTCTTCAATCGACAGCGTGTAGTGTTGTTCAAGGTAGCGGTACACGCCCAAGGCTCGTAGCGTATTGTCATTGAGCATGACCTTATCGTTTTCCAGGTCTGCCTGTTTGACGCTGTAGACAAAATGCTTGACGTCGTTGAATGAGCATTTCATCCAGCGCTGCAATCGAATGATGCGTTGCGCCAGGTCGAGCTGCTCAGGTTTATCAAAATCCAAAGTGGCGACATTCCCCACTTTTTTAATCGTGGGCAGTTTCAGCTCTGCATGAACATCCGACTGTTTACCGGGTAACTGTGTCGATTGAACTGGAAGGTACTTACCCAGCGAGAATAGCACTTGCATGTGCTCGTCATTAAGATCTGTACTTTCCATAAACCATGAGGGTGTCTTTAAAGATTCATACGTGCTCCCAAGGACTTTTTTTGCGAACGCATCTTTTTCCTTCGCGGTTGCACCGAGATCTTTATTATCGGTTATCAATACCTGTTGATGAGGCCCGAGGTGAGCCAGCAAGCGTTGCGCTTCATAACTTTCCTGTTGAACCTTGCCGTAGGCGGTACTGGGCTGTTGAGTAACCGGCAGTGCCAGGCTGATTTTGTAATTTAACTCACCCAGTTTTAAGTGGTGAGCCCCGAGCGCTGAAACACACTGTTCATAAGGAAGATAGAAGGGCAGTTGCAAAGGATAACAATGTGTTTTTAACACGTATTCAACAGTGGCATTGCTGTATATGTCCTTATTGTCACGCAACGCTTTGGTTATGCCCTCATGGAGTAACTCATTGATGATATTCAACAGCGGGGTTTGCGCGTACACAGCGTTCGCATCAATCTTCAGATTCTCTAAAGAGGCACGGCGTGTAGAAAGTGTTTTTTTGGTTTGGTTTCCCGTACCGGTCTTTTCCAATTGCAGGGCAAACAGGTACAAGGCTCGCAGATACGCCACAGGCGAATCCATGGCCGCCAAGGACTGCGGGGCACATACCTGATTCGATTCCTGAGGAAACAGTGAGCAGTAAGTAGCACCTTTGGCAGATTGAGCTGACATTTGGCGTTTGACACGCTGATCTTCAGTCAGCGAATCGTTTTGCTGGCGGTGGAGAATTTCAAGTTGCACTGCATAGCTCAGCGCTTGATCGTAGATTTTTCCAGCCATTTCCTCAGCCGTGAACTCCGTCAGAATATTGCAAAACTCTTTTTTGGAAACACGCGCAATGTCGAAGACAGAGAACAGTTGGGCATCGACCATCTTTTTATTGAAGTTCTCCATGCCACTCATCGAAGAATCTGCAATAGCCGCCAGTGAGAGCACTAAATCAGTTGGCGAGTTGTTTAGCGCAGGAGCAATTATTTGCGACATATCAATAAATTCCAGAACGCCATGCAGGGAATCCGCAGGGCGTTCCGAAGCTAACATCGGCAAATGCTGGCCTCGGTCAGACCGTACCGTTTGATCGGTTAAGACTGATCGTTGAATGAGTAAGGGAACAGGCAGGATAAACAGAGTCGTGTAAGGCCGCGCAGAAGGACAATGACACGCAAAGCACGCACAGCAGCAGGAAACGGTAAAGCGAGCCACAGATTGCTATACGCTATTTAACATAATATACATTATGCGTACCTTCCTATGCGGGCTTGGGGGGCTCTGCTGGTCAGATTTGAAGCTCACTTAAGCAGATTCTGATCAGCCCAGATCGATTGCAGGTGCAAGCCTACAAAAACCAGGAATGAAAATGCTTTCAAGCTGTTCACTTCAGTTCCGTAGTCAGAACACTCTCCGTGCATCACCTGATGACGATTCAGGGCCGTAAAGGCTGCACCGGAACTGGATGACTGGCTTCGGGCTGTAGAGCCTTTAAGAAAGTCAGACTCATGAAGCGTGAAAACCGGATGCAGAAGATCTAGCGACTCTTGGTCAGATTCAAACCTTTGCTTGAGCAGATGACCTGCCGTTGTAGAGCGGACTTTAGGTTCACCTTTGACGTCTCGCTTCATACCCAATGGTGATTCAACGCCAAGAATTTCGGATAGCCAGCCATCAGCCTGCGCAATAAAAACCGGGGTTGAGAGGAAAAATCCATCAGCACCAAACTCTGTATGAGCTCTTGCCGCAGCACCAATCGCTGTTGACCTAGAAGGATTATTGGCCAACAAACGATCGACAAAGTCCTGAAAATTATCGCGGTAGTAATCAACCATGCACTGATCAATTTCATCATTAGGAAGACTTGTAATACGCTCAATCAGCGGCATCAAGTCCTCTAAAGATGTTGACCAGCCAAAAAACCATCCCTTATCAGCGGCAACAGTCATGGCTAATTTCGACTGTGCTGGAAGCGCGTCCAGCTTTTCTAAATACTCCTTCCAATCACCACGAATCTCGGACGCAATCTGAGGGATCACTTCGGCCAAAGCACTCATGATAGGCACCGCAAAATTTGCTATTTGGGCAACTGTTTCGGTGAAAGCGTGCGCTAAGGCAACGAAATCAATCTGCTCTTTAGGCGTTTCAGACACGGTCATCTCTCAAATGCAGTGAAATTCTGACAATTCTAACGCTGACGATAGGCTAGAGATTCAAGTTTGCAGTACCCTTCCCCGCTGTTATTCTTTAATATTATAACTAAACTAAATGGTTGTTTAGTTTAGTTATAATAATAGACTCTAATAGATGATCGCTACCGCCCTTACATGCAACCTGAACCTGATGTCGCATTCGTTCACGAACGGTCGCGATAACCTTTCGCAAGAACGCTGTCGATGTACCCCGCTCATGAACGTGTTGAGCCGTCGCTCGTCAATTGCTTGGGCCCGGCAATCAACCAGGCCACAAGTCCCAGCAGTGGCACAAAGATCAATACCGCAACCCACATGCAGCGGCTGTTCACGTTAGCCCCGCTCTTGAGGACGCTTTTGATAGCCCACAACTCCAGCAGCAGTACAACAATTGCAAGTGCGACCCAAATGTATTCGATTTGCATGCTCAACCTCCCAAGTAGTCCTGCTTTAGGGGGCTGATGCGCATGAGGGTTCACTAAATTTCATCCCTGATGCTTGCTCAGAGGATGAATCGGTCTGTTGCGTTGCGGCGCTCGTTATCGTCACGCATGTCGTAACTGACCGTGGTTGCAATGTTGGCGTGGTGCGCCAACTTTTGGGCAATGGAGACGTCGTATTCTTCAATCACCCGCGTAATAAAGGAGCGACGGAAGTCGTGGGGCATGATGTTGACCCCTACTTGCTTACCGCGCTGTTTGGCAATGTAGTAGATCGCGTGCTTGGTAATCCGCTCGCGGGTGATGTGGTTGCCCCGGCGAATGCGATTGAACAAAAAGTCGTCGTCATCCACACCTTCCGGCAGGTGTGCGCGACGAAACGCCAGCCATGCTTCGAGTTTTTCAAACGCCCACGCCGGCGCGAATTTGATCAACTCCTTGTTCCCCTTGCCCATCACTTGCAAGCTGCGCTCGGCCACATTGATCTGGCTCAGTTCAAGGTTCACGGACTCCGATTTGCGCATCCCTGAGCCGTACAAAATGGCGATGATCGCTGCGTCACGTAACCCTTGCGGTCGCGGATCGGCGGCGCAAACGTCCATCAGTTCCCGAATCAACGTGCGGCGCAAGTTACGCCCCTTGCTCAGGCGTGTGCCCCCGCCCGCCTTCACTGCCCGGATTTTCAGCAGATGATCCTGCGTGATCAGGCTCTGTTGCCACGCCTGATTCATCACCCCGCGGATGGCATTCACGTACAGCGAAGAGGTGTTCGGCGCGTAGCCATCGGCGCGCAACGCAGCGACCAGTGCGGTAATGTGCCCAGGCTGCAATTGGTGCCAGGGAAACTCGTCGATGGTGACGTCTTCAACGCCCAAACGGTCCGCCGCATCTTGCAGCACATAGCGCATGGTTTGCCGGCTGGACGGGGCAAGACGTTCAAGGTAGAGCACCACGGGCGCTTGAACATCATTCAGGGGGCTGACGTTAACCAACGGTGTTACGGGTTCGGAAGTCGACAAAACCAATCTCGATACGGTTTGAAACAAGCCCGCAATATACCGCATTGACAGGGTTTTTCTGACACCGGGTCTCGTCGCTTAAAATCCTCGCGCCAACAGGACTGCCACACCCAGCAACATAAAGGCGGTCGCTCTTTGCAACAGACGTTGCCGCGCCGGGCTTTGCAGGATCCGGCGAATGCGCTGTCCGAAGTAGCAATACAGGCACCCGCTGGCAAACTGCAGCAACAAAAAGGCTAACCCGAGGGCGGCCACGTCCAGCATTCGGGTCTCGCCCCCCTGCCCCGCAAATTGCGGAAACACCGCACTGAACATGACGATGGTTTTCGGGTTCGAGAAGCCTGTCAGCAGGCCCTTGCCGAAACGGTCCGCAAACCCGCTGGCCAAGGGTGTACGCGCGTCCTGTAAAGAAATGCCGGTACTGGTCCACTGCCGATAGGCCAGATACAGCAAATAGGCGACGCCGATGTATTGAATCGCGCGACTGATTAGCACATTGCCTTTAACCAGTTCTGCAAAGCCCACAGCAAAAATCAGTATCGATACCAGATACGCGGCACTGGCGCCCAACTGCACCGGCATCGAGCGCTTGAGCCCCTCCTGCATGCCAAAGCCCATCAACAACAGGGTCATGGGGCCGGGACTGAAGGTCATGGTCGCGCAAAATACCAAAAAATACGCGAATGAAGCGTAGGTCAACTGAGTAGCCATAAAACGTCTTGCCCCCCTGATCACATCGCCCGAACGTGCGCGGGCGGCCAGGCAGTGTGTGCAATCACCCCTCCGGAGGACAGGTAAAGGCAGGTCAAACTTCACCGGTCTTTACTGGTAGCATGACCGGCAAAGTTTGAGGTGGTCATGCCTATTTCCCCTATCGCGTTTCAACCCGGCACCCCCAAGGTGCAGCAAATCGTTAACGCACTGACCCAAGCCATCGATGAGGGATTGCTAGCCCCCGGCAGCAAGTTACCCTCGGTGCGCGAAATGACACTGGTGTTGGGCGTCAGCAAATTCACCCTGATCGAGGCGCTGGACCGCCTGCGCGGCCAAGCTCGCATCACGTCCAGTCAGGGCCTCGGGTACTTTGTAGCGCCTGCGCCAATCACTGCGACTGCCGAGCCGGTTGACCTGTTACCCAAAGACCTGACCAGCGTGCTGCGGCGGTCCCTGATCGGCGCCAGCGCGGCCTTGCGACCCGGCGGCGGGCACTTGCCCGAACACTGGCTCGACTCCAGCACGCTGCGTGCCAGTGTGCGCGCGGTCAGCCGCTCCCCGCTGCTGCGGTTAACCGGCTACGGCGACCCGGCGGGTTACCTGCCGCTGCGTCAGGCTTTGCAGCGAAAGCTCGCGGCACAGGGGCTGGACGTGGCGCTGGAACAGATCATTACCACCAGCAATACGGTACAGGCGCTGGACATGGTGTTGCGCCTGCGCTTGCGGCCGGGGGCCACGGTGTTGCTGGACACGCCCTGCTATTTCAACTTCCACGCTAACCTGGCGCTGCACGGGGCGCGTGTCGTAACGCTGGAGCGCACCGCCCAAGGGCTGGACTTGCAGGCGCTGGAGACACTGCTAAAAGAGCAACGCCCCAGCGTTTACCTGACGACCAGCGTACTGCAAAACCCCACGGGGCATTCGTTTACACCCGCTCAGGCCCACGGGCTGCTGGAACTGACCAAACGCTACAACTGCCACATCATCGAAGATGACCTGTATGGCGATCTGCATCCCGAACCGCCGCCGCGCTTGTCGACATTGGCGGGGCTGGAACATGTGACGTACCTCGGCGGCTTCTCCAAAATCCTCAGCGCCAATTTGCGGGTCAGCTTCGTGGTGACCTCACCGCAAATGGCCGCCAACCTCTCCCACATGAAGTTGATGTGCGGCGGCATTACCTGCGAAATGCTGGAGCAGACGCTGTGTTCGATGCTCACCGATGGCAGTTACCACAAACACCGCAAACGTATGCTGCAAGGGCTAATGAGCGCCGGTGCACGGGTGACGGCAGGGTTGCAGCAGGCGGGGATGAGCATAAGCGTGCCGTATGCGGGCGGGCTGTTTATCTGGGCCACGTTGCCGCCCGGTCAGGATGCCGAAATGCTGGCTCAGGCCGGGCTCAAGCAAGACTTGGTGCTCGCCCCCGGAACGTTGTTCGGCTATGGGCCGCAACTGGCACGCTGCCTGCGCTTCAACGTGGCCCATACCGACGACTCGCGGGTCATGGCCATCCTGAACGCGCTGTTGCTCAACGCAGGTTAAGCGGGTCCACCAACCCTGCGGCGATCACCATGCCCACCAGGTCAGGCAAATGGTCAGCCCGCATGCGCTTCATCACCCGTGACCGATACAGATCGATGGTCTTGACGCTCACCGCCAGCAACTCGGCGATTTCACGGGTCGTGTAGCCCTTGACCAAAGGCATCAACACATCCCGTTCCCTGGGGGTCAGGCTGTTCAGGCGCGCGTGCACATCGCTCAGTGCTTGACCGGCGACCTGTTGCGGGACGCGGCCACTCAACGCTTGCTGCACGCTGTCGAGCAGCAACTGCTGGTTGTACGGTTTCTCGATGAAATCATGGGCGCCCGCCTTGAAGGCCCGCACCACAATCGGTACGTCAGCATGGCCGCTGACAAAAATCACGGGCATCGTGATGCCACGCTTCTGAAGGGCTTGTTGCACATGCAGTCCGCCCATGGACGGCATGCGCACATCCAGCAACACGCATGCGTTCAGATGCGGGTCGCAGGCCTGCAAAAACGCGTGCCCGCTGGTGAACGGCAGCGCGTGCAGGCCGACCGATTCCAGCAGCCAAACGGTGGAATCGAGCATGCCCTGATCGTCATCGACCACATACACCATGGGCTGCATTGAAGTTGTCATGACTCAGTCACTCTCTTGTTGTTGTTCGGGTGGATGGGCTGCCCCCATCAACGGCAAGGTGCAACACATCAGCAAGCCGTGCGGTTGCGGGTGGGCTTCAAGCTCCCCGCCCAAGCCTTCGATGATGCTGCGACTCATGGACAAACCCAGTCCGAGGCCGTCGGCCTTACTGGTGTAAAACGGGGTAAAGAGTTGATGTAACTGCGCCTGACTGACCCCCGGCCCCTCATCAAGCACGCTGATCTGCAAACGCGAGTTGCCCAGGGCCTGAGCCTGCAAGCGGATACGCGAGGGCTCAGCCGGGCGCTTTTCGCCATTGGCTTCGATCGCGTTACGCAACAGGTTGAGCAACACCTGTTCCAACAGCACCTGGTCGGCGAATACACGCGGCAAATGAGCCGGGATCTCTTGTTCAATCGTCACTCGCCGGGCATTGGCCTCCCAAGCACACAGGCTGACGGCCCGACGCATCACCTCACTGACGTCCAGTGCCTGCACGTTGCGGCGCCCTTTGCGCAGAAAGCTGCGCAACCGCGTGATGACTTCCGCTGCATGGTTGGCATGCAGGGTGATGCGCTCCAACCCCTGCGCGACCCGATCCACCGCTTGGGGGTTGCTGCTCAGGCTGTGCAAATACCGCTGACTGGCATTCGCGTAATTGACCACGGCGGCCAAGGGCTGGTTGATTTCGTGAGCGATCCCGGACGCCAGCTCGCCCAATGTCACCAAGCGTGCCGTATGCGCCATCTCGTCTTGATGCTGACGCTGCTGAGCTTCGCGCAACTCACGCTCGCGCATGTCACGGGCCACCAATGAAAAGAAGCGCTCCCCGGCCGTTGAACGGTGCGCCAGCAACAGCAGCGATACCGGCACGGAAGGCTGGTCATTCAAGGGCAGCAAACGCGTTTCCGTGCTCCACAGACCCTGTTGCTCAGCGCGGCCCCAACCGATTGCATCGAGTTGCGCCACGTCCTCACGGCTCAGGAAGGCGCTCAGTGCAGGCATCCCGGCCGAAGGCGCCAGCCCCAAAATACGCCGAGCCGCCGGGTTGAGGTAGGACACTCCGCCCTGCGGGTCGATGAACAGCACCGGGTCCGGGTTGGCCTCCACCACCTCCGCCAGCCGACGCTTGTTCTCTTCGGCCTGCACCCTGGCGGTAATGTCACGGGACACACTGACAACTTCCACCACCGCGCCGGTATAGGTTTCACGAATGGCCCGGCTCGCGGTTTCAAACCACAGGTAATGCCCGCACTGATGGCGAATGCGGTAAGTCATGGTGTAGTAACCGTCAACGTGCAGGGCATCCCGCGCCCGATGAATCACCTCTGACCAATCATCAGGATGAAACAGACGCTGCGCCCGTGTCCCGCGCAGGCTTTGCGGCCAGTAACCCAGCAGCGTCCACGAAGCTGGCGAGGCATCCAGAAAGCGCCCGTCGGGGGTATGACGTGAAATCAGGTCGGTGGTGTTTTCGGTAATCAACCGGTACAGACGCCTCGCTTTGGCGGCCTCACGTTCGGCCATCCATTCCTGGCTGGCTTCACGGCCTCGGGCCAGCACCCACTGGCCGTCCACGTCCGGAATCAACGTCCACAGCCACACCTGATCCTGGTATTGCGCTTCCACGTGTTCAATGGCCCGTTGTTGTTGCAGACACGCGCGCACCAGCTCCGGCAGATTGCCGGGCAGCCAGGCACGCACCTGCTCACGGGTCGCACCGGCCAGCACAACCTCCAACGCCGGATTGACCCTCAGCGGCGCGCCCTCGGCATCAAGGATCACAGAAGGGTGCGGATCGTGGTGCATCAGCGTCGCTGGCATGGGATTCCCTGAAAACGTCTATATAGAACAACTACTATATTGCTTAGGTATTACTTCCATATCAAACCCGGAGTGGGCTATAAATCGTGCCGGACATCAACTGACCTTCTCGCCACCGGCAGAGCGGGCAGCCATAGAGCTAACAATCAGCCACCGGAATGACCATCATGTCGATTTTTGAGCAAGGCCTCGGGCCTGCCGCTGTCAATCATACTGCCCTCTCCCCGCTCGGCTTCATCGAACGCACCGCCAGCGTCTATCCCCACTACCCGGCCGTGATCCACGGTTCGATTCGGCGCACCTGGTCACAAACGTACAACCGTTGCCGACGCTTGGCGTGTGCCTTGGCCGGGCGCGGTATCGGCAAGAACGATACCGTGGCCGTGATGCTGCCCAATATTCCCGCGATGCTCGAAGCCCACTTCGCCGTGCCCATGATCGGTGCCGTGCTCAATGCACTGAATGTCCGCCTCGACGCGGAGGCCATCGCCTTCATGCTGGCCCATGGCGAAGCCAAGGTACTGATCGCCGACCGGGAGTTTCATGACGTGGTGCATGCTGCGCTGGCCATGCTCGACCACCCGCCATTGGTCATTGACGTGGATGACCCGGAATACGGCGAAGGCCAGCCAGTCAGTGCGCTGGATTACGAAGCGCTGCTGGCCGAGGGCGATCCGGATTACGCCTGGCAATGGCCCGATAACGAGTGGGACGCCATCGCCCTCAACTACACCTCCGGCACCACAGGCAACCCCAAGGGCGTGGTGTATCACCATCGCGGCGCGTATTTGAGCTCGCTGGGCAACCAAATGATCTGGGCCATGGGCAATCACCCGGTGTACCTGTGGACGTTGCCAATGTTCCACTGCAACGGCTGGTGTTACCCGTGGGTGATTACGGCACTGGCGGGCGTGCATGTGTTCCTGCGCCGAGTGGACCCGCAAAAAATCCTCACTCTGATACGCGAACACCAAGTCACCCACCTGAGCGGCGCACCCATCGTGCTCAACGCACTGGTGAACATGCCGGAATCGGCCAAGGCCGCCATTGATCATCCCGTGCACGCGCTGGTGGCCGGTGCGGCGCCGCCCGCTAAAGTGATTGGCGCCGTGGAAGAAATGGGCATCAAAGTCACCCACGTCTACGGACTGACGGAAGTCTATGGGCCGGTGACCATCTGCGCCTGGCATGACACCTGGGATGAGCAGCCACTGGCCGAGCGGGCCCAGATCAAATCGCGTCAGGGCGTGCGCTACCCGACCCTTGAAGGGCTGATGGTGGCGGACCCGAAAACCCTTAAACCGACGCCGCGCGATGGCGAAACCATGGGTGAGATCTTCATGCGCGGCAACACCGTCATGAAGGGCTACCTGAAAAACCCCAGTGCCACGGCCGAAGCCTTTGAAGGCGGCTGGTTTCATACCGGCGACCTGGCGGTGTGCCACCCGGACGGCTATGTTGAGATCCGCGACCGCCTGAAGGACATCATCATTTCCGGGGGTGAAAACATCTCCACCATCGAAGTCGAAGGCGTGTTGTATCGCCATCCCGGTGTCATGGAAGCCGCCGTCGTGGCCCGCCCGGATGAAAAATGGGGCGAAACCCCGTGTGCATTTATCACCCTCAAGGCCGATCATGGCCATGTGCGCGAAGCGGACATCATGGGCTTTTGCCGTGAACATCTGGCGGGGTTCAAGGTGCCGCGCACCGTCATCTTCACCCTGTTGCCGAAGACGTCCACGGGTAAAGTCCAGAAGTACGTGCTGCGTGACATGGCCAAAGCCCTTTAATCCGGCGCAGATCGCTTCCCATCCATGAGCTGCAATGAGGTTTTGTGATGCCTGAATTCAATGCTCCACTGCGCGACATGCGCTTTGTACTGCACGAAGTGTTCGAAGCCCCCGCGCTGTGGGCGCGCCTGCCCGCGCTGGCCGACCATGTCGATGCCGACACCGCTGACGCCATTCTTGAAGAAGCCGCCAAAGTGACTGGCCAACTGATTGCGCCGCTCAACCGCAGCGGCGACGAAGAAGGCGCTCAATGGCAAGCTACCACCGTCACCACCCCAAGCGGGTTCAAGGCGGCCTACACCACGTACATTGAAGGCGGCTGGGTGGGATTGTCCGGCAACCCTGAATTCGGCGGCATGGGCATGCCCAAAATGCTCGCCGTGCAATTTGAAGAAATGCTCTATGCGGCCAACTCCAGCTTTGCGCTGTATTCGGCGCTCAGCTCCGGCGCCTGCCTGGCGATTGATGCCCACGCGACTCACGCGCTGAAAAGCACCTACCTGCCGCCGATGTATGAAGGCCGCTGGGCGGGCTCCATGTGCCTGACCGAAGCCCATGCGGGAACCGACCTGGGCATTATCCGCACCCGCGCCGAGCCGCAGGCCGATGGCAGCTTCCTCATCACTGGCAGCAAGATCTTCATCACCGGCGGCGAGCAGGACCTGACCGAGAACATCATTCATCTGGTGCTGGCCAAGTTGCCGGATGCACCGCCGGGGCCCAAGGGGATATCGCTGTTTCTGGTGCCCAAGCGCCGGGTCAATGCGGACGGCAGTCTGGGCGCTGCCAACGCCGTGACCTGCGGTTCTATCGAACACAAAATGGGCATCAAGGCCTCGGCCACCTGCGTGATGAATTTCGACGGCGCCTGCGGCTGGTTGATCGGGGAAGCCAACAAAGGTCTGGCCGCGATGTTCACCATGATGAACTACGAGCGCCTGTCGATAGGCATTCAAGGCATCGGCTGTGCCGAAACGTCTTATCAGAATGCCCGTACCTACGCCCGCGAGCGCCTGCAAAGTCGCGCCCCCACGGGCAAAGTGGCGCCTGACAAAGTGGCCGACCCGATCATCGTCCACCCGGACGTGCGCCGCATGCTGCTAAGCATGAAAGCCATGACCGAAGGCGGCCGGGCATTCGCCAGCTATGTCGGTCAACAACTGGACCTGTCGAAGTTTTCGGACGACCCGCAGGAACAGGAGCAAGCCAACGCAATGGTGGCGTTGCTCACCCCAGTTGCCAAAGCCTTTTTCACGGACACTGGGCTCGACAGTTGCGTACTCGGGCAGCAAGTGTTCGGTGGGCACGGGTATATCCGTGAATGGGGGCAGGAACAATTAGTGCGCGACGTGCGGATTGCACAAATATATGAGGGCACCAACGGCATTCAGGCGCTGGACTTGCTCGGGCGCAAAGTGGTTGCCAACGGCGGCGCAGCCTTGCGGTTGTTTACGCGTCAGATTCGGCAATTCGCCAGCCTGCCCGGTAAGCCCTATGCCCGCGAACTGCTCGACGCCGTGCAGCGCCTTGAAGACGTAACTGATTGGCTGTTGACCCGGGCCGCGAGTAACCCTAATGAAATCGGCGCAGCGTCGGTGGAGTATCTGCACCTGTTCGGTTACGTGGCCTACGCCTGGCTGTGGGCGCGTATGGCCGACGTGGCCCAGTCGTCCATGGACGCCGACCCGCCGTTCTACACCGCCAAGCTGGCAACGGCGCGGTTTTACTTCACCCGCTTGCTGCCACGCATCCTGAGCCTGGAGCAATCGATTCGCGCGGGCAGCGAACCGTTGTTTGAGCTGGACGCGGCCAGTTTTTAAGCAAAAAAACGGCGGCCTGTTCAGGGCCGCCGTCAGCGCATCACTGACTCAATTCATCCAGATACAGCACCTCACGGTGCTCAACCAAATCGGCCGCAGCAGCGACCATTTTCTGGTAGTGATCGGTTGTTTGGTGAAAATCAATTGCAGCCTGATCCTTCCAGCCCTCCATGAACACAAACCGTTGCGGATCTGCGCGGTCGACGTGCAAGTGATAGAACAGACAGCCTGGCTCCTTGCGTGACGCCGGTACGCAAGCCAGCAGCGCTTTTTTCAGGGCGTCACCCTTGCCTGGCTTGGCACACAGGATGGCAACCACTTTGATGGCGTTGGACATATCGGCTCCGTGGGCACTCATTGCGCGTGCTGAGCGGTGCTCAACCTCTTCAGTTCGATGACGATTTTATCTTTGACCTTCAACCGCTTGTCCTTGAGCAGGATTAACGTGTCATCGGAAGTGCCGATGGCCTCGTTTTTTTCGGCTTCAACCACGTGTTGATCCGCTTCAATGTACTTATGGATCAGCGCTGCAAGGTGAGGATCCTCGGCACTCAACTTGTTCAATTCATGCTTGGTGATGCCCAAGTCCAAAGCCAAATCATGTTTTACCGGCATATCTGCACCTCATTAACGTTGCGGTGGCGAACGCAGAGTCACGGCGTAACCCTGCACCTCAGCTGTCATGCCCCCTAAGCAATAGCACGCTCTGGCCCACTCAGAAAGCCGCGCGTACACATTCGTGCGCGGGATCAATGCTATTGACCCGTGGCAAACAGCCGCCAAGGCTCGGTATCACGCGAGATCACCGCCGTTGGTGACGTAGAAAACTGGCGAGCCTCATCCGTCGGCCATGCGCGGCAACTGCGCAATAATGAGTCATACATCCTGAGCAATCACGTCTATCTGCCACGTTAAGCCTGACTATTCTTGTCGTGTTACATCACAAACAACCTGCAAGAGAGTCAGACATGCAAGCAATAAAAGGACAAGGATTGTCCGCTCTGAAAGTTTCACTGGTTTTAGCGTTAAGTGTGCTGAGTCATCCCTACGCATTTGCCACTTCTGCTTCCTCGACACCCAACACTATCAATAGTGAACCGATTGATCCGGCGCAACTGCATCTACTTGAGGGTGTAGAGTACGCAAGTGTTAGCCAATTGAATGACAAATACACACTGCAAGGGCTTACATCGGTATCTGTGGTGAACTACTTGCTGAATCGTATTGAACGCTTGGATAAAAACGGCCCCGCCATTAATTCAATTATTGAACTGAACCCCGATGCACTGACAATTGCCGCTCAAAGGGATCAGGAACGCAGCCTTGGCCAGGTGCGGGGCCCGCTGCACGGCGTCCCGGTTCTACTCAAAGACAATATTCAGACGGCCGATTCCATGCAGACCAGCGCAGGTTCGCTGGCACTGGTCGGGCAACCCGCCGCTGACGATGCCTTCATCGTCCAGCGCTTGCGTGACGCCGGCGCCATTGTTTTGGGCAAGACCAACCTGAGCGAGTGGGCCGGCTTTCGCGACCCGGCGATACCCAGCGGCTGGAGCGCACGGGGCGGACAAACCAAAAATCCGCATCAACTGACGGCTGACCCGTGCGGCTCAAGCACCGGCTCAGCGGCCGCAGCCGCGGCGGGCTTCGCTCCGCTGACCGTAGGGACCGAGACCAACGGCTCGATTCATTGCCCCTCGTTCATGAATGGCGTGGTCGGCCTGAAACCGAGCCTGGGCCTCTTAAGCCGAAGCGGAATCATCACCGTCTCAAAAAACCAGGACACCCCCGGCCCCATCACCCGCACGGTGCGTGACGCCGCGCTGTTACTCAATGCGATGACCGGGAACGACCCCACCGATAGCCTGCAACACGCGCGTGTACCTGAGTCCGTCGATTACACCGCGCGGCTCAGTGCCGACGCGTTACGCGGCAAGCGGATCGGCTTTCCCGCCAGTTACGATCCAGTGAGCGCAGACGCATCCCAAGACCCCAACTTTGCACGCGCCCTGCAAGTGCTCAGGGACGCGGGAGCCGAACTGGTACCGGTGGCAGAGCCCAGCTACGAGACGTCGGCCTATATGGAGCACTATCAGGCGTTACTGTTCATGGACTTGAACCGTGAAGCCCCCAACTGGTTCAGTTCCCGTCAAGGCATGCCCGTGCATTCACTTGAAGAACTGGTCACGTTCAATCAATCGACACCCGGTAACCCCGCCTACGGACAAGACACCATCACCGCATTCCTCAACACACCGTATAACGAGGATGACTACAACACCCTGTGGTCTGACCTGCACAGCCGCAGCCAGGCGCAGATAGATCAATTGCTGACTGAGCATTCACTGGATGCGTTGGTGGACAGTGCTGACGGTTTTGTGCCCTCCATCGTGCCGGTTGCGGGCTACCCCGGTATCACGGTGCCTTCAGGCGCTGACGCTCAGGGCACGCTCAAAGGGCTGTACTTTTACGGCCCGCGCTGGAGCGAAGCGCTCTTGCTTGGCCTTGCTTACAGCTACGAACAGGCAGCCCAAGCGCGCCTGACGCCTGCTTTCTCATCCTGAAGCAGCGCAAACCCGCATCCTGTGAATGTGCAGGCGGTTCATGACGCGCACGATTGAATCACCTGACACGCTGGAGAAACACAGCGCCAGCCTCCACCTATCGGCTGGCGCTTCCCCCCCTGCTTTGAACCCTTGCGCGACACAACCCGGCGCGCTAGACGCCTCAATACAGCGCACAAATGTCAATTTAATGACTGAAATGCATTGCGCAGCATTTTATTGACGAAAGTTGTTTTAAATCATGAGCAAAGCAGAATTCCCGGTGATAGGATGCAAACTTTTCCGGCGTGCTTGAAAGGTCTTAAGAACCTTAATGCACGAATTAATTACAGGGATGTGTACGAATAATCGTCTACGCTAAATACAACAGCTACGCCATTTGTTTGACGCCAAAGTGTGTTCACGCATGTCAATCCTCCGTAAGAGGGGTAGGCCGTTGTTTTAACGAAAGTGCGCACTTTGAATTCGTACGTATACATGGGGGACGTTTCGCTTGGCTCTAATTACGTTGGCCATCCGGGGCTTACTGGATCAACAAATAGTGTTGCGTACAGGCGGGCTCTATTGGGCCACTGTCGATCAGGCACCTGACGCTAAAATTCTGACACGCCAATTCATCGAGGCACTCCCGCTTCAAAGCCCTGCGACGTTAATTTCCTGCGCCAATACCCCGCAAAGCATCATCAGCGATCTCGCGCCTGACCGCGGCCCGACCAAACTCAAGTTATTCGAGATTGCGCAAAACGAGGTCGAGCAGGCCCTGGCCACCTTGACCCGCGACTTGAACCGCGCCGCAATCAGCCCGGCGTGCCAGATTGTGTTGGTCGCGCCCGCCAGCAGTTGGGGCAAAAAAATCTCTGCTCATCGCCTGGGTCAATGGCTCAAGCGCCTGCGTGCCTGGCTTATGGAGCGTCAGGCCACGTTATTGGTCATCACCCATGGCGACGCGCTGGCGCTGCACACTGAACTGCTGCAGTTCAACGAAACCCTGTCCGGCCTTAGCCGCCTGTATCGGCACAACGGAGAAATCCGTTATCAACTGCATTTTTGGCATAACCAGTTAGGGGTCAGCGCCGGGCAAGAATTCAAGCTGTCCGTGGACAGTCAGTGCTTCACGCTGATTCCGCAGACCACGGTCGATACCCAGCCTCGCGTGGCGGACGATCAGCATGTCTACCTGGCAGAGCGCGCTGTGCTTGAAGGTTCACCCTCGCTGTCCAGGCACTGGTATTTGTTTGAAAGCCGCCAGGCTTTACTGGAAGAAGCGCAATCCGCGCGTGCCGCCACCGTTATCGTGGCGATCGACAACAGCCACCAACTGCTGGAGCTGGCGCAACAACTGCACGACCTGCGGGAAAAGTGCGGCCCTGAGCTCAAGATCGTGGTGCGCGAAATGGAACCGGCTGTGCGTTATCGCGACGAGCGCCTGCTGTTGGCCTGCGGCGCCAACTTGATTGTGCCGGAAGGCACCGTGCTGTCGCGCTTTTTGAGCATGATCGAAAGTGTTCAGGGTCAGCGCTGGCAATACAGCCAAAACAGTGACTTCGAAACGTTGCTGGAGCGTCAGCGTCCGCCACAGGTCCGCGGCTTGGTCAGCCCCCGCGTGTTCTATGAAACCGTGGAGCAGATCTACACCGACAGCTCGGGGGAAGTCACCCATCAACTGATCAAGTTTGTGCCGGTGCCAGGCCTGGCCCCCGAGCTCTTTTTGAATCAAATGTGCCTGCGCCGATTCGGTGACATTGCCTGCCTGCTCAACGGTGAACTGTTCCTGTTCCTGTTCGCCTGCCGCGCTGATGGGCTGGACCCGGCGCTGGGCAATATTTGCCGGTTGCCCTGGCGGGATTTGTTCAATCAGCGGCATGTGCTGTCCGGCATGACCGACTTGCCTGAAGAACCCTTCCTGCGCAGCGCCGAGTTACCCGAGGGCTTATCGATCCCCACTGAGCATGCCGTGCTGGCGGCGCCGGTGGCACTCAGCCATCCCCCGTTGGTTGCCCAACGCATCACGTTGCCCCTGAGCGAGCCTGCGCCATGACCTTTCTTGAGTTACTGGAAGTCATTCTTCTGACCAGTGTGGTCACGGTGGTACTGACCCTGTTGTCGCGGCGCTTTCGGCTGCGTCTGAAAATCTACTTTGAGCAGTACCTGCGTCCCCGCTACCTGAAATCGCGCGGCGTACGACGCCGTGAACCTGCCCGTTCGTCATCGAGAGCGCCTGATGAGTCTGTTTAAGTCATCCCCTGCCCCCGCCAGTATTTCCGGAAAGTGGAAAGGACTTGGGCTCTGGAACCTCTATTTCCTGGCCAAGTTTCTGTTGGCCTGGACGGGCCACCTCAACCTGCAGGTGATGCCTAACCTGATCTTCGCGCTGGTGTTACTGATACCCCTCGCGCACCCGCTGCTGCGTCGGGTGCGTACGCTGATCGCCATCCCGGTGGCTGTGGCGTTGCTGTATCAGGACACCTGGTTCCCGCCCTTTAGCCGCTTGCTGGCGCAACCCGGCGTGCTCGATTTCTCGGTGGACTACATCGTCGAACTGCTCGGGCGTTTCATCGACTGGCAAGTCTGCGCCCTGCTGTTGCTGTTGATCATCGGCTACGCCTTCCTCAACCAGTGGCTGCGCCTGACCACCTTCACCCTGCTCGGGTTGTGCTGGTTGAGTGTTGGCAACCTACAAGCGTTGTTGCCGCAAACCCTGCAAACCACTGACACACCAGTGGCCAGCGCTTCGCCGGGCGTGGCCACGCCTGCGGTGGTCAGCAGCGAGCCGGACGACGCCACGCTTAACGCTTACCTGGAAAAGTTCTACCAGACCGAAGCCCAGCGCAAAGTCGACTTCACCAAGCCTGCTGTCGAGCCGCCACCGTTTGACCTGCTGGTGCTGAACATTTGCTCGCTGGCGTGGGACGACCTGGATGAAGTGGGCATGCGCAACAACCCGCTGCTCAACCAGATGGACGTGATTTTCGACAACTTCAACTCGGCCACCGCCTACAGCGGCCCTGCGGCGATTCGTTTGCTGCGCGCCAGCTGCGGCCAGGTGTCCCATACCCAGCTGTATAAAGCCACACCCGACCAGTGCCTGCTCTTCGAGGACCTGCGCAAGCTGGGTTTCACCAATGAGCTGATGCTCAACCACACCGGGGAGTTCGACGGCTTCTTGCAAGAAGTCCGCGATCAGGGTCATTTACCCCCGCCTGCCTTGGGTGCCTCGCCGGGCGTGCCCCGCGCTTACGTGAGCTTCGATGGCTCGCCGATCTGGCGCGACCGCGATGTGCTGAGCAAATGGTGGAAACACCGACTGGAGCAAAACACGCCCCACGCCGCGCTGTTTTACAACACCACCACCTTGCACGACGGCAACCGCCTGGTCACCGCGGATGGTGGCACCCAGCGCGCGGATTACAGCAGCCGCGCACAAGTACTGCTCGATGACCTGGACGCCTTCATTAACGAGCTGAAGAAAAGCGGACGCCGCGTGGTGGTCATGGTCGTGCCCGAACACGGTGCCGCCCTGCATGGCGACCGCATGCAGATCTCCGGCATGCGTGAAATCCCCAGTGATTCGATCACCCACGTGCCGGTGGGCATCAAGCTGATCAACATGGGCGACGATAACCAGACCTCGCCGGTGCACGTCACCCAGCCGAGCAGTTATCTGGCGATTGCCGAGATCATTGCCCGCCTGTACGCCGACCCTGCCCTGAGCGAAGGCCAGCGCATCGATTGGTCCAAGGTACTGGCCGATTTGCCGCAAACCGCAAAAGTGTCTGAAAACTCGGGGACAGTTGTACTCGATTACAACGGCAAGCCCTATGTGCGTATCAAGGAGAACGGCGGATGGCTGCCCTACCCACAGCGTTTCAAATAAGTGCCGACGTCCTCGCGCGCAACGAGCGTGCCGATGACATTGCCCGGCTCAAATCGATGATGGACTTGCCTGATCTGCGCTATGTGGACGTCTCTGCACAAATGGAGTTAATGCAGTCGCTGGAGCGCTGGCCATTGCTGGCCCATCTGGAAACGCAGCGCAAGGCACAACCTGGCGTTGCGCCGCTCGATCTGCACAAGCGCGTGGAGCAAACGCCATGATCGCCGCCAGCTTGCGCGGGATACGCGGCGGCGTTGGCACCAGCGCCACCCTCGCAGCCCTGGCCTATGCGCTGCATGCCATGGAGCAAAAAGTGCTGGTGGTGGACATGTGCCCGGAAAACACCCTCGGGCTGCATTTCAATCTGGACCTGGCGCCCCCTGAAGGCTGGGCGCGCGCCACACTCGACCAGCAACCCTGGAACGCGTCTGCCTGGCAAGTCAGCGAAGGGCTGTGCGTGTTGCCCTACGGGCACGTGACAGCCACCGAACAGGTTCAGCTGGAGGCCTGGCTGCTGCAACACCCACAGGCGTGGCGCCAGCGTCAAGCCGCGTTGGGTGACGCCTTCGACTGGGTACTCTTCGACCTGCCGCAACGATTGCCGGGGCACGCCAGCAATCCGCAATGCGATTTTGCATTCAGCGTGCTCAACCCGGATGCCGCCTGTCATGTGCTGCTGCACACCCACCCCAAGGACAGCACGTGGTTGCTGGTCAACCACTTTGACCCTGGCAGTCAATTACAGCGCGACCTGACCCTGATCTGGCAAAACCATCACCATGCCTCATTGGTGCCCATCAACCTGCACAGCGATGAAGCCATGGGCGAAGCGTTGGCCTGCCGTGAACCGGTGGGCCGCTACGCGCCCGGCAGCTTGATCGCGCAAGACATCATCAGCTTCGCCAGTTGGTGTCTGGTGCGCGGGCGGAGGCTGGAATGATCGGTCAATGGTTTCCTTATACACGCCTGCGCCGTGATGAAAACTGCACGCGTGTGACCGCGTTGCTCCTGGCCGTGCTGCAAGCGCTGGGCTGGATATTCCTGCGCCTGGAATCACCCAACTGGCAAACCTTGCAGGCTCAGCACAAACGCTTGTACCCGCACCTGGCCAACAAGCGCCCGTCCATCGGCGATCCGTTGCGGTATGCGATTCAAACCGTGTGGCTGCTGTTCGTACGCCCGATTGACGAAAACCATGTGCGCCGTCAGCGCGCGCGACGTCGCTTCAGGACGCGCCTTTTCAACCTGCTCAGGGTTGTGCAACGGCCGTGGAACGCTCTGTCCGATGCGTTTGCGCGCCTGCCCACGACCTTCAGCCCCCAGCTGGATGAAGGGTCGCGCAAATGGGGCGCCATGCGCTGGAATACCCGCAAGGTGCTGTACATCGCTATCGGTATCGTGGCCTCGGTGCTGATTCTGATCTGCGTGACCGAGCCGTTCGATTACCTGGCCCAACTGGTGTTCGTCATCCTGCTGTGGGGCATCGCCATGCTGGTGCGGCGGATGCCGGGACGCTTTCCGACCCTACTGCTGATCGTGCTGTCGATCATCGTTTCCTGCCGTTACCTGTGGTGGCGCTACACCTCCACCCTGAACTGGAACGATGGGCTGGACTTGACCTGCGGCCTGATCTTGCTGGCGGCTGAAACCTACACGTGGCTGATTTTGATCCTGGGCTATGTGCAAACGTCCTGGCCGCTCAACCGCAAGCCCGCGCCGCTGCCAGCGGACACCCGCGAGTGGCCGGTAGTGGATCTGATGATCCCGACCTACAACGAAGAACTGTCGATCACCCGAGGCACGGTGTACGCGGCCATGGGCATCGACTGGCCCCGGGACAAACTGCGCATTCATCTGCTCGACGACGGCAATCGGCCCGAATTCAAAGCGTTTGCCGAAGAAGTGGGCATCCACTACATCGCCCGCGCCGACAATCGCCACGCCAAAGCCGGTAACTTGAACCATGCGCTGACGCTGACCGATGGCGAACTGGTAGCGATTTTTGACTGTGACCACATGCCTGCGCGCTCCTTCATGCAATTGACGGTCGGTTGGTTTCTGGCCGACCCCAAACTGGCGCTGGTCCAGACCCCGCACCACTTCCTGTCGCCAGACCCGTTCGAGCGCAACCTCGGCACCTTCCGCAACCGTCCCAATGAAGGGGAGTTGTTTTACGGGTTGATTCAGGACGGCAACGACATGTGGAACGCAGCGTTCTTCTGCGGCTCCTGTGCGATTTTGCGGCGTTCGGCGCTCGAAGAAATCGGCGGTTTTGCCGTCGAAACCGTGACCGAAGACGCCCACACGGCGCTGCGCCTGCACCGCAGGGGCTGGAACTCGGCCTACTTGCGCATCCCGCAAGCGGCCGGTCTGGCCACAGAAAGCCTGTCGGCGCATATCGGCCAGCGCATTCGCTGGGCGCGTGGCATGGTGCAGATCTTCCGCACCGACAACCCGCTGTTGGGTAAGGGCTTGAGCCTGTTCCAGCGCATCTGCTATGCCAACGCCATGATGCACTTTTTGTTGGGGCTGCCACGGCTGGTGTTCCTGACCGCGCCGCTGGCGTTTCTGTTGCTGCACGCCTACATCATCTATGCCCCGGCGTTGATGATCTTGCTGTACGTGTTGCCGCACATGATTCACGCCAGCCTGACCAACTCACGGATGCAAGGCGCCTATCGCCAAACCTTCTGGGGCGAGGTCTACGAAACGGTATTGGCCTGGTACATCGCGCGCCCGACCACCGTCGCCCTGTTCAGCCCGTCACGGGGCAAGTTCAACGTCACGGCCAAGGGCGGGATCATGGAAGAAAACCAGTTCGACTGGCACACCGCGCGGCCTTATCTGGTGCTCTCGGCCCTGAACATCCTGGGCCTGGGGTTTGCGGTGTGGCGGCTGTTCACCGGGCCCAAGGACGAAATCCTCACCATCATCGTCAGTGTGCTGTGGGTGATTTATAACCTGTTGATCATCGGGGCCGCCGTGGCCGTGGCCGCTGAAGTGCGCCAGGTGCGCCAGACCCACCGGGTACAGACCCGTTTGCCGGGCGCTATCCAGTTGAACGACGGTCACAGCTACCCCTGCCAATTGGTGGATTACTCCGATGGCGGCGCCGGGTTGCAACTCAACGACCCGCTGCAATTGCCGGTGGGCACGCCGGTGTCGCTGATCGTGCAGCGCGGCAACCGGGAATTCATGTTCCCCGCCAGCCTGACCCGCTCCAGCGGACTGTTCATGGGCTTGAGCCTTGCCACCCTGACGCCCCAGCAACGGGTGGAATTTGTGCAATGCACCTTCGGCCGGGCAGACGCCTGGCTTGATCACAACAGCGAATTCGAAGCTGACCGGCCAGTGCAGAGCCTGCGAGAGATTCTGACCCTCGGCGTGAAAGGCTATTACCGCCTTTACGAATACCTGCCGGCGTGGGTACGTCACATTGCACGACCGTTCATGCGAATTCTTCAGTGGCTGGGCAGCTTTTTGCCGCGCATGCCCAAAGCAACCACCCCTCTTAACTCCCGGCCAGTGAGTACATCATGAGTCGTCTATCCAAAAAGAATCTGTTGGCCAGCCTCGCGCTGATGACATTCACTTCACAGCTGGTCGCCGCCCAATTGGCCTTGCCCACGCCCCCTGCCGCCCCTTCGGCCGTGGTGCAAACCAGCGACCCGGCAACGCAGACCCTGCCGAGCTGGACGGTCACGCGCTCGTTCGAGCAACTGGGCCGCGCCAGTGACACGTTGCTGCTGGGGATCAACAGCTCCGAGCAGGTGGAGTTCAGCCTGCGCCGCGACCGGATCGCCACGGATGCGCGCCTGCAACTGCAATACACGCCTTCACCGTCGTTGATCCCGACCGTTTCCCATTTGCGGATCTACCTCAACGATGTGCTGGCGGGCGTTGTGCCCATCGAAAAAGACCAGCTTGGGCGTCAAACCACCCAGCAAGTCGCCCTGGACCCGCGCCTGATTGCCGACTTCAACCGCCTGCGCCTGGAGTTCGTGGGGCACTACACCGACATCTGTGAAGACCCGGCCAACAACACGCTGTGGATCAACATCAGCCGGGCCAGCGAGATCACGCTGCAAGAGCAGGCACTGAGCCTGAAAAACGACCTGGCGTTCTTCCCGCTGCCGTTTTTTGACCCGCGTAACTCCAACAAACTGGTGTTGCCGTTCGTGTTTGCCGACAACCCGACCCTCGGTGAGCAAAAGGCCGCCGCCATTTTGGCCTCCTACTTCGGCAGCCAGTCCAACTGGCGCGGCGCCGAATTCCCGGTGTTGTTCAACACCCTGCCCAGCGTGCAGAGCAAGGAAGCCACTCAACCGTCCATCGTGTTCGCCACCAACGATCACCGCCCGGCGTTCCTCAGCGATCTGGAGAAATACCCGGCGGTGCAAGCACCCGTGGTGCAACTGATCGACCACCCGGACGCGCCTTACAGCAAAATCCTGCTGGTCATGGGCCGCAACGAAGAAGACCTCGCCACCGCGGCCAAGGCCTTGGCACTGGGCGGGCAACTGCTGCGCGGGCAACGGGCGACCATCGACAAGGTCCAGACGCTGCAACCGCGCAAACCGTACGATGCCCCGGCCTGGATGCGCACCGACCGCCCGGTGCGTTTCGCCGAACTGATTACCTACCCTCAACAGCTGCAAGTCAGTGGCCTGCAACCGCGCCCCATCACCCTGGACGTGAACCTGCCACCGGACCTGTTCGTGTGGCGTAACCAGGGCATCCCGCTGCGCACGCAATACCGCTACACCGCGCCGTCGGCCAACGATGATTCGCGCCTGAACATCAGCCTCAATGATCAGTTCATCACCAGCCTGCCGTTGCTGGCCAAAGGCACCAGCAGCCTGGAAGAACTGCGCCTGGCGGTGCTGGCCAACGACTCGGCCAACGCCACTGACAAGCTGATTGTGCCTTCATTGAAAATCGGTGACCGCAACCGCCTGCGTTTCGATTTCAACTTCGCCAGCACCGTCGGCAGCGCCCAGCGTGACCGTTGCCAGACGATCTTGCCCGCCGACACCCAGGCGATCATTGACGAAGACTCCACCATCGACCTGTCCGGCTACCACCACTACATCAACATGCCGGACCTCAAGGCATTCGCGCGCAGCGGCTTCCCGTTCAGCCGCATGGCCGACATGTCCGAGTCGATCGTCGTGATCCCCAAGCAAACCACCCCGACCCTGGTCAGCACCCTGCTCGAATCGGTGGCAAGCATTTCGGCGCGCACGGGCTACCCGGCGTTTGCCCTGCGCTTGAGTGATGACTGGAACAGCGCTTCAAAAGAAGACGCCGACCTGTTACTGCTGGGCCAATTGGCACCCGATCTGCGCGACAACCCTGATATGAACCTGCTGTTGCAACGCCAGCACGACATGCTGGTGCAGCCTTACAACAACAGCGGCATCAAGGAAAGCAACCGCCGTGGCCCCAACGATGTCGACAACAACCAGCCGGCCAATCGCGTTGAAGTCAGCGCCCAGGCGCCGATCGCCGCCATCATGGGCATGCAGTCACCGCACCATAACCAGCGCAGCATCGTGGCGCTGCTGGGCAATGACGACGCCGATTACAGCCTGATCCGTGAAACCCTGGGCGATTCAGGCAAGCTCAACGCGGTCGCCGGTTCCGTCGCGCTGATCCGCAACAGCGGCGTTTACAGCCAGTTGGTGGGTGACACCTATTACGTCGGCAGCCTGCCGTGGTGGCTGTTGCTGTGGTATCAGCTGTCCGAACACCCCGTGTTGCTGGCCGCGCTGGCCGTCATCAGCATCCTGCTGACCGCGTTCCTGCTGTGGCGTGCCTTGCGCTGGGCAGCGGATCGTCGCCTGCACAAGGATGAATAAGGCATGAAAGCACTGGCGGCTGTGGTCATGACCTTGTCCCTCGGATTGCCCGCTGCAGCGAGCGCGGCCAGCTGTGCCTGGCCCGCCTGGGACAGTTACAAGGCGGCGATGATGAGCGCGGACGGGCGCATCATCGATCGCTCGTCCAAGAAACTGATCACCACCTCGGAGGGGCAAAGTTACGGGTTGTTTTTCGCCCTGTTGGCCAACGACAAACCCTCCTTTGAGCGCATCCTCGACTGGACCCGCAACAACCTGGCCGCGGGCGACCTGCAAGCCAACCTGCCCGCCTGGTTATGGGGGCGCTCGAAGGCGGGCAAGTGGCAAGTGCTGGACAGCAACAACGCCACCGACTCGGACCTGTGGATCGCCTACACCCTGCTTGAAGCCGGTCGCCTGTGGAATGAACCGGCCTACAGCGCGCTGGGGCAAAACATGCTCTGGCGCAGTGCCGCACAAACCGTACGCAAGCTGCCCAAGCTGGGGCTGATGATGTTGCCCGGCGACGTGGGATTCGATACCCCTGATGGCTGGCGGCTCAACCCCAGTTACACGCCGCCGCAGTTGATGGCGCGGTTTGCTCAGCTGTCGCCGGTGTGGGCCGAGTTGGCCACCAATCAGCAGCGTTTACTGGTTGAGGGCTCCCCCAAGGGGTTCGCCCCTGACTGGCTGGTCTGGAAGGCCGCCAGTGGCTGGGCACCGGACCCACAAAACGGCAGCGCCGGTGACTACGACGCGATACGGGTGTACCTGTGGGTCGGCATGCTGGCCGACGATGCCCCCGGGCGCCAGACCTTGCAGCAACATTTCGCGCCCATGGTCACGCTCACCCAAACCCTGGGCTATCCTCCCGAATCAGTGGATGCCGTGACCGGCAAATACACCGGTAAAGGGCCTGCGGGGTTTTCCGCTGCACTGCTGCCGTTGCTGGCCAGCGCTGATTCCCCTGCCTACGCGGTACAAAAACAGCGTTTGCAGCAGGAGCCCCTTGCCGCCGATGCGTATTACAACCAGTCACTGGCCTTGTTTGGCCAGGGTTGGGATGAACAGCGCTACCGCTTCGACAAACACGGACAGTTATTACCGGCCTGGACTGACGCATGCGAACAATAAAAACATGGGCATTTTTGCTCAGTGGCCTGTCCACCGCCGTCATGGCGCAACCCACCAGCGTTCAGGACCAGCAGCAATGGTTGCTGGAACAAGTGCGCATCGGCGAAGCCATGTACCGCGAAGACCTGGTACGTGATTCTTTGGCGCGTCTGGAGCTGATTGCCCCGGATAACCCGCAGGCATTGGTGGCGTCGATTCGTCAGGCGCTGCTGGAGAAAAAACCGGACGTGGCGCGTGAGCGGCTCGCGCACCTGCAACAGGTCGCGCCCGACTCCGCCGCCCTGCGACAAGCGCAAAGCCTGATGAAGCTGCAAGACCCGCAGAACCAGAAGGCGCTGCAAGAAGCGCGCTTGCTGGCGGCTGCCGGACGTCCTGAAGAGTCCAGCGCGGTGTTTGAACGCCTGTTTGGCGATGCGCCCCCGGATTTCGCCACCGCGCTCGAATACCTGCGCATTCGCAGCAATATCCCCGGCCAGCGGCCCAAGGTGATTGACCAACTGCGCACCCTGGACAGCCAGTACCCCGGTAACGCCGGTCTGCGCCAGACCCTGGTTGATCTGCTGTTCAGGGAAAACCGTCCCGCCGAAGCCCTGGCGGTGCTCAATCAACTCGCCAGCGACCCGCAAGCCAGCAATGCGGCAGCGGACCGCGAGTTCGAGTACCTGAAAAGCTTGCCGGTCGAAAGCAAAACCGTGCAGGCCTGGCAAGCATTTGTGAAGCGCTACCCGGCTTCACCGAATGCCGTGGCAGCCAACAACCTCTTGCTCACGCAACAACGTCTGTTGGCCGACCCGGCCTGGGTGGCGGGTGCGCAAGGCAAGCAGATGATCGAACAACAGCGTTCACCGGTGGTGGCAGAAGGCTTGTTGCGCAGGGCCATCAGCCGTTACCCCGAAGATCCTAGCCTGTATGGCGCGCTGGGCTTGGCGCTGCTGCGCCAGAGCCGTTACGAAGAGGCCAATGCCACCTTCGTCAAAGCGCGCAGCAAAGAGCAAGACACGTCATACATGAGCCAGTGGCAAGACCTGATGGACGCCAGCCACTATTTGATGCTGCTCAGTCAGGGCGACAAGGCGCTGGATCGCAAAGACTACCCCTCCGCGCGCCGCGCATTTGAACAAGCGCGTAAAGCCAGACCCCGGGATGCCGATGCCTTGATCGGGCTGGCCGCGGTCGCCCGTGGTGAGCTCAATGACATTCAGGCTGAAGCGCTGCTGCTCCAAGCGCGCAAACTTGAGCCCGGTAACGGCAGCGCCATTCGGGCGCTGGTGCGGTTGTACAGCGCGCAATCCCCGGACAAGGCCAAGGCCTTTCTCAACAGCTTGCCCGCCTCCAGCCAGCAGGAATTCGCCGGGTTGCGTCGCGGCTTTGAGCTCGATGAGCTGAACCAGCAAGCCGATGCGGCCACTGCCCGCCAAGACTGGCCGAGCGTGGTGGCCCTCTTGAGCAAAATCCGCACCCTGACCCCGGACGAGCCGTGGCTCACCTACCGGCTGGCCAACGCGCAACGGGAGATCAACCAGCCCGGTGCGGCGGACGACAGCTTCAAGCAACTGATGCGCCGCCAGGGGCAAAACCCCGAAGCGTTGTATGCCTATGGGTTGTACCTGTCGAGCACAGACCGTGATGCCAGCGCACTGAAGGTGCTGGAACAGCTGCCGCGCGAGCGCTGGAGTGATCCGATGCGCGAACTGGGCACCCGGCTGCAACGCAACCTGTTGGTGGCCCGCGCGCAGAGCCTGCGCGACGCAGGTCAGGAACCTGAAGCCATCGCGCTGCTGATGCAACAGCCTGATACCGACGACCTGCTGACCGTGGCGCGTTGGGCCAGCGAGCGTGGCGACTACAACCAGGCCGGCACTCTCTACAACCAGGTGCTGCAACAGGACCCGGACAATGCAAGCGCACGCTTGGGCCAAATCGAATCACTGATCAGTGCCGGTCAGCTGCCAGCGGCGCGCCAGCAACTGACCCAATTCAAACCGGTCGCGGGCACCGAGCTGAGTGCGTCCGAGCAACGGCGCCTGGCCAATGCCTGGTCGCAAGTGGGCGAGCCGGAAAAAGCCAGCGCCCTGTTCACCGAGCTGCTCAAAAATCCGCAGGCAGAGCCCGTGGTCTACCGCGACGCGGCGCGCCTGATCTCGACGAAAGAGCCACAACAGGCCCTGGACTACTACGCCAAAGGCATGGCGGGCGCCGGGTTAATAACCCCCGAGCAAGCCAGCCCCCGCGACGACCGCGCCATGACCCTGGCCAGTCGGGCCAAGGACAATGACGAATGGCTGCCCAGCAGCCTGCGCAGTGACGTCGATGAGCTTTACCAACGCCAGAACCCGACCGTGCACCTGTACACCGATTACGGCTGGCGCTCCGACAATGCCTCCAAAGGCACGTCCGATACCGACACCCAAACCACCATCCTGCAACTCGATTTGCCGGTGGTGGATGGCACGGGTTGGCTGCGGGCCGAGCAACTGGACATGGATGCAGGCAAGTTCACGACCGATGATGACGGTCTGGTGCGTGAAGACTACGGCACCTGCTCCGTCGGCGTGGTCGCCAAAGGCACTTCTGAACCTGTGTTCTCGGGTTGCGAAAACCACTCGCAATCGGCGCGCGGAACGACGCTGGCCACCGGCTGGAAAAATGAAACCTGGGAAATTGACGTGGGCCGCACGCCGGACACCTTCAAAGTGCCCAACTGGCTGGGCGGCGTGTCGTACAGCAACAAGATTGGACAGGTGGGCTATACGCTGACCGGTTCGCGTCGGCCCCTGAGCAACTCGATTCTGTCCTACAGCGGCGCGACCGACCGCAACACCGGCGTGACCTGGGGTGGCGTGACCTCCAACGGCGTAACACTGGGGCTCAGCCACGATGAAGGCGGCGTGGACGGGGTCTGGGCCAGCCTGGGGCAACACTGGTTGCGCGGCAAAAACGTGGCCGACAACCACAAAAGCACCGCCATGGCCGGTTATTACTACCGGTTGCGTGACAGCGCCGATGAACGCATGCGCACCGGCCTGACCCTGATGTACTGGAGTTACGATCAGGATTTGAGCGAATACACCCTGGGTCAGGGCGGGTATTACAGCCCGCAGCAGTACTACTCGATTGGCGTGCCGCTCAACTATGCCTTCCGCACCGCGAACTGGTCGGTGTCGCTGGAAACCTCGGTCAGTTGGTCGCACTCCAAGACCGACGGTAATGACCTTTACCCGCTCAACGGTTTGAACTCCAAACTGTTGAGTGCGCTGGATCAGGCGGGCTATGAACTGGCCGAGCCACTGGGCAAAACAGCGTCCAGTACCAGCAACGGGATCGGCTACAAGGTGCAGGGGCTGGTGGAGCGCCGGTTGAGTGACAACCTGGTGTTGGGGGCAGGCGTGCTTTACCAGCACAGCGACGATTACGCGCCGAGCCGCGCATTGATGTACCTGCGTTATACCTTCGACCCGTGGCAAGGCAACCTACCACTTCCGGTGGAACCGCTGATTCCTTACGCGGACTTCAGATAAAAAAACGCGCCGCCTGCCCCGGCGATGCCCTGTAACAGGGGCATCATCGGGGCAGGCGGCGCGTCGTTGTACAGCGGTTTATTAACGGCCCATGGCCCGCGCCGCATCAGCGGTGTACTGATCGGCGGTGAATTTGCCTTCGTTCAGAACCGCCCCTTTTTTGGTCTCGTTCGTCATGCCGTAACCGGTGTACTGGCCCGAGTTCAAGTCCATGAAGAACTGCGAACCTGCCTGCCACGCGCTCATGTCCGGGTGGTAGTAGTAATTGATCATGGCGTGCTTCCACAGCTGCCCGCGGGCATCGTAGTTATCGGCCATCACCGAATGCCAGGTGTCCTCGTCAATGAACAGCACGCGCTTGCCATAGACGTGACGGTAGCCTTCCTTCAAATCGGCTTCGAGCACCCACACACGCCGCAACTCATAGCGCATGTAATCCGGGTTCGGGTGATTGACGGTCAGCAAGTCGGCGTATTTGGCCGTGCCCGCGTTGGCCTTGTAGGCATTGGCCGGGATGTACATCTCGCGCTTGCCGACCAGTTTCCAGGTGAAACGCTCCGGCGAGCCGTTGTACAGGCGATCTTCGTCCACCGTCATGGTGCCGTTGGTGCCAATCATCGGCTGGTCATAGCCATACCCCGGCAACTGGCGCACGCGGCGGGTCGAAGGGCTGTAGGTCCAGGCCTGACGCGGGTCGGTCTTGAAGTTGTAGGGCTCGTGGGCAATGTTGATCACTCCATTGTCCCGTGCAGGCTTGAGGGTGGTGTTGTTGGTATAGGACTGCAGTTTGTCTTCGGTGCGCGGTTCCACGGTCGGTGAGTTGGCGGGCGACAGCCCCTTGCCGTAGGCACGGCCCCAGCCAATGCTGCCGTTGGGCAACACCGAGGCCAGGTCACTGGTTTTGTCTTCTGTCCAGGCGCGAGCCGGCAATTGGTGATTCCACAACAGCTCCATGCCGCTCTTGGGAATCGGGAACGGGACTTGCCCCAGCCCTTCGATGCCCATGCCGTCATCCACCAGCTTGGCATTCAAGGCGTTGCTCATGGCGCGGCGGCACACGTAGTCGGGGTAACGGAAATCGCGGTGGCCGGGGTAGATGTTCATCTTGTAGGTGGTCGGGTAGCGCTTGAGCAGCGCTTTCTGGCCTTCGGACAGTTGGTCGGCGTACTGCGCCATATTCTGCGCGGTGATCACCAGAATCGGTTTTTCGTCAGCGTAAGGGTCGACCGGGTGGTCGCCGGAGAATTTGACGTGGTTCCAACCGGGCACCTCCCCCAGGTACTTGCCGGTGTAGGGCGGGATGGTCCCCGCGGCGTTACCGGCCTTTTCGGCGCCGACACAGGTCAGCTCCTTGCCCAGTTTGGCCGCTTCTTCGGGGGACACCTGGGCCAGTGCGGCACTGATCGCCAGTCCGTTGACGATCAGGGTGGCTGCGAGCATGACGCCTGTTCTTGTTATTTTCATGTATTGCCTCCTACGCGAGTAAAGCTTGCTGGGGGTGTGGTGCCATTCTTCGCCATCTGCAGCCGGACACATCGTCCACTAAGACTAATCAGGCGCTGAGCAGCTGCGTCTTGAGCACGCCCTTTAGGGTTTTGCCCGACGCGTTGCGTTCAAACGGGGTGTGCTGCACGTGAACCCGCGCCGGCACTTTGTAACTGGCCAGCCGCGCTGCCATGAAGGCCTTGAGTGCCTCGCTATCCGGGGCTCTGCCCGCCTCGGCGCGCACAACCAGCAGCACCACTTCACCCAGGTCGTCATCGGGCATGGCCAACGCCGCCGCTTCGATCACGCCGGGCATTTCGCAGGCGCATGACTCCACTTCCGCCGCTGAAATTTTTTCGCCGCCGCGATTGATCAGGTCTTTGGCGCGGTCGGTGATGTAGAGGAAGCCTTCCTCATCCAGCCTGCCGATGTCGCCGGTGTCCAGCCAGCCGTTTTGCAGGGTCTGCGCGCTGGCCTCGGGCTGGTTCCAGTAGCCACTCATCAACGTCGGCGAGCGCAGCCAGATCACCCCGCTGACGCCCGTCGGCACGGGTTGGTCGGGGCTGTCGCCGATGCGCACATCCACGATGGGCAGCGGCCAACCGGCGGCGGCCGGTTTATAGACGAACTGATCGCCCCCAATCGCCGCGCCGATGCCATTGCTTTCCGTCAGGCCATAGCCGCTGCCGCCCACGGCCTCGGGTTTACGCTGGGTCAAATGCGCCAGCAGGCTGCTGGACGGGGCCGCCCCGCCCAGACCGAGGCCAAACAGGCTGCGGGTATCGGCAGTGCCGAAGCGCGGTGATGTCAGCAGTTGCTGCATCATCACCGGGGCACCGTTGAACTGGGTGCATTGCTCATCGCGAATCAGATCGAGGGCGGTTTCCACGTCCCACTTGTACATCAGCAACAGCCGCCGACCGCTGCGCAAGGCCAAGAGGAATTGCGCATGCAACCCGCTGACATGAAACAGCGGCACCGCCATCAACGTGGTGGGCGCATAGCCGCTGTTGATGACCACGCTGATGCGCTCGGGGGAACTCACCGCGCAAAACGCGCCCTGAAACTCCAGCGCCACCAGCGCCTGACACACTGCGCGGTGGGTCGAGAGCACGCCTTTGGCCAGACTGGTGGTGCCCGAGGTGTAGAGAATCAGCGCCGGATCATCGGCCCCGACCCTTGCTGGCGGGACGCTCACGAGCGGTTCAGCGAGCAGGTCGTCGAAGCGGTGGCAATGCGCTTGCAGTGGCGAGCCCGCAGACATGCCCACCACCAGCGTTGCGAGCCTCTGTGCGCTCAGGTCGTCGGCCAGCAACTGCAACCGTGGTGCATCACACACCCACACCTGAGCGTTGCTGTCTTGCAGGCCATGAAACAGCTCATCGCGCAGGCCCCAGCTATTGAGCGGCACACACACCGCACCGCAACGCTGGATAGCGGCAAACGCCACCAGCCAGGCCGGTTGATTGCGCATGGCGATGGCCACCCGATCGCCTGGGCGCACACCAAAACGCTGCACCAGTTGCCCGGCCAGACGGTCCACCTGATCGAAAAACTGGCTGAAGGTCAGCCGCTGCTGTTCCCACACCAAAAATTCGCGGTCCCCGTGTACCCGCCCGCTGTCGATGGCCGCCCACACGTTGGCGGCGGTGTGGCGAAAATACTTGTGACCGCTGCCCGGGGTTTCCAGCACTTCATAGGGCGAGCCCGGGCCGATTAATTGCTGCCAGGCGCCCTGCCATTGCTCAAGTTTCATCTTGTTATTCTCCAGACGTTAACCGCCTATGGCTGACTCAGGCGGGCGCGGATTCCAGCGCGGCGTAGCGCTCGCAGTGGAAGTCGGCATCCCCCAGACAGGCCTGGGCCACGCGGATGCGTTTCAGAAACAGCCCCACATCCAGCTCATCGGTCACCCCGATGCCACCGTGCATCTGCACCGCTTCATTGGCCACGCGAACGGCCATGGAGCCGGCTTTCCATTTGGCCAGGCTTGCCAGCCGCTGACGCTCCACCCCCGTCATGGACGCATCGTCCAGCGCGGCGAGCCCGGCCATGACCGCGCTGCGCGCCAGTGACAGTTCGACATATAACTGCGCCGCGCGATGTTGCAGCGACTGGAACGAACCGATCGCCACATCGAACTGGACACGGGTCTTGAGGTAGTCGAGGGTCATCTCGAAGAGCTTTTCCGCCATGCCCAGCAGTTCCGCCGCCAGGCACACCCGGCCACGGTCAAGCACGCGGGTGAGCACGGGCCCGGCAGCCCCAGCCTCCCCCAGCAACGCTTGCGCGCCCAGGCGCACTTGGTCCAGACGCACTTGCGCATGGTTGCGCGAGTCAATCAGCGGCAAGGCGCTGACCGTCACGCCCGGCGCATCGGCGGGCACCAGAAACAGGCTGATGCCCTGTTCGGCGGTGGCCTCTTCGGCGGTACGCGCCACCACCAGATAGGCATCAGCCCCCACTCCGTCGATGACAAAGTACTTATGGCCGTTGAGCACGTAACCGTCGCCCTCGGGCCGCGCGCTCACATTCACGCTCTGCGGGCTGTGCCGCGGGCGCTCGTCCAGGGCCAGGGCCAGACGCAGCTCGCCACTGATGACCGACGACAGCCAGCCGTCCTGCTGCTGCGGGCTGCCCAGCAGGTGCAGCAACGAGCCGCTGAGCACCACGCTGGACAACAAGGGCGAGGCGCTGAGGTTATGGCCGATGGATTCGAAAATCGGCCCCAGCCCCATGCAGCCAAAATCCAGCCCGCCGAGGTTTTCCGGAAACGGAATCGCACTCCAGCCCAGCGCCACCGCGTCTTGCCACAACTGAGTATCGAACCCGCAGGCACGGTGCTCATCACGCAGGGCGCGTTGCAGTGACACCGGGCTGCGCGCCGCCAGAAACTCGCGGGCGCTGTCGGCCAGTAGCCGTTGTTCTTCGCTATAAAGCAGAGTCATGGTGGGTTCCTTACTTCACGTCAGGCAGGCCGAGGACCCGCTTGGCGATGACATTGAGCTGGATTTCCGAGGCGCCGCCCGAGATGGTCAGGGCGAAACTGTTCAACCAGCCGCGAGTGATGGCCTGTTGCTGCGCACTGAACGCCGTCGCGTCCCAACCCAGCGCCTGATAGCCCATCACATCCAGCAGCACCTCGAACTTGTCGCGTTCCTGTTCGGTGTGCACCAGCTTCATGATCGACATCAAACCGCTGACGTCTTGCCCGGCCCGGGCTTCTTCGCCCATGCGCTGCACGGTCAGGGTGTAAGCCTGCTCATTCATGGCGCACGCGACCGCGCGCGCCACCAGCGCCTGTTCACCCAGGCCTTGGGCGTCGGGCAGGTATTCGTGCACCAGCGGCAACAGATGAAAATGCGTCGGCAAACTGAACTCGCCGAACTTGGACATGGCTTTACGTTCGTGTTGCAACAGGCGCTTGGCCAGATTCCAGCCGCCATTAAGCGGGCCGATCAGTTGGCTTTTCGGCACTTTTACGCCGTCGAAAAACACTTGGCAGAAGGCGGATTTGCCGCTGATCAAATCAATCGGTGCGACGCTCACCCCAGGGCTTTGCATGTCGAGCACGATCAGGCTGATGCCCGTGTGTTTGCTCGCCGCAGGATCGGTGCGCACCAACGCGTACATCCAGTCCGACTTGTCGCCGTAGGAAGTCCAGATCTTGCTGCCGTCCACCACAAAATGGTCGCCCGCGTCCCGCGCCGAGGTTTTCAGGCTGGCCAGGTCCGACCCCGCATTGGGTTCGGAAAACCCCTGACACCAACGCACTTCGCCCCGGGTCATGGGGGTCAACAGCGCTTTTTTCTGTTCTTCGGTGCCGAACTCCAACAGCACCGGGCCCAGCATCCAGATGCCGAGGTTGATCTGTGGCGGGCGGCATTTGAGGCGGCGCAGTTCACTCTCCAGCACTGCGTTGTATTCCGGGCTCAAGCCACCGCCGCCGTATTCAACCGGCCAGTCGGGGCAAAACCAGCCTTTGTCGCGCATGCGCTCAAACCAGACCCGGGCGTCATCACCGGGAAACGCCACCTCCCGGCCGCCCCATACCAGTTCCCCTTCCGGGATCGCTTTGCGCTGGGAGGGCGGGCAATTGACCTCAAGCCACCTTCGGGTTTGTTCTCTGAACTGCTCAATCGCGCTCATGTGATTCACCTGTTGATCCTGGGAAACGAACAGCCCTTGCACAGCCTGGCCCCCTGACAGCGCGTCGCGGCTGGCGCGAAGGCAGGCTGTGAAACGGGTTAACGCTGCGTGCGTGGCATGCCCAGGCCGAACTGGGCAATCAGCTCGCGCTGGATTTCATTGGTGCCGCCGCCAAAGGTCAGGGTCACTGAGGCGCGCACTTCGTACTCCAGGTCGCCGTGCAACACGGCAGCCGCCGAACCGCTGCGCACCAGCCCACTGGCACCGACGATGGTGCTCAGCACGCGCAGAATCTCGATCCCCGACTCCGAGCCGTACACCTTGGTGGTGGACGCCAGCGCCACATCCATGCGCTCACGCTCCAGATCGGCAGCGATGCGCAGGTTAATCAGGCGCATGGCTTCCAGCCGTGCATAGCACTCGGCCAGCCCGGCCCGCACCCACGCGGTATCGACGGCCCGCACGCCGTTTTCATCCGGCTGGCGCGCCCACGCCCAGACACGTCGGAACAGGCCCACGACCTTGTCCGACCACGCGCCAAGGCCGAGCCGCTCGTGGTTGAGTTGGGCCGTGATGAGCTTCCAGCCGCCGTGCAACTCGCCCACCAACATGTCCTGCGGCACGCGCACGTTGTCGTAGTAGGTCGCGGCCGTCGGGTTGCTGGTGGTCGGGATGACCGTGGTCGAAAAACCCTCGGCGCGGGTGTCGAGGATCAGGATCGACACGCCCTTGTGCCGTGGCCGCTCAGGGTCGGTACGCGCGGCCAGCCAGATGTAATCCGCCGACTCCGCGCCCGAGGTCCAGAGCTTGTTGCCATTGACCACGAAGTGATCGTCCTCCCGGCGCGCCGAGGTTTTGAGCATCGCCAGGTCGCTGCCGGCCTCAGGCTCGGAATAACCGATGGCGAAGATGATTTCCCCGGCCGCGATGCCCGGCAAAAATTTGGCTTTCTGCGCCTCGGTGCCGTACGCCATTAACGCCGGGCCCACGGTGCTGATGGTCACGAAAGGCAGCGGCGCCCCGGCGATGTTGGCTTCTTCGAAAAAGATGAACTGCTCGGTCGGGCCATACCCCTGACCGCCGTGTTCCTTGGGCCAGCCCACCGCCAGCCAGCCATCGCGCCCCATCTGGCGGATGGTGTCGCGGTACAGCTGGCCCCCTTCCTTGCCGCGCAATTGTTCGCGCAAGGCCGGGGTCATCAGCTGTTGAAAGTAGTCGCGCACGGTATGGCGCAGGGCATGTTGTTCGGGCGTGAGGTCGACGAACATAAATAACTCCTTAGGCTGCGCCGAGAATCAAACCGCTGGTGGGCACGCCCGTACCGGCGGTGACCAGCACGTTGTGCACGTCATCCACCTGGTTGACCGCGCTGCCCCGCACTTGCCGTACCGCTTCGGCCACGCCGTTCATCCCGTGGATATAGGCTTCGCCCAATTGCCCGCCATGGGTGTTGATCGGGAACTTGCCGCCACGGGCATGGTGCCCAGCGCGGATGAACTCCTTGGCCTGGCCCCGCTCGCACAGCCCGAACTCTTCGAGTTGCGGCAGTACAAACGGCGTGAAGTGGTCGTAAATAATGGCGGTTTGCAGCGCCTCCGGGCCCAGCCCTGACTGGCGATACAGCTCTTTGGCAACCACGCCCATTTCCGGCAGCCCGGTGATGTCGTCGCGGTAAAACGACGTCATGATCTGCTGGCCCGACGTGATGCCCTGGGAACCGGCCTTGATCATCACCGGTTTCTGGCGCAGGTCTTTGGCGTACTCGGCCGAGGTGATGACCATGGCCACGGCGCCATCGGACTCCTGACAGCAATCGAGCAAATGCAACGGCTCGCAGATCCAGCGCGAGGCCTGATGCTCCTCCAGGGTGATCGGCTTGCCGTAAAAGAACGCCGCCGGGTTGGTGGCGGCAAAGTCGCGCACGGCCACGGCCACGCGACCGAAATCTTCCGAGGTGGCGCCATAGGTGTGCATGTAGCGCTGGGCGAACATCCCGACCCAGGACGCTGGCGTGTGCAGGCCGTGGGGCATGTACCAGCCGTAATTGACGTTCTCGAAAATCGGCGTGGACGCAAAGCCATAGCTGCCGCTGCCAAAGCGGTACCACGAACGCTCGTTCATGGCGCGGTACACCACGACCACCTTGGCGACCCCGGTGGCCACGGCCATTGCCGCGTGCATGATCGGTGCGCAGGCCGCGCCACCGCCGTGGGGCACCTGGGAGAAAAACTTGACGTCTTTGCAGCCCAGCAAGCGGGCGATTTCATACTCGGGCACTTTGTCCACCGAGTACGAACTGAACCCCTCCACGTCGGCGGGGTTAATGCCTGCGTCTTTGAGGGCCGCCAACGTGGCTTCCAGCGCCAGGCGCAGTTCGGTGCGCCCGGAGTTTTTCGAGAATTCGGTGGCGCCCAGACCGACAATGGCGGCGCGCCCGGAGAGTGACGATTGCGACATGTGAACTGCCTCCCGCTGTCAGGGCAAAACCAGCGCGACCGTGCCGGTCACGTGGTTGCCCATGGAATTTTTGCCGCTGAGGGTGATTTCAACCGTGCGCGTGGCCGCGTCTTGATGGCTGACTGCGCCGTTGAAAGTCATGCAGTCGCCGGGGTAATTCGGTGCCCCCAGCTTGATTTTCAGTGACGCGAAACGCGCCTGCGGGCCTGCCCATGCTTCGACATAACGCTGCACCAGACCGTTGGTGGTGAGGATATTCATGAAGATGTGCGGCGAGCCCAGCGCCTGCGCCGCTTGCAGGTCGTGATGGCCGGGGAAGTAATCGCGCGTGGCAATCGCCCCTCCGGTAATCAGGCCCACGGTGATAGGAATCGCCATTTCCGGCAGGGTCTCGCCGGGGCGCACGTCGTCAAAGCGCTTGGTGTTCTTCGAGGTCATATTTCCATCCCAGCGTGTCGTGGTGGCTCAGCCAATGGCCGAGGCGTTCAAGGCTGGCGGCCGAACCGCCCAGCGCATTGCCCAGGGCCCGGCTCCAGTAGAGAAAACGGTGCATCGGGTACGTCAGGTCGACGCCAATGCCGCCATGTACGTGTTGCGCGTTATGCCCGATCAGGTGCCCGGCTTCGCACGCCTGCCAGGCCGTGGCCAGCGCTTCGGACGGCGCCGGCAGGCCCGCATCGAGGCGGTAACACAACTGCCAGAGGCAACTGCGCAGGGCTTCGAGGGCAATGTGGGCATCGGCCATGCTCATTTGCACCGCCTGAAAACTGCCGATGGCGCGGTCGAACTGACGCCGCTCGGACACGTATGCCACGGTGCGCCGCAACTGCTCGGCACTGACCCCCAGTTGCAAGGCGGCCAGCGCTGCCGTGGCTCGGGGTTCGAGCCATTGCAGGGCCGCGACCGGCAGCAACTGCGCGGCACTGAGGCTCACCCCCTCAAGGTGCAGGTCAGCGATGGCCTCGCCGTGGGTCATGCGCCCCGGCACGTGCTTGATGCCCTTGGACGCCAGTTCGATCCAGGCCAGTCGCGGTTGCCCTTGCGCCATGACCGGCAACAGCGCCGCCTGCGACTGTTCGGCCAATGCCAGTGCCGACACCCGGCCATTGACCCGCCAGCCCCCGGCATGGGGGGTCGCGTGCAACTGCACCCCGAGGGCGCTGTGCAACCCGCCCAGGTCCAGCGTCAGCAACGCCCGTCCGGCCGCCGCCTCCGTGGCCCAGGCCTGTAATGAGTCATCACCGAAGCGCGCCAGCGTGGCCGCCGCCAATTGGTGGCGCCACAAGGGGACTTGCCCCAACGCCTGGCCTTGCGCCTGCAGCACCTGCATCAGGTCGGTAATGCCCAACCCGCTGCCGCCCTGCGCTTCGGGGATGGCCAAGGCTTGCAGGCCGGTCTCTATGCACAGTTCCCACAACGGTTCCATGTAAGCCTGGTGACCGGTATCGAACTGGCGCAAGCGGTCGTCGGTGCAATAGTCGGCAAACACACTGCCGGCCATGTCTGCGATCGCGTGCTGATCGTCTGTGAATTCGAAATCCATACGCGCCCCCTTACTCGGCCACAGGCCGGAACAGCGGCAAGGTCAGCTCGCCGTCAAAGGTCTGGAACTCCAGCTGCACGGGCTGGCCGATGCGCAAGTCCTCGCGCGCGACCCCGGTCAGCCCGGCCACCATGCGCACGCCCTCTTGCAGCTCGATCAGGCCAATGGGATTGGGATGATCGAACGGCGCGACTTCGGGGTAATGCATGATCACGAACGAGTACAGCTGCCCGCGGCCGCTGGCCTGCACGCTGTCCCAGTCAAAGGAATGGCATTCGATGCACACCGGCGCTGGCGGATGGCGCAAGGTCTGGCACTGGGTACACCGCTGAATCAGCAACGTGCCCGCGTCGCAGCCTTCCCAGAAAAACCGCGTGTCGTCGCTCATGCCCGGCTTGGGGCGTTTGGCCACCGGTGCAGCGTTCGCGTCAGCCGGGGCTTGGGGCGCGGTTTGCGGGTGCGCCGGGCGGAACTTGAAGACGCGGAACAACAGCTCCCCGACGGCTTCATCACCGCTTTTATGCTCGACGAAATACTGCATCACCAGCGTGACGAAAAACCCGGTGCCCAACCCTGTGGTTTTCTCGTCGCCGACTGAATCCAGGCGCGTGGTGTAGTAGAGCTTTTCGCCGGGACGCAGGTTGCGATTGAAGGTCAGTTCCGAGTTCACCGCCACCACGGACGGGTACCCGTAGGACTCGATCAGCTTGAGCACTTCGTAAGGGTTTTCGGTGGTTGAGCCCGGCGGGTAATGGTTGGCGTGAAAGCCTTCCATGCACCACACCTGCAACATCGAGGGCGGCGCTACCAGCCCGTCCTGATCACTGTTGGCCGCAAAGGCAGGGTCGGTGTACAGCGGGTTGTCGATGCCCATGATTTCGCACCACTGGCGAATCATTGGGGCGTTGACGTCGTCCCAGGCGTACACGCGACCATATTCGCGCCCCACCAGGGCGCGCACGTCGGTTAGCAATTGAGAATCAGCCAAGTTCGTCTCCTGCGGGATGAGCGCGGCAACCGGCGGGTTGCCGCAAAGGGTCGATCAATGCCCGGCGTTCTGCGCAGCACCCAGAAAGGCCGGGCGTTCGCCACCACCGTGCAACAACAGGTTGCAGCCGCTGGCATACCCGGCCATGGGCGAGGCGATAAACAGGCAGGCGTTACCAATGTCTTCGGGCACCGCCATGCGCCCGGCCGGGATCCCGGCGCTGACAGCGGCCACGCCCTGTTCATCGCCGTAATGCAAATGCGATTGCTCGGTGCGCACCAGCCCCGGACTGACGGCCACCACGCGCACCTTGGGCGCCCACTCCACCGCCAGCGATTGCACCAGCGCCAGCACCCCGGCCTTGGCCGCGCCATAGGCCGCCGTACCCGGTGACGCCCGCAAGGCGCTGATGCTGCCGATAAACACGATGCAGCCGCCGTTAGCCTGCTGCTGCATCAAAACGTTGGCCTGTTGCGCCACATTCAGGGGCGCAATCAGGTTCAGGCGAATGATGCCCTCATGAAAACGCGGCGAAACGCTGGCCGCCTCCGCCGCAGGGCTGCCACCGGCGTTGTTGACCAGCACATCCAGATGCCCGAAGTCAGCACGGATGCCCTCGAACAGGGCCTTGAGCGAGTCCGGGTCACGCACATCGCAGGCCATGAAGATCGCCTGCGCCCCGCCCGCTTGCGGCAGTGCTTGAGGCACGCTGCGGCCACACACAATCACCCGCGCGCCAGCCTGCAAAAAGCGGCACGCAATACCGGCGCCGATGCCTTTGGTGCCGCCGGTGATCAGCACCACCTTGTCGGTGTAATCGAGTCCTGAACAGTGGCCCATGAGGTGCTCCTTTTCTTCTGATGGAGCCACTCTAGGGGCTTATTCGCGGGGGCTCGTCGTCTGAACGGACGATGAAGCCGCGCCCCGCCGACGCAACACTTCAGCGCACGCTGCACTGCCAGCCACCGTTTATGAGGACCGCCATGTCAGCCCCCTCCACCGACCCGGTTTTGCTCCAATTCCCGAGCCCGGGCGTCGCCCTGTTACGGCTCAACCGGCCCCAGGCCACCAATGCCCTGAGCCTTGAATTACAGGCCTTGCTGTCGCGCTATTTCGTGGCGCTGGCCGACAATCCCCAGGTGCGCTGCATCCTGCTCACGGGCGGCGAGAAGGTGTTTGCTGCCGGCGGTGACATCAACAGCATGGCCGGGGTCGGCCCGATCGAGATTTATCAGCGCCACACCGAACGGCTATGGGCGCCGATCCAGCACTGCCCCAAGCCGGTGATCGCTGCGGTGTGCGGCTACGCCTATGGCGGCGGCTGTGAGCTGGCGATGCTGGCAGACATCATCGTCGCCGGGCGCGGGGCAAAATTTTGCCAGCCGGAAATCCGCATCGGCATCATGCCGGGCATCGGCGGCACCCAGCGGCTAGTGCGGGCCGTGGGCAAGGTCAAAGCCATGCGCATGGCCTTGACCGGACAGCCCATCAGCGCCGAAGAAGCCTGGACGGCCGGGCTGGTCAGCGATCTGGTGGACGATGATCAGGTACAGGCCTATGCACTGGAGATTGCCCGGCAGATTGCCGCGATGCCCCCGCTGGCCGCCGAGCAAATCAAAGAAGTGATTCTGGCCGGGATGGACGGGCCGCTGGAGACCGGCTTGGCACTGGAGCGCAAAGCCAATGCGTTACTGTTTGCGTCGCGGGATCAGAAGGAAGGCATGCAGGCGTTCATCGAAAAACGCGCCGCACAGTTCGAAGGCAAGTAAGGCCGAGCCTGCGCCCACCTCCAGGGGGGGCACAGGCTGGCGGTGCAATCACTCAAGCACTCACGGCACTGCGCAGCTCATTCTTCGCCACTTTGTTCGACGCATTGACCGGCAGCGCCTCAAAGAACCGCACCTGCCGTGGCACTTTGTAGTTGGCCATGTGCGTGCGCGCCCATTGGATCAGCTGCGTTTCATCCAGCGACTGGCCGTGGCGCAGCACCACACAGGCGCAGCCCACCTCCCCCATGCGCTCATCGGGAATACCGATCACCGCAACCTGTGCAACTGCCGGGTGCTCCAGCAGCCCGGCCTCGATTTCGGCCGGGTAGCAGTTGAAGCCGCCCACGATGAACATGTCTTTGAGGCGGTCGGTGATGCGCAGGTTTCCCGCGTCATCCAGCACGCCAATGTCGCCGGTGTGCAGCCAGCCTTCGCGGTCAATGGTCTGCGCGGTTGCCTCGGGGTCTTCGAAGTAGCCTTGCATCACATGAAAACCGCGCAGGCAGATCTCGCCCGTGCTACCCGCTGGCAACGCGTGGTTTTGCGGGTCGCGAATGCTCACCTCGGTGCCGGGAATCGCCCGCCCGCTGGTCCCGGCGATGGTTTCGGCCGCGTCGTGCGGGTCACAGAGGGTCGCCAGGCCGCCGCACTCGGTCAGCCCATAGGCCGTGGTGACGACAGCAAACCCCAGTTCATGGCGCATGCGCTCAATCAGGATCGGCGGAATCGTGGCCGCGCCCGTCACCGCAATTCGCAGGCTGGATAAATCGGTCTCAGCCAGTTTGGGGTGGGCGAGCATCGACAAGTACAGCGTGGGCGGCCCCGGCAGCACGTTGATCCGCTCGGCGCCAATGCGCTGAAACACCGCTTCGGCGTCAAACACCGCGTGCGGCAAGATGGTCGCTCCGGCCAGCAGGCAGGTCAGCCAGCCCGCCTTGTAGCCAAAGGCATGGAAAAACGGATTGATCACCAGATAACGGTCGCCCGCCTGCAAGCCAATCACCTTCACGTACTCGCTGAAGGCGCGCAGGTTTTGCCCGTGGGCGCTCATCACGCCTTTGGGTTTACCCGTGGTCCCGGAGGTGAACAGCAAGTCGCTCAGGTCGGTGCTCTGCACACTGGCCGCTCGCGCCTGCGCGAGGGTTTCACTGACCGTCGCGCCCTGGCTCAGGAACGCGGGCCAGCCCAGGTCGCGCTCACTGGCGACCGGTGGTTGACCCAGCAGGATCAGCTGCTCAAGGCTGGCCGGACGATGCGGGGCAAGCATGGCCGGGTAATCAATGCCCAGAAAGCTCGGCTGCACAAATAGCACGCGACTGCCGCTGCGCTGCAGGATGTCGGCCGCCTCGTTGCCTTTCATGCGGGTGTTGATCGGCACCATGACCGCTCCCGCGCAATGGATACCGAGTGCGGCGAGGATCCAGTCCCGGCCATTGGGTGCCCAGATCGCCACCCGGTCGCCCTTCTCGATGCCCAGCGCCATCAGGCTGCGGGTTACGGCCAGGGCCAGTCGGGGCAAGTCCCGATAGTCCGTGCACTGCCCATCTTCTTCAATGGCCGTGCGCCCGGCATGCTGTTGCGCCGCTTGCTGCAACAAGTGTGGGATGGAGCGCGGCAGGTTCGGCGTGGCGTCCCGCAGGGGGTCATGGCTGGAATTCATCGGTCACTCGTCTGGCGAATTATTCGGGGAAACACACGCGTAACTGTTCACTGCGCGGGATGGACTGGCAGGCCAGCACCCAGCCTTCACTGAGTTCCTGCTGATCGAGGGCCTCGTTGCGCAGCATCTCGACCGCGCCGCGCTCGACCGCACACATGCAGGTGGCACACGACCCCACCAGGCACGAACTGGGCGGGCTCAACCCGGCGCGCTGCATGGCGCTGAGCAGGGTTTCGCCCTCGGCACACGGCAGCTCGAACTCTTCGCCGTCGAGGCGTACCGACAAGTGGCTGCTGACGCCCTCGGGGTTCACGGCGGGCAACACGGGCACGCTGCCTTCTTCGGGCAGCGAGACAAAGCGCTCCACGTGAATGCGCCCGTGTGGCATGCCCAGCCCTTGCAGGGCACTGACGGCGGCGTCCATGAAGGGGCCGGGGCCACAGATAAACGCCTGGGCATGGGCCCAGGGACGGGCGATTTCGGCCAGTTGCGCCACCGCCGGAATGCCTTGCACCGAATCCAGCCAATGAATGACCTGCAGCCGTTGCGGGTGGGCGCTGGCCAGGGCCTTCAACTCGGCGGCGAAGATCACCGAGGCTTCATCGCGATTGGCGTAGATCAGCAAGATCCGCCCGCTGCCGGTAATCAGCGCCGTGCGCAGGATCGACAGCACGGGCGTCACCCCGCTGCCGCCGCCAAACAGCACAAAGTCATCGTCAAAGTGGCGTGGCACAAAGGCCCCTGCTGGCGCGAGCACGTCCAGGTGATCGCCCTCGCGCAGGTGCTGGCACAACCAGTTGGAGGCGCGGCCGTCACGCACCTGCTTGATGGTCACGCGCAGCGGTTCATCGTGCAGCGGCGTGCTGGACAACGAATAACAGCGCGGCAACCAACGGCCTTCGAACGGCACGCGCAGGGTCAGAAACTGGCCGGGTTTGTAGGTGAACTGCTCGCGCAGCGCGGGCGGCACGTCAAACACCACAGAGCGGGCGTCCGGGGTTTCGGTGATGATGCGCGCAACGCGCAGGGCATGGTAAGCGGGTGTGTTCATGTCAAATACTCATCCCAGGCTGGCAACGTCGTGCGCGAAAGACCGCGCCTGCGTGCCGATCGCCACGGCCTTGCCGGCGCGGCGACCGGAAAACACACAATCGGCCAGCGACAGGCCGCTGATGTACAAGTGCGAGGCGATGCCGATGGCGGTTCGCCCGGCGCTGTACAGCCCGGCAATGGGCTGGCCGTGGCCGTCCAGTACCGCGCCGGTGTGCTCGTCCACTTTGAGGCCGCCCAAGGTCAGCGCGCCCAACGGAAACACCGGGTTGCTGACGCTGATGTCACAGGCATAGAACGGGCCTTGGTCCAGCACCTGACGGCTGCCCGGCGATTTGCCAAACGCATCGGGCGCCGTGCCGCGCGCCCCTGCGTTGTAGGCTTGCAAGGCAGCTTCCAGCGTGGCGCCGTGCATGCCGCAGGCGGCGGCCAGTTGCGACGCATCGCGACCCTTGCGCACCTTGAGCAGCATCAACGCCAGCGCTGGCAACGCCTGAAACCACCAGTAACCGTCAAACAGCGCCTGACGAATCGCCTGCTTGCGCAAGCGTGCGTCCAGCACCAACCAGGCCTTGCCGCCCTGCTCTTCGCACAGCGGCTGGCCGAGGGTGGCGCCGTAGACTTCTTCGTTGCAAAACCGGCGGCCTTCGGTGTTGACCACAATGCCTTTGGGCCAGCAAAACGGCGGGTTGATAAAGCGCCAGGCCGACACCCGGCTCAGGCGGTCACTCTGCGCGCCTACCGATTGCCCCAGACGCAGGCCGCTGCCATCGCAGCCGGTGGCGCCGACCTTGAAGTTGCGGCGAAATTTAGGGGCATGTTCGCGGATCAGGTCGCGATTGAAGATGAACCCGCCCGTGCTCAGAATCACGCCCTTGCGCGCCCGTATCAGCACCGGCCGGGCATGCTCGCGTTCCAGTTGACTGACGGTCTGGCGCAAACGGTCGCAATACCCAGGGGCGAAGTTCTGCAGGCGCTCAGCCCGTGCCGCCAGGCGGGCATGTTGCCGGGCCTCGCGCGAGCCGGTCGGCAGGCGCCACAGTTGGGCACCGATCACGCTGCCCGCGTCGTCGATCACCAGACGCCGGGCGGCCGCTTGCAGCAACGGCTGGATCCCGGCGCGCAGGCAAGCGTCTTGCAGGTGGCCATACAACACTGCTCCGCATTGGCCCTTGCCCACCGTGCGATGGCCGCGTGGCGCTGGCGCTTGCGGGCCGCTGTGGGAGGGCACCAGCTCGTTGCCGGAGTAATACAGGAAGTAGCCATCGGACGGGTACGAGGTCTTGCCGCCCGGTGGCACGCTGTGGGCGTACGTTGCGCCGTGGCTTTCGAGCCAGTTCAGGTTGCTGACGCTGTCGGCGCAGAATTGGCGCAGGGTGTCGTCGCGGATGACGCCCCCGGTTTCGTGTTTCAGGTAATCGAACATCGCTTGCGGGCTGTCATCGAAACCGGCCGCCCGCTGTTGCCGGGTGCCGCCGCCTGCGTAGACCACGCCGCCGCTCTTGGCGCTGGCCCCGCCGCCGGTGAAGCGGTCGGCAACGATCACCTGGGCGCCGTGGGCACGGGCTTCGAGCGCGGCACACGCGCCCGCTGCGCCCCAGCCAATCACCAGCACGTCACAGCTGTCGTGCCAGGCATCCTCGGCCACGTCGCCCGCGCGCAGGGGCGCGAGGATGTCGGTGTTGCTGGTGTGTTGCGCGGCCGGGCGGCTCATACCGCCGCCTCGGCTTTGGCCGCCGACGCCACCGGCGCGTGGCGGGCGATGTGATGGGCGGCGATGTAGCCGAAGGTCATGGCCGGACCGAGGGTGCCACCGGCCCCCGGATAGCTAGTGCCCATCACCGACGCCGAACAGTTGCCAATGGCGTACAGCCCGGCAATCGGCTGGCCATCGGCACGCACCACTTGGGCGTGTTGATTGGTCAGCAGGCCGCCTTTGGTGCCGATGTCGCCCGCGTCCAGGCGCATGGCGTAAAACGGGCCTTTACGAATCGGGGCCAGGCACGGGTTGGGGGTGATGTTGCTGTCGCCGTAATAGCGGTCAAAGACGTTGCCACCCCGGGCGAAGTCCAGGTCTTCACCGGTCTGGGCGTAGTGATTGATCTTTTGCACGGTATCGCCCAAGCCCTGGGCATCGACGCCGATTTGCGCGGCCAAGGCCTCCAGGCTGTCGGCTTTCCAGTACACGGTGTTGAGCCACTCTTTGCGCAAGCGGCTGTCAGGCGCCACTTGGGCGGGCATCAACGGGCCCATCGCGTAATGGAAACGGAAGTGCCCGTCAAAAATGACCCACGCGGGCACCGAACGCCCGCCGGTTTTGAGGTTGTCTTTGTACATGGCATCGACAAATTCAAGGTACGGGGCCGCTTCGTTGACAAACCGGTGGCCGAGGCTATTAACCACGATGGCGCCCGGAAACGCCCGCTCGGCAAACACCCCACGGGGTTTTTCTTCGCCGGGCACGGCAATGGTCGGCGCCCACCAGGCCCAATCCATCAAGGCCGTGGCAGCCCCGGCCTTGAGCCCCGCTTGCAACGCAGCCCCGGTGTTGTTGCCCGGTGGCGTGGCGCTCCAGCTGGCACGGGTCGGTTGCGGCAAGAACTGCTCGCGCAAGGCCTGATTCTGTTCAAAGCCGCCCGAACCAAAAATCACCCCGCGCCGCGCCTTGAGCGTCAGCACGTTGCCCGCGCTGCGGACTTTAATTCCGGTCACGCGCTGATCGTCGACCAGCAGCTCTTCAAAATCGGTGTTCAGCCACAGCGGCACGTTGCGGTCCATCAGCGAGCGGCGCAGTGACGCCACCAGCGAGCTGCCCAGCGCCGCGCGGCGATCGAATTTGCTTTTACGGCGCCATTTGAAATCCAGTTTGTAGCGCGCCATCAATTTGAAAATCAGCCACTGCCAGCCAAAACTGCGGGCCATGGCGGTGTGCGCGTCCCGTGCGGTCCAGGCGATGCGCCCCATCAGCAAGGTGGACGGCGACGGCTTACGCAGGTTCGCCAGCTCGTCACCCAGCAGGCTGGTGTCGAACAGCTCCGGGTCCAGCGTGCGCCCACCCGGCAAGGCGCCGGGCAGGTGCGGGTAATAATCGGGGTATTTTTCCGCCACCGCATACCGCACGCGACTCGTGTGCGTCAGTGCTTTGATCATCGGCGCGGCATTGTCCAGATAGGCCTGCAGACGCGCCTCATCGCCGTGTTCACCGGTCGCCGCCTTGAGGTATTGCATCGACAGCTCGGGGCTGTCGTGCCCGCCTTTGGCTTTGAAGTAATGGTTGTTGGGGATCCAGATGCCGCCGCCAGAGATGGCCGACGTCCCGCCATACTGGTTACTTTTTTCGACAATCAGCACCGAAAGGCCCTGATCGGCGGCGAACAGGGCCGAGGTCATGGCGCCGGCACCGGAGCCGACCACGATCACGTCATAGCTGGACTGAGACTGAACTTGAGCCGTCATTGTTGTTGTGCCATCCGCTGAGGTCTGAAATTCATGCTGACGTCACGCCCGCCACTGCCGTGAGCATTCACGGGCAGCGACGGGCGCGGTGCGGTCAACGCGTGGGAGCCGATTAGACAAACGGGTCGGCGTTGGGCAGGCCCAGCTGCACCAGCCCGTAACTGCGCCGGTAAGCCGCCTCGTTGTTGGCGATGTGCCCACGCGCTTGATGCAGGTCGCGGAAATACCGCGCCACCGGGTTGCCGCTGTACAGCCCCGAAGCCGCCATGCACCGCAGCAGGTCGCTGGCGCGGTCGGCGCACACGTTGGTCACGTGGGACGACTGATAGCGGTACAACAGGCGCGTTTCGACATCCGGGTACTGGCCCGCTTCGGCCAGCGCCAACAAGTGCCCGTAGTTGCGCGCCAACACCAGTTTCAGAGCATCCACGGTGATGATCGCTTCTGCCACGGCGGCTTGCGCGGCCGGGTCTTCGGCGGTTTTGGCGCCATGCTTGCCGATGTGCCCGGCGGCGTTGTCGCGAAATGCGTTGATCGCCCCTTGCAAGGCTCCAATGGCCGAGGTCGAGACCGCCCGGGCAAACACCTGGGCGAACGGGATCGAGTACATCGGGTTGGTGTTGATCAAGCGGCCGGGGGTGGCTTCGACGCTGTAGTTGTTGGTGCGCTGTACGCGGTGGGCAGGCACGAAAACGTCTTCGACCACAATGTCGTGACTGCCGCTGCCGCGCAGGCCCAACACGTCCCAGTTCTGTTCAATCCGGTAATCGCTGGCCGGAAGCAAAAAGGTCCCATGCTCGGTGGGGCCGGTTTCGTCTTGCGGCACAATGCCGCCGAGGAAACACCACTGCGCGTGTTGGCTGCCACTGGAAAACCCCCAGCGGCCGCTGACCTGATACCCGCCTTTGACCGGCGTCACCTTGGCCACCGGCATGTAGGTGGAGGCCACCAGCGCCGCGCTGTCTTCGCCCCACACGTCGCGCTGGGCCTGTTCCGGGTAGCGGGCCAGTTGCCACGGGTGGACGCCCATCACGCCAAACACCCAGGCCGTGGACATGCAGCCTTCGGCCAGGATCATCTGGATTTCAAAGAACGTGCGAATGTCCACTTCGTGACCACCCCACGCCTTGGGCTGCAAGGCGCGCAGCAAACCGGCTTCCTGCAAGTCGCGCACTGTGGCATCCGGCAGTTTGCAGTCTTTGTCGGCCTGGGCCGAACGGCTTTGCAGGGCCGGGATCAGGGTGCGTGCGCGTTCCAGCAGCTCAAGCTCTATCGGACTTTTCACTCGGGTCGGGTCCATCTTTGGTTCTCCGTCAGTCTCTCGCTGCGCGAATGCGCGGGCGGTCTGTGACGAATAATCCGGCCTGTGACGGCGGCCATCATCGTCAAAGCGGACTAGCCCCAACCCCGTTGTGGTTTAATTGCCGCCTTTTTTCAGCCTCCGTGTTTCAAGGATCTGCCCCATGCCGTCGACTGCCCCCACCCGCGTCCTGATCATCGGTTACGTGTGGCCGGAACCGCGCTCGTCCGCGGCCGGTGGGCACATGATGCAAATCATCGAGAGTTTTTTGCAGCAGGGCTGGCACATCACGTTCAGCAGCCCCGCAGGCGTGGGCGAGCACAAGGCGGATCTGGCGGCGCTGGGGATCGACGAGGTCAGCATCGCGCTGAACAACAGCAGTTTCGATACCTTCATCCGGGAACTGGCGCCGGACATCGTGCTGTTTGACCGTTTCATGATGGAGGAACAATTCGGCTGGCGGGTCGAGAAACACTGCCCCCAGGCCCTGCGGGTGCTGGAAACCTCAGACCTGCAAAGCCTGCGCGACGCCCGCCATCAGCAGCTCAAGGCACGCCTCAAGCACGACAGCGACCCGGACGATTTCAGCGCGCTGTTCGCCCCTGCCCCGCATGCGATCTTCGAGCACATGGCCGACACCGACCTCGCGCAGCGCGAGCTGGCCGCGATTTACCGCAGCGACCTGAACCTGATGATTTCCGACTACGAGATCGACTTGCTGGTGGAGCAGTTTCACGTCCCCAACGCCTTGCTGCACCTGTGCCCGCTGATGGTCGATGGCGTGCCCGAAACGTTTGTGCCCTACGCGCAGCGCCAGCACTTCTTGAGCATCGGCAACTTTCGCCATGCGCCGAACTGGGACGCGGTGCTGTGGATGAAAACCACGGTCTGGCCGCTGATCCGACAGCAACTGCCGGATGCCCAGTTACACATTTATGGCGCTTATACCCCGCCCAAGGCCACCGCCTTGCATAACCCGGCCCAGGGCTTTCATGTCCTCAACTGGGCCGAGGATGCCCTGGCGGTGATGCGCCAGGCGCGGGTCTGCCTGGCGCCGTTGCGCTTTGGTGCAGGCATCAAGGGCAAAATCGCCGACGCCATGCTGTGCGGCACCCCCAACGTCACCACACCGGTGGGTGCCGAGGGCATGCACGGTGACTTGCCATGGGCCGGGGCCATTGCCACCTCGGCCTCCGCACTTGCCGCCGCGGCCGTCGAGTTGTACCGCAACGAGGCCGCGTGGCAGCAGGCTCAAACGCATGGCCGGGCATTGCTGGATGAGCGCTATCAGCAGCGCGTTCATGGCCCGGCGCTGGTGCAGCGTATCGAGGCCTGTCGTGCTGACCTTGAGCGTCATCGTCGCCAGAATTTCACCGGGGCCATGTTGCGCCATCACCATCACAAAAGTACGCAATACATGGCGCAGTGGATCGAGGCCAAAAACCGCTCACTCTAACGGCGTGATCCCCCACAAGGCTTGCAGCGCGGCACTGAAGGACGGCGCCAGCACGCGATTGCCGTGGCCGCTGAGGTGGTTGGAATCAAAGAACAGCGGTTTGCCGTTGTTGCGGTCATAGGCCGAGCACACGTCCGTCGGGCACAGCACCGGGAACGGGTCCCACACCGCCAGCGCGGGGTGCTGTTGTTGCAGGCGCGCCAGCAAGGCCAGTTGAGGCGCGCGCAAACGCTGCAACGTACGGCGAAACACCGTCAGGCCGGGGGCGCACACCGGGTTCATCTGGTTGAACCAGTCGGAACAGCGGCTCGGCGCGGCCTTGAACAACGGCTTGGGCGCTTCGACCAACACCTGCACGTCAAGCGCGTACAGCCTGCTCAGGGTCGCCAGCGCCGAGGCTTGTGCGGCCTGTTGCTCACGCTCGATGGCCGCCAGCAACTCATTGACCACCGCCTCTTCACCTTGGGCCCAGTCGAGGCCATCAAGCTCGGGCATGCGCAGCGAAGGCAGAAACACGATGTCGCCGGGGCGCGCACGGGCTGCAATGTCCTTGAAGTCGGCTTCGCGGCGTTCCGCGCAACGGGCCGTGTCACCCGCGATCAGGGTCAGCACCCCGCAGCCGCCCCGCTCGTATTCAATGACCTCAATGCCCAATTGCAAGGAGATCCACTTGAACAGGGTGCGGTAGGCCGCGGCATGCGAATCCCCCAGCACAAACAACTGCCGGTTTTGCAGGCGTGGGTCTTCAATTTTTGGCACAGGCTCTCTGGGCCAGTGGCGGTACGCATGCCAGGTGTAGCTGTCGCGGGTCTGGCTCAGGGAGAGAAATTCGGGCGTGCGCGTGATGGCCACCGCCATGAGGGCGCACAGGCCAACTGCGGCACCGCTCAGGGCCACCGTGCGCAGCGGCGTACGCAGCCATGCCGACGGGTTGGCGCGCACCGGCCGTTCGATCCAGTGATAGGACGCCGCCGCCAGCGCAAAGACCAGCAGCGGGTACAGGCACTGCACCCACAGCAGTTGCAGGCCTGTGGTCCATTGAAAAAACACCCTGACCGGCCAATGCCACAGGTACAGCGAGTAAGACAATCGACCGAGATAGGTCAGCGCGGGGCTGCCCAGCGCACGCTGCAACGGCGAGGTGGTTTCAGGTGCGGGCAGGATGATCCCGGCCAGCATCAAAAGCGTGCCCGCCACCGTGACCAGTGCCCACGGGAATGGAAACGGGCCCGGCCGGGCGAGCCAGAAACTGCCGAGCAGCAAGACTGCCCCCGCTATCAAGGCAGCATGCGGCAGTGCCCCCGAGGTCATGACGCCGCGCCGAGCGCCAATGGCCTGGAACAGCATGGCCCCGGCTGCCAGCTCCCAAAAGCGTCCGGGCAGCAGGTAAAACGCCGACAGCGGCGCAGCGGTGGACTGGATCGCGCAAATCAGCAGGGACGCCGACGCCAGGCCGGGCAGCAACGCCCGTGCCAGCCAAACCCGTGAGCGGTAACGCAGCCACAGCCAAAACAGCCCCGGGAACACTAAATAGAACTGTTCTTCGACCCCCAGTGACCAGGTGTGAAGAAACGGGTTGAGGTCGCTGCCGGGGGAAAAATAGGTCTGCGTGTGCTGCGCCAACACGACATTGCTCAGCCCCGCAAACGCCGCAAGGCCGGTGCGATTGAAGTGATCGCTGAGCCAAAATTGCGGCATGAACAGGGCAGACAGCACAAAACTGACCAGCAGCACACACAGCAAGGCAGGCAGGATGCGCACGCAGCGGCGGCGATAAAAATCGGCCAGGCAGGCCCCTAACCCGTCTGACGAGCGCTCACTCAGGGACTGGCTGATGACATACCCCGAAATCACAAAAAACATGTCCACCCCGACAAAACCGCCGGGCAGGACATTCAGGTAGCCGAGGTGAAACACAATGACGGCCAGCACCGCAATGGCCCGCAGACCATCAATGCCGGCAATGTAGGCGCAAAAGTGTCGGGGCATGGCATTACCTGCTCGCGCGATGGATTAACCGGGCGAACAGTAACGTCGCGTTACCTTATGAGCAGTAGTCCATGTCTTGATTTGGCGTAGTCCGTGGATCTAGCACAGGGACTGCGTACTGGGGTCATGGTGAGCGTCGACGCAACACATAAGTGTCCATCACCCACCCTTTGCGTTGCCTGGCCTGCTCCCTGGCCTGTTTGATCTGTGCGCACACGTCGCGCAACTTGCCGGCAATCAGGATTTCATCGGCGGTGCCGAGGTAAGCGCCCCAGTAAATGTCGAGGTCTTCGTCGACAAAGGCTTCGAACGCACACTGGGCGTCGAGCATGACCACGACGTTGTCCAGGTCATCGGCGCACAGTTGTCGCCCGGTGGTGATGCGGATCGGCTGGCCGATGCCGTTGAGGGGAATGCGATGCCGGGCCGCGAGGGCTTGCACACTGCTGATGCCGGGGATTACCTGATAGTCAAACGCAGTGCTGCCCTGCTCACGAACCCGCTCAAGAATACGCAGCGTGCTGTCGTATAACCCAGGCTCGCCCCACAACAGAAAAGCCCCGCAGGCTCCGTCGGCCAGTTCGCTGTCGATCAAACGTGCGTAGACCTCGGCGCGTTGCGCGTGCCAGTGCTCGACCCCGGCGGTGTAAGACGCGGTTGCGCTGTCACGCTTGGGATCGTTGACCTGAACCACGCGATACGCCGGGTTACGGATGTAGCGCTGGCAGACTTCCAGCCGAAGCCGGACCAGATCCTGGGTAATGGGGCCTTTATCCAGTACAAAAAACACGGACGCACGATTGAGCGCTTCGATCGCCTGCACCGTAATGTGTTCAGGATCGCCAGCGCCCATGCCAATCAGCAGAAGGGTTTTCATACACAAAAGGCTCCGCAGTCGTCGTGCCGCTGACTATAGAGCCCCGAGCCGCCCTGCGCACCGCGAATCAGCCGGTCGATACCGGGCTGAGGCGCGGGGAATGTGCCTTACCAGATGTTGAGGTTGTAGCTGACGATCAGGCGGGTTTCGTCCACATCGCGGGCGAATTTGGAGTAATTGGTGCGGTAGGTGGCATTGCGAAAGCGCAGGCTCAGGTCTTTGAACGTGCCGCTTTGCACGATGTATTTGACCTCGGTGTCGCGTTCCCACTCTTTGCCTTCTTCGGCGCGGCCCACCACCTTGATGTTGTCGCCGTTCACGTAGCGGGTCATGAACGACCAGCCGTTGTAGCCCATGGCCTTGAAGTCATAGTCGTAGCGCATTTGCCAGGAGCGTTCCTGAGCGTTGGCGAAATCGTTGACTTGCAGGTAGTTGACCAGGTACGGGTTGCTGCCATCCAGATACGGCATCGACGTGTCGCCGTTCATGCGCTGCCAGCCCGCGCTGACTTTATGCCCGCCCAGCGAGTAACCCAGCATGGCCCCCAGTGCGCGGTTGTCGATGGTCGATGCCTTGGCAGAACCGGCATCGTCACTTTTGAGCAGGCGCACGTCGGCCGACAGCACCCCCGGCCCGATCGGCTGGTTGGCCAGCAGACCGACGAATTGCTGGCGATAGATGTCTTGCAGTTCGGCGTAGTGGTACTGCGCGGTCAGACGCTCGTTAACCTTGTAGTCCAGGCCGTACATGTTGAAGTGATCGGCCGTGATGTTGCAGCCATAACGCTTGTTCTTGCAGTTGAGGCGCAAATCCTGCGGGTCGGTGGAATCACGCGCGGTGTAGCGATTGAGGCGCGATGCCATGATGGTCAGGTCGTTGACATCCTTGGACACCAGCATCGCGCCGTTGAACATGTTCGGCAGCAAACGGCCGTCGTTGTACTTGAGCAACGGCAGGTCCGGGAGCAAGGCACCGTACTTGAGCACCGTGTCAGATATACGCATTTTGGCGGTGACGCCGATTTTCGCGTATTGGTCCTTGGAACGACGCGGGTCGCTGCCGGTCGAAGGCAACAGCCCGCTGTTGCTGTCGGCGGGACTGGAATCCAGTTTCAGGCCCAGCATGCCCAGCGCGTCCAGACCAAAGCCCACGGTGCCTTCGGTGTAGCCAGATTGCACGTTGAGGATAAACCCCTGGGCGGTTTCTTCGCGCTTGGAGGCGCCTTGCGGGCTGGAAGTGCTGCCGTCCCGGAAATCGCGATTGAAGTACACCGTTCGGGCTTCGAGCTTGGCGGTGCTGTCTTCAATAAAACCGCCGGCCTGGGTATGTGCGGCAAAACCGGCGCACACGGCCAGCGCGCTCAGGCGTGCAACCCGGCACGGTGGCAACAACGAAAAAGGGACAACCATGTACAAGCTCCAGCAGCGAATCATTCGCAAGACGAAAACCATTGAGCCTGCACCTTCGGTCAAAAACCGGGGCGAAAGCGCTCAATGCAAAAGGGGGCGCAATTGTACGAAAGGCTAAGCCGCTGCCTCATACGACCTTAGTCGCAAATGATGGCCTTTTGCCCAAATTTAACCCTGTTCACGTCGTTAATAGCGTTTCACCCATATCCGGCCTTAAATAGACGCACCCACGATTGACACCCTCAGGATTTTTCATGAGCGCCGTATTTTCCCTCAGCCAACTCGCGCCCCTGTCGCAACGCCTGGACTGGCAACGAAACCCGCTGGGTGATGTGGCTGACTGGCCGCAAAGCCTGCGCACCTGCGTGCAGCTGTTAATGAACTCGCCCATGCCCATGCTGTTGCTGTGGGGCCAGCAGTTGACGCAGATCTACAACGACAGCTTTGCCGTGCTGGCCGGTGACAAACACCCGAACGCCTTCGGCCAGCCGGTGCACCAGAGCTGGCCCGAGTACCGGGAGTTCACCCAGCCGATCATTGACGCCGTGCTGGCAGGCGAAAGCCGCACCCACGTCGACCAGTATTTTTTGATCCCTGATCGCCAGCACGCCAATGAAATGTGGCTCGACCTGACCTTCAGCCCGGTGTGCGACGAGTCCGGCACGGTGGCCGGGGTCCTGATGATGGCGGTCAAGGCTTCGCGCCGCCGTCGCACGGCCATCAAGCTGCGCCAGCGCTCAAAAGCCACGCGCCAAGCCCAGCATGACACCGAGGAACGTCTGCGACTGGCGCAGACCGTCACCAATGGCGTGGGCACCTGGGACTGGAACATCGACCAGGACCTGTTCGTGACCGACAGCCGATTCGCGCAGATGCATGGCATCGAGCCGCAGTTGTCGGGGCAATTACCGATTACCGCGTATTTACAAGGCGTCCACCCCGAAGACCGGGGCCTGCTGACGCGCTCGATCAAAGCCTGTGTGGCCAGCAATGGCGAGTACGCCGAGGAATACCGCCTGCTGGACGCCGACGGCACCATCCGCTGGGTGTTCGCCCGCGGCCGTTGCTTCAGTGCGGACTCGGGCCGCGCCCAGCGGTTCATGGGCGCAGCGCTGGACATCACCGAACGCAAGAAAACCGAACAAGCCCTGCTCCACCTCAATGAAACCCTGGAAGAACGGGTGGCTGAACGCACGCAGGCGCTGGCTGAAGCCAACGTTCAGCTGCAACGCGAAATGCAGGAGCGCGAACGGGCCGAAGACGCGCTACGCCATGCTCAGAAGATGGAAGCCGTGGGCCAATTGACCGGCGGCATCGCCCATGACTTCAACAACATGCTCACCGGCATCATCGGCAGCCTCGACCTGATGAAACGTTACATTGCGGCGGGTCGTAGCGCCGAGATCGGCCGTTTTACCGATGCGGCGGTTTCCTCGGCACAGCGGGCGGCAGCCCTCACCCACCGGCTGCTGGCGTTTTCACGGCGCCAGTCGCTGGACCGCAAGCCGCTGGACCCCAATCATCTGGTGACCTCACTGGAAGAGCTGTTCAGGCGCACCAAAGGCGCCCATATCACCCTTGATGTGCAACTGGGCGAGAACATCTGGGCCGTCAACACCGATGCGGGCCAGCTGGAAAGTGCCTTGCTGAACCTGATTATCAACGCCCGCGATGCCATGCCCCAAGGCGGCACCTTGCGCGTGCGCACCCGCAACAGCTACCTCGACGGCACGGACATCAGCACCCTGGAGCCGGTCAAGGCCGGGGACTATGTGATGCTCGAAGTCAGCGACAACGGCTCGGGCATGACGCCACAGGTGCTGGCCAAAGCGTTCGATCCGTTTTTCACCACCAAGCCCATCGGCCAGGGCACGGGGCTGGGCCTGTCGATGATTTATGGCTTTGCCCAGCAATCGGGCGGGCACGTGACCATCACCAGTGAAAGCGGCAACGGCACGTGTGTGCGCCTGTACTTGCCCCGCCATTACAACCTGCAGGTGCAACCCCGTCCGCCAGTCACCCGCCCCGATGCGCCCTGCGCCATCGAAGGTGAAAGCGTGCTGGTGGTGGAGGATGACCCGGCCGTGCGCACGCTGGTGCTCAATGTGCTGGATGAGTTGGGCTACACCGCCCATCAGGCGCCGGATGCCAAAACCGCGTTGGCATTGCTGGAGTCGTCGCTGCGCATCGACTTGCTGGTGACCGACGTGGGGCTGCCCGGCATGAACGGCCGCCAGTTGGCGGAAATCGCCCGTCAACAGCGACCCGGCCTGAGCGTACTGTTCATGACCGGCTACGCGGAAAGTGCGATCCAGCGCGAGGGCTTTTTGGACACAGGCATGGACATGATCGGCAAGCCGTTCTCGGTGGATAAGCTGGCGACCCTGATTCGGGCAATGATCCCGGCGAAAACTCAGGCATAATCCGCGCCCTCGAATTTGCCCTACAGCTGCAAGGTATACGCCCCATGAAAGCTCAAGCCCGCCACATTCTGGTGAAAACCGCAGAAGAAGCCGAGTCCCTCAAGCAACGCATTGCCAAGGGCGAAGCCTTCGACGTGCTGGCCAAGAAGTTCTCGACCTGCCCTTCGGGCAAGCGCGGCGGCGATCTGGGCGAAGTGCGGCCGGGGCAAATGGTTGGCGTGATCGACCAGATCATCTTCAAAAAACCGCTGCGCGTGGTGCATGGCCCGGTCAAAAGCAAATTTGGCTACCACCTGGTGCAGGTGTTTTTCCGCGACTGAGGGGCGCGGTCACCTAAGCGCAACCGCGTGCCTCAACCGCCAAAGGCTTAAAAAAAGATCTCGAAAGGCTCAACCACCGTGAGCTGTTCGTCCACCAGGCAGCCCGTACGCCATTTATCGAACGTCAGGCACGGGTGGGACGTCCCGAAGCTGATGATGTCGCCCACGCGCAGCTCAATGCCGGGAGCGACCGTCATGAACCCGTGTTGGTCCATCAGCGCCGTTACGGTGCACGCGCTCACGTCATCGCCCACGTCAGCGGCATCCCCTTCGCGGTAACGCTTCAACGGGACGGGCAGCCCTGCGTCATACGCCACATCGCGCTTGCCCAGCGCCACCACGGCCAATCCGGGTTCGGGCAGCGATTGCACCTGCGCCCACACTTCCAGCGCCGGGCGCAGGCCCTCGTGCAAGTCGCTGCGCCGGTCCAGCACGCAGCATTGCGCTGTTTTGTAGATCCCGTGATCGTGGGCCACGTAACTGCCGGGGCGCAAAACACTCAGGAAGCGTCCACTGGCCGCCTCGGCGGCGAAGGCTTCAGCAATCAGGTCATACCAGGCCGAGCCCGACGCGGTGATGATCGGCGTGTCTCGCGCAAACGCGCCGTCACGCTGCAAGGTGAGCGCCAGGCGCACCAAGGAGGCGGCAAAGGCGCGGATGTCGGTGACGGCCTGTGCGCCGTGAATCACCCCTTCGTAGCCTTCGATCCCGGTCAGTGCCAACGCCGGTTGCGCGCGGATGGCAGCGGCCAGGGCCATGACCTGGGCTTCGGTCCGGCAACCGCATCGCCCGCCTGCGACGCCATATTCGATCATCACGTTCAAACGCTGGCCGCGTTCAGCGAAGAACGCGCCGAGGGCGGCAACGTTGTCCGGGTGATCGACCAGGCAGTGAAATTCAAAACCGGGGTCGTCCAACAGGTCAGCGATAAGGGCCATGTTCGGGCGACCCACCAACTGGTTGGCCATCAACACCCGACGCACCCCGGCCGCATAGGCCGTGCGGGTCTGCACCGCGGTGGCCAGGGTCATCGCCCAGGCGCCCTGCGCCATTTGCCGACGAAACAAGGCCGGGGCCATGCTGGTTTTGCCATGGGGGGCCAGCTCGCCGCCGCTGCCCGTGACGAACGCCTGCATCCAGCGAATGTTGTGCTCCAGCGCCTGGCGATGAATCACCAGGGCCGGGAGGCTGACATCACACAGCAGGTGGTCTGCGACACGCGCCGCGCCCTTTTCCACTTCGCTCCGGCTCATGGCTCACCCCTTGGCTTTGTAGGCAATGCAGTCGATTTCGACCTTGCAGTCCACCATCATCATTGCCTGTACGCAGGCGCGGGCCGGGGCGTGTTCAGCCTTGAAATAGCTGGCGAACACCTTGTTGAAACTCCAGAAGTCCCGCGGATCGGCCAGCCACACGCCTGCACGCACCACATCTTCGAGGCCGTAACCGGCTTCTTCGAGGATTGCGATCAGGTTTTGCATGGTTTTATGCGTTTGCTCGACGATACCGCCAGCAATGATTTCGCCCTGCTCCATGGCCACCTGCCCCGAGACGTGCAGCCAGCCATCGGCTTCCACGGCGCGGGCAAAGGGTAACGGCTGACCACCGGCGCCTATGGCGCCTGTTCCGAAACGCTTGATGCTCATGACACTCTCCTCGACAAGAACGGGCGACGAAAGCGCCCAAGGTCTGGGAGTTTGCCATACACGCGCAGGCGTGGAGTTAGCGGTAGAGGGTGATGAAGATCCAGGCGAACCCGGCCAGGACGAGGGTCATGCAGACCACATACAGCAAAAACGCACGTTTCACGTTCAGTACTCAACGGCAAGGGCGCCAATCTGCTCGGACGACTGGCAGATTTTCAGCGGCGCGCAGTCTATCAGCCGGTGATGTCGCTGTGATATTGCAGCGAATAATGTTTCAGGCTGTTTCCGATCAGTGGAGTCGTCACTGCAACGCCCACCACGCGGGCAACAGCTGTTGCACGTTAGGCTCGGCAAAACGGTCATCAATCAAAAATACTGCGCCCTGATCGCTCTGGGTGCGAATCACGCGACCGGCCGCCTGCACGACCTTTTGCAAGCCCGGATACAGATAGGTGTAGTCATACCCTGCTCCGAACAACGCGGCCATGCGCTTTTTGATCTGTTCATTGACCGGGTTGAACTGGCTCAGCCCCAAGGTGGCGATAAAGGCGCCAATCAGGCGTGCGCCAGGCAGGTCGATGCCTTCTCCAAATGCCCCGCCCAGCACCGCAAAACCGATGCCCTGCCCGGTCAGGGTGAAACGGTCGAGAAACCCCTGACGCGCTGTTTCATCCATGCGCCGGGCCTGTTGCCACTGGGGGATGTGCGGGTAGCGTTCAGCCAGCAGCGCGGCCACTTGCTGCAAGTAGTCAAAACTGCTGAAGAACGCCAGGTAGTTGCCCGCCCGCTGTTCAAACTGCTCGGCCATCAGCTCGACAATCGGCGCCAGTGAGGTTGCCCGGTGGCTGAAGCGGGTGGAGATGTGGCTCATGACGCGCACCGACAGCTGTTCGGCCTTGAACGGCGACTCGACGTCGACCCATACCGTGTCTGGCGCTAGCCCGAGCAGATTGGCGTAATACGCGCGGGGGTTAAGGGTGGCTGAAAACAGCACATTACTGTGCGCACTGGCCAGACGCGGTCCGATAAAAGCCGCGGGCACCACATTGCGCAGCGTGAGCTGTGACAGGCGGCGCTTGCCGGTGTCCCGCAGGGTGACGTCGAAAATGAAAGGCGTGCCGAACAGCTCCGCCACCCGGTTAAATTGCAGTGCCTCGAAGTAAAAACCCTGCAGCTCGCCGGTCATGCCGTGCGGGTGATCGTTGAGGTAATCGCCTATCGCGGTGATGCAGGCCGTCAACGCGTTCAGCCACTTGCCCGGCAGTTGCGGATGAACCTGATACGGGCCGATTTGCGCTTTGTGCAGTGCGTTCCACTCGCGATTGAGGCGTTTGAACGCCTTGTCGAGGGGCGCCGGCGCATTCAGGCGCACGGCGTTCAGGCTGTACTGGTCGAGGCTTGCGCTGTACATCTGGCGGGCGCGCTCCACGAGGTTGTGGGCTTCGTCGATCAGGGTGGCGACTTTCCATTGGTTGGCCTGTGCCAGGCCATACAACAAGGCACTGAAGTCGAAGTAATAGTTGTAATCGGCGATCACCAAATCGGCCCAGCGGGCCATTTCCTGACTCAAGTAATACGGGCATACCTGATGCGCCAGGGCCACTTCGCGCAACGTGGCCTGATCGAGAAGCGAGTGCTCAACGGCGGCCAGACGCGCGGCCGGCAAACGGTCATAAAAACCGTTGGCCAATGGGCAGGCCTCGCCATTGCAGGCGTTTTGCGGGTATTCACAGGCTTTGTCCCGTGCCACCAGCTCAAGTACGCGCAGCGCTGTCGGGCCTGCGGCGGGGTACAGCCGTTGCGCCGCGTCCAGCGCTAACTGTCGACCAGGGGTTTTGGCGGTGAGGAACAGCAGTTTGTCCAGTTGTTGCGCAGGCATGGCTTTGAGCAGCGGGAACAGCGTGCCTACCGTTTTACCAATCCCTGTTGGCGCCTGGGCCATCAGGCAGCGGCCGGTGCTGACGGTTTTGTACACGGCCTCGGCCAGTGGGCGTTGCCCGGTGCGAAATACCGGGTGGGGAAATGCCAGCCCGCGGGCGGCCTGGTCGCGAAGGGCGCGGTGCGCCACCTCCTGTTCCGCCCACGCCAGAAACTGCTCACATTGGCGGGTGAAAAACTGTTGCAGGTCAGCGGCGCTCCATTGTTCCTGCAGCCGGGTCTCCTTTTCACTGACGATGTCGAAATACACCAGCGCCAGATTGACCGCGGGCAGCTCCAATCGTTGACACAACAACCAGCCATACACCTTGGCCTGTGCCCAGTGCAGGTGACGATGATTGGCCGGGAGGGCCGCGAAGTCTCCCCGAAAGGTTTTGACCTCTTCCAGCACGTTGTTCAGCGGGTCGTAGCCATCGGCCCTGCCCCGTACACAGAGCGTGCGGTAATGACCCTCAAGGCTCAGTTCAGCTTGATAGCTGGCAGAGCGGCGGGATGCCACGGTGCGATGCCCGGCCATACCTTGTTGCGCACTCGGCGACGGCGTGAAGCGCAGGTCAAGGTCACCGATTTTGGCCGTGAACTCGCACAAGGCCCTGACTGCAATGCGATAACTCACGCGGTGCATTCCTGCCATTGCACGTAACACACCGTGACCGGCATCTGGTGCTGCTCGCAAAAGGCCAGCCAACGCAGCTGGTTGTCTTGCAGGCGATCCCCTGGCCCTTTGACTTCGATCATGCGGTAGGTTTTTTGCGCGGGCCAAAACTGGATCAGGTCGGGCATGCCGGTGCGGTTGGCTTTTATGTCCAGTAACAGCCGACTGAACCACAGCTGCAAATGCGCGGGCGGCAGGCAGTTCAGCGCCTCCTCCAGCAGGTGTTCACTCAGGTGGCCCCAGGCCACGAATGGCGACTGCACGCCGTATTTTCGGGTGTACGTGTCGCGAATGGTGTGGCGGTATCGTCCGTCGTGCAATTGCGCGAAGCAGGCGTCAAACAACTCGGCCCGACGCGCGTGGAAGTCGTCCTCCAGCAAATCGGCGGGGCCGCTTTGATACGGATGAAAAAATGCACCCGGCAACGGCGCGAAAATGGCAGGCCAGCACAACAACCCGAACAATGCGTTGATCAGGGTGTTTTCCACGTAATGCACCGGTGCATCTTCGGTGTGCAAATGGGCCACCACGCTGAACTCCACTGAACGCTGCGCATGGCGCTCCAGGCACAGGTCAAGGCGTTGCGGGGCGCGGGGTTTGGCGCGTGGCTCGGCGGGCAGGCCGAGTTTGCGCCGCAGGCGCGGGATCATGCGCTGCACCTGCTGGAGCTCCGCGTCAGTCAACGGTGCCTGCTCGGCCGTTTGTGCCAGCGCATACGCCTGCTCGTACGCTTGCAGGTGCTCCATGACCCGCACCGTGCGCACACGGGCTTGCGGGTGCTGGCTATGAGGGTAAATGTGCAAGGCTCGCAGATGATCGCCGGCACGCTCGTGGTAGTGCCCCAATTGAAACAACAAACGCGCGCGGCGGCGTGATAGCCAGCGGTTATCGGCGGTGTAGTCCAGCACGTGCTGCAAAACGAGTTCGACGTCTTGCGCGGCTTCGAACTGTTCGCGGCACGCATGCAGGTGCAAATAGCCGTCAATATCAGCCCGACACCGCAGGGCACGGGACGCCGGGCTCAATGGCACAGCCTCATAGGTAAACAGACCCAAGTCAGCCAGCACCAGGTCGGACCAGCTCTGGTTGAGGGTGCCGAAGAACATCAGGCGCAGACGATCACCCAGGGCCCGGTTGGTCAGGGTCAACAGCCGGTCTTCAAGGCCCGGGCACCAGTTGCCCAAGGGTTGCTCATGGGTCAGCTCAAGGCTCAACCGGGCTTCCCAGTCGGACTTTCGGCCTTTGGGGTCAGCAATATGCGCCGCGAAAAAGCGCAACAACTCTGCCTTTTGCAACACCTCGAACACGTCTGCCAGGTTGATCCTTGCCTGGTCATTCACCCACCCCTGTTCCAGCAAGGGCGCCGCTGCACCGGCGATGTCCCCGATTTCTGCGTAATTGAGCTTGCTGGCGCGAAAATGCGTGCCCTTGCGCATGACCAGCCTCACCCACAGCGCCTGTGAGGCGCCCGGCAACTGGAGGAAGGTGTCAATGAAGCACTGCTCTTCGAGGTTCAGCAGGTCGTCATAACGGGATTTGATCCAGTGCAGGACGTGCTGGAAGTTCTTCAGGTAGTACAACGGGTCTTCAAGGGGATTGGAAATCACAGGCGGAACAAACCACTGACGTTTAATACTGGATAAGCGTACAGATATCAGGTCGTCCGGCGGGTTGGCAATGGCTAATGGATGAATGGTTCAGCCGCGTCGCTTACCGGGATCGTGGGACGCCAGAATGTCGATCAGGGTCGTGCCTTCGGCCAGATCAATCTTGCGCAAGGTATAAAGCGCCTGCAGGGATTTCATAGGCAGGCCGCTGATGGTTTCAAGCCAGCCTGCGTGTCGCGCGCAGGCATCAGGTTGTGCTTGCAAGGCGTGATGAAGTTCGTTTAACAACGGCAATTTGTCGGGGTAGTTACCCTGCACGAACGATTCCAACTGGCCGCCCTGTTCGACAAAAGGCGATTGAATAAAACAACGGATATGCTCGTCGCTCAAGTTATACAGATCATTCAAATACTGCGTTATCTGAATTCGCAACTTCTGAATTCGCTTGGGTGTATTAAATGCACTTGCGATGACACCCGTAAGTTGCCCCTTGTATCGAGGATTACATTCATTTTGCTTGGCCAGACTTTGCAGATATAAACTGACGCCACTGCAATAATCGCCTGCTTCGGTGTAACGGTGACGCAACCCCTGCATATGGGCTTCAACCAGCACCACTGCCGTTTGTGGCTCTTCAATATTGACACCCGGGGCATTCAATTGGCCTTCGGTAAAATGAAGGGCCTCAGAGTTGAGGATTTCCATCTCGCAGGACAGACAATCAAACACGTTAATCACCGCCAACTCCCCGCGGGGCGCGGCACTGACAGGACGCTGGTCGGGTATGGAATGCGGGTGCATCATCAAGCGCGACGCCTGATCAAGTTGCAGGCACATATCAAGCGCGGCCGACAGTACATCGTCCGGCGGGCTGGCCGTACAAAGCCCCAGGCGCTGGGCCACCTTCATCATCCAATGCGCATATTCGCCCAGATGCGGCGGCGGGCGTCTGTCAATCAGTGCATTGACCACGCCCCCCCACCTGTAGGCGGTTTGAAAAAGCGCGGCCCGTGACAACAGGTCGCCATACAAAAAAGTCGCCCTTGCGTCCCCTTCTGACACATGCCCCCACATCAAGACATCCTGCCGACTGGCCACCGGGCTCAGCTCATTGAACGGAGTATGGCGTGTGATGGGATGTGCGCCCGTGTCATCGACCTGTAGCAGTTCGACGCGATCGTCGTCATACAGGAATAACTCATTGCACTGGTGATGAAACCTTGCCATGACCGACGCCGTAAGCCGCGGCTGGCGCAGCACGGCCAGACGCAACATGAACGTCACGGGTGATCGGGCGGCAATACTCAACTGCGCTGCGCGCAAGAATGCCAGGGTATAGGCGCTTTCCTTGCCGCCCTCATGCACCACCATCAACCGGAACTGACCGATACGCTCGACACCGCCCGCGGCCACCAGTAACCGCTGTATCAACAATTGCAACGCAATGCGCTCATGCCGACTGAAGAACCCTGTCAGGCGATGCAGAACTTGTTGATATACAAAGCTCATGGCCTGCTCATGAAAGGTACTCATGGGTTAACCCTCCGCAACGTCTTATTAGTATTCGCAGGCACACTCAAAGCGGCCAGACATACCCGCCCCTATAAAAACAAGGAGAGGTATTACTTAAATGTAAGAATTAGACTACGCAACTAGCATTCATCCAGATGCGCCCAATGCCAACCAACTTCCATATGAGTGGCCATCAGTAAGCTATCAGTATTCGCACCCAAATGAAAAGCCATTTGAGCATATAAATAATTAGACCGACCGGTCACACTTTAATGTTTAACAAGACCACAAAGTTATCCGCGAACACTTTAAACACATCGAATAGCCTATAAACATCAAACCGAGAAGTTTCAACCTGAATGATTAACCCAAACAAAAACGTCACCCACCCTCATCCAGGGTGGGTGACGTTTTCATCAGCCCGTGAACACGATGCGAACTCACACTTGCAGGGCGACTCGCCCTCTGCACGGGCATTCATCCATATAACGATGCGCTTGCACAAACTCCTCGAAAGGAAACACTTTGACCACCAGCGGGCGCAGGATCCTGTCGGCCGTCCATTCATTGATGGCTTGCAACGCCCGGGCCATGGCCTCTTGGTCCTGAGCGATACCCAATTCCGGCTTGCCGGTGAAATTACCGATGCAATGCACAAAGAACTGAATGTTTTTCTGGAACGCCGCGCAGGCCGGAAATGGCGTTTGATTACCGCCTTGCAAACCGTAAAGCACCAGGTTGCCGCGCGGGGCAAGCACATCGCCCAGCACAGACATTTGCGGACCGCCTAACCCGTCGAACACAGTGTCTACGCCTCGACCGTCCGTGATCTTGTTGATTTGCATCAGCAAGTCCTGTTCTTCGGTAACGATCACTTTGTCGGCGCCCAGTTCGCACAAGTAATCGCGTTCGGCGGCCTCTTTGGTGGCCGCGATCACCTTGGCGCCCAACGCTTTGCCCATCTGCACGAACGAAGGCCCTGCGCAATGGCTGGCGTCGGTGATCAGCACGATCTGCCCCGGCTTGACCCGCGCCAAGTCCACGTAGGCGAAATAGGCAATCAACAAGGGCGTGTAATGCACGCTGGCCTCCACCGGGCTCAGCACCTGAGGATAGAGGGTCAGGGCAGAACGCGGCATCAGGACCTGCTCGCCATAGCTCGGGTAGTCATTGGCACTGTGCGCAGGGAAGCTGGCCACCTTGTCGCCCGGCTTCAAGTCACTCACGCCCTCACCGACTGCGGTCACGACCCCCGCCATCTCCTGACCGATACCGGCGGGCAGACGAGCGTGTGACGGTGCCAGATTTTGCCGCCACAGCACGTCGTACCAACTGATACCAATAGCTTCGACGCGCACCTGCACTTCTCCGGGCGCGGGCACAGCGACCTCGTGCTCTTCGCACTTGAGCACCTCGGCCGAGCCAAACTTGTGAAAACGGATCGTGCGCGACATCGCAAACCTCGCCAAATTAATCGCTAATACCCCAGGACTTTATCGGGGCTTTGGGCGCAAGACTAACAGACAGCATTAATAGTCGACATGTCTGACATTGATCGGCGGCCGCGGTGCTTGCGACACCGAGGCCGTCAAAAAGCTGCGCAAAGCGCAAAGTTAATCCGATCAGGCAATCAGAAAGCAAATCTAGGCAGTGACGATTTGGCCTGTATGCCCGTAAGATCCGTCACCTAAGTCCCTCTAGACCCGCCTGTGAAGCCAGCGAGATGAACCGTAACGACTTGCGTCGCGTCGATCTTAACCTGCTGATCGTCTTTGAAACCTTGATGCATGAACGCAGTGTGACCCGTGCCGCAGAGAAATTGTTCCTCGGCCAACCGGCGATCAGTGCGGCGTTATCGCGCCTGCGCAACCTGTTCGATGATCCGCTGTTCGTGCGGACCGGGCGCAGCATGGAACCTACGGCGCGGGCCATTGAGATTTTTGCGCTGCTGTCCCCGGCGCTGGATTCAATTTCCACGGCGGTCAGCCGCGCATCCGAGTTCGACCCGGCCACCAGCACCTCGGTGTTCCGCATCGGGTTATCCGACGACGTAGAATTTGCCCTCCTCCCCATGCTGCTCAAACGCCTGCGCGCCGAAGCGCCTGGCATCGTGCTGGTGGTGCGGCGGGTGAACTACATCTTGATGCCGCCGTTGTTGGCGTCCGGGGAAATTTCGGTCGGCGTCAGCTACACCAGCGACCTGCCCGCCAATGCCAAACGCAAAGTGTTACGTCGCAGCAAGCCTAAACTCTTGCGCGCCGACACCGTGCCGGGGTCGTTGTCACTGGATGATTTCTGCGCCCGCCCCCACGCCCTGGTGTCATTCGCTGGCGACCTGAGTGGTTTTATCGATACCGAGCTGGAAAAACTTGGCCGCAAACGCCACGTCGTGCTGGCTGTTCCACAGTTCAACGGCCTGAGTACCCTGCTGGCCGGCACCGATATCATCGCCACCGTGCCCGACTACACCGCTGAAGCGCTCACAGCCGCTGGCGGCATACGCGCCGAAGACCCGCCGCTGGACACGCAAACCTTCGAATTGCACATGGCCTGGCGCGGGGCACAGGACAACGATCCGGGAGAACGCTGGCTGCGCTCGCGGATCCAGATGTTTTTTGGGGATCCTGATAGCTTATGACTGACTTCCATCGAGATCCATAACAGTAATAAATTCAGTTTTTTAATTCGATCTTAAGTCTAGAATCGTCTGTCGTATTCCACTCATTTCCGAGGCGGCTGCGGGTATATTTTCGGGTGATTTTTCTTTTCGAAAAAAAGTACCCGCAGATGACGATATCCCCCTCTACGCCTGTATTACGGCGAAAACTCAGCGATGCCTTTCTGCGTCCCATTGCGATACTTGGTAAGTAGGACGATGGCGAAGTAGCCGGTCTGGAGTTACATGTCCAGGCTTCACAGAAAGGGCCTACTGGCGTTATATAGTCGGGAAGACCCGCCATCTGGACAAGAGCAAGCACATCGCGCCACGGACGGAGCAGGCCCTTGTGCTGTTGCGCGAACTACATGAACGGAGGGTGGTGGATGAAGCGGGTGATGGCTGGGTATTCGTCTCCCCGGTCTACCCGGGTTACCCAATTGACGCCACGTCTCAGGCAAAGGCCTATCAGCGGATCTGGCCGCAATACCCCATCAATGCGCACGGTTTTCGTGACACCTACCGCACCATCGCCCACGCGCATTTGGGCGTCGATCCGATTGTATTGAAGTTGTTTCACCGCATGCCGGGCGTGCTGGGCGCTGTTTACGCGCGCGCCCAACTGCTACCACAGCGCCGGGAGGCTGCGCAGCAATGGACAAATTATTTGGATGGCTTGCGCAAGAATGCAGCCCTCGCAGGGCAGACTTGAGAACGCATTAGGCTCTGTACGAAAAGTAATGTCGTAAACATCGCATGGCGCAGGCCAGCCATCAGATGAGGCCCGGGTTGCTCGTACTGCGGTGGAGTCAATCATCCAGGTCTCCAGATCAATTAACCCTTGCTCGTTGAGTTTGATGTGAAGCCGCTTGAGCATCTGGTCAAACGCTCCGCGATTGCGCCAATCACGGAAGCGCTGATAAACCGTCGACCATGGGCCAAAGCGCTCAGGCATATCGCGCCAGGCAGCGCCAGAACAGAGCACCCAGAGGACGCCGTTGAGCATCAAACGATCATCTGCTCGTGGGCGCCCACTGCGGCGGGGTTCATAGAAGATGTCTGCAACCAAATCCCAGGCGGCGCCTGCGGAATTCAAATTGGTTTCGGCTGATTTCGTACAGAGCCTAATCAAAATAAATAAAGTTGATGCTATTCCAAATTTATCTAAGCAACTGTTATTTGTGACAGCATACAAATTATTAGCCGCCCTTTATAACGGTAGTCCAGAGAATAATAAGCCTGCGGGGGCGTTTGCGATGAAGCGAAAAAACATAAAAGGCATTTCATGCGCTGATGATGAAAAATTGAGCATGCGCAGTGCGCATTATTTGTCTATAGGCGCATTAAATATAATAGCGTTAGCCTTGTTGAGTTCTAGTGCTGTGGCAGGTGTAGGGGAGGATGTTGCTGCTGAGATGAAGCGCTATTATATGGCGACTGTAGACTCGTGTGATGGTGGAAAGCTGCCAGCTTATTATTGCTCTGGATTAATGATAAGAGGCACCTCAACCAACCCTAAGTATTACACGTGGAATCCAAGCCCGGACTCTAAAGTCAGCGGTGGTGTTTCATTCGAATATTTGCGTGCCGATACAAAGTTTAAAGATCCCGGCGTGAGTAAAATTAAAGGTTTTGTGTTCCAGCCTTATAGTTATTTGAAGCCGGGAATGAAGCGTACCCCTCAAGTTCTGTGTTCTTTCCCCATTGACTCATGGACCAACAATAGAAATGATCTTGGGTGCGGGGACCATTCGGAAACTGTCAGTCTAGAGACCGCCTGCGAACTAAAAAACGTTCATACCGCTGAACAGTGGGTGGCCGATTATCTACAGGTGGGCGCCAATCACAAAGAACAGTGTGGTTTTCGGCATGTCAGTGCTCGTAATGGAGCCGATGGCGTGGCGCAGTTTTATGCCAGTGTGCGAGCAAGATCATTGTTGATGAATGAATCCGCCCAACTAAAAAAAGACACATTTGAAACTCAGAATGAGTTGCGTCTTGCTACGTGGCCAGACGATTCTACGTCACTGCCAATTATGGCGTTTTTTTATGTTGAAGATCCGCACTTTGGAAGTGGGCTAAAATTCGCTCAACATGACCAACAGGATTGGGTTGTCAAGACCGGTCACAGCTATGTACCCATCATAAAAATAATTTACCCACCTACCATTAACGATCATGCTGCATTTGTCTTCAATCCAGCCGATCAAGTCGTGTGCCCTAAGTACTTTGATACTTCGACATGGTCAGAAAAAGATGGCAAATGGTCATTGGTCGTCACCCCTAGCGCGTGTGGACGAACAATAGGCACCTTTGATAGTCAAGCGGCCAGCAAAGAGCTTATGGACCTGCACGGTCAAGACAGCCAGTTTAAGGCGCTGCCATCGGGTGATTCCCTGCCTGTGCAAATTAACTGTTTGGCTTCTAATTACCGTGGTAAATCTCGGTGGTATCTGGAACCGTGGCGCTCAGCCCGAGGTTTGACAGAAGCACAAGTATTAGCCGCGGGTTGTAATCCGTAAGCGGCTGATGATACATGAAGGGGGCATTTCGAGTGAACATTCTCCGTCGTAGCTACTTACTTACAGGGGCTCTGCTGTTTCTTAATAACTTGAATGCACAGGCAGGCGTTGGGGAAGACACCGTCCGTGAAATTGAGAGCTATTACGACTCGCAAGTAGAATACTGCAACACACCTTATAGACCCGCCTATTTGTGTTCAGGGCTAATGATCCGAGGGACATCGACGTCAGGTAAGTTTTTGCCGTGGCAGCCGAGTCCTGGCACTTTGGCAAGGGGGGGAGTCCCTTTTTCTTATTTGCGCAGCGATACTAAATTTGGATTGGCTTGGGGAATAAAAGGGCTTATTTTGGCGCCTACAGATTATAAAAAATTTGGGATGTCAGACTTGCCGGAGGTACTGTGCTCCTTTCCTTTAGATGCCAATACAGCGATGAGGACAGATAAAGGGTGTGGCGATAATGTTGACACCCCTGTAGAAGAAAAGTCGTGCGAATCTTTTGGTATTACTACCGCTGAACAGTGGGTAAGTCACTTCGGGGATGTGAATAAAGATGAGACTAGGCAGTGTGGATTTAGGCAGGTTGGAGCGCAGACTTACCAATCGGCGAGTCATTTCTACGCCAGTGTGAAGGCAAAGTCGTTAATCAGAGATGGCTTCTTTAATCGGCATAATGAAGTACTCTTGGGAACATGGAGTGATGCTGAAAATTTACCGATTTTAGCCTTCTATTATGTTGACGGGCCTAATCAAAATAGTGGATTGGCAGCGGCCCAAACAGATCAGTGGAATTGGGTGGTCAACGCAGGTCATACATTTACACCGATTGTTAAAGTAACGCTTCCAGACGGCCCACAAAAAGAAGCAAGGTTTACCTTTGATCCGCAGGATCAAGCGACCTGTTCCCAGTACTTCAGCAATGTTCGCTGGGTCTTTAAAGATAATGGATGGTCGCTGGCTGTCACTCCCAGTTCCTGCGCTACGAACCTTACCAATCAAGAGTATAAATCCGCAGCCATTGAGTTGTTGAGACAGTATCGCGACAGCGTCAGGTTTAACCAACAACCTTACGGTGAGTCTTTAGCCGCACAGATCAAATGCCTTTCTCCATACTTCAAAAGCCCACGGGAGTTTTTTTTAGAACCTTGGCGCACTACTAAAGGTATGACCGATGAACAAATCGCCGCTGTTGGGTGTAATCCTTGAGAGGCAGGTCAATCTAAACACGTCGTAGTAGGTATCCCTTTTTGGAATGCCTTAAGGAAGATATTAAGAAGTGCTGCAAAGCAAACCCGAAGACGCCAGCCATTGGAGCACGCGTCGAATGAGCCGGGAAACAGGGTTGTCCCCAGCCAGCGTGATGCGTATTTGGCACGCTTTTAGGATCAAGCCTCACTTGGAAAAAACCTTCAAACTTTCTACCGATCCACTGTTTGTCGATAAGGTTCACGATATTGTAGGCCTATACCTGAACCCGCCTGATCGAGCGTTGGTGCTCTGTATTGATGAAAAAGGCCAGATCCTCGAAAACCCATTCCACCCCCCCATGCCTGGCGGATGCAGTAGGTCTGATCAAGGATGTTGTAGCGGTGCCAAGTCCCGTTGCCTTCAACGACCTAGGTCAGTCTGTTGTTTTCGTTCCATTCCATCCGTGACGCTCGCCAAAAAATTCAACCGCCAGCGGGCGGTTGAATTTGATTATTCGTGACAGGCTCAACGCTTTAGGGCTCTGCGCTACCGCTAACTCGGGCCATCACACTTTGAAGCGCGCGACCAAGTGATTCAGTTCAATCGCCAGATTGGCCAGTTCGCCGCACGCGCTCGCGGTCTGACTGGCGCCTGCCGAGCTCTGGATGGACAGTTCGCGGATACTGGTCAAGTTTTGGTCTGCCTCGCGGGCTACTTGCGCCTGTTCTTGCGAAGCGGTGGCAATCAACAGGTTGCGTTCGTTTATCTGGGTAATGGCCTCGGCGATTTGCTTGAGCGACAAGTCGGCGTCTTGTGCCACGGAGATGGAGCTGCTGGCCATCTGCGCGCTGACGCTCATCGCCCCCACCGCTTGGGTGGAGTCAGCCTGAATCGCGCTGATCATTTGTTCGATTTCCTGTGTCGACTGCTGCGTACGGTGGGCCAGCGCCCGCACTTCATCGGCCACCACCGCAAATCCACGGCCTTGCTCGCCTGCGCGGGCCGCTTCAATGGCCGCGTTCAGCGCCAGCAGGTTGGTCTGCTCAGCAATCGCGCGAATCACTTCAACCACCTTGCTGATGTTCTGTGCCCTGCCGGACAACGCCTTGACCTGCTCTCCCGTACTGGCCACGTTGCTGGCCAGACTTTCAATGGCTTTAAGGGTTTGTGCCACATTCTCGATACCCGAACGGGTGAAGGCCATTGTCTCGCGGGAGGACTGGGCCGCAGCGTCGGCATTGCGGGCCACCTCGTCCACGGCGGCGGTCATTTCGGTCACAGCGGTGGCCGCCTGGTCGACTTCATCATTCTGGCGCACCAGCCCGCGGCTGGCCTCTTCGGTGACCGCCGTCATCTCTTCTGAGGCCGAGGCCAACTGGGTGGAAGAGTCGGCGATACGGGCGATGGTTTCGCGCAGGTTATGCTGCATCTTGGCCAAGGCGCCCAGCAGGCGGCTGGCTTCATCGCTACCAGTAATCGTAACCTCCCGCGAGAGGTCGCTGTCGGCGATGCGCTCGGCTACGGCCAAGGCAACCCCGATAGGCGCAGTAATACTGCGGGTCAGCACTGTGGCCAGTACGACGGTGAGCAACACCGTAGCCACCAGCAACCCAATCACCAAGGTGATGCCGTTGCTGTAGATCGAGGCAGCATTCAGGCCTGCACGCTCTGCACCCTCTTCATTAAAGGCAGCCAGCTTGTCCATTTTTTCCTGCATGCCATTGGTCATAGGGCTAATGCGGGAATTGATAAGGGTAATGGCCGCCGCGTTGTCCCCACGTTTGAGCAACGGTTCCAACTCATCCAGCAGATTGAAATACTGCTGCATGTCCGTTGCCACCGCTTGGTACAGTTCACGCTCTTGTGAGCCGGTGACCAAGGCGTCGTAGTGACTGATGGTGTTCTGCAGGGTACTGCGGTAGCCGCTCAATGAAGCGATGCGGGTTTGGCGCTGCTGTTCATCGGTGGTTACGGTGATGCGGATGCTTTCAAGGCGCAGCCGCAGGATGCCTGCCTGCATCTTGCCGACCTCACGGATGCTGGCCATCCAATTGGTTTCTACATCCTGCTCCGCGTCTCGAAGCTTGCCCATTTGCATGACAGCGACCATGCCCAGTGCAAAGACCACCAGGATAATGAGTGAGAAAAAGGTGGCAGATCGTGGAGCAAGGTTCATTGTCCTGACGTTCATTTTTTATCACTCTAAAAGGTCGGTACGTCGCAGGTGTCATGCCAAGCTATCGACCGAGAGACCAAAAGCTGCAAGCCACTCGGCGGATTTATAAACGCAGACTCTTCATTACGGCTCGTGATCTTTTACGTAGGCAGACGGCCGCCTCATCAACGTGAAATCACCCCCCTTTGCGCTTCGATCTCTCCACAGCGGTGCAGCCTGATCCCCACGGGCTGGATCAAACCGAAGGCAAAATGCCATCATTTCGTCATGATCGTAGTTCACGCCGTGTCATAAAGTCGTGCTGTCGACGTGAATTTTTTGTCAGTTCGCCAGAGAGCAAGCATCGCAAAAGGACGACAGCGCCCAAGGTGATTCCTATAGGCTGAGGAGTTCTTTGCTCCACATCCGCAGCAGATAGCAACGCGGACCGGGTAAATCATGACGCGGGAATCAACAAGCCCATGTGTTGAAGTGTGTGACAGAGCGCGGTGATGCTTCATGAGCGTCATCAAAGTGGTGCGACAGAGGAAGGGATGATGAGTGAGAAACATGAGCAAAGCGCCACGGTGACGGCAGCAGACATTGAGCGATCCATTCAGGCGCTGAACAAAATGGCGGAACGCCTTTGGGGGGATGGTCGCGAAGCGGAGGCCAAGGCACTTCTCGATGCACTGGACGCATTAAACCGAGCGCTGGACAGGATCCGGATTGGCGAAAGCCGGCGGGTGAAGACCCTGCACTGAGTGTTGGCTGGCGATCTGCATTATCTGAAAAGACGTCTCGTGCAAGTTGCATGAACAGTACGGAGCAGATGATCAGTAACCCCTTGATATGGCGAATCTATTTCTTAAATAACAAGTGGCACGACAAATGCCTTACCTACATGGAGGAAAAAAAGCAGCGCTGGCACTGATCAGCCGCACCCTACCCGTGATAGAGAGGCCTAACCATGAACGCCATTGATCTTCTGAAAGCAGACCATGAGAAAGTGAAAGCCATTCTGAACCAACTGAGTGAATCAACGGATCGCGCAGTGAAAACACGCACGGATCTTCTGACCAAACTTGAGCTGGAGATCACTGTCCACACTCAACTTGAAGAAGAAATCCTGTATCCCGCGTTCAAGTCGGCTGGCGGGAAAGACGAAGCCGAGATGTATTACGAAGCCAAAGAGGAGCACCGCACCGTGGACGCGCTGGTGCTGCCCGACCTGAAAGCCACCGATCCCACGTCACCCGAATTTGCAGGGCGGGTGAAAGTGATTAAAGAGTTGCTCGAACATCACATCGAAGAAGAAGAAACAGACATGTTCCCCAAGGCCAAAAAACTGCTCGGTAAGGCCAAGCTTGAAGAACTGGGCGAACAGATGCTGGTATTGAAAGCCTCTATGAAAAAGAGCCTTGCCGCTGCGTAAACAGTGGGTGCGTCCCCGCAACAGCAGAGAGCCCGGCCCAGCGCCGGGTTTTTTGCATTGATCCTGCACCTATCCGGTCTATCCACGGCCAGCACAGCATTAGCATCAAGAGGCGATGGCGAGTGTGTTTCATATGGACCAAACACGGCCCTGAAACGTTGGAATTTTGGACGCTCACTGAGGCGCAGGTTTTTTGCTTGAGCGCGGCGGTGTTTCTGCTGACATGGCGCTCAGCTCAACCTGCAAACAGCCTGCGACGTGGGTAAGGCCGAGCACGAACATGGGCAAGAAATCGCACGGTCAGCCCAGCGATGGGTTGCCTGAAGCAAGACTCCACTGCCCGGCCCGCCGGGATTTTTCACGCCTTCGGGATGCAAACAAACAGCGTTGATACTGCATTGGCATCTATCCCGAAAGCGCTATGCATCCACACTCCAGACAGCTAACTCATAGCCATCCAAATCAATGAAGTGAAACCTGCTACCCCCAGGAAACGCGAAAACGTCCCGGCTTATCGTGCCCCCTGCCGCTCTGATTCGCTGCTGGGAGTCTTCAAGGTCATCCGCGTAAAGAATGACTAGCGGGCCACCCGGACGCACGGGCTCCCCGGTTGTGAACCCTCCGGTAAGCCTGCCATCACTGAACTCGGTATAGCCGGGACCATAGTCTATGAAGGCCCAGCCAAACGCAGAGCCATAAAAAGCTTTGCTGTGTGCAATATCGCTGACGTTGAACTCAATATTGTCGATCTGACGATCAGACCCTCTAGCGCCCATGCTTGACTTCCTTGTTGAACAAAACTGTTTTGATGGTCTGAACCTGAGCATGCCTCCCGCGCGGAAGGAGTGCCAATCGCTGAACTTGATCCTGCCGCAGTAGCGTTCCGACATCAACCTTGCTCACAAGGATCGTGTGCTACGTGCTGGTAACGTCCGGGCGAGCGTGACCCATGCCCATCACATCCCCACTGGCGGCAAGGGCTTCGACTTGGAGCCATTCAAACCTCAGGAACTGGAGTCGGCGCGTACCAAGGTCGATGTCGGCCGCCAGGGTGTCCCATCAATACGTTTCACCGCTCACACTCAAAACGATGACGCCGATCTATTGAGGCACCGTCCAGCGTGGGGCACACTGCCACCGACTCAACGAAAAAAGGACTTTATGGATGCCATTTTCACGGGAAGAAAGAACCGCTTTGCTCGCCCTCAAAGGCGTAGGCCCCACCGTGATTACTCGGCTTGAACAGATGGGTATCGAATCGCTCGCCGAGCTTAGGAAGGCGGATGTGGGTGACATCCTGGCCCAGGCATCCGCGGCATTGGGTTCGACCTGCTGGAAGAATAGCCCTCAAGCCAGAGCGGCTATCACTGCAGCCGTAGAGCTTGCGCGCAGCTCAACGGTGAACAATCCGGCACGGTAGGTCCGTTCGGTGCCTGCCCATCGGGTTGCCTGGTGGTCATGACACTAGCCTGCCGCTTGAAAACGTCGCTAATCCCGACCCTGGAGTCGATGTCGAACGCTGAGTACGCTGCTTGAGTGCGCGCAACACGGGCCGGACAGCCATGAGATGGCCATGCCGGATCGGCGCCAATCGTCAGATTCGCGTGCGCGTGAAAAACAAAAAACGTCGGGTGGTACTGCTAAGCCAACGCGCCATAAAGGCCTTGGTCCAAGCAAAAGCTGACGCTGAACACCCCGCCATGCGTGAAATGCAGCAGGCTCACGCCCCATACATTTCCCCTCCCGGCCAGGAAAATCAGTTCGTTCACGGAAGAAGTCTGCTGCACACGCCCGTCAAACAGGCGTTTATCGCCCTATCGTTACGTGACCGACCCCAGTACAATCGCCGCCTTACATACGCGACCCTTTGCCTGATGACGGGAATGAATCCTGCTTTCATCGCAAATCAACTTGGGCATAGCGTGCAAATGCTGCTGTCCACCTATGCCAGATGGATCAGTTCTGCTTCAGACTGGAATGAAATGTCCACGCTCGGAATGTCGGAAATGGGTACTCAATAGGTACTGGCGCACCCTCGCAACTCTGTAACCCCCGCAGGATAACCTTTTGATTTCTACAGCTAACATCACGATGCAATTCGGCGCCAAGCCGCTTTTCGAGAACGTTTCAGTCAAGTTCGGCGCAGGCAACCGTTATGGTTTGATCGGTGCCAATGGTTGCGGCAAGTCCACTTTCATGAAAATCCTGGGTGGCGATCTTGAGCCGTCGGGTGGCCAGGTGATGCTTGAGCCGAATGTGCGCCTGGGCAAGTTGCGCCAGGATCAGTTCGCGTACGAAGAATTCACCGTGATCGACACCGTGATCATGGGTCACGAAGAGCTGTGGAAGGTCAAGGCTGAGCGCGACCGCATCTACTCCCTGCCCGAGATGACCGAAGAAGACGGCATGGCCGTGGCAGAGCTGGAAACTGAATTTGCCGAGATGGACGGCTACACCGCCGAGTCGCGCGCCGGCGAGCTGCTGTTGGGCCTGGGTATTGGCATTGAACAGCACAACGGTCCGATGAGCGAAGTGTCACCGGGCTGGAAACTGCGTGTTCTGCTGGCTCAGGCACTGTTTTCCGATCCAGAAGTGCTGTTGCTCGACGAACCGACCAACCACCTGGACATCAACACCATCCGCTGGCTGGAAAACGTGCTGACCCAGCGTAACAGCCTGATGATCATCATTTCCCACGATAGACACTTCCTGAACAGCGTCTGCACCCACATGGCCGACCTGGACTACGGCGAGCTGCGCCTGTTCCCGGGCAACTACGATGAGTACATGACGGTTGCCACTCAGTCCCGTGAGCAACTGCTGTCGGACAACGCCAAGAAGAAAGCCCAGATCAACGAACTGCAATCGTTCGTGAGCCGCTTCTCGGCCAACGCCTCCAAAGCCAAGCAAGCGACGTCGCGTGCCAAGCAGATCGACAAGATCCAGCTGGCCGAGGTCAAGCCGTCGAGCCGCGTCAGCCCGTTCATCCGCTTCGAGCAGACCAAAAAGCTGCACCGCCAGGCGGTCATCGTTGAGCACATGGCCAAAGGCTTTGACGGCAAGACGCTGTTCAAAGACTTCAGCTTCACCATTGAAGCCGGTGAGCGCGTCGCGATCATTGGGCCGAACGGTATCGGTAAAACCACCTTGCTGCGCACGCTGGTCAACGAACTGACCCCGGATGCGGGCACTGTGAAGTGGACCGAAGCCGCTGAGCTGGGTTACTACGCCCAGGACCATGCCCACGATTTTGAAGAGGACATGACCCTCTTCGACTGGATGGGCCAGTGGACACAGGGCGAGCAAATGGTACGTGGCACATTGGGCCGCATGCTGTTCTCCAACGATGAAATCCTGAAGTCGGTCAAAGTGATTTCCGGTGGTGAGCAAGGCCGCATGCTGTTCGGCAAGCTGATCCTGCAAAAACCGAACGTACTGGTGATGGACGAACCGACCAACCACTTGGACATGGAATCCATCGAAGCCTTGAACCTGGCGCTGGAAAACTACCCCGGTACGCTGGTGTTCGTCAGCCATGACCGCGAGTTCGTTTCCTCGCTGGCCACGCGCATTATCGAGTTGAGCCCAAGTGGCGTGATCGATTTCAGCGGCACCTACGATGACTACCTGCGCAGCCAGGGTGTGGTGTTCTGATTTCACACACCCCCTGATTACAGCGCGTCATCTTGAAAACCCGTCCCCGTGACGGGTTTTTCATGTTGTGCGCGGACGATCCTGCGCCTCATCTGTGGTCAGCCGTACGTAGCCCATTGTGAGCACTGTTTATCAATGACTGACGGAAGAATCGCCCTGCTTCGTCAATAAGATCACGGTGGATGTCCTCCCGATCCACACCCTCGGCGTCGGTACACAAACCGGGCATTGTCGCCATCTGCTCATCGGTGCAGGGCGCCATGAACACAAAGTGCCCAGCGCCCGGTATGACTTTGAACTCAGGCGCTGTAGGCAGTTTGCGAGCCAGCGCATCCGAGTTTTTGTCCGGAAACACCAACTTATCGCCATCCCCACTGTAAAGCAGGACAGGTACATGCACGTCGGCAAGGGTTTGCCGACCGAACATAAGGCTCAGCGGCGCCAGCAATAACAGCGCCTGAACGCGAACATCCGCCACGGGGGCAAGGTCGTCCCGGTCTGCAATCAATTCACCCTGGGTCGTACACGCATCACGATCCCCTGGCCGCTCCTGACAATAGCGCCTCAGCCGCTCCAGATCAGGCTGCGCACCGGCCAGGATCAGCGCCGTCTCACCGCCGGCCGAATAGCCAATCACCCCGAGTGCATCGGGCAAGACGTAGGGCGACAGGCGACTGTCCTGTAACGTCGCGTCAATGGCAGCCGATATTTGCATCGGCCTGCCATAGAGATTGCTCAGCGTGCCCAACCGGCTGTGGTCCTTATCGTTGTCCCCCGGGTGCAGCACCGCAACCACGACAAACCCTTTGCGCGCCAACGCGGTGGCCAGGTCATGCAAGGCCAGCGGTGTGCCGGTGTTGCCATGGGAGAGCATCAGCAGCGGATAGCGGCCCATCGCTATGCGGGCGTTTTGCGTGGCATCCATTTGATAAGCGCCAATCGTGCTGCGCCCTTCTTGACCGATGGATGGATAGAAGGCAATGGCATGCATGGGGCGGTCATCGAGGGGATCGAGAAACGTGAGCCGATGAAAGCCGACACTCCAGTGCAGGGACGGTTCGGCCTGCACCGCCCAAGGGCTGCAAGCCAAAAAAAGCATGAGAAGCGCACACGCACGCACCATGATCGCTCACCGCTGAAGGCGTTTAGCCGGTATTTTTCACACCTGAACTTGAGTACGGGCGCCATGCACGGTTCAGGCCATGGCTTTGGCTCAAGATGCAAAAAACTCCGTACCCGGGCCATTTGCTGACAGCCAGAATACAGAGTTTAGCGGGTGACACCGTGCCGCAAGCTTACGCTGCGCTGAACAACGCTCCAGTAATGTGCGCATGAGCATCGTTCATGGCTTTGCTGCGAACGTCATCGCCATAAGCCAGACCGTGGGCACGAACGAACGTCACATCGGTGATGCCCATAAAACCGAGCATGACCTTCAAGTAGTCTTCATGGGCCAGCCCGGTCGGCTGACCGACGTGCAACCCGCCCGACGTCGACACCACAATTACTTTTTTATTGCCGCACAGGCCTTCAGGACCGGCGTCGGTGTAGCGAAATGTCTGACCGGCAACAGCGATGCGATCAATCCATGCCTTGAGCTGAGTCGCAATGGTGAAGTTGTACATCGGCGCCCCAATCACGACAGCATCGGCGGCCAGGAACTGTGCCAGGGTGTCGGCGCTCAATTGCGCTTCGTGTTGTTGAGCCGCATCGCGCAGTTCAGCGGCGGTACCGGCAGCCACCAGCGTAGCGGCCGAAAAGTGGTCGATGGCTTCGGCTGCCAGGTCGCGATAGCTCACGTTAAGGTCAGGATCAGCCGCTTGCCAGGCGTTGACCACGGCACGACTCAACTGACGGGATGCCGAGTTGTCGCCGAGGATGCTCGAATCGATGTGCAAAACGTTCATGGTGATCTCCAGAGGTGAGGACCGCCGCCCGGCGATCAAGTGGGGAGGATGCTACCCATGAAAGCAATCGACGATAAGTCGCCACTCATGCGATAGTTCGTCCCACCTGTAGGACAGTGAGCGCGTCATGCAAGACCTGAACGATCTGTATTACTTCGCCAAAGTGGTGGAAGCCGGTGGATTTGCCGCCGCTGGACGCGTGTTGGGGATTCCGAAATCCCGGTTGTCCAGACGCGTGGCCGAACTTGAAGACCGCCTCGGCGCGCGCTTGTTACAACGCACCACCCGCCAACTCAAGCTGACGGCCGTAGGCGAACGTTACCTGCGCCACTGTCAGGCGATGCTGCTGGAGGCGGAAATGGCAGACGAAGCCGTGGCCAGTATGTCCAGCGAGCCGCGTGGCCCGTTGCGGGTGTCATGCCCCGTGGGGCTGGCCCATGAATTCATGCCTGACGTCATCAGCGCCTTTTTACGCACCTATCCTCATGTGCAGCTTGAAATGCTGCTGCTCAACCGCCGCGTCGACCTGATTACCGAGGGCATCGACGTGGCCCTGCGCGTGCGTGAGCTGGGGGACGAAGACGCGCTGCTGGCTACCCGTCGATTGCGGCAGGCGCAAACCGTCATGGTCGCCAGCCCGGCATTTGCCAGCCAATGGTCCATCGAACATCCGGACGACTTGAAGCACGTGCCCGTGCTGGGCGCGCTTGAAGCAGACCGCATGGTTCACTTGCGCATGCTCGATGAGTTGGGCAGCCCCTGTGACCTGGTATTGGAAGCGCGCTTGGGCATCGATGATTTCATCGTGCGCAAAGCCTGCACCCTGTCGGGCCTGGGGTTTACCGTACTGCCCATGATGTACTGCGAACAGGAATTGCAAACAGGCCAGCTTGTACAGTTGCTGCCCAACTGGTCATTGCCGGGGGGTTGGCTACATGCCGTTTACCCGCATCGGCGCGGGGTGATGCCCGCGGTGCGCGCCTGGATGGAGCATTTGGTTGAATCATTCGAACGCTGTGGAGACAAGCTGCTATGAGCACCAACAGGATGAACAAGGACCAGATTGCTGATTTTTGCCGTCAGTTGCCCGGTGTCAAAGAAGATATCAAATGGGGAGGCGTGCAAGTGTTCTACGTCGACCAGAGCAAGATGTTTGCGCTGTTCAACCTGAATAAGGACGGGTTGTCGTTCAAGGTGGAGAAAGAGCTGTTTCTGGGGTATGTCGATCGGCCCGGTATACGCCCCTCCCCGTATTTGGCACGGGCGCACTGGATCAATATGCAGCCGCCCTACCCCATGGGCGCCGAGGAGCTGCAAGACTTGTTGCGCCGCGCCCACCAGTTGGTGGTAGCCAAACTGCCGAAAAAGCGTCAGATCGGGTTACTGCTCTGACGCGCTTTGGCTCAGAGCTACAAGTCCAGCAGGGTCATTTTCAAAAACAGCACATCGATCCAGATCGCCTGGTGCAAGGCCACAATCAGCCAGAACCAGATTTGAAACGAGACCTTGCGCGTCTTGTGGCGCAACAGTTGCTGGGCCACACACGCGCCGGGCCAGCCCCCCAACAGCTCAACGCCGTGCAAGACCTTCTCCGGGATGCGCCACTGGCCGGTTTTGGCTCGCTGCTTGTCATACCCGTACAGACCAAATGCCAGCACGCTGGTGACCAGATAGATCAGTAACGGTACGCGGCTGACCCCGGTAATCAACAATGTCGCCGCGCCGCCCAAGGGCAACGCGCACAGCGCTGCAAAAATAACGAGCTTGAACTTCAACCGGCGGATCGGGCCGTTGCCACGCTCAGGCATGCCCACGTAATCGCGACGTTCTCGGACTGATTTGTTCACGCAGCCGCCGCCGTCCAGTTAATCCAGCCAAACTGCCAAGTGGCGAGAATCAACAACCCGAACGCGATGCGGTACCAGGCGAACGCCGCGTAACTGTGGTTGGAAATGAACTTGAGCAACGCACGCACTGCAATCATGGCGAAGACAAACGAGGTCACAAAGCCAATCGCGAAGACGGGCAAATCGTCAGGCTGAAACAAGTGACGGTATTTGTAACCGGAGTACACCGCCGCCCCGACCATGGTCGGCATGGCCAGAAAGAATGAGAACTCAGTGGCCGCCTTGCGCGATAACCCGAACAGCAAGCCGCCAATAATCGTCGAGCCCGACCGCGAGGTGCCGGGGATCATGGCCAGGCACTGTGCAAAACCGATTTTTACCGCGTCTTTCCAGGTCATGTCATCGACGGTTTCGGCGTGAATCACGTGCTCACGGCGTTCCGCCCAGAGCATGATCACCCCGCCAATCACCAACGCAGCAGCCACGGTGATCGGGTTGAACAGGTAGTGGTGAATGGTGTCGGCAAAGATAATGCCCAGCACCACGGCGGGCAGCACGGCGATCATCAGGTTGACCGTGAAACGACGCGCCTTGGGCTGTGTGGGCAACCCGGTGACAACGTCCAGAATTTTGCGCCGGAACTCCCAGACCACGGCCAGGATGGCACCGAGCTGAATGATGATGTTGAACGCCATGGCTCGCTCACCACCGAAATTGAGCAAGTCTGCGACGATGATCTGGTGGCCTGTACTGGAGATGGGCAAAAATTCCGTCAGGCCTTCTACCACGCCGAGTATCAACGCCTGTGCGGCAGTCCAAAGATCCATTGTTCCCCCATGAAGCCCCGCATCGTGCCGGACTGATTATTGAAATGTGAGTGTGTGCAACCGCTGCCGCAGGTGGGTCACACGCGTGGATTTTCGCCAGTGCGATGTGAAAAAAGTGTCAGAAATCAAGAAACTTACAGGTTTTCCCGTTTCGGCCGAGATCCTATCAGACACATTCACTTTTCGCTGCTATGACATTAGACGCAAGTCGCATGGGCCCCGCCCGCAAAGCATGCTTGGATGCCCATGAGTGTCGACGACAAGAAGAAAAACAAGGAGTGACCGTTCTATGAATACCTTACGCAGGTTGTCTATCAGTCGTCGTTTGTGGCTGATTTTACTCGTGGCCATGGCCATGCTGCTGGCGTTGGGTTTGTTGATGCTTAAACAGATCCATGAAGACCTCTATCAGGGCAAAGTGCAGAAGACCCAACACGTGGTGCAGACGGCCAGCGGCATCCTGAACCACTACCACGGGCTTGAAACGGCCGGCACCTTGAGCCGTGAAGCCGCGCAACAGCAGGCGCTGGCTGTGGTCAGGCAGTTACGTTACGACCACGACGACTACTTCTGGATCAATGACCTGCGCCCCTACATGGTCATGCACCCCACCAACCCCAAGCTCGATGGCAAAGACCTCTCTGCGATCAAAGACCCCGACGGCTTTGCGCTCTTCAACGAGATGGCGACGCTGGCCAAGACCAAGGGCGCGGGCATGGTCGATTACCGCTGGCCGAAACCGGGCTCTGACGCCCCGGTGCAGAAAACGTCCTACGTGCAACTATTTGAGCCATGGGGGTGGGTCATCGGCTCCGGCGTGTACATCGACGACATGCAGGCCGAGTTCTGGGGCCAGGTCTGGAGAGCCTGCTGGGTCGGGCTGGGCATTGCGTTGATCATGGCCGCGCTGGTGACGCTGATAGCCCGCAGCATCGTGCGGCCCCTGCAAGAAGCCGTGCAGGCCATGGCCAACATTGCCAGCGGCGAGAGCGACCTGACCCGCAGCCTGGACACCCACGGCCAGGATGAACTGACCTCAATGGCGCAACACTTCAATGGCTTTGTTGCCAAATTGCGCAATGTGGTGGGTCATTTGCAGTCCACGGCCACGGCGCTGGATCAGTCGTCCACGCAAATGGGCCACGATGCCAGCGAGGCCCAGCAGCGTTGCCAGCAACAGGCGCTGCAAATGGATCAAGTGGCCACGGCGATCAACGAGGTCAGTTACGCCGTGCAGGACGTGGCCAAAAACGCCGAACACGCGGCCAGCGAAATGCGCGGCGCGCAGGACCAGGCGCAACAGGGCCAGCACAACATCGACAGCAGCTTGCAGCAGATAGACGACCTGTCCGGCACGATCAGTCAGGCGGTGGAGGTGATTCGCACGCTGGCCTCGCAAACCACAGACATCAGCACGGTGCTGGAAGTGATCCGCTCGATTGCCGAGCAAACCAACTTGCTGGCTCTGAACGCGGCCATTGAAGCGGCGCGCGCGGGTGAGCAGGGTCGCGGCTTCGCGGTGGTGGCGGACGAAGTGCGTTTGCTGGCCCAACGTACGCAAAAGTCGACCGCGGACATCCAGGCCATGATTGAGGGGCTGCAAAAACACTCTGAAGCGGCGGTCAACGTCATTGCCAGCAGCAGCCGTGCTTCCCAGCTGACGATCGAGCAAGCCACGCAGGCCGGGCAAAGTTTGAGCAGTATCGGTCAGGCGCTCACCAACCTGAACGGCCTCAACGCGTCGATTGCCAGTGCAACGCTGCAACAGTCGCATGTCGTAGAAGACATCAACCAGAACGTGACGCAAGCCGCCGGCTTGTCGCAAAGCACCGCTCAGGCGGCCGAGCAATCCAGTGTGGCCAGCCTGCACCTCAAAGAACTAAGCGTGCAACTCAACCAGTTACTGCGCCAGTTCAAGGTGTAAACACTGCAGCGGCGCAGGGTTTTCCTGCGCCGCTGCTCTCCCCCGCGTTCACGCAATCACGATCTCTGCGCCATTCAGCGTCGCCAGCCCGACGCCCACCAACGTCACCGAACTGTCCGCAAAACTGAGCACCGTGTCAGCTCCCACGGCACGGGCATGGGCCCGGTAATCCGCGTCGTAGCCACCTTCCACGCCCAGGAACACGAGCGTGTCGGTGGGCTGATAACCGAGCAGCGTGTCGTGACCGAACTGGCCGCTAAACACAAACGTGTTGTTGCCGCCCGCTGACTCCAGCCGATCATCGCCGCCGCCTGCGATAAACACATGCTGGCCCAGCGTGCCAATCAACCGGTCATCGGCACCCTGCCCGATCAGCCAGTCACCTTGTGTTGTGGCCTTGAGCGTACTGCTCTGCAGGCCGCCGTTCACCGAGTGGGCATAGTCGCTGCGCTGAGTGCCCGCCCACAGCCCATCATCGGCGATCCGGTGCGTAACCGGCTGACGAATGCCCAGCCACCCGGCTTCATCGCTTACCAACTGGCTGAGGTCACGGGTCAGGCTGAGACCGCCGTCAGTGTCGCGCACGTACAACGTGCCATGCCCGTCGTTCACCACCTCAACCGTGTGCAGTGCGCGTTGCAACTCCAGCGTATTCACGCCCTGGCCACCCAGAATGATGTTGTAGCCGCCACTGTCACGAAAGGTGTCGTTGCCGTCGCGGCCCTCCAGAAAATCATTGCCGCGCCCACCCTGAATCAAGTCATCGCTGTCGCTGCCGATGATGAACGTGCTGCCGGTGTGCGCTTGCGCATGGCGGTTGAGGTCCTGCACCCAGGTCGTTTCCCGCGCCGGGCCGGACAGATTGGCCACCACGAGGGTCGCGTCTTTATGGGTCAGGTGATAAAACGCCGAATCAAGGAGGCGGTTCAGGCCGTGGCCATAGCCGCTGGGCAGATGGCTGATCCAGGTCGAGACATTGACGATGGAGAACGGCAGCACATTCCACACCGTGGACGCGTAATGGTCGTTGAAGCTCACGATATTGTTGGTCGCCGACGGCAAAGGCGCGTCGTGTACGCCCAATGACGAGAAGGTGAAGTCCGATCCGTCCAGTGCCCGGAACACCGGGTCGTTTTCGTAACCGATGTTCAGCACGTTTTGCGTGGTTTCGCTTTGCGTGGGCGAGGCGAAGGCAATGTAGTTCGCCTCGCGATAAAACCCGGCCCAGCGTTCGTTGCTCAGGTCGGCCAGGCTGTTGACCGCCAGCCCGCCAAGGCTATGGCCGGTGACCAGTACATCGTTGCCGCTCAGCCCATGTGCCCGGGCAAACGTGGCGACGCTGCCCAGCAACCCGTCAAACGCCTGGCCGGTGTACTGGCGCGCGTAATCGTCGGGGCCGAAGGCAGCCAGCAGATCGCTGATGACATCGCCAAGGGCATCGGTAATCAACGACTCGCGCGGGCCACTGGTGCCGCGAAACCCGATGCCGATGGACGTCAACTGCCCATCGGCAGCATATTTGCCCATGATTTCGACTTGTGCCGTGTCATAGCCTTTTTGCTCGCCATAAAAGGTGCCGCGATGATCCACTTTGCCGGCATACCCCAACTGACCGGCACTGATGGGCGTCCATCCGGCCTTCTCAACGGCCTCGCGAGCCAGTTTTTCCGAGTCAGGGTTCCACGGGATGCCCGGCACCACGCCTTGCGAGTCCACCCCGCCCAACACGGCCGTGACCAGCGTCAGCGGTAAACCGACGCCCATCCCGTGCTTCTGATACCCCGCGTCAAACCCGTGATCGAGGTTGTGATAGCTGTACAACGTGAGGGCCAGTGCGTCTTGAACGAGTGCTGTTGAAGCGCTGTTGCCCACGTGTTTGTAGTCAAACACTGCCATGGTCTTGCCCTCCTCACGGATGAATCGGCTGCGCCCCAGCGCGCGGCACAAAGGCCTCATCGACCTTCGCCAGGTCCTGCTCACGCAGGGTGCCTGCGTAAAAATGCAATTTGGTCCATGCCAACAAGTAGTCGTAGCGCGTCTGCGCCAGATCGCGGCGCGTGCTGTAGAGCTGCTGCTCAGCGTTCAGGGCATCGAGGTTGACCCGCTCTCCGCCCAGAATGCTTTGCCGGGTCGAGACCACCAGCGCCTCGGCTGAGGTCAGGGCTTTCTGATACGCCCGTAGTTTGCTGACCCCCGACTGACACGCGTTGAATTGGCGACGCAACTCAATCAGGGTTTCCCGGGTTTTACCTTCCAGTTCGTATTCGACCTGCGACAGGTTGCTGCGGGCTTGGCGCACGGACGCCGATACGCCACCGCCCGAATACAGGGGCAGACTGATTTCAATGCCAATGGTGTTGGTGTCATAACGCTGGTTGTAGGTATTACCGCTTTCGGACTCCATCTTGCGCACGCTGGCGTAAGCATTGAGTTTGGGCAGATGCCCGGCCCGGTTGCGCTCCACCTCGTAGCGCGCCACGTCCAGGGCTTCGCGCTGGGAGGCCAGCACCGGGTTATTGGCCAGCGCGATTTCGTGCCATGTCGAAAAGTTACCGGGCTCCAGCGCGAAGGGGTTGAAGCCAGGCGCCAAGGGGATCAACTGATCGATATCGACCGTCGGCTGGCCTATCAGGGCGCCCAGCTCGCGCAAGGCTGCGTCCTGCTCATCCTGGGCCTGAATTTCTTCGGCGGTGGCCAGTTCGTAGCGCGATTCGGCTTCAAGAATATCCGTGCGGGTGCCTTCACCCTGACGAAACATGTGCTCGTTTTGTCGGAATTGTTGCTCGTAGGCTTTTTTCTTCGCCCGTGCGTTATCGATTTGATCCTGCGCAAACAAGGCCTGGGTGTAATGGGTCAAGACGCGTACCAACAGTTCCTGACTCTTGCTGCGAAATGTCTCGTTCGCGAACAACGTTTGCGCCACGCCCTTGCGGTAATTGGCGTACGCCTCGTAGTCAATCAGTGGCTGCTGGAGCAAGAACGTCGACCCATAACTGTTGTAGTTGCGGTCTTCGTGGCGGTTGCCCTGGTCATTCAGGTAAGTGGCTTTGGAATGGTTACGCCCCTTGTTGTAGCTGTAAGACAACTTGGGCAGCAAACCCGCCCGGCCGATGAGGCGATTCTCTTGACCGGCGTTTCTCTCTTCAATCGCCCCCAGAAACTCGGGATCGTTGCGCAACGCCTGTTCGTACACTTGAAACGGTCCCATCGCCTGCGCGCTGGCAGTCATTGCCGCCCATAACGCCCACCCCAGGCACACTCTTGAAGCTGCTTTCATACGTCGCAATTTCCTATCGCTCAGTCAACGCAGAACCTGCGCGATCCAACAGTGGTTTGAACAGGTAATTGAGCAGTGACCGCTCGCCCGTGCGCACGAACATCTCCGCCGGCATACCGGGTTTGATCACCAGGCCGTTGAGCGTTTCGAGCGCCTGGTCGCTCACTGAGCTGCGCAGCACGTAATACGGCATGCCGGTTTTCTCATCCAACAGTTGGTCGGCCGAGACCAGGCTGACTTCGCCCGACACACGGGGCGTACTGCTCTGATTGAATGCCGTGAACAGAATGTCCACCGGCAACTCGCTGCCCACCCGATCCACCAGGTTCACCGGCAAGCGCCCTTCGACTTCCAGTCGCGTCCCTTGGGGCACGATTTCCAGCAGGGTTTCACCGGCGCGGACCACTGCGCCTTCGGTGTGTACCCCCAAATTCACTGCAATTCCGTCTGCCGGCGCGGTAATTTCGCTGTGCTGCAAGTCAAACCCGGCGGACGCCAGTTGTTGCTCAAGGGTCAGGCTTTTGAGTTGCGCGTCAGCCAGTTGGGTGCGGACTTCCTTTTGATATTCGTCGATGTGCTGCGCCAGCTTGAGGCGCGACTCAAGAATGCCCTGCTCGATACGCCCGCTTTCCCCGGTGTTTTGCGCCACGTCCTGTTGCACTTGGGACAACTGGCGCTCGTACTCCATCAGGCGGTTGCGCGGGATGTAGCCGTTTTCCGCCAGCGGTCGCAGGTTGTTCAACTGCTGACGCAGGGAATCGGCCTGAGCAGTGAGGTCTCCCCGCGCGCGGCGCATGCCGGCCAATTGCCGGGTCGCGCCTTCGATGCTGGCCTTGAGCGCGGATTGCTCGCGGGCAAAGGCTTCACGACGGCTGCTGAACAGCTGCTGCTGACCTTCAAGCACCAGCGCCAGCCGCGGGTCGGGGTTATTGCTCAATTCGGGCGGGAAACTCACCAGCTGCAAGTTGTCGCGCTCACTCTGCCAGCGCGCCGTGCTGGCCCACGCCATGCGGTACTGCGCGCGTAACGATTGCACATCCGCCTGGACCTGGGTCTGGTCCAGGCGAAACAGCGGTTCACCCTGATGCACCGCCTGGCCCTCGCGCACCAGAATCTGGCTGACCACCCCCGCGCCCAGGGACTGGACGGCCTTGCGTTTACCCGACACCACCACGGTGCCCTGCACCGGAATGCCTTCGTCCAGCGGCGCGAGGCTGGCCCAGGCAAAGAAACTGCCTGCGCCGATCAGGGTCAGGATCCAGCCCATGCGCACGTAAAACCCGGCGCCACGTTCCATGGCTTGCGACTGTTGTTGATCGTTCATGATGCGTGCGTCCTTGCTCATGCGCCGCTGCTGCGCGTCTGTGCCTGATGGGTGCGAGGGATGCCAGTGGCGGCCGCCTGTTGTTGCTGGGCGCCGGTCAGCGCCTTGAGCACCTCGGCGCTCGGCCCGAACACCTGGGTGCGGCCCTCGTTGAGCACCAGAAGTTTGTCGGCCTGCGCCAACGACGCAGAACGGTGCGTCACCAGCACTACAGTGCAGCCTTGAGCCTTGAGCTGGGCAATGGCACTGGTGAGTGCCGCGTCGCCCACGGCATCCAGATTGGAGTTGGGTTCATCGAGCACCACCAGGCTCGGGCTGCCGTACAGCGCGCGGGCAAGCGCCACGCGCTGTTTCTGGCCGCCGGACAAGCCGCTGCCATCATCCCCCAGCAGCGTGTCGTACCCGTTTGGCAGGCGCAGGATCATCTCGTGGACCCCGGCCTGCCGGGCCGCCGCCACCACCTGTTGCGGGTCAGCGTCACGGAACCGCGCGATGTTGTCGGCGATGGAGCCACTGAACAGTTCAATGTCTTGCGGCAAATAGCCGATGTAAGGCCCAAGTTGGTCGCGGTCCCATTGGTGGATATCGGCCCCGTCCAGACGCACCGCGCCCGCCAGGGTCGGCCAGACGCCGACCAGTACCCGGGCCAGTGTCGACTTACCGGAGCCCGAAGCCCCGAGCACCCCCAACACCTCGCCCGCCACCAGGCTGAAACTGACGTGATGCAGGGTCGGCAGACGAATGCCCGGAGGCGCCGCACTGACGTCTTCGAAACTCAGGTGGCCCTTGGGCGCAGGCAACGCCATGTTCTCTTCCACCGCCGGGTGCTCACGCAACAGACTGTCCAGCCGCTGGTAGGCCAGCTTGGCGGAACTCCACTGTTTCCAGACGGCTATCAGCTGGTCGATGGGGCTGAGCACACGGCCCATGAGAATCGAACCGGCGATCATCATGCCCGCGCTCATGTCGCCTTGAATCACCAACAACGCCCCCAGCCCCAACACCAGCGATTGCAGGCACAGGCGCAGGGTTTTACTCACCGAGCCAATGACCGCGCCGGTGTCGCTGGCCTTGTTCTGCTCGGTCAGGAAGCGTGAATGGACGTTGAACCAGCGCTTACGTAACACGCCCAGCATGCCCATGGCCTGAATGGTCTCGGCATTGTGCAAATGGCTGGTGGCCAACTGACTGGATTGTTGCGAAAACACACTGGCCTGGCTCAGGGATTTGCGGGTCATGACTTCATTGACGCAGGCCAGTGCGATCAACACGGCGGCACCGGCCGTGGCAAAAACCCCCAGCCAGGTGTTAAACATAAAAATCACAAACAGGTACACCGGAAACCACGGCGCATCGAAAAAAGCGAATAACGCCGGGCCGGTGACAAATTGACGAATCAGGGTCAGGTCGCCCAGCGCCTGACCGGCATGGGCCTGGCCGCTGAACAGGTTGCGCTCGAACGCGGCACGGTACACCTGCTGATTGAAACGGCGCTCCAACTGGCTGCCGATGCGTATCACGATAAAACTGCGAACGGTTTCTAGCGTGCCAATAAAGATAAAGAACCCCACCACCATCAAGGACAACATCGCCAGCGTGGTGGTGTTCTGTGATGACAGCACCCGGTCATACACCTGAAGCATATAAATAGAAGGCACGAGCATCAGGATGTTAATCAAGGCCGTAAAACACCCGACACTGATGAGAATCTTTTTATAGTCGGCCAATACATGTATGAGGGGCGCGACGGGACTGCTTTTCAGCCGCTTCATGAATCTTCCTTGATCAATAAACCACGTCCACAGGCACTGGCGAGTGCCTGCCAGCCACCTTGTTGCCGTTCAATGTCGTTGTGGCCTCATGCCTGATCCGGCGTTTACGGTCACAACTGATCCGGCCTGAATAACGGCGCTGGCTTGTTTGCGTTAATGCACACTTTGTAAGTGTGCACGTTGCATCACCAGGGTTTTAGAACCCTCCACTGAGCCTTCATAGCGACCTGCTTCTCGCAACTCCAAAAAGAGTGACTGCGAGCCGTCTTTTCCAATCAGCAAGAGGCCATCCGGGGTGGGCGACCACGTGGTCGGCGTTCGGCCCAGCCACGCCTGTAAACAACTGACCTGGGCACTGAAGGTACGGTCTTTTTTCAACGTGACTGTGCACGCGTCCTGTTCGGCCCCTTGCACATAAAACGTCCAACTGCCCGCCACTTGTGCGGGGCTTAATAACATCAGCGAAGTGGCCATGGCGCTCTCTGTGGTAGTCAACAGCAATGCAGCCACACAGCCCATTGCTTGTATAAAACGGTATGCAGTGTTCATGAGACCTCGGCGTAGTGCCAGAGGGCAGCGCTTGCGCGCTGCCCGTTTACCGACAGCCTTACGCGACGATGTCGTAAGTTGCCACTTGCCCGACGGTGGTGATCAGGAAATCGGCTACGCCGTGTCCGCTGAAGTCCACTTGCAGCGAGCCAGCATTGCTGGCCTGGTTGTAGCTGACGACCGCATCACCCGCCTGACCGGTGAACGCATTGACGAAATTCAACCCACTGAGATGAGTAATCCCGGTGAGGTCGATTTTGTCGAGCCCGGTCTGGAAATCCATGAGGGTATCGGCCGCCTTGGGGGTCGAATCAGACACTTCACGGTAAACAAACGTGTCCGAACCGCTCCCGCCCCACAGCTTGTCTGCCCCGCCACCGCCGTAAAGGATGTCGTTGCCGGCACCGCCCTTGAGGATGTTGGAGGCCGCGTTGCCCAGCAACAGGTCGTTACCCGAACCCCCGATGGCGTTTTCGATGGTCACGCCTTGAGCGATCGACACGTTACCGGTCATCCCGCCCACGTCAGAGAACGAACCGGCTGCCAGGTTGATTTTCTGGTTCTGGCTGAAACCCGAGAAGTCCAGCGTGTCATTGCCGCCGCCATCCCACACCGAAAAAATCAACTTGTCGGTGGCCGAAGTGGCGCTGTAGTAGTCGCGGTCAGCCGTAGAGTTGAACCCATAAACGGTGTCACCGGCGCGGGTTTCCATGTTCGCGCCGTACAGCTTCTGCACCGCAGCAATGTCATCGAGCAGTGGTGCCGACGCATAGGCGCCTTCCCCGGTCTTGGTGAACACTTGGCCGGTGTTCTTCTCGCTCCAGTAGCTCATGACACTGTAAGCACGGGTGTCTTCGCCATACACGGCATCACGGTAGCTCGGGTTGCCATTACCGGCGTTGTAGTCGCCGGGGTGTGACAGGCCCAGGGTGTGACCGATCTCGTGGGTCAGGGTCTGACGACCGTAGTTGCCTTCCCCCGGGGTTTTGTTGACATCGTAGTCCTTGTTGATCAGGTACCACGACTCGCCTTTGCGCGAGCTGTTCGGCAGGTAGGCAAACGCAGCCCCGCCGTTGCTGGCGCTGAAGTTGGCGAAGGTCATGTGACCATCGTCACCGCGTGCCGCCGGGCCTTCAGTGAAGGTCACTTTGGCCACATCGGCCCACGACTCCAGCGACAGCTTGGCCTGTTCCTTTTGCAGCCCGGAGAACGAGCTGAAAGTGCCCAGACCACGGGAGGCATAGCCCGGCGGTGGAGACGTGAGGAAGGTGTAGGACAAATTGATCACACCGTCGCCATTGAGGTCGTACCAACTGGCGCCACTGCGGGTCAGTTGGTCAGCGGCCTGATCGACCGTAAACGATGGCTTGCCGTTGACCAGGTGATTACCGCGGTCATAGAAATGACTGAAGTTATCCACCTGGGTGAAGGCAGAACTGGTGCCGTTGGCCGCAAACGTCGGGTTGACGGACAGCGCTGCTTTCTCTTTAAGTTTCGACATGTAAACAGTTCCTTGTTTAGCAGTAGAAAAGTTTTTGACAGATATAGACGATCCCATGGCGAGATCGTCCTATCACTCGCCGTTTATTGGCCGGGCGAAGTTGACACACTTCGAAATATTCAGTCCAGCACTTTTTTGACGTCAATAAACGACTTTTCCGTAAGTAGCCGTAAACATTGGAACTTTTACTGAAAGCAATCTCCTTAAAGTTTTAAGGATGCTGGCTATATTCGCCGTAGGAATATCGCTACAAACAAATACAGCGCTTAAGGTTCATGGTGTGACCGATTGGTCAGTTCATTTTTGTTTAAACTTCCAGCCTGCTCACTCGTATTACAGAGTTGGCCAGCCGCAAACCCATCGCCATGTAAGCGTTTGCCGATCAAAAGTCGCTTGTCATATCACCACCGCCTCCAAAACTTCATAAACGACACAATGAACAACTCAACACCCCGCAGGCCACGTATAAAAAACGTCGCTTATGTGTAAGTTTCAGGCGCACTGCCCTTTAACTTTCAGCCAGACTGTTGGCCAGCATTACGCTTGCACTTTGGGTCACTGCCCATTTAGTGCAATACACACAAAAACCAACAGGAATAAATGACATGGAATGTCGAGTGACACCTGATTTCACATTGCCTGCCAATTTGACTAACCCTAATCGCCACTACGGTTACCTGCGCGAATGCGATCCAGTGCACTGGAATCCTTCAATCGGCGGCTGGATGCTCACGCGTTATGACGATGTGCAGGCGGCCGAAAATGACCCCCGACGATTCTCTTCGGTACGCATCGAAAAACTGCTTAAAAGCCATGTACCCCAAGCGTTGTGGCCACGACTCGAACCTTTTATCCGACTTACATCCTTTTGGATGTTTGCCAGCGATGCCCCACAACATCGACCGCGAAAAGCACTACTCAGCAAAGCGTTTACACCCAAATCCATTGCTGATCTGGAACCTTTCATCCTGCTGATGACCGACCGATTGCTGACTACCTTTGCAGGCCGTGAGCGGGTGGACCTTGTACAAGAGCTGTTTTCACTGATCCCCAACCACGTCCTTGCCGCCCTTTATGGCCTGCCCCATAGCGACGCGCCTCTGTTGCAGCACTGGAGCGACAATATCGCCATATTTCTGACCGGCTGTCTGGATGACAGTCACTGCATTGAGGACTCCATCGAAAGCATCGAACAAATGAATCGTTATTTTCTCGATGCCATCGACCGCAGGCGCTCAGACCCACAGGACGATCTCATCACGCGGGTGGTTGCCGAGGCAGACTTGCAGGGCATGCAAGATGAAGAAATTTGCGGACAACTGACGCTGGTGATTACCGCGGGCTACAGCACCACTGCATTTTTGCTCGGCACGGGTCTGTTCAATCTGCTTAAACACCCACAGCAAATGCAGGCCTTGAGGGCGGAACCTTCATTGATGAAATCTGCCATCAATGAAATGTTGCGCTACGAGTCGCCCTCTCAGGTGTCGCACAGAGTGCTGACGGAAAACATGACGCTGCACTCAAAGGCCTTGCGCAAAGGGGATTTGGTGTATTTGGTGCGCGCCGCAGCAAATCGCGACCCATTGTATTTTGCTGATCCGGACTGCTTCGATATTCGCCGCGCCAAGAATCCGCACACTTCATTCGGTGGCGGCGTGCATTTCTGTATCGGTACAGCGCTAGCTCGCATGGAAGTGCAGTGTGTCTTGAGCCGTTTACTGGAGCGGTTCTCCAAGATCGAGTTGATTGAAAGTGATTTGCCGCAGTGGCGGCTAAACAATTTTCAGTTTCGCAGCATGGCGACGTTCCCGGTGCGATTGAGCGTTTAGGGCCAGCACTTGCGTTGTCCTACAAACGGCACTTGACGATCAGAGGTGATTTGAGTTTTCCTGAAACCGGTTTCAGACCCTGTGCCGAGACCGCCTGCGATAACAACCCATAAAAGGTTCAGGCCGTGAACAGTTTTTCAGCCGCTCAACGCTCCCGCGTCACCATGCACGATGTTGCCCTGCACGCCGGGGTGTCCAAGGCCAGTGTTTCGCGCTTTATCGGCGAGGACCGGGCGTTGCTCTCCGAAGCCACCGCGCAACGCATCGAGCGTTCAATCGAGGCGCTGGGCTACCGCCCCAATCAAATGGCGCGCGGTCTGAAGCGCGGGCGTACACGCCTGATCGGCATGTTGGTCGCAGACATTCGTAATCCCTATTCCATCGCCGTCATGCATGGCGTCGAAACCGCCTGCCGGGAGCACGGCTACAACCTGGTGGTGTGCAACACCGACCGCAGTGATGAGCAGGAAAGCCAGCACCTGGCTGCGCTGCGGGCCTACAACATCGAAGGGCTGATTCTTAACACCCTGGGCCATCAACCTGATGTCCTGCAGGCGCTGCATCAAGAAATGCCCATCGTATTGATCGACCGTAACGTTGAGCAGTTGTATGCGGATCTGGTAGGGCTGGATAACGCCGGGGCGGTGCGCACCGCGCTGCAACACCTGCAAGCACAGGGTTTTCGCGACCTGCTGATGGTCAGCGAACCCGCTGATGGCACCAGCTCGCGCCTGGAGCGCATCGCCAGTTTTAACGCGCAACTCAACGACTGCCCTTCACTGCAAGGCACGGTAATTGAAACCGGCCCTGAACTGCGGTCTCGCATCCAACAGTTTCTGGACACCCCCGGCACCGGCCCCAAGGCGCTGTTCTGCGCCAACGGCGTGGCCGCGCTGGCCGCCACTCAGGTGCTGCGCGACCTGAACCGCCACCTGTTTGAAGACATCGGCCTGATTGCGCTGGATGACCTTGACTGGTTCCCGCTGGTGGGCTCGGGGATTACCGCCCTGGCGCAACCGACCCAAGCCATCGGCGCCAGCGCCTTCGAATGTCTGCTCAAGCGCTTGCGCGGCGATACCGCAGCACCTCAAGCCCTGGATTTTCCTGCGCAACTGATCGTGCGCGGCTCGACCCAACGCCCCCACTCCTGACAGCGCTGCCATGACGCAACCCGCCTGGCAGTCCTTGACGCATAAAAATGAAACCGGTTTCAGAGATTAATAACAATGACTACATTCCCCGTTTCCATCAGTTTGTCGAGCTACGGAGCCGATCTGGTTCGCCAACGCGGCCAAGGCAGTTTTATTGAATTACTGGCCAATGCCGGTGCCCGGCGCATCGAACTGCGTGAAGAGCTGCTGACGGACGAAGACCCGTCGTCCTTCGCTGAAGCAGTGGCCGCTCAAGGGCTGGAGTGTGTGTATTCATCGCCTCTGGAACTGTGGCAAGCGGGACAAACACGGCCCAATCCTCAGCTGCTGGCGACCCTGCACAAGGCCCATGCTTTTGGTGCGGCCTGGCTCAAGGTGTCGCTTGGCTACTACACCGAGCAGTGCGATTTACACACCCTGGCCGCCTGCCTCAAGCAACAACCGGTCAACCTGCTGGTGGAAAATGACCAGACCTCCCAGGGCGGACGCATCGAACCCCTGCAACGGTTCTTCGATGCAGTGGATCAACGGCAAGCCCCCATCAGCATGACCTTCGACATCGGCAACTGGCAGTGGCAAGACCAATCCGCCAGCACCGCCGCCCGCTTGCTGGGCCGTCATGTCACCTACTTGCACTGCAAAGGTGTCGCCCGGCGCCCGGATGGCAAATTGATTGCGACGCCGCCAACGGCCACCGACCTGCAGATGTGGGAGCAGTTTCTGCCGCACATGCGGCCCGGTCTGACCCGCGCGGTGGAATACCCCCTGCAAGGCAATGACCTGCAATGGCTGACAAAAGTGCATGTCGACACCCTGGCGACGCTCGGCGCAGCGCAACGGGAGTTGAGCCATGTCTAAGGTCGATGTGTTGTCGTTTGGCGAAACCATGGCCATGTGGGTGGCCGAACAGACCGGCGATCTGGCGCAGGTCGAGCGCTTTCACAAGCGCATTGCCGGGGCCGACAGTAACGTCGCCATCGGGCTGGCGCGGCTGGGCTTCAATGTCGCGTGGCTCAGCCGTGTGGGCGCTGACTCCCTTGGGCGGTTTGTGCGCGCCACGTTGCAAGCCGAAGGCCTCAATTGCCAGCACCTTGAAACCGACCCGCAGCACCCCACGGGCTTCCAGTTGAAGTCCCGGGTGGACGATGGCAGTGACCCGCAAGTGGAATACTTTCGCCGCGGTTCGGCGGCCAGTCACTTGAACCGCAGCGCCATCACCCCGCAATTGCTCGGCGCTGGCCACTTGCATGCCACGGGCATTCCCCCTGCGCTGTCGGCCAGTTGCCGCGAATTGTCTTTCGAGCTCATGCAAGGCATGCGCGCAGCCGGGCGCACGGTGTCGTTCGACCCCAACCTGCGCCCGTCTCTGTGGGCCAGCGAACAGCAGATGATCCGCGACATCAACGCCCTCGCCGCCCACGCCGATTGGGTATTGCCGGGCCTGAGCGAAGGCCGCTTGCTGACCGGGCGCGATGACCCGGCAGACATTGCCCGCTTCTATCTGGATCAGGGCGCAGAAGCGGTCATCATCAAACTGGGCCCAAAAGGGGCTTATTACCGCACCACCGACACTGAGGGCTTCGTGCCAGCGGTGCCTGTGGAGGTGGTGATTGATACCGTTGGCGCCGGCGACGGCTTTGCGGTGGGCGTGATCAGTGCCCTGCTGGAAAACCTTGGCTTCGAACAGGCAGTGCAGCGCGGCAACTGGATTGGCAGCCGCGCCGTGCAAAGCCGTGGCGACATGGAAGGACTGCCGACCCGCGCCGAGCTGGAGGGGCGCGACCTCACTGCAACCGCTTTACCTGCGTAACGTGCTGCACCCGTGACCTGCTGCGACAAAAACAACAAGCTCAGGAGCTACGCCATGCAATCGCTAAAACTCGCTGCCCGCCGGTGGTGGTACATCATGCCGATCGTATTCATCACCTATAGCCTGGCCTATCTGGACCGGGCCAATTACGGCTTTGCCGCCGCCTCCGGGATGGCCGAAGACCTGCACATCACTCCCGGCCTGTCGTCGTTGCTGGGGGCGCTGTTTTTCCTCGGTTACTTCTTTTTTCAGGTGCCGGGGGCCATTTATGCGCAGAAGAACAGCGTCAAGAAGTTGATTTTTGTCAGCCTGATTCTCTGGGGCGGTCTGGCCACGCTCACGGGTGTGGTGTCCAACGCCTACAGCCTGATCGCCATTCGCTTCATGCTCGGCGTGGTGGAAGCCGCCGTCATGCCCGCCATGCTGGTCTACCTGTGCCATTGGTTCACCCGCGCCGAACGCTCGCGGGCCAATACCTTCCTGATCCTCGGCAACCCGGTGACCATGCTCTGGATGTCCGTGGTCTCGGGCTACCTGGTGCAGCATTACAGCTGGCGCTGGATGTTCATCGTCGAAGGGCTGCCCGCAGTGATCTGGGCGTTCATCTGGTGGCGACTGGCCGATGACCGCCCTGCCGAAGCCACGTGGCTCAGCACCCAGGAAAAACAGGACCTGCAAAGCGCGCTTGATGCCGAGCAAGTCGGCATGGCCCCGGTCAAGAACTACGCTGCGGCGTTCCGCTCCCCCAAAGTCATCCTGCTGGCCTTGCAGTTCTTCTGCTGGAGCATCGGCGTCTACGGGTTTGTCCTGTGGCTGCCGTCGATTCTCAAACAAGGCGCGCACATGGACATGATCGAGGCCGGCTGGCTGTCGGCCCTGCCGTACCTGGCCGCCGTCATCGCCATGCTCGGCGTGTCGTGGGGCTCGGACAAACTGCAAAAGCGTAAGCGTTTCGTCTGGCCGCCGCTGCTGATTGCCTCGGTTGCGTTCTACGGTTCCTACGCATTGGGTGCAGAGCACTTCTGGTTGTCCTACACGTTGCTGGTGATTGCCGGGGCCTGCATGTACGCACCGTATGGCCCGTTCTTCGCGATCATCCCGGAAATCCTGCCGTCCAACGTGGCAGGCGGGGCCATGGCGTTGATCAACAGCATGGGCGCGCTTGGGTCATTTTCCGGCTCCTATCTGGTGGGCTACCTGAACAGCGAAACCGGCTCGCCGGGGGCGTCCTACCTGTTGATGAGCGGTGCGTTGCTGATCTCGGTATTGCTCACGGTCATGCTCAAACCCGCGTCCAAAGACCCGGCCGCGTCGACAGTCAGCGCCACGGCGCGTCTGGCTCACTCTTGAATTGAAGGTTGGTGATTGCGTTGAAAAAACATGTCGTGCTTTACAAAACACTCTCCGCGTCCTTGATGCAGCGCTTGCAAGAACGCGCCGACGTCACGCTGATCGAGCGGCTGGATGCCCAAGGGCTGGACCAATTGCGTGCGGCGTTGCCCCAGGCGCAGGGCTTATTGGGGGCCAGCCTGAAACTGGACGCGCAGTGGCTGGATCTGGCGCCCAAGCTCGAAGCCATTGCCAGCGTGTCCGTGGGCATCGATAACTACGACCTGGACTACCTCACTGCGCGCCACATTCTTTTGACCAACACCCCGGACGTGCTGACCGAAACCACGGCCGATACCGGGTTTGCCTTGATATTGGCCAGCGCCCGCCGCGTGGTGGAGCTGGCGATTCGCGTGCGCAACGGGCAATGGCAAAAAAACATCGGGCCGGAACATTTCGGCACCGACGTGCATGGCAAAACCTTGGGCATCATTGGCATGGGCCGCATTGGCGAGGCGTTGGCGCAACGGGGACACTTTGGCTTCGGCATGCCGGTGATCTATCACAGTCATTCGCCAAAACCGGCGGTCGAAGCCCGATTTGGCGCCCGCTACCGCAGCCTCAGGGCGTTGCTGCAAGAGGCGGACTTCATTTGCCTGACACTGCCATTGACCGCCGAAACCCAAGGCCTGATCGGTGCAGAGCAATTCGCATTGATGCGTACCGACAGTATTTTCATCAACATTTCACGGGGCAAAGTGGTCGATGAGGCCGCGCTGATCCACGCCTTGCAGCAGGGGCAGATTCGCGGCGCGGGGCTGGATGTGTTTGAACGCGAACCGCTGGACCCGGCCTCGCCCTTACTGACGCTGGATAACGTGGTGGCCACCCCGCATATCGGCTCGGCCACCATAGAAACCCGTGAAGCCATGGCCCGCTGCGCCGTGGACAACCTGCTGGCCGCTCTGGACGGGCAGCGCCCGCCCAATCTGGTCAACCCAAGCGCATTTAACCAGGGCCGCTGATCATTCCCCGGCCTTGATTCGGGTCCACAGGCGCGTGCGCACACGGTCGATGTTGAGCGGCATGGCTTGCAGGGCGAACAGCGTCTGCAGCATTTGCGGTGTCGGGTAGACCTTGGTGTCTGCCTTTATTTCGGGGTTGACCAGCGCATCGGCCTGCGCGTTGCCGTTGGCGTAGTGCACGTAGTTGCTGATCCCTGCCATCACGTCCGCGCGCAGCAGGTAATTCATGAAGCGGTAGGCGGCTTTTTCATCTGGCGCATCGGCGGGCATGGCCACCATGTCAAACCAGATGGCGGCGCCTTCTTTAGGGATCGAATAGCCGATATCAATGCCATTCCCGGCTTCTTTGGCACGGGTTTCGGCTTGCAGGATGTCCCCGGAAAACCCCACGGCGACGCAAATATTGCCGTTAGCCAGATCGCTGGTGTACTTCGAGGAGTGAAAGTAACTGATATAAGGACGCACCTTCATCAGCATGGCTTCGGCCTTTTTATAGTCTTCGGGGCTTTTGCTGTGGTGGGGCAGCCCCAGGTAGTTGAGCGCAGCCGGCAAGACTTCAGGGCCATTGTCGAGAATCGCCACCCCGCACTTGCTGAGTTTCTCCATATTTTCGGGCTTGAAAATCAAGTCCCAGGAGTCCACAGGCGCGTTCTCGCCCAACACGGCCTTGACCTTGGCGACGTTGTAGCCAATCCCGGTGCTGCCCCATAAGTAAGGGAAACCGTGCTCATTGCCGGGGTCATTGACTTGCAAGGCCTTGAGCAACGCCGGGTTGAGGTTCTTCCAGTTCGGCAATTGGTCCTTGTCGAGTTTTTTCAGCGCCCCGCCCTGTATCTGCCGCGCCATGAAATGGTTGGACGGAAACACCACGTCATAACCGGATTGGCCGGTCATCAATTTGCCATCCAATGTTTCATTGCTGTCGTACACGTCGTAGCTGAACGCAATGCCCGTGTCACGCGTGAAGTTTTTCAGCGTGTCGGGGGCGATGTAGTCGGACCAGTTGTAAATTTTCACGGTCTCGGCCGCCTGGCACAACGTGCCAGCCAGCATCAGGGGCAACAGGGCGATGCGGATCATGATTCGATTCCTTGCGTATTGTGTGTCGCTGTTTTTATGGGCAGGGTTCGGTGATCAAAGGATCAAAACATAGGTCTTGCGCACGGCTTGCTGGATGTCCCAGACCCCGGTGCTGTTGGCCGGCAACATCAGTGCATCGCCCGCTTCTATGTGAAGGGTTTCCCCGTCATCGGGGGTAAATGTGCAGCGCCCTTCAATGAAATGACAGAATTCTTGCGCCACGATCTGCCGCCGCCAGCGGCCCGGCGTGCACGCCCATATCCCGGTTTCAACGCCGTCAGTGCGCTCGACACAGGTCACTGAGGTCTCGGCCACCGGCGTGCCGAGGGGCACCGCCACGGGTGAGGAGGTTTGCAGCGCCACGTGGGCGGTGTTTTTGAAGTGAGTGATGCTCATGGAGCGTTCCTTGTGGGTGCCAAAGGGGGGTTACTGCATAAAACCTTCCATCACATTGGCCAGGCCACGGGCGAACCCCCGCCGCCAAGGGGCGACATGCGGGTTGGCCAGGGTCTGGTCTTCGTAGACAAAACTGCGGATAACGGCGTTGTAACCCAACCAGCGGCACGGCTCCGGCTCCCACGCTTTGAGCGCGTTGAGACCACCGGCGGTCAGCACCCAGGGCTGCTGCACCTCAAGGGTGTCGCGCTGCAAGATCAGGTCCGCGAGGGTGCGCCCGCCCAAATGGCTCGCGCCTACGCCCTCCCCGCCATAACCGCCGGACAAGGCAATACCGTGTGGCCGGTCACAGAGCATGTGCGGCTGAAAACGCCGCGCCATGCCCAGATTGCCGCCCCACACGTGGCTGATGTGCACATCCTTGAGCGCCGGAAAAAGCTCGGTGAAGAGGTAGCGGCGCACCTCGATTTCAGCCGGAGTCAGGTTGAAGTCGTGGCGCAAACGGCCCCCAAACTGATAGCCGCCACGCGCGCCAAACACCAGGCGGTTGTCGTGGGTACGCTGCCCGTACGTCACCTGGCGGCTGTTTTCGCTGAACGCCTGACCGGCCGACAGCCCGATTTCATCCCACACGGCTTCAGGCAGCGGCGCCGTGGCGACGATCAGGCTCTGTACCGGCAATTGATAACGCCCCAACGGCGCCAGGGTGTTGGCATAGCCTTCAACCGCGGGCACGACCCAGCGCGCCCTGACGTGTGCATGGGCGGTGCGCACATGGCCGGGTTGCCACGCCGTGACCGGGCTTTGCTCGAAGATCTTCACGCCCATGCGCTCAACCGCCCGGGCCAGCCCGCGTACCAGTTTGGCGGGCTGAATCGTGGCAACGTGCGGGGTGAAAATCGCACCGTACGGCGTGGCAATGCGCAGCTGCTGCGCCAGTTCAGCAGGCTCTAGCCAGCGGTAATCCGCGTCGTTGAGACCTTGAGCGTGAAGTGCCGTCAAATACTGACGCAGGGTGGAGGCCTGCTCGGGGTAGCGCGCGGCACAGAACAAGGCACCGCCTTTGCGGTAATCGCAGTCGATGCCTTCGCGATCAATGACCTGTTTGACTTCATCGGGAATGCCATGCAGCAAGCGGTAGGACTGACGCCTTTGCTCCACCGACAGACCGGCGAGCATGCGGTCCTCGCCCAGCAAGTTGCCCATCAGCCAACCACCATTGCGCCCGGATGCGCCAAAACCCGCCGTTTGCGCTTCGAGGATGGCAATGCTCAGTTCGGGCGCATGGCGCTTGAGGTAATAGGCGGTCCATAACCCGGTGTACCCCGCCCCTACAATCACCACGTCTACGTCCAGATCGTGCTCAAGCGATGGGCGCGCTGTGAGGTCGTCCGCGAGTTGGTCCATCCACAAGCTGATTGAGCGCCAGGCTGGCATTGCGGTCTCCACACTGTTTTCAGGAATGGAGCGATCCTAGCGCCTGTCCTCAAGGTACGTCTTGCGCGCGTGCCCGCAAAGAAATGTGCCGCGCATAAGCCTTGGGTGATTGCCCGGTGTGCCGACGAAAACAGCTGTAGAACGCCGACAGCGAGTTAAAGCCCGCGGCAAAGGCCACCTCGTCCACTTTAAGAGGCGACACGGCGGCGTCCATGGCGGCCAATACATGGCGCAGACGTGCCTGATTCACGTAGCGATAGAAGCTTTGTCCCAGCACTTGATTGAGCAAATACGACATCTGGTTACGCGTATAGCCACAGGCGTTGGCGACGTGTTGCAGGTCCAGCGCGGGGTCGAGGTAAGGTTTCTGGCGCTCGAAATAGGTTTGCAGGTCCCGGGCCATGAAGCTCAGCTGCCGGGCTGACAGGCCCAGGCGACTAACCGCAGGCCGTATAGGGGGTTGCCCGGCGGGGTTTTCAGGGGTTTCGTGCACCAGCGATGCGTATTCATTGACGTGCCAGATCAGACCGTCACGCACCGTGATGGCTTCGCTGGCCCTGAATGACACCAGCCCGTGGCTACCACGCAGGGTGATGCGGTACTGAATGAATGCCGTGTTGCCGTCCAGGCGAATGCGGTCACTGTGCTCCAGGGCCTCATCCGCTGCACGGGGCATGGACGCTTGAACGTAGTCACGCAATTGGGTAAAACCCATCACCCGATTCTGGAAGAAGTCGTGGTACACGACACCGGGGTGGTAAAGCGCCATCACCCCGTCAAGATCGCGGTGTTTCCAGCACAAGTGGTAACGCATGACCGTATCACCAGTGGCGCGGGTCTGCTCGGGGCCGTCTTCAGGGGCAAACATGGCAAGGCTCAGTGAAATAAAACACAGAGTGCCGAGATTATGAGCGCGCTTCAATGGTCAAGCACGGGTACACCCCGCACCGCTAAAACGCTTCAGTGCATGATTTGCATCAAAGCCCGGCGAATCAATGGGCCCGTTGGGCACAAAACCCTTATCGTGCCGGGAGCACAATGCTAGGTTTGAACACGAAACGCTCGCACATACACGCGGCCGGGGCGACCCGAGACCGCACACCCACTGAGCAAAAGGAAGCGCTCGATGAAACCGGTGAGCAATACCACGAAAGTGACATTTCCCAATGCCTGCCAATTAATGCGCTGGCATTTCCATCCGATGGGCTTCGAAGCCACCATGGACGCCCCGCGCAGCATGATTGCCCGGCTGTTTGACCGGGCCAGCGGCGAGACCGTGATCGCCATCGCCGGTATCCCGTGCGCCACCGTCATGACCACCACCGAAGTGGCGCGCATCATTCAGTCCGTGGAAGACGAGCTTGAGAGCTTTGTCCCGCCACAAGCATGGCAAGAACTGGCGTGAGCCAAACCGTTTGCTGAGATGCTTTGGCGAACGTCCCGGTTCGCTATGTAGCCTTTTACTGCCCTCTCTGTTCACGTGTGCCGACATCCCGTCGGCAGCTGTCATGCATGAAATATCTACGTGACGGTAGATTTAACTTCATGGCAACAACGAGAATCTATATCATTTACTTTTGTATCTGCAGGGAAGCTGATCGATCTTAATCACTTCATGCGGAAATCCCGATGCTGCGCACACCCTTTGCCCCCTTGCGACTCACGCCGATCGCTGCTGCCCTGATCGGCGCCATGAGCGCCCCGGCCGCCCTGGCTGAATCGCCCGTCAATACGCCCCTGACCCTCGACCCCACCGCGGTGTCCGCCGAAGCACCGCAGCACACTGCACTGCCCGCGGTGTACAGCGGCGGCCAGGTCGCACGCGGCGCAGAATTGGGTGTCTTGGGCAATCAGGACATCATGGATGTGCCGTTCACGATGTCGAGCTACACCTCCCAGCTGATCGAAGACCAGCAGGCTGAAAGTCTGGGGGATGTACTGCTCAACGATGCTTCGGTGCGTCAGTCGTTCGGGTACGGTAATGCCTCGCAGATTTTTGTGATTCGCGGCTTGCCCCTCACAACAGACGATGTCTCCTACAACGGGTTGTTCGGCGTCCTCCCTCGTCAGATGATTTCTTCTGACAGCCTTGAACGGGTTGAAGTTTTTAAAGGGCCAAACGCGTTTATTAATGGTGTCACCCCCACAGGGTCAGGGGTTGGCGGTGGCATCAACCTGCAACCCAAACGCGCTGAGGACACGCCGACACGCCGTTTCACCACCGATATATCCAACAACGGGCGCATCGGCGAGCATCTGGATCTGGGCCAGCGCTTTGGCGCTGAAAACCAGTTCGGGGTGCGCATGAACCTGGCACAACGCGAAGGCGACACCGCCATCGATAACGAAAACCAGCGCACCAAGCTGTTTGCCCTTGGCTTGGATTACCGTGGCGATCGGCTGCGGGTGTCTACCGACTTCGGTTATCAGAAGCAACGCATCAATGGCAATCGCAACACCGTGTATTTAGGGTCTGCGCTAACCGATATCCCCCATGCCCCCGATGCCGATCACAACTACAGCCAGAAATGGACGTCCACAGACCTGGAAGACACCTTCGGCATGGCCCGCGCCGAGTACGATCTCTCCGACCACTGGACCGCCTATGCCGCCGCTGGCGCCAAGCACACCCGCGAAGTCGGGGATTACTCCACGCCCACACTGGTCAACAGCGCTGGCGCAACCACAGCATCGAACATGTTTGTGGCCCACGACGAGGACAACCGCAGTGCCATGGCCGGGCTGCGAGGCATGTTCCAGACCGGCCCGGTGAGTCATCAGGTCAATCTGGGGGTGAGCGGGATCTGGACCCAACAGCGCTCGGCCTATGACTTGAGCGGCACGTTCAGCAATAACCTATATGACACCGTTGACGTACCCAAGCCCGCGCCAGGCAAGTACGTGGGTGGCGATATCAACGATCCGGGGATTGTCGGCAAAACCATTAACCGCAGCGTGGCGATTTCCGACACGTTGGGCTTTGTTGATGACCGTGTGTTGCTGACCTATGGCCTGCGCAAGCAGACGCTCAAAGTCGATGGCTGGAACTATCAGGGCAATCGTTCTGCCGCGTACGACGAATCCATCACCACGCCGGTATATGGCATTGTGCTCAAGCCCTGGGAAAACGTGTCCGTGTACGCCAACCGCATCGAAGGTTTGGCCCAAGGCCCGACAGCCCCCGCTTCCGCGGGCGGCATGCCAGTGACAAACGCCGGGGAAGTCTTTGCCCCGGCGCGCTCAAAGCAGGTCGAAGCGGGGATCAAATACGACAAAGGCACCTTCGGCGCCAGCCTGGGCGTGTACCGTATCGAAAAACCTTCCGATGGCTACACCAACGCCGATGGCACCTACGTACGCCAAGGCACCCAGCGCAACCGTGGCGTAGAACTGAACCTCTATGGCGAACCGATAGATGGCTTGCGTCTGCTGGCCGGCGCCACCCTGATGGACACGGCGCTCAAGGGCACTAAAAACGGCGCAAATGATGGCAACCGGGCCATCGGTGTGCCGAAGTTTCAATACAACCTGGGAGCAGACTGGGACGTGCCGGGTTTGCAAGGCGTGGCACTCAATGCCCGTATGCTACGCACCGGCGGCCAATACGCCAATGAGGCCAACACGCTCAGCATCCCTGCATGGAACCGCTTTGACCTCGGCGCCCGTTACAGCTTCGACGTGGAGCAGCGTGCCGTGACCCTGCGGGCCAATCTGGAAAATGTCGCCAATACCCGTTATTGGGCTTCCGCCAACGGTGGTTACCTGAGTCAAGGCGAGCCACGCTTGCTGAAAGTCTCGGCCACAGTGGACTTCTAAGCCGATAGGCGCACTGCAAGAATTGCACTTGCAGTGCGCAAGTGAGGGTCAGAGTATCCGGTACAGCAGGCGCTCGATCCGTACGCGGCTGACGCGGCGCAGGAACTTGGCGACGGCAGGCGGGTAATCGGTCAGGGTTTCGAGCTGCCTGAACGTCTCAATGCGCGTAGTGTGGGCAAAGATCGCGTCCAGTTCTTTGCGGCGCGGTTCCAGCAACTCGCGGCGCGGGTCATCGATCAGCAAGCCGTTTTCCAGGTCCAGCCTGAACGCGCGCGGGTTCAAGTTGTTGCCTGTCAGCAAGGTGTAACGATCGTCCACCCACATGCCCTTGAGGTGGTACGTGTTGTCGCCATCGCGCCACAGGTGCAGGTTCAGCAGGCCACTGTCGATCATCGCCTGGTGGCTCTTGGCAAAGCGGCGCAAGCTCAGTTCATACAAGTACGGCAACGCCGCAATCACCTTGAAGGGCTCGCTGGGCGGGATGTAAAAGTCGTTGGCCGTTTTGTCGCCCACCACGATGTCGATCCGCACCCCACGCTCCAGCGCGCGATTGATTTCGCGGGTCACGGGCAACGGCAAGTTGAAATACGGTGTGCAGATGGTCAGTTGCTGCTGGCTGCTGGCGATCAATTCGCAAATAACCCGGCTCAACGGGTTGTTTTTGCCCACACCCAACAATGGGCTGACCGACAGACCAAAGTGGCCGACCGTGCCTTGGCGGGTGTCGTAACTGGCTTTTTTCAGGCGACTGCGTAAATCCCCGATGGCCGACCTCAGGCTACGCGTGCTCGGTAGCGTCGGCAGGTCCAGACGGTGCACGGCCTTGGTCTGGATCAGGTCATGCTCGATGAAGTGCTGCATCGAATCGGCCAGCGGCTTGTTATTGAGCACGTGGTAGCGGTCGAACCGGTACTTGTCGAACTTGTGCAGGTACACATTGTTGAGACTGGCGCCGCTGTAGATCACGCAGTCATCAATGATGAAGCCCTTGAGGTGCAGCACGCCGAACAACTCGCGGGTTTGCACAGGCACACCGTAAATCGGCACGTGGGTGTCATGGGCTTGCGTCTGGGCCTGATACCAGGCGGCATTGCCCGGCTGCTTGCCCGCACCGATCAGTCCGCGCTGGGCACGCAGCCAATCCACCATGACCACGATTTCAAGCTCAGGTCGGGCCGCTTTCGCGGCGTGCAGGGCATCGAGGATTTCCTGACCGGCTTCATCCTGTTGCAGGTACAACGCCACCAGCGTGATGCGCTGCCGGGCATTGGCGATGTGCTCCAGCAGGCAACGCCGAAAATCGGCCGCACCGGGCAAGATGCTGAACGCGTCGGCGGACAACGGAAAGCTGCGCAACTTGGGCAGCAGAGAGCGTTTGAAGAGCGACGGCATAGGGCTCGCTAAGGTCGAATGCAAATAACCGCGAAGCTTACACGATTCTGTGTTTCAAGCAGTAACCTCGCTTCGACCCCACGCCTTATTGGCGACCCAGGCTCCACAGTCGCGCAATGTCCCGCGCCCGATCGGTCAGTAACTGCGACGCATGGGCGCAGGCGTAGTCCAGCGTCATCGGGCCACTGGCCACGGCAAACGCGGCATGGATGCCGTGCTCGTACAACGCTTGATACCCCTCCCCCAAGGTGCCGGCCAACACCACCACCGGTACGCCATTGCTGCGGGCGATGCGCGCCACCCCGAACGGCGTTTTACCGCGCAGGGTCTGCGCGTCAAAACGGCCTTCGCCAGTGATCACCAGCGCAGCGCCTTGCACGGCCTCGTTGAGGTTGACCAGCTCGGCCACCACGTCCACCCCGGCCCGAAACTGCGCGCCGAAAAACGCTTTGGCAGCAAACCCCAGACCGCCCGCAGCCCCTGAACCCGGCTCGTCACGCACGTCCTTGGGCAACACCTTGGCGCAGTGATCGGCAAAATGCCCCAACGCGTGGTCCAATTGCTGCACCTGTGCCGGTGAGGCACCTTTTTGCGGACCGAAAATAGCCGAAGCCCCCTGTTCGCCACACAGCGGATTGTTGACGTCTGCGGCGATTTCAAAGCGCACATCGACCAGGCGCGGGTCCAGCCCTTGCAGGTCAATGCGCGCCAGCTGTGCCAGCGCCAGACCGCCACGCGGCAGCGCGCGGTCCTGCGCATCAAACAGCCCCAGCCCCAGCGCCTGCAAGGCACCTGCCCCGGCATCATTGGTGGCACTGCCGCCAATGGCCAGGATGATGCGTTGGGCGCCCGCCTCCAGCGCGGCCTTGATCAGCTCACCGGTGCCATAGGTGCTGCTGACACACGCATCGCGCTGCTCAAGGGCCACCAATTGCAAACCGCTGGCCTCCGCCATTTCGATGATCGCGGTGCGGGTTTCCGGCAACCAGCCCCAGTTGGCGTAAACCGGCTCACCCAACGGCCCTTGCACCTGTTCACGGCGCAGTTGGCCATTACCGGCCGCCACGATGGCGTCAACCGTGCCTTCGCCTCCATCGGCCATGGGGCATTTAATCAACTGCGCATGGGGCAACACGTCGGCCAGACCGGCCGCAATGGCATCAGCGACTTTTTCCGCACTCAGGCTGTCTTTGAACGAGTCAGGGGCAATGACGATTTTCATCAGACGAATCTCCAGTTCTTATGCCATTCATGCTGCCAGTATCGGCGCGCAAACACGCCAGGCCGCTGCACAAGGGATTACGACCTTTGTTGTACATTTTCACAAGCCTGGCGTCTGCAGCCGGACAAGGGTTTGACTCGCACGCCGCACTGGCCGAAGCTGGCGCTCATTACGCACGCCTGCTTCTGGAATTTGCATGCTAAAGCCCCATCGCTACCTGTTGCTCAGCCTGGCGTCCGCCGTCGTTGCCACCTGCCTGTGGTTCTGGATGCGCCCTGCGGCCACCGTCCCCCCGACCAACCTCAATCACAGTTACGCTCAGGCCCTGGAGCAAGCACACAATGGTCAGCCCGGCGCTGCCCGTGTGCTGTACCAACAATTGGCCCGCACGGACTTGTCCGACATCCGCCGCGCCAGCCTGCACGCCGAACTGCCCAACTACCCCAGCCCGCACGCCCTGAAACTGGCCGATGCCGACTTGCATCACCCGTCTGCGCTGGTACGCGAAGCCGCCATCCAGAGCATTGTCGGGCTGGTGCCGGGGGCGCAACGCACGTTGCTGCTCGGCCCGATCCTTGACGACCCGGAGCAAAGCGTGCGGTTTGCCGCAGCCAACGCCTTGCTGGGTTTGTCACCCGATGAACAAGGGTTGTACTTCGGCCTGCTGCAGCACGTGATTGACGAATATGAGCGAGCGCTCAAGACCCAGCCCGACAGCGCCCAGGCCCAGGGCCAGCTCGCACGCTTGTACCTGCACGAAGGTCAGTTGGACGAGGCGCAAGCGGCGCTGGAAAAAGTCACCCACCTTGAGCCGGACAACCTCAAGGCCGTAGTCGCACGCGTGGAGCTGCTCGACAAACGCGGCCAAAGCGACCGCGCCCGCGAGTTACTGGCGCAGCAGTTGGAGGCGCACCCCGATTCGGCCTACTTGCAGCATGCATTGGGCATCTGGCTGCACAATCACGGGCAAACCGAATATGCCCTGCTCGGGCTGGCCAAGGCCGTCGAGCTGGAACCTGACAACAGCGACTATCGCTACACGCTGGCCATCGCCCTGCACGACTTAAACCAGCTAGAGGCGGCGCAGCGCCAGCTTGAAGAATTGCTGCAACGCCAACCCGCCAATCGCAAGGCTCGGGTGCTGTTAATCCGGTACTGGAAAGAGTCGGGGCAATTGCAAAACGTGCAGGTGCTGCTGGCCCAACTGGAACAACAAAACCCCGACGACCCCGCGCTGCAGCAAGGGCTATAGGCTCTTTTTTGGGTGATTCCAGGGCCTTCCAATAGATGCATTTGAATATATATTTCAAAACGTTGAACCGCCACGATGGCTCAGGGTCAAGACCATATAGCCGCATACATGCGGGTAATTTTTGAGTCGAGTATCAATAGGCGGGAAATTCTGTGATTGCATTGGGACCCACCGAGGAGCGCGCCCTGATTCTCACGTGCCCCGGGCTAGAAAAGTCGGTTGATCTGCACCAACTGGCTTCAGGCGGCGTGAACGGTTTTGAACTGGCCTGCATGGACCACCTGCACCCGGCCCTGCAACAAGGTGCCGGATTGCTGATAGTCGAAGCCGACTCGCGACAATCTGAGGCCTTCGAGCAACTGAGCGATGTGTTGTTGCAACAACCCGACTGGTCGGATCTGGCCGTCATCGTGCTGACCGCTGAACCTCACTGGTCGGACCTTCAGTTGAGCCATCTGAGCGAACAATTGGGTAACGCTTTTTTCGTGGCCTCACCCTGGTCACATGCCCAGTTGCTGTGCCTGTCAAAAAACGCGTTGCGCACACGCAAACAGCAATACGCCGCCAGGGATTGCACCCACCGCCTCAGTGAACGTGACAACTTTATTAGGAACACGCTGCAAGCCATTGATTTGGAAGTGGATCGTCGCGTTGAGAAAGCCCTGCAACATAACGACGACGTGCGCCACGCGCAAAAAATGGAAGCCGTCGGACAACTCACCGGGGGCATTGCCCACGACTTGAATAACATGCTGGCCGGGATTATCGGCAGCATGGAGCTGCTGCGGCGCAAGGTGGCCCGGGGCAAGCTCGATGATCTGGATCGCCTTATCGACATGGGCGTGACCTCCGCCAACCGTGCGGCGGGACTCACCCATCGACTGCTGGCGTTCTCGCGGCGCCAGTCACTGGACTCCAAACCCACCATGATCAGCGAGTGGCTGCTGGCGCAGCGGGCGTTGCTGGAACAAAACCTCGCGCCGGCCACCCAGCTCACCCTGGAAGCCGATGACAACCTGTGGATCGCCGACGTGGATCCGCAGCAATTGGAAAACGCGTTACTGCATTTGGTGTCCAACGCCCGCGATGCCATGCCCGAGGACGGTCACCTCACCGTCAAGACGTACAACGTGCAAGTCGACACCGCCTTCAGCGAAGCCAACGGACACTTCACTCCCGGCGACTACATCGTGCTCAGCGCCAGCGACAATGGCTGCGGCATGCAAGAAAGCACGCTTAAACGCGCCTTCGACCCGTTTTTCACCACCAAACCCATCGGTCAGGGCACAGGCCTCGGGTTGTCGATGATTTATGGGTTCTGCAAACAGTCACGCGGCCATGTGCGCATCATCAGCCAGGAACGCAGCGGCACCACGGTGCAATTGTTTTTACCGCGCTGTAACGGCAGCAGTGGTGAGCTCAGCGCGCAAGGCCTGTCACAGGCAGAAACGGCCGCCAACGCCGAAAAAACGCTGCTGGTGGTTGAAGATGACAACGCGGTACGCAGCCTGGTGATCGAAGTGCTGCGAGAACACGGCTACACGGTGCTCAGCGCCGAAGATGCGAATGCTGCGCTGCCGATAATCGAGTCGGCGCAAGCCATTGATTTATTGATCAGCGATGTGGGACTGCCGGGCATGAACGGCCGCCAGCTGGCCGAGATCAGTCGTCAGGCGCGCCCTGACCTCAAGGTGCTGTTTATCACCGGATACGCACAGCATGCGACTGCGCGTGGCGGTTTTCTGGATGAAGGCATGCAGTTGATTACCAAGCCCTTCACCTTTGACCTGCTGACGGCCAAGGTGAATGAGATGCTGCTGGCCTGAATCCTCTTTATCAAGCGGATGTCAGACCAGCTGGTTCTGGATGATTTCTTTGAGCTTATCCAGATCGAACGGCTTGCCCAAAATCGGCGCCTTGCGCGTGATGGGGCTGTCCGTCTCGCGTATTTCCTGCGGGTAGCCGCTGATAAAAATCACTTTCAGGTCCGGCCGCAGTTTGACCGCAGGCTCAGCGATCTGTACCCCGGAAATACCGCCCGGCAGCCGAAAGTCCGTGACCATCAAGTCCAGATGCGGCTTGCTGGCCAGGATCTCAAAGGCCTGCTCACCGTTTTCGGCCTGCAACACGCGATAGCCTTCGCCTGACAAATAGGCCGACAAGACCATCAGGATCGAAGGGTCGTCTTCGACAATCAGAACCACATCTTGTGCATCTTCACTCATGGGGGAAACCTTAATTGCTGCAAATGCTGCCAATACGACCATGGGGTCGGCCATAGGTTGCGGCTAATTTACGCGTTTTGCGCCAATGGCAGGCTGACCCGGAATACAGCGCCCTCACCCAGGGCACTTTGTACGGTGATTTTGCCGCCGTGGGCCGCCACAATCTGCTCGGAGATGAACAACCCAAGCCCCAGCCCGGCCACGGCATGCTTGGCTGATACCCGCTCAAACTGCTGGAAAATGCGTTGCTGGTTTTCTTCGCTGATGCCAATGCCCTGATCGCGGACTTCCACGATAGCGTTCTCGCCTTCGACATACACTGAAACATCAATCGGGCTTTTGGCCCCATAGCGCAACGCATTGGTCAGCAGGTTCGACACCACCTGTTCGATGCGAAACTCATCCCACAGCCCGACGACCGGACTGTCAGCACTCAGATTGACACTCGACTGGGCCGCGCTGATCTGTGGCGCAAAGGTTTCCACCAGCGTGCTCACCAAACGCGACAAATCGAACTGACCCGGCCTGATTGACAGTTTGCCAGTGCGAATGCGCGACACGTCGAGCATGTCTTCGATCAGGCGAATCAGGCTTTGGATCTGGCGCTCATCGCGCTCTACCATGGCCTGCATTTTGTCCAGGGTGAACGCTGCGGCATTGTCCCGTGCCAGGTGCATTTTGCGCAGCTGGGTTTCCAGAATCAGCCCGTTGAGCGGCGTACGCACTTCATGGGAGACGATGGACATGAAATCGTCGCGCATGCGCACGGCGTGCTCCAGCTCACCTTGAGTGACCTGCAACTGCGCCAACAGCACTTCTTGCTCGCGGCGACTTTGCTCCAGGGCTTCGACTTGCTGCTTGACTGCTTTTCGCTGGCGGTACAGGTCAACGAACACATTAACCTTGCTTTTGACCGCGTGAATATCCAGCGGCTTGTGCAGAAAATCCACCGCGCCGCTTTCGTAGCCCTTGAAGGCGTAATTCATTTCGCGCCCTGCGGCGCTGACAAACACGATGGGAATATTTTTGGTTTTTTCGGTGCCGCGCATCATTTCGGCCAGCTCGAAACCGTTCATGCCCGGCATCTGCACGTCCAGAATGGCCAGCGCAAATTCATGTTGCAGCAGCAACGACAGCGCCTCGTCGGCTGACAAAGCCTTGTAGACGGCGCGGTCTTCGCGCTTGATCAACGCTTCCAGTGCCAGCAGGTTTTCTGGCAGATCATCGACGATCAGCAGCTTGGCTTGAATATCACTTACTAACATTCGATTCGTTCCAGCTCGACAAGCAGACGGCCGATGCCGCGCAAAGGGAGGATGTAGTCCGGTTTCATACGGTCCAGTGCCGCTTGCGGCATGGTGGAAACCAAGGCTTCTTCAGGGTCTTGAACGATGGTCACACCGCCCGACTGCTTGACTGTGGCAATCCCCTGAGCACCGTCCTGATTGGCGCCAGTCAGTAAAATCGCAGCCAGACGCGCTTCGTACGTGTCTGCCGCGGACTCAAATAAGTAATCAATGGAGGGCCGCGAATAATGCACGCGCGCCTCCTGACTCAATGAAAAACTGCCATCGCGCTCCACCGACAGGTGATAGCCTGGCGACGCAAAATAGAGCGTTCCCGGTTCAATCGTGTCCTTGTCGGCGGCTTCTTTGACCTTGATCGACAAACGCCGTGCAAACACTTGCGCCAACTGACTGCGGCGCTCATCGGGCAGGTGCAGCACCACAATCAGCGGCAAGCGAAAGCCTTGCCGCAGGTCCGCAAAAATCGTCAACAAGGCTTCAACACCCCCGGCGGACGCACCGACCACGACGGCGTCGACCTGCCGCAGGCCAATGAACGTTTCAGGCTCGTTCATCATAGCTTGCGGTAAATCCGCTCTTGCTTGAGCACAGGCGTGAATTGCTTGCTGTAGTCCGAGAAGTCCAGCGTCTCTTTACTGCCCAGCATCAAGAAGCCACGGTGGCACAAGGAGTCGTGAAACAATCCGAACGCCCGATTCTGCAAACTTTTATTGAAATAAATCAGTACGTTACGGCATGAAATTAAATGCGTTTCTGAGAACACGCTGTCGGTCGCCAGGCTGTGGTCGGCGAACGTCACGTTCTCGCGCAAGCTTTTGTCGAAAATCGCGTAATCATAGGCCGCTGTGTAGTACTCCGAGAACTCGCGCTGGCCGCCGGCCTTCAGGTAGTTCTGGGTGTAGCCGCGGATGTTTTCGAGGGAGAAGATCCCCTGCTTGGCCTTTTCCAGCGAACGCGGGTTGATGTCGGTGGCATAAATGATCGTGCGGTCCAGCAGCCCCTCTTCGCGCAGCAGGATGGCCATGGAGTACACCTCTTCGCCCGTGCTGCACCCGGCGATCCAGATTTTCAGCGACGGGTAGGTTCTGAGGATCGGCACCACTTCCTGACGCAGCGCCAAAAAATGCTCGGGATCGCGAAACATCTCACTGACCGGGATCGTCAAGTACTGCAATAACTGCATGAACGCGGTCGGGTCGTGCAGCACCCGCTCCTGCAACGCCGAGATGGTATTGCAGTCGAATTGGCGCATGGCGTGATGCACCCGGCGCTTGACCGAAGCACCGGAGTAATCACGAAAGTCATAGCTGTATTTGAGATAGATCGCTTCAATCAGCAGACGTATTTCAATATCGGTGTTTCGCGGCACTTAAATACGTTCCATTTTGGGCAACCAGACCCGGATCAGCGAAAACAGGCGATCCAGGTCAATCGGTTTGGCCAGGTAGTCATTGGACCCGGCTTGCAGGCAGCGCTCCTGATCGTCTTTCATGGCCTTGGCCGTGACAGCAATGATCGGCAGCTTGCGCCAGCGCGGGTTTTTGCGAATTTCAACAGTGGCTTCGTAACCGTCCATCTCGGGCATCATCACGTCCATGAGCACCAGATCGATATCATCCTCTTCGTTCAGGCGCTCAATCGCCTCATGGCCATTTCGGCCAATGACCACAATGGCGCCCTTATGCTCCAGCGCGCTGGTTAGAGCGAAGATGTTTCGTACATCGTCATCGACCAGCAAAATTTTGCGCCCTTCGAACACTTTGTCTCGGCTACGCGCGGTCTTAAGCATGGTCTGGCGTTCATGGGACAACTGGGATTCGACTTTGTGCAGAAATAAAGTCACTTCATCGAGCAGGCGTTCCGGGGAGCGGGCGCCTTTGATGATGATCGAACGCGAGTACTTGCGCAGCTCGGCCTCTTCATCCCGGGTCAGGTTACGACCGGTGTACACAATCACCGGCGGGAACGAGCAGATGTCTTCGGTGGACATGCGCTTGAGCAAGTCGCCGCCCAGCATGTCCGGCAGTTTGAGGTCGATGACCATGCAGTCGTAGATGTGGGTGCGCAGCAGGTCCAGAGCTTCTTGCGCGTAACCAACGGCGGTGATTTCGATGTCATCGTCGCCGATCAGGCGGGCAATGCTGTCACGTTGCAGGTCATCGTCTTCGACCAGCAATACGCGTTTGACCTTCTGCGTGAGCTTGGCTTCAAGGCGTGCGAACACGTCCTTGAGCTCTTCGCGGGTGGTGGGTTTGACCGCATACCCTACGGCGCCCATGTGCATGGCCGCTTCAACACGGTCTTCAACAGAAATCACGTGCACCGGAATGTGTCGGGTCGGCGCCAGCTCCTTGAGTCGCTGCAACACCGTCAGGCCGGAATGGTCGGGCAGGCGCATGTCCAGCAAGATTGCATCCGGGATGAACTCGGCCGCCAGGCTGAAGCCTTCATCGGCACCGTGAGCCACCAGGCAGTGATAGCCCAGCTCATGGGCCAGGTCGAAGAGGATGCGGGCAAAGTTTGGCTCGTCCTCAATCACCAGAATGCAGCGCGTGGTAAACGGTGCTTTCTCGCGATCATCCATGAACCGCGGAATCTCGACGTTCGGTACATTCATCACCGGTTGCGGGGCGGGCGGCGCGGCAACGACCACGGCTTTGGCCGGCTCCGCCACTGGGGCCTGGGCGTACGGCTCATCCTGTTCGACGAACTGTTCAGGCAGGACCAGCGTGAAAATACTGCCCTGACCCGGTTCACTGGTGACGCTGATCGAACCGCCCAGCAAGTTGGCCAGATCACGGGAAATCGACAGCCCCAGACCTGTACCGCCATAACGGCGGTTGGTGGTGCCGTCTGCCTGACGGAACGCCTCGAAGATGCTCTCTTGCTGCTCGGCTGCGATGCCGATTCCCGAATCGCGCACGGTGAAGGCAATGCCCTCGCCCGGTTGGCGCGACACGGTGAGGCTGACCTGACCTTTTTCGGTGAACTTGATGGCGTTGGATAACAGGTTTTTCAAAATCTGCTCCAGGCGCTGACGATCCGTGAAGATCATCGGCGGCGTGCCCGGTTGCAGCTCGACCTGGAAATCCAGTGCCTTTTCCCCGGCCAGCGGCTGGAACATGCTTCGCAGACCGTCCACCAGACGCGGAACGCTGGTGTTTTCCGGGCGCACTTCAAGCTTGCCGGCTTCGACTTTGGAGATGTCCAGAATGTCGTTGATCAGATTGAGCAAGTCATTGCCCGCCGAGTAGATCGACTCGGCAAACTTCACTTGTTCGGCAGTCAGGTTCTCGTGCGGGTTTTCCGACAGCAATTTGGCCAGGATCAACGAGCTGTTCAGCGGCGTACGCAGCTCGTGAGACATGTTGGCCAGGAACTCGGACTTGTATTTGCTGGAACGCTGCAACTCTTCAGCGCGCTCCTCCAGTTGCACTTGAGCCTGATTCAGCTCGGTGTTCTTCTGATCCATCGCATCGCGCTGGGCGGCCAATGCCAGTGCCTGATCGGCCAACTGCTCGTTGGTCTGTTCGAGTTCAGCCTGCTGAGTTTCCAGATGGGTCTGGGACTCTTTAAGAATGCGCGACTGCTCTTCCAGCTCTTCGTTGGCGGTCTTGAGCTCTTCCTGCTGCACCTGCAACTCTTCGTTGAGCTGCTGGGTTTCGGCCAGCACTTCCTGCAAACGCTGACGGTAGCGGGCCGCTTCAATCGAGGTGCCGATGTTGTCGGCAATCAACTCGAACAACTCAATGTCACGCTCGGTCAAGGGGCGCAAGAAGCCCAGTTCGATCACGCCGTTGACCCGGTCGTCGTCACTGGTGGGCACGACCAACACGCTGCGCGGGCTGCCTTCGCCCAGCCCTGAGCTGACCTTGAAGTAACCGGCGGGCACATTGTCCAGGCGAATCAAGGTATCTTGCTGCGCCGCCTGCCCGACAATGCCTTCGTCGTTGTGAATCAGTTGGTCCTGTAGCTCCTGCTCGCGGGAGAAGCCGTAACTGGCCACCCGCTTGAGGCCACCGTGGTCTTCACGCACATAAACGGCCGCGACCACCGAACCCAAGTACTGCGCGCAAAACTGCAGAATATTGCGGCCCAGCATGTTCAGGGTCAGACGCCCCAGCACCTGTTCAGCCAGTTCGGTCTGACCGTTGCGCAGCCAGGCCTGCTGTTCAAGACGTTGCGCACTTTTAACCTGTGCGTCGAGGGTGTCGCTGTAACTCTTTGAAAGATTGACCAGATCGCGGCGTCCGACATAGGCCAGAAAACCGCTGAGGCCCAGCACAAACAGCAGGTAAAGGCCGATCACCAGGAACGTGGTGCGGCTCACGTCATCGTTACGCTCAACACGCAACTGTTGCTCCATGGCAATGAATTCGTCGAAGGCCTTGCGCACTTGATCGGTCAGCCGCTTACCGCGCCCCGATAGCACGGCGCCACGGTAATCGCCATTGCTGCGACGCAGCTCAATCATGTCCTGAGCGTACCGGCTCCAGTCGTTTTGCAAGGCCTGTAGACGTTTGAGGCGGTCCACCTGCTGCGGATTGTCGCTGACCAGTTCTTCTAGGCCATGCAGTTGCGCAGTGATCTGTGGTTTGGCCACTTCGTACGGGTCGAGAAAATGTTCGTCGCCGGTGATTAAGAAACCGCGCATCCCGGTTTCAAGGTCAACGGTGAGCTTGATGGCCTCATTCGCGTTACTGATCACGCGGTCAGTGTGTTGCAGCCACTGAATGACCGACAGCAAATAGCTGATCATCACCACAAACAAAACGGCGCTGAGCACGCCCACACCCAAGGGCAAACCGACGTTGCGACTCAGGAGTTTGCGAAAGCTACGCTCATCAACCGATGCTGGTGCATTCATTTTTCTGGCCCGTGAACAGTGTTAAAAAACAGCAAGTTTGCCGGATTATCGAGCAATTAATCTATTTTCTTACGATAAACAGTACAAATTCGTACTCAAGTACGGACTCAGAGACTACATACAGCTATCCTTGCAGACCTTGTGCGAAGGTATTTTTCGTACAACAGCGGGAACTTGTCCGGGGATACGGCTTACTCATAAGGCAAGTCGATACGTTTTGGCTTCACCGCGCTCACCACTTTTCGGGATACCCACTATGCCTGCAACACCCTCCACCATCCTCGTTGTAGAAGACGATGCCATTGTTCGCATGCTGATCGTGGATGTGCTGGAAGAATTGGAATTCAATGTGCTGGAGGCAGATGGCGGCGAAGAAGCACTGACGTTCATCAAGAACACCGAACTGGTCATTGATCTGCTCATGACCGATGTCGGTCTCCCGATCATGGACGGCCGTGAACTGGCTGAGCAGGCACTGCTCTTGCGGCCCACGTTACCGGTGCTGTTTGCCAGCGGGTATGCCGAAAGCCTGGCTAAGCCTGACAACGCCTTCGTTATCGGCAAGCCCTTTTCAATTGATCAGTTACGCGACAAGGTCAAGAGCATCCTTTCCTGACACGTGAATTGACGCCTCCCCCGCTGCCATGCTCTCCTACACATCTTGTATCAGGTGCCCTTCACAGGGTGAAACGGGAAACCGGTGCGTCAGGCGCTCATCGCCTTGATCAGTCCGGTGCTGCCCCCGCAACGGTAAGCGAGCGGAACATCACAACCACTGTGCCCAGGCATGGGAAGGCGATGTTCAGCGGTTCAATGATTTGAACCCCTCGTGAGCCCGGAGACCGGCCTGTTCACATCCATTGACAAACCCGCGGTGGGCGGGCGCTGTTGAACCCTGCGAGCTTCGTTCGCGGGGTTTTCTTGCGCTTCTCCCCCGCTGTCTGACCCGAGGGAAGCGCCATGTCCATCAGCACCAGCCGTACGCAGTCTGCAACGTCCACGTCCACCCAAAGCCAGCGCATCGTTGCGGCTGTCGGCGTTGCCGTGCTGGGAGCGTTTCTGGTTTACTTCGCGGGCTTTTCTCACATTGACGCGGTACACAATGCCGCGCACGACACCCGTCACAGTTCAGCCTTCCCCTGCCATTGAGACCCCGGCCATGATTAAGCGCATTGCTCAAACTGCCGGTTTTACGGGCTTGCTGGCCGCCCTGTTGCTGACCGTGCTGCAAAGCCTGTGGGTGACGCCGCTGATTCTCGAAGCTGAAACCTTCGAAAAGCCGGCCGAGACGCCCGCGCATACACACACTGACACCCACATGGCTGCCCATACCCATGACGCTGAGGCCTGGGAGCCGGAGGATGGCTGGCAGCGCGTGTTGTCCACCACCGGCGGCAACTTGGTGGTCGCTGTGGGGTTTGCCTTGATGCTCGCAGGCCTGTACACACTGCGCAGCCCGACCCGCACCTCTCAGGGTGTGCTCTGGGGATTGGCGGGGTATGCCACGTTTTGCCTGGCGCCGACGCTGGGCCTGCCGCCCGAGCTGCCGGGCACCGCTGCGGCGGATTTGCTGCAACGTCAGGTCTGGTGGGTGAGCACCGCAGCGTCCACTGCCGTGGCCATTGCCTTGGTGGTGTTTGGCAAACATTGGGCACTGAAAGTGCTCGGGGTGGTGATTCTGGTCATCCCCCATGTCCTGGGCGCACCCCAGCCTGTGGTTCACTCAAGCCTAGCCCCGCAAGCCCTCGAAACCCAATTCAAAGTGGCTTCGCAATTGACCAATGTGGTGTTTTGGCTGGCACTGGGGGTGATCAGCGCGTGGTTGTTCCGACGTAAAGCTGATGGCCAGTACGCTGCATGACCGCCGCGCCCACCGCCCCCACCTTCGTGGTGGGGCTGGGCTGTCGACGCGGTTGCAGCGCTGAAGAACTGTTGACGCTGATCCAGGCGTCTCTGAGTCATGCCGGGATCACGCTCAGCGAGGTCCGGGCCTTGGCCAGTATTGATGGCAAGCGCAACGAACCCGGCCTGATCCAGCTGGCGCAGCAGTTGAAACGGCCTTTGCACGTCTTCAGCGCACAACAGCTCGCCGCGTTTGCCCCCCGGCTCAGTCACCGGTCCCCCGTCTCGTTCGCCCACACCGGCTGTTTCGGGGTGGCTGAAAGTGCGGCACTGGCGCTCTGCGAGTGCTTGACCGGGGACCGCGCGACGCTGCGGGTCACGCGCCAGACTTCGCATAACGCGACGTTTGCGTTAGCGACCCGGCAATAATCAGGCGATACTTCGCCGCCTCACTATGAGCGCTGTTCAAGCGGCGCTCTATTTCGCATCGTTCAAGAGACTGCCATGACTGTGTATTTCATCGGTGCCGGCCCCGGCGATCCAGAGCTGATCACCGTCAAAGGCCAGCGTCTGATCCGCAGCTGCCCCGTCATCATCTACGCTGGCTCACTGGTGCCCGCCGCCGTGCTGGAGGGTCATCAGGCCGAGCAGGTGATCAACAGCGCCCCATTGCATCTGGAGCAAATCATCGAGCTGATCCAGTCGGCCGACGCTCAAGGTCAGGACGTGGCCCGCGTCCATTCCGGCGACCCTAGCCTGTATGGCGCCATCGGTGAGCAAATCCGCTGCCTGCGGGCGCGGGGCATTGCGTTTGAGATCATCCCCGGGGTCACGGCGACCGCCGCGTGCGCCGCCCTGCTCGAAGCGGAGCTGACCCTGCCTGATATTTCGCAAACGGTGATCCTGACCCGCTACGCGGAAAAGACCGTGATGCCCGCAGGCGAAGAACTGGCCAGTCTGGCCCGTCATCAAGCGACCATGGCCATTCATTTGGGGGTCAAGAACCTTGCCTCGATCGTGGACGAACTGACACCCCACTACGGCAGCGATTGCCCGATAGCCGTCATCCACCGTGCCAGTTGGCCGGATCAAGACGCCGCCACCGGCACCCTGGCTGACATTGTCGAGAAGGTTCAGGCCAAAGGGTTCAGACGCACGGCGTTGATCCTGGTCGGTCGCGTGCTGGCCAACGACAGCTTCAGCGAATCGTCGCTGTACCGCGCTGGTCACGCACATCTGTATCGCCCGTAGCGGTCTTTGGCCCAATCGGCAGGCATAAAAAAACGGTGCTCACGGGGCACCGTTTTTTTATAGAACGCGCAGCGAACACCTTGGGACTGATGACTCAGTAGTAGGCGTTTTCTTTCTGCGAGTGGTCGGTCACGTCACGCACGCCTTTGAGCTCGGGAATACGCTCCAACAAGGTGCGCTCGATCCCTTCACGCAAGGTCACGTCGGCCTGACCGCAACCCTGGCAGCCACCGCCGAACTTGAGGACCGCAATGCCGTCTTCTACCACTTCGATCAAGCTGACCTGACCGCCGTGACTGGCCAGACCGGGATTGATCTCGGTTTGCAGGTAGTAATTGATGCGCTCGTTGATCGGGCTGTCGGCGTTGACCATGGGCACTTTGGCGTTAGGCGCCTTGATGGTCAGTTGCCCGCCCATGCGATCGGTCGCGTAATCCACAACGGCGTCTTCAAGAAACGGCTCGCTGACCGCGTCGATCCAGGCGGTGAAGCTTTTCAGGCCCAGCGCGGTATCTTCTGGTTTTTCTTCACCAGGCTTGCAATACGCAATACAGGTTTCAGCGTACTGGGTGCCGGGCTGGGTGATAAACACGCGGATGCCGATACCCGAGGTGTTCTGCTTGGACAGCAGATCAGCCAGGTAATCGTGTGCGGCGTCGGTAATCGTTATGGCGCTCATGGAATCTCCTCGCAGACATGGGGCGCAGTTTACGCCAATCGGCGCGCCTGACAAAGTCCTAGTATTTTTGTCAGGAAAGCCGCACCCCACGTGGGTGAAACAAATGACCTTTACAGGTTCTCGTAGCGGTTCATGTCCAGCACGCCCGCCTCTACAGGGTCGGTTTGGTTAATGTATTCGCCAATGTCATGGAAGTACTGCCAAAACTGCGGGTGGCTGCGGCGAATTCCCCAGCGCTGGACGATGGCCTCAAACGCGGTTTGATCCTGGCTCGCCTCCATCGCCTCGACAAAAGCCTCTACCTCATCGGCCGGAATGTTGAACATAAAGTTCGGGTAACTGCTGAGCACGCCCGGGTAAATGGTCAGCGTGTCCAGCCCCGGCTGCAGGCGGTATTCCTCGCCCAGCATAAAGGCCACGTTGGTATGCGCGCGGTTGTGCAACAGGCTGTACATCTCACGTTTGCCGTCGGCACTCTCGATACGCAGCATGGTGGCTTCGGGCAATTGGTTGATGACCGGTAAGCCGGCGGCAGGACGCGAGGTCAGGCGGCTCAGCGATTGCTCGGCATACTGGAAGGCACGCGGGATGTTCGGCCGTGAACAATAAGCGCCCGTACAGCGGTTGATCGGGTCCGGCCGCGCATTCAGGGTGCCGGTGCGCTCAATCAACTTGAGGGCAAAATCGCGTTTCGGGTCGGCCGGGTCCAGCTTCATACCAGTTGGGGTGTCCGTGTCGATCTTCTGATAGTCCATCCACATCTTCAGCTTGCCGCTATTTTGATACCAGTCGCCCAGAATGGCGGCCCGCGCGTCGGCAGGCATCAAACGCAGAAAGTTGACCTCGGCGCCGTTGCGAATCAAATCGAAGTAGAGACGCGTCTGGGCCTGATGCGAGACGTTGCCGAACACATCGAAGTTAACCGCCAATTGGTAGTAGGTGCGCTCCAGCAGCGGGTAATCGAACAGCCACAAGGTCTGCGGGATTTCACCCACCAGCCCCTTGCTGACACTGGCACTGTCGAAATGCCGGAAGATGGTCAGCAGCGCGTTGTCATTGCCTGCCCACAGGGTCGACCAGCTCGGCGGCGGCATGTCGGCGTACGCCGCCTGGCGCAGGTCTTCATACTCGTTGCGCTTGTTCCGGTAGTTGTGCCACAGCGAAATAACGCTGCCCACATCGTCGATCTGCCCCGGCATCGCCAGCAACGGCGTGGCTTTGCCACGGTACGCCGCATCGGTCACGTAACGGTCGCGAGCGGGCTCCTGGAACACCGCCCAGAAGTTGTCGCGGATCACGTCAGTAGCAATTTGCCCGCGGCACACAGGCCCGCGAATAAAGGTGCGCACGAAGTATTCGGCGTTATCCAGCATGAACTGATAACGGGCCACCGCCGGGATCGCTTCAAAGGTTTCAAACGGATTGGCGCGCCCTCGTGGTCCATACCCCGGTAGCTTGGCGGCATGCCAGTCGCCGCTATAAAACAGTTGCTTGACCCGTTCCAGCTTGCGCTGACCCATCGGGTATGTGATGTGGGTTTTATGAACGATCACCCCCTGCACCGGCATAATCCGGTAATAAAAGGTGGTGCCCGGGTCGTCGTTGGGTCGCCGGGTAGCGATCAGGTCAATCGGTTGCCCACTGGGCGTGCGCGAGCGCACCCACTGGAAATAGTGACCCGGCACGCCATTGTCGAAAAAGGCGTGGGCCAGGAACAAATGCTCATACAGCCAACGGGCCACCAGCGCCTCAGTCGACCCCGGGCGATTGAGTAACTCTTCCCATTCGGCAATCTGACTCGCCTCGATGGCGGTCGGCTTAATGGCGTTTTGATCGACCGGGGCGCCCTGCGCTAGCCAGGTTTGCACCGTGATGTATTGCTGATCCGTCAGGCCGGTCACGGCCAACGGCATGCCTTCGTTGGGGTGTTTCTGTGCGTAGTCGTTAAATTCGCCGGGGGCCGGGCAACTGTTTTCACGGTTGAGGCCCAGCACAATGCCTTCAGGCAATTTGGCATTCGGGGTCAAGGGGGCGCTGTGTCCCAGTTCGAGCATGCGCGCCATGAGCGCCGCTTGTGCCCCTTGTGCATCCAGCACCGAATAGAAACCTTTGTTGCGCCACTCTTGTTGACCTTTGGCGTCATAGAAAATCCGCGTCGGCGCAACCGCTGTGGTTCGATCGCCCTGATACACGGGCACCTTGCTGGCACCCCGGGTCGCGCCCTCCGCGCTCCCGAGATTGAGCTGGCAGGCCGCATCGTTGCAGGCGTGGCAGGCAACACACTTTTCGGTAAGGATCGGCTGGATATCTCGGGTGTACGAAATAGCCGGACTAACCAGCGGGGTTTGGCCCAACGCTGTACTGCACACCACCAGCGTCACGGCGCCGGTGAGGAGGCGAAAAAACATGTGCCATTGTCCTGATATTAAAAATGTCGCGATTCTACCCATCGAAGGCCCGCCTCAACATGAATGAAATTCATGAAAAACGGCGAACGATCAAATCCCACGCAGGTTTGTTATGATTTGCCCTCTTTTGCATGGCTCTAACAGGTAGTCCTATGTCTGACCGCAGCGCTCGTCTCCAAGCACTTCAGCACGCCCTCAAAGAGCGCATTCTGATTCTCGATGGCGGCATGGGCACTATGATCCAAAGCTACCGTCTTGAGGAACACGACTATCGTGGCACTCGCTTTGCCGACTGGCCGAGCGACGTCAAGGGTAACAACGACCTGTTGGTCATCACCCGCCCGGATGTCATTGGTTCGATTGAAAAAGCGTACCTGGATGCCGGTGCCGACATTCTCGAAACCAACACCTTCAACGCCACTCAAGTTTCCCAGGCCGATTACGGCATGCAGGCGCTGGCCTACGAGCTAAACGTAGAAGGCGCCCGACTGGCGCGCAAGGTGGCCGATGCCAAGACCCTTGAGACCCCCGACAAACCGCGCTTTGTGGCAGGGGTTTTGGGCCCGACCAGCCGCACCTGCTCGCTGTCACCGGACGTCAACAACCCCGGTTACCGCAACGTCACATTCGATGAACTGGTGGACAACTACACCGAGGCCACCCGGGGCCTGATCGAAGGTGGCGCAGACCTGATCCTGATCGAGACCATTTTCGACACCCTGAACGCCAAGGCTGCGATCTTTGCCGTACAAGGGGTATTTGAAACCTTGGGCATCGAGTTGCCGATCATGATCTCCGGCACCATCACCGACGCCTCCGGCCGCACCCTGTCCGGCCAGACCACTGAAGCGTTCTGGAACTCGGTGAGCCATGCCAAGCCGATTTCGGTGGGCTTGAACTGCGCGCTGGGTGCCAGCGAGCTGCGCCCTTACCTTGAAGAACTGTCGAACAAAGCCAGTACCTACGTGTCGGCACACCCGAACGCCGGTTTGCCGAATGAGTTCGGGGAATACGACGAGTTGCCTGCACAAACGGCCAAGGTGATTGAAGAGTTCGCCCAAAGCGGCTTTTTGAACATCGTCGGCGGCTGCTGCGGCACCACGCCGGGCCATATCGAGGCCATCGCCAAAGCGGTTGCCGGTTATGCGCCACGCCAGATCCCGGACATCCCCAAGGCCTGCCGCCTGTCAGGGCTTGAGCCGTTCACCATCGACCGCAGCTCGCTGTTCGTCAACGTGGGCGAACGCACCAACATCACCGGCTCGGCGCGCTTTGCCCGCCTGATTCGTGAAGACAACTACACCGAAGCCCTGGAAGTGGCCCTGCAACAAGTTGAAGCCGGTGCGCAAATCATCGACATCAACATGGACGAAGGCATGTTGGACTCCAAGAAGGCCATGGTGACCTTCCTCAATCTGATCGCGGGCGAGCCGGACATTTCCCGGGTGCCGATCATGATCGACTCCTCCAAATGGGAAGTGATCGAGGCGGGCCTCAAGTGCATCCAGGGCAAGGGCATCGTCAACTCGATCAGCATGAAAGAAGGCGTCGAGCAGTTCATCCATCACGCCAAACTGTGCAAGCGCTATGGCGCGGCCGTGGTGGTGATGGCGTTCGATGAAGCCGGTCAGGCCGACACCGAAGCCCGCAAAAAAGAAATCTGCAAACGCTCCTACGACATTCTGGTCAATGAAGTCGGCTTCCCGCCGGAAGACATCATCTTTGACCCGAACATCTTCGCCGTGGCCACCGGTATTGAAGAGCACAACAACTACGCGGTGGACTTCATCAACGCCTGCGCCTATATCCGCGACGAACTGCCGTACGCCCTGACGTCGGGCGGCGTGTCCAACGTGTCCTTCTCGTTCCGTGGCAACAACCCGGTGCGCGAGGCGATCCACTCGGTGTTCCTGCTGTATGCGATCCGCGCGGGCCTGACCATGGGCATCGTCAACGCCGGGCAACTGGAGATCTACGACCAGATCCCGACCGAACTGCGTGACGCGGTGGAAGACGTGGTGCTCAATCGCACGCCCGACGCGACCGATAACCTGTTGGCCATTGCCGACAAGTACAAAGGCGACGGCAGCGTCAAAGAAGCCGAAACCGAAGAATGGCGCGGCTGGGACGTCAACAAGCGGCTGGAGCACGCGCTGGTCAAAGGCATCACCACTCACATTGTCGAGGACACCGAAGAGTCGCGCCTGTCGTTCAAGCGTCCGATTGAAGTCATCGAAGGCCCGTTGATGTCGGGCATGAACATCGTGGGTGACCTGTTCGGCGCGGGCAAAATGTTCCTGCCGCAGGTGGTCAAATCGGCCCGCGTCATGAAACAGGCCGTGGCGCACCTGATTCCGTTCATTGAACTGGAAAAAGGCGACAAGCCGGAAGCCAAGGGCAAGATCCTGATGGCCACGGTCAAGGGCGACGTACACGACATCGGCAAGAACATCGTCGGCGTGGTGCTCGGCTGCAACGGCTACGACATCGTTGACCTGGGCGTCATGGTGCCTGCGGAGAAGATCCTGCAAGTGGCCAAGGAGCAGAAGTGCGACATCATCGGCTTGTCCGGCCTGATCACCCCGTCGCTGGACGAAATGGTCCACGTGGCCCGTGAAATGCAGCGTCAGGACTTTCACCTGCCGCTGATGATCGGTGGGGCGACCACATCCAAGGCGCACACGGCGGTCAAGATCGAACCCAAGTACCAGAACGACGCCGTGATTTACGTGACCGACGCCTCCCGTGCCGTGGGCGTGGCCACACAATTGCTGTCCAAAGAGCTCAAAGCCGGTTTCGTCAACAAGACCCGCGACGAGTACATCGAGGTCCGCGAGCGCACCGCCAACCGCAGTGCGCGCACCGAGCGCCTGAGCTACGCCGCGTCCATCGCCAAAAAACCGCAGTTCGACTGGGCCCATTATCAGCCGGTAAAACCGACGTTCACCGGGGCCAAGGTGCTGGACAACATTGACCTCAACGTACTGGCCGAGTACATCGACTGGACCCCGTTTTTCATTTCCTGGGACCTGGCAGGCAAATTCCCGCGCATTCTGACGGACGAAGTGGTGGGCGAAGCCGCCACCGCGCTGTACGCCGACGCTCAGGAAATGCTCAAGAAACTGATCGACGAGAAGCTCATCAGCGCCCGCGCCGTCTTCGGCTTCTGGCCTGCCAATCAGGTGAACGATGACGACCTCGAGCTGTATGACGAGAACGGCCAACCCTTGGCCAGGTTGCATCACCTGCGCCAGCAAATCATCAAGACCGATGGCAAGCCCAACTTCTCGCTGGCCGACTTCGTTGCGCCTAAAGACAGTGGCGTGACCGACTACGTGGGCGGATTCATCACCACAGCCGGGATTGGCGCAGAAGAAGTGGCCAAGGCCTATCAGGACGCGGGCGACGATTACAACTCGATCATGGTCAAGGCCCTGGCCGATCGCCTGGCCGAAGCCTGCGCCGAATGGCTGCACCAACAGGTGCGGACCCATTACTGGGGTTACGCCAAGGACGAGCAACTGAGCAATGACGCGCTGATCAAAGAGCAATACAGCGGCATCCGCCCTGCCCCAGGCTACCCGGCGTGCCCGGATCACACTGAAAAGGCCACGTTGTTCACCCTGCTCGACCCTGAAGCCGAAGAAATGCGGGCGGGCAAAAGCGGCGTCTTCCTGACCGAGCACTACGCCATGTTCCCGGCTGCCGCCGTCAGCGGCTGGTACTTTGCGCACCCGCAGGCCCAGTACTTTGCCGTCGGTAAAGTCGACAAGGACCAGATCGACAGCTACACCGCCCGCAAAGGCCAGGACCTGGCCGTGACCGAGCGCTGGCTGGCGCCGAACTTGGGTTACGACAACTAAGGCTCCAGCACCCGTGCGGCCTGCGTGCTGTCGCTGAACAAGCGGCAGCACACAGGCTTTTTTTTGCCCGATTACGGTGAAAACCGTTGTGTTACTGACCGTTCAGTTTGGCGCGCTCAAGATGGGACAAGCGTTCGTAAAGCGTTTCAAACTCTCTTTTTTTCTTGCTGCCTAACGCTGTTATTGCCGCGTTGTAAGACTCATTTATAACCGGATAGCGATCTTCCAACTGGTCTGCTTCTGTTTTTAGCTGCAACTCCAGCGCCTGGCACTCATCAGGGTATTGCGCCTTTAAATAATTGATCCATTTCTCCGAGGACAATAAATAGTGGCTGAACTCGGGAGAATTATCGGTCGCAATGACTCGCTCGTAGGCTTTTTGAAGTGTCACGTTAAACGGTTCATCCAGTTCCACTGAAGGGTGTTCAACCAGATTGCGGTAAATCATGCCTTTGGGCTGTTTGGGCAATTGCAGGCGCTCGGCCAGACTGATGCGAAAATCCAGTCGCACCTCAGCAGGGTCTATCGTCGGGTACTGAACCATGAATTCCCGGGCAATTTCTTCCACCCGCTCCAAACGATACAAACTTTTGTACAAGCCCAGCAGAACTGAACCGGCCTCACTGGGAGTGACGCCCTTAAGGACGTTGAACTCATGGACCTTCACTTCCAGATCACTGAATAACAGAATGCGTCCGTCACCACAGGTATAGGGTGAGCGTGCCTGAACGAAAAGCTCGCTGCCCAAGGCCTCATTGTTATAAGCAGCCTCAAGCACGTCCCACACCCTCGCCGTCAGGAGTGCCTTGCCTTCAATGAAGTCCCGGGTATTTTTTAACTCGGTGAGCAGATGAAACAACCCGTCACTGCCCTGGCGGCCCGACACCACGTCCCATATACGATGCTTCGGCGAATCAGCTGGCACCTCGTTAAACCAGCGCGCTTTTTGAACCGACGGCGACTCGTGGATGCCTGCATCCAGATCCTCATCGGCTTCTGGTTCGGAATCACTTGCAGAGTCATCAGAGTGACGCAATCCCCTTTCCAGTTCTTCTGCCGTGAAGCCCAGTCCGTTGCCGGTTGACTGCTGATAGTCATACAGCGCTTCAAGGTCGTCATACTCCAATGGATTATCCGTTACATCCGTACCGGCCATCAGGTTGTGGTAGGTGCGGTCATAGAGTTGATCGGGTATGCGATGGATTCGATTATTACTGAGGTCCAGTTCGGACAGCTCAGAGAGATTCATTACCCCCCCAGGCCAGCGTGTCAGGGCATTACCGCTGAGATTAAGCGTACGCAATGCAGGCAAATCCCCCGCATCAAAACTTTCCAGGGCGTTCGTGCTTAAATCCAGCCATTCCAGATGGGCCAAAGAGCGCAACTGGCTCTGCAGCATTTCGGTGTTCACCAGGCGGTTATGAGCGGCCTCCAGGCGGGTGAGATTATCAAGCCCCTCTACAGCATCAGGCAGTTCTGCCAGGGCATTGTTGTTGATACGCAACGTACGCAATTGAGGCAAAGAACGCAGGAAATCATTTGAACCGTGCGCCGTTATCCTCACACCGCTCAAATCAATAGAGGTGATGTGTTCTAACACAACAGGCAATTGAGGCAGGTCCCCCACACACAAGTCCGAAAAATCGATGACTCTTGCATGACTCGCGCCCTCAGGTGTCTCGGCGGTGAGCATTTGACGCCAGGCACGCATGAGCCGATCCGAGGCTCTTCTGCGATCCAGAGCACTTACCCATTGGGCTTCGACTCTGTAGCTCTGCCTATCAATCCAGCGGTTGAGCTGCCGGGTCATCGCGTTGTACTGACGATGCCAACTGTCGAGTCGGGCGTGAATGTCTAATGCACCCTCACCGCTGCTCATCCAGCGGTCAATGCAGTTAACCGCATCGCGCAAACTTAACTCAGGATCAATTCTTTGCAGCCTGGCGGCAGGCGTAAGTGAGGTATCGCTCTCAGCGAGATCAGGAACAGAAGGCAATAGCATGTCCGGATTTTGCGAGACCTCCAGGGGGAAATACTCAGGCTCACCGCCTGTTTTACCTTCCATCAACAAGCCTCGGGGTATCCACCCGGCACTCACGCTGTTTGTTCGGTGTGCATACCCCAGCAAGTCCAGACAACTGTCGCGGCTCAGCGCACATCCCTCAAGCCGGGTGTTGGTCATTAACCTGTCATGCCCGTTAAGTGCAGCCTGCGGCACATCGGTAATCCCACTGCGGGACAAATCAAGCTTGTGCAGGCGAGGCAAATCGAGCGCACCCTGAGGCCACGCCCTGATCGCCGTCTGGCTCAAGTCAAGCTCTTCGAGCTGCTCCATCATGCTGACATTTAACGTATCCACCCGATTGCCGCGCAAACGTAATACGCGTAGTTGGCGCAATCGATCCAGACGTGACTGCGCGTAAGGCGTGACCGTCAGCTCGTTATTCGATAAATCGAGGTGTTCAAGCTGGGTAAACTCGGCAAGGCAAGACGGTAAACGGTGTATCCGGTTACGGCTCAGGTTTAACGTTTTGACATGAGTGAACGACTCAAGCAGGTGATCCAGTGACTCGCCGGGGGCAACGTGACCTGTAATTGTCAGGTGCTGAATATGCTCAAACCCGCTGCGAGGTATACGTGCAAGACTGCTTATTTCATGACCGCCATTAAGACTTAAGTGCGGGTTAACCGTACCAATCCCGGCCTGCCCCTCGCCTGCAAAGCGATGGTAAACGCCATCTTTCCAGGCTCGTCGCAGGTTTGCGGCGACGCCTGAATCCGCAGGAATCTGATTTCCAATCGTCCAGGTATCAAGGCCCTGCGTTAAGACCGCAAATTCCTTATTAACGCCCAACACCGTTATAAATTGTTCGTGCAGAGGAACTTGCCGCCTCCGGAATTGGGACAACAGGTTGTTAAGAAAAGAACCGTTGTACTCCGGCATCATGCGTTTGAAACAATCCAGCGTGTAAAGATCGACCCACTGTTGCATATCAGCCACATGAAAAGCATTGCCTTGCAAGTACCCATAGGCTTTAAGAACGGATTGTTCTTCAATCCGTGACCAGTTCAAACGCAGGCCGCGCCACAACCGTTCGTGACCCGAATACAACTCCACCGGTACGTCACGCAGTGTGCAAGCATGCATGTCCAGCTGTTCAAGATGCGATAAGTCCAACACACCATGGGGCCAACTTGAATACTGTTGACTTGCAACCTGCAATTCACGCAGTTCATGCAGACTGCTGACGTCCAGTGATTCCAGGCTACCCCGCACCGTCAGGCGTTGAAGTTGATTCATGGAGGTCAGTTGACGCATAAACTCCGGCGAGAATGCACTTTCCAAACTTGAGACGGAAAGCGCTTTGAGTTGGGGTAATGCTGCAATTTTATGGATGACCGTCATCATGTCGCGCTCTTCGAGCTCCAGGCCCAGTTCAAGGCCCTTGATACCGGGAAACATCCTGATAATTGTTTCACCCGAATTGGCGAGCAACAGTGAACCTGTGCCTTTGAGGGTGCGTACATGTGAAAAGTCTGCCGTCAGTTCCGGTAACGCGTCCACATCACCTAAATCAAGGGTCGCGTAGGGTTCTTGAGCCCGGAAAAAACCTTGGCGCCAGCAATGGATGACCTTTTCCATGACCGATCTTCGCGCCAACGCTTGCCCGGAACTGCCGGGCACCTCCGCCCAACGTGCCAATGTCGCCGCTAATGCATCCGATTCACGCGCTCGAGTGTTCAGAAAGTGAAATACCTGCTGATCGGTGTGGCCTCCTCGCAATCGTTCCTGAATGAAATCAAGGGCCAACTCATCGTCAACATTCGGATAGACCTCCCGCAGCCTGACCACCAACGAGTTCTCGACACTCAAATGCCCTCCTCTGCCGGATAAGCTGTATCCAAAACCGCTACGCCCACTTGTTTTCGAGGGTTGTCTCCGGGGAGAAACGGTCTGCAGGACATCCTCCATCTCAGCTCGATGCGACGTCGCATATCGGCCTATGACGATGGTCTGTTCGACACCTTCCATACCCGCACTTTCCGGCACCTTGGTCAGGACATAGTTCTTTATTCGGGCAGTGTCTGAACTGATCGGCCCGGCCTGATATATACCTGCCAGCGCCCGATTCAGGCGGCCTGTCTGGGCGTAACGTCGACACTGGTCATCGATACGCCATGTAGAGCGCCCCTTGCGAAGACTGGACAGGTCGCGCGCGCCTGCGGACATGACGATTTCACGGGCCGATGACTCGGACAGGTTCAGGCTTTTGAATCGTTGAAGCAGTAACTTCACTTCGGGGGACGACGGCGCACCGGGTTCAACGACGGGACCCACCGTGAACAGGTCAAGCACATCAGCCAATGCGGCCGGAACCGGTAAGTCGTCAAGGTACATTTTGCGCAGGGCATCGTCGCTCACACCGCTGATTTCACCTAAACGGGCCAGAGTTTCGTCATCAAACAGTCGGACTTTGTAGCCCAGTCGCCGCAATAAGCTCTGGCGGTCCCACGTTAAAGGGCGCTCATGCGCAAAACGCCAGGCTCCGTCATGGTTGTGCTTGAGTACAGGTTGATAGGCCTCACTGTCCGCGGGATGTTTGACCCGCCATGTGTTGAGTTCCTGATCGAAAACTTGCTCATAAAAATGCTGATCAATCTGGACCCAGGTTTTGCCGTTGATCGTGTATTGACCCAATGCATTGGGTTGCTCCACACCCAGCGTCAACTCGCCCTGATAAGGGGCCAGCTCCGGCTTCCACAAACGGGTTTTACCTTGCGGGGAGACAATCGCGGTGACACTTTCAGTCCACCTGCTCAACGCGCCGGACGGGATCTTGCTGATGCCATACCCGGCTCCGGCAATGGCGACGCCAACCCCAACGTTGATGGCCACGGATTCCAGATGCGCCCATGCGCCGTCCATATCCCCGACGCTGAACGCCTCCAAGCCGTGATAGACCTCAAGGCCGATCTGCAAGGCCATCACGGCCATCATGACCTCACCCACGCCCGGAATAAAAAACGCCGCCGCATTGAGTACGTCCATCCCCAAGCCGGCGTAATACTCCAGGCGTTCGCGCAGTAATTTGCTGTCAGCATCCGCGGTGGGCACCGCCAGCACCCGCGCGTTGGCTTTGATGCGTGCCACATGCAGCGCGTTTAACGCAAAGAACAGATTGGCCGGGGTGCTGCTTATATAGGTTTGGCCCATGCGAAGACTGACGTCATCACTGTAAACCGGCGGTTCTTTTCCTTGCGGATCTGGCGCTTTGCTATACAGCTGGTAGTTAAGCCGTTTCAGAAAAGCCTGGGCATCACCTTGCGGCACCAAATTCGCAAACAACTGCTGATAGGCCGGGGTTCGCAGATTAACCGCCAGGGCATGTTCAAAGGCTTCAAGGGACGCATACTCCATGAGTTGATCCGTCGCAGCGCCCGGCATGTAAACCACCAGCGGTTCGATTTTCGACGTTGCAAACACAGGTAAGTCTACCCCTATGGGCGTGCTCACTATTTGCGTCTCGGGCAGCCAGGACCGATAGGGCCCTATCAGCAGCACATCGGCGATGGTGAAGCCAAACAGACTCAGTTGGCTAAACACCACAGGCTTGCCACCGAGCAGGGGGACAGGCAGCCCCTGCACGACATCCGACACGCATCGATACGCGTCTTCACTGATGTGTTTCTGGATCAAGGCCGCATGCAACCGCACTTCAAGCAGGTCTTTTTGCGCCTGAACCATTTGCGCGCGCAGTTTTGATCCGTCCTGCGGGCTGTCAAACACTTCGCTCAAGTGATCCTGGTATTGCTGCCCGAGGTCCAGCGCCCTACACAAATTCGAGAAGGTTTGCGGTTTCATAGGCAGCGTTTCGCGATAGCTAAAACCGTCGGGGGCATGAAGATTTTTCAGTTCGTCTTCAATCCTGGCCACCCCAAAACCACTCCCCTTAACCAGAGCGTCTGCGAGCATCGAATAAGGAATGCCGCTTCCATTTTTTTCGGGCATGGCCGGCAACGACCCTGAAGGTGCTATCGCGCTGGTTCGACCACGCACCAACCGTGTGAAGTCTTCGTTGCCTTCAAAATTGAGCAGCGCGGCCTGTAACAAGCTCTGCTCCTGCACGGGTTGGTCACGCTGCAGGTAAAACAAACAGTCTTTGTTGACATCCAGCGCCCGGCCCGTTGTGTGGTGACTCTTCAGGGCCAATTGAAGACGTGGCTCGGCAAACTCTGTGATGCCCTTAAGTGTTTTCAACTGCTGAGCCAAACCCAGCGTTGCCTGCCGGCTACGCACCTGACTGCTTTGCAAAGCCTCACGCAACCAACGTGGCGCATCGGCCAAATGAGTGTCGGGTAAAGGCTCGTGCCCCAGAACAGCGCCCGTACGCAGACGTACTAAATCCTTGCGGTGGCTGTGTTTTATCCAGGCAGGCAGTTTTTCTTCAATAAACGCTGCGTGAAGACCGAGTCCATTAGCCGTTGAAATGTCTGTCACTGAGTCTCTCCTGATAACTCATCAAATAGAGCATCAGTAGATACAAAGCCTCAGTGCTGACGGTGGTAACGGGCTACCCCTTTTGCGGGGTTGACTATCATCTAGGGAGACACTCCACTCCGGCCTGCGAGGTCCTTATGGAAAGCCCCGAAAAACCGCCCACCTTTTGGCAAGTGCTGCACAGCGTGATGGCCGCTGCGTTCGGCGTGCAAAGTGGCAAAAACAGAACGCGTGATTTCACTCACGGCAAACCCAGTCAGTTCTTGCTGCTGGGCTTGCTGTTTACCGGGGTATTTGCGTTAACACTGTTCGCAATCGTCAAACTGGTGCTTCACTTTGCCGGGGTCTGAGGCATATGCAGCAGGCTATCGAGCGTAAACGGGTAGCGATAATTCGCGGGTTTGCCCTGCGCGGAGAACGACGTGAACCGCAGGTTGAACGCCTGGCTGCGTATGACTTTGAGTAAAGTGGCCGCCTGTTCGGCATTGAGCAACTGCAACACCGGAACCTGCCGGTCTCGCCCACCGAAGCGTTTGAAATCAACGCCTTTGCTGTCGTCGTTCAACAACACCATCGCCCAGCCACCGAGGGTGAAATGCCCTGCCACCAGCGCACTGAGTCGCCCGCTGATCCGCGATTCAAGGGCAGAAATGGAGCTGTTGACCGCGCTGAACAGAACATCGCTGCCCGGGGTGTACCCGGCTTCCTGCGCCGCGCGCATGGCGCCGAAGGCCATTTCATCATTGGCCGACCACACCAGCGCTGTGTCGGGGTAACGCTTGAACAACTGCCGGGCCTGTTCGTACGCCCGCTGCTGGTTCCATTCGCCATGGACCATCTGCCGCAAACGCACCTGAGGGTGTTCGCTCAGGGCCCGCTTCATGCCTTTTTCGCGCCAGCGTGAAGCCGGGGTGTTTTTTACCCCTGAGAAGGCCAAGAGGTCCAGGGTGTGCCCCGGCTCAATGGGCCCGCGTTGACGAATCAACTCCTTGAGCATCAGGTAACCGCCCTCTTCATCATTGGTCACCATACTCCCGAGCCAGCCGGCGTACTGGGCATCATCCGGACCGATCAACTGCGCCTGCTCACGGGTCAAGCCATTGTTGACCATGAACAGCTTCACGCCGCTGCCTTGAGACAGGCGCAAAATTTGCGGGGCAATGTATTGTTCGTTGACGAAGATCAGATAGTCAGGGCGGTGCTGGCCCTGCAAGGCCGTGCGCGCCTGTTCGATCGCGCGCTCGGGGGAGCGTTGGGAATATTGCACCTCAAGCTGCATGCCTAAATCGCGAGCAGCCGCCTGCATGAACGTCGAATAACTGACCCAGAAGGTCTCATCCGTGTAGCCGGGGTTCAGGAAAAGCACCGTGGCGCCCTGCACCGCCATCGAAAACGGCAAGCACAGCAACACCAGGCAATGGTTGAAAACCTTTCGCATTGAAACCCGCCCCCGGAAATTGAGCCACATAATAACTGGCACAATACCATCAGACACGCGGGTGACCATCGTATGACGCGACAGTCAGCAGCGCCGAGGGCTACCGGAGAATACGCAGGGCGGACAACTTATTGGTGGCTGACCCAAAACACCGCCGTTGCCACCACCAGAATAATCATGAACAGAATGGCCCACGCATCGACCTTGCTGTCACTTTTACGTGCCTTGACTGGAGTGCTCATCGCATCGCCTTTTTGAAATGTTATGGGTGAATGCTAGAAGACGTCCTGTCAGTTAAGTTCAGCAATCCCCACAAGACAAGTAAGTGATTGAGAATCAGCCTCTTATAGTCTTTTTGGTTCTTTCCATATGCTTAAACATCACTTTTGCGCATAACTGCAAACTGGTATCGTGCCTCGCTCCGTGGGGAGTGCGCGGCCGTGCGCGCAGATAAGCTGTTAGCAGCCTGAGAACAGGACCTATATGTACGTATATGACGAGTACGATCAGCGGATCATCGAGGACCGCGTCAAGCAGTTCCGTGATCAGACCCGACGCTACCTGGCAGGTGAGCTGAGCGAAGAAGAATTCCGCCCTCTGCGCCTGCAAAATGGCCTGTATGTTCAGCGTTTTGCACCCATGTTGCGGGTCGCCGTGCCCTATGGGCAACTGACCTCGCGCCAGGCGCGGATGATGGCCAAGATTGCCCGCGACTATGACAAGGGCTACGCCCATATCAGTACTCGCCAGAACGTGCAGTTCAACTGGCCTGCGCTGGAAGACGTGCCGGACATTCTGGAAGAACTGGCCACTGTGCAGATGCACGCCATTCAGACCAGCGGCAACTGCCTGCGCAACGTCACCACCGACCAGTTTGCCGGCGTTGCCGCCGACGAACTGATCGACTCCCGCCCGTGGTGTGAAATCGTGCGTCAGTGGACGACGTTCCACCCGGAATTCGCCTATTTACCGCGCAAATTCAAGATCGCCATCAATGGCTCGGCCTCTGACCGCGCCGCCATTGAAGTGCACGATATCGGGTTGGAACCGGTGTTCAATGAGGCCGGTGAATTGGGCTTCCGTGTACTGGTAGGCGGCGGTTTGGGCCGTACACCGGTGGTCGGTGCGTTCATCAATGAGTTCTTGCCGTGGCAAGACTTGCTGAGCTATCTCGAGTCCATCCTGCGGGTTTACAACCGCTATGGTCGCCGCGACAACAAGTACAAGGCGCGTATCAAGATTCTGGTCAAGGCGCTGACCCCTGAAGTCTTCGCGCAACGCGTTGAAGCCGAAATGGTGCACTTGCGCGGGGGGTCAACCACCCTGACCGAAGCCGAAGTGCAACGGATCGCCAAGCATTTCGTGGATCCGGAGTACAAAGACTTGCCCGATTTCAGCGCCGAGCTGGCTGAACTCGACAAACAACACCCCGGTTTCGCCCGCTGGCGCACCCGCAATACCCTGGCGCACAAGAAGCCGGGCTATGTGGCCGTGACGCTGTCGCTCAAGCCCACCGGCGTCGCGCCGGGTGATGTGACCGACAAGCAGTGGGACGCGATTGCCGACATGGCCGACCGCTACAGCTTCGGCCAACTGCGCACCTCTCACGAACAGAACATCATCCTGGCCGATGTCGAAGAAAGCCAGTTGTTCACCATGTGGGGCGAGTTGCGCGAGCACGGTTTCGCCACACCGAACATCGGCCTGCTGACCGACATGATTTGCTGCCCCGGCGGCGATTTCTGCTCGCTGGCCAACGCCAAATCCATCCCGATTGCCGAATCCATCCAGCGCCGCTTTGAAGACCTGGACTATCTGTTCGACATCGGTGAACTGGACCTGAACATTTCCGGCTGCATGAACGCCTGTGGCCACCACCACGTCGGTCATATCGGCATCTTGGGCGTAGATAAAAAAGGCGCCGAGTTCTATCAGGTCTCGCTGGGCGGCAGTGCCAGCCGTGATGCCAGCCTGGGGAAAATCCTCGGCCCCTCGTTCGCCCAGGACGACATGCCGGATGTGATTGAAAAGCTGATCGACGTCTATGTTGAAAAACGTACCGAAGACGAGCGCTTCATCGACACCTACCAACGTATTGGCATCGATCCCTTCAAGGAGCGCGTCTATGCAGCGAATCATTAAGAACAACGAAGTGATCGATGAAACCTGGCACTTGCTGCCCAAGGACGCGAGCTTCGACGCCATCCCCAATTGCGATGATCTGATCGTGCCGCTGGCCCTGTGGCGCGAGCATGCTCATGCACTTAAAGCCCGCGATGGCGGTTTGGGCGTCTGGCTGGACAGCGATGAAGAAGCCGAAGAAATCGGCGAAGACGTGGACAATTTTCAGGTCATTGCCCTGAATTTCCCCGCCTTCACCGATGGCCGCAGCTACTCGAATGCGCGCTTGCTGCGTGATCGCTACCGCTATAAAGGCGAATTGCGCGCCATTGGTGATGTACTGCGCGATCAGCTTTTCTACCTGCATCGTTGTGGCTTTGATGCGTTTGCCATTCGTGCCGACAAAGACCCCTACGAAGCGCTCGAAGGCCTGAAGGACTTCAGCGTGACCTATCAAGCGTCAACGGATGAGCCTCAACCGCTGTTCCGGCGTCGTTAAGCCGTGAGCAAAACGCTGGCTCCGGGCATTGAACGCCTGGAAGCCAGCGTCAAACCCTCACCGCTCCGGGGGGTGCAACACCGCCATTAACCGCGGGTTTTCAGCAATCTCCTGTTCGGTCAATCGCTTCACCAACGCCAGCCGTGCGCTTTCCCTCTCCCCAACGATTTCCTGTGACTGCGTAACGTAGTCGCTGCTGGACATGCCCTCGCGCGCGGCGAAAAGCGCCGCCATCCGCTCATCTTGCGCATCGTCCGAGCGAAAGAACGTTTCCTGATATTTAAGCCTGAGAAAGTTTTGCCAGTAATCGCGGGCGATGAGCGAGGCTTTCAAGGTCTCAGGGGACTCCTTATTCATGACATAGGCCTTGGCCTCTTCCAGCTCGGCCGATGTCACACTCGCCACATTTTCGAAGACCATGCTGCGTGGCCGGGCGGGCAAGTCCAGGTCTTGTGCCAGGTGTACTTGGTAATACATTTGCACTTCCAGCGGATCAATTTGCGCAATGCGATCTTGCAGCCAGCGCGGGCTCAGTATCTCGGCCAATTGCAGCGCTTCTGGCGTACCCAGCCGATACGCCACGCCCTGACACTCTTGCGCCGACATTTCACTCAAGGGCTGGTCGGCAAAGTCAGGGCTGACCTCATCAATCAACTGCTGCAAACGTTGCACGGCACTAATCGGTCGAGCACTGATTTGAGCAATACGCTGAGCAATGATCGTGTCCACATGCTGATTAAGCGACTCAATACGGAACAAACCCCGGGTTAAATCCAGCAATTGTTCTTCGGTGTTAAGGCCGTGCTCAGCCAAATAGATGTGCAGTTGCAGTTCAAGATCAGCAAACACCATGGCAATGCCGTCAACGCAGGTTCTGGGTTGGCTGCTGATATCAAACAACCATCTACGCAGCCCCATGTTCTGGTGCATAGCGTTAAGCAATGACCATACGCGCTGACTTAAATCCCCGTAATTACGGGAAAACTGGGCGGACGCGCTTAAATCCTCGAGTATCCGAAAAAAATCACGACCATTGTCTTCGGCCCATAAGGCATTCCACACCGCCAACTGCTCATCGCTCGGCGGCTGCGCCCATCGCTGGATACCCCGAGGGGACGGCACATGCTGGCGGGAGATCCAGATACCGAAGTTGATGTGTTGCTCCAGCCGATAAATATAGAGACGGCGCAGAGAGTCCGCGCTCAAAGGGTTGTCGTGTAAAAACGTCACGCGGTTGACGGCATTGCGCGCTGGCGACAGCACCTCGGAAGGCACATGGCTGATCGCGTTATCGCGCAAATCAACCACTTGCAGGTGTTGAAGACCTTCAATGCCTTCGGGCCATTGATCAAGGCCGGTATAACGCAGCTGCAAGTGTTCAAGGTCGGACAACCGACCGACCGACAACCTCATGCCCAAGCCATTGCCGGTCAGATTGAGGGCTTTTAAACGGGTCAGGCTGGCAAGTGTTTCATGGGCGGACGCGTTCAACATGATGTGGTTGCCCTGAAGGTTGAGCACCGTCAGCTCACTCATGTCTGCAATGGCAGCGGGTAACTCGACCAATTCGCTGTTCTTCAAGGTCAACGCGCGAAGTTGTTTGAACTTGCCCAAAAATGACGCCGGAAAGTGGCCTGAGGGTGAGTGGCTCACATTCAGGGCATTGATGTGAGAAAAATCCGCAGATAGCTCAGGCAGGCAATCCACGGGCCAGGCATCCAGATCCAGCTCGTAGCCCAAGTGGCCCCCTATCTGGTTATGCGGCGTCTGGCGCCGCCAAGCCTGTATCAGGGCACGGCGCATCGACTTCTTGACGTGAGTCGACACTTTGAATCGCGGCGCGTTGTGAGGCGCGCTCCACACCTCGGACGCCACCCAACTGTCGAGATCGACGCGCAGGCTTTGTAACTCGCCCTTGAGACTGACCAGCGCGCGGGTAATTTGGCCAGGATTGAGGTTCAAGCGATACAAAAAATGACCGGCCTGCGCCTCGCTCATCGAGGGGTAAAGCTCAAGCAACTGATCTTTGAGCAATTGCGGCCGCTCTTGAGGCAGTAAACGCCCTGAGCGGCCGCCAAGCGGATAGCCCAGACGGCCATCTGCCAGTCGTAAAGGCGACTTGATCCACGGCTTTATCGTGTGTAAGCCCAAAGCTTGTGCGCTGAGGGAACGATACCGGTTCGCGACCGTCGCAAGCTTGAGGGTGAACGCGCCATAGGGATCAGTGGCAGGCAGCATCAATCCCGTGCGCTCTTCTTTTGAAAGTGTTTCAAAAATGCACCTGAGCAGCGACGTATGCGTGTATGTTTCCCCCTCGGCAAACCCAAAATACTCATAGTGATCACCGCTCTTGAACACCTCTCGCGCAGAGGTGACTAACGGGTTTCCAAACGTTTCAATCACGTGCCCGGTGGTTTTGTCCCGTACAACAAGGCGCAAATGCCTGGGCCAGCCCGGCACAGAAGGCAGAATTTTGCGCGCCACGTTCAAGCTGTCGTCACTACTGAGCACGTCAAACAGCAACCCTTCAATGGCACGGCTAATGCGCACGGTTTGAACATAGTGCCGCGCTTCTTCGAGCACCACGAGCGGTAGCCGTCCTTCGCTCTGGATCAACGCCACCTGCTCAGGTGACAGGTGCTCTACCAGTTCCTCGACCACGGCAGCCGGCAAGCTGGAAAACTGTTGTTGTATCAGGGCACCGATAGAGGACGTTGCCTCTGTTTCGTTATACAGACTCAAGAACAATGTTTTCTCGGTCGCTTGCGCAAACGTCCCCAAGCGTTGTGCCAGTGCCTGCACCTGCTGCTGTTGGCCAGCGATTTCACGACCCAGTAACTGGGTGACCTGTGTCTGGGACAAACAGTCGAGGGTCACTTTCAGCAGGTCCCTGTGTGCAATCTGCGCTTCGGTCACTTGCACCCTCGGGATTCGGGAGACCAGGTCATTGCCATACTCGCGAAATAGCACGCCATCATTTTCGACCACGCGCAGTACCCGATCGGCTGGCCATCCCGGCAGTTGGGTAATCAGCCGCAACTGAAGATCGGCGTCCGCTGCCAGACGGCCAGCGCCGTTTTTCATTCTGGAGACAAAGGTCTCGATTTTCTCGACCAGCGCGGCGCGTTTCAGACTGTCCACCCACAAGGCGGGGGCTGGCAGTTGTTCAAGCACCCCATGCCTTAAGGTTGCATCAGACAGATTCGAGATCGTCATCACCTTATCAAGCGTGGTGGTCGATAAGGCTTGGGCGTCCTCCCCCATGCGCCGGAATAATTGAGCGCGGTCCCAATACAAGGGATCGTCCAGTTCGTGCGTCCAGATGCCTTCATGGTTATGACGTAACTTGACCTTATACGCACGCCCATCCGAAGGATGCTTCAAGTAGAAACTGTCGGCGCCGGGCTCCGTTGCAACCCTATATACCCGGTCATCCAACTTGATATAGGTGTGTTCATTGACCGTGTAAATACCGCGCGCATCCGCTTTTATGCCCTCCAGGGAAATTTTTTTAACTGCGTAGCCGGCAAGGTCAGGTTTCCATAACTTACTGACTCCCCGTTCAATCCTGACAGGCACCATCGCATCTACATGCGCAGGGGCCTGCAAGGCTTTGGCGACCCCCGCTGTTCCCGCCAGTAACGCCACGTTTTGGGCCACATCGAAGAGGTAAGTGATCGCCGTGTACGTGTCATCTCTTTCCCACGCCTGAATGCCCGCAAAGACTTCTTCCCCCAGTTCAATGACGCTGACAGCCAACAGCACCTGACCCAGTACCGGAACAAACCCCAGTGCCAACCCAAACAAACTGATCCCGATGTTCAAATACATGGCCTGACGCTCGACGCGCGCCCGCTGGTCTTCGTCTTCGGTCGGCACGACCAATACACTGGCGTCGTCTTTGATTTGAGCCAGTTGCTGCTGCCATGCCACTTCAAAGGGGTTTTCGCTTTTAAGGTTGTAGTGTGAGTGGGTAAATAAAGCCGGTTCGTAAATGATGGGTGGGCGTCGCAGCAACAACGAATCCCACGTGGCATGCCTGATATGCGTACGGCGCACAAACTCGGCACGATGGCGTAACGGCACGCGTTTTATGAAGTACTCGGCAAATTCAGGGTTTTTTAACCATTCGCGCAAGTGAATCTGGAAGGCATTAAACGTTTCAAACTCGTAGAAGCAACGTTCGGGCGCCTGGGGCAGATACACCACGCACGGCTGGACGACGTTGCTGGCTTTGCGCAACGGCAACACGATGATGACCCCCGTGACCTCGAAATCGAGTATCTGGAAGGTTCCACACATGGCCGGCCCGGTCGTGAAAACAGAGGGCTGTGCCGTCAGCAAACGCTCAATGAGGGTGTAGATGCCGGGGCTCACAAGGCCCTTCATGAACTCCATATGCAACGCACAGGCAAACTCATGGCGCGCATTGTCACTAAAGGCCTGCATGTTTTTAAAAGCCTTGGAGCGAGGGTCCGTCATGGGCCATTGGTTTTCTACAGGCCTGAACTGCTGATCCAGATGCAGTTGGTATTGAAAACCCAAATTCAGATCACGGCTGATTTGTGCAAATTTCTCCGGTGTCAGATCGGGGTTAATCACCTCCGACTTATTGCTGGCAATGCCGTAGATATAAGAGCCCGGGTCGAAGCCACCGGCACGTGTTTCCGACACATCAAAGTTCTGCATCGCAGCCTGCAACAGACTGTGGTGCGAAATACTGGACACCAGGTTCAATTCCAGCGACTCAGGAATCAGTGCGTCCGGCATTAAGGATCGTGCAGCCGTATCGACCAACTTGACCTGATGGCGCGCGATAAAAACCAGTAAGTTGTTGACCAGGTGCACTTGTTTTAACGCATGGGTCTTTACATCCAGATCACGCCACCCATACACCGACAGCGCCAGTTTCAGCAGGGGTTCGCAGAACTGTTCGATGGGCTTGATGGCGGCCAGAATCCCGGATGTTATCTGCTGCGTCTCATGCCTGAGCTGCAAGCTCTTTTTCAAGGACTGGCGAACGGACTCCGGCGCGTTGACGAACCAGCCGGGTAACAAGGTTGAGACAAGGGTTTCGTATTTATTTTCGGCGGGTGCCTGCAACAGACGTTTTGACGTTTGCGTCATCTGCCTGACTGCATTGGAAGGGGTAGAGCCATTGATCGTTGCCATTACCAAAGCCTGTCTTTTAATAAGACGTTCAGCTTAAGCACAGGCTTTTGCGGCAATGAGTTAGATAGTTAGTGGTCCCCCACTCGCGCTCCGATGCCTCAGCGCCGACCACTGAGGTTGACATGGCCCGCTGTACCCACAAGCACGGCAGGCCACGGTGGGTTACCAGAAACGGTTCTGGGTCAAACGCGCCCAGAGCGAATCCACCACACGCTCGACGGAAGAACTGGCGGCCAGCCCCACACGCTCTTGCAGGCTTTTACGCTGAGCAAAGTGCAGATGATAAAGCTGCGCAGTCTTGGCACGCTCCGACAAATACTCATCGCTGGTTTTCAATTCATCCACCAGCCGTTTTTCAACCGCCGCCACCCCCAGCCATACCTCGCCCGTGGCAACTTCATCGATGGCCAATTGTGGGCGGTATTGCGCGACGAAGTTCTTGAACAGTTGATGCGTGATGTCCAGATCCTGCTGAAACTTCTCACGCCCCTTTTCAGTGTTTTCGCCAAACACGGTCAACGTGCGCTTGTACTCGCCAGCGGTCAGTACTTCGTAATCAATGTCGTGCTTTTTCAACAGTCGATTGACGTTAGGCAACTGCGCGACCACACCGATCGAACCGAGGATGGCGAAAGGCGCGCTGATGATTTTGGCCCCAATGCAAGCCATCATATAGCCACCACTGGCGGCCACTTTATCGATACACACCGTCAGCGGAATGCCCGCCTGACGAATCCGCGCCAACTGCGACGAGGCCAGACCATAGCTGTGTACCATGCCGCCGCCGCTTTCCAGCCGCAGTACCACTTCATCGGCCGGGGTGGCCAGCGTCAGCAAGGCGGTGATCTCGTGACGCAGGCTTTCAGTGGCAGAGGCCTTGATATCGCCATCGAAATCGAGGACGAACACGCGTGGCTTTTCATCAGGCTGTTTCTTCAGCTTCTTTTCAGCCTTGCTGCTGTCTTTGCGCAAGGTCTTCAACTGATCCTTGGTCAACAGTGACTGTTGCAAACGCTCGCGCAAACCTTTGTAAAAGTCATTCAATTTGGTGACGTGCAGTTGCCCCGTCGAACGCCGACGCCCTTTGCCGCGCACGACAGCCAGCGTGACCAGCACCACCAGGATCGCAACCACTATCGTCACTGTTTTCGCCAAAAAACTGGCGTAATCGGCAAGAAATTCCACAGACACTCCTTCAAACGAGGCCACCCCGGACGTCCGGGTGGCGTAATGGGGCTCAGCATACCGGCGCCAATCGGCGGCTGCCAGCCGTGAAACGCTGCGTCGACACGTGCCGGGCGCAATTCAAACAAGCGTATGTTTTTTCATTGACAGCTCCCCGCCTTGCTCCTAACCTCGCCAGACTTTCAACGTACCGGGGCAAAGCGGACGTGGGCAGCATCTATCTAATAAGACATGGCCAAGCCTCTTTCGGCGCTGAGGACTACGACGTGCTGTCGCCACTGGGTGTGCGCCAGGCGCAAATCGTCGGTCAGCATCTGGTGGACCTCGGCCTGCGCTTTGACCGTTGCCTGTCCGGCGATCTTTCCCGCCAGCAAGACACCGCCCGCCACGCCCTGCAGCAATTTAGCGTAGCCGGGCTCGCCACCCCCGCACTGGAAGTTGATCCGGCCTTTAATGAATTCGATGCGTTCGGCGTGCTCAGCGCGCTGCTGCCCGGTTTGTTGCCAGATGAGCCCAATGCCGTGGCCGCCTTGACCCATGCAGCCCATGACCCGGCCGAGTTCCAGCGGATATTTGACCTGATTGTGGCGCGCTGGGTCAGCGGCACCTGGGACACCCCTGAACTCGAAAGCTGGCTGGCCTTTGTCGAACGCGTCCAAGGCGGGCTCAACCGGTTGCTGGATCACGCCCAGGCCAGCCAGCACACCATCGCCGTGTTCACCTCCGGCGGCACCATCACCGCCCTGCTCCACCTGTTGACCCGAATTCCCGCCAGCGAAGCCTTCAAGCTCACCTGGCACATTGCGAACACCTCGCTCAGCCGCCTCTCGTTTCAAGGCCGCGAGGTCACACTGGCTTCCTTTAACAGTCACCTGCATTTGCAACTGTTGAAGACGCCGTCACTCATCACCTATCGTTGAGCGCCGGCAACCGCGACCCACGGGTCGCCGTACCCCACCACAAAAGGATCGAACCATGACGTCTGTAGCTGATGCCGTTCAAGCAATGAAAGCCAAATTCAACCCAGCCGCTGCTGCCGGCCTGGACCTGGTATTCGGCTTTCGCATTGATGACACCAAGAACTTTTCGCTGATCGTCAAAGACAGCACCTGCGAACTGAAGGAAGGCGAAAACCCGGACGCACAAGTCACTCTGGTGATGGACGGCGAAACCCTGGAAGGCATCGTCAGCGGTGAAACCGACGGCATGCAAGCGTTCATGGGCGGCAAACTGCGCGCTGAAGGCGACATGATGCTGGCGATGAAACTGAGCGAACTGTTCCCAAGCTAAGTTTCGCGCACGACAAAAAAACCGAAGCCCACGCAGCTTCGGTTTTTTTTTGCGCTTCACATTGGGCGCCTTGCTATCAGACACGCTGATCGGCCATTAACACCCGCGTCTATTAAGGCCGCCCGCGGCTTGTTGTCGACGGGGCGGCCCATTAGATTAGCGAATGTTGTCCGGCCTCAAAAATAAGCAGAAGAGATAGCCATGGCGCTCACCGACTCGTCTACCCGTATCCGCTCTGGCGAAGAACTCGACGCCAGCCAGATTGACCCGTACCTGAAGGCCCACATCCCGGGGCTTGGCGGTGAGCCCCGCATCAGCCAGTTCCCCGGTGGCGCATCCAACCTCACGTACCTGATCGAGTACCCCGGCCACGAGCTGGTGCTGCGCCGCCCACCGTTTGGCCATAAAGCCAAGTCTGCCCATGACATGGGCCGTGAGTACCGCATTCTCAATCACCTTAAGGACGCCTTCCCCTACTGCCCCAAGGCCTATGCCCATTGCACCGACACGTCGCTGATCGGCAGCGAGTTCTATGTCATGCAACGGGTCAAAGGGATCATCTTGCGCTCGGAACTGCCCGCGGAACTCAACCTCACGGCCGACAACACCGGCGCCCTGTGCCGCAGCTTTATCGACACCCTGGTCGAGCTGCACAAGGTGGATTACACCGCGTGCGGCCTGGCCGACCTGGGCAAGCCTGAAGGTTATGTGCAACGCCAGATCAGCGGCTGGTGCGACCGTTACGAAAAGGCGCTGACCCCGGATGCGCCGCACTGGGAAACCGTCAAGGCGTGGCTCAATGCGCACCTGCCGCCCGATCACCCAACGCCTGCCATCGTTCACAACGATTACCGCTTCGACAACGTCATCCTCGACCCGCACAACCCCAGGCAGATCATTGGCGTACTGGACTGGGAGCTCACCACCCTCGGCGACCCGCTGATGGACCTGGGCAACACCCTCGCCTACTGGATTGAGGCCAATGACCCGCCGGAGGTGCAGCGGATGCGGCGCCAACCGAGCCATGCGCCGGGGATGTTGACCCGCCGCGAATTCGTCGATTACTACGCAGAACGCGCCGGGATTCAGATCGATAACTACGATTTCTACTACACCTATGGGCTATTCCGTCTGGCAGGCATCGTCCAGCAGATCTACTACCGCTTCTACCACGGCCAAACGCAGGACAAACGCTTCGCCCAGTTCGTCCACATGAACGCCTTGCTGGAGCACATGAGCCTCAAGGTCATCGAGCGCTCCAGCCTCTAAGCCCCCGAACACGAAGGATTCAGCATGACCCGCACTCACTTGTTTGACCTCGATGGCAAAATCGCTTTCGTGTCCGGCGCCAGCCGCGGTATCGGTGAGGCCATTGCCCACTTGCTGGCCCGCCAGGGGGCGCATGTCATCGTCTCCAGCCGCACGCGGGAGAACTGTCAACCCGTGGCCGACGCGATCATCGCCGCCGGGGGCAACGCCACCGCCATGGCCTGCCACATCGGTGAGCTGGAGCAGATACAACAGGCCTTCGCGCGCATCCGTGACGATTTCGGCCGCCTCGACATTCTGGTCAACAACGCGGCCACCAATCCGCAGTTTTGCCATGTGCTGGACACCGACCCGAGCGCCTTCCAGAAAACCGTCGACGTGAACATTCGCGGCTATTTCTTCATGTCGGTCGAAGCCGGCAAACTGATGCGCGAACACGGCGGCGGCAGCATCATCAATGTCGCCTCCATCAATGGCGTGTCGCCGGGCGCCTTTCAGGGCGTGTACTCGATGACCAAAGCCGCGGTCATCAACATGACCAAAGTGTTTGCCAAGGAATGCGCGCCTTTAGGCATTCGTTGCAACGCCTTGCTGCCCGGCCTGACGGACACCAAATTCGCCTCGGCGCTGGTCAAGAACGACGCGATTCTCAAGGGCGTCTTGCAACAGATCCCGCTCAACCGCGTGGCCAATCCTGAAGAAATGGCAGGCGCCGTGCTGTACCTGGCCAGCGATGCCTCCACCTACACCACGGGCGTTTCGTTGAATGTGGACGGTGGGTTCTTGTGCTGAACAATCCGATAATTTAATTCCACTGATTGCATTTTCGGAAATTTAATTCCATAAAGGTACTTCCTTACAATAAAACACCCAAAGGAAGTTGCCATGCGTTCACTGGGAATAGGTCTGATCGGCACCGGCTTTATGGGGCGCGCCCATGCGCTGGCGTTCCGCAATGTCAGCGCAGCATTCGAACTGCCGGTGCACCTGCGCCTGGCTGCCGTGGCCGATGCAGACGCCGAACGGGCGCAACAGTGCGCTTCGGCCTGGGGGTTTGAACGCGCCCACAGCGACTGGCAGCAGTTAATCAGCGATCCCAAGGTCGACCTGGTGGCCATCACCACCCCCAACCACTTGCATTTCCCCATGGCGATGGCCGCCATCGCGGCGGGCAAGGCCGTGTACTGCGAGAAGCCCTTGGCCGTCAGCCTGCAACAGGCCGATGACATGCGTCAGGCCGCCCGGGCTGCAGGCGTGGTCACGCGGGTCGGCTACAACTACCAGCACAATCCGGTGCTGGTGCAGGCACGCGAAATGATCGCGCGAGGCGAGCTAGGGCGGCTCATCAGCTTTGCAGGGGAGTTCAGCGAAGACTTCATGGCCGACCCGGCCTTGCCCTGGTCATGGCGCTGCGAAGCCGAACATGCCGGGGGAGCGTTGGCAGATCTGGGCAGTCACGTGCTGGCCCTCGCCCGCTACCTGATGGGCGACGTCGAGGCGGTGTGCGCCGACAGCCAGACTGTCCACCCGCTGCGACCCGCCAGTCATACCGACCCGCGGGACACACCGATCCACGTGGACGACCAGACCCACGCGTTGTTGCGCTTTCGCAATGGCGCCCGCGGCAGCGTCAGCAGCAGTTGGCTCAAGCACGGTTACAAAAACCACCTGAGCGTCGAAATCAGCGGCACCCTGGGCACGCTCAGGTTCGATCAGGAACGCCTGAACGAACTGCACGTGTGCTTGCAAGGGCAATCAGGTTTCGAGCGCCGGCTGTCCGGCCCCGACTGGCCGGGCTATGCCGCCTTCAGCCCGGCGGCGGGGCATCAACTGGGTTACAACGAGCTGAAAACCCTCGAAGTCCACGCCGTGATTCAAGCCTGCGCCGGCCTGCCGGTCCCCGGCCCGGATTTCGAAGAAGCCTGGCAAGTGGAGCGCCTGGCCGCCGCCATCCGCCGCGCAGCACAGGAGCAGCGCTGGGTCAGCCTCGATTAACGGGGATACGGCGTGCTGACGGCCCGCAAACACCGCTCAGCCTCCTGCGCCATCTCCTCAATCACCTGCTGGCAGCTTTTCAGCTCGCCAATCGCGGCCGCCACCTGACCGCTGGGCAATATGCCTTCATCCGGCACGCCGTCGACCATCGAGCGCTGTAAGAGCACCGGCTGGTTGGCGGCCATCACGGTTTGCGACAGCGCGCCGGGGTCTTCTTTGACCGACTGGGCAAACACCCCGAGCATGTGCCGCACGCTCATGCCGGTCTGTTGCTTCCATTGCCAGGCACTGCCCAGCGCAATGCGCAAACGGCCAAACGCAGTGGCACGCTCCAGGCGGTTGATAAAGGCATTTTCAATCATCCGGTGACGCATGCCGTCCACGGCAGTGGTGACCCGAATCTGCTGCGGGTCGTTGACCTTGAGGTAACGCTCCAGGGTCGCCACCGGCGTGGGGGATTCACGGGTCATGAGAAACCGCGTGCCCATGGCAACCCCCGCCGCACCGCACGCCAGCGCACTGGCCAGGCCGCGCCCGGTGGAATAGCCGCCCGCGGCAATCACCGGCACCTGCACCGCATCCAGCACCTGTGGCAGCAAGATAGTGCTGGGTACGCCGCCGGTGTGGCCGCCGCCCTCGCCGCCCTGCACGGTGACCATGTCAGCGCCCAGTTCCACGGCCTTGATCGCATGCTTGAGTGCGCCCACCGTGGGAATGCACAACACCCCGGCGCGTTTGAAACGGTCAATGGTCTGCCGGTCGGGCCCGCGCCCATAACTCACCGCACGCAGGCGGTATTCAATGGCCAGGTCCACGCACTGCGCCGCATTGTCCTGAAACATATGAAAGTTAAGACCGAAGTTGCTACCGCCCGTGGCCTCGATCACCCGTTGGATTTCGCCCTCCAGTTGATCGGCAGCGATCGTCGCTCCGGCCAAAAAACCAAAGGCTCCCGCCTGGGTGCTGGCGATCACCAGATGAGCGTCCGCCACCCAGCCCATGGCGGTTTGCACAATCGGATAACGGCAGCCCAGCGCCTGGGTCAATGCCGTGCTCAGGTAGTCACTCATCGGCGTTCACCCGCAGCAGCCTTGTTGGCGTCGGCCATGGCCTTGGCATCGAAACCGCCCAGTTTGTCACCGGACAGCAGTTCGTTGTGGCTATGGGCGAAGTGATGCCACGCGAACACCGCGTCCATCGCCGTGCGCTTGCCCTGTAAGTCTTCGACGTGGTTGATCGCCTGCTTGGTCAGGGCCAGCCCCATGCGCGGCTGCCGGGCGATGGCTGCGGCCAGCGCGTAGGTCCCGGCCTCCAGATCCTCTCGGCTGAACAGACGATTGACCATGCCCATTTGATAAGCACGCTCGGCGCTCATCCGGTCTCCGGTGAACAGAAATTCCTTGGCAATGCGCGGGTTGAGTTCGTACGGATGAGCGAAATACTCCACCCCCGGAATCCCCATGCGCACCACTGGGTCCTGGAAAAAAGCATCGTCACTGGCCACGATCAAATCGCACACCCAGGCCAGCATCAGCCCACCCGCAATACACGCGCCCTGCACCATGGCGATGGTCGGTTTGGGCACCTCGCGCCAGCGCCGACACATGCCCAGGTAAACCTCCTGCTCGCGGGCATACAAATACTCCCCGCCGGGCTTGTTGGTGTGATCCCACCACAGGTGGGCACGCTCGAACGGCTTGTTGATGTCGCGCCCCGGCGTGCCGATGTCGTGCCCGGCCGAAAAGTGCTTGCCATTGGCCCGCAGCACGATGACTTTGACCGCGTCATCGTTGACCGCACGCCTGAACGCATCGTCCAGTGCATAGGTCATTTGCGAGTTCTGCGCGTTGTTCACCGTCGGCCGGTTCAGCGTCACACTGGCCACGCCCTCGACCACCGCGTACAACACCGGCTCATCGGTTTCATACACAGCGCTGTCAGCGCGCTGCACAAATTCACTGTCGATGCTCATAAGAGTGATCCTTGGCGTCAGGCCTGACGGATGCCGGGCGGATTGCCCTTGAGCGCAGCAGCGCGGTAGTCATGGGGGTCGAGTCGGCGGATCAACGCCAACTGTTCGGCGGTCGGGGCTACGGTGGGGTGCAGGTCGGCCGCCTTGAGCAGCGGGAAACCGGTGTTTTCCTGCACCTGTTCGAAACGCACGCCCGGGTGCAGCGAACGCACCTGCGCGGCCCGCTGTGGCCCACCGAAATCCATGACGCACAGGTCGGTCACGATCAGGCGGATGTCCATCAGGTCGCGGCGCATGCCCGGTTCCCAACGCGCGTCGTTAAACCCCACGCCCGACACCATGTCCACCTCGCCCCCGACAAACGCCCGGGTGTTGTGAGCCGGGATGAAGAACGAGTTGAGGTGATTGATGCTGTTGCCGGGCAAGCCGCGCACGCCCAGCATCGCCACTTTGGGTGTGTGGTAATCACCGATGCACGACAGGTTGGTCTGGCCCCAGCGGTCCACTTGCGTCGGGCCGATCATGGCATGGCGACGACCGCCCCAGACGCATTCGAACACCCGCTCAAATGACAGGTAACCCGAATAGCGCGGCTCAACGTCACCGCGAGGGCCCAACGGAATCGGTTCTTCCACCAGAAACGCCTCACTGTCGGTCATCAACAGTTCAGGGCTGTGGGTCATTTTGGCCAGGCTGGCCGCCAGACGCGGGATCACCCCGAGCCCCGAGGCAATCACTTCGCCGTTGCCGCGCCAGGCTTCAGAGGCGGCCACAATCAGCAGTTCAGCCAGGGAAAATTCGCAATCAGCAGACATATTCATGCTCCTTAAAACACGGGCAGCGGCAATGCGCTCAGCCGATCGACACCGCCATTGCTGGCCTGATAAGCGCTTTCGCCGGGGGTCACGAACTCGGCCACATAGGCGGCCCAGCCACCGTCTTGGGCCGCGCTGGCGCTGTAGCGCTTCAAGTGACTCAAGTCCCAGCCGTAATCGGACGGGCACGAGGTCGGGTGCGCACCGAAGGGCGCGTGCACCACACCCGTCACCAGGTAACGTTCAAAGGTGTTGAACCGCGCCTGCTGCGCGTCCAGGCTCAGGCGCTCTTCAAGCCGTTCGCACGAGACAAAACACTGTTTGGCGGCACGCGCATACAAGTGGTCGAAGTACGGGTCAGGCCCGGTCACCAGGGTGTTGCCCAGGCGGTCGGCCACGTTGACGTGCAAGAACGCGATGTCGAGGTTCAGGGCGGGCATGGCCAGCATCAATTCGCCATCGTCATAGGGCGATTGCACCTGTTTGATCTCGGGGTTGAGCCGCGTGACATCGGTGGCCAGGCCGCAGCGGGTCGGCAAGAACGGCAGGCGCATGCCCGCTGCCCGCAGCCCCCATTGCAACATGCCCTCGTCAAGTTCCATCAGTTGCAACCCGCCCGCTTCGCGCGCCTTGCGAAAGTGGGCTTCCAGCGGGATGGCGTCCAGGGTGGCAAAGCCAAACACCAGTTTCTTGACCTTGCCCGCGGCGCAGAGCATCCCGACTTCGGGGCCACCATAGGCGACCACGGTCAGGTCCTTGACGTCCGAGCGCAGGATTTCACGCACGATGGCCATCGGCTTGCGCCGTGGGCCCCAACCGCCGAACCCGATGGTCATGCCATCGCGTAATTGGCCGACCACATCGGCCGCTGTCATTTGCTTGTTCATCTCTCGCTCCTTACTGCTGGCCGACTGAAAAGTCGTGCCCCCAGAGGCTGACCCGGGTGAATTCGAAGGCGCTGTGCGCCTGCCAGTCCACCAGCAGGCCGCCATAGCCGTACTCAAGGTCAAAACCCGACGGGGTTTTCATGTAAAAAGAGGTCATCCGGTCATTCAGGTGCTGGCCCAGCGTGGCCGACAACGGCACCTCATGGGCCAGGCGCCGGTCGTGGGCGCGGCCGACTTCGGTCATGTTGTCGACCTCGACCATGACGTGCACACAGCCCGAGGGCACCGGGTACTCCGCCAGCGCCAAACTGTGATGGCGGCTGTTTTTGCAATGCAGAAAGTGAATCCGGATCGGCGGCGCCGAAGGGTCGGGCCGGAAGTTGAAGATGTCCGACAGCTCAAACCCGAGCACGTCCTTGGCAAAGGCCAGGGTCGCGTCGAAGTTCGGCGCGGGCAGCACGGTGTGGCCCAGGCCCATGTCACCGGTGATAAAGCGCGGCACGCCTTGAGGCGACACAAAAGGCTGGCAATCGGAACGATGGCCCCAGCTCAACTCGTGGCGATTGCCTGACGGGTCGGTGACGTGGACCAGCGCTTGCACGCCCCGTTGTTCGCACTGCTCGGCACTGCCCTGACGCCAGCTGACATCGGCCTGATTGAGGGTGGCGATGGCGGCGTTGAACGCCGCTTCGTTGCCCAGCTCCCAGCCGGACGCCACATAACGCGCCTCGTCACCGGGCACGATCAGCATGCGAAACGGACGCTCGTCCATCTTCACGTACAGCCCGCCCGAGGGGGCTGGCGTCACCATCATGCCCAGCACATCCTCGGCATAACGCTGCCACGCAACGGGATCGGGGGACTGTGCAACGAAGTAGCTCAAACCGCGAATGTCGATCATGCCTGCTCCTCAACGCCTGTCTGTAGTGGCTGAGGGGAGTATGGGAAGGAAGGGAGCGGGGATCATCGTCCGTTGGGACTAACGGGCGCCGAGGGGGGCGTCGTTGCCCGGCACACAGGCTGCGCGCCGGGCAATGACGACGGTGCAAAGGGTTTACATGTACAGGATCACCAGCTCGTTGATGACCGAGGGCCGCTCGTTGCCCAGTACATGGGTATTGAGTTCAAGGGTGAGTTGGGTGCCACTTTTAACCTTCTCCACCTTCTTGACCCGCGCCCGCGCATGAATGGTGGCCCCGGCGGGCACCGGCGACGGGAAGCGCAAGCGGTCCGATCCGTAATTGACCATATTGCTGAACCCGGTGATCTCGTAGCCCAGATTCAGCTGCATCCGCGATTGCAGGATCTGCACCAGCGCGCCGTGGGCAATGGTGCCGCCGAACGGGCTCTGTTTGCGCGCCCGTTCCGGGTCGGTGTGAATCCAGTAATCATCGCCGGACAACTGCGCAAAGGCGTCAATCAGCGCCTGATCGACAATCACCTGATTGCTCCACGGGCTGAACGTTTCGCTGACCAACCCTTGCAAGGCCGCGTCATCGCTCAGCGCGATCTGGCGCACCGAGGCACGGGCCGGTTCCACAGGCGCAGGCTGCTCGACGCCAGGCCGTTGCCTGAGCCCGGCCGCGTCCTTGTCCACGCCGGTAAAGCGCAGCAGGCGATTGCCCTGGGCGTCCACTTCTGCAAACACCGGCTGCAGGCGCATGCCGATGCTGACTTCAGACGCCTCCAGCCCCACCAGGTTGGTGTTCATGCGTACGCCCTGATCCAGCTCGACCACGGCCAGCATCTGCGGCATTTCGTCAGCGAAATCCGGCAGCGTCGGGATGCGGGTTACGGTAAAGCTGTAGAGGGTGGCCTCGCCGCTGACTTCGCGCCAGCTCAGGTCGTGGGCCAGGCACGCCGGGCAATGCCGACGCGGGTAAAACACCCACTGGCCGCACGGGTTGCACTGTTGTATCAGCACGCGCTCGGCTTTGAGACCTTCCCAGAACGGCGCGGAGATTTCGGTCGGCACGGGCATTGGTTTGTTATTGGGCATTGGTTTGTTATTGGACATTGGATTCATGCTCCCTGAAGTATCAACGCGCCCTGCTCGCTCATCACACCGCCGGTGCCTGAGACGTAGACGGTGTCACAGCGTTTGAGTTGTCGCTCGCCCGCCGCCCCGGCGATTTGCGTGACGGCCTCGATCACCTGGCTCATGCCGCCCGCCGACCCGGCCTGACCGAAACTCAACTGGCCGCCATGGGTGTTCATGGGGAAGTCGCCGCGCCAGGTCAAATCATGTTCGCGCACAAAGTTCATGCCCTCGCCCTTGCCGCAGAAACCGGCATCTTCGAGGGTCAACAGCGCGGTGATGGTGTAGCAGTCGTAGATTTGCGCGGCGTCCACGTCCCCGGGTTTGAGTCCGGCCATGTTGAACGCCCGCTGCGACGCCGGGCCGATCGGGGTGTGGACCATGTCCTGGGCGTAGGACGGCGATTTGAATGCCAAGTGTTCACCGAACCCGGTGATAAACGAGGGCCGCTTGCGAGCCCGGGCCGCGACTTCTTTGGAGGCAATAATCATCGCGGCGCCACCGGCCACCGGCATGACGATCTCCAGCACGTGCAACGGATCGGCAACCTTCTTGCTCGCCAGCACCTGCTCGATGGTCAGCGGCTGGCCATAAAACATCGCCTGCGGGTTGTATTGCGCATTGGTGCGTTGGTCCACCGCGATCTTGGCCAACGCCCGCGGGTCGTACCCGTATTGCGCGCCATAGCGCTGGGCGATCATGGCGTAACCGGTGTTTTGACCCATGTGGCCATAGGGCAAATCGAACTCTGCTTCGGGCGCACCAAATGCCGTGCTGTGGCCGCCAAAGCGCATGGCCCGGGCCATCCAGCTTGGGTCTTCGTCCGGGCCCATGGGCGCCATGCGCGCCGGCAGCACGCACAACACCGCCTGACACAGCCCCAACTCAATGGCCGCGGCGGCGCGCCACACCATGCCCACCGAGGTGCAGCCGCCCAGGTCCACCACTTCAGCGAAGTTCAGTTTAAGCCCCAGGTATTCGGCCGCCATGGCGGGCACGAACACCGACGCCTCATGAAACTGCGGGCCGTTGATCACCAGCCCGTCGAGGTCACTGGCCTGTAGCCCTGCGTCCCGCAAGGCCTGGGCCGCCAGGTCCGCCACTTGCTCCAGGTGGAACATGCGCGGGGCCGTGGCGTATTTTTCCGGTTTGTACTGCGCGCTGCCGACAATGGCCGCATGACCTTTAAGACCCATGGGTTTCTCTCTTTATGTCGAATGCTGGGCCCTGCCCACGCTGCGCGGTGCAGCGAGGACAGGGACGAAGGGCTCAGAACGTGTATTTCATCGAGAACGTCGCGTAATCGCGGTCGGCCAGCGGCCGCTTGATCGGGTCCGGCTCACCCAGGTACGCGATGTACTTGAAGGCCACTTCCAGATTGCTCAAGTATTTGAACGTGGTGCCCGCGCTCAGGCGTCGATCCCCTGCCACCCCGGCGATGGTGCCGGACATCGGCGCCGCGCCGCTGAACACATCGGAGTAGGTGAACGGCACTTCCAGGTCCCAACCATTGAACACGCCCGGGTAGCTGAACGAGGCGCCCACGGTGTATGCGCTGGAGGAGCGTGTGCGCCAGGCCGAACCGGTTTTGTAGGTGTAGTCATTGGACGGCTGCACGGCCCCGGCATAGCGCGGGTCCAGCGGTAAACCCAGCAGGTTCGGCGCACCGGACACATCGTCCACGTCATCCACACGCACGGTGACGACTTCCCCGGTCAGGGTGGTCTGGCTGGCCCACGGCCGGTCCCCGAGAATGCGCATGGCCGACACTTGCAGTTGTTGGCCCTTGCCACGGGTCGGCACCGGCCCCAGCCCGGTGTTGACCATCACCGGCGCGCCGTCGCGGTACGACCACTCGGCGCCGACCTGGGTATCGCCGATTTTGGTGGTGGCGCTGATCCCGGTCAGCTTGATGTCTTCAAAGTATTTGATCCGGTAGCCGTTGCTGGTGTACGCGTACTGGCCGTTGTTGATCGGCAGCGGGTCATAGCCGATCAGCGCCGTGGCCGGGTTTTTATCGTGGTACACCACATGGAACAGCGACATTTCCAGCTCGGGCAGCGGCCGGAAACGGATCTGCGCGCCCCACTGGCCGCTGTCGCGCGGGTCATCGGTGCCGTTGTAAGGCACCTTGGCGCCCCCGGCGCCGTACAAAAACTCACGGCCCGGCCCGATCACGTCGGAAGTCGACAGGTAGCTGCCCACCGGTGGCAGTTCGGTGCCTTTCCACTCGTACTGCACATAGCCGCCGAGGGTCAGCACGGGGTTGATCCGGTACGAGGCCGACACCTGCCCGACCGGCAGCAGCACTTCCTTGACCTCCACCCCCGGTTGCGCGGCCTTGACCGCGTCGGACGGGTTCTGCACGCCATTCACGCCGGGGTAATACAGGCTCTCGCCCCAGGATTCGATATGCCGCCCGGCCTTGACGTCGAGCATGGTGTCGTTCTCAAACCGCCAGCCGCCAAACACGTAGGCGTCCAGCAGCCGCGTGCGCCCGCCGCTGTAAGTGCGGGTGTCGCTGGTGAACGTGTCATTGCTGCCGTATTTGTTGACGGTACTCGGGGAGTCGTTGTCGTTGTGGCGGTGGTACACATCGTCATAGAAGGTACTGGCCCGCACCACGGCACCGTAGTTGTCTTTGCGCAGGATCATCTCGCCCAGCGCGCCAATCCGGTTGGTGGTCAGGCTGTGCTGGTCGAAGTTGCGGTTCGGGTCATCCGCGTTAATGCCCATCAAGCGATCGCTGGGGGCGCCCAGGCGCATGCCGATGCCATAACTGGTGGTCACCGTCCAATCCAGGGTCGCGCCATTGTCAAACTCGATGGTCTCACCGGCCCACAACGGGCTGGCGAACAACGCGACGGCGGCGGCCAGGCCTGTGACCTGAACCGTGTGCGGGCGCAGCCCCGGACATTTATTGTTGTTTTTATTAATCACACTGCCTCTCCTGATTCGCGACACGCGGCCGCATCGATGGGTTCAAGCGTCATTGCGTGGGTTGGCGCATACGGCCCCGCTCAGTGCAACGCGAGCGGGTTGAACGTCGAATCTCCTGTCCGGGCACGCCGGTAACGGTGCAATCCTCCCTGTTCTTCACGTACAAGCTTGCCCTGGGCCATCAGGTAGTTGGCGTGCGCCAGCGTCTCGCCCAGGGCCATCAACTCGTCAAAACGGCCCGACAGTTTTTTGAACAGCACGCCCATCATCTCCAGCCCCGAACACGGCTGAGCGCAGGCATCGAGCAGCTGTTGCAAATGGTTGTGGTGGTGGTCGCGCAACTGATCGAGCCGCGCATGCAGGTTGAAAAACGGCCGCTCATGGGCAGGCAGCACCAGCACGCTGTCGGGAATCACCCGTAGCCGCTCGATGGAGTCGAGCCAGTCCTGCAACGGGTTGGCACCCGGTTCCGTGACGTGCACCGCCACGGTCGAGGTAATGCGCGGCAACACCTGATCGCCGGAAATCAGCAACCCGTCCTCGGCGCTGTACAGGCAGGCATGCTCCGGTGAATGGCCGTTGCCCATCACCACTTGCCAGTTGCGCCCGCCAATGCGCAGTTCGCTGCCGTGCTGCAACCGGACGAAACCGGCCGCGAGCTGCGGGCGAAAATGCTCGCTCTGAATCAACGGCAGCAGCGCGGCCGTTTGCTCGGCACTGAAACCGGCCTTTTGGTAGAAATCGAGAAACGCCCAGTCCGGGGTCGTGGCCCTGGGCGGGCCGTGGTGCAACGCGTCGAACTCCCCCAGGGTCATCAACACCGGGCAGCGGAAGCGCTCGGCCAGCCACCCCACCACGCCCGTGTGATCGCTGTGAAAATGCGTGCAGATCACCGCCTTGAGCGGCAGGCCCGCCATCGCCCCGGCAAACACCTGCGCCCACACCTCACGGCATTGCGGGGTGTTGAGACCGGTGTCCACCGCCACCCAGCCCTCGCCATGGCGCAGCAAATACAGGTTGATATGGTCCAGCCCGAACGGCAGCGGCATGCGCAGCCACAGCACGCCTTCGGCCACCGTCTGCACCTGACCGTTGGCAGGCGGGTGCGGCCACGGGTAGCGCAGCCCGTCGCGCCATTCATGCCCCCGGGCGTCGACGTCATTCATGGTCGCTGCTCACGAACGGCGGCAATCCCGCGCGCGCCAGCACCTGCAATGAATACGGCTGGTAGGTGCCGCTGCTGTCGTCACGCACAAACAAAGGGTCGGCAAACAGGCACGGCGCATAGCCCTGGCGCTGCAAATCCACCTTGCGCAATTTGAAGGTGCTGGTCAGGTCGGCCGCTGCCGAAACCCGCACAAAGACGGGCGCCGCATAGCGCGGCAAACGTGCTTCGGTCAGGTCGTAAAACGCCTGCGGATCAAAACAATGCCCGTCTTGCATCAGAATGGCGGCCATCCCGGCCCGCCCTTCGTGCTCGGGCACTTGCACGCCGTAGACGTTGATCAACTCAAGCCCCGGCAAATCGCTCAGGGTGTCGGCCACCTCCAGCGTGGACACGTTTTCACTCTTCCAGCGGAACGTGTCGCCAATGCGGTCAACGAAATAGAAGTAACCGTCGTCGTCATAACGCAACAGATCGCCCGAGCTCCAGTACGCATCCCCCGGCTCAAACACATCGCGACGGATCTTGCTTTCGGTGGCGTGCGCGCAGGTGTAGCCCTCAAAGCGTCCACCGCCGATCTGCGGATGGTTGACGATAAATCCCATCGCCTCGCCCACTTCGCCCGGCTGGCACAGTTGGTAAAACCCTTGTGCGTCACGCGGGTGGATGTCGTTTTCGATGTCATAGCGCACCAGTCGCAGATTGGTGCGGCTCCAGTCCGGCACCCGGCCGCACGAGCCGACGTAGTTGTCGACGTTGATCAGGTTGGCGTTGGCTTCGGTGGAGCCCCAGCCCTCGAACACCTGAATCGGCCCGAAGCGCTCGATCCAGCGTTGCCAGGAATCAGGCGTCAGCCCCGCGCCGAGCATGTAGCGCAAGCTGTGCTCACGCTCGCCTGCGACCACCGGCCGGTTAAGTAAGTAACGGCAGATTTCTCCGATGTACTGAAAGGTGGTGATGCCGTGCTGACGCACGTCGTGCCAGAACTCACGGACGCTGAATCTGCGCCGCACCACAATGCTCGCCCCGGCCCGCAAAGCGGTGGAGGTGACCGAGGTGGCCGCGGCGCCGTGGTACAGCGGCAGGCAGCAATAGAACACGTCCTCACAGGTGGCGCCGAGGGTCACTTCCATCACATCACCCGACGACAGCCAGCGCATATGGCTGTAACGCGCCGCCTTCGGCAGCCCGGTGGTGCCCGACGTAAAAATCAGCAAGGTGGTGCTTTCGGCCGGGATGCTGGCGCGCCCGTCACGGGGGAACGCCGTGGCCGGTGCGCGCTCCAGTTGCACGGCCAGGCTCTCGTCAACACAGGCCGGTAATGCCGCGTCGCTGGGGTTTTCCGGGTCGCGGATCAACCACCACGGCACGTCAGGCAAGCCGTCGGTGCTCAAGACATTGCCCAGGCATTCTTCACCCACGACCACGGCCTTGGCGGCGGTGGATTCCAGGGCGTGCACCAACGGTTTGCCGCTGACCTGGGTGTTGATGAACGCGGCCACTGCGCCGAGCTTGACCAGCCCGAACCAGCTGAAGAAAAACGCCGGACGGTTTTCCATGGCAATCGCACACACATCGCCGGGGCGCAAACCGTTGTCATAAAACACGTGGGCCATGCGATTGGCCTGGGCGTCGACCTGGGCATAGGTGTAGGTCTGGCCCCCGTAAATCAAAAACGGGCGCTCTGCAAAACGCAGCGCCTGCGCTTCAAGGCGGTCGGCCAGGGTGTAGAGGTCCGATGGCTTGATCTGCGCGCTGGCGGCCGCACGCCGGTCCAGCAGAGCCTGGGTGTGTTCGCGCGGCACCGGCTGTTGCAAGGTGGCCAGGGGCGTATGGATATGGGTCATGTCGTTCATGGCGCCACCGCCTCTGCACACGGGTAATCGCTATAGCCTTCGGGGCCTGGGGAATACAGGGTCTTGCGCTCGAAAGGCGCCAGCGCCAAGCCGTGGCGCAGGCGATGCACCAAGTCCGGGTTGGCGATGAAGTGCCGCGCAAACGACACCGCTTCGCCCTGCCCGGCGTGCAAGGCAGCTTCTGCACTCGGGCCGTCAAAGCCGTCATTGAGGATCAGCCCGCTGCTGCAATAGCGTTGCGCCAGGGCAAAGGCATCCAGGGTCGGCAAGGGCGAACGCATGATGTGCACATAGGCCAGGTCCAGCGGCTCGGCGGCGCTGCACAAGGCCTCGGCCGTGGCCAAGGGGTCGTCATCGCTGATGTCGTTGAACGGGTTGCCCGGGCACAAGCGCAGCCCGACGCGCCCGGCACCGATCGCCGACGCCATGGCCGCCAGCACCTCGGCCGGGAACCGCACGCGGTTTTCCACACAGCCGCCGTAGCGGTCTTCACGCCGGTTGCTTCCCGATGCCAAGAACTGCATCGGCAGGTAACCACTGGTGCAATGCAACTCAACGCCGTCAAACCCGGCTTCGCGGGCATTCAGGGCGGCCTGCCGGTATTCCTCGATCACCTGGGCGATGTCCTGCAACGACAACGCTTGCGGTTCGTCGGTATCGACCAGCCCCGCCACGTCGGTAAACAACTGGGTGCGGGCCCGCAACGCCGAAGGCGCGACGGTGGCCGCCCCGGCGGGTTTGTTGTGCGCGCTCGCAGCCCGGCCCACGTGCATCAGTTGCAACACGATCAGGCCGCCCTCGGCGTGCACGGCCTCGGTCACGGCTTTCCAGGCGGCAATCTGTTGCGCGGTGTAAATCGCCGGGGTGCGGCAATAGCCCAGGCCACTGGCCGACGGCGCGGTGCCTTCGGCAATGATCAGCCCGGCAGACGCGCGCTGGCGGTAATACTCGACCATCTCAGGTGTTGGCACCGCGTTGGCATCGGCGCGGCTGCGGGTCATCGGCGCCATCACGATGCGGTTGGCCAACTGCAACTCACCCAAACGCACAGGCTCAAACAAAATGCTCATGGCAGCTCCTCAGCGCACGCGAATCGACGGTGCGCCAGCCCCACGGCGCAGGGTGGCAAGAAAGTGTTCCAGGGGCGCGGCAGCGGCCACTTCGGGCAACTGATCCTTGTCCGGGCGGTTGGCCCAAAAGTCGTTCCAGGACGGAAACAAATCATGGAAGGTGCCGGCGTAGGGTTCGCGCCCCGGCCAGCGCATTTTTTGCGAGCCGATCGGCGGCTTGTTCAAATCGCTGGCGTACCAGTAGCACGGCAGGCGACGGCGGAAATACCAGCGCCCCTGCATGCGTTCGTAGTCATCCCAATACAGCATTTGCATGGTCACCCACTCGGGGCCGGTTTCATGCTCGTTCTTGGAATACACCACGCCAATGGCATGATCGGCGTCGGTGAATTCAATCAGGTGCTGGCCCAGATGGTGGGAGGTGCCCTGAAACTGATGGCGCAGCGTGTCATCGACCCACGCTTTGAGGTGCGCCCGCCCGGTTTTCTCGCGCCCGACGCGAATGTCTTCGGCAAACAGATTGACGTGCGCATCAAGGTCGCGCATGTCCAGCGACAACGAATATTTGCCGGCCAACTGGCGAATTTCTTCGATCGACTCCAGCCGGTCGAGACGGGCGAGCAAGGCGTTCTGTTCCATAAGCGGTGTCCTTCAAACGATCTTTAAAAACGGTTGCCCGGTGGGGCTATTCCAGAACCGTGTACAGCTCGCTGCTGCGCCCGCCATCGACCGGCAGACTCGCGCCGGTGATGTACGACGCCTCGTCGCTGGCCAGGAACAAAATGGCGTTGGCCACCTCGCGGGGTTGGCCGACACGTTTGAGCGGAATGAGTTTTTCGGTGTTGTGGCGGGTCTTGTCGTCGGTGAGCATGCCGCCGGTGGCTGGTGTTTCCACCACGCCCGGAATCACCACGTTGCAGCGGATGTTGTGGCTGGCCCCTTCACTGGCCGCCGCGCGGCTGAAGTTGATCACCGCCGCCTTGGCCGCTGAATAACCGGCCATCCACGGCGTGCCGAACACCCCGCAGATCGACGCAATATTGATGATCGAACCGCTGCCCTGCGTACGCATCAGGCCCATGGCGGTGCGTGTGCCCCAGAACGTACCGTCCACGGTGGTGGAAAAGTTGGAGTGCCAGTCAGCCGTCGAGGTGCTGTCAATGGCGCCCCAGCTGTAGGCCATCGCGTTGTTGACCAGAATGTCTAACCGCCCATTGCGCGCGGCCGCGGCCTCAATGGCCGCCACAAAGGCCGCTTCCTGACTCACATCCGCCACGGCGCATTCGGCGCGACCACCGGCATCGCGCACCTGCGCGGCGACGGCTTCAAGCGGTTCGATCCGGCGCCCGCAAAGCACGACCAGCGCGCCCTCCTCGGCAAACCGCAACGCGGTGGCCGCGCCAATGCCTGAACCGGCGCCAGTGATCAATGCAACTTTGCCTTGTAAACGACTGCCCATGACCTGCTCCTTAATCCGCTGTTAGATGAACGCCATGCCGCCGTTGACCGCGAGGTTTTGCCCGGTGATGAAACTGGCGTCATCGCTGGCCAAAAATGCGGCGACCCGGGCAATTTCTTCGGTTTCACCCATGCGCCCCAGCGGGATGGCCTTGAGCATGCTGTGCATCCAGTCGTCCGGGATGTCCGCCATCATTGGCGTGTTGGTCGGGCCGGGGACGATGGTGTTCACGCGAATACCCTGGCCTGCCAGTTCACGGGCCATGCTGCGGGTCAGGCCCATTACCCCGGCCTTGGCCGCGCAGTAATGGCTAGGCCCTTCGCCGGTGATGGCGGCGGTGCTGGAAATGTTGATCACCACGCCCGGCGTTGCGGCCTTGAGCATCAGCTTGACCGCCTCGCGGCTGCAAAAAAACGGGCCGGTCAGGTTGACGCCGATGACCCGCTGCCAATGTTCGTCAGGGGTGTCAGCGAAGGCATCGATGGAGCCGATACCGGCGTTGTTCACCAGCACATCAAAACGCCCGAAGCGGGCATGCACCGCCGCCATGGCGGTGGCGACCGAGTCGCTGTCTGCCACGTTGCAGTCCACGGCCATGGCGTTGTCGCCCAGCCCTTCGATGGTCTGGCGCGCTGCCTCAAGGTTGATGTCGGCGGCCACCACATGGGCGCCCTGTTCGGCAAAGTGGCGCACGATGGCGCGCCCCATGCCTTGGCCTGCGCCGGTTACAAATGCCACTTTATTGATCAGCTTCATACGTTTCTCCCGCTTGCCAGAGTGCTGCCCGACTGCAGCGCGGAACGGCTGACGGCGGGATTGGGGAGCAATCATTGACTGCAGGCCAGCGCGCAACATCGTCCGATGGGACTAACCCCGAGTTCGGCGGGCTCACAACGACGTGACGGGGTTCGCAGCCTTGGGCATCGACTCCGGGCAAGCTGGCATGGCAGGCCGCACAGACGCGCAAACAGCCTGCGTGCCGAAGGTGGTCTGAACGGACGATGCTGTTTTCGACCCGCCTGTGAAATAACCCTTCCCACTAGAACAAAAACCGGGAGAACCCGCCGTGAGCACACCCTTGCGCCCCACCTGGCGAACGCATTACGCATTAGGCGTACTGGCCGCCATTTACGTCTTCAACTACATCGACCGCTTGCTGATGGCGATTCTGATCGAACCGGTGAAAGCCGAATTCGGCATTTCCGACACCGGCATTGGCCTGTTGTCGGGCGTCACATTTGCGGTGTTCTACACCCTGTTCGGCTTCCCCCTCGGGCGCCTGTCCGACCGGGTCGGGCGTAAATCGGTGATTGCCTTCAGCTGCATCGCCTGGAGCGTGATGACGATGTTCTGCGGCCTGGCGGCCAGCTTCAGCATGCTGGTGGTCGCGCGTATCGGCGTGGCCATCGGTGAGGCCGGGGGCACAGCGCCGTCGATGGCCATGGTGTCGGACTTGTACCCCCCGGAGCGTCGTTCAACCGCCCTCTCGGTGCTGATGCTCGGCTCCAGCCTCGGGGCGATTTTCGGCCTCGGGCTCGGTGGCTGGATCGCTCAGCATTACGGGTGGCGCAATGCCTTTGTGATCATCGGCGCACCGGGGGTGTTTCTCGGCTTGCTGCTGTTGCTCACCGTGCGGGCGCCTAAACCCGCACAGTTGGTCAAACCGGCCGATGTGGTTCAGGACCATTGGGCCGTGACCCTGCGCCAGTTGTTTGAAATGCCCTCGTTTGTGTGGATTGTGCTCACGGGCGGTTCGGCGGCCATCGCGGGTTACGCCATCGGCACCTGGAGCCCAAGCTTTTTGATTCGCTCCCATGGCCTGAGCCTGCAAGACGCCGGTTTGCTGGCCGGGGTGGCGGGCGGTGCGGGCGCCACGCTCGGCACCCTGACCTGCGGCGTGTTGTGCGACCGCCTGGCACGCCGCGACAAGGGCTGGCAAATCGGGGTGCCGCTGCTGGGCACGCTCATCAGCATTCCCTTCGCACTGGCGTATTTCCTGTGGCCCACCGGCACGGCGTTTTATGTCGGCAACACCCCCGTGCCCACCGCGTTTTTGTTTTATTCGGTGTTCAGCTTCTTCGGCACATGGTGGGCAACGCCGTGCCTGGGCGCCATTTCGCACTTGTTCCCGGCCACGCGACTGGCACAGGCGACGTCGATTTTTGTGATGGCCATGACCCTGTTGGGGGTCGGTGTCGGGCCGTTGCTGATCGGCATGCTCAGTGACGGTTTTGCACACCGTCTGGGCAACGAAGGGCTGCGTTATGCCCTCGCCTCATGCGTGTCGTTGCTGGTCCTGGCGTCGGTGTTCCTGGCCCTGGCCTTGCCCCGCTACCGCAATCAATTGATCCATCCGACCCCTGCCGCCGCGCCTTTGGCCAAAGCGGTCACAGCCTGATTTTTGGAGATTGAGTCATGACCGAACAAGACCTGCCCCTGCCGATTGGGCATTTCGTCACGCTGGACAGTGGCCTGCGCCTGCACTTTCTGGATGAAGGCAGCGGCCCGGTGGTGCTGTGGTTGCATGGTAGCGGCCCGGGAGCCAGCGGTTTCAGCAACTTCAAAGGCAATTACCCGGCGTTCGCAGCCGCTGGCTTTCGCAATCTGGTGGTGGACTTGCCGGGCTTCGGCCGCTCCGACAAGCCGGAAGACGTGCAGTACAACCTGGATTTTTTCGTCACCGCCCTGACGGGGTTTCTCAAGGCGGTCGGGGTCACCCGCGCCACCGTGCTCGGCAACTCGTTAGGCGGCGCGATTGCCCTGGGCCTGGCGCTGGCTGAACCGCAGCGCGTTGAAAAGCTGATCCTGATGGCACCCGGCGGCGTTGAAGAGCGGGAAACCTACTTCGAGATGATCGGCATTCAGCGCATGGTCGAGCTGTACAACGCAGGCCCGCTGGACATCGAACACATGCGCCGGATCATGAGCCTGCAACTGTTTGACAGCACGCAGCTGGACGACAAGCTGCTGGCCGAGCGCGTGGCCGTGGCCGCGCACCAGCCGCGCAACCTGTTCAGCACGATGATGGTGCCCAACATGACCCAGCAACTTGAGGCCATACAGGCCCCGATTCTGGGGTTCTGGGGCACCGACGATAACTTCAACCCGGCGAGCGGGGCCTTGAAGGTGCTGCAACATGCGCCGAATGCGCGCTTCACCCTGCTCAATCGCTGTGGCCATTGGGTGCAGGTTGAACACCGGGAACTGTTCAATAAAACGTGCCTGGCGTTTTTGAACGAATAAACCCACCTGCTTGGACTGACCTGACAATGACAACATTCCCTCAGTTGCTGGCACCCGGTCGCATCGGTTCACTGACGTTGCGCAACCGCATCATCATGGCGCCCATGGGCTCCAATTTCGCAGAAGCCGATGGCCATTGCGGCGAACGCATTCAGGCCTATTACGAAGCGCGTGCCCGTGGCGGCGCCGGGCTGCTAATCATGGGCGTGTGTTCGGTGGCCTTCCCTGCTGGCACCGCCGAGCCTTATCAGGTGGGCGTGTCCAGCGATGCGTTCTTGCCGGGGCTGAGCCGGCTGGCCGAACGGGTCCACCAACACGGCGCCAAGATCGCCATGCAGTTGCAACACGCGGGCAAGACCTCGGTGCGGGACATGGCCGAAGGTCGCCAGCTGTGGGTGCCCTCGGTGCCGCCGGTGTTGCAGAGCGACATGATGGCCGCCCTGACCCCCGAAGAACTGGCCAACTTTGTCAGTTCGATGAAGCGTCGCGCTGAAGGCTCACCGATCCGGGTCATGGACCGTGCCGACATAGCACAAATGACCGACTGGTTCGCCAGCGCCGCCGAGCGCGCCAAACGCGCGGGTTTTGACGGCGTGGAACTGCATGCCGCCCATGGCTACATCATTGCCGGGTTCCTGTCGGGGTATTACAACCAGCGCGACGACGAGTACGGCGGCCCGCTGGAAAACCGCGCCCGCTTGCTGCTGGAGATCATCGCAGCGGTGCGCGCCAGGGTCGGCGCCGAGTTCGCGCTGTGGCTGCGGCTCGATGCCCAGGAGCTGCACACTCCCGGCGGCATTGATCTGGAGGACGCCAAAGCGGTGGCGCGCATGGCCCAAGCGGCAGGCGTGGACGCGGTGAGTGTGTCAGCCAGCGCCCGCATCACCAGCGGCGAAGTGTTCACCGAAGCGCCGCTGGTGCATCAGCCAAGCGGCTTTATGGAGTGGACCGCGGCCCTCAAGCGCAGCGTGGACGTGCCGGTGATTGCCGTCGGGCGCATCGAACCCGAGGCCGCAGAGGCCGCCTTGAAGCGTGGCGACTGCGATTTCATCGCCATGGCCCGCAAACTGCTGGCCGACCCCGACTTGCCCAACAAGCTGCTCAACAACCAACAAAACACCATCCGCCCGTGCATTTATTGCTACGTGTGCGTGAGCCAGATTTTCGTCAACGAGCGGGTCAAATGCGCGGTCAACCCCATGACCGGGCACGAATTCGAGTACGTCATCACGCCGTGCGAGCAGCCCAAACATATCGTGGTGGTCGGCGCTGGCCCGGCCGGTATGGAGGCGGCGCGGGTGGCCAGTGCCCGGGGGCACCGCGTGACCTTGCTGGAACGCAGCGACCGCCTCGGGGGCACGCTGTTTTTCGCGGGGCTGGCGTATGCCGAAAACGCCCGTTTGTTGGACAACCTGCGTGCGCAGCTCGAGCGTTCGGCGGTGGATATTCGCCTCAATACCCAAGCGTCCCCGGCGCTGCTGCGGGATCTGGCAGCCGATCAGGTGCTGGTGGCCGTGGGGGCCGAGCGCGCCGCACCGTCGATTCCCGGCGCCGATCAGGACCACGTATGGAGCGGCGATGAATTGCGTCGGCTGATGACCGGCGACCGGGCTGAGGAGATAGCCCGGCGCAAACTGTCGTTCGCCCAACGCACCCTGATGAAAGCCGGCAGCCTGGCGGGCGTGACCGACAGCAGCGAGGCGATGCAGAAACTGTCCAGGGTCTGGATGCCGCTGGGCAAGCGCGTGACCATCATCGGCGGCGGGCTGGTGGGGCTGGAGCTGGCGGAGTTCCTGATCGCCCGCGGCCGTCAGGTCTGCGTACTCGAAAGCGGCAGCCACTTGGGCCGGGAACTGGCCATCGTGCGGCGCTGGCGTGTGCTGCATGAAATCCGCGCCCATGGCGGTGAGCTGATCACCGGGGCCAGCGTGACGTCGATCGACGGGGGCGCGGTCCACTATCAATTGGCGGATGGCCAACCTGGCACAAGCCCCGCCGACTCGGTGGTCCTGGCCATTGGCGCGCAACCCGACACCCGCCTGCTCGACGCATTGACCCATGCCGGGTTGCCGGCGCGCAGCATCGGCGACTGCCAGAAGATTGGTTATATCGAAGGGGCCATCCGTGCCGGGCATCAAGCCGGGCGGGATGCCTGAAACTGACACGGGCGTGTTTTTGGCTGCGCCATGGGCTGACCTGCCCATCAAGCAGCGGCCCCTGAGCACGGATGCTCGCCACCACGCCCCCGACAGCGCTCAGTGGCGCTTTCCAAGGCCCACTGCTGGAGGGGTTTGAACTAACCCCTGCCCACAGCGTCCATCCATGTGATCCGATTCACATACCCGCAGGTGGACGCTGTTTTTTAAAAACCGTTAATGCCGTCTTAAACGTTGTTAACTGACTTAGCGTGCCGGGCATTTAAATCCCTCATGAACACGCCCGACTTTTAAACGCCTAAAAATCAAACACCCCACGCTAACTTCGCACGCGGTAATTACTTTCCTGAATAGCACCTGTCTGCCTGATGGAAACAGGTTCTGTTGATCTGTCTTTCATAGGTTTTTCACAAAAGTGCGTTTACCGTATGCGCTACCCGAACCCAACCGCGCCAAGAGTTCGTAGGCAAATCATGTAGATAACGCCGTTGAGGGCTTTACCTTTGTCCGCAATAGGCTTTAATCCCTGTGGGTGTTATGTGCAGTGCCCGTGTGTGCGTGTTGAGTTAAGACTTGCCGTCTTGTGCCATTGAAACTGACTGGAACGAATACTTTGAAACCCTACCCCATCCAGTGTGTGTCTATCGTCATTCCGGTCTACAACGAAGAACAAAGTTTGCCTGAGTTGTTGCGTCGTACTGAAGCGGCGTGTGCGCAACTGTCGCAACCCTATGAAATTGTGCTGGTGGATGACGGCAGCCGCGATGAATCGGCCAGCATTCTCCAGGAAGCGGCCGAGCGCGAAGGCAGCCCCGTGGTGGCGGTGATTTTGAACCGCAACTATGGCCAGCACGCCGCAATCATGGCCGGTTTCGAACATTCCAGAGGTGATGTCGTTATCACGCTGGACGCCGACCTGCAAAACCCGCCCGAAGAAATCCCGCGCCTGGTGGCTCAGGCCGCGCTGGGCTACGACGTGGTCGGCACCGTGCGCAACAACCGTCAGGACTCAGCCTGGCGCCGCTGGCCGTCACGCCTGATCAACCTGGCCGTGCAGCGCTCCACCGGGGTTGCCATGAGTGACTACGGCTGCATGTTGCGCGCCTATCGCCGTACCATCGTCGACGCCATGCTGGCGTGCCGCGAACGCAGCACGTTCATTCCGATTCTGGCCAACAGCTTCGCGCGGCACACCACTGAAGTGCTGGTCGAACATGCCGAGCGCGAGCACGGCGATTCCAAGTACAGCCCCATGCGCCTGATCAACCTGATGTTCGATCTGGTCACCTGCATGACCACCACGCCGTTGCGCCTGCTGAGCATCATCGGCTTCAGCATGGCTTTGTTGGGCGGGCTGTTCGCCATCCTGCTGATCGTGTTGCGCCTGATCTTTGGGGCGACCTGGGCCGGTGACGGCACGTTCGTCCTGTTTGCGGTGCTGTTTGTGTTCACCGGCGGACAGTTCATTGGCATGGGCCTGCTGGGTGAATACCTGGGCCGCATGTACAGCGATGTGCGGGCCCGGCCACGCTTCTTTATCGAAAAAATCGTGCGCGCCGAGCCGGCCAAGGCTGACGTTTCGACGACCCCTTCTTCTATTTCCACCTCGACACAGGTCCAATCATGAGTTTGAAAGCCGTAGTTTTCGCCTATCACGATATTGGCTGCACCGGCATCGATGCTTTGCTCAACGCCGGGTATGAAATCGCAGCGGTGTTCACCCATGCTGACGACCCGAAGGAAAACAACTTTTACGGTTCGGTTGCGCAGCTGTGCGCGCGCAAAGGCATCCCGGTGCATGCCCCGGAAGACGCCAACCACCCGTTGTGGGTCGAGCGCATTCGCAAACTGAACGCCGATTACCTCTTCTCGTTCTACTACCGCCATTTGCTGGGCGAAGAACTGCTCGCCAGCGTCAGCCAGGGCGCCTTCAACCTGCATGGCTCGTTGCTGCCGCGCTACCGTGGCCGCGCCCCGGCCAACTGGGTGCTGGTCAACGGTGAAACCGAGACCGGCGTCACCCTGCACCGCATGGTCAAACGCGCGGATGCCGGTGCCATTCTGGCTCAGCAACGGGTCAGCATCGAACGCAGCGACACCGCGCTGAGCCTGCACGCCAAACTGCGCGAAAGCGCGGCAGCCTTGTTGGCCGAAACCTTGCCCCTGCTGCCGGAAGGCAAGCTGACCGAAACCCCGCAAGACGAATCCAAAGCCACGTACTTCGGGCGTCGCACCGCCGCTGATGGCCTGCTGCAATGGGCGCGTCCGGCTGAAGAACTGTTCAATCTGGTGCGGGCGGTGACGCAACCGTATCCGGGCGCGTTCTGCGCCGTGGGCGAGCACAAACTGATTGTCTGGGCCGCCGAGGTGATGCCGGGCAATGCCGGGCTGGCGCCGGGCCACGTCATCAGCTGTGAGCCGCTGCGCATCGCCTGCGGCAAAGACTCGCTGGTCATCACCGCCGGTCAACGCAACGCCGACGGCCTGTACCTGAGCGGCCCGCAACTGGCCCGCGAACTGGGTCTGGTGGACGGCTCGCGCCTGCGCGGCAGTGAGTCCGGGCGCCCTGCCCGCCGCACCCGCGTGCTGATCCTCGGGGTCAACGGGTTTATCGGTAACCACCTGTCCGAGCGCCTGCTGCAAGACGACCGCTACGAAGTGTATGGCCTGGACATCGGCTCCGACGCCATTGACCGCCTGCGCAGCCACCCGAACTTCCACTTTGTGGAAGGCGACATCAGCATCCACACCGAGTGGATCGAGTACCACATCAAAAAATGCGACGTGGTCTTGCCGCTGGTGGCCATCGCCACGCCGATCGAGTACACCCGTAACCCGCTGCGGGTGTTCGAGCTCGACTTCGAGGAAAACCTCAAGCTCGTGCGCTACTGCGTCAAATACAACAAGCGGGTGATTTTCCCGTCGACGTCCGAAGTGTATGGCATGTGCCAGGACAAGAATTTCGACGAAGACACCTCCAACCTGATCGTCGGCCCGATCAACAAGCAGCGCTGGATCTACTCGGTGTCCAAGCAGTTGCTCGACCGAGTGATTTGGGCTTACGGCCAGAAAGGCCTGAAATTCACCCTGTTCCGTCCGTTCAACTGGATGGGCCCGCGTCTGGACCGTCTGGATTCGGCACGGGTGGGCAGCTCGCGCGCCATTACCCAACTGATTCTGCATCTGGTGGAAGGCACGCCGATCCGTCTGGTGGATGGCGGTGAGCAAAAGCGTTGCTTCACCGACGTGGCCGACGGCATCGAAGCACTGGCGCGCATCATCGAGAACCGCGACGGCAAGTGCGACGGCCAGATCATCAACATCGGCAACCCGGAAAACGAAGCCAGCATCCGTCAACTGGGTGAAGAGTTACTGCGTCAGTTCGAAGCCCACCCGCTGCGCGACAACTTCCCGCCGTTCGCCGGTTTCCGCGACGTTGAGAGCCAGTCGTTCTACGGCACCGGTTATCAGGACGTCAGTCACCGCAAACCGAGCGTTGAAAACGCCCGTCGCCTGATCGACTGGACACCGACCACCGAACTGAGCGAAACCATTGGCAAGACTCTGGACTTCTTCCTGCGTGAAGCCATGGTAGAAATCGCGGAAAAACGCTAATGCAAGCAGGCCTGCGTATCGACGTCGACACGTACCGCGGAACCCGAGAAGGGGTTCCGCAACTGCTCGAATTGCTGGATGAAGCTCAGATCAAAGCCACGTTTTTCTTCAGCGTGGGGCCGGATAACATGGGCCGCCATCTGTGGCGGCTGATCAAGCCCCAGTTCTTCTGGAAAATGCTGCGTTCCAAAGCCGCCAGCCTGTATGGCTGGGACATTTTGCTGGCGGGCACCGCCTGGCCGGGCAAACCGATTGGCAAGGAGCTGGGGCACCTGATGCGCCAGACCTTGGCCGCGGGCCATGAAGTGGGCTTGCACGCGTGGGATCACCACGGCTGGCAAGCCAACGCCGGGCGTTGGTCGCAGGCACAATTGATCGAGCAGATCCGCCGGGGTGTCGACACCCTGAGCGACATCACCGGCCAGGCGGTCGAGTGTTCGGCCGCCGCGGGCTGGCGCGCCGATGAACGCGTGGTCGAGGCCAAGCAGGCCTTTGGCTTTCGTTACAACAGTGATTGCCGCGGGCACAGCCTGTTCCGGCCTCGTCTGGCCGATGGCCAGTTGGGCACGCCGCAAATCCCTGTGGACTTACCGACCTTCGATGAAGTCGTGGGGCCGCACCTGAGCGCGGCCGACTTCAACGCCTACATTCTTGATCGCTTCAGCCCGCACACGCTGAATGCCTACACCATCCATGCAGAAGTAGAAGGGATTCTTATGGCAAACGACTTCCGGCAACTGCTGGCGCAGGCACGCGCCCGCGACATTCATTTCCAGCCCTTGCGCGCGCTGTTACCGACCGATCCCGACAGCATCCCCGCCGGGCAATTGAGCCGTGGCGTGCTGGAAGGCCGTGAAGGCTGGCTGGGAGTGCAGCAACCATGACCCTCAATCGCTGGGCAATCCCGTTGCTGATACTGGCGTTTGTCGCGTTCTATCTAGTGCCGTTGGGCACTCACGGCCTTTGGATCCCGGACGAATCCCGCTATGCGCAAATCGGTCAGCAGATCCTGATTGATGGCAATTGGGTCACGCCGCATTTCATGGACTTGCGCTACTTCGAAAAGCCCATCGCCGGTTACTGGATGATCGCCCTCGGGCAGGCCATTTTTGGCGAAAACCTGTTTGGCGTGCGCATTGCGTCGGCGCTGGCCACCGGCCTCAGCGTGTTGCTGGCCTACTGCGTGGCACGGCGCCTGTGGAACGACCCACGCAAGAGCGTGGCCTGCGCGTTGATCTACATGACATTCGGCTTGATCGCGGGGCAAGCGGGCTACGCCAACCTCGATCCTCAATTCACCTTCTGGGTCAACCTGAGCCTGGTGGCGCTGTGGTTTGCCGTGGACAGCCGCAGCGGGCGCGAGCGCGTCATCAGCTGGGCCGTGTTGGGCTTTGCGTGCGGCATGGGCTTCATGACCAAGGGTTTTCTGGCGTTTTTGCTGCCGGTGCTGATCGCCCTGCCCTACATGATCTGGCAGAAACGCTTTGTCGAAATGGTCAAGTTCGGCCTGCTGGCCATGCTGGTGGCGGCGCTGGTGTCGCTGCCCTGGGTGCTGGCGGTGCATGCCCAGGAACCGGACTACTGGCGTTTTTTCTTTTGGCATGAACACATTCGCCGTTTTGCCGGTGAGGATGCGCAACACGGCCGTCCATGGTGGTTCTACCTACCGCTGCTGGTGGTTTCCAGCTTGCCGTGGGCCGCTTTGCTGCCCGTGACCTTCAAGGATGCCTGGCATAACAGGCGCAACGCCAAGGTGGTGTTTGTACTGCTGTGGATGCTGCTGCCGCTGGCCCTGTTCAGCCTGAGCAAAGGCAAACTGCCGACCTACATCCTGCCGTGCATGCTGCCGCTGGCATTGCTGCTGGGTCACGCACTGATGCAACGCGTGGAGCATGCGCAAACCGGCGCCTTGCGCACCAATGCACTGGTCAACCTGTTGCTGGCAGGGGTGGGTCTGGTGGCGTTGATCTACTTCCAAATCAAAAGGCCTTTCTACGACAACGAACCGCTGCACATGACCCTGCTGGTGATCGTGCTGCTGACCTGGATCGTCGCCGGTGCCGTGCAACTGTGGCGCCCGCTCTCGCTGTGGGCGGCGCCGGCCCTGAGCATGGGCGCGCTGGTTCTGTTGCTGCCGGCGGCCATGCCCAGCAGCGTGGTGCACAACAAAATGCCCGACCAGTTCGTGCTGGAACACATCGAGGAACTGACGCCGGCCACTTCATTGCTCAGCAACGACCTGGGCGCGGCCTCGGCGCTGGCCTGGCGCCTGCGCCGTCCGGATGTGACGTTGTACAACACCCAGGGCGAAGTGAAATACGGCCTGACCTACGACGACGCCCAAGGCAAAAGCATCGGCCTGGCCGAGGTCGGTCCATGGCTCAGTGCCGCCCGCCTCAAAGGCCCCGTAGGTGTGGTAATGCGGGTAAAAAACAGCGATGAAAGCCATGAAATGGACATGCTGCCCAACGATGCCAAGCGCTATGACGAAGGCAACATGGTGATTCTGATCTTCCCGCAGAGCGCGCCATGACCCTTGTGTTGTTGCTCATGGCCTGTGTGCTGACCTGCGCGGGCCAGATCGCCCAGAAATATGCAGTCGAAGGCTGGCGCCGGGTGGACGCAGGCATTGCCGCCAAGCTGCGTTCGCCCTGGTTGTGGCTGGCGTTGCTGTGCCTCGGGCTGGGCCTGCTGGTGTGGTTGTTGGTCCTGCAACGCTTGGAGGTCGGGGTGGCCTACCCGATGCTCAGCCTGAACTTTGTGCTGATTACCCTGGTGGCGCGTTACCTGTTCAAGGAACACATCGACCTGCGCCACTGGTGTGGCGTGGGGCTGGTGATCGCCGGTGTGGCACTGCTGGGGCAACACGCATGAGCCTGCGCCGTGGATTCACCTTTGCCAGCGCCAGTGTAGTACTGGTCAGCGGCGCCCAATTGGGCATGCGCTGGAGCATGACGCGCTTGCCGGAGCCGACTCACTGGCTGGACGCGCTGCGTCATGGCGAGGTCTCGCTGGCCGCAGTGGCCGTGGTCAGTGGCGCCATCGTGGCGTACGCGCTGTCGATGCTGTGCTGGTTGCTGGCGTTGCGCGACCTGCCGCTGGGTCGCGCGTATTCGTTACTGAGCATCAGCTATGCCCTGGTGTACCTGCTGGCCGCCAGCCTGCCGATGTTCCATGAAAGTTTCACGCTTTCAAAAACCCTGGGCGTGACGCTGGTCATTCTCGGCGTGCTCACCATCAACTCTCGACGTCCCCCAAGTTCCAGGAACTGCGCATGAAAATCAGTGTATTCGGTAGTGGTTATGTAGGCCTGGTGCAGGCGACGGTGTTGGCGGAAGTCGGTCACGATGTGATCTGCATGGACATCGATCAACACAAGGTCGAGTTGTTGCAGCAAGGCCACGTCAGCATCTTTGAACCGGGGCTCAGCGCCCTGGTACGCGAGAACCTCGACAGCAAGCGCCTGCGGTTCACCAGTGATGAAAAGCTGGCCGTGGAGCACGGTCAGGTGCTGTTCATTGCCGTCGGCACCCCGCCCAGCGAAGACGGTTCGGCTGACCTGAGCGCGGTGTTTTGCGTGGGCGATGCCGTGGCCCGTCACCGCGAAGAGCCGGTGATTCTGGTGGAGAAATCCACCGTCCCCGTGGGCACCGGCGACGCGCTGACCCTGCACATCAATAACGCCTTGAAACAGAGTGGCCGCACGCTGCCATTTGACGTGGTGTCCAACCCCGAGTTTCTCAAGGAAGGCTCAGCCGTTTCCGATTGCCGCCGCCCGGACCGCATCATCATTGGCTGCGAACGCGAAGAGGTGCGCGAGGTCATGCGTGACCTGTATGCCCCGTTCAACCGCAACCATGACCGCATCATGTTTATGGACCTGCGCAGTGCCGAGCTGACCAAATACGCCGCCAACTGCATGCTGGCCACCAAGATCAGTTTCATTAACCAGATCGCCGAGCTGGCCGAACACTTGGGGGCCGACATCGAGGCTGTGCGCCTGGGCATCGGGGCCGATACACGCATCGGATATCACTTTATCTACCCCGGCTGCGGCTACGGCGGCTCATGCTTTCCCAAAGACATGCGGGCGCTGATCCAGAGCGCCAAGCAAGCCAACTGCTCCAGCGATTTGTTGCAAGCCGTCGAAGCCATCAACGAGCGGCAAAAGCACAAGCTGTTCGAGCGCATCCGCGCCTTTTTCAACGGCGATCTGGCCGGGAAGACGTTTGCCTTGTGGGGCCTTGCGTTCAAGCCCAACACCGACGACATGCGTGACGCGCCAAGCCGCGTGCTGATGGAGGCGTTGTGGGCTGCGGGCGCGCATGTTCGCGCCTTCGACCCGGAAGCCATGCAAGAAACCCAGCGGCTGTATGGGGACGAGCCGCGCCTGAGCCTGATGGGCACGCCGGAATCCACCCTGACCGGGGCCGACGCACTGATCGTGTGCACCGAGTGGCAGCAGTTCAAAGCACCGGACGTTGAGCTGATCAAACAGCGTCTCAAAACCCCGGTGATTTTCGACGGGCGCAACCTGTACGACGGAGAGCGGTTGGCCAAAGCCGGGCTGCAGTATTTCCCGATGGGGCGTGGCGAATCCTGCAACTTGCCGGTTTCGCCCGGCGCCATGCCGTCGGCTGTACGCCTTTAAGGCGCCTGCAACGCCGCCATTGGCAACAGTGGCGGCGTTTTTTTGTGCACTTTTTCAGGGTCAAGGAAACTCAATATGCCTGCCCATAGCTCCCGTCCGGCGTTACACATTCAGCGCAGGCAGTCCCTGATAGCCGGAGCGCTGGCGTTGCTGCTGTTTGTGCTGGGTGAGCACACTCAGGCGACCATCGGCTTTGACTCGCGCTTTGTGCTATTTGCCCAAGAAATGCTGCGTCACGGCCCCAGCATCTTTCCCACCACCTATGGCCAGCCGTACCCCGACTACAGCGCCACGTCGACGTTTTTGATCTGGCTACTCTCGGTGCCGTTCGGTGAAGTCACCCGGCTGACGGCCTGGCTGCCGACTGCGATTGCCAGCGCGACAATCGTGACCCTGACCTGGCGCCTGGTCGCCCCGCATTCGCGGCAGTGGGCGGTGATGAGCGTAGCGTTATTGTTACTGAGCATGACGTTCATCACCGAAACCCGCGCCGTGTCACTAGACCAGATGCTGGCGGCGGTCAGCCTCGGTGTTTTTTACCTGGCCTACGCCCACGACCATTTGGGTGCGCCGCGCCGACACGCCGGTGTGCTGGCCTTACTGGTGCTGGGGTTTGCCTTGCGCGGCCCCATCGGGCTGGTGATTCCCACCGGCATGCTCTGTGTGTATTTCGTACTCGGCGGTCAATGGCGACGGATGCTGACCACGGGCATGCAGGCCGCTGCCCTGCTCGTTGTGTGCATCGGGGTGTTGCTGGCGTTGGCCTGGATCGCCGGCGGTGAAACCTTCGTGCATGAAGTGATCCGCATGCAAGTGACCGGGCGTATGGATGGCACCGAAGGCGCCAGCAGCGTGCTGTATTACTTCACCAGCGCTATGGGCAACTACGCGCTGGCGTACCCGCTGGCGGCTCTGGTGTTGGCCGCTCTCGTCTTTTGCGGTCGCAAAGAACCCGATGCCGCATTAACGCTGGTCAAATACTGCGTGGGGGCGGGGCTGATCGTGATGGTCGGGCTGTCCATCCCCCAGGCCAAGAAAGCCCGCTACCTGCTGCCGATGTTGCCCATGGCGGCGGTCATTGCGGCGTACCCGTTTCAGGGGCGGCAAGGACGTGCTTTTGCGCTGTTGCGCGGCTTGACGCTGGGCGTGTTGCTGCTCTTGCCGGGCCTGCTGATTGCAGGGTTGGTGATAGCGGGTAAACGTCTCGATGAACCGCTGCCGGCGTTGAACACGGCACTGACGGGATTGGCCGTCCTGCAACTGCTGGCCGTGGGTGCGCTGTTCAACACCCGCTGGCGCACGACGGGATTGGCCGCCTGCGCGGTGCTGGCCGTGTGGTCGGCCTACATCATGGTGTACGAGCCTTACGCACGCCGCGTGTACGACACACGCACATTCACCCGTGAGGCCATGCGCCTGATTGATCAAACCCCACAGCCCGTGGTGTTGCATGGCATGGGCAAGGATGCCAAGGCCATCAAGTTCATGGTCAATGTCGAGCGCGATCTGCAACCGGTGTTCACCCAGACGCCTGCCGAACTGGGCACGATTAGCGGGCGGGCCTGGGTCATCATGGACCGCCAGGACTACCAGGCCTTGCACGGCACCGTCTTGGGCAACACGGCGCCGACACTGAGCGGGCGCTTTGACAAGAACGACATGGTGCTGCTGAAAAAACCCTGACGCGCCCAGTGCCCCAAAGGGCTCGGCTGCGGTTACAATCCCCGGCTTTTCCCCACGCCAAGGAACCTCCATGTCAGGGCTTGAACTGTTTGCCGCTGCGCTCGGTGTCATCGCCGTCTGGTTGACAGTCAAACAGAACCCTTGGTGCTGGCCGATCGGGCTGGTCATGGTGCTGCTCTACAGCTGGATCTTCTTCGAAGTGAAGCTGTATTCGGACATGCTCTTGCAGGTGGTTTACGCCGCGCTGCAACTGTATGGCTGGTGGCAATGGACACGCGCCGGTGCGCAACACCAGGGGCGCCAGGTCACGGCGCTCACTGCCCGTCAGGTGGTGACCGGTCTGGCCATCGGCGCGGTGGGCAGCCTCGCACTTGGCGCAGCCATGGCCCACTGGACCGACGCGGCCCAGCCCTGGCTGGATGCTGCACTGACCGGGTTCAGTCTGGTGGCCCAACTGTGGATGGCGCAAAAACGGTTGCAGTGCTGGGCCCTGTGGTTTGTGGTGGACGTCATCTTCGTCGGCCTGTTTGTCTATAAGGGCTTGTACCTGACCGCCGGGCTGTATGCGCTGTTCACGGTGATCGCGATTCAGGGCTGGCGCGACTGGCGTCTCGACCCGGCGTTGCGTACATGAAGGTCGTGGTATTGGCAGGTCCGGAATCCAGCGGCAAGAGCTGGTTGTCCGCGCAGTTGCACCAGCACTTCGGTGGCCTGCTGGTGGGCGAATACGTGCGTCACTTCATGGCCGTTCACCCCCGCGATACCTGCCTGGCTGACATCCCGGCCATCGCCCGCGGGCAATTGGCCTGGGAAGACGCCGCCCGCGCGCAACAGCCCCCCTTGCTGATCCTCGACACCCACTTGCTGAGCAATATGCTGTGGAGCACCACCCTGTTCGGCGCCTGCCCGGACTGGCTGGAGCCGGAGCTGCTGAGCCGCCACTACGATATGCACCTGCTGCTGTCGCCCGAGGATGTGGAGTGGACGCCCGACGGCCTGCGCTGCCAGCCGAGCCTGGCCGAGCGCCAACACTTCTTTGAGCAAAGCCGGGACTGGCTGCAACGGCATGCCCAGCCCCTGCGCATCATTCGCGGCAGTTGGCAGGATCGACAGGCCAGCGCCATGGACGCCGTTCGGCAATTACTGGCAAATTGACCCTGTTTCACCCAAAAGTGTCCGCTGCTGAAACACCCCCCTGCCACGAAACCCTTATGCCGCAGGGTCTCTAGGGTGGCAGCGGGTGCTGTGTAACACCCTCGTTACAGAGGGCGTCCTGCCCCGTAAACGTCCTGCAGCCCCAGTCTTTCTTAGCCCGCCCCGCCCACTCCCCTGTACCAACGCTGAAACAGCGGTTCGCCTGGCGCCCATCCTCAAGATTCAACCCATTGATTTATAAGTACGTTTAAAAAGCGGCACAGCTTCTGCTCTCTCCTTCACAACGCTGATCAGGGCCAGCGTATTGAAGAAGGAATACGGTCATGGGGACTTCACGCACATTACTCACGCGTCACCTGCTACTGGCGTGCAGCTTCGGTGCATGGCTGGTGTGCGTGAACGCACAGGCCGATGGCACGGGTGAAATTGTGATTACCCGCCATGTCTACCCACGCGCCGTCGGCAGCATTGTGCCGCCCCCTGATCCCAACCCCACCACGGTCAATGCCAACCCGGCCGCCCAGATCAATGCCGTCACCACCCACGGCGAACTGGGGGATGGGGACTTTGCTCGCGTCAGCACCGGTTCCAGCATCACCCGCGTCATCAACACCGGCACTGGCAGCGTGCCGGGCCTGCTGAATCAAAACAGCGGCATGCCCGGTTTGACCAGCACTGCACGTGCAGGGGGCGGCAGCGGCGGTGGCTCGCTGGGCTCACTCGGCGGCCAGATCAACCGCAGTGTTGAGCAAGGCATGCGCCCGCTCACCTCGCTGGGCGGGCAATGACATGAACAACCTCGCGCTGCTCTTGACCGTGCTGGTCGCTGCACCGGTGCTGGCTGACAACAATCAGGCCGAGATCAATGCCTCGGGTGCCCATTACACCGGCAACCTGATGATCAATCAGGCTTCAGGCACTCGGCAGCAGCAAGTCAACAGCCGCGCCATTGCCATTGGCAATCAGGCCCAGTCCACGGCCGGGGTCACGCAACAACTCACAGGTCAGGCAGACCCCGCGATGAACGCTCGGGCCAGCATTGGCGGCGACTCCTTCAGCCAGGGCAGCGGCCTGCTGGGGGTCAACCAGTCCGCCGGTGCCAACAACCAGATGGTCAACGCTGTGCGGGTTGCCGTAGGCGCCGGACCGCAAAGTATCGATGACAACGCCTTGTCCCAGCAAAACGTGGCGTTGCAACCAAACTCGGGAGCGGGATCACTCAACACGGGCAGCCGCCAGGTCGTTACCAGCGATCAGGCCTTCACCGGCAGCCGCGGAGTGGTTCAGGTCAACCAGAGTGCCGGGGTGGGGAACCGCATGGCTAACACCCTGAATGTACGGGTCACGCAGTGACTCGGGTTACGCGAAGTGCAATGACGTATGCCAACACACACATAACTGATGAAGCATGGAGAAACATCATGAAACCAACAATGGCTCTCAAACCACTGGTCTTCGCTCTGGCTGCACTGATGGCTGTGGCAGCACAAGCAGACAGTAATCGCCACCCCACCCCGACACCGGCAGCCACGAGTGGCGCCAGCGCCGTGATCGCTGATGTGCAGGTCAGTCATGACAACAACATCACCAATAACGGCACGCTCAACAGCGCAAAAGTCACTGACTCTGTGAAAAGCACCAACGGCAACGTCGGGGTCAACGTAGCGTCCGGCTCGGGTAACCAGCAGGACAACGCCGCCGCCATTGCCAGCAGTGACCAGAACTTTGTGCTCGGCACTGCGGCGGCCGTCGTGAGCGCCAGCCAGACCAACAGCTACAACAAAGTGAATAACCACGGCACGCAAAACGGCGCCACGCTCAACGACTCCATCCGAAACACCTCCGGCAACATTGGGGTGAACGTGTCCGCAGGCGACCTCAACCAACAGAAAAACAACCTGGCAATCGCCGTGTCCGGTGGCAACCTGGCCAGTGCGGCCGCTGGCACTGTACAAACCTCCAATAACCTGACGGTGGTCAATGACCTGAGCTCGGTCAGCACCCACACCCCTTGGCATCACCCCACCACCACCCGTGTGCCTGTGAGCAACAACTCGACCGTCAACGACTCGATCAAGTACACCTCCGGTAACGTGGGTGCCAACGTCTCGGCCGGGGTCGGCAATCAGCAGAACAACTCGATGGTTATCAGCAAAACCTCGATGTAACACGGCGGTTTAAAGGGCCTCTACAGCAGAGGCCCTTTCTTCATGTGAGGTGACTTCATCATGTTGCGGATCGCGCTCGCCCTGTTGTTAGGCCTGACCTGCGAGGTGCAGGCGGCCCGTATGCCGGTTGCGGCGTTGCCGGGCGGGAGCCTGGTGTTCAAGCCGGTACAGAGCATTCGCGAACGTCGCTTCAGCGATCTGGTGGAGCAAAAAACCGATTTCAGCTGCGGTGCCGCCGCGTTGGCCACCATTTTGCGTCAGGCTTATTGGCTGGACGTGGATGAAGACCACGTCATCAAAGGCATGCTGGTCAATGCCAACGAAGACCTGGTGCGTACCCAGGGCTTTTCGATGCTGGACATGAAGCACTACATCGAGAGCATCGGCATGCGCGCCCGGGGGTATCGCATCCCGGCCCAAAACCTGCGAGACATCAATGTCCCGGTGGTCGTGCTGTTGGACATACGGGGCTACAAGCATTTTGTGGTACTGCAACGGGCTCAAGACAACTGGGTGTACATCGGCGACCCCGTGTTGGGCCACAAGCGGTACAGCCAGGAAGATTTTGTTAAAGGCTGGAACGGTATTGTGTTTGCCGTCATTGGTCCCGGTTATGACAAGACCAATGCGCTGCGCACCCCTCCGGTTCCGCTCTCGGCCAAGAACACGCTGGATGCGTTCAGCCCGGTCAAAGATGCCGAGTTGCTGGACTTCGGCTTTATCCAGAGTGACTTTTTTTAACGGCACCTCATTCACCATGGCGGGCAGGACGCTCCCGGGAGCAGCACATGAACATCCACTATTGGCTGGCGCTAACTTGCCTTGCGACATGCCTGCACGTGCAGGCCGAAACGTCGTTTAAACCCATAGAGTTGAAAGATCAGGAACTGTCAGAGTTGCGCGGCCGTTTTGTCATGCCCGGTCGCATTATCAGTTTCGGTCTGGTCATGAGCAGCACCTGGACCAATGCTCAGGGCGCGACCATTGGGGCCAGTACCAGCCTGCACCTGCAAAACTCGGTCAAGCCGCAGTTTTATGTGTCCACCTATTCCCAACAAGGCACCCCGCAACAAGGCAAGCCCGACACCGGCACCGGCATTGTGCTGGGCGGTGCCGGCCTGGGCAGTGGTCAGGGCGTCGTCCAGAGCGTGCGGGCCGCGGGGGATAACAACAGCGCGCTCAACAATGTGGACATCAGCATCAGCCAATCCGGTCAAGCACCGGCGCTCACTCAACAAGGCAGTGTATTGACGGCCACTAATCCGGTTTCATTAAGCAACGCGGCAGGTAGCGTCAGTGTGGCGATAAACAATGGAGCCATTCAAATGGCTATAGCTGCCAACAACAATCAAGGCAACTCGTTACAGCAAATCGCTCAAGGTGGCGTGTTACAGAACACCACGTTATTGGGCGGCGGCAATGCCGTGAATAACATGACTCAATTGAATATGGTGCTGGGTAATAAACTGCCCAGTACCGAGGGACTTAATTCAAACCTCAACCAACTAAAAGCCCTTCGTGCGGCAGGATATTGAACTAGGCTGTTCCACTACTTAATGGACTACCCGGACGGCTTATTTCATGCATCGATCGTTTACCTTTCGCGCAGTTGTATGTATGAGCGCACTCCTTCCCTCCACCCTGCTACAGGCGGCTTCGGAGGTTGATGTAGAAACGTTGAAACAGGAATTAATGGAGCTGCGCCAGCGGTACGATCAACAACAAAAAGCCTTGGCGGTGCTTGAACAACGCGTCCGCCAAGTAGAAGAACAACCGGCGGTTCCGGCCCCCAAACGCTTGGTCAAGTCCCCGGCCGATCTCAAGCGCGGGCAAACGGTGGCCCAATCCGGCGGCGCTGCAGGCGGCACCGGCAGTTCGTACGGTCAGTCGCTCAAAGACGATTCTGAACCCGCGCAAAGTGTGACCAACCTGTACGACGAAGCCAGCGGCTTCTTCGGCGGCGGCAAGTTCAGTGTCGAAACCGGGATCACCTATTCGCGCTATGACACCCGCCAGTTAACCCTCAACGGCTTTCTGGCCCTGGACTCCATCCTGCTGGGCAACCTGAACCTGGACCGGATTAAAGCCGATAACTGGACCTTGGACCTGACGGCACGCTACAACCTCGACAATCGCTGGCAATTCGATGTCAACGTGCCCGTGGTGTACCGCGAATCAACCTACCAGTCCGGTGGCGCCAACGGCGGCGATGCGTCGGCAGCGTCCGACAAAACCGTCACCCGCGATCCGACCATTGGCGACGTTAACGTCGGCGTTGCCTACAAGTTCCTCGACGAATCGCCCAACACCCCGGACGCCGTCTTCTCGGTCAGGGTCAAGGCACCGACCGGCAAGGACCCTTTCGGCATCAAGCTGGTCACCGACGGGCAGAACAACAACATCATTTACCCCGAAAGTTTGCCCACCGGGAATGGGGTGTGGTCCATCACGCCGGGCATTTCGCTGGTCAAGACCTTCGATCCGGCGGTGCTGTTCGGCTCGCTTTCCTACACCTACAACCTGGAAGACTCATTCAGTGACATCGGCTCCACGGCCGGTCAGTCACAACCCGGCAGCGTCAAGCTGGGCGACAGCTACCAGATTGGTGCGGGCGTGGCCTTTGCGCTGAACGAGAAAATGAGCATGTCGTTCTCGGTGTCTGACCTGATCCAGAGCAAGAGCAAAATCAAATACAAGGGCCAGGACTGGCAAACCCTGACCACCAGCGACGCCAACGCCGGCTACTTCAACGTGGGCATGACCATTGCGGCCACCGACAACCTGACCATCGTGCCCAACCTCTCGATTGGTCTGACCGAAGATGCGCCGGATTTCACGTTCAGCCTCAAATTCCCGTACTACTTCTAACGCCAGGTGCGCAAAAGGCCCGCTGTGGGTGAACACGGCGGGCCTGCCCCTAGCGGATTTGATGCTTGTGTAACAAACGGTAAAACGTCGGTCGCGACACACCCAGCACTTTGGCTGCCAGGCTGAGGTTGTTGCTGTGGCGCTGTAACACGTCACACAACGCCTGCCGCTCAGCGCGGTCCTTGTAGTCTTCCAGTGTGCCCATGGCCAGGCTGGGCGCCTGTCGGGTCTCAAGCCCCAGATCACAGGGCTCAATCTGACGGCCTTCGGCCAATACCAGGCCGCGACGCACCCGGTTGGCCAGTTCACGCACATTGCCCGGCCAGTCGTGATTGCCCATGGCAACCAGTGCTTGCTCGCTGAAAGTCCGCGGTCGACGCCCGGTTTCCTGGCTGTAAAACCGTGCAAAGTGGTTGGCCAGCATGGCCATGTCACCGTGCCGCTCACGCAAGGGGGCGGTGAACACCTGCAACACGTTGAGCCGGTAATACAAATCTTCCCGAAACCGCCCGTTGATGATGGCGGCTTCCAGGTCCACATGGGTCGCCGCCAACACCCGCACATCCACGGGGATCGGCTGGCTGCCGCCCACGCGTTCGATGTGTTTCTCTTGTAAGAAGCGCAGCAAGTTTGCCTGGAGTTCAAGGGGCAGATCGCCAATTTCATCCAGAAACAACGTCCCGCCATGGGCGGCCTCTATGCGGCCGATCTTGCGTTGATGAGCCCCGGTGAACGCGCCTTTTTCATGACCAAACAGCTCCGACTGGATCAGGTGTTCCGGAATGGCGCCGCAGTTGATCGCGACAAAAGGCCGGGCGTGGCGCTGGGACTGGCGGTGCAGGGTCCGGGCCACCAGTTCCTTGCCCGTACCGCTCTCGCCCCGAATCAATACCGGCGATTCGGTGGGAGCCAGTTTGCCCAACAATTTGCGCAAGTCTCGGATGGCACGACTTTCCCCTAGCAACTCGTGCCCTGCGCTTTCAATCGGGTCGGTGCTGCGGCCTCGCAGGCGCGCCATGCCAAACGCCCGGCCCAGGGTCACCTGAACCCGCGACACATCGAAAGGCAGGGTATGGAAATCGAAAAACCACTCGCAGACAAAATCGCCGACGGTTTTCAATTGCAAGGTGTCAGGGCTGAGCACGGCAATCCACTCGGTGCCGCTGCGACTGATCATGTCTTTGACCGCTTCGGGTCGTTCCAGGTGAAAAGGTTGTAACCGGATAAGACCAACATCACATGAACGATCATTCACAGCGTCCAGCTCACAACTGTCCACTTCCCAGCCAATGTGACGCAGCCCGGGCACTATCTGATGACAATCATCACAAGGATCAACCACTAACAAACGGCGGGACACGGGCAATTCGAGCATGACTGTTCCTTGGCGCCAAAATATTAAAAGATTAGTAAAAACAGTAAGTTGAGGATATTGCTCCTAACGGTAGTCAACCTTTGAACGGCGCTTGTACTGTTTTCTTATAACCCTAATATCAAACGGAACTTTGCCCACTCATAGGCACAGACCTGCAACCTGAATCGCTGTTTTTGAACAGCAACAAAACCTTGATCCAGATCAGCCCCATGAAAACCCGTTAAAAAAAAACGCAAATGGGTGTGACCTGCGTGGGGGCATCGGTCATCAGTACAAGTAACCAACCGCACGGTATGCCCAGCCGACGGTTAATCACTTGATGGGCCTATTTGAGAGACGACCCTATGAACGCCCCGCTCCGTTTCAACGAAGCACTTTTGATTGCCGGCCACGCGTTTCAACCTTTCCAGTGCGTGGCTTGGGCTGCACAGGACGGCCATGGCGAACTGAGCCTGACCGTGATTGACCGCACCAGCACCCGTATTGGCCGTAAGCAGATCCCGCGCAGTGCCTGCGCCGACGCCAAACAGCTCGCCAGCCTGCTGGCACAAGCCCGCGCCGAGTTGAGCGAAGAAGGCTACGCGTTGCAGCCGTGGGTCATGCCGGCTTAATCCGCCTGATGCCGGTGTATCGCGCAACGAGGCTGTGACAGGGTGCCACCCCCGGCCACCCGATCGCAGCCTCGCGTTTTTAGCTACAGGGTTTGAAGTTCATCCAGATGCCGGTATTCGATGTGCAGATCGCTGGCGATTTGTCGGGCCCGACCCAGACGAATCGGTCCACGTTCCATGTCGACCAGCAGACCAGGGCATTCAAGTGCGTGTGACGTGCGCCATGCCTTGAGCCGACCGTCAGTGAGCAACAACACGCGTTGCTCCTCCAGCGGGAAGCGCCGCCGCCGGGCGTTGAGCCATTCACTGGCTTCGCCCACCGCTTCCAGCAACGGCGTACCGCCCCCCGCGCCCAAGCCTTCCAGCCACTGTTCCAGCCCTTTGGCCGCTTTGATGCCGCTGACGTGCCATTGCGGATTCAAACCGCTGGCGGTCATCACGGCCACCCGTGCCCGTTGCCGATAAGCATCCTCGAACACTTCGGCCAGCAAGCCTTTGGCATCCGTCAGCGCGTGATGACGCCGGGTCGAAGCCGAGGCATCGACGATCACCAGCCACAGCTGGGGCGCGGTGCCACGACGGGTTTTGAACGCCAGGTCCTTGCGTTGCCGGGGCCGTCCCTGCTGCAAGGTCTGGACCCAATCCACCGCCCCGCAAGGCGCCGGACGGCTGGCGCCCTGCTTGCCGCTGTCCAGGGTTCCCGGTCGGGGTCTGGCATCCGCCCCCCCGGTTGCACGAGGGCGGATGCCTAAGGCTTTTTTGGCCAGCTCGGCACTTCACGACGCGCGCCGGTTGTCTGCGGCTGAACCGGCAATTGCCCCCACAACCCCTGCCCGGCTTCGCTCGCCGTGGTGGGCGAAGGCGTGGGCGGTGGCGGTTGATCCGGCGTGGGGGCGTGCGGCGTCTGCTGGCGACGACGGTGGCGCAGGGCAAATTCGGCCACGGCGTCGATGTCCTGCACCTCGATACTGACGGCGCCACGCCACGCGGCATGGGCCCGGGCGGCACGCAGCCAGACCAGATCCGCGCGCAGGCCGTCCACGCCCGCTGCAAAGCAGCGTTCAGTGATGATCGTCAGCGAGGCATCATCCAGCGCAATAGCACCCAGCAACTCACGGGCGTGCTGACAACGCGCGCGCAAGGCCTCCTGACTGGCGCGCCAGTGCGCGCAGAACCCGTGTGGATCGGCATCAAAGTCCAGACGCCGACGAATGATTTCGCCGCGCTCGGCAGGCGCTGGCTGGCCGCTCATGGCGACGTTGAGACCGAAGCGGTCGAGCAATTGCGGACGCAGCTCACCCTCTTCAGGGTTCATGGTGCCTATCAAAACAAACCGGGCCGGGTGCCGGTGGGAAATACCGTCGCGCTCCACGACGTTGACGCCACTGGCGGCCACGTCCAGCAGCACGTCGACCAGATGGTCGGCCAGCAGGTTGACTTCGTCGACGTACAGCACGCCGCCATCCGCCTTGGCCAGTACGCCCGGCGAAAACTGCGCCTTGCCCTGCCCCAGAGCCGCGTCCAGATCGAGCGTGCCCACCAGCCGTTCTTCGGTGGCGCCCAGTGGCAAGGTGACAAATTGACCGCTGGCAAGCACATCCGCCAGCCCGCGTGCCAGGGTGGACTTGGCCATGCCGCGCGGGCCTTCAATCAACACCCCGCCGATTTTCGGGTCGATTGCCGTCAGGCACAGCGCCAGTTTCAAGTCCTCGGCGCCCACGACCGCAGACAGCGGGAAGTGAGGGGTATCAGTCATGTCAGTGTCCACATCAGTCTTCTTCAATGTCCAGCAGCAGGTTTTCCAGTGCATCCCGGTACTCGCCGGGCTCGCTCCACAAGCCGCGTTGCTGGGCTTCCAGCAGCCGCTCAGTCATGTCGCGCAAGGCATGGGGGTTGTGTTGCTGCACAAATTGCCGGGTGTCCGGGTCCAGCAAATAGGCGTCGGCCAGCAAGGCATATTGATGGTCGTCGATCAGGTGCGTGGTGGCGTCGAACGCGAACAGGTTGTCCAGGGTCGCGGCCATTTCAAACGCGCCTTTATAGCCATGTCGCTTGACGCCCTCAATCCACTTCGGATTCGCCGCACGGGAACGGACCACCCGGTTCAGTTCTTCCTTCAGGGTACGAATCTTCGGCAGATCCGGCTGGCTATGATCGCCGTGGTAACTGGCGACCTGCCCGCCGCTCAGGCTTTCGACGGCCGCGAGCATGCCCCCCTGGAATTGGTAATAGTCGTTGGAGTCGAGTACGTCGTGCTCGCGGTTGTCCTGGTTCTGCACCACCGCTTGCAACTGGCTCAGGCGCTGGGCGAACGGGCCGCGGGCCGCCGTGCCTTCATCGGCCTCGCCGTAGGCATACCCGCCCCAATTTAAATAGACCTCGGCCAGATCATCGCGGCTCTGCCACAAACGCCCGTCAATGGCGTTCTGTACCCCGGCGCCATAAGCGCCGGGCTTGGTACCGAACACCCGCCAGCCTGCCTGGCGGGCCGCCAGTTCCGGGCTCAGCCCCTCACGCTCGAGCTGTTGACGCTCGTTGCGCACCCTGGCCGCCAGCGGGTTCAGGTCATCCGGTTCGTCCAGTGCTGCCACCGCTTGCACGGCCGCATCGAACAGGCGGATGAGGTTGGCGAATGCATCGCGGAAGAACCCCGACACCCGCAGCGTGACATCCACGCGCGGCCGATCCAGCAGGCTCACCGGGAGGATTTCAAAGTCGTCGACGCGCTGACTGCCGGTGGCCCACACCGGGCGCACGCCCATCAGCGCCATGGCTTGAGCGATGTCGTCACCGCCAGTACGCATGGTGGCCGTGCCCCACACCGATAAACCCAGCTGACGCAGGTGATCGCCGTGGTCCTGCAAGTGGCGTTCGAGGATCAGGTTGGCCGATTGAAAGCCGATGCGCCACGCCGTGGTTGTCGGCAGATTGCGCACATCCACCGAGAAAAAGTTGCGCCCGGTGGGCAACACATCCAGCCGTCCGCGACTCGGCGCCCCGCTGGGCCCGGCAGGCACGAAGCGGCCGTTGAGCGCGTCGAGCAAGCCCTGCATCTCGGCGGGGCCGCAGGCGTCGAGCCGTGGTGCAACCTCCTGCAGCAAGGCGTCAAACATGCTCCGCACCTCGGCCCATTGATCGTCTGGCGGCAAGGACAAGGTGCCGTCCAGCGCCTGCTCGATCAGCCCGGCGGCATACAGTTCAAGGCGCTCGCGGGTGTCGCCGGCCGTGCGCCACAGGGCATCGCTGACCGCCGACAGAGGCGCCGGGCGCCGCGCGGTCCAGGGTTCGGCCAACGCACAGTCAAGCGGGTCAAAACCCAGACCGAAAGCCTTGGACAGTGCCCGTAGCACACTGGACTGCGCACCGCGCCCGTCGCCCCGGGGGATGCGCAACAGCGCCAGCAGCGTGTCAATGCGTAAACGGCCTGTGGGCGATTCGCCAAAAATATGCAGCCCGTCGCGTATTTGCGACTCTTTCAAGTCGCACAGGTAGGTGTCCAGTCGCGGCAGCCAGATGGCCGCATCCGCGTCGCTGTCGAGCTGTTCGTCCAGCTCCAGTTCGCGGTCGATATGGGTTTCACGCACCAGTTTGAGAATGTCGCGCTGCAATTCGCGCGCCCGGCGCGGGTCCAGCAACTGCGCTTCGTAATACTCGTCCGCCAGCAGTTCAAGGTCGCGCAGCGGGCCATAGGTTTCGGCGCGAGTCAACGGCGGCATGAGGTGGTCGATAATCACCGCCTGGGTCCGGCGCTTGGCCTGCGCGCCTTCACCCGGATCGTTGACGATGAACGGGTAGACATTGGGCAGCGGGCCCAGCAACGCATCGGGCCAGCACTCATCAGACAGCCCCACGCCTTTGCCCGGCAACCACTCCAGATTGCCGTGCTTGCCCACGTGCACCACGGCATGCGCACCGTAGGTGTGGCGCAACCAGAAGTAAAACGCCAGATAGCCATGGGGCGGCACCAGATCCGGGTCGTGGTACACCGCGCTGGCGTCCACCTGATAACCACGGGCGGGTTGAATGCCGACAAAAGTCAGGCCAAAGCGCAGGCCAGCGATCATCAGCCGGCCGTCGCGAAACATCGGGTCATTTTCCGGCCGCCCCCACCGCGCCAGCACTGCCTGCTGGTTGGCGTGCGGCAACGCACGGAACTGCTCGGCGTACTCGTCCAGCCCCAGGCTTTGGTGGCAAGGGCGCAGGTCAAGGCTTTCCAGGTCATTGCTCACGCCGCCCAGCAGCGCTTGAATCAACGCCGTGCCGGACGCTGGCAGTTCGGCGTCCAGCGGATAACCCTGTTGCTTCAAAGCCCGCAGGATATTCAACGCCGCGGCCGGGGTGTCCAGCCCGACCCCGTTGCCGATGCGCCCGTCACGGGTCGGGTAATTGGCAAGGATCAACGCGATGCGCTTGTGCGGGTTCGGCACGCGGGCCAGCTCAACCCAGCGGCGCGCCAGTTGTGCGACAAAGTCCATGCGCTCGGGCTGAGCGCGATAACACACCACATCCGACTGGCTGCGCTCACTGCGCCAGGCCAGATCCTTGAAGCTGATGGGGCGGCTGATGATGCGCCCGTCCAGCTCCGGCAGCGCAATGTGCATTGCCAGATCTCGGGGGCCCAGCCCTTGTTCACTGTCACGCCAGCCGGGTTCGTTGTCCTGGGCGCAAATCGCCTGAATCACCGGGATGTTGCGCCGGAACGGCCGCACGTGCGGTGCCTCCGGGCTGGACTGGGCGAAGCCGGTGGTGTTGAGAATGACCCCGGCGTCCACCTCATCGAGCAGGTCTTGCACCACCGCCAGACACCCCGGTTCCTTGAGGCTGGCCACGGCAATCGGTAACGGATTGATCCCGGCCGCTTGCAGGCGCTGGCAAAACACATCCACAAAGCCGGTGTTGGCCGCTTGCAAATGCGAGCGATAAAACAGCAACGCGGCCACGGGAAAATCGGGCTGCCATTGGGCCTGCCAGTCGCTGAGCTGCGGGCTGGCGTGTACCGGGTGATAAATCGCGGTACGCGGCAGGGCCTGCGGCTCGCCCCAGGGGTAAGCGCGCCCCAGCCATTGGCCTGCGAGGCAGTTGAACAGTTGCAGCGCGTTGTGCCGCCCGCCCTGACGCAAAAAGTGCCACAACCGTTCGGCCTGTTCGGCCGGCACGGTGCTCAGCGCGCTGAGTTCAGGGTCGGGACGATCGTCGCCGGGCACCAGGATCAGGGTCACGCCGCGCTCGGCCAATTGCATCAGTTGTTCGATGCCATAGCGCCAATAGCCAATCCCGCCATGCAACGACAGCAGAATGACCTTGGCGTGTTGCAGCACCTGGTCGACATACAGGTCGACCGAGGCATGATTCTGAACCTGCATCGGATTAGCCAGACGCAGGCTCGGGTAATCGTCGGGCAATTGCTGCGCCGCTTCGGCCAGCAAAGCCAGGCTGGAGTCGCCGCTGCACAGGATCACCAGCTCGGCGGGGGTTTGCCCCAGGTCGGCAATGTTGTCGTCCGATACAAAGCCACCGGGCTGGGTCCTGAGCAAATGCATGGCTTAAGCGCTCAGCGCAGTGCGCAGGGTGGATTCCAGCAGCGCGGCGTCCAGGTCCTGACCAATCAGTACCAACCGGGTGACGCGGTTTTCATCCGCCGCCCAGGCACGGTCGAAATGTTTGTCAAAACGGGTGCCCACACCCTGAATCAACAGGCGCATCGGTTTGCCCGGAATCGCGGCGAAACCCTTGACCCGCAGAATGCCGTGGCGGATCACCAACTGCGTCAGGGCTTCGAGCAGCACGCGCTCTTCGGCCTGGGGCAGCTCAATGGAGATGGAGTCGAACGCGTCGTGATCGTGGTCGTCATGGTCATCGCCTTCATGGTGATGATCGTGATGGCTGTGGCGGCTGTCGATGTGCGCTTCCGAGCCGTTACCCAGCCCCAGCAACACGTCGAGCGGCAAACGGCCGCTGCTGGCTTCGATGACTTTGACCGCAGGCGGCAGTTCTTCTGCCACTTCCAGACGCACCTTGGCGAGGTCTTCAGGGCTGATCAGGTCGGCTTTATTGAGAATGACCAGGTCGGCGCTGGCCAGTTGGTCGGCGAACAGCTCATGCAGCGGCGATTCGTGGTCCAGGTTCGGGTCGAGTTTGCGCTGGGCATCCACCTGGTCCGGGAACGCGGCAAAGGTGCCCGCGGCCACGGCCGGGCTATCGACCACAGTAATCACGGCGTCTACGGTGCAGGCGCTGCGGATTTCAGGCCACTGAAAGGCTTGGACCAGCGGCTTTGGCAGCGCCAGGCCGGAGGTTTCGATCAGGATGTGGTCGATGTCGCCACGGCGCGCCACCAACTCGCGCATCACCGGGAAGAACTCTTCCTGAACGGTGCAGCACAGGCAGCCGTTGGCCAGTTCATACACGCGGCCATTGGCTTCTTCTTCGGTACACCCGATAGAGCACTGCTTGAGGATTTCGCCATCAATGCCCAGCTCGCCGAACTCATTAACGATAACGGCAATGCGACGGCCCTGCGCGTTGTCCAGCATGTGACGCAGCAAGGTGGTTTTGCCCGAACCGAGGAAGCCGGTGACGATGGTGACGGGGGTTTTGGCCAGTGTTTTCATCGGATGCCCTTTGGCAAAGCGGCGGGCATACGGGACGAGGCCGCACACGCTGCACGGCCGTATTCGCCACCGGATCACCCCGCCCGGTTGAAGTAAAAAACGCTCACGAGGCAGGTCTCCTGGCTTACGGCTGACAGCAGCCGGAGGGCTGCGTCTTTCCTTGCGCCTTCCCGCTCCCTGGAGCAGTGGCCTTGCAAGGCAATTGACCGTTTACAGTTGCGGGGGCAGCCGCGGCATACCGCGTTCCCTTCTTAGCTTCGCGTGGCGAAGAACCTCGAACGCGCAAGGCTACGCAGTGCGTTGTAACAGGTCAATGTCAAGACGCGGGCGGGTGGATCAAAGGGTCGGCAATTTGGCCCACGGGTGCGCCTGTTCCAGCTGCGCACTCAGGCGCAGCAGCACATCTTCCCCGCCCATCGGGGCGGTGAGCATCATGCCAATCGGCATGCCGGTGTCACTCATGCCCACGGGCAGCGAGATGGCGGGCTGCCCGCTGACATTGGCCAGCACGGTAAACCCGGCGCTGCCCATGGCGTTGTGGGCGTAACTGTCCCAAGGCTGGTCGAGGCTCAGCAGCCCCAGTTTCGGGGTGACGTTGGCCGTGACCGGGGACAGGATCACGTCGAGCTGGCGGAACTGGTCTTCCATGTAGCCGCCAATCGACTCAAACGACTGGCGAGCGCGATACAACGCTTCGCCCGTGACTTTTTGCGCGTTGCCCAACACCACTTGCGTAATGCGTTCCAGGTCCTCAGGCGTGGCACTGCGGCCCAGCGCTTGCTCACGGTCACGCACCAAGGTCAACAGCGCGTCACCGATCACCGCGCCATGGGCTCCAAACAATTGCCGCGGATCGACCTGCAAACGCACAGGCTCCACGTCGTGCCCCAGCGCCGACAACCGCTGAGCGGTCGCGTCGAGTACCCGCGCCACTTCAGGGTCCAGCGGCGCACCGGTCAGCGATTCGCGCACCAGCCCCACGCGCAAACGTCCCGGCGCGGCCTGCAACTCGTCCACGTAGGGCCGTGCCAGCGGTTTGGTCCAATACGGGCTCCCGGCTTCATGGCCCTGCCCGGCATCCAGAAACAGCGCCATGTCCCGCACATTTCGCGATACCACATTGCCGACGCTGGCCCCGAACCAGCCTTCGAACTTGCCGGGGCCGCTGGGCGTACGGTAACGGCCCGGCTTGAGGCCCACCAGCCCGCAATAAGAGGCCGGGATGCGAATTGAACCGCCACCGTCCGTGGCATGGGCGACGGGCACAATCCCGGCCGCCACGGCTGCGGCCGCACCGCCGGAGGACCCCCCGGCACTCATGGCCAGATTCCACGGGTTGCAGGTTTGCCCCCACAGCAGGGATTCGGTGGTCGTGGTCAAGCCGAACTCCGGGCAGGTGGTCTTGCCGAACGGCACCGCCCCCGCGGCTTGATAACGGGCAATCAGGGTACTGGTATGCGGCGCGGCAGCGGCATCTTTGAACAGACGGCAGCCATGGGTGGTGGGCGTGCCTTGCAGGTAGGTATTGAGGTCCTTGATCAGAATCGGCACCCCGGCCAGGCTGCCGGAGGTTGACGTGGCGCTGGCCTCACGCGCTTTGAGCAACGCCTGCGCGTAGTCGTCATGGCGCAGGTTGACCGCCTTGACCCTGGGGTTGACGGCATCGCAACGGGCCATGGCCGCTGCCAGCAATGCCTGCGGGCTGACCTCGCCCTGACGCACGGCCTGCGCCATGCGCCAGGCGTCCATCTGCACATAATCGGCCTGGGACAACGCCGGGCTGTCAGCCGCCTGGGCAAAGCGCCCCAGCAACCCGGCCCCCACTGCCACGGCCCCGGCCTTGAGTACGTGGCGGCGCGGCCAGCCGACAGCGGTTGGCAGTTCGTCAGTGAGCACAGGCGTCTCTTGCACAGTCATTCTCCGAATTTATTGTTGTTTTCAGGGCCGAGCGCGCGACCATCAATCGGCCGTGACCATCGATTGCATCGTCGGCAAAAAGTGCTCGCCATAGGGCGGCAACAAGCCCCACTCGCGACGCGGATCATGGGCAGGCGCCTTGAACACCGTGCGCATGTGGCTGAATTCGAGAAAACCCTCGCGGCCGTGATAATGCCCCATGCCGGACGCGCCAATGCCACCGAAAGGCGCATCGTGCAGGGCGGCGTGCATCATCACGTCATTGATCGTCACCCCGCCGGAATGGGTGTGTTGCAGCACGTAGCGCTGTTCCTCTTCGTTTTGGCCGAAGTAATACAAGGCCAATGGCCGCTCACGGCTGTGAATGTCGGCCAGCGCCTCGTCGAGCTGCGCGTACGGCAGCACCACCAGCGCCGGGCCAAAGATTTCTTCGTGCAGGATCTGGCTGTCGCGGGGTGGATTGACCACCACCTGCAACGGCCGTCGGCGCTGCTGCTCATCCACTGCCAACGGCTGCGGATAGCTTTCGATGCGGGCGCCGCGATCTCGGGCGTCCTGCACGTAGCCTTCGACCCGCTGCAAGTGCCGGGCGTTAATCACCGCCACCACGTCCGGATTGTCTTCGATGCGCGAGAACAGCTCACCGTAAGCGGTGCGCAGCGCTCCCAGAAAATCGTCCAGCAGCCCCTGCGGCACGTACACCACATCGGGGTTGATGCAAATCTGCCCGCCGTTATTGGCCTTGGCGGCGGCAATGCTGAACGCCGCTTTGGCCAGATCGGCGGTACGCGAGATGATCACCGGCGATTTACCGCCCAACTCCAGCGTCAGCGGCACCAGATTCAAGGCTGCGTTGCGCATCACCGAGCGCGCCACAGCCGTACTGCCGGTGAACACCAGATGATCGAACGGCTGCGAGGTGAAGACCTGCGCCAGCTCGGCATCCCCGTTGACCACCGCCACTTCAAGGGGATCGAACAGCTCGGCAAACGCTTGCGCCACCACGGCGGCGGTGCGCGGCACCACCTCGGACGGTTTGAGAATGGCCCGATTACCCGCCGCCAGCACACACGCCAACGGGCTGAGCAAGGTAAAGAGTGGCGCATTCCAAGTGCCGATGATGCCGACGCTGCCCTTGGGCTGGTGCATGACCCACGCCTTGGCGCCCAACTGGTCATAGGGTGAAAACACCTCGCGCGGCTCGTCTTGCATCCAGTGCTCAAGGTGGTCGCGGGCGTATTTGAGGGAGGCCAGCGAACCGATCACGTCGTTCATCAGCGAGAACCCTTGCGGGCGCCCGCCAAAGTCCGCGTCCATGGCGTCCACCAGCGGCTGCTGATAACGCACCAGCAACTCGATCACCCGTTGCAGGCGTTCGCGACGCTGTTGGGCGCTGACCGGGCCATGGGCGACAAACGCGGATTTTTGTGCCTGTAGCACCTGCGGCAGTTGCTCGGGAGTGATCTGAGTGCACGTCATGGGCGAGTCCTGTGAAAGAGGCTGCGGGTGGGTCAATGCCTCGGAAACTAGCCAATCGGGGCGCCCGACGCCTCGTCCGATCGGACGATAATCGGCCGCCTTCGTTAGTCCGTTGAGACGATGTAGCCCGTGGCCTGGCGGCGAATACTGCACGTACGAAAATTCAATCCATGAGGTTCGTCATGGCAATGCAAAGCAGCTTCGACCCGCAGGCATTCCGCACGGCGCTGGGCACGTTCACCACCGGGGTGACGATCATCACCACCCAGGCCCAAGACGGCTCGCCCATCGGTATTACCGCCAACAGCTTCAACTCAGTCTCGCTCAACCCGCCATTGGTGTTGTGGAGCCTGGCCAAGACCGCGCGCAGCCTGCCGGTCTTTACCAGCGGCAAACACTGGAATGTGCACGTGCTCTCCACCGAGCAGGAGCCGCTGTCAGGTCGTTTTGCCATGCAGGGCGAGAACAAGTTCGCGGAAATCCAGCTCGACAACGGCATCAGCGAGGCACCGCTGTTACAGGACTGCACCGCACGTTTTCAGTGCCGCACCGCGTTCCAGTACGAAGGCGGCGACCACGTGATTTTTGTCGGTGAAGTGCTCGCCTTCGATCACAGCGACCGCGCACCGCTGGCGTTCCAGAGCGGGCAGTACGCGCTGGCGACGCGCAAACCGCGCAGTGAACTGCGCCTGGCCACCACCCCGCCGCCCCCCGAGTGCAGCTACACCGAAGATTTGCTCGGGTACTTGCTCGGCCGTGCGCACTACCAATTGCTGGATGCGCTGCACCGCTTGCTGAGCAATCAGCAACTGGACGAGCACGCGTTTTTCATCCTCTCGGTGCTGTGCATCCGCGACAACCTGAGCCTGTCGGAGATCAACACCTTCGTCAGCTACACCGGCCACGTCGTGACGGCCGCCAGCATGCGTTTTCTGGAGAAACAAAACCTGGTGGCCGTCGAGGGCAGTCACCAGGCGCCGCGTTATGTGCTGACCGCCACGGGCCGCGAGACCTCGTTGCAACAATTGGCGCTGGCCAAGGCGGTCGAAGAAAACCTGTCGGCCAAACTCGGCCCCGGCGACGCGCAAGCCCTGAAGGTGCTGCTCAAGCGCCTGATTGCCGCCAGCGATCCCGGCCTGCCCGACCTGTGGGCGCCACGCTGAGTCGTGTGCAGAATGCACAGGCCTTCGGATAACAAAAACAAGGGATATTCATGGACATCATTCAACGCTTTACCCTCACTGGCAGCGTGGCCGTCATCACCGGCGGCGGGCGTGGTATCGGCCGCGCCATTGCGCTGGCCTATGCCCAGGCAGGTGCCGACGTGGTACTGGCGGCTCGCACCCTGAGCGATGTCGAAGCCGTGGCCGACGCCGTGCGCGACCTGGGGCGACGCGCCCTGGCCGTGCAGTGCGACGTGAATGACGCCGAACAACGCGCCGCCCTGATCACCCAGGCGCGCGAGCACATGGGCCGCATCACCCATCTGGTCAACAACGCCGGAGGCGCCGGCCCCAATGACCCGTTGACCCTGACCGTTGAGCGCTTCGAAGAGATCATGCGTTTCAACGTGTCCTCGGCGTACCACTTGACTCAGCTGTGCGTGCCGCACATGCGCGACGCGGGCGGCGGCAACATCATCAACATCACCTCCGGTGCTGCCCGTTACGCGCAAACCCAGTTCAGCGCCTATGGCACCGCCAAAGCCGCCCTGAGCCATATGACGCGCTTGCTGGCACAGGATTTCGCGCCGCAGGTGCGGGTCAACGCGATTGCACCGGGGCCAATCCTCACCGATGCCCTGAACCGCGTGCTGCCAGTGCCCATGCGCGAAAGCATGATCAAGGCCACCCCGCTGCACAGCCTCGGCGAACCTGACGACATTGCCGCCGCTGCGCTGTACCTCGCCTCCCCGGCCTCGCGCTGGGTCACCGGGAAAATCCTTGAAGTGGACGGCGGCGCCGAATCGAGCGTGTGGCCGGGCTGAGCCCGCCCCCCCTGCCCAGGTCATCGGGTGTACAGGCCGCGACAACGGGCCCAGAGAGAACATTTATGGACAGCAAACTGATTGAAGCGCTGGGCGATGAGTTGTTTCACGCCCTGCGCGAACGCCGCAGCGTGGCGCCGTTGACGCAACGCTACCCGGACCTGACGCTGGAAACGGCTTACCACATCTCCCTGCGCTTCTTGCAGCGCCGCCAAGCCTTGGGCGAACAGGTTGTCGGCAAGAAAATCGGGGTAACCAGCCGCGCGGTGCAAGAGATGCTCGACGTGCATCAACCCGATTTCGGCTTTTTGACCGATCGCATGCAGGTCGGTAATGACAGTGACGTGAGTTTTGAAACCCACCGGTTAGTGCAACCCCGGGCCGAAGGCGAAATTGCCTTCATGCTCGGGCAAGACCTGCACGGGCCGGGCATCACCGCTGATGACGTAATGGCCGCCACGCACTGGGTCGCGCCGTGCTTTGAAATCGTCGATTCACGCATTGTCGACTGGAACATCCGCATTCAGGACACCGTGGCCGACAACGCGTCGTGCGGGGTCTTCGCGCTGGGGGATGAACGCATTAACCCCCGGGAGCTGGACTTGGCCAAGGTGCAATTGAACTTGCGCAAAAACGGTCAGCCCGCAGGCCAGGGCCTGGGGTCTGCGGTTCAGGGCCATCCCTGTGAAGCCGTGGCGTGGCTGGCCAATACGCTGGGTCAGTTCGACATCCCGTTTCGCAAAGGCGAAATCATTCTTTCCGGCGCCCTGGCACCGCTGGTGCCCGTGCTGCCGGGGGATGACGTCAGCCTGACCCTCAGCGGGCTGGGCAGCGCCCGCCTGCGTTTTGTGTCCTGAACCTGTGATCGAGAGCTCAATGATGACCAAAAAGATCAAATGCGCCCTGATCGGGCCCGGCAACATCGGCACCGACCTGCTTTACAAACTGTTGCGCAGCGAGGTGTTGGAACCGGTGTGGATGGTGGGCATCGACGCCACGTCCGAGGGGTTGGTGCGGGCCCGGGACATGGGGCTCAACACCACCAGTGACGGCGTGGATGGCCTGTTGCCCCATGTGCTGAGCGACAACATCCAGATTGCTTTCGATGCGACCTCGGCCTACGTGCATGCCGAAAACAGCCGCAAGCTCAATGAGCTGGGCGTGCTGATGATCGACCTCACCCCGGCCGCCATCGGCCCCTACTGCGTGCCGCCGGTCAACCTGGCGGCCAACCTCGAACGCGGCGCGATGAACGTCAACATGGTGACCTGCGGCGGGCAAGCGACGATCCCGCTGGTGGCAGCGGTGTCCAGCGTCCAGCCCGTGGCCTATGCCGAAATTGTCGCCACGGCGGCCTCCAAGTCCGTAGGCCCCGGCACGCGCAAAAACATTGACGAATTTACCCGCACCACCGCCCGCGCCATCGAGCAGGTGGGCGGCGCCAAAAAAGGCAAGGCCATCATCATCGTCAACCCGGCCGAGCCCCCGCTGATCATGCGCGACACGGTGCATTGCCTGACCGAGACCGAACCGGACCAGGCCGCGATCAGCCAGGCCATTGCCCAGATGATTACCCAGGTGCAGCAGTACGTACCGGGTTACAAACTGGTCAACGGGCCGGTGTTTGACGGCAACCGGGTGTCGATCTTTATGGAGGTCGAAGGCTTGGGCGACTTCTTGCCCACGTACGCTGGCAACCTCGACATCATGACGGCAGCGGCGGCGCGAACCGCAGAGATGTTTGCCGAGCAACTCCTCAAGGGCGACCTGCAACTGCACGCCCACGCCCCGCAACCCGCCCTCGTTTAAGGAGCCGACCATGGACCTTCGCGGCAAAAAAATCACCGTGCATGACATGTGCCTGCGCGACGGCATGCACCCCAAGCGTCATCAGATCAGCCTGCAACAGATGAAAGACATTGCCTGCGGCCTCGACGCTGCGGGGGTGCCGCTGATTGAAGTGACCCACGGCGACGGCCTGGGCGGCAGTTCGGTCAACTATGGCTTCCCGGCCCACACCGATGAGCAGTACCTGTCGGCCGTGATCCCGATGATGAAAAACGCCAGGGTCTCGGCGCTGTTGCTGCCCGGCATCGGCACCGTGGACCACTTGCAAATGGCCCATGAGCTGGGGGTTAACACGATTCGGGTCGCGACTCATTGCACCGAAGCCGACGTGTCGGAACAGCACATTGCCTATGCCCGCAAACTGGGCATGGACACCGTCGGGTTCCTGATGATGGCGCACATGAACAGCCCTGAAGGGTTGGTCAAGCAAGGCAAGCTGATGGAAAGCTTTGGCGCCAATTGCGTGTACCTCACTGACTCTGCCGGTTACATGCTGCCCCACGACATCAGTGCCCGCGTGAGTGCCTTGCGCGCCGCCCTGCACCCGGACACCGAGATCGGCTTTCATGGCCACCACAATTTGTCGATGGGGGTGTCCAATTCCATCGCTGCCATCGCCGCCGGCGCCACGCGGATTGACGCAGCGGCGGCCGGGCTTGGCGCAGGCGCAGGCAATACGCCCATGGAAATTCTGGTGGCGGTGTGTGACCGCATGGGCATCGAGACCGGCGTCAGCGTGTTTGGCATACAGGACGTGGCCGAAGACTTGGTGGTGCCGATCATGGACTTCCCGATTCGCAGCGACCGCGACGCGCTGACCATGGGTTATGCCGGGGTGTATGGGTCGTTTTTGCTGTTCGCCAAACGCGCCGAGAAAAAATATGGCGTGCCTGCCCGGAAGATTCTGGTGGAAATGGGGCGTCGCGGCATGGTCGGCGGTCAGGAGGACATGATCGAAGACACGGCCATGACCCTGGCCCGTCAACGCGCCTGAGCCCTTCAGGGGTTGCCGGCGCTTACGGTGTGTTCAGCGGACAGAGAATCGACAATGCCCAACGCCCATGTCGGCTGGCGCAGCCATGGCCTGCTGTTATTACTGGCCGCCATCTTCGCTGACAACTTTGTCGGGCGGCAGATTCTGGCGGTCATGATTGAACCGGTCAAACGCGAGTTCGGCGTGGGTGACACCGCGCTGGGCCTGATATCGGGCCTGGCGTTTGCCGGTGTGTATGCCCTGCTCGGCCTGCCCGCCGGGCGTCTGGCCGATCGCATGTCGCGCACCCGCCTGCTGGCCGTGGCGTGTCTGTTGTGGGCGATCGCAACCATGGCCTGCGGGCTGGCGGTGAGCTTCTGGATGCTGGCACTGGCGCGCATGGCGGTAGCGGTGAGCGAGTCACCCACCACGTCCGCATCCATGTCGATCATTGCCGACCTCTACCCGCCCCACCGCCGCTCCTTTGCGATCAGCTGTTTTACCGCGGCGCCAACCTTTTCGGCGGTGATCGGGCTCAGTTTGGGCGCGTGGGTGGTTGAACACTATGGGTGGCGCACCGCGTTTATCGCCATTGGCCTGCCAGCGCTGCTGTTCTCAACCGTGCTGGCGTTTGTGGTCAAAGACCCGGCTCGCGGGCGCTGGGACCTGGCCGGTGTGCACGCCGCTCATCCGTTGCAAAGTTTAGGCGGGGAAGCACGCGCATTATGGGCCATTCCCGCCTACCGCTGCCTGATCCTGGCGGGCGGTTTGTGCACCCTGAGTGCGTACGCCATTGGCATGTGGAACACCAGTTTTCTGGTGCGCTCCCATGGTTTGTCGCTGCAACATGCGGGGTTGTTGGCCGGTGTGATTGGTGGCGGTGTCGCGGGCATCGGCGCGCTGTTCAGCGGTTGGCTGAGTGACCGCCTGACGCCACGCAACCCGCACTGGCAAGTGAGCATCCCGATCATCGGGCACGTCGCGGCGCTGGCGGCGTTGGTGGCGTATTTGTTGTGGCCCGACACCGTGTTGGTGCAACTGGGGAGCCTGCCGGTCCCCGGGGCCATGCTGTGGTGCGCGCTTTACAGTTTTTTTGCCGTGTGGTGGGTGGCGCCGTCATACAACCTGGTGACGCAACTGGTGCCCGCCAGCCGACGCGGCACGGCCATGGCCTTGCAGACCATTGTGTCGACCTTGCTGGGTATTGGCGCCGGCCCGCTGCTGGCCGGGTTGCTCAGTGATGCGTTGCAGCCGGCGTTTGGCCTTGAGTCACTGCGTTACAGTTTGTTGCTAGTGAGTGTGCCAGTGCTCGGTTCGATCGGTTTGCTGATTCGCGCCGCAGGTCATGTGGCGCAAACCCGCTACGGTGCCCTGCCGCACAGCGCCTGATCAAACTGGACGGCGGGCCGCGTAATCGTCGATCAGTCTTTTCGTGAGTTCATAGGACGACAGGTCGGCAGCGCGCCCCGGACTCAAAGTAAATGCCTGACCGGCCCACAGGTTGATGAAATCCCCCGAGCCCTGGGGTTCGGTTTTGGCCTTGAGCGGCAACAGAACCCCGCCTGCCAGTGGAAAGGCCGGGGCCTGAGGATGCATCGGGCCCATCTCGCGCATCACCCGATTGACGATGCCGCGCGCAGGCCGCCCAGTGAACAGATTGGTCAACGCGGTCTGGCTCGACGTGGCTTCACGCAACGCCCGCCGATGGGGGTGAGTCACTGTGGCTTGCGGGCAAAACAGGTAGGCCGTACCGATCTGCACCGCGCTCGCCCCCAAGGCAAACGCTGCTGCTATCCCGCGCGCATCAGCAATGCCCCCGGCGGCGATTACCGGGACCGAAACCGCATCGACGATCTGCGGCACCAGGGCGAACGTGCCGATCTGGGTGGTCAGTTCATCGCTCAAAAACATTGCCCGGTGGCCACCGGCTTCGTACCCCATGGCAATGATCGCGTCGCAGCCATGGCGTTCGAGCCACTGTGCTTCCTCGACCGTGGTGGCGGAGCTCAGTATTTTGGCGCCGCATGCCTTGACCCGTGCCACCAGCGCCGGTGCGGGCAAGCCGAAGTGGAAGCTGACGATTTCCGGTCGCAACTGCTCGACGAGGGCGCAGGTGGCGTCGTCAAACGGCGCACGGCTGGACACGGGTGTGGGCGCATCGAAGTCGGCGCCGAGTTCGTCGTAGTACCCCTTGAACAGCGTCTTCCACTGCTGAGCCCGTTGGGCATCGGCAACAGGCGTCACATGGCAGAAAAAGTTCAGGTTCAAGGGCTTGTCGCATGCGTCACGAAAGGCTGCGACTTCGCTGCGAATCGTCGCCAGATCCAGGGTGGCACAGGCCAGTGAACCCAAACCGCCCGCCTTCGCCACACCGATCATCACGTCGGCACCCGCCCCCAACATCGGGGCTTGAATCAGGGGGGCGGCAATGCCTGCCAAGTCGATGAAGCGTGTGTCCGGCCAGCCGTTCATGCGGTTCTCTCTTGGGGAAAATGGGGGGGGCCATAGTAAAGCGGGCGTTCAGGGCGTCACAAGGGTGAGCCGTCCTCGATAAAGGGGTGCATGCCACCCCTTATTGAACCCTGCAGGCGATTTCAGTCGGCTTTTGACTTGCTCGCCAGTGCCGCGATCAACCCAGGATCGTGATCGTAAACATCCGGCGCATACGTGATCTTGCCGTCTTTGTCGGCCTGGGCCGTCCAGTACGTCATCAAGATCGGCATCGGCTGTTCCAGCCGGAACTCATGGGTGCGCCCCGTGCTGAGCAATTCTTCAGTGCGAGCTTTTTCGGCAGGATTGACCAGCCAGTCTCGCAGTTCGAAGGCCGACTCCACCCTTACACACCCAGAACTGAAGGCCCGCGGTGCTTTGCTGAACAGCGCCTGGCTTGGGGTGTCGTGCAAATACACGGCAAACGGGTTGGGGAAACGCACCACGATCTTGCCCAACGGATTGCGCGGACCTGCGCCCTGGCGCAAGAGGATGTTGCCCGGACGCTCCCAGTTCACCTCTTGTGGTGAAAGCTGCCGACCGCTGCTGTCGAGCACTTGCAGGTCATGACGCGCGAGGTACGACTGATCGCGGCGAATTTGCGGCAGTTTGTCTTGCTTGAAAATGGTCGGCGGGATGGTCCAGGTGGGGTTGAGGGTCAAACGGGTGACGCGGGATTTGAGCAGTGGTGTTTGCCGGTCCGGCCTGCCCACTTGCGTGCGGGTTTGCCAGACCGGCACACCATTTTGATAGACCATCAGCAACGCGGCCGGCACGTTGACCAGCAGGCTGGTGGGTTCGAAGTCCTGCGCCATCCAGCGAAATCGCTCCAGGTTGATGCGCAATTGATCCCGGCGCGCCTGCGCACTGACGTTCATCTCTTTCAGCGTACCCGGCCCGATGACACCATCGGCTTGCAGTGAATGATCCAGCTGAAAGCTCTTCACGGCGGCGGCCAGTTCCGGGCCGTAGGTCGTGTTTGTGGGCTTGGGCAGGTGATCAAGATAACCCTCGCTCAGCATGCGCTCAGCCAGCACGGGCACCCGCGGGTCCTGCATGCCAGGTTTGAGCAATTGCCCCTGCCCCACTACAGGCCAGTGAGGCAGCGGCCGCACGCGTTCGCGGGCATAGACTTTGCGCAGGTTCTGGTAACGCTCCAGCGCAGGGCGCGCCTTGTCGAACGCGCTGCGTATGTCCTGCAACCCCGGCCCGGCAATCGCCAGAATCTCGGCCTGTCGGTCCGGCGCTTCATCGCCGGAGTGCCATACAGGCTCGAAACGTGATGGGTTCAGACGACCGAAATGCAGGTCCTGCAAGGCTTGCAGGTATTGAAAACTGGTGTCGATGTCAGCGCACACCCCCTGCTCTTTAGGCAACGGGTAATGCGCCGGGGCCAGCCCATCGTCGGCCAGCGTGGGCAGTTCGGTCTGCAACGCGGCCAGACGGCCGTCCACTGACCACAGCGGCTGATACTGCTGAGTTTGATAAAACGCCTGCAGCCATTGCTGGTCGGCGGGCTTGATCCGCGGGGCCAGCGTGGGGCATTCGCGGGGCAAATCTGTGAGCGCAACCTGAATCATCGTCGCGGGGTCCACAGGCACCTCATCGGCCAGAACGACCAATGGCGCTGCGAGCAAAGCAATGCTCAAGTAACATGCGTGTTTTTTGATCAACTGCTTTACTCCAATCCATGGCCATCATGGTTGATGGATAACCGTAACACCCGTCGGCTTTACACAGGCAAATAGCTGTCTGGACGGGGCATCTGGAGCCAATACATCAGTGAGAATTCTCAACCTATGCTGACTTTCCTGCGACGGCTTTGTCTGGCCGCCGCGACCGTGGGCACGCTTTGCAGCCCTGCGTTCGCCGCCAGCCCCTCTACACCGGTACTGTTCAACAGCCTCGCCCAGGCAGCACCAGAACTCAATCCCCAAGCACTAAAAAGTGCCATCAGCGCCATGCAATGCGCCGTGAACAATGGCGCCAGTCAGGCACGCCATCTGGCCGTGATTGACTACTCGCAGCCTTCTACAGCGCGCCGGCTGTGGATCTTCGACCTGCAAAGCAGACGCTTGGTATTGCGTGACCTGGTGGCCCACGGGCAAAACTCCGGGGAAAACTTCGCCACCCAATTTTCCAATGACGAAGGCAGCTACCAGTCCAGCCTGGGCTTGTTCCGCACCCAGGAAAGCTACAAAGGCACCCATGGCTACTCGTTGCGCATGGATGGCCTTGAGCCCGGCATCAACGACCGGGCACGCGACCGGGCGATTGTGATTCATGCCGCCAGCTACGTGAATCCACTTTGGAGCGAGCGCCAAGGGCGCATCGGCCGGAGCCAGGGCTGCCCGGCGGTTCGCCCACAGGTGGCGCGTAAAGTGGTAGACAAACTCAAGGACGGACAGTTCATGTTCGCCTGGTACCCCGATAAACGCTGGCTGCAGTCCTCGGCTTACCTCAATTGCCAGCCCCGGCTGGTGGCCAGCATCGTTACGGCAAAAGGCAGCTAAAGCACCGGGTCAACCGTTCTCACAGAAATGCCGACCCGAACACTACAGACCTTCCGCTAAGAGACTACGCTACGAGGTGTCATTAACATGGCGCCTCGTAGCGAGGTTCCGCTAGACAAGGAACGCTGTAGTGACATTTCTCTTGAAATTCGAACAGGCCGGTGAAGCCAACGTCGTTAACGTTACCGGCATTGAAGACGCCTTGGCATTCGTCACCCGCGCTGATCGCCCCCTCGACAATCCCACCCTGCATTACGTGCCCAGACAAACGTATTGCACCCTGCTTCCCGGCCTGAGTGTTGACTGTGTGGCTCAGGAGTTGGACAGCCAATGGGAATGGGCGGCGGACGATCCCCTGCGGATCAATCCCACGCTCAAGCCGAAATACCAAGGCTGCCCCTGAAGTCTGCACGCCCATCGATCGCGGGACCGCCCGGTCTATCCGCGGAGATGCCCTCCTGGCGTTTGGATGCGATCACGGCCCCGGCATCCTCGATTGTAAGCCTCTGACCCACTGATCCCCTTCTTTGCTGAACGCCTTTTGCGGCAAGGCGGGTAAGCTTTCCAGAATGAACCACATGTGGGTGGCTTCGGCACTTAAGCGGGTACTGATACGTGAGTGCCAGTAAGGACAAACTAAAGATGCTGATAAAAACAAAGAGGTAGATCCATGAAATTTATCGTCGAAGCATTCGATAAAGAGAACGAATTTCTAGATTTTGAAGTTGTTCTGCCAAATGACTGCGAAGCCCAACTAGCCAAAATCATGAACTGGTCATCACCACAGCGAGGTGATGAGGGCTACAACCTTAGCAGCACCCAACTGTCTAGCATCGAGGCATTGGCAGGTAAGTGTTTCAGCGACGATAAACACCTATTTCAACTCACCTGTAACGTGAGCTGAAATACGGCCTCTGATGATTCACGTAGCGGGTACTGACTCATAACCACGCCACCCGCACATTAAAACAACATCCCCAGCGCCTCTAGCTCCCAATTCATAATCACCAACTCACTGCTAACCTCAGCCTTCCCCTGCCGTTGATTCGCGGTGCTGTACCGAATATCCACGGTCTCAAAGTGAAAGCCCTCAAATACTCGCCGTATATCCGGGTGATCGTTAATGCTGACCATCACCTTGCCTTTACAGCGGCGCATGAAGTCGGCCATCCGTTCATAGTTATCAAACGGGAAGTCCACTCCATACCCAGCCGACGGCGCATGGAGTTCCAGTCCCGGTGCCCCGATACGCTGGCCACCCTCGGAATGTCCCAGTCCATTTCAAACAGTCGGCTGACGCCTTCGTGCCTCAGGTCATGAAAGTGCAGATCCTCGATCCCCAAGAACTTGCAGGCGCGTGTCCAGGATACGGATATGGACTCGGCGTTGTACGGGAATATTTCCTCTACTGCCTTGGGCATTGTCTGAATGATGGCCATTGCTTCGGGCGGCAAATGGCACCACACGTCGTTGCCAAGTTTTTGCCCGGGATTTTTCATATCCCGGACCAGGACACGGTTGCCCTCTTCGTCCAGATCAGCCCACTTGATTCGGGTGATCTCTTCTTGGCGGCGCGTCGAGAACAACGCGAAGGCGGTCATCTTGAGCATGTTGATTGAGCTGGGGCGGTAGGCAAGGATGCCTTGGAAGTGTGTCAGCAGCTTGCGGGCATCACCCATCGCGTGAGCATCCACCTGATAGCCCCATGCAGGGCGAGCGATGGATAGAACGGCGCCCAAGTGTGCTAAATCATTACCGGCTGTCTGCGGCAGAACACCGCCGCCTTCAGGTCCCATTCGCCAGACCGCATACTCGACCAGTATCTGGCCCAAGTAGGATTCGCTGATCGCTTTGAGCGTGGCCAGCTTGGTTTTTCCCAGTGCGCGGGCTTTTTCCATTTCGAGCACGTAGCGCTCAATCATTTCTTTGACTGTAGCGCCCACGCGGTTTGCGCGCTCGATGGCGCCTGGTTGATTTAATTCTGCTTCACGCGCTTGGGCGGCCTGTTTACGGGCAAAGGTTTGGCTCTCTTGGTAGACTTGCACACCGTCGCGTTTGATGCGGATCTGGGCAGTGTAGGTCACAACCCCACTTGCCAGTTATCTTGCCCTGATAGTTGCCATGAGAAAGTGGTACGCGTCAGTTTCAAAGTGGTACATCGTACCACCGAGCCTTGAAAAACGCCTGAAAACCCCCTAAAACACGCTTAAAACACGTAGAGCAAAATGGTACAGAATTCAGCTACACCCCACGTAAACACAGGCTCTGCGGTGTCCAGACGCTTTAGCGTGGCCCCTATGATGGATGGGATCTATAAAATTAATAAATCCTTATAAATCAAGTAGATATATTTTAAAAAGGCTTTGCTGTAGCAAATTTCAAGCAAGCAGTTCATAACGATTTCGCCCAATGCAAAAGCACCTTCCCAGTCCGTCCAATCAGTGACAGTACATTTTTGGCTGCTCTGATGAATGTCGCAAGTTAGCTCCCTAGTACCCAATGCTGCCTCGTAAAATCTCATAGACCATTGTAAATAAAGGGAAAATACAATTCTGCATGATGGCAAAATGTACTGCGATTCGTGCGTAGGCAAACGGTAAACCGTGGCCTGCAGGGTGGGTTTTGCGCAGGTTTGGAATAGTGGACGGTCAAAAGGGGGGACTGCAAAACCCTGAGAGATATAAGCTATTGGTTTTTTTGATTCGCTGGATTTTATTCGTCAACACTAATGCACTTTGGCATCATGTCGTCCCGATCTTTAACGTGGGTTTCTTTCATGACGGCTTGGATTTTTCAGGGCAATCCCGCAACCTTCGATATGGAGGGCTACCTTGATTCCAGCCCTGGTGCAATCACCTGGCTAGTTAAGCAGCACACGAAGATTATTCGTTCTGGTGATACCGTTTTTCTTTGGCGTTCACAAGGCAAAGGTGAAAGTGCTGGTCAAGCAGGGGTCATTGCGTCAGCCGAAGTGATATCCAATGTCTCATTAATACATGGGGAACCAGAATCCGAGCAGTATTGGCTAGATAAGACAAGAAACACAGAGCAACTCCGTGTGTGGTTGAAAATTGCTCGCGTAGCAAAATCTAAAGAAGTATTGAAGCGGGACTGGTTACTTGAAGACCCCCATCTAAAGAACATGCATATTCTAAAGCAACCGGCCGGAACGAATTTCAAACTAACTTCCGCAGAGGAAGATCGACTTAATAAAATGTGGTTGAGAGCAGGACAAAACTGGAGTCGAGATGAATCCATTGCAGGCCTTTGGGCTTATAATGAAACCTACGGCGAAAAAGTGTCTCAACTACCTGATTCTCCTGTGGGGCGAGTATCAGATATAACAGGCCGCTCTGCAGGATCCGTATACAACAAAGTTATGAACTTTCGAAACCTAGACCCTCGTGATGAGCGCCAGGGAATGTCTGGAGCTGGACAAACCGATCGTGCGGTATGGCAGGGCTTTTTTGATATAAAAACACAAGCTCTTAACGGAAAAAAAATAAAAAGTGAGTTCTCTAGGATTTGGGAAGCAATTCCGGAAAAACTTACTAATTCTCTTGTGGATGAAGTCGCAGAGTCACAGGTATTTGGTGCTGAAGTAGAAAAGCTGACCAGTTATAGCCTCGAAAAATTGATGACGGCATATAACCAGCAGCTCAAACACCCTATGGCTGTAAACGACAACAAACCAAAAATCCGTGTAGGCCGCACTACGTTATATGACAGAAACCCTCTGGTTGTCGCTATTGCCAAGGTAAGGGCTTCCAATACATGCGAGATAACGACGTGTACAAATGATAGTTTTATAAATTTAAGTGGCAGCCCGTATTGTGAAGTCCACCATATCGTTCAGTTGTCCCAGGGTGGCGCTGATGTAATTGATAACGTCGTCTGCTTATGCCCCGCACACCACCGCGAAGCACATTATGGAAAAAAAGCTCAAGAACTTCAGTCCATATTTCATGAAATCCGTACTAAATCAATGATTGATCTAAATTAGCGAAACCGGCTATTGTCTAATAGGTGGAAGCTTTAGGCCAAAGGCGGTTATTGATGGCATTAGCTACAACCAAACCTTAGGCCAATTTCAGTCATCTAGCCGCAACGAAACTAAAAAGCAGGCAAGCAGAGAAAACATGAAAATACCGAATAGCCCCTATATTAAGAGTTTGAATGACGAACTAGACTGGAAGCTTCTCGATCAATTACATGGAGCAGTATCGCAAATCAGCAGCTTTTGTTTTGAGATAAAGAAATTCTGCGTCACAACACTGTTTGTTGTTTTGGCATTTATTATCAAATTCACATCAGACAAGCTTGATCAATCGATATTTGTTACTGGCCTGATAATTCCTTTGTGTTTTTGGTTTTTAGACGCCACTGGATATTTCTACCAGGTTAAATTGCGTGGAATGATGGATGCAATTCGCGAACGACTTGCATCGGAACACTCACCAAAACTAATTATCTCGCTTTCAGCGAGAGTTATTGAGTCATCGAGGGTAAAGGCCCCACTATATAAGCGTATTCTCTCAGCTGGATTAAATCATTCCATGTGGCTCTACGGAATGCTCATAATTATTGATTTTTCAATATGGGGTTTGTACCACTTGAGCATTATAAAATGAAGCTCTTCGTCAGCTACTCACGTCGCGACGGTGTGGTAACAACAGACACCCTTCGAATGCTGGATGAGCACTTGCGAGACGTTTGCATTCCATTTATCCACTGCCTTCAAGACACTGGCTCACGCTGGGAGCAGTTGCATGTTATACGCGCACTATTATTGTCACATGCCGTTTTGCTAGTTGAGTCACCAGCAGCCAAAACTTCGAGCTGGGTGCGCCTTGAGCTATTTCTCGCAAAATTACTTGGCCGACCATTAATGCGCATCCAAGCTACTGACATCGCTCTTGCAAAATAAGGTATTGAGCATTTTTCAAGGTACCTCATCAAACAATAAGAGATGATACTTAGTTTGGCGAGATCAGATTTTTAGAACGGCGTCCTTGAGTCGATTCTATTGAAAAAAACCGGTCGTTCCAGACTGCCCAAGTACTGACTACTGGAAACGTAATTTTTGCGTGCTGCTACGCGAAATATGAGCTCGAAACCCTCGATTCAAAGTAAAAATTTCAACCTCAATCACGTACTTTTCTAGCGTGAAAATCCTGGATGGCTTTTTCCACAGAATCGTTAGATAGCGGGCTTTGGATCGAGGTAGACAAAGCAAAACCTCCAACCTTCAAGTCCCTCCTGGATATACATACAGAATATGGTCTTTAAGTAGTGACATACCTCATTGGTTTCCTGCTGCGTGACTAACAAATCAGATACAACTACTCAAAGGAAACATCAGCCTATGATTATTAGGCCATAACGCTCCTTTCAAACATTAAAGAAACAGTGCGGATTGAATGAACTATCAGTCATTCAATCCTGCTGATTATATTTTGAAAAACTTGTCGCTTTCGGAAAGCTCTAATATTACCGAATCTCTTTTGAACACACTAAATCTCTCATCCGAGATTTTATCACTAAGAACTGCGACGATGTACTGCCCATTGAGTTTGTTGGCTGCCTGGAAAATATCGAAAACTTGATTCACATCAACATCTTCAATACTGTCGTGAACAACAAAAGTAGGACGTTTTATTCTAACCTCATTTACAAACATAATGTAAGCCAGATCAAACGCACTTAACTCACCTTTCTTTTTTCCGCCCGTGGAGTTTGGGGTCACGCATATTATATCAAACTCGCACTTCTCTTTATCAGAATCAAAAGAGAGGTCAAAAATATATCGCTCATCATAGAATACCTTGCTGAGCTCACCAAAATATGCATTAAACAACTCCACATTACTCTCAAGCGACTCTATATTCGCTTGGATTTGCTGCACAACCAAACTCTTACCAGCTTCTAGAGTTGCTATAATTTCCTTTGTATCTTCAATTTTAAGAAGGAGTGCTTTTGTGCCTGCAATTTCTTCTCTTATCAAGGATAAAGCATTATACATCTGCCCTATCGACTTTAATGTGTCAGGCTCGTTGATATTTTTGAAAACACTCGACTCCAAACTTTGGAGCTCATTCATCGCTGATCGTATGCCTGCTGAATGCTCTTGCGCCTCGACAAACTCTCGTTGTATTAGTGATATTTTATTCGACAGCACCTTGTTGTGAAATACAACCAGGTCCTCATAACTACGTTTCAAACCACTACTGACAGCTACACCAGCCTCGGCATAAATCTCAGATAATTCTCTACCATTAACATTTGATGCATCGTTACGTAGCTTATCAATCGATTTCGACAAATGATATATCTTTGCCTCAACTTCTGAATAAGCAATTGTCAGATCGGAAATCTCACCCTGTATTTTAACAAGCTCTCTGATACTTGCTTCTTGGGTATCTTTGAAGTCGAATTCAGAAATTTTGGCTTTTAAAGCCTGCTCTTCCGCCTTCAATGGCTTTATCATTTTGAGCAAAGCGCTTTCTTTATGCGGATTTCTATACGCTGCTAAATATTTTTTTTTCAGAGAAATTTTATTATTGAATTCAGCCTTATCCTTTAAGAGATTTAATCCAGAAAAACCAAACAGGTAGAGGTAGACTTGATCATATACATCTGGCTTAGTACTCACATGTAAAAATTTCGCAGTATTCTGCATTTTCTCATTTGTGTTTCTGATAAACTTATGAGACAGGCTTCTTATTGAAGGCTTTTCTTCGCGCTGGCCAAATATTTGTTGGGAGACAAGGTCCAAATACTTCTGTTTTGCAACAGGATTACCTTCAATGAAAAAGACAAATTCCTTTGAGTTTCTTTTTAGCAACCGCCCCACAGAATATTGTTTTCCATCGAAACCGTAAAACTCAAGCTCCACAACTATTTGATTCGAATCAATAAAGTCTGCGACATCCGGGATGACTTTTTTGAATTCTGAGTCAGTATAAATATCCTCACCAGAAGACATGAAAATATAATCAAGCAATCGTGAAGGAGTCGTCTTCCCTACACTATTACCACTTTTAGCAACTCTAGAGTCAGCATTTATAATTAAATTCAGACCCTCCTTAAAAAAGATGACTCTTAGGGGATCCCCGTTCTTTATAACTCTTAAACTATACAGCTGCATATGCTATGCATCCATTCGAATTGAGATCAATAGCTCCAACCACATAAAGCCAATCCAAGGCAAAAGTGAATACTTCATATGAAACATCAAACTCAAACTTAATCACCTCATACAGGCATTCTATTTCAGCCTCAGTGTAGTCGCTAGACGCTAGCACACTGAGAATTGACGCTCCGATATAAACCGGATTCAAAATTGGATCTGAGTCAATTGTGATCATTAGGATTTTCTAGCACAATGCATTCAATAATTGAGTAACTTGTAACAAGCATTACTCCAAACTCGATATCCTCATCATAGAAGCCATCCTGAAGATCGGATGAAGACCTAACAAGATCTTCGACAAAAATAAGAACTTTTGCGACTATATTATCAGAGTGCAGCCTAAGTCTTTCAAGGTCTTCAGGGAATTTAAAAATCTTATATTCCGCTAAAGCTTTACAGTAAAACATATTCATCTGACGCTTTAGCTTTGTACTTCCCCCATTTATCATTCTATTGAGTTGAGTAATAGATCCATCGACCAACAAAGCATTTTCAATATACTTCTTAATGATCCATAGATGGGTATTAAGGTTGTTAAACACCATCTTCCTTTCTGTCTCGGAAGGTTCCCTTGTTAAGTCGACAGGGGCAGGTTCTGAAGTAGCTATAATCTCAATAAGCTTGCCAAGGATACTCGCGCGCGCAATACGTCTATCAGACGCGATACTAACAGGACCATTATTATCCTTAAATACTACACCCCCTGCCATCTTACCCTCGATTATCTATATTTACGGCCCCAGAGTTGCTCTGGAAAAATTGCGATTTTTCTCCCTGGGTCACATTCATACTTTCAATATCAAGCTTTAATTTGTTTTTTTCATTTGTCACATTAGATATCACGCTGCGAAGTTCAACTATTTCTCTTTCCGCCTTCGCCTTTCCAGAAACCTGAACTATGGCAATGACTCCCGACACAACTGTCAATATATAACCTACAGCACTTACAACTGGATCAGCTAACAACCCCTTCAAAAATTCCATCGCAACGACAACTCCCTCTTATACATTCTGCTCAAGTCAACCTTCGTAATCTTTTTTTTTGCATACGACCAACTGGTACATTGCACAAACTCAGATTCCAATACAAAGACATAGGCAGTATTTACCTGCGTCAACAGTACCTATCTGCCTATTACATCAGGGTAGTGCATGCTAACTGGATGAGGCAATCACTAAAGCCATTATTTTGCCATCCCTGCCCTCTGCATACTGCCTTAAAGAGCATAGCCGTTCGTTATGGACGACCATTACGACATCTTCAAACCTCGACTTTGCCCCCCCCCAAATCCAGCGACAGTTGCCACTTGTACCCCCCTAACCTTACCTTCAAGCTCATGACCCGTTCGCTCATGTCGCCGTACAACGCGTAGTTGGATAAGAATGCGCGTTCGGTGGCCGGGCTGGATGTTGACGCATCCAGCTTCGGCCGCTCCTTTTATTTCGTGCGTGAAACTTCTTTGGCGTAGGCCTGACAGGCCTGCAACGCGATCAGTCCTTGGTCGCCGTCGCCGGTGATTCCGATAATTCGTTGAGCATGCGTTCGGTCAAGTTGGGCTCTCGCGGTTCCATGAACCACGCAGCCGGGGCCGGTGGTGGCTTGCATTCCGTCACTATCAGTTGCGGCGGTGGTGTCGAGTAGGACTGACAGCCGCAGGTCAGCAGCAGCAAGGCGATCACGCAGGCGTTCCTGTTTAGTTTTCTCATCGGTAAGGGCTCGGTAATGGGCTTGGTCGCTGGCAGCCAGCCATTGCTCCAGGGCGAGGCGTTTGCCCTGTTCGGCGAGGATCAGCGCTGAGTTGGCATTGGCCAGATTGGTGCGTTCAGTTTGATAGGCGGTTTCTTTGGCTGCTAACTGCTGGCCGTAAGCGTTGGCCTGCCACGCCCATGCCGCCCATGCACTGCCAACCATGAGGCCGAGCATCACCATCAATACCCCTCCCCACTTCACCGCATCGAGCTTCACGCCAACACCCTCAGCGCACGGGCGTACAGCGCCTGACGATCTGCTGCGCCGTTTTGGCCACCGTTGATGCGTTGCGTGATCTTGTCGAACTGACCCTCATCGGCCAAGGTGTTGAGTCCCCTGCTCGCCCAGAACCATGCCGCTGACATGCAGGCGTGTTGCGGCTTTTCCAGTAGCTCGGGATGGTTGACCAGATCAAGGGCCAGTGCTTCGCCACATGTGATGTAGTTGGCGCGGCCGGTGATCTGGATCAGCCCCCGGCCGCGATATTTCTGGCCGTCGCCGTCCGCCTCAAGCGTGTTGCCCAAGCGCTTGGCGAGTGAGCCGGTGTCGTATTTGCTCAGGTACTGATCGCTGCCCAATTCGCGCACGTAGCGAAACTGGCCGGACTCGTGACCGATCTGGGCGATGAAAGCGGCGACACGCTTTGTCCCGATGATCTGGAAGCGAACCATTGCGGTGTTAAGGACAGGAACAAAAACGCCGGCTGTTTGGCCGGCGTTGGGGAGGATCTGCTGAAGTTGTTGCTGGGTAATCGACATAGGCTTGCCCTAATGAAAAACCCGCACATGGCGGCTTAATGTGGGATTAATCAGCTTGTAGCTGCACGACTTTCAGCGGCGCCTTGGGCTTCTTGCCTTTGGCCTTGGCTTTGCCTTTCTTGCCGCCATTGCATTCGACGGTGGTGCTCCAGCCGCTTTGGGTGAAAACCTGCTCCACCGAGTCCACCAGGTACTCACCATCGAGCCCGACCTTGAAGCCTTGGGCATTGATGGTCCGCTCAGCAAACAAATCAGTTCGCCCGGGCATTTCTAGACGCACTGCGGCGGTCGAGCGGTTGAACGCGGCCAGCCGCGCTTTGGCGGCCTGCTCGGCGGCGGATTTGTTGGGGTAGATGTGACGGTCGGTGTGCACCGGCGGGAGGCCGTCAGGAGCTTCGTCGTTGTTCAAGGTGACGATGGCCAACTTGCCGGTTTTCTTGTCCTGATGCTTGGTGCTGACCGCCTTATGGGCGCTACGATCACCAAGGCGGAACTGCCAGCGGCTGACGTCACTGCGAGTCAGGGTGATAGCGCCCAAGGCTTTGCCGCTCGCGCTTTGCCCACCTTGGCGCTGCATCACCAGCAGCTTGCCGTCCGCCACTTTAGCGGTGCAGTCGAACTGCTTGGAGAGCCGCGTGATGAAGTTGAAGTCGGATTCGCTGAGCTGGTCAGCACGCGGCACTACCGTGTCGACCGGGCACACCGGCGACCAGCCGTTACGGGCCGCCACTTCCTTGACGATGCTGGCCAAACTCACCCCTTCCCAACTGCCGCTGCGCGTGGTCTTGCCACTGCCGCGCATGTCGCTGGCTTTACCCCGGATCACCAGCGTATCGGGTGGGCCGGACAACTCTACCTCGTCCACGGTGTAGCGCCCGAGGCGGGTTAAGGCGGTGCCGCTGTAGCCGAGGAACACTTCGATGCTGGCTCCTCGGCTGGGTAAAGACACTGCGCTATCACGGTCGTCGATGCGCAGCTCAAAGTCGTCTGACTCCATGCCGGGTTTGTCAGTGGTGCGCAGTAAAAGCAGGCGGTCGTTGATCAGCGCGGTTATGTCGGCACCGTCTGCGACGATGCGGAAGGTGGGTGTCATACATTCTCCAAACGGCAAAAGCCCCGCTCTGGACGGGGCTGTAAAGAAACATCACTCGGTTATAAAACGGACTATGCTCAGCGCATTAACCTACTTGCCAAATTAAACCAAGTAGGTTAATTTTCGCCGCATGGAGAAAAAGACCCCGCACTGCAAACTACACACCGTTAAAGCCCTGATTGAAGCGGGCAAGGTGCGCTCTACCCTGTCAGCACTGACCGGTGGCGCGGCTTTAGGCTTCGACTTTGACGGCATCGTCAGCGTGGTAATGGCACTGGCGCCCGCTGACTTTTACAAAAGCATGACCACGCACGCCGACCACAAGGTCTGGCAGGACGTGTACCGGCGTAAAACCCAAGCCGGCGAGGTCTACCTCAAACTCACGGTCATTGATGATGTGCTCATCGTGTCCTTCAAGGAGCTATGAACATGAAATGTCCATCTTGCGTCTCAGCAGAGCTGGTGCATGACACCCGCGACGTGCCTTACACCTACAAGAACGAGTCCACTGTGATCCCTTCGGTCACCGGCGAATTCTGCCCGGCCTGTGGTGAAACCGTGCTGGATGCCAGCGAATCCACCCGCGTCAGTGCTGCAATGCTGGCCTTCAACAAACAAGTGAATGCTTCGATTGTTGATCCAGGCTTCATCACTACTGTGCGTAAAAAACTAGACCTGGACCAGCGTGAAGCGGCCGAGATTTTCGGCGGTGGCGTGAATGCGTTTTCCCGTTATGAGAACGGCAAAACCAAACCACCACTGGCACTGGTGAAATTACTGAAACTACTCGATCACCATCCCGAGCTGCTGAATGAAGTGCGTTTAGGCTAACCCCACAACATCACCACTTCATCACTCGGCACGGGCAAATCAGGCAGGTGAATCACCAGCCCGGCCCTGAACGGCTGGACCTGTTCGGCCAGCCCTTGGTTGGCATCGAGCACAGCTTCAACCGAGCCATTGAGGTGGCCGTAGTAGTTCTGGCAAATGGTGTCGAGCACGTCGCCGCTAGCCGTTCTGCAGGTCGTCGCCATAGCGCACAAACTCCAAGGTAAAGCCCTGTTTACGCGGTATGCCGCCTTGCAGCAGGGCGCTTTGTTCTTCTTCGATGTTTTTCAAACACCAGTTGCCCAGCACGTCGCCATAGCCGGTGGTCAGGCCCAGTGGTTGAAGCTGGGCGGCAATGCTGCGCAGGGTGTCGAGTTGTTTGATGCCGCCTTTGAACCCGCCAAAAATCGCGCCCGTCAGGGTGATGCGTTCTTCGCCCATGCCCACGGCTTGCTGCGCCGGGCGGCGGCTCAGGCGCTCTTGTGAAGCCCAGCGGTATTCGCTGGAGCGCTTGAGTTCGTCGAAGGCGGCGGTGTCCAGGTTGAAGTAGAACGGTGTCGATCCGGGCTTGAGCGGTTGCATGATCAGCAGGTGCGGGAATGGCTTCACCGCTTCCGCAGCTGGGGTCGCGTCTGCGCCCAGCGCGCCGGTGGGCACGATGTTGGCCAGTGACGGGCTGACTTTGCCCGCGATCTTGTTGATGGCCGTTGCCGCTTTGCCCGCCTGCTCTTTCAACACGCCGAGGCGTTCCTCAATTTGCGAAGCCGCACGGGTGGCTTTGTTGTAGGTGGCCACCACCGCGCCGACCTTGGCCTGCGCGGCGTTGACCCCACGCATCAGCCGTTGCACCTTGGCCCCGACCGCAGGACCAATGAACGGCAAGTCGCTCAGTTCGGAGGCGGCGCCGCTGATTTCTCCAATGGCGCCGTTCACCGGCCCAAGCATGCCGTCCAGGCTACGACGTCCGGTTTCCCCAGCCGCAGTCAGGTACTTCAACCCCGACTGCAGTTGTTCCATGTAGGCCATGGCTTGCCCCTTCTGTTTAAAGATGCGGTTGGTCGTACAGATTCCGGCTCGACATCTGCTGGTTGATTTGCTCGATCTGCCGTTGCAGGTGTGGCTGTAACTCCCGAGCCAGTGCGGCCGGGTCTTTTACGTCGCCTTGCACGGTGATGGACAGAGCCGCATTGACGTCGATCTTCTGATCGATCTTCGGCGGTTCGACCTTGAGCACCGGTTCTGCTTTGGGCGGCATGGCCAGCGGCCCGGCAGGTGCCGTGGCGGCGAACGAGCGCACCACGTCGCCCATGTTCACCGCCCCGGGCAGCTCGCGTGATGCGCTGGCACCGAGTGAGCCCTCAGGCGGCAGCGACTTGGGCCGTACCAGGTCCGCGCCCGGGAAGCGCGGTTTGTTAGCAAAGTGCGGTAACAGGAACGGGTTTTTCGAGTCCGGATCGTCGGGGTCATACGACACCGGTTTGACCACCGGCGCCGGTGATGCTGTCGGCGGCGGCAACGAATCCGGGCGCACCAGGTCCGCACCGGGAAAGCGCGGCTTGTTGGCAAAGTGCGGCAACAGAAACGGGTCTTTCGAGTCCGGATCAGTCGGGTCATATGACACCGGCTTGACCACTGGAGCCAGTGGCTCGCCTGCCGCTTTGGCTTCGGGCTTAGGCGGTTCAGCGGGCTTTTCATCGTCCGACCCGAACCATGATTTACCGAGGCTGCCCCCGATGGATTCGCCGCCCATGCTGCCGAGGATGCCGCCGATCAAGCCACCGACCGCCGTGCCCAAAATTGGCACCACGGAACCGATGGCCGCACCGGCCGCAGCCCCTGCCAGCGCACCGGCCATGTTGCCCGCAGCGGCGCCGTAGCCTTCGGCCTTTTCGTCCTTGGTTTCGGCGTTCTGGTAGGTGTCGATGGCACGCATGCCGCCTTCCAGCAACGACGCCCCGGGGAGCAATTTGCCGACTTTACCCACCTTGCCGGCCAGCCCCATGACCCGGCCAAGACGCCCCGGCGGTGCTGGTGGTGGAACAGGTGGCACGGGCGGACGCGGCGGCCGAGGCCCACCACCACCACCACCACCACCACCACCCGCACGGCGGCGGCCGTTGCGATTGCCACCGCCGCGACGTCGACCGCCACGACCACCGGCACCGCCTCCACCACCGCCACCCATGGCGGCGGCGTTGACCACAAACACCTTTTGCGGCCCCGTGTCTTCGCCGCCGTCTTCGTCGTTTTTCGCTTCGCGGAACACGTCGAGCAGTTTCAGGCCGGTATCAATCGGGTCAAAGCCTTTACTCTCGCCGCCTTCCTCGCTGTCCCCGTCATCGTCCTTTTTGCCACCGAAGGCCTTCAGGCCGATCTCCGCGAGGGCCAGCACTTTGGAGCCCTTGCCGTCTTCCTTGTCGTCATCACCAGCGTTGGTGACAAAGACCTTTTGCACGCCCTTGGCATCGCGGCCGCCCATGGCGCCGCGTGCGAGGTTGAACAGGCCCTTGCCGATCTTGAACGAGCCCAGCAGCCCTTGCAGGGTCAGCGCTCCACCGGCCAACACCGTCAGCCCCATGGCCAACCCGGGCGTGCGGTCGCTGAGCGAGGTAATACCCTTGGCCACACTGGTCAGCCCTTCGGCCACGCCGTCGGTGATCGGCCGGATCGCATCGCCCACCGAGCGCATGGCGTCGTCCATCGACTGCGCCATTTCCGCCCATTTTTGCGACGAGGTTTCGCGGCGCTCCGCCAGGTTCTTGTCGAGGATGCCGCTGGCTTCGCGCGATTCGCGCTTGAGCTGGCCGTACAGCTCCTTGTTTTGCATGTAGGCCGTGAGCGCGGCCTTGACCTGCATGTCGGAAAAGATGTCGCCAGTGCGCAGGGCCTGCTCCAGTGACGCGAGCATGGCCTTGGCTTTTTCCGGATTCGATTCCTTGCTGATCTGCGCCGTGGCTTCGGCCATCTTGGCGGCGCGTTTGGGGTCGGTTTGCTCGATGTACTTCTTGGCCAGTGCCATGCTCGACTCAAGCGTCGACATGCCCTGTTGAATGCCGGTTTGCATGGAGGCTTCGTAATCGATCCCGGCCTTGCCGTAGGCATCCACGGTCTGCGATGAACTGATCTTGTCCATCCAGTTTTTCAGGTTGTTGGCCGCCTCGTCGGAGCTGCCCGCCGTTTTCATCTGCACTTGCAGCATGGCCCCCAGCTGAGTCACGGCGTCCATGCCGGTGATGCCCAGCTTGCCCATGTTGGCCAGCAGTTCGGGAAACCACTTGGCCATGTCGCTGGCCTCAAAACTGCCCGCCTGCCCTTGAAACGCGATGGCTTCCAGCGCCTGCTGCATTTCCTGGGCGCTGGTGATCTTGGCGTTCTGGCCGAGGGCGTTGATCATCTTGGCGGTTTCGCCGCCGTCCGAGCCCTGCCCTATCACGAACTTGGCCGCCACCGGCGCGTATTCCAGCGCCTTGGCCAAGTCCATACCGGCACCTACCAGCTCGTTGACCACGGTGGCCACCTCGTTACGGGCCATGCCGGTGTCACGCGAGGTGTCGATGATGGTGCGCGACATCTGCTTTTCTTCGGGGGCATTGGCGATGCCTGCCTTGATCGCGATGTCGCGGATGATGGCGTTGTAATCGGCGCTGACTTTGGTCGGCACCGCCAGTGCCGCCGCCCCCACGGCTGCCCGGCCAACCGTGCTTTTGACACTGGCCCGACCTTCGTTGATTTGTGCATGGCCCTTGGCTTTCAGATCCGCCTGCCGCGCCGTTCGGCCGAGCATTTGATAGGCCCGCTCGAGTCGCCCGACCTCGATCCCCTGCTTGCGCAAACTGTCGAGATTGGCATTGAGTTTGGTCAGCAGCGTGGACGCACCCGCCGCACCGCTGTCGTGGGCCTTTTTCCATTCGTTGCGCAGGCGGATGGTGTCACCGATCTGGCGTTGCATGACCCGGGCCTTGGCCCCGGTCGCTTCCAGCTTCTTGATCCGGCCCTCAACGTCCTTGAACGCAGAGCCCACGGAGGAGCTGACCGCACCGCCAATCACCAGCCCGAGCGCGAGTTTGTTTGCCATCTGTTCGCCCTGCCCTGTGGTTGTACGTCAGGCGGCTCAATCCGTGAGCCACCAGACCATTTCCGAAAACGGCATGGCCATGATCTCGGCGGCAGAAAAACTCGTTTCTGCCGCCAAGCGCTTGGCCAGTTGTTTCAGGGTGTGGGGGTTACAGTTCGCTTTCTTCGACCAGACGAAAATAGCCATCCTGCACGCGGCTATAGTCGACCACCTTGAGCCCTTCCAGATCGCCGGGCGGGATTTCGGTCAGGCTGGAGAACAGCTGCAATTCGCGCTTTTCAGCATCGCCGCCGGAGACCGCGCCCGCTGCCCGTACATCGCGAACGGTCGGCGCGCGCATGACCACCTTGTCGGTTTTGACATGGTTGAGTTCAGTCGGGTAACGCAGGGTGATGGTGACGCCCTCGTCAGTCAGGGTGAGCCAGGACGGGAGTTTCTTTTCAGTATTGATAGTCATGCGGGAATTCCTTAAAGGCCCAGGGCGCTGCGTTCGGCAGCCAGTTGATCGACGCCGTCAATCACGCGCACCGCGTTGACCATGTCGATTTCGTACATCGCGCGACCGTCGATCTCCAACTTGTAGTAGGTGACCGCCATGGCGTATTTCATTTCAGCTTTGTCGCCCGCCTTCCAGTCGCCCGGGTCGACTTCCTTGAGCATGCCGCGCAGGGTGGCAATCACCGGGGTGATCTGGCCCTTGAGCCCCTTGAAGGCCCCGCGAAACACCGCGTTGCAGCCGGTCTGGTCCGACAGGCCGAAGTACTTCATCATCTCGCGGCGCACCCCGGTGCTGGTCCAGCTGGCTTCCAGCTTTTCCAGCCCCATGTCCATCTCGATCTCACCGGCCATCCCGCCGCCGCGATGCGCTTCGGTTTTAACCGTGAGCTTGGGCAGGGTCAGCGACGGCACGTCACCGGCGAAGCTGACCCCGTCCACGAACAGGTTGGTGTTGCTGAGCATTTGCGGAATCATTGAACGGCCTCCTTAGGCGGCGGTGTCCAGCACTTCGGTCAACCATTGGTTGGTGACCTCCACGCGGAAAATAGGGTTCTCGGCAGGCGGCACGTCGGTGAAACGGATGTTCCAGTACACCTTGCCCTCCTCCAGCTGGCTGGCCGTGTTCAGTTCGGTGTCTGCAAACACTTCAAAGTTGATCACTGCACCCTGATTTTTCAGGTCGCGCATAAAGGCTTCGAGGCCGTCCGTGACGTCCTTGACGTAGGTCTTGGTGATCGAGCGGTCCACCGCCCATTTGTGCCCGGCCAGAATCGCGTCCATCACGATGTCGAGGGTGCGCACGCGGGTGACAAACGACCATTTCGAATCGGCCGACAGCGTGCGGTTGCCCCACAGGCGGTAGCCGCCGTCGCGGATGATGGTGGTGATGTTGGCGTTGTTGAGCAGGTTGGCGCGGCAGGTTTCGTCGCCATCCAGAAACTCAATCGGGCGTGTGGTGCCGGTGATGCCGACAAATTCCTTGTTCGACGGCGAGGCCCAGAAGCCGTACTCGGTGTCAGTCCAGGCGAACAGGCCAGCGGTAAACGCCGAGGCCGGGGCGTCGATGGTTTTGCTGGTGATCGTGTCCCACTGCTGAACGCCCGGGTCGACCATGTAAATGCGCTTGCTGCCGAACTCCTGCGCGTAGGCCAGCACCGCCTCGTCGGTGGTGTTGGGGCCGTCGACGATGGCGATGGCGCGCAACTTGCCCGCCAGTGCATCCATGGCCGTAGCCACCGCTTGCGTGGCGGAATGCTTGGGCGCGATCAACAGCCGCGGCTGGGCGTTGAAGCGGCTTTTGCCGTCGAGCAAGGCTTGCAGGCCGGTACGCTGGCCCGAGGCCAACACGCCGCCGATGATGGCTGAGGTTTGCAGCGCTTCGTCTTCCAGCTTGGCCACGCCGCACGCGACGATCACGGCCTTGGCTTTCAAGAACACCGCCTTGGCCGCACGGGTGATGGCCGAGTCTTCACCAAACGCGGCGATGGCTTCGCGCTCGCTGGTCAGCAGTACCAGGTCATTGGGTTTGGCCGATGCGGCCGGGCTGACGGTGTAGGTGTCGCATAGTCCGATGATCGAGGTCGACGGCAGCGCAATGGTGCGCGCGCCGGTGTCGACCAGCGTTACGGTAACGCCGTGAAAACGGCTGGCTGTGCTCATACAGGTACTCTCCAGAAACAACAAAGCCCCGCAGGGCGGGGCTTGTGTGGGTCAAACGGTGGATACAAAAACGCCCCGGGGTGCGGGGCGTCAGGCAAGGTAGTCAGCCAACCAGTCCGGCTCGACCGGGCGCCGGGTGGCGTCCGGAAACGCCTCGGATTCGGGCCAGTCGCGCAGGTCCATGCGAAAGCCTTGCAACGCCCGGTATTGATCAGCGCCAAGGGTGGTCGGCCGACCGGCTTCGGTTTCATCCCGATGGCGAACGATCAGCGTGTCGGTGCTCAGCAGCAGCCGGTCACGCCATTGGCGCTGTCCGGCGGCTTGCTGGGCAAGGCTGGGTGGCGGCCGGTCAACCAGACACGGCACACCGTTCTCGTCCAGGGCCACGACCTTGCCTGCCGCCGACGCGTGGGACAGTTCCAGGTACAACGCCTCGCTCAGTTCCAGCAGCTCGTGCTCAGGCGGCAGTTTACAGCCCGGGTTGGGCACGCTGATCAAGGGCGGTATGGCGTCCGGATCGAGCATTTCAATGTTCGGCGCCGACGCACTGAGGTTGTCGGCATCTGGTGACCAGTCCGGGTCCGGCACATACACCACAGGCGGCGTCCACTCGGGATCAACCACGTCGATGCGACGTGGACCAAACACCGAATCACAGTAGAAATTCAACTGCGTGCGGTGCAGGTAATAGGTGTCAGTCTTCAATTTCCCCACGCCTCCCAATAACACGGCCCTACGCCGTCGTTGCCGTTAACCAGTGTGAACCCTTGGCGGGTCACGTCTTTGACGCCGTAGTTACCCACCGCGCTGGGCTTCATCTCGGCCTGTTGTATGAAGTGGACACCGAACACCGCGTTCGGGAAGGTCATCGGCAGCGGCACCGCCACGGCCGAATCCTGCCCGACACTGTTGGTCACCCCCCACATACGCATCAGCCCGGTATCAGGGCAGCGCCACCAGCCCGTGGCGCCCATGCTGCCGGTACTCTTAGGGGCATTGCCCGAGTGCCACACGGTGTAGGCATTGGCGCCCATCGAGAGCCCGCCGACCTTGAACTGGTTGTCCGTGTCCAAGCCAAAGTAGGCCCCGAAAATCCCTTTGCGGTGAAACAGCATCACCGCCGAGGCCGCGCTGTTGGCCTCGTTATGCACTTCCAGCGAGCCGGTTTCGCTGGTCATGGACGCGATATACGGCGAATTCCCAGAACCGCAATGCAGGTTCGATCCGCTGGCCAACGACTGGTTGACCTTGAGGTACTGCGCAGGCGGGTACTTGGACACGTCCCACAACGCGCCGCGCCCGTTGAACACGTCGCCGGTGGCAAAGTCGGCCGAAAAGATCTCTTTCGACTCACTGCCGTAATAGCCGATGTAGCGCAGACGCTGTCGGTAGACGTTCAGCGAGCCGACGCCCTCTTCAGATTTGAAGCTCATCGAAGGGCTGCTGGTGGTCAGGCCCGCAAGGGTCAGCGGGCCGGTCATGGTGTCGCCGGTGTTGCGCACGCGCTTGGCCAGTTCTTCGTTGATGGCCGTGGCGAAGTTCGGGTTATTGCCCAGCGCGGCCGCCAGTTCGTTGAGCGTGTTCAGCGCTTCCGGGGAGGAACCCACCAGCGCGGTAATCGCGTTCTCGACCAGCTGGGCCGTCTGGGTTTTGGTGTAGGCGTCCCCGATGCGGTAGCCCGCCAGCGTGGTCGCGTTGTCGGCCTTGGTCGCCAGTGCGGCCGTGACCGCTGCCGCGTCCGCTTTGGACGCCGGGTTGAAATTGCCGGTGTTCCAGAACGTCGACGGCGGATAGGTGACCACGTCCCACAAGGCGCCGCGCGCGTTGGCCACGTTCCCGCTGTTGAAGTCCAGCGAGAACAGTTGTTTGGATTGCGACCCGTAATAGCCGATGTAGCGCAACACACCTTTGTTGAGGCTGAACCCGCCAATACCGGAGGCATCGCGAAAGCTGAGCGAGGGCGATACATCGGTGCCATTGCCGAGGGTCAGGCCCCCGGACATCTCATCGCCTTCGCGGGACACTTTGCGCGACAAGGCATTGATGATGGTGTTGGCAAAGTTTGGATCACCGCCCAAGGCGTCGGCCAGTTCTTTCAAGGTGTCCAGCGCACCCGGCGCGCCGCTGATCAGCGAGGCAACCAGCGCCTGAACGAAAGCCGTGTTGGCCAACTGCTGACTGTTGCTGGTCAGCGGCGCCGTGGGTGCTTTCGGGGTGCCGGTCAGCACCGGGCTGTCGAGCGGCGCTTTCACCTGCAGCAAGTCATTGACTTGCGTTTTGGTGTAAGCGTCCTTGATTCCGTTATCGGCCAGTGTCTCGGGATTGCTGCCCTCGACCACCACGCCGCGTTTGTCGATCAGCACCTTGGTGTAACTGCCGGGCTTGCGCGTCGGCGGCAACACTTCAATGATGCGGTCGTCCACGTACTGCCGGGTCGCCAGTACCACGCTCGGGTCGATCTTGAGCGTGACGTTGGCGGCGCTGCTGACGATGAAGTTAATGCGCACCACTTGGGTCTTGCCGGAGCCTTGTGCCAGCTCCGGTTTAAAGCTGGGCGCACAGTTGGCCACCGCCACCAGATCGCCGTCCGCGTCGTACAGGCCGATTTCACGAATCCACCAGCCGCCGACGTTTTCCGGGATCACCTGCTCGGCAATGATCACGTTGGTGTTTTTCGGGTCGATCTTGACCTGATTCAGCGGCGCGCGGCGGCGCTCGTTGATCAGCTTGGTTTGCGCCCGGTTGGGCTGCGGGTCGGCACCGTTGGCATCGCCCACGCCCATCTGAGAGAACGTCCACGGGATGTTCATCGCGTCGGCGTTGGCCTGCTTGGCCTCGCCCACGGCCGTGAGGATCGCCATGAACTGGCTGCTTTGATCAATCATGAGTACACGTCCAGGTATTCGGTTTGATGTTCCCGGCCAGCCGGGCCGTAATGCCCCGTGACCTCGATGTCGTGCGGCGCCGGTGGGTACACGTCGATCACCTCGCCCTCGTACAGGCAGGAAAAGACGTTGAGCTGGCCGGTGCTTTCAAGGCTGATCACCAGTTCGGTCAGCGTGCGGCTGAGCGGTTTGGCGTCATCGATCAGGGCTGTCAGCTCGCGGTACATTTCCTCGGTGATGCCGGTGTCCAGCACCCCGACCTTGAGCCCGAACGTGCCCGGCACGCCAAGCGGTACGGTCTGCCACCACTCGATCACTTCCAGCAGATAGCCCAGCGGCTCCACCACCCGGCGCAGCGCACCGATGGTGCCCTTGTGGGCATGGATGAAGAACGCCGACTCAATGGCGGCGCGCTTGACTTGCTCGCTCCAGCGGTTGTCCCAGCGGTCCACCGACCACGCCCACGCCAACTGGTGCAGCAAGTGCGCCGGGCAGGTTTTCGCGTTGTACAGGGTGCGAATCGGAATCGCCGGGTCGTGATCAATCGCCGCTTCGATGGCCCGCTCTAACTGAGTGCTGTTGAGCGGAAGCAGACTCATCCGGCACCGCCTTGGGTCACGCTGTAGCCGGTGCAAAAGGCGGCTTGGTGCGTGGCCCGGGGGATGTCGACCCAGCCGGGTAAGTCCACGCGGCTGACGCCGGTGATGTGCAGTTGCGCATCAATGGCCGAGCGGGCGATTTCCACGCCAAGGCGCCGACGCGGGTTGATCCAGGCCGCGAGGCGCCGGGTGGCTTCGTCCAGAATCGCTTCGTTTTCCGAGCCGGTCCCGGCCATGTGCAGCACCGCGTCAATACGGTATTCCTGCACCTCGGCGCTTTGCACCGTGACCCGATCCCCGACCGGGCGTATGTCTTCATCACTGAGGTGAGCCAGCACCTTGTCCAGCAACGGCTGGTCGGCCACGCCGTTGCCCTCCAGATGCAACACGGTGACCACCACGTGGGCCGGGCTCGGGCTTTCGGCCTGCGCGTCAGCCACCAGCGCCGAGGCGTTGCGCGCGTGCAGGATGTAGCTGTTGCGCGGCCCGGCCGTGGTCAGGCCCTCGTACACCAGTTGGATACGCTCGCGTAATGCGTCGTCCAGTTCCATCACCTGCGGCACCGGTGGCACGCTTTGCAGATCTGCTTCCTGAATCACCAACCGTTTAAGCCGCACGTTGGCGGCGAGGTGATCGAGGTCGGTGCGCTGGGCGTAGGCCAACAGCAGTGACTTGGACGCGTCGTTGATCCGCGCCCGGATCTGCAGCCGCCGATATGCGCCCAGCTCCAGCAGCTTGACCACCGGATCGCTCTCCAACGCCGCGTTCCAGTTGTCGCCCATATAGCTGCGAAACACCGCCAGCTCTTCCTGATAGGCGTCCTCAAAGTCCAGCGACTCCAGCACCTCCGGGGTCGGCAATGCCGACAGGTCCACGGTACTCATGCGCTCACCTCCATTGCTACGCCCTCGCCCCGGTACAGGCCCTTGAGTTCAAAAGTGATCACGCCATCGAGCACCGCCGACACCCGCACCGACTGCAACTTGAAACGCGGCTCCCACAGGTTCAACGCGTGGGCGACCTCGGCCTGTACCGCGCTTTTCCAGCCCGCGTTGATCGGCATGTCGACGAACCGGCGCAACTGGCAGCCATAGGCTGGGCGCATGCGCCGACTGCCCACCGGGGTGGTGAGGATGTCGGCAATGGATTGGCGCAAATGCTCGACGCCGGAAAGGGCCGCGCCGGTGTGGCGATCCATTCCGATCATCGCGGGTTACTCCGTCAGGCGTTCAAAATCCGGGTGGCTGTTGAGGTACTGAAACTGCTGATCGTCGACCGCCGTGGCACGGCCTTTGGCGACCGGAAGCGTGGCGCCGCCGGGCAAGATCAGGGTGCGGGAAGTGTAGACCTTGTCGCGGAAGGTGCGGACGGGGTCTGTGTCAGGGGTGGTTTTTTGCAGATCCAGTGCTGCATCGATAGCGGTTTTTTCGTCAGATGTCTTGGCCATGCGTTTCTCCAGGTATTAAAAAGCCCGCACGGGCGGGCTGTTTGAGACCTCTAATGTGTATGTTATTTGCAATCGATATAACTTAAAACACTCTTTAAATACAGTTAAACAACCACAATACAAAACAACTCAAAATATCGTTACTCTTGGCCTAAAGCCAAAGCTAATTGTCCATTCTTATACGGAAAGCCTTACGCCTGGCAAGACTCGACTGCCCTGCATGATCCTGACCAGGGATAACATGCTGAACACTCTTGAATATTTTCATCTTTCGCCTCGCCCTAATTCCCTGCATTACCTTTAAATGTTTAACTCCAACAATAGCATCTCTCGGCAAAATACCTGTTACATTCCCTTTCGCTGCATTCTCAAAAACGGTCAACAGCCTTTCATGCCCCTTGTCAGCAAAGAGCGTCTGTGCCGGAGTTACAAATTCATCCACTGTCTTTTTTAACACTTTCGACGTTGCTGAAAAACTAGCCAAGTCTCGGCCATCAAGGTGAGACAGTATAGTTTCAGTGACATGAGGTGCACCTTCTACCTTACTGAAGAGCCCGAGAAGCGTGGCCACCTCTGGAGACGCGACAGCTCGTGTTCTAGCAACGGTATTAAAAATTCTTTTGCTGGCTATGGCATCTCTAATCACCCTCCAAAACTGACTGAAATGTGCATCGGGATCCGCATTATTGACAGGATCATCCTCGCAAAATGAATACGAATTAATGCCACCCTTACCGAAGGGACTTAAATTATCCGGGCTATTGAATCGCATCAAAACAGGATTATACGCTCTGTATCCCTGACCTAATAAATAATGACCGGTCACAAGGTCCGCTCGCTCACCGTTGAACCCGAGTAAACCTGTTATCCCTCCGCAACTCCCAGCGACCCGATAACCATAGGGAGTATAACTCCAGGCCTGACTTTCAAAAGCGCTAATACTTTTCAATATTGACGACTTTAGATCCAGTGCATGCAATGTAGCTTCAGAACCTATCGGAATTTCAGCTAGCGGCGTGCGCTCATGGCAAAAAAAAACTATTGCCTTGCTGCTATTCAGTTCTGTTGCAATGCGATCAGCATTATAAAAAAGCTGGGTTGAGTTATCACTAATCAAACGATCTAATGGATCATAACGATAGCCGTTGCTGATAGTCTTGATTGGTTTGGACATTTTAGTGCTCACGACAGTTACTTTACATCTACCATTTTCTTCTGACTTATTGATTGCGAATAGCTAGCAGATTCGATAGGTAAAGGAATTGTACGCAAGCAGCTATTCAAAATATGAATTCCCCTCCAACTTCAGTCAGTGCTTATGGTTCGGCGTATTGCCTCCGGCATCGATAATTTTGCCAAGGCCGTTGATGTCGCCTGTCACCTCCAGCGTGCCGTCGATCTTGACGGACCCGATCAAGTCGATGGCACCGGCTGTGACCGTAACGGCGCTTTCAGTGACCACCGCCGAACTGCCACCCACCGCAATGGTCACGGTGCCGCTGGGCAAGGTGATGGTGTAGCTTTTGGCTTGCCAGTCGTAGACCAGCGAACCGCCATCATCAAACCGCCACACTTCAACGTGGTCGCGGTTGTCCGGTGGCGCGCCTGCATCGCCATAAAGCCCCGGCACAAAGGTGCCCATGCCTGCCTGTCCGCTGGGGTTAAACAGCACGCCCTGCTCACCTAAACTCGGCGCGCGCCAGTGCCGTGCCTTGCCCGCGGCCACGCTGTGCCAGCGCACCCAGGCGCTGGTCCAGTCGCCGGTGGATACGCGGCAGGCGGGTGGTGACGCTGCCAAGTCCACCGCGACCACGTAGCAGGGGATCAACAGGGCCGCGATCATGCGGTCGTGTTCAGCACTGGCGTAGCTCATGGCAGATCCTCGGGGGCGACGTGGTCTTCGTCGTTGACGCTGATCAGCAGCGTTCCCGGCGGTTCATCGGGCCATGGCCATTCTTGTTCCCCGAGATAAACGGTCTGCGTCCACTCGACCAGCCATACGGTGTAGCCGTCCAGTTCCGGGCGCGTCCAATCCTGGCTCGACCGCTGAAACTCGGCCGGTTCAACCGGCAAACCCCACGACTGGGCGCGTAACAGCACCGCCAGTTGGGTGGCCAGGTGCACGGCTTGCGGGTAATGATCGGCGCGGATCACGTCGACAATCACCCGTGCTTCAAAAGTGAGGGTCAGGGTGGTTTCACCGGTGCCGATATCGGTGCCCGGCTCGATTTCGGCGATGTCGAGAAACACCGCCGGGAGCGGGATGTGTTGCTGGATGTCCGGCCAGAAGCTGACCAGTTGCACACCCGGCAAGTGTTGCTGGAGGTGCTGCTCGATGGTCTGATACAGCAGGTCGAGGCTAAACGGCGGCTCAGGCACGGCGCGTCCCCTTTAAGTATTTTTGCAGTTCGAAGTTCATTTCTTGTTTGAGGACGTGCATCAAGCGTTCGTCGGCCTTGCGGCTCCAGGCGTCGAAGTGAGGGCGCACGGCGTCCAGTGAGATTTTGGCTTTGGCCAACGGGAAGCGGTCACTGTTTTCACCTACAAAACCTGAACTGCCCCCGGTACGGGATGAGACCTCGCTATCAGGATAATCGGCCGGGTTGAAGTGCTTGCTCGCGGTACGAATCCACACGTCAGCCTGATTGCCATACACCTTCTTATAGAAGGCGCCCTGATACCGCCGCCCCGCCACCGACACGCCCGCCTTGGTCTGACGGGCACGCCCTGCCCGGCTGGCTTCCAGCGGGTTGATGCCGAACCACAATTTGCCGCGCATTGCACCGCCTTTCACCGGGTAAGTGAGCAAACGCTGCCGCACAGCTCTCACTGCAATTTTTTCTTGCTTACCTACATTACTGGCGATTTTTCCACGCAACCAACCGAGCGTTTTGTTGATCGCACGTCGCTGAGCTTTGGCAGCCGCCTTGGGCACCAGGATGGCCAAGTCTGCAAACGCTTTCAGATCCTCAGCCGAGGCCTGGATATGGAGCATGCCGCTGTTCTTTTTGACTTCGCTGAAACTGCCGATGCTCATGCACGTTTCCTCAAGATCAGCGACACCAGCCCGTCGCCGCTGGGCTCCAGTTGCAACAGGTCGTAATCGCCGCCACCGTCCAGCGCAGGCAGGTCGATGGTGACTTTCAACCCTTTGCTCAGCCCGTCGGAGTCCGCCACCCGCACCACAAAGTGCGGCTCACGAATGGCCGTGTTCAGACGCCCGATCTGCGGCTGTTTCCACGGTGCCGAGAACATGCCCAACACCGGCTCGGCGCGGCCTTCGATGTGACCGGTGTCGGCCAACACGTCGAAGATCACGCTGTCGATGTCGGCCACAAGATCGCGGATGCCCACGCTTACAGCTCCAGCAGGATCTGCGCGCGCGGTCGGGTGCAGATGTGCAGCGGGTTGGACTGCGCTTCGCCGGCCATGCCTTTGTTGAAGGGCATCGGCTCGATCTTGCTGTAGTACGGGATGCCCTGGGTGTTGACCGTTTCCATGTAATCGGCCGGGGCGAAGGCCGAGATGTACAGATCGGGCACGCCTTCGGGAACGAGCAGGGCTTTGTCGTCGTGGACGAACGCCACGCTCGCGATCTTGCCGCGATAGCGCTCCCAGACAATGCCGCCGAACTCGAAGCTCTCACGGGCATCACCGCGCAACGCTGCGGCCTGTGCCGAGCTGACGTAGGTCTCTTTGATTGCCTTGAGGCCCATCATTTTGTTCCAGAAGTGCTTGCCGCAGAACGCGCGGGAACCGGTGCTGGTGACACTGCCCAGCGCATCTTCTTGCAGGTCCAGGGCTTCACCGCATTTAACGCGGAAGTCAGTGTCGGCAACGTTCAGCCCCATTGACATTTTTTGCCGTTCAACGCCGAAGCTTTTGTACAGGTCGAGCAGCACCGTCTTGCCGTCCGCGTCGAGGATCTGGCCATTCAAGGCACCGGCTCGCTGGAATTCGTGAGTCACGTCCAACTGACGACGCGCTTTCAACAGTCGCGCATTGACCACGTCCTGCACGGCCTGCAATTCGCTGCGGGTACCGAAGGCGCGGATGCCCTGAATCTCATCGGCCTTGATGGTGAAGCGTTCCGGCAGGTGCACGGTGTTGAACGGGATCAGCGTGCGTTTGCTGGCCCCGACGATCAGGCCCGAGGTGCCGCGCTCACCGGCGGGCACCAGGGCCAGCGTGTCGCCGTCCTTTTCGATCTGTACGGTCAGGGTGGTGATGCCCTCTTCCTGAAACAGACCAAGGCTGCTCAGGCGGCCGGGCTGGTACGGTTGTTCGTTGATGGCAGCGGTCAGCGACGAAACAGAAAACGCATCGTCTTCAAAGATAGCGATGTCGGCCATGGGGGACTCTCCAGAATGTAAAAACCCCGCTCGATGGCGGGGTGCAGTAAAGAGATGGTCGGCTTAGCGCACGATCACAAAGTGTTCAGCCAGCGACTTTTCGCCCTCAGGGTCGAGGCCGGTCAGGTGCGCTTCGCTGACTTCGGCCAAGCGCACCACCGCACGGCCACGGCGCACGATGTCCGACTCGCCCAGCGGGCCGTAGAGGATGGCAACGGCGGTCTGGCTGCCGTCTTCAGCGGTCGGCACGTACGGCGCGAACTCACCCGAGGCAGTGACCAGACCCAGCACTTGGCCGGGGTTCAGGGCCGGGCCAGCGGCCACGTTGATGGCTTCGCGGGAGATGTTGCCCGCGCCTTCGGAGAGCAGGAACTCGCCCGCGTGCATCGGCTCATGTTTGATGGTCATGCTTTTACCCCTGTCTGAGCGGCGCGACGGGCCGCGTAGATCGCGTTGGTGTCAGGTTGTTTGGCCTGGGTTTTGGGTGCCGGGTCATCGTTGATCGGCAGGCTGTTGTCGATCTCAAACCCGCCGCCACTCACCAATTTGTCGAACAGGCGACCGCGCACCGCTTCGGCGGTCAGCCCGGACGCCACGAACTGCTGGGTGAACTCCGGCAGCCGCGCCGCCACGCACAGGTCGCGCACGGCTTTGGCGTTGGTGATGGCGGCGTTGACCGTGGCTTCGTCGACCAACTTGGTGGTGTTGATGATGGGTTCGATCAGGTTGCTGATCCCGGCGGCGTTGCAGCTCTGGGTGATCAACAAGGCCAATGCGGCCGAGTCAACGATGGGCGGTTTTTCGGATTCTGGTTCAGGCCCCGGTTCTAGCGGCTGTTCTGGCGGTTCCTCCAACTGAGCCAGCAAGGCTTGCGGCGCATGCTGATAACGCTGCAATGCGCCGCCCTGGCCCAGACAAGCTTTGACGGTGACGCCCTCGCCCACTTCGTCGGCCAGCCCCAAGGCCACCGCTTCACTTGCGGTGAGCCAGGTTTCGGCATTGACCAAACGCCGCAGCTCCACTTCATCGATGTTGGGCGACTTGGCCTTGTAGGCGGCGATGATGACTTCCAGCGCCTGATCCAGCGCCGTGGCGACCTTGCGCAGATCCTCGGCATCGCCTGCCGCGTAGGTCCACGGGTTGTGGATCATCAGCATCGCGTTGCTTGCGATCACCACCTTGTGCGCCCCGCACACCGCGACACTGGCCGCGCTGGCTGCCAGCGCATCAACCCGCCCGGTGCAGCGCTCGCCTAACCGCGACAGGGCGTTGTGAATGGCCAACCCGTCGAACAGGTCGCCGCCGATGCTGTTGAACGCCACCACAATCGGTGACACGCCGTCGTCCATCGCTGCCAGATCGCGCACAAACTGGTTGGCGGTGATGCCCCAGGTGCCGATCTCGCCATAGACGTAGACCTCAATGCTGCGGGCTTCGGCCTCGCCGCTGGCCTTGAGGCTGTACCAGTGTTTGTCCTGCGGCAACGGCAGGTCACCCGCCTTGTTGAAAATGCGTAGCCTGTTCATGGCGTCTCCTTGTCGGCCGGTTCGGTGGGCAGCTCGACGAGCGTTTTGTAATTGAGGCCCAGCTCGCGGGCGCGTTTTTGGTCAGCGGCGTTTTCTTCGTCGACGGTTTCGGCGTCGTAGCCCTGACGCAGGACCATTTCGCTGCGGGAGTTGAAGCCCGCGTTGACTTCCATCATTCGCGCCTGAATGTCTTGCACCGGCTGGATGTAGGCCCAGCCTTGCGGCACCCAACGGGTGCGCAGGTATTCACGGCGCCGTTGCGCATAGTCGACCAGTGTCAGGCGACCGGCGAGCACGGCCATGTCCAGCCACGCGGCGCGCACCGGGCGGCACAGTTGGTGCACGTACACGCCAAATTGCAGTTGCTCCAGACGGCGCCGGAACTCGTTGAGCACCACCCGTAACGCCCGGTCGTTAACCTCGCGCATGTCGCCGGTGAGGATTTCGTACGGCGTGCCGGTCCCGGCCGCAGCGGCCATCAGTTGTTGGCGCATAAAGTCCGGGTAGTTGTTACCCGCATCCGGCGGTTTGGAGAACTCCACCTCTTCGCCCGGCCCCAGTTCCTGCATGGTGCCCGGTTCCAGCGCGACCATCGGGGTGAAGCCGTCGCGGTCTTCGTTAAACGGCTTGCCGGTCGTCGGGTCTAGCGCGAGTTGCATGCTCTCCGGCGGCGGCTTGGAGATAAACCCGGCAAACAGGTTGGCCACCTCTTGGCGAAACAACACCGCGTCGTCGTAGTTGTCCAGGCTGCGCAGGCGTTTAAGCACCGGGGCCAAACGCGGCACACCGCGCAACTGGCCGGGTTCTACAGGTTCAAAGATGTGCAGCACTTGTTCCGCCGGAACCCGCACCAGTTGGTTGTAACCGGCGTTGAGCGACGACGCATCACGCGGGTGGACGCGGTACATGTGATAGGCCACGCGCTGGTGGGCCGGGTTGAACTCGATCCCGGCGCGGATGCTATTGCCGTTTTTGCACGGTTCGAATTTGTCGTGTGGCACAAATTCCGGGGCCAGTACCTGGAGCTGCAACGGCACGGCCAGATCCTCGTCCAGACCGCGAGGCCGCAGGCGCACAAAGCATTCACCGGCCGTTTCCACGGTGCGGGCGATTAACGCCTGCTGGCCGTAGAAGTCGGTCAGGCCATCGGCGTCCGACTCGTCGACCCAGTCATCCCACAGGTCTTGCTGCAACTTGCGCAGGGCATCGTCTTCGGTTTTGGGACGCGGGGTGATACCGGTACCGATCAGGTTGCTGACGCGCTTGTCGATGACGTTGAACGCATACGGATCGTTGCGCACCGCCGAGCGCGAACGGGCGCGCAGATTGCGCAAGGCCGGGGTATTGAGGCTGTTGATGCCGATGTCCGGCGCCTCCCAACTGGCCGAGCGCCTGCCTTCACCGGCCCCTTCGTAACTGGCTTTGATCCGCTCGGGCAACAGAAACCCGTTGCGGGTCAGGGTTGGATACTGGCGCGCCATTTAAAGCCCCTTGCCTGCGTGATACAGCCGGATCACCCGTGAGCGTGGCCCGGCGGCCGCAATCAGCGAGCTGCGGATCTCGTCGCGGGCCTTGAGCAGCTCATCGACCGTGCGGTATTCCACGGTGCGGTCGGCGTAGCGCACGGTTTTCTCGCCACGCGCGATGGCCGACTCAACGGCGTCGAGGTGCTTTTGGGTAAAGGACATAATCAGCGTCTCTTGAGGTAGCCGCTTCTACTGACACGGCGAGATGGTGCAGCAACAACCGGTTTTGGTGTGAATACGGGATGGGTGACGACCGCTTGTGGAGGTGCTGTTTGAAGCGTTACAAGTGAGCTGGCCACAGGCTGGACTGATGTTTCAGGTTCGGTGTCGTCAGCAGGCAGTGTTTTGTCTTCAAACAAATGGTGCTGCATCAACGATTGCCGCACCTTCTCCCAGTCGTTCTCGTGATAACGATGCAGACCGAGGTATTCGGCCATTGCCAGTGCATACACCATCAAGTCGAGCGCTTCGTTGCGCTCGGCCTTGCTCTTGGTCCACTCGACCCGACGCTTGCCTTTGACGTACCGGGCGACTTTGCGCTCGGCGACGCATTGAGCAAAGAAGTCGTCCGGCAGGTCTTTTGCGAAGTGCAAAGCACCGGGGCCGGACTCCAACGGGTATCGGTTATAAATCCAGTCCTTGGCGGTGTCGGTACCGATCATCCACAGCTCAGCACCGTTCTTCTCGATGTTGCCGCGCCAGTTCACATCCACCCGCGAAGGTCGCTGGGCGATGATGTTTTTGCTGGAGTGGCTGTCGCCCTTCACCGCAAATACGTTGCGCCAACGGCGAATCCGGCAAAACTGATATACCTCGTGGGTGTGGTGTCCGCCAGAGTCGACGGCTGTTGCGAGAATGCCTAAACCCACACCACTTGCATGCCGGTAGCGCACTTTGAGTTTGTCATCGAGCACTTCCCAGGTTCGGGAATCGCACGGGTCGCCCATGATCACCTGGTGGTCGATCACCCAACGCTCCATCCCCATCCCCCAGCCAATGACGATGAACTCAAGGCGGTTACCTTGAACGTCCACCGCTGCGGTGAGCATCAGCGCACCTATAGGGACTGTGCCCAACACATAATTTTCGGCTCGCGCCCTTGCCTGTAAGACCTCCGCTTTGGTCTGCTCCATTGCGTTGTCCCAAGGCAGTGCAAGTTTTGTGTTGTAGAACACCTGCATCGTTGCTTGGTCACCCTGCTTTTGCATGACCAAGGCATCATCAAAGTCCTTGGCCAGAGACGCCCAACTCGTCCAGCCCAGTGGCGCGTACAAGGCGTTGAGATGAAAACCGATAGTTTCCCCATCACCCTGCGCGTGAGCACGCCACTCGCCTTTGGAGAGCATCGTGGCCTTAGCGTGTTCATCAATCATTGCGCCGCATTCAGGGCCACTGCACAGGTATTGCACTAGGCGGTAATTTTCATCCCACTTGAGGTTGGTCCACTCCAGCACTTGCATGTGGCCGCAATGCGGGCATGGCACGTAGTAGTGACGCTGGTCACTCATCTTGAACAGATCGGCAATGCGCGACGCCCCCTTGATCGTGGGGGAACTGGAGAAGTAAAACTTGGCATTGCGGCCAAACGTGGACGCTCGCGCCTCGGCCAGCTTTACCGGATCGCCCTCGTTATCAATGTCCATCTCCCAGCGATCCACCTCATCGCCATACACATAGCGCACGGATTTTTCCGCAAGGTTGGAGGATGAACCCGCCGTCGCAATGAACAGGCGGCCACCTTCAAACTGTTTGTTCTCCCACGTGTTGGTGCCTTTGCGCGAACGCGGTACGACAACTCGCTCACGCAATTCAGGAACGGCTTCGACGGCTTGGTCAACGCGGCCTGCAACGCTTTGGGCCAGCTTCTGCGTGGGCTCCAACAGCAGGATATTGGCCGGTGCCATGTGGATACAGCCGCCGATCCAGTTCAGCGCGATCTGAGTTTTCATCAACTGCGAGGCCACCATTGTGACGACTCGCTTGCAAGGGTGTGCCGGCGAAAGGCAACGCATCGGCTCACGCGCATAAGGGGTGCGTTCAGTACGATATGGGCCAGGCTCAGCAGCGCCAGAGCTTTGAGGGATTCGCATATAGCGATCAGCCCACTCATCGACCCACAGCTCGGGCTCTGGGCGCAGGCCACGAAAGTAGCCCGCGCGGTAGACCTCTTCGCCTCCCCGTTGATTACTGAGCATGGTTGTCCTTCTTGATTGACAGTGAGTGCCGAAGGTCGGCCGTTGACATGCGCTCGGCGTCCTCAAGTGCTCGACGGATCGAGGCCATAAGGTGTTTTTCAATACCCCAGGCATCGGTCATTGCCGCCAGCTCAGGCGCGATCTGCGTGGGTACAGCCAACAACAAGTCCCGCAGAAGCCGTCCCGTGGTGTAAGCCGCCTCATCGACGGCAGCCATCTCCACCAACGTGCCCTGATTTTTGTAGAAGTCCGCCTCGACGGTCATGGCGTTGAAGTGCTCGCGACGAGCGCGAGCCTTGTGGAAGTCAGGGCGCAGACCACCCGTTTCAGATAAGTCACCCGGCGCAGCCTGTAAAAACGCCGCCGGGCCTACTGGATCAGCCGAGGGGTGACCTTTGCTGGCTCGCTCTTGCTCATGCCGGACAGAAACGTTGACTTTGCTGGGATCACTCGTTTTATCGATCAAGGCATTTGTTGCTGCCACATCCACAAGCCCTTCAGGGGACAACACCAAACGCCCTTGTTTAGCGAGCTTGGACACCCATGCCTTGGACCAATTACGACTCGCGGCATAGGCCGACTTGGTTAGAAATTCCATAATTGAACTACCAGTTAACCCAATGAATACAGGCAGTTAACTGTTAACCGCAGTTAACTAAGTTTGAAGGCCAGCCAGTTATGCTTTCCCGCGGGTTTCCTGCCCCGTACCCGTGGAAAATGCCCAGGGTCCCCGGCAGGATTTGAACACGGGGGGATTATTACGAGCGATCCGATGGGGTGGTAACGTCACAAACGCCGTCGTTTTAAGCACCTATCAGCAACGCGACTGCTACACAGCCGCTTGATAGAACACCAACAGCCATGCCAACCGAGAACGGCCAAGCAGGTGCAGGATTAGTCTTGAACTCAGCGAGCCGGGCGGGGGCTGGCAGCGCAACACATGATTCAACCCGATCAATTGGCTGTACGCCATAGCCCAATGTCGGCTCACGCAACAGGTCGGACTGGACAACAAAACCACGATCAGACGAACGAGCTACGATTTCTCCGTCTTTTTCCAATGCCAGCTCACACCCAAAATACTTGAAGGTGTCAGCCTCAACGCAAAGGGGTAAAGGGCGGTCAGGAAGATATACAGTCAGCGTGGACTTGCTCATTAGCTCACCTTTGCAGGTATAAGGACCTGCCAGGATGGCAAGTCGCTGGAATGGCACTACAGAGAAATGATCGGCCTCGATAACCAGGTCGGCCAAGGAATTACCCAACACTCTTAACTGGAAAGGACATTCAGAATGTTGTTAGACATCTATCGTGATCAGGGACTTGAGAAAATTCTGATCGTTGAAAAAAACAAGAGCATCAAAGATATCTCGATCACCGATGTTAATTTCCTAAAAGGCTTAAGCCATCAGCGCTCAGTCGATAGTGAACACGACAAGCTGCCAACCGGCATTGATAAGGACGACGTAGTAAAACGGATAAATGAACAGGGCTATTACGCCGGCACTTCCACGGTAACTCTTCGCGAAATAGATATTCCAAGCTAAAAGCGTATCGGAACCAAGCAACCCACCATGCTCCGTAGGCCGGCGCCTACACCTACCTACGGAGCAGTCAGCACATCATTTTGTCGTTACTGTCCACGCTCACTATCCTTTGCAGTTAGGTCACAAACACCCAACCGCTTTGCAACCCAACGCTCATAAAGCCCGATGGCCACATCCGCCCCGGCCATTGCTGTGAGGCAGCCCAGTGCCGAAGACGCCCAGAGCGAAACGCCGTTGACGTGAAGCAGCATCATGGTGGACAAGCCGCACACCACGCAGGCACCGGAGCGCAACACCAAGCGCCGCACCAGTGACCAGCCTCGCGCCCCGTCCTTGTCCGCCCGCCACATCTCACCGGACACGCCACCGATCATGGACAGCACAATCAGTAACCACAGCGGCATCTCAGCTAACGCTTGTTGTTCATTCGTCATTTAGTTGTCCGGAGGAAAAGGGTTAATCTTGAAAATTCGAAGGGATTCGAAACCGTATCTCAGTCTCTGAGGCGCGGGCAGCCAAGAAGACGGCTAGGGTGCCGGGCAAAAATTTATCGCTACGTAAGGAATACGCTATGCAAGCAAAATCTCTGAAAGCACTAATCGCCGAGCGCGGCGTTTCATTTGACGCAAGTACCATCATGAGTGCGCTGCTTAAAGCAGGACATGCGGAAAACTTCGAATACGCCAGTACCACGGGCAGTGGCGCTATGAAGTCATTCAAGAAGCTCACCAGTGCTGGTGAGAAGTTTGGAATCAACAAGCCCGCGATGCATCCGTTCAAAACAGAGGCAAGGTTCTACGATGAGACCTTTCCTGAACTGCTTGGTGTCGTGGTCAAGCAGTTGAGCAAAGAGGTTGATGCACTTTAAAGATAGGGACCGGATCTGGCCGTATGCGGCGTTAAATTCGTAACTGCCAGATCACACTCATGTGGCACGAGGAAAAAGAAAACCCCGCCGGAATGGGCAGGGTTTTCAGTGCGCTGGTGGGTGCCAGGGCGAGGTGCACAGCACGTGCTCGGGTAGCGCTCAGGCGCAGAATTCATATCGTGGGGACGTTTTACCCCTGTTCGGTAAAACCGAAAAGAGGTGTTTTTCGGTCATTTTGCTCTACTCACTTTGACGCCACTTTGACGCAGGTTTGAGGCAAGTCACCCCGACGAGCGGTCAACGCTTAACCGCCTTGGCCCAGCACCGTTGCGCGGGTCAGGTTGGTTGCTTGGCTGCCGCTGCGCCGGGTATAGCCCCGTGTGGTGCCACTTCGAACGGTGAGGATCAACATCACTTGTTGATGCAACCGCTTCACCCAGTTGCGATACGTTTGGTCTGCCCCCTCGGTAATGTCGAGCAGTCGCATCTGTTCACGTCGCGGCATGGCGGGTTGATGCAAATAACGCAGTCTGGCCAGCTTGGCCAATTGCTTGCCTTTGGTTGACTGACGGTCCAGTTCGGCAACGGCTGCTGCCACTTCGCATGCGATGTGATCCATACCCGCGCCCGCTCCTACCAACAGATCCCGTGAACCTGCCGTGCCCCGAGGGGCGCAGCCGCCGTATTGCATGATCGTCGCCATTGGACTGCCCAAGCCACCGGCCTCGCCAACGTGGCAGTGCTGCTCGCCCCAATGCTGCATCAGTTCTTCGATTTGCTGAATCATCCCCATCTACTCCTGAAAAACCAACCTGGCACAGAAAAGAACCAACCTGACACATACCCAACACACAAAAAAACCTTTAAAAACATTGCCTTAATGCTCTATGTGTTGGGTGTGTCAGGTGTGTTGGGGTTCTTCTCACGTACAAGAAATAATTAATGAACATCAACCTTTGACTGATTGCGCATGTACACACGCCCGCATGTGCGAGAAACCCGCCACACCTGACACACTGATCCCGAAAGCCTTTAAAAGCGTGGTCTGTAGCTGTGTCAGGTTGGGGTTTCTAACCCGCCACACCGTCAACACACCCCACACACAATGGGCCGTCATGCTGCGCTGTCCTGTCGTTGACCAAACTTCACGTGTTCCCAACTGCCCACACTCCAGCCGCCTGCCTTGGCTGCTTCGCGCCACGTCACCACCGCAGCGCCCAGCCCGGCTGCTGTCAGGGATGGGGGCGGGGAAGGTGCAGCGTCGATACCCGACCAAGGAAAGAAAAACGTGCCGAAGGAGCGCCGTGAACCATCCATCCAGGGCTTGCCCTGAATCTTGTCCACTTCCGTGGAGATGAACCCGCTGAACTTGGTATGACTCAAGGTGTGTTCCTTGTTGCGGTGGCACCACTCCAAAAACAACGCGTACAGATCACTGCTGACGCACACGCTGAACGGTGCACCCAGCAGTCCATTGCGCCATTCACGCAGAAAGGTTTGCCAGCTCGCCATGCTCAAATCCACCAAACGCTGACGGGCTTCCGTGTTGGGTGGCCGGGTGCGTTGATCGAAGTCGCCCAGGTCATAGCTGAGCAGGTAGTCATAAAGCGCCGGGATGCCCTCGTTGGCTAACTCATACTTCACCCGCTCCTGCTCATCCGGCCCTAGCGTTTCTTTGGGCCAGACCACCAACATGCGCCGGTCATTCTCACCAATCGGCCACGGCATGATCTCATTGGAAAGAAACACCGCGTTCATATGGTTGGCTTCTTCCCAACCGTTCACAAACTTGGACTCCATGCGCACTGTTTTGCCGGTAACCATGTGCTTGATCTTGCCCACCTGGTTGTAACGCTGATCACGGCTGACCACTTCCTCAAACACGCCGTATAGCTTGTTTGACTGCCACACCGTCCAGCTTGACTCCAACTGCGACTGCCCAACCGTGGCTGCGTATTCGCCATAAACTGCGCCCATGATGTCGCTGAGCAACAAACTTTTACCGCTGCCTTCCATCGTAGAGTGCAGCAACACAGCGGTGTCCATCTTGGCGCCGATGTTTTGCAGCGGGTAAGCCAACCACTTGATCAGCCAGTCCGTGGCAGCTTCGTCGTGGTTGCACAGGAAGCCGAACAGCGAGCGCAGGGTGCGGCATTTGTTCGGCTCATTGATCGGAACCAATGGCAGCCCTTCAAAGGTATTGATGTACACCTCGGGGTCTTTCGTCATGCGGGGGTCAAACACGATGTGTTCCATGTCCACGGTGCGACGATCCGGGCTGTTCAGCCACATGGCGTACGCATCACCCAAGGCCATGCGCATGGCGCCCTCGGGGACTCGACGGCGACACTTGATGTCCCATGAATCTTTGGTGCCATCTATATAGACGTAACGTTCGGTGGGGCTCATGCCCTCCCCCGACACCTGCTTAAACTTGGCCTCAGCCTTGGCTTTGCTGGCTTGGCGCTCCGCCATGTCGTCAGCAATAACTTTTTTTTGAGCGGACTCAAACCAGTCCTTGGCCAGCGCTTTCGTGACCAGCAACTCAAACGCGGGCTTTTTGATAATCACGCGCTTGAACATGTCGAAAACGGCGGTCTTACCTTCGATCAGGGCGAAGCGCTGGAAGATACGGTCTGCCGTCCACTCACTCCCCCCGCCCCCCTCAGGTGCAGGAGCCGCTGCGCTTGCAGGCATAGAATCGCACGGCCCGCTGGCATCCTCAGAAGGGGTCGGGGGAAGATCCGCAGGCGATGGTCGAGACGATTGCTGCATGCCCAACATCCGCGCGGCATCTTTGACCGCCTTGGATTGGTCTCCGCCGTGCTCAAGCAGGCAAAACACCTCAAATGCATCGTTCTGATGACCATTGGCCAGCGGATCAGCGCCGTGGTGCGAGTACAGCTTGTCATCGGTAATGGTGATGCCCGGCAAGCCGGTGCTGCTCTGCGGGTAGAGCCATTTGCTGCCGCGCTTGATGTAGCCGTGCGTGCGCAACAGTTCTTCAACATCATGACAGCGGTTGAATTCATCAATCACCGAGGGTCGGTTGCCGGGCGCCTGCACAGGTGCCCTGGTCGGCTTGGCTTTGGGCTTTTCAGTCTTTGGTACCCAAGGGCAAGCTGACTCGGCGTCACGTTTGAAAATGTCCCAGTTCTGCCAAATGTTCAGCAGGTCACTGGTCAGTACTGGCAACCCCTCGGCGGAAGGAGGCGTGCGCCAGGTATATGGTTTGCCGGTACCGGGATGAATAGATGGCGGCAACACGTCTTGCACCAAACCTGCACGCAACTCGAAAACAGTAAAGCGCTTGAAGTGCTCAGCCTCGTCGCGCGCGGCGGCTTCGCCCACCAGATCGCCCGCGTCTTTTGCTGCTTTGGCTTTTGCGATCAGACCTTTAAAAATCGACCCATCAGGGTCGTTTTCATTGGGCCAAGCCAGCGAGTGACGGGTTAAGTCTATACCATCGGGCAACTGAAACAGGATACGAAAGCGCGCCGGATTACCCACTACGGTCGGGTAAACCAATGCCATTGCGTCCAGGTCCAGGCCGAGAAGCTCGTACAAGACGTGACGCGTCCACTGCACATCGTCCACATCCAATGAGCACACGCGGCTAGGGCCAAGCACCACGCCAAGGTTGTGCGTTGGGTTTGCTGCCCAAAACGCCTCAGCCGCGCTCGCATCAGTGATGTAGCCGCCGGGTTTATTCCAGCCCAACCCCTTTGGAGCTTTTTCACCGGGTTCGATGGCCACCAGTGCCAAGTTGAAAGTATCAATGTAGCGTTGTGCCCATGTCGCCATCGGCACAGCTTGAGAGCGGTCAGTCATCTGCGGCGCTCCCGCAACTCTTCGCAGGAGATGCAGGTTTCACATCCTTGGACTGCCTGCTGCCTAAGCAGCGGAATGGCGTCATCGCAATCCACGCAAAATTCGGCGCTGGCCGTGGCATTGGCTTCGCGTAGACGTTTCTCAAGCGCGCGTCGCGCTAGAGCACGCTGCAAAAACTCATCCGCATAGTCGTTAGCCAGATCGACGTCATCAGCCATTGTCGCGATCCTCCATTGCCTGACGTGCGCCGGTCATGATGCCCAGCACCTCACGGATAACGTCCATGCCGCGTTTTTCGAGCAGGGCGACTTCGTGAGCTTCCCAAACGGCATCGGCCACACCGTCGTGCATGCAAGATACAAACTCGCCCGATTCATGAAGCAATTTGCCTACCGCTTTCAACGCTTCTTTTGTAGCAGGCACTGGCGTTGGCTTGTACCAAACGGCCCCGGCTGGACGCACTAAGGCATCAAGCAAACGCGGATCAGCCGTGAGGCGAATCACCTCCTCCAGCTCATCCGGCGTCAGCCAGCGGCGCTCTTCATCAAGTTTGAGTTTCTTTTGCAGGGCGTCATTGTCGATCACCATCGCAAACGCTAAAGCGGTGACACCACCCTTATAGGAACGCCCTGCGCGATACAGCGCGTGACGCAATGAAAGCACCGGACCAGCGTCCGGTAATAGATCGATGCGACTCATAACCGTAAAAACCCCTTTTACGGTGTAGCCATAAAGCAGGGCACGCCCTATCCTACGACCACGACCGATGTGCATGTGCTGTGTATCGTCGTCGCTGGACCGGAGGATCTTTGGTGAGAGGCTCCGGTTCAGCACCCTTTTAGCGATGTTGTTTTACTGCTGCATCGCTCTGTCGACCCGGTGTTTCTTTGGTGAGAGGCTTTGGGTCGATGCTTTCTTATGCTGCTTGGTCTGGCTCAAGATCCTTAGGGATACAGAACACGTCAGGTCGAAGGCGAAACCGCGAAACTCCTGTAATAAACTCGGCCCGCACAACCAGCTCTGCAGGCAAAAAGCCTCGCTTCAACCAATACGAAACAATTTGCTGAGATACAGGCCGCCCAGAAGTCGACATGGCTGATGCGAATGCGACCTGGCCTTTAGCGGAATCCACGGCGGCCACTAGTGCCTCGCGCATCTCTGTTTTTGGGCTCATGAAGACCTCAAAGCGAAAAGTACAACCGGAAAATACACGCTAATTTGTATTCAGGCAACAAATTAGCGTGTTGGAAACAATACAAAAGGGTTTGTATCCTTCCCGCATGACCAAAACAACGCGCTCACCCTCACCTGTAGCAGCACTGTTCAAGGCCCGCAGGAAGGCCCTGAAACTAAGCCAGGTAGCCCTCGCTGATCGAGTCCGCGAACTACTAGGCCCTGATGAAACATTCAGCCAGCAGACTTATGCTGCTTTTGAAGCAGGCAACACCCAGAACACCCGATTTGCATTACAGATAGCTCAGGTGCTTGGGCTATCCATGGATGAAGTATCTGGCATCAGTCCTACTGCAAAGACAGCGCCCAAATCTGTCACTGCCGATGCGGTAATGCTTGGACCTATCGAAGTGTGGGATGACGAAACCCCGCTAGACGACGATGAGGTAGAGATTCCTTTGTTAAAGGAAATAGAACTGTCTGCGGGCTCGGGCTGCTCTGCAGTTGAGCACTATTCAAAGTCAAAGCTGCGCTTTGGAAAGATGACCCTAAGACGACAAGGCATAGATCCCGCAAATGCCATTTGCGTGACTGTATCAGGACACAGCATGGAGCCGGTCCTACCCAGCGGCAGTACAGTAGGGGTGGATCAAGGGAAGCAAGACATCAAAGATGGCGATATCTATGCCTTGAGGCATAACGATCATCTGCGTGTAAAAATTCTTTATCGCCTGCCATCAGGTGGCATCAGGATGCGAAGCTTTAATCGCGATGAATACCCCGACGAAGAGTACTCCCCAGAAAAAATCCGCAACGAAGACATATGCGTTCTAGGACGAGTATTCTGGTATTCGGTCCTGAGGTAACAAATCAGACAATCAAAAAAAGCCCGTTTATTCGGGTTTTTTATTGTAAATAAAAAATAATACAAATTAACGTGTTGACCAAATTACAAATTGGATTGTAGTCTTTGTCTCGAAACCTCTCACCAAGAGTACGAGCCATGCAGACTACACAGCACAGCAGCACCCGCTGCCGGATCTATGTCCATCCGGCAGCCTGCACCAGTCGCGCTTCAGTTGAAGATATCCAGCGCAGCACAGGCCTACTGGTCATCATCAATAATCCGCAACGAATCGCTTTAACCACTAAACATGCTGAAACCCTCGCTCCACTCGGAGGTGACGCAGCATGAAACAGGTACTGATTGGACTGGCAGGGCTTGCCCGCTCGGGCAAAACGACCGCAGCGATGCACTTGGCCAGCACCCATAACTTTCAAACCTACGCCTTTGCAGACCCACTGCGCGAAGGCCTGATGACCCTCTTCAATCTGACCGCGCGTGATTTTGACGACGAACACAAAGAGCAGCCTGTCGACTGGGTCGGCCACTCGGCGCGCGAGTTGATGCAATCGCTGGGCACTGAATGGGGCCGCAATCAGATCCACCCTGATGTGTGGGTGTGGCTGGCCGAGCAAAACCTTGAGCTTCTCGGCCAGATCAACGACACCACCAGCGGCTTTGTGATCAGCGATCTGCGCTTCGAAAATGAGGCCGCTTTCGTTCGGGAAAAAGGCGGCCTGGTCATTCACCTGCTGCGTGCAGACGCACCCCATGTGAACCCGCATATCAGCGAATCCGGCATCTCCATCCATGACAACGACCTCGTTCTGCATAACGACGCGTCGATTGAGGACATGACCGGTCAACTGGACGAAATCTTCACAGCCCTGTGCGCTCGCGCAGCGGCTTAAGGAGCGCCCACATGAACCGAACCCTGGACGCCACGGCCGCCCTGCTCGGCTTGAAACCACGCGCCTTTCGCACACGATTGCGTGAGCTCGGCATTTTGACCCAGAGCGGTGAGCTGGCCAGCAAGCACCGCGACCAGGGTTACCTGTACGTAGACACCCGTAGTCGCTGGAACACGAACATCAACACCTTCAGCCATTACGCGGTTGTGATGGTGAAAGAACCCGGTGTGGCGTGGCTGAGCAAGAAACTGGGCATCACCCCATCCCCTACCTATAAGGACGCCGCCGCATGAAACAGAACGCAATCACCCAAGCGATCGGCGCCCTGAAGCTGGTCCCTATCTTCGTCAATAACCCGGCGATTATCAGCCGCGCCACGCTTATTGGCGCGTCTGCTGAAGCCGTCGCCTTGCTTGAAGCCCTTCCCGCGGTTACGGCGGAATTGGCTGAGGTATTCCGGTGCGTAGACGCCGTCATTAGTGATGGACAAATCGCCTACGTCACACCGACCCGCTGCCCTGAATACCCCTATGGCGCAGTGATCGCAGACAGCAAGGGCCAGATTTGCGCGACGGCAATGGGTAAAACCAAAGAAGGCCTAGCCGAGTTGATCCGCCTCAAGCTGGTGCCCCAACAGAAGGGGTGCGGGGAGGATGCGGCGTGAGCGACACCCTCGACCAGTTACGAAAGGAGTTCGCCACACCCTGCCCAAGCCTCACAGCAGTCCGCGAACGTTACTTCACGCACATCAGAACTGATCGTTACCTGCTCAGCGAAATAAAAGCCGGGCGCATTGCACTCAAGGTCACCCGCCTACACCGCTCAAGTCGAGCCAAGCCGGTGGTGTACCTGCACATGTTGGCGGCTTACCTCGACGCGCAAGCGCCCAACCAAGCCGCCTGAGTATTCCCCTGAAATTCAGGGCCACTGCAACCAACGTAAAAAGGCACAGCACATGAGCAAATCACGTCCATTCATCGACACCCTGCGCGATATCGAAGCAGGCGGGCTATTGGATGAACTCAGCGAAACGCAGCACAGCCTGATCGACGCCATCCGCCTGACCGGCAAAGGTGGCGAGCTGACTATCAAGCTCGCCTACAAACCCGATGGCAACGGCCAGATGACCATCAAGGCAGACGTCAAAGCTAAAGAGCCGGCCTTGTCACGCGGTACATCTCTGTTCTTCCTGACGCCTGAGGGCAACCTCACTCGCCGCGACCCTCGCCAACAAGACCTGGCACTTAGAACTGTGGGTGAAGAAAAACCCGAAGTTCTGCGACAAGTCAGTCAATAAAAAACTCTCGCCTCTCACCATTTGCACTACCCACTGGAGCACATCCAATGCAACAAGCCCTGCAACAGCTGTTCAGCTACGCTCAATCCCTCGGCAAGCCCGTCGATCACCCTGGGTTGGCCGCGCCAATCGCCCTACTCCCGCAAGAAGTCTCGCTCAAAAGCCTTGAGCACCTGCTGCCTGCACCAACCCGTGCCAAACAGAAGCTCACCGTGCTGGATGCTGAGTCGTTCATCGACTACGTGAATCGCTTCGCCACTTCGGCAACAGCCGTATTCTGCAACGGCCCGGAAGGACGCACCTTCTCGGCAGTGATCGACTACCACCAGCCAGACTGCCCGGCGTGGCTAGAGCATGTAGCAACCTATCGCTGCCCCACCACTGTTGAATGGGGCCGCTGGAAAGAAAACGACCGCAAGCGCATGGACCAAGCGAGCTTCGCTGAATTCATCGAAGAAAACGTGTGGGACATTACCCAGCCTGCCAACGAACAAAATGCACCAGGTGCAGCGGATATGCTGGAAATCAGCCGCACCCTTGAGGCCAAGAAAAACATCACCTTCCGCCAAGGCACACGCCTCGACAATGGCCAAGTACAACTCACGTACAACGAAGAAATCGACGGCCGTGCTGGCGAAGCTGGTCAGTTGCGTATTCCTGAGCAGTTCTTCATTGCAGTGAAACCCTTCCTTGGCGGTGATGCGTTCTGCGTGCCTGCGCGGTTCCGTTATCGTATCCAGGACGGCCGCTTGATGATGTGGTTCGAACTGGTGCGCCCGGACAAGGTACTTGAAGAAGCCTACAACGCGGTGCGCGACAAAATCCAAGCCGCCATCAATGAAGTGCCGTTGTATGAAGCCACTTTGTAATTAATCATCCGCGTCAGCCCGCCTCCGTCATCTCACCAATGATCCTGGCGGCGGGTTTTAATGAGGTACACATCATATGCAAGTACGAAACGAAGATCCAAACTGCGCGATCTTTCATCCCATGTATGAGGCAATGCTCGACGCGTGCCCCGCCATCGCCAAAGCAACCAAATAATCCTTTCGCCACCCCGAGCGGCGCAACAGAGATAGAATATGAATACTCAATTTCTGCTACTTGCGCAGTATGGCGGCCAGGCAATCATTCCTCTTGAGCGAGTGTGCGCTGACTACTTTAGCCATCTGACCCCCGAAAAGATGAAGATGAAAGTCGCAGCAGGCCAGATTGACCTGCCACTTGTAGCCATCGAACGCAGCCAAAAGTCAGCACGCGGGGTTCACCTTGCCGACCTGGCTGCCTATCTGGATACCCAGCATGCACGTGCTCGTACGGAGCATGACAAGCTGATGCGCAACTCTAGTCTACGCCGCGCTTCTTGATTCGCTTCCGGGCCTCAATGATGGGGCCCGTTACTATCGTCTCCAGCCAAGACCAGTTTTCGTAAGGATTGCCATTCCCTTTCAAGTGCGTATATCTGCGCATTGAATTCCAGTCCCGGTGGCCGGATACAGAGGCAACTTTCGGGATATCCCAGCCCATTTCAAATAGGCGGCTGACACCATCGTGGCGAAGGTCATGAAAGTGCAGGTCATCGATCTCAAGAAAGTGGCAGGCACGGGTAAAGGATGCCGAGATAGAGCGAGAGTTGTACGGGAAAACATCCTCTGCAACCTTTGGCATAGACATCATGATCCGCCACGCTTCATCAGGGACATGGCACCAAACGTCATTGCCGTACTTCTGACCCGGATTCTTCATATCAGTGATCAGAACCATCTGGCGCTGTTCATCTAAGGCATTCCATTTGATGCGCGTGATTTCTTCCTGTCGACGCGTAGAGAACAGCGCAAAGGCCGTCACCCGCACCATGTCTATTTCCTGCTTGCGCCGGTCTCGCATCTCACCGAAGTATTGAAACAGCTTTTCCAGTTCTTCAAGTGTTGGGCGACGGTTCCTTTCCTTGCTGCGTGTCACCGCGCCCATCTTGCGCAATACCTTGCGCGCATCGGGCATGGCCATTGGATCGATGTCATAGCCCCACGCTGGCCGCGCCACAGAAAGCACGGCACCCAAGTGAGCCAAGTCATTGCCCACGGTCTGCGCCTGTATGCCATCGTCCGTCATTCGTCTATCAGCGTACTCCACCAGCTTCTGGCTGGTGATCTCTCTATCCTCAAGCTTGCCTAACCAGGTTTCACCGATAGCCTTGAGTGTGGCGCGCTTGGTCTTCCCTAGCGGCCTCAGCTTTTCGTACTCCAAAAGGTAGCGGTCGATCATCTCCTTGACCGTCACACCTGATCGATTGGCCTTCTCGATTGCTCCAGGAACTGACATTTCAGTTTCGACACGTTTGATCCAGGCCTGCGCGGTCGCCTTGCGGTCGAACGTCTGGCTTTCCTGATAAACTGTCACACCCTTTTGCATGATGCGGATCTGCGCGGTGTAACCCGTCGATCCATCTCTGCGCTTGCGAACGGTGATAGTGCCCATGATTTTGCTACACGAATATTCGGATTTGCTACATTGTAGCAACGAGCATTCAAAAACAAGCAAAAACAGCGGTAAACAGTAGTGAACGAGAGTTACCCGAATGCACACCAAACCCGCAGAAAACCTAGCCCGCCCACTAGATTCGGTATCTAGGAGGTTTTCTGTTGCACCTATGATGGATGATACGGACTGAATCGCCAGCCCCTGTAAAACAAGGGCTTCAACCCGATCATAATTCTCTCTGTACCATTTTCGTACCAGCCAACTTTCACTGCCCTCCCCCTTTAATCCCCAGTCTTGAGCCTTCTCGTCGCTCACAGCACATTCAGTGCAGCAAACAATATCGATCCAATACATCTACCCAATACATCTATCCCATACCATGCACCCTGATGCTATCGGGAGGTTGAACGGGAGACTCGAAACCGACAGCCTCCACTTTTCTACAAGGCGACCGGTTTATAGAGACTGTAGAGGAGCGGTGTGCGCCAAAGCGTTCCCATGAGTTTGTGCGCCAACCTGTGAATCTGCCGCCTGATAGGGCATGTGCGTATTTTGGGGAAAGCCATCGGAAAAAGGTAAGAGCGGTAAGTTCTTGGGTAAAACGTCTGGAACGCCCGGACTCAAAGGCCTACAGCCTAAACGGAGCAGGTAATATCTGAGTAACCTGTAAGTAATATAATTACTCTTTCATTAAGTAATCATCTATAAGCATCAGTCACTTATAAATCAATCACTTACGATTAAATTACCTTGCACATCACTCAAAATAACTTATCCGTGTAATACGCCAAAGCCAACAAATACAGGGCTTCTAGCAACCTCTAGACCTGTTGTGCTATTGAATTACCTTTTTCCGTCAGCGCTCCTGAAAATCCGAGCTGATGGAATTGTTCGTGAACGGCTACTATCGGCCAGAAGCTGCCACTCAACGCGACTCGATAATTTCCACCCGAGCGTGCATCATCGCGCTCGCCACGATCCCGTCGTGGCATCGAAGCCATCAGTGCAGAACCTGCCCGCCCGCAAAAACGAGCCTTTTGAAATGGAAGTCATCTCATGTTCGAACGTAACAAACTGGTTCCGGAGTTAATGGTCACCAACCTGGATAGCAGCTTGGCTTTTTGGGTTTCTCGTCTGGGGTTCAAAGTAGCTTATCAACGCCCGGAAGATGGATTTGCATACCTTGATTTGAATGGTGCTCAAGTAATGCTTGAGCAGGTTGATTCGGACGCGGGTCAATGGCTGACTGCGCCGTTGACCAAGCCGTTTGGAAGAGGCATCAACCTACAGATTGATGTTGAGACTGTCGCACCCATCATCCAAAAACTTGATCAGGCTGGATGTCCACTCTATCGAGAATGCAAAGACACCTGGTATCGGGCTGAAAATGTAGAAGTCGGCCAGCGCGAATTCATCGTCCAGGATCCCGACGGTTATCTCGTAAGGTTGGTAGAGAGGTTGGGTGAGCGACCGGCTTGCTCAATGTGAATCTGAATCTGAATCTGAATCTGAGCCAAGCCGACCGTCAGCTTTGGGTTGATTTCAGCCTGTAATGACTGACGGAAATCGATTGTGGATTCAACGGTCGATGCAACACATTGAATCGCCCAGGGTTTCGTAGACGTTAGGTCACCGCTATTGGCCGATTGAAGCCCTTACCGACATGCTAAATCGGCCATTTGTATATAGGGTGTCTCTGAAGATTCAGAGCCGATCATCCTTGCAAAATCGATCATCGTTCTAACGTAGCTGAGAACTCGATCAGGATGAGGCTTTATTAAAAAAGCCTTCCCAGATCATTTGGCTCCCAATTCAATCGCCAAATGAGCCAAGTCGCATATAGAGTAATTTTTCTACAAAATAAATAATCCCCGACACAGGCTACTGCGCGGGGATCACTCCGTCGTTTACTCGTCATCAAAGCTCGCCAAGGCATTGCGCGCTATACTAAGCCTGTGATTCAAACTTTTAATATCCTGCTCAATTCCCAGCATCTCTTCAAAAATATCCTCCTGAGACACGTTTCTACCAGGGCTGATACCTAAATTAATCATATCCAACTCGCGCATGCGCCTATCTAAATTAGACTTTGCAAGATCCCGCCTAAAAGTCAGATTACTAACATACGCCTTATACTCATCCTGTCCGAGAGCCTCAACATCAGACGAAGGATCGATGGCTACCCCAATATCATCCCCCCTATAAATACCGCCCATCGCTCTAGCAAATTTCTTTTTGATAACAGTCTCAACAAGATTTTCAGTTACTGAATTAGATACATCTTCTTCTAACCGAACTTCCCGTATTTCCTGAACCGCATCGGGCGAAGCCTCTTGGTGGAGGAAGCTATTCGCGTACTCAAGAAATCGGTCAGGCTGGTACATATAAAACGAATTCGAAGTCACGCTCATGAATTCTTCAATTAGCTCAGGCAAAGGGCTTATGGTTTTCCCGCTTTGCTTCAACCACCAGTCCTCTTTAACATCTCCCGTTACGTAGATTACTCCAATTCCCTGGTCTTTAGATTTATCCATTAACTGCAGCCAGCCAATGTAATCGCCGTAGGGAGCACACCGATCGCTCAGCGAGACACCATCCCCTCCTTTAGAGGAATCTTTGAAACCAGGTGGAGTTTTCTGCTTATAGCGAGACGCACCTTCGATTATAATTTCTTCTAGCCTTGCAACCTCATAGCCAGCACCAACTCGCCCTTCAAACAAATCACCCAACTTATCCTTTATATCATCCTCATAGATTCGACGATCATGGATTTCCTTGTTAACCTTCAGCTCATCAACAACCCTATCAAATGACTCGACAAACCCCGCTAGAGTTTCAGAACCTATAAATGGATGCTGTTTTTGATTTTCAAATCCCGACCTGAGCTTCTCTAACTCCGCAATGGAGCCATCATAAAGTTTTGCCTGATCACCAATAACTTTTAGCCTGTTTGAAAAATACTCTTTGGCTACTTGATTAGTAATCCACACCCTGTCCTTTAGCAGTTCCAACACATTAATTAACGCCGCTCGCGTGGAATCTGAATAACGGTATAGATTTAATAAAACATTTGCATCGAGAGCAATCAATGCTACGCCCCAAAGCTCTTGTAACCTTTCAGGATCGTTAGCAAATTGACCAGGAAAAGAGTTTCTCATAAACGGTCTCTCGACTCATAGAAAATGGCTATGTAGCAGTATCGCATCACCCGTGACTCTCGCGAACCCCATAAAACGCGTTCGTGTGAGGCTGATCGACTCCCAAAGCATCACGAATCGCGCTATCCATGCTGTGATCCGAGGCGATTTGCTCCCCCACCATGTCAAGCTGTGAATCGCCCCAGCTTTCATAAACAGCTTCGAGAGGCGACTTATGGCCGATAGCTGCTGTGGCTACCTAGAGAAATCGGTAGGTCTATACCGAACAGTTAGAAAGGGCATTCGTCATCGTCGGTCAATTCGAGCACAAACAAGTGCCACGCTGATGTGAATTCACTCTATTGCCTCAAAAACCCTACCTTTGCAGGGATCCGCAGGGTTTTCGTTTCCCAAAATTCTCTGTCCAACCCACAGCCCAGCCAGCTGTCAGCTAGATGCAGAACTGCGGAAAAAAAGGCCTATTAAGCCCGCAGGCGAGGTGGGGGGACGACGGCGCGCGCCAGGGCGTGAAGCACATCAAAGCCCCTGGAGCACTTCACAACCAATAGTCTTGGAGTCGTCTTCCTGCACGTCTCACAGCCCGCACAAGAGACAGCAAACGATTGCTGCCACCAATCAACCATTACCCTGAACAGGTCACATGGGCGCTTTCAACGTCTTGTGCGGTGCGTTTTTAGTTGAATGCTTACAGCCAGAAAAAAGCCGCCTTAGCGGCGGCTTTATGAAACGGATATAGAGCTATACCCGTCGTGTAATCACATTAAAACAACATCCCCAGCCCATCTGGCGTCCAGTTCATAATCACCAACTCCCCACTGACCTCAGCCTTCCCCTGCCGTTGATTCGCGGTGCTATAGCGAATATCCACCGTCTCAAAGTGAAACCCTTCAAACACCCGCCTGATATCCGGGTGATCATTAATACTGACCATCACCTTCCCTTTGCAGCGGCGCATGAAATCGGCCATCCGCTCGTAATTATCAAACGCAAAGTCCATCCCATACCCCGCCGTCTGCCAGTAAGGCGGGTCCATGTAGTGAAACGTGTGCACCCGGTCATACCGCTCTGCACACTCAAGCCAGGGCAAGTTCTCCACATATGTACCAGACAGCCGCTGCCAGGCTGCGGAAAGGTTTTCCTCAATCCGCAGCAGGTTGATAGCTGGCCCCGTGGTCGCCGTGCCAAATGACTGCCCAGTAACCTTGCCGGCAAAGGCATGGTGCTGCAGATAGAAAAACCGGGCTGCCCGCTGAATATCCGTCAGGGTTTCAGGCCGGGTCATTTTCTGCCATTCAAATATCTGCCGCGAGCTGAGCGCCCATTTGAATTGGCGCACAAACTCTTCCAGGTGGTTCTGCACCACGCGGTACAACGTCACCAGATCGCCGTTGATATCGTTGAGGACTTCAACCGGCGCAGCCTGGGGCCGCATAAAGTACAGTGCGGCGCCGCCGGCAAAGACTTCGACATAACATTCGTGCGGCGGAAACAGTGGAATCAGGCGGTCTGCCAAGCGGCGCTTGCCGCCCATCCACGGAATTATTGGGGTGCTCATAAGTGATCCTTGTTTCAATAAGTGGATTCGCTTAGGCTTCGCACCCCCTGCGCAGTGGGGCGAGGCCTTGGTTGGAGCACTCGGCTAGATCGAGTGTTTCAGCGTCGAGCCCGGTGCTTCAACACCGGATCGTCGCCTCGTTTACTGCGCGGGGGCTTTATTCGCCCCCGGCGATTTCATACGGTTTAAACCTCACGACCTCCTCCCCCAGCCAGTCATTCAACTGCGTCATGCGCGATTGAATCGGCTCCAGCTCGTTCGCCACGTAGATCTGCGCCGCCTCTCTGATCGAACCAAATCCGCCAGCGTTTTGCGGAACAATGCCCATCAGCTGCGGCGGTATACGCAGGCTTGCCAGTACGTCATCACGAGTCTGGTTTTTGATTGAGCTGAATTCGTCTTTGGCCGCGACTTCACTGACCGGGATCAGCTGAATGCCGTCCTTCTTGCCGTTGGGCGAGTAGACAAACAGGTTGCGAAAGTTACCCGGCCCTTTAGAGTCCTTGAGGGCTTTGCGCAGTGAATCGACGTCTGATTCGTTCTGCGCCGGGTCGGTCATGTAGAGGATGAACCCGGCATGGCTGCCGTTTTCGTAGTACTTGCGGCGAAACAACGTCGCGGATTCGTTGAGCAACGCGGACTGTAAAGCGCTGATCCATTCCGGCAGTCCGTACACCTCCTGGTGCAGATCGGCTTCGCGCAGGTGGAAGATGCTACCCGCGTCGAATTCGTGTTCTTCCTTCCAACCCTGCACCAGAAAATAACGCCCGTCCTGCCCTGCCCGCATGTACTTGGCCAACGCCGGTTTCAGTTGAAAGGTCGAACCCAGCATCGAGCGGCGCGCTTCGATGTAGCCATTGCCGAGACTGAGAAAATCCAACGCGAACTGTTCAAACGCGGCCCGCGACAGCAGCCGGTGCGGGATAAAGGTTTTGCTCAGCAGGTTGCGTTTGAAGGTCAGGCCCGAATGCAAATGCACGCTGGAACCCACCGCGCGCGACAGCCCGTCGAGCGACAACGGCGGTTCGTACCAGCGTCCGTTAAACCAGCATTCCAGATAATCAAACACCGCACGACCGCCCAGCACCGGGGTCGGATCGCCAAAACTAAAGGCCTGAATCGACTGATTCACTTTGCCGTCTGCCACGTGAGGTGTGGCGACCGATTGATCATTCATTAAAAAATCTCCATCCGCCCGGTATTCGAGGCGGTTTGCCCCTCCAGCGGTTCGTTGTGCAATGCGTGAAAGAGCGCCCAGGCCAGATCGGCGTGGCCGGTGGTGTCGTTGCGCCCTGCGGTGTAGGTGTATTGACGACCGCCTGCGGTGACGGTTTTGCGGATGGCCATCAGCGACTGGGCCATGTCCGTCCAGCCGGCATCGAACTCCAGCCGGCCGTTGTGGATCACGTCATAGGCTTTGAGCACCAAGCGGGTTTTGACTTCGGGCGAGTAGCTAAAGGTGGTGACATTAGGGAAGAACTGGCGCACCAGTTGCGCCACGCCGCTGCCCAAACCGGTGACATCGATGCCGATGTAAGTCACCCAGTAGCGGTCGCAGACGCTTTTGATAAACGCCGCCTGTGCTGCGAAGTCCATACCTCGGAACTGGTGGCGTTCCAGTACACGGAACTTGCCACCGGGCACCAGCGGTGGCGCGCACACCACCAAACCGGAACAGTCGCCGGTTTCAGCCGGGTCGTAACCGATCCACACCTGTCGGTCGCCGAACGGGCGCGCAGCAAAGGGCTTGTAGTCCTCGGCCCACTCGACCCAGCTATCGACCATGCAGGACTGCAACAGGGCCAGCGGAAAGATGCTGGCTCCGTCGTCAACAAAATCACACATCAACAAGTTGGCGAACGCTTCCGGGCTGTACTCGCGGCGCAGCTCCTCGATGTCGAACAGGTCACAGCCGCCCCGCTCCGCGTCCAAAATGGTGACAATCTGCCGCCATACCCGATCCTCACAGAACCGCCCTTGCTGCAGACTGCCGTGGGAGGTGTCGACTTTGGTGTGTTGCGCGGCGGGCTTGCCCTTGTTAAAACGCTCCCCCGTCCAGAAGGTATACGCCTCGTGGGCCATGCTCGATGGCGTGGAAAAGTAGGTTTTACGCCACTTCTTGTGCATCGCCATGCCCGAAGCGACCTTGTTCAGCTCTTCAAACTTGAACGTCCAGAAGAACTCGTCGAAGTAGAAATTGCCGTGATAACCCTGTGCCGTTCGGGCGTTGGTTCCGAGAAAAAACAGCTCGGCGCCGTTAGGCAGCACAATCGGATCACCCGTCAGCTCGACCCCGCACACCTCGCGTACGAACGCCAGGATGTAGCCCCTGAACAAGTAGGCTTGGTTCTTGGATGCTGACAGGAAAATCTGATTACGCCCGGTCTCCAGCGCATCGATAAACGCCTCGCGGGCAAAGTAGTACGTGGCGCCGATCTGTCGACTTTTTAGAATGACCCTGGTGCGTTGATTACCCGCCCGGTACCAGTCTTTCTGGTAATCGAAACAGCCATCAATAAACGCCTCGCGCAGCAGCTCGATCTGGTCTTCGCTGATCTCGTTTTTGACTGCTTTTTTCTTCGGCTCGCTGTTGCGCTTGGCAAGGTTCGGATTGAGGTCAGTTTCAGTGCCTCCGCCCTGATAGCGCACGATCCGTGCTTGGCGCTCAAGCTGGCGATGCAGCAGATCAATTTCCTTAAAGTCGCCGCTGGTCTTGCCCTCTTTGAGGATCAACTGCACCAGGCGCGCTTCCAGTGCGCCGCCGATGCGCTCGACGTTGTCCGCCCGATCCCACTCGTCGCGGGTCTTCCAGCTGTGTAGCGTTTTCTCTTTTTCGCCCGTAGCCTCGGCGATCTCACAGATGCGCCACCCCATCCAATACAGAAATTTGGATTGGCGGCGCGCATCCATCGGTAACAAAGCGGTCGTAGTCATGGCCGCGATGCTGCCGCCCGCGCCCGTTCCTCAATAGCAGCCCCCCTTGTACACCCCGGCCCTACAAGGGCGCCTCGTTGCCGCAACACGCGCGCGTCCCGACCATGCCCTTCATTGCAACGCGTCTTTTCCGAGAGGAACGCGCCCCACGCATCGAGGATCTACGGCATGAAAAAATTTCGCAGCAAATGGTTCCGGGTCGCCGTTGAAGGCGCGACCACCGACGGGCGTCGCATCGAAGGCGACTGGATCGACCAGATGGCCACCAGTTACGACCGCAGCAAATACGGCGCCCGCGTGTGGATGGAACACATTCGCGGCACCCTGCCCGACTCCCCTTTCCGCGCGTACGGCGACATTCTTGCGGTCAAGGCTGAAGAGGTCGAAATCAACGGCAAAAAGGTGCGAGCGCTGTTTGCCCAGATCGAGCCGACAGACGATTTGGTCAGCATGGTCAATAAGCTGAAGCAGAAGATTTTCACCAGCATCGAAGTCCGCGAGAAGTTCGCCGACACCGGCAAGGCTTATCTAATGGGCCTTGGCGTGACCGACACCCCGGCCAGCCTTGGCACGGAAATGCTGGCCTTCTCGGCACAGCATCCAGATGCCAGCCCGCTCAAATCGCGTAAACAATCGCCAGATAACCTATTCACCGTGGCCGAAGAAACCGAGTTGGTGTTTGAGGAATACGAAGAGAAACCCGGCATCGGCGCCCAACTGTTCAGCAAGGTTCAAGACCTGCTCAAACGCAAAGAATCCCGGGACGACAGTGAGTTCGGTGCGATTGGCCAAGCCGTCGAGGCCATTGCCGAGCACGGCAAAAGTCTGGAAGAGCAGTTCTCAGCCGCCCAGACCAGCAACAGCGAACTGCGGACCCAAGTGCAGCAACTGAGCACGGACTTGAACACGTTGAAAACCACCCTTGGCAACACTCAGGATCATTCCCAACTCTCTCGCCCCCCGGTGACCGGTGGCGGCAGCCAGGCACTGGCTGAATTCTGACCTGACGGCCCACACCTGCACGCCCACGACCGGAGACACCCATGCGTAACGACACACGAAAACTCTTTACCGGCTACCTCAGCCAAGTGGCCAAACTCAATGGCGTCGAGTCTGCCAACGCCACGTTTAATGTAGACCCGAGCATCCAGCAAAAACTGGAAACCAAGATTCAGGAATCCAGCGAGTTCCTCGGCAAGATCAATATCATCGGGGTCGATGAGCAGGAAGGCGAAAAGGTAGGTCTGGGTGTTGGCAGCACCATTGCCGGCCGCACTAACACCAACGTCAAAGCCCGCGAGCCACGCAGCATCGGCACCTTGTCGAGCGACAAGTACAAAGCCGAAAAAACCGACTTCGACACCTTTGTCACTTATCGCCAGCTCGATGCCTGGGCCAAGTTCCCGGACTTCCAGACACGTCTGTCGAGCGCCATTGCCCAACGCCAAGCCCTGGACCGGATTCAAATCGGTTTCTACGGCATCAAGGCTGCCGAGCAAACTGACCGCGTCGAAAACCCGCTGCTTGAAGACGTCAACATCGGCTGGCTTGAGCAGTACCGCCTGCACGCCCCCGACCGCGTACTCAAAGAAGGCGCCGAGAAAGGCAAAATTCGCATCGGTAAAAACGGTGACTTCAAAAACATCGACGCCCTGGTGTATGACGCTATCCAGTTGCTCGACCCGTGGTATCGCCGCAATCCGGGTCTTGTGGTGCTGACCGGCCGTGAACTGGTTCACGACAAATTCCTGGCCCTGGTCAACAAAGACCAGGACGCCACCAACACTCTGGCCAGCGACCTGATCATCTCGCAACGTCGCGTCGGCGGGCTGCCGCTGTACGAGGTGCCTTACATGCCCGAAGGCGCGGTGCTGATCACCACCTTCGCCAACCTGTCGGTTTACTGGCAACTCATGGCCCGCCGTCGCTACCTGAAAGAAGAACCGGAGTGGAACCGCATCAGTAACTACGAGTCGTCGAACGACGCCTACGTGGTCGAGGACTACGGCCTTGGGTGCCTGCTGGAGAACATCACCCCGGTCGATGCGGTTGAACCTGATCCGGTCAGCGAGGGTTAACTCATGGCGCTCAGCCTTGCTCAAGCCCACCAACGCCGCGCCCGTGCGGCGATGGAGTCCGCTAAAACCGCACCCATGCAGTCAATGGCGGGCGCGACGGCGTACGAGCATCAGCTCAACCAACTGCTTCAGGATCGGCTGCGCCTGAAGTCGATCCAGTCCAACGAAGGCAAGGCCGCGCTCAAGCTCCAACTGCTGCCTGAATACATCCCTTACGTCGAAGGCGTGCTTGAAGCCGGGAACGGCGCGCAAGACGAAGTCATGACCACCGTCATGGTCTGGCGGATCGATGCCGGCGATTACAAAGGCGCACTGGATGTGGCGGCCTACGTGCTCAAACACAAATTGGTAATGCCGGACCGTTTTGAGCGCACCACCGGCTGTCTAGTGGCCGAAGAAATCGCCTCAGCCGCGCTTAAAGCGCAAAAGGCTGGGGACGACAGCTTCGACATTAGCGTGCTGTATCGCACCCTCGAAATGACCGAAGACCAAGACATGCCCGATCAGGCTCGCGCCAAGCTCTATCTGGCTGCCGGACGCGCCACGCTGGTCAGCCTTAATGCTGAGACACGTGGGCAAGCCGGTCAGTTGGAAGCAGGCATTGACCTGCTCAAACGGGCCATTGAGCTGCACGACGGTTGTGGCGGCAAAAAAGACCTGGATAGCGCCGAGCGCCTGCTGAAAAAACACACCGCTACAGCCGAATAAGCTGCAGCGGTTAACCGAGCGTCCCCACGCACCCCGCCGGCTCGGGACTGAACAGGCAGTGTCTTTAGCACTGACCTGTAACACCCCGACCACCGGCGACCTATTTAGAGCTTACGCATGAGCGGATTCATAGCCAGCGGCAGCACGCCCAGCGGCCATATCAACACCGACCCTTTCTGGCCCTCCATCGATCTGGATGCGTTGCGCAGTACCTTGCGCGTCGATGCCAGTGTCACCCCGGCGCGCCTAGAAACTGCGTGCATCTCGGCTGCCATCAACCTCAACCGCGAGCTGAAGGACTGGCGCGCTATCCAGCAAGCAGCGGGCTACAGCGAACTGGCCCAAGTCCCTGCCGAGCAGGTGCAGGACGTTTCTGCACTGGTCCACCTCTATCGTCGCGCCATTGAGGCCGGTACCGGCGCCGAAGTCTGTGAACGCTATCGCTCCTACGACAGCACCAACAGCGGCAATAAAAACGCCGAAGAACTCACCCCGAGTATCGACGACTACCGTCGCGATCTGCGCTGGGCAGTGCGTGATTTTCTCGGTACCAATCGCACCACCGTGGAGTTGATCTGATGACCACCTCGGTGCGCGCCCAACAAAACGACACGGTTGACGCCTTGTGTTGGCGCCATTACGGCCGTACGGCGGGCGTGACCGAGGCCGTATTAGAGGCCAACCCCGGTCTGGCCGAACACGGCCCGTTTCTGCCCCATGGCACCCCGGTGAGCCTGCCCGACGCCCAACCCGCCGCGCCTCAGCGGCACGTGGTGAACCTATGGGACTGAACCGCAGCAAAACCTGGAACCTACGCCCCTTGGACACTGGAAAACATCACATGCCTGAACGTCCCGACACTTGGGCTTGGTTGGCCACCTGGCTCGAACAGAATTGGCCAACCCTGTATGCCGGGGTTTTAGCCCTGGTCATTGCCGGCCTGCGGGTGATGTACGGCGGTGGCACGCTGCGCCGCGTATTGATTGAGGCACCGTTATGCGGCGCCTTGGCCCTCACTGCGAGTCACGGCCTGGCACTGATCGGCGTGCCCATCACCACCGCACCGTTCTTTGGGGGCGTGATCGGTTTGCTGGGCGTGGAAGGCACCCGCGCGGCGGCCAAAAAGTTTTTTATCCGTAAGGTAGAACAATCATGACCACCCTGCGCCACGGCGACCGCTCGCAAGCGGTGCGCATCCTGCAAACCAACCTCAACAGCCACGGGGCCAAACTCAAGGCCGACGGCCATTACGGCGACCTGACCGAAACCGCCGTGCGCGCTTATCAGTTGAAAGCCGGACTAGTGGCCGATGGTATTGCTGGCACTAAAACCCTCGCGAGCCTGTCTGGGGGCGATTGTCAGCAGTTGCTGAAAAACCATGACCTGGTCAACGCCGCCCAACGCCTCGACGTGCCACTGGCCAGTGTTTACGCGGTCAATGAAGTGGAATCCAACGGCAACAGTTTTCTCGACAACGGCAAGCCGGTGATTCTATTCGAGCGGCACATCATGTATCGCCAGTTAGCCACCCCTCGTCACGCGGGGGATAACCCGGCCCAACTCAAACAGCACGCAGACGAACTGACCGCTTTGAATCCGGCCATCGTCAACCCAAAGCCGGGTGGTTATGCAGGAGGCAGCGCCGAGCATCAGCGGTTGAGCCATGCGCGGCTGATCGACGACAACGCGGCCCTTGAGTCCGCCTCCTGGGGTGCGTTCCAGATCATGGGCTTCCACTGGCAGCGCTTGGGCTATGCCAGCGTCCAGGCGTTTGTCGCCGCCATGAGTGCCAGCGAGTCGCAGCAGTTCGACGCATTCGTGCGTTTTATCGAGACCGACCCAGCGCTGCACAAAGCCCTCAAAGCGCGTAAATGGGCCGAGTTCGCCAAGCTCTACAACGGCCCGGATTACCAGCGCAATTTGTACGACATCAAACTGCAACGGGCCTTTGAGCGGCATGCGGACTGCGGTTGTGGTCAGGAGGTGGTGGCATGATCGATCTCGACGAAGTCCGCGCCCTGCGGGTGCAGGACGGCGACCTGCTGGTGGTGCCACACAACACCGAAACCGAAGGCATGCATGACCTGATCGAGGCGCTGCGTCATGTGCAGCCCGATGCACGGGTCATCATCATTCGTGGTCCGGTCGAACACCTGGACATCGACGCTATGAACCAACTGGGTTGGTACCGAGCATGAGCGCCCTGCGCCAAGTACTGTACGGACTTGCCCTGCTTGGCGCCTTGGCGCTGTTTATCTGGGGTCAGCAGCAACGCATCAACGTTGCACGGCAAGCGACGGAACTGGCGCAACACGATGCGAAAGCAGCACGCGAAGACGCCGCCCGCAATTTGAACACCGCCACCACCCTGAACCGCACGCTGAACCTAGAGCGTCAGGCACAAAGCCAACTGCGTGGCCTGCACGACCAACTGCGCCAAGGCTTGGCCCAGCGCGAGCTTCAGATAGAGGGACTGAAACGTGAAAACACTGCACTGCGCGATTGGGCTGCCCAGCCTTTGCCTGACATTGCTCGCCGGTTGCGTAAGCGCCCCGCCCTCATCGGCGCCGACGCTTATCGTCAGTGGCTGTCCGGCGGTGGTGCCATGCCAACTGCCAGCGACCGGCCCAAACCATAACGGCGACTTGCTCACCGATCAGGAGCGCACCGAAGCCGCGTGGGCCGAGTGCGCGGCGCAGGTCGATATGATTTTTCAACAACAGCAGGCCACGCCATGAACAAGCCCGACAGCCTGCGCGCTCACCTGCTCGCCACCATCGCCGAACTCAAGCACAACCCCGACCGGATGTTGATCTTCATCGACAATGGCAAAGTACGCTGCACCGCTGCCGCGAGCCTGTCGTTTGAATACAGCTTCGACCTGCAAATCATCCTCACCGACTACGCAGGCCACCCCGACAGCGTGATACTGCCGCTGCTGGGCTGGCTCAGCGTCAACCAATCCGAACTGCTGGAAAACCTCGACAAGTCGGCGCAAGGCATCAAGTTTGAGGCGGACGTGCTGGATAACAGCAAGGTCGATCTGAGCATTCGCCTGCCGCTGACTGAGCGCGTGGTCGTGGGCCAGGATGCGGACGGTAACACCACCGTCAAACACCCCGGCGAACCACAGCGAGTCGCTAACTATCTCGACCCCGCATGGCGCCCCGGCAGTTCGGGCCTCGACGGCGAATGGATGATTCAAAATGGCCAATGACCTGGACGCACTGGAAGACTGGGCCGGTGTGCTGCTCAGCAAACTGGAACCCGCTGCCCGTAGTAAATTGGCGCGGTCATTGGCGCAGAAACTACGCCGTAGCCAACAGCAACGCGTTAAGCAACAGCGTAATCCGGACGGCAGTTCCTATGCGGCGCGGAAACCACGCGATCTGAAAGGTAAGAAAGGACGGATCAAGCGTCAGGCGAAGATGTTTCAGAAACTGCCCAGAGCAAGCAATCTAAAGGCCAGGGGCGACGGCCAGTCGATCACCGTGGGTTTCACCGGGCGAGTAGCGCGAATTGCACGGGTGCATCAGTACGGACTGAAAGACCGTGCCGAGGCTGATGCCCCGGAGGTCAGGTACAAACAGCGAAGGGTGCTTGGGATAACTGTGGCTGATTTGGAGTTAATCAGAACCGGTTTAATTGATTCACTAATAGAGTAATAGTCGCACTACGTCGTTTTCTTATTCCGATCCCTATCTCTATCCCTTTCAGACAATACATCTAGCAACAAACGCTTCGTACTTTCAGGTCTCGCCGAGAAAATCTGATAAGCGCCGATACCAAAAGATAATAAAACGGCAAATATTGATATCCAATAAGACATCTTAGAATCCGAAAGATAATCTCCCACAAGGAGATTTTTTTGCCTTAACTCTTCTGCAATGCCATTAACATCATTGCTAATTTTCAGATACTCCTCGCCTGACTTAACCCTTACATTTTCAAACCTGTCTTTTTGACCAGCTGGCAAACTATCAAAAGGGTTAACCTCTTCATATTCCGAGATTAGAGACTCTAAGACTGGCAAAATTTCTTTATCGCCAGTTCTGAAAGCTTCCAAACGCAAGTCATTCAAAATCAGAGACAAAGGTGTTCTCGGAGTGTAATACTCATCAGAACTAGTTATAAGAACAGAAAACTGATTTGCCAAAGGAAAAACCAAAAATGCATGTTTTATAATATCTAACCCACCACCATTGGACACAATAAGCTTCAGATCCTCCTGGATTAAATCTTTTCGAAAAAACTTACCATCCTCCATTTTAATTAAACTATAAGCAAGAGTAAAAATCAAAAATACCAACACAGCCATAAGAAAAATAAACACAGCAAAAAACTTTAATCTAAGTTTTTTTACTCTCAGCTCGGAATCATCTTCAGTATTTTCAGCACCACGCTTTAATTCATCAACAGCTACATTCAAACTAGCTTGCTCATTTAGCTTATTATCTTCGACCACCGAGTCACACCATTAAAAATTCTAATTTGATTTTTTATAAAATCAGCTCAACCGCCAACAACTGATGATAGTAGAAAACGCCATACTCTTGTAGCACTACTAAAAGCCATCACCTAGCCATCACCTAGCCATCATTCTATTCAGAAAGCTTCTTGCATGAAAGACTCACCGATCATTCAATTGACTAAACCAGCGCTAAATTTATACGAAACACATGTAGGTCAGCTCAGTACAACCTGCCGCTGCTGCTCGCTGAACCTCATCAAGCCACCATCTGAGTCATGAACAACCTCCCCGCCCTAGCCCGCATGCTCGAAAATCTCATCCGCTTCGGCACCATTGCCGAAACTCAGATGAACCCACCCCGTGTACGTGTAAAAACCGGCGAACTGCTAACCGGTTGGCTGCCGTGGCTCGCCATGCGCGCCGGATCTGATCAGGAGTGGGACCCGCCCACCATCGACGAACAAGTAATCCTGTTCAGCCCCTCTGGTCAGCTCGCCAATGGCATAGCCCTCACCGGCATCTACAGCACCGAGAACCAGGCCAACGGGGAGCGCGAAGGTTTGCACCGCCGCACCTACCGCGACGGCACGATGATCGAGTACGACAGCGTGGCCCACCATTTAAATGCGGTATTGGCCGAAGGCGGTACGACCAATCTGGTCAGCACAGGCGGCATCACCATTGTCGGCCCGATAACGCACCGGGGCGATTACACCCAAACCGGCAATCAAATCGTCACCGGCACAGTTACCGTATCCGACGATGTGCTGGCCGCAGGCATCAGCTTGGTCAAACACACCCACGGCGGCGTGATGCCCGGTGGTTCTGTAACGGGGGCGCCGCAATGAACCGTGAAACGGGTGCCACGATCAGCACAGTCGAGCATATCGGCCAATCCATCAGCGACATTCTGACCACCCGCCTCGGCACCCGTGTGATGCGCCGTGAATACGGCAGTTTGCTGCCCGAGCTGGTGGATCAACCGTTCAACGACGTCACGCGATTGCGGGTTTATGCCGCCAGTGTGATGGCGATTATGCGCTGGGAACCACGGGTCAGCGTCACCCGCGTGCAACTGCACGGTGCTACGTTGCAAGGCCAGGTGGTGATTGATATTGAAGGTCGCATCCTCGACCGCAATCAGGCGCTGAACATGAGCCTGCCCTTGCAACTGGGAGGCGGCGTATGAATACCTTCGCGGCCATCGACCTCAGCCTGTTGCCGACGCCGCAAATCGTGCAACAAATCGACTACGAGCAAATCCTTGCCGAGCGCAAAGCTCACGCCGTCAGTCTATGGCCGGTTGAGCAGCAGGCCGAAATCGCAGCACGGCTGAATCTGGAATCGGAGCCGCTGACCAAGCTCCTGGAAGAGAACGCCTACCGCGAAACCCTCTGGCGGCAACGGGTGAATGAAGCGGCGGTGGCAAACATGCTGTCACTGGCCACCAACTATGACCTGGACAACCTCGCGGCCAATTTCAACGTCAAGCGGCTGGTGATTCAGGAAGGTAAGCCCAACGCGAACCCGCCTGTCGCCCGCGTGATGGAGAGTGACGACAGCCTGCGCGAGCGAGCGCAGATGGCGTGGGAAGGTTTGAGCACCGCAGGCCCGCGTAACAGCTACATCATTCACGCCCGTGCCGCCGATGGTCAGGTGGGTGATGCCACCGCTGAAAGCCCCACGCCCGCCGCCGTGGTGGTGACGGTGCAAGCGTTGCTCGGGGACGGCACGGCGAGTGCCGCATTGTTGAAAACCGTGCTGGCATATCTCAGCGATGATGACCGACGCCCGGTGGCGGATCGCCTGACAGTACAAACCGCACAAGTCATCCGCTACCAAGTCAAGGCAACGCTGTACCTGACCAGCAGTGGTCCCGAATCTGAGCCGATCCTTGTCGCCGCAGAAAAACGCCTGCTGGCTTACGTGCATCAGCGCCGTCGTTTGGGCATGGAAGTGTCAGAGTCAGCCGTTCACGCCGCACTGCATGTGGAAGGTGTGCGCAGGGTCGCGCTGGATAACTGGCAAGACATTCGTGCCACGCCCTATCAAGCGCCCTTTTGTACCTCGGTTGCGCTGACGTTAGGCGTTGAGCCGTGACCAGCCCGTCGTTGCTGCCACGCAATGCCAGCGACCTGGAACGTCAGGCAGCGCAGGCGTTCGCGCAGATCCAGCGGGTGCCGGTGCCATTGCGCCAGTTGTGGAACCCCGACACTTGCCCCGCCGAGTTGCTGCCGTATCTGGCGTGGTCGTTGTCGGTCGATCGCTGGGACAGCAAATGGCTGGAAAGCACTAAACGCGCGGCGATCCGGGCATCGTACGTCATCCATTCGCGTAAAGGCACCATCGGCGCGCTGCGCCGTGTGGTCGAGCCTCTGGGTTATCTGATCGAGGTCGTCGAGTGGTGGCAAACCGTCCCCGAAGGCGTACCGGGCACTTTCGCACTAAAGGTCGGTGTGCTCGACACCGGCATCACCGAAGAGATGTATCAGGAGCTGACCTTTCTCATCGATGACGCCAAACCCGTCAGCCGTCACTTGACCGGCCTCGCCATCAGTTTGGAAAGCACCGGACATATCAACGTATTTGCCGCGCTGTATGAGGGCGACGAAATCGACGTTTACCCACCAGCTCAGCGTGACATTGAGGTCACCGGTCACTTCGGCTCATCTGGCCGCGAACACCACATCGAAACCCTGGACGTTTACTTATGATTGATCAAAACAGCCAGTTTATGGCGATCCTCACCGCCGTAGGGGAAGCCAAACAAGCCAACGCCGATGCCCTCGGCATTCCCTGGACGTTCTCGAAAATGGGCGTGGGCGATGCCAATGGCACGGATCCGATTCCGAATCGCTTACAGACCAAGCTGGTCAATGAGCGAAACCGCGCCCCGCTGAATCAGGTCAAGGTCGATCCGAAAAACACCAACGTAATCATTGCCGAACAGGTGATCCCGGAAAATGTCGGCGGTTGGTGGATTCGTGAAATTGGTCTGTATGACGCAGACGGTGATCTGGTAGCTGTCGCTAACTGCGCGCCGAGCTTCAAGCCGTTGCTGGCTCAAGGCAGCGGCAAGACCCAAGTGGTGCGGATGAACTTCATCGTGACCAGTGCGGCCAATGTGACGCTGAAGATTGATCCGAGTGTGGTGCTGGCGACCCGGCAGTATGTGGATGACAGCATCGCTCACAGCACCACTGAAACAAACAATGCGCTCGCCAAAAAGGTGTCGCGCTCCGGGGACGAGATGACCGGCGGGCTGGTCTTCTCAAACGGCACAAACGTTTCTCCCGCGCTAAGTTGGCGTGAACCGTCGGGGATTGGCGGTTTCAGCCTAAACAACAAAGTGCTGCGCTATATCGGTTATTACGGTGCGGAGTCCAAGCAATTATTCTCCCTAGACTTCAACTCGGGACACGTTGCCAACGCTCGGGGCACGCTCTGGGATGTAGTGACGTACCCGCCCTCAAATTATTGGAACACGTCCAATTTCAATCCCGCGACCAAAGCAGACGCTACGGCCATGGTTGCCGCTTTGGCTACTAAAGCTGAATGGGCTACGACACTGGCTGGCTATCGCATCAGTGATGCATATACCAAAACCCAAACGGGTGAGGCTATTGCAAACGCTATTGCAGAGTTGGTCGATGCGTCTCCGGAGGCACTGGATACGCTGAACGAATTGGCTGCTGCGTTGGGAAACGATCCAAATTTTGCGGCCACTGTTAATGATGAACTGAGCAAGCGCGTAAAGCGAAATGGTGATGCCATGACGGGCGCACTCACGCTAACCGGTAGTACCACAAGCAGTCCTTCATTGAGTTTCAAATCTGCCGAAGGTACGGGCTCGCTCAATGTCTACCAACAGCGGTTGCGTTACATCGGCTACTACGGCAGCGAATCCAAAGAGGTGTTCTCCGTCGACTTTGTTACCGGGGATGCTTTCAACGGACGTGGGGCTCTGTGGGACGTCGCCAAATACCCTCCCGGCCAGTTCATCAAACTGAACCAGTCACTGGCCAGCGGCACCAATCTGCGCTGCGGGTCAGGAAATTCGCCCTACATCGCTTCGATGACCCGCGAGACCGGATCATTAGAGGTGCATAACGAAGCCAATAGCGCCGCATCGGCCGTCATTTTATTTCATCGCCGTGGCGCTTTTGGAGCCTACCTTGGATTGGACACCGACAACCAGTTCAAGGTTGGCGGACTCTCCATGGGGGCCAATGCCCACACGCTGTGGCACTCGGGCAACGCGCCTAAAAATACCGGCAGCATGGGCTCTACAGGGTGGTGGCGCTGCGCAGATACCGGCCGCCTGCGTATGTGGGGAGTCACGGGCACGGTAGGCCAAGACGTGGCGGTTACCGTGGCGTTGCCAATGACCTTCCCGAACGCCATTTTCGGCGTCAACTTCATACAGATTGCAGAAATGAAAGCCAGCGCTACTGGCAACTACAGCGTTAAAGACGTCACACGATCAAGCTTCACAATCGTGAACGGTAATGACGGCGTAGGGCCTTGTTACTGGGAGGCATGGGGGAACTGACATGACTGATATCTACTACTTGCACCGAGGCCGATTGAATTTTTACTGCGATTCGGCCTTTGGCCCGCGTCAGATCGATGTGGCAGACCCAGAATGGGTAAGACCTACGCTGTTCATGCCAGACCCGGACTGGCAACCAGAGTCGGGCAATCTGAGCGCTTCACCGCCACTGATCGAGACGCCTGACTGGCAAGCCGTTGCACCACAAATCACGGTGCAAAACCCAAACTGCCTGTTACCGCCAGAAGACGAACTGATCATCCTGAGTGAGGCTCAGTACCTTGAACTGTCTGCGGCCACAGAAATGGGCAAAGTCATCGCCCTTAATGCAGAGGGTACGCCTTGCCTCATTGATCCGCCTACAGCCACTATCGAGCAGCAAAGCGAGAGGCAGCGCCAATGGCGTGACCGTCTGTTATTGAGCACCGACACTTTGGTGGTTCGTCATCGGGACGAAACTGAATCAGGCCGCGCCACCAGCCTGACAGCTGAGCAATACAGAGAACTCCAGGTATTTCGTATGGCCTTGAGAGACTGGCCACAAACCCGGCACTTTCCAGCCAAGAAGTATCAACCTGTAACGCCTGAATGGCTGGATACAGTCATCGACTAAGCCTCGGAACGGCTACGTCTGCGGCTCCCTGTAGGCGCACCTCGTACAAGCCCACCTGCTCGCCCAACCGCCGCGCGCGCGGCAGCCTGTGCAGTGTCATCCCACTGCGCAGGCACCACCCATGGCCGATTATCTTCACGGCGTGCGGGTCATCGAACTCAACGACGGCACCCGCCCCATTCGCACTATCCCCACCGCCGTTATCGGTATGGTCTGTACCGCCGAAGACGCGGACGCGGCGTTCTTTCCTTTGGACACCCCGGTACTCATCACCAACGTGCAAACGGCTGTTGGCAAAGCTGGGGTCAAAGGCACCCTCGCCGCCAGCTTGCAGGCCATCGCTGACCAGACCAAGCCCTACACCATCGTGGTGCGGGTCAAGGAAGGCGCCGACGAAGCCGAAACCACCAGCGCGCTTATCGGCACCACCACCGCCGACGGCAAATACACCGGCATGAAAGCCCTGCTCGCAGCCAAGGCTCGCTTGGGCATGGTGCCGCGCATTCTCGGCGTGCCGGGGCTGGACAGCTTGCCGGTGGCCACCGCACTGGCGAGCATTGCCCAGCAGCTACGCGCATTCGCCTACGTCAGCGCGTGGGACTGCAAAACCAAAGAGGAAGTGGTTGCCTACCGCGAAAACTTCGGCGCCCGCGAAATGATGGTCATCTGGCCGGACTTCATGAACTTCGATACCACCACCAGCAAAACCACCGTCGCGTCAGCTGTGGCCCGAGCCTTGGGTTTACGCGCCAAGATCGATCAGGAAATTGGCTGGCATAAAACCCTGTCCAACGTCCCCGTCAACGGCGTGACCGGCATCAGTGCCGACGTGTTCTGGGACCTGCAAAACCCGGCCACCGATGCCAATTACCTCAACAGCAACGAAGTCACCACGCTGATCAATGAAGGCGGATACCGCTTTTGGGGCAGCCGAACGTGTTCCGATGACCCGCTATTTGCCTTTGAGAACTACACCCGCACCGCGCAAATCCTCGCCGACACCATCGCCGAAGCACACATGTGGGCAGTTGATAAACCGATGCACGCGTCCCTGGTGCGCGACATTGTTGAAGGGATCAACGCCAAGTTCCGCGAGCTGATCTCGCAGGGCTACTTGATCGGCGGCAGTTGCTGGTTCCCGGACGACATCAACGAAAAAGACACCCTCAAGGCCGGCAAGCTCTACCTCGATTACGACTACACACCGGTACCGCCGCTGGAAGACCTGACCCTGCGCCAACGTATCACCGACCGCTACCTGATCGACTTCGCCAGCAAGATCAACCGTTAAACCGGCCCTCCCCGTAAGGGGAGTCAGCCCCGCGCCTGCTCACCGGAGAACCGCGCCATGGCCTTACCTCGCAAACTCAAAAACATAAACCTGTTCAACGACGGCAACAGTTACCTCGGCGTGGCCAAGTCCGTCACCTTGCCGCCTCTGGCCCGCAAGATGGAAGGCTATCGTGGCGGCGGCATGAATGGCACGGTCAAGGCCGATCTGGGCATGTCCGACGACGGCATCCAGTTCGACTGGAAAACCGGCGGCCTTGATTTGATCTCCCTCAAACAGTTCGGCGCCGTCAACGCATCCGCCGTTGCCCTGCGCTTCTCCGGCCCGTTTCAGCAAGACGACACAGGCGAAACCAGCACTGTGGAAATCGTTGTGCGCGGTCGACACGAGTCCATCGAAATGGGCGATGCCAAACCCGGCGAAGACACCGAGCACAGCATGAAAACTACCTGTACCTACTACAAGCTGACCGTCGATAACGAGGAAATCATCGAAATCGACCTGCTCAACTTTATCGAGAAGGTCAACGGCGTGGACATGCTGGAAAAACAACGTAGCGCCTTGGGCATTTGATCCGAGTTCCGTCACCCATCCTCGTTAACGTCATCACCTGGAGCCACACATGAACACCTCTGACACAGCTGAAACCCTGCCCGCTGCCGACGACAACTGCGTCACCCTCGACCAGCCGATCAAGCGCGGCAACACCGAAATCGCCAATATCACCCTGCGCAAACCTTCGTCAGGTGAGCTGCGCGGCGTGTTGCTGATCGACCTGCTGAACATGGACGTGTCGAGCCTGATCAAAGTGATTCCGCGCATCAGCAGCCCCGGCATCACCGCCCCCGAAGCGGCAGGCATGGACCCGGCCGACTTGCTGGCCATCGGTAGCAAGATCGCCAGTTTTTTGTTGCAGAAGTCGGCGAAGGCGGATGTGTACCTCGTTGCGTAGAAGACGCTATGGCTGATCTGGCTGTGGTTTTTCACTGGGCACCGACTGATATGGATCAGTTGGGTCTGCAAGAACTGATGGACTGGCGCGAGCGCGCCAGGCTGCGGAGTTCCACTGATGGCGAATGATTTAAGACTTAGGGTACTCCTCACCGCCATCGACAAAGTCACTGGCCCGCTCAAACGCATTATGGTCGGAAGCACCGGGACGGCAAAAAAGTTAAAGGTCACTCGTGATCGCTTAAAAGAACTCAACAACCAGCAAAAAGACGTAGGGGCATGGCGCACTCAAAGCGCTGCGGCTAAGCAAACGGGGGAAGTCCTCAATGCAGCACGCGAAAAGGTCAAAGCACTAAGCCAGCAAATTCGAGCTACAGGCACGCCAACCAAAGCCTTGAGCAATGAGTTCAAACGAGCAGTACGCAATGCCAGCAACTTAAAACGACAGCACCAACAACAGAGTGTGCAACTGCAAACATTGCGCACTCGGCTTAACACGGCCGGGATCAGCACTAAAAATCTGTCCCGCCACGAACGCGACTTACGTGCTCAGACAGTAGCTGCTAATGCCGCCCTGGCTGCGCAAACGGAACGTCTCAGACGACTGGGCGCGCAGCAAGAACGACAGAAACGCGCCAGAAATAATTACAGCAAGGGCGTGCAAACAGCCGCAGCTATTGGCGGCACGGGTATGGCCGCACGTGCCACCGGGATGTATACCGGGGAAAAGCTTCAATCCATGCTTCGTGTCGGCTACAACTTTGACGCGATTATGTCTTCCACCCAAGCCGTAACACGTGTTGCAGACAAAAACAGTGAGGCTATGCTCGCGCTCCGCAATCAAGCCAGAACACTCCCCTTGAGCAGCAAGTTCACAGACAGCGAAGTTGCGCAAGGTCAGTATTTCTTGGGTAGAACAGGCTACAACCCGCAGCAAATTTTGGGGGCAATACCTGGCATGCTTAACCTGGCAGCCGCAGGTGATATGGAGCTGGGCGATACCGCCGATATTGCCTCGAACATTCAAACAGCGATGGGTATTCCCGCCGAAAAAATGGGTAAAGTCGCTGATGTTCTGACCGCTGCATTTACCCGAAACAACGTCGATATCCGCATGCTTGGCGACTCCCTGAAATATAGCGCCGGGGTAGGCCGTGAGTACGGGCAAACCCTTGAAACAGTCACCGCAGCCACCGCCCTGCTTGGCAACGCAGGGGTTCAAGGAAGTATGGCCGGTACTGCCATGCGCTCTGTACTCACCCGGATAGGCACCTCAAAGGCCGTGGCTAAACTGGGCATAAAAACTCAGGATAATTCCGGCAACATGCGGGACATGCTCGATATCCTCAAAGACATCAACCTCAAAACGAAAAGCTTGGGCAACGTCCAACGCGGTGCAATTTTTAAAGATATTGCAGGCCAGTACGCCGTCACCAGCTTCGGTACTCTGATGCGTTCAGTTGAAACTGGACAGTTTCAAACCATGCGCGAGAGCCTGAACAGTTCAGACGGCGAGGCAGCTCGTGTTGCAGCAACACAGCTCGATAATCTCAAAGGCGATATGACAATGCTCCATGCCGCCTTAGAAAATATATCAGTGGAGCTTTTTGACAAAAATAGCCCTTGGTTACGTGAAATGGCATCTGACCTAAGCCAGTTACTTCACGGTGTCGGCGAGTTTCTAAAAGAGAATCCTGCCGTAAGCAAAGCCATTGTCATCACAATTGGTAGCTTCTCGGTTTTAATGGCCACCCTCGGAACGCTCACCATCGGCATTGCAGGAATTCTTGGGCCCTTCGTTGCTCTACGCTTTCTGCTGGCAACCGTAGGCATTCGAATTCCTGGCTTGATAGGTCTGCTGAGAAGCTTCGGTTCCGGCCTTCTGATGCTGAGCCGCGCTATGATCGGCCCACTGATCGCCGCACTTCGCACAGTTGGTATGGCGCTGTGGGCACTGGCAGCCAATCCAATTGTCCTCATCATAGCCGCCGTTGTTGCCGCCTTGGCCCTAGGCGCCTACCTGATCTACAAAAACTGGGATGCGGTTAAAGGTTACTTCGACAGTTCCTGGAAAGAAATCAAAGCGGGATTTGACGGCGGCATTGGCGGCATCCTGACGGTGCTGGCCAACTTCAGCCCTATCGGGCTGATCTACCAGGCCTTTGCCGGTGTACTGAGCTATTTGGGAATCAATCTACCCAACCGTTTTACCGAGTTAGGCAGCATGATCGTCAACGGTCTGATCAACGGGCTTTATGCAGGCTTGGGCAAGGTCAAAGACGCCATCAACAACATCGGCGACTCGACCATTGGCTGGTTCAAGAAAAAGCTCGATATCCATAGCCCCTCGCGGGTGTTTGCGCAGTTGGGCAGCTTCACGATTGCGGGCCTGACGCAAGGTCTGGTCGAGGGTGGCAAAGGCCCACTGAACGCCATCAGCCAGCTCGGCAAACAACTAGCGGCAACCGGTGTACTCGCCCTCGGCACACTCAGCACCCCTGCGCTGGCCGTTGATATGCGTCCACCGATCACTCCGCCCGCGCCGACCACCTACGACAGCAACGACCACTACGAAATCAACATCCACCCCACGCCCAACATGGATGCCCAAGCCATCGCCCGAGCCGTGCGCGCCGAACTGAGCCGCATCAAGAGCGAAAAAGCTGTGCGCATGCGCAGCAAGTTGGGTGACCTGGAGTAATCGCTATGATGCTTGCCTTGGGCATGTTCGTGTTCAGCCTCTCGACGCTGGCTTATCAGGAGCTGCAACGCCAAACCGAATGGCGCCACCCCAGCAACAGCCGGGTAGGCGCTGCGCCTGCACGACAATTTGTTGGCCGAGGTGACGACAGCATCACCCTACCCGGCATCATTTTCCCTGAACTGGCTGGCACAACACTGAGCCTCGACGCGTTACGGCTGATGGCCAACACTGGCAAGGCATGGCCGATGATCGAGGGCAGCGGGCGCATTTACGGCCTGTGGGTGATCGAAAGCCTGAGCGAAACCAAAACTGTGTTTTTCCGCGACGGCACACCGCGTCGCATTGAGTTCACCCTCACCCTGAAACGTATAGACGACGATCAGCTCGACCTGATCGGCGCTGCTAGCAGCGCTGGCGTGAGTGTTTTGCGAGCCTTGTTATGATCGACTCGGCACTATCAGACGTCGTGGGTTACGTGCAAAACAGTGCTGATCGCATCCTGCGTGACGCGGTGTACCCGATCCCGGCTTTCCGTCTCACCGTAGATGGTAAAGACATTGCCCACATCATCAGCCCGCGCCTGATCAGCCTTGAACTGACCGACAACCGTGGGCTGGAAGCCGATCAACTGAGCATTACTCTGAGCGACCACGACGGCTTGCTGGCCATGCCTGCCAAAGGCGCGTTGTTGCGACTTTGGATCGGCTGGAGCGACACCGGGCTGGTGGATAAAGGCAGCTACACCTTCGACGAAATTGAACACAGCGGCGCCCCCGACATACTCAGCCTGCGCGCCCGATCGGCAGACTTGCGCAAAAGCTTCAAAATCAAACGCGAGCGCAGCTGGAGCAACAAAACCCTGGGCGACGTGATCCGCGATATTGCGCTGGGCAACGGACTGAAATCTGCCATCGCAGAGAAACTGGCGGGGCTGCACCTGTTGCAACTCGACCAGGCCAACGAATCCGACGCCAACCTGATCAGCCGACTCGGTGAAGAATTCGACGCGGTGGCCAGCGTCAAAGCCGGTTGCCTGCTGTGCCTGCCTGCGGGCGGCGGAAGGTCAGTCACTGGCATCGCCCTGCCCCACATCACCCTTACCCGCGAAGACGGCGACCAGCATCGCTACCTACAAGCAGACCGCGACAGCTACGACGGCGTACGGGCCTACTTCTACGACATCAACAGCGCCAAAAAGCAGCAGGCCATTGCCGGCGGCGGCGAAAACCTCAAAGACCTTCGCCATACCTACAGCGACCGCCAGTCCGCATTACGCGCGGCCCGTGCCGAATTCAACCGCCTGCAACGTGGCAGCGCGACCCTCAGCTACACCTTGGCTCGGGCGCGGCCTGACTTAATCCCGGAACTGACGTACACCCTGATCGGCGTCAAAGACGAAATCGACGAAATCATTTGGTATGGCGGTAACGTGCTCCACAGCCTCAGCGCTGACAATGGCTACACCATGAGCCTGGAGCTGGAAAGCAAATTGCCGGAAGACGGAATTGAAGATCTAGCTGAAAACTATGAGGGTGATTACTCTGGAGTTATTGCGTACTACCGCGACCAAAATTCCGGGCAGGATAAAAATATTTCCGTTGGAGACCAAAAAGCACCCAAACGCCTGCGGTGGCTGTATGCGAGTAAAAAATCCGCAAAACGTGCCGCTGAGAGAGAGTATGGGAGATTGAACATCCTATAAAATCTAGAGAGCTACTGCTTCCCCTTACGCGCCCGAGCACTTTTGTCAGTAGGTTTGTGATAGAGCGAAACTGCTATATGCCGAATCTTATAGTCTATACCCGTAGCATTATGCGTATGTTTTGTACGAGACGATAAAGTCTCGGAACAACGCTCTACACATTCAACTAAAACCTCATAATTACCTGCCACGTGCTCAAGCCAATTATCCATCAGCACGGTTTTATTTTGCTTTTGAGTGTAAATTAATAGACCACCACGACTGCTCGTAGGATTCCCATCCGTGTAACGATCTGCTAATTGACGAAAACCTTCCATCAGGTAAGCTGGACCATTATCTAACTTCGCCTCACCCATCCACTCATAACGACCGCTTTTAACCAACAAATCGACATGACCATTCCTATAAGTGTCGTGATCAGCATCTAATCCCGAGGTCTTCAGCGAAATAACGAAAATACCCGTCAACTGATCCTCTCCCATAGCGTGATAGAGAGGTTTATTACGCTCCAGCTCCAAAGCCACATCTAGAACTTTCTGTTCTACAAGATCGCAAAAAGCATCGTAACTAGGGGCAATATCCTGAAGCAAGGAAACTTTTACAGGGCTATTATCTGACAACTGCATGATATCGCTAACTTTCATAGCTGAATCACCGTCTTATCAGCAACATATAGAACATAAACCCTATCTTTAAACTCTCGATCCTGAAAGCCATTTTCCGGATGACATAAAGCATCATCCAAAAAAGCAGCCTGCAATTCTTCTTTACTTATGTCGTAAGGTACGCCATCAACGTCAACATATTGATATTGCTGCACAAACAGATTGATAGGAGAAGATTTCAAGTAGTTTAATGCCTGCTGCAACTCCTCAATCGCCCCACCATCAACAGCCTCAGTTAGAGCAGCATAAGTATAAGCAGGATGATCAATTGGGGAATTCAAAACCAGATCAACCAATTTATGACAAAAAACATCTAACCCAAGAGGTGAAGTCTCGGCTCGAATTTTTTCATATAACTGGTCGATACTTATCATTTTTCAAAAGACGCCATTTTTTGCAGTACAAAGTTTGTGTCGCAATTAGATCGTATGCCTTTGAGTATAGCAAAATCACAGCGAGGCTCAAGTGAAACGGAGTTCATATGAGTTCCAGGAACGTACAGCTCGGGTTTCGAATTCACGCTATCTATATCAATCCGATGCCAAATTATTGCCACTTCATATAATGTCATTTCATGGTTTATAGCTTTGGCACCATTCAAGTGAAAAGGTTCCTGCCTTAAATCCACTCCACCTTTCATTGTTTCAGTTTTTATGGACCCTGATGCCGTAGAAAAACCGAGCTTTTTAACTGCACCCGACGGATCGGAATATATCTTCTTAATTAACGGAAAAAGATTCCTAGGCGACCCCATAACTTTTTCTTTTAAGCACGCAAGCAAAAGCACCTGTGTCATATTGCGCAAATCAGTACTAGACTTATCTTGCTGCTTGACAGTCTGCAACAGAGAGTCACTTCGAGTAATGTCCGCCCTCAACTCCAAAACGCTATACTGCAAATTCAGGTACACAATATCAAATGTCTGATGGTGATAGTTTTTAATTGCAATTATCTTATCATGATCGGGAAACTGCTCCAACATGGAGTCTGTAAACTTCTCATAACTGTACTCTTCCGAAACACTAAAAACTCTTTTCCTCGAAAAAACCACTCCAACACCGAACTCATCACTAAATGAATGTATTGCTTTCAACTCCCCATTATCAGTCTCTAACTCAGCAACTGAAACTGACAAAGGAAAAGCTTTTGAAAACTCAGTATCTGCAATTTTCAGTCCAAGCAGTGCAGCTTTCACAGCGAGTTTTTTTTCAGGAGCTATTGAAAAATAGGACGTTGCTTTCATGTCACAAACTAACTGAACGTGAAGAGCCGCCAACAACGCCTCATAGATAGCGGGATCTTTCTCAACTGCCTGAGTAATTATCGCCTCAAGCTCAGTCCAGCTTCGAGCTGTTGGCAATTTCGCAGCCCTTAAAATTGCTTGAGCCACATTAATTCCTGCACGAGATTTTAAATTTTTTATTAGACGCTCTGCGTTACTCATAAATACTTCCAAAATAAAGAATTAACTCAGGAAAGAATAAAAACCAGAAGTCTATGGTACGAGTCGGAAAGAACCACGCCACGCAGATCCAAGCGAACGTTTAGATTGCCTTCCTCCAAGCAGAACAAATGAAACTTGTAGAAGAATACTAGTATTTGACATTAAAGGCATTTCCTTGTCCGAGGCTGAGATCTATGGCATCCACTGTGCTAATCGTTCGCAAACGCAACTATAAATTTGGACCAGCGATTTTCTAGCTGATCCGTTCCTAATGTGTACAGACTAAGCTGGCCTTTTGGTATCAGCAAGAATTTCCGTCAAATCCTTAAGACGCTGCTCAACATCCATCAGGCGTTTCTTTTCTTCAGCAGCGCTCTGTATCTCCCGCTTGCCCGCCTCTCCTAATGAACGAAACAGCTCAAGAATGGCTTCTTCCTGGGGGTTAACGGTGACTGCGCCTGTTTGCTCCTGCTGCGGAGCATCACCGGTCATGGTGCCTTCACCGGTGAGTAGCCAATCAACGCTTATACCCAAATGGGTGCGAATAGCCGAAAGCGCTTTCGCGTTTGGTTCTCGCTCGTCCAAAAGGTAGTTCTGGAGCGTCCTGTAGGGGATTCCGACCAACTCCGAGGCCTCCTTAATAGAAAGGCCTTTCAGGTCGAGGACACTTCGCAGACGCTTGGCTATACTCATTTTTTCATACTATCCGGTTGACGCACTCGATTGGGTGCGTATACTGCGAACAAACAGGTACATCTTAACCAACTAGGAACACTCAAACCATGAGTCAAGCCATGGAGAAGCGCCAGATTCAAGCGCGACTGATCGAATGCGGCAGTAATTTCCGTCAGTTCGCTCTCAGTCACGGCTATGAAGTGCGCACAGTTACTCAGGTGGTAGAGCGTTGGGCCGGTCACGAAACGCTGCCGAGAGGCCGTTTGTCGTTTCGCATCATGCAGGACTTGTCCCGATTGATTGGCAAAGAGGTGCTTCCCGGCATTTTGGCTGAGAGCGATAAGCAGCCGTTTGTTTCAAGAACGGCGTAAGCAACTGTAGGGGCGATGACTCCAGGGAGAAACCAGAAGATGAAACGCCCAGTTCTAGGCACCCGAAAAGACGTGGTCAGTGCAGTGATTTGTAGTTATCCCGGTGGCCGAGCGTATGCCGCTGCCAACCTCGGCATGAATCTCAAAAAGTTTGATAACCAGGCTTACGAAAACGCCGGCAGCCGTCCGTTAACGGATGAGCACATTTTCAGGCTTGAGCAGCAAACGGGTACGACCTTCCTGCCCAGCTATGTAGCCACGATGTACGGCGGCATATTTGTGCCGCTGGCAGCACCAGGCACGCTGGATAACATCGAGCTGTTCAGTCGCTCAGTCAAAGCCGCCGCTAAACGTGGCTGTGTTGATCAAATCATCGCTCAGGCACTGGACGATGGTGTGATCGAGAAACACGAAGGCGAAGCCATCATCAACGCGTTGAGTCTTTATATGTCTGCCCGCTACGCCGAAGTGCTTGCGACCATCCAGCTCTACAGCGCAGGAGCCGCGTCATGAGCACTTACAAACTGGTTTGCCCACACTGCCACTCCCGTATGCGCATTCGCACCAGTGAGGGCACACACATTTTCCTGCGCGTTGCTTATCTGCAATGCACGAACGAAGCCTGTGGCTGGTCAGTCCGCGCCGAATTTGAAATGACTCATGAGATGAGCCCAAGCGGTATGGCCAACCCAGCGGTCAAGCTGCCAATAGCCAATGTCGCCCAGCGCCGCGCGGCGATGCTCTCACCCACCGATCACCCTGACCTGCTGGACCAACTGGAAATGGAGCGTGCGATATGAATGCAGCAACCCACACCGAGCATCAGGAATATGAGGTCAGCATGCAGTTGGCAGCCCTGTTCTTCTTGCAACGCCACCAATCCGAGCATCTGGGCAATGATCAGTTGCTATTTAGCCGTGCGGTGCAGCACTTGACCGGCAGTCTTGAGGTGCCACTGCACATGGCTGAAAAGTTAGTTACGCGGGCTTATGGCGAACTGAAGTGCAGTAGCAATCGTCACCAACTGGATGTTGATGCCAGCTCTACCACTGTCGCCATTGTGACTGACCCCTCCAGCGGCCTTACGTGGGCGGTCCCGGTCAATCTGATTTACGAACGCATAATCAACGCAACCGACAATCGCCGACTGCGCCTCGTTACACCCTAACCCTTAACCACCCGTCTCCAGACCTGTTTGCAATGGGTTGGGGTGAGCTACGCCCGAAATTTGAGGTGGACCATGAAACAGCCGGTCGAAATCAGCGCCGCACTGACCCAGCAAGAGGCTGAGCTGCTGCTTGCCGAACTGCGTGGGCGCTATAGCCAGGTACTGAACGAAGTCTGGTACGCCGACCAATTCCGACTGATACCCGAAGGCTTGCGTCATGGCTCCATTCTCAACGCCATGCCGGTGATGGCCGCACAAAAGCGCCTGATGGGCGCGCTCACACACAGCCTCAGAGCAGTGAAGTAATCCCGATGAATATGGAACATGAACTGCGCGCTGAAGTGCTCAGACGTCTTGAAAGCGACTACGAGCTGAAACATCGCTCAGGCACCCACTACATGCGCGGCGGCCGCTGCCCCGCGTGTGGCAAGAAAGAGCTGTATACCCACCACAAAAACCCGTGGCTCATTATTTGCGGCAGGGAAGGAAAATGCGCACAGAGCTGGCATGTCAAAGAACTGTACGAGGACTTGTTTGACGACTGGACCAAGCGAGCACCTTCAACGGATCAGTACCCCAACGCAACAGCCCGCGCCTATCTGGAGTTTGCTCGCGGCTTTCGCTTTGAACTGATTCAGGGTTGGTTTACCCAGGACTCTTTCTACTCAGCCCAGCACAACGCAGGCAGTGCGACAGTGCGCTTCGCCCTTGAGAAAGGGGGGTATTGGGAACGTCTAATCGACCGCCCTCACCGCTTCGGCAAACAAAAAGCCCGCTTTAAACAGGGCGACAGTTACAAAGGTGTTTGGTGGTGCCCGCCGAGCGTTGATCTGCTCGAGGTCAAAGAGCTATGGATTGTCGAAGGCATTTTCGATGCCATTGCCCTGGCACACCACGACATCGCTGCCGTCTCTGCCATGTCCTCCAATGCCTTCCCCGAAGCGTCCCTGAAAGAGCTGTCGCGGCAGCGCGGCGGCAAATTGCCCAAGCTGGTTTGGGCGCTGGATAACGAACCCGGTGCCCACCGCTACACCAAACGCTGGGTAAGCATGGCGCGTGACCTCGGCTACGTCTGCGAAGCTGCGCAGATCCCGCAACAAGACAACCGCAAACACGACTGGAATGATCTGCATCAACGCTGGATCGTCATTGACGACCTCGACAAGCGTACGGATCGCATAGCTCATGACCTGAAAACAGCCCGGTATCACGGCGCTCTATTGATTGCCGAAAGCGCTACCGAGAAAGGCGTGCTGATGTATGAATGGCGCGAACGGCACGAGTTCCACTTCGGATTCGACAGCCGCCTGTACTGGTTCAAGATGGATTTATTGAAATTCGATAAGGCCATGCAGACTCTCGATTCTTCTGAGCGCCAAGAAGACCAGTTACTCACCGATAAACAGCGCCGCGACAAGGCCTTGCGCCAATGTGGCGGCGTGGTAGAAATTGCCAACTGCTACCCACAAGCGTTGTATTTCCAACGCAACGAAGTGACGGACGAGTCCTGGTACTACTTCCGTATCGACTTCCCGCATGACGGCGGCAGCGTCAAAAATACCTTCACAGGTGGTCAGGTCGCAGCAGCCAGCGAGTTTAAAAAGCGCCTGCTGGGGATGGCTGCCGGCGCAGTCTTCACCGGCAGCGGCCAACACCTCGACAAGATCATGAAAGACCAGCTGTTTGGCCTGAAAACTGTAGAAACCATCGACTTTATCGGTTACAGCAAACAGCACAGTAGTTACGTGTTCGGCGACATTGCCGTGCGCAACGGCGTGCTCAGCGAGGTCAACAAAGAGGACTATTTCGAGTTCGGCAAGCTGCGTTTGAAGACGCTGCAAAAGTCCAACCCTATGCACATCCAGCGGGACGCCAAGGAGTACCGCGAAGACTGGCTGCCTATGCTATGGACGTGTTTCGGGGCAAATGGTGTGGTCGCGCTGACCTTCTGGTTTGGCTCACTGTTCGCAGAGCAAATCCGGGCACAGTACAAATCCTTTCCGTTTCTGGAAGCCACCGGTGAAGCCGGCGCCGGTAAAACCACGCTGCTCACGTTCCTGTGGAAGCTGCTGGGACAGGAGAAGGAAGGTTTCGACCCATCCAAATCCACCCGAGCAGGCCGTCAACGGGCGATGGGCCAAGTGTCCAACATGCCGGTGGTGTTGATTGAGGGCGACCGTAACGAACCGGACAAACTGCACGCCAAGGGTTTTGACTGGGACGAACTGAAGGAGTTTTTCGGCGGCGGCACCTTGGGCACGAAAGGCATGAAAACCAGTGGCAACGAGACTTATGAACCACCGTTTCGCGCCACCATTGCCATCAGCCAGAACGCCGCCGTCAGCGCGTCTGAAGCGATCCTGACCCGTATTGTCAAACTGCACTTTGCACGCCCAGCGGTGACGACAGAGAGTCGGATTGCCGCTGACAACTTGAACCAGATCCCGGTCGAGCTGCTGAGCCATTTCCTGTTGAAAGCCGTACGAGCAGAGCCACAGGTGATGGCTAAGTTTGCCGAACGCGTGATCGTGCACGAAGAACGCCTGCGCAAACTCAAAGAAATCCGCGTCGAGCGGATTATCAAAAACCACAGCCAGATGCTGGCCCTGCTTGATTGCCTGCGCCTGGTTTGCCCGCTGGATGAAAACCAGTTGGCTACCACTCAGCAACAACTGGTGACGATGGCCCTTGAGCGCCAATCGGCGATCAGCGCCGATCACCCGCTGGTGGCCGAGTTCTGGGAAGTCTACGACTACCTCGAAAGCCTGGGCGAAGGCCAGCAGGTCAATCACAGCAACGATCCGAAACTGATCGCGATCAACCTTAACGAATTCGCCGAAAAGGCCAGCGAACATCGCCAGAACCTGGCCGACCTCAAAACCTTACGCGCGCTGCTGGGGGACTGCCGCAGCCGCAAGCTGCTGGAAATCAACAAACCGACCTACAGCGTTATCCGTGCAGCCCAGTCGGCGGCAAACCCCTTGTTCGACAAACCTAAAACCGTGCGCTGCTGGATTTTCCAAGCTTCCTAACCACAACCCAGAGAGGGAAAAACGATGCATATCCAAGTCATGACAGCAACAGGTCCAAACGGACTTATAACCCACGCAAACCAGGTCACAGGGCTGCAGAACTGGATATCAGAGACTGTCGGCAAACATTCCACCGTGCACGCAGATGCCTACGGAGCTGCTGGCCTGATCGAAATTTTAGAGGTCTGTGCTGCGAAAGGGGATTACGAAATTCTGGTCCTGGAGTGCAGTAAAGAGCAAATCCAAGCCGTATTGGAGTGGCAATCCGCAACAGACGAAGTTGCTGAATTGGAGAGCTTGATACTGCACCTGGTACGAAAAGTAGCTACTGAACAAAAAATCGGCTGAGTCGGTAATAAAAAGGGGTGTCGAGGAGTTGGCCCTCCCCGGCACCAACCACTACTAAGGAGCACACCATGAAAGTGAAAAACCAAAGCAGCAGCGAAGTGAAGGCTACCACACCCGCAAAACACTTGGTGGCCACCGCCATCATCGGCGCCGCAATGATCGGCTACCTGGTGCACAAATCCCCTGAGGCGCGTGTGCGGCTGGAGAGCCTGAGCACTATGGCCCAGACATTGGGCGAGCTATCAGAGCGCGATGCAGCACTGGTTGCTCAATTACTCGCCGGATCAATCGTTAAAGGAGCACAGCAATGAATGACTCACGCGTACAGGACAAGTTTGTAATCCGCTTACCCGATGGCTTACGCCCGGAAATTGCTGCTGTAGCGTCGAGGAATCAACGCAGCATGAATGGCGAAATAATCATTCGACTGGAGCGCTCGCTTAGTCTGGAGCGGGTACTCGACCAAAAGAACAGAGTGATTGCCCAACTGCTAGACCGAATTACTGAATTGGAAGCCAAGCATTGAAAACTCTCTTTGTCCTGATGGCCCAATACAACGGACAGGTGGTGATACCGCTTGAGCGCGTCTGCAAGGACTACTTCACCCACCTGACCACCAATATGTTTGAACGCAAGGTAATGGCAGGTTTGATAAAAATTCCAATCACACGGATGGAAGCCAGCCAGAAAAGTGCCAAGGGCGTGCACATCTCGGATTTGTCCGAGTATCTGGACGGCCAGCGCGCTGCCGCGATGAAGGAGAGTCACCAGCTCAACAGCGCACCGCGTAGCCGTTAATTCACTTCGTGGCCCGGGCGCCCAGAATGACGGGCGCCTTCAGGACAACCTCCAGCCATGGCCAGCCTGCATAGGCGTCACCCCTTCCCCGCAAATGCGTGTAACGGCGCATGGAGTTCCAGTCCCGATGCCCGGACACGCTGGCCACCCTAGGAATGTCCCAATCCATTTCAAACAGTCGGCTGACGCCTTCGTGCCGCAGGTCATGAAAGTGCAAATCCTCGATCCCCAAAAACTTGCAGGCGCGTGTCCAGGACGCGGATATGGACTCGGCGTTGTACGGGAATATTTCCTCTACTGCCTTGGGCATTGTCTTAATGATGGCCATTGCTTCGGGTGGCAAATGGCACCACACGTCGTTGCCAAGTTTTTGCCCCGGATTTTTCATATCCCGGACCAGGACACGGTTTCCCGCTTCATCCAGATCAGCCCACTTGATACGGGTAATCTCTTCTTGGCGGCGCGTCGAGAACAACGCGAAGGCGGTCATCTTGAGCATGTTGATTGAGCTTGGGCGGTAGGCAAGGATGCCTTGGAAGTGTGTCAGCAGCATGTCCAGCTCATCCAGTGTCGGGCGTCTGTCGCGTTCACGGCTGCGCATGTTGTAACCCAGCTTGCGCAGTACCTTGCGGGCATCACCCATCGCGTGAGGATCCACCTGATAGCCCCATGCAGGGCGAGCGATGGATAGAACGGCGCCCAAGTGTGCTAAATCATTACCGGCTGTCTGCGGCAGCACACCGCCGCCCTCTGACCCCATTCGCCAGACCGCATACTCGACCAGTATCTGGCAGTTCAAATCTTGGTCATTTATCTGGCCCAAGTAGGATTCGCTGATCGCTTTGAGGGTGGCCAGCTTGGTTTTTCCTAGTGCGCGGGCTTTTTCCATTTCGAGCACGTAGCGCTCGATCATTTCCTTGACCGTAGCGCCTTCGCGGTTTGCCCGCTCAATCGCGCCGGGTTGGTCAAGTTCAGCTTCACGCTTTCGAATCCACGCTTGAGCCGTCTGTTTGCGGGTGAATGTCTGGCTCTCTTGGTAAACTTGCGCCCCATCACGGATCAGGCGTATTTGTGCCGTGTAACTGTTACTGCCGTTGGTGCGTTTGCGTACTCTGATCGTGGCCATAGTCAACTGGTACAATTCGAAAATGAGATGGTACATTGTACCAGCGACCTTCGAAAAACGCCCTAAAACCCCCTAAAACACGCTTAAAACACGTAGAGCAAAATGGTACAGAATTCAGCTACACCCCACGTAAACACAGGCTCTGCGGCGTCCAGACGCTTTAGCGTGGCCCCTATGATGGATTGGACCGATCGTCATTGTCGTTTTTTCTTACGCCTGCTGTCCAAGCGCGCGCTCCTTTACACCGAGATGGTGACCACTGGCGCGCTTTTACATGGTGATGCAGAGCGTTTTCTGCGGCATGACGTGGCCGAGCATCCGCTGGCATTGCAGCTAGGGGGAAGCACGGCTGCAGATTTGGCGGCATGTGCACGCTTGGCGCAAGATGCCGGGTATGACGAAGTGAACTTGAATGTCGGCTGCCCGAGCGATCGGGTGCAAAATAATATGATTGGCGCATGCTTGATGGCTCATCCCGTGTTGGTGGCCGATTGTGTTAAAGCCATGCGCGATGCTGTGTCGATACCGGTTACAGTCAAGCATCGCATCGGTATTAATGGTCGCGACAGTTACGCACAACTGTGTGACTTTGTCGGGACGGTGAGGGATGCAGGGTGCGAAAGTTTTACGGTACACGCGCGAATCGCGATTCTTGAAGGGCTCTCCCCCAAAGAAAACCGGGATATTCCGCCCTTGCGCTACGACGTGGCCGCACAGCTCAAAGCCGATTTTCCAGCGCTTGAGATCATTCTCAATGGCGGGATCAAAACCCTCGATCAATGCAAAACGCATCTGCAAACGTTTGATGGTGTGATGCTGGGCCGCGAGGCTTATCACAACCCGTACATTCTGGCCGAGGTCGATCAGCAGTTATTTGGCAGTGAAGCGCCGGTCGTCACCCGCGCCCAGGCATTGGCGTTGTTGCGCCCTTACATTGCTCAACATCTGGCAACTGGCGGTGCGATGCATCACGTAACTCGTCATATTTTGGGGCTGGGCCAAGGTTTTCCGGGCGCTCGACGCTTTCGCCAGTTGCTTTCAGTGGATATTCACAAGGCTAAAGATCCTCTGGCGCTGCTGGATCAAGCCGGAGAGCTGCTGGAAGGTCGCTGACACCGCAACAAAAAGGAGCCGATCCTGCGCAGGATCGGCTCCTTTTTATGTATGGCTGCTATGCATGGCCTGGATTCAATGACGCTCGAGCGCATTGACCAGATCATGAAAAGCCTCGTGGTTGGAATCATTCAAGCTCATGAGGATTTTATGGGCTTCCAGCACCTTGACCCGTACGACCTCCTCCGACTGATCCTGTGAAGGCAGATCGGTCAGGCACTCAGGGCAAGGCAAGGGCGTACCCACGATATTGAAAACCTGATCAAAACCCATGGATTGCAGGAGACGGGTAATGTCTTCATGGGTGGTCACGACAGTGGGCAATAGGCCGACTTTCTGCCGGGACAGGATCGACAATTTCGCAAGCAGCCCCAGGGTCGTGCTGTCAATGCTGCGCGTATCGGTCAGATCGATCACGATGGCGGAAAAATTCAACGCCGTGAAGATTTTCTCAATCGTCGCATCCAGTGCCGAACACAAGGTCAGGCGCACTTCACCTACAAACTTCAGGACGAAAGTGCCATCCTGTTCGGCGAACTGAATTCTACCGGTACTCATTTCAGATTCCTGCTTAACACCAACAAGGCGATATCATCCGGCATCTCCCCGAGCGTAGCTAAACCAAACACTTGGCGCAGACCTTCCAGGCTGCCGCCCGCTGCTTTCACCAATTGAGGCAAGGCAGCTTCTTTCTCTTTGAGCGTCTGCTCCGTCAAAAGATCCAAAATTCCGTCGGACATCAGCGTCAGGCTGAAAATGTCAGGCAGTTTAAACGTGTGATCTTCATAGGTGGCTTCTTTAAACAAGCCGACCGGCAGACCTCGACCTTCCAGATAACTGACGCTGTCAGGCGTGTACAGTACCGGCAAGGGCAGATGCCCACCGATGCTGTAGGTCAACAGGCCGCTCTCTTCATCGATGACCCCGCCAACCATGGTCACATGCTTGCCCAGCTTGCAGTTGATCAGGCCACGGTTGATGTGCCCCAACACCTCGGAAGGCTTGAATTCAGGCAGTGTACCGTTGCGCTTGGATTCAAACAGCAAGCGCGTGGTCATGAATTTGAGCAACACCGTCACGAAAGCCGAAGACGCCCCGTGACCTGAAACATCAGCCAGATAAAACGCCACGCGGCGCTCGTCCACCCTGAAGTAATCAACAAAGTCGCCCGACAAATACAGCGACGGAATGATCTGGTGCGCAAAATCAAACTCATCGATGGACCAGGGACTGACGGGCAGCATGTTCATCTGCACCTGTCGGCCTGCGTTCTGATCCTCCTGCAGCAAGTGCAGACTGGCTTCCAGCTCGCGATTGGCGGATTCGAGCTTCTCACGGTAACGCTGGTTTTCCACTAACAAACGGGCGCGATCAAGGGCACGATGGACGGAATGCTCAAGCACTGCCAGGTCTTCAAGGGGCTTGATCAGATAGTCAGCTGCCCCGAGGCGCAACGCCTCGACCACGTCGCTCATGACGCCCGCGCCTGAAATAACGATCACCGGGGTCACGGGGGACTGAAGCGTCACTTGGCGAATCAGCTCAAGGCCACCCATTTGCGGCATCCGCAAGTCACAGATGACCAAATCTGGCTGTTCGCGCTCGAAGACCTGAAGTCCATGCAAGCCATTACTGGCCTGGAGGACGCTGAAGCCGCTGTCTTCCAGATAAGCCGCCAGACTGGCGCGTACGACGTCGTCGTCATCAATGATCAGCAGCGTGGCACTGGTTTTTTGCATGTGGGCAAATGGCGCCAGAATTAGGTTGGCATTAAACACGCACTGAGCGGGCTCAACGACTGAATGTACTGTGAAACACCTTGAACCGGTATTGAGTATTGCTCAGTTCTACAAAGGTGCTCGCGTAAGGCGCAGACGGTACTCCCATCCGCGGGGGGTTTCAAGCTCAGCCCGATGCTGGCAGACGGAGTTCCACAAGAGAAATTCCCCACAGTTATAAGAACCATCGCAGAGCTGACTAAAAGCTTGGTCAGTTACGTTTGATTTGCCCGCTTAAACGCCCTGAAAACAAAAAAGAGCCCCGAGGGGCTCTTTTGCGCAAGCGGTAAAAAACGGTTTAAAAATCGTCTTCTACCTGACCATCCTTCACCTTGAATTCGCGGTTTTGCAGGTAGGCATTGCGGATAAATACGTATTTGTCGCCCGTGATCAGTTTTTCAGCCGACAGCAAGCTGGCGCGGGTATCGATCACGTCCATGCCGATCGCCATGTTGCGCGCCGGGATGTCGTTCATGTAACGGTAGGGTTCGGCGTAAGTGTCCGGGTAGATGGCTACCGCGTCACGCACCGTGCTTGGGCCCAGCAGCGGCAACACTACGTATGGACCACTCGGAACACCCCAGCGGCCCAACGTCTGACCGAAGTCTTCTTCATTGCGTTGCAGGCCCATTTTGGTACCCACATCGAAGAAACCACCCACACCGATGATGGTGTTCATCAGCACCCGCGCAGTATCCACGCCCGCTGCGTGCGGCTTGGCCTGCAACACATCGTTGGCCAGGTTACGCACGTCACCGATGTTGCGGTACATGTTATGGATACCGTCCTCGAGGAACTGAGGCGTGATGTATTGGTAGCCCTGAGCAATTGGCTTCAAGGCATAGGTATCAAGGGTGTCGTTAAACTTGAAAATGACACGGTTGACACCTTCCCACGGGTCATCTTCGGTCGCGGCCTGAGCGGTAAAAGGCAGCATGGCCACACCGGCAACCAGACACAATTGGGCTAGACGATCATTCCAGCGCATAGCAAATAACTCCTAGGCAACACTTACACTCGGGCGCTATGCCCTGGTTTTGGGCGTTAGTATAACGAGAAATGTCGAACAGGCAGCCCCCTTAACGACACAACTTGCAATCTGCTCGCGCCCGACGACCTTCAGGCGCCTTCTGAAGACCAGAAGACAGCGCATTTTTCAGGCGTCCGTGATAAGGATCATGCCAAGTGGACATGAGTGGATTACTCTAAAGGCCCGCTTGATCGACCTTTTGTTCATTACGATGGTCTATCGCACAGCCTCTCAATAAAGGATGAACGTTATGCCTGCCCGCGAACTGCAAGAACAACTCGACACTCTGCGCGAGCAACTGGAAAAAAATCCGCCGCTGAGTGAAAAAGAGCGTGAAGATCTGAATCAACTGGCGGCGCGAATCGATGCTGAAATCAAACTTGAGAACGCCACGCAAGACAACAGCCTCGCCGACAACCTTAATCTGGCTGTAGAACGCTTTGAAGTGGAACACCCCACCCTGGCCGGCACACTGCGCAATATTGTCCAGACACTGGGCAACATTGGCATCTAAACCACAGCGGTCATTAAAAGCAAAAAAGCCCCGACTCAACCGAGCCGGGGCTTTTTTTTACTGCTTTTTCCCTCAGATCGCGGTTTGACCGCTCATGGCCAAGTCCAGCAGCTCACGGTTAGCGACGGCATACATCGCATAGTCATTCCCCGTCGCTGCACGCAAGTCCACCAGCATGGCGCGCCAGCGCTCAACCATGGTCTGGTTCTGCTCCAGCCAGAGCGCCAGACGCGCCTCGATGCTCTCACCGGCATCGGTCATTTGCAGGACCGAGACCGTGATCGCCCGCTGCTGCCAGTCGATATCGTCGCGGAAGGCTTCACGGGCCAGCGCTTGCCAGTTGTTTTCCACCGGCAGGTTGCTGATTTGCTGCAAGTACCAGGTCAGGTCCAGCGCACTGCCAACGGCGAAATACGCCTTGGCTACGTCCACCGCGTTCTGCCCGGTCACATCCGAGGCTTCAATGATCGGCAGCAAGGTGTACAGGTGCGTGGTGCCCGCCACCATGCGTGCCAATAACTCCGGAACGCCCGCCTCGACATACGCCAGGTAGCGCGTCTGCCAGCCTTCACGGGTCGGCCCTTCCAGAAGTTCGTCAAGTTTGAGGCCCAACGCTGCCAGATGCGGCCCGAAGTGCGCCACATCCCGCGCGGCGTCCAGCTCATTGCGACGGCTGCGCAGGAACCAACGCGTGGCGCGACGCCCCAGGCGCATCAGCTCATCCATCAAAGCCAGTTGAATCTCGGCCGGCACTTGATAATCCAGCGCCTCGATCTGACGGAACCAGTGCGGCAGGTGGAAAATGTCACGCACGATCACGTAAGCACCGGCCACATTGGCAGCGCTCATGCCGGTCGACTCTTTGAGCCGTTCAACAAACGTAATGCCCATGTGGTTGACCAGATCGTTGGCGATCTGGGTGCTGACGATTTCACGCTTCAGGCGATGACGACGCATCGCTTCGGCGAACCTGCTGACCAGCATCGGCGGGAACGCTGTTTCCATGTCGCGGGTCAGGTAGGCGTCATCCGGCACCTGGGAGTTGAGCAACGCTTCTTTAAGGTCGATCTTGCTGTAGGAAATCAACACCGACAGCTCGGCACGGGTCAGGCCATGACCGGCCGCCACGCGCTCGTTGAGCTGCTCTTCAGAGGGCAGGAACTCAATGGCACGGTCCAACTTGCCACGCGCTTCCAGATCGTTCATCAGGCGCTTGTACTCGGCAATCCGCTCATAAGCACGGCGCGCCGCCAACGAAATGGCCTGCGTCTGCTTGTAGTTGTTGCCCAGCACCAACGCACCCACTTCGTCGGTCATGCTGCCCAGCAACTGATTGCGCTGCTTCTCGGTCATATCGCCGGCCTGCACCACTTCGTTGAGCAGGATCTTGATATTCACTTCATGGTCAGAGCAGTCAACACCACCGGCGTTGTCAATGAAGTCTGTGTTGGTGGCACCGCCATTGAGACCAAACTCCACACGACCCAATTGCGTCATGCCGAGGTTGCCACCCTCACCCACCACTTTGCAGCGCAACTCGTTACCGTTGACGCGCAGTGCATCGTTGGCCTTGTCGCCCACATCCGCATGGCTTTCGCTGCTGGCCTTGACGTAAGTCCCGATGCCGCCGTTCCACAGCAGGTCAACCGGCGCCTTGAGCAAGGCGTTCAGTAACTCGGTCGGGGTCAATTTGTCAGCGGTGATTGCAAAACGCGCTTTCATTTCCGGAGAAATGGCGATGCTTTTTGCGCTGCGCGAGAAAATACCGCCGCCCGCCGACATGATGCTGGTGTCGTAGTCCGACCAGGCCGAACGCGGCAAGTCGAACAGGCGCTTGCGCTCTGCAAAGCTGTTGGCAGGCTCCGGGTTGGGATCGATGAAAATATGCAGGTGGTTAAACGCAGCCACCAGTTGCAGCGTGTCCGACATCAACAAACCATTGCCGAACACGTCACCGGCCATGTCGCCGATACCGACCACGCTGATGCTGTCTTCCTGAACGTTGATCCCGCGCTCTTTAAAGTGGCGCTGCACACCGACCCAGGCGCCTTTGGCGGTGATGCCCATCTTCTTGTGGTCATAACCGGCCGAACCACCCGACGCGAACGCGTCACCCAGCCAGAACCCGTAGTCGATGGCGATACCGTTGGCGATGTCGGAGAAGGTCGCAGTGCCTTTGTCCGCAGCCACCACCAGGTACGGGTCGTCCTCGTCGTGACGAACGACGTTCAATGGCGGCACCAGCGCACCGTCCTTGAGATTGTCGGTGATGTCCAGCAAGCCGGAAATAAAGATCCGGTAGCAGGCAATCGCTTCTGCCTGAATCTCGTCGCGGCCGCCGCCCAGTGGCAAACGACGCGGGACGAAACCGCCCTTGGCACCCACCGGCACGATGACGGAGTTCTTCACTTGCTGCGCCTTCACCAGCCCCAGCACTTCAGTGCGGAAGTCTTCTTCACGGTCCGACCAGCGCAGGCCGCCGCGCGCCACGTTGCCGAAGCGCAAATGCACACCTTCCACGCGGGGCGAATACACGAAGATTTCAAACTTGGGCACCGGCTTGGGCAATTCGGGAATCAGGTGCGGATTGAACTTGAAGCTGAAATACGAACGGTTCTGGCCGTTGGCATCCGGCTGGTAGAAGTTAGTCCGCAACGTAGCCTTGATCAGGTCCAGATAGCGACGCAGGATGCGGTCTTCATTGAGCACCTGAACATCGTCCAGAGCGCTGAGAATCGCTTGTTCCAGACGCTGCTGCTTGTCTTCCAGGTCTTCAGCGGTGAGCTTGCGCGCCAGGTAGAAACGCGTTTTGAACAACCGGGTCAGTTCGCGGGCGATATCGGTGTGGTTGTTCAACGTGCTGGCGATGTAGCCCAGATCGAAGCCCAGACGGATTTGCTTCAGGTAACGGGCGTAGGCACGCAGCAGCGCCACATCACGCCATGGCAAACCGGCGGTCAGCACCAGGCGGTTAAACGCATCGTTTTCCGCATCGCCGCTGACGATGTGCACGAATGCATCTTGCAGGGTGTCGTTGAGTTGCTGAATGTCCAGGTTCAAGCCTTCGCCCGCGGTAAAGGCGAAATCATGGATCCAGAACTCACGGCCATTGGCGTGGCGCAAGCGATACGGAAACTCGCCCAACACCCGCAGACCGAGGTTTTCCAGAATCGGCAACACGTCTGACAGCGCCAGCGGTGTGTCGGCGTGGTACAGCTTGCAATGCAATTCCTGACCGGCGCTCTGCCCCAGCGGCTGGTAGAAGCTCATCACCAGCGGGTTTTGCTCGTTCAGGCTCATCAGGTGCTGCATGTCGACCACGGCCGAGTGCGCCGCGAAACGTTCGCGGTAGCCGGCCGGGAATCCTTTCGGGAAGTCGCTCAGTACTTTGGTGCCATTGGCCTCGCCGAAGCTCTCGACCACCAGGCTGGCGTAGTCGTCCTGCCAGCTGCGGCACGCCTGGATGACTTCTTTTTCCAGCAGCAGCGGGTCGATATCGATGCGGTTTTTCGGGTCTACCCGCAGAATCAGCTGCACGCGTGCCAGCACCGACTCAGAGAAGAACGTCCAGAACTCGCAGTCCGAGGCTTGCAGACGGTCCATCAGCACTTGCTGGATTTTCTGCCGCACTTCGGTGGAGTACACGTCACGCGGCACATACGCCAGGCAATAGCAGAAACGCCCGTACGGGTCTTTGCGCAGGAAGACGCGAATCTTGTTGCGCTCCTGGATTTGCACAATCGACATCACCGTACTGAACAGCTCGTCGACCGGTGTCTGGAACAGGTCGTCGCGAGGCAGCACTTCGACCACCTGCGCCAGTTCCTTGCCAAGGTGCGCTTTGGGCTGGAAACCGGAGCGGCGTTCGATTTCAGCCACTTTGCGGCGGATATACGGGATTTCACGCACACTCTCGCCATACACCGACGACGTGTAAAGGCCCATGAAGCGGCATTCCTTCAGCACCTTGCCGTCAGCATCGATCTGGCGGATCGACACATAATCGGGGTAAGCAGGACGATGCACACGGCTTGGGTGAGCCGCCTTGGCAAACGACAACAGGGTCGGTTCGCGCAGGTAGCTGACGGCGTAGTCTTCGATGCGCAGGTCTTCGGGGGTCAGCCCGGCGCGCAGCAGCTTGGTCAGACCGAGGAAGGAAGCCGGGTCATATTCAATATGGCCACCGTCCGCTTCATCGCGCACCACGAACTCTTCATAGCCCAGGAACGTGAAGTGGTTGCCCACCAGCCATTCCAGAAAACTCTTGATCTCGGCTTTCTCATCAGCCGCCACGGCGTACTGGCAACTGTCGATGCTCGCCAGCAACTCCTGAACCTTGGCCTTCATTGGCTCAAAGTCAGCCACAGCAATGCGCACTTCACCCAGAACCTGCTCCAGCTCTTTGCTCAGCACATTCAATTCAGCGGTATTGGAGCAGCGGTCGATCTCCAGATACATCAGCGACTCTTGGGAAACACCCTCGCCCTGCGTACCCTTCGCCAGGATTTCCAGCAACTCGCCCTTGCTGCCACGGCGTACGCTCAGGACCGTGGTTTGCAGCGTATGGATGCTGTAACCGCGACGGTTGAGTTCGGTACGTACCGAATCCACCAAAAACGGCAAATCGTGGTGCAGCACTTCGACGGCGGTGTGCGTCGATTGCCAGCCGTGACGTTCGTAATCCGGGTTGTAGACCCGCACTTGAGGCTGGGCCGGGTCAAAACGTTCAAGCAGGCGCCAGGCCGACAGCGTGCAGCCGGCAAGGTCGGACATGCGACGTTGAGTGAGTTCATCCAGAGAAATGATGCCGAAGAATTGCTCGGCGAACAGCGCCACTTGTGGCAGTGCCTGTTCACTGATGTGCTGCGCCAGTGCCGCTTGCAGTTGATGCTGGAAGTCGGCCTTGCTGGCTGCGGTGAAGAACGCCATCTGTGGTACTCCGCTTGGGCTTGTTATTGAGAGAAGCGTCGCGTGCTATTCCCGCATGGGGAGCTGCCCATGCTGCGTGAGGCTGGATGTGGCAACCACCCTCAATGCACAGCATGACAGGGAGGTGAAGCTGGCCGCGACCCAGGGGTCACATTCACGTTCCAGGAGGGGTATCTACAAAAACGACTGACCGCTCAGCGGGCTGTGTCTTTAGAGATAACTATCCCGGATGCAGCTTAACGAGAGAGATGCCCGCGATACTTGCGATGCAGCGACATATTCAGTCATCGGGACGTAACCGCGGGCGCTGCTCATGTTCAACCCTAGCACTCGATAACGAAAAAACTTCACGGAAAATACCGTTTTACTGACGTTGTAATCTGAAATGACTGACAGTCGAAAACACTTCAGTTGCGCCGTTTCAGCATTCAGACCTGCACAAACGCGCGCAGGCTGGCAAACTTGCCGCTTTTGATCGCTCTGCAGGCGCCCAAGCGCCAGGAATTAGCCCATGAAAATCACAGCCCCTCTACTGCTCGCCAACCCGTGCGACGAGGAAGAAGAGAACCTCGCCACGGTCTGCTGCTTCAGCACGCAGGGCGACATGTTTCTGATGAACCGCTATCCGGACGAAGATGAGCTGGAGATTTCCCTGGGGGACAACGATCCCTCGTCACTGGAAGGGGTCAAAGTCACCCTGAGCCCGACCCGCCTATTGCTTGAAGTGGCCGCCGGTGACGTTGACGTACTCAATGGCGATGATCACCTTGAGATCCAGTTCGACGCCGAGGCCACGGACATGCAAGAGCTTGAGCAAACCCTGACCCTCATTCTGGATGGCGTCGGCACCTATGCCAGCGAGCTGAGCTGACACAGCCCCCACCTCTCATCAAGCCGCCCGCCGCATCGCAAACACGCTGCCCAACACAATCGCCATCCCGAACAGCACCCCACCTGATACATGGCTGCCCAGCAACACTGCGGCCATCAACATGGCGACGGGAGGCACCAGATACATCACGCACACCGAACGGCTCACTTCGGTGTGCGCCAGCACATAGGCCCACAACAGGTAGGCCAATGCACTGGGAAACACCCCCAGCACCAGTACGGCGAGGTTGACCCTGACCGGCGCAGCGCTCACCTGTGTCGCCAGGCCCGGTGCATAGACACCTAACAACAGGGTTCCGGCCCAAATGGTGTAACAGACGATGGTCAAGGGGCTGTAACGGCTGGAATAGTGCTTTTGCAGCGCGAAATAGACGCTCCAGGACAACGCCGCCAGCAGTATCAACAACCCTTGGGGGCGGAAGGTGCCCAAGCCCTTGTCCCCCCAAATGACCACCAGCGCCCCCACCAGCCCCGTGCCCACCCAACACCAGCGCCAGGCGCTGACGGACTCTTTAAGCCAGATTGCCGCAATAAACGTGCTGAATATCGGTGTTGACTGCGCCAGCACACTGGACGCGCCGGGGCTGACCCAGCGCTGGCCGGTGTTCAACGCCACATGGTGAATCACAATGGCGAACAGCCCCAACACCATCAACCACGGCGCGTCACGCAGGCGAGGCAAGCCAATGCCGCGCACCAGCGTCACCACGCCCATGAACAGCGACGCCACCAAAAAACGCAGCAAGGCCAAGTGGCCGGGGGAGTAGCTTTGCAAGCCGATATGAATCCCGATCGGCGAATACGCCCAGCACAGCACCACTGCCAGCATTGCCCCGGACAACGCCGGGGCCGTTGCACGCCTCAAGCGCGCACCGCCAGCGCCGGGGTTTCAGCCATCGCAACCGCGATGCCTTGCCAATAATGCTCAGTAATGGCCAGAAAACGATTGAACCCGACGCACAGTCCGGCGAAGTCTTCTTGGGTACAACATTCAACGGCCGCGGCTTCAACTGCCTGAACTTTGTGCTCTTTCTCGGCTTCACCGATATGAATATGAAAATACTCACAGTGCTCATGAAACTCATCATTGTGTTTATACGCATACTGATAATTCCTCGCGCCTTCGTATAAACGCGTCAACATGGAATACGCCAACCACTCTTGCGCCAACAACGCCCCTAATACATGACTTTCAGAACGCCCCAATCCGTGCGGTGCATATAACGCATCTTGTTCATCAATAAATAATTGGGTGGACGCCAACAAGGGCCCGGCTTCCAGTTCTTGCAGCGAATAAGGCCGCTTGGCCAAACGGCTCAACAGATCAAGCAAATAGCGTTGCAAGAGCGCGCTGTGCGCTTTATGCACATCCCCGCCACCCAGCTCCGAATACAGGTTCTTGACGATTTCCACCCGCGCCTGCAGGGTTTTGGCCCGCAGCAACGACAGTGCGACCATCGTCGCGGTGCGCCGGGTACGCGCCCAATAGTTACGGGCAAAAATTTCAACTTCAGCAAATGTCAGGGTTTCGTTGAGCCAGCGTTGATAAAACCCGTTATTGAGTGCGCCATGTGAAAACACGGTCTGCGCCAATGACTCAACTTTTGTTTTTGTAATGTTCATATTGACCTCGCTAACAGAGGGGTTACCCTTCCTTTCATCCAGCGCACACTGACGTCAGCCGCAGTGTTTGCAGAAGTCAATGTCAGTCAGCCCTGGCGCAGCGAACAAGTGATTAATTAAGAGTTCTGAACTCAGGGGGAGTGAACCGTGGAATTGAGCCAACTCAGGATGATCAAGTCGGTGGCCGAGTGCGGCAGTATTGCGCTGGCGGCTCAACACCTGCACTGCGTGCCGTCCAATATCACCACGCGCATCAAACAACTGGAAAACGAACTGGGCACCGTGCTGTTCACCCGTGCCGGCCGAGGGCTGCAAATCAGTGCCGCCGGTCAATTGTTTCTGGGGTATTGCGAACGCATCCTTGCGCTGGTCGATGAAGCCCGGCGCGCCGTCACGCCCCACGCCAAGCCCCACGGCACACTGCGCATCGGCGCCATCGACTCGTGCGCCACCGGGCGCCTGCCGCCGCTGCTGGCCGAATACCACCAGCGCTACCCGGAGGTCACGCTGGAGCTGGTGACCGGCCAATGGCCGCAACTGCTTGATGACGTCCAGCACCATCGGCTGGATGCTGCGATTGTCGCCATCGACGTTCAGCACCCCAAATTGCTCAGCACCGCGCTCTATCACGAGCCGTTGATTTTGATTGCCGGGGCTGCCCATCCGCCGCTCACGGACTTGAGCGCCATCTCCCGGCAAACCGTATTCATGTGGCCAGCGGGCTGTCCGTACCGCGACACACTGGAACAGTGGCTTGCCGTACACAACGTGCCCATCAACAGCGTGGCCTACGCCAACTGGGGCAGCATCATCGGCTGCGTCGGCGCCGGCGCCGGGCTGGCCATCGTCCCCGAGGGCATGCTGGAGCGTTTTGGCACCGGCGCCACCTTGACGCGCTATCGTTTCAACGACCTGCCAGCGGTGCAAAACCGGCTGGTGTGGCACCGTGAAACGGGGTGCCACACGGCGCGCGATGCCTTCGCCAGCCTGCTGGCAGAGCACTTTTCACCGCAGAATCCGGGGCCGGCCACGGCGTGCAAATAAGCAACATTCTCAACAACCGGGTTGTTTTGTGCTTTTTCCACAAAAACCCCGACTGGCATTAGTCCCAACCCCCTGCAATGGATTAAAGTAACGCCCCCAGCCCCGGCGCAATTCATGCGCCGCCGGTGTCCTTTTCAGGAACAGTCATCGATGGAACATCGTGAAGCGCTGCTTGCGCTGCGAACCTTTCTTTCAACGCAGATTCTCGGTCAGGAAAAGCTGATCGACCGGCTGCTGATCGCGCTGCTGGCTGACGGCCACATGCTGGTCGAAGGCGCCCCCGGCCTGGCCAAGACCAAGGCCATCAAAGAACTCGCTGAAGGCATTGAAGCGCAGTTCCATCGTATTCAATTCACCCCCGACCTGTTGCCCGCCGACATCACCGGCACCGAGATCTATCGCCCCGAAACCGGCAGTTTCGTGTTTCAGCAAGGCCCGATCTTCCACAACCTGGTGCTGGCCGATGAAATCAACCGCGCCCCGGCCAAGGTGCAGTCCGCCTTGCTGGAGGCCATGGCCGAACGCCAGGTCAGCGTCGGGCGCAGCACGTACGAGCTGTCGCCACTGTTTTTGGTGATGGCCACGCAGAACCCCATCGAGCAAGAAGGCACCTACCCGCTGCCTGAAGCCCAGCTCGATCGTTTTCTGATGCACGTCAAAATCGGCTTCCCGGATGCGGCGGTCGAGCGCCGTATCCTGCAACAGGCCCGTGGCGAAGCCCTGAACGGCGAAACCAAGCCCGAGCGCCGGGTCAGCCAGCAAGCCATTTTCGCAGCGCGCAAGGAAATCCTCGGCTTGTACATGGCCGACGCCGTGGAGGAATACCTGGTGCAACTGGTCATGGCCACCCGCACCCCCGGCAAATTCGACCCGGAGATGGCCGAGTGGATCGCCTATGGTGCCAGCCCCCGCGGCTCGATTGCGCTGGACCGCTGCGCCAGGGCCCACGCATGGCTCGCCGGGCGCGACTTTGTCAGCCCCGAAGACATACAGGCCGTATTGTTCGACGTGCTACGTCATCGCATCATTCTGTCGTTTGAGGCCGAAGCCGCTGGCATCGACCAAGACCGTGTGGTGCAGCGCATTCTTGACGTCGTCGCCGTTGCCTGACCGATGAACAACCCCCTACCCGCCGAACCCGGCATTCGCGTGACCCTGGCCGAGCTGATCGAAATGCGCCATCGGGTGCGCGAAGTGCAGCTGTTTTCCTCGCCCAGCCAGCGCAGCCCGCTGGTGGGCCTGCACCACTCAAAACTGCGCGGGCGCGGGGTCGATTTCGATCAGGTGCGGGTGTATCAGGCCGGAGACGATGTGCGCACCATTGACTGGCGCGTCACGGCCCGCACTCTTGAGCCCCACACCAAGATGTTCCATGAGGAACGCGAACGGCCGATTTTCATCCTCGCCGAACAAAGCCGCCGCCTGTTTTTCGGCTCAGGGCTGATGTTCAAGTCCGTACTGGCCGCCCAGGCCGCCAGCCTGATCGGTTGGGCAGCGCTGGGCCACAACGACCGCGTGGGCGGACTGGTGTTCGGCGACCACGAACATTACGAAATCAAGCCGCGACGCAGTAAACAGAGCCTGCTGCAACTGCTCAACCGTCTGGTGCGGGTCAATCAGTCCTTGCACACCGAGGTGCAATCGGATCGCGATGCCTTGGGCATGGCACTGATCCGTGCCCGAGAAGTGCTGCGGCCCGGCAGCCTGGTGATCGTGATTTGCGACGAGCGCGCCCTCACCGACGCAGCCGAACAACAATTGAGCCTGCTGGCCCGCCATTGCGACCTGATGCTGTTACCGCTCTCGGACCCGCTGGACCATGCACTGCCTGCAGCGGGCTTGCTGCGCTTTGCCGAACGCGGGGCCCAGCTCGAACTCGACACGCTCAACTATGATTTGCGTCAGGCTTACCGCGCGCAAGCCGAAGCTCGCATCGCGCGCTGGGCCTTGCTCGCGCAAAAACTGCGGGTGCTGCTGATGCCCTTGAGCACCCAGAGCGAAATGATCGAACAATTGCGCGACTACCTGAATGCCAAGCGCCCCGGCAAAACCCTATGACCACCCTTGAGCAACTGCAACCGTTGATTGCGCCTCAGGCCATTGGCCTGTGGCCGCCTGCGCCGGGTTGGTGGCTGCTGCTGGTAATCCTCCCCGCGGTGGGCTGGGGCCTGTGGTGGTTACGCCGCTATCTGCCGGCCAAACGCCTGCCAAAGCGCACCGAGCAACCGCTGGACCCGGTACGCCTGGCGGCGCTTGAAGAACTCGCGCGCTTTCCCAAACCTTACGACGGCGCACCCGCCGGTGCCTGGCTGCAACAGCTCAATGGCCTGCTCAAACGTCTGTGCCGCAACCATTACCCCTACAGCCAGAGCCACACCCTTAATGGCCGCAAATGGCTGGCGTTCCTTGACAACCGCTGCCCCGCCGCCGGGCTGACGCGCTGGATGGTGCTGGTAGAAGGCGCCTACAAACCCGAATGCAAGCTTGATGACAAAGCCATTGCCGGGCTCAATCAAGCCGTAGAAACCTGGATCCGCAAACATGTTTGAGTTCGCCTGGCCCTGGCTGTTCACCCTGTTGCCGCTGCCGTGGCTGATGCGTGCTGTGTTGCCGGTGGCGGACAGTGGTGAAGCGGCGCTCAAAATCAGCTTTCTGGGCGACCTCGAAGAACTGGCGCGACGCAAAGCCCGTTCGACCCTGCCTTCGTGGCGCCAACAGGCGCCCTACCTGCTGCTCTGGCTGTTGCTGCTGACGGCGGCTGCACGCCCGCAATGGGTCGGTGAGCCGCTGCCCATTGCCGCCAGTGGCCGCGATTTACTGGTGGCGGTTGACGTCTCGGGGTCGATGGATTTTCCGGACATGCAATGGCGGGACGAAGACGTCAGTCGCCTCGATCTGGTCAAAAGCCTGCTGGGCGACTTTCTGGAAAACCGCGAAGGCGACCGTGTCGGCCTGATCCTGTTCGGCAGTCAGGCGTACCTGCAAGCGCCGCTGACCTTTGATCGGCATACCGTGCGCACCTGGCTGGACGAGGCACGCATTGGCATTGCGGGCAAAAATACCGCCATTGGCGATGCCATTGGCCTGGCCCTCAAACGCCTGCGCCAACGTCCGGCCCAGAGCCGCGTACTGATCCTGGTCACCGATGGTGCCAACAACGGCGGGCAGATCGACCCGCTGACCGCCGCGCGCCTGGCCGCTGAAGAAGGCGTCAAAATCTACCCGATCGGCATCGGAGCAGACCCCGAAGACAGCAGCACCAAGGGCCTGTTCGGGATTAACCCCGGGGTGGATCTGGACGAGCCCGCGCTTCAGGAAATCGCCCGGTTGACCGGCGGCCAGTATTTCCGCGCCCATGACGGCAAAGAGCTTGCCGCGATCAAGGACACCCTCGACCAACTCGAACCGGTGGCCCAGCAACCCACCCAGGCGCGCCCGGCCAACGCGCTGTATAGCTGGCCACTGGCAGGTGCATTGCTGCTGAGTGTGCTAATGGTGATTCGCGAACTGTGGCCCAATGCGCTGCTGCACCGCTGGATGACCCAGGAGCACCGCCTGCACCCTCTGCCTCAATGGCGCCAGCGCCTTAAGCGGCTGCGCCTGCGGAGACGCCGATGAACACGCTCTGGCCGCACTGGTTTCGCCCCGAATGGCTGGCGGTATTGCCCCTGCTCGGCTGGCTGCTGTGGAAACTCTGGCACCGCCAAAAACGCGCCGGGCGCTGGCAAATGATCTTGCCCGTGGCGTTTCAGCGGGTGCTGCTGAGCGGCGGCAATGGCCGCGCCAGCAAACTGCCCTGGATTGTCCTCGGGCTGGGCTGGCTGCTGGCGGCGCTGGCGCTGATGGGCCCGAGCTGGCAGCGGGTGGAGCAAGCCACGCAAAAACCCGCCGATCCGCTGGTGGTGATGCTGGAACTGACCCCCGAGATGCTGGCCACGGACAGCTCGCCCACTCGCCTGGAACAAGCGCGGCGCAAGGTGTACGACCTGCTGCAAAACCGCAGTGACGCGCAAACGGCGGTTATCGTGTACGCCGGCAGCGCCCACACGCTGGTGCCGCTGTCTGACGACCTGGCCACCAGCCGCAACCTGTTGGAGGCGCTCAAGCCCTCGATCATGCCCCAACCCGGCCATCGCGCCGACCTGGCGGTCGGTAAAGCCTTGCAGTTGCTGGATCAGGGCGCATTGGGCCAAGGGCGACTACTGCTGATCGGCTCCTCCCTGAGCGCTCAGGAACGGGAAGGCATCCGCAGCCGGCTGGGCAGCGATGCGCCGCCGTTGCTGATGCTCGGCATCGGTACGCGCGACGGGGCACCGGTGGTCGATGAAAACGGTCTACTGCTTAAAGACGACCAGGGCGCCATTCTGTTGCCTCGCCTGGACAGCCCCGATTTGCGCAGTTTCTTGCTGGACATCGGCGGCCGCTACCGGCAGGCGCGTCTGGATGACAACGACTTGCGCGGGCTCGGCCTGCTGGACGGCGCACACCACCTGCGGGCCGACGGCCAGACCCAGCGCCTGGACACCTGGGCCGACCAGGGTTATTGGCTATTGCTGCCCCTGTTGCTGCTCGCGGCTTGTGCCGGGCGGCGCGGCTGGCTGTTCTGCCTGCCGCTGCTGTTCTTGCTGCCACAGCCCAGCTATGCCTTCAGTTTCACCGACCTGTGGCTACGCCCCGACCAACAGGGCCAACGCCTGCTGGAACAGAAAAAACCGCTGCAAGCGGTGCAGCACTTTGAAGACCCGATGTGGCAAGGCATGGCGCTGTATCAAGCGGGGGACTACGCCGCTGCAGCTGAGCGTTTCGCCGAGGTCAACAGCGCCAGCGCCCACTACAATCGCGGCAATGCACTGGCCATGGCAGGCGAGCTGGAGGCGGCCATTGACGCCTACGAGCAAGCGCTTGAGCGTCAGCCCGAGTTGCAGGCCGCGGCCCAGAACAAGGCCTTGATCGAGCAACTGCTTGAAGAGCAGCATGAGCAAAGCCACGCCACGCCCGAACGCCCCCCCGAGGCCGAAAACCCGGCCCCTGACGCCCAATCACCGGGCAGCACGCCACCCCAGGGCGCGCCCGGTGCTACCCGTCCTGCGCAAGACCCGAGCGGGGCTTCGACGCCTGCTGGCGAGGTCAGTCCTCAGCCTGCGCAACAGCCGGACGCGCCGCCGACCGCCCCCGGCGAACCGGAGGCAGCGCCCGCGACCAACCCTGCCCCGGCAGGCATTCGGCCCATTGAAGAAGAACACCGGCAGGCACTGGAGCAATGGCTGAAACAGATTCCCGACAACCCCAGCGAACTGTTGCGACGAAAATTTTGGTACGAACAGCAGCAACATCAGGACACGCCTCAATGAACCGCCTTTGTGCTTTGTTACTTTTGCTGTGGTGCTGGACACTGCCCGTCCAGGCACTGGGGCTGGTCGCCAGTGTCGATCGCGATCACCTCAACTCGGGCGAAACCGTTGAGCTGACGCTGGAATCCAATGACGCCACGCAATTTGGCAAGCCCGACCTCAGCCCCCTCGACGACCTGTTTGAGGTGCGCGGCACGCGGCAGGTCAATCAACTGACCAACCTGAGCGACAGCAACAAAGCCAACACCCGCTGGATCATCACCCTGCAACCCAGGCGCACCGGTACAGTGGTGATCCCGCCGCTGCAGGTGGGCGATTATCACAGCCAGCCGATCAGCCTGACCGTCAGCCAGAGTGAAGCCACGGTCAACGAACTGGCTCCGGTCTTTATTGAGTCCAGCCTCGACCAGTCCAGCGTCTACGTGCAGGCCCAGGCCATCCTGACCCTGCGCATTTACCACTCGGTGGCCCTGTACGACGACAGCAGCCTGACCCCGTTGCACCTGAGCGATGCCATTGTCGAACAGCTCGGCGAGTCGCGGACTTACGAAAAACTGATCAACGGGGTGCGCCACGGCGTCATCGAAATGCGCTACGGGATCTACCCGCAGCACAGTGGCGAGCTGCTGGTGCCTGCGCAAACTTTCAGTGCCACCCAGGTCGACAGCCAACAGTCCAACGCCCCGGCGCCCTTGGGCCCGGTACCGGGAAAACTGGTACACGTGACGTCGCCGGACATCCCGCTCAAGGTCAAGCCCAAGCCGCAAGACTACCCGAGCACCGCGCCCTGGTTGCCCGCACGCAGCCTGAGCATGAGTGAAACCTGGAACCCCGAGCCCGATCACTGCAGGGTGGGCGACTCGCTCACCCGGACCCTGACGCTCAAGGCCCAAGGGCTGTCCAGCGCGCAATTGCCCGCACTCACCGCCACCGACGTCAACGGCTTGCGGCGTTATCCCGACCTGCCGCAACTGAGCAATCAAATCACCGAAAACGGCCTGATCGGCAGTCGCGAAGAGCGCGAGGCGCTGGTGCCCACCCGCATAGGCCAAGTCGAATTGCCCGCGGTGGAAGTGGTGTGGTGGAACACCCACGAAGATCGCCTTGAGCGCAGCTACTTACCGGCGCGCACGCTGCAAGTCGCCGCCAACCCTGACCTGGCGCTGGACCCTGCCGCCAGCGATACGACGCGGCCCCTGAGCGATGAATCGTCGCTCTGGCTGTGGCAACTCAGCACCTTTGTATTGGGTTGCTCGACGCTGATCGGCTTTGGCCTGTGGTGGCGCGCCCGCTGGCAGCCAGCCATTTTGCGGGCTGCGCAGACTGGCCCCAGCCCGCGCACACTGCTCGATGATCTCAAACGCGCCTGCCTGGCCAACGACCCGCAAGCGACCCGCCAGGCACTCGATGCCTGGGCCCGCCAGCAACCCGAAACCCTGGCGGACATGGCCGCGCGCTTTGTGTTGTTGTCCGATGCGCTGGACGGCCTCAATGGCGCGCTCTACAGCGAGTCTGGCCAGCACTGGCAAGGCGAAGAGTTATGGAAGGCCATTCGCAGCATTCCGGCGCACGAGCGAGAGCAAGACCCCGGCAGCGAGCCGAGCAGCCTGCCGCCGCTCTACCCCAAATAATGTCGAGGTGGCGACGGGCATGCTCCCTGCCTGGCGCGACCGCTGATGACCTTTTTAAACGGATTCTGTTATGCGCCTGTTTCACACTTCCGACTGGCATTTGGGGCAAAACCTCCATGGCCAGGAACGTGACTTCGAACACGCCTGTTTTCTTAACTGGCTGCTGGCCCAATTGGCCACCCGGCAACCCGACGTGCTGTTAATTGCCGGGGACATCTTCGACACGGTCAACCCGCCGGTCAAAGCCCAGGAACGCCTTTACGACTTCATCGTCAGCGCCCATGAACAGCACCCCGCGCTGACCATCGTGATGATTGCCGGCAACCATGACTCCGGTTCGCGCATTGAGCTGCCTGCCCCGCTGATGCGGCGCCTGCGCACCCACGCGCTGGGTCGTGTGCTGTGGCTTGACGATGGCCAGCTCGATGCCGAGCGCCTGATGATCCCGCTGCCGGACGCAACCGGACAGATCGCGGCCTGGTGCCTGGCGTTGCCGTTCCTGCGCCCCGCCGAGGTCACGGGCGCACACTTGGGCGATGACTACCTGCGCGGCATCGGTCAGGTGCATGAGTGGCTGATCGAGGCCGCCAATGCCAAACGCCAGCCCGGTCAGGCGCTGATAGCCATCAGCCATGCGCACATGGCGGGCGGTTCGGTCTCCGAAGACTCGGAGCGCAGCCTGATTATCGGCAACGCCGAAGCCCTCCCCGCCAGCCTGTTCGGCCCAAGCATCAGCTACGTGGCCCTCGGGCATTTGCACAAGCCGCAAAAGGTCAATGGTGAAGAGCGGATTCGCTACTGCGGCTCGCCCATTCCCCTGTCCTTTTCGGAGATCAGCTACCCGCATCAGGTGCTGGAGGTGCAACTGGAGGGCGAAACCCTGGTCAGCGTCGAGCCCTTGCTGATCCCCCGCGCGGTCAATCTGCAACGCATCGGCCCGGCGCCACTGAGCGAAATTCTCTCGCAACTGAGCGGCGTGCCGGACGTTGATCTGCTGGCCGATACCCAGCGCCAGCCGTGGCTCGAAGTGCGGGTGATCCTCGACGAACCCCAGCCAGACCTGCGCCAGCAGATTGAAACCGCGTTGCAAGGCAAGTCCGTGCGCCTGGTGCGCATCAGCGCCGAGTATGCGGGCACGGGCAAACGCGGGGACGAAGACGACAACGCGCGGCTGATTGAACTCGACCAGTTGACCCCGCAAGAGCTGTTCAGCCGGGCCTGGCTAGACAGCTATGGCCGCGAGGCCGATGAACAGACCCTCAAGGACTTTGCCGTGTTGTTGCAAGACGTACAGCTGGAGGGCGAACAGCCATGAAAATCCTCGCCATCCGCCTGAAAAACCTCGCTTCGCTGGCGGGCCCGTTTGAACTGGATTTCACGGCCGAGCCCCTGGCCAGCGCCGGTCTATTCGCCATTACCGGCCCCACCGGCGCCGGTAAAAGCACCCTGCTCGACGCCTTGTGCCTGGCGTTGTTTGGCGCCGTGCCGCGCCTGAACAACACCGGTCGTGACGCCAAAGTGCCCGATGTTGACGGCGAGATCGCCACTGGCGACCCGCGCACCCTGCTGCGGCGCGGCACGGGCGAAGGTTATGCCGAAGTGGATTTTCTCGGCATCGACGGACGCCGCTACCGGGCGCGCTGGGAAGCCAACCGCGCGCGGGAAAAGGCCACCGGCAAGCTCCAGGCCAGCCGCCAGAGCCTGCGCGATCTGGACAGCGATCAATTGCTGGCCAGCCAGAAAGGTGATTACAAGGTCCAGCTCGAAGCGCGGCTGGGGTTGAACTTCGAACAGTTCACCCGCGCCGTGATGCTGGCCCAAAGCGAGTTCAGCGCCTTCCTCAAGGCCGACGACAACGAACGCAGCGAACTGCTGGAAAAACTCACCGACACTGCGCTGTACACCCGTCTGGGCAAACGTGCTTTCGACAAGGCCAAGGAAACCCGCGACCTGCACAAGCAGCTACAGGATCAAGCGGTGGGGATTACGCCCCTGTCGCCTGACGCGCGCCTCGAACTGGATCAACAATTCACCCTGGCCCAACAACAGCTCAAGGCCCGACAAGGCCAGCTCAAACAGCTGGAGCAGCAACACGTCTGGCTCAAGACGTTGCGCGAACTGCAAGAACAACACCAAAGCGCCGCCGAGCAGTTGCAGCAGGCGCAAGGGCTGTGGGACAGCCAGGCCGGTGACCGCGACACCCTGCACTGGCTCGAACAACTGGCCCCCCAGCGCCATCAGTTTGCACGGCTGGCCGAGTTGGACGCACAGGTGCGTCCACTCACGGCGCAGATGGCCGACCATCAACAGCAACATGCGCAGTTAGAGGCACAACACGCGCAACAGGTGCACACGCTGGAAGCCGCGCGGCTGGCGACAGAGCAGGCCCAGGCCATGCACCAGCAGTGCGCCACGCCACTGCAGCAGGCCTATGCAGAACAGGCCAACCTGCAACGGCTCACTGACACGCTCGACAAGCAACGCGCCCTCAAACAGCAAGCCGACACCGCCAGTGCGGCGGGCCAACAACGGCTCGACACCCTGATCGAGCGCCAGCAACGCAGCACCGAACAGCTGTCACTGATTGCCCAACAGCTTGAGCACAGCGCTGAACTGGCGCCGCTGGCCAATGCCTGGGACGCCTGGCGCCCGCGCTTGCAGCAACTGGTGCGCTTGAGCACCACTTTAAGCACCGGTCAACACGAGCTGCCGGCCCTGGAGCAACGTGCCCTGCACGCCGCGCAGCAACTGACTGAACAGCGCAACAGCCTGGAAATCCTGTTTCAGGAAGCGGCGGCCGAACCCCACGCCGTCAACGAGCAAATCCAGGCGTTGGGCAGCTTGCTCAAGGACAATCGCCAGCAGCAGCGCGACTACGAAGACTTGCAGCGGCTGAGCAGCACTCAACAGGCGCTGGACGACCGGTTGCAGGCCCTGCAAAGCAAATTGCAGGCGCTGCACACAGAACGCGAACAGCGGATCGAACTCGGCACCCAGACCAAAAAACAATACGAGGCGGCCGAGCAGGCACTGAACGTCACCCGCCAACTGCTGGAGCGCCAGCGACTGGCCCGCAGCGCCAGTGTTGAAGAACTGCGCGAGCACTTGCAGGACAACCAGCCGTGCCCGGTCTGCGGCAGCCACGAGCACCCGTACCACCAGCCCGAAGCCTTGTTGCAAAGCCTTTCGCGCCATGACGAAAACGAAGAGGCGGCGGCCCGCAAGGCCGTGGACACATTCAAGGCCACCCTCGATCAACTGCGTGAACAGGTCAGCGGCCTGAATGCGCAACTGCGCGAACTGCGCCTGCAACATCAGCAATTGCTGGACGACCAACAGGGACTCGCCCCCAGCCTGGAGGCGCACCCGCACCATGCGCAGTGGCAGGACCAACCCGCGGCCAAGCGGGCGCCGTGGCTGGCCCATCGGCTTGAACAATTGCACTACAGCATCAGCCGTGACGAAGAACGTCAGAACGCCCTGCTCGCCCTGCAAAGGGACGCCGCACAACTGCAAGGCGACATCCAGCGCAGCAGCGACGCCAGCCAGTTGGCCGCCCGGCAACTGGCCGACCAGCAGGTGCAGCTCAACGCCGACGCCCAGCGCCTCGAAGAGGAACTGGCGGCGTTCTCCAGCCTGTTGCCTGCCGAGCGCCTGGCCGAACTGCGTGCGCACACGTCGGCCTGTTTCATGGCGTTGGATCAACAGGTGGGCGAGCGGCTTGCGCACCTGGAGCAACAACGCGACGAACTCGCTGAGCATGCGGCGCGCAGCCAGACCCTCGAGCGCGATCAGGTTCAGCATAGCCATCAGCGCTCCCAGCAGGACGCGCTGCAGCAAGCCCTGGACGAATGGCTCGCGCAGCAACATGCCAGCAAGCAGGCCCTGCACGCCCTGCTGGGCCCACACAGCAGCGCCGAAGCCTGGCAGCAACACCTTGAACAGGCCCTGGAACAAGCCCGCACCGCGCAAGCCCATGCCAGCGACACCGTGCAGGCCACCACCCGCCAGCAGATCCAACTGACGGCTGAACTCAAGGCGCACCGCGAACGTTTGCAGGCACTTGAGCAGGAGCACGCCACGTTAACGGCGCAGGTCGCCCAATGGCGTGCCTTGCACACTGGCGTGGATGACGCGCGCCTGCATCAATTGTTGGCCCATGACGAGCCACAGGTGCGGTCACTGCGCGAGCGTCTGCTGGGCAGTGAAAAAAACCTGGAACACACCCGGGTTCTGCTTCAGGAACGCGAACAGCAACTCGCCCGGCATCAGGCGCAGGCCAACGGCAATCTGGACGCCGAGGCCCTGACTCAGGCCCTTGACGCGCTGAACGTTCAACTGGAGGTGAGCGAACAATTGAGCGCCGGACTGCGCGCGCAACAAGCTGAAGACAATCGGCGCACTGAGGCCAATCAGGCACTGGCGCAGCGCACCGCGCAAGCCTATGACGAGTGGCAGCGCTGGGCGCGGCTCAGTGATTTGATCGGTTCGGGCACCGGGGACAAATTTCGCAAGATTGCCCAGGCTTATAACCTCGACCTGCTGGTCCATCACGCCAATGCCCAACTGCGCCAACTGGTGCGCCGCTACCGCCTCAAGCGCGGCGGCAGCATGCTTGGATTGCTGGTGATGGACACGGAAATGGGCGACGAACTGCGCTCGGTGCATTCGTTGTCGGGCGGCGAGACCTTTTTGGTGTCGCTGGCGCTGGCCCTCGGGCTGGCGTCCATGGCGTCCAGCACGCTGAAAATCGAATCGCTGTTTATTGATGAAGGCTTCGGCAGCCTCGACCCTGAATCCTTGCAACTGGCGATGGACGCGCTGGACGGATTGCAGGCACAGGGACGCAAGGTCGGGGTGATTTCCCATGTGCAGGAAATGCACGAACGGATTCCGGTGCAGATACAGGTTCAGCGCCAAGGCAACGGGCTGAGCACGGTGCAGGTCAAATGAGCCTGCACACCCTCTACTCGTTCCGCCGCTGCCCCTACGCCATGCGCGCCCGCATGGCCCTGCGCTACAGCGGTGTCCCGGTGTCGATCATTGAGGTCAGCCTCAAAGCCAAGCCCGCCGACATGCTCGCCGCTTCGCCCAAAGGCACGGTGCCGGTGCTGGTGTGCGCCGACGGCCGGGTCATCGAGCAAAGTCTGGAGATCATGCACTGGGCCCTGAGTCAGAACGACCCCGACGTTTGGCTGCCAGCGGACCGGCCTTTGATCGAAACGTTGATTGAAGAAAACGACACCCGCTTCAAGGTGCTGCTGGACCGCTACAAGTACGCCGTGCGCTACCCCGAGTACCCGATGGAGCATTACCGGGCGCAAGCGGCGGTTGTGTTGCAGCGGCTTGAGTGCCTGCTTGAGCACATCCCCTACCTGACCGGCACCACGTTGACCTTGGCCGACGTGGCACTGGCACCGTTCATACGCCAGTTCGCCCACGTGGACCGCGCGTGGTTCGCGCAAGCGCCCTACCCTAAATTGCAGGCCTGGCTTGAACGCTTCCTCGCGTCAGGGCTGTTCACGGCGGTGATGGCCAAACAGCCCTGAGCGACAGGGGTTGAGGACGTAAAAGGGCCGCCACGTCCCTGCGCTTGTCGACCCGTGCGCAGGGATTCAGCCGCCAAGGGTTATGGCCGGTTGATGAACTTGAGGTCGGACGGTGCGTCCATCGACAGGTTTTGCACGGTGTCGCCCAGTTTGCCGGTCTGCGGATCGCGTTCCATGACCACGATGTTGTTGCTCATCTGGTTGGCGATCAGCACAAACTTGCCGTTGGGGCTGAGGGCGAATTCACGGGGGTGATCGCCTTCAACGGAGCGGCGCTGCAGGTGCGTCAACTCGCCATTGGCGGGGTTAATCGCAAAGACCAGCAATTCGTTGGCCTTGCCCCGATTACTGACGTACAGGAACTTGCCGTCGGCGCTGGTGTGCAGGCCGCCTGCGGCGCGGTTCACGGCCGGTTGGCCCGGCGCCAGTTCTACCGCCTGACGCTGTTTGAGCTGACCGTTGTCGTAATCGAACACAAACACCTGAGCACTCATTTCTGTGGTCAGGTAAGCGTGTTTGCCATCGCGCGAGAACAACAGGTGGCGCGGACCACTGCCGGCAGGCAGTTCAATGGCAGCCGGTTCGGCGGGGATCAGAGGATGCTCGGGGTTGGCTGCGGGGTCGTAGCGGTAGACAAAAATCTTGTCGGCGCCCAGATCGTTGGCATAGACGAAGTGGCCGTCCGGGGATGACACCACCGAATGCACGTGCGCGGACAACTGGCGTTCAGGGTTAACCCGGCTGGCCGGGTGGCTGCTCATTTGGGTCACGGGCTGCAACTGGCCTTGCGCATTGATCGGCAACACCGCCAGGCTGCCGCCGGGGTCGGCATGCACGCCATAGTTGGCCACGAACAGATAGCGCTCATCATGGCTCAGGCTGGAGTGGGTGGGCTCTTCGCCCAGGGTTTTGACCTGATTGACCAGCGTCAGCTCATGGGTCTGGGGGTTGATCGCGACACTGCTCACGCGCCCCACCACATCCGCCTGGCCTTTACCGTTTTCGTTGACCACGAACAGCCGCTGCTGGTCGGCGGACAGCGTCAACCAGGAGGGGTTGGCCGACTTAAACACTTGCAACGGTTCAGGGGTGATGCGCCCTTTTTCGCTGTCGAACTGCAAGCGGTAGATGCCCTGGCTTTTGCCTTGGGTATACGAACCGACGAGCAACTCCACTTCACGCTCGGAGGCCGCTTGCGCCGACATCGCGCCCACGCTTGAGGCCATCAACAGCGGCAACCATTTAAGCTTCATCAACCACCTCACAGTCGTCATCATTGCTTGCGCTCAATGCGCTGAGGCAGACCAGGCGGTGCTCGCCCGAGTTGCCCACGAGGGTCCAGCTTTGCAGGCTGTCGTCAAAAACCGCCGCCTCAAGCTGTGGGGGTGTAAAACTCCAGCGTTTTTCGGCGCGGCCATCCATGCACTTGATGAGCAATTGCACATCATCCAGAGAAAAATCCCAGGCGTGCAGCCCGTCAATAATCAGCATGTCGCTGCTTTCAAGGGCCGCACGCATGGTCTGGTTTGAATCGCTCATTAATCATTCACCTGTTGGAAAGGCGCAATGATAGGTCAAACCAGCCCCTTTACCCATGCCTGTCTGTCTTTCACTGGACGTCCCGCGTCAGAAATCGTTCCGTCAGCAGCTTTTGACTGATGGGCGCGTAATACACCTGGGTCGGCGCACGCCCGGGTTTGGCTTTGGCATCTTCAGCCGGCTGGCTGGCATACCGTTGAGCCGCCAGCTTGAAATGGGCCGCTTCCACGTTCTGCGCCGGGCTGTCGGCCGCTTTGTAATGCAAATGCGCATACCAGAGCACGTTGCCGGCGGTGTTTTTGATTTCGTACTCCTGCACGAAGTCCTGACGTTCCCCACGCAAGGCCACACGCGGCTCGAGTTTGTTCACGCTGACGTGTTGCTTCTCCAGCAGGAAGTTAACCGTGGCGGTGGTGGGTGGTAACGACATCAGCAGCTCAACACCTTGGGAACGCAGCAGCGCCGCGCCGTTTTCCAGGCGTTTGATGTACATCGGCACGGTGCCCGGCTTGGGGTGCTCGACGGCAGGCTCATCGGGGGCAGCCTGTTTGATCTCCAGCACCAGCCGATCCAGTTTTTGCGCATAACGGTCGAGAATTTCTTCCAGCTCCAACGGGAACCTGGACCGCTTGGCGTAGCCCTTGACCCTGCGGATCTGCGCATTCAGCCCCTGCACCAACGTATTGGCTTCGGTTTTGAGTTCCGACAGTGGCCGTTCGGGCACCACGACCGGCGCTTGCACTTCAACCCACTGATCCGGGGCGGTTTGTTTGAAGGTGACGGTCAGGTGGGGCGAAGGGCTGGTGCTTCGGGCACTGGCGCCCGACAGATCGCCCACGTCCACAACCTCGGCGTCGCCCTCGCGGGTGTTTTTACGGGGGATGCCGACCAGAATCCCTTTTTTACGGGTACGGACAATTTTGCGCGTATAGGTGGGCGTGCGCAGGGGGCGGGGCTGCGCCGGTAACCACTGCGATTGCTCCTTGGCCTGCTCGTCCAGCATGGCCTCGGCCCGTTGATCCAGTTCAACCAGTATCGAAAGCACGTTGTTAAAGGCCGGTCTGTTCAACCGCGCGCCTGCCTCTTCCTGAAAAATCCCCAGCGCGTCATCAGCGCGGGCATACCGCTCGCGGACGTCAGTGAGAATTTCGGCACGCTCCTCAAGGCTGAACAGCGATTGATCTTCCAGTGCGTATTGACTTTGCGAGGTATAAAAAAGGTCGGTCAGTATTTTTCTCACCGTCACCCAGTCTGCGCTGCCCGGCGAGGAGACGATCAGCTCAGGCAATACCAACAATTGATAGCCCCGGCACACAACGCTGGAGCGATAGTGAGTCATGTCCGCCTGTTCAAACAGCACGTATTTTTTCTGCGCTTCAAGCGCGGTGGCATGCCCCAGTTTCGGAACGGCGCGCAGTGCGCGGACGTACGTCTCCAACTCGCGAAAATACCCTGCCGCCTTGTCAAAGGCGTCGATGATGGCCTGGCAATCGGCCCGGTAAGCCGCTGAGCGCAGGGTCTGCACATTGACAAACTGACCCTCGTTGCTGAAAACGTCGGGGTGCTGCGCTTTGAAAACCCCCGTCAGCATCAGATGGCTATCGAACAACGTGCTGGTCAGGCGAATCAGGAATTTATAAAAGCCGACCAAATTGGCAGGGTCTTTCTCTTCAGCCAAGACGTCCTGCTTCTCCAGAAACAGCTTCAAGGCGGCTTCGTATTCAGGCTTCTGACGCTCCATGACCGCGATGTAGTTTTCCAGTGCCGCGCGACGTCGGGTCAGGTCGCCGGTTTCAGTGTCATCGGCATTGACCTTGTCGCTGAGGGTTTGCGCCGCCGTCATTTCGGTTTCCAGCACCTTGGCCCGGGCATTGTAGAGCGTGAGTTGCTCACGCAACTCCGTCAGGCGTTTGATGCGCTGCTCCTTCTTCGCCCTCAGCCGGGACTGGGGGGTGCCGCCGCGCAACCGCAACCGCAGGTCGTACGTCCAACTCCCCTGTTCATTGCGCAGGATGCGAGGACCGCGGTCTTGCGGATCGTGCGGGTTGACCAGGTAGACATCGTCATCATCGAGCTGGACGCGATACACCCAGTTATCCACCTCGGCATACAACTGGTGTTTGAACACCAACAAGCCCTGATAAGGCCCTCGGTCTATCGCAGGGCTGTCACTCTTGAAGCCTGAGACATGATGACGGTCCAGCCAGCTCAGTTGCCATCGGGTGTACTTGACTTGCGGGTTGGTAAACCAGGAAAAATCCAGCGCGGTGAGCTGATGGCCGACCTCGACGTCCACACCATGGGTCACCCCCGCTTCGATGATCGGCGGTGCCGGGAGCGGCTGCAGCGCCTCGCGCGCTCTGACACTGGCCGGGATCAACACGGCGTCCGGCTCCTGCTGCAACAACGGGCGCGGCACCACCGTCCGGGCGTGCAACAGCACCAACGCACAATTGAAGATCAGGTCGATCAGGGCCGAGGCTTTCTGCTGTTCGTCAGTTGCGCGCAGCTGTTCTATATCGTTCTGCACCGCCAGCCACGTCATGCTGATACCCGCGATGACCCGCAGTGGCCAGGCCAATGGCAGGTTAGGCACCACTGCACTGAACAACAACCAACCCCCCGTGATCAGCGACTGCCAACGTTGTTCTGCGTTGGACACGGTCTGCCGGTCGGCCAGCTCACTGAGTGTTCGCGCCATGTCAAGGTACAGGTCATGCATGAAGTCCTGGCTCAAGGTGAAGGTGCCCAACGTCGCTGCACCCGCGATCAGGGGAAATGAACTGTCGGCATGCACGTTGCGCGAAGGCAGGTTCAAGCGGTAGAAACCGCCTGCCTCATACAGGGGGCGGGCACTGGCGGGCAGCCAGGCCAGCACACTGCGCTGCAACTCGCCCGGCGCTGCAATGGCCGCAAACAACGCGTCCCACGAGGGGTATTCAACCAACGGCTGCTTATGCAACGGGCGATACAGCACATGGCACCCTGCCCTGACCTCGGTAGGGCCGATGACAAACATGCTGCGCACCTCGTGGGCAGGCAAGGTGGGCACCGATAACAGCGTGAGCGGCCGGATGCACACGGGTTGTCCGCCCACTGCCCGCATTTGCGGGTCCGGGTGCATGAGGGCTTTGATCATCTGAAACCCGCGTTGAGTGAGCGGGGCCGTTTTGCGGAGTGTGATTTCCAGCGCTTGCAGCACCAACTGCACGCGCAGCTCATCGGTGAAAAGTCGTTCACGTCGCAGGGCGTCGTCTGGGTCGTTGAGCAGGCACTGGCGGATCCACTGCGGATAACGCAGGCCAATATTGACACGGCGCACCAGACGCTTGATGTAGTCAGGCGTCATCCACCAGTCCTGAATCAGCTGGCCTTTGGCGTGAGTAATGGTCATGCGGCTGCCCCGAATGGCGGTCAGGTTCTCCACGGCCAATTCGGTGAGGGTCAGGGTGAACCGGTTGAGCGTGCCGACAGTGCCCTCGCCGCCCGGGCCCACCGGGTCGACAAACGTCAGTTGGATGTCATCCGGGTTGTAACCCGGCGCCTGAGGCTGATCGAGCAGCATCTGTTGGCGCAGCGCCTGGGCGGTATAGGTGTAGAGGTCCGGGATGTCATCGTTGAAGCGCTTGCCCTGCGCCAGTGTGTAAACGCTGGCCAACGCCACCAGTTGTGAGCGGTATTCAAAGCGGTCGGCGGCGCAGGCGTTGCGCAACCACGGTGGCAGCGCCGCATAGACAGGCGCCAGATCAAGCGGCTCCGGGGCTTCACTCACCTTGAACACGGCCGCGGTGTCCGTCACTGCCTGGATGCGTTGCTCCAGAGCCGCGAGCGTCATGGGTTGATCCAATGCCCCGATGGCGTCCAGCTGACGCTCCAGCACACACATCGACTGGGTGTCGAGAAGGTTGCCGGCGGGCTCGTAAAGCACACATTGCGCACGCTGCAATCGATAACGCGAGGCAAACCGCAGGCTCCAGAAGCGGGTCAACGTCCCCAAGGACGCAAAACGTTGAAGGGTCCCGCCCGGCGTGCAATAGAACCAGGTGCTTACACCGTTCTCGAGCACCTCGATCACGGCATCCGGGGTGACCACATCAAACCTGCGCCCGGCCGCCCACAACCGGCCTGCCACGCTGTGTACCGTGACCGATGTCTGCGCGTCAAACAGCCTTGCCTTGAGCGGGCGCTCGCGCAGGCGCTCATTGCGGTGGGGATAGCGCACAACCTGACGCAGCGCCTTGCGCTGGTTGTCCGTGAGCTCAGGCGCCCGCGCGATACCGGTCAGCATCTGGTCCCGAATCATCCGGCCCACCCAGTGCAGCCGGGTATTACCGGCATCAACGGGTTGATTCCAATACGCGATGAGCGCGTCTTGAAAGGCAATCGGCCAAATACTCAGCACCTCCAACAGCAAGGGCTCGATCACGCTCATGGGTTCGATCGGCACAAAGCCACCGACCGGAGGCGCCACCGGGCTCATCGCTACGAAGCACGTCGGGTCATCGTAATACCGGTAGGTGAGCGGTTCTCGGCTGGCGACATGATCCAGCAGCTCATCGATCAATAAACAGTAGCGCTGGGTGGCAAGGGGTTGACCCTGGGCGTCGACGGTCAGCACCAGATAGGTGTTGCTCAGATCGAAGGCGTGCTGCTTGAGGGTGATGGAGTGAGCCAGTTGCTGGGTCAGCCACTGTGTGACCACCGCACGCACGGTGGGACGGGCGGCAAATTGTGCAGCCACCGCACGCTGGACCACGTGGGAGGCGTAGACCGGTAAGGGTGAAGGGGCGGAATCGGACATGGGTACTTCCTTATCAAGGCGCAGGGATAAGCCCCTGCCTGACAGGAAGAGTTAAAGGATTTGCCACGCCGTGAGTGGTAGCCGGCTATGGCGGGGGTTGATCGTTGACCAACCCCCGACGGGATTACAGGGGGTTGCGCGTGGTCTGGCCATCCACCAGGCGCTGGATGCCCAGCGGATTGGCGTTTTTCAACGGCTCGGGCAGCAGGCTGTCCGGGTAGTTCTGGAAGCACACCGGGCGCAGAAAACGGTCGATGGCCAGCGTACCGACTGACGTGCCCCGGGCATCCGAGGTCGCCGGGTAAGGCCCGCCATGCACCATGGCATCGCACACCTCGACACCGGTCGGATAGCCATTGATCAAGATGCGCCCGACTTTTTGTTCCAGCAAAGGCGTCAGCCCGCCGAACTGTTGCAAGTCCTCGGGCTCGCCAATCAGGGTGGCAGTCAGCTGGCCATGCAGGCTCTGGATCGCGGCGTCCAGTTGGGCCGCGTCTTGCACTTCGATCACCACCGTGGTTGGCCCGAACACTTCTTCCTGCAACACCGGATCACCTTCCAGCAACAGCCGCACATCCGCCCTGAACACCTGCGGCTGTGCTTGCGCGCCATGCTGGGCAAGGCCTGCAAGGTGTTCGACAAGGGCATGTTCGGCCAGTTGGCTGACCCCCTTGGCGTAGCTGCGCAAGGTGCCCGCATTGAGCATGGTCTGCGCGGGTTGTTCATTGATTTGCCCGGCCAGTTGCTCGATGAAGGCGGTGAATGCGGGCGAGCGCAGACCGATCACCAGCCCGGGGTTGGTACAGAACTGGCCGCAGCCTTGCACCACCGAGGCGGCCAACTCGCGGGCCACCGTGGCGCCACGCACCTGCAAGGCCTGCGGCAGGATGATGACCGGGTTGATGCTCGACATTTCAGCGAACACCGGAATTGGCTGCGGCCGCGCCGCGGCCATGTCACACAACGCGCGCCCGCCCTTGAGCGATCCGGTGAAGCCCACGGCCTGAATCGACGGGTGCTTGACCAGCGCCTCCCCGACGCCTGCGCCATAAATCATGTTGAACACGCCTTGAGGCATGCCGGTACGCTCGGCGGCACGCAAAATGGCATCGGCCACCTGTTCGGCAGTAGCCATGTGCCCGCTGTGCGCCTTGAACACCACGGGGCAGCCAGCCGCCAGCGCTGAAGCGGTATCCCCCCCTGCCGTGGAAAAGGCCAGCGGAAAGTTGCTGGCGCCAAACACGGCGACCGGGCCAAGCCCGATGCGGTACTGGCGCACATCCGGACGCGGCAGCGGGGTGCGCTCAGGCTGCGCCTGATCGATGCGGGCCGCGTAAAAATCACCACGGCGCAATACCGTGGCGAACAAACGCATCTGCCCGCTGGTGCGGCCCCGTTCGCCTGCGATTCTGGCGGCCGGGAGCGCGGTTTCACGGCATACCAGCGCCACAAACTGATCGTCCAGGGCATCCAGTTCATCGGCAATGGCGTCCAGAAACGCTGCGCGGCGTTCAGCGCTCAATGCTTTGTAGGCCGGGTAAGCGGCGGCCGCAGCGCAGGCGGCACGGTCCACCTCTTGCGCGGTGGCCTGGTAAAAGTCGTAGGGCAGTGCCTGGCCCGTGGTGGCGTCCACACTGTTAACGATGACGCTGCCTTGGGCGCTGCGTTGGCCGCCGATGTAGTTGTGGCCGAGAATCTGAGTCATACCTGCTCTCCTTTTAAAGTGTGCCGACAGCGCCGGGCTCGAACACCGCGTCAACCGGCGCAATGCCGTTGATCAGCGGTGCGCCGAAGGCCGACTGGGTGATTTCAAAACGGTCGCCCGCACGGGTGCGTACGCCATCAGCGAAAGACAGCGTCGCCGTGCCGAAAAAGTGCACGTGCACATCGCCCGGCCGTAAAAACTGGCTGTATTTGAAGTGGTGGTATTCGAGGTTTTCCAGGCTGTGGCACATGTTGGCTTCGCCGCTCAGGAACTCGTTCTCCCAGAGCACTTGACCATCACGCAGGATGCGGCTGCTGCCGGACAAATGCCGGGGCAAGTCGCCGACCCGCAGCTCCGGGCCAAACGAGCAACTGCGCAGTTTGGAATGGGCCAGGTACAAGTAGTTTTTGCGCTCCATCACGTGGTCGGAGAACTCATTGCCCACGGCAAAGCCCAGCCGGTACGGCTTGCGGTCATGACCGATGACATACAGGCCGCCGATTTCTGGCTCTTCACCCGCGTCTTCGGCAAACGGCGGCAGCGGGAACGGTTCGCCCGGCCGCACGACAATGCTGCCATCGCCCTTGTAAAACCATTCGGGTTGCACCCCGGCCTGGCCGGCGTCGGGTTTGCCACCCTCCACGCCCCATTTGAAGATGCGCATGGTGTCGGTGAGTGCGGTGTCGTCGTGGGCCTGCTGGTGCATTTTGTCCCGGGCCGAGGCGCTGCCCAGGTGGGTAAGCCCGGTGCCACTGATCAGCATGTGGGCCGGGTCCGGGTGATCCAGCGGCGGCAAGATCCGGCATTCAGCCAGCAACGCCTGATAGTCATGGGTGATGCCCAGCCCCAGCGCTTCGATCTGCTGTGCCAGCGACACCCCGGCGTCGATCGCGGCCAGTGCCACCTCGCGCACGCTGGTGCAACCGGTCACTTCGCGGATCAGGTCGTCCTGCACCACGCCCACGCGGCGCTGGCCATTGTTCAATTCAAACTGTACTAAACGCATGTTGAGCCTCACTGGGGCAATTCAGGGATGGGTGGCAGGCTGGGCGCTGGCCGCGAATTCACTGGGGTTGAGCACGTGCTTGCGTTCCAGTTGGCGGTACACCACGACGGTCAGGCACAGGCCGAAGACCATTACGCCCGACAGGAAATACAGGCCAGAGGCCAAGTGCCCGGTGTAGTCCTTGAGCGCGCCAATCACGAACGGGCCGATGTAGCCGCCCAGGTTGCCCACCGAGTTGATCAGGGCTATTCCGGCCGCGGCACTGGCCCCCGCAAAGAAACGCCCGGGCAAGGTCCAGAAAATCGCAGTGCAGGAAAACAACGCAAACGCCACCAGGCACAGCGCGGCCAGTTGCATGACCGGCACGGTCAGCCAGGCACTGAAGAACAGGCCGATGGCGCCCAGCACGTACAGCACGCCGAGGTGACCATAGCGGTCGTTGAGGCGGTCCGAGCTGCGCGGGATAAACAGCAGGCCGATGATGCCGAACACATAAGGCACCGACGACACAAAACCGGTGGTCAGGTCGCTGCCGCCAAACTGTTTGATGAGCGTCGGCAGCCACAGCCCGAGCCCGTAAATGCTCAACGTGACCGGCAGGTAGAACAGCGCCAGCAACAGCACGCGCTTGTCTTTCAAGGCATGCAACGGGTTGCCGTGCCGGGTCTGCCCGTAGGCTTGCAGGTCTTTTTCCAGCTCACCCATTAACCAGTCTTTTTCACCCTGCTCCAGCCAGTTGACCTGTTGCGGGCCGTCCGGCAAGTAGCGCAGCACCGGCCAGGTCAGCAGGATCGCCGGGGTGCCGATCACGATGAACAGCCATTGCCAGCCATGCAGGCCGAGCACGCCGTCCATGCCCAGCAGACCGCCGGAAATAGGCCCGGTGATCATCATGGCGATGGGTTGCGAAAGGATGAACAGCCCCAGAATCATGCCCCGGTGGCGCACCGGGAACCATTGGGTGATGTAGTACAGAACGCCCGGAAAGAACCCGGCTTCGGCCACCCCCAGCAGAAAACGCATCACATAAAAACTGTGAGGCCCCTGCACAAAGGCCATGCCAATGGTGATGGCGCCCCAGGTGATCATGATGCGGGCAAACCAGCGTCGCGCGCCGAAGCGCTCAAGCATCAGGTTGCTGGGGATTTCCATCAGGAAGTAACCGATGAAGAACAGGCCCGCGCCCAGTCCATAGGCGGCGTCGCCAATGCCGACGTCGGCCCCCATGTGCAGTTTGGCGAAGCCCACTGCCGAGCGATCCACGTAGGCAATCAGGTAGAGCAAGACCAGAAAGGGAATCAGTTTGAGCGTGATGCGACGAATAAGCCGGAGTTCCTGGCTCATGAGACGGTCTCCCATTGTTTTTGTTATGGCACCTCTGGAGTGGCCTCAGGTGAATACACACCAGGATCAGCTCTCAGTCGAATCGACTATATAGTAATACTATTTACTCAACAACACTTCCAAACTGGCTTTTTAAGCGCTACTTTAGGGTCATAAAAATTAATTAGTCATACAATAAGAGAGCCGCCATGTCTGATAAAACCCCGCCACTGCGTTCCGCCCAATGGTTTGGCAGCGCTGATAAAAACGGCTTCATGTACCGCAGCTGGATGAAGAATCAGGGCATTGCCGACCACCAGTTTCAAGGCAAGCCGATCATTGGCATTTGCAATACGTGGTCGGAGCTGACCCCGTGCAACGCGCACTTTCGTACCATTGCCGAACACGTCAAACGCGGCGTGATCGAGGCCGGGGGCTTTCCCGTTGAGTTCCCGGTGTTCTCCAACGGCGAATCCAACCTGCGCCCTACCGCCATGCTGACCCGCAACCTGGCGAGCATGGACGTCGAAGAAGCCATTCGCGGCAACCCGATCGATGGCGTGGTGTTGCTCACCGGCTGCGACAAAACCACCCCCGCCCTGCTGATGGGCGCCGCCAGCTGCGACGTGCCAGCCATCGTGGTCACGGGCGGCCCGATGCTCAACGGCAAGCACAAAGGCAAGGACATCGGCGCAGGCACCATCGTCTGGCAAATGCACGAGTCCTATAAAGCGGGCAACATCAGCCTCGACGAATTCCTCTCGGCAGAAGCGGGCATGTCGCGTTCGGCCGGTACGTGCAACACCATGGGCACCGCTTCGACCATGGCCTGCATGGCCGAAGCATTGGGCACCTCACTGCCGCACAACGCGGCCATTCCGGCGGTGGATGCGCGGCGCTATGTGCTGGCTCACATGTCGGGCATGCGCGCGGTGCAGATGGTGCGCGAAGACTTGCGCCTGTCCAAAGTGCTGACCAAAGAAGCGTTCGAAAACGCGATCCGGGTCAACGCCGCGATTGGCGGCTCGACCAACGCCGTGATCCACCTCAAAGCCATTGCCGGACGCATCGGCGTAGACCTGGAACTGGACGACTGGACCCGCATCGGGCGCGGCACGCCGACCCTGGTGGACCTGCAACCGTCCGGGCGTTTTCTGATGGAAGAGTTCTACTACGCCGGGGGGCTGCCTGCCGTACTGCGGCGCATGGGCGAGCATGACCTGATCCCGCACCCGAACGCGCTGACCGTCAATGGCCAGAGCCTGTGGGACAACGTGAAAAACTCACCGATTTATGGCGACGACGAAGTGATCCGCGCCCTCGACAACCCGTTGGTGGCAGACGGCGGCATCTGTGTGCTGCGCGGCAATCTGGCGCCTTTGGGCGCGGTGCTCAAACCCTCGGCCGCCACCCCGGCACTGATGAAACACCGCGGTCAGGCGGTGGTGTTTGAAAACTTCGACATGTACAAGGCGCGCATCAACGACCCTGAGCTCAAGGTCAGCGCCGACTCGATTCTGGTCATGAAAAACTGTGGGCCCAAGGGTTATCCGGGCATGGCGGAAGTCGGCAACATGGGCCTGCCCGCCAAGTTGCTGGCCCAGGGCGTGACCGACATGGTGCGCATCTCGGATGCGCGCATGAGCGGCACCGCGTACGGCACCGTGGTGTTGCACGTCGCGCCGGAAGCAGCGGCAGGCGGGCCTTTGGCGACAGTGCAGGAAGGTGACTGGATCGAGCTGGACTGCGCGTCCGGGCGTTTGCACCTGGACATCCCGGACGCTGAACTGGCGGCCCGGCTGGCGGACATTCAGCCCCCGCAAAAACTGCTGGTCGGCGGGTATCGTCAGCTGTACATCGATCACGTGATGCAAGCCGATCAGGGCTGTGATTTTGACTTCCTGGTGGGCTGCCGTGGCGCCGAGGTGCCACGCCATTCCCATTGAGTCCATGCCACCGTCGACGACGCGGCCAGCGGCTTCGTCGTCGACGTCAATGTGAGGTGTATAAGCCTTGAGTCCGCGCCTGCTATGATCGGCGCTTTTCACCGACAGGATCGACTCGCCCCCAATGGATTACCGTCAGCCTTCCGAGCGCAAAAGCATGCATGCGCGCATCGTTCAAGAACTCGGCATGCAGATTGTTTCCGGGCGTTTCAAACCCGATGAGAAATTGCCGGCCGAAGCCTTGCTGTGCGAGGAGTATGCCGTCAGCCGCCCGGTGTTGCGCGAAGCGACCCGGGTATTGCTGGCCAAGGGGCTGGTCTACTCCAAACCCCGGGTTGGCACCGTGGTCAAGCCGCGCCGCGAATGGCACATGCTCGACCCGGACGTGCTGCATTGGCTGATGCAGTGCTCGCCGCAAAATGAATTTTTTGCCTTGCTCACCAGCGTGCGCAGCATCATTGAACCTGCCGTCGCGGCCCTCGCCGCCCAACATGCGACCGACGAGGACGTGGCGTCGATCCGCGAAGCCTACGAGCGCATGGAAAACGCCCCCACGCCCGAAGCCCTGCTGCAACCCGACCTGGATTTTCACAGCCGCATTGCCGATGCCACCCACAACGACCTGTTGGCCAATTTGTGCAACATGTTGTCACTGGCACTGCGCGAGGCGTTGAAGCATTCGAACCGCCGCCCCAACCTGCATGAATTGGCGCTGCCCCGGCACAAGGCAATTTTGACCGCCATCGAAAACCATGACGCGCTGGGTGCGCGCCATGCAACGCTGGTTCAACTCGATGACGCGCGCACGGCGCTGGACGTGGTGCTGGGGCACAGTCACTGACCGGCCCCACCGCTCCTGCTTCGCCCCGCCCCGTCAGTTGACCGGGGCGAAACCTCGCCCGGCGTGTTTACGCCAGACTTTTGCTCACCACTTCAAACACGTCGCTGGACAGGTCACCGCAGGTGCGGATGCGCTCAAGTTCGGCCTTCATCAGCGCCTGACGGGCGCTGTCGTATTTGCGCCAGCGGGTCAGTGGCGCCAACTGCCGCGAGGCGATCTGCGGGTTGAAGGCGTTAAGCTGGATCACCAAGTCCGCCAGGAAGCGATAGCCGGAGCCGTCCGCCGCATGGAAGTTGATCAGGTTCTGCCCCGCAAACGCCCCGATCAACGCCCGGACCTTGTTCGGGTTCTTGAGGGTGAACGCCGGGTGCTGCATCAACGCCTTCACCCGCTCCAATCCACCGGGCAAGGTGCAGCCAGCCTGCACACTGAACCACTGGTCCATGACCAGCGGATTGTCTTTGAAGTGCTCGGCAAAACTGGCCAGCGCCTTGGCCTTCTCGGCGTCGAACGGTGAGTTGACCAGCACCGCCAGCGCCGTCAGGCGCTCTGTCATGTTGTCGCTGTGTTCGAATTGCTCCAGAGCCGCAGCCAGTACTTGCGGCTTGCCGGTAAGCATCAGGTACGACAGCGCGATGTTTTGCAGGGCGCGGCGGGCAAAGTGTTCGGCTTGCGCCACGTACGGCGTGGCTTTGGACACCTCGCGGTTCGCCTGATAGCGCGCCCACAAAGCCTCATGCAGGCTTTCAGCCAGGTGCTGGCGGGCAAATTCACGGGCCGCGTGAATGGCGTCGACGTCAGCGATTTCGCTGATTTCGGTCAGGTAAGCCTCGCCCGGCAAAGACAGCATCTCGGCCACCATCGCCTGATCCAGTTGCTCATTGCCCAACACGCTGCGCAAGGCGGCTACCAGACGCGGGTCCATGACCAGCGCTTCACCGCGCTGATGCTGGCCAATCAGGTCTTGCAACACTTGCACCGCCAACTGCTGGCCGGCTTCCCAACGGTTGAAACCGTCGGTGTCGTGTTGCATGAGGAACATCAGTTGGTCGCGGCTGTACGGAAAGTGCAATTTGACCGGCGCCGAGAAGCCGCGCAGCAAGGACGGCAGCGGCTGTTGGGCCATGCCGGTAAAGGTGAAGGTCTGTTGCGCCTCGGTAACCGACAACACCCGGTGGGTGCCCACCGCCGCCGACTCGCCTTGCAGGTGCAGCGGGAGTTCCTCGCCGTTGGCGTTCAGCAAGCCCAGCGCCACCGGGATCACGAACGGCAGCTTTTCAGTCTGGCCGGGGGTAGCCGGGCAGCTTTGGGCGAAGGTCAGGCTGTAGGTCTGTTTAGCGGCATCGTAGTGTTCAGTGACATTCAGGCGCGGCGTACCGGCCTGGCTGTACCAGCGCTTGAACTGGGTCAGGTCCACGCCATTGGCGTCTTCCATGGCCTTGATGAAGTCGTCGCAGGTGACAGCCTGACCATCGTGGCGGTCGAAATACAGGTCGCTGCCTTTACGGAAGCCTTCGGCCCCCAGCAAGGTGTGGAGCATGCCGACCACTTCCGAGCCTTTTTCGTAGACGGTCAGGGTGTAGAAGTTGGAAATCTCGATAAAGCTGTCCGGGCGCACCGCATGGGCCATGGGGCCGGCGTCTTCCGCGAACTGATGGGTGCGCAGGTAGGCCACGTCTTGGATGCGTTTAACCGTGGGCGAGTTCATGTCCGCCGAGAAACCCGCGTCGCGGAACACGGTGAAACCTTCCTTGAGCGACAACTGGAACCAGTCGCGGCAGGTCACGCGGTTGCCTGACCAGTTGTGGAAGTACTCGTGGGCCACAATCGCTTCGACGCGCTGGTGCGCGGCGTCGGTGGCGGTCTCGGCACGGGCCAGCACGGCGCTGGAGTTGAAGATGTTGAGGCCCTTGTTTTCCATGGCGCCCATGTTGAAGTCGTTGACGGCCACGATCATGAAGATGTCCAGATCGTACTCACGGCCGTAGGTGTCTTCGTCCCAGCGCATGGATTTCTTCAGGCTGTTCATCGCGTGCTGGCATTTGTCGATGTTTTCCGGTTCGACATAAATGCGCAACGCCACCTCGCGGTTGCTCCGGGTGGTGAAGGTGTCTTCGACGCACCACAGATCACCGGCCACCAGGGCAAACAGGTAGGCCGGTTTCTTGAACGGGTCTTCCCAGGTCGCCCAGTGCCGACCGTCTTCTACAGGGCCGCTGCCCACCGGATTGCCGTTGGACAGCAGCACCGGGTACTTGTGTTGGTCCGCGATCACCGTGGTGGTGAAGATGCTCATCACGTCGGGACGGTCGAGGTAATAGGTGATTTTGCGGAAGCCCTCAGCCTCGCATTGGGTGCAAAACAGGCTGCCGGACGTGTACAGGCCTTCAAGTGCAGTATTGGTCTCGGGGTGGATTTTGACGCTGGTATCCACCACAAACTGCGCGCGTTGCGGGCGCAGGGTCAAATGGCTGTCGGTGAGCTGATAGTCAGCGGGGGGCAGCTCCACGTCATCGAGTTTGACCGACAGCAGTTCCAGCTGCTGCCCATCAAGCGCCAGTGGCGGCAGACCCTCGCCCCGGGCCGGATTGCGGCGCATCACCAGTTGCGCATGAACCAGCGAGTGGTCCTCGAACAATTCAAAGGTCAGGTGCGTTTCGTCGATCAGATACTCGGGCGCCTGATAGTCCTTGAGGTAGATCATTTTGGGTTGTTCGGTGCGCATGCTGGAGTCCTTTTACTGATGCACGGCCAGCTGGTAGGCCGTGTATTTGCGAATGTTGATAACGCCGGTGTCGAAGATCAGGTATTGGCCCTTGATCCCCATCAGCGTGCCTTCCACGATCGGGTCTTTGTCCAGGTTGAAGCTCACGATCTTGCTCGGGTACTGCTCGACCGGGTAACGAATCTCGACAGGCTCGACGCCTTGCAACGGTTGGACCGCCTGCAGACCAAATCGCTCCTGCAGCTGTTGCAGGCCCTGGGCGCAGCTTTCAAACAGTTGCTCACGCACGGCAACGAGGTCCACCGGGGCCGCATCACCCTTGAGCAGTGCACGCCAGTTGGTACGGTCTGCCACCTGAGAGCGGAACAGGTCTTCGACAAACCCCGATTGCTGGCGCGTGGCGACCCGCACGATCGGCAGCGCCTGGCTGGCGCCCTGATCGAGCCAGCGGGTGGGCAGTTGCGTGGCACGGGTAATGCCGACTTTAACCCCCGAGGAGTTGGCCAGGTACACCACGTGGTCAGTCATGCAGAACTGCTCGCCCCACGACGGATCGCGGCAGGTGCCAGCATCATAGTGGCAACGCTCGGGGCTCATGATGCAGACGTCGCACTGCGCCAGCTTGGTCATGCACGGGTAACAGTAGCCCTGGCTGAAACTCTTCTTGGTTTTACGTCCGCAATGGGTGCAATTGATGGTGCCCAGGTACTCCAGACGCAACCTGCTGCCGATCAACGGATTGACCGGCACCTCGGTATCGCCTAGCCGAAATGCGTATTGAACGGTCGGCGCCTCAAGGCTGGCCGACATCTTGCTGATTGCACCGCGACCAATCTCAATCAATGGATAGCATCCGATTTGAACAGGATGTTAGGCACCGAAATGGATTTGGAGCTGCACTCTTGCGGGCCCATGTAACCGGTACGTTGTTCTTCGGGCAGGTTTTGCACTTCCCAGGCGATCATGGCCTGCAACGACAGCTCACGCTGTTCGGCGGTCAGTTTGTTGCCGTCCGCCCATTTGCCGATTTCCACGGCCAGTTTCAGGCTCTGATAGATCTCGGGGGTGATGTTTTGGATCATTTCGTTGAAAGAGGACATGGTTCGTTTCCGCTCTTGAACATCAGATGAGGTGTATGCGGTCGCTGCCCGCGCAAGGCAGCAACCCCAGGTGTTTCATTTAGCCTGCTTGCGGCGCGCCCACAGCCCGCCCAGCAAGCCGGTCAGGCAACCGATCAACAACCCGCCGACGTGAGCGGCGTTGGCGATCTGGCCGAAACCGATCAGCGATACCAGTCCGGACATGCACACGGCCAGCCAGACCAGCATCATCACCAATACCCCACGAGGCAGGCGATACAACGGGTTCGGCGCCATGAGCTGGTAAATCCACACATGCCCCAGCAAGCCGTACAGCACGCCGGACATGCCGCCGAACAGGCTCGGGCCGCCAAACAGGTATTGGGCGAAGTTGGACACCAGGCTGAACAACAAGCTCAAACCGATCAGGTTGATGCTGCCCTGACGCAGTTCAACGCGTCGACCCAGTTCCCAGTACCACATGCCGTTCATGGCGATGTGCAGGAAACCGAAGTGAATCAGCATCGGGCTGAACAATCTCCACCACTGCCCTGCCGCCAGGCTATCCGACAAAGGTGTGAACTGGATGTATTGGCCGCGGATGCTGAAATCAAGGAACGTCAGCCCGCTGAGAACCGACAGGTTTTCACCCAGTTGCGTCACCACGGCCACGATCACGCACAGCAGCAGGATAGTCGCGGTGGCCGGGCTGTCACGCAGTTGCTGGACCCACCCCGGGCGTGCCATGGCCGGCGGGCGATCGACAATCGGCACGTGGCCTTCGGGGTCGCCTTGAGGGAAGCGTGCGTACAGGCTGCGCACCTCTCCGGCAATGCTTTCGGGCGCCCAGACCACTTGCTCGCCTGCCTCTTCGCTGACCCGATGCGGCACGTGCATGCGCTGGAGCAGGCTGACAAATCCGCTCAGGTCAACCGACAGGGGTAAGCGTAAAACCTCAACACCACTCATTGAATAGCCTCCGGGCGATCAACGTCCACCCATACAAATTTGTGCGGATCGAGGCGTTTTTCCTGATCCAGACGGTAGGCCACCAACTTGCCGTACAACACGGCGCTGTAATCCAGGCAGGCCAGGTTAGGCCGGATCGGCGCGGGTTTGCCGCTGCGCCAGTAATGCCCGACGAACAACATCGGCTCTTCAATGCCATAGCGCAGCAAGGCGCCTTTTTCGGAGGGCGACAGCGGCTTACGGGCCACCCGTTCCGGCAAGGCGTCTGGCTGGAACACAATGTCACCGTAGGTTTTGGGGTCGTCTTCCCAGAATTTGGTGCGGAAGAACGAACGCGTCAGGCCATCCCCGCCGGTCAGTGTCATGCCGTCGGGCAGGCGCATGTCGGTGCCGCGCAGCAGGCGGTTAAAACTCATGCTGGCAAAGCTTTCAGGCTCGGCCGCCGCTTGCAGGAAATGTTCATCGATGCAGCCATCGGGAAATTGTGCACGCAAGGTCGCAATCACGTCGGCGTCCCAGCAGGCATGCACCACGCGGAACCGTCCGGCGTCGACAAACAGCGGCATGTCGTAAAACCATTGCACGAACTCGCGCCATTCGCCGGGGTAGTGCGCAAATTGCTCCAGGGTTTCGTGGATCAGCCGGGTATGGCGCGGGTTGTGCTCACGCACAAACTGCTTGCCACTGCCCGCCGGGGCCGGGGTGCACCAGCCCAGCGCGTTGAATTCGTGGTTGCCCATCAGGCACAGCGCCTGACCGGCTTGCACCATGTCATAGACGATATGCAGCGATTCGCGGATCCGCGGGCCACGGTCAATGATGTCGCCGAGGAACACCGCCATGCGCTGCGGGTGCCGCCAGACACCGGCAAGTTTGCGATAGCCCAGACGCTCCAACAGATGCTCAAGGGTATGAGCACAGCCATGCACGTCACCGATCAGATCGTAACTGCGCGCCGGATCGAGCATCAGTCGCTCCTGCCGCCCAGTCGGCTGCCCCAGCCAAGCTTGGTCCGGCACACTTCATAGTAGTTGTGGTCCAGCGGGTGAATCAGGCGCAGCTTTTGCGCCTTTTTGCTCACGGTGATGGTATCGCCCGGCGCGCAGGTGAAATGGTTCTGACCGTCGCAGGACACCTGCGGGTAAATCTGCATGTCCTTGGCCACCACGATTTTCAGTTCGCTGTTGCCGTCCACCACAATCGGGCGGCTGCTCAAGGTGTGCGGGTACATGGGCACAATGACGATGGCATCCAGCTTGGGGTGCATGATTGGGCCGCCAGCCGACATGGCGTAGGCGGTGGAGCCGGTCGGCGTGGCGACGATCAGGCCGTCGGCCTTCTGGCTGCAAACGAACTGCCCGTCAATGTGCAATTCAAATTCGATCATGCGCGTGGACTTGCCGGGGTGCAGCACCACGTCATTGAGGGCGTCGCCCTGGCCAATGGCTTCGCCGTGACGGCGCACTTCGGCCTGCAGCAGAAAGCGGTTTTCCACCAGATAGTGGCCGTCAAGCACTTCGGCGACTTTGACTTCCAGTTCATCGGGACGGATATCGGTCAAAAAGCCCAGGCTGCCACGGTTGATGCCCAGCACCGGGACATTGTGCCGCGCCAGCGCACGGGCGGCGCCGAGCAAACTGCCATCGCCGCCCACCACGATGACCATGTCGCACACTTCACCGAGCATTTTGCGCGACGAGGTTTGCAGGCCATGGCCGGGCAGCACTTCGGCGATGGTGTCTTCGAGGATCACGTGCATGTGCCGCTCGAGCAGGAATTTTTTCAGTCGGCGAACCGTGTCGAGCACTTGAGAACTGCCCAAACGACCAATGATGCCGATATTACGAAAGTGCTCCATGAGGCTCCTGCGGGGTACGTGACGGGCGAAAACAGCGATTATGGGCGAAAGGACACGATAGACAAAACCCTTTCAGCCCGTGAGCAAAAGGCTATGCTCGCAGAATGATCCTCTTCCCCGACTTGCTCAACCTGCCCCGCCAGTTACGTCACCCCGAGGTGCGTGATCTGGCGTGGGTGATTCTGGCCCCGCCCATGCTCAGCCAAACGCCCTGGCCTCAGCGCCACCCGTTGACCGGTAGCGACTGGGTCCAGGCGCCACATTGGCTGGAAAACTGGCTGCGCGACCTTGACCGGCACAGCGAGCCATTGCAGCAGTGGCTGGCGCTGGCCACCACCCGCAGGCTGGGGCGTTACTACGAGCGGCTGTGGCAGTTCGCCATAACCCACGCCCCCGGTGTCGAGCTGGTGGCCGCCAACCTGCCCATTCGCGTGGGCGGGCATACGCTGGGCGAGCTGGACATGCTGATACGTGACCGTGACGGCGCGCATCATCTGGAACTGGCGATCAAACTTTACCTCGGCCCGCCACACGGCGACGGGCACGACCCGGCGCTCTGGCTGGGGCCGGGCAGCAATGACCGGCTGGACCGCAAGCTCACGCATTTCAGTCAGCATCAGTTACCGATGTCCAGCCGCCCAGAATGCCGCGAGATTCTGGCCGCCCTGGACATTCAGCATGTCAGTGCGCACCTGTGGCTGGGCGGTTACCTGCTGTATCCGTGGCCCGGTGAAGCGCAGCCTCCGGCCGGCGCGCATCCGCTGCATTTACGCGGCCGCTGGCTGCACCAGCGCGACTGGCCCGCGTTTGTCCGCCAAAGGCCCGCCGGGTGCTGGCAGCCCTTGCCGCGTCATGCCTGGCTGGCACCTGCGCACTATGGGCCGGACGGGCTTTGGGGGGACGCGCAATTGCAGGTCTGGCTGGCTGAACTGCACCCGCAGGCTCCCGCGCAGCTGTTGGTGCGCCTGACGCCGACGCCTGAAGGCGATTGGGAAGAAGCCGAGCGCCTGTTTCTGGTCTCGGATCTATGGCCGCATGTGCCGGGCAACCCTGAAAACTGATGCATCTCAGCGCAAATGTGCGCAAACGTATTACTGTAAAGGAACTCCGTCATACAAGAGCGGAGGCTCAAGACCTGAACCGTGAGGAACGCCCATGTCCTGGAAAAGCTCCACCGACCGTTACAGTCGTATGTCCATCGCCCTGCATTGGGTGATGGTGCTGCTGTTTGTACTGATTTACGCCGCCATTGAATTTCGCGGGATTTTCCCGAAAGACAGCGACGGTCGCAACTTGATGAAAGATGCCCACTTCATGCTCGGCCTGACCGTCTTTGCGCTGGTGTGGCTACGGTTGCTGGCACGAACCCTCGGCGTGGCGCCGAAGATCACCCCGCCCCCGCCCGCCTGGCAAACCGCCTTGGCGACGCTGGTGCACTGGGCCTTGTACGTGTTCATGATCGCCATGCCGGTGATGGGTTATCTGGTGCTCAGTTACAACGACAAGTCTGTGTTCTTTTACGGATTCGACCTGCCACCCCTGACCCTCAAGGACGTGGACACCGCCAAACAGATCAAGGGCTGGCATGAGCTGGGCGGCACCCTCGGCTACTGGCTGATCGGCCTGCACGCGCTGGCCGGGCTGTTTCATCATTACGTGATGAAAGACAACACGCTGTTGCGCATGCTGCCTAAACGCAACTAAACAGCTGGCGCAAACCCCCGGCGGCCCTGCAAGCCGCCGGTGTGCACAAACACCACCCGCATGCCTCGCCTCACATGCCCCGCGTCCACAGCCTCTTTGAGCGCCAGCAACGCCTTGCCGGTGTACAGCGGCTCCAAAGGCACGCCACTGTCCAACTCGCTGCGCCGAATAAACGCCAACAGCGCCTCATCGACCCGCGCGAAACCGCCACGACTGGCCTCGATCAACTGATAGTCACCCACAGGGCTGCCCGCCTGCTGCAAGAGGGCGCGCACCGTGGGCGCCACCCCGTGGTCTTCGGGCACCGCCATGGCGCCATAGACCCTGCGCTGCCCGGCTTCAGCCAGCACCAGACCGGCCAGCGTGGTGCCCGTCCCCGCGGCCAGCCACCACGCGTCGTAATCCGCCCAGCCAAGCGCGGCCACTTGGTCACGCACCTGCTTGACCAATGGTGAACAGCCCTGCGCGCCCGCCAAACTGGCGCCGCCCTCGGGCACGGCCTGCAACTGCGGGTACTGCGCTTGCCACGGCCGCCAGAAATCAGGCGCATGCCGGGCACGATAACCGGCAAACCCCAGCCAATGCAGGTGCATGCCGAAGTCTTGCAGGTCACGGGTGGTGGGGGTTTCTTGAGGGTGCCCGCGCAGCAGGCCGACGGTGGTAAAACCAAAGCGTTTGCCCGCCGCCGCCAAGGCGTGCAGATGATTGGAGTGTGCGCCGCCCAGGCTGATCAACCCGTGAGCCCCCGCTGCATGGGCCGCGTGCAGCGGCTGATGCAGCTTGAACCACTTGTTGCCACTGACCAGCGGGTCAATCAGGTCCAGACGCAAGACAGCAACCTCAACCCCGGCCCTCGCTAGCCAGTCGAGGTGCAAAGGCTGCAAGGGCGCATACGGCTCCCAATCAATCAACGGCACACGCACGGCACACTCCGCTCAAAAATGAACGGAGTTTAAACCATCGGCTTTTTGATGGCCGCTACCGCCGCGCTTACAACTCGGCCGCCAGACGCGAGCCCTGATTGATCGCGCGTTTGGCATCCAGCTCGGCCGCCACATCCGCGCCGCCAATCAGGTGCACAGACTGCCCGGCCGCCTCGAGCCCGGCCTGCAAGTCACGCAGCGGGTCTTGCCCGGCGCAGATCACGATGTTGTCCACGGCCAGCAATTGCGGCTCGCCGTCGCCGATGCGGATATGCAGCCCGTCGTCGTCAATGCTCAGGTATTCAACGCTGTTAAGCATTTGCACGCGCTTGTTTTTAAGCCCGGTGCGGTGGATCCAGCCGGTGGTTTTACCCAGCCCGTCGCCCACCTTGGTTTTCTTGCGTTGCAACAGGAAGACCTGACGCGCAGGCGCCTCAACCTGAGGGGTGATACCGGCCACGCCGCCGCGGGCTTCAAGGCGTGTGTCGATGCCCCACTCCTTCCAGAACGCCTCGCGGTCCAGACTGGTGGACACGCCCTGATGCACCAGAAACTCCGACACGTCGAAGCCGATCCCGCCCGCGCCGATCACCGCCACGCTGGCACCCACTGGTTTGCGCCCAAGGATCACGTCCAGATAACTCAGGACTTTAGGGTGATCTACGCCCGGAATATCGGGGGTGCGCGGCGCAATACCGGTGGCCAGAATGATGTCGTCAAACCCGCCCGCTACCAACTGTTCAACCCCCACGCGGGTGTTGAGGCACACCTCGACCCCGGTGGTCTGCAGCAAACGTTTGAAGTAGCGCAGGGTCTCGACGAACTCTTCCTTGCCCGGCACGCGCTTGGCCACGTTGAACTGGCCGCCGATCTCGCTGGCCGAATCGAACAGCGTCACCTGATGCCCGCGCCCGGCCGCGACAGTCGCCGCCGACAACCCGGCTGGCCCGGCACCGACCACGGCGATTTTTTTCACATGGGTGACAGGCAGGTAGTTGAGTTCGGTCTCGTGACAGGCGCGCGGGTTGACCAGGCAACTGGTGAGCTTGCCGCCAAAGGTGTGATCCAGGCATGCCTGGTTGCAACCGATGCAGGTATTGATTTCATCACTGCGCCCGGCAGCGGCTTTGTTGACGAACTCGGGGTCGGCCAAAAACGGTCGCGCCATGGACACCATGTCGGCATCGCCCTCGGCCAGAATCTGTTCAGCAATGTCGGGGGTGTTGATGCGATTGGTGGTGATCAGCGGCACCGTGACCGCACCGCGTAATTTGGCCGTGACTTTGCTGAACGCACCGCGCGGCACTTTGGTGGCGATGGTCGGGATGCGCGCCTCGTGCCAGCCGATACCGGTGTTGATCAGGGTCGCACCGGCCTGCTCGACGGCCTGCGCCAGTTGCACGATTTCGTCCCAGACACTGCCGCCTTCCACCAGGTCCAGCATCGACAGGCGATAAATGATGATGAAATTCGGCCCGACCGCTTCGCGCACCCGGCGCACGATTTCCACCGGCAGGCGCATGCGGTTTTCGTAGCTGCCGCCCCAACGGTCGGTGCGGTGGTTGGTGTGGGCGGCGAGAAACTGGTTAATGAAATAGCCTTCGGAGCCCATGATTTCGACGCCGTCGTACCCGGCGCTCTGGGCCAGACGGGCGCAGGTGACGAAATCGCTGATCTGCTTCTCGATCCCGGCTTCGTCCAGCTCTTTGGGTTTGAACGGGTTGATCGGCGCCTGAATCGCGCTCGGCGCGACCTGGCGCGGGCTGTAGGCATAACGCCCGGCGTGGAGGATCTGCAGGCAGATCTTGCCCCCGGCGTCGTGGACCGCGCGGGTCACAACCACATGCTTCTCGGCTTCTTGCGCAGTGCTGAGCTTGGCCGCGCCGCTGTACACGCCACCTTCATCGTTGGGGGCGATACCGCCGGTGACCATCAGGCCGACGCCGCCCCTGGCGCGTTCGGCAAAATAAGCGGCCATGCGCTCAAAGCCGCCGGGCTTTTCTTCAAGGCCGGTGTGCATCGAGCCCATCAGGGTGCGATTGCGCAACGTGGTGAAGCCCAGATCCAGCGGGGCCAGTAAATGCGGGTAGTGAGTGGCAGTCATCAGGTTGCTCCACAACAGGCTGATTCACGGAACGCGGGATGCTCTGCGGCGCCCGTCGTTGAATGACAGGCACAGTAAAGCCCCGCCCGACCCCACTCAATGACCCAAAGTGACAAATTATTAACCCAATTGCGCAGCCCCTCTTGGCAAGCGCGCAGGCGCCACCTACCCTAGACGCCGAATCCCGCACTGGCTGTCTGCTCTATTTCTCATGCGTAAATTAATTGGCTGCACCTTACTGATCGCCGTTGCCGCCGCTGCAGGCGGGTACGCGTACTGGACCGAGCAACGCGACGTCGGCCATTACCTGTCCGACTTGCGGGTCGAGCTGGCACTTAACGACGGCGTCGACACCGGGCGTGGCAACCTGCTGGGGATCGAGCCGTTGCTGTCGCCCCGCGATTATCAAAGCCTTGATCTCCTGCATCTGAAGCTGGCGACTTACTTGAACAAGGCCCGCGACGCTGGCTTGCTCAACGAGAAAACCATCGTGGTGATGCCCGAACACATTGGCTCATGGCTGATGTTTCGCGGCGAAAAAGACGAGCTGTATCAAGCCGCAAACCTGAATGAGGCCATGCACTGGCTGGCCATCAGCAACCCGCTGAGCTTTGCTCGCGCCTGGCTGGGGGCCGAAGGCGAAAGCCGCCTCAACGACGCCCACCTGCGCATGAAAGCCAACCCCATGGCCGCCGACTATCAGACCCTGTTCGGCGGGCTGGCCAAAGAATTTGGTATCACCCTGGTGGCAGGCAGCATCGCCCTGCCCGACCCCCGTATCGAGAACGGCACCCTGCAGGCGGGCACCGGCGCGCTGTACAACAGCAGCGTGGTGTTCGACCGCCATGGCACGCCGATAGGCAAGCCCCAGCGCCAGTTGCTGCCCACCTACGAAGAACAGAGCTACATCCAGCCCAGCCCGGACCACCAGTTGAACGTGGTGGACACCCCGGCCGGGCGGCTCGGGATTCTGGTGGGCAGCGACAGCTGGTACCCCGACAACTACCGGGTGCTGAACGAGCAACAGGCGCAATTGATCGCGGTGCCCGCTTTCGTGACCGGCAAAGACACGTGGGATAACCCGTGGGGCGGCTATAAAAGCGTGTCGACGCCCAGCGAAATCAGCCTCAAACCCGGCGAAGTCAGTGAGGGCGCGGCCTGGCATCGTCTGACCCTGATCAGCAGCGTGCCCACCAGCACCGCCGAAGCCGGGATCACGGTGTTTTCCCAAGGCCGGTTCTGGGACAAACACAGCGTCGGCCAGAGCTTTATCAGCCGCAACGGCATCACCAGCCCGGACAGGCCCGTCTCCACGGCACGTTTGCTCAACCTCTGGCTGTAGACGATGAAGCCGTTGCCGATGCGTTTGGGGGATTTGTCGGTCGGTTTCGTGCAGCAGCTGGCGGATGCGGTGCGCAGCTGCGGTCATGACCCCTTGCCTTTGCTCGACCAGTACGGCCTTGATGCGGCGCGCTTGAGCCAGCCGATGGCGCGGCTCTCGATCCCGCGCTACATGCGCCTGGGGCATGCGGCGATCGCCTTGACCGGCGACCCCGCGCTGGGTTTGCGCATGGGGCAACTGAGCCGCCTGAGTCAGGCCGGGCTGGCCGGTGTCACGGCCGCGCAAGCCCCGACGGTGCGGGAAGCAGCGCGCACCCTGATCCGCTTCGAGGCCCTGTACGGTTCCAACTACCGTGGCCAGTCGAGCCTGCACGAAGATGCCCAGGGCGCCTGGCTGCGCTTTTACTCCATCAGCCCGTACAACGCCTATAACCGCTTCGTGGTGGATTCGATCATCTCGGGCTGGCTGCATCAATTGTCCGCCGTGGCCGACCGCCCGTTGACCTGCGAACACATCGAGATCGAGTTCAGCGAGCCTGAATACGCCGAGCAGTACAGCGTGCTGAGCCACAACCCGGTGCGCTTTCGGGCCGACACCAACCAGTTACGCCTCAATCACGCCACACTCGATCGGCGCAACCCGCAGCATTGCCCCAGCACCTGGGCGTACCTGCTGCAGTTGTGCGAGCGCGAACTGGAGCAACTGACCCGCACGCGCAGCCTGCGCGAGCGCATCACCCAGTTGTTGGGGCCGCTGCTCAACGGCGGTCGGGAACCTGATCTGGAAGAAGTGGCCGCACGCCTGAAACTGCCAACCTGGACCCTGCGCCGCAAGCTGACGGAGGAAGGCACGCAGTTTCGCGCCATTCTCAATGACACACGCCGCGACCTCGCCATGACCTATATCCGGGACACCGAACTGGCCTTTGGCGAAATCGCATATTTGTTGGGGTTTGCCTCAGCCGAGGCGTTTCAGCGTGCCTTCAAGCGCTGGAACGCTGAAACACCCGGAGAGTTCCGCCGCCGCCAGCGCCAGTCGGCCTAAGGCGACCGTGCGCAGTGCCGATCAAAGCTCGGTGGCGTCGTCGGCGGGCTCCAGCGGGTCCAGTTGGGACGCCTGATACTCCAGCAGTTCTTCCTGATAATCGTCCATGTCGGCATCCTTCTGTGTCTGTTGTCGTGTTCGTTCGAGCGTAAAGTGCCCGCATGAAGGAATCGTGACACCTTCGCAAACACTTTTATCACTCAACCGTAAACGTAGCAGATCATTTCAGATTTAACGGCCCGATTTATTGCGCTGGAGCAGGTTCCGGGCTGACCGGTGCCGTGACGGGTGCGGGCTCTGTCACCGGGTGCGGCGTTTCAGGCACAGGCGCGTCCGGCGCCGGGGCCGCTGGTGCGGTCGGCGCGCTCACCTCAGGGGTGACAGGGACTTCAATCGGCGTGATGGGGGCTGCTTCTGCGGGCGGAACCACCGGCTGCGACCCTACGGGCTCGACCGCAGGCGGCGCGCTCACCGGCGTTACGGCGGGCGCGACGACGGCCGGGGTTTGAGGCGTCAGTGCCGCAGGTGCGGCGTCGACCTTGGCAGGCGCGGTCTCGGGCACCCCCAGATCAGCCTCGGGTTTTTCTTCGATATGCGCGGCTTTTTTCACCTCTTTGGGCAGAAAGACTTCTACCAGGGAGAAGAAACGGTCATAAAACTGCGCCGACGACACGGTTTCGCTGGCCACCTTAACCATCGAATCATCGGTTGAACCGATTGGCATCGACACCGAGCCCAACACCCCGACCCCCAGGCTGGCGGAGTTGTTGACCTTCTTCAGCGCATAACGGTCCTGCAAGGCGTTGGCGAACATGGTGGAGTGATGCGCCGCCCCGCCGTCATCGGCACAGACCACGTTAAAGCTGATCTCCAGATGGCTTTCACCGGTTTGCTGGAAGCTTTTATGGCCGCTGATCATTTTCGGATCGCGGCTGGTGATGATGTAACCCTGACTGAGCAAGGCGCGGCGTGCGGCCTCGCACGACGCCTTGTCGGCCACCGGGTAATTGCGCGAGAACGTGCCGGAGTCATCGAAGTTTTCATGCTCATAGATCGCGGTTTTCTGCGTCGAGCAACCTGCGAGGCCGCTCAGCACAAAGGCCACAACCGCGGTACGCAAGGGGAATGACATAGACATTGAACATCCTGAAGAGAACAGTACGGGCGAATGCGCGCAGTTTGATCGGATGACGTGTCCAGAACAAGTCGAAGATGCGGCCTGTGGTCGCTGGACAGGCGAATGACCACCGTACTCGCAGGCCGCGTTTCCCGCTTAATGGCTGAGCATGAAGGTGTGGTACTCAAGGTCATCCAGCGCCGTCGACAACTGCTGCAACGCCACCCATACGCACACCAGCAACGACAAGGTAAACCCGTAACCGAAGAAACTCGGGCCCAGGTACAGGCTGAGCAGGGTCAAAGCGCCGTTGAGCAGCACAAACATCACACACAGCTTGAGCACGATGGCCCGCTTGTCGAGGTAGAAAAACACGTTCAGCAGCGCCATGAACACCACCTGAATGCTCACCCCCACCAGATCGATGTAAAACAACGGCAAGTAGTAACTGGAAATCCCCAGCCATTGGAGCAGGTGCGGCGCAAACAGGAACAACAGCACCGCCGTCAGCCCCTGCACTTTGCAAATCTCCAGCAGCCCTTGCTGGATCGACAGCGTCATCTCTGTCTTGATCTGGCCGATATGCTGCAACGTCTCCCCTTCGCGGATCGCCCGGAACAGACGGTCGTACCACTGCGCGAAGTCGGTTTCGATACGGACCAGGAACACCGCCATGCCGGGGATGATCGCCAGGTACGCGAGGAAGATCGGCAAGTCGTACAGCACCGACGAGCGCATCGGGCCGATCACCGCGCTGGAGGTGGCCGGGTTGAACCAGAAGATGAACTTGTCGATCCAGATCCCCAGGTTGTAGCAGAGCCCAGTCAACAGCAGGCTGGTGAACACCTGACGCCGGTCCAGAAAGTCGAACGCCACCAGTGTATCGGCGCGGTATTCGCGCAAGATGTCGTAGAGGTACAGGAACAGCAGCGCACCGTGGCCGATCAACAGCGCCAGCAGCAAACCGTTGATCCCCATGAAGCTCAACAGCCAGGCACTCAGAACCATCAGCGCATAGCCCACCAGCATCACCAGCAAAATCCGGTTATAGGCCTTCATCCCCGACAGAAAGATGATCACCAGCCACAGGTTGCACAGGGTCACAAAATTGGCCAGCACCAGCAGCCGGTACATCAACGGCTCGTCAAACAGCGCCCACAGCAACAGCGCGCCCAGCCCCCCCGAACTCAGGGTGACGAGCAGCAGCACACCCACCAGATTGGGCAAGATCCGCGAGAATTTGCGTTCAAACAGCCGGTCGGAGACGAAACGGGTGAAAAACAGTTGCAGGCCGCCCGTGAGGATCAACGAGGTGGCCATCAGGTAAGTCACGGTGATCAGAAACTGCCGGACCAGCATTTCCGGCATCAACAACCCGAGGCTCAACACCCCCACCAGCATCACGCTGACAATCGACAGCACCCACGGCCCCGAGCTGATCAGCCCGGCGTATACATAGGCATGCAAGGTCGCGGTGTACGTGTCGCGCGACAGGATTTTGCGCAGTTCAAAACCGATGCCAGCCATTTACACCGCCTCCATGGCTGCGCGGTACAGGGTGCGATAACGCTCGAACATCAGATTTTCTCCGTAATAACGATGCACCCGCTGCAAACCGCTGGCTTGCGCGGCCTGCCAGCGTTGCGGGTCGCGCAGCAGACCGAGAATGGCGCGGGAAGTGGCCTGCGGATCGGCAATCGCCACCACTTCCCCGGCCAGCCCCAGGTCGCGGTCTTGGGCAATGCCGCCTTCGATCAACTCACGGCACGAGCCCACGTCGCTGGAGACCACGGGAATCCCCGCCGCCCAGGCTTCCAGAATGACCAGTGGCTGAGCCTCACTGATGGAGGTCAGCACCATCAACCCCAATTGCGGCAGGATGTTTTGAATGCTCTGGAAACCCAGAAACAGCACGTTGTCTTCCAGCCCCAGGCTGGCCACCAGGCTGCGGCACTCGCTGACGTAAGCCGGGTCTTCCTCTTCGGGGCCGACAATCCAGCCCTGCACGTGCGGCATGGCGCTGACCACGCCGCGCAGGGCGCGGATAAAGGTTTTCACGTCCTTGATCGGCACCACGCGACCAATCAGCCCCACCACCGGCAAGATGCCGTCGGGGCGGGCCTGCAACGCGGCCGTCCATTTCGGCAAGTCGATGCCGTTAGGGATCACTTGCGTGCGCGCCGCATCCGCGCCGTCCTTGATCTGCCGCTGACGGTTGCCGTCATATAAGGCGATGATGGTGTCGGCGTGGTCGTACACCAGCCGCCCGATGCGTTCAAAGAAGCGGATCCACAGGGTGCGCATGTAACCGGTGCCGGTGTCCAGGCTGCCATTGAGGGCCTGCTCGCTGCTCTCCGCGATCCAACTGGCCTGGGCCAGATCGATTTTGCGTTCCTTGGTGTAAATGCCGTGTTCACTGAGCAGGTAACGACAGCCCCAGCGCTGCTTGAGGATGCAGCCCACGAGCCCCGCATAGCCGGTGGAAATCGCGTGCAAAACCCGCGCCCTGGGCATGTCGCGCGCGGCCTCGGCCAGCATCAGCAAGGGCGACTGCATCGAGCGCACGGTCCAGAAATAATTGACGAACGACGGATCGCCACAGTGCTTGAGATAGCCCTCGCTCAGGGTGTGCCAACTGGCGCGGCTGCGCAGCACGTCCGCCAGGCTCAGGCGATCCTGGGCCAAAGCGTCGAGGAGCTGTTGGCCCTGCGCCACACTGGGCGCGTCCGGGTGGTGCAAAAATCGGTACAGGTTGGCCAGTTCCGGGGCAATGGCCTGCTCACTGGTGGTGCCCGACGAGCAACCTTGCCACGCATCTTCAAGGAACACCTCCTGGATGTGCACCACGTTCGGCGGGATGTCGTAGTTGCGGCGGCTATAGGCGTTACGTTGCCCGCCGATGAACAGCACCGAAAACGTGACTTCGGGCAATCCCAGCAGCATCTGGTGAATCCAGCTCGAGACCCCGCCGCGTACGTACGGCCAGGTGCCTTCCAGCAACAGGCAAACATCCGCCATTGGCGCATCATGTGGGGGTGTGTTCATAACCAGCACCTAGCGAGGTCGGCAAAGGGGGGGCGACGCAACAGGTCGGCGGGCAAGGCCGCCAGCAAAGACGGAATTTGCGCGTAATGCCCGGCCCTGAAGGCAATTTCAGCGTGAAACGGAATCAACAGCGAGGCGTCGATACCGGCCTGTTCGGCGGCGTCCAGATGCGTCAGCGCACTGTCCAGCGCATCCATTTCCAGCGCAATACGCCCTGCCAGCAGGTGCAACTCGCCGCCCTCACCTGCGCGCAAGCCTTGCTCGGCATGTTCGCGCGCCTGATTGAGCACGTGTTCGAGCACACTGCCTTGGGCCAGCCCCAGGTAGGCCAGCTCCCAGTACCAGCGCGCCAGTGTCGCGTGCAAGGCCGCCCGGGCTGGCGGTTTGGCGAAGGGCAGCTGTTTGAGGTCGGCCTGGATGCGCTGGTTGATGTCGTTTTCCTGCTTGTCGAGCATCGAATACGCCAGCAAACGCACGTCATCACTGGGGTCGGCCAAGGCCAGTTTGAGGATCGGGATCGCGTCTCTGCCCGGCATGCGCCGCGTGCTCAGCAGCGCCGACAGGCGCAGATCCGGGTCGGGTGCGTGACGCAGGACGTCCTGCAAACCGCCATCGCGAAACATCGGCGAATGCAGCGGCTGCGACCGGAAAGGCAACTTCGGGATGCCCAGCGCCTGCCAGGCTTGCTGTTCACGAGGGCGCGGCCAATACAGCGCCGGGAAGATCACACACGCGACGCCCAAGGCGCCGACCACCGGGATAAAAAACACCAGTGAAAACAAAAACAGCGGGCTCCAGGGCATGGGCTGGCGATAGCGCGCGGGCAGCAGCATCCAGACCCCGGCGCACAGCATGCCACTGGCCATCCCATGGGCGATCACATACAGCACGAACGCCTGCCCCGGCGGCAGGTCGACCCAGAGGCTGGACCAACTGCTCGCCTCCAGCATTACCCCAAGGCTAAATAGCCACTTGCTGATCATTCAGGCCACACTCGTTGTACAGGAAGTTACGCAAGCCGCCGCGCTCGCACGCGGGCTCCAGGGTGTACGCGAATGCGCGCACGCCCAGGCTTTGCAAGGTGTGTTGCTGGCCGAAATGCTCGTGCACCAACGTGTTCAGACGCGTCAGGTAACCTTCGGCGCCCTCGGCACTGGTCAGCGGTAACAGCACCAGCAGCCCATCATGGTCGCGCTGGTTGCGCACGTTCAGTTGCAGGTCGAGCCCGCGCTGGCTGCGTTCAAACAGGCTGAGCAATGGCGGGTTAGGTTCGGTCAGCTCGAAGAAGAACAGGCACGCTGACAAGTCGTGCTGTTGCACATCGATCAAGGATCGCTTGAGTTGCTGGGCGAAATGCTGCGCATCGGCATCCGGCAGTTGCAGGCTGAGGTGGTCACTGCTCAGCAAGTCCGCGATATGCCCGGCCAGCAATGCGAGCAAACTCAGGGTGCGCTCCTGAAACGCGAAGAACGGCATCTGGCGCACGGCCAAAATCGCCAGCACTCGCCCCTCGGTGTCCATCAGCGGCACGCAGACCTGCAACGACGAAAAATCACTCTGCTCGCCGTTGTCAGTCAGGTTGCTGCGCACACTGACCAACTCGTTGCGTTCAAGGCACAAGGTAATCAGCGGGTCGTGCACCGACAGCGGGCCCATCACACCGAGGGTGGCCAAGGGCTCATCTTGAACCCGGCGTTGGGCATCCACCGGGTACAGGCCCGCCACCCGCAACGACCCGTACTGGCCCAGGATCGCCACAATCGGTTCGGCCAGGGCCACCAGCGGTTGCGGGGTGCCTTGCAGCGTGCGCAACCGTTCGCGCAAGCCCAGCAATGAGCTGCGCAGGCTTTGATCGCTGCCTGCGACCCGCTGCTCCAGCCGGTCATGGGAAACCCGCAACACCTGATGGTGCCGGGTGAACTCGTCGAGGCGGTACTGGCGATAATTGTTGGCCATCTGCAAACGCTGCAAACGCCGGTCCCACAAGTCGCGCACTTCGCCCACCACCATGGTGCAGACCAAAATGCCAACGATGAATGAAGGCGAAATCTCGGCGTACAGCGGCCACCCCTGTTGGCGCAAGACAAAAAACGCCATCACGATCAGGCACGCGCTGCTGACCCCTCGCACAAACCCGTAGCGCACGCTGATCAACAGCGGCGCCAGCAGGGGCCAAGGGAACTCGCCACGCACTTGCAGCGGATCGTCGGGGGTCAGCCACAAGCCAAGGCCGAGCGCCAGCGCGGTGATGACCAGCGTCTCAAGCCAAGAGCCGAGGCCCTGGGTTCTTGGCGCCAGGCTGAAATCCATATGGGGGGAATTCATCTCAGTTACTCGATCCGAAGGCCGCCGACCAGTTTGTTCAGCACTTTCTGCGCAGAACCGGCCAGGCTTTCACGTGACCAACCGGCGCGCGCACCACTTTCGCTCCACAGCACACGGCCGGTGGCCGGTTCGATGACCCGCAGGCTGATCCCCACCGCCGGTTCGCCATCCAGACCGTTCTTGTACTGCCACTCTTCGACGCTGCCCGCCACCACGTAATCGAGCTTCTGCTGACGCGCCCAGTCCATGGCGCCGCTCAAGCGCTCGTTGTCGTCCAGCAGGGCTTGCTCGCCCTGCTCGCCCACCGGGTACATCTGGGGGTGCAAGCCTTTGCTGCTCAACACGCTGAGCAGGATTTGCTCGCTGCGTTCACCCGCCTGCGGGGTTTGCGAATAGTTGACAAGCGGCACCACGCCCCACTGGGCACTGCGGGACAAGGTCGGGCTGTTTTTACCGGTGAAGCTACTGCACCCGGCGATGAGCAACACGCTCATGACCAGCGTCAGGTTTCGGATTGTTTGCATCGTATTTCTCCACATCATCATTGATAGATCAGCGCCCAAACCGCAGGCCATAGCTCACGCCCAACGTGCCACCGGCACCCGCGCCGCCCTGAGGCGAAGACTGGTAACCGAACGTGAATGCCAGTTCGTCATCGCCCAGCACCTCCATGCCCAGGCCCGTGTCCACGCCCCAGTTGAAGGTTTTGTCGACCCACTGCCAGCCCGCCGTCACGTCCACCAGCCAGGTGTATTGCGCCTTGGTGCGGTTTAACGCTCCCGGCATGCCACGCCGCCATGAACTGCCGACATACACCTGGCCATAACGCGCTTGCAGCAAGTCACGGGCCGTGAGCGGCGACGTAACGTCCACGGCGCGCGCGCCAATCACCTGGCCCTCGTCATCTTCGATGGGCTCTGGCTCGTAGATCGGTTTGAGGAAGGCCGTGAGGTCGTTCAGCTCACCGCTTTTGAGGGCATTGCGCTGATAATCGGCACCGGCACGCACCACCCAGTTGGGGCCTTCGAATTCCAGGGTATGGGCCAGTTCCAGCTTGGCCTCCTGCCCGGAGCCCAGCGCATCGCCTGTACGGGTCGAAAAGCGGTTATGCGACAGCGCCCAATTCAATTGGTCCCGCGCCGAAAAACCGTGCTGACCTTTGACCCACACCCCGTCGTGCTGACCGAAGGCGCGCATCAGTCCGGTTTCGTCGCTCTGGCGATGCCAGTCGAGGCCGGTTTCGATCTCATCGGTTGCACTCAATTGCCACGCGCGGCTCAGGCCAACGCCGTTGCGGTCGTGATCCTTGCGGGTGCTGAGGTCGGCAATCAGGCTGTAACTGCCGTCACTCAGTTGACGGCGCAAGGTGAGCAGCGCGTTGCGCTCCTGATCCAACTCACCATCGCGCAGTTGATCGCTGTCATAGCGCCCCTGGCCCAGCACCAGGCTGGCGTACCAGTCGTCATTGAGGTGGCGCGCGACCGTCAGTTGCGGACCGGCAATGTCCAGCCCGCCAAAATCCTTGCCCTGCCAGCTCAACTGAATGCCTTGCGGCGTGCGGTCAAGAATCTCGACGGCCTGACGCCGCAATTGCTCGCGAATCAGGGCCGACTGCTCGTCCCCCAAGGCCGACAACCCCACGCTCAGGGCGTGACCGTCATGGCCCAGTTGACTGAGGGCCTCGACTTGTTGCGCCGGGTCCAGTTCGCCGCTGGCCAGCAGTTGCTTGAGCATGTCGCGATTGCGGTCACGCAGCGCTTGCTGGATCAGTTCAAAGCGGTCGACTTTCAGGCCCTGGCTGCGCGCCCAGGCCAGCCAGTCATTTTTCTGGGCCGATTGATTGGTTTCGTCCAGCCGCGCCAGCAGGCGCTCGAACCACAGTTGCAACATCGCCGGCGAGCCGTCCTGCCATTGCAACGCCTTGTTCTGGGCCAAACGCGCCGAATAGCTGCTGGCCAACAGGCGCAGCCACATCGAATAACGTTGAGAGGCTTCAAGCCCCGGTTGCAGGTCCACGGTCCGGGTCAACTGCAAGCGCAAACGCTGCGCGGCTGCCAACGCGCCGGACGCTTCCAGCGCGTCGGCATAACCGGCCTGCACCAGCCAATCCTGTGGGTTGGCCTTGAGGTACAGGCGATACCAGGCCAGCGACTCGCGGGTGCGCCCAACCATCTGGCTGGCACTGGCAAACGGCAACCACAGCAGGTTGTCGTTACGCGCCCGCGCCCGCCATTTTTGCAGCAATGGGCCAATCTCAGCCGTGCGGCCCTGATCGATGTACAGCCACAGCAAGCGCTCGCGAAACAGGTTGTCATCGTCGTAACGCGCCAACCCCTGCTTGAGCAGGTGCTCAGCCTCGGCGAAGCGTTGCTCGTGTACGGCCAACGCCGCGCGGGCCGCCAGCACTTGTTCCTGATCGTTGGCCTGGGGCCATGCCTGCGCGCTGTCGAGTAATGCACTCACTTGAGCCCAGTCCTGCAGCTCCTGCGCCACTTGCAACGCCACCACCAGACGCTGCGGGTTATGGGTTTTGTTCCAGCTTGCAATCATCAGCGCCAGTGCCTTGTGCGGCGCACGCTTGCGGTACAGGTTGGCCAGTTGCTCCTCTTCGCCGTAATGCAGCGAGCCCTTGATGGCCAGCAGCCTTTCGAGGGCTGGCTGCAAGTCATCGTCGCGCTCCAACTCCCACGCCAATGCCGCGCGCAGCGCCCAATACTCGGGGTCTTCAATGCCCTGGTTATCGATGTCCAGCACCTGCCACGCCCCTTGGGTATCAAAAAACCTCAGGTGCGACCCGGCCCAGTCCACGCGCTCGGTGACGGTGATCGGAAAATGCTTTGCCATCGCCTGCATGACCACGGTCTTGGCCGGGTATTGCTCGGTGTTTTCCAGGTTCTGGCTCAGGCGCACCCAGGCCAGACGCTGCTCCGGGTATTTTTTTAAACTGGCACGCAGCACCGCCTCGGCCAGTTGCGGCGTGCCCCGCTGTTCGTGGGCAAACACCAGCGCATCCAGCTCGGGGCCGGTCAGGCTGCGTGTGTCCAGAAGGCGGGTGAGTAACGGGATGCCGTGGTCGAAATCAAACAACTGGATCGACAACCGCCATGCATGCTCATACGCCGCCGGGTCATCCTGCAGTTTGAGGTAGGCCATCCAGTAATCCAGCGCCTGATAGTTGTCGCCCTTCCACTCGCCCAGTCGGGCCATTTGCTGCAGGAACGCAGCATCGCCGGCTTCGATCTGCAACAGCTCTTGCCCCACACGCCAGGCGCCGTCCTGATCGCCAAACGCCAGGCGCAAGCGGAACTCCTTGCGCAACGCGGCAAGGTTGCCCGGCTGCAAGGTGCGCCACTGCTGGAGCAGCGCTTGCGCTTCCTGCAACTGGTCATGGGCGATGGCCGCTTCAACGCCTTGTTCCAGCCAATGCGGATCGCTGACCGGATCGTCGAGTTGCGCCACTTGTCGGCTTAACAGCGCCGCCGCTTCAGCCCCGCGGTCTGCCGCGATCAAAGCATCGAAGGCTTGGCGCAGGTAGTGTTTGTGCTGTGCGGGCGTACTGCTGGACGCTTCCAGTTGCAGGTACAGGTCGGCGGCACGGCCGGGTTGTTGACCCGCCATCGACCACTGCGCGGCACTGCTTAACCACGCCAGGCGCCTGGCCGGGTCTCGCTCGGCCAGCTCGGCATAGCACTGCCCCGCCAGGCCCGGCGCTTGCAGGACCAACAGCAAACGAGCCATCCGCTCCAGTGCCGCTATCGGCAACTGAGCACGATCCAGTGTGCTCAAGCGCTCGACCAACGCGGTGCGGGCGGCGTCATCGGCGTCCTTGGGCAACATCAGTTGATCGAGCTGCAACCCGTACAGGCGCGCCACGGTGGTATTGGGGTGCGGCCATTGGTTCAGGTGTTTGCGCGCTCTGGGGTACTCGCCCAGGGTAATCAGCAAGTCCAACAGCTTGATCCGCAACGCATCGTCTTGCGGGTGCGCGGTGAGCAACAGTTCCGCGTAGTTGGCCGAGACGGCGTCCGGCTGACGGTCATCCGGCAGGAACACGCTTTCCTGTTGAAAGGTCATCCACAGCAGTCCGCCGACCGCCACGGCCACCACCCCCAGCGCCCATGGATTGAGCAGGCGGGTTTTGTTACTGGCAGAGGAGTTGGGCATCACTCACCTGCTTCATCGGTAATGTGAAGAACCACAGGCCATTTTCCGCCCGGGGGGAATAGCGCTGCCCTTTGATCTCGACATGGCACGGCCCTGCGGCCCTCACTGAAAACTCAATGTCGAACTCACCGGCAAACGCGAACGTGATACGGCCGTCGTCCTCATATCGCCAGGCGCTGAGCGGCACGTTGGCCTCCTCCAATGCCGGGCGCGGGTCGCGATCCGGGCGCAGGGCCAGCAAGGCGCGATCACGGCTCAAATGCACGTATCGGCCTTGCGGCAGGTCGCGGACCCCGGCCACACCTTGAGAGCGGGTCATGTCGGGCCAGCCCATCTGCGGGTCGATGCGCACGGTGCGCAAGGCGTTCATGCCGAGTATTTGCCAGTCACCGTCGGCTGTGCGCGCCAGGCTCGATTCATACAGGCCGCGCACCCGTGGCAGGTAGTCGCTCATCCAAAGCGAGATCGGCTGTTGCTTGATCATGAAGGCGTAGATGTCATCCATGACCTTGATCGAGGCCTGCTTGGTGCCGGAATAAAAGTGGTAATACAGGTGCAAACCGCGCAAACGGCGCGGTGAGTCGGTCAACTCGAACGTGTCGATGACGTCGCGAAAGCCGTAGAACGGGCCCTTCCACAAGTTGGTGTACATGTTTTCGTTAATGATCGGCGCATAAATCTGCAAGCCGCCTGCGGTGGGCCGCAACAGCGGCGAGAGCCCGGTCAGTGACGGGTTGGCGTGGGTGATGATGGTGGTGCCGCCGTTCACATTTTGCAGGCCCGCTTCATACGCGTATTGAAGGGTGGCTTCGTCGGGCAACGCATCCCCTGGCCAGAAAATCATCTTCACCGGCTTTTGCGCGGTGGTCAGGTTGTTGTTGATGTAATCGCGCGAACCAAACACTTCGCGACGAAAGTCGATTTTGTCGTACCCCGGGATTTTCATGTTCAGGCCATATTCGGGATGGAAGCCGTCTTCTTTCATGGCTTTTTCCGGCTGCATGAAGAACGGGTGGCTAAAGGTATGGGTGGCCACCTCGACCTTGGGGTCGGCAAAAATAGTCCGGGCGATGGGTTCCAGTTCTTTGGCCAGGAACGGGAACATGCCGCGTGGGGAGATCTCCCCTTCGATGATCGATACCGAGGTCAGGAACGGATGAGGCTTGATAAACAGGTCCAGCACCGACTGCCCTGCGTAGGGCGTGCCCCGGATCTCTGCGCGGGACGGAAAACCGTCACCGTCGATGTGAACCGTCGCAATGCGTCGGCCGTTTTCGGTGGTGGTGTCGGGGTGCGGTTGCAGTGGCAGGCGCAATGCGCGCTGAATGAACGCGAACGGATCGATGATCCAGCGGCTGGCTTCGCCATTGGACTCCACCAAATACGGCGCCATGACCATTCCGCCCCACTCGCCAATGACGACCGGCGCAAATTCGTTGCCTTTGTCGTCGGCCAGCAACAGACCCGGCTTCGGGCCACCCGGCAAAATCGACAACGGCGTCAGTTCGCGGGTGCGCAGCCTTAAAGGCGCTTCGAAACCGCCGATCAACGACGCGTCTTGCGACAGCAACGTCAGCGAGGTCGGGGCACTCTGCACTGACTGGTGCAACCCGAGGCGCTTGAGCAGCACGGCGTTTTCAATCGGCATGCCGGCCAGAAACACCAGTGGCACGTCTTCATCCAGACGTTGGGTGATCCAGGCATTGAAATGCTGTGCATCCTGCGGTGGGCCGGTGTTCATCCAGCTCACCACCCCGGCATACACGCCCTTGAAACGATGGGCCGGCAGCGGTTTGTCGACCGGGAAGTAGTCAATCCGGTAGCCCAGGTATTCGAGCAGGCCACCGAGCATCACATGCCCGGCGTTGACCGTCAGATCCCCTTCACGCGGGTCATACAGCATGGCGATCCGGCGTGGCTGGACTTCAAGGGTGCTGACGCCCAGGTAGTCGAGTTCCGGGGTGGTCACGAACGGGATAAAGCCTTCATCGCGTAATTGACGGGCCAGTTTGCGTGCCTGCTCGCGCTGGCTCGGCGGCAGGTAATCAATGGCGACCAGCGGCATGCCTTTGTCGCGCAGCGGTTTGAGATGGGTCTCCAGCCACTCGCGGTCGGCTTGCGAGACAGGCCGATAGCGCTTGGCCCCGGCGTCCCAGCCTGCGTGTATCGACTCGACCGCCACGGCAGCGGCCACTCCGTCGAGTTCAGGCAACACTTCGAAACCGCGGTTAAAGAACAGCTTGAGCTTCGGTTCGCGGGCATGCAGTTCACGCAGAAAACTGGCCAGCGCAGTTTGCTGGCCGGGCCATTGCGATGGCGGCAGCAGTTGAAAGCTGTCCAGCGTGTCGAGAAACAGACCGGCATACCCTTGCGCTTGCAATTGATGAGCACGCTCGAACAGATGATTGCGCCATTGCGGAGATGTCAGGTCCATCACCTGGCTGTTCCAGGCCTTGTTGCGCTTGGCACTGGCGCCTTTGTCCAGCCCGAGTTCAGTCAGGCTCCCACGGTCGCCATCGAACTCGCCTACAGAGAGATAGGCAAAAGGCTGACTGCCTAGCTGGCGAATACGCGCGACGTCTGCAGTGGACACATGACCGGACTCAACGACCGCCCATTCAAACTGTGCCAGCTCCTGCAGCGGGGGATTTTCTGCGTACCAGAACGCCACGCTGCGGGGCGCGGGTTCAGCCGCTTGGCTGGCGGTGCCGGTGATGCACAGTGAAAACGCTGCAAACAGGCGTAAAGCGACGGTACACGCACGCCTCCTGCGAAACTTATGCTCCATAACGAACGTTTGACCTTAATGACCGAATCCAGGGCAGTTATTGCAGTGCGGTCACCTCGGCATTCTCAAGGCGATCATGCGTCCTAGGCGGATTGAACACGGGAATAGCCCTGGCGACGGCGTTGCCGACGCAATGAGGTATGGCCCCTGAGCAGTCAATCGGACACAGCACTGCGCACCAATTGCGGGCAATCCTATGGATCCAAAATTCGGAGATCCAATTGGTTTTTTTATATCAAACCGGAATAAACGCCGTTTTTTTGACGACTTTAGCGCGAACTATAAAATCAAACTGAATTCGCTGGAAAATTGACACGACCGGGAAAGCAGCTGATTAGACGCTTGCCATTCGATCGAATAGGGAAAAAGAGGCCATTCAGCTTGTTTGACTGGGATCCATGCCGGATACGCTGCACAGGGGAAGGGAAATGGCTGGAACGTGTATTGGGTGGGCGGGATGCAAAATCGCAGGCACAAAAAAAGCGACCCTGAGGTCGCTTGATTTTTAGCTTCAGAGAGTTCAAGGGCTCTGAGGCGAATATGGCGCAGCGGACGGGACTCGAACCCGCGACCCCCGGCGTGACAGGCCGGTATTCTAACCGACTGAACTACCGCTGCGTATCGCTCGGACTTGCGTCCGTTTGGAACAGTTAAACCGTGACTGAAAGGCTTCGGTGCTTTTCAATCGCAAATCAGGATCACCTGATTTGTAAAAATATGGCGCAGCGGACGGGACTCGAACCCGCGACCCCCGGCGTGACAGGCCGGTATTCTAACCGACTGAACTACCGCTGCGCGTCGGTTGGTGTTCTCTTCAGAACGACCTTTCTCTTGCGAGAAACTCAAGAAGTGGTGGGTGATGACGGGATCGAACCGCCGACCCTCTGCTTGTAAGGCAGATGCTCTCCCAGCTGAGCTAATCACCCTTTGCTTCGTTGAGGCCGCGAAATTTACGCACCTATCGAAGCTAAGTCAAGGACGAGATTGAACTTTTTTAAAAAAAAGCAGAAATCGATAATCCCTGACTATGGCTCTACCACCTTGTGAATCCTCTAATTAGACGGCAGCTAAGCGTCGTACACCATTTTTTTACTCATGCCGCCATCGACCACGAACTCTTGCCCCGTTACAAACCCGGCATTGCGCGACAGCAACCAGGCCACCATCGACGCCACGTCTTCCACTGTCCCGACCCTGCCCGCGGGATGCTGCGAATGATCGGTATCGGCCAGTGGCTCAGCACGGCGCACGGACGGATCGCGGGCATCAATCCAGCCCGGGCTCACCGCATTGACCCGGATCTCCGGCCCAAGGCTGATCGCCAGTGCATGCGTCAACGCCAGCAAACCACCTTTACTCGCGACATACGCCTCGGTGTCGGGTTCGGACTGGCGGGCACGGGTGGAGGCCAGGTTGACGATGGCACCGCAGTGCGCCCGCAGGTACGGGGCGCAATGCTTGGCCAGCAGCATCGGCCCGGTCAGGTTGACCGCCAGTACGCGGTTCCAGTGTTCGAGGTCGAGGCTTTCAAGGGTCATGTTGTGCGGATCCGCAATGGCGGCGTTGCACACCAGCGCATCCAGACGCCCGAACTGCCCCAGCACCTGCGCCACGCACTGAATAACGTCCGACTCCTGTGCCACATCCATCGCCACAAACCAGGCGTTTTCGCCCAGCACCTTGGCCACTCTGGAGCCGCGTGCGCGGTCAATGTCCGTGAGCACCACCTGCCAGCCTTCGCTGACCAGCCAGGCGGCAATCCCCAGGCCAATGCCCCGCGCAGCCCCGGTCACCAGTGCCACGCGGCCGTTTCCGCCCGCCGATGTTTCGAGAATCAGGTCCGTCACAGTGCGGCAAGGCCTCGTGCCAGGTCCGCCTGCAAATCAGCCACATCCTCAAGACCCACCGCGATGCGGATCAGGCTGTCACGGATACCGGCGGCTTCACGCTCCTGAGGTGCCAGGCGACCGTGGGACGTTGTGGCGGGATGCGTGATGGTGGTTTTACTGTCACCCAGGTTGGCGGTGATCGAAATCAGGCGAGTGGCGTCGATAAAGCGCCAGGCACCCTCCTTGCCCCCCTTGACCTCAAAGCTGACCACGGCGCCAAAGCCGCGCTGCTGGCGCTGGGCCAAAGCATGCTGCGGATGGCTCTTGAGACCGGCGTAATGCACTGTCTCGATGCCGTCCTGCTGCTCCAGCCACTCGGCCAGGGCCAATGCGCTGGCGCAGTGGGCACGCATGCGCAGGTTGAGGGTTTCCAGCCCCTTAAGGAAGATCCAGGCATTGAACGGGCTCAAGGTCGGCCCCGCGGTGCGCAGGAAACCCACCACTTCTTTCATCTGTTCGCTACGACCGGCGACCACGCCGCCCATGCAGCGGCCCTGCCCATCGATGAACTTGGTGGCCGAATGCACCACGATGTCGGCCCCCCACTTCAGCGGTTGCTGCAAGGCCGGGGTGCAGAAGCAGTTGTCCACCACCAGCATCGCGCCCTTGGCATGGGCTACTTCAGCGAGCGCGGCGATATCGACCAGCTCAGCCAACGGGTTCGAGGGGGACTCGACAAACAGCAATTTGGTGTTGGGCTTGATCGCGGCATCCCAACCCGACACCTCGGCCAGAGGCACGTAGTCGACCTGCACGCCAAAACGCTTGAAATACTTTTCGAACAGGCTGATGGTCGAACCGAATACGCTACGCGACACCAGAATATGATCGCCCGCGCTGCACAGGCTCATGACCACCGACAGGATCGCCGCCATGCCTGTGGCCGTGGCCACTGCCTGCTCGGCACCTTCCAATGCCGCAATGCGCTCTTCAAAGGCGCGCACCGTGGGGTTGGTGTAACGCGAATAGACATTGCCGGCTGCCTCGCCCGAGAACCGCGCGGCCGCATCGGCTGCGGTGCGGAACACGTAGCTGGAGGTCAGGAACATGGCGTCGCCGTGCTCGCCCTCAGGTGTACGGTGCTGACCCGCACGTACGGCCAAGGTGTCGAACGCTACGCCTTCAAGGTCGCTGTCCAGCCGACCGGCATCCCAATCCTGACTCATGCTGCCCACTCCTTGCTGTAATGACTGCTGTGTATTGGCTACTTTGCGTATCGGAAAAATGCAAACCGGCCCCTTGGGGCCGGTTCGGTGAAGCGTTAGTTGTTGTAGATGCCGATGGTGGCACCCACCCCCTGCGCAATCACCTTGGAGGCATCGTTGCGCGCACGCTCGATACGGTCCAGGTAGTTGTCATCAATGTCACCCGTCACGTACTTGCCATCGAACACCGCGCAATCGAATTTCTCGATCTTGATCTTGCCACCGCCCACGGCGTCGATCAGGTCAGGCAGGTCCTGATAGATCAGCCAGTCTGCGCCGATCAGATCAGCGACATCCTGGGTGGTGCGATTGTGTGCGATCAACTCGTGCGCACTCGGCATGTCGATGCCATACACGTTCGGGTAGCGAACCGCCGGTGCGGCCGAGCAGAAATACACATTCTTGGCACCCGCTTCGCGGGCCATTTGAATGATCTGCTTGCAGGTGGTCCCGCGCACGATCGAGTCATCGACCAGCATCACGTTCTTGCCACGGAACTCAAGTTCGATGGCATTGAGCTTCTGGCGCACGGATTTTTTGCGTGCCGCCTGGCCCGGCATGATGAAGGTACGGCCGATGTAGCGGTTTTTGACGAAGCCTTCGCGAAATTTCACGCCCAGGTGGTTGGCCAGCTCCAGAGCCGCCGTACGGCTGGTGTCCGGGATCGGGATGACTACATCGATGTCGTGCTCAGGGCGCTCGCGCAGAATCTTGTCAGCCAGCTTTTCACCCATGCGCAGACGGGCTTTGTAGACCGAAACGCCGTCGATGATGGAATCCGGACGCGCCAGGTAAACGTGCTCAAAGATGCACGGCGTCAACTGCGGGTTGGCCGCGCATTGGCGGGTGTGCAGCTTGCCATCTTCTGTGATGTAGACCGCTTCGCCGGGCGCCAGGTCGCGAATCAGGGTGAAACCCAGTACATCCAGCGAAACGCTTTCAGAGGCGATCATGTATTCCACGCCTTCGTCCGTGTGACGCTGGCCGAACACGATCGGGCGAATGCCGTTAGGGTCGCGGAAACCGACGATGCCGTAACCGGTCAGCATCGCAACCACGGCGTAACCGCCACGGCAACGGTTATGCACGTCGGTGACGGCGGCGAATACGTCTTCTTCGGTCGGCTGCAGCTTGCCGCGCTGGGCCAGCTCGTGCGCGAACACGTTCAGCAGCACTTCCGAATCGGAGTTGGTGTTGACGTGGCGCAAGTCAGATTCGTAGATCTCCTTGGCCAGTTGCTCAACGTTGGTCAGGTTGCCGTTATGCGCCAGGGTAATGCCATAGGGCGAGTTCACATAAAACGGCTGAGCTTCAGCTGAAGTCGAGCTACCTGCAGTCGGGTAGCGAACGTGGCCAATGCCAACATTCCCGACCAGGCGCTGCATGTGACGCTGATGAAACACGTCACGTACCAGCCCGTTGTCCTTGCGCAGAAATAACCGGCCGTTATGGCTGGTTACAATACCGGCAGCATCCTGGCCGCGGTGCTGGAGGACGGTTAGCGCGTCATACAGCGCCTGATTGACGTTCGACTTACCGACGATACCGACGATGCCACACATGCGACGCAACCCCTACTTTATGGATCTGAACTGAACACCGCTCACTTGGGCTGGGTAGCCGGCAAGAGGTGCTCCTTGAACGGAATATCAGCGGGTACGCTGATACCGCTGGCGAGCCACTGACTGCTCAACCCCAAAATGAGGTTTTTCGACCAGTCGGCAACCAATAGAAATTGTGGCAAAAGCCGTGACTCTTGCCACCACGAGTCCTGCTGTACCGGCCCCAGGCTTAACAACCCGACCGCCACGACCACCAGCAATGCGCCACGCGCGGCGCCGAAGGCCATGCCAAGGAACCGGTCGGTCCCGGACAACCCGGTGACGCGAATCAGTTCGCCGATAAGAAAATTGATCATTGCGCCGACCAGCAAGGTGGCGACAAACATGATGGTGCACCCGGCGATGACACGGGCGGAAGGTGTTTCGATGTAGGCAGAGAGATATTCCGACAGGGAACCACCGAACATCCAGGCGACAACACCGGCAATGATCCAGGTGCACAGCGACAATGCCTCTTTGACGAAGCCACGCTTCAAACTGATCAGTGCAGAAATGGCAATCGTTGCAACGATCGCCCAGTCAACCCAGGTAAATGGCACGGTGCAGCCTACAGACAGATAAGGCGGCGCATTTTAGCAGAGCACCGCCTCACAGGTAAGGCGCTTTGAACGCGCATTACGTAACAGATTGAACCTTTTTTCAGTCTCAGCCACGTTCAGGCTGAAAGCGAACCACAAAACCCTTGAGATTTTGCTGCTTGCCCAGTAAATCGCGCAGCCGGTCGGCTTCTGCACGCTCCAACAAAGGCCCTACAAAAACCCGGTTCATCCCGCCAGAGCTCCGAACGTATGCGTTATACCCTTGATTGCGAAGGGTTTTTTGCAGGTTATCGGCACTGGCACGATTGGACAGACTGACCAACTGCACCGACCAACTGATTGGCAAACCATTGCCATCGACACGTTTTTGCGTGGTATCGAGTTTGGCTGGCGCTTGCGCCACCGTTTGTGCGGGGGTGACCGCTGGCGGCTTGGGCGCGACAGCGGGCTTGGCGACCACCGGCGGTACCACGACAGCTTCCGGTTGCGGCGCAGCCACCACGGCCTGCTCGACCGGGGCAGGCTCTTCGGGAATGACCTGCGGCTCGGGCACTGCAACCGGCTCAACCTGAACCTGCGGCATCACGGGCACTTGAGGCGCCGTGGGGGCATCGACCTGAATCTGACGCTGCTCATCCTGACGCGAAAACAGCATTGGCAAAAAAATCACCGCCAATGCCACCAGCACCAGCGCGCCCACCATGCGCTGCTTGTACGCCTTATCCAGCAAAGCCATGTGCAGCCTCCTCCGTGGCGCGCCGCTCCAGCCATTCAAGGGCTTCGGCGACACAATAGAATGACCCGAACAACAGAATTTCATCCGCTTCACTGGCCCGCTCGCACTGAGCCTCCAGCGCAGCCATGACACTGCCATGCTCTGAAACAGAGGCGCCCTGACGTCGCAGGACAGCCGCCACCTCAGCCGCCGGGCGAGTTCGGGGGGTGTCCAGCGGCGCTACCGCCCAGTGCTCGACCGGCACCGAAAACTCACCCACCACCCCGTCCAGGTCCTTATCTGCCAGCAAACCAAACACGGCCAGGCGCTTGCCTGTCACCGGGCGCTGCATCAGGCGGCGAACCAGATACTGCGCGGCATGCGGGTTGTGACCCACATCCAGAAGCAGATTCAGGGTTTTACCCTGCCACTTGAACGAGCGACGATCAAGTCGGCCGGTCACACGGGTTGCCTGCAGCGCCTGCGCAATGCGCTCCGGCTGCCATGGCAAGCCGCTCAGCGCGTAGCTTTGCAACGCCAGGGCAGCGTTTTCCATGGGCAAGTCAAGCAGGGGCAGATCGCGCAGTTCAATAACGCTCCCGTCCGCGCTCAGTCCACGCCAGTGCCACACCTGTTCGGTGGTAGCCAGGTCGAAATCACGGCCGCGAATAAAGAGCGGACAACCCAGTTCATGGGCTTTATCCAGCAACGTCTGGGGCGGATTCAAATCACCGCACAGGGCAGGCTTGCCTGAACGAAAGATACCGGCCTTTTCGTACGCGACAGACTCTCGGGTATTGCCCAGGTATTCCACATGATCGACGCCAATGCTGGTGACCAACGCCAGGTCGGCATCCACCAGATTGACGGTATCAAGCCGACCGCCCAGCCCGACTTCCAGCACCACCGCATCGAGCCCGGCCCGCTGGAACAACCAGAAAGCGGCCAGCGTGCCGACTTCAAAGTACGTCAGGGAAATTTCACCACGACCTGCCTCGACCGCAGCAAAGGCTTCGCATAACTGCTCGTCCGTCGCTTCAACGCCCGCGATTTGCACCCGCTCGTTGTAACGCAGCAAATGCGGGGAGTTATACACCCCCACTTTCAGGCCTTGCGCTTGCAGCAAAGACGCTACAAACGCACAGGTTGAGCCTTTGCCGTTCGTGCCCGTGACCGTCACCACCCGAGGCGCTGGCTTGATCAGCCCCATGCGGTTCGCTACTTCTCGCGAGCGCTCCAGGCCCATGTCGATGGCCGATGGATGCAACTGCTCAAGGTAAGCGAGCCATTGGCCAAGGGTGCGCCGGGTCATAGGTTTGCCGGAGCCGGCGGTACAACGATGGCTTCAACAGGAGGCGCGACGTACACCGGCGTCGGCAAGCCCATCATTTGTGCCAGCAGGCTGCCCAGGCGCGGGCGCAGCTCTTGACGCGAAACGATCAGGTCGATGGCCCCATGTTCCAGCAGGAATTCACTGCGCTGGAAACCTTCCGGCAGTTTTTCACGCACGGTCTGCTCGATGACACGCGGGCCGGCAAAACCGATCAACGCCTTGGGCTCGGCAACGATCACATCGCCCAGCATCGCCAGACTGGCCGAAACGCCGCCGTACACCGGATCGGTCAACACGGAAATAAACGGAATGCCCTCTTCGCGCAAGCGTGCCAGCACGGCGGAGGTCTTGGCCATTTGCATCAGGGAAATCAGGGCTTCCTGCATGCGCGCGCCACCGGACGCCGCGAAGCAGATCATCGGGCAGCGGTTTTCCAGCGCATGGTTGGCGGCACGTACAAAACGCTCGCCAACGATGGCACCCATCGAGCCACCCATGAACGAGAATTCAAAGGCAGACACCACGACCGGCATGCCCAACAGGGTGCCGCTCATGGAAATCAGCGCGTCTTTCTCGCCAGTCTGTTTCTGCGCGCCGACCAGACGATCCTTGTACTTTTTGCTGTCGCGGAACTTCAGGCGGTCAACCGGTTCCAGGTCGGCACCCAGCTCGACACGGCCGTCGGCGTCCAAAAAGATATCAATGCGTGCACGCGCGCCGATGCGCATGTGGTGGTTGCATTTAGGGCAAACGTCCAGGGTCTTTTCCAGCTCAGGGCGATAAAGCACTGCATCGCAGGACGGGCATTTGTGCCACAGGCCTTCAGGTACCGAACTCTTCTTGACCTCCGAACGCATGATCGAAGGAATCAGTTTGTCTACCAACCAGTTGCTCATGCTTTTTTTCTCCAGTACCGGGGCGGCTTGAACACCTGGTTCAGGCCCCGTGTATGCCCTTGAGCTAAATTCATTAGGTGTGTGGCGATGATTGCAGTCACTTGCGGTCAGCCCATGGCGAACCGGCATCTCCCTGCAACCCTCAGCCTTCCCGACAACACGCTCCAGAGCGGTTGCCACTTTAATTTCTGCCCGTCCAACGACCGGGCCCGCACGCTTTACGGCAGCGGTAATGATGGACGGTGGCAGACTGCCAACCGTCACATCACGCGTCAGTTTGTTCCACGAACCGCCTGCATGAAGGCACGTATTTTGTCGTGATCCTTAATGCCCTTGCTCTTTTCAACGCCGCCGCTCACGTCAACGGCATACGGACGAACGCGGTGAATGGCGTCTGCCACATTATCGGGTGTCAAACCGCCAGCCAGAATGATCGGCTTGCTCAGGTCCCGAGGTATCAAAGACCAGTCAAAGACCTCGCCGGTTCCCCCCGGCACACCTTCAACGTAGGCATCCAGCAAAATTCCGCTGGCGCTGCCATACCGCGCGCAAGCTTGCGCAATGTCATCGCCGGCCTTCACACGCAGCGCTTTTATATAAGGCCGGTGAAAACCTTCGCACTGCTCCGGCGTTTCGTCGCCGTGAAACTGCAAAAGATCCAGCGGTACGGCGTCGAGGGTTTCGTTGAGCTCACACGCGCTGGCATTGACGAAAAGACCGACCGTGGTGACGAAGGGAGGCAATGCCGCAATGATTGCGCGAGCTTGCTGAACGCTTACAGCGCGCGGGCTTTTGGCATAGAACACAAAGCCAATCGCATCCGCTCCGGACTCTACAGCGGCCAGCGCATCCTTTATGCAGGTAATACCGCAGATCTTGCTGCGAACGGCTGACATGTCGACTCCACCTCCGGGTTGGTGCATGAAAGTGGCGGATGGTAACAAAAGCGTGCGCGGGCGTCAGCCGGCCAGTTCGCTAAAACCGGTCAGGAAATGCGGACCGATGTACCGGTCAGGCAACTGAAACTCATCGTGGTACTCGACCTGAACCAGGTACAGGCCGTAAGGGTGCGCCGTGACACCCCCCAAACGACGTTGACGGCTTTCCAGCACCTCTTTGATCCACTCCACCGGTCGCTCACCGGCACCAATGGTCATCAGCACGCCGGCAATATTGCGCACCATGTGATGCAGAAACGCACTGGCGCGGATGTCCAGCACAATCATCTGCCCGTGACGGGTGACCCGCAGGTGATGCATTTCTTTGATCGGTGATTTGGCCTGGCACTGACCGGCGCGAAAAGCGCTGAAGTCATGCACTCCCAACAAGTACTGCGCCGCCTCGGCCATGCGCTCGACATCCAGCGGACGATGGTTCCAGGTGATTTCCTGATTCAAATGAGCCGGCCGTATCTGATCGTTATAAATGACATAGCGATAGCGCCGCGCGATGGCTTTGAACCGCGCATGAAAATGCGCCGGCATGACTTTGGCCCAGCTCACACTGATGTCATGGGGCAAATTGATATTGGCCCCCATCACCCACGCCTTGAGCGAGCGCTCAGCTTGCGTGTCAAAGTGCACCACTTGCCCGCAGGCATGCACACCGGCATCGGTACGCCCTGCGCACAACAATGAAACCGGGGACGCGGCGACTTTTGACAGCGCCTCTTCAAGGGTTTCCTGAACGGTCAGCACCCCGTTGGCCTGACGCTGCCAGCCGCTGTACCGCGACCCTTTGTATTCAACGCCCAGCGCGATGCGGGAAAAACCTTCGGCAGCCATTTCAGCGGCTGCGTTATCTAAATTTGCCAAGGACTTACAGCCTGCTCATGTACGCAAAGGCGGGCATTATAAGGCGCACGCGCCAAGACGCCATGAAACAAATACGCCACACCGATGATTAGACGCACCCGCGCCCACCTCGCAAAAACGACAACGGCAGCCACCCTGGCTGCCGTTGGCATGACGGGCTGGCGATCAGACCAGCTGAGACAACATCTCTTTGGCCTCGGCCTGCTGCGCAGTATTCCCTTCGCCAAGCACTTCAATCAGGATGTCACGCGCACCCTCCGCATCGCCCATATCGATATACGCTTGCGCCAAATCGAGCTTGGTAGCGGTTTCATCCGTGCCGGACAGGAAGTCGAACTCGGGTTCATCACCCAGCTCCACCGCATCGTCAGCAGCGAACTTGTCAGTATCGACAAACGGCTCGGCAATCGGTGGATGCTCCAGGCTTTGCGACAAACGCTCCAGCTCGGCATTCACCTCATCCAGTTCCACCGAAAAGCTGTCAGGCGCCGGCGGTGCCTCTTCGTCCGCCAATGACAGGTCGAAATCCGCAGGCATATCCAGATCATCGACGCCATTGATGTCGAATAAAGGCGTCTCGGCATCAGACAACCCCTTGAGCTCGTCTTCCAGACCCAACACATCCTCATCCGCCAGGGTCGGAGCAGAAAGCTCATCGTCCGGCAGGTTCAAATCAAAGTCTGCAAGGTCATCATGGGCGGCCTGGGCTTCAGCCTGCTGGGCGAGCACGGCCTCAAAGCTCAACTCATCATCGGCAGGCGCCGGAGCCTGAGGCTCCACAGTCGGAGCAACCACCGCTGGGGATGCAGCCTCCAGATCATCCAGACTCAGATCGAAATCTTCATCGAATGCCTCGCTCACCGGCTCGGCGGAAACGGGCGCCTCTGCATTCGGCTCTTCCTGAAGCATGTCTTTGACGAACTGGGCATCCAGTTCGGCAGCCAGGGCCGCCGAAGCAATACCGGCAGCGGCGACAGCTGCCATGGCCGGATAGCGCGCCTTAAGCTGCTCGACTTCAGCGTGGTTTTTGCCATTGGCAACCAACTGGCGCTCTTGGGCAATAAACGCATCTCGCTCGCCCAGTTCGCCATAGACCTGCATCAGCTTCAGACGCAAATCACTGCGTTGCGGCGCCTGCTCAATGGCTGAGGTGAGCAGCTCTTGCGCCTCATTGAATTGGCGGCGGGTAATCAGGTGTTCAGCTTCGTCCAGCACATCGCTGTCGGGTTTGGACTGTGTGGCCGCTGCCACGACTGCCGCCGCGGCGACAGTGGATGCCGCAACCGCGGGAGCCACAGACTCAACAACCGGTGCAGGTGCAGGTGCAGGTGCAGGTGCAGGTGCAGGTGCAGGTGCGAGCTTGACGCTTGGAGGCGGAACTTCAAGGCCTTCAAAGCTGCTTTCCGGCATATCCAGATCAGCCGCAAAATCCGACTCTTCTTCCAGCGCGCGCGCCATGCGCAGGTGTTTTTCGGCGGCCTGTTGCGCTTTACGGCGACGCGCCAGTAGCAACATCAGCAGTAACAACAGCAACACGGCCCCGCCACCGACCAGGCCCAGCAGCAACGGACTGGCCAGCAGGTCCTGAATACTGCGTTCCTGGTCTTGTGCGTCATCCACCGGCGCCGGAGGGATGGCGGTGGCCGGTGTTCCTTCGGTGGCTGGCGGAATGTCGGCTTCGGGGGCATCGGCTGCCTGCGCCGCCAATTGCGCCGGAATCGCCGCAGCAGGATCGGTTGGCACAGGCTCTGCCTGCAGCTTGGCCAACTGATCGTTTTTCAACTCAATCAAACGTTGCAACTTGTCGAGCTGGCTTTGCAGATCCTGCATCCGGCTTTTCAGCTCGGCATTCTCTCGACGGCTGGCATCCAGGCCTTCCTGGGTCATCGCCAGCTTGTCGCTTAAATGTTTGACATCACCTGCCGCGCCTTTGCCAGCCCCCTTGGCCGCCTGCCCTGAGACCAGGCTCAAATTGTCGCCCATCGCCTCTTTGGGCGTTGCCAGCGCCGGGGTTTTACGCCCGGTTGCATCCAACTGCTGGGCCAACGGCACAGTGCGACGCCCGCTGCGCCAGTCGGCGTTCTGCGAGGCCACTTCAGCCAAGGCTTTGGCGTGCGGTAATTGGGTGCTTTGCGACGCATCCGGCAAGCGCAGCACCTGACCGGTTTTCAGGCGGTTGATGTTGCCATTGATAAACGCATCGGGATTGAGCGCCTGAATCGCCAGCATGGTTTGCTGGACGGACCCGCCATTGCGCGCCTTCGCGGCAATTTCCCAAAGGGTGTCACGGGCACTGGTGGTGTATTGCGCCGGGCTGCCCGCAGGTGCAGCCGCCGGGGTGGCTGCAGCAGCGGCAGCCGTTTGCGGCGAAAATTTGGCCGGGTCAAGCAACACGCTGTAATCGCGCAGCAAGCGGCCATTGGGCCACATGACCTGCACCAGAAATTTGACGAAAGGTTCTGACAGCGGCTGACTGGAGGTCACACGCAACACGCTTTTGCCCTCCGGGTTGATCACCGGGGTAAAGCGCAGGTCATCCAGGAACGCAGGGCGCTGAACGCCTGCCTTGGAGAACTCTTCAGCCGGTGCCAGGCTGGGGACCACTTCGGCAGCGGTCAAGTCCTTGACATCCAGCAATTCGATTTCAGCCAGCAGCGGCTGGTTCTGCGTCGACTTCAGCGTCAGCTCCCCGAGCCCAAGCGCCTGTGCCATGCCGGATGACAGCGCCGAAGCGGCGGCGATTGCTAACACTAATTTGCGAACTTGAACCATAGCCTCTTCCTTATTGGTACAGACCCCGTCCCACGGGATCTGTATAGCTGCTGCCTGAAGACCCCGCCCGGATTACACCACCACCGGGTCGGTTCTCCTATTACGCCTTGCGAGCCCTGACAGCAACTGAACTGCAACGATTGGCCGTCTGGCTAGAATCATTTTGCAAATTGACGCCAAGTATCTTTTACAGTTGGTCTTTTATCAACAACTCGGCCACCTGCACGGCGTTCAAGGCGGCGCCTTTTCGTACGTTATCTGACGTCAACCACAAATTAAGTTCAGAAGTATCGTCAACTCCGTGACGAACACGACCTACATACACAACGTCCTGACCGACCGCATCCCCCACAGCTGTAGGATAGTCGCCCGCCTCGACCAGTTCGATGCTATCGGCTGCTTCGAGCAATGCATTAACCGCGTCCAGATCCACCGGGCCTGCCAATTGCACCGAGACGCTGAAGCTGTCGCCAAAAAACACCGGCGCCTGCACGCAGGTTACCGACACCTTAAGCCCCGGCATGCCCAACACGTCGCGCAGCTCTCTGACCAGACGCTTCTCCAGCGGCACATGGCCCTGGGCATCTGGCTTGCCAACCTGCGCCAGCAAATTGAACGCCATTTGCCGGTCAAAGAAGGTCGACTCCAAAGGGCGCAAATTAAGCAGCTCTGCCGTCTGACGCGCCAGCTCCGACACCGCTTCACGCCCTTGTGCCGAGACCGCCAGGCACGCGGTGACATTCACCCGCTGAATGTCCAGCAGCCCACGCAAAGGGGCCAGCACCACCGCCAGCGCTGTCGCCGAAGGGCTTGGGCTACTGACTTGTACGGGTTTGGGTAAACCTTGCAGCTTCTGCGCATTGGCCTCCGGCACGACCTGAGGCGCCTGAGCCTGCGCCAAGGCTCCAGACAGGTCGATGACGGCACACCCCGCTGCACGGGCTTTGTCGGCGAAACTCAACGTGACCGCAGGCCCTGCCGCAAAAAACACCATGCGTACCTGAGTGAAATCAAATGCGTCGACTTCACGCACCCGCACGTTCTTGCCCCGGTAAGGCACCGAACTTCCGGCGGACTCCAGACTGGCCAGCAAATGCAGCTCACCGACGGGAAAATCACGTTCTTCAAGAATGTGCACAATGGTTTCGCCGACAGTGCCGGTGGCGCCAACGACGGCGATATCAAAGGACTGGCTCATGGATCTACCTCAGGCGAAACAGTGGGAGCGGCACTGTACCGGGCGCCACCCCGCCAGGCAACGCACAGCGCGCTGTAAAGGGTGTGCATCGTCGGCGCACAAAAAAACCCGCGCCTCTTGCGAGGGGCGGGTCTGAAATCACCGGCGCGGATTAACGCTCCAGCAAAATCCGCAGCATGCGGCGCAGCGGTTCGGCCGCGCCCCACAACAGCTGGTCACCGACCGTGAAGGCGCCGAGGAACTGCGACCCCATGTTCAGCTTGCGCAGACGGCCGACCGGCACGTTCAGGGTGCCGGTGACTTTGGTCGGGCTCAGCTCCTGCATGCTGATTTCACGCTGATTGGGCACCAGCTTGACCCAAGGGTTGTGCTGGCTGATCAGCCCTTCGATGTCGGCAATCGGCACATCTTTGTTCAACTTGATGGTCAACGCCTGGCTGTGGCAACGCATGGCGCCGATGCGCACGCAAATGCCGTCAACCGGAATCGGGTTTTTGAAGCGACCCAGAATCTTGTTGGTTTCGGCCTGCGCCTTCCACTCTTCACGACTCTGGCCGTTAGGCAGTTCTTTGTCGATCCACGGGATCAGGCTGCCTGCCAGCGGCACACCGAAGTGCTCGGTCGGGTACGCATCGCTGCGCATGGCCTGCGCCACTTTGCGGTCGATGTCGAGAATGGCGCTGGCCGGGTTGGCCAGTTCATCGGCGACTGCGGCGTGGGTTGCGCCCATTTGCTTGATCAGCTCGCGCATGTTCTGCGCGCCGGCACCGGAAGCCGCCTGATAGGTCATGGCGCTCATCCATTCCACCAGACCGGCCTCGAACAGACCGCCCAGGCCCATCAGCATCAAACTCACGGTGCAGTTGCCGCCCACGTAGTTCTTGGTGCCGGCATCCAGCTGCTGGTCAATCACCTTGCGGTTGACCGGGTCCAGAATAATGACCGCGTCATCCTGCATGCGCAGGCTCGATGCAGCATCGATCCAATAACCTTGCCAGCCTGCCTCACGCAGCTTCGCAAACACCTCAGTGGTGTAGTCGCCGCCCTGGCAGGTCAGGATCACATCGAGGGTTTTCAACTCTTCAATGTTGTAGGCATCCTTGAGCGGAGCAATATCCTTGCCCACGGACGGACCTTGTCCACCGACATTGGAGGTGGTGAAAAACACCGGCTCAATAAGATCGAAATCCTGCTCTTCCAGCATCCGCTGCATGAGCACGGAACCGACCATACCGCGCCAACCGACCAGACCTACACGTTTCATCGCAACTACACCTTTAACAAAAAGTGGGGTCGTTACTTCCACCAACAGGAAGTAACGGGCCCGAGAGATTACAGATTCTGCAGCGCGGCGACTACTGCATCGCCCATTTCCTGTGTACCGACCTTGGTACACCCCGCCGACCAGATGTCACCCGTACGCAAACCCTGATCCAAAACCAGGCTGACCGCCTGCTCAATGGCATCGGCGGCTGCCTGCTGATTGAAGCTGTAACGCAGCATCATGGAGACCGACAAAATCGTGGCCAGCGGGTTGGCAATGCCCTGCCCCGCGATGTCCGGCGCAGAACCGTGGCACGGCTCGTACATGCCCTTGTTATTGGCATCCAGAGAGGCCGACGGCAGCATGCCGATGGAGCCGGTGAGCATCGATGCCTCGTCGGAGAGGATGTCGCCGAACAGGTTGTCGGTGACGATCACGTCGAACTGCTTGGGCGCGCGAACCAGTTGCATCGCGGCATTGTCGACGTACATGTGGCTCAATTCGACGTCCGGGTACTCCTTGGCCACTTGCTCGACAACTTCACGCCACAGCTGGCTGGACGCCAATACGTTGGCCTTGTCGACTGAGCACAACTTCTTGCCGCGCACTCGGGCCATGTCGAAACCGACCCGCGCAATGCGGCGAATTTCGCTTTCGCTGTAGGGCAGCGTGTCGTAGGCCTGACGCTCGCCATTGTCCAGCTCGCGGGTTCCGCGTGGCGCACCGAAGTAAATGCCGCCGGTCAATTCGCGGACGATCAGGATGTCCAGGCCCGCGACGATTTCCGGTTTGAGGCTCGATGCGTCCGCCAGTTGCGGGTAAAGGATCGCAGGACGCAAGTTGCCGAACAGCCCCAATTGCGCACGAATTTTCAGCAGGCCCCGTTCAGGACGGATGTCACGTTCGAGGGTGTCCCATTTAGGGCCGCCCACCGCGCCCAACAGTACCGCGTCCGCCGCACGGGCACGGGCCAGGGTTTCATCGGCCAGCGGCACACCATGCTGGTCAATGGCGGCGCCGCCGATCACGTCATGGGTCAACGCGAAGTCGAGTTGAAACTTGTCGTTGGCCAGCTCCAGCACCTTGACCGCCTGAGCCATGATTTCTGGACCAATGCCGTCACCTGGAAGAATCAGAATCTGCTTGCTCATGGGTTCCTCTTTTTTTTGTCTGTCGATGCCCCCGCAGGCGCATCCGAAAATTTTAATCGTGTGACGTGCTTACTTTTCGCACCACAGCACCAGCACATCGGTACTGAACGAGCCATCGGCGTCAATCTCGAAATACTCACGCACTTCGGCGCCCATGGACTGTTGCAAGGCGAGGATGGCGTGGCTCAGGGTGTCGGGCGTGCGCATACGGGCAATCCAGGAGCCGAACTCTAATCGCAAACGCTGGCGCTGCGTACTGCGCGTGTGCAACCCCGCCTGGCTGACCTGCTCAAGCCACTCACCCGCCGCGTAATCGCGCACATGGCTGGTGTCGCGCAACACTTCAACCGTTTGCAAATACGTGTCAAACAACGGGCTGCCCGGCGACATCACGTCAATGAATGCAGCGACACCGCCGGGCTTGAGTACCCGCCGTACTTCGCGCAAGGCCTGACCGAGATCGCTCCAGTGATGGGCCGAATAAAGGCTCAGCACGTAATCGAACTCGCCGTCAGCAAAGGGCAAGCGCTCTGCGGCGCCGCGTACGGTGCGGATATTCGGCAACTCGCGCTCAAGGGCCGCGCGACTCACCACATCCAGCATCTGCTGCGAAAGGTCGTAAGCGACCACCTCCTGGACCAGCGACGCTACGTGAAAACTGACGTGCCCGGCCCCGCAGCCCAGGTCCAGCACCCGCGCCGCCGACTTGCCGGCCAACTCCGCCTGGAGCAGCGCAAACTCGGCGCCCTGGGCATGAACAGTGCTGTTCAGGTAGGCCGACGCCTGCTCACCGAACTGTTTCTGTACGACTTGACTGTGCTGAGCGGTGCGGGTCATTGGAGTGTCCTTCAGGTCATGGGCTTGCAATCAGTCGCGAAACAACCAGGGCTGACTGGCGCGATGCTTGCTCTCAAACGCAGCGATGGCATCGCCATCCTGCAAGGTCAAACCGATGTCATCCAGACCGTTAAGCAGGCAGTGCTTGCGAAACGCATCGATTTCAAAGCTCAGCACTTTGCCGTCCGGGCGGGTGACCGTCTGCGCCTCAAGGTCGATCTTGAGCTGATAACCCGGTGTGGCTTCAACCTGAGCAAACAGTTCGTCAATCTCCGCGTCGCTCAGGATGATCGGCAACAAACCGTTCTTGAAGCTGTTATTGAAGAAGATATCGGCATAACTCGGCGCGATGATGCTGCGAAAGCCATATTCTTCCAGCGCCCACGGTGCGTGTTCACGGCTTGAGCCGCAGCCGAAGTTTTCACGCGCCAGCAACACGCTGGCGCCCTGGTAACGCTCGGCATTGAGCACGAAATCTTTGTTCAATGGCCGTTTGGAGTTGTCCTGATAAGGCTGGCCCACGTCCAGGTAGCGCCACTCATCAAACAGGTTGGGGCCGAACCCGGTGCGCTTGATGGATTTCAAAAACTGCTTGGGAATGATCTGGTCCGTGTCCACATTGGCACGGTCCAAAGGCGCAACAAGACCGGTGTGCTGGGTAAAAGCTTTCATGCTGCGCTCCTTAAATCAATTCGCGGACGTCGATGAAACGACCGTTTACCGCCGCGGCAGCGGCCATTGCCGGGCTCACCAAGTGGGTGCGGCCTCCGGCGCCCTGACGCCCTTCGAAATTACGGTTGGAGGTCGAAGCGCAGTGCTCGCCCGACTCAAGGCGGTCAGGGTTCATCGCCAGACACATCGAGCACCCTGGCTCACGCCATTCGAAACCCGCTTCAAGGAAAATCCTGTCCAGCCCTTCAGCTTCTGCCTGAGCCTTCACCAACCCCGAGCCTGGCACCACAATCGCCTGCTTGATGGTCGAGGCCACCTTGCGGCCTTTGGCGATCACGGCCGCCGCGCGCAAGTCTTCAATGCGCGAGTTGGTGCACGATCCGATGAACACACGATCCAGCTGGATATCCGTGATCGCCTGATTGGCGCTTAACCCCATGTACTTCAACGCACGCTCAATCGAACCGCGCTTGACCAGATCGGCTTCCTGCGCCGGATCGGGCACATTCTGATCCACGGCCAACACCATTTCCGGCGAAGTGCCCCAGCTGACCTGCGGCTTGATCAGGGTCGCATCCAGTTCGACCACCGTGTCGAAGACTGCGTCGGCATCCGACACCAATGATTTCCAGGCCTCAACCGCCTGGTCCCACTCCGCGCCTTTGGGGGCGAACGGGCGGCCCTTGACGTAATCGACTGTCTTCTCATCGGCGGCCACCAGACCGACGCGCGCGCCCGCCTCAATGGCCATGTTGCAAATGGTCATGCGGCCTTCAACGGACAAGTCGCGAATCGCGCTTCCGGCGAACTCAATGGCGTGACCATTGCCACCGGCCGTGCCGATTTTGCCGATGACCGCGAGCACGATGTCCTTGGCTGTCACCCCAAATGGCAATTGGCCTTCTACGCGCACCAGCATGTTCTTCATTTTTTTAGCGACAAGGCATTGGGTGGCCAGTACGTGTTCGACCTCAGACGTGCCAATACCGTGGGCCAAGGCGCCGAACGCGCCATGGGTCGAGGTGTGCGAGTCGCCGCAGACCACGGTCATGCCCGGCAATGTGGCGCCCTGCTCAGGGCCGATCACGTGAACGATGCCCTGACGCACGTCGTTCATTTTGAATTCGGTGATGCCGTACTCGTCGCAGTTGTCGTCCAGGGTTTGCACTTGCAAACGGGAAACCTGATCGGCAATCGCTTGAATCCCGCCTTTGCGCTCCGGCGTGGTCGGTACGTTATGGTCCGGGGTCGCGATATTGGCATCGATGCGCCAAGGCTTGCGCCCTGCCAGACGCAAGCCTTCGAACGCTTGCGGCGAGGTCACTTCATGAATGATGTGACGGTCGATATAGATCAGCGCCGAGCCATCGTCGCGCTGCTTGACCAAATGCGAATCCCAGAGCTTGTCGTAGAGCGTTTTGCCGGCCATCACACGGTTCCTCATCAGCTACTTTCTGTGCCAATAACCACTTGGCTTGTGAGGTCGATCCTATGGCGTTAAAGTTAATAACTCAAATTCATAATTTTTATAGTTTGGATAACCAAAGGGAATTCGAAACATGGACCTCGCAAATCTCAATGCCTTCATTGCGATTGCAGAAACCGGCAGCTTTTCGGGTGCCGCCGAACGGTTGTTCCTGACCCAGCCGGCGATCAGCAAACGCATCGCCAGCATTGAGCAACAACTCAAGCTCAGGCTGTTCGACCGACTCGGCCGTGAAGTCAGCCTGACCGAGGCCGGCCGAGCGCTGCTGCCCCGCGCCTATCAAATACTCAACGTGCTGGACGACACCCGCCGGGCGCTCAACAACCTTAACGGAGAGGTCAGCGGTCGCCTGACACTGGCTACCAGCCACCATATTGGCTTGCACCGCTTGCCGCCCCTGCTGCGTGAATTCACCCGCACTTACCCCAAGGTCGCGCTGGATATTCAGTTCCTCGATTCAGAAGTGGCCTACGAAGAAATCCTCCATGGCCGAGCTGAACTGGCGGTCATTACCCTGGCGCCCGAACCGCATTCACTGATTCGCGCCGTGCCGGTGTGGGATGACCCGCTGGATTTTGTCGTCGCGCCAGAGCACTCGCTGACCCACAAAGGGCCGATCAGCCTGGCAGACATCGCGCACCACCCGGCGGTGTTCCCGGGTGGCAACACCTTTACCCACCACATCGTGCAGCGGCTGTTCGAGGCCCAAGGGTTGACCCCCAATATCGCCATGAGCACCAACTACCTGGAAACCATCAAAATGATGGTGTCCATCGGTCTGGCCTGGAGCGTGCTGCCGCGCACCATGCTTGACGAACAAGTGGCATCGATCCGCTTGCCGGGCATACAACTGACGCGCCAACTAGGCTATATCTTGCATACCGAACGCACTTTATCGAATGCTGCACACGCTTTCATGACATTGCTGGATGGCCAGGTCGATACCCGGCACACTGCGCCTGACACATGACCGTACTGTCGCTTTTTCCGTTCAAGGACCGCAGCCAATGCCAACACCCGCTGACTCTGTGCACCTTACTAGCGGTTTGCCCTCTACCGAACCGTTAACGCTGGAGCAAAACGGGCGTCAGACCCCGCCATTGCTCGCTGCGCTCAAGGCGGCGCAATTGGGTGCATGGTGCTGGGACATGGAAAGCGGCGACATCAGTTGGTCCGAGGGCTCCCACGCCTTGTTCGGCCTGCCGGCAACCCAGACCTTGCCGGGCAACCTCAATCAGTTATCGGCCTTGCCGTTCGATGATTGGCCCAAGGCTCAGCAGGCCTTTGATGCGGTGATCAAAAATGCCCCCCAGGAGCGCAGCACTCACCACCGCATTCGCTGGCCAGACGGCACCCTGCACTGGCTGGAGATCCGGGGCAGCCGGGTGCCCACCGCCGATGGCAAGCCCCGCATGATGGGCGTCCTGCAAGAAGTCACCCAACAACGCCAGCGCCAGCAAGCCCTGAACAACTCGGAAGAACGCTTTGCCACCCTGTTTCACCTGTCACCGAACATGGTGCTGTTGGTGCGCCTTGAAGACGGGCTGATCAGCGAAGCCAACCATTGCTTTGAAAGCCTGCTCGGCTGGCCGGTTCAGCACGCCATTGGCCGGACCACGCTGGAGTTGGGGCTGTGGCCCGACCCGCAGCAACGCAACGCTTTCATCCAGGCGATCCGCCGCGAACAGGCACCGGTGGACATGGAAGTGCAATTGCGCGGCCGTAACGGCCAGTTGCATGGCGGGATCCTCAGCGCCCAAAAAGTCGAACTGGAGGGTGAGGAATACCTGGTCAGCACGTTTCTCGACACCAGCGAACGCATCAAGGCCGAGCAAGCGCTCAAGGACAGCCAGGAGCGACTGGACCTGGCCCTCGATTCAGCGCAGATGGGCACTTGGGACTGGCACATTCCCAGTGGCCAGCTGTACGGCTCGGCGCGCGCCGCCCAATTGCACGGCCTGGAAGCTGTGGCGTTCAACGAATCGTTCGAGGCGTTTTTTGAAGGGGTGCCCATCGAGGAACGCTACAACATGCGCAACGCCTACCGCTCCTTGCGCGAAGGCCCGGCCGGTAATTACCAGCTGACCTACCGGGTTCAGCTCGAAAACGGTGCCTCGCGTTACCTGGAAAGTCGCGCCCGCCTGTACCGTGACGACGATGGTCAGCCACTGCGCATGGCGGGCACCCTGCTCGACATCACCGAACAAGTGGAGCGCGAGCAACGCCTGATCGCTTCCGAAGAAAAGTTTGCCAGCGTGTTTCAGACCAGCCCCGACCCCATTTGCGTGCTGCAGGCCGTCAGCGGTGAGGTGATGGAGATCAATGCCAGTTTCAGTCAGACCTTTGGCTGGGACATGAACGATCTGCGTGCAGACCCCGACCACCAGGCCATACATTTACGACCTTTGCTGGCTGCCATTCAGGGCCCGGCGCAGCACAACCTGACCGTCTCGTTATTGCACAAAAATACCGACCCCCTGACGTGTGTGGTGTCCAGCCGTTCCATCGAACTGGATGGGCACGCCTGCATGGTCGCCACCTTGCGCGACATCACCCAGCAACAGCGGGCCGAAGCCGTGCTTAAAGCCAGCGAAGAGAAATTCGCCAAGGCGTTTCACTCAAGCCCCGACGCCATCACCATCAGCGACTACGCCACCGGCTGTTACCTGGAGGTCAACGACGGCTTTACCCGGCTGACCGGTTATACCAGCGCCGAAGTCATGGGCCGCAGCCCTTACGAACTGGGGATCTGGGGTGACAGCTCGCTGCGTCAGGCGCTGCTGGACGAACTGGAAGAAAAAGGCCGTATCAGCAACCGTGAAATCCTCGGGCGCTCACGCCGTGGCGATCTGCTTAACGTGGAGATCTCCATCGAACGCATCACCCTCAACGACACCGCTTGCCTGCTGCTGATCGCCCGTGACATCAGTCAATTGAAAGCCGCGCAGGCGCAGGTGCGTCATCTGGCCTATCACGACCCGCTCACCAACCTGCCCAACCGGGCCTTGCTGATGGATCGCCTGACCCAGCAAAGCGCCCTGCTGTCGCGGCATGACATGCGCGGGGCCCTGCTGTTCCTCGACCTGGATCACTTCAAGCACATCAACGACTCGCTCGGGCATCCGGTGGGCGATGCGGTGCTGAAAATCATCACCGCCCGGCTTGAAGCCAGCGTGCGGGTCGAAGACACCGTGGCGCGACTGGGCGGCGACGAGTTTGTGGTCCTGCTCAGCGGCTTGCACGGCTCGCTGGAGGAAGTGACCCGGCACGTGCGCGCCACGGCCGACACGCTACGCGAATTGTTGGCCGAGCCGATGTTTCTCGATGGCCAGCGCCTGCAAGTCACCCCCAGTATCGGCATCGCGCTGATTCCCGACCACGGCGCCAACCCGGCCGACTTGTTCAAGCGCGCCGACATTGCCCTGTACCGGGCCAAAGATTCGGGGCGCAACACCACGCAACTGTTTCACCCCGACATGCAGGCCGCCGCCAGTGAGCGCATGCGCATCGAAAGTGATTTGCGCACCGCCCTGGCACGCAACGAATTCAGCCTGCACTATCAGCCGCAGGTCGATGCACGCACCCAACGCATCGTGGGCGCCGAAGCGCTGGTGCGCTGGCAACACCCGCAACTGGGGCCGCAGTCGCCAAGCGAGTTCATCAAAATCCTTGAGGACAGCGGGTTAATCCTTGAAGTCGGCACCTGGATTCTGGATCAAGCCTGCCGCGATTTCGGTGCCTTGCTCAATGACGGCCTGATCCAGGCCAAAGATTTCAGCCTGTGCGTGAACATCAGCCCGCGCCAGTTTCGCCAGAGCAACTTCGTTGATCGCGTGCAACGCAGCCTGCTGACCCATGACCTGCCCAGTTCCATGCTCAAACTGGAAATCACCGAAGGCATCGTGATCCAGAACCTGGAAGACACTATCGCAAAAATGCATCAGCTCACGGCCATGGGCGTGAGCTTTGCAATGGACGATTTTGGCACCGGTTACTCGTCGCTGACGCACCTTAAGCGCTTGCCGGTCGACACGCTGAAAATTGACCAGTCATTCGTGCGCGATGCCATCAACGACCCGAATGACGCGGAAATCATCCGCGCCATCGTGGCAATGGCCCATAGCCTGCAGCTTAAGGTGGTGGCCGAAGGCGTCGAACGGCAACAGCAGTTGCAGTTTTTACAGAGCCTGGAATGCCACATCTATCAGGGCTATTTGCACAGTCGCCCTGTACCGATCGACGCGTTTCGCACCCTGCTCAAGGCCTGACGCCGTAGGGGCTAGAGGTTGGGGTTGACCCGTTTCCAGGCCAGGTTGGCGAGCTTCATCGAGCCATTGAAGTTCACGGGCACGTCCGGCGCCAGGTACAACATGTCGCCTTCAATGCGGCAGGTACGCACTTGACGTTGCCCACGCCAGTTGGGAAAGAAGCTGACAAACATTTCGTGCTCCAGCAGTCCGCGCGCTTCATCCACATAAAACGGGCCGCTGTAGGCAAAGTACGTTTTACCCGCTTCTTTGTACTCATGTTCACTGGCATCAAACGGGTCATTGCTGGCCAGGTCATTGCGGCCGGGCGGACAGAATTGCGCCGACATATAGCCGTCAGGCGTATACAGGATGATCCCTTCCGGGGTCGTGCCCATGGGGTGGGATTCAACACCGGTGTTGGTATCGCGCTCCACAAAACTCACCAGTTTCCAGGCGCCGATCAGCGCATTTCGGTCTACGGTAGACATGGCATGCATTTCCTTTGCATCGGGATGGGAGAGCAAGGCCTGATCGCCAGGCTCCGCGAAACCGACAGCGTAGACGGCGAAGCGGCAACGTCCATCTATAGGCATTGCCACTTATCGAATTCCCCCTCAAACGGACTAGTCCGCAGCCGTTGGCGCTGTGAAATAATCCGGCCCCACAGATCAACAAGAACAATAAGGACGCCTCATGCACACCTCTGACATCTTTATCCTCAGCGCTCGGCGCACCGCCATTGGCACCTTCGGCGGCGCGCTGAAAGACGTGCCCCTGTGCGACCTCGCCACCGTTGCCGTGACGGCCGCACTGTCCAGCAGTCAGGTTGATCCCGAACGCATCGGCCACGTGGTGATGGGCAATGTCATCCCTACTGACCCCCACGACGCCTACGTGGCGCGGGTCGCGGCGATCCGCGCAGGCATCCCCAAAGAGACCCCGGCCTTCAACGTCAATCGCCTCTGCGGCTCGGGCCTGCAAGCCGTGATTTCAGCAGCCCACACCGTGATGCTCGGTGACGCCGAATTTGCCATCGGCGCCGGGGTGGAATCCATGAGCCGCGGGCCCTACCTGCTGCCTGCTGCACGCTGGGGCGCGCGCATGGGCAACGGGCTGATGCAGGACTACATGCTCGGGGTGCTGCACGATCCGTTTCAAGGCATGCACATGGGCATCACTGCCGAGAACATCGCTGAACGCAACGGCATCAACCGCGAAACCCAGGATGCCCTGGCCTACGCCGATCAGCAGCGCGCCGCTCATGCACTCGAACACCACTTTTTTGATCAGCAAATAGCCCCGGTCGAGATCACGACACGCAAAGGCAGCACGCTGTTCAGTGTCGATGAACACCCGCGCGCCACCACCCTTGAGCAATTGGCAAGCATGCGCCCGGCCTTCAAGAAAGACGGCACGGTCACGGCCGGTAACGCCTCGGGCCTGAACGATGGTGCCGCAGCCCTGGTGTTGGCCAGCGCCAGCGCCGTGACCTCGGGCAACCTCGCGCCCCTGGCGCGCCTGGTGGCGTACGCCCATGCCGGGGTGGAACCCGAACTGATGGGGCTGGGCCCGATTCCGGCGACGCAACTGGCCCTGAAACGCGCTGGTTTGAGCATCAACGACATGGACGTGATCGAAGCCAATATCGCCTTCGCAGCCCAAGCCTGCGCCGTGATGCAAGCGCTGGACATGGACCCGGCCAAGGTCAACCCCAATGGTTCAGGGATCGCGCTGGGCCATCCGGTGGGCGCAACCGGCGCGATCATTGCGACCAAGGCCATTCATGAATTGCACCGCATTCAGGGCCGCTACGCATTGGCCACCATGTGCATCGGCGGTGGACAGGGCATCGCGGTGATTTTCGAACGGGTCTGACTGCTTGGCGGCTAGCGCCTTAGGTGCGGGATATCTGGCGGCAATGACACATACAAGCGCAACGAAGCTGACGCGTTGAGCGTCAGCTTCCTTTCCGGTTACTTACCAGCCGTCAGGGTGGTGTAACTGGTGATCAGGTTGCGGTAGTCCGGGATATGGTTGGAGAACAGCGCCCCCAGCCCTTCCACATCGTTGCGCCAGTCGCGGTGCAGCTCACAGGCCAGGCCAAACCAGGTCATCAACTGTGCACCGGAGGCCGACATACGATCCCACGCCGAGTGGCGAGTAATTTCGTTGAACGTTCCGGACGCGTCCGTCACCACAAACACTTCAAACCCTTCCGCCAGCGCCGAGAGCGCCGGAAAGGCCACGCACACCTCGGTCACCACGCCCGCAATGATCAGTTGCTTTTTGCCTGTGGCCTTGACGGCCTTGACGAAATCTTCGTTGTCCCAAGCGTTGATCTGTCCCGGCCGGGCGATGTACGGCGCGTCGGGGAACTGCGCTTTCAACTCCGGCACCAGCGGGCCGTTGGGGCCTGTTTCAAAACTGGTGGTCAAAATGGTCGGCAACTTGAAATACGCGGCCAGATCGGCCAGTGCCAACACGTTGTTCTTGAACTTGTCAGGGTCGATGTCCCTGACCAACGACAGCAAACCCGCCTGATGATCCACCAACAAAACGGCGGCATTGTCCTTGTCCAAACGCTTGTAAGAAGTCGTCACAGGGTGTTCCTCTCATGGGTGATTCAAAAAAACGGGCCATGACCCTTCATGGCCCGGAAGTGCGGTTTAACGCGTTGCAACACTCAGATCAGGCGGGCATACGACCAAAACGACCCGACTGAAAATCCACAAACGCCTGCTCAATCTCGGCCTCGCTGTTCATCACAAACGGGCCGTGACCGACGATGGGCTCGTCAATCGGTTCGCCGCTGAGGATCAAGAACACCGCATCCTGATCGGCATCGACATGCACCTGAGTGCCATCACGATCGAACAAGGCCAACTGGCCTTCGCGTGCCATCTCTTGGCCATTCAGTTGCACGGCGCCCTTGAGCACTACCAGTGCGGTGTTGTGGCCTTCGCGCAGATCAAACGTAGCCGACTTGCCCGCCTGCAACCGGATATCCCAGACCTGGATATCAGTAAAGGTGTGCGCCGGGCCACGGAGACCGTCGAATTCACCGGCAATCAGGCGCAGCCGTCCGGCGTTGTCCTTGAGGGCTACATCCGGGATGTCCCGGTCCAGAATGCCCTGATAACCCGGTGCGGCCATTTTGTCTTTGGCGGGCAGGTTGACCCACAACTGGACCATCTCCAGGGTGCCGCCACGGCGGGCGAATGCCTCCGAATGGAATTCTTCATGCAAGATCCCGGACGCCGCCGTCATCCATTGCACATCACCGGGGCCGATCACCCCACCGTTACCGGTGGAATCGCGGTGTTCGACTTCGCCCTTGTAAACGATGGTGACGGTTTCGAACCCGCGATGCGGGTGTTGCCCTACGCCGCGACGCTGAGTAGTCGGCGTAAATTCGGCGGGTCCTGCGTAATCCAGCAACAGGAATGGGCTGATGTGTTTACCCATCTGGTCGTAAGAAAACATCGTGCGTACCGGGAAACCATCACCGACCCAGTGGCCACGCGGCGCTGTGTAAATGCCAAGAATGTGTTTCATCGTGTACCTCCTGTAATTCATGGCAACAGCTTAGATTCGATGCGTTTTGTCGACTAGACTGCGTTTTTGAACCTTAGCGTTCTATTTGGAGAACGATGGTGGAAGACCTCAACACGCTCTATTACTTCACCCAAGTGGTCGAACACCGCGGTTTCGCCGCCGCCGGCCGGGCGCTGGACATGCCCAAGTCCAAACTCAGCCGACGCATTGCCCAGTTGGAAGAGCGACTGGGGGTACGGCTGATACAGCGTAGTAGCCGCCACTGTTCACTGACGGAAATTGGCCAAGAGTATTACCAGCGGTGTCTGGCCATGCGCATCGAGGCCGAAGCGGCAGCTGAAGTCATTGAGCGAAATCGCTCCGAACCCCAAGGCATTGTGCGTTTGAGCTGTCCGACCTCGCTGCTCAACTCGTGGGTCAGCGCCATGCTCACGCGCTACATGCTCAAGTACCCGTTGGTGGAACTGCACGTTGAAAGCACCAACCGCCGGGTGGACGTGATCGAAGAGGGTTTCGACATTGCGATCCGCGTGCGCTTTCCGCCGCTGCAGAACAGTGAGCTGGTGATGAAAGTGTTGGGCAACAGCCTCCAGAGCCTGGTCGCCAGCCCGGCGCTGCTGCCGCGTTTTTCCAACCCGCCCGGCCCCGCCGACCTGAGCGGCCTGCCGAGTCTGTTTTGGGGCTCGGCCCGTCGCGACTATGCCTGGGAACTGTTTGGTCCCGACGGCGCCACCGCCTTGATCCCTCACACACCCAAACTCATCACCGATGACCTGCCCGCCCTGTGTCAGGCCGCCGTGGCAGGCCTGGGCGTAGTGCATCTGCCCAATGTGGTGGTTCGCGATCAAATCGCCAGCGGTCAATTGGTCAACGTGCTGCCGGACTGGGCGCCCAAAAGCGGGATCGTGCACGCGGTATTCCCCTCGCGCCGGGGATTACTGCCTTCAGTGCGTACGCTGATTGATTTTCTGGCCGAGGAATTCAGCCACAGCGACGTGGTTTGACGCATCGGAACGTGATGGACGCCCCTGCCTCTAAATTAATGCCACTGCCCCTCGTTCTTTCCAGATAGCAAAGGCCGCGCGCCTGCCCCTTGACGGCGGATTTCTACTGAGATGGCAATGACTCAATCACGTTCTAAAAAAGCCCTGCTGTTCGGTCTTCCTCTGGCCCTGGCCGCCGCCATCGGTGGGGGCGTGCTGGTGTGGGACACGTTTTACCGGGGCAATCCGGGTTACCCGCTGAAGATCATCAAGCAGGCCGACGCGCTTCAGGACCGCATCCTGTCGTTTGACAGCCACATCACGGTGCCACTGGAGTTCGGCACGGCGGGCAACGAAGCCGACAAGGACGGGACGGGGCAGTTTGACCTGGCCAAGGCCGCCAAGGGCCGGTTATCCGGCGCGGCACTGACCGTGTTCGGCTGGCCGGAAATCTGGAACGGCCCCAACGCGCCGCACCGCCCGACCGCCGGCTTCGTCGAGGCCGCGCGTAATGAGCAGCAGGCGCGCTACCGGATCATCACCGGCATGGTCCGCGACTTCCCCAATCAGGTCGGCATCGCCTACACCCCGGATGACTTGCGACGCCTTCACGGCGAAGGAAAATTCGCCATCTTCATCAGCATGCTCAACGCCTACCCGCTGGGTAACGACCTCAATCAGCTGGACATGTGGGCCGCACGCGGCATGCGCATGTTCGGTTTCAGCTACGTCGGCAATAACGACTGGGCCGACTCCTCGCGCCCGCTGCCTTTTTTCAACGACACGCCTGATGCCCTCGACGGTCTGTCTGAAACCGGCAAGCAAGCGGTACGACGCCTGAACGATCTGGGTGTGATTATTGACGTGTCACAGATGTCGACCAAGGCACTGGAGCAAGTCAGCCAGCTCAGCCGCACGCCGATGGTGGCCTCGCACTCGGCCCCGCGGGCGCTGGTGGACATCCCGCGCAACCTCAGCGACAAAGAAATGCAGCTCATCAAGGACAGCGGGGGCGTGGTGCAAATCGTCGGTTTCCCGACCTACCTGCGCCCGCTTGGCCAGGACAGCCAGGCCAAACTCAACACCCTGCGCAGCCAGTTCGATTTGCCGCCGCTGCACAACCTGGAAATGGCCCTGATGCCGGGCGACCCGATCATCACCGTCTGGCCCGAGCAGCGCTTCGGGGAGTACGCGGCCGGGCTGTACGCCATCGTCGAAGAAGAACCGAAAGCCACGCTCAAGGATTACGGCGACGCCATTGATTACGCGGTGAAGAAAATCGGCATCGACCACGTGGGCATCAGTTCCGACTTCAACGACGGCGGCGGACTCGATGGCTGGAAGGATGTCAGCGAAACCCGCAACGTCACGGCCGAGCTGTTGCAACGCGGCTATTCGGAAGCCGATATCGCCAAATTGTGGGGCGGCAACTTCCTGCGCGTGTGGGACACCGTGCAAAAAGCCGCCAAACCTGTCTCTCTTCAATAAGTGAACTTGCTGACCATGTTGACGCTGAATCCGCTGTATCGCTTCTCGCTGGCTGCCCTGTTGTGCAGCCTGCCCGCCCTTGCCCACGCAGACGAACCGGCCAGGCCGGGGACGGTGTTCAAGGACTGCAAGGACTGCCCGCAGATGGTGGTGTTGCCCACGGGCAGCTTCATGATGGGCACCCCGGACGATGAAGTCGGCCGCGAACCCGATGAGGGGCCGCTGCATAAGGTGACGTTTAGCAAGCCACTGGCCATCAGCCGCTTTCAGATCACGGCCGCCGAATTTGACGCCTACATCAAGGACACCGGGGTCAAGATTGCCGACGGCGACGACCGCCCGGGACGCGAGTGCATTGCCAGCAAGCCGCGCTACCCGCAGGGTCCACGCCAACCGGCGGTGTGCATGGACTTCGACGATGCCCAACACTACGTCAGTTGGCTGTCGAAAAAGACGGGCAAACCCTACCGCATGGTCAGCGAAGCCACTCGCGAGTATGCCGCCCGGGCAGGCTCCACTGGCCCATTCCCCTTCCCTATGGATGAAGGCAAGGCCTACAGCATCGCCAAACATGCCAACACGTACGGCCCGACGGATGGCTACAGCTACACCTCTCCCGTGGGCAGCTACCCACCCAATGCGTTTGGCGTGTATGACATGCACGGCAACGTGTACGAGTGGCTGGAAGACTGCAAACACAACGACTACGTGGGCGCCCCCACTGACGGCAGCGCCTGGGTGACGGACAGCACCTGCGAACTGCGCCAGATACGCGGCAACGACTGGGGCGAGGCGCCGGTCTTCTCCCGCTCCGGCAACCGCAATGACATCTACCCGCAGACACGGGGAGACTGGGTGGGCATGCGGGTACAGCGCGAGCTTTAACGTCCGGGTGGGCACTGCCCCGTCATCGCTGACAAGCTGTGCGGGGCAGCGTCAAGGTGCCGGGCTTGCCTGATCGAGCGACGCAGGCGCACTGGACGATCCCTTTGCCCTCAACCGCCGCCTCGCGGCTCGGCACTGACCCACGCTAAATCCATGGCCCAATCACTCGTTCACAAGAGACTGTCCTTACCTTGATCCAAGGAACTCTTGTTTATGAGCCAGCCCGCCACACCCCGACCCAACCCCGGGGTTCTTCGAGAACTGTTCCATCTGCTCAAGCCGTTCCGGCTCATTGTCAGCTTGTCCGTCCTGCTCGGCATGGTGGGCGGCCTGAGCGTCACGGTGTTGCTGGCCACCATCAACAGTGCCTTGCACACCGAGGGCGGCCTGACCCAGCAGGTGGTCGCCCTGTTTGCCGGGCTGTGCGTACTGGCGCTGATCAGCACCATTTGTTCGGACATCGGCAGCAACTATGTCGGCCAGCACATCATCGCCCGGCTGCGCAAAGAGCTGGGGGAGAAGGTCCTGTCAGCGCCGATCGCGCAGATCGAGCGCTATCGCAGCCATCGCCTGATCCCCGTCCTGACCCATGACGTCGACACCATCAGCGACTTCGCCTTTGCCTTTGCGCCACTGGCGATTTCCCTGACGGTAACGCTCGGCTGCATGGGCTACCTGGCCATGCTCTCGTGGCCGATGTTCCTGATGATGCTGGTGGCCATCGTGATCGGCACAGTGATCCAGTACATCGCACGCGGTTACGGCCTGAACGGCTTCAATGAAGCCCGCGAAGCCGAAGACGATTTGCAAAAGCACTACAACGCCATTGCCGAAGGCGCCAAGGAACTGCGCATACACCGCCCGCGTCGCCAGCGCATGTTCGTTGCGGGCATCCAGCGCACGGCGCAAAAAATCTGCGACATTCAGGTGCGCTCGATCAACACCTTCGTGATTGCCAAAAGCCTGGGCTCGATGCTGTTCTTCGTGGTCATTGGCCTGGCGCTGGCCATGCAATCGGTGTGGCCCAGTGCCAACCCCGGTGTGATCAGCGGCTTTGTACTGGTGTTGCTGTACATGAAAGGCCCGTTGGAGCACCTCATCAGCACCCTGCCGATCATCAGCCGGGCGCAAATCGCCTTCCGCCGCATTGCAGACCTCTCCGAGCAGTTCAACTCCCCTGAACCGCACCTGCTGCTCAGTGAACCCGCTGCCCAGGACAAGACCGTCAAGCGCCTGGAGCTGGTGGATGTGGGCTACAGCTTCCCGCCTGTGGACGGCAGCGCGCCGTTTCGTCTGGGGCCAGTCAACCTGACGGTCAATCAGGGCGACATTGTGTTCATCGTCGGTGAAAACGGCTGCGGCAAAACCACGCTGATCAAGCTGTTGCTGGGCCTGTACGCCCCCCAACAGGGCGAAATACGCCTCAACGGGCATGCCGTGACGGCCCAAAGCCGCGACGATTACCGGCAGTTGTTCACGACGATTTTTGCCGATTACTACCTGTTCGACGACGTGGTGCAGGGCGACATGCACATCCCGCAGGATGCCGAGCAGTACCTCAAGCGTCTCGAAATCTCCCACAAGGTCAGCATCAACGACGGTCAGTTCAGCACCACCGACCTGTCGACCGGCCAGCGCAAGCGCCTGGCATTGGTCAACGCCTGGCTCGAAGAGCGCCCGGTGCTGGTGTTTGATGAATGGGCGGCCGATCAGGACCCGACGTTCCGCAGGATTTTCTACACCGAACTGCTGCCGGACCTGAAGCGATTGGGCAAGACCATCATCGTCATTTCCCACGACGACCGTTATTTCGACGTCGCCGACCAATTGGTGCGCATGGACAGCGGCAAGGTCAGCACGGCGCTGGAACCCGCCTGAAGCCCCTTCCCTGCAGGCGTTAACGTGCTGATGCCTGCAGGGAGACCGTGCTGAAAAAATAAATCTTCGCTTTTTCAGGAACTTCTTTCCGGTTTCTCAATCGCGCTGCGTCTAATAACTATTCCCATTAACAAACAATAATCCCCTCCTTCGGAGCTTCGGCACGTAATGCAACGACCAAACTTGAGACGGACCCCGCTTTCGATCGCTACCCAGCGCCAGACCGTTCGCCGCACGCTGTTGTCCAGTGCGTTGGTAGCCTCGGTGCTGCTGGGTTCATCCCTTGCTCAAGCGGCCCCGGTGGCCTTGAACATCCCGGCACAATCGCTGGCCAACGCGCTGAACGAACTGGGCAAGCAGGCCAACCTGCAGATCCTGTACAGCGCCGATCAGGTTCAAGGGATCAAATCGCATTCCGTGTCCGGTTCGCTGGAACCGGTCAAAGCCCTGGAAACCCTGCTGCAAGGCAGCGGCATGTCCTACCAGCTCAACGGCGACACCGTCATCCTCAACGCGCCACAGGGCAAAGGGCTGGAGCTGGGGGCTACGACCATTTCCGGCCAGGGCTTGGGTAATTCGCTGACCACCGAAGGCACAGGCTCCTACACAACGGGCGCCACCAGCAGTTCGACCAAACTGCCGCTCTCGATTCGGGAAACGCCACAGACCGTGACGGTCGTCACCCGCCAGAACATGGATGACCAAGGCGCACAGAGCATTGGTGATGTGCTACGCAACGCGCCGGGCATTTCGACCCAGGCGTATGACAGCGACCGCATGGAGTATTCGGCCCGCGGTTACGCCATCACCAACTTCCAGTACGACGGCGTTAACTCGATGTACGACGGCGTTTTCGACGAGGGCGCCACCAAAGTCGACATGGCCTTGTATGACCGCGTCGACATCGTCAAAGGCGCAACCGGCCTGTTGTCGGGCTCAGGCGAGCCTTCAGCCACCGTCAACCTGATCCGTAAGAAACCGACCCGTGAATTCAAGGCTTCGATCACCGGCAGCGCCGGATCGTGGGACAACTACCGCACTGAAGGCGATATTTCCGGGCCGCTGAACGAAGACGGCAGCGTGCGCGGGCGTTTCGTCACCGCGCTTCAGGACGCCGATTCCTACCTCGACCATTACTCAAAAAAGAACCAGGTGTTCTACGGCATTCTTGAAGCCGACATCACACCCGACACGCTGTTCACCTTTGGCATGGACTACCAGGACATCAAGCCGCGAGGCTCGTCCTGGACCGGCAACCCGTACTACTTCTCCAACTACACCAAGACCGATTTCAGCCGCTCGTTCAACCCGGCCACCGACTGGAGCCGTCGCGACGTGCAAGCGCGCACCACGTTCGCGTCGCTGGAACACCGGTTCGCCAATGACTGGAAAATCAAAGGCACCTTGAACCAGCAGGTCAACGATCACGACACGCAGTTGGGCTCGGCCAGTGGCGACATGCCCGATCCGGTCACGGGCGAAGGCATGTTCTTCTATTGGGGCAAATGGGAAGGCCACCGTGTCCAGAACACATTCGATCTCAACGCAACCGGCCCCTTCAGCCTGTTTGGTCGCGAACATGAGTTGGTCGTAGGCTATACCTCCCAAGAGTCCCGTCAAACCGGAGCAACCTTTGACGGCAGCCTGTTCCAAAAAGTGCCGGGCAGTATTTTCGACTGGAGGGGCAAATACCCGAAGCCGGACTTCCCGAAAAACGGCAAGTACGAGACCAATCAAAACCAGAACAGCGCTTACATCGCCGCACGCTTTAAACCGACCGACGACCTGTCGTTGATCCTCGGCAGCCGTGTCAGCGACTTTCAGTACAACAGCACCTACAAGTACTACGTACAGGCACCGCCTACCTTTGAGGACAACAAAACCACGTCCAAACAGCATGGCCGGGTGACGCCTTACGCCGGTGCCGTGTATGACATCAACGACACATATTCCGTGTACGCCAGCTACACCTCGATTTACAAACCGGTCACCGACAGAAGCATTTCGGGCACCACCCTGGCGCCCACGGAAGGCAACAGCTACGAAATCGGCCTCAAAAGCGAGTATTTCGACGGTCGCCTGAACGCCAGCATTGCGGCGTTCCGCACCGAGCAGAAGAAACTGCCGATCCAGATCGGCACCAACCCCAATACCAACGAGGGCATTTTCGAATCCCTCGACGGTGCGACCACCAAGGGTGTGGAATTCGAGCTGAGCGGTGAAATCATGCCGGACTGGAACATCAGCGCCGGTTACACCTACGCCCAGACCCGCTCGGACGACGGTGAGCGCGTGTACGGTTATCCGCTGGAAACCACCAAACCTGAAAACGTGGCCAAACTGTTTACTACTTACCGCCTGCCGGGCGTGTTGAACAAGGTCACCGTCGGCGGTGGCGTGAACTGGCAAAGCCCGTTCTACGGCAAGATCTACAACAATGCCAAAGGCGACTACGACATCATCGAGCAAGACAGCTACGCGCTGGTCAACCTGATGACCCGTTACGAGTACAACGAACACCTGACGTTCAACCTCAACGCCAACAACGTGTTCGACAAGAAGTACCTGACCGGACTGGGCAACTTCAACACCACCTACTACGGTGAGCCGCGCAGCCTGATGTTGACCACCAAGTACACGTTCTAAGCGTCACTGGCATCACCCGACAAGCCCCGGCGCAACTGCGTCGGGGCTTGTGCGTTCAGGGTTGCCACTGGGTTTTCTGATGATCGAGCTTGCGGTCCAGGAAGCTGGCGGCGCTGATCAACGCCAGATGCGTCAGCGCCTGGGGCGTGTTACCCAGATGCCGGGCGTGGCAATCGAACTCTTCGGCATACAAGCCCAGCGGGTTGGCATAACGCAGCAACTGTTCGAACTCCAGATGCGCCTTTTCTACCTGTCCGGCTCGCGCCAGACACTCCACGTACCAGAATGAACAGGCCGCAAACGCCCCTTCGGTGCCTTCAAGGCCGTCCATGCCCTCCTCCTCATTCAGATAGCGGTACACCATGCCATCGCGCACCAGCGTGCGTTCGATCGCCTGCAAGGTCGCCAGCCAGCGCGGGTCGGTGGCGCCGACAAAACGCACCAGCGGCATCAACAACATGGAGCCGTCCAGCGCCGTGCCGCCTTTGTATTGCACAAAATGCCCGCGTTCAGCGTCCCAGAAGTTGTCCCAGATATCGGCATGAATGGCCTGACGCGCAGCGTTCCAACGCTCAAAGGGGGCGGGCAACGAGCGTTTTGACGCCAGGCGGATGGCCCGGTCCAGCGCCACCCAGCACATCAGCCGCGAATGCAGAAAGTGATGCTTCTCGCCGCGCATCTCCCAAATGCCTACATCTTTCTGATCCCAGATCTCACACACCTCATCAACAAGTTGCGTCACGTGCTGCCAGCCTTCATGGCTGATCGCCTCGCCGTACTTGTTGGTCAAGTACACCGCGTCCAGCAACTCGCCATAGATGTCCAATTGCACTTGATCCGCCGCGCCATTGCCCACGCGCACAGGCGTGGCGCCACCGTGGCCGGCCAGGTGAGTCAGCTCCCGCTCTGGCAGCTCACGACGGCCGTCGATGCCATACATGATGTTGAGTTTGAGCGGCTGGTCGCAGCCATCCCCGACACGACCGCGCAACCAGCGCATGAAATTGTTGGCTTCTTCGACAAAACCGAGTCGGACAAACGCATACACCGTGAAGGAAGCGTCGCGAATCCAGGTGTAGCGGTAGTCCCAATTGCGCTCGCCGCCGCGGGTTTCAGGCAAGCCAAACGTGGCGGCGGCAATAATCGCCCCCTCTTTGCGAGACGTCAGGAGTTTGAGCGCCAGTGCCGAGCGGTTAATCATCTCGCGCCAGCGCCCGCGGTAGGTCGATTGTGCAATCCACTGCCGCCAAAACTGCACCGTGTGCTGCAACGCCAAATCGCTACTGCCCGCACGGACACGCGGGTCTTGAGCCGCGCCCAGGACAAACTCGGCGGTCTGCCCTTGCGCCAGCGCGAACGTACTGCACGCCGCCTGCTGCTCAACGCTCAGCGGCTGGCTGGCTGCCAGGCGCAACGCCGGTTGGCCAGAGGCCTCAAACCACACATCCGCGCCGTCTACTCGGGCATGGGTGTCTGCACGGGCGTAGTCATGACGCACCGCGCAGCGCAACGTGAAAGTCGCACGCCCACTGACCACCCGCACCCGGCGCATCAGCACGGGCAACTCATCGGCACAATCACTGACGGGCAACAGGTCGGTGACCTCCACCACCGCCTCGTTGTCCAGCCAGCGGGTCAGCAGGACATTGGTGTCCGGCAGGTAGATCTGTTCACGCCGGGCGTCGGGCATGTCCGGCGCCAACTGAAAGATGCCTGCCTCAGGGCTGTCGAGCAACGCGCAGAAGAGGGTCGGACTGTCGAACTCCGGCCAGCAGAAAAAATCCACACTGCCCTTGTCATTCACCAGCGCGGCGGTGCGCATGTCGCCAATGATGCCGTGGGCTTCGATGTGACTTTGGGTGTCGGTATCGGGTTTAACCATTGCCACGGAACTCCGGATAAAGGCTCATGCCGCCATCAATAAACAACGTGCTGCCCACCACGTAATCGGACATATCGCTGGCCAGCCACACCACCGCGTTGGCCACCTCCTCGGCCTCGCCTACGCGGCCGTAGGGGATCAACTTCAGGAGCGCCTGTTCAGCTTCGCCTTCAGTCACATCACGGTTGATGGCCGTACGGATCGCCCCCGGCGCAATGCCATTGATGCGGATTTTGTGATGGCTGACTTCTTGCGCCAGACTGCGCATGAGCATGTCCAGCCCGCCTTTGGAGGTTGCGTAATTCACATGCCCGGCCCAGGGAATCACCTGGTGCACCGAACTCATGTGAATGATCTTGCCTGCCGCCCGCGACACCCCTTCGCGAATGCCCTGACGCTTGAAGATCCGCAGCGCCGACCGCGCGCACAGAAACTGCCCGGTCAGGTTGACACCGATGACGGCGTTCCATTGCTCCAGCGTCATGTCGACTGCCGGGGCGTCCTGCTGAATGCCCGAATTGGCCAGCAGAATGTCCAGGTACCCGAACGTCTCCAGCGTCTGCTCGAACAAACGCTCCACGTCCGCCTCTTTCGACACATCCCCGCCCAGAGCAATCGCCCTGCCCCCGGCCGCCTTGATCTCGGCCGCCAACGCCTGCGCGGGTTCCGCCTGCGCGTTGTAATGCACCACCACCGCCGCACCGGCCGCCGCCAGCGCCCGGGCACTGGCCGCGCCAATCCCGGAACTGCCGCCAGTGACCAGCGCCACCTGTTGCGCGAGAGAAATTTGCATGAGTGTCAGCACCTGTTTGTGAGTGGGCTTGGAGTGCTGACTGGTAGAAGCAGGCCGGAGTTCAATGCAACATCAGCTCCACGTACTCACCGCGCAGCCCGTTACACGCGTTGAGATTTAAATAACGGCTTAAACACTCAACGTTGAATATTTAAAGCCTACAGAGGCGTTAAGCCACAAGAAAACACCCATTCCATACTTCACCAGACTATAACTTCAGAAAAATAAAAACCACTCCCGATCATATTTAAAACGATCATTGAAAAACCATTAATCACCCTACAACCCACACACCACACACTTATTGTTCAGTCACATCAATAATGACAACAACACCCCCTAATAATATCGATACATGCTTAGAACCCAATACATAAATAAGCGCTAACACTGATGATCCACGGTGCAGTCACAACAAGGCCTTCGATATAAGGCGGAATTATATGAGAGCGTCAGGGCGTTTATAAGTGGAGGCCGATTGATCGTGCCTTATGCCGACACACTACAATAATGAATGGAATAATCAAGAAGAAAGGTATTGAGTGCTGTGGTCGCTTGCAGACAGTGATAGTTGAAAATGGCAAAAAATCTGGCAGGCCACAATAATTAACTGAATTTAACTGACCTCACGACGGCCAATTCATAAACTGTCAGCTCACATCTGGACTTCTACATCTGAAACTCCTAATCACTAGGTCGAGTCCGAGTCAGGACAGTCGCCTGACTCACCTGAGCAGTCGTTTGTCTTCGAATTAACTTTTCACTGTTCCAAACCGCATGCCCCCTTCCCTGCACAACTGCTGTTCCGTTTGAGGCCTTAATGGGTGGACCCGCGCTTCGTATAGTGGCTTGCACCTGTACCCGTAATGCCACTCACAAAAAGAAGGGGTTTGCATGAATAGCCTGAACGCCTCACTGCACCACGTCGATCTGCTGGATGCCGAGCATGACGCTGAATATTTCGAATACAGCAAGGCCGCGAATCCGATCAGTGCCGGGTTGATTTCGCGTATTCCTTACCAGAACTTTCCATCCTCGCTGTATGACACTGGCCCTAGCCGTCTTGTCCCTTTAGACCTGAGTGAGGCGCTGGGCTGCGAAGGGCCGGCAACCGGGCCGGGGCTGCTGGCGAATTTTATCCGGCTCAATGCCGGTGACCACCTGACCTTGGCCCCCACGGCGACGTCCCAGGTGTTGTATGTCATCGCCGGACGCGGTGGGTTGGTGCAAGGCGATGTGGCGTTTGAATGGGAAAAAGGCTGCTTTATTGCCGTGCCCGGGCTGGAAGAGCTGCAACTGAGTGCCCATGAAGATGCACGTTTTTATTACGTTCACGATGAGCCGCTGTTGCGTTATCTGGGGGTCACGCCCACCCAACAGCACTTCAGCGCCACGCTGTACCCGGCCCAAACAGCCAACGCCAAGCTGCGTGAGGCGGCGGATGACCCAAGGGCGCAGGACCGGAGCCGGATCAGTATCTTGCTGGGCAATCGGCATTTTCCCCAGACACGCACGGTGACCCATGTGTTGTGGGCGATGTACGGGATTTTGCCCGCCGGTTCAGTGCAAAAACCCCATCGCCACCAATCCATTGCGCTGGATTTCATCATTGATTGCCCGGCCGGGTGTTACACCCTGGTGGGCACGGACATCGACGAGAACGGGCAGATCCGCAATCCGACCCGGGTCGACTGGGCGCCGGGGCTGGCGTTTGTCACGCCGCCCGGTTACTGGCATGCGCACTTCAACGAGTCGGACGATGAGGCCTTTCTGATTCCTATTCAGGACGCAGGCTTGCAAACCTACCTGCGGGCGCTGGATATCCGTTTCAGCTGACACTCACGACTGCCAATAGGCCGGACTGCCCACCCGCTCGACCATGAAGTCGATGAAACAGCGCACTTTGGAAGACACAGTGCGCTTGGGCGGGTACACCAGCCACAGCGACGCAGGCACGTGCGTCGCTTGTACCTGCCACTGCGCAAACCATTGAACCAGCGCGCCCGAGGCCAGTTGCCCGGCCACCAGCCAGTCGGGCAAGCACGCCACGCCCAACCCTTGTTCGACCGCCCGCAACTGCGCTTCCAGGTCATTGATCCGCAAAGGCCCCGCCACCGCCACGCGCTGCACCCCGTGGGCAAAACCTTCTGCGGGCACGAAAAACACCTCATCCGGCAGATTGCCATTCAATAACACGCCACTCAGCTCTTGGGGCGTTGCTGGCGGCGCGTGTTGCCGGGCATAGGCCGCACTGACGCACACCAGCGTACGTTCATTGGCCAGCTTGCGCGCCTTGAGGGTGGAATCGGGCAAGACCCCGATGCGCACGGCCAGATCAACCCCTGCATTGATCAGGTTCACGTGATGGTCGTCCAGCGTGAGGTCCAGCCGGACTTCGGGATGGCGCGACATGAACTCACCGAGTACCGGCAGGATGTGCTGGCGGGCGAATGCCGGGGGCAGATTCAGTTTCAACAGGCCACGCGGGTGCTGATTAAGCGAAGACGTTGCCTGTTTGGCGTGATCCAGCGCGTCGAGCACGCGCAACGCATGGTGCAGGAACGTCTCTCCGCCTTCGGTCAGGCGCAAGGTACGGGTTGAACGGTTGAACAAGGCAATGCCCAGATCCTGCTCAAGGTCCTTGATGTAACGCGAGACCGTCGAGGCTTTGATCGACAGTTTTTCGGCTGCCCGGGAAAAATTATTGGCCTGTGCCGCTTCAACAAAAGCACTCAGCGCTGCGAAATAGTCCATGTCAGGCCTGCACTAAGGAAAAGTCGCCAAAGGCTATCAGATTCACCCGTTGGATCGTGCAAACCGCCGGGGAATTTCGGGTTGACCCTTCGGGGTATCGACTATATGGTGTGCCAAGAAACACAAATACACACTACATGATGTGTTTTTAGCGTTTGACTCACTCTATTCCACGAGCTTGTTCGTGGGCGTACCCGCCTCCCCCGAAAGGAAACCCCTATGTTGAATTGGGACAGTTCTGACAACGAAGCCTCTGGCACACCTGCAGTGCGACCCGCCTCGCCTGCGCTGGATGCACTCAACCGCGTCGGCGATCAGGAGGCGGCCAAGGCACGTCAGGCGACAGCTGACGATACACCCGCCACGCTGCGCGCCAAGGCCGCGCTGAACCAATTGGACATCGCAGAAGGCCTGGCCGAACTGGAAGGCGCCTCTGCCCGGGTAGCGGTCGATGAAAAACGCATGATCAACTGCCGCGCCGACCTCAATCAGTTGGTGCCGTTCAAGTACGATTGGGCCTGGCAGAAGTACCTGGACGGTTGCGCGAACCACTGGATGCCGCAAGAAATCAACATGACCGCCGACATCGCCCTCTGGAAAAGCCCTGAAGGGCTGACCGATGACGAGCGCCGCATCGTGATGCGCAACCTGGGGTTCTTTTCGACGGCCGACTCGCTGGTGGCCAATAACCTGGTGCTGGCGGTCTATCGGTTGATTACCAACCCCGAGTGCCGGCAATACATCCTGCGTCAGGCCTTTGAAGAAGCGATTCACACCCACGCCTACCAGTACTGCATTGAGTCGCTGGGGATGGACGAAGGCGAAATTTTCAACATGTATCACGAGATTCCCTCGGTCGCGAAAAAGGCCACCTGGGGTTTGAAGTACACGCGTTCGATCTCCGATCCGACGTTTGAAACCGGTACGGTCGAGAACGACAAAGAGTTGCTCAAGAACCTGATCGCTTACTACTGCGTGCTGGAAGGTATTTTCTTCTATTGCGGGTTCACCCAGATCCTGTCCATGGGGCGGCGCAACAAAATGAATGGCGTGGCGGAGCAGTTTCAGTACATCTTGCGCGACGAGTCCATGCACTTGAATTTCGGCATTGATGTGATCAATCAGATCAAACTCGAAAACCCGCACTTGTGGGATGCCGAACTTAAAGATGAAGCCGCGCAAATGATCTTGCAGGGCACGCAACTGGAAATCGAATATGCCCGCGACACCATGCCTCGCGGCGTATTGGGCATGAATGCGGCCATGATGGAAGACTATTTGAAGTTCATCGCCAACCGCCGCTTGTCCCAGATCGGCTTGAAAGAAGAATACCCCGGCACCACCAACCCGTTCCCGTGGATGAGCGAAATCATGGATTTGAAGAAAGAAAAGAACTTCTTCGAAACCCGCGTCATCGAGTACCAGACGGGCGGCGCGTTAAGCTGGGACTGAGCCTATCGGCCCGGTGAGGCCCTCACTTTTTTCAAACTGATACTTATGTGTAGCCAGAAAATCAAAACCCCGTGCGTGGGGCTGTGCTCAACGGTTTTTGGTGACCTTGTGTGCAGGGGATGCAAACGTTTTCACCATGAAATTGTGGGCTGGAACGGGTATTCGGAAACGGACAAACAAGCCGTATTGTGGCGGCTTGAGCACTTGCTCGACCGTGTTACCCAAGGGTTGGTGGATGTGTTCGACGAGGCCTTGCTCAAGGACCAACTCACCCGGCGCAGGATTCAACTGCGACCTGAGCATTCCATTTATTACTTGGCGTATCAGGTGATTTGGCGCGGTGCGGACACGATCAAGCGCATCGAAGACTACGGCATACGGCTTGCGCCGCAAATCCGGGGCATGTCGCTGGTGGACGTTCGGGCTTTGATCGACAAAGAGTTCTTTGTGCTGTCCGAGATGCATTACCAGCGCATCCAGACGCAGGCGCTTTAACACGCGCGGCAGACAGTCAAGACGGTGGGCGCCAGTTGGCTGGCACCCACCGTTGAGGCGTGTGTCAGGCGCCGATGACGTTAGACAGCCTTACCGGCTGCAGGTCGAAACGGTCTGCCAGAAACGGCGTCACGTCCAGCGGCAAAGGCTCATTGCGCACCAAGGCGTCGAGCATGACGCCGGTGATGGCTGACGTCAGGATGCCCGTGCGAAAGTGACCGCAGGCATTCAAATACCCCTCCACCCCCGCCATCGGCCCCAGAATCGGCAGTTCATCCGGCGAGCCCGGACGCAACCCCGCCCAGGTGCGCTTGAGGTTGACGTCCTTGAGTTCCGGTATACAACGCATGGCGCCCTGCACCAGACCGCTGATTTCCGGGAAGGTGGTGGTGACGTCGAAGCCTTTGTCTTCGGTGGTGCTACCGATCAGGATTTCACCGTTGTCCTTCTGCGCCAGGTAGCAATCGCTGGTGGTCAGGCAGCCGTTGAGCAACTTGGGCATGCGCTCGGTGAGCACAATCTGGCCCTTGACCGGGGCCACCGGGATGCTCATGTCAGTGGCCATCACGCTCAATTCGGCCGCCCACGCACCCGCCGCGTTAATCAGGGTTTTGCTGTGGAACACCCCTTCATTGTCGGTGCGCACGCCGATGACTTTCGAACCCTGGCGCAACACGCCGGTGACGTTGGTGTTGAAATACAGGTCCACGCCATTTTGGCGAGCGCCTTCGGTGTAGGCGTCCGTGAGGCGGAACGGGCTGACCTGGTGGTCGCACAGAAACTCCAGAGCGCCCAGGGCATCGTGGCTGACACTCGGCTCCGCCTCGCGCAGCGCGGCCTGGTCGAGCCAGCGCACTTCATGGGCCAAATGCGGAATATGGGCGACGATGTGCTCGGCGTAGAGGCGGTCTTCGTCGTCATAAATCACGTACTTGAGCCCCGTGCGCTCGAACTTGAAGTCCATGCCGTGTTTTTCTTTGAGTTCCTCATGCAGGCCCGGGTACAGCGCGTTGGACTGCAAGGCAAAGTCGAAAAAGCAGTCCGGCAGGATGTGCGGCGTGCTGGCGTCCACCACCACTGCCGAGCCTTGGGCTTCACGCTTGCGTTCGGCGGACATCATGCGGAAAAAAATCACCCCGCAGCCCAGTCCCACCGACTCGCCGATGGCCCACAGGCCGCCCGCCGAGGCGCGGCTGGCATTGCCGGGGCGCTTGCAGTCGATCATGGCGATTTTCAGGTCTTTGCGGCGCGACAGGTGATAGGCGATTGAGGCGCCGATCACCCCGCCACCGGCGATGACTACGTCATAGGTCTTGATCATGTCAGGCATCCTTGCAGGCATTGGTGAAGGCCGAAAATGGCACGGGTTCCAGTGGGAAGCGCGGGCGCAGCCAGCCCACATCCTGGCGCCCGGTGGCGTCGCGCAGACGGTCGCTGCAATAGCCGACGCACATGCGCCCCTGGCAATCGCCCATGCTGACCCGGGTGCGCATTTTCAATCCGGCCATGTCTTGCACTCCCTGACTCAGGGCCAGGTCGATGTCGGCGCGGGTGACGTGCTCGCAACGGCACACCACCGTGTCGGCCTGTGGCAAGTCAATCTGACGGGTGCCGCGCTGGGTGTAACGGTCAATCCCGCCGCGAAAGCGCACGATGGCGTTGAGCTTGCTCAGGTAGGCCCGCCGCTGATCGAGGGCCTGCTGTTCGCTGAGCACCCCGCGCTGCATCAGGATCGAGAGGGCCGCGATGCGTCCGGTCAGCATGGCAGCTTCACCGCCGCGCAGGCCGGTGACGTCCCCTGCCAGGTGAATCGCCGGCTGGCTGCTTTGCTGCCAGCTGTTGGCGGTGGCCGCCAGGTAACCGTCCACGTTGTAGGCATGTTCCAGCCCCATTTGCTGGGTGAGCTGGGTACGCGGAATGAAGCCGTAGCCCACCGCCAGGGTGCGAGCTGTCACTGTCTGAGCCTTGCTCAGGTTTGCCTGCCAGTGGCTGTCGTAGGGCGCCACCTTGACCGTTTGCACCTCACCGTCGCCCATGGCCTCAACCACACCCCAGCCATACCGCACGGTAATGCCATGGCGCTTGAGGTACACCAGCATGCTCAGGCCATCGAGGAACAGTTGCGGCTGATTGAGCAGCGCGAGGCTTTCTTTGGCGATGCGGCCGAACTCACAGGCTTCATACACGCCGGCCACTTCCACGCCCGCCGCGTGCAATTGGCAGGCGACCAACATTAACAGCGGCCCTGTACCGGCTATCAACACCGGGCCTTTGGGCTTGACCACACCGCTTTTGATTTGCAGTTGCAGACCGCCGAGCATGATCACGCCGGGGGTGGTCCAGCCCGGAAAAGGCACGCTGCGCTCATGGCAGCCTGCCGACAGCAGTAGCTGCGGGAAGGCGATTTCCTGCACCTGCTCGTTAGCATCCAGCAGTTGCAGGCGCTGTACGCCCTGACCGCCAATCACCCGGTGGTTAAGCCGCACATCGACATTTCGGGCAATCGCGGCGAATTCATCATGCAACGTGTGCAGGGCTTGCTTGTAACGCTCGCCCAAATAGTCGAGCTCCACGCCTTCACGCAGCGGCCCGCGATAAACCACACCGCCCAGGCGCGAGGCTTCTTCCAGCAAGGTGCTCTGCACACCGTGCTGCGCCAGTTCAATGGCAGCCGACATGCCGGCCGGGCCACCGCCGACGATCACAGGATTAAGGCTCATCGGGCTTTCTCCTGTTCTGCGACCCGGTTTTGCCCGGTTTCGACCTTCATGCCGGGGCGCACCACGGTCTGGCAGGCCCGGCGTTTATGCCGCCCGTCAATATTGACCAGGCAGCAATAGCACACGCCCATGCCGCAATAGGCGCCGCTGGCCTGACCATGGTCGTTGGCCGACACCTGACGAACGCCGACGGCGTTCAAGACACTGAGTACAGTCTCGCCTTGCGCGGCGCTGACCGCCTGGCCATTGAGCAGGATGGTCATGTCCGCCTGCATTAAAGGTTGAATGTCGTACTGCCGGTTCAAATCATCCATTTTCTTATGTTGTCCTTTGTATGAACTGCTTAGCGCGGGCCTCCGGGTGTTAGGCAGCCAGAGGTCTTGGTCACTGGGAACCAAGACCGGAACGTTAGACGATTCGTAAAAATAAGCATTGATGCAGGCCAATAGATCCGCTCCATTTTCGAATTTGCGACGGAAAGCCCTTACACTGATGGCCCTTTGCTTGTTGGCACGCTCCATGGACCTCGATCTGGCTCGCACCTTCCTTGAGATTGTTCGCTACGGCAGCCTTGCCAGCGCTGCCCAGAACCTGCATGTCACCCAGACCGCCGTCACGGCGCGGGTGCAAAAACTCGAAAGCCTGCTGGGGGTGACGCTGTTCATCCGCAACCGCGCGGGGGCCAAATTAACGCCCGAAGGCGAAGCGTTTGTGGTTTATGCCAACCAGCTACTGCACACCTGGGAAGCGGCACGGCGCGATTTGCCGCGCCCCGAAGGGCTTGACCAGGTTCTGCATATCGCGGGCGAGGTCAGCCTGTGCAACCCGCTGATCCTGAGCTGGACCCAAGCCTTGCGCCAGCACCTGAGTTCCCATGCCGTGCGGGTGCAGATTCGCGATGGCGAGCATTTGTTGCGGCAAGTGGAAATGGGCTTGCTGGATGCCGCGCTGGTGTACCGGCCTGCTTACTGGCCCGGCGTGCAGGTGGAACAGTTGCTGGAGGAAAAGCTGATCCAGATCCGCCGCCCCGCGAGGCCCGATCCCTATGTGTACGTGGACTGGGGGGAGGATTTCCGCCTTCAGCACGATGCCGCCCTGCCGGAAAAGGCGCGGGCTGCCGTCAGTTTCAACCTCGGGCCGGTGGCGCTGCATTACATTCTTGAGAACGGCGGCAGTGGCTATTTCCGCACGCGGGTGGTGCAAAGCTACCTCAACAGCGGCGCCCTGGAGCGGGTGCCCAAAGCGCCTGAATTCAGTTACCCGACCTATCTGGTGTACTCACGCGAGCGAGATTGCCCGGCCTTGCAACAGGCGCTGGAGTTGCTGCGCGACATCGTCAAGCTGGACGGCGACTGGTCCCAGCGCTGGGGGCCGGAAGTCTGATCCGGCCTACGCCAGGATGAAACCTGCGGCACCTGAAACCTTTCAGCTTTGCAGTCGCGGCGCTATCCCTTAGGCTGCTGCAACGCGCAATAACAATGACAACACAGGTGACCCATGTCCGACCTCACCCGCACCGACGCTGGCTGGATGGCTTGCCCGGCCCATCATCAATGGCTGCATGATCAGGGCCGACGGCTGGTGGACTTCGCCCGGGCCGCACGGGTGGCGGATGGTTTTACCAGCCTCGACTCCTTTGGCCAGCGCCCCGATAACGCTTGGGCCGACACCATGACCACGGCACGCATGGTGCACAGTTTCGCCCTCGCCCACCTGCAAGGTTTACCTGATTGTGCGCAGCTGATTGATCACGGCCTGGCGGCACTGGCAGGGCCTTTACGCGACGCCCGCCATGGCGGTTGGTTCGCCACCGCGCACGCCCACGATGGCAACACTCGCAAGCAAGCCTACCTGCATGCCTTTGTGGCACTGGCCTTCAGCTCGGCCGCGGTGGCTGGCCGACAAGGGTCTGCCGAATTACTCGGGGATGCCGTGGAGCTGCTGGAAGACACGTTCTGGAGCGAAGCCGAAGGCGCGTTGCTGGAGTCTTTCACGGGCGACTGGAGCGCGTGCGAAGCGTATCGCGGTGCCAACAGCAACATGCACGGCGTCGAAGCCTTTCTGGCGCTGGCCGATGTGCTGGACGAAAACCTGTGGCTGGACCGCGCCCTGCGGATCGCCGAGCGGGTCATCCATGTACAGGCCGCTCAAGCCGGCTACCTGCCGGTCGAACACTTTGATGAGCACTGGCAACCGCTGCCCGACTACAACCGCGACCATCCGGCCGACCCGTTCCGCCCCTTTGGCAAAACCCCTGGCCATGCCTTCGAATGGGCGCGTCTGTTGTTGCATCTGGAAGCGGCGCGCACGCGACGTGGCATGCCGACACCCGATTGGCTACTGGACGATGCCCGGCAGTTGTTTCACAGCGCATGCCAGCATGGCTGGAATGCCGACGGCCAGCCCGGCATCGTGTACACACTGGATTGGGATAACCGGCCGGTGGTTCGCGAACGTCTGCACTGGACCCTGGCCGAAGCCTCGGCAGCGGCCGCTGCGCTATGGCAGCGCACGGGGGAAGCGGAATATGAGCAGTGGGGTCAACGCTTCTGGGATTTTATCGACCTGCACCTGATCGATCGGGAACACGGCAGTTGGCATCACGAACTGGACCCGAACAACCGGCCTTCGGCCCGTATATGGCCGGGCAAACCGGACCTCTACCACGCGTATCAGGCCACCCTGCTGCCGCGCCTGCCGTTAGCGATCAGTCTGGCCTCAGCCCTGGCACAACAACCCGGACGCCAGCACGCCCAAACCGACTAAAAAAGCCAACAGCGCGTGTTGCAGGGCTTTATGCCGGGAAAAGAAGGAACGCCCGTCCAATGCGCGCTGCACCAGCTTGAGCAGGTCGGGGTCGGCCGCGGGCGTGCGCGGGTTGAACCGTTGCACATTGGCGACGCGCAGCCATGCAGCCAGGTGCTCGGGGTTTTCAGCCAGCCAGGCCTTGAACACCTGACGTTCCGACGGGCAGGCATGACCGGATTCAAGCAACAGCATCCAGTCAACAGCCGCACGGGTAATGGGGTCAACGCTGCTTTTGCTCATAGGGACTGTGCCACTCGAACAATTCATAAAGACAACCGAACTCAAATAGTAATAAGTCGCATTATCGTGACATCAAGATGAATTGCAAGGTGACACAGGCCTCACCGGCATGACAGACGCATCCGCGTTTAGCCGCCTGCGCGGGTCAACGTCCGCCGGCCATGTCCACAAAGGTGCCGGTGGCGTAGGACGCTTTGTCGGACAGCAGCCAGACGATCGCCTCCGCGACTTCTTCCGGGCGCCCGCCCCGACCCATGGGAATCATGGATTCGAGCTTGCTGACCCGGCCCGGATCTCCGCTCAGCGCGTGGAAGTCGGTGAAAATGTACCCCGGTCGCACCGCGTTGACGCGGATACCCTCACCCGCCAGCTCTTTTGACAGGCCAATGGTGAAAGCGTCCAGTGCGCCTTTGGACGCCGCATAGTCGACGTATTCGCCCGGCGACCCCAACCGGGCAGCCACCGACGACACATTGACGATGTTGCCGCCCTGGCCGCCATACCGGGGCGACATGCGCAGCACCGCGTGCTTGGCGCACAGGATCGGGCCCAGCACATTGGTTTTGAGGGTGTGCAGCACGCGGAACTCGGACATCTCTTCGAGCCGCGACTTGTGCCCCACCGTACCGGCATTGTTGACCAGCGCCGTCACCGGCCCCAGTTCCTGATCCACCCGCAGGAACAGGCTGATGACTTCGTCTTCATTGCTGACATCGGCCCGCACGCTGATGGCCAGCGCGCCCAGTGCGCGAACCTGCTCCAGCACTTCATGGGCCGCCGCGTCGTCCGCCAGATAATTAATGCAGATTTTGTAACCCTGCCGGGCAGCCAGCAGCGCCGTCGCTGCGCCAATGCCACGGCTGCCACCGGTGATCACGATGACTTTGTCCATAAATACGCGTTCCCCATTCACGGTGTAAACCTGCGGCCAGAATAACCGGGCGTTACGCCTTTGTCAGTGCGCGGCGTCAGGTGCCGCGCAGGTTTGCTGAACGCGGTGGATGTCGGACATGAACTGTTGCGCAGGCTTGGGGGGCCCCAACAGGTAGCCCTGCAAGGCATCGCAGCCCAGCGTGGTCAGGAAACTTTGCTGGGTGTCGGTCTCTACCCCCTCGGCCACGATTCGCAAGCCCAATGCCTGACCCAACGCCACAATGGCCGACACAATGGCCGCATCATCACTGTCGTGCTCCAGGTCGCGGACAAACCCGCGGTCGATCTTGAGTTCGTTGGCGGGCAAGCGTTTGAGGTACATCAGGCTTGAATAGCCGGTGCCGAAATCGTCGATGGACAGGTCGACGCCCATCAGGGACAGCTGTTGCAACACCGTCATGCTGGCATCGGCGTCGTTCATGGCCGTGGTTTCGGTGATTTCCAGGGTCAGGCTATTGGCCGGTAATTGATGTCGGGCCAACGCACAGGCCACGCTGTCGACCAGCCCCTTGTGACAAAACTGCAACGCCGAGAGGTTCACCGCCACCCGCCAGTGGCTGTAACCCTGGTCGAACCACACCCGCATCTGGCGACAGGCTTCGTTGAGCACCCACTCACCGATAGGGATGATCAGACCGGTTTTTTCCGCCACGTCGATAAACGCATCCGGCATCAACAACCCTTGCTGCGGATGCTCCCAGCGCAACAGCGCCTCGGCACCGATCGGCTGACCGGTGCTGGCATCCATCTTGGGCTGATAATGCAAACTGAACTGCTGCTGCGCCAGCGCCTGGCGCAAGTCCTGGAGCAATTGCAATTGCTTGCGAGCATTGGTGTTCATCGACACCTCGAAAAAACTGTAGCCGTTCTTGCCTGCGCCTTTGGCGTGGTACATCGCCGCGTCGGCGTTCATCAGCAACTCTTCAGCCGTGACGCCATTACCGGGGTACAGCGCAATGCCGATGCTTGCGGAAATTTGCAGTTGATGCTCATCCACCTGAAACGAGCGCGACAGCAGGCTGACCTGCCGCGCAGCCACCTGCGGCGCGTCATTGGCCTCGGTCAGTCGCACCAGCATGACGAACTCGTCGCCACCAATGCGCGCCAGCGTGTCCTGACCCCGCAACTCTTGACGCATACGCAGCGCCACTTCGCGCAGCAAGCGATCGCCCAAGTGATGGCCAAAGGCATCGTTGACGGGTTTGAAGCCATCCAGGTCGATGAACATCAACGAAAAACAACCGCCCTGTTCCGCCACTTTGCGCTGGGCCTGCCCGATACGGTCGGCCAGCAGGATGCGATTGGGCAAGCCGGTCAAGTTGTCGTGCAAGGCCAGTTGGGTCAGCTCTTCATTGGCCAGGGTCAGGGACTGCGCCAACGCGGCGGTCCGGGCGTCCAGTCGGGCATCAAAGATCGAGGTCAGCAGCGCGATGGTCATCACCGCCAGGCTTGCCACCAGCACCAGATTGTCCAACCCTTTGGCGCTCAGCCCGTTCAAGGCTGCGCCGCAAAAACTGCCCTCAGGGAAGCTTGCCGCCGCCATGCCGGTGAAATGCATGCCGACAATAGCCAGTCCCATGACCACTGCTGCCCCGGCCCGGGCCAGACGCACGTACGGCGTTTGTTGACGCAAACGGAACGCTATCATCAGGGCGGCCGCCGACGCCGCCACGGCGATCACCAGCGATAAACCAAATAACGCAGGGTCGTAGTCGATCCCCGGCTGCATGCGCAACGCCGCCATGCCGCTGTAGTGCATGGCGCTGATGCCCGCGCCCATGATCAGGGCGCCATAGAGCAGTTGCAGCGCCGGCAGCCGCGGTTGACTGACCAGCCACAAGGCAAACCCCGATGAAAGAATCGCCACCAGCAACGACCACAATGTCAGCCCGAGGTCGTAGCCCAGCTCAATGGGCAAAGACAGCGCGAGCATGCCGATAAAGTGCATCGACCACACACCAAACCCCATCGCCAGCGCACCGCCCCCCATCCATAGGTACGCGGCACGGCCGCGCGCCGTGGCGATGCGACCGCTGAGGTCAAGGGCGGTGTAGGAAGCAAGAATGGCCACACATAAAGAAATCAGAACCAACGCGGGGGAGTAACTTGCCAAAACATGGACCTTCTGCAGAGCGCTAGCCGAACGGCATCCATGCACCGTGAAAAGTGCGCGATTGTACTGATTCCACGGGCAAACGCACGTACAGACATAGGCTAAATGCCAGCATCTGACGAGCTGGCATCGTCTCCCCTCCCGATCAGTCGCGAGGGGCCATTTCGTGAAGCCGGAAATCACACTTGGCATGCTCGATATAACGCGCCACCGCCGCCGATTTTTCAAAGCGCCGGTGGATCAGCGACAACCACGACATCACCTCACAGCCCTCGATCGGGCGATAGACCACGCCGGGCAAGTGGATGTGCCCGACCACCGAGGCAGGCACCACCGCCACCCCCTGCCCCAGCGACACCAGCGCGATCACCGCCACCAGCCCGCCGGGTTGCGGGCCGAGCCTGGGGGCGAAACCGCCTTGACGGGCGACCTGCAACGTCCCGCTGATTTGCTCGGGCAACACAAACGTTTCGTTTTGCAGATGTTCGGGGCTGATGACCTTTAAGCGCGCCAGCCATGCGTCTGCCGCCAGCGCCAGGACAAAACCTTCCGCATTCAGGCGAACCGCCTCCACCCCGTCGGGCAACGCCATGGGCGAGCGCACGTAGCCAATATCGAAGCGGCCTTCAGCCACCATCGTTGGCAAATTCGCCATCGGTGCTTCGCGGACCGAAATGCTGACCTCGGCCGATTCGCGGCAAAAGCCCTGAACTTGGCGCTGTAAAACCCCGGAATAGACTGCCGACGCGACATACCCCAACTCGATATGCCCAGTCTCGCCGCGACCAGCCCGCTGTGCGTGGCGCCCAGCCCGTTCGAACTGACTGACGGTGGCTTGCGCCTCGGGCAATAACGCCTCGCCGGCCTGGGTCAGGCTCACCTGACGTTGCTCGCGCACAAACAAACGCACCCCCAGCTCGGCTTCCAGATCCTGCACTTGCCGACTCAGGGTGGGCGGCGCAATGCCCAGCACCTCGGCCGCGCGGGTGAAATTGCGTTGCTGCGCAACCGCCAGAAAATAGCGGAAATGACGTATGTCCATGGGTGCATTAGCTCATAGGTAATGAAGTCTCGGCCGATGCCTAACCGACCCGCCCCGGCACAGCGTTACCCTGTGCCGACCGTCACACTAGAGAGCCGCTTCTATGTCCGTCAAATCAAGACCAGCCGTGCCGCTCAGTCACTTCGCGCAGCCGCTCGTCTGCTGCATTGCCTCGCAGGCAATCCTGCGGTTGCCTCGGGAGCCCAGACCATGAAGCCTGTCAGCCCGCGCCTGACCCTGCTGACCGCTTCCGGGGTGTGCTCCCTGATCGTGCTCGACACCAACATTGTGGCCGTTACCCTGCCGAGCATCGCGCAAGACTTGGGGGCCAACTTTGTCGACATCGAATGGGTGGTCAGCGCCTACATGCTGGCCTTCGCCGCACTGTTGTTACCGGCCGGGAGCATCGCCGACCGCTATGGCCGCAAAAAGACCCTGCTTTGGGGCCTGAGCATTTTCATCCTCGCGTCCATCGGCTGCGGGGCCGCGCCGACCACCCTGCTACTGGACATCGCCCGCGCCGTCAAAGGGGTCGGCGCTGCGCTGCTGCTAACCTCGGCACTGGCCTCGATCGGCCACGCGTTTCATGACGAGGCGGAGCGCGCCAGGGCCTGGGCATTTTGGGGCGCGTGCATGGGCGTCGCCATGACGGCCGCGCCCACGCTGGGCGGCTTGATCACCGAGTACCTGGGCTGGCGCTGGATTTTCTACCTCAACCTGCCGGTGGGCCTGCTGCTCATGGCGTTGGTCAACCACGCCATTGCCGAATCCCGGGACCCGCAATCCGCGCGGCTCGACCCGTGGGGCAGCCTGGTGTTCAGCGCCAGCCTGTTATGCCTGATCTGGGGCTTGATCGAAGCCAACCGCATTGGCTGGAACAGCCCGCTGACCTATGCACGGATCGTGGGCGGGGTGCTGCTACTGGGGGTGTTTGTATGGGTCGAGTCGCTGCAAAAGCGCCCGATGATCGACCTGCAACTGTTCCGCCACCCGCGCTTTATCGGCGCCCTGCTCGGCATGTTCGCCTACGCCGGTTGCGCACAGGTGATGATGACCCTGCTGCCGTTTTACCTGCAAAACGGGTTGGGGTTCAGCGCCGTACACGCGGGGCTGGGCATGTTGCCCTTTGCTGTCACCATGTTGATCGGCCCGCGCATCGGTGCCCGCCTGGCCAGCCGTTACAGCCCGGCCACGCTGATGGCGACGGGCCTGACACTGGTGGGCTGTGGCAACCTGCTCAGCGCCTGGGCCGTGGAGCACGGCGGCTATCTGAGTTTCGCCCTGACCACCGCTGTGACAGGCGCAGGCGCCGGTTTACTGAATGGCGACACGCAAAAAAACATCATGGCCTGCGTGCCGCGCGACCGTGTCGGCATGGCCTCGGGCATGAGCACCACCATGCGTTTCAGCGCCATTGTGCTGGCCATTGGCGTGCTCGGCGCATTGCTCGGCAGTCACACCGAACAGCACCTCAATGCCAGCCTTGCGGCCGATGCCCCGCAATGGAAGGATCACACCCACGCCATCGCCTCACGGGTCGTGGCGGGAGACCTGCACGGCGCCGTGAGCGCATTGCCGCTGTCAGTCCAACCCCGGATTCAGGCGCTGGCCACGCAGGCTTTTGTGAACGGGTTCAGCGTGGTGTTATGGGTCGCCGGGTGGCTGGGGTTACTGGGCGCACTGGTGGTGGGGACCTTGATGCGTCAGCCGATCCCGCCACTGGCGCTCGTCACCCGCCCGCTTTAGAGCCCTTGCACGGCGTCAGGCAGACGGAAAAAACCGTCCTGCCTGACGCCCCGCTGAACATGAAGAAATATTAAGAAACGTTTCAGCTTTTTGCGGGCAAAATGTGCCATCGCCATGACGGCTTATCAGGTGACGGTATGACCCGCATTTTGACCATTGAAGACGATGCCGTAACGGCGAAAGAAATCGTGGCTGAATTGAGCAGCCACGGGCTGGATGTCGACTGGGTGGACAATGGCCGCGAAGGCCTGGTACGCGCCGTCAGCGGCGACTACGACTTGATCACCCTCGACCGCATGCTCCCCGAACTGGACGGGCTGGCGATTGTCACCACCCTGCGCACCATCGGCGTCAGCACACCGATTTTGATGATCAGCGCCCTCTCCGATGTCGATGAACGCGTGCGCGGGTTGCGGGCCGGGGGCGACGACTACCTGACCAAACCCTTCGCCAGCGACGAAATGGCGGCCCGGGTTGAAGTCCTGCTGCGGCGCAAAAGCCCGGCCGACAAATACGAGACCTCGCTGCGCGTGGCCGATCTGGAACTCAACCTCATCACCCGTGAAGCCAGCCGCGCCGAGCACCCGCTGAGCCTGCTGCCCACCGAGTACAAGTTGCTGGAGTTCCTGATGCGCAACACCGGGCAGATCCTGTCGCGGATGATGATTTTTGAAGAGGTCTGGGGTTATCACTTTGACCCGGGCACCAACCTGATCGACGTGCACATCGGGCGTTTGCGCAAAAAGATCGACCCGCCGGGCCAGGTGCCCCTGATTCGCACCGTTCGAGGCTCGGGTTATGTCATTGCCGAACCCCTCTAAGGGCTGGCGTTCTTCCAGCAGCCGGTTGCTGGCGCTGTACAGTTTTTTGTTCGTGGCCTGGAGCTGCATCCTGATGGGGGTGCTGTATTACGAGGTGTCGGACTACCTTGGCAATCTGGCCAAGCATTCCTTGATGCAGCGCCAACACCTGTTTTCGCGCTTTCAGGGCGAACAACTGGACGAGGCGCTGGCCACCAGCCTGACGTTTGATTTGCGCACGGTGGATGCGTATGGACTGTTCGACGCGCAACACCGCCCCCTCAGCGGGCCGATCCAGGTCATCCCGGCCGACCTGCCCCTCGACGGCCAGATCCATGAGCTGAGCACCTGCGTCGACGCCGACGACCCCAACCTGCCGCAAGACAGCTGCGACGCCGTGGCCACGCAAACCCACGACGGCCGCTGGCTGGTTCTGGTGCGCGACAACGGTTCGCTGTTCGCCGTCACGCGGATCATTTTGCACGCCCTGTTTTGGGGGCTGTCGCTGACCATCATCCCCGGCATCGCGGGTTGGCACCTGCTACGACGTCGCCCCTTGCAGCGCATCCGGGCGATTCAGGCCAGCGCCGAAGCGATTGTCGCGGGGGATTTGACCTACCGCTTGCCGCTGTCCAATCGCCGTGACGAACTGGACATGCTCGCCGCCATCGTCAACGCCATGCTCGACCGCATCGAGCGGCTGATGCACGAAGTCAAAGGCGTGTGCGACAACATTGCCCACGACTTGCGCACCCCGCTGACCCGTTTGCGCGCGCAACTGTATCGCATCCAGCAGCAAGCGCCGGAAGGGTCGCCCGAGGCCGTGCAAATGGATCAAGTGATCGCTGAAACCGACACCTTGATGGCGCGTTTTCGCGGGTTGCTGCGCATTTCCGAGCTCGAAGACCATCAACGCCGCTCGGGCTTTGTGCAACTCGACCCGCAGCCACTGCTGCAAGAACTGTATGACTTTTACCTGCCGCTGGCCGAAGAAGGCCAGGTCACATTGTTGCTGGACACACCGCCCACCTTGCCGGGCCTGACCGGGGACCGCGCGCTGCTGTTTGAAGCACTGGCCAACCTGTTGAGCAACTCGATCAAATTCACCCCGCCCGGCGGTGAGGTGACACTGCGCGCCGTCAACGACGAAGGCTGCGTGCGCATTGACGTCCTCGACACCGGCCCGGGCATTCCCGAAGCCGAGCGCGAAGCTGTGTTCCAGCGGTTTTACCGTAGCGACGACAAACACGGCGGGTTCGGCCTTGGCTTGTCTATCGTCGCCGCCATCGTCAACCTGCACGGTTTCAGCCTCGAGGTGGACAACCGCCCCGGCGGCGGCGCAAAGCTGAGCCTGCACTGTCGCCAACGCCCGATCAGCGCCCAGCCTCGTTAATCCTGCCGTGGCGCCACAAGGATCAACCGGGGCTGTGGGGCAGTGTCCATTCGTCGCAGAGCGTCTATTGAGCGGGCATTGCCTCATTGCTGGGCTAGGGTAACCCCCTCACACGATGAACACAGGAGTGATCATGAGCCACCTTCAAGGATGTCTGTGCCCGCAGCACTTGCTGCAAGGGCTGGTGAGTCAAGGACAACGCGACAACCAACGTGAATTGCATCAAGTCTCGATCATGAGCGCTTTGATGGACGGGGTGTATGAGGGCGAAATGACCTTGGCCGAGCTGTTCGCAAAAGGCGATTTCGGCCTCGGCACGTTTAATGAACTGGACGGCGAATTGATTGCATTTGACGGCGAAGCCTATCAGTTGCGCTCAGACGGCTCGGCGCGTCCTGCCACAGGCAACCAGAAAACGCCCTACGCCGTAGTGACCTTTTTTGAGCCACAACTGACGTTATATGTGGACAGCCCTGTGACCCGCCAAGCGTTGCATCACGACATTGATGCGCAAATAGGTTCGGCCAATGTGTTCTGCGCCATCCGCATTGACGGGCAGTTCAACCACGTGAGAACCCGCACCGTCGAACGACAAGCGCCGCCATTTATCCCCTTTACAAAAGCCGTAGAGCAGCAACCTCTGTTCGACTTTGCACATGCTGCGGGCACGCTGGTCGGGTTCCGCTCACCCGATTTCATTCAGGGCATCGGCGTGGCCGGTTACCACGAACACTTCATCACCGAGCAGCGCCACGGCGGCGGGCATGTCATTGACTTCCACTTGCAGCACGGTTCAGTGCAGTTCGGCATCATCAGTCGGTTGGTGGTGCACTTCCCCACCGGCGAGGACTTCAAGCACGCCAATCTGACCCCGGCCTTTCTGGACCGGGATATCCGCCGGGTTGAGCAGTCATCGTGAGGCCGCCTGTGACCTTGAGGCTCGGGCTTTGAGGTCACTTCGTACGCCAATACATATTCTTAAATAGAATATCTAAATCGTTTTATATTCTTTTTTAAAAGCTAAATTTCCTGCAAGACTCTCGTCATAACGATTCCAACTCATGATGAGAACGAAATGAAGAAAATCACTGCCCTCACCGCACTGACCCTGGCTGTTTTGTCAGGCTTGGCCCACGCCGATCGTCTGGACGACATTAAAAAATCCGGTGTGCTGCGCGTGGCGTCGTTCGACAGCAACCCGCCGTTCGGATTTGTAGATGCCAAGAGCAAGCAGATTGAAGGCCTGGACGTGGATTACGCCAAGGCCATCGCTGACAAATTGGGCGTGAAATTGCAGCTTCAGCCAACCAACCCGGCCAACCGCGTACCGCTGCTGGTGGCCAACAAGGTGGATCTGGTGCTGGCCAACTTCACCATCACCCCGGAGCGGGCCGAGCAGGTGAATTTCAGCATTCCGTATTTCTCGTCCGGTCAGCAATTCATCGTCAAAAAAGGCACCCTCACCTCCCCTGAAGAGTTGAACAAATGGCGCGTGGGGGTGGACAAGGGCACGGTCAATGAAGGCGTGCTGCGCAAGAAATTCCCGGGTGCCAAGGTTGTTGCCTATGACGACACCCCCTTCGCATTCACTGCCCTGCGCAACGGCAACGTACAAGCCATCACTCAGGATGGGCCGAAACTGATCGGCTTGCTGGCCAATGTGCCGGACAAGGACAAGTACGAAGTGCCGCCGTTCACCATCTCCAACGATTTGATCGGGGTGGGCATTCCCAAAGGCGAAACGGCGCTGACCGAAGTGGTCAACCAAACGCTGGTCGAGCTGGAAAGCAAAGGTCAGGCGCAAACCATCTACGACGCCTGGTTCGGCCCGAACACGAAAACCCCGCTGACCCGTCTCTACAAGATCGGTGACAAGAGCTAGGCCCTCACTGCTGCATCATCGTTCAACCCGTCACGGTCAACCGGACGGGTTTGTTTGTTTCTGGATGGACGCTGTTTATGTTCGGTGAACTGCTTGCCCCGCACTACTTGCACTGGCTGCTGGATGGCTTTGTGCTCACGCTGATCCTGTCACTGCTCACTTGTGTCTTCGCCACTGGCCTCGGCTTTTTGCTGTGCCTGGCACGCTTGTCCTCTGCGCGTCTGTGGTCGTGGCCCGCCCGCGCCTATCTTTCACTGTTTCGCAACACGCCACTGCTGGTGCAATTGTTTTTCTGGTACTTCGGCGTCACCGCGATGCTGCCTGAAGGGTGGGTGATGTGGCTTAACCAGCCACGCAGCCTGTCGTTAGGCTTCTTTGAGCTGCAATGGCCATCCTTTGAATTCATCGCCGGGTTCTGGGGATTGATGCTCTACACCGCGGCCTTTATTTGTGAAGAGTTTCGCGCCGGGGTCAGCTCGGTGCGCATTGAGCAACGAGCCGCCGGGCTGGCCCTGGGGTTTACCACTGCGCAGGTGTGGCGTTACATCGTATTTCCACAAGCGATTCGCACCGCACTGGGTCCGTTGCTGGGGCAATACATGAACGCCTTGAAAAACTCGTCGCTGACCATGGCCATCGGATTGGCCGAGTTGTCCTACGCGTCACGTCAGGTTGAAACCGAAACCTTCAAGACGTTTCAGGCCTTCGGCTTCGCCACCCTCTTGTATGTGGCCAGCATTGCGCTGATCGAAGTGATTGGCCAATGGATGGCCCGTAGCAAGTGGTACAAGCAGGGAGTGGTCTGAGCCATGGATTTTTCAGTGATTGGCGACAACCTGTCGTATTTCCTGCTCGGGGCTTATCCCGACGGTCCGCTGGGCGGCGCCGCACTCACGCTGGTGCTCAGTGTGTTGTCCGGTGTGATTTCCGCACTGTTGGGGCTGTTGCTCGGGATCGCGCTGGTGATGATGCGCGGGTGGGGCCGCTGGGTGTTACTGGCCGTGCTGGGGTTTCTGCGTGCCATTCCTGTGGTGATGCTGATTTTCTGGAGCTACTTTCTGCTGCCCGTCCTGTTCAAGGTGGACGTGCCCGCGCTAGCGACCGTGGTGTGTGCGCTGTCGTTGATCGGCGGCGCCTATCTGGCGCATTCGGTGCATGCCGGCATCAGCAGTTTGCCGCCCGGACAATGGGCGGCGGGCAAGGCGCTGGGTCTGAGCAGTGGGCAGGTGCTGCGCCTGATTATCTTGCCGCAAGCCCTGCCGATGATGCTGCCGTCTTTTCTTAACCAATGGATCTCGCTGATCAAGGACACCTCGTTGGCCTACGTGATCGGCGTGGGGGAACTGTCATTTGTGGCCACTCAGGTCAGTAATCGGGTGATGGTCCACCCGACTGAGATCTTCCTGTTTATCGGGTTAGTTTACTTCGTGCTGTGCAGCAGCCTGGACTGGCTGGCCCAACGCTGGGTCAAGCCCGTCGTTCGCTCGCACGCCGCAGCGAAATAACGGGCCGTTGTCCACACTCACTCTTTAAAGATCAGGCATTTTGCGCCCCTCTCAAGCGAAATGAGCGGGGCGCATCACCCATTTCTGATATGCATGACCCGACTTTCTATCCCCTCTAAAAAATTTTCAAGCGGTAGCTTTTGATCTGCTGCAGTGGCACATTCCCGAGGAAAAACAGTTTCCAACCCTAAATACGCATTATTTAGATAACTCAGCCCGTACTGAAAAGCCTCACTGTTCCAGACATCCACGGCTTTACCATAATGTTTAAACCCCGCCTTGATGCCTATGAAGCCATATCGAGTGTAATCAATACCGTCTTTTACGTTGGAGACAGTTTGAAGTTGCGCGTGAAGTTTCCTCAGATTTTTGCCGCCTCCATTTGCGCGCAGTAATGAACTGGTAGTTGACATCGGCCTTGATGCCGTAGGGACTTTGGCTCCAGACCAGGTTGATTGTCCAGCGGCCGATTTTCCAACGCGGTTAATCGTTTTTTCCAGTGCTTTACTGATACCTTTATTCGCGAGTTTACCGACGGCCCAATTCCCCCCCGAGATTAATCCAAACGCAATACCTGCATACCCCAACACTTGGGTCACCGTGGAATCAGGCGCCAACTCGTCCAGCACAGCTGACGTGATCGAGATGGCCGTTGAAACGACCTCATAGACCAGGCTGATAATAGAGGTGACTGAAAGCCCCACAGTTGGGGCGGCCGCGCCAAATGTAAAGATAGTCAATGCCAAAGAAGCCACTGACAAACCAATAGCGAGCCCGATTTTCACACCTTGAACAGCGGTGATATGCCCCGTTGGGTCGCGGTAGTTGATTGGATCGCCCAAACAGTACGCATACGGGTTGAGCCCGCCTCCATCAAACACGCTCAAACTGTCCGGCGTGTGAAAGCGCATGAGCAGAGGGTTATAAGCACGGTACCCATTACCCAGCAAATAACACCCGGTATACGGATCGGGTAATTCACCGTTGAACCCCAACAGTGAACTCATCCCGTCATCAAGCGGTCGACCGCCGTAAGGCATGTACGCAACAGGTGCTTGGTGTTTCTTCGAACCGGCCTGAATCACGCTGCCCTGACTGTCAGTACTCAACAACAGACATTCGGTATCGTCCCTTTGGGCCACCGCGTGAGCCCCATGCCGGATGTAACTGCGACGCTGTTCCCCTTCAAGCTCATTAATCAAAGCCCCGTCATGATAAAAAAACGCTTTGGTCACCCCCTCGTTCGATCTGCTGCTTTGCAATGTGTCAGACGGGTCATAGTTATATTCAACCAGCATGGACGAGCCGGATGCCCCGCCGACGGCGACCCCACATAAACACCCCAGCTCATCATAGTTAAGTACGCGCCCCAACTCGTCAGTCCGTTGATTGCCATCGGCATCGTATTCAAATTGAATGCGTTGTGGACTGTAGTCTGGATGGCTGTGCGTCACTGAACTTAACTGCGTACGGTCAACATAATCGTAGTGAAACGTGGTGATATTCTCACCGCCAATAAAGTGCGTTGTCAGGGTGAGAATATTATCGAGTTCGTCATGTTCGTATGACTGGGCAACAATGGTTTTGCCCCACGCGTCTACCGGCGCTTGAGGCCCGCTGCAGGCATACCGGCTCAAACGGCCACGTTTGTCATATTGATAGGTTTCATCGCGCAGTACGGCCTGCTCGGTGCGCAAGGTGCGCCGCTGTAATTTATCCTCGGACGTAAACGTCTGCTCTATCACGCGTTTAGGTGTTTCACTCGAGGTAAACGTACGCCGTATTTCCCGCCCGAAATCGTCGTAATCCAAATCGGTGCGTAACTGATGCTGCGTGTCAGTATCCGTCACATGGAGGCTCTTTAATGCGCCCTGCCGATCATAACTGTAAGTGGTGATAAGTGCGTTTGCCTCTATCCGTTCGAGACGACAGAAGGGGTCATAACGATAACGTTGAACATCCCCCAGAACATCGGTAAAGCTCATGAGCTTTCCCAATAAAGAGTAGGCATGAGTCGTTTCAAATTGCTTTTGCTCGAGCAGGTACTCTTTGCGCTTGAGCTTGCCGGAAGCGTAATAATCGAAATTTTCCTGAGAGGTGCGATTGGACGCCTGAATCAATTGACCATACAACGCATCCCTGTTGAATCGAGACACCAGGTTTGAATTGTTCTCGACGCTACGCTCACCCACTTCCCCCTTGAAGATCGGGTCCAGACTAAAGTTGACCACGGCACCACTTGCACAGGTTTTGCGCGACGGCTCGGTGTTGCTGCCTTCATACGTGAAGTGCTCGCGTCGTCCACCCACCGTTGTCGAAGTGACGCGCATGAGGGCATCATACGTTCGAGCCCCCAGCGTATAGCCATTTGCTTTGATGGTAATCGGATGATCCCCGGCACTGCGCGGATCGTATTGGCGAGTAATGACCGTTCCATCCGGCAGTTGTGTTTCAGTCACCCGGCCAAACATGTCGTAACTGAACCTAGTCTTCAGGTTTTCAGGCGTAATGGTTTCCAGACAACGACCAAATCCGTCATATGTGTGTGACGTTTTCCCGTAGGAACGACCTTGCGTGTCGACACGCTCAATGCTGTCGGGCTTACCGAAAGCATTGATCACCGTTATTGTTTTCCCGCCGCCATTGAGCCACTTGACCTGCGTGCGCGTAACCGGATCAAACGTATCGTTTTCCACAGTACCGTCAGCGTGAATGACCTGAACGGATTTACCCCACTCGTCATATATAAACGTTACCGGCTGTGGTAGCGGGATTCCTTCAAACCAGTCCGTCGTGACCTCTTGGGTCATTTGCCCCCACTCATTGTATGAAGCACGATACGTTTCACGCAGAGGTTTTACGGGACCGGGATAATCGATGTCTTGCACGTGGACTTCAATGGTTCGCCCCAACCCGTCCAGGACCGTAATGTGCTCCTGCCCTCTTGAATTTAAAACAACATGCCGTCTGGCATTAAGACTCTCATCTGATACAGGGTAGGCATAGGTTCTGGACACTGTAGTGGAACCGTTCTTTACAGTCTCCTTTTGTACACGCCCAAGACCGTCATAGAGAGTGGCAACCTCATGTCCGGCATGATCGCTAACATTGACCTCCTGACCGGTATAGACATCGTATTCTATGTGATGAGTATAAAGCTGGTTCTCTGCTTCAACGGTGTGACTGAGCTTAACGACGCGTGTGTCCAAGGCATAGGCATGTCTGTAAGTAACAGCGTGACGGCCCATCGTTTCAGTTTTAATACTGACTTTCCCGTAAAAAGGGTGTTCAGGTTCATTGATATAACCGTACGTTGTGCGGACCGTCGGTTGGGCCGCGTTATTCTCATAAAGGGCGTCACTGTGCAACATGATAAAGCGCTTGCCATTATTGCCAAGACACGGCAAATCGCCGTAAGTATGTTCGACCGTAGTCGTCGGAGCCTGTGCATAATCAGGCGAGGGTATAACACGTTTACTTTTAAGATAATGAACGCGTCCTGACGGGCTGGGAGGACAACCTGCTTCCCCGGCGGCCACATAATAGACATACACTTCACGCCCACCGTTTGGACTGACCAGCTCCAGCAAATTACCAAAAGAATCATACGAGGTGCGGGTCATTTCCGAATATGAATTCGCCTCAGGCTCGAGACGGTCGTAGTAGGTATTCGTCAGTTTTTTTTGCATCTGAAAAATAGCCGGTTGAGCCGCAAAGTCCTGTCCCGCTACGTCGTGATATTCAATACGCTTATGATGTACTTTTGTCCCCACCGTGGTCTTTTCAGAAATCAGCAAATGAAATCGATTGTACGTTCTTTCAATCGTTTTAACGTTATTGTCACAGGTCACTGACTCGACAGATGAGTAGGTATAGTCACTGATATTCCTGTAGAGGTAATCCTCGCTATCGCTCCATTCGTAACCGGCACCGTTACCGAAATAGTTGTGGTCTGAGAAAGCATATCGACGGACCGTTGCAGCTTGTTCAGCCCCCGGAATTAACGTACAGGACAAGACGGCCGGAACGGCGGCTAGCGGAGCACCGGGCGGCAGCACATGGGCTTGCATTGCATAATCGATAGTTTCAAGGGCGCCGGCAGGCGTCTGCAAGCGGGTAATCAGCAGCGTACCATTGACGCCGGGCTGGTAATCAAACAACCAACTTTCTCTCTCCAGCCCGGTGCGCGACTCCAGGTATATTTCACTTAACCAGCTGTCGCGAATGACAAACCCAAACTTTCTTCTGTGATAAGGGCTGTCGGGCCATAACGTAATCCCAGGCGAGCTGTCCCAATTATGATCACTTTCATACTCAATGCTCAGTAAACGGTAATGGGCGTCACTGATGCCCCGTAAAACCCGATACCCGTGCACGATGTCATACGTAAATGAAATATAACGTCCTTCTGCCGAAGAGAGGCGAGACGGGAGCCACTCGTCATCGTCAGGGTCGGGCCGGGTCAACTCTTCAACGGTGCCATCTTTGTGATGAATGATTAATGTGTCATTTTCAACAGAGATGTTGAACGTATCGAGCTTCTTGTCCACGAGTGTCACGTCACGCCCATTGATATAAGCCTGATAGCTCGCACCTGATGACAGGGTGAGTTTTTTCGTGGTGCGGTTATAGGCGCTCATGCGCAGGGACCAACCGCAGCCCAATCCCTGATTGAGGGCGTTAAAAGAGTTAAAGCTAAATATCAAGGGTAGCGCTGGCCCGCACAGATGATGACTCAACAGGTCGCTCATAGACAGACTGCAACTGTAGGAACCCGTGCGCGGATCAACACCCGATTGAATAAAGCTTAAATAATTAAATGCGCCCGAGCTGACCGCTTCTTCCTTTTGTACTGGCGTGCTCATACATCAACCTATCTTTTAGTAAACACAACGAAGGGATTTAGGGTTTCAGTATCAAGAGAGCCTTAACTCGGGCAGGGAATGCTCTGATGCTTTAACAATAACCGCATGGGTATTACCATACATATCCAACAACACCATACTCCACGCATCTTGCTCAGTCCTGATCTGAGAGTGGCCGCCTTTTTTGGCATAGCTCATCAGGAATGTCACCGCGCCCGGATAGTTGTGATACTTGGCTCGAGCATGTGGCATTTCAAAGGGCAGTAACTCAGCAAACGGATACTCCTCGCCATTGATATAAGCTGATGTGTAGAAACCCAAGTAATCAGGGTGTGAGCTTTTACGTAAAAAAACACCCGGATAAAGACTGTCAATCTTGAGGATGTCAACTTGATGCTGGTCCACAATCAGCCTTAGTCGATACACCTCAACTTTAGATATATTCTTACTTTCGTAAGGCGTCTTACCGATCAAGGCGAGCTGAAATTGGTTGTGTGAGTAGACGGCTGGAGGAACGCTGTTCAACGTCATCCGGCCATGGGTCTTGATAGCTTCTGAATAGAACATCGTCCCGTCCGACCGTGTCACCGATGCCGACAACAATATTGAAGTGCTGGCAGTGGTACTGACATAGAAATCACGGCTATACACCTTCGCCCCCTCCACTCCAGCCACGATCGGGCCTTGATAAGGAAGGGACTTGAACGTTTCATTGCGCTCCAGCACATACCGCCAGCCTATCGGATCGCCAGGGTTGAACCTGTCATGGACCAACGGTGTGCCTGTGCCGGACTCCACCAATGTGAGCGTGGACAGCGTTTGCTCATCCAGTTCTACTGTCGCGAGGCCTTTATATTTCACCCGGATAGACACGCGAACTTTCAACTGTTGCTTACCGTTCGCATACAGCGTTGTGCCGCCCTCAGGTGCATAAACTTGAAAATCTGTAATGTCTGTCCACGTCACAGCGGCGGGTGTAGGCGCAACATTCTCCTGCACGCCATGCATAGGGGCGGGGTTATTAAATTCCTGCTCAAACTCTGCGTCCATTCTAATTCCTGCGCTTTCCTAGAGGTTTAGGGTATTGGTGCACCCCCCAATGAACGTTAGGCGCCGTGAAGTCGCTAAATAACAGGGGGCTAAAAACCAGTCTAGGGCACAAACAACGGCTATAAATTGCCGCCCTACAAGCCTCATTTTAAAAAAAGAACGCAACCGCACTCCGTCAAGCAGCGTGGCCCGCTTGCGCAGCCAGAATTAACAGAAACACGTGTAGTTACTTTCTTATTAAATTTTGAAAGGAAATATACACTCAGAAAAAAATAGACTTTACTCTGTTACAGGATAAGTCCTGTAGAACAACTGATTAATACTACAGCCGATTGATCTTATCTCGGCCTCGCCTTTTGTATTAACTCCCTCACAGGGTTGTGGGGGAGTTAATGAGGCTTACGCCAGCACCCGAATCAGCACCCACAGCGGGACACATACAAACGCCAGCCACACCGCCAGACGCGGTCGATAAGGCAATAGCATCAATAAGCCAAACCCGCTCAGTGACAGCATGCCGAACCAGCCGATGGGGGCCATCGCCCAGCCCCAGGCACGCCCACAGAAGTAAAAGCTCAGGGCCAGGCTAAACCAGCCCGCCCCGCGTAGCAGCCGTCGCAGAGGTGCAGACGGCACTGTTTGCCACACCTGTTTGTAATGGCGCTCCAACCCCTGACACAAGCCGAGCATGCCGATATACGCCAGCGCGAAGCCCGCAAAAAAGTGAGCCACCATCTCAGTTCACCTCAGCCATGGACGCTAGCTTTTTGCGTGGCGCCCGCTCGACCGCCGGTTGCGCGATTTTCCAGCCTGTCCAGAGCAACAACGCCCCAATCACCATGGCCACCCCTTCAACCCCCAGACGACTGGGCAATGCCCACGGCGAGTTGACGGTCAGCAGACTCAACAATGGCAACGTCAGGCACATCGTGCCCGCCAGACCCAATTGCTCGCGCCAAGCCTGCATGCGCGGGCGGAATAAGGCATGCCCCAGGCTCAGGGCCCAGACGCCAAAGAACACATTCAGTTCGCCCGCCGCGCGGGCGGCCATGTCCACCGGCAGCAGGCGATTGGCCCACAGCAGGCTGATGCACGCCAGGCTCAAGCCCGCAATGACGGTCACGTTGAGTGCTTCGACGCCGCGGTAAAGCACTTGGGCCACCCGGCTTTCACTGGCGTACTTGCGTCGTCGCTTGACGGTAAAGAGCACCAGGCCGCTGGCGATCATGGCGCTGCTGATCAGCCCGCAGATGAAGTACAACCAGCGCATCGGATAGCCGCCGAACTGGGCGAAATGCATCCCGGAAATAACCCGGTGGGTCAACACACTGGGGCGCATCTCGGTGGGCCCGGACAGTTGCTCGCCGGTGACGCCGTCAAAACGCATGCCCTGCCCTTTGGCCAGTGCAATCCGGTTGCCCAGCAACGGCCGGATCATGATCTCGGCGTTGCGCTGACCGGGGTTGGAAATACTGACCCCGCCTAGCGGCCCCATCACCTCGCGCGCCTGCTTCAAGAGCGGCCCCAGCGCTATCAATGGAGCGGGTTCGACGGTGCCCGGACGCTGCACTTCAACGGCCGCGGGCGCCGGATTCTGCGCCTTGAAAAACGCCTCACGATTGCCGTCGAACAACGCGTCCATGGCCGCGGGCATGTAAATCACCAGAAATATCGCCAGCCCGCTGTAGGTAATCATCAAGTGAAACGGCAGCAGCAACACGGCGCTGGCATTGTGCGCATCCAGCCATGAGCGCTGCCCTTTGGCGGGGCGGAAGGTGAAGAATTCCTTGAAGAACTTTTTGTGGATCACGATGCCGCTGACCAACGCCGCGAGCATGCCCATGGCCATGGCACCCACCAGGTAAATGCCAAACATGCCAGGCATGTGCAAGGTGAAATGAAAGAAGAAAAAGAACATACCGCCTGCGGTGTCGCGCACGGGTATGACCTCACCCGTGTTCGGGTCGAGGGTCACTGACACCCCGTCGCGGCGCCCGCCGGTGGAGGCTTGCAAGGCTGGAGTGCGCTCGCCGGGCAGGCTGATGCCCCACTGTTTGGCATCGGCTTTGTGTTCACGCAAATAGTCCAGCGCACGATCGGCGGCCTGTTCGTCGCTCACATGATGGGCAGGCAGTTCGGGTTGCATCCAGTTGTCGATTTCCTGATCGAACACCGCGAGGCTGCCGGTCAGGAAAATCACGAACAACAGCCAGCCGACGATCAGGCCGCCCCAGGTGTGCAACCACGCCATCGATTGGGTCAAGGTCTGTTTCATGTCAGTCGCTCCATCCACTGCGGCCAAAAACCGATGGCCGCCAAAGGCAGCGCCAGCACCGCCCCCATCCACGCCGACCATTGATGGCGGGCGGCAAAGGCCCAGAGGATGGCGAAGGTGTAGATCACAAAAGACAGCAGGCTGGCGACGATCAGGGCGTCCACGTTGTCCAGCGGCAACAGACGCGCCAGGGCCGCGGTAAAGGCATAGGTGAAAGCATAACCGCCCACCCAGGCCGCCAGTGTGCGAGACAGAATCGGCACCCAGGCCGTTGATGCGAATTTCATAGCGTTCAATCCTTCATTCAGCGCCAGCCACGGTTTTGCCAGTGCCAGATGCAACAACGGCGCGGCGCCCGTCGAGACGGGTGTCGCGCCTATAAAGAGCGGCATTGCCCGTAGGGCAATGCACGGTCTGTCAGGTCATCAGAACGAGGTGGTCACCGAAGCGAAGTAGGCGCGGCCCGCTTCGTTATAGGTTTGTGCGCCCGCTTCGTCCGAGTTGCCTTTGCGGTACAGCTGCTTGTCGAACAGGTTGTTGATGCCGAGTCGCACGCTGAGGTTTTTGTTGAACTCATACCCGCCGCTCAGGCCCACCAGACCATAGGGATCGACGGATTGCTGCACCGACTTGTCGAGTTCTTCGTTGGCCCGATTGTTACGTTTTGGCGCCTCTTGCTTGCCGTAGTAAGTCCCGCTGACCTGGAACGACAGTTTCTCGGTGGCGTACCAGTCCAGGGTGGTGTTGACCGTGTACTTGGGGATGATGCTCAACGGATCGCCGGTTTCCTTGTCTTTGCTCTCGATCATGTAGGTCAGGTTGGTGTTCCAGTCCAGATCGTCACGCAGGGTCACGAACAGGTTGCCTTCGATCCCCTGCACGATGGCTTTGCCGCTGTTATCCCATTGGTAAACACGTCGGCCGTTGGGCAAGCGGTAGGCAGCTTCGTTACTGGCGTTGATCTTGTTCTGATAGTCGTTGCGGAAATACGTACCGCTGGTACGCCAGGTGCCTTTATCAAACGCCAGACCAATCTCTTTGTTGACGCTGATTTCGGGCTTGAGATCCGGGTTACCGACCAGGTAGCAACCGCCGATGTTCACTTCAACCGAGCTGCAACCCGCGCCGCGGCTGTACAGCAGGTAGTTGGGGTTGGACTGGTAAAGGTTCGGGGTTTTGTAGGCCCGGGCAATGCCGCCCTTGACGCTCAGCTCATCGGTGATTTGATGCGATGCGTTCAGGCTTGGGCTCCAGTTGCCACCAAACTCGTTGTGATGATCGAAACGCACACCCGGCGTGATGATGGTTTTGGCACCCGCCTCGATGTTGTCTTCCACATAAAACGCGTAGCTGTTGGCTGTGGACTTGGTTTGCGTGCGGTCTTGCCCCGCAATGCCCGGCGTACCGTCCGCACCCGGGTCCCAGCTTTGTGGTCGCAACGAACCCGGGTCATTCAGCGATTCGTACAAGTACTCGCCGCCCAATGTCAGCACTTGCTCGGTGAATGCGCTCAGCGGCAGGTTGACTTCGCCGGTGGCGCGGGTGTTGCGCAAGCGCGATTCGAAGCGGCCCGCGCTTTCAGACGGGGCCCCTTCGCCGTAACCGGCCAGGCCTTCGTTCAGGCGGGCGTTGCGGGTCAGGTCGTGGCTCAGCGACGCTTGGGTCGAGCCCCAGTCGAACGACCCATTGTGGGTCGCCGAGAAGGTGCTGCGTTGCAGAACGCTGGTTTCCTTGCCGGTCAGGCTGTTTACGAAATCGCCGCCGCTGTTGAGCATGGTGTCGCCGGCAAAGATGTTGCCCTGGCGGCTGTAACTGGCTTCAAGGTCCAGCGATTGTTCCGGGGTGAACTGCCAGCTGAGCAAGCCGTTGATGTCTTTGTTGCGCACGCCTTCGCGGCCCGCCACGACGCTGTCCGGCGATGCCTGCGCGGCGGTATTGATGCCCGCATCGTCAGCGTCGGTTTTGTTCGCACCGCCGTAGACGCGAAACACCAGGTCGTCAGTGATCGGGCCGCTGAGGTTGAAGTTGGTGCGTTTGCTGATGCCTTCGGCGTCGTCTTCCGGCGAGAGGTAATAGGCGGTCAACGAGCCTTTGAGTGTGTCGGTCGGGCGCTTGGTGATGATGTTCACCACCCCACCCATGGCCCCCGAGCCATAACGTGCGGCGGCCGGGCCGCGCAGGATTTCGATGCGTTCGACTTCTTCGGCGGGCACCCAGTTGGTTTCGCCCCGGGTGTCGCGGTCGCCGCTCCAGCCATACCGCACGGCATTGCGCGAGGACGAGGGCTTGCCGTCGATCAGGATCAGGGTGTTCTCCGGGCCCATGCCGCGCAGGTCGATCTGGCGGTTGTTGCCACGGCTGCCGCTGGTGCTGTTGCCGGTCAGGTTGACCCCCGGCTCGCGCCGCATGATCTCCGACAGGTCATTGGCCGGTGGGCGTTTTTTGATGTCTTCGGCGGTGATGATCGACACCCCCGGCGCCTGTTTCAGTTCTTGCGCGGCGGTGCCCAGAACGCGGGTTTCTTCAAGTTCCAGCGCTTGCTGGGTGCCATCGACCGGCAGGTCCGTCCCTTGGACAGGCACCTCGTCACGCTCGCGTTCCAGCGCATCGGCCAGCAACGTGGGTGAGGCCAGTGCAGCAATAAAGGCGAGCGAAATCTGACTGCGTTTGAATCGAGACGACATGTCCAGTTGATCCCTTAACAATGGAGTGTGCTCAGCAGGCGCACGACGTGATGCGCCTCCGCGAGGCTCCAAAGGACCCTGCATCGATTGCGCGCCATGGCACTGCAAGGGCCGCAATAATAATCACTCTCAAATGAGAGTAAAGCTCAAAGGACAATAATCCTCATTCCCCAGTTCCGTATTCCGCGAATTTTTCAGCTTTTTCTTTCAAGAAAAAGATTGCCAAACCCCGGCAACCCTGAGAAAAACAGCGCCCTTACGCCGCACTCCAGCCCCCCCTTCACAAATTTGTTACTTATTGTGTAATTGGCTGGCCTTTTGAAAAAATCACCGTCCCGAACACTGCTTGAGAACCTCCAATGACACCCGAACTGCTCATCACTGACCTGCTCATCGGCGACGGCAAGACCGTCGTCAAAGGCGCGCTGATTACCACGCACTACACCGGCTGGCTGGAAGACGGCACGGTGTTTGATTCTTCCCACGAGCGCGTCAAGCCGTTCCAGTGCGTGATCGGCACTGGCCGGGTCATCAAGGGTTGGGATATCGGCCTGATGGGGATGCAGGTCGGTGGCAAACGCAAGCTGCAGGTGCCGGCGCATCTGGCCTATGGTGAAAGAAGCATGGGCGCTCACATCACGCCGAACTCTGACCTCACCTTTGAGATCGAACTGCTGCAAGTGCTGACGCGAGACGATTGACGCGCGCCAGTGGACTTTGATGATTTTCCGGGAGTTGCCAGTCAGTGAACCGTTTCAGCCTGCTTGTTTTTACGTGTGTGGCCGTGCTCAGTGGTTGCAGCAGCCGGGACACCCGCAGTGGCCCGGTACTGACGCCTGAGCAAACCCGGGCGCGGATCGTGCAACTGTTGCCGTCCACGGTTGCCGACCGTCAGGGCTGGGCCGCCGATATTCAGGTCGCCTTTGTGGCGCAGGATCTGTCCCCTTCCGATGAGCATTTATGTTCGGTACTGGCGGTCACCGAGCAGGAGTCAACCTTTCGGGCCGACCCGCCCGTGCCGGGGTTGGCGAAGATTGCCCGCACTGAAATCAACCGACGCGCCGGCAAGCTGCATATTCCGGAGTTTTTGGTACGCAGCGCGTTGAACATCACCTCGCCCACCGGCAAAACCTACAACCAGCGTCTGGACGCGGCCCGCACCGAGGGCCAGTTAAGCGCCATTTTCGATGACTTTATCGGCATGGTGCCCTTGGGCAGCACGCTGTTTGGCAGCCTCAACCCGGTCCACACGGGCGGCCCGATGCAAGTGAGCATCGCCTTTGCTGAGCAGCGCGCGAAGCAATACCCGTACCCGGTGGCGCATTCAATCCGCCAGGAAGTGTTCACCCGACGCGGGGGCATGTATTTCGGCATCGCCCATTTGCTGGACTACCCGGCGGATTACCCACAGTCGCTGTACCGCTTCGCTGACTTCAATGCAGGCTGGTATGCCAGCCGCAATGCCGCTTTTCAGAATGCCGTGAGCCAGGTGTCGGGCATCCCGCTGGCACTGGATGGCGACCTGACGATTCCCGGTTCCTACGCCGTAGGGTCTACCGAACGTGCCGTGCGAGCACTGGGCAAGTCACTGGGCATGAATGACAACGCCATTCGGCGTCAGTTGGAAAAAGGCGAAAGCCTGGCCTTCGATGAGACCGACCTGTACCGCAAGGTGTTCGCGCTGGCAGATCGCCAACAAGGCAAACCGCTGCCGCGTGCCGTGCTGCCGGGCATCACGCTCAAAAGCCCGAAAATCACCCGCAATCTGACTACCGCCTGGTTTGCCCAGCGGGTGGATGAGCGGCGTCAACGCTGTATGAATCGCGCGGGTGCGGCGCCCATCCAGTAGCCGTCTTACACCGTGTACTGCTTGAACAGCTCTTCCTTGATGATCAGCAGCGCATCTTCGTAATAGCGTTCGCCCCGCGCTTCGCTGAGCAACACCGAGCGTACGCTGCCCTCGCCTTCGCTGGGGGTGTGTTCACACGTCAGGTAAAACTCGGCGGTCTCGGGCTTGAATTCCAGGTAATAAAACAGCTCGCGACCTTCGCGGTGCCAATAGCCTATTTCTCTGCGCATGGGGTTCTCATATACGGGATGTCAGGAGGCAAACGCTGCAGCGCCACGCTCAGTTGCTGAATGCTGGGCGCGGCGGTCAGGCTGATTCGCACGGCGTTCAAGGGGGCTGATTTAACCGCAAACACCTGTGAAGGCACCACCTCGATGCCTGCCGCGCGAAACGTCTGCACCAACGGTTCGGCCTCGACCGGGGCGTGTAGCCAGATATGCGGCGAGGCGAAGCGGGTCTGATACATCCCACGGCCCATCAGGTTTTTTGCCAGCCGCCAGCGGCGCTCTACCTCACCGGCTTGCCACTCGACACGCTGATGGGCAATGCCTTCTGCGATCCAGTGACAGGCAATGGCCAGCGTCACCGGCGAAAGCCCCCAGTGCGCGGCCTGGGCATGCGGGTCGATGCGCGCCAGTACCTGCGGGCGGGCGGCGATCCAGCCCAGCCGCAAGCCTGCGCCGACCGTTTTGGACAGACTGGTAATCAGCACGCCCAGCTCCGGCAAGAACTGGCACAGCGGCGGGCTGTCAGTCAGGGCGCCGTACACATCATCTTCAATCACGTACACCCCGTGACGCCGGGCAATCTGCGCAATGGCCTGCTTGCGCTCCACCCCCATGACTGCCGATGTCGGGTTTTGCAAGGTAGGTGTGAGCACCGCGATCCGCGCCCCCGTGGCGCGGATCATGCGGTCAAAGTCGTCTGGCACGATGCCCTCTTCGTCCAGTGCAACCCCGTGCAGCGGCAGACGCAGCTGCGCACAAGCGGCTTTGATACCGGGTGCGGTCAGGGCTTCAACCAATACCGGTTCGCCTGCCTGGCACAGTGACAACAGCACCGTGAACAATCCCTGCTGCGCGCCGGTACACAACATCAGGTGATCGACGGGCAGTTCCAGACCTCGCCCGCGCAACCAGGCAGCCCCTTGCGCCCGGGCCTGCAACAGGTCGGCCGCACTCACGTAGTGTTGCAGGCGAGTGGCCTGACGGGTGTCGAGCAACCAGCTCAGCGCCTGGGCGTCGCACTCGGTGTGCAGGTCGATGGCAGGCAGGTTGGTGCGCAGGTCGATGCGCGAGGGCTGATCGTCAACCTGTTGCAGCTTGAACAGCGTCGCTTCCTGGCTGCTGGCCAACACGTAGGTGCCGCGCCCCACTTCGCCGGACACCAGATGCCGACGCGCGGCCTCGCGATAGGCTTGCATGGTGGTACTGGGGTTCCAGCCCAACGCCCAGGCCAGACGGCGCTGGGGCGGCAAGCGCTCACCGGGCTGCAACTCGCCACAGGCAATGGCGCGGGTGATCGCTTCGACCAACGCCAGATAGCGCGGTGCTTGAGTGTCGTTGAGGGTGGGCATCCACATTTATTGTTGGCCATGCAATATAAGGATCGGCCCATACAATGTGCTGTGCTTAGAATCGAGTCAAACCTTCGATCACGGTGCTCCTCATGTTTGACTTGAACAGCCTGCGTCACGCCGCCCACGACATCCACCAGACCCTGGCCCCCACGCCACAGCTGGCGTGGCCTTTATTGGCCGAACGGCTGGGGGCGCAGGTGTGGGTCAAACATGAAAACCACACCCCGACCGGCGCGTTCAAAGTGCGCGGCGGGTTGCTGTATGTACAAGGCTTGCTCCAGCGCGAACCCGACACACGGGGTCTGGTGACCGCCACGCGCGGTAACCACGGGCAAAGCCTTGCGCTGGCGGCGCGGCGTATGGGGCTGGCGATCAGCATTGTGGTGCCGGTCGGTAATTCGTCCGAGAAAAACGCCGCGATGCGGGCATTGGGCGCGCACGTGATCGAGTCTGGCAAAGACTTTGACGAGGCCCGAGCCGAAGCAGCGCTGCTGGCGCAAACCCATGGTCATCATCTGGTGCCCGCGTTCCATCCCGACCTGATCCGCGGGGTCGCCACCTATGCGCTGGAGCTGTTTGAAGCCGTGAGCGATTTGCACACGGTGTATGTGCCGGTGGGCATGGGTTCGGGTATCTGCGGATTAATTCGCACCCGCGACCTGCTGGGCCTCAAGACCGAGATCGTGGGCGTCGTGTCCCGGCATGCCGATGCCTTCGCCCAGAGCGTTGAGCAAGGCCGTCTGGTAAGCACCGAGACCGCCCACACCTTCGCTGACGGCCTGGCCTGCCGTCAGCCCTTGCCCGACGCACTGGCCATCATCGCTGAAGGCGCAGCCCGGGTGATCCGCGTTTCGGACCGCGAAATTGCCCACGCCATGCGGGTCTATCATGAAACCACGCACAACACCGCCGAAGGTGCAGGCGCTGCAGCGCTGGCGGGTTTGATTCAGGAGCAGCCCCGGCAGCAAGGACGGCGCGTGGCGGTAATTTTGAGCGGCGCCAATATTGACCGGCAGCTGTATGCCGGCATTCTGGCTGAAGGGTTCGACGACTGAAACCACGACGACAAGGACGCACCATGACCTGCACGATTGAACACGCCCGACCCGCGGATGCACCCGCCATCAGCCAGCTGATTATCAGGACGTTGCGTGTGTCCAACGCCCGTGATTACACGCCGCAGGTCATTGCGCAGGTGGAACAGCACTTCGCCCCGGCCTCAATCCTTGACCTCATGCAACAACGCCAGGTGTACGTCGCGCGTGCCGATCAGCAACTGATCGGCACCGCCAGCCTTGATGGCTCAGTGGTGCGCAGTGTGTTTGTAGACCCTGACTGGCAAGGACGCGGCGTGGGTCAGGCCTTGATGGCGCAGGTCATCGCGGTGGCGCGGGCCGCACGCCTGAGCGACGTGCAGGTCCCGTCTTCGGTCACGGCCCAAGCGTTCTATGCCGGTCTGGGCTTCCAAAAGGTGCGCGACCAGTACCATGGCGAGGAACGCACCATCGTTATGAACCTGTCTCTGAACGGGCCGTCACCGGCTCACTAAATTTCATCCCCTGCGACAAATTGTCTTTATTTGTGCCGGAAACAGGCTCAGAATAAAAACTGTACTGTACAGTACCATTCTAAAACCTAAACCCGCAGCGCTTCCAAGGCCTTGGCTGCCGGTTGCCGGGATCACCGCAATGAAAAACGTTAAACAAGAGGCCCCTGCCTCTAAAGGAAGACACCTGATACTGGGCATCTTCGGTATTTTGCTCGCGCTCAGCGGGCTGTTTCTGGCAGTTGCAGGGACGCGACTGATCACACTGGGAGGATCGTGGTACTACCTGCTTGCCGGGCTCGGCATGCTCGGATCGGGCGTGCTGTATATCCGTCGAAAACCCGCTGCAACCGGGATCATGGCCCTGGTAATGGTCGCCACTGTGGCCTGGGCATTGTGGGAAGTCGGCTTCACGTTCTGGCCGATGGTGCCGCGCCTGGCGCCGTTCCTGGTCATCGGCCTATTGGCATCCCTGCTGCACCCGTGGCTCACACAGGGTCGCCAGCGCGCCGCCAGTTATACCGGCAGCGCCGTATTTGCCGCGCTGCTGGCCGTGGGCGCCACTGCCCTCTTCACCCCGCACGGCGTGCTCGAAGGCAAACCCCTGCCCGTTGCACAACCGGGCACGGACATCCCTCAAGAGCAGGTGGCGGACTGGAGCCACTACGGCAGCAACCCGGCCGGGACCCGCTACTCGGCACTGGATCAAATCACCAAAGACAACGTCGATCAGCTACAGGTCGCGTGGACCTATCGCACCGGAGAAATCGCCGAAGGTGCGTCGGAATACCAGAACACGCCGATCCAGGTCGGCAACACCGTCTATACCTGCACACCGACCAGCAAGGTGATTGCGCTGGATGCCGATTCCGGGGAACAGCGCTGGATGTTCGACCCCAAGCCGCACAACATCAAAACCTGGAACCGCTGCCGGGGCGTGAGCTACTACGAGCCCGCCAAGGTTGAGCACCCGTTGGTGTTTACCGACCTCAAGCCCGCTGCCACTGCGCAAGCTGGCGTCTGCGCCCGGCGCATTGTGCAAGTGACCATGGACGCACGGCTGCTGGAAATCGATGCCCAAACCGGTAAACCCTGCGAGGACTTTGGTGATAAAGGCGCCGTGGACCTGACCCAGGGCTTGGGCAAGGTCATGGAAAACGTCCCGTATTACGCCTACACCTCAGCACCTACAGTGTCGCGCAACCTGATTATCCTCGGCGGCTGGGTCTTTGACGGGCGCTCGACCGATGAGCCGTCGGGCGTGGTGCGCGCCTTCAGTGCCGACACGGGTGAACTGGTCTGGGCCTGGGACCTGGGCAACCCCGCTATCACCAAACTGCCCCCTGAAGGTCAAACCTACACCCGCAGCACGCCGAACATGTGGTCCAGCCCGGCATTCGACGACGAATTGGGCCTGGTGTACCTGCCCACGGGTAACCAGCAGCCGGATTTCTGGGGTGGCGCACGTCCGGAACTGACCGAGAAATACTCGTCTGCCGTGGTTGCGCTGGACATGGCCACCGGCCGCGAACGCTGGACGTTCCAGACCGCGCATCACGACATCTGGGACTATGACGTAGCGTCCCAGCCAGCCCTGTATGACGTGCCGGACGGCAAAGGCGGCAAGATCCCGGCGCTGATCCAACTGACCAAGCGCGGGCAAATCTTCATGCTCGACCGCCGCACTGGCCAGCCGATCGCCGATGTCATCGAGAAACCGGTGCCACAGGCGCATGCGGCGGGCGACTGGGTGGCGAAAACCCAGCCCTACTCGGTCGGCATGCCCACCTTCGGCGCACAACCGCTGACCGAGAAAGACATGTGGGGCGCGACGTTCTTCGATCAGTTGATGTGCCGTATCGACTTCAAGAAGCTCAACTACCACGGTGAGTTCACCGCACCGAGCACCGAAGACACGTTGATCTACCCTGGCTACTACGGTGGCTTTAACTGGGGTGGCGCGGCCATTGACGAGAAAAGCGGCTACCTGTTCGTCAACGACATCCGCATCCCGCAGGTGGTCAAACTGGTGCCGCGTGACAACGTCGACCTGTCCCACCTCAAGTCCGGACATGGCGTGGGCAGCACCTACCCGATGGACGGCACGCCGTTCGTGATTGACCACAAAAGCTTTAACTCGCCACTGGGTATTCCCTGCCAGAGCCCGCCGTGGGGAGTATTTGCCGCGGTGGACCTGAAGACGCGCAAACAGGTCTGGGAGCGTCCGGCCGGGACAGTGGAAGATGCTGTGATCAATGGCGTGCGCGCCAAGCTGCCGATTCCGCTGGGCATGCCGACCCTGGGCGGCGGTGCCGTGACGGGCTCGGGGATCGTGTTCTATGCGGGGACACAGGATTACTACCTGCGGGCCCTGGACATGGCCACCGGCAAAGAGCTGTGGAAGGGCCGCTTGCCGGTCGGGGGTCAGGCCACGCCGATGACCTATCGTTCGCCTGAAACCGGGCGTCAATATGTGGTGATCGTCGCAGGTGGCGCGCGTCAGTCTCCAGATCGCGGGGATTACGTGATAGCGTACGCGCTTCCCGAAAAAGAGTAGTTCCCATGCCGCAGTTGCACCGTTCCCCGACTTCAACCCCGACCCGGAGTGAGGACCGACGGCGCAACCTGCTGATCACGGCAAGCGAACTGTTTTTGCAACAGGGCTACGATGGCCTCAGCATGGACGCCATCGTCGCCGCGGCAGGCGGCTCCAAAGCCACGATTTACCGCTACTTCGGCAGCAAGCAAGCGCTCTTGGTGGCCGTGGTCGAGTACCTGTGTGAAGACTTCATCATTGACCTCAAGCAACTCGACACCTCGGGTGTCGAGTTGGCCCGCGGTCTGGAAATGATCCTCGAACAGCTGGTGGCGGTGGTCACCAGCCCTCGCCATGTCAGCTTCTACCGTTTGGTGGTCAACGGCTCGGCCCATGTCCCGCAAGTGGGGCAAACCTGGTACGAGCACGGTCCCAAGTTCTGGCACCAATTGATCGCCACCCTGCTTCAGGAGCAGCGCCAGCGCGGAGCGATCGCCACCGATGCGTCAACCAGCGAAGTGCCCGCGATCCTGTTCGATGCCTTGTTCTCGCACCTGACGACCCGCACCGTGATGCTGGGCCAAACCTGCACCGCCAAAGCGTTCCAGCCCATGATTCAGGAACTGATCGCCTTGGTAATGCGCCGTCTGCAAGTCGCTTGAGCACTGCGCGGCGGGCATGGCGGCAAACCCCGGGCAATCTGGCTATGCTCTTCTCAAGCGCTGCAACGCAGCCTGGCTACTTGTGCCACGCGCTCCGAAGGGACGAAAGCCCACGTGGCGCGGAGCGGCGGTACTCGACGCTGGTTGGGAACAATCACACCACGCTTTTCGCGCCTGACCCTGCAGCCCGTGGGTTTTCGTCGCGACGGCTATAAAACGGGAACAGACCCTGGCCCATGACCCCCTCCGTACCGATCCGACCTGCTTGCCCGCCCGGGGTTTGCATCTGCGAGCGTGACGCATTGCTGGCCAAGGACGACGCCGACCTGCGGATTTTCAAATTGACCCGTCAGGCGGAAAAAGAGCTGCTGCAACGGCTGGAAAACATTCAGGACCTCGACGAGTTGCACCATTTGCAACGGCGCATGCACGAACAACTGGGCATCCGGCTCGACATTGAGCCCGGCTTCAATGAAGTGCGCACCATGCGCGGGATTGCCATCCGCCTGGCCGATCAGCCGGGCCTGTGCCGCAAAACCCGTCAGGCGATCCCCGCCGCCATACGGCGAGCCCTGGAGAAGCGCCCGGAAATAGCCTATCGCCTGCTCGACGGTCACGACCTGCTGCGCGATACCTGAATCGGTGGGCGATGCCGTGGGCCCAATAACCGGTTTTTCGGCATTCCCGGAAGAATTCGCTTGCCTTGACCAGAGGCCTGAAATATAAGCCCGTGTTTCACATCAATAGAGTCACACCATGAGCACCGGATTCACCGAGGACGAAATGCGCAGAGCGCTCGGCCTTGATACACCCACTCCCGCCCCGGCCCCCCAGCCTGAACCTGAACTGCCTCCCGTCGCACCCGCCCCCGTCAAGGCTGCGGACCGAGCTCCCGTGAAACGCAGAGGCCCCGTGTTGCGCGTCACCATGAACGTCAGCAAGGAATACGACGGCGAAGTGACCCAGTTCATTCATGACTCAAAATCCCTGAGCCGGTTTGATGCCGAGCAAGAAGCCAAAAAAGCCTTGGCCAAAGCCAAATTTAAATACTACGAATTGGCGTCGATCGTTAAAGTCGATTGATTCATTGAGCCCGCGCCCGGGTCACACACCGCGTCAAACGGGATTCTGCGCAATTTATTCAGCGCGCAGCCCAAAGCGCCCGCTACAGGAAACCGTCCATGAACACCCAACCTTTGAACGCTGCCGACTTCACCTCGCTTGAAGACACGCTGCTGAAATACGGCGACGACCATTCTGTCCTCAACCCGAGCGAACTCGACGGCTACTTCACGGCACTGGTTTCTGGCCCGGCGCCGGTGGACATTGCCGAGTGGTTCCCGGCGATTTGGGGGGGGCAAAACCCTGAGTGGGAAACCCCGGAAGAGGCCCGACAGTTCATTGACCTGTGCGTGCGGCACCTCAACACGCTGGCTCGCCAACTGGCGCACGACAGTCAGGCATTTTTGCCGCGCTTCGAACAGACCGAGCATCAGGGTCAAACCGTGACACTGGCAGAAGAATGGTGTTTCGGGTACCTGCGCGGTGTCGCCATTGCCCACTGGACACCCTTGCCAGCCATTCAGGCGGGGTTGCTGAGTGCTATTTCTGACTGCTCCGAACAGGACAACTTTGAACTGCCGGCCGATCTGGACGTCGCCGCGCATCAGCACCAGGTAAGCGAGCTGGCCCCCGCCGCCCGCGCTTTGCATGACTACTGGCTGAGCCAGCGCTGAGCCGCCGGCCCCCGACCTACCCTCACGCACAGACCTGCAGAAAAGGCCCATGACGCTTCTTACTCATTTTGATACACCGGTCAGCGAACCCATCAGCAGCCAGATTTTGCAACGGGTGGTGGACCAGCTCACCGAGCTGAGCATGATGGAAATCACGCCCAGCAACCTGCTCTACAACATCTATCAGTACGCCATCGGCTTCGAAGTGCATTTGTATCTGGAGGCGCTGGACGGCACCAAAGGAATTGCCGTTGAACTGATCGTCGCCACGGACGAGCAGGCGCCGGACAGCGTGACCGGGTTTGTCCTGTATCTGCCCGTAAAGGACGACCCTCAGGCCTGCGGTATCGCCTACATGGCCGCCAATACCCCGGACGTCACCCGGGCGATGGTGCAGGAAGTCATCCGCCGCTACCCCCACACCGAACTCACCTGCAGCGTGCGCAACGTGGCGCCATTTGAAGCACTGGGCTTTCAGGTCATAGGCGCTCGCGGACCGCAGGTGGTGATGAACACCCGCGACCACGGCACCGACGGGCTGATGGCCGTGCTGGATGTGTCGGCGGTCTACAGCTCCACCGAAGTGCGGCAGATCCACACCTACCTGCTCAACCGTCACGGCAAAAAAGCCATGATCGACGCCGAAAAAAAGCGTGACCGTCAAATCGACCAGCTCACCGCCAAGGCACGCGCCTTCGTGGCCGAACGCACGCGCTGACAGGCCGTTGCCAAACGGGGGGTGAAATAACGCATCATGTGCGCAGTCCGTTCAGAGGAAACCTGCATGCGCGTTCCCGTCACCTTCACCCGTCTGGCCGCTTTCACCTGCGCCTGGCTCGTGGCTTGCTCGGCCGTGGCCAGCGAAGAGTCGCAACTCGTCGAGTCGATCAATACCTATCGCAGCCAGCCTCACAAGTGCGCGGGGCAGGTCTCCCAGGAACTGCCGCCACTGACCGCTGATGCGCGCCTGATCTTGCCTTCCGGCAACTTTGGCGACCTGCAGCAAGCGCTGGCCAGCAATGCGTATCCGCTGGTCAATGTGCAGGCCATTAGCCTGTCAGGCCCGCGTGATGCACAGGCCGCGATGCAAGCCGTTCAAGAGAGCTTCTGCAAGGTGGTTCTCGACCCGCAATTCGTGGACATCGGTGTCAGCCGCAACCAGCGTGAGTGGCGCATCGTGCTGGCACGGCCCTTGTTGACCGGTCGCCTGGGAGATTGGCAAACCGAGGGCCAGAAGGTACTGGCGCTGATCAATACCGCCCGCGCCCAACCGCGCCAATGCGGCACGCAGGCGTTTGCCGCAGCCGCCCCGTTGACCTGGGACGCCACACTGGCCATCGCCGCTGAAAGCCACACACGTGACATGGCCAATACCAATTATTTTGATCACATGAACCGCGATGGCAAAACGCCTGGGGACCGTGCAGAACTGGCGGGCTATAGCGCGCAATGGATCGGGGAAACGATTGCCGCCGGGCAAGACACGCCGAACAAGGTGGTTGATGGCTGGCTGGCCAGCCCCGGGCATTGCGCGAACGTGATGAATCCGCAGTTTCAGGCGCTGGGCGCGGCCTATGCGGTCGATCCGAAAAGTGATGCGGGGATTTACTGGACCGCCCTGTTCGGTACGCCGTGAATCGGCGTCCACTCATTCAGCGGGCGTAGTATCGAAGGGCGTCAAGCGTCACAACTGAAAGTGGCCCCGCCCAACAGTGTGGGTCGGGGCCGCTTATTTACAGGGCCATATCAGCGGCCGGGTTGCTTGGCGCTGGCTGTGCCGGCGCTTGAGCTGGAGCTTGCTGAGCAGCCGAGGCTGCCGGGATTGCCGGTGGAGGCGTCAGTTGCAGGGTTTCAGCCGTGTAGGCCCATTCCTGCGCAACGCGCTCTGGCGAACCGTTCAGCTTGGTGCCATAGCTCGGTACGATCTGGTGCAGCTTGGCTTGCCACTCAGGCGAGGCCACCTTGTCCTTGAACACGGTTTCGAGCACGGTCAGCATGATCGGTGCCGCAGTGGAGGCACCCGGCGAAGCGCCGAGCAGGCCTGCAATGCTGCCATCTTTGGCGCTGACGATTTCGGTGCCCAGTTTCAGCACGCCGCCCTTCTCTTCGTCACGCTTGATGATCTGCACGCGCTGGCCGGCCTGCCACAGACGCCAGTCTTCAGACTTGGCATTCGGGAAGTACTCTTTCAACGCGTTGAAACGGTCTTCGTCCGACAGCATCAACTGACCGGCCAGGTATTCAACCAAGGGGTATTGTTCGATACCGACTTTGGTCATTGGCCAGAAGTTATGGGTGGTGGTGCTGGTCAACAGGTCGAAGTAAGAACCTTCTTTCAGGAACTTGGTCGAGAACGTCGCGAATGGGCCAAACAGGATCACACGCTTGCCGTCCAGCACGCGGGTGTCCAGGTGAGGCACCGACATCGGTGGCGCGCCAACCGACGCTTTGCCGTAGGCCTTGGCCAAGTGTTGCTCGGCCACCGTCGGGTTCTCGGTCACCAGGAACGAGCCGCCTACCGGGAAGCCTGCGTATTCCTGAGCTTCAGGAATGCCGGACTTCTGCAGCAAGTGCAGCGCACCGCCGCCCGCGCCAATGAACACGAACTTGGCATCGGTCTGGGACTCGGTGCCGTCCTTCAGGTTTTTGTACACCACGCGCCAGCTGCCATCTTCATTGCGCTTGATGTCTTTGACTTCGCTCGACAGGCTCAGCGAGAAGTTAGGCTGGGCTTGCAGGTGAGCGGCGAACTGACGAGTGATTTCGCCGAAGTTCACGTCCGTACCGATCGGCGACCAGGTGGCGGCGATCTTCTGGTTCGGGTCACGCCCTTCCATCATCAGCGGGACCCATTTTTTGATCTGGTCCGGGTCTTCGGAGTACTGCATGCCAGCGAACAGCGGGCTCGCCTGCAGTGCGTCGTAGCGTTTTTTCAGGAACTTGATGTTGTCATCGCCCCACACAAAGCTCATGTGCGGCGTGGAGTTGATGAACGAACGCGGGTTCTTCAGCACGCCATTCTTGACCTGCCAGGACCAGAACTGACGGGAAATCTGGAACGCTTCATTGATTTCAATGGCTTTCGGGATTTCGACGTTGCCGTTCTTGTCTTCCGGGGTGTAGTTCAGTTCGGCCAGTGCCGAGTGACCCGTACCTGCGTTGTTCCAGCCATTGGAGCTTTCCAGCGCCACACCGTCCAGACGCTCGATCATCTGCATCGAGGTGTTCGGTTCCAGCTCATTGAGCCACACGCCCAATGTGGTGCTCATGATGCCGCCGCCAATCAGCAAGACATCAACGTGTTTGGTCTCGGCTGCCTGCACGGAGGTCAACCCCATGCTCAGCGCGAGGCCCAGTAGCCCCTTGTTCATTTTTTTTAACATGTTGTAGTACCTAAGATAAAACATCATCTACCCGGCACGCGGTTCATGAGCAATACCGGCTCACCACAGGCTGATCGCCTGCAATCGAGCCCTCAGGCCTTGAACGGATAGATGGATAAAGGCCTATGCACAACTATAGACCTCACGTTTATGTACCTTGGGTGCTGATCTCTTATTAATTATTGGCTTCAGCGACTTGGGTGACATTGATGATAAGTGTCAGCTATTGATGGCCACGGCTTGAACGAATTGCCTCCGCCCAGCTCCTTCGCAACCACCAACCGTTTCGCTATTCCCTTGCATCCGACCGCCTCGCGGTTCCTTCCGGGGAACTGCGTGAACATGAGTATTCCGGGTGGCCAGCCTCAAAACCGCGACATTCTACCTCAGGTGGCCCTTTGGGCGAAAACGCATCTTTTGCGGTTTTTTCAGGCAGCTGAATCGTTTGCGACAAGGGGTTGCCCACGATTTGCCGCCCCGCTCGCACACACGGGCGCAATCAACGGCCCGGCCGCGCAAGGCTTGGCGTATGATGGCCGGCTTTTGCGCACTGCCAGCCCACAGGAAGATTCATGTCACTGAACAAACGCAATCAGGCCCAAATCGAACGCCGCCTGGTGAAAGCCCTGACCGAGGCTTGCGAAATCGCCAAACATCAAATCGACGGGTTTGTCTGGCTGACTCACGCGGTCGACTACGACGCATTTCCTGCCAGTCTCAAAGTGGTTTGGGTGTTCGATACGCAAAACAACAAGGACTTTGCCTTGGCCGATGGCGAAGCCGGTTACATGGTCGAGCTGACCGAAAAGGCGTTCGACAAAGCCAATGTCAACCTGCGTAACGTGGCCACCCATGTGTACTTCGATTCCGAGGAAGAATGCCAGCGCACCGACGCCGGGCACTGGCCGCAACGTCTTGCGCGCAAGGGCGCAGGTCGCAAGTAAAACGTGGCCAAAGACATCGAAAACCCGTGCGTGGCCACCTGCAAGCTCAGCGGGGATTTATGCGTGAGTTGCGGGCGCAGCAAAGAAGACATCAGAACGTGGCGGCGCATGAAGCGCCCGGAGAAAATGGCCGCCGTGCAACGCGCCAGTGCCCGCCTGAAAAACCTGCAAAAAAAGAAAGGCTAAGCCGCCTCTGGCCACGGTCACGCGCCAGAGGCTGGGCCGTTCACCGGCTCAGATTAACGCTGGCGCAGCGCATTGACGTCCCCCTTGCCCGCCGTTTCGCGCAAATATTCTTCCATCGAGTCATCCAGCGCCTGCAACCAGCGCGTGTGATGCGGCACCGCTAACGTGCCGGTCATGACCGAACGGTAGGATTTGTCGCGATAGCCCATGATGTCGCGCTTCTTGTCAGTTTTCCATTTGAGGAAGATCTGATTGACCGCGTCGATATCAAAGGACGGGTAATCCGTGTGTTCGATCAGGTGCTTGATGTAACGACCCTGGAACTCGTACATCGAAGCGGTGGACTGCAACCCCTCTTCCTGCTCGCGCCACGCGGCACTGTCGGCCTGCATCTCGGACTGTTCAGGCAGTTTGATGCGACCCAGGATGTAATCGCGCACAAACCAGGCCTGGGCATCAAACAGGTTGAAGCTGTACCACAGGTCTTGCATACCGAGGTAAATCAACTGCGGGTTGTGCTCCCAGATCACGCCTTTGTACAACCCCAGCGGCCACAGGCGATTACCGGTTTTGAGGGCCAGCTCATCCGGCAGAAACGCAAAGTGATGCTGATAGCCGGTGCACAGGATGATGGCGTCCACCCGCTTGCTCGACCCATCGGCAAAATACGCGATGTCACCCTCAACCCTGTTCAGCAGCGGACGCTCTTCCCACCCCTTGGGCCATGTGTACCCCATTGGCTGTGTGCGGTAGGTGCTGGTAATTGAGCGCGCGCCGTATTTGTAACATTGGGAGCCGATGTCTTCGGCCGAATAGCTGCTACCCACGATCAGCAGATCCTTGCCCTGAAATTCCGTCGCTTCGCGAAAGTCATGGGCATGCAAAATGCGCCCGGAAAAACGCTCGAACCCGGCAAACGCAGGCACCTGCGGCGTGGAGAAATGCCCGCTGGCCACGATCACGAAATCAAATGTATCGGTCGTGCTTCGCCCGTTGGCGTAGTCGTAGGCGGTCAGAGTGAATTGCCGCGATACGGGGTCAAACGTGACCTGTTTGACCGCCGTATTGAAACGAATGTAATCGCGCACCCCGGCCTTTTTGACCCGGCCCTGAATGTAATCCCACAGCACTTCACGAGGCGGATACGAAGAAATGGGGCGACCGAAGTGCTCATCGAAACTGTAGTCCGCGAACTCCAGGCACTCCTTGGGGCCATTGGACCAAAGGTAACGGTACATGCTGCCGTGCACCGGTTCGCCGTGCTCGTCCAGGCCGGTGCGCCAGGTGTAGTTCCACATGCCGCCCCAGTCGGCCTGCTTTTCGAAACACACCACATCCGGCATGGCCGCCCCCTTTGCATGGGCTGACTGAAAGGCACGCAGTTGCGCCAGACCCGACGGGCCTGCGCCAATAATTGCAACACGAGTAGACATCGAATTCCCTCAACAGATTGAACGCTGAATCAGTGAAAAACCCTCGCGCAAACACGCTCCAAGCGCGTGGCGAGACGGCGGCGATCAGGCATCAAACGGAAGGGGGAGGCACTGCGCGGCTGCGCGGGCGAGTGACTAAAGCGTCTCGCAGCGACGTGGGGGGCAAATGAAAACGCGTCGCCAGGGTCTGGCAGAACGTGGCCACTAAAACAGGCAGGGTGTGCAGCTGGATCGGCCTGGTTCCGTCACTGCGTTGCGCAGGCGGAAGGCCGAAAGGGTCAAAGATACGTGTGGTCTCATGCATGGGGGCTTATTAGCCTCTTTTGGTTATGAATGCCTTTTTAGCTATAACGGATGGAGATAGGGATTACAAGTTTGAAGGGTATTTCAGACACTCTGCCGAGCAGAAAAACAGACCTCAACGCTTGTGGGTGATTTTTTCTAAAATCTGCGAAATCTGCTCGACTGAGTAAGGTTTAGGCAGGAACTCGAAGCCATCGTAACCGTCAAACGCCAGTTCTTCGCTGTAGCCAGAGGCCAGAATGATCGGCAAATCGGGGCGGCGCCTGCGCATCTCCCTAGCCATTACTACACCCGTCATGCCCGGCATGACCACATCCGAAAAAACCGCATCAAACGCCATGGCCTGCGGCCCGATCATGTGCAGGGCCTCTTCGGCATGGGTGGCCCAGGCCGTCTCATAACCCAGGTCCTGCATGATCTGCTGGGCAAATCGACCGACCTCAAGGTTATCTTCCACAAGCAACACGCGCGGCTTATCGGCTTCAGGGTCGAGGCAGGCAGGCGCGCACACGCCGGATGCATCGTCCGTCAGCGCCTGCGCGCTGGCTCGCGGCAGGTACAGGGTGAAGACCGAGCCCTGACCGAGGACACTGGCCACGTCCACATTACCGCCGGACTGCTTGGCAAACCCGAACACTTGCGACAGCCCCAGCCCCGTGCCTTTACCTACTTCCTTGGTGGTGAAAAAGGGCTCGAAAATCTGCGTCAGCATGCGCGAGGAAATCCCGATGCCGGTGTCGGTCAGCGAAATGGCCACGAAGGGCTCGTCGCAGCCTGCATGCCCCCGGATCGCGGGCAAGGTGGTGGTGTCATTGAGCCGCAACAGGAGCGTGCCCTGCCCCTCCATGGCATCCCGTGCGTTAAGCGCCATATTGATTAACGCCGTCTCGAACTGGCTGGCATCGGCGCGCACATAGCAGGTCTCGGGCGGCAATTGGACCACGACGTTGATTCTGGCCCCGGTGATGGTCTCCAGCATGTCACCGATGTCACGGATGCGTTGGCCGATCTCGAACACCTGCGGGTTGAGCGGCTGGCGCCGGGCAAACGCCAGCAACTGTCCGGTCAATTTGCTCGCCCGCTCAACCGTATCCGAGACGGCATTGACATAGCGCTCACGGCGCACATCCGACAGGTTCGGCATGCGCAGAAAATCCACCGACGAACGAATGATGGTCAGCAGATTGTTGAAATCGTGGGCCACACCGCCGGTGAGCTGACCGATGGCTTCGAGCTTTTGCGACTGATGCAGCGCCGCCTCGATGTGCAGCAAGCGGGCGCTGCGCTCCTGGACGCGTTCTTCGAGGGTGGTGTTGAGCTGTGCCAGCTCAGCCAGGCCTGCACGCACCGCCGCATCAGCCCGCGCGCGCTCAATGTGCGCCCACGAACGCTCCGTGACTTCACGCAGCAAGGCCACGTCCTGGGGCGACCACAGTCGCGGCGAGGTGTCGTGTATGGCCATCAGCGCAGTCAGGCGTCCGCCCTTGATCAACGGCAGGCAGAGGGTGGCCTTGACGCCCAGCGCGGTGAAACTGGCGGCAGCGTGTGCCGGCAGTTCTGCCTGCGCATCGTTGATCACCAGCGGCTTGCCCGCTTTCAAACGAGACACCGCGTGCTGGCCGAATTCACTCAGGCTGTATTGGCCCACCAGGCGGGTCGCGCCGTCTGCCAGCCAGTTATCGCGAATGAAAAACGTGTCCTCGTCCGCTTCCATATCCGCGTAGGCACAGTGGGTCACGCGCAAAGCATCTGCGAGTGTGCTCATGGTGATGGCGAGAATTTCCTGCGGGTCATGGGCATTGACCACGGCATGGCTGATCGCGTCGAGTACCGACAGACGCTGGGTCATGTACACCGTCGTTGTGGTCTCGGTCACGGTGTCGAGCATGCCGACCACCTTGCCGGCCGAATCGCGTATCGGGCTGTAGCAGAAGGTGAAATAGGCCAGCTCAGGGCGCTGGCTGCGATGAATCACGACAGGGAAATTTTCGATATACGTCGCTTTACCGGCAAAAGCCAGGTCGGCAATGGGACTGATATCAGGCCAGGCTTCTTTCCAAATATCACTGAACGCCCGCCCGAGCGCTTCTGGCTTGCTGCCCAAAATGGGCACGAACCCGTCGTTGTACAGGGTAATCAGGCATGCGCCCCACACGATGCACTGCGGAAAATGCGAATCCAGCATCAAGGCTACGCTGGTTTTCAACACATCCGGCCACTCGGTCAACGGCCCGAGCGGCGTACTGGCCCAATCATGCGTTCTGATTCGCTCAGCCATCGCGCCATCGTGTTGAAGCCAGTCAGTCATTACGCCGTTACTCTGATTACTGCCATTGATCGGTGAAACGCCGCCGATGATAAGCCAGCCGCACAATTTGTGCCTGACTTGACGCCGGATAACCGTGCAACCTTTGTCATACTTTGAGACAACCGCATGACCATACAGGTTCTACTCATGCAGCTCGCGGGCTAACATGCCGCGCTACGACTAATGGCCATCCGCCGTTAGCGACCTGAATCAACAGTCATGACAGAGGGATTGAACGGTGAAAATTGTACTTGCGTTGTTATTGAGTGCGGCAACCCTGCTGGCTCAGGCAGCCAATGTGGGCGATACATTGACGCCGTGGACGCTTAATGACCAGTTCGACCAGCCTTATACCCTCGACCAGAACACCCGGATCCTGTTGGTCGCGCGCGACATGAAGGCCGCTCAAATGGTCAAGGCGGCGATTGAAGACCAGCCAAAAGGTTACCTGGAAGCCCGCCATGCGGTGTTTCTTGCCGATGTCCACGGGATGCCCTCGCTGATCGGCAAGCTGTTCGCCATTCCCTCCATGAAGGGATACAACTACCGCGTCGTGCTGGACCGTGACGGCAAAATTGCCGACCAATACCCCGGCGCCAAAGAGCAAATCCTGTTGTTGCAGCTGGACAACGGAAAACTGGTGTCACAGCAGGCCTTTACCACCGCCACGGCATTGCGCGAAGCGCTGGATAACGCACCGACCCGCTGATTGACAGCCCCCCCGACTCGCACAGACGCCGCCCAGCCGGTAAAGGCAACGCGGCGCCTTTGTGCGTATTGAGCTTTGCTTCAATTCAAAGCCCCCGTCCGTTCCACGTAAAGATCTCGACACTTTCAACACTCGGACAGCACCGAGGGTCATCCGGGCCACGGGGTAAGGTGTTCACGGCAGGTGGCGCGCTACCCAACCACCCCGGCCCGCAAAAAGCCCAGTACGTGACGGGTGAACAGCGCAGCGTCCTCAACGTTTGACAGATGGGCCGCGTGCAGCACCTCGCACGCGGCACCGCGTATACGCTCAGCCATAAACCGCCCGTCCTCCACAGTGGTGACGGCATCCTGCGAACCGCACACGATCAACACCGGCACCTCAATACGACCCACGTGCTCGCGGAAGTCGGCATCGCGCACGGCAGCACAGTTGGCGGCATAACCCTGGGGCGAGGTGTGGGCCAGCATGTCGACAATGCGCTCAACCCGATCGGGGTGGGCCAAGGCGAATTCAGGGGTAAACCAGCGGGCCACCGAACCGTCACGCAGCCCGCGCATGGCCGCCGCGCCTTCACGCACAACGGTTTCGATACGCGGATTCCACCCATCGGGGCTGCCGATCTTCGCGGCGGTATTGCACAGCACCACGCGGTGCAAACGCTGCGGTGCATGGATCGCCAGCCACTGGCCAATCAAGCCCCCCATGCTGAGGCCGCAAAAAAATGCCCGCTCAATCTGCAGCGCGTCCAGCAATGCCACCACATCATGGCCATTCTGCTCGATGCTGTAAGGGCCCTGCGTCACCCGCGATTGACCGTGCCCACGGGTGTCGTAGCGCAACACCCTGAAATGCCCGGTGAACGCTGCCATTTGCGCCTCCCACATGTGCAGGTCAGTGCCCAACGAGTTGGACAACACCAACACCGGGGCGTCTTGCGGACCTTCAAGGCGGTAATTGAGTGGGCCGTTGACCCGGTTTGCTTCAGACATACAGCACTCCAGAAGGGAGGAATTTTCGACGACGACTGCCGTTCCAGGGACTCGAACCGGCAGCTCACACGCGTTCTACGGCCAACGCCAGCCCTTGGCCGACCCCCACACACATCGTTGCCAGCCCATATTTGCCGCCGTATTTATGCAGATGGTGCACCGCCGTCAGCACCAAACGATTCCCGCTCATGCCCAGCGGGTGACCGAGGGCAATCGCGCCACCGTTCGGGTTGACCCGCGCATCGTCGTCAGCCAACCCCCAGGCACGGGTCACGGCCAGGCTTTGAGCTGCAAACGCTTCATTGAGCTCAATCACGTCGAAGTCGTGAATGCCCAATCCAAGACGCGTCAATAAGGTGCGCACCGCAGGTAATGGCCCGACGCCCATGATGCGCGGCAGCACCCCACCACTGGCCATGCCCAGCACTTTGGCACGTGGCGTCAACCCATACTTGGCCACCGCGTCGGCCGACGCCAGCACCATGGCGCAGGCACCATCGTTTAGGCCCGACGCATTGCCCGCCGTGACCGTTTGCCCCGGGCCGTTGACCGGCTTGAGCGTTTCCAGTGCAGTAAGGGTTGACCCGGCGCGCGGGTGCTCATCGGCTTCAATAACCGTCTCGCCGTGTTTGCCCGGGATGACCACCGGCACGATTTCTTCGGCAAAATAGCCCGCCGCGCTGGCCTGGGCGGCACGTTGCTGGCTGCGCAGGGCGAAGGCGTCCTGGTCGGCGCGGCTGATAGCGTATGCGTGGGCCACGTTATCGCCCGTGACCGGCATGCTGTCCACGCCATACTCGGCCCGCAGGGCCGGATTGACGAAGCGCCAGCCCAACGTGGTGTCTTCGAGTCGTTGTGTACGCCCAAAGGCGCTGTCGGCCTTGCCCATCACATAGGGGGCACGGGTCATGGACTCGACCCCGGCCGCGATGGCCAGCGTCATTTCACCACTGGCAATGGCGCGGAACGCAGCCCCCACCGCTTCCATGCCCGAGGCACACAACCGATTGAGGGTGACGCCCGGCACGCTGGCAGGCAGGCCGGCGAGCAGCAGCGCCATGCGCGCCACGTTGCGGTTATCTTCACCCGACTGGTTCGCACAGCCCATGAACACTTCGTCCACCGCCGACCAATCCACCTGCGGGTTGCGCTGCATCAAGGCGCGTAACGGGATGGCCGCCAGGTCATCCGCCCGCACCGGGGCCAGCCCACCATTCAAGCGACCAATCGGCGTGCGAATGGCGTCACAAATGAACACCTCGCGGCTCATTCCTCACCGCCCTGCTGCCCGTGGGCAGCGGCAGTGCGGGCTTCAAGGTCACGCAGTGCGGCCAGTTCTTCAACCGTGGGCGCCCGCGTGGTGGCCACCTCGGTGGCAAAGCGCACCGGCCAACCGGTGCTGTCAATCACCTGTTCGCGGGTCACGCCCGGGTGCAGCGACGTGACGATAAATTCGTGGCTGCCCGCTTCCGGCTCCATGATGCACAGGTCGGTGATGATCGCCACCGGCCCCTGGCCCGGCAACCCGAGTCGCGTGCGGTGATCCCCCCCTTCGCCATGCCCCACGGAGGTGATGAACGCAAGCTTCTCGACGAAGGTGCGGTGCCCCTGTTTGAGCATGATCAACACCTTTTTGGCGCTGCCCGCGATTTCCGGCGCGCCCCCGGCCCCAGGCAAACGCACGCGGGGCTGGTGATAGTCGCCAATAACCGTGGTGTTGATATTGCCGAACTTGTCGACTTGAGCGGCACCGAGAAACCCCACATCGATGCGCCCGCCTTGCAGCCAGTAACGGAAGATCTCACCGGTGGGCACGACCGTGTCAGCGGTTTCGGCCAGCTCGCCGTCCCCGATGGACAGCGGCAGCACGGTGGGTTTCGCGCCGATCGGGCCGGATTCGTAAATCAGCACGACCTCGGGGGCGTGGGTCAAACGTGCCAGATTGGCCGCCTTCGAAGGCAAGCCAATGCCGACAAAACACACACTGCCATTACCCAGATGACGGGCCGCCGCAACGGTCATCATTTCGTTGGTATTGAAGTCATTCATCACTTGGCCCCTGCGGTTACTTTCGCCTGAAACTGTTCAAAATTTTCAGTGCCACGGATGTATTCATTGATCCAGGCAGTAAACGTCTCACGGTCGCGGGCGATAGCGTCCCATGCCTGATAGAAGCGATTGTCACGCTCGTAATACCCGTGGGCGTAAGACGGGTGAGCGCCTCCTGGCACCACGCAGACCGCACTCAGCGCCCAGCCTGGCAAGACACAGGCATTCATTGGCGCGTGCAGGTCCTCCACGATTTCTTCAACCGTCACAATGCAACGCCTGGCCGCCAGGGCCGCTTCTTTTTGGACACCGAGGATGCCTTGAATCAGTACGTTGCCTTTGCGGTCGGCTTTCTGGGCGTGGATCACGCTCACCTGCGGACGCACGCTCGGAACGGTGGCCAATTGCTCGCCGGTGTAGGGGCACTGGATAAATTTGATGTCGGGATTGACCTTCACCAAATCCGACCCCTGATAACCACGCAGCACCGCAAACGGCAGGTTTGACGCACCTGCTACATACGCATTGGCCATGGCCGCGTGGCTGTGCTCGCTGATTTCCAGTGGCTGCGGCCAGCCTTTTTCAACGGCATCACGCAGCCGATGCAGAGAGCCGACGCCAGGGTTTCCGCCCCATGAAAAAATCAGTTTTTTGGCGCAACCGGCGCCAATCAGCAAGTCGTAGACCAGATCAGGCGTCATGCGAATCAACGTCAGGTTTTTCTTGCCTTGACGGATGATCTCGTGAGAGGCGGCAGTCGGAATCAGGTGGGTAAACCCTTCAAGCGCAAGGGTGTCGCCATCATTCACAAAGCGCTCGACGGCTTCGCGCAGGGAAAGAATCTCAGCCATGGTGATCTCGATGGTGTCCAGGACGCAGCAAGGCGTCAGGTGGATAAAAAGTACGCTCGGGGCGCCTGCCATCCAGGCGATAAACGACTACGGGTTCGATAATCGGACACACAAACCTGATCAGGCAGCGCACCGGGCCCGTACGTTAATCACGCTGGTCATGGCGCCTCGCAGCAGGCGCAGTGGGCAACTTCGGGGGCTGCCCACTGGCCGGATCAGGCCTGTTGCAAGGCGCGAGGGCGCTGGCTGCGCTGCTCGGCGTCAACGTGCGGTGCCTGTAGCAACTGAAAATCGAATGTCAATTCAGCGAAGCGCGCACCCTGCACGCCTCGCTCACGGGCCGCGGTCGGGTTTTCGACGAAGGTAATGTCCCCCACCAGCCCCTCTCGGGTGGCATAGGCGAAGTCATCCCAGAGGTAGGCTTCACCCGACAAATTGATCTGTGTGGTCAAGTGCCGATGACCCGGCGCCGAGATGAAGAAATGAATATGCGCCGGGCGCTGACCGTGGCGACCCAGCATGTTCAGGCACTCTTGAGTCGGGCCGTCGGGTGCACAGCCGTACCCGCTGGGCACGATGCTGCGGGCGCGGTAACGGCCTTCGGCGTCGGTGACGATGCGTCGACGCAAGTTGTACGGCGTCTGACTCTTGTCGAAGTAAGAGTAGTTACCCTGGGTATTGGCATGCCACAGGTCGACCACCGCCCCGGCCACCGCACGGCCTTGGTTGTCGCGCACCACGCCTTCCAGAAACATCACCGTGGCGTGATCCAGTTCACTGCCGTCGTCCATGCGCACTTCGCCCTCGCCCATGGGCGCACCCGCCACATACAACGGGCCTTCGATGGTGCGCGGTGTGCCACCGGTCAGGCCTGCTTCAGCGTCTTTGGCATCTTGCAAGACATCGAGAAAGTGCTCCAGGCCCAACCCCGGCACCAGCAGGCCCGCTTCATTGCGTCCGCCCAGACGGTTGAGGTAGTCCACGGCGAACCAGAACTCGTTGTCGGTGATGTCCAGGTCTTCAATGACCTTGGCCAGGTCGTTGATGATGCGCAACAGGATGGCTTTGACGCGCGGGTTGCCCTGGTCGTTGTTGAGACCCGCCGCTTCGTTGAACAAGCGCTGAATCTCGGCAGTGTGGCTGACGTTAACGGTCATGGGTGTTACCTCATTTTTTTGTTATGGGCGTAATCAACGGTCGTCTTCGCGGATCGAAGACGGGTGCCGACACAGCGGCGTCACCTCAATGTCCATGTAGGGAAACAGCGGTAGGCGCATCAAGGTGTCGTGCAGCGCCTGCACACTCTCTACGTCAAATACGCTGTAGTTGGCGTAGTGCCCGGCGATGCGCCACAAGTGACGCCACGTGCCTTCACGCATCAGGCGCCCGGCCAGTGCTTTCTCATCGGCCTTAAGGGTTGCGGCTTTGGCCGGGTCCATGTCCGCCGGCAGTTTTACGGTCATCTTTACGTGGAACAACATGTGCGGCTCCTCTGGGTCAGTGACGGGTAAAGAACGCCAGGCGCTCTTCATCGAGGCTCAGGCCAAGGCCCGGCGTGCGGGGAACGTGCAAGGCAAAATCGCGATAAACCGGCGGTTCGGTGACGATGTCTTCGGTGAGCAGCAAGGGGCCGAACAACTCCGTGCCCCAGCTCAGCTGCCGCAGGGTCAAAAAGGCGTGGGCCGAGGCCAGGGTGCCGATGGCCCCTTCGAGCATGGTGCCGCCGTACAGCGCAATGCCCGCCGCTTCGGCAATCGCCGCCGTGCGCAACACCGCACGCGGGCCGCCGTTTTTCGCGATTTTCAGGGCGAAGATGCTCGCCGCGCCGTCAGCAGCGAGGCTAAAGGCGTCTTCGACGCTTTCGATCGATTCGTCCGCCATGATCGGCGCCGGGCTGCGCTGGTTCAGGCGCACTTGCCCGGCGCGGTTGATGCGCGCAATGGGCTGTTCGATCAGGTCGATGCCGTTGTTGCCCAGCACTTGGCAAGCGCGAATGGCCCGGGATTCGTCCCACGACTGATTCACGTCCACCCGCACACTGGCGCGGTCGCCCAGCGCGTGCTTGATGGCGATCACGTGCTTGAGGTCCTGTTCCACCGGATTGGCGCCGATCTTGAGCTTGAAAATCCGGTGACGGCGCAGGTCGAGCATGTGCTGCGCTTCGGCGATATCGCGCCCTGTGTCGCCACTGGCCAAGGTCCAGGCCACCTCAAGGCTGTCGCGCACGCGCCCGCCCAGTAACTCACTCACCGCCAGCCCCATGCGCTTGCCCTGGGCATCGAGCAGCGCGCTTTCCAGCCCGGATTTGGCGAACGTGTTGCCTTTGACCACCTTGTCCAGGCGCAGCATCGCCGCGTTGATGTTGGCCGCGTCCTGGCCTACCAACAACGGGGCCAAATGACTGTCGATGTTCTGCTTGATGCTCTCCGGGCTTTCGTTGCCATAGGCCAGGCCACCGATGGTGGTCGACTCACCGATGCCTTCGATGGCATCGCTGCACTGCACGCGGATCACGACCAGCGTCTGCTGATGCAGGGTGTGCATGGCCAATGTGTGCGGGCGTATGGTGGGCAGGTCGACGATAACGGCCGACACACGTTCGATCAGGACTTGGCTCATTTCAGGGTTCTCTGTTGCGTGAGTTAAAGAGGGCCAGGCCCTGGCGGCGCCTGACACTGCTGACGGACCGGTACACACCCGTCTAGCCCTGATCGCCGCCGCCGACGGGCAAGGTCACGCCGGTGATGTACGCGGCGTCGTCGCTGGCCAGGAACAAAATCGCGCCCGCTTGCTCATCCATCGTGCCGTAGCGCTTCATTTGGCTGCTGCTGAGGGTTTGATCGACGATTTGCTGGTACCAGATTTTTTCCTGTTCGGTCTGCACGGTGGCGTTTCGCGGGATTCGCCGTGGCGGTGCCTCGGTTCCGCCCGGCGCGGTGGCGTTGACCCGAATCCCGCGCTCGGCCGTTTCAAACGCCAGGCATGCCGTGAGGGCGTTCACCCCGCCCTTGGCAGCGCCGTAGGGCACGCGATTGATGCTGCGGGTGGCAATGGAAGACACGTTGACGATGGCGCCTGCGCCCTGTTCAAGCATCTGCGGCAAGGCGGCATGGCAGCACCACAAGGTCGGGAACAACGAACGGCGCACTTCAGCCTCGATTTCAGAGGCCTGATAGTGCTCGAACGGTTTGGCCCAAATGGTGCCGCCGACGTTGTTGATCAGGATGTCCAGACGCCCGAAACGTTCGACTGCCGCCGCCATCACCCGCTGGCATTCAGCGAATTGTTCAAGGTCGGCGGTCAGGGTCAACACGTCAGTCTCTCGGGCCCCGGCATCACCCCGTTCATGCACCAGCGGCGAACGGTCGACCAGCACCAGTTGCGCGCCCTCTTGCCCCAGGCGCTCGGCCACACGCCGACCGATGCCTTGGGCGGCGCCCGTGACAACGGCAACCTTGTGTTGAAAACGCATATTCATGGTCCTGACCTCGGTAAAAGTCGGTGGGCGATCCGGCAAACGAACCGCACACCGCGTCGCGATTAAACAAGCCCGCTGAACCAGCGATTGGCCGTGAAGAAGGACGCTCAGGCGCTGGCGGCGAATTTCTCGTAGTAGAAGTTCGCAGGCTCAATGGCGTGTTCGCGCAGGTAGCGGCTGACGGCTTCGACCATCGGCGGCGGACCACACAGGTAAACGTCCACCTCCCCTTCGTTCAGGTGCGCGGGCGCAATGTGCTGAGTGACGTACCCCTTGAGCGGGTGCGTGCTGTCCGGGTTGGCGACGCAGACGCTGTAGGTGAAGTTGTCGATGCGTGCGGCCATGGCCTGCAAGGTGTCCACTTGCACCACATCCACGTCATTGCTCACGCCGTAGATCAAGTGCACGGGGTGGACGCTGCCCTGCTCGGCGATTTTTTCCAGCATGGCGGTGAGCGGCGCCAGCCCCGTGCCCCCGGCCAGCAGCAACAGCGGCCGCTTGATTTCCCGCAGGTAGAAACTGCCCAAGGGACCGGCCAGGGTCATGGTGTCGCCGACCGCTGCCTGCCCGGTCAAAAAACCGCTCATCAACCCGCCGGGCACATTGCGGATCAAGAAGCTGACTTCACCGCCCTTTTGCAACGTGCTGAACGAATAGGCACGGGTTTGCTCGCTACCAGGCACGCTGAGATTGACGTATTGGCCCGGCAGAAATGCCAGGTTGCACAGGGCCTCGCCCTTGAGCGACAGGGCGATGGTGCTTTCGGAAAGCTGGCGAACCGCGCTGATAGGCGCCTCAAACGTGGCCTGTCGGGTTTTGCACACCTCGCTGGAGGCGGGCACGCGCACCACGCAGTCGCTTTCGGCGCGCATCTGGCAAGTCAATACGAAACCTTGTTGCGCTTCTTCTTCGCTCAAGGCGTCTTCAACGTAGTCTTCGCCAAGGTCGTACTGACCGGACTCCGCGAAGCACTTGCAGGCACCGCAAGCGCCGTCGCGGCAATCGAGCGGGATGTTGATGCCCTGGCGGTAGGCCGCATCGGCAACCGTTTCGCCCACAGTGGCATCAATAAAACGGGTCACGCCGTCTTCAAAATTCAGTGCGATCTTGTGGCTCATGGCACGCCTCGCTTAACACAGTAAGAGGTCAAACCGCTGGCGGAGCTTGATGCGCGCAGGGGCACCCGGGGCGGCGGCAAGAACGCCTGTTCTGCTCGCCGCTGAGGCAGGCCTGCGCGGGCTCCACCTCGGGGTTACAGGTGGTACACGTCGATGATCTGACGCACGTAATCGTTCTTCAGGACCACTTTCTTGGCCTTGATCAGCGGGTTGGGCCCGCGGGTGTCCAAGGTGTAAAAGCTGGTGCCGTAAAAATGATCGACGACCTTGTAGCGAAAGCTCAGGGTGTGCCAGTTGAACCGCAGCTTGCACAGGCCATCCGCTTGCCCGATCAGCTCGATGTTGCTGATGTTGTGCGAGGTGCGGGTGTCAGGCACCGTGGCGCTGGAGCGTTCGGTGCGGATGCGGAACACGCGGTCTTCCAGGCCGCTGCGGTTGGCGTACCAGATCAACGAGATGTCGGTCTGCGGGTTTTCCACTAATTGGTCACGATCGTCCCAGGCGGGCATCCAGAAACTGGCGTCACGGGCGTACATCTCCAGCCAATCGTCCCACTGCTTGTCGTCCAGGTAGCGCGCCTCACGGTAGAGGAAGTCACGCGCGGCTTCGTAGGTCAGGCTCATTCACGCGCCCTCCACGTGAATCATCGAGTCCTGGCGGTGCGTGAGCGCCTTGATCATCTGCTGCTGCCAGTACGTGTGCTGCAACACGAACAAGCCCTCGTCTTCCGTGCGCATGCCGCTCATCAACGGGTGCAGGTCGATTTCCTTTGCTGATTCATCGGCGCCATCGACCCAATGCTCGCTGCCCCGGGACATGTCATTCCATTCCATGGCGCGACCGGCAAAGCCTTGTTGGCAGGCGCGGAACTCTTCCAGATCGTCCGGCGTGGCCATGCCACTGACGTTGAAGAAATCTTCGTATTGACGAATGCGTTTGGCACGCGAGTCGGCACTCTCGCCTTTGGGCGCGATGCAATAGATGGTGACCTCGGTCTGGTCGACCGCCAGCGGCCGGGCAACGCGCAGTTGCGAGCCGAACTGGTCCATCAGGTACAGGTTGGGGTACAGGCACAGGTTGCGTGAATTCCCGATCATCCAGTCCGCGCGTGCCTCACCGAACTCACCGGCCAGGCGGTCTCGCTCAGCGAACATCGGCCGGTCTTCGGGGTTGTCCCAGCGCGTCCACAGCAGCAAGTGGCCATTTTCAAACGAGTAAAACCCGCCGCCTTTTTTGCCCCAGCCGCCCGCGCTCATGGCACGAATGTCATCACCCGCCTCTTTGAGTTTGCGCTGCTGCTGGGTTGCGGCGTAGTTCCAGTGCACGGCCGACACGTGGTAACCGTCTGCGCCGTTCTCGGCCTGCAACTTCCAGTTACCTTCGTACACGTAGGTCGATGACCCGCGCAGCACTTCCAGGCCGTCGGCCGACTGATCGACCACCATGTCGATGATTTTTTTCGACTCGCCCAGAAACACTTCCAGCGGCGCGACATCAGCGCGCAGGCTGGCGAACAAGAAGCCCCGGTATGACTCAAACCGCGCCACTTTCTTCAAGTCATGGGAACCGTCGCAGTCGAAGCTGTCGGGGTAGCCGGCGTGCTTGGGGTCTTTGACTTTGAGCAGCTTGCCCGAGTTATTGAATGTCCAGCCGTGGAACGGGCAGGTGTAGGTCGCCTTGTTGCCGCTTTTGAAGCGACAGAGCATGGCACCGCGATGGCTGCAAGCGTTGATAAACGCATTGAGCTCACCCGCCTTGTTGCGCGCGATAACAATCGGCTGACGCCCCATGTAGGTGGTGTAGTAGTCGTTGTTCTGCGCAATTTGGCTCTCATGCGCCACGTACAACCAGTTGCCTTCGAAGAGGTGTTCCATCTCCAGATCAAACAACCGCGGGTCGGTGAACATTTCGCGCTTACAGCGGAAGATGCCTTTCTCTTTATCGTCTTGCAGCAGGCTGTTCAGGTAGTCGAGTCCCAGGTTCATGGCCATGGCTCCGTTATTATTGTTTCAACGGAATGAAGGCTACGTGGCTCGCTGGCGCGGCAATATCCGCTTTGCGCACAACCTCTATCCGTTTACTGCACACCTCACGGCAGGCGGACAAACGGGCGGTGATGACTGACACAAAAAGGACGTCGGCCCTGGACAGACCGACGATGCGGCTACACCGAAGGGTTCGGTGCCTTTTGCCGGCGCAGGGTTTCGGAAGGTAATTCGCCAAAGGCACTTTTGTAGCTTTCGGAAAACCGGCCCAAATGAACAAACCCATAATCGAGCGCCACTTGCGTCACGTTGCGCACACGCGAGGCCGGGTCGGTAAGGCTTGAACGGATTTGTTCGAGCTTCTTCTGGCGGATAAAACTCTTGGGCGTGGTGCCCGTGTGTCGCTCAAACAAGGCATACAACGAGCGTGGGCTGCTGTGGGCCAAGCGCGCCAGCTGCTCAACGCTAATGTCGTGTTTCAGGTTGGCTTCAATAAAGTGCAGGATGCGCTCGAAACTGGCGGCACCCTGTTCGAGTGGCAGGCGACTGACGTTGCTGTCCAGCAGCGTGAGCAATTTGGCGCAGAGGATACGCGTGAATTGCTCTTGCACTTGCTGCAACGTGTGGGTGCTTTCCGCTTCGACACACACCAACTGCAACAACCCCTGAAAACCCTCTAGCTGATGCAGGTTGTACCTGGGTTTGAAACGAATACCGTCTTCGGGAGGCTGCCAGTGATGGTCGCGGCAGGTTTTATCCAGCAGCGACGAAGGCAGTTTGATGATGAATTTTTCGCAGTCAGCGGAATACGTGAGGTCGACCGGATCATCCGGGTTAATCAGCAGCAACTCACCGGGGCTGAACGGGTGCTTCTCACCGCCGCCGCGCCAGAGGCAATGGCCCTGCAACAAAACTTGCAAGTGGTAAACGGTCTCCAGCGCGGGTGAAGTCACCTGCACACTGCCGCCGTAGCTGATGCGACACAGGTCAAGACTGGCGAACTTGCGATGGTTTAGCGAAGCCGCCGGCTGGCCGAGCCTCGGCATGCGGATGTCGTGCATTCCCATGTGTTCATTGACGTAACTGGACACCACGTGCGGGTCAGCACGGTCGAACACACTACTGGTGTGACTGAGCAGGCAACTGTTCATGACAAGGCACTCACATTGTTTTTATGCACTGCGCTCTGCCTTAACGCAGTGTTTGATCAAGCTGTCACCGATTCTATGCCTGTGGGCACAGAAAAATACGCTGACCGGAGGAACGGTTACGGCGCATTCCCCCTGCCGCATTAAGCCGCACGAGGCGCAAGGACTCAATTGAACCTTCAGCCAAGCGTTCGATTAACGCACACTGTTTCAGCTGTACAGTCGGGTGCTCAGTTCCTGGCTGGCGTGCAGCAGTACCGGCAGAAAGCGCGATTCCAACGCCTGAAGGGTGACGCGGCTGACGTGAGTGCCCACATTGAGGGCCGCCATCACCTGACCTGCCGAGTCTTTCAAAGGCACGGCAATCGAGCGCAAACCGATCTCCAGCTCCTGATCAATAATCACCCAGCCCTGCTGGCGAATGCTGTCGAGGCTGGCCCGCAGGCCTTCAACGGTATGCACCGTGCGACGGGTTTTAACCTGCAACGGGGCGTGTTGCAGGTAATCCTCAAGCGCCAGGTCATCCAGCCCGGCCAACAGAATCCGTCCCATGGACGTGCAATACGCCGGTAGACGACTGCCCACACTCAAGTCAACCGAGATCAAGCGTTGAGGGGTGGCCGAGCGAGCGATGTACAAAATCTCATCCCCCTCCAGCGTGGCCATCGAACACGCCTCATGCAGTTGTTCGCTAAGCCGATCCAGAATGGGCTGGGCCGTCACCGCCATGGGGGTTGAAGACAAGTAAGCGTGACCCAGCGTCAGCACTTTGGGCAGCAACGAATACGTGCGTCCGTCGGTGGTGGCGTACCCGAGTTTGATCAGGGTATGCAAGCAGCGGCGCACGGCGGCACGGGGAATGTCGGTGCGGTGGCTGATCTGGGCTATCGTCAGTTGCCGTTTACGTGCCTCAAAGGCATGCACCACGGCGAGCCCGCGGGCCAGTGACGTCATGAAATTCGGGTCGCCGGTCAAGGCATCGATGCGCCTGGCCGGTGACGCCACAATCGGCGGCGCCACGGTCGAGCGTGGCAACGGGGGTTCTTCACTCATTATTGTTTTCCTGTCCTGATGCCCACAAAGGCGTGAGCGATTATCGAACTGCTGTTCGATAATCGCAAACAGGCGCGGCACGGGTAACAGGCGCAAAACCGTAGTGATCTGGAAGCCCGCCATGCGGGGTTTTTTGCCGATGTCCACGGGATGCCCTCGCTGATCGGCAAGCTGTTCGCCATTCCCTCCATGAAGGGATACAACGACCGCGTCGTGCTGGACCGTGACGGCACAAGTGCCGACCAATACCCCGGCACCGAAGCGCAAATCCTGTGGTTGCCGCACCGCCCCGCCGATTCACAGACACTTCGACTCGCACAGACGCCGCCCACCCGGTAAAGGCATCGCGGCGCCTGTGTGCGGTATTCAGCTTTGCTTCAATTCAAAGCCGCGTCCGTTCCACGTATAGATCTCGACACTTTCAACACTCGGGCAGCACCGAGGGTCATCCGGGCCACTGGTCAGGGTGCTCACGGCGACGCGCGGGCCTGTAGAGGCCTTGATGTCGGTTGCCGCCCCTGACACCACAGAATGGCCCTGATACACCCAGCCAGCCCCTGAGCGATAGAACCCCGCCAGGCTTTGGTAGGAGCCGTTACCGCCCCCCTGCCCTTCGACAGTAAACAGCACCACAGCGTCAGGCTGACCGTCTTCATTCAGGTCCATGTATATAACCTGACGGTTATCGGTGTATTCCGCCCCTCCATCCTTGGAAATTTCCATCGCAATCACGTCACTGATCGCAGCCTGCAATGCGGCATCCGCCTGAGTGGCGTCAGACTCGACACCCTTCGTATCGGCGGCCGGAGCGTATTTTTCAACACCTTTTTCAGTCAGGCTCAGGCCCTGCTGCTTGCCCTTGGCAATGAACTCAGCCATCAACGCGCCGTGCATTTCTTTCAGGTCCTGACCGGAGAATTCCATCATTCCCTTACCGCTGAAGGGCTGTGCATCGCCCAAGAACCAGCGTGAGAACATGCCGGGTCGCACCGACTCCAGCTTGTCGACCAGTTGATCGGTGCGCTGCTCAACCAGGCCGGTCCAAAGCTTGCCAGCATCCTTACCCAAAGATTCGACCCACTCATCTTCTTGAGCCAGCCAGGCTGACTTGGCTTCTTCCAATAACAGGATGTTGTAGTCGATCGTTTTACTCACACAGGTATTCGTGAAATTACCCATGCACTCCTGACGCAATGCATCACGCGCCATCGACAGTTTCACATCGCTGTACACCCCGCAGCCTGACAACAGAACGATCAGGCCAATCGTCGAACCCATGCGTTTCAAGGTGCTCTCCTTAACGCTTGGACACCTCCAAGCGACACTCCATTTATTTAGTCAGGCACACGGCCACCGCCGTAGTTATCGGCAGGCGCAAGAAGCGCTTGAATTGTCAGGGGTGGCAGGGGAACGCGGAAGGAAGGAATTGCGGGCATAAAAAAAGCCGCTATCGCTAGCGGCTTTTCTTGTATCTGGCTCCACGACCTGGACTCGAACCAGGGACCCAATGATTAACAGTCATTTGCTCTACCAACTGAGCTATCGCGGAATGGCGTCTATCTTACTGATATAAAAAGAGAAGTCAACACTCGCGATGACTTCTCTTTGCATTATTCAGATGACCTGAACAATGGCGTCGGTAACCACCTCAATGTTGCGCTGGTTCAAAGAAGCCACGCAGATCCGACCGGTGTCGAGGGCGTAAATGCCGAACTCGGAGCGCAGGCGCGCCACTTGCTCAACGGTCAGGCCCGAGTACGAGAACATGCCGCGTTGACGCGCCACGAAACTGAAATCGTGCCCTGGCGCCTTTTTGGCCAGCAGCTCGACCATTTGCAGGCGCATGCCGCGAATGCGCAGGCGCATTTCTGCCAGCTCGTCTTCCCACATGGCGCGCAGCTCAGGGCTGTTCAGCACAGCCGCCACGATGCTTGCGCCGTGGGTCGGCGGGTTGGAGTAGTTGGTGCGAATCACGCGCTTGACCTGGGACAGCACGCGGGCGCTCTCGTCCTTCGACTCGGTGATGATCGACAACGCGCCGACCCGCTCGCCGTACAGCGAGAACGACTTGGAGAACGAGCTGGAAACAAAGAAGCTCAGGCCGGACTCGGCAAACAGACGCACAGCGGCGGCGTCTTCAGCGATGCCGTCACCAAACCCCTGGTAGGCCATGTCGAGGAACGGGATCAACTGCTTGGCCTTGACCACGTCCAGCACGTTCTGCCAGTCGGCCGGGGTCAGGTCGACGCCGGTCGGGTTGTGGCAGCAGGCGTGCAGCACCACGATGGAGCCCGCCGGCAACGCGTTCAGGTCTTCCAGCATGCCCGCACGGTTCACGTCGTGGGTGGCGGCGTCGTAGTAGCGGTAGTTCTGCACCGGGAAACCCGCGGTTTCGAACAGCGCACGGTGGTTTTCCCAACTCGGGTCGCTGATGGCGACCACAGCGTTGGGCTGCAATTGTTTGAGGAAGTCAGCGCCGATTTTCAGTGCGCCGGTCCCGCCGACCGCCTGGGTGGTGATGACCCGGCCAGCGGCCAACAACGGCGACTCGGCGCCGAACAGCAGTTTTTGAACGGCCTGGTCGTAGGCGGCAATACCGTCGATGGGCAAGTAACCGCGCGACGCGTGTTGAGCGACGCGAATGGTCTCGGCTTCGACAACGGCACGCAAGAGCGGAATTCTTCCCTCTTCGTTGCAGTAAACACCGACCCCCAGATTCACTTTGCTGGTTCGGGTATCGGCGTTGAATGCTTCGTTGAGGCCCAGGATAGGATCGCGTGGTGCCATTTCGACAGCGGAGAACAGGCTCATTATTACGGCGGCTCTGAATAGGGAATGGAGGGGGTGACAACGCTCCAGCCGATTGCACTAGAGCGGTGCACAAACGGGGAGCAAGTATAAGCCCGAACACGATTGGGGCAACAGGCGATTCCCGGATTTGCCCAAGTATTTCCGTTTATTTTCAGGCCACTGGTCTAATTGCAAACCGGGCCTGAATCGCCCTGTCAGCGACACGCCTTGAAACAGTCAGTCACCACCACCATATTTAGCCGTATCCTGTTTTTTTCCTGCGGCATGCGTCGTATGCAGTCTTTCTCGCGTTTGAAAGGTCCATGCCTTTATAGATGCGAATCCAGAGGTCAGATATGTCCGATTTTCAGCTCGTTACCCGCTTTGAGCCCGCAGGCGATCAACCCGAAGCCATTCGCCAGATGATTGAAGGCATCGAAGCCGGCCTGTCGCACCAGACCCTGCTCGGGGTGACCGGTTCGGGCAAGACCTTCAGCATCGCCAACGTGATTGCCCACGTGAACCGCCCGACCCTGGTGCTCGCACCCAACAAAACCCTGGCGGCCCAGCTGTATGGCGAGTTCAAGTCGTTCTTCCCCAACAACGCCGTGGAATACTTCGTTTCGTATTACGACTATTACCAGCCCGAAGCGTACGTGCCCTCCTCCGACACCTTCATTGAGAAGGACGCCTCGATCAACGATCACATCGAGCAGATGCGACTGTCCGCGACCAAGGCGCTGCTGGAGCGCAAGGACGCGATTATCGTCACCACGGTGTCGTGCATCTACGGCCTGGGCAGCCCCGAAACCTATTTGAAAATGGTGTTGCACATTGACCGCGGCGACAAACTCGACCAGCGTGAACTGCTGCGTCGCCTGGCTGACCTGCAATACACCCGTAACGACATGGACTTCGCCCGCGCCACGTTCCGCGTACGCGGCGACGTCATCGACATCTACCCGGCCGAATCCGACCTCGAAGCCATCCGCATCGAGCTGTTTGACGATGAGGTCGAGAGCATCAGCGCCTTCGACCCGTTGACCGGTGAAGTGATCCGCAAGATGCCGCGCTTCACCTTCTACCCCAAAAGCCACTACGTGACCCCGCGCGAAACCCTGCTCGATGCCGTTGAGGGCATCAAGGAAGAGCTCAAGGAGCGCCTCGATTACCTGCGCGCCAACAATAAGCTGGTGGAAGCCCAGCGCCTTGAGCAGCGCACCCGCTTCGATCTGGAAATGATCATGGAGCTGGGGTACTGCAACGGCATCGAAAACTACTCGCGCTACCTGTCGGGCCGTGAATCCGGTGCCCCGCCGCCTACCTTGTTCGACTACCTGCCGCCCGACGCGCTGCTGGTGATCGATGAGTCCCACGTCAGCGTGCCGCAGGTCGGCGCCATGTATAAGGGCGACCGTTCACGCAAGGAAACCCTGGTGGAATACGGCTTCCGCCTGCCGTCGGCGCTGGACAACCGGCCCATGCGTTTTGACGAGTGGGAGCGCATCAGCCCGCAAACCATTTTTGTCTCGGCCACTCCCGGCAACTACGAAGCCGAACATGCGGGCCGGGTGATCGAACAGGTGGTGCGTCCGACCGGTCTGGTGGACCCGCAAATCGAGATCCGCCCCGCCCTGACCCAAGTCGACGATTTGCTGTCGGAGATCACCAAGCGCGTGGCGCTGGAAGAACGCGTGCTGGTGACCACGCTGACCAAGCGCATGTCCGAAGACTTGACCGACTACCTGGCGGACCACGGCGTGCGGGTGCGCTACCTGCACTCGGACATCGACACCGTGGAACGGGTCGAGATCATCCGCGACCTGCGTCTGGGGGTGTTTGACGTACTGGTGGGGATCAACTTGCTGCGTGAGGGCCTGGACATGCCGGAAGTGTCGCTGGTGGCGATTCTCGACGCGGACAAAGAAGGCTTCCTGCGCTCCGAGCGTTCGTTGATCCAGACCATCGGCCGTGCGGCGCGAAACCTCAATGGCCGGGCGATCCTGTACGCAGACCGCATCACCGGCTCCATGGAGCGGGCGATCGGCGAAACGGAACGGCGCCGGGAGAAGCAAATCGCTTTCAACCTCGCCAACGGCATCACCCCCAAAGGCGTGTTCAAGGACGTGGCCGACATCATGGAAGGCGCGACCGTGCCGGGCTCGCGCAGCAAAAAACGCAAAGGCATGGCCAAAGCCGCCGAAGAAAACGCCAAGTACGAAAACGAACTGCGTTCGCCCAGCGAAATCAGCAAGCGGATTCGTCAGCTGGAAGAAAAAATGTACGCCCTGGCCCGCGACCTGGAATTCGAAGCCGCGGCGCAAATGCGCGACGAAATCGGCAAGCTGCGTGAGCGTTTGTTACAGGTGTAAGCCGGGCGCCAGCGGTTACAGACGGCCGTGTACCGCCTGTCGCCGCGACGCCTGCGCCGAATAAGCAAGGATATTTCCCCGCGTCTCGCCGACGCGACCGACAAGGATGACCATGACAGCCGCCGTTACCCAAAAGCCCCTCGTTCCAGGACGCCTTGAACAGAGTTCGACCCGTCTGGCGTTCTTTATTGCCGGGTTCGGCGTGGCGGCCTGGGCGCCGTTGGTGCCCTATGCCAAAGCCCGAGCGGGCCTGGACGAAGCCACGTTGGGCCTGCTGCTGTTATGCCTGGGGGCCGGTTCGATTCTGGCAATGCCCATCGCGGGCATGCTGGCGTCCCGTTACGGCTGTCGCAAGGTCACCATCGCTGGCACGCTGCTGATTTGTCTGGCGCTGCCCCTGCTGGCCACCGCCAGCACCGTCGCGCTGCTGATTGCCACGCTGTTTGTGTTTGGGGCCGGTTTGGGGGTCGTGGATTCCACGGTCAACCTGCAAGCCGTGATCGTCGAACGCGCCAGCGGCCGCAACATGATGTCGGGCTTCCATGGCCTGTTCAGCGTGGGCGGGATTGCCGGTGCGGCGGGGGTCAGCGCCTTGCTGGCGTTGGGGCTTACGCCGCTGTGGGCGATTGCCGTGGTGATTGTGTTGTTACTGGCTGCGCTGGCCAAAGCCGCACCGCACCTGCTGCCGTATGGCAGTGAAAGCAGTGGCCCGGCCTTTGCCATCCCCCACGGCGTGGTGCTGTTCATCGGGGTCCTGTGCTTCATCGTCTTTCTGGCCGAAGGCGCGATGCTCGACTGGAGCGCCGTGTTCCTCAGCGCTGAAAAACACATCGGGGATGCTTATGCGGGCTTGGGCTATGCCGCCTTCGCCGTGACCATGACCGCCGGGCGCTTGCTGGGCGACACCCTCGTCAGGCGCCTGGGGCCGACCCGGGTGATCGTGCTGGGGGGGTCGCTCGCGGCGCTGGGCCTGGCGCTGGCCACGCTGGCTCCGGGCTGGGAAGTGGCGCTGCTCGGTTACGCGCTGGTCGGCGCCGGGTGCTCCAACATTGTGCCGGTGCTGTACTCCGCCGTGGGCAAGCAAACCGTGATGCCCGAACACATCGCCGTGCCGGCGATCACCACGCTGGGCTACGCCGGGATCCTCGCGGGCCCTGCAGCCATCGGGTTCGTTGCGCACGCCAGCAGTTTGAGCGCGGCGTTCCTGATAATCGCCGCCCTGCTGGTGGCCGTGGCCATCAGCGGGCGGATCTTGCGGGTGTGAAGCCGTTACGACGGCGCGTTTAAAACCCGACGCTCGCCTGCACGAAGAACGTGCGCGGCTCGCCCAGGTACATTCCCGAGTTGTTGTCGCTGGAGCGCGTGAAGTACTGCTGATTGAACAGGTTCTTGATCCCCGCCCCGAGCTTCAGGTTCGAGGCTTGCGGCCCGAAGTCATACCCGACGCGGGTGGCCCAGGTGGCATAACCCGGTATATCGCCGTACTGGCCGTCCGCGGTCGGCTCGGTGATGTAGACCCCGCCAGTGCCCGGCGCCCGCTGTTTGGACTGGGCAAACATGTCCAGGTTGTAAGTCCAGCGATTAACCGCATAGCGCATGCCAAGGTTAAGCACTTGTCGCGAATACAGCGGCAAGTCGCGCCCCTTGAAGTTGAGAATGTCGCCTTCGGACGTGGCCTTGGTGTAGGTAAACGCCGCATTCACGGTCAACCCGTCCAGACGCGGGTCCAGACTGGCCAGGTCGTAGTGGACGGACGTCTCCAGCCCCTGGTGCTTGGTGGCCCCCAGGTTGGTCCAGCCTATGTCGTTGCTGATGTATTGCAGCTCGTCGGCAAAATCGATGTAGAACAGCGTGATTTCTCCGCCCCACACGCCGTTGTCGTAACGCGTCCCCAACTCGTACGTCTTGGCCTTCTCGGGCTTGAGCCCCGCCGCTGTCTGATCGCCAACGCCGCCCTGCCCCAGCTGGAAATACTGCAAGCTGCCAAACGAGGTTTCGTAGTTGGCGAACAGCTTCCAGGCGTCAGACAGGTGGTACATCACGCTCAACGCCGGCAGCGCTTCGTTGCTGTCGATGCTGCGTTTCTTCTCTTGCACCGGCTTGCCTTTGGCGTCCAGCACGGGCCGGTCGTGCCATTGGGTACTGATGCGCTCAAAGCGAATACCCGGCGTCACGGTCCAGTTGCCCACGTCGATCTTGTCGTCGATGTAGAACGCGTTGGCCTCGGTGCCGCCAGTGCGGTCCTGATACGCATGACCGTCACCCTTGGGCCCGACCACCGGCACGTTGTTGACCAACTGCAACTGACTCGCCTGTTCGTGCATCGCTTCTTTCAAATAGCGATAGCCGACCCCGACTTCCTGAGTCACAGGGCCAAGGGTGAACACGCGGGACAGGCGCGGCTCGATGCCGAAGGTGTGGTAATTGCGCGGGTAGGACACCAGCGTGTCCAGGTTGCGCGAGGCAATGGTGCTGCCGCGAAAGCTGTCGGTGTAGTAAGTCAGCACTTCAAATTGGGTCAGATCGTCGATCTGGCGCAGGTACTTGAAGGACACGTCCTTGCGCCGACCGCTGAAGCCGTCATAGTCGCGCACCGACTGATACGGGTCGGCATCGAACTGCGCCTGGGTCAGGCCGCCCGGCATGTCGGCCGTGGCGTCGTAGTAATGGAAATTGAGGCTGAAGTCGTCCTGGTCGGTGGGCGCCCAATGGGTTTTGAGCAACACGTCATCGATGTCGTTGTCGTTGTTGCGCGCGCGGTAACCATCGCCCTTGACCCCCGAGTACAAGAGCGCGGCGCCGATGCCATTGTCCGCCGTGCCTCCCAGAAACGCGGTTTCCATGTGTTTCCAGCCGCCACGCTCCGAGGTTTCGAGGGTGGTGCCGACTTCACCCTGAAAGGTTTCGGGGATGGCGCGGGTCACGAAGTTGATCACGCCCCCCACGTTCTGTGGCCCGTAACGCACCGAACCGGCACCGCGCACCACGTCGATGCTGTCCAGGTTGCCCGCCGAAATCGGCGCCATCGACAACTGCGGCTGGCCATAGGGCGCGAAGGCCGCCGGGATGCCGTCAATCAGCACCGTGGAGCGTGGCGACAGGCGTGAGGTCAGGCCGCGCACCCCCACGTTCAAGGAAATATCGCTGCCGCCGGTGCCGTTGGAATCCTGCACTTGAACGCCGGGGATGCCCTTGAGCACATCGCGCACATTCATCGCCCCTTGTTCGACCATTGCTTCGCGGCGCACCACGGTGCGGGCGCCCGGGTGGTTTTGCACCACCGCCTGATTGGCATCGCCCAGCCAGTCGCCCACCACTTTCACATCCAGCGGGGCCAGTTCAAGGGTGCCGCTGGCTGACGAGGCATGGCTGACCGGCGCTTCACGCAGGGTCACGGCATCACCGTCCAGGGCGTAACTCAAGCCGCTGCCTTGCAGCAGTTGCGCCAGCGCCTCTTGCGCCGACAGCTTGCCATTCACCGCAGGCGCCTGTTTGCCCGCCACCATGTCCGGGTTGAAAAACACCTGCAAGGCGGTCTGTTGGGCCCATTGGCTCAACGCACTTGCCAGCGGCTGGGCCTGAATGTGAATGGCGCCGGATGTGTCTTCCCCGGCGACTGCAACAGGCAGAGCAGCATTGACGGCCAGCGCCAATGCCAGTGCCAAGGGCAGCCAGCGCGCCCGGCCACCACGAGGCGGGGTACTCAAAGCGCAGTTGAACGAAGAGAAGCGCCCACGAAGCTTGTTATTTTTCACGTCGAGTCTTGCCCTATTGATCGCATCTGAAGTGCGACTGTTAATGCAAACCAGTCTCAGTTGTTCAAGAAGACGAAGAACTCAAAAAAAACCTGAATTCAGCGGGCAATTATTTCCTGACTGCCATCTTCGCGGGTGCGAATCGCCACCGGCAGGATCTTGGGCAATGCCCTGAGCAGTGCGTCGGTGTCATCCACCTTGAACACACTGGACACACGCAACTGCGCCAGCGCAGGGCTGCTCACCTGCAACGGCTGTGCGCGATAGCGCGACACTTCGGCCGCCACTTCACCGAGGGTCGCGTTATCAAACACCAATTGGCCTTTGCGCCAGGCCGTCAGTGCCTGAGCGTTCACAGCCTGCACCGCCGCGACGTGCCCCTGGGCACTGACCTGTGTGCCCTGACCGGCCGTCAGGTTGACCCGGGTCTGCGGGTCGACGCCCTGCACCTGCACATGGCCCGACTCAACGGCCACCCGCGCCTGTTCGCCATCGCGGCGGACATCAAAGCGGGTCCCGGTGACCGTGATCTGCCCCGGACCCGCCTGCACCACAAACGGTCGGGCGTTGTCATGGGCCACGCTGAACATGGCTTCGCCTTCGCTCAAGTCCACATGGCGCCGGTCAGCCTCGAAACTGACCTGCACCCGGCTGCGGCTGTTGAGTTCGAGGGTGGAGCCGTCGGGCAATGTCACAACGCGCCGTTCCCCCGGCGCAGTGGCAAAGGCCGCCTGATAAGACGGTGAGGACAGTTGATATCCCCAAAAACCGGCCCCGGCCGCAAGCGCCATCAGGCTGGCCGCCAACCCGTAACGCAACAGACCGCGCCGCCTGAGCGGCGCTGACGGGGTTGCGCACAGGGCCTGCAAGCGCGACGCAGGCAGGGTGTCGAGGGCCGACCACATGTTCAACAGCCACTGGTACTCGGCTTCATGACTTGGGTCTTGCCCGCGCCAGGCGGCCATCTCGCCCTGCTGCCCGGCCGTCAGGCTGCCCGCTTGCGCCCGCGCAAACCACGTGGCGGCAGCCTCGCGCACGCAGGCATGGTCGCCCGCGCCCGGCGTCTCTGGGTCGGTGGTGGGACGATCACACTCGCCAGTTGAGCGGATCACGGAGCCTCCACGCGTTCACGCAGATGGCGCAGGGTGCGGATCATATATTTTTCCACCATATTTTTGGTCAGCCCTAGCCGCTCGGCAATTTCGGCCTGGGTCAGCCCTTCGATCTTCTGCCACACAAACACCTTGCGGCAGTTGAGGGGCAACTCCTGCAAGGCCCTTTCGACCGACTCGGCCAACTGCAACGCACGCATGAACTGCTCCGGGTCGCCTGTCTCCGACGCGCTAGGGGGCATGGTGGCCCGTTCCTTGGCGTCGCGGCGTTCTGCGCGGCGAAAGTCGTCGACCGCAATATTGCGCGCGGTCTGATGCAGATAGGCACGCGGCTGCTCGACCGTGGCCGCATCGGTTTCGAGCACGCGCACGAACGTGTCATGGGCCAGGTCCTGTGCCTGCTGACGATTGCGCAGGCGGCGAGTCCAGGTGCCAATCAACTCTTCGTAATGTTCAAAAAAGCCCGTTTTACGGGGCGGCTTATCGGTCATTGCCATAGGCTGCGAAGGCGGGGCGCGAATAGTAATGCTTCCTATTATGCCCAGCAATCATTACGACCTAACGCTGCACGCTCGCCAGCAATCGCTGCTCCACCTGAAGGCCGCGTGCAAACCCGAACCTGCGTGCCGTGAGCAATCCGACCAGCCCCATGAGGGCGCAGAACGCCACGCAGACCCACGGGCTCCACGGCATCAGCGCAATCAGCAACAGGGGCGTGGTACTGGCCCACAGCGCGTAAGCGATGTTGTAGGTGAAGGAAATCCCCGACACCCGAATCGGTGCGGGAAACAACCCCACCATCACCGACGGCACCACCCCGACGATGCCGCAGGTCAGCCCGGCAAACGCATAGGCCAGGCCCGGCAAGGCCCACTGCCCCACCAGGCTGGCGTACAGCAAGCCAATGCCCAGCGGCAGCAACAGGCTGTACAGCACGATACTGCGCCACACACCGATGCGGTCCACGATCAACCCGGCCAGCACACAGCCCAGATTCAGGAACACGATCCCCAGACTGCTGAGCGCAAAGGTGTGACGGGCGTCCATGCCAAAGCGCTGCTGCATGACGGTCGGGGTAATCACCACAAACACCACCACCGCACTGGTCAGCACACACGTCAGCAATGCCGCTGGCAGCAAGGCACTTCGATGGTCGCGTAACACCGTGCGCAGCGGGAACGGCGCCCTGCCCTCGTTGCGTTCGCGCAGCGCCAGAAACACCGGAGTTTCGCTCAGCCAGCGGCGCAACCACACGCCAATGACCCCGAATACCCCGCCTAGCAGGAACGGAAAACGCCACGCGTAATCAAGGATTTCGGCCGGGGTAAACACCTGCGCCAGCAACGTGGCGGTCAGGGCGCCCAGCAAATAGCCGAAGGTCAGCCCGGCCTGCAAGAAGCCCAGCGCATACCCGCGTCGGCCTGCCGGGGCATGCTCGGCCACAAACACCCAGGCACTGGGCACTTCGCCCCCCACCGCTGCGCCTTGCAGGATGCGCAGTGCCAACAGAATCAACGGTGCGAAATACCCGATGTCGGCATAGGTGGGCATGACCCCGATCAGCAGGCACGGCAGCGCCATCATCAAAATACTGAGGCTGAACACCCGTTTACGCCCCAAATGGTCGGCAAAGTGCGCCATCAGAATTCCGCCCAGCGGACGCGCCAGATAGCCGGTCACAAAAATGCCGAAACTTTGCAGCAGGCGCAGCCACTCGGGCATGTCCGGCGGGAAAAACAGCTGACTGAGGGTCAGGGCGAAAAACACGAAAATGATGAAATCGTAAATTTCCAGCGCCCCGCCCAAGGCCGCCAGGCCAAGGGTCCGGTAGTCGGACCGGGAAAATCGCACCGAAGGGGCTTGAGTATCAGCAGGCATAAATACGCTCAATAGGAAGGGGCACGCCTCAACAGACGCTGCGCTCAGGGGCGCGAGCATAGCAAATCCACACCCCGGTTCTTCAACCCCGACCTCAGCGCCGCGCCGGGGCCGATGCCTCCCAGCCACCGCCCAGCGAGGCATACACGTCCACCAGCGACAGCGACACCGCCGCGGTGCTGTCCACCCACGCCGCTTCGTTGGCCAGCAACGCGTTTTGCACGGTCATCACGTTAAGGAAATCCACCGTGCCCTGTGCGTATTGCTGGTGCACGCTGTCCAGCGCTCGCTGGCTGTGCCGCACGGCCTGCTGCAGACTGTCGCGCCGCTGCTGGCTGGCCTGATACGCCACCAGCGCATCATCCACCTCATGCCAGGCGCGTAGCACGGTGTGCTGATACTGGACCGCCGCCTCTTGCTGACGCCCTTCCTGCAACTGCAACGCCCCCTGCAACCGCCCGCCTTCAAACACCGGCAGACTCAGGCCGGGCCCGAACGCAAAACTGCGCGAGCCCCAACTGCCCAGATCCGACAACTGCAGGGCTTGAAACCCGAGGTTGCCGGACAGCGTGATGCGCGGATAAAAATCGGCCCGGGCCACACCGATGGACGCCGTTGCGGCGTGCAAGTGCGCGTCAGCCCCGCGGATGTCCGGGCGACGTTGCGCCAGCTCGCTCGGCACACCAATGGGCACATCGCCCTGATACGACGGGACTTGGCCAGGGGGTGCCAATTGCGCCTGCAAGGCACGCGGCGCCTTGCCCAGCAACAGGCTCAAGGCATTGATCAACTGCGCGCTGTTTTGCTGCAACGGCGCCAGGCGCGCTTGCATCTCGGCCACTTGCGAGGCGGCTTCAGACACTTCCAAATCCGTGGCGACGCCCTCCTGCACTTGCAGTTGGGTCAGCTCCAGCGTGCGTTGCGCAATCTTCAGGTTCTGCTCCACCACCGCCTGCGCCTGCTGGGTGCCGCGCAACTGGATGTACTGCTGCGCCGTTTGCCGGATCACCAGCAATTGCACGCCGTGCCGGTCTTCCTCGGCCATGCGCACCGAGGCGTCGGCCGCCTCCACTGAACGTTTGACGCGCCCCCACAGGTCAGCTTCCCAACTGAACCCCAGGCCACTGTTCCACAGGTTGAACGCCTGTTTACCGCTACGGCCCGACGGGTCGTTCAAGCCCCGCTGACTATTACGGCCGCGGCTGTACTCCAGACCTGCGTCCACCGCTGGCAGTGAATCGGCCGCAATCTGGCGACGCAGGGCGCGGCTTTGCTCAAGCCGACTGGCGGCCCGTTGCAGGTCGAAATTACTGCGCAGCGCGTCACGCACCAACGCCGACAGGTGCGCATCACCAAAACGGTCCCACCAACGCGGGTCGACCTCCCCTTCAATGGCCCGGCTGTGCCCCGCTTCACCGGGCGTGAGCGCCCAATGGGCGGCCAGCGGCGTGGTCGGGGTCTGATAGTCCGGTCCCATCACGCAACCGGTCAGGCTCAAGGCGCAGTAACCGGCCACGGCGCAGGCCAATCCACCGAGCTTCATCGCGCACTCACCTGTTCGGCCGGGGTCGAGGCCGTGTCGATGGCCGCGTCCACCGACATGCCCAGGCGCAGCTGGCTGGCCAGCGGCTGATGGGGATCCAGGGCGATTTTCACCGGCACCCGTTGCACCACCTTGGTGAAGTTGCCCGTGGCGTTGTCCGGCGCGATGGCCGAAAACGTCACGCCCGTGGCCGGGGCAATGCTCTCTACCGTGCCGAGCAGGGTTTCTCCGGGGAAGGTATCGACGTTGATGGTCACCCGCTGGCCAGGGCTCATGCGGGTCAATTGGTTTTCCAGAAAATTGGCCACCACATAGGCCTGCGCCAGCGGCACCACGGCCATGACCGTGTCGCCGGGCTTCACGTAGGCCCCAAGCCGCAGGCTGCGACGCCCGACCACCCCATCAAAGGGGGCCACCACGCGGGTGTGCGACAAGTCCAGTTCGGCGCGCGCCAACACGGCCTGGGCATGTTGCACCGAAGCCTGGGCGGCGGTGTGTTCGGCCACCAGCACGCGGGTTTGCTGACGCGCCGCTTCCAGCGCGGCCTTGTGTTGCGCCAACAACGCCCGCGCCGTTTGCGAGCGATTTTTGGCCTGTTGCGAATTTTGCAGCGTCCCGGCGCCCTGCCCGGCCAGGTGTTCGTAGCGCTGCAACTCATGGGCCGCAAACTCCACCTGTGCCAGATCCGCGTCCACCGTGGCGTTGGCCTGTTCGATCAGCGACCGCTGACGCTCCATCATGGCCAGTGCATTGGCCTGTTGCGCCTGCGCTGTGGCCACGTTGGCCCGGGCCGCCTGAACCTCAGCTTGGTAGTCCTGCGGGTCGATGCGCGCCAGTAACTGGCCCGCCTTGACCGGCTGATTGTCCTGCACCAGCACCTCGTCAATAAACCCCGCCACTTTCGGCGCCACCAGTGTGAAGTCAGCACTCACGAAGGCATCATTGGTGCTTTGCACCCCGGTGGTGCCAAACACCAGCCGCCACAGGCCATACAGCACCACGACCGCCAGCAGTCCCAGCCCGGCCTTCAGCACAGGCGTGCGCGCACTTGTTGTACTCATTTCATGACTCCACACAGGTTCAGCGTGCGGCCCGTGGCGGGTAAATCCGCGTCGGGCCGAAAGGGATTAGAACGATCAGCAACACGGCCAGACCGGCCATGCACAGGTAAAGGTCAGACGAGGTCAGCACCATCGCCTGCTGGTGCACGCGGTGCGCCAGATCGGCGCTGTCGCTGACCCACGGCGAATTGCCGAGCCGGTCCACCAGCATCATCGAGTGAAAGTGTTCGCGGTTGACGGTGAGCACCTGCAACAAACTGCCCGCCGCCATGGCCGCGAACCCTTTGACCGTGTTGAACCAGGCCGACGCAAACGGCCCGTCCGCCGGGTTCAGGCTGCCCGTGGCGAGCATCAACAGCGGGATCACCGCCATGGGCTGGGCAATGATTTGAATCGCTTGCAGCGCGTAGAAATTGTCGCGATTCCACACCGACGTCACCTGTGAACCCAGGCCACAGGCGAGCGCCAACAAGGCCAGGCCGATGGCCAACACCCATCGACAATCCACCCGACGCAGGTTGCACAGCGCGACCACCAATGGCAGCGCGATCAATTGCGGCACTGCCACCAGCAGCATCACCGGCGCGGTGTCCAACGGTCGGTAACCCTGGATCTGTGCCAGATACGCAGACGGAATCTTGATCACCGCCAGCAGCACGAACAGCACCCCGCCCAAGGTGATCAACGCATGCGCAAGGTTGCGGATCTTGAGCAACTGCAACTTGAAAAACGGCAGCGGGTGCGACCACTCATTGATGAAAAACAGCACCAGCAATCCCAGCCCGCCAACGATGAACACCCGGATCATCGACGACTCAAACCAGTTCATCCGCTGACCCAGTTCCAGCCCCAGCACCAGCATGATCAACCCCGGTAGCCCCAACAGCAGGCCGCGCCAGTCAAATTGCTTGAAACGCTCAAGGCGCAGCGGGTCCTGCGGCAAGCCCCAGGCGACACAGGCCATGGCCAGCAGGCTCAACGGAATGATGTGCCAGAACGCCCATTGCCACCCAGCGTATTCCACCCACCAGGCCGACAGCGGCGTGCCAAAACTGGGGCCAAACGTGGCGGTCAGCGCGTAACTGCCCAAGCCGTACAGGCGAATCCCCGGCGGCAAAAACCGCAGCGCCACCGACATCAGCATCGGCGGCAGAGCGCCCCCGGCGAAGCCTTGCAGGGTGCGCAACAGCATCAGCACCTCGACATTGGGGGCCAACGGGCAGAGGATGCCCAGCAGCAAAAAAGCACCGATCGCACACAGGGTGAATCGCCTCAGGGAAAACGTGGCCGCGCACCACGGCGCAAAGGCCATGGCGCTGATCGAGGTCGCGGAATAGACCGCCAGCAGCCAGGTGCTGTCGTCATAACTGATGCCCATCGCGCCGCGAATATCCGGCATCGCCACCTTGGTGACGTTTTCGTTGAAGCCCGACACCAGCACCGCCAGCAGCACACCCACCAGCCCGGTGAAAATCCGCAGGCCAAACGCCGCGCTGATGGCCGGGGCCACTGCCGGGGCGGTGGGCACACCGACGTTCAACGCCGTCACTGTCCAGCTCCCGCCGCGCACACCCGCGCACTGTTAACACCGCCGTACATGGCTGACTCCGTCACCTTTAAAGATGACGAAAAGTTTAATCAGCACAAACCGTTATAAAAATTGATCTCTCGGCACGTCTGGATTGCAGCAAACGCAATCCACCACCGCGATTTACGCCGTGGCGTTATCGCACAGGGTTTTCAGGGTGCGTCGCAGCCAGCGGTGGGCGTGATCGTTATCGAGCCGCGGGTGCCACGCCTGGGTGATTTCGACTGGTTTCAACGGGATGGGCAGCTCAAAGGCCCGCAGCTTGAGGCCAAGGGGCTCGAGGGTTTTGAGCAACAATTGCGGCATCAACGGCAGGATCAGCTCCGAATTGGCCAAGGCAAAAATCGCGGAATAGAACGTCGGCGTGGTGAACAGCACCCGACGCTCAAGGTCCATTTCGGCCAGCACTGCATCAATCGGCCCACGGGCGCGGCCCCGGCGCGAGACGCTGATGTGGTCGTACCCGGCAAATCGCTGCGCGGTGATGGCCTGATCGAAAATCGGATGCCCTTCGCGCGCCAACCCCACAAACGGGCAGGTAAACAGCCGCTGCACCTTGAGGTCCGCACTCACCGGTAGCGTGGCGCCGATGGCCAGATCGATCCGCCCTTCACTCAGGGCTTCATCGTCGGTAAACCCTTCGGGCACCACTCGTAGCGCAGCATTGGGCATCTCCAGCGCCATTTGCCGGCGCAACGCACCGCCATAGACCCCGAAGAACACATCGTTGGCGCGGATGCTGAAGGTGCGGTCCAACTGGCTCAGGTCGCTGTTCTGACTCTGGGTAAACACCCCGTGCGCCAGTTCCACCACGCCACGCACCTGCTCGCGCAACTCCAGTGCACGCGGCGTAGGCACCAGCCCGCGCCCGGAACGCACCAGAATGGGGTCATTCAGGGCGTCGCGGATGCGCGTCAGGGTGCGGCTCATGGCCGGGGCGCTGAGGTTCATGCGCCGCGCAGCGCCCACCACCGAGCCCTCTTCGAGCAGCACGTTGAGGGCAACCAGTAAATTCATGTCAGGTATGTGCATGGGGCCGAAGGTTAGCGCCTAAGCGTTGACGTGAACAGTTCCAGACCGCCCGCAGCGTCCATCCCGTGCTCGAAAACGCACCATTGTTGCGCATCAGGTAAAACTGTTTCGCGCCTCCTTAGCTAGCTAACTAAGTGGCCCATTGATACATTCTCGTCCGTCAGGTCAGTCCTGACGCTCTCTTTGGTTGAGATAGTTGGCCATTACCGGATCCCCATGATGGTAATGGCCTTTTTTACGCCCGCTTGCTCAGCCTCCCCCTGTCTGCTGGTCTTTTCTGCCGCCTTTGTCGTGCCTGAACGTTCCCTGCGCGGAACTTAAACCGCCGATTGTGCGAATCGTCCCACGACCGTAAAGTCCCTTTGCACCTCCCTAAAAAGATGCCTGGCCACGCCCGTGCTCAGGCGCGCGATAACAAAAAAGGGCTTGAGATGAATCACATTCCTGCGCAACACCCTGACCCCGACGATCAGGCACTGGACGAGGCTTATCGTAAAACCGCGTGGCGCGTCATGCCGCTGTTGATGGTCTGCTTTCTGGTGGCCTATCTGGACCGTGTCAACGTGGGGTTTGCCAAGCTGCAAATGCTCGATGACTTGGCGTTCAGCGAGGCCGTGTACGGGTTGGGCGCCGGGATATTTTTCATCGGTTATCTGATGTTTGAAGTGCCCAGCAACATCGCCCTGCACCGCTTCGGCGCCCGGCGCTGGATCGCGCGGATCATGGTGACCTGGGGCTTGCTGTCCGCCGCCATGATGTTCGTGCAGACCCCCTGGAGTTTTTACGCGCTGCGCTTTCTGATTGGCGTGGCTGAAGCGGGGTTCTTTCCCGGCATTATTTTCTACCTCACCACCTGGTTTCCCGGACACCGGCGCGGGGTGATGGTGGCGCTGTTCATCTGCGCCCTGCCGATTTCCAACCTGCTGGGGTCGCTGATTTCCGGCTACATCATGCAGTACATGAACGGCGTGGCCGGTTACGCCGGCTGGCAATGGCTGTTCGTGATCGAAGGCTTGCCGGCCGTGTTTCTGGGCATGGCCGTGTTCTGCCTGCTGCGCGACCGGATTGCCGACGCCAGCTGGCTGAGCGAAGCCGAAAAGCGCGGCATGCAAGCCGCGATTGACCGCGACAACCAGGGCAAACAGGGGCACTCGGTGCGCGAGGGGCTGCTTAACCCAAAAATCTGGTTGTTGGGCGCGGTGTATTTTTGCCTGGTGATGGGCCAGTACATCATCAGCTTCTGGATGCCCACCATCATCCGCAACAGCGGCATCGACCAACCGTGGGTGATCGGCCTGTTGTCGGCCATTCCCTTTGCCGCAGCCGCCGTGGCAATGGTGCTGGTGGGCCGCAGTTCTGACCGCCATCACGAATACCGCTGGCACGTGGCGATCTGCGCGACCCTCGGCGCGGCTGGCGTGCTGTTCGGCACTTTGTTGGGTGACAACCTGTGGCTGGCCATGATCGGCCTGACGGTCGGCACCGCGGCAATGATCAGCAGCCTGCCGGTGTTCTGGGGCATGCCGACCGCCGTGGTAGGCGGCGCGGCGGCGGCCGCCGGGATTGCCTTGATCAACTCGATGGGCAACGTGGCGGGCTTCTTCGCCACCATCGTGGTGGGCTGGATGACCCAGCTCACCGGCAGCACTCAAGCGGCGATGTACATGATGGCGGCCGTGCTGGTGATGGGCGGCGCGCTGGGCTTGTGCGTGCCCAAGGCCAGACTCGACCTGCGCAGCGCAGCACCTGTCGCGGCGGCGCAACGCCCTTGAGCGTCAGGTCGGCCCGTTGCTCAACCGGCGACTGCCGGGCCATTGCCCCTGCTCACCCATGCGGTTGACCACCTCCCCGATCAGCGCGGCCACTGCCTCACGCGCCGGGGTCGGCGGCATGCGGGTCGACACGCAGATGCCCAGCGTGCGATACAGCGCCGGGCAGTCGACGCGATGGGCGGTGAGGCGCCCTTCTTCAAGCTCGCGACGGGCCAGGTTGAGCGGCATCAAGGTCGGGCCCAGCCCAGCTTGCACTGCACTTTTGAGGATGTGTACCGAGTTGACTTCCAGCGCGGGAGGCGCCGCACACACGCCATGGCGGGCCGCCACGCGCTCGACAATCGCCCGCGTGCAATGACCGTGGGCCGCGCCCGGCCACACCAGCGGCCGGGCAAACGCCTGCTCCAGGTCGAGCACCTGACCGGCAGGCCACGGGTCATCCGCGGGCGCGCACAGCCAGTAGAAGTCTTCTTCGAGCAACGGGGTGAACGCGATCTCGGGCGGCAGCTCGGCATCGGTGAACAGCGCCAGATCGATACGCCCGTACAACAGCTGCTCGAACAGGTTGCCGGTCAGCTCTTCATTGAGGTTCAGCCGCACTTGCGGGTAGCGCGTGGCCACCTCGCGCAGCAACGGCAAGGCCAACGGGCTGGCCACACTCTGCGGCAGCGCTACCACCACCGGGCCGCTGACCGCTTGCGCCGAATCCAGCACCGCGTTGCGGGCGTCCTGCAGGTGCTTGAGGATGCCCTGGGCGTATTCGTAAAACACCTTGCCCGGCGCAGTGGCCGTCACACCGCTGTGGCTGCGGTGCAACAGTTGCACCCCCAGCTCTTTCTCAAGGTCGAGGATCTGCTTGCTCAGGGCGGACTGGGCGACAAACACGTCGCGGGCCGCCCCGCTGAGGCTGCCGTTGTCGAGAATGGCGACGAAATACTTGAGCTGACGAATTTCCATGCCGCGGATTCTATACACGCCGCGATTGCAGCGTCACCTGACAATCCCGGCGAGCAGCGCGCCCACGCGTGGTGTTAATCGCGCCGGAAAATCTTGCCGGGGTTCATCAGCCCTTTCGGGTCCAGCGCGTGCTTGATCGACTGCATCACATCCACCGCGTTTTGCCCGTGTTCAACGGCCATGTAATCGCGCTTGGTCAGGCCAATCCCGTGCTCGCCGGTGCAACTGCCTTCACAGGCAATCGCGCGCTCGGCCAAACGATGGGCGACCGCCTCGGCACGGGCCACTTCGTCCGCGTCATGGGGGTCCACCAGTATCAGCGCATGGAAATTGCCATCGCCCACATGGCCAAAAATCGGTGCCAGCAAGCCGTTTGCGTGCAAGTCGGCAGCCGTGGCTTCAATGCACTCGGCCAAGCGCGAGATCGGCACCACCGAATCGGTGGTCAACGAGCGACACCCCGGACGCAGCGCCACCGAGGCGAAGTAGGCATCGTGCCGCGCCTGCCATAAGCGGGTGCGGTCCTCCGGGTTGACGGCCCATTCGAAGTCCTGCCCGCCGTGTTCATCGGCCACCATGCGCACGGTTTCTATCTGTTCCTTGACCCCGGACTCGGAGCCGTGCAGCTCGAAAAACAACGACGGGGCTTCGCGCAAATCGGTGTGGCTGTAGGCGTTGATGGCTCGCACCGTCAGGGCATCGATCAGCTCAATGCGGGCAATCGGCACCCCGAGCTGGATGGTCTGAATCACCGTGCGCACCGCATCGTCCACCGTGGGGAAGGTGCAAATCGCCGCTGAAATGGCTTCCGGCAAGGGGTGCAGTTTGACGGTCAATTCGGCAAACGTGGCCAGCGTGCCGCCCGAGCCCACCAGCAAATGCGTGAGGTCGTAGCCGGCCGACGACTTGCGTGCCCGACCGCCGGTTTTAATCACCCGGCCATCGGCCAGCACGGCGGTCATGCCCAGCACGTTCTCGCGCATGGTGCCGTAACGCACCGCATTGGTGCCTGAGGCCCGGGTGGACGCCATGCCCCCCAGCGAGGCATCTGCGCCCGGATCAATCGGGAAGAACAAACCGGTGCCATGCAACGCCGCATTCAGCTGTTTGCGGGTGACGCCGGGCTGCACCGTGACATCCATGTCGTCCGGGCGAATTTCAAGCACCTGATTCATCCCCGACACGTCGATGCACACCCCGCCCTGCACCGCTTGCAACCAGCCCTCGAGCGAGGTGCCGCTGCCATACGGAATCATCGGCACATCATGGGCATGGCACAGCCGGGAAACACTGACGATTTCGTCCAGGCTCTGCACAAACGCCACCGCATCCGGCGGTATCGGGCCCAGAGACGAAATGTCGCTGCCATGGTGCTCGCGCACGCTGGCAGACGTCGACAAGCGGGGGCCCAACAGCGCCTGCAACGATTGCAGTAACGACGCGGGCAAGGGTGGGCGGGTCAGCGGTGCCTGGACAGCATTCATCAGCACTTCCTCATTTATTTTTTTGGGCCAGTTGGCGTCATCTTATGCGCTGTACACGCGGCCCCGGCCATAGGAAATACAGAACGTGCCATCTGCAACCGGCATGGCCACGCCCGGCGCGTGTGGAGGACTGCCCACCCTTGAACTAGGCTCCCTGCCCATTGCAGATCATGGGTGGGAGGCGACATGCACTTGGGCAAAAAGATCTCGACGCTGGAACAGTTGGCCTGTCGCTATTACCGCTGGATTCACGCGACCCGCATCAGCCTGGCGTTTTTAATCACCTTCGCGGGGATCCGCTGGTTCAAGCTCGAAGACGCCTCCTGGGCCTTGATTACCATGCTGATCGTGATGGGCCCGCTGCCGTACTGGGGCAATGTGTTCTCACGCGCCGTGCAACGAACCGGCGGTACGGTGATCGGCGCCGTGTCGGGGCTGGTGGCGCTGTACCTGGAGATGTATTCATTCCCCGCGATGCTGCTGTGGTGCGCGGTGGTGATGTTCGCGTGCGGCTACCTGACCCTGGGCAAACACCCCTACATGGCGCTGCTGATTGGCGCGACCCTGGCCGTGGTCAGTTGTTCGGCCCCCAATGACATGGACGCCGCCGTGTTGCGCAGCGTTTACGTCATGGCAGGTTCGATACTGGCGCTGATCTACACCAGCATCTATCCGCAACGGGCCTATACCGATCTGCGCATCAAGTTCAGCCAGAGCATGGGCAAACTCAACGACCTGTATGAAGCCTACTTTTCCCCGCAGGTGCTGGAGCGCCCCCACCTGGACGACTCACTCAAAGATGAGCTGGACGCGGTGGTCAAGTTGCGCAGTTACATCGCCGCCGCGAGCAACGAAAGCCACCTCAAGCAGGACGTTTTCAATGGCCTGCAAACGTTGCACCGCAATGTGGTCTCCACACTGATTCTGATGATCGATGCGTACTGGTCTTCCCGCGAAAATCATTTATTGATTAAAAATGAACCGGCCTTAAGTGACTTGCACCGGCTTATACCGTTGGCCTTGCAATCGTTGCAAAACAAATTAGTCATGGGCATTGGCGATAACGAAATCAGTTCACAGTTACGTAAAAGTTCGCACCAGTTACGCGAGTTGGCACTTAAGAGTATTAGCGGCAAAGAAATAGAAACGCCTTTTTATGCCTATGTATGGCTCAGCCTTGAAATGCTCAAACAACTGGCTGAATTGAACGATCAACTGCACGCGGCGCTTTACCATCCGGGACATAAACACTTGTTTAAAAACAACAAGCCGCCTGCGGACCCTTGAGCGGCAGTGCGGCACATCCCAGGGTGAGCTCGTCGCGACACATTATCGAATACCGATACAAAAGCTACGACAATCAAAGAAAAAACCTACAAATGAATATGACATGGAGCACCGAACATGAAGATTTAACCCAGAAACCGAGCCCGATAGCAGCGTATTCACCCCACCACGATCACAGGCAATGTAGCTCTAAGTTACTGTTTTAAAAGTGACACAAACAATTAGCTCACGCTTTTCAGATTCGTCAAGCAGCCTTGCCCGGGCCTCCTTCCCTGCCCTGGATTGGCTCGCCGCTGCAAAATTATCGTCTACGCTCTGATCGCGCCCGTCTTGATGGAACTGAACGGAAGAGCCCATGACCACTGAACACACCACTGCGCTTAAACACCTGATACACCGCCCCGGTGCAACGTGCGCAGTGTATGCGTCATATAACGTGCTCACGTTCAGTGGCACTCCGACAACGGCCGCCCTGCATCAACACTGCAAGATAACTGCCTGCGTGATACCCGCTGTGTTGAATACAACCATTACCGCGTTAAGAAACCCTGCGCCACATTCAACCCGTTGCATCCTTGCCCGTTACCGAATGTTGAAACAAGGGTTTGTCCGTCTGACCGGCACATTGAAACTTAACGATTAAGCGCACTGTGAATAGGAGGGCTTATGCAGCTCACCCCGAGAGAAATCGACAAATTGATGATTTACACCTTGTCGGACGTGGCACTGCGACGCAAGGCGCGTGGTTTGAAGTTGAACTTTCCCGAGGCCGTTTCAATTATTACCGTCACGGCGCTTGAAGGGGCACGGGATGGCAAGTCGGTGGAAGACGTCATGACCGAGGCGGGCAAAGTACTGACCAAAGATGACGTCATGGAGGGTGTGAGCGACCTGATCCCCAACGTTCAGGTGGAAGCGATTTTTACCGATGGCAGCCGTCTGGTCACGGTTCACGACCCGATCAAATAACGGCCGAGCAGTCAAGCCGGTTAACGCCAAACACACCCGTTTGAGGATTCCGTCATGAGCAGCAAAAAGCCAGCATCCCCCCAGCCTTCCCAATCACCGCATCAGGACACCCATCCTGACCACCACATCCCCCACGCCAAAAACCCCGGGGGTGTATCCACCGGCAATGAAAGCAATGTGCCGCTGGGCGGTTGCATCTACGCCAGCACGCCGATCACCTTCAACGAAGACCGTGCGGTGACCAAGGTCAAAGTGCGCAACACCGGCGACCGGCCGATTCAAGTGGGTTCGCACTTTCACTTTTTCGAAGTCAACCGAGCGCTGGAGTTCGACCGCGCCGCCGCGTTCGGCAAGCGTCTGAACATCACCGCCACCACGGCCATCCGTTTCGAGCCGGGCGATGAAATTGAAGTGCCGTTGATCCCCTTCGGCGGCAAACAGACCCTGTACGGCTTCAACAACCTGGTGGACGGCTGGGCCCCCGACAGCACGGTCAGCGGCCATGAACGCCCGGAAAAACTGCAAGCCATCCAGCGTGCAGCCGATCGCGGCTTCAAGTTTTCCAAACCATCCAACTAAGCGCCGCATTTCACATTTTGCCTGCGCGTCGTTGCGCCATTGACGAATGCGCCGCATGAAGGAAGGAGCCACCGATGCCAACTATTTCACGCAAAGAATACGCCGGGCTGTTCGGCCCGACCACGGGCGACAAGATCCGCCTGGGCGACACTGACCTGTTTGTAGAAATCGAAAAGGACCTGCGCGGCTATGGCGAAGAAGCCGTGTACGGCGGCGGCAAATCGCTGCGCGACGGGATGGGCGCCAACAACCACCTGACCCGCGATAACGGCGTGCTCGATTTGGTGATCACCAACGTCACCATCGTTGACGCCATTCAGGGTGTGATCAAGGCCGACGTGGGGATCCGCGACGGCAAGATCTGCGGCATCGGCAAAAGCGGCAACCCCGGCACCATGAGCGGTGTGACCAATAACATGGTGGTGGGCGTGAGCACGGACGCCATTTCCGGCGAGCACCTGATCCTCACCGCCGCCGGGATCGACACCCACATTCACCTGATCTCGCCGCAACAGGCTTACCACGGCCTGTCCAACGGCATCACCACGTTCTTCGGCGGCGGCATCGGCCCTACCGACGGCACCAACGGCACCACCGTGACGCCGGGGCCGTGGAACATCCGGCAGATGCTGCGCTCGCTCGAAGGCTTGCCGATCAACGTCGGCCTGCTGGGCAAGGGCAACTCCTTTGCCCGCGACCCGCTTGCCGAACAAATCATTGCCGGTGTGGCCGGGCTTAAAGTCCACGAAGACTGGGGCGCTACCTCCAACGCCCTGCGCCATGCGCTGCGCACCGCCGATGAAATGGACATTCAGGTCTCGGTGCACACCGACAGCCTCAACGAATGCGGCTACGTCGAAGACACCATCGATGCCTTCGAAGGCCGCACCATTCACACCTTCCACACTGAAGGCGCAGGTGGCGGTCACGCCCCGGACATCATCAAGGTGGCCAGCCAGCTCAACGTCCTGCCGAGCTCGACCAACCCCACCCTGCCCTACGGCGTCAACAGCCAGGCCGAGTTGTTCGACATGATCATGGTCTGTCACAACCTCAACCCCAACGTACCGGCCGACGTGTCGTTTGCCGAAAGCCGGGTACGCCCGGAAACCATCGCCGCCGAAAACGTGCTGCAAGACATGGGCGTGATCTCCATGTTTTCCAGTGACTCCCAGGCCATGGGCCGGGTCGGTGAAAACTGGCTGCGGGTGATGCAAACCGCCCACGCCATGAAAGTCTCGCGCGGCAAATTGCCGGAAGACAGCGCGGGCAACGACAACTTCCGCGTGCTGCGTTACGTGGCCAAAATCACCATCAACCCGGCCATTGCCCAAGGCGTGAGCCACGTCCTGGGGTCTGTCGAGGTGGGCAAGATGGCCGACCTGGTGCTGTGGGACCCGCGCTTCTTCGGGGCCAAACCAAAACTGGTGATCAAGGGCGGCATGATCAACTGGGCCGCCATGGGTGACCCGAACGCCTCCCTGCCCACGCCGCAGCCGGTGTACTACCGTCCGATGTTCGGCGCCTTCGGCAAAACCATGCAAGACACCTGCGTGACCTTCGTGTCGCAGGCCGCGCTGGAAGACGGGGTCAAGGAAAAGGCCGGGCTGGACCGTCAGGTCATGGCGGTGCGCAATTGCCGCACCATTTCCAAGAAGGACCTGGTGCGCAACGACCAGACGCCGCACATCGAAGTCAACCCTGAAACGTTCGAGGTGAAAGTCGACGGCGTGCACGCCACGTGCAAACCGATCGATGTGGCCACCATGAACCAGCGGTATTTCTTCGGTTAAGGCAGACCGCCCGGCCGCCATCCGTGGGTGGATGGCCGGGCATCAAGGAAGGAGTTTGCGACGTGATTTTGATTGAACACATTCTGGGCAATGCCAAGAAAGACCCGGTCTGGCAGCGCAGACTCGAAGGCGCTCACATCGACCTGCTGGTGCTCGATCAGCGCGAAGCGCAGAAAAGCCGCTGTCGCCGCACCAGCCTCGGCGGGCGCGACCTGGGTATTTCGCTGGAACGCAACGTGGTGCTGGCCGACGGCGATGTCCTGATGTGGGATGAGGCCAGCAAAACCGCCGTGGTGGTGCAACTGAACCTGCGCGACGTCATGGTGATTGACCTTAAGGAGCTGAAAAAACAGCCCCTCGATGTCCTGATAAAAACCAGCTTCGAACTCGGCCACGCACTGGGCAACCAGCACTGGAAAGCCGTGACCAAAAACAACGAGGTGTACATCCCGCTCACCGTGGAAACCAAGATGATGGACTCGGTGATGCGCACCCACGGCTTTGAACACCTGCCCTACGCCTTCATCGGCGGCGCCGAAATCCTGCCGCACCTCACCAGCTCCGAAGCCCGCCTGCTGTTCGGCGGCGCCGAAGAAACCGACACCCACGTCCACGTCGCCAGCCCTCAGGACAAGCTGGAGGCCGCGGCACTCAAGATTCACGGCGTGCACAGCCATGGCGACGGCATCAGCCACAGTCACAGCCATGACCATGGCCATACGCACCACGACCATAAGCACTGAACCTTGCAGAAGGCGTGACCATGAAGGCAGCAGATCTCATCCGCATCATGCAGTTTGGCGACTCGGTGTTACCGGTCGGTGCGTTCACGTTCTCCAACGGGGTAGAGTCCGCGATCCAGACCGGCATCGTGCACGATGTGGCAACCCTCAAAGGGTTTGTACTCACGGCGCTCAAGCAGGCCGCCAGTTGTGACGGCATGGGGGTGGTCGCGGCGCACCGCGCGGCCATCGCTGATGACCGTGATGGCATTTTGCGTGCGGACTGGGCGGTCAATAACCGCAAGCTCAACGAAGAAAGCCGCCTGATGGCCACCCGCATGGGCAAAAAACTCGCGCAGATGTCAATCCATGTGGTGGAAACCCCGCTGGTGCGCTGGTGGCTGGAACAAATCAAGGCCGGCAACGCCGCAGGCACGTACCCCGTGACCCAGGCCGTGGTGATGTCGACCCAGGGCATCGGCGCCCGCGAGGTGGTGGTGATGCACCAGTACGGGGTGGCGATGACTATCCTCAGCGCCGCCATGCGCCTGATGCGTGTCACGCACCTGGACACCCAGCACATCCTGTTTGAACTCAACCACGACATTGAAGCGTTTTGCGACATCGCTGAAATCGGCGACATCGAGCAGATGTCGTCCTATGTGCCCATTGTCGACGTGCTGGCTGCGGTCCACGTCAAAGCCCATGTGCGGCTGTTTATGAACTGACCCGCTGCACCGCGCCGGCCCCTGCCAGCGCGGTGCCCGATGAAAAGACTGTTTCAGGAGCAAGTCCCGTGAAAAAAATTACACGTATTGGTATTGGCGGCCCGGTCGGCTCGGGTAAAACCGCAATCATTGAAGTGATCACCCCGATCCTGATCAATCGCGGTTACAAACCGCTGATCATCACCAATGACATCGTCACCACCGAAGACGCCAAACAGGTCAAGCGCACCCTCAAGGGCATCCTCGACGAAGACAAGATCCTCGGCGTCGAAACCGGCGCCTGCCCGCACACGGCGGTGCGCGAAGACCCGAGCATGAACATCGCCGCGGTCGAGGAAATGGAAGAGAAATTCCCCGACAGCGACCTGATCATGATCGAGAGCGGCGGCGACAACCTGACCCTGACCTTCAGCCCGGCGCTGGCCGACTTCTACATTTATGTGATCGACGTGGCCGAAGGCGAAAAAATCCCGCGCAAAAACGGTCCAGGGCTGGTGCAGGCCGACATCCTGATCATCAACAAAATCGACCTCGCGCCGTACGTGGGCGCCAGCCTGGACGTGATGGAAAGCGACACCAAAGTGGTGCGCGGCAACCGCCCGTACATCCTCACCAACTGCAAGACCGGCCAAGGCATTGAAGAGCTGGTGGACATGATTGAACACATGTTCCTGTTCGCCCAGAAACCCGCCACCCACGAGGTCACTGCATGACTGCTCAGAGCCTGAACATCGTGAACACCCCTTCACGGCTTCGCGCTCATGCATTGGGTCAGGACGCGCCGGAGCTGGCGGAGTACCAGAATGAACCGCCGCAGATGCACAGCGGCGCGGTCGGCAAAAGCGGTTACTTGCGCCTGGGGTTTGAGCGGCGCGGGGAGCGCAGCATTTTGGCGGATGTCGAGCGGCGCGTGCCGTCACTGGTGCAGCGGGCCTTGTATTGGGACGAAGAAATGCCCGGTCTGCCCTGCGTGACCATGATTTCGACTTCCGGCTGCGTGCTGCAAGGCGACCGCCTGGCCACCGACGTGAATGTGGGCGTGGGCGCCTGCGGGCACGTGACGACCCAATCGGCCACCAAAGTGCATTCGATGAATGCCAATTATGCCTCGCAGATCCAGCAGTTTCGGGTCGAGGAAAACGGCTACCTGGAGTTCATGCCCGACCCGCTGATCCCGCACCGCGATGCACGGTTTATCACCGACACCCGGATCACGATTCACCCCACGGCCACGGCGATTTACAGCGAAATCCTGATGTCCGGGCGCAAATACCACCACGTGGATGAACGCTTCGGTTTTGACGTGTTTTCCTCGCGGGTCTGCGCCCAAACCCTTGAGGGCCGGGAGCTGTTTGTCGAGAAATACGTATTGGAGCCCAAAAAGGAAAGCCTCGACGCCATTGGCGTGATGCAGACCTTCGACGTGTTCGGCAACGTGGTGCTGCTCACCCCCAAGGCGCATCACGACCGGATTGTCGAACGCATGCCTGCCCTGTTCGATATCAAGGCCGGGCTGGCCAGTGGCGTAACCCGCCTGCCCAATGACTGCGGGCTGATCTTCAAGGTGCTGGGCAATGACAGCGGTGAGGTCAAGGCTCAGGTCCGCGAGTTCTGGAAAGTCGCCCGTGAGGAAATTCTGGGGGTCACCTTAGCGCCGCCGTTTCTCTGGCGCTAGGCGACTCGCACTGCGCAGTAGTGACCGGGGCCGGCTGCGGCGCCGGTGATTGCACACCCTTTGCAGCCCGAATGGAGAAGCATCTATGGATGTCGCCAAAGCGCCCGGTTCCACATGGACCCAACTGGCAAACGGCAATCGGGGGATCGAGTTCATCGACGTCACCCTGCGCGGTTGTGCCCAAGTCATGTTCCAGAACAACCCGTTGACCGGGCTGTTGTTCTTCGCCGCGATCTTCGTCGGCGCCTATGCCGAAGGCATCCCGGCCGTGGCCTGGGGCTGCGTACTCGGCACGGCGGTGGCGACCCTCGCCGGGCTGAGCCTCAAGGACCGGGCCTCGTGGAAGGCCGGGCTGTACGGCTACAACGGTTGTCTGGTAGGCGCGGCGTTGCCGACCTTTCTTGAGGTCACACCGGTGCTGTGGCTGTGCATCATCCTTGCCAGCGTGGTCTCGGTGATCGTCATGCTCTGCATTGCCGACATCCTCAACACCTGGAAAGTCGCCGCCCTGACTGCCCCGTTTGTCTTGGTGACCTGGATGATCCTGCTGGCCAGCTACGCCTTTGGCGGCCTGACCAATACGGCGCTGCCGGTGCCCAACCTGCCCCACGATCTGGTCGCACACAACAGCAACCTGTTCGACGGCATTCACCTGCTCGACGGGGTGTTCAACGGCATTTCCGAAGTGTTTCTGATCAGCACCCTGATCGGCAGCGTGCTGTTTCTCGCCGGGCTCGCGGTGTCCTCGCTGTGGGCGGCGGTGTTTGCCGTCTGCGGTTCGCTGCTGGCGGTGCTGACGGCTACCGTGCTGCAAGCCGAGCATGCCAGCATCAATAATGGCCTGTACGCGTTCAGCGCCGTGCTGACCGCCATTGCGCTGGGCTCAACGTTCAACACGCCCAGTTGGCGGGTGCTGATCTACACCGTGATCGGGGTGATTTTCACGGTGTTTGTGCAAGGGGCTTTGAATACCCTGCTGGCACCGGTGGGCATACCGACCCTGACCATGCCGTTTGTACTGGCGTCGTGGTTATTTCTGGTGCCCAACAAAGACGTCATGCCTGCCCACCGCCAGTAGCCTTCATCCTTTTGCGGAGCCTTTACATGACAGCCATCGTCGAACCCCTGGCCCCAGCAGCGCCCTCCACGACCCGGCGCAATGCGATCTGTTTGCTGACCGGCCTGATCGTCGCCAACGCACTGGCATGGCTCTGGGCCTTCAGTGAATTCGGCACCAACCCGGTGCTGATGGGCACAGCGCTGCTGGCCTACAGTTTTGGCTTGCGCCACGCGGTGGATGCCGACCACATCGCGGCGATCGACAACGTCACCCGCAAGCTGATGCAACAAGGCAAAACCCCGATTGCCGTGGGCACGTACTTTTCCCTCGGGCATTCCACCATCGTGATCCTGGCGTCGCTGGCCATCGCCGCCACGGCCATGGCGTTCAAAGACGACATGGCGTGGTTTCACGAAACCGGCGGGCTGATCGGCACGTTGGTATCGGCGGTGTTCCTGCTGTTGTTCGGGGTGCTGAACCTGGTGATTCTGATCTCGGTGTACAAGACGTTCAAGCAGGTCAAGGCTGGCAAAACCTTCACCCCGCACGAGCTGGACGGGCTGGTGAGCAACAACGGCGGCCTGTTGGCGCGGGTGTTTCGCCGGGTGTTCAACCTGGTCAACAAAAGCTGGCACATGTACCCGGTGGGGTTTCTGTTCGGGCTGGGGTTCGACACCGCCACTGAAATCGGCCTGTTGGGCATCAGTGCCACCAGCGCCTCCCATGGCATCAGCCTGTGGTCGATCATGGTGTTCCCGGTGCTGTTTGCCGTGGGCATGGCGCTGGTGGATTCGCTGGACAACTTTGTGATGATCGGCGCCTACGGCTGGGCCTTTTCCAAACCGGTGCGCAAGCTGTACTACAACATCACCATCACCGCCGCTTCGGTGGTGGTGGCCCTGTTTATCGGCGGGGTTGAAGCCCTCGGGCTGATTGCCGACAAACTGCAACTGACGGGCGGTATCTGGACCCCGATCAACGCCATCAGCGAACACTTTGGCGAGATCGGCTACTGGATCATCGGCATGTTCGTGTTGTGCTGGCTGATTTCAGCCTTGAACTACTACCTGCGCGGTTATGACCATTTAGGAGCCAATGCCTGATGAACAGATTCAGCAAAAGGACGTGCGCGTTAGCCGCTGACCTACACTCCATCCATTCTTTAACTGAGGCGTCGTAGGAACCATGACTTTAAAAGAGGACGTAAAAGCCAGATTCTCCTTTGCCTACGGGGTCGCCCTGCTGGTGGCCATCAACGGTTTTCTCTTGTTCTTACCGGTGTTGCAACGCGGCGTCGCGCACTCCAACGAGGCGTCCGGCCTGTTCAGCTCCTGGAAGGAAGCCCTGAGCTTTCTGGCGCTGCTGGAAATCCCCGGCTTCGTGGTGGGGCTGGTGTTGCTGTTGATGTCCATCGGCCTGCTGATCAAGTCGCGCATCAGTTGGTTCTTTTGCCTGCTGTTGCTGGTGGCCACGGTCTGCGTCGACGTGTTCATCCTGAAGCAACCCGATGGCGTGACGTTGTTCTCGCTGTTCACCATTGCCGTGCTGGTGTACTTCTGGCGCCGCTTCGACCACTACAGCCTGGCCACCGGCAGCTTTTTCGCCGTGGTCAGCATCGCCTCGCTGATCGTCTACAGCATGCTTGGCACGCTGTACATGGGCGAACAGTTCGCGCCGCAGGTCACCGACCTGCCGACCGCGTTCTACTTTGCCATCGTGGTGATGTCCACCGTGGGCTTTGGCGACATCGTCCCGCACACCACCGATGCCCGCATGTTCACCCTGACGGTGATCATCCTGGGCATCACCATCTTCGCGATCTCGGTGGCGTCCATTGCCGGTCCGCTGATCAGCAACAACATCCAACGCATTGTTAAGGGCAGGATTTCTCACATGGCGCGTAAAAATCACTACATCCTGGTGGGCATGGGTTCTCTGGCACAAAACGTCTACAAGGGCCTGACAGAACGGGGCGAACACGTGACCGTGGTCTGCCCCCCCGGCAGCCCGCACGACTTGCCGGAAAAGGCCGACATCATCGAAGGCGACACCTCGGCCGTGTCGACCCTGAAGCTGGCGGGTGCCAACGAAGCGAAATACATCGTGGTGCTGTCAGAAAGTGACGCGGAAAACGTGTTTGTGATTCTGGCGGCCAAGGAAGTGGCCGGTGACGACACGCAAATCATTGCTCTGGTTAACGAAACCCAGAACATGGCCAAGGTCAAACGCGTCAACCCTACCATGGTGCTGTCACTGCCCTTGCTGGGCAGTGAGCTGCTGGTGCGTACCCTGCAGGGGGATGCGATCAACAATGACCTGATCACCGAAATGTTCTTCGGCAAGCGTACGTCGCTGGGCTAAGGCACCTAGGCGCAGGCGAGGGCCACCCCCGCCTGCGTTCGTGCGTTCAGGCGTGGCTATCGTCCGCCGGCCGGGCAGGCCATTTCGCCCCGGCAATCAACCCCAGTTCGACCGCCGCAAAACCGATCACCAGGCTGGCCACCAGGTAGCAGATGGACACAAAGACCCCGGCCGGGTCTTTCATCATTTCAACCGCGCCAAACACGAAGCTGGAAAAGGTTGAAAGCCCGCCCATGATCCCGGTCCCGATCATCACGTGTACGTACTGGTTGATGCGGTTGCTTTTGAACAACGACGTCGCGACGCCCAACAAAAACGCCGCCACGATGTTGGCCACGAAGATGTCCATGGGAAAACCGTCGGCCAGGCGTGGCACCGAGAGCATCACAAACTCGCGGCACATGGCGCCAAACGCGCCGCCGACAAAAATCAACATGATCAGATTCAACATGGTTCCTGCTCCTGATTAACGCGCCAGCCAGGCGCCGAACGCGGCAGCCGCCAACCCCAACACCACCGAAACAATCAGATACCCGGCAGCCCAGGCACGGTCCTTGGCGCTGGCCAGTTTCGAGGCGTCCAGTTGCATGCTGCTGAAGGTGGTGTAGCCGCCCAGAATGCCGGTGAGCACGGCCGCGTTGAGAAAATCACCGTAACGGTCACGCCAGTCGACGCTGAACAGGATGCTCAGGTAACCGATCACAAACGCACCGCTGACGTTGATCACAAACGTGCCCAGCGGCAACGGCCCTTTATACAGTTGGCCAACCCGTAAACCGATCCACCAGCGCAGCAGTGACCCCAGCCCGCCCCCCAATCCGACCCAAAAAACGTCCAGCGCAGTCATGAAAATCCCTCTCGTGTCTGTCAGTGAGTGGGAAGAACTCTAGTTCATATCTGCGGGCCGGACGTTTCGCTACCTGCCGCCGGATTTGCCGCGTCAGCCCGGCGAAAAAGGAGTACCCTGCCGCCCTGATTTGCATCCTGCCCACACGGAACACTCATGTACCCCAATGCTGACCGCTACAACCCTGACACCGAATACGCCAACAAACTGGTCGACCGCATCGGCCAGACCCCGGCCTGGATTGCGTCGCGCATCGGCGTGACGGAAAAGCGCATGCGCTACATCCTCGCCGGTTCGCGCACGATCAAAAATGACACCACTGAGATTTTCATGAGCTACGCCGAGCAGTTCTGCATGGAGTGCCTGGCCGTCGAAGCCAAGGCCGCCAAGGACCGGGCCAAGTCCAAAGCCTTGGCTGAGGCGTCGGACAAGGCTTAAAACAGGCCCATCTGCCCGCCCACCAAGGCGCTGAAGTCGTCGTCGACGAACACCAGAATCGCATCCGCCACCGGCTGAAGCTGGCGCGTCAGGTAATGTTCGTAATCCACTGCGCCCGTCAGGTTCTCCAGCGGCTGCGGCCCGGCCACGGTGATGATGTAGCTGATGGTGCCGCCACGCTGGTATTGGCGGGGTCGTCCGTGACGGTCGTTGTATTCATCGGCCAGCCGCGCGGCCCGCACATGGGGCGGCACATTGCGCTCGTAGTCGCTGAGCGGGCGACGCAGGCGCTTGCGGTAAATGAGCAAGTCGTCATGCTCACCGGCCAGCGTACTGCGCACAAAATCACGCACGTAATCCTGATACGGCTGACGCTTGAAAATGCGTTCGTACAAGGCCTGCTGGAACTGCTGCGCCAGCGGCGACCAGTCGCTGCGCACCGTTTCAAGCCCCTTGTAGACCATCTCGAACTGCCCGTCGGGGCGCTCCACCATCCCGGCATACCGCTTTTTGCTGCCCTCCTCGGCCCCACGAATCGTGGGCATCAGGAAGCGCTGGTAATGGGTTTCGTACTGCAATTCAAGCGCACTGGTCAGCCCGTACTCTTCGCGAACATGGTCTTGCCACCACTGATTGACGTGCTGCACCAGCTCGCGGCCAATGCGGCTGGCGTCGGCTTCGCTGTGTTCACTGCGCAGCCAGACGAATGTGGAGTCGGTGTCGCCGTAGATCACGCTGTAGCCCCTGGCTTCAATCAGCGCACGGGTTTTGAGCATGATGTCGTGCCCGCGCAGGGTGATCGAGGAGGCCAGTCGCGTGTCGAAAAAACGGCAACCGCTGGAGCCCAGCACCCCATAAAACGCGTTCATGATGATTTTCAGGGCCTGGGACAGCGGCGCGTTCTGCTCGCGCTTGGCGGCTTCGCGGCCATTGGCCACGCGCTCGATGATGGCCGGCAGGCAATGCCGGGTGCGGGAAAAACGGGCGCCGCGAAAGCCGGGCACAGACGCGCTATCGCTGGGGTCGCGCAAGCCTTCTACCAGCCCCAGCGGGTCGATCAGAAACGTGCGAATGATCGACGGGTACAGGCTTTTATAGTCGAGCACCAGCACCGACTCGTACAAACCCGGCTGCGACTCCATGACAAACCCGCCGGGGCTGGCCTGGGGCGGGTTGTCCCCCAGGTTCGGCGCCACGAAGCCCTGACGGTGCATCAGGGGCATGTACAAGTGGTAGAACGCGGCCACCGAGCCCCCGCTGCGATCAGCCTCCAGCCCCGTGACCGACGCACGTTCCAGCAAGAAGGTCAGCAGCTGCGTTTTCTCGAAGATCCGCGTCACCAGCTCGCAGTCCTTGAGGTTGTAACGCGCCAGCGCCGGTTTGTCCTCGACGAACATGCGGTTGATTTCGTCCATGCGCTGGTACGGGGTGCTGATGTCCTTGCCTTCCCCGAGCAACGTTTGCGCAACGTTCTCCAGACTGAACGAGGGGAACGACCAGGTGGCAGAACGCAGGGACTCGATGCCGTCGATAATCAGCCGCCCGGCCGCGCTGGCAAAAAAGTGGTTGTTGCGCGCGCCGTGTTCGCGCCACTGCATCTCACTGCCGTCGCGCCCCAACGCCAACGGGATGCCAAGGCGGCGCGCATGTTCGTGCAGCACCCGCATGTCGAACTGCACCACGTTCCAGCCAATGATGGCGTCCGGGTCGTGCCGCGCAAACCACTGGTTCAGGCGGTGCAGCAGCTCGGCACGGGTGGCGCAGAACTCAAGGTCAAAATCCACCGGGGCATCGGCGGCCGTGGCCTTGCCCAACATGTACACCTGACGCTGGCCGCAGCCTTCAAGGGCAATTGAATACAGGTCGCCTTGCTCGCTGGTTTCGATGTCCAGCGACACCAGCTTCAAGCGCGGCCGGTAGTCGGGATGGGGTTTGATCTGCGCCTCCAGCCACAGGCCGTCCGGTTGCGGGTGCCCGTGAAAACTGACGGGCGCCGTGATGAAACGCTCCATCAGGTAGCGTTCCGGGGGGCGGATATCAGACTCGTAAACGTCTACCCCGGCACGTCGCAGACGCTGGGCGATGTCAGTCAACTGGCCGTATTGCTGGCAGTACAGCCCCACCACCGGGCGCGAATGAAAGTCGCACATCGCCAGTGGCCGAAATTCGAGCCCGCGCTCAGCCTGCAACAGCGCTTGCGCCTGCTCGCGCTGCTCGGCGGGGATGAACGCGGTACACGACTGAAGCGGCAGGCGCAGGCGTTGCGGCCCGTTGTCGGTGGCCAGCCAGAACTCGACTTCAATCCCCGACGGGGTGTCGCGCCAGTGGCGGGTCAGCACAAAACCGTGGTGCAGGCTCACACGCGCCCCCTCAACCCCGGGACCGCGTAATTACAGACAAGTGGCCATCGCCGCCATTCGGCGCATGGCCACACTGTCATCGGGTTTGGCGGCGTAGTAACTCACCGAGGTGCCCGTGCCCTGGGGCGTCAGGTCGGCAAACGATTCGGCACCCCGGGTGTAGACCGTCATGCCGCCGTCTTTGGGGGTGTTCATGTAGCCGCTGGCATCCACGCCGAACACGGCTTCGTCCTGCCACGAAAACTGAATGCACTGTGCCACCAACGGCGTGGCTTTACTGGAAGCCAGCACCCGCACCGGCGTCTGGTGACGCGCCTCATTCATCGCAGAGGAAACACAACCGCCCAGCAGGGCCAAGCTCACAGCGCCAATCAGCATTCGCATCGGATTACCCCTCGAAAAAGGCGTGCACGATAGCATGCGGCCAGCCGGGATTCATTGACGCACCCTGTTCGACAGCCCGTGGACGTGCAGTGGGCGGCGGTCAAACCGTGATCGTCGCAGAACGCACCGGCTCGTCGGATGTGAACACCTGGACCGTTCGCTTGCCGCTCGTCTGATAAGGGCCGGGCCATGGCTATTGTGCATCGCGCGCTGCTCAGGACCTTGCTGGCGGTGTCCCGCCTGTGCCACGCCGCTGATGAGGTCGACCCGCCGCCGTGCAGGCCTTGGCGCGCATGGGCAGTGACCTGCGCAGCCTCAAGCAGTTTGGGGCCCAGATCGATCACGTGCTGGAAAACGGCCAGAGCATAGAAATCCGCCACCACACGCGCCTGCTGGCCAAGCAACCCGACAAACTCATGGTCACGCTGGACAATCAGGGCAAACATCGCAGCCTGTATTACGACGGCCATGCTTTCACCGTGTACCAAAGCCCGGCGCGTATAACGCCGGCACCCTGGCGCCGTAACCGGGGCCTCAAGTGATCCCGCGCGGCTGAAGGGGCTCATGGCCCTGACAACTTTGGATCCAATAAATCGCCCTGCCAAAAAAAAGCCCAAGTAGCTGATGGAAACTTGGGCCTTAAAAAATGCATAAACCGTGGTAGGTGAACGCGGGGCGATCTTACCTCAGCGTTACAACTCGTAACAAGATATTTTGCACGTTTTTTTCCAATTCTTTACTGACCTAAGTCATTAAATAACCACATGTTTTTAATAATATTAGGCCCATAAGGTTATTCCAAATGGCTATAAGCTGAATCTTTTCAGCCGTGGGCCAAAATGGATCCCATTCCACGCCTCATTTCACTTTGCGGCTGAGGTCTTCAACGCTGCGCTTCAGCCCTTCCATTACACGCTGCTGATCGCTCACTTCGCGCTTGAGGGAAGACAGGTCGGCGGCACTTGAGTTTGAACCGGCACTGCGTTTCACGTCGTCGAGCTGACGCTCCAGTTTGTCCAGGCTGTTGTGATGGCTATCGACTTTGTTTTTGAGTGCAGACCATTCACTGGCACCCGAGCTGGAACTGGAACCGGCATTGCGCTTGAGGTCTTGCACCTCCCTGTCGAGCTTCTCGAGTGTACGGCCCTGGCTGTCGAGCGTGTTTTTGAGCGCCGTTACGTCAGTGGCGCCCGCGTTACGCTTGAGCACTTCCACTTGTTGCGCGAGCTTGTCGAGTTCTTTCTTTTGCTCTTCGGTGGTGCGTGTCAGCCGCGACAGCTCATTGGAGCCGGTGCTGTGAATCGACCCGGTGTCGCGTTTGAGCGCTTCAATCTGGCGCGCCTGCTCACTTACCGTCTGCTTGAGCGACTGCAGTTCAGCGAGGGCCCGGCTGTTGTCGTCGAGGGTTTTTTTCATCTGTTGCAGGTCATTGACGGTGAAACCCGCACTGCGCACGGTGTAGGTTCTGCCCGCCTCGCTGGCACCCGCCAGAATGGCGTCGTTGTACACGGCACTGAACGGCCCCATGACGATACGCGTCGGCTCACTGGCGGCTTGAGCCCCACTCCCTGGCATCAGCAACGCTGCACCCAGGACGGTCATCGCAAAAAAAGGGTGGCGGGCACTGAACATCGAATGATTCCTTTCCAAAGGGCCGATATGGCACATGGCTATGACTGAGTAATCGAATGCCGGTTCCCGCCGCGCGCATTGATGAATGGATCGACCCGGCACCCGAAAGTGCATTGGTGATGGCCTAAACGCCCGGGATTTCGCTAAGCTCTGGCCCCCAAGGTCTGTTACCACTTCATCGCCGCCGCGACGAAAGCCCACGGGTGCAGGGCAAAGCGCGAGAGGCGTGGTTGGGTTGCTCCCAACACGCGTCGAGCAACGCCGCACTGCGCTACGTGGATGCTCGTCCCTTCGGGTCGCGTGTCACCGTTAGCCGGTGACGCGGCTTGCAATGAAACGGTAACAGACCCGCGTTCAGCCCCTGTTGCGTGAGCCGTGCAATGAGAACCGATATGACCTGCCAGTTTGAGACACACGATGCCTTCTGCCCGACCTCCACACGTGATGCCAGCCATCATGTCCATGCCTTCGGACCCCAGGCGGTGAACGCATGATCGAAGTGACTGAAGTATCGATTGCCCACTTACGCGCCGCGCTGAAATCCGGGCAAACCACCGCCGTGGCGCTGGTGCAGGCTTACCTGCAACGCATCGACGCGTATGACGGCCCGGACACCCCCACCGCGCTGAATGCCGTTGTGGTGCGCAACCCGGATGCACTGGCCCAAGCGCGCGCGTCAGATGAACGCCGCGCCGCAGGCCAAACCCTGGGTCCGCTGGACGGCATCCCCTACACCGCCAAGGACAGTTATCTGGTCAAGGGGCTGACCGCGGCTTCCGGCAGCCCGGCCTTCAAGGACCTGATTGCTTATCGCGATGCGTTCACCATTGAACGGCTGCGTGCAGCGGGCGCCATTTGCCTGGGCAAAACCAACATGCCGCCCATGGCGAACGGCGGCATGCAACGCGGCGTATACGGCCGGGCCGAAAGCCCTTACAACGCGCATTACCTGACTGCGCCGTTTGCTTCCGGGTCATCCAATGGTGCGGGCACCGCCACCGCCGCCAGCTTCGCCGCGTTCGGTCTTGCGGAAGAAACCTGGTCGAGCGGCCGTGGGCCTGCGTCAAACAATGGCCTGTGCGCCTATACCCCGTCCCGGGGGGTGATTTCGGTGCGCGGGAACTGGCCCCTGACGCCGACCATGGATGTGGTCGTACCGTTTGCCAGAACCATGGCCGACCTGCTTGAAGTGCTCGACATCGTGGTTGCCGACGACCCTGACACCCGTGGCGATCTGTGGCGCTTGCAACCGTGGGTGCCTGTCCCGAGCGCCTCTTCGGTGCGCCCCGAATCGTACCTGCAACTGATGGCCACGCCACAGGCCCTGGCGGGCAAACGCTTTGGCGTGCCCCGCATGTACATCAATGCCGACCCCGACGCCGGCACGTCCGAAAAACCGGGGATCGGCGGCCCGACCGGGCAAAAGATCATTACCCGCGACTCGATCATCGAACTGTGGCAGCAGGCGCGCCGGGCGCTGGAAGCGGCAGGCGCTGAAGTGATTGAAGTGGATTTCCCGCTGGTCTCCAACTGCGAGGGCGATCGCCCGGGAGCACCCACGGTGTTCAACCGCGGTTTGGTGTCCGAAACGTTCTTGCATGACGAATTGTGGGATCTGTCGGCCTGGGCGTTCGATGATTTTCTGCGTGCCAATGGCGACCCGAAACTCAACTGTCTGGCCGATGTGGATGGCCCGAAAATCTTCCCCCATGACCCCGGCACCCTGCCCAACCGCGAAGACGACCTCGCGGCCGGCATGGACGAGTACGTGAAAATGGCCAAACGCGGCATCACGCCCTGGGATCAGATTGCGTCCTTGCCCGATGGCCTGCGCGGGCTGGAAAAAACCCGAAAAATCGACCTCGAAGACTGGATGGACAAGCACCAGCTGGCTGCCGTGATTTTCCCGACGGTCGCCGATGTCGGCCCGGCCGATGCCGACGTGAACCCCGAGTCAGCAGATATCGCCTGGAGCAACGGCGTGTGGGTGGCCAACGGCAACCTGGCTATCCGACACCTGGGCGTGCCGACGGTCACGGTGCCGATGGGCATCATGCACGACATCGGCATGCCTGTTGGCTTGACCTTTGCTGGCCGCGCCTACCATGACTCGGCGTTGTTGACCTTGGCCAGCGCATTCGAAGCCACCGGTTCGAAACGCAAGGTGCCGCCGCGTACCCCACCGCTCAGCAAACCCTAAGTGTAAGTGCTTGCAATCGAAAACGACCAAGCTTGCAATCAACGCACTTTCAGGCTCGAATTAATTGCGACTGAAGCGGCCCCCATGCTCGCATTAGCTGCGACTGTGCTTGCATTCAACCCAGCATGCTTGCAATCGATCTTCGCGGGCTCACTTTATGTGCGACTGACGGAGCGTCCATCAAACGGTGGTTTGGTGGACGTCAGCCCATGCAAGCACCTAATAGATCTGCTAGCTATACAGATCTGGCTAATGAGCAGATTGTTAAGTGTCGATAACTATTTCCTTTGAGCAAGGCACATGAACGCGCCACGTAAATCCATCACTGACCTCTATCTGTACGACCCGTTGGACCGTTTGACAGGCGCTCATTCGGCCCAACGTTTTTATAACGGCACCCGTATCGCGACCGAGATTCAGAACAATAGAAAAACCTGTTTTTTTGAACACGAGGGCATGCCTCTGGCTGAGTTACACCCAGCAGAAGCTGTCACATTACTGGCCACGGATCAGCAAAGATCGGTGCTGTACGGCGTTAGCCCTGTACTTAGCCAACCACAGAGCTACGGCCCTTATGGGTATCGTCCAACGACGAACGGGTTACTTAATTTACTGGGATTTAACGGCGAACGGCCTGACTCAGCAACAGGGCATTATTTATTGGGTCAGGGTTATCGGGCATTTAATCCTGTGCTAATGCGCTTTAACAGCCCGGATAAGTTAAGTCCTTTTGAAAAGGGCGGGATAAATTCGTACGCATATTGCGGAGGCGACCCTCTGAATCGAAAAGATTCTACTGGGCACACATGGGCTCCATTAAAATCGCTTTTACGCAAGGTAGGCTTGATGAAAAAAGCGAAGCCAAGATTACCTGAAGGAGCAGTGTCTAAAGTGGGTTATCATGGCACTACATCTGCGGGTGAACGCCAACTTATTGCACACGGGCCTAAAGAAGGTCATGCAGGTCAAAATAGTAGCCTTGCCCAGTTGAAGCATGGAGAAGGGTTCTACATTTCTCAACGGTATGACGATGCCAAAATGTATGCCGAAAGTCATTTGACCAACCGATTTAAAGCTATATCTGAGGCTTCTGTTGTCGAGGTTCATATAAAAAACATTCAGAAAAAAGTACTGGATCAGGACTATTACATTGGCAGCGGTGTCGATGAGGGGATGGTTGTTTTTTATCCGTCAACGTATTCAGACATAACAATAAAACCTTATCGGACTATTACTCGAAATGGATCCATCACATCATCATCGATTTCCAAAGTAATCCAGACCGTTCGTAGCACCTGAGTACAACAGCCTTGTGACCTTCCGACAATCGCTACGATTTGTGTTAAATCGGTAATCCTGCTGCCAGCATCTTGTCGCGTAACTCAGCAGCTCGTGCCGGGTCGAACATGTTACTGAATAACGCTTTGATTTCGGTGGGCTTGGCGTCGAACTGCTCTACCAAGTCTTTTATCCGGTACCCATGACGAGTGAGTTTCGGTTCCAGATCATCCAGTTGACGCGACAGCACCGACTCCACCAGCTCCGCCGAAACAGGTTTCTCACCCGTCAAGTAGCCTGCCTCCAGAGACAGGCTTAAATGCAGTTGAATCTGCAAGGGCGTGCGCTGTTTGGTGGCCAACAGATCGATCGCATCTTCGGTCAAGATCGATTCAGCAGCTACTTCCCCCTCTGAACAGGTGTCCAGTAACCAGTGGATGTATTCGCGCTGGCTACCGGTGATGCCATCGAGTGAAAAAATGTCGGTGCGATAGCCTATTTCCTCCATCGTCGGACGACGCAAATCATTACGCAGCTTGGGATGGCCAGCCAGCACCACTGAGAGACGTCTCGCACCACCCTCGACGCCTGAAGTGCGTTGATTGCAAGCATGCCCGTTTCCGATTGCAAGCACTTACACCTAAGCACTCAGGGGTTGGCGTCACCCTGCCAACCCCTGTTCGTGTGCAGCCTGCTCAAACGCCAGACACGCCAAATCCCTTCGCACAGACAGGGCAAAGTGAGGATCGGTGGTCACGTTTGAATAAGCTGCTTACGCAGAACGCGCGACAGAAGGATGCGGGAAACACGATGAGAAATGGCAGGGGCGGCTGGATTCGAACCAACGCATGGCAGGATCAAAACCTGCTGCCTTACCGCTTGGCGACGCCCCTGTATCTGTTGCGATGAGTGCCTGGCACTCGGCTCCCGTTCGCTCAGCGCAACGCTCATAAATGGCTTTGGGCTGCAGGCCATGTGGCGACCTGTCCGGGAGTGCGCGCAAATTTACCAACATTCGTAACATCTGGAAACCCCCAAACGCACAAATTTATTAAAAAACAGCCACTTAGTAGGAAAAGTTGATTTCAACGCCCCAAAAGCACCACGACGACAGTGCTCGCCACGCAAGAAAAATCCATTGCCCCCCAGCAAAGCTTCAACTGGGGGCAATGCCTGAGGGGTTAATTCTGTGGAATCACGCGCGCATCACTGCCCGCGCCTTCGATATACACGTGCATCCCCGGTGTGAGGACAGGGTTGATTGGCTGGGTAACCGAAACCAATACACCACTTTTAACCCGCACGATGATTTGCTGAACTTGCCGCGGCTGGTCATAGCGCTGCCGTTCGGTGTAGTTGCCGCCCGCCGCACCGGCCAGTGCGCCCGCCACCATCGCCACATCACGCCCGGTGCCGTGACCGATCAAGCTGCCAATCCCTGCCCCGGCAATCCCGCCCAAAATGGCGCCGACCCCGCTGTCATGGTTGGTCTGTGCCTGCGTCAGCTCAATTTGCTCAATGACCCCGGTGCGGATTTCATACTCATTGGGCCCCGGGTTATTAGCGCCGCCATTCACACACGCGGTCAGAACGAGCGCTGCCAATGCGATTGACAGGGTGGACAGTATTTTTCTCATCGCCGTCTCCATGGTCCAGAAAGGGGTTAATCACGCTGAAAAGGAGCGTAGCACACGGTTTTTTTGACGCTCGAGAGTCGCACTTTGCGCTGACACCTGAATGAAAAACCCCGCACTAGGCGGGGTTCAGGCGTGCGGGATTGACCGCTGCGAGATCGACGCCGTTATGACGCCGCGTCCAGCTCAGCTTTAAGCGCCTTGGCGCTGGAGCGACCACGCACCCAGCTAAAAGCAATCGCGAGGATGAGGGCAAAACCTACGTAACCCAGCAGTGGGTAAACCGTACCGACCAGCTTGCTAAAGCCACCCAGGCTCAAGGCCAACCCCACGCACACCGCGACTGCGCTGGTCACCTTGAAACGGCGTGTTTCAGGTTTGGCGAAACGGGCGCTGAACGCAAAGAACATCCCTACCGCCGTGCTGTACACCATGCAGACCAGGGCCAGAGACATCACCACTGACAGCATCGGCGAGATGCGGCCGGCCAGTGCCAGCGATGGCATTTCAATGCCCTGCAGTTGGTTGATGTTGGCGAACAAGCCAATGTTCAACAGCAGGATCAGCACGCCCAAGCCCAAACCGCCGAGAATGCCACCCACCGCCGCAGCCTTGGGTTGCTGGGTCATGCCACCGATCACAGCCAACATCGGGAAACCGACCGCGATATTGAACGAGGCATACAACAGAGCCCCGACAAACCAGTTGCCGGACACCGTCTCGTTGTTTTCACGGGCGACTGCGTCGAGGGTCTCGACGGGGGCGTTATAGCTGAAGATCGAATAGGTGGTGATGATCAGCACCATGGCCAGCAGAAACGGCATGACCGCGCTGATCAAATCAATAATGCGCTTGACGTTCATGCACAAGGTAACCATCACCAGGACCGTCATCAGTACGCCGCCAAACAAAGGGGGCATGTCGTACTGCTGAGCGAAGATCGAACCGCTGCCTGCCAGCATGACCACACCAACGCCATACAAGAAGAACGACAACACCACATCCACGACCCACCCAATGCGTGCGCCGAACAGGCTGTAGAGAACCTCTTTGTGCGAATTTGCTTGCATCTTCGAGCTCATGCGGGCGATTTGCATGCCCAAAAAAGCAAACATCAGGCCACTCACCAGCGTGCCTGCGATGCCGATCAGCCCATAGCCGGTAAAAAACTGCAGTACCTCCTGCCCGGAGGCAAAGCCACCGCCAATAACGACCGACATATATGCAAGGGCAATCTGGATGGATTGTTTATTCATGACACGTTCTCTTTCTTAGACTTATTAGGTGCACGCCACAGGAGAAGCCGCCAACGCCCTCCTCTGTGCGTAAGCGCATCGACAGAGCAGGTTCTCGAATCAGTCAGATAGGAGGTGCTGCGCAGGTAAATAGATGCCGAGCGCAGTATAGGAAGTGTCTTGTAGTCCTTTTCACCATATACACCGCCATATCTGGTGAAAAATGTGGCCTTACTGACTTTGGCCTCATAAAAGTCTGGATCTTGTGTTTATTAACCCGAAAATCAATTGAAATATATTGATACAAGATATTCTTTACAAATCAGACAGTTAGATTATATGTCGCGCGCAAGGTGATTCAGCCGCTGCGGCAGACGGCCAATGGCTTGAGCGATAGGTGGAACATCCACAGGGTGGCTGACTGAATATTCGCGACAGGTGGGCGCCCGACGCTACTGTCCTGACGAAGGCGTCGAGTTGTCGGCTTTTGGCTTACTTGGCGCAATATCGCACTGAAGGTCGTGACAGCGTCGACTGCCATCCGGATGCGGTAACCACGCCAGGTGCGGGCGCCAGCGGCAAAAAAACCGGTACCCCAGATTCAGTAAGGGCCTCATCACGGGCCATGACAACGGCGTGACCCAAATGCCGAGACCGGCGGCGCGCCAACTCCACAAGGTCGCGTCCAACCCCATCACCCAGTCCCCATCACTGAACCTGGCATGCAAGGATGACTGCATGGCCTCAAGGGAAAACCCCACAGCGCTGGCGTCAAATCCATCTTCACTGATATCGACAAAAAGAAGCCGGGCCGGTGAGGCTTTGGCGCGCAACAGTTTTATTTCCTGGGCGCAGAGCGGGCATGCGCCATCAAAATAAAGCGTGAGCGGCCACTGCGCATTCTTGTACATAGCCTGATTACCCGTATAAGTTTTTTCACACACTATTCTCAAAAAATCAGGCTGACAACCGGCGTGGCCACTCGCTTGAAGGTGCGCATCCGCTAAGGGGTCAACCGCCCCGCAACCGTTGCACACAGCAGTAGCGCCCGCTCAAGGTTTTGCACTGACAGCCGATAAATCAGCACTGAAGGTTCGTCCATATTTTAGGAAACGCATCATGCTCAATCTGTTCCGTAAGAACCGTGTACTGGACGTCATCGAAGCGATTGAGCAAACACAGGCCGTCATCGAATTCGACATACAGGGCAATATTCTGCGTGCCAACCCACTCTTTCTGGACCTCTTTGGGTATTCCATTGAAGAGGTTAAAGGTCGTGCGCATAGCCTCTTTACCAAGGCCAGTGAGGCAGACAGTCAGGCATACAGTGATTTTTGGCGGGACCTTCGAAGCGGAAAACCACAGTCAGGCGAGTTCAAGCGCTATACCAAACACGGCACACCGGTCTGGATTCAGGCAACCTACACCCCTGTTTTTCGTCGCGGCAAACTGCAACGCATTATCAAATTCGCCACGGATGTGACTGCCTCCGTTATTGAACATGCGCGCGCGGACGCTCAGATTGCCGCCATTAACCGTGCACAGGCCATTATCGAGTTCAGCCCTGATGGCACGATTCTCGATGCAAACGATAACTTTCTTAAACTCATGGGTTATTCACTCGACGACATTCGGGGTGAAAAACACTCTATTTTCGTCCCGCCCGCTCAACGTCAGTCGAAAGCCTATGCTGACTTTTGGCAAAAATTGCGGGCGGGCCACTACGAAACGGCCGAATATCAACGAATGACCAAGCGTGGTGATTCGGTGTGGATTCACGGCAATTACAACCCGATCATTAATGCTGAAGGCAAGGTTGTCCGGGTGATCAAATTCGCAAATGACATCACGGCAGAAGTCATGCGCAACCGCGAGTTCAAATTACTGTCACTGGTTGCCAACGAGACCGATAACGCCATTGTCATTACGGATAAAGACGGGCTTATCCAGTATGTGAATCAGGGGTTTACGAAGTTGACGGAATACAGCCTGGAGGAAGTTCGAGGTAAAAAACCGGGGCATTTCCTCCAGGGCGCCGCCACGGCCCCCCACACTGTGGAGCAGATTCGGGATGCCGTCAGTCATCGCCGCCCGATCTATAACGAAATTCTCAACTATAAAAAATCCGGAGGTCACTACTGGATTTCCCTGGCCATCAATCCTGTTTTCAGTGACGCCGGTGAACTTGAGTATTTCATTTCTATCCAGGCCAACATTACCGACACCAAAGAACTCTCCCTTGAGTCGGACAAGCGCTTTAAAGCCATCAGTGTCAGTAACGGCGTCGCGGAATGGGAAACCAATGGCCAGATGAGCACGGCCAACGACTATCTGGTGCATCACTTGGCTCACACCGATTTACCTGAACTCTTGGCCCGCAAACACAACTTGCGCACTCTCCTGAGCCCGGAAATATTCACGAAACTGCTTAAGGGCGAACAATTCGCGGGCGGTTTCGCCATCCCGTCCAAAGACGGTCGGTCCATCCAATTCAGCGGCGCGCTGTGCCCCATTACCGACTCAATCGGCAATATCAAGCGCATCGTAAGTTATGGCGTGGACGAGCAAACCAAGCACGATGCCTCGCAAGTCACTGACCGTGAAATGCGGCGCGTACAAGAATCCAGCACACAAATTGCCAATATCATCGGCACGATCAACTCCATCACCGAGAAAACCAACTTGCTCGCCCTCAACGCCGCGATAGAAGCCGCACGCGCGGGCGACTCGGGCCGGGGGTTTGCAGTCGTAGCCGACGAAGTGCGCAAGCTGGCCCAACAGTCTGCCGTTTCGGCTAAAGAAATCACTCAATTGGTGAACGAAAGCAGTGGCCGAATCGATCGCCTGAGTGACTCTCTCAATGCACTTCTCTCTTCGTCATAAACAAGACGAGTGAGGAACGGTATTCAAGCCTTGAAGTGGGTATCCACTACGGGCCACATCTGTACACCCAATCAACCAGACTGAATAAGTAGCATCGTGTCGTGACGGGAAAAGAGGTCGGTCTGTTGGATAGCAGATTGGGGAAGCTGGCATCGAGCCGCGCTGCTCAGGGGTGGATCAGTGACTGGGCTATGTCACCTCAGAGTGACGGTCATTGATCACTGCGGTGATGTCGCTCCGTCTGCAACGATGCGCAAGGTAGACTTCATGACTGGATTCCAGAAGGGAGGCCATTAGTAAGATGGCTTCCAACGGGCGCTATAGGCTGAAACAAGGCATTCATTGAGGCGCATCTCGTGCTTTTTGGGGCTCGACCACAGACCCGGGCATGAGGACTGTTATAGAATTTGCGCGTAGGAAAATTAGCTTGATGACATAGGAATTCGCGCAAGCTCCATGAAAAAACAATTACCAGCCTTAACGTCCCTGCGTTTTTTTGCAGCCGCGATGATCGTTGTTCAGCATGCCGCTGGCCATTTTGGTGTTTTTAAAGATCTGGCTAAAAACTATGCTTTGGACCAAGGTGTATCGTTCTTCTTTGTTTTATCAGGCTTTATTCTGACCTATACACATGGAAACTTATCCGGCGTTAAAAACTCAATTTATTTTTTATGGGCACGGATTGCGCGAATTTGGCCTTCTCACGCCACCACCATGATTACCTTTTACATTCTTTGGGCCTATGTATTTAGCACCGGTTACAGCCCAGACATCAGCACAACACTTAGCAATCTGACGTTAACTCAATCATGGATACCCTACCCTTCCTACTTCTTCTCATACAACGGAGTTTCTTGGTCCTTATCAACAGAGCTTTTTTTCTATGCCATGTTCCCTCTATTGATTATCAACATCCGTAAAAACTGGCCACTGAAACTTTTATTTTCAGTATCACTTTTAGGGCTTAGTTTTTTGATCATCAGTATCACACGACCTCCTGCCGTGATTACGGGAGACATCATTACGTCAGCCTCTTGGCTGTATATCTGGCCTCCTGCAAGGCTTCTGGAGTTTGTCTTCGGCATGTTAGCCGGGCTGGTGGTAATGCAAAAAAGTGACTCGCTACTCGACTCACGCTGGTCAGCCATCTACGGCTTCATGGCTCTGACAATCATGATTTGTGCAGGTATCTTGGTGCCTAATCTGTCCTCCTGGATGTTATCGCATCAGTGGATCAGCCTCCCACTTGCCGGGTGGTTAAATGCCAGTGGAGCGGCCCCTTTTTTCGCCCTTGGAATATTACTTTTAGCTATCAGCAAAGACTTTATTACGCGAGCATTGTCTTTCAAACCGCTCGTATGGCTAGGAGAAATAAGTTTTTCAATTTATTTAACCCACCAAATCATACAAAAGACATTGAGTCTCCATCCGCAGTGGTTCGCTTCAATCGATCAGAGCGTGCAGATGCTGGGATACTGCATATTTGTCATTATTGTGTCCTTCTTGCTGTGGCGTTTTATAGAGAAGCCTGCACAAAAACTTATGCTTTCGCCATTCAAAAATAATACAAAAACTTTGGTTAATGCCTTACAAGCAAAAAGCCCTCCACCCACAACATCATCCCCTCATTACTCAGCACGAGTAAATCCGGCATGTGAATCAACAGCTCCGCCTTGAACGGTTGAACCTTTTCGACCAGCCCTTGGTTGGCGTCGAGCACGGCCTCGACCGTGCCATTGAGGTCGCCTTAGTAGTTCTGGCAGAGGGTGTCGAGCACATCACCGCTAGCTGTTATGCAAGTCGTCGCCATAGCGCACAAACTCCAAGGTAAAGCCCTGCTTTCACGGGATGCCACCTTGCAGCAGGGCGCTTTGTTCTTCTTCGATGTTTTTCATACACCAGTTGCCACGCACGTCGCCGTAGCCGGTGGTCAGGCCCAGAGGCTGGAGTTGGGCGCCGATGCTGCGCCGGGTGATGGTGTCGAATTGGCCTGCACCAGCCTGGGTGTTAAGCCCCCTGCTCGCCAGAACCAGGCTGCTGAAATGCAGGCGTGCTGGTTTTTTTCCAACAGATCGGGATGATTGACCAGTTCAAAGGCCAGCGCTTCACCACATGCGGTGTAGTTAATGCGGCCGGTGATTTGGATCAGACCACGGCCGCGATACGTCTGGCCGTCGCCGTCCGCCTCAGGTGTATTGCCCAAGCGCTTGGCGAGAGAGCCGGTGTCGTATTTGCTCAGGTACTGGTCGCTGCCCAATTTGCGCACGTAGCGAAACTGACCGGATTCGTGACCGATCTGAGCGATGAAGGCGACGATGCGTTTCGTGCCGACGATATGGAATTGGATCATCGCGGTGGATAGAACAGGAACAAAAAACGGCTGACGTCGCTGCGTGTCAGGATGACGATGCCCAGCGCTGCACCAAGTGCGCTTTGTCCTTATTGGCTCTGCATGACCAGCAGCTTGCCGTCCGCCACCTTGGCGGTGCAGTCGAACTGCTTGGAAAGTCGGGTGATGAAGTTGAAGTCTGCCTCGCTGAGCTGATCTGCACGAGGCACTACCGTGTCGACCAGCCGTTAAGTGCCGCTACGTCCTTGACGATGCTGGCCAGGCTCGCCCCTTCCCAACTGCCGCTGCGCGTAGTCTTGCCACTGCCGCGCATGTCGCTGGCTTTACCCCGGATCACCAGCGTATCGGTTGGGCCGGACAACTCGACCTCGTCCACGGTACAGCGCCCGAGGCGGGTTAATGCGGTGCCGCTGTAGCCGAGGAATACTTCGATACTTGCCCCACGGCTTGGCAATGACACGGCGCTATCATGGTCGTCGATGCGCAGTTCAAAGTCGTCGGACTCCATGCCGAGTTTGTCACTGGTTCGCAATGAAAGCAGGCGGTCGTTGATCAGCGCGGTGATGTCAGCACCGTCTACGACGATGCGAAAAGTTGGTTTCATTGTCGTTAAACCGTAGATATAAAAAAGCCTCGACGAGTCGAGGCCTTAAAATTAGAAATATTAAATGATCAGGGGCCGTGGAATAGAACCGATATCCCAGGCCTAGTCTTAGTCGTTCACTGCCAAAGTACTAGGCATGTGATACTTCGTTAAGTCTGAACACTACCATTTCCACTTCCATCTCTAAGTTGTATTTAAAAACAACTTTGGTATTTTTGAGCATTCCTGGAAGACGATAGATATCGTGTCCACCCGTCATGCCGAGAACGGGAACTTTGAACGGCGCCCTTGACTCCAACGGTATGCCAAACTTGGAAATAATCCACCCCTGATTCATATAGCTTTTAAGTTCATAAGGTAATGTTCCCTTATAAAGGGATTCTCCTTCGAAACTTTCCAGCAAGCTAATAAAAAATTTTTCAAATCGTTTATTATTGGCCCAAAAGCCAAGTTCAACGCCCGGCGTCGTCATCATTGATAAGGTGTCACTGTCGTCGAACATGCCTATTGGCGGACCGCCCGGAAGATAAAGACCTGACGCAACCATTTCAGGATAGGTGCGTCCAAGACTTTTAACCAAGTCATCAATCATTGCTGCATTCATATCAACATAGGCCTGGTTGTTGATGATGTCTACGAAAATCGGGGCGTACCGTTTCGATCTGCGCATCGTTAAAATTTAGACCAGCTGACAAATTTGATTGCGTCGCCCTACGTGTCTTGGCCTATGAGGCTGAACACTAGTCCACTCACTGCCCATTCGAGGTTGAACTGGAATACCGTCTTGATATTTTTAACTGTATTTGGAAAGCGATATGTATCCCAGCCCCCTGTCACTCCAATCACTGGCATTTTGATAGGTCCTTTTGACTCTAAAGGTTCGCCGCAATGTGATCTTACCCAAGTTTGATCCATACGGCGTTGGAGCTGGTACGGCAAACTCCCTTCGTATACCGAGTCGTCATCGAAGGTTTTAAGCAAATAGATATGGATTGATCCAAGGTGTTTATTCGCTGAAAACCCTAAATCTATTCCGGGCGCAGGCGACATATACGAGGTCTCATCACCATCGAACATACCCTTGGGAGGCCCGCCCGGGAGGTACATACCGGAGGCAATCAACTCCGAGTAAGTGCGTCCAAGACTTTTTACCAAGTCATCAATCATTGCAGCGTTCATATCAATACCAGCCTTGTTGCTGATGGAGGTTGTGCAGGTCGATCCGCGCTGTTTCGATCTGCTCATCGGTAAAACCTTCGTCGAGTAGATAAGGCTTAATGGCGTTGAGATTGGAATCTACAGCTGCGCGCAGGTCAGCGGCATCCATAATTTGCTTGGCCTTTGTATTTCTGCCGCCATATGTCTCGCTATATTTGTGATGCGCCACGCGCGGAATAGCGATACTTGGCGCATTTTGCAGAATTTTTTTTAGAACCTTCGGGTGCGTGCCTGGTTTAAGTGTAACCACATATTCTCTTAAAGCTCTTTGCGACGGCATGTGATCGATGTCGAGACCGTCCTTTGCACTCCGACTGGAAAGGTCATTCGCGGGGCCGACCTCCAGAGGATTGACCATCGGCTTCGCAAAGACAAGGTACAGCGACTTGATCCCGGAATCCGCCGGGAAAGTGATGATGCAGTCCTCGACGGTGAACTCATCAATAGGCGAGCCCTGAATTTTGCTGTCGTCCCCTTCGCTGATCGGGTGAACCAAAATGTTCGCCAGTTCATCGGTCACGCCTGGGTAACGGGTGGGTGCGGTTACCACGGGGCCTTTGTTCGGTGTCCAGATAATCGTGATTCCGCCGAGATGGGCTTCCATTGCACTTTTATCGGCGTTCCATTTGGCATGAATCACCGGAACCGAGTCTTGACCTGACTGGGCGCTGGTGTGGATACCGTAGACCTGTAATGCCCCATTAGCGTCATTGCGAAACTGGAAGCGAACTCGCGTCGTGGCAGTACGCATGTCACGCAATTGTTCTTCTGTGTAGAAAGAATCGTCCCCGAGCATTGTCGGGGTCATGGCCATTATCACCACGCGCCCCACAGGCCCCGCCGCGTTTTTAAGCACCATCCCGGCCATTTCAAGTGACCATACGAAACTTCTTAGAATGAGTTCTCCCGCGACTCTCCCCAACCCGACCTCGGTCGCGGAGGCAGCCATAATCATAGTTTTGCCGAAGTTCGTCGCGGGCTCACTGCCGGTACCGGCGTGGGTAGTACCCCAAGGGGCCGTGCTGATGGACTTGGCGAAGGTAAGATCAGTCCGTTTTTTGGGAGCTGGCCATTCCTCTTTCAACATATAAACAGGATCTGGCTCAGGCATGGGGCAGAAAAAACCGCCGCCCCCCGCAGCATTGGAACTGTTTGTAACCAGCACCCAATCACCGTTTCTGACGGCATTGAGAATGTCCTGATTACTGTTGATCGTGTAATGATCACGCAAGAGTTCATCCAGCCCTTCAAGGCTTGACCGATTGCCCTCCAGCATTTTTCTTACTGTGCTCTCGGCAGAGTGTGACGGCTCCGCATCACTGGCCCCGCGAGCAGTGCTTTTCATTAAACGCATAGGTTCCCTCAGCGCTTGAGTCATCTCCGGATGTTACTACGCAGGGTTAGACGCACTTTGTAGGAACAATCTGAATTTACCAGCACCCCGTTTTAATCTACCCCCACAGCATCACCACCTCATCACTCGGCACGGGCAAATCAGGCAGGTGAATCACCAGCCCGGCCTTGAACGGCTGAACCTCTTCGGCCAGCCCCTGGTTGGCATCGAGCACGGCCTCGACCGTGCCATTGAGGTGGCCGTAGTAGTTCTGGCAAATGGTGTCGAGCACGTCGCCGCTAGCTGTTCTGCAAGTCGTCGCCATAACGTACAAACTCCAAGGTAAAGCCCTGTTTACGCGGAATGCCGCCTTGCAGCAGGGCACTCTGTTCTTCTTCAATGTTTTTTAAACACCAGTTGCCCTGCACGTCGCCGTAGCCGGTGGTCAGGCCCAGCGGTTGAAGTTGGGCGGCAGCGCTGCGCAGGGTGTCGAGTTGTTTGATGCCTGAGGCAATCAAGAAGTTGAACGCCTCGGTGTCACACGATTTAAGCTGATTCGCCAGGCATTGCAGTACGTGGGCGTTTTTTTAGTCCTGGCGCTGAAATTGTGGCAATCACGTATGTAAACATGATGCATCTATGGGTGGAAAAATAGCAGCAGATACTTAAACCCCATGAAAGTCATGCAGTACAACCTGAACTAGTTACTTGAATCATAATCACCGTTGAAGCAGACTTCCTAGCTGACACCTTCCCACCCAAATTAAACCCAGGAAATACCTTCCCTCGCAAAGTGAAACGGCGCGTTGCATAGGGGCTATGCAAAAATGCGTTTGAGTTGACTGATGTGGAAGTAGATTGCTAACCTGCAAGGCGTTAGGGCACCTCGACATTATTACCTCTTGGCCCAATTTTTTCCGGGGGAGCAGACAAGGTGGTTGATTTTAAAAAAAACCTGAACGGCATAGCAACACGCATAAAAAGCACGTTCTCTTTTTTATTTTTAACTTTATTTGTTCCTATTTTTTTAGTGTGTCAAATAATAGAATTCAATGACGACGTGATTGACGGCTTTCAACTTACAGGCCTCGGAGTCATATCTGGACTGATCGTTCCTTATGTCTATTTCAAAATGCGCAGATTAATTTTTAATCATAAAAAATCCAACCCCCTAGATAAACTCAACTATCCCCAGCGCAAGCAAATACGTGAAGCCCCCTACATTTATATTATTTCTATTTTTGCCGGCCTTGTCGCAACGACTGCGCTCAACAACTGTTTCTCTGTCGCCGAGCGAACCGAGCAATTTAGGGTCGCAGGGTTTGGAACAAAACATTCAGGCAAATCCAGTTATCAATATGCAGTTTTGATAAGCGGCGATAAAAAAGTCATCTATCGTCTATCCAGCAGGGATAAATTCGAAGAGCAACAGCTTGTTGCAATAAGACTTAAAAAAGGAATTCTTGGGTATTGGCACCCATAAAAACATGATTCTTTACCAATATAACTGGCGTTTAGTTTGTGTTTTCAGTCTCTGAGCAACATCAAGAGCCATCGCAGGATGTGCCGAGAAGAAAGCACTCGACTCGAAAAGATTTAACCGGGCATACCGCAGTAGAACGCCTACCTAACGTGCATTGGTAGCTGCCAGCAGCTCTGATGAGGAAATCCTGTATTCGCGGTACTCGGCCATTTGGCTCGTTATAAAAGCGCTAGCGCACAAGCTTTTCAGGTTATGGGTGGCGCCTTAATAGACGTTCGCGGGGGCGAGCAGTTGTACCAATGCATCAAGAAGTGGCGGATATCGCGCTGGGCTTCTTGAGCCGTTCGGTAACCCGTGGTCAGTATCCACTCCGTTTTCAAGCTGCGGAATGAAACCGGACACCCATTTAGGCGAGACTGCTCGCCAGATCGAGGCCTCAGATGACCAAACAACGCCGTTCCTTTTCTGCTGAATTCAAACGCGAGGCTAGCGACCTCGTGCTCAAGCAAAACTACAGCTACATCGAAGCCAGCCGTTTACTCTGCGCCGTTGAGTTGATCAGGTTCAAAAGGAGCGCCAAGGCGTCACCTCGCAGAGCAATCGCTTACACAGGAACAGCAGAAAATCCAGGAGCTGGAAGCTCGGGTCGCCCGCCTTGAACGGGAAAAATCGATTTTAAACAAGGCTACCGAGCTCTTAATGTCGGAAGATCACGAGCGTACGCGCTGATCAATCAGTTGAGCGTCCATGAGCCGATTGATTGCCTGTGAAAGCAGCTCGGTCGGTTCAAAGTGCGTAGCCTGATGCGCGAGCTTGACCTCGTCAGTAAACAGCCCGGATCACATGCCTATAAAGGAGCGACGGTTGAACGGTTGGATATCCCGAACATATTGAATCGGGAGTTCGATGTTCCAGCATCCAACCAGGTGTGGTGCGGCGACATTACAGGGACGCCCGGACTGCCAAGGTTCGGGCCAACCGCGAGATCGCCACTTTGTCCCACGTGTTCAACATGGCCAGAGAGTGGGGCATCACCACCAAAGAGAATCCGTGCCAAGGCGTGCGAAAGAACCGCGAGAAACCGCGCGACTATTATGCCAACGATGTGGTGTGGGCTGCTGTGTACAGCAAAGCGCCCCAGGAACTCAAAGACGCTATGGATCTGGCGTACCTGACAGGCCAGCGCCCTGCTGACGTGTTGATGATGCGCAAAGACGATGTAGAGGGTGGTTTCTTGATGGTCCAGCAGAATAAGACCGGGAAGCGACTCAGAATTCGCGTGAACTCTGACGGGCAAGTTAACAGCTTGGGAAAGTTACTCAGCCAGATTGCCGAACGTAATGCCAGGCTAGTAACCAGCTATTTGATTGTAAGCAAAACAGGAATACGCATGACCGCGACGATGTTGCGCAAGCGTTGGGATGAGGCGAGAGAATCAGCCAGAACATCCGCGATGATGGAAAACGATTCGTTATTGGCAAGCAAGATTGCCGCATTTCAGTTCAGGGATATCCGTCCCAAAGCAGCCTCTGAAATCGAAGATATTGGCGAGGCCAGTCTGCTGCTCGGGCACACGAAGGGAGATATTACGCAAAGGGTTTACAGGCGTATTGGAGCTACGGCTAACCCCTCTAAATGAGCTGAGTTATGGAACACATCACCCAAAATCCCCTTTCAGCAGCACCCTTTCTCAAACCCCGAAAACGACAAAGCCCGTCTAGGACGGGCTCTGTCGGTGTAGCAATATGGCGGAGGCGATGGGATTCGAACTCATGGACCTGTTACAGTCGACGGTTTTCAAGACCGTTGCCTTAAACCACTCGGCCACACCTCCTAACGTTGTTGCGGGCGCCATAATACCTGAACGAAACACGTTGTCAAACTCTCTTGATCGCTTGTTGCAGAGCCTCTGCTATGATCTTTGCTACTTAACATTTCAATACACAGGAGTATCGCCATGCGCGAACAGGATTACGCAGTTAATAACAGCGTGCAGGCCGAGCAGCTAGAGGTTAGCCGCGTCCTGCGCAACACTTACGGTTTACTGGCTTTAACCCTCGCTTTTAGCGGTGTGATGGCTTTCGTCGCGCAGCAGATGCGTGTCGGTTACCCAAACATTTTCGTTGTATTGATCGGCTTTTATGGTCTGTTCTTTCTCACCAACAAGCTGCGTGACTCGGTGTGGGGCCTGGTGTCGACGTTTGCACTGACGGGCTTTATGGGTTTCCTGCTCGGCCCGATCCTTAACCGTTACCTGGGTATGCAAGGCGGCGCTGAGGTCGTGGGTTCTGCCTTTGCGATGACGGCTCTGGTTTTCGGCGGCCTGTCTGCTTATGTGTTAATCACCCGCAAAGACATGAGTTTCCTGGGCGGTTTTATCACTGCGGGTTTCTTTGTACTGCTGGGTGCAACGCTGGCGAGCTTCTTCTTCCAGATCAGCGGATTGCAGTTGGCTATCAGCGCCGGTTTTGTGCTGTTCTCTTCGGTCTGCATTCTGTTCCAGACCAGCGCCATCATTAATGGCGGCGAACGTAACTACATCATGGCGACCATTAGCCTGTACGTGTCGATCTACAACCTGTTCATCAGCTTGCTGCAAATTTTCGGCATCATGAGCCGCGACGACTGATCCAGCAGTTGTTTGGCAAGAGCCCGCCTCGGCGGGCTTTTTGCTGCCTGGTGCAAGCATCTTGAGCCTAGTGGCTTTATCATTGCGCGAGTTTTGCAGAGAGCACCCCATGAAATTTGCTATCGCCCTATATTCTGCGGCCCATGCGCCCTCTTCCCGGCGAGCCCTGCGCTTTGCCGAAGCCGTTTTGGCTGGCGGACATGAAATTGTGCGCCTGTTCTTCTATCAGGACGGCGTGTATAGCGCATCGAGCAACATCGTAACGCCTCAAGATGAGCCTGATCTCGCACAGCAATGGGCAGCTTTTGTGTCTGAACACCAACTGGATGGCGTGGTCTGCATTGCCGCCGCCTTGCGTCGAGGTGTGCTGAATGAGGCAGAGGCCACGCGCTATCAGCGCTCAGCAGTGAATTTGACAGCGCCTTGGGATTTGTCCGGCCTCGGCCAATTGCACGATGCCATTCAGGCTGCGGATCGGCTGATCTGTTTTGGAGGGGATTAAGATGCCCAAATCGTTACTGATTATCAGCCGACAAGCACCGTGGTCTGGCCTGGGCGCGCGTGAAGCCTTGGACATCGCGCTCGCGGGCGGCGCATTCGACCTCCCGATTGGGCTTCTATTCCTCGACGACGGCGTGTTTCAGCTGTTGCCTGAGCAACACCCCACCGCCCTTGAACAAAAGAACCTGACGGCCAATTTGCAGGCGTTGTCGATGTTCGGCGTAGACGATTTGTTCGCGTGCGACGCCAGCCTCCACGAGCGCGGACTCGCACCCACAGCGTTGGCCGTAGAGGGCGTGCAGACTTTGTCCACACAACAAATCAGCGCTCTCATCGCCCGTCATGACCAGGTGATAACCCTCTGATGTCGACCTTACATGTTTTGAGCCACTCTCCTTTTTCTGATACGCGCCTCGGAAGTTGCTTGCGTCTACTCTCGGCTATCGACGGCATTCTGCTCTGTGGCGATGCTGTTTATGCCCTCCAACCGGGCACCCTCCCTCGCGAGACGCTCGATAACATGAGCCCGGCACTCAACCTTTACGTGCTCGATGAAGACCTGCAAGCCCGCAACCTCCTGCCCCCGGAGTGGGCTACACGCGTCGACTACCCTGCATTTGTCGAACTGTCCCTTCACTATGACAAGGTCAACACCTGGCTATGACGGTCCTCACTCTCGACGGCAGATCCATTGAGCTGGATAAGGACGGTTATCTGGCCGACCTGAATGACTGGTCGCCCGAGGTGGCCACGGCACTGGCGGTGCAAAATGACATCGAGCTGACCCCGGACCACTGGGAGATTCTGCAGCTGCTGCGCAACTTCTACGACGAGTTTCAGCTCTCGCCCGCCACGCGGCCCTTGATCAAATACACCGCGCTCAAACTGGGGGCAGAAAAAGGCAACAGCCTGCACCTCAATCGCCTGTTCAACGGCACCCCTGCCAAACTCGCCGCAAAACTGGCGGGCCTGCCCAAACCGACCAACTGCCTATGAACACCCCTGCTGCGCTGACGCTAACCACTCCCGCCGAACATCCTTTCGCTCAATTCGTACGCATTTTGGGCAAAGGTAAACGCGGCGCGCGCAACCTGACCCGTGAAGAAGCGCATGAAGCGATGGGCATGTTGCTCGACGAGAAAACTGAAGAGGCCCAGCTAGGCGCCTTCCTGATGCTGCTCAGGCACAAAGAGGAAAGCCCGCAAGAGCTGGCCGGTTTTGTGGATGCGGTCCGGGAACGACTGTCTGCGCCGACCATTCCTGTTGATCTCGACTGGCCCACCTACGCGGGCAAAAAACGCCATCTGCCGTGGTACTTGCTTGCGGCAAAATGCCTGGCCCAGAACGGCGTGCGCATCTTGATGCATGGCGCAGGAGCTCATACGGCCGGGCGCCTTTACAGCGAGCAACTGCTCGACGAATTGAACATTGCGCTGTGCCGCGACTGGGCACAGGTCGAAAGCGCCTTGCAGCAGTACAATCTGGCCTTTTTCCCTTTACAGGACTGGGCACCACAGCTGCAACACATGATCGATTTGCGCAACACGCTCGGCCTTCGCTCACCGATTCACTCATTAGCGCGCCTGCTTAATCCGCTCCACGCCCGCTGTGGACTGCAAAGCATTTTCCATCCGGGTTATCAAAGCGTGCACCGCGAAGCCAGCACGCTGCTGGGTGACACCTGCATCGTGGTGAAAGGGGATGGCGGTGAGATCGAGATCAACCCCGACTCGATCAGCCACCTGTATGGCACGGCTAATGGCCTTAGTTGGGACGAAGAGTGGCCGGCGTTATCGGCACAGCGGCACGTGAAACCCGCCTTTCTGGACACACTGCAACTCAAGGCCTTTTGGCGCGGGGACTTCGAAGACAGCTATGCGCAAAAGGCTCTGTTATCGACCATGGCCCTGGCTTTGCGCGGGCTGGGCACGCCCCGGGAACAGGCCTTCGTCATTGCCAAAACGTATTGGGAAAACCGCAACAAATCGATTTAACCGATGGGTTACGCCCACGTTTTGCGCTATTCGTTCGAACTCAGACCATTAGACTGAACTCCAAAGCGAAACCGCCAGGAGCTTCACATGGGCTTATTAATTGATGGGCATTGGCATGACCAATGGTATGAAAGCAGCAAAGACGGTGCGTTCCAGCGAGAGCAGGCACAGCGCAGAAACTGGATCACGCCCGATGGCGCGCCCGGTCCAACCGGAATTGGCGGTTTCGCACCCGAGACCGGTCGCTATCATTTATACGTTTCTCTGGCCTGCCCATGGGCCCATCGCACGCTGATAACCCGCACCCTCAAGGGCCTCGAACCCTTGATCGGCGTGTCCGTGGTGAGCTGGCTGATGCTGGAAAATGGCTGGACGTTTGATCGCGCTTACGGCTCCAGTGGCGACCACCTGAATAACGCTGACTTCCTGCATCAGCTGTATACACGCGACACGCCCGATTACACCGGCCGCGTCACCGTACCGGTACTTTGGGATACCCATCTAAAGCGCATCGTCAGCAATGAATCGGCGGATATCATTCGCATGTTCAATAACGCCTTTGACCCCCTGACGGGCAATCGACTCGACATGTACCCGACCGCATTGACGAACGACGTAGATGGCTGGAATGAACGTATCTACCCCGCCCTCAATAACGGTGTCTATCGCGCCGGTTTCGCCACGTCCCAAACGGCGTATGAAAGCGCCTTCGACGATGTGTTCAACGAACTCAACCACCTTGAACAGCACCTGGCAGAACATCGCTATCTAGCGGGCGTTTACCTGACGGAAGCCGACATACGCCTGTTCACCACCCTCATCCGGTTCGACGCTGTCTACTACAGCCACTTCAAATGCAATGCGCGCAGAATCGACGATTACGACAATCTGTCCAATTGGCTACGTGAGCTGTATCAATGGCCCGGTATCAGTGAGACCGTGAACTTTACTCACATCAAAGGTCATTACTACGCCAGCCACCGTACGATTAATCCCACGGGGATCATCCCCAAGGGGCCTGATCTGAGCCTTACCTCGGCCCACGACCGTGACCGCCTGAAGGGGCGCGGGATCTTCACTCGCTAGCGCTTGAGCACGTTTGAGTACTGGCACCGGGCGACGGGTGCCAGTAGCATCTGCGCATTGATCAAGAGAACCCCTCATGCTTATCCCCTACGACCAACTTGAACCCGACACACTGACTCACCTCATTGAAGATTTCGTCAGCCGTGATGGCACGGATAATGGCGACGACACACCTCAGGAAACCCGCGTACTGCGCGTTCGCCAAGCCCTGAGCAAAGGTCAGGCGGTGATTTTCTTTGACCTTGAAAGCCAGCAATGCCAGTTAATGCCCAAACATGCCGTGCCAAAAGAATTCTTCGATTAACGTTTGCGCGCAGTGTGAATGGATACCGCTGCGCCTTGCTGTTGACGTATACGTTCATAGACTTCAGCCCGATGCACGCTCACGTCTTTGGGCGCCTCTATCCCCAAGCGCACATGATTGCCATTGACGGCCACAATCCGGACCGTGATGTCCTGGTTGATTGAAATGTATTCGCCGACTGAACGGCTCAGAATCAGCATGGCGCTCATCTCTGCTTGATGGGTGGGCATCAAGACTGCATCGCGCAAAAACACGCTTCAATCCCTACAACGAAAAACATCCCACACCTACTTCTACAAAGAACAATTCCTACATCCTAAAATCCAAAACCCTACACTCCTACCCGTAAAGCCCCCCCCTTCTGCACCGCCTTTCAAGCACTGGTGAAACGCGGTCCCAGCAAAATGATGGTCGCGCCGATCACGCATAACCCCACCCCGACCCAATCGGTAGCCAGCGGCCTGACTTTTTCCACCGCGGCCAGCCATGCAATGGACGTGATGATGTAGATACCGCCATACGCAGCATAAGCACGCCCTGCGTACGCAGCTTCGACTTTGGTCAGCAGCAAGGCAAATAGGGCCAGGCTCAACACGGCAGGCACCATCCACCACGCACTCTTGCCCTGACGCAACCACATCCAGAAGCCATAACAACCAGCAATCTCAAACAGGGCCGCTAAAAAAAACCAGACATAGTTGAGCATGTTTAACCTCGAGCAATCAGCAAGCGGGCCACCCTACCTGCACGCCCGAACCCCGGCAATGCCTGAATTTTTGAATCAACTTAAATAAGTTTGAATTAATCCCGTCTCGTCGCAGTCGGACGTTATAAGCACTGCCCACCCTTGTTTCTCAAGCAGCGCCCCCTGACACCTTGCTTGTTGCTTGATCCCATTAATAAGGAATTCACCATGACCACGATTCTTCTCATCATCCTGATTCTGCTGCTTGTTGGCGGGCTCCCCGTGTTTCCTCACTCTAAAAACTGGGGTTATGGACCTTCAGGGATTATTGGTGCCGTACTGGTCGTCCTGCTGATTCTCTTGTTACTCGGCAAGATCTAGCGCTTTAACCTGTTCTACGCACAATAAAAAAGAGGCCCTCAGGCCTCTTTTTTATTGGGTGATGGCTTATTTGGGATCAGCCACACCGGCGGTGTTATCCAGCAGACTTTTGGTGGCCGTCTGCAGGAATGACTCCAGCTTTTGCTTGAGTTCGGCTTCGTGTGCAGAATCGTTCACCACCTTGGCTTCAGGGTTGGCACCCAACGTGTATTGCCACACTTTGGCCGGCATGTCCTTTGGCTGAACCAACAAGTGATCATCGCTGATGATAGCGACAGTCTGATCGCTGCCCGACGGCTTGATCACACCACTGCCCTTGTCGCCCGCAGGCAACGTCAACAGGTCGCGACCCCAGCATTGCTGGCGAAATTCGCCGCCCAGGCGACCCATGATGGTGGGCACAATATCCACTTGAGTCCCCACGATGTCGCTGCGTGGACCGAATTTTTCCTGAATCCCCGGCCCGATGAACAGCAATGGGACGTTGAAGCGGCCCAAGTCCATTTCAGAGATTTGCTGCTCGTTACCAAAGCCATGGTCACCGACGACGACAAACAGGGTTTCCTTGAAGTACGGCTCCTTACGGGCCTTTTCAAAGAACTGGCCCAACGCCCAGTCGGAGTAGCGCATGGCCGTCAAATGCTCATTCAACGAGCCGCGATCCGTCACAGGCTCAACCGGCAAGGGGGTCGGCAACGCATACGGCGTGTGGTTGGACAAGGTTTGCAGCAGTGCGTAGAAAGGCGCCTTGCCCTCACGCTTTTTCAGCTCTTCAAGACCCCGGTTGAACATGTCCTGATCGGACACACCCCATGTAGGATCAGAGAACACAGGATCAACGAAATCGTTGCGCCCTACGAAGGTAGTCATGCCCTGGTTGCTGAAGAAACCGGACTGGTTGTCCCAGGCAAAGTCGCCGTTATAGACATACACATCATCAAAATTGCGGGCGCCCAGCAGTTCCGGCAAGCCCGAGAGCTTGTGGCTGCCTTCCGGCGTCTGCATCAGGTATTCAAAACCCGGCAGGTTCGGGAAGCACGCCATCGTGGCAAACATGCCTTGGTGGGTGTGCGTGCCGTTGGAGAAAAAGCGCTCAAACAACAGCCCCTCTTTCGACAGTTTGTCGAAGTAAGGCGTGATATTGCCCGGGCGGCCCAGCGCACCAACCGAGTGGCCAGCAAAGCTTTCCATGAGGATAACCACCACGTTCTTGATCGGCAGCGTTCGCTCCGCAGGTGGCGTGGTGTCGCGACGCACGGGGGCCGTATCCGGATCGACCAGCTTGTCGTGTTCGGTTAGCAGCATGTCACGCACAGTGCCCACTGCGACGGGATCTTCAAGCGTGGCCTTCCAGATGTTGGTGCGCTCGTCAGAGAACCGGCTCTTCGCTGCGGCGATCAAAGAAAGCGAACCATTGAGGCCCAACTGGTTAGCGAAATTGGAATCGGTGGTGTAAGCATCGCCCCAACGCAGCGGAGGGCCTTGACGCAAGGTGCCACGTGCGGCAACCACACACACCAACAACACCACCACAAACACGGCAATCCGCGCATACCACGGAGCGGCTGCACGAACAGCACCAGTACCGGCAGCCGGCAGTGCCGGACGCGTGGCGCGGTCAACCCCGCGGAAAGCGAAGTACAGCACCCCGGTGCCCACCGCCCACGCCAGCAAGTAACGCACTACCGGGAAGCCATACCACAGCATGCTCATCACGGTTTTCGGGTCTTCCTTCACGTACTGGAAGACCAAGCCGTTAAGCCGTTGATGGAACTCTCGGTAGAAGTCCATCTCCATCAGGCCCAAAAACAGTGCCAGACTCGATGCAGCGGTCAACCAGAAGCGCATCACGCCGCGCTGGGCCATCGCTTTTACGCTGAGCAAGGCCAACAGCAACGGGATGCTGAGGTACACCACGATCCGCAGGTCAAAGCGCAAGCCATTGGCGAACGCTTCCAGAAAAGTCGACGCGGGGGTGTCGAGGATCATTTCCCGGTTATAAACCAGCAATGCAACCCGCAGCAGGGTAAACATCACCATCATGACCAACGCGCATAACAGCGTAAAAGCCAGATGCGATTTGACGGTCGGTTGCAACCCACGCATTCCAGCGTTGGGTTGTCTTAGGGCGTCCGGGTTTGCCATGTCGTTTTAGGACCCATTGATTCGGTTGGTGTGACATCGAGTGCGCATCTTGCGCCCTGGCAACGCTGCCGCGAGGCAGTGCCGTGGGGTGTACATGCGCGGTGGGCAAATGTTGCACAATCGCCTGTGGTTGAACACTGGCGAGGTGCGGGTGCAGCGCAGAATCAGACTCCGGGGCGTTGCGAAAGCATCATTCCAGAGCCCTTCAAGCAAGACGATGCGCGTTAATACTGGCGCGGATTCTCTTAAATGAAACGTGAAAATTTTGTTTAAAGCATATTTTGAAACACAAGAAAGGGCCTTTCGGCCCTTTCTTGTGTTTCAGCTTTTTAATCGTTACTTGCTTTATTGATGGCCTGCAACACGTACTGCGGCATGGCAAATGCTCCGATGTGAACCTCGGGATTGTAGTAACGCGTCACGATCCCGCTGCCTGCGAACCGCTGACGCAAAGTTTCAAGCGGGAGCTTGCGGTAGGCACTGTCGGTGGAGCCCCAGGCGAAGGTCATCGCGCCACCAATGTAGGTCGGCACGGCAGCCTGATAAAAATGCCAGTCAGCAAAGAGACTGCGCAGGCGCCCGGCCGTGGTTTTCACTTCTACGATTTGCATGAACGGCGTCCCGTTTTGCGTGACCAGCACACCGCCTTCATTCAGGCAACGATGGCAAGCTTGGTAGAAGTTCTCCGAAAACAGCACTTCGCCCGGACCGATCGGGTCGGTGGAGTCCGAGATGATGACGTCAAATTTTTCTTCGGTGGTGGCCACAAAACGCATGCCGTCGTCGATCACCAGGTTGAGACGTGGATCGTCGTAGGCGCCGTTGGAGTGGTTGGGCAAAAACGTTTTGCACATGTCCACTACGGTGCCGTCGATCTCGACCATGGTGATGTGCTCGATGCCGCGGTGCTTGGTCACTTCCCGCAGCATGCCGCCGTCGCCGCCGCCGATGATCAGTACGCGCTTGACCGAACCGTGGGCCAGGATCGGCACATGGGTGAGCATTTCGTGGTAGATGAATTCATCGGCTTCGGTGGTCTGGATGACGCCGTCCAGAGCCATGACGCGCCCCATCACCGGATTTTCGAAGATCACCAGGTGCTGGTGGTCGGTGCGCACTTCGTGCAGCAACTTGTCCATGCGAAAGCGCTGGCCGTAGCCCTGGTACAGCGTTTCGAGATAGTCGGTTTTAACTTCGGTCATGGGAAGTCCCCTTGAATGCTGGTGGCAACGGACGGTCACCCGCCCATGATCGACAGTCAAACTGCACGCCGCAGCGCGGCACACACGTTCAATTGCCCAAGAAAGGCGCGCATTCTACTTCGGGGAAGATGACAGGTCGAACCTTGAGGCGGACAAACACCCTGAACTGCCGCATTTTTTGTGCGGCAGGTCACTCAATGCAGGTTAAACCCTGACATTGCCGCGCGGGCCCGCAATGGCCCAGATCACCAGCCCCAATACCGGCAGGAAGATAATCAGCAACACCCAGAGGATTTTCATCCCGGTTTCAGCGCCACTTTTCAGCACGTTGATGATGGCCCAGATATCCAGAGCCAGAATGATCAGGCCAATCAGGCCGTTGAACGTGGAACCCATGATGACGCTCCTGAGTGAAGGGCTTGTTCCCTTAGGATAGTCAGTGCTTTCAAGGGTTCCGTTATTTATTCAATCGCGGGTGGTTAAACGTGAACCGCCACTTTCAGGGCTTCGAGCGACGACTCGGCCTTGATGCCGACCTCGGCACACAATTGAAGTACGCGCTGTACGTCATTGCCATAGACCAGCACAACCTGAATCTCGTCATCCAGCGGCTGGCTGAGGTTCATCAGCACATAACCACCGTTCTCCGGGTTCATGCTGCCCATCTGGATTTGAATACGGTTCAAAGCAGTCAAGGGCTCGGTCTTGGCCAACTGCTTGGGCTTGATATTGAACGCCACACCGGGGCCGAAAGACGCCACGATCTGAGCGAAAACATCCATGTAGGTGTCTGCCTGAAACAACACGGTCTCAGGCAGGCTGCCAATCACCACCCACTCCCCCAGCGGAATCGGGAAGGTCTCGTCGTAGTTGATATCCGGATTGTTAGCCAGAAACCCCTCAGGGTCGGCGTAAGCCTGGGCCGCTTCATCAGCGATCTTGACGATTTCGTCCTCGCCCATGCACCCCGAGCTGATTTTGCTGATGAGTTCAACGAGTGTGGTTTTCATGGGCACGGCCTGTCGCAGGGAAATTTGAGGGCGCGCAGGATATATCAATTGCGGCCCTCAAGGCAGGGCATCAGCCCAACAGCTTTTCAAGTTGAGCCGCCGAGTCGGTCGCACCCATGGTTTTGGCCGCATCCAGTGCGGTAATGCCATTGGCATCCTTGGCTTTTGGATCCGCCCCTTTGCTGATCAAGTAGTCAATGATCTCAGTACGGTTGAACATCGCCGCCATCATCAACGCCGTGCGTCCGTCAAACGACGCACCTTCAATGTCAGCACCGTTCTCGACCAATGTTTTGACCATCTCCAGATTGCCTTTGAACGCAGCACCGGCAATCGGGCTCTGGCCATTGTCATTGCGCACTTCAGGGTCGGCCTTGTGTTCGAGCAGCACTTTCACTGCATCCACATGCCCGTGGTAACTGGCGAGCATCAGCAGGGTGTCGCCCTTGTGATTGCGCAGGTTCGCCGGCAAGCCTTTGCTCAGCAGCGCGGCCAGCATGGCGGCATCCCCTTCGCGGGCTTTGTTGAATACCTGTTCGGCAAAATCGGCTGCTTCTTCCGGGGTCATCTGCCGTGGTTGATCGGCTGCGGGGGTGTCTGACATTTGAGGCTCCAGATGCGCTACAAAAAGAACGTAGTTTCCTGAGACGTGCCGGGCATGTCATCCCTTTTTTACGCAAAGAGGCGATAGACAAAAATCATCACCCGCGGTTTTTCTCTTTAGTAGAAACCAGGCCCGCTTTAACCCCTGCGCAAATTGGGCAAAATGCAGGATGCACGATGGCCATTCATGCAGAATGCACGACAGGGGTATTTTGATACAACTTCAACCTATTGATTTATAAGGATTTTTTAAAAAACCAATAGTGGCACAATCACTGCAATACCTACTCCATGCAAGCCCTTCATGAGCTAATGGAGCTGAAAGACATGAGCATGATTCAAGAAAAATTCGCATCGCTGTTCTCGAACTACACCGTCACCACCAAAGCCCGCCCGGATGGCGGTGTGTTGCTGACGCTGTGTGACAGTGATGGCAAGCAGACCCAGCGCTCTATTTCTTACGCTCAACTGCACACCGCCGAGCAACTGACGTGGGTGATTAGCGCGATTCGTCGCGACCTCGCGGGTCAGGCCAGTGAACTGCCTACGATTTCGCTGCTGCAAAGTCAGAACCGCTTTGCACTGCCGACCTATCACAACGCTTGAGTAACGCCCTGAACGCAAAAGCCAGCACACGCTAATACAGCGCCTGCTGGCTTTTTATTGCGCCGCCGTCTTCACACCAATGGCGGATCGATCTCGGCAAAACTGCGCACGGTTTTGTGCCCCGTCAGCTCGCCTCCGTCACGCGCCAGGCCGCACGTTTGCATGCCCGCTTGTTGCGCGGCATCAAGTTCTTCGACGATGTCGGAGAGAAACAGAATTTTCCCCGCCGGACAGCCAATGGCTTCAGTGATGTGGCGATACGATTGCGCTTCGCGCTTGGGCCCGGAGGTCGTGTCGAAGTAGCCACTGAACAACGGCGTCAGGTCGCCCGCCTCCGAGCAACCGAAAATCAGTTGCTGCGCCTGAATCGAACCCGACGAATACACGTACAGCGCATACCCTTGCTCGTGCCAGGCCTTGAGCGCCGCCACGGCATCGGGGTAGACGTGTCCTTTTAACTCGCCCGCTTCATAGCCCTGCTTCCAGATCATGCCTTGTAACGCCTTTAGCGGCGTGGCCTTGCGATCCTCGGCGATCCATTGCTGCAGAATTTCTATCACCCGCTCCACGTCGGCCTCGGGTTCACCGCTGTCCAGGCGCACAGCCCCCAGTTGCATCGCGACTTCGGGGTCTTCTGCATGCTCGCGAATAAAGGCGGGCAGGTGTTGGGCTGCGTAGGGAAACAACACGTCGAAGACAAAACTCACTGCGCTGGTGGTGCCTTCAATATCGGTCAGGATGGCCTTGATGGGCATGCGAGATTCCTTAATCTTCGAGGCGCGGGAAACGGCTGGCGATGTCTTCACCGGTAAAATTGGCGACCCAGCCTTCAGGGTTATTGAACAGGCGGATGGCGACAAAATGCGGGTGCTCACCCATGTCAAACCAGTGTGGCGTGCCTGCCGGGACAGAAATCAGATCATTCTTTTCACACAGCACCGCGTACACGTAGTCATCGATGTGCAAGGTAAACAGACCACGGCCAGCCACGAAAAAACGGACTTCATCTTCTGCGTGGCGATGCTCGTCGAGGAATTTGGCGCGCAATTCTGCTTTTTGCGGATGATCGCTGTTGAGGCTGATCACATCGACCGTGACGTAGCCCCGCTCGCTCATCAGCTGATCGATCTGCGAACGGTAGGCGTTGATCACCTCTTCCTGACTGGCCCCCGGCTGGATAGGCGTTGCCGCTTGCCAGCGGTCAAAACGCACGCCCTGCTCGGCGAGCGTGGCGGCGATGTCATCAACGTGGGTCAATACCTTGTTCGGCAGCTCAGGGCTTGAAACGTGATAAACAGACAAACTGCTCATAAAGGGTTATTCCTCGGCTGCGGCACGCTTTGAGCGTTTACACACGGCTCAGCGTGCCGTTCAAATCAGGGGGACAGCGCTTGCGGGCCACGTTGCCTCAACGGTGGAGCACGGCGCGGGTTTTCAGTTCACATTCAAACAAAAACTCAAAGGCTTCGATCTGGCGCAGGGCGTCGCTCATGCGCGGCCCCCACGTGTAGAGACCATGCCCGCGAATCAGATAGCCCACGCAGTCGGGGTGCGTATCCAGCCAGGGCTGAACGTTGCGCGCCAGGCGAGTGATGTCCTGATCGTTATCGAAGATCGGCACGTGCACACGCGAGGCGTGAGTCGACACCCCGCTGAACGCTTTTTGCAGTTCGTAATCTTCAAACGTGATGCTGTCGCCAGGCGTCAAGCGCGAGAGCACGGTCGCATTCACCGAGTGGGTATGCAGCACCGCTCCAATGTCTGGGCGCCAGTTATACAACTGGGTGTGCAGCAGGGTTTCAGCGGACGGTTTTTTGCCGGGCTCGAGGCTGTTGCCCGCCATATCGGTGGCCAACACGTCATCAAGGCCCAATTGGCCTTTGTGTTTACCCGATACCGTCAGCAGCGCTTCGCTGGCCGAGAGCCGGGTGGAATAGTTGCTGCTGGTGGCTGGCGACCAGCCGCGGCCATATAAAAAGCGCCCGGCGTCAATGATTTCCAGGCTCAGGTGTTCACGGGTAAGGCTCATGGCCTGTCCTCTTGCAGTCGAGTGGCAATGATAACGGCTGCGGCCAGCGCTGCGACGCTGGCCATACTAAAGGTGATAGTCGGGCCGAGGGTGTTCCAGGCATATCCGGCGTAGAGCGCCCCTGCTGCGCCGCCGACCCCGGCCAGTGTCGCGTACAGGGCTTGTCCCTGACCTTGCTGGCCCGGCCCGAAACTGCGTTGAACAAAGGTCATGGCGGCCGCATGAAAACTGCCGAAGGTCGCCGCGTGCATGAGCTGAGCCAGCAACAGCAGCCAAAAGTGCTCGGCAAACGAACCCAGCAACAGCCAACGCACCCCTGCCGTGAGAAAACTGAACAGCAACACGCGGCGCACCGAAAAGCGCAGGAGAATGCGGCGCATGGCCATGAACATCAGCACTTCGGCCACCACCCCCAACGCCCACAACAACCCGATCATTCCACGGCTGTACCCCAGGGATTCAAGGTGCAGGGTCAGGAAGGTGTAATACGGGCCATGGCTCATTTGCATCAGGGCCACACACGCATAAAAAGCCAGCACACCGGGGCTGCGCAGCTGCTTGAAAAAACCGTCCGCCAGCGCCTTGCGATTGCCGCTGGAAGGTTGCGCATTGGGCACCCACAGGCTGCACAGCACAATCGCGGCCATAACCACGACCAGCGTCACCGGGTACACGTCCAGGCTCAACCCTTCAAACACCCGGCCCAGAATCACCACCGTCAGGATGAAGCCCACCGACCCCCACAGGCGGATCTGGCTGTAGCGCTCGGGTTGCTCACGCAGGTGGGCAAAGGTGATGACTTCAAATTGCGGCAGCACCGCGTGCCAGAAGAACGCATGCAAAGCCATGACCAGCGCCAGCCACGCGTAACTTTTACTGACAAAAATCAGGGCAAAACTGAACAAGGTGCAGAGCGCACCCACGCGCACGATCAGCAGACGCTGACCGGTGTAATCCGCCAGCCAGCCCCACAGGTTGGGGGCTACGCAGCGCATCAGCATGGGAATGGCCACCAGTTCGCCGATGCGCGCACTGGAAAACCCGAGGTGATGGAAGTACAGCGCCAGAAATGGCGCTGTGGCTCCCAGCAAAGCGAAGTAAAAAAGATAGAAACCGGACAAACGCCAGTACGGAAGTGTCGCCACCGTCGTCAGACCGTGGCGCTCAACAGCCCCTGCATTACAACTGGCCCAGCACAGGCGTGCTGACACGCACGTCGGCGTTCTGGCCGCGATGGCGCAACAAATGGTCCATCAGCACAATGGCCATCATTGCTTCTGCGATGGGCGTGGCACGGATGCCGACACACGGGTCGTGACGGCCTTTGGTGATGACATCCACCGGGTTGCCGTGCACATCAATCGAACGGCCGGGCGTGGTGATGCTCGACGTGGGCTTGAGGGCAAGGTGCGCCACGATAGGCTGGCCGGAGGAAATGCCACCCAGGATGCCACCGGCATTGTTGCTGAGGAACCCTTGGGGTGTCAGCTCGTCGCGATGCTCGGTACCGCGCTGGGCAACGCTGGCAAAACCGGCGCCGATTTCAATGCCCTTCACCGCGTTGATGCTCATCAGGGCATGGGCCAGTTCTGCATCCAGTCGGTCGAAAATCGGTTCGCCCAGGCCCGGTATTACGCCTTCGGCCACCACGGTGATCTTGGCGCCGACCGAGTCCTGATCGCGGCGCAACTGGTCCATGTAGGCTTCCAGCTCAGGCACTTTGTCCGGATCAGGGCTGAAGAACGCGTTTTCTTCGACGCTATCCCAGGTTTTGAACGGAATTTCAATCGGACCCAACTGGCTCATGTAGCCACGAATCACGATGCCCTGGGTGGCCAGGTACTTCTTGGCGATAGCACCGGCCGCCACGCGCATGGCCGTTTCGCGGGCCGAACTGCGGCCGCCGCCACGGTAATCACGCTCACCATATTTGTGGTGATAGGTGTAGTCGGCATGGGCCGGGCGAAACAGGTCTTTGATCGCCGAGTAGTCCTTGGACTTCTGGTCGGTGTTGCGGATCAGCAGGCCAATGGCGCATCCGGTGGTGCGACCTTCGAACACGCCGGACAGGATTTCGACTTCGTCCGCTTCCTGACGCTGCGTGGTGTGACGGCTGGTGCCCGGCTTGCGGCGGTCCAGGTCACGCTGCAGATCTTCAAGGGACAGCTCAAGCCCTGGCGGGCAGCCATCAACAATGGCGACCAACGCCGGGCCATGGCTTTCGCCAGCGGTGGTGACAGTGAACAGCTTGCCGTAGGTATTGCCGGACATGCAGGGCGCTCCGTGAAAATCAGCCGATCGGGCTCAGCCGGGATAACTAAGCGCGCCAGTATACGCAGGCTGCCCCAGTAGTTCATCCTCGAACCTTATTCATCCGGGTCTGTCCAACCGGCACTCAGTCATAGATGGCGAAATGATGTTCAGGATTCTGCTTGTGGTACTCACCCTCTTCAGTGGCGTGGCGAATGCTGCGTCCCCTTCCGTGCTGTTGCGCCCCATCGAGCTGAACACGCCTACGGGCACGCTGTATGGCTCGCTGGTATTGCCCAAAAGCGACAAGCCGGTGCCCGTGGTGCTGATCATTGCAGGTTCGGGCCCGACTGACCGCAACGGCAACAATACGCAGGGCGGACGCAATGACAGCCTGAAGAAACTCGCCTGGCGTCTTGCGCAAAACAACATTGCCAGCGTGCGCTTCGACAAGCGCGGTATCGCCCAAAGCCAGCCCGCTGCCCCGGACGAGCGCACCCTCAACCTTGACCAATACGTTACCGACGCCGTGGCGTGGGGCAACCTGCTCAAGGCCGATCCACGCTTTGCGGATGTGTTCGTGCTGGGCCACAGCGAGGGCGCGCTGATTGCCAGCCTGGCAGCCCCAGCCATGGACGCGGCAGGCGTGATCTCCATCGCAGGGACCGCGCGGCCCGTGGGCCAAGTGTTGCGCGAACAACTGCAACGCAACAACATGCCACCCGGCCTGCTGCAACGCAGCGTTGAGCTGATCCACACCCTTGAAAGCGGCCGCACTGACGACAACGTGCCCGAAGCGTTGCAAGTGATCTTCCGCCCCAGCGTGCAGCCCTACCTGATCAGCCTGTTGCGCTACGACCCGGCCAAGGCGTTCGCCGCTCTGAAAATGCCCGCCTTGATTATTCAGGGCACCCACGACATTCAGGTCGACGTCAACGACGCGCGACTGCTCAAGGCCGCCAAGCCGGACGCTGACCTGGCACTGATCGAGGGCATGAACCATGTCATGCGCATCGTCCCCATGGACATGAAACGTCAGGTGCAGTCCTACAACGATCCGAACCAGCGATTATCCAGTGAACTGGGTGACAGAATTGTGCGCTTTATCACTAAAGTCATCGATCGCTGATCGGGTAACCCTCCAGTCCTGCGCATAACGGCCGATAAGCCTATGTCGGCAGCCTTTGCTTTGCCGGCATACCGGGCTTGCACAGGATTTTGCCGTTATGACCGACACCCCACAAAAACCCGCCGAAGCTCAAGAGCCGGCGACTCCCGAAGCGCCCCCGCTCCCGTGGGCGGAGGTGCAACCCGAGCATTTCAAAATGCTGCGGCTTGCACCCCTGCAAACTGACCGCAATACCGGCGGCCGCCCCCTGCGCTTCGTGCAGTTCGGTTATGCCGAACGCCATAACAAAGAACATAGCCTGTTACGCATGAGCATCCTGTTGCCGGGTCAGCGCGTGCGCAAAGAACAAAACCAGCTCGACATCTGGGTCGACCATGACACCCAACGCGTCAGCATCAGCCCGCAAAGCGGCCTGCAAGTCGAACCGTGGAACCGTGGCATCGGCCGCTTCCTGATGGCTCAAGGCATTCTGTGGGCCCAGAAAAAATGGTCGAAATACAGCGTTGACGGCATGCCGCTGGCCAGCAAGGACGCATTGAACGAAGACACGCGCCTGCGCCGCGACCACTTTTTACGCATGCATGGGTTTGATGTGGTGTACGCCGATGCCCAACACTTGAAAGCCAGCATCGAAGGCGTCCAGGTGGGCGAGCTGCTGAACAACTGGAACACCGAAAAAGTACAGTTCGTGGAAATTCTTGAAGCCGCGCAAATGCTGCAACAGGCCGAGCAAACCTTGCAGGAACAGGAAGTCAAACTGCGCGAGAAAGAAGAAAAGGTCAGCAAGTTCCAGCGTGAAGACACCGGGCTGCGTTTCACCATCACGTGCCTGGTGGCGTTCGCCGTGTTTCAGGCCGGGCTGTTGATCTGGATTGCAACACACCGCTGACCTGCCCCAGATCACAGGCTGCACCGGCGGCCTCACGTGCCCGCCGGATGCCGCCAGTAACAGCTCGGGGTCTACACCCGCGAGGCGAACAGCGCCTGATGGTCGCGGCATTGCTCGGCAGTGAGCATGAACACGCCGTGACCGCCGCGCTCAAAGTCGAGCCAGGCAAAATCAACTTCCGGGTACAGCGATTCAACGTGCACCTGGCTGTTGCCCACTTCCACGATCAACAGGCCTTTGTCGGTCAAGTGATCGGCCGCCTCGGCCAGCATGCGCCGCACCAGGTTCAAACCATCGTCCCCACAGGCCAACCCAAGCTCGGGTTCGTGCTGGTATTCAGCAGGCATATCGGCGAAATCTTCTGCATCCACATACGGCGGATTGGACACGATCAGGTCGAAGCGCTGCCCCGGCAGCCCCTCAAAACCGTCGCCCTGCACGGTGTAGACACGCTCATCGACGCCGTGACGCTCAATGTTCTGGTTGGCCACTTCCAGCGCTTCAAACGACAGGTCCGCGAGCACCACTTCAGCGTTCTGGAATTCATAGGCGCAGGCAATACCGATACAACCCGACCCCGTGCACAAATCCAGAATACGGGCGGGTTCGGCACCCAGCCACGGCTCAAACCGTTTTTCAATCAACTCGCCAATCGGCGAGCGCGGGATCAGCACACGCTCATCCACGATGAAAGACATCCCGCAGAACCAGGCCTCGCCCAGCAAATAAGCGGTCGGAATGCGTTCTTCGATGCGACGTTTCAACAAATGTTGCAGGTTAACCAGCTCATCATCTTCAAGACGGCAGTCCAGATAGCTGTCAGCGATTTCCCACGGCAGGTTCAACGCACCCAGCACCAGTTGGCGGGCTTCGTCCCACGCATTGTCGGTGCCATGACCGAAGAACAGCTCTTCCCCATGAAAGTGGCTGACGGCCCAACGAATATGGTCGCGCAGTGTGCGCAGACGGGAAGTGATCAACGGACTTACTCCTCAAAATCGACCGACGATTCTATCAGCCAAACCCCGGCGCGGCCAAAGTTGTGCCCGGCGGTCGACCCCGCGAGCCAATTCGCGCATCGCAAACGCTGCACCTGGACGGTTTGGCACATTCCAACGACTCAAATACAGCGCTTGACACGGCTACAGCCCAGCATCCACGCCGTTTTCAAGAATGACCATTCACATAACCGTCCCGTCAGTGGAGAATGTCGCAAAAGCCCCACACAAAGGAGCCCCGAATGCCTGCTTTAAAAACGATGTTTCAACTGACCGGACGTGGTTATGCCGCTGCCACTCTGAACAATGCCAGCCTGTTGATCATCGATGCGCAAAACGAGTACCTGGAAGGCCCTCTGGCCTTGTCCGGCATGCCAGCAGCCACCGCCAACATCGCCTTGCTGCTCGAAGCCGCCCGTAAAGCCAAACGCCCCGTGGTTCATATCCGCCATCTGGGCACCGTCGGCGGCCTGTTTGACCCGCAAGGCGAGCGCGGTGCGTTCATCAAAGGCCTGGAGCCACAAGGCGACGAGGTGATTATCGAAAAGCGCATGCCCAATGCCTTCAACGACACCGGATTGCAAAAAGCCCTGGAAAACCTGGGCCCCCTGGATGTGATCGTCTGCGGGTTTATGAGCCATTCCAGCGTCAGCACCACGGTGCGTGCCGCCAAGGACTACGGCTTTCGCTGCACCCTGGTAGAAGACGCCTGCGCCACCCGCGACCTGCCGACCCGCGACGGCATCATCCCGGCCGTTGATGTGCAGCGTACGGAGATGGCCATCATGAACGACAACTTCGCCACCCTCGCCCGCACCCGTGATCTGATTTGATCTGACGCCAACTGATAGGCGGCTGATGTTGACCGCCTATCCGTATCACCCCTTTCCTACATACCTCACATCTATTTCCCATTCCATTCAGGAACAAGATGCGACTCTCCCGGTCGAAGGCCCGATACTCTTTAAGGAAAGATCGGAATGAAGATCTCCGATGGTTTTGATGCGCGACGTTTACGCCCCAAAGGCCCCAGCAACTGGCGTTCGCGTTTTGTACTGACGATTGCAGCGCTGATCACGCTGTGTGGCCTGCTGATGACACTGACCGGTCTGGCGAGCCTGATCGGGCATTCACCGGCCCTGGGTGAACTCAACGCCAGCCCCGCCGGGGCGGCCTTGATCGCGGGTCTGGGCTTGCTGGTGACCTGGCTTGGAGGATGGATGTGGCGCCGGCGCCGTCGTTACATGCGCCAACCGCTTGGGCTGAGCATGTCTGCGCACTTGATGAAAAAACACGATTAAGGCAGATCTGCCGCACGCGGGGCGTCGACTTCGGTAAACTGGCGCCCCTTCGCGGAGGCTGACATGCAAGACGACGACTTTTCCCTGTTCAAAAACGAAATCCGCGGTGTAAAGCCGATCAAACATGATCGCGCTGACACAGGCAAACCCAAAGCCGACCGTGCGCAACTGGCCAAGTTGCGGCAAAACGCAATTGTGCGCAGCAATGAGACCATCATTGACGGCTTGTCCGATCAGTTTGTGATTGATGTCGGCCCCGAAGATCACCTGCACTGGGCCCGGGACGGCGTGCAAGAAAGCCAGATGCGCAAGCTCAAACTGGGGCAGATCAGCTTTGAAGGCAGCCTTGACCTGCACGGCATGACCGTTGAAAAGGCCCGCGAAACACTGTGGGCCTTTTTGGCCGAAGCGACCCAGTTGGAAGTGCGCTGCGTGCGCGTCACCCACGGCAAGGCCGTACGCCTTGACGGCAAACGCCCGATGATCAAGAGCCACGTCAACACCTGGTTGCGCCAGCACTCCAAGGTGCTGGGCTTTTGCTCGTGCCAGGCCAAACATGGCGGCGCAGGCGCCGTCTATGTGATGCTCAAACGCACCATGATGGAAGGCCGCGACGAGTAACCTCCGCGGTTTGGCTCAGGCCCCCAACTCTTCTTTCTTCTTTTCGGACCACGTGTGGTCGCACTCGTCACACGCGTAGTCATAGCGATTGATGACAAAGGTCGTGTTCATAAAACGGGTATTGGTGCCGCGCGAATTTTTCTCTCGCACTTTGATTCGGCCTTTGAACCTATCCAGCTCTGCCTGCCCTGTGCAGTGAACATTCAAGCTTTTGCATGACGGGCAGCGGTGACGGATAAACCGATGCCAGACCCACCCGGCCACGATTGCGGCAAACACCAAACCTATCCAAAACAGCCATTGCCCTCTGGCCTGGCGCTCCTGATGCGCTACCGCCTGCTGCTGTTGCTCTTGCAGAGCGAGGGCGCGTGCCTGCTCCTGCGCCAAGTCGGCTTGCTGTTGCGCCAACGCCTGCTGTTGCCGGGCTTGTTGCAGGGCATGCTGTTCGTTAGTGGCCTGGGCGATCCAGTATTTAAAGTGCGGGATACCGTCAATCACCTTTTGCAGGGCCTCAACGCGCAAACGGTAGGTCGAGTCCTGATTAGGATCATTGGCCAAATTGCGCTGGGTATTCCATTCTCGAGCTTCTTAAAGCCGAAATTTGTGCCTGATTGGAAGCCATCGTCAGTGCAGTGCCCGACGGGCGCTGTGCTGGCAGACGCCCAACAAGCGCAGCGCGTTAGCCTGGGGAGGCAAGTACCGCGATCTAGTGGAGATCGAGCGGCCCTCCAGTCGCTGTGCGCCCTTCTAACGCCGTTTAAAGCCTCAGGGCCGTGCAAGGGCTGCTTCGCTTGCGGGCAACCAGGTTTGAGGCACGTGCCCTAGTTTCAGCCCATATCCCAAATCATGATGCCCAGCTCAGCATCGAGGGGGCATTGGGCAATTCGCTCCTGGAGCATCTCAGGCGTGTAGTAGGCCGAAATGTTGGGCCGCATCATCTCTGGCAGGATGGGCAGCACGTCGCCAGTTTTTCGTCCGAGGGCATGGCCCCGCAGCCGCCCGCCGAGCTGTGGAACCGGGTCGAGGACGCCGAGGTTCGCAAGAATGCCCGCGTGGCCCGCGAGGTGCTGGTGGCCCTGCGCGCCGAGCTGTCACCGGCCCAGCGTCGGGAGCTTACCCAGGGCATCGCACAGGCACTGGCCGACCGCTACGGCACAGCCGGAACGCTGGCCGCCCACACGCCCGACCGGGAGGGCGACCAGCGCAACCACCACGCGCACATCCTCATGACCACCCGCCGCCTTGAGCCGTCCGCGCGCTGGGCGAGAAGATCCGCGAGCTGGACGACGTGAAGCGCGGCCCGGAGGAAATCGAGTGGGTGCGGGCGATGATCGAGGCGCGCCCCAACCACGCACTGGAGCGCGCAGGCAGCGCCGAGCGGGTAGACCGGCGCTCACTGTTCGAGCAGCGCGCCCCGCTGGGCACTGTCACCCGGCTCCAGGCCAACAACGACCGCCGCCAGTTGACCGCCGATCGTGACGAGCTGGGCGCGGTATCGGCGCAAATCATCGACATCGAGCAGGCCCGCGCCGCCGTGAGAGAGGTGGAAATGGCGGGCAAGACGTCTGCACTCATCATCGAAAAGGCAACGCGCATTGCAGTATCAGAAGCCGTCAGCGGTGCTCTGGCGGCTGTTCGTTATGAGGTCGTGAAACCCTAGGTGGCTCGGTAAAGCCCGCTGTAAACGCGTTGGATGGCGTTGCAGGGCGTGCCGAACTGGCCGAGCAGCGTTTGAGCCAAACGGCGGCGGCGTTCAGCTGGCAATGGGGGCCGCTGTGGGCCGGTACAGCCGCGCTGCTGCTGGCGGTTGTCCTGGGCATCGTGCTGCTGGTGGTGCCGTCGCCGGATCAAATCGCCGCGCTACGGGCCGAGGTGGTCAACCTTGAGGCCAGAGGCGGCAAGGCGACGTTGACCGTGTGCGGCGACAAGAAGCGGCTGTGTGCCGAGATAGACACCAGGGCCCCCGAGTACGGCGAGCGCGGGCAGTTCCGAATCCTGAAGGGCTACTAGCTTGGCTTAAACCCAGGAAGGCCATTGGCTTCGCGCCATTTCTTCACGGTTTCGGTTATGCCTTCGTTTGAGTTATCCGCTCCGTTTTCTGGGTAGTAGATAAGGTCTGTGCCAGCAGGGTGCTCGGTGAGCAACCTGAACTGCTCCAATAGTTCGCCGAGAGCTTCGTCCGATGCACTTTTATTTGCCGAACGTATTGCTTGCATGAACTGAATGAACTGAGCCTCGGTGTAATCAGAAATGCTTTTTTTCATGTGTTATTTCCGGTGAATATCTATGTGGTTCCGGGGGGTGTTGGCACGCAAGTTATCTACGTCATACACCGCTCCACCGTCAGTTATGCGCTCCACGTGGTGTAGCTCTATGGTGCTTCGTTTCCCTACAGTATCTCTATCGCGGGCAGCAGGCGCATAACCTGCTTGCATGCGTTCTAAGTTGTCTTGATTGAATTGGCTGCTCAGCTCAGGGTCATTCCCAACCTCGATCCAGAACGCTTTCCGGAACGCATCAAAGCTAGAAAATTCGCGCCCCCGCAACCTGTCAACAATCTGTGTTGGGATGGGTGCACCTAGCCCTACGCTCGCACCTGCCAGCCATATTCCCGTTACATCCTGGCCGATGCCGGTGACAACGCCGGGTTGATTGCGAACGCTGATCGACAGGTAGATTGGCGCTATTTCAGGCTTGGTCGGAAACCAGATAATGGCGTCCTGGTAGTCGGGCGGATGTACCGGATTGACCAAGGCTTTGTTGGACTGCTCTGTTGGCGGATACACCCATACAGAAGGGAGTTTCGGGGCACCTTCAAGCGCGGGAATACCCAGCTCGTTAGGGTCAGCGGCTGGCGTCCAAATAACCTCAATGCCCTGCCCCAGGTCGGCTACGAATTGCTCACCGCGAGGCGTGGCCTCGATGACTTGTGCGTTCTCCCATTCCGGTTTACGACCCGTGTAAAAGCCGTAGGCATTGATTGTGTTCGCTGCCAGCTGCTGGACATGCACCCGAACACGGGTACGGCCCAAGGTCAGGGCGTGGTACTGCTCTTTGGTCTAGAACGCGCTGTCAGCCGAGGTCGTATTGGGTAGCAGCATGCCGATGGTGCCAAGCACAGCGCCTGCCGCCATCATAGCGCCACCTTCGATCAAGCCCAGGGACAGGGTGCCGCCCAAGCGACTGGCTATGGTGGTGGCAGCCGTTGAGCTGCCAATTAGTTGTAAGGGCGTGCCACCCGCCATGATGGCCGAACCTGTGCCCATGACGGCCCAGTCGCCATAGTCCTTCAGCTGCTCAAGTGGAACGAACCCGCCGGGATTGTTGTGATCGACCACGCCGTCCGGCAGGTTGCAGGACTTGGCAAAAATGTACCCGAGGCAGTTCTTGTCCTTTTGGCTCGCTTCCCGCGCCGCTTCTAAGCGCGCCTCAGCCGCCTCATAGGCTTTCTTGTTTCCGGCCACCGCCCGGTCCCAGTTCCCCAGCAAATCCTCTGGTGGTGCTGGTTCCAGCCGCTTGGCGTTAAGCGCCTGCTGGTAACACACCTTGCAGTGGTGTCCCGCGAAATCTCCGTTCGCCATAAATCAGCTTGCCTCATCCAATAATCGCCAATGCCCGCCAGCATGCCCACGCACCTGACCACCTGCAAGTGAAGTGCTTCACCATAGTGCCTTCACCGGATGAAATAGCAAGGCTACGGGCCGAGGTGGCCAACCTTGAGGCCAGAGGCGGCAAGGCGACGTTGACCGTGTGCGGCGACAAGAAGCGGCTGTGTGCCGAGATAGACACCAGGGCCCCCGAGTACGGCGAGCGCGGGCAGTTCCGAATCCTGAAGGGCTACTAGCTTGGCTTAAACCCAGGAAGGCCATTGGCTTTTCGCCACTCCTTGATGGTTCTGGTGATACCTGTCGCAGAGGTATCAGCACCAGGCTCTGGGTAATAAATCAAATCGGCCCCACTGGGATGGTCAATAATTTGCCGAAAATGGAATAACAATTCGTCCGCACGGTCATCGGTCGGAGCTTTATCCTCTTTGCGAATTTCATCGATAAGACCAATAAACTCCTCTTCCGTGTAATCCGAAAGGCTATCTTTGATAAACGGATCGCTCATGTTTTCGTCCTTAATTTTTGTGCACGTCGATATGATTTTTCGGCGTATTGACCCGTAAATTATCGACGTTGTAGACCTCTCCGCCTTCTGAAACTTGTTCAACGTGATGGATGCCATGGGTCTGTCGTTTCCCCACCATGTCGCCATCACGTGCACGCGGCGCTTTACCTTCCTGCATACGAGATAGGCTATCTTCGCTAAATTGCCCCGCAAGAGATGGATCTCTCGAAACAGCGACCCAGAACGCCCGTCTGAATGAGTTGAAGCTCGAAAACTCCCGGCCACGCAGTGAGTCCGCGATGCTCGTCGGGATCGGTGCCCCGAGTCCTGCACGAGCATGATCAAGCCATTCCCCTGGAACATCCTCCCCGATGCCGGTAACGACGCCGGGTTGATTGCGAACGCTGATCGACAGGTAGATTGGCGCTATTTCAGGCTTGGTCGGAAACCAGATAATGGCGTCCTGGTAGTCGGGCGGATGTACCGGATTGACCAGGGCTTTGTTGGACTGTTCCGTTGGCGGATACACCCATACCGAAGGGAGTTTCGGGGCACCTTCAAGCGCGGGAATACCCAGCTCGTTGGGGTCAGCGGCGGGCGTCCAAATAACCTCAATGCCCTGCCCAAGGTCGGCCACGAATTGCTCACCGCGAGGCGTGGCCTCGATGACTTGGGCGTTCTCCCATTCCGGTTTACCGCCCGTGTAAAAGCCGTAGGCATTGATTGTGTTCGCTGCCAGCTGCTGGACATGCACCCGAACACGGGTACGGCCCAAGGTCAGGGCGTGGTATTGCTCTTTGGTGTAGAACGCGCTGTCAGCCGAGGTCGTATTGGGTAGCAGCATGCCGATGGTGCCAAGCACAGCGCCTGCCGCCATCATAGCGCCACCTTCGATCAAGCCCAGGGACAGGGTGCCGCCCAAGCGGCTGGCTATGGTGGTGGCAGCCGTTGAGCTGCCAATTAGTTGTAAGGGCGTGCCACCCGCCATGATGGCCGAACCTGTGCCCATGACGGCCCAGTCGCCATAGTCCTTCAGCTGCTCAAGTGGAACGAACCCGCCGGGATTATTGTGATCGACCACGCCGTCCGGCAGGTTGCAGGACTTGGCAAAAATGTACCCGAGGCAGTTCTTGTCCTTTTGGTTCGCTTCCCGCGCCGCTTCTAAGCGCGCCTGAGCCGCCTCATAGGCTTTCTTGTTTCCGGCCACCGCCCGGTCCCAGTTCCCCTGCAAATCCTCTGGTGGTGCTGGTTCCAGCCGTTTGGCATTAAGCGCCTGCTGGTAACACACCTTGCAGTGGTGTCCCGCGAAATCTCCGTTCGCCATAAATCAGCTTGCTTCACCCAATAATTGCCAATGCCCGCCAGCATGCCCACGCACCTGACCACTTGCAAGTGAAGTGCTTCACCATAGTGCCGTCACCGAATGAAATAGCAAGGCTACGGGCCGAGGTGGCCAACCTTGAGGCCCGAGGCGGCAAGGCTGTGCTGACCGTGTGCGGGCCTGAAAAGCGGCTGTGCGCCGAGATTGACACCTAGGCCCCCGAGTACGGTGAGCGCGGGCAGTTCCAAATTCTGAAGGGCTACTAGCTTGCCTTAAACCCAGGAAGACCATTGGCTGCCCGCCATTTCTTCACTTCTGATAGCACGCCCTCTGGGCTGTCATCGACCCCAGTGGCTGGATAAAAGATCAAATCAGACCCGCGTGGGTGCCCCACAACGCGGACGAAGTGATCAGCCAGCTGACTTAGATGAGCCTCCAAGGCTGCGCCTTTTAAACCGTTTGTATCCTCAAAAAACTCGCGCAGGAGCAGCATAAATTCTGCTTCCGTGTAGTCCTCAAATCTGTCCTTACTGAGGAAATCCATAGTCGTCCCCCTTACTTTGAACTGTGGTTTTTAATGTGGTTTTTAGGCGTGTTGACCCGGAGGTTGTCCACGTCATAAACGGCACCCCCGTCAGCAATCCTATCTACGTGGTGCAGCTCATGAACTTTTCTCCCGCCCACGGCCTCAGTGTCTTACACGAATGGGGAGGAGCCACCGCGCATTACACGTCTGTTGGCAGCAGAAAACTGGCTGCTTAACTCAGGGTCTGCCGCTACTTCCGTCCAGAATGCTTCTCGGAAATTATCGAAGCGTGAGAATTCACGCCCCCGCAGCCTGTCAGCAATCTGTGTTGGGATGGGTGACCACCTGCAAGTGAAGTGCTTCATCATAGGGGCCGCTTCCACCAAGGCAACGGGGTGTTGTTTGACACACTTTCAAGTGTGTCAGGCTGTGCGGGTTCCGGCTTGTGCTCAATCAGGCGCATAGCTTGACGAAGCTCAGCGACTTCCTCCCGCAATGCCTTCAGCTCGGTCAGGATCATGGCTACATCCTGTGTGCCAAGTGCGGTGCCGCCATGTGCCGTTTTTTCGGCTTCTGGTTGTGCCAATGGTTTCAGCTCGCCATAGGCGCGGATCAACTCAGAAGTCTCCAGACGGCGACCGCAAACCATAACGGCAGAACGAATGTTCACTGCCCGTGCACCCATCGCCCGACCTAAGCTACTATGTGCGCCAAATGAAGGTACCCCCCTCATGGACCCGATCGCGATCGGGGGTCAGCGCCAGGGAGCAACGGCCTGTCAACGTGCCATCCGCGGTGACATCGTCCGCCCGCTCCGCCCCGAAACGCCTCATATGGGTACATGCACATCGAGTACCCCTCCGAAACCCACATGGAAAACAGCCCTGTGACATTGGAACAAAACTACACCGCCATCCTCGGTCAGCTTGGCGAAGACGTCTCCCGCGAAGGCTTGCTGGACACGCCCAAGCGCGCAGCCAAAGCCATGCAGTACCTGTGCCGCGGGTATGAGCAAACACTGGAAGAAGTCACCAACGGTGCCTTGTTCAGCTCTGACAACAGCGAAATGGTGCTGGTCAAGGACATCGAGTTGTATTCGCTGTGCGAACACCATCTGTTGCCGTTCATCGGCAAGGCCCACGTGGCTTACATTCCGAGCGGCAAGGTGCTGGGCCTGTCAAAGGTGGCACGTATCGTTGATATGTATGCTCGCCGCTTGCAGATCCAGGAAAACCTCAGCCGCCAGATTGCCGATGCCGTGTTGCAAGTCACTGGCGCACTGGGTGTGGCAGTGGTGATTGAAGCCAAGCACATGTGCATGATGATGCGCGGTGTCGAGAAGCAGAACTCGTCGATGATCACGTCGGTGATGCTCGGTGAGTTTCGCGACAATGCCGCGACGCGCAGCGAGTTTCTCAGTCTGATCAAGTAAAACCCGCGTCCCAAAAAACCGGCGCTCATCGCCGGTTTTTTTTCGCCCGCGTATTTCAGGTAAGCTGCGGGCCTTCTTTCTTGCCCATGAGGCTATTACTGTGTTTATCAAAGCGCTCCGCGTAGGCCTGGGTCAGCTGATTATCGCTGGCGATTTCCTGACCCGCCCCAGCAAAAAACAGCGCCCTGCCACCGCTCAGGCGCAGGTTGATCAAGCCGCCCAAGGCTTGACCCTGTACCAGTTCCACGCGTGCCCGTTTTGCGTCAAGACGCGCCGCACCTTGCGCCGCCTGAACGTGCCAGTGGCCTTGCGAGATGCGAAAAACAATGAGCAGGACCGTCAAACCCTGCTGGAGCAAGGCGGCAAGATCAAAGTCCCTTGCCTGCGTATTGAGGAAGGTGGCAAGACCACCTGGATGTACGAATCCAAGGTCATCATTGACTACCTGAACAACCGCTTCGCCAACGTCTGACACCCCGCCACCGCTCGTTGCTTAAGGCACGCAGGCTGCGGGCCTTTGGGGCATCGGCCACAGGCTCAAAAAAACCGGCACATGGCCGGTTTTTCAGTGCGGGCAGTTCAGCCCAGCATCGTTACATGGCGCGGGTGACTGGCCACCCGTTGTAACCAGGCTTGAATGCTCGGGTAACCCGCCAGATCAAACCCGCCCTGATGAGCCACGTGGGTGTAGGCATACAGCGTCACATCAGCAATCGAATAGTGCTCACCCACCAGATACGGGGTGCGGGCCAGTTGCTGCTCCATGACGTCCAGCGCTTTGTACCCGCGCTTTTGCAATTTTCGGTACTCCTCAAGCCGCTCCTGGGGCAGCCCCAGGTAGAACTGAATGAAGCGCGCCACGGCAACATAAGGTTCATGGCTGTACTGCTCGAAAAACTGCCATTGCAGCACTTGGGTGCGCAAACGCGGCTCGGTCGGCAGGAACTCGCTACCGTCCGCCAGGTAGTTGAGGATCGCGTTGGATTCCCACAGGCACGTACCGTCCTCAAGCTCAAGGACAGGCACTTTGCCGTTAGGGTTTTTCGCCAGGAACGCCGGGGTTTCAGTCTCCCCGTTGAGAATGTCCACTGACTGCCATTCGTACTCAAGCCCCAACAGGTGCAGCATCAGCTTGATCTTGTAGCAGTTGCCCGAGTTGTAATCGCCATAAACCTTAAGCATCGCAAACCCTCTAAGCCGCCTGTGCGGCTTGTGCGTGACGAATAACGTTGGCCAGGCGCTTGAGGCCTTCATGCAAACGCTCAGGATCGATGTGGCTGAAGTTCAGGCGCAAGCTGCCGATGTGTTGATCCGGCTCGGCAAAAAACGGTTCGCCCGGCATGAACGCGACATTTTGCTCCAGCGCCGGCTTGAGCAAGGTGCGAGTGTCGAGCGGCTGCTTGAGGGTGAGCCAGAAGAACAAGCCGCCCTGCGGCACGTGCCAGTCGGCCAGGTCCGCGAAGTGCTCTTGCAGCGCAGCCTGAAAGCCATCGCGACGCACGCGGTAAAAGTCACGCAACTCGGCCAGGTGATTGCGCATTTTTTCAGTGCCGATCCACTGCAAGGCCTGCCACTGCCCGACGCGGTTGGTGTGCAGATCCGCCGATTGCTTGAGGCGCAGCAAGTGCGGGAACAAATCAGGGCTGGCGATCAGGAATCCCACGCGCAGACCCGGCAGCAGGGTTTTGGACACCGTACCGGTGTAGATCCAGCTGGCCTTTTTCAGACGGCTGACAATCGGCGTGGCACTGCCGCCGTCGAAATTTAGCTCACGGTACGGTTCGTCTTCAATCAGTGTCACGCCGAACTCATCCAGCAGCGCCGCCACGGCATCCCGCTTGGCTTCGCTGTAGCGCACGGCCGAAGGGTTCTGGAACGTCGGGATCAGGTAGATGAACGCAGGCGAATGTTTTTCCAGCTCACTGCGCAGCGCCGCCAGGTCAGGGCCGTCGGCTTGCAACGGAAAGGTCAGGCACTGGGCGCCGAACAGTTGAAAGATCTGCAAGGCCGCCAAATAGGTCGGCGCTTCGAGCATGATCTCGGTGCCCTTGTCGATGTACAGCTTGGCCGCCAGGTCCAGGGCTTGCTGCGAACCGCTGAGCACCATCACTTGGCTGGCGTCGCACTCAACGCCCAGAGCACGCGCTTCGGCCGCCAGCACTTCACGCAGGGCCGGCTCGCCTTCGCTCATGCCGTATTGGCCCATCGAGGCCGGCATGTCGGTCCAGTCGACTTTGGGTAGCATTGCTTCGGCCGGTAGACCGCCAGCAAACGACATGACTTCCGGACGTTGGGCCGCAGCCAGAATTTCGCGAATCAAAGAACTTTTCAGGCGGGAAACACGTTCGGAGAAGGCCATACAGATCACCGGTAGCGGAAGTAATTGGAAATAAGTCAAACTGCTTGACCGAAATTACGCCGCGCAGCCTAGATACGTCAATATGCTTGACCTTAAAAATCCGATCACTCAGCGTGCCGCCATGCAAGCCTTCTTCTTTGGCTATCAAGCATTTACCGCCAAGGCGGATGAAATGCTGGCCCGCCGCGGGCTCAGCCGGGTGCATCAACGCATCGTATTTTTCATTGCCCATCACCCCGGCGTCAGCGTCAAAGAGCTGCTGACCTTGCTGGGCGTGAGCAAGCAGGCACTGAACACACCCTTGCGCCAATTGATCGACATGAATCTGGTGCGCAGCGTTGCGCCTGAGACCGACAAACGCAAACGCCTGCTGGAGCTAACGCCGGACGGGGTGCGGTTTGAAAGAAACTTGCGCCGTGAGCAAGTCAAACTCTTGCAGCGCGTCTTCGTCCAAGAAGGTGAAGAGGCGGTCAACGGTTGGCTGGCGATCAACCATGCCTTGGGTCAAAGCCGTCAAACCCGGGCCTGAGTCCACCCTGCCCCAACCCTTTTCGATTTAAATCCCGCACAATCCTGAAAACATTATTTGCTTTATTTGTATACAAAAGCATAATTCACCTCACGCACTTTCTTGACTCAATGGTCAGGAAGCTGCGTTTCTTGCGTCATTTGCCTCAACCAGCGCGCTCAAAAACAATAAAAGCCTGAGGAAATCACCGTGGACAGCCCTAAACCAAACGCCCCTGCTCTGGATCTTTCGCCGCCCGCCCAACGTGGCTGGCTGGAGCGCCTGTTCAAGTTGTCGCTGCATGGCACCACCGTCAAAACGGAATTGATCGCTGGGCTGACCACCTTCATCACCATGGCTTACATCATCTTCGTCAACCCGAACATCATGGCCGACGCGGGCATCAACCATGGCGCCGCCTTTGTTGCCACGTGCATTGCCGCCGCCCTGGGCAGCCTGCTGATGGGGCTGTATGCCAACTGGCCTGTCGGCCTTGCGCCCGGTATGGGTTTGAACGCGTTTTTTACCTACACCGTGGTCGGGACGATGGGCTACAGCTGGGAGACCGCGCTGGGTGCCGTTTTCGTTTCAGGCGTGCTTTTTCTGATATTGACCCTGTCGCGTGTCCGCGAATGGTTGCTCAACAGCATTCCCGTCAGCTTGCGTTACGCCATGGGTGCAGGCGTCGGCCTGTTCCTGGGCCTGATCGGCCTGAAAACCTCGGGCATTATTGTCGACAGCCCGGCGACCCTGATTAAACTCGGCTCTTTGCGCGACCCGGCGCCGCTGCTGGCCGCCGTGTGCTTCCTGATGATTGCCGTGCTCAGCTATCACCGCGTGTTTGGCGCCATCCTGATCAGCATCATCGCCGTGACGCTGGCCGGATGGGGCCTGGATCTGGTGCATTACAACGGCATTCTGTCTGCGCCCCCCAGCCTGGCGCCGACCTGGATGGCCATGGACCTCAAAGGTGTGTTCAACATCAGCATGATCAGCGTGGTACTGGCCTTTCTGTTTGTCCACATGTTCGACACCGCAGGCACCTTGATGGGCGTGGCACAACGTGCCGGGCTGGTGAAGGCTGACGGCAAAATCGAAAACCTGTCCCGCGCACTCAAGGCCGACAGCGCGTCCAGCGTATTCGGCGCGGTGGTCGGTGTACCGCCTGTGACCAGCTACGTCGAAAGTGCTGCTGGCGTGGCGGCAGGCGGGCGCACTGGGCTAACCGCCGTGACCGTAGGCGTGTTGTTTGTCGCGGCCATGTTCTTCGCCCCGCTGGCAGGCATGATCCCCGCCTATGCCACAGCCGGGGCCCTGATTTACGTCGCGATGCTGATGGTGGGCGGCATGCAACACATCAACTGGGACGAGCCGACTGACTGCATCCCGGCCATTGTGACGATGATCATGATGCCGCTGACGTTTTCGGTAGCCGATGGCATTGCCTTGGGCTTCATCAGCTACGTGGCACTCAAGGCTGGCACGGGCAAATACCGTAACATTTCCATCAGCCTGTGGGTGCTGTGCGCCATTTTCATCGCCAAGTTTATTTACCTGTAAGCGCGGCGATATCAACCTGCCCCGCCACTGTGCGGGGTGCTTGTGACATGGAGGAAGTGATGAGTCTGGAAACCTGGCTGCTGTTCAGCAGCGCGGCATTGGTGGTAATCCTGATTCCGGGGCCGTTGTCGTTATTAATGATCAGCAACAGTTTGAACTACGGCCTGCGCCGTTCGTACCCGGCTTTTCTGGGCGGTGTATTCGCCTCGATTTGCCTGCTGAGCGCATCGGCGCTGGGGTTGGGCGCACTGCTGCTGGCCTCGGAGCAACTGTTCAGCGCACTCAAGATTGTGGGTGCGCTGTACCTGTTCTACCTCGCGTGGCAAAGCTGGAAGCAATCACGCCAACCCGCGCAAGCAACCACAGTGCCCGAAGCCGCCCCTAAACCGCGCTTTAGCGCACTGTTTGGGCGCGCGTTTGTGCTGGGCGCCAGCAACCCGAAAGACATCTTGTTCTTTGCCGCCTTCCTGCCGCAGTTTCTCAACTCTGACGCACCGTTTCTTAATCAGTTGTTGGTGATGATTGCGACCTGGACCGTCCTCGACTTGCTCTGCAAGCTGGCCTACGGCCTGGGCGCACACGGGGCTGCGGGGTACTTGCGCAGCGGCAAAGGACAAAGCTGGTTCAACCGGGTCAGCGCCGGATTGTTCAGTGTCGCGGGCACTGCATCGCTGTTGAGTCGCTAATCTGTAACGTGCTCCAGACAAGTCAGGAAGCCCGTTTCTGACTTGTTCCCTGATTGCATACGCCCTACACCACATTGAACGTATGCGTCACCAGCCCCTCAGGATCGCCCGCAACGATTCAACTCAGGGCCTACCGGTCAATCGGTTCCTGTCGCACAACGCCCATGAGTGAATATCGACACTGCGAGGAAGGCACGAGTCTGTTTTTCAGCGTGCAATACCACCACAGTGACAACCGTTCACTGCGCATGGGGGAGTACACCGGCGAATTCCCGTTACAAGCCCGCGATAACAAGGCCCCAAACGGGATGCTGCCCATCCGCGTCGTCGTGAGCATTCACGGCAGACGGTTGCCAGGGCCTGATCCCATGGCCGTGAAATAAAAAAAGCCCGCAGTGTGAGCGGGCAAAAAACCACATGCGCAGGGTGAAACTAGCTTCCGCGATACGTGGAATAGCTGTAAGGCGAAATCAATAAAGGTACGTGGTAGTGCGCCTGCTCGGCATTGATGCCAAAGCGCAGTACCACAACATCCAGAAAGGCCGGTTCAGGCAATTGCACACCGCGGGCGCGGTAGTAATCACCCGCACTGAACTGCACCTGATATACCCCGGAGCGGTAATCGTCACCCTCCAGCAGCGGCGCGTCGCAACGACCGTCGCTGTTGGTCAGGGCAGTGGCAACCAGTTCCAACTGTGAACCCTCAACCCGAAACAACTCGACCTTGATCGAGCTGCCAGGGCAACCGTGTGCGGCATCCAAAACGTGAGTGGTCAAACGTCCCATTGATTCTGCGCGCCTGCCGAATCATTGATCGTGCAGGTCTCGCGCCTCCCGGAGTCAGTTGATAAAAAGGACCGCTGCACCCGTGTGGAGCACGATGGGGCGGCAGCGAAGGCATGATTAAGACATTTATCAAAAAAATTGTACACAATTAAAATCACACATTTACGCAGGCCCCGATTCACGTGGCCTCACAGCTATTTCCTGTCAACGACGCCGCTCTTCACGACTTTGTATTCACGCCATGACCGATCAGGCAGGTTTCTTGCTTGTACACTTCGAGCACAATTCATGTTAAAAAAGCAAAAAATCAGGCTTACAAAGTGTTTATTAAGTTGTATACAATCAGGCCATCGCAGTGAAGCCAGATCTGGCCGATCGACTGTCAACACGAATAATAAGGAAGACTGTAGTGAGCGCTGATTACCCACGCGACCTGATCGGTTACGGTCCCAACCCTCCTCACCCGCACTGGCCCAATAACGCCCGTATCGCCCTGTCGTTCGTCCTCAATTACGAAGAAGGCGGCGAGCGCAACATTCTGCACGGTGACAAAGAATCTGAAGCCTTCCTCTCGGAGATGGTCTCGGCGCAACCGCTGCAAGGCGAGCGCAACATGAGCATGGAATCGCTTTACGAATACGGCAGCCGCGTCGGCGTGTGGCGGATTCTCAAGCTGTTCAAGGAATTCGACCTGCCGTTGACGGTATTTGCCGTGGCCATGGCAGCCCAACGTCACCCGCAGGTGATCAAAGCCATGGTTGCGGCCGGCCACGAGATTTGCAGCCACGGCTACCGCTGGATCGACTACCAGTACATGGATGAGGCCCAGGAGCGTGAACACATGCTCGAAGCCATCCGCATCCTGACTGAAATCAGCGGCGAACGTCCGCTGGGCTGGTACACCGGTCGCACCGGCCCCAATACCCGGCGCCTGGTGATGGAAGAAGGCGGATTCCTGTACGACTGCGACACCTATGACGATGACCTGCCGTACTGGGAACCCAACAACCCGACCGGCAAACCGCATCTGGTGATCCCGTACACGCTGGACACCAATGACATGCGCTTCACCCAGGTCCAGGGTTTCAATAACGGCGAGCAGTTCTTTCAATACCTCAAGGACGCCTTCGACGTGCTCTACGCCGAAGGTGCCGAGTCGCCAAAAATGCTGTCCATCGGGCTGCATTGCCGCCTGATCGGTCGCCCTGCCCGCCTGGCCGCCCTCAAACGCTTCATTGAGTACGTCAAAGGCCATGACCACGTGTGGATCACCCGCCGTGTCGACATCGCCCGCCACTGGCAAGCCACTCACCCGTTTACTGCAGAGAATGCCCGATGAGCACCTTCAAGACCCTCACGCCTTCAACCCTGAGCCGCGAAGCATTCGTCGAAGCCTTTGCCGATATTTACGAGCACTCGCCGTGGGTCGCTGAAAAAGCCTACGACCTGGGCCTGGACGCCAGCGTCGATCAGATCGAAAGCCTGCACCAGCGCATGAGTGACATTTTGTTGAGCGCCGATCACGCCAGCCAGCTGGCACTGATCAACGCTCACCCGGACCTGGCCGGCAAAGCAGCCGTCCAGGGCCAACTGACCGAAGCCAGCACCCATGAACAGGCTGGCGCCGGTATTCACCAATGCACGGCCGAAGAGTTCCAACGCTTCACCGAGCTGAACGAGGCCTACAAGGCCAAGTTCAAGTTTCCCTTCATCATGGCGGTAAAAGGCAGCGACCGGCACCAGATCCTCGCCGCGTTCGAAACCCGCATCCATAACCCGGCAGACGCCGAGTTCAGATGCGCGTTGGCAGAAATCAACAAAATAGCCCTGTTCCGATTACTCCAGCTCTAAGCCGAACCGGCACCCGCCGGTCAGGCATCTCCAGCCACTTATTCAAAGGCAGACAAGAAGAATGAAAGCTTACGCCGTACCGTTCGAGAAGTTCGTCAACCTGGCCGACGCCCGCCTGGGTACCAAAATCATCTCCGTGACCGATGATTGGTTTGCCGACGCCAACCGCATGTTCCAGCCGACCCCGGCCGTATGGAAGGAGGGCGTTTTCGATGACAACGGCAAGTGGATGGACGGCTGGGAGTCACGCCGCAAGCGCTTTGAAGGCTACGACAGTGCGGTGATCCGCCTGGGCGTTCCGGGCTCGATCAAAGGCGTTGACATCGACACCTCATTTTTCACCGGCAACTTCCCGCCGTCGGCCTCGCTGGAAGCCTGCTTCCTGGCCGAAGGCGAACCGACCGAGCACACCCAGTGGGTTGAAGTGCTGTCCGCTGTCGAACTGCAAGGCAACAGCCACCACTACCACGAAATCAGCAACGATCAGGCCTTCAGCCACCTGCGCTTCAACATTTACCCGGACGGCGGCGTAGCCCGTCTGCGTGTATACGGCGTGCCGTTCCGCGACTGGTCTTCGATCGGCGACAACGAACAGGTTGACCTGGCAGCTGCCCTCAACGGTGGTCGTGCCCTGGCCTGCTCCGACGAACACTTCGGCCGCATGAGCAACATCCTCAACCCGGGCCGCGGCATCAACATGGGCGATGGCTGGGAAACCGCCCGCCGTCGTACACCGGGCAACGACTGGGTCATCGTGGCGCTGGGCCACCCGGGCGAGATCGAAAAAATCATCGTCGACACCCTGCACTTCAAAGGCAACTACCCGGACAGCTGCTCGATCCAGGGCGCCTACGTCAAAGGCGGCACCGACAGCCAGATCGAAACCCAGAGCCTGTTCTGGCGTGAGCTGCTGCCGAGCCAGAAGATGGAAATGCACGCCGAGCACACCTACAGCGAACAACTGAAGGACCTGGGCCCGATCACCCACATTCGCCTCAACCTGTTCCCGGACGGCGGTGTCAGCCGCCTGCGTGTACTGGGCAAAGTCGCGAAGTAAGGCTGGACCTGTCGTCGCTGCCGCAGCCTGCGGCAGCGACGACACCTGCAACACACCACAGAAACCAGAACAAGAAGACAGACCATGCGCACTTTAACGATTGAACCCTTGAGCAAAGAAGCATTCGCCCCTTTCGGTGACGTGATCGAAACCGACGGCAGCGATCACTTCATGATCAATAACGGTTCGACCATGCGCTTCCATCGTCTGGCCGAAGTTGAAACAGCCACTCCAGAAGACAAGGCGATCATCAGCATTTTCCGCGCCGACGCGCAGGACATGCCGTTCACCGTGCGCATGCTGGAGCGGCATCCGTTGGGCAGCCAGGCTTTTATTCCGCTGCTCGGCCACCCCTTTCTGATCGTGGTCGCGCCAGTTGGCGATGAACCTGTATCAGGCTTGGTCCGCGCCTTCGTCACCAACGGCAGGCAGGGCATTAATTACCATCGCGGCGTCTGGCACCACCCGGTGCTGACGATCGAAAAGCGGGATGACTTCCTGGTGGTTGATCGCAGTGGCACAGGCAATAACTGCGATGAGCATTTCTTTAAAGAGGATGAGCTGCTGATCCTCGCCCCCCACCAATAAGAGAAGGCCCAAACGCTCAAAAAAGAGCGACGGGTAGAGGTAAAGACTGTGGAAGCACATTTGATGGAATGGCTGAATCTGAGCGTGCGCTGGATTCATATGATCACTGGCGTGGCCTGGATCGGTGCGTCGTTTTACTTTGTCTGGCTGGAAAACAACCTCAACCGCGTCAACCCCAAGGACGGCCTGTCGGGCGATCTGTGGGCCATCCACGGCGGCGGTATCTACCACCTCGAAAAATACAAACTGGCACCTCCCTCCATGCCGGAAAACCTGCACTGGTTTAAATGGGAAGCCTACTTCACCTGGATGTCAGGGATCGCCCTGCTCTGCCTGGTGTTTTACTTCAACCCGGCGTTGTACCTGATTGCCCCCGGCAGCACCCTGAGCGGGCCTGAAGCGGTGGCCATCGGTATCGGTTCGTTGATTGCCGGTTGGTTCGTTTACGACTTTCTGTGCGACTCCGCCCTCGGCAAACGCCCGGCGTTGCTCGGTTTTATCCTGTTCGTGCTGCTGGTCGCAGCGGCGTTCGGCCTGAGCAAAGTGTTCAGCGGCCGTGGCGCGTACCTGCATGTGGGCGCCATCATCGGCACCATCATGGTTGGTAACGTGTTCCGCATCATCATGCCCGCTCAACGCGCGCTGGTGGCGGCAATCCAGGAAGGCCGCACCCCTGACCCGGCGCTCCCGGCCAAAGGCTTGCTGCGTTCACGTCACAACAACTACTTCACCTTGCCGGTGCTGTTCATCATGATCAGCAACCACTTCCCGAGCACCTACGGCAGCCAGTACAACTGGTTGATTCTGGCCGGGATCGCCGTATTGGCCGTGCTGGTTCGCCACTACTTCAACACCCGCCACGACAGCCACAAATATGCCTGGACCTTACCGGTCGCTGCATTGGGCATGATCTGCCTGGCCTATGTGACGGGCCCGAACACGGCACCGACCGCACCTGAAACCGCCAAAGTCATCAAGTACCAGCCGATTCCGCAAACCGCTGTCAGCGGGGCCAAGCCCGACGCCAACCCGGCGCCGGTCACCGCACCGGCTGCACCGGCTGCACCGGCAACCCCGGTCGCCACGGTTGACTTCGAAAAAGTGCATGCCGTGATTCAAGAGCGCTGCACCGTGTGTCACTCCTCCAAACCCACCAGCCCACTGTTCAGTGCAGCGCCTGGCGGGGTGATGTTTGACACCGCGCAACAGATCAAGCTGATGGCACCGCGCATTCAGGCACAGGCTGTCGCCAGTCAAATCATGCCGTTGGGCAACATTACGCAAATGACCCAACAAGAGCGTGAACTCATCGGTTCCTGGATCAACACAGGAGCCCAAACTAACTGATCCACACACGTTGTGGCCGCTACCGAAGACTGCGACCTCCCTTGAACAGGAAGCTCGGCCCGATACGTCCTGCAGTCTGTCAGGCCTGTCGCAGTCTTCGGTAGCGGCTACAAAACCACACCACTAGTTCACAACAATAAAAATGACCGAGGTGTTGCATGTCCGATCTAACCGAACCGCGCATACCCGCCGTGACCGCTCCGCCGCCCATGCAGCGGCTACCGCTGTTGCAATTGATTCTGGTGGGTTTGCAGCACGTGTTGCTGATGTACGGTGGCGCCGTTGCCGTGCCCCTGATCATCGGACAAGCCGCTGGCCTGAGTCGTGAGGAAATTGCTTTTCTGATCAACGCCGACCTGCTGGTGGCGGGGATCGCAACCATTGTGCAATCGCTGGGCATCGGCCCGATGGGCATTCGAATGCCCGTGATGATGGGCGCCAGCTTCGCCGCTGTGGGCAGCATGGTGGCCATGGCCGGCATGCCCGGCATCGGCATGACCGGCATCTTCGGGGCCACCATTGCGGCAGGTTTCTTCGGCATGGTCATTGCGCCGTTCATGTCCAAAGTGGTGCGTTTCTTCCCGCCACTGGTGACCGGCACGGTGATTACGTCCATTGGCCTGTCGCTGTTCCCGGTCGCCGTGAACTGGGCCGGTGGCGGCAGTGCCGCTGCGCAGTTCGGTTCACCAGTCTTTCTGTGCATCGCCGCGCTGGTGCTGGGCACCATCTTGCTGATCAACCGTTTCATGCGCGGGTTCTGGGTCAATATTTCCGTGCTGATCGGCATGGCGCTGGGTTATGTATTGTCGGGTGCCATCGGCATGGTCGACCTGACAGGCATTGGCAACGCGCCGTGGTTCCAAGTGGTAACGCCGCTGCATTTCGGCATGCCGGAGTTCCATCTGGCGCCGATCCTCTCCATGTGCCTGGTGGTGGTGATCATTTTCGTCGAGTCCACCGGGATGTTTTTGGCCCTGGGCAAGATTACCGGTCAGGAAGTCACCCCGCGCATGCTGCGCCGCGGCTTGCTGTGTGACGCCGGCGCCTCGTTTATTGCCGGTTTCTTCAACACCTTCACCCACTCCTCCTTTGCGCAAAACATCGGTCTGGTGCAAATGACCGGCGTGCGCTGCCGCTCAGTGACCATCATGGCCGGGGCGTTCCTGATCACCCTGAGCCTGCTGCCCAAAGCAGCCTTTCTGGTGGCCTCGATTCCGCCTGCGGTTCTGGGTGGCGCGGCAATTGCCATGTTCGGCATGGTCGCCGCCACCGGCATCAAGATCCTTCAGGAAGCCGACATCGCTGACCGCCGCAACCAGTTGCTGGTGGCCGTGAGCATCGGCATGGGCCTGATCCCTGTCGTGCGCCCTGAGTTCTTCGCCCACTTGCCACTGTGGATGGGTCCAATCACCCACAGCGGTATCGCCATGGCCGCCGTCAGCGCGGTCTGCCTCAATCTGCTGTTCAACGTGCTGGGCGGGGCCGAACGCGCCGCCTTGAGTGGCCACGTGCACCAGCATTGATGGACTCACCCTCACCCTGCACGCCTCCTGCCGGAGACGCTCAGGGTGAGGGGCTTCAGCTCTGAAAACATAATAAAAAAGGAGTTACCCATGAAGTGCATACACTGGGGCGCTACGCTCGCGGGTGGGTTATTGGCTGCCGGTCAGGCCATGGCCGGGGATCTGTTTCTGTGGCAGACCAACAGCCTCACCTACCTGTATGGCAAGAACTTTGCGATCAACCCGTCCATCCAGCAAACCGTGACCTTTGAACACGCAGACAAATGGAAGTACGGCGATAACTTCCTGTTCGTCGACCGCATCTTTTACAACGGCAAACCCGACCGCAACAAAGGCCCGCACACCTACTACGGCGAATTCAGCCCCCGCCTGTCGTTCGGCAAGATCCTGGACCGCACGCTGGCGTTCGGCCCGATCAAGGACGTGTTGCTGGCCATGACCTATGAGTATGGCGAAGGCGACAGCGAGGCCTACCTGATCGGCCCCGGTTTCGACCTGGCCGTGCCCGGCTTCAACTATTTCACCCTCAACTTCTATCGTCGCCACACCGAAGGCCCACGGCCGGGTACAGGCGTGTGGCAGATCACGCCGTCGTTTTCCTACACCATCCCGGCGGGTCGTTCCAACGTGCTGATCGACGGCTACATGGACTGGGTGGTCGACAACGACCGGAATTCGCGCGGCACCTACCACGCCAACCTGCATTTCAACCCACAGGTCAAATACGACTTGGGCAAGGCGCTGAACATCGGCGAGAAGCAGCTGTATGTCGGGTTCGAGTACAGCTACTGGAAGAACAAATACGGGATTGAAAACAGCAGCCGCCTGGACACCAACCAGAACACGGCCAGTGCATTGGTCAAGTTCCACTTCTAGCGCTTTTTCAGTGCACGTTGCGTCACCGTCCGCCCAACGGCGGTGATGCAACGCTTGAGTACCGCAGGCAGAGCCAGTATTCTGCGCCGCGCTCTGATACGGGCGCTGTTTAGAAGCTGACTTTAAAGCCAACTTAATTCAGTCAGATCAAGTAGTTACGTAACTTAGGACTCAACTGCCCATGGCAGCCGAGGGATCTTCCTTGGCCATTTGTCAGGTGTGGCCCAAGACTTGCTCAGGCTTATAAAGTTGACCGAAGAGCCAACTTTTAAACACGGAACCAAAGTGCCAACATCGAGCACTGCGTTCCATTCACTGCGAAACACTAATTTTTTGGAGCAACCGAATGAAGCGCACACTGACCGGCCTGATGCTCGCGGGGAGCTTGCTGGGCGGGGCCCCGGCCGTTGCTGGCGACCTGTTGCAATGGCAGACCAACAGCCTGACTTACTTGTGGGGCAAGAACTTTCAGGTCAATCCGTCGATTCAACAGACCCTGACCTTCGAACACGCAGACAGCTGGAAGTACGGCGATAACTTCTTCTTCCTCGACCGCATCTTTTATAACGGCAAAGAAGACGGCAACGTCGGCCCGAACACCTATTACGGCGAGTTCACGCCACGGTTGTCCTTCGGCAAAATCTTTGACCAGACGTTTGAGTTCGGCCCCATCAAAGACGTGTTGCTGGCCATGACCTACGAGTTCGGCGAAGGCGACACCGAGGCCTACCTGATCGGCCCGGGCTTCGACCTGAACGTGCCCGGCTTCGATTACTTCCAGTTGAACTTCTACCAGCGCTTCCCCGAAGGCAATCGCCCCGGCAAGGGCGTGTGGCAGATCACCCCGGTGTGGTCCTACACCCTGCCACTGGGCAATTCCGATGTGCTGATCGACGGCTACATGGACTGGGTGGTCGACAACGACCAGAATTCGCGCGGCACCTACCACGCCAACCTGCACTTCAACCCGCAGGTCAAATACGACCTGGGCAAAGCGTTGAACTGGGGCGCCAAGCAGCTGTACGTCGGTATCGAGTACGACTACTGGAAGAACAAGTACGGCATCGAAGACAGCGGTTCATTCAAAACCAATCAGGACACCGCCAGCCTGTTGGTCAAGTACCACTTCTGATGCACGGGCCTCGGCCTGCCGCTACGGCTGAGGCGCCCGCAATACCCCGCGCAACATCAAGTCGAGACTGTCCAGCGCCGCTGTCAGGCGCTGTGGCGGTTGGTGATCGGCGGCGATCCAGAACGATGCATCCATCAACCCGCCCTGAATCAAACGCGCCAGCGCTTCGGGGTCGGTGTCTTGAATCACGTGCGTGTCCATCAGGTCGCGCAACAGGGTCGCCAGCGACGCACTGCACGCCGACTGGCTGCTCTGCAGGTATTCGGAACCCAGCACCGAGGGCGCATCGCGCAACATGATGCGTTGCACCTCGATGTGCGTGGCCATTTCCAGAAACACCCGGCAGCGCCCCCTGAAGCCTTCCCACGCACTGGCCGCCTGCTCAGACACCTGCGCCAGTTGCGCGTCCAGCTCGGCGTCGACCTGCTGCACAACCGCCTGCAACAGCCCCTTCTTGTCCCCAAAGTGGTGATAGAGCGCACCCCGGGTCAACCCTGCCGAGGCCGTCAGTTCATCCATCGACGTTTGCGCGTACCCCACCGAGCCGAAGGCCTGGCGCCCCGCCTCCAGCAACTTGTTGCGGGTTTCTTCTATCATTTGTGCACGCGCTTTGGGCGCCATGTCGGCCTCCTGCATGTTGAGATACGCCGCGTATGTTAATTGACATACGTCACGTATGCGTATATTTCTGCATACGCCGCGTATGTCAGATCCCCGACAGTGCCGCTGCGTGAGGCAGCTCGCACAGGAACACGCGGCTCACTTTTGTTTCGGAGCGTGTATGGCAAACCCTTATCGCGAGATTTTCCGCGCCCCCGGCAGCCTGGCCTTTTGCGCCGCGGGCCTGATCGCACGCATGCCGATTTCCATGACCGGGATCGGCATCATCACGTTGCTGGCGCAATTGCGCGGGTCGTATTGGCTGGCGGGCGCCGTGGCCGCAACTTTCGCCCTGGCCATGGCGTTGATCGCCCCGCAAATTTCCCGCTGGGTAGACCGCTATGGTCAGCGCCGCGTGTTGCCCGGCGTCACCGCGCTGGGCGTCAGTTCGCTGCTGGCCCTGTTGCTGTGCAGCCACCTGGGCACGCCCGACTGGACGCTGTTCGTGTTTGCCGCCCTGTCGGGCTTCATCCCCAGCATGCCGGCCATGGTGCGGGCGCGCTGGACCGAGCTGTACCGCGGCTCGCCCAAACTGCACACGGCCTTTTCGCTGGAGTCGGTGCTCGACGAAGTGAGTTTCATCATTGGGCCGCCGATTTCCGTGGGCCTCTGCGTCGCCGTATTCCCCCAGGCCGGGCCGTTGGCCGCCGCCCTGCTGCTGGCCATCGGCGTGACCACCTTTGTGTTGCAGCGCAGCACCGAGCCGCCGGTTCACCCGCGCAGCACCGAACACGCAGGCACCGTGCTGCGCCAGGGCGCCGTGGTGATTTTGCTGATGGTGCTGCTGGGCATGGGCACCATTGTCGGCACCGTGGACGTGGTCAGCGTCGCCTTCGCCCAACAACAGGGCCAGCCCGCAGCCGCCAGTGTCGTGCTATCGGTGTATGCCTTGGGCTCCTGTGTGGTAGGACTGGTTTTCGGCACGCTCAAACTGAAGATGCCGCTGCCCAAACAGTTCCTGATCGGCGCCCTGGCCACCGCCATTACCGTGGTGCCCCTGATGTGGGTCAGCAGCATCGCCACCCTGGCGGCCGCCATGTTTGTCGCCGGGCTGTTCTTCGCGCCGACGCTGATCACGGCCATGGGGTTGGTGGAAAACATCGTCCCGGCCGCCAAACTCACTGAGGGCCTGACGTGGATGATCACCGGGCTCGGCATTGGTGTGGCGCTGGGCGCCGTGCTGGGTGGCTGGATGATTGACGCCTATGGCGCGCAAGCCGGGTTCCGGGTGTCACTGGGTGCGGGAGGCGGCGTGTTGCTGTTCGCCGCGCTGGGCTATCGCTTGCTCAGCCACAGCACCCTGCCCCGTGGTGCCCGCTTCGCCTGAGACATAACCTGCGTGCCTGCCCCTGAGGCGGCACGGCCACCCAGCAAAGCCACTGTTTTTATATGGCTATTAGGTTTACCCGTAAACGGCCGATACAGAAGGTGCTGTATTTTTTCACCAGACGCTCTGTCTCAAGCCTCGGGAGTACAAACGGATGTTCAATCGCCGATGGCGCCAACGCTGCGCCAACCTTGAAACGCAGCTACATGCGTTAGAGCAGGACAAACAGGCCCTTGAACAGGAGGTTCAAACCCTGCGTGCACAGGTCACTCAAGACCGCGACCAGCAACTCGTGCTGGCACACTACGAACGCTACCAACAAGACTTGCACAGCAAGCTGGAGCGCTTTGACGAATCCTTGCAAAAGACCCGCGATGGCGTGGTTGCCCAGGCCGAAAGCCTGCAAGGAGAAGTCGTTCACCTGCGCGATAACAGCAATGTGTTTGCGCAAACCTCGGCCCTGCTGGCCGGCTTTTCCAGTTCGCTGGGGCACATGGCCGGTCAGGGGGTCAGCAGTGTCGACAGCGTGGGCGTTCTGCGCCAACGGGTCGGAGAAATCAGCCGCATCGTCGAGCTGATCAAGGCCGTGTCCGACCAGACCAACCTGCTGGCGCTCAATGCCGCCATTGAAGCGGCGCGCGCGGGCGAACAGGGTCGCGGCTTTGCCGTGGTCGCTGACGAAGTGCGCGCACTGGCCCAACGCACCAATGGCGCCACCCACGAAATCAGCCAATTGGTTGCGAGCATCAACCAGGAGACCGAAGCCGCGAGCACCGCCATTGGCGTGCTGTCGGAGGAAGCCTCGCGGTTGTCAGGCGATGTGTCGCGCTCGGCCCAAACCCTCGACGAGATGATGACCCTCGGCGAACACATGGGGCAGTTGATTGAAGGCATCGCCCTGCGCTCGTTCTGCGAGTCGGTGAAGCTCGATCACTTGCTATTCAAGTTGATGGTCTATCAACGCCTGTTCAAGCAGGACGAGAACCTGAACCTGTCGACCCACACCACCTGCCGCCTCGGCAAATGGTACCTGGCGCCTGAAACCCAGGCGCGCTATGGCGACAACCGCGACTTCCAGCAGCTCAACGAGCCGCACCGGATCGTGCATGAAACCGCGCACAAGGCCCTGCATGCGGCTCATGAGAAAAACTGGAGCCAGGTCTTGCTGGAGATCAACGACATGGAAAGCGCCAGCCTTGACGTCAGCGCCCTGCTCGACAACCTCAGCCACTGACCCTCACCCCTTGATGGCGCGCCACAGTGAGCTGGCCGCCGTCACACCCGCCAACACCACCGCGCCGGCAATAATGCCGGCCACGGCGTTGAGCAAGGTCGGCACGATGACCGACAGCGGGCCTACAAACGGCGCACTGCTCAGGGCCGCGCTCTCAACCCAGTGATGCAACAGCGGCACCCCGTGTACCAAAATCCCGCCACCGACCATGAACATCGCGGCCGTACCAATCACCGTCAGCGCTTTCATCATGTACGGCGCGGCATTCAACACCCCTTGGCCGAAACGGCGCTGAAAGCGCGGCCAGGTGCCTTCACCGGTTTTTTGGGTCAGGTACAAACCGCCGTCGTCCATCTTCACGATGCCGGCCACCACGCCATACACCCCGACCGTCATCACAATGGCAATCCCGGACAACACCACCACTTGCTGCATCAGCGGCGCATCCGCCACGGTGCCCAACGTGATTGCGATGATTTCCGCCGAGAGGATGAAGTCGGTGCGTATCGCGCCCTTGATTTTGTCTTTCTCGAACGCCGCCAGGTCCACCTCGGGGTTGGCCACGGCGTCAGACAAGGCCGCGCGCGCCTGGTGATCGTCGTCCTTGCTGTGCAGGAATTTGTGCGCCAGCTTCTCGAAGCCTTCGAAACACAAATAGGCGCCGCCCACCATCAACAGCGGCGTGACCGCCCACGGCGCAAACGCGCTGATGGCCAGCGCGGCGGGCACCAGAATCAGCTTGTTGCGAAACGAGCCCTTGGCCACTGCCCACACCACCGGCAATTCACGTTCGGCCCGCACACCGGAGACCTGTTGCGCGTTCAATGCCAAGTCATCGCCCAGCACCCCGGCGGTCTTTTTGGCGGCCATTTTTGTCATCAGCGCAACGTCATCGAGTACGGCGGCGATGTCGTCGAGCAACATCAGCAAACTGCTGCCTGCCATGGGTGTCGGTTCCTTGTGGATTGAATGACGTCAAGCATAGCGCGTGCCAGCCCCCAGGCGGCAATCTTGAGCCGCTTGCAAGCACGGTGCTACCATGCCCGACCGCCCCAGCAGGCAAGGAAATACGGGTTTATGAGCAGCATCCGCGAACGTAATAAAGAGCTGATTTTGCGCGCCGCCAGCGAAGAGTTCGCTGACAAGGGTTTCGCCGCCAGCAAAACCAGCGACATCGCGGCCAAGGCCGGCGTGCCCAAGCCCAATGTGTATTACTACTTCAAATCCAAAGAGAACCTCTACCGCGAGGTGCTCGAAAGCATCATCGACCCGATTCTGCGGGCCTCGACCCCGTTCAATGCCGACGGCGAACCGAACGAAGTCCTGAGCCATTACATCCGCTCGAAAATCATGATCTCGCGCGACCTGCCGTTTGCTTCCAAGGTGTTCGCCAGCGAAATCATGCACGGCGCGCCGCACCTGAGTGAAAAACAGGTCGAGTTGCTCAATGCCCAGGCCAAACACAACATCGAATGCATCCAGGTGTGGATCGACCGGGGCCAGATTGCCCCCATCGACCCGCATCACCTGATGTTCAGCATCTGGGCCGCGACCCAGACCTACGCCGACTTCGACTGGCAGATTTCCGCCATCACCGGCAAAGCCAAACTCGACGACAACGACTACGAGGCGGCGACCCGGACCATCATTCGCCTGGTGCTCAAAGGCTGTACGCCCGACTGACCCCGCACACACCGTAGTCGCTGGCGCAGGCAGCGACTACCCGCTACCGATCAGACCACCACCCCGGCATCGGCCCGCAAGCCTTGCGCTTCGATGGCGCTGATCGCGCATTGTTCATCAATGTCCGAGGTATCGCCGCTGATCCCCATCGCGCCAATCACCTGCCCGCTCGCATCGCGTATCAACACGCCCCCCGGCGCCGGGACAACGTCACTGGTGCCCATGCCATTGAGTGCTGCAAAAAACGCAGGCCTTTGCTGTGCATCCAGCGCCAGCAGGCGCGAACCTTTGCCCAATGCAATGGCGCCCCAGGCTTTGCCGATGGCAATGCTGGGGCGCAGCAGGCTTGCACCGTCTTCGCGCTGCAACGCCACCAGATGCCCGCCGCCATCGAGCACCGCCACCGCCAGCGGCGCAGCCGCGATCTGACGCCCGGCCGCAAGGGCCTGGGTGGCCAGGTTTAACGCCAGTTTCAAAGTTAACGCACTCATGGTTGCCGTCCTTCGTCTTGTTATTGGAAAGCCTTTAGGGCGTCTTGGGAGACGTCTCGACAGACTCAATAGAACACAATAAATATTTATCTTGTATACAATTATTTGAGCGCGCATTTCTTCAAATACCGTAAACCTGCCTAATACAGGGCTTCCGGTCTTCCAGCGATTGATTGAACAAAAGCCATTGACCTGCACCGGGGCGGATGAATACACTCATCCCACAGCCACTTGTATACAATTACAAAACGTAAGAGGCACAAAGCAATGAGCAAAATGAGAGCAATCGAAGCTGCCGTTCTGGTGATGCGTCGCGAAGGTGTCGATACCGCATTCGGTATCCCGGGCGCCGCCATCAATCCGCTGTACTCGGCCCTGCAAAAGGTCGGCGGCATCGATCACGTACTTGCTCGTCACGTGGAAGGCGCCTCGCACATGGCCGAGGGTTACACCCGCACCAAGGCCGGCAACATCGGCGTGTGCATCGGCACCTCAGGCCCTGCGGGCACGGACATGGTCACCGGCCTGTACAGCGCCTCGGCCGATTCGATCCCGATTTTGTGCATCACCGGTCAGGCCCCCCGCGCCCGTATGCACAAAGAAGACTTCCAGGCTGTCGACATCACCAGCATCGTCAAACCCGTGACCAAGTGGGCAACCACCGTGCTGGAACCGGGCCAGGTGCCTTATGCCTTCCAGAAAGCCTTTTACGAAATGCGCTCCGGGCGCCCCGGCCCGGTGCTGATCGACCTGCCGTTTGATGTGCAAATGGCCGAGATCGAGTTCGACATCGACGCCTACGAACCGCTGCCGCTGGCCAAGCCCAGCGCCACCCGCGTGCAGGCCGAAAAGGCCTTGGCCATGCTCGACCAGGCCGAGCGCCCGCTGCTGGTCAGCGGCGGCGGCGTCATCAATGCCGACGCCAGCGACCTGCTGGTGGAGTTCGCTGAACTGACCGGCATCCCGGTGATTCCGACCCTGATGGGCTGGGGCACGATTGCCGACGATCACCCGCTGATGGTGGGCATGGTCGGCCTGCAAACCTCGCACCGCTACGGCAACGCCACCCTGCTCAAGTCCGACGTGGTACTGGGCATCGGCAACCGCTGGGCTAACCGCCACACCGGTTCGGTCGAGGTCTACACCGAAGGCCGCCGCTTCATTCACGTGGACATCGAGCCGACGCAAATCGGGCGCGTCTTTACCCCGGACCTGGGCATTGTGTCCGACGCCGGTTCTGCCCTGAAGGTGTTCCTTGAAGTGGCCCGCGAGTGGAAAGCCGCTGGCAAACTGAAAAACCGCAGCGCCTGGCTGCAAGACTGCCAGCAACGCAAAGCCACCCTGCACCGCAAGACCCACTTCGACAACGTACCGGTCAAGCCGCAGCGCGTGTACGAAGAGATGAACCAGGTGTTCGGCAAAGACACGTGCTACGTCAGCACGATCGGTTTGTCGCAGATTGCCGGTGCGCAATTCCTGCACGTGTACAAGCCACGGCACTGGATCAACTGCGGCCAGGCCGGTCCGCTCGGCTGGACCATTCCGGCTGCACTGGGCGTGGTCAAGGCCGATCCGAACCGCAACGTGGTGGCGCTCTCCGGCGACTACGACTTCCAGTTCATGATCGAAGAGCTGGCCGTGGGCGCGCAGTTCAACCTGCCGTACATCCACGTGGTGGTGAACAACTCGTACCTGGGTTTGATCCGTCAGGCTCAGCGCGGCTTTGAAATGGATTACTGCGTGCAGCTGTCGTTCGACAACCTCAACGCACCGGAACTCAACGGTTACGGCGTCGACCATGTGGCCGTGGCCGAAGGCCTGGGTTGCAAGGCACTGCGCGTGTTCGAGCCAAGCCAGATCCAGCCGGCGCTGCGCCAGGCACAAGAAATGATCAAAGAGTTCCGTGTCCCGGTGGTGGTTGAGATTATTCTCGAACGCGTGACCAATATTTCCATGGGCACCGAAATCAACGCTGTGAACGAGTTCGAAGACCTGGCGCTGGTGGGCAACGACGCCCCGACTGCCATCTCGATGCTCGATTAACGTTAAGCCTGCCCCTCTCCCCCCGGGAGAGGGGACACACACATTGCAGGAGTCCACCATGCCGCGTTTTGCCGCCAACCTGTCCATGCTGTTCACCGAACAGGATTTTCTTGTCCGTTTTCAAGCGGCTGCCAATGCTGGTTTCCACGGCGTTGAATACCTGTTTCCGTACGACTACAGCTCTGCCGAAATCAAGGCCCAACTCGATGCCAACAAACTGACTCAAGTGCTGTTCAACCTGCCAGCCGGCGACTGGGCCAAGGGCGAGCGCGGGATTGCCTGCCTGCCGGACCGTGTCGAAGAGTTTCGCGCCGGGGTGGATCTGGCCATCGCCTACGCCCAAGTGCTGGGCAATGACCAGATCAACTGCCTGGCGGGCATTCGCCCCCAAGGCATCGACGAGGCGCTGGTTGAGAAAACCTTCGTCAGCAACCTCAAATACGCCGCCGACAAGCTGCAAGCGGTGGGCATCAAGCTGGTGATGGAAGCCATCAACACCCGCGACATCCCCGGTTTCTACCTCAACAACACGCGTCAGGCGCTGGCCATTCAGGAGAAGGTCGGCAGCGCCAACCTGTTCCTGCAATACGACATCTACCACATGCAAATCATGGAAGGTGACCTGGCGCGCACGATGCAAACGCACCTGCCGCAGATCAACCACATCCAGTTGGCCGATAACCCCGGCCGTCACGAACCGGGCACCGGCGAAATCAACTACCGCTTCCTGTTCGAACACCTTGATCGCATCGGCTACCAAGGCTGGGTCGGCTGTGAGTACAAGCCACTGAGCAGCACCGAAGCCGGTCTGGGCTGGCTCAAGACGCATAACGCGGTCTAAGGCCGTCACCAGCGTCCGGGTTTCGAGATCACGGGCTGGCGCGCCACCCTTCGCCGCCTTCAGCCGCGTCTACGGCTGTTTACCCCATAAAAACAAGAGGATTTGTCATGGCTAAAATCGGATTTATCGGCACCGGCATCATGGGTTCTCCCATGGCCAGCAACCTGCAAAAGGCGGGTCACAGCCTGTTCCTGTCGACCCACCACGGCGCGGCCCCTGCCGACCTGGTCGCCGCAGGCGCTATCGCCCTGGCCAGCCCGAAAGAAGTGGCCCAGGAAGCCGAGTTCATCATCGTCATGGTGCCGGACACCCCGCAGGTCGAAGACGTGCTGTTTCGCGAAGACGGGATCGCGGCCGGCCTGAGCCCGAACAAAGTGGTGATCGACATGAGTTCGATCTCGCCTACCGCGACCAAGGCCTTCGCTGAAAAAATCACCGCCAAAGGCGCGTACTACCTCGATGCACCCGTCTCTGGCGGTGAAGTCGGGGCCAAGGCTGGCACCCTGAGCATCATGGTCGGCGGCGAGGAATCCACTTTCCAGCGCGCCCTGCCGCTGCTGCAAAGCATGGGCAAGAACATCACCCTGGTAGGCGGCAATGGCGACGGCCAGACCGCCAAAGTGGCCAACCAGATCATCGTCGCCCTGAACATTCAGGCGGTGGCTGAAGCGCTGGTGTTTGCTGCCAAGAACGGCGCAGATCCGGCCAAGGTCCGTGAGGCACTGATGGGCGGGTTTGCGTCCTCCAAAATCCTCGAAGTCCACGGCGAGCGCATGATCAAAGGCACCTTCGACCCGGGCTTCCGCATCAGCCTGCACCAGAAGGACCTCAACCTGGCCCTGGCGGGCGCCCGCGAGCTGGGCATCAACCTGCCCAACACCGCCAATGCGCAACAAGTGTTCAGCACCTGCGCCGCCATCGGTGGCAGCAACTGGGACCACTCGGCGCTGATCAAAGGCCTGGAACACATGGCCAACTTCTCGATTCGCGAGCAGTAACCGCACCTGTAGCCGCCGCCCGTCCCGCGCGGCGGCTGCACACCTCATCCCCTTCTCAAGTGTGTCGTCACCATGCACGCCCCCTCATTCAGCCAGCCTTGCCCGGATTGGGCGACGGCCCTGTGCAACGGTTTCAGCCAGATTTTCCTGCAACGTCATCCGCTGTGCGGCGTGCTGTGCCTGCTGGCCATTCTCGTCAGCGCGCCTTCACTCTTGGGGGGCGCACTGCTTGGCGGGGTCAGCGGCCTGTTAACCGCACAACGGCGCGGTTACCCCAAAGCTGAACGCCAGGCCGGGCTTTACAGCTACAACGGCGTGTTGCTGGGGTTGCTGCTGAGCCATCAGTTACCGTGGTCAGCCATGTTGCCGCTGCTGATCATTGCCAGCGCCGGGCTGAGCACCATGCTGGTCCACCAATGGCTCAAGCGCGCCAGCAACGGCAACACCCTGATGGCTTACACCGCGCCCTTTGTCGGGCTGGGCTGGCTGTTGCTCAGTTTCAACCCTGCACCGCCAGCCTCCGCCTGGCCCCCCCCCGAACTCAACGGCCTCACGCTGGCGCAAGGGCTTTTGACGGGCATCGGCCAAGTCATGTTGTTGCAATCACCGCTGGCGGGGCTGTTGATCGTCACCGGCCTGTGGCTGAGCAGCCGACGCGCTGCGCTGTGGGCATTGACGGGTGCGCTGGCGGGTGTGGGGTTCAGCCTGTTGCAGCACGACCCGGCCACCGCGCTCAGCGGGCTGGGCGGGTATAACGCGGCACTGGCCGCGTTGGCATTGTGCCAACGCACACGCCACCCCTGGCAGCCACTGGCGGGCATCCTGCTGGCGTTGATGCTCACACCCGGCTTTAGCGCGCTCGGGCTGCCCGCCCTGACGGCGCCCTTCATCCTCAGCAGCTGGTTGGTACTGGCCAGCGTGCGCCTGTTAACACCCTCCAGTGTGCAATCCCGGTTGCGCATTGAGCGCTAATCCCCGAATCTTCTTACCTTTGAGATTCGAGCTTCGTACATGAATAACAACGACTGGCGCCAGCGGCTCTACGTGATGGTCTTTCAGGCCGACACCCCCGCCGGACGCCGTTTCGACACCACGCTCCTGCTGATCATCCTCTGCAGCCTGGTGGTGGTGATCCTCGACAGTATCGACAGCATCCACCGCGATTACGCCAACCTGCTGGCCTACATCGAGTGGGGCTTCACCTTTGTGTTCGCCGTGGAATACGGCCTGCGCCTGTATTGCTCGCCCAAACCCCTGCGCTACGCCTTCAGCTTTTACGGGCTGGTGGATTTACTGGCCATCGTGCCGGGGATTCTGGCGATCTATTACAGCGATGCGCAGTACCTGCTGATTATTCGCATCATCCGCATGCTGCGAATCTTTCGGGTGCTCAAGCTGGCGCCCTACTTGAGTCAGGCCAACTACCTGCTCTCGGCACTGCGCGGCAGCAAACAAAAGATCATCGTGTTTCTGGTCAGTGTGTCCACGCTGGTGACCGTGTTCGGCACCCTGATGTACGTGGTCGAAGGGCCGGAAAACGGCTTTACCAGCATCCCGGTGAGCATCTACTGGGCCATCGTCACCCTGACCACGGTGGGCTTCGGCGATATCGTGCCGAAGACCCCGTTCGGGCAAATCATCTCGGCCATGGTGATGATCACCGGTTATTCGATCATCGCCGTGCCCACCGGGATCTTCACCGCCGAACTGGCCAACGCCATGCGCGGCGAACAGCTCAAACACTCCTGCCCCACGTGCAAAAAAGAACGCCATGAACCTTCGGCGGCTTTTTGTTCTCGCTGTGGCAACGCGCTTTTTACAAAAAATGCATAAGCAAAGGCTTTTTTAATCTTTTATGCACTAAGCGTCAGCGGCTATAGTCGCTGGCAAATTGCCCCATATGCCCCTCCAACAAGGAATGAGCAGTGAAAAACCTTTTTAGCGCCTCTGTCCTCGCCGCCAGCCTGGCCTTTATGGGCGTTGCCCACGCCGCTCCCAAGCCGCTGCTGAACGTGTCGTACGACGTCATGCGCGACTTCTACAAAGACTACAACCCGGCATTCCAGAAACATTGGGAAGCAGAGCACGACGCAAAGCAAACGGTGCAAATGTCGTTCGGCGGCTCCAGCAAACAGGCGCGCTCGGTGATCGACGGGCTGCCCGCGGACGTCATCACCATGAACATGGCCACCGACATCAATGCCCTGGCCGATAACGGCAAACTGGTGCCTGAGAATTGGGTCACCCGCCTGCCGAACAACAGCGCGCCCTTCACCTCGGCCACGGTGTTCATCGTGCGCAAAGGCAACCCGAAAGCCCTGAAAGACTGGCCGGACCTGGTCAAGGATGGCGTGCAAGTGATCGTGCCGAACCCGAAAACCTCGGGCAATGGTCGTTACACGTTCCTGTCCGCTTGGGGCTACGTGCTGAAAAACGGTGGTGACGAAACGAAAGCCAAAGCCTTCCTCGGCAAGATGTTCAAAAATGTGCCCGTTCTGGACACCGGCGGCCGCGCAGCCACCACGACCTTCATGACCAACCAGATCGGCGACGTGCTGGTGACCTTTGAGAACGAAGCGGAAATGATCGCCCGCGAATTTGGCCGCGACCAGTTCGAAGTGGTCTACCCCAGCGTCTCGGCCGAGGCTGAGCCGCCGGTGACCGTGGTCGACAAAGTGGTCGACAAAAAAGGCACGCGTGAGGTGGCTGAAGCCTACTTGAAGTATTTGTGGTCGCCTGAAGGCCAGGAAATCGCCGCCAAAAACTACCTGCGCCCGCGCGACCCGCAGATTCTGGCCAAGTACAGCGACCGCTTCCCGAAAGTTGACTTCCTGTCGGTTGAGAAAACCTTCGGCGACTGGCGCCAGGTGCAAAAAATCTACTTCGATGACGGCGGCGTGTTTGACCAGGTGTACTCGGGCCAATAAACACCCCCGCGACACCGGTGCAGGCGCTGCCTGCACCCTTGACCTGTACATAAACACAGTAAAAACAGTTGCCCCGATTTCAATCTCTGCCATGCTGTGCACCTTCTGCGCAGCATGAACGAGTGAAACGATGCGGCTGTTTTTGTGTGAAAAACCCTCCCAGGCCAAAGATATTGCGGCCGTGCTCGGTGCCAGCCGTCGCGGTGATGGCTGCTGGGTGGGGCCCAATGCCACTGTCACCTGGTGCATCGGTCATTTGCTCGAAACCGCCCCGCCCGACGCCTACGACGAGCGCTACAAACGCTGGGTCCTGGCCGACCTGCCCATCGTGCCGCAGCAGTGGAAGATGCGCGTCAAACCCAAAACCGCCAGCCAGTACAAGGCCGTCAAACGCCTGCTGGGCGAAGCCGGTGAACTGGTGATCGCCACCGATGCCGACCGTGAAGGCGAAATGATCGCCCGCGAGCTGGTCGAACACTGCCGTTATCGCGGGCCGATCCAGCGCCTGTGGTTGTCGGCACTGGACGACGCCTCGATTCGCAAGGCACTGGCCGCGCTCAAGCCCGGCGCCGACACTTTCAACCTGTACCACGCAGCCTTGGGGCGTTCGCGGGCCGACTGGCTGATCGGCATGAACATGAGCCGTCTGTTTACCCTGCTCGGGCGCAAGTCGGGCTATCAAGGCGTGCTGCCCGTAGGCCGGGTGCAAACCCCGACCTTGCGCCTGGTGGTGGATCGCGACCGCAGCATCAGCGATTTCATCCCTGTGGCCTATTGGGCCATCGATGTGCAACTCAGCCATGACGGGCAAGTGTTTACCGCCCAGTGGCGCGCCGACCCGGACACCTGTGACGACCAGGACCGCTGCCTGAATCAGGCCCACGCGCAGCACGCCGCCACGGCGATGCAAAACGCCCGCCACGCACGGGTCAACACCCTGCGCACCGAGCGCCTGCGCGACGTCGCGCCCCTGCCGTTCGACCTCGGCACGCTGCAGGAAGTGTGTTCCAAGAAATTGGGGCTGGGCGCCCAGGAAACCCTCGACATCGCCCAGTCACTGTATGAAACCTACAAAGTCATCACCTACCCGCGCAGCGACTGCGGCTACCTGCCGCACAGCCAGCACGCCGAAGCCGCCTCAATTCTCGGTGCCTTGCAGCAGGCGGATCCGGCCTTGCAACCACTGGCAGGCTTTCTGGAACCGCAGCGCCGTTCACGGGCGTGGAATGACGCCAAGGTCAGCGCCCACCACGGCATCATCCCCACGGCGGCCGCGAAAAACCTCGAACGCCTGAGCGGCAAGCAGCGGGCCGTCTATACCCTGATTCGCGCGCGTTACCTGGCGCAGTTCCTGCCCAACCATGAATACGACCGCACCCAGGCCGATTTCGACTGTGCGGGTCAGGCCCTGCGCGCGGTGGGCAAGCAGATCATCGAGCCGGGCTGGAAACGCGCCCTGCCCGAAGCCCTGGCCCCGGCCAAGGGCCGTGAAGCCCCGGCACCGCAGCCGCTGCCGCGCCTGCACGAAGGCCTCGAGTGTGCGGTGTCGAACGTCCTGCTTAAAGACTTGTGGACCCAGCCGCCCAAGCCGTTCACCGAGGGCGACCTGATCAAGGCCATGAAAAACGTCGCCAAATGGGTCCAGGACCCGCTGCTCAAACAAAAACTCAAGGACACCACCGGCATTGGCACCGAAGCCACCCGCGCCGGGATCATTCAGGGCTTGCTGGACCGCGGTTATCTGAACAAAAACGGCAAGGCGCTGGCGGCCACGCCCGCGGCTTTCAGCCTGATCGACGCCGTGCCCCGCGCCATTGCCGACCCCGGCACCACGGCGATCTGGGAACAAGCGCTGGACATGGTGCAAAGCGGCGACATGACCCTCGACATCTTCGTCGCCAAACAGGCCGCCTGGATGAGCAAGCACATCGAACGTTGCAGCGGCCTGCAAATGACCATTCGCGGCCCGGCCAGCCCGGCCGGGGTCGCCCCCGCGTGGAAGAAAAAACGCAAGGCGCCCGCCAGCAAACCCAGGGCCAAACGCGCGGTTAAAGCAAAAGGGGCCTGAGCGGGCGACAGCGCAGCAAGCCGAGGCCTTACAGCGTCAGATGACCCGAGAGACAGGTCACGGCCGCGCCGCCCACCCAAATATCGTCCCCCACACGTTCGATAGCGACGCGCCCGGCCCGGCCCATGGCCGTGCCCTGACTCACCGTATAACGCGCCGGTGCCAGGCCCTGCGCCATCAGCCATTGCGCCAGACCGGCATTCAGGCTGCCGGTGACCGGGTCTTCCTGCATGCCATCCCCGGCGATAAATGCGCGCACTTCAAAGTGCGCCTCATCGCCATCCTTCGCACTGCCCCACGGCGCAATCACCCCCAGCGCCAGGCCCAGCAGTTGCGGGTAGTCGGGCTCCAGCGCCAGCACCTGCGCCCGATCGCGCAGCATCACCGCCACCCACCCCGGCCCGTTGTCGACCCAGCTCGCGCGGACCACCGACTGTGGTTCAATCCGCAAGCCCGCACAGATGCGCTGTATCAGCGCCTCTTCCACAGGCCCGCTGCGCAACAAAGGCGGCGCCTTGAACGCCAGTTGTTCAGCGTCGCGCCGAATCGTGATCAGACCCGCGCCACATTCCTGAATGACTTCCCGGCCTTTTGGCTGCCCCCCGGCTTCTAGCCAGGCATGGCAACTGCCCAACGTCGGGTGCCCGGCAAAGGGTAGTTCGCGCAGGGTGGTAAAGATGCGCAAACGATAATCGGCCTGCGGGTCCTGCGGCCTGAGCACGAACGTGGTTTCACTGAGGTTGGTCCAGCGCGCAAAGTCCGCCATCTGCGCATCGCTCAGGCCATCGGCATGGAGCACCACCGCCACCGGATTGCCCTTGAGCGCCACCCGACTGAACACATCCACTTGTTTGAATTGGAACTGGCTCACACACGTCACTCCTGTCAAAGACCCTGCCCGTCAGGACGGTGCGCGGCACAGGCGCTGGGTCGGGTAGCCCGCAACATAGAATCTCGCGCACGCCGTGACAAGGTATTATCCCTGCCCGTTTTCACACCGGAGCACACCATGACCGCACGGACTTTTCTCATCACCGGCGCCAGTAAAGGAATCGGACGCGCGCTGGCGACTTATCTGTCAGAAGCAGGCCACACCGTCGTTGGCATTGCGCGAAATGCCGACGACCCCACCTTCCCCGGCACGCTGGTGGCGCTGGACCTGGCCGATCGCCAGCGCAGCGCACACGTACTGGGCGAGTTGAGCGAGCGCTTTGCGTTTGACGGGCTGGTCAACAATGTCGGGCTGGTGCGCCCGCAAGCACTGGGCGAGATTGACCTGGATGCGTTCGACGACGTGATGCGGGTCAATCTGCATTCGGCGTTGCAAGCCACCCAAGCCCTGCTGCCCGGCATGCGCCACCGGGGCTGGGGACGCATCGTAAATATTTCCAGCCTGACCGTGCTGGGCATTGCACAGCGCACCGCCTATGCGGCGGCCAAAGCGGCCTTGGTCAGTTTCACCCGCTCTTGGGCGCTGGAACTGGCGCAAACCGGGATCACGGTCAACGCCGTCGCACCCGGGCCGACCGAAACCGAGCTGTTCCGCGCCAACAACCCGCCGGGCTCTGAAGGTGAAGCCCGATATCTGGCCGGGGTGCCCATGGCGCGTTTGGGCCAGCCGCACGAGATCGCCTCGGCGATTGCGTTCCTGCTGTCCGAACACAGCGCTTACATCACCGGCCAGACGTTGTTCGTGGATGGCGGCGCCTCGGTGGGCAAAGCCGCGTTTTAACGACGCGCAAAAAAACGGCGACCCGCGGGTCGCCATTTAACTTATTTGAACTGCCGGCTCAACCCCGGCGGCACGCCGCTGATGTCGGTCTCTTCCCACGGCCCGTTCGGGCTGACCGAACGGCTCCAACCGTTGTTCCAGCGGTAATACGTACGCTGGCGGTAGAAAGTGTCGGGCTGAGCCTCCAACACATACACCCCCAGACGTGCATCCCAATGGCTGGGCCCGCCCGGTGGCGGCGCAAAGGTGGCCGAGGTCCGCGGCAGCGGTTTTGGCGGCTTGGGAATCGGCATGTCGGGCAACGGTTTGCCAGCAGGCGACGACGGTTGCGGCACGTGCTCAGGCGGGGTCGGTGACGGCTGATCCGAAGGATGATGGACCGCACAGGCGCTCAGGCCTAAGGCGAAACTGAGCAAGGTGATGCGTGCAAGCGGACTCATACGGGTTTCTCTTATCGTGAGTTGCCCCTGCAGACGCGCTTGTCTGGCACTGCCAGCGCGCCTGCAGGGGCGGTGTTGACCGGCTACTTGTCCGGGCTGTCGATGATCAGCTGTTGCAGCGCAGTGGTGCGGCTGGACAGCGGTTGGCTGCGCCCGGCCCATTCGCCTGCTGTCGGTTGGCCAGCACGAGAGACGCGCGCAACCAGTTGGACTTCAGGAAAGTTCGACAGTTTCAATTGCGGCATCATCGCGTCGCGGTCACCCAGTTCGACGGTGATCGGCAGGTCGGCCACCGTCACCCGCTTGACGGCCAATGGCGCCGGCGGCCCGGTCACGGCGCGGGCGAAAATGAACACGCTGTCGGTGGGCAACACGCGGGCTTTAACCGCGTCGGCCAGGTCCACGCTGACCTTGATCGACGCCTCGGTCGCGGCCACCGGCGCTGTCTCGACGCGCTCGCCATTGGCCTGCAGTTGCTCGCGGGCCTTCTGAATACCGCCTTCGAGGGCGGCGCGGGACGCATCGCCTTCAGGCAGTTCGTTCATCAGCCGCTGCCAGTAGCCAATGGCCTCCTGATAGCGCTTGGCTTCGAAGGCCGCGATACCCAGCAGGCCGAGGCTGGTGACCTCTTTGGGGTCAGCCTTGAGCGCCTCGTCGGTCAACGCCTGGGTCTTGTCACTCCACTGCTTGTTGTCGGCAAAGTACTGCGCCTGAGCCCACTGCCCCAGCAGCTCGGGCTGACGACCGGCCACCGCGACCGTGCGCTCGAAGACCTTGGCCGCATCGGCCGGACGGTTTTGCGCCATGTAGGCGCGACCCAGGAAATACAAGCCTTCGGCGGATTCGGGCTGAGCCACGGCGGCGCGCTCCAGGCGGGCCACCATCTCATCGAGGGATTGCGGCGGCTGGGCGAATTCGCGGGTCAGTTCGACTTTGTCGCTGGCGCCATAGTGCAAGTACAGCGCCACACCCAGCACCGGCACCATGAACGCAGCCAGCAGAGGCACCACTTTGCCCAGGCTCGAAACCCGCGCTGGCGCCGCGCCTTCAGTGTCGGCCAGCAGTTCACGCGCCGCTTCGGCGCGTCCGGCCTCCAGTTGCGCATCGGTCAACACGCCTTCATCGCGCTGCGCCTGCAACTCGGCCACACGCTCCTGGTACAGCGCGACGTTGAGCGCCGTGCGGTCTTCTTCACGCTGAGCGCGCCGGGCGCGCAGCACAGGGATCAAGATAAAGCTGAGGGCGATCAGTAGCAGCAAACCGGCTGCAAGCCAGAAATCAATCATCTTTGGTTTTATCCAGCAAAGTGTCGAGGCGCTGACGCTCCTCGGCAGAAAGGGTGTCCGTGCGAGTGGCGCGCTGCGTGCGACGGCGGCCCACGATCACGCCGATGACCACAAACCCGCCCACCAGCAAGACCAGCGGCCCGAACCACAGGATCGCGGTCTTGCCGGTCAGCGCCGGTTTGTAACGCACGAATTCGCCGTATCGGTCGACCATGAAGTCGATGATTTGCTGGTTGTCCTTGCCCTCGCCCAGCATGCGGAAAATCTCGCGCCGCAGGTCGGTGGCAATCGGTGCGTTGGAATCGGCAATGTCCTGATTCTGGCACTTGGGGCAACGCAGCTCTTTGGTCAGTTCACGAAAACGGTCACGCTCGGCGTCGTTCTTGAACTCGTAGGTGTCGATGGCCGCTTGAGCCACGCCGGTCAGGGTCAGGCCAAACACCAAGGCGGTTAACCAACGCTTCATGGTTGGGCCTCGTCGACCAGCGCCTGGTATTTACCCGCCAGTTGTTCGCGCCACACGGTTTCGTCGATCACGCCGACGAACTTGTGCCGAATGATGCCCTGGCTGTCGATCAGAAAGGTTTCCGGCGCGCCGTACACGCCCAGGTTCAGGCCCAGCGAACCGGCTTCGTCGTTAATGTCCAGTTGATACGGGTTGTGGAATTCCTTGAGCCACTTTTGCGCATCGGCGTTGACGTCCTTGTAGTTGACCCCATGGATCACCACGCCCTGCGCGGCCAGTTTGGTCAGCACCGGGTGCTCGACGCGGCACGAAATGCACCACGTGGCCCACACGTTGACCAGCGCCGGTTTGCCCTTGAGGTCGGCCTCAGTCAGGGGGGTGCCACCGTCGACCGAGGGCAGGCTGAACGCCGGGAACGGCTTGCCGATCATGGCCGACGGCAGCTCGGTGGGGTCCAGGTACAGCCCTTTGTACAGAAAGCCCGCCATGGCCAAAAAGATGGCCAGCGGAATCAGCATCAACCAGCGTCTCATGCGGTGGCTCCTGTCATGCCCAGCGCTTCACGCACGCGGCTTTTCACCTTGACCCGATAACGACGGTCCAGCGCCGCCAGCAACCCGCCAAACCCGGTGAGCAAGCCGCCCAGCCAGATCCAGCGCACAAACGGTTTGACGTGCACCCGCACGGCCCAGGCGCCATCACCCAGCGGCTCGCCCAGCGCCACGTACAGATCGCGCGTAAACCCGGCGTCGATACCGGCCTCGGTCATCATCGACGACTGCACGGTGTACAGGCGTTTTTCCGGGTGCAATACGCTGATTTCCTTACCGTTGCGCACCACGCGCACGGTGCCTTTGTCCGACGTGAAGTTGGGGCCCTGATAATGCTGGGCACCTTCAAAAATGAAGTGATAGCCGCCCAGTTCCATGGACTCGCCCGGCGCCAGGCGCAGGTCACGCTCGGCACTGTTCTGGCTCGACAACACCACGCCGAGCGCGCACACGGCGATGCCCAGGTGCGCAATCTGCATGCCCCAGTAGCTGCGGGTCAGGCTGCGCAGGCCTTTGAACAGGCCTTTGTGACGGGTTTTGTCGCCAATGTCGCGCACCCCGGCCAACAGCACCCACGAGGCCAACATAAAGGTGGTCATGACGGCCCAGTTGAAATCGCCATAGGCCACACCGGCAATCGCCGACAACGCGGCGCTGCCCAGCAACACCGGGGTCAACATGCCCAGCAGCCACTTGACCGGCGTGTCTTTCCAGCGCACCAGCACGCCCACCGCCATCACCACCATCAACACAGCCATCAACGGGATGAACAGCGCATCAAAATACGGCGGGCCCACGGACATCTTGGCGCCGGTCAGGGCATCGAGCACCATCGGGTACAAGGTGCCCAACAGAATCATCGACGCAGCCACCACCAGAATCAGGTTATTGCCCAGCAGCAGCGTTTCACGCGACCACAGGAAAAAGCCCACCTGGCTCTTGACCACCGGCGCCCGCAAGGCAAACAGCGTCAGCGAGCCACCCACCACGAACAGCAGGAAAATCAGGATGAACACGCCACGCTCAGGGTCCGAGGCGAACGCATGAACCGAGGTCAGCACGCCCGAACGCACCAGGAAAGTGCCCAGCAGGCTCAACGAGAAAGCCGCAATGGCCAGCAACACGGTCCAGCTTTTGAACACGCCGCGCTTTTCAGTCACGGCCAACGAGTGAATCAGCGCCGTGCCCACCAGCCAGGGCATGAAGGACGCGTTTTCCACCGGGTCCCAGAACCACCAGCCGCCCCAGCCAAGCTCGTAATAAGCCCACCACGAACCCAGCGTGATGCCGATGCCCAGGAATGCCCACGCCACAATGGTCCACGGCCGCGACCAGCGCGCCCAGGCCGCATCCAGCCGCCCGCCCAGCAACGCCGCAATGGCGAAGGCGAAGGCCACCGAAAAGCCCACGTAGCCCATGTACAGCATCGGCGGGTGCACGATCAGGCCGATGTCTTGCAACAGCGGGTTGAGGTCATTGCCGTTGGCCGGCATTTGCGGCAGCAGGCGGGTGAACGGGTTGGAAGTCAGGATCAGGAACAGCAAGAAGCCGACGCTGATCATGCCCATGATCGACAGCACCCGCGCCAGCATCACTTGCGGCAACTGGCGCGAGAAGATCGACACGGCGAAGGTCCAGCCACCGAGAATCATTGCCCACAACAGCAACGAACCCTCGTGGGCACCCCACACCGCGCTGAACTTGTAGTACCACGGCAGCGCGCTGTTGGAGTTGCTGGCCACGTAAGCGACCGAGAAATCATCGGCCATGAACGACCAGGTCAGGCAGCCAAAGGCAAACAGCAAAAAGGCGAACTGGCCCCAGGCCGCCGGCTGCGCCAGGCTCATCCACAATTTGTCGCCCCGCCATGCCCCGAGCAACGGCACGATGGCCTGCACGATGGCAATGCACAGCGCCAGAATCATGGCCAACTGGCCCAATTCCGGAATAAACAGTCCGAACGTCATCACTTAACCTCGTTGGCCGCTGCAGGCGCGGATTGACCGCTTTCGTTCAACGCCTTGGTCACTTCAGGCGGCATGTATTTTTCATCGTGTTTGGCCAGTACTTCATCGGCCACCACCACACCCTGGGCATTGAGCTTGCCCAGCGCGACGATGCCCTGCCCTTCGCGGAACAGGTCCGGCAGGATGCCGCGGTATTGAATGGTCACCGACTTATTGAAATCGGTGACCACGAATTCGACGTCCAGCGAGTCGCCGGAGCGTTTCAGCGAGCCGTCCTGCACCATGCCGCCTGCGCGAATGCGCGTGTCCAGCGGGGCTTCGCCGTTGGCAATCTGGGTCGGGGTGTAGAACAGGTTGATGTTCTGCTGCAAGGCGCTCAAGGCCAGGGCCACCGCAGCGCCGACACCGACCAGAATCGCCAGAATGATGATCAAACGTTTTTTACGCAGCGGATTCACTTCGCGTTCTCCCGGCGCAAACGACGCGCCTCTTGTTGCAAATAACGCCGACGCGCCAGGATCGGCAACGCCACGTTCAACACCAGTACCGCCAGGCAAATGCCATAGGACGTCCAGACATACACACCGTGATGGCCCATGGCGATGAAGTCGCCAACAGAAGCAAAACTCATCGTGAACCCTCCAGCGCTTTCAACACTTCATCCTTGGCCCAACGGGTGCGGGCTTCGCGCTTGAGCACCTCCAGGCGCATGCGCAGCAGGACCACGGCGCCAAAGAAACAATAAAACCCCACCACTGTCAGCAGCAGTGGCAGCCACATTTCCACGGGCATCGCCGGTTTTTCGGTCAGGGTGAAGGTCGCGCCCTGATGCAGGGTGTTCCACCACTCCACCGAGTATTTGATGATCGGGATATTGATCACACCGACAATTGCCAGCACGGCGCAGGCCTTGGCCGCGCTGTCGCGATTGGTGATGGCATTGCCCAGGGCAATCAGGCCGAAATACAGAAACAGCAGGATCAGCATCGAGGTCAGGCGTGCATCCCACACCCACCACGAGCCCCACGTCGGCTTGCCCCAGACGGCGCCGGTCACCAGCGCCACCGCGGTCATCCACGCGCCCACCGGGGCGGCGGCCTGCAACGCGACGTCGGCAATCTTCATCTTCCACACCAGCCCCACCACGCCGCAGACCGCCAGCATCACGTAGCAGGACTGGGCCAGCATCGCGGCGGGCACGTGGATGTAGATGATGCGAAAGCTGTTGCCTTGCTGGTAGTCCGGTGGCGCGAAGGCCAGCCCCCAGACAACCCCGCCCACGATCAGCAGCACGGCGGCGATGCTCAACCAGGGCAGCAGGCGGCCGCTGATGGCATAAAACCATTTGGGCGAGCCGAGTTTGTGAAACCAAGTCCAGTTCATCACGCTGTTTCCATCACGGTGCCGGTCACGACAGGTTGAGTGCCATGCCAGCCAGGGTCTTTACTGGCCAATTAATGGCCAGACCTCATTATTCGCCGACGCTGATTTTCAGGCCGGCCGCTATCGCAAACGGTGTCAGGGTTACTGCCAGGGCCGTCAGGCTGCCCAGCCACAGCAAGTAACCGGTCGCGGGCATCCCCTGGAGTGCCGCCTGCAAGGCGCCACTGCCCAGAATCAGCACCGGGATATAGAGGGGCAGGATCAACAAGGCGAGCAACAGGCCGCCGCGCTTGAGACCCACCGTCAGTGCAGCGCCGACGGCACCGAGCAAACTCAGTACCGGCGTGCCAAGCAACAACGACATCAGCAATACCGGCAGACACGCCACCGGCAACCCCAGCATCAAGGCCAGCACGGGTGACAGGATCACCAGCGCCAGCCCGGAAAACGCCCAGTGTGCCAGTACTTTGGCTAACACCAGTAGAGCAAGGGGGTGCGACGAAAGGACCCACTGTTCCAGCGATCCGTCTTCGAAATCACTGCGGAAAAGCCCGTCCAGCGAGAGCAGGACCGCTAAAAGGGCCGCCACCCAGAGCAGCCCCGGAGACAAGGTTTGCAACAATTGAGTCTCGGGGCCGACCGCCAACGGGAACATCGCAATCACGATGGCGAAGAACACCAGCGGGTTGGCCAGCTCGGCCGGACGACGGAATAACAAACGCGCTTCACGCGCCACCAGCACGGCAAACACACTCATACGGCCCAACGCCCCAAATCAATGTCGCGATACCCGGCAGGCAGGCGGGTCAAGGTGTGGTGCGTGGTCAGCACCACCATGCCGCCCTGCTCACAATGCCGGGCCAGGTGTTCTTCAAGCTGGGCGACGCCTTGCTTGTCGAGCGCGGTAAAGGGTTCGTCGAGGATCCACAGCGGCGGGCTGTCGAGGTGCAGGCGCGCCAGGGCGACGCGGCGTTGTTGACCGGCCGACAACGTGTGGCACGGCACGTCCTCGAAGCCTTTGAGGCCCACGGCAGCCAGCGCGGCCCAGATGGCCTCGCGCGAGGCCGGGCGATGCAAGGCACACAGCCAGCTGAGGTTCTCTTCGGCCGTCAGCAGGTCTTTGATCCCGGCGGCATGCCCGATCCACAGCAGGTTACTGGCCAGCTCGGTGCGCTGGCCGCTCAAGGGCTGGCCATTGAGGCGAATTTCACCCGCCGTCGGTTGCATCAATCCGGCCAACAAACGCAGCAGGCTGGTTTTGCCGCTGCCGTTGGGGCCGCTGATTTGCAACATGTCACCGCTGGCCAGACGCAATTCGAGGTCTTCGAACAACATCCGCCAGTCACGCTCACAGGCGAGCGCTACGGCTTCTAGAAGAGGGCTGGTCACGTAATTGAGGCCTTCACGGTTCAAGTCGGCTCAGGCGCGGCCGTTAAAGTGATGCAGGATAAATGCATTTGCGGCCTGTTTCAGAGAGCTGGATCAAACAATTTTGAAGTTTTGCTGCCCTCTGAACGACGGGGCGGCATTATACATGCCATGTCCTACTCTAAAGAGGGCAATTTCGACAGGTTGTAACGATGAAAGGCGACATAAATATTCCTCCGCTCCCACCCGCCGTCACAAACGGTGCACGCGCAGGCGTGGTCGGCGGCGAGCTGCTGAAATTGTTGCAACCCCTCGATGGCTTGATTGGCCCCGGTCAGAGCGCCAAGGCCGAAGTGCTGTCGCTCAAGCAGGACGACCTCGCATTTCAACTGCTGCTCAAACTGACGCTGGCGGGCGGGCGCCAAACCCACGTGCAAGCCAACAGCCCGTTCCCATTGCCGCAAGGCACGCAACTGGCCGTCACCCAACCGACCTCCGGCAGCCTGGCCATCAGCGTGCAGCAGGCACTGAGCAGCAGTGTCGCCACCCTCACCCGCCTCGACACCGGGCAACTGCCCGTCGGCACCTTGCTGCAAGGCAAAGTGCTGACCACCCAGCTCGTGCCGCAACCCACGGGCCAACCGGCGCTCTACCGCTCCCTGGTGACCCTGCTCAACACCGCGCTGAGCGGCACCACCCTGGCACTGGACAGCCCGCAGCCCTTGCGCATCGGTAGTCTGCTCACGGCGCAGGTACAAGGTGAGCAAAGCCTGCAGTTCGTCCCCTTGAGCGGGCGACAGGATCAACTGGCGATTGCGCAACAACTGGTCACACAACAACGCGCGCAGGGCTCGCTCGAAGGGCTGCTGAACGCCTTGCGAGCGCTGCCGCCGGACGCCACGTTGCCGGCCGACCTGCGAGCGTCCATCGACAAACTGCTGACGGGCCTGCCCACCCCCGCGCAGTTGAGCACCCCCAAAGGCGTGAGCGATGCCCTGCTCAACAGCGGTGCGTTTCTGGAGGCCAAGCTATTGGGTGGCCAAGCACAGCACCTGGCCCCCGACCTCAAAGCCACGTTGCTGCGCCTGATTGCCCAGATCACGCCGGGCGTGGCGGCCAGTAGCGCTTTCAACCCCGGCGTGGCCGCCAGCGCTCAGGCGCAAGCCATGCCCACGTTCGTGCGCAACGCCCTGGGCATGCTCGGTCAGGTCAGCGCCAAGCCCCAACCGGGCGGCTTCCCGCTGCCCGGCCGCACCCTGCAAAGCGCAGAGGGCGAAGACAACCTCGAAAGCCTGTTAAAACTGGCAGCGGCGGCCATTTCCCGCCTGCAAAGCCATCAGCTGTCCAGCCTGGAACAAAGCGGTCGCACGCCCGACGGCGGCGTGCTGACCACCTGGCAGCTGGAAATCCCCCTGCGCAACGCCCACGACATCGTGCCGTTGCAAGTGAAATTCCAACGCGAAGACCCGCCTGAACAGGCACCCGAAGAAAAGCGTGAGACCCGCGAAGTCAAAGACCCGCTGTGGCGCGTGGAACTTGCCTTCGACCTGGCTCCGCTCGGGCCGCTGCACGTGCAGGCGCAACTGTTGCGCGGCACCCTGTCAGGGCAGCTCTGGGCGCAACACGCCTTCACCGCCGACCTGATCGACAGTCAGCTCGGCCTTTTGCGCCAGCGCCTGAACGACGCCGGCCTGAGCGTGACCGACCTCGACTGCCATCAGGGCACACCGCCCCAGGGCAACCACAAGCCGCTGGAACAACGCTGGGTGGACGAAACCGCATGAGCACACCCAACCCGCCGCGTCAGGCCATTGCCCTCAAATACGACGGCAAACAGGCACCGACCCTCACCGCCAAGGGCGACGACGAACTGGCCGAAGCCATCCTCACCCTCGCCCGCGAGTATGACGTCCCGATTTACGAGAATGCCGAACTGGTGAAACTGCTGGCGCGCATGGAGCTGGGGGACAGCATCCCGCAAGAGCTGTACCGCACGCTGGCCGAAATCATCGCTTTTGCCTGGCAACTCAAAGGCAAATTCCCGGCAGACTTCGACCCCAATCCGCAACCGCAAGAGCGGGATGTGACCCCCAGGTAAGCCCACAGGACGCCAGCCATGAACATGCCGTCATCCCCTGAGGAAACCTTGATTCTGGTGGATGCACAGGACCGCGCGATCGGCACCGGCCTGAAAATGCCTGTGCATCGAGAGGGGCTGTTGCACCGTGCTTTTTCTATCTTTGTGTTCAACGCCCGGGGCGAACTGATGCTGCAACAACGGGCCAGCGGCAAATACCACTCCGGCGGTTTATGGACCAACACCTGCTGCGGTCATCCGCGGCCCGGCGAGTCAACCCTGAGTGCAGCGCGACGTCGCTTGCAGGAAGAGATGGGGTTTACCTGTTCGTTGTACGCAGCCGGTACGTTGACCTACCGGGCACAGGTCTCCAACGACTTGATCGAGCATGAATTCGACCACCTGTATGTGGGTCGCTTTGACAGTCCACCGCACCCCGACCCCGCTGAAGCGCAGGACTGGAAATGGATCGATACCTCAGTGCTGGCCGCGCAACTGACCCGCCAGCCGCACGCCTTTACGGCGTGGTTCCACGCCATTCTTGAACAACCCGGTGCACACCTGGACACGCTGAAGGCGCACGCACTGGAGGGGCTGCCTGACAACACCCCCTGAGGGCCTGCCCCGGCCAGGGTCAAGCCACACGGGTGCTTATTAGCCTTTGTGCATCTTGCTCATCAACTCGGCTTCGGCCTGGGTCAGGCCGCAGGACTCGGTCAGTTCGTCGATGCTGGCGCCCATGCCCACCAGGCGCGCTGCCTGGGAAAACGACAGGCTGGTCGGGTCGCGCTGTTCCAACTGAGTCAGCTTCTCGGGCAACGGTGCCACCACTGCGCGCAATTCATGCAAGTCTTCACCCATTTGCACGCTGCCGTTCTGGTAGGTGTCCAGCCGCCGCCCCAGCTCCTTGATGCGCTGATCGCGCAGCGCATCCCCCGCAGCCTGTTGCGCCGCGATCAGGCGCTGGCTGCGAACGTAGGACACGAACATCCACACCGTCAGCCCCCACAACAGGCCCAGGACTATTACCGCCACCTCAAGCATCAATCAGATGTTCTCCAGGTCCGACCATTCTTCTTCGCTCATCATTTTGTCCAGCTCAACCAAAATCAACAGTTCGTTGTTTTTGTTGCACACGCCCTGGATAAACTTGGCGGACTCTTCGTTGCCGACGTTCGGCGCCGTTTCGATTTCAGACTGGCGCAGGTAAACCACTTCCGCCACGCTGTCGACCAGAATCCCGACCACTTGCTTGTCGGCTTCAATGATGACAATGCGCGTGTTGTCCGTGATGTCGGCGTTCATCAGGCCGAAACGCTGGCGGGTGTCGATGACCGTCACCACGTTGCCGCGCAGGTTGATGATGCCCAACACGTAGGAAGGCGCACCCGGTACAGGTGCGATTTCGGTGTAGCGCAACACTTCCTGCACCTGCATCACGTTGATGCCGTAGGACTCGTTGTCCAGCTTGAAGGTAACCCATTGCAGGATCGGATCTTCGGACGACGCCTTTGCACTTGACTGATTCATACCCCAAACCCCTGACTAAATACCGCTTAAGCGGCGAGTGTGCTGTCTGACCGCGCCATGGGCCCGGTCGTTATGTTGTGTTACGTCTGTGGCACGGACGCCGCCTTGCTCATGTGCTTGACCGCACCACTGGCGATCAGCTCGGCCAGTTCGGCCACATCCAGCAGCGCGCACATGTGTTCGATCACGGTGCCCGCCAGCCATGGCCGCTGGCCACGCTGCGTGCGCCATTTGATTTCATTGGGGTCCAGGCGCAACGAACGGCTGACCTGATGCACCGCCAGCCCCCATTCGTAGCCCTGAACCGATATCACGTACTGCAAGCCTTCGCGGAAATCGTCGCGGTAGCGGTCGGGCATCACCCAGCGCGCCGTATCGAGCACTTTGAGGTTGCCACTCTGGCTCGGCAGAATGCCGAGAAACCAGTCCGGCTGGCCAAACAATGGCGTCAACTCACGCCCGGCCAGCGAATAAATCGAACCCAGGCACACCAGCGGCACGGCCAGGGTCAGCCCGGCCACATCGAACAACAGGCACTCGAAGGGCTCGGCGGCCCAGGCCGGGCGCCCGTCGCTGTACACCGGCGCCTGACCGCCCGGCGTAGCGGGCAGGTGCACCTGCACCAACGGCTGGGCTACGGCGTCGGGCGTGTCGGCCACACTCACCGCCTCGGCGGGCACGACGTCCGGCGCACGCAACGGCACCACCACCGCAGGCACCACCACCGCATCGCGCACCTGCTCTTCGAGCACGGCGGCGGCAAAGTCATCGAGTTCAACCGGTTCGGCCACGGGCAACGGCGCGATCGGCTCTGGCTCGGGCTCGACCCACAACAGCTCTTGCGTGGCCTCTTGCAACAAACCGTCGAGGTACGACTGCAACGCCAATTGCGGACGCGTAGGAATCATTACAGGTTGCTTCATAACGTGACCCACATCCCGTACTCGCTCGCGTGGCCTTTGAAGGTTATCGGCCGTATTACTTTGTTACTTGAATGCATGCGCACCTCAGGCCACCTGCGGCGACAGCTGGCGGCTGAGCACGTGCTTGAGCAAGGCGCGATAGGCCACCACGCCCCGGCTCTTGGGATCGAATTGCGACGGCGCAAGGCCCGCCCGGCTGGCATCGCGCAAGCGCGTGTCCACAGGGATGTAGCCTTGCCAGATGGTGTCGGGGTACAAATCGCGCAACACCCGCAACGTGCTCATGGACGCCTGGGTGCGGCGGTCGAACAAGGTCGGGACGATGCTGAACGGCAGCTCTTGCTTGCGCGAGCGGTTAATCATCGCCAGCGTGTTGACCATGCGCTCCAGGCCCTTGACCGCCAAATGCTCGGTCTGCACCGGGATCACCAACTGCTGGCTGGCCGCCAGCGCATTGACCATCAACACGCCCAACAACGGCGGGCTGTCGATGATCGCGTAATCGTAGTCTTGCCACAGCTGCGCCAGCGCGCGGGCGATCACCAGACCGAGGCCGCTCTGGCCCGGCGACTGACGCTCCAGCGTGGCCAGCGCCGTGCTCGACGGCAGCAGGGAAATATGGTCATTGCTGGTGGGCAGCAACAGTTGCCCCGGCAAGCCTTCAGGCACCTGCCCCTTGTGCAGGAACAGGTCGTAGTTGCTGTGCTCAAGGGCATCGGGGTCATAACCGAAGTAGCTGGTCATCGAGCCGTGGGGGTCCAGATCGACCACCACCACGCGCTTGCCCGCCTCGGCCAGCAAACCGGCCAGTGCAATGGATGTGGTGGTCTTACCGACGCCACCTTTTTGATTGGCTACTGCCCAGACTCTCATTAGCGTGTTCCTCCCGGCGGCGAAACGCCCTGGCCGAGAATTGGCATTCAGTTAAAGGGCCGGCGACGGAGAATTGACGGCATTCCCGCGAACCGGCGGCGTTGATACCGGCGGTGCAGTTTGTGTGCCAGCCCGCTTCAAGGCCGCATCGGGCGTTGCATGCGCGGTCCCGGTGCCGGTCAGGCTACGGCGCACATCCAGGTTGCGCGAGACCACCAGCACCACCCGCCGGTTCAGCGCACGGCCTTCGGGGGTGGCGTTATTGGCCACCGGCTGAAACTCGCCATAGCCCACCGACGCCATGCGGGCCGGGCTGACCCCTTGCATGGCCAGCATGCGCACGATGCTCGACGAACGGGCCGACGACAGTTCCCAGTTGGTGGGGTACTGCGCCGTACGGATCGGCAAGTCGTCGGTGAAGCCTTCGACGTGAATCGGGTTATCGAACGGTTTGAGGATCGCCGCCACCTTGTCGATGATGCTGAACGCCACGTCGCTGGGCATCGCATCGCCGCTGCCAAACAGCAGGCTGGAGTTGAGTTCGATCTCGACCCACAGCTCATTGCCGCGCACGGTCAACTGGTTGGACGCAATCAGGTCGCCAAACGCCTGGGTGATGTCGTCGGCGATGGTTTTCAGCGGATCGCGGGTGATCTGCCCCAGCCCGGCGTCCGTCTGGTCGCTGTCTTTGACCAGGGGCTTGGCCGGCTGGATGGTCAACGGCCGCTCTTCACCAATGGGGATGGGCTTGAGCGTGCGTTCGGCGTCGTTAAACACCCCCACCAGCGCTTGGGAGATGATTTTGTACTTGCCTTCGTTGATCGATGAGATCGAGTACATGACCACAAAAAACGCGAACAACAAGGTGATGAAGTCCGCGTAGGACACCAGCCAGCGCTCGTGATTGACGTGTTCTTCAGGCTGCCGACGGCGACGGGACATAGCGCAAACTCTCCATTAGTCCATGAAGCCCTGAAGCTTCAACTCAATGGAACGCGGGTTCTCACCTTCGGCGATCGACAGGATGCCTTCGAGCAACATTTCGCGGTAACGCGACTGGCGCATGGCAATCGACTTCAGCTTGCTGGCAATGGGCAACAGAATCAGGTTGGCACTGGCCACGCCATAGATGGTGGCGACAAAGGCCACCGCGATGCCGCTGCCCAACTGGCTCGGGTCGGCCAGGTTGCCCATCACGTGGATCAAGCCCATCACCGCACCGATGATGCCGATGGTCGGCGCATAGCCGCCCATGCTTTCGAACACTTTCGCGGCTTCGATATCGCGGCTTTCCTGGGTCATGAAATCGACTTCCAGAATGCTGCGGATCGCTTCGGGCTCGGCGCCGTCCACCAGCAACTGCAAGCCTTTGCGCGAATAATCGTCGGGTTCGGCATCTGCCACGCCTTCCAGGCCCAGCAGGCCTTCCTTGCGCGCGGTGAGGCTCCAGTTGACGACGCGGTCAACGCCGCCCGCCAGGTCAATGCGCGGCGGAAAGAAGATCCACACCACGGTGTGCATGGCGCGCTTGAACGCGCTCAATGGCGACTGCAACAACGCGGCGCCGATGGTGCCACCCAGCACGATCAGGGCCGCCGGGCCATTGGCCAGCGCGCCCAGGTGACCGCCTTCGAGGTAATTACCGCCGATGATGGCCACGAAGGCCATGATGATGCCGATCAGGCTCAGTACATCCATCAGTGACACGCCTCGACCAAGTGCTTGCCGATGTCATCCAGGCTGTACACCGCGTCCGCCAGGTTGGCTTTGACGATGGCCATGGGCATGCCGTAGATCACACAACTGGCCTCGTCCTGCGCCCAAACGTTGCTGCCGCCCTGCTTGAGCAGGCGCGCGCCTTCGCGGCCATCGGCGCCCATGCCGGTCAACACCACCGCCAGCACTTTGTCGCCGTAGGACTTGGCCGCTGAACCGAAGGTGATGTCCACACACGGTTTGTAGTTCAGACGCTCATCGCCCGGCAGGATACGTACCGCGCCACGCCCGTCGATCATCATTTGCTTGCCCCCCGGCGCCAGCAGCGCCAGGCCCGGACGCAGGATGTCGCCGTCTTCGGCTTCTTTCACACTGATGCGGCACAGCTTGTCCAACCGCTCGGCAAACGCCTTGGTGAACGCCGCAGGCATGTGCTGCACCAGCACGATGGGCGCCGGGAAATTGGCTGGCAACTGGGTCAATACCCGCTGCAAGGCCACCGGCCCACCCGTGGAGGTGCCAATTGCCACCAGTTTGTAGGCTTTGCGCTTGGGCGCTGGCGAGTTCGCGGTGGCCGCCGGGGCGGGCGCACTGCGGCTGGCAATCGGCGTGGTGCGGGTCGGTGCCGGGGTGGCAGGCGTGCCCGCTGGCGCAAAACCGCTGACCGACGGGCGCGGCGCGGGCGTCGGGGTGTGCGGCTGGGGTGCGCTGTAACTGGAAAAACGGCGGTTACTGCGCGAGATGGTGTGCACCTTCTCGCACAGCAGTTGCTTGACCTTATCGGGGTTGCGCGAAATATCTTCGAAGTTTTTCGGCAGGAAATCCACGGCCCCGGCGTCCAGTGCATCCAGCGTGACGCGGGCACCTTCGTGGGTCAGGGAAGAGAACATCAACACCGGGGTCGGACACTTTTGCATGATGTGACGCACGGCGGTAATGCCGTCCATCATCGGCATCTCGTAGTCCATGGTGATCACGTCCGGCTTGAGCGCCAGCGCCTGATCAATCGCCTCTTTGCCATTGGTGGCGGTGCCGATCACTTGAATCGTCGGGTCAGCGGACAGAATCTCCGAGACACGGCGGCGGAAAAAACCAGAATCATCCACCACCAGGACCTTGACTACCATAAACACTCCGTTAGGCGGCGCGGGACGCAACCGCCCCGCTCCACCAGAATCAAATACGCCGTGCGGCGTAGCGTTTGAGCATGCTCGGCACATCCAGAATCAAGGCAATACGGCCATCACCGGTAATGGTGGCGCCCGACATGCCCGGCGTGCCCTGGAGCATTTTGCCCAACGGTTTGATGACCACTTCTTCCTGACCGACCAACTGATCGACCACGAAACCGATGCGCTGCGTGCCCACCGACAGAATCACCACATGCCCTTCACGCTGCTCTTCGTGGGCAGCCGAAGCCACCAGCCAGCGCTTGAGGTAGAACAACGGCAGCGCCTTGTCGCGTACGATCACCACTTCCTGGCCGTCCACCACATTGGTGCGCGACAGGTCGAGGTGGAAAATCTCGTTCACGTTGACCAGCGGGAAGGCGAACGCCTGATTGCCCAGCATCACCATCAGGGTCGGCATGATCGCCAGGGTCAGCGGCACCTTGATCACAATCTTCGAGCCCTGGCCCAGGGTCGAATAGATGTTCAGCGAGCCGTTGAGCTGGGCGATTTTGGTTTTCACCACGTCCATGCCCACGCCACGGCCCGACACGTCGGAAATCTCGGTTTTGGTCGAGAAGCCCGGCGCAAAAATCAGGTTGTAACAGTCGGACTCGCTCAGGCGATCGGCGGCGTCCTTGTCCATCAGGCCTTTCTTCACGGCAATGCCGCGCAGAATATTGGCGTCCATGCCTTTGCCGTCATCGGAGATGGACAGCAGGATGTGGTCGCCTTCCTGTTCGGCCGAGAGGATCACCTTGCCGCAACGGGACTTGCCTGCCGCTTCGCGTTCTTCCGGGGTTTCACAACCGTGGTCGACCGCGTTGCGCACCAAGTGGACCAGCGGGTCGGCCAGGGCCTCGACCAGGTTCTTGTCCAGATCGGTTTCTTCGCCCACCAGCTCAAGGGTGATTTCTTTCTTGAGCTGACGCGCCAAATCGCGAACCAGCCGCGGGAAACGGCCGAACACTTTCTTGATCGGCTGCATCCGGGTCTTCATCACCGCGGTTTGCAGGTCGGCGGTCACCACGTCGAGGTTGGACACCGCCTTGGACATGGCTTCGTCATTGCTGTTGAGGCCCAGGCGCACCAGACGGTTACGCACCAGCACCAGCTCGCCGACCATGTTCATGATGTCGTCCAGGCGCGCCGTGTCGACCCGCACCGTGGTTTCTGCTTCCGAAGCCGCCGGTTTGTCCGGGTGGGCCGCTACAGCGCGGGCCGGAGCGACCGGGCGCGCTGCCGGTTCAGGCTTGCTTGCCACGGCCGCCGCCGCTGCAGGCGCTGGCGCGGGCTTGGCCGCAGCCGGCTGGGCAGGGACTTCCGTGAACTTGCCCTTACCGTGCAACTCGTCGAGCAACGATTCAAATTCGTGGTCGGAGATGTGGTCCGGGTTGGCCGGTGCCGCATCAGCCGGCGCGACAGCCGCAGGGGCCGCAGGAGCAGAGGCATCCAGTGCATCGGCACTGAACGACCCTTTACCGTGCAACTGATCGAGCAAGGCTTCGAATTCGTCGTCGGTGATTTCGTTGCTGGCGGGCGCGGCCGGTTCCACCGGTTGAGCGGCGGGCGTCGCAGCCACGGCGTCCGGCGCAAACTGGCCTTTGCCGTGCAATTGGTCCAGCAGGGACTCAAACTCGGCGTCAGAAATTTCGTCGCTGCCCGGGGCGGATGCCGCCTGCTCAGGCGTGGCCACAGGCGTCGCCGCCCCGCCCGCCGCCGCTTGCGCTTTGACTGCATTGAGCGAGTCCAGCAACAGCTCGAATTCGTTATCGGTGATGTCACCGCTGTCTGCGGCCACCGGTTCTGACGCAGGCGCCACGGCCACGGGCTCCGGGGCGGCGGGTGCCGCTGCGGGCTCGGCCAGGCGCGCCAGCGCAGCCAGCAACTCCGGCGTCGCGGCGGTGATCGGTGCGCGCTCGCGCACTTCACTGAACATGCCGTTGACCGCGTCCAGCGCTTCCAGGATCACGTCCATCAGCTCCGAATCGACGTGTCGCTCACCCTTGCGCAAGATGTCGAACACGTTCTCGGCGATGTGACAGCACTCCACCAGCTCGTTGAGCTGGAGGAAGCCGGCGCCCCCTTTTACAGTGTGAAAACCGCGAAAAATTGCATTGAGCAGGTCGGCATCATCCGGTCGGCTTTCCAGCTCGACCAGTTGTTCGGACAACTGCTCTAGAATTTCGCCGGCTTCAACCAGGAAATCCTGAAGGATTTCTTCATCGGCGCCGAAGCTCATGTACGTGCTCCTTAGAATCCAAGACTTGAAAGCAAATCGTCTACATCGTCCTGACCGGACACGACGTCATCACGCTTATCGGCATGAATCTGCGGACCTTCACCCTGCGCCAGGTTTTTTTGCGGATTATTTTCTGCCCGCAGTGCTTCGCGGTCATGCTCGATCCCTGCGAAACGGTCAACCTGACTGGCCATCAACACCAGTTTGAGCAGATTGCTTTCAACTTCAGTCACCAGCTGCGTGACCCGCTTGATCACCTGACCGGTGAGGTCCTGGTAATCCTGAGCCAGCAAAATGTCATTCAGGTTGGCGGCGACCACGTGGCTTTCTTCTTCGCTACGCGTCAGAAAACCGTCAACCCGACGCGCCAGATCCCGAAACTCCTCGGCACTGAGCTCGCGACGCATGAAGCGTCCCCACTCTGCGCTCAAGGTTTTGGCTTCAGCGCCCAGGCCATTGACCACGGGCGTGCTGTTCTCCACCAGGTCCATGGTGCGGTTGGCCGCCGCTTCCGTTAAGCGCACAACATACGACAACCGTTCCGTGGCATCCGTGATCTGCGACACTTCTTCGGCTTGCGGCATGTGCGGGTCAATGTGGAAGTTGACGATTGCACTGTGCAGCTCGCGCGTCAGCTTGCCGACTTCGCGGTACAGGCCCCGGTCGCGGGTCTGGTTCAATTCGTGAATCAGCTGCACGGCGTCGCCAAACTGGCCTTTTTCAAGGCTGTCGACCAACTCGCGAGCATGTTTTTTCAAGGTCGATTCAAAATCGCCCTGGCTAGCCTCTTTATGCTCCATAACGCCCCCGTGGCGAGTCGATCAACCGATGCGTTCGAAGATTTTTTCGATCTTCTCTTTGAGTGCCAGCGCAGTGAACGGCTTGACGACATAGCCGTTAACACCGGCTTGCGCCGCTTCGATGATTTGCTCGCGCTTGGCTTCGGCCGTCACCATCAGCACGGGCATGTGCTTGAGTTTTTCATCCGCGCGCACGTGGCGCAGCAGATCGATGCCGGTCATGCCCGGCATGTTCCAGTCAGTCACCAGAAAGTCGATATGACCTTGATTGAGGATCGGTATCGCCGTGGTGCCATCATCGGCCTCAACGGTGTTGGTGAACCCCAGGTCACGCAGCAGGTTTTTAATGATCCGCCGCATCGTCGAAAAATCATCAACGATGAGGATTTTCATATTCTTGTCCAATTCGACCTCCAAGCAGTCTTAAAACGCGTCCAGCACCTGGGCGCGCCATTCAATCAATTCAGTAAACCTTAACCCTGTAGCCGCCACCGCCGACTGCGACGCGGATGCAGCGACCGTCTGTGACAGAAGGTCTTGCGGCCTTATCGCAGCCTGCGGCAGCGGCTACAGGGGGTAAATCGTGTGGACGGCGGCGTCTCAGCGCGCTCGCCATTCCGCCAGGCGCCCGCGCAAACGCGCGGCACACTGGCTGTGCAACTGGCTGACACGCGACTCGCTCACGCCCAGCACCTCACCGATTTCCTTGAGGTTGAGTTCTTCGTCGTAGTACAGCGCCAGCACCAGCCGCTCGCGTTCCGGCAAGTTGGCGATGGCCTCGGCCAACGCGCCCTGGAAACGTTCGTCTTCCAGGTCACGCGACGGCTCAAGGTGAGCACTGGCGCCGTCCTCGTGCAGCCCTTCATGCTCGCCGTCCTGCAACAGGTCGTCGAAGCTGAACAGGCGGCTGCCCAGGGTGTCATTCAAAATGGCGTAATAATCATCAAGGCTTAAATTGAGTTCGGCCGCAACTTCGTGATCTTTAGCGTCACAGCCGGTTTTTGCTTCAATTGCCCGAATTGCGTCGCTGACCATGCGCGTATTGCGGTGGACCGAGCGTGGAGCCCAGTCGCCCTTTCGCACTTCATCAAGCATCGCGCCACGGATACGAATACCCGCGTAGGTTTCGAAACTTGCACCTTTGCTGGCGTCGTATTTGGTCGACACTTCGAGCAGGCCGATCATCCCGGCCTGAATCAAGTCTTCAACCTGCACACTGGCCGGCAGACGCGCCAGCAGGTGGTACGCAATGCGTTTGACCAAAGGGGCGTAGCGTTCGATCAGCTCGTACTGGCTGTCGCGCGATGACTTGCTGTACATGCGATAGCCGCTTGCTGTCATGGAGACGTACCTACATTGGTTTGCTGCACCAGACGCTCAACAAAGAACTCCAGGTGCCCACGGGGATTGGCAGGCAATGGCCAGGTGTCAACTTTCTGTGCAATGGCCTTGAACGCCAGCGAGCATTTGGAGCGCGGGAACGCTTCGTACACAGCGCGCTGCTTTTGCACTGCCTTGCGCACACATTCGTCGTACGGCACGGCGCCTACGTATTGCAGGGCGACGTCCAGAAAGCGGTCGGTGACTTTGGTCAGCTTGGCGAACAGGTTGCGCCCTTCCTGCGGGCTCTGGGCCATGTTGGCCAACACCCGGAAGCGGTTCATGCCGTAATCGCGGTTCAGCAACTTGATCAACGCATACGCATCGGTGATCGAGGTCGGTTCGTCGCACACCACCAGCAGCACTTCCTGCGCGGCGCGCACAAAGCTGACCACCGATTCGCCAATCCCGGCGGCGGTGTCGATCACCAGCACGTCCAGGTTGTCACCGATCTCGCTGAAGGCCTGAATCAGCCCCGCATGCTGGGCCGGGCTCAGGTGAACCATGCTTTGGGTGCCCGACGCCGCGGGCACGATGCGAATCCCGCCGGGGCCAGGCAGCAGCACATCGCGCAGCTCGCAACGGCCCTCGACCACATCGGCCAGGGTGTATTTGGGGGTCAGCCCCAGCAGTACGTCGACGTTCGCCAACCCCAGGTCAGCGTCCAGTAACATCACTCGTCTGCCCAGCTCGGCAAGAGCCAGCGACAAGTTGACTGAAACGTTAGTTTTACCGACGCCACCCTTGCCGCCGGTCACTGCGATCACCTGTACGGGATGCATGCTGCCCATGATCTTTCTTTACCTTGTCTTACTTAGACGCGGCTACAGAGGCTGGCTGCGGGTTCCTCAACGGGAACAGGATGTGCAGACCATCAATGTAGGTACATTCCAACGTAATCATCACTGCCTCAGCCGACCCGTTTGGAAGGGCTGTGGTAGATATCAGCGAACATGTCGGCCATGGCCTCTTCGCTGGGTTCTTCCTGCATTTGCACACTCACCGCACGGCTCACCAACTGGTGACGACGCGGCAGATGGAGATCGTCCGGGATACGCGGACCGTCCGTGAGATAGGCCACTGGCAGCTCGTGGCTGATGGCCAGACTCAACACTTCACCAAGGCTCGCCGTCTCATCCAGTTTGGTCAGGATGCAACCGGCCAGCCCGCAACGTTTATAACTGTGGTACGCCGCCGCCAGCACTTGTTTCTGGCTGGTGGTGGCCAATACCAAATAGTTTTTGGACTTGATGCCGCGCCCCGCCAGGCTTTCGAGCTGCAGGCGCAACGCCGGGTCACTGGCTTGCAGGCCCGCCGTGTCCACCAGCACCACGCGCTTGCGCACCAGCGGCTCCAGGGTTTGCCCCAGCGACTGGCCGGGCGCCACATGCGTGACGGGCACATTGAGGATGCGGCCCAGGGTTTTGAGTTGCTCCTGCGCGCCAATCCGGTAACTGTCCATGCTCACCAGCGCAATGTTTTGCGCGCCGTACTTGAGCACATAACGCGCCGCCAGCTTGGCCAGTGTGGTGGTCTTGCCCATGCCTGCCGGGCCGACCATGGCAATCACGCCGCCGTCTTCAAGCGGTTCGACTTCAGGGGTGGCGATCATGCGGGCCAAATGGGCCAACAGCATGCGCCAGGCCTGACGCGGCTCTTCAATCTCGGTCACTTGCTCCAGCAAGTCGCGGGCCAGCGGGCCGGACAAGCCGATGCGCTGCAAACGGCGCCACAGATTGGCTTGTGCCGGTTTGCTGCCTTGCAACTGATTCCAGGCCAACGACCCCAACTGCACTTCGAGCAACTCGCGCAAGCCATTGAGTTCAAAGCGCATGGTGTCGAAGGCGCGTTGGTCCATGCTCGGCGCGGCCGGGGCTGCGGGACGTGGCGGCTCGTCGAACGTCGGCTCGATCAGTGGCTCGGCGGCGGTCAGGGGCAAACCGGCAAACAATTGCCGACTGACATCCGACTCGCCCTCAGCGCGCATGCTCAACTCGGCCTGGGCCGACACAATGCGCGACTGGGTCTTGCGCAGCTCTTCTTCGAGTTCGACATTCGGCACACGGGGCGCCAGCGCGGACAACTTGTAGTCCAGCGCAGCGGTCAACTCAACACCGCCAGCAATGCGGCGGTTACCAATAATGGCGGCATCAGCCCCCAGCTCATCACGAACCAGTTTCATGGCCTGACGCATATCGGCGGCGAAAAAACGCTTCACTTGCATAAACCAAACCTCAGCCGTTCGGGCCTACTGTCGCAACGATGGTGACTTGCTTGTTGTCAGGGATTTCCTGGTACGCCAGCACATGCAGGTTCGGCACGGCCAAACGGCCAAACCGCGACAACATCGCGCGGACCGGACCGGCCACCAGCAGGATCACCGGATTGCCTTGCATCTCTTGGCGTTGTGCGGCGTCGATCAACGAACGCTGCAGTTTTTCAGCCATGCTCGGCTCCAGCAGAACGCCCTCTTCCTGACCTTGCCCTGCCTTCTGCAGACTATTGAGCAATATTTGTTCCAACCTTGGCTCCAGCGTGATAACTGGCAGCTCAGACTCAACGCCTACAATGCTTTGGACGATGGCGCGGGACAAACCAACCCGCACGGCGGCCACCAAAGCGGCGGTATCTTGACTCTTGTGCGCATTGTTCGCGACGGCTTCGGCAATACTGCGAATGTCGCGCACCGGCACCTGTTCGGCCAACAGCGCCTGCAACACTTTGAGCAGCTGCGACAAGCTCAGCACACCTGGCACCAGCTCTTCAGCCAGTTTAGGCGAGGCTTTGGCCAGCAACTGCATCAACTGCTGCACTTCTTCATGACCAATCAGCTCATGAGAGTGTTTGTAGAGGATCTGGTTCAAATGCGTGGCCACCACGGTGCTGGCGTCCACCACGGTGTAGCCCAGCGATTGCGCCTGACTGCGCTGGCTGACTTCGATCCACACCGCTTCGAGGCCAAAGGCCGGGTCCTTGGCGGTAATGCCGTTCAACGTGCCGAACACCTGACCGGGGTTGATCGCCAGTTCGCGGTCGGGGTAGATCTCGGCCTCGGCCAGAATCACCCCCATCAGGGTCAAGCGGTAGGCGCTGGGCGCCAGGTCGAGGTTGTCGCGGATATGCACAGTCGGCATCAGAAAGCCCAGATCCTGGGACAGCTTCTTGCGCACGCCCTTGATCCGCGCCAGCAATTGGCCACCCTGGTTGCGGTCCACCAGCGGGATCAAGCGGTAGCCCACTTCCAGGCCGATCATGTCGATGGGGGTTACGTCATCCCAGCCCAGCTCTTTGGTGTCTTGCGCACGGGCAGGCGACGGCAGCAGTTCCTGCTGGCGCTGAACTTCCTGCAGGGCCTGAACCTTGACGGCGTTTTGTTTTTTCCACATCAAATACGCCACGCCACCGGAGACGGCGGCCAGGCTCAGGAACGCGAAGTGCGGCATGCCGGGCACGGCGCCCATCACGGCCATCAACCCGGCGGACACCGCCAGCGCTTTGGGCGAGGCGAACATCTGGCGGCTGATCTGCTTGCCCATCTCTTCGGAGCCCGACGCACGGGTCACCATGATCGCGGCGGCCGTGGACAGCAACAGCGAAGGCAGCTGCGCCACCAAACCGTCACCGATGGTCAGCAGCGCATAGACTTTACCGGCATCAGCGAAGGTCATGCCGTGCTGGAACATGCCCACCGCCATGCCACCGATCAGGTTGATAAACAGGATCAACAGACCGGCGATGGCGTCACCACGCACGAACTTGCTGGCACCGTCCATCGAGCCGTAGAACTCGGCTTCCTGAGCGACTTCCTGACGGCGGGATTTGGCCTGGTTCTGATCGATCAACCCGGCATTGAGGTCGGCGTCGATGGCCATTTGCTTACCGGGCATGGCGTCGAGGGTGAAACGCGCGCTCACCTCGGAAATACGCCCGGCGCCCTTGGTCACCACCACGAAGTTGATGATCATCAAAATCGCGAACACCACGATACCGACCACGTAGTTGCCGCCGATCACCACCTCGCCGAACGCCTGGATCACCTTACCGGCCGCGCCGTGACCTTCTTGGCCGTGGAGCATCACCACCCGCGTCGACGCCACGTTGAGCGCCAGGCGCATCAGTGTCGCCACCAGCAGGATGGTCGGGAACACGGCGAAATCCAGTGGGCGCAAGGCGTACACACACACCAGCAGCACCACAATCGACAGCGCAATGTTGAAGGTAAAGAACACGTCCAGCAGGAACGCCGGGATGGGCAACATCATCATGGCCAGCATCACCAGCAACAACAACGGCACGCCCAACTGCCCCTGACCCAGACCGGTCAGACCGTTGCGTGCGGTGTTGATTAACTGAGAGCGATCCAATGACATTGCGGAAAACCTTTAGCAAACTTTTGACGCCATGTGCGCCGTGGAGCCTGCCTTTGCAAGAAGCCTTCCAACTTTGGCAAATGGCCACCTGCCAGTGAAAAAACCTTGGTTTCAGGGGCAAACACCCTCTCCCGTCAGGAGAGGGATGGGGTCAGAGGCACCCTGTCAGGCGGGCCTGAGGCGCCAGCCCAGCACATCGAGCAGATCGCAGCCATCGCGCAGCAACAGCATGGCGGTGGTGGCCAGGTGCTTGAGGTCGACCTGATCGGCGTGTTCCAGATCACGGCTCGCAAAGGTTTCCATCAGTTGCGTGACCGCCAGCACACGGGCTGCGGCGTTGGCGTGCAAGACGTCCAGCGGGGCGTTACGGTCAATCAGCAAGGCGGGGATGGTGCAATCGATGGCAGTCAGCGGGATGTAGGGAGCGTTCGGCATGGGCGAGGTCCATTTGTCTTTTCAAATAAGCCACCCTTTTTCGTCGCCAAACGAAATTAGGGTGGCAGCTGTGCGCGGGTTGGCGAACCGGTGAAAAGACAAACAAAGACCGGCAGACCCGAAGATCTCCCACGCACAGCCGCCATAAAGCTTGCCGCGAAAAAATGAACTCGCGACGAAACGAAACGACGCAAAAGCGCTGCTTTATCTTTTCATTCCGAGTCGCCAAACCCGGTCGCCATGTGGGCGAGCGCGGACTATAAGCGCCGGCACAGACACCCGGCAAGCAGCAACCCTGTCTGAAGAGGCTGATAAGGCTGCGGGCCGACGCCCCCTCTTGCACACGTGATACGCGCGCCCATCACCCACACGCCGGGTTCAGTTCCAGCGCCATTCCCCCAAATCGATGACCAGGCACGCACTGCTGCTGGCCCCGAACACCACATCAATCTTGCGGTTGGGCTGATAGCGCTCCGACCCGCGCCCGCCAATCAAAATATCCCCGCAGCGCCCGTCCCGCGTGTGCGGCCGATCCTTCCACACCGGCACACTGTCGAGCTTCAACTGGCGCACCAGGTTGCACAGGATAAAACTGCGCGCACAGATTCCGTTGATCCCTTCCGAGCTCAATGACTTGCGTAAAAATCGCAAAATCGTCTCGCGCTCTTTCTCGCACCGTTCCAGCACGGCGGCGTAATACGCTTCGTGGCCACAGCCCTGCGGCACCGTCGGCAGCGAAATCACCGCCAGCAGGTTGGCGCCCTCGGTACTGAACCCCACCACATGTTGATCGAGCGCCTGATCCAGCCAAAAAATCGCAAACGTACCCTCCAGCGCAGGGAACGCCGGAAACAACCCCTCCAGCTCAGCCATGGCCAGACCATGGGCATCACTCAGGGCATAGGTTTTGACCGACGCATCAGGGATCAGGGTTAACTCGATGGGCATCGCGCATCTCCATTGCCAGTTACAAACGCCACGGCGCGCTCTTTCCACAGTTAAGCAGGTTTGGGCAAACCCTCTACTGGCAACATTGACAGGGTGGCTACCTGATAGAACTGCCAGTACCCGTGACGCCCGTTCGCGCTCATCATCAAGCACTCCTCCACGCGCTCGAGACCGTCCATGAAAAAAGCACTGCTGTGCCGCTATGACTACGACCCGCTTGATCGGCTGACGGGCTTGCTCCCTCCCCCCCAGGCACCACGCCAACGCTTTTATCGGCAAAACCGGCTCGCCACGGACATCCAGGGCGACGTGCAGCACACCATCGTGCAGCACAGCGACCAGTTGCTTGCGCTACAGCGCCGTGATGCAACGTCATCCGCCAGCACCCTGCTCGCCACCGACCCGCAGCACTCCGTGCTGTATACGGTGGGTGCTACAGAACAACGGACAATGGCTTATTCGCCTTATGGTCACCATCCAACCGCAGGCGCCAATCAGCATCTCTTGGGGTTTAACGGCGAGTGCGCAGACCCAGTGACCGGCCATTATTTATTGGGCAACGGGTATCGGGCGTTTAACCCGGTATTGATGCGTTTTAATAGCCCGGACAGTTGGAGTCCATTTGGCAAGGGCGGCGTCAACTCGTACGCCTATTGCATCAACAACCCAATAAATAACGACGACTCGAGTGGTCATATTAAAATTCCGATACTAGCAAGAACAATAGCGCGACGCACACGCACCACCCTCAAAACAAGACGTTACGCCGAGAACACAACTGTAAAGTATCTGGTTGCACATCCGCATAACGCCGAGCCAATAGAACTGGTCACCCTCACCGAATCCAACGGGATCTATAACATCTCAAGCATCGGCGAACCCCATAAAATCATTAGAAAAGATCCGACATTAAAAACACTCGCCTATGCAGCCCTACCAAAGAACCTAGAGCCTGCCGACGTAAATTTCATAAGACAAATACCACAACCAGAAGGCACAAATAAAATTAACTTCCTTAACTTACAAGCAACAACACTTCACAAACTCAGAGATGCGACCACATCAGAGCAAGTACAAGCCTTTCGCAGCCTGAGCGAAACAGCAAGTAGAGGTGAAATATCGAATATTAATCCAGCATTTATTGACAGCCTGAGAGACAACATACGTGGCGCACCCACATCATAAAACCGACACTTATTTCATCTGGACCGCACCATTAAAAATCAAGGAACAAACCCATCATGAACAGGCATTTCAATCGATACCGAACACCTATTAACCCAACTTGATTACTCACCAATACATTCAAACTCTTCACTGACCAATAAGAATTTAGCTGTTGCGAAAAACCTCTATTCATCGCGCCGTAAATCCGGCGGGATGGGCAGGTCGCTGAGCGGGTCTGGCCGCTTGCCCTTGCCCGCCTGATGCTGGCGGATCTGGTAGACGTACGCCAGCACTTGGGCCACGGCCAGGTACAAGCCGGCAGGGATTTCCTGGTCCAGTTCGGTGGAGTAGTAGATCGAACGCGCCAACGCCGGGGATTCGAGCAGCAGGATGTCGTGCTTGGCGCCGATTTCCCGGATTTTCAGCGCCAGAAAGTCGCTGCCTTTGGCCAGCAGCATCGGCGCCGCGCCTTTCTCGGGGTCGTATTTGAGGGCGACGGCGAAGTGGGTCGGGTTGGTGATGATGACATCCGCATCCGGGATGGCGCTCATCATGCGCCGCTGGCTCATGTCGCGCTGGGTCTGGCGGATGCGCTGTTTGACTTCCGGGCGCCCTTCCTGATCCTTGTGTTCGTCGCGCACTTCCTGCTTGGTCATCAGCAGTTTTTTGTGGCTTTCCCACAGCTGCACGGGCACGTCCACGGCGGCAATCAGGATCAGCCCGCAGGCCATCCACAACGCACTCCAGGCCACCACTTGCAGGCTGTGAATCACCGCCGATTCCAGCGGTTCGTGGGCGATGCGCTGTAAGTCGTCGATGTCGGCCTGGAGCACCATCAACGCCACGATCAGGATGATGAAGAATTTGGCCAGCGCCTTGAGCAGTTCGACCAGCGCCTTGGCCGAGAACATGCGCTTGAGCCCCGCCGCCGGGTTCATGCGGCTGAACTTGGGCGCCAGGCTGCCCGCCGCGAACAGCCAGCCACCCAGTGCAATCGGCCCGATCACGGCGGCAATCAGCAAGGTGATGAGCACGGGTTGGAGCGCGATCAGCGCGATTTTGCCCGAGTGCAGCAAGTAGGCGCCCATGGAATCGGGGTTGAGCAGCGCTTCACGGCTGATGCTGAAGTTGTAGCGCATGATTTCCATCATGTCCTGCGCCAGCGCACCGCCAAAGATGATCAGGCCGATGGACCCGGCGAGCATGATGGCCAGCGTATTCAGTTCTTTAGAGCGTGCGATCTCGCCCTTTTCCCTGGAGTCTTTTTTTCGTTTCTCCGTGGGGTCTTCTGTTTTATCGGCGCCACTCTCGCTTTCGGCCATGGCTATTTCGCCTGTGCCAGATCACGTAAGAACTGCAGGGCCTCAGTGGCCAGCGGTTGGTACTGATTGAGAATGTCCGCCAGGCTGATCCACAGGATCACCATGCCCAGCACCAGGGTCAGCGGAAAGCCGATGGCGAAGATGTTCAGTTGCGGCGCCGCCCGGGTCATGACGCCGAAGGCAATGTTGACCACCAGCAGCGCGGTAATGGCCGGCAGCACCAGCATCAGGGCCGCGCCCAACACCCAGCCCAGTTTGCCCACCACTTCCCAAAAATGAAGGGTCAATAAACCGCCACCGACCGGCAAAGTGGTAAAGCTTTCGGTGAGCACTTCGAACACCACCAGGTGCCCGTTCATGGACAGGAACAGCAAGGTCACCAGCATGGTGAAAAACTGCCCGATCACCGCCACGTTAACCCCGTTGGCCGGGTCGACCATGGAGGCGAAGCCCATGCCCATCTGGATCGCGACGATTTGCCCGGCCACCACGAACGCCTGGAAAAACAGCTGCAGTGAAAACCCGAGCAACGCGCCGATGATGATTTGCTCGGCAATCAGCATCAACCCGCTCAGGTCCAGCGGGTTGACGGTGGGCAGCGGCGGCAGGCTGGGCACAATGGCCAGGGTAATGGCAATCGACAAAAAAAGCTTGATGCGCTTGGGCACCAGGGTCGTGCCGATGATCGGCATGGTGGTCAACAGCGCGCCGACCCGGAACAGCGGCAGCATAAAGCTGGCGACCCAGGTACTGATCTGCGCGTCCGTCAGGGCCAGCAGCGACATTTAGCCGATCAACTGCGGAATGCTGCCGTACAACGACAGGATGTATTCCATGAACGTCTGCACCAGCCACGGCCCGGCCACGATCAGGGTCACGAGCATCACCAGCAAACGCGGGAGGAAGCTCAGGGTCTGTTCGTTGATTTGGGTGGCCGCCTGGAACATGGCGACCATCAGGCCCACCAGCAGGCTGGGCACCACCAGCACGGCCACCATCATGGTGGTCAGCCACAACGCACTGCGAAACAGGTCAACCGCGACTTCTGGGGTCATTGCGCATTACTCCCGGGCATGGCGTCACACCCCGCCAAAACTGCTGGCCAGCGTGCCGATAATCAGCGCCCAGCCATCGACCAGCACGAACAGCATGATTTTGAACGGCAACGAAATAATCAGCGGCGACAGCATCATCATGCCCATGGCCATCAGCACACTGGCCACTACCAGGTCGATGATCAGAAACGGAATGAAGATCATGAAGCCGATTTGAAACGCGGTTTTCAGTTCCGAGGTGACAAACGCCGGCACCAGAATGGTCAGCGGCGCAGCATCCGGGGTGGCGATGTCGGTCCGCTTGGACAGGCGCACGAACAGCTCAAGGTCGCTGCTGCGGGTTTGCGCCAGCATGAAATCCTTGATCGGGCCTTCGGCCTTGAGGATCGCGTCCTGCGCCGAGAGCTTTTCGGCAAGGTACGGCTGCAAGGCGTTTTGGTTAATTTTGTCGAACACCGGCGCCATGATGAACATCGTCAGAAACAACGCCATGCCTGTGAGGATCTGGTTGGACGGGGTTTGTTGCAGCCCCAGCGCCTGACGCAGGATCGAAAACACAATGATGATCCGCGTGAAACTGGTCATCAGCATGACGAACGCCGGGATAAAACTCAGCGCCGTCATGATCAGCAGGATTTGCAGGCTGACCGAGTACTCTTGCTGGCCGTCGGCGCCCGTGCCCAGGGTGATGGCCGGAATCGACAACGGATCGGCACCGAACGCCAACGGCGCGGCCAGCGCCAACAACAGCGCAACGACTAAACGCATTACGGCTTGTCCTTCTGGTTGCCCATCAGTTCGAGCAGGCGCTTGGCAAACTCCGGCGTGGCAGGCTGGGGGGTAGTCGGCAAGGTCACCGGCTCCTTGAGCACATGCAGCGGCGTGATCCGGCCGGGCGTCAGGCCCAGCAGGATTTGCTCATTGCCCACTTGCACCAGCACCAAACGATCACGCGCGCCCAGCGCACGCGAGCTGATCAGTTCAATCACCTGCCCCTGGCGTGGCCCGGCGTGCTGAACCCGGCGCAACAGCCAGGCCAGGCCGAAAATCAGCCCCAGCACCAGCAGCAGGCCCAGCACCAGTTGGCTCAATTGACCGCCGATGCCACTGCCGACCACCGGCGCAGCCGCCGTGGTGGCCGTGACCACCGGTTCGGCCGCCAGCACGCTGAACGGGAACGCCAGTAAACCGCCGAGTAACCGCTTCATTCAGCGCAGCTTCTTGATGCGTTCGCTTGGGCTGATGACGTCCGTCAGGCGAATGCCGAACTTTTCGTTCACCACCACCACTTCGCCGTGCGCAATCAGCGTGCCGTTGACCAGCACGTCCAGCGGCTCACCGGCCAGACGGTCCAGTTCAATTACCGAGCCCTGGTTGAGTTGCAGCAGGTTACGGATGTTGATGTCGGTGCTGCCCACTTCCATAGAGATGGACACCGGAATATCCAGAATCACGTCCAGGTTGGGGCCGTCCAGCGTGACCGGCTCGTTGTTGCGCGGCACGCTGCCGAATTCTTCCATCGGCACGCGGTTGGACGACGGGGCCTTGGCCGCATCGGCCGCCAGCAAGGCGTCAATGTCGTGTTGGCCCACATCGCCGGTTTCTTCCAGTGCAGCCGCCCATTCATCGGCCAGCGCCTGGTCTTCGGCGGAAGTTATTTCGTGTTCGTCAGCCATCATTTGTCCTCGGCGGGCAGTCAATCAGTTACACAGCGAATTCTTGAAACCGGCGCTTAGCGCCGGTCGATGGGCTCAACCACTTGCAGGGCGAGATTGCCCTTGTGCGAGCCCAGTTTGACCTTGAACGACGGCACGCCATTGGCACGCATGACCAGCTCGTCCTGCAACTCGATGGGGATCACGTCGCCGGGCTGCATGTGCAGAATGTCCCGCAGCCGCAACTGGCGACGGGCCACCGTGGCACTGAGCGGCACGCTGACGTCGAGTACGTCTTCACGCAGCGCTTTGCTCCAGCGTTCGTCCTGATCGTCGAGGTCGGACTGGAAACCGGCGTCGAGCATCTCGCGCACCGGCTCGATCATCGAATACGGCATGGTCACGTGCAGGTCGCCGCCACCGCCGTCCAGCTCGATGTGGAAGGTGGAGACCACAATCGCCTCGCTCGGGCCGACGATGTTGGCCATGGCCGGGTTCACTTCCGAGTTGATGTACTCGAAATTGACTTCCATGATCGCCTGCCAGGCTTCTTTCAAGTCGATGAAAGCCTGCTCCAGCACCATGCGCACCACGCGCAACTCGGTGGGCGTGAATTCACGGCCCTCGATCTTGGCGTGACGCCCGTCGCCGCCGAAGAAGTTGTCCACCAGCTTGAACACCAACTTGGCGTCCAGGATGAACAGCGCCGTGCCACGCAGCGGCTTGATCTTGACCAGGTTCAAACTGGTGGGCACGTACAGCGAATGCACGTACTCACCGAACTTCATCACCTGCACCCCGCCCACGGCCACGTCGGCCGAGCGGCGCAGCATGTTGAACATACTGATGCGGGTGTAGCGCGCGAAACGCTCGTTGATCATTTCGAGGGTCGGCATGCGCCCGCGAACAATACGGTCCTGACTGGTCAGGTCGTAACTTTTGACACTGCCGGGTTCGGCAGCCATTTCGGTCTGTACCAGACCGTCATCGACGCCATGCAACAGCGCATCGATCTCATCCTGGGACAGCAGGTCTTGCACGGCCATGTCGTGATCCTACTGCAATACGAAGTTAGTAAAGAGCACCTGATCGACCACCACTTTGCCGAGCTCTTTTTGCGCAACGGCTTGCACACTGGCAGTGGCTTTTTGACGCAACATTTCCTGGCCGACCGGCGTGGCGATGCTGTCGAAGGTTTCCCCGGAGAACAACATGACCAGATTGTTGCGGATCACTGGCATGTGAACCTTGAGCGCGTCCAGATCGGCCTGGTTTCGGGCTTGCAGGGTCATGCTCACTTGCATGTAGCGCTGGCGGCCATTGGCGTTGTAATTGAGCACAAACGCAGGCGCCATCGGCTCGTAGATCGCCGGGACTTTAGCGTTCGGGTCAACCACCACCTCGGGCTTGCTCTGGGCGCTGTGCATGAAATACCAGGTGGCGCCCACGGACAGGCCAATCGCCAGCAGCAACGCCACGACGATCAGGATAATCAGCTTGAGTTTGCCTTTCTGGGCGGGGTCTTTCACTGCGTCGCTCTTCGCCATGCCAATAATCCGTCACTATTCGGTTTTCACAGGTGCATGGCTAGGCAAGAGCAAGTGTTATGCCAGAAGTGAGTGTCGGGCGGGCATTGTTTGGCTTGAGCGGGGTTGGGGCGCGATGGCACGGCGATAACCGCGCGGTGCGCGGCAGCGACTGCACCGTTAAGGGGAGCCGCTGCGCAAGGCTGCTAGCCAGTTATCAGGCGTAGTAATCCACCGCACTGGAGCCCAGGATCACACTCGGCGCTGCGGCGTCAACGGCCGCCACGGACAGGTCGTCCTCCACAGCGCCGTCCGCCCGCCCACCGTTGCCTGTGCCATTGGCGCGGTGCTGGCCTTGTTGCTCCTGCCCCTGGCCCTGCCAATTGCGCGATTGATCCGACACGTTGACGTCCACTTGCCCCATGCCCTGCTGGGCGAACATCTCACGCAGACGGTGCATCTGCCCTTCCAGCGCTTCACGCACACCGGCGTGGCCGCTCATGAAGTTCACTTGCGCCGGTTGGTCGGCCGCGATGTTGACGCGGATGTCCAGTCGCCCCAGTTCGGCGGGTTCCAGCTGAATGTCCGCCGACTTGAGGTTGGCGCTGGACAGGTACATCACCCGGTTGACCACTTCTTCAGACCAGCCGTTCTGGTGCATGGCCAAGGGCTGGTTGACCGGCAAGGCATTGGCGGTTTTAGGCACAGCTGCTTGGGTCAAGGCCGCCAGACGATTGGCGAAGTCGTCGACACGGGTGTCGCTGGAGGCGCTTTTCAAGTCTTTAAGGCCATCGTCCACCAACCCCTTGAAGGCCTTTTCGCCGCCTTCGCCGGTGGTTTGGGAGTCGGTTTTCGGCTCGATCAGCAGGGCCATGCCGCTGGCCTGCCCCTGGGTTTGAGCAGCCGGTGCAGCGGTATCAGCAGAAGTGCTTTTGGTCGGTGCCTGACTGCTGGCGGACACGTGCCCGCCCTGCTCCATGGCCAGGCGTACCGCCGGCAGGTCGTCGAGGGGATCAGCCTCGGGGTCGAAGGTGTCATCGGCCACTGGCTGAGGTTGAACCGCAGCCGCCGTGGCCGCCGCAGCCAGTTGCGGCGCCTGCACCTCGGGTTGTGGCGCAACAGCGTCAACCGGTACGTCCGCCACCGGTGGTGTCAGCGGGGTGGTCGGGGCCACGGGCGTCAGCGTGGACGGATCGGTGGAAGCCACGTCATCGGACGCCGACGTCGTGCTGGCATCCTGGTCATCACGGGCATTGTCGGCGCGCTTGCCGCCAGGCAAGGGTTTGCCGCTATCGGCAACGTTCGCCGGTTTGCCAGCGCTTTTGTCGTTGCGCACATCAGGCCTGGCTGGCGCATCCGCCCCCTTGTCGCGCGACGGTTTGGCGACTTTATCGGCGGCATTGGACGCGGTGTCTTGCGACGCTTTGGCGTACACCTTCGAGAACGGCGCCCCCCCGGTTTTGTTGGGCTCAACAGCAGGCTGGGACGCATTCGCCGCAGCGGCTTTGGACGCAGCGGCGGCAGGTGTCTGAAGAAGCGGGTTGGCGGCAAGCGGCATGTAAGGTCTCCACTGTACGGGCTGGCGTAGGTACAGGTCAGAGATTCAGAGCAAGGTTCGGGCCAGCTTTGCGCCCATCAGTGGGAAACCACGTGTGCCGCCCCGCAGCGCTTGCGTTCGGCGCTGTACAGTCGGCGCACGGTTTGGTATTCACGGTCGATGTTCAGCACCAGCGCTTCGATGCCGTCCACCGACATTTTTTGCACCCCGGCTTCGAGTTCGGCGCACAAGCGCGCCAAACGAATGGCACCCATGTTGCTGCTGCTGCCTTTAAAGCTGTGGGCAACCGCCATCAGCTCGGTAGGACCACGCGCCAGATGCAATTGCTGCAGACGTTCGTCCGAGTCCGCGATAAAGGTGTCCAGCAGGTCGGCAAACCCGCCCTCCATCACGTCACGCAATGCGCTCACAACAGCCGGGTCCATGTGTAGATCAGACACTTGTTCACTCCTTGATCAAGAATGGGGCGGATTATGCCAGAGCCTCCCACGAAAACTCCACGTACGCGCTGCGACCATCGTCTGACCAGCGCGCCGCAGGACAGAGTTGACGCACCAGGCTCACGCCGCGCCCCGACAGGCGCCCTTTGTCCAGGGGACGCGCCAATACGTTGTGGACATCGAATCCTTTTCCGCTGTCTTCAACTTGTATCACTAAACGTCCACCGTTGAGCATAGGCTCAACCCGCAGGTGCAGCCGGACAAATCCTTCTTTAAGGGCTGCCAGCCGCTCTTCCCGGCGCTGGTAATACTGCGCGAACCCGGCAGCGTTGCGCTTGATCCGCGAGTCGAGCCCCAATACGCCATGCTCCAGGGCATTGGCATACAGCTCGGCCAGCACCGCGTGGATCACCGCCCCCTGCGTGCGCAGCCCATGGACTTCCATCAACAACTGCAACAGGTAGGGCAACGGGTTGAACTGTTGTAGGGATTGGGCGCGAAACTCAAAGCTGGCCGACCAGTCCAGCGGGCTGCAACGCCCGCTGTCGGAGTAGAGAATCGGCGGCAGGTCCCAGGATTGCGGCAACTGCGAAGTGATTTGCACCAGGCTCACGTCATCGCGCTTTTGCCCCTGGAAATCGCGCAGCGCCTGCACCACCTCATCAATCAGGTGTGCCGGGTCCCGATTACGGGCAAACACACGCTCCAGCCCTTGCACGCCAAACAGTTGTTCATCGTGGCCTGCGGTATCGATGACCCCGTCCGAGAGCAAAAACAGCTGATCGCCCGGCGCCATGGGCAGCACCTCGGTGGCGTCGTCAAAGGCGTCGCTGGTGAGCACCCCCAGCGGCAAGTGCCGGGACGGCAACGGCGTGCGCTTGCCGCTGGCCTGGGCATGCAAGTAGCCATCCGGCATGCCGCCATTCCACAGTTCGACGATGCGCCGCTGGGCACTCACGCACGCCAGCGTGGCGCAGCAAAACATGTCCACGGGCAGGATGCGTTTGAGCTTGGCGTTCATCTCACGCAGGATTTCCGCCAGGCCATAGCCTTTGGCCGTCATGCTGTAGAACACCTCCGCCAGCGGCATGGCGCCGATGGCGGCGGGCAACCCATGGCCGGTGAAGTCGCCCAGCAACACGTGGGTATCGCCGGTGGGGGTGTAGGCCGCCAGTAATAAATCGCCGTCGAACAAGGCATAAGGCGACTGCAAATACTGAATATTCGACGCCTTCAAACACCCCGAGTGCGCCACCCGGTCAAACACGGCCTTGGCCACTCGCTGTTCATTGAGCAGGTAGGTGTTGTGCCGGGCGATCAGGTTGCGTTGCTGCAACACCGTGTCCTGCAGGCGTCGCAAGCGGTCCATGACGGTGATCTTGGCGGCCAGCACCTGCGGGTTATAGGGCTTGATCAGCACATCATCGCCCCCGGCTTCCATCGCACGGGTCAAGGCGTCGGCGTGTTCGAGCGAGGTGAGGAAAATGATTGGCACCAGCGTCTCGCCAGCCAGCGCCTTGATCTGCCGCGTGGCTTCAAAGCCGTCCATGACCGGCATCAGCGCGTCCATCAGCACCAGTTGCGGGCGCTGCTCGGCAAACAGCGCCACCGCTTCGGCGCCATCGGCGGCCAGCAACACGCGATGCCCCTGCTTGCTGACAATGCGCGAGAGCAACAAGCGGTCGACCGCACTGTCTTCAGCGATCAGCAGGGTGAGCGGCTGGATATCTGCGTGTGACCCGTTCAACTGATATCAAACAGCTTGTCGAAGTTGGAAGTGGCGAAGATTTTGCGCACGTCGGCATTGCAATTGACGATCCGCACATCCGACTCATCGCCCCCGGCGTAGTCACGCAACAGCAACAGCATGCCCAGGGCAGAACTGTCGACGTAAGTGGTGTCCTTGAGGTCAACCACAAACTGATCAGGCTTGGAGTCCTGCTGTTCGTAGGCGTGCCTGAAATCTTGATGCTGGACGAAATCAAAACGCCCCTTGATCGCTAACGTCAGTTTTTTATCATCCTCCGTCAATGTTGAAGTGACAGCCATGGGCACGCATCCTTATCTGAGGTCGGGTGCCAAGAACTATAGACGGCGATGACGATTTCACCTCCCGTGGCGGGAATCCGGCGGACTTATAACGTGTCGCGGCGCTGCAGGCGCTGGGACAGCTCGTCCATCAGCTTTTGTTCGCGCTTGTCTTCCAGCTGCCGCGCTTCGTCGGCGTAGCGTTGCACCAGTTTGCGCAACCCTTCGACTCGAGCGTAGGCCTGCTGCCAGGTTTCGCGGGCTTTATTGAGGTTGTTTTCATGCCAGACCAGACTCTGCCGTTGCTGTGAGACGGCGGTTTCAAGCTGGTTGAGAAAGTACTGGTAACTGCGCAGCCATTGCCCCGACACGCCCTGGCTGCCACGGTCGACCCATTGCGACTGGTACTCGGCGCGGAAGTTTTCCAGGTCGCCCAACTTGCTGTTGGCCAGGTTCACTTGCCCCTGAAAATGCCCGAGGCGCTGCGCCGCGGCTTTTTCGGCGCTTTCGGCCATGTCCACCACTGGCGCTAGACGCGCCGCTCTTCCCCCGCTGGCCATCAGGGATTAGCCGCCCGGGGCCGGGGCAAAAATCGACCCCAGATGGCCACTGCTTTCGCCCAGGCTGATGTTGTCGTTCAGCCCTTGGCGCAGGTACGCCACCATCGCCGGTTGCAGGGCAATTGCGGTGTCGGTTTCGCGGTCACCGCCCGGTACGTAGGCGCCGACGCTGATCAAGTCCCGCGCCTGCTGGAAGCGCGACCACAACTGCTTGAATTGCTGCGCGCGGCGCATGTGCTCTTCGTTGACCACCGAGGGCATGACCCGGCTGATGGACGCTTCGATGTCGATGGCCGGGTAATGGCCTTCTTCGGCCAGTCGCCGGGACAGCACGATGTGGCCGTCCAGCACGCCCCGCGCCGAGTCGGCAATCGGGTCTTGCTGGTCGTCCCCCTCGGACAGCACGGTATAGAACGCGGTGATCGACCCACCGCCCGCTTCGGCGTTACCCGCCCGCTCCACCAGTTTTGGCAGCTTGGCGAACACCGAAGGCGGATACCCCTTGGTCGCAGGCGGCTCGCCGATCGCCAAGGCGATTTCCCGCTGCGCCTGGGCGAAACGGGTCAGCGAGTCCATCAGCAACAGGACGTTTTTGCCTTTGTCGCGAAAGTATTCGGCAATCCGCGTGCAATACATGGCTGCGCGCATGCGCATCAAGGGCGCGTCATCCGCTGGCGAGGCCACCACCACCGAACGCTTGAGGCCTTCTTCGCCGAGGATGTGTTCGATGAACTCCTTCACCTCACGGCCCCGCTCACCGATCAGCCCCACCACCACGATGTCGGCCTCGGTAAAGCGGGTCATCATGCCCAGCAGCACACTCTTGCCCACGCCCGTACCGGCAAACAGGCCCAGACGCTGGCCGCGACCGACCGTCAATAAACCGTTGATGCTGCGGATGCCCACGTCCAGCGGCACGCTGATCGGGTTGCGCTTGAGCGGGTTGATGGTCGGGCCGTCCATCGGCACCCAGTCTTCGGCTTTCATCCCGCCTTTGCCGTCCAGTGCCCGCCCGGCGCCATCGAGCACGCGGCCGAGCATGCTCATGCCCATGGGCAAGCGCCCGGTGTCTGCCAACGGCACCACACGGGCGCCCGGCGCAATACCGGCGACACTGCCCACCGGCATGAGGAAGATTTTGCTGCCCGAAAACCCCATCACTTCGGCTTCGACTTCCACCGGGTGAAAGCTGTCGTCGTTGATGACCAGGCAACGGCTGCCCATGGCCGCGCGCAAACCTTCGGCTTCAAGCGTCAGGCCGACCATGCGCAGCAGGCGGCCCTCGACAATGGGCTGGCCGGGCAAGGTGATGGCAGGCGAATAGGTGCTCAGGCGTTTGGCAAAACTGGTGCGTTTAAGGTGCATCCGGTGCGTCCAGGTCGACGTCAATGTCCGGCGCAGACGGGTGCAGCGCCTGTTCGTGCAATTGGTCAAACAACTGGCTCATGGCCTGCTTGATGCGGGTTTCGATGCTGGCGTCGATCCGGCTGTGTTCGGTTTCGACCCGGCAACCGCCCGGCTGCAAGGTGTCGTCTTCGAGGATCCGCCACGTGGCGTCATGCCGCTCGCGCAGGGCTTTGACCTGGGCAAAATCCTGCGGGTTGATGAACAGGCGAATGTTTTCAGCGCCCATCGGCAACAATTTGAGGCTCTCGCGCAGCACCTGCTCGATCTGGCTGGAGTCGGTTTTCAGTTCGCGCTGGATCACCAGCCGCGTCATGTGTTCGACCAGCCCCACCATGGCTTTTTCGAGCTGCTCGTCCTGCTCGGCCAGCGGCGCAAACAGGCTGCTCATCAGGCGTTCAAGGCTGCCGACCTTGGCGCTCAAGGCCACTTCCGCCTCTTGGCGCACCTTGAGCTGGGTGCTGTGAAAGCCTTCTTTTTCGCCGGTGGCGAAGCCTTCGTTGTAGGCCTCCTGACGGATGCTTTCGAGCTCTTCGAGGGTCAGCGGCTGGACTTCCTCCAGCGGCACTTCTTCGCTCTCGACCGGCAGTTCTTCGACCGGCTCGGGTTCGGGTTCCGGCGCTTCGCGAAACGGGTCAAAGCTGGGCAAGGACCACACGTCAAAACCGCCGACATCGCGGGCGCGGATCACATCACTGGGCGACTCGCCCTTGGCATTGCTCACTTAGATCATCTCTTCGCCGCCCTTCCCGCCGAGAACGATTTCTCCGGCTTCGGCCATACGGCGAGCAATGGTGAGGATTTCTTTCTGTGCGGTTTCGACGTCGCTGACACGCACCGGGCCTTTGGCTTCGAGGTCGTCGCGCAGCAGTTCGGACGCACGCTTGGACATGTTCTTGAAGATTTTTTCCTGAACGTTGTCGTCCGAACCCTTGAGCGCCAGTACCAGCACGTCCGAAGACACTTCGCGCAACAGCGCCTGAATGCCGCGGTCGTCGACGTCGGCCAGGTTGTTGAACACAAACATGAGGTCTTCGATCTGACCGGACAGGTCTTCGTCGATTTCGCGGATCGAGTCCATCAACTGGCCCTCGGTCGAGCTGTCGAGGAAGTTCATGATGTCGGCCGCACGCTTGATACCGCCCAACGTTGTACGGGCAGCATTGGAGTTGCCGGAGAATTGCTTCTCGAGAATCTGGTTCAGCTCTTTGAGCGCGGCCGGTTGCACGGTGTTGAGCGACGAGACGCGCAGGATGATGTCCAGGCGCGCCTTGTGGTCAAAATGGCCCAGCACCTCACCGGCCTGGTCGGGGTCCAGGTACGCCACCACGATGGCCTGAATTTGCGGGTGCTCGAAACGGATCACGTCCGCCACCGCACGCGGCTCCATCCATTTGAGGCTGTCCAGACCGCTGGTGTTGCCGCCCAGCAGGATGCGGTCGATCAGGCCGTTGGCCTTGTCTTCGCCCAGTGCCGAGGTGAGCATTTTGCGGATGTAGCTGTCAGAGCCAACGCCGAGGCTGGTCTGGTCGCCGACGATCTCGACGAACTCACTCATGACCTGCTCAACCTGCTCACGGTGTACGTTGCGCATTTGCGCCATCGCCACACCCACGCGCTGCACTTCTTTAGGCCCCATGTGCCGCAGCACCTGGGCCGCGTCGGTTTCCCCCAGGGACAGCAGCAGGATCGCGGCCTTGTCGACCCGGGTCAGCTTGAGGTTGGTGGCGGCTCGGTTGTCACTCATCAGCGTTGATCCACTCTTTCACGACCTGAGCCACACGGCCCGGGTCTTCTGCTACCAGACTTTTAATTGCGTTCAACTGAGCGTCATAGCCTTCGCTCGGGCTCGGCAACAGAATGCTTTGTGGACCGCCGAGGCTGACCCGGTCGTTGGCCAGCTCGCCGTCCAGGCCGCCGATGCCGCCCAGACCGCCCAGCTCGGCATCGCTGCCCAACGCCATTTGTTTGTTGCGGCCGTGACCGGTGATGTTGTTGAGCACCGGGCGCAATACGCCGAACACCAGCACCAGAATGAACAACACACCCAGCACTTGTTTGACGATGTCCCAGAACCAGGGCTGCGAGTAGAACGGGATATCGGCAATCACTTCGCCACGTTCGGCGGAGAACGGCACGTTGATCACGCTCACGCTGTCGCCACGGCTGGCGTCAAAGCCCACCGCGTCTTGCACCAGACGCGTGAAGCGCGCCAATTGATCGGTGCTCCACGGCTCGCGGGTGACTTCACCGTTGGCCGGGTCAACCTTGACCTGATCGTCCACCACCACGGCAACCGACAGGCGATTGACACGGCCCTGTTGCTGCTTGGTGTGGCTGATGGAGCGGTCCAGCTCAAAGTTTTTGGTCGATTGCGAACGTTTGTCGGCCGGGTATGGCGCCAACATGGGCTGGCCGGTGGCCGGGTCCATGATCTGCTGACCGTTGGCGTCCAGCAGCGGCTGGCCTGGCTGCACCATGCCAGCGGCGGCGGTGGCCTGACCGGTTTGCTGCGGCGCCGACGCCGGGGCCGGTGGCTGATTGCTCAGCGCGCCCGGTACACCTTGCGGGCCATTGCTGGCGGTGCGTTGTTCGTTGGTGGACTGCTCGCTGCGCAACGCCGGCTGGTCCGGGTTGAACTGTTCGGAGGTCGATTCAACGGCGCTGAAATCCACGTCCGCGGACACTTCGGCCTTGTAGCGATCATTGCCCAAGACCGGCTGCAGGATGTTGTGCACGCGCTGGGTGAGCATGCTTTCCATGCGGCGGCTGTAATCGAACTGCTTGCCAGCCATGGTCAGCTCGGAGTTTTCCGCCTGATCCGACAGCAGGTTGCCCTTCTGGTCGACCACGGTGATCTGCGATTTGGTCAATTCCGGGACGCTGGTGGCCACCAGGTTGATAATCGCCAGCACCTGACCCGGCTCCAGCGAACGGCCCGAGTACAGCTCTACCAGTACCGAGGCGCTGGGCTTGCGCTCATCGCGCACGAACACCGAGCTTTTCGGGATCGCCAGGTGCACGCGGGCGCCCTTGACGTTGTTCAGGCTGGAAATGGTGCGTGCCAGCTCGCCTTCGAGGCCGCGGCGATAGCGCGTGGCTTCCATGAACTGGCTGGTGCCCAGCCCTTGGTCCTTGTCCAGAATCTCGAAACCGATGTTGCTGTCGGTCGGTGAGACACCGGCGGCGGCCAGCTTGAGGCGGGCACGGGCGACGTCATCGGCCTTGACCAGCAACGCACCGGATGTGGGCTCGACGGTGTAGGGAATATCGGCGGTGGCCAGGGTCTCCATGACCTGCTTGGCATCCATACCGGCCAGGCTGCCGTACAGCGGCCGGTAATCGGGCTGTTGCGACCACAGCACCACGGCAAAACCAATCGCCACGCTCGCGGCCAGGCCGACCATCAGGCCGACCTGACGCAGCATGGTCATCTCGGAAAGGTTTTCCAGAAAAGACAGCCCGAACAGCGGCGGTTTGCCTTCTGTAGAGCCCGCCTTGGCCGGGACGTTATCAGCGACTGCTTCTGCCATGACCTAATACGTCCTTAAACCGGCATCTGCATGATGTCTTGGTACGCCTGAACCAGCTTGTTGCGCACTTGGGTCAATGCCTGAAAAGAAACACTGGCTTTCTGCGATGCAATCATCACGTCCGTCAGGTCAACACCGCTCTTGCCGATTTCAAAGGCGTTCGACAACTGGGTCGACGCCTGCTGGGTTTCGCTGACCTTGTTGATCGCGTTGCCGAGCATATCGGAGAAGCTGGGGGCGCCCAGTTCGGCAGGCGCTTGCACCGCCGATTTCGGCTGGGCCATGGCGTCCATTTGCATGGCCCGCATGTCCAACATCATTCGATTAAATTCAATACCTTGGCTCATGGACTACTCTCTCCGACGGCCCGCAATTTTTTGACACTCACACAGCATCTACTGAGGTGTTAGCAACAAGGGTGCCAGTTATTTATTGATCTGGAACAAATCGCGTTACAAAAGGTCGCAGGCAGATGAGCGGCGCGTGGTCGCACCGAAGGAGCACGACCCTGCGCGATGATGAGCGTCTGCGTTCAAGGGGTGGCGAACAGGTACGCCTCGACATCCATACCGGCATCGCGCATTTGCGCCAATTTGTAGCGCAGGGTGCGCGGACTGATGCCCAAACGCTCGGCGGCCTCTTTGCGGCGGCCGCGCTCGGCGCGCAAGGTGTCGATTATCATCTGGAACTCGCGACGGCGCAGGTCATCGCCCAAGGCCCCCGCCGACTCCCCGGTCAGTTCGCTGGAGGTTTGAGCAGGCGCCGGCAATCTGGCGCTGCTTGAAGAGGACAGCGGCGCACAGGCCACCGACCCCGACAGACAAAAATCCGCCGCTTCGATCAGCCCGCCGTGTTGCAGGATCAGGGCACGCTGAATTGCGTTGTCCAGCTCACGCACATTGCCCGGCCAGCCGTAGCCCGTCAGGCACGCTTGCGCATCCGCTGAAAAGCGCACGGCGGTGTGTTTCATTTTGTTGATGTGCTTGGCCAGCAGGCGCTCTGCCAGCGGCAGAATATCGGCGGTGCGCTCGCGCAACGGGCGCCAGGCCAGCGGAAACACCGACAGCCGGTAGAACAGATCTTCCCGGAACCGCCCCGCCGCCACTTCGCCCGCCAGGTCGCGGTTGGTGGTGGCCACGACCCGAATATCCAGGGCAATCGGCTTGCGCCCGCCGACCCGCTCGACTTCGCGCTCCTGCAACACGCGCAACAGTTTGGCCTGAAGGCCCAACGGCATCTCTGAGATTTCGTCCAGCAGCAGCGTGCCGCCGTCCGCCTGCTCGAACTTGCCCGCCTGCGCCGCAATCGCCCCGGTGAACGAGCCTTTTTCGTGGCCGAACAGCGTCGCTTCCAGCATGTTGTCCGGAATCGCCGCACAGTTGATCGCGACAAAGGGCTGAGTCGCCCGATGAGAGTGCTGATGAATGTAACGCGCCAGGACTTCTTTACCGGTGCCGGACTCGCCCGAAATCAGCACCGTGGAATCGCTGCGGGCCACGCGGGCCGCCAGCTCCAGCAATTGCACGCTGGCCGGTTCGATGGCCACCGGGCCTTGCGCGTCAGCTGCGCTCACACTGCCGAGCGCATGGCGTGCCACCAGCTCCAGCAGCGCCTTGGGTTCAAACGGCTTGACCAGGTAATCCGCCGCGCCTTGACGCATGGCGTCCACCGCGCGCTCCACCGCGCCGTGGGCGGTCATCAACAACACCGGCAGTTGGGGTTGCCGCGCCCGCAACAGGGCGAGCAATTGGTGACCGTCCATGCCCGGCATGTTGACGTCGCTGACCACCAGACTGAACGCTTCGGCCGAGACCGCCTCCAGCGCTTCTTCAGCAGACCCCACGGCGCGAAACCGATGCCCGGCCAGCAGCAAAGTGTCGGATAACGCTTCACGCAGCGCACGATCGTCTTCCACCAGCAGCACATTGATGCGCATTGCCATCAGCTCGCCTCCCCCGCGCACGCCGTCGCCTGCAGGCTGAGCAACGGCAAGCTGAGCAGCGCGCAGGTGCCACGCCCACGCCGCGAGTGCAGCTGCAATTGGCCCTGATGCGCACGCACCACGGCCTTGACCACGGCCAGCCCCAGACCGGTGCCGGTGGCTTTGGTGGTGAAAAACGGCTCGCCCAAACGCTCCAGCACCTGCGGCTCGATGCCGCTGCCGCTGTCGCTCACGCACAGGCGCAAGGTGTTGCCCCGTGCGTACACGTGCACTTTAAGGCGCACCTGCGCCGTGCCGGCTTGCAGGGCGTTTTCGATCAGATTGAGCAGCGCACCGACCAACGTGTCGCGATTGCACAGCAGCTCGCCATCATGGATGTCGCACTGCCAGCGCATCGCAATGCCTTCGACGTGGGGTTGCGCGGCGGCCTGCAGTGCCTGCATCAGCGCTTTGGGGGCAATGCGGTCGGTGAGGGGCAGTTCTCCGCGGGCAAACACCAGCATGTCCCGCACCTGATGCTCCAACTCATGCAAGCGCTCTTTAAGGCGCCCGGCAAAGCGCTGCTGGGTCTCGACCGGCAACTGTTGTTCAGTCAAATGACTGGCGTAGATCAACGCCGCCGACAAGGGCGTGCGGATCTGGTGCGCCAGCGACGCCACCATGCGACCCAGGGAAGACAGGCGCTCATGGCGGGCCAGCTGATCTTGCAAGCGCCGGGTTTCTGTCAGGTCGTTGAGCAGCACCAGTTGACCCGGCTCGGCATCCAGCGAGCGGGTGGAAATCGACAGGCGTCGACCGTCAATCAGGGAAATTTCATGGCCGTCGTCTTCACGGGGCGCGAAGCAGCGCGTGATCACATGCCGCCACAGTTCGCCTTCGAGCGGCAGCCCCAGCAGCTCGCAGGCGGCCGGGTTGGCCTCGCGCACACGGCCGCGGTCGTCGATCACGATCACGCCGCCCGGCAGCAGGTCCAGCAGGTTTTGCAGGCGATTGGCCAGCCGCTCTTTTTCCGCCAGTTCGGCCATGCGCTGGGCGCTGACCACCGCCAGCTCGCCCTTGAGCTCGGTCACCCGGGCTTCCAGCAGGCTGTAGGAATCGGTCAATTGAGTCGACATCTGACTGAACAGCGAGAACGCCTGCTCAAGCCCTTCCCGGCTGGCCTGTTCAACCGGGTTCAAGGGCTGAACGGCGAGAGACATGGCGTGCCCTGCGAGATCAGGGACGGAGGACTGCGGGGCGGACTGAGGCATGGGACTTTCTCGCGTGGCTGACCGTCATTAAACGGTTCGTTAGCAGAGACTTAGCAATACCCGTGCCTAAAAAAAATTACTTGAAAATCAATAAGTTAAAAAACAGGCGTCAATCATCCGCCTGTTCTTCACCTTCACGACGGCTCATGCCGTACTTGCGCATCTTTTCCACCAAGGTGGTTCGACGGATGCGCAGCCGCTCTGCGGCACGGGCCACGATGCCGTTGGCGTCGTCCAGCGCTTGCTGAATCAGGCCCTGCTCCAGACCACCGAGGTAGTCTTTGAGGTCCAGCCCTTCGGGCGGCAGCATGGCCGTAGCGGTGAAATCCGGCGTGGCATTGTTGATGGCCACGCGCTCTTCCATGTCGCTGCGCAGGCTGTCGACCAATTGTTCGTCTTCGTCGTCCACGTAGCGGAATTTCTTCGGCAGCTCGGCCACGCCGATCACCCCATAGGGATGCATGATGGCCATGCGCTCCACGAGGTTGGCCAGTTCACGCACGTTGCCCGGCCAGCCGTGGCGGCACAAAGACATGATGGCGGCTGAATTGAAGCGGATGGAACCGCGTTTTTCGTGCTCCATGCGCGAAATCAGTTCGTTCATCAGCAACGGGATGTCTTCGACGCGCTCGCGCAACGGCGCCATTTCAATCGGGAAGACGTTGAGGCGGTAGTACAAGTCTTCGCGGAAGGCGCCGACTTCAATCATGCTTTCGAGGTTTTTGTGGGTCGCGGCAATGATGCGCACGTCGGCGCACTGGGTTTTGTTGCTGCCCACACGTTCAAAGGTGCGCTCCTGCAACACGCGCAGCAGCTTGACCTGCATAGGCAGCGGCATGTCACCGATTTCATCCAGGAACAGCGTGCCGCCGTTGGCCAGTTCAAAACGCCCGGCGCGGCTGGTGATGGCGCCGGTGAATGCGCCCTTCTCATGGCCGAACAGTTCACTTTCGAGCAACTCGGCGGGTATCGCCCCGCAGTTAACAGGCACAAAGGGCGCGTCACGGCGCTTGGAGTGGTAATGCAGGTTGCGCGCGACCACTTCCTTACCGGTCCCGGACTCGCCCAAGATCAACACACTGGCGTCGGTGTCGGCCACTTGCTGCATCATCTGGCGCACGTGCTGGATCGCTCGGCTGGTGCCAACCAGGCTGCGGAACAAATTCGGTTCACGGTGCCGACCGCGCTCACGGGCCTGGTCGTACATCTCGCGGTAGACCTGGGCACGGTGCAGCGAATCGAGCAACTTGCTGTAGCTGGGGGGCATTTCAAGGCTGGACAGCACGCGGCGGCGCTGGTCTTCGGGCAGGTCGACCGAAGAAATATCACCCAAAAGTAAAATGGGAAGGAACTCATCCCACACGGCGAGTGTCTTAAGCAAGCTCGAAGCCCCGCCCGGACTGCTCACGTCGCCTACAAGCACGCAGAGTACTTCGCGGCTGGACGCCAAGGAACCGACAGCCTGCTGCCAATCGCTACTCGCGGCGGATAAATTTTCTTCGCCCAGAAAATTTAAAATCACCGCCAGGTCGCGGCGACGGACGCTATCGTCATCGATTAGCAGAATCTTGGTTTCACGCCACATGCAATAGCAACTTCCCTAGTCAACTCAATGCCCTGATTGAGGGGCAAGGTAGACGCCTTGACCCGTTTGGATATTTAAGACGACTGAAATCAGAAAACAGCACTAGTTAAGTCAAAAAATTGTATGCAGTCAATTTTATGGCGCTACAAACACGCTTAACCACAAAATTTTTAGGTCTTAACCGAACAGATGGTAAACCTTTGAAGCACTTTTTGCTTGATTGATCTGCGCCATCTGGTCAACCACGAGCTGCCGCTCCCCTGTGGCGGCCTCCAGCAGCATGCGATACACCACCAGCAAGCCCTCAAGGTTCTCACGCAGCACGGCTTCGTCCACCGGCTTTTCGGCAAGCACGCTCTCGACACAATCCCGACAAGCGGTATCCAGCTCGCCGATGGCTTCCCAGTTGCGCTCAGCCAGGGCATCGATCAGCGCATCACGGGTTTGTTGAATTCGTTGCAATTGGCTCATGACGCACTCCTCGGGACCGGCAGGCTTATTCTGGCGCGATTGCATCCCAACCACTTTTGACAGTGATCAGCAGGCGGGCGACTTCGTCGATCAGTTCTGGCTCGTTTTTGGCATTAGCCAAGGTCAATTGCTTGGTCATGTACTCGTACAGACTGTCCAACTGACGCAACGCTTCTTTGTCATCGGTATTTTCTTCACGCAGGCCCGCACGCAAGCCCGTGATGATGTCGATGGTCTTGGTGATCAGCAAAGCCTTCTGAGGAATATCCCCCCGAGCCATGGCACCTTTGGCTTGTGCCATACGTTCCAGAGCACCTTCCATCAGCATCTGAATCAACCGGTGCGGGCTGGCCTCGGAGATTTGAGCGTGGGAATTGACCTTCTGGTACTGACGAAGGGCGCGCATCGGGTTCATGTTTCTACCTCGTAACAGGTGACCGGCAAAAATAGGTGGACTTACTAACCTGTGTCGACCGGGCCGGCCAAAACTTTAACCGCCCCGGCCCACCCGGCTTTAATTCGACTTGGGATTATTCAGCGCGTTAAGCGTGGTCATGATGCTGGAGCTGCTGGCATTGAGCTGCGCTACCAGGGTGTCCATGGCGTTGTACTTGGCCGACAACGAGGTTTGCAGGCTATCGATGCGACGGTCCAGCTCGGCTTGCTGGGTGGTCAGGTCGGTCAGCTTGTTGTTCAGGTCGGTGGAACGCTGCGCCAGTGTGCCGGTTGTACCGACATAGGACGCGGTCGATTTGGTCATGCGTGAAATCAGACCCGCGTCGCCCGTGAACACTTTGGCAATATTGGTTGCGCCACTCTGCGTGGCGACCGCCTTGGTCCACGCCTTGTCATCCAGAGTCAACAGGCCCGTTTTAGAGTCGGTGCTGATACCCATTTGCGACAAGCCGCCGCCACTGCTGTTGAGCAGCTCATTGCGCAAGCTGGAGACCAACTGACGCATGGAAGCATCACCGGTCAGGGCGCCCGATTTCGTAGTTGCCGCATCGCCGGTCGCCGTGACTTTCGTTTGAGTATTGATCGCAGTCATCAGCGTGTTGTACGCCGAGACAAAGCTTTGAACCGAGGTTTTCAATGTGTCGGTGTTGGCACCCACGGTAATCGTTGTGGCAGCCTTATCCCCCACCAACAGCTCCAGCGTCACACCGCTGATGGCAGAATCGACTTTGTTGCTCTTTGATTCCATCGCCAAACCGTCGATGGTGAACTTGGCGTTCTGCGGATGAATCAGAGTGGTTGCCCCCTTGGACAAGTCCGAGTCGCCGCTCAAGGTGATATCAGTACCCTCGCCCATCGTCGAGGACGTCAGCACCAGTCGCGAACCCGACGCATCTGTCAGGACGTTGGCACTGATCCCTTTAGATCCCAGCTGCGTGTTGATGGCTTCACGCATTTCTTTAAGGGTTGCGCCGCCGGGCACGTTGACGTTGTAGTCAACGCCTGACTGAGAGATGGTCAGCGTGGTGGCTTCGTCGGTCGTGTTGACGATTGACGAGGCGCCATCGGTGTACACCGGACTGCTCACCTTGGAGGCAGTGGCCAACTGCTCTACCACGAGATCGTATTTGCCGGTCGACGCGGTGGCGTCAATCGTCACCTTGGACTTCTTGTCGTCCGAGCTCGAACCCGCCATACCGCTAAAGCTGGAGGGATCCTTGAGCTTGTCGATGGCCGTGCGATAAGCCTCCAGCGCACTTTTCACCGTCCCTAACGACGACAACTGGATAGTCGTGTTGGTTTGTTGGGCAGTGATTTGCGCCTGCTTGGGTGCCTTTTCGGCAGCGACCAAGGCCTTAACGATGGATTGCGTATCAACCCCCGAACCGACGCCGCTTATCGTTGAACTGGCCATCTTTTATCTCCTTTTCGTTGGCTGCCGGTTTATTGGCTAACTGCGCCTTCTCGGCAGACAACAACAAAATTCATGCCACCTCAGGCATTTGTCTGAAATAACAAACTACCGGCATCGCTCAGGCTTTGAGCCAGCTTTAATGCGGTTTCTGAGGGGAGTTGACGTATCACTTCACCACTGTGCGTGGCGATTACCTTGACCACGACCACACCGGTGGAGTCATCAATCGAAAAATCCAGCTGTCGCTGGGTGGACTGCACAAACTCGCGAATGTCGTTGACGGCCTTTTCCAGGTCTTCGCGCTTGGGCGCTGGCGCAGGGGTCATTGCGTCTTGAACCGTGGACGGCGCGGCAGGAGCCGGCGTCGATGGCGTGGCAGCCTGTTGTGCAACAGTGGCGGCGTAAGCCGCGTTCAGCTTGACGCTCATGTCCATGTCATCACCTCAACACTGAAAAAACGAAAGGGCACGTAAACGCGCCCTTCCGTTATTGACCAAGCGCCGTGATTACTGAAGCAGTTTCAGTACGGAGGATGGCAATTGGTTAGCCTGAGACAGGATCGCAGTGGAAGCCTGTTGCAGGGTTTGCTGCTTGGTCAGCTCAGCCGTTTCAGCGGCGAAGTCGGCGTCTTCTACGCGGCCTTTGGCAGCAGCGGAGTTCTGCGCGATGCTTTGCAGGTTGGACACGGTGCTGGCGAAACGGTTTTGTACAGCACCCAGCTGCGAACGCTGGCTGTCGATCTGCTGCATGGCGCCGTCCAGAGCCTGGATTGCTTGCTGGGCAGAAGCTGCAGACAGAACGCTCAGATCGGCAACAGTGGTTTCCATGGTGGTGGCAGATTTAGTGCCAGCCGTAGAAACATCTTTCAGACCCAGTGCAGCCAAGCCAGTGCCCGCGCTACCGTCTTTGACAGTGATGTCTTTGTCGGCAAACAGCTTCAGGGTGCCGTCAGCATTCTTGCTGGCCGTTACACCGGTGCTGGCGCTGTTGATCGAAGCAACGATCGCGTCAGAGGTGTCACCTTTTTTGAACTTGACCTCAACGCCATTCAGTTCGATCGAAGTGTCAGCAGTCAGCTTGGCTTGCGAAGTACCGGCAGACAGACCCAACTGCGACAGCGAGCCGCTTTCGGTGTTAGCCAGCTTGATGTCTTTACCGTCACCCGAGGTCAGAGTTACACGACCATCCTTGAAGGAAGCAGTAGCGCCGGTACCGGCTTCAGCAGCCAACTTATCAATAACAGTTTTAATGCTGTCAGCAGCACCCCACTTGACTTCAGTGCCGTTAACACTGACACCACCATCCGAGCCCATAAGAGTTGCATCAGTAACCGCAACAGCCTTGACAGGGGTAGCAGCTGGCGCAGCGGTCAGGCCAGTCTCAGCCAGAGCACCTGCAGGAGCGCCGTCTTCGATAGTGAAGTCAGACTTAGAGGTCAGAGTCATTTTGCCAGTTGCGGCATCAACAGAGGCAGTAACACCTGTTGTACCCGAAACCTTGTTGATATCAGCGGCAGTAGCAACACCACTGGTAGCCGCATCAGCACCACCCGTCAGAGTGATTTCAGTGCCATTGATGGAAATCTTCCCACCAGCGGTCACCGCTGCAGGTGGAGTAGCCGACGTGGTCGCTTTCATACCACCGATGTTCGAGCCTACAGCAGTAGCGCTCAGGCCCGACATGGCCGTGCCGTCAACCGACGCTTCGCTGTAAGTACCTTTCAGGCCAGTGGCGCTGATGTCGGTCATGCCGAACGAGATGGTCTGGTTGGCGTCAGCACCGATCTGGAAAGCCACGTTGCTGAACGAGCCGTCCAGCAGGTTACGACCACCGAAGGTAGTGGTGTTGGCGGTACGGGTCAGCTCGCCCACTTTAGCGGTGAATTCTTGCTGCAGGGACACACGGTCAGCGTCGCTTTTATCACCGTTCGCCGCTTGCAGAGCCAGCTCGCGCAGACGTTGCAGGGTGTTGGTGGACTCTTGCATTGCGCCTTCGGCGGTCTGGGCAATCGATACGCCGTTGTTGGCGTTGGCGATGGCTACGTTCAGACCTTTTACCTGGTTGCCCAGACGGTTGGCGATTTGCATGCCGGCCGCGTCGTCTTTGGCGCTGTTGATTTTCAGGCCGGAAGACAGACGGTTCATCGAGGTGCTAAGAGCGTCGGAAGCCTTGTTGAGGTTCTTCTGAACACCCAGCGACGTGATGTTGGTATTTACTGATAAAGCCATGACGAATTCCTCGTGGGTTGAATACTGCGGCTTCCGGCCCTGGCAACCGCCGGGTGTGGCCTAGAGAACCTTCGTAATAGTTATCGTCGTGAAAGCAGGTTGCTTGAGGGCTTTTTTGAAATTTTTTACTGGCCGGGTGCCATCCCTTGTATTTCAGGGGGTTAGCCTGTCGCCAAAACGCTATCAGGCACCGCCCGCAGAACGTAAAACGCCCATGGCTTTATCGGCCACGGGCGTTGGGGTACCGCGTGAAACGTTTCAGGGGCGATAGATGATCGCCGAGCCCCACGACAAGCCCACGCCGAAACCACTCAGCGCTACGCGCTTCCAGGTAGTGTCCATGGCGTGTTTTTCCAGCAGCAGCGGAATGCTCGACGACACGGTATTGCCGGTCTCGACCATGTCCTTGATGAACTTCTCGGGCTCACCTTCAAAACGCCGCGCCACGGCATCCACAATAGCCGCACTGCCCTGGTGGATACAGAACGCGTCGATGTCTTGAGCCTTGAGCTCCGATTCATCGAGCAACTCGTGCAGGTGCGCCGGCACTTTGAGCAACGCGAAGTTGAACACCTGACGCCCGTTCATGAAGAACACGCCATCGGTGACTTTCAGGTGCGGCGCGCCCGAACCGTCGGTGCCGAACTTGGCCTTGCCCAGCTGCCAGAGCGCGTCTTCGCCCATCCACGTGGCCGTGGCGGCGTCACCGAACAGCATGGTGGTGTTGCGGTCTTCAGGGTCGACGATTTTGGAGTACGGGTCGGCGGTGATCAGTAGGCCGTTTTTCAGGCCGGTGGCTTCCATGAAGCCCTTCATCGCGTAGAGGCCGTACACATAGCCTGAGCAGCCGAGGGAAATATCAAATGCCGCGACGTGGGTCGGCAGGCCGAGCTTGTCCTGCACGATGGCGGCGGTGTGGGGCAAGCCTTCTTCATCACCGTTCTGGGTGATGACGATCAGCGCGTCGATGGACTCGCGCTTGAGATGGGGGTTATTGGCGAACAGCGCATTGGCCGCTTCGACACACAGATCCGAGGTTTCCTGGTCAGCATCTTTGCGCGGCAGGAATGCCGAACCAATCTTGCCCAGAATAAATTCTTCGTCCTTGGAGAACTTCGCGCCCTGGGCATAGTTGTCTACGCCGTTTGCAGGCACGTAACTGGCGATGCTTTTAATGCCAATCATGGTGGCTTCCCAATACTGAATAGCTGGAGATCACCCGCTCTGGAATCGAGGGGCGTTAACAATAAAAGGGCTTCGCCGCGCAAGAAATGCAGCGAATGTGGATGCCTGAAAATACCCAAAACAGCCTGTGAAAGGCCCGGCATCCGCCCGTACGTTTCACACGATACAGTGAAGATGCGCGTTATGACTCATAGGTCACTCTATTTTGTGTGGTTTATACAAAACGTTTCAACGCGACGTTCAGATAAGCACGCGCACGCCGAGGCCGCCACAGGGGCCAGCCGTCAGGGGAAAGAGAGGATTTACAGCGCGCGGAGCGTGACAGACCACTCATTGAGTGGGCTGTCACGGTACACAAGGCGGGATCAGATCTTGTTGAACAGGCTCAACTGAGAGATTTTCACGAAGGCCAGCTGCGAGGCTTCGAGCATGGCTTTCTGGAACGCCAGATCGATGGATGCAGTTGCCATATCTGTGTTGCCAATGGCGGCGATGGTCGACTTGTTGGCCATGGCCATGCTGTCGTTTTCCGCCGTCTGGGTGTCTACCGCTTTCAACCGCGCACCGATGGAACCACGCGCTGTATCCACGCCTGCGCTGGCGTTCTTCAGGTTGCCGATGGCCGAGTTGATGGCATCACGCTGTTTCTGCTGCGCAAGCACATCGCCATCGCTTGGAGTCGCCAGTGCCTGGCGCAACTGGCTGATGGTGTCGAGCGCACTCTGGCTCTGGTGATTATTGGCGCTGACCACAAACTGATCACCTGCCGCGCGCGCACCGGTGAAATCGAAGGTCACGCCCATGGCCGTCAGCGAATCGCCTGTCATGGTGCCCTTGGCAATCGACTTGCTGTTGGCCGTCAACGGCTGCGCGTAAATCTCATATTCGGTATCGCTGGTGAACTTGATCACCGCGCCGCTGGCCGGAAAGCTGTCGCCATAGACCTTGGCATCGTCCACCGTGCTGCCGGTGATTTGTGCGGTCGAGGTATTGCCCGGTGAGCGCGAAGCATTGAACGAGTCAGGCTTGGCTTCCAGGGTGAAAATATGGCCCTTGACCGCATCGTCCTGATCCGCTGCCGCGATGTCCTTGAGGTTCAGGTTGATATCAAAATCCACCCCCCGCAGGCTGATGCTATGAGCGCCTTCCTTGGTGGCGTCGAACACGCCGTTGCCCGGCACCTCGGAGGTGATGTCGTTGCCCGAGCCGTCGCGCACCACGTATTGCGTGCTGCTGAGGAACTCCACCTGATAAGGCTGGCCCTGGGAAAAATCCTTGTTGAACACAGGACTTGAGGTGATCAGGCCACCCGACACCGAGACCGTGCCATCCACAGCCGTCGCGGGTTTGGTGGTGAGTTCAGCCTGCGTGCGACCGGTATTGATAGCACCATCAAAGATGCTTTTGGCCGTGTCACTGCCCGCGAGGGTCAGCGTGTCAGACACCTTCAGGTTCAACTGTGTGTCATCGCCCTGATAGGTGTAAGTGCCGTCATTGTTACGGGTATACGGCGGCGTATCGGTCTTGGAGCCGGAGAACATGTAGTTGCCCGATGCATCCTTGCTGTTGAGCAAGCTGAACACTTGCTCTTCAATGTTGCCCAATTCGTTGGCAATCGACAGCCGGTCAGCATCACTGACCACCCCGCCGCCCGCTTGCAGGGCCAGCTCACTGGCTTTTTGCAGGGCATTGTTGATCGTGTCCAGCACCGATTCCTGATTGGCGAGCGACGATTTGATGCTGTTCATGTTGGTGGTGTATTGCGCCAGCATGTCTTGCTGCTGCTGCAATTGCAGCAAGCGCCCGGCCCCGACCGGATCATCGGCGGCGGTCTGGATGCGCACGCCGGAATCGATCTGTTCCTGGGTCTTGATTACCGAAGAATAGTTGCTCTGGTACTTGGAAGACGTGGTCTCGAAGAACTGGGCAGTAGAAATACGCATCGTCGATGACTCCCTTAAATACTGTTGATCAGCGTCGTGAAGGTATCTTGCGCGACCTTGATGATCTGCGACGATGCCGTGTAGTACTGCTGAAACTTGACCAGGTTGGACGCTTCTTCGTCCAGGTTGACCTGCGATACCGAGCTGCGGCTGGCAGCTGCATAAGACAGAGCGGCATTGGTGGCCGTGCCGTCAACCTGAGCCTGACTGGCCTTGCCGCCCACCTTGGACACCAATTGGCTGTACGAGGTGGCCATGCTTACGCCACCCCCGCCGCTGTTCACGCCCACGGTCGGTTTGGTTTGCAGGTCGAGCAGTTTGTTGGCGTTGGTGTTGTCTGCCTTGCCGTCCTTGTTGAACTTGATGTCGAAGCTGTCGCCCTTGCCCGGCGAGCCACTGATGGTGGTCTCAAAGCCGACGGTTTTGGTCGAGCCGTCCGGGTTGGTCACCGGCAGACCGGCGGCGTCCAGTACCGGCACATTGATCGTGACCTTGTTGTCCTGACCCGGCACGATCGTGCCCTTGCCGATTTCTTCGCCTTTCTCGTTCAGCACGCGATAGCCCTGAACCCCGTTGACCGCTTCGTCAAACGCCAGGCGTACGGGCATCGCGCCTTCAATTTCGCTTTGCGCCAGCCCTAGGTCCGCGCCGCCGTAGATGTTCAGCGCCTGAGACAGGTCCAGACCACTGACCACGCCAGTGCCACTGTTGGAGCCACCCTTGCTCGCCACCAGCGGGCCGGCCAGCGCCAACGTGCTGGAATCGGTCATTTGCACGCCCATGTTGGTCGCGCCACTGCGGGTCGGGCTGACTTTGAAACTGTCGCCCTTGTCCAGCCCGCCGCCATTGAGCTTGAGGGTAAAACCGTCGATTTCCGGGGCCGGTTTTTGGTCCAGTTTGTAGGACCCCATGACCGTGCCGTCGGAGCGCTTCACCGTGTAGTCGTTGTTGCTGCTGAATGTCACCTGATAGTCGTAGGTGGTCAGCGCGCCGCTGTTGGTGATGGTGACATCCAGGTTGCCCGAACCCGCGCTGTTGCCGCTCGACGCCAGGCTGCGCTCACTGATGGCTTTGGCACTGTTGATGTTGTTGAACAGCGACGAGCCGAACTCGCCGTTGGCATCCAGGCCCTGCCCCAACTGTTGATTGATCGCGTCGGCAACCACCAGCGCGGTGCGCCCCAGCTCATTGATCGCAGGGGCCAGCACATCGTCACGGTAACGAATCAGGCCGCCGATCTTGCCCCCGCTGATCACCGAGGTGACGTCAGAGGTGGAAGACGGGTAGTTGATCTGAATCGTGTACTGGCTCTTGTCGGTTTTACCCGGCACAGCCGACAGCGTGTTGGAGGTGTTGCCCAGCACCAGGGATTGACCGGTGCCGAGGGTGACGTCGTACACGTTGTCGTGTTCTTGCACCGTCACGCCGACCAGCTCGTTAAGCGAACGCACGGCTTCGTTGCGCGCATCCATCAGGTCGTTCGGGGTATTGCCCCCGGTCGTCGCCTGGGCAATCTGCTTGTTCAATGACGCAATGGTCGCCGTGTGCTGATTGACCATGGAGGTCAGGGTTTCCAGCTGGCTGTTCACGCCTTCGTTTTGCTGGTTGAGCTGGCTGGCAATGGAGTTGAACCGGTTGCTCAGGGTCTTGGCGTTGCCCAGCAGCAGGTCCCGTGACGAGGCATCGCCCGGCGCCGCTGCAGCGCTTTGCAGCGAGGCGAAGAAGCTGCTCAGCGCGGCGGAAACGCCCGTGCTTTTATCCGACAGCAATTTGTCGATCGGGCCGATCTGGTCAAGATAGGCTTGGGCGTCGCCATTGAGCGACGTGGTGGTTTGCAACTGGGCGTCGAGGTAGGCGTTGTAGACGCGACGCACGTCCGCCAGCGTGGTGCCGGTGCCGATAAAGACCCCGCCCACTTGCTGCGAGCCAGCCGTGCCCTGCACGATTTGCTGGCGCGAATAGCCCGCCGCGTTAGCGTTGGCAATGTTATTGCCGACCGTGGCCAATGCCCCTTGGCTGGCGTTCAGCCCCGACATCCCGATGTTGATCAAACTCGCCATGGTTCAAACCTTATAAATGCGCGAAGGAACCTGTTGAGGCATAGCTCTGGTAGGTCTTCATTTGTTTGGCTATCTGCGAAATCTTGCTGGCGTAATTCGGGTCGGTTGCGTAACCGGCCTTCTGCAGCTCGCGTACAAATTGTTCTGGTTTATCGGCAGCGTTCAGCACTTCTTTATAACGATTGTTGCTCTGCAACAACGTGACCAGATCGTGGAAGCTGTCCTGGTAGGAGTCGTAGGAACGGAACGCCGCTGTTTCCTTGACCATCTGCCCGCCCTTGAACTCACTGGTGATGGCGCGCGCCTGAGCGCCCTGCCAACTGCCGGTGGCCTTGATGCCGAACAGGTTGTGGCTGCTGGTGCCATCTTGTTGACGCATGACCGATTTGCCCCAACCGGTTTCCAGTGCCGCTTGCGCCACCAGATACAGCGGGTCGACGCCGATACGGTCGGCCGCTTGCTGGGCCATGGGCAACATGGTGGCAACGAACGCATCCGGCGATTCAAAGGCTTTTTTCGCGGGCGCCAAAGGTGGCTGGGCCACAGCACGGCCATACACCTGCATCCGGCCCTGGGCACCTGCGGCACTGACCATCGGCTGGCGACTGCCCTTGAGCACGGCGTCCATCGACGCACTGGTGCGATCCGGCACGGGCGCCGTATTGATCGTGGCGCGCGCCGGATCTGCCGAGGGCACAATGCCTGCCAGCAACCGGTCCGTCAGCTTGGTGGGCAAGGCCAGACGCCGCTGATTGAGCAGTGCCATGTCATTTTGATGACCGCCCTGCCCTGCACCCGGTGCCAGCGCCACCCGCGCCGCCCACAACGGCCGCTGGCCATTGGAACGTACAAACGGGCTGTCGGCCGGGGTCACCGCTGCGGTTGGGGTGGCGACTTTGGCCTCAGGGGTCAGTGCGGTGGCCGCCGGGGTGTCGCCCGGCACCGCCGATTTGTTTTTCGACATCTGACGCATCAACACGTCAGCCAGGCCAATGCCGCCACCCTGACGCGACAAGGTCACGGACAACTGCTGGTCGTACATTTCCTGATATTGCTTGGCCGCCGGGGTGTTGAGCGGATTGTCCTTGCCCAGCACTTCGTTGGCCGAGCGCATCGACTTGAGCATTTCATTCAGGAACAGCGACTCGAATTCCTGCGCAACCTTGCGCATGTTGCCGTCGCTTTCGCGGTCGCCCACTTTCAAGTTGTTCAGACGGTTCAGGTCGGTGAACGCACCCGAATCACTGCCGCTGACTACGCCACTCTTACGCATATCCATGACGCAGGCCTCAGATCACAATCAGGTCGGCTTGCAGCGCGCCGGCCTGTTTAAGGGCTTCAAGGATCGCCATCAAGTCACCCGGCGCTGCCCCCACCTGATTCACGGCACGCACGATTTCATCCAGCGTGGTACCCGGACCGAATTTGAACATCGGCTTGGCTTCCTGCTGTGCATTGACCCGCGAACGCGGCACCACGGCCGTCTGGCCGTTGGACAGCGGGCCGGGCTGGCTGACAATCGGGTCTTCGGTGATGGTCACGGTCAAGCTGCCGTGGGTCACGGCCGCTGGCGATACCTTGACGTTCTGGCCGATCACGATGGTGCCGGTACGCGAGTTGATGATGACCTTGGCCACCGCTTGGCCGGGGTCCACTTCCAGGTTTTCCAGAATCGACAGGTAGTCGACACGCTGGCTAGGGTCCAGGGGCGCGGTGACGCGAATCGAGCCACCGTCGATGGCTTGCGCGACGCCAGGGCCGAGCAGGTCGTTAATTTTGTCCACCACGCGCTTGGCGGTGGTGAAGTCGGAGCGGTTGAGGTTCAGCGTCAGGCTATTGCCCTGGTTGAAACCGCTTGGCACGGCACGCTCAACCGACGCACCGCCCGGAATCCGACCCGCTGAGGGTACGTTAACCGTGATTTTCGAACCGTCGCGACCTTCAGCGTCAAAACCGCCCACCACCAGGTTGCCCTGGGCGATGGCATACACATTGCCGTCGATACCTTTCAGGGGGGTCAGCAACAGGGTGCCGCCGCGCAGGCTTTTGGAGTTACCGATGGAGGAAACGGTGATATCAACCAACTGACCCGGCTTGGCAAACGCTGGCAAGTCCGCACTGATCGACACCGCTGCAACGTTTTTCAACTGCACGTTGCCCGAACCCGGCGGCACTTTGATGCCGAATTGCGAGAGCATGTTATTAAACGTTTGCAGGGTGAACGGCGTTTGCGTGGTCTGGTCGCCCGTGCCGTTAAGCCCGACCACCAGGCCGTAACCGATCAATTGGTTGGACCGCACGCCAGAAATGCTGGCGATGTCCTTCAACCGCTCGGCGTGCGCGCCAAGGGCTGTGGACAGTAGCAGTACAGCTGCCAGCAGATGCTTGAGGTTGAACATGGTTCGGGCCATCACTTGAATAAAAACACTGATAAAAGGTCCGCTTAGAACGGGAACAGCGGGCTCAGGAAGAAACGATCAAACCAGCCCGGCTGACTCGCATCGGCAAACGAGCCGGTGCCCGAATACGTGATGCGCGCATCGGCCACACGGGTCGACGACACGGTGTTGTCCGTGGCGATGTCATCGGCCCGCACCAGACCGGCAATACGCACCAGCTCGTCACCGGTGTTGAGGGTCATCCACTTCTCGCCACGCACGGCAATGATGCCGTTGGGCAGTACGTCAGCCACGGTCACCGTGATCGAACCGGTCAGGCTGTTGCCCTGCCCGGCCTTGCTGTCGCCCTTGCTCGCCCGGCTGCCGCTGTACCCGGCGTTCAGGCTCAGGTCACCGCTGCCCAGCGGGTTATTGGTGGTCAGGCCACTGCCGAACAACGAGCTCAGGCCGATGCTGGTGTTGCTGTTCTTGCCGATCTGCGAGTTGGCGTTTTTGCTCGCCTGGGTCTTCTCGTTCAGGGTGATGGTGATGATGTCACCCACCCGGTACGCCTTGCGGTCGCTGTACAGGTTCTGCTCAAAGCCCGCCTGGTAGATCGAGCCGTTATTGGCCGCCGCCGGCAGCGGCGTGCGCGGCAACACTGGTGCATAGTACGGGTCGTTGGCCCGTGGTGGCGGGCTGACGCACCCGGCCAGCAACGTGATACCGCCCAATGCCAGAACAGAAAACAAGCGTTTCATGACCTCTCCCGCGAGTGCAGGCGACCTTCAGGCCGCCTTGTCTACGTGATTACAGATTTTGCGTAACGAACGACAACATTTGGTCAGCGGTGGAGATGACTTTGGAGTTCATCTCGTAGGCACGCTGGGTGGTGATCATGTTGACCATTTCTTCCACGGTGCTGACGTTGGAGGTCTCAAGCATGCTTTGCATGGTCAGACCAAAACCGTTCAGGCCCGGCGTACCGATCTGCGGCGCGCCGCTGGAAGCGGTTTCCAGGAACAAGTTGCCGCCCTGTGCCTGCAAACCGGCCGGGTTGATGAAGTCAGCGGTTTGCAGGTTGCCGATCACTTGCGCGGCCGGGTTGCCGGCGATGGTCACCGACACGGTGCCGTCCTGGCCGACCGTGAAGGTCTGCGCATCAGGCGGTACCACAATCGCCGGCTCCAGCGCGAAACCGTTGGCTGTCACGATCTGGCCGTTGGAGTCGAGGTGGAAAGTACCGTCACGGGTGTAGGACGTAGTGCCGTCCGGCTGCATGATCTGGAAAAAACCACGGCCATTGATGGCCAGGTCGAGCGGCTGCTCGGTGGTTTGCAGGCTACCGGCCTGAAAGTTCTTCTGGGTGCCCACGATGCGCACACCGGTACCCACTTGCAGGCCCGAAGGCAGCTCGCTGTCCTGGGTCGATTGCGCGCCGGGCTGGCGTTTGATCTGGTAAAGCAAGTCCTGGAACTCGGCACGATCACGCTTGAAGCCCGTGGTCGATACGTTGGCCAAGTTGTTGGAAATGGTGGTCAGGTTGGTGTCTTGTGCAGCCAAACCCGTTTTAGCAACCCAGAGTGCCGGAAGCATGCAGTTCTCCTCGCGCGCCGGTTTTTCGGCGCCGCGTTAAATAATTAGCTGATGGACAGGACGCGCGTCATGGCCTGATCGTCTTCTTTGGCGGTGTTCATCATCTTGATGTGCAGCTCGAACTGCTTGGCCAGGGCCAGCACCGAGGTCATTTCATCCACCGCGTTCACGTTGCTGGCTTCCAGGAAGCCCGAGACCACGCGCACGTTGGCATCGGCCACCGCTGGCTGGCCGTCTTTGGTGTGGATCAAACCGTCGAGGCCCTTGGTCATGTTTTTCAGGTCGGGCTGCACCATCTTGATCCGGTCGACTTCAGCCATCACCCGCGGGCCTTCGCCCATGGCGCGGATGCTGATGGTGCCGTCTTCACCGACTTCAATCTGTTGCTGCGGCGGCACGGCAATCGGCCCGCCATTGCCCATGATCGGCATGCCGTTACCAGCTCGCAAAATGCCCAGGGCATCGACGTTCATGCTCGCCGTGCGCACGTAGGCTTCGCTGCCGTCGGGCGCCTGCACGGCCAGCCAGCCATTACCTTGCACGGCCACGTCCAGGTCGCGACCGGTTTCCACCAGTGCGCCGGGGGTGAAATCCGTGGCCGGGCGTTCCGACAGTGCAAAGGCACGCGCCGGAAAGCTGTCACCGAACACCGGCATCGAACGCGCCTGTTCCAGGTCACGCTGAAAACCGTTGGTTGAGATGTTCGCCAGATTGTTGGCATGCGCCTTCTGCGCCAGTGCGTTCTGGCTGGCGCCGGTCATTGCCACATAAAGGTACTTGTCCACAGTCTTTCCTCTGCCTGACGGACGCTTGCCGCCCACCGCTGTACTGCAGAGCACTAAGCAATTTGCGCACCAACTTTTTTTTGACGGCGAAAAAGCCCGGTTTGACGGGGCCTGACGGTAAAAGGCAGGAAAGTGAAGACGGCGATAAGACGTAAAAACGGCGCAAGGGTGCCGTTTGCGGCAAGGCGTCGCCCATGCGACCCCTTGCCGATGGTGACGTGACGCGCCCGGCTCAGTCTTTGCCGGGTTTGAGGATGTCGTATTCGCGCAGTTTATTGGCGATGGTGGTGTGCGAAACACCGAGCCGCTTGCCCAGCAAACGGCTGCTGGGGTGTTCGCAGTACAAACGCTCCAGCACGGTTTTCTCGAAACGCCCGACAATCTGGTCCAGGCCGCCCTCCATCGAGAACTCGCCAAGCGGCTGACGCACGCCGTAATCCGGCAAGCGAATATGCTCAGCCTTGACCACGCCGCCGTCACACAACGAGACAGCCTGAAACAGTACGTTTTCCAATTGGCGCACATTGCCCGGCCAGTGGTAATGACGCAGGCGATCCATCGCGGCGGGCGCCAGACGCGGCAGCGCGCAGCCAATCTGACGGCTGGCCTGATCCAGAAAATGCTCGACCAGCGGCTCAAGCCCGTCCAGGCATTCGCGCAAGGGCGGGATGTGCAGCGACAGCACGTTCAGGCGGTGATACAGGTCCTGGCGAAATTCGCCCTTGGCGCACAGTTCGGACAAATCCACCTGCGTGGCGCACATTACCCGCACATCGAGGTAGACCTCTTCATCACTGCCCACGCGTCGGAAGCAGCCGTCCTGCAAGAAACGCAGGAGTTTGACCTGCAAACGCGGGCTCATTTCCCCCACGCCATCGAGAAACAATGTACCGCCAGCGGTCAGCTCCAGCAGCCCGAGCTTGCCTTCAGCCCGTGCGCCCTCAAAAGCGCCGGGGCCATACCCGAACAACTCGGTTTCGGCCATGGACTCCGGCAAACCGGCGCAGTTGAGCGCCATCAACGGCGATTGCCCGCGCGGGCTGGCGAGATGGCAGGCCCGCGCCAGCAGCTCTTTGCCTGTGCCGGTTTCGCCTTCTATTAATAGAGGGGCGTCCAGCGGCGCCATGCGCCGCGCCTCGCGCACCACCGCGGCCATTACTTTGGAGCTTTGGAAAATACTGTCAAAGCCGCGCAACTCTTGTTTGCGCACGTTGTAGATCTGTTCACCCACGCGATCAGCCCGGTGCAGGGTGAGAACGGCACCGGCCATGGCCTCGCTGTCATCGCTTTCCAGTTGCAGGGGCGCAATGTCCGCCAGAAATACGTGCCCCTTGATCTTGACCCGCAACCCGTTGATCCGCGATTTGTTGGCGCGCACCAGTTCCGGCAGGTCGAAGTCTTCGGCATAGCGCGACAACGCAATACCCGGCACCTCATCCACACGCACCCCGAGCAACTGAGCCGCCGCGCGGTTGGCCGCCACGATGGAACCGCCCATGTCGATGGACAACACCGGAAACTCCAGCGCGCCGAGCAACGCGTTGAGCTCCATGTGCCGACGCTCGCTGGGCATCAGCCCGACGCGCTTGACGCCAAATACACCGGCGATGGTCTCAAACTTGGGGCGCAGCGCCTGAAATTGCAGGTTGATCAGGTTCGGGCAATACAGGTAGATCGCATTGCCCTGATCGCCACCCACCTCACCGCGCTTGACGTTGATGCCGTAGGCAACCAATAGGTTGAGGATGTCACGCAGGATGCCAATGCGGTTTTGGCAGTGAACTTTGATACGCATGGACGCAGGCTCAATAAGGTGGGCGGTTGAGTCCCACAACAGTAGGCTTTTTCACCGTTCGACGATTTCAACGTCACGTTTATGTGACAGTTTGAGGGTCGGCAAGCACAAGAACCTCGGCGCGGCACTCAACTCGTAACGAATACTTTACGAATGCCGGGCATCATCCCAGCATTCATGGCTTTGCGCCAGTGCAACAAGGGCGGGGTTTGGGGTATCACTAGGTCATCGCCACACACCGAATAATAAAAACGATTTCCTTGCGGAGAGCCCCATGAAGCAAACGAAATACGTCGCCCGCGAGCCTGATGCCGATGGCTTTATCGACTACACACCTGCCGAGCACGGCGTGTGGAACACGCTGATCACCCGCCAACTGAAGCTGCTCGAAGGCCGTGCCTGCCCTGAGTACATGGAAGGCATCGAAAAGCTGGGTCTGCCCCACGACCGCATTCCGCAACTGAGCGAAATCAACCACGTGCTGGGCGAAACCACGGGCTGGCAAGTGGCCCGTGTACCGGCCCTGATTCCGTTCCAGACCTTCTTCGAATTGCTGGCCAATAAACAGTTTCCGGTCGCGACGTTTATTCGCACCCCCGAAGAACTGGATTACCTGCAAGAGCCGGACATTTTTCACGAGATTTTCGGCCACTGCCCACTGCTGACCAACCCGTGGTTTGCAGAATTCACCCACACCTACGGCAAGCTTGGCCTGCAAGCCACCAAGGAACAGCGCGTGTATTTGGCCCGCCTGTACTGGATGACCATTGAGTTTGGCCTGGTCGACACCCCCGACGGCAAACGCATCTACGGCGGCGGGATTCTGTCATCGCCCAAAGAAACGGTTTACAGCCTGTCTTCAGAACCGGAACATCAAACCTTCGACCCGCTGGAAGCCATGCGCACGCCTTACCGCATCGACATCCTGCAGCCCCTGTATTTTGTGCTGCCTGATTTGAAGCGACTGTTCGACCTGGCCCACGAAGACATCATGGGCATGGTTGAAAAAGGCATGGCACTGGGCCTGCATGCGCCCAAGTTCCCGCCTAAACCCAAGGCCGCGTGACGCACGCCTTTACGACTTCTCTTTGTACACATAAGAAAAACTGACTTCAGGAACACACCATGAACGCACTGAACCAAGCCCACTGCGAAGCCTGCCGCGCCGATGCCCCACAGGTCAGCGACGAAGAACTGCCGGTACTGATCAAACAGATCCCGGACTGGAACATCGAAGTTCGCGACGGCGTGATGCAGCTGGAAAAGGTCTTTCTGTTCAAAAACTTCAAGTTCGCCCTGGCGTTCACCAATGCCGTCGGCGAGATCTCCGAAGCTGAAGGCCATCACCCGGGCCTGCTGACGGAATGGGGCAAAGTGACCGTGACCTGGTGGAGCCACAGCATCAAGGGCCTGCACCGCAATGACTTCATCATGGCCGCGCGCACTGACGAAGTGGCCAGCACCGCTGAAGGTCGCAAGTGAAGCACTTCGCGGCCATTGGCCGGGTGCCGGGCGACCCGATTCTGGGCCTGATGGACGCCTACAATCAGGACACCAACCCGGACAAGTTCGACTTGGGCGTGGGCGTGTACAAGGACGCCAACGGCCTGACGCCGATTTTGCAGTCGGTCAAACAGGCAGAACAGCGCCTGGTGGACCAGCAGCAGACCAAAACCTACATCGGCGGGCATGGCGACAGCCGTTTTGGCCAACTGATCAGCGAACTGGTGCTGGGCGCCGATTCGCCCCTGTTAAGCGCCAAACGTGCGGGGGCCACCCAAACCCCGGGCGGCACTGGCGCGTTGCGCTTGAGTGCTGACTTCATTGCACAGTGCTTGCCGGGGCGCGGCATCTGGTTGAGCGACCCGACCTGGCCGATCCACGAAACCATCTTTGCCGCGGCAGGGCTGAAGATCAGCCACTACCCGTATGTGGGCAGCGACAACACGCTGAACGTAGCCGCCATGCTGGCGGCGCTGGAACAGGCGCCCAAAGGTGACGTGGTGCTGTTGCACGCCTGTTGCCACAACCCCACCGGCTTCGATCTGTCGCAAGACGATTGGCATCAGGTACTGGACGTCGTCAAGCGGCGTGAGTTGTTGCCGCTGATCGACTTCGCGTATCAGGGCTTCGGTGACGGTCTGGAGCAGGACGCGTGGTCCACACGCCTATTTGCTCGCGAACTGCCTGAATTGCTGATCACCAGCTCCTGCTCGAAAAACTTCGGCCTGTACCGCGAACGTGTGGGTGCGCTGATCGTCTGCGCCAGTGACGCCGAGAAACTGACGGACATCCGCAGTCAATTGGCCTATTTGGCGCGCAACCTGTGGTCCAACCCGCCGGACCATGGCGCTGCGGTGGTGGCGACCATTTTAGGTGATGAGCAACTCAAGCACCTGTGGGCCAGCGAAGTCGAAGCCATGCGCAGCCGTATCGCGCAACTGCGCAGCGGCTTGGTGGAGGCACTGACGCCGTTTGGCCTGGCCGAGCACTTTGCTCATATCACTCAACAGCGCGGGATGTTTTCCTACACTGGATTGAGTGCCGATCAAGTGCAATTGCTGCGCGAGAAGCACAGTGTGTACATGGTCGGGTCCGGCCGCGCCAACATGGCCGGGGTCGACGGCACGCGCCTGGGCCTGCTGGCCAAAGCCATCGCGCAGGTCTGCACGCACTGACGCCGTAATCTGCCGGGACGGCCGCGTCCGTTCCGGCAGATGCACGACAACAGCACGATGAAAAGTTCGCCACACACCCCCGCCAGACACAAAAAAAGACAAATTGTCACACCCGGTCATGTATCCTGCCCTAGCTTTTTAAAAGCGCGGATGTACCCAGCGATTTAAAAACACACCTTGCGAGGAGCGCGACGATGCACGAAATCCCAAACCTCCCCTTCCCAAGCCTGCATGAAACTCAGCAGCCAACCCCGCAACACACCAGTGGCGAAAACCCCGCACTGGACGAGGCCCCTGAAAGCCTCAAGGCCGACAGCGAAGACTGACGGTTAGCACTCAGGCGGTGCGAAAAGCTTTCGGCTTTTCATACCGCCTGACACAATCGCCCCACCTTTTTACTCCCCCGGATTACAGCGTGACTGACTCTTTCGACGACACCCAGGCCAGCGTACTGATCGGCACCGCCGAGCAAATGATCGTGCTGTGGGATCGCCTCACACCGGAAAAACAAGCCACCCTGCTCCAGCGGTTCGGCACCCGGGAAAACGCCCTGGCCGCCCTGATCGCAACCCGCCTGGTTGCACCGCTCTAACCCCGCAGGACCTGCCCCATGACCGAACAACGTCCACTGGCGATCACCCTGCAGGTGGTGTCCATCGTTCTGTTTACCTTTATTGGCTATCTGAACATCGGCATCCCGCTGGCGGTTTTGCCCGGTTACGTGCACAACCACTTGGGTTACGGCACGGTCATCGCCGGGCTGGTAATCAGCGTGCAATACCTGGCGACACTGCTCAGCCGCCCTTACGCCAGCCGCATCATCGACAACCTGGGCAGCAAACGTGCCGTCATGTATGGCCTGGCCGGGTGCGGGCTGAGCGGCGTTTTTATGCTGGTGTCCAGCTGGCTGTCGGCCATGCCTGCACTGAGCCTTGCCAGCCTGCTGATCGGGCGATTGGTATTGGGCAGCGCTGAAAGCCTGGTGGGTTCGGGCTCCATCGGCTGGGGCATTGGCCGCGTCGGTGCGCAGAACACCGCCAAGGTGATTTCCTGGAACGGCATCGCCAGCTATGGCGCAATCGCCGTCGGCGCACCCTTGGGGGTGATGATGGTCAACCACTGGGGCATGTGGAGCATGGGCGCCAGCATCATCGCCCTGGCCGCGCTGGGGCTGCTGCTGGCGTGGCCCAAACTGGCCGCGCCGATTGTCAGTGGCGTGCGCCTGCCGTTCCTGCATGTGCTGGGCCGGGTGCTGCCGCACGGCACCGGGCTGGCACTGGGCTCCATCGGCTTTGGCACCATCGCCACGTTCATCACCCTGTATTACGCGACCCAACACTGGGAAAACGCCGTCCTGTGCCTGAGCCTGTTCGGTGCCAGCTTTATCGGCGCGCGACTGCTGTTCGGCAACATGATCAATCGCCTGGGCGGCTTTCGAGTAGCGATCGCCTGCCTGAGCGTCGAAACCGTGGGCTTGCTGCTGCTGTGGCTGGCGCCAAATCCGCAACTGGCACTGGCTGGCGCGGCGCTGAGCGGGTTTGGCTTTTCGCTGGTGTTCCCGGCCTTGGGCGTCGAAGCGGTGAACCTGGTGCCTGCTTCCAGTCGCGGTGCGGCCGTCGGGGCTTATTCGCTGTTCATCGACTTGTCACTGGGCATTACCGGACCGCTGGTGGGCGCGGTAGCGGCCGGTTTCGGCTTTGCGTCCATCTTCCTGTTTGCCGCGCTGGCAGCGTTCAGCGGGCTGATGCTCAGCCTGTATTTGTACCGGCAGGCACGCAGTCGCTGACGCGCAGCACCTAGAAATCCACTTTGCCGCGCCCCGCCTTTAGGTTGCCGCGCTTGCTCTTGGACTCCAGCCGACGGGTTTTTGACCCCAACGTCGGCTTGGTCGGGCGACGCTTTTTCTCAACCTTGGTCGCACTGACGATCAGCTCAAGCAACCGCTCAAGGGCATCGGCGCGGTTTTGCTCCTGGGTGCGGTATTGCTGCGCCTTGATAATCAACACGCCATCGCCGGTAATCCGACTGTCACGCAGCGCCAGCAACCGCTCTTTGTAGAACGGCGGCAAGGACGAGTTGGGGATGTCGAAGCGCAGGTGCATGGCGCTTGAAACTTTGTTGACGTTCTGCCCGCCCGCCCCTTGGGCGCGGATGGCCGTGAGTTCGATCTCGGCGTCGGGGATGTGGACGTTGTTGGAGATGACCAGCATTAAAAAGGGTCCTTGATCAGGGCGTGCAGGATACCCCACAAACGACAAACCCGGCGCAATGGCCGGGTTTGTCATGACCAACCGCTCAGCTTATTTGGCTGAACTGTAAGCGGCTGCCGAGGCGTGTACCTCGCGCTTGCTCTTGATCAGGTAGCAGACCCACATGAAGATCACCCACACCGGGATCGCGTAAACCGACACGCGGATGCCGGGGATCATCAGCATGATGACCAGGATGAACGCCACGAACGCCAGGCAAATGTAGTTGCCGTAGGGGTACCACAGGGCCTTGAACAACGGGGTTTGCGCCGTTTTGTTCATGTGCTGGCGGAACTTGACATGGGAGAAGCTGATCATCGCCCAGTTAATCACCAGGGTGGCAACCACCAACGACATCAGCAGTTCCAGGGCGTCGTGGGGCATCAGGTAGTTAAGCAGCACCGCGATAACCGTGACCGCCGCCGACGCCAGAATCGAGTTCACCGGCACGCCACGCTTGTCGATTTTGGACAGTACTTTTGGCGCGTCACCTTGCTGGGCCATACCCAATAGCATGCGGCTGTTGCAGTACGTGCCGCTGTTGTACACCGACAACGCTGCGGTCAAGACCACAAAGTTGAGGATGTGTGCCGCGGTGTTGCTGCCCAGCATCGAGAACACTTGCACAAACGGGCTGCTGCTGTAGCTGTCGCCACCGGCGTTCAGGGTTTCAAGCAGCGAATCCCACGGCGTCAGGGACAACAGCACCACCAGGGCACCGATGTAGAAAATCAGGATGCGGTAAATCACCTGATTGATCGCTTTAGGGATCACGGTGCGCGGCTTGTCGGCTTCAGCGGCGGTGAAACCGAGCATTTCGAGCCCGCCGAAAGAGAACATGATGAACGCCATGGCCATCACCAGACCGGTGGTGCCATTGGGGAAGAAGCCACCGTGCTCCCACAGGTTGCTGACCGACGCTTGCGGGCCGCCGCTGCCACTGACCAGCAAATAGCTGCCCAGCGCGATCATGCCGACAATGGCCACGACCTTGATGATGGCGAACCAGAATTCAGCCTCGCCAAAGACTTTGACGTTGGTCAGGTTGATGACGTTGATCAGCACGAAAAACGCCGCCGCCGAGGCCCAGGTCGGGATCTCGGGCCACCAGTAGTGCACGTATTTACCGACCGCAGTCAGCTCCGACATGCCCACCAGAATGTACAGCACCCAGCAGTTCCAGCCCGACATGAAGCCGGCGAAACCGCCCCAGTATTTGTGTGCAAAGTGGCTGAAAGAACCGGCTACCGGTTCTTCGACGATCATTTCGCCCAGTTGGCGCATGATCATGAAGGCAATAAAGCCGCAGATCGCATAGCCCAGAATCATCGACGGGCCCGCCGATTTCAGGACCCCGGCCGAGCCGAGGAACAGGCCTGTACCAATCGCGCCACCGAGGGCGATCAGTTGGATATGACGATTTTTCAGGCCGCGTTTAAGCTCGCCCGAATGCGAGGTTTGTCCACTCATTGAAAAGGGTCCCACACAAGGTTTGATGTCGTTCAGTGCGTTTTCGCTTGAGCACCGGCAGTGATCGAAGGGTCTACAACACAAATCAAACCCCAGCGCAGGCGCCAGGAATCCAAGGTTGTTTCACGAGTCATGCGTCACCTGTTTGTTTTTATCTGTGACGGAATCGAACCCGCAATGCTTATGGCATTGCGGAGTTTACAAGGCGGGTTTGCCTTGAGGTTTTGGCCAATCAGCACATCGCCGAGCAGCGCAAAATGCGCGGGTACGCAATTGAGTCACAGGTAAAACGCCGCGCATTGTACACCTGCTCGAAGGCAAGATCCCATCACACCGCCGCTTGCAACACGAAACAAGCCGCAGATGCGGCCTCAAACGTCACAAATCTGTAAAACGCGGAACATTTTCTATACACAAACCGAATAATTCACGGCCGAGGGCGATAAACGGCGCAGAACGTCACGTTTACTTGACGCTTTGTAACGTTTTTTTGCCACCCTAAACGCCCTGCGGTGCTCAGCGACCGATTGCCGCAGGCCTAATTCATTGATTTTCAATGATTACCGGGCGTTGCGTGGGCGCTTCAACGCCGCGACCACAATGCCCCCACGGAACGACGTGGGCAGGCAAAAAAAAACGCCAACCCGAAGGTTGGCGTTTTTTTAACAGCGTTAAACGCTTATTGCGGCTTGCGACGACCGAAGCCAGGGCGCTGACCGGAACCTGCCGGTGCGCCACGACGCTTGCCGGACGGCGCATCGTCAACCAGCTTTGGCCCCTGACGGGACGGCTTGGTCGGGCGCTTGTTCACTTCGCTCGGGCGCTCGGCAACCGGCGCACCGCGACCGGCCGGCACACGGTCCGTGCGACCGGCAGGCTTGCGTGCAGGACGCGCGGCCTCGTCACGGGCCGGGCGACCCGGACGCTCGCCTTCAATGTGCGGCTGACGCGCAGGACGCGGGGCTGCAGGCTCACCGTTGGCAGGGCGCAAGGTACGGGCAACACGATCAGCGCGTGCCACAGGACGCGACGACTTACGCTGCATACGCTCAAGCTTGTCTTTGCTCTTGGCGTTCATCTCAGGCATGGCCACCGGCGTGAGGCCGACTTCAGCACTGAGGATATCCACCTCGTACTGACTCATTTCACGCCAGCGACCCATCGGCAAGTCCGAGTTCAGGAACACCGGACCGAAACGCACGCGCTTCAGGCGGCTGACCACCAGCCCCTGGGATTCCCACAGACGACGCACTTCACGGTTGCGGCCTTCCATCACCACGCAGTGGTACCAGTGGTTGAAACCTTCGCCGCCCGGTGCCTGCTTGATGTCGGTAAAACGCGCCGGGCCGTCTTCCAGCACCACGCCCGCCTTGAGGCGTTCGATCATCTCGTCATCCACTTCACCACGCACACGTACCGCGTATTCACGGTCCATTTCGTAGGACGGGTGCATCAGGCGGTTGGCCAGCTCACCGTCAGTGGTGAACATCAGCAAGCCGGTGGTATTGATGTCGAGACGGCCGATGTTGATCCAGCGGCCTTCTTTAGGGCGCGGCAGCTTGTCGAACACGGTTGGACGGCCTTCCGGGTCGTCACGGGTGCAGATCTCGCCATCGGGCTTGTTGTACATGATCACGCGGCGCACCGATTCGGCGGCCTCTTCGCGCTTGATCACTTTGCCATCGATGGAAATGGCGTCATGCAGGTCAACGCGCAAACCCAGCGTTGCATCCTTGCCATTGACCTTGATCCGGCCCTGGCTGATCCAGGCCTCTACATCGCGGCGCGAACCGACGCCAATACGGGCGAGGACTTTTTGCAGTTTCTCGCCTGCTGGGCCAATTTCCTGGTCGTCTTTAGGGGTTAAATCACTCATCTGGGCACCTCCCGGTGTGTCAATTCAGGCGGGCGCCTGAAGTGTTGAAAATGGGCCTTGGCACACGACTGCGCGCCAAAGGGTCGCGAATCATACGCTGATCTTGCGTGTTTCGCATCAAAGGCCGGGCCTGTTCTGCCCGGTCTATTTCTTTTTCCGCCGGCCGGTGGCGTCAAGCGTGAGCAAACGCAGGTCGGCTTGCGCCAGCACGGCTCGCTTTTCGTCTTTGTCGAGCTTTTTCCAGGCCTTGATTTCACGCTGGGTGCGTCCGCAACCGATACAGACGTCCTCGCAGAACTTGCAGACGCCGATGCAGGGATCTTTGATTGAACTCATCAGCTGTGCTCCCGTTACGTGTTGTCGGTGAGAACGTGCGGGCGCGAGGCCGGATCACTCTTCGCGTTCGAGACGCTCCTGCTCGATGGCGTCGGCCAGCGCCCTCGCTTCGGCCTCTTCGTCGCTCAGCGCGGGCGGCAACTCCAGCGCCGCCACCGCCGCCAGCAACTGGCTGCGCGCCTGCTCGGCATCGCTTGGCTGCAGGGCGGGTGCGGTTTGAGGCTCAACCGCACCGTCAGGCGTGAACGCCTCTTTGGCCAGGTCCTCACGCAGCAAGTCGTCAAAGTCGATTTTCAGACCTTCCTCCATGGAGTCCAGTTCCGTCAGCAAGGTACGGAAGCTGGTTTCGTCCTTTGGCTCCTCGGGCTCGGCACTTTCGTCCGCCAATGCCTGAATGTGCTCGGGCACAGGCGCATCGTCGAAATCGAGAATCGGGTCGGGCTCCAGCTCGCGCAATTCGGCCAGCGGCGGCAGGTCGTCGAGGTTTTTCAAGTTGAAGTGGTCGAGAAATGCCTTGGTGGTGGCAAACATCGCAGGACGGCCCGGCACTTCGCGATAACCCACCACGCGAATCCACTCACGCTCGAGCAGGGTTTTGACGATGTGGCTATTGACCGCCACACCCCGCACGTCTTCGATCTCGCCACGGGTGATCGGTTGGCGATAGGCAATCAGCGCCATGGTTTCGAGCATGGCGCGGGAGTAACGCTGCGGCCGCTCTTCCCACAATCGCCCGACCCAAGGCGAAAACGTGTCGCGGATTTGCAGGCGGTAACCGGACGCCACCTCTTTGAGTTCAAAAGAGCGGCCGTCGCAGGATTTGCGCAGCAGTTCCAGCGCTTTTTTGAACACCGGCGGCTCTGGGCGCTCGCCTTCTTCAAACAGCTCAAACAAACGCTCAAGGCTTTGCGGCTTGCCCGAGGCCAACAGAAACGCCTCCAGCAACGGGGCCAGCTCGCGGGGATCAGTCAAATTCATGGTTTCAGCTCTTTATTCGGCTCGCGCCCGCACATGGATCGCCGCGTAGGGCTCGTTTTGCACCAACTCGATCAAGGACTCCTTGACCAGCTCCAGGATGGCCATAAACGTTACCACCACCCCCAAACGCCCTTCTTCCGCTGTAAACAACTCGACAAAGGGCACAAAGCCACCACCCTTCAGGCGTTCCAGTACATCGCTCATGCGCTCGCGGGTGGACAGGGCCTCGCGGCTGACCTGATGGCTTTCAAACATGTCAGTGCGGCGCAGCACCTCGGCCATCGACATCAACAACTCTTCAAGCGCCACGTCCGGCACCAGCTTGCGCGCCCGGGCCTGGGGGGCATCAAGCTTGGGCACAAACACGTCGCGCCCTACCCGCTCAAGGCCATCAATGCCTTCGGCCGCGGCTTTGAAACGCTCGTACTGCTGCAAGCGACGAATCAGTTCGGCACGCGGATCGCCCTCATCCTCTTCCACCTCGGCCGAACGCGGCAGCAGCATGCGCGACTTGATTTCGGCCAGCATGGCTGCCATCACCAGATATTCGGCGGCCAACTCCAGGCGCACGGTCTTCATCAGCTCGACATAGCCCATGTACTGGCGAGTGATTTCCGCCACCGGGATGTCGAGGATGTCGATGTTCTGTTTGCGGATCAGGTACAGCAGCAAGTCGAGCGGGCCTTCGAACGCGTCGAGAAACACCTCCAGCGCATCCGGGGGGATGTACAGGTCTTGCGGCATTTCAATGACGGCCTGGCCGTAGACCATGGCGAACGGCAGCTCTTGCTGCGCATCGGCTTGCGGGTCTACCGGTTCAATCACTTCAACGTCAGACATCAGGCCTCGACCATAAAGGGCGTCGGATCACCGCAGCCGACCCGTACCACCTGCGGCTCGTCGTCCACCAGACTGATCACGGTGCTGGCTTTGTGCCCACCGAAACCGCCATCAATGATCAGGTCGACCTGTTTTTCCAGCGCATCGCGGATTTCGTACGGGTCTTCCATCGGCTCGGTTTCACCCGGCAGAATCAACGTCACACTCATCAACGGCTCGTCCAGTTCAGCCAGCAGGGCCAAGGCCAGCGGATGGCTGGGCACGCGCATGCCGATGGTACGCCGCTTGGGGTGCAGCAGCAGGCGCGGCACCTCACGGGTGGCGTTGAGAATGAAGGTGTACGGCCCCGGCGTATGGGCCTTGAGCAACCGGAACGTGCCGGTATCGACCTTGGCGAACAGGCCCAGTTGCGACAGGTCGCTGCACATCAAAGTGAAGTTGTGCTTGTCGTCCAGATTACGCAGGCGCTTGATGCGTTCGATCGCATGCTTGTCGCCCATCTGGCAACCGACCGCGTAGGACGAATCGGTGGGGTAAATCACCACACCGCCTTTTTTAATGATCTCGACCGCCTGTTTGATCAGACGCGGCTGAGGATTCTCCGGATGAATATGGAAAAATTGACTCACGTTGTGTACCTGTTCAGACGTTGGCTGTGGGCGGGTCCAGTTTGAAACGGGACCACAAAGGCGGCAGGTCGTCCGGTAGCGGGCGGTATTCGCCAATCTCGGACCAGCCTCCCGGGCCATGAAAATCGCTGCCGGCCGTCACCAGCAAACCGAACTCACGGGCGAGAATCGCCAGGCTGCCCACTTGATCAGCAGGTTGATAGCCATTGACCACCTCGATGGCGTGACCTCCCGCTTGAATATAGTCGCCAATCAGACGCCGACGCTTGCTGCGGGTGAAATCGTAGTGCGAGGGGTGCGCCAGGCTGACCCAGGCCCCGGCTGCCCGCAAAGTGCCCACGGTCTCTTCCAGGGTCGGCCAATGCTGCTTGACGTCGCCCAACTTGCCCGCGCCCAGCCATTTGCGAAACGCTTCGGCGCGGTCCTTGACGTAACCGGCGCCCACCAGAAAATCAGCGAAATGCGGACGTGCCGGGGCATTACCGCTGTCACCCAGCGCCGCCTGAATGGCGCGGGCGCCTTCGAGGGCGCCGGGCATACCTTTAAGGGCCAGCTTGCGGCTGATCTCTTCGGCGCGCAGCCAACGACCTTCATGGAGCGCCGCAATGGCCTGCACCAGCGCCGGGGCCTGCACGTCAAAACCGTAACCCAACACATGAATCGTGGCGCCGCCCCAGGTGCAGGACAGTTCAACGCCGTTTACCAGCTGCATGTTCAGCGCCTGAGCCGCTGTGCGGGCCTCATCAAGGCCCTCAAGTGTGTCGTGATCGGTCAGGGCCAGGACTCGCACACCTTTCTCGTACGCACGCGCCACCAGAACCGCAGGCGCCAAAGCGCCGTCCGACGCTGTGCTATGGCAATGCAAGTCAATTTCCACGGGAATTTAATAACCTCTAGCTGACGCTTTCGCTGTCATTGATGTTTGTTATTATGCCGCCACATCCTGCTTCTGGCTGCCACTGTGAAACAATTCATCGACTTCATCCCGCTGCTCCTGTTTTTCATCGTCTACAAAATCGAACCCCGCATCGTCGAGATCGCCGGCCATAGCCTGACCTTCGGCGGCATTTTCAGCGCGACCGCCATGCTGATCGCCAGCTCTGTGGTGGTGTACGGCATTCTGTTTTTCAAACAACGCAAACTCGAAAAAAGCCAATGGCTGACGCTGATTGCCTGCCTGGTATTCGGCAGCCTGACGCTGGCGTTCCACAGCGAGACCTTCCTCAAATGGAAAGCGCCCGTGGTGAACTGGCTGTTTGCCCTGGTGTTTGCCGGTAGCCACTTTATTGGCAACACCCTGCTGATCAAACGCGTCATGGGCCACGCCCTGACCCTGCCGGATGCGGTGTGGACACGCCTGAACCTGGCGTGGATCGCCTTCTTTGTGTTCTGCGGCGCCGCCAACCTGTTCGTGGCGTTCACCTTTCAGAGCATCTGGGTCGACTTCAAAGTCTTCGGCAGCCTCGGCCTGACCGTGCTGTTCCTGGTAGGTCAGGGCATTTACCTGTCGCGCCACCTGCATGATTCCGACACTCCAACCTCCAAAACCGAGGATTGACATGCTCTACGCAATCATTGCCACTGATGTCGCCAACTCCCTTGAAGCACGTCTGGCGGCTCGCCCGGCGCACCTTGAGCGCTTGCAGCAACTCAAAAATGAAGGCCGGGTGATCCTGGCTGGCCCGCACCCGGCCATCGACAGCAATGATCCGGGCGCGGCCGGCTTCAGCGGCAGCCTGATTGTCGCCGAGTTCGACTCGCTGAGCGCCGCGCAGGCGTGGGCCGACGCCGATCCGTACATCGCAGCGGGCGTCTACGCCCATGTGATCGTCAAACCGTTCAAGCAAGTCCTGCCTTAAACCTGATATGCAGCGAAGCCGCCTTCGCGGCTCGCTGCATGTTTCTCGCCTCATTATTCCCGATCAACGGCCGACAACCTCTCCGAATCCCGTCAGGAATGAGGAGTTGCGATGCGCCAAGGTTTGCTGTGTGTGCTGTTGATCATGTTCTCGCTGGGCCACCTCGCCCAAGCTGAAGACGCTCCCGCCCCCGATAATTCCGTGCCGCTCTCATTGAGTGCTGGCGCGCGCATCACTGACTTGCAACAGCGCCTGGACGACAGTGAACGCCTGCGCGGCGAGCTGAGTCAGGCCCTGAAAAATGCCGACGCCTCCCGCGAAAGCAGCCAACTGGCGCAACTGCGCAAGGAAAACCAGCAGCTCCGGCAGCAGCTCGACAAAACCGCCTCCAACCCCGGTTTTAAACTGCTGACTGATTCGCAACAGTGGTTTGTGATTGGTGGCGCAGTTGCCCTATTGGCCCTACTCTGCGGTATCTTCGCCGGCGGCGGACGTAAACAGCGTCGGCAATGGCTATAAATAGAGTGAGTCATGAGCGACCTGTTACTGATAGATGATGACCAGGAGTTGTGTGAACTCCTGACCAGTTGGCTGAGCCAGGAAGGTTTTCACGTGCGCGCCTGCCACGATGGTTTGAGCGCACGCAAGGCGTTGAGCGAATCAAGCCCTGACGCCGTGGTCCTGGATGTCATGCTGCCCGACGGCAGCGGCCTGGAGCTGCTCAAACAATTGCGCAACGACCATCCCGACTTGCCGGTGCTGATGCTTTCGGCCCGGGGCGAGCCGCTGGACCGCATTCTGGGGCTGGAACTGGGGGCCGATGACTACCTGGCCAAGCCGTGCGACCCACGGGAACTGACCGCGCGCCTGCGTGCCGTGCTGCGCCGCAGCCACCCGGCGCCCGCGTCGAGCCAGATGGAGCTGGGCGACCTGTGCTTCAGCCCGATGCGCGGCGTGGTCACCATCAACCAACATGACATCACCCTGACCGTCTCCGAAAGCCGCATCCTCGAAGCCCTGTTGCGCCAGCCGGGTGAGCCGCTGGACAAGCAGGAACTGGCGCAACTGGCGCTGGGCCGCAAACTGACGCTGTATGACCGCAGCCTGGACATGCATGTCAGCAACCTGCGCAAGAAGATCGGCCCGCACCCCGACGGACGCCCGCGCATTGTGGCGCTGCGCAGCCGCGGGTATTTCTATAGCGCTTGACGCGCCTGTGTAAACCCGACGCAACCCCCTCTTTACTCAAGCTTTACGCTTGGCTGACAGCGCTTGACCTTGATCTCCCTAAACTGAGCGCATCCGGATTCACCGGAACGTACTAAAAGGAGACACACCATGCGTAAGACGCTTATTGCTTTGATGTTTGCTGCAGCACTGCCAACCGTCGCAATGGCCATGCCCGGTGGCGAAGGCCCAATGGGGCCACGTCACGGCGGTGAACACCATGGTCGCGGCGACGCACCTTACAGCCAACTGGACTTGACCCGCGAACAGCGCCAGCAAATCGGCAAGCTGATGGGCGAGCAAATGCACGAACGCAAGCAGTTGGTCGACAAATACCTGGAAAAACTGCCAGCCGCTGATCAAAAAGCGCTGAAAGACGAAATCGCAGCCAGGCACGAAAAAACCCAGAAAGACATTCGTGCCCTGCTCAAGCCAGAACAGCAAAAACGCTTCGACGAGATGCAAAAGCAGCGCGCCGAACGCAAGGCTGAGTGGAAAGAGTTCAAAGACTGGAAAGCACAGAAAGACCAAAAAGCGCAATAATCCGCGCACTTGCCAAGCCCAACGGCCCCCCAGCCGTTGGGCTTTGCGCGTTTCACTCACGTCACGATGAGGACCTACCGTGCGATCACTGTTTTGGCGCATTTTAGCCAGCTTTTGGCTGGCGATAGCCTTGGTCGCCGGGCTGTCACTCTTGCTGGGGCATATGCTCAACCAGGACGCGTGGATTTTGAGCCGTCACCCCGGCATTTCAAATCTGGCTCAGGAATGGACCCAGCGCTATGAAACCCAGGGCGCAGACGCTGCCCAGCAATTTCTTGAGCGGCGCAAGCGCCGCTATCACATTGACGTGCAGGTGCTCAACGAAAGCGGCGACCCCGTGGTGCGCGGCACCTTCCCGCGCCGGGCGGCTGCCTGGGAGGCTCGCCAGCATCCGGGCGAAGACCCGCTGCCATGGCGTCGCCTGACCGTCGAATACACCAGCCCGCAAACGGCCGACACGTACCTGCTGATTTACCGCATCCCGCACCCCGAACTGGACGCCTGGCACCGTCAAAGCCTGATCTGGCCGCTGAGTGCGCTGGGCATTGCGCTGGTGGTGCTGACCCTCTTCAGCCTGCTGGTGACCCTGTCCATCACCCGCCCGCTCAGCCGCCTGCGCGTGGCCGTGCATGACTTGGGGCAAACCACCTACCAGCAGAACAGCCTGGCGCGACTGGCTTCGCGGCGCGACGAGTTTGGCGTACTGGCCACCGACTTCAACCGCATGGGCGCGCGCCTGCAAAGTTTGATCAGCAGCCAGCGTCAACTGCTGCGCGACGTGTCCCACGAGCTGCGTTCACCCTTGGCGCGCTTGCGCATCGCATTGGCGCTGGCTGAACGCGCGGGCCCCGAAGAACGCGAAAAGCTATGGCCACGCCTGACCCGTGAATGTGACCGGCTGGAGTCCCTGATCAGTGAAATCCTGACGCTGGCCCGGGTCGACGCCGATCAGGCCAGTGCCGAGCACGTTGACCTCAACCCCTTGCTGCACAATCTGCAAAAAGACGCGGCGCTGAGCGCACCGGAGCAACGGGTTGAGGTGGCGGCCGAGCCGGGGCTGAGCCTGACAGGCTGGCCCACCATGATTGAGCGCGCGGTGGATAACCTGCTGCGTAACGCGCAACGCTTCAATCCGCCCGGCCAGCCGATTGAGTTGAGGGCGTATCGGGAAGGGGAACACATCAACGTGAGCGTGCGCGATCACGGCCCGGGGGTAGCACCCGAGCACCTGGCACAACTGGGCGAGCCGTTCTTTCGCGCGCCCGGTCAGGCGGCCGCCGGCCATGGCCTTGGACTGGCCATCGCGCGGCGCGCCGCCGAACGCCATGGCGGAAGACTGATGGTGGCCAACCATCCCGAAGGCGGGTTTATCGCCACGCTGGAGTTGCCGCTCATCCCCGACGGCAACCTGTGACGCAGCCCTGCGCCGCCCCTCAGCGAGGGGGCTGGCGATCAGTTGGCAGCTGACCACACCTGGACGTAGTCGGCCGTATCGACCTTGGGCGCATCGCGCATTTCTTTAAGCGGTGTGCCCAGGTAGAGGAACGCGATAATTTCTTCGCCTGCTTGCAAGCCCAACGCGGCGGTGACCAACGGGGCATGGGACAACTCGCCCGTGCGCCACACAGCGCCAATGCCTTGAGCATAGGCCGCCAGCTCAATGGCGTGCGCCGCACAGCCAGCGGTAATCAACTGCTCGGTTTTGGGCACTTTGAAGTGATCCTGCAAGCGTGCAATCACCACCACTACCAACGGCGCACGCAGCGGCATGGCACGTGCTTTATCCAGCGCAGCCTCGGTCACTTCGCCACCCTGGGCCTGCACGGCCTGCGCCAGAACCTCACCCAAACGGTTGCGCGCCTGGCCTTCGATGCTCAAAAACCGATAAGGGCGCAATTGCCCATGATCCGGCGCGCGCAGGGCGGCCGCAAACAGTACGTCACGTTGCTCGGCCGTGGGCCCCGGTTCAACCAGGCGCGGGGCAGAAACACGATTGAGCAAAGCGTCGAGAGCCTCCATTGGCCACCTCCTGAAGAAAATGTGCGGCTATTCTAACGGTATCTCCTCAACGTCTGGCGGTTTACATAGCCAGACCCACAGGTAGAATGGCGCCCCTCTTTCATGCCCGAGCTGACTTCATGGCGTTGCCGACTCTACGCATCATCGGTTTTGTAATCGGCATCTTCCTGATTACGTTGGCAATCAGCATGGCCGTGCCCATGCTCACCCTGGTCATTTATGACCATCTGGGCGATCTGCCGTCCTTTCTGTGGGCCAGCCTGATTACCTTCGTCGCCGGTCTTGCGCTGGTACTGCCGGGTCGTCCCGAGCAAGTGCACCTGCGCCCGCGTGACATGTACCTGCTGACGGTGTCGAGTTGGGTCATCGTGTGCATCTTTGCCGCGCTGCCGTTTTTGCTCACCCAGCACATCAGTTACACCGACTCGTTCTTCGAAAGCATGTCCGGCATCACCGCCACCGGCTCCACCGTCCTGAGCGGCCTGGACACCATGTCCCCCGGCATTCTGATGTGGCGTTCCATGCTGCACTGGCTCGGCGGCATCGGGTTTATCGGCATGGCGGTAGCGATCTTGCCGTTGCTGCGCATCGGTGGCATGCGCCTGTTCCAGACCGAATCCTCGGACCGCTCCGAAAAAGTCATGCCGCGTTCCCACATGGTGGCGCGCCTGATTGTGGCGACCTACGTCGGCATTACGATCATCGGCAGCCTCGCATTCTGGTGGGCCGGGATGAGCGTGTTCGATGCGATCAACCATGCCATGTCCGCCATTTCCACCGGCGGGTTCTCGACCTCCGATCAGTCGCTGGCCAAATGGTCGCAACCGGCGGTGCACTGGGTGGCCATCGGCGTCATGATCATGGGCAGCCTGCCGTTTACGCTCTATGTCGCCACACTGCGCGGTCACCGCAAGGCATTGATCAAGGACCAGCAAGTGCAAGGCCTGCTCGGCCTGTTGGTGGTGACTTGGCTGGTGCTCAGTGCGTGGCTGTGGTGGACCACCCACATGCCGTGGTGGGACGCGTTCCGTCACGTGGCGCTGAACGTGACGTCAGTGGTCACGACCACCGGTTTTGCGCTGGGCGACTACAGCCTGTGGGGCAATTTCTCCCTGATGCTGTTTTTCTATCTGGGCTTCATCGGCGGCTGTTCCGGCTCGACAGCGGGCGGCATCAAAATCTTCCGCTTTCAGGTTGCGTACATCCTGCTCAAGGCCAACCTTAATCAGTTGATTCACCCGCGCGCCGTCATCAAACAGAAATACAACGGCCATCGGCTCGACGAAGAAATCGTGCGCTCGATTCTGACGTTTTCGTTCTTCTTTGCCATCACCATCTGCGTGATTGCACTGGCGCTGTCGCTGCTGGGGCTGGACTGGATGACCGCCTTGACCGGCGCAGCCAGCACGGTGTCCGGCGTGGGGCCGGGGCTGGGCGAAACCATTGGCCCGTCCGGCAACTTCGCCAGCCTGCCCGATGCAGCCAAGTGGATCTTGTCGCTGGGCATGCTGCTGGGGCGACTGGAGATCATTACCGTGTTCGTGTTGTGCATCCCGGCCTTCTGGCGGCACTGATCAGAGGTCGGCATGGGGCACATTCTTTCGCTGCGCCACTACCGTGAAGACGTGATTGCTCACGTCCACGACCATGCGCAAGTGGTGATCAATGTGTCCGGCGCCCTCGATGTTGAAATCGAGGGCCGCGCCAGCCTGTTACGCCAGCAGCACGTCATGGTGATCCCTGCCGGTGCTCACCATGCGTGCGACAGCGCACAAGGCAGTCGCTGCCTGGTGCTGGATGTGCCTGATGAGCAATGGCTGAAAGACACGCTGGGCAGCCACGCCGAGGCCAGCCGACGGCTGCTGGGCACCGCGGGCCAACACACCCTCGACCCGCGCCAGGAGCAATTGGTGCAGTGGCTCGCCGCCAGCCCGGTCGCGGACCCGTTGATCGCCCGGCAAGGGGCGATCCTGTTGCTCGCCAGTTTGAACACGCCCGCGCAGAGCCCCCGTGCACACCTGCCTTTTGCCAGGCTTGATGCCTACATCGACCAGCATGCGGCTTACCCGTTACAAGTGGCGGATCTGGCGCAGGTGGCAGATTTGTCCTGCGCCCGCTTGCACAGTCGCTTTATCAGCGAATGCGGGCAAACGCCCATGGAATATGTACGCCAGCGCCGTCTGCGCCAAGCGTTGTACCTGTTGCGCCAGACCTCGCTGGCAGTGGGTGACGTGGCCAGCCGCGTCGGTTACGGTTCACAAAGCGCCTTTGCGGCTGCCATGTTGCGCGAGTTCGGCGCGTCCCCCAGCGCATTGCGCCGCGAGCCTGACGACAATTGATCGCCGTTTGGCGACAGACAACGGCTCGCCCGACGCTCTAGACTGCACGCCATGCCTCATACCACTCAAGGACTGTGATGACTCCGCGTACTGCCCTGGGCGCCTTGCATATCGGCGCGTTGATGTTTGGCCTGACCGGCGTATTCGGCAAACTCGCGGCGGCTTCGGCCGCTGTGATTGTGCTGGGACGCGCCGGCTTTGCAGTCATCGCCCTCGCCGGCTTTGCCGCCCTGTCCAGACGTACGCGCTGGTATTCGCTGACGCTCAAAGACGCCCGCAGCCTGCTGATTAGCGGAGGGCTACTGGCGGCACACTGGGTGAGTTTTTTTGTCGCGGTCAAAGTGGCCGGGGTTGCCATTGCCACGCTGGGCTTTGCCAGTTTTCCGGCCTTTACCGTGTTGCTCGAAGGGTTGATTTTTCGCGAGCGCATTCACTTCAACGAAGGGGTGCTGGTGATGTTGGTCAGCGTCGGGCTAGTTCTGGTCACCCCCAGTTTTGACCTGGCCAGTCAGGCCACAGAAGGCCTGTTGTGGGCCATCGCCTCCGGCCTGACGTTTTCATTGTTGTCCCTCAACAACCGCGCCAATGCCGGTCGCGTCCCCGCCGTGCAAGCGGCCATGTGGCAAAACGCTGTGGTTGCCCTGTGCCTGCTGCCGTTTGCCGCCCCGCAACTGAGCAGCGTTCGCCCGCTCGACTGGCTGTGGATCGGGCTGCTCGGCGTGCTGTGCACCGGCGTCGCCCACAGCCTGTTCGTGGCCAGCCTCGCGGTGATCAAGGCCCGCACAGCCGCGGTGGTGTTCGCGTTAGAGCCGGTGTATGGCATCACGCTGGCGTGGCTGTTGTTCCACGAAACCCCGACCCTGCGCATGTTGCTGGGCGGTGCGCTGATCATCATCGCGATTGTGGTGTCCAGCCGCCTGGCCAGCAGCCCTGCCCCGGCCACGGTAAAACTCGACGCCGCTCACTGAACCCGGTCGTTGTGCCCCAGGTCGCGTTGCGGGTCAATCTGGTCCCGCACCCGCTGCTTGAGCACCTTGGCCTCCGGGAAGCCACCGTCGGCTTTGCGCTCCCAGATCTGCACGCCGTCACAGGTGATGCGAAATACCCCGCCCGTGCCGGGTTCCAGCGCCACACGCCCCAGATCGTCTGCAAAGGTGCTGAGCAGTTCCTGGGCCAGCCACGCGGCGCGCAGCAGCCATTGGCATTGGGTGCAATAGGTGATGACAATGTACGGCTTGTTGACTGACATGATTTGGAAAGCTCGTGGAAAGAAAGGCGCCGCTATAATAGCCGCCTTTGTCGCTTGCCCAGAGATTCACGATGCGCCGCCTGCTCTGTTGTTTACTGCTTTGCCTGTGCCCACTGATGCTGTTTGCCGCCGAAAAAACGCAGCCGAAAATCGGGCTCGTGCTCTCGGGCGGCGCCGCACGCGGCCTGGCCCACGTCGGTGTGCTCAAGGCGCTGGAGGAGCAAGGTGTCCGCATTGATGCCATCGCCGGCACCAGCATGGGCGCTGTGATCGGCGGGCTCTATGCCTCGGGTTACAAGATTGAAGAGCTGGAAAAGCTCGCCCTGGGCATCGACTGGCAAGAGGCCCTGTCCGATGCACCGGCGCGCGAGGACGTGCCATTCCGGCGCAAACAGGATGACCGCGACTTTCTGGTCAAGCAAAAACTGAGTTTCCGTGACGATGGCAGCCTGGGCCTGCCGCTCGGCGTGATTCAGGGGCAAAACCTGTCATTGCTGCTTGAAAGCCTGCTGGCACACAGCAGTGATGTGCGCGATTTCGACAAGCTGCCGATCCCGTTTCGCGCCGTCGCCACTGACATCGTCAACGGCGAGAAAGTGGTGTTTCGCAAAGGCCATCTTCCGCAAGTGATCCGCGCCAGCATGTCGATCCCGGCCGTGTTCGCCCCGGTCGAGATCAACGGGCAACTGCTGGTGGACGGAGGCATGGTGGACAACATCCCGGTGGATGTTGCCCGCGAAATGGGGGTAGACCTTGTGATCGTGGTCGACATCGGCACGCCATTACGCGGCCGCAAGCAACTGAACACGGTATTCGACATCCTCAATCAATCCATCACGCTGATGACCCGCAGCAACTCCGAAGTGCAATTGGCCTCCTTGACCCCGAACGACATCCTGATCCAGCCCGCGCTGGCCAGTTATGGCGTGACGGACTTTGGCCGCTCGCAGGAAATCATCGACGCCGGCTACCGCGCCACCCAGGTTCTGGCCAACCGCATGAGCGGTATGCGCCAACCTTCCGATGCCCAGCTCAATGCGGCGCGTGCCCCTGAAGAGCGCACCCCGGTCATCACCGCCATCAAGATCGAAAACGATTCGAAAATTGGCGACTCGGTGATTCGCTACTACATCCGCCAACCTGTGGGTGAGCCGCTGGATCTGGGCCGTTTGCAACGGGACATGGGCACGTTGTACGGGCTGGATTACTTCGAACAAGTGCAGTACCGCGTGGTGCACAAGGGCAAAGAGCGAACCCTGGTCATCAGCGCACGCGGCAAACGCAGCGGCACTGACTACCTGCGGTTGGGGCTTAACCTGTCCGACGACATGCGCGGCGACAGCGCCTTCAACATCGGCGCCAGTTACCGGGTAAACGGCATCAACACCTTGGGCGCCGAATGGCTGACCCGGGTGCAGATCGGCGATCAGCAAGAGCTCTATAGCGAGTTCTACCAACCGCTGGACGCCGGCTCGCGGTACTTTGTCGCCCCCTACCTGCATGCACAGTCACAGAACGTCGAAGCCATTCTGGACAACGACCCGATCGCCGAATACCGACTGGAGCGCTACGGTTTTGGCCTGAATTTGGGACGTCAAATCGGCAACAGCGGTGAGATCCGTCTGGGCGTTGGTGAGGCGTGGGGTAAAGCGGACGTGAGAATTGGCGAACGCGACCTGCCGAGCACCAGCTTCAACGAAGGCTTCTATGACATTAAGTACTCATTTGACTCGCTGGATAACGTGTACTTCCCCCATGAAGGCGAAGACATTGGCCTGAGCGTGCGTCAGTTCGACCCGGCGCTGGGCTCGGACGATCGTTACCGCCAGTGGGAATTCCATCTGGACAAAGCGCTGAGTGCCGGGCCCAACACCTGGATTCTGGGTGGCCGCTACGGCCGCACGCTGGACAAGGCTGAAGTGGTGACTTCCAGCTTCCTGCTGGGCGGCGCACGGCAACTGTCAGGGTTTCGTCAGGACGCCCTCTCGGGGCAAAACATCAGCCTGATGCGCGCCGTGTACTACCGCCGGCTGACGCCGCGCTCGTACTTGCCGTTTGATTTCCCGTTGTACGCGGGGGCCTCGCTGGAGCGCGGGCGCGCCTGGAACAACGACAATGAATTCGACAGCGGTTACATCAATGCAGCCAGCGTTTTTATCGGGTTCGACACACCGCTCGGCCCGCTCAACTTCAGCTATGGCTTTAACGATGATGATCAGAAGGCGCTGTATTTGAATCTGGGGCAGACGTTCTAAGGTCTGTATGCGGGGGCTGGCGCAGACAGTGCCAGCCCCCGCAGGGAAGGCAGCTACTCAGTTTTTTTCGAGGTTGTCGAGGATGCGCTTATGCACCCGCAAGCAGATGCGTTGTTCTTCTTCGGTAATGCCGACGAACAACTCCTGGCGCAGGGCCGAAGCAATGGCCTCAATCTGGCCGATCAACGGCCGTGCGGTTTCACTCAAAACGATTTTTTTCGCCCGCCGGTCTTCCATCACCGCATGGCGCTGCACCAGGCCTTGGGCTTCAAGACTGTCAAGCAAACGCGCCAGTGTTGGCCCTTCGACGCCAACGCTTTGCGCCAATTCACGCTGAGTGGGCGCTCCTTCAAAACGGGCCAGGTGCAACAGCACCAGCCAGCGCGCCTGCGACAACCCCAGACCCGCGAGGCGCCGATCCAATTCGGCACGCCAACCGCGAGACATTTGGGCCAGTTGCATACCGAAACGGTGTTGATCGGTTAAAGGCATAAAAAACTCAATGATTAGACTGAAATAGAGTGAAACTAATTGTTAGCCAGCTAAGCATGGAGCTTGTCAATAGGCAAGACCCTGAAGTCACTGAAACGTTACCTATCGCGATTTGATTTAAATTTCAAACTCCGATTGCAAGGCAGCGCGCACGCAATACAGCACACCTTCCGGCACGCGACCTTTGAATTGCTCAGCGATGCTGGCCACGCTCGGCAGCTCACCTTCACCGTCGAGGAACGCGTCCTGGACTTCTTCCATGAGCGCTTCTGGCAGGTCCAGCGCCTGCTCAAGCGAGAGTTCCTGACGGCCAATGGCTTCGGCCAGCATTGTGTAAACATTCTTTTCAGAACACTGCAACTGACCGGCGATCTGCATCGGCGTCATGCCTGCGCGCGCCAGACTAATCAGCTCGTGGCGAATATCGGCCACCACTTTCGGCGTTTCGGCCTGACCGCCCAGCACCTCAAGGAACGCCTCGCCGTAACGCTCCAGCTTGCGCGCACCAATGCCGCTGACCTTGGCCATGTCGGACAACGAGGTGGGCTGGCTGCGCAGCATTTCCAGCAAGGTTGAGTCGGGGAAGATGACGTAAGGCGGCACGCCGTGTTCTTCGGCCAGCTTGCGGCGCAATGCCCGCAGTGCTTCCCATTGTTCGCGCTCTTCGCCACGCACCAGCTGGCTGGCCGGGCTGGCAGAACTGCTGCGCACCGTGGTTTGCGGTTTGAGTTCGCGGCGCAGTTCAAGGGTCACTTCCCCGCGCAGCAACGGCCGGCAGCTGTCGCTCAGGCGCAACCCGCCGTAGCCCTCGATATCAATGTCAGCCAGACCACGGGCCACCAGCTGTCGGAACAAGGTGCGCCACTCGCCTTCAGAGCGATCTTTGCCGACGCCGAATACCGACAAATGCTGATGGCCGAAACTGCGAACCTTTTCATTGTCACGACCCAGCAACACGTCGATCAAATGACCGGTGCCGTAACGCTGCCCCGTGCGATAGATCGCTGACAACGCCTGCCGCGCCGGTTCGGTGGCGTCCCAGGTTTGCACGCCATCGACACAGTTGTCGCAATGCCCGCAAGGTTGCGGCATGTCTTCATCGAAGTAAGCCAGCAGGGTCTGACGGCGGCAGCGGGTTTCTTCACACAGGGCGAGCATGGCATCGAGCTTGTGATGCTCAAGACGCTTGTGGCGCTCGTCGCCCTCGGAGTTTTGCAGCATTTGCTTGAGCATCACCACGTCTTGCAGGCCATAAGCCATCCATGCATCGGCCGGCAAACCGTCACGACCGGCGCGGCCGGTTTCCTGGTAATACGCCTCAAGGGACTTGGGCAAATCCAGGTGCGCGACAAAACGTACGTTGGATTTGTCGATGCCCATGCCGAACGCGATGGTCGCCACCATGATCAGCCCTTCCTCGTTCAGAAAGCGCTTCTGGTTCGATGCACGGGTTTCGCTGGGCAATCCGGCGTGATAAGGCAGTGCCGGGAAGCCCTGATCACAGAGAAATTGAGCGACTTCATCCACTTTTTTGCGCGACAGGCAATACACAATGCCCGCATCACTGCGCCGCTCGGAGAGAAATGCCAGCAACTGCTTGCGCGGCTGCTCTTTGGGCACGATGCGGTAAAAGATGTTCGGGCGGTCAAAACTCGACAGAAACCGCTCGGCGTTTTGCAGGTGCAGGCGGGTGACGATTTCTTCACGGGTACGCTTGTCGGCGGTGGCGGTCAGGGCGATGCGCGGCACCTGGGGAAACATCTCGGCCAACTGGCCCAATTGCAGGTATTCCGGGCGGAAGTCATGGCCCCACTGGGACACGCAATGGGCTTCGTCGATGGCGAACAGCGCGATATCAAGGCTCTGCAAAAACGCCATCATGCGCGGCTGCACCAGGCGTTCGGGCGCCAGGTAGAGCATTTTCACTTCGCCACGCTTGATGCGGTTGGCCAGGTCACGCTGCTGCTCGGCGCTCAGCGTCGAGTTCAGTGACGCGGCTGCCACACCGAGTTCTTCAAGGGTGGCAACCTGATCGTCCATCAGGGCGATCAAAGGTGACACCACCACCGCCAAACCATCACGCAACAAGGCCGGGACCTGGAAGCACAAGGATTTGCCGCCGCCGGTCGGCATCAGCACCAACGCGTCGCCGCCTCTGGCCACGCGCTCAATGATGTCACCCTGACGGCCACGGAAACTGTCGTAGCCGAAGATGTCTTTGAGTACGCGTTGAGCCTGTTCGAGCATAGAAACTCCAGAAATCGCTGAAACACCCCTGCGCACGCGGGGCGTCCGGCGCGGCCTCGGGCCTGTTCAAGGGCCCGGGCACACAGCGCGGGACGCACTGCATCCAGCGCAGGGCATCACAAAACGCGGCAGTATACCCGAGCGCTCTACTGCGCAGGGCCTTGTGATTGCATGACCGATCACCGGGAAGTGATGGCAAATGCGCCCTGCGGCTGGCCTGCGGGCTCAAGAAAGCCTAGAATTCGGCATCGTATATTTTCTAGGTAGTCCTAATGTCCTTCGCTGAGCAACTAACCCGCCTGCAAGTCTTCCTCGACGCTGACGATCTGCATGACGAGGCGCTGGACTACGTGGCCACCCACGGCTTTCTGACCGCCCTCTCCATTTGCGCCGAGGAAGTCCCGGAGCGCGAGTGGATCGACGCCGTTTTCTCCGAGTCGCCGCAGTACAAAGATGATGCCCAGCGCGAAGAAATCGAAACCACACTGGTTCAGCTCAAGGCTCACATCGCCCGCCAACTGGCGTCGGACGAAGAGTTCGAGCTGCCCTGCGACCTTGACCTGGGCGATGATCCGGACGATTCCGAGCTGCGCGGCTGGTGCATCGGCTTCATGGAAGGCGTCTTCTTGCGTGAAGCAGCCTGGTTTGAAACCGCTGAAGATGAAGTCAGCGAAATGCTTCTGCCGATCATGGTGGGTTCGGGCCTGTTCGACGAGCAACCGGAGTTCGAAGACATCGCCAAGGACGCTAACCTGATGGACGACATGATCGTTCAGATCCCCGAAGCGCTGACCGCCCTGTACCTGTTGTGCCAGGCACCTGACGAAAAACCGGCGATTCTCAAGCCTCGCCATCACTGAGAGATCAGTGACTAACCCCTTACCCGGCAACCGGCCCCGGTTGCTGCGCTACACACTGTTCGCCATCGGCTGGCTGAGTGTAGCGCTGGGGGTTATCGGTATTTTCCTCCCCGTTTTACCCACCACGCCGTTTCTGCTATTGGCCGCCGCCTGTTTCGCCCGCAGCTCCCCGCGCTTTTATCAGTGGCTGGTGGATCATCCGCGACTGGGCCCGTGGATACGCGATTACCTGGACGGCAACGGTATCCCGCTCAAAGGCAAAGTCTATGCCATCGGTTTGATGTGGTTGAGCATTGGCGTGTCGTGCTACCTGGTGCCGCTCCCTTGGGCGCGCGGCTTCTTGCTGCTCAGCGCCGTGCTGGTCAGCCTTTACATCCTGCGGCAAAAAACCCTCGAAAAGCCCTGACACGCCCTCGCCCTCGACCGCACCTGATTAAGTCTGCCCATGGTTACGCTGGAAGGTGTCGTGGCCCATGGCGGCAATCTGCCCCTCGATCAATGCTTCAAACGGGCGCAGCAGGGGTGTGAAAGAGTGGGGAGCTTCAAGAATGTCCAGGGTTTGCACAATGGCTTCCAGCGTGGACAGCGCCCCTGGCCCCGGTGCCTTGCGCAAGCGATACCGCGACACAGCCCCCGGCGCCAGCGTCACCCGCGGCAGTTGCGCCAAAAGCGGGTTGAGGTGCAGCAGCTTGCGCGCTTTGCGCCACGTGCCGTCCGGCACCACCAGTAACCACGGCTGACTGTCCTCTGAAGACGATGGCGTTTCGATCAACTGCGCATCGTCCCCCGGAAATAACAGCCGCGCCTGATAACCCGGCGGGTTGAGCAGCACGTCCAGATCGTCAAATGTTTCACCGACCCGCAGTTCGGCGTTTTTCAGCCCCAGCGCGGCCAGGCGTGCCGTGTTGAGGGCATGGTTGACTTCGCTCGGGTGCTGCAACAGCAAGACCCGGGTGCGGCTGTCCAGCTGTGGGATCAGTTCGCACAGACAGTGGGATTGGGGGCGCAAGCAACGAGGGCATTGGGCTCGGGACATGGGGCAAAAACTCTTCAGGATGGATAGCGCTGCGCATTCAGCAGATCGTGGATCGTGGATCGTGGATCGGTTGAATCGCGGGCGCCGTTACTCGGCGCTTTTTACAGGAAACAGGCCAGCGGTTCATGCGCCATCAGCCACATGAGCCTGGGTTTTATTACAGCGCGGGTGTTTTTTACAAGGAGGGCCTGCATGCCAAGACGCCGATCGGCTACGGCCTGGTCGTTATCGGGGCGGGTTTCGTACGGGTCAGCCTACGGGCGCCCTGCCCCCAGTATCCGACGCAAGGTGATGAATGTGTTTGGCTCAATACCAACGGCAGCGGGTGCGACAACGGAGGTCGCTCCCGTTTTTTCAAGACAGCCAACCCCTGCGTCGAGCGCAGGCGTGAGCTTAGCGGCGGCGTTGCGGGGGGCGACGCGGTTCGTCGACAGGAATCGGCACAGGTTGCAGCGGCGGCTCGATCAGGCCCAGCGCTACGCCCACGTCATGGAGCCAGCTTTGCAGTTTGTCTTTCATAGATCCCCCTTGGGGTGACAACGGCGACCTTCAATCTTTGGTCGCTTCGTACAGATAATAGTCCTAAGTCCTACGCAATGCTTGCCCGAAGTCAATGAACTTTAGGCTAATCTCGCCCCACTCTGACTCATGCAGGGGCAGCAAGTTGCACTGAAGGCATTACGCCATGTTGCAGCCACCGACTCCGCGGCCGGCGATGCCATCGGTCAATGGCCCAGCAGCGTGCGCAGACGCCGACGCAACCACTGCTCAGCACTGACGAATGTGATACCGAACAGCACCAGAATGGCACCCACGACAAAATTGAAACTCAGCGGTTCGTCGAGCACCAGCACGCCAAAGGTCACGCCAAACAGTGGGGTCATGAACGAGAACACCGCCAGGTTGGACGCCAGATAACGTTTGAGCATCCAGAACCACACCAAATAGCTGAAAAACGACACCACCAGCCCTTGAAACAGCACACTGGCCACCGCCACGGTGCTGAGGCTGACGTGGCTGATCTGGCCACTGGCTGCCGCGATCACCAACAACCCGACAAAGCCGACCATCAATTGGTAAAACAGCGTCAGGGTGACCGGTGCTTCAGACAGTCGCGAGCCCCGCACCACCACCGTCGTCGCACCCCAGGCCATGCCGGCCAAAATCCCGCAGGCATCGCCCAGCAGCATGTTGCGATCCATGTCGGCCAACGACACGCCGCCCGCGAAAGCAAACACGATGCCGAGGAACGCGAGAAAGATCCCCAGCCACTGCAACGGGCGCAAGCGCTCACTGGGCAACAGCCAGTTGACACCCAGTGCAGTAAAAATAGGGGCGGTGTAAAGGAAGACCGACATATGCGCAGCGCTGGTCAATTGCAGACCTTCGGCAATGAAGAAAAACTCCAGACCGAACAAACTGCCGGCCAGCAAACCGGCGCGCCACGTGGAAGGCACCTGGCTCCAGCCGCCTTTGCAGCAGATCAGCACACCCACCAGCAATGCCGCAATGCCCGAGCGGGCGGCCGCCTGCATCACGGGCGCAATATCGGGAGCGGCCATTTTGATGACCACTTGCTGCACGCCCCAGATCAAACAAAGGCCCAGCATCACTTGCAAGGCAAACGAATCCGTAGGCCGCCGCGAAACACTCATATCAACACCCTGGATCCATCAACAAACGCATCGGGCCACCACGTGTGCATCACGCGGCCATTTTGCGGGCAGTCCAATAACCGGAAAGTGAGGCCAGGCAGGTCAACAGCGTCCCCCAGGCCATGTCCATCAACGCCAACTGCGCCGACCAGCCATTGAGGGTGGCCCAGTTGGTCATGTCATAGGTGCCGTAGGCGATCAACCCGAAAAACGCGCCGGTGACCGCCGCCCTGCGCGCACTGCCCTGGGCCAGCGCCGGGCGCACGACAAAAAACACCACGCCCGCCACATACAACAAGTAAAACACGGCTGCCGGCCCCCAATTGGGAGATGCCAGCATCAGGGGGCCGAACAGCTCTTTATAGGTAGAGCTCATGAGCACACCCAACCAAAGGCCGTCGAGAATCAGAAAAGCCAGTAATACGCCGCTGTACGCCCACACACTTTTCCTCATCTCGACAGCCCTCTTGGCAGGTGGATCAGATCAATTCGATACGGTCCGGATGGATCGTAATCTTGCCTTCCTTGTACAACGAACCGATGGCTTTCTTGAAGTTGCCCTTGCTCACACCAAACAGGCTGCTGATCAACTCGGGGGCACTCTTGTCGCTCACCGGGAGCACGCCATCATGTTCACGCAACTTGCCGAGGATCTTGGAATTCAGGCTGCTGGCGGCTTCTTGACCGACGGGCTGCAAGCTGAGGCTGATCTTGCCATCGGCGCGAATCTCTTTGATGAAGCCTTTCTCTTGCTTGCCTGCACGCATGAACTTGAAGATTTCATTCTTGTGAATCAAGCCCCAGTGCTTGTTGTTGATCACTGCCTTGAAACCCATGTCAGTGGCTTCAGCCACCAGCAAGTCGACTTCCTGACCCACCTGATAGTTGGCAGGGGTTTTATCCAGGTAGCGATCCAGACGCGCAGTGGCCGTAATACGACGGGTGTGTTTGTCCAGATAGACATGCACCACCACGTATTCGCCCGCCTTCATCTGGCGTTTTTCTTCCGAATACGGCAGCAGCAAATCCTTGGGCAAGCCCCAATCCAGGAAAACGCCGATGCTATTAACTTCCACCACTTTAAGACTGGCGAATTCACCCACCTGAACTTTTGGTTTTTCAGTGGTGGCAATTAACTTGTCATCGCTGTCTAAATAAACAAATACGTTGAGCCAATCTTCATCTTCACTGGGAATATCTTTGGGAATATAACGATTGGGTAACAGGATTTCCCCGTCAGCCCCGCCATCGAGATACAAACCAAAGTGAGTGTGTTTAACCACTTGCAAACTGTTGTAGCGACCGATTAAAGCCATGTCCAATACCCTCATTACGTGGGCGGCATTCTACCCGAGTTTGGGCGGGCACACCGAAGCGGCAAGGGCCAGGCCTGAAAAAATCTGCGCCACGCCTGATTTAGCGGCATGTACGGGCATTTCCGGCTGCCGCTCGTCAGTGCGCAGCCACTCCACGGTGGCAACCCAAGGCTAAAAAATGCCCGGCTGTTATGAATTAAAACAGCGAGTTAGCGGGTTAATAAGCCGTTCGCGATAATTATCAGCGGTGCCGATAATTATTTTACGCCGATATTTAACAAGCAATTGTCAAGCCTTTCAGGTATTATCGCTGGCCAAGTTATTTTCTACAGGTCAATAGCCGCCATGCGTGTAAAAGCATCCGCCAGCAAAGCAAAGCCAGCTCCTGCTGTTGAAACCAGTGATTCTATCAATGCACAAATTGCCGCCTTCCTGAAGTCCGGTGGCGAAATTCAGCAAATTGATAAAGGCGTCAGCGGTCAAACGTTCGGCCCGTCCAAGCAGATCACGCTCGGCAAAAAGTAATACCCCTCGCATGACCTGGTCCTTTTGCGCTTTGCCCACAAAGCGCTAGGACTACCGAGCTGTACTCCCCTGCTTCACCCCCATCTTCGAGAAATCGACCAACGGCACCCTGTGGCCGACGCGTACCCGTATCCTCTAAGGCCTCTAGATCAAGCCTCTGAGCCCATACAGGAGGGACCCATGCTCACCCGGGCATTCCTACTGGCCAGCACCCTGTTGACCAGTACGTTAGTTGATGCACACGTTTTCTCCCGCGAGCTGGGGGATTTCGACCTCAAACTGGCCACTCAACCCAGCCGCAGCATGGCACAGGGCCTGGTCAAACCCACCAGTGCCGGTTCCACCTTCCACGGCGGCCTGGACCTGACCCACGACAGCGGCTGGTACGTCGGCCAATGGGCGCCGACCATGGGCATCAAGCCCGGCACCAACCTCGAAGTCGACACTTACATGGGCTACAAGCACCCGTTCGATCAGACCCTGAGCTATGAACTGGGGATGATTCACTACAGCTACCCCGCACTCAGCCCCCTCGACAGCCAGCAGTTCTATGCCGGGCTGACCATTCTGGGCACTCGCTTCGGCGCGGCCTTCAGCAATGACCCGGATCGACAGGACACCACCCTGTTTGCCGACCTGGGCGTCAATCAGCCCTTCGGCATTGGCGTGAGCATGAAATACACCACCCACCAGCTCGGCACCCCGGTATCGATTGCCGAGGGCGGCAGCGTGCGCGCCTTCAATGACTGGTCCATCAAGTTCTCACGCCCCTTTATGGGCATCGACCTCAACCTGATCTACAGCGACTCCAACCTGGACGGCACGCAATGCTCGGCCTATTCGGGGCAAAACGCGCAATGTGACGGACTGGTCACCCTCAAGGCCGAGCGCGCGTTTTACTGAACCCGCGTTAAACGCAAGGTGACTCAAGCAATTTGAGGCTTGGCGGCGACGCTATCGAAGGTCTCGGGATCAAGGGGATCCACTTGCTCATTCAACACCTGTATCGGGTGCTCGCTGCCCGGATTTGAGCTGTCGATCATGCATAGCAGGCGAGATCCACGTTCCGTCAGGACAAAATTTTCACCCGTGCCGCCTTCGTCTTCGGGACGCGGCTCGATGTAGCCCTGCTTCAACAACAAGGCTTCATAATCCGAGGCCAATTTCTTCAAATCATCGAGACTGCCTAGTTTTTGGGCTTCATTAGCCATTTCAACAGCGTAATCCTCTGCATACTGACGCGGCGCGAACGGCTCGCCAGCACCGTTTTGCACTTCATGCAGAAGACGCTCAATCAGTGTCCAGTTATAAGTGGTCATCAGCTTCACTCTCCGTACGGTGGGATAAAAGATCCTTCATGAGTAGTGACTGACAAACCCCACAGACGTTCAGACGCAGTTTTACAGGCGCAAAAAAACCCGGCCTGGGCCGGGTTTTTGACAGCGCTTGCGGGGGGGTTATTCCGCTGCCGGCGCTTCTGGCTTGCGACGCTTGAGCGGCGCCATACCGTCCTTGCTGACCAGCGACAGGGCGTCGGTCTTCGGGCGATTGGCGATCTTGCGCTTGGTAGGCGCCTTGGCGCCTGATTTCTTCTTGTCGCCTTTGGCGTCGGTCTTTTTCTTTTTCACGCCGACCGCTTTGCCCGAGGCCTTAACCTTTTTCGGTCCGCCGTACGTGCCTTTGACTTCCTTGATGGTGCGACGCTCAAAGGTTTGCTTCAGGTAGCGTTCGATGCTGGACATCAGGTTCCAGTCACCGTGGCAGATCAGCGAGATCGCCAGGCCATCGTTACCTGCACGGCCGGTACGGCCGATACGGTGCACGTATTCGTCGCCGCTGCGCGGCATGTCGAAGTTGATCACTAGGTCCAGGCCTTCAACGTCCAGACCACGGGCTGCCACATCGGTCGCCACCAGGATCTTCACGCCGCCCTGCTTGAGGCGGTCAATGGCCAGCTTGCGGTCTTTCTGGTCTTTCTCACCGTGCAAGACAAACGCCTTGTACTCCTGCGCCACCAGACGGCCGTAGATACGGTCGGCCATGGCACGGGTATTGGTGAAAACAATGGCCTTCTGATACGTCTCGTTCGCCAGCAACCAGTTAACGATCTGCTCTTTATGCTGGTTGTGGTCGGCGGTGATGATCTGCTGACGCGTGGTGGCGTTCAACTGGCTGACCTGGTTGAGCTGCAAGTGCTCGGGGTTGGTCAGCACCTTGCCAATCATGTCACGCAGGCCCGAACCACCGGTGGTGGCCGAGAACAGCATGGTCTGCTGGCGGTTAGGGCATTCGTCCACCAGACGCTGGACGTCTTCGGAGAACCCCATGTCGAGCATGCGGTCGGCTTCGTCGAGCACCAGCACTTCAACTTCCTTGAGGTCCAGATTGCCCGCGTTCAGTTGCTCCAGCAGACGACCCGGCGTACCGATCAGGATATCCGGCACCTTGCGCAACATGGCCGCCTGAACCTTGAAGTCTTCACCCCCGGTGATCAGGCCGGATTTGATGAACGTGAACTGCGAAAAACGCTCCACTTCTTTCAGCGTTTGCTGTGCCAGCTCGCGGGTCGGCAGCAGGATCAGGGCTTTGATGCTGACGCGGATTTTGGCCGGGCCGATCAGGCGGTTCAGGATCGGCAGGACGAAAGCGGCGGTCTTGCCACTCCCGGTCTGAGCTGTTACCCGCAGGTCACGCCCTTCGAGCGCGAGCGGAATGGCCGCTGCTTGCACAGGCGTAGGCTCGACAAATTTAAGCTCGGCCACAGCTTTAAGCAGGCGTTCGTGCAGGGCGAAATCGGAAAACACGGGTGCTACCTCGAAGAAATGCAAAAAATCAGCGGCATAGAGTAACGGTTTCGAGCGCTCAGGCCGAGTTTCTTTGCACCAACGGTGTGAAACAACTGCTTTTTTAGGGTCTTTAGTCCCACGTCAGCCCATAAAGCGCCTGTAAATGCTCTAATCCATGAGCCATTTACTTTTGGGGTAACGTTTTCGCTTATGGATATTCAACAACTCTGGGTTCAGTTCCAGACCCTTTGGGCCAACCTTGACGATCATCCCTGGCTGTCGGCACTGCTCGGCCTGATCGTACTGGTGAGCATCGCGCTGATCGCCGGCCACATTGCACGCATCCTCATTTTGCGCGTGACCAAGATCCTCGCTCGCCAACCGGCGCTGCACTGGATCAACGACTTGCGCGAACACAAGGTGTTCCACCGACTGGCACAACTGACGCCATCGCTGATGGTGCAGTTCGGGCGCAATCTGGTGCCGGACATGAGCGACAACGGTCGCCACTTTCTCGGCAACCTGGCGCTGGCCATTACCATTTTCGTCCTGACGCGGGTCATCAGCGCGCTGCTGGACGCGATGCTCGATATTTACTCGCGCACCAACTACGCCAAGACCCGCCCGATCAAGGGCTATGTGCAGCTGACCAAAATGCTGCTGTATGTGTTTTCGGCAATCATCATCGTCGCCACCCTGATCGACCGCTCGCCAATGCTGCTGCTCTCGGGCCTGGGGGCGATGTCTGCGGTCATTTTGCTGGTCTACAAAGACACCCTGCTGTCGTTTGTCGCCAGTGTGCAGTTGACCAGTAACGACCTGCTGCGCGTGGGCGACTGGATCGAAATGCCGCAAGTGGGTGCCGACGGCGATGTCATCGACATCACCCTGCACACGGTCAAGGTGCAGAACTTCGACAAAACCATCGTCTCGATTCCGACCTGGCGCCTGATGTCCGAGTCGTTTAAAAACTGGCGCGGCATGCAGCAGTCCGGTGGGCGCCGGATCAAGCGCAGCCTGTTTATCGATGCAGCCGAAATCGGCTTTCTCACCGATGAACAAGAACAGCGGCTGGAGCAAGTGCGTTTGTTGCGCGACTACCTGACGCGTAAAAAAGCCGAACTCAAGAGCTGGAACGAGGCCCAGGGCAACGTCGCCGAGCTGTCAGCCAACCGTCGACGCATGACCAACATCGGTACGTTCCGCGCCTACGCGCTGGCTTACCTGAAAAGCCATGCCGAGATTCAGCCGAACATGACCTGCATGGTGCGCCAGATGCAGACCACCGCTCAGGGCGTGCCGTTGGAAGTGTACTGCTTCACCCGCACCACGGTGTGGGACGAATACGAGCAAATCCAGGGCGATATTTTTGACTATTTGCTGTCGGTGATGCCGGAGTTCGGCCTCAGCGTGTATCAGCAACCGAGCGGCAATGACTTGCGCAACGGGCTGCTGAACAAGCTCAAAACGCCCCTGGTGGTGGCTGAAGCGGCCAACGCCGACGACTGATCGCCCTGTGCGGGCGTGCAGGAGCTGCCAGCGGGCGCTCCTGCACGGCGGGGACTGTCAGTGCCCGGCTGCCGTTTTGAATTGCGGATCGCCCGTCAACTCAAACAATAACCCCACCCCTTGTGGCCAATACCCCAGGCCACTGTCGGCATTGATATGCCCCGCATTGTCCAATGTCTCCAACCTTTTGCTGCCCCACGCCTCGCTAAAGGCCTGTGCCCGTTCAAGCGCAACAAAAGGATCGTCCGTGCTGGCAACGGTGATGGACTCAAACGGCAGCTTGTTCAGGGGCATGGGGGTAAACCCCCGGGTGCCTGACGGGTAACTGTCCGCTTCGGTATCGCTGGGCGCCACCAGCAACGCGCCTCTCACCTGCTTGGCCGCCTCCGGGTGTTCGTGTGCCCAGCGGGCAATCAGGGTACAGGCCAGGCTGTGGGCCACCAGCGCCACCGGGCGCGGGCTGGCGGTGACCTTTTCATGCAACCGCTGCACCCAGTCGTCACAGGATGGCGTCTGCCAGTCGGTCTGTTTAACGCGCTTCAAGCCGCTGAAACGCTGTTCCCAATGGGATTGCCAATGATCGGGGCCTGAATCAAGTAGCCCGGGCAATATCAACACTCTGACGGTCATCCCTGCTCTCCTCTGGATGCTGGATAGTCACCGTGACCTTAGCTGCTCACTGGCCTGCGGTCGAGGCGACTGATCCACACGGCGACGAGTATCACTAATCCACCCAAAAACAGCCGCCCCAGCGGCTCGTGCTGATTCCAGATCAACAGGTTGAGCAACAAGCCCACCGGCACATGCAGGTTGTTCATCACTGCCAGCGTGCCCCCGCTGACCAGGCAAGCGCCCTTGTTCCACCAGTACATGCCCAGCGCGGTGGATACCAAGCCCAGAAACAGCAGCACACCCCACTGCAACGGCGCGTCGGGCAGAAAGTGGGCCTTGCCGAACAGCAGGAAAGCTGGCAACACCACGGCCAGTGCGCCCAGGTAGAAATAACCGAAACGCCGGTAGTGCGGCAGATCGCTGGGGTAACGCGCCACCAAATGCTTGTACATCACCTGCCCGGCGGCGTAAGTAAAGTTGGCCAGTTGCAGCAGCAGGAAGCCTTTGAAAAAGTCCGGGCTGATGCTGTCAAAACGAATGACCGCCGCACCGCTCACGGCCACCAGTGCCGCCACCAGCGCCCACGGGTTGAAGCGGCGATTGAGCGCGTCTTCAATCAGCGTCACGTGCAACGGCGTCAAGATGGTAAACAGCAACACTTCCGGCACGGTCAGGACGCGAAAACTCAAATACAGGCAGACATAGGTGATGCCGAACTGCAACGCGCCGATCAACAACATGCCGCGCATAAAGCCCGGCTCAACCGTGCGCCAGCGAGTTAAGGGGATAAACACCAGCCCCGCCAGCACCACCCGTACCAGCACTGCAAAGTAACTGTCGACATGCCCTGCCAGATACTCGCCAATCAGGCTGAAGGAAAACGCCTGTATCAGCGTAACAATCAATAAATAGCCCATTACTTTTCGCCTGCCGCCCAACGGAATGAGGGCGACCTTAGCGGTTTTCCACCGGCAGCGAAATCCCGGGCAAAAAAAACCCGATACAGCTAAAAAGCTGATCGGGCTGGAGCACTCAGAAGCAAAGTGCAAAGGGAGGTTCGATGCGCGAACCGCATGCTTGAAGGAGCAATGAAGCGATTAAGCCCGCTGGCGATTACCTGCCGATTAAGGCGTCACGCAATTTCTGAAATCCGGGATCTGGCTTGGTTCAATCCTTTTTCCTGGAAGTCACCACCCAAATTCATACCCTCTGCGTGGATAAAGGTCACATCGTGGATCCCGATAAACGCCATCACCTGACGCAGGTAGGGTTCTTGGTGGTCCGTGGTGCTACCCGCGTATAGGCCGCCCCGTGCCGTCAACACGTATGCTTTTTTGCCGGTTAGCAGCCCTTGCGGCCCGGTGTCGGTGTATTTGAACGTCACACCCGCCCGCAACACGTGATCCAACCAGGCTTTGAGGGTGCTGGGAATGGCGAAGTTGTACATCGGTGCGGCCATGACCAGCACGTCGGCGGCCAGCAATTCATCGGTCAGTTCGTTGGAGCGCTGCAACGATGCCTGTTCCGCCTCGCTGCGTTGCGCTTCAGGCTTCATCCAGCCACCCAACAGGTTGGCATCCAGGTGCGGAACCGGGTTACGCGCCACATCGCGGACCGTGATCAGGTCAGCTGGATGCGCCGCTTGCCATTGGCTGATGAACTGCCGGGTCAGTTGACGGGAAAAGGAATCCTGCTGGCGGGCACTGCTTTCGATGATCAGAACACGGGACATGATAGGTAGGCTCCATCTCTAAATGCTGTAAGGCGATGGAGTGAAGGTTAAAGGCCACAGCTTCGATGAAAAAGCGCAAATACCTGCTACAACCTATCTATAAAGTTGTTTATTAATCGTTGTGCCGGTGCGAACATCAGGCCCACGTGCCTTGGCCCAACGTGGCTACCAGCGCAGTCATCTATTCATTCTCAGAGGTACTCATCGTGAAAGCGCCCCGCGTGACCCTTGACCAATGGCGCACCTTGCAAGCGGTGGTCGACCATGGCGGCTTTGCACAGGCCGCCGAAGTGCTGCACCGCTCGCAATCGTCAGTCAGTTACACCGTGGCCCGCATGCAGGACCAGCTCGGCGTGCCACTGCTGCGCATCGATGGGCGCAAAGCCGTGCTCACGGAGGCTGGCGGCGTGTTGTTGCGCCGCTCCCGGCAACTGGTCAAACAAGCCAGCCAGCTCGAAGACCTCGCCCACCACATGGAGCAAGGCTGGGAAGCAGAGGTACGCCTGGTCGTGGATGCCGCCTACCCCAACGCACGCCTGGTCCGTGCTTTGGCCGCCTTCATGCCGCAGAGCCGCGGCTGCCGGGTGCGGTTGCGCGAAGAGGTCTTGTCCGGGGTTGAAGAAGTGTTGCTCGAAGGCGTGGCCGATCTGGCCATCAGCAGCTTCAACATTCCGGGTTACCTGGGCACCGAACTGAGCGCGGTGGAGTTTGTGGCCGTGGCCCATCCCGACCATCCGTTGCATCGCTTGCAGCGCGAGTTGCAATTTCAGGACCTGGAAAGCCAACTGCAAGTGGTAATCCGCGACTCGGGACGCCAGCAACCCCGCGACATGGGCTGGCTGGGGGCTGAACAGCGCTGGACCGTCGGCAGCCTGGCCACCGCGGCGGCGTTTGTCGGCAGCGGACTGGGCTTTGCCTGGCTGCCACGGCACATGATTGAGCGGGAAATCAACGAAGGCGTGCTTAAACCCTTGCCCCTTCATCAAGGCGGCAACCGTCACCCGGTGTTTTACCTGTATTCCAACAAAGACAAACCGCTGGGGCCTGCGACGCAAATTCTTGTCGAGTTGTTACGCACCTTCGACACGGCCCCACTCGACGCCGCCTTTGCAGCGCCCTTGCAAGCATGACAGCGGTGGGCAGGAACCGGATTCGGGCATATCCTGTCCAACACTCGCGACATCTGCTTTGCTGTCTGCGTGACCTTCAACCGTCACCCCACTTTTTCAGGATCACACACCCATGCTTAAAAAAATTGCCCTCGCCGCTGGCGCCCTGCTGTTTGCCGCCAACCTGATGGCAGCAACGCCTGCATCGGCCAAGGCGCCCCATGTGCTGTTGGATACCAGCTTCGGCAAAATAGAAATTGAGCTGGACCCGGTCAAGGCCCCGATCAGCAGCAAGAATTTTCTGGCATACGTCGACAGCGGCTTTTACACCAACACCATTTTCCACCGCGTGATTCCAGGATTTATGGCGCAAGGCGGCGGTTTTACGGCCCAGATGGTGCAAAAGCCGACCCGCGACCCGATCAAGAATGAAGCCAGCAACGGCCTGCACAACGTGCGCGGCACGCTGTCGATGGCACGCACCTCCAACCCGAATTCAGCCACCAGCCAGTTCTTTATCAACGTGGCCGATAGCGCGTTCCTTGACCCGGGCCGCGATGCCGGTTACGCCGTGTTCGCGAAGGTGGTCAGTGGCATGGACGTTGTGGACCAAATCGTCAACTCGCAAACCACCACCAAACAAGGCATGCAAAACGTGCCCATCGACCCGGTCGTTATCAAATCTGCCAAGCGCATTGATTGACCGATTGAGCCTTGCAGGAAGCGTAGACCGCTCCCCCTGAACGTAGCTGCTGCCAAACCTGCGAGCTGTTACACCTGCCGGAACAGCTCGCACGTTTGAGTCCTTGCGTGTTCATCGGGTCAGTGGTCACACCACGAAAGGAGAGCCCGCGCTGCGGGCGTCAGTGCCCATGCTTTATCGCCGCTTCGAAAAACTGATCGATATCTTCCGCGAACCGCCCACCCCGGCGCCCCCCTCGACGGTCTGGGCGTTTTATCTGTATTACCTGCGTCAGGTCTGGCCGATTTTTGCCGCCTTGCTGTTGATCGGGCTGGTGGCGGCGCTGATTGAAGTTTCCCTGTTCAGCTACCTGAGTACCTTGATCGACCTGGCCCAAGGCACGCCCAACACTGATTTTTTCAGGGTCCACAGCACCGAGCTGATCTGGATGGCCGTGGTTGCGCTGATCATTCGTCCGGTTTTTTTCGGCCTGCACGACTTGCTGGTGCATCAAACCCTGAGCCCCGGCATGACCAGCATGATCCGCTGGCAGAACCACAACTACGTGCTCAGGCAGAGCCTGAACTTCTTCCAGAACGATTTCGCCGGGCGCATCGCCCAACGCATCATGCAAACCGGCAACTCGTTGCGCGACTCATTGGTGCAAGCCGTCGACGCGCTCTGGCACGTACTGATCTACGCCATCAGCTCGCTGGTGCTGTTTGCCGAGGCGGACTGGCGCCTGATGATTCCACTGCTGACCTGGATCGGGCTGTATATCGGCGCGCTCTATTACTTCGTACCCAGGGTCAAGGAGCGCTCGGTGGTGTCCTCCGACGCGCGCTCCAAACTGATGGGCCGCATCGTCGATGGCTACACCAACATCACCACCCTCAAATTGTTTGCCCACACCCACTTCGAACAAGAGTACGCGCGCGAAGCCATCGTCGAGCAAACCGAAAAAACTCAACTGGCCAGCCGTGTCGTGACCAGCATGGACGTCACCATAACCGCCATGAACGGCCTGCTGATCGTCACTACCAGCGGCCTGGCCTTGTGGTTGTGGAGCCAGTCGCTGATCAGCGTCGGCGCCATTGCCCTGGCCACGGGCCTGGTGATTCGCATCGTCAACATGTCCGGCTGGATCATGTGGGTGGTCAACGGCATCTTCGAGAACATCGGGATGGTTCAGGACGGCCTGCAAACCATTGCTCAGCCGTTGGCCGTCACCGACCGCGAAAATGCGCCCCGCCTCACCGTCACGCGCGGCGAAGTGCGCTTTGAGCATGTGGATTTCCACTATGGCAAACGCAGCGGGATCATCAGCGACCTGAACCTGACCATCAAACCTGGCGAAAAAATCGGCCTGATCGGCCCTTCAGGCGCGGGCAAATCAACGCTGGTCAACCTGTTGCTGCGCTTGTATGACCTGCAAGGCGGACGCATCCTGATCGACGATCAGAACATTGCCGAAGTGACGCAGGAAAGCCTGCGTGAACAAATCGGCATGATTACTCAGGACACTTCGTTGCTGCACCGCTCCATTCGCGACAACTTGCTGTATGGCAAACCGGATGCCACCGACGACGCGTTGTGGGCCGCCGCGCACAAAGCGCGAGCCGACGAGTTCATCCCGCTGCTGTCCGACGCCCAGGGCCGCACCGGCTTTGACGCCCATGTGGGCGAACGCGGGGTCAAATTGTCAGGCGGCCAGCGCCAGCGGATAGCCATTGCGCGGGTGCTGCTGAAAAACGCGCCCATCCTGATCATGGACGAAGCCACCTCAGCGCTGGACTCCGAGGTTGAAGCGGCCATTCAGGAAAGCCTTGAAACCCTGATGCAAGGCAAAACCGTGATCGCCATTGCCCACCGGCTATCCACCATCGCCCGCATGGACCGTTTGGTGGTGCTGGACAAAGGCCGCATCGCAGAAAGCGGCACCCATGCCGAGTTGCTCGCCCACGGCGGTTTGTACGCACGGCTTTGGCAACATCAAACGGGGGGATTTGTCGGCATCGACTGATCCAAACCAACCGCTCCTGTAAACCCCCTGAAACACATCGCCAGCGCCCGGTTTTAAAGGGCTCTGGCTTTTTTTTGGGCAATGGAAAATCCGCTGCCGCCTGCTGTAATGAAAAAAGGATTCGGAGGAATTCTGTCGTCAAACATGCAGGATGCACCGAGTGATCACTGATAGATCAAGCCATCTATCCAGGACCCTGACATGAACCTGTTCAAACGCTCCATCACAGAGTTGATCGGCACTTTCTGGTTAGTCCTTGGCGGGTGTGGCAGCGCGGTACTCGCCGCTGCTTTCCCCGATGTCGGCATCGGATTGCTCGGCGTGGCGCTGGCATTTGGTCTGACAGTACTGACAATGGCCTTCGCCATCGGCCATATCTCCGGCTGCCACCTCAACCCCGCCGTATCCTTCGGGTTGTGGGTGGGCGGACGCTTCCCGGCCAGGGAGTTGCCCGCCTACATGGTGGCCCAGGTCATTGGCGGGATCATTGCGGCCAGCGTGCTGTACTTCATCGCCAGCGGCAAACCGGGTTTCGATCTGGCCGTCAGCGGGCTGGCCGCCAACGGCTATGGCGAACACTCACCCGGAGGCTATTCAATGATTGCCGGGCTGGTGTGCGAATTGGTCATGAGCGCCATGTTTATCCTGATCATCATGGGCGCCACCGATAAACGCGCACCGCCCGGATTGGCCCCCATTGCCATTGGCCTGGCGCTCACGCTGATTCACCTGATCTCAATACCGGTGACCAACACCTCGGTCAATCCGGCCCGCAGCACCGGGCCGGCGCTGATCGTCGGCGGCTGGGCGATCCAACAGCTGTGGATGTTCTGGGTGGTGCCACTGGTGGGCGCGGCCATCGGCGGGCTGACCTATCGCTGGCTGGGCAAGACCGACAACTGAGGTGCAACACGGCGAGGCTCAGGCCTGCCGATAAGGCAGCGCCGACCTCGCTTGTTCCGCATACGCCAGCACGCCTTCGCGCTCGCGTTCCAGAAAATCGCTGACCGCGGCTTTCAGGCCCGGGTGCCGCAGGTAATGCCAGGAACGTGTGATGACCGGCTCAAAGCCGCGGATCAACTTGTGCTCACCCTGGGCCCCCGCATCGAAGCGCTGGATACCGTGGGCGATGGCGTACTCCATCCCCTGGTAAAAACACGTTTCGAAGTGCAGGCGATCGAACTCGGCCAGGCAGCCCCAGTAGCGGCCATACAGGCTATCGCCTCCCAACAGACTGAACGCCATGGCCACCGGTGAAGCGCCCTGCTTGGCCAATACCACGCGAATGGCCTCGGGCATGCGCTCGGCCAACAGGCTGAAAAATGCGCGGGTCAAATACGGCGTCTGTCGACGCACGGCGTAGGTGTGCGCATAGCAGGCGTAGACAAAATCCCACTGCGCCTCGCTCACCTGACGACCTTCCAGCCACTCGAACGTAAAACCCTGCGCGGCGACCTGCTCGCGTTCCTTGCGCATTTGTTTACGCTTGCGCGAGCTGAGCGTTTCGAGAAAGTCCTGAAAGTCGCGATACCCGCGATTTTGCCAATGGAACTGGCAGCCCAGGCGTTGCAACCAGCCGGCTTGCTCCGTCAACGCGCTGTCTGCCAGCGCATCGGTAAAGTTGATGTGCGCACTGGACAACCCTTCGAGCTCCAGATAGCCCGGCAACGCCGCCAGCAACTCACGCCCTTGCTCGGCGCTGGCAGCCAAAAGACGCGGGCCACTCACCGGGCTGAAAGGCACGGCAGTCAACAGCTTGGGGTAGTACTCGATCCCCGCCCGTTCGCAGGCGTTGGCCCACTCGTGATCGAACACGTACTCGCCATAGGAATGCCATTTGCGATAACTGGGCAATGCCGCCTGCAAAGTGCCGTGCGCGTAATGCAACAGGTGCTCGGGCTGCCAGCCGGACTGCGGGTTCAGGCTGCCACTGTCTTCAAGCGCGCTGAGAAAGGCATGACGCAAAAAAGGGTGGGACGTCGGGACCAGTGCATCCCATTCAGGGGCGCTGATAGCCGACAGACTGTCCAGACGATGTAACGGCATTAAGTGGCTCCGGCACGCGCTTCAGAGCGGCGATGGTATCACCCCGCCCGCCTTTGAAAACGCCCTTCGCCGCCTCATGCCCGGCAGCACCTGCACACAGCACGCGTGCCGGCGCCGCACTTCAGCCCACCGGAACGCCTGCCAACCGGGGGTTGGAGCGGTGTCACAGACTTGCTATCACCCTGCCACTTTTCTGTCATATCCAGCCGCGATACTGGCGCCGCTTCTTAGAGCGCGGGGTTATGAGTGGACGGCTGCCAACACGCCAATAACACACTCGCCCCGCACCCATTTTGAGCCCGAGAAGGGCCGTTTTTCCTGGGATGGTCATCGCCATCCCACCACTGGGAGATTCATATGCGTCTTGTATCTACACGGGTTGCGGCGGGACTATGTGGCGGCCTGGCGTTAGCCATGAGTATTCCGGCCAGCGCCGGGGTCGATGCCAAACTGCTGGAAATGCTCAAGGCAAACGGTTCCATCTCCCCTGGCCAATACGCCGAGTTGCAAACCGAACTCGCCAGTGAAAAACAGGCTCAGCAGGAAGCTGCCGCCCAACAGGTCAAAAAATCCGACCTCAGCGCGTTTGAACAAAAAGTGGCATGGGCCGCCAAGACCGAGTTCAAGGGTGACGTGCGGGTTCGCCATGAGAACGTCAAGATCGACGGTGAGTCAGACGGCAAAAACAAGGACCGCCAGCGTATTCGTGCACGCCTGGGTGCCTACACCCAGATCAACCCGCAGGTGAACACCGGGATTCGTATCGCCACTGGCGGCGGCGACGATGCACGCTCGACCAACCAGGACCTGGACAACTATTTCGACAAGAAACAGCTGTGGCTGGATCAGGCCTACATCGACTACCACCCGACCGCGGTCAAAGACCTGCACCTGATTGGCGGCAAGATGCCACAACCGTGGGTGAGCACCGGTGATGTGATCTGGGACAGCGACATCAACCCTGAAGGCGTGGCCGCTACCTACAAGCACAACCTGGGCAACAGCGGCGTCGAAATGTTCGGCAGCGCGGGTTACTACACCCTCAAGGACAACGTCGACGGCGAAGGCGTGCAGTTCCGCCACGACCTGAGCATGTATGCCGGTCAATTGGGCACACGCTTCGCACCCACCGACAGCCTCAAAGTGACCTTGGGCGGCAGCGTTTACGGCTACAAAAACGACGATGACAGCAAGTGCCCGACCACCGGCACCAAAACCACGCCGTGCGCCCTGGCCGTCAATGGCAACAGCACCAGCGAGTTCCGCCTGTATGAAGGTTTCGGCCAGGTCGACATCGCCAACCTGCCACTGCCGCTGTCACTGTACGGCCAGTACGTGCACAACGCCGCCACCGACAGCGATCAGGACGATGCCTGGCTGGTGGGTTTCAAGAGCAAACTGGACGCCTTCAGCCTGGACTACAACTACCGCGACGTTCAGCGTAACGCCGTGGTGGGGGCATTCACTGACTCCGACTTTGCCAACGGCACGACTGGCTCGCGTGGTCATAAGGTCAAACTGGGTTACGAAATCGACAAGAACTTCGGTGTCGGCGTGACGTACTACCTGACCAAGGCCGACTACGCCACCACGACCCAGAAAGACGCGAACACCAACACCCTGCAACTGGACGTAGAAGCCAAGTTCTAATCCCGGCTTGAATCAAAGAAAGGCGCCGTCGATCCCCTTCATCCGTCGACGGCGCCTTGTCTTTAGTCCCCTTTTTGGTGACGCGACCGCTCACGCACCATTCGTTCAACCGTCGCCTCAAGGTCCGCTGGCGGGGCCTGCGGCACGTGTTTGAGGGTGGCATTGAGCAACCGCATTTGCTTGATGAACCGACGGCAGTTAGGGCAAAACAGCAAATGATGGCGCACCAGCAGCCGCTCACGAAAGGTCAACTGGCCATCCAGATAATCACTTGAACGGGCAACTTGCTGTTTGCAGGTCAACATTCACCGGTTTCCTCGAAATGCTCCACCGTCGCGAAGACTTTAAGCCGGGCACGATGTATCAGCACCCGGGCATTAGAGAGCGTTATCTGCAGAAGATTACAAATGTCTTCCAGCGCCAGCCCTTCGCGCTCGCGCAACACCAGCACACTGTTTTGCAACTGCGGCAGGCTGAGCAAGGTGTGCTCAAGGCACTCACGCAGTTCGTCCTCCGTCAACAAGGCTTCCGGGGTGTCCTGATGCCAGGCAAAAGGCGCCAACAGCCAATGGCCATCACTGGAGAAACGGTCATCGTCAACACTGCCGTGGGGCGATGGCAGGTCATCGAGCAGCACTTCGCGCCGATTCTGTTTGTAGCGGTTTTTGGCCGCGTTGGCCGTGATCGTCAGCAACCAGGTTTTCAGACTGGATCGACCTTCGAACCCGTCCAGATTGCGCACCACCGACAACCAGGCGTCTTGCACCGCTTCGTCTGCATGACGACTGCCGACAATCGCGTACGCCACGGCACGCATGGCACTTTGATAGGTGCTGACCAGCTCGCGAAACGCCCGGTCATCACCCGCCAGCAGGCGGGCAAGTAATTCAGAGTCAGCCATCAGGCCTCACATCATCAGGGCCGCTGCCCTATCTGGACAACGACCCTGCAAGGGGATTAACGCTTGCGCAGAATCACGCTACCGATGGAGTAACCCGCACCGAACGAACTGAGAATGGCCAGCGCGCCGTTAGGCAAGTCATCCTGGTACTTATGGAACGCAATCACCGATCCCGCCGAACTGGTGTTGGCGTAAGTATCCAGAATTACCGGCGCTTCTTCGACCGAGGCTTCACGGCCCAGCAGGCGCTTGACGATCAGGTGGTTCATGCTGAGGTTGGCCTGGTGCAGCCAGAAGCGCTTCACGTCGGCCACGTCCAACTGGTTTTCTTCGAGGTGTTGCCCGATCAGCTCGGCCACCATCGGGCACACGTCACGGAACACTTTGCGCCCTTCCTGCACGAACAATTTGTCCGGGCTGTCGGCAGGTTCGTCCGAAGCACGGTTCAGGAAGCCGAAATTGTTGCGGATGTTGTTCGAAAAGGTTGTCAGCAATTTGCTGCTGACGATGTCGAATTGATGTGCCGAAGTCGCCAGGTCAGCGCGCTCGATCACCACGGCCGTCGCCGCATCACCAAAGATGAAATGGCTGTCACGGTCCCGGAAGTTCAGGTGGCCGGTGCACACTTCGGGGCTGATTAGCAACACGGCGCGGGCCTGGCCCAACTGCACGCTGTTGCTGGCGGTCTGGATGCCGAAGGTCGCGGACGAGCAGGCGACGTTCATGTCAAAACCAAAACCCTGAATGCCCAGTGCGTGTTGCACCTCGATGGCAATGGCCGGGTACGGGCGTTGCAGGTTGGAGCACGCCACGATCACGCCGTCGATATCGGCTGCGGTTTTGCCTGCGCGCTCCAGCGCTTGCTGTGCCGCGCCGACCGCCATTTCGCAGAGCACCGACATTTCGTCGTTGGAACGCTCCGGCAGACGCGGGCGCATGCGCTGCGGGTCAAGGATGCCGTCCTTGTCCATGACAAAACGGCTTTTGATGCCGGAGGCTTTTTCGATAAAGGCCGCGCTGGATTCGGCCAGAGGCTGGATCTCACCGGCCTCGATGGCAGCCGCGTGTTCGGCGTTGAACTGTTGCACATAGGTATTGAAAGACTGCACCAGCTCTTCGTTGGAGATGCTGTTGGCCGGGGTATACAGGCCGGTGCCGCTGATGACGACGTTATGCACGGTCGTTCCTCTGTTCTGTTCAAGCAGAAAATATTGGTACTTGCGTACCAAATCATAAAAGGACTCACCCCGGACAAACGGGGGTGAAGTGCCTTGGATCACATACGTGTCTGGACTTAATAGCCGCGAAGTTTGCCATAAAAGGCAACATTTGCGTTATCGCCGCATCGACGGCCGCAGGCGCGTGTCACGCCTCCACCTGGCTCCACTGTTTGCTCAGGCGCTTGTCAGAAATCGGCACCTTGGTGCCCAGTTGCTGGCCGAACAGCGACACCCGGTATTCTTCCAGCCACCAGCGGTATAGCTCCAGTTGCGGATCGCGCTTGCCTTCCTGCGCATGCTTGGTGGCGCGGGCTTGATACTGCGCCCACAGCCCACTCAATTCGCCGCTCCACACCCGATCTTTTTGCACCTGGCCCGGCAGTTTCTCCAGGCGCAGTTCAATGGCCTTGAGGTAACGCGGCAGCTCCTTGAGCCACATCGCGGGGGTTTCCCGGACAAATCCGGGGTACACCAAATGGCTCAGTTGCTGCTTGATGTCATTCAACGCCACGGCCTGGGCCAGGTCGATCTTGCCTTTGAAGCGCTTTTGCAGACCGTGCCACAGCTTGAGGATGTCCAGCGTCAGTTTCGCCAGTTTTTCCGCGTGTTCCGTCCAGCCGGCGCGCTTGCGTTCGGCCAGTGAAGCCAGCCCGGCGCCATCACGGGGCAGCACGGCCTCGCCTTCAAGAATGCAGCTGTCGAGGCTGGCCAGCAGAATGTCTTCGACCAGACTTTCAACCCGTCCCAGCTCGCGGTACAGCAAGCCCAGTTCGGTCAGCCCCGGCAATTTGCCCCGCAGGAACTTCGCAGGTTCGGCCAACTGTTGCATCAGCAAGCGCTGCAGGGCGCGACGGTGCTGGTATTCGGCCTCGGCCGGGGTCGAGAATCGACCTTCCTTGACCGTATTGCCCTCTTCGACCAGCGCCGGGTACACCGTCATCGACAAACCGGCAATCTTTTGCTGGGTTTTCTCCGCCACCGGGGCAAAGCCCCTGGCCTGCACCGGCTGTTGGCTTTCAGCGCTCTGCGGCACCGCCAGAGCGGCTTGGCTGGCTTCAGCAAAACGCGCGGTCAGCTCGGCCAGATCGCGGCCTTCGCCAAGGAACTTGCCATGGGCGTCGACGATTTCCAGGTTCATCCGCAGATGACTGTCGACCTGCTGCGCCGCCTCGGCCCACGCCTCATCACTGACCCGCACGCCTGTCATGCGCAACAGTTCACGCCCCAGCGCCTGGGGCAACGAACCCTGACCAAACTCCATACGCTGCAACGCAGCCTTGACGAAGTCCGGCACCGGCACGAAGTTCTTGCGCAATGCCTTGGGCAGGCTGCGCACTAGCGCGATGCACTTGGCCTCAATCATCCCCGGCACCAGCCACTCCAGGCGCTCGGGCGGCAGCACGGGCAACAGCGGCGCGGGCACTTTGACCGTCACCCCGTCACGGGGGTGGTTCGGCTCAAAGTGATAACTGAGCGCCAGCGTCAAATCCCCCAGACGCAATGTGTCCGGGTAATGCTGGGCGGTGATTTCAGTGGCCTCGCGGGCCAGCACGTCTTCTTCGCGCATGATCAACAGCTGCGGGTCTTTCTGACTGTTGACCCGGTACCAGCTGTCGAAAGTCGCGGTCTGATGAATCTCGGCGGGCAGGCGCGCGTCGTAGAACGCAAACAGGGTCTCTTCGTCCGCCAGAATGTCACGGCGCCGGGCCTTGGCTTCCAGCTCGTCGAGCTGTTCCAGCAACCGGGCATTGGCCGCCAGGCACTTGGCCCGCGACTGGATCTCACCGCGCACCAGCCCTTCGCGGATAAACAGCTCACGGGACAGCACCGGGTCAATCGGCCCGTAATGCACGGGGCGACGGCCCACCACGATCAAACCGAACAGCGTGATTTGCTCAAAGGCCACCACTTGCCCGCGTTTTTTCTCCCAGTGCGGCTCAAAGTAATTCTTTTTGACCAGATGCCCGGCCAGCGGCTCGATCCAGTCCGGCTCGATCTTGGCCACCATGCGCGCATACAGCTTGGTGGTTTCCACCAGCTCGGCGGTCATCAGCCATTGCGGGCGTTTTTTGCCCAACCCCGAAGACGGGTGAATCCAGAACCGACGCTGACGCGCGCCCAGGTAATCACCTTCTTCGGACTTCTGCCCGATCTGGCTGAGCAACCCCGACAACACGGCCTTGTGCAGCTTGGGGTAATCCGCCGGTTCTTTATTGACCGACAGTTGCAGGTCACGGCAGATCAAGCTCAGTTGACGGTGAGAATCGCGCCACTCGCGCAAGCGCAGGTAGTTCAGGAAATTCTTGCGGCACCAGTTGCGCAGCGGACTGGCGGTCAGCGCCTGGCGCTGCTCTTCAAATCCGCGCCACACATTGATCAGCGCGGCAAAGTCCGAGTCCACATCCTTCCATTGCGCGTGGGCCTGATCGGCCGCCTGCTGACGCTCCGGGGGACGCTCGCGCGGGTCTTGCACCGACATCGCACTGGCCACGATCAACACTTCCTGCAAGCTGCCGAGCTTGGCCGCTTCAAGCAGCATGCGCCCCATGCGCGGGTCGACCGGCAGGCGCGCCAGTTGGCGGCCCAGCGGCGTCAGCTGGTTTTCGCGGTTGACGGCGGACAGCTCCTGCAACAGGTTGAAGCCGTCCGTGATGGCTTTGCCGTCTGGCGGCTCGATGAACGGGAACGCCGTAATTTCCCCCAGACGCAGGTGCAGCATTTGCAGGATGACGGCCGCAAGGTTGGTACGCAGAATCTCGGGGTCGGTAAATTCCGGGCGCCCGTTGAAGTCTTCTTCGGCGTACAAGCGCACGCAGATACCCGGCTCAACCCGCCCGCAGCGGCCCTTGCGCTGATTGGCACTGGCCTGGGAAATGGCTTCGATCGGCAAACGCTGGACCTTGGCCCGGTAGCTGTAGCGGCTGATACGTGCGGTGCCGCTGTCAATCACATAACGAATGCCCGGCACCGTCAGGGAGGTTTCTGCGACGTTGGTCGCCAAGACTACACGGCGTCCGGGGTGCGACTGGAAGATCCGCTGCTGCTCGGCCGGTGACAGTCGTGCATACAACGGCAGGATTTCGGTGTGTTTGAGCTGGGCCTTGCGCAACATGTCGGCGGCATCGCGGATTTCGCGCTCGCCGGGCAAAAACACCAGCACGTCGCCGGGGCTCTTGCGCTCATGGCGCTCGTGGGCGGCAATTTCGTCCAGCGTCGCAATGATCGCCTGATCGACACTCAAATCCTCTTCGACGCTGTTGCCCTCCTCGTCCTGCTCGGCGGTCAACGGGCGATACCAGGTCTCGACCGGGAACGTGCGGCCCGAGACTTCCACAATCGGCGCATCGTTGAAGTGCTTGGAGAAACGCTCCAGATCGATGGTGGCCGAGGTAATGATGACCTTGAGGTCCGGGCGCCGGGGCAACAGGATTTTCAGGTAACCCAGCAAAAAGTCGATGTTCAGGCTGCGTTCGTGGGCTTCGTCGACGATGATCGTGTCGTAGCGTTCGAGGAAGCGGTCGTGCTGGGTTTCGGCCAGCAAAATCCCGTCGGTCATCAACTTGATCAGCGTGTTGGAATCGCTCTGATCCTCAAACCGCACCTGATAGCCGACCAACGCGCCCAACGGCGTCCCCAGCTCCTCGGCCACGCGACTGGCCACGCTGCGCGCGGCGATACGCCGGGGCTGCGTATGGCCAATCAAACCGTGCTGACCGCGCCCGATCTCCAGGCAGATTTTCGGCAGCTGGGTGGTTTTGCCCGAACCGGTTTCACCGGCCAGAATCAACACCTGATGCTTGAGCAGCGCGGCCTTGATCTCATCGCGCTTGGCGGCGATCGGCAAGTGTTCGTCATAGCGAATCAACGGCACACTGGCCGCCCGCGCCGTAACCTGCGCGCACGACGCCTCGACCCGCGCCACCCAGGCCGCCAGCTTGGCGTCGTCCGGTTTTTTGCGCAGCTCATGCAACTGCCGACGCAGCGTGTGGCGGTCGGCAATCATGGCGTGATCGAGGTTTTTCAACAGCTTGTCGATAGCAGGCGATTCGTCAGTCATCAGGTGCGTAACAGTCTTGGTAAAGGCAGGGGGCGGATTGTCGCAGATTTAAGGGCCCAAGCACGAATCTGTAGCACGACGACGCTCAGTTGTGCGTATCCGGAAGGTGTCAAGAAACGCCTCCCCTGCGCAGCATCATCCCCGCCGCCGATAAGGAAACACATCGATCACCTTGCCTGACGCGATGGAGGCTTGCAGGGCTTTCCAGTAATCGGCGTCGTAGATTTCACCGTGCAGCTCGTCGAACAAACGGCGCTGGCTGGCATCGGCGAACAGGAACGGCGGAAACTCTTCTGGGAACACGTCCAGCGGACCGATGGAGTACCACGGCTCGCTGGCCATTTCGTCTTCCGGGGTGCGCGGCTGGGGGATGTGGCGGAAGTTGGCTTCGGTCAGAAAGCAGATTTCGTCATAGTCGTAGAACACGACGCGGCCATGGCGGGTGACGCCAAAGTTTTTCAACAGCATGTCGCCGGGGAAGATGTTGGCCGCCGCCAGTTGTTTGATCGCTAACCCATAGTCGTCCAGGGCTTCGCGGATTTGCGCAGGGTTGGCGTTTTCCAGGTACAAGTTGAGCGGGGTCATGCGCCGCTCGGTCCAACAGTGGCGAATCAGTACCGTGTCGCCTTCCACCTCGACCGTGGACGGCGCCACGTCCAGCAGCTCGGCCAGGCACTCGGGCTCGAACTTGCTTAACGGGAAACGGAAATCCGCAAATTCCTGGGTGTCGGCCATGCGCCCGACCCGATCCACGCTTTTGACCAGCCGGTATTTTTCAATGACCGTGGCCCGATTGACGTTTTTGGAGGGTGAAAACTTGTCCTTGATCAGTTTGAACACGGTGTTGAAGCCCGGCAGGGTGAACACGGTCATGACCATGCCGCGCACGCCGGGGGCCATGATGAAGCGGTCATCCGTGGTGGCCAGGTGGTTGATGAGGGCGCGGTAGAACTCGGACTTCCCGTGTTTGTAAAACCCGATGGAGGTGTAGAGCTCGGCGATGTGCTTGCCCGGCAGGATGCGTTTGAGAAAGCCGACAAACTCGGCGGGCACTGGTACATCGACCATGAAGTACGAACGGGTGAAGGAGAAAATGATCGACACTTCGGCTTCGTCGGTGATCAAAGCGTCTATCTGAATGCCCCGTCCTTCGCGGTGCAGCAGCGGGATCACCAGCGGCCATTGCTCGTCACGGGTGTAGAGGCGCCCTACCAGATAGGCCCCCTTGTTGCGGTACAACACCGAGCCAAACAGTTCGATGCTCATGTCCGGGTCTTTGCACACCCAGTCGGGCAGGCTTTCACGCAGGTGTGCTTCCAGCCTGCGCACGTCGCCCGGTAAATCGGCGTACGCCTCACTGAACGCGTAGTCGCTGAAGATCTGCGTGAGCGTGAGGCTTAACTGCCCGGCGGGGCGATACGTGCGGGTTTGTGCGGCCCGCGGCTGACGCAAGGCCGGGCGCGTGGTGTGAATGAACATGCAGTCGTCGCTGATCAGGTCGTGGCTGAACAGGCTGCAAAACGTCGAGTTGTACCAGGTCTCGGCCAGCTCATCGTCCAGCCGCGGATCAATCAGGCGGATGTACGCGTGCTTGACCAAGGGCCACTGGCTGGCATCCAGCAAACCCTGTTCAGCGAACGCCGATTGCAACCGCTGGCGGACCTGACTGACTTTTTGCTCATAGAGGTTGATCCGTGCGGCGGAAGCCTCCTGCGCGTCCTGCCACAGCGCGCCTTCAAACCGGGCGCGGGCGCCGTCGGTGATTTGCCGAAAGTGCTCACGGTAATCATCGAAGCCATCGAGAATCAGTGTTGCGATGGCGTCGGCCGGCCAGGTACGGGGCATGGGGAAAACCTCTGCACGAACGTCGTGGATGTTGTTATGCGCCTGAGCTTAGAGGCCAATTGTTACCGGACGCAACCATTGCCTTGCGCGCAGCATCCCCTACACTGCCCGCCACAAAACCTGTAAGGAAACATCCGTGAGACTTGTCGATATCGTGCGCATGCTGTCGCTGGCAGGCATTTGGGGCGCCAGCTTTTTGTTTATGCGGATCATCGCACCGGTTCTCGGCTCCATCCCTACTGCTTTCTTTCGTGTGTCCATCGCGGCCACCGGATTGCTGGTGATGCTGACGATGATGCGTGTCAGCTGGAATTTCGGCGGCAAATTCAAAGTGGTGCTGATCCTGGGGGTCATTAACTCAGGCATACCGGCCACGCTGTATTCCGTGGCGGCCCAGGTGCTGCCTGCCGGGTATTCAGCCATTTTCAACGCCACCACGCCGCTGATGGGCGTGCTGATTGGCGGCCTGTTTTTCAGTGAAAAACTCACGCTGACCAAAATGGCAGGGGTGTTTTTGGGCCTGTTGGGGGTGGGCATTCTGACCCGGGCAGGGCCTGTCGCGTTTGACATGGACTTGCTGATGGGCGCCCTCGCCTGCTTGCTTGCCACCACCTGCTACGGCTTCGCTGGCTTTTTGGCGCGCCGCTGGCTGGATCAGCAAGGTGGGCTGGACCCGCGTCTCTCGGCGCTGGGCAGCATGCTCGGAGCCACGCTGTTTCTGCTGCCGCTGTTTGCGGGCAGCCTGATCCATCAGCCACCCGCCAGTTGGGGTGGTACAAGCGTGTGGTTGTCGCTGCTCGGGTTGGGCCTGTTGTGCACAGCGTTTGCGTACATTTTGTACTTCCGCCTGCTGACCAGTATCGGTCCGGTCAAGTCCATGACTGTGACCTTTATGATCCCGCCGTTTGGCGTGCTGTGGGGCGCACTGTTTCTGGACGAGCCGCTGTCGATGGCGCACGTGTATGGCGGGCTGTTGATCGCCGTGGCGCTGTGGCTGGTGCTCAGGCCCGGACGGCCTTGATACCGTGACTCAAACAAGCTGCGAAGAAGGCCGCATAGCCCCTTCGCAGCCCGGCTCAGCGGTTACGCGGTATTACGGAACACGAACATCAGGCCCACGATGATCATGGCCATGCCCAGCAGGCTCAACGCCGCGAGGGTATTGCCGAAAACCAGGTAGTCCATGACGGCTGTGACGGCAGGCACCAGGTAAAACAGGCTGGTGACATTGACCAGGTTGCCCCGCGCAATCATCCGGTACAGCAGCAAGGTGGCCAGCACCGAGACCACCAGCCCCATCCACAACACCGGAATTACAAAGCCTGCGCTGTACTGGACGTTAAAGGGTTGAAACGGCACGAACACCGCGCACACCACCAGCCCGGCAAGGTACTGCAACGGCAAGGTGCCCAACGGGTTATGGGTGATGCGCTTTTGCATCAGGGTGCCGAACGTCATGCTCCCCAGCGCCAGCACCGCGAACAGCATGCCTTGCCATGACATGCCCGCCAGCCCGATGCCCTGGTACACCACCAGAATCAGCCCGGCCAACCCCAGAAACAGCCCCAGCAGTCGGCTCCAGCAAAGGCGCCGCTCCAGGATCACAGCGGTCAGAATCGGCTGGACGCCCATGACCGTGGCCATGACGCCCGGCGTGATGTGAAGCGACAGCGCCAGCATGTAAAAAATCTGATAGGCGCCCAGCAAGACCGCCCCGGTGGCCAATGCATACCGCACCGCCCGGGCCCCGCGCGGCCGCTGGAGTTTGAGCAAGGGGATCAACAGCACCAGCGCCAATAGCGCGATGGCAAAGCGGATCAATAAAAACGCAAAGGGCGACGCGTGGGCCAAGCCCCATTTGGAGAAGATCGCGCCGCTGCTCCACAGCAACACAAACACACACGTGGAGGCAGCCGCCAGCGCGGTATCTTTTGAGATCGAATACATGAGTTACACCTGTCATCAGGCAAAAAGGCCACTCAGCCAAGGCTGAAGTTCAGTGGTTTTTCAGACGGGTACGGGTAGCCGAAGGCTCGGCTCAGCCCGTCACAACACCCGGTGGCGATACGACGACGTACACCACAGTGCTGCTGACAGGAGGGGGGGAGTGAATGATCTGCTCCGGCTGCTGATTCGCACACGGCACTGCGTCAGCAGTGACTGCTGAATCGACAACGCGGTGTGGAAGAGAAACCGACATGGGCTGATCGTTCTGAAGGGTATCGAGCGCCGACTATAACCAGCGCCCGATACAATTGGCAATACGTTAACCGAACAACCAGCGCCACAGCAGCACCAGCACCAGCACCGCCAACACCGGGCGCATGATGCGGTACAGCTTGGGGTTGCGGCGTTTCCACTGCTTGACCACGCCACTGAAGCGATCGCTGAAGCGTTTGCTCCAGGCGTAGGCTTTGTTGATACCGCCTACCCGTTCGTCGTCCAGGTTTTGCGGCGCGGTGGCTTTGCCCAACTGAGCGCTGACCCAGCGGTTGATCTTGGTCATGAGGCGGTTGGTCAACGGGCGTTCCACGTCACAGAACAGGATGACGCGGGTGATGTCGGTTTCGTTTTTGACCCAATGCACGTAGGTTTCATCGAACATCACGTCTTCGCCATCACGCCAGGCGTACTCCTCGCCGTCCACAAAGATGCGGCACGCGTCGGAGTTGGGCGTTGACAGTCCGAGGTGATAACGCAGTGAACCGGCAAACGGGTCGCGGTGCGGGTTGAGGTGACTGCCGCCCGGCAGCAAGGCAAACATCGCGCCTTTGACGTTAGGAATGCTGTTGACCAGCGCCACGGTTTTCGGGCAAAGCAGCTCTGCGGAAGGCAGCGGCTTGTCATACCACTTGAGGTAAAAGCGCTTCCAGCCTTTTTTGAAGAACGAACCGAAGCCTGCGTCGTTGTTCTTTTCGGCGGCGCGGATATAGCCCTCGTCGAACAGGTGCATGGCCTCTTCGCGAATCGCCTGCCAGTTGTCCTTGAGGATATCCAGCTCGGGGAATTTGCTGCGGTCCAGGTAAGGTTTGGACGGCACACCGGAGAACAGGTACATCAAGGCGTTGTACGGCGCAAAAAAAGCGGAGTGGTTGACGAACTGACGCAACACCGGCAAGCGCGCCTTGCCGCGCAAGTGCACGTAAAGGATGCTGCCGACAAACAGCAGTATCAGCCCTGCCTTGATGGCGAAGGATAAGGTCATGCAACAACTCCTCGAAAAAACTGTGCGGCACCGATAGCCCGATGTGGCAGCCGGGCATGATAAACACTACCGGCGCAGGACAAAACCCGCGTGATCCAACATTCAGTGTTAAGGATTACGTAACAGCGCATTTAATAGCATAGGCCGAGGCGAAATCGCTTGATGTGAGTCAGGCAAAACCTGTCGCTGATGCGGGCCGGGACGCGACAGGCGGCGCTTGCGCAGGCGCGGTGAGCCCGGCTGCCTGCGCCGCCCTGGGCCGCGACAATCGTGGCCTTACTGCTCCAGTTCCTGCTCACTGAACATGTCGCTGAACAGAAAGCTCGACAGGTAACGTTCGCCCGAGTCCGGCAGGATCACCACAATCGTCTTGCCTTGCATCTCCGGTTTTTCGGCCAGCCGCACCGCCACTGCCATGGCCGCACCGCAGGAGATGCCGCACAGAATGCCTTCTTCATGCATCAGGCGCAGCGCCATGGCCTTGGACTCATCGTCACTGACCAGCTCAACCTGATCGACAATCGACAGGTCGAGGTTTTTTGGCACAAAACCGGCACCGATGCCCTGGATTTTGTGCGGCGCAGGCTGGATGGCCTGACCGGCCAGCGCTTGGGTGATGACAGGCGAGGTGATGGGTTCAACGGCCACTGACGTCAGCGGCTGACCCAGCGTGTGCTTGATGTACCGTGAAATACCCGTGATGGTGCCGCCCGTGCCCACGCCTGAAACCAGCACATCGACACGCCCTTCGGTGTCGTTCCAGATTTCGGGGCCGGTGTTTTTTTCGTGGATGGCAGGGTTGGCAGGGTTTTCGAATTGTTGCGGCATGAAGTACTGGGCAGGGTCGCTGGCCTGGATTTCAGCGGCCTTGTCGATCGCGCCTTTCATGCCTTTGGCCGGTTCAGTCAGGACCAGCTCGGCGCCCAGTGCCTTGAGCACTTTGCGACGTTCAAGGCTCATGGACGACGGCATGGTCAGCATCAATTTGTAACCGCGTGCAGCGGCCACGAAGGCCAGGCCAATGCCGGTATTGCCCGACGTGGGCTCAATGATGGTCATGCCCTGTTTAAGTACCCCGCGGCTCTCGGCGTCCCAGATCATGTTGGCGCCAATCCGGCATTTAACCGAATACCCCGGATTACGCCCTTCGATCTTGGCCAGAATCGTGACACCACGGGGCCCAATGCGGTTGATCATTACCAGCGGTGTATTACCGATGGAATGAGCGTTATCTGCAAAAATGCGACTCATGACGGGGGTCCCTTATGCACTTTTCGGAAAGGCTCCAAGGGTAGGCTTCGTGTTCGCGTGCGTCCAGTCATGGCGTGACGGCCCGTTCACAGACTGAATGAGGCGTTTGCGTTCACGCCACGCGGGTGCCGCGTTATAGTCGGACATACTTTTTTAGTCGCCCGCCCTGCCCTGTGCAGACCGGGTTCATGGTTTGAGGATGTGCAGATGAAGTTTGAAGGTACCCGCGCCTACGTGGCCACTGATGACCTGAAGCTGGCGGTCAACGCGGCCATTACCCTGGAACGCCCGCTGCTGGTCAAGGGCGAGCCCGGCACCGGCAAGACCATGCTGGCCGAGCAACTGGCCGAGTCTTTCGGCTGCAAGCTGATCACCTGGCATATCAAATCCACGACCAAAGCCCACCAGGGCCTTTATGAATACGATGCGGTCAGTCGTCTGCGCGATTCACAGCTGGGCGTCGATAAAGTCCACGATGTGCGCAATTACCTGAAGAAAGGCAAATTGTGGGAAGCCTTCGAAGCCGAAGAACGGGTGATTCTGCTGATCGACGAAATCGACAAGGCCGACATCGAGTTCCCCAATGACCTGCTGCAAGAACTCGACAAGATGGAGTTCTACGTTTACGAGACCGACGAAACGATCAAGGCCAAGGTGCGCCCGATCATCATCATTACGTCCAATAACGAGAAAGAGCTGCCGGACGCCTTCCTGCGCCGTTGCTTCTTCCACTACATCAGCTTCCCGGACCGCAACACGCTGCAAAAAATTGTCGACGTGCACTTCCCTGACATCAAGAAAGAACTGGTCAGCGAAGCGCTCGACGTGTTCTTCGATGTGCGCAAAGTGCCAGGCCTGAAGAAAAAGCCTTCGACTTCCGAGCTGGTGGACTGGCTCAAGCTGCTGATGGCCGACAACATCGGCGAAGCCGTGTTGCGCGAGCGTGATCCGACCAAGGCCATCCCGCCGCTGGCCGGCGCGCTGGTGAAAAACGAGCAGGACGTGCAATTGCTTGAGCGCCTGGCGTTCATGAGCCGTCGCGGCAATCGTTGATTGACCCGAGGCGATAAGCATGTTGCTGAATCTGTTCAATGAAATGCGCGCAGCCAAGGTGCCGGTTTCGGTGCGTGAGCTGCTGGACCTGATCAATGCGCTCAAACACCGCGTGACCTTCGCCGACATGGACGAATTTTACTTTTTGGCGCGCACCATTCTGGTCAAGGACGAGCGCCACTACGATAAGTTCGATCGCGCCTTCGGCGCTTATTTCAATGGCCTGCAAAACCTCAATGAACACCTTGAAGCCCTGATCCCGGACGAATGGCTGCGCAAGGAGTTCGAGCGCTCGTTGAGCGATGAAGAGCGGGCGCAGATCCAGTCGCTGGGCGGGCTGGACAAACTCATCGAAGCGTTCAAACAGCGCCTGGAAGAGCAAAAGGAACGTCACGCCGGGGGCAACAAGTGGATCGGCACCGGCGGTACCAGCCCGTTCGGTTCCGGCGGCTATCACCCCGAAGGCATTCGCGTCGGGGATGCCGGTGCGCGCCAGGGCAAAGCTGCAAAAGTCTGGGAACAGCGCGAGTACAAAAACCTCGACGATCAGGTCGAACTGGGCACCCGCAACATCAAAGTTGCGCTACGGCGTTTGCGAAAGTTCGCCCGTCAGGGTGCGGCAGATGAACTGGACATCGACGGCACCATCGACCACACCGCACGCGACGCCGGTCTGCTGAATATCCAGATGCGACCGGAGCGGCGCAACACCATCAAGCTGCTGTTGCTGTTCGACATTGGTGGCTCGATGGACGCCCATGTGCAGATCTGCGAAGAACTGTTCTCGGCCTGCAAAACTGAGTTCAAGCACCTGGAGTATTACTACTTCCACAATTTCATTTATGAGTCGGTGTGGAAAAACAACCAGCGGCGGCAGGTTGAACGGATCGCGACCCAGGATGTGCTGCACAAATACGGCGCCGATTACAAGGTGATCTTCATCGGCGACGCGGCCATGGGCCCGTACGAAATCACCCATGCCGGGGGGAGCGTCGAGCACTGGAACGAAGAACCGGGTTACCTGTGGATACAGCGTTTTATGGAGAAATACAAAAAGCTCATCTGGATCAACCCGTACCCCAAAGACACGTGGAACTACACGGCCTCGACGCGCATCGTGCGCGACTTGATTGAAGACCGCATGTACCCGCTGACGCTGGAGGGACTGGAAGAAGGGATGCGCTTTCTGGCGAAATGAACCGCCCCCCCCTCCTCCGAGGGGTGTGGCTCAGACGCTGTTGAGGCGCTGCATCCACTGCACCTGCTGGCGCTGCGCAACCTCCTGGGTTGTGGGGCGCAACGTCACCCGCTGTCCCGGCAGGCACTGGGCCAGCCGGGCCAATGACAGCGGCGTCAATGCACCCAGTCGCGGGTAGCCACCGATGGTTTGCCGGTCATTGAGCAACACGATGGGCTGACCATCCGGCGGCACTTGCACCGCTCCCAGCGCAATCCCTTCGGAAATCATCGGCGGCCCTTGGTACACCAGGGTCGGCCCCAGCAAGCGGATGCCCATGCGGTCAGCGCGGCTGTCGAGTGCCCATGGGCAATTGAAGGCGTCAAACGTGCTTTGCCCGCTGAAATCGCCGATCTGCGCGCCCATGACCACCTCCAGCGACGCCGCGTCGGTGAATGTGGGAATCCAGGCGTGATGCAACTCACGCAGCGCGGGCTGAATGTCACTGAAGCCCAGCTCGGCGCCCTTCGCCAGCGCGTGCCCCTTGCCATCCGGCCCGCCCAATTGCTCGCGTATCACCGTGGCGCAACTGCCCAACACGCGCGGCGCGTCGAAGCCTCCCGGCGCGGCCAGGTAAGCGCGCGCGCCGTTGAGCGGCTGCACGAAATCCAAGGTCTGACCCTGGCGCAGCCTGAAACTGCGCCACGGCTTGAGCGGCTGACCATCCACGGTGGCGGCCAGGTCTGCACCCGCCAGCGCCAATGTGCAATCGCGCTGGGCGGTGACGCTAAAACCGCCCAAGGTGATTTCAATCACCGGCGCCTGCAGCCCATTGCCCAACAGCCAGTTGGCCCATGTCATCGACTGCCAGTCGGCAGCGCCGCCCTGCGTCACGCCCAAGTGCCGGACACCAAAACGTCCGGCGTCCTGCAACTGGCACAACGGGGTGCTGGCCTGAATCAACAATCGGCTCATGCCAAGGCCTCCTGCGGGGTGTCGTCACCGCCCAGGCGGATGAATTCGCTATGACTGATCGGCTCAAACTGCACGCGATCGCCGGGTTGCAACAGGCTGTAGCCGTCCCGCTCCCGGTCAAACAGCATGACCGGCGTGCGCCCGATGAGGTTCCAGCCGCCGGGTGACTGGGCCGGATAGGCCGCCGTCTGGCGTTCGGCAATCCCGACACTGCCCGCCGCCACCCGTTTGCGCGGGGTGTCGAGGCGTGGAGCTGCCAACACCTCGTCCACCAGCCCCATAAAGGCAAAACCGGGGGCGAAACCCAATGCGAACACCTGATACGGACGCGCGCTGTGACGACGAATCACTTCGCCCTGCGACTCGCCCGTGCGCCGGGCCAGCAATGCCAGCTCAGGCCCCACGCTCAGGTCGTACCACACCGGCAGCACATGGCATTGGCCGTGGTCCCCGGTAGCGGGCTGCAGGTCTGTCAGTGCCTGATGAATCAATTCGCGCGCCTGTGCCGGGCTGAGCGCCAGCCCGTCGTAGTGAATCATCAGCGTGGTGTAGGACGGCACCACATCAATCAAAAAACCCGCAAACCCGCTGCGCACACGCTCTGTGGCGGCCAGCATCCACGGCATGTTGTGTTCGGCAATCTCATCGAACAACCGCAGCATCAAGCAGTCGACGGCCGCCACTTCGATACGCGGCTTCATGCCCGTTGCCCGTTCAGGGCTGAACGAATGCGCTGCACGGCCGCCACCGAACTGGCGTTGTCGCCATGCACGCACAGCGTGTGGGCGTGCAGGTGCAATGAGCTGCCATCAATGGCTGTCAGTGGCTGGCCCGCTGCAAGGGTCAGCGCCTGCTGCACGATGGCTGCAGGGTCGTGGTGCACCGCGCCCGGTAATTGGCGCGACACCAGATGCCCGGCCGCGTCATAGGCGCGATCGGCAAATGCTTCAAACCACAGGGTCACGCCACACGCATCGCCGATGGCTTGCGCGGCACTGTTATCACGGGTCGCCATCAGCATCAGCGGCAGGCTCGCATCGTAGGCCGCCACGGCGCGCACCACCGCGCGCAACTGCTCGGGATTGGCCATCATGTCGTTGTAGAGCGCACCGTGGGGTTTGACGTAGCTGACCCGCGTGCCCTGGGCGCGGCAGATGCCATCCAGGGCGCCGATCTGGTAATGCAGCAGGTCTTGCAGCGCCTGGGCGGTATAGGCCATGGAGCGGCGGCCGAACCCTGCCAGATCCTGATACGCCGGATGGGCACCGATCTGGACGTCATGCTCCAGCGCCAGCGCCACGGTTTTGCGCATGATCTGCGGATCACCGGCATGAAAGCCGCACGCGATGTTGGCGCAATCAATAAAGGGCATCACCTCGGCATCCAGGCCCATGGTCCAGCTGCCAAAACTTTCACCCATGTCGCAGTTCAATAACAGGCGGCTCACGATGATGCTCCTGTGGTTTTTATCGTTAGAAGTAGGACATTTTTCGACAGCCGTACGTCGTTCGTCCAACTAATAAAAGCCGGGCACAGGGATAAGAAAAGTTGATTGCGGTGAAGTTGCCACGTTTAAACCGTTGCCGATCGGCGCGCAGGGCGCAGAACGGCGTGCGCAGCGACTACAGATCAGTAGCTGCGCTCACGGCGTGCAATGCGTTCGCGTTGACGCTTGCCGCCCAGGACGACCCAGTCGATGAGCCGCAAAAAGCCCTCGATCACGAAGGAAAACAGCAACGCGCCGGCCATAGCCCAGCCAATGGCGCTGGGCGACAGCAACACTTGATACGTGTAGGCGTCGTAGGTTTCCTGACGGATGGCCGGGTCTGCCGCGTACGCCACGTGCAGGGCGCGCAGGTACCACGGCCCTTGCATGGCCTGGAACTGGTTGTCCAGCAGGCGCTGACGGGTCAACAAGGTGCCCAGACTTGAGGCATCGCTGCGAAATACCGGGTCGTCACTGGCCTGGTAGTGCGCCACCAGTGCGTGCAGGTCGCCGTTGAAAAACTGGTTGGCAGTGTTTTGAAACCCGGCCAAACCGGTTTGCGCTTCGATCAGGTGAGCTTCCACGCGCTTGGCGTAGTCATTGATAAAACCCGGCACTTGCACGCCGACCAACAGGCCCAGGGTGAACAACACCAACCGCAGGTAACTCAGGAACATGCTCGCCCATCCTTATTCGGTTGTGCCCTGGCTGACGCATTCGCCGCGTCGCCACAAGCCCCACTGGCCAGGCGCATAGCGCGTCCAGGTTTCGTTTTCAGTCAACGGCTCGGTGGCAATCACAGTGACCACGTCATTGGGGGTGGTTTCTGCCTGAAAATCCACGATCACGTCGACATCTTTGAGCCGCGCCGGGCCAAAGGGCGCTCGACGGGTGATATGCACCAGTTTGGTCGAGCAGTAGCAAAACAACCAGTCGCCATCACTGAGCAGGCAGTTGAAGACGCCTTTGCCGCGATATTCGGCACAGGCGGCCACCAGCACCGGAATGAGGGTTTGGACGTCCACCGGTTCGGGGAAGGCTTCGCGCACCCGGTTGAGCACGTCGCAAAACGCTGCTTCGCTATCGGTGTCACCGATCGGCCGATAGAAGCTGGTGCGCGGGTTGAAATCGGCCAGTTGGCCGTTGTGGGCGAAACACCAATTACGGCCCCACAATTCGCGCACAAACGGGTGGGTATTGGACAGACACACTTTGCCGACATTGGCCTGGCGGATATGACCAATCACCACTTCGCTTTTGATCGGGTAGCGCTGCACCAGCAAGGCGACTTCAGAGTCGCAACTGGCGGCCGGGTCCTGAAACAGGCGCAGGCCGCGCCCTTCGTAGAACGCAATCCCCCAGCCATCACGGTGCGGGCCGGTGCGCCCGCCACGCTGCATCAGGCCGGTGAAGCTGAACACAATATCGGTCGGCACGTTGGCGCTCATGCCCAGTAATTCACACACGCTCGCACTCTCGCATTCAGGCTCGACGGAAAAAGTTACAACCTGGGTTCTACCCGGGTTGAACCGCTGACCCGCGGTGCTACCGGACGGCCGTAACGGTCGTCACCGGCATTGCCGAAGGGTTGATCGTCTTCAGGATCGCTCTGGCGGGCCTGCTCGGCCGCCGCCGCTTGCGCACGCCGGGCCTTGCTCGCGCGCTCAATGGGCCAGCGGATCAGCACAAACAGCCCATACAGGCAAAACGCAATGATGGCGTACATCAACAGGTCGGACACGGCCCGCCAGGCGTTGTTGCCCACTTTGAACGCCAGATCAAGGGCGGTGATGGCAATCGCAGGGGCGAACTTTTCCTTGACCGGGTCAATGATGGTCGGGCTGAACAACAGCACGGCCATCAGTACCCGCAGCGGTTCACGCAGCCAGCGCCACATGAAGCGGGTCAGGCGGCACCACACGAGCAGGCAGCCCAAAGCGGCAAAGGCGTAAAGGCCCCAAGCGATCAGATAGTCGTTCTCGGTCATGGTATCCATGGTCGGCAGGCAATGAGGCGCTATGATAACGGCTTTTAGCCAGTGCGGCTGCACGGCTTCTTTTCATTCAGGTTTCCGAGAGCAGTTAATGACCGAATCTACCTACGCAAATAGCGCTCCAGTCGCACACACCATAGAGGGTTCAGACCCCTATGCGTGGTTACAAAATCGCGACAGCAAAGAGGTTTTGGACTACCTGAAAGCGGAAAACCAGTATCAGGAAGCCCAGTTGGCCGACGAGGCGGAGCGACGTGAAGCGTTGTTTGAAGAGATCAAGGGCCGCATCCGCGAGACTGATCTGTCCTTGCCGTCGCCTTGGGGCCCTTATCTGTACTACACCCGCACCCAGGCGGGGGAAGAATACGCCCGCCATTTCCGCTGCCCGCGCCCGGCTGACAATAGCCAGCAGGTAGACGAAGAAGCCGAACATGTGTTGCTGGACCCGAACGCGCTGGCCAACGGCGGGTTTATCTCCCTGGGTGCGTTCAGTATCAGCCCGGATCATCAACGGCTGGCTTACAGCCTCGACACCAGTGGCGAAGAAACCTACCGCCTGTTCGTCAAAGAGCTGACCAGCGGGACCGTGACTGAGCTGCCGTTCGAGGCGTGCGATGGCAGCATGACGTGGGCCAATGACAGCCAGACGCTGTTTTTCGCAACGCTGGACGACACTCACCGTCCCCACAAGCTGCTGCGCCACACGCTCGGAGAAACCGCCGCGCACGAGGTGTTCCATGAGCCGGACGGGCGTTTTTTCCTGCATTGCTACCGCTCCAGTTCCGAGCGCCAGCTCATCCTGTTGCTCAACAGCAAAACCACCAGTGAAAGTTGGGTGCTGGATGCCGATCAACCGGCCAGCCCCTTCCACTGCCTTGCGCCCCGGGTTGAAGGCCACGATTACAGTGTCGATCACGGACTGTATGAGGGTGAGTGGAGCTGGTTTATCCGCACCAATCAGGACGGGATCAACTTTGCGCTGTACCACGCCAAGGGCGAAACACCGACCCGCGATGACTGGACGCTGCTGATTGCCCACGACGACGCGGTCATGCTCGAAGGCCTGACCCTCAATGCCCATGCACTGTGTTTAAGCCTTCGCGAAGGTGGACTGCCGATCATTGAGATCCGTCCGAGCGGTTTAACGCCTTATCGGGTGCAATTACCAGACGCCGCCTACAGCCTTTATGTGCAAGACAGTCTTGAGTTCGAAAGTCCGTATATCCGTTTGCGCTATGAGGCGTTGAATCGTCCGGCACAAGTACGTCAACTGACACTGAGCACCGGCGAGCAAAGCGTGCTCAAGGAAACCCCGGTCCTGGGGCCGTTCAATGCCGACGATTACGTCAGTCAGCGCCTGTGGGCCACGGCCCCTGATGGCACCCGGGTGCCGATCAGCCTGGTGGTCAAGCGCAGCGCCCTGGGCCAGCCGACGCCGCTGTATATGTATGGTTACGGCGCCTATGGTGAAAGCCTTGACCCGTGGTTCTCCCATGCGCGCCTGAGCCTGCTCGATCGGGGCGTGGCGTTTGCCATCGCTCACGTGCGCGGCGGCGGTGAGTTGGGCGAAGCCTGGTACCGGGCGGGCAAACAGGAACACAAGCACAACACGTTCAGCGACTTCATCGCCTGCGCAGAACATGTGATCGCTCAAGGGCTGACAACGGCCGGGCAACTGGTCATCAGTGGCGGCAGCGCGGGCGGCCTGTTGATCGGCGCGGTGCTCAATCAGCGGCCTGAGCTATTCAAGGCGGCCATCGCCGAAGTGCCTTTTGTGGACGTGCTCAACACCATGCTCGACCCGGACCTGCCCCTGACCGTCACCGAATATGACGAATGGGGCAACCCGCAGGAACCCGACGTCTATGAGCGGATCAAGGCCTACGCGCCCTATGAAAACGTGCGCGCACAGGCTTACCCGGCGATGCTGGTCATTGCCGGATACAACGACAGCCGCGTGCAGTACTGGGAGGCCGCCAAATGGGTCGCTAAATTGCGCGCCAGCAAAACCGACGACAATCTGTTACTGCTCAAGACAGAGCTGGACGCTGGCCACGGCGGGATGAGCGGACGCTATCAAGCGTTGCGCGATGTAGCGCTGGAATACGCGTTTGTGTTCAAGGTGCTGGGCCTCTAACCGAGGGCCTGGGCCTGGGCCTGAACCCGGTGCCGCTGCCCGGCTCAATCAGCAGCAGGCTTGATCTTCAGGTCTTTGCGGTCGAGCCCCGGCAAGGGTTGGTCTTTGGGCGGCGGCTGGGGCAAGTCGATGGGGGGCAGCGGGAGCAGGCTGCCGCTGCCTGCCACGGGCTTGGGCACCGGCCGCGGCGTCATCTGCGGATAAGGCGTGGGCGTGGCTGTACCGGGCGAACCGGGTTCGGGGGTTGCAGGCATCACGGGCACAGGGCTCAATGCCCCCGCTTGCGCTGCACTTATCGAGAGCACCGCCCCTGCAATGGCCGTTAGAATAGTGCGTTTCATCAGTCACTCCGTTGCCAGACCGGCTTGTCTGCCCTCAGGCTACTCGTAACCTGCGGTTTTTGTCCTCTTCTATGAGATACCCATGAAACGTTTTGTTCTGCTCGACACCACTCCGATCCCCGATAACGGCGGCGCCCTGTGCCTGTTTGAGTATGGCGAGGACTTCGTGATCAAGATCCAGGGTGGCGACGGCGGCCAATTGATGAACACCCGCATGCACGGTTCGGAAGATGCACTGGCTGAAATCCCCTGCCGCAAGGTCGCCGGACGTGCCCAGTCGCGTGTGTTGATCGGTGGTTTGGGCATGGGGTTCACCCTGGCGTCGGCCCTCAAGCATTTGGGCAAAACCGCCGAAGTGGTCGTGGCCGAACTGGTGCCGGGGGTTGTTGAATGGAATCGCGGCCCGTTAGGCGAAAAGGCCGGCAACCCGTTGCAGGACCCGCGCACGGTGATCCGCCTGGAAGACGTGGCCAAGGTGCTGCAAGCCGAACCCAAAGGGTTTGACGCCATCATGCTGGATGTCGACAACGGCCCCGAAGGCCTGACTCAAAAAGCCAACAGCTGGTTGTACTCGGCCGGAGGCTTGAGTGCCTGTGCCAACGCCTTGCGCCCCAAAGGCGTGCTGGCCGTCTGGTCTGCCAGCGCGGACAAACAGTTTTCCGACAAACTGCGCAAGGCCGGTTTCAAGGCCGAGGAAGTGCAAGTCTTCGCCCACGGCAACAAAGGCACGCGGCATACCATCTGGATTGCTGAAAAAATCAAAGGCTGATCAACAGCTAAACTTAACGACCTGACCGTCATTCGTCTTCAAAGGTGAACCCATGAGCTCGGCCAACCCTCCCTCCCATACCGCAAAGCTGGATCGCATCCTGGCCGATGCCCAGCGTGACCGTGAAATGGGCTACCGCGACAAAGCGCTGAAAATGTACCCGCATGTCTGCGGCCGCTGCGCCCGTGAGTTCTCGGGCAAACGCCTGAGCGAGCTGACGGTCCATCACCGCGATCATAACCACGACAACAACCCGCAAGACGGTTCCAACTGGGAACTGTTGTGCCTGTATTGCCATGACAACGAACATTCGCGTTACACCGACCAGCAATACTTTTCGGACAGCTCGACCAGCAGTCCGAAAGTGGCCAAAGCCACCCACAACCCGTTCGCTGCTTTGGCCGGGTTGATGAAAAAAGACGACTAGTCGCGCGCTGCCGACGCCGCGGCCTGGACTGCGGCGCCGGATCAGCGTGAACAGGCGTATACTCGCGTCTTTTTTCTGAAGGGCTCGGGCACGTGGCGAACAAACGGTACAGCTGCATTGGTTTGTATAACCCCAAATCACCGGAAAACGTCGGCTCGGTGATGCGTGCGGCTGGTTGCTATAACGTGGCGTCCGTGTTCTACACCGGCAAACGCTATGAGCGCGCCCGGGACTTCGTGACCGACACCAAAAAGGTGCATCAGGACATTCCGCTGATCGGCATTGATGACCTGAAAAAGATCCTGCCGCTGGGCTGCATTCCCGTGGCAGTGGAGTTGGTAGAGGGCGCTCGGTCCTTGCCCGAGTACACCCATCCGGATCGCGCACTGTATGTCTTCGGGCCTGAAGACGGCTCGCTGGACAAAGAGATTCTGGACTGGTGCGAGGATGTGATTTACATCCCGACCAACGGCTGCATGAACCTCGCCGCCACCGTCAACGTGGTGCTTTACGACCGTTTGGCCAAGGGTAACAACACCCGATCCGGGCCTAAATTCTGACCCTCAGGCGCCTTCCAGGGGAACAACCCGCCTGCGCTGACAGTCAGCTCTGTATCCACCAACCCTTGGAGACAGAGCATGAGCAACAGAAATCCTGTAGAGCGCATTGAATCCCCCGCATACCCGGACGTGCCTTACCAAAACGTTGAAGGCTGGGAGCGTGTGGGCTCTTTGGCGGGCGGCGTGGTGATGCTCGGCAAGGGCATTCGCCGGGGCGGGTTTATCGGCCTGATCCAGGTGGGCATCGGTGCCATGGCGCTCAAACGCGGTATTACCGGCCACAGCTCAACCAAGCGTCTGCTTGAGAAGAGCCGCCAGCAACTGCACAGCGTGCGCTCAGACATCGAGCGCGCTGGCGATGAGTTGCTGCGCATGAAGGACGAAGTGGAAGGAAAGATCGTCAAGAGCGTCTGACCGACGCGTGAGGCTGCGATGCTACGCAGCCTCACGCCGCTGGTCCTTGCGTGCGCGGGTTAGCCCTGGGTTTTGTTTTGCTGGCTGGCGCTCCAGTCCACCAGCAGGCTATAGGCCAGCGCCAGCAAGGTCGGGCCGATGAACAAACCGATAAACCCGAACGCCATCAAGCCGCCGAACACGCCAAGCAGCACGATCACCAAGGGCAAGTTGCCGCCCCTGCTGATGAGGTAGGGCTTGAGCACGTTGTCCACACCGCTGATGATCAGCGTGCCCCATATGCCCAGGAAAATCGCCATCCCGTAATCGCCTTTCCAGGCCAGCCACGCCGTGGCCGGAATCCAGATCAGCGGCGGCCCCATCGGGATCAGGCTGAGCAGGAACGTTGCAAGGCACAGCACCAGCGCGCCGGGCACGCCCGCAATCAGAAAGCCGATGAGTGCCAGTAACGCTTGAGCGGCCGCCGTGCCGATCACCCCGTTGACCACTCGCTGAATGGTGCCCGCCACCAACTCTTGGTAGTAAGACGCGCGCTCACCGATCAGGCGTTCAAGCAAACGGTGCACAAAGGTCGCCAGCCGCGGGCCGTCCCGATAGAAAAAGAACACAAAGACAATACTCAGGGTCAGCTCCAGAATCCCGCCGCCGATCTGCGCACTGCGGGCCAGCAACCAGTTACCCACCTGCCCCAAATACGGCTTCACCGCGATGATCATCGCCGCGCCCTGCTCGTCGATGGTGTCCCAGATGCCCACCAGCCGCTCTCCGACCAGCGGAATGCCTGCCAGCCAGGTCGGGGCCTCGGGCAACCCTTCTAATTGCACATCCTTCACGAAGGTGGTGGCGTCGCGCACGTGATCGGCCAGATTAAAGCCCAGCCACACCAGCGGCCCGGCCACCAGCAACATCCACCCCAAGGTCAAAATGCCAGCTGCCAGCGATTCGCGCCCATTGAGCCAGCGGGTCAGTAAGCGCATCAGCGGCCAACTGGCAAAAGCCAGTACGGCGCCCCAGAACAGAGCCGACCAGAAAGGTGCCATGACCCACAAACTGGCACCGAACAACACCAGCAGCAGGATTTGCACCAGCAGGCGATCGTTATTGAGCATGTGTATTCCACAGAAATTCGAAAACAAAAAAGACGACGGCTACGCCAAGTGTAGCCGTCGTGGGTAGCGCTTAGCGCAGCAGCTCGATATGCAGCCCCGGCGCCGGGTTGTCGCTCAGTTCAAGACGCGAGGCGCGCACGCCGCTCTTGATCAGGGCCTCTCGCCAGGCAGCTGCATTGACGCCGCTCAAGCTGAGGCGTGCGGTGGTATCAAGTTTTAAAGCACGGCTAATGAGCTCAAGCCAGGGCGCGTCGGGCGCTTGTGTCAGGGTCGGGAAATCCAGCGCATAGGTGGTTTTCAGTTGACGCTGCAACGTAGCAGGCGTGGGCAACAAGGTCCCGAGATCGGTCGTGGCCACCAGTTGTTCTACATGCAGATACCCTTTGCGACTGCCGCGGTTGATGGCATACAGCGCCACCAATCGATTGCGTTCAGGGGCTGCCATTCGGAGCAACAGGTAGGATTGTTGTTCATCGGAGCCCACCAGCTTGGCGTTGCCTAACACCTCATTGGCCCAGAGGCTGCTTTCGCCGCAGTCACGCGCCTGGCACCAGAACAATAATTCGGCATCCTTGGCTTGCAGCGCCTCGCGCGCCGCCGTGAAGGCTTCGGTGGCCGAATGGCCGGCCGGCAGCTCATAGGTTATTGCGGTGGTCTCGCCCCGTGCATCCACTTGCCCGTCGAAGCGCAGGCGCCCGCTTATTTTACGAATCGGTCCCATCGGGTAGATGCGCTCGGCATCCGGCTTAACGGTGTAATCGACAATGTGTGCGTCAGCCAGCCGGGGCACGTCCTGCAAGTCCTGGCTGCCTGGCACATCGGCTGCCCACAACAACGGGCTCAGGCAACTCAAACCCAGTACGCCGATCAAACGATTGGTCAATTTCATCGGCACGCGTCACCCGCAGGTGACGGGTGACTCAGCCTGCTCACGATAGAGACCGGATGGCCTTTCAGGGTCGCAGCGGTGTAGAGATCTATCATGGTTGTCTCCCATTTCAACCCGCCAAGCCTCGGCAGTTGGCCGCCGCAAGTCAAGGAGCAGCGAAGAACCTATTGAAACAGTCTGCAACAAGGATTGCCCCGGCTTCGTCATTGACATGTAAATGATGGCCACCGGGTAACCGTTCCAGGCTGAAGGGTAGTCTATCCAGCCGCTCGGGATGGGTAGCAAGCATGCCGGCTTCGGCCACGATCAGGGTGGCCGGACAATTGACGCGCCGGACGAAGGACATAGCTTGCTCGTCCGTCAGGCGCAGGGGCGAAGGGAGTGTCAGGCGGCTGTCGCTGCGCCAGCTGTATCCGCCCGGCACCGGCATCAGCCCGCGTTGAGCCAATAACTCGGCAGCTTCGCGGCTGACCGCGACCATGCCTTTCATGCGCGCTTCGACGCCGCGCTCGAGGGTTGTGTGCACGGACTTGCGTTTGTGGTTCAACTGAAGCTGGGCATGTAGCGCCTGCCCCATGCGCTCAGCCGTGTCGTGCTGAGTGCCGGTGTGCGGCATCACGCCATCAATGAGCGCCAGATGCGTGACACGCTCCGGGCACGAACCGGCCACCACCACCGAAATGATAGCCCCCAAAGAGTGGCCCAGCAGCGCAAAACGCTCCCAGCCCAGTTGTTCGGCCACGCTCAATACATCAAATGCATACTCCCACAAGGAGTAACTGGCGCCCGGCGGCCTGTGCGCAGAGTGGCCGTGACCTGCCAGATCCAGCGCCACAATGCGTAACCCGTGCAGCTTGGGCGCCAGCCGCGCAAAACTGTTGGCGTTATCCAGCCAGCCGTGCAGCGCGATCACGGGAATACCGTCTTCGGGCCCAAACACATGGGCTGCCAGTTCGATATGGGGCAGGCTCAGACGAATTTCTTCCACCACGGGGGGCATACGGTTCACTCTTCAACGCCGGAATCACGCGATTCCCAACGGGTAAAAATCGCCCTGAGCAGGCGGGCGGTATCGTCCGGCTGTTCCAGTGGAAACATATGCCCACCCGGCACGCTCAACGCTTCACCGAACGGCAAGCGGGCCACGGCATTGGCATGGTGGCGCATCACGACGCGGCTGTCACGTCCACGCACCACGGTCAATGGCACCTGCAATTGCTTGACCAGACCGGGACTGGTGTGGGGCACGCTGCGGTAGATATTGATTTCCGTGGCCGGGTCGAAACTCAGGCGAAAACGGTCATCCATCGCACGCAATCCATGCTCCAGATACGCGTCGAAACAGTCAGGATCGAAGCTGCGAAACAGTGATTTTCCGGCGAAGTACTCGCGCGCCGCTTCGCGATCGGCAAACTCTTCACGACGGCCCAACGTGCGCCCGGCCGGGGTCAGTCGATCAATCAGGCCGAAGCGTTTAGCAGCACGAATCACCCACTGGTCGGTGCGCGTCAGGACAGGAGAATCGAGCATGACCACGCCTTTGTAGAGCTGGGGACACCGGATGGCCGCATGCAGGTGCAACATCCCGCCCAGTGAGTGGCCAACGCCCAGCACCGGGCCGTCCTGCTGCTGCAGGTGGTAAATGAGTTCGTCGACCAGGTTGCGCCAGTTGTTGTCGACCGGGAAACGCGGGTCATGCCCGTGCTGAGGCAAATGCGCCACGTGGTAATCGGGCGCAAGTGCGGCAAACAGCTTTGCATAGGTGCCCGAAGGGAAGCCGTTGGCATGGGCGAAAAAAATCTGCCGGGACATATGAAGGCATCCACATATGGGAATTCGCCTTATTGTCTGTAGGAATTTTACTTGCCGCAATGACCGTATGCGCCATGAAGGACGCCACTACGGCCATTGCCCTTTAAATGCTCAACGCGCGGGCGGTGTTTCGCCGAGCGGCACAACGGCGATGGTCAGACGCGAAATGCAGGTGAGTTTGCCCGTGTCATCGGTCAAGCGGATGTCCCAGACATGGGTGGTACGGCCCCTGTGCACAGGCCGTGCTACGGCGCTCACGCGCCCGCTGCGTACTCCGCGCAGGTGGTTGGCATTGACCTCAATACCTACGCAATAAAATTGCTTCTGATCGATGCACATATAGCTGGCCATCGACCCGAGGGTTTCCGCCAGCACCACCGATGCACCGCCGTGTAACAGCCCGAATGGCTGATGGGTGCGGTGGTCAACCACCATGCTCGCGGTGATGGAGTTGTCATCAAACGCATCAAAGGTGATGTCCAGCACCTCACAAATGGTGTTTTTGCGCATTGCATTGAGGTACGCCAGATCTGGCAGGGATGTCCACATGCTCATTGTTCAGTCCTTGGTGGGTGAGTCGGCTATCGTCTTGCCACAAAACACACCGACGGCACAACCATGCATGCCTTCGCAGGCAGCGCCGGGCAACGAGCAAAGGCACCCGAAAATCCCCTCCAGGCGCAGTTTTTCGCGTTTAAGGGTGCCACACCCGCAGCAAGCGCAGGCTGCCGGCCAGTGGCCACTCACCTTCGAGTTCTGCCAGGCTGGCGGTTTGCATGGGTTGAGGCTGCCGGCAATGACCATGCTGCAACAGACTGATCAGTTCACCCACGAACGGTTGATGGCTGACCAACAGCACATTGCCGCTGTCCGGAAGTTGCTTGACGGCAAACAGGGGATCACTCTCCGGGGTCAGCCACGGTACGGTTTTCAGGGCAGAGCCGAACCCCAGTGCATCGCGCACAAGGGCGGCCGTCTGCTGAGCCCGGACATACGGGCTCACCAAGATGCAATCAAGCGGTTGCCCCATCAAGTGCGCAGCGCTACGGAGCACTTGCTGCCGCCCATGCTCGGTGAGATTACGATCGGCATCGCGACGGGCATGCGGCTCGGCTTCTCCATGGCGCAATATCCATAACTTCATGGCTGTTTGGTCTGCGCCGCAGGCTCGGCATAGGGCGCCTCACCTTCTGGGGCACGGGGAGCGGGCCAGTCAGCAAAAGGCCAGGGTTTTTGCTCGGTGTGAAAACTACCGAAGCGACCGATTTGTGCCAGGTACAGGCTCAAACTGTCGCCGACATTCATCAGGCCGCCGTTGGGCGCGCCGTACACCAGCCGGTAAATCAGCTGCACCAGCACCAGACCGCCGAGCAGCAACTGGGCGATTTGCCAGACCAGCAGAAAAACCAGCATCCACAGCACGCGCAACACTAGGGATTCGTACTGGGGGGCATTCGGGTTGTCATTCATGGGTTGCTCCTGTCGGGTTCAGTTGAAACCACTGGTGGAAATAAAATCGACGTCAGTCTTGGGCTCGCCCCGCATCAGCACTTCAATCACCTGATTGAGCGTACGCCCTTCAAAGAGGATCGCGTGCAAACCGGCCACCAGCGGCATGTAAACATTCAGTTCCTGCGCCTTGGCCTTGAGCACCTTGAGGGTATTGACGCCTTCAGCCACTTCGCCAAGACGCGAGACGGCCTCTTCCAGGCTCAGACCTTCACCTAGGGCGAACCCCACCTGATAGTTACGGCTCTTGGGGGAAGAACAGGTCACGATCAAATCGCCTACCCCGGCCAATCCCAGGAAGGTCATCGGGTTGGCACCTTGACTGACAGCAAATCGCGTCATTTCAGCCAAAGCACGGGTAATCAACATACTTTTAGTGTTTTCGCCCATGCCCAGCGCAACCGCCATGCCGGCAATGATTGCATAGACGTTTTTAAGCGCCCCGCCCAGCTCGACGCCGAAGCGGTCGGCACTGGCATACACACGAAATGTGCGGCCATGCAAAACCGCTTGAACCTGCGTGCACAGGGCTTCATCAGCACTGGCAACGACCGTGGCCGTCAGCGCATGTTCTGCGACTTCACGCGCCAGATTAGGCCCAGACAACACGCCAATCCGCGCTTGCGGGGCGATCTCTTCAAGAATTTCGCTCATCAGTTTGAAGCTGTGGGCTTCAATGCCTTTGGTCAGGCTGACGAGCATTTTGCCGCTCAAGCGCTCGGCATGCGCTGATAGCACGGTCCGCAATGCGCTGGAAGGCAAAGCGACGAAACATAAATCACACGTCTCAAGGGTGGCTTGCAAGTCCGTGACCGGATCAACGCCTGGATGAATCTTGATGCCTTTAAGGTAACGAGGGTTTTCACGGTTAAGTCGAATCGCCTCGGCTTGCACCGGGTCGCGCATCCATTGACGCACCGGGTGACCGTTTTCTGCCAGCAGGTTGGCCACCGCGGTGCCAAAGCTCCCGCCTCCCAAGACCGCAATCGCGCGCTGTTCAGTCATAGCAATCCTGTCATCCATCTAGCCGTGGCAATGGCGGCATTATACGGAGCACATCCGCTGGGGCCAGCCCCCCTCACGCAGCGCCCTTGTGCGGCTGTTCCCTCAGAAAATGCATGGTTTTGACTGGAAAACTGATTCAGCTCGGTTAACATGCCGCCCATCATCCACACTCGAGGCAGCCTGGCTGCGCACCTGCATGACTGACTGCACGTCACGGCTGATCTCGGCACCCTGGCGCTGGCTCACGGAACCTCTCACTCATGGCTGACCGACGCCGCTGGGATATTCACGCCCGTACCCAAATGATGAGCCTGGGCCCTGCTTTGCTGTTGACCCTGATGCTCATCAGCTTTTTTACCTTTGTGCGCCTGCAGGATCTGCGTCAAGAGCTCAACCACACAGGCCAGTTGATTGCTAACCAACTGGCCCCAGCCACGGAATTCGGGGTGATTTCCGGCAACACGCACGTGCTCGAAACCCTGATGCAAGCCTCGTTGAACACCCCTCACGTGCAATTCGTGCAGGTTCAGGACCGCGCCAACCAGGTGCTGGTGCATGCGCAGCAGCCTTTGGCCGATAAGGGTCGCACCCGGGATGTAGAGGTGTTTGAGGCGCCCGTGCGGGTTCAAAGCATTTCAGGAAGACCCGACAACGATCCCATGACGCCTGCCACCGAGGATTACCTGGGGCGGGTGCTGGTGGGCATGTCCAGTGATGCCTTCAATGAGCGCCAGCAGGACATCCTGTTGAAAGCCATGATCCTTGCGCTGTTTGCATTGGGCTTTACCTACTTGCTGGCGCGGCGCCTGGCGTCCAACCTGTCCCAGCCGATCAGCGACATGAGCGATGCGGTGAAGGCGATTCAACAGGGGCACTTCAACACGCCTTTACCGGTGGTTGACGATGGTGAACTGGGCAGCCTGGCCCGCCACATTAACAACCTGGCGCACGGCCTGGCCCAAGCCAGCCGCGAACAACAGACCGCGATCGCTCAGTTGATCCAGACCCGCGAGGAAGCAGAGCGTGCCAACAGCGCAAAAACCGACTTTCTGGCCATGATGAGTCATGAGTTGCGCACGCCGATGAACGGTGTTCTGGGGATGCTTCAATTGCTTGAAACCACCCACATGACGGACGAACAGGCTGAGTACGCCGCACTGGCCTCGGAGTCCACGGAACACTTGCTCAAGGTCATCAACGACATCCTCGATTTCTCCAGAATCGAGCGTTCCACCCTGGAGCTGGAGCAGATTCCGTTCAATCTTGCCGAGCTGGTGGGCAATTGCGCGCAGGCGTTTCAGCACAGTGCCGTACAGCGTGGTCTGAAACTGAACTTGAGCATGGCCCAGGGCCTGCAGGATTTACAGGTTTTGGGCGACCCTACGCGGATTCGTCAGATACTGGTCAACCTGATCGGCAACGCACTGAAGTTCACCGAGCAGGGTCAAGTCAGTATCGAGCCAACCTGGCAACCGCTGGACCATGAGCTGATCTGGTTCACTTGCACGGTACGCGACAGCGGGATCGGGATCAGCGCAGATAAGCTGGAGTCGATGTTCAAAGCCTTCCAGCAGGCCGACAGTTCGATTTCACGACGTTACGGTGGCACCGGGCTTGGCTTGCCCATCGCCCGCACCCTGGCTGAACGCATGGGCGGTCGCTTGCTTGCGCAAAGCGAAGAAGCTCAAGGCTCGGTCTTCACTCTGGAAATCCCCCTTGAACTGCACCAGAGCATTGCCATTAACCCAAGGCCGGCGATGGCTGCGGACAACGCGTGCATCAAAGGACGCAAGATTCTGCTGGTGGAAGATAACCCGGTCAATCAGACCGTTATCGACGCCATGCTCAGCAGCCTGGGGTATGAAGTGAGCATGGTCAGTGACGGCGCACAGGCCATCCACCGGGCCAACACCGAGGCGTTTACAGCCATCCTGATGGATTGCAGGCTGCCGATCATTGACGGTTATGAGGCGACCCGGCAGATCCGCCAATTGTCGGGTTGCACGGACGTGCCCATCATTGCGCTGACCGCCAACGCCTTGCAGGGCGACCGCGAGGCGTGCCTGCAAGCCGGAATGAACGATTACTTGGCCAAGCCGTTCAAACGCACTGATCTGGAGCAAATACTGCGGCGCTGGGTCCAGTAACTTATGGCTATTAGCCTACCTGCGACTGGCGTAAAACCTAAAAGTGCGGCAGTCTTAGGCACCCGATTGGGGCCCTTGACCGGCCTGAATTACAATTTCAGTGAACAAGTGTACATTTGTGCCCTTGGCGCTGTGACTTTCACTACTACGCAATAGTCTATGTGTAGGCTGGCGAACTGAGACGGGTATGTTTCAGTTGGTCGGGAAGTTTTGCCCCACCTTGCCGCATGGGATTATTGAGGAGCTCGCATGACCAAACAAAACGCCTTTACTCGGGAAGATCTGCTGCGCTGTAGCCGCGGCGAACTGTTCGGCCCAGGTAACGCGCAACTGCCCGCCCCTAACATGCTGATGGTGGATCGCATCACCCATATCAGTGAAGAGGGTGGCAAGTACGGCAAAGGTGAATTGGTCGCCGAGCTGGATATCACCCCTGACCTGTGGTTCTTCGCCTGTCACTTTGAAGGTGACCCGGTGATGCCAGGTTGCCTGGGCCTCGACGCCATGTGGCAGCTGGTGGGTTTCTACCTCGGCTGGCAAGGTCTGCCGGGCCGCGGTCGTGCCTTGGGTTCAGGCGAAGTGAAGTTCTTCGGCCAGGTCCTGCCGACCGCACAGAAAGTCACTTACAACATCCATATCAAGCGCGTCCTCAAGGGCAAGCTGAACCTGGCCATTGCCGATGGTTCGGTGGCCGTTGACGGTCGCGAAATCTACACCGCCGAAGGCCTTCGCGTCGGCGTTTTCACTTCAACTGACAACTTCTAAGGGTTATCCGCATGCGCCGCGTCGTTATCACTGGTCTGGGCATCGTTTCGTGCCTGGGCAATGACAAAGAGACCGTCTCCGCTAACCTGCGTGCAAGTCGCCCTGGCATCCGATTCAACCCGGAATATGCCGAAATGGGTCTGCGTAGCCAGGTTTCCGGCTCCATTGACCTGAACCTCGAAGAATTGATCGATCGCAAGATTTATCGTTTCGTCGGCCACGCAGCTGCTTACGCTTACTTGGCCATGAAAGACGCCATCACTGATTCGGGCCTGACCGAGGAGCAAGTCTCCAACCCGCGTACCGGCCTGATTGCCGGTTCGGGCGGCGCGTCGACCCTGAACCAGATGGAAGCGCTGGACATCCTGCGCGAAAAAGGCGTTAAACGTGTTGGCCCATACCGTGTAACGCGGACCATGAGCAGCACCGTTTCGGCTTGCCTGGCCACACCGTTCAAGATCAAGGGCCTGAACTACTCCATCGCTTCTGCCTGCGCCACCAGTGCTCACTGCATCGGTACCGCCATGGAACAGATTCAGATGGGCAAGCAGGACATCGTATTCGCCGGCGGCGGTGAAGAAGAGCACTGGAGCCAATCGTTCCTGTTCGACGCCATGGGCGCCCTCTCCAGCCAATACAACGACACACCGGAAAAAGCCTCCCGTGCCTACGATGCCAAGCGTGACGGTTTCGTCATTGCCGGTGGTGGCGGCATGGTGGTGGTTGAGGAGCTGGAGCACGCTCTGGCCCGCGGCGCCAAAATCTACGCCGAGATCGTCGGTTACGGTGCAACATCCGACGGTTACGACATGGTTGCCCCAAGCGGTGAAGGCGCCATTCGTTGCATGCAGATGGCAATGTCTACCGTTGACGCCCCAATCGACTACATCAACACCCACGGCACCTCGACCCCGGTCGGCGACATTGCCGAGATGAAAGGTGTGCGTGAAGTGTTCGGTGAAAATGCGCCCGCCATCAGCTCCACCAAGAGCCTGTCGGGTCACTCCCTGGGCGCCGCAGGCGTTCACGAAGCGATCTATTGCATGCTGATGATGGAAGGCAACTTCATTGCTGGCTCGGCCAACATTGAAGAACTGGACCCGGCGGTCGCCGACATGCCGATCCTGACCAAAACCCGTGAAGATGCAAAAATCGACACGGTGATGAGCAACAGCTTCGGTTTCGGCGGCACCAATGCCACGCTGGTTCTCAAGCGTTGGGCGGGCAAATAAGCCAACCTCTTGCCTCATAAAAAAGCCCTGACCTGTCAGGGCTTTTTTGTGGGTGCCACTTACGTTCAGAAACGCTCTTACGCAACCGGGTATTCCTGTCCCTTTAAATTATTTACCCACGCTTAATGCCCTCATACCCCGTTGATTATTAACAACCTCCAACACCGTAATGACGCGCCATTTACAAGAAGTAAAAACAGCGTTCACGGCATATCGAAACATTTAAAAACACCCCCTTTGATACAACTCGCCACTTGTCGACTACGTTTATTTAAACAACCAAAACACACCTTAATACTTACGCGCACAAGGAAGAGCGATGAAATCCATCATGCTTAATATGAAACAGAAGGCGTTACCCCTGGCGATGAGCGGGGTAAAAAACAAACTTGTTATTCTTCTGGAAACAACAGGCGAAAAGGAGCGCTACGGGGCAAAACTTGAAGCCATCATGACCCCTAGCAGTAACAGTAACGTTAACGGCATCTTTATGTACAACGCTCAATATGGTTATCAAGCGCACCCTAATGGTCGCGACGGGCACTGGTTCTACGTACCCTCTTTCAACTCAGAGCACTGGAAATCCGAGATTCTTGTCTATGTAACTTGCGGTCATTTACCCACTGACGGTAGTGTCGTCGAGGTCGGTACCTTCACGTATTACAGCCCGGAAGGCGTACGGGGTGTCTCGACCCCATTGCGGGTAAGAGCGCCTTTTGACCCCAGAGTCAAAATGAACTTGAAACAAGAACTGCTCGCCAGTTGGGAAGATAACTTAAGTGGCAAGCGCGTCTACAGCCACAGGATCAGCCTTGATTTGCCTGATAAGAATGTCAGCCACTGGAGCGTTTCTTTTAAAGTCGGGAAAGGAACACTCGTTTTCAACAAGCCCTGGACCGCCTACACCCACGACGAACTTACAGGGGTCATCGAACTCACGTGGTCAGCCCCTAAAAACGCTACACACACTGAAAAAAGAGAGGTCGATTTCCAGTTACTGTCCACGTCTAAACACTACGAGCCCGCGCTGGAGAACCTGGCCAACCTTGAGGGTCATTACGTGATGAAAGGAAGTCCATTGGCCGGCGACTGTCAGGATTAAGACTGTACTGTTACGCCTATCAGCAAGTGCGCGCCAACATCTGTAGATGAACTGACGCGCATATTTAGGCGTGCTTATCACGCCTATTTAAACAGTGTCGCGCTGCTGGAGTCACTGAGAGAGAATCAACTTCTATTCTTGGGCAAGATGGCTAAAAAGTTTTCTTTGGCAACCTTATGAGCTACCTCCACTGGCAGCGCGTTTAAAAAGGGATCAAAGCTGTGCATTTCCTGCCCCAACTTGTCGAACCGCCCTACCACATCTGACCCCAGCATAAAGCGTTCTGGGAAGCGCTTAACGAGTGCCACCCACTCAGCCCTCGGCTTGCCTTGCTCATCCAGCAGATAAGGCGTGAGCATACTCCAGGACAGGTCGATATAAAGATTGGGATAAGTGGCCAGCAAACGGGTCAGCGTCGGTAATAAAAACTCCATCTGTGTTTGATGCCGATGAATCTCGGCGCTGGTACCGGCGTGCGCCCAAATAAAGCGCGTGTCAGGGTGTTGACCCAACGGCTCTTCGATTTCTGCCAGGTATAACGGATTTTTTTCACGCTTTGACGTGATATTCGAATGCACCAGCACCGGCAGGTCATGCTCGGCCGCCAAGGTGTAAATACGCATCATCGCCTCATTGTTGGCTCGTGGCGTATCCCCGGAAATAAGTGCCGTCAGATCGTCGTGACGGGTGAAGACCTCGCCAATGCCTTGCCACAGCCCCGGATTGAGGTCGAGCATGCGCTGAATGTGCGCGGCGGAGTTCTTGTCGTTCGGATTAAACCCCGACAGAAACGGATGAAAATGCCGACGCTGCTCAGCGCTAAGCTGCTTGACCGCTTGCGCCACCCACACATCGGTTGCGCTGTACCAATAGGCGTCAGCGTCGTCACCCGCGTAGTAACGAGGGCGCTTGGGTTCGTCTTCATGCCACTTTTTGGCCACTGGAATGCCTGAAATCATCACGTGTTGGATGCGATTTTTCTCCATTGCTTGCAGCAACTCAGGCATACCGGCGGTTTCCTGGAAAAAATCCACGTAATGCAAATGCGCGTCGCTGTAAGCATATTCGCGTGCCTGCACCGTGGCACAGACCGCCAACACCCCCAAAGCCAAAAACACTGATGTGAATCTCAATGCGTCATCCTCATGTAGTGATACGAGTAGACCCGATCAGAACCTCCGGGGTTCATGCCACGGTTTTAAATGGAACGCACAATCCCCCAGATGCTCTATAAAGATCAGAACCTTTAATCACTGCCAAGCTGAGGTTTGCCATGACTGTTACCGTTAATACTGTGTCGCACGATGGTTTTCGTCACAGCATCAAGATCGACGACTACGAACTGTTTACCGACGTGCCCAAAAGCGCGGGCGGCGAAGGAAGCGCGCCGTCACCTCACGACTACTTCGATGCTTCATTGGCTGCCTGCAAAGCGCTGACACTGAAGATGTATGCGCAAAAGAAAGACATCCCGCTGACAGGCGTCACGGTCGAGATCAAGCACGATGCCGAGCAGGAACAAAAAGGCCATTACACACTGATCGTCAAGTTAACGCTCAAGGGCGTATTAACGGACGCACAGCGCCAGGAACTGCGCGCAGTCGCGGACAAATGCCCGGTACACAAACTCATGACATCCGCTGAGATTGAGATCGAAACGCACCTGTCTGAAGGCGCCTTCAGCCAGTAAACGGAACGCGCTACCGCGGAGCGTTGGGGTATGCTCAACGCTCCTTGATTGCCGGAGCAGGCTCATGTCTGCACGTATCGTGATTCGCCCCCGCGCTGAAGAAGTGGAAGGCCAACCTATTCTGCGTCCGCTTCCTTCTTCCAAGTGCCGCAGTGTCGGCCCTTTTGTCTTTTTTGATCACATCCTGCAGGCCCGCTATCTGCCAGGCCATGGGATGAATATCCGACAACATCCTCATATCGGTCTGTCGACCCTTACCTATTTGTATGAAGGTCATTTGCAGCACAAGGACAGCTTGGGCTCCGATCAACACGTCGGACCGGGCGATGTCAGTTGGATGACCTCAGGGGCAGCCATTGCTCACATTGAACGAACCCCTGAGCCTTTTCTTTCTGCCGGCTCTGATATTCATGGCCTGCAAGTGTGGCTTGCGTCTCCCACAGAGCATGAACAAGGGCCTGGCTACTATAGCTATCACCCGGCTGACAGCCTGCCCGTCAGCGACACCTTGGGTGTAAGAATTTGCCTGATTGCAGGTTCAGGGTTTTGCTTGACATCCCCGGTACCCGTGCTTTCTCCCACTCTCTACGCCGACGTACAGATGCAGACTGCGACCACGTTGGTGATCCCGGCTGAGCATGAAGAGCGTGCGGTGTATGTGCTGGAAGGCGATGCGAAAGCCGATGGCGAGCCGCTGGAGGTTCGCACACTCAACGTGTTGTCGGCAGGAGAGGATGTGACGCTCTGCGCTGACAGTCCCTGTCACGTTGTGATTCTCGGCGGCGCAACCCTGGACGGGCCACGTCGAATGAACTGGAATTTCGTCGCCAGCGATCAGGCGCTGATTGAGCGGGCCAGGGCTCGATGGGCTGCCGGGCAATGGCCCACCGTACCGGGCGAGACTGGCCGCATCGAATTACCCTGAACCTCAAACCGCTGGCGAAGGGAACAAAAAGCTCGTCACCTTCGCCAGCATCGGCCAATCAAATACGAAACTGACCAACCAGGTCTCCGAGCCGCTGCCCCAACTGCGCCAGGCTGCGAGTCGTTTGCGCGCCCTGCTGGGTTTCGTCTGCCACGTTATCCACGGCGACAGCAATCTGGTGAACACTGCGGTTGATCTCTTCGGCCACCGCCGTCTGCTCTTCTGCTGCACTGGCAATTTGTGCGTTCATCGAGTTGATGGTGCCAATCAGTTGCGCCATGGCGTCCAGTGATTCACCCGCCTGATTGGCCTGCTCGGAAGTGCCGACACCCGCTTCGCTGGACCGACGCATGGCCTGGACTGCCTCATCGGTGCCCTGTTGCAGGCGGTCGATCATGCCTTGAATCTCTTGCGTGCTTTGCTGTGTACGGCTGGCCAGCGCTCGCACCTCATCGGCGACGACCGCAAAGCCCCGACCCGCTTCACCCGCTCGCGCCGCTTCAATGGCAGCGTTCAAGGCCAGCAAGTTGGTCTGGTCAGCAATGGAGCGAATCACACCCAGTACGCTGACAATAGAGGTCACGTCCTGCTGCAAACTGTCCAACGAAGACCCGCTGCTGCGGATGTCGCTGACCAACGCATGGATCTGCTGAATGCTGCCGTCGACCACACGCTTGGCCACCTGGCCTTCTTCATCGGTTTTCTGCGCCGCGACCGAAGCGCCCTGAGCACTGCGGGCCACCTCTTGTGCGGCCGAGGACATTTCATTGATGGCAGTGGCCACTTGATCCGTCTCGTGACGCTGACGCTCCATGGCCTGCTCAGAACGATGAGCCTGATCAGATACTTGCCCGACCAGCGTCGTCAATTGGAATGTCATGTCCGTGATCTGACGAACCATCGCGTGGATTTTATCCACGAAGCGGTTGAACGAACGGGCCAGGTCGCCAAGTTCGTCCTGACTGGTGATCGCCAAACGGTGGGTCAAGTCACCCTCGCCCGCGGCAATATCGTCCAGGTTGGCTTTCATCAGGTGCAAGGGGCGCAGGATGGTATTGGCTACCAACATGCCAATCACTGCGATGACCAGGAGAACGACAAAGGTAATGGCCACTATGCTGAGGATCATGCCCTGCATGCGCTCTTTGACACCGGCTTCGACCTCCGCCACCTGTGCTTCGATGCCATCGAGGTTAACGACGGTACCGATCACCATGTCCCATTTGGGCAAGTACTCGGTATAGCCCAGCTTGGGTACCAGCACGTGTTCGTTGCCCGGCAATGAGGAGCTGTATTGAGCATAATGGCTGCCATCCTTGGCCACGCGTACCAACTCGCGGTTGGTGTACACGCCATTCGGATCGCGGTTGTCCTGAAAGTTTTTGCCGACGCCTTCCGGGCTATTGCCTTTGAACAGGCGCACGGTTTGCGAGTCATAGCCGAAAAAGTAGCCGTCATTGCCGTAAGTGATGTTGGAGAGCAACTTGATCACCTGCGCCCGCGCAACCTCATCCCCCGGTTGCGCGGCATCGTAGAGAGGCTTGATCGCGGTCATCGCCACTTCAACGTAGCTTTTCAGGGTGGACTTGGCGTCATTGAGCAGGCGTTGACGAGTTTCCTCCACTTCCTGGTTGGCCTGATTTTGCAAAATCCAGACAGTCGTCAGACTCATGACCAGGGCAAACAACAAGACCGGCAACACTGCGAGGGACAACACTTTTGCCTTCAGGCTCAGGCGCATGGCTTTTACTCTTTTTAAGAAACGACTTACTGCGTTAACGGCCTGAATCCTACAAAGTTAAGACCGCACACAGGTGTTTATTCATAAATGGTCAGCCCGCCGCTTACAGCGTCATTGCCGCAACCCAGCCGAACGCCAGCAGTGGCAAGTTGTAATGCAGGAAAGTGGGCACCACGGTGTCCCAAATATGGTGATGCTGGCCGTCAACGTTCAGACCGGAGGTCGGACCGAGGGTTGAATCTGAAGCCGGGGACCCGGCATCGCCTAACGCACCGGCAGTGCCCACGATGCAAACGATGGCCATTGGACTGAAACCCAGTTGAACGCAGAGCGGAACGAAAATGGCTGCCAGGATGGGCACGGTCGAAAACGAGGAGCCAATCCCCATGGTCACCAGCAAGCCGACCAGTAGCATCAGCAATGCTCCGACGCCTTTACTGTGATTGATCCAGCCCGCGGACGCCTCAACCAGGGATTTCACTTCGCCGGTGGCCTTCATCACTTCGGCAAACCCCGAGGCTGCGATCATGATGAAGCCGATCATGGCCATCATTTTCATGCCTTCGGTAAACAGGTCGTCGGTCTCACGCCAGCGCACGATGCCCGAGGCAGAAAAAATCAGAAAACCGACCAGTGCGCCAATGATCATCGAACCCAGCCACAGCTGAACAATGAAGGCCGCCGCGATGGCCACACCGGCGACCAGCAGGGTGCGCGGGTTATAGCGAATGGCAGTTTGCTCGACCTGCTCGATTTTCGACAGGTCGTACTCACGCTTTTTGCGGTAGCTGATAAACACGGCAACCAGCAAACCGAACAGCATGCCCAACGCCGGAATGGCCATGGCATGGGTGACATTGACCTGGCTGATGTCCACGCCCCCTTTGCTGACGTTGGCGAGCAAGATCTGGTTGAGGAAAATGTTGCCAAAGCCCACAGGCAGGAACATGTACGGCGTGATCAGGCCAAATGTCATGACACAGGCAATCAGGCGACGGTCGATTCGCAGTTTGGTCAAGACGTACAGCAGCGGAGGCACCAGCAAAGGGATAAACGCAATGTGGATCGGCAAAATGTTCTGCGACGAAATGGCCACCACCAACAACAGGACGATCAATAACCACTTGACCCGGTTCCCGCCTGCAGTCTGTTGTTTGTTAACCAAGGTCAGGGCTTTATCGGCCAAGGCATGTGCCAGGCCTGATTTGGCGATGGCTACAGCGAAGGCACCGAGCATTGCATATGACAGTGCGACCTGCGCTCCACCGCCCAGCCCGCTGTTGAACGCATTAAGGGTTTCTTCGACACCCAACCCGCCCACCAGGCCGCCGACGACAGCACCGACGATCAGGGCGATGACCACATGCACACGGGACAGACTGAGCACCAACATGATGCCGACCGCGGCAACAACTGCATTTATCATTACAACCTCATGGCTCACACAACGTGAAAATACCGTCATGCGGATGATTCCGGGCAAAAGACTGCTGTTCCAGTCGCCGGATTTGGAAAGGAGGATTTATTTGAGGGCGCACACTTTGCAGCAGCATTGCCGCCTTGTCAAAGCGCGTGCCTTGCCTTGCCATTAAACACGCCGCATCCGGCTTTAACCCTAGTAAATACAGGGCCAAATCAAATTTTAAAAAGCCTGATTTCAGGTTTCAACGGTAAAGAAATGTGTCAATCGGCCGCTAACAGACAAAGCCTCTTTTTAGGATGTCTCCATGTCGATCAGACAGCTTTCCATTCAATGGAAAATCACCCTGCTTTCCGGACTTTGTTTATTGGCGATTGTGACGTTGCTGGTGGGATTGTCCCTTTATCGCATGGAGCACAATTCGGAGCTGGTGAAAGCCTCCAGCACCCAGATGCTCAATGAGTCCGCCCAAGCCCGTATCGAATCACAGGGCGAAGCTCAGGCACTGGCCATCAGTCGCCAGTTCATGGATGCGTATCAATATGGGAATGGCTTCGCCCGTCAGGTGCTCTTTCTGCGCGAGCAATCGGAAAAACGTTTTCTGGATGCGTTTGATCTGCGCGAAGACCTGACCCGTCAGGTAAAAGCCGCCTTGCAGGCCAACCCGGACTTGCTCGGTTTGTCTCTTGTGTTTGAAGCGAACGCGCTGGATGGCAAAGACCAGCTGTTTGATCATCAAAAAGAGCTGGGCAGTAACGACAAAGGCCGTTTTGCCCTGTATTGGTCGCAACCGACGCCGGGCAAGCTGACGTCGATGGCGCTTCCTGAAAGTGACATGGCTGATACCAGCACCGGTCCGAGCGGACAGGCCAATAACGCCTGGTTCACTTGCCCGCGCAAGACCCTGAAGCCGTGCATCATTGAGCCCTACTTTTATGAAATAGACGGGCAGAACGTGCTGCTGACCAGCATCGTATTTCCCCTCATGGTTAACGGCAAAGTGATTGCATCGCTGTCCGTGGATATAAATCTCAACAGCCTGCAAGCCCTCAGCCAGGACGCCAGCCAGAAACTCTATGGCGGCCAGACCAACGTAGGCATTATCAGCTCGGTCGGCTTGCTCGCCGGTTACAGTGCCGACGCCAGTAAGCTCAGTCAGCGCCTGGATGCCGTAGATCGTGAAAATGGCGCACAACTGCTGCAAATGATGACCACGGGCGGTCAAGCCCAAAGCCTGCGCAATCAGGGGCGTCTGAAAGTACTCACGCCGTTCTTTCCCATCCCCGGGAGCCAACCTTGGGGGGTTTTGCTGGACGTGCCTGAAAAAGTGCTGGTAGGCCCGGCTGAAACCTTGCAGGCCGAGCTGGATGAGCGCAATAACGCCGGCACATTGATTGAGCTGAGCCTGGGCCTGCTGGCGGCGATCGTCGGCCTGGTGCTTATCTGGTTCATGGCGCGCAGCGTGACGCGCCCTATCCTGGGCGTGGCTCACATGCTGGAGGATATCGCCAGTGGCGAAGGTGACCTGACGCGCCGCCTGACGTACGACAAAAAAGACGAGCTTGGCCAGTTAGCCGGTTGGTTTAACCGTTTTCTGGACAAACTGCAGCCGATCATTGCCGAGGTCAAACGCTCCGTGCAGGATGCGCGCAGCACTGCCGATCAATCGGCCGCCATCGCCACGCAGACCAGCGCGGGCATGGAACAGCAATACCGTCAGGTCGACCAGGCTGCCACGGCGTCCCACGAAATGAGTGCCACGGCACAGGACGTTGCCCGCAGCGCCGCTCAGGCTGCACAAGCCGCGCGGGATGCAGACCAGGCGACCCGTGAAGGCTTGACCATCATTGACCGCACCACCAGCAGCATCGATCACCTGGCTGCCGACATGAACGACGCCATGACCCAAGTCGAAGGGCTGGCAGCCAACAGTGAAAAAATCGGGACGGTGCTGGAAGTGATTCGCGCCATTGCCGAACAAACCAACTTGTTGGCCTTGAACGCCGCCATTGAGGCGGCCCGGGCCGGCGAAGCAGGCCGCGGATTTGCAGTAGTGGCGGATGAGGTCCGTAACCTCGCGCGGCGCACGCAAGAATCCGTGGAAGAAACCCGCCAGGTGATTGAGCAATTGCAAGCGGGCACGCAAGTGGTCGTGAGCTCAATGAGTAATAGTCATCGTCAGGCGCAAGGCAGTGTTGAACAGGTCGGACAGGCCGTCACAGCCCTGCAACAAATCGGCAATGCCGTGACCGTGATTACGGATATGAACTTGCAGATTGCCAGCGCGGCGGAAGAACAGAGCGCGGTGGCGGAAGAAATCAACAACAACGTGTCGACTATTCGTGATGTCACGGAGTCATTGTCTGAACAGGCAAATGAATCGGCGCGGGTCAGTCAGTCGCTGAACGAACTGGCCAATCAACAACAGACGCTCATGGATCAGTTCCGGGTCTGATTGTGCAAAGGCGACGACATGCCTCAGGCTGTCGTCGCCCCGTTTGCTGGGTGCACCAGTTCAATAGTGACCAACAAACCGCCCCACTCGCCTGTTGTCAACTGCATGCTCGCGCCCCAGGCGTCGACTATGTCGCGCACGATCCCCAGTCCCAAACCATGGCCAGCCGTCTGCTCGTCCAGACGCGTACCGCGACTGACTACCTGATCGCGTTCACCCTCGGGGATGCCCGGACCGTCGTCCTGCACTTGAATGTCATACCCGACTTCCGTTTGCCGCAAACGCAGCTCGACGCGGGCATCCGCCCATTTGCACGCGTTGTCCAATAAGTTGCCCAATAACTCAAGCATGTCTTCGCGATCCCAGGGCAAATGCAGGTTCGGCGTTGAGTCAAAGGTAATCGCAAGATGCTGGCCGTGAATCATGCTTAGGGTGGCGAGCAACGCAGGTAACTCGGCATCGGCATCAAATTGGGCACCCGGTAGAGCATCCCCCGCGAGACGGGCCCGATTAAGTTCTCGGTTCATGCGCTGTTCTATGTGCTCAAGTTGGTCATGCAAAGTGCGCTGGATTTCGGGATAGGCCGCGAGACGTGGGTCGTTGGTAAGACTCATCAGCACTGCCAGGGGCGTTTTCAGGGCATGCCCCAGATTGCCTAAGGCATTGCGTGAACGCTTGAGGGTGTCTTCCGTGTGTGCCAGGAGGTGGTTGATTTGCGTGACCAGCGGCTCCAGTTCAAGGGGCACCTGCGCATCCAATTGAGAGCGTTGGCCTTGCTGTAACTGAGCTATTTGTTTGCGGGCTATCTCCAATGGGCGCAGTGCGCGTTGGACGGTTACACGTTGCAGCATCAGGATGATGATTAACGCCGCCACCCCCATGGCTAAACCAATGCGTTGTACTTGCTTCAGGCTGGCGCGTATGGGCGAGTAATCTTGGGCAACGGTGATGGAAACCACCTGCCCCAAACGTTTGTACTCACTTCGCAGCACGAGCAACATCTGGTTATCCGGGCCTGGCTGGAGTTTGCTGCTCAACCCTGGCTTCGCTGTCTTGGGGAGTTGACTGTCCCAGAGGGATCGAGACCTCCAGTGGATGTCCCCAAACTCAATACTGAAGTAATGCCCGGAAAACGGACGCTGATAAGCGGGCGCCAGACGTCGCTCGTCGAGTTGTAATCCTTGGGGGCCCCGGCTTAATGCAATCAACAGGTTTTCACTGTCATTTTGCAAGCCTGACTCCAGATAACGCTGCAGACCTGTTTCAAATAACCACAGGCTAACCTGCCCCACTACAAGGCCTGCTACCAGCAAGACACTGACAAGCCCAAGACTGAGCCTGCGCTGGATTGACCTCATGAAGTACCCGATCCAAAGATATATCCTTGCCCGCGGCGCGTTTCAATCACATCACGTCCCAATTTGCGGCGCAGGTGGTTTACATGCACTTCCAATACATTGGAATCACGCTCGGTTTCACCATCATATAAGTGCTCGGATAGATGGCTTTTCGAGAGAATTTGTTGCGGATGCAACATGAAATACCGCAATAACCGGAACTCGGCAGCGGTCAGTTGAATATCGACACCATCCCGGGTAACACATTGACGGCCTTCATCCAGTTGCAAGCCGGCAGACGTTAATACCGGTTGATTGGCATGGCCATGCGAGCGTCGTAACAGCGCCTGCACCCGCAATTGCAATTCTTCTGGATGGAAGGGTTTGGTCAGATAATCATCCGCTCCGGCCTTGAGGCCCTCTATCCGCTCCGCCCAAGAGCTGCGGGCTGTGAGTATCAACACTGGGGTGGTCACGCCACCTGCTCGCCACTGTTGTAGAACGTCTATGCCGGGCAGACCCGGTAATCCCAAGTCAAGAATGATTAAATCATAAGGCTCGCTTTGCCCTTCATGGAGAGCGTCACGGCCATCAGCAAGCCAGTCAACGGCATAACCTTGACGGGTCAGGGCGGCAGTCAACTCATCAGCCAATGGCACATGATCTTCAACCAGCAACAAACGCATTAATCGTCTTCCTTATCTTCGAACAATTCACCTTCACGGGCGTCGAACTTGAGCTCTCGAACAACGCCTTCCTTGGTCAACAGTTCGACTTCATAAACGTAACGACCGTGTTTTTTTTCCAACTCAACTTCCAGCAATCTGGAAGCCGGGTAGCGCTCAAGGGCTCTGTCCACAAACTGCTCAAACGGCAAAATAATCCCTTTTTGGCGCAGGCGCAGTGCTTCATCCGGCCCCAGATCCCGCGCGACAGCCAGCGAGCAAACACCGAAAAGCATTAAAACCAGCAGAGCTTTAGCGCGCCCGCTCCCGTACATGGTATCTCCTGATGTCCAGCGCATAGGGTGGTGTTGAATGCTGGAGGGGTTAACTCTACTGGTCATGGCTTAACTTAAACTGAAGATATCGGGCATTTTGTCGCTGATCATACTCCGGTCCCGCTCAGGTTGAGCGCTGCGCCGGGGTTAACTGTTAAACTCTGTTTCTGCTTTCATCACACACGTGAAAGCCCCCCTTTCTTCAAGAGCTGCTAACACTGTGGAAATTTTCAAAGAGTTTACCTTCGAGTCGGCGCACCGCCTGCCTTTCGTTCCGCAAGGACACAAATGCGGACGCTTGCACGGCCACTCATTCAAAGTAGCGATCCATTTAAGCGGTGAAATAGACGCTTCGACTGGCTGGATTCGGGACTTTTCTGAGATCAAAGCGATTTTCAAGCCTCTCTATGAAGTGCTTGATCATAACTATTTGAATGACATTCCTGGTCTGGAAAATCCAACGAGCGAAGTGCTTGCCACGTGGATATGGCAGCAGCTGAAACCTTTGCTGCCAGAGTTGTCAGCAATACGGATTCACGAAACCTGTACCAGCGGTTGTATTTATCGCGGCGAGTGATTTCGGAGTTAGCGGTTTGTTTCACCCCAACCTGCGAGCAGTGTGTTCGCAGGTTTTTTTGGCCAAAAAACGGGTTTAGCCTCGTCAATTGAGGCCGTCGGAGGCGTGTAACTCTTCTTGAGGGATGGGGTTACCCGTAGAATTACCTGAAAGCTCTTTTTCAGGCACAAAAACAAAATCCCTGTCTGCGTGAGCAGACAGGGATTTCGGAATTTAATCTTGACGATGACCTACTCTCACATGGGGAAACCCCACACTACCATCGGCGATGCATCGTTTCACTGCTGAGTTCGGGATGGGATCAGGTGGTTCCAATGCTCTATGGTCGTCAAGAAATTCGGTAGCCGGTGCGTTTACCTTGCGGTCAACGTTCCAGCGAATGGGTATGTAATAGAGTGGTGTTTTGTGAGGTGCAAACTTTCGGTTTGTATCGACTTCACACACCGCAATCTGGCCTTTCGACGCAAATTGCTTGGGTGTTATATGGTCAAGCCTCACGGGCAATTAGTATTGGTTAGCTCAACGCCTCACAGCGCTTACACACCCAACCTATCAACGTCGTAGTCTTCGACGGCCCTTTAGGGAACTCAAGGTTCCAGTGAGATCTCATCTTGAGGCAAGTTTCCCGCTTAGATGCTTTCAGCGGTTATCTTTCCCGAACATAGCTACCCGGCAATGCCACTGGCGTGACAACCGGAACACCAGAGGTTCGTCCACTCCGGTCCTCTCGTACTAGGAGCAGCCCCTCTCAAATCTCAAACGTCCACGGCAGATAGGGACCGAACTGTCTCACGACGTTCTAAACCCAGCTCGCGTACCACTTTAAATGGCGAACAGCCATACCCTTGGGACCGGCTTCAGCCCCAGGATGTGATGAGCCGACATCGAGGTGCCAAACACCGCCGTCGATATGAACTCTTGGGCGGTATCAGCCTGTTATCCCCGGAGTACCTTTTATCCGTTGAGCGATGGCCCTTCCATACAGAACCACCGGATCACTAAGACCTACTTTCGTACCTGCTCGACGTGTCTGTCTCGCAGTCAAGCGCGCTTTTGCCTTTATACTCTACGACCGATTTCCGACCGGTCTGAGCGCACCTTCGTACTCCTCCGTTACTCTTTAGGAGGAGACCGCCCCAGTCAAACTACCCACCATACACTGTCCTCGATCCGGATAACGGACCTGAGTTAGAACCTCAAAGTTGCCAGGGTGGTATTTCAAGGATGGCTCCACGCGAACTGGCGTCCACGCTTCAAAGCCTCCCACCTATCCTACACAAGCAAATTCAAAGTCCAGTGCAAAGCTATAGTAAAGGTTCACGGGGTCTTTCCGTCTAGCCGCGGATACACTGCATCTTCACAGCGATTTCAATTTCACTGAGTCTCGGGTGGAGACAGCGCCGCCATCGTTACGCCATTCGTGCAGGTCGGAACTTACCCGACAAGGAATTTCGCTACCTTAGGACCGTTATAGTTACGGCCGCCGTTTACCGGGGCTTCGATCAAGAGCTTCGCGTTAGCTAACCCCATCAATTAACCTTCCGGCACCGGGCAGGCGTCACACCCTATACGTCCACTTTCGTGTTTGCAGAGTGCTGTGTTTTTAATAAACAGTCGCAGCGGCCTGGTATCTTCGACCGGCATGGGCTTACGCAGTAAATGCTTGACCCTCACCGGCGCACCTTCTCCCGAAGTTACGGTGCCATTTTGCCTAGTTCCTTCACCCGAGTTCTCTCAAGCGCCTTGGTATTCTCTACCCAACCACCTGTGTCGGTTTGGGGTACGGTTCCTGGTTACCTGAAGCTTAGAAGCTTTTCTTGGAAGCATGGCATCAACCACTTCGTGTTCTAAAAGAACACTCGTCATCAGCTCTCGGCCTTAGAATCCCGGATTTACCTAAGATTCCAGCCTACCACCTTAAACTTGGACAACCAACGCCAAGCTGGCCTAGCCTTCTCCGTCCCTCCATCGCAATAACCAGAAGTACAGGAATATTAACCTGTTTTCCATCGACTACGCTTTTCAGCCTCGCCTTAGGGACCGACTAACCCTGCGTCGATTAACGTTGCGCAGGAAACCTTGGTCTTTCGGCGTGGGTGTTTTTCACACCCATTATCGTTACTCATGTCAGCATTCGCACTTCTGATACCTCCAGCAAGCTTCTCAACTCACCTTCACAGGCTTACAGAACGCTCCTCTACCGCATCACTTACGTGATACCCGTAGCTTCGGTGTATGGTTTGAGCCCCGTTAAATCTTCCGCGCAGGCCGACTCGACTAGTGAGCTATTACGCTTTCTTTAAAGGGTGGCTGCTTCTAAGCCAACCTCCTAGCTGTCTAAGCCTTCCCACATCGTTTCCCACTTAACCATAACTTTGGGACCTTAGCTGACGGTCTGGGTTGTTTCCCTTTTCACGACGGACGTTAGCACCCGCCGTGTGTCTCCCATGCTCGGCACTTGTAGGTATTCGGAGTTTGCATCGGTTTGGTAAGTCGGGATGACCCCCTAGCCGAAACAGTGCTCTACCCCCTACAGTGATACATGAGGCGCTACCTAAATAGCTTTCGAGGAGAACCAGCTATCTCCGAGCTTGATTAGCCTTTCACTCCGATCCACAGGTCATCCGCTAACTTTTCAACGGTAGTCGGTTCGGTCCTCCAGTTAGTGTTACCCAACCTTCAACCTGCCCATGGATAGATCGCCCGGTTTCGGGTCTATTCCCAGCGACTAGACGCCCTATTAAGACTCGCTTTCGCTACGCCTCCCCTATTCGGTTAAGCTTGCCACTGAAAATAAGTCGCTGACCCATTATACAAAAGGTACGCAGTCACCCAACAAAGTGGGCTCCCACTGCTTGTACGCATACGGTTTCAGGATCTATTTCACTCCCCTCTCCGGGGTTCTTTTCGCCTTTCCCTCACGGTACTAGTTCACTATCGGTCAGTCAGTAGTATTTAGCCTTGGAGGATGGTCCCCCCATATTCAGACAAAGTTTCTCGTGCTCCGTCCTACTCGATTTCACTGCAAAGATGTTTTCGCGTACAGGGCTATCACCCACTATGGCCGCACTTTCCAGAGCGTTCCGCTAACATCAATACAGCTTAAGGGCTGGTCCCCGTTCGCTCGCCACTACTAAGGGAATCTCGGTTGATTTCTTTTCCTCAGGGTACTTAGATGTTTCAGTTCCCCTGGTTCGCTTCTTGTACCTATGTATTCAGTACAAGATAACCATCTTATGATGGTTGGGTTCCCCCATTCAGACATCTCCGGATCAAAGTCTGTTTGCCGACTCCCCGAAGCTTTTCGCAGGCTACCACGTCTTTCATCGCCTCTGACTGCCAAGGCATCCACCGTATGCGCTTCTTCACTTGACCATATAACCCCAAGCAATCTGGTTATACTATGAAGACGACATTCGCCGAAAACTTGCAATTACTCACAAATTTTACCTTAGCCTGAATAAACACCAGTGAAAGTGTCATTCAGTCTATCTTTCTATTACATACCCAAATTTTTAAAGAACGATCTAATCAAAAGATCAGAAATCAACATTCACCATCATGTGATGGAATGCTCATTTCTAAGCTTTACGATGCAGAAGCAAGTTTATGGTGGAGCCAAGCGGGATCGAACCGCTGACCTCCTGCGTGCAAGGCAGGCGCTCTCCCAGCTGAGCTATGGCCCCATACAAAATTGGTGGGTCTGGGCAGATTCGAACTGCCGACCTCACCCTTATCAGGGGTGCGCTCTAACCAACTGAGCTACAGACCCAATTTCGAGCTTGTAACTGTTAGCGTGAGCTATCAGCTTGGAGCTTAAAGCTGCTTCTATCGTCTTCTTCAATGAATCAAGCAATTCGTGTGGGAACTTATGGAGCAGCTGATGTCGTCGATTAAGGAGGTGATCCAGCCGCAGGTTCCCCTACGGCTACCTTGTTACGACTTCACCCCAGTCATGAATCACACCGTGGTAACCGTCCTCCCGAGGGTTAGACTAGCTACTTCTGGTGCAACCCACTCCCATGGTGTGACGGGCGGTGTGTACAAGGCCCGGGAACGTATTCACCGTGACATTCTGATTCACGATTACTAGCGATTCCGACTTCACGCAGTCGAGTTGCAGACTGCGATCCGGACTACGATCGGTTTTATGGGATTAGCTCCACCTCGCGGCTTGGCAACCCTTTGTACCGACCATTGTAGCACGTGTGTAGCCCAGGCCGTAAGGGCCATGATGACTTGACGTCATCCCCACCTTCCTCCGGTTTGTCACCGGCAGTCTCCTTAGAGTGCCCACCATTACGTGCTGGTAACTAAGGACAAGGGTTGCGCTCGTTACGGGACTTAACCCAACATCTCACGACACGAGCTGACGACAGCCATGCAGCACCTGTCTCAATGTTCCCGAAGGCACCAATCCATCTCTGGAAAGTTCATTGGATGTCAAGGCCTGGTAAGGTTCTTCGCGTTGCTTCGAATTAAACCACATGCTCCACCGCTTGTGCGGGCCCCCGTCAATTCATTTGAGTTTTAACCTTGCGGCCGTACTCCCCAGGCGGTCAACTTAATGCGTTAGCTGCGCCACTAAGAACTCAAGGTTCCCAACGGCTAGTTGACATCGTTTACGGCGTGGACTACCAGGGTATCTAATCCTGTTTGCTCCCCACGCTTTCGCACCTCAGTGTCAGTATCAGTCCAGGTAGTCGCCTTCGCCACTGGTGTTCCTTCCTATATCTACGCATTTCACCGCTACACAGGAAATTCCACTACCCTCTACCATACTCTAGCTTGCCAGTTTTGGATGCAGTTCCCAGGTTGAGCCCGGGGATTTCACATTCAACTTAACAAACCACCTACGCGCGCTTTACGCCCAGTAATTCCGATTAACGCTTGCACCCTCTGTATTACCGCGGCTGCTGGCACAGAGTTAGCCGGTGCTTATTCTGTCGGTAACGTCAAAGCACTAACGTATTAGGTTAATGCCCTTCCTCCCAACTTAAAGTGCTTTACAATCCGAAGACCTTCTTCACACACGCGGCATGGCTGGATCAGGCTTTCGCCCATTGTCCAATATTCCCCACTGCTGCCTCCCGTAGGAGTCTGGACCGTGTCTCAGTTCCAGTGTGACTGATCATCCTCTCAGACCAGTTACGGATCGTAGCCTTGGTGAGCCATTACCTCACCAACTAGCTAATCCGACCTAGGCTCATCTGATAGCGCAAGGCCCGAAGGTCCCCTGCTTTCTCCCGTAGGACGTATGCGGTATTAGCGTCCGTTTCCGAACGTTATCCCCCACTACCAGGCAGATTCCTAGGTATTACTCACCCGTCCGCCGCTCTCAAGAGGTGCAAGCACCTCTCTACCGCTCGACTTGCATGTGTTAGGCCTGCCGCCAGCGTTCAATCTGAGCCATGATCAAACTCTTCAGTTCAAACATCTTTGGGTTTTGAGAAAACCCTAAACTTGGCTCAGCAATCGTTGGTTACATCTTTGATTTCTCGCGGAGTAACTTGTGATGCTGATAATCTTTTTGACTATCAGTCTGACTCCACAAGCACCCACACGAATTGCTTGATTCAGTTGTTAAAGAGCGGTTGGTTAAGCTTTCGCTCAACCGAGGCGCGCATTCTACAGCAGCCTCTGTTGCTGTCAAGCGGTTATTTTAAGATGTTTTCAAAGTTTCCTCTGTAACATCAACCACTTGCGCTTCCGATCTCTCGTCAGCGGGAGGCGAATTCTACAGCGTTACACGCTGCTGTCAACCCCACTTTATTCTTTGTTTATCAGGTAACTACCTGACTCACTGCACATGCTTTTTACAAAGCTTGTACTTATACAAAAACAAAATCCCCATCTGCGTGAGCAGACAGGGATTTCGGAATTTAATCTTGACGATGACCTACTCTCACATGGGGAAACCCCACACTACCATCGGCGATGCATCGTTTCACTGCTGAGTTCGGGATGGGATCAGGTGGTTCCAATGCTCTATGGTCGTCAAGAAATTCGGTAGCCGGTGCGTTTACCTTACGGTCAACGTTCCAGCGAATGGGTATGTAATAGAGTGGTGTTTTGTGAGGTGCAAACTTTCGGTTTGTATCGACTTCACACACCGCAATCTGGCCTTTCGACGCAAATTGCTTGGGTGTTATATGGTCAAGCCTCACGGGCAATTAGTATTGGTTAGCTCAACGCCTCACAGCGCTTACACACCCAACCTATCAACGTCGTAGTCTTCGACGGCCCTTTAGGGAACTCAAGGTTCCAGTGAGATCTCATCTTGAGGCAAGTTTCCCGCTTAGATGCTTTCAGCGGTTATCTTTCCCGAACATAGCTACCCGGCAATGCCACTGGCGTGACAACCGGAACACCAGAGGTTCGTCCACTCCGGTCCTCTCGTACTAGGAGCAGCCCCTCTCAAATCTCAAACGTCCACGGCAGATAGGGACCGAACTGTCTCACGACGTTCTAAACCCAGCTCGCGTACCACTTTAAATGGCGAACAGCCATACCCTTGGGACCGGCTTCAGCCCCAGGATGTGATGAGCCGACATCGAGGTGCCAAACACCGCCGTCGATATGAACTCTTGGGCGGTATCAGCCTGTTATCCCCGGAGTACCTTTTATCCGTTGAGCGATGGCCCTTCCATACAGAACCACCGGATCACTAAGACCTACTTTCGTACCTGCTCGACGTGTCTGTCTCGCAGTCAAGCGCGCTTTTGCCTTTATACTCTACGACCGATTTCCGACCGGTCTGAGCGCACCTTCGTACTCCTCCGTTACTCTTTAGGAGGAGACCGCCCCAGTCAAACTACCCACCATACACTGTCCTCGATCCGGATAACGGACCTGAGTTAGAACCTCAAAGTTGCCAGGGTGGTATTTCAAGGATGGCTCCACGCGAACTGGCGTCCACGCTTCAAAGCCTCCCACCTATCCTACACAAGCAAATTCAAAGTCCAGTGCAAAGCTATAGTAAAGGTTCACGGGGTCTTTCCGTCTAGCCGCGGATACACTGCATCTTCACAGCGATTTCAATTTCACTGAGTCTCGGGTGGAGACAGCGCCGCCATCGTTACGCCATTCGTGCAGGTCGGAACTTACCCGACAAGGAATTTCGCTACCTTAGGACCGTTATAGTTACGGCCGCCGTTTACCGGGGCTTCGATCAAGAGCTTCGCGTTAGCTAACCCCATCAATTAACCTTCCGGCACCGGGCAGGCGTCACACCCTATACGTCCACTTTCGTGTTTGCAGAGTGCTGTGTTTTTAATAAACAGTCGCAGCGGCCTGGTATCTTCGACCGGCATGGGCTTACGCAGTAAATGCTTGACCCTCACCGGCGCACCTTCTCCCGAAGTTACGGTGCCATTTTGCCTAGTTCCTTCACCCGAGTTCTCTCAAGCGCCTTGGTATTCTCTACCCAACCACCTGTGTCGGTTTGGGGTACGGTTCCTGGTTACCTGAAGCTTAGAAGCTTTTCTTGGAAGCATGGCATCAACCACTTCGTGTTCTAAAAGAACACTCGTCATCAGCTCTCGGCCTTAGAATCCCGGATTTACCTAAGATTCCAGCCTACCACCTTAAACTTGGACAACCAACGCCAAGCTGGCCTAGCCTTCTCCGTCCCTCCATCGCAATAACCAGAAGTACAGGAATATTAACCTGTTTTCCATCGACTACGCTTTTCAGCCTCGCCTTAGGGACCGACTAACCCTGCGTCGATTAACGTTGCGCAGGAAACCTTGGTCTTTCGGCGTGGGTGTTTTTCACACCCATTATCGTTACTCATGTCAGCATTCGCACTTCTGATACCTCCAGCAAGCTTCTCAACTCACCTTCACAGGCTTACAGAACGCTCCTCTACCGCATCACTTACGTGATACCCGTAGCTTCGGTGTATGGTTTGAGCCCCGTTAAATCTTCCGCGCAGGCCGACTCGACTAGTGAGCTATTACGCTTTCTTTAAAGGGTGGCTGCTTCTAAGCCAACCTCCTAGCTGTCTAAGCCTTCCCACATCGTTTCCCACTTAACCATAACTTTGGGACCTTAGCTGACGGTCTGGGTTGTTTCCCTTTTCACGACGGACGTTAGCACCCGCCGTGTGTCTCCCATGCTCGGCACTTGTAGGTATTCGGAGTTTGCATCGGTTTGGTAAGTCGGGATGACCCCCTAGCCGAAACAGTGCTCTACCCCCTACAGTGATACATGAGGCGCTACCTAAATAGCTTTCGAGGAGAACCAGCTATCTCCGAGCTTGATTAGCCTTTCACTCCGATCCACAGGTCATCCGCTAACTTTTCAACGGTAGTCGGTTCGGTCCTCCAGTTAGTGTTACCCAACCTTCAACCTGCCCATGGATAGATCGCCCGGTTTCGGGTCTATTCCCAGCGACTAGACGCCCTATTAAGACTCGCTTTCGCTACGCCTCCCCTATTCGGTTAAGCTTGCCACTGAAAATAAGTCGCTGACCCATTATACAAAAGGTACGCAGTCACCCAACAAAGTGGGCTCCCACTGCTTGTACGCATACGGTTTCAGGATCTATTTCACTCCCCTCTCCGGGGTTCTTTTCGCCTTTCCCTCACGGTACTAGTTCACTATCGGTCAGTCAGTAGTATTTAGCCTTGGAGGATGGTCCCCCCATATTCAGACAAAGTTTCTCGTGCTCCGTCCTACTCGATTTCACTGCAAAGATGTTTTCGCGTACAGGGCTATCACCCACTATGGCCGCACTTTCCAGAGCGTTCCGCTAACATCAATACAGCTTAAGGGCTGGTCCCCGTTCGCTCGCCACTACTAAGGGAATCTCGGTTGATTTCTTTTCCTCAGGGTACTTAGATGTTTCAGTTCCCCTGGTTCGCTTCTTGTACCTATGTATTCAGTACAAGATAACCATCTTATGATGGTTGGGTTCCCCCATTCAGACATCTCCGGATCAAAGTCTGTTTGCCGACTCCCCGAAGCTTTTCGCAGGCTACCACGTCTTTCATCGCCTCTGACTGCCAAGGCATCCACCGTATGCGCTTCTTCACTTGACCATATAACCCCAAGCAATCTGGTTATACTATGAAGACGACATTCGCCGAAAACTTGCAATTACTCACAAATTTTACCTTAGCCTGAATAAACACCAGTGAAAGTGTCATTCAGTCTATCTTTCTATTACATACCCAAATTTTTAAAGAACGATCTAATCAAAAGATCAGAAATCAACATTCACCATCATCTCATGGAATGCTCATTTCTAAGCTTTACGATGCAGAAGCAAGTTTATGGTGGAGCCAAGCGGGATCGAACCGCTGACCTCCTGCGTGCAAGGCAGGCGCTCTCCCAGCTGAGCTATGGCCCCATACAAAATTGGTGGGTCTGGGCAGATTCGAACTGCCGACCTCACCCTTATCAGGGGTGCGCTCTAACCAACTGAGCTACAGACCCAATTTCGAGCTTGTAACTGTTAGCGTGAGCTATCAGCTTGGAGCTTAAAGCTGCTTCTATCGTCTTCTTCAATGAATCAAGCAATTCGTGTGGGAACTTATGGAGCAGCTGATGTCGTCGATTAAGGAGGTGATCCAGCCGCAGGTTCCCCTACGGCTACCTTGTTACGACTTCACCCCAGTCATGAATCACACCGTGGTAACCGTCCTCCCGAAGGTTAGACTAGCTACTTCTGGTGCAACCCACTCCCATGGTGTGACGGGCGGTGTGTACAAGGCCCGGGAACGTATTCACCGTGACATTCTGATTCACGATTACTAGCGATTCCGACTTCACGCAGTCGAGTTGCAGACTGCGATCCGGACTACGATCGGTTTTATGGGATTAGCTCCACCTCGCGGCTTGGCAACCCTTTGTACCGACCATTGTAGCACGTGTGTAGCCCAGGCCGTAAGGGCCATGATGACTTGACGTCATCCCCACCTTCCTCCGGTTTGTCACCGGCAGTCTCCTTAGAGTGCCCACCATTACGTGCTGGTAACTAAGGACAAGGGTTGCGCTCGTTACGGGACTTAACCCAACATCTCACGACACGAGCTGACGACAGCCATGCAGCACCTGTCTCAATGTTCCCGAAGGCACCAATCCATCTCTGGAAAGTTCATTGGATGTCAAGGCCTGGTAAGGTTCTTCGCGTTGCTTCGAATTAAACCACATGCTCCACCGCTTGTGCGGGCCCCCGTCAATTCATTTGAGTTTTAACCTTGCGGCCGTACTCCCCAGGCGGTCAACTTAATGCGTTAGCTGCGCCACTAAGAACTCAAGGTTCCCAACGGCTAGTTGACATCGTTTACGGCGTGGACTACCAGGGTATCTAATCCTGTTTGCTCCCCACGCTTTCGCACCTCAGTGTCAGTATCAGTCCAGGTAGTCGCCTTCGCCACTGGTGTTCCTTCCTATATCTACGCATTTCACCGCTACACAGGAAATTCCACTACCCTCTACCATACTCTAGCTTGCCAGTTTTGGATGCAGTTCCCAGGTTGAGCCCGGGGATTTCACATTCAACTTAACAAACCACCTACGCGCGCTTTACGCCCAGTAATTCCGATTAACGCTTGCACCCTCTGTATTACCGCGGCTGCTGGCACAGAGTTAGCCGGTGCTTATTCTGTCGGTAACGTCAAAGCACTAACGTATTAGGTTAATGCCCTTCCTCCCAACTTAAAGTGCTTTACAATCCGAAGACCTTCTTCACACACGCGGCATGGCTGGATCAGGCTTTCGCCCATTGTCCAATATTCCCCACTGCTGCCTCCCGTAGGAGTCTGGACCGTGTCTCAGTTCCAGTGTGACTGATCATCCTCTCAGACCAGTTACGGATCGTAGCCTTGGTGAGCCATTACCTCACCAACTAGCTAATCCGACCTAGGCTCATCTGATAGCGCAAGGCCCGAAGGTCCCCTGCTTTCTCCCGTAGGACGTATGCGGTATTAGCGTCCGTTTCCGAACGTTATCCCCCACTACCAGGCAGATTCCTAGGTATTACTCACCCGTCCGCCGCTCTCAAGAGGTGCAAGCACCTCTCTACCGCTCGACTTGCATGTGTTAGGCCTGCCGCCAGCGTTCAATCTGAGCCATGATCAAACTCTTCAGTTCAAACATCTTTGGGTTTTGAGAAAACCCTAAACTTGGCTCAGCAATCGTTGGTTACATCTTTGATTTCTCGCGGAGTAACTTGTGATGCTGATAATCTTTTTGACTATCAGTCTGACTCCACAAGCACCCACACGAATTGCTTGATTCAGTTGTTAAAGAGCGGTTGGTTAAGCTTTCGCTCAACCGAGGCGCGCATTCTACAGCAGCCTCTGTTGCTGTCAAGCGGTTATTTTAAGATGTTTTCAAAGTTTCCTCTGTAACATCAACCACTTGCGCTTTCGATCTCTCATCAGCGGGAGGCGAATTCTACAGCGTTACACGCTGCTGTCAACACCTCATTTCCTGCTTCGATGATTTGAAGCTGGCATCGTCAAAACCGTCTAACTCATTGAAACTCAAGGAGTTTTCCGTTTCGACTGCGCCGGAAGTGGGGCGAATTATAGGCCGCTGGAATTCTGAGTCAAGCCCTGTGTTCGCTTTAGTTGTGAAAAGTTCAACACCAATGTACCCCCCCCCTAAATTGCGCACTATATTGCACAGCCCTCATAACTTGCGCATCATGCCCCTCTTGACACGATTGCATCCCTTCTCAGGCCATCCCTATATGACAAAGCAGACTCAACGCCTTACATCAGCTCTATTACCGGTCGGCTTACTTCTCATAGCCATGGCGTCTATTCAATCTGGCGCCTCCCTTGCCAAGAGCATGTTCCCGATCGTGGGTGCGCAAGGCACCACTACGCTGCGCCTGATCTTTGCCAGCCTCATCATGCTGCTCATTCTGCGTCCCTGGCGAGCCAAGCTCACCGCCAAGTCCCTGAAGACTGTGATTGTTTATGGCATCGCGTTAGGCGGGATGAATTTCCTCTTCTATATGTCATTGCAAACGGTCCCACTCGGCATAGCCGTAGCACTTGAATTCACAGGTCCTTTGGCAGTCGCTATCTATTCATCCCGCAGAGCCATTGATTTCGTCTGGATTGCGCTTGCGATCACGGGCCTCTTACTACTGATTCCAGTTGGCGAAAGCACACATGGCATTGACTTATTAGGGGCTGGGTACGCCCTAGGGGCTGGTGTTTGCTGGGCGCTCTATATCTTGTTCGGACAGAAAGCAGGGGCCGACAACGGCGTGCAGACTGCAGCACTGGGCGTGATCATTGCGGCGTTATTCATTGCACCGATCGGCATCGTCCACGCAGGCGCAACGTTATTGACGCCAAGCCTGATCCCGGTGGCCATCGGTGTAGCTGTACTGTCAACCGCCCTGCCCTATACCTTGGAAATGGTTGCACTGACCCGCATGCCCACACGCACATTCGGCACGCTCATGAGCATAGAACCAGCGTTTGGCGCACTGTCAGGCCTGCTGTTTCTTAATGAAGTGCTGTCGTTCGTACAGTGGATGGCCATCTTGTGCATCATCATGGCGTCAGTCGGTGCAACTTTAACCATGCGCGGCCACACAAAGCCTGTGACTAAAGCCGAATGACAGCCCAATCGCTATAAGCTCTGGTAATTGACTCTCATTTGAGCGATGTTTAATCACCGTGAGAGTCAATTGGGTGGTTCAGGACAGGGAGATCTATAAATAGCCACGGGCAAGGCAGTTCGGCACCCACCTCCGCAACCCGACGCTAACGCTTAAGGACAGGAATGAAACGCTTTTTGATAGGTTTGGCAGCATTGGCACTAGCAGGCTGTGCGGCAACCTCAGAAACCACTGTGAAACATGGCAAACGAGGGATGCATATCAACTGCTCAGGATTGTCTTCGTCGTGGGACAAATGTTATGCCGAGGCTGCGCGATCCTGTGGCGAAAAAGGTTTTCGCACCCTCGCAAAATCAGGGGACTCCGCCGAAGAGCCGGGAGATTATCCCTTCGGCTTGAACCCGGCGGGTTACACCAGCCGAAGCCTGATCATCATCTGCAAGTAAAACAGCCATAAAAGTGAGCCACGCAACCCTGTGAAATTGATTGCGTGGCTTTCTTGTTATGACCGCGCGTTGACTACAGGCTCAGTGCGCGTGTTCAGCCAGGCCAGCGCATCGCCTGCCAGCAACGGCGCCAAGCGCTCACGAACGTGCGCGTGATAGCCATTGAGCCAATCCAACTCTTCGCACGTTAATAGCTCAACTTGAAGACAGCGCGTGTCAATCGGACACAACGTAAGCGTTTCAAACTTCAAGAACGTGCCAAATTCTGACGCCCCCGCTTCTTGATTCAAAACCAGGTTTTCAATTCGCACCCCCCAGCGCCCCGGCCGGTACGTACCAGGTTCTATGGAGGTAATCATCCCCGGCAGCATGGCCGTATGCGGGGCAGCCGCGGCTTGGTAAGCAATCACTTGCGGGCCTTCATGCACATTCAGAAAATAACCGACCCCATGTCCGGTACCGTGCCCGTAATCGACGTTATCCGCCCAGAGGGGTGCGCGCGCGATCGAATCCAGCAAAGGAGACAAAATACCTTTCGGAAAACGGGCCCTGGATAATGCAATGACACCTTTGAGCACGCGGGTGCAGTCCTGTTTTTGTTCAGCACTGACCTCCCCCACCGGCACCATCCGCGTGATATCCGTTGTGCCACCCAGATACTGCCCACCCGAGTCAATCAGAAGCAGGCCATTACCTTCGATCACAGCATGTTCCTGCTCGGTCGCATGGTAATGAGGCATCGCACCATTTGCGTTAAATGCCGCAATGGTATTGAAGCTCAACGACACGAAACCCGGACGACGTGCCCGGGCAGCCGTCAATCGTTCATCAATGGTCAGTTCGGTAATACGCTCGCGGCCCCAAGCGGACTCCAGCCACGCAAAGAACTCGCACAACGCCGCGCCGTCCTGCTCCATTGCCTGACGGATGTGAACGGCATCTTCGGGCTTCTTTTGGGCTTTAGCTAACGTTGTAGGGTTTATGCCTTCAACCAGCTTGACCTCCTTGTTTACATTGGCAATCAGCCCACACGTGACACGCGCAGGATCCAGCAGCAAACGGGTCGACGCTGGCAAGGCCGCCAAGGCGTCTGCGATCTCGCTGTAATCGCGCAGCATTACGCCCTCACGCTGCAAAGTACGCTTGAGTTCGGCACCGACCTTGTTCAGATCGACAAACAAAGAGGCTTGTGTGTGTTCAATCAATGCAAACGAGAGGAATACAGGATTAAAGGAAACGTCCGAACCGCGGAGATTAAAAAGCCAGGCGATATCGTCCAACGTAGCAATAAAGTGCGCATCGGCCTGACGCTGTTGCAGCGTTTCTCGCAATTGCGCCAGCTTTTCTGCACGGCTCACAGTGGCCTGTGGCGCCGCATGTTCGTACAACGGCTGAACAGGGAGCGAGGGACGCCCCTCCCACACCAGCCCCAACACGTCGATATCGGTACGCAATTGCGCACCCCGCTCTTTCAACCTGTTTTCCAGTGTGCGGGAAGGCGCCAAGGCCAGCACTGAACCGTCCACTGCGACGGTTTCACCTTCAGGGGTTTGCTCGGCCAGCCATTCAAGCGGGCCAGGTTGCCCGGGCATCAGTTTGACCAATTCGATGCCGCTGCCCGCTAGCTCTTTGGCCGCCTGTTCCCAGTAGCGGCTATCGGCCCATAAACCTGCAAATGTCGGCGTCACGATCAACGTACCGACCGAACCCTGAAAACCCGACAACCACTGCCGACCTTGCCAGTACGCAGGCAAATACTCTGATAGATGAGGATCGGCGGAAGGCACCAGCAACGCATGGACGCCATGCTCGCTCATGACTGACCGGACCCGCGCCAGGCGCTGCACAACCGATCCTTGATTCAACAACTGAGTACTCATCCTCTCTCCTGCAGGCCAATGGTCATTGTTATGAAGCCCTGATCATGAATCAGCAACTAAGGTTGAGCAACTGCCCAAAACGGCGTGGCGACTTGTGTTGCCGCGTGAATAGCGCTGGCCAGCGCATCAACGTCTTCCTCAGATGTAAAGCGTCCAAAACTCAAGCGAAGGGTGCGCGATGCTTCTTCTGCACTCAGGCCCAAGGCGAGCAGTACATGGGACGGGGCATGACTGGCCGAATTACACGCCGACGTGGCCGAATACGCTACATCAGCCGCCAGCACCGCACTGTCGAAGTTGCCCTCAACGAAAGTCAGACTCAGCGTGTGAGGAATCCGATGAGTCTGACAACCGTTACACCGCAAACCGGCAATACCGGCCAGTTGATCCAGTAAACGCTCACGTAAGCGGCAGATATGCGCCAGCTCTTCACTAAACTGCTGCTCGGCCAGCTCAAACGCCGCGCCCATGCCTGCAATTTGGTGTGTGGCCAACGTACCGGAGCGCAGACCCAACTCATGCCCCCCGCCATGCATCTGCGCATGCAGCCGGTCCTGAGCCCGTGGGCCAACATACAAAGCGCCAATTCCTTTAGGCCCGTAAATCTTGTGCCCAGAAAAGGACATCAAATCCACCGGCAAACGGCTGAGATCAATGGCCATCTTTCCTGCGCCTTGTGCGGCATCCACGTGGAAAAGGGCTCCATGCTCGCGCACCTGCTGCCCGATGGACTGGATATCGTTGACTGTTCCCAGTTCGTTGTTCACCAGCATCAACGAAACCAGCAAGGTATCTTCGCGCAACGCATCCCGGACGTGCTGCACACTGATCAGCCCGTTGACGTCCGGCTTCAGCCAGGTCACATCAAAGCCTGATTGCTGCAAAAACAACGCGGTGTCCAAGACGGCCTTGTGCTCGATCTGGCTGGTAATGATATGTCCGCGGGTCAAGCCACTGCCTGACGCCACTCCCTTGAGCGCCAGGTTGTTGGACTCCGTGGCCCCGGATGTCCAGACAATCTGTGAGGGCATGGCTCCAACCAACCGGGCAACTTGCGCCCGGGCCTGCTCAACCACGGCACGCGCTTGCCGACCAAACACATGTGAACTGGAAGCCGGGTTCCCGAAGTTACCCTCGAAACTGAGGCAATCCACCATCACCTGAATGACGCGAGGATCGGCAGGCGTGGTGGCAGCGTAATCGAAATAAAGAGGTCGTTTGTCCATTGTGAACACTCACTGATCGAATTCCGGCATCAGGCATTGCTTGATAACAGAAGCGGGAGGCAAACAGGTTCAGGGGCCTTTACAACTACCCTATCGAAGCCTGCGAAAAAAGAGCCGCGCACAAGAAAAGCCGTAGGAGCATTCCCAAATTCTGATCTTGCACCGCAATGGCCTTAATAAAGCGCCAGAACACCGATCAAGCGCAAGTCTTATATGCAATACAGATATATAAATATGGAATTAGATAGATTTAAGGAATATAAACCCTCGCCTTTCAAGCTGACTCCGACTGACCGGTGAAAGTCAGAGCCTCAAGCAATGGCAGCGTCGGGGTCATTGGGGGGAAACCGGCAATAACACTTGCACAGGCTGCAGGGCCACGCGGTTTGTTTTACCTGACCAATTGTTGAACACCTGTTGACCCAGCGGCACGTGGCAAATCGTCGACATGCCTGTCGCCGCCCTGTCGGGTTATGGGTAAGATGATGCCCTTCCCGCGCACCTGCGCCGTACGTCCCGCCGAATTAAGTCGATCCCATGCCTTTTGAACTCAGCGTAGATTTGACCACCCTCGCCATTCTGGCTGCCGTGGCCTTTGTGGCCGGCTTCATCGATGCCATCGCCGGCGGTGGCGGCCTGCTTACCACGCCTGCATTGCTCACCGCAGGGTTACCGCCGCACTTGGTACTGGGCACCAACAAGCTCAGCTCGACCTTCGGCGCCGCCACTGCCAGCTTCACCTTTTACCGGCGCAAGCTGTTTCACCCACGGGAGTGGAAACTGGCGATTTTCGGCACGTTGGCGGGCGCCCTGATTGGCGCCATCGTCGCGCATTACATGCCTGCCGAATGGCTCAATAAAATGCTGCCGGTGATTGTTTTTGCGTGCGGGTTGTACCTTTTATTCGGAGGCACGCCCAAAACCCCGATCGACAACGAGGCTCCGATCAAAAAGAAGTGGCAGTTGCCTCAAGGTTTCAGTCTCGGGTTCTACGACGGCGTTGCAGGGCCTGGAACGGGGGCCTTCTGGACCGTCAGCAGCATGCTGCTTTATCCCATCGATCTGGTGAAAGCCAGCGGGGTAGCGCGCAGCATGAACTTCGTGAGCAATATTGCAGCCCTGTCGGTGTTCATCTTTTCCGGGCATGTGGACTGGATCATTGGCCTGAGCATGGGCCTGGCAGTCATGGTCGGCGCCTTCTTTGGCGCCCGCAGCGCAATCAGCGGCGGGGCCAAATTCATTCGTCCGGTATTCATCACCGTGGTATTGGGGCTGACTGTACGCCTAGCCTGGCAACACTGGTTCGGCCAGGCCTAAACGACGCGCCACGTACAGGTCGATGAGATAACGCGCAATCGAGCGCGACGCCGGCAACGGCGGCAGGTGATGCACATTGAACCATTGCGCATCTTCAATCTCGTCGGGCTGTGGCACGATTTCCCCGCCAGCATACTCCGCATGAAAACCCAACATCATGGAGTGCGGGAACGGCCAGCACTGGCTGCCCACATACTGGATATTCTTGACCTCAAGCTGCACTTCTTCGCGCACCTCGCGGATCAGGCACTCCTCCGCCGACTCCCCCGGCTCGGCAAACCCCGCCAATGTGCTGTAGACACCAGGGACAAAGCGCGGGGACCGCGCCAACAACACCTCATCTCCTCGGGTGATCAGCACGATCATGCTCGGTGAAATACGCGGATAACTGCGCAACTCGCAAGGCGAGCAGTACATCGCCCGCTCCCCGGGCACTTGAGTCATCGCCCGGCCGCAACGCCCGCAGAACCGATGCTCGCGCGCCCACGTCGCAATCTGAGCGGCATAGCCCAACACCTTGTACAGCGTGTGATCGCCTTCCAGCATAAAGGCGCGCAACCCTTGCCAGCGACAGCCTTCCACCTCCACCGCGCGCTCCAGCTCCAGCACATACACCGGCTCGCCATCCAGATAACCGATCCCGTGTTCAGCCATCACCGGTAGCGACTGTGAAGCCAGCCATTCACGCGAAAACAGCGGCCCATCATCGTTAACCAGAAAGCCCTCCGGGCTGCGCGCCACGGCACGGCCGCCCGAAAGGTTGGTGTCCAGTACTGCGGTGGTCCAACGCGGTGTCATACAAGGTCCTTGTCAGGGTTAAACGCTGACGCCGCGCAGGCGTCAGTCGAGAAATTGCGGAGTGTTCTTGGTCATGTGCGCCGTCATCGCGACGCGCAAATCGGCGGATTGCAGCATGGCTGCGTTCCAGGTAGCCACGTATTCCAGGCCATCGTCCACCCGGTGATCGCGCATGTAACCGATCATCTGCTTGGTGCCACCAATCGCAATAGGCGACTTGCCGGCAATCTCACGTGCGATCCCCATAACGCCTGCAAGCAGCGCCTCATGGTCGGGGTAAACACGGTTGACCAGCCCGATGGCGCGCGCCTCTTCGGCACCGACCATACGCCCGGTGTAGGCCATTTCGCGGAGCATGCCATCGCCGATGATGCGCGGCAAACGCTGGAGAGTACCCACGTCGGCGGCCATGCCCATGTCGATTTCCTTGATCGAGAACTGCGCATCTTCAGCGGCATATCGCATGTCACACGCGGCAATCAGATCAATCGCACCGCCCAAGCAGTAACCTTGAACCGCCGCCAGTACAGGCTTACGGCAGCGATCCACGGCATTGAAAGAGTCTTGCATCTGCAAGATCTTGCGCCGCAACAAGCGCGCATTGCGCCCTACATCCTTGCCCATTTCGTTGGCGACCGAGGCCAGCAACATGAGGTCGATACCCGCCGAGAAATGCTTGCCGGCACCGCTGATGACCACTGCCCGCACGGCATCGGTCTCGTCGATCCAGCGGAAAATATCGATGATCTCAGTCCAGAACGCCGCATTCATCGCGTTGACCTTTTCCGGTCGATTGATCCGCACGTGAGCAATATTGCCGTCTAACTCAACCTCAAACGCCTGGTACTGAGACATCACCTGAATCCTTTGTTAAGTGCCGTTGCCGGCCATAAGCCAAGGACTATAACAAGCCGCAAACCACGCTAGCAGGCCGCGATCCTGCCAAACGCCGGACAAAATGACTTACTCAGTGCTTCTGAGGCCGAAGGACAAAGCGCTCGATCGCCTGCGCAACACCGTCTTGCACATTGGTGCCCGTGACATGGGCCGCCTTCACCTTGATGGCTTCATCCGCTTGCCCCATGGCGATTGATAGCCCGGCCTTTTCGAACATCGCCGGGTCATTGCCCCCATCGCCAATGGCCATGGTCCGGGACAACGGCACATCCAGCATGTGCGCCAGCGCCACCAGGGCTTCGCCCTTATTCGCCTTCGGCGCCGTGATATCGAGATAGAACGCTTGAGAGCGGCTCGCCAGTGCCTTGCCAGCCAGTTCGTCGTGCAGGTGGTGCTCAAGCTGGATCAACAGTTGCGCGTCACGACTGGCGGCCACGATTTTGTCAACGCGCTCCAGGTGCGGCTCAAAACAGTCAACCACCACAGGGGCGTAGCCGAGAGCGCGCTGCTCATGATCCACCATCGGGCCGTCTGGATCGCGCAAATACCATTGATCATCAGCGAACACCCAGAGCTCCATCGGGTAGGCTGACAACACCTTCAAGCTATGGCGTACCGCGTCTGCCGGTATGTGGTGCGATTTCAGGTACCGGCCATCTGCATCGACCAATACTCCGCCATTGAAGGCCGCCGTGGGCAAGATGATGCCCAACTGCTCGATCTGATCGCGCATCGCGCGCGGCGGGCGCCCCGAAGCCAATGTGAACGAGACGTCAGCATCTTGCAGTTGCCTGACCGCCGCCACCGTGGCCTCACTCAGGGAGTGGTCCGGGCGCAGCAGGGTGCCGTCCATATCGCATAGCACCAGTTGGATTGAATCGGGTTTCACGCGCTCATCCTATGTTCAGCCACACCCGGCCATCGCGGGCCAGCAGGTCTTTAGCTGCTTCAGGACCATCTTCGCCGGCCCTGTAGGATTGGACTTCAGTGTGTTCGCGCCAGGCGTCCAAAAAGGGCTGCACGCCTCGCCAGCCGTTTTCGATGTTATCGGCGCGCTGGAACAGCGTCTGATCGCCCGTCAGGCAATCGTAAATCAACGTTTCGTAACCCGAGGAAGGCTGGATTTTGAAGAAATCCTTGTAGGCAAATCCCAACTCGATATTGGCCATTTTCAGGCCCGGTCCCGGACGCTTGGCCTGCAAGTCAAACCACATGCCTTCATTGGGCTGGATCTGAATGCGCAAATAGTTGGGCTGCATGCGCTCAACGTCGGTATCACGAAACTGCGCATAAGGCGCAGGCTTGAAGCAAATGGCAATTTCCGTGTCCCGGGCACTCATACGCTTGCCGGTGCGCAGATAAAACGGCACGCCTACCCAGCGCCAGTTGTCGATCATCACTTTGAGAGCGACGTAGGTTTCCGTCGTGCTGTCGGGCGCCACATTGTTTTCTTCGCGGTAACCGGGCACTGGCTTACCGCCGGACTCACCCTGGGTGTACTGCCCGCGCACTGAATATTTGCGCGCGTCTTCAATCGACCAGGGACGAATCGCGCCGATGACCTTGGCCTTTTCGCCCCGCACCGCGTCTGCGCCGAACGCGGCAGGTGGCTCCATGGCCACCATCGCCAACAACTGAAACAGGTGATTGGGCAGCATGTCGCGCAACGCACCCGTGTGTTCGTAAAAACTGCCGCGTGTCTCGACCCCCACGGTTTCGGCCGCGGTGATCTGCACATGGTCAATGTAATGATTGTTCCAAAAGGCTTCGAACAGCCCGTTGGAAAAGCGGCTGACCAAAATGTTCTGGACCGTCTCTTTGCCCAGGTAGTGGTCTATCCGGTAGATCTGCTTCTCGCTCATGACCCTTAGCAGGCAAGCGTTCAATGCCTGGGCTGTTTCGAGGTCCGAGCCAAAAGGTTTTTCAATCACGACCCGGCGAAATGCATCCGGGGTTTCATTGAGCAACCCGCTGGCACCCAGACGCTGCGCCACTTCACTGAAGAAGCGCGGCGCAGTCGCCAGGTAAAACACCGCATTGCCCGTGCCACTGGCGGCAATCTTCTGTTCCAGCGCCGCGTAGGTACTGTCGTCCAGAAAGTCGCCCTGCACGTAGCTGATGTTTTTTGCCAGCGAGGCCCATAACGCGGCATCCAAGCCATGACCATCAGGATGATCGACCTTGCTGGAGGCTTCCGTGCGAATGAAGTCCTCCAGCTTCTTGGCAAAGCCTTCATCACTGATCGCATTGTGGTCAACGCCCACAATGCGCAGGCCATCGTCCAGCAAACCGTCACGACTCAAGTTATACAGCGCGGGCATCAGCAAGCGCTTGACCAGGTCACCGTGCGCACCAAACAGAAACAGTGTGGTGGGCGGTGCCGGCTTGGCGTCGGGTTGGCTGGACAGGTCAGTCATTTTTTAGGGGTCTCAACGTGGCCGCCGAAACCAAAGCGCATGGCCGACAACATTTTGTCGCCATACAGGCTTTGCTGACGGGAGCTGTAACGGGCAAACAATGCGCTGGACAGGACAGGAACCGGCGTCGATTGCTCCATGGCCGCTTCGATGGTCCAGCGACCTTCGCCGCTGTCAGCCACCGCACCCGAGAAACCGTCCAGCGGTGCATCGGTGGCCAGAGCATCGGCTGTCAGGTCCAGCAACCAGGACGACACCACGCTGCCACGGCGCCAGACTTCAGCGATATCGGCCAGGTTGAGATCAAAGCGCTGGTCTTCCGGCAAGTTTTCGGAAGCCTTCATTTTCATCACGTTGAAGCCTTCGGCATAAGCCTGCATCAGGCCGTACTCGATACCGTTGTGAACCATTTTCACGAAGTGACCGGAACCCGCTGGGCCTGCATGAATGTAGCCACGTTCGGCACGGTCATCGTCAGACACGCGGTCTTTGGTACGCGGGATGTCTCCCATGCCCGGCGCCAGCGTGGCGAACAACGGGTCGAGGTGCTTAACCACCGCCGTGTCACCGCCGATCATCATGCAGTAACCGCGCTCCAGGCCCCACACACCGCCCGACGTGCCGACATCCACATAACGGATGCCTTTTGCGGCCAGCGATGCGGCACGCCGGATGTCATCTTTATAGAACGTGTTGCCACCGTCGATGATGATGTCATCGGCATCGAGCAGTTGGCTCAAGGTCTCGATGGTGTCTTCGGTCGGTGCACCGGAGGGCAGCATCACCCACACTGCACGTGGCTTGGACAGGCCGTCGACCAGCGCCTGAAGGTCGGCAACACCGGTTGCACCGTCCTTTTCCAGCGCGCTGACGAAATCGGTATTGCGGTCAAAAACCACGGTGGTATGCCCATTGAGCATCAGACGCCGTGCGATATTACCGCCCATACGGCCCAATCCAATAATTCCCAACTGCATGTACTGATGCTCCAAACACAAAATAAAAAAGGGTTACAACACTCTAGTGCAGCGATGCGTAAAGTGCCTCGCTGAGGATTAGTCCTAGCGCATGGCGCATAGTTTCGCACATGAGAGGTAACAGATTCCCTATTCAATACGTTCTGGCGACGGACGAAGGCACGCGGACAACGAAAAATATAAAAGTTCACTTCACTGACAAAAGAAATCACAATTCACCCCGGCAGTGACCCACGACCCGCAGCGGGCCGTTCGGGTACTCGATCGAAGATGTCAAAAAAGAGGTGAACCATGACCACAGTACTGTCCGCACGACCCGCGCAAACCCTCTATGTCACGATCCGTCGTGATGAGTTGCGTCAGCTCAAGGACGACAACGCGCAGTTACTGCAACAGGTCGAGCACTTGCGCCAGCAACTGGCCCTCGGCCAATCGCCTCTTTCCCTGACACGCTCAGCCGCCCACCTGAACTGACACCCGCCCGCCATGGCGAGTGAATGCTCGCCATTTCGCGACAAAGTTTTCACATCCCCTTGTTGATACTTCAACGCTCGAATGCTGCTCAACTCTTGATGCAGCGCTGACGCGTTGGCCACGCCTTGCTGCGCCAACCATCCAAGTGGTTATCAGCTGGAGCGCTGTATGGGGATGTTTAAACGCGATGCCACCTCGGCTAAAGGGTTCGACTGGGCAGGCCTGGGCTGGCTGTTTCTGTTCTTCTGGTACTTTTCCGGCATCACTCAACTGTTGATCCAGCTGACCGGCACCTCGGGCTTTTCCGGCTTCCGTCAGGCCTTCGTCATGAGCGCAATCTGGCTCGCCCCGATGCTGCTCTTCCCCGCCCGCACTCGCGTACTCGCGGCGATTATTGGCGTTGTGTTGTGGGCTTGTTCCCTGGCCAGCCTCGGCTATTTCTTCATCTATCAGCAGGAATTTTCCCAAAGCGTCATCTTCATCATGTTCGAATCGAACATCTCTGAAGCGGGCGAATACCTGACCCAGTACTTTGCCTGGTGGATGGTGCTGGCCTTCCTGGCACATACCGCCGTGGCCGTATTCCTGTGGACGCGTTTAAGGCCGGTGTACTTGCCCCGCGTTCAGGCATGGGCCGCCGCCGTCGGTATTCTGGTCGCCGTCGTGGGTTACCCGTTGATCAAGCAAACGCTCAAACACGACACCCTGGCCGCTGCGATGGAAAGCTTTGAAAGCCGCGTCGAACCTGCGGTGCCATGGCAGATGGTAGTGGCGTATCGCCGTTACCTTGAGCAACTGGACAGCATGCAGGGCATGTTGGCCAGCGCCAGCAAAATCCCGCCGTTGACCCATCTCAAGGACAGTGAAGCGGGCAAGCCTGCCACGCTGGTGCTGATCATCGGTGAGTCAACCAACCGCCAGCGCATGAGCCTGTATGGCTACAACCGCAAAACCACGCCCAACCTCGACGCACTGCGCGATCAGCTGTCGATTTTCGACAACGTCGTGACCCCGCGTCCGTACACCATCGAGGCCTTGCAACAAGTGCTGACGTTTGCGGACGAAGAAAACCCCGACCTGTACCTGAGCACGCCGTCGCTGGTCAGTGTGATGAAGCAGGCGGGCTACAAAACCTTCTGGGTGACCAACCAGCAGACCATGACCAAGCGCAACACCATGCTCACCACCTTCTCCGAGCAAGCGGACGAACAGGTCTACCTCAACAACAACCGCAATCAGAACGCCCGTCAGTACGATGGCGACGTGCTGGAGCCGTTCTCGAAAATCCTCGCCGACAGCGCACCGCGAAAACTGATCGTGGTTCACTTGCTGGGCACCCACATGAGCTACCAGTACCGTTACCCGCCCAGCTTCGACACATTTACTGACCGCACAGGTGTACCCGCCGGCCTGACGGACGATCAGGTGCCGACCTACAACAGTTACGACAATGCGGTGCTGTACAACGACTTCGTGGTGTCGAGCCTGATCAAGGACTTCGCCAAGACCGATCCCAACGGTTTCCTGCTGTACCTGTCCGACCACGGCGAAGACGTGTTCGACTCGGTCGGCCACAGCACGCTGGGGCGCAACGAAGCAAAACCGACGGCCCCGATGTACACCATTCCCTTCATGGCCTGGGCCTCACCGAAATGGCGTGAAAACCACCCATGGAATTTCACCCGTGACCTGAGTCGCCCGTACAGCAGCTCGCAATTCATTCACACCTGGAGCGACCTGGCCGGGCTGTCCGCCGATGAGCTGGACGACAAGAAAAGCCTGGTCAGCGATCAATTCGTAGCCCGCCCGCAACTGATCGGCGACCCCTACTCGCGTCCGCAAAAAGCCTTGATCGACTTCAGCCTGATCAAACCCAAACACCCGGCTCCCGGCGAAATCGCCAAGCAATAACCCCACAACGAGGCGGCCCGACCGCCTCGTTGACCTTGAGTTGCGCAAAGACATATTTTGAAATAAGAACATTTCCCATTTGGCTAATTTGCCTCCTTATCGCTCGTTTTATGTGAACCACTTCACAACAACGATAAGGAGCCGACAGCCATGTACGCGCCCATACCCCGTCCCGTCACGTTCGCCCTCGGCCTGCTCGGCAGTGTTTTCACCGCCCAACTGCTGGCAGCGTCCGAGGCCGAGAAGGATGAGCCAGCCCCAACCCCCACGCTGGAACTCCCCAAGACCAGCATCACCGCCCAGGGTTTAGGCGCCATCACTGAGCACACAGGCGCTTACACCACCGGTTCGACCAATACCGCCACCCGGCTCAATCTGAGCATCCGCGACACCCCGCAGTCGGTTTCGGTCGTCACCCGTCAGGAAATGGACGACTTCAACCTCAACACCCTCACCGAAGCGATGCGCCATACCACCGGCGTGGTGGTGCAACACAACGACACAGATCGCGTCAGTTATTCATCCCGGGGCTATTCCATCCAGAACTTTCAAATCGACGGGATGCTCAACACATTCAGCAACATGAAAACCGACGCCGACACGATCATTTATGACCGCATCGAGCTGGTGCGCGGCGCCACGGGCCTGACCACCGGTGCGGGTGATCCGTCCGCCACTATCAACATGATCCGCAAGCGCCCGACTCATGAACTGGCCGCCAAAGTGGGCGTCAGTGGCGGTAGTTACGACGACTATTACAGCTACGTGGATGTCGGCGGTCCATTGGGCCTTGACGGCCGTTTGCGCGGCCGCAGCGTACTGGCCTACCGTGACGCCAAGTCCTTTCGCGATCACTACGCCCTCAAACGAGAAGTGGCCTACGGCATTCTTGAAGCCGACCTCACCGACGACACCACCCTCTCGGTGGGTTATGACTACTTCAACAAAGAGGTCCAGGGCACATCCTGGGGCACATTGCCCTATTGGAATGGCGCAGGGGGAAAAGCCGGGCTGGGCCGTGCAACCAATTGGGTAGCGCCCTGGAGTTCATGGCCCAAACAAGACAAAACGGCGTTTGCCACGCTGGATCAACGTCTATTCAGCGACTGGCGCCTCAAAGCGGCTTACACCCATCGCATCAGCAGTACAGACGGCAGTGTTTATTACGCCGGGGGCGGTTTTCCGCAAGCCGATGGCACGGGCATGCAGGCCTATACCAAGCACATGACGGGCGACGAATCCATGACCGCCATGGACATCAATATTTCAGGCACGTACCCGCTGTTCGGTCGCGATCACGAGCTGATGTTTGGCTACGGGGAGGCAACGTTCGTCAATACCTCGCCCTGGTTAATTGATCGCAACCCGGAAGGTTACATACAGGTGCCCGACTGGCAGAACCTGAGCAACGTGCCCAAATTCCAGGACATCAACACCGGGCTGGAGCAAAGCCGGGACACCACCCAGCAGAAAGCCGGGTACCTGGCAACACGCTTTAACCTCAGCGATCAATGGCACGCGGTGCTGGGCACGCGTTACGGCAGCTGGAAAGGCACCAACCTCAACAAGGAATACGACGAAACCACGTACCGACTGACCCAAAAAAACAAAGTCACCCAACTGCATAACGACATGCTCACCCCGTACGCCGGGCTGCTCTATGACTTCACCGAGCACCTCACGGCCTACGTGAGCTACACCGATATTTTCAAACCGTCCGAAGAGAAAACCATCAACAAGACTTACCTTGAGCCGGTGGTCGGCAGTAACTACGAAGTGGGCCTCAAGGGCAGCTTTCTGCAAGAGCGGTTGAATCTCTCGAGCGCCGTGTTCTGGAGCACGCAAGACAACGTACCTGTGATAGATGACTCCGTGCCCCGCGGCCCGAATGGCGAGGAATATTACAAATCAGCCGGCAAAGGCAACAAGATCAAGGGCTTTGAAATAGAACTGGCCGGAGAAGTCATGCGCGACTGGAACATGATGGCCGGTTACACCTACACCCATTCGCGGGACAGTGAAGGTCAACGCCTCAACAGTGCATCGCCGTTAAACCTGTTCAAGCTCTCAAGCACCTATCGGCTGCCCGGCCAATGGCGAGCCCTGACAGTGGGTGCAGCCGTAAACTGGCAAAGCGACATATTCCGTGAGGCTTGGCGCCCAACCGGTGGCAAAGATGAAAAGGGCGAGCCGATTACCGTCGCCGATACCATCACTCAAAAGTCCTACACCCTGGTGGATCTGATGGCCCGCTACGAATTCGACAAACACCTGTCGGCCACACTGAACGTCAAAAACCTGTTCGATCAGAAGTACTACGACAATGTCGGCTTTTATAACGGAGTGTTCTGGGGGGATCCCCGTACCGTCAACGTGGGAATTGAATGGAAGCTCTAATGCGCCTGCCCTAGGCAGCGGGCAACGCAGGGCACGAACGGGGCTGGCGCAAGCAGCCCCAGGCAATTCAAACACGGCTCGCCGGGCACCCGCCTGAAGCCACCGGCGGCAAGCCTTACAAGTATTTATTCCAGAACAGCATGCGCCCGTGTGCCGGATTCAGTTGGCCTTCGCTAAAGCCAAACTTGCGATAGGAGCCCTGAGCCACCGGATTGCCTTCCAGCACTTCGAGGGTGATTTTGCAGCAACCGCGCTCACGGGCGATGGCTTCAACTTTCTCCAGCATGTGTTGGCTCAAGCCCAACCCCCGATAGGTATCGACCACTGACACGTCGTGAACGTTGACCAGCGGTTTACCGGCGAAAGTGGAAAACCCTTCGAAGCAGTTAATCAACCCCGCGGCCTGGCCGCCTACGAAGGCCAGTACGCTAAACGCATGCGGACGCTTGGCCAGTTCAGCGGGCAACGCCTGAAGAACCGCATCCGATAAGGCTTCACCGCCCCCCATCGGGTCCCGGGCGTAATGGTTGAGCACATCCCTGACGGCCTGTGCGTGAACAGGATTCAAATAGTCCGCTTGCACCACAACGACGTCTGACATGCCACCGGCTCCTTTATGAACGCGCTTAAGAAGCCCCGGACATTAACGGGCCAACCTCAGTCCGACAAGCCTGACGTGGTGTCCGGCACGTCAATGCTCTGCATCAACGCGTTGACCCGTTGTGCAACGTCATGGGCACTGGCATACACCAGCACGTGTTTGTATTGCGGGTGCTCCTTGCAGGCGTCGGGTCGATCAAAACCCGCAGCGGCCGCCATGCGTTGACTGATCAGCAACACATCAAACGCATGTTTCTCGGCATCCCCGAGCCCCAGCAGGGCTTCAATCCGGTCCAGTGGCGCAATGCGGAAATAGCCCAAACCGTTAAGCGCCCTCTCTATCTTCAGAGCCTCTTTTCGCTCTGCGTCGGCGATCAAGATTCGCAATGATTTCGTTGGCATTTAAGTTGAACCATCAGCAAGTGTGTCGTTGGAACGTTTACCGATGCCTGGCAGCGCCAGGCCACGGCACCAGCAAAATAAGTGCTGCCCACACCATTTCAAGAGGCCATTTGTCTTGTCAGGCGCCCGATTCATCATCATCCAGATAAGGCGCAAGCAGTTCATCGAGCCTTTCCATGCTTTGATACAAAGCGTCTACAGTCTCGGTCAGCTCGGGCGCATGGCTGGCAGTACAAGCGTCTTCGAGGCGCTCACACCGCTGGATCACGTCCCGCGCGTCGATCAGGCGCGCACCGCCTTTAACCCCATGCGCCAACCCCATCAACCCCTTGCGATCGCCGTCCACAAACAATGCCAACAGCCGGGCCATGTCCTGCTGATTGCTCGTGGCCAGAGCGGCCAGCATCTTTTGGACCTGTGCGTCATCCCCCTGACTGGTCTCGCGCAGGTACCTCAGGTCAATTTCTGGCGCGGCGCCGCAAAGCGCATCGGCCTCCTCCCCACCAACCGACGCCAGGCAGTCGCTCAAATCCTTGAGGCTGATGGGTTTGAACAGGCATTTATTCATCCCGGCTTCCAGACAACGGTCAACCTCTTCGGGTTGAGCATTGGCCGTAAACCCCAGGATCAGGCACGGTTTCATGCCCAGCAGGTGTTCTTGTTCGCGTATGGCGCGCGCCAGGTCATACCCGTTCATGACAGGCATGTTGCAATCGGTAATGACCACGTCAAATGAGCGCGCATGCCACCTTTCAAGCCCTCGCGCGCCGTGCTCGGCATCAATCACTTGATGCCCCAGATAGCGCATCTGTTGAGCCAGCAACAGACGGTTCGCCGGATAATCGTCCACCACCAGAATCGTTAACGAACGGCTTTGTACCGGCGCTGACTCCGGCTCAATGGGCATGGCCATCGGCTCAAGACGCGGCACCTGCAACAGCACCTCAACCTGCGTCCCCTGCCCCAACACACTCTGCAGGCGTAACGTTCCGTCCATCATTTCGCACAGGGTTCGACAAATAACCAGCCCCAGGCCCGAGCCACTGCGGGCGGATTGCGTGTTGTTGCTGGCTTGAATGAACGGGCTGAACAACCGTGACTGATCCGCCTCTGAGATGCCCATGCCCGTATCGCTCACGCGCACGCTCACGCTCAGGCGGGAAGGGTCGCGGCCCGGCGTCACGTACAAGGCCAGCTTCACTTCTCCGGCGTCCGTGAACTTGATGGCATTGCTCAGCAGGTTGGAGACAATCTGCTTGAACCGCAAAGGGTCAATCCAGGCGTCCGTCTCGGGCACTTCACAGACCACATGGCTGACCAGACTCAGACGTTTTTGGCGTGCCAGCCCGTCAAACATGCGCAACACCGACGCGACCAATGCCTGAATATTGGCCCGTTCAGGGCTTAAAGACAGATGCCCGGACTCAATGCGCGCGATGTCCAAAATGTCCCCGATCAGCGCCAGCAACTCTCGCGCCGACCCGGAAGCCACCTCGATGGCAAAACGGTCCAGCACACCCTGCTCGGCTTTTTTCATGGCCAGCTCGAGCATGCCGATCACAGCATTCATCGGCGTACGAATTTCATGACTCATGGTGGCCAAAAACGTGGTTTTGGCCCGGTTCGCCTCATCAGCACTTTGCTTGGCGGCCTGCAGCTGCTCCAGCAATTGCTGACGTTTAATGACCGCGCGGCGCAGATAAGCAATCCAGCCCAACGCCACCGCCAACAAAACAGCGGCAATCGCAAAGCCCTGAAGAATCGCGGCACGATTGCGCAACCAATAACTGTCTGTCTCTTGCCCGGTGGTGCGCCAGCGCTGGGTCAAGGCACTCATTTCTTCAGGGCTGATACTCAACAAGGCTTTGTCGAGAATGCTGCTTAACTCGGATGAGTGCCGCGCCGTGGCGAATCCGATATGCGCGGGCTGTGTGCCGACCGTGCTGGTGATATGCAACTGCTCGCGGAAATAGCGCGAAATCATGTAGCGCGCGCTGATCAACGCATTGACCGCCGCTGCCGCCTCACCTTGGGCCACCTTGTTCATGGCTTCCCAGGCATTTTCCACCTCAAGCACCTGCACCTGCGGGTAGTGATGCAGCACAAACTCACGCAGCACAGTGCCCCGCACCATGGCCACCCGCTGGCCCGCCATCTGGTCCAGGGTGGTCGGGCTGCCCGGCGCGACCCGCGTGACAAGCACAAAGGGCGTGGTGAGATAAGGCCGGGAAAAGCGCAATTGCCCTTCACGGGCGTTGCTGGGCGTGAAAGCGCCCATCAAGTCGGCTTCGCCCGTGGTCACCAGCGCGATCAACTCCTCGACAGAATTCCCCGTCACCGGCTCGAATACCAACCCGGTTCGAGCACTGATATTGAGCAACACATCCGCGCTCACGCCTTTGAAGGCGCCCTGCTCATCAATAAATGACAGCGGCAGGTAATGGTCATTGATGGCCACTTTCAATCGCGGGTGTTCATTCAACCAGCGCTGTTCGTTACTGCTGAGGTTTAATCGCCAATGACCGCTTACCTGCGGCCCTTCCGAACTCCAGCGACGCAGGATCGTCATGCGTTCACTGGGCGGAATGGCCGACAGAGCGGCGTTCACAATACCCAACAGCCTGGTGTTATCCCGTTCAAGGGCGAAGGCAAACGGGGTGACTTCCATGCGCGAGAAGTCAGCCAACTGCACATTGTTCAAGTAATTTCTGTTGATCAGGTAATTGGCGCCGATGAAATCGCCTAGGTAGACGTCTGCCTGGCCGAAGGCCACCGCGCCGATCGCGGTCAGGGTGGACGGGTACAGTTGCAGGATGGCCTTGGGGTAAAACGCCTGGACTTTTTGCGGCTGTAAATAATGATCCAGCAGCGCCACCCGCAGGCCAGCCAGATCGGCAGGCAAATGGCCTGTTCGCGCCGTACGCGTCACCAGCGTCGGCGCGTCTTCGGCGTAGGCCTGGGTCAACTTGAGCGCCCTGTCCTGGGCTTCAAAGTCGTTGGCGCTGCCCAGCAGGTCGACTTCACCTTGCTTGAGGGCTTGCACGGCAAGGGGCCTTGAAGGGTAGCGCCTGACCTCGATCGCGATGTGCAGCAACTGCGAGAGGAGTTGCGCATAGTCCGCCGTGATGCCTTCAAGGTACTGCTCATCTTCGGCCAGCTCGAAAGGCATGTTGTCGGGGGCAGACACCCCTAATCGCAAGACACCCTTTTGCTCAAGCCAGTGCTCATCGGCGGCCTCAAGTGCCACGTTGTACTCTTCGACATTCGAGCGTCCCAACAGCTGCAAGGGTTGCACTGAGGGGTCAGCAAAGGCTTGTGGCCACCCGAATACGAGCACCACCATGCCAGCCCACGCCCGGAGGATGAGCGCGTTCATTTAGATCAGGTCATTACGTTTGGCAAACTCTGCCAGGTACACCACCGACCTCATGTTCAGCTTTTCAATCAGACGGGCTTTGTACGTACTGATGGTTTTACTGCTGAGCAACATGTCTTCAGCAATTTTCTTGTTGGTTTTACCCAGTGCCAGTTGTTTCAGAATGCTCAGTTCACGGCCAGATAAACGCTCGATTAACTCCTGCTCACTCACGGCGCAATCGCTGCTACGCACCGAGCTATCACTCAAGTTGGGAAAAAAGGTGTACCCGTCAAGCACGACTTTTACCGCTTGCAGAACTTCGGAAAGGCCTTTGGTTTTGGTGATAAACCCGGTCGCACCGGCTTTCATGCAACGCTGTGAATAATGCAGGGGCGAATGGGAGGTCAGCACCAGAATACGGCTCGTAAGGCCCGAGGTTTTTATGCGCCTGATGACTTCAAGGCCATCGAGCCCTGGCAGGCTCAGATCAAGAATAATCAGATCGACATGATGCTCGCGGGCCATTTGAACAGCGTCCACCCCGCTATCGGTTTCCCCCACGACGTGATAGCCGTGATTGCTCAAGATGGCGCTCACGGCAGAACGGATTAACGGATGATCATCAACAATCAAAATCTTATGCATATGCACCCCAGCCCGTAGTATCAATGCCGGTGTACACCGAGCGAAAATCACCGTTTTGAATAGACACGATTTAATTTCAACCCAAAAAGACAGAGTTATTGAGACCTTAATGAAGTATAGGAAAAGTCCTACAAACTTCTTTCATCAGGCTCAAAAAAAACGCTGCCGGGTTAAAACCGATTTCAAATCAAGCTGCGGATAATGGCCAAAAACAAACCATCGCGAGGAAGGGCGCAGGTGACTCTTGTTGTAAGAATTCCCTTAAAGATGCTTTCCGTTATCCCGAAGTTACTCCGTGGTACTCGGGCTCCAAAACGCCTGGACCACCAGCGTTGATGTGGAAATTCGCGCGACCAGTGCATCCAGCTCGTCGCCATCCACGGAAGTGGCAACCAGCGTGCATTCAATCTCGACTTCGTCCTGGCCAAACGCATGCAGATCCAGATCCCGCGCCGGGTAATTGCTGCGCTCAAGCTCGGCTTCCAGCAAGGCGAGCACAGCCTTTTGTTGATGACGTCGCGCAATCACATAGACCATGTAAGTGACTTCGGACGAAATCACGTCCAACGGCTGGCGGTTGATGTTGTTCACGATCGGGCGCAACAGGGTGTTGGCCGCGAGTACGAACAATGTGCCCAGCAGCGCTTCGAGAATCAGGTCGGCCCCCGCACACGCGCCCACGGCGGCAGACGCCCAGAGCGTGGCGGCAGTGTTAAGTCCGCGCACATTGCCTTCTTCCCGCATGATGACCCCGGCCCCTAAAAAGCCGATGCCGGAAACCACATAGGCCACTACCCGCACGGCGCCTTCAGCCCCGCCCAGGCGGTTGGCCATGTCGACAAAAATGGCCGCGCCCACCGCCACCAGCACGTTGGTGCGCAAGCCGGCGGTACGTTGACGGAATTGACGCTCGAAACCGATCAACCCGCCCAGGACGAACGCCGCGCTGAGGCTGACCAAGGTGTCGATCAGTGACGAGAGGTTGATGTTGTTGAGTGCTTGCATGGTTTCATCCCTGACTCAATCGCTGTGTGGCATCGCCGCCCGGCCAGGCGGCGATGGGTAAGCACTGGCGTTACTGCCAGCCGAACTTGCGGATGTAGAACCCTTTCACCGCTTGGGTCAGCCCCATGTACGCCAGCAGGATCACGGGCAAGAACACGAAGTACAGCGGTGGCAGCGCCTCCAGTTTAAAGTAGCTGGCCAATGGCCCCATCGGCAGGAAAATCCCGATCGCCATGATCACCCCCGTCATGACCAGCAGCGGCATGGCGGCGCGGCTTTGCAGGAATGGAATCTTCGGCGTGCGGATCATGTGCACGATCAGGGTCTGAGTCAGCAGGCCAACCACAAACCAGCCCGACTGGAACAGCGTCTGATGCTCGGGCGTATTGGCCTGAAACACGTACCACATCAGGCAAAACGTCAGGATGTCGAAGATCGAGCTGATCGGTCCGAAGAACAACATGAAACGTCCCACGTCGGCGGGCTGCCAGCGCTGGGGCTTTTTCAACATGTCGTCATCGACGTTATCGAACGGGATCGCAATCTGCGACACATCGTAGAGCAGGTTTTGTACCAGCAGGTGCATCGGCAGCATCGGCAAGAACGGGATAAAGGCGCTCGCCACCAACACCGAGAACACATTGCCGAAGTTGGAGCTGGCCGTCATTTTGATGTACTTGAGCATGTTGGCGAAGGTGCGACGCCCTTCCAGCACGCCCTCCTCCAGCACCATCAGGCTCTTTTCCAGCAGGATGATGTCAGCCGCTTCCTTGGCAATGTCCACGGCGCTGTCGACCGAAATCCCGATGTCGGCGGTGCGCAATGCCGGAGCGTCATTGATCCCGTCGCCCATAAAACCGACCACATGGCCATTGGCTTTGAGCAAGCGCACGATGCGCTCCTTGTGGGTGGGCGTGAGCTTGGCAAACACATTGGTGGTTTCCACAGCCACCGCCAGTTCGGCATCGCTCATGCGCTCAATGTCATTGCCCAGCAACAAACCCTGCTGGTCCAGCCCCACTTCCCGGCAAATTTTCGCCGTCACCAACTCGTTGTCACCGGTCAGCACTTTAACCGCCACACCGTGTTCAGCCAGTGCCTTGAGCGCGGGCGCCGTGCTCTCTTTGGGTGGATCCAGGAACGCCACGTAGCCGATCAGGGTCAGGCCTTGCTCATCCGCCAGGGTGTAGGTGTCGCGCCCGTGCGCCATGGAACGTGCAGCGACACCCACCACCCGCAGGCCTTCTTCGTTGAACGCTGCCGTGACGCTGCGAATGCGGGCCAGCAGTTCATCGGTCAGTACTTCTTGCGCATCGCCGTGGCGAACGTACTGACACACGGACAGGACTTCTTCGACAGCGCCTTTGCAAATCAGCACGTGCGGCCGGTCGTGCTCGGCCACCACCACCGACATGCGCCGCCGGTTAAAGTCGAAAGGAATTTCGTCGACCTTGCGATAGGCCGTGCCCACGTTTAGCTCGCGGTGCACCTCAACATGCTCCAGCACCGCGACGTCCAGCAGGTTCTTCAAGCCGGTCTGGTGATAGCTATTGAGGTAGGCCATTTCCAGCACGTCGTCGGACTCTTGCCCCCAGATATCCACGTGGCGGGCGAGAAAGATTTTGTCCTGGGTCAGGGTCCCGGTTTTATCGGTGCACAGTACGTCCATCGCACCAAAGTTCTGGATCGCATCCAGCCGCTTGACGATGACCTTTTTGCGCGACAGAAACACCGCGCCCTTGGCCAGGGTCGAGGTCACGATCATGGGCAGCATTTCAGGTGTCAGGCCCACGGCCACCGAGAGTGCAAACAGCAGGGCTTCGGGCCAATCGCCTTTGGTGAAACCGTTGATGAACAGCACCAGCGGCGCCATCACAAACATAAAGCGGATCAGCAACCAGCTGACTTTATTGACACCGGTCTGGAACGACGTCGGGCCACGGTCGGTGGCCCCGACGCGCTGGGCCAAAGCCCCAAAATACGTGGCGTTGCCGGTGGCCAGCACCACGGCGGTTGCCGCCCCGGACACCACGTTGGTGCCCATGTACACGATGTTGTCCAGCTCCAGCGGGTTGCGGGTATCGCGGTCTGCCTGGTGCGGGAATTTTTCCACGGGCATGGATTCGCCGGTCATGGCTGCCTGGCTGACGAACAGGTCCTTGGCACTGAGCACGCGGCAATCTGCCGGAATCATGTCCCCGGCCGACAACACGATCAGGTCGCCCGGCACCAGTTGCTTGATCGGCAACTCGATGCGTTGCGCGCCCTTGATGTGCAACGACGCCCCATAAAATTTGCCAAACACCGGCGCCGCATCGGCACTGAAGTCACGGCGCATCACCGTGGCGGTGTTGCTGACCATGGCCTTGAGCGCGTCCGCGGCCTTATTGGACTTGGCCTCTTGCCAGAAGCGCAACACTGTGGACAACACCACCATGGTGCCAATCACCACCGCGGCCTGGACGTCATCGGTGGCCAGCGACACGCCCGCCAGCAAGGTCAGCAACAAGTTGAAGGGGTTTTTATAGCAGTGCCACAGGTGAACCCAACGGCTGAGCGGTTGTTCGTGCTCGACCTCGTTAAGCCCGTGCTGTTGGCGCAAGGCCTGCGCTTCAGCTTCGCTCAGCCCGTCAGTGTGGGTGCCGAGCCGGTCGATCAGCTCGGCACTGTCACTGTGGGCCGCGGCTACCAGGGTTTGCGCCAGGGTGGGCGGCACCTCGCGGCTGACGGTGGTGTGGGTCACGCTGTCGAGCACGGCCAGACGCCGAAAATGCCGTGCGATGTGCCGGGTCCGCAGAAAACCTGCGAAAAATTCTTTAAGGGTGAGTTTCATCGTGCTACTCCTGCGCCGCCTGCGCTCACCCTCATCGGGGCTTACGCAGGCGGCCTTAATCTCGAACCGTCATTCATGGTGTGAGTACTCGCGAGCAGGTCAAATGCCTGCGTTTAACGGGGCAATCGCACACGGCCCGGCAAGGCAGGTCGATGATGGCGACGGCGGATTGGCATAAACGTGTTACCCATGGTGAGTCCTCTGACAGACAACGTCAGCGGGATTCCACGGCAGGTGCAGGCGAGCACAGGCGCTACGCCGCAAACGCGGGGCATGAGCCTGCTTCCTGAGGCAACCGGCCTGGCAAAAGGCGTTGGTCACACAGGTTTAAGTGTCGAAGAGAGGGCTTGTCGGATCAGGTCACAGGGGACCGGTTCCAGGCGCCATTTCTCGCTGTTCAGCAAGAAACGGCAGGGGAAGCTGCGCGTTAACTTGCCGAGTATGTGCCAGTCTTGAAGACCGGCCGACTACTGTCACTCGAACTGGTACCCACTGAGGGACTCCGCTATTGATGAAAACGCCGGCAGCTTACGCCCGACCTTTTGCAGAGTAAACCGTGAAAACACGTCCCGTTGACGAATCAAACAGTTCTTCAGCACGGGTTCAGAAATGACCAGTCACTCACTCAAAAAACGTGAGCGACTGGAGGGAGGCAATGGCCAAGGCAGGGAATAGAGCGCTTCGACAGGGCCTTAAGTAGGGGCAGGTTCAGACGGCAGCGGCCAGCATTTGCTCAGCGCTGACGCCGCTCTTTGTACGATCTTTCTCGTAACCATACAAAGATGCTGAAATTTCCTCGGCACGAATCGGAAGAACCGACAACAAGGTATCGCTCAAACCGTGGCTGGCCTGACAGAAACCTTGCATGTAGATCCCCGCTTTGCATCGCTCGTCGGTGACGACTCGATAATCGCGGTCCACTTCAAACTCGCCCAGGTACTCAGCCAGCGGGGCCAGCAGGTGACGGTGCATGTGCCGCTCATAGCCCGTGGCCAGAATCACTGCATCGTAAGCCTGCGTGCTGACCTCACCGTTGGCGGAGTTACGCAGCGCCAGGGTGATGCCCTGCTCGTCAGCCACGGCGCTTTCAATGCCGGTCAGGCTGCGGAACGCGTGACGGGCAATGCCCGAGACTTTCTGACGGTAGAAAATCCCGTAAATACGCTCGATCAGGTCGATGTCGACCACCGAGTAGTTGGTGCTCTGGTACTCGGTAATCAGGCGCTCGCGCTCGGCGGTGTTCTGCTGGTACACCAGATCGGTGAACTCCGGCGAAAACACTTCGTTGACGAACGGGCTGTCATCGGCCGGTTTGAGGGCCGAGCCGCGCAGGATCAAATCCACCTGGGCCGACGGGAAGCTGTCATTTAAATCAATGAAGGCTTCGGCGGCACTCTGGCCACCGCCAATGATTGCGATACGCATGGGCTGGCCGCTCACGCAAGGCTGCGAAGCCATCCGCGCCAGGTACTGCGAGTGGTGGAACACGCGGCTGTCGTCTTTGAGTGCCTTGAACGCCTCTGGAATGCGCGGTGTACCGCCCGCGCTGACCACCACCGAACGCGTGGTGCGCACGTGCTGCTGGCCGTGGGCATCGCGGGAAATCACGCGCAGCGCTTCGACCTGTTGCTGATGCAACACCGGCTCGATGGCCAGCACTTCTTCGCCGTAGCGGCTTTGTGCTTCAAAGTGCGACGCGACCCAGCGCAGGTAGTCATTGAACTCCATGCGGCACGGATAAAAGGTGCCCAGGTTGATGAAATCCACCAGGCGCCCGTGGGCTTTGAGGTAATTGACGAAAGAATACGGACTGGTCGGGTTGCGCAATGTCACCAGATCCTTGAGGAAGGAAATCTGCAGCTCACTCTGGGTGACCAGCGTATTGCCGTGCCAGCGGTAGTCCGCCTGCTTGTCCAAAAACAGCACGTCCAACGGGCCTTGCACCTGCCCGCGTTCTTCCAAAGCGATGGCCAGGGCCAGATTGGAAGGCCCGAAACCGATGCCGATCAGATCATGAACGACGGCCGAAGCGATTGCCTGTGTCATTTCCAGTGTCCTCTGGATTGCCCCTCAACAGAGGGAAGAAAAAGCCCATGACCCGATTGCGCTGTGGCAGCGCAGCAGGTCGTCTGTTGAGTAGGAACGAGGCTACAGAAATAAAATTTAAGCGTGGTCCCACTGCCGAATCCGAATTCGGCAATGCTTCATGGCGTTCACGATGTGCTTCTCGACCACACTGCGGGACACACCGAGGCGTTCGGCAATTTCCAGGTGGGACAGCCCTTCGAGCTTGCGCAGCAAGAAACAGTCGCGGCACACCGTCGGCAACTCATTGAGCGCGCGCTGCACCATTTCCAGACGCTGCCCCTGCGCCAGGGTGGCCTGCGGGGATGGGCTGTAAAAGCGTTCGTCGGCGTCCAGGGCCTCCAGTGGCTCGATCTGGCGCAGCGTGTTGCGGCGATGACCGTCGATCACCAGATTCAGGGCCGTGCGGTACAAAAAGGCCCGCGGCTGCTCAATCGGCTCATCGCTGGAACGCTCCAGTACGCGTACATAGGCGTCATGCACCACATCTTCGGCGGCCTGTGCATTGCCCAGTCTGGCGCTCAAAAAGCTGACCAGCTCGCGGTAGTAGTTTTCCAACGTGACTCCTGACCGCAACGGGTGCGGTAACTTTCCATGAGCGCTGAAACAGGGCCGAATCAGATGGCGGCATGATGATGGCACTTTAGGGGACGTAATTTATAGTAATTCTCATATAGATTTAAAGTCCGACTGTAGAAACAAACAGGAAATATTCAGTAACAGCCCATTCCGAACAGCCTTAAATTCATGGCTCACGCCTACGTCTACTCAACAGCTCCCCGTAACTGTCATCTCGCGACAGCGTTAGCTGTAGGGCATTTCAGCTCGATAACCTGACGACGGGCCGAATCCCATTGGCCGGAACCCTGCATGAAACGCCCCCGACAGACCCGCCGCGCGTTGCTGATCGTACTTTCTTCACTGCTGGTTGGTGCCCTGGTTGCCTGGCCTTTTCTGACACCCGGTCGCGAAGCGTATGACACGGTCCCCGTGACGCGCGGCAACATCGAAAGCAGTGTGACGGCACTCGGCACGCTGCAACCGCGTCAGTACGTCGACGTCGGCGCCCAGGCGTCCGGGCAGATCCGCAAGATCCACGTCGACGTCGGCGCCGAGGTCACGCAAGGCCAGCCGCTGGTCGAGATTGATCCGTCGACGCAAACCGCAAAGCTCGACGCCAGCCGCTTCGCCATTGAAAACCTCAAGGCCCAGTTGCAAGAGCAGCGCGCCCTGCACGATCTGGCGCAACAGAAATACCAGCGCCAGCAGCGCCTCGCCCAGGGCGGCGCCACCCGCGAAGAAGACATCCAAAGTGCCCGGGCTGAGGTGCGCACCACCCAGGCGCGCATCGACATGTTCCAGGCACAGATCCGTCAGGCCCGGGCCAGCTTGCGCAGCGACGAAGCCGAGCTGGGCTATACGCGCATCTTCGCGCCCATGTCCGGTACGGTGGTGGCCATCGACGCCCGCGAAGGGCAAACCCTCAACGCCCAGCAGCAAACGCCCTTGATCCTGCGGATCGCCAACCTGTCGCCCATGACGGTCTGGGCCGAGGTCTCGGAAGCCGACATCGGTCACGTCAAACCGGGCATGCAGGCGTATTTCACAACCTTGAGCGGCGGCAACCGGCGCTGGGCCAGCACCGTGCGGCAAATCCTGCCCGTGCCGCCCAAGCCCCTGAACGAGGCCAGTCAGGGCGGCGGCAGCCCCGCCAGCTCAGGCAAAAGCGGCAGCGCGCGGGTAGTGCTGTACACCGTGCTGCTCGATGTCGACAACACCGACCAGGCGTTGATGCCTGAAATGACGACCCAAGTGTTCTTCGTCGCCAATCAGGCGCGCGATGTCCTGCTGGCGCCGGTCGTGGCGCTGCAAGGCAGCACCGACAGCGATCGCCAGACCGCGCGGGTGGTGGCCAAAAACGGTGACATCGAAACCCGCCAGATCCGCACTGGCATCAGCGACCGCTTGCGCGTCGAGATCCTTGAAGGGCTCAACGAAGGCGATCACCTGCTGATCGGCCCCGCCCCCGGCAACGGAGGTTAAATGCCCACGCCACTGATTGAACTGCATGACATCCGCAAGGTGTACGGCGGTGTCGAGACCCCGCAGGTGCAGGTGCTCAAAGGCGTCAGCCTGTCGATCCATGCGGGTGAATTCGTGGCCATTGTCGGCGCCTCGGGTTCCGGCAAGTCGACGCTGATGAACATCCTCGGCTGCCTCGACCGCCCGACGTCCGGGCGCTACCTGTTCGCCGGCGAAGACGTGGCCAGCCTCGACACCGACGAGCTGGCGTGGCTGCGCCGCGAAGCCTTCGGCTTTGTGTTTCAGGGCTACCACCTGATTCCCTCTGCCTCGGCCCAGGAAAACGTCGAAATGCCTGCCATTTATGCCGGCATGCCTGCCGCCGAACGCCATGCCCGCGCCGCTGCCCTGCTGACGCGCCTGGGCCTGGCCGAACGCACCGGCAACCGCCCGCATCAACTGTCCGGCGGGCAGCAACAACGGGTGTCCATCGCCCGCGCCTTGATGAACGGCGGGCACATCATCCTCGCCGACGAACCCACCGGTGCCCTCGACAGCCACAGTGGCGCCGAGGTCATGACGTTGCTCGATGAACTGGCCAGCCAGGGCCATGTGGTGATCCTGATTACCCACGACCGCGATGTCGCGGCACGGGCCAACCGCATCATCGAAGTGCGCGATGGCGAGGTCATCAGCGACAGCGCCAATGGCGCGCACCCCGTCTCTGACAACCCGAACGCCTTGCAAGCCATCGACCTGCGCCAACGCCTCAACCAGGGCAGCGAAGCGCGCGGTGCCTGGAAAGGCGAGCTGGTGGACGCCGTTCATGCAGCCTGGCGGGTGATGTGGATCAATCGCTTTCGCACCGCCCTGACCTTGCTCGGTATCGTGATTGGCGTGGCGTCGGTGGTGGTGATGCTGGCCGTGGGTGAAGGCAGCAAGCGTCAAGTGATGGCCGAAATGGGCGCGTTCGGCTCCAACATCATCTACCTCAGCGGCATGTCGCCCCGGCCTCGGGCACCGCTGGGGATTATCACGCTCAATGACGTGGCCGCGCTGTCCACGCTGCCGCAGGTGAAGATGATCATGCCGATCAACGGCGCCGAGATTGGCGTGCGCTATGGCAACGTCGATCACACGATGTACACCGGGGGCAACGGCATCGATTTCCCGGCCATCTTCAACTGGCCGGTGGTGCAAGGCAGTTTCTTCACCCAGGCCGACGAAGACGCTGCGGCCGCCGTGGCCGTGATCGGCAAGAAAGTGCGGGAAAAGGTACTCAAGGACGTGCCCGACCCGATCGGGCGCTACATTCTGCTGGAGAATGTACCGTTTCGCGTGGTGGGAATTCTGGCCGAAAAAGGCGCCAGCTCCGGGGACTCGGACAGCGACACGCGCATCGTGGTGCCCTATTCCGCCGCCAGTGTCCGCCTGTTTGGCACCCACAACCCGGAATACGTGGTGATCGCCGCGGCCGACGCGAGCAAGGTCAATCAGACCGAAAAAGCCATCGAGCACTTGATGCTCAGGCTGCATAACGGCCATCGCGATTTCGAAATCACCAACAACGCCGCGATGATTCAAGCCGAGGCCAAGACCCGCAACACCCTGTCGTTGATGCTCGGCTCGATTGCTGCCATCTCATTGCTGGTGGGCGGCATCGGGGTGATGAACATCATGCTGATGACGGTGCGTGAGCGCACCCGTGAAATCGGTATTCGCATGGCCACCGGGGCGCGCCAACGCGACATCCTGCGCCAATTCCTCACCGAAGCGCTGATGCTGTCGGTGGTCGGGGGCGCGGCTGGCATCGGCCTGGCTTTCATCGTCGGCGCCGTGTTGTACCTGTGCGACGTGGCCGTGGCGTTCTCGTGGATGGCCGTCCTCGGCGCCTTTGGCTGCGCCCTGGTGACTGGCGTCATTTTCGGCTTTATGCCGGCCCGCAAAGCTGCCCGGCTCGACCCGGTCACGGCCCTGACCAGTGAATAAACAATTGATAAAGCCGTCCTTGAGCCTGTTGTCCGTGTGCCTGTTGCTGGGGGCTTGCAGCCAGAACGTTGCGCCTGACGCGACGGCCGTTGTCCCGCCGCCGAGCTGGCAGTTTGCCCAAGAGCGCGCCTCCCTGGCCGTCAACCAACCATGGTGGCAACAGTTTGGCAGCCCTGAGTTGAATCGCCTGATTGCCCAAGCTCAGGCGGGCAGTTACGACCTTGCGGCGGCCGTCGCCCGCGTGCAGCAAGCGCAAGCCGGCGCCGTGATTGCCGGTGCGCCGCTGCTGCCCGAGGTTAAGTTCGGTGGCAGCGGCAACCGGGAAAAACTCCTGCGCGGCAACGGCTACAGCCAACTGGATGCCACCGATGACAACAAAGCCGTGGACTACTTTGATGCCAACCTGACCGCCAGCTATGAAGTGGATTTCTGGGGGGGCAAGGCCGCTGCCCGAGACAGTGCGGTTCAGGCGCTGCGGGCCAGCGAGTTTGATCGCGCCACCGTGGAGCTGACCTTGCTCAGCAGCGTCGCCAACCGTTACGTGCAGACCCTGGCCTTTGATGAGCAACTGCGTATCGCCCGCCTCAACCTCGCCAACGCTCAACGGGTGCTCAAGGTGGTGCAAACGCGCCATGACGCGGGCTCGGCCACGGCACTGGAACTCGCCCAGCAAACCAGCCTGGTGGCCAGCCAACAACGGCACGTGCCGCTCGTGGAACAGCAAGCCCGAGAGGCGCGCATCAGCCTGGCCGTTTTGCTGGGTAAGCCCGTGCAACAGCTGCAACTGGGGGCGACGCCTTTCGCGCGCCTGCACTGGCCAAGCATTGGCAGCGGCGTGCCCAGCCAATTGCTGAGCCGCCGCCCGGACATCGCCAGCGCCGAAGCCAAACTGGCGGCGGCACACGCCGACATCACCGTCGCACGGGCCGCCATGCTGCCCAGCCTGACCTTGGGGGCCAGCCTGGGCTCGGGCGCCGACCGCTTGAGCGACGTGCTGCGCAGCCCGTTCTACAACCTGACGGCAGGGCTGGCGGCGCCCATCTTCAACAATGGCCGCCTGAGCGCCGAACGTGACAAAGCCATCGCCCGCCAGCAGGAACTGCTGCACACCTACCGCGCCAGCATCATCAGCGCCTTTGCCGACGTCGAAAAAGCCCTGAACAGCGCCAACGGGCTGGACGGCCAGCGCCAGTGGCAAGACGAAGAACTCAAGCAGGCGCAACAGGCGTTCGACATTGCCCAACACCGTTATGCCGCCGGAGCAGAGGTGTTACTGACGGTGCTGGACACCCAACGCACGTTGTACCAGGCGCAAGACCAGCACGTGCAACTGCGCCTGGCGCGCCTGCAAGCCAGCATCGCGTTGTATAAAGCACTGGGCGGGGGATGGCACGCGCGGTAGCGGCCAAGGGCATTCAGTGCATCGCTGCTGTGCCCATAACGCCGTAAACGTCACCCTATATATCTACCCCTTCAACGCCCCCGCCCCGCCTTAGAATGTCGACATGCCGTTAACAACAACGGCATTTAACATTCATCACCCCACATTAAGCACGCGAATGAGCACGCGTTGTGGCTGAACTGACTCGCCTCAACATTGATGCGACGGCGAGTACTCGGCTCACGCCGTATTTAATTATTTTCTTTATCCACTTGCACTTTACCGTGCAGAAGGAGTGACGCTTGAACACACATTCCAGCGATAACAGGTTCAACCTACTTTCGGACACGCAGACCCAGGACACTCTCCCCTGCCAGGCTTGGCAACTGGTTCTTCCTATAGAAGGCACAGGTATTAACAGCGGTGTTTCGGCCGTCGAACATCAGGGCAAGTTATATGCCTTCTATAACAAAGGCAGTAGTGCGCAAGACGGAATAATTGGCTATGCCATCGTGTCCAAACATCCAAACATCCAAACAACCAACTTGTTTTAGAGGGCCTGCATGAATTGCCCACTGAGCCGGGTATTCAATACCGACCTCTAGGGGGTTATCGTCCTGCGGTCACGGTGTATCAAAACAGGTTGTTCTGTTTTTACAGAGATACCAGCGGCGGTATTAGCTTCAGTGTGGGCTCAGGTGCTTTCTGGGAAAACGCGCAACAGGTGCCCAACGTCCTGACCAGCGACGCCCCCTCTGTGGCAGCGTTGGGCGAACAACTGTTTTTGGTACTGCGAGGTACAGAGGGCGGTGACTTTTATCACAAGGTGCTTGAACCTTCAGGCTGGCAGCCGCATCAGCGCGACCCTCACATAAAATTCAATGGCAGCCCTTCCCTCTGCATCGCGGGCGGCCTGCCCACCGTCGCCGTCAAAGGACTGGATGAACGTCTGTACCTGTTCAACTTCCATGAGAGCGGTTGGGCACCCGTCTTGACGTCAGCACTGAACGATATATATGAGGCCCCCGCCGTTGCCGGATGGGACAGGTTCCTGGTTGACGCCTCACTCAAACGCTCAAACAACCACTACACCACTGAACTCGTTCGCTCCCCCACTGAATTAAACGACTACTACCAGACCGCGGGCGCCTACACCTCCCCACCGTGCCTGGTGAACTACCACAGTGACCTGTATTTAATTGGAAAGCGCCCCTGTGATGATCTGGGCATTTCGATCTTCAACCCTGAGTGCATTAAATAACCATTAACTTATCAACATTAAAGGTGCGCCCTTGAGTACTGAACCCGACCATTCCGCCCTTCGACCCACACGTCAAGTCTTGCCTCAAGATCCGCAGAAAAGTATGCCCTGCGAAACATGGGATCTTCATTTATTGATTGAAGGCACCGGCATGTCCACCGGCGCCTCAGCGGTTGAATTCAAAGGCAAGTTATATATTTTTTACGCCCTGCAAAAAGCACCGGGAGTGTTTACGCTGGGTTTTACCGTGCTGTTCAAAAACTCAGCCAATCAAATGATTATCCAGCACATCTCTGAATTGCCGACCACACGGACCCGCCCGCTTCGACCTTCCGTCACCGTGTATGCAGATCACTTGTATTGTTTTTATACCGCGCCTGATCAATCCATACGGTTTATCACGTTCTCCGGCACTCAGTGGTCGCCCGTTGAAACCGTCCCCCAGGTGTTAACGTCTGATGCTCCTTCGGCAGTGGGTAATGGTGTCAATCTTTATCTCGCCTTACGCGGGGCAGACAGCCGCGCACTTTATTACAAAGTGCTGGAGCCTTCCGGCTGGCAACCCCACGTACGCGAAGACCACAAAAGCGTCGTCGAAAGTCCTTCCCTGTGTATCCATAAAGACATGCCCTTCGTTTCAACCCGAAGTGCCACCGGGCAACTGGTCACCTTTCAACTGATCGATGAGGAGTACCCGATCCATGTGTCCAACCAACCGGACACCTATGGCGCCTCCGCGCTGCATACCCAGGGGGAATACTTTTATTGCGCCACCCGCAAACGGTCGGGCAACCAATACACCGTTGAAACGTTTCGTCCGTATCTCGATGTGGATATCTACTCGCAAACGGCAGGACGCTTCGTGTCTGCGCCCTGCCTGACCAGCTACCTGGGCGATGTGTACCTGATCGGGCAACGGCCTTGCCAGGACCTGGCCCTCCTGAAACTCAACCCGGTTTGTATAACAAAATGAACGGGGACCCTGGCCGTTGAATTCATGACGCTTACCCGTCACGGTCCCCCATCGGATACGCCCGCCTTCAGGGTCACTCGCGGTGCGGGGCCTTGGTCACCAGATGCCGCGCATACCAGGGGCGGCGCGGAATTTTTCGGAACAAGCTGTCCAGGGTCTTTTCATCCCCAAAGGTAATGCGTAACGCCAGTTTCATGGTTTCAGGGTCCATTTCCACGGTTTTGCCCGACGCCAGCCCCGGCGTGGTGCTGCACCCGTGGGTGATGGGCCCCAACCACGGGTCGTCGACTTCGACCCAGCGACCCGGTGCGAACCACGGCACACCGTTGACTTCCCTACGCGTCAGTTCGCCAGGGTGAAAGCGTTCGTGGGCGCGAAACCAGTCTTCCAGGCGATCATCGATCCAGCCGTGAAAGCACCAGAACACGGGGTTGACGTGGGACGAAAACGGATCGCCCAGAAAGTCGTTTTCAGGCACGTACCAGCGCGCCGAAAAATCCGCAGGGTCACGCGCCCAGGGCACCGGAGCGCCGTTGGAAGGATCGCGCGGCACTGACGCCCAGCGCATGTGCAGCCAGTCATGCAGCCCCAGCTCAACCTCGGAACCAAACTGGCCGAGGGTCAATGTCGACAGGTAACGCGGGTCACGGTAGCGCGACTCCCACACCTCAAAATTACTGTGAAAGGTCTCAGGCTGTTTGATATCACTCAGCCACTGGGTGTAGAACTCATCACCCTCCGCCAACCAGGTCGGTGGCAAGGCGCTGCCGTCGTGGTTGTCAAAGTAACGGGCGAACCCCGCGCGGTCGCGCTCCAGCTCCGGCTGGGGCATCGGGAACGCGGGCCACGAGGGCAAATGCTGCATCGAGCGCGCCGTGCGCAACATGTGCCGGTGCATAAAAAAGAAATCCACCCCCGAGCCATTGCGGTCTTTGCGTGGCCCGCGGGCGTCGCGCTCCTTGTCGCGCTGACCGGGCTGCCAGCCGATGCCGCGCAAGGCATTGCGCTTGGTCTCGGACAAGTCGTGCCAGGTGTCGCGTGAGGCATGCCAAAGCTGGTGAAACAAACGGTGTTCCGGGGACACCAGCCACGCCAGCAGGGTCGGGTTCAGGCCGATACGCTCGCGGGCTTCAGGAAAGGTGCGTTTGAGCGCGACAACGTGGTTGTCCTGCTCGGGCAATGCCAGCGGGCGATCCAGACGCTGCACCCGGCCACTCAACGTGCCGCTGCCCGCGTTGCCATACATGCCCCACACCTCATCAAGGCTGAAACTCAACTCGTAATCGGGCACGCCATGAGGCGCATCGCTGCGCGTCAGGCGCCAGTGCAGGTGTTTGGCGTCGGGTTCAACCAGGTCGCCCAGAATGCGGTAGCGCGGGGTTTGCTGGCTGTGCAACACCTGCGCCGTGTCCAGATAGCCACGTACCCCGCGGCCACGCGGCGCGATGTCCAGCCACATTTCGAGGTCATCGGACGGCAAGCCGTCCAGCCCGGCATCGCGGCCGTTGAAGCGGATCGTCCACAGGCCACGCAGTTGGTCAGCCAGTTGCTGCCCGGCGGTGTCCGCGAGGTCGACCGTTGCCTCGCCGGGGGTGACCGGCTCGTCCACCCGGGTCAACTCGCGATGGCCATAGAACGCTGCTGGCGCTGCTGCGCCGGTGATCGCTAAACCCGCGATGAACCCTCGTCGAGAAATCGTCATTGCCCTACCTGTCCCAGCCTGAATGCAGGCGTTATCCAAGCTAGAACGTGCGTGCGCCGACGAAATTTAGGCCGTGAGCCCGTATCCGGCAGCCGGAACTCCTATGCGTGAGCGCACTCAGTGATTCATGACCTGAACTCACAAGTGCTTTGTCTCAGGACGGGTTTTTCAGACCCGCAAGGACAGGGATACTCAGCCTCATTCTTACAACCTCCAAGGAGTTATCCATGACAGTTCCAGCCTTCGGCCTCGGTACTTTTCGACTTAAAGGCCAAGTGGTCATCGACTCGGTCACAAACGCCCTTGAACTGGGTTACCGCGCAGTGGACACCGCGCAGATTTACGAAAACGAAGCGGATGTGGGCCAAGCCATTGCCGACAGCGGTGTGGCGCGTGACTCGCTGTACATCACCAGCAAGATTTGGGTCGATAACTTCAGCCAGGACAGACTGATCCCGAGCCTGAAAGAAAGCCTGAAGAAACTGCGCACCGACCATTTGGACCTGACCTTGATTCACTGGCCGTCCCCTCAGGGCGCCGTTCCGGTTGCCGAGTTCATGGGCGCACTGCTGGAAGCCAAAAAGCAAGGGCTGACCAAAGAAATCGGCGTGTCCAACTTCACCATCGCACTGATGAAAGAGGCGATTGACGCCGTCGGCGCCGAACACATTGCGACCAACCAGATCGAACTGCACCCGTACTTGCAGAACCGCAAAGTGGCCGAATTCGCCAAGAGCCAGGGCATTCACATCACGTCCTACATGACCCTGGCGTATGGCGAAGTGCTGAAAGACCCGGTGATCCAACGTATCGCTCAACAGCACAACGCCACCCCGGCGCAGGTCACGCTGGCGTGGGCCATGCAACTGGGCTATTCGGTGATCCCGTCGTCCACCCAACGCGCGAACCTTGAGAGCAACCTCAAGGCGTGTGCATTGAAACTGACTGAAGACGATATGCAGCAGATTGCAGCGCTGGACCGCGGCCACCGCCTGACCGACCCAAAAAGCGTGGCCCCGACGTGGGACTGATGTCGTCGGAGGCCTTAAGGCGGCAACTACAGAGGCTGGCCGAAGCGTTGTAACTGCATTTCCTGCAATCGGCTTAAGGTGCGGCGGAACGCAAACGCCAGGTAGCCCTGGGTGTACAACTGATCCATGGGCACCTGCGCCTCAATGCAGACCGGCACTTTGCGGTCATAGCATTCATCGATCAGCGCAATGAAACGCCGCACGCTGTCGTCGAACTTGGACAGCTGCGGCAGCTCCCGATCCCCTGCCTCAACTTTCACTGCCCCATCCTCAGTGCCGCGTGCAATCTTGCCTTCACGTTGCTCGGCACTCAGGCAGGGGACGTCGCTGAGCAACAGGACCTTGTAACGGTCGCACAGGTCCATGAAGTCCGTGGCGGCCAGCGGTTGCTCGCACAGTTCATGAAAGCTGCACCACAGCACGTTGTCACTGGCGCCCCGGATGTTGAGCGAACGGTGCCCGACCACCCTCGGCTGATGGCTGCGGGTCTGCCCCTGTGTGAGGCGCTCGAATAAAGGCCCCATGACGCTGGATGGCCCCGCGGGTGTCACCCAATAACGCTGTTCGGCGATGCCCGGATGCAGGCGATGATCCTGCGCACCGTCGACCGAAATCACGTCCATGTGCTTGAGAATCGCGGTAATTGCTGGCGCAAAACGATCACGGTTGAAGCCGTGGCCATACAACTGCTCGGGCGGCTGGTTGGAGGTGCATACCAACACCACGCCTTCATCGAACATCACCTGAAACAGACGGCCGAGGATGATCGCGTCGCCGATGTCATTGACGAACAGTTCATCAAAACACAGCACCCGCACTTCGTGAGCCAGCCCTTGCGCCAAGGCCTTGAGCGGATCAGCGGTCCCGATCAACTGAAACAGACGCTGATGCACCCACTGCATGAAGTGATGAAAATGCTGGCGTCGGGCTGGCACGTGCAGGCTCTGGTAGAACTGATCCATCAACCAGGTTTTGCCACGCCCAACCGGGCCCCACAAATACACCCCTTTGACCGATTTCACGCCCTGGTTCAGTTGCTCATGACAACGCTGCAAGGCTTGCACCGCGCGCCATTGCGCGGGGTCGTGAACAAAGCCGTGTTGTGCGACGGCCTGCTCCCAGGCACTGAGGGGGGAATCCACATTCATACGATGGCTGGCTCCAGAATCTGACGCGGCAGTATGCCAGCAAGGCCTTGATGACGCGCCCTTGAAAAGGTGATCGACGTCACCACATTGTTACCCATGCGGTAACACAGCCTTTTGCCATCAGGGCTTTTTCAGAAGATTAAACGGCGTAAACTTTGCGACATGTAATACACAACTTATGAACTGTCTTACCGGTACTTCGTACGGGCTTATTGAATAATCAACGGGCGCCGTAACTTCTTCCCGCCCGCCTGGCAAATGAAGTCAGTCAGTGTTACCCCTTGATTACTTTAGAGGCCACTTTAATGAAACAGTTAATTGCTTTATTGATGGCTGGCATGGCAACAGTTGCCATGGCCAGTGAAACAACCCACCCTTCGCAACCGGCGGTCGAGCACTATTCCTACGGGTCGAAGCTGGACATTGCCAAAGTCATTCATTTGTCGACGATCCCGAAAGTGTGTGAAGTGGTACCGGCACAGATGACCTACGAAGACCATCAGGGTCAACGTCATACCGTTGAGTACCAAGTGATGGGCGACGGCTGCAGCACCCACTAAAACCGTGCGCTGTACCTCCGGTTGCCCGCACGGATGCGACCCTAGGCCCCCTCTTTGCAGGGGGCTTTTTTATGGCGGGTTAAAAACACCGTATTGTTACCGATCCGACAATACTTCTTGGCGATCTTTTGACTTTAATCAATGTTTTGATTCGGTACTCTATGTACATCCCTAGCCGAAACATTGAAACAGGGCACGGTACTTCGTGTTACGTCATTGAGCACTCAGGGCGTAACAACTTCTCCCGCCGGCACGGCAATTGAAGTCAGTGACACGTGATTGTTTTAAGGTCTTGAATAAATGAAACGTTTGATCGCACTTGCTTTGATGGGTATTTCGACACTGGCCGCTGCTGATGAAGTTCACGTTGCGCAGGCCCAACCGGTGGTTGAACACTACACCTACGCCACCGATCTCGACGTTGCCAAAGTTATCAGCGTGACCCCCACTGCCGATGTGTGCGAAGTGGTCCCGGCGCAAATGATCTACGAAGACCATCAGGGTCAGCGTCACATCCTTGAGTACCGCATCATGGGTAACGGCTGCTCGAACGGCTAAGCCCGGCACACCACAACCCTTTGCCAACCAAGCCTCCGTTGAACGGGGGCTTTTTGTGCGTAAAAAGCACGCTCGGCAGGGTCCGGCCCTTAGGTACGGGCCGGACGTTCAAGGCGATTCAGACGCCGAGGATCAGTCTTTTTTCTCGGAAATCACTTTGCCTGTATGGTCAAGCGTCGTTTCGACCTCTACTTCCACACCATCGATTTTCTTCACGCCTTCCGCTTTCCAGATACCCGTCGCCGGGTCTTCCACTTCGATTTTCTTGATGGTGATGTAGCCATTTTTAGTCTTGAGGACTTCAACGACTTCTTTGGAGAACGCCCAGTTTGCATCAGGCGCCGCCATCGCAGCGCCAGCGCTCAACAGAACAGCAGCAGTGATTGCAGCAGTAAAGGTTTTTTTCAACATTGTCTTAACTCCATTAATTGATGTTGCGTCTGTTACCTAGCTTGCCGCAGTAAACGTAGCAGAGAAAAAACCAGCCATGAGACTCAAATGACATGCTTTTGACATGACTCAGGTTCTCGTTCGCTCTGGCACAGGGGTAGAATGCCCAAAACCAGGAAGAGCCAATGAGCGAAACACGCCTCACCGAAGCCCAATACGATGCCATCACCGAGGCCGCTGCTCAGTGGTGCATGCGCCTGCATGAGCCCGATTGTACGGATCGGGAGCGTGAGGCGTTTACGGTGTGGCTGAACGCCGACCCCCTGCACGCGTTTGAATATCAAGCGATGCAAGATATCTGGGAAGTCAGCGAACACCTGCCCAAGCCCGAGCCTGTTACCCCGCAAGTGATTGCACGGACTCAACGCTCGCGCCAGCCAGCCTGGCGAAAGCTGGCTATCGCTGCGGCCATCACCTTGCTGGCAGTTCCGGTCGCAGCTTACAGCGGTTGGGAGTTGGGTTGGGTGCCCAATGCCTACGAGCGGGTGCAGGCGCACTCCCACCTGCAGACCGTGACCCTGCCGGACGGCAGTGAAGTCGAGCTCAACCTGGGCACGGAACTCACCTACGCCAACTACAAAGACCAGCGCCGGGTCACCCTGAGCAAAGGTGAAGCTTTCTTTAAGGTGAGTCACGATGTCACGCACCCGTTTGTGGTGCAGGCGGCGGAAGGCCGTGTGCGCGTCACCGGTACCCAGTTCAACGTCTGGATGTATCAAGATCAGGTCAAAGTGACATTGCTGGAAGGCTCGGTGCTGGTGACCAGCAATAAAAAGCTCAGCGGTGACGGGCTGCGCCTGGAGCCGGGCATGCAGGCACGCTACAAGGCGGGCGACTATGCGCCGCAAATCAGCCAGACCTACGCCAACTCGCCGGATCTGGCGTGGCGCAACGGCAAGTTGGTGCTGGACAACCTGACCCTGGCCGAAGCGCTGCCCCTGATCAACCGCTACCTGAGTACGCCGCTGGAACTGGCGGACAGTGCCACCGGCGCCCTGCGCGTGGGTGGCGTGTTCAACACCACAGAAATCAACAGCCTCGTGACTTCCCTTCCCAAAGTGTTACCGGTCTACCTGACCCTGAGTCAGGATGGTAAACCGGTGCTCAACGCCCTGCCTCGGGGTTAACGGCGCTGCCGGATCTCAACCCGCTGGTAGTTCGGATCGGCGTTGATCTGCGCGTCGGTAAACGGCAAGGTTTGCCACTGCTTTTTCGAGAACGCCCGAGTCTGATCCGACGCGTGCCGGGACGCCGGGTCGCTTGAGAGCGAAAACGCCAGCATGCCTTGGGCCTGTGGGCCGTGTTCGTCAAACGTGACGGTTTGCACATAACTGGTGCCGCTGACGACCTCTTGCTTGCCACCCTCGCCCGGCACGCTCTGCATGGCGTTGTAAACGCCGAGTACCGCCGGGCCACCGTGAATCGGCGTGCGCTGGCCACCCACGCTGACACCTTGAATCTCGCCCCACGTCACGTCCGCCCTCAACCCTGCTTGCGCCACCTGCGCGGCCGAGGCCGCGAGCGCCTCGTGCACCGCCTGGCGCACCGTCGGCTGCTCGATATTCAACCCGCGCGGCGTGTGCTGCGGGTCCGCCGGACTGAACGGCACCCGCCACACGTCAGGCACCTCGAACAGCTGCGCCATGAGGTTCTGGAAATGCACCAGGCCGATACCGCTGTCCAGATTCGCTTGCTGATCCCATGCCTTGAGGCTCGCGCACACGGCAACCAGCGGCGCCTGCTGTTCTGCTTGGCAGACGTGAAGCAGATCGGGCATCACCTGCCCGGCCAGGTACACCCGGTTGTCCATCACCATCCCTTGCAGGTCCGAGACTCCGAGCGTTCCGGGTTGACTCAGGCGCTGCAAGGCAAAGCGCGCACGTGGCCCCAAGGGCTGACCGTCCTGACTGATCAACGGCGAATAGCCGCGCAGAGGCGCCTGCGGGTTGGCCATCCAGGCTGAGTCGTTGGAATGCTGCACGTAATCCGTGCGCCGCAATTGCGGCAATTGGCGGGCCGGGTAAATCCCGGCCTGGGCCGCATGGGGGTCGACGGTCCATGCACACGTGCTGCGACTGCCATCGAGCAGGATCATCTCCAGCCCTGCCGCAGGGTCGCTGCACGCCGCCAGTTTGGCCTGATCGACATACGGCACCACCGACAAGTTCATGTAGAGCGTCTGGCCCTGGTCATCCACCGCCAGCGTGTTGACCCACGGGATGCCTTGAAGGCGATTGACCGACGCTTGCAGGGCGTCGAGGCTGTGCGCCTGATTGATCGCGTACCACTGCTGCAACACGCGATCGTTATCAAGATTGGCGTCCCGCAGGCTGAACGCCACGTGATCGTCCCAGTCCAGCTTGCCCGGCCACTGCACGACCGGCCCGAATGCCGAACTGTAAATGACCCGTGATTGCGGCTTGACGCTGCCATCGGCCTGCTTGACCTCAACGCTGACGGTTTGCTCATGCAGCGGCAACGACTGGCCATCCAGCAGGTAACGCTTGGGATCCTGCGGATCGAGGGCCAGCCGGTACAAGGTGAAGTGTTTAGAGGTGTCGACCGTATGGGTCCAGGCCATGTGCCGGTTGAAGCCGATATTGATCAATGGCAGGCCGGGCAAGGCAGCGCCCATTACATCGAGTTTGCCGGGGATGGTCAGGTGCATTTCATAAAAGCGCATGCCGCCGACCCATGGAAAATGCGGGTTGGCCAGCAACATCGCGCGCCCGGTATTTGAGCGTTCGCGGCCGATGGCCACGGCATTGCTGCCCCGGTCCAGGGCAAACCGCTGCATGCGCTCGGCAGCCAACGCGAAGGGCTGCGGGCGACTGGCCAGCTGGGCGCTGGCCTGAGGTGGCGTAGCCCCCACCAGTGCTTCGGCAAACTGCCCCACCCCGCCTTCCACCAACAGACGGCGGGTCAGCTTGACCAGATCCTGTGGCGTGAGCGGGCGCACCGAGGGGTTGTCGCACGCTGCCGGCAAAGGGTTGCGCTCGCTGAGCTGGCGGTTGTAACCGGCGACGTAACCTTCAATCAGCGCTTGGACCTGCGGGGTTTGCGCCTGCCAGAACGCGTCCACGGCGTGCGGCGTGTTCAACCATTTGAAAAACACATCGCTGGACAGGTTGTCACGCTGCTCTAGGGTCTGCCCCTCAGGGCCGAAGAATTTCGAGCGCTCGCCATTTACCGTGGTGACTTCATTGGCCAGCAAACACAGGTTGTCTTGCGCGTAGGCATACCCGATGCCGTAACCCAGGCCGCGCTCATCGGCGGCCTTGATGTGCGGCACGCCGAACGTGGTGCGCCGGATTTCGGCACTCACGTCCATTGAGGGTGTCTGAGCCTGGGCTGAAACACTTAGCCCCAGACACAGTCCTGCAAGACACGCTTTGCTTAATGGCCTGGAAATAATCACGCGGACTCCTGCTTTGTCTTAGAAATGCCAGGCGGCGCGCGCGATCACACGCGACTGCCCGGCCGATGCCTGCCCCCCGTGGGGTTTCGTAGCGCATGCAATGAAACGGGGACAGACCCTAAAGACGAAGCCGGTGAAAAAAAATTAATCCGCCGCTGCAACCTCGTCTGCACGGGGGCTTTGACGCGCCTGCACTGGCGTGACGACAAAATTTCTACAACCCACTGTTCATGATTTTGGCTGCTCATTCGTCTAGTTACTAAAGAGCACTTTTTTGTTTTCCTGATCAGGCTCTGAAAAGGAGTTTTTTGCATGCACAACTCGCAACTGCCAACGGACGGTCATCAACAACGCAAATCAGCTTTTCAACCCGACAACGGGTTGCTGGAGGCCCAGGTGCAACTGCACGGCAATGAACGTATTCGACACTTACTGAAATTTTTCGGGCTGCGCACCAGCCTGGTGCGGCTCAAGGTGATCGACGCGCTGTTGACGGCCGCCGGCAATGATCGTCGGCTGGGGGTGCGCGGTATGCACAGCCACTTGCAGGCGCTGGATATTCCGCTGTCTTTTCTGAGTGTGCGCGAGGTGCTCAAGCGCTTGTGCAGCGAGGGGGTGGTGGTGCTTAACAGTGACAAGAGCTACAGCCTGCATCCACAGGCTGAAGCGGTGCTGACCGGTCAGATCGAGGCTTAAAGCTTGGTCTTGCGGCGCATGACGCCATTGATGACCACGACCACCACGGCCACGCCGATGGCGATGTACTGGAACATCTTCTCGGTGATCATGCCGGCGTTTTGCATGTACGAAAGACCAAACATGATCCCCAGCACAACCAGAGAGATCAGAATCGAGTATTTCAAGCGCTGCGAAGGAGTCATTACCTGTTCCTGAAAGTAAGGCGGAAAACACAGGCCGGAATTTAACAAATATGTCCGGCTCATGGAGATGAATTGAAACAATCCTGGTCTCATCTTACAGCCGGAGAAGCGTTTTCGCTTGAGCCGGCTTTCACCCTGAGGATTGATCCATGCTCCGTCGTACTGCACGCCCGCTTGCACTCTTGCTCATGTTGACCCTGAGCGGGTGCGTCTTTTATCCAGACCATGGAAGGCATCACGATCATCGGCACGACTCGCGATACGATCAGCGCTATGACCAGCAGCGCTATGACCACCGTTACGACGATGGCCGGCCGGGTTATAACCGCCGCTGAACCGCATTCCGGTTAACGCCTGAAACCACTGGTGGGCCTGGCGCACAGGTCCACCAACCAGTCGACAAACACCCGCACCCGTGGCGACAGTTGCCGATGCGGCGGGTACAACGCCGTCAGCGCCATCCGCGGCGGTGGGCAATCCGTCAAGACGGCCTGCAAGCGCCCTTCGCGCACCAGCTGTGTCACGTGGTAGTGCGGCGCTTGCACCAGCCCATAGCCCGCCACACACGCCGCCAAATACCCTTCTGCACTGTTGACCGATACCTGCTTGGGCAAATTGATGAATTGCACGTCCTCGCCCTGCTGAAATTCGAGCCCGTAGCGCTTGCCTGATGCACCGGAGAAATACTCCACCATCTGATGCCCGCTCAACTGCGCGAGGGTCAGCGGCACCCCATGGGTCAGCAGATAGGCAGGGCTGGCGCAGGTCACTTGATCCATCTGCACCAGCGGCCGGGCCACCAGTGAGTCGTCCAGTGTGAGGCCACCGCGAATCACGCAGTCCACCCCCTCGCGAATCAAATCCACCGGGCGGTCATTCAGGCCGATTTCCAGGTCGATTTGCGGGTAGCGCCCGGTGAACTCCGGCAACGCCGGGAACACCACCAATCGCCCGACCGCCGCGGGCATCTCGACCCGCAGCGTGCCTTTGGGCTGACGGGTGCTGAACAGCCCCTCCGCTTCTTCCAGGTCAGCCAGCAGGCTGACGCAACGCTGGTAATAGGCCGCACCATCGAGGGTCGGGCTGACCTGACGGGTGGTGCGGTGCAGCAATTGCACGCCCAGATGGGCTTCAAGTTGTTTGATCAGCACCGTCACTGACGCACGGGGCATGTGCAGGCTGTCAGCCGCCTTGGCAAAACCACCCAGCTCGACGATGCGGGTAAACACCCGCATCGCATTGAATCGGTCCATATCCGCTCCCGTCCCGGCCTGGATTATTCGGATTATCCGAACAGTGATAGCGTTTTTACCCGGTTTATCTTGCATGTGTCGAGGTTAAGAATAGGCCACCCACTCAGGAGGACTTCACATGCACACCCGCCCACTCGGAAAAAACGGCCCGCAAGTCAGCGCCATTGGCCTTGGCTGCATGGGCATGACTGACTTTTACACCACCGGCAGCGATACCCGCGAAGCCGTGGCCACCTTGCACCGCGCGCTGGAGTTGGGGGTCAATTTTCTCGACACCGCCGACATGTACGGCCCACACACCAACGAAATCCTGATCGGCCAAGCCCTTCGCGGCAAACGTGACCAAGTATTTCTGGCCAGCAAGTTCGGCATCGTGCGCGACCCGGCCAACCCCAAGGGGCGGGCAGTGAACGGCCGCCCGGAGTACGTTCGTCAGTCCATCGACGGCAGCCTGAAACGCTTGGGCGTCGACACCCTCGACCTGTATTACCAACACCGCATGGACCCCGAGGTGCCGATTGAAGAGACCGTCGGCGCCATGGCCGATCTGGTCAAGGCGGGCAAAGTCCGCTACCTGGGCCTCAGCGAAGCATCTGTGGCCACGCTCGAACGTGCGCATCACGTGCACCCCATCAGCGCCCTGCAAAGCGAATACTCGCTGTGGAGTCGCGATCAGGAAGACAACGGCTGCCTTGCGGCTTGCCAGCGTCTGGGCATTGCCTTTGTGCCCTACAGCCCCTTGGGGCGCGGTTTTCTGACCGGCGCACTGAAAAGCCCCGAGGACTTCGCGGCGGACGACTATCGCCGCTCCAATCCGCGGTTTCAGGCCGATAACTTTGCGAAAAACCTGCAACTGGTGGATCAGGTTAAGCAACTCGCGGCTGACAAAGGCGTCACGGCCGGGCAACTGGCGCTGGCCTGGGTAGTGGCGCAAGGGGATCACCTGATCCCGATTCCGGGGACCAAGCAACGTCATTACCTGGAAGAAAACATCGCGGCGCTAGACATCAGTTTGAGCGCCAACGAGTTGGACGCCCTGCAAACCATCTTCCCTCCAGACGCCGTGGCCGGTTTGCGCTATGCCGAAGAAAACATGAAGCAGCTTAATCGGTGATTGCACATCACCGCCTCACGCTGCCGGGCAGCGTGAGGCGGCGAAGGCTGACACACGGGCGCTAAAAGTCGCGCTTGTAGAAGATGTCCAGCGAGCTGGCAAAGCCGCTGGCCACTTCCACGTACACCCGTTTGCTCAACTTGTACCGCAAGGCAATGGTGCTCGCCGGCTCAAACACCCCGACGCCATACCGCACACTCAACCGCTCATTGATCTTGCCGCTGGCAACCACCGAGGTGCTGTCACCGCTGCCTTCGGTGTCGAGTTCGAAGTCCTTGATGCCCAAGTGATTGGCCAGCCCCGAGGTAATCCCCGAACTGCCCATCAAGCCAAGGCCCAGCGCAGCCTCCGCCAGCATGTTGTTGTCTTCGCCGGTGCCCGACAGCGGACGCCCCAGAATCAGGTAGGAAAGCGCCTGCTCCTTGCTCATGGCGGGTTCAGAGAAGATCTGCGTGGTCGGCTGTTCTGCGCTGCCGGTCAGGCGAATGCCCGCAATCACGTCATCCGTCTGGCGAATCGCCTCGATGTCGAGATACGGCTGCGCAATCGGCCCGGCGAACAGCAAGCGCGCCCGGCGTATGGTCAGGCGCTGGCCATAGGCACGGTAGCGGCCGTTGTTGAGGCGCAACTCGCCGCGGGTGTCCAGGTTGTTGCCGATGTGCACCTGGCCCACCAGATCGGCGTTCAAACCGAACCCCGAGAACGTCAGCAGCTCTTGCCCGACGATGACGTCGATGTCCATGTCGACCACCATCGGGGCGTCTGCATCGGAGGTTTGCTGGCCAACGATCACCGTGTCATCAGACACCTTGACCGTCGACGGCGGCAGTTCGCGCACGGTGATTTCGCCCTTGGGCACGTTCACGTTGCCCGCGATCAGCAAGGTATTGTCGGGGTTGAGCGAAATTCTCAGGTCCGGGGCCACATCCAGTTTGGCGTAGGGCTCAACCGTCACGGGCAGGTGACTGCCCTTGACCAACACGTTGACGGCCATGGTGTTGCCCCACGCCACATTCCCGCTGATACTGCCCAGCCCCAACTGGCCGCTGGTCCAGCCGCCGTTGAGCAAAGCCGTTTCGCCCACAATGTTGGCGGTCAGTTGCAGGTTCTCGAGAGTGGTTGGCAGTTGCGGCCCGGAAATCTGCCCGCCGGTCAGGGCCACTGTGCCGTTGATGCGCGGCGCCAGTAATCCGCCCGTGAACGTGCCCGTGCCATTCAATTGGCCGGCGAGTGTTTCGACCATGGGCACAAACGGACGAATCACCGACACATCCAGCCCGCTCAAGCGAAAATCGCCAGTCACCGGCTTGCTCTTGGGCAGAGGATTGATGCGTGCATTGAGCATCAGTTGCCCGAGTTTGCCGCCGTTGAAATCAAAGCGGGTGTCGACCCGGCTCGGCGTCAGTTGACTGGTCAAGCGCAACGTCTGGTACGGGAAGTCCAGCCACTGGCCTTTGTCCTTGATGCGCAACGTGCCGCCGCTGGCGTCCACCACCACTTGTCCTTTAGGCCCGCTGGCTGGCAAGTCGAGGGATAAGTCGGCATTGAGCTGACCTTGCCACCGGAAGTCGTCGGGCAGCCACTTGGCCAGGCTGTCGAGCGGGAACTGCTTGAGATGGAAACGCAGTTTGGGGTCCGGCATCAGGCGTTGTTCTTCGTTGCACAGACTGGCAGGCCCCGACATCCAGCACTGGGCCCCCAGGTTGATCCGGCCATCGGCCAGACGCTCCAGACGCGCCGGTTTTTGCAAGGCCCAGTCCTGACCACCGGCCTTGACGTCCCCGCTGAGCAAACGCCCGCGCCATTGGTCTTTGTCCAGACCGCCATCGAGTGCCAGGGCGAGTTGCAGCATCGGCCCTTGCAGCGCAAGTTTGAGTTGCTGTCGCTTCAGATCCCCGCTGCCGTTGACGGTCAGCACACCCAACTGCGTATCGCCACTCGTGATCCCGCTGCCCTTGAGGTCAATCCGCCCGTGCTGATTGCGATCGAGCGCGGCATCCAGGCTGAGGTGTTGCAAGTGGTTGTCGGCGAAAGCCAGTTGCTGGCCATTGAGTACCAGCTTGCCCTGCGGCGCCTTGAGGGTGCCGCCGACATCGACCCGGCCTTTGAGCTGACCGCGCAGGTCTGGCCACAACTGCCCCAAGCGCGGCAGGTTGAGGTCCAGTTGCGCCTTGAGTTGCTGCTGCACACGGGCCGTGCCATTGATGCGGTTGTCCCCCAGGCGAATGTCCAGCGCGCTGAGGTTCCAGTCCTCGCCCGCCCCTTGGGCCTTGGCCTGCAACACGGCGGGCAAGCCGCGCAAACGGCCTTTGAGGTCGAGGTTAGCGTTCAGCTCCAGACGTTCATCCTTGAATGAACCTGTGCTGCGCAGCGGCCCCCCGAGATTGCCCGGCAACTCGGCCACCCAATACGCCGGGTCGATTGCGCTGAGGTCCAGTGCGGTATCCCAGGCCACGCCGTCGGCAAACTGCACTTTGACGTGGCCTTGGGCCTTGCCCTGACCCGCCACCAGTTCCAGTTGCGGCAGGTAGAGGTTGCCCAGATCACCGCTGAACGGGCTGGCCAGGCTAAACGCCCCGGCCGGGCCATCCAGGTTGGCCTTGAAGTTGCCCAGGTAGTTGCCATCGGTGTAAGACACTTCGCCGTTGAAAGTGCGCAGGTCCACCTCCGGCTTGGCGATGACCGGGTACAAGCGGTGCCAGGGAAACGCCAGCCAGTCGATCTTCGCGTCGGCCTTCACGCCTTCCTGCCAGTCCACTCGCCCGGACAGGTTCAGGTGCTGCTCGGGGCTGACGGTCAAATTCAGTGCCGACACCTGCGCGCCCGTGGCGTCTACCCGCCCCTTGAGCAGCACACGGACGGGGGCTGTTTCGGCGGGCAGGCTGGCGCTACCGTCCAGCACATAGCCGTCCTTGAGGTCGCCCTTGGCCGTCAGCACAAGCTGATTGACTTGCAGGGTGTCCGGCAGCTCGGGGCTGGCCTTGAACGCGTCAGCGGTGATACTGACCTGTGCTGGCAAGTGCTCGGCCAGCGGCTGCAATTGGCCTTTTAGCTGTGCGTTGAGGTAGCCGGTACTGTCAGCGATCAGATTCAGGGAGGTACGCAAATGGCCGTCGACCTTGAGCGCCAGCGCCCAGGGTGTTTGATCAGGCGAGGGCAGCCGGATAGTGCCTTGCAGGGTCAACGGCCAGTCACCATTGGGCTGCAACAGACCGGACAACTCGACGTTCACGTCCTCGCGATCCAAGTGCACCGAATCGATCTGCAACCCTTTGGAGGTCCATTGAGCCGCCATCTGCATGCCCTTGAGCTGCTCGATACCGTTAAACAGCACATTGCCGACTTTGATCACACCCACTTCGATGGACACCGGCAACGTCAATTCAGGCAGGCTGACCGGCCCGCTGCTGCTGTCTTCACTGGGCGGGAATTGCAGGCTGACACGCTCGGCCTGCAACTGATCGATGCACAGGGTCATGCGTGTCAGGCAGGACGGCGACCAGGCAAAAATCGGTTTATCCACTTCCACACGGCTGGTGCCCTGCTCCCACAGCAGATGGTCAGCGCTCCATTGGCCGCCCAGGCGCCCGGCAAAATTGTCGATCTGCAAACCCGGCACCTGGCCCAACACCCAGCGACTGCCCGCTTGCGTACCCAGCACGATCCCCAGCGCCAATGCCACCAACACCACCAGGGCCAGCAACACCAGACCCGCTATTTTCAACCCACGAATCACAGTTCTGGCCCCATGGAAAAGTGCAAACGAACGCCGCCGTCATCATCCAGCGCGTGGGCCAGGTCGAGGCGGATCGGACCGACTGGCGAGACCCAGCGGATCCCCACCCCGACCCCGGTTTTCAGGCTTGGAAAATCAAGGTTGTTGAAAGCGTTGCCTTTGTCGACAAAGGTTGCCCAGCGCCACTTATCCGCGAACTGGTATTGATACTCGACGCTGCCCGCAACCATGTAGCGGCCGCCGATCCGGTCACCGTCGGAGTTTTTCGGTGACAGGCTCTGGTAGTCATAGCCGCGTACGCTTTGATCACCACCGGCGAAGAAACGCAGCGACGGTGGCACTGATTTGTAGCCGTTGGTGGCACTGCCGCCGAACTGTATTCGGCCGAGGAAACGGTGTTTTTCCCACAGGGTTGTCAACGCCTTGAATTGCGCGTTGCCGTGCAACAGGTTGGTGTCCGACATCAGCCCTTCCTTGGCCACCTGCGCATCCAGCGACACGCTGTAACCATGGGACGGGTCGATGCGGTTGTCGCTGCGCAACACGGCATAGCTGACGCCCGGCATCAACAGGGTGCTGAGCCCCGAGTCATCGCCCAACCGGTACTCTTCGTGCTGCCAGCGCAACGAGACAATCCGCGTCCAGCCGTTATCCAGCTTGCTGTGCCACTCGGGGCCTACGGTCAGCAATTTGCTCAAGGTGTCGGTGTTGGCGATTTCTTCATACTGATACCCGGCCGCAAAACGCAGTTTGTCGGTCAGCGGCGGGTCGAGCGGAATGTCGTACCAGGCGCCAACGTTTTGCTTGGGTTGTGAAATTTCAGACTCAAAACCGTAACTGTCCCCACGGGCATTGTCCCAGTGACGCATCCAGCTGGCCTTGCCTCGCGGCCCGGTATCGGTCGAGTAGCCCAGGCCCAATGTCATGGTGCGGGGTTTGCGCGTATGCAGGTCGACGTCCACCGGGATGACCTGCCCGACAGCCGTACTGGGCGCCGCATCGACCCGCACCACTTCAAAATAGCCGCTCGATTGCAGGTTCTGGTTCAGTTCGTTGACCAGTTCCGAATCGTAGGGCGTGTCCGGCTTGAACGGCACCATGCGCTGCAACAGCACGTCATCGAACGGCGTGTCACCCGTAAAGCTGACCTTGCCCAGCACGTAACGCGGCCCGCTTTCGTAGACAAGATTGATATCTGCGTAGCCCCCCTTGGGGTCGACCAGCAGCTCGTGGCGGGTGAATTTACCGTCAAAGAAACCGTAGCGCAGCGCCCGGTTCTGGATCATTTGCTTGGCGCTTTCGTAATTGCCCTGGTTAAGCACGGCCCCCGGCTTGAGGTCGTCAGCGGGCGGAATTTGAAACGCCTTGAGCGAAGCCGCCGGGCCTTCGACACGCACGTTGACGTTGCGCAGATGCACCGGCTCGCCGGGCTCGATGTTCAACACCAGACGCGGCGGCGTGCCGGGCTGGACTTCACTTTCAATGATGGGGTTGTAGTACCCCAAGGCTTGCGACGCTTTGAGGGCCTGCTCGTGCGCGCCGCGTTTGAAGCGCAGCAAAGCCGCCTCGTCGCGGTCGCCGAGGCTGCCTATATAGCCTTCCACATTGGCCTTGAGGGCGTTATTGGCGGGCTTGACCCTGACCACCAGCTCGCTTTGCGCACAGACTGCAAAGCTGCTGAGCAGCAGGACCACACCGCTGGTAAATCTTCCTGGAAACGTCATAGGCGCGGATGCTAACACGGGCAAGGAGCGTCATAGAGCACACCTGGGGGAAGAAGTTCGTCCTCAACCCGTTGCTGTATGTAACACCTGCGGATTGGCGTGAAAGAAAACGTGCTCACGCACCGGCCCGATGGCGACTTCGCCAATTTCGACGTAACCCTGCTTCTTATAAAACTCCAGGTAACGCGGGTTGCCCGTATCCAGCACCACCCCTTCGGAGTGTTCGTCTTCGGCGCACCAGTTGTGCACGGCTTCGAGCAACTGCTCGCCATAATGCTGGCCCTGAAATTCAGGGTGAATGCCCAGCAGCGGCAGCATGTGCACGGCATCGCCCGGCACGCAGGCCAGCACCGCCTGATGGTACTCAAGGTAACGGCGGGTACAACGCAACCCGGTACTGAGCACCATGCGCAACTGCCAGGCCCAGCTTTCAGTGATGTCCAGACGTCGCATCGGCGGCGCGATCAGGGCCACCCCCACCAGCCGGTCATTGACCAGCAACCCCAGCCCCGGACGGTCCTGCAAAAAATGCTGTTTGACCAGTTCCCGCACCGTCGCCCTGACCCGCTGTTCGTAACCCCGGCGGTCAGCATCGAACAAAAAGCGGAACGTCGGTTCATGCCGATAAGCCTGATACAGCAACGACCGCGCCTCGCGTGAGTACCCCCCATCGAGCAACTGGATCTGGGCGGTGGCATTCGACGTTTGCGTCATGACGTTCAATCTCCGTGGCGGCGCTTGGATGGCGGCGCTTCTAGTGAGTACGAGCCCCCGAGTGCCACAACAGTTCCATCGTGGCGCATGCAACCTACGTTAGCAGTGCATTTGCCCTACCGCACGCTGGCCGCTGAGGCGTCAGTCCGCTAGCATCGCTGTTTTTTGCTCAGGACTGCCCGCCCATGAAAATTGTGTCATTCAACATCAACGGCCTGCGCGCTCGGCCTCATCAGCTGGCAGCGCTGATCGAAAAACATCAGCCGGACGTGATCGGCCTGCAAGAAACCAAAGTCAGTGACGAACAGTTCCCTTTCGCTGACATTGAAGCGCTGGGTTATCACGTGCAGTTTCATGGCCAGAAAGGCCATTACGGCGTCGCGCTGCTGTCCCGTCAGGCGCCGCTGAGCATTAATAAAGGCTTTGCCACCGATGAAGAGGACGCCCAGCGCCGCTTCATCTGGGGCGAATTCGCGGATGAAAACGGTCAGCCGGTGACCATCATGAACGGGTATTTCCCACAAGGTGAAAGCCGCGATCACCCCACCAAGTTCCCTGCCAAGCAACGTTTCTACAGCGATTTGCAGCAGTTGCTTGAAAGCCGGTTCAGCAACGAACAGCCTTTGGTGGTCATGGGCGACATCAATATCTCGCCCCAGGATTGCGACATCGGTATCGGCGAAGTCAACGCCAAACGCTGGCTGAAAACCGGCAAGTGCAGCTTCTTGCCCGAAGAACGCGAGTGGATGGAGCGCCTCAAGGGGTGGGGCCTGGTGGACAGCTTCCGCTACCTGTACCCGGACGTCACCGACCGTTTCAGCTGGTTCGACTACCGCAGCCGCGGCTTCGAAGACGAACCCAAGCGCGGCCTGCGCATCGACGTGATTCTGACCTCCCAAGGGTTGGTGCCGCGCATCAAGGACGCAGGCGTCGACTACGACCTGCGCGCCATGGAAAAACCATCAGACCATGCGCCGATCTGGCTGGAACTGAGCTGACAGCGCGCCTGTGCGCCGCTGCCGGGCCACGCCATCGCGCGGAGCACGTCAGCGGCACGCCGCACGATCCGGCTGTCATCGGCTTGCAACGTTTCTGACTTAAATTGCTGGCACTTTTATGGCCCCAGGAAGGTGCCGGATCATGCTGCGTTTAACGTCTTTCATCCTGCTGTGGGCCATGACGGCGTTGGCCTGGGCCGCACCGGTGGCTGACCTGAGGATTCAGGGTTCCAACACCATTGGCGCCAACCTTGGCCCGGCGCTGGTTGCCGCCATGCTTGCCGGGCAAGGCTTGCGCGACATCCACAGCGTGGCCGCGCCGCCTCCCAACGAACAGACCATCATCGGCACTGACGCCCACGGCCGACAGGTGCGGGTGGACGTCGCGGCCCACGGCTCAGGCACCGGATTCGCCGCCCTGAATGCCGGTCAGGCCGATGTGGTGGCGTCTTCACGCCCGATCAAGGACCGCGAGCTGGTGGAGCTCGAACGCCTCGGCGACCTCAAAAGCCCGGACGCCGAACAGGTGATTGCCATTGACGGGCTGGCGATCATCCTCCACCCGCGCAACCCGCTCACAACGTTGAACACCGAGCAACTGGCACAGGTCTTCAGCGGCCAGATCCAGACGTGGGAAGCATTAGGCGGCATCGGTGGGGCGATTCATCTTTATGCGCGGGACGATCAGTCCGGCACCTGGGAAACCTTCAAGGAGTTGGTGCTTAATCGCAGCCCGCGGGGGTTGAGCCCGGACGCCAAGCGTTTCGAGTCCAGCGAGCAATTGTCCGATGCGGTCAGCCGGGACCCGCAAGCCATCGGGTTTATCGGCCTGCCCTATGTACGTCAGGCCAAGGCCGTGGCCATCGTTGACGGTGCCTCCCAACCGATGCTGCCGCTGGAGAGCCTGATTGCCAGCGAAGATTACCCGTTGTCGCGGCGCCTGTTCTTTTACCTGCCGCCCAACGCGAATAATCCTTGGGCCAAAGCCCTGATTACCTTCACCCAAAGCACCCAAGGCCAGGCCATCGTCGCGCGCAACGGCTTTGTGGCCCAAAGCATCGTGGCAGGCCACGTGACGCACGGGCCGCACATGCCGGCCGATTACCGGACGCTCACGCAACAGGCGCAGCGCTTGTCGGTGAATTTTCGTTTTGAAGAGGGCAGCGCCTCGCTGGACAACAAGGCCCGGCAGGATGTGTTGCGTGTCGTGGACTATTTGCGGGCCCACGACAAACTCGGCAAACAGGCGACGCTGGTGGGCTTTGGCGATGTGAAGGACGACCCCGAGCGAGCGCAACTGTTGTCAAAACTGCGGGCAATGGCCGTGCGCCGGGAATTGGCGAAAAGCGGTGTCATCCTGCGCGAAATCCGCGGTTACGGCGCGCAAATGCCGGTGGCGGCCAACACCGAAGACGAAGGCCGCGTGAAAAATCGCCGGGTTGAGGTGTGGGTGTATTGAGACCGCTACCCGTTGCAGACGCGCAAAGCCGCTTCCCACGGCAACGGGTACACGCTCCGATTCAGCTCGACGACTTGGCGTACTTGTCCAGTTCACACTTGCCCACAGCGGCGCGGTGCACCTCATCCGGCCCGTCGGCCAGGCGCAAGGTGCGCTGCATGGCGTACATGTAGGCCAGCGGAAAATCCCCTGAAACCCCCGCTCCGCCATGCATCTGGATGGCCCGATCGATGACCCGCAGGGCCACATTCGGCGCGATCACCTTGATCTGCGCGATCTCGCTTTTCGCCACCTTGTTGCCCACGGTGTCCATCATGTACGCCGCTTTGAGGGTCAGCAGGCGGGCCATGTCGATCTCCATTCGCGACTCGGCAATCGTGTCGAGATTGCCGCCCAGGCGTGCCAGCGGTTTGCCGAAAGCCGTGCGCTCCAACGAGCGCTTGCACATCAATTCCAGCGCCCGCTCGGCCATGCCGATGGACCGCATGCAGTGGTGAATCCGCCCCGGCCCCAGTCGCCCCTGAGCGATTTCAAAGCCCCGGCCTTCACCCAGCAACACGTTGTCATAGGGCACGCGGACGTTGTCGAACAGCACTTCAGCGTGGCCGTGGGGCGCATCGTCGTAACCAAACACGGGCAACGGCCGCACGATGTGAACCCCGGGCGTGTCCACGGGCACCAGGATCATCGAATGCTGCTGATGGCGCGGGTTCTGCGGGTTGCTCAGCCCCATGAAGATCATGATTTTGCAGCGCGGATCACACGCCCCCGAAGTCCACCACTTGCGTCCGTTGATCACCCACTCATCGCCCTGGCGTTCGGCGCGGGCCTGCATGTTGGTGGCGTCCGACGAGGCCACGTCCGGCTCGGTCATGGCGAACGCCGAACGGATTTCCCCGCGCAGTAAAGGGGCCAGCCATTGTGCTTTTTGGGCCTCGCTGGCGTACCGCACCAGCACCTCCATGTTGCCGGTGTCTGGCGCCGAACAGTTGAACGGCTCGGGCCCGAGCATCGAGCGCCCCATGATTTCGGCCAGCGGCGCGTACTCAAGGTTGGTCAGGCCCGCCCCCAGTTCAGACTCGGGCAAAAACAGATTCCACAACCCTTCGGCTTTGGCCTTGAGTTTGAGGGTTTCCATAATGGCCGTGGGTTGCCAGCGATCGCCTTGCGCCACCTGCTGATCAAAAATCGCTTCGGCCGGGTACACATGGGCGTCCATAAAAGCCGTGACCCGCTCGCGCAGCGCCTGAACGTTGGGGGAATAAGCGAAATCCATGGGTGGCTACCTTCTACCGGGAATGTGGGAACGTGTGACCGATGCTAGTTGAGCGCCCCATCATTTACCTTGTCTATTTACCGCGTGTATCACCATTCATAAGCAATATATGATTCACCACCAACCTCCCCTTCGCTAACACGAGTGGCGTGCCATGAACCTGAACAAGGTCGATCTCAATTTGTTTGTGGTGTTCGATGCGATCTACACCGAAGCCAACCTGACCCGCGCCGGACAAATCATCGGCATCACTCAGCCTGCGGTGTCCAATGCGCTGGCCCGGCTGCGCGAAAGTTTCAACGACCCGCTGTTTGTGCGCACCGCCCAGGGCATGGTGCCGACTCCCATGGCGCAAAACATCATCAACCCGGTGCGCAGTGCGCTGGCTTTGTTGCGGGTCTCGGTACAAGAGAGCCGCACCTTCAACCCCTTGCAGGCCAACAAGACCTTTCGCATCAGCATGACCGACCTGACAGAAGCCGTGGTCTTGCCCCCGCTGTTTCAGCGTTTACGCAAGCAGGCTCCTTCTGTGGTGGTGGAAAGCTTGTTGTCCCATCGACGTGAGACCACCAGCGATCTGGCTGCGGGACGTCTGGACTTCGCCATTGATGCGCCACTGAACACCGACCCGCAAGTTCGCCACGTCAAGCTGATGGAAGACCGCTACGTGTGCGCGATGCGCCCCGCCCATCCGCTGGCGGGTCAGCCGTCGATTTCACTCGATGAGTATTTGGGGCTGACGCACATCCACATTTCGACGCGGCGTAACGGGCTGGGCCAGGTCGACCTGGCCCTGGGCAAAATGGGCCTGCAACGCAAAATCACCCTGCGTTCACAGCATTACCTGATGGCCTCCAACGTGTTGCAACACACCGACATGGTGATGACCGTGCCCGAGCGGTTTGCCCGGCGTCATGCGCTGCACTTTGTGGCGCTGCCGCTCAACGAGCTGCCCAACGTGGAAACCCATTTGTATTGGCACGAGAGCACCGAGCAAGACCCGGCCAACCGCTGGATGCGCGAACTGTTGATCGAGCTGTGCGAACAACAAGTGGCCCTTGAAACCAGGCAGCGGGCGCAGCCCTTGCTTGACGTAAACGTCAACCAGCCATTAGCTTAACCCCACGAACTTTCCAGAGCCCGCCCATGAGCAGCCAGACGTACAGTATTTCCGACCTTGCCCGTGAGCTGGACATCACCACCCGTGCGATCCGTTTTTATGAAGAACAAGGGTTGCTGGCCCCTGAACGGCGAGGCCAGGAGCGGGTGTATTCAGGCCGGGACAAGGTCAGCCTGAAGCTGATCCTGCGTGGCAAGCGCATTGGCTTTTCTCTGGCCGAGTGCCGCGAGCTGATCGAGTTGTACGACCCCACCAGCGGCAATCAGAAGCAACTGACCAGCATGCTGGCCAAAATCGCAGAACGCCGTCAGCAACTGGAGCAACAACTGCTCGACATTCAGCAGATGCAACTGGAGCTGGACACCGCCGAAGAGCGTTGCACCCAAGCGCTGGAACACACCATCAAAAACCAGACGGCCTGAACCCGCCCTCCCGTGGCCGCTCACACAGGCAGGCCCCACACTCAAACCGGTGACCCCATGACATTACCCACCCACGTGCGCCTGATCGAAGTCGGCCCCCGCGACGGCCTGCAAAACGAAGCCCGGCCGATCAGCGTGGCTGACAAGGTGCAATTGGTTGACGCCTTGACCGATGCCGGACTCGGGTACATCGAAGCGGGCAGTTTCGTTTCACCCAAATGGGTGCCGCAAATGGCGGGTTCGGCCGAGGTTTTCGCCCGCATCCAGCGTAAACCGGGCGTGGTGTACGGTGCGCTGGCGCCCAACCTGCGCGGGTTTGAAGACGCGGTGGCCGCCGGGGTCAAGGAAGTCGCGGTGTTTGCAGCCGCGTCTGAAGCCTTCTCGCAACGCAATATCAACTGCTCGATCAGCGAAAGCCTGGCGCGGTTCGTGCCGCTGATTGAAGCCGCCCGGCAGCACAGCATTAGCGTGCGCGGTTATGTGTCCTGCGTGCTTGGCTGCCCGTATGAAGGCGATGTAGCGCCGCAGCAGGTGGCGGCCGTGGCCAGCGAGCTGTATGCCATGGGCTGTTATGAAGTGTCGCTGGGCGACACCATCGGCACCGGCACCCCCAGCGCCACTCGCACGCTGATTGAGGCCGTAAGTGCTGCCGTGCCCCGGGAGAAACTGGCCGGGCATTTCCATGACACCTACGGTCAGGCGCTGGTGAATATTTACGCCAGCTTGCAAGAAGGCCTCGCCGTGTTCGACAGCTCCATAGCGGGGCTGGGCGGCTGCCCTTATGCCAAGGGCGCCAGCGGCAATGTCGCCACCGAGGATGTGCTGTACATGCTCAATGGCATGGGCATCGAAACCGGTGTCGACATGGACAAATTGTTGCTCGCCGGTGAACACATCAGTCGGGTTTTGGGCCGGGTCACCGGTTCACGTGTTGCCCGCGCCCGACAGGGCTGAAAAGTGTGCCGCAGTGTTACCGCACGGTAACCCACACGAGTAACAAGGAAACAAACCGGCCCGTCGCAAGGCCGGTTTTTTAATACCAAAAAATACAAACCATTGATTTATAAGGGTTTTTAAAAGTTGGCACGGGTTCTGCTATCTCTATGGCATAACAAGAATAAAAACTGCAGCAACATAATAAAAACAATACGAAACGACTCTGACATAACAAAAACAACACGGCAGAGACGCAGCTAACAGATTTTTTTGGAGAAGGTTTACTTTTCCGGGGAGCCAAAAGCCACCTCGCAACCGGGCAGAGAACAATAAAACTACCTTCAGGTAGCACCCGTTCAGGTTGGATCGCAGGTTTCAAACCCTGTGATGAAAGTGGATCAGCGCTCAAAAAAATACGTTTGCTCTTGATCCCGGATGGGGATCGCCAAAAACAGCAGTAAAGGGCCACGGTCACAAAAACAACAACAGACCGCCCCTCAATAATAAAAAGAGCAGGCAACAACACATTAAAGGGGAGCTCAGGCTCCCCTTTGTGTTGCTCAGGATTTGCCCCGCCCTGCCTGACCAAGCTCCTGAATGCTGACTTCGCGCATTTTGAATTTCTGGATTTTGCCGGTCACGGTCATCGGGAACGTGTCGACGAACTTGAAGTAGCGCGGGGTTTTGAAGTGCGCAATGCGGGCCTTGCACCAGGTCTGCAACTCCAGCTCGTTGGCAGTATGGCCGGGGTGAAACTTGATCCAGGCGACAATTTCCTCACCGTACTTCTCGTCCGGAATGCCCACAATCTGCACGTCCGCCACGGCCGGGTGGGTGAAGAAAAACTCTTCCAGCTCACGCGGGTAAATGTTTTCGCCGCCACGAATAATCATGTCTTTGTTGCGCCCCACGATACGCACATACCCCTGCTCGTCCATTTGCGCCAGATCGCCGGTGTGCATCCAGCCTTCGCTGTCGATAGCCTCCAGCGTGGCGTGCGGGTTATTCCAGTAGCCCAGCATCACGCTGTAGCCGCGCGTGCACAGCTCACCGATCTCACCTCGCGCTACGATCTGCCCTTCAGCGTCGATCAGCTTGTTCTCCAGGTGCGGCTGAGTGCGCCCGACCGTGGTCACCCGTAATTCCAGCTCGTCCGCAGGGCCCGTCTGAATGGACACGGGGCTGGTTTCGGTCATGCCATAAGCAATTTGTACCTCGCTCATGTGCATCTCGCTGATGACACGGCGCATCACTTCAATCGGGCACGTGGCGCCCGCCATAATCCCGGTGCGCAAGCTCGACAGGTCAAACCCGGCCCGCTGCGGGTGATCGAGCAGAGCAATAAACATGGTGGGCACCCCGTAGAGCCCGGTGGCGCGTTCTTGTGCGATGGCTTGCAGGGTCAGGCCGGGATCGAAGGCTTCACTGGGGTAAATCATCGTGGTGCCGTGGGTGACGCACCCCAGGTTGCCCATGACCATGCCAAAGCAGTGGTACAACGGCACCGGAATCACCAGACGATCATTGGCCGTCAGCCCGAGGCTTTCGCCCACCATGAAACCGTTGTTGAGGATGTTGCGATGGCTCAGGGTCGCGCCCTTGGGAAAACCTGTTGTGCCTGAGGTGTACTGGATATTCACCGGGTGCTCGGGCATCACGGCCGCCTTGCGCGCCTGCAATTGCTCAACCTCGACCCCTGCCCCCAGCGTGGCCAGTTGCGCCCAGGGCAAAAAGCCGGGCGCCGGCGCCGCCGCGAGGCTGATTACGCCACGCAAATCCGGCAGGTGCGCACTGCACAGGTGGCCAGGCGAGTGGGCACTCAATTGCGGGACCAATTGCTCAACCATCGCGTGGTAGTCCGATGTTTTGAACGCCCCGGCGCACACCAGCCACTGACAGGCCGACTGCTTGAGCACGTAGTCCAGTTCAGAAAGCCGGTACGCCGGGTTGATGTTGACCAGAATCACGCCGATCTGGGCGCTGGCAAATTGGCAGATAAACCATTCAAGGCAATTGGGCGCCCAGATGCCCAGCCGGTCGCCGGCTTGCAGCCCCAGCGCCATGAAGCCACGGGCATGCAGGTCGACAGCACGGCTCAATTGCGACCAGCTCAGGCGCTGGTGCTGGTGGCGCACAATCAGCGCCTCGTTTTCGGGGTAACGCGCGGCCGTACGCTCAAACGCCTGGCCGATGGTCAATGTCAGCAGGGCCTTGTCCTGCGCACCCTGGCTGTAACTGGGGGCTGATTGCGACGTCATGACAACTCCTCTTGTGATTATTGTTGGGAGTATGGGAAAGCGCGCACAAGCGCCCTCTCAATCAGAAGAATAGCAATCACTCTGGCTTAAGTTGACGTTAACGTAAAGGTCATTGACAGGCCCAGGTGCCAAGTTTACGTTTACGTAAAGCTTCCCCCTGGCGACGCAGTAACCGCCTCATACAAGAACAATGAACAAGGTGCCCCATGAGCTACCCGACTTTGAACTTCGCCCTGGGCGAAACCATCGACATGCTGCGCGAACAGGTCCAGTCATTCGTCGCCGCTGAACTGGCGCCCCGTGCAGCGCAAATCGACAAGGACAACCTGTTCCCGGCAGACATGTGGCGCAAGTTTGGCGACATGGGCTTGCTGGGCATCACCGTTCCAGAAGCCTACGGCGGCACCGGCCTCAGCTATTTGGCCCATGTGGTGGCCATGGAAGAAATCAGCCGTGGTTCGGCGTCGGTTGCGCTGTCCTACGGTGCGCATTCGAACCTGTGCGTGAACCAGATCAACCGCAACGGCAGCGATGCTCAAAAACGTCACTACCTGCCCAAACTGATCAGCGGCGAACACATCGGCGCGCTCGCCATGAGCGAACCCAACGCCGGCTCTGACGTGGTGTCCATGAAATTGCGCGCTGACAAGCGCGGCGACCATTTCGTGCTCAACGGCAGCAAAACCTGGATCACCAACGGCCCCGACGCCGACACTTATGTGATCTACGCCAAGACCGACATCGAAAAAAAGGCCCATGGCATCAGCGCCTTTATTGTCGAGCGCGACTGGAAAGGCTTCAGCCGCAGCAAGCATTTCGACAAGCTGGGCATGCGCGGCTCCAACACCGGCGAGCTGTTTTTCGACAACGTTGAGGTGCCTGAAGAAAACCTGCTGGGCCCCCTCAACGCCGGGGTCAAGGTGCTGATGAGCGGCCTCGATTACGAGCGCGTCGTACTGTCGGGCGGCCCGACCGGCATCATGCAAGCCTGCATGGACCTGGTGGTGCCCTACATCCATGACCGCAAACAGTTCGGCCAAAGCATCGGCGAGTTTCAGCTGATTCAGGGCAAAGTGGCCGATATGTACACCCAGCTCAATGCCAGCCGTGCCTACCTGTATGCGGTCGCGGCCGCCTGTGAACGGGGCGAAACCACCCGCAAGGACGCCGCCGGGGTGATCCTCTACAGCGCCGAACGCGCCACGCAAATGGCCCTCGACGCCATCCAGATCCTCGGCGGTAATGGCTACATCAATGAATTCCCGGCCGGACGTCTGCTGCGCGACGCGAAGCTGTACGAAATCGGTGCGGGCACCAGCGAGATCCGCCGGATGCTGATTGGCCGCGAACTCTTTAACGAAACCCGCTAAGGAGTGGCCCATGTCTATCTTGCACAGCACCGTCAACCCGCGCTCCCCCGAGTTCGCCGCCAATCGCGACGCCATGCTCAAACAGGTGGACGCCCTGCACAGCGTGCTCGCCCATGTGCAACAGGGCGGCGGTGCCCGCGCCCAGGAGCGCCACACCGCCCGGGGCAAACTGCTGCCGCGTGAACGCATCGACCGGCTGCTGGACATTGGCTCGCCCTTCCTTGAACTGAGTCAGCTGGCGGCTTACGAGGTGTACGGCGAGGACGTCCCGGCTGCCGGCATCATTGCCGGGATCGGTCGGGTTGAAGGCGTGGAATGCATGATTGTGGCCAACGACGCCACAGTCAAAGGCGGCTCGTACTACCCGCTGACGGTCAAAAAGCACCTGCGGGCGCAGACCATTGCCGAGCAAAACCGGCTGCCTTGCATTTACCTGGTGGATTCGGGCGGCGCCAACTTGCCCCGTCAGGACGAAGTCTTCCCGGACCGCGAGCACTTTGGGCGCATCTTCTTCAATCAGGCCAACATGAGCGCCGCCGGGATTCCCCAAATCGCCGTGGTCATGGGCTCGTGCACGGCGGGCGGCGCGTACGTGCCCGCGATGGCGGACGAAGCGATCATGGTGCGCCAGCAAGCCACCATTTTTCTCGCCGGGCCGCCGCTGGTCAAAGCCGCGACCGGAGAGGTGGTCAGCGCCGAAGACCTGGGCGGTGCCGATGTGCACTGCAAGATCTCCGGGGTGGCCGACCATTACGCCGAGAACGACGCGCATGCGCTGGCGCTGGCGCGGCGCAGTGTTGCCAACCTCAATTGGCGAAAGCTGGGGCAATTGACCCGACGCACACCGTTGGCGCCGCTGTATGCCAGCGACGAGCTGTACGGCATCGTCCCGGCCGAGGCCAAGCAGCCGTTTGATGTGCGTGAGGTGATCGCCCGGCTGGTGGACGGCTCGGTGTTCGATGAGTTCAAAGCGCTGTTCGGCACCACGCTGGTGTGCGGTTTTGCCCATTTGCACGGGTATCCGGTGGCGATTCTGGCCAACAACGGCATTTTGTTTGCCGAGGCGGCGCAAAAAGGCGCGCATTTCATTGAGCTGGCCTGTCAGCGCGCCATTCCGCTGGTGTTCCTGCAAAACATCACCGGTTTTATGGTGGGGCAGAAATACGAAGCCGGCGGCATTGCCAAGCATGGTGCCAAGCTGGTGACCGCCGTGGCGTGCGCCAAGGTGCCGAAATTCACGGTGATCATCGGTGGCAGTTTTGGCGCGGGCAACTACGGGATGTGCGGGCGTGCCTATGACCCGCGCTTTTTGTGGATGTGGCCCAACGCCCGCATCGGCGTGATGGGGGCGGAACAGGCGGCGGGCGTGTTGGTGCAGGTCAAGCGTGAACAGGCGCAACGTACCGGCGAGGCCTTTACCCCTCAGGACGAAGCCGACATCAAGCAGCCGATCCTCGACCAGTATGAACATCAGGGCCACCCCTACTACTCCAGCGCCCGGCTGTGGGATGACGGCGTGATCGACCCGGCGCAAACCCGTGACGTGCTGGCGTTGGGCTTGTCCGCTGCCTTGAGCGCGCCGATCGACACCACGCGCTTTGGCGTGTTCCGCATGTAAACCCGTACCGGGGCGTGCATGGGCGGGCGCAACACCTACCCGCCGCGCCACTGCCGGCCCCCCTGCGCACTCATCTACACGTACAGCCATCCAAGGACTGACGGACATGATCGATTTCAACACCCTTGAACTCCAGACCGACCCCCGGGGTTTCGCCACCCTGTGGTTGAGTCGCGAAGAAAAAAACAATGCTTTCAATGCCGAGATGATCCGCGAACTGATCCTCGCGCTGGACGCTGTGCAAAGCGACGCCAGCCTGCGGTTTCTGGTCCTGCGCGGGCGCGGCAAGCACTTTAGCGCTGGCGCCGACCTGGCCTGGATGCAGCAATCGGCTGAACTGGATTACAACACCAACCTCGACGACGCCCGGCACTTGGCCGAGCTGATGTACAACCTGGCCAAGCTGAAAATGCCGACGCTGGCCGTGGTGCAAGGCGCGGCCTACGGCGGCGCGCTGGGCCTGATCAGCGCCTGCGACATGGCCATCGGCACGGACGACGCGCAGTTCTGCCTCTCTGAAGTACGCATCGGCATCGCGCCTGCGGTCATCAGCCCGTTTGTGGTGCAAGCGATTGGCGAACGTGCCGCGCGCCGCTACGCGCTGACCGCCGAACGTTTCAGTGGCGAACGGGCGCGTGAGCTGGGGCTGTTGTCCGAAAGCTACCCGGCCGCCGAACTCGATCAGCAGGTCGCACGCTGGATCGACACGTTGCTGCTCAACAGCCCCTTCGCCATGCGCGCCTGCAAAGACCTGCTGCGCGAAGTCAGCCATGGCGCACCGACGCCAGCCATTCGCCGCTACTGTGAAAACGCTATTGCGCGCATTCGCGTCAGCCCCGAAGGCCAGGAAGGCCTGCGCGCATTTTTGCAAAAGCGCGCGCCCAGTTGGCAGATCGACTCAACGCAACAGGAGCCGCGCCCATGAAGGCCCAGACCCTTACCACCGTGTTGGTGGCCAACCGTGGTGAAATTGCCTGCCGGGTGATGCGCACTGCCAAGGCCTTGGGCCTGACCAGCGTCGCCGTGCACAGCGACACTGACCGCGACGCACGCCACTGCCGAGAAGCCGACCAGTGCGTGAACCTGGGGGGCAGCAAGGCGGCCGACAGCTACCTGCAAATCGACAAGATCATTGCCGCGGCCAAGGCCAGCGGCGCGCAGGCGATCCACCCCGGCTATGGCTTTTTGTCTGAAAACGCCGGGTTTGCCAGGGCGATTGAACAGGCAGGCCTGATCTTCCTCGGCCCGCCCGCCTCGGCCATTGATGCCATGGGCAGTAAGTCCGCCGCCAAGGCTTTGATGGAAGTGGCCGGGGTGCCTCTCGTGCCGGGTTATCACGGCGAGGCGCAAGATCTGCAAACCTTTCGCGCCGCGGCTGAGAACATCGGCTACCCGGTCTTGCTTAAAGCCACCGCCGGGGGTGGCGGCAAGGGCATGAAAGTGGTGGACGACGAAAGCCAACTGGCCGAAGCACTGGCTTCGGCTCAGCGTGAAGCGCTGTCGTCGTTTGGCGATGCACGCATGCTGGTCGAAAAATACGTGCTCAAGCCCAGGCATGTGGAGATTCAGGTGTTTGCCGATCAGCACGGCCATTGCCTGTACCTCAACGAACGGGACTGCTCCATTCAGCGCCGTCACCAAAAAGTGGTTGAAGAAGCCCCTGCGCCGGGGCTCAGCCCCGAGCTGCGGCGCGCCATGGGCGAATCGGCCGTGCGGGCGGCGCAGGCCATTGGTTACGTGGGCGCCGGTACGGTGGAATTTTTGCTGGATGCGCGGGGGGATTTCTTCTTTATGGAGATGAACACCCGGCTGCAGGTGGAACACCCGGTGACGGAAGCCATCACCGGGCTTGATCTGGTGGCCTGGCAGATCCGCGTTGCGCGCGGCGAAGCGTTGCCCATCACCCAGGCGGATGTACCACTGCGCGGGCATGCCATCGAAGTGCGCCTGTACGCCGAAGACCCGAGCCATGATTTCTTGCCCCAGACCGGCCGTCTGGCCGTGTACCGCGAGTCGGCCGAGGGTGCAGGACGCCGGGTCGACAGCGGGGTCAGCGAAGGCGATGAGGTGTCGCCGTTTTATGACCCGATGCTGGGCAAGCTGATCGCGTGGGGCGAAGACCGCGAGCAGGCGCGTTTGCGCTTGTTGGCCATGCTCGATGAGTTCGCTATCGGCGGCCTGAAAACCAACCTGAGTTTCTTGCGCCGAATCATCGCTCACCCTGCGTTTGCCGCGGCCGAGCTGGACACGGGGTTTATCCCGCGCCATGAGGCGCAATTACTGCCAAAGGCGCAACCTTTGCCTGACGCGTTTTGGTCAGTGGCAGCACCCGCATTCGTCCAGACCCTGCCACTTGATCGTCGCGACGACGAGGCCACTTCACCGTGGTCGCAGCGCAACGGATGGCGCATCGGTTTGCCCGCGCAAACCCTGTTGGCCCTGAGCTGTAAGGATGAACACAAGGTCATTGCCCTGACCGGGCAGCAGCCCACGGTGCAGGATCAGCATCTGGTGATCGAACGACACGGCGTGCGCACCCGGCATCTGGCTGTGCGGCGCGGCGACACGCTGTATGTGCAGTGGGACGGCGAGCTGCAGGCCGTGAGCGCTTGTGATCCGTTGGCCGCGGCCGGTGCCCGGCAGGCACAAGAAGGGGGACTGAGTGCGCCCATGAACGGCAGCATCGTGCGCGTCATGGTGGCGGTCGGACAGAACGTGGCGGCAGGGGCGCAACTGGTCGTGCTTGAGGCCATGAAGATGGAACACAGCCTGCGTGCGCCACGCGACGGGGTGGTCAAAGCCGTATTCGGCCAGGAAGGTGACATGGTGGGAGAAGGCGCGGTACTGGTCGAACTCGAATAAAGCAACGGGCATGAAAAAGGCGGCTACCGGTTTCGGTAGCCGCCTTTTTAGTGGATGTCTGGAAACTGCGCCTCAGAACTTGGTCGTCGCCTGTACCACGACGCCAAGAACGCGGCAGCCTTCATCAAACAGGACTTTGGGATAGGTCGGGTTGAGCGGCTTGAGATAACGCTGGCCACTGTCCTCGATCAACTGACGGAACATGGCGCTTTCGGCGCCCGGTGTGCGCACGACCACCATTTTGCCGGGCTCGACCTCGATATCGGGGTCCACCAGGATCAGCATGCCCTGGGGAATGCTGAGGCCCATGGGCGCTGTCATCGCATCACCGGTCACTTGCAGCCAGAAAGCATCGCCCTTGGCGTAGTGATCACTCATTTCAAAGGCTGTGGCCGCGGGATAGCCGTCGGGCGTGGCCTCGTTGATCTCGCCCACCTTCTCCCAATCCCGCACTGGGTATCGGAAGGCTGAGGTAATGACGTACGTGTTTTCTTCAGGGTTGAGGTCGTCGTTACTGGCCTTGCGTTCACGCACCACCAACGCCACCTCAAGGTGCCCAAGCCCGAGGGCATGCAGCACTTTGTTCATGGTTTCGAGGTCGGGTTGACGACGTTTATTAAGCCAATGACCAACGCCGCCCTGGGAAGCCCCCACGCGTTCGGCGAGTTTTTCTTGCGTGAGTTTGAGCTCGCGCAATTTCGTTCTGACTAAAGCGATCCATTTATCCATTTGCCGAACAATACGGATTGCCCGTCACGCAACAATACACATATTGTATTATTTATTTTGTTAATCATAAATACCTTACGTACTAATCTGACCTCTGCTGATTCGATTAACCTCACAAACGCAGGCAGATCATGACTCCAATAACAAAAATCCCTCTCAAGATTGAGGCCGATGCCGAGCTTGAAGCCCTCAAAGACAGCGCCGCCACCCAACGCGCGCTCGACTATTATTTGAAACCATCTGTAACTCAGCGCTGCAACGAGCAAAAAGTGTTCAACGTCAGCGACGATGTCGGCTACGAAGAAGCCTTGTTGCACGCGTCGGAGTTAATGCGTTTTGCATTGACTTACGCTCATGGAGGCGCGGCGAGTGTGCAAGGCCCTCATCTGGACCTCATCAGGGGCATGGCGCACTTCGTTGAAATGGCCAAAGACCTGGTCGACAAGACCATCGACAAGCAAAAAGCACCTGCACGCTGAGGTGGGTCGTCGCTCCAAGGCAATGAAGCTGCATACGAGGGCATAACGTCACACCGCGAGCGATGGCTGCTCCCTTGCGCAGCCTCGCCCCCGGCGGCAACCCCATTGGCTGCCTGCGGTGTTGCGTTACATCAGGCGTTGAGGCGTTCGTGGGCAAGGCTGTCGGCTATCAGCGTGGTGTTGCGATCCTCAGCCTTCGCTCGCTCAAAAATCTGACGCAATGTTTCGCCAATGCCCTCAACGTGCTGACGCACTTGCTCAGGCGTCCCGCCGTTGTACTCGTAGGACACGTCGATAATGCCCCCGGCATTGATCGCGTAATCGGGTGCATGCAGGCAGCCCCGGCGCCACAACACGTCGCCGTGCTCGGGACGGGCCAGTTGATTGTTGGCTGCACCGGCAATCACCGGGGCACGCAGCAATTGCAGGGTTTCGTCGTTGATGACCGCCCCCATGGCGCAGGGTGAGAACACATCCACGTCCAAGCCGTAGATGTCCTGCCCACTGACCGCATGGGCGCCCAACTCGTCCACGGCGCGGCGGACATTGGCTTCCTGAATATCGTGCACCCATAACTGGGCACCGGCCGCGCTGAGCTGTTGGGCCAGGTTGAAGCCCACTTGCCCCAGGCCTTGAATGGCCACGCGCAGCCCGCTCAGGTCGGATCGCTCCAGACGCTGGCGAACGGCCTCGCAGAGGCCGATGTACACCCCCAGTGCCGTGGCAGGCGACGGATCGCCGCTGCGCGTGCCGCCACCCAACTGCTCACGTGTACCGGCTCCCACGACGTGACGGGTGCGTTGGCCCATTTGCGCCATCTCCGTCACCCCGGTGCCCGAGTCAGCGGCGGTGATGTAGCGACCGCCCAGGCTTTCGACAAAATCGCCCATGGCCTGGAACAACGCCTCGGTTTTGTCCTTGCGCGGATCGCCAATGATCACGGCCTTGCCACCGCCCAACGGCAACCCGGCCAGGGCCGATTTGTAGGTCATGCCCCGTGACAGGCGCAACACATCATTGACCGCCTGTTGCTCATCGGCGTATGGCCACATCCGGCAACCGCCCAGTGCAGGGCCCAGACGCGTGTTGTGCACCGCGATAATGGCGTTGAGGCCGCTGGCCTTGTCGTGGCAGAACATGACCTGTTCGTGTTGATCAAACTCGGGATGAGCAAATATCGGCATTTCAGTTCTCTCTTGTTGTTAGCGCACAGGGACGTCAGACCAAAAAGTCAGTTTTCGACCCGTTCAGGGGCTGCGAAGTCCGCCTTAAGAGCGTGAAGGGTTACAAGAGGATTTTTCTTTCTAATTCTTAGGAAATGCAGTGCTACGCTGCATGAATCATTCAACAAAAATAAGAAATCTGATCAATTCATGCCGATTAAATTAAGCCCCATCGACCGTAAGATTTTGCGCCTGCTGCAACATGACGCCGACCTGTCCGCCGCCGAGGTGGCCGAGCGCGTGGAATTATCCCAATCCCCCTGTTGGCGACGGATTCATCGCTTGCAGGAAGAAGGCTTGATAGAGCGCAAAGTTGCCCTGCTCAGCCCGAAAAAACTGGGACTCAACGTCGTGGTATTCGTCAATGTGCGGTTATCGGGGCACGGACGTCGCCACCTGACCGAATTCGAAGAAGCCATCACTCATTACCCGGAAGTCATCGAGTGCTACACCATGGCGGGCGATATGGATTACCTGCTGAAAGTGGTCACGCACGACATCGACAGTTACGAGCGTTTTTTACGCGACCATCTTTTGCAGAAGCCACACGTGCAGGAAGCTCACTCCAACATCGCCATGAGCGAAGTCAAACGCACCACTGAGTTGTTGCTGGATTAGCGAGATAGAGCCTTGGGGCGGGGGAAGGGGAAAAAATTTCCGAGAAGCACAGAAAAAACGCTTGCTTTGCAAATGATAATGATTACTATTGCATGCAGCTGGTCGCGAGATCAGCCGATCATTCAAGGGACCTTAGGTCGGTGCTTTGAATAATCTCCTCATCAGGCTAATCACGGTTATTTGACCCGGCTTATGGCCGGGTCTTTTTTTTGTGGCCAGTTATCTGGCTCAGCTTGCTTCAGGCTAATGAAGTCGGGTGTGCGACCGGTTTTTTTCGGTGGCCGCTACGATGCCGGCGATGATAGCAAAAGAACATCGACCGAAGAAAGCCTGAAGTCTAGGACTATAGGCGTAATGGCAATTTAGCACTTGAGAATCACTCGCAAAAACACTAGAATTGCGCCGCGTCACGGATGACGCCCCCCTGACGTTTTTCTCCCCCATTCTCTCTGTAAATGCCTGCATTTTCGTATTGGCCCCACGCCATGGCGAGGTACAGTAACGCCCACAATTCTCAGACTCAGGGATCTGGACGATGACTGTGGCGCCCTCTTCACTTCACATCAGCAGTGACTTCGACAGCGGCAATATTCAAGTGCTGGATGCCAGCGATCCGTTGGACGTGAAACTGGCGATCAATCCCGACACCAAAAGCCCGCACTTCCAGTGGTTTCATTTCAAGGCCAGCGGCCTCACGCCCGGGCAGCCCCATCACTTTCATCTGACCAACGCCAGCCAGTCTTCCTACAACAAAGCGTGGGACGGCTACCGTGCGGTGGCGTCTTACGATCAGGAACACTGGTTCCGCGTGCCTACCGACTTTGATGGGACATCGCTCAACTTCAGTCTTGAACCTCAACACAGCAGCGTCTGGTTTGCCTACTTCGAACCCTACAGCCGCGCACGCCACGAGGTATTGATCAGCGACGCGCAGCAATGGTCCGGTTGCCAAGTGCTGGCGGTGGGCAAAAGTGCCGAAGGGCGTGACATTCAGTTGTTGCGCAAAGGAAATGGCGCCCCCCGCAAACACAAAATCTGGATCATTGCGCAGCAGCACCCCGGCGAACACATGGCCGAGTGGTTTATGGAGGGCATTTTCAAGCGCCTGGAACAAGGCAGCGACCCGCAACTGCGCAAGTTGCTTGATTACGCCGAGCTGTACCTGATCCCCAACATGAACCCCGACGGCGCCTTTCACGGGCATCTGCGCACCAATGCCAACGGCCAGGACTTGAACCGCGCCTGGCAAAACACCAGCCCTGAGGTCAGCCCTGAGGTGTTCTTCGCACTGGAACAGATGCACACCTACGGCGTCGACCTGTTTCTGGACATTCACGGCGACGAAGAAATCCCCTACGTCTTCACCGCAGGCTGCGAGGGCAACCCGGGCTATAACGAGCGGATTGCCACGCTCGAAGAACGTTTTCGTTCGCACCTGAGCCAGCAGACGAAAGACTTCCAGACAACCCACGGTTACACCCGCGACGAACCCGGCCAGGCCAATATGACCCTGGCCTGCAACAGCGTGGGCCAACGCTTCGACTGCTTGTCCCTGACGCTGGAAATGCCGTTCAAGGACAACAACGACGCACCCGACCCGGTCACCGGCTGGGATGGTAAACGCTCGATGCAACTGGGCCATACGGTGCTGACCACCCTTTCGGATATGGTCAAAACGCTGCGTTAACCTCCTCGCCTTAATTGCCTGAAACCCGCGCACGATTAATCGCTATCATGCGCGGCACTTTCACTGATCGATACGAGTGCACATCGCCTGCTTATGGATACCCTCGCTAAACTGCGCGCCGGTCAACTGACGGGGCTCAAACGTCTGGATTTGTCCTGTGGGCTGACCGAGTTCCCTGAGGAAATCTTTCAACTGGCGGATTCGCTGGAAATCCTCAATTTGAGCGGCAACGCCCTGTGCTCCCTGCCCCACGACCTGCATCGCCTGACGCATTTACGGGTACTGTTCTGCTCGGACAACCTGTTCACCACCCTGCCCGAATGCCTGGGTCAGTGCGCCCAACTGAGCATGGTTGGCTTCAAGGCCAACCGGATCACCGACGTGCCAGGCGCCGCGTTACCGCCGCAACTGCGCTGGTTGATCCTCACTGACAATCACATCAGTCAGTTGCCGGATGAGTTGGGCCGCCGCCCCTTGCTGCAAAAATTGATGCTGGCCGGTAACCGTCTTCAGGCGTTGCCGCGCAGCCTGGCCGGTTGCGAGCGTCTGGAGCTGATTCGCCTAGCCTCCAACCAACTGCGCGAACTGCCGGACTGGTTACTGGCGATGCCCGGCCTGAGCTGGCTGGCGTACTCGGGCAATCCGTTGGCGGACAAACTGAATGCCGAGCACGCGCCTGACAGCACGCCAAACATCGACTGGACAGAACTGGAACTGGCGCAGCCGCTGGGCGAAGGCGCATCCGGGGTGATTTACCAGGCCATCTGGCGGGCACCGGGTCAGGCGCAACGTGCGGTGGCAGTCAAACTGTACAAAGGCGCGATCACCAGTGATGGCTCACCGCTTGACGAGATGCACGCCTGCATTGCTGCGGGCCAGCACCCGAACCTGATCAACGTGTTAGGGCGCGTGGTAGGCCATCCGCAGCACCAGGCGGCATTGGTGATGGAGCTGATTGCGCCCTCTTTCCGCAATCTGGCCGGGCTACCGAGCCTTGAGAGCTGCAGCCGCGACGTCTATGCCGATAGCACGCGGTTCAATGCCGACAGCGCGTTGCGCCTGGCACGTGGCATCGCGTCAGCCGCAGCGCATCTGCACGCGCAGGGCATCTGCCACGGTGACCTGTATGGGCACAATATTTTGTTCAATGATCAAGGCGAGTGTTTGCTGGGCGACTTCGGGGCCGCGTGCTTGCACGCCACCGATGACAGCCCGCACACCCGCGCCTTGCAGCGTATCGAGGTGCGTGCGTTCGGCATTCTGCTGGGGGAGTTGCTGCAGCGGATCGATTCAGGATTGAGCGATCAACAGCGCGCAGCGTTGCAACACTTACAAACGCGCTGCATGCAGCCTGAGGTACTCGCCCGGCCGGACTTCGTTGAAATCTGCCGCGCCCTGGGCTGAGGGCTGCCCGACTACCGCCCCGCGCCTGGTCAGCGACACACTGAGCGGCAGTCGTTGACGAGGCGATCGAAGCAAGGCCCGGCGACACACTCGTCGTGAACGGGCCTCTTAAAGCACGTGCGCGTTTTCAGGCCAGCGCTACAAACATGTCCTGCACATCGTCCTGCTCTTCCAGCTTCGCCAGAAATTCCTCGACTTCGGCCATTTGCTCGTCAGTCAGGCCCGTTACCGGGTTTTTAGCCATGTAGCCCAACTTGGCCGACAACACCGTAAAGCCTTGTTCAGGCAACGCCTTTTGCACGGCATCCAGGTCCGTGGTCTCGGTGATGAACAAGGTCGTGCCTTCTTCTTCGCCCTCTTCGAAATCCTGAGCGCCTGCTTCAATTGCTGCCATTTCTGGATCAGCATCCGGGGAGTCAGGCTTGGCTTCGATCAGGCCGACATGGTTAAAGTCCCAGGCCACGGAGCCCGACGCACCCAACTGCCCCTTGCGGAACGCCACGCGGATTTCAGCCACGGTGCGGTTGACGTTATCGGTCAGGCACTCAACGATCAGCGGCACCTGATGCGGGGCGAAACCTTCGTAGGTCACGCGGGTGTATTGCACGGCTTCAGTGCCGATACCGGCACCCTTGTTGATCGCCCGCTTGATGGTGTCAGCCGGCATGGACGCCTTTTTGGCCTGTTCGTACACCAGGCGCAGGTGCGAGTTCATGTCCGGGTCGGCGCCGTTACGGGCTGCAACGGTCAGCTCTTTGGCCAGCTTGCCGAAAATCTTGCCGCGGCTATTGGCGGCTTCCGCTTTGTGTTTAACCTTCCACTGTGCGCCCATTTCTCACTCTCTCAATCGTGTGTGTCGCGGCACGCTGGCCGTCGAATGGGCGCAAGTTTATACGCCCAGAACGCCTCAATCGACCAAAAAATCCAATCACGCCCGGCTCAACCTTTATCCACACCGCCCTTCACCGACGGCACGCGGCCGCTGTCCAAGGCGATAACCCTCACGCTGGGTACGATGGCGCCAGTTCCATGAACGCCTTGATCAGTCGAAGTTGGGCGCGACGCTCCATGCAGCCGAGCAGGTGCCGGTTGGTCAAGCCCTGCCCGTTAATGGGTACAGCGTGTACCCGTGGGTCCTGACTAACCTCCGCCGACGAGACAATGCCCACCCCAAGCTGGGCCGCCACCGCTTCGGTCACCGCCTCGCGGCTGTCCAGCTCCAGCAACACACGCGGGCTGACCCCTGCCTGCTCGCAGGCCAGGTCAAACGTGCGGCGGGTCGTGGACGCGGGTTCGCGCAAGACCATGATGACCTGATCCAACTGCGCCATCTCAACCCCGCCCGAGAGCGCCTGCCAAGGGTGACCGGACGGCACCAACGCGCAGATACGCGATGCCTTGAGGGGCCGCAGCATCAAGCCTTTACGCGGCTCGACCTCTGTCAGCACGGCCACGTCTGCGTGTTCTGAGAGCAAAGCGGCCAGGGTGTCCTGCGCATTGCCCAAGCGTAAATTCACGGTGATGCCGGGATAGCGCTCACGCAGGCTCGCCAGCATGGGCATCACCAGGTGCGGGCCGTCCGCCGCCACTTCGAGGCGTCCGGTAAGCAGTTGGCGATTGGCTTCGAGCATGACTTGCGCCTCATCCACCAAACCAAACATGGCGCGGGTGATGGCCGCCAGTTTGATCCCCTCTTCGGTCAACTCCACACGCCGGGCCGTGCGGCGCAATAAGGTGATTTGGTAATGCTCTTCAAGGGTTTTGATATGCCCGGTGACCGCCGGCTGGCTGATAAACAAGCGTGCGGCCGCCCGGGTGAAGCTGCCTTCGCGTGCCACCGCGTCGAAGGCCCGGAGCTGGAACAGATTCATAAATAAGCCTCGCTGATGGCTGGCATCACAACAAACAATTTGAATGATGGTAACTCAAACTGCAATTTAGCCGGTGTATCCAGTCGCTATCCCATTGCTTGCGAGGAACCCCCGAATGCACACTGCCGCGCCGATCCTGCTGACTCCCGGCCCCCTGACCACCTCGGCGCGAACCCGTCAGGCCATGATGGTCGACTGGGGCTCATGGGATGAACGCTTCAACCAATTGACGGCCAGCCTGTGCGAACAACTGCTGGCCATCATCAACGGCGCCAGCAGCCACCATTGTGTACCGTTGCAAGGCAGCGGCACCTTCGCTGTAGAGGCCGCTATCGGCACCCTGGTCCCGCGTGACGGCAAAGTGCTGGTGTTGATCAACGGCGCCTACGGCAAGCGTGTGGCGAAAATCTGTGAGGTGCTGGGGCGCCGCTTCAGCACGTTTGAAACCGCCGAAGATCAACCCACCACAGCCGCTGACGTAGAACGCCTGCTCAAGGCTGATCCCGGTATCACCCACGTGGCGTTGATCCATTGCGAAACCAGTACCGGGATACTCAATCCGCTGCCAGAAATTGCCGAGGTCATTGCCCGACAGGGCAAGCGTCTGATCATCGATGCCATGAGTTCTTTCGGCGCACTGCCGGTGGACGCACAAAAAGTACCGTTCGATGCGCTGATCGCCGCCTCCGGCAAATGCCTCGAAGGGGTGCCGGGCATGGGCTTCGTGTTCGCCCGTAAAGCCTCCCTGGCCCAGGCAGCGGGCAATGCCCACTCACTGGCGATGGACTTGCAGGATCAGCACGCCTACATGGCAAAAACCGGCCAGTGGCGCTTCACCCCACCCACCCATGTGGTCGCCGCCCTGCACGAAGCGTTACTGCAATACCACGAAGAAGGCGGCCTGCCCGCTCGCCATCAGCGCTACGCCAACAACTGCCAGACACTGCTCGCCGGCATGGCCACGCTGGGGATTCGCAGTTTCCTGCCCGAAGCCATTCAGGCACCGATCATCGTCACCTTCCACGCCCCGAAAGACCCGCGTTATCAGTTCAAGGAATTCTACGAACGGGTCAAGGCTAAGGGTTTCATTCTCTACCCAGGCAAATTGACCCAAGTTGAAACATTCCGCGTGGGCTGCATAGGCCACGTCACCCACGTCGATATGCAGGCGGCGGTCGATGCCGTGGCGCAGGTGCTGCAAGACATGGAAGTGCTGGACATCTGACGGCACAAACGCTGGTTGAACGTAAATTTCTCCGTGCGGTTACGACCGCTCATACAGGATCCAACGACATGAACTACACCAACCCCCACACGCTTCAAGCCGCCATCTTCGACTGGGCGGGCACCGTGGTCGACTTCGGTTCATTCGCCCCTACGCAGATTTTTGTCGAAGCGTTTGGCGAGTTCGATGTACACGTTTCCATCGAGGAAGCACGCGGCCCCATGGGTATGGGCAAGTGGGACCACATTCGCACCCTGTGCAATCAGCCGCAGATTGCCGAGCGCTACAAAAAGGTCTTTGGCCGCACCCCGACCGATGATGACGTGACGGCCCTTTATGAGCGCTTCATGCCGCTGCAAATCGAGAAAATCGCCGCGCACTCGGCGTTGATCCCCGGTGCGCTTGAGACCATTGCCCAATTGCGCGCCCAAGGCTTAAAAATCGGCTCTTGCTCGGGTTACCCCGCACAGGTCATGGCCAAAGTCGTTGAACTGGCGACCTCCAACGGTTACGTCGCCGACCATGTGGTGGCAACCGACGACGTACCCAACGGGCGTCCATGGCCTGCTCAGGCGCTGGCCAACGTGATCGCGCTGGGCATTGAGGACGTGGGCGCTTGCGTGAAGATTGATGACACCGTGCCGGGCATTCTTGAAGGTCGCCGCGCAGGCATGTGGACAGTGGCGTTGGTGTGTTCGGGCAACGCCCTGGGCCTGACATGGGAACAATTCCAAGCGCTGGACGCGCAGACGCTGGCCAGCGAGCGCACGCGCATTCACGCGCTGTTCGAGGGCTCACGCCCGCACTACATGATCGACACCATCATGGACTTGCCGCCCGTGATTGCAGACATCAATACGCGTCTGAAAAACGGTGAAATGCCACAAAGTAGCTGACCCGATTCAACGGAGGACAGCGGCCAATGGCGCCGCTGTCTTCACCGCATTCAGGCTGGCGTGTTCAGCTCAACCCACTGCACATACGCATCAATAAAGGCTTGCAGGAAGGGACGGGTTTTTTCCGAGAGTGCGCCGGACTCATCAAAAGCCGCGCCCGCTCCGCCCAGATAGGCTTCTGGCTGCTGCATGCACGGAACATTCAGGAACACCAGCGACTGGCGAAGGTGATGGTTAGCCCCAAAGCCGCCAATGGCGCCAGGGGAAACGCTGATCACAGCGCCCGGTTTGCCGCTGAAGACACTTTGACCGTACGGGCGCGATCCCACATCGATGGCGTTTTTCAGCGCACCCGGCACTGAACGGTTGTATTCGGGGGTCACAAACAGCACCGCATCGGCCTGGCGAACCTGATCGCGAAATGCCGTGTACGGCGCAGGCGCCGGGGTGACATCAATGTCTTCGTTATAAAGCGCCAGATCGCCAATTTCGACAATGTTCAGCTTCACGTGGGGTGGCGCCAGGTGCGCCAGGGCGTGTGCCACTTTTCGATTGAGCGAGTCCTTTCTCAAACTGCCGACCAGTACTGCAACGTTGTAGACCTTGCTCATGGAAACCCCCGAAGCTGCTGTAGGAAAGCTGTAAGAACGTTAGTTATAGATGATCGGACGCCTTTCTTGCACCCCGGTTCACCCTATCGACCGGCAAGCCTGTAAAGTAGCCGGACTATTTTTTCCACAGCGTTAAACTTCCCCGGCTGATCAACGGTCTACAAGAACCGCAAATTGGGTGTTTATCTCCAGAGGTTCTCTACAAATGGCAGCAGTGCTCGTTGGGCAGTTTCATGCAAGAGACGCGGAAGGCCGTGTTTATTCCGTGCATGAGTTTCAAGACTCCACCCCTGGAACAGACGGTCAGCCGGTCATCACGTACAAGTTGGCGATTGGCGACCGCGTCAAGAAAATAAGTGATACCGAATTCGAACTGGTGCAATCAGGCATTGCCCTGGTTCGCGAGCCTGAACCCGCTCACTCTTAACACGTCATTTTTGTGGGAGGCGCGCCTGTCGGGTGGTGCACGATCATGCGCCTTGGCTGAGAAGTCGCTGCGCGCTGCGGGTATCACACGACACGCTCAACCCTGCGTTGACTGACGTCTCATGCCTGCTTTTCAAATAGCAGATACCAGAAGATCGCCACCTCGGCTGTCTGCGGATCAATCCCGCGATAGCGCAAATGATCGACCCCGCCTACCTGATACCCACAACGCTCGTACAAACGGCACGCACCGATGTTGTTGTTCTGGGTTTCCAGCATGATGCCCGGCAGCTTTTTCTTGTGGCTCCAGAACCTCACCACATCCAGCAATGATCGGGCGACCCCATGGCGACGGGCGCCAGCAATCACGGCCAATTCGTCAACGTGGGCAAAACCGTTCCAGTTGGTACTGACCACTACGTGGCCTACGGCTTGGCCATCGAGATAAGCCATGAACACGGCGCTGTCTGGCGCGCCCCGATAACTGGCGAACTCGTCGGGATCGATTCCGTAACACTTGCGGTAGGGTGTGATCCGGTGCAGGGGCCATTCATCGACGCGCGTGTGCAGGTCTACCTGGGCGTAAGCGCGTACTTCAAAACTGAAATCGTTGCACCACACATAGGGCGCGAACCCTTCATCCGCCAGGCGCACAGACACTTCAGGATTTTGCGGGTTTATGACCAGGTGCATGGGTGAGCCGATCCTTGTGTGCGGGCACCTCTCACCCAGGTGCCGCCGATGGCAACAAGGGCTGCCAGCCCTTGCCGAGACCTCAAAGGGGGTCGTTTATTGCAGCGTCTGCTGCTTGGCTTCAAGCAGTTGCGCCCATAACGAAGGGGCGCCCGCAGACTTGGCAATCGCTTCGAGCCGCGCTGCGTGCTCAGCCATATCGCTTTCACTTGCACGAATAATCCGCCCCGGCAGACGATCTGCGGGCAAACGGCGGATTTCAGTGGCCTGGTTGCCGGAGCCTTCGCCCGAGCCATTGCCGTCAGAGGCATTCCCGGCCAACGACAGACTGGTCTGCCCACCCGTCATGGTCAGGTAAACGTCTGCCAGGATCTCGGAGTCGAGCAAGGCGCCGTGCAGCTCACGGCCCGAGTTGTCGACGCCATAGCGTTTGCACAAGGCATCGAGGCTATTGCGCTGACCCGGGTGACGGGCACGCGCCATCATCAAGGTATCGAGGATGGTGCAGTGCTGCGTGAGGTCGGCGCGGTCGGTTTGCCCGATCAGGGCAAATTCGTTGTTCAGGAAGCCGATGTCGAACGCGGCGTTATGGATGATGAGCTGAGCGCCCTTGATGAACTCGAAGAATTCATCGGCCACTTCGGCAAAACGCGGCTTGCCCACCAGAAACTCGTTGGTGATCCCGTGGACGCCAATCGCGCCCTCGTCGCTTTCACGGTCAGGTTGCAGGTACACGTGAAAATGCCGCCCGGTCAGGCGGCGGCCCATCAACTCGACGCAGCCGATTTCGATGACCCGGTGGCCATCGGTCACCGGCATACCGGTGGTTTCGGTATCGAGGACAACACTACGCATGCTTGAGGCCCCTCATTTCATCCACACCCCGATTGGCCAACTGGTCGGCACGTTCATTGCCCGGATGGCCGATGTGACCACGCACCCATTGCCACTTCACCGTGTGACGGCTGACTTGTTCATCGAGCAACTTCCACAGGTCGGCGTTTTTCACCGGCTCTTTGGACGCGGTTTTCCAACCGCGTTTTTTCCAGTTGACCATCCACTCGGTGATGCCTTTCATCACGTACTGGGAGTCCGTTACCAGCACGACTTCGCACGGACGCTTGAGTTCTTCAAGGCCACGAATGGCCGCCATCAGTTCCATGCGGTTGTTGGTGGTATTGGGTTCGCCGCCCCAGAGTTCTTTCTCGACACCCTGACACACCAGCAAGGCACCCCAGCCGCCGGGGCCGGGATTGCCCTTGCAGGCACCATCGGTGAACATTTCAACGCTATTGCTCATTACAACCTATCCAGAAAAGGGTGTTGTGGCCTGCCCATCACGGATCGGCAGCACCTGAGGCCGGATCGCTCCGGCCCTTCGTTTATTCAAGCGCAACTACGGTTGGCTGTGACGCCGGTTGACCTTGGCCATCGGCAAGGGAATCAGCTTGCCCATGGGCTCGCGTCGTAACGGATTGACCGGCCGCAAGCCAACCACCATCTTGCGTGCCACCAATATATAGAAGCCGCCACCGGCCAATTGCCAGTTGCCCGCCTTGTGTTCCCAACCTGATAAACGACGCTGCCAGGCCGGGGACGCGAGCGGCGGACGATAGCACCCGAAGCGGCGTTTCTCCAGCGCAAAGCCCAGCAGGTTCAGCCAATCGGCCACGCGGGAGGGGGAAATACAACGCGCCTTGCTCAGCGCATCCTTGGCGAACACGTGGCGCAGGCCCCAGGTGCTCCAGGGGTTGATGCCCACGATCAGCAAATGCCCACCGGGCCGTACGCTGCTGGCGGCTTCGCGCAACAAGCCATGGGGCGACAGGCAGAAATCCAGACCGTGTTGCAGCACCACCACGTCGGCCGCGTGCTCGCACAACGGCCAGGCCTGTTCTTCACAAAAAATCTCAACACCCGGTAATGGCGCCCCCAGGCGCACCGTGCGCTGGACTTGAGCCGCGTTGGGCGGGGTATCCGCGCCCGGCCCGTAATGCACCAGATAACCGCCAAAGAACCGGCCGAGTTCGTCTTCCAGTACACGTTGTTCATCTTCCAGCAATAACTGCCCGTGGGGACCGGACAACCATTCGCGCGCCGAACGGATCAGCGCCAGCCACTCAGGGTCAGCCTGAGCCAATGCTTTATCGGTCATTGCTCCTCCAACTCGCCATGTACCCATCACAAGCCCTAAGATGCGCCATTGTTTCGCACTTGGGAATTGCGCCATGCTACAGATCGATGCACTGCCTGCCTTCAATGACAACTACATCTGGTTGTTACAGGACACTGCCAGCAAACGCTGCGCGGTCGTGGATCCGGGCGACGCTGCGCCGGTCGAAGCCTGGCTGGCCCAACACCCGGACTGGACCTTGAGCGACATCCTGATCACCCATCACCACTTCGACCATGTTGGTGGGGTTGAACAGTTGCACCAACAGACTAACGCCAAGGTCTGGGGCCCGGCCCAGGAAACCATCCCCGCACGACAAGCGGCCCTTAACGACAACGATCGCATCGAGGTGCTGGGGTGTACGTTCGAGGTCTTCCTACTGCCCGGCCATACCCTTGGGCACATCGCCTACTATCACGCGCATCCGGCAACCCCGCTGCTGTTCTGTGGCGACACCCTGTTTGCGGCGGGTTGCGGCAGGCTGTTTGAAGGCACCCCCGAACAAATGCATCGCTCCTTGGGCCGACTGGCGGCGCTGCCCGGTAACACCGCCGTGTATTGCGCCCATGAATACACGTTGAGCAATTTGCGCTTTGCTCAGGCGGTGGAGCCGGACAACGCGGATATCAAGGCGCGCATCGAACAAGTCACGCAATGGCGAGCCAAGGATCAGATCAGTCTTCCGTCCGATGTCGCACTGGAATTACGTACCAACCCTTTTTTACGGGTTAACGAAACATCCGTTAAAGAAAAAGCTGACGAATGGAGCGGGCAGGACAATGCCTCGCCGGGCGCGGTGTTTGCCAGCTTGCGCCGCTGGAAAGATAAGTTCTAATCAGGGTCGCGGTTGGCACAAAAATTCTGAACAGTTGACCGCGTCCCACCTGCTTTCTAGAATCGCCCGACATTTTTGCCCGGAACTTACTTCCAGCCAATGTCGTCATCTATACGTAACTCCCTCAAAACAGACGCATTGACGCGCCTTGCGCAAGCCATCGCGCTGGCCGTGTCCGCTGTACTGGCGGGTTGTCAAAGCATGGATCATTCGGCTCAAACGTCCGAAAGACCCTCGCTCAAACTGACCAAACGCATTCCTCAAGAGCCGATCTGGCTCAACGAAAAACCCAGCCCTGCCGCCCCGCAAGATGTGTGGGAGCGGATGCGCCAGGGGTTCAAGTTGCAGGAAGGCGCGGACGTTAACCCGCGAATAGAACAGCAGCGCCTCTGGTTCGCCAGCAACCCGTCGTTTCTCGAAAACGCGGGCGAGCGCGGCAGCCTTTATATCCACTACATCGTGGAGCGCCTCGAAGAACGCAACATGCCGCTTGAACTGGCCCTGCTGCCAGTGATTGAAAGTGCCTACAACCCAATGGCGTATTCCCACGCCAATGCCGTAGGTCTCTGGCAGTTCATCCCCTCGACCGGTCGCTACTTCAACCTGCGCCAGACCCGCGCTTACGATGGTCGCAAAGACATTACCGCCTCGACCCTGGCGGCCATGAACTACCTGACCCGCCTGCATGACATGTTCAATGGCGACTGGTTGCTGGCACTCGCGGCTTACAACGCGGGCGAAGGCACGGTGAGCCGGGCAATCGAGCGCAACGAAAAGCTGGGCCTGCCTACCGATTACTGGAACCTGCCCCTGCCCCAGGAAACCAAGGACTACGTCCCCAAGCTCCTGGCATTGTCCCAAGTGGTGATGGCCCCTGAAGCCTATGGCATCAACCTGAACCCTATCGCCAACGAACCGTACTTCGAGATGGTCGAAATCAAGCAGTCCATGGACTTGTCCCGTGTGGCAGCGTTGGCTGAAATCGACGAAGACGAAATGTTCCAGTTGAACCCGGCCTACAAGCAACGCGCCACCACCGATGGCCCGCAGCACTTGCTCGTACCGACCTCCAAGGCTCAATTGCTGACGGCCAGCCTGTCCAACCTCAAACCTGAAGAATTGGTCAGCCTGCGCCCTAAAAAGGCTGTCTTCGATACCGTCGCCAGCACCACGCCTCGCCTCAAGCGCACGTACAAAGTCAAAAGCGGCGACAACCTGACCACCATTGCCAAAGCCAACAGGGTCAATGTTCGAGACTTGCAGCGCTGGAACAAGCTCACCGGCAAAAACCTCAAGGCCGGTCAGATGCTGGTCATGCAGGACACACGTAAACCCGCGACCCGCCAGAAACCCACGCAATACAAGGTAAAAAAGGGCGACTCGCTGTACATCGTCGCCAAGCGGTTCAACGTTGAGATGCAACACCTCAAGCGCTGGAATCCCAACAGTGCCAAGGCACTCAAGCCAGGGCAGATGCTGACCATTTCAAAGCCTCGGTAAGCGTCACGCCGTCAACGCAGCGGGCAATCCAGCTCCTACATAAATGTGGGAAGCAGATTGCCCGTTTTGCTTTCCGGTGCAGTCTTTTTCCTACAGATACAAGCTGTTACTGTACGGAAACCCAAGCCCAATGCCGGATCGGATCTCTGACTTGAAGCGTCCCCTCCTCCCGTTACTGCTCTGCCTGGCCTTGAGCGCCCCCGCCTGCGCAACCCTCAGCGAAAGCCACGGTTATGCGCAGTTCGGCACACTCAAATACCCGGCCACATTTACCCATTTCGACTGGGTCAACCCTGACGCGCCCAAAGGCGGGACGCTCAAGGTCATGGCGTTTGGCACGTTCGATACGCTAAACCCCTATACCTTCAAAGGCACCAGCCCGGTTTCAACCCCCAATTTCTTGCAATACGGGGTCAATGAGCTCAATGAAACCCTGATGGCGGGCACCGGCCAATATGCTCCGTCCGGCGACGAGCCGACCGCCAGTTATGGCTTGATTGCCCAATCGGTTGAATACAACGAAGACCGCAGCTGGGTCGTGTTCAACCTCAGGCCCGAAGCGCGCTTTCATGATGGCGCCCCCATCACAGCCTACGATGTGGCGTTTTCATACAACCTGCTGCTCAAAGAAGGCCATCCGCAGTACCGCACCAACCTGCAAGAAGTGCAGCGCGTGGACGTTCTGGGGCCCAAGCGGATCCGGTTTGTGTTCAAGCGTTCGGGCAACCCGCTGCTGATTTTGCGCCTGGGTGAGCTGCCGGTGTTGCCCCAGCATTACTGGGCCACGCGCGACTTCAAGGCCACGACGTTCGAACCGCCGCTGGGCAGCGGTCCCTACCGGATCACTAAAGTCACGCCGGGACGGCAACTGGTGTTTGAACACGTCAAGAACTGGTGGGGCGCCAACCTGCCGGTCAACCGTGGCAAATACAATTTTGACCGGGTGGACGTTGAGTTTTACCGCGACAGCGATGTGGCGTTCGAAGCCTTCAAGGCCGGTGAATTCGATATGTATATCGAGCATCAGGCCAAAAATTGGGCCAATGGCTACAACTTCCCGGCCGTGCGCCGGGGCGAAGTGATCCAGGCGCAAATCCCTCATCACATCCCGACTCAAACCCAGGGGCTGTTCATGAACAGCCGCCGCAGCACGTTCAATTCAACCGGCGTGCGTGAAGCCATGGGCTTGATGTTCGATTTTGAATGGACCAACCGCACCCTGTTCAACGGCGCCTACCAGCGCGCGACGAGCTTCTATCCCAACAGCGATTTCTCGGCCAGCGGCATTCCACAGGGTCATGAATGGCTACTGCTTTCGCCTTGGCGCACGCAATTGCCGCCCGAACTGTTCAAACAGGCTTTTAGCCTGCCGCAAACACAAGGGCGCGGCATCCCCCGCGACACCCTGCGTCGCGCGCTGGCCTTACTGGCCGAAAATGGCTGGAAACTCTCCGGGCAACGCTTGATCAATAGCGAAGGAAAACCACTGAGCTTTGAGATATTGCTGGTAAATCCAAACCTTGAGCGCATTCTGCAACCGTACGTGGAGAACTTGGCGAGCATCGGCATTGCAGCGCGGCTGCGTACGGTGGACCGGGCCCAGTACAAACAGCGTCTGGATCAGTTCGATTTCGACATGATCCTCATAACCCTTGACCAGACCCTGAGCCCCGGCCTTGAGCAGTGGCAGTACTTTCACTCGAGCCAGGCCAACGTCAAGGGCAGTAAAAACTATGCAGGCGTGGCCAATCCGATTGTCGACCAACTGCTCGAAAAGCTGCTGGCCGCGCAAACCCGTGAAGAGCAATTGGCCGCAGGCCGGGCACTGGATCGTGTCCTGTTGTGGCAGTACTACAGCATCCCAAACTGGTATCTGAATTATCACCGCCTGGCGTACCGCAACCGGTTCGCCTTCGTGACTACGCCGCCCTACACATTGGGCTTGAGTGCGTGGTGGCTAAAGCCTACGGAGAAATCCCAATGATGCCTTTGCGTACCCTGCTAAAGCCCCTTGGCGGCCTGCTATTGGCCGGTGTCAGTTGCCTCGTGCTGGCCGCCCCGCAACATGCCCTGACCCTGTACGACGAACCGCCAAAATACCCGGCCAATTTCAAGCACCTCGATTACGTGAACCCGAATGCGCCCAAAGGCGGCACCTTCCGCAAATCCGCCCTCGGCACGTTCGACAGCCTGAACCCGTTTATCAATAAGGGCGTTCCGGCCGATGACATCGATCTGACCTACGACACCCTGGCCCGTCAGAGCCTCGACGAACCGTTTACCGCCTACGGACTGATCGCAGAAAAAATCGAAAAAGCCCCTGACAACAGTTGGGTGCGTTTTTATCTGCGTCCGCAGGCCAAATTCAATGACGGCCACCCGATCCGCGCAGAAGACGTGGTGTTCAGCTTCGACACCTTGATGAAAAGCGCCTCGCCGCTGTTCAAGAGCTATTACAGCGACGTAGAAAAAGCGGTCGAAGAAAACCCGTTGCAGGTGAAATTCATCTTCAAACACACCAAAAACCGCGAATTGCCGCTGATTCTCGGACAACTGCCGATTTTGCCCAAACACTGGTGGGAAACTCGCGACTTCAACAAGGGAAATCTCGAAATACCCGTCGGCAGTGGCCCTTACACCATTACCGAGATCAAGCCGGGCCGTTCGATACGCTACGAACGCAACAAGGACTACTGGGGCAAAGACTTGCCCATCAATAAAGGCCTGTACAACTTCGACGCCATCACCATCGATTATTTCCGCGATAACAGCGTCGCGTTTGAAGCACTCAAGGCCGGCCAATTCGATTACTGGCTGGAAATCAGCGCCAAAAACTGGGCAGGTGCTTACAACGTGCCTGCGGTCAAACAGGGTCGCCTGATTAAAGAAGAAATCCGCAACGCCAACCCCACCGGTATGCAAGGCTTTATTTTCAACCTGCGCAGGCCGATGTTTCAGGATGTGCGCGTGCGTGAAGCCCTGAACCTGCTGTTCGACTTTGAATGGGCCAACAAACAGCTGTTCAACGGTTCATATGCGCGCACCAGCAGCTATTTCGAAAACTCGGACATGGCCGCCAAAACACTGCCGAGCGACGAAGAACTGGCGATTTTGGAACCGTTGCGCGGGCAAATTCCCGACAAGGTCTTCACCGAGGTGTACAAACCGGATGTGACCGACGCCAGCGGCATGATTCGGGAGCAGCAGCGCCGCGCGTACAAGCTGTTACAAGACGCCGGGTGGCGCATCGTTGACGACAAGATGGTCGACACCCAGGGCAACCCGGTAAAGATTGAATTCCTTCTGGCGCAAACCGAATTCGAACGCATCTTGCTGCCGTTCAAGCGCAACCTCAGTGACTTGGGCATCGACTTGCAAATTCGTCGCGTCGACACCTCCCAATACCTGAACCGTCTGCGCTCAAGGGACTTCGACATGATCATCGGCAGCTTCCCGCAATCCAGCTCGCCGGGCAGTGAGCAACGCGAGTACTGGGCCTCTGAAAGCGCCGAAAAACTGGGCAGTCGCAACTTCATGGGCCTCAAGGACCCAGCCATCGATCAACTCACCGAAGGGCTGATCAATGCCGACTCCCGCCAGAACCTGATCACCCATGCCCGCGCGCTGGATCGCGTGTTGCAGTGGGGGTTCTATGTCATTCCCAACTGGCACATCAAAACCTGGCGCGTGGCCTATTCCAACCACATCGGTCACCCGGCCGTCACACCGCTGTATGACATCGGCACCTCCACTTGGTGGGTCAAACCTGATGTCGAGCCGGTCACTGCCACTCAACCCACAAGCGAAAGCCTGGAGCCTTAGATGCTGGCCTATATATTCAGGCGACTGCTGCTGATTATTCCGACACTCTTCGGGATTCTGCTGATCAACTTCGTCATCATCCAGGCCGCTCCCGGCGGCCCGGTGGAGCAGATGATTGCCAAGCTCGAAGGTTTTGACGGCGCGACCAGCCGGATCGCCGGGGGCGGCTCCGAAGTGTCGGTCGCAGGCTCCAACTACCGTGGTGCGCAGGGGCTGGACCCTGCGCTGATTCAGGAAATCGAAAAAATGTACGGGTTCGACAAGTCTGCCCCGGAGCGCTTGTGGATCATGATCAAGAATTACGCCCACCTGGACTTCGGGGAGAGTTTTTTCCGCGACGCCAAGGTCATTGATCTGATCAAAGAAAAAATGCCCGTCTCGATCTCGCTCGGCCTGTGGAGCACGCTGATCATGTACCTGGTGTCGATCCCGCTGGGGATCGCCAAGGCCACGCGGCACGGCAGTCATTTCGACGTATGGACCAGCTCGGCCATCATTGTCGGGTATGCGATACCCGCCTTCCTGTTCGCCATTTTGCTGATTGTGGTGTTTGCCGGCGGCAGCTACCTGGATTGGTTTCCCTTGCGCGGCCTGACCTCCAACAACTTCGATGAACTGAGCCTGGGCGGCAAGATCCTCGATTACTTCTGGCACCTGGCCTTGCCGGTCACGGCGCTGGTGATCGGCAACTTCGCGACCATGACCCTGCTGACCAAAAACAGCTTTCTGGACGAAATCAACAAACAGTACGTGGTAACGGCCAAGGCCAAGGGGCTGACCCATCATCGCGTGCTGTATGGCCACGTGTTTCGCAACGCGATGTTGCTGGTGATTGCCGGTTTCCCGTCTGCTTTTATCGGTATCTTCTTTACCGGTTCCTTGCTGGTCGAAGTGATTTTCTCGCTGGACGGGCTGGGTTTGATGAGCTTTGAAGCGGCGATAAACCGTGACTACCCCGTGGTTTTCGGCACGTTGTTCATCTTCACGCTGGTCGGCTTGCTGGTAAAACTGATCGGTGACCTCTCATACACCCTGGTTGATCCGCGCATCGACTTTGAAAGCAGGGAGCATTGAGATGACGTTATCGCCCCTTAACAAGCGACGATTCGCACGGTTCAAAGCGAATAAACGCGGCTGGTGGTCATTGTGGATTTTTTTGGTGCTGTTCACGCTCAGCCTCGGCGCCGAGTTGATCGCCAACGACAAACCGCTGGTCATCCGCTACGACGGCGAGCTGTACTTTCCCGCCCTCAAACGCTACCCCGAGACCGACTTTGGCGGTGAGTTCCCGCTGGAGGCCAATTACAAGAGCCCCTACATCCGCGAACTGTTGGCCAAAAAAGATGCCTGGGTGCTGTGGCCACCTATTCCGTATAGCTATCAGAGCATCAACTACGACCTGAAAGTCCCGGCCCCCGCACCGCCTTCAGCCGAAAACTGGCTCGGCACCGATGACCAAGGGCGCGACGTGCTGGCGCGGGTGATTTACGGCTTCCGGATTTCGGTGCTGTTCGCCCTGACCCTGACGATCTTGAGTTCCATCATCGGTGTGATTGCCGGGGCGCTGCAGGGCTTCTACGGAGGCTGGGTCGACCTGGCAGGTCAGCGCTTTCTGGAGATCTGGTCCGGATTGCCAGTGCTGTACCTGCTGATCATCCTCGCCAGTTTTGTGCAGCCCAACTTCTGGTGGCTGCTAGGCATCATGTTGCTGTTTTCGTGGATGAGCCTGGTGGATGTCGTGCGGGCCGAATTCCTGCGGGGTCGCAACCTGGAGTACGTTCGGGCCGCCCGTGCCCTGGGCATGCAGGACATGGCCATCATGTACCGGCACATTTTGCCTAACGCCATGGTGTCGACCATGACGTTCATGCCGTTCATTCTGACCGGTGCGATCGGCACCCTGACCGCGCTGGACTTTCTGGGCTTCGGCCTGCCGCCGGGAGCACCCTCTCTGGGCGAGCTGGTCGCCCAGGGTAAATCCAACCTGCAAGCGCCGTGGCTGGGCATGAGCGCGTTCGCCGTGCTGGCAATCATGCTCAGCTTGCTGGTGTTCATCGGTGAGTCCGCTCGCGATGCCTTCGACCCGAGGAAATGAAATGACGCAGGACAATCTGATCGAAGTGCGCGATCTCTGCGTCGAGTTCGTGGCCGGGGAGCAACCGCAGCGTGTGGTGCAAGGCGTGAGCTTTGACATCAAACGTGGCGAAACCCTGGCACTGGTGGGCGAAAGCGGCTCAGGCAAATCTGTCACGGCCCACTCGATCCTGAGGCTGCTGCCCTACCCCAACGCCCGCCACCCCGGCGGCAGCATCACCTATGCGGGGCAGGATTTACTGACGCTGGACGAGAAAAAACTGCGGCACATCCGCGGCAACCGCATCGCCATGATTTTTCAAGAGCCGATGACGTCACTCAACCCCTTGCACAGCATTGAAAAGCAGATCAATGAAGTGCTGGGGCTGCACAAAGGGTTAACGGGCAAGGCAGCCACTGAGCGGACGCTGGAGCTGCTGGACCTCGTAGGCATCCCCGAGCCCCGCAAACGGCTAAAGGCCTTGCCACACGAGCTCTCCGGCGGCCAGAGACAGCGTGTCATGATTGCCATGGCCCTGGCCAATGAGCCTGAGTTGTTAATTGCCGACGAACCCACGACGGCGCTGGACGTCACGGTACAGCTCAAAATCCTCGATTTGCTCAAAGATTTGCAGGCCCGGCTGGGCATGTCGCTGTTACTGATCAGTCACGATTTGAACCTGGTTCGACGAATTGCTCACAGAGTATGTGTCATGCAGCGCGGTTGCATCGTCGAACAAGCATCGTGCGAACAGCTGTTCCGTTCGCCGCAGCATCCTTACACCCGGGAACTGCTCGGTGCAGAGCCCAGCGGAGGCCCAGCGGATACCGTCGCGGGCCCGACGTTGCTGAAGGTCGAGGACCTGAGAGTCTGGTTTGCGATCAAAAAAGGGCTGTTGCGCAAAACCGTCGATTACGTAAAAGCAGTCGATGGCATTAACTTCAGCCTGCCCCGTGGTCAAACGCTGGGCATTGTGGGGGAAAGCGGATCGGGCAAATCGACGTTGGGGCTGGCGATTTTGCGGCTGATTGCCAGTCGCGGCGCGATTCATTTTGGGGACAAGCAGCTAGACTGCCTGTCGCAGAAAGACGTCAGACCGTTGCGACGCCAGATGCAGGTGGTGTTTCAGGACCCGTATGGCAGCCTCAGCCCACGCATGAGCGTCAGCGAAATTGTCGGTGAAGGTTTACGCATTCACGGCATGGGCACCGCTCAAGAGCAAGAAGCCGCCATTATTGAGGCGTTGCGTGAAGTAGGTCTGGATCCTGAAACCCGGCACCGTTACCCTCACGAGTTTTCAGGTGGACAGCGGCAGAGAATCGCCATTGCCCGCGCGTTAGTGTTGAAGCCAGCGTTGATTTTGCTGGACGAGCCAACCTCTGCGTTGGACAGAACGGTACAACGCCAGGTCGTCGAGCTCTTGCGTGCTCTGCAAGCCAAGTACAACCTGACGTATTTGTTTATCAGCCATGATTTGGCGGTAGTCAAAGCGCTGAGCCACCAATTGATGGTGGTCAAGCAAGGCCAAGTGGTCGAACAAGGTGAGGCGTCTTCCATTTTTGCCTCGCCGCAACATCCATATACACAGCAGTTGCTGGAAGCCGCCTTTTTGGCACCAGTGGCTGTCGATTAATCTGATAGAGGAACAACACATGGGTTTTCTCGCCGGTAAGCGCGTCCTGATCGTCGGTGTCGCTAGCAAATTGTCCATCGCTTCTGGCATTGCTGCCGCCATGCACCGTGAAGGCGCTGAACTTGCCTTCACTTATCAGAACGAAAAGCTTAAAGGCCGCGTTGAAGAGTTCGCCGCAGGTTGGGGCTCCAGCCCTGAACTGTGCTTCCCTTGCGACGTTGCCAGCGATGAAGAAATTGCCAAGGTCTTCGAAGACCTGAGAAAGAAGTGGGACGGTCTGGACTGCATCGTTCACTCCGTGGGCTTCGCTCCGGGCGACCAACTGGATGGCGACTTCACCGACGCCACCACCCGTGAAGGTTTCCGCATTGCCCACGACATCAGCGCCTACAGCTTCGTGGCCCTGGCCAAGGCTGGCCGCCCAATGATGAAAGGCCGTAATGGCAGCCTGCTGACCCTGTCGTACCTGGGCGCAGAGCGCACCATGCCCAACTACAACGTGATGGGCATGGCAAAAGCCAGCCTGGAAGCGGGCGTACGCTATCTTGCTGGCAGCCTGGGCCCGGAAGGTACGCGCGTTAACTGTGTATCGGCAGGCCCGATCCGCACGTTGGCCGCGTCAGGCATCAAGAATTTCCGTAAAATGCTGGCAGCCAACGAAGCGCAAACGCCTCTGCGTCGCAACGTGACCATTGAGGAAGTCGGTAATGCCGGCGCCTTCCTGTGCTCTGACCTGGCGTCGGGCATCAGCGGTGAAATCATGTACGTTGACGGCGGCTTCAACACCACCGCAATGGGCAACATCGAAGAGTAACTCTTCGCTGTCGCTGCCTTGAAAACGCCCGGTGCAGCCACTGCATCGGGCGTTTTGCGTTTAAGGTCGGCGCTCCTCCTGCTCTTCCCTCGTCGCATGCGCCGCTACACGGCCAGCCCCCTGATCACGCGAGGACCGCATTCCCTCTGCGTACCCTAATCGCGAGGGAGCTACTGGCCCGTTTCCCAAGCAAAAAAAATGGCCGCTCCATGAGCGGCCATTTTGGTTGAGGCTAAACGCTTGATCTCACGGCTTAGTAGCGTTCGACCTTGGCCTCGTTTTCCAACTGCTTGCGGAAAGCAGAGAAGTCCTGCTGACCGGCACGCGAGGCGAGAACGCGACGATACGTAGCTTTCTCTTCTGCTGTCGGCTGGGCACCGTCATTGACGGCATTCAACCGCAGCACAACAACACTGCCATCCGCCAGGGTAACGCTGCTGAACGTCGGCTTGTCCTTGGAGGCTGGCTTGGGCATGCGGAATACGGCTTGCAAGACAGCCGGATCGATACCGTCCTGACCTCGTGCCACCCCTTGCTCAACCTTCCAGGCATGACCATCAACCGGCTGATTCAACGGCAACTTGCCATCGCGCAGACCTTTAATGATGTCCTCAGCCCGGGTTTTAGCCGCAGCACTGGCGTGCTCTTTAACCAATTGCGCACGAATGCTTGGCGCGACCGCTTCCAGCGGCAATTGCTCCGGCTTGCGGTGCTCCTTGACGCGCAATACGACAACGGTCTCAGGATCAAGCTCAATGGCAGAGCTGTTCGCCCCCTCATCCATCACTTCAGTGCTGAATGCGGCTTGAACCACAGCGCGGTTGGCGGCAACCCCTTCTCCACCTTCACGACCAAACGGTGCAGAGGTGTGAACAGTCAACTTCAGCTCCTGGGCTGGCTGCGCCAGATCAGAGGCTTCAAATGCCGAATCTTCAAGCTGCTTGCTGGCATCGACAAAGCGCTGCTCGACCTGTTGTGTTTTCAGGTCACGCGTCAGTTTGTCTTTGAGGCTGGCAAAGGTCGGCACCTCAGGCGCTTCCACACCCAGCAGTTTGATCAAGTGGTAGCCAAAGCTCGTGCGAACCGGCTCGGACACCTGGTCTTTGTTCAGCGCATACAGGGCTGTCTCAAATACCGGGTCGTAAACACCCGGGCCTGCGAAACCAAGATCACCGCCGTTAGCCGCCGAACCTGGATCCTGAGAGAACTCCTTGGCCAATGCCTCGAAGCTTTCACCCTTGGCCAGACGTTGTTGAATCTCGGCGATTTTGGCCTTGGCTTGCTCGTCGCTGACTTTGTCGTTCACTTCAATCAGGATGTGCGCGCCACGACGCTGTTCAGCCAAATTGGCGATTTCTTTCTGATAAAGCGCCTGAAGCTCGTCATCCTTGACCGCCACCTGATCAAAGAAAGAAGACTTCTTCAATTCGATGTAATCGATCACAACCTGATCAGGGGTCATGAACTCTTTGGCGTGCTCGTCGTAGTAGGCCTTGATCTCGTCATCGCTCAATTTCACCGCAGCAGGATCGGCCTTGATGTTCAGCGAGTCGAAATCGCGGGTCTGTTTTTCAAGACGGGCGAAGGCGTTGACTTGCTCATCGGTAACGAAACCACTGCCTGCCAAACCGGCGCGCAGCTGACCAATCAGCATTTCTTCAGCCAACATGTCACGAAATTGCAGACGGCCGTAGCCCAACTGGCGGATGACCTGATCGAAACGTTCGGGACTGAACTTGCCATCCACCTGGAACTCTGGCGTTTGCAGAATCACTTGGTCCAGCGCGGCCTCAGAGAAAGAGAACTTGGACTGGTTGGCACCTTGCAGCAACAGCTTGCGGTCGATCAACCCTTTGAGGGCTGACTCACGCAGCATTTTCTCGTCCAGAAGCGAGGCATCGAAATCCTTGCCCAGTTGCTGCATCAGCTGACGACGTTGCATGTCGACGGCCTGGCTCAGCTCGGTTTGAGTGATTTCTTCACCGTTTACCTTGGCTGCATCCTTGCTGGTCGAAGTGGCTTGAAAAATGGCATCGAAACCGGTCAACGCCATTAACGCGACGATGACACCGATGATGGTCTTGGCAATCCAGCCTTGTGAATTGTCCCTGATATTTTGCAGCATGCTTCCCCCAGAAACGGTCTTGCTTAATGAACAACCGTGGAGCGTGGGTAGAGTCCGGATAGAAGAAAGGCGCATCCGAGGATGCGCCTTCTCGTAACTGGCGGAGCGGACCGGGCTCGAACCCGCGACCCCCGGCGTAACAGATCGATATAGCCATCGACCGCACTACCGCTCCGCTGCCAAGCCTGGCGTGCGCCTGACCCGGTTGGGTAAAAGGTGTAACAGAAACTCAGTTAACGGCTTCTTTCAGCGCTTTACCGGCTTTGAAACCTGGCTTTTTAGCAGCAGGAATTTCCAGCGTTTTACCGGTCTGTGGGTTACGACCAGTACGAGCAGGACGATCGGTTACAGAAAAAGTACCAAAGCCAACCAGTACCACAGAGTCGCCAGCCTTAAGAGCGCCAGTGACGGATTCGATTACTGCGTCCAGCGCACGGCCGGCGGCAGCTTTCGGGATATCAGCAGATGCAGCGATAGCATCAATCAGTTCCGACTTGTTCACTCTAAGTCCCCTTATATCTATCTGAGTATGTTTCTAAAGTTTTTTGGTCAAAGCAAAACGACTGCTGAAGCACTTACGGACACTTATAGAGCCGCTTTATAACAAGGGCTCTAAAAAGCGTCAAGAAAGCCCCTCAGGCGAATCCGTATTAATGCGTGCTAATTCTTTCCTTAGAGTCAGACTCTCGTTTGTCTTCCTTGGCGACAATCTCGGGAGCCTCGTCCGGCAAGGGCTCCGGCGCGTATTGCAGCGCAATTTGCAGGACTTCGTCAATCCATTTAACCGGTTTGATTTGAAGATCCTGTTTGATGTTGTCAGGGATTTCCTTCAGATCACGGACATTTTCTTCAGGAATAATTACTGTCTTGATCCCACCACGGTGAGCAGCCAATAGTTTTTCCTTCAAGCCCCCGATGGCCAATACCTGACCACGCAGCGTAATTTCACCGGTCATCGCAACATCGGCCCGCACGGGAATCAGCGTCAGTGCGGAGACCAAAGCGGTGCACATTCCGACACCCGCGCTCGGGCCGTCCTTGGGCGTAGCGCCTTCAGGCATATGAATGTGAATATCGCGTTTCTCGTGGAAATCCAACGGGATACCCAGACTTTTAGCCCGACTGCGCACAACCGTCAGCGCTGCCGTAATCGACTCGACCATGACATCGCCCAGCGAGCCGGTCTTGATCAGTTGACCTTTGCCAGGCACGACTGCGGCTTCAATCGTCAACAGCTCGCCGCCCACCTGAGTCCAGGCCAGGCCGGTTACCTGACCAATCTGATCTTGCTGTTCAGCCAAGCCATAACTGAATTTTCTTACACCTAAAAAGTGCTCGAGCAAATCAGACGTCACCACCACAGAGAAGCGTTTTTCCAACGCATGCTCTTTGACGGCTTTACGGCAGATCTTGGCAATTTGACGCTCAAGCCCCCGTACACCGGCTTCACGGGTGTAGTAACGAATGATGTCGCGAATGGCTTCGTTGTCGAATGCCAATTCGCCTTTTTTAAGGCCATTCGCCTCGATTTGCTTGGGTGCCAGGTATTTGACAGCAATGTTGATTTTTTCGTCTTCGGTGTAACCCGGCAGACGAATCACCTCCATCCGGTCCAGCAACGCTGGCGGAATGTTCATGGAGTTAGAGGTGCACAGGAACATCACATCGGACAGGTCGTAATCAACCTCGAGGTAATGATCATTGAAGTTATGGTTTTGCTCAGGATCGAGCACTTCGAGCAACGCTGACGCGGGATCACCACGCATGTCGCTGCCCATTTTGTCGATTTCATCGAGCAGAAACAGCGGGTTACGTACGCCCACCTTGGTCATTTTTTGAATCAATCGGCCTGGCATCGAACCGATATAAGTCCGGCGATGGCCCCGAATTTCAGCCTCGTCACGCACACCGCCCAACGCCATTCGCACGAATTTACGATTGGTTGCATGGGCGATCGACTCGGCAAGCGAGGTTTTACCGACCCCCGGAGGCCCGACCAGGCACAGCACCGGTCCACGGATTTTCTTCACCCGCTTTTGCACAGCGAGATATTCAAGAATCCGCTCTTTAACTTCCTCCAGACCGTAATGGTCGGCATCAAGGATGTCTTCAGCGCGCTTGAGGTCCAGACGCACCTTGCTCTGTGCTTTCCAGGGCACCTGGACCAGCCAGTCGATATAGGAGCGTACGACCGTCGCTTCGGCCGACATGGGCGACATCTGCTTGAGCTTGTTAAGCTCAGCCTGCGCTTTGGCCATGGCATCTTTTGGAAGGCCGGCTGCATCGATGCGCTTTTTCAGTTCTTCAATTTCGTTGTGACCTTCGTCACCATCACCCAGCTCTTTCTGAATGGCCTTCATCTGCTCATTCAGGTAGTACTCGCGCTGACTGCGTTCCATCTGCTTTTTGACGCGGCCGCGAATGCGCTTTTCAACTTGCAGCAGATCGATTTCGGCGTCCAGCAGCGCGAGCACGTGCTCCACCCGGGTTTGCAGATCGATGATTTCGAGTATTTCCTGCTTCTGTTCGATCTTGAGTGCCATATGGGCAGCCATGGTATCGACCAGTCGGCTTGGCTCATCAATGCTGTTAAGCGAAGACAACACCTCAGCCGGTACTTTTTTGCCCAACTGCACATACTGCTCAAACTGCGAGAGCAGGCTGCGTACAAATACTTCGGACTCGCGCTCAGGCGCAGCCGCTTCTTCGATCAAGGAAACTTCGGCGCTCAGGTAGCCATCCGCCTGGCCAAATTTTTCAACAGCGCCACGCTGCTCACCCTCGACCAGCACCTTGACGGTACCGTCTGGCAGTTTCAGCAACTGCAAAACAGTGGCGATAGTGCCCACGCCATAAAGTGCGTCTGCAGTGGGATCATCGTCTGCAGGATTTTTTTGAGCCAACAGCAGGATTTGCTTGTCGCCCGTCATCGCAGCCTCGAGGGCCTCGATCGACTTCTCGCGTCCCACGAACAGTGGGATCACCATGTGCGGATACACAACGACATCACGCAACGGCAGGAGAGGCAATTCGATGGTTGTCTTCATGATTTCGCCTCTACGGCGGCCATACGGCCGTAATCAGATGGAAGTAAGCTTGAAGCCAAGATGGGGGCTGTCTCTAAAAAAAACAAGCGTTGATAGGCAGTAAAAACAAAGGGGCCCGAAGGCCCCTTTGTTAAACACGCACCATGTAACAAAGAGCTACACATTTACGCGTCTGGCGCAGCCTTGGCAGTCGCATCGTTGTTTTCGTAAATCAACAATGGCTTGGACTTGCCTTCGATAACGCTTTCATCGATCACCACTTTACTCACCTCGGACTGCGAGGGGATTTCATACATGGTGTCGAGCAGCACGCCTTCGAGAATGGAACGCAGGCCACGAGCACCTGTTTTACGTTCCAGAGCACGCTTGGCCACAGCTTTCAGCGCATCCGCACGAAACTCAAGGTCTACACCTTCCATTTCGAACAGCTTGCCGTACTGCTTGGTCAGCGCATTTTTAGGCTCGGTGAGAATCTGCATCAATGCAGCCTCATCCAGCTCATCCAATGTCGCCAGTACAGGGAGACGGCCTACGAATTCCGGAATCAGACCAAACTTGACCAAATCGTCAGGTTCGACCTCACGCAGGGATTCACCTACCTTCTTGCCCTCTTCCTTGCTGCGAACCTCAGCACTGAAGCCAATACCGCCACGGGTTGAGCGAGCCTGAACGACCTTTTCGAGGCCGGAGAAAGCACCACCGCAAATGAAGAGAATATTACGGGTATCAACCTGTAAAAACTCTTGCTGAGGATGCTTGCGCCCACCTTGAGGCGGAACGGAAGCCACGGTGCCTTCGATCAGCTTCAACAAAGCTTGCTGCACACCTTCGCCGGAAACATCCCGGGTGATGGACGGGTTGTCAGATTTGCGTGAAATCTTGTCGATTTCATCAATGTAGACAATGCCCATCTGAGCCTTCTCTACATCGTAGTCGCACTTCTGCAACAGCTTCTGAATGATATTTTCAACATCTTCACCCACGTAACCCGCCTCAGTCAGCGTGGTTGCGTCGGCAATGGTGAAAGGCACATTCAGCAAACGAGCCAAGGTCTCTGCCAGCAGGGTTTTACCCGAGCCAGTAGGACCGATAAGCAGGATATTACTCTTGCCCAGTTCGACGTCGTCGTTCTTTTTGTCACGCTGGTTAAGGCGCTTGTAGTGGTTATAAACCGCTACAGCCAAAACCTTTTTGGCACGTTCCTGACCAATTACATACTGATCAAGGATGCCGCTGATTTCTTTTGGCGATGGTAATTTATGCGCACTGCTCTCGGCCTGGGCTTCCTGCACCTCCTCACGGATGATGTCATTGCACAGGTCGACGCATTCGTCGCAGATAAAGACCGAGGGGCCGGCAATCAATTTGCGCACTTCATGCTGGCTTTTGCCACAGAAGGAGCAATAGAGCAATTTGCCGTTGTCCTCGCCGTTGCGGGTGTCAGTCATTCGATCGATCCAAATCCGATAGGCTTGCAACACAAGATGAAGGCAACTGCAGGCTTTTTCAAGCCCACAGGTGGCCGGATAAACCAACCACCTACATTTTAGCTGCTTAAGCGGGCATTTGACGCTTGCTGAACACAGAGTCGATCAAGCCATATTCGGCTGCACGCTCGGCACTCATGAAGTTGTCACGCTCCGTGTCACGCTCGATGGTTTCGAGGGTTTGACCGGTGTGATGCGCCAACAGCGAGTTCAAACGATGACGGATGTTGAGGATTTCCTTGGCGTGAATATCGATATCCGACGCCTGCCCCTGGAAACCGCCCAGTGGCTGGTGAATCATCATCCGCGAGTTTGGCAGGCAATGACGCTTGCCCGGCGCACCGCCAGCCAACAGGAATGCACCCATGCTACAGGCCTGACCAATACAGATGGTCGAGACGTCCGGCTTGATGAACTGCATGGTGTCGTAGATCGACATGCCTGCCGTTACCGAGCCACCAGGGGAGTTAATGTAAAGATGGATGTCCTTGTCCGGGTTTTCGGCTTCAAGGAAGAGCAACTGCGCCGCGACCAGGTTAGCCATGTAGTCTTCTACAGGGCCTACCAGGAAGATGATCCGCTCCTTCAACAGGCGCGAATAGATGTCATAGGCGCGCTCGCCACGGGCGGACTGCTCAACAACCATCGGGACCAAGCCGCCAGCGGCTTGAATGTCAGAGTTCTGCTGCATATAAGAATTGCGGGACATGTCCTGCAGTCACTCCCAAATAGTTCTGTCTTGAATACGCATAAGCCAGCACGAGGCTGGCTTATGGTTGTGTTTTCAAACGAATCTGAAATCAGTCGGCTTGTGGAGCTTCCACCGGCTTGACAGCTTCTTCGTAAGAGACCGACTTATCGGTCACCTTAGCCTTCTGCAGAACAGTATCCACAACTTGTTCTTCCAGCACAACCGAACGGACTTCGTTCAATTGCTGGTCATTTTTGTAGTACCAGGCTACAACCTGCTCCGGCTCTTGGTAAGCAGAAGCCATTTCCTGAATCATTTCACGAACGCGATCTTCGTCTGGCTTCAGGTCGAACTGCTTGACCACCTCAGCCACGATCAGACCCAGCACAACGCGACGCTTGGCTTGCTCTTCAAACAGCTCGGCTGGCAGTTGATCCGGCTTGATGTTGCCGCCGAACTGCTGAACAGCCTGAACGCGCAGACGGTCAACTTCGCTCGACAACAGCGCCTTAGGCACTTCAATCGGGTTGGCAGCCAGCAGGCCTTCCATAACCTGATTTTTAACCTTGGACTTGATCGCCTGACGCAATTCACGCTCCATGTTCTTACGAACTTCGGCGCGGAAACCTTCAAGGCCAGTCTCTTTGATACCGAACTGAGCGAAGAATTCTTCGTTCAATTCAGGCAGCTTTGGCTCAGAAACGGTATTAACCGTCACGGTGAACTCGGCAGTTTTGCCTGCCAGATCAAGATTCTGATAATCCTCAGGGAATGTCAGGGTCAGAACGCGCTCTTCGCCCGCCTTGGCGCCTACCAGACCTTCTTCAAAACCAGGAATCATGCGGCCCGAACCCAGAACCAACTGAGTACCTTGCGCCGACCCGCCCGCAAACACTTCACCGTCAACCTTGCCAACGAAGTCGATATTCAGCTGATCTTCGTTCTGAGCAGCACGCTCAGTGACTTCAAAACGGGTGTTCTGCTTGCGCAGCACTTCCAGCATTTTGTCCAGGTCAGCATCAGCCACTTCAGCGCTCAGACGCTCAACGGCAATAGTGTCCAGACCCGTCACTTCGAATTCAGGGAACACTTCGAAAGTGGCGATGTATTCCAGATCTTTGCCTTTTTCGAACACTTTAGGTTCTACAGATGGCTGACCTGCCGGGTTGAGTTTTTGCTCAACCACTGCTTCGTAGAAGGAAGCCTGAATGATGTTGCCCAGCGCTTCTTGACGCGCATCAGCTTCGTAACGCTGGCGGATCACGCTCATTGGCACTTTGCCTGGACGGAAGCCCGGGATCTTGGCCTTTTGGGCAGTCTGTTGCAGACGCTTGTTGACTTCAGCCTCAATACGCTCAGCTGGCACGCCAATGGTCATGCGACGCTCAAGAGCGGAAGTATTTTCAACAGAAACTTGCATGGATATTCCTCGTTGCACAGACGTTAGCCGGCCGTTTCCGACCCCATAATCAAGGGCATGCATTCTAGTGGGTCAAACTCAAGAAGTCACCCTACCGCATTCGTACTCGGAAACAGCACACGCATTAATAAGGAGCAGCATTCATTCGCTCACTCCCGGACACACAACCTATAACCATAAAGACCGAATCAGAACCTTCCTATATAGAAGGCGACTCTCGGCCATAAACGCCCACCAAAAAGGCCCAGCTAAAGAGGAAAAGCAGAAATGCCTGACTCGACAACCCGCCTCTTTAGCACGATCAATGGCGCTTGAACATTTAAAAACGCCAAAACGAAAAAGGCGCAGCCCTTTTCAGGTGCTGCGCCTTTTTCAGTAAGTGGACGAGCCACTAATTTGGTGCGGACGGAGGGAATCAAATCAAAGCCTGAAGCCCCTGCCGTACGCGGCCTGCAAAGCAGCCCGCAAAACCAATGTACTGACCACTGTACTAAAATGCGCTTGCTGGGAGCCCGCGAAGACACCCTAACCTACTGGTATTGTTACACAAAACGGGACCCGCACAGCAACCCCTCCTTGGACCCCAGCCCACCTCATTCCGCACGATAGCGGATGTACTGCATCGCCCCTCTCTATAAAGGAGGGAAACGGTAAGGTCGCAACATTCGAATCTTATGACGCTCGAAGTCAGCCTATTCCGCATTCATGATCGATAGTCAATGCTTCCATCAGCACCACATGCCCGAAGGAGCATGGCAAACCGTTTAAACATGGCTGCTTCTCTAGCGCTCGCTGCAACCGAATAACCACAGATAGGTTCGTGAGAAAGTCACGCAGGCTATTTCCCTCCCCCGGCGTCCTGCCGAACGAACAAGCCTTCAGAAACGTGCCAAATGCATTGCGCTTTATTTCCCGCATCATTTTAGCGGCTATTCCGAGCTGGCCTTTTGCCTTATCTTTACCCCCCCAACAATGCTCTCACTACGAAATTCAGCGTATCTACCAAAAAGGGAAATTCTATGGCCGGGACTATTTCCAAGACTCTGCACTACAAGCGAGCAGTAATAAGCGGGGCAGGTAATCTGCAGGAAATTTTAGAAAAAGTTTTTGCTGTGGCCAGTCCGGCGAACAAGGTCGGCAAGCGAAAAGAAATTGTAAATGCTGATACCGATAGTTTCCGTGTGATCAACCACAAGCTTGACTATAACGGCATGCTCTTCTTTCAAATGATCATGTTTGAGCCAGGAGGCAGCCAAGCATTCATAGAAATGGACGATGATGCTGACTTTTATGCCCTCGATGCGTTCACAAACGAAGCTCTCAATAAGCCGGCAGATGCCGAGGAGCAAGCTAAATTCAGAAAAGAGTTTGTTGACTCGCTGCTTTACTTCGGGGTTTTTGATAATCACGTTGTAGTGTTGCAATCCAGCTCTCTTCGGGCAAGAGAGCTTGAGGCTCATCTGGGATGGATCATCGCCAGCTTTGGTGGCGTCCCCACTGGAACAGCTATCATTCTGAATGATCAGCCAAGCCAAGAAACATTCGCAAAAATTGCAGCCAAGCCCGTAAGGAATATCAAGCTTGGGACCCCTGTAAAGGCCGAGGCTGAAGACTCTGTGCCTGATGATGAAGGTCGCGTAACGCTCACCGAAGTTTCTGAAGATGTACTCAACCCCCGAAAGGTACGGTTTCAACCTGCTGGAATGGGTGCGGATGTCATACGGGCCGCTATGGGTGCGGACTGGTTCAACAGGCTCGATCTCGAAGAAGACCTTGATGAAGCAAATCTCAAGGTAAGCCTTGAGATAACTTACATGAGAAAGACTACAAAAGTCGGCCAAAAGATACTAGATAACATTGCAACATCGCTCCGCCACGTTGACGAGGCCGACATCCGGATCGAACTAGAAGGTGGAGGGACAATAAAAGGTGGCGATCTGAAACTCTCTGGCTCTATTTCCGTGCCAAAACTGACGAATGGTTTGCTCGATGAGGGCGTCTTGTATCATAAAATGCACGGCTGGCTCGCAGGCAAGCTAAGATCAGGCGACGCAGAAGCAATAATTCTTCCGGAGATTGATTGACATGAAACAGCAGGGTTGGACTGGGTTAGGTTTTCTTGCGGTGCTGGTTGCAGCCGCGATGGGAGCGCTTGCGACTCATTTCTTCCTGTTGTCGGCAGATCAAAGCTCACCACCGACTATACAGTGGGGGATGCTGACAGTATTTTTGCTACCCCTTGGTTTTGCCACCCAGCTATGGTGGAACCTCAATAGCCTGCGAGAAATCAAGGGAATCACCGAATCTGAACGACGTCGTGTAAAAGCTACTGTCGGAGCCAAAAGACGACAAATACAATACGCCATATGTTTTTATGTGTGCTCAGCCTCTCTAATAGCAATTGGGCTCTTCTTGTCCCCAGGAAATTGGGCTGTATACAAAGTTGTCACTACTTTCACTGGCGTTAGCTTTTCGGTGAGTATCTGCTCTTTTTTTCTTATTCTCAGTGAGATCAAAGAGGTATCAGACTTCAAAAGCGGAGTCCATGAGAGGGCAATCAAGACCAAAAGCATTAATAAAAAACTTGAGAGATTGGCTCCAAAACAACCGAAGTGACCCTGTAACAAAGAGCCCAGCCCTGCGCCGGGCTCTTTATTTCCACAATTTTATCGACACACCTCCCGCACATATCTCTGCAACCCCTTCAAGGCTGCCCGGTCTTTGATGATCCCGGCTCTGATATCAAAAACAGTTCGTCCAGTAGCTCCAGCGAGTTCGACGGCTCCGCCATCATCCACGCGGGTGGCGCTGGCGGTATCGGACAGCTTGCCGCTACCGGCACTACAGCGCCCCGCGATGCGCAGCCGGCGATCACCAGCAGCAACATCAACGCGCAGCCTTTCATTTTCAGCGAGAGCATGGGCTTTTTCCTTTGTGGATTTAGCATCGAGTTCTGCGCGGGCCAGCTCTGCGGCTTGCTGCTTGTCCAGCGCCTGGCGTACTTGGGCGTTTGCAGCGGTGGTAATGGTCGTCAGGTCAGCTTTATGCGCCGCACTCAGATCGGCCAGTTGCTTGCCGTACCGCCAAGCCTCCACTTTCCATGTGGAAAAACAAGCAATGGCCACCACTGCGGCAAGACCAGCCCAGCGCCACGGAGTCACGCCAACACCTTCAACGCCCGCGCGTACAGCGCCTGACGATCTGCTGCTCCGTTTTGGCCACCGTTGATGCGTTGTGTGATCTTGTCGAACTGACCAGCGTCGGCCAAGGTGTTGAGTCCTCCGCTCGCCCAAAACCACGCTGCTGACATGCAGGCATGCTGCGGCTTTTCCAGCAGCTCTGGATGGTTGACCAGATCAAGGGCCAGCGCTTCGCCGCATGTGATGTAGTTGGCGCGTCCGGTGATCTGGATCAGTCCACGGCCGCGATACTTCTGGCCGTCGCCGTCCGCCTCAGGTGTGTTGCCCAAGCGCTTGGCGAGTGAGCCGGTGTCGTATTTGCTCAGGTACTGGTCGCTGCCCAGCTCGCGCACGTAGCGAAACTGGCCGGACTCGTGGCCGATCTGGGCGATGAAGGCGGCGACGCGCTTTGTCCCGATGATCTGGAAGCGAACCATTGCGGTGTTAAGGACAGGAACAAAAACGCCGGCTGTTTGGCCGGCGTTGGGGAGGATCTGCTGAAGTTGTTGCTGGGTAATCGACATAGGCTTGCCTTAATGAAAAACCCGCACAAGGCGGGTTAGGTTTGGGATTAATTTGCTTGTAGCTGCACGACTTTTAGCGGAGCTTTGGGCTTCTTGCCTTTGGCCTTGGCTTTGCCTTTCTTGCCGCCATTGCATTCGACGGTGGTGCTCCAGCCGCTTTGGGTGAAAACCTGCTCCACCGAGTCCACCAGGTACTCACCATCGAGCCCGACCTTGAAGCCTTGGGCATTGATGGTCCGCTCAGCAAACAAATCAGTTCGCCCGGGCATTTCTAGACGCACTGCGGCGGTCGAGCGGTTGAACGCGGCCAGCCGCGCTTTGGCGGCCTGCTCGGCGGCGGATTTGTTGGGGTAAATGTGGCGGTCTGTATGAACGGGCGGTAGGCCGTCAGGAGCTTCGTCGTTGTCCAAGGTGACGATGGCCAGCTTGCCGGTCTTCTTGTCCTGATGCTTGGTGCTGACCGCCTTATGGGCGCTGCGATCACCCAACCGGAACTGCCACCGGCTGACGTCGCTACGTGTCAGGGTGACGGTGCCCAGCGCTGTGCCGCTCGCGCTTTGTCCGCCTTGGCGCTGCATCACCAGCAACTTGCCGTCCGCCACTTTGGCGGTGCAGTCGAACTGCTTGGAGAGCCGGGTGATGAAGTTGAAGTCGGATTCGCCGAGCTGGTCCGCGCGAGGCACCACGGTGTCGACCGGGCACACCGGCGACCAGCCGTTACGCGCAGCTATGTCCTTGACGATGCTGGCCAGACTCACCCCTTCCCAACTGCCGCTGCGCGTGGTCTTGCCGCTGCCACGCATGTCGCTGGCTTTGCCCCGGATCACCAGCGTATCGGGCGGGCCGGACAACTCGACCTCGTCCACGGTGTAGCGTCCGAGGCGGGTTAATGCGGTGCCGCTGTAGCCGAGGAATACTTCGATACTCGCTCCACGACTTGGCAATGACACGGCGCTATCACGGTCATCGATGCGAAGTTCAAAGTCGTCGGACTCCATCCCGGGTTTATCAGTGGTGCGCAGCAACAGAAGGCGGTCGTTTATCAGCGCGGTGATGTCGGCGCCGTCTGCGACGATGCGAAAGGTCGGGGTCATTAGGTGAATTCCGAACAATAGAAAGCCCGCGCGATGGCGGGCCGAGTGGTTGAGCGTTACGCGTAACGAAACGCGGTTAATTCCAGAGCATCACCACTTCATCACTCGGCGCGGGCAAATCCGGCAGGTGAATCACTAGCCCAGCCTTGAACGGCTGAACCTGTTCGGCCAGCCCTTGGTTGGCATCGAGCACGGCTTCTACCGTGCCATTGAGGTGGCCGTAGTAGTTCTGGCAAATGGTGTCGAGTACGTCGCCGCTAGCCGTTCTGCAGGTCGTCGCCATAGCGCACAAACTCCAAGGTAAAGCCCTGTTTACGCGGGATGCCGCCTTGCAGCAGGGCGCTTTGTTCTTCTTCGATGTTTTTCAAACACCAGTTGCCCAGCACGTCGCCGTAGCCGGTGGTCAGGCCCAGCGGTTGAAGTTGGGCGCCGATGCTGCGCAGGGTGTCGAGTTGTTTGATGCCGCCTTTGAACCCGCCAAAAATCGCACCCGTGAGGGTGATGCGTTCTTCGCCCATGCCCACGGCTTGCTGCGCCGGGCGACGGTTCAGGCGCTCTTGTGAAGCCCAGCGGTATTCGCTGGAGCGCTTGAGTTCGTCGAAGGCGGCGGTGTCCAGGTTGAAGTAGAACGGTGTCGATCCGGGCTTGAGCGGTTGCATGATCAGCAGATGCGGGAACGGTTTTACCGCTTCGGCGGCCGGGGTCGCGTCTGCGCCCAGCGCGCCGGTGGGCACGATGTTGGCCAGTGACGGGCTGACTTTGCCTGCGATTTTGTTGATCGCAGTCGCGGCCTTGCCCGCCTGCTCTTTCAGCACGCCGAGGCGTTCCTCAATTTGCGAGGCCGCCCGGGTGGCTTTGTTGTAGGTGGCCACCACCGCGCCGACCTTGGCCTGCGCGGCGTTGACCCCACGCATCAGCCGTTGCACCTTGGCCCCGACCGCAGGGCCAATGAACGGCAAGTCGCTCAGTTCGGAGGCGGCGCCGCTGATTTCTCCAATGGCGCCGTTCACTGGCCCAAGCATGCCGTCCAGGCTACGACGCCCGGTTTCCCCGGCCGCAGTCAGGTACTTCAACCCCGACTGCAGTTGTTCCATGTAGGCCATGGCTTGCCCCTTCTGTTTAAAGATGCGGTTGGTCGTACAGATTCCGGCTCGACATCTGCTGGTTGATTTGCTCGATCTGCCGCTGCAGGTGTGGCTGTAGCTCGCGGGCCAGTGCGGCCGGGTCTTTCACATCTCCCTGCACCGTAATGGTCAGCGGCGCACTGACGTCGATTTTCTGATCAATCTTCGGCGGCTCGACCTTGAGCACCGGCTCCACCTTCGGCGGCATGGCCAGCGGCCCCGCAGGCGCGGTGCTGGCGAACGAGCGCACCACGTCGCCCATGTTTACTGCACCGGGCAGCTCGCGTGATGCGCTGGCACCGAGTGAGCCCTCAGGCGGTAAAGACTTGGGCCGTACCAAGTCCGCCCCCGGGAAGCGCGGCTTGTTGGCAAAGTGCGGTAACAGGAACGGGTTTTTCGAGTCCGGATCAGCCGGGTCATACGACACCGGTTTGACCACCGGCGCCGGTGATGCTGTCGGCGGCGGCAACGAATCCGGGCGCACCAGGTCCGCCCCGGGGAAGCGCGGTTTGTTGGCAAAGTGCGGCAACAGGAACGGGTCTTTCGAGTCCGGATCAGTCGGGTCATATGACACCGGCTTGACCACTGGAGCCAGTGGCTCGCCTGCCGCTTTGGCTTCGGGCTTCGGCGGTTCAGCGGGCTTTTCATCGTCCGATCCGAACCACGATTTACCGAGGCTGCCCCCGATGGATTCGCCGCCCATGCTGCCGAGGATGCCGCCGATCAAGCCACCGACCGCCGTGCCCAAAATCGGCACAACAGAACCGATGGCCGCACCGGCCGCAGCCCCTGCCAGCGCACCGGCCATGTTGCCCGCAGCGGCGCCGTAGCCTTCGGCCTTTTCGTCCTTGGTTTCGGCGTTCTGGTAGGTGTCGGCCGCACGCAGGACGCCTTCAAACAGCGCAGCACCAGGAACCGCTTTACCTGCTTTGCCAATCAACCCCATGGCGCGCGCCGCCCGCCCCGGCGGTACAGGTGGAACGGGCGGCACGGGCGGTCTCGGCGGACGAGGCCCACCACCACCCGCACGGCGTCGGCCGTTGCGGCCGCCCGCGCGCCGTCGCCCGCCACGACCACCGGCGCCGCCTCCACCACCCCCGCCGCCCATTGCTGCGGCGTTGACCACAAACACCTTTTGCGGCCCGGTGTCTTCCCCACCGTCATCATCGTTTTTGGCTTCGCGGAACACATCCAGTAGCTTGAGCCCGGTATCAATCGGGTCAAAGCCTTTGCTTTCGCCGCCTTCCTCGCTGTCGCCGTCATCGTCCTTTTTGCCGCCGAAGGCTTTCAGGCCGATTTCCGCGAGGGCCAGCACTTTGGAGCCCTTGCCGCCTTCCTTGTCGTCACCATCACCGGCGTTGGTCACAAAGACCTTTTGCACGCCCTTGGCATCCCGTCCGCCCATGGCGCCGCGTGCGAGGTTGAACAGGCCCTTGCCGATCTTGAACGAGCCCAGCAGCCCTTGCAGGGTCAGCGCTCCACCGGCCAACACCGTCAGCCCCATGGCCAACCCGGGCGTGCGGTCGCTGAGCGAGGTGATGCCCTTGGCCACACTGGTCAGCCCTTCGGCCACGCCGTCGGTGATCGGCCGGATCGCATCGCCCACCGAGCGCATGGCGTCGTCCATCGACTGGGCCATTTCCTTCCATTTTTGCGACGAGGTTTCGCGGCGCTCAGCCAAGTTCTTGTCGAGGATGCCGGTGGCGTCCCGGGATTCACGCTTGAGCTGGCCGTACAGTTCCTTGTTCTGCATGTAGGCCGTGAGCGCGGCCTTGACCTGCATGTCCGCGAAAATATCGCCGGTTCGCAGTGCCTGTTCAAGCGAAGCCATCATGGCCTTGGCTTTTTCCGGGTTGGACTCCTTGCTTATTTTTGCCGTTGCTTCGGCCATTTCAGCGGCGCGTTTTGGATCAGTCTTCTGAATATACTTTTGTGCGAGGGCAAAGCTAGATTCCAGCGTAGACATGCCCTGCTGAATGCCAGACTCCAGTGAGCCTTGGTAATCAATACCTACCTTGGCGTAAGACTCAACAGTTTGCGAAGAACCAATTTTCCCCATCCAGTTCTTGAGGTTGTTAGCCGCCTCATCGGAGCTACCTGCGGTCTTCATCTGTACTTGCAACATTGCGCCCAGTTGGGTCACGGCATCCATACCAGTGATCCGCAAATTCCCCATGTTGGCCAGCAACTCAGGGAACCACTTGGCCATGTCGCTGGCCTCGAAACTGCCCGCCTGCCCTTGGAAGGCGATGGCCTCAAGCGCTTGCTGCATTTCCTTGGCGCTGGTGATGTTGGCGTTCTGCCCCAGGGCGTTGATCATCTTCGCGGTTTCGCCGCCATCCGAGCCCTGCCCGATCACGAACTTGGCCGCGACCGGCGCGTATTCCATGGCCTTGGCCAAGTCCATACCGGCACCCACCAGCTCGTTGACCACGGTGGCCACCTCGTTACGGGCCATGCCGGTGTCACGTGAGGTGTCGATGATGGTGCGCGACATCTGCTTTTCTTCGGGGGCATTGGCGATGCCCGCCTTGATCGCGATGTCGCGGATGATGGCGTTGTAATCGGCGCTGACTTTGGTCGGCACCGCCAGTGCTGCCGCCCCCACCGCTGCCCGGCCAACCGTGCTTTTGACACTGGCCCGGCCTTCGTTGAGTTGTGCATGGCCCTGGGCTTTCAGATCCGCCTGCCGCGCCGTACGGCCGAGCATTTGATAGGCCCGGTCGAGTCGCCCGACCTCGATCCCCTGCTTGCGCAAACTGTCGAGATTGGCATTGAGTTTGTTCCGCAGCGCGTATGCCCCGGCCGAACCGCTGTCGTAGGCCTTTTTCCATTCGTTGCGCAGGCGGATGGTGTCACCGATCTGGCGTTGCATGACCCGGGCCTTGGCCCCGGTCGCTTCCAGCTTCTTGATCCGGCTATCAACGTCCTTGAACGCTGAGCCCACGGAGGAACTGACCGCCCCGCCGATCACCAGCCCGAGCGCGAGTTTGTTTGCCATCTGTTCGCCCTGCCCTGTGGTTGCGCGTCAGGCGGCTCAATCCGTGAGCCACCAGACCATTTCAGAAAACGGCATGGCCATGATCTCGGCGGCGGAAAAACTCGTTTCTGCCGCCAAGCGCTTGGCCAGTTGTTTAAGGGTTGCGGGGTTACAGTTCGCCTTCGTCGACCATACGAAAATAGCCTTCCTGCACGCGGCTGTAGTCCACCACCTTGAGCCCCTCCAGATCGCCGGGCGGGATTTCGGTCAGGCTGGAGAACAGTTGCAATTCGCGCTTTTCAGCATCGCCGCCCGAGACCGCGCCCGCTGCCCGCACATCGCGAACGGTCGGCGCGCGCATGACCACCTTGTCGGTTTTGACATGGTTAAGTTCAGTTGGGTAACGCAGGGTGATGGTGACGCCTTCGTCGGTCAGGGTGAGCCAGGACGGGAGTTTCTTTTCAGTATTGATAGTCATGCGGGAATTCCTTAAAGGCCCAGGGCGCTGCGTTCGGCAGCCAGTTGATCGACGCCGTCAATCACGCGCACCGCGTTGACCATGTCGATTTCGTACATCACACGACCGTCGATCTCCAACTTGTAGTAGGTGACCGCCATGGCGTATTTCATTTCAGCTTTGTCGCCCGCCTTCCAGTCGCCCGGATCAACTTCCTTGAGCATGCCGCGCAGGGTGGCAATCACCGGGGTGATCTGGCCCTTGAGCCCCTTGAAGGCCCCGCGAAACACCGCGTTGCAGCCGGTCTGGTCCGACAGGCCGAAGTACTTCATCATCTCGCGGCGTACCCCGGTGCTGGTCCAGCTGGCTTCCAGCTTTTCCAGCCCCATGTCCATATCGATCTCACCGGCCATCCCGCCGCCGCGATGCGCTTCGGTTTTAACCGTGAGCTTGGGCAGGGTCAGCGACGGCACGTCACCGGCGAAGCTGACCCCGTCCACGAACAGGTTGGTGTTGCTGAGCATTTGCGGAATCATTGAGCGGCCTCCTTAGGCGGCGGTTTCCAGCACTTCGGTCAACCACTGGTTGGTGACCTCCACGCGGAAAATAGGGTTCTCGGCAGGCGGCACGTCGGTGAAACGGATGTTCCAGTACACCTTGCCCTCCTCCAGCTGGCTGGCCGTGTTCAGTTCGGTGTCTGCAAACACTTCAAAGTTGATCACTGCACCCTGATTTTTCAGGTCGCGCATAAAGGCTTCGAGGCCGTCCGTGACGTCCTTGACGTAGGTCTTGGTGATCGAGCGGTCCACCGCCCATTTGTGCCCGGCCAGAATCGCGTCCATCACGATGTCGAGGGTGCGCACGCGGGTGACAAACGACCATTTCGAATCGGCCGACAGCGTGCGGTTGCCCCACAGGCGGTAGCCGCCGTCGCGGATGATGGTGGTGATGTTGGCGTTGTTGAGCAGGTTGGCGCGGCAGGTTTCGTCGCCGTCCAGGAACTCAATCGGGCGCGTGGTGCCGGTGATGCCGACAAACTCCTTGTTCGACGGCGAGGCCCAGAAGCCGTACTCGGTGTCAGTCCAGGCGAACAGGCCAGCGGTAAACGCCGAGGCCGGGGCGTCGATGGTTTTGCTGGTGATCGTGTCCCATTGCTGAACGCCCGGGTCGACCATGTAAATGCGCTTGCTACCGAACTCCTGCGCGTAGGCCAGCACCGCCTCGTCGGTGGTGTTGGGGCCGTCGACGATGGCGATGGCGCGCAACTTGCCCGCCAGTGCATCCATGGCCGTGGCCACCGCTTGCGTGGCGGAATGCTTGGGCGCGATCAACAGCCGCGGCTGGGCGTTGAAGCGGCTTTTGCCGTCGAGCAAGGCTTGCAGGCCGGTACGCTGACCCGAGGCCAACACGCCGCCGATGATGGCCGAGGTTTGCAGCGCTTCGTCTTCCAGCTTGGCCACGCCGCACGCGACGATCACGGCCTTGGCTTTCAAGAACACCGCTTTTGCCGCACGGGTGATGGCCGAGTCTTCACCGAATGCGGCGATGGCTTCGCGCTCGCTGGTCAGCAGTACCAGGTCATTGGGTTTGGCCGTCGCCTTGATACCCGGGGTGAAGGTGTCGCAAAGGCCGATGATCGAGGTCGACGGCAGCGCAATGGTGCGCTCGCCGGTGTCGACCAGCGTGACGGTAACGCCGTGAAAACGGCTGGCTGTGCTCATACAGGTACTCTCCAGAAACAACAAAGCCCCGCAGAGCGGGGCTTGTGTGGGTCAAACAGTGGATACAAAAACGCCCCAGGGTGCGGGGCGTCAGGCAAGGTAGTCAGCCAACCAGTCCGGCTCGACCGGACGCCGGGTGACGTCCGGAAACGCTTCGGATTCGGGCCAGTCGCGCAGGTCCATGCGAAAGCCTTGCAACGCCCGGTATTGATCAGCACCAAGCGTGGTCGGCCGACCGGCTTCGGTTTCATCCCGATGGCGAACGATCAGCGTGTCGGTGCTCAGCAGCAGCCGGTCACGCCATTGGCGCTGTCCGGCGGCTTGCTGGGCAAGGCTGGGTGGCGGCCGGTCAACCAGACACGGCACGCCGTCCTCGTCCAGGGCCACGACCTTGCCTGCCGCCGACGCGTGGGACAGTTCCAGGTACAACGCCTCGCTCAGTTCCAGCAGCTCGTGCTCAGGCGGCAGTTTGCAGGCCGGGTTGGGCACGCTGATCAAGGGCGGTATGGCGTCCGGATCGGGCATTTCAATGTTCGGCGCCGACGCACTGAGGTTGTCGGCATCCGGCGACCAGTCCGGGTCAGGCACATACGCCACAGGCGGCGTCCACTCGGGATCAACCACGTCGATGCGACGTGGACCAAACACCGAATCACAGTAGAAATTCAACTGCGTGCGGTGCAGGTAGTAGGTGTCAGTCTTCAATTTCCCCACGCCTCCCAATAACACGGCCCTACGCCGTCGTTGCCGTTAACCAGTGTGAACCCTTGGCGGGTCACGTCTTTGACGCCGTAGTTACCCACCGCGCTGGGCTTCATCTCGGCCTGTTGCATAAAGTGGACGCCGAACACCGCGTTCGGGAAGGTCATCGGCAGCGGCACCGCCACGGACGAATCCTGCCCGACACTGTTGGTCACCCCCCACATACGCATCAGTCCGGTGTCAGCGCATCGCCACCAACCGGTCACAGCTGCACTGCCCGTGTTTTTCGGGGCGTTGCCCGAGTGCCACACGGTGTAGGCATTGGCGCCCATCGAGAGCCCGCCGACCTTGAACTGGTTGTCCGTGTCCAGACCAAAGTAGGCCCCGAAAATCCCTTTGCGATGAAACAGCATCACCGCCGAGGCCGCGTTGTTGGCCTCGTTGTGCACTTCCAGCGAGCCGGTTTCGCTGGTCATGGACGCGATATACGGCGAATTCCCAGAACCGCAATGCAGGTTGGAACCGCTGGCCAACGACTGGTTGACCTTGAGGTACTGCGCAGGCGGGTACTTGGACACGTCCCACAACGCGCCGCGCCCGTTGAACACGTCGCCGGTGGCAAAGTCGGCCGAAAAGATCTCTTTCGACTCACTGCCGTAATAGCCGATGTAGCGCAGACGCTGTCGGTAGACATTCAGTGAGCCGATGCCCTCTTCGGACCTAAAGCTAATCGAAGGGCTACTGGTGGTCAGGCCCGCAAGGGTCAGCGGGCCGGTCATGGTGTCGCCGGTGTTGCGTACGCGCTTGGCCAGTTCTTCGTTGATGGCCGTGGCGAAGTTCGGGTTATTGCCCAGCGCGGCCGCCAGTTCATTGAGCGTGTTCAGCGCTTCCGGGGAGGAACCCACCAGCGCGGTAATCGCGTTCTCGACCAGCTGGGCCGTCTGAGTTTTGGTGTAGGCGTCCCCGATGCGGTAGCCCGCCAGCGTGGTCGCGTTGTCGGCCTTGGTCGCCAGTGCGGCCGTGACCGCTGCCGCGTCCGCTTTGGACGCCGGGTTGAAATTGCCGGTGTTCCAGAACGTCGAAGGCGGATAGGTGACCACGTCCCACAAGGCGCCGCGAGCGTTGGCCACGTTCCCGCTGTTGAAGTCCAGCGAGAACAGTTGTTTGGATTGCGACCCGTAATAGCCGATGTAGCGCAACACGCCTTTGTTCAGGCTGAACCCGCCAATACCGGAGGCATCGCGAAAGCTGAGCGAGGGCGATACATCAGTGCCATTGCCGAGGGTCAGCCCCCCCGACATCTCATCGCCTTCGCGGGACACTTTGCGCGACAAGGCATTGATGATGGTGTTGGCAAAGTTTGGATCACCGCCCAAGGCGTCGGCCAGTTCTTTCAAGGTGTCCAGCGCACCTGGCGCACCGCTGATCAGCGAGGCAACCAGCGCCTGAACGAAAGCCGTGTTGGCCAACTGCTGACTGTTGCTGGTCAACGGCGCCGTGGGTGCTTTCGGGGTGCCGGTCAGCACCGGGCTGTCGAGCGGCGCTTTCACCTGCAGCAAGTCATTGACTTGCGTTTTGGTGTAAGCGTCCTTGATCCCGTTATCGGCCAGTGTCTCGGGGTTGCTGCCCTCGATCACCACGCCGCGTTTGTCGATCAGCACCTTGGTGTAACTGCCGGGCTTGCGCGTCGGCGGCAACACTTCAATGATGCGGTCGTCCACGTACTGCCGGGTCGCCAGTACCACGCTCGGGTCGATCTTGAGCGTGACGTTGGCGGCGCTGCTGACGATGAAGTTAATGCGCACCACTTGGGTCTTGCCGGAGCCCTGTGCCAGCTCCGGTTTAAAGCTGGGCGCACAGTTGGCCACCGCCACCAGATCGCCGTCCGCGTCGTACAGGCCGATTTCACGAATCCACCAGCCGCCGACGTTTTCCGGGATCACCTGCTCGGCAATGATCACGTTGGTGTTTTTCGGGTCGATCTTGACCTGATTCAGCGGCGCGCGGCGGCGCTCGTTGATCAGCTTGGTTTGCGCCTGGTTGGGTTGCGGGTCGGCACCGTTGGCATCGCCCACGCCCATTTGAGAGAACGTCCACGGGATGTTCATCGCGTTGGCGTTGGCCTGCTTGGCCTTGCCCACGGCGGTGAGGATCGCCATGAACTGGCTGCTTTGATCAATCATGAGTACACGTCCAGGTATTCGATTTGATGTTCCCGGCCAGCCGGGCCGTAATGCCCCGTGACCTCGATGTCGCGCGGCGCCGGTGGGTACACGTCGATCACCTCGCCCTCGTACAGGCAGGAAAAGACGTTGAGCTGGCCGGTGCTTTCAAGGCTGATCACCAGTTCGGTCAGCGTGCGGCTGAGCGGTTTTGCGTCATCGATAAGCGCCGTCAGCTCGCGGTACATTTCCTCGGTGATGCCGGTATCCAGCACCCCGACCTTGAGCCCGAACGTGCCCGGCACGCCCAGCGGCACGGTCTGCCACCACTCGATCACTTCCAGCAGATAACCCAGCGGCTCCACCACCCGGCGCAGCGCGCCGATGGTGCCTTTGTGGGCATGGATGAAGAACGCCGATTCAATGGCGGCGCGCTTGACCTGCTCGCTCCAGCGGTTGTCCCAGCGGTCCACCGACCACGCCCACGCCAACTGGTGCAGCAAGTGCGCCGGGCAGGTTTTCGCGTTGTACAGGGTGCGAATCGGAATCGCCGGGTTGTGATCAATCGCCGCTTCGATGGCCCGCTCTAACTGAGTGCTGTTGAGCGGCAGCAGGCTCATCCGGCACCGCCTTGGGTCACGCTGTAGCCGATGCAGTACGCGGCTTGGTGCGTGGCCCGGGGAATGTCGACCCAGCCGGGCAAGTCCACGCGGCTGACGCCAGTGATGTGCAGTTGCGCATCAATGGCCGAGCGGGCGATTTCCACGCCAAGGCGCCGACGCGGGTTGATCCAGGCCGCGAGGCGCCGGGTGGCTTCGGCCAGAATCGCTTCGTTTTCCGAGCCGGTCCCGGCCATGTGCAGCACCGCGTCAATGCGGTATTCCTGCACCTCGGCGCTTTGCACCGTGACCCGATCCCCGACCGGGCGAATGTCTTCGTCGCTGAGGTGGGCCAGCACCTTGTCCAGCAACGGCTGGTCGGCCACGCCGTTGCCCTCCAGATGCAACACGGTGACCACCACGTGGGCCGGGCTCGGACTTTCGGCCTGCGCGTCAGCCACCAGCGCCGAGGCGTTGCGCGCGTGCAGGATGTAGCTGTTACGCGGCCCGGCCGTGGTCAGGCCCTCGTACACCAGTTGGATACGCTCGCGTAACGCGTCGTCCAGTTCCATCACTTGCGGCACCGGTGGCACGCTTTGCAGATCGGCTTCCTGAATCACCAACCGTTTAAGCCGCACGTTGGCGGCGAGGTGATCGAGGTCGGTGCGCTGGGCGTAGGCCAACAGCAGCGACTTGGACGCGTCATTAACCCGCGCCCGGTGCCGAACCCGGCTGTAGGCGCCCAGCTCCAGCAACTTGACCACCGGGTCGCTCTCCAACGCCGCGTTCCAGTTGTCGCCCATGTAGGCGCGAAACACCGCCAGTTCTTCCTGATAGGCGTCTTCAAAGTCCAGCGACTCCAGCACCTCCGGGGTCGGCAATGCCGACAGGTCCACGGTACTCATGCGCTCACCTCCATTGCTACGCCCTCGCCCCGGTACAGGCCCTTGAGTTCAAAAGTGATCACGCCATCGAGCACCGCCGACACCCGCACCGCCTGCAACTTGAAACGCGGCTCCCACAGGTTCAGCGCGTGGGCGACCTCGGCCTGTACCGCGCTTTTCCAACCCGCGTTGATCGGCATGTCGACGAACCGGCGCAACTGGCAGCCATAGGCCGGGCGCATGCGCCGACTGCCCACCGGGGTGGTGAGGATGTCGGCAATGGATTGGCGCAAGTGCTCGACGCCGGAAAGGGCCGCGCCGGTGTGGCGATCCATTCCGATCATCGCGGCTTACTCCGTCAGGCGTTCAAAATCCGGGTGGGTGTTGAGGTACTGAAACTGCTGATCGTCGACCGCCGTGGCACGGCCTTTGGCGACCGCAAGCGTGGCGCCGCCGGGCAGGATCAGGGTGCGGGAGGTGTAGACCTTGTCGCGGAACGCACGAACCGGTTCCGTGACAGGGGTGGTTTTTTGCAGGACCAAGGCACCCGGCTCGGTGACTTTGTCGTCAGATGTTTTGCTCATGGTGTTCTCCAGGTAATAAAAACCTCGCCGTAGCGAGGTTGGTTAAGACGGTGTGCCCGTTATTCCCGCACCGGGTGTTACGCCTTTATGGGTGTGCGTCGATCCGACATTCAGCCCGTTGTGGGTCAAGATCGATCCTTTGATCACCACGTCGCCGTTCAGGGTTATTTTCCCGGTCAGGTTGATCGCTTCGGCCTTGCCAGTAATGGCGCTGTCCGTGACCACCGCCGAACTGCTACCGACCGCAATGGTCACGGTGCCGCTGGGCAAGGTGATGCTGTAGCTTTTGGCCTGCCAGTCGTAGACCAGCGAGCCGCCATCATCAAACCGCCACACCTCGACGTGGTCGCGGTTGTCCGGGGGTGCGCCTGCATCGCCGTACAAGCCCGGTACAAAGGTCCCCATGCCTGCCTGTCCGCTGGGATTAAACAGCACGCCCTGCTCACCTAAACTCGGCGCGCGCCAGTGCCGGGCCTTGCCCGCGGCCACGCTGTGCCAGCGCACCCAGGCGCTGGTCCAGTCGCCGGTGGATACGCGGCAGGCGGGTGGCGACGCTGCCAAGTCCACCGCGACCACGTAGCAGGGGATCAACAGGGCCGCGATCATGCGGTCGTGTTCAGCACTGGCGTAGCTCATGGCAGCCCCTCGGGGGCGACGTGGTCTTCATCGTTGACGCTGATCAGCAAGGTGCCCGGTGGCTCATCAGGCCATGGCCACGAAAACTCACCAAAGTGAACAACTTGCATCCACTCGACAACCCATACGCAGAATTGCGCCAATTCGGGGGTGGACCCATCTGGCTGCACCTGAATATGTTCAGGAGACTCGACAAAATCCAACCCCCAATACTGCCCGTGCAAAACCGTCGCCACGCGGCCAGCCAAAATCGCTGCTTGAAGAGGTGCTCGCTTGCGAGTGGCATCAACAAGCACAACAGCTTGGAAACGACAATTCAGGGTTATTTTTCCCGTACCTGTATCATCCACTTCCCCCATCCCCGTTACCGCGAACACGAGGGCAGGCTCGCCCATTTCCTTGTTCAGCTCGGGGTAAGGCTCGACATGCTTAAAGGCGGGGATACGCTCACGAAAGGTCGCCTCAATGGCTTCGTGCAGCATTGTCAGCTCACTGACGGCCTCACTTGATATCGTCGGATCGCTCACTGTCTGCCCCCAAAATCAGATCAACCATGCCCGCACCGTCCGGCTCGGGCCTGACCATCTTGTAACGCCCGCCGCCATCAACATCAGGCAGGTCAATGGTAATGAATGCCCCGCGTTTGACCTTGGCCGCATCGACCGAGCGCACGGTAAACGTGGGCTCCTTGATCTGCTCGGCATTGATCGATGCGCCAAGGCGAAAGCCGCTCGCCTTGGCGCCGATCTGCGCACCAATAAATGGCGACACAAACGCGCCGCGAATCGTCGTGCCATCTTCCAGCGTGGCCTGATCGCCCAGGCGCTCGATCAAAACGCGATCCATCCGCGCCGCTCGCTCGCGAAAGCGATCAGCCGCCATCAGGGAATCAACAACGCGGTGGCCACGTTACTGACCATGTCGCTGGTCAGCTTGCCGAACGGCACTGAATCAGCGGTCGCCGGAGCTACCAGCACACCTGCTTTGACGCTGACTTTCTGGCCCTTTTTAAGCGCACCATCAGCCTTTACACGCCACTCGCCACTGATATGCCCCACCAACTTGTCACCTTCCAGACCGCCAGTGACCGGAATCAACACCAGATCATTGATGGTCACCGGAACACCGGCATCGGCGCCGCCAGCCGGGGCAATAAAGTCTTGGGTCTCGCCACTGCTTACAAAATTCTTGGCCATAGCCAATTTCTCCTGCCTTAAGAAACAACAAGCCCCGCACAGGGCGGGGCTCAGGGGTAACAGCGCGGCTTAGGCGCCGTTCGACTTGTTGAGGCCGCGAGAGTCCAGCGGCGCGACACCGGCATCGATTCGCACCTTGGAGATAACACCGTCATTGGTGAAGCCTTGTTGCTGCTCCAGGTATGGCAGCTCAACACCGTCAAGGTAGGCCACCTCAATGGTGTCGCTACCTTTCTTGGCCGCCAGATACCAGGCGGTCGACGAATTATCATCAAGACGCGGCTCAGCGATCACTTCGGCAAAGTTGCGGATCGGGTTGTCGATACCGGCATTGGTTTCAGCACCAGGCACCGAGGCCGAACGGATCAACTGCTTGGCCTTGTCTTCCAGCGCCACCGGCACCAGTACGAAGCCCGGCCGGATGTTGAGGGTTCGAGCCTTGCCGCCTTCGGTCTGGTTCTTCTGCAGTGCCATCGCGGTCTTGGCTTTGCTTAGCGACTCGATCGACAACGCCGAACCGGCGCCGGTGAACAGGTTTTTGCGCGAAGCATCGAACAGCTTCTTGTCGTCGCTCAAATTCTGGTTATTGATCAGGGTGTCATACACCAGATCGCCAATGGTGCCGCGTGCCGCCTCACCCATGCGTTTCGGGATGGTGGTCAGTTGGTCCAGGTCATCGTTGAGGATCGCCTGACGGGTGATCGAGAACAATTCACCGTAGGTGGCCAAGCGGATGGTTTCGCCACGGTCGCCGGTGGTGATGTACTTGTACTCGGCACCCGGGCGCACTTCACGCAGAGTTGGGAATTCGCCCATGCCCACACGCTTGGCGGTTTTAAAGTCGCTCAGCCGGCCGGTCTTGGTCCAGAGGTGGAAGGTTTCTTCCGCTTCATTCCAGCCCTGCAGCACCGACGCGGCGGCAATGTCGACGAGGATGTTGCCGAAGTCGCTGGTGTCATGGGTAAACGCCATGCCCACCATCTGCATCGGGGCCAGGGTCGCCACCAGAATGCCGCGATCCTGCAGCGAAGCACGGGCCAGCTCGCGCAGGCTCATGTAGTTGTAAGAGTTATCCTTCTGGATTTCGCCCTGACCAGTACGGCTTACCAACGACGCACGCACCGAGTCACCGACCAGATTGCCGTTGGAGGTGTGCCCGGGGTGACGCGGAGTTGGCCCACCCGTAGGGGTGGTGTCTTTGCCCAAAGCCACCAGTAGCTGCTCACGGGCCTTTTCGACGTTGCATTCCATGTCGGTCAGGCAGGTATTGAGCAGTTCGGCATGGGCCACATTGAAACCACCGAACGCGGCTGTAATCGCGGTACGGCGCTCGGTCTCGGCCTGCACTACCTGAGCGCGAATTTGCTCAGGAGTCAGAACCGATCCCGCTGGAGCAGGCGCAGGGGTTGGAGCAGGCGCCGGGGGAGTGGTCGAGCCGCGCGGCTCCCACAGTTTTTTAAATGCTTCGGGCATGTTGGTGAACTCCTGCATGCGATTAGAGTTGATATGGGCGGCGGCCTTGATTGGTTCAATGACGGTGTCTGCGAATCCGGCCACGACCGCTTCTGTTCCGTTCATCCACGTCTCATCTTTCAACAAGGCGTGAATTTCATCGGCGGTTTTCCCGGTCTTGGCCACATAGGCCATGACCAGTGAGTCTTCGACCTTGTCCAGCAGATCGGCATAACGGCGCAGATCCTCGGCATCGCCACCCTGAATGCCCCACGGTTTGTGGACCATGATCATGGCGTTTTCGGGCATGCTGATCGTGTCGCAGGCCATCAGGATCACGCTGCCCATCGACGCGGCCAGACCATCCACAAACCCCTCGATACGCGCTGGATGCGCCTTGAGCAGGTTGTACATGGCCATGCCTTCAAACACGTCACCGCCGGGGGAGTGGATGTGCAGATTGATCTGTGACACGTCACCGAGGGCTTTCAAGTCGCGAGCAAACTGGTTGGCCGTAATGCCCCAGGCACCAATGTCACCGTAAAGCATCAGGTCCACGACGCCCCGGGCCTTGGCTCGCAGCGTGTACCAGCTCTCCCCGGCGCTACTTGTCGCCCCCCTCGGGGTCATCGTCATCCGGTTTTTTTTCCGTTTCATTCGCTTTGTTTTTCCCGTAGTACAGGTGGTAGGCATCGGAGCTGAACACCAGCCCTTGCGCCCGGTTGGTTTCAATCTCTGCCTTGCGGGTGCGTTTCAATTCCTGAGGGTTGCGCTGACGAGCCCGGGCCACTTCGGCCTCATCGGCAAAACCCGCCTCAACAAGGATTTTCCAGGCATTGGCCTCATGCACCGGGTTGATCCAGGGCATGACCGGCCCCTGATAGATCGCGCCATAAATCGTGCTGGGGTCGACGGTCTTGGGCACCACCAACACCCCGCTGGTGATCGCGATGCGCAACCACTCGCGGTACACACGCCGACACCAGTAGTCGATAAACTCGTGCTGCAGCAGGTCATAACCCAATTGCCCTTCCACCAGTTCCTGACGCTGTGCCGAGTAGGTGCCGTCATAACTGCGGGCCACACTGGAGTAAGTGCCCCGGGTGCCCGCTGCCACTGCCTTGAGCTGGCCATTGCGGAACCCCTCAAGAAACGGGTTGGGCCGGTTGCTTTCGATCATGCCCACGTCTTCACCCGGCAACAGGGTGTCGACCACGACACCGGGGGCCAGCGGAAACGTCCGCTCGGGTGCCTTGGTCTGGCTGGGCACAAAGTCGTCTGGCGTGCCCTTCTTGATGTACATCGCCAGAGCTGCGCTGATGCGTGCGGCCACCCGCTCGCTTTCCTCGTAATCCTTGATATCCGCCAGCCGGATAATCACGGCATGCAGCAAGGGCTGGCCACGGTTCTGGCCAATCCGTTTGCGGTACGCGATATGGATCATGCGATCAGCCGGGACACTCTTGGTGTCGAGGGTCATGCCATAACCCAAGCCATCGCCCGGGTGTTGCTTGAGCAAGTGATAGGCCTTGACCCGTCGCCAACCGTTACGCTCGATGCCTTGGGAAATACCCTTGGCCAAGTCCGTGTAACCCCACGGCAGGTAGTCCGGTTCCAGCAGTTCAAGGGCAAACGGCACATCATGCAGGTGGTCATAATTAGCCACCCGACCGATCAGCATCTGGGCCAGCCCCTCACCGTCGCGCAACCAGGTACGACACATAAGGCGTTCCATCTGTGGTCGCGACAACTCGCCGGAGGTCTCCGGCGACAACGACCACTCGGACCACTGCGCCTTGATCGCGGCGGCAAATTCCAGATCAACGTCACCGGCATAGGTAAGCGGGATCGGCTCGACTGAAATACCGGAGCCTCCCACCACGCGCTCTTCCAGCCGATCAAACAGGCCGGTAACAATGTCGTGATCCTCGTCCAGCTTGCGGCACTGCTCACGCAGCGACACGGCCGACTTCTGCAGGGACTTGTCAGCACTTTTCGACTGCTTTTTTGCCTTATGCGTGCGAGTAATATCCGACGCCTCAAACGCCTGTATCACATTGCGGGCCCGCAAGCGCTCGGCCACGGCCCCGGGAAATACCGGGGCCAAAATCCGGTCGAGCAAGTTCATACGACTCAATCAAATACCGCGAGGGAATACCCCGGGCGGCCCCCTGCAAGTGCTGTTTGCTGCGAGGCCAGACGGCGCTCCCACTCAAGTCGGCCCGCACGGATTTGAGGCAAGTCGGCCATCACCTGCTTGCGGCCGTTGAAAGTGATTTCCTTGCCGTCCAGCACGGCCACCTCGGCCTCCAGATAGCGGTCAATCATGGTTTGCGGATCTAGAGCCATGCGCCTCGTCCTGTGTCGACCCAGCCGCCAACAGATGCAGGCTCAGCTGGGGGTTGGTGGGTCGCCGGTTCCGGCTCAGCCGGGGCGGATAGTTCGGCCGGCTCGTCCATCGGCTCGGCTTGTGGCCGCTCAATGACTTGAGGCAGCCCCTTTGAAAGCTCGTCAAGGTCCAGACCAAAACGCTGCTGGCTGATACGCAGCGCCGCGACGGCGTACACGTAACAGTCCAGCGCCTCGTTGCGCCGTTTGCTGGCATCCCAGCGGAATACCCGGCGCCCCCTGACCACGACCCACTTTTTGCTTTCCGAGGTGAGCTGTTTCAGCTCAGCCTCATCGCAGATGTTGTCGTCGGCAGGGAAATGCACGCAGCCAGGAACCGGCTGATCGCCGTCTGGCTGGATTTTGAGGCGGTTGTAAATCAGCTCTTTGGCGTTGTCGGTGCCTACCTCGGTAAGGTAGGTCTTGCTCTTCTTTTCTTTCTTGCGCGGGAAGTTGGCAATAGGCTTGCCGTAGACGCTTGCGCCGAAAATCGGAATGACCCAATGCACGCCATGTTTGCGGCTTTCCAGCCGCACTTCGTCCGAATAGTGGCCGCCGGAGTCCCAGCACCATCGCTCGACGCCCATCACCTGACCATCGGCCCGGGTGAACTGGCGGTGCAGCTCCACGCCCACCTTTTTGCGCAGCACCTGACTGGCCGGGTCGCCGTACAGAATGAATCGGTAAACCAGCCAACTTTCCTCACCGGCGCCGAACCCCCAGACGCGGCCCTCGTAGCGGTCATCTTGCGAGTCGATGGAACCGAACAGCGCCACGGCGCGGCCCGGCACCTGCGCACCATAATTCTCGCGACGGTCGCGCAACTGTTCCCAGTCGACCTTTTCCGTCTGGTCTTCTTCCCAGACTTCGCCCAGCGTCGTGTTTACAAAGGTCTTGAGCTTGCCCAAGTCCTTGCCGACCTCGATCCGCTCGGCCGCAATATCCACCCAGGTGGTGAACGTCGAATAAATCGTCCAGATATGAAACGTGACCGAGCGCGGCGTGGGGATCGGCTGATCATCCGCACCGAACCATTCCATGCCGTTGCGCGTCCAGATGCCGGTGCGCTCGCAGATGTAGCGCCCGAACTGGGACGCCTCGACCATCTCGTGATACTCGAAGGTGCCACCTTGGCAGTGCTCGCACAGATACCAGGCGCTCTCGACTTCGCCCAATTCGTTGGTGCGCCACTTGAGCCCGTAAGGCTCGTCCTTGCCGCCCCACTTCAGGTGTTGCTCACCTCCGCAGCACGGTGGCTTGATATGGAATCGCAGGTAGTGCGGCGATTTCTCGGCCGCCCGGCTGATCTGGCATTGCCCGGCAATGCCCAGCGTTGAGCCGCGTATGGATTTCTTGTAGGTCGCGCCCTCAAGGCGCTTGTCCCCCAAAGAGGTGGGCGAGCCCTCCCCCTCAATGTCGTGGTCGAACTTCGACAGCTCGTCGTAGATCACCTCGTCCGGGCTTTTCTCCCGGTAGTTGCGCGCGGCCTTACCGCCAAGGCACCACAGCATCTTCTGATTATCGAAGCGCTTGGCGTCTTGTGTGTTGTCGCTGTGCTTGCGGCCGAACCACGGTGCCAGGGCCAGCAACACCGGAACGTCGCGGATCATCGTGTCGACGTGCCGTTTCATCAGCTCATCAGCGTCGGGATCGGTCGGGCAGTAGCTCAACACGTTGCGTTTCTTGTGTTGAATCTTGTAGCCGATGTTGGCCATCAGCATCTTGGTGTAACCCACGCGGGCCGACTTGTGCAGGTTGAACACCCGAATCAGGTCATTGCCCATCGCGTTGAGGATCGCCACTTGAAACGCGGCCGTCACCCAGCGGCCTTGTTGGTAGGAGGACTCCGACGACAGATAGAAATGCGTGTCGGCCCACTCCACCGCTGTCAGTGGCGGCTCTTTGTACAGTGCATTGAGTCCCCGTCGAACGGCGTCAGCCAACGCCCTCATCCAGGGTGGCGATGTAGTCATCCAAAATCTCCGGTATGGCTTCGGATAACCCAGCAGCCTCGTTACGCGTAACGGCAATCTCGCGCTCAAGCGCCTCCAAATGCCGAATGGCAATGTCGGGGTGCTTGCGCTTCAAACTCTTGGGAATGGTGTCCAGTGTTGAGCCCAACATGGCGGACAAACGACCGAGGGCAAAAACCATAAAACCGACCGGGACCAAGTCTTTATCCTGAACCTTGTTTTTCCGCTCTTGTGCATCTGCCTGAGCACCAGTCAAACGCAGTCGCTCCTGCAACAGGCGGTACTCAATGAGTGGGTCGAGGTTTTCGCCATCAGGTCCGGTGGGTTGTTGCTTCACACCTTGGTGCTTAAGTCGGTTATCGAGAACGGAGCGCACGTCATAGAACGACTCTCGACCGACTTTCGCGACGGCATCAACGCCCCATTTGTCAAAGGCTTGAACGGAAATCCCCAAGCTTTCGGCCATGCGAGTTTTGTTTAGCCAGAACGGCTGTCGTGTGATTGATGTATTGGCCATAACTAAACAACAACCAACCTCTGAAAATTCTCGTACATAACGTAAGAGCGGGGCCCGAATTACCCCCATGCCCCCACCCCCTCAGGAGGACCCATTGCTACGCATCAGGGACGAGCAGTTGCCAGGGTTTGAGCCAAAGCATCGTTGAACTCCTGAGTTCTATGGGCTCTAGCGATATTTTCCGCGATCTTGAAGAACGGGAAGATGGTGCGATATGCAGGAGCGCCATCGCTGAAGACAAATACCGGTCGAACAGCGGCACCCCACTTGGTATTCATGCGCTCCCACACACCGGACTCATCACCCACTACACCACCGAAGTAGCGCCTGTTGCCCTTAGCCATGCTGCGCTTACTATTCGTAGCATTTGCCTTGAAGCCACTGGTTGTTTCAGCGGCGCCCAAGCCAGACAAGACCTTGGTCATCGTGCCCCGGGATACGTTGCCGTACTGATTGAGAAACGACTTTGAGGGCAATGCATACTGGCCTGACTTCATGATGCCCTGGGCTATCAGAGACTTCTCAAACCGCTTATGTGGTCGCACTCCGCCAAAAACTGCCTGTTGTAAATACGTATCGGCTGGTATCCCTGAAGTCCAAGAATCCTTGAAATACACTCGCGCGGGTTTTGCCTTGGTCGCAGCTTTTAAAAACAAACTGTTCAACGTGGTCGGGGTCGGCCTATCGAGACGCTTGCGCATCACAGCCAACTCGCCTTTTTTGATCCGCTGGGCCAAGCGAGTGGCCGTTAAGACGAGTGCAAACGGGATATGACGACGCTGCATCTCAATCGCTGATTTAGTCAGTTGGCCATCATCGACTCCGATTTCGAGCTTGAACATGCGGTCCTCTCCACGTTAAGAATTACGAGTGTCGATACCAGCTTTCTTCGCCAAGAACTGGGTATAGAGACCACCTGCTACATCGGCACCAATCACCGCAATGACAATGCCCAAGCCTGCGGCCAGGTACAGATTGCTCCATACTGCCAGCGCGAGCAGCAGCGTTGCCATGCCCAGCAGACCTGATGCAAGAAAGCGCAGAGCAACACGTTGCAGAATCTGCCGAAGCCCCAGGTCAGTGCCTGAAGCTCGCAACATTTCCCCGGACAAACCGGCCATGCTCAACAAAACCAATAGCCATAGGGGCACATCGGCGAGAGCCTGATGCTCAGTGTTCATCTGCGGTCCTCAATAAATCCGGCCTCCATGACTCTGTCATCCGCTTGGAGCAAAGAGACAGGCATGGGACCGAAAACGAAAAAGCCCCGGCAAATGCCAGGGCTCAGTGAACTGTAGAAAGCAAAAAGCCCCGCTCAATGGCAGGGCTTTTACTGGTCGATCCTCATAACGCGCAAAATCGACATGATGGGGTTAATTTACGGCGAGTCGGCGAATCAGTCAAGCGGCATCAATAAAGATTTCCTCTACGTCAAATATCTCGGTGGCATGGATAACAGCCCCTTCTTCAAGTGCCTCCAGACGCTTACCAATACCAGCCCTCCAGTCTCTCCGAGTGCGCTCAGGCGATGCTTCAAGATCCCAAGTGTTCATGTCATAGAACTCGGCAGGCAGCACGATCATGTCTGTTGAGCGCTTACCAGACTGAACGCCCTTAAGCTTCGGAATGGCCCAGGCAGTCACAGCTTTATAGATGAATAGCTGCGGTGCTGGTGAGGCAATCCGGCTGATTAACCGCCCTATTGCCGCGACCTTGTTGGCCTTGTGCGTCGAGTACTTCGCCACCAGCACATCCCAGTGGGCCGAGGTCAATTCACGGTGCAGCAGCGCATACAGGCAGCAGTCATAGTCGAACTTGTCCCGCACCGAAATGCCAGCGCCCTGCCCACCTGAGCGCAGTTCGGCATCAATCAGTTTCTGCCAGCTTTGCTTGGTTGAGTTGTCGATGTTGTCTGCAGCAAGCACACGTACCAGGGTGCCCATTACGTCTTTATAAAGCCCCATCACTTAGCCTCCAGCAACTGCTTGTGAAGCGCAAAAATGTTGTCGCCATCTGAACAATGAGCGGTGTCCTTGATTCTGTGCTTCTCACCACTCTTCATTCGTACCTCAAGCACCGCGTAGCCGTTCGAAGTACCGACGCTCATTGAGCTGACATCATCAGGATTCACGGCGAGGCGTGTGCGCTTCTCAAGCAAAATCATCATTTTTAATCCTCGCCTATGGTTGATTTCTGAATGGTGATGCATGCCACGCCGTTAGCGGCCTCCAGCGTATTACCGGATTCTTTGAATCTAACGCCTGTCTGCCCGTGGATCAGGTTCAAACCCTTCCGATCTAGATGCGCGTGCCACTTCTCCAGCGCGTCACGCTTGCGGTTCATCACGTCCGACTGGATGTACACCTTCACGTTGTGGCCCATCGCGTGGTTGATCAGCAGCTCACCGATCAGATGGTCGATGCCGAGAACTGCCCAGCCCGTGCGAGCCAACTTGCGCAGGTCGTGACTGGTCCACTCACCCTTTCCCAACCGGGTGAACACAGCACTGGCCTGCCCTTCGCTCAGCGCCTTGCCATTGCGCGCCGGGAACAGGTACTGGCCGTCATAGCCGCGGGCGATTTGATTTTCTCGGTACTGGATCAACAGATTGCGGACTTGCTCAGTCAGCGGCAGGTGATGTTCAACACCGGTTTTGGTGTGCTCAGCCGGAATGAACCACTCACCCTCTGCCAGACTGATATGCGACCAGCGCGCTTGCCTGGTCTCACCAATGCGCGTGCCGTGGCACAGCATCATCAGGGCCAGCATGGCGTCAGCCGGGTCGCTACCCATCACCTGCTTCAACTCACCGAGCAAGTCCTGCAACTGCACGCCGCGCAACCGAGACGGCTTGATGCTCACCTTGGCCTTGGAGAAGTCCTTGAACTTGATGCCCGCCATCGGATTGGACGTGATCAGGCCCAGCGCCAACGCTTGCCGGAACGCCAGAGCCAGCAACTGGAACGCCAGACGCACGTAATCGATTGAAAGGGTTTCTTGCAGTGGCCACATCAGCAGCTTGTCGAGCGCCGCCTTGTTGACCTCAACCAACGGCAAATCACCCAGGCGCGGCAGCAGATGGCACTTCATGGCTGAGGCGCCGGTATTCTTTCGCTTGGCCGACAGATTGCGGTCACGGGCCATGCGATCGGCATACCAGGTGAGCAGTTCACCCGTGGTCGCCCACTGCGAAATAGCCGAGCCAGCATCAGCCGAAACCCGCAGGCGCACAGAGGGCAACGCAGCCAGCACCTGCTTGGCGCTCAAGTCCGGGAACGCGCCGATACGGTGCCAACGGCGTTTATTGACCAAGTACCAGGAGCCTCGGGTGCGGTTCTTGCCATACCGAAAATGCAACGCAGGATGGCCGGCATCACGCAAATCCCGCACGTGCTCAAGCTTGGCATTGCGCCCAATCTCCGCATCGGACAGTTTCACGGTCAGGGTTTTTATTTTGGTGTTCACAGGGCACCTTCCGGTTGAGGCTGCCGGTCGACAACCTCGTAAGTGGTTGGCCACATCAGGCGGCCAAAGGTGTGGGCCACGCTTTCATGCTCAAACAAGGCTACGGCGCGGTCAGGGCCAGCACTCAAATCCAGCTTGTGAGCGCAGCAGTGAACGGCCCAGCGATAAGCACTCGGTTCCACCGGGGCCAGATTTGGGTTAGGCATGTGCTGCACCTCCCGAACGCATGGCTCGCAATGCCGCCAACGCGTTGTTGCCAACCTCAGGGGCGCTGCGCTCGATAGTGCGCGGAGGCAAGGCCAGCGGCATTTTCTGCAACGGCAGACCTGCCAGCACACGGCGCACAGTGATCGTGTAATTGCGCTCAAACAGTTTGATGCTCAGGTCATTAGCAAGACGGTTGAGATTTTCAAACCCGCACTCCTTGGCCGTATGCCACACCGCGTCATGGGACCATTGCGCTTGTCCTGCCATAGACGGGTGCGCGTTGCGGCAAGCCTCGCGGTGAGCAGCGACCAGCTTCGGCAGTCCCAGCATTTCCGCCGTTGGCGTGCACCAATCGATAAATACTCCCACGTTGGGCACAAAGTCCTTGGCAGCCTGACGCGCTCGCATCAGTCCAAACCGCAGTTGTTCAGTACTGCAAATGCCCGCTTCGAGGAACCCCTGCATCCACTGCTGCTTAGCGGCTTTGTAGGTCGCCATGTCCGGCCACGCCTGCTTCCACGCAGGAAAGATTGAGCGCAGTTCGCGAAAAAGACCGTTGATGACCTTGGCCGTCGCTTCGGAAACTCCCGCGGCAGGCCGGACGTTTTCTCTTTCACCGGCAGCAATGAACTGGCCGGTTTGTACCTTGGCCCACAGGCCGGTGGCAGTGACTGAAACGTGTTTCATAGGGTGGCCTCCTGAGTCAGCCAGTCAGTGGTTTCGTCTTCGAAGTTTTGATCTGTGCGCGATTGCACCGGGAAGCGGCTGACGTTGGAGCCTGCTGACTTGACCTGATCACGCTGCACCCACTTGACCAACATGCTTACCCACTCAGCCTGGGTGTTAACCACACCCTTCGGCTCGTAGTGACACGTGAACAGGGCAATCACTGCCGGGGTGAACAGATCGACTGAAAGACCGATGTGCATGGCGTAGGTTTTCAGCGCTTGGGGATCAGGCAACCAATCCAGAGTCATGGCGGTTACTTCACGAGCGTCGAACGTCTCGTGCGCGTTGGGTGGGTTTTCTCCCTTATATATCCCTTCCCTTCCGGGGGTGAGGTCTCGTCTAGGCTCATGCGAGTCCTCGGCGAGTGCTCGTCGAGCGTCCTCCGAGTCAGCGTCGACAGTCAGTCGATATGTAGGGTGTTTGATGGTTGGCCGGTCGATCTTCTGATGCTTCCAGCCGTTGACGTGCAGGTACTCTTTGCCCGACACCTCGTAGAGGTCGATAAGCCCATTCGTGGATAGCTCGACGAGCAGCTCGCCTACCTTCGCCGAGGTAATGTCGTCACCGGGAAATACCAGAGCCTTAAGCGTTTTGGCTGACATTGGGTGGTTGCCCGCGTCGTCGCAGAAATTCCAGACACCAATGAACAACAGGCGCGCCAAAGGGCTGCATTCCATCACTTGTTCACTGGTCCAAAACTCGGGTTTGATGGTTCGTATACGGGCCATTACACGGCCTCCTGTGCGGTAGTCGTGGCGAGTAATGGTGCAAGGCGATGTATCACGTCAGCGGTGTTGCGCGATGAACAAATGGTGCACATAATGGCCCCCGTAATATGTTGTGAAGAAGCCGGTCTAGCCACCGGCTTTTTTTTGCCTGCGATTTGGTAACTGGATGGATTTACAGCTAATCCGAGGTGCTGTTGAGTGGGTTCGGAAGGATTGATAATTGCTAGGCACGCCAAGCTGGCCCTCTTGATTTCTCAAACGGCGACAGCTTCAGGTGGTTGGTTTTTTGTTGGACTCTGCGAAGGGAATGAACGCACCTCCTCCGCCGTGTACGAGCCATCTGCGTGCTTGGTGACGTATACGTCCCGGCCACGGCGTATAGCTTTGCTGAGCGCGCCTTGAGTCATTTTGAGTAAGGCTGCCGCCTCACATTGCCCAAGCTCCTGAGCAAAATGAGTGATGTGGGTTCTTTTCACAGGAGTTCTCTCCATGGTTTTCATGGCGAGATATTACCTATGGCATTTTTAAATGTAAATGCCAATGGCATTTGATGCTTTATTACCGATGGGCATAGGATTCGGCCATGAGCAAAAAGCCGCTACCCCCCGAAAAGAAAGAAGAGTGCCAGCGTCTCAAGGCCATCTTTAACGCGAAGAAAAATGAGCTTGGTTTAACCCAAGAGAAGCTTGCTCATGCTTTGGAAATGAACCAGAGCTCCGTAAGCCATTACCTGAACGGTATTAACCCGCTCAATGCTGCAGTGGCCGCAAGCTTTGCGAAAATTCTTGGCGTAGATGTCTCCGCATTCAGTGAGCGCCTTGCCGAAGAAATGACCAAAATCGCCCAGGCTATCGGTGCGCAGACTGCCAAAGAAGAAAACGTAATCACTGTCGACTTCATCAGAAAGCCCGACAGCGAGGGGTACGTGACCATCCCCCGGCTCGATGTCTCTGCGTCTATGGGCCGAGGCATAACAGCGCCAGACGGACACATTGATGTGATACGTGACATTACTGTGCATTTGGACTGGCTCGCACGCCGGGGAGTCCACTACTCAAAACTCGAGAATCTGGCGATCATCACTGGCGACGGCGACAGCATGGAAGGCACTTTCAGCGATGGTGCATCCCTTTTGATTGATCGCGGCATTACTGAAATCAAAACAGACGCCATTTATGTTTTCACACTCGACGGTGATCTTTTTATCAAGCGCTTGCAGCGAATCACCGGCAAGTCCTTGTCAATGATTTCTGACAATCCGATCTACCGCCCGATTGATCTAAATGGCGAACAACTGGAGCGCATGTACGTCCATGCTCGCGTCCTACTGGCTTGGGATGTGAAGAAGCTCTAACAAAAAATCTGCAGGATGGACCCTTGAATGACCCAGATTGAATCAATTCAGACAAACCGACTAATTCAGCGATCCTATGCAGAGCCAGTAAGGTCTAACCTGAGCTGGCACGAGACTTGGGAAGGTCCAGATTCTGGACTGATAAAAACCTGGGAAATTGGTCGAAAGCTTGCCATTCAGAACCCTAACTTGGCTTCGAAAACACTGGCCGGAGAGCTCCCTCCTCTGAACTGGAAAGGTGGGAGCGATCGAACTCTGGTTAAGCGCGAAAAGTTCGGCTCCTTGCGCTATCTAGCTCAGTGGCAGGGGCTCCGCGGGGAAGACTTGAGCATCAACCTGGACGCAGACGTAACTATCAAATGTGTAAAAACTCATATGATCGTGACCTTCACTCCAGACCTTCGCAAAATCTTGAATGATTCCGAGAATAACAACATTGAAGAAGGAGCTTTAAATGGTGGACTTGTATCAGGAGTTTCAGAACAGTCGCTTTTTCAATGAGGACCGCATTGATAGGCGCTCTGCCGACGCCCTTGTAGGTCTGGCAGCTGGAATTGTTTCGGACGGTGTAGTCAACTTGAAAGAGGCCATTTTTCTTGAAGACTGGATTGCTAAAAATCTTCTGCATTTAGAAGACCCTGTCGTCAACATCCTCTATCGCCGCCTATCAAACATGCTTTCCGATGGAATTCTGGATGCCGAAGAGTCGAGAGAGCTTTTGGCAATGCTGCAAAATTTCTCAGGCCTGAGCCTTTGCCAAGGAAAAGCCGTGAAAAGAGCCAACGAAAATAACTTTACCGCCCCGAACGACCTCCCTTTCAACATGCCCATTCCAGAAATAGTTTGGCAAGAACGTCTGTTCGTCTTCACGGGTGTTATGGCCTACGGGCCGCGCAAGGACTGCCAGGCGCTTATTGAGGAACGTGGAGGGCTGATTGGTAGCGGGATCAATAAAAAAACTCACTACTTGGTGGTAGGAAGTGTTGGGAATGATCAATGGCGCCATAGCAGTTATGGCTTAAAAATCATGAGAGCCGTTGAGCTGCGCGAATCAGGGAGCCCGGTAGCAATCATTGGTGAACATGCTTGGCAAGAAGCGCTTTTCGGACAGCCGACTAACGGCTAGCGTCAAGCGTTGCACCTGAAAGCCTTTATCCGGCCCAGATAGAAACCCGCCAAGTGCGGGTTTTTTCATGCCCATCGAAAATATTATTACCATTGGCATTTACAATTAATATTGCCATTGGTATTGTTTGTTCCATCGCCGGAGCAAACCGGCAACAAGCCGGAGACTCACCGGCTACCACGGCCAGGGGGAAACCTGACCCCAGCCCCCTCACGGGGACCGACTGGCTCAGCAATGAGAGCTCTTTAAAAACGGACACTTTCACTGATGCACCTGGCTAACCGGGTGCATTGGGAAAACAACCGAGTACACATCATGGAATCGACAATCGTAGACGGCGCATGGAAAGGCCACCTCGGCCGTGGCCTTGCGCCGCGTGAGCTGCAATTTGTTCTGTCGGTCGCACAAGGGCTCACCGCCAAAGAGATCGCCCGGGTATTCGGCATTGCGCCGGGCACCGTGGTTAAGCGACTGGCCAACGCCATGTTCAAGCTTGGCGTTCACCGCCAAGGCGCGCTGGTCGCCGAAGCCATGCGCCGCCAGATCATCACCCCGTTGTGCCTGCTGCTGGCTGGCCTGATCGCCATGCACACCGCCACAGATGACCAATTGGCCCGCCGTGATCGCAGGCCATCGGAACGCCGCAGCGCTGAAATGCGTTTAGTGCGCCGCGCCGAAGCTGTCGAGCTGATTGGCTAAACCGCATCAACCAACGCTACGACAGCCTTTCGAAGACTGCCCGAGCGCCTGGCCCCACATCCCCAGGCCGCATCGGTCTGTACTCCGACTTTACAACCTGAATACAGACCGATGCGGAAGCCAACCCAGCAGACGCTGGACACCTGCATCACACCGCTGCCGCGCTACCGCCCGCAGTGCACACCTGAACGGAGGATTTGCAGCCATGGGCAATTAACACGATTTACACGCTTCGCTCTTACATACGGCGGCGTTTGTAGAGCAGCTCACAGCCCGGTTTCGACCGGGCTTTTCAATCCTGCGGTTATTCGTCAGCACTCCCCTGCGCGCCCACCGGCATATATGCCAGGCCCCGAGTGCTGACGAATACCCGTAACCCTGTCGAGGATCGACCATGCACCCAACCTTCTCCCAGCGCCGCGCCATTCTCGAAGGGTTGCGCGAACGCACACGCCAAGCCACTGCCGACTTCTACCAGAAGCCAAACGTCATCGCCCCGCCATTGGCTCCGCGCTTCATCGTCAAGCCGACTGGCAGCAACACCTTTGAAGTGATCGAGCGCGCCACGGGCAAGATCATCACGGAGCGCTTCGGCCACAACAATGCGACCGCTCATGCTCGCGAGTTGGAAGCCAAGAAAGATCAGTTCGATGTGAAACAGTTCGGCCGTTTCCTGCGGGACTGGGCACTGCGCATCAGCCTGACGCTGACGGTGTTCGCATTCTTCGGCAGCCACGTGTGAGACGTATAGCCCGCATCCAGCAACGCAAACGTCAAACATGGTTGGCATTGCCAGCTAGCGGAATAGAAGAGGTAGGCCATGGCCAAAACGGTACAGGAACGGTCGGCCAAGGCTGCCAAGAAGCGCGTGGAAAATGCCGAAGAAGAATTGAGGCTCAGGGTTCGCCCTGGCACCCGACAGGCACTGGCCGACCTGATGCAGTGGTCAGGCATTTCTGAGCAGGGCGAGGCGATGACGCTGATGATTCATCACCTGCATGCGCTGGGTTCCGCCAATTGCCAGCCGCTGCTAAATCCGCCGCGCCACGTTTTCGAACCTACAGAAAAGGTGGCGCGGGAATTCCGCAATAAAAGCCTTCTCGCCATCCAGAAAGACCCGGGCGACGAGATTATTCCACCAGCCTTCGAAGATTCAATGCTGCGCCGTTGATCAGTAATCTGGTTGCGATTAAAGACTCGTAGGCGGCATGAGCAGCTTGAGCATCAATCAGATTGTGCGCTAGTTCCATCTGCTGCGCTGAGTACTCCAGCATGCTGCGAATCTGTAGGACGTATTCAACCATTTTCGCATCCGGAAGATTGAGTATGTCCACTGCCATGAAGGATCTCTCCATGCTTCTAACCCGCTCCAAATGCATCGGGCTTCTATTGTTTGGCGATGCATTCATATAGAGATGATTCACTTCAACGCCTGCGACTTCCGCCATCTTAACTAGAGCAGCCAAGGCGACTTTTTTCTTATTCTTTTCTGCCAACGCATCACGACGAAATTGAGAGTTGGCAATGAAGATAGCTGCGCCAACCCCAGTCAGAGAAGCAGCTGCTTGCACCCAATCCCCACCTTTGAGTTCCATGCCGTAGTACTTGCAAATGCCAACTACCATCCAAAGCAGTGACGTTCCGAGCAATGCAATCCAAACGCTCAGCAACGTCATACCTGCTAGTAGTGCTCCACGCTCCTTTAGCTTCACCGGCTTACCCTTCTTTGACTAAGGCTGCCATCAAATACCACTCGTACTAAAATTGCCACCACCGGTCACGGAGGGCGGCGCTTGACTGGAGATAATTCATGGACAAGAACACGAAGATCCTAATCCCGGAAATCCCCGGCGAATGGACGCAGCGCCTGCGCTCGGGGAAAACAAACATCTGGAATGAAGCTCGACACGGCAAGCCGCATGCCAACGGTTTGCCAGAGGTTCGGCTTGATCCCCCAGAAGTAGGGCTGTACGCCGAGCGAATCGATGGCGCCTGGTACTGGGTATCTGGTTGCGCAAAGTGCAACGGAAGTGGTGAGAAATACAGCTACTCGGTGTGCGACAAGCATAACGTCTGCCGCCTATGCAGTACTCACCGCTCTAAGCTAACGGAAACACCGTGGGGCCACCCTGAAGGCTTCACCTGCAAGCCTTGCCAAGACGCAGTAGACGCCGTTGCGAAGGCAGCAGCGCTGGCCAAGGTCGCCGAGAGCGACTATGACGAGTGGGATTATCGCAATCTGGACGAATGCAAATGCCCGCACTGCGCCACCGTGATCCACATTGAAACCGAGGACTACGGCGACAAGAACATGGAGTGCGATACCTGCGACGGTTTATTCGAGCTGACAATCGAGTACTCGGTTACCTTCACCACGAAAGTGATAGGCGAGCGCATAACAGCCTGACCAGCCCTCACCTATTGCGAGGAGCTCATCATAGAGGCAATTCTCTAGCCTTACAAAACTCGATCAGTCCGATGTCATTGATCACGACTGGAGAGATTCCACCTCCAAACTTCGGGCGCCATATCGCTCTTATTTCCACTTGCTTAGAAAACTCGGGCTCCTTAATCAGGGCCGGATGAACACCCCAGTCCCGTCCATTCCAATCCTCATTCCGCTGCATATACTGAACCATTGATATAGCTAAAAGCTGTACAGGTACGTGGGAATTTAAAGTGCTAGTTAAGCGCTGATAGAACCCTTCCAGATCGGCAATTTCAACGCAGGAGTCCGCACCTTCAAATTGATCCAAGACTCCCTTTGAATAATCGGCCGACACGCAATGGACGAAGCAATCGGGATGATCAAAGCTTTGGATCATCTGAATATTTTGAAGTACCACGTCCGTTGAGTTACCTAAATCAATGACGTTGAACCGCTTCAAAGCTTCGAGGTGAATACTTCCTACATCCTTTTCAGTGGCATAAGGGATGTGATGCGAAACACTTTTGGTTCCCTCGTTGGCATCTGCAATCCCTCGCTTGTGCTCGATTCTTCTGAAGTCGTGAAGCGTCCCAATTCGAATATTTCCAAGAGCAAGAAGAGCGTCATTGTGTTTCTGACCTGAGTATCTAAACGCGAAAGCCATTGCCACTCCTTTTACCGGCTCCATGCCGGGCCGAACACAAATACCCCACTTCAACAAATCACGCCAGCTCAGGCGAGCATCAGGCGAAAGCGGCACAAATCAAAGCCAAGGCACCGCCCCGGCCCACTCAGCAAGACGAATCAGCAACTGACTCAATAGCTCGGTCAGGACGTGGTACATCAGGTCTGCAATAAGTCGCTTCATTTGGCAATGCCTCGGTTTGGTTTGAGACATTGAGCCACTGCCCCTGCATCCAATTCCTCTTGGGCTTTTTCCACGATCTCACTACCTCCCGGGCATGGCCCGGCAAGGACTCCCAATGCCTACAGAACACAAAACTATGGGACAACTGCGCCTAGACCGAATCATCGCTGCGAACGAATTCATCAGGGTTATTTCTAATTGCGGCCGGTGCTTCTTTCGTAACACGGGCGCAGGGCACGATGCGTACATAACCCTCAACGCTCGCCGCAACATCGTCTGGCTATTTGACGACTACACCGGTGCCCGCATCAACGTTCTTAAGGAAAGTCGCTGGGATGGCTTCTCGCACGGAGGCACCCTAAAAAGCCTGGTCGGATCCATCGGTGCGTTCGTACTCAGCGGGAAGACGATGCGCTATGGATATTTCCAGCCAACCATGGATAAGGGTTTCGAGAATCCTTGGGGCTATGGCGACGACATCTTAATTGTTCGCGATGAAGGCGTTCGCCTTGGGCTGATCCAAAAGCCGGATGTCCAGCAGGAGGCAGCATGACCGCCCTACGCCGAACAGTCAGGCTGCGCGGTGCTCCCATGCGGCCGCTGGACTTGAACGTCATGTGCGACCAATGCAACAGGTCACGCGCCCATGGCAACCACACCAAATGCAGCAAATTGCGCCAAGCCGAAGCGGTTGAGCGTCGCTTGCCGAATAATTAATTCAACCTAACTGGCTATCAATGAATCTATTCGCTGCCCCTACCGCTTCGGCTAAAGAGCTTTGATAATCAGGCCATTTCCCACCCAATTCGGCAGCGGTGATGCCGAAACCAGACACATCGCTCGCATCGACAATATGTACAGCCGCAGGAACGCTATCGTTGGGCTTCATCCAATAGAATTTCAAATAAACAGTGTGACCCCTGTATCGATGCGTCAACGACATCTGTTTTTCGTATTGCACGAAACAATACTCCAGTTTGACCAAGTAGTTACATCGAGTAGGCCTACTTTAGGTCTCATCCACAAATACGCAACATCAAAGCCAAATTCCATAGATTAGCCGCTGCAGCGGCGAGGACGAAGTCATGCCTGAAGAAACTGTATTGATTCAACCGTGAGCTGTTGTACGCGACGCTGACGGATGGTGGAGCCATCCTGACTTACCTGATTTCGACGAGGACTACGCAGCATTCAAAGCGTGGATTGCGGAGCAGCGCTTGGAGTTGCAACAGTGGCACATGGAAGCTGATATGGAGGGCCATCATCCGTATGACGACGGCGCGTGTCACTGCCTAGGCTGGTCACCGACAGCACCCGCGCATGAGTGGTTTTTGCTTGGGATCTTCGATAGTGAAGACGGCCCTTGCGTGAGCTGGGCACGCCGAGTGGCAACGCTATGACCGCCGCCGCCAAAATTCTCGACCCGTGCTGTGGCAGCCGAATGTTTTGGTTCGACAAGAGTGACCAGCGCGCCCTCTTCGGCGATATTCGCGACGAGCAGAACGTTCTGTGTGATGGCCGCGTGTTGAACGTAGAGCCCAACGTCATCATGGACTTTCGCACCCTACCCTTCGCTGACGGCGCATTTAAGTTGGTGGTATTCGATCCGCCGCACCTGACCCGCGCCGGGCGTGATAGCTGGCTGCGTGCCAAGTACGGCCTGCTCACCGATGACTGGCGCGACGACTTGTCGAAGGGTTTTGCGGAATGCTTTCGCGTGTTGGCCACCGATGGCACGTTAATTTTCAAGTGGAACGAAACCCAGGTCAAAGTGAGCGAAATACTTGCACTCACTGATCATCAGCCACTCTTCGGCCATAAGTCCGGTAAGCGTGTGAACACGCACTGGATGACGTTTATGAAGCGCTAAACCTTCTGCTTCAAGCCCAACCCCCACTCCAAAAACTATCCAGCCGTAACCGGCATGGCGAGGTATTTCTATGTCTGCAATTCTTCAGCGCTTCCACCAAGTCGCCAATGACGCGCTCGTTAAGGTCAGCGAGCACTGCCTGCCCGGAGCCAAGATCGCACTTGTGATCTATACCCCAGGCAAACCCGAGGAAGACATCGTTCTCAAGGATCAAGGGCTTGATGACAATGAAGTAGTAAGCTCCTTACGCCGACGCGGCCTGAGCATCGATGGTGATAACGCCTATAAGCGTGACCTGTGTGACTCAATCATCGGTGCCCTCGCCTTTGGCGCTCAGAAAACGAACCCGCCGCCGACGAATCACTGGGGTCAGCGATTCTGGGATATTGGCCGGGAGGAGCGCGCCAACAGCGAGCAATTGCTGAAAGCACTGACGGCGCTTACCCAGGTAGCAAGCGAATGCGAGCAGATAGCCAGCAACTACAGCGGGACTATCGACGGGATCTTCGAGCACGGCGGTGACGATCACGAAGACCCGAGCTGCGCGATCTTCCACCGCCTGTACTACGCCTTGTTCGACGCGCGCGCCGCGATCAAGAAAGCCATCAGCTGACCCACTTCCTGCCGCTCAGCGCGGCAATACCCACCTTCAAGCCCCATTCAGCCCGCCCCACTTCGGCAGGCAAGGATTTTCTATGCCCTCAGTTCAAGCTCTCGGCACGAAACAGCTCTGTTTGTTCCTGCTGATCGTCACGCTTTACCTGATCGCCAGCGTTGCATGGTTCTGCCTGGCTATCCCTCCGCTAACCGATAACGGCTCTGACGCTCACCTGGTAGGCGCATTCGCTGGTACCGCGCTTTGGATTGTGTCCGGGTATTCGATTGTCATTTACGTGATTCGCAGTGCCTAAACACAGGGAATTTATTGATGCAGCCCATGGATAGCCACCCAAAAGGCGCCATGTTTTTGCCCCTGCCCGCAGGCACGCAGCGATTGCTGTGCCCTTGCCTTCAAGAACATGCCGCCGATTCAGCGCGACGCAAGCGCAGTCATTGCGCGGTGCGCTGACTTCAAGCGGCAGCAATAACCCCACCCTCCGAATTTCAACGCACCAGCCGTAACCGGCATGGCGAGGTATCTCTATGAACACTCAAAACACCCAACCAACCGAACTGATCGCGCTGCCCGAGGTGATCAAGATTACCGGCTTCAAGACCACGAAGATCTACGACATGGTGAATAAAGGCGCCTTCCCGAAAAAGGTGCACCTCGGCACGCGCTCAGTGCGCTGGGTTAAAGCCGAGGTATTGCAATGGGCCAATGATCAAATGGCGGCACGTGAGCACCGCGCTTAATCGGCGGCCTCGGCCGCATCGAGAAAGTCAGCCCACTCCTGCATCATCACTCTCCGCTGTTCCACGTACTCCGCATGGTTGTACGTCTTGCGCACCTTGTTATCCCCCGCGTGGGACAGCTGAGCCTCGATCCAATCCTCTTTGTATCCCATCTCATTTAAGGCCGTTGAAAGCGTGGCGCGTATTCCGTGCCCGGTCAGTCGGCCTTCATATCCCATTTTTTTGATCGCGCTATTTACCGTGTTCTCGCTCATCGGTGTGTTCGGGTGATTCCTCCCGGGCAACAACAACCGACAGTGCTCACCGGTCATGCCTTTCAATGCACGCACCACCTCTACCGCCTGCCGCGACAGTGGCACCAGATACGGCGGTATTACATCCCCCTCTGTTCTAACCCGGCTGCGCAACTGCTTAACGTTGTCAGCCGGCACTGTCCACAGTGCGGCGTCCAGATCGAACTGATCTGGTGTTGCCGCTCTCAGCTCACCCGTGCGAACGCCTGTCAGCAGCAATAACCTGATCGCATGCATAGTGAATACCGAACCTTTGAAATTGCGCAGGTCCAGCAGGAACGGTTTGAGTTCCGAGCGTTTCAGGAAAGGGTTGTGTTTCGCTGGCGGCTGCACGGCGGCAACAATATCGATATCTGCCGCAGGGTTGGTCTCGATCAGACCCTGCGCTATGGCGTAGCGAAAAATCTGATTCAGCCAAGTGCGGCACTTCTCAGCCACATTCAGCGCGCCACGCTTTTCAACGCGATGTACTGCCGCTAGTACATCGGCACGCTTGATTTGGCCGATGGGGATTTTGCCCAGCATCGGTATCAGGTCTTTGTCCAAATACCTACGCGATTGCGCCGCGCCCCCCTTCACGGCAGCCACCAGGCGCGGAGACTTGAAGTCGTACCATTTGTTGGCCACAACTTCGAAGGTGTTCTCGACCTCGGCACCAGCAGCGTGTCGGGCCTGCTTGCGCTCTAGCCGCGGATCAATGCCTTTTGCAACGAGCGCACGCGCCTGATCCCGCAGTTCACGGGCTTCACGGAGGGTAATTTCGGGATATGTGCCAAGAGAGATGCGCGGTTGTTTGCCGTGCCAGCTAAATCGAAAGTGCCAGGACTTCTTGCCGTTGGCAGCCACGAACAGCGAAAGGCCGTCGAGATCACTCAGAGTAAAGTCTTTGTCACGGGGCTTGGCTTGCCTGACAGCGGTGTCAGTGAGGGGCATTAGTACATCACCATAGTGCTCGAATTACCGATGGACTGGCTAATGTACTAAAAATGTTGGGAAGGTGGCGAAAGAAAGCGAAACGCCACAAAAGAAAAAACCCGCTCAAGGCGGGTTATTTCAAGGGTTTCGCGAAAGTCAGCGAGACTGTGCGAAACCATGTTTGGTGCGGACGGAGAGACTCGAACTCTCACACCTTGCGGCGCTGGAACCTAAATCCAGTGTGTCTACCAATTCCACCACATCCGCATTTCAAACTTTTGAAGCAAAGACGCCAGATTATTAATCTGGCGTCTTTCTAAATATGGGGTGGACGAAGGGGATCGAACCCTCGACAACGGGAGTCACAATCCCGTGCTCTACCAACTGAGCTACGCCCACCATATTGCCTGTACTGCCTACTTGTGCCAAAGCTGCCTAATGGCGCACCCGGCAGGACTCGAACCTGCGACCATCCGCTTAGAAGGCGGATGCTCTATCCAGCTGAGCTACGGGCGCCTTATTAATCTGTACTCTGTGACGACTACAAACTAAGTGCTTTCAGTATCACCAAGCTAGACATCAACTTCGCTCTACCTTCTTAACCAGTGCTAGGCTGTGCCCGACAAGTGCGACGAATGTTATAGGTGAGTCGGTAGGTCGTCAACTCTTTTTTAAAAAAAGTTTAGAAATATAAAGGGGTTAGGGGATTAAGCAGACCAAGCGCCTTTGCCCTCACGCCATGGCATGCGAGAATGCACGCCCTTTTTCCACCCTTTTCGATGGTTAATCACGCGTAATGACTGCACAACTAATCGACGGCAAAGCGATCGCCGCCAGCCTGCGCCAGCAGATTGCCAAACGTGTTGCCGAGCGTCACGAGCAAGGCCTGCGCACTCCTGGTCTGGCAGTGATTCTGGTCGGCAGCGATCCTGCCTCCCAGGTTTATGTTTCGCACAAGCGTAAAGACTGCGAAGAGGTAGGCTTTCTTTCACAAGCCTATGACTTGCCTTCCGATACCAAACAGCAAGACCTGACCGACTTGATCGACCGCCTCAATGACGATGCGAACATCGACGGCATTCTGCTGCAATTACCGCTGCCAGAGCATTTGGACGCTTCCAAACTGTTGGAGCGCATCCGCCCTGACAAAGACGTAGACGGTTTCCACCCCTACAACGTCGGGCGCCTGGCACAACGCATCCCGCTCCTGCGCCCTTGCACCCCGAAAGGCATCATGACCCTGCTGGAAAGCACAGGCCAAAACCTGTACGGAATGGATGCCGTCGTCGTTGGCGCCTCCAACATTGTGGGGCGTCCAATGGCCATGGAGTTGCTGCTGGCAGGCTGCACCGTGACCGTCACCCACCGTTTCACTAAAGATCTGGCTGGCCATGTCGGCCGCGCCGACCTCGTGGTGGTGGCCGCTGGCAAACCGGGCCTGGTCAAAGGTGAGTGGATCAAGGAAGGCGCCATCGTGATTGACGTCGGGATTAACCGTCAGGCGGATGGCAAGCTAGTGGGTGACGTGGTTTACGAGACCGCCCTGCCCCGCGCAGGCTGGATCACCCCCGTTCCGGGCGGCGTAGGCCCGATGACGCGTGCCTGCCTGCTTGAGAACACGCTGTACGCCGCCGAGACGTTGCACGGCTAAGCGCTCAATCCATTGAGGCCAACGGCACCTTCGGGTGCCGTTTTTGTTGGCGATAACTTTCCAGACAAACAAAAGCCCGCACGAAGCGGGCTTTTGTTGGTACGGCGATTAACTAGTCAGCCAGACGCCAGGTGGTTGCGCCCTTCCCGTCTTCGAGCACAATCCCCATTTCGGTCAATTGATCACGAATACGATCGGATTCGGCCCAGTCTTTTGCCGCACGTGCCGCCAAACGCGCCGCGATCAGAGCTTCTACCTGCGCAGCGTCGACCTTGCCTTCAGCGCCTGCCTGCAAGAAATCGTCTGCCTCAAGCTGCAAAACGCCCAGCACATCCGCCAACTGCTTGAGACGAGCCGCCAAGCCAGCCGCCGCCTGAAGATCAGTTTCACGCAGGCGATTGATTTCACGGACCATCTCAAACAAGACCGCACACGCTTCCGGCGTACCGAAATCGTCATTCATCACCTGAGTAAAACGCTCTACAAACGCTTCACCACCCACTGGCTCAGCCTTTGGCAAGCCTTTGAGCGCATGGTAGAAACGTTCAAGCGCTGCTTTCGCGTCCTTCAGGTTGTCTTCCGAATAGTTGATCGAGCTGCGGTAATGGCTGGACACCAACAAATAGCGCACCACTTCCGGATGATATTTCTCCAGCACGTCACGAATGGTGAAGAAGTTGTTCAAGGATTTGGACATCTTCTCGCCATTGATGCGAATCATCCCGCAGTGCATCCAGGCATTGGCGTAGGTCTTGCCCGTCGCCGCCTCACTCTGGGCGATTTCGTTTTCATGGTGCGGAAACTCAAGATCACTGCCGCCACCGTGAATATCGAACGTCTCGCCCAGGCAGCAGGTAGACATGACCGAACATTCAATATGCCACCCCGGACGACCCGGCCCCCACGGCGATTCCCAGCTAGGCTCGCCGGGCTTGACGCCTTTCCACAGCACGAAATCCAGCGGATCGTCCTTGGCTTCATCAACTTCGATGCGCGCACCGATACGCAGGTCTTCGATCTTTTTACGCGACAACTTGCCGTAGCCCATAAATTTGGCCACGCGGTAGTACACGTCACCATTGCCCGGCGCGTAAGCAAACCCCTTGTCTATCAAGGTCTGGATCATCGCGTGCATGCCGGCAATGTGGTCCGTGGCACGCGGCTCCATGTCCGGTTTGCGGATATTGAGCCGCGCTTCATCTTCATGCATCGCGGCGATCATGCGCTCGGTCAACGCCGTGAAGGACTCATTATTTTGGACCGCGCGATTGATGATCTTGTCGTCGATATCCGTAATGTTGCGTACGTAGGTCAAGTCATACCCACTGAAGCGCAACCAGCGGGTAATCAGGTCGAAAGCAACCATGCTGCGACCATGACCCAGATGGCAATAGTCATAGACCGTCATGCCGCACACGTACATGCGCACGTTGTTGCCGTCCAGCGGCTTGAAGACTTCTTTGCTCTTGGTGAGCGTGTTGTAGATCGTTAGCACGACGACTTCCTTAAAACTGACTCACTGACCCCAAGAATCGCGCAGGGTCACGGTGCGGTTGAATACCGGACGACCCGGTTTCGAGTCCTTGATATCCGCGCAGAAGTAACCTTCGCGCTCGAACTGGAAACGGTCTTCAGGCTGTGCATTCCCCAAAGAAGGTTCAGCACGACAACCGGTCAGGACCTGCAGCGAGCCAGGGTTGATGTTTTCGAGGAAACCCGCACCGTCTTCAGCCTTTTCAGGATTCGGCGAACGGAACAGACGATCATAAAGACGCACTTCACATTCAACGCTGGCCGCAGCCGGCACCCAGTGCACAACTCCTTTGACCTTGCGACCTTCCGGGTTTTTACCCAAGGTTTGCGGGTCGTAGGAACAACGCAACTCGACGATATTGCCCTCGGCATCCTTGATTGCTTCATCCGCGCGAATGACATAACTGCCACGCAGCCGCACTTCGCCCGCAGGCTCAAGCCGCTTGTAACCTTTTGGCGGCTCTTCCATGAAGTCATCCCGGTCGATATAGATTTCGCGCGCGAACGGCAGCACGCGCACACCCATGTCTTCTTTTGGATGGCAAGGCAGCTCAAGGTTTTCAACCTGACCTTCCGGGTAGTTGGTGATCACAACCTTCAACGGACGCAAGACGCACATGGCACGCGGCGCGCTTCGATCCAGATCGTCGCGGATGCTGAACTCCAGCATGCCGAAATCGACTACACCGTCGGAACGGTTGGTGCCGACCATGTCGCAGAAGTTACGGATCGACTTGGGGGTATAACCACGACGGCGGAATCCCGACAGCGTGGACATGCGCGGGTCGTCCCAACCGTTGACGTGCTTCTCATCAACCAACTGCTTGAGCTTGCGCTTGCTGGTGATGGTGTAGTTCAGATTCAGGCGCGAGAACTCGTACTGACGAGGCTTGCTCGGCACCGGCAGATTGTCGAGGAACCACTCATACAGAGGACGGTGACCTTCAAATTCGAGGGTGCAGATCGAATGAGTAATCCCTTCGATGGCATCAGACTGCCCATGGGTGAAGTCATAGTTGGGGTAGATGCACCACTTATCGCCCGTCTGATGGTGATGAGCATGACGAATGCGATACAGAATCGGGTCGCGCAGGTTCATGTTCGGCGAGGCCATGTCAATTTTGGCACGCAACACACGCTTGCCATCTTCGAACTCACCCGCCTTCATGCGGGCAAACAGGTCGAGGTTTTCCTCTACGCCGCGGTCACGAAACGGGCTGTTTTTGCCAGGCTCGGTCAGGCTGCCGCGGTACTCTTTGGCCTGTTCAGGCGTCAAGTCGCAGACGTAGGCCTTGCCCTCTTTAATGAGGTAAACCGCCCACTCGTGCAACTGGTCGAAATACTGAGAGGCATAGCGCACTTCGCCGGACCATTGAAAGCCCAGCCATTTGACATCGCTTTCAATGGCGTCAATGTATTCCTGGTCTTCCTTGGCCGGGTTGGTGTCGTCAAAACGCAAGTGCGTGACGCCACCAAACTCTTCAGCCAGCCCGAAGTTCACGCAAATCGATTTGGCGTGACCAATGTGCAGGTAACCGTTGGGCTCGGGCGGGAAACGGGTCACGATCTGTTTGCATTTACCCGAGTCAAGGTCAGCCTGAACGATTGGACGCAGGAAATTGGCCGGGACAGCTGGGCCAGCCTTTGGATTCAGAGTGGGGTCGACAGTGGGCTTGCTCATAGGATCCTTGAACATAACGAGTGCGCGGCCTGGGTCGGCCGACTAAATCAAAGCGCCTATCATAGCCGATGCTGTCAAGCCACTGACAGAGCAGGCGCTCAATCAAAGCATTTGAAATCGCCGCTTTTAGTACCCATATCGTAAAAACCGCATCGAAATGCCGCGCGAGCACGCTAAACTCCGCCCCGCGGCTGTTTCTACCCAGCCAGCTCAGGGGTTGGGGCGACCCATACCGCCTCCGGGCCCGACGAATTCTCTGATAGAGCGATAACACCATGTCAAAAGTAAAACTGACCACCAACCACGGCGACATCGTGCTGCAACTGAACGCTGAAAAAGCGCCGATCACGGTTGCCAACTTCATCGAATACGTAAAAGCCGGCCACTACGAAAACACCGTTTTTCACCGTGTCATCGGCAACTTCATGATCCAGGGCGGCGGTTTTGAGCCGGGCATGAAAGAAAAGAAAGACAAGCGTCCCAGCATCCAGAACGAAGCCGACAACGGCCTGCCGAACAAGAAGTATTCGGTAGCCATGGCCCGCACCATGGAGCCGCATTCTGCTTCTGCTCAATTCTTCATCAACGTGGCTGACAACAGCTTCCTGAACCACAGCGGCAAGACCGTTCAGGGCTGGGGCTACGCAGTGTTTGGCGAAGTCGTTGAAGGTCAGGACATTGTCGACAAGATCAAAGCTGTCGCAACCACTTCCAAAGCTGGCCACCAGGATGTACCTGCAGACGACGTGATCATCGAGAAAGCCGAGATCGTTGAGTGATACTGCTGATTTCAGATTTGCATCTGGAAGAGGAGCGCCCGGACATTACCCGGGCGTTTCTGAATTTCCTGACCGGGCGCGCGCGCTCGGCTCAGGCGCTGTACATCTTGGGCGACTTTTTTGAAGCCTGGATCGGCGACGATGCAATGACGCCCTACCAGCGCTCGATCTGTGACGCACTGCGCGCCCTGAGCGATGGCGGTACTGATGTGTTTCTCATGCACGGCAACCGTGACTTTTTATTGGGCCGGGCCTTTTGTAAAGCGGCCGGCTGCACCCTGCTGAAAGACCCAAGCGTCGTGGACTTTTACGGCGAACCCGTGCTCCTGATGCACGGCGACAGTCTGTGTACCCGCGACGAAGCCTACATGCGCTTACGACGCTACCTGCGCAACCCGGTAACACTGTGGGTGTTGCGTCACTTGCCAGTAAGCACCCGCCACACACTCGCGCGTAAATTGCGCAGCGAAAGCCGCGCCCAGACCCGCATGAAAGCCAACGACATTGTCGACGTGACCCCTGAAGAGGTTCCGCGGATCATGACGCAGTTCGGCGTCCACACCTTGATCCACGGCCACACACATCGACCGGCGATTCATAAATTGCAGATTGGTGAGCAGGCCGCCAAGCGGATTGTGCTCGGCGACTGGGACCGTCAAGGCTGGGTGTTGCAAGTGGATGAGCAAGGCATGCAACTCACGCCGTTCGACTTTCAGCTGACATTGCCAGCTGCCACGCACCCCTGAACCACCCGAGCCTCGCCGACAGAGCACTGACCGGCGTCGCCAAAGGCCAAGACCCAGTACGTCGCGGCCTTCGGCTATCCCCGCCTCATCCCTGCTAAAAGTGTCTCAATGCCCGCTGGCCGCTGGCCCCGCCTTGGCAGCAAAGGGTGGTTTGGCCAGCCATACGATCAAAATCAAGCCCATGAACATCCAGCCCATCATCGTGAAGTAATCCACGGTCGACAGCATGTACGCCTGGCTGGTCAGGATTTGATCCATCTGAGCGTAGGCCTTGGTACTGGCACCCCCCAGATTTTCGAGGGTATGCCGGGTAATTGGATCGTACGTACTGATGCTTTCACTCATGTAGGCATGATGCTGATCCGCCCGGCGAATCCAGATCCACGTGGTCAATGAGGCCGCGAAACTGCCGCCCAATGTACGCAAGAATGTAGCCAGCCCGGCCCCGTCGGCAATTTGATGTGGGGGCAAATCCGACATCAAAATGCTCAACGTCGGCATAAAGAACAGCGCCACGCCAATCCCCATAAACAGTTGCACCATTGCGATGTGCTGGAAATCCACTTCATTGGTGAATTCGGCGCGCATAAAGCAGCTCAGGCCAATCGCCAGGAAGGCCAGCCCCGCCAACAGTCGCAGGTCAAATTTATGCGCGTACTTGCCCACGAACGGAGACATCACCACCGGCAAGATGCCGATAGGTGCAACGGCCAGACCGGCCCAAGTGGCCGTGTAACCCATTTGGGTTTGCAGCCATTGCGGCAGAATCAAGTTGATACCGAAGAAGCCGGCATACCCCAATACCAGTACCAGCGTTCCGATACGGAAGTTGCGATGGGCGAACAGGCGCAGGTTGACGATCGGGTGTTTGTCAGTCATTTCCCAAATGACGAAGGCCGCCAGTGCAACCACTGACAGCGCGGTACCCATCAGGATGAAGCTGGATTCGAACCAGTCCAGATCATTGCCTTTATCGAGCACAATTTGCAGGGCGCCCACCCCGATGATCAGCGTGATCAACCCCACATAGTCCATGGGCTGGCGGGTGATAACCACGGGGCGCGCTTTCAACTGCTGGCGCACGACCATGACCGCGAATATTCCGATCGGAATATTAATGAAGAAAATCCATGGCCAACTGTAACTGTCCGTAATCCAGCCACCCAAAATCGGCCCGGCAATGGGCGCCACCACCGTGACCATCGCCAGCAATGCCAATGCCATCCCCCGTTTTGCGGGTGGATACACAGCAATCAACAGGGTCTGAGTCATCGGGTACAAAGGCCCCGCGACCAAGCCCTGCAGGACCCGAAAGCCCACCAGTTCAGGCATCGACGTGGAAATTCCGCACAAAAATGAAGCCAGCACGAACAAAATCGTCGCCCATAAAAACAGCTTCACTTCACCGAAGCGGCGGCTCAGCCAGCCGGTCAATGGCAATGCAATCGCGTTGCTGACCGCAAAAGAAGTGATGACCCACGTCCCCTGCTCCGAACTCACCCCCAAGTTGCCGGAAATGGTGGGCAGCGCGACGTTGGCAATGGTGGTATCGAGCACTTGCATAAAAGTGGCCAACGACAGGCCAATGGTGGCAAGCAGCAGGCTGGGCGGCGTAAAAGACGCGTTTGTACTCATCGCAAATCCTTTAAAACAGAGAGCGCAACCCCGCCGTAGCGACGGGGTCAGTGGATTGGCGAATCAACGCGCAGCGGCGGCATTGCTCACGGCGGCACTGTTACGGTCAATCAGGCGCGCGATCAAGGCTTCAGCATCGGCCAATTGTTTTTCATACACATTGGTCGTGAAGGTGGCTTTTTGCGGTGGCTGTTGCGCCAGCACCGGGCCACTCTGGTCATGCAAGTTCACCTCCACCACGGTCGACAAACCCACCCGCAACGGGTGCTGCGCCAATTGGTCGGCATTGATATGAATACGAACCGGTACCCGCTGGACAATTTTGATCCAGTTGCCAGTCGCGTTTTGCGCTGGCAACAACGCGAACGCGCTGCCTGTACCGGCGCCGATACTGTCGATGGAGCCGCTGTATTTCACATCGCTGCCGTAAATGTCCGATTCGATCTCAACCGGCTGGCCGATACGCATGTTATGCAGCTGGGTTTCCTTGAAGTTGGCATCAATCCATAACTGATTCAGCGGGATAACGGCCATCAGCGCCGTGCCCGGCTGGACACGCTGACCCAGCTGAACCGTGCGTTTCGCCACATAACCGGTCACTGGGGCAATCAGGGTGGTGCGCGCATGCTCCAGGTACGCCTGACGCAATTGCGCGGCGGCCGCGAGTACATCGGGATGGTTAGCGACGGCGGTGTTATCCACCAATGCCGTGGTGGTATTTAACTGTTGTTCGGCATTGCGCAAGGCACTTTGTGCCGATGCCAGATCGTCCCGCGCATGGGACAGCTCTTCCTGCGAAATGGCGCCGCCCGCAGCCAGACTTTTACGACGGCTGTAGTTGTCCTGAGCCTTTTGCACTTCGGATTTTTGCGCAGCCACTTGAGCCTTCATGCCGTTCACATTGCTGAACAAACCACGCACCTGACGCACCGTACGCGCCAGATTGGCTTCAGCACTTTGCAGCCCGACTTGCGCATCGCTCGGGTCAAAATTGAGCAATACCTGACCTTCGTGAACCAGATCGCCATCATCGGCGCCAATGCTCACCACCGTACCTGTCACCAGAGGCGTGATTTCAACCACGTTGCCATTGACGTAAGCGTCGTCAGTGCTTTCACTCCAGCGGCCGTACAGTTCGTGCCAGGCCCAAACGCCTACGATACCGAGCACGACCAGCAGCGCGAGGGCACCCAGCCAGAGTTTGCGTTTACGCGAGCCACCCGCGTTTTCGTTGTGTTGCGTTTCATTCGGTGTTTGCACAGAGGCCATGACCATTACCTGAAATTATTCTGCCAGCGAGGCTTGGGAGGGAACGGCCAACGCCGTGTGAGCGGGCTCGAAGCCGCCGCCCAAGGCCTGCATCAATTGAATCGAGAGATCGATCTGTTGCGCGTTCAAATCAGCCAATTGGCGCTGAGCCTGAAGCAGTTGCTGTTCAATGCTGAGCACGTCCAGGTAGTTACCGACCCCCGAACCATAACGCTGCAACACCGTGTCGTAGGAGTCCTGCGCGATATCGGCGGCACGCTGTTGAGCCATAATCTGACGGCCCGTGGCCCCCAATTGCCCGAGGGTATCGCTGACTTCGCCAAGGGCGCCCACGACTGTTTTGTTGTATTGCGCCACCGCCAGATCGTAATTGGCGTCCTCCGCATCCAGCCCGGCGCGTAAACGCCCGCCATCAAAAATCGGCAGCGTCAACGCTGGCGCAATATTGAAGAAGCGGCTTGCCGACCCGAACAACGCATCCCCTAGCAACGACTGAGTACCCGCTGCGGCCGTTAAATTCAGGTTGGGGTAGAAGCGGGTCTTGGCCGCAGCAATGTTTTTACTCGCCGCTTCCACGCGCCAGCGCGCCGCGACTACGTCCGGCCGACGCCCCAGCAAGTCCGCAGGCAATGTACTGGGCAATGCCACGGCGCCCGGAGCCAACCTATCGGGCCGGGTGATTTCCTGACCCCGATCCGGCCCCTTGCCAAGCAATACCGCGAGCGCTATACGCGCCGAATTGAGCTGTTTCTCGGCGTCAATCAGTTGCTCTTGGGCGCTAGCCTCAAGGCTTTCGGTTTGTTGAAACTGATAATGGCTGTCGATGCCTGAAGCCAAACGACGTTTGCTCAGGTCCAGCATTTTTCGCGTGCGTTGCAGATCCTCTTGCGACAGATCTCGCACTTGGAAGGCATGTCCCAAATTGCTGTAGGCACGCGCCACATCGCCCGCCAGCGTAAGACGCGCGGCCTGGCCGTCCACTTCAGCTGCACGGGCTTCGCCCAATGCGGCTTCCCACGCAGCGCGCTGACCGCCCCACAAGTCAAAGGTGTAATTGAAGGTCAGATTAAGGTCACGCTCGGTGCTGTAACGTCCACCCTGCCCGCTTGGATCGTGTGATCGAGACAGGCGCGAGCGCGTGACATCCCCGTTCGCATCCAGCGTGGGCATCCGCGCCGCGTTCGCTGAACGGGCAGCAGCCGTGGCTTGATGGGTGCGGGCGCTGGCCACTTGCATGTCCGGGCTGTCACGCAAGGCCTGCGCAACCAGGCTGTTAAGTTGCTGATCGCCCAACCGCGTCCACCATTCCTTTTCGGGCCAGGCGGCGGGGGTGACGCTGACGTTTTTGAAGGAGTGACCGGCCTTCAAGTGTTGGGCATCAAGGCTGATGCCCTGGGGGTTCAGCCCGTGGTAATTGGCACAGCCAGCCAACACCATTGACGCAAATACCAGGCTCAAGCCCGTACGCAAGGTTTTGTCGCTCATTTTCCACCCAGGCGCTGCACCGTGATCGTGTCACCGGCGGCGAGCAGTATTTTTTTCAGGATATGTTCAAGACTTTGCAGTTCTTGCGGGGTTATCGCGCCAGCCAACTGGTTCATGGCAGCGGCACCGATGGTCGGGAGTTGATCGGCCAGCCCTTGCCCCTCCTCTGTAAGCACTAACCGCACCTGACGCCTGTCGGCCTCGGAGCGCTGACGCACCAACAGATTTTTTTGCTCAAGACGGTCGAGCATGCGGGTCATCGAACCGCTGTCGATGCACAAGTGTCGACACAGCTCGGCCGGGGTGTCCACCTCGAACTGCGCCATGATGATCAGCACTTTGAACTGCGCAGCCGTGATGCCATACGGCTCCATGTGCGTATCAATAATGCGGTCCTTGAGCAACGCCGCACGACCCAAGAGCAAACCCAGGGTGCAATTTTGGAAGTTATCGGGGGAAAAGTGCTTCATCGGCCACCAGGAAGCTGCTTAAGCAGTAATGTTTCAAAATATTACTGTCTAGGCAGCTAATGTCAAGGCGATAAATAGCCAGCTATCTATTCATGCCAATGGCGTCTGACCGACGGGGGTGGGTCCGCCACTCGTAGCAATGAGCTGTTTGATAAAAAAACAGGGGCTGACGCAAGGGATGCCTGCGCCAGCTGAAGGCTACGCCTGAGCAGGCACGCCGCTGTGGAAGCGAAACTCAACGTCAGGGCTTTCGATGAGTGCTTGCTCGGCGTCGCGAACGCGCTCAATGACCTGAGCAATGTCCTTGGCGTCGCCGCATTGATAGGCCAACTTCAAATAGCCCTGGAAATGCCGCGCTTCGCTTTTCAGCAAACCGAAATAAAACGTGCCCAGCTCTTCGTCCAGGTGCGGCACCAGCGCCTCGAAACGCTCACAACTGCGCGCCTCGATAAACGCCCCGACCACCAGCGTGTCTACCAGCTTCACGGGCTCGTGGTTGCGTACTACTTTGCGCAAGCCTGAGGCGTAGCGGCCTGCAGACAGCTGGCGAAGTTCGATCTTGCGCTTTTTCATCAAACGCATGACCTGCTCGTGGTGCACCAACTCTTCGCGGGCCAGACGCGACATCATGTTGATCAGGTCAACATGGGAGTGATATTTGGCGATCAGGCTCAGCGCCGTGCTGGCAGCCTTGAACTCGCAGTTTTTATGATCGATGAGCAGGGTTTCCTGATCGGCCAGCGCTGCCGCGATCCAGCCATCGGGCGTTCGGCAACCAAGAAACTCGTGAATTTCAGGAAGAATCACGCGAACGCTCCCGAAATAAGAAGGGTGCGCGACGAGTCGGCAGTAGGCAGAGAAGTGACAGGCATGAGGCTCACACAGACTGGAGTGACAAAGCCGCCGATTATACGGGGCCCACGGCACAGCACCAGCCTGGCGGGTTGATATGCATCAACGCGCGGGCAACCCGCGAGCAACTATAGTGGTTGCACTTAATCCTCCATGGAGCCTCGACCATGCAAAAGATCAACAAGCTGCTGGTGGTGATCGAACCCGAGTTAATGGAAAGCCTTGCCCTCAAGCGCGCCAAACAAATCGCCGAAAAGACCAAGGCCGCCCTGCACCTCTTGATTTGCGACAAAGAGGACAAACACGCCGCATTGCTCAGCGTCCTTGAGAACGCGTTAAGGGCCGAAGGCGTTACTGCCAGCAGCGAACGGTCCTGGCATGAGAGCAAGCACCAGACCATTATCCGGGCGCAGCAGGCTGAGAATTGCGGCCTGGTGATCAAGCAGCACATTCCTGACAACCCCCTGAAAAAACTCTTGCTCACGCCCGAAGACTGGAAACTGTTGCGCTACTGCCCGGCTCCGGTATTGCTGGCTAAATGTGCAACGGACTGGGACAACGGTGTCGTGCTGACCGCGGTGGACGTGGGTAATGACGATGCCGACCACATGGAACTGCACAAGAGCATTGTTGACGCCGGTTTTGAAATCGCCAGCCTGGTTAAAGGCAAGCTGCATGTGGTCAGCGCCTACCCGGCTCCCATGCTGGCCGCCGTTGAAGCCGCCTACCCGATTGAAACGGAATACGAGGCGATTTATCGCAAGGCGTGCGAAGGGTTCCAGAAACAGTACGACATTGACGGCAGCCGCCTGCATGTCGAGGAAGGCCCGGCCGATGTGATTATTCCGCGGGTTGCCGACGAGCTACACGCTGCCGTGACCGTCATGGGCACAGTGGCGCGCACCGGGTTTTCGGGGGCGCTGATCGGTAACACCGCAGAAGTTGTCATCGACAAACTCAAAAGTGACATCTTGGTGCTCAAGCCAGAAGAAATGACCCGTCACCTGGAAAAACTGGCATCCAAACATTGACCTGCTAATCAGTTGCCCAGCGCATCTTTCAAGAAACTGGGGGCGATGTAGCGCTGATAGTGGGCTTCGGACAGCAGGAAAAATTCCCGATCAATGGCGTCTCGCAGCTCGGGCAAATTCCAGTCGCGAAACTCAGGCAACAGCACCATTCCGTACGCTTCCAGCTGATTGATCACCCGCGCCCCGCGGGCAATCAGCTGGTAGGCCCAGCAATATTCGGACTGATGGGGGACAAACCGAATTTGCCGCGCCAGCAACTGACCACGCAGCTTTTGTGGGTCAAACACTTCAACCTTGCCCGCCATCACCTGCACGAGCAACTGCTCCAGACGCATCCACACTGCGCGCTTCTCGTCGTCGTTGTAACCGTTCCAGTGGATCACTTCATGATGGAAACGCTTGCATCCACGGCATACCAGGTCGCCGTAAACCGTCGAACACAGGCCGATACAGGGAGTCTTGATGGTTTGGTTGGGCATGGCGAAATAGAGCACTGCAGAGCGAAACAGGCGGGCATGTTAGCCCTTTGTCTAACGCAGATCACCCCTCAACCTTCAGGGGTTAACTTACCTTTACCAAGTTTTTCCCGTAGAATCGGCCTGCCTTTTAAGGCGCCAATGTCCGTTAGAAGCTGTTTTCAAAGCGTCACGAGCACAGTTGATCCTGAAGAACGGTGTTGGTGATGGGTACTTGCCAGGCAACTGCCCGCACCAACGTGCACCACCCCTCCGTTCCCAAGGCGTAAAACTTTGAAAACAGCTTCTGTTGGGAATCTCTGCAACTCTGGCTAAGCGGCTCATAAAGCCCCGCAGCGCATGAGTGCCTTGCATTCCTGGATGAGCGTCCCGGACACCCATTTGGGACCAATGATGAGGGTAATAACTGTGCTTGAAGCCTACCGCAAACATATCGAAGAGCGCGCAGCACTGGGTATCGTTCCCCAGCCGCTTAACGCCGAACAAACTGCAGGCCTGGTTGAGCTGCTGAAAAACCCGCCTGCTGGCGAAGAAGAATTCCTCGTTGACCTGATCACCAACCGCATTCCACCGGGTGTTGACGAAGCGGCCTACGTAAAAGCCGGCTTCCTCGCTGCCCTCGCGAAAGGTGAAGCCACCTCCCCCCTGATCAGCAAAAAGCGCGCTGTTGAACTGCTTGGCACCATGCAAGGCGGCTACAACATCGTCACGCTGGTTGACCTGCTGGACGACGCAGAGCTGGCTCCGGTGGCTGCCGAGCAGCTCAAGCACACCCTGTTGATGTTTGACGCCTTCCACGACGTTGCTGAAAAAGCCAAGAACGGTAATGCCCACGCCAAGGCGGTGGTGCAATCCTGGGCTGACGGCGAGTGGTTCAAAAACCGCCCTACCCTGGCAGACAAAATCAGCCTGCGCGTATTCAAGGTGACCGGCGAAACCAACACCGACGACCTGTCGCCTGCCCCAGATGCCTGGTCACGTCCTGACATCCCGCTGCACGCGCTGGCCATGTTGAAAATGGCCCGTGACGGCATCGTGCCAGACGTCCAGGGCTCCATCGGCCCGATGAAGCAAATCGAAGAAATGCGCGGCCAGGGCTTCCCTATCGCCTACGTCGGTGACGTTGTCGGTACGGGTTCTTCGCGTAAATCGGCTACCAACTCGGTACTGTGGTTCTTCGGCGACGACGTGCCTTACGTGCCGAACAAGCGCGCCGGTGGTTTCTGCTTCGGCAGCAAAATTGCTCCGATCTTCTACAACACCATGGAAGATGCGGGCGCACTGCCTATCGAGTTTGACGTCAGCAACATCAACATGGGCGACGTGATCGACCTGTACCCGCACGCTGGTAAAGTCTGCAAGCACGGTACCGACGAAGTCATCACCACCTTTGAACTGAAAACCCCGGTTCTGCTGGATGAAGTCCGCGCTGGCGGCCGTATTCCGCTGATCATCGGTCGCGGCCTGACTGAAAAGGCACGCGCCGAACTGGGCATGGGTCCGTCTGACCTGTTCAAAAAGCCTGAAGCGCCTATTGAAAGCACCAAGGGTTTCACCCTGGCGCAGAAAATGGTCGGTAAAGCCTGCGGCGTAACCGGTGTTCGTCCGGGCACTTACTGCGAGCCGAAAATGACCACCGTGGGTTCTCAGGACACCACCGGCCCAATGACCCGTGACGAACTGAAAGACCTGGCATGCCTGGGCTTCTCGGCGGATCTGGTGATGCAGTCGTTCTGCCACACCGCGGCCTATCCAAAGCCGATCGACGTGACCACCCACCACACCCTGCCTGACTTCATCATGACCCGTGGCGGCGTTTCCCTGCGTCCGGGCGACGGCATCATCCACAGCTGGTTGAACCGCATGCTGCTGCCTGACACCGTCGGCACCGGTGGCGACTCCCACACCCGCTTCCCAATGGGCATTTCGTTCCCGGCCGGTTCGGGTCTGGTGGCATTTGCTGCCGCGACTGGCGTCATGCCACTGGACATGCCGGAATCGGTTCTGGTTCGCTTCAAAGGCAAAATGCAACCTGGCATTACCTTGCGCGACCTGGTTCACGCCATTCCTTACGTGGCAATCCAACAAGGCCTGCTGACCGTAGAGAAAAAGGGCAAGATCAACGAGTTCTCGGGTCGCATCCTGGAAATCGAAGGCCTGGACAACTTGAGCATCGAGCAAGCGTTCGAACTGTCCGACGCGTCGGCAGAACGTTCGGCTGCTGGCTGCACGATCAAACTGTCCAAAGAGTCGATCACCGAATACCTGAAATCCAACATCACCCTGCTGCGCTGGATGATCGGTGAAGGTTACGGCGATGCACGCACCCTTGAGCGTCGCGCTCAAGCGATGGAAGCCTGGATTGCCAACCCGCAATTGATGGAAGCCGATGCTGACGCCGAATACGCGCACATCATCGAAATCGACCTGGCTGACATCAACGAGCCAGTGCTGTGCGCCCCGAACGACCCGGATGACGCCCGTCTGCTGTCCAGCGTTGCTGGCGAGAAAATCGACGAAGTATTCATCGGTTCGTGCATGACCAACATCGGCCACTTCCGCGCAGCGGGCAAGTTGCTCGACAAGGTCAAAGGTCAGTTGCCAACCCGTCTGTGGCTGTCGCCGCCGACCAAAATGGACGCTCACCAGCTGACCGAAGAAGGCTACTACGGCATCTACGGCAAAGCCGGCGCGCGCATGGAAATGCCGGGTTGCTCGCTGTGCATGGGTAACCAGGCACGTGTTGAGCCGAACGCCACCGTGGTGTCGACTTCAACCCGTAACTTCCCGAACCGTCTGGGTGACGGCGCCAACGTATACCTGGCTTCGGCCGAGCTGGCGTCGGTGGCTTCTATCCTGGGCCGCCTGCCTTCCGTTGAGGAATACATGGCGTACGCAGCTGAGATCAACACCATGGCGGCGGACGTTTACCGCTACCTGAGCTTTGATCAGATCGCTGAATTCCGTGAAGCGGCAGCCAATGCCAACATTCCGGTTATTCAAGCGTAAGCTGACGCTGTAACGAAAAAGCCCCGACTCGCAAGAGCCGGGGCTTTTTCATGCCCGCCGCAATGCAAGGCTATAGCAGTGGCGCCACAACCTGCTGCTTGCGCGGCCAGGCATCCAGCACCGCCTTGAACAGCGTGGCCAGCGGGATGGCAAAAAACACCCCCCAGAAGCCCCACAAGCCACCGAACAACAGCACCGCGCAAATGATCGCCACCGGGTGCAAGCTCACCGCTTCTGAAAACAGCAACGGCACCAGAATGTTGCCATCCAGTGTCTGAATGATTCCGTAGACCGCCATCAGGTAAATGAACTGATCGCTCCAGCCCCACTGGAACAAGGCAATCAGGCACACCGGCACAGTCACGACCACCGCTCCTACGTAGGGCACCACCACCGACACACCCACCAATAAGGCCAGCAATGCCGCGTAATTGAGATCCATGACGACAAACGCAATGTAGGTGACGCCTCCGCAGATGATGATCTCGATGACTTTGCCACGAATGTAGTTGGCAATCTGACGGTTCATGTCATGCGCCACGCGGGTAATCAGCGCACGCTGGCGAGGCAAGTAGCTGCGCACCCAGCGGCCGATCATGGCCCGGTCCTTGAGAAAGAAGAACACCAGAATCGGCACCAGTACCAAATAGATCATGATGTTGACCAACAGCGGCAGACTGGACAGCGAGAGGGTCAACGCCAATTGCCCCACTTTGCCAATCTCCCCTCGCGCCACCTCGATGGCCTGCAACACTTGCTCATCCGAGACCAGATGCGGGTAGCGTTCAGGCAGCAACAACAGCAACGACTGCCACTTGACGAGCATGCCCGGCAGCTCATTGAACAGCGTGATCAATTGGTGCCACAGCAGCGGCACCACTACCACGATAAACAGCAATAACAGGCCCATGAACAACGCAAACACCAGCCCTACGGCCACCGCTCCAGGCAAGCGCAAGCGCTCCAGTGCCACCACCAGCCCCTGCATGAGGTACGCCAGAACCATGCCCGCCAGCACAGGCGCCAGCATGCCGCCCAAGGTCAAGACCACTGTGAACGCCAGCACTAGCAACACGGCCAGCACCACCGCTTCCTCATCGGAAAAGTAGCGTTGTATCCAGTTACGCAACACGTTGAACATCAAGATTCCTTTTAAAAGGTGTCGCCCGGGCGTCAGGCCTTGCGCAACCAATAACGATAGACGCCCGAATCCTCTTGCTCTCCGAGCAGTTCATGCCCCGCCAGGCGCGCGAATGTGCGGAAGTCGCGCTGGGAGCCCGCATCAGTCGCAATCACCTTCAGCACGGCACCCGAGCTCATCTGATTGAGTACCATCTTCGCCTTGAGCAACGGCAACGGGCAATTCAGACCGCTGGCGTCCAGCAGCGAATCATGTTCCAACACATCAGTCATTTACCCGTCCTCAGGCATTTTGTAGCGCACTAGAATACCCCAGGCTGACCCGCCTCTGGTCGCCAGCCCACTGTGCAGCTACAGTAAGCCCTTTATCGACTAGAGCTTCGTGCATGAATTTTCTGCGCCCGACCCTGTTGACGCTCGCTTGCCTGCTCGCATCACCGCTTTTCGCCGACGATTTGCCGTCGTTGGGTGATGCCAGCTCCTCCATTGTTTCGCCTCAACAAGAGTACAAACTGGGTCGCGCCTGGCTGAGCATGTTGCGCGGCCAGGTCTCGCAGCTTAACGATCCGCAGCTCAAGGACTACGTTGAAACCAGCGTCTATAAATTGGTCGAAACCAGCCAGGTTCAGGACCGGCGCCTTGAATTCATATTAATCAACAGCCCCCAGCTCAACGCCTTTGCCGCGCCCGGCGGAATCATCGGCGTGAACGGCGGCCTGTTTCTCAACGCGCAGACCGAAGGTGAGTATGCCTCGGTGCTGGCGCACGAATTGGCCCACTTGTCGCAGCGGCACTTCGCACGCGGGGTCGAAGCGCAACAACGCATGCAATTGCCCATGATGGCCGCCTTGCTGGCAGGCATCGTCATCGCCGCCTCGGGGGCGGGTGATGCCGGGATTGCCGCTATTGCGGGCACTCAGGCCGCAGCATTTCAGGAGCAGCGACGCTTCTCCCGGCAAAACGAGCAGGAAGCAGACCGCATTGGCATCCTTAATCTGGAGAAAGCCGGTTACGACCCGCGCTCCATGCCGACGATGTTCGAGCGCCTGATGCGCCAATACCGGTTCGATGCCAAACCACCGGAATTTTTACTGACTCACCCGGTGACCGAATCGCGTATTGCAGACACCCGCAACCGTGCTGAACAAGCCCGCCCCGGCGGCGCCGAGGACAGCCTGCGCTATCAATTGATTCGCGCACGGGTGCAACTCAACTACGAAGAAACACCCGGACTTGCCGCCAAGCGTTTCCGGGTCCAACTCGATGAAAACCCGAACAACGACGTGGCCCGCTACGGTTTGGCCATCGCGCAGATCAAGGGCAGTCAATTCAAGGACGCTCGGGACAACCTGAAACGGCTGCTCGACAAATCGCCCAACGACATCACGTACAACCTGGCGCAGATCGAACTCGACATGGCCAGCAATCAACTGGACGATGCGCAAAAGCGGGTCGAACGGATGCGTACGCTGTATCCGGGCAATTACCCGCTCAATCAGGCGCGTGTCGATCTGTTGCTTAAACAGAACAGAGCAGGCGAAGCAGATAAAGCACTGGAAGCCTTGCTCAAGAGTCGACCGAACGACCCGGATGTCTGGTACTCGGTGGCTGAAACCCGCGGCCTTTCGGGCAATATCATCGGCTTGCATCAGGCGCGGGCGGAGTACTTTGCACTGGTGGGTGATTACCGTCAGGCCCTGCAACAGCTGGACCTGGCGAAAAAACTGACCAATAACTTCCAGCTGCTATCGCGCATTGATGCTCGGCAACGTGATTTGCTGGATGAAGAGCGGTCTATCAAAGACATGATGAATTGAGAGCACGCCTGAAGGCGGCAGCTTCACGGGAGTGAGCTACCGCCTTCAGTGCCTACGCCCAAGAGCGACACTCAGGCGTTGCCCGCCAGCTTCAAACGGGCCGCTTGAGTGAAGTCCAACATGCGTTTGAGTGGGCGAACCGCTTGCGGCACCAGCGCCGGATCGACAAAGATCTCGTTCGATCCCTTCTGTAGACATTCCAGCGTACGTTCCAGCGTATTCATTGCCATCCACGGGCAATGGGCGCAGCTGCGGCACGCCGCGCCATTGCCTGCCGTAGGCGCTTCAATAAAGACTTTGTCAGGACACAGCTGCTGCATTTTGTAAAAAATGCCGCGGTCGGTGGCCACGATGAAGGTCTTGTTGGGCAGGTTCTGCGCGGCGGCAATCAGTTGACTGGTGGAGCCTACGGCGTCGGCCAGATCAATCACCGACTCGGGCGATTCAGGGTGAACCAGAATCGCCGCATCCGGGTACAGCGCCTTCATGTCTTCGAGCTGCTTGGACTTGAACTCTTCATGGACAATGCACGCCCCATCCCAGAGCAACATGTCGGCCCCGGTCTGGCGCTGGATATAGCGACCAAGATGCTTGTCAGGCCCCCAGATGATCGTTTCGCCGTTATCCATCAGGCTTTCGACGATTTCCAGCGCACAGCTTGATGTCACCACCCAGTCTGCACGGGCTTTAACCGCAGCTGACGTGTTAGCGTAAACCACCACAGTGCGCTCGGGGTGTTTGTCACAGAACGCAGAAAACGCTTCGACCGGGCAACCCAGGTCCAGCGAGCAGGTGGCTTCCAGCGTCGGCATCAGCACACGCTTTTCAGGGGTGAGGATTTTGGCCGTTTCACCCATGAAACGAACACCGGCGACCAGTACCGTTTTTGCGGGATGCGCGGCACCGAAACGGGCCATTTCCAGCGAGTCGGAAACGCAACCGCCTGTTTCTTCGGCGAGCGCCTGAATCACGGGATCGCAATAAAAATGAGCCACCAGAACCGCATCCTGCGCCTTGAGCTCGGCAGCGATGGCGGCACGCAATGCAGCCTCTTCTTCCAGGGTCAGGGCTTTAGGCTGCTTGGCATCAAGGTGGGCTTGAACCAGAAGTCGTTCGGAAATATGCGTCATGTTCGCAAGACCTGCAGGCGCTACTGCGCGAAAGTCGAGTGTACCACCGGCTCCGGACCGTCGAGTCCCGCCGGGAGAGTGTGTGTTATCAGGCACGGACCATCTATTCAGCTCGCCAAGGCTACAGAATATGCTTGCGATTCAAAAGTTTAATGTTTCAGGGGAGGTCTTGCAGGGGATGTGTTGCAGGGCCACAAGGGCAAATCTGCCGATGACTGGCAGGCCACCAGGCATCGGCAGCAGAACTTAACTCACTGGCTCAACGCTTTAAGCACAAGCTCAGCCACAGCGCCACCTGACGCAGGGTTCTGGCCCGTAATCAAACGCCCATCTGCAACGGCATAAGCCGCCCACGGCTGGCTCGCCTTCTCATACTTGGCCCCACGCTTGACCAGCTCGGTCTCGGTCAAATACGGCACGACTTCGGCCAAACCGGCCAATTGCTCTTCTTCATTGGAGAAACCCGTGAGTTTTTTCCCCTCAATCAGCAGTTTGCCGTCGCTGAGCATGATATTCAGCAGCCCGACCGCCCCGTGACATACCGAGGACACGACTCCACCCGACTCATAAATCTCGCGGCTGATGGTTTGCAGCTCAACGTTGTCCGGGAAATCCCAGATGACCCCGTGGCCCCCTGCAAAGTAAATAGCGCAGTAGTCTTCAGGCTTGATATCGCTTGGCTTGAGCGTTGCGCCAAGGCGATTCATGAACGACTTATCGTGATACCACTGCCAGTCAATATCAGCTGCCATGTCCTTGGCCAAACTGTGAGGGTCGATCGGCGTGTAACCACCTTGAGGGCTGACGAAGTCGACTGTGTAGCCTGCAGCCTCAACCTTCTGTACGAAATGCACCGCCTCCCCCAGCCATAAACCCGTGGCACGCGGCAGGTTCGGGTATTTTTCGACACTGGTCAAAACCACCAACATTTTCTTGCTCATCGTAAGCCTCCTGTAAATAGCGGGTATGCACGCAACTTGGGCTGTACATCACTGCAAATGGTTCAGCCGAGGAACGAAGCGAGAGCATAGACCATTAGGTTTGCCGACTCAGGGTGAGCGGCTACGCTGAGTTTTCCCAGCACTTGAAATAGCGTGCCAGCATCCAACCCAACAGGAGTTGAAGCCATGACCACAGTCACGAATGCGCAGGAAGCCGTCGGTGTCGCGGCATCGGAGTCAGTCAACGCGGCGTATCAAAAAACCTTTGCTGTCGGCGGAGCCATCATTGATAACGCCACAAAAAAAATCATCGCAGCCATGCATAACAACGTATTGATGCCCTACCCGCCAGCCTCTGGCACAACCCGGTTTCTACCCCACGACCCTACCGCCCATGGCGAACGGCAATTGGTGGACTGGTATTACGAAAACGCCGCCGCACTCAAACTGCCACCTGCGCAGCAGCTCACGATCGTTACAACGCTCGACCCGTGCGCCATGTGCGCAGGCTCTTTACTCACCGCGGGGTTCAATGTTGCCGTCAGCGCAATCGATACCTATGCGGGCATTAATTACAACAGCGCGTTTGATTTCCCCACTCTGCCCCTCCACATACGCGAACAAGCGCAAAAAAGCTGGGCTTATTACGCTGTCGCACCACCCTTCAGCCGTGCTTTTACAGGCAGCACCACGCCGGTCTTTGCAGGACAGACGATTGATTCGTTGTTGTATTGCCTGACGTCATCCATTTTTGAAGCCAGCGTGAACACCGTCAGAGAGTCCAGCAATAACAGCGGCATCGAGCCGGCACACTTGAAAAACCCCGCCGACCTCCCTGCCAACAGCCCCGTACGACAAGCGCTAACAGCATTGAGCGACCAAGCACTCACAACGGTCTCACCCAGCCCGCGCAACCCTGGCGCCGAGCTGAGCGCCCCATTGATTGCCGTTGCACAACAGGCCCAGCTCAACGGCGGCGCCTTCAACGCGGTTGCGCTGCTTGATCCATTTGGTAATTTGCTGACCTGCTTGGGCGGGAGTGAAAAACAATCCCCCATCCGCACGGCATTTATGGAGACCACGCGCGGTTACGCCGTTCTGCGCTGGAAACTCATGAATGACCCGTCACCGGAAGTGCGCGCCGAAGCCGAGCAATATCTGACGCACCCCAAATACGGAACATTCGTCTTTCTTTACGCCCCAGATCCCGCAACACCACAGGCCGTGATGACACTGGGGGCGTACGGATCAACGATGGAAGGCCCCGTACCGCAGAGCTACCCCTCGAACTTTCAATACGTACTGTTGCCCGCCTCAACCACCGCACAGGCCGTTTCGGAACTGGCGCAAACGCTGCCGCCTTTTTATACCCAAAGCGTGCAAGTGGCGCCCGCCCAAGTGCTCAGCGAAGCGTTGATTGCCAGCGCCCAGCAAGGCGGATGCAAGCACTAGCTAAATTCGCCGTCAAGCGCCAACGGGACGACGCGACTGGATGGCGTCGACCCGTTGCAGGTATGTCCATTCCAGGCAAATTAAAGACACAAAAAAGCCGGTAGACCCTGAGGTACTGACCGGCTGTTTTGGTGTAGCGATATGGTGGGTCGTGTGGGATTCGAACCTACGACCAATTGGTTAAAAGCCAACTGCTCTACCAACTGAGCTAACGACCCGCTTCGTTGTGGGACGTATAATACTGATTTTTAACGAGAATTCAACACCCGATTAAAAATAAATATGAAATAAATCAAAAATAACGGGTTGGGTCTTTGATTCCGGCGGCTGCAAAGCCATCTGCACGCAAGCGACAGCTGTCGCACTTACCGCATGCACGGCCCTGGTCATCGGCCTGATAGCACGAAACAGTCAGCGAATAGTCGACGCCTAACTGTATGCCCGCCTGAACGATCTGTGCCTTGCTCAGATTTTGCAAAGGCGCCTTGATACTGAAAGGCTTACCTTCGACACCCGCCTTGGTAGCAAGGTTGGCCATGACTTCAAAAGCCGCGACAAACTCGGGACGGCAATCCGGATAGCCTGAATAGTCCACAGCGTTCACGCCGATAAAAATATCTTGGGCATCCAGTACCTCGGCCCAACCCAATGCCAACGACAGGAACACCGTATTGCGCGCCGGGACATAGGTGACGGGAATACCTTCACTTGGCGCCTCAGGCACGTCAATCGAGCTGTCGGTCAGCGCCGACCCTCCGATGCCGTCCAGGTTCAGGCCAATGACCTTGTGGTCAATGACCCCCAGATCACGTGCAACACGCGCTGCGGCATCAAGTTCCGCACGATGGCGCTGGCCATAATCAAAGCTCATCGTGTAGCAGCTGTAGCCCTCGGCGCGAGCCATGGCGACAACGGTCGCCGAATCCAGGCCACCCGACAACAGAATGACCGCTCTTTTCTCTCTTACAACCGATTGTTCCGTCATTTCAGCGCCCCGGCTCATCATTCCATAAGTATTTGTGCAACTGCATTTGCAAACGCACAGGCAAGTTGTCCGCTACGATCCAGTCGGCCAGGTCACGGGCCGACAAATCATGATGGCTTGGCGAAAACAGCACCTCGCCCGCTCGCCGCTCCAATCCATACTCGATCAACTTCGAAACAGCCCAGTCGTAGTCATCACGCGAACAGATCACAAACTTGACCTGATCATTGGATGTCAGCAACGCGATATTTTCGTAGAGGTTACGATGGGATTCTTTAGAGCCAGGGGTTTTCAAATCAAGCACGCGACTGACGCGTGGATCAACTGCCGAAATATCCAGCGCGCCACTGGTCTCGATGGAGACTTCATACCCGGCATCACAGAGCTGCGTCAGTAAAGGAATTGCGTTGGGCTGCGCCAGCGGCTCCCCCCCCGTAACACAGACGTAACGCGGACGATAACTTGCCACCTGCTCGAGTATGTCCTCAAGAGGTCTCACAGTGCCGCCACTGAATGCGTAAGCGCTGTCGCAATAACCACAGCGCAACGGGCAACCGGTAAGGCGAACAAAAACGGTCGGCAAGCCAGCCGTTCGCGTTTCACCCTGCAACGAGTAAAAAACTTCGGTAATTCTCAATGTGTCTTGCATATCCGCCACGGGCGTAACAGCTAAACAGGCTGTCCGCCTCCGTCAGGCACTCCAAAGAATCTGCCAACGCAGTACTCAGAAGAGCGTATTTCATAAAAGGGCGTGGATTCTAACGAAAAAACCCGCGACAGGCGCGGGTTTCTCGATGAAAGCGTTTGAGAGCTTACATGCGCTGCAAATCGCGCTGCGCCAATTGCGCTGCCGATGTGCCCGGATATTGAGACACCACTTGCTGCAGGATGCCTTTAACCTTATCGGCATGGCCAAGACGGCGCTCTACATCAGCCAACTTGTACAAAGAGTCAGGCACCTTCCCATGCTTGGGATAAAGCTGGCTGACTTTAGCAAATGCCTGGCCTGCAGCCTGCAAATCCCCTTTCGCCAAATTCACCTCACCCAGCCAGTACTGCGCGTTACCGGCGTACTGACTGTTAGGGTATTTGCGCAAAAAGGCAGTGAAAGCCTGACTGGCCTTGTCGAAATCTTTGGCCTTGATCAAGTCGAAAGCAGCATCGTAATAGAGCTTTTCTTTCGCAGGATCACCCGGCTCGGAACTGGCGGCGGCCTGAGGTGCAGGCGCGGCCGTATTACTGGCGGCGGTATTGCTGCCACCCGATGACGAATTATCAGGCGTGGCAGCAGGAGCAATGCCAGCACCAATACGCCGATCAAGATCCTGGTATCGCTCCAGGCTTTCTTGCTTCATGCGCGAAATATCATTTTGCAGAACTTCAATCACACCCTGTTGGCGTGCAATCTGTTCCTGCATTTGTTGCAACTGGTTGAACAGCTCGCCCTGTGCCGAGACAGGGGCCGAAACCCCTCCCCCGGCATAGGCGCCGCTCGCACCGTAACCCGTTGACGGATAACTCCCCCCGCTATTGTTATAGCCAGAGTTGTCATCGACCACAGGAACCGCAGCCCAAACCGCAAGCGGCATGAGGCTGAGAGTCAGAATAGTTACAGCACGGCGGCACGTTCGCATGACGAATTACTTACGCAGTTCGACGCGACGGTTCTGAGCCCACGACTGTTCGTCGTTGCCAGTAGCGATCGGACGCTCTTTACCGTAGGACACCAGCTCCAGCTGTGCTGGAGAAACACCTTGCAGTACCAGGTAGCGTTGAACGGCTTTCGCACGACGCTCGCCCAGTGCCATGTTGTACTCACGAGTACCACGGGCGTCAGTGTTACCTTCCAGAACAACGCGAGCGCCGTTAGCTTTCAGGTCTTTTGCGTGAACGTCCAGAGCGCGCATAGCTTCTGGTTTCAGGTCCGAACTGTCGTATTCGAAGTAGAAAACAGTGATAGCACGCAGAGCAGCTTCTTCGCTCAGGGAGCCATCAACAGCGCCTGTGTTTGCGCCGTAACCAGCGTTTGGATCAACAGCAGCGCCTTCACCGGCATTGTCGCCGCCTTTGGACGAGCAACCTACAGCTACAGCCATGGCCAGTGCCAGCGCAGCAAATTTACCAAACTTCAGCATTTCCATCGTAAAACTCCTAATGAACCCCAAGTGTTAAGTGCAACGTAAAGCTATCACCACGTCAGTTCAGGTAAGGGGACCAGGAAGGTTCTCTGACTTCGCCTTGAGCGGTAGGAAGAGGGAGCCTTACGCGTCCGTTAATGGACACGAGCATCAAGACTCCCCGGCCCTGCTGGCGGGTGGCGTAGATTACCATGGTGCCGTTGGGCGCAACAGTAGCTGACTCATCAAGGTTGGTATCTGTGAGTATTTTTACGCTTCCACGCTGCAAATCTTGCGCTGCGACACGGAAGTTCGTGAAACCATCCTGACGATGAATCATTACCAGGGTCTTTTCGTCTGCCGAAAGCTTCGGACTGGCGTTGTAGTTCCCGATAAATGTCACGCGTTCTGCATTACCGCTACCGACTGTGGTTTTGTAGATTTGTGGTTTACCGCCACGGTCAGAGGTGAAGTAGATAGTAGACCCATCTTTACCCCAGAACGGTTCGGTATCGATAGCCGGGCTGTTGGTCACGCGCGTCAACTGACGAGAAGCCAGGTTCATCACGTAAATTTCAGCGTTGCCATCTTTGGACAACACAAATGCCAGCTTCGAACCGTCCGGTGACCACGCAGGAGCACCGTTGAGGCCTTCGAAGTTGGTGATTTGCTCGCGACGGCCGGTATCAATGTTCTGCATGAAGATACGCGGACGTTTTTGTTCGAACGATACATAAGCAATGCGCTTGCCATCTGGCGCAAAACGCGGCGACAGAATCGGTTCACGCGATTGCAGCAGTGTGACTGCACGCGCACCGTCGTAATCCGAACGCTGCAAAGTGTAGCGCGTGTTGTTGGCGCTGGCGCGCTCAGCCGTCACGTACAACAGACGGGTTGAGAATGCACCTTTAATACCGGTCAGCTTTTCAAACGACTGATCGGAGATGTAATGCGCCATGTCTCGCAGTTGCTCAGCAGTACCGGAAACACTGCCGGTCAGAACCGGTTGCTCGGTGGCCACGTTGAACAGGGCATATTGCACCTGCAAACGACCGCCCGCCGGAACAATATTACCGACCATAACGTATTGGGCACCCAGCGCTTTCCAGTCACGGAAAATGACTTCACTCGCCTGGGTCGGCAAGCTGATCATGTTCTGCTTTGGAATCGGCGCGTAGTAACCCGAGTTGCGCAGGTCATTACCAATGATCTCCGCCATGTCGTCCGGCAGAACGGAACCACCCTGCCAGCCGAATGGAACCACGGCAATCGGTGTGGCCCGGTCGCTACCGCTGGTGACCAGAATGTTCTTTTCTTCCGCCATTGCCATCCCTGCAAAGCAGCAGACGACGACTAGCAGTCCTCGAAAAAAGTTAATCACAAGGCTAGATCCTCAGGTGTGAATGTCATCTTGAATGATCGATAAGGATTGAATTCGCTGGGCTTCAAACCCTGCATCTCCGTTAAACGGCCAATATTCTTGACCGCCGCCACAGCCGAACTGTCAAAAGGTCCGTCACCGCTGGACCTGGCAACCGTAACCGAAGTTACCGTGCCATCCGGCAACATGCCGATTTGCAGCACCACTGTCATGTTCTTGCGAGCCGAAGGAGGACGAGCCCACCCTTCTGCTGCCCGGGCACGAATCAGGTCATCAAAACTACCGGCGACCTCATCGCCCTGCTCCTCTGCCAAGGCTTGTTGGCGTTGGGGCGTGTCAGAAAGCAAATCTGCCAAGGCCTGGGCCTTTTTCTCTTCGGTCGATTTACGCGCTGCTTCTACTGCCTTCTTCTTGGCAGCATCGGCAGACGCTTTTTTCTTCGCGTCTTCGGCGGCTTTCTTTTTTGCCTCGTCCGCTACGGCCTTTTTCTTGGCATCTTCAGCCGCTTTCTTCTTCGCATCTTCGACAATCTTTTTCTTGGCTTCTTCGGCGGCCTTTTTCTTCGCCTCTTCTTCAGCGGCTTTTTTGGCCTCTTCCTCAGATTTCTTTTTGGCTATGTCAGCCAATTTCTTTTCTTCAGCCTTTTTAGCTTCGGTAGCTTTTTTAGCATCATCAGCCTTCTTGGCTTCGTCCGCTTTTTTAGCTTCTTCGGCCTTTTTGGCTTCGCTGGCCTTGGCTTCGTCAGCCTTCTTGGCCTCTGCGGCTTTCTCGGCAGCCTCTTCTTTCTTTTGCTCTGCCGCTTTCACGGCTTCCTGCTCAACCTTTTTTTGCTCCATCTGCTCAACTTCGGTCTGACGTGCGGCAGATTTCTTTGCCTCACCCGCAATCTTTTGATTGGTTTGGGTCGTCGCCTGACTTTTTGACTTCAGTTGATACAAGGTTGCTTGAACAATCGGCTTGGAGGGTGGCAATTCCGGCGTCATGGCAAAACTGGCGAAGAGCATGCCAAAAATCAGGACGTGCAGCCCCACCGCCCAAACTGTAGGCCAAAAATAATTTTCAGAGGCGGACGGCTCCCGCTGTTCGCGCATCAGGGAGCCTCGGTGATCAAGCCAACGTTACCGACGCCGGCTTTCTGCAAGCCGCCCATGGCACCCATTACCGCGCCGTAATCCACCGACTTGTCACCGCGAATAAAGACTTGGGTGTGTTTGCCACCCTCATTGCCGGCACGAATGATTTTGGTCACGGCATCGGTCATCTGCGGCAAGGTCATGGCCTTGTCCATCTGCTTTTCAGTGTCGACTTCGCTGCCAAGGTTCCAGAAGTAGGTCTTGTCAGCCTTGATCGAAATAGTCAGAACCTGAGTGTTGTTGTCTTGCGGCAAAGCCTCGCTGGAGACTTTGGGCAAATCCACTTTCACACCCTGGTTGAGCATGGGCGCCGTCACCATGAAAATGACCAGTAGTACCAACATCACGTCGATGTAAGGCACTACGTTCATCTCGGCGACCGGCTTGCGCTTCTTGCGAGCTCGAGCGATTAAAGCCATTGGAAAATACCTGCTTATTCTTCGCTGGTGTGCACTTTGCGGTGCAGGATCGCCTGGAATTCATCGGCGAAGGTGTAGTAGCGACTGATCAGGGTTTCGCTACGCGCAGCAAAGCGGTTGTAAGCGATAACAGCCGGGATTGCAGCAAACAGACCGATCGCGGTAGCCACCAGTGCTTCGGCGATACCGGGTGCTACGGTTGCCAGCGTGGCCTGCTGTGCAGTCGCCAGCCCGCGAAAGGAGTTCATGATGCCCCACACCGTACCGAACAGACCGATGTACGGGCTAACGGAACCGACCGTTGCAAGGAACGGCAGGCTTTGCTCCAGCTTTTCTTCTTCACGGGAAATGGCCACGCGCATGGCACGGGCCACGCCCTCCATGACAGCCTCAGGATCGACGCCTGGCTGCTGACGCAGACGGGAAAACTCCTTGAAACCCGCACGAAAGATCTGTTCAACGCCCGAATCCGGGTCAGGGTTACTGCCCGCCTGGCGATACAACTTGGACAGATCGATACCCGACCAGAAGCGCTCTTCAAAGCTTTCCAGGGCACGTCGACCGGCACGCAGCATGGTGCTGCGCTGAAAAATCATGACCCACGAGGTAACCGATGCGGCCAGCAGGGTCAACATTACCAATTGCACAACAATGCTGGCATTGCTGACCAAGCTCCACATGGAGGAATGGTCGACGACGTTAGCTTCCACGCTTTATCTCCTGCTCTAAATGTTTACCCGCGCCGCTCACGTCGGCAAAGGCCGTACGTAAAGCTTCGGGAATGGCCCGGGGTTTGAAACTATCGGCGCGCACACAGGCCACCAAAAACTGCCCTTCACAGAGCAACGTTGAGTCCGCAGCCCGCCAGACCTGCTGTTTGAAACGCAAGCTGGCACGGTTGAGTTCTATTACTTGCGCAGTTACCAACAGTTCGTCGTCCAGTCGCGCCGGTGCGTGATAACGCGCCTCGCTGGAATGCACGACAAATAACAGGTTCTCGCCTGCCAGCTCGGACTGGGCAAACCCCAGCTCCCGCAGCCTTTCGGTTCGAGCCCGCTCCATAAACTTTAGATAATTTACGTAATACACGACGCCACCCGCATCGGTGTCTTCGTAATAAACGCGACAGCGATGTGCGAACGGCTCAAGCCTGTTTTGCGCGCGCATACTCTAGTGCTTACTCCTCAGGTTGCCAATCCGCCAGACCACTGTTTTTCACTCTTCTTAGACTTTAAGACCCAGGATTTTCAGCGCCAGCCCTTGTGACATCAAAAACGGCAAAAAAATCGACTCATTACGCCTTAATTAATCATCCAGCGCGTTCGAGAATTCATTAGCGCCCGGCATTTCGCCCAAACGCGACGGAATATTCAGACCGAAGTGCAAATACGCATGCCGGGTCACGACCCGCCCTCGCGGCGTACGCATGATATAGCCCTGCTGAATCAAATACGGCTCCAGCACATCCTCAATGGTATGGCGCTCTTCACTGATCGCCGCTGCAAGACTGTCGACCCCAACCGGCCCACCATCGAACTTCTCGATCATGGTTAACAGCAATCGCCGGTCCTGATGATCAAAACCATGCTCATCCACATCCAGTAGGTTGAGTGCCAGATCCGCCACCGATTTGGTGATGTGCCCCTTGGCCCGCACTTCGGCAAAGTCACGCACCCGACGCAGTAATCGATTGGCGATACGCGGCGTACCGCGGGCACGCCGTGCAATTTCGTACGCACCTTCAGGATCCAGCGGCAAACCGAAAATTCCCGCGGAACGACTGACGATCGTCGCCAGATCATCCGTGCCGTAGAACTCAAGCCGCTGAACGATACCGAAGCGGTCGCGCAGTGGGTTGGTCAGCATCCCGGCACGGGTTGTTGCCCCAACCAGCGTAAACGGCGGCAAGTCCAGCTTGATCGAGCGGGCAGCAGGCCCCTCACCGATCATGATGTCCAGCTGAAAATCTTCCATGGCCGGGTACAAAACTTCCTCGACAATGGGCGACAGACGATGGATCTCGTCAATGAACAGCACATCATGGGGCTCCAGATTGGTCAGCAAGGCCGCCAGATCTCCCGGCCGCTCAAGTACCGGGCCCGACGTACTTTTGATGGAAACCCCCATTTCCTGCGCGATGATGTTCGCCAAGGTGGTTTTACCCAAGCCCGGCGGACCGAAAATCAACGTGTGGTCCAACGACTCAGCACGCCCCCGCGCCGCCTGAATGAACAACTCCATCTGCTCACGCACTGCCGGCTGGCCAATATAGTCAGCCAGACTCAGTGGACGGATCGCACGATCCTGAACGTCTTCGCGGTCACGTCCACTGGAAGCGGTTATCAAACGATCAGCTTCAATCACTTAAATCATTCCCTTCAGGGCCCGGCGAATCATATCTTCACTGCTCAACGTTTTGTCCTTAATGGCTGACACGGCTTTACTCGCCTCTTGAGGCTTATAGCCCAAAGAAATCAAAGCGCTGACCGCATCGCTTTCAGCGCTGGCGACTTGCACCGGCGCATCCGGCTGATTGGGCACCAGCGCAAACATGCTCGGCACCTGCTCCCAGGCCTTGAACCGATCCTTCAACTCGACCAACAGGCGCTCGGCAGTTTTCTTGCCAACCCCCGGCACCTTGGTCAGCGCCGACGTGTCCTGTGCCTGCACGCAACGCACCAGTTCATCGACTTCCAGGCTGGACATCAATGCCAGCGCCAGTTTCGGGCCCACGCCATTGAGTCGAATCAGCTCGCGAAAAAAATCGCGCTCTCGCTTGCCACTGAAACCATAGAGCAACTGCGCATCTTCGCGAACCACCAGATGGGTATGCAGGGTCAAGGGCTCGCCGATTGAAGGCAGGCGATAGAGCGTAGTCATCGGGACCTCGACCTCATAACCCAGGCCATTTACATCCAGAATCAGGTGAGGGGGCTGTTTTTCAGCGAGAGTACCGCGCAAGCGTCCAATCACGTTTCAGATCCTTTTTCAGGCCAGATCAATGGCTAACTAATGAGACCGGGGCGCTGCACAATTGCACAGGCAATCATTCGCAGCGCTCACACACGGCATACATGCCCTTAAAGACGCAGACGACCGCCCCGACTGCGCGCTGCGCCCAACCCGTGCGGCAGCAGACTGGAGCGCGTGTGCGCGTGGCACAACGCAATTGCCAGGGCATCGGAAGCATCGATTTGCGGCTTTGTGGTCAGCTTGAGCAAATGCATGACCATCATCATGACCTGCTCTTTATTCGCGCCCCCCGTGCCTGCAACGGCCTGCTTGATTTGAGTCGCCGTGTACTCGGCAATTTCCAGGCTCTCTTCACCGCCAGCCACGATCGCCGCGCCGCGGGCCTGACCCAGCTTTAATGCAGAGTCCGCATTACGCCCCATAAACACTTTTTCAATGCCCATCGTAACCGGACCGTACGTCTGGATCACTTCGCGCACGCCGCGATAAACGATCTGCAGCCGCTCATGCATTTCGCCGTTGCCTGTACGAATACACCCCGAAGCCACGTACACACAGCCACGACCGGTATCCTGCACCACGCCATAGCCGGTAATTCGCGAACCGGGATCGATACCAAGAATAAGAGTCATAACGCCTGCAGCTTTAGAAGTGATGCCCTCGGGCATGAACCCGGACAGCTTAAAGGCAGAAGCCGGAGGTGCACAGCCTGCGATCATCGCAGCGTTGCACCTCCGGCTTCCAGGATTACAGCGAGGTATCAGGCAAGCTGTTCCAGCACAGCCTCGGGAATCTCGGCGTTGGAGTAAACGTTTTGCACGTCATCCAGATCCTCAAGCATATCGATCAGCTTGAGGATCTTTTCAGCCCCCTCCAGATCCAGCTCGGCACTCGTGGTGGGTAACATCACGATTTCGGCATCAGCCGGCTTAAAACCTGCAGCCTCCAATGCGTTGCGAACCGCGTAGAAGCTCGAGAACGATGTAAACACATCGATCGACCCGTCTTCATTGGTCACAACGTCATCCGCATCAGCCTCCATCGCCGCTTCAATCAGCGCATCTTCATCAACGTCAGCGGTATACGAAATCTGGCCTTTACGCTCGAACAAGTAGGCCACAGAGCCATCGGTACCCAGATTGCCACCGCACTTGCTGAAAGCATGACGCACAGCCGCTGCAGTCCGGTTGCGGTTGTCGGTCATGCACTCAACCATCACCGCCACGCCACCGGGACCGTAACCTTCGTAACTCAGCTCCACCATGTCATCGGTATCAGCCGCACCGGCACCTCGGGCGACCGCACGATCAATGACATCGCGACTCATGTTTGCCCCGAGCGCCTTGTCCAGCGCCAGACGCAACCGTGGGTTGGACGCCGGATCACCGCCACCCTGACGCGCCGCGACGGTCAGCTCACGAATCCACTTGGTGAAAATCTTGCCTTTTTTGGCATCCTGACGCTCTTTGCGGTGCTTGATGTTCGCCCACTTAGAATGACCTGCCATAACCTACTCCGAATCCTTGTCTGTGAAACCTTGCCAATTGGCACCGAAGTGCCAGTCAGCAATAAAATTTCCGGTCCAACGAGAAAGGCGCATCCGGGGATGCGCCTTCGCTGTTCCGTCTTACTCAGCCTTAGGCTGTTCACGCAAACGAATATGCAGCTCTCGCAGCGCCTTCGCATCCACCATGCCAGGGGCCTGAGTCATGACGCAGGCAGCACTCTGGGTTTTCGGGAACGCAATGACTTCACGAATCGACTGAGCGCCGGTCATCAGCATGACAAGACGATCCAGACCGAACGCCAGACCACCGTGCGGCGGCGCACCGTACTTCAATGCGTCCAGCAGGAAGCCGAACTTCTCTTCCTGTTCCGCTTCGTCGATGCCCAACAGGCGGAAGACCGCTTGTTGCATTTCTTTACGGTGGATACGGATGGAACCGCCACCCAACTCAGTACCGTTCAACACCATGTCGTAAGCACGGGACAGCGCGGTTGCAGGGTTGGCTTCCAGCTCCTCAGGCGAACACTTGGGCGCCGTGAACGGGTGATGCAAGGCGCTGAAGCTACCGTCTTCGTTCTCTTCGAACATCGGGAAGTCAACGACCCACATCGGGGCCCACTCGCAGGTCAGCAGGTTCAGATCGTTACCCACCTTGATACGCAGCGCACCCAGCGCCTCGCTCACGATCTTGGCTTTATCGGCGCCAAAGAACACGATGTCGCCATCCACGGCACCTACGCGATCAAGGATGACATTGAGATTCGCTTCCGGAATGTTTTTAACGATCGGCGACTGCAGACCCTCAACACCCTTGGCGCGCTCGTTGACCTTGATGTAGGCCAGGCCGCGAGCACCATAAATGCCCACGAATTTGGTGTAATCATCGATCTTGCTGCGCGGCATGCTCGCCCCGCCCGGAACGCGCAACGCTGCAACGCGGCTTTTAGGGTCGTTGGCCGGGCCACTGAAGACCTTGAATTCAACATCCTTGAGTTGATCGGCAACATCTACCAGCTCAAGCGGGTTACGCAAATCTGGCTTGTCGGAGCCATAACGGCGCATGGCCTCTTCAAACGTCATGTGCGGGAATTCGCCGAATTCCAGATCCAGCACTTCCTTGAACAGGGTGCGAATCATGCCTTCAGTCAGGCCCATGATGTCTTTTTCATCAAGGAAGCTGGTCTCGATGTCAATCTGAGTGAACTCAGGCTGACGATCGGCACGCAAGTCTTCGTCGCGGAAGCACTTGGCGATCTGGTAGTAGCGATCAAAACCGGCAACCATCAGCAGCTGCTTGAACAGCTGTGGCGATTGAGGCAAGGCAAAGAAACTGCCTGCATGAGTACGGCTCGGCACCAGATAGTCACGCGCACCTTCTGGCGTGGCACGGGTCAGAATCGGCGTTTCGACATCCAGGAAGCCGTTTTCATCCAGATAGCGACGAATGCTGGTGGTCATGCGCGAACGCAGGCGCAGCTTCTCGAGCATTTCTGGGCGACGCAGGTCAATAAAGCGATAACGCAGACGGGTTTCCTCGCCTACGTCAGAAAATTCGTTCAGCGGGAACGGCGGGGTCTCTGCTTCGTTCAGCACCTCCAGCTCGTAGCCCAGCACTTCGATCATGCCAGACGCCATGTTGGCGTTACCGGCACCTGCCGGACGCAGACGGACTTTACCGGTCACCTTTACGACGTACTCGCTACGCACGCGATCTGCGGCAGCGAAGGTTTCAGCACGGTCCGGATCGAAAACCACTTGGGCCAGACCGTCACGATCACGGATATCGAGGAAAATAACCCCACCGTGGTCACGGCGACGGTGTACCCATCCGCAAAGGGTAATTTCCTGGCCTTCCAGGCTTTCGTTCAGTTGGCCGCAATAATGGCTGCGCATCATGGTCGTGTTTTCACTTCTCGTAATTCGAAATTCGGTGGAGGCCTTGCGCACCCTTACTACTGGAGAGTGATGCGCAAGACCCCGCTCATATTCAGACTGTTTTCGCTCAATCTCAGTCGGATTTGTCGCCGCTTGCCAGATTCTTTTTCGAGCCTGTCTTGAAATCTGTTTCATACCAGCCCGTGCCACTCAGGCGAAAGCCCGGCATGGACAGCAGTTTCTTCAATTCAGGCGCCTGGCAGGCAGGACAATCGATCAGTGGCGTGTCACTGATTTTTTGAATGGCTTCCAACTGATGACCGCAGGAAGCACATTGATAATCGTACATGGGCATTGGCGTATCTCGACTATCTGTTAGCGGCGCCCCCTTCAGAGGGCCACAAAGCGCGAGATTATATCTGGTAAATCGAGCCTTTGCAGCCGCGCGAGCGGCCATATCAAGCTAAAGGCACCATAAAGATTGAGCGATTACAAGTCTCTGAACACCGGCACTCGATTTGCCAATGGGTGACTTACCCCCAAAAGAACTGCTTTTGTGGCGCTTCAGTCGTTCCGCGCACAGCATTGGAGAGGTGCATGACGCACACAACACGAATCAGTCCACTGAAGTTTTTTACCCCGCCGTGCCGCAGGTGGACCTCTCTGTCGACGTAAGACAACAAAGCATTTATTGAGCAATCATTATTGCGCGCTATCTCGGATAACACCTCCCAATACACCTCCTCCAGACGAAGACATGTTGCAAACCCGTTTAATCTGACCGATCGCGATAACGGTCGAGCCAAAGACATCCCAAAATCAAGAATGGCAGGATCAATTTTGACCCGTTGAACTACTCTGCCACCCGCCCCTTCATGCCTGATTAATCGCCCCATATTTAGAGCACTCCATCGCAACACCATTTAAGTTAATTAATATTTCCTGAAACACCCTTACATAAAACATTATGTAAAAGTTCTAATCCAGCAGATCTCACCCGCAAATACGTAGGAGCTCTCCCGCTGCACCGATTGAATTCTTGAACGCCCAAGCCCGACCCCTCAAGCGCCCACCCCCTAGGCAGGCCGTCATTCAAACTCACCCAACCGAGCGACCGACCTTTCCTATCCATTGAGTAACACCCATAGACTTCACACCCACTTTTCCTTCACCTCATATATGCGCAACACCGCCCCCACTCACACCAACTAAAAAAAAACAGCGCACCTCCCATACGACTGAATAAATATATATAGGCTTTATTTAAAAACCGCCAAACTTCAAAGCGAAACAAAATTCATCCATTACCAAAAAACCTCAACACCTTTCAGCTTTAGAAATAAATCCACAACGCTACAACATCAAATCATGCACCCGCCGAGTCATAGCCAAAGCAAGAAAAGGATGCATCCTACGCACTCGAAGGAAACACCTTTATTTACCGTTCAGGACCCATAATTTGAGAAGCACCCCGCTTTACTGTTAAATAGGCAGCGTGTCGCTTCCACCAAGGCTTGGTGAAGGTGCATAGGCTGATAAACGTACGTGTCCAACGCCTCCATTTTTTTTCAGAAGCGAACCGTACCCACTCAGCTCTTCCTTGCGATCCATCTTAATGTGAGTCAATCGAAATGTTGAAAATCGTCCACTTGGTGACGGGAACAGCGGCCTTGCTGCTGTCCTTCGTACCCAGCCTACAGTCCGAAGCGGTCCCTTACCTGCAACACGCCGATGCCCTTTACCTGGTATTTCTCGGCTTACTCAACCTCACACTGGCACCTGTCATTCCATTCTGGAATAAAGGAGCACGCCACCAACTGCAAAACCTTGTCAGCGCCTTGCTTGTCCTTTCGGTGGTTCTGCAAACACTCACCCTGTTTGACCTTCTGCGGCCGATCGGCGATCAGCCTGCCGTCCTGCTCAGCCTTGTACCGGCTGTACTGGCCGTGCTTCTGCATCTGGCAGTGAGTTTTTACAAATCCTCACCTTCGTCAGCTTCGCAAAACTACGATATGACCAACCGCGATACAGGGACCGTGAAGTGGTTTAACACCTCTAAAGGCTTCGGTTTTATTTCCCGCGACTCCGGTGATGATATTTTCGTGCACTTTCGTGCCATTCGCGGCGAAGGCCACCGCGTTCTGGTAGAAGGCCAACGCGTCGAGTTTTCGGTCATGAACCGCGACAAAGGCTTGCAAGCTGAAGACGTCATTGCAGCATTGCCACGCCGCTGATTTCCCGCGCCAAATAAAAAACCGCGAACAGCTTGGCTGATCGCGGTTTTTTTTATTCTCTGCCAGCAGAATCAGTAATGAGGCGGAGGCGCCTCATCCTCAAAAGACTCGAACTGCCCACCCATTTCTTCCTGACGTTTGAGCAATGCCGCGATCTGCATTTGCAACCGATCAACCGCATTTTGTTGAGCCACCAGCACGTCATTCAATGCCTGGATGGTGTCATCCTGAAAAGCCAAACGGGTTTCAAGATCCGTCACACGAGCTTCAAGCGTCACAACGCACCCTCCGAAATAGTTAACACGTCACCCATAATCGCTTTGAGCTTGTCACGCAAGCCCAGTACCGCATCACGCGTGTAGGGCTTGGCCGGATGCTTGCCCCAGACCGGGCCAGGCCAGGCAGGATCCGTGGTGTAACGGGCGATGACATGCATGTGCATCTGCTTGACCACATTGCCCAACGTGGCCACATTCATTTTGTCCGCACACAACAGTTCCATCAGTACACGCGCCACTGCAGTGGTTTCACGCCACATCAATTGCTGATCATCGTCATCCAATTGAAACAACTCACTTATACCCTCGCGGCGCGGCACCAAAATGAACCAGGGGTAATTTGAGTCGTTGGACAGCAAAAGGCTGCACAAAGGGAGCTCCCCTATCAGCCACGTATCCTGTTTGAGACGAGAATCCAAAGCGAACACTGAATGTTCTCCTGTACGACGGGGAATTTTACCAGTGACCAGACGCATCAACCGCCAGCCAGCGCAGTGCAGGATACCTGTGATTCAGGCTTGCATCACGTAACACGGCTAGAGCGATTACACAAAGCCGCACCAAAACGAAACAGCTGACTGGTTTTGGTGCACACAACTGTCACCGAAACCAAGGTTAGGTGTGAACCGGTAACATCTTGGTCGCCCCAACGCCCGGAAATTTTACAATCGGGTAACACACGTTGCGCCAAGCCTGATACAAGGCGCGCAGCCCCTTCGCTCAAGGCCGCACCAATACCCGCAATCCCCGACTTATAAATTTTTTCAAAATTTTTCAAGATTTGAGCATGCTTGTTGCATAGAGCCTATCTATATCGAGGGCACGCCCTTGGGAAGGGAACGGGCCTGCGATTAACAACCCTAGATCAGAATCTGGGAAGTGGCGCTTCTAACCCGTGGTTTCACGACAGAACGCGCCGCCCCCCAAACAGTAAAAGCAGTTTCGACAACATGTACAAACACTCATGACCGCCGCATATTTACGACTTCAAAAACGTGTTTTGCGACACGGCTGTAAAGAAGCTGAAAGCTTATGAGGGTAAGTATCGCCAATAGGGCCGGCGTGATATAAGTTTGCGCCGACACAAAAAGAAAGAGCCGCCCAGATAAAAATTCAGGTGGGACGGCAGTACTCTTCCGAAAACCAAAGGAGCAAATCACGATGCGCGTGATGAAGTGGAGCATGATCGCACTGGCTGTATCAGCCGGGACTACGCAGTTCGCAATGGCATCGTCTCAGGACGAAGCCAAGGGTTTCATTGAAGACAGCACCCTGACGTCCAAAACCCGCATGTTGTACATGAACCGTGACTACCGTAATGGCGCTGGCAACATCGCTAAAGAGGGTGGCGGATTCAAAAGCGGTTATCGCGAAGACTGGGGCCTGAGCGAACTGCTCAACTACGAGTCCGGCTTCACTCAAGGCACCGTGGGCGTAGGTGTCGATGCTTTTGCAATGGGCACCGTACGCCTGGATGGCGGTGCAGGTCGCCAGGGCAACGGCCTGTTCGCCACGCGAGGCAATGGTGATCCTGAAGACACACAATCGAAGATCGGTGGCGCAGTCAAATTCCGCATCTCCGACACCGTTCTGAAATACGGCAACCAGTTTGTCGCCAGCCCGGTCTTCTCTACCGATGACAGCCGCTTGCTGCCTGAAGTCGCGACCGGCACCTTGCTCACCAGCAAGGAAATCAAAGGGCTTGAACTGAGCGCAGGTCGCTTCACCAGCCTGAGCTCCCAGACCGGCATGGGTCGCGACAGCATCAACGGCCCGGGCGAGCCCGGCCTGACGGCAGCCAACATCGCCGGCGCGACCTACCAGTTCACCGATAACTTCGTCGGTGGCGTAGCCGCATCGGACGTTGACGATTACTTCAAGAAGCAATACGTCAACCTGAACTACACCCTGCCGATCGCCGAGTCCCAGGCCCTGAACTTCGACTTCAACGGCTACCGCACCTCTAGCCAGGGCAAAGAGCTGGCGGGCGACGTCGACAACAAAATCTGGAGCTTGGCAGCAGCCTACAGCCTGGGCGCACACAAATTCACCCTGGCCTACCAGCGCTCCACCGGTGACAGCGGCTACTACTACGGCGTAGACGGCGGCGGCTCTATCTTCCTCGCCAACTCCGTGCAGTACTCCGACTTTAACGGCAAGGACGAACGCTCCTGGCAGGGTCGTTACGACCTGAACATGGCCAGCTACGGCGTACCCGGCCTGAGCTTCATGGCCCGTTATGTCAACGGTGACAACATCTCCACCTCCGAAGGCGAAGGCAAAGAACACGAATTCAACTTCGAGAGCAAATACGTGATGCAAGAAGGCCCGGCCAAAGACTTGTCTTTCCGCCTGCGTAGCTCGGTTTACCGCACCACCAGCAACTACGGCGTTGATACCAACGACGTTCGCGTGATCGTTGAGTACCCGCTGAACATCTTGTAATTAAGTGCGTTAACGCCTTAACCGCATCGTGTTCAAACAAAGCCATGCCCTTCAAAGAGGGCATGGCTTTTTAATGTCCGGACTCAGCCATATAGCAAGCTAACTAACTTCTTTAGTGCTTGTCGATACCGTCCCGACCACTAAAGGCACCCGCCAAAAACAATTAAAGAGGCTCTCGCCCCTTCAATTGTTCAATCACACAGACGTCCAGGCCGTGATATTCCCAGCAATTATTCTGCTGCCGACTCTTGCACCACGCGGATCACGCGCTGCGGGAACGGAATATCAATATTGGCTGCTTTTAGTCGATCACGGGACTGTTCGTTGAACATGAACAGCACGTCCCAATAGTTCGGCGTATCCACCCACACGCGTAACGACATGGTGATAGCACTGTCACCCAACGTGGTCACCACTACTACCGGAGCAGGATCTTTGAGTACGCGCGGGTCATCCGCCAACGCCAGCAACACCTCGCGCACCTTCTGCAGATCGGCCTCGTAATCAACGCCCACATCAAACACCACCTTGCGCGTCGGTTGGCGGTTGTAGTTGGTGATGATGCCGTTGGACAAATTGCCATTGGGCACGATGACCGTCTTGTTATCGCCTGTGCGCAGCACGGTATGGAAAATCTGAATGCTGTCGACGGTGCCGCTCACGCCCTGCGCCTCAATCCAGTCACCGATCTTGAACGGACGGAACAACAGAATCAGCACCCCGCCGGCAAAGTTCGCCAGGCTGCCTTGCAACGCCAAACCGATTGCCAGCCCCGCCGCACCGATCGCCGCCACAAATGAGGTGGTCTGAATGCCGATCATTGAGGCGACACTCACCACCAGCAGCACTTTGAGAATGATGTTGGCCAGACTGCTGATAAAGCCTTGCAGGGCCAGATCAGCCTTGCGCAACGCCAGCAGATTACCCAGCTTGGCGGTCAGGCGGTTGATCAACCACCAGCCCACAGCCAGTGTAATCAGGGCCAGCAGCACGCGGCTGCCGTACTCCATGATCATCGGAATCCAGGCTTGCGAAGCCTTGATCAAGTGATCCACTTCAGCGTTCAAGTCCATTTATCTCTCCTTGTACCGATACCCGGCGACGTCATTTATTCAGTGAAACGACTGAACCCGACAGGCTCAATCGTTTCTGCAGTGCCCGAAAAAATCGGACGCCGATGATCGCCAGAGGTTCCCCCATGGCCAATGATCATTGATCAATCGCGGAAATTATTGAACTGCAAAGGCAGGTCGAACGTCTTGGCGCGCAGGGCTGCGATGGCTTCTTGCAGGTCGTCGCGTTTTTTACCCGTAATACGCACTTGCTCACCCTGAATGGCGGCCTGAACCTTGAGCTTGGCCTCTTTGACGTGGGCGACGATTTTCTTCGCCATCTCTTTGTCGATACCTTCCTTGAGCACCGCTTCCTGCTTCATCAGCTTGCCCGATGCATAAGCGTCCTTGACCTCAAGGCACTGCACATCGATCTTGCGCTTGACCAGAGCCAGCTTGAGAATTTCGATCATTGCTTCCAGTTGAAAATCAGCTTCGGCAGTCAGGTTGACCGTCAGGTCCTTTTCCTTGAACTCAAAAGAGCCCTTGCCCTTCAAGTCGTAACGGCGGTCCAGTTCCTTGACAGCGTTCTCGACTGCGTTGGTGACTTCGTGCTTGTCCAGTTCGGATACCACGTCGAACGACGGCATGTGTTTTCTCCAATAATAAAGGGCGCGCTCAACACTGATGGAGCACGCCTGACCTGACAGTTAAAATGCGCGGGCATTATAGCGGTTCTTCGACTTCATTCACGGGCGAGCATTCATGTCTGTACATAGCTTCTGCGGCACCTCGCGACAGCCTTCTGCGCCCTGGCACATTCTGGGGGCAGGCAGCATGGGGTCGTTATGGGCCACCCGCCTGGCACGGGCCGGGTATGACGTGCGGCTGATATTGCGCGATCAAGCGCGATTACAGGCTTACCACGCCGCGCAAGGTTTGACCCTCGTAGAGGGAAGCAACGCCATTTTGCTGCCCATTGCTGCGCAGACGCCTGACGCTGCAGACCCCATCACTCGCGTGCTGGTGGCGTGCAAAGCCTATGACGCTGAATATGCCGTCGCCCAAATCGCACACCGCTTAAGCCCTGAGGCGCACCTGATCCTGCTGCAAAACGGACTGGGCAGCCAGCAGGCCGTGGCCGCGCAAGTTCCACACGCGCGCTGCGTGTTTGCCTCCAGCACCGAGGGGGCGTTTCGTGATGGCGACTGGCGTGTGGTTTTTGCCGGGCAAGGCCACAACTGGCTGGGCGATCCTGAGCAGGGCGCCGCACCCACCTGGCTTGACGATTTACAGCACAGTGGCATCCGTCACGAATGGAGCCCGACTATCATGAGCCGGTTGTGGCGCAAACTGGCGCTCAACTGCGCAATCAACCCGTTGACCGTGCTGCATCAATGCACAAACGGAGGACTGAAGGCCCATACGCAAACAGTGGATGCGCTGTGCATCGAACTCAGCGCGCTGCTGGTAGGCTGCGCGCAGCCAGAAGCCGCTGTAAACCTGAGCGCTGAAGTGCACCGGGTGATTGATGCCACTGCCCAGAATTATTCCTCGATGTATCAGGATGTGGCGCAGCGCAGGCGCACAGAGATCAGCTATTTGTCCGGTTATGCCTGCCAGGCAGCGCAACGCATTGGCCTGGACACACCTCACTTGCACGCCATCCATCAGCAATTGATAGCCCACCTGACGCACCTCGGTTTGCCCTCTCACTGAGCGCCGCGCTAACCTGCCCGCTCACCCACTCCATACGGCCCCGTCATGCCCTTGCGCCAGCGTCTCGAAAACCTGCCGGTCGGCCAAAAGCTGCTGGCCGCCCTGCTTGTTTTGTTGGCAACCGTGTTGCTGGTGGCCAACCTGACCTTCATCAGCGTGGCTTACTGGATATCCCACGAGAGCACCGCCCCGCAGGCATTGCAGACCCTGGGCAGCCTGGCAGCCAATCCCGGCCTGATGGAGCATGCGCTGGATTCGCCCGAAAGCGCCAAGGCACTGCTCACAGAAATGGGCAGCTACGCCCCCCTGCGGGCCGGTGCCATTTATGACGCGTCCGGACAATTGTTGGCACAGGTGCAGCACGGCGATCATTTGGCGTTGCCCGAACAGATTGGCCAGGTTCAAGCCTGGGGCCGGACTGAACTGCGCAGCCATCACACCTCCCGCCTTCCGAAGGGCGGGCACCTGCTGCTCGTGGCCAGCAGTGAACTGCCCATGGCGTTTTACACCGGCACATTCACCGCCAGCCTCGGAATTCTGGTGTTCAGTGTATTGCTGTGGCTGTTGATCGCGCGCCAGATCAAGCGCCTGATCACCCAACCCATCTATCAACTCGAAGAGCTGTCCCGACAGGTCACACGCGAAGAGAACTATTCGTTACGGGCTAAACCAGGCAATAACGATGAAATCGGTAGCCTCGCGGAGGCGTTCAATACCATGCTCTCGCGCATCGAGGCGCGTGAGCAGGAACTCAAGCGCGCCCGGGATGAAGCGCAGGCAGCCTACGATCAAGCCCAAGCGCTGGCAGAAGAAACCCGCCACACCAATCGCAAGCTGGAACTTGAAGTACAGGTGAGAAGCAAGATCGAGAAAAAGCTCACCGGTTTTCAGATCTACCTCAACAGCATCATCGATTCGATGCCTTCTGCCCTGATCGCACTGGACGAACAGCTCTACGTCACCCAGTGGAACCAGGAGGCCAGCGCCCTCTCCGGCACCCCTCTGGATGAAGCCTTGAATCAACCGGTGTATCTGGCGTTTGAACCCCTCAAACCCTTTTTGCCACAAATCAAAGACACCATCGCCCATCACCGCGTGGTCAAGATTGAGCGCGTGACCTGGACCCAAGGTGAGGACACCAGGCAATACGCGCTGACCTTCTATCCACTGATGGGCGGCGGCGGGCGCGGTGCTGTGATCCGCATCGATGACATCACCCAGCGTCTTTCCATGGAAGACATGATGGTTCAATCCGAGAAGATGCTCTCTGTGGGCGGTCTCGCGGCGGGGATGGCCCATGAGATCAATAATCCACTGGGTGCCATTTTGCATAACGTGCAGAACATCCGGCGGCGCCTGTCCAACGACCTGCCCAAGAACATTGAGCACGCCGCGTTGACAGGCGTAGACCTCGATGCGATCAACCGCTACTTGCAGGCCCGCGAAATCCCGAAACTGCTGGATGGCATTCAACAGGCGGGGGCGCGTGCAGCCAAAATCGTGACCCACATGCTCAGCTTCAGTCGCCGCAGCAATCGCCAAATGAGCCCTTGCGACCTGTCAGCGCTGATCGATCAGGCGATTGATATCGCGAGCAATGACTTCGACCTCGCCATCGGTTTCGACTTCAAGGGCCAGGCCATCACTCGTCAGTTCGACCCTCAACTTGGCCCGGTGCCCGGCATTCCCAACGAATTGGAACAGGTGCTGCTCAACTTGCTGAAAAACGCTGCACAGGCGATTCATCAGCGCCAGGACACCACCGAACCCGGCCGCATCATCCTGCGCACGAAGCTCAATCCACCCTGGGCAGAGATCCAGGTCGAAGACAACGGCGCAGGCATGCCTGAGAACGTGCGCAAACGTATTTTTGAACCCTTCTTCACCACCAAGGAAGTTGGCCAGGGCACGGGGCTGGGTCTTTCCGTGTCCTACTTCATCATTACCAATAACCACAAAGGGCAAATGGAAGTGCATTCAACCCCGGGCCAAGGCACGTGCTTTACGTTGCGTTTGCCATTGGCGCCCGTCCACGACTCTACCAAGCTGGAACTGTAACCATGGGCTTTCGCTTATCGAAGATTTACACCCGCACCGGCGACAAAGGCGAAACAGGTCTGGGGGATGGCCGTCGCGTGCCCAAAGATCATCCTCGGGTCGAGGCCATTGGAGAAGTGGACTCGCTAAACAGCCAACTGGGCCTGTTGCTGGCCGGCTTGCATGAGCAAAGGGTCCAGACACCCGGCCTTGAGGAACTGATCGAGGTACTGACGCCCTGCCAGCACCGCCTGTTTGACCTGGGAGGCGAGCTGGCAATGCCTGCTTATCAGGCGCTCAAGCTGAGCGAAGTCGAACGGCTTGAGGCGGCAATTGACCACTGGAACGAGACGCTTGGGCCATTGGAAAACTTCATATTGCCAGCAGGCTCTACCCTGATCGCCCAAGCCCATGTGTGCCGCTGCCTCGCGCGCAGTGCCGAGCGCCGCTGCCAGCACCTCAATGCCGTCGAGCCACTGAACGGTCCGGGGCTGGCCTACATCAACAGGTTGTCAGACCTGCTGTTTGTGGCGGCACGCTTGATTGCCAAGCGACAGGGGGTTGCCGAAGTCCTGTGGCAGGCCGCCGATAAACCCGCTGACTGATGCGCAGGCTGCCGTCACTGGCGCCTGCGCGGCAACACCGCAGGTACGCCAGGGACTGCAGTTGTGCGTTGATGCGCGGTGGCGTCAGCTCATGCCTGGGGCCAGAACGCGCGAATACCCGATACACCTTGTGCGCCGACGCCCCATGCCTGCTGACGGTCATCAGGCCCCAGCCCGCCCAGCAGAAACACTGGCTTGTTAAAACCGGCGATCAATTGCTGCGCCTGCTCCCACCCCAAAGGCTCCATACCGGGATGGGTCTCGGTGGGCAACACAGGCGACAAGGTCACGAAGTCCACGTCCATCTGTTCTGCCAACGCCAATTCCTCAGCGTTATGACACGACGCTGCCAGCCAGCGATCTTTAGGGAACGGTCGGCCTTTGGCGGCGTATTTACGCAATTGCGCTGCCGTCAAATGCCAGCCGGCTGACGGAAAATCACCCAACCACTCCAGAGGCCCTTTGAGCATCAGTTGCGCCTTGCCCGCGCACAGCCCCGTGGCGTCCACGGCCAGATCCCGATACTTGGGGTCATAGCCTTTGGGGGCACGCAGGGAAATCAGTTTGATGCCGCCCGCTATGGCCTTTTGCACCCCCTTTAACAGTTCAGGAGGCTCCAGGCCGTCGGGGGTGATCAAGTACTGATCAGGCAAGCGCGCTGCCGCAACGATAGGCTGATTGGCGGGCGGAAATGCGTAATTCGCCAAGTCCCGCGGGGCCACCCACGCCAAAGGCTGACCTTCTATGCCGTGGGCCACACCGGTAAACGACGACACTTCCCACACGTCCAGCAGCACATGCTTGTCGGGATAATCGTGCTTCACGGTGATCAATGGGCGAGCCGAGGTCACGTCGATCCCCAGCTCTTCTTTGAGCTCACGGCCCAAAGCAGCGCTGACAGACTCGCCAGCTTCAACCTTGCCGCCGGGAAACTCCCACAGGCCGCCCTGATGCTGTGTATCAGCACGACGGGCAATCAGGATTCTGCCGTCGCTGCCTCGAATGACGGCCGCAGCCACATGAACGCGTTTCACCCTTGAACTTCCTCTACTCCGGCCTGTTGCCAGGCCTTGAACGTGGACTACTCAATCAGCAGTCTTGACTTGCACCGGTCGGTGATTCGCACGCCAGTCAAGCGCACTATGCTTGCCTGACTGACACGCGGTGTCGAGACGACTTAGGTCCGGTACTCGGCGTTGATTTTCACGTACTCGTGGGACAGGTCGGTGGTCCAGATGGTTTCGCTGCACACACCGCGACCCAGCTCGATGCGGATGGTGATCTCTTCGCGCGCCATCACCGCAGAACCTTGCTCTTCGGTGTAGGTCGCCGCACGTGCGCCACCACTGGCGATACACACTTCGCCGAGGAACACGTCGATCTTGCTGACATCCAGATCCGGCACACCGGCACGGCCCACAGCGGCCAATATCCGGCCCCAGTTGGGATCAGAGGCGAACAGCGCGGTTTTGATCAACGGTGAATGGGCCACGGTATAGCCGACGTCCAGACACTCCTGATGGTTGGCGCCGCCATTGACTTCAACGGTGACGAACTTGGTTGCACCTTCGCCATCGCGCACGATGGCCTGCGCCACCTCCATGCACACGTCCAGCACCGCCTGCTTGAGCGCGTCGAACAAGGGCCCGCGGGCTTGGGTGATTTCAGGCAGGTTGGCCTTGCCTGTGGCAATCAACATGCAGCAATCGTTGGTAGACGTGTCGCCATCGATGGTGATGCGGTTGAACGATTTGTTAGCGCCGTCGAGCAACAGATCCTGCAGCACCTCGCGCGACACCTTGGCGTCCGTCGCGATGTAACCGAGCATGGTGGCCATGTTCGGGCGAATCATGCCTGCGCCTTTGCTGATCCCGGTGACGGTGACGGTCACGCCATCATGCTGAAACTGGCGGCTCGCCCCTTTGGGCAAGGTGTCAGTGGTCATGATGCCAGTAGCCGCTTCAGCCCAGTGATCCTCTGCGAGATCGTCCAGGGCTGCTTGCAGTGCGCCTTCAATTTTCTCGACCGGCAGAGGCTCGCCAATCACCCCCGTGGAGTACGGCAGCACAGCACTGGCGTCCACTCCCGTCAACTCGGCCAGCTTGGCACAGGTACGTGTGGCAGCTGCCAGACCCGGCGCGCCGGTGCCCGCATTGGCATTGCCGGTGTTGGTCAACAAATACCGCACAGGGCCTTGCACACGCTGCTTGGCCAGAATCACCGGCGCTGCGCAAAACGCATTCAGGGTGAACACACCCGCCACGCTGGAGCCCTCGGCGCAGCGCATCACCACCACATCCTTACGCCCTGGGCGCTTGATACCGGCTGAAGCAATCCCCAGCTCAAAACCCGCAACCGGGTGCAAAGTGGGCAAAGGACCAAGACCAACTGCCATGATGCGCTCCTCAATAAGCTGTCTGCGCCGCCCTTGAAAGGCGGGAATTCAATGGTAAAACGCCGCGACGGCTAATGCCGGTCGCGGCGCAGGTGTTTCAGCAGATGAAACGGATTATCAGTTGATTTGCCCGTGACAGTGCTTGAATTTTTTGCCCGAACCGCAGTAGCACAGTTCGTTGCGACCGAGCTTCTGCTCATTACGAACAGGGTCGGTTGCAGGCGAGACGTCTGAAACGTCTGCACCGTCCAGCGCTTCGGTCAATGCATCCGGCTGATCAAGACCCGGGGCCTCTGCATGCTGGAACTGCATGCGCGACGCCAGATCTTCAGCTTCCTGACGCAGACGCGCCTCTTCTTCAACAGGGTCTTCGCGACGTACCTGAACGTGCGACAGCACGCGGATCGAATCGCGCTTGATCGAGTCAAGCAGCTCGGAGAACAGGTTGAAAGACTCGCGCTTGTACTCCTGCTTCGGGTTCTTTTGCGCATAACCGCGCAAGTGAATGCCGTGACGCAGGTGATCCATGGTCGACAGGTGGTCTTTCCACAGGTCGTCCAGTACACGCAGAACGATCTGCTTCTCGAACGTGCGCAGCGCTTCAGCGCCCGCCTGCTCTTCTTTCTCGTTGTACGCCGCAATCAGCTCAGCCAGCAGCTTCTCGCGCAGGGTTTCTTCGTACAGGTGATCGTCTTCATCGAGCCACTGCTGGATCGGCAGTTTCACGCCGAAGCCGCTTTCGATGGCGGACTCAAGACCTGCAACGTCCCACTGCTCCGGCAACGACTGTGGCGGAATGTGAGCGCTGATGGTGCTGTCGAGGACGTCCTTACGGAAGTCAGCGATGGTTTCGCCAATATTGTCAGCGGCCAGCAACGTATTACGCATGTGATAAATCACTTTACGCTGCTCGTTGTTGACGTCGTCGAACTCCAGCAATTGCTTACGGATATCGAAGTTGCGGCCTTCAACCTTGCGCTGGGCCTTTTCGATAGCGTTGGTCACCATGCGGTGTTCAATCGCTTCGCCGGACTGCATGCCCAGGGCTTTCATGAAGTTTTTCACCCGGTCAGAGGCGAAAATGCGCATCAGGCTGTCTTCCAGCGACAGGTAGAAACGGCTGGAACCCGAGTCACCCTGACGGCCGGCACGGCCACGCAGCTGGTTGTCGATACGGCGCGACTCGTGACGCTCGGAAGCGATCACGTGCAGGCCACCCGACTCCAGCACTTGCTGGTGACGTTTCTGCCAATCGGCCTTGATCTGGGCAATCTGCTCAGGGGTCGGGTTTTCCAGGGAAGCCACTTCCACTTCCCAGTTACCGCCCAGCAGGATGTCAGTACCACGGCCCGCCATGTTGGTGGCGATGGTCAGCGCGCCTGGACGGCCCGCCTGTGCAATGATTTCAGCTTCTTTTTCGTGGAACTTGGCGTTCAGAACCTTGTGCTCGATCCCTTCCTGCTTCAACAGGTTGGACATGTGCTCGGAGGTTTCGATGGTCGCCGTACCCACCAGCACCGGACGGCCTTTGGCCATGCAGTCCTTGATGTCCGCCACGATGGCTGCGTACTTCTCGTCCGCCGTCAGGAACACCAGGTCGTTGTAGTCTTTACGCGCCAGCGGCTTGTTCGGCGGGATAACCATCACCGACAGACCGTAAATCTGGTGGAACTCGAACGCTTCGGTGTCTGCCGTACCGGTCATGCCGGACAGTTTGTTGTACAGACGGAAGTAGTTCTGGAAGGTGGTCGAAGCCAGCGTCTGGCTTTCTGCCTGAATGTTCAGGCCTTCCTTCGCTTCGATGGCCTGGTGCAGCCCCTCGGACAAACGACGGCCCGGCATGGTACGCCCGGTGTGTTCGTCAACCAGCAGCACCTGACCGTCTTCAACGATGTATTCAACGTTGCGGTGGAACAGTTTGTGAGCGCGCAGTGCCGCGTACACATGGGTCAGCAGGCCCAGATTGTGCGCCGAATACAGGCTTTCACCTTCAGCGAGCAAACCGATCTGGGTCAGCATTTCTTCAACAAACTGGTGACCGGCTTCGTTCAGCTCGACCTGACGGGTCTTCTCGTCGATGGTGAAGTGACCCGGCTTGGTCACTTCGCCTTCCACTTCTTCGATGTGCTGCTCGAGGCGCGGAATGAGCTTGTTGATTTCGGTGTACAGCTTGGAGCTGTCTTCGGCCTGACCAGAGATGATCAGCGGCGTACGGGCTTCGTCGATCAGGATCGAGTCGACTTCGTCGATGACGGCAAAGTTAAGCTCACGCTGGAATTTTTCTTCCATGCTGAAAGCCATGTTGTCACGCAGGTAATCGAAGCCAAACTCGTTGTTGGTGCCGTAGGTGATGTCGGCGGCATAGGCTTCGCGCTTTTCCTGTGGCGGCTGGAACGGCGTCACGACGCCGACCGTCAGGCCCAGGAATTCATAAAGCGGGCGCATCCAGTTGGCATCCCGGCGCGCGAGGTAGTCGTTCACCGTCACAACGTGTACGCCCTTGCCGGACAACGCGTTGAGGTAAACGCCCAAGGTCGCTACCAAGGTCTTACCTTCACCGGTACGCATTTCTGCGATCATGCCTTCGTGCAGGGTCATGCCACCGATCAGCTGGACGTCAAAGTGGCGCATGCCCATGACGCGCTTGCCCGCCTCACGGCAGACCGCGAAGGCTTCAGGCAGGAGTTGATCGAGGGTCTCACCTTTTGCTATGCGGGCCTTGAACTCTTCGGTCTTGGCACGCAATTGCTCATCGGTCAGAGCAACCATCTGCTCTTCGAGGGCATTGATGACCTGAACCTTCTTGAGCATGCGTTTAACTTCGCGCTCGTTCTTGCTTCCAAAAAGTTTCTTTAACAAAGGCGCAAACATATCGGCAGGATCTTCCACACATAGGGATGGAGGGCGGCCCCGAGAGTCGCCCGAGCAGCCCTGATGGCCGCATGCGAGCGAGCATTCTACCCGGAAACGGCGGTGAGGAAAGTGGCGTTATTCCACGATACTGGTGCAGCGTTGTGACGGGGCTTCACTAAAATAAGGGCTTTTTACTGAACTTCAACCCATAAGACCAAGAAGTTACTCATTGATTTTGCTGCCAAAGTGGCAAGCCTGCGGATCGAGCGCAGTCAGGCGGGCGGTTTCTGCTAAGATTGCGCCTCAGTTTTCTCAGGTGTTTGAACATGGCATTTCGCCCACATCCAGCGCGGGCACCCTCTGTCCTGCTGCGCGAGGCCAAACCGTTAAAAGCCATTTTCGGCCACGCCAAGCGCTTGGCCCACCTGCAACGCCTGCTTGAGAGCCAACTCCAGCCCGCGGCCCGCGAACACTGCCATGTGGCCTCGTGGCGCGAAGGCAGCCTGCTACTGATTGTCACAGACGGCCACTGGGCAACACGCTTGCGCTACCAGCAAAAACGCCTGCAACGTCAATTGCAGGCGTTCGACGAATTTGCCAGCCTGACCCGCATTCTATTCAAAGTGCAGCCGCCCACCGTGCTGGCCAAAGTCGCCGGCCACACGCTGGACTTGTCAGAAAACGCCGCGCAGACCATTCAAGCCACCGCCGAGGGCATCACTGACCCGGCACTGCGGGCGGCCCTTGAGCGGCTGGCCAGCCATGCGAAGCCCAAGCCCGATCCGGCCTAGATCCGCCTCGCTATCATTTACGCTTGTTGCCACCCAGCAACGACCCGAGCAAGCCCCGCACCAATTGGCGCCCCATCTGATTAACGGCCTGACGCGCCATCGACTGCAAAGCTTTGCCCGTCGACGTCCCGAGGAACTCCCCGGCCTGATCCAGAAACCCGGGCTCTTTGGCCTGCCCCGGCGCCGGCTCTTCACTGCTACCGCCTTTGCGCGCCATGAGCACTTCGTAAGCAGACTCTCGATCAATCGGCTTGTCGTAACGCCCCTGCAATGGGGAGGTGGCAATCAGGCCGTTACGCTCGGCCTCGCTCAAAGGACCGATCCGCGACTGCGGCGGCGCAATCAACACCCGCTGCACCATTGCCGGGGTGCCTTTGTCCTCCAACATACCGACCAGGGCTTCGCCCGTGCCCAGCTCCGTCAGCACTGCGAGCGCATCGAACGCCGGATTGGGTCGGAACCCGTCAGCCACGGCCCTGAGGGATTTCTGCTCCTTGGCAGTGAATGCACGTAAACCATGCTGAATGCGCAACCCCAATTGCGCCAGAACCGTGTCAGGCAAGTCCGCCGGTGATTGCGTGACGAAGTACACCCCCACGCCTTTGGAGCGGATCAAGCGCACCACTTGCTCCAGTCGATCCTGTAGCGCTTTCGGCGTACCGGCAAACAGCAAGTGCGCCTCGTCAAAAAATAGAGCCAGCAACGGTTTGTCCGCATCACCGCGCTCGGGCAACTGCTCAAACAATTCGGCCAGCAGCCACAGCAAAAAGGTGGCATAGACCTTGGGCGCCTCATGCACCAAACGGCTGGCATCGAGCAAATGAATGCGCCCTCGCCCGTCGCGGTCTGGCTGCAAAATATCTTCCAGTTGCAATGCCGGTTCACCAAACAGCGCCTCAGCACCCTGCTGCTCCAGCGTCGCCAATCGACGCAGCAGCGCCTGGCTCGAACCGGTGGTCATCAACGCCGCGTCATCACCCAGCACCTCGGGGTGGTCACGCAGGTGATTGAGCAACGCCTTGAGGTCTTTGAGATCCAGCAGCAACAGGCCTTCGCGATCGGCCACTTTAAAGGCTGCGTACAACGCTGACTGTTGGCTGTCCGTCAGCTCCAGCAGACTGCCCAGCAAGAGCGGCCCCATTTCACTCAAGGTTGTGCGTAATGGATGACCGGTCTTGCCTTGAATATCCCATAGCGTCACCGGATAAGCCTTGGGCTGGAAGTTAAGCCACGGCATGCCCGCGATGCGCTCCGCGATTTTGCCCTGAGGGTTACCGGCAGCCCCCAGACCGCACAAGTCCCCTTTGATGTCGGCCGCAAACACCGCCACACCGGCGTCACTGAACTGCTCTGCCAAGCGTTGCAGCGTGACGGTTTTACCTGTCCCCGTGGCGCCCGCGATCAAGCCGTGACGATTGGCCAGACGCAATGACTGGGCGACGGGCTGACCCGCAAGGTCGGCGCCGAGAACTAAAGCTGAGGAATCAGGCATTTTTCCACCTTAAATTAATCTTTCGCGGTAACACGTCGATACAACGTTAATGCTAGACCAGAAAAATCCGAAATTAACGTCGGAAAGAGCGCAAATAAATATAGAAATTGCTCGGGTTCAGTCAGTGCTTTCTATGTTGTGCGTATTTCATGTCGGCAGGCATCACACTTTTAGACCTAAGCGGACCCTTCAAGCCATGAACAAAAACCTGCGTTTCAGTCATAAAATCCTGCTTGCCGCGTCCCTGATCGTAATAGCCGCTTTTTCGCTATTTACGCTGTACAACGATTACCTGCAGCGCAATGCCATTCGCGACGATCTGGACAGCTATCTGCGTGAAATGGGCAGTACGACGGCCAACAACATTCAGACTTGGCTCGGCGGGCGCATCCTGCTCACTGAAAACCTGGGTGAAACCCTCGCCCTTAACCCTGAACCCGAGTATGTCTCCCGCTTGCTGGAGCAAAAAGCGCTGACCAGCTCGTTCCTCGCGGTGTACTTCGGTGACACCCAGGGCGCTTTCACCATCCGCCCCGACAGCAAAATGCCGGACGGCTTCGATCCGCGCAGCCGCCCCTGGTACAAAGACGCGCTGAACAGCAACGGCGCCAGCCTGACCGAACCGTACATTGATGCGGTCACCGGGCAGATGATCATTTCCATTGGCACGGCAGTGAAAAAAGCCGGGCAAACCCTCGGCGTCGTCGGCACCGACCTGACACTCAAGACGGTCACCGACAGTATCAACGCACTTGATTTCAGCGGCATGGGCTATGCCTTCCTGATCAGCGGGGACGGCAAAATTCTGGTTCACCCCGATAACACGCTGGTGATGAAAAACCTGAAGGATATCTACCCGCAAGACACCCCGCCAATCAGCTCCGACATCAGCGAAGTCACACTCGATGGCAAAGAACGCATCGTGACGTTTGCCCCGGTCAAAGGCCTGGGGTCCGTCAATTGGTACGTCGGGCTGTCGATCGATAAAGCGCAGGCATTTGCCATGCTCAGCACCTTCCGCACTTCAGCGATCATCGCCACCGTGATTGCGGTGATCTCGATCATTGCCTTGCTCGGCTTGCTGATTCGTCTACTCATGCGGCCGCTGCACGTCATGACCCGTGCCATGCAAAACATCGCGGAAGGTGAAGGCGACCTGACGCGCCGCCTGGTCGTCGAGTCCAAAGATGAATTCGGCACATTGGGAAGCGCGTTCAACCAGTTTGTGGAACGCATCCACACCTCCATGACGGAAGTGGCCTCCGCCACCGAGCACGTCAATGAAGTCGCGCTGCGTGTGGTCAGTGCGTCCAACTCGTCCATGGTTAACTCAGACGAACAAGCCAGCCGCACCAACAGCGTGGCCGCAGCGATCAACGAACTGGGCGCCGCGGCGCAAGAAATCGCCCGCAATGCGGCCCAGGCCTCGCATCAGGCCAGCGATGCACGCGGCCTGGCCGAAGAAGGCCAGCAAGTGGTTGAGCGCAGCATTGGCTCGATGCAGCAACTGTCGCAGATGCTCAGCACCTCCAGCGGCCATATCGAGTCGCTGAATGACAAGACCGTGAATATCGGGCAGATCCTGGAGGTCATCACCAGCATTTCTCAGCAAACCAACCTCCTGGCTTTGAACGCCGCGATTGAAGCGGCACGTGCCGGCGAGGCCGGACGCGGGTTTGCGGTCGTGGCCGACGAAGTTCGCAATTTGGCGCATCGCACTCAAGAGTCTGCGCAACAAGTGCAAAAGATGATCGAGGAATTGCAAGTCAGTGCCCGCGACTCGGTAAACACCATGGAAGAGAGCCAGCGTCACAGCAAAGACAGCGTAGAGATTGCCAACAGTGCCGGCGCGCGCCTGACCAGCGTGACCGAACGCATTGGGGAAATCGACGGGATGAACCAGTCGGTCGCCACTGCCACCGAGGAGCAAACGTCGGTTGTGGAATCGATCAACATGGACATTACCGAGATCAACACCCTCAATCAGGAAGGCGTGGAAAACCTGCAGGCGACGTTGCGCGCCTGTTCTGACCTCGAGCAACAAGCCGCCCGCCTGAAACAACTGGTCGGCAGCTTCCGCATATAAAGGAACGCTTGATCTGTGGCCGCCGGACGCGGCTACAGATCAGGTTCGGTTTCTCCCTCTTGCTGTAACGCCTCCCACAGCCGGGCAGCGTCAGGAAACTCGGTTCCATCTTCGGGGCCCAGAGCTTGCGGGTCGTAACGACTCAAACACCCCTCACCCAACGTGGCCGGTGCGCTGGACGTCGCCTTGTCGAGTGGATCGGTCATCGCACATCACCCCGCGTGGAATTACAGCGCTTGGTGTCATAGAAAGACAACGCGAGGCTGCACTCAGAGCGCAGCCTCGCGTGGGTCGTCATGGTGGGTGCTCGACAAAGGTTTGGTCAGAACACGACCGTCTTGTTGCCGTGCACCAACACGCGATCTTCCAGGTGATAGCGCAGGCCACGAGCCAGCACCATCTTCTCGACATCACGGCCGAAGCGCACCATGTCTTCAATGCTGTCGCTGTGACTCACACGTACCACGTCTTGTTCGATGATCGGGCCCGCATCCAGCTCTTCGGTCACGTAGTGGCACGTAGCGCCGATCAGTTTTACGCCGCGCAGCGACGCCTGGTGGTAAGGCTTGGCGCCGACGAAGGAAGGCAGGAAGCTGTGGTGAATGTTGATGACCTGGCCTGCGTATTCTTTGCACAGGTCCGGCGGCAGAATTTGCATGTAGCGCGCCAGAACCACCACTTCAGCCTCGTGTTGTTTGACCAGACGCGAGACTTCGGCAAACGCCGGCTCTTTGTCTTTTGGATCAACCGGCACGTGGTAATAAGGAATACCGTGCCACTCCACCATGCTGCGCAGGTCATCGTGGTTAGAGATCACACACGCGATCTCGCAATCGAGTTCATCGCTGTGCCAGCGGTGCAGCAAATCCGCCAGGCAGTGCGATTCGCGGCTGGCCATCAGCACCACGCGCTTCTTCTGCGCCGTATCCGTAATGCGCCACACCATCGAGAACTCTTCAGCGATAGGTGCAAATGCTTCACGAAATGCCTCGATGCCGAACGGCAGCGAATCGGCACGAATTTCGTGACGCATAAAGAACCAACCACTCTGGTCGTCCGAGTGGTGGCTCGCTTCAGTGATCCAGCCATTGTGTGAGGCCAGAAAATTACTGACCTTGGCGACAATGCCGACGCCATCGGGGCACGCAATCACCAGTCGAAAAGTGCGCATGTAGGGCAAACTCCAAAAACTTTACTAAGGCCGCCATTCTAGCGAGTGCGCAGCAAAACGACAGTATTCGTTGAGACTGATTACGCGCCCCCCCTGCACTCGCGCTGTCACGGGCCAGCCTCAACAGTACCGCGGCCTGCATGCTTTTTAACACGGCCCGAATGTAGCTGATTAATCGTTTTTATTAGGCTGATAGCGTGACCTCTATTTAATAGCGCGCTTATTCAATACCGCGAAGTTAATGAATAAAAATTTAACTAAATGTGCGAAGACAGGTTTACTTGCTCAAAGTGTCTGACTATTATTGCCCCACTGTGTCCCTGTTAACCCTTTTCAACATAAGGTTATCCTCATGTCCCTGATCAACGAATACCGCGCAACTGAAGAAGCTATCAAAGAGCTGCAAGCTCGCCTGAAGAACCTGTCGGAAGACGACAAACTTCAAACTGAGCTGGAATTCGAAGGCAAACTGCGCACGCTGATGGGCGAATACCAAAAATCGCTACGCGATATTATTGCGCTTCTGGACCCAGAGTCCAAAGTAAGCAAAACGCCACGCGGTGTTGTGAAAACTACCGGTACCAAACGTGCCCGTAAGGTTAAACAATACAAAAACCCGCACAACGGCGAAGTGATTGAAACCAAAGGCGGCAACCACAAAACGCTGAAAGAGTGGAAAGCCAAGTGGGGCGGTGACGTGGTAGAAGGTTGGGCAACTTTGCTCGACTAAGTAACACCCGCTCGCAGCCTAGTTGCGATGCTCTAAAAAAACGCCAGTTCGCTGGCGTTTTTTTATTGGCGCCGGTTAATCCTCGCTGCCCTACTCGCCTTCGACAAACAGGCGACGGCTGATCCCTTCGGCATACCGGCGCCACTCATCCAACAACGTCAATTGCGCAGGCGTTGCGCTGCGTGACAGGGCTGCCAGGCTCTCCAGAAATGCATCGAGGGTCAACGGCGCGCCCATCTGCGGATCGGACAATCGCTGCTGGCAGAACACCCGCCAGCGTGCCTGCTCTTGCTCGCTCAACGTATCGGGAAAGTTACGCGCCCGGTACCGAAACAATAATTCAGGTAATCGCTCGTCATCAAAAGGCCACGTATCTTTGGCCAGAGCCTGCGGATCACTGAGTCTTACTTGTTCGCACAAGCGCCGGTCACGGTCACCGATAAAACCATCATATAACTGCTGCTCGGGATCGCTGCTCGGCACAAAGTCTTCACCGGCATAAATCGCCGTTAATTTATCCCGCCAAAGTTCCTGCGCTTCGATAAGTGTTTGCGCCCGTGCCTGGTATTGGCCAACGTCCAATTGCAAACGCGCCTGATCCTGTGCACGCACTACATTCATCGGCGCCACCACCGGACAACGATTAACGTGTATTAGCTTGAGCGGCACCGGTAATTGCCCTTCGGGCAAATCTTCTCGACGTGTATAGAGCAGTGCACGCAGTGACTCTGCGTCCAATTCCAATAATGGCCGTGGGTCAAAGTGCAAATCACAGACAATCAGCGCATTGCGGTTTTTCGGATGCCACGCCAAGGGCAGCACCACCCCTAAATAATGACGCGCCGCCGAAAACCGTCCTGAGATATGCACCATCGGCTGTAACAGTCGAACCTGATCCAGCACCCGCTGTTTCGTTCGCAACTGGAAGAGCCACTCATATAACTTGGGTTGTTTGTCGCGAATCAATCGGGCCAGGGCAATGGTGGCGCGCACATCCGACAACGCGTCATGGGCCTGACCGTGATCAATCCCGTTAGCCGCGGTCAAGCGCTCCAGCTTCAGGGTGACGCGCCCCTCCTCTTCAGGCCACACAATCCCTTCAGGGCGCAAGGCATAGGCGGTGCGCACCACATCGATCAAATCCCAGCGGCTGTTGCCACCCTGCCATTCACGGGCGTAGGGATCGAAGAAGTTGCGGTACAGACTGTAGCGCGTCACTTCGTCATCAAATCGCAAGGTGTTGTAGCCTGCGCCGCAGGTGCCGGGCAATGACAGGTGCGCGTGAGTGCGCGTCATGAACTCGCCTTCGACCAGCCCCCGGTCTTCCAGGCGACTGGGCGTGATACCGGTGATCAGGCAGGCCATAGGGTGCGGAAGGATGTCGTCGCTGGGCTGACAGTAGAGATTGAGCGGCTCGTCAATCTCGTTCAATTCAAGGTCAGTGCGAATGCCGGCCACTTGTACTGGCCGGTCACAACGAGGGTTGATGCCGGTGGTTTCGTAGTCGTACCAGAAGATAGTGGTCACGGGGTGTTCCTGAACAGTAGACCCCGCAAGTCTAGGCGTTCAGCCCTGAGCAAGACCAGCCCTGTGCGGCCTCAGGCCGACGCTGGCAAGGGATAAAAGCTGAAATACTGGCGCAAGGCCGTGATCAGGGCGGTGTATTCGGGAGGCGGCTGATAGAGGGTGAAACCGGCGTCGTAGTAGCGCGGCGTGACATCTTCATGGCACCACAGGCAGCGCGCTGTCAGGTCGACCACTTGCACATGACCATCACTGTCCGGCAGCTTGAGTCGCAATTCGAAATTGGCATCGACCAACAACGGGAGCTGGCTGATGAGCATCAGCCCGTCCTCGCAGACGTTGCCCAGATACCCCATGGGTTTGTCCGTGAAGCGATTGAACACCTTCAAGAAATACGGCAGTTGATGACGCTCGATACGGCGATCAGTAAACATGCTGAATATCACTTTGAAAGGCCATTAAGCATGGCCGCGCTAGTACCAGGGCCCCCAAAGCTGCACGACGCCCGGGAGCTGAAATGACCACTCAAGTGGTTCGCAAAGGCTTATGTCACTCACGGTCAGACTGTGCAGACACACAAACGTCACTTCGCATATCGCACAGCAATATTAGTAAATGCAGGGCAAATGGCCAGCTCGCGGTTAAATTTTTGCCGGGATGGCCTGCGAATTGGCGTTGCCGGGTATGAACTTGAGGATGCGCAACGTTTCAATACGCGCCTTGGCCCGATACGCCCACTCGCTCTGCGGGAACTCCTTGATGATCCATTCGTAGGTCTGGGCAGCATCCAGGTAAAACTTCGTACGCTCCAGGCACAAACCGCGCAGCATGGCCGTTTGTGGCCAGATATAAGGACGGCTACGGCTGTCGCGATCGACTTCCGACAGCTCCAGCATGACCGCCTCGCAATTGCCTCGGTCGTAGGCGCGATAAGCATTGTTCAAGTGGTGATTCATCGACCAGCGGGTGCAACCGACCACACTGGTGGCCAACAGTACAACGAGCAAAATTCGCATGGGTATCTCCTGTTCTCAGCAGGGTATCGACCCGGCGAGCGAATTCTTCAACCAATGACCGTATGCACCACAACTTAAGTCGAAAGTAGTGCAGAGGAACAATGACTACAACTTGAGACCATAGTAGCCTTTGGCAGCGCTTGAACTCAGGAGTCTTTGCATGTCCGTTCGTCGAACCAAAATCGTTGCCACCCTTGGCCCTGCCAGTAATTCACCGCAAATGCTGGAGCAGCTGATCCTGGCTGGCCTGGACGTTGCCCGTCTGAACTTTTCCCACGGCACGCCCGATGAGCATAAGGCCCGCGCCAAGCTGGTGCGCGACATCGCCGCCAAGCACGGCCGCTTCGTCGCTCTGCTGGGTGACCTGCAAGGCCCGAAAATTCGCATCGCCAAATTCGCCAACAAACGCATCGAGCTGAAAATCGGTGATCGTTTCACCTTCTCCACCAGCCACCCGCTGACAGAAGGCACTCAGGAAATCGTCGGCATCGACTACCCGGATCTGGTCAAGGATTGCGGCGTGGGCGACGAACTGCTGCTCGACGATGGCCGCGTGGTCATGCGTGTCGACACCGCCACCGATGACGCCCTGCACTGCACCGTGCTGATCGGCGGCCCGCTGTCGGACCACAAAGGCATCAACCGTCGCGGTGGCGGCCTGACAGCCCCGGCACTGACTGAAAAAGACAAAGCAGACATCAAACTCGCGGCCGAGATGCAGGTCGACTACCTGGCCGTTTCGTTCCCGCGTGATGCGGCGGACATGGAATACGCCCGTCAACTGCGCGACGAAGCCGGCGGCACCGCCTGGCTGGTGGCCAAGATCGAACGTGCCGAAGCCGTGGCCGACGACGAAACCCTCGACGGTCTGATCAAGGCCAGCGACGCGGTGATGGTTGCCCGTGGCGACCTGGGCGTCGAGATCGGTGACGCCGAGCTGGTAGGCATCCAGAAAAAAATCATCCTGCACGCACGCCGTCACAACAAGGCCGTGATCGTTGCGACCCAGATGATGGAGTCGATGATCCAGAACCCGATGCCAACCCGCGCTGAAGTGTCCGACGTGGCCAACGCCGTGCTCGACTACACCGACGCCGTGATGCTCTCGGCTGAAAGTGCTGCCGGTGCTTACCCGCTGGAAGCCGTACAAGCCATGGCGCGTATTTGTGTCGGCGCTGAAAAGCACCCGACCAGCAAAACCTCCAGCCACCGCATTGGTAAAACCTTCGAAAGCTGTGACCAGAGCATCGCGCTGGCGGCCATGTACACCGCCAACCACTTCCCGGGCGTCAAGGCCATCATCGCCCTGACCGAGAGTGGTTACACGCCGCTGATCATGTCGCGCATTCGCTCCTCGGTGCCGATCTACGCGTTTTCCCCGCACCGCGAAACCCAGGCCCGTGCCGCCATGTTCCGTGGCGTCTACACCGTGCCGTTCGACCCGGCCTCGTTGCCGCCAGAACAGGTCAGCCAGGCTGCCATTGACGAGCTGCTCAAGCGCGGCGTTGTCGAAAAAGGCGACTGGGTCATCCTGACCAAGGGCGACAGCTACCACACCATCGGTGGCACCAACGGCATGAAGATCCTGCATGTCGGCGACAAAATGGTGTAAGCCTTAACCGGCCCACACCCCAAGCCCCGCCCGAGCAATCCGGCGGGGCTTTTTGCTTCAGGGAGCGGCTTTATGGATAAAACCGGATAACGCCGCCACTGCCTCAGGCGATTTCAAGCGCTGAATAAACAGCCAGCTTTCTTCTTCAATCACCCGTTGCAACTGCTCACGCCCCGGCGCCCTCATCAACCGCTTGCTGTCCTGCACCGCGGCCGGGGCCAGCGCAGCCAGTCGATGCGCAGCCGCATGGGCTTGGCGCAGCACCGCCTCACCGTCCTCCAGCGCGGCATTGGCCAGCCCCCAGTTCGCCGCCTGCTCCCCGCTAAACCCCTCACCCAGCAGCAACAACCCGGCCGCCCTTGCCTGCCCCAGCCGTTGCGGCAACAGCAGGCTCGACCCGAATTCCGGGCTCAGGCCCAAGTTGACAAACGGCATGCGCAGCCGTGCATCGCCGGCCACATACACCAGGTCGCAATGCAGCAACAGCGTGGTGCCAATGCCCACCGCAGCGCCAGCCACCGCAGCCACCACCGGTTTACGGCAGGCCAGCAAGCTGCGCATAAAGCAAAACACCGGGCTGTCCATGTCCGTCGGCGGGACTTCAAGAAAGTCCACGATGTCATTGCCGCTGGTGAAACAGTGCGCACTGCCGCACAACACGATGGCATGCACCGACGCGTCAGCATCGGCCTGCTGCAGCGCAGTGGCCAGGCGGCTGTACATGTCGCGGGTCAGGGCGTTTTTCTTTTCGGGGCGATTCAGGCGCAGGGTCAACACCGCGCCGTCACGTTCACTAACGATGGTTTGAGTCATGGGCACGCTCAAAAAGGGGAAAGACAGCACTCAACCCCGACTTAAAAAGGCATCCGCCAGCAGTTGGTTGCGCGACAACCCGGCCAGGAACAAACGCTTGGCGAACGCCTCCACCGTGTCAGGATGCCCACACACTAGGGCACGTGTCTGGCGCGAAACAAGGCGCATCCGGACTAGAAAATCCGCCAATTCATCCTGCCGTACGTATTCGACCTGCAACTGAGGGTGGGCTTGGGCCAACGCTTGCAGTTCGGCCTTGAGGTAATGCCCGGCCTCATCACGGGCTACATGCACCACACGAATCGGGCCGTGGTGCGCTTGGCGCAAGGCTTCACGCAATACGCCATACAACGGGCCCAGCCCGCTACCCGCCGCCAGCAACCACAACGCCAGCTCCTGCCAGTCCGGGTCGTAATGCAGCGCCCCCCCGCGCAACTCGCCCAACCGCACCGCATCCCCCACCGCGAGCTGACGCGCCGCGCGGACAAAGGCACCGGGCTTGGCGCACTCGAGATGAAACTCCAGAAACGGGTCTTCTCCCGGCAAACTGGCCAACGAATACGGCCGTGCCACCCCGTCGGCCGTCCACAACACCAGATGCTGCCCGGCGCGATAGCGCAGCGGGCGCTCCGGCACGAGCCGAAGCCGCAACAACGTCGGGCTTAACCAGTCCAGCGCTGCCACCCGGGCAGGCAGGCCGTCTCGCACCGGATCAAACGCCTCAACCTGCAAATCCCCGACCACCTGGCACTGACAAGCCAGGCGCCAGCCTTGCTCGCGCTGGGCACGGGTCAAGGCTTCGGGCTTCAAGTCCAGCGGCTCGCCCTGCACGCAACGCACCAGACACGCATGGCAACTGCCCGCACGGCAACTGTAGGGCACACCCACCCCGGCCTGATTCAGGCTGTCGAGCAAATTACTGCCGACGGTAACCGGCCAGCACTGATTGGCGACGTGTAACTCGGGCACTTCGGGGCTCCTGTGGGCAATTAGTCTTATAGACGCTAGCGGGTTGTGAGGGGCCGAGTGCCCCGCACGCCCGCAAACCCGTGCAATCAATAGCATGCGCAGGCTCTGGGCCCTTATCGCAGCCTTGGGCGGCGACTACAAGTTTTGCCTGCTCAGGTGTATCAATGAGAGGGCCGGGTTATACTGCCGCGCCTTTTTTGTGCCGGTCATGCGTGCCCGGTGCATCCCTGCAAAGATGTTTACGACAGACCGAACGACCCAGGTCGCAAACACCTTATTGAATGTTCCCGTCTTATAGAGGAGCGCGACCCATGACCGTGATCAAGCAAGACGACCTGATTCAGAGCGTTGCTGACGCCCTGCAATTCATTTCCTACTACCACCCCGTGGACTTCATCCAGGCCATGCACGAGGCCTACCTGCGCGAAGAATCGCCGGCAGCCCGTGACTCGATGGCACAAATCCTGATCAACTCGCGCATGTGTGCCACCGGCCACCGCCCGATCTGCCAGGACACCGGCATCGTCACCGTGTTTGTACGTGTGGGCATGGACGTGCGCTGGGATGGCGCCACCATGGGCCTGGACGACATGATCAACGAAGGCGTGCGTCGCGCTTACAACCTGCCGGAAAACGTCCTGCGTGCTTCGATCCTGGCCGATCCGGCCGGTGCCCGTCGCAACACCAAGGACAACACCCCGGCGGTCATCCACTACTCCATCGTCCCGGGTAACACCGTGGAAGTGGACGTAGCGGCCAAAGGCGGCGGTTCCGAGAACAAGTCGAAAATGGCCATGCTCAACCCGTCCGACTCGATCGTAGACTGGGTGCTCAAAACCGTTCCGACCATGGGCGCTGGCTGGTGCCCACCGGGCATGCTGGGCATTGGGATCGGCGGCACGGCTGAAAAAGCAGCCGTCATGGCCAAAGAAGTGTTGATGGAATCCATCGACATTCACGAGCTGATCAAGCGCGGCCCGTCCAACCGTATCGAAGAGATGCGTCTGGAGCTGTTCGAAAAGGTCAACCAACTCGGTATCGGCGCCCAGGGCCTGGGCGGCCTGACCACCGTGCTCGACGTAAAAATCATGGACTACCCGACCCACGCCGCCTCGCTGCCGGTGTGCATGATCCCGAACTGCGCCGCCACCCGTCACGCCCACTTCGTACTGGACGGCTCCGGCCCGGCCGCGCTCGAAGCGCCACCGCTGGACGCCTACCCGGAAATCGTCTGGGAAGCCGGCCCGTCGGCTCGCCGTGTCAACCTCGACACCCTGACCCCGGAAGACGTGCAAAGCTGGAAGCCGGGCGAAACCGTCCTGCTGAACGGCAAAATGCTCACCGGCCGTGACGCCGCGCACAAACGCATGGTTGAAATGCTGAACAAGGGCGAAACCTTGCCGGTCGACCTCAAGGGCCGCTTTATCTACTACGTGGGCCCGGTTGATCCGGTGCGTGACGAAGTGGTGGGCCCTGCCGGTCCGACAACTGCAACGCGGATGGACAAGTTCACGCGCCAGATCCTCGATCAGACCGGCCTGCTGGGCATGATCGGCAAATCCGAGCGTGGCCCGACCGCCATCGAAGCGATCAAGGAACACAAAGCGGTGTACCTGATGGCCGTCGGCGGCGCGGCTTACCTGGTGGCTCAAGCGATCAAGAAGTCGCGCGTGGTGGCGTTCGCCGAACTGGGCATGGAAGCGATCTACGAGTTCGACGTAAAAGACATGCCGGTGACCGTGGCTGTCGACAGTTCAGGCGAGTCGGTGCACATCACCGGCCCGGCGATCTGGCAGAAGAAAATCAGCGAAAGCCTGGCGGTAGAAGTGCAGTAAGCGCTTTTAAGTCAGACACAAAAACGGCCGGGTTAAACCGGCCGTTTTTTTATGCGCGCAATGCACAAGCCCCTCACTCAACCCTCTGCTAAAGGGAGGGTTGGGGTGAGGGCAGGCCTGGACTCAAAACGCGTTACGGAAGATTTCTTCAATCTGCGCCTGATCGGCTTTGCGCGGATTGGTCAGACCACACGCATCTTTCAATGCGTTGGTCGCCAGAATCGGGATGTCATCCAGCTTGGCGCCCAAGTCCCGCAGGCCCGCCGGGATGTCGACAGCTTTGGCCAAGGTCCGAATCGCCGCAATCGCCGCCTGAGCACCCTCTTCCGGGCTCAACCCGCGGATATCCGCGCCCAGCGCATGGGCCACGTCAGTCAGGCGTGACGCACACACGCTGGCGTTGAAGGTCTGCACGTGGGGCAATAGCACGGCATTACACACGCCGTGGGGCAAGTCGTAAAAGCCGCCCAACTGGTGCGCCATCGCGTGCACAAACCCCAGCGACGCATTGTTGAACGCCATGCCGGCCAGAAATTGCGCATACGCCATGTTCTCGCGCGCGGTCAGGTCCTTGCCGTCATGAACCGCCTGACGCAGGTTTTGGCTGATCAGCTCCATCGCCTTGATCGCACAGGCATCGGTAATCGGGTTGGCCGCAATGGACACGTACGCTTCAATGGCGTGCGTCAGCGCGTCCATGCCGGTGGCCGCCGTCAGGCCTTTGGGCATGGCCACCATCAATTGCGGGTCGTTGACCGACAGCAGCGGCGTCACGTTGCGGTCGACGATGGCCATTTTCACGTGGCGCTCTTCATCGGTGATGATGCAAAAACGCGTCATTTCACTGGCCGTGCCGGCGGTGGTATTGATGGCCACGAGGGGCAGTTGCGGCTTGGCCGAGCGGTCGACGCCTTCGTAATCGCGAATATGCCCGCCATTGGTGGCGCACAGCGCAATACCCTTGGCGCAATCGTGGGGCGAGCCACCGCCCAGCGACAGCACGAAATCACACTGATGTTGCTTGAGCACAACCAGACCGGCTTCCACGTTGGCAATGCTCGGGTTGGGTTTGGCCCCGTCGAACACCACCGCATTGATGTCCTGCGCGGCCAGTTTTTCGGCAATCATGGCCGCCACGCCCGCCTTGGCCAGCCCGGCGTCGGTCACGATCAACGCGTTGCGAAACCCATAATTGCGAATTGCAGTCATGGCTTCATCCAGACAACCGTTGCCCATGATGTTCACGGCCGGGATAAAAAAGGTACTGGTCATGGCGAGTCCTCTTTGCGGGCGCACCCGCGACGCTGATGAAGTCAATGAGCATAGCTTCAACTCATCAGCGCATCCGGATGTTGATCTGGCTCAACACATGGTCGTGATAAAGTCCCGCACCGCCCACGCTTTGAGATGACCTACGCGATGACCCCCTTCCAGGAATTTGATGCCGAACTAGAAGACTGGAACGCCCTACGCACCAGCACCCCGTGCAGCGGCTTGCTGCTCGGCAATGGCGCAAGCATGGCCGTGTGGCATGACTTTTATTACGACTCGCTGTTTGAAAAAACCAAAAGCGTGGCCGAAAAACCCCTCAGCCAGACGGAACTCAGCGTGTTTGACGCCTTGAACACGCGCAATTTCGAGCACGTACTCAGTGCCCTGAAAACCGCGAGCAAGGTCAACAAGGCGCTGGCCATCAGCTCTGCATCACCGCGCAAACGCTACTACGCCATCAAGGAAGCCCTGATCAACAGCACTCAGGATGTCCATATTCCCTGGCGCTTGATGTCCGCCGCCACGCTGGATTGCTGGCAGGAAGAACTGGCCCGCTACAGCACGGTGTATTGCTCCAACTATGACCTGCTGGCGCCGTGGGCGCTGATGCAGGCGCCCAAGCGTTTCAACGATTTGTTCCAGACGCCGGGCGCCACTTTTGAACTGGCGCAGGCCGCAGCCAAAGGCAAAACCACCCGCGTGCTGTACCTGCACGGCGCGCTGCACCTGGTGAAAAATCAGGAAGGCAAGGCACGCAAATCCGTGGGCGATCCCGCCGCGCTGCTCAGCAACTTCGCCATCAATCACTCCATCAGCGCGCTGGATGACGTGCCGCTGTTTGTCAGCGAAGGCACCAGCGACGACAAGCGCAAGTCGATCCGGATGTCGGATTACCTGTCGTTTTGCCATGAACAGTTGATGGCCCACAAAGACAGCCTGTGCATCTTCGGCCACAGCCTGGGTGAGCAAGATCAACACCTGATTGACGCCCTGCGCCTGGCGCCCCTCAAAACCTTGTGCATCTCGATTTATCCGCGCAGCGAAGCCTTCATCCGCTTCCAGAAAAACCATTACACGCAGCTATTTGCACAGAACAAGGTGGCATTGCGCTTCTTTAACGCTAAAACGCACCCATTGGGCGACAGCCGTCACTCAGTACCGGTCGAGCGCTGAAAACGCCCTTCGCCTTACTCCTCGGTGCTGTGCACCACCACCAACAATTGCGCTTGAACCTCACCCACCGAACGCACGCGGTGAGGTTTTTGCGCATTGAAATGCAGGGCATCGCCGCGCTGCAAAATCACCCGCTCATTCATGAAGTCGACCTCGACCGCACCTTCGTGCACAAACAAAAATTCTTCCCCCACATGCGCTTTGAAGCTGGGATCAGCGAACGCTGCGGGCGGGTAAATCATGAATGGCAGCAAGTTACGCTCACTGACCTGGTGTGCCAGCACAGCGTAGCCCGGTGAGTGCTCGCTGCCCGATAGCAACTGGCGCTGATCGCTGCGCACCAGGCTGTAACCCTCAATCCCGGCCTTGTCCTCAGCGAACAACTCTTCGACATTGACGTTCAGCGCCTTGGCCAACTTGAGCGCGGCGGCGATTGAAGGGGTGTTCAAGCCACGCTCGACTTTCGACAAATAGCTCTTGGTCAGGCCGGAATGTTCAGCCAACGCCTCAAGGGTGATGCCCAGTTTTTTTCTGAGTAATTTCAAACGGATAGACATGTAGAGCGATTAATCCATCAAGGGAGCTGCGAGTTTTACTTGCCAATGACACTTTGTGTCATATAGCCTCTTAAGTGTCATAAGCACTGCCACCCATCACCTTCGACGCCATGGGGGCAGACACATCCGGCAATCACCGAGGACACCGACATGGCCAAGACCTTAGCACTCCCGAAAGAGCAACTGGTCAAGCAAGCGCTTGTGCAGATGCAAAATACGCTGGCGGATAATACGTGGACTGACCGGCAAAAGCTGGCACTCACCTGCCGCATTCTGTTCGAAAACGGCCACGACTCCGGTCTGGCCGGGCAAATCACCGCCCGCGGGCCACAACCCGGCACCTATTACACCCAGCAACTGGGCCTGGGGTTTGATGAAATCACTGCCAGCAATCTGCTATTGGTCAACGAAGACCTGGAGGTGCTTGAAGGCCACGGCATGCCGAACCCGGCCAATCGCTTCCACAGCTGGGTGTACCGTGCCCGTCCGGATGTGAACTGCATCATCCACACGCACCCCACCCATGTGGCCGCGCTGTCGATGCTGGAAGTGCCGCTGGAGATTTCGCACATGGACCTCTGCCCGCTGTACGAAGACTGCGCGTTTCTGGAAGGTTGGCCGGGCGTGCCGGTCGGCAATGAAGAGGGCGAACTGATCGCCGGTGCGCTGGGGGACAAGCGGGCAATCCTGCTCTCGCACCACGGTCAATTGTCCACCGGCGCCAGCATTGAAGAAGCCTGCGTCATCGCGCAACTGATCGAGCGGGCAGCCAAACTGCAATTGCTGGCCATGGCCGCAGGCACCCTCAAGCCCATCATCCCGGCCCTGGGCCGCGAAGCCCATGACTGGATCAGCCGCCCCAAACGTCATGCGGCCGCTTTCAATTACTACGCCCGGCAAAACCTGCGTCGTCATGCCGACTGCCTGAACTGAGCCACCTCCCTCCCCCACAGGACACCCACCATGACGACTCCAGTAATCCACGGCATCATCGGCTACACCATCACCCCGTTCAGCGCAGACGGCAGCGCCATCGACCTGCCCGCGCTCGGGCGCTCCATTGACCAATTGATCGACAACGGCGTGCACGCCATCGCGCCACTGGGCAGCACCGGCGAAGGCGCGTACCTGAGCGACGCCGAATGGGATCAGGTCAGCGAATTCAGCCTCGCCCACGTGGCCAAACGCGTGCCGACCATTGTCAGCGTCTCCGACCTGACCACCGCCAAAGCCGTGCGCCGCGCCCGCTTTGCTGAACAGCACGGCGCGGACGTGGTCATGGTGCTGCCGGCTTCCTACTGGAAACTCAGCGAGGCTGAAATCCTGGCCCATTACCGTGCCATCGGCGACAGCATCAACACCCCGATCATGCTCTACAACAACCCGGCCACCAGCGGCACTGACATGTCGGTGGACTTGATCCTGAACATTTTCAACACGGTCGACAACGTGACCATGGTCAAGGAAAGCACGGGCGACATTCAGCGCATGCACCGCTTGCAACAACGAGGGGAAGGCCAAGTGCCGTTCTACAACGGGTGCAACCCGCTGGCACTGGAGGCCTTCGCTGCGGGTGCGAAAGGTTGGTGCACAGCGGCGCCGAACCTGATCCCGGCGCTGAATCTGGCGCTGTATGACGCCGTACTGGCCAACGATCTGAACGCCGCACGCGCGCTGTTCTACCGCCAGTTGCCATTGCTTGAATTCATCCTCAAAGGCGGTCTGCCGGCCACCATCAAGGCGGGTTTGCGCCTGACCGGCCTGGAAGCGGGCGACCCGCGACTGCCCGTGTTCCCGTTGGCCGACGCTGGCGTAACGCAGTTACACGGGTTGCTGGCTCAACTGAAATAACCCTGCTCCGGCCGACGCGCACCGGGCTGCCTCGCCCGGCACGTCGGCCACCGGCCCCTCACAGCTTCTCTTTGATGACCGTGGTGGGCCCATTGCTTTTCACACTGGCAATGCCCTTCTCTCGCGCCGCTTCGGTGCTGTATTGCTCACTGGTGCCGATGATCTGGTGATTGGCCGCCTTCAGGTTGAAATACGGTTTGCCGTCTTTCGCCACCTTGCGGTCATAGCGTTCATCCAGCGAGCTGTTGGCCTGAACCGAAGCAATGCCCTTTTTCGCCGCCTCGTGCGTGGTGTACTGCTCACTCACCAAAATGGTTTCGGCATTCGCTGCTTTCAATACGAATCGGAACTGCCCGTTGCTGGTCTTGCTCAACTCATACCAACCCGACATAGCGTTTCTCCTTGTGGCTGAAGGTCATGTGTCCCCTTCAGTAAAGCGCTCACCCAGCAATTAGCCATTTATCTGTAGGAAAAAAGAAAAGGTGAATTTACATAGAGACAAATAGTAATAATTCTCGATACCATTCGCAGCTTATTTTGCATCGCTGAGTCCACAAGGATTTTCATGTCTCGCTTTAAACCTGACCCCGCGTTGGCCGAATCCTTACGCGAGTTCTATACGCAGATTCTGCATTTCCTGCGTAAGCGCACCGACAACGCCAGCGATGCAGCTGACATGACGCAAGACGTTTTCACGCAATGGTTGGGCTATCAGGACCGGGCCAAGGTCCAGCAACCCCGGGCGTTTTTGTTTCAGATGGCGCGCAACCTGCTGCGCGATCACTGGCGACGCCAGCAGGTGCGCCAATCCGTTCATGCGGATCAGGTTGAACGCGAAGACGAGCCGTTAAGCGATGAGAGGGATGACCCCATGCTGGCCGCACACCGCCTGCAACGGCTTGAACAGCTCAAGACCGTACTCGCAGAGCTCTCGCCCCGGCGCCGTGAAGCCCTTATCCTGCACCGCTTCGAAGGGTTGAGTCAGGCGCAGATCGCGCAACGCATGGGAATCTCGGTCAGCATGGTAGAAAAGCACATCGCCTTTGCGTTGTTGCACTGCAAGCAACATTTACAGCGGGACAGCGGCAAGGAGCAGCCACAATGAGCCCTTTTCAATCGGCCGCCCACGACAGCATTGATGCGCAGGCGGCCAGCTGGTTTGCACGCAATCGCAATCGGCCCGACGCACAGACCCGCGCGCAATTCGACGCCTGGCATGCGCAACCGGCGCATGCACGGGCGTATGCCGAGTTCGAGTCGCTATGGGCCGACTTGGGCGAACTGCAACACCGGAACAAACCGCTGCCACTGCCAGTAAAACCGGCGATCAAGCGTCGTTCGACGTTTGCCCTGGCTGCGGCGGCAGCCGTGTTGGGTGCCGTGCTGGCCTTGAACATCGGCACCCCCGTCACGCTGCACCAGCAACAGCTCACGACCCAGTCCCAAGGTGCGAAAACCCTGACACTGCCCGATGGCAGCACCCTCTACGTCAATGCCAACACCCAACTGCGCCTCGATTTCAACGCACAACAACGCGACATTTACCTGGAACGCGGTCAGCTGTACATCGAGGTCGCGGCCAATAAAGACCAGCCGCTGGTGGTGCACGCCGGTGACGCGCGCATACGGGTGGTCGGCACCGGTTTCGATGTGCGGCGCAGCCCACGCCAACTGGTGGTCAGCGTCGCCCACGGCCAGGTTGCGTTCGTGCCTGACGCCAAGCGCTCTGCCCTGCTCGGCGCCGATCAGCGTGCCACGTACGACTACGCGCGCCAGACATTGACTGAACACACCCTCACGGCCAGCGAAGTCGGCGATTGGCGCAACGGGCACCTGGCCTTTCGCAACCGCGAGCTGGCCAGCCTGATCGACGAACTGGACCTCTACCGGCCCGGCATCATCGAACTGGCCAATGGGCCGCTCCAACAGTACAAAGTGTCAGGCCACCTCGACGTCAATGATCCGCTGGCACTGGTGAAAGCCTTGCCCGCCTTGATCCCGGTGAACACCGTGTGGCTGGACAACGGAAAAATCCGCATCGAACCCCGCTAAAAAAACATATGCGAATATTTTGCATTCGCATATGTGGTTTTTTAATGGCCCCGCGTCTTCCTTCGGTCTGCGTTGTTAACGCATGTCTTTTTGGCCTTTGTTGCCGCACTGGGGGATTTCATGTTTCGCGCACCGCATCACGTCTCGCATTTCTGCACACGCCCGACCCTGCTGGCCGCCTGCCTGGCGTTCTGCCTGCAGGCTCACGCCGAGTCGGTCCAACTGCAACTGCCTGCACAGTCGCTGGCCAATTCGTTGAGTGCCGTGGCCCGGCAAGCCAACATCCAGTTGCTGTTTGACGAAGCACTGTTGCGCAACATCAAGGCCCCGGCGCTGAGCGGCCGTTACAGCGCGCAAGAGGCCATCAACCAATTGTTGCGCGGCACCGATTTCAGCCTGACCCAAGTCGACCGCACCTTCGTCGTGCGCCCCAAGGAAGAAGGCACGACGACCAGCAACAGCCTGCAGCTCAGTGTCATGAGCGTGATCGGCACCGGCAATGAAGTCGACTCCAGCAACGTCGGTAAATCGACCCTGACCCAAGCTGAAATCAATCGCTATCAGGCCAACAACATTCCCAGCCTGCTGGCGACACTGCCCGGCATCAACCTCGGCGGCTCGCTCAAGCCCGGTGGCCAGACCATCAACATTTGGGGCATGGGCGAAGCCGAAGACGTGCAGATGACCGTCGATGGCGCGACCAAAAGCGGCTTCGAACGCTACATGCAAGGCACCATTTTCATTGAGCCGGAGTTGATCAAGGGGCTGGTGGTCGAGAAAGGCCCGCACGATATACGCACCGGCAACGGCGGCTTTGCCGGCTCCGTGCACATGGAAACCAAAGACGCCCCGGACTTGCTCGCAGAAGGCAAAGACACCGGCGCCATGCTCAAGTACGGCTACAGCAGCAACGATCACCAGCAGGTTTACAGTGGCGCCGTGTATGGCCGCACCGATGATGGTCGCGCGGATGCGCTGGTGTATTACACCAAGCGCGATGGCGACAACATGAAGCTGGCCGGGCACATGCCAGACCCCAAGAATGCCTACCCGATCAACCCCAAACGCTTGCCCAACACCGCCCAGGACCTGGACGCGCAACTGCTCAAAGTGAACCTGCACTTCAACGAAGAGCACAGCCTGGGGATGTCGTACTCACGCTCCAACAACTACCTGTGGGTGCCCTTCTCGGCCATCAGCTACCCGGCCCCGCCGAGCCAGGCCAACATCGACAAATATGGGTACGACATCGCCACCCGGCGTTACTTGTCGAACCGTTCGACCATCGACACCACGTGGTCCGCCAAATACAAGTACCAGCCCCTTGAAAACCCCTTGGTGAACCTTGAGGTCAAGTACTCGCATTCCAATACCGAGCAAACCGATACGCGGGGCGCTCAAGCTTATTTCCAGCCGTCCACCGGCGGTCGCAAGATGGAAACCGGCTACACCGACGACATGGTGCAAATCGAAAACGTCAGTCTGTTTGCCAGCGGCCCGCTGGACCATGCCGTGACCACGGGCATGCAGGTGCGCAAGCACCAGCGTGATGTCGACATGTGGATGCCGGGCAAGACCTACGAAGTAGAAAAATACAACTACGGCCACTACCAGCCCAGCTTCATGCCCAAAGGCAAAGTCGACACCCACAGCTTTTACCTGCAAGACGCGATCACTCTCGGTGACTTCACCCTGACCCCGTCCGTGCGGTACGACCACGTGCGTAACCGCGGTGAAGAAAACGATGCACCGTTCTATAACCACGCGGAATTGGGTCACGACTACAGCGACAAAACCTACACGGGCTGGTCGCCTCGCCTGTCAGCCTTTTGGAAAATCACCCCCAACACAGCGCTGTTTGTCGACTACAGCAAAACCTGGCGCGCCCCGGTCATCGACGAACAATACGAGCTACAAGGGCTCGGCAGTCGCACAGCGACCAGCCTGAATCTGAAACCGGAAAGGATCACAGGCTGGCGAGCAGGCAACATCACCAACTTCGATCAGATCTTTACTGACAGCGACCATGCACTGATCCGCACCACGCTGTTTCAAAACACCGTCGACAATGAAATATTCAAGGCCACCGGCGTCGGCTGTGCCGCCCAGACAGCGGCGGGCAGCCTGTCCAAAGACTGCGGGCCGGGCAACATACCGAACTACCGCAACATTGGCAGTGTGACCATCAAGGGCTTTGAAGTTGAAAGTTTCTACGAATCCACGTACCTGTTCGGATCACTGTCGTACGCGTGGATGACTGGCAAACACCAAGGTGCCTACACCAACCCGTGGGGGCCAAACGTCTGGGCACGTGACATTCCGGCGCCTAAATGGGTCGCCGTGCTGGGGACCAAAATTCCGGCATGGGATGCACGCGTGGGCTGGAAAGGTGAGTTCGTGCGCAAGACCGACCGTCTGCCAAGCGACAAGTACTCGGGTAACGAGATCAGTGTGTTAGGGGATCGCTACTACGACCAACACGCCAATGACGGGTACAACGTGCAGGGCCTGTTCGCCAACTGGACCCCTCAGCAGCCTTACCTCAAAGGCACCGAGGTCAACTTCACGGTCGACAACCTGTTCAACAAAAGTTACCAGCCGATGCTCAGTGGGGATAACGCCTACAGCCAGGGCCGCAATGCCAAGATCAGCGTGACCCGTTTCTTCTGAGAGCGACCCTGGCCGCTGCGGCGAGCACGACCATCAACCGTGCTTGCGCGGCACCACATTCAAACCGATCGACGGCACCCGACGCTGACTCAGGTAACGGGTGCAACTGACCCGCAGGAACGAGGCGAAGTTGACCACTTCGCCTTGGTAATCCATCACTTCTTCGTAGAGCTTGGCCACCAGTTGATTGGTGGTCATGCCATCGGCGTCGGCGATTTCACTGAGGATGTCCCAGAACTGGTTTTCCAGACGCAACGTCGTGACCACGCCACCGATACGCAACGATCGCGAGCGTGACTCGTACAGAATCGGATCGGCTTTGACGTACAGTTCACACATGGTCACGCCCTCGTCTTACACGGTAATGGTGGTGCCCAGCAGGCTCACAAACGCCGCCAGCCACGCAGGGTGCGCGGGCCAGGCAGGCGCGGTGACCAAATTGCCCTGCACATGGGCCTGGCTGACGTCGATATCCATAAACGTACCGCCCGCCAGTCGCACTTCCGGGGCACACGCAGGGTAGGCGCTGCACTCGCGACCTTCCAGGATCCCGGCCGCCGCCAGCAACTGCGCACCGTGGCACACCGCAGCGATGGGCTTACCGGCCTTGTCGAAGTCGCGCACCAGTTCAAGTACTTTTTCATTCAAGCGAAGGTATTCCGGCGCACGACCACCTGGCACCAACAAGGCGTCGTAGTCGCCCGCCTTGACCGTGTCGAAATCACAATTCAGGCCAAACAGGTGGCCGGGCTTTTCGCTGTAGGTCTGATCGCCTTCAAAGTCATGAATGGCCGTGCGCACGGTCTGCCCCGAGGTTTTGCCCGGACAGACGGCGTGCACCTGATGGCCGATCATCAACAGCGCCTGAAACGGCACCATCACTTCGTAGTCTTCGACGTAATCGCCCACCAGCATCAGAATTTTTTTCGCCGCCATGTCGCGTACTCCCGTGAGTGAGGATTGCCCTGGCAGGCGCTGCCGGAGGCAGGCCTGCGGGTCATCGTTGGTTTTCGAAAGCTCGGAAACCCCACAAGAGTAGTCACTGAGTACCTACACGGGTAATAACCCGGTACTACACAGGCTTACTTCAGCAACCCATCGGCCCGGAGCAGGGTTTCGAGGCAGTGTTCCTCAATGCCGTAGAACGCCTTGAGTTCTTGAATCTTCACCAGCAACTGCGCAGGGTCTACAGGCTCGGCGCGTTTGACCGCGAGGATCATTTTGTTCTTGTTGGTGTGTTCCAGCGAGATGAACTCAAACACCTTGGTGTCATAACCGCAGGCTTCCAGAAACAACGCCCGCAGGCTGTCTGTCACCATCTCGGCCTGCTGGCCCAGGTGCAGGCCGTATTGCAGCATCGGCTTGAGCAGCGCCGGGCTCTGGATTTGCAGGCGGATCTGCTTATGGCAGCACGGCGAACACATGATGATCGCGGCGCCCGAGCGGATGCCCATGTGAATCGCGTAATCGGTGGCGATGTCACAGGCATGCAGCGCGATCATCACGTCAATCGGCGTCGGTGCAAAACTGCGCACGTCACCATGCAGAAAGCTCAGGCCCGGATGCTCCAGACGCTGCGCCGCGTTATTGCACAACGTGACCATGTCTTCACGCAGCTCAACGCCGGTGACCACGCCTTCAGCGTGCAGGCTGTGGCGCAGGTAATCGTGAATCGCAAACGTGAGGTAGCCCTTGCCCGAACCGAAATCCACCACCTTGACCGGCTGATCCAGCGTGAGCGGCGAGCTGCTCAGCGCGTGGGAAAACACTTCAATGAACTTGTTGATCTGCTTCCACTTGCGCGACATGGCCGGGATCAGTTCTTGCTGTTTATTGGTCACGCCCAGATCAGCCAAAAACGGACGCGTCAGGTCCAGAAAGCGATTTTTCTCACGATTATGCTCAGCTGACGGCACTTCCCGCGCGTGCTGGCTTTTGCCCTTGAACAGTGAGCTTTTGCCTTTTTTGCTGTACTCCAGCTGCACTTCGTCGGTCAGGGTCAGCAGGTGCGCGTTCTTGAACGCTTGCGGCAACAAACCGGCAATCGTCGTCACCGCCTCGTCCAGCGGTAAATTCTTGGTGATATCGCGGGTTTTGTAGCGGTACACAAACGACAGGCAAGGCTGATCCTTGACCGTGACCTGCTTGATGATGACCCGCTGCAGCTCAGGCTCAGGCCCCACGTACTTGGCCAGCACCAGCTTGATAAACGAGTTTTGCGCCAGGCCGGTGTCCAGCAGGTTCAAAAATTGCGCACGATGATCCGGCGCAGACGCGGCGGTGGTAGCAGTCACTGACATTGAAAAAAGCGCCTCGGGGGATGCAGGAGGGGAAATCAGGAAAGGAATGGCGGCCATTTTAGGCGTGTTGGCCGCCATGAGCACGGGGTTATTTCAAGGGGCGTCAATTACAACACCACCAACCGATTCGGCAGTTGGTTACGCGGATGGGTTTTCGGGATGTGGGTGGCCAGCAGTTCAGCGCTGGCGTCGATGCAGGCAATGAACCCTTCGGCGGTATGGCCCAGCCCCACGCGACGCGTGAAATCGCTGACGATGGTGCCCCAGTCACTGTTGTCCAGATGCCGGGAAATGCCTTCGTCCACGATGATTTCGACGTAGCGCTCGGCCTCGCTGACAAAAATCAGTACGCCCGTGCGCCCTTCGGTGTGGTGCAGTTTTTGCTCAAGAAACTGGCGGCGCGCCAGGTTGCTCGCACGCCAGTGCCGTACGCGGGGCGGGATCAGCCGCGTGGTGATCGCAGGAATGCGAAAAATCAGGCTTAACACCACGAATGTGGCCCATTGCAGCATCAGCAAGGAATACGTCTGCATACCGGCCATGAAGAAGTGCACCAGTGCAGGCACCAGCAGCGCAATCAGGCTCGCCCACAACAAGGGGATGTAACTGTAGTCGTCTGCGCGCGGCGCCAGGACGGTGACGATTTCGGCGTCTGTGCGTTGTTCGGCACGGGTCACGGCGTCTTCGACCTGCCGTTGTTGCGCTTGTGTGAGTAAAGCCATGGGGATCAATGCTCGTCTAAAAATGAATTACCAGCCGCCAGAAGCACCGCCGCCGCCAAAACTGCCGCCACCGCCACTGAAGCCGCCACCTCCTCGGCCACCGCCGAAGCCGCCCCCGCCAAAGCCACCGGAGCGCGAACCGCCTGAGCCCCCGGCAGTACAAATGCCATAAAACTGGCAGGCGGCGACCACTATGACAAACAGGACAAATAGCAGCAGTACGACAAAGGGATGCTCGGCCATGAAATCACTGCCCTCCCCCTGGCCGCTGGCGTAGGCCGGTTCTGCCAGGGGATCGCCGCCCAGTACATGCAGCATCGCGGCCACACCGTCGCTGATGCCCTGACTGAACTGGCCCGCCTTGAACGCAGGGGTGATGACCTGGTTGAGGATGACGGACGACTGCGCGTCTGTCAGGCGGTCTTCCAGCCCATAACCGACCTCAATGCGCAGTTTGCGATCATCGCGGGCGACGATCAGCAATGCACCGTTGTTCTTGTCTTTTTGCCCGATGCCCCAGGCGCGCCCCAATTGGTAACCGAAGTCTTCAATGGAGGTGCCTTGCAGGTCAGGCACGGTGACCACCACCACTTGCTCGCCCGTGGCTTTTTCATGGCTTTCAAGGGTTTGCGTCAGCTGTTGACGCGTGGCGGGGTCGAGCATGTGGGCGTCATCGACCACGCGGCCGCTGAGCGCGGGAAAAGTCAACGCGTGCGCCGTGGCCATAAAAAGCCACAGCAACACGCAAAGACCCGGTTTCAATACGCGCATTAGCACCTCATCAATGGGACACAGCGCCTGTGGCCGCTGCCACAGGCTGGCACACGGGCCGAGCGTCAGAACTTCACTTCAGGCGCTTTGTCGGCGTCCGGGCTGGTGGCTTCGAACGTCGGACGCACGGGCAAATCGCTATACATCACGGCATGCCACAGACGCCCCGGGAAGGTGCGGATCTCGGTGTTGTAGCGCTCGACCGCGAGAATGAAGTCGCGACGGGCCACGCTGATGCGGTTTTCCGTGCCTTCGAGCTGCGATTGCAACGAGAGGAAGTTCTGGTTGGATTTGAGGTCCGGGTAGCGCTCGGAAACCACCATCAATCGGCTCAAGGCCCCAGTCAGCTGATTTTGCGCATCCTGAAACTGCTTGAGTTTTTCAGGGTTATTGAGGGTGCTGGCATCCACTTGAATCGAGGTGGCCTTGGCCCGCGCTTCAATCACTGCGGTCAGCGTCGCCTGCTCCTGTTTGGCCGCGCCCTTGACTGTCTCTACCAGGTTGGGGATCAGATCCGAACGACGCTGATATTGGTTTTGCACCTGTGACCAGGCCGCCTTGACCTGCTCGTCAAGGGTCGGAATGGTGTTGATACCGCATCCGGCCAAGACGCTGCTCATCAGCAGCAACGCCATGACTTTCCAGCCGGTGGCGGCCTGTACGCGTTGTATTCCCATGGTCGTGACGCTCCAAAATGATCGCATTGAATTCATAGACACCGCCTGCCCGAGAAAAACTCCATCGCCTTCATTGAATATCGCCAGCAGCACTGGATTGCGGGCAACGAATCAGATAAAAGACTTCTCGCATGTAGGGCTACTCCTACTAAAGATAGGGTAATTCTTTAGGTTAAGTAGTCCCTATCCCAATCCAGAACAATATCGCTTCAAGAGCGCAGGGCTTCCTCGCTTTATGTGAGCGGCTGCGTAGAAGAATTCCATGAGAAAAATGTGTTTGCTGGGCATCGCCATCAGCCTGGCCAGTTCCTGCGCGTGGGCGCAGACCCCGTCCGTCGCGCTGGAGCATAAAGCGGCGTTCATCACGGACTTGATGAACCGGATGACCCTCGATGAAAAAGTCGGGCAGTTGCGCCTTATCAGCATTGCGTCAGACATGCCGCGAGAGTTGATTCGCACGGAAATTGCGGCAGGCCGCATCGGCGGCACGTTCAACTCGGTGACGCGCCCCGAAAACCGCCCCATGCAAGACGCTGCCATGCGCAGCCGGCTGAAAATCCCGATGTTTTTTGCCTACGACGTGATTCACGGGCACCGCACCATTTTCCCGATCAGCCTGGCGCTGGCCTCCAGCTGGGACATGGACGCCATCGCCCTGAGCGGTCGGGTGTCGGCCAAAGAAGCCAGCGCCGACAGCCTTGACCTGACCTTTGCCCCGATGGTCGACATCGCCCGCGACCCGCGCTGGGGGCGCACCTCTGAAGGGTTCGGGGAAGACACCTACCTGGTCTCGCGCATCGCCAAAGTCATGGTGCAGGCGTATCAAGGCGTGTCCCCGGCCCTGCCCGGCAACATCATGGCCAGCGTCAAGCATTTCGCCCTGTATGGCGCCGTCGAAGGCGGCCGCGACTACAACATCGTCGACATGAGCCCGACGCGCATGTTTCAGGATTACCTGCCGCCTTACCACGCCGCTATTGACGCTGGCGCGGGCAGCGTGATGGTGGCGCTGAACTCGATCAACGGTGTACCGGCCACCTCCAACACCTGGCTGATGCAGGATTTGTTGCGCAAGCAATGGGGCTTCAAAGGCGTGGCGGTCAGTGACCACGGCGCGATTCTGGAACTGATCAAGCACGGCGTGGCCAAGGATGAGCGTGAAGCCGCCACGCTGGCGATCAAGGCCGGGGTCGACATGAGCATGAATGACCTGGTGTATGGCAAGGAGCTGCCGGGCTTGATCAGGTCCGGCAAAGTGCCACAAAGCGATCTGGACAACGCGGTGCGTGAAGTGCTGGGCGCCAAGTACGACATGGGCCTGTTTAAAGACCCGTACCTGCGTATCGGCAAAGCCGAAGACGACCCGGCTGACATCAATGCCGAAAGTCGCCTGCACCGGGCCGAGGCCCGCGAAGTGGCGCGCAAGAGCCAAGTGCTGCTCAAGAATGAATCGCGCACCCTGCCTTTGAACAAGCGGGCGAACATCGCGTTGATCGGGCCGCTGGCCGATTCGAAGATCGACATGCTCGGCAGCTGGTCGGGCGCCGGGGTTCCCGCGCAGTCGGTGACCGTGCTTGAAGGCTTGCGCGCTGCCGTGGGCAAACCGGGCACGCTGACCTACGCCCGTGGTGCCAACGTGACCGATGATCAGGCCGTGGTCGACTACCTCAATTACTCCAACCCCAACATGCTCGACCTGACCAACGACCCGCGCCCGGCGCAAGCGATGCTCGATGAAGCCGTCAAGGTGGCGCAACAGGCCGATGTGATTGTGGCCGTGGTAGGCGAAGCCCGGGGCATGTCCCACGAAGCGGCCAGCCGCACCGACCTCGACTTGCCTGCGACGCAACGCGCGTTGATTAGTGCCCTCAAGGCCACCGGCAAACCGCTGGTGCTGGTCTTGATGAATGGCCGCCCGCTGTCAATCGGCGATCAGGTGCAACAGGCCGATGCCGTGCTGGAAACCTGGTACAGCGGCACAGAAGGCGGCAATGCGATTGCCGACGTGCTGTTCGGTGACTACAACCCCTCGGGCAAGCTGCCGATCACCTTCCCCCGCTCGGTGGGCCAGATTCCGAGTTACTACAGCCACCTGCGCATCGGTCGACCGTTCACGCCGGGCAAGCCGGGCAACTACACCTCGCAGTATTTCGATGCCCCGAACACCCCGCTCTACCCGTTCGGTTATGGCTTGAGCTACACCGACTTCAGTGTGTCGGCGCCGCAACTGTCGGCCAACACCCTCAAGCCAGGGTCAGCCCTGACGGCCAGCGTGACGGTGAAGAACACCGGGCAGCGCGCCGGTGAAACCGTGGTGCAGCTTTATATACAGGACGTGAGTGCGTCGATGAGCCGCCCCATCAAAGAGCTGAAAAACTTCCAGAAGCTGATGCTCCAGCCGGGGGAAGAAAAGGTCGTGCAGTTCAGCATCGACGAAGACGCCCTGAAGTTTTACAACACCCAACTCCAGTACGCTGCCGAACCCGGCGAATTCAACGTGCAAATTGGCCTGGATTCGCAAAACGTCCAGCAGACGAGTTTCCAACTGCTCTGACGACGCCGCCGGGGAGGCTTTGAACGGTCTTCCCGGCACTTCTTGAGCGCAATATCCGCTTGACCTTTTCGATCTTTGCGCCCGCCTCAAAATGCGTTCGGACAGCGCTGTTTTTTGTGGTAGGGTTCGCGCCCTCAAAATCCAGCGCGCCCGATTTCATCCCGGCAAAAACAGTGACAGACGGTGGAATGCCGGTGTCATGCGGCCTACGTGGAGATTCGAGGGTTCATACACAAATTACACACAGGGTTATCCACAGGTGGTGCATTGCACACCTCCTGTAAAACGCATATCTTGTATCAATTCCGCCAAAAGACCCCACATATAGGGTTTTAGGGCAAAAACCCAACACAACTCAGCCGAGAATTTCAAGTGCTTTTCTCGCCCCTGTCGGGTTGAACCAAACAGCGTTTTCAAAGCCCAAACCGCTCATGCGGATGGCAACCGTTTTCCAGCGCTGGCGCGGAAAGCGGCCCGGGTGTTGCAGTACAAAGACTGTCACCCACCAGGAATAAGATTTGAGGCGGTATGCGCAAATCTGAGACTTCGGCAAGGAAGCGGCCAAAACACCCCTTTCTGTACGTCCCGAGGTCGTTATGCCCGGTTTATCCCCGGTTGTAGTGCGTCAGGACGGAACGGTGGGCACCTTTTTGAGGCGCCCAAATAAACATAGAGAATGTGGAGACACCCATGCAAACCGACTCAACTCGCGAGAACTCGCAGGGCACCGCGTCGCAGAACGATTCAAATCTGGATCTGTCGGCAACTGCGCCAGGCCAATTGCGCGTGATCAAGCGTAACGGAACCGTCGTTCCTTACACCGATGACAAGATCACCGTCGCCATCACCAAAGCGTTTCTTGCAGTTGAAGGCGGCAATGCAGCCGCTTCGTCACGCATTCACGACACCGTTGCCCGCCTGACCGAACAGGTCACCGCAACCTTCAAGCGTCGCATGCCTTCGGGCGGCACCATCCACATCGAAGAAATCCAGGACCAGGTTGAACTGGCCCTGATGCGTGCCGGCGAGCAGAAAGTGGCCCGCGACTACGTGATCTACCGCGATGCCCGCTCCAAGGAGCGCGCCACCCGCGCACCGGCCGAAGACGCCGTGCAAGCGCACCCGTCGATCCGCATCACCCGCGCCGACGGCAGCTTCGCGCCGCTGGACATGGGCCGCCTAAACACCATCGTCACCGAGGCCTGCGAAGGCCTGGAAGAAGTGGACGGCGACCTGATCCAGCGCGAAACCCTGAAAAACCTGTACGACGGCGTGGCCCTGAGCGACGTCAACACCGCGCTGGTGATGACGGCCCGCACCCTGGTTGAGCGTGAGCCGAACTACTCGTTCGTGACCGCCCGCCTGCTGATGGACACCTTGCGTGCCGAAGGCCTGAATTTCCTCAATGTTGCCGAAAGCGCCACTCACCACGAGATGGCCGACCTGTACGCCAAGGCGCTGCCTGCTTACATTGCCAAAGGTATTGAGTTCGACCTGCTGAACCCGGTGCTGGCCACCTTCGACCTGGAAAAACTGGGCAAGGCGATCAACCACGAGCGCGATCAGCAGTTCACCTACCTAGGCCTGCAAACCCTGTACGACCGTTACTTCATCCACAAGGATGGCGTGCGTTTCGAACTGCCGCAGATCTTCTTCATGCGTGTGGCCATGGGCCTGGCGATCGAAGAGAAGCAAAAAGAAGACCGCGCCATCGAGTTCTACAACCTGTTGTCGTCCTTCGACTACATGTCGTCGACACCGACCCTGTTCAACGCCGGCACTCAGCGTCCACAGCTGTCCAGCTGCTACCTGACCACCGTGCCGGACGACCTGTCGGGCATTTACCACGCGATCCACGACAACGCCATGTTGTCCAAATTCGCAGGCGGCCTGGGCAACGACTGGACCCCGGTACGTGCGCTCGGCTCATGGATCAAAGGCACCAACGGCAAATCCCAGGGCGTGGTGCCGTTCCTCAAGGTGGTCAACGACACCGCCGTCGCCGTGAACCAGGGTGGCAAGCGCAAGGGCGCCGTGTGCGCTTACCTTGAAACCTGGCACATGGACATCGAAGAGTTCATCGAGCTGCGCAAGAACACCGGTGATGACCGTCGTCGTACCCACGACATGAACACCGCCAACTGGATCCCTGACCTGTTCATGAAGCGCGTCTTCGATGACGGCAAGTGGACCCTGTTCTCGCCCTCCGAAGTACCGGACCTGCACGACCTGACCGGCAAAGCCTTCGAAGAGCGTTACGAGTACTACGAAGCCCTGACCGAGTACCCGGGCAAGGTCAAGCTGTTCAAGACCATCCAGGCCAAAGACCTGTGGCGCAAAATGCTGTCCATGCTGTTTGAAACCGGCCACCCATGGCTGACCTTCAAAGACCCGTGCAACCTGCGCAGCCCGCAGCAGCACGTGGGTGTGGTTCACAGCTCGAACCTGTGCACCGAGATCACCCTGAACACCAACAAGGATGAAATCGCGGTCTGCAACCTGGGCTCGATCAACCTGCCGAACCACATCGTGGACGGCAAGCTGGACACCGCCAAGCTCAAGCGCACCATCGACGTGGCCGTGCGCATGCTCGATAACGTGATCGACATCAACTACTACTCGGTGCCGCAAGCGCGTAACTCGAACTTCAAGCACCGTCCGGTCGGCCTGGGGATCATGGGCTTCCAGGACGCGCTGTACCTGCAGCACATTCCGTATGCTTCGCAAGCAGCGGTCGAGTTTGCCGACAAGTCGATGGAAGCGGTCAGCTACTACGCCATTCAGGCGTCCTGCGACCTGGCTGACGAGCGTGGCGCTTACGAGACGTTCCAGGGCTCGCTGTGGTCCAAAGGCATCCTGCCACTGGATTCGCAACAGATCCTGATCGAACAGCGCGGCCAGAAGTACATCGACGTTGACCTGAACGAATCCCTGGACTGGGCACCGGTTCGCGCCCGTGTTCAGAAAGGCATTCGTAACTCCAACATCATGGCCATCGCACCGACCGCGACCATTGCCAACATTACTGGCGTCTCGCAGTCGATCGAACCGACCTACCAGAACCTGTACGTGAAATCGAACCTGTCGGGCGAATTCACCGTGATCAACCCGTACCTGGTTCGCGACCTCAAGGCCCGCGGCCTGTGGGACTCGGTCATGATCAACGACCTGAAGTACTACGACGGTTCCGTGCAGCAGATCGAACGCATCCCGCAAGAGCTCAAAGAGCTGTACGCCACTGCGTTTGAAGTCGACACCAAGTGGATCGTTGACGCTGCCAGCCGCCGCCAGAAGTGGATCGACCAGGCTCAGTCGCTGAACCTGTACATCGCGGGCGCCTCGGGCAAGAAGCTGGACGTCACCTACCGCATGGCGTGGTACCGCGGCCTGAAAACCACGTACTACCTCCGTGCCCTGGCTGCCACCAGCACCGAGAAGTCCACCGTCAACACTGGCAAGCTCAACGCCGTATCGAGCGGCAACAAAAGTGAAGACGTCGCCGCCGCCCCTGCGGGCCCGGCTCCGGTGCCAAAAGCATGCGCCATTGACGAGCCGGATTGCGAAGCGTGTCAATAAGCTGAGCTGTCCAGCGGGTCACACCGCTTGACTGAAACCCCCGTTAAACCCTGGCAACAGTTGGGTTTAACGGGGGTTTTGTTTTGGCGGGTGAAAAATCCAGCGCCCCTTGACTCGAACAGCTATGACGCGGAGCTCCGTGCCAGGCCGTGATGAATCTGCAGGCGAAAAAAAGCCCCTCACTCGAGGGGCTTTTTGAAGACGCATTCGCCCATCAGGTCATCTGAATGATGGTCTGCATGATGGTGCTCTGGGTGGAGATGGTCTTGGCGTTCGCCTGGTAGTTGCTTTGCGCCTTGATCAGGTCAACCAGCTCGTTGGTCAGGTTCACGTTGGAGTCTTCCAGCGAGTTGGACTGGATTGCCCCCAGGGTACCGACCTTCGGTGCGTCGTAACCGGCCTGGCCCGAAGCGAATGTCTCTTTCCACGCCGTGCCGCCCACAGGCTGCAAGCCTTGTTCGTTGGTGAAGCTGGCCAGGGAGATCTGTCCGATGGCACGGCTCTGGTTGTTGCTGAAGTTAGCAAACATCACGCCCGAGCCATCGATGGTCAGGTTGGTGATCTGGCCAGTGGCGTAGCCGTCCTGAGTCGGCGGGTTGCGCGAGGTGTCAGTGTTGTACTGGGTGGTTTTGGCCATGTTGATGGCAATACCGCCATCTTTGGCGGCTGCACCGTTAGAAACCCACGCACCGTTGACAGTGGCGCCCGGCACCCAGTCAGTCACCGTCAAGGTGCTGCTGATGATGTCCGGTTCGCCCGGCACCGGGTTTGGCGTGGTGACGCTGGTCAGGGCGCCTGCAGAATCAAACACCATGGTCGAAGGCACTGGGTCCTTGGCGCCCGTTCCCGTCACCGGGCTGCCGTCCGGGTTGCGGCCATCGACGAGGGTGTAGGCTTTCCAGGTGTTGGAGTCCGTTTTCACCATGTACTGATCCATCTCATGGGGGTTGCCCTGAGTGTCGTAGATGGTGGTGGAGAATTTTCTGGAGTAGCTCTCGGACTTCAGCGGATCGAACTTGTTGGCCACCTGATCGACCACATCACTGGTCGAGTTCAAGTTGATGGTCGATTCCACCGAGCCGCTGGCGCGTGGCGCCAGGTTCGAGGTGTCGATGCGCAGGTCGGTCAGTACGCCGTTGACGATCTTGCCGTTGGCGTCAACGCCATAGCCTTGCAAGCGCGCGGTCCCGTCGGTGTTGGTCACGAAGCCGTCTTTATCGGCCTTGAACGTACCGGCACGGGTATAGCTCAGGGAGCCGTTGTCGCTCAGCACAAAAAAACCGTTGCCCTGGATGCCCATGTCCAACAGGTTGCCCGTGTTGTTGATAGCGCCCTGACCAAAGTTCTGCGAGACGTTGGCCAGGTTCACACCGCTGCCGATGGTTTTGCTGCCAATGCCCAGCTTGCTGGCCGAGTAAATGTCCGAGAACTCGGCACGGGACGATTTGAAGCCGGATGTGGCGACGTTGGCGATGTTGTTGCCGGTCACGTCGAGTTGCTTGCTGGCCGCATAGAGGCCGCTAAGGCCGATATTGAAAGACATGTTGCACTCCTTAAGGCGTATGAGTCGGCTTAGAGGCCAATGGTCTGGACTTTGGACATGCCAATGCTGCCCAGGCCTGCGAGATTGAGCATCACTTCCCCCCCCGTCTTGCTCAGCGTCACACTGTTGACAGTGGCGGGCAGGTACGTGGTGAGGGCCGTGGTTCCGGTGTCAGTTTTTGTCGACGCGGTGAAGGTGTAGTTGCCCTTGGGCATCAGTTCACCGTCATCGTTTTTGCCGTCCCAGGTGAAATCGACATTGCCCGCTTTCTGGGCGCCCATTTCGAGGGTTCGGACCACAACGCCATCGGCATCGGTGATCTTGATGGTGGGTGAGGAGTTAGCATCTTTGACCACCACGGTGCCGTTGAACGGCTTCTCGCTGGCAGGGTCCACCAAGGCTTCACCGGTTTGCACGATCACGGAACGCCCTACCAGCGACGAAGCCTGCAGCGCCTGCGAGGATTGCAAGCCGCCGGTGATGGCCGTCACCGATTCGTTCAGGGACGTGATGCCTTCCAGGCTGCTGAACTGGGCCAACTGCGCAACGAATGCGGTGTTGTCCTGCGGGTCCAGCGGGTTCTGGTTTTTCAACTGGGTGACCAGCAATTGCATGAACGCATCTTTGCCCAATGCCTTGCTGTTGCCCGCCACGGCCTTGGAAGCAGCCGCAAGGCTGGTGTCCGTGGCCTTGGCCTGAGAGGAGTTGGCCAGCACCTGATTAAGGGTCTTGTTGCTGACGGAATCGGTCACACTCATTTGCGTCGTTCCTTATCACTGACCGAGGGTCAGGACCTTCTGCATCATGGTTTTGGCGGTGTTCATCATTTCTGCGTTGGTCTGGAACGAACGACTGGCGGAAATCATGTCAGCCATTTCTTCAACCACGTTGACGTTGGGGTAGTACACATACCCCTTGGCGTCGGCAGAAGGATGGTTCGGTTCGTAGCGGGCTTCGAGGTTGCTCTGGTCTTCGACCACGCCCAGTACTTGTACGCCCTGCCCGGCGGCATCCTGATTCTGGAACAGCGAATCGCCTGTGCCGTTTTGCGCACCTTGAAACATGGTGGCAAACACCGGGTGCCGTGCGCGGTAAGTCTGGTCGATGCTCGACGACACGGTTTCGGCGTTGGCAATGTTACTGGCCACGGTGTTCAGGCGCGTGGTCTGAGCACTCATGCCGCTACCGGCAATATTGAAAACACTGGCTAGAGACATGGATTACTCTCCGCGCAGGGCTGACACCAGCCCTTTGAATTTACTGTTGAGCAGGGTGAAGCTGGCCTGGAAGTTGACCGCGTTCTCTGCGTAATTCGATTGTTCGAGCTGAGCGTCGACCGTGTTTTGGTCGATGGAGGGCTGCATCGGCGTGCGGTACAACAGCGATTCATCGCCGCTGCTCAAGCCCTGGGCTTCGATGTGGCGACTGTTGGTCATGTTCAAGGCAAAGCTGCCGTTCTTGTTCTTGTCATTCTGTGCAGCGAGCACAGAAGCAAAATCCAGATCCCGAGCCTTGTAGTTCGGGGTGTCGGCGTTGGCGATGTTATTGGCCAGGACTTCAGCGCGCTGGGCGCGAAAACCCAGGGCTTGCTCATGGATACCGAGCGCTTTATCGAAGCTGATGCTCATGTCGAAAAACCTTTGTGGGCTGACCTGAACATGTGGTTCAGGTCCTTCTTGCTCTGGATAGAGCAAACCCCGTGCCAATATTCACATGCCCGTATTTCAAGGCTTTGCCGGGGGCTGGGGCGCGGCAATGCCAGAAAAGCGGCAATCACTGACCGCCGACTGCCGCTTTTCTGCCGCTTTGTTGCACGGGACACTCGCACCGCCGCCCCGCAGCGCCATAAAAAACGGGAGCCTTGTGGGCTCCCGTTAGGATTACTTGGCCTGGTAGATGATCCCCGGGCTGCACTGGATCATCTGGTAGTGATCCGGCAACCCGTTGAGCGCTTCGGAGGCGCCCAGGAATAAATAGCCGCCCGGCTTCAAGGTGCTGTGAATGCGCAACAGGATGTCTTTTTTGACCTCTGCCGAGAAATAGATCAGCACGTTGCGGCAGAACACCATGTCGAACTTGCCCAACCCGGCGTAACTGTCCAGCAGGTTGAACGAGCGAAACTCCACACGGCTCTTGATCGGCGCCTTGACCATCCAGCGCCCCGGCCCTTTAGGCTCGAAGTAACGCTGCAAGCGCTCCTGGGACAAACCGCGGCCGATCGCCAGGCTGTCGTACTCGCCGGTCTTGCAGTTGTTGAGCATCAGGCTGGACAGGTCGGTGGCAACAATTTGCACCCCCGCTTTCAATTGCCCGAGGTTGCTGCGCTCAAACTCATCGATGGCCATCGACAGCGAATACGGTTCCTGCCCCGAAGAGCAGGCGGCCGACCAGATGCGTAAACGTTGCCCCGGATGGGCCTTGGTCAACTCAGGCAGGACTTTGTTTTTCAGCACTTCAAAGGGGTAGGTATCGCGAAACCACAGGGTTTCGTTGGTGGTCATCGCATCGACCACCTGCTCACGCAGCCCGCTGCGGGGCTGGCTCTGGATGCGCTGAATCAGCTCACCCAGTGATTTGATACCTTGCTGTTCCATCAGCTTGTTCAGTCGGCTGGAAACAAGGTACTGCTTGTTCTCCCCTAGCAAAATGCCACAGGCTTTTTCCAGGAAAACCCGGAACTGCTCAAAATCCAAATTAGCCGTAGACAAATGATCCTGCCTCTATAAATCGTGTTGACCGCCAAGGACTGCGTCCTTAGCTGTGATCTGCTTCTTTGATCCGGTCGACGACCCGGGATGCCAGGTCATCAGGGCGGAATTTTGCCAGAAAGTCATTGGCGCCGACTTTCTTGACCATCGCCTGATTGAATACCCCGGACAGCGAAGTGTGCAGAATGATGTGTAAATTTTGCATGCGCGGATCGCTACGGATTTCAGACGTCAGGGTGTAACCGTCCATTTCCGGCATCTCGATGTCCGAGATCATCATCAGAAACTCTTCTGACGGGTCCTTGCCCTCGTCCACCAGTTTGCGCAGATATTCCAGCGCCTGGCGACCATCATTAAGCGAGACCACTTCCACGCCCACCGTTTGCAGGCAACGTGACACCTGCTTGCGCGCCACTGACGAGTCATCGACCGTCAGCACCCGCAACGACACGGCCTTGGTGTGGGTGTCGACATCGACCACCCCGTGGGAAATGCTTTCCGATGACGGCGAAACCTCTGACAGGATTTTTTCAACGTCGATGATTTCGACCAGTTGATTGTCCAGCCGTGTCACCGCCGTCAGGTAGTGGTCACGCCCCGTGCCTTTGGGCGGCGGATGGATCTCTTCCCAGTTCATGTTGACGATGCGCTCGACCGCGCCCACGAGAAACCCCTGAGTCTTGGTGTTGTACTCCGTGATAATCACAAACGGGCTGCTTTGATCTTTCAGCGCGCCTGAACCGGTGGCCATGGCCAAATCCAGAATCGGAATGGTCGCCCCCCGAATACTCGCAACACCGCACACCACAGGATGGGATTTGGGCATCACGGTCAGCTTGGGGCATTGCAGCACCTCGCGCACCTTGAACACGTTAATCCCGTACAGCTGTGGCCCATCCAGGCGAAACAACAACAGTTCCAGGCGGTTCTGCCCGACCAGTTGTGTGCGCTGGTTAACCGAATCCATCACCCCAGCCATACACGGTTCCCCTTAGAAACTTTAAGTTGCGACGCACATCGCCCGGTAAACGGCACGGGCTTTGCTATTTATCCGCCATGAATGCAAAAACGACAATTTCTTGCCACCGGCCGATCCTTCAGACGCTGCGCCTTCGCTGTGCAAGTATGCTTGCGGCTGTCTGCCTGATAAGCGTGGGCACACAGTCATACGCAGATGGATTTACTTCTCCTACACAGCTTATCGGCGTGACCCAAGGCTTTCTTGAATTCACCGTCGAAGACTACCTTGCCACTGGTCAGATAGAAGGCCGCTACGAGATTCAGGTCAATAACCTTGATCCGCGCTTGCGCCTCGCTCAGTGCGACAAGGAATTGACAGCCACCCTCGAAAGCCCGGCGCAACCCATGGGCCGCGTGACGGTGCGTGTGCGCTGTGAGGGTAGCTCGCCCTGGACCATTTTTGTCCCGGCACAGGTAAAGTTATTTCGCGAGGTGGTGACCGTGCTCCACCCCCTCAAACGCGGCACGATCATCAGCGATGACGATGTGGTGTTGCGCGAGCGCGACGTGGGCCTGATCACGCAGGGTTACATGACCGCCGTGGAACTGGTAGTCGGGCAAAAACTCCTGCGGCCCATGGTCACCGATCAGGTGCTGACCCTGACGCACCTGGAGCAAGCGGCTGTGGTGCGCAAGGGCGATCAAGTGGTGATCAATGCCCGTAGCGGCACCTTGACGGTGAGAATGCCCGGCGAAGCCCTGTCCGACGGCGGCCTCAGTGAACAGGTGCGGGTGAAGAACCTGAACTCCAAACGGGTTATCAAAGCGCGCATTACCGGGCCGGGGCAAGTGGAGGTGGCTTTGTAGGACAGTTGGCATACGTCTCTCAACTTTCCTACACTGTCGCTTGACGCAGATCAGTACGGTTGCGCGTCGCCGTATGATTAATCGTGCCTAAAGTTTTCTCGGGTATGGCCGAAAACATGGCAAGCGTCCAAATACCCAGAGGTTTTCCATCATGGTCATCGACTTCAGTCGCCTTAACAACGCCGCGCCTTTAACCGGCACTGCGCGCAGCAACAGCAGTCAGGAAGCAGGCAGCGCCACTAAATCGGCCCCTGCCACTCAGGAGCAAACGGGCGTCAGCGCCCCGAGCGGTGAATCTGTGCACCTCAGTGACGGGGCACAACAATTGCAAAAAATCAGCGATTCGCTGCGCGATCAACCGATTGTCGACAAAGGCCGAGTGGCCGAGTTGAAACAAGCCATCGCCGACGGCACCTACACCGTCGACAGCAATCGGGTTGCCAGCAAATTGCTCAACTTGGAAGCCCAGCGCTAGCCCTTGGGGCAAGCGCCAGGCTTTTGGACGCTTAAATTCCAGAGCCAGCCATGCACGACACGACTTTATTGCAACTGATCAACGACGACTTCGCCCCTGCCGAGAAACTGCTCGCCTTGCTGCAGGACGAAACCATTGCCCTGCAAGGGCGCGACATGTTGGTGCTCGAAGACATTCTGGCGCGCAAACAGTCGTTGATCATTCTGCTCGATCAGCATGGCCGCAAGCGCAGCGAAATTCTGGTGGGCCTTGGATTGCCGGCCAACCGCAGCGGGCTTGAGCAACTGGCCAGCCACTCGGACCTCGGCCCGCAACTGCTCGCCCAAAGCGAGGCATTGAATCAGGTGCTGGCCGATTGTCAGGCCGCCAATGTGATCAACGGCCAGGCCATCCAGACCCAACAACTCATCACAGCCAATCAGCAGCGCATTTTGCACGGTGGCGAAGCCCATACGCTGTATGACGCCCGCGGCACCACCGCACTGGTCAACAAACCACGCGCTTTCAGCCAGGCGTGAGCCCGCGTGACCGCACTATCCTAAAGACGCAACATACTGGCAAAATGCCTCTTTTTTGCGTGTTGTTGTATTTTGTCTGGAGATTGATGAACCGTGTCCCATGCTGAAGATGCTCCGCAGCCTCCCAAGGTGCTTACCACGCCTTTGGAAATTTCCGCCCATTTGCGGATGCTACAAGAGAGCCACGACCCGCTGATCATCACCTTCCACGAACGCAGTCAGCGTTTTCAGAGCTATCTGGTCGAAGTTGATCGCGACACCGCGACCCTGGCTTTTGACGAAATGATCCCGCGTGACGGTGAGCGTTTCCTTGAAGCCGGTGAGCCGTTTCGCGTTGAAGGCTTTCATGACGGCGTTCGCATTGCCTGGGAGTGCACCACGCAACTGACCATTGACGACAAAGACGGCCACCGCTGCTACCACGGTGCGTTGCCGACCGAGATCGTCTACCACCAGCGCCGCAATGCGTTCCGTGCCGCCCTCAAGCTGGCGGATCTGGTGAATGTGAAAGTCGATGGCGACAAAATCAAATTCCCGCTGGAAGGCAAGTTGCTGGATGTCTCAGCCACGGGTTGCAAACTGCGCTTTGAAGGCGACGTCAGCGAGCGCCTGCAACTGGGGCAAGTCTACGAGCGCTTCAACGCCGCCCTGCCCTTCGGCCCTATGACCACGCCCGTGGAATTGCGCTACCTGCATTTTGAAGAACGCCTCAACATCACTTTTGCCGGCATGCGCTTTCACAACATGAGCGGCGGCGTGCAGCGTCAGGTCGAGCGTTTTGTGTATCAACTGCAGCGCGATGCGCGACGGTTCGATAAAGACGACGACTATTGAGGCAGCGCCTCACCCTCTCCCACCGGGAGAGGGTGCAGATTTCACAGTGATTCAAACACGCGGCTGATCAGCGCCTTCTCCCTCGGGCTGAGGGCCTTCGGCGCTTTCAGGGACGACCGTCGGTTCTACGTTGTCCTGCATCTGATCCTGCACCACCTGCTCATCGACCCGAGGGTCAAGCGCCGCCACCAAAGGCGAGCTGGACATGCTGTCCGGCATGGCCACGTGCTGCAGCGGCGCATCGTCGACCTGATGCAGGTTGGTCACCGCATTCGGACGAATACGCCACACCAGCACCAGGCCCGTCAGGCTGAAAAACGCGTAGAGCATCTGACTGCCCAACACCTTCATCAATACCCCCGCCACCAACGGCCCAATACTGGCCCCGATGCCGTAGGTCACCAGCAGCATCGCCGTCAGTGACACCCGGCGATCCGCTTCCACGTGGTCATTGGCAAACGCCACGGCCAGCGGGTAGATGCAAAACTGCACCAGCGCGCTCAACCAGCCCGCAATAAACAGCACCTCCAGGGGGACTGAGGGCAGGATCGCCAGCGGCAGCGACACCACCGCCAGAATGAACGCGAACACGCGAATCAGCAGGGGCCGGTCATAACGGTCGGACAACCAGCCCAGTGGCCACTGCGCCAGCAACCCGGCAAAAATGCAGCAGCCCATGTACAAGCCGACCAATTCGGTGGACAAGCCCTGCTGCGTGGCATACAGCGGCGCCAGACCGTAGAACGACCCCACCAGCAACCCCGCCCCCAGCACGGCAATCAAGGACTGCGGCACCCGCTGGATGAAAAACTTCGGGTCCATCGGCGCAGGGTGCAACGGCGCCGGGTGAATGCGCCGGGTCATGGCCACCGGCACCAGGCACAGCGCAAAACACATTGCCACCAGCATCAGCAGTTCCGGGCCGAGGGCCGGATGGATGACCAGAATCAGTTGCCCGAGCACCAGGCCCAGGTACGAGGCAATCATGTACAGGCTAAAGACCACCCCACGCTGTTTGGCATCAGCCTGCTCGTTGAGCCAGCTTTCAATGACCATGTACTGGCACATCATGCCCAGGCCAACGATCACCCTCAGCAGCAGCCACACCGGCAGCCAGTCGGTGAGGCCGTGACACAGCACCGCCGCGCCGACAATCCCGGCGCAGGTGGCATACGCGCGGATGTGCCCCACCCGCGCAATCAACCGGTGACCAATCTTGCCCCCCAGCACCAGACCAAAATAGTTGGCCGCCATGAGGGCACCGATCCACAGGCCGTCGACATTGTCGGCAGCCAGACGCAAGGCAAGGTAGGTACTGAGCAAGCCCGAGCCGATCAACATCATCAGCGAGGCGAAATACAACGCTTTAAAAGACTTCCAGATTTGGCGCATCGGCGTTCCCCGCGACTCCATGCAGTGGCGTGCGCGCTGCCCCAAGGCAGCCCGCACGCAGCAGGTTCAAACGGTTGAGCCGAAGCCTGTGCCGTCTGGACGATTAAGCCTGAGCCGCTAACACGCGGCGTTCCCAGGGTGTGATTTCATCAAAGAAGCTGGTGAGCTCCATCGTCTTGGACGCAATGTAACCTTCGATGAACTCCTTGCCGAACAGTTCCTTCGCCAAGTGACTGCGTTTGAGACGCTCCAGAGCGGCATGCAAGGTACATGGCAATGACAATGCCTCAGGCACCTCGAATTCCCCTTGAATCGCAGGGGTCGGCTCCAGTTGGTTTTCGATGCCGTGCAAGCCCGCTGCGAGGCTGGCCGCAATCGCCAGATAGGGGTTGGCGTCGGCACCCGGCAAACGGTTTTCGACACGCCGGGCCACCGGCGAACTGGCAGGAATGCGCAAGCCCGCAGCGCGGTTGTCGTGGGACCAGCACGCATTGTTCGGGGACGCGTACGGGTGGCAGAGGCGCTGGTAGGAGTTGACGTTTGGCGCAAACAAGGCGGTGAAGTCCGCCATGCCGGCCTGCTGACCGCCGATAAAATGACGGAACGTCGCGGTCGGTTGGCCCGCCGCATCACTGAACACGTTACGCCCGGTGCCCAGCTCCACCACGCTTTGATGAATGTGCATCGAACTGCCGGCGGTTTTCGCCAGCGGTTTGGCCATGCACACCACCGTCAGGCTATGCTTGAGCGCGACCTCTTTGAGCAGGTGTTTGAACAGAAAGGTTTGGTCGGCCAGCAACAGCGGATCGCCATGCAGCAAGTTGATTTCGAACTGACTGACGCCCATTTCGTGCATGAAAGTGTCACGGGGCAACCCGAGCGCGGCCATGCATTCATAGACTTCATTGAAGAAGGGACGCAGGCCGTTATTGGAACTGATGCTGAACGCCGAGAAGCCGACTTCACGACGACCGTCCAGGCCCAGCGGTGGCTGGAACGGCTGGGTCGGGTCGGTGTTGGGCGCAAAGACAAAGAACTCAAGCTCTGTGGCCACCACAGGCGCCAGGCCGCGGGCGGCATACCGGGCGATCACGGCTTTGAGCTGGCCCCGGGTCGACAGGCGCGAACTTTCGCCCGTCAGCTCGTCGGCGTCACAGATGGCCAGCGCCCGGGGTGGAGTGCTCCACGGCAGGCGATGAATGTGCGCGGCATCGGGCACCAGCGCCAGATCGCCGTCATCGCTGCCGTAAAAGCGCGACTCCGGGTAACCGCCCATGATGCATTGCAGCAGCACCCCACGGGCCATCTGCAAGCGTCGCCCTTCGAGGAACCCCTCGGCGGTCATCACTTTGCCGCGGGGAACGCCATTCAAATCCGGCGTCACACATTCAATCTCATCAATGCCGGTCAGTCGCTGCGCGAGTGAACCCTGGCCATCGGTCGTCATGACTCTTTCCTTGTTGTTGTACAAGCCGCGAACGGCGACCCGTACAAAATACGCACCACCTGTTCGGTATTTCAAGCGCGCGTGGGTTAAATCCCTGAAATCCTGCGCCCGGTTCCCTATGCATTTAGGGCGCAAGCCATTAGGGTGGCGATTCTACTTTTTCGCGCAGTGCCCGGTATGCCTAAAGACGACGCCCATTTAATCACCGCCCACGATGTGGCCCGCCACGCCGGGGTGTCGCGTTCTGCGGTTTCGCGCACGTTCACGCCGGGCGCCAGCGTTGCGCCCCACACACGCGACAAGGTGCTGGCCGCCGCGCAGGCGTTGGGCTATCAGGTGAACTTGATCGCCCGCACCATGAACAAGGGCTACAGCAACTTTGTCGGGGTGGTCACGGCCGGGTTCGAAAGCCCGTTCCGCGCCAGCCTGCTCAGCCCGATCACCGACGCCCTGAACAAACAGGGGCTGATGCCGCTGCTGATGAATGCCGACAACCCTCAGCAACTGGAGCAATCGCTGCACACGTTGTTGAGTTATCAAATTGCCGGGGTGATTCTGACCTCGGCCTCGCCGCCCTTGTCGGTCGTTCAGCACTACCTCAAGCATCACATCCCCGTGGCGATGATTAACCGGGGTCACGAACTGGAGGGCGCCGACATCATTGGCAGCGACAATCGCGGCGGCGGTCGGCTGGCGGCGCAGACGTTACTGGCCAGCGGTGCCAGGCGCCCGGCGTTTATCGGCCAGGGCCTGCACAATTTCAGCAGTCGCGAACGCTGGCTGGGCTTCAGCGAGGGCTTGGCCGCAGCAGGCATCACCCCGTTGGCGGTGCAGGATGCAGCCCCCGGCTATGAAGGCGGACTGGCGGCGGTCCGGCACTTGTTCAGTGGCGCGGTGCGGCCCGACGCCCTCTTCTGCGCCACCGACATGCTGGCCCTGGGCGCCATGGACGGTGTGCGTATTGAGCACCACCTGGCAGTGCCCCACGATGTGCAAATCATCGGCTTTGACGACATTCCCCAAGCCGCCCATCTGGCCTACCGCCTGACCAGCTTGCGTCAGGACAGCCGCGAACTGGCCAACGGTGCCGTCGCGGCGATTGTCGCCCGTCGGAAAAATTTTCTTCTGCCAACGCCGCACCGCTCTATCCCGGTCACGCTGGTCAGACGCAACAGCACTTTGGAATAATTGTTTTATTTTGAACTTGAATTGAATTTTTATTTCGTGCTGTATGGCCTCAACAGTGGGTCGTCCCTGCACCCTCTCTCCTGCAGCCGGACGACTCACTTTTTTTGAAACCCGATTGCACACGTGTGCAAACCTGAGGATGTCAGCATGCCGAACCGTCTTTCTGCCCTTCTGCCGCCCGAGCCACTCGCCCTTGAGGAACGCTACCGTCAGGCTCAGCGCATCGCGGTGCAAGCGGCGCAACTGGGGCTCGACTATTACCGCCAGCGCGCCAGCCTGGAAGTCAGTCACAAGGCGGGCGTGGGGCAAGACGTGGTCAGCATCGCCGACCGCGAGCTTGAAACCTTCATCAAGCAGCAACTGAGCGAGCACTTCCCGCAGGACGGCTTTGTAGGGGAAGAAACCGGCGCCAGCGATTTGCAAGCACGCTGCATCTGGGTGGTCGATCCCATTGATGGCACCAGTTGTTTCGTCAACGGCTTGCACACCTGGTGCGTGTCGATTGGCCTGCTGGTGGACGGCGAACCGTGGCTGGGCGCCGTGGCCGATGCCAACCATGACGAACTGTTTCATGCTTGCCGGGGCCACGGCGCCTTTGTGAACCAGACCCGTATTGAAGTGAACCCGGCCACCGACCTGACCCAGGGCTTGACCGGGGTCGGCACCTCCCACCGGCGCGGCAAAGAACACTTTTTGCCGTTCCTCAATCGCCTGCTGGATGAAGGCGGCATGTTCATTCGTAATGGTTCGGGCGCATTAATGATTGCCTACGTCGCGGCAGGCCGTTTGCTCGGCTACTACGAAACCCACATCAACAGTTGGGACTGCCTGGCCGGGCTGGTGCTGGTTCGCGAAGCCGGCGGGCACTGCAGCGACTTTTTGCGCAACGACGGCCTGACCGACGGCAACCCGTTACTGGTCGCCGCCCCGCAGCTCTACCCTGCGCTGGCGCAATTGATCGGACCGTCGCTGAGCGCCTGACCCACAGCATTGCCTGACCTGAAACAGCGCGTGCCTGCAGGGCGCGAACTGAAAAACAATAAACAGGAAACCTTGCGCCATGATTTCTTTGCTCAATGCCTTCAAGGCAGCGCCCGCCCGGCCAGGCCCGGCCAACCCGGACATGGATCGGTTCAAGCGGTTGCGCTGGCAAACCTTTATATCCATGTCCCTAAGCTACGCGCTGTTCTACGTGTGCCGCCTGTCGTTCAACGTGGTCAAGCCCGCGCTGGTCGCCCATAACCTGCTCAGCCCCGCGCAACTGGGGATCATCGGATCGGCACTGTTCTTCGCCTACGCCATCGGCAAATTGGTCAAGGGGTTTCTGGCCGATCACGCCAACGTGCGGCGTTTCATGATGCTGGGTCTGCTGCTCAGCGCCCTCGTCAATGCCTGCATGGGCCTGACCACCAACACCGTGATTCTGACCCTGATCTGGGGCCTCAACGGCTGGGCGCAGTCGATGGGCGTCGGGCCGTGCGTGGTCTCGCTGTCACGCTGGTACAGCGACAAGGAACGCGGCACGTTTTATGGCTTCTGGTCGATTGCCCACAGCCTGGGCGAGGCCCTGACCTACGTGGCCGTGGCCGCCGTAGTGGTCACGTGGGGCTGGCAGTATGGCTACGGGCTGGCGACCCTGATGGGGCTGGCCGGGCTGGCTTTGATCTTCTTTTTCATGGCGGACTCGCCGCAAAGCTGCGGCTTCCCTGCCGTGCACCATGAAGCGCAAACGCCCACCCCCGGCGACTCGCCCGCACCGAGCATCTTCAGCAAACAATTGGCCCTGCTGAAAAACCCGGCCCTGTGGTTGCTGGCAATGGCGTCGTGCCTGATGTACATCGGCCGTTACGCGGTGATCTCCTGGGGCGTGTTTTTTCTGGAGAACGCCAAGGCGTACAACACCTTGAGCGCTTCGACACTGATCTCCATCACCGGCGTGTTCGGCATCATCGGCACCGGGCTCAGCGGCTTGATCTCCGACCGTTTTTTCAATGGCAAACGCAACGCACTGGCGATGCTGTTCGGCCTGATGAACACCTTGTCGCTGAGCGCATTCCTGTTCGTTCCGGCGGGCCACTATTGGCTCGACGCAACCGCCATGCTGTTTTTCGGCCTGTCGATGGGCGCGCTGCTGTGCTTTTTGGGCGGCTTGATGGCCACCGACATCGCCGCCAAAGGGGCCGCGGGCGCTGCACTGGGCATGATTGGCATCGCCAGTTACGCAGGAGCCGCCGCCGGGGAAATCCTCACCGGGGTGTTAATCGAACACGGCACCACAGTGCTCAGTGATGGCAGCAAGGCATATGACTTCCAGACATTGTCGATTTTCTGGGTCTGCGCCTCACTCGTCTCGGTACTGATGACGGCCCTGTTCGCCCTGCACCTGCAACAGCGCAGGCCGCCGACCTTGCCCAAGCGCAAAGAAACCCTGGTGCCGGTGCAGCCCTGAACAGCCTGTTGATTTTGAAACAAAAAGTGACATATCCCTGAAACATTCACCCCGCATAGTTGGCAGATGCCAGCAAGGAGTTGTGTTAACCAAGCCCCTCAAATCCCGCGTATTTGTCTTGGATCTAACAACAACAATAAATGAGCCAACACGATGACTAACCCATTGAGCACGCCCCGAATTGCACACGTGTGCAAACCTGTTTACAACCACGCCCTGATGGCCGCCCTGTGTGCCGCCGCCCTGCAAGGCAGCCTGTTGCTGATGCCTGGCGCGGCTCAGGCGCTGGAACTGGATTACCAGCACCAGTACAACGAAAAAGATCGCGATCACACCGACAAAGTGATGATCACCCAGGCCCTGGATAACGGTCTGGCGTTCTCTTTCCAGTTCGTCGCCAGCCCGGCCGAAAAAAGCAATGGCCAGCCGGGCCAGCCGTTTGAACACATGACCAAAGACTCCCTCAAGGGCAAGGTCAAGTACTCGCACAAACTCACCAAACACTTGAAGTTCAAACCCAAGTTCACCTACTCACAGGGCAAAGACAAAAAGTCCTACAAGCCTGCATTGAAGTTCCCGTATGAACTGGGTTACGGCTTCTCCGCCACGCCCGGCTATTACTACAAAGTCACGACCTACAAGAACGGCAACGAAACCAAACGCGACAACGTCTGGTCCTTAGGCGGCAAGTACAAGATGGAACACATGTCCATCGGCGTGGCGCGCAAAGAGATCTACAGCAACCAGATCGCCTTCGATGGCAAAAAACGTAACTACAGCAACAAGCTGTATATCGACTACAAGCTGACCCACTCTTTCACCCCGTACGTTGAAGTGGCGGACGTCTACGTCGACAAAAACACCGACGAGCGTCAGGCCCGCTACCGCGTGGGCTTCAAATACAAATTCTGACCGCGCCCTGCCCTTCAATCCCTGCTGGAGACTGCGAATGAACGTTTCTCTCTCACGCCTTGCCCGCCTGGGCGGCCCCCTGTTGAGCGTCGCCCTGGGCCTGAGCAGCCCACTCACGGCCCACGCTCAGGCCGAAGGCCATTACGTGCTTGAAAAAGCGGTGCAGGTCAGCCGCCACGGCATACGCCCGCAAACCGACACCGCCAAACTGGTGGAGGCCACACAGCGCCAATGGCCCACCTGGCTGGTGCGCGACGGTGAACTCACCGGCCACGGCTATCTGGCCGCCAGTTTGATGGGCGCCTGGCAAGCCGAGCAGTATCGCCAGGCCGGTCTGCTGCCAGCCGGCTGCCCGCAAAACGGCACGCTGTACGCGGTTTCCAGCCCCAAACAACGCACCCGCGCCACCGCCGCCGCATTGATGGACGGCATGTTCCCCGGCTGCGGCGAGAAACCCCACGCCAGCGCGCAGTCCCTCGATCCGCTGTTTCAGACTGACAAGATGGACTTCGCCCGCGTCGACCCGGCCATCGCCAAGGCTGAAATCCTCACGGCGCTGGGTGGCGACCTGCAAGCGGCCAAGGCCCGCCTGCAACCCGACCTCGACCTGCTCAAGGCCGCCGCGTGTGTCGAGGGCAAACCGTGCCCGTTTTACGACGCGCAATGGGTCATCAAGCAAAACGATGAGGGGCGCCTGAAAATCAAGGGGCTGGATAAAGCCTCTTCGCTGGGCGAAACCTTCCGCCTGCAATACAGCGAGGGCAAACCCATGAGCGAGGTAGCGTTCGGCCACGCAGCCGATGCCAAACAGGTGATGGCACTCACGCGCTTGCACCGGGCCAAATACGACTTCGTCAATGACACGCCACACATCGCCCGGCGTGGCGGTTCGCAACTGATGAATCAGCTGCGCCTGGCGCTGGAGCAAGGCACGCCCCTGGAGCAGGCCGATCCACTGGGCAACCCGCCGACGGCACCGTTGCTGGTGATCGTGGCCCATGACACTAACCTCTCGCAGTTACGCACCATGCTCGGGTTTCACTGGACGCTGGGCGAGTACCAGCCGGGCAATATCCCGCCCACCGGCACCCTGGCGTTTGAACGCTACCGCGACGCGGACAGCGGCGAGCGCTTCATTCGCACCACGTTCGTCACCCAGACGCCGGATCAAATGCGCCACCTCACGCCGTTGAATGCCGACAATCCGCCGCTGCAGGCTGACTTCAGCCTGCCCGGCTGCAAGGTCACTCAGGTCGGCACCTTGTGCCCGCTCAAGGATTTTGCCGAGCGCCTGAACACGGCCATCGACCGCACCGCCCTGACCGCGTACCGCTATCCCTGACAACGGGGGCGCGGGCTGCGACATCAAGTAGCCTGCGCCAGCGCACACAAAATGCCGCGCCTCTGGATTTGGCCGACTAGACTTTGTCGCCACTTGTGTCGGGGAAGAACCGGCTGGTTCCCCTGCGCCGCGTTGCCAAAAGGAAATCCCATGAAAGACTCCGCGTTCTCTGTCACCCGTTTCGCGCTTGGCCTGTTGCTGGGCAGTGCACTCACGCCCGTCGCGCTTGCCCAAACCGCCAGCAGCGATGGCTACGTGCTGGATAAAGTGGTGCAAGTCAGCCGCCACGGCGTACGGCCCCCGACCGCGTCCAATGAAAAACTGCTGACTCAGGTCACGCAGCGCCAATGGCCGACCTGGCTGGTGCCCTTGGGCAATCTGACCGGTCACGGCTACACCGGGGCGGTGGAAATGGGCCGCTATCGCGGCACGGTCCTGCGCCACGCCGGGCTGATCCCCCAGGGTTGCCCGGACGCCAAAACGGTGCTGGCACATGCCAGCCCCCTGCAACGCACCAAGGCCACGGCCCAGGCGTTACTCGACGGCATGTTCCCCGGCTGCGGCTTCCAGCCCACCTACGTGGCGGGCAAACAGGACGCCCTGTTCCAGGCCAATGAAATGAGCTTTGCCGCGCTGGACGCCGAAAAAGCCAAGGCGCAGATCCTCAAGGCACTGGGCGGCAGCGTGGAGGCCGCCCAGAAGCGTTACGCCCCGTTTGAAGAAACCCTGCGTGAAGTGGCCTGCTTGCCAGACGTGAACTGCCCCTACGGCCACGAACCCTGGAAACTGGTGCAAAACGAAAAGGGCCGATTTTCGATCAAGGGCCTGAGCGCGGGCGCCAACATGGGCGAAGTGTTCCGCCTTGAATACAGCCAGGGCCTGCCGCTGGATAAAGTCGCGTTCGGCCACGCCCCCACGGCTGCGGACGTGTCGGCCCTGATGGTACTGACCAAAGCCAAATACGATTACCTGAACGACATCCCCTACATCGCCAGCCGGGGAGCGTCGGAGCTGATGAACCAGATTGCTCTGGCACTCAAACAAGGCACGGCGCTAGCCGCCAAAAACGTCACCGACACGCCGCCTGACGTGCCGCTGATGCTGCTGGTGGCCCACGACACCAACATTTCTTACCTGCGCACCATGCTTGGCTTTGGCTGGAAGCTGGGCGACTACATTGAAAACAACATTCCGCCCGTGGGCACGTTGCAGTTTGAGCGCTACAGGGAAGTCAGCACCGGGGACTACTTCTTGCGCATCGCGTTTGAAGCCCAGTCGATGGACCAGATTCGCAACCTGACGCAGCTGCAAGGCCAGGCAAAACCGCTGAACAGCGAGTTCAAAAGCGCCACGGACTGCCGCACCACCCGCGTCGGCCTGCTGTGCCCGCTAAAGGCCGCGATGGCGACTGTCGAGCGAAACATCGACCCGACCGCGCTCACGCCCTACCGCTTTCAGTAAACCGTCACGCCACGCGGCAGGCGCAATGCCTGCCGCTTATTGCGCGTTTCGACTGAAGATGCGGATGACTTCGTCCAGATGGTCAGCCATTGCCTGACGCGCGCCTTGCGCGTCGTGCTGCTCCAGGGCATGCAGCAGGGTGCGGTGCTCGTCTTCGGAACGGTGTGGCATGTCGTCTGAGGTGTAATGGCTTTGCAGGCGCTGGAACAGACTGCCGTAACGATGGCCCAGCAAATGTTGAATCATCAGCGCATACGCCGGGTTGTCAGACGCTTGTGCAATCCGGATGTGAAACAGGCGGTCGCCGGGGTGGGTGTGCGAGCCTTCGCGGTTGTCCTGCACGTTGCGCTCGAACGCCTCACGAATCCCGGCCAGCTCTTCATCACTGGCATTCACGGCCGCCAGCGCCGCGGCTTCGGGCTCAATCAAACGACGGGCCTGGAGCAAGGCAAACGGCGGAATTTCCGCGCTGAAATCCACCTCGATGCCCAGTTCCGGGTCCAGTTCTTGCCACTGATTGCGCGTGACTTGCGCCATCACCGGTTCATCGGACACGGGTTTGACTGGCGGCTCACACACTAAAACGCCATTGCCTACGCGCACGTCCACCAGCCCGATCACTTCCAGCGCAATCATGGCTTCACGCACGGACGCGCGACTGACGCCCAACAACTTGGCCAGTTCACGTTCAGCGGGCAAGCGGCTGCCGGGTGGAAATTCTCCACTGTCGATCAGGGCGCGCAACTGATCTGCGATCTGTCGATAAAGCCGTTGGTTATCAATCACTTGAAAAGGCATGTCGGTTTTTGTCCTGCTCAATTCGGCGCTCTGCACGCCACGCGGCCGTAAAAAGGCGCTTGTTGCGGTGCAACGTGCATGCTACAAAAGGTTCAATGGCCTGACCATTGGATGGGTAACGTACAGCGATCATAACGCAAAGCGCCGCCCAATCCTTCCCCGGTTTTGCCATGCGCACGCCTACAATGGCCTGACCATTGGGCCAAATAACAATAATGAACAGTGTCACGGAGCATCCATGGATCTTTCCGGCAAACGCGTCCTCATCACCGCGGCAGCCCAAGGTATTGGCCAGGCCAGTGTGCAGGCCTACCTCGCCGCTGGCGCCGAGGTCTTCGCCACCGACATCAATGCCACCGCCCTGGACTCACTGCACGGCGCGCACAAACACCTGCTCGACGTCACCGACCCGCACGCCATTGAGCGCCTCGCCGCCGAGCTGGGCCCGCTGGACGTGCTGTTCAACTGCGCGGGGGTGGTACACAGCGGCAACATCCTCGAATGCAACGACACCGACTGGGCCTTCGCCCTCGACCTGAACGTCACAGCCATGTACCGCATGATCCGTGCGTTTCTGCCGGCAATGCTGAGCAACGGCGGCGGCTCGATCATCAACATGGCGTCGGTGGCGTCCAGCATCAAAGGCGTGCCCAACCGCTTCGCCTACTGCGCCAGCAAAGGCGCGGTGATTGGCTTGACCCGCGCCGTCGCGGCCGATTTCGTCAGCCAGAACATTCGCTGCAACGCCATTTGCCCCGGCACGGTGGACTCCCCCTCCCTGCGCCAGCGCATCACCGAGCAGGCCCTGCGCGAACAGCGCAGCGAAGCCGAGGTGTACGCCGCGTTCGTCAGCCGCCAGCCCATGGGCCGTATCGGCTCGGCGCAAGAAATCGCGCAACTGGCGCTGTACCTGGGGTCCAGCGCCAGCGGCTTCACCACCGGTACCACCCAGATCATTGACGGCGGCTGGAGCAACTAGCCCACCGCTGCGCCCTCTCTTTACCTCTTCAAGGAGCTTTTATGAAACTGCTGCGCTTTGGCGAAAAAGGCCAGGAACGTCCAGGCCTGCTGGATGACAACGGTGAGCTGCGGGATTTGTCTGCCGTGGTCACGGACATTGCAGGCCAGGCCTTGAGCCCCGACAACCTGAACCGTCTGCGAGACATCGACCCCGCCTCGTTGCCCCGCGTACCCGGTTCGCCGCGCCTGGGTGCATGTGTCGGTCAAGTCGGAAAATTCATCTGCATCGGTCTCAATTACGCCGATCACGCCGCCGAAACCGGCGCACCGATTCCGGCCGAGCCGGTGGTGTTCGGCAAATGGACCAGCGCCATTGTCGGCCCCAACGACGACATCGAAATCCCGCGTCATTCGCACAAGACTGACTGGGAAGTGGAACTGGGCGTGGTCATCGGCAAGGGCGGCCGCTACATCAGCGAAGACGATGCGCTGGAACATGTGGCCGGGTATTGCGTGATTAACGATGTGTCCGAGCGCGCGTTTCAGCTGGAGCTGGGCGGCACATGGGACAAGGGCAAAGGCTGCGACACCTTTGGCCCGCTCGGCCCGTGGCTGGTGACGCGCGATGAAATTCCCGACCCGCACCAGCTCGACCTGTGGCTGGAAGTGGATGGCAAGCGCTATCAGAACGGCAACACACGAACCATGATTTTCCAGATCCCGACCATCATCAGTTACCTGAGCCGATTCATGAGCCTGCAACCCGGTGATGTGATTTCCACCGGCACCCCGCCCGGCGTCGGCCTGGGCATCAAGCCAGAGCCCGTGTACCTGCGCGCCGGCCAGCAGATCCGCCTGGGCATCAGTGGCCTGGGTGAACAACACCAACGCACGGTAGATGCCGACTGACAGGGAGTTGCGCCATGACCACCATTACCGCCGTACGGGTCGAAGACATTCGCTTCCCCACCTCGCAGTCGCTGGACGGGTCCGACGCGATGAACCCGGACCCGGATTATTCCGCGGCCTATGTCATCCTCGAAACCGACACCCCCGGCCTTGAAGGCCATGGCCTGACGTTCACCATCGGCCGCGGCAATGAAATCTGCTGCGCTTCAATCAAGGCCCTGGCCAGCCTGCTGGTGGGCTTGAAACTGGACTGGATCGCCGAGGACATGGGCCGTTTCTGGCGTCACGTCACCAGCGACAGCCAATTGCGCTGGATCGGCCCGGACAAGGGCGCTATCCACTTGGCCACCGGCGCTGTGGTCAACGCCGCGTGGGACTTGTGGGCCAAGGCTGAAGGCAAACCGGTGTGGCGCCTGGTGGCCGACCTGAGCCCCGAGCAACTGGTGCGTTGCATCGATTTTCGCTACCTCACTGATTGCATCACCCCCGACGAGGCGCTGAGCCTGCTGCGCGAGCGCGCCAACGGCAAGGCCGAACGCATGGCGCTGCTCGAAGCCCACGGCTACCCCTGCTACACCACGTCCGCCGGCTGGCTGGGTTACGCCGACGACAAGCTGCGCCGCCTGTGCCAGGAAGCCGTGGATGCGGGGTTTTCCCACGTCAAATTGAAAGTCGGGCATGACCTACAAGACGACATCCGCCGCGTGCGCATCGCCCGCGAAGTGTTGGGCCCGGACCGCAAATTGATGATTGATGCCAATCAGGTGTGGGAAGTCGACACCGCCATTGATTGGGTGCGCGAATTGTCCTTCGCCAACCCGTGGTTTATCGAAGAGCCCACCAGCCCGGATGACGTCGAAGGACATCGCACTATCCGACTGGGCGTCGCGCCGGTCAAAGTGGCCACCGGCGAGATGTGCCAAAACCGCATCGTGTTCAAGCAACTGATCATGCGCGAGGCTATCGACGTGGTGCAGATTGATGCCTGCCGCCTGGGCGGGGTCAACGAAGTGCTCGCGGTGATGCTGATGGCGGCCAAGTACAACTTGCCGGTGTGCCCGCACGCAGGCGGGGTTGGCCTGTGCGAGTACGTGCAGCACCTGTCGATGATCGATTACCTGTGCATCGCTGGCACCCATGAAGGGCGAGTGGTGGAGTTTGTCGATCACCTGCATGAGCATTTCGAAGACCCGTGCGTGATTCGCGATGCCGCGTACATGCCGCCCCAGGCACCGGGGTTTTCGATCCAGATGAAAGCCGCATCCCGCGAGCAGTATCGCTACCGGGATTGAAACCCAGTCATCAGCGGACGGAGCACAACAATAATGTCGTCCCGACACTCACTACGGCTGGATGCCCACCAGCATTTCTGGCGCTACGACGCGGCACGCTACCCGTGGATCACGGGCGACATGCCAGCGTTGCGTCAGGACTTTCAGCCCGATGATTTGCGACCCTTGCTGGACCGGGCCGGGCTTGATGGCTGCATTGCCGTGCAGGCCCGCGCCTGCGAAACCGAAACGGATCGCCTGTTGGTCCTGGCCCACAGGCATCCCTGGATACGGGCCGTGGTGGGCTGGACCGACCTGCGTTCGGCCCGCCTTGAGCCGTCCCTTGAACAATGGGCAGATGCCCGCGTGCTACGCGGGTTTCGTCATCAGTTGCAAGACGAACCCGTGCCCGCCGCGTGGATGCAGGACGCGGCGTTTAATCGCGGGCTCAGCACCCTGCAACGCAAGGGGCTGGTCTATGAAGTCCTGATCAAGGCGCGGGATTTACCTGCCGCGACCCGGCTGTGCCAACAGCACGACGGGCATCACCTGGTGCTCGATCATCTGGGCAAGCCCGACGTGCAAGCGCAGGGCCTGCGGGAGTGGGCTCAGCAGCTCGCGGGGCTGGCGGCGCTGCCCCATGTCAGTTGCAAGCTCTCGGGGCTGATGACCGAAGGTGACTGGCAATCGCGCGACTGCAGACCCTTACTGCCCTACCTGCACACCGCGCTGGAGCTGTTCGGCGCCGATCGCCTGATGTTCGGATCGGACTGGCCGGTGTGCCTGCTGGCCAGCGACTACATCGGCACCTGCGCCCTGGTTGAGCAGGCGGTGCAGCCACTGAGCACGTCCGAACAGGCCGCCATTTGGGGCGGCACCGCGGGCCGTGTCTACGGGATTGAAGGAGTTAACCCATGAATCTGTATTTGCAGGACAAGGTGTTTATCGTTACGGGCGGCGGTTCGGGGATTGGTGCGGCCATTTCACTGGGGCTGGCCGATGAAGGCGCGATCCCGGTGATTTTCGGCCACAGTCCGTTGCCGGATGAGCTGGCGCGGGCACTGGACCAGCGTCAGGCGCAAAGCCTGTTCATTGAGGTGGAGTTGCGCGATGAAGACGCCTGCCGCACCGCCGTGGCCCAGGTACTCACACGTTTCGGACGCATCGACGGGCTGGTGAACAACGCCGGGGTCAATGATGGCGTGGGGCTGGAAGCCGGTCGGGCGGGGTTTGTCGAGTCGCTGGAAAAAAACCTCATCCATTACTACGTCATGACCCACTTGTGCGTGGATGCGCTCAAAGCCAGTCGCGGCTCTATCGTCAATATCAGCTCCAAAACCGCCCTCACCGGCCAAGGTGGCACCAGTGGCTATACCGCCGCCAAGGGCGCGCAATTGTCGCTGACCCGGGAATGGGCCACATCGCTGCGCAATGACGGGGTACGCGTCAACGCGGTGATCCCGGCCGAGGTCATGACGCCGCTGTACGCACGCTGGATCGACACCTTTGCCGACCCTACGGCCAAGCTGGCCAGCATCGTCGAGAAGATCCCCTTCGGTCAGCGGATGACAACCGCCGAAGAAATCGCTGACAGCGTGCTGTTCCTGTTGTCGTCCAGGTCTTCCCACACCACCGGGCAATGGCTGGTGGTCGATGGCGGCTACACCCACCTGGACCGGGCGCTGACATGACGGCGCAACGTCATTGTCTGGCCCTCGACCTCAAGGACGACCCGGCGCTGATTGCCGAATACGAAGCCCTGCACCGCCAGATCTGGCCGCAGATCAGCCAGCACCTGCTCGACAACGGGGTACTGGACATGCAGATCTGGCGACTGGGCACGCGCCTGTTCATGGTCATGGACACGGCCTGCGGGTTCGACCCTGAAGCCTTTGCCCGCGCCGCGGCCAGCGACCCGCACGTACAGGCATGGGAGGCGCTGATGTGGCGCTTTCAACAGCCCACGCCATGGACGGCCAGGCACCAGAAGTGGACGCCGATGGCACAAATATTCAGCCTGCACGCGCCCCACACGGGCGCCACGGGCGAAGCGCGAGACCTTTAACACCCGGCAGCAACGACACAACAACAATAAGCAGGAGATGCGTTATGTCACTCAAGCATTCCACCGTTGCAGCGTCGCCCCGTCCGGCGGCGGTTTCTTCTTATCGCCGGGCACTGATACTGGTGACCTGTCTGTTCTTTTTATGGGGGTTGTCCTACGGCTTGCTGGATGTGTTGAACAAGCACTTTCAAGACACGCTGCACGTCAGCAAGGCGCAATCAGGCTTGTTGCAAAGCGCTTATTTCGGCGCGTACTTTGTGATCGCCCTGCCCGCCGGGCTGCTGATGGATAAATACGGTTACAAGGCGGGCATCCTGCTCGGCCTGTGTCTCTATGCCATCGGCGCGTTGCTGTTCATGCCCGCAGCCTCGGCGCAGAGCTTCGCGTTTTTTCTGTTTGCGCTGTTCGTGATTGCGTGCGGCCTCGGTTGCCTGGAAACCGCCGCCAACCCGTACGCCACCGTATTGGGCGCACCGCAAGGCGCCGAGCGGCGCTTGAACCTGGCGCAGTCGTTCAACGGGCTGGGGCAGTTTTTTGGCCCGCTGATTGGTGGCGCGCTGTTCTTCGGCGGTGCCAGCCATCTCGAATCCACGCAATCGCTACAGATGACGTACCTGGTGATCGCCGGACTGGTGTTGCTGGTGGCACTGCTGATTGGCCGCACCCCGTTGCCGGATTTGCGCGAGCAGGAAAGCGCCGTGCAACAGCGCAGCGACAAAACCCTGTGGCAGCATCGCGAATTCGTTACGGGGGTCATCACCCAATTTTTTTATGTCGGCGCGCAAGTCGGGGTCGGGGCGTTCTTCATCAATTACGTGACTGAGCACTGGGCGCAGATGAGCAACCAGCAAGCGGCGTACTTGCTCTCGGTGGCGATGCTCAGCTTCATGTTCGGGCGATTTTTCAGCACCTGGTTGATGGGCCGGGTAAACGCGCAGCGCCTGCTGCTGACCTATGCGCTGATTAACACTGGGCTCTGCGTCGTGGTGGTCAGCGGGCTGGAGGGGGTGTCGGTGATCGCGTTGGTGGCGACGTTCTTTTTTATGTCGATCATGTTTCCCACGCTGTTTGCCATGGGGGTCAAAAACCTCGGCCCGCACACCAAGCGCGGCAGTTCATTCATGATCATGTCCATCGTCGGCGGCGCGTTGTTGCCCTACGTGATGGGGCTGGTGGCCGACCATTCTTCAACGGCAGTGGCGTACCTGCTGCCGACAGGCTGCTTTTTGATTGTCGCGGCCTACGCCCGCAGTGCATTGCGCGCCCGGCCCAACTGACACCTGATGTTGTTGTACTCCACAAAAACAATAATCGGAGTTCTACATGTCCACTCCCGCGTTGAAACAAGCCCTGAGAAAGATCCGCTGGCGCATCCTGCCGTTCGTGGCGCTGATGTTCGCCATGGCCATCATCGACCGCTCCAATATCGGCTTCGCCAAACACGCCTTTCAGGCTGACACAGGCCTGAGCAACGCTGCATTTGCGCTGGGGGCCGGGATTTTCTTCATCGGTTATGCGGTGTTTGAAGTCCCCAGCAACTTGATGCTGCACAAGATCGGCGCCCGCGTCTGGCTGAGCCGGATCATGGTCACGTGGGGGCTGGTGTCGGCAGCCATGATGTTTGCTCATGATGAAACCAGCTTCTACATCCTGCGCTTCTTGCTGGGTGTGGCTGAGGCGGGTCTGTCGCCGGGGGTGGTGCTGTATTTGACCTACTGGTTCCCGCAGAACCAGCGGGGTTCGGCATACGGCATTTACTACTTTGGCGTACCGCTCTCGCTGATGATCGGCGGCCCGGTCTCGGGCTGGTTGCTGGAAAGCAGCCAGTTTGGCCTGACAGGCTGGCAATGGATGTTTGTGACAGAAGGATTGGCCGCCTCGGTGATCGGCGTGGTTGCGTTCTTTTACCTCAATGACCGCCCGCGGGATGCGAAGTGGCTGAACTTCGAGGAAAAGGCAGCGATCGAGCAGGCACTGGATATCGAACAGCGGCAAAAAGCCAATCAGGGCCCGTCGTCCTGGCGCGCCGCCCTGATCAACCCGGCCGTGCTGTACTTCACCCTGATCTATTTCACGATTCAGGTCAGTGTGTATGGCGTTCTGTTTTACCTGCCCACCCGGATTGCCGAGCTGCTGGGCACCGGGATTGGTCTGCACGTGGGCGCGCTGACCTCGATTCCGTGGATGGCCACGGTGTGCATGCTGTACGCGGTGACGCGACATGCCGACCGCAAGGGTCAGCAAACCCGCTATGCCGCCTGGATGCTGGCGCTCGCGGCACTGGGGATGGTCGGCTCGACCCTCAGCGCCAGCCTGCCGCTGGTGATTCTGGCGTTTTGTCTGGCGGCGTCGGGGTTTATCACCGTGCAACCCTTGTTCTGGACCCTGCCCACGCGGCTGTTGAGCGGCGCGGCGGCCGCCAGCGGGATTGCCGTGATCGGGGCGCTGGGCAATCTGGGCGGGTTTCTGGCACCGACGGTGAAAACCTTTGTCGAGCAACACTTCGATAACCCCCATGCGGGCATGTACTTCCTGGCCGGAACCGCCTTACTGGGTGCGCTGATGCTGTTGCGCTCAAGCCGGGCCAGTAGCGGGCCAGCGCCACAGGGTGTGCCCGCCCCCAGCCGTTGACCATTGCCCGGTTTCAAGACACCTGAAATCCGATTGAACGATCAAACCGTGCTCCAACTCCGATTTTTAGAGACGCGCAACAGCGCTTGTTCTTTCAATCTGAGCTGGAGCAGCCCACATGACGACCGAAAACCAGTACGCAATGCAAAACCCGGTGACGCAATACCCTCAGCCGGGCTTTCCTGAGCAACCGCAACCGGCTCCCGGTTCAGTGCATAAATTGCAGCCGCATGCTGACCACGGCGAAACATCCTACAAAGGTTTTGGCCGACTGGCGGGCCGCAAGGCGCTGATAACCGGGGCTGACTCAGGGATCGGCCGTGCCGTTGCCATTGCCTACGCCCGCGAAGGCGCGGACATCGTGCTCAACTATTTGCCCGAGGAAGAAGCTGACGCACGGGAGGTGGTCGCCTTGATCGAAGCCGAAGGTCGCAAGGCCCTCTGCATTCCGGGCGATTTGTCCCAAGAAGCGTTTTGCCAGACATTGGTGAGCCAGGCCGTCCAGGGGCTGGGCGGGCTGGATATTCTGGTGAACGTGGCGGGTAAACAAACCGCACAAAAAGCCATCGCCGACCTGACCACCGAGCAGTTTGACGCGACCTTCAGAACCAACGTTTACGCCTTGTTCTGGCTGTGCAAAGCCGCGCTGCCGCACTTGCCGGCCGGTGCCACCATCGTCAACACCACGTCGATCCAGGCCTATCAGCCGTCTGAAACCTTGCTCGACTACGCGCCGACCAAATCAGCCATTGCTGCGTTTACCAAAGCACTGGCCAAACAGGTCATCGGCCAGGGCATTCGCGTCAACGCCGTAGCACCCGGCCCGTTCTGGACACCACTGCAACCGAGCGGTGGACAGCCTCAGGAAAAAATCCCCACCTTCGGCGCCGAAACCCCCATCGGTCGTGCAGGGCAACCGGCCGAGTGCGCACCGCTGTATGTGCTGCTGGCCAGCCAGGAATCGAGCTACATCACGGGTGAGATTTTCGGCATTACCGGGGGGACATCCATTGCCTGAGGCATAAACGTTAAAACGCGAACAAGGCCGCCGGTGCGGCCTGACCGCTGAAACGTGCACAGGTATCGCGGTCAGGGTCACGGGTGGGTTACATTCAATTCTGGTTGTAACAAAAACAACAGCCCATTCTTCCAGTAAGGGTCAACCGTGAATACCAATCAAAAACTGCGAACCTTCGACCGCATCCGTGAAGCCGTACTGCCGCAATACCGCGAACGTGTCGCCGAGTACCTGATGGCTTACGAAGAGGTGCTTCACGACGACCATGCCTGCCCTGACGCTCAGCGCACCGCGGCCAATCAACTGATGGGGTATATACGCGGCCTGAACACCACACGTGTGTTGGGCATGGCGGACCTGGAAGAACTCGAACGCCGCATCACCGAGTCCTGGCTCAAACACGCCGAGCTCGAAGGGCAGGAAGAGACAATCTGAAGGGAAGACACTGAAAGGCGATGACGTGAAATGGTGTCCAAGGCGGGGTTCGAACCTGCAACCTTCCCCTTAGGGTGGTCATATAAAGCCCAGCCATCATTGATGAAGCCAGTTTTTTTTGGCCAATGTGTCTGGTTGTGTCCGTAAAAACGACCCCGTGTAGTTCTTTTTGCACCCACCATGCACCTACGGGAACAAATCGAAAGAGAAGCTAACAGCCAAACCGCTGGGATAACTGGAGTCCAAGCATATTGATCTCGCCGGGGTCATACTGGACGATGACTGATGAGGTGTGAGTTTACTTTCGTGAAAACCAGCGTCTCGGTTTTTCTTTGCTGCTTGAGTCCTTTGGTGTGAGAACCTAGTATCTACCAGCGGTGCGTACTCACTCTCTTGCTTCAAGCGTTGCACTTACTCGATGAATTGAGGGTATATTGGCTTATGAGTTTTTAGCTAAGGGGTTTTATAGGACATGTATACGATAAGATATCTGGTAAGCTTGGGGTTGGTTGTTATCGGCTGCTCTATGGGCTATACAATGGCTATTGTGTGGGGAATAACAAAAGTGTTCCCCCTGAAAGGCACCCCCTATTGGGTTGTCAGCGGCGTTGTGTTCCTTATTATCGTCACCTTAGGCTTGCGCTTTTATATCCCCAGACTACGCAATACGTGGTAATTAATATCACCACTCACGATATCACTTACCTTCTACTTCAGGTCTTTCTTCTGAAATCATAGAATGAACTGTAATTGAATCAACTAAGACTTCAAAAAATAAAGCTAACTTTCCGGCTTGCTGGTATGCCGACTCATAATTCAAAGGGTCTCGCCTGAAAAGTTGTAATGAATCCGTCTTGCGTATTGGCCGCATCATACCACCAGCAGACAAAATTAAGTCGATGGTTCCATATGCCATACCCCCTTTATAATCATCCCCCATAAAGAATTGATAGGCACGTCTAGTAGGCCCCTGTACTGCCGGACCATCAGGGCCGTTATAGATATTCATCCCACCTTCATACATATTATTCACGCCGTGTCCGATAAAAAACGCACCTACTGGCGCCCCCAAACCATATGAAGCCCCCGTAACCGTGATGCCAACCTCAACCTGCATGGCTCCGGCAACAACCCCGATGCCGTTTTTAGCGTAAAAAATGGCCTTGGAAGATAGGTCAGCATATTCATCCCTTATCTCTTTCACTCCCTCCCAAGCACTTATTACACCGTCATTAACATCCTTTATAACTTCGCTCACATAATGAGAGATAATTGAACTGAACTGAAGCTGCATAAAGCCTTCATAGAAATTCGTAGCGCCAATCGTACACCCTAATGCCACTAGGTCAGAACCTGCTTTGGCTACATCATGAATATCACATGACTCTTCATTCACCTTCGTTCCCCCAAGAGCTATAGGCGCTTGTACTTGCTTGGTGGTGTACCCAGCTAATCTCACGATATCTAATGGCCATAAGCTCCTGTGGCTGCGCGTCACCCATATGAATGGCATGCGGTACTTGAACGCTTAAATTGGCAATACGGCCACCACCTAGCATTACAGTAAAATATTTTTCGTGAAAGCCAGCAGGAGAGGTTCGATAAAAGTTAATTTTACATTCAACTTCTTCGCCTTCATGAAGAGCACTAGCTAACAAAGGCGTAGATTTATCAATATTTTTTGTAATAACGACGGGCATATGTTTGCCACGGCCACCTGACGTGGTTCCGTCATTACCAGCGGCCATATTATGAGAGTAAGCCAGCACCATAATTTCGTCTTCATGTCCAGCCTGGCACTTGTTCCCTATAGAGTCCCGACTGGAACAACCAGCGGAAATCAAACCTTGTTTTTTTCCGATAATGGTCATGTAGCTGTGATTAGCCATACGTTTCACTCCTTGTGGTCAGAGTGGGCAGTCTATTGCGAAGGGGGGCATATCGGATGTAGGGTATTTCCGAAAAGATATCCGAAATATGTGGCACTCAGCTCCAGCGGCAGCTACGTGAAAGACCTGATCAGGCAAATCTGTGGGCATGTCGCGAAACTAGGATCAATGCCTCTGAAATCAGGCGTGTTGCCTGACAAAGGGCTGCGCGTAAAGCCTTGGCAATCGCGAATTGGCGCACCTGCCGGAGCAACTGCCCGCCCCTGCCATGCCGGACGTGTTGAGCGATGAGCTGCCACCGTGGGTGATAACGCGGGTCAACTCTCAACAGGGCAAGCTGAACTTCCTGTCGACCTTCACAGCATTTGGCAGGCCGCAGGATGTCACGGTGACCTCCTTGCGCATCGAGCACCTGATACCGGCTGACCCGCACACGCGGCACACCCTGCGCCGAGCATCTGGGCAGGCCAGTCAGTCACGCCCCTTAGCGAACCAGCATGGCCGCACCGGCTGCCACCATGATCGCGGCCGCACCGCGAAACAATCGCTGTTGCGCGCGCAGGCTCGACAACAGGTGACGAATACGCACCGCACCCAAAACAAACAGTGCCCCGACACTCAGTAGCACCAGCACCGTTAACGGCACCAGCATCAACCCCCACGTCGCCAGTGATACGGTTTCAAGGTTGATCACCAACGGCAGCAAGGCCAGGTAAAACGCAATGGTTTTAGGATTGCCCAAGGTGATGGTCAAACCTGAGACCGCCGCTGACAGCAGTTCTTTACGCTTCACAGGCTTACCGACTTCAATCGCCTGATGATCGGCAAACCAGAATTGCCAGGCCAGATAGAACAGATACAGCGCAGCCCCCCAACGTACCAATTGGAACAGCTCGTTAAAGTGCTCAGCGATCATCGCCAGGCCAAACACGGCAAATGACAGGTACGTCAAATCCCCCAGAATCAAACCCAACAACAAACAAAACCCGGTCAGTGCACCGCCACTGACACTTCTGGCCACCAGTGCAGCCATGCCTGGCCCCGGAATGGCTGCGGCGATACCTAATGCCGCGCTGTAGGTGAGTACCTGTGTCAAATCGAGCATAGCGTTCCCCCTCGGGACATAAATTTTACGTAGGGCCAGGGCTCAAACCGGTCTGTTTCCTCAGCCCGATGAGGCGAGCCACTGGCGGATTACCTCACGAGAAAACACCAGGTCCTGCACCGCCAACCCTACGGACTTGAAGAGTGTGACGCCCCCTTCCGCCCGCCACAGTCGATCAGTCGGCACAGCACCGATTTCAGCGCCCACGCCCTGCGGGTTCAAAACGCCTTGGTTGACCGCTTTGATCACGCATTCACTGGCGGCCAACACCGACTGATTGCAATCGGTGAACAGAAGGCTGTCTTGATACACATCCTCATGCAGCTCCTGAAACCCCAGCGCCGATGAGCCGATTGCATTGACGTGGCAGCGCCTGGGTAGATCACTGCGCCTGATAATCGGTGACCTGGCGGCCGTGGTCAGGCACACAATGTCGCGGTCATGGACCGCCCCTGCGGTGCTGGCGCATACGCTCACCGGCAGATCGCAAGTGCTCTGGATCCATTGGCCCAATTCACGGGTGGCTCGCGGGTTACGGCCCCAAATTGAAACGTGCTTGATTGGCCTTACGCTTTGCATGGCCAACACGTGAGCACGTGCTTGCAACCCGGTGCCGAGTATGGCGAGGCGTGAAGCCTGGCGATGCGCCAGCAACTCGGTGGCATAGGCCGAAGCTGACGCGGTGCGAATCTGCGTGATTGCACCGGCATCCACGGCCACCACGGGTGACGCACCGGGTTCGTCATAGATCAACACACTGCCACTGTGCGACGGGCCTTTGGCAGCCTCGCCCAACTTGACCACCACGGACTTCAGGCCGAAGCCCTGATAGGGGCCGGACTTGATGTACGCAGAATGCAATTCAGTAGGACCTATCATCCCCACAATGTGACGTTCACCGCGCGCGCCAGGTCTAAACGTTCAGGCTTGAATAATGCGTACACATAACCTCCTTGTTATTTGAAGAGCGCGAGATTGCCGGTCAACTTACTGATTATCTTTTTCGGCCCCACCAGACCAATGGCAACTAACTCAATGGCCGGACTGTCAGCCTCGGCAATACGCGACTCATATTCCTCATAGGTTTTGCAGGACTGCGCCAACGCACTAAACGGCATCACATGCACGCCTTCATCCGCCAGTGCCTTTTCTTGCAGGCTGTGCAACAACGCATTGTCAGACACCAGAATAGGCAACGGTGCGTAAATGACACCGGGGTAGTTAATACCATCACGGCTGTGCAGATTCGGACCTACCAAGCCTTCGATCGCCCCGCCGAAACTGACCCCGATCACACTGATGGCATTGGCTGCATGCCCCAGCCCCAGAGCCTTGTCGACAACAATGACGCACTTGTGAATGGCCGCATCAAACTTCATGTGTCTCTCCCTGGACTTGCCGGCTTTTCAAAATATCCCACTGTTTTATCTGGCCACCCACGCCCCCGGCCAACCACCCGGAAAAACTGGAGGCTTGGCTGTCCACTTCAATATCCACCACCGACCACGTCGCAATACGCCGCCACTTATGCACGCCACACATATGATCCGGGTGTATCAAGTAAGCGGACAAGTGTGCGTGATCTTCAAACAACCCCATGACCACAAAATCCATAGCCTGTGCGCGCTCACTTATATTGCGCCCACAGGCCCAACCCCGAATCTCATCAATATGTAAAGGGTGTTGGCGGGTCGTTAATTCAGCATCAATAACTTCTTCATCACCCCATTGATACGGCTCAATAAACTTGAAAAACACCAAATGAAGAATCATGCAATCCCCTGAACATGCACCCCACGGCGCACATCGCTGTTATTTTTATATAAGCAAGGGTTAACCCTCACCACGAAAATTATTCAAGGTGTGCGTGCAAGTTGACGATTAAGACGTTAAAAAATACTAAACCTTTAAGCAGAATAATTATTTCTATTTTGATTGCCGCACGAATCGATTTAGGTAGAATCTTGCGCCTGATGACAGGGAGTTGGAATTTATGACCACGCCGGTGCTAACCACTACAGATGTGCGCATTCTTACGGCCTTGCAACAGGACGGCCGGATCACCAACCAGACCTTAGCCGATCAGATCGGCATGTCTGCGTCCCCCTGCTGGCGCCGCGTGCGCCAACTCGAAGAGCACCGCTACATTCAGGGGTACCGCGCGGTACTGGACCGACGCAAGATCGGTTTAGGGGTCATGGTATTTGTGCGTATCAGCATTGGTCACCACAGCGAGGCAGAAGCCAAAAAGTTCGAGGAGCAAGTCCTGCTCCTCGAAGACGTTGTAGCCTGCTACAGCATCGGCGGCGACGCCGACTTCTTGCTGCAAGTGGTCGCCCGTGATCTGGACTCTTTTGCCGATTTCGCCATGTCAGTCGTCAGGCGATTGCCGGGTATCAAAGAGATGCAGAGCATGTTCGTATTGAAAGAAATCAAACCCTTTGTCTCTTTCCCGGTTAAAAGCGCCCAAGACATCTAGCGCGACGCCCCACCATTGGGTTCACCTTCAGGACGATCATGAACATATGAGCGCAAAGGCAGGGCTTCGCGTTCATCGATGAATGAGAGCCCTTGGCCAGTCATCCCCGGATCAGGGTGCTAACCATGATCCGGGAGGACAAGAACAAGGCGGATGACAGCTGACACAGCAGCTTGTCCAGCGTTAAGGGGGACGAATTCACCCGCCGGATGCTGGGGGCGATCAACTCAATGCGAGTGGAAATAATGGCCGCGATCGCGCGCAAGGATTAAGAGCAGTGTCGCGAGCGTCAGGCTCAGGGCATTGAGAAGGCGAAAGCTGCAGGCAAGTATCAGGGGCGACCGGTAGATGAGGAGCTGCACAAGCGGGTGAGGCCTGGGAATGTCCAGTGGTCATGACCCATGTAAAGAGGAGAATCGTCAGTAAATGAGTCGCCAATGGCTTGAATGAGAAGCTCAAGCTCATCTGTGATGGGAATAGAGGGTTTTATGCACGAGATGACTTCACTTGGCGTGCCAACTCTTTGCAAACTGAGCGCACGGAGCAGCTACCCAGGAAGGCCTCACCTATCAAACGCACCCACCTTGCAAACGCACCCACCTTGCACCCAAAAAGCAAACTGTGAAAACCGCGTTTAACGTTAGAGCCTTGTGAAATATGGTGTCCCAGGCGGGGTTCGAACCTGCAACCTTCCCCTTAGGAGGGGGATGCTCTATCCAATTGAGCTACTGAGACTGATCACGCGTACCACGCACAGGACGTGGTGTGCAGGTCGGCGTGCATGGTAACGGCGATGTCGGGATTTGTCATGTCGTCCGTTGGCTTTTTAGTTGTAAGGGCTTCAATGCCTGCCAGACAGGACATCAGCCTGCATAGCTCATATACGCCCATGGATCGGCGTGCTGGACAGCGTCACTTGGCCATCGTGCAATTTGCATTGCAGCAAAATGGCGTCATTGCAATTTGCAACTCACACCCCTTAAAAATCGACAGTAAATGACTGTTTTACAAGGCTTTTATAGGTATCCTGCGTTGGCACGAAGACTGCAACCACAACAGTATTAAGTCCATGCCCTCAGAGATGACCGCCATGAACAGCACATTGATCCTGTTGAATGCACTCACGCTGGCCGTTCTGGTCATTTTTCAATTCCAACCCGATGAGGCGACTGATCAACAGGGCGTTGAAGTGGCGGGAATGTACAAACCCCACGCGCCATTGCCCCAGTTGGCGGTGATGACACCCGGTCAAAGCGGCACACCTCACCTGACCTCCGAGCACGCTGCGCAGACGCAGGCCGTTCAGGGCGAACGCTGGGTTTTCTAAAGAGAGCTTTAAAGAATCATGTCCAAAATTGCATTTGGTTTTTTGATGTTGGCGCTGGCCAGTCTGGCGCTGGATATTTTTATCCCTAACGGGACGCTGGGCGACGTGCCGTTATTTGCCGCCGCTACGTTTTTCAGCTGTTGGCTGGTGGCGTTGCTGGTAGGACGACGCATCAAGTTTGACCCGCAATTACGCTGAAGCCGGATACCCCGCTGCGTCATCAATCAAGGCCAGCAACCCTCGCACCGCGACGGTGATGCTGGCGGAGTTGTCGAGCACCTCGATGGCATCGTCCCCCAAGAGTGCCATCGCATCCAGAAAGAGCTCATTACGCTGCAAGCGTTGCCGGATTTGCTCCGGCGTTTCGCGGCCCCGCTTAAGCAACCTTTCGTGCAGTACCTCTGTGTTGACACACAACATGACCGCGACTAAATCCGGATAGCGTTCGCGGGCCTGGCGCAGGTAGGCGCGTGAGCCATTGACCAAGACGTGGCGCCCCTGTCGCAGATAGTCATCCAACTGCGTGGTAATTCCGTAGCTGAGGCCATGCGCCTGCCAGTGCAAGGCAAAGGCCCCCTGCTCTTTTAGCGCTTCAAACGTTTGGGCTGAAACACTTTGTGCGTCCTCACCCACAGATTCGGCAGAGCGGGTGATGACACGCCGCATCACCTCACACCCGCGCTCGGCCAGATAGGGACGTGCCGCTTCGATCAGGCTGTCTTTGCCCGAGCCAGACGGGCCCATCAAATAGATCAATTTGCCTGACATCTGCGACCCTCTTCTGATGCTGATCGGTTAAATCCTGGCGCTGCACCCGTGGCGGTTTAAATAAGGGTTGCCGCTCCGTCTTCCAAACAATTTGCGCGCAAATGGCGTTATATGACGTGTTTCAGATGAATGGAACCGGTTACCGCTATCCAACCCAGTGCGCATTTCTGATAATCACTACTGGCAAAAAGCCTGTATCCGGTTCAATATTTGTCACAGAATTGACGCCAGGGAAGTGGCTAATTTGAGGCATGATGCCGGCCTCTTAGCAATTCAGGTTGAACATTTGGCCTCAAGGATGGTCTTAAAACACATCCTGCGGCCGATCCCGAGAACCGCTCCCCTGAACTAACCGGTTAACTATATGCGCCCATTGAAACAGGCTATTTATTCCAGCCGTACGGCTGACAAGTTCGTAGTGCGCCTGCCAGACGGAATGCGCGAGCGCATTGCCGAGGTGGCACGTAATCACCATCGCAGCATGAACTCAGAAATCATCGCCCGCCTGGAACAGAGCCTTATCCAGGAAGGCGCCTTGGGCGACGAGCCCGCGCTGCGCCTCGACAGCCCGGAGCTGTCCATGCATGAACGCGAACTGTTGCAACGCTTCCGCCAGCTGTCACATCGTCAGCAAAACGCACTGGTTTCATTGATTGCGCATGATGTCGAAATGGCATCCGACGCATCGTGATCTAGACGCGGTATTAAAAGCCAGCCTTGTGCTGGCTTTTTTGTGGCCGGGCCGCACACTCCCGCTCAGCGGAAACAAAAACGGCTTGATCGACACAGTCAGATCAAGCCGTTGATGGTTAGAGCAGGAAGATCGTGGCCAGCCCCAGGAAGATGAAGAACCCGCCACTGTCTGTTACAGCCGTAATCATCACGCTGGCCCCCATGGCCGGGTCACGGCCCAGCCGCGCCAGCGTCATCGGGATCAATACCCCCATCAATGCCGCCAGCAACAAGTTGAGCGTCATGGCAGCGGTCATCACCACCCCCAGCGACCAACTGCCGTAGAGCAGATAGGCGACTACGCCAATCACCCCGCCCCACACCAGGCCATTGATAAGACCGACCGCCAGCTCCTTGCGCATCAGGCGCGAGGTACTGCCTGTGTTGACCTGATCCAGCGCCATCGCCCGTACGATCATGGTGATGGTCTGGTTACCGGAGTTGCCACCAATGCCCGCTACAATAGGCATCAGCGCCGCCAGTGCCACCAGCTTTTCAATCGACCCCTCAAACAACCCAATGACCCGCGAGGCAAGAAACGCGGTGATCAGGTTAATTGCCAGCCAGGCCCAACGGTTGCGCAGGGATTTCCAGACGGAAGCGAAAATGTCTTCTTCTTCGCGCAAACCGGCCATGTTGAGGACTTCGGTTTCGCTTTCTTCACGAATCAGGTCGACCATTTCATCGATGGTCAGACGACCGATCAGCTTGCCGTTCTTGTCGACCACCGGCGCCGAGATCAAGTCGTACCGCTCAAATGCCTGCGCCGCATCGTAGGCGTCTTCATCCGGATGGAAACTCACCGGATCGCTGGCCATCACCTCGGACACTTGCTTTTCAGGGTCATTGACCAGCAAGCGCTTGATCGGCAACACGCCTTTCAATGCGCCGTCGTAATCGACCACGAACAATTTGTCGGTATGGCCGGGCAACTCCTTGAGGCGACGCAGGTAACGCAGAACCACTTCAAGGCTGACGTCTTCGCGGATGGTGACCATCTCGAAGTCCATCAAGGCGCCGACCTGGTCCTCGTTATAGGACAACGCGGAGCGCACACGCTCACGCTGCTGGCCGTCGAGGGTTTCCATCAGCTCATGGACGACGTCTCGCGGCAGCTCAGGGGCCAGGTCAGCAAGCTCGTCAGCGTCCATCTCCTTGGCGGCTGCCAGGAGCTCATGATCGTCCATGTCGGCGATCAGGGTTTCTCGAACCGAGTCCGACACTTCAAGCAGGATGTCGCCGTCACGGTCAGCCTTGACCAACTGCCAGACCGTCAGACGGTCGTCCAGAGGCAACGCTTCTAGAATGTAAGCAACGTCGGCGGAGTGCAGGTCTTCCAGCTTGCGCTGAAGTTCTACGAGGTTTTGCCGGTGAACCAGGTTCTCGACCCGATCATGGTGATGGCCTTCCTGACGATGTGTCAGGTCTTCGACCACACGCTGGCGGTTAAGCAGTTCAATCACTTGCGCAAGACGGCTTTGCAGGCTGTCTTGAGTCTTTTTTACTTCAACTTCGGTCATAGGCGAACTCCACTCCCAGCAGCAGGGCACGCCGGAAGGTTCAATCAGTCAATTCATGATTGGTAAAGCGGGATGCTGAGTTACTACTGGGTAAGTCCATGGAGGTATTCCACAAGCCCCGGCGGGGCTGACGGGCGCAATCATACACGGCTTAAAAAATTAATGACGCTTAAAAATCTCGGGGATACAAAAGCTTGCGCATCATGCGCAACCCAATGGTCGCGAGACTGAATCTGCGACGCCGGATTCAAGGAAGAGAACACACGCCCCTGCGAAAAACGGCTCAGGCGCATCACACCCTTTAACAGACACCCTTGGAGCGGGTTAATTCCTGATCGGTGGTGAGCACACCTGTGCGCAGCGTCATCAGACCCCACACGAGAGGAAAAAACATAAATGACAGACAGCAAAAAGCCCGCTTTGAAGGCGGGCTTTTTGGTGTTTGGTGCACTCGACAGGATTCGAACCTGTGACCGCTCGGTTCGTAGCCGAGTACTCTATCCAGCTGAGCTACGAGTGCAAGGTGTGTTTGTTAAACCAGACCACCCTGGTTGAAGCCAAGTTAACCGCCGAAGCAACTAACTCTTAAATGGTGCACTCGACAGGATTCGAACCTGTGACCGCTCGGTTCGTAGCCGAGTACTCTATCCAGCTGAGCTACGAGTGCAAGTGTGCTTGTTAAACCAGACCACCCTGGTTGGAGCCAAGCTAACTACCGAAGCAACTAACTCTTAAATGGTGCACTCGACAGGATTCGAACCTGTGACCGCTCGGTTCGTAGCCGAGTACTCTATCCAGCTGAGCTACGAGTGCATTTGAAGCTGCGCATTATAGACCGTTGAATCTCTCTGCCAAGTGTTTTTTTCAATAAAATCAACGACTTACTGAAATGGCTAGATTCGAACGTGCTACATGAATAATGGCGGAGAAGGGGGGATTCGAACCCCCGACACCCTTTTGAGATGTACTCCCTTAGCAGGGGAGCGCCTTCGGCCACTCGGCCACCTCTCCGCAACACGGGGCGTATAATAACCAGCCTTTTCCCCGCATGCAACCAAAAACTTAAATAAAATTAAAGACTTGGTTCTTCGTCCTTTTCTTTCTTGATCCGCAGGTAGATTTCCTCCCGGTGTACAGCCACTTCTTTGGGGGCATTCACACCGATCCGCACTTGGTTTCCTTTGACACCGAGCACGGTCACAGTAATTTCACCGTCGCCTATGATCAGGCTTTCTGCGCACCGGCGAGTCAAAATCAGCATAGGTTTCTCCTCACGCTATTCATTCAGGGACAACAGTCTGCAAAAAAAAAGGGCTTCGGCCTACTAGCTAAATAGCTATAGCCCGACGCGCCTTCAGTATTGACCAACATGACGAAACAAGAGGCCTTCGTTCACATTTATCAAAAAAACAAAGGGCGCGGATCAACCGCGCCCTTCGGGCAACGCGTTACTCACCCTGTGGGGCAGGCGCGTCCAATTCAAAAGCGGTGTGCAAGGAACGCACGGCCAGCTCCAGGTATTTCTCTTCGATCACCACCGACACTTTGATCTCGGAGGTCGAGATCATGAGAATGTTGATGTTCTCTTTAGCCAACGATTCAAACATGCGACTGGCCACACCGGCGTGCGAGCGCATGCCCACACCCACGATCGACACCTTGGCGATCTTGGTATCGCCGACCACTTCACGCGCGCCGATCTCGCGGGCGGTGTTTTCCAGCACGGTCTGCGCCGCGTTGTAGTCGTTACGGTGCACCGTGAAGGTGAAGTCGGTGGTGTTATCGTGCGCGACGTTCTGCACGATCATGTCGACTTCGATGTTGGCCGCACTGATCGGCCCCAGAATCTTGAACGCCACGCCGGGGGTGTCCGGCACGCCACGGATGGTCAGCTTGGCTTCGTCGCGGTTGAACGCGATACCAGAAATGATCGGCTGTTCCATGGATTCCTCTTCATCAATAGTAATGAGGGTGCCAGGACCCTCCTTGAAGCTGTGCAATACGCGCAGCGGAACGTTGTACTTGCCGGCAAACTCGACCGCACGGATCTGCAGCACCTTGGAGCCCAGGCTGGCCATCTCCAGCATTTCTTCGAAGGTGATCTTCTCCAGACGCCGGGCTTGCGCCACCACGCGCGGGTCCGTGGTGTAGACGCCATCCACGTCGGTGTAGATCTGGCACTCGTCAGCCTTCAACGCCGCCGCCAGCGCCACACCCGTCGTATCGGAGCCACCACGGCCCAATGTGGTGATATTGCCCTGCTCGTCCACGCCCTGGAATCCGGCGACCACAACCACACGCCCGGCCTTGAGGTCGGCGCGAATCTTCTGATCGTCAATTTTCAGGATGCGGGCTTTGGTATGGGAACTGTCGGTGAGGATACGCACCTGGCTGCCGGTGTAGGACACCGCCGGCACGCCCCGTTTGTTCAGCGCCATGGCCAACAGGCCAATGGTCACCTGCTCGCCCGTGGACACGATCACATCCAGCTCGCGCGGCAACGGCTGATCGCTGATCTGTTTGGCCAGATCGATCAGGCGGTTGGTTTCGCCACTCATTGCCGACAAGACAATCACCAGGTCATTGCCGGCTTCGCGGAACTTCTTAACTTTATCGGCGACCTGTTCGATTCGTTCGACAGTGCCGACCGAGGTGCCTCCGAATTTCTGTACGATCAAAGCCATTTCAAAGCAGCCTCAGCCCCTAAAGGGCGCCCATTTATCATTCAAACGACGCGCCGCCACTAGACAGCGGCGCGTTCTGGACCTCAGATACCCTGTTCGACAAATGGCACAGTCAGGGCCAGCGCGGCGTCCAGAGCAGCAGCATCAACACCGCCACCTTGCGCCATGTCCGGGCGACCACCGCCCTTCCCGCCCACTGCCGCAGCGGCCTGCTTCATCAAATCCCCGGCTTTGAGTTGGCCGGTCAGGTCTTTGGTTACGCCTGCAACCAGCACGACCTTGTCTTCATAAACCCCACCCAGCAGGATCACTGCACGGCCGAGCTTGTTCTTCAGCTGATCCACCAGCGCCAGAAGCGCCTTGCCATCTTGACCGTCCAGGCGAGCGGTCAGGACTTTCACGCCTTTGATGTCCACAGCCGACGCCGACAGATCGTCGCCAGCCGCGCTTGCGGCCTTGGCCTGCAATTGCTCCAGTTGCTTCTCCAACTGACGGTTACGTTCCAGCACCGCCGAGAGCTTGTCGACCAGGTTTTCGCGCGAGCCCTTGATCAGGTTCGCCGCTTCCTTGAGCTGCTCTTCAGCGGCGCTCAAGTAAGCCAGTGCGCTCGCACCGGTCACCGCTTCAATTCGACGAATACCCGACGCCACGCCGCCTTCGCTGGTGATTTTCATCAGGCCGATATCGCCCGTGCGTTGGGCGTGAATACCGCCACACAGCTCCACAGAGAAATCGCCGCCCATGCTCAGCACGCGCACGTTGTCGCCATACTTTTCGCCAAACAGCGCCATGGCGCCTTTTTGCTTGGCGGTTTCGATGTCGGTTTCTTCGGTTTCCACCGGTGTGTTCTTGCGAATCTCGGCGTTGACGATGTCTTCCAGGGCCTTGATCTGCTCAGGCTTGATGGCCTCGAAATGGCTGAAGTCAAAACGCATGCGCTGACTGTCCACCAACGAACCTTTTTGCTGAACATGCTCACCCAGCACTTTGCGCAATGCAGCGTGCAGCAAGTGCGTGGCCGAGTGATTCAAAGCCGTCGCGTGGCGCACATCGGCATCAACCTGAGTCTCGACGGTTTCGCCCACTTTCAGGCCGCCCTTGGCAACCACGCCGTGGTGCAGGAACGCACCGCCGGTTTTCGTGGTGTCACGCACGTCAAAGCGCGCAGCACCCGCCTGCAGGTAACCACAATCACCCACCTGACCGCCGGATTCAGCGTAGAACGGCGTCCGGTCGAGCACGACCACACCTTCATCACCTTCATTCAGGGTCTGGACCGACTGACCTTCTTTATAGAGGGCCACCACCTTCGCCGAACCGTGCGTGGCGTTGTAGCCGATGAACTCGGTCGGCACATCCACCTTGACCAGCGTGTTGTAGTCCAGGCCAAACGAACTGGCCGAGCGGGCACGTACCCGCTGAGCTTCCATTTCACGTTCAAAACCGGCTTCGTCGACCGTCAGGTTGCGCTCACGGGCGATGTCCGCCGTCAGGTCCATCGGGAAACCGTACGTGTCATACAGCTTGAACACCACGTCGCCCGGCACCACGGTGCCTTTTAGGTCAGCCAGATCCTGCTCCAGGATTTTCAGGCCCTGTTCGAGCGTCTTGGAGAACTGCTCTTCTTCAGCCTTGAGTACGCGCTCGATGTTGGCCTGTTCGCGCACCAGCTCGGGGAAGCTGGCACCCATTTCAGCCACCAGCGCAGCCACGATCTTGTAGAAGAAGTTGCCGGTCGCGCCCAGCTTGTTGCCATGGCGGCAAGCGCGACGAATGATGCGACGCAGCACGTAGCCGCGGCCTTCGTTGGACGGCAATACGCCATCCGCAATCAGGAAGCTGCACGAACGAATGTGGTCCGCCACGACTTTGAGCGAAGCTTGACCTTCATTGGCGCAACCAATGGCGTCGGCGGCGGCTTTGAGCAGGCTCTGGAACAAGTCGATGTCGTAGTTGGAATTGACGTGCTGCATCACCGCACTGATCCGCTCCAGGCCCATGCCGGTGTCTACCGACGGCGCTGGCAACGGATGCAACACGCCATCGGCGGTGCGGTTGAACTGCATGAACACGTTGTTCCAGATTTCGATGTAACGGTCGCCGTCTTCGTCTGGCGAGCCTGGCGGGCCACCCCAGATTTCGGGGCCGTGATCGTAGAAAATCTCGGTGCAGGGACCGCACGGACCGGTATCGCCCATGGTCCAGAAGTTATCGGATGCGTACGGAGCGCCTTTGTTGTCGCCAATGCGGATCATGCGCTCGGCGGGTACGCCGACGTCCTGGGTCCAGATGTCATAGGCTTCGTCATCGCTGGCGTAGACGGTCACCCACAGCTTGTCGGCAGGCAGCTTCAGCACGCCAGTGAGGAAGGTCCAGGCGAAATTGATCGCGTCTTTCTTGAAGTAATCGCCAAAGCTGAAGTTGCCGAGCATTTCAAAGAAGGTGTGGTGACGGGCGGTGTAACCGACGTTTTCCAGGTCGCTGTTCTTGCCACCGGCACGCACGCACTTCTGGCTGCTGGTTGCACGGGTGTATGCACGCTTTTCCTGACCCAGGAAGCAGTCCTTGAACTGGTTCATCCCCGCGTTGGTGAACAGCAGGGTCGGGTCGTTATTCGGCACCAAGGAGCTGGAAGGGACACGGGTGTGACCTTGCTCCTCGAAGAAGCGAAGGAAGGCTTCACGGATTTCTGCGCTTTTCATAGGTTCTTCCACGGAGGCTGAGGCCAGAGGCAAGTCAATCAGGTCGGTCGACAGTGCGACTCGCAAAGGGCCGCATTATATCGGCCCTGCGCCCTGGGTACAGCGTGTTTATACGATAGGCACCCTCAATTGGACGGGTTACGCACTCATTGCCGGTTAAATTCGTCCAGAACCGTGACCACTTGCTCAATTTGCCCGCGGCTGACGTCCAGGTGCGTCACCATGCGCAGGCGCGGGGCGGCGCTCAGCTTGATGCCGCGCGTGGCGGCAAAGGCTTTGAGCGCTTCGGCGCGGTCGCCCAGATCGGCGTACACCATATTGGTCTGTACCGGTTCAACGTCATAGCCGCAGGCACGCAGCCCCTCAGCCAGATACTGCGCATTGGCATGGTCATCCGCCAGGCGCTGCACCTGATGATCCAGCGCATACAAACCGGCCGCGGCCAACTGCCCGGCCTGCCGCATTCCCCCGCCGACCATTTTGCGCAGGCGTCGGGCCCGGGCAATCAGTTCGGCCGAGCCGCACAGCACCGAGCCTATCGGCGCGCCCAACCCCTTGGACAAACACACCGACACCGAGTCGAAGTGGCGGGTAATGTCGGCGGCGTCCACCCCCAGCCTGATGGCTGCGTTATACAGCCGCGCGCCGTCCAGGTGCAGCGCCAGCCCATGCTCGCGGGTCAGGCGACTCGCCGCCGCCAGGTACTCCAGCGGCAGCACTTTGCCCTGCATGGTGTTTTCCAGGGCCAGCAAGCGGGTCCGGGCGAAATGGAAGTCATCCGGCTTGATCGCGGCCGCTACCTGTTTCAAATCCAGCGAGCCATCGGCCTGAACCTCCAGCGGCTGCGGCTGGATAGACCCCAGTACCGCCGCCCCGCCACCTTCGTATTTATACGTGTGGGCCTGCTGCCCGACGATGTATTCCTCGCCCCGCCCGCAATGCGCCATCAGGGCCAAGAGATTGCTCATGGTCCCGGTGGGCACAAACAGGGCCTGTGCAAACCCGAGCCTGTGCGCCAACTCGGCTTCCAGATGATTGACCGTCGGGTCTTCGCCATACACATCGTCCCCGAGCGGCGCAGCGGCCATGGCCTCACGCATGCCAGGCCCGGGTTGAGTCACGGTGTCACTGCGAAGATCGATAACAGTCATTGGAAGCCTCGGCCAAAGGAGATAAGCACTGGATGCTAAGCGGTGAATAACCTGTCGAACAAGAGGCGTGCGGGTTATGGCGAGATGAATCAAACCGTATTGCTCGAACCGGCCGCTAAAACCATCAGAAATTTCGATGACCATTAGCAAAAAGCATCGATGCATCCCTGAAACATTTGTGATACAAAATGCCCGCCGCCAGAAAGGCTGGCGGCAACGTTCTCAGGGCGGGGTGTAACTCCCCACCGGCGGTAATTACGCGCAATGCGTATAGCCCGCGAGCGCTTGGCAGGTCCCAAAGCTACGGCTGACGGCCTGGCAAGGTCAGCAGACCCGGTGTGATTCCGGGGCCGACGGTCATAGTCCGGATGAAGAGAGAACGGGATTGGCGCCAAAGGGCCGTCAGTCGGACAGGTCAGTGTCGAGGTTACTTGCTCGCGCGGCCTGTCTGGACGCACCCTTAAATCCCATTCGATTCATATGCCCTGTTTTTCACACAAACAGGAGTCTGAACATGCAACCCACCGCAATCGACAGCAAAAGCAAAAACCACCACAACGAGCGCGTCGCGTTCATTCAGGCCAGCTGGCACAAAGAAATCGTCGATCAAAGTCGTAAGGGCTTTCTGGCCGAGATGCTTGAACAGGGCTATCAGGAAAGCGACATCGACTTCTTTGAAGTCGGCGGTGCCTTCGAGATCCCGCTGCATGCCAAGCTGCTGGCCAAGACCGGTCGCTATGCAGGCATTGTGGGCGCGGCACTGGTGGTGGACGGCGGCATCTATCGCCACGACTTCGTCGCGCAGTCAGTCGTCAGTGGCCTGATGCAAGTGCAGCTGGAAACCGAAGTCCCCGTGTTCTCGGTCAGCCTGACCCCGCATCATTTCCATGCGGGCGAAGAGCACCAGAAGTTTTTCTTTGACCACTTTGTGCACAAAGGCCAGGAGGCGGCGAAAACCTGCGTCGATACCCTGCAGAAAATCCGTCATATCAAGCGTCTCGATACCCAGCAAAAACGCGCTGTATAACGCCTGAATTCCCGACTGCCCCGCCTGCGGGCCGTCGGGATCGCGCACTAACTATCTAAAGCACCTGCAAGCCCTCAACGCGTTTCAATCGTTGCCACTGGGAACCCCCAGACGTTTGAACACACTGCGATGGAGTCTTGCCTATGTGCCCTTCCCCCCCTTCAGCAACAGCGGGTCCCGAACCTGCACGCCATCAGTTTGATATAGACGGCGGCGACACAGCACCGCCGGAACTGATCGAAAAAACCGTTTCCAGCCCCACACCGCACGCCCCCCAAACCACCACCCGAAGCCTGCTGCACCTGAGCACGTATGCCTCGATCGTGCGCTACGTCACTGAGGGTGTGTTTTTCGAAAGACCTGTTGACCGGCTGGAGTTCCGCTCTACAGCGCCACGTTCGTCCATCTTCGTGACTCAAGGCGAAAACGACACGATCGTGATTGACCTCAACCACCAGCGCTTCAACATTCGCCCCGCCAGCAGCCGACAGATCATCGAACTCCACACCTCACACGGTGACGACACGGTGTATGTCGCCAGCGCCTTCAAAAATCCGTTTCATATCCAAACCGGTGACGGCAATGACACGGTGGTCACCCTCGCGAAAAAATCAAACGTCATCACAGGGGCTGGCGACGACATGGTGATGACCGGTGCCGGGCGCAGTTATATCAATACGGGCCAGGGCAATGACATCGTGAATGTCAGTGGTTCAGGCACTACCACGGCTTATCTGGGCAGTGGCGCCGACTTTTTCCGGGGAGATGCAGGCAGGGTCTTTGTGGATGGCGGTAAAGGTGACGACGTCCTCATCGGTGGGCAGGGCCATAACATCATCAGTGGCAACGACGGGGATGACCTGATCACCGCAGGCCCGGCCACTAACGTGATCTACACAGGCGCCGGGCAAAACATCCTCGACAACATCAAGGACACTGACCGGATCTTCACAGGCAGCGACATTACATCCCTCTCAGAAGGCAGGATTACGCCCGACACGCAAATTGGAACGGTCTTCAAGGTCACGTCACAGCCACTGTCCGAGACTGGACTGATGATCGAAGGCAGCGACATGTTCATTGAGCGGGTTCAGGACGACCTCAGGTTATTGCTCGGCTCTGCCAATGGTCATCAACTGTTAAAGGCACTGACCAAAAGCATCCGTGACAGCAAAAAACCCATCACCATTGCCGAGTTCAAGCATGTGCGAAACGGCCTGTATGTCCCCACTCTGAATGACGGCACCGCCTTCGTTGTATCGGGAAGGCCGGGTACGCGGGCCTACGGCGGCACGGTTTACTACAACCCGACCTATTCAGAAACCGAAGACATCCCGCTCGCAACGCTGTATCACGAATTGTGTCATGCCTATAACTTTGTAACAGGCTCGGTCTTCGAGGGGATGAGCCCTGACGGCCACAGCGGGACCAAGTCCGCGCCCATGGTCAATAACCTCGAACTGCAGGTCGTTGGGCTGCCGTGCAATGTTGAACCGTTTGACTTCGACGCCGACCCGTCGACCCCCGCCCGCGTCACTAACCCAACCCCCTACACCGAAAATGCGTTACTCGAGGAGCTGGGCCTGCAACTGCGCAAAACCTACATTTATTACGCCAATGATTGATCCAGCAACGCTTCGGACGCAGGCTCAATAATGATTCCGGCGCGCAGGCCACTCTTGACCTTTGGATTGGGAAAGATGATCCGCGCGCCCTTTTCCTCAATGATCCAGCGGGTTTTCCCGGCATCTTCGGCCAGCAAATAACCTTTGGGCAACTCTGAAAAGTTCTCAACATCGGCCGGCAAATGCAGGATGAACGCCTCGCTGTGCTTGATCACTTCCCGCGCCACACTAAACAGCTGCAAACCGTCCAGCGACGCCTCTTCCAGTGACGGCTCAGTGCCTTCAATGATCTGTTTCAAACGTTGTTCAAGACGTACGACATTGACCCCGGCGTTGTGCCCAAACGGCCGCGCTTTGCCCAGCTCAAGAGTGAACGCCTCGGCATTCAGTTGTTCACAGGTGAAGGCACTGAAGACAATCGACGGTTTGCTTTGCAACAAGACCGCTTCCATCCCCGCCGCGCGCAGACGCGCCAGTTCGCGACGTGAAGGGACGCGCCCCTCCTTGAACGGATACAAGGCAAATTGTTCAAGTTTCGAACCGCGAATGGCGGTGTGCAGGTCATAGTGCAAACGGGTCCGGCCAGCCAGGCTGAAAAACGCCGTGGCCAGTTGCTCCAGTTCACAGGCGCGCAGGGCTTCAGAGCCGCAGCTGCATTCGTGACGGCCGTTAAACAGCCGGTTGAGGTCCTCCTCGACAAAACGATTCCCCGTGCGCATGGCACCCGGATTGCCGAACAAGAACAAAATACGTGCACGCGGTTTGATGTCTCCCCGTGCGATGCCTTGCAACAGGCGATCGAGCAGTTCGATCGGCGCTGTTTCGTTACCGTGAATGCCCGCTGACAAGAGTAAATCCAGACCCGTGTCCTGACCACCGGGCGGCGTCACCTCCAGCGCACCCTCGCCTAGCCAGCGCAATCGCACGCCATCGGCCGTCAGTTGAATTTTCTGGGCCGGTTCGCGACCGGCCAGGGTCAGTTCAAGCAGTTTGCCGAGGGCGAGCATAGTGCATCCTTAATCAGTGATTGCAGTCCGGGCCGTGGACGTGACCGTCTTCGTCATCGCTCATGTCAGCCGGTTCCATTTCCAGTTGCAGGCTCACCAGGTTGGTGGCCAATGGACGCAACAGCAGGTTGGCATATTCGGCGTCGCCTTCTTCCACGTCTACACCGATCAGCAACTGGCCGCGGCCGTCTTGCTGAATCCACAGCTCCTTGCCCTGCCACATGACCGCCACGCGGGTGCAGGACGTTTGCAATTGCGTGCCGTCGGTGTCTTCAAGGATCAGCTGCAGGGAATCGCTCATAGTTTCGTACTCAGTGAAAAGTGGAGTGGCCAGGACCGGCATCAATGCCGGTACAAGGCGCTATTCAATTGATCTGGAATGGATAGACCGCGCCCAGTTTAAGGATTTGCGTCAGTTCATCCAGTGCCGTCCGGCATTCAAGCAGCAACTGCGGGTCCGCCAGATCGCTTTCGCGCAGCGCATCGCGGTAGTGCGTGTTCACCCAGCGGGTGAGCGTGCCGTACAACGCGGGCGTCATGATAACCCCCGGATTGACCGCCGCCAGCTCTGTTTCTTTCAGTGCGACCCGCAGCCGCAGGCAAGCCGGGCCGCCGCCGTTCTGCATGCTTTGCTTGAGATCGAACACCTTGACCTCACGGACCGGCCCGCCACTGGCGGTCAGGCTTTGCAGGTACTGCCAGACGCGCGGGTTGCTGCGGCACTCTTCTGGCACGATCAGCAGCATCGAACCATCGGCGCGGCTCAGCAATTGACTGTTGAACAGGTACGAACGCACGGCATCTTCAACGGCCACCTGGTCGCGAGGCACACTAATAGACTGGAAGGCCGCCCCACGTGCCTGCAGCTTGCCGTGCAATTCGGCCAGCACGTGCTCGGTGTTCAGGAAGGCATCCTGGTGATGAAACAGCAGTTCGCCATTCCCCACCGCAATGACGTCGTTATGGAACACGCCCTGGTCGATGACAGCCGGGTTCTGCTGCGCGAACACCACGCCCGCGTCACTCAGGCCGTGCAGCCGCGCGACCGCCTGAGAGGCCTCAAGCGTCTGGCGTGCCGGGTATTTCTGCGGGGCCGGGTAACGGCTGTCGAACGCGCTGCGCCCATAGACAAAGAATTCAACGCCCGCTTCGCCGTATGAACGGCAGAACCGGGTGTGGTTGGCCGCGCCTTCGTCACCAAATTGCGCCACGGCCGGCAAGGCTGCGTGGTGAGCAAAATGCTCAGGGTCCGCAAACATTGCCCCTAGCACACGGCTGGTGGTCGGGTGTTCGATGCTGCGATGGAACTTGCAGTTAAGGTTGGCGGCAGTGAAATGCACGCGCCCGTCTGCCGTGTCGGCACTCGGGCTGACCGTCGCTGCGTTGGCCACCCACATGCTCGATGCCGAGCAACTGGCCACCAGCAAGGGCATGGCTTCTTTCGCCGCTTTTTCAATGACCTGCGCATCGGTGCCGCCAAACCCCAGGCTGCGCAAGGCGGCCACGTCCGGACGCTCTTGCGGAGCCAGAACGCCCTGAACAAAGCCCATGTCCATCAGCGCTTTCATTTTTTCCAGGCCTTGCAGCGCGGCTTCCCGGGGGTTGGAAGCCTGCTGGCTGTTGCTCTGGGACGCGACGTTGCCGAAGGACAACCCGCCGTAGTTATGGGTCGGCCCCACTAAACCGTCAAAATTGACTTCAAAGGACTTCATCAGCGAGGCTCCGGCAAACGGTTTTTATAAGCACTTCAAAATGACAAACGTACGCCCGGCGTCAGCGCCGTCGGTAACGCGAGGGTCGGCGTTTCCAGCGAGGCCACCGGGTAAGCACAATAATCAGCGGCGTAATACGCACTGGCACGGTGGTTACCCGAAGCGCCGATTCCGCCAAAAGGCGCGCTGCTGGCAGCCCCGGTCAACTGCTTGTTCCAGTTGACGATGCCGGCACGGCTTTCGAGCCAGAACTGCTGATAACGCGCTTCGGAATCGGACAGCAAACCGGCAGCCAGACCAAAGGCTGTGTTATTGGCCTCCGCTATCGCGGCGTCGAAATCAGCGTAACGGATCACTTGCAGCAACGGGCCGAACAACTCTTCATCGCTACGCTCACTGACTTCGGTCACATCGATGATGCCCGGCGTCAGCAGCGCGGCATTGCTGTCTGGCTGACTCATTTCGAGCAGGGCCACCGCCCCGCTACCGAGCAGTACTTCTTGCGCATCCATCAGGGCCCGCGCGGCCTGCAACGAAATGACCGAGCCCATGAACGGCGCAGGCTGCTGATCGAACGCACCCACTTCAATGCGCTGGCTGACCTCGACCAGACGCGTCAGCAGGCTGTCGCCCCAGGCGCCTTCGGGCACCAGCAAGCGGCGCGCGCACGTGCAGCGCTGACCGGCTGAAATAAAGGCTGACTGAATGATCGTGTACACCGCCGCTTCAACGTCAGCCACCTGATCGACCACCAGCGGGTTGTTGCCGCCCATCTCCAGCGCCAGGATTTTGTCCGGGCGACCGGCAAACTGCTGATGCAAGGCGTTACCGGTGCGACTCGACCCGGTGAAGAACAGGCCATCGATACCCGCATGGGCCGCCAGCGCAATACCGGTGTCGCGCGCGCCTTGCAGCAGGTTCAGCACCCCGGCAGGCAGACCGGCTTCGATCCAGCACTTGACGGTCAGCTCGGCCACTTTGGGTGTCAGCTCGCTCGGTTTGAAGACCACGCAGTTACCGGCCAACAGGGCCGGAACGATGTGACCGTTAGGCAGGTGCCCCGGAAAGTTGTAAGGGCCGAACACCGCCACCACGCCGTGGGGCTTGTGCCGCAGCACGGCCGTGGCATCCCCCAGCGGGCCGCTCTTCTCGCCCGTGCGCTCACGGTAGCTTTGAACCGAGATGGCCACCTTGTTAATCATGCTGGTGACTTCAGTGGCCGATTCCCACAGCGGCTTGCCGGTTTCCTCACCGATGCAGCGCGCCAGCGCGTCGGCGTTGGCCTTGAGGCTGTCGGCAAAGGCTTCCAGCACTTTCAGGCGCGCGTCGAAAGAACGTTTGGCCCAGCCCGCAAACGCCTGACGCGCTGCGTTGACGGCGGCATCCACCTGGCTGGCATCGGCGCCCTGGCCTGACCACAGCACCTGCTGGGTGACCGGATTCAGCGATTCAAAGGCTTCGCCCTGCCCGTTTTGCCATGCGCCTGCGATGTACAACGTGCTCATTATTGCTTCTCCCGTGGGGCCACTGGCTGGGCGGATAACGTCACCGCGCGCACTTGATCGCCAGCGCTCAATTGCAGGCGCTTGGCAGTCATCGGATCGACCACCAGCGTGCCCGCGGCCAGACGCGCCGGGGCGGCGGTGATGCGGCAGTCCTCGCGCTTGCGGTTGTGAATCAGGTAAGGCGTGGCGTCGTCGCCCGGTGTGCCAATGGCCAGCACCAACGCTTCGCTTTCGCGCACCGCCCGGATTTTGTCGGTCTCGCACTCCACCGCCGGGCCCGCGTCAAAGATATCGACGTAGCCCTGATAGCTGAACCCTTCGCTTTTAAGCATGTTCAGCGCCGGCTCGGTGTGGGTATGCACCTTGCCGATCACGGCGCGCGCGTCTTCGGACAGGAAGCAGGTGTACACGGGAAACTTGGGCATCAGCTCGGCGATAAACGCTTTGTTACCGACCCCGGTCAGGTAGTCGGCCTGGCTGAATTCCATTTTGAAAAAGTGCCGACCCAGGCTTTCCCAGAACGGCGAACGCCCGGCTTCGTCAGACATGCCGCGCATTTCAGCAATGATCTTGTTGCCAAACAGCTCGGGGAACTCGGCGATGAACAGCATCCGCGCCTTGGCCAGCAAGCGGCCATTCAGGCCGGTGCGGTGATCCGCGCCGAGGAAGAGCGAGCACAGTTCCGAATTGCCGGTCAGGTCGTTGGCCAGAAACAGCGTCGGAATTTCGCGGTAAATATTCAGTTCTTGCGACGCGCTGACGGTCAGCCCGACGCGAAAGTTGTACCACGGCTCACGCAGGCCCACGGCGCCGGCAATGGCCGAAATACCGACCACCTTGCCGTCGTCGTCTTCCAGCACAAACAGGTAGTCGGCATCGCCGCGTTCGGCTTCACCGCGAAAGGTTTTCTCGGCCCAGGTCACGCGGTGCAGCAGGCGTTCTTCATTGGCGGGCAGCGTGGTCAGACCGGTTCCCGTGCTGCGGGCCAGTTCGATCAGGGCAGGTAAATCGCTGTTGCGTACAGGACGAACGATCATGCTATCTCCTCATGCAGGGCTCGCTGACGAACCCCGCGAAACTCGCTCTAAAGCGTTAAACCGCAACCACTCGCACGCTGGCACCTTCGCCAACGCCCAGGGCTTCGGCCGCTTCCATGTCCAGCGTGACCGGCTTGCCCGGCGCCCAATCAAGCTCCAGCAACACAGCGCGGTAATCCTGAAGCTGCGCATTGGCCACCAGGTACTGGCGGCCGCCGCCTTTGCACACGTCACCGATTTTCACCGGCACCACGCGGCTTTGCGCAATCGAACGAATGCCCGACACCCGCGCATGCAGGGTCGGGCCACCGTCGAAAATGTCGATGTAATGATCGGTTTCAAAGCCTTCGCGCATCAGGATGTCAAAGGTGATCTGCGCCCGCGGGTGCACTTGGCCCATGGCTTCTTGCGCGGTGTCGGGCAGCAGCGGCACGTAGATCGGGTAATGCGGCATCAGCTCGGCAAGGAAGGTCCGGCTTTTCAGCCCGCACAAACGCTCGGCGGCGGCATAGTTGAGGTCGAAGAAGTTGCGGCCGATGGCATCCCAGAACGGGGAATCGCCATTTTCGTCGCTGTAGCCGACGATTTCCGTCACCACCGAGTCGGCAAAGCGCTCCGGGTGGTTGGCGACAAACAGCAGGCGGCCACGGGAATTGAGTTCGGCAAACGTCGAACCCACCAGCTCCGGGACCACGTAAAAACTGGTCAGCAGGCTGTTACCGGTCAGGTCGTGGCACTGCGACAGCACATGGATCTTGTTGTGAATCTTCAGCTCGCGGGAGGCGTGAACGAAGGTCTCGTTACGGAAGCTGTAGAACGGCTCCGAGTAACCGGCCGACGCCACGATGGCCGAACAGCCCACCAACGTGCCGGTGGCCGTGTCTTCGAGGACGAAGAAGTAACTTTCTTCGCCATTGAAGCTCACCTCGGCGGCGAACGATGCCTCGGACGCGGCGATCTTGTCGCGCAGGCGTTCCACATCGTCCGGCAATGAAGTGACACCAATCGGGCTGTCCGCAGCCAGACGCTGTACCTCGCCCAGGTCAGCCATTTGCGCAGGGCGCATCACCAGCATGGTGTCACTCCTTAATTCTTGAAATAGAAAGAAACGAAGAAAACCCTGAGGGGAGCGCGCAGGCACGCGCCCCTCAGGGGGGGCCGATCAGGCTTGAGTCAGTGTCTTCACGGCTCGTTCAAAGCGGTCCAGACCGTCTTTGATATCGGCCTCGTCCACCACCAGACTCGGCGCAAAGCGCACCACGTCCGGGCCCGCTTGCAGGATCATCAAGCCTTCCTTTTCGGCGGCATTGAAGATGTCCTTGGCTTTGCCTTTCCAGGCATCGCTCAACACGCAGCCGAGCAGCAGGCCCAGCCCCCGCACCTGTGTGAGCAGGCCGTATTGCTGACCGATGGCTTCAAGACGGGTCTTGAACTGGTCATGCTTGGCTTTCACACCGTCCAGTACTTCAGGGGTATTGATTACGTCGATCACCGCATTGCCCACCGCACACGCCAGCGGGTTACCGCCGTACGTGGTGCCGTGCGTACCGACCACCAAGTGCTTGGCCAGCGACTCGGTGGTAAGCATGGCCGCAATCGGGAAACCGCCGCCCAGGCTCTTGGCGCTGGTGAGGATGTCCGGAGTCACGCCGTAGTGCATATAGGCAAACAGCTCGCCCGTACGGCCCATGCCGGTTTGCACTTCATCGAACACCAACAGCGCGTTGTGCTGATTGCACAGGTCACGGGCGCCTTGCAGGTAAGCCTGCTCGGCAGGCAACACGCCACCCTCGCCCTGTACCGGTTCCAGAACAACGGCGCAGGTCTTGTCGGAAATGGCCGCTTTGAGCGCGTCCAGATCATTGAACGGTACGTGGGTGATGCCGGTGATTTTTGGCCCGAAGCCGTCGGAATACTTTGACTGCCCGCCCACGTTAACGGTGAACAGGGTGCGCCCGTGGAAGCTGTTGAGCGCGGCAATGATTTCGTATTTTTCAGGACCAAAGCGGTCATGGGCCACACGGCGTGCGAGCTTGAAAGCCGCTTCGTTGGCTTCAGCGCCCGAGTTGCAGAAGAACACGCGCTCGGCGAAGGTCGAATCCACCAGTTTTTTGGCCAGGCGCAGCGCTGGCTCGTTGGTGAACACATTGGACACGTGCCACAGGTTGTTGGCCTGCTCAGTCAGCGCACCGACCAGTGCCGGATGCGCATGGCCCAATACGTTAACGGCGATGCCACCCGCGAAATCAATCAGCTCGCGGCCCGACTGGTCCCACACTCGGGAACCCGCACCGCGCACAGGAATGAAGGCCGCAGGTGCGTAGTTGGGCACCATGACCTGATCGAAATCGGCGCGTTGCACCGGGGCTTGCTCAACGGACATCGGAGTCTCCTGAAGAGGAACGCCTGCCTAAACTGGCGAGCGATGGGGGGATTGTAAGGACACGTGACCATCACGCCTTGCCGCCAAGCGACAACTTCTTATAGCGCTCAACCACGATTTTCCCAGGGTTTCGGCAATGCGACATATTGCGTCACAAAGGCGCAGTTTAAACGTTGGGCCCCGTTAACGGCAGCGCCACGTTGGGTTGATTTACAGTTCCCCCGACATCGGCATTGCCCCCCGACAGCTTCAACGCGCAGACGGGGCTATTCCTGTATCGCGCGATCGCACAATTGCGATGCGTGGCCCACGGTTTTAAGCAGGTATTTGCGCTTTTCCTCAACCCCTTCGCGGACGATCTTGATCGCTCTTCACTGCCGATCAATGAGCCTGCACATGCCTGACACCACCCCCGCTATTCCAGACGCGCCCGCACGTGCGCGCCCGTCGCTGCTGCATCAAGCGCACCTCACGCAATCGTTGCCCAACTGGCTGACGCAAGCCCCCGAACAGGCGCGGCACACCCTCAGGCAAGTGAAACCGGCCCCCCGGCATTGGCCGCCCGAACTGCCCTATGCGCAGCAGGCTTCACTCAACCAGAGCCATATCAATCACTGGGCATCCCATCACGCCCTGCGCCAGGTATTCGACACGCTGCACAACATCGAGGCATTTGCCACGCCCTTGCTACGCGAAGCGCTGCAGCGCCAGTACCACGTCGATCCCGCGCTGGACCTCAAGCGCACCTTTATCAACTTGTACATCCCGCTGACCACGCCGATTTTCGGCCTTAACACGGGCGCGGTTAAAAACTGGCGCGTTTCACTGCTGGACGCGGCCTTGCACAACTTCGAAGCTTTCGAAGCCGAACCGGATGCCCATACAACCGATTCCGGCTTCATCACCCAACCCTCGGCTGACGGGCAGTATCAGGTACTGCAAGCACTGACCGCTCAAGTCCCCATTGCGGGCTTTATCTCACTGTGCCGGCAACTGGATCTCGGCCGGCAGTACAAAATGCATCTGGACGACGCCTTGGGCGTGACCGACCGCAGCCAGGCGCGCGCGTTGAAAACAGCCGTTCGCGAATACGTCAAAACCGCCCTGACGGCCTGCACCCACCATGCATTGGCGCACCAGCACATCAGCCGCAACCTGCATGAGTCACTCAATGACCTGGGCCAGGTCAGGGGCTGGACGAGCGGCGGGCCCGCGCCCCTTTACCCCCACAGCATGACGGTGCTCGGCACCGCGCTGAGCGGGGTTCTCGTTTTTAGCGCCTACCCGGCGTCCACCCCGGACAACGCTGAAATCGTCGCGTACGTACCGGATGATCCGCAGCACCCGCTCAAGCGCTATGCCTCGCTGGCTGACTTCGTCGCACAGCTGGCTCAACAACTGCGAGACCCCGCCTACCAGCAGTACTTCAGCCGCTTCATCGATCAGCAGCATCTGGGAGCATTCTTCGGCGCAGTGCAGCGTGCGCTGTTTCACATCACCGTCGACCCGGCTGACCTCCCCGAGGGTCAAGGACGGCCCGAAGACTACCCGCAGGTAGTTCGCACCACCCCGATTGAACACCCGGTGCTGACGTACACCCTCGTCCATGTTTTCCAGGCATTCGACGAGCACCTGTTTTATGAGAAACGCCGAAAACTGCTGGCCGATGCGCCCCTGATTGCAGTCAGCACAGATGCCGAAGATCAGAAAACACGCCACGAGCGTCACGAACGCCTGAAGCAAATCGGTGAATGGGCGCTCAACGGCCTCGAAATGGTCGGGGCCATTTTCGTGCCGGGGCTCGGGGAATTGATGTTGCTGCAAATGGCCTGGCAGGTGCTGGATGACGCCTATGAAGGCATCAAGGACTGGAGCGAAGGAAAAACCCTCGAAGCCTGGGACCACGTGTTCAACGTCATTTCCAGCCTGACCCAGGCAGGCGCCCTGGTCATTGGCGGCAAAATCGCCAGCGATGCACTGTCACCCTTTATTGCTCGCTTGAAGCCCGTCACGCTGCCCACCGGTGAAACCCGATTGTGGGAACCGGACCTCACACCTTACGAACACCCCGACCCGGTGCCCGCCCATGCACCAAGCAACGCCCTCGGCTTGCAGCTGCATGACGATGCGCAATACCTGACCCTTGAAGATAAAACCTACCGCGTCGAACAAGAGGCTCGCAGCCCGCGCTACCGCATCAAACACCCCGATCGCCTGCGCGCCTACTCGCCCCGCTTGCGCCACAACGGCATGGGCGCCTGGTCGGCCGAAACGGAACAGCCGCTTGACTGGGAGGATGCGCGCCTGTTTAAACGCCTCAACTCCAGCGCCGCCAACCTCCCGGACATTCAAGCTGCCCGCCTGCTAGCCCTCACCGATACCACACCGTCTGTACTGCGCCGTCTGCATGCGGATGCGCTGCCTGCGCCCGCCTTGCTCGTCGACAGCCTTCAACGCTTCAACATCGACAACGACCTCCAGCGCTTTATCGACGACATGGAAAGCCACGACCCAGCCGTGCAACAGCGAGCCGACGCTCAAACCCAACTGCAAATACTGACCAGTCGCGACGTCTGGACCTTCAGTAAAGGCGTGAGGGTCATCAGCGAAAGTGGCGAGGTCATGGCCGACTACCCGCCTCGCTCCGGCGCCCCGCAACGCATAGACATCAGCCACACCCGCGTGCGTCAGGGCGAGCTGCTCAACGACGTCCTCCAGGCCCTGGATGCGCCGGATGCGAAAACCCTGTTAGGGCTCGACCCGGCATTCGGTGACCCGCTGCCAAACTCGCCCCTTCAACTCCGGCGCCTGCGCCTGCGCTTGGCGCAAGAGGCGCGCCGCCAGCGTTTCGAGGTATTCACCTCGCGCTATTCAACCCCGCAATGGCCCGTCAGTGACGAGGTCAAATGGCTACAAACGACCTACCCCGAACTGCCAACTTCGGCGGCACAGGAACTGATCTGGAATGCCCATGGGGACGAAATTCTGCAACTGCTCAATCAGCGCACCCTCCCCGAACGCCTCGAAAGCCTGGCGCAGCAGTATGTGCATGAAACCCGCATCAACCGCGCTTACGAGGGCTTGTTTCTCGACTCGGCCGCCAGCCCGCACACGCCCTGGCTGATCCTGAGGACCGTTGAATCCCTGCCCGGCTGGTCCAAAAAGCTGCGTCTGGAAATCCGTGAAGACCACTTTGAAGGCCCCCTGCTCGACAGCCTCGGTGACGCGCAGGCACCGCTGCGTAAAGTACTGATCAAGTCAGCGCAGGGTTACAGCGCGCGCGATGCGTTGAATCAGGAATTACACGGCCCGGCCGACCTGTATGACGCGTTGCTGCACGCACTGCCGGATGCCGAGCGCCGTCAACTGGGGTTTCCACATGTCGGCCAGGGCAATGACCTGAAAAACGCCGTGCGTCAGCATCCACTGCTGCCGCGCAACCGGGTCAACGCGCATGTAGAACCGCCGCGCACGGCACTGAACCTCGACCCGCAAAGCCTGCCGAGGCTCAAGGCCGAGGGCTATCCGTTATTGGGCGCCGATGCGCCAGGACAGACGCCCGACCTGATCGACCGGCGGGTCTATGAGCTGTACCCGAGTCTGAATATAAGGGAACGGGCACGCATCATTCGGACTCTGCCTGTCGACCGCGCCCAGGCCAATCAAGCACTCACCGAGCTTGGGCAAGCACTGCAAACCCTGCGCGATGACCTTGAAGCCTGGACCGTCGATGCGCCCGCGGTGAACCCGCGAACCGGTGACATGCTGCCGCCCAACGCGCGCCGGGCCAATGTTCAGGACCGCCACGCGTTCAGCCGCGAGCTGCAACGGTGCTGGCGTCGGCAAACCGCATTCGACAACTACCACGCAGACCCCGATCGCGATGGGTATGAGCTGACGTTCACACGGCCAATCGCCGACAGCATGCCGCCGATCAGCGCTGATTTCAGCCATGTGACCTACCTGTCCTTGAGAGGCGCAGGACCGGTGACCGGGGTGAGCGAGTTTCTTGAGCGTTTTCCGAGGTTGCGCGTGGTACACCTTCAAGGGTTTGCACTGGACGCGGTGCCTGAGTCGATACTCTCGATGGAGAACCTTACCGACCTGCACCTGGAAAGCAGTGAAATCACGCTAACCCCTGACACCGCGCACCGTCTGGGCGGCATGGAACACCTGGAATACATCGACCTGGACGACAACCCGCTCAACATTACGCCCGATTTCAGCAACATGCCGAATCTGAACACCCTTCACATGAGCAATGCCGAACTCACGGCATTTCCCGATTCGATACTGGGGCTCACGCAGCTTGAAGTGGTTGATTTAAGTGAAAACCTGATCGTCGAGTTACCCGCGACCCTGTTTGAGGCACCCGCTTCCGTCACACAAGCGCTCGACCTCGAAGGCAATCCTTTGTCCGAAGAAAGCCTTGAGCGGGTGCGCACTTACTTTGCGCAAACCGGCATCGACATGAACGTCGAATTTGATGTGGATAACGCCAACGAGCCTGAGCCCGTTGAGGAGTAGCGATCAGCCGCGCTCGGCAGGCGCCGATGACAACTCAAACGGGCTGCTGCTGCGGCGCTGATTGCGGTCTTCACGGGGGGTGGCGCCGAAGAAGTTGCGGTAGGCGCTGGAGAAGTGCGGCCCGGAGGAAAAGCCACACGACAAACCGATCTGGATGATCGATTTGCTGGTTTGCATCAGCATTTGCCGGGCCTTGTTCAGGCGCAGCTCAAGGTAGTACTGGCTAGGGACGCGATTGAGGTACTGCTTGAAGATCCGCTCCAACTGCCGACGGGACACGCACACATGCTGGGCGATTTCGTCGGTGGTCAGCGGCTCTTCAATGTTGGCTTCCATCAGCAATACCGCTTGAGTCAGCTTGGGATGGCTGGAACCCAGACGGTTCTGCAACGGAATGCGCTGGCGCTCGCCCCCTTCACGAATGCGCTCCACCACCAGCTCTTCGGACACCGCGCCCGCCAGCTCGGCACCGTGGTCGCGGGCCAGCACGGCAAGCAGCAGATCCAGCACCGACATACCCCCACAGGCACTGAGGCGATCGCGGTCCCAGTCAAACAGGTGACTGGTGGCAATCACCTTGGGGAAACGCTCGGCAAAGTCATCCTGCCAACGCCAGTGAACGGCCGCACGATAACCGTCCAACAACCCCAGTTGCGCCAAAGGATAGACACCCGCCGACAACCCGCCGATCACGCACCCGGCCCGCACCACCTGCTTAAGGGCGGTGCCCAGCGCCGAGGGCACGGGGCCCGGCGGCTCGTCGGCCAACAGAAAGAGCTTTTGGCAGCCCTCAAGCTTGCCGGCCCAAGGCTCGCCGGGTAAGTGCCACGCGCCCTCTACCGGAGGTTCGGCTTGCAGGAACAACAACTCGTAAACGACTTCCGGGTGCACGCGCTGGGCAACACGCAACGCCTCTTCGGCCAGCGCCAGGGTCAAGGCTTTGGTGCTGGGCCAAATGAGAAAACCAATTCGATGGGCGGTCATAGCGTGCTATCCGGAACGAAAACGAGAGTGAGGAACCACATGCGCCAGACACTCAGCCTAGGCCAGCCGCGCAGGATGCGGAGCATGACCTATTTTGGTGCACAACGGCAGTCTTGAAATCACAGTTACTTCAGGCTACCTGAGAGGAACTGCTGCAAACGTTCACATTGCGGATTGACCAGTACTTCGCGCGGGTTGCCGCTTTCTTCCACGATCCCTTTGTGCAAGAACACCAATTGGTTAGACACTTCGCGGGCAAAGCCCATTTCGTGAGTCACCACCACCATGGTGCGGCCTTCAAGCGCGAGATCCTGCATCACTTTCAGCACATCGCCCACCAGCTCCGGGTCGAGGGCCGAGGTCGGCTCGTCGAAGAGCATGACTTCCGGCTCCATCGCCAGCGCACGGGCAATGGCCACCCGCTGCTGCTCGCCGCCCGACATGTGGCCAGGGTAAGCCTCCTTGCGATGGGAAACGCCCACCTTGTTCAGGTAGTGCTCGGCTTTTTCCCGCGCTTCGGTTTTGGACATGCCCAGTACATGCACCGGCGCTTCCATGATGTTTTCCAGCGCGGTCATGTGCGACCACAGGTTGAAATGCTGAAACACCATCGATAACCGCGAACGCATGCGTTGCAGTTGCTTGGGATCAGCGGCCTTAAGCCCGCCGTCCTTGTTGGCAATGAGCTTGAGCTCTTCGCCATTGAGCAGGATTTTGCCCGCGTGGGGCTGCTCAAGCAGGTTGATACAGCGCAAAAACGTACTTTTACCGGAACCGCTGGAACCGATGATGCTGATCACATCGCCCGCTTTGGCGGCCAGAGAAACGCCTTTGAGCACTTCATGACTGCCATAGCGTTTATGCAGGTCTTGGACTTCAAGTTTGTACATGCTGTCGGTTCTCACAGAAACAGTCAGTCGTTGAGCAAGCGCCCGTGGCGCAGCGGCTCGCGCCCCGCCACTTTGGCCAGCCAGAAACCGGGTTGGGCATATCGCAGGCGCTCAACGGCAAACAGCACACCGGCCGTACCTGCGCATACCGTGCTCACCCGGTCGGATAAAGGATCAATCACTTCGAACAGCGGCTCGCCTGGTTCAACCCAGGCGCCCGCCGGACGTAAAAAACTCACCACACCGGGGTGCGGTGCAAACAACAACTCAGTCCCTTCGAAAGGCATGCCTTCACACGCCTCATGCTGCGCAGCCGGCCATTGCCCGCCGATCAGCCCTTGCTCGGCGAGAAACGCCAGAATCCCTTCGGCATAACGCTGCGCTTCATCACGACCGGTGTCTGCCTGCCCGCCCAGCTCCACCGTGGTGGCCATGCAGGCCAGCGGAATGGGCGCGTCGCCAAAGTGACGCTGCACACGCAACCAGGGCAAGGAGCACGCTTCGTCAAAAGAGCTGCCGCCCGAATCTTCAGCCAGCAGGCCAACCCGCACATTCAGGTGCGCAGCCAGCGAGCGCCACTGCGGCCAATGCTGGGGCAAGGCGTACATGTGCAGGGCCGCTTCGGCATCGCAATGCAGGTCGAGTACCACGTCGGCATCACAGGCATGGCTCAGGAGCACACGCTGCATGCCTTGCAACTGACTGGTCGCAGGTGGCAGCTCTGACAACACGTCGCGCATGGCCTGACGGATCAGATGAACATTGGCGCGTGGGTCATCCCCAAGGCGCCCTTCAAGCCGTGCCACAACCGGCGCACTCAGCTCGACAAAATCGCGGTTGAAGTTCTTGCCGCTGCCGTACTCGAAACGCCCCTGGTGATTGCCTTGCAGCAATTGCCCGAGCCCCAGCGGATTGGCCACGGGCACCAGTTCGATCACGCCGTTCAACAACCCTTGCGCTTCTAGCGCACTCAAGCGTTTTTTCAGCTCCCAGGCGCAACGCATGCCGGGCAGTTCGTCGGCGTGCAAGCTGGCCTGAATGTAGGCCTTGCGCTCACCCGTGCCAAAACGAAACACCGACAGATGACGCTCGGTGCCCAGGCTGCTCCAGGGCAAGTGATGATCGATACGCTCCATGGGTCAGGCCTTGCGCGGGGCCATATAGCCCAGCCAGCGGCGCTCGGCCAGTTTGAACAGGCGCACCAGAATGAACGTCAGGCACAGGTAGAAAACACCGGCGGTGATGTAGGCCTCGAACGGCAGGTAGTACTGCGCATTCACGGTACGCGCCGCACCCGTGATGTCGATCAGGGTCACGATGGACGCCAGACTGGTGGTCTGCAACATCATGATGACTTCGTTGCTGTACTGCGGCAGCGCCCGGCGCATGGCCGACGGCAACAGAATGCGGCGGTACATTTTGCCGCGCGACATGCCCATCGCCTTGGCCGCTTCAATTTCGCCGTGGGGCGTGGCCTTGAGGCTACCGGCGATGATTTCGGCGGTGTAGGCGCTGGTGTTGATGGCAAAGGCCAGACAGGCGCAGAAGGTTGCGCTGGACAAAAGCGGCCACATGAAACTGTCGCGCACTGCATCGAACTGGGCCAGCCCGTAGTAGATCAGGAACAACTGCACCAGCATCGGCGTGCCGCGAATCACATAGGTGTAGAGCCAGGCCGGGAAGTTGACCAGCGGCTGCTTGGAGACGCGCATCAGCCCCAGCGGCACGGCCGCCAGCAAGCCGAAGAACAGTGAAATACCCAGCAACTTGAGGGTTTCCAGCAGGCCATCAAGGTACAGCGGCATGCTGTCCCAAATGACGTTGTAGTCGAAGATCATAGATCAGCCGCCTTAACGCCTACCGAGTAGCGCTTCTCAAGTTGTCGCAACGCCAACAGCGATACGCTGGTCAACACCAGGTACATCGCCGCGACGGCCAGAAAGAAGGTGAAAGGTTCGCGAGTGGCATCTGCCGCCTGCTTGGCCTTGAACATCATGTCTTGCAACCCGACCACCGAGATCAGGGCCGTGGCTTTGGTCAACACCAGCCAGTTATTGGTAAAGCCCGGGATCGCGAGACGAATCATCTGCGGCACCAACACCCGGAAAAACACTTGAAAGCTGCTCATCCCATACGCCATGCCGGCTTCCGCCTGCCCTTTGGGAATGGCCATAAAGGCACCCCGAAAAGTTTCGGACAAGTACGCACCAAAGATGAAACCCAAGGTGCCGATACCGGCCGCCAGCGGGTTCAAATCAATGTAATCGTCATAGCCCAACAGGGGCGCGACGCGGTTCAGCAAGTCCTGACCGCCGTAGAAGATCAGCAGGATCAGCACCAGATCGGGAATGCCGCGAATGACGGTGGAATACAAATCGCCCAACCAGGCCAGCCAGCGCACCGGCGACAGGCGCAAAGAAACACCGATCAGACCTAGAACAATGGCCAGGGCCATGGACGACAAGGCGAGCTGAAGCGTCAGCCAAGCACCATCGAGGATGACAGCCCCGTAGCCTTTCAACATGATTCAGGTCCTCAAAATTTGGATGAAAAAATGGCGCAAACTTCAGAAATCCTGTTGCTTGCGCCATTTCGGACAGGGTGCTGCGATGGTTTACTTCGCGTCAGCGCCGTAAATATCGAAGTCGAAATATTTGTCCTGGATCTGCTTGTACTTGCCGTTGGCACGGATACCGTCGATGGCCGTGTTGATCTTGTCTTTCAGCGCATCGTTCTTGCGTACCGCGATGCCTACGCCGTCACCAAAGTATTTGACGTCGGTGAATTGCGGGCCTACGAACGCGTAACCTTTACCTGCTTCGGTTTTCAGGAAACCGTCTTGCAGCAGGGTGGCGTCGGCAACAGTGCCATCAAGGCGACCGGCCTGGATATCAAGGTAGATTTCGTTCTGCGAACCGTAAGGAACAACAGTGGCTCCTTTAGGCGCCAGCACTTCCTTGGCAAAACGGTCGTGGATCGAACCACGTTGCACACCGATTTTCTTGCCTTTGAGTTCATCCAGGCTGTCGCTGACGGCAGTGCCGTCCTTCATCACCAGGCGTGCTGGAGTGAGGTAGTAACGATGGGTGAAATCAACGGATTTTTTACGGTCGTCGGTGATGGACATCGAGGACAGGATGGCGTCGATCTTGCGCACTTTTAGCGCCGGGATCAGGCCATCGAACTCTTGCTCAACCCAAACGCACTTGACCTTCATCTCTTCGCACAGGGCGTTACCGATGTCGTAGTCAAAGCCGACAATGCTGCCATCCGGGGCCTTGGAGGCAAACGGAGGGTACGCAGCTTCGATACCAATTTTCAGAGGTTTTTCATCAGCAAAAGCCTGCAGGGACAGCACAGACAGTGCCAGGGCGCCAAGAAGCACGAGTTTCTTCATCTTAGGACTCCATCGGTAAAGGGCAAAAAATGCAGAGTGAGCGTGAGCCCAATATGCGGAGGTTAAACCGGGAATGCGGCGCCACGTCCTACTGGCGTTGTGCTGAGGTCAACACAACAACGACGAGCGAGTGATCGGCATTCTAACGACAGGCTTCAAGCCGTTATTTCTTCAATGCGACAACTAATTACAAATGCACCGAGAAAGGCGACTCCAGGCATTGACAGCTCTTCAAAATCATGCAAGAGCAAAAGGTGCAGAACCTATATGAGTTGCAAATAGCGGGCCTATTATTCGCAAAGCCTTCTATTCCGGCAAGTGCAGCGTTTCATCTAATTTATTTGGCCCGCACTGGCGGCGCCAAAACGGTGCTCTGCGTTTCGCAAAGCCCCGTTTTCGTGCACCCGGTTACACACGCGGTAACACCTCTTCGCTTTGCGCAGGAGCAAACCTACTGCGCGCCAGCCTGTTCCTACACACCCACCCTTTGGATCAACCACAAAAAAGCCCCGCCTGACAGTGCCAGACGGGGCTTGTTTAATGCCAGCCGGTGTTACGCGACCTTCATGCCTTTATGGGTTTCAATCAAATGCTGCACCACGCCCGGATCAGCCAGCGTCGAGATATCCCCCAGCCCGTCGTACTCACCCGTGGCGATCTTGCGCAAAATGCGGCGCATGATTTTGCCCGAACGGGTCTTGGGCAGGCCCGGCGCCCACTGAATGACATCCGGCGACGCAATGGGACCGATCTCTTTGCGGACCCAGTTTTTCAACTCCTGACGCAGTGCGTCTGTGGGCTCTTCCCCGCCATTCAACGTGACGTAGACGTAAATACCCTGCCCTTTGATGTCGTGCGGCACGCCAACGACGGCGGCCTCGGCAACTTTAGGGTGCGCAACCATCGCACTTTCTATTTCAGCCGTGCCCATGCGGTGCCCGGAAACGTTAAGCACGTCATCCACACGCCCGGTGATCCAGTAATAGCCATCTTCGTCACGGCGCGCGCCGTCACCGGTGAAGTACATGCCGCGGAAGGTCTTGAAGTAGGTGTCCACAAAGCGGTCGTGATCGCCGTACAGCGTGCGCGCCTGACCCGGCCACGAGTCGAGGATCACCAGATTGCCCTCGGTGGCGCCTTCGAGGATGTTGCCCAAGTTATCCACCAGCGCAGGCACCACTCCGAAGAACGGCCGTGCCGCCGAACCGGGCTTGAGGGCATGCGCGCCCGGCAGCGGGCTCATCAGGCACGCACCGGTTTCGGTCTGCCACCAGGTATCGACAATCGGGCAGCGCTCTTTGCCGACGGTCGTGTAGTACCAGCTCCAGGCTTCGGGGTTGATCGGCTCGCCCACCGACCCCAGCAAACGCAAACTGGAGCCGTCTGCATCTTTAACGGCTGCCTGCCCCTCGGCCATCATGGCGCGAATGGCGGTAGGCGCGGTGTAAAGGATGTTGACCTTATGCTTGTCGATGATCTTCGACACGCGGGTGATGTCCGGGTAGTTCGGCACCCCTTCAAACAGCACCGTGGTGGCACCGTTGGCCAGCGGCCCGTAGACAATGTAGGTATGACCGGTGACCCAGCCCACGTCAGCCGTGCACCAATACACCTCGCCCGGGCGGTAATCGAACACGCGCTCATGGGTCAGGGCCGCATACAGCAGGTAGCCACCGGTGGTGTGCTGTACGCCCTTGGGCTTGCCGGTGGAGCCGGAGGTATAAAGGATGAACAACGCTTCTTCAGCGCCCATCTCTTTTGGCGCGCAGTGCGTTGAGGCGACGGCCATCAGGTCGTGGTACCAGATGTCACGGTGTTTGTACCAGGCAATGTCACCGCCGGTGCGCTTGAACACGATGATCTTTTGCACGCTGGAGGTGTCTGGGTTGGTCAGCGCTTCGTCGACATTGGCCTTGAGCGCCGTGCGCTTGCCGCCCCGAATACCTTCGTCGGCGGTAATGACCACCTTGGATTTGCAGTCGATGATGCGACCGGCCAGCGCCTCAGGCGAGAAGCCGCCAAACACCACCGAGTGAATCGCACCGATACGGGTGCAGGCCAGCATGGCCACCACCGCCTCGGGCACCATCGGCATGTAGATCGTCACCACGTCGCCACGGTGCACGTCCTGACCGCGCAAGGCGTTCGCCAACTTGCACACTTCTTCGTGCAGTTCACGGTAGGTAATGTTGCGTTGCTCGGAAGGGTCATCGCCCTCCCAGATAATCGCCACCTGATCGCCGCGCTCGGCCAGATGACGGTCCAGGCAGTTATAGGACACGTTGAGGGTGCCGTCGGCAAACCATTTGATGTCGACATGGTGATCGTCGAAAGAGGTCTGCTTGACCGTGGTGAAAGGCTTGATCCAGTCGAGACGCTTGGCCTGCTCGCGCCAGAAACCATCCGGGTTGACGACAGATTGCTGGTACATCGCCTTGTAGGTCGCCTCATCGGTCAGCGTGTTGGCTGCGACCTCGGGGCGTACGGGATACAGGGAAGCTGCACTCATGTTCCACACCTCAATTTTTTTGTAGTTGTTGTTTTATGACCCTGTTGTAGCCGGGCCACCGCGTGAGTTCCATTCGACGTTGGTAGTAAGAAACCTGCTTAAAAAACGTCATATTTATCAAGAAGGCTCAAGCTCGCCACTTACAGCGCACCTCCCCGTCAAAAGCCGCGCCGCCAGACTGCCTTACCCTGCTGTTTTCGGCGATTGTTGCAGAATCTGTCAACAGTCTTTATCAAAACGCCCTCTATATGCAGGCCCGGCGCAGGCATAAAATTCCTCTCGCCAACCAAGGCACCGCGATTAACGCAAGTTACAGCCCCCACGAAGGCACGTTCAGTCGCACTTAACTCATCAAGTTTCACACGTGGCCTCATAAGGGCTACGTGACCCCACTCGACCAAAAACAGGTAACCCTGAAATGAAAGCGTTGTTAGTTCTGGCCCTCAGCAGTGTGTGTTTAACCGCCATGGCGGATGAATCAAACACCCCGGTTTCCAGCCAGCAACCTGCCGTAGAACACTACTCCTACTCTTCCGAACTGGACATTGCCAAAGTTATTTCCATGACTGAAGTGCCTAACGTGTGCGAAGTAGTGCCCGCACAAATGGTGTACGAAGACTCCCACGGTATGCAGCACACCCTGGAGTACCGCGTCATGGGTAATGGCTGCTCTAACGGCTAACTTACTGTTTTAAGTTAAACCCCTACTTATTTATTCAGGGCGCAACTTTAACGGCACACAAGGTTATATACGTGTTGCGTTAATGCCCGCCAGTCACCACTCAGGACACTCGTACATGAAACGCTCGCTGATATTGGCTTTTAGTCTATCGGTACTGGCAAGTGCTGCCTTTGCAGCAGACGGTTACACCCGCACTCATTCAGCCACTTATGCTGAAGACGGTTATGACAACACCCGTTCGGCCTCTTTTGCCGAAGATGGTTACGACAACACCCGCTCGGCCTCCTTTGCCGAAGACGGTTACGACAACACCCGCTCGGCCTCTTTCGCCGAAGATGGCTATGACCGCACCCAGGGTCATCGCTTGAGCTGACACCGCGAGTGACTTAACGCCCGGTTTCGACCGGGCTTAGTCCCCCCGAACGGCAAACACCCCCCTCCCGGCCTCACCTCGCCCTGCACACACCCCGGCAAGACCCACGCAAAAATAATCTGCCTGCGGCAAACCCTCGCCCAGCCGCTGCCTCGCCCAAGTCCACCCTAAAATCAGGGCATTTCGTCGCATCCGCGGAAAAAAACTGGCTGAAATACCCTGTACAAAACCCGTATACTCCCGCCGTCAAAAGGGCTTGATATATCCCCTTCCCGGGTTATAAACCCACGCTGCTCCGGCCCAAGGCCAGGCTGCGATGCACAAACCACTGCATCCCCTCAGCGACAGCGGGCCAACCCTACGAATACATTCATGTTTTTGCGTGCGCTTACCGCTGCTGCAAGCAACATTCCTTAGATCCAAGCGGCCAATGGCCGTGTGACAACTCAACCATTAAGCGTTATCACACGGGCGTCAGGCCCTCACGCAGGAGACGACACGTCATGCTGAGCTGGGACGAATTCGATAAAGAAGATGAAGGCGAAGTCGCCGTCAAAGGCGCCAATGCCGGTCACGCAACCGAAGCCAACATGGACCGCCTGGACACCGCCGGCGGCGTTGCGGCACTTGAGGCTCGCGCTGTCACGGCCAGTGACTCCGAGGCCATCAAGCGTGCCAAGGCCGCACTGGACAACCTTGATATCGCTGAAGGCCTGGCCGAGCTCGAAGGCGCCAGCGCTCGTGTAGCCGTTGATGAAAAGATGATGATCAACTGCCGCGCCGACCTTAACCAGCTCGTGCCGTTCAAGTACGACTGGGCCTGGCAGAAGTACCTCGACGGCTGCGCAAACCACTGGATGCCGCAAGAAGTCAACATGACCGCCGACATCGCCCTCTGGAAAAACCCGGAAGGCCTGACCGACGACGAACGCCGCATCGTGATGCGCAACCTGGGCTTCTTCTCCACCGCCGACTCGCTGGTTGCCAACAACCTGGTCCTGGCCGTGTACCGTTTGATCACCAACCCGGAATGCCGCCAGTACATCCTGCGCCAGGCGTTCGAAGAGGCGATCCACACCCACGCCTATCAGTACTGCATCGAATCGCTGGCCATGGATGAAGGCGAGATCTTCAACATGTACCACGAGATTCCTTCGGTCGCCAAAAAGGCCACGTGGGGCTTGAAGTACACCCGTTCGATCTCTGATCCGAAGTTCGAAACCGGCACCGTAGAAACCGACAAGGAACTGCTGCGCAACCTGATCGCTTACTACTGCGTTCTGGAAGGCATCTTCTTCTACTGCGGCTTCACCCAGATCCTGTCGATGGGCCGCCGCAACAAGATGACCGGGGTTGCCGAGCAGTTCCAGTACATCCTGCGCGATGAGTCGATGCACCTGAACTTCGGCATCGACGTGATCAACCAGATCAAAATCGAAAACCCGCACCTGTGGGATGCCGAGATGAAGGAAGAAGCCTCGCAGATGATCCTGCAAGGCACGCAGCTGGAAATCGAATACGCCCGTGACACCATGCCGCGCGGTGTATTGGGCATGAACGCAGCGATGATGGAGGACTACCTCAAGTTCATCGCCAACCGCCGCCTGTCGCAAATCGGCTTGAAAGAAGAGTATCCGGGCACGACCAACCCGTTCCCGTGGATGAGCGAAATCATGGACTTGAAGAAAGAGAAAAACTTCTTCGAGACCCGCGTGATCGAGTACCAAACGGGCGGCGCACTGAGCTGGGACTGATACCCGGCGCGGTTAAACGCTGACCTTGAAAGGCTGCCCCCACGGGCAGCCTTTTTTTGTGGCCGGGCAAACGTCGCCAATTCAATCGAAATATTCGACAGATCACGGCTTGGGCACATCGGCTCACATCAAGGGGTTGGGTCGGGATCTCACGGCGGGAACAGATCAAAAAAATGGATTTGATCCACGCTTGAAACAACTGTATAAAAACACAGTACTTTTTCAAGCATAGACCCAGCCCCGGAGAATCCCCATGTCGAACTCAGCGATGCGCAATACGCTTGAGCAAATCGTACTCAACCAATTCACCCCGTTGCACTGCGCTCAGGCACGCGAAATGCTGGGCTGGAGCTTTGAACGACTAAGCGAAGCGTCCCGTGTTTCGGTAGCGGCCATTAAACGCTTTGAGTCCGGCGAACCCATTCGCGACGTCACCCTGCTGGCCCTGGCTCACCGCCTTGAGGCTGAAGGACTGGTGTTCTTTCCGGGTTTCGCTCCCGGCAGAGGCGAGAACATTCGCGGCACTACCCCGAACCCGATCGGTCGCGGCGATTACGCCATGATCGAGTAACACCGGGCGATACAGGTTCAACGCCACGCCAGCCATGCTGCCTGGCGTGGGCAGGCATCCGATCCAACCGCGCGTACTGGCCAGGGAAGGCCAGCTCCAGCGTGACGTTGTGAATCACCAAAGAGGGGGCATGGGAATACCCAGTCTCGTCTGATGACAGGGCCAGACACGGAAGCTATCCAACGCACCAGGCCCATCAACCGCAAAAGCTCACCCTGTGCGCGTTGAGCACGAAAGACGGTCAATCGCTATTTTTCTGCCCTCTGCTTTAACACTCCGCTACCCTGCCCTGAAATGATGCCCATTGAGAAACGTTCAGCAGCTACGCTTGAACAATCTTGATCTGAATTGCATAAAGCCCGCGCGGCATATACCTGATCCAACACCCGTTGAACCACCCTTTTTCGTAGACCACGCCATGGACAATAAAAGAGGCAAAGGCCTGTCATTCGCCAAACGCATCTATGTGCCCCGCATCATAGGGTTAGGCATCGGCTGTTTTAGCGTAATGGCGACTCTTTATCCGCTCGACCCGCCTGCCTGGCTATGGGGTTTGTTGCTATTCAACGGGTTCATCTGGCCACACTTGGCCCTGCGGCTCTCGACACGCTCGGCGTATCCGTTTCAGGCCGAGCGCCGCAACATGCTGATCGACTCATTGTTGGGCGGGTTTTGGGCCGCGAGCATGCAGTTCAATCCGTTACCCACGGTGACCATCCTGTCGATGATGATCATGAATAACGTCGCAGCGGGTGGCCAAAAAATGCTGCTTCGTGGCGCAGCGGCCCAACTGACCGGTGTGCTGATTTCATGGGGGTTATTGGGCGTGGCCTTCAGCACGACCATCACGCCCCTGCAGATCTACGCCTGCTTGCCCATGCTGACGCTCTACCCGTTTGCGGTGGGCATGGTCTGTTATCGGCTGGCCATCAAACTGGCCGAACACAAACGCACCCTCAGTGCCCTCAGCCGTACCGACAGCCTGACCGGACTGTTAAACCACGGTTCGTGGAAAGACCTCTTACAGCTCAGCTTTGAGCAGTGCCGGAAAAATAACTCACGCGCGACGCTGGCCTTGATTGATATCGACCATTTCAAGCGCATCAATGACACGTACGGACATATCGTCGGCGACAGCGTGTTGCGCCAATTCAGCAAACAACTCAAGGACAACCTGAGGGCCGAGGACCTGGCGGGGCGTTATGGCGGGGACGAGTTTTGCGTCATCCTCCCCGACCGCACCCTGGAGCAGGCGCAAGACATCATGGAGCGACTGCGCCAAGTTTTCTGCAACGACCTGCATGACAATGACCCGGCGTTGCGGGTCAGCTTGAGCATCGGGCTGGCGTCATACCGCGCCGATTTCAACGATGCCTCCCTGTGGCTCAACGAAGCCGACAAAGCGCTGTATATCGCCAAAAACACCGGCCGCAACAAAATCAGCGTGGCTGCGGCCGAGGTGTTTCCGGACCCCGCCTAGGGGGTAACGCAACGTCGTACGGCACTGATCTCAGGAACATCCTGCCTGCGCATATACACGCGCAACGGCTCGGTGATGTTGAGCCGATCATCGATGTTTTGATCCAGCAGCAACTGAACCAGCTCACGCTTGAGGGTCATGGTGTCGGCATCCCCGGCTTGCCAGACAAATTCGCTGGTGGGGGTGATGTTGTCGTCGGCGACGTCCATCCCGAAGGAATCTTCACTAAAACGGACAATGTGCTGGCCTGTCTTACGATTGAAACCAACGAAGCCGTTAAGTTGATCGGCGGCCTGGCAGATCAGTTCAGACGTGATGCGCATGGTAAACCTCACTAATGAGCGCTAAAGGCTCTAGGACGATGGTTTACACGCAAGGATGAAGGTGTGTTCCCTCTGCCGGGGACGCTGTTGCGCGCCAGAATACTGCAGATCACACCTTAAAAGCGCAGCAAATTGCCCCTCACGCACATTTATGTCGGGTTCTCGATAGCCCCCGAGGCTGTCAGTTGTTAAAAAGACGCCCTTAATTTTACCGATCGAAAGGAACTCACCCCATGCCGGATATTTTTGGCAAAAGCGCCCTGCTCCTCAGCCTGTTGCTGGGCATGAGCGGCGCACACGCCGCCCGCCCGTCTGACACGGCTCAAGCGGAACTGGCCAAGGCTCAGGGCATCCCGCGGCCGGCCGTTATCGCCCATCGCGGCGCATCATTCGACGCCCCTGAATCCACGGCAGCGGCGTACACCGTTGCCCGCGACCTGGGTGCCGATTACCTGGAAATGGATCTGCAGCGCAGTAAAGACGGTGTGTTGTTTGCCTTGCATGACAACAGCCTGTTGCGCACCACCGACGTCGCGACAAAATTCCCGGAGCGCAAAGACAGCCCGGCCAACGCCTTCACCATGGCCGAGCTGAAAACCCTGGATGCGGGCAGCTGGTTCAACGCGGCCTACCCTGAGCGCGCTCGCCCGTCTTATAAGGGTCTGCAAATCCTGACCCTGGATGAAATCATCGACATCGCCGAGGCCAGCCCTCAGCACACACCCGGTTTGTACATCGAGACCAAGGAGCCCAAGCAGTTCCCGGGCCTTGAACATGACCTTAAAAACGCGCTGAGCAAGCGCGGCTGGCTGCAACCTGTCACCACGGTCAGCGGCGAACCAGGCGTGGGTCAGGGCAAAGGCCGCGTCATCCTGCAAACCTTTGAGAAAAGCAGCCTTGAACTGCTGCAAAAAGAAATGCCCGACACCCCTAAAATCTTGCTGTTATGGGTCGGTGAAGGTGGCATGGCGCCCAACTCCGACGTGAGTTTTGCCGACTCTGGCGAGAAAGATAAAGCCGCCTATTACGCCAAACAGCAACCCAAGGATAAAGCCGAGTTCCTACGCTGGCTGGACTTTGCCAAAGCCCACGGGGCCATCGGTACGGGGCCTTCGGCTGCGCTGGCGGCCGGTGGCGATCAGAGCTACTTCGACCTGGTCCAGCCCTGGATGAACACAGCGACCCACGACAAGGGCATGCTGGTACACGTGTACACCATTGATGAACCGGCGGACTTCAAGCATGTCATGCAATCTGGCGTAGACGGCATCTTTACCAACCGCGCCTCCGAGCTGCTGAAGTTCTATCAACGCCCGGCGCCGTTAACGGTTAACCAATTGCTCGAAAAGAACGGTTACTGATCGATTTGAGGCTTTCTTCAGTTTCAGGGCAGAAATTAAGGGTGAGTTAAGTTGCGATGTTTAATCTGGCCCCACTTAAACAGCTCACCCAAGAGGAATTAAACATGAAAGCACTTAGCGTATTGTTTGCCACTGCTGCCCTGACACTGACTGCCGGTCTGGCTCAAGCCGATGTTCGTCCGGACCACATTCCCGAATTGCTCAAGAAGGGTGAAATCACCTCTTTTGAAACGCTGAATGCAAAGGCGCTGGCCCAACATAAGGGGGCTACTATTCTGGATACCGAACTTGATGACTCATACGGCAAGTTGGTGTATGAAGTTGAAATGCGTGACGCCCAGGGCCTTAAGTGGGATGTTGAACTGGACGCCAAAACGGGCGACGTATTGAAGAATAAACAAGACACCTGAGTTAAGCGTTTAATAAATAACCGCGCCCTCTTCTAGAGTGGCGCGGTTTTTTTATGTCGGCGTCCACTCTTTTTATAAAATATCGCCTCAGTTGTAGCGCATAAGCGAGTTCTCGCTAAAATTGCCCCTACCCCGTTCAACCGAGACCCCGATCCATGGTGCAAGGCGTAGAAACTGACATCGCAACGATCAATCGCATCAGTGCAGTGCCGGCCATGTTGCAAGTCATCAGTGAAATGACCGGCATGCGATTCGCGGCCATCGCCCGCGTGACCGCCACCAGCTGGACGGCGTGTGCCGTGCTCGACAAACTCGGGTTCGGGTTAAAACCCGGCGGCGAACTGGATTTGGCCACCACCTTGTGTTTTGAAAGCATGGGGTCGCATCAGCCGATCATTATCGATAACGTCAGTACAGACCCGCACTACCAGAACCATCACACCCCTAAGTTGTACCGTTTCGAAAGCTACATCACGGTGCCGGTATTCCGTACCGACGGCAGATTTTTCGGCACCATCTGCGCGCTGGACCCTGAACCCGCGACACTCAAAAGCAGCACCATCCAGACCACGCTGGAGTCGTTCGCTCGACTGATCTCGTTGCAAATGGACGCCGAAGAACACCAGCAACGCACCGAAACCGCGCTACTTCTGGAACGTGAAACCGCCGAGTTGCGCGAGCAGTTTATTGCCGTGCTGGGCCATGACTTGCGTAACCCGCTGTTCGCCATTACCACCGCCGCCGAACGACTGCTACGCAAACACCCTAACCCGGCATCCGATCATCTGGTGCAGCACATTCTGACCAGCGGCCGACGTGCCGCACGGCTGGTTGAAGATGTACTGGACTTTGCCCGAGGGCGCCTGGGGGCCGGTATTCCATTGACACTGCATGACTCTGCCGACCTCAATGACGTTTTTACCCATGTCATCTCGGAAGTCCAAAGTGTTCACCCGCAGCGCCAGATTGAGGCAGACATCGGCCCCATTGATGGGCTGCATTGTGACAGCGGTCGATTGGCGCAATTGCTGTCCAACTTGCTGGCCAATGCCATCAACCATGGCGCAACCCACGGGGTGGTCGAAGTGCAGGCCCAAGTGAACGATGACCTCTTCACTCTGAAAGTAACCAACCAGGGCAACCCGATTCCGCCCCACGTCCAGGCACAGCTGTTTCAGCCCTACTCACGCCCCGCCAATGACACGCCACAAGCCGGGCTGGGATTGGGACTGTACATCGCCAGCCAGATCGCTCAATCGCACGGCGGCCATATTGAAGTGTCCTCCTGTGAAGAACACGGCACCGTCTTTGCTTTCCACCTGCCGTTAGGCGCACGGCGCTGAGGGTGTGTTCCTGTGCAGGAGAGGTCAGTACATTAAACACGGCATCTTTTCGAAACGACCAATGGCAGCCTGAGGCGTCTACGCTGGGCTATGGTGGTGTCTTTGCCCTGTTCGAAAGGAGTCGATCATGCACGGCAATACACGCTTGGAATCGTCCATTTCCACCCTCGCGGGCAAACTTGCTGCTTTGGCCTACAGCCTTCTGAGTTACGCGTTCTTTCTGCTGGTTTTTATCTACTTCATCGGCTTTCTCAGCTCGATTGGCGTGCCCAAAGGCATCGATACCGCCGTCAGCCGGGTGTCCTGGCCATGGGCGATCGTGATCGATGTGCTGCTGATTACCCTGTTCGCCATTCAACACAGCGGTATGGCGCGCAAAGCCTTCAAACACTGGTGGCTCAGGTTCGTGCCGGCGCCGATTGAACGCGCAACCTATGTGCTGTTCAGCAGTGCGGTGCTGGCGCTGATGATCTGGCTGTGGCAACCGGTCAGCATCACCGTGTGGCGCATCGAGTCCCCTTTGGCCGTCGCCCTGCTGACAGGGGTGTATTGGCTGGGCTGGGCCCTGGTACTGGTGGCTACGTTTCTGATCAGCCACCTTGAACTGTTCGGCATCAAGCAGGCACTGGACACTGTTCTGCGGTTAAAAGCACCCGATACCTCTTTCAAAACCCCGCTGCTGTACAAACTGGTGCGACACCCGATGTATGCCGGTTTTCTGATGGCCTTCTGGGCGACGCCGCACATGACCGTCGGGCGACTGGTGTTCGCCGTGACCTGCACGCTGTATATCGTGATTGGCAGCCGACTTGAGGAAAAAGATCTGCTGGTGCTGTTTGGCGATCCCTACCGGCGTTACCAACAACGCATCGGCAGGCTCATCCCGTTTGTCGGTCGCAGAAAACTCCCGGTCTTGAGTCCGCAAAAAGGATGTATTTGCAGCGAAGATGAGTAGACACTGGCGCACCGCTTTAACGCTCACCTGTGAGCTCTTCCATTGCGCCATGACAGACCTCGCCATGCTTACCCGCCTTTGCACTTACGATGACCTGACGGCTGAACAACGCCAGCAACTGCGTGCCATCAACGTCCATCCGGAGCAGCTCCCCTACTGCGGCGACATTGAATGCGCCCTGTACTCTCTGCCGGCTACCCCACATGCCGGTATCAAAGGGTTCGTGCTGCTGGGCGATGACCTGCCCGTGGCATTTTTACTACTCAAGCGCGCACCGCTGCTGGCGCATTGGGCCGAACCGGGCAGCGCCACCGTGCATGCGTTTCAGGTCGACAAACGCCTTCAGGGCCAAGGGATCGGCAAAACCTGCCTCAACCTGTTAGCCCGGCAACTGCACGGTTACTGGCCAGAGATCAACCAACTGATGCTCTCCGTCAGCCCGTTCAACACGTCAGCCCTGCATTTTTACAAGGGCCAGGGCTGGATTGAAGGGGGTGAGGCGTATCAGGGCGAGCGGTGTTTGACCTTGGCGCTGCCCCCCCCCTTGGCGAGCCAGCAAGCGGGTTAAAGGCATCGCCCTCACATGCCAGAACAGAATCATCGCGTCTCATCGAAAATCGCCGCTGACAGCCCCTAGACAAAAGGCCACCATCGACCTTATTGTTTGGCCCGGACCACCGCAGTGGTTCACGTCGCTCGGACGGTTCCGGGCGCTTACGTATCAGAGGCCAACATGGCAGACCAAGGTTCGCCGCGCCGCTTTGCGCGCATCGATCGACTCCCCCCGTATGTGTTCAACATAACCGCCGAGCTGAAAATGGCTGCGCGGCGCCGTGGCGAAGACATTATCGACTTCAGCATGGGCAACCCTGACGGCCCGACACCGCCGCACATCGTTGAAAAACTCTGCACGGTCGCACAACGCGAAGACACCCATGGCTACTCCACTTCGCGCGGCATCCCACGCCTGCGCCGGGCTATTTCCCGCTGGTATGCCGATCGCTACAACGTCGACATCGACCCTGAAGACGAAGCCATTGTCACCATCGGTTCCAAGGAAGGCCTCGCGCATTTGATGCTGGCCACGCTGGATCAGGGCGACACGGTGCTCGTACCCAACCCCAGCTATCCGATCCACATCTACGGGGCTGTCATCGCGGGCGCGCAAGTGCGGTCAGTGCCGCTGATTCCCGGCGTAGACTTTTTCGCCGAGCTGGAAAAAGCCATCCGCGGATCGATTCCCAAGCCAAAAATGATGATTCTGGGCTTCCCGTCCAATCCCACCGCGCAGTGCGTTGAGCTGGACTTCTTCGAGCGCGTGGTGGCGCTGGCCAAACAATATGACGTGCTGGTGGTGCACGACCTGGCCTACGCCGACATCGTGTACGACGGCTGGAAGGCCCCTTCGATCATGCAAGTGCCGGGGGCAAAAGACATCGCCGTGGAATTTTTCACCCTGTCAAAAAGCTACAACATGGCAGGCTGGCGCATTGGTTTCATGGTGGGCAATGCCGAACTGGTCAGCGCGCTGGCGCGCATCAAGAGCTACCACGACTACGGCACCTTCACACCGTTGCAAGTCGCCGCCATTGCTGCCCTGGAAGGCGACCAACAGTGCGTGAAAGACATTGCCGAGCAGTACCGCCAGCGCCGTAACGTACTGGTCAAAGGGCTGCATGAGCTGGGCTGGATGGTCGAAAACCCGAAAGCGTCCATGTATGTGTGGGCCAAGATCCCTGAGGCCTACGCGTCTATGGGGTCGCTGGAATTTGCCAAGAAGCTGCTGGCGGACGCCAAAGTCTGCGTCTCACCGGGCGTAGGATTTGGTGAATATGGCGATGACCATGTGCGCTTTGCGCTGATCGAAAATCAGGATCGAATTCGTCAGGCGGTGCGCGGCATTCGCGCCATGTTCCGTGCAGATGGCGTGAGCGCCAACTGAAAGACCCCGCCGGTGCGAACGCATTCGCGCCGGCGGGGGCTGGGGTTTAAACCACCAGCGACAGCAGCAGGATGAAGATCAAACCGACCACCGACAGAATGGTTTCCATCGCGGTCCAAGTTTTGAATGTTTCAGCCACGGTCATGTTGAAGTACTGCTTGACCAGCCAGAACCCCGCATCGTTCACATGGGACAGGATCAACGAACCTGCGCCCGTCGCCAGCACCAGCAGCTCGCGGTTCACGCCCGGAATCAAGTCCACCACCGGCAGCACAATGCCTGCGCCGGTGATGGTTGCAACGGTCGCGGAACCGGTCGCAATCCGAATCACCGCCGCCACCAGCCACGCCAGTAGAATCGGCGAAATTTGCGCATTCACCGCCATGTGACCGATCACGTCGCCCACACCGCTGGCCACCAGCATTTGCTTGAAACCACCGCCAGCACCAATGATCAAAATGATCGCCGCCGTCGGCGCCAGGCTCGCGTCCAGTAATTTGAGGATGCGCTTGGAGTCGATGCCCTGACGCGCGCCAAAGGTGTACAGCGACAGCAGCAAGGCCAGCAACAGCGCGGTGATCGGGTGGCCGATCATGTCCATCCAGCCGCGGAAGAAGTTACCGTCGGGCAACGCCACGTCGGCAAAGGTCTTGAGCAACATCAGGAACACCGGCAGCAACACCGTGGCCAGCGTGATGCCGAAACTCGGCAGGCTGCTGGATTCCGGCTCGCTGGCCAGTTGATCCACCAGTTCCTGGGACGGGTTGCCGGGAATGTACTTGGAGATAAAGCTGCCGTAGATCGGCCCCGCGATGATGGCCGTCGGCAAGGCAACGATCAGGCCATACAGAATGGTCTTACCGATGTCTGCGCCAAAGACCCCAATGGCCAGCAACGGTCCCGGATGCGGAGGCACCAGGCCATGGACGGCAGACAAACCGGCCAGCAGCGGAATGCCGATCTTGATCAACGACACGCCGGTGCGGCGCGCCACGATGAACACCAACGGAATCAGCAGGACAAAACCGATCTCGAAAAACAGCGGAATGCCCACCAGGAACGCAGCGAACATCATCGCCCACTGCACGCGCTCTTTACCGAACGCGCGAATCAGGGTGCGGGCGATCTGATCGGCCCCGCCTGAGTCGGCCATCATTTTGCCGAGCATGGTGCCCAGCGCGAGGATGATGCCGACAAAGCCCAGCACGCCACCGAACCCGTCCTGGAAAGACTTGATGATTTTGTCCGTAGGCATGCCCGAGGTCAGGCCGAGGAACGCCGAGGCAATAATCAACGCGATAAACGGGTGTAGCTTGAACCGGGTGATCAACACGATCAACCCGATGATGGTGACGACAGCGTCAAGCAGTAGAAAGGTGTTCTGGGACATGCCTAGCATGGGGCGTCTCCTGGCTTGTTGTTGTTATCGGGCGCGAATGTGCAGCCGGGGATGAGTCGGATAGCGCTGTCTTTTTTATGCAAAATCATGGGGTTGTCTGCAACGAATGTTCATGCCACCAATCGCGGGCCTGAGACGCCAGCTCATCGATGTCATGGGTGGCCGCGTTCAGGGTCAACACCAGAGGTTCATTGACCGGCGATTCAAGGGCAGCGAACTGGCTGTCAATCAGGGTTTTGGGCATGAAATGCCCGGGGCGATGAGCCACCCGATCTGCAGCCACTTCGGGCGTCAACTCAAGGAACACGAAGCCCAAACCGTCGACGGCGCTGCGCAGACGCTCGCGATAACGCAACTTGAGCGCCGAGCAGGTCAATACCGGGCGCTGGCCCCGCTCAACGGCAAGGCGCAACTCGTCTGCCAGGCTGGCCAGCCATCCGGCACGGTCGTCGTCGGTCAGGGGGATCCCGGCACTCATCTTGGCAATGTTGGCCGCGGGGTGAAACGCGTCACCCTCAATCGGGGTCGCGCCATTGAGCAGGCACAATGCCTGGCTCACGCTGGATTTGCCGCAGCCGGCAACACCCATGATGACCAGGGCAGTGATAGGTTGACTCATGAAACACCTCAGTCCGTAGACAGCGCTGTCTTTGTCCGTGCGTTCAGTACCTGAAAGCAAAGCACAAAGCCGGGGCTACCGACGTCTATTTCTCATTTTTGTGGGGAGACGCGGTGACGCTCTCGACATACAAAGCTGGGGTAACCGGAGTGCCGACAATCAGGCAATTGCGGGCATCCGTGGACAGCGCTACCTTAGTGGCTTGTTTTTTGTTTGGCAAGCCGCGATGACCTCCGTCAAAAACGATAAAAATACCCGCACAACGGGCCGTCCGACCCTCAATGAAGTGGCCCGACTGGCAGGCGTCAGCCCTATTACAGCCTCGCGCGCATTGCGCGGCATCAGCAGTGTGGCCACCGAACTGGCCGAAAAAGTGCGCCAGGCCGCCGCCGACCTGAACTACGTGGTCAACCCTGCGGCACGCGCCCTGGCCTCGGCCCAGAGCCATTCGGTGGTGGTTTTAGTCCCGTCGTTGTCCAACCTGCTGTTTATCGACACCCTCGAAGCCATCCATTCGGTATTACGGCCCAAGGGTTTTGAAGTCTTGATCGGCAACTTCCATTACTCGCGTGACGAAGAAGAAGACCTGCTGCGCAACTACATGGCGTACCAGCCGCGCGGGCTGCTGCTGACCGGGTTCGATCGCTCTGAAAGCTCACGGCGCATGATCGAGTCCAGCAATGTGCCCTGCGTGTACATGATGGAACTGGACGCGGGCGCCGGACTGAACTGCGTAGGGTTCTCCCAGTTGGAAGCGGGCGAGACCGCCGCGCACCATTTGATTTCCAGCGGCCGTCAACACCTGGCTTATATAGGGGCGCAACTCGACCAACGCACCTTGCTGCGCGGTGAAGGCTATCGGCGCGCGCTGCAAGCCGTCGGCCTTTACAACCCGGACCTTGAGGTGCTGACGCCACGCCCTTCATCCGTGGGGCTGGGTGGCGAGTTGTTCTTGCAGTTGATGGCCGCACACCCGCAGGTGGATGCCATTTTCTTCGGCAATGACGACCTTGCCCACGGCGCCTTGCTGGAAGCCGCACGGTTCGGGATCAAAATCCCTGAACAAATCGCCATGCTGGGGTTCAACGACCTGCCCTCTTCCGAGTTTATGGTGCCGCGGCTCAGCAGCATTCGCACGCCTCGCGAAGCCATCGGCCGTCGTGCCGCAGAACAAATGCTGACCCTGATGGCGGGTAATCGAGTCGCCAATCCTGTGCAAGACATGGGGTTTGAATTGATGGTGCGTGAAAGCAGTTAATCCTTAACCGGCCCAAAAGCGGCAAGCGGGCGGCAAGGTTTCTCCGCCCGGCCTTGCCGTTGACCGCCAGGCCCCGCGCGGGACGGGGGTTAACGTGCCCGGCATGCTAATTGCTCGATAAGTGGCTATCCACGATTTGAACAGGGCTCACGCATGCTAGTTACTGCGCAAAACACCTCGACCCTCCTGAAGACCCAGCGCCCGGACCTGGACACTGTCACAGGGGCCGCCAGCGCGCTGTACAACGGTCAACTGCAAAACAGCCAGCCGCTGACCAATATTCAAGCCACGCCGACGTCGGCGGCCGGCAATGCTCAGGCCGATAACATCAACGCCGCCTTCGCCAAAACCCGCGTGCTGTTGCAGGCCAGCGTGCCTGAAACCGCTGCCACCCAAGGAACTGCCACCCAAGCCTTCAAGGACTACATGGACACGCCTGTGGCGCAGCGCATTCGCGAACAGTTTTTGAAGGGAATGGGCCTGACCGAGGACGACGTGAAAGCCATGCCGCCCGAAAAGCAGCAAGCGATCAACGACAAAATCAGCGATTTGATGCAACACACAGAAGCCCTCAAACACGCTGAAAGTGCCCGACACACGCAAGAAGAGCAGGTTTAAGTCTTGCCTGTCATCGCTGACAGGCAATGCGAAGGACCTGTCAGTGCAACTGCAACGTGGCGTTGAACTGGCTGATAGCGTCTACCACGTGCCTGGAGCCTTGCTGAATTTCCAGAATCGCCACCCCGGCTTCATTGGCCAGTTCAACGCCTAATCCTGTTCGGCTCAGACTCGATTGCATGCTATTGACGGCATTAAGGGACAAGTCGTGGTTCTTGCGCACCACTTCCACTATTTCCACAGTTGCCGCACTGGTGCGCGCGGCCAGGCTTCTGACCTCATCGGCCACCACGGCAAAACCACGCCCATGCTCTCCGGCACGCGCCGCTTCAATGGCCGCATTGAGTGCCAGCAAGTTGGTCTGATCGGCGATGCTGCGAATTGTTTGCACAATCTTGCCGATGCTGTCCGATTGCTTGCTGACCGCATCGATGCTCTGCGCTGCCTCGTTCAGGTCCTGGGAGATGGCCTCGATGATTTGCACCGTTTGCTGAACCACCTCAGAACCTTTCTGCGCACTTGCATCGTTTTGCACCGAAGTGGCATGGGCTGATTCGGCCGCTGTTTGCAGGTTGGTGACTTGAGCCGTGATATCACTGGCGAATTTCACCACTTTGTATAAACGGCCCTTGGCATCGAAGATCGGGTTATAGGAGGCCTCAAGGAACACCTGACGGCCATATTTATCGAGCCGCTCAAATCGTCGCGAGTGCACTTCGCCGCGGTTGAGTGACGCCCAAAATGTCTTGTACTGCGCCGACTCTCGTTCGCTCGGCGTGCAAAACATGCCATGGTGCTGGCCCACAATCTCTGCCAACGAATAATGCATGGTGTTGAGAAAGTTCTGATTGGCGTTGATTACGCAACCGTCCGGCGAAAACTCGATTAGCGCCATGGAACGACTCAAGGCGTTCACGATGCTTTCGTTCTCATGTTCGGTGTGGATACGTTGCGTGATGTCCGCCGCCACTTTGATCACGCTGCTGACCTGTTTGTCGGCGCCAATGATCGGCATATAGCTGGCCTCAAGCCAGACTTCACGGCCGCTTTTATCGAGTCGCAGGTAAGTGCCACTCATGGCTTCGCCCTCACCCAGCGCGCGCCAAAATCGTGCGTACTCTTCGCTTCGGGTGTAAGGCTCTTCGCAAAATAGGCGGTGATGCTTGCCGCGTAGCTCTTCGACGGGATAACCCATGACCCGGCAAAAATTATCGTTGGCATCGAGAATAGTGCCGTCGGGGGCAAATTCGATGATGGCCATGGAGCGACTGATGGCCATTACCTTGGCCTTCATTTCCTCGAGTGAACAACTCAGGCGTTGATTTTCAAGCAAGTCAGCTTTGCGATGTAAATCGAACATGGCTCAATCCCTGGAGATGCTGTCTATTGATACGTCATAGGCTTCAAGACACAACAAACCATCAGCTTGCAAGGCTCATGCCGCTGGAGCCAGGCGCACCTCGGGGGATTCAAGCATTCGTTATTCGCGCCCCGTAATTAATGAGCATAGCCAGCCAATGAAGGGTTGCAAGCAAAAGGCCATCAATTTGCGGCGCACCGCCCATTTTGCAAAACGTTCCCAAACGGACGATGCGGGATGCGCCACAGGCCTTTGTATATACTGGCGTCCGACTTCTCCACCGATAATTCCCACATGACCACCCTTGTCTACAGCCTGCTCGATGCGCCTTTATGGCCATTGATGAACAAGTTTTACCGCCACCATCAGTCGTCAATGAAAGCGGTCAAAGACGCGCAATTGTGGGTGGCGCGGCAAGAAGAAATCATCGCCGGGCTGTGCCTGCGACCAGTGGCAAACGGCTATTGGTTGACGGGTGTGTTTGTCGCGCCCGAGTGGCGCAAACAAGGTGTCGCGGCGACGCTGATTGATCGCGCGGTGTCGGCCTGCGACGGGCCGGTCTGGTTGTTTTGCGACCCAGGGTTGCAGGGCTTTTATGAAAGGTTGGGGTTCTCGCTCGATACCCGACTGCCCCATGCCTTGCATGAGCGGCTGGTGCGTTACCAACGTAACAAAGCGATGGTCGCGCTGGGGATCGGCCTGTAGTCGCTGCCTCAACAAAAACGAGGCAGCCACCACAGAGGCAGGACGTTTACTCCAGCGTGCCAGGCTCCAGCTCCGGAAATAGCACCTCGATATAACCGAACTTGCTGAAGTCCTTGATCCGCGACGGGTACAGGCGGCCAATCAGGTGATCGCATTCATGCTGCACCACCCGTGCGTGGAACCCTTGCGCTTCGCGCACAACCGGTTCGCCTTTGGGCGTAAAGCCCTCGTAGCGGATCCGTTGGTAACGCTCCACCGCGCCGCGCAAACCCGGCACCGACAAGCACCCTTCCCACTCCTCTTCGACCTCCGGACTCAACGGCGTGATAAGCGGATTGATCAGAATGGTCTGCGGCACCGCCTCGGCATCCGGGTAACGCTCACTGTGTTCGAACCCGAAAATCACCAGTTGCAGATCCACCCCGATTTGCGGCGCAGCCAGACCGACGCCACCGGCATGTTCCATGGTTTGCAACATGTCATCGATCAATTGCCACAACTCGGGCGAGTCGAACATGTCATCCGGCACAGGTTTGGCGACCTGCAGCAGACGTTCATCGCCCATTTTCAAAATTTCACGAATCATAGTCAGGCTTCATCTGAGGGGGATGTAAGGGAATGGTCGCGGCCAAGGCCGGAAACATGTTGCTTGGGATTGGGATCGTCCGCTTCATCGAACGTTTTCTCACCCGGGTCCTTGCCTTCGGCGGACATGTGCTCGATCACTGCGTTCATTTCTGCCCCCAGTAGCAGCACGGCTGCCGAGATGTAGAAATACAACAACAGCACGATGATTGCCCCGATGCTGCCGTACATGGCGTTGTAATCAGCGAACGTCTTGACGTAAAAGGCAAACCCCAACGACGCGGCGATCCACACCACCACGGCCAATACCGAGCCCGGTGTAATGAAACGAAACTTCTGTTCGACATCGGGCATCACGTAATACATCACCGCCACGGCAACCATCATCAGCAGCACGATCACCGGCCAGCGCAGGATCGTCCACAGCGTCACCACAAATTCTTCAAGCCCGACCTGCCCCGCCAGCCAGCTCATCACTTGCGGGCCCAGCACCATCAACGCGGCGGCAGCCAGCAACATGCCCGCAAGACCGATGGTGTAAAAAATCGACAGCGGCAAACGCTTCCAGATAGGCCGCCCTTCTACCACGTCATACGCCGCGTTCATGGCGCTCATCATCAGGCGCACACCGGCCGAGGCGGTCCACAAGGCAATCACAATACCCACCGAGAGCAAACCGCCCTTGGACTGTTGTAACTGGTCGATCACCGGGTTGACCTGTTCCAGCGCCTGCGGCGGCAATACCAGTTCGGATTGCAGGCGCAGCCAGCTGAAGAAGTCCGGCAGGTGCAAAAAGCCGATCAGCGCGATCAGAAACAGAATGAACGGGAACAACGAAAACAACATTTGATAGGCCAACGCAGAGGCGTACGTCGACATCTCATCGTCAATGAATTCCTTGACCGTACGGATCAACACTTTGCCCAACGGCAGGCCATTCAAGACCGGAAATAACATAGCGTCTCCTTTCGCCGCTCAATGAGAGGGTTTACAAGCCATACAACAACTTCAGGTGGGGGTTTTACCTCAAAAGTAGTCGAGTTGGCGACTTTGGAAACAGGTCCGCGCCCAACGTGTAAAAACGGCCATCACTGGATGGCCGTCATTTATTTCTTCAGGCAAATCAATTGCCCTCAGGATCCAGCGCTGTTCAGGCTTTGTCGACGGTCTTCTTGACCGCATCCTTGGCCTTGCCCACCGCCTGCTGGCCTTCGCCTTTCACTTCCTGGGCTTTGCCTTCTGCGCGCAGTTTGTCGTTATCAGTGGCTTTGCCAACCGTTTGTTTGACATTGCCTACTGCTTCGTTCGCCATGCCTTTGATCTTATCGCCAGTGCTGCTCATGGGATTTCTCCTAGTGAAATTTCGGATGTCATTAACTCGACATTAGGATTGACCTGACGCTTTACGGAGGAGTTTCATTTATTTTCTGTGAGTCATTTCATCGCCCGGCGCAGGTTGGGCTTTATGTTTGCCCGCGAACCCCCGAGAATGCGCGACGTATTCAGGCTCAGGCGCTGAAGATCCAGAAAGACAGGAAGGTTATGAAACTCGATAAAAAGCAGGCCATTGCTCGCAGAAACCAGGCACTTGGCGGTGCAGTGATCGGCGTTAACAACGGTCACTTCGCCTCACTCAACACCAACAAGAATATTTGGTGGTTCGACATCCCGCTGGCCCGTCTGGCCGTTGGTCAGTACGAATGGGTGCACCTGCTGCTGCACACGCCGAGCACCGATGAACTGCTGCACCTGAAAGTGACCACGGCGTTTCTGCGCGAGAAACGCGAAGGCATGGTGGTACGCGCCACCCACAAGCGCACGCCGACCATGAGCCTGGAACTGAGCGCTGACAAGGATTCGTTCTTGCAGGACGTACGCCCGACCGGCACGGGCGTGAACTTCGCCCAGTTCTTGCAAAAATAACCCGTTGCACAAACGACAAAGCCCCGCATGGCGGGGCTTTGTCGTATTCGGGCAGTTACTTTTTCAGGCCAAGCTTTTTCAGTTCTTCGTCACGCAACTCGCGACGCAGGATTTTGCCCACGTTGGTCGTAGGCAATGAATCGCGGAATTCAACGATTTTCGGCGCCTTGTAAGCCGTCAGGTTGGCACGCATGTGCGCCATGACTTGCTCCTTGGTCAGCGTCATGCCCGGCTTGACCACGATGAAGACCTTGATCAACTCGCCGGTTTTCTCGTCCGGGATGCCGATGGCCGCTGATTGCAGCACGCCCGGCAGCGAGGCCATCACGTCTTCCAGTTCGTTGGGGTACACATTGAAGCCCGAGACCAGGATCATGTCTTTCTTGCGATCGACAATGCGCATGTAGCCGTCCGGCTGGATGATGGCAATGTCACCCGACTTCAACCAGCCTTCGCTGTCCATGATTTCGTCGGTGGCGTCAGGGCGCTCCCAGTACCCTTTCATGACCTGCGGGCCCTTGATGCAGAGTTCGCCCACTTCACCCAGCGGCAACTCTTCACCGGCATCGTTGATGACTTTGCACAGGGTCGACGGGACCGGAATACCGATGGTGCCGACCTGGATGTTCTGAATCGGGTTGACCGACGCCACCGGGCTGGTTTCGGTCATGCCATAGCCTTCGCAGATCGGGCAGCCAGTCACGGCTTTCCAGCGTTCGGCCACGGACAACTGCAAGGCCATGCCGCCCGACAACGTGACTTTAAGCGCGGAGAAGTCCAGCTTGCGGAATGCTTCGCTGTTGCACAGCGCCACAAACAAGGTGTTCAGGCCCACGAAACCGCTGAACTTCCATTTCGACAGTTCTTTGACCATGGCCGGCAGGTCACGAGGGTTGCTGATCAGCACGTTGTGGTTACCGATCAGCATCATCGCCATGCAGTGAAAGGTGAACGCGTAGATGTGGTAAAGCGGCAATGGCGTAATGAGGATTTCGCAACCTTCATTGAGGTTGGAGCCCATCAGCGCCTTGCACTGCAACATGTTGGCGATCAGGTTGCGATGGGTCAGCATCGCGCCTTTGGCCACGCCGGTGGTGCCACCGGTGTATTGCAGCACGGCCACATCGCTGCTCGGCGGGTTGGCATCCCTGACCGGCTGGCCGTGCCCTTTGCTCAGCACATCGTTGAACTTGATGGCATTGGGCAAGTGATAGGCCGGCACCATTTTTTTCACGTACTTGATGACGCTGTTGATCAGCACGCGCTTGAACGGAGACAGCAGGTCGGCCACTTCGGTGATGAATACGTATTTGACGGACGTTTGGGGCACGACTTTTTCGGCCAGGTGCGCCATGTTCGCCAGACACACCAGCGCCTTGGCGCCCGAGTCATTGAATTGGTGTTCCATTTCCCGCGCGGTGTACAGCGGGTTGGTGTTGACCACGATCAAGCCGGCGCGGATGGCTCCGAACACAGCGATGGGGTATTGCAGCAGATTAGGCAATTGAACAGCGATGCGATCGCCGGGTTGCAAGTCAGTGTGCTGTTGCAGATAGGCCGCAAAGGCACCCGACAATTCGTACAGTTCACCGTAGGTGATGGTTTTGCCAAGGTTGCTGAACGCCGGTTTGTCGGCGAAGCGTTGGCAAGATTGTTTCAGTACCGTCTGGATATTTGGATATTCGTCCGGATTGATTTCAGCAGCAATCCCAGCTGGGTACTTATCCTTCCAAAAGCCTTCAAACATGGAAGCCCACTCCTCAGCGACGCGAATTCTTCACCGCATTTGATGCGGTTATTATTTGTTTGATTTTTATAATTGATAACTCTGGCTTTTTACTTACCGAGAAGTCACAAAGCGCGCCGAGAGTAGCAGCTTTGCCAAAGGCCGCCTAGAGCCAAAAGTGGGCTTCAAAGTAACCAACCTGACTGTAGGACAATCCTAAGTCATCATTAGAATAAAAACTCAATATCGTTCAAACCCCTTCTATTCCGGGCCTCTCCGGGCGGAGGCGGCACGCGGGTCCTATTAATGGAGACGAATAAAAACGCCCGTTCACGTCGCGTAAACGGGCGTTTGTCGCCTGGTTGAACGAATCAGGCGATATCACGCAACTCACGGCGCAAAATCTTGCCCACCGGGGTCATGGGCAATGACTCGCGCAGCACGATTTGCTTGGGGACTTTATAACCGGTGAAGTTGTCTTTGCAGTAGGCCTTGAGTTCTTCAACCGTGACGCCGCCCTCACGTGCCACCACGAACAATTTGACCGCCTCCCCGGTGCGCTCGTCCGGGACACCGATGACCGCACAGTTCGCCACTTTCGGATGAGCCATGACGATGTCTTCGATTTCGTTGGGGTACACATTGAAACCGGACACGATGATCAGGTCTTTTTTGCGGTCCACGATGCGCACGAATCCGTCCGGGTCAATCACCGCCACATCGCCGGTTCTGAACCAGCCTTCGGCGTCGAGTACTTCCGCGGTGGCTTGCGGATTTTGCCAGTAGCCTTTCATTACCTGCGGGCCCTTGACGCACAACTCGCCTCGCTCCCCCAACCCGAGATCGACCCCGTCGTCACTGATGACTTTCATCGCAGTGCCCGGCACTGGCGTACCCACCGTGCCCAGCCGTGCCAACGAACCACACGGGTTGGCGCTGGCCACCGGCGACGTTTCGGTCAGGCCATAGCCTTCGACGATGCGGCAACCGGTGAGTTTCTCCCACCGTTCGGCCGTGGCCTTGACCAAAGCCGTACCGCCGGAGTTGGTGACTTTAAGCCCGGAGAAGTCCAGCGCCTTGAAATCCGGGTGATCCATCAACGCCACGAACAACGTGTTGAGCCCCAGAAACGCCGTGAAGCGCCAGTTGCTCAGCTCTTTGACAAACCCCTTGATGTCGCGCGGGTTGGTAATCAGTACGTTGTGGTTGCCGGTGACCATCATGCACATGCAATTCGCGGTGAAGGCATAGATATGGTAGAGCGGCAACGGCGCGATCATGATTTCGCGTCCGTCGCGCAGGATCGACTGCCCCTGGGCGTCATGCTGCGACAGGCACGCTCGCACTTGCAGCATATTGGCAACCAGATTGCCGTGGGTGAGCATCGCGCCTTTGGGCAAACCGGTGGTGCCACCGGTGTATTGCAGCACGGCAATGTCATCCAGGGTCGCGTTCAGGGCATGAAGCGGCTGACCGGCGCCACGGTGCAAAACGGTTTTGAAAGACACCGCCTGCGCCACGTTGTAGGCCGGTACCAGCTTTTTGACTTTGTCGACCACCAGGTTAGTCACCCAGCCCTTAACCGCGGGCATCATGTCGCCCATTTTGGCTTCAATCAGGTAGTCGATGTCGGTGTCTTGCAAGACTTCCTGCACCCGCTTGCCGAACATGTTCAAGTACACCAGCGCACGAATACCGGCGCTTTGGAACTGATGGCGCATTTCACGGGAGGTGTACAGCGGGTTGGTGTTGACCACCACTAACCCGGCACGTAGCGCACCGAATACCGCGATGGGGTATTGCAGGATATTGGGCATTTGCACCGCGATGCGGTCACCCGGCTTGAGGTCGGTGTGCTGCTGCAAATACCCGGCAAATGCCGCACTGTGACGCTCAAGCTCGGCATACGTGAGGGTCACCCCCAAATTGCTGAAAGCGGGCCGGTCGGCGAATTTCTTGCAGGAGCGTTCAAACACATCCACGACCGACGTAAAAGCCGTCATATCGATGTCCAGCGGTACACCGGCGGGACGTTTGTCATTCCAGAAATCAGGTTGCATTGTTTTTATCCTCTTACCTGAGCCAGTCTGGCCGCCTCTTTCATGCACTAAAAAGCGGAACCTGCGGACGTTAACAGTTCTCAAGTAGTAGGCAAATACAGCGATCTTCGCCATTTACATCTTGAATTGTTTTGCTGCGACGCCGCCGGTTGAGTGGCCAGCGCGCAAATGCGCTATACACTGCTACGACTCGCGAGGAAGGACTCACCATGACCACGGACAGTTTTTGGCTGGATGCAAATGACCGCACCGGTCTTTTCGTCAATCGCTGGCTGCCCGCTGGCGCAGCGAAAGCCATTGTGTTGCTGGCCCATGGCATGGCGGAACATGGCGGGCGCTATGCACGGCTGGGGGACGCCCTGTGCAGTGCCGGTTTTGGGTTGTACGCCCACGATCAGCGTGGCCACGGCAAGACCGCCGAACGCGGCACGCCGGGCTATTTTGCCGATCACGACGGCTGGTGTGCCGTGGTCAGCGACGTGGCCACCCTGCAACAGCACATCAATCAGGCACATCCCGGTGTTCCGGTGTTTTTGCTGGGGCACAGCATGGGCAGTTACGTCGCTCAATCTTATTTGCTGCACCACAGCGCCAGCCTGCACGGCGCGATCCTCAGTGCGTCGAACTTCCAGCCGGCCATGCTCTACCGCGCGGCCAGCCTGATTGCCCGCTTTGAACGCTGGCGCCAGGGACCAACGGGGCGCAGTGCGCTGATCGACTGGCTGTCGTTCGGTTCATTCAACAAAGCCTTCAAGCCCAATCGCACCCGCTATGACTGGCTCAGCCGCGACCCTGCCGAGGTCGATGCCTACGCGGCAGATCCGCTGTGCGGGTTTCGCTGTACCAACCAGTTCTGGATCGATCTGTTGGGCGGTTTGCAGCAAATCAGCACACCCGCGAACCTGTCGCAGATCGACGCGAGCCTGCCAATACTGATCATTGGCGGGGAATGTGATCCGGTCAGTGCAGGCAAGCGTCTCACTGACTTGGCCAATGCCTTGCGCCAGTCGGGCAATCAGTCGGTACAACTGAAGGTGTACCCCCAGGCGCGGCACGAACTGTTTAATGAAACCAATCGCGATGCGGTGATGGCCGACGTGATTGCCTGGCTCGAACAGGCACTGACTCACCCACGACCCGCGCGCAGCGAATGAACACCCAGCATCATTAAAAAAGTTATTAGAATCAAAAACTTGCAATTAAAACCGGCACAGGACATGCGCTCGATGACTCAAGTTACCAACACCCCGTACGAAGCTCTCGAAGTCGGCCAGACGGCCAGTTACAGCAAAACTGTGGAAGAGCGTGACATTCAACTGTTTGCGGCCATGTCCGGCGACCACAACCCGGTCCACCTTGACCCGGAGTTCGCCGCGGCAACCATGTTCAAGGAGCGCATTGCGCACGGCATGTTCAGCGGCGCCCTGATCAGCGCAGCCGTCGCCTGCGAGTTGCCCGGCCCCGGCACCATTTACATCGGTCAGCAAATGAGCTTCCAAAAACCGGTGAAGATTGGCGACACCCTGACCGTACGCTTGGAAATCCTGGAAAAACTGCCAAAATTTCGCGTCCGTATTGCCACCCGCGTATTCAATCAGCGCGACGAACTGGTGGTGGACGGTGAGGCCGAAATCCTCGCCCCGCGCAAGCAACAGACCGTCACCCTGCCCACCTTGCCCGCCATCAGCATTGGCTGAATGACACGCATAAAAAAACGCCGGATAACCGGCGTTTTTTCATTTCAGCCTGTACTTAAGACTGAGCACGCGCCTGATTGCGCAGCGCTTTCACCTGATCGTGATTGCGTTGTACGCCGTGATACTGGCGCTCTACCAGGTCACGGATACCCAGCAGGTTATGCTTGGTGATTTTCTCAAGGGCTTCTTTGTAAGCCTTCAGCGCATGGTCTTCACCGCGCTCGGCTTCGTTCAGCACGGCCTCTTCATCCTTACCAGTAAACATGGACTTCACGTCCACCCAACGGCGGTGCAAATCACCGGCAACGCTGGTGCTGGTCTCCGGATCGCCGCCAAGTTTGCGCACTTCTGCCTGAAGTTCAGCGGCGGCGGTTGCGCAATCAGCGGAACGCTTGGCAAACAGGGCTTTGAGTTCAGGGTGCTTGATGTCTTCTGCACAGGTTTTGAAACCTTCCTGGCCGTCTTTGCTGGTTTCGATCAGATCGTTCAAAACTTTGATGGATTCTTTATTGATGTCAGTCATTGTTCAATTCCTTACAAGGTTGAGGATCGTGCAATAGAGATTGCATGGCCCGTGCCAGACTTTTAATTTTTATAAAATCCTTTAAAAACAATGACTTAATAATTAAATGAACTTCTGTATCCGGTTTTTTTGCATGATCTGTCAATTGGCCTGCATGCAGAATGCCTGTATTTTCCAGATCAACGTTTCACGCCAGAAAAGGCCGAACCATGAACCCCGAAAAACTCGAACTGCTGGTAACCCGCGAAATGCCGTTCGGCAAATACAAAGGCCGGCTCATTGCTGACTTGCCCGGCCAGTACCTGAACTGGTTTGCCCGCGAAGGTTTCCCCCATGGAGAGCTGGGTGGCTTGCTGGCCTTGATGCAAGAGATCGATCACAACGGGCTGTCCGATCTGCTTGACCCGTTGCGCGCCAAACACGGAAAACCCAAACCTCGCCATTGACAGAGCGCCCCCTATGCCAAGGATTGAAGACAACGCCCGCGACGAACACTTCTGGCACGCCATCGCTCAACGCTACGACGTGGCCCCCGGCCCGATCAATCTTGAGAACGGCCACTTTGGACGCATGACCCGCGGCGTCGCGCAGGACTACCAGCGTCAGGTCGACTTTATTAACCGCAGCAACTCAGTGCACGTGCGTCAGCGCTTCGACGGCACGCAAAGCCTTGAAATCCGTGCTCACTTGGCCGACGTGCTGAAGGTCGAGCCCGCCAGTATTGCCCTGACCAACCGCGCGTCGGACGCCTTGCAGTCGCTGATCCGCAACTACACAGGCTTGCAGCCCGGTGACCAGTTGCTGATCTGCGACCTCGAATACCACAGCGTCGAATACGCCATGCGCTGGGTGGCACAGCAACGCGGACTGGAGATGATTGAAATCACCCATGCCCACCCCGCCACGTACGAGAGCCTGCTCAACGGCTATCGAGAAGCCTTTACGCAACACCCGCGCATCAAACTGATGGCCCTGACCCACGTCACCCATCGCACAGGGCTGGTGATGCCGGTGCAGGCGATTATCGAATTAGCGAAAGAGCATGGGGTCGATGTCATTCTGGACGGCGCCCACGCGCTGGGGCAGATCGACTTCGACCTGCCGGGCATGGGCGTGGCATTTGCCGGTTTCAACTTGCACAAGTGGATCGGTGCGCCATTGACGCTGGGCTTTATGTACATCGACCCGCAGCGGTTGGCCGACATAGCGCCGGACATGGGCAGCCAGCACTACCCGGAACCGGACATCCGCAACCGTGCCCCATACGGGACGCCCAACATTCCGGCGTGGTTGAGCCTGCCCAAAGTGCTGCAAGAACACCTCGACCTGGGAGGTTCCAAGGCCAAGGGCGAGCGCCTCAGGGCCCTGCGCGATCTGTGGGTGCGTGAAGCGCGCACGCTGCCGGGTATCGAAGTGCTGACGCCCGACGACCCGCGCCTGTATTGCGCCATCACCTCGTTGCGCTTTACCCACCTGGACGATCAGCAGCCGATGGTCGAGCGCCTACTCAAGGACTACAACCTATTGACTGTGGCGCGTAATGGCTCGGCGTGCGGCAGTTGCATTCGCATCACCGTGGGCATGGCCACGACGCGGGATGACATCCATCAATTGATCCGGGCGTTGCGTGAGCTGGCTGTGGGCTAACAATCGCGCCTCACGGCAAAACACACAGGCAAAAAAAAGGTGCGCCGACCAAGCGCACCGAAAAACCGTAGAACACACAACACATTCGTGAAACAACCCTCAGTCCAGCAGCGCCAGCGCCTCCGCTGTGCATTCCTGGATGCGGGCCCAATCGCCGTTTTTGATCCACTCGCTGTCGAGCATCCAGCTGCCGCCTACACACATGACGTTTTTAAGCGCCATGTAACTGCGGATGTTGGCCGGGCTGACGCCCCCGGTCGGGCAAAACTTCACTTCACCGAACGGCCCGCCCAGCGCCTTGATGGCCGCAACGCCACCGCTGACCTCGGCCGGGAACAATTTGAAACGGCGATACCCCAGCCCGTAGCCTTCCATGATCCCCGAGGCATTGCTGATACCCGGCAGCAGTGGAATGTCGCTGGCCACACTGGCTTGCAACAGGTCGCGGGTGATGCCCGGCGTGACGATAAATTGCGAGCCGGCTTCTTCGGCTGCTGCCAGCATATGGCGGTCCAGGATGGTGCCAGCGCCCGTCACCAGCTCGGGGCGCTGGTCGCGCAGGATGCGAATCGCCTCCAGCCCGAACTCCGAACGCAGGGTCACTTCAAGGGCATTGAGACCGCCCGCGGCCAGCGCATCGGCCAGCGGCAAGATGTCCTGCTTACGCGCAATGGTGATGACCGGCAGGATCCGGGCCTTGGCACACAGCGCATCGATCAGGGCGACTTTCTCAGCCATCGAAACGTTCGGGGTGGTTGTTTGCATGGCAGCTGATCCTTGGCTCATGGGCACCAGTAAATCTCTAACGTAGGTTGCAGAAAGGCTCGAATCGGCAGGGCAGCAACATCATCGCCAGCCAACGCCGTGTTAAGGGTGTTCAATTTGGCCGGCCCCTGAATCGACAGCACAGTGTGCTTTGCACTGCTCAGCAGGCTGCGACTCATGCTCAGGCGCTGATGCGGCACGGTCGGGGCCAGCATCGGCCAGCAGCGGCGCTGGTTATTGAGGTCCAGTGCGCTGGCCAGATTCGGGCTGTCAGGGAACAGCGAGGCCGTGTGACCGTCATCGCCCATCCCGAGGATCAGCACGTCAATTGGCGGTAACTCGGCCAACTGGCGATCGGCCTGCTGCGCGGCCTCTTCCAGATTGGCCGCCACGTTGTACAGCCCCACGAAGCGGGCCTTGGCTGCCGGGCCTTGCAGCAGGTGTTTTTTAAGCAGGCCGGCGTTGCTGTCGGCGTGTTCAACCGGCACCCAGCGCTCATCGGCCAGGCTGACCACCACGCGCGACCAGTCGACAGGCTGTTTGATCAGGCTGTGAAAAAACGCTACCGGGCTGCGACCGCCCGACACCACCAGCGTGGCCGTGCCTTGCTGTTGAATCGCGTCGGTCAATTGCACGGCCACAGCCGCGGCCAGTTCATCGGCCAATACCGCCGGTGATGTGAAGGTGTGCGCAATGACGCCTTCAGGCAGTTTCAAATCAGATATCGCCATACCAGGACCTCCCGTCTCGGGTAATCAGGGCAATGGAACTCATCGGTCCCCAGGAGCCCGCCGCGTAAGGCTTGGGCGCATCGCCAGACTTCTTCCAGCCGGCGATCAACTGGTCGCACCATGTCCATGCCGCTTCAATTTCGTCTTTGCGCACAAACAGGTTTTGGTTACCGCGCATGACTTCCAGCAACAGACGCTCGTAAGCGTCCGGGACCCGAGCACTGTGATACGTGTCGGAAAAATTCAATTGCAATGGCCCGCTGCGCAGTTGCATGCCTTTGTCCAGGCCCTGATCTTTGGTCATCACGCGCAACGAAATGCCTTCGTCCGGTTGCAGGCGAATGATCAGCTTGTTGCCGATTTGCAGACGCTGCTCCGGGGCGAAGATGTAGTGCGAAGGTTCTTTGAAATGGATGACGATCTGCGACAGCTTTTGTGGCATGCGCTTACCGGTGCGCAGGTAAAACGGCACACCCGCCCAACGCCAGTTGCGGATATCAGCCCGCAGCGCGACGAAGGTTTCGGTGTCGCTCTGGGTGTTGGAGTTTTCTTCCTCCAGGTAGCCCGGCACCGACTGCCCTTCGCTGTAACCGGCGATGTACTGGCCGCGCACCACTTGGGTGGTGAGACCCTCCGGGGTAATCGGCGCCAGCGCCTTGAGCACTTTGACCTTCTCGTCGCGAATGCTGTCGGCCGAGAGGTCCGCAGGCGGGTCCATCGCGATCAGGCACAACAGCTGCAACAGGTGATTCTGGATCATGTCGCGCAGTTGACCGGCCTTGTCAAAGTAGCCCCAGCGCCCTTCGATCCCGACCTTCTCCGCGACGGTGATTTCCACGTGGGAGATGTAACGCTGGTTCCACTGGGTTTCAAACAGGCTGTTGGCAAAGCGCAGGGCGATCAGGTTTTGAACGGTGTCTTTGCCCAGGTAATGGTCGATGCGGTAGATGCGGTTCTCGGGGAAGAACTGCGCCACGGCGTCATTGACCTTGCGCGAGGATTCAAGGTCCGAGCCGATCGGTTTTTCAAGCACCACGCGGGTGTTTTCAGTCAGGCCAACGCGGGACAGGTTTTCGCAAATGGCCCCGTACACCGCCGCCGGGGTGGCGAAATAGGCGATCAAGCGTTGTGCGGTACCCGCCTGTTCGGCCAGCGCCACGTAATCGTCAGTCTTGAGAAAGTCCACATGCAGGTAGCTCAATCGGGCCAAAAAGCGGCCGATGGCTTGATCTTCGATTTCCTTGTCGCCCACGTACTGGCGCAACTGGCTGTCAATATGGGCCAGATGCGTGAGTGCGTCGCCCGGCTCGCGGGCCAACGCCAGAATCCGCGTGTTGTCATGCAGCAAACCGGCGCGATCCAGTTGATACAAAGCAGGGAACAATTTGCGCAACGCCAGATCGCCAAGGGCGCCAAACAAGGCAAAGGTGCACGGTTCAACCGTAATCGAAGACATGATGTTGGTTCTTTTATCAAGTTAAGCTACAAATACCTTTTTTCAAGGCATCACTCAAGGAGAAATGTAGTAATAAACACAACATTTTCTCTAAATGCAGATTGCTACTAGTGGTGGTATCGGGCCAACAGTAGGATAGGCCACCTTTCAGCGCCGCATTCGCATGCGGCTCTTTTGCATCGACGCCCCAAGGAACATAAATGGACCGCGTGCGCAATCTACTCGAACAAATCAAAGGCCGCCTCGAAGAGCTGAACAAGGCCGAGCGTAAGGTGGCCGAGGTCATTCTGCAAAACCCGCAGCAGGCGACCCGCTTCAGCATTGCGGCGCTGGCCCAGGCTGCGTCGGTCAGCGAGCCGACCGTCAACCGTTTCTGCCGCTCGTTCGGCGTCAGCGGTTACCCCGAGCTCAAGCTGCAACTGGCGCAAAGCCTGGCCAGCGGCGCCGCGTATGTCAGCCGTGCCGTGGAAGCGGACGACAACCCCGCCGCTTACACCCAGAAAATTTTCGGCAGCGCCATCGCCTCCCTCGACAGCGCGTGCCAGGCGCTGGACCCCAATCTGATCAGCCGGGCCGTGGACCTGTTGATTCAGGCCCGACAGATCCACTTTTTCGGCCTGGGTGCTTCGGCCCCGGTAGCGCTGGATGCACAGCACAAGTTTTTTCGCTTCAATTTGGCGGTGACGGCCCACGCCGACGTGTTGATGCAACGCATGATTGCGTCGGTGGCCCACACGGGCGAGCTGTTTGTGATTATTTCGTACACCGGGCGCACCCGAGAACTGGTTGAAGTGGCGCGCATTGCACGGGCCAATGGCGCGTCGGTGCTGGGCTTGACGGCTGAAAACTCGCCCCTGGCCAAAGCCAGCACCTTGAGCCTGAACATTCCGCTGCCGGAAGACACGGACATCTACATGCCCATGACGTCGCGCATTATCCAGCTGACCGTGCTGGACGTGCTGGCCACCGGCATGACCCTGCGCCGTGGCGTCGACTTCCAGCCACACCTGCGCAAGATCAAAGAAAGCCTCAACGCCAGCCGTTACCCGGTGGGCGATGAGCTGGAGTAAGCGCCGGGCCGGTCAAGTCCAAGCGCGAGCCGCAGGCTCATCAGGCATGACATAACCCCGCCCGGGCATGCAGGCTCAAATGCGCTTGCTCACCCGGCGCCAGGCTCTGGTGCCGGGTGCCACCACTGGTGGATTCGACACACACAAACCCCATGACTTCACTCCAACTGACGCCCAATAGCGGCCGTTTGCCGGGGTGCCACACCACGGTGTTGCCGCTGTCGCCTGTATCAATGCTCAGCGCACGCTGCCAGGCATGATCGTTGAGTTGCATTTCACCGTCGTGGTGAAACACGCGCTGGCAACCGCCTTCCACCCGCAACTCGCCTTTTTGTTCGCACGGCTCACGATTCAACTGGTCATAACCCACCACCCCGTCCAGCCCGGACAGCGCTACCTCAGCAACGTCACCAATACGCCAATAGGCGCGCAGTGCCTGACTCATGTGGCAAGGTTCGTCGTCCTGGTGTTCGGTACTCAGGCGCAGCGTCATGCTTTCACCCAAGCGGGCGTGCAGGTCCACTTGCCAGTCGCACAGTTGCAAACGCCAGTGCAGGCTCACGCCTTCTTCGTCGGCATGACTGTCCAGCAACTTCCAGTCAATCAACCGCGCCCACCCATGGGACGGCCAGGCATTTTCGCTAGGATGACGGCCATACCAGGGCCAACAGATCGGTACACCACCACGAATGGCGCCCACCTGCGGCCATTTCGCCGCGCACCATAGCCAGGGCTTTTGCCCCGTCGGCTTGAAGTGCAACAACTGCGCGCCCTGACGGCTGAACACGGCCTGACAATGCGGGTGATCGATTACCAGCACGTCGCGCTGCTGAAAGCGCTCCCACTGAAAGACGGGCTGTTCACGTTTGGACTTGAAAAAGCGATGAAGCGGATGCTCGTGCATGTGCCGCAATCCTGAAAAATCATGCGTCGGGTTGGGTCGACCCGAAAAAAAGCGGATAGCCAAGGCTACCCGCTAGATAAAGCGCAAGCTTGGCGCGATCAGAACGTCGACTGAATTTTCAGCCCGGCGACCAGTGCGTTATCCACCTTGTCCACCCCCCCCGGATGGGTGATGTACTGCAGGTTTGGACGCACGGTCAGCCAATTGGTCACGTGGAAACCGTAGTTGAGTTCGTAGTTGTACTCGGTGGAACGCAGAGGCGAGTACAGCGGGTCACTGTAGTCAGTGGCGCCGATGGATGCGTTGATCAGCTCAGCGCTTTTTTTCACGTCATCGTTGACATGAATACGGGCGGCACCAATACCGATGTCATCCTTTGGACGCGCATCGAAGGGGCCTTTGTACACAAACATCAGCGACTGGTAGTTGTCGACGATGTTGGTGGCCTTGTCATGGAAGGTGGCATTGGCGGCTACGTGCAGGCCGCGGGTGGGGTCACCATTGTGCTGAGTGAGCTGTTGCTGCACGACAAACCAGTAACCGTGTTTGCTGTCACGCACGCGGTAACTTTGGCCATCATTGGTGAGGTCGACTTTCACGTCATCCGCCGGGGCGGTGCTTTTGTAGTAACCGACACGGTATTCGCCCGGCAACTCATTGACCTTGGGCGACCACACCAATTCAACCGGCAGCACGGTGCCTTTGGTGCCGCTGCCACTGAGCTTGAAGCCGTTGCCGTGTTCCAGTTGCGACGGGTTCTGGTTGTAGGCACCGATTTGCGCATACAGCTCTGGCGTGATGTTGTACTTGACCCGCAACGCCGCCTGACTGACCGGCCAGTTGTACCAGATGTTGGTGGCCCAGTTGCCCACCTGGGAGCCGCAGAACGCCAGGTTCTGGAAGTCGCAAGGGAAGGTGTTGAAATCTTCGCCTTCGCCAAAGTACCCCGCTTTGACGTCCAGCTTGCCTTCCAGGAACTGGTGCTGGATCCACAGCTGGGTCAGACGCACCATGTGGCCACGGCCGTAGACTTCCTGCGATGAACTCAACGTGCCAGCACGCGGATCGCCAACGCGGTCATTGGAGATGTTTTCACCATTACGGTTGGTCAGTTGAATCTTGGCTTGGGTGTTATCCCATCCCCAGAGTTTTTCCAGGTCCAAGGCCACGCCCAAACCAAACTGATCGCTGTAGCGCGCCGTTTTGTCATGGTTGTAACCCCCGTGCAGGTTGGCCCCCACCTCACCGACGTAATCGGCCTTGATGTCGATACCCTGCTCGATCAACTTGGTCCGCTCGCCGCCCCAGTCGCCGGTCATCCATTTCGAGTCGGCGCTGAACGCGTCGGCTGCATAACTGCCGGTTGCACCCAGGCTGAGTGCGGCCATCACCGACAGTTGGCAGGCCAGACGGGTGCGGGTCATTGTGTTGTTCATCCCTTGGATCCTCGTTGGTTTCTTATTGGCTTTGTTTAACGCGGCACCGCTCAAGAAGCACCTGATGACAGGCTCCCTGTACAGATTCAACGCCCCTTGAAATGCGCCACGTTATCCGCCCGGCCCTGCGCAGGGGGCGCATTCATCGCCCCCAATCGCTCACCTGTGTTCGCATCAAACAGTAGCACTTTCGCAGGATCGAACTGCAAGTTGAGGCTTTGACCGACCTGAGGCGCATCATCAGGGGCCAGACGGCAGCACACTTTGCTGCCATTGAGGTTCACAAACACCAGCGTGTCCGGCCCGGTGGGCTCTACCACCTGCACTTCAGCCCGAATGGTCGGCAACCCGTTGGGCTCGTTAGCCGCCAGCACGATCTGCTCGGCGCGAATGCCGACGATCACGTCACGGTCCTCCAGACCTGCATCACGGGTGCCCAACGGCAGCTCGCAACGCGCCTGCCCGCTGTCGAGCAACGCCACCAATCGCCCTTCCTGACGCTGCAAACGCAACGGGATGAAATTCATCGGCGGCGAGCCGATAAAACTGGCGACAAACAGGTTGGCCGGATCGTTGTAGATCTGTTTCGGGGTGCCGAACTGTTGGATGATCCCGTCTTTCATCACCGCCACTTTGTCGCCCAGGGTCATGGCTTCGATCTGGTCATGGGTGACATACACGGTGGTGGTTTTCAGACGCTGGTGCATCAACTTCATTTCCGTGCGCATCTCGACCCGCAGCTTGGCGTCGAGGTTGGACAACGGCTCATCGAACAAATAGATCTTCGGTCGCCGCGCCAGCGCCCTGCCCATGGCCACCCGCTGCTGCTGCCCGCCCGACAGTTGGCCGGGCTTACGGTTGAGCAGGTGCTCGATCTGCAGCAGCTTGGCCACCCGCGCCACTTCTTCATCAATGGCGGCCGTGCTCATTTTGCGAATCTTGAGACCGAAGGCGATGTTGTCGCGCACGTTCATCGTCGGGTACAGCGCGTAAGACTGAAACACCATCGCAATGTCGCGGTCCTTGGGGCTCATGCCGCTGATGTCGGCGTCGTCCACCAGAATCGCACCACCGCTGATGCTCTCCAGCCCCGCGATGCAGTTCATCAACGTGGATTTGCCGCACCCCGACGGGCCGACCAGAATCAAAAATTCGCCGTCGTCGATTTTCAGTTCGATGTTTTTCAGCGTGTCCGGCAAACCCTTGCCATAGGTTTTGTTGACATTGCGTAATTCGAGCGTTGCCATGCGTTACCCCTTGACCGCGCCGGACGTCAGCCCGCGCAGGAAATACTTGCCCGCAAAAATGTAGACCAGCAGTGTCGGCAGCCCGGCAATCATGGCCGCAGCCATGTCGACGTTGTATTCCTTGGCCCCGGTGCTGGTATTGACCAGGTTGTTCAGCGCCACAGTGATGGGTTGCGCGTCGCCGCTGGCGAACACCACGCCGAACAGAAAGTCGTTCCAGATTTGAGTGAACTGCCAGATCAGGCACACCATGATGATCGGCACCGACATCGGGAGCAGAATGCGCCCGAAAATCGTGAAGAACCCCGCTCCGTCCAGACGCGCCGCCTTGACCAGTGCGTCGGGGATGCTCACGTAGTAGTTGCGGAAAAACAGCGTCGTGAAGGCCAGCCCGTAGACGACGTGCACCAGCACCAGGCCGGTGGTGGTGTTGGCCAGCCCCAGCTTGCCGATGGTGAACGAGGCAGGCAGCAATACGGTCTGGAACGGCAGGAAGCAGCCGAACAACAGCAACCCGAAAAACAGTTGCGAACCGCGAAAGCGCCACATCGACAGGACGTAGCCGTTCAGGGCGCCGATGAACGTGGAGATCAGCACTGCCGGGACGGTGATTTTGACCGAGTTCCAGAAATAGCCACCCACGGTGTCCCACGCCTTGATCCAGCCAATCCCGTCGATCACCTGCGGCCAGCTCAGCAGGTTGCCAGTGCGGATGTCTTCCGGGCTTTTGAAACTGGTGAGCAGCATCACCACCAGTGGCACCAGATACACCGCTGCGGCGAGGATCAACGTGGCGTAAATCGCCAGACGGCTGAAGGTAAAACGCTGCGCATTAATCATGGCGTTTATTCCTCAGCTCGGAGTACAGGTACGGCACCAGAATGGCCAGAATCGCCCCCAGCATCATGATGGCGCTGGCAGAGCCGACGCCCATTTGCCCACGGCTGAACGTAAAGGAGTACATGAACATGGCCGGTAAATCAGACGAATAACCCGGCCCGCCCGCGGTCATCGCGGACACCAGGTCAAAGCTCTTGATGGCGATGTGCGCCAGAATCATGAACGCACTGAAAAACACCGGACGCAGGCTGGGCAACACAATGCGCAAATAGATGGTCGGCAGGGTTGCGCCATCGACTTGAGCCGCGCGAATGATGGATTGATCCACACCACGCAACCCGGCCAGGAACATCGCCATCACAAAGCCCGAGGCTTGCCACACGGCAGCGATCACCAGGCAGTACACCACGCGGTCCTGATCCAGCAGCCAGTCGAACCGAAACCCCTCCCACCCCCAGTCGCGGAGCATCTTGTCGAGCCCGAGCCCGGGGTTGAGCAGCCATTTCCAGGCCGTACCGGTGACGATCATCGACAGCGCCATCGGGTACAGGTAAATGGTGCGGATGAAGCCCTCTTTGCGAATGCGCTGGTCGAGCAATACGGCCAGAAAAACCCCGATCACCAGGCTGATGGCAATAAACAAACCGCCAAACACCGCCAGGTTTTTACTGGCCACCCACCAGCGATCGTTTTCCATCAACCGCACGTATTGCTGTAAGCCCACCCATTTGTAACTGGGCATGAAGCTGGAGTTGGTGAACGACAGCACAAAGGTCCACAAAATGTAGCCATAAAAACCGACCAACACGATCAGCATGCTGGGTGCCAGGACCAACTTGGGCAACCAGCGTTGCAGCGCATCAAACGGCGAGGCTTTACTCAACACAGCCACGGCACTCATCGAATTGCTCCCGAGAGGGTATGCCGGCATCTGCCTTCGCACATGCCGCACACGCCGGGTATCTAAGGGGGACGCCGCACGGGTGTGCGGCGGTTCATGTCAGCGGATTACTGGGCAGCCTTGATCGCGGAAGCCAATTGCTTGCCAGCCTTTGACGGATCCGCGTTTTTGTCACTCATGAAGTTGGTGACGACATCAAAAATGGCGCCCTGCACCGCCAGAGAGGTGGCCATGTTGTGGGCCATGCTGGGCAACTGCCCTTTTTCACCCGCGCTGGCAAAGTCTTTGGCCGAGGCTTGGGCGCAGCTGTCGAACTTGCTCATGTCCAGGTCATTGCGAACCGGGATCGAGCCTTTGTTCTGGTTGAACACGTACTGGAACTCCGGCTCCAGTGCGACTTTGGCCAGATCGTCACGCGCGGCATTGTTGCCAGGGGTGTCGTTCTTCTTGGCCAGTTTGAACATCGCCAGTGAGTCGATGTTGTAGGTAAAGCTGCCGTCGGTACCGGGGAATGGCACACACTCGTAATCGGTGCCGGCTGTTTTACCGGCAGCCGTCCATTCACTTTTCGCCCAGTCGCCCATGATCTGCATGCCGGCCTTGCCGTTAATGACCTTGGCCGCTTCGAGGTTCCAGTCTTGCCCCGTGCCGTCCGGATCCATGTAGCCCTTGAGTTTTTTCAACTGGGTGAAGACCTCGGTCATCTGCGGGCCGGTCATTGTGGCTTCATCTTGATCGACGAAGACCTTTTGGTAGCCCTCCGGCCCCATCACGCTCAGCACCAGGTCCTCGAAGACCGTGCTGTCCTGCCAGGGTTGCCCGCCATGGGCCAACGGAATAAAACCGGCCGCCTTGAGCTTGTCGCCTGCTGCATACAGCTCGTCGAGGGTGGTAGGTGCCTTTTCGATGCCCGCTTTCTTGAAGACCTCTGGGTTGATCCACAGCCAGTTCACACGGTGGATGTTCACCGGTACGGCAACGTAGTGGCCTTCGTACTTCATGGTCTCGGAGACCGTTTTAGGGAGCAGTGCTTCCCAATTGTTGGCCTTTGCCACATCGTCCACTTGGGTCAGCAACCCGAGCGCGGCCCAGTCCTGAATGTCGGGCCCCTTGATCTGCGCGGCAGACGGCGGGTTACCGGACACGGCACGGGTTTTGAGCACGGTCATGGCGGCGGCACCGCCGCCCCCTGCCACCGCGCTGTCCTGCCAGGTGTAGCCGTCTTTTTCGACCAGCTTTTTCAGCACATCCACCGCTTTGGCTTCGCCACCGGACGTCCACCAGTGCACGACTTCAACGTTGCCTTTGGTGTCGGCGGCGTAAGCATGGAGGGGAAAAATCGAGGCGAGGGAAATAACAAGGGCGAGGCGATTGAACGCATTCATCGGTAGACCTTTCTTGTTGTTATGACGGGGCAAGTCTGGTGCTTGCGCTTGGAACGAGTGTAGTCATCCGGCATAGGCCGCACGTAACGAAGAGATGCGCCTTTGTCACAAGTCAGTGACAAATCACTCACGTGCTACACGCTCAAACAGCAACCGTATTCCACAAGTTGGCGAATCTGAAAAAAAGAAGATTCTTTTCCATCAGACGTGTAAAGCAATTTCCGCTTTGCCTGTAGGACGCATCCCTAAGTCCCTTCCCCACGTTGTACCCATTAAATACATCGGCGAATCTTCTCTACATCGTTACAACTTATGAACGGATGTCGACACCCATCAGGAGATAGCAGCCATGTCCAGAAGTAACCCTTTTCTGCCCAACCAGCATTTTATTTACCCTCTCAAACATCAGAACGGTGAGATTTATGCCTGGAAAGTCGATATCCAGCGTGCAGGAAAAGTTCACGTTCAAGTGTTCGATGCGAGCGAGTATGGCGGTATAGACGCCGCGTTACAGGCCGCTGAACAGGCGCGCAATCAATGGGTGTTGAAGATGCCGCAGGCCTTTAGCTATGAAAACCGTCAACGCTTGATGCCCCATAACACCAGTGGCCATCCCGGGGTTTACCGGATCCAGTCCAACAACATTGAATATTGGCGGGCCACCACCCGTATTCACGGTTACAACTTGAGCAAAAGTTTTCGTATCGACCGTTATGGCGACGAGCAGGCCAAAATGATGGCGTTGCAAGAACGCGAGCGGCAGTTAACCCTGTGTAACGAACCCTACGACGTGGCCATGGAAAAACTGCAGCAGCACTTCAGTCAAACCAGCGCCCGCATTCGCGAAAATCGCATCAAGGCGGCCATGAACAAAAAGGCTCAAGAACCCGAAACCGAGTCCGCGGCCAGTTCGTGCCTGGAGCCCGTACTGCCCATCACGCCAGAACAGGCAAGCCTGTCCATCAGTCGGCATCTGGCGGCAAGCGGCAAGTGAGCCACAGGCCTGTGTGGTTGCTGTTGCAGGGTGCGCCGGGCAAGCGCCGGGGCCGCTTTAATCCGCTGTTCGCGGTACTGACAACGTGACCCGCAGGCCACCGCCGCGCACGTTTTGCAAGCTGACTTCTCCGCCATGGCTATGGGCAATGTTGCGGGCAATGCCCAACCCCAAGCCATAGCCTTGCTGATGCCCTGACAACCGGAAATGCGGCTCGAACACTTGCTCCAGTCGCTGTTCGGGAACCCCGGGGCCGTCATCGTCGACATGCAACACGAACGCGTGCGCGTGGTCTTCAATCACCAGGTGCGCGTGCTTGCCGTATTTGAGCGCATTGTCGATCAGGTTGCCCATGCACCGGCGCAAGGCCAGGGGCTTGCCAGAAAAGGGTCTCGACGCCCGCCCGGTCACCGTCACGCGGCCATTGCCGTGGGGCAGCAAATAGGGCTCGATTAAACATTCGAGCAACAGGTTCAGGTTCACCGGCTCAATGTTTTCGTGGATGTCCGTGTCTTTCACACACTGCAAGGCGCCTTTGACCAGCAGTTCAAGCTCATCCAGATCTCGCCCGAATTTGTGCTGCAACGCTTCGTCTTCCAGTAGCTCGACGCGCAAGCGCAAACGGGTAATCGGGGTTCGCAGGTCGTGGGAAATCGCGCTGAACAACTGGCTGCGCTCGGTGAGGTAACGGCTGATGCGCACCCGCATGGTATTAAACGCTCGCCCGACCTCAGCCACCTCACTGCCGCCCCCGATTTCGACTGGCTCGACTTGCTCCTCGCCCAGTGACAAATCCCGCGCTGCACGGGCCAGACGCTTAAGGGGCCGACTTTGCCAGTGCACCAGCACACCGATGGAGAGCAATAAAAACCCGCTGCTCAGCGCAATAAACCATAACTGCATCGCGGGCAGGCCTTCTTCCTCAAGGCTGGTATAGGGCTGGGGCAACAGGGAAGCGATATAGAGCCACTCGCCGGGGGACATCTGGATTTGCGTCACCAGCACCGGTGGGTTGACCGGTTCCAGGGTCAGGGCAAAGTGCGCCCAAGAGCGCGGCAGCTCATCGAGCGTCAGCCCGGCGTTGAAGATCCGCAGGTCTTGCGGGCTGACAAACTTCACCGACAGGTCGACAGCAGGGCCCAGGGATTGGCGCAGCACTTGGTCCACGGCCTCAAGCACAGCCTGTTTGCGCTGGGTCAGTGGCAACGCGCGCATGTCCAGGGGCCGCTCATTGAGGCTGACGACAAAGCGCGTGCCGCCCATGCTGCGCATCTGGTCCAGCACCAGCGGCCGGTATGCCAGCGGCAGTGACTTCATGTAGGTGACGGTGGCGTTCATCGAATGCGCCAGGCTGCGCGCACTGGTGACAAGTCCTTGCAGTTGCGTGGCCCGCAGTTGCGACAGCCAGATCACGCTGGACAAGGTTTGCGCCAGCAAGATGGCGATCAAGGTGAGCAACAACATGCGGCCGAGCAATGAGCGGGGCACCCGCGGCCGGCGCCAGTACTTAATGGCCATGACCTGTCGTGACCTCGGCGGCCAACTGATAGCCGCTGCCGCGAATGGTGCGGATCAGTCGCGGGGGCTTTTCGGTATCGCGCAGGCGCTGGCGCAAGCGACTGACCGCCATGTCGACAATGCGGTCCAACGGCATCAGATCGCGGCCACGGGTGGCATTGCCGATGGTGTCGCGGTCCAGAATTTGTTGCGGGTGATCGAGAAACAATTTGAGCAAGGCAAAGTCGGCCCCCGAGAGGATGACTTCTTCGCCGTCGGTGTGAAACAGGCGATGGGTCACGGTGTTCAGGCGCCATCCTTCAAAGGCCATGATTTCGTGACCGGCACCGGCACTGGCAAATTGCACTCGCCGCAGCAGCGCTTTAATCCTTGCCTGCAATTCACGGGGGCTGAACGGTTTGCCCAGGTAGTCGTCGGCCCCCAGCTCCAACCCCAACACGCGGTCGGTTTCGTCGGAGCTGGCAGTGAGCATGATGATGGGCGTCTGGGCACAACGGGGGTGCTGCCTGACCCAGCGACACAGGCTGAAGCCATCTTCGTCGGGCAGCATGACGTCCAGAATCAATAAGTCGCAGGGCGTGTGTTCGAGGGCTTTGCGAAAGCCCGCGCCATCACTCACCGTGCTCACCTGAAAACCGGCGCGGGTCAGGTAGATGTCCAACAGGTCGCGGATTTCCTGATCGTCGTCGACCAGCAAAATGGATTTACCGAGTGAGCTCACAGCGGTGTTCCTTATTGTTTTTGTGAGTGCGGCGTTTCGCGGTCAGGCGAACGCTTGTTGCAATGCCACGCCCGCCCCCATCAACCCCGGATACGGCGCGGTGACCAGCCAGACCGGTATGCCAGTGAGGTAATCGCTCATGCAACCTTTGTCAGCAAAGCTGCGGGCAAAACCACTGGCCATAAAAAGGTCGGCAAAGCGTGGCACCACGCCGCCGACAATGTAGACGCCGCCACGTGCGCCCAGTGTCAGGACGTTGTTGCCCGCCACTCGACCCAGCCAGCAACTGAACTGCTCAAGGACCTGTAAGGCAATTGGGTCGCCTGCCAGGGCAGCGGCCGTGATGGCGCGGTCACTGTCGAGCACAGGTGCATGCCCGTCCACCGCGCAAATCGCGCGATAAAGACGCGGCAAGCCGCTGCCGCTCAGGACGGATTCGGCGCTGACGTGACCGATTTCGTTGTAAATGTGCTGCCACAACAGGACTTCACGCGGGTTACTCATGGGCAAGTCAACGTGCCCGCCCTCGCCCGGCAAGGCCATCCACTGCGCCTCGCCCAGGCTCAGCAAAGTCCCGACGCCCAGGCCGGTGCCGGGCCCGATCACCACCGCAGGGCGCAGCGGTTCGGCCAGGCCGGCACACACCTGGCGCACGTCGCCCGGTTGCAGGCGCGTCATGCCCAGCGCCATGGCACTGAAGTCGTTGATCAGCAGCAGGTTGTCCACCTGCAACGTCTGACAAAACGCCGAACGGCTCAGGCGCCAGTGGTTATTGGTAAAGCGAAATTCATCGCCGCTCACCGGCCCGGCGACGGACAGGCACACCGCGCCGATCGCGCCCAGCGGCAAGTTCAGGCCTTGCAGGTAGAGCTTGATGGCATCTTCCGGGCATGCAAAGTCGGCAGTGGCCAGCACGCGGACAGCGCGCAGTTGATCGTTTTCCCACAAGGCAAACCGCGCGTTGGTGCCGCCGATGTCACCGACCAGAGCAAGCTTCATTTAAGGTTTTCCAGAGACGAGGTAAAGGTACTGGCGCCCTGCTCGGCCGAGCTGAAGGCCTGGCGCATAAACGCAAACAACTCGCGCCCGGTGCCGACCGCGTCGCTCAGGGTGCCGATGGCCGGGGTGCGTGCGGCGAATTCTGCCTCATCCACCAACAGTTGCAACGTACCTTTGACGCCGTCGACGCGAATCATGTCGCCATCCTGCACGCGGGCCAGCGGACCACCGACGGCCGCTTCCGGGCTGACGTGGATCGCTGCCGGAATTTTGCCGGAAGCGCCTGACATGCGTCCGTCAGTAATCAACGCGACCTTGAAACCGCGGTCCTGCAACACCCCCAAAAACGGCGTCATCTTGTGCAGCTCGGGCATGCCGTTCGAACGCGGCCCCTGAAAGCGCATGACGGCGACAAAATCGTGTTCCAGCTCACCCGCCTTGAACGCATCGGCCAGTTGTTGTTGATCCTGAAACACCCGCGCCGGGGCTTCGACAATTTGATGCTCGGGCGCCACGGCCGAAACTTTCATCACCCCGCGCCCCAGGTTGCCTTCCATCACCCGCAACCCGCCCTCGGACGAGAAGGCGCGTGCAACCGGACGCAAGATGCTTTCGTCGAGGCTTTCAATCGGGCCATCACGCCATACCAGCTCGCCGTCCACCAGGAACGGTTCGCGGGTATACAGGCTCAGGCCGCGACCCGCCACCGTGTTGACGTCTTCATGCAATAACCCGGCTTCCAGCAGCTCGCGAATCAGGAATGCCATGCCGCCAGCGGCCTGGAAGTGGTTGATGTCGGCCTTGCCGTTGGGATAGACGTGGGACAGGGTCGGCACGACTTCGGAAAGGTCCGCCATGTCTTGCCAGGTCAGTTGAATCCCGGCGGCCCGGGCGATGGCGGGCATGTGCAAGGTGTGGTTGGTGGAACCGCCGGTGGCATGCAACGCCACGATGGAGTTGACCAGCGAACGCTCGTCCACGATCTCGCCCAAAGGCATGAAGTTGCCGCTTTGCCGGGTCAGGCGGGTGACTTGATGCGCGGCCTCGCGTGTCAGCGCATCACGCAAAGGCGTGTAGGGATTGACGAACGAGGCGCCCGGCAAATGCAGGCCCATCACTTCCATCAATAGTTGGTTGGTGTTGGCGGTGCCATAAAACGTGCAGGTGCCGGGGCTGTGGTAGGACTTCATCTCCGATTCGAGCAGCTCTTCGCGGCTGGCTTTGCCTTCGGCGTAGCGCTGGCGCACGTCGGCCTTTTCCTTGTTGGAAATGCCCGATGGCATCGGCCCGCCCGGCACGAAGATCGTCGGCAAATGGCCAAAGCGCAGCGCCCCTATCATCAGACCCGGCACGATCTTGTCACAAATGCCCAGCATCAGCGCCGCGTCGAACATGTTGTGCGACAGCGCGACCGCCGTTGACAGGGCGATCACTTCGCGGCTCAGCAGGCTCAGTTCCATGCCCGCTTCGCCTTGCGTCACGCCATCGCACATGGCCGGGGTGCCGCCTGCGAACTGCCCGACCGAGCCCATTTCACGCAGGGCCTTTTTGAGTTGCTCGGGAAAGTGCTCGTAAGGCTGATGCGCCGAGAGCATGTCGTTGTAGGACGAAACAATCGCCACGTTGGCGGCGTTCATCAAGCGCAGGTTGTTTTTATCTTCCGTGCCACACCCGGCCACGCCATGGGCGAAGTTGGCACATTGCAGCTTGCCGCGTTGCGGGCCATCACTGGCGGCGCCACGAATGAGTGTCAGGTATGCCTCACGGGTTGCTCGACTGCGGGCAATAAGACGCTCGGTGACTTCAAGAACGCGGGGATGCATGTGTTGAACTCCAGGCTAACGGATGTGGCGACCTGTGCGTGTCCTATGCTGATCGAGGGGCCAGACACGCACTTCGATCATTTGGACCCGTTGATTCAGGTCACTCGTTGTAGATAAAACAAAATATTGCCACCAAAATGGCTTGTTTTCTATTTCTATGCGAATAATCTTGTAATTCCAACAACAAATCGATGGCAGGCGCTTTCCATGACTCTACGAATCGCAATCAATGGTTTTGGCCGAATCGGCCGCAACGTCCTGCGCGCACTGTATACCCAAGGCTACCGTCAGGACCTGCAGATCGTCGCAATCAACGATCTGGGTGACAGCGCAATCAATGCACACCTGCTCAAGTACGACACCGTTCACGGCACTTTCGATGCAACCGTTGAGCACGATCAGGAAAGCCTGACCGTCAATGGCGACCGCATTGCCGTCACGGCTATTCGTAACCCGGCTGAACTGCCGTGGGCTGCATTGAAGATCGACGTGGTGTTCGAATGTACCGGTTTCTTCACCGAGCGCAGCAAGGCCGAGGCGCATATTAGCGCTGGCGCGCGCAAGGTGATTATCTCCGCGCCGGGCAAAAATGCCGACGCCACGGTGGTGTACGGTGTGAACCACGACATCCTGCGCCAATCGCATCAAATTATTTCCAGCGCCTCCTGCACCACCAACTGCCTGGCGCCGGTTGCCCAAATCCTGCACCGCGAACTGGGCATTGCCAACGGTTTGATGACCACCATTCATGCCTACACCAATGACCAGAACCTGACCGACGTTTACCACAGCGACCCGTACCGCGCGCGCTCGGCCACGCAGAACATGATCCCGAGCAAAACCGGCGCCGCCGAAGCCGTGGGCCTGGTATTGCCGGAACTGGCGGGCAAATTGACCGGCATGGCGGTGCGCGTCCCGGTGATCAACGTGTCGCTGGTTGACCTGACCGTCGAGCTCAAGCGCGAAACCACGGCGGCTGAAGTCAACGCGCTGTTCAAAGAAGCCAGCCAGCATTCCAAAGTGCTGGGCTATAACAGCCTGCCGCTGGTATCGAGCGATTTTAACCACAACCCGCTGTCGTCGATTTTCGATGCCAACCACACCAAAGTCAGCGGCAAGATGCTCAAAGTCCTGGCGTGGTACGACAACGAGTGGGGCTTCTCCAACCGCATGCTCGATAACTGCCTGGCGCTGTGCAACGCGGAGTGACGCGATGATCGGTATCAGCTTCACCACGGCCACCCTGGCGGCGCGCAAGCGTATCGCCCTGGTGGCGCACGATCACTGCAAAGGGTTCTTGCTGGACTGGGCCGAGCGTCACAAGGCCACCCTCAGCCAGCATCAGTTGTGCGCCACCGGCACCACCGGCCTGTTGCTGAGCCAGCGCCTGGGGCTGCCGATCGAAAGCATGATCAGCGGCCCGTTGGGCGGGGACCAACAAGTGGGGGCACGCATCGCCGAGCAACAGGTCGACATGCTGGTGTTCTTCTGGGACCCGTTCGAGCCGCAACCCCATGACCCGGACATCAAGGCCCTGCTGCGGGTTGCGGCGGTGTGGAACATCCCTGTGGCGTGCAATGAATGCAGCGCGGATTACCTGCTCAGCAGCCCGCTCATGAGTCAGCCTCACGATCACCGGGTGCCAGATTACGCCGCGTACTTGAAAGGACGCGTGTAAACCCGCAGGCACATCGCCGTAAACCGCGCGTAAAAGGCGGGAGACAAAAACAGCGCTTGACCAAACGCACAGATGATAAGCATTATCATTCGCTCAAAATCGGTCTGGTAGCACTGTGAGTCAGTCCCACTTCAATCAAGTCTTCCTGACGCAACGGGTGATCCTGTTGCGCACGTTACAGCGGATGGTCAATAACCCCAGTACCGCCGAGGACCTGTTGCAGGAGACTTACCTGCGCGTCACCCGCGCGCTGAGCGAACGCACGGTCGAGCATCTGGAGCCGTTTGTGTTCCAGACTGCGCGTAATCTGGCGCTGGACCACCTGCGCTCACGGCGTATTCAGTCGCGCACGGTGCTCGAAGATGTGCCGACCGAGGTCATCGAAAGCGTCCCCTCCTCACTCAGCACCCCCGAAGAAGCCCATCAAGCCGCGCAATTACTGGAGCGTTTGAGTGTGAGCCTGAGCCAGCTAAGCGCACGTCAGCAGCGCATTTTCATTCTCAGTCGCCTGCATGGTTGCAGCTATCAGGAGATCGCACGGGAGCTTGACGTGTCCCTGAGCACAGTTCAAAAGGAACTCAAATTAATCATGGCAATCTGTGTCGGGGTAGCCGATCGAATCAATCGGCCGTAATCTTGCCGGGACAACCCCGTAAGAAAAATCCGACTTGGCCGCTTTCACGCCAAGGATTCCAAGACGTTGAACACCACTGTGCCTGAGACTGCCAAGGATCACCCGTGAAGGACACTCCACCCCCCGCCGTGCCGGAACTGGCGCAGGATGCTCTGCAAGACAGTGCCATGGATCAGGCGCTGGACTGGCTGATCACCCTGGAGTGTGCCGACGCCTCCGAAAAAGCAGCGTTCCAGGCCTGGCTCAAGGCAGACCCGGCCCATGCCCAAGCGTTTGCCAAAGCCCATGCCGTCTGGAATGGCCAGCCGCTGATTGACGCGGCACACACCCTGAACACACGCCGTGCGCCCACCGTGTTGCAACGCATTGGCCGTCACTGGAAACACGTGGCCACTGCGGCGGTGCTGGTGATTGGCGTGGGCAGTTACAGCAATGTGCCATTGCGCTTGCAGGCCGATCATTTGACCGTCGTGGGCGAGCGTCAGCGCCTGGAGCTGGAAGACGGCTCGAAAGTGTTGCTCAACACCAATTCGGCGTTCTCCAGCCACCGGGTCAATGCGCAAAGCAATGCGCGGTTGTATCAGGGTGAAGCGTTTTTCGAGGTCCCGGCCAATCTTGAATTCCCGCTGGTGCTCGATGCCGGCCCGGTTCGCGTCAGCGTGCGCGACACCGCTTTCGCCGTCAGCTACCTCAACGGGCAGGCTCAAGTGCGCGTGCAGCGCGGCGATGTCGATTTACGCATGAACAGCGTGGGCACGCAGATGCGGTTGTCTGCCGGGAACAGTGTGAGTATCGGCCCCAATGGTTTTGGCCAACCGGTCAAGCTCAACCCGCAAACCGATCTGGCCTGGGTTCAGGGACGTCTGGTGTTCGAAAACTGCCCCATGAGCCAAGTGCTGGAGGAAGTGCGGCGCTATTACCCCGGCTGGATCGTCAACAATAATGAGCAACTGGCCAGCGTCGCAGTGACCGGCAATTACCGTCTGGACCAGCCTCTGGACATCGTTCGTTCCCTCGCCCACATCACCTCGTCCAGCCTCTCGGAATTCCCGGCACTGGTCATTCTCAACTAAATCCGGTTTTTTTTACGCGATAGCACGAGGTCATACGTCTCGTTGTAGTCAATGCAACTGATTCGCATTTTGAGTCAGCTTCGCAACTATAAGATTCGTTCACCACGGAGCGCTATCAATGCCCACACGTTTCAACAGCCGGTCCTCTTCCAACGGTCGCACCCGCCCAAAACACCCGTGCACCTTGTCGTTGTTGACCGTCGCCGTGCTGATGGCCGGCGCGCACGCCGTTCCGGCCATGGCCGCAACCGATGCGCCACCTGAACGCCGCGCTGTGGGCAATTACAAATTCGCGATATCACAGCAGCCGCTGGTGTCTGCGCTCAACGACTTCACGGCCGTCACCGGCTGGCAAGTCGGTTTACCGGCCGAACTGGGGCAGAACGTGTCTTCACCGGGTGTGCGCGGGTCTCTGTCGCCAGAAAAGGCACTCGACCGCCTGTTGATCGGCACCAACCTGGGCTACCGCAAACTGGGCAGCAATAACATCGTCCTCGAAAAACGCTCCGCCAGCAGCGGCACCCTCGCCCTGCAGCAAGTGACCATCAGCGCCACACGTCAGGAACAAGACGTCCTCAGCGTGCCCAGCACCGTGACCGTGCAAGACCGTGAACAACTCGACCGTCAAAACGTCAACACCATCAAAGAACTGGTGCGCTATGAACCGGGCGTGTCCGTGGGCGGCGGCGGTCTGCGCGGCGGCATCAGCGGTTACAACATTCGCGGCATCGACGGTGACCGGATCCTGACTCAAGTCGATGGCGTTGAAATCCCCAACTCGTTCTTCAACGGTCCGTTCGCCAAAACCCAGCGCAACTACGTCGACCCGGAAATCGTCAAGCGCGTAGAAATCCTGCGCGGCCCGGCCTCGGTGCTGTATGGCAGCAACGCCATCGGCGGCGCGGTGAGCTACTTCACCCTCAACCCGGACGACATCATCAAACCGGGCCAGGAGGCAGGCGCACGCCTGAAGACCGGTTACAGCTCGGCCGACCGCAGCTGGCTCAAGTCCGCAACCGTGGCAGGCCGCGCCGACCAGTTCGACGGCTTGCTGCATGTAAGCCGCCGGGACGGCCACGAAACCGAATCCTATGGCAACCACGGCGGCACCGGCCTGACGCGCACTGCGGCCAACCCGGAAGACGTGAACACCACCAACGTATTGGCCAAGGCGGGCTGGAACTACAACGATGACGACCGACTGGCGTTCACCTACGAGAACTACCGGGACGAGCGCGACATCAACCAGAAAAGCGTGGTAGGCGGCCCGTTCAACCTAGGCCAACCGCTGGGCATGTACAAGTCACGCAACGGCAATGACACCGTGACCCGCGAGCGTTTCGGCATTGAAAACACCTTCGCGCTCGACAGCCTGCTGGCCGACCACGGCAAACTGAGCCTCAACTATCAGGTGGCCAAGACCGACCAAAGCACCGAAGAACGCTACTTCCCGTTCAGCCGTGATGTGTATCGCACCCGCGACACCCGCTATAAAGAGCAGCAATGGGTGTTCGATGCCCAGTTCGACAAAGCCTTCGCAGTCGGCCCCACCGACCATTTGCTGACCTATGGCACCACTTTGAAACACGACAAAGTCACCGGCTCGCGTTCCGGCAGCGCGGTGTGCCTTGCGGTAGGTGCTGGCTGTAAAGCAGTCGGCGCCCTGAGCACGGCCAAAGGCGACGTGTTCGCCAAAGTCAGCGACTTCCCGGACCCGACCATCGACACCTACAGCCTGTTTGCGCAAGACGAAATCAGCTGGAATCAATGGACCTTCATGCCCGGCGTGCGCTACGACTACACGCGTCTCAAGCCCAAGATCACCCAGGAGTTCCAGAACGCGGTCAACCCCGACGGTAAATACCCCGTCAGCGACGATGAAAAAACCTGGCACCGCCTTTCGCCAAAATTGGGTGTGACCTACGCGTTCAACGATAACTACACCTGGTTCGGCCAGTACTCCGAAGGTTTCCGCACCCCGACCGCCAAGGCGCTGTACGGCCGCTTCGAAAACCTGCAGGAAGGTTACGTCGTCGAACCCAACCCCAACCTTGAGCCGGAAAAGAGCAAAAGCTACGAAACCGGCCTGCGCGGCCACTTCGACGAAGGCTCGTTTGACGTGGCGGTGTTCTACAACAAATACCGCGACTTTATCGATGAAGATAACGTCACGCCCGGCTATGACATGGACAGCTTCCAGAGCCGCAACATCAAGCACGCCACCATCAAGGGGGTCGAGCTTAAAGGCCAGCTGCAACTGGACGCCTTCGGAGCTCCGCGTGGCCTGTACACCAAAGGGTCGATTGCTTACGCCTATGGCCGCAACGATGACACCGGCCAGCCACTCAACAGCGTGAACCCGCTGACGGGAGTGTTTGGCCTCGGTTATGACCAGAACAACTACGGCGCTCTGGTGAGCTGGACCTTGGTCAAGAAAAAAGACCGCATCGACGACACCGCCTTCAAAGCGCCAGACATTCAGGGCAAGCGATTCGAAACCCCGGGGTTCGGCATTGTGGACGTGAGCGCTTATTACAAAGTGACGCAAGACGTGACCGTCAGCGCAGGCGTGTACAACCTGACCGACAAAAAGTATTGGCTGTGGGATGACGTGCGCAGCTACGACGGCGTGGGTGAAGCATCGGCCGTGAACCCGGCCAACCTCGACCGCCTGACCCAGCCGGGCCGCAACTTCGCGATCAACCTGGTCTGGGACATCTAGCCGGCGTTCTCACTGCGCGGTGTTTTCGCTGCGCAGTGAGGATTTTTTACTGTCACGCGTCTTCTTGTACGTCTAGTTACCAAGCGCATCTCATTCTCAAGGACATCTTCATGACCTCTCAAGACACTGCACAGCGTCCTGCCCTGCGTTCCCAACGCCTGAACCAGATCACCCACGAGCCTCATCAAAAACTCGACGCGCTGGTCAAGGCCCACAAACCCTTTGAGACCCGGGAAAACTTTGCCCGCTTTGTGGTGGCTCAATACCTCTTTCAATCGGAACTGCAAGCGCTGTACACCGACCCTTCGTTGAAAGAAATCGTCCCGGACTTGCCAGAGCGTTGCCGCGCAGAGCAAGCCAAAGCTGACCTCGCAGACCTCGACACGGAAGTCCCGGCTCCTGTCGCAGGCGCGGTAAACGCGCCAAGCAAGGCTCACGCGCTGGGCTGGATCTTTGTGTCGGAAGGTTCCAAGCTGGGCGCCGCCTTCCTGATCAAACGGGCCGTGGCACTGGAGCTGAGCGACACCTTCGGCGCCCGTCACTTGGGCGAGCCAGCCGGCGGCCGCGCTGAAGGCTGGAAACGCTTCGTCAAAACCCTTGATGGCCTGGAGCTGAGTGCTGAAGAAGAGGCCGATCTAGACAAAGGTGCAGTAGCGGCCTTCGAGCGTTTCACCGTATTACTGGAACACGCCTACGCTGCTCAGCCAGAACTGGCTTAAGCTAGACCTGCTCGGTCGGCGCGCGCTGGCCGAGCACTCTTTTTTGCGTCTTGAGCTTATGACCCGCCAAACCCAATCCCCGTCGAAAATAGCCCAAATCCTCTTCGGCCTGCTGGCCTACGTCAGCCTGGGCATCGGCCTGATCGCCATCGTGGTGCCGGGGCTGCCGACCACCGAGTTCATTTTGCTGGCGGCCTGGGCCGCGACCAAAAGCTCGCCGCGACTGAGCGCCTGGCTGGAAAACCACCGCCTGTTCGGCCCGATCCTGAGCAATTGGCGCAACGGCAAAATCATTCAACGCAAAGCCAAAGTCAGCGCCACCATCAGCATGCTGATCTGCGCGGGGTTGATGTTGTATGTGCTTGAGCATCAATGGCCGGTGTTTCTGGCCATTGCGGGCATGAGCCTGGGCAATCTGTGGATCTGGTCCCGGCCGGAACGGTTACCGCCAGCGCTGTAGCAGGCGGCACCATCGATTCAATCCGGCGCGCTTATAACGTCAATTCACCCGCATACAGCCCATAAGCCGCCGCCAGGGCCGCCACCACCACCGCTCCGAAGATCGCCCGTTCCGCGGCGACAAACAGCGGCTCGCGCTGTTCACGTTTGGCCTGGGCAAAGAAGAACACTCCCGGCGCATACAGCAACGCCGAGAGCAGCAAGTACTTGGGCCCCGCCGCATACAGCAACCACATGGCATAGATCAGGGCGATCAGCCCCACCAACAGGTCTTTGAAACGCGAGCGGCTGGCCTGCGAGTAGGTCTCGCCCTTGATGCACAACAACACCGCATAAGCCGCCGACCACAGGTAAGGCACGAGGATCATCGACGACGCCAGGTAGATCAGGCTGGTGTACGTGCCCGCCGACACCAGGGTGATCAGCAGGAATATCTGGATCATGCTGTTGGTCAGCCACAGGGCATTGACCGGGACATGGTTGGCGTTTTCCTTTTTCAGGAACGCCGGCATGGTGTTGTCTTTGGCCGTGGCAAACAGGATCTCGGCGCATAACAGCGCCCACGAGAGCAGCGCCCCCAGCAACGAAATGGCTAACCCGATGCTGATCAAAATGGCGCCCCACTCCCCCACCACATGCTTGAGCACGCCGGCCATGGACGGGTTTTGCAGTTTGGCCAGTTCCGGCTGAGTCATGATGCCCAGCGACAGCACGTTCACCAGCACCAACAGTGCCAGCACCCCCAAAAAGCCGATGACCGTGGCTTTGCCCACGTCCGAGCGTTTTTCGGCGCGCCCCGAATAAACACTGGCGCCTTCAATGCCGATAAACACGAATACCGTCACCAGCATCATGTTGCGCACCTGGTCCATCACGCTGCCCAGGCTGGGGGTTTCGGTGCCCCAAAAGTCCAGGGTGAAGATGTCGGCTTTAAACGCGACGCCGGTCAACACGATAAACATCACGATCGGGACGATTTTCGCCACGGTGGTGATCTGGTTGATAAACGCCGCTTCCTTGATGCCGCGCAGCACCAGAAAGTGCACACCCCACAGCAACAGTGAGGCGCAGCCAATGGCGATGGGCGTGTTGCCCTGACCGAAGACCGGTACGAAATACCCCAGCGTACTGAACAGCAACACAAAGTAGCCGACGTTGCCCATCCACGCGCTGATCCAATAGCCCCAGGCCGAGGAGAAGCCCATGTAATCGCCAAAACCGGCCTTGGCGTAGGCGTAGACCCCGGAATCGAGTTCCGGTTTGCGGTTAGCGAGGGTCTGGAACACAAACGCCAGCGCCAGCATCCCCACCGCGGTAATGCCCCAACCAATCAGGACTGCCCCGCCAGCGGCGTGTTCCGCAATATTTTGCGGCAGCGAAAAAATCCCGCCGCCAATCATGGAACCGACCACCAGGGCGATCAAAGCATTAAGCCGAAGCTTCTGGGTTTGTTGCGACATCGCCACCTCGTTATTGGGTCTGGAACTGTTTTCGATACACGCTTAATAGGCTACAGATGTTCACTGACTAAATATATGCGCCGGTTAAACGTCTATAAGCACCCCGCAATAAGCCCCTTCTTTTTAATCGCAAGATTTTCTATTCAAGCCTGAAAAAACAACCCTGTGTACATGACGTTTTTATTTCATGGCGCGGTTCATGAAATATGAAAGCGACATTTGCAAAACTGAAAATAGTGACTAGCTTCAATCCCCACGACCTCGTTGCCACATGCGTATTAAGAACCTGTAAGTCCTCTGGAGCGGGCCTTTCAGGAAGCGTCAAAATAATACGTGATTGCGACCTTCCCACGCGCCACACAATGGAATGTAGTAATGCCCTGATCTAAGTCAAACGGCTGAAATATCAACGGAATTATCTTAAGGCCTCACTTCTCCTGGATTGGAGTTAACACAAATGTCTGATACTCCCGGAAAACTACGATTGGGTGCGTTGGTTGCTCTGGTAGTCGGCTCAATGATTGGTGGCGGTATTTTTTCGCTACCTCAAAACATGGCAGCAAGTGCCGATGTTGGAGCCGTACTTATTGGTTGGGCAATCACCGCAGTCGGTATGCTAACCCTCGCTTTTGTCTTCCAGACCCTCGCTAACCGCAAACCCGACCTCGACGGCGGCGTCTACGCCTATGCCAAGGCCGGTTTTGGCGATTACATGGGTTTCTCATCCGCCTGGGGTTACTGGATCAGTGCCTGGTTGGGCAACGTCGGCTACTTTGTGTTGCTGTTCAGTACGCTGGGGTATTTCTTCCCGATCTTTGGTGAAGGCAACACCCCCGCCGCGATCATCGGCGCGTCGGTCCTGCTGTGGGCCGTTCACTTCCTCGTTCTGCGCGGCATCAAGGAAGCAGCGTTCATCAACCTGGTGACCACGGTGGCCAAGGTTGTGCCGCTGATCCTGTTCATTCTGATCGCGGTCTTCGCTTTCAAACTGGACATCTTCACCAGTGACATCTGGGGCCTGAAAAACCCTGATCTGGGCAGCGTGATGGACCAAGTGCGCAACATGATGCTGGTCACCGTCTGGGTGTTCATCGGTATCGAAGGCGCGAGCATCTTCTCTTCCCGTGCCGAGAAACGTTCGGACGTGGGTAAAGCCACTGTGATCGGCTTCATCACCGTGCTGCTGTTGCTGGTACTGGTGAACGTGCTGTCGCTGGGCATCATGACTCAGCCCGAACTGGCCAAACTGCAAAACCCTTCGATGGCGGCCGTGCTTGAGCATGTGGTCGGTCACTGGGGCGCGGTGCTGATCAGCGTCGGTTTGATCATCTCGCTGCTGGGTGCCCTGCTGTCGTGGGTCCTGCTGTGCGCCGAAATCATGTTCTCGGCCGCCAAAGACCACACCATGCCGGCCTTCCTGAAAAAGGAAAACGCCAACCATGTACCGGTCAATGCCCTGTGGCTGACCAACGCCATGGTGCAGGTGTTCCTGGTTATCACCCTGTTCTCGGCCAGCACTTACCTGTCGCTGATCTACCTGGCGACCTCGATGATCCTCGTGCCTTACCTCTGGTCGGCGGCTTACGGCCTGCTGCTGGCGGTGCGCGGCGAGACCTACGAGAACGCACTGGCAGAACGCAAGAAAGACCTGATCATCGGCGGCATCGCCCTGATCTACGCCGTGTGGCTGTTGTATGCCGGCGGCCTGAAATACCTGCTGCTATCGGCCCTGCTGTACGCACCTGGCGCGATCTTCTTCGCCAAGGCTAAACGCGAGACAGGCCAGCAAGTGTTTACCAGCATTGAAAAAGTGATTTTTGCTGCCGTCATCATCGGCGCCCTGGTGGCGGCCTATGGACTGTACGACGGCTTCCTGACCCTGTAAGTCCCTGTTTATGTACTTTGGAGGTTGACTGTAATGACCACGGAAAAAGTGAAATACGGCGTACATTCCGAAGCCGGCAAACTGCGCAAAGTGATGGTTTGCTCCCCTGGCCTGGCTCACCAGCGCCTGACGCCAAACAACTGCGACGAGCTGCTGTTTGATGACGTGTTGTGGGTCAACCAGGCCAAGCGCGACCACTTCGATTTCGTGACCAAGATGCGCGAGCGCGGTATCGATGTACTGGAAATGCACAACCTGCTGACCGACATCGTGGCGATGCCTGAAGCACTGGACTGGATTCTTGACCACAAAGTGACCCCCAATCAGGTGGGTGTGGGTCTGGTGCACGAAGTCAAAGCCTGGATCAAAAGCCTTGAGCCACGCAAAGCGGCTGAGTACCTGATCGGTGGTGTGTCGGCCGACGACCTGCCAGACAGCTTCGGTGGCAAAACCATCGAGATGTTCCGTGACTTCCTCGGTCACACCAGCTTTATCCTGCCACCGCTGCCCAACACCCAGTTCACCCGTGACACCACCTGCTGGATCTACGGTGGCGTGACACTGAACCCGATGTACTGGCCAGCGCGTCGTCAGGAAACCCTGCTGACCACCGCGATCTACAAGTTCCACCCTGAGTTCACCAACGCCGACTTCCAGATCTGGTACGGCGACCCGACTCTGGACCACGGCAACGCCAGCCTTGAAGGTGGCGACGTGATGCCAATCGGCAAAGGCGTGGTACTGATCGGTATGGGCGAACGTACATCGCGTCAGGCCATTGGCCAACTGGCGCAGAACCTGTTCAAGAACAAAGCCGTGGAACGCGTGATCGTTGCCGGTATGCCTAAATCCCGCGCCGCGATGCACCTGGACACCGTGTTCAGCTTCTGCGACCGCGATCTGGTCACCATCTTCCCTGAAGTCGTGAACCAAATTGTTGCCTTCTCGCTGTACCCGGACGAGAGCAAACAGGGCGGCATTGACGTTCGACGTGAAGAAAGCAGCTTCCTGGATGTGGTCGCCAAAGCGCTGGGCGTTAAAGCCCTGCGTGTGGTTGAGACCGGCGGCAACTCCTTCGCGGCAGAACGCGAGCAGTGGGACGACGGCAACAACGTTGTGGCACTGGAGCCTGGCGTGGTGATCGGTTACGACCGCAACACCTACACCAACACCCTGCTGCGCAAGGCCGGTGTGGAAGTCATCACCATCAGCGCCTCTGAGCTGGGACGCGGCCGTGGCGGCGGTCACTGCATGACCTGCCCAATCATCCGCGACCCGATTGACTATTAATTCATCCCTTTGAATGCTTGCGCCAGCCCCGAACCGGGCGGCGCAAGCCGGTTACCAGAAACCCAGGAGATTCCCATGGCGTTTAACATGAAAAACCGCAGCCTGCTCAGCTTGGTGCACCACACCCAACGCGAACTGCACTACCTGCTGGACCTGTCTCGTGATCTCAAGCGCGCCAAGTACACCGGTACTGAAGAGCCGCACCTCAAAGGCAAAAACATTGCGCTGATCTTTGAAAAAACGTCGACCCGTACCCGTTGCGCGTTCGAAGTGGCCGCTCACGACCAAGGCGCCCACGTCACCTACATCGACCCGGTTTCTTCGCAGATCGGCCACAAAGAAAGCATGAAAGACACCGCCCGCGTTCTGGGCCGCATGTTTGATGCCATCGAATACCGTGGCTTTGCGCAAGAAATCGTTGAAGAACTGGCCAAGTACGCTGGCGTACCGGTGTTCAACGGCCTTACCGCTGAATTCCACCCGACGCAAATGATCGCTGACGTGCTGACCATGCGCGAACACAGCGACAAGCCTCTGCACGACATCAGCTACGCCTACCTGGGCGACGCCCGCAACAACATGGGTAACTCGCTGCTGCTGATCGGCGCCAAACTGGGCATGGACGTGCGCATCGCCGCCCCTAAAGCCCTGTGGCCAGAAGAGTCGTTCGTTAAGCAATGCCAGGAATTCGCCAAGGAAAGCGGTGCCAAAATCACCCTGACCGAAGACCCTAAAGTAGCCGTCAAAGGCGTGGACTTCATCCACACCGACGTCTGGGTGTCGATGGGCGAGCCGGTTGAAGCCTGGAACGAACGCATCAAACTGCTGCTGCCTTACCAGGTCAACATGGACCTGATCAAAGCCGCCGAAAATATCCGTGTGAAGTTCATGCACTGCCTGCCAGCGTTCCACAACTGTGAAACCAAGGTCGGTAAAGATGTGGCTGAGCACCATCCAAACCTCAAAGACGGCATTGAAGTGACCGAGGAAGTGTTTGAATCTCCCTTCAACATTGCCTTTGAACAAGCCGAAAACCGCATGCACACCATCAAGGCAATCCTGGTTGCAGCCCTGGCTGATATCTAAGGACGTGCATGGCTGCCGGAGCGGACTCGCCTGCTCCGGCACAACCCGGCTGTTGTGAACTTCCCTTCTATTAAGGAAATACCTATGCGTATCGTCGTTGCACTGGGCGGTAACGCCCTCCTGCGTCGCGGTCAACCCATGACTGCCGAGAATCAACGCGAAAACATCCGCACCGCCACTGCCCAAATCGCCCGCATCGCCACTGGCAATGAACTGGTCGTCGCCCACGGCAACGGCCCGCAAGTGGGTCTGCTGTCCCTGCAAGCTGCCGCCTACACCGCCGTCAGCCCTTACCCGCTGGACGTGCTGGGTGCTGAAACTGAAGGCATGATCGGCTACATGATCGAGCAGGAACTGGGCAATCTGTTGCCGCAGGACGCGCCCTTCGCCACGTTGTTGACCCAGGTGGAAGTGGACCCCAAAGACCCGGCCTTCCAGAACCCGACCAAGCCGATCGGCCCGGTGTACAGCGAAGCCGAAGCCAAAAGCCTGGCCGCTGAAAAAGGCTGGAACATTGCCCCCGATGGCGACAAGTTCCGCCGCGTGGTGCCCAGCCCTAAACCAAAACGCATCTTTGAAATCCGTCCGATCAAATGGCTGCTGGAAAAAGGCACCATCGTGATCTGCGCGGGCGGTGGCGGCATTCCGACCATGTATGGCGAAGACGGCAAGCTGCAAGGTATTGAGGCGGTGATCGATAAGGATCTGGCCTCTTCCCTGCTGGCGCAGCAACTGGACAGCGACTTGTTGGTCATTGCCACTGACGTCAATGCCGCCTTTATTGACTGGGGCAAGCCAACCCAGAAGGGCATTTCCCAGGCGCACCCTGACGAGCTGGAAAAACTCGGCTTCGCCTCAGGCTCCATGGGGCCAAAAGTGGAAGCGGCCTGTGAGTTTGCCCGTAAAACAGGCAAAACCGCCGTCATTGGCGCCCTGGCCGATATCGAGGCCATCGTTCAGGGCAAAGCCGGTACTCGCGTCAGCACTGAAAAATCTGGTATTACCTACTTCTGAACCACGGGGCGGGCTTTCGGGCCTGCCCTTTAACCCCCTGCCCAAGGAGTCACCCTATGGCCTCGTTCGAACCCGGTCACCTGCATATCCACCGCGAACCGCTGCAACCGGGCGATTTCGGGTATGACATCAAGATTGATTACCAGGTCGTTCAGGATCCCAAGGAAGGCAAGTCCATGCAGTTCGACATGCACGGTCAGATCAACGGAAAGGATTTCAAGGATTCATTCACGCTGCCTAAAGACGTGGCCTTCAATTTTGCCCACGATGCCTTTCAGATTGCCGTCAAACATGGCATTCCCAAGACCGCTGACATCCGTTCGATGCACGGTTACTACAACAAGATGTTTTCGGATGTGCTGGCCCAGCTTAACCACAAACCCGGTGACCCGATTAACCTCGATCATCTGGACTGATCCTGCCTGTAGCCGCTGCCGCAGGCTGCGCCAGCCGCTACAGGACGCGTCTCTTTGTTCTGTTGCCTCGCCCAAGGCATACTGGCCGTCTCCCGGCCTACAGTGTTCCCCGTTCTCATGCGTATCCATGTCAGCTTTATTGACCGCGTCGGTATTACCCAGGAAGTGCTGGCACTGCTGGGGGCACGCCATCTCAATCTCGACGCCGTGGAGATGATCCCCCCCAACGTGTATATCGATGCCCCGACCTTGAGCCCGCACGTGCTCGATGAGTTGCGTGAAGCGCTGTTCCGGGTTCAGGGCGTGCAGTCGGTGATGGTGGTGGACATCCTCCCGGGGCAGCGTCGGCACCTGCAACTCGATGCCCTGCTGGCCGCCATGACCGATCCGGTGCTGGCCCTGGACAGTGAAGGCCATGTGCTGCTGGCCAATCCGGCGCTGGTCTCGCTGTATGGCCGCGAACCTGCCGGCGAAAGCATTGGCGAGTTGTTCACCGATCCCGACTTGCTGAGCGCCTTGCTGGAAAACGGCTTTCGCTTGCCCCTGCGTGAAGTCACGCTCAACGGCCACCCGCTGATGCTCGATGCCACGCCGATTACCGACGCGGGGGCTTTGTTGACCCTGTATCAGCCCAGCCGCATCGGTGAACGTCTGGCCGCGCTGCATCACGACCACGCCGAGGGGTTTGATGCCTTGCTGGGTGAGTCGCCCGCAATACGTACCCTGAAGGCACGAGCCCAACGCGTCGCCGCTCTGGATGCGCCGCTGTTGATTCAGGGCGAAACCGGCACCGGCAAAGAACTGGTCGCCCGCGCGTGTCATGCCATCAGCGATCGCGTCGGCGCACCGTTTTTGGCCCTCAACTGCGCGGCATTGCCGGAAAACCTGGCCGAAAGCGAGCTGTTCGGCTACGCCCCCGGCGCCTTTACCGGCGCACAACGGGGCGGCAAGCCGGGGCTGATGGAATTGGCCAACAACGGTACGGTGTTTCTGGATGAAATCGCTGAGATGTCGCCCTACCTGCAAGCCAAATTGCTGCGGTTTTTGAATGACGGCAGTTTCCGCCGTGTGGGCGGCGAGCGCGAAGTAAAGGTCAATGTCCGCATCCTCAGCGCTACTCATCGCAACCTCGAAAAAATGGTCAACGAAGGCACGTTTCGCGAAGACCTGTTCTATCGGCTGAACGTGCTCAACATCGAAGTGCCTCCTTTGCGTGAGCGGGGCCAGGACATCCTGCTGCTGGCGCGCACGTTTATGCAGCAGGCCTGCACTCAAATACAGCGTCCGGTGTGTCGCCTGGCGCCCGGTACGTACCCGGCCTTGCTGGGTAACCGCTGGCCGGGGAACGTTCGCCAATTACAAAACGTGATCTTCCGCGCCGCGGCCATCTGCGAAAGCAGCGTGGTCGACATTGGCGACCTCGACATTGCCGGAACCTCCGTCGCACGCCAAAGCGACGCAGACGTCGAAACCCTGGAGCACGCCGTTGAAGGCTTCGAAAAAGCCCTGCTGGAAAAGCTCTACGTCAGCTACCCCTCGACCCGCCAACTGGCCAGCCGCCTGCAAACCAGCCACACCGCCATCGCCCACCGCCTGCGAAAATACGGGATCCCCGACAAGACCTGAAGGTTGCCTGCCCCTTCATACAACCCGCGTTCTACTCGACGTTGACACGATGTAGGTGGCGTCGATGCCCACCGCCCGGCCGTATTGATTTCGTTCCAGTGTAGCGAATTCGCTACAGCCAAAGGCCGACGCAGTGCTGCAAGGCTTTGATCCCCTTCGTTTTTTTAAACCCGGTTGCGGTGTAGCGATTTCGCTACACACTCATCCTCCACATTCCATCCTGAAACCCATAACCACTTGATAAATAAACGTTTATTGATTGTGGCAGCCATCTTGCAGAGCAAACCTCAATGCGCTCGATCTTGCACGAGCATTTAACTGCGACCACCAGACGAGTCTGGCCTTGAGGAGTTTCCATGAGCGAATTGCGTTTTACTGAAGACCACGAATGGCTGCGCGCCGAAGCCGATGGCAGCGTGACCGTGGGCATTACCGCGTTTGCGCAAAACGCTCTGGGTGATGTGGTGTTTGTGCAACTGCCCGAGTTGCAGTTTTACGAAAAAGGCGCAGAAGCGGCCACCGTTGAGTCGGTCAAAGCCGCCAGCGGCGTGTACATGCCGCTGGACGGTGAGGTGCTGGAGGTTAACCCGGCGCTCGACAGCAGCCCCGAAGTGGTCAACGAAGATCCGTTGGGCGAAGGCTGGTTCTTCCGGTTCAAGCCGGCGCACGCCAACGCCGTCAGCCAGTTGCTGGATCAGGACGCCTATGACCGCCTGATCAAAGCCAATGCCCAAGCCTGAGGACAGCGCCATGACCATTAACCTGAGCACCGCCAACGAATTCATCGCGCGCCACATCGGCCCGGATCAGGCCGACGAGCACGCCATGCTCGCCACGCTGGGTTTTGACTCGCTAGAGGCCCTGAGCGCCAGCGTGATCCCCGAAAGCATCAAGGGCACCAGCGTTCTGAACCTGCCCGCCGGGCAAAGCGAAGCCGATGCACTGGCCTCGATCAAAGCCATCGCCGGCAAAAACCAGCTGTGCAAGACCTACATCGGCCAGGGCTATTACAACTGCCACACGCCCGCGCCGATCTTGCGCAACCTGCTGGAAAACCCGGCGTGGTACACGGCCTACACCCCCTATCAACCAGAAATTTCCCAAGGCCGCCTGGAAGCACTGCTCAATTTCCAGACCCTGATCAGCGACCTCAGCGGCCTGCCGATTGCCAACGCGTCGTTGCTCGACGAAGCCACTGCGGCGGCCGAGGCCATGACCTTCTGTAAACGCCTGAGCAAAAACAAATCCGGCCGCGCATTCTTTGCTTCGCGCCATTGCCACCCGCAAACCCTCGACGTGCTGCGCACCCGTGCCGAACCGCTGGGCATCGAAGTGGTGGTGGGCGACGAGCGCGGTCTGAGCGACCTGTCTCCGTTCTTCGGCGCGCTGCTGCAATACCCGGCGAGCAACGGCGATGTGTTCGACTACCGCGAGCTGGTCGAGCGTTTTCACGCCACCCACGCACTGGTGGCCGTGGCCGCTGACTTGCTGGCCCTGACCCTGCTGACCCCTCCGGGGGAATTCGGCGCCGATGTGGCCATCGGGAGCGCCCAGCGTTTTGGCGTGCCCTTGGGCTTCGGCGGCCCGCACGCGGCGTATTTCGCCACCCGTGATGCGTTCAAACGCGACATGCCGGGGCGCCTGGTGGGTGTGTCGGTGGATCGTCACGGTAAACCTGCCCTGCGTCTGGCCATGCAAACCCGCGAGCAACACATCCGCCGCGAGAAGGCCACGAGCAATATCTGCACGGCACAAGTGTTGCTGGCCAACATGGCCAGCATGTACGCCGTCTACCATGGCCCTCAAGGCCTGACTCAAATCGCCCGGCGCGTTCATCAGCTCACGGCCATTCTGGCCAAGGGCCTGACTGCACTGGGGCTCAATGTCGAGCAGATCGAATTTTTCGACACCCTGACCCTGCACACCGGCTCCAGAACAGCGGCCCTGCATGCCAAGGCACACGCCAGACACATCAACCTGCGCGTGGTGGATGACGAGCGTCTGGGGGTGTCGCTGGATGAAACCTGCGGCCCGTCCGATGTCACTGCGCTGTGGGCCCTGCTCGCAGCCGAGGGTCAAGCGCTGCCAGACGTCGACACGCTGGCCGCCACCGTGAGCAGCACCCTGCCGCCTGCCCTGCTGCGCCAATCGCCAATCCTCAGCCACCCGGTGTTCAACCGTTATCACTCTGAAACTGAACTGATGCGCTACCTGCGTCGTTTGGCAGACAAGGATCTGGCACTGGATCGCACCATGATTCCGCTGGGCTCTTGCACCATGAAACTCAACGCGGCCAGCGAGATGATCCCGGTCACTTGGGCCGAGTTCGGCAACCTGCACCCGTTTGCACCGGCCGAACAAAGTCAGGGCTACCAGCAGCTCACGACTGAACTGGAGGCCATGCTGTGCGCTGCCACCGGTTATGACGCCATTTCCCTGCAACCCAACGCCGGTTCACAGGGCGAATACGCCGGGCTATTGGCCATACGTGCCTACCACCAGAGCCGTGGCGACGAGCGCCGCGACATTTGCCTGATCCCGTCCTCGGCCCATGGCACCAACCCGGCAACCGCCAACATGGCGGGCATGCGCGTGGTGGTTACGGCCTGCGACGCCCGTGGCAACGTTGACATTGAAGACCTGCGCGCCAAGGCCATCGAGCACCGTGAACATCTGGCGGCACTGATGATTACCTACCCGTCGACCCACGGCGTGTTCGAAGAAGGTATCCGCGAAATCTGCGGCATCATTCACGACAACGGCGGTCAGGTGTACATCGACGGCGCCAACATGAATGCGATGGTGGGCTTGTGCGCGCCGGGCAAGTTCGGGGGCGACGTGTCTCACCTCAACCTGCATAAGACCTTTTGCATCCCCCACGGCGGTGGCGGTCCGGGCGTCGGCCCGATTGGCGTCAAGTCGCACCTGACCCCCTTCTTGCCAGGCCATGCCAGCTTGCCTCGCACACAGGGCGCCGTGTGCGCCGCGCCGTTTGGCAGCGCGAGCATTCTGCCCATTACCTGGATGTACATCCGCATGATGGGCGGCGAAGGGCTCAAGCGCGCGTCGCAAATGGCCATTCTCAATGCCAACTACATCGCCCGTCGCCTCGAAGAGCACTACCCCGTGCTGTATTCGGGCAGCAACGGACTGGTGGCACACGAATGCATCCTCGACCTGCGCCCGCTCAAAGACAGCAGCGGGATCAGCGTGGATGACGTGGCCAAGCGCCTGATCGACTTTGGGTTCCACGCGCCAACCATGTCGTTCCCGGTGGCCGGCACGCTGATGATCGAACCTACCGAAAGTGAGTCCAAACACGAACTGGATCGCTTCTGCGACGCCATGATCCGCATCCGTGAAGAAATCCGCGCGGTAGAAAACGGCACGCTGGACAAAGAAGACAACCCGCTGAAAAACGCCCCGCACACGGCAGCGGAAATGGTCGGCGAATGGACCCACCCGTACAGCCGCGAACAGGCGGTGTACCCGGTCGAGTCGTTGATCGAAGGCAAATACTGGCCGCCAGTGGGGCGTGTCGACAACGTCTTCGGCGATCGCAATCTGGTCTGCGCCTGCCCGTCAATCGAGAGCTATCAGGAGGCCTGACACCCCCTCAGTTCCCGCCGCAGCGATTTAAACCGGTGCGGCGGGAGCATTGACCTTATGCCAATCCTTTTATAAGAAACCGGAGAACCCCATGTCGTTAAGCGTGTTCGACCTGTTCAAAATTGGCATCGGCCCTTCCAGCTCACACACCGTTGGTCCCATGCGGGCCGCTGCGCGGTTTGTTGAAGGGTTGCAGCGTGATGCGTTATTGCAACAAACCGCCTGCGTCAAAGTGGAACTGTATGGCTCGCTCGGGGCCACCGGCAAAGGTCACGGCAGTGACAAGGCGGTGCTGCTGGGGCTCGAAGGCGAACACCCGGACACCGTCAATACGGACACCGTGGACGAACGTCTGGCCACGATTCGCCACAGCGGCCACCTCAACCTGCTGGGCCGCCACAGCATCGAGTTCAACGAAAAGCTGCACCTGGCGATGATTCGTAAACCCCTTCCCTATCACCCGAACGGCATGATTTTTCGCGCCCTGGACGACGCTGGCATTCAGATCCGCAGCCGCGAGTATTACTCGGTGGGGGGCGGCTTTGTGGTGGACGAAGGGGCGGCGGGCGCTGACCGGATCGTCGAGGACAGCACCGAACTCACATACCCGTTCAAGACCGCCAAAGACCTGTTGCGCCACTGCGTCACCCACCACCTGTCGATCAGCCAGGTCATGCTGGCCAACGAGCGGGCGTGGCGACCCGAAGCCGAGACCCGTAGCGGGTTGCTGAACATCTGGCAAGTGATGCAGGACTGCGTCAGCGCGGGCTGTCGACATGAAGGCATTCTGCCTGGCGGGTTGAAGGTCAAACGTCGGGCGGCGGCCTTGCATCGTCAGTTATGCGCTCACCCTGAAGCCTCATTGCGCGACGCGTTGTCGGTGCTCGACTGGGTCAACCTGTACGCGCTGGCGGTGAACGAAGAAAACGCCAACGGTGGCCGCGTGGTCACGGCCCCGACCAACGGCGCGGCCGGCATTATTCCGGCGGTGCTGCATTACTACATGCGCTTTATCGGTGGCGCCAATGAAGACGGCGTGGTGCGCTTTTTGCTGACGGCGGCGGCCATCGGCATTTTGTACAAAGAAAACGCGTCGATTTCCGGGGCCGAAGTGGGCTGCCAGGGTGAAGTCGGCGTGGCGTGCTCCATGGCCGCAGGTGCCTTGTGCGAGGTGCTCGGCGGCACGGTGCAGCAAGTCGAAAACGCCGCCGAAATTGGCATGGAACACAACCTGGGGCTGACCTGCGACCCCATTGGCGGTCTGGTACAAGTGCCTTGTATCGAGCGCAACGCCATGGGTTCAGTGAAAGCCATCAACGCTGTACGCATGGCCCTGCGCGGCGACGGCCAGCATTTTGTTTCGCTGGATAAAGTGATCCGCACCATGCGCCAGACCGGCGCCGACATGAAAAGCAAATACAAAGAGACGGCCCGCGGCGGCCTGGCCGTCAACATTATTGAGTGCTGATTTTCAAGGAGTCATGAATGTCTACCGAACCCCTGCTTAAAACCCCGCTGCACGCCCTTCACCTGGAGCTAGGCGCGCGCATGGTGCCGTTTGCCGGCTATGACATGCCGGTGCAATACCCGCTGGGCGTACTGAAGGAGCATTTACACACCCGTGAGCACGCCGGGTTGTTCGATGTCTCGCACATGGGCCAGATCCGGCTGCGCGGTGCGCAAGCAGCCCAAGGCCTGGAGACGCTGGTCCCGGTGGATATCCTCGACCTGCCGGTGGGCATGCAGCGCTATGCCATGTTTACCAACGAGCAAGGCGGCATTCTGGATGACCTGATGGTGGCCAATCTGGGCAATGACACGTTGTTTCTGGTGGTCAACGCCGCCTGCAAGGAACAGGACCTCGCGCATCTGCGTCAACACTTGGGCGATCGCTGCGAGATTGAACCGCTGTTTGAATCTCGCGCACTGCTCGCCTTGCAAGGTCCCGATGCAGTCCACGTGCTGGCGCGTTTGGCGCCGGATGTAGCCAAGATGACGTTCATGCAGTTTGCCCCGGTCAAACTGATGGGCGCGGACTGCTACGTCAGTCGCTCTGGCTATACCGGTGAGGACGGTTTTGAGATTTCAGTACCGCGCGAACAAGCTGAAGCACTGGCGCGTCATTTGCTCGACCAACCCGAAGTCAAGGCCATCGGCCTGGGTGCGCGGGACTCGCTGCGACTCGAAGCCGGGTTGTGCCTGTACGGCCATGACATGAATGAAGCCACCACACCGATTGAAGCCAGTTTGCTGTGGGCCATTTCAAAGGCGCGCCGCGCAGACGGGCCTCGTGCAGGCGGCTTCCCGGGGGCAGAAACAATCTTCGCCCAACAACAAGGCGGCGTTGCACGCAAACGGGTCGGCCTGCTGCCCCAAGAGCGAACACCCGTGCGCGAAGGAGCCGAGATTGTGGATGCTGAAGGCACTGTTATTGGCCAGGTGTGCAGCGGTGGGTTTGGTCCGACGCTAGGAGCCCCGCTCGCCATGGGCTATCTGGACGTGGAGCATGCGCCTATGGACACCGAAGTATGGGCAATCGTGCGTGCTAAGCGAGTCGCGATGAAAGTGTCCAAAATGCCGTTTGTACCGCAGCGTTATTACAGAGGTTAAACGCTTCACTGGAAGTTACACAGTTGCATGTTTACGCCATGCGCGTGTCATGCAACTGCCCCATTACCGTGCAAACTTTCGATAGTGAAAGCGTGCACTTAATGTCGAAAATAATTGAACCTTTCTATACCGTCACTGTGCTGTAAAAAAGCGCCGGGGCCTCTGAAAATCAGGGATAGACGGTTTATTTTCGGGGCTTGTTTTTATCGTCTAAGTTGTCGTAGAGTTTGCCCACTGTGTTTGCATGGGTCGCTGGAATCGTGACCTGGGCAGTAGCTCTAAGTTTGCTACAACCCGTTCGACGTCTCTTACTTTCCTGCAACCCAGCACCAGTACTCTTTCAGGTGAAAGAGACTGTCATTAATTGTTAGCGTCAAGGAATTAAGAAATGTCCCAACGTCAGAGCGGTACCGTTAAGTGGTTTAACGATGAGAAAGGTTTTGGTTTTATTACGCCTGAAAGCGGACCGGATCTGTTCGTGCACTTCCGCGCCATTCAGGGCAACGGCTTCAAGAGCCTGAAAGAAGGCCAGAAAGTCACCTTCATCGCCGTGCAGGGCCAAAAAGGCATGCAGGCTGACGAAGTTCAAGCCGAAGCTTAACGTTCTCGTACAGAAAAGCCTCTGATGGTGACATCAGAGGCTTTTTTATGGGCGCAATTCCGTAAGATGGCTTTTTTCTTTTAGAGACCCTGCCATGTTGAAACAACCGTTAAGCCCTCAAGGCGCGTTTCCCGCCGCTGGACTGGGGCGCCGCCTGGCAGCCATGTTCTACGATTTTTTGTTGTGCACGGCGCTGATGATCGTCACCACGTTCCTTTACAAACTGATCATGATGGCTTTTATCGGCGAGGCTAAAATGCGTGCCTTGTCTGAAGCCGGTGCCCTTGACGGCGATCCGCTGCTGTCGACACTGCTGTTTTTTGTCTTGTTCGGCTTCTTTGCCAAGTTCTGGACCCACTCCGGGCAAACCCTGGGCATGCAAGTGTGGGGGGTTCGTGTTCAGAACGCAGACGGAACAGCTATCAGCCTGTGGCAGGCGCTGTTGCGTTTTATTGTGTCCATCGGCTCGTGGTTATGTTTCGGGCTCGGTTTTTTCTGGTCATTGATCGACAAGCAAAAACGCACCTGGCATGACATGTACTCCAACACGCAGCTCGTCAGAATTCCCAAGCAAAAAAAGAAATAACACGCCGCACAAAAAAAGCCCGTATCACTTGATACGGGCTTTTTTGTTGTGCAGTGCTCACCTCAGGTGGAGATGACCTCCCTCACCCCAAGCGAGCGCACTGCTTACTCTGCCAGTTTGAAAGTAATGAAACTGGCACGGCCTTGACGCAGGACGCGCATCGACACCGAACGGTTTTTCGGCAATGCCTTGGCAATTTCAGTGAACTGCTTGGCATCGCTGATCGCTTGGTTGTTCAGGTGCGTGATGACGTCGCCTGGACGCAGACCAATCAAGGCAGCCGGGCCATCCTGAACATCCTTGATGATCACGCCACCTTTGATGTCGTTGGTTTTCTTCTGCTCGTCACTCAAGTCCGCCACAGAAACGCCCAGACGGTTGCTGCTGCGCTCTGCGCCGCTTGGCGAATCCATTTCCTTGCCTTCATCGGGGATCGCGCCCACGGTCAGGTCGAGGGTTTTACGCTTGCCGTCGCGCACGACTTCAAGGCTTGCCTTGCTGCCGGCCTTGAGTGCGCCTACCAGATGCGGCAAATCGGCTGACATGACAATCGGCTGACCGTTCATGCTGAGGATCACATCCCCCACTTGAAGCCCGCCTTTGGCAGCCGGACCGTCTTCCAGTACCTGGGCCACCAGCGCACCGGCGGGTTTTTCCAGACCGAAGGATTCAGCCAGGTCTTTGTTGACCTCCTGAATCACTACGCCCAGCCAGCCACGGCTGACCTTGCCACCGCTTTTGAGCTGGTTGGACACGTCCATCGCCACATCGATAGGGATTGCGAACGACACGCCCATAAAGCCGCCTGAGCGGGTGTAGATCTGGGAGTTGATCCCGACCACTTCACCGGCCAGGTTGAACAATGGGCCGCCCGAGTTACCGGGGTTGATGGGCACGTCGGTCTGGATGAACGGCACATAGCTTTCGTTCGGCAGGCTACGGCCGATGGCGCTGATGATGCCTTGGGTCACTGTGTGATCGAAACCAAACGGTGAACCGATGGCAACCACCCATTGGCCAGCCTTCAAATCTTGAGACTTGCCGAGTTTAAGCACGGGCAGGTTTTTGCCTTCGATTTTGAGTAGCGCCACGTCGGAGCGCGGATCAGTGCCGATTAGTTTCGCTTTCATTTCACTGCGGTCTGACAGGCGAACGATGATTTCATCCGCATCGGCCACCACGTGATTGTTGGTCAGGATGTACCCGTCAGGAGAAATGATGAAACCCGAACCCAGGGACTGGGCCTCGCGCTGACGCCCGCCGCCGCTGCGCGGTGGCTGCGGAATACTGCGTTCGAAGAAGTCACGCAGGCCTGGCGGCAAGCCTTCCAGATCTGGCATTTGCCCCATGTTGGAGACGCGACGTTCCGGGAGTTTCTGCGTGGTACTGATGTTGACGACCGCTGGGGAAGCCTGTTCCACCAATTGCGTAAAGTCCGGCAGTTGCACCACCGGCGCATCTGCCAGGGCCGGGACTGCCTGCCCTAGCATCATCACGGCCGCAAAAATGGGTAAGTAATTTTTCAATCGAGGCATCGACATACAGCTCCCGTTAATAGCAAGCAGAGTTAAGCGGCTGGCATTCAAAGTTCAAGGTCAAAGCATAGACCTTAATTTTGGATACCCGAAAACAAACAAGGCCAGAGCCTTTAGGGCTCTGACCTATAGAAAAAGATGAAACGTTTGGCAAATGAAATTCTTCACCAGACATTTCTGCGCACCACTATGGCTTGGCCTGTGTGGAGGCCTGACCCGGGCGCATATTCAATGCAATGCGCTCAGCGGTTCCGATCGGGATTTCCCCGACCACCGTGGCGAGCATATCGCCATTATTGGTGGTGAGATGCCTTGAAACCGCCGCAGTAGGCCCTAGCTGGACCCGTGTATCAGGGGCTGAAGCGCCATTGAGAGGCTCAAGAAAGACAGAAAATCGTGTCAAACCGTCGTCGTACAAGAGACTGGTGACTTCGGATTTGCTCTTCGGATCACGGTGAACGGTGCTGTTGACCAATTCAAAACCCGGAGGCAGCCAGTCGGAGTGCCAATTATTGACTTGCTTGACGACAAGGTCTTTGGGCTCCAGAGCAGCGATCTGACGGCATTGAGCGCCGGGGTTGAGCAAGGTGACCTCTGGCGCATGAGGATCGAGTTCGGTGAACTGGAAGCGCTCCAGCAACTGTCCCTTGTCATTGAGTAACAATGACTTGAGCGGCAGACCGGTCTGGTTATCCAGATACAACTCAACCCCATAGCGGTGCTGATCCCGTGGGGTCAGTGAGATGATGGCAGCGGGCCGCCCTGCTACGCGCGAATCACCCGACTTGGCGACGCTGTACCAGTTGCTGATTTTATCGGCATCCAGTTTACGTACCGCACTTGCAGATACCCCTGCGAGCCCGGAAACCAGCTTGCCCGTTACACATTCAGTACGACCATTGGTGCGAACGACCTCTTGCGCAGGGCCGTCAAGTTGCAGCAAGCGCTCACGAACGCTCCCATCCTGCACCAAGTGCCAGATGCTGTGGGTAGAAAAACTACCGTTGCGTTCGTAGACGAAAGTGCCTTGATAGCTCTGCTGCTGCTCAGCCTGACCGAGACGTTTAATCCAGTCCCGGGCTTCATCGGCATGGGCTGGTACTGCAAACCAGCCACTGAGCAACAGCGGTAACAGAGGGAGGACGCGCATGGTGGTCTTAACGGTTTTCCAGGCTGGCGGCACGAGCGTATGGCAGGACACCTTCAGTGCCTTTCATGGCGGCTTGCTGGGCATGCTGACGCAGGTAGCCGGGTAAACGCTGATCCTGCCAGCCGGACTGGCCTTGCAGTACACCGTTAGCCATCGGACCCGTCGCCTGATCGGCGCTTTCGCTGTAGTTGGCCAATACGGCAGGACCTTTAACCATCGGAGCGCTCATGCTTGGCTGGCTGCCTTGCTGGGCAAGTTGCGCACCCACGATGTCATCCTGGTTGTAAAGCCTTACACCTGCCAGTACTGCCACAGTCACGGAAGCAGCAACAGCCAGACGGCCAATGCTCTTCCAGGGACCACGGGCCACTTTGGCCGGGGTTTGCTCTTCGGCCAATGCAGCCGATACGGCCGATGCGATGTCCAGCCGTGGAATCATCAAATCCTTGTGCATTGCCGCACGGGCCACCTGGTAACGCGACCAGGTATCACGTGTGTGCGCATCGTCGAAGGCATTCAACACCCGACGTAGTTCCAGTTCGTCCGCTTCGTTATCCATCACCGCGGACAGCGATTCCTGCAGGGCTTCACGACTCATGGCGGTTCCTCTCTTGGCTGTCGCCGCTGTCTCAGGTTTCCTGCAACAAAGGTTGCAGGGCTTTATCGATGGCTTCCCGAGCGCGGAAAATCCGGGAGCGCACGGTACCCACCGGACATTGCATGACGCTCGCAATGTCCTCGTAACTCAGACCGTCGAATTCGCGTAAAGTTAACGCCGTTCGTAGATCTTCTGGTAATAGCTGAATCGTGCGATGAACGGTCCCTTCAATCTCGTCACGGAGCAATGCGCGCTCCGGCGATTCAAGATCTTTGAGGCCATGGTCACCATCGTAAAACTCAGCGTCCTCAGAACTCACATCACTGTCAGGCGGACGTCGACCGCGTGATACCAGGTAGTTTTTCGCCGTGTTAATGGCGATACGGTACAGCCAGGTATAGAAAGCGCTGTCACCGCGAAAATTACCAAGTGCCCGGTAAGCCTTAATAAAGGCTTCTTGTGCAACGTCCTGGGCTTCATGGGTGTCGTGCACAAAACGCACGATCAACCCGAGAATTTTGTGCTGGTATTTCAGCACTAGCAGATCAAATGCACGCTTGTCGCCACGCTGTACGCGCTCGACCAGCTGCTGATCCTCTTCCTGGGTTAGCATGAATACTCCTCATAAGACCGAGAGGGAGATTGCTTTGCTAAGTGATCAGGCTTGCAAACATAGACTCGGGCATTGCGCAAAAGTTCTCTCCCCCTGGCAAGTTTCCTGCGCACTCGGATTTGGCACGCACGAAAACGCAGCTCGGGCCTTGCCGGCTGCGTCGATAATCTTGTCGTTGAATTTACCTGCTGAAGCCGTACCGCAAGCTCCGCTTCAAAGCCAACGCTGCTCCCCTTCATGATGGGCAACCCTCTATGGAACATTGGCCTGTAGGAAAAGTTCAATATTCCGGCGAGGTGCCGCGCATTGTTTCACTGCATCGTCAGGGTGCTCTACACCCCTGGGGCCCGAACGATTCTGGCAGATTAATTCTGCAAATCGGCATACAGATCCCACACGAGTGAGGCACACTTCGTGCCCGCTGTAGTTTCACAATGCCATAAAGGCCCGGCTATTGTGCCGATCCCCCCCTCTATATACTAGTGGGCGCTTTTTTTGCGGACGTCAGAAGAATGAGCCAACATTTTCAACATGATGTGCTGGTGATTGGCAGCGGCGCTGCCGGTTTGAGCCTCGCGCTTACCCTGCCCAGCCATTTGCGCATTGCAGTCCTGAGTAAGGGCGATCTGGCCAATGGCTCGACGTTCTGGGCACAAGGTGGCGTGGCCGCCGTGCTGGATGATACCGACACCGTTCAATCCCATGTCGAAGACACGCTTAACGCCGGTGGCGGGCTGTGTCATGAAGACGCCGTGCGTTTCACCGTCGAACACAGCCGCGAAGCCATTCAGTGGCTGATCGATCAAGGCGTGCCCTTCACCCGCGATGAACCTGCCGACCCGCAGCATGCCGGTTTTGAGTTTCACCTCACCCGGGAAGGCGGGCACAGTCATCGGCGCATCATCCACGCCGCCGATGCCACTGGTGCGGCCATTTTCAAAACCTTGCTCGAACAGGCACAGCAGCGGCCCAACATTGAGCTGCTCGAACAACGGGTAGCGGTGGACCTGATCACCGAGCGCAGACTGGGCCTGGAGGGCGATCGCTGCCTTGGCGCCTATGTACTCAATCGCAGCAGCGGGGAAGTCGACACGTTCGGGGCGCGCTTCACCATTCTGGCGACCGGCGGAGCCGCCAAGGTCTACCTCTATACCAGCAACCCGGATGGCGCCTGTGGCGATGGTATTGCCATGGCCTGGCGCTCGGGCTGCCGAGTGGCGAATCTGGAGTTCAACCAGTTTCACCCTACCTGCCTGTACCACCCGCAAGCCAAAAGCTTTTTGATCACTGAAGCCCTGCGCGGCGAAGGGGCGCATTTAAAACTGCCAAATGGCGAGCGATTCATGCACCGCTTTGATCCGCGCGGTGAACTGGCGCCTCGCGATATCGTCGCCCGCGCCATTGACCATGAGATGAAGCGCCTGGGCATTGATTGCGTCTACCTGGACATCAGCCATCAGTCCGAAACATTCATCAAAACCCACTTTCCGACGGTGTATGAGCGCTGCCTCGGCTTTTCCATCGACATCACCCGCCAGGCCATCCCGGTCGTCCCGGCCGCGCATTACACCTGCGGCGGCGTGATGGTTGACGCCCATGGCCAAACCGACGTCCCGGGCCTGTATGCCATTGGCGAAACCAGCTTCACCGGCCTGCACGGCGCCAACCGAATGGCCAGCAATTCGTTGCTGGAATGCTTCGTATACGGCCGTGCAGCCGCTGACAACATCCTCTCGCAATTGCAACAAGTGGCCATTCCAGTGGCCTTGCCCAGTTGGGATGCCAGCCAGGTCACCGACTCGGATGAAGACGTGATCATCGCCCACAACTGGGATGAGCTACGGCGCTTTATGTGGGACTACGTGGGCATCGTACGCACCAACAAGCGATTGCAACGCGCGCAACACCGCGTGCGGTTGTTGCTGGATGAAATCGACGAGTTCTACAGCAACTACAAAGTGAGCCGCGACCTGATCGAGTTACGTAATTTGGCGCAAGTCGCCGAATTGATGATCCGCAGCGCCATGGCGAGAAAGGAGTCCCGTGGCTTGCATTACACCCTGGACTACCCGGACATGTTGCCCGAAGCACTGGACACTATTCTGGTGCCAACCACCTACGCCGACTGAACTTGAGCCGTACGCGCAAGCGCCTATGCTGATCGGGCGCCAGCGCGTCGCGGGGAATGCACACCGCTCGCACGCGGCGCTCCCCGCGTCGGCTGAAGCGCACAATCACCAACATCGGCAGCGCCATGCTGTCACGACGCAACTGCACCGCTTGCCAACCCGTGGCGCGACTCCATAGCTGCCAGCCCTCGGCCGTACGGCGCAACCCCGTAATAGCCGTCGGGTGAGTCAAGCGAATATGCCGTGGACACACCCAAATCCCATGAGACAGGCACGCTAAAACACCGAGCATGCGGGCCCAGAGGGGAATCGACAGAAGGCATATTGAGATCAGCGCCAAAGACTGGGCTGCGAGATACGCCGCCAGCAAGTGCCCGGAAGCACGCCAGCGGCATTCGAAATACTTACTTAGGCTGGACACGATCCAGAATCATGCGAACCATGCGCTGCAGCTCAGGGTCCTCAGACTCGCTGCGCTCCATGAACCAGCCAAACATGTCCTGGTCTTCACACTCAAGCAGCCTGCGATAGCACTCGCGGTCAACATCATTGAGGGTGGCATACACCTCTTTAACGAAAGGCACCAGCAGCACGTCCAGTTCAAGCATGCCGCGACGGCTGTGCCAGTAGAGACGATTGAGTTCAACATCTTCGACCATGGAGCGCTCCTCAAATAGAGCGCAAGTATACAGGCCGCTCCAACATAGACCAGTCGGCTTTGGTCGGGCCCCCACAGGTCCTGCGCGAACTATCCATTTGAGGATCGCCCCTCTATGATGTCCTTCAGACTTTTTGACCTGCGATGAACCATGGCCGACTCTGCTTTTTTCTGCACCCTGACCCACGAAGGCGTTCTTGCTGTGATCGGCGCTGACGCCAGCAAGTTTTTACAAGGGCAGCTGACCTGCAATCTCAACTACTTGAGCGACACGCGCTCCAGTCTGGGCGCGCGCTGCACGCAAAAAGGCCGCATGCAATCGAGCTTCCGTATCCTGCTTCAGCCCGACGGCTGCTTGCTGGCCATGGCGCGGGAACTGGTTGAGCCACAGTTGGCCGACCTGAAAAAGTACGCCGTCTTCTCAAAGTCCAAACTCACCGATGACAGCGCTAACTGGGTACGCTTCGGCCTCTCCGGTGCAGACGCAGTGCTGGCCGGGCTCGGGCTCGACCTGCCAGCCGACACCGACAGCGTCGTGCGTGCCAACGGCTTGATCGCGATTCGCGCCAGCCACAATCGTGCAGAACTCTGGGCCTCCGCCGATCAGGCCGACAGCGTCACCCGTGAACTTCACGCCCACTTGCCTCAGGCAAACCTCAATGAATGGTTGCTCGGGCAAATACGCGCCGGCATTGGTCAGGTGATGGAACAGACCCGCGAGCTGTTCATTCCGCAAATGATCAACCTGCAGGCCGTGGGGGGCGTAAGCTTCAAGAAAGGGTGTTACACAGGTCAGGAAATCGTGGCGCGCATGCAATACCTGGGCAAACTCAAGCGCCACCTCTACCGCTTGTCGCTCGACCTCAATGAGGTGCCATTGCCGGGAACTCCGCTGTTTGCCCCGACTCATAGCAGCGCCATTGGCGAAGTCGTGATCGGCGCCCGCAGTGAGCACGGCGTTGAACTGCTGGCTGTCCTGCAATCTGAAGCAGCACACGCCGGCGACGTGCATCTGGGTGATGCGCAAGGCCCTGAATTGACCCTTCTGGATCTGCCTTATCAACTGGACCGTGATCGCGAAATCCAGCGCTAAATTGCAACACCTTGAAACGCAGCATCCTAGAGAACAGAAATGAGCAACCTGGCGCATAAGGTCCAAAAGGATTTGATTCAGGCCATTACCAAAGATGACCTGGTTCTGCCCACGCTACCCGAAGTAGCGTTGAACATTCGCAAGGCCGCCGAAAACCCCGACATCAGCGTCAGCAACCTGAGCAAAGTGATTGGCCGTGACACCGCGCTGTCAGCGCGCCTGATCAAAGTGGTGAACAGCCCGCTGCTGCGCGCCGCTCAGGAGGTCACCAACCTGCACACCGCCATCACCCGATTGGGTGTCAACTACAGCAGCAACCTCGCGATCGGGCTGGTCATGGAGCAAATCTTCCATGCCCGCTCCGAGGTGGTTGAAAACAAAATGCGTGATGTGTGGCGTCAAAGCCTCGAAATCGCCGGCATTTGTTACGCCTTGTGCCGCCGTTGCACCTCCCTTAAACCGGATCAAGCAGCGCTGGGCGGGTTGGTGCATCAAATCGGGGTGCTGCCGATCCTGACCTACGCCGAAGAACACAACGAACTGCTCTCGGACCCGGTTTCCCTTAACCATGTCATCGAAAACATCCACCCGCTGATTGGCGACAAACTGCTGAGCGTCTGGGAGTTCCCTGAAATGCTGGTCAAGCTGCCGGGCCAATATCTGGACTTTTCTCGCGAATCCGCAGCAGTGGATTACATCGACCTGGTGCAAATCGCCACGGTTTTCTGCCTTAAGCAGGGCGATTCCGCCCTCTTGAATCTTGAGCTGAGCACCCTGCCCGCCTTCAAAAGGCTGGGCCTTGATGGCATGAGCATCAAGCTGCAGGAAGAACTGAACGCCGCGCGCGTCATGTTCATCTGAGCCACACCGCCTTTAACTCCCTTCAGCACCCCCCTTCAGCGCTGGGCGTACACAAAACTGACCCGTACTTTCAACCCGCCTTGCGCGCCATCATGCAAAGTGATGTGTGCCAGATGGGCGCGACAGATCTCTCCCACAATCGCCAGCCCAAGCCCTGAACCCGCCACAGAGGGATTTCGTCGGTAAAACCGCTCGAATACCCGTTCACGGTCTTCATGGGGAATCCCCGGACCGTCATCTTCCACCTCCAGCACGGCAGGTTCAGTCACGCGCAAAATCACGTTGCCGCCCACGGGTGTGTGGGCCAGCGCATTGTCCATCAGGTTACTGAGCAACTCGTTGAGCAAGGTGGGCTCGCCGTGCAGCCACACAGGCCGGTCCGCTTCAAGTGCCAGCGCCACGCCACGCGCATGCGCCAGGGGCGCCATCGCCATGCCCAGCTCACGCGCCAATTGGCTCAGATCCAGTAACTGCGCGCCGCCTTCGGCAATCGCCCGGGCTCCGTTCTCCACCCGCGCCAACGACAGCAATTGATTGGCCAAGTGGGTCACCCTGTCCGTGCCCTGCACCGCCTGTGTCAACGTCGTGCGCCATACGTTCGGATCATGCGCGCGCAAGCCCAGTTCAAGCTGGGCCTTGAGCACCGCCAGCGGGGTTCTTAGCTCGTGGGCGGCATCGGCAATAAACTGCGCCTGACGTTCAAACTGCCCACGCAAACGCTCGGTAAAGTGGTTGAGCGCCTGCACCAGCGGCCACAGCTCACGCTGCACCGGCACTAACGGTAAAGGGCGCAAATCATCAGGCTCACGCTCCTCCACCGCAGTGCGCAAACGCTCCAGCGGACGCAACGCAGCGCTCACGGCAAACCACACCACCAACAGCGCGCCCAGCCCGAGCATGCCCAGACGAAGCACGGTGTCCGCCATCAGGCTGCGCGCCATCGCAACCCGCGCCTCGTCGGTTTCTGCCACCCGAATTTCAGCCATGCCGTTCATGTTCGGCTCGCTGACGGCCTTGAGCAAACTCACTACGCGCACGTTTTGCCCCCGATACTGGCCATCATAAAAACGCGCCAGCGCCGGGTAATCGTCAGTCCGTAACGTACCGGGCGGCGGCGCTGGCAGGTTTTCGTACCCTGAAATCAGGCGCTGATGAATGTCATTGACCTGGTAGTAGATCCGCCCGGCGCTGTCATAGGCAAACGTGTCCAGCGCGACGTAGGGCACGTCGGCGCTCAGGCTGCCATCTCGCTGCGACAAGCCCGCCGCAATGGTGCGCGCCGAAGCCAGCAGGGTTCGGTCGTAAGCGGTGTCAGCAGCCTCGCGGCCGTTGAACCAGGCACTCAAACTGCTGGCCAGCATCAACACCACCAACATCAGCGTCAGGTGCCAGAGCAGTCGCCCGCGCAAACTGTCGAGCTTACGCATCACGGCTTTCCAGCAAGTAGCCCAGGCCACGAAAGGTCACGATCGCCACGGGCTGGCCGTCGAGTTTTTTTCGCAAGCGATGGACATAAATCTCGATGGCGTCCGGGCTTGCGTCCTCGTCCAGACCAAACACCTGCGCCGCCAGTTGCTCCTTGCTCATGACCCGCCCCGGCCGGGCAATCAAAGCCTCCAGCACCGCTTGCTCGCGGGAGGTCAAGGTCAGCAGTTCGTCACCGAGCGTAAAGCGGCGGGTTTCCAGGTCATACACCAACGCCCCGCAGCGTTGCTGACGTTCGCCGCCCAACACACTGCGACGCAACAGGGCTTTGACGCGGGCTTCCATCTCGGTCAGCTCGAAAGGTTTGGCCAGATAATCATCGGCGCCCAAATTGAGGCCGTGTACCCGATCCTTGACGTCACTGCGGGCAGTCAACATCAACACTGGCAGGGTTTTGCCACGGGCACGCAAACGCGCCAGCACCTCAAACCCATCCATGCGCGGCAGCCCCACATCCAGAATCGCTACGGCATAGTCTTCACTGGCCAACGCCAGATCGGCAGCCACGCCATCGTGCAACACGTCCACGGTCAGGCCGGTACTTTTCAACGCCTGAGCCACACTTTCGGCCAGTTGCGGCTGGTCTTCGACCAAGAGCACACGCATCGGATCGTCCTCATTATTGTTCTAGGCACCTGCCCTTCTTTGCGCGGAGTGTACAGACGCCAGCCCGGCTGTGAAGTACGAAACGGCGTGAAAAAGTCTTGAAAGGTTGGTGAAAGGTTGGCCGATTAGGATCCTGAAACGGACAGTTACAACTGTCTTCGCTATGGATGCCGTAGCGACCCGAAAAGCGCCCTGAAGCGTTTTCGCCAATAAGAACAATAATGGAGCACTGCCTCATGCCGGCTTTAAAGCCTTGGGCCACCTGGCCCGTCCGTTTATTGCGTATTCGCCAAATCGCCTCACTCAGCGCCAGGTTGCGCCTGCGACACCTGCTGCCTCGCCCCTCACTGCCACGCAATGCCACTGAAATCAGCTTGCTCATCGGTTTCGGTATCGCCTTGTAGTGACGCGGCCCCGCCCCTCTCTAAAAACAAAAACGCACCGGGAGACACCATGAATCAATCACTGCGCGCCCTTGCCCTTGCGGCCAGTTGCCTTGTGTTGGCGGGCCACGCGCTTGCCGAACCCAAACGCCCCGAATGCATCGCCCCCGCCTCACCGGGTGGAGGTTTTGACTTGACCTGCAAACTGGCGCAAAGCGCGCTGGTGAACGAAAAGCTGCTGAGCAAACCCATGCGCGTGACCTACATGCCGGGTGGCGTCGGGGCAGTGGCCTACAACGCGGTCGTGGCGCAACGCCCCGCAGATGCGGGCACGCTGGTGGCCTGGTCCAGTGGCTCATTGCTCAATCTGGCGCAGGGTAAATTCGGACGTTTCGATGAGGGCGCAGTGCGCTGGCTTGCCGCCGTGGGTACCAGCTATGGCGCCATTGCCGTTAAAAGCGACTCACCTTACAAAAACCTCGATGATCTGGTGCAGGCCCTGAAAAAAGATCCCAGCAGCGTGGTCATCGGCTCCGGTGGCACCGTAGGCAGTCAGGACTGGATGCAAACGGCGCTGATCGCCAAGGCGGCCGGCATCAACCCGCGCGACTTGCGTTACGTGGCGCTCGAAGGCGGCGGCGAAATTGCCACCGCCTTGCTCGGCGGCCACATTCAGGTTGGCAGTACGGATATTTCCGACTCCATGCCGCACATCCAGAGCGGCGACATGCGCATCCTCGCAGTGTTCTCTGACACCCGCCTGGATGAACCCGAAATGAAGAATATTCCCACGGCCAAAGAGCAAGGCTACGACATCGTCTGGCCAGTGGTGCGCGGCTTTTACCTTGGTCCAAAAGTCAGCGACGAGGACTACGCGTGGTGGAAAGGCGCTTTTGACACGTTGCTGGCCTCTGAGGAATTCGCCACGTTGCGCGATCAGCGCGAACTCTTCCCGTTCGCCATGACCGGCCCCGAGCTGGACACCTACGTGAAAAAACAGGTGAGCGATTACAAAGTGCTGGCCAAAGAATTCGGCCTGATCCAGTAACCGCCGCTGACAGTTGATTGCGCGCCGTACCCCCGGCGCGCAGCGCAGGAGTGAACCATGCTCTTACAACGCATTTTTGCCTCGGTGTTGCTGCTGGTCTGCGTCGGTCTGGCGCTGATGGCCTGGCCGTATCAGGCAGCATTTTCCTACGAGCCCGTCGGCCCCCGGGCTTTCCCGCTCTTAATGTTGGGCCTGATGGGGCTGGGCCTGATCTACATGATTGTGCGCCCAACGCCCGTGGTGCACAGCGAAGAAGACCCACAGCTGGACCGCGACACCCTGCTCAAGATCGCGGTGTGCGTCGTGCTATTGCTGATCTTTGCCGGCACCTTCGAACCCCTGGGTTTTATCCTCAGCAGCATCCTGATTGGCATTCCGATGGCCCGTCTGTACGGCGGTCGCTGGATGCCCAGTGTCGTGATCATCAGTGTGATGAGCGTCGGCCTTTATCTGCTGTTCGATAAAGTCATGGACGTTCCACTGCCCCTCGGCCTGCTCGACGTTCTGGAGAACTGATATGGACACTTTTGGTTATTTGGGCCAGGGCTTCGGCGTCGCACTCAGCCCCTACAACTTGGTCACTGCGCTGTGCGGGACGTTGATCGGCACGGTCGTAGGATTGTTACCCGGCCTTGGGCCCATCAACGGGGTTGCGCTGTTAATCCCGATTGCATTTGCACTGGGCCTGCCGCCCGAGTCCGCACTCATCCTGCTGGCAGCGGTGTATCTGGGCTGTGAATACGGCGGGCGGATCAGCTCGATCCTGCTGAACATTCCCGGCGAAGCGTCAACCGTCATGACCACCCTGGACGGCTACCCGATGGCCCGCAAAGGCCTGGCGGGCGTCGCACTCTCGCTGTCAGCCTGGAGCTCGTTCATCGGCGCCTTTATTGCGACCTGCGGCATGGTGCTGTTCGCGCCACTGCTCGCCAAGTGGGCCATTGCATTCGGGCCCGCCGAGTATTTCGTGCTGATGGTTTTTGCAATTGTGTGCCTGGGCGGGATGGCGGGCGACCGCCCCCTGAAAACCTTTATCGCCGCGCTGATCGGCCTGTTTCTGTCCAGTGTCGGTATCGATGCCAACAGCGGTGTGTACCGTTTCACCGGGGACAACATTCACCTGACTGACGGCATTCAGTTCGTGGTCCTGGTGTTGGGCCTGTTCTCCATCAGCGAAATTCTGTTGCTGCTGGAAAAAACCCACCGGGGCCAGGAAGCGGTCAAAGCCACAGGCCGCATGATGTTTAACCTCAAAGAAGCGTCTGCGGTATTTGTCGTGAATATCCGTTGCGGGTTATTGGGTTTCATCATGGGCGTGCTGCCCGGCGCAGGCGCGACGCTGGCCAGTGCCGTGGCCTACATGACCGAGAAGCGCATGGCCGGCGCGACGGGTCAATTCGGCCAGGGTGACATGCGCGGCCTGGCGGCCCCTGAAACGGCCATCGGCGCCTCGGCGTGTGGCGCACTGGTGCCGATGCTGACCCTTGGCGTGCCGGGCTCAGGCACCACGGCGGTGATGATCGGCGCCCTTTCGCTGTACAACATCACCCCCGGTCCACTGTTGTTCCAACAACAGCCGGACATCGTGTGGGGCCTGATTGCCTCGTTGTTTATCGCCAACATCATGCTGGTGATCCTCAACATCCCGATGATCCGTATCTTCACGCGCATTCTGTCCGTGCCGAACTGGGCGCTGGTGCCCGTGATTGCCATCATTACCGCGATCGGCGTGTACGCGGTGCATGCGACCACCTTCGACCTGTTCCTGATGATCGGCATAGGCATCTTCGGTTACATCCTGCGCAAGCTCGACTTCCCGCTCTCGCCTGTGCTCCTGGGCTTTATTTTGGGCGGCCTGATGGAACAGAACCTGCGCCGCGCCCTGTCGATTTCCAATGGCGCGCTGGAGATCTTGTGGTCAAGCCCGATCACGCTGGGCGTGTGGATGCTCACGGTCGTGATGTTACTGCTGCCCATCGTACGAATCTGGCGCAAGCGCAGCGCTCAGCGCCGTGCGCTGGCCAATGCCTGACAGCCGTTTCCAACACTGGGGGGCAACGCCGCTGGTCGGGCTGGCTGGCGGTTATCTGGCCAACCTGATCGGCTGGCCGTTGCCCTGGATGGTCGGCTCATTGCTGGCAGTCATCCTGGTTCGCTGCCTGACACCCTGGCAGTTGGCCGAAATCCCCGGTGGCAGAAAGTGCGGCCAATGGATTATCGGGATTGGCATCGGCCTGCATTTCACGCCAACGGTGATGGAACAGGTACTCGCGCATTTTTGGCTGATTGTGTGCGGTGCGCTGCTGACGAGCCTGTCGAGCATCATCAACGTATGGATCATGCTTCGCAGCGGAGAAGATCGAGCCACTGCGTTTTTCTCAAGCATGCCTGGCGGCTCGGGCGAGATGGTCAACCTCGGCGCACGCAACGGCGCTGTTCTGAGCCGTGTGGCGGCGGGCCAGAGTTTGCGCGTATTGACCGTGGTCTTATGCGTACCCGCCGCATTTAAATACACGTTGGACACCGGCCCGACGACTTTGCAGGCCGTACCCGTGGATTTCGCCTGGCTGACGCTACTGTTTGCGGCCGGTGCCATGCTGGCCTGGACTTGGCAACGTTTGGGTCAACCCAACCCCTGGTTGTTCGGCCCTCTGCTTGTCAGCGCTTGCGTCAGCAGTGTGTGGGACGTACACACGGGGCTTCCTGAAGGCAGCAGTCAGGCAGGCCAATGGCTGATCGGCAGCGGCCTGGGCTGTCACTTTAATCGCGAGTTCTTTCGCCGCGCCCCTTCTTTTATCGCCCGCACACTCCTTGGTACAGCGCTCACCATGATGATCGCCAGTGCATGCGCTGTGGGGTTAAGCGCGCTCACGCATCTAGACCTGCGCTCCCTGACCCTGGGCATGATGCCAGGGGGAATCGCAGAGATGAGCCTGACCGCCGAGGTATTACAACTGTCCGTGCCTTTGGTCACGGCACTGCAAGTCATGCGCCTGCTGTTTGTGTTGTTTCTCGCGCAACCTGTGTTCCGGCGCTGGACACGGCTTAAATCCTGACAGTCGAAAACAGCCAGCCCTACGTAGGAAAATGCACGCAATGTAAGACCGATTCTTACAGCCTAATTACATTGAGCGCCTGAGACTCAGCATTTACTGTGAAGCCTAATTCCTTCAACAGTGCAGGCTTTGAAATGAAACAGGACGAGTCTTATAAATCATTAATTCTGGATAATGAGCACGCGCCCTGCACGCCAAAAATCACCGTTCGCGAACAGCAAATACTGCAACTTTGTGCAAAAGGCATGACCACCGCAGAAATTGCCAGAACACTTCACCGCGCCGAGAGCACCATCAACTTTCACTTCTTCAACCTCAGAGCAAAGTTTGGAACACGGTGCCGTCACGCCACTGTTTTAAAAGCATTAAAGTTCGGCATCCTGACACACATCTGACGTCTATAAACCTCAAAAAACTGACCGACGCGATACGTATTAATCCGTCTGAAATGCACGTCAAACGATGTTCTGAACCCTGCACAGCCCTACGACAAAAGAGCGTCCCGACATGGCCACTGAAGAATTAGCGTACACAGCCAATAAATACCTTGAACTGTGCCTGCTCGTGCTGGAAAACATGGTGAACAATCCGATGTTCTGGGGAGCTTTTTTAGGGGCATGGCTGGTGGCGAGCTCACGAAAAAATAAAAATATATTCAAAAAAATGGCGAGCTTTTTACTCAGCGCAAGTGTGGGTTACTTATTCTCGCCGGTGGCATCACTTTACTTACCCGTCATACCGCCCGGCGTGTGCGGTTTTATATGTGCATTGGTGGTAATCCCCCTCAGCCGAAAACTGACTGACTGGATACAGGTGACGGACATTGTCGACCTGATACGACGGTTTAGAGGGGGAAAGTGACCTGATGGCTGAGCAGACTACTCGACACGCTGTGACAAAATTTCTATGCGTTCCGTCAAACCCTGCACATGTTGACGATCCTGTATAGCACTTAGCGCCAGCCCTTGATTGAACGTATTTAAGGCGCGGTAAAGCCGTAAAATTTGAAACTCATTTGCATTAAAAACGTCATGCCCTGACGTTACTTGATGGCAGTTAGACAGCAACATGGGGCCATGCCCGCTAAACAACCAGTCAAGAGAAATATCGTGCTTTTCTGCGAGATCAATGCAGTGCGCATAGGGAATCTTTGAGCGTCCTTTCCAACTGCTCAATGTTTGAGGGCTAACCCCCATGGCGCCTGAAAGGTCAGCGTCAGTTTTAACACCGAAGACCTGCTTCAACCTTAAAAGTACTTCAATTGATTTCTTGTTACTCATTTTGAATAATCCAAATTTGACTCAGCGCGATTTTGCTTCAATATCTACTCACATTGAGTACTTCAAGATTATTAAAAAATTGCAACCTTATAAATATTTCGAAAATGACAACACTGACTTACCTCTCATACAACTCGCTTCAGGCTCAAAAAAACGCAACTCATACAAAATTAATCAAAAAATCCTACAAAAAGAAAACCAAAAACTTACTTAATGCCGGAACTGCTTATTGCCGCCTGTTCCGACACTCACCCACCGAGATCAAAGGAGTGGTCTTTTCTATACGCCGTGCCTGCTACTGGCACTTAACAACGTTTAACCGGAGTCACTCATGAGCACCTACAAAATGGTTTGCCCACATTGCTTGAGTAAAATGCGGATCCGCACCAGCGAAGGCAGACATATTTTTTTACGTGTTGCCTATTTGCAATGTACAACCGAAGCCTGTGGATGGTCAGTCCGAGCTGAGTTCGAAATGACCCATGAGCTATCACCCAGCGGTATGCCCAATCCGGATGTTCGTCTTCCTCATGTTGATAAAGACCTGCGTCGCGCTGCTATTCAGAACGTTGATAATGCGTGCGGAGTAACACCATGACATCTGCCCATTTAGTCGAGGATGACGAGCAACAGATACAGGCCTCAGCGCTGACATTCTTGCGAAAGTTCCAACCCCAGCATCCGGAAAGCGATCAGATTTTATTTTGTAAAACCGTCAATTACCTGGTCAGTATTTACGCGCTGAGCGTTCCGGCGGCACAGAAGTTGGTCAGTCGCGCCTACGGCGAACTCAAAATCATTGATGAACGGTGCCGACTGGATCTGGATGCCAGTACTGAACATCTGGCCGTTATCACAGACCCGGAAAGTGGAATGACGTGGGCCGTTCCAATTAAAGCCATTGTAGAAAGAGTTATTGAGGCACCCGACAATTGTCGAATGCGACTGGTTTAATTCGCGCGATTTTCACGTGTTATCACTTACACACCAGGCGTCACACCTGGTGTGTCATGCCGCGTTTCTCTGACCACACCTGTAGTGGTCGCAGATCAATCGGCAGGCAATGTCCAATTGATGGGCGTTAAACCGTTTTGCTCAAGAAACTTGTTGGTGCGGCTGAAATGCCCGTTACCGATAAAGCCACGATAAGCCGAGAGCGGCGAAGGATGCACTGAGGTCAGCACCAGATGTTTGGTGGCATCAATCAGCTTTTGTTTGCCCTGCGCATGTGCCCCCCACAGCAAAAACACTAACGTGGGCTGCGTCTCGCTGACCACCTGGATTATCCGGTCGGTGAAGTGCTCCCAGCCTTTTTTGGCGTGAGACGCTGCGTTGGCGCGCTCTACGGTCATGGTGGTATTGAGCAGCAACACCCCCTGATCGGCCCATGACTGCAAACAACCATGCGAAGGAATGTCGATGTTCAGATCGCGCTTGAGTTCTTTGTAGATGTTGACCAGCGAAGGTGGCGCAGGCACGCCGCGCTGCACGGAAAAACACAGCCCATGGGCCTGACCCGGGCCGTGGTAAGGGTCCTGTCCCAGAATCACCACCTTGACCTTGTCCAGCGGCGTTGAGTTCAGGGCATTGAAAATCAGGGGGCCTGGCGGATAAATTTCTTTGCCCGCAGCGTGCTCCTGACGCAGGAACTCACGCAGCTCGCCCATGTAGGGTTTTTCGAACTCCTCGCGCAGCGCCTGCTTCCAGAGGGGTTCAAGTTTTATACGGTCGTCCAGCGTCATGGCTACATCTCGAAAAACAATGATGCGGACACTAAAAAAGCCCACCCGCCTTGTCAATGCAATCAGGCACGTCTGTCGCGGATGACCATGCCGGTCGCCCAACTGTTGTATAAAGGCGGCCAGCTCCCACGGTTTTATTGGATTGACCATGCCAACACCCGCCCTGTGCCCTGCCTGCGGCGCCAGCAATGAATGCGCGATGCTCGCCAGCGACGATGTGCCGACGAGCGCATGCTGGTGTTTTAGCGTCACCCTCGACCCGAGCGTCATTGACGCGTTACCTGCCGAACTGCGCAATGCGGCCTGTCTGTGCCCACGGTGCGCCGGTGTGCTTGAGCAACTTCCTGCAACGACTGGCGACGCCAACCGTTAAGCTACGCGCCGGTTTTTCATGTGATCGATGGCTATGCGTTTAGACCGTTTCCTCAGCAACTTGCCGCAATTCAATCGCAAACAGGTGCGCCTGTTGCTGATCGAGAAGCGCGTTCAAGTCGATGGCCACATCGTCTGCGATCCTCACCATGAGGTGCGGGCCTTCAGTCGCATTGAGTGCGACGGGCAATGTCTGCAGGTCGGCAAGCCCGCGCGGTATTTCATGCTGCACAAGCCGCCCGGCTGTGTCAGCGCCACCCACGACCCACAACACCCCACTGTGCTCGACTGGCTGAACGAGCCGGACAAGGACGACCTGCATATCGCCGGGCGCCTGGACTTCAACACCAGCGGGTTGATGCTGATTACCAACGATGGGCACTGGTCACGACAGGTCACGCAACCTGAAACCAAACTGCCCAAGGTGTATTACGTTGAAACAGAGCACGTGATCACTGACGCGTATGCCGTCACATTCAACCACGGCATTTATTTCGCGTATGAAGACCTCACCACCCAGCCCGCCCACTTGCACGTGCTTGGCCCGCGTTGTGCCCGGCTGAGCATCGTTGAGGGCCGCTATCACCAGGTCAAGCGCATGTTCGGCCACTTCAACAACAAAGTGCTGCGCCTGCACCGCGAGCGCATCGGCTCGTTGGTACTCGATGAACGCCTGGCGCCAGGCCAGTACCGGGCACTGACTGCGCAGGAAATCGAGTTGTTCTGAGACCGCAACCCTCTGGCGCAAGCTCAAGCCCCGCACGATTGACTGTCACATTCCGGGTTCACTCTCGGATTAAACGACGTTCGATGTGCTGGAGTCCGACGCCATGAAGCCTGAAATCGCCGTGCTGGATATACAAGGTCAGTATCGAATCCATACCGAGCATTACCGATCCGAATCGGCATACCGCACCATCATTCTGGTCAACGGGTCGATGTCCACAACGGCCTCATTTGCCCAGACCCTCAAGAACCTGCACCCCGCACTGAATGTCGTGCTGTACGACCAACCCTACGCGGGCCAGTCAAAACCCCACAATCCTCATCATTCCCTGCTGACCAATGAGCTTGAAGCTCACGTGTTGCTGGAGTTGATCGAGCACTTTAACGCCCATTACGTGTTGTCGTTTTCGTGGGGCGGACTGGTTGCACTGGCCGCCCTGGCTGAACAACCCCAGCGTATTGAGAAAGCCGTGATCAGTTCGTTCTCACCCGCCATCAATACAGCTATGCAGGATTATCTGGAACGAGGCCGTCACGGGCTGGCCAGGGGCGACCGCACCCTGCTGGGCCATCTGGTGAACGACACACTGGGCAAGCATTTGCCGCACCTGTTCAAACGCTTTAATTTTCGTCACATCAGCACCCTTGCCGATCACGAATACGCGCAAATGCACTTCCACATCGACCATTTGCTGGCGAGTGATTACGCGAGTCGGCTCAAGGCGGCTGAACGCATTGCTATTCCCGTGCTGTTCATCAATGGCGAATGGGACGAATACACGGCGGCAAAAGACGCTCGACAATTCGCACACCCTGTTACCAACAGCCAATTTGCCATCGTGGACAACACCGGACACTTTCTGGACATGGAACACACGGCTGCCAGTCGACACACGAAAAGCGTCGTGCTGGACTTCCTGAACCCAGTGCAATCCCCTTCATCGGCAGGGCTGACAATGACGCCATCCGGTGAGCACATCGGGCTGTAAACGAGGGAATGAACAATTAAACCTTCTCATCCGCGCCGACTTCTGGTACAAAGTCAGCCGCTCTGAGCGGGTGTCGTATAATGGCATTACTCCAGCTTCCCAAGCTGATAACGAGGGTTCGATTCCCTTCACCCGCTCCACTTCTTCATTGCGCTGTCAGCCTTCTGAAAGCGACATTTCTTCGCAGCACTCCTCACACTGCCCGACCACTTTTCTTCACGCTGTACATCACCGTATCCGCATGGTGTAGCAATTGCTGCGCGACTTCTCCGTTCTCGGGGTAGACCGCAACACCAATGCTCGGCAACACGTGCAGGGTATGGCCTTCTATCAGGAGTGGCTGACTGAGATTCTGGCGGATTTTTTCCGACACGATCTGTGCATGGTCAGGGTGCTTGAGGTTATCCAGCACGACCACGAATTCATCCCCGCTCATCCTCGCCACGGTGTCGCTTTCACGTACGCAGTGCTTCATGCGTTTGGCAATCTGTTGCAGCAAGCAATCGCCGATGCCGTGCCCATATTGATCATTGATCTGTTTGAAATGATCCAGGTCGACATACAACACGCCGACAAACCCGTACTCTCGCCTCGCTTTGGTCAGTGCCCGGTCGAGCCGTTCATACAGTGATTCGCGATTGAACAGTTGTGTCAGGGGATCGTACTGCGCCAGGTACTGCAACCGGGCGTGTAGTTGCTTGCGCTCGATGGCGGCGGCCACTTGCGTCGAGACATATTGCAGCAGTTCCTGATGCTCCTCGGTATAACGCTCTTCGCCCAGCGAGCTCTTGACCAGCAGCGCGCCAATAATGCCCTTATGCGTGGCCAGCGGCACACCCAGCCTCGAAGGCGCATCCGGTGAGCGGTGCAGCATCGCTTGCCCGGTGCGTATCACCTGCTCGCTCAACTCAAGGGCCTCGTTACTGTGTTGTTGCGGGTGGTCATCCACGTGATAAGGAAAACTCAACGTGCCTTGCGCCTGATCCCACAGGGCCACCGAAAAATTCAACGCGGGCAGCCATTGCCCGATGAGCAGGTGCACACGTTTGAACAGCTGCATCAAGTCTTCGGCGCCATGGGCCGCTTCAGAGATATCAAACAGCGCCTGCTGCCGCGATTCGGCGTGCTTGCGTTCGGTGATGTCACGTGCAACGGCGATGCGCATCTGCCAGGTCTCGGACCAACGGGCAGACCACAGGATATGCACGACTCGGCCATCCTTGTGCAGGTATCGGTTCTCAAAATTGAGTTTGGGCTCGCCGCCCATGACGTCCTGAGCCGCCTGCAACGTGCGCGCGCGATCAGCGGGCAACACCAGCTCAATCATGTACGTTCCGATCAGTTCCTCCTGCGTGTACCCGAAAATGCGCTCGCAGGCCGCACTCACAAAGATAAACCGCCCCTGACGGTCCACCACGCACACGGCATCAAGCAACAGATCGATGAAGCTGGATTGCGACAGGTAGCTTTTAATATCCATTGGGCAGCTCTATGCCAGAAGGTAAAACCTCACACTCCATCCTCTTGATGCGGCACTCCCCCCGGCTGATTCCTTGCAGCTCAGGTCACACAACACTCATCCACAAACCGGGCAAGGCATGCGCCAGTGCGCTGATCGCAAACCCGATGAACATGACGCCACACAACCGCGTAATCAGTAATTCATGGCGCTGGTACAGCGCGCGAACGTGCCCGGCCCCCACAATCGCGACCAGAATGGCATAGGCCGCCGCGCCGCCCACAAAACTGAGAGCAATCAGCCAGGGCAGCATCGTCCATGTGAGCAACTCTGCGCGGCTGGAGAGCAAGGCCGTGAACGTGGCAACGGCAACGGGATACGCCTTGGGATTGGTCAAACCGAAGAAAATGCCGTGGGCAAAAGGCTGGCGGGCCGGGCCTTGCTGCGCCCCGCGGCTAGGCTGTGCACGTACGGCACGCACGCCCAGCCAAAAAAGGTAGAGCCCACTGAGCAGGCCCAGCACGTTGAACGCCGTGCTGCCGAACTCACGGGCGCCGACAATGGCGATCAGAGCAGTGCTGCACCACATCACATCGCCCAGCAGGTGCCCGCACAAAAAACCGGCGCCGGCGCGGCGACCACGCGCGGCGCCAATCCCGAATACAGCCAATACGCCAGGCCCCGGCGTGATGCCATAAATGAAGCCCGAGGCCAGTACCGCCCACAACAGCGAAGGTGTCATGCAAAAACGCTCCAGAAATCCCGCTCACGCTCTCCAAGTGCCCGTGAGGCCGCTTGATTTTGCACGTTCTGAAACGTTATGTAACCGCGTGTTGAATAAAACAGCGGCTCGCTTGATAAAACCGCTATCGACGCCCGACCAGATTCACCACTAGCCGGTCCACCCAACCCCAGACCCGCTGTTTGACCCGCCGCCACAAAGGCCGCGATTGCCAGGCCTGCAAACTGACGGCCTGACTCTGCGCGAAGTCGGTGACAAAACTGGCCGCCACAGCGCGAGTCAGTGCAGGGTCCAGCGCCTCCAGATTGGCTTCGAGGTTGAAGTGCAGGTTCCAGTGATCAAAATTGCATGAGCCAATACTGACCCAGTCATCGATCAGCACCATTTTCAGGTGTAAAAAACACGGCTGATATTCAAAGATCTTCACCCCGGCTTTGAGCAGCCGCGGGTAGTAACGGTGCCCGGCATAACGGACCGAAGGGTGATCGGTGCGCGGGCCAGTAAGCAGCAAGCGCACATCCACGCCCCGGTTGGCAGCCCGGCGCAGCGACCGGCGCACTTGCCAGGTGGGCAAAAAGTAAGGCGTTGCCAGCCAGATACGCTGTTTTGCACTGTTAATGGCCCTGACCAGCGACTTCAAAATATCGCGATGCTGATGGGCGTCTGCGTAGGCCACACGGCCCATGCCTGTTCCCGACGCCGGCACGCGCGGTAAATGAGGCAACCCGAAGTGCGTGGCGGGTTTCCAGGCTTTACGACTGATATTGGCGCGCCATTGACGGTCAAACAGCATTTGCCAGTCCAACACCAACGGCCCTTGAATGTCGACCATCACTTCATGCCAGTCACAGGTATTGGTGCCCGGCTGCCAAAACTCATCGGTCACGCCAGTACCGCCCACTACCGCCAGACGTTGATCCACCAGCAACAGCTTTCGGTGATCGCGATAGAGGTTATTCAACCCTTTGCGCCAGCTGATGGCGTTGTAAAAGCGCAGCTCCACGCCGGCATCGATCAGCCGTCGACGCAGCCCCAAGGTAAACGCCAGGCTGCCATAGCCGTCGAACAGACACCGTACGCGCACACCGCGCGTGGCCGCTTGCTCCAGCGCCACCACAATGGCCTCGGCACACGCGCCGCTTTCGACGAGATAAAGCTCCAGGTCAATGTGGGCCTGAGCGTCGGCCATCGCCGCGATCATGCGCGCAAAGAATTGCGGACCGTCGATCAGCAATTCGAACTGATTGGCTTCACGCCATGGAAACACTGCGCCAGCCATCTCAGCGGGCCGTGAAGATCAAGACCGCACCCACCGGCACTGAAAAACTGATTGCGGACAATCCCGCCAGTTTGCGCAGTGTTTCAAGCTCGGGCTGCACACCGAAGTCCTCGGCCTGCACCACCAACGGTTCCAGCGTCACCACTTGAAACCGGTGCTCATCCAGGCGGGTGGCCAACAGTTGAGCATCATAGGTGTGCTGCTTGCCCCGCAGGCTGACCGTGACCGGCAAACGCAGCTCAAACTGGGCGCCGGGTGCCAGGTTGTTAATCGGTTGCAGGTCTATTTGCGCGGTGATCTGTGCTTCCGGGAAGTGCTTGAAGTCGAACAACACATCACGCATGCGCTCGTCGAGCAGTGGCACCGCGCTGTTGACTGAGTCCATCTCAATCCTCAATTGCGCCTGCCCTTTGCTATTCACCTTGCCGTGCAACACCAAAAAACGGTGCACGTTGGCAACGTTGGCATTTTGCGTGGTGATAAACGACAGCCGTGACGACTCGCCATCCAGATACCAATTGGCCTGTGCGGACAGGCTGACACCCAGCGTCAGCAAGAGTGCGCACACAGAAGACAAACACGCTTTGAACATAAGAACTCTTCGGCAATTAAACGTGGGCGAACATTACCCCGAGCCGGGGCACATGCAAGCGGTGCGAGGGATTTTTTTAGCTTATCGGGTAGGACGCCAGCGGGCCCAAACAGTTCATCAGGCCCAAAGCGGCGCGGCGCTTGTCACGCAAGCATCACTCAATTGTCATGGCGATGACATTGCGCCTGCCTAGCCTGACGTTGCGCCCCTCAGTCGATTGGCAGTCACCCTCGGCGGGCACTGGCCTGCATGGAGATTCGCAATGTCTCAAATCGCCCGCATTCGCGACACCGCTCAAGAACGACGCCTGCAAGCAGAACGCCTGATCGGCCCCGAAGCGTTGCGCGAGGCACAGGCCCTGCGCTTCCGGGTGTTCAGTGATGAACTCAAGGCCACGCTTAAAGGCGCAGAAGGCGGCCTGGATCAGGACGACTTCGACAGGCATTGTGCGCACATCGGCGTGCGCGACCTCAACACCGGCCATCTGGTCGCCACCACCCGGCTACTGGACCACACGGCCGCGCGCGGCATCGGGCATTTTTACAGCGAAGAAGAATTCAATCTGCACGGGCTGGCGCACCTGCAAGGGCCTGTCCTTGAAATCGGACGAACATGCGTCGACCCCGCCTACCGCAATGGCGGCACCATTGCCGTGCTGTGGGGCGAACTGGCTGAAGTCCTCAATCAGGGCCACTACCGATACCTGATGGGCTGCGCCAGCATCCCGATGCAGGACGGCGGCGTTCAGGCCCATGCCATCATGCAGCGCTTGCGCGAACGCTACTTGTGCACCGAACACCTGCGCGCCGAGCCGAAAAAGCCGATTCCACATCAGGAACTGCCCGCCAACGTGATTGCCGAACTGCCGCCGCTGCTCAAGGCCTATATGCGCCTGGGAGCGAAAATCTGCGGCGAACCTTGCTGGGACGAAGACTTCCAGGTGGCCGACGTGTTTATTTTGCTTAAACGTGACGAGCTGTGCCCGCGTTATGCCCGGCACTTCAAGGCGGCCATGTAATGGGTCGCTTGCGGCGTTACGGCCGCGTGATCCACGTGTTGTGCGTCGTAGGGTTGGGGCTGGGCATGGCCAGCGTATTTGGCGTGATGGAACGCCTGAAACTCAACAGCACTCAGGTCAGGCGCCAGCGCTGGTCACAGTTTTTCATGGCGCGCCTGAGCCGTGCCCTGCCCTTTCGCATCAATGTGTTCGGGCAGTTGCCGGACACCTCGATGCTGTGGGTCAGTAACCATGTGTCATGGACCGACATCGCACTGTTGGGGCAATTGACGCCACTGTCGTTTTTGTCCAAAGCGGATGTGCGCGGCTGGCCGGTCGCAGGATGGCTGGCCGCCAAGGCGGGCAGTCTGTTCATCCGGCGCGGTGCTGGCGACAGCCAATTGATCCGCCAACAGATGCATCACCATTTGAGTCAGGGCTTGCCGCTGTTGATGTTTCCCGAGGGCACCACGACAGATGGCCGCTGCGTGCGCACCTTCCACGGCCGACTGCTCTCAGCGGCGATCGACAGCGGCGCGCACCTGCAACCGGTCGCGATCCGTTATCTGCGTGATGGCTCGACCGACCCGATTGCGCCTTTCATCGGCGATGACGACTTGCTGTCGCATTTGATGCGGTTGTTCAGTCACGACACGGCGGAGGTGGAGATCCACCTGCTCGAACCCATTGCGTGCCTGAATCAGGAACGGGCCGTCCTCGCCTTCCGCGCGCAGCAAGCCATTGAACGCGTGCTGGTGCAGCCCCAACAGACAGGGCCTACGGGTGCAGCTCAGGCCAGCTGGTTAATGCAGCGCTAACTCAACGCGCATTCAGCGGCTCAGCGCATGAGCGGCGTAAGCCTGTAGCTCGGGGTAGAACGCTTGAAAGTCGTCGCTTAAAGGCTGATACAGCGCATCCAGGTCCTGCATGGCGCCCGCCAGTTCCTGGGGGCGTGACAAGCGGCGGGCAATCCCGTCAAACACCCGCTCCAGCGTTGGGTAGTCCTGATAGGAACCCAACCAGTCGTGGGCGGCCATGTGCGGTGCAATGGCCGCCAATCGGCCGGGCAATTGCGGCTCAGCCCCCAACACACGATAAAAACCCGACGTAAAGCGCTCCAACGGTACATCGGCATAGTGACCCCAGTCCCGGGCCAGGCAATGGTCGAAAAACACATCGAGCACAATGCCTGCATACCGCCGTCGCGTGTGGGTAAACCGCGACAGTGCCTGCCCGACTAAGGGGTGAGCGTCGGTGAAGGCATCAATGCTGCGGTGCAACTGGATGCCGGACTCAATACCCGGCCGGAATTCACCTTGCAGCGGGCCTTTGACAAAGTCGCCATAGAGGCTACCGAGTAATTCTTCAGGGCGCTGGCCGCCAAGGTGCAGATGTGCGAGATAATTCATGGCGCGCAGTTTAGCACTGCACCCTCCATATCGTTATAACCCGATATACCGATTTGTACTGATCTCAGATCAAAATCATATTTGTATATCGCGATATTACGATTTAAAGTTCGCCTCATCGCGATATAACGTTGTACTTCATTGAGCACTGCCACCATGAACATCGACCTCGACGAAATAATAAAAGCGCTGGCACACCCAGTACGCCGAGAAATCCTTCACCTGCTTAAAGATCCCGAAAAGTCATTTCCTGACCAATTGCATTCCACCGAGCACGGCGTGTGCGCCGGTCAATTTGACCAGCATTGCGGCCTCTCGCAGTCGACGGTCTCAGCGCACCTGGCGACCTTGCAGCGCGCGGGCCTGATCACCAGCCAGAAGCATGGCCAATGGCACTTTTTCAAACGTAACGAAGACACCATCAGGGCCTTCCTCGAACAATTCAACCAAACGCTTTAACAAGGATTTTCATGCCCCTCTCGCTTCTCATCCTGGCGCTCAGCGCCTTCGCTATCGGGACCACCGAGTTCGTCATCATGGGCTTATTGCCCGATGTGGCTGCCGACCTGGGTGTCTCCATTCCCGGTGCTGGCTGGTTGGTCACCGGTTACGCGTTAGGCGTGGCCATCGGCGCGCCGTTCATGGCGCTGGCGACTGCCAAGCTGCCACGCAAAGCCGCGCTGGTGGCCTTGATGGGTATTTTTATCGTCGGCAACCTGTTGTGCGCTGTGGCCAGCGATTACAACGTGCTGATGTTTGCCCGTGTAGTCACAGCGCTTTGCCATGGCGCTTTTTTCGGCATTGGCTCGGTCGTGGCGGCGGGCCTGGTGCCCGCCAACAAGCGCGCCTCCGCCGTTGCGCTGATGTTCACGGGGCTGACACTGGCAAACGTGCTGGGCGTGCCGTTGGGGACCGCGCTGGGGCAAGCCGCCGGATGGCGCTCGACGTTCTTCGCCGTCACCGTCATCGGCGTGATCGCGCTGATTGGCCTGATCCGCTTCTTGCCGACCAAGCGCGACGAAGAAAAACTCGACATGCGAGCCGAGCTCAGAGCACTCAAAGGCGCTGGCATCTGGTTGTCCCTGAGCATGACCGCTTTGTTTGCCGCGTCGATGTTCACCCTCTTCACTTATGTGGCGCCATTACTGGGTGACGTGACTGGCGTATCGCCGCGGGGCGTGACCTGGACCTTGCTGCTGATCGGCCTCGGGCTCACCGTCGGCAACATCATCGGCGGCAAATTGGCTGACAAGCGTCTGGCCGCCACCCTGATGGGCGTCTTCATCGCCATGGCCGTGATATCGACCGTCCTGACCTGGACCAGCGTGGCCGTGATCCCGGCTGAGATCACCTTGTTCCTGTGGGCTACCGCCTCGTTTGCAGCCGTCCCGGCGCTGCAAGTCAACGTCGTGACCTTCGGCAAAGCGGCCCCCAATCTGGTTTCAACCCTGAACATCGGCGCCTTCAACATCGGTAACGCACTGGGCGCCTGGGTAGGCGGCAGCGTGATTGCACATGGCTTCGGCCTGACCAGCGTGCCGCTGGCTGCCGCAGCGTTGGCGGTCCTGGCGTTGCTGGTGACCCTGATTACTTTTCGCCAGGGCGGGACGCCCGACCTGGCCACTGCCACACACTGATCCGAGAGGCTACAGACATGACCACCCTTTTCGACCCTATCAAACTGGGCGAGCTCGAACTGCCCAACCGCATCATCATGGCCCCGCTGACCCGCTGCCGCGCCGATGAAGGCCGCGTCCCGAATGCGTTGATGGCTGAGTACTACGTGCAACGTGCCAGCGCCGGTCTGATCCTCAGCGAAGCGACTTCGGTGACGCCAATGGGCGTTGGCTACCCGGACACCCCAGGGATCTGGTCAGACGCTCAGGTACGCGGCTGGACCAATATCACTAAAGCGTTGCACCAGGCGGGTGGCCGAATCTTCCTGCAACTGTGGCACGTGGGCCGTATCTCGCACCCCACCTACCTGAACGGCGAAACGCCAGTTGCGCCAAGCGCCATCGCGGCTAAAGGCCATGTCAGCCTGCTGCGTCCGAAAGTGGATTTCCCCACACCGCGCGCACTGGAAACAGCCGAGATCGCTGACATTGTCGAGGCCTATCGCACAGGCGCAGAAAACGCCAAGGCCGCTGGTTTTGATGGTGTCGAGATTCACGGCGCCAATGGTTATCTGCTCGATCAGTTCCTGCAGAGCAGCACGAACCAGCGCACGGATCAGTACGGCGGCTCAGTGGAAAACCGTGCCCGCCTGTTGCTGGAAGTCACGGACGCCGCTATCAGCGTCTGGGGGCCGGGTCGTGTGGGCGTGCACTTGTCCCCTCGTGCAGACTTGCACGATATGGGGGATGAGAACCTGGCTGAAACCTTTGGCTATGTCGCACGGGAGCTGGGCAAGCGCGGTATCGCGTTCATCTGCTCACGCGAAGCAGAGGGCGCTGACAGCCTGGGCCCGCAATTGAAAGCGGCGTTTGGCGGTCCTTACATCGCTAATGAGCGCTTTACCAAAGACAGCGCCAACGCCTTGCTGGCTGCTGGCAAAGCAGACGCCGTGGCTTTTGGTGTGCCTTACATCGCAAACCCGGATTTGCCTGAGCGCTTCAAGGCGGATGCCCCGCTCAATGAACCTCAACCGCAGACCTTTTACTCTCACGGACCGGAAGGCTACATCGACTACCCGGCGCTGTGAGTGGTGCTGAGATGACGCGCCTTTAACGCACGCCATAAAAAACGCCCAAGGCCTTAATGACCTTGGGCGTTTTGTTTTAAATAAGGGGGGTCACACTCAGACGCAAGCGAGATAAATCAAGCATTCGTCTGTGGCACGTAGGCCAAGTAAAAAAAGGGGCGGTTTGACCCGCCCACATTTATTCCCTAATCCCTTTTTTCCCTTTCATCATCCTGATGAATCGCTTCCTGCGATGTCCTTCAACGTCCATCCTTGAACGATGTATCGATCCGTCGATACAGTTCTGATATTAGAGATTTCCAAGTTTGCTGCAAGCGCACCATATATAGATTTTTATTACACGCCAGGCACCTAGCAAAAAATAAAGTCTATATATATCAATAACTTAAAAAACAAAACAAGTAAGAAAATCTAACCACTTAATCCATCCTCAACCTTTAGCTTACAAGAAGAGTAAGTAAAGGCTTACAAAACAGCGAAACAAATATCCAGTTTCGCTCGCAGCACCTCATTTCAAATGCCCAATTCCGAACAGCGAATTAAAAATGTATGCCGTTGCTGGTTACTTTTTCCCATCGACAGAAGGAAAAAAACACATGGCGCGGTAGTTTTCCATTCAATACGCCAGGAAGGCATAACTGATCGCGCATAAAAAACCCCGGCTTTTAGCCGGGGTTTCAGGTACTGCACGCTCTACTGGAACAATGATTCACTGGAAAGCCCATTACGCTCCAGGATCTCGCGCAAGCGCTTGAGCCCTTCGACTTGAATCTGGCGCACACGCTCACGCGTCAAGCCAATTTCAAGCCCTACATCTTCAAGCGTACTGCTTTCATGACCCCGCAAGCCGAAGCGGCGAATCACCACCTCGCGCTGCTTGTCGGTCAGTTCCGACAGCCACTGATCGATGCTCTGGGATAAATCGTCGTCCTGCAACAGTTCACACGGATCTGTAGGACGATCATCTGTCAGGGTATCGAGCAGGGTTTTATCGGAGTCAGGCCCCAAAGACACATCCACCGAGGACACCCGCTCGTTGAGGCCGAGCATGCGCTTGACTTCAGCAACGGGTTTTTCGAGCAGATTGGCGATTTCTTCAGGGGAGGGTTCGTGGTCGAGTTTCTGCGTGAGTTCACGCGCAGCTCGCAGATAGACGTTGAGTTCTTTAACAACATGGATCGGCAAACGGATGGTACGGGTCTGGTTCATGATCGCCCGTTCAATCGTTTGGCGAATCCACCAGGTGGCATAGGTCGAGAAACGGAACCCGCGTTCGGGATCAAACTTCTCGACAGCCCGAATAAGGCCCAGGTTGCCCTCTTCAATCAGGTCGAGCAGCGACAAACCCACGATTGACGTAGCGACGGGCAATTTTAACCACCAGCCGCAAGTTGCTTTCAATCATGCGCTTACGCCCGGCCGGATCTCCGCTTTGCGACAAACGCGCAAAATGGACTTCCTCTTCGGGAGAGAGTAACGGGGAAAAACCGATTTCATTGAGGTACAACTGAGTCGCATCAAGCGCCCGGGTGTAATCAATGTATTTATGCTGCTTTAACGCAGATGAAGTTTTGGACTTGGTACGAACTGTAGGGGGTGAAGCATCTTCTTCTGACATCGAGTCCATGACGATATCAGGGTCCATAAGGAGCACCTCATCGTCGATGTCAAACCCCGGCGCTTCTTTGTTGAGAGCCATTTTATAGTCCTTTGTTGAGTTCGACCTCAAGCTCTAGCCTCGCCTAATCCTTGGCAATGCTGGAGCCCATTCCTTTACTACATCAAGGAACGGGCTGGTAACTGATCAACGGCGTGGAAGAAATTGCAGTGGATCTACAGGTTTACCTTGGCGGCGAATTTCAAAGTGAAGTTTCACCCGGTCTGTACCAGTTGACCCCATTTCGGCAATTGTCTGTCCAACCTTGACCTGCTGCCCCTCCCGAACCAAGAGCCTGCGGTTGTGACCGTAGGCACTGACGTAGGTATCGCTGTGTTTGATGATGACTAATTCGCCGTAGCCCCTCAATCCACTCCCGGCGTATACCACTGAGCCATCCGACGCAGCTAAAACAGGCTGTCCCAAATCCCCGGCGATATCAATACCTTTATTCAAACTACCGTTTGAAGAGAATTTACCGATCAAAATACCGTTTGCAGGCCAGCCCCAGCCTTTGGGAGCGGGACCGGCAGGCATCGGTGCCGGGGCAACTGCGGTCTTCGTTGCGGTGGCCTGACGCTTGATGACCGTTGTTTTACTGCCCGATGAAGGTGACGTGACAGTACTGGTCGCGACGGCTGTCGGACGGGTGCCGGCTCGTCCGTCAAAGCGGATGGTCTGTCCCGGAACAATGGTGAAGGGCGCCCCAATATTGTTACGGGCCGCCAGCGCCTTCCAGTCCCATCCGTAGCGAAACGCAATGGAAAACAGCGTGTCGCCCCGCCGGACAACGTATTGCCCAGTGGTCACGGCCGGACGCTGGGCCACACCATTACGGTCGACAACACGCACGCCATTCTTGGGTGAACTGGAGCAGGCCGCCAACAAGGCAAGCGTGGCACTCAGAAGTAAACCGACCACCAGTCTGTGATAGCTATTGGTTCTCATACGCTGCGCAATGACTGTGAGACTCACCCGCCGCTCCCTTTGATGGTGGCTAAATATTAGATGGCCAGTACCGGCCGAAATGTGGCGCAAGTATAACTGGCAACGCAGCTATTACAGACAGTAAAGCCGATACTTAAACACGCCGTTTAAAGCACGTGTGAGGCTAAACAGAGCCTTGGCGTCGGGCTATATGACCCCCGCCCGCCCCTATAATTCAGCGCAGATGAATGAGGGTCAGGCCAACGGGCCATTCAAAAGCGGTACAAAACGCACATTACCGATCACACGACGCGCAAAACCATGCTCCTCGCGCACGATTAACATCAGTTGCTGCACCTCGCCCGCTCCCACCGGAATCACCAGGCGCCCACCCGGTGCCAACTGATCCAGCAAGGCCTGGGGCACATCCGTAGCGACTGCTGTCACGATAATGCCGTTATAGGGCGCCAGCGCTGGCCAGCCTTCCCAGCCATCGCCCCAGCGAAACACCACATTGCGCAAGTTGAGCGCCTGCAAGCGCTCTTTGGCCCGGTCCTGAAGCACCTTGATGCGCTCGACCGAGAAGATGCGTTCAACCAGCTGCGACAACACGGCGGTTTGATAACCGGAGCCGGTGCCGATTTCCATGACCTTGTCCAGCGGGCCGTCTTCGAGCAGCAGCTCGCTCATGCGCGCCACCATATAAGGCTGGGAAATCGTCTGGTTGTTGCCAATCGGCAAGGCGGTGTCTTCGTAAGCCCGGTGCGCCAGCGCTTCGTCCACAAACAGGTGACGCGGGGTGCGACGAATAACCTCAAGCACGTTTTGATTGACGATGCCTTCGTCAACCAGGCGCTGAATCAGCCGCTCACGAGTACGCTCGGAAGTCATGCCAATACCGCGATGCATCAGGCCACTCTGTTCACGCCCCATCAACCCAAGCCCTCAAGCCAACCCTCGAGACATTTGAATGCCTCGCCAAACGTGCGATCAAGCTGCAACGGCGTGATCGACACATAACCCTGCATGACCGCATGAAAGTCTGTGCCCGGCCCGCCATCTTCCACGTCGCCCGCGGCGGCAATCCAGTAACCCGCCTTGCCGCGCGGGTCGACCACCTGCACCGGCGCCGCAGCACGCGCCCGATGCCCCAGGCGCGTGAGCTGAATGCCGCGAATCTTGTCCAACGGCAAGTTGGGAATATTCACGTTAAGCACGGTACGCGGCGGCAGGTCCAACTGGTCATGGGCTTGCACCAACTTGCGAGCGAAGTAGGCCGCCGTCGGCAAGTTATCGAGCTGACGCGACACAAACGAAAATGCGAATGACGGGCGTTGCAGAAACCGGCCTTCCAGCGCCGCAGCAACGGTTCCCGAATACAGCACGTCATCCCCCAGGTTAGCCCCAAGGTTTATCCCGGAAACCACCATGCCGGGCTGCGGGTCCAGCAGGCCGTGAATGCCTAAATGAACGCAGTCGGTCGGCGTGCCATTAATGCTGACAAAACCATTGGCCAAGGTATGCGGGTGCAGCGGGCGATCGAGCGTCAGCGAGCTGCTGGCCCCGCTTTTGTCCTGATCGGGCGCAATCACCACACACTCGGCATAATCGGCCAGTGCAGCGTGAAGCGCTGCAAGGCCCGGGGCACTTACCCCATCATCGTTAGAAATCAGAATACGCATAGGCTGTCCGTTTGACCCAACGGCACCAGATCAACAAGTTCGCGCACCAGAACAGTGGCGAAGCATCCGGCCGGCAGTACAAATTCCAGTTGCAGAATGTCAGGCTCTGGATAATGCCACGTCAACCGGCCAATGGGCAGCCGCAGAATGCGTCGCTCGTGACTCATGCCCGCTCGGACCAGCCAATCGCGCAGATCAGCTTCACGCTCGGCGATCGACTGTTCCAGTTCATGGGGCGCGCCCTGGGCAGGAGAATCCCCTTCGCCCCACTGCGGCCCGGTCGGGTGCACATCCAGAATGGCCAGACGCGGATCGCTGCATTCAGCCTCACCGGCGGGGAAGAAACTCCGGCTATCGGTAAAGGCCAGAAGGTCGCCCACCTGAGCTTTCTGCCAAGTGCCGTCTGCCACACGGGCCGCCAACACCTGATTGAACAGGTAGCTGCGGGCGGTCGACAGCAGCCGTGACCGTACATTGCGCTGTTCAGGCAACGCCTTGCGGGCAGCGTAATCACGCGCCTCCCCAAGATTGCCGCCCTGCCAGCCAAAACGCTGGGTGCCAAAATAGTTGGGAACACCCTGACGGGCAATCAGCTCCAGACGTTGCTGCAACGCGTCCTTGTCGCCCGACAATTGAGTCAGGCGCAACGTGAAGCCGTTTGCCGCGTGGGCTCCGCGCTGCAACTTGCGCTTGTGACGCGACGTCTTGAGGATGGTCAGCGTGTCATTTTCTGCCGAAGACAGATCCGGATCAGCCTTGCCCGGTAACTGAACGCTAAACCACTGGCGGGTCAGCGCCTGACGGTCCTTAAGCCCGGCATAACTGACTGTGCGCAGTGGCACACCGGCGGCCTTGGCAATCCGGCGCGCGGCCTCTTCGGTGTTCAGACCCCGCTTTTCCACCCACAGCCATAGATGCTCGCCATCCCCGGACAGGGGAATATCCAGGACTTCATCGACCTGAAAATCGTCAGCGGTAGCCTTGAGCACCGCCGTACCCAATGCGTCGCCATACGCGCGCGGGCCCAACAGATCAAATTCGTTCATGCGCGAACCAACAACGCGATCGAATGCACGGCAATGCCTTCCTCACGGCCGACAAAGCCCAGCTTTTCGGTGGTGGTGGCTTTTACGTTTACCTGGTCCAAATCAACCTCTAGATCCGCGGCAATCCGCGCGCGCATCGTTTCGATATGCGGTGCCATTTTTGGCGCCTGAGCAATGATGGTGTTGTCGACATTGCCGACCTTCCAGCCTTTGGCGTGGATCAGGCCAACCACATGACGCAGCAGGGCTCGGCTGTCAGCGCCCTTGAAGGTAGGGTCGGTATCGGGAAAGTGCTTGCCGATGTCGCCCAGCGCAGCAGCCCCCAGCAACGCATCACTGAGTGCGTGCAACAGCACGTCGCCATCAGAGTGAGCCAAAAGGCCGAATTTATGTGGGATTCGCACACCGCCCAAGGTAATAAAGTCGCCCTCAGCAAAACAGTGCACATCATAGCCGTGGCCAATACGCATAAAAAAACGCCCCGATTAAGTCAGGGCGTGATTCTACCTACTTTGACCTGCCTTGGGCGCTATTAGGCACCCAGTGCAGTGGCGTGATGACGCAAGTGATCATCAATGAAGCTGGCGATAAAGAAATAGCTATGGTCATAGCCAGGCTGCATACGCAATGTCAGCGGGTAATCGGCCAGTTCAGCCGCCTTTTGCAGCACGTCAGGTTTGAGCTGGACAGCCAGGAAGTCATCCCGATCGCCCTGATCAACCAACAGCGGCAACTTTTCACGCGCCTGCGCCAACAGTGCGCTGGCATCCCACTCACGCCAGCGCGAACGTTCTTCGCCCAGATAATGAGAAAACGCCTTCTGCCCCCAAGGACAATCCATCGGATTGCTGATCGGTGCCAACGCCGAAACGGACTGATAACGCCCCGGATTACGCAGTGCGCACACCAGTGCGCCGTGGCCGCCCATCGAGTGGCCGCTGATGCCCCGTCGCTGGGAAGCCGGGAAATGCGCTTCAACCAACGCGGGCAATTCGTTCACCACGTAATCGTGCATCTGATAGTGCTGCGCCCATGGCGGCTGAGTAGCGTTCAAATAAAACCCCGCTCCCAGCCCGAAGTCCCAGGCCCCGTCGGGATCATCCGGTACGCCGTCGCCACGGGGGCTGGTGTCGGGCGCCACAATGATCAAGCCCAGCTCAGCGGCCAGTTTCATGGCCCCTGCCTTGTGCATGAAGTTCTCATCGGTACACGTCAGCCCCGACAACCAGTACAGCACCGGCAAAGTGGCGCCCTGCTCGGCTTGTGGCGGCAAATACACGGCAAACACCATGTCACAACCGAGCACCTGAGACCGATGCCGGTAGCGCTTGTGCCAGCCGCCGAAGCTCTTCTGGCAGGCTATATTTTCCAGTGTCATGGACAACTCCAGGCCGCCAGCCCCGTTTGCGCGAGGCTAGCCGCTGCCGATTAGAAATGGATGACAGTACGAATGCTTTTACCTTCATGCATCAGGTCGAATGCCTTATTGATGTCTTCCAGCCCCATGGTGTGGGTAATGAAGGTATCCAGCGGGATTTCACCGCTTTGTGCCATGTCGACATAGCTCGGCAATTCTGTACGGCCGCGCACGCCACCAAAGGCAGAACCACGCCAGACGCGACCGGTCACCAGTTGGAACGGACGGGTCGAGATTTCTTGCCCGGCGCCTGCTACGCCAATGATCACCGACTCGCCCCAGCCCTTGTGGCAGCATTCCAGTGCCGCACGCATCAACTGCACATTGCCGATGCATTCAAAAGAGAAGTCAACGCCGCCGTCCGTCATATCCACAATGACGTCCTGAATCGGACGGTCAAAGTCTTTCGGGTTGACGCACTCCGTGGCGCCCAGTTGCTTGGCGATTTCAAACTTGGCCGGGTTGATATCAATCGCAATAATCCGCGAAGCCTTGGCTTTCACAGCACCAATGACGGCTGACAAACCAATCCCGCCCAGACCGAAAATGGCGACGGTATCGCCTGGCTTGACCTTGGCGGTGTTAAGCACGGCGCCGATGCCCGTGGTCACGCCGCAGCCCAGCAGGCAAACTTTTTCCAGCGGAGCATCCTTGGAAATTTTGGCCACCGAAATTTCTGGCAACACGGTGTACTCAGAAAATGTAGACGTTCCCATGTAGTGAAAAATGGGCTGACCTTTGTAGGAAAAGCGCGTAGTGCCATCGGGCATCAAGCCTTTGCCCTGAGTGGAGCGAATCGCCTGACACAGGTTGGTCTTGCCCGACAGGCAGAACTTACATTGGCGACATTCCGGGGTGTACAGCGGAATAACGTGATCGCCTACCGCTACCGAGGTAACGCCCTCACCGATCGCTTCAACGATTGCGCCGCCTTCATGGCCCAGAATCGACGGAAAAATACCTTCCGGGTCTGCACCCGACAGGGTGTACGCATCGGTGTGGCAAACGCCCGACGCCACCACCCGCACCAGCACTTCACCTGCCTTGGGCATGGCAACATCCACTTCCACGATTTCCAGCGGCTTTTTGGCCTCGAAGGCTACGGCAGCACGTGACTTGATCATCGATCGTCTCCAGCAAAGTAAAAACAAGACATGGAGTGTAAATCAGCGCTGGCTGATTAATAATCCGGCCAAAAGCAAAACATTATTGCCAGGCAGGGACAATCCTCCATGAACGAGAACCGCTGGGAAGGTATAGACGAATTTGTTGCCGTCGCAGAGTGCGGTCAATTCACGGCGGCCGCCGAACGACTCGGGGTGTCGTCTTCCCATATCAGCCGTCAGGTGGCACGGCTGGAGGAGCGCTTGCAGACGCGATTGTTTTACCGCAGCACCCGGCGCGTGACACTGACCGAAGCCGGGCAGACGTTCCTGCAACATTGCCAGCGTTTGCAGGATGGACGCGAAGAAGCGTTACGTGCGATAGGCGACCTGGCCAGCGAACCCAAAGGGCTGCTGCGCATGACGTGCGCTGTGGCTTATGGCGAACGCTTTATCGTGCCGCTGGTCACGCGATTTATGGCTTTGTACCCGCAGTTACGGGTGGACATTGAACTGAGTAACCGCCCGCTGGACCTGGTGCACGAAAGCCTGGACCTGGCCATCCGGCTCGGCCGGTTGCAGGACTCACGCCTGGTAGCCACTCGCCTGGCCCCACGGCGCATGTACCTGTGCGGCTCCCCTTCCTACCTGGAACGTTACGGACGCCCACACAGTGTGTCGGAACTGGGCCGGCACAATTGTTTGATTGGCAGCTCGGACCTCTGGCAGTTGCAACAAGACGGCAGGGAATTTTCGCAGCGCGTACAAGGCAACTGGCGTTGTAACAGTGGGCAGGCGGTGCTGGATGCGGCGCTGTTTGGCGTAGGGTTGTGTCAATTGCCCGACTACTACGTGCTTGAGCATTTGAAAACCGGCGCGCTGGTGTCCTTGCTGGAACCGCATCAACCCCCCAACACGGCCGTCTGGGCCCTTTACCCACAACAGCGGAACTTATCGCCCAAAGTCAGACAGTTGGTGGATTATCTGAAAGCAGCACTGGCCACACGCGAAGAGTACTCAACCGCCCAGCAGTGAGTTCACTTGCGCACGGGGTTGAGCGCCTTTGGGGAGGAAAACGGATCGATGTTTGCCATGCAATGGATTGCAGCCTTTATGCCGCGGCCGCATCGGCCTAGGCAGGATGCTCCGGTGTTAGCGGTTAACCCACCGTAATCGCAGCCACTCAAGGTCTTCAGGACGCGTCACCTTGATGTTGTCCGAACGACCTTCGATCAAGCGCGGCGACAAGCCTGCCCACTCCATGGCTGAAGACTCATCAGTGATGTTGGCATCCGCGACAAGGCTATCGGCTAGCGCACGATGCAGTGCGCCGAGACGAAACATCTGCGGCGTATAGGCCTGCCATATGCATTGACGATCAACGGTTTCGACTACGCGGCCCTGCTTATCGACCCGCTTCAAGGTGTCGCGCGCCGGCACCGCGAGCAAGCCGCCCACCGGGTCATCCGACAACTCACCGAGCAGTTTATCCAGATCCTCTCGGGCCAGATTGGGCCGCGCTGCATCGTGCACCAGCACCCAGTCATCGTCACTGGCCCCCAACGCATGTAAATGCAACAGCGCGTTGAGCACCGAATCTGCACGCTCACGACCGCCATCCACCCGAACCACACGTGGATCAACTGCGCAAGGTAGCGTCGGCCAGAAAGGATCGTCGCAGGCGACACTGACCACCAGCCCCAGAAGACCGGGGTGATCGAGAAAACAGCCAAGGCTGTGTTCGAGAATACTGCGTCCGCCCAGCTGCAAGTACTGCTTGGGACGGTCCGCGGCCATTCGGGCACCCACGCCCGCGGCAGGAATCACGGCCCAAAAGGCCGGCGAGGAACGGTTCATTGGGCCAACTGATAGAGGGTTTCACCCTCCTTGACCATGCCCAATTCATGGCGAGCCCGCTCTTCAACGGTCTCCATGCCTTTTTTCAACTCTGACACTTCCGCATCCAGCACGCGGTTGCGCTCAAGCAAAATTTCGTTTTCAGCACGCTGATCGGCGATTTGCTGAGTCAGGTCGGTAACCTGCGCCAAACTGCCATTCCCCACCCACAGGCGATACTGTAGGCCAGCCAGCAGCAAGAGCAAGATAAGGAACAACCAATTGGGACTGCGCATCGAATATCAGGTATCCAGTGAAAAGACAGCCATGCCGACAAACCTAAACCACGAATAGTACAAAGCCTGGACGAACCAGGCTTGTACGTGTAGCCACCAGATTAGTGTCAAACCCCTCGCGCTGGCGAGTGTTACGACACAATCTGCTGTCTTTTTATCACTTACCGCTTAGCCGCGAAACTCGCCACGACCGTTGTACTTGGCTTTCGCCCCCAACTGCTCTTCGATACGCAGCAGCTGGTTGTACTTGGAAACACGGTCGGAACGGCACAGGGAGCCGGTTTTGATCTGGCCAGCGGACGTGCCCACGGCCAGGTCGGCAATGGTGGAGTCTTCAGTTTCACCGGAACGGTGCGAGATCACTGCCGTGTAACCAGCCGCCTTGGCCATCTGGATGGCTTCCAGGGTTTCAGTCAGGGTGCCGATCTGGTTGAACTTGATCAGGATCGAGTTGGCGATCTTTTTATCGATGCCTTCTTTCAGGATCTTGGTGTTGGTCACGAACAGATCGTCACCGACCAGCTGTACTTTCTCACCGATTTTATCGGTCAGGATTTTCCAGCCATCCCAGTCAGACTCGTCCAGACCGTCTTCGATGGAGATGATCGGGTAACGCTGAGTCAGGCCTTTGAGGTATTCAGCGAAGCCTTCGGAGTTGAAGACTTGACCTTCGCCCGACAGGTTGTACTTGCCGTCTTCGTAGAACTCGCTGGCCGCGCAGTCCAGTGCCAGGGTCACGTCAGTGCCCAAGGTGTAGCCGGCGTTGGCAATGGCTTCGGAGATCACTTTCAGTGCATCTTCGTTGGACGCCAGATTCGGTGCGAAACCACCTTCGTCGCCCACGGCGGTGTTAAGGCCACGGGCCTTGAGCACGGCTTTGAGGTGATGAAAGATTTCGGTGCCCATGCGCAACGCATCGGAGAAAGTCTTGGCGCCGACTGGCTGAACCATGAACTCTTGAATGTCAACGTTGTTATCGGCGTGCTCACCACCGTTGATGATGTTCATCATCGGAACCGGCATCGAGTAAACACCCGGTGTGCCGTTCAGGTTGGCAATGTGCGCGTACAGCGGCAGGTCCTGGTCCTGTGCGGCGGCCTTGGCGGCAGCCAGCGACACGGCGAGGATAGCGTTGGCACCCAGCGAGCCTTTGTTTTCGGTACCGTCCAGCGCGATCATCGCGTGGTCGAGCGCCTTTTGATCAACCGGGTCTTTACCCAGCAGCAAATCACGAATAGGGCCGTTAATATTGGCAACGGCTTTGAGCACGCCTTTGCCCAGGTAACGGCTCTTGTCGCCATCACGCAGCTCCAATGCCTCACGGGAACCGGTAGAAGCACCGGACGGCGCGCATGCGCTGCCGATGATGCCGTTGTCGAGAAGCACGTCCGCTTCCACAGTGGGATTGCCACGGGAGTCGAGAACTTCACGACCTTTGATGTCGACGATTTTTGCCATTGTTGTAAATACTCCAAAGTTGACGAAAACGACGCAGCTGAGGGAAATCTGGTCACCGTCGGCAAGGGTCGAATAACAGGCAGCCTTGCGGACGATAAGGCTCGGGCCCTGAGGCCCGAGAAATCGTGCGGTACTTTACCGGAGAATCGAGGGTTAAGCGGTTTCTATTGTCGGAAAACTCTTAACCAACTCATCCAGAGACTTCAGTTGAGCCAGGAAAGGCTCAAGCTTGTCCAGGCGCAAGGCGCAAGGGCCGTCGCACTTGGCGTTGTCAGGATCCGGATGTGCTTCAAGGAACAGGCCAGCCAGGCCTTGACTGATACCGGCCTTGGCCAGGTCAGTCACTTGGGCGCGGCGACCGCCGGCAGAATCGGCACGACCACCGGGCATTTGCAGCGCGTGGGTCACGTCGAAGAAAACCGGGTACTCAAATTGCTTCATGATGCCGAAGCCCAGCATGTCGACCACAAGGTTGTTGTAGCCGAAGCTGGAACCACGCTCACAGAGAATCAACTGATCGTTGCCCGCTTCTTCGCATTTGCTCAGGATGTGTTTCATTTCCTGGGGCGCGAGAAACTGGGCTTTTTTGATGTTGATCACGGCGCCGGTCTTGGCCATGGCCACGACCAGGTCAGTCTGACGCGACAGGAAAGCTGGCAACTGGATGATGTCGCACACCTCGGCGACCACGGCTGCTTGCGCAGGCTCGTGGACGTCGGTGATCAGCGGCACACCAAATGCTTGCTTGATGTCCTGGAAAATCCGCATGCCCTCTTCCAGGCCTGGGCCACGGTAAGAGCTGACAGATGAGCGGTTGGCCTTGTCGAAGCTGGCCTTGAACACGTAAGGAATACCGAGCTTTTCAGTAACACGGACGTACTCTTCGCACACCTGCATGGCCATATCACGGCTTTCCAGCACGTTCATGCCACCGAACAAGACCATAGGCTTGTCGTTGGCAATTTCGATATTGCCTACGCGAATAATCTTTTGCGCCATGCTGATTACGCCTTCTTCTCGTGTTGCGCCAATGCTGCTTTGACGAAACCGCTGAACAGTGGGTGGCCGTCACGGGGTGTGGAGGTGAATTCCGGGTGGAACTGGCACGCCACAAACCATGGATGATCCGGCGCTTCTACCACTTCTACCAACGCACCGTCGCCGGAACGACCGGTGACTTTCAGGCCGGCTTCGATCAGTTGAGGCAGCAGGTTGTTGTTCACTTCGTAACGGTGACGGTGACGTTCGACAATCACGTCCTTGGCATAGCAATCATGCACCTTGGAACCGGCTGCAAGCTGGCAATCCTGCGCACCCAGACGCATGGTGCCGCCCAAATCCGACGTTTCGGTACGGGTTTCGACTGCACCGGTGGCGTCTTCCCACTCAGTGATCAAACCCACCACCGGGTGGCCGCTGCTGCGATCGAATTCGGTGGAGTTGGCGTCTTTCCAGCCCAATACGTTACGTGCGAACTCGATTACCGCCACTTGCATGCCCAGGCAGATACCCAGGTAAGGCACCTTGTTCTCGCGAGCATATTGAACGGCAGTGATTTTGCCCTCTACGCCGCGCAGACCAAAGCCGCCCGGTACGAGGATGGCATCACAGCCTTCCAGCAGTTCAGTGCCTTTGTTTTCGATGTCTTCGGAGTCGATATACCGCAGGTTGACCTTGGTACGGTTGGAAATACCCGCGTGGCTCATCGCTTCGATCAGCGACTTGTACGCGTCCAGCAGTTCCATGTACTTGCCGACCATCGCGATGGTGACTTCGTGTTCAGGATTGAGCTTGGCATCCACGACCTTGTCCCACTCGGACAGGTCAGCGGTGTTGCACTGCAAGCCAAAACGCTCGACAACAAAGTCATCCAGACCCTGAGCGTGCAGCATGCCCGGGATCTTGTAGATGGTGTCAGCGTCTTCCAGCGAAATCACGGCGCGCTCTTCAACGTTGGTGAACAACGCGATCTTGCGACGCGAAGATACATCCACGTGGTGGTCGGAGCGGCAGATCAGCACGTCCGGCTGCAGGCCGATGGAGCGCAATTCTTTAACCGAGTGTTGGGTCGGTTTGGTTTTCGTCTCGCCAGCGGTGGCGATATACGGAACCAGAGTCAGGTGCATCAGCATGGCGCGCTTGGCGCCCACTTCGATGCGCAACTGACGGATAGCTTCGAGGAACGGTTGCGACTCAATGTCACCCACAGTGCCGCCAATCTCAACCATCGCTACGTCGGCATCGCCGGCGCCCTTGATGATTCGACGCTTGATTTCGTCAGTGATGTGCGGAATTACCTGGATGGTTGCCCCCAGGTAATCACCACGGCGCTCCTTGCGCAGAACGTGTTCGTAGACACGGCCCGTGGTGAAGTTGTTGTTCTGGGTCATCGTCGTGCGGATGAACCGCTCGTAGTGACCCAAGTCCAGGTCGGTCTCGGCGCCGTCGTGTGTGACGAACACTTCACCGTGCTGGAACGGGCTCATGGTGCCCGGATCAACGTTGATGTAGGGGTCCAGCTTCAGCATGGTGACCTTAAGTCCCCGCGCCTCCAGGATGGCTGCCAATGAAGCCGAGGCAATGCCTTTCCCCAATGAAGAAACAACACCGCCCGTGACGAAGATGTAGCGCGTCATGAAAAACCCTAGAAGTCTGCGTTAAAGCGGTCAGAGCCGCCGGGGAAAGCGAAGGAAGGCCGAAGCCCCCAATCACCAGCATTAGTCACAGTGCACCTTTCGAAAAACTGCTGCGTTGAAACAGACCAATGGCAACCATCGGTTCGATACAAGCCACACATTTTTTTAAAATCGCCCAGCAAAGACTGCTTGGTAATCGGCAACTTCTGTAATTCCGGTGAATCTACAGAAGCTGTATCAAGAAGGGAGCGTAGTCTACCGGAAAGCCCCTTTCAGCTCAAACCTTGATCGCTTGAAGTTGGCAGCCACTTCAATTGCCAGCGTCCATTGGGGTCAGAGTCCAGTCCCTCGAGGTTTGCCACAGCCAATAAGCGCTCATTTTGGTACAGAAGCGGCAATCTGCCACGGGCAAACGGCGGCACCCCGCGCTCATTGAGCAAGCGTTTGAGATCACGATGACCGCGTCCTGCCAGCGACATGACTTCTGCGCCCTGACGATAGCGCACCTGCAAGGCGCCCTCGGGCACCTCGCCCTCTATGCGTAACAACCCGTTCCCGGGCAATGACACGGGTAGAGCCGGCTCATCCCAGGTGATCGGCGCAGTCGGCTGGCGCAGCCATTGTCCCGACAGCCACCAGATCCGTCCGCCCGCTCGATGCACCTCGCCATCCGCCAGACGCCATGCAGGCCGCGCATCGACGCCGGCATCACGCAACGCCTCCCAACCGGCCCAATGCGCGGTATCAGGCAATCGTGTAAGACCGGCCAGCCACTGGCGCAAAGCGTTGCGCTGACGGGCAGCCGACAGACGGTCGAGAGGTTCAAGCTGCAGAGAGGGCAAACCCAGCCAAGCAAAAGGTGCCTCGGCCGCGGCAAGTGCCAGATCCTGTTCAGCGAGTTCATTCAGCAAACCTTGCGCTTCAGCACAATGATCAGCCGCGCGCGACAGCGTTGTGGTCACCTGCGGCCAACGCCGTGACAACACAGGCATCACTTCATGGCGCAAGTAATTACGGGAAAAACCGCTGTATTCATTGGACGGATCTTCAACCCAGTGCAGACCATGGGCGTGCGCGTATGCCTCAAGATCGGCACGCGAAATATCCAGCAACGGGCGCCCTACTACCCCGCGGCCCAATCTGCGCTCACGCGGCATGCCGGACAGCCCGTGCACACCCGCCCCGCGCAACAACCGGAACAACACGGTTTCGGCCTGATCATCGCGATGCTGCCCCGTAAAGAGCACCTCCTGCGGCTGCAGGATCGCCTCGAACGCCTCATAGCGCGCCTCCCGCGCTGCCCGCTCGACACTTGCACCGGCGGACACTTGCACGCGCACCACCGTGAGCGGCACGCCCAGGGCATCACACAGCAACTGACAATGAGCCGGCCACGTATCCGCTACAGCCTGTAGACCATGGTGAATATGGAGGGCAGTCAGCGGGGGGAGTGCATGGATTGGACGAAGGTGAGCCAGAAGGTGCAGCAGGACAGTCGAGTCAAGACCGCCGGAAAGGGCAATGCGCCAGGCCGGGGCATTGCGCCACGGCTTGAGCGCTTCGAGCAACTGGATTGTCAGGTTGGACATTGCACAATCCTGCAGGGGCGAACGGGTTCACCCCTGCGTCTGTCGGTCTCGCCTTGATTACAGACCGTAACTCATCAAACGGTCATAACGACGCTGCAACAACGTTTCGTTGTCCAGCCTCTTCAACATGTCCAACTGCGAAATCAGCTCTGCGCGAATCGTGGCAGAAGCGGCTGCAGGGTCGCGATGTGCGCCACCCAATGGCTCGCCGATGACTTTGTCAACGATGCCCAGGCCTTTGAGACGCTCAGCGGTAATGCCCATCGCCTCGGCGGCATCCGGCGCTTTTTCAGCGGTTTTCCACAGAATCGACGCGCACCCTTCAGGCGAAATCACGGCATAAGTGGAGTACTGCAGCATGTTCAATTGATCGCACACCCCAATTGCCAACGCACCGCCCGAACCACCTTCACCAATAACCGTGGAGATGATCGGGGTCTTCAGGCGCGCCATGACTCGCAGGTTCCAGGCAATCGCTTCGCTCTGGTTGCGCTCTTCAGCATCGATGCCCGGGTAGGCGCCCGGCGTGTCGATAAAGGTCAGGATCGGCATTTTGAAACGCTCTGCCATTTCCATCAAACGGCATGCCTTGCGGTAGCCTTCAGGGCGCGGCATGCCGAAGTTGCGGCGAACTTTCTCACGCACTTCGCGGCCTTTCTGATGACCAATCACCATCACGGGCTGATCGTCCAGACGCGCGATACCGCCCACAATGGCGGCATCGTCCGAGAAGTGACGGTCGCCGTGAAGTTCATCAAACTCAGTGAAGATGTGGTCGATGTAATCCAGCGTGTAAGGACGACGCGGATGACGGGCCAGGCGGGCGATCTGCCAGCTGGTCAGCTTGCCGAAAATATCTTCAGTCAGCGTTTTGCTTTTGTCTTGCAGGCGAGAGATTTCATCGCTGATGTTCAGCGAATTGTCATTACCGACCAGGCGCAACTCTTCGATTTTGGCTTGCAGGTCAGCAATCGGCTGTTCGAAATCAAGAAAATTCGGGTTCATAAGCATCCGTCTTGGGTCGGCGGCAAAGCATGCCAGCAGGCAGAAAGCCCAGTATTGACTGGCACTTTCAAGCCGACTGGGGCAGCCGGTTGATCTGTATCGCGCCTACCTTAAGGGACAGGCGCTCTCAGGTCGAGATTAAAAATTCAGGTCGAGATCAGGACGCGGGTCACGCCCCTGACCGTCAACGGTATTGGAGGAAGACGTTGTCTCGCCCAAACTGGTCACGCAAGGCTTGAATCAAGCTGTCTGCAGGATCGATTCTCCAGTTCTCGCCAAACTGCAACAGGGTCTTCGCCTCCCCGCCGGTGTACTCCATGGTGATCGGACAGGCGCCGCGATGCTTCTTCAGCACCTCGCCCAACTGCCGCAACTGATCACCCTTGAGCGCCGCATGATGAACCCTCAGGCGCAAGCTTTCGGCCAGACTGGTACGCGCATCCTCCATGCTCATGACCCGCTTGACCCGCAGGCGCAAGCCGCCGGAAAAGTCATCATTACTGACCTCCCCTTCCACCACCACCATGGCATCGGTCTGCAACAGCGACTGGGCTGAATGGAACGCTTCGGCAAACAATGAGGCTTCAATCCGGCCGGAACGGTCATCCAGCGTGATGAACCCCATCTTGTCGCCTTTTTTGTTCTTCATCACCCGCAGGGCGATGATCATGCCGGCGACAGTCTGCGTATCGCGGGCAGGCTTCAGATCGATAATGCGCTGCCGGGCGAAACGGCGAATTTCGCCTTCATACTCGTCGATCGGGTGGCCGGTCAGGTACAGGCCCAAGGTGTCTTTCTCGCCCTTGAGGCGTTCCTTGAGAGTCAGCTCCTTGGCCTTGCGATGATTGGCATACACATCGGCGTCTTCTTCGACAAACACGCCGCCGAACAGGTCGTCGTGGCCGCTGTCGTGGGTGCGCGCCGTTTGTTCGGCCGCCTTGATTGCCTCTTCCAGCGCCGCCAGCAAAATCGCACGGTTCTGATCAATGCTCGCCTGATAGGCTTTTGGCTCGTCATGGAAGCAAGGCCCCAGACGGTCCAGCGCGCCGCTGCGGATCAAACCGTCAAGGGTGCGTTTGTTGATGCGCTTGAGATCAACCCGCGCGCAGAAATCGAACAGGTCCTTGAACGGCCCATCCTGACGCGCTTCGGTAATCGCCTCCACCGGCCCCTCACCCACGCCCTTGATCGCGCCAAGTCCATAAATGATTCGACCTTCGTCGTTCACCGTGAACTTGTACTCGGAGGCATTCACGTCCGGCGCGTCGAGACGCAGCTTCATCGTGCGCACTTCTTCGATCAAGGTCACGACCTTGTCGGTGTTGTGCATATCCGCCGACAGCACGGCCGCCATGAAAGGCGCCGGGTAATGGGCTTTCAACCACGCGGTTTGATAGGAAACCAGCCCGTAGGCCGCCGAGTGAGATTTGTTGAAACCATAACCGGCGAATTTTTCTACCAGGTCGAAAATGTTACCGGCAAGGTCCGGGTCAATGTTGTTGTTGGCACAGCCTTCAATGAAACCGCCACGCTGCTTGGCCATTTCTTCAGGTTTTTTCTTACCCATGGCTCGACGCAGCATGTCCGCGCCGCCGAGGGTGTAACCCGCCATCACCTGCGCAATCTGCATCACCTGTTCCTGATACAGAATGATGCCGTAGGTCGGGGCCAGAACCGGCTTCAGGCCTTCGTACTGATAATCCGAATGCGGATAAGCAAGCTCGGCGCGCCCGTGCTTACGGTTGATGAAGTCGTCCACCATGCCCGATTGCAGCGGCCCCGGACGAAACAGGGCCACCAGTGCGATCAGGTCTTCCAGGCAGTCGGGCTTGAGCTTTTTGATCAGCTCTTTCATGCCTCGCGACTCAAGCTGGAACACCGCCGTCGTCTCGGCTTTTTGCAGCAACTGGTAGGTCGGTTTGTCATCCAGCGGGATAAACGCAATATCCAGCGGCGGCTCGTCGACCTTGGCGCGGTCGCGGTTGATGGTTTTCAGCGCCCAGTCAATGATGGTCAGCGTGCGCAAACCGAGGAAGTCGAACTTCACTAGCCCTGCGGCTTCAACGTCGTCCTTGTCGAACTGGGTGACCAAGCCGTCACCCTCTTCATCGCAATAGATCGGCGAAAAGTCCGTCAGTTTGGTCGGCGCAATCACCACACCACCGGCGTGTTTACCGACGTTACGCACGATGCCTTCGAGCTTGCGTGCCATCTCCCAGATTTCGGCGGCTTCTTCATCCACTTTGATGAAGTCGCGCAAGATCTCTTCCTGCTCGTAGGCCTTTTCCAGCGTCATGCCGACTTCAAACGGAATCATCTTCGACAAACGATCCGCCAGGCCGTAAGACTTACCCTGCACACGGGCCACGTCGCGAATAACCGCCTTGGCCGCCATCGAACCGAAGGTAATGATCTGGCTTACAGCGTTGCGGCCGTATTTTTCTGCCACATATTCAATGACCCGGTCACGACCATCCATGCAGAAGTCGACGTCGAAGTCGGGCATCGATACCCGTTCCGGGTTAAGGAATCGTTCGAACAGCAGGTCATATTCCAGCGGATCGAGGTCGGTAATTTTCTGCACATAGGCCACCAGAGAACCGGCACCCGACCCTCGGCCAGGCCCTACCGGCACGCCGTTGCTCTTGGCCCACTGGATGAAGTCCATCACGATCAGGAAGTAACCGGGGAATCCCATCTGGATGATGATGTCCAGTTCGAAATTCAGCCGGTCGACGTAGACCTGCCGTTTGGCGTCGTAATCTTCGGTGGTGTCCTTGGGCAGCAGAACGCTGAGGCGCTCTTCAAGGCCATCAAACGAGACTTTGCGGAAATATTCGTCGATGGTCATGCCATCGGGAATCGGGAAGTTAGGCAAAAAGTGTTTGCCCAACTTCACTTCGATATTGCAACGCTTGGCAATTTCGACGGTATTTTCGAGCGCTTCCGGCAAATCGCTGAACAGCTCAGCCATTTCTTCGGCGCTTTTCAGATACTGCTGGTCGCTGTAGTTCTTGGAGCGGCGCGGATCATCGAGCGCTCGGCCCTCACCAATGCAAACGCGGGTCTCGTGGGCTTCGAAATCCTGCTGTTTGAGGAAGCGCACATCGTTGGTCGCCACCAGCGGCGCACCGATTTTGTCGGCCAGCGCCACGGCAGCGTGCAGATGCTCTTCATCGTTGGGACGCTGGGTGCGCTGGACTTCCAGGTAAAAGCGGTCCGGGAAGACCTCCATCCATTCGCGGGCCAGCGCCTCGGCTTCCTCTGTATTACCACTGATCAGCGCGACACCGATCTCGCCTTCTTTGGCGGCCGACAACATGATCAGCCCATCGGCGGCTTCGGCGACCCATTCACGTTCGATGATGACCTGGCCATTGCGCTGCCCGTCAATAAACCCTCGTGAAATCAGCTCCGTCAGGTTGCGATAACCCACGCCGTTCATCGCCAGCAGGCTGATGCGGCTCAACGGGTTTTCCGGGTCTTTATTGGACAGCCACAGATCCGCGCCACTGATCGGCTTGATGCCGCCACCCATGGCGGCTTTATAAAATTTGACCAACGAACACATGTTGTTCTGATCGGTCACCGCCACGGCAGGCATGTTCATGCCCGCCAGGGTTTTGATCAGCGGTTTGATCCGCACCAGGCCATCGACCAGGGAATATTCAGTGTGCAGGCGCAGGTGAACGAATGAAGCCGGCATGGTGATCCTGTCTATTAGCTTTGGGAAACAACAAGGCCCGGATTGTACCGGGCCTTGGCAAAAACATCAGCCTTGGGGCTAAACCTCGGTCAAGCCTTCACGGGCTTCGTAGGCACGGCGCACCGGCCCGAAGGACCGGCGATGAATTGGCGTAGGCCCCAGACGCTCTAGGGCTTCAAGGTGGACCGCCGTCGGGTAGCCTTTATGCCCGCCAATACCGTAACCCGGGTATTGCAACTCGAAGGCTGCCATTTCACGGTCACGGCTGACCTTGGCCAGGATCGATGCCGCCGCAATGGCTGGCACCTTGCTGTCACCCTTGACCACGGCTTCGGCCGGCATGGCCAATGTGGGGCAGCGATTGCCGTCGATCATGGCCAGTTTCGGGGTGATGCTCAACCCTTCTACAGCGCGCTGCATGGCCAACATAGTGGCATGCAGGATATTCAGCTCGTCGATCTCTTCGACTTCAGCCCGGGCAATGCACCAGCTCAAGGCCTTTTCGCAAATTTCGTCATACAGCTTTTCGCGACGCGCTTCAGTCAGTTTTTTTGAGTCATTAAGACCGGCGATCGGCCGGGCCGGGTCCAGAATCACTGCTGCCGTGACCACGGCGCCGCACAACGGGCCGCGACCCACTTCGTCTACACCGGCCACAAGGTCTTCGACCAGATTGAAGTCCAATCCGATTTGCATAGTCACTTTACTCATTTGGAGTGTGCAATCAGCTCAAGCACCGCTTTGGCGGCCTGATTGGAAGCGTCGAGACGCAACGTACGATGAATTTCGTCGAAACCCCGGGTTTGCTCCTGGCCATTGTCCAACAGTGGCAACAGGGTCTTGGCCAATGCCTCGGGGGTGGCGGCATCTTGCAGCAACTCGGGCACCAGCATCCGCTGGGCCAGCAAGTTGGGCAGAGACACGTAAGGGCTTTTCACCAGACGCTTGAGAATCCAGAACGTAACCCGCGACAAGCGATAAGCCACCACCATCGGCCGCTTGTACAGCAACGCCTCAAGCGTGGCGGTGCCCGAGGCGATCAACACCGCATCACAGGCAGCCAAGGCCAGGTGCGAACGCCCGTCGAGCAAGGTCAAGGGCAAGTCCCGCTCAGCCAGCAACTGTTCGATTTGCACCCGGCGCGCAGCATTGGCACAAGGCAATACAAAACGTGTGTCGGGCCGGGCTTCGCGGATTTTTAGGGCAGCGTCCAGGAACAGCCCACCCAATTTGCCCACTTCCCCGCCACGACTTCCCGGCATCAAGGCGACCAACGGGCCGTCAGGCAACCCCAGTTCGGCACGGGCAGCGGCTTTATCGGCCTCAAGGGGAATGGTGTCCGCCAGCGTATGGCCAACAAACCGCACCGGCACGCCATGCTCTTCGTAGAATTTGGCTTCAAACGGCAACAACGTGAGCATCAAGTCGCAACCTTCGCGAATTTTCAGCACGCGTTTCTGCCGCCACGCCCACACGGACGGGCTGACGTAATGCACGGTCTTGATGCCAGCACGCCGTAACTGAAGCTCGATATTGAGGGTGAAATCAGGCGCATCGATGCCGATAAACACATCAGGCTTTTCGGCAATGAGGGTCTGGATCAGCGCTTTGCGGCGTTTGAGCAACTCGCGCAAACGGCCAAGCACCTCAACCAGCCCCATGACCGACAGACGCTCCATCGGGAAGTAAGAGCGCATGCCCTGCGCTTCCATCAGCGGGCCTCCTACACCGATAAATTCAATATCGGGGTGCTGAGCCTTGAGCGCACGCATCAGGCCTGAACCCAGAATGTCGCCAGAGGCCTCACCCGCCACCAGCGCAATACGCAACCTGGCCATGATCAGCGGGTAATGCCGCGGGTCGATGAACGAATCGACTCCACAAACAGCGCAACTTCCGGGAACTGCGCAGAGGGTTCAGCCAGTTCGGCAAGTGCTTGCTCGACCGTCAGGCCCTGGCGGTAAACCACCTTGTAGGCCCGACGCAAGGCGTGAATCGCGTCATCACTAAAACCACGACGGCGCATGCCCTCGAAATTCATGCTACGGGCTTCGGCAGGGCTGCCAAACACCGTGACAAAGGCCGGAACGTCCTTGCCAATTGCTGTGCCCATGCCTGAAAAGCTGTGAGCACCGATATGACAGAACTGATGCACCAGCGTGAAACCCGACAGGATCGCCCAGTCCCCCATGTGCACATGGCCCGCCAGCGCGGCGTTGTTGACCAGAATGCAATGGTTGCCGATTACGCTGTCATGCCCGATGTGGGCGTACGCCATAATCAGGTTGTGGTCACCCAGGGTCGTCTCGGCACGGTCCTGAACCGTGCCGCGATGGATGGTCACACCTTCGCGAATCACATTGTGATCACCGATCACCAGGCGTGTCTCTTCACCCTTGTACTTCAGATCGGGCGTATCTTCACCGACTGATGAAAACTGGTAGATACGATTGTGCTTACCGATTTTGGTTGGGCCTTTAAGAATGACATGCGGCCCAATCACTGTTCCCTCGCCGATTTCCACACCTGCGCCGACGATCGACCAAGGGCCGACCACGACGTCGTCGGCCAGAATGGCCGTCGGATCGATGATTGCGCGAGGGTCAATCAAACTCATAGTTTGCGTTCCGCACAGATAATTTCAGCCGAGCATACCGGCTTGCCATCTACCGTTGCCTGGCACTCGAACTTCCAGATCGAACGTTTGCAGCTCAGGAACTTGGCTTCCAGGATCAATTGATCGCCCGGCAACACGGGCTGACGGAAACGCAGTTTGTCGGAACCGACGAAGTAATACAGCGTCCCGTCTGCAGGTTTCACGTCCAGCATCTTGAAACCCAGAATGCCCGCAGCTTGCGCCATGGCTTCGATGATCAACACGCCGGGCATGATCGGGTGCGCCGGAAAGTGACCGTTGAAGAACGGTTCGTTGATGCTGACATTCTTGTAAGCACGAATGCGCTTGTTCTCGACATCCAGATCCACCACTCGATCCACCAGCAGGAAAGGGTAACGGTGAGGCAGATATTCGCGAATCTCGTTGATGTCCATCATTTCGTGGGGAAGCCTGTAATAAAGATTGGGCGCGCGCTACGAAGGCACGCTCCTCTAGCAAATCAAGAACACAGACCCTTGGCCCTGCGCGCTTGATATGGAAATAGTATTAGCTTTCAGATGAAGCGATACCGTCAGGGGTCACTTCTCGACGCGTTTTTCCAGTTGTTTCAATCGTCGCGCGATGTCGTCCAGCTGGCGAATACGTGCCGCACTCTTGCGCCATTCAGCCGCTGGCTGCATGGCTGTTCCGGAAGAGTAAGCACCCGGTTCGGTAATGGAGTGAGTCACCATGGTCATCCCGGTGAGGAAAACGTTGTCGCAGATCTCAATATGCCCCACCAAACCGACACCACCGGCCAACATGCAGTGCTTGCCGATTTTAGTGCTTCCTGAAATCCCGACACACGCGGCCATCGCCGTATGGTCACCGACCTGCACGTTGTGCGCGATCTGAATCTGGTTATCGAGTTTGACCCCATTGCCAATAACCGTATCTGCCAGGGCACCACGGTCGATGGCAGTGTTCACACCGATCTCGACATCATCACCAATGGTCACGCCGCCGATCTGGGCAATTTTTTGCCAGACACCCTTCTCGTTGGCGAAACCGAAACCTTCGCCTCCCAGCACGGCGCCCGACTGAATCACGACACGCTTACCGATGCGAACATCGTGATAAAGCGTCACGCGCGGCGCCAACCAGCCACCCTCACCGATTTCACAGCGAGCACCGATAAAGCAATGAGGCCCGACGGTCACGCCAGCCGCAATGCGCGCACCGCTTTCAATCACTGCAAAGGCGCCGATGCTGGCCGCAGGGTCTACCATCGCATCCGCCGCAATCACGGCTGAAGGATGCACACCGGCAACCGCCTTGGGCTTGGGGTCAAACAGGTGGGAAATACGGGCGTATGCCAGGTAAGGATCCGGCACCACCAAAGCATCACCGGCATAGTCTTCAGCGTCGGCTGACTTGAGCAAAACGGCTCCAGCCTGACAATCGACCAAGAACTTTCGGTACTGCGGGTTGGCCAGAAAGCTCAACTGAGATGGGCCAGCCTCTTGTAAAGTGGCTAGCCCAGTGATTTCTTTCTCCGCGCTGCCACGCAAGGTGGCACCGAGGAACTCGGCCAATTGGCCGAGTTTTATAGTCGCAGTCATAATTACTTCAGCTGATTCATGCGCTCAATGACTTGGCGAGTGATGTCGTATTGAGGTTTGACATCGATCACTGCACCACGCTCGAACACCAGGTCATAGGCGCCTTTCTTGATGACTTCTTCAACAGCGCTGTCCAGTTTTGGCTTCAGCTGTTTCAGCATTTCACGGTCAGCAACGGCTTTGGCTTCGTTCAGTTCCTTGGACTGGAACTGGAAATCGCGAGCCTTTTGCTTGAATTCAAGCTCCAGACGCTCACGCTCGCCTTGCTGCATTTTGTCGCCGCCTTTGACCAGACGATCCTGAATGCCTTTGGCACTGCTTTCCAGGGACTTCAGTTTGGTCAGTTGCGGACCGAATTTCTTCTCGGCATCTACGGCGTAACGCTTGGCAGCGTCAGATTCCAGCAGCGCCATCTGATAGTTCAGAACGGCAATTTTCATGTCGGCAAACGCCGGACCTGCTACCAGAACCGAAGCCAGGAGAACCAATTGAGTCAACTTACGCACGATGCACTCCTACTAAATCCGTTGTTTATCTAAAGTCAGGCTTTTAGAAAGTCTGGCCGAGGGAGAACTGGAACACTTGGGTATCTGCGTCATCCGGTTTCTTGATCGGCATGGCCAAGCTGAAGCTCAACGGGCCAAGTGCGGTCACCCACGTTACGCCAACACCCACAGAGCTGGCCATATTACTAAAGCTGATATCGCAATCTTTTGTGGTCGACTTGCAGTTGGTGTCGAAAACATTACCCACATCCCAGAACACGGAGGTGCGCAGGGAACGTTGATCTTTCACGAACGGCATCGGGAACAGAACTTCTGCCCCGCCCTGGATCAGGACGTTACCACCAAACGGCAGCGGATCTTGATCCGGGTCATTCTTGTTCGGGGTACTGCGTGGACCCAGCGCACTGTCCTTGAAACCACGGACCGAGTTGAAACCACCTGCATAGTAGTTCTCGTAGAACGGCAGCCCCGACGTCGAGCCATAGCTGTCACCGTAACCCAGCTCGGTGTGCAGGCGCATGGTGTAGGTGTCGGTCAACGGCTGGAACAACTGGGCGCGGTAATCCAGTTTGTAGAACTGGAGATCACTGCCCGGAATGGTTGTTTCAAGCGTCAAGCTTTGCGAGCTGCCGCGTGTCGGCAACACACCTTTGTTCAGGGTCGATTCGGACCAGCCGGCAGAAGCCTTGAAGTTCAGGAACTTGTCGCCTTCTTTGTTAATGAAATCGAAGATCTCGTCAACGGTGTAGGTGCCGGTACTGATTTCATCCTGCTGCACGCTCAGGCCATAGGTCAGGCGCGAGGTATCGCTGATCGGATACCCCATGGTGATACCGGCGCCCAGGCTGTCGACAGAGTAGTTTGCTACATCAACATCGAGGTCTTTGTAGTCGGTCGTGCGGTAGAACGCGTTGTAACCCAGGCTCACGCCATCAGCGGTCCAGTACGGGTCCACATAACTGAAGTTGTAACGGCTCTGGTATTCACTGCGGGTCAGGCCCACGCTGACGCGGTTACCCGTACCCAGGAAGTTGTTCTGGGTAATCGAACCACCCAGGATCAAACCGGCGCTTTGGGCAAAGCCGACGCTGGCGGTGATCGAACCGGAAGCCTGTTCTTCTACGGCGTAGTTCACATCGACCTGGTCGTCTGTACCGGGCACGGCCGGGGTTTCAACGTTCACTTCCTTGAAGAAGCCCAGACGCTCAAGGCGCACCTTGGACTGGTCGATCAGGTAAGTCGACGCCCAACCACCTTCCATCTGGCGCATTTCGCGACGCAGCACTTCGTCTTCCGACTTGGTGTTGCCGCGGAAGTTGATACGGTTGACATAAGCACGCTTGCCCGGATCCACCACAAAGGTGATGGCCACGGTATGGTCTTCCGGGTTTGGCTGAGGCACGCCGTTGACGTTGGCGAAGGTATAACCTTCGTTACCCAGACGACGGGTGATCAGCTCGGAGGTCGTGGTCATCAGCTTGCGGGAGAACACCTGGCCCGGCTGAACCAGCAGCAGCGACTTGATCTGATCTTCAGGAACCTTGAGGTCACCGCTCAGCTTCACTTCGCCCACATTGTACTTTTCGCCTTCATTCACGTTGACCGTGATGTAGACGTTTTTCTTGTCCGGGGTGATCGATACCTGAGTGGAGGCGATATCCATGTTGATATAGCCACGGTCGAGGTAATACGAGCGCAGGCGCTCAAGGTCACCGGACAGTTTTTCACGCGCATACTTGTCGTCATTCTTGAAGAACGACAACCAGTTGGTGGTTTTCAGTTCAAACAGGTCAACGAGGTCTTCTTCAGGGAAGACGGTATTACCCACCACGTTGATGTGCTGGATAGCCGCAACCGTGCCTTCGTTGATATTGACCTTCAAGGCGACCCGGTTGCGAGGTTCGGACACGACTTCAGTGTCGACCGTCGCCGAGTAACGACCCTGGGCAACATACTGACGTTGCAGTTCGTTACGTACACCCTCAAGGGTGGCACGCTGGAAGATTTCACCTTCGGCAAGACCCGACTGTTTAAGACCTTTCATCAGGTCATCAGTGGAAATAGCCTTGTTTCCGTCAATGGTGATGCTCGAAACGGAAGGACGTTCGACAACCGTAATGACGAGCACATTGCCATCACGACCCAGTTGGATATCCTGAAAGAAACCGGTTTTGAACAACGCACGAGTGGATTCCACCAACCGGCGGTCATCCGCTACCTCACCCACGTTCAGCGGCAACGCGCCAAACACGCTACCAGCGGAAACCCGCTGCAGCCCGTTGACACGAATATCAGAGATAGTGAAGGACTCGGCGTGAACTTCGGCGATCATCAGTACGGTGAGAACCGCAGTTAGCAGCAGACGTTTCATGAAGTCCTTTCTTATTCCAACTGGCAATAAACAAACTGCCGCAAAATGCGGCAGATTCGCAATTCAGCGAAGCGTTTACAGACGTCCCAGGTCGTTGACCAGGGCAAGTAACATCACCCCGACCACCAAACTGATACCGATCTGCATTCCCCAACCCTGCACCCGATCCGACAAGGGACGACCACGCGCCCACTCGATCAGATAAAACAACAAATGCCCCCCATCCAGTACCGGGATGGGCAACAAGTTCAGAACCCCAAGACTGATACTCAGATAAGCCAGGAAATTCAAGAAGTCCGCGACACCCGACTGGGCAGAAGCGCCCGCCACTTTAGCAATGGTTATCGGTCCACTCAAGTTTTTTACCGAGAGCTCGCCGAACAACATTTTCTTGAGTGAGTCGAGCGTCAATACGCTCATCGTCCAAGTCCGTTTGGCACCCTCGCCGATCGCGGCGAGCGGGCCGTAACTGACCTCGCGAATCATCTCCGGCGGCCAGTCCACACCCTTGACCCCAGCCCCCAGATAACCGGTTGCGGCCTTGCCTTCACCGCGCGCCGCCAATGCCACGGGGATGTCGATCGGCACACCATCACGCTCGACGCGCAATACGATTTTCGCCTCAGGACGTACCCGGACCCAATCCACCACCTGCTGCCAGTCCTTGACCGGTTGATCGTTCATGGCCAGCAGTTTGTCACCGGTTTTAAGACCCGCGGCCTGGGCCGGGCCTTCAGGATCAAGCTCAGCCAGTACGGCCGGCAACTCCGGACGCCATGGACGAATCCCCAGCGAACTGATTGGGTCAGGCTCGTTAGCCCCTTTTAACCAGTCATGCAGAACCAGCTCATGAGTGGACTCCGAAGTGCTCCCCGCCTCACGAACGGCCACGTGAATCGAACCGCTCTCGCCCAGGCGGCGCACGAGCTGCAGATTCACATTGGACCAGCCCGAAGTGGGCTCTCCATCAATCGAAACGATTTCCTGCCCCGGCACCAGACCGGCTTGCGCTGCCAGGCTACCGCTTTCGACTGCGCCAATGACCGGGCGCACTTGCTGGCTGCCCAGCATGGCCAGAATCCAGAAAAACGCCATCGCCAGCATGAAGTTGGCAATGGGGCCCGCTGCAACGATGGCAATGCGCTGCCCGACGGTTTTGCGATTGAAGGATTGGCCCAGCAGCTCAGCCGGCACATCCCCTTCCCGCTCATCAAGCATTTTCACGTAGCCGCCCAACGGGATCGCTGCCACTACAAACTCAGTGCCCTGACGGTCGTGCCAGCGCAGCAAGGGCGTGCCGAACCCCACAGAGAAGCGCAGAACCTTGACGCCACAACGGCGCGCCACCCAAAAGTGACCGAATTCATGAAAAGTGACCAACACCCCCAACGCAACCAGGGTGCCAACAATCATATAAAGCGCACTCATCTACTTTCTCCGTGATCCTGTCCGGTTACGGCAAGCAGCACTGATCAGCCCTGACGGCTCAACCATTGATCAGCCAACTCTCGCGCCCTGGCATCGGCGGCAAAGACTGCCTCTAACTCATTAACGGGCACCACTGGCTCGTTGTTTAAAACGTCTTCAATCAATTGCGCTATGTGCGGGTAGCGGATTCGCCCATCAAGGAAGGCCGCCACCGCCACTTCATTGGCCGCATTGAGCATGGCCGGCGCGCTGTCACCAGCCGCCGCCGCTTCACGAGCCAGGCGCAGACAAGGGAAGCGCTGCTCATCCGGGCGCTGGAAGTCCAGACGCGCCACGGAAAACAGATCCAGCGGCGCCACACCCGAATTGATACGCTCAGGCCACGCCAACGCATTGGCAATCGGCGTGCGCATGTCAGGATTGCCCAACTGCGCAAGCACCGACCCGTCTATGTAGTCCACCAGCGAGTGAATGACGCTTTGCGGATGAATCACCACCTCAACCTGAGCGGGCTTGGCATCAAATAGCCAGCACGCCTCGATCAGCTCAAGGCCTTTATTCATCATGCTCGCTGAGTCGACCGAGATCTTTCGCCCCATCGACCAGTTAGGGTGAGCACACGCCTGATCGGGCGTCACATGCGCCAGATCAGCCAATGGGGTTTCCCGGAAGGGCCCACCAGAGGCGGTCAGCAGAATCCGTCGCACGCCAACCTGACTCAGCCCACGGGCGAAATCCTGCGGCAGGCACTGAAAGATCGCGTTGTGCTCGCTGTCAATGGGCAGTAATACCGAACCGCTACGCCGCACCGCCTGCATGAACAGGGCGCCCGTCATGACCAGCGCTTCTTTGTTCGCCAACAGAATTTTCTTGCCCGCATTGACTGCCGACAAGGTAGGACGCAACCCGGCAGCACCGACGATGGCTGCCATGACGGCATCCACCGCGGGCGCGGAGGCGATATCACATAAACCCTGTTCGCCCACCAACACCTCGGTGTTGAGGCCCGCTGCGCGCAGATCAGCTTGCAGCTGACGCGCGGAGCGCTCATCCGGCACCACTGCAACCTGAGGCGTGTGCTGAATGCACAATGCCAGCAGTTGCGCGAGACGGCTATAACCGCTCAGCCCGAACACTTGATAGCGATCCGGGTGGCGAGCAATCACATCCAGCGTACTCAGGCCAATCGAGCCGGTAGCGCCCAGCACCGTAATCTGTTGAGGACGGCTCATGATGCAGCCATCCACAGCAACACGGCGAACACGGGAATGGCGGCCGTCAAACTGTCGATACGATCGAGTACGCCGCCATGCCCCGGCAGCAACTGACTGCTGTCCTTAATGCCCGCCTGACGCTTGAACATGCTTTCTGTGAGGTCGCCCACCACTGAAGTCAATACGATAACGGCAGCGCCTGCCAAGGCAGCAACCATCTGAGAGGCACTCCAGCCGCGCACCACGCCGACAACAGCCGTGATCAGCAGGCTCAGCAACAAACCGCCAAAAACGCCTTCCCAGCTTTTGCCGGGGCTGACTTTAGGGGCCAGTTTGCGCTTGCCGAATTTACGCCCGGAAAAGTACGCGCCGATATCGGCGCCCCACACCAGCACCATCACCGCCATGATCAGCCAGTTACCCAGCGGCATCGCCTTGATCATCACCAGCCCTTGCCAGGCCGGTAGCAAAATCAGCAAGCCGATGACCAGCTTGACTGCAGCACTGGACCAGCGTGATGCGGAATCAGGAAACGTGAGCACCAGAAACGTCGCCAACGCCCACCACACCACCGCAGCCACCAACACCCACGGGGCAAGATCAGGCAACAGGTGCAGACCAAACAGCAATAAGGCCACGACGAGGGCAAAACCGACACGGGCCGTTTGAGCTGTAAATCCGGCAAGGCGCGCCCATTCCCAGGCCCCGAGGGTGACGACCAGCCCGATGAAGAGCGCGAAGTTAGACCCATCAAGAAGGAAAAAGCCGCACAAAGCGATTGGCAGCAGGATAAGTGCAGTGATGATGCGTTGCTTAAGCATTAAACCCGGGCTCCAGCCTCAACCTGCTCGCTTGTTTTACCGAAGCGACGCTGGCGAGAAGCGAAATCAGCCAATGCATGACGCATGGCTTCGTGTTTGAAGTCCGGCCAGAACAGGTCGGAGAAGTACAGCTCGGAATAGGCCAACTGCCACAGCAGGAAGTTGCTGATACGGTGCTCGCCCCCTGTGCGGATACACAGGTCAGGCAACGGCAGATCGCCTGTTACCAGACAGGTTTGCAACAAATCCGGGGTGATGTCTTCAGGCTGCAAATGACCTGCCTGAACCTCACGCGCCAAACGTTGCGCAGCCTGCGCGATGTCCCACTGCCCACCATAATTGGCGGCAATTTGCAGGACAAAGCGCCCGCTGCCTGCGGTGATCGCCTCCGCTTCGCGCATCGCCGCTTGCAACTCGGGATGAAAACGGGAGCGATCGCCAATGATGCGCAGGCTGATGTTGTTTTCGTTGAGACGCTTGGCCTCACGACGCAGCGCCTTGAAGAACAAATCCATCAAGGCACTGACTTCAGCCGCAGGACGCTGCCAGTTTTCGCTGGAAAACGCGAACAGGGTGAGCACTTCGACCTTGGCCTCGGCACACACCTCAATCACGGCGCGGACTGCGTCCACACCCGCTTTATGCCCGGCAACACCCGGCATAAAGCGTTTTTTCGCCCAGCGATTATTGCCATCCATGATAATCGCGACATGTCGCGGCACGGATGACGACACAGCCTGCTTGGTCTTTTCCATAAAACGCCCTGACCCTTATACGGCCATCAGGTCCGCTTCTTTCTGCTTGGTAGCCGTTTCGATATCCGCGACAGCCTTGTCGGTCAGCTTCTGGATCTCGTCAGCTGCGCGACGCTCTTCGTCTTCACTGATTTCTTTCTCTTTAACCAGGTCTTTCAACTGGCTCAACGCATCACGACGGATATTACGTACCGCAATACGCGCATCTTCAGCCGCATCACGCGCCTGCTTGGCGAATACTTTACGGGTTTCTTCCGTCAGGGCTGGCATGGAGATCAGCAGCAATTCGCCCAGGTTGGTCGGATTGAGGTTCAAACCAGCGCTTTGAATCGCCTTATCCACGGCTTGAAGCATGTTGCGCTCAAACGCCACGACCTGCAGGGTGCGAGAATCTTTAACGGTTACGTTCGCGACCTGACTAAGCGGCGTATCAGCACCGTAGTAAGGCACCATCACGCTACCCAAAATGCTTGGGTGAGCCTTGCCGGTACGAATCTGACCAAATGCATGGCTCAGCGATTCCAGCGATTTCTGCATACGCGTTTGTGCGTCTTTCTTGATTTCGTTGATCATTGTTGACCTTCCTCGATCAGAGTGCCTTCAGCGCCGCCGTGAACGATGTTGAGCAGGGCGCCGGGCTTGTTCATGTTAAAGACACGTAATGGCATCTGGTGGTCGCGGCACAGACAAATAGCTGTCAGGTCCATCACGCCCAGCTTGCGATCCAGCACTTCATCGTAAGTCAGATGATCGAACTTCTCGGCATGCGGGTCTTTGAATGGATCTGCGGTGTAAACACCGTCAACCTTGGTGGCCTTGAGGACTACGTCGGCGTCGATTTCAATGGCGCGCAAGCACGCGGCAGAATCCGTTGTGAAGAATGGATTGCCTGTACCCGCAGCGAAAATCACCACTTCCTTCGCGTTCAAGTGACGCATGGCCTTGCGACGGTCGTAATGATCCGTCACACCCACCATGGAGATGGCCGACATTACGATGGCGGAGATATTCGCACGTTCCAGCGCATCGCGCATCGCCAGGGCGTTCATCACGGTCGCGAGCATCCCCATGTGGTCGCCAGTAACGCGATCCATACCGGCAGCGCTCAATGCAGCGCCACGGAACAGATTGCCACCACCAATCACCAAACCTACCTGAACGCCGATACCCACCAACTGGCCGACTTCCAGCGCCATGCGGTCGAGCACCTTGGGGTCGATCCCGAACTCTTCAGAGCCCATCAGGGCTTCGCCGCTTAGCTTGAGTAGAATGCGTTTATAGCGAGCTTGATAACCACTGCCCTGCTGAGCCATTGCGAATCTCTCCTGCCGCGTTTTATAAAAAATCTGTGCGAGGCTGTTTTCAGCCTGCGTTTACTCTAGCTTGGCGCCGGATAACAGCACCATCGGATCGCGATTTTGTACACCGGTTCCGCCGGGCGAGGTAAAACCTTCACCCATTTGAAAAGAGGCTGCGCGCGTGAGCGGGCAGCCTCTTGGGTCGACAGTTGAAACCGTCTTATTGCTTGTTGGCTGCAGCCACTTGAGCAGCAACTTCTTCAGCGAAGTTGTCAACTGGCTTCTCGATGCCTTCGCCTACTTTGAAGTAAGTGAAGGAAACGATTTCTGCACCGGCCTTCTTGGCCAGCTCACCGACCTTGATTTCAGGGTTCTTGACGAACGCCTGCTCAACCAGGCTGGCTTCTGCCAGGAACTTGCTGATACGGCCTTTGACCATATTTTCAACAATGTTTTCTGGCTTGCCTTTGATTTTTTCTTCGTTCAGCTGCAGGAACACAGCTTTTTCGCGCTCGATTGCTTCTTCAGAAACTTCCGAAGGCAGCAGGAACTCAGGGTTGCTCGCCGCTACGTGCATGGCGATGTCACGAGCCAGCTCAGCGTTGCCGCCTTTGAGCGAAACCACAACACCGATTTTGTTGCCGTGCAGGTAAGCGTCAACCACGTCACCTTCAACACGCACCAGACGGCGAATGTTAACGTTCTCGCCTACTTTGGCAACCAGTGCTTCACGAGCAGATTCTTGAGCGGCGATCAGCGGAGCTGCGTCGGTCAGTTTGTCCGCGAATGCTTTTTCAACGCTGGCAGCCACGAAGTTTTTGAAGTCTTCTTGCAGAGCCAGGAAGTCGGTTTGCGAGTTAACTTCAAGAATAACGGCAGACTTGTTATCGTCAGCAACTTTCACTGCGATAGCGCCTTCAGCAGCAACGTTGCCTGCTTTTTTGGCGGCCTTGATGGCGCCCGAAGCACGCATGTCGTCGATGGCTTTTTCGATGTCGCCGCCAGCCTTGGTCAAGGCTTTCTTGCAATCCATCATGCCTTCGCCAGTACGCTCACGCAGTTCTTTAACCAACGCTGCAGTAATCTCTGCCATTTCAAAATTCCTCTTGGATAGGTTTTCAACCATTCCACCCGACCAAACGGGCGTTCAATTCGTATGAAGCCTGCCTCGATGCAACCCTGTGTGCCGCAATTTGATACAGCAACGACAGAGGCCTGTCCAACAAATGGATTTCGAGGTGGCAAAAAGGGGGCCAAGCCCCCTTTTTGCGTACTGAGTAAACGCTAGGCGTTTATTACTCAGCCTTCAACCGCTGCAGCTGGAGCGTCTTCGACGAAAACGTCGGTGCCGCCAGCAACGTGGTTACGGCCACGGATAACAGCGTCAGCCATCGCACCCATGTACAGCTGGATAGCGCGGATTGCGTCATCGTTGCCCGGGATGATGTAGTCAACGCCTTCCGGGCTGCTGTTGGTATCGACAACGCCGATTACCGGGATGCCCAACTTGTTAGCTTCGGTGATCGCGATACGCTCGTGGTCAACGTCGATAACGAACAGAGCGTCTGGCAGACCGCCCATGTCCTTGATACCACCCAGGCTACGATCCAGCTTTTCCAGATCGCGAGTGCGCATCAGCGCCTCTTTCTTGGTCAGCTTGGCGAAAGTACCGTCTTCTGCCTGCACTTCAAGGTCACGCAGACGCTTGATGGAAGCACGGATGGTTTTGAAGTTGGTGAGCATGCCGCCCAACCAGCGGTGATCCACGTACGGCGAACCGCAACGTGCTGCTTCTTCAGCAACGATCTTGCCAGCGGAACGCTTGGTGCCGACGAACAGAATCTTGTTTTTGCCCTGGGCCAGACGCTCTACGAAAGTCAGAGCTTCGTTGAACATTGGCAGGGTTTTTTCAAGGTTGATGATGTGAATCTTGTTACGCGCGCCAAAGATGTATTTACCCATCTTCGGGTTCCAGTAACGGGTTTGGTGACCGAAGTGCACACCGGCCTTCAGCATATCGCGCATAGTGACTTGGGACATGATAGTTCCTTAGTAAGTCGGGTTAGGCCTCCACGTATCCCAATGACCAACCAGCAGCTTCGAGCTGAAGGCACCCAGGTCATCGTGTCGACACGTGTGTGGGTTTGTGCTCACCGGGCTATACCCGGAAAGCGGCGCATTTTATAACACAAGACGGCCAAAAAACGAAACACGGATTCTGACTTTCTTCCACGCGCTTTTGCGCAAGCCGCGCAATAGCGCCAGAATGCCCCTTTCTATTAAGAGAAGCGATGGCGCAAGGCTCATGATTAACGCCGACCGTCTGTTAGAATCGCGTTTTTTCGCGGTGCGCGACGCCAGCCGTCACTTCGCACCTGCAATTCCGTTGATGAGCGCTAACGCGCAAAGAGAGCCTGTATGACCGTCACCCTCAAAACCCCCGAGGACATCGCAAAGATGCGCGTCGCCGGCAAACTGGCCGCCGAAGTCCTGGAAATGATCGCCGAGCACGTCAAGCCCGGCGTCACCACCGAAGAGCTCGACCGCATTTGCCACGACTACATTGTCAATGTGCAAAAGGCCATCCCGGCCCCGCTCAATTACAAAGGTTTCCCGAAGTCGATCTGCACCTCGGTCAACCACGTTGTCTGCCACGGCATTCCGGGCGACAAGGCCCTGAAAGACGGCGACACCCTGAACATCGACGTCACGGTAATCAAGGATGGCTACCACGGCGACACCAGCCGCATGTTCCACGTCGGCAAAGTGCCGGTCTGGGCCGAGCGCCTGTCGCAAGTGACCCAGGAATGCATGTACAAAGCCATCGAAATCGTCAAACCGGGCTGCCGCCTGGGTGATATCGGCGAAGTCATCCAGAAGCACGCTGAAAAGAACGGTTTTTCCGTCGTGCGTGAGTTCTGCGGCCACGGCATCGGCAAGGTATTCCACGAAGAGCCGCAGATCCTGCATTACGGCCGCGCCGGCACCGGCATGGAACTTAAAGCTGGCATGACCTTCACCATCGAGCCGATGATCAACCAGGGCAAGGCAGACACTAAAGTACTGGGTGATGGCTGGACCGCAATCACCAAGGACCGCAAGCTGTCGGCACAGTGGGAACACACCCTGTTGGTCACCGAGACGGGCTACGAGATTTTCACCCTGCGCAGCGATGACACCATCCCCCGCGTTTCGGCCTGATGTTTGCAGTCGCTTCTTTATAGATAGCCACAACCCAGCCATAGGAAAGCCAATCGATGCCGCAGGTGGATCCCGAACTTTTTGACCGTGGCCAGTTCCAGGCCGAGCTGGCCTTAAAAGCCAGCCCCATTGCCGCATTCAAAAAGGCGATCCGCCAGGCACGTGAAGTGCTCGACGACCGTTTTCGCAAAGGGCGCGACATTCGTCGCCTGATCGAAGATCGCGCCTGGTTCGTCGACTGCATCCTGAATCAGGCCTGGGACCAGTTCAGCTGGAGCACCGACGCCGACATCGCCCTCGTGGCCGTGGGCGGCTACGGCCGTGGCGAGCTGCACCCCTACTCCGACATTGACCTGCTTATCCTGCTGGATAACGCCGATCACGAAATTTTTCGCGACTCCATTGAGCGCTTTCTGACATTACTTTGGGACATTGGTCTGGAAGTCGGTCAAAGCGTGCGCTCGGTGGACGAGTGTGCCGAGCAGGCCCGGGCTGACCTGACCATCATCACCAACCTGATGGAAAGCCGCACCGTGGCGGGCCCTGAACATCTGCGCCAGCGCATGCTGGATGTCACCAGCACCGCGCACATGTGGCCCAGCAAGGATTTCTTCCTGGCCAAGCATGCCGAACAGAAAGCCCGGCATCACAAATACAACGACACCGAATACAACCTGGAGCCCAACGTCAAAGGCTCACCCGGCGGCCTGCGCGATATCCAGACCATCTTGTGGGTAGCGCGACGCCAATACGGCACCCTGAGCCTGCGCGCACTGGCCGGACAGGGGTTTCTGGTGGAGAGCGAGCACGCCCTGCTCGCCTCCTCCCAGGAGTTTTTGTGGAAGGTTCGCTACGCCCTGCACATGCTGGCCGGGCGCGCCGAAGATCGCCTGCTGTTCGACCATCAGCGCAGCATCGCTGAACTGCTGGGCTTCACCGGTGATGACACCAAGCACCTGATCGAAAACTTCATGCAACAGTATTACCGGGTGGTCATGAGCATCGCGCAGCTCAGCGACCTGATCATCCAGCACTTCGAAGAGGTGATCCTCGCCCCCGAAGACGAAGCGCCACCCGCCCCGATCAACTCGCGCTTCCAGTTGCACGACGGCTACATCGAAGCCACCAGCGACAACGTGTTCAAACGCACACCGTTCGCCATGCTGGAAATCTTCCTGCTGATGGCCCAGCGCCCGGAAATCAAGGGCGTGCGCGCCGATACGATTCGCCTGCTGCGTGAACATCGTTACCTGATCGACGACGATTTCCGTAACGACATCCGCAACACCAGCCTGTTTATCGAGTTGTTCAAATGCAAAATCGGCATTCACCGCAACCTGCGGCGAATGAACCGCTACGGCATTCTCGGGCGCTATTTGCCTGAATTCGGCTTTATCGTCGGCCAGATGCAGCACGATCTGTTCCACATCTACACCGTCGACGCCCACACGCTGAACCTGATCAAGCACCTGCGCAAATTGCAGTACACCCAGGTGTCGGACAAATTTCCGCTGGCCAGCAAATTGATGGCCAAGCTGCCGAAACCGGAACTCATTTACCTGGCAGGCCTTTACCACGACATCGGCAAAGGCCGCCATGGCGACCATTCCGAGATTGGCGCCGTGGATGCCGAAGCGTTTTGCATCCGTCATCAACTGCCCCAGTGGGACACGCGCCTGATCGTGTGGCTGGTCCAAAACCACTTGGTGATGTCGACCACCGCCCAACGCAAAGACCTGTCCGACCCGCAAGTCATCCACGATTTCGCCCAGACAGTCATCGATGAAACCCACCTTGACTACCTGTATGTACTGACCGTGGCCGACATCAACGCGACCAATCCGACCCTATGGAATTCGTGGCGGGCCAGCCTGTTGCGCCAGCTCTATACCGAGACCAAGCGCGCCCTGCGTCGCGGGCTGGAAAACCCTGTCGACCGCGAAGAGCAAATCCGCCAGACCCAAAGCGCGGCCCTCGACACGCTGGTGCGCAACGGCAACGATCAGGACGATGTCGAGCAGCTCTGGTCGCAGCTGGGGGATGACTACTTTCTGCGCCACACCTCCTCCGATGTGGCGTGGCACACCGAGGCCATCCTGCAACAGCCGGCCGACGGCGGCCCGCTGGTGCTGATCAAGGAAACCACCCAGCGCGACTTCGAAGGCGGCACGCAGATTTTCATCTACGCCCCCGACCAGCACGACTTCTTCGCCGTGACAGTGGCGGCAATGGACCAGCTCAACCTGAACATCCACGACGCGCGCATCATCACGTCCAGCAGCCAGTTCACCCTCGACACCTACATCGTACTCGATAACGATGGCGACTCGATTGGCAACAACCCCGAGCGCATCGAAAAGATCCGCAAGGGCCTGACCGAAGCCCTGCGCAACCCGGATGACTACCCGACCATCATCCAGCGCCGCGTGCCGCGCCAGCTCAAGCACTTCGCCTTTGCGCCACAGGTCACGATCCATAACGATGCACAACGCCCCGTAACGGTGCTCGAACTCAGCGCACCCGACCGCCCCGGCCTGCTGGCCCGCATTGGCATGATCTTCCTGGAATTCGATCTGTCGCTGCAAAACGCCAAGATCGCCACCTTGGGCGAGCGCGTCGAAGACGTTTTTTTCATTACCGATGAAAACAACCAACCCTTGTCTGACCCCCAACTGTGCATACGCCTGCAGGAAGCAATCGTGGAGCAATTAACGGTCAATAAAGATTCCGCCCCAGAACCGTGGCGCCTGAGCATTTAAGCGCCGCCGAGTGAGATCCGCACCCGATGAACAACGCTCTGAACCAGTTGCAGCCTTACCCGTTCGAAAAATTGCGCGCTTTGCTGGGCAGCGTGCAGCCCAATGCCGACAAACGCCCGATTGCGCTGTCGATTGGCGAGCCCAAGCACCGCTCCCCCGATTTCGTGGCCAAAGCCCTGGCCGACAACCTCGACCAGATGGCGGTCTACCCGACCACGCTGGGCATCCCGGCCCTGCGCGAGTCCATTGCCCACTGGGCCGAGCGCCGTTTCAACGTACCTGCGGGCTGGCTCGACCCGGCGCGTAACATCCTGCCGGTCAACGGCACCCGTGAAGCGCTGTTTGCCTTCACTCAAACCGTGGTCAACCGTGGCGACGACGCGCTGGTCATCAGCCCGAACCCGTTCTACCAAATCTACGAAGGCGCGGCCTTTCTCGCCGGGGCCACACCGCACTACCTGCCATGCCTGGCTGAACACGGCTTCAACCCCGATTTCGACGCTGTCCCGGCCGCCACGTGGCAGCGCTGCCAGATCCTGTTCCTGTGCTCGCCGGGCAATCCGACCGGCGCCCTGATCCCGCTTGAAACCCTGAAAAAGCTGATTGCGCTGGCCGACGAACACGACTTCGTGATTGCTGCCGATGAGTGCTACAGCGAACTCTATTTCGACGAAACCACCCCGCCCGTCGGCCTGCTCAGCGCCTGCGTAGCCTTGGGCCGCGAGGATTTCAAACGGTGCGTGGTGTTCCACAGCCTGTCCAAGCGCTCGAACCTGCCAGGGCTGCGGTCCGGCTTCGTTGCCGGTGATGCCGACATCCTCAAGGCGTTCTTGCTCTACCGCACCTACCACGGCTGCGCCATGCCTGTTCAAACCCAATTGGCCAGCATTGCCGCCTGGAATGATGAAGCCCACGTGCGCACCAACCGCGACCTGTACCGCGAGAAGTTTGACGCGGTGCTGGAGATTCTGAGCCCGGTCATGGATGTACAACGCCCGGATGGCGGCTTTTATCTGTGGCCGAATGTGAAAGGTGACGACGCCGCGTTCTGCCGCGACCTGTTTGCCGAAGAACACGTGACTGTGGTGCCGGGCTCGTACCTGTCACGTGAAGTCGATGGTTTCAACCCGGGCGCGGGCCGCGTGCGCATGGCGCTGGTCGCTCCCCTGGCTGAATGCGTGGAAGCCGCAGGGCGGATTCGCGCATTTATTGAACGCCGCACATAACCCCTGAAGCTGCAGGAGCGAGCACGCTCGCTCCTGCACACCGGCACGCACCGCGTTACTTCACTGTCCCCAGATTGGCTTCACTCAAGTCCAGATCGCGCAGGATTTCGCCGAGCACGTCATCGCCAATTTCGTGATGTCGACGCAGGCTGTAGAGCTCCAGGCGCTGTGCCCTGAGCGCTTTGAGGCGCAGGCGGCCTTCCAGTTCATCCATCTTCGATGCCAATGCCTGCGCTTCTGCAGAATCATTGAACACGTCAAGTTGATGCCGGTATTCAGACATGATCCGCGCCTTCAGCTCTGCGGCCAACGCCGCCTGGGCAGCGTCCGGCGGATGGTCTGGGTCAATCACCTCCTCGGTTTCCAGCGCATGGATGGCGGCCTCCGCCGTACGGCGCCAGGCTTCACGCACTTCAGTGCGCATCGCGTCATCCGAGCTTTGGGCGATGCCGCGCAACAATAACGGCAAGGCAATACAAGCCACGATCAACGACAGCAAGATCACCCCCGCCGCAATAAAGATCAGCAGCTCACGCTCGGGGAAATCAAGCCCTTCATTGAGCAACAAGGGAATCGACATCACGCCCGCCAGCGTCACTGCCCCGCGCACACCGCCTACGGTCAGAATCCAGCAGGAACGGGCCGTCGGCACCATCGTCAGTTCTTGCTTGCCGCGCCAGCGCCGCAATAAGCCGGACAAGCGCCAGATGCTCTGCACCCAGATAAAGCGCAGTGCGATCAAGACCAGGAAGATCACCACCACATCCAGGATGCGATACATCAGCGTGGGCCAGAGGTGGGTTTCCAGCCTGACAACCGCCTTGATGATGTCAGGCAGTTGCAGCCCCAACAGCAAGAAGATCAGCCCGTTAAACGCAAACTCCAATAAGCCCCAGACGCTGCGGTTCAGCAAACGGGTACTGGTTTGACGCGGCAACAGGTCCAGCCAGCTCTGCATCATCCCCGCGGCCACGGCCGACAAAATCCCGGACGCGCCCAGACGTTCGGCCAGTACGTAGGCGGCGAAAGGCAGCAGCAACATGAACACAACGTGCGTTGCCGGGTCGTCCCAACCGCGAGCGATCATCCACGAGCGCATGCGCCCGACCACCCAGCTCAACGCCACACCAATGGCCAGGCCGCCACAGGCCACCAACAGGAAGGTGACACTGGCATTGGCCAACGAAAAAACGCCCGTGATCGCTGCCGCCAACGCGAATTTGAACGTCACCAGGCCCGTCGCGTCATTCATCAACGCTTCCCCTTGCAACATATGCATCAAGGGCGCCGGTAAACGGTTTTGCGCAATGGCTGAGACCGCCACGGCGTCGGTCGGCGACAGGACGGCAGCCAGCGCGAAGGCAACGGGTAAAGGAATGGTCGGCAGCAACCAGTGAATGAAGTACCCCGCGCCCACCACCGTAAATAACACCAACCCCACGGCCAGCGTCAGGATCGGCCCCTTAAGGCGCCAGAATTCGCGCTTGGGGATGCGCCAGCCATCCGAAAACAGCAACGGCGGCAAGAACAGAAACAGGAACAGCTCGGGGTCCAGCGCCACGTGCAGCCCCAGAGTGGGCCAGGCCAGCAAGGCGCCCGCGGCGATTTGCACCAAGGGCAGCGGCAACGGAATCAAACGCCCCAACAGACGCGAGACCCCCACCAGCATCAGCAGGATGAGGACGGTATAGGCGGTTTGCATATCAGCAAGGTTCCCGGACACGCCGCTTTAATCAGAACGGCTTTAAACTAAACATAAGTAGCAACACTTTTCCATCAAGAGCCATAGTAGCCTTTAACCACTAACTCTGACCGCTGAACAAAAGTCGCAATGGCGTGATGACATGTCACAACACTGTGGCAACCTCTACGGCTGGCGCATCCGGCGCGCCGGTCGTGGCATAATCCGCGACCGCTCATTTTCAGCATCTCCAAAGGAGGGGCAATTTCCGTGACCGACTCGAGCAAGACGTTGCACCTTTTTGGCATTAAAGCCTGCGACACCATGAAAAAGGCTCGCACCTGGCTGGATGAACATGGGGTGCCTTACGATTTTCACGACTACAAAAGCAGCGGCATCGACCGCGATCACCTGAACCAGTGGTGCAACGAACACGGCTGGCAAGTGGTGCTCAACCGGGCCGGAACAACCTTTCGCAAACTCGACGACGAACACAAAGCCGATCTCGACCAAGCCAAAGCCGTTGAACTGATGCTCGCCCAACCCTCGATGATCAAGCGCCCGGTGCTCGATCTCGGTGACAAAACCCTGATTGGCTTCAAGCCAGATCTTTATGCGGCGGCCCTTCCTCAAAAGGCTTAAAGGCCACGGTTCCGCCCATTTATTTTTGTAAGAGGTAATTGCATGTCTACTACCCTGTTCAGCGCAGCCTTCGGCGTCGGCACCCAAAACCGTCAAGGCGCATGGCTGGAAGTGTTCTACGCACAGCCCCTGCTCAACCCGTCGGCCGAGCTGATCGCAGCCATCGCTCCGATTCTGGGTTACACCGGCGGCAATCAGGCAATCACCTTCACCACGGCTCAAGCCGCACAGATGGCCGAAGCCGCCAAACCTGTGGACGCGGCCCAGGCTGCCCTGCTGACCCGTCTGGCTGAAAGCCACAAGCCGCTGGTTGCCACATTGCTGGCAGAAGACGCCGCCCTGACGTCCACCCCCGAGGCGTACCTCAAGCTGCACCTGTTGTCGCACCGTCTGGTCAAGCCCCACGGCCTGAGTCTGGCGGGCGTGTTCCCGCTGCTGCCAAACGTGGCCTGGACCAGCCAGGGCGCCATCGACCTGAGCGAACTGGCCGAGCGTCAACTCGAAGCCCGCCTGCGTGGCGAACTGCTGGAAGTGTTCTCGGTCGACAAATTCCCGAAAATGACCGACTACGTGGTCCCGGCTGGCGTGCGCATCGCCGACGCAGCCCGCCTGCGTCTGGGTGCTTACATCGGCGAAGGCACCACTGTGATGCACGAAGGTTTCGTCAACTTCAACGCAGGCACTGAAGGCCCGGGCATGATCGAAGGCCGTGTCTCGGCGGGCGTGTTTGTCGGCAAGGGCTCTGACCTGGGCGGCGGCTGCTCGACCATGGGCACCCTGTCGGGCGGCGGCAACATCGTGATCAAGGTGGGCGAAGGCTGCCTGATCGGCGCCAACGCCGGTATCGGCATCCCGCTGGGCGACCGTAACACCGTGGAGTCGGGCCTGTACGTGACCGCTGGCACCAAAGTGGCCCTGCTGGACGAAAACAACCAACTGGTCAAAGTGGTCAAGGCTCGCGAGCTGGCCGGTCAACCTGACCTGCTGTTCCGTCGCAACTCCGAAACCGGCGCCGTGGAATGCAAAACCCACAAGTCGGCCATCGAGCTGAACGAAGCCCTGCACGCTCACAACTAAGCGTCTGTCTGCCACTGACGGGGCCGGCTTCCGGCCTCGTCAACTGAGCCCTGAACACCATGCTTTTGCCTTCTCCCTGGCGTGCGGACTTTCCGGCCATCGCCGCTTTGCAACGTCAGGACCAGACCTATCTGGACAACGCTGCTACCACACAAAAACCCCAGGCCCTGCTTGACGCACTGACGCATTACTACGCCAGTGGCGCCGCCAATGTGCACCGGGCCCAACATTTACCGGGCGCCCACGCCACTCAGGCGTTCGAACACAGCCGCACAAAAGTCGCTCACTGGCTCAACGCTGGCGACTGCGGCACCGTGGTTTTCACCCACGGCGCCACCTCGGCACTCAACCTGCTGGCCTATGGGCTGGAGCACCACTTTACGGCGGGCGATGAAATCGTCATCAGCGCCCTTGAACACCACGCCAATCTGCTGCCCTGGCAACAGCTGGCCCAGCGGCAACACCTGAAACTGGTGATTCTGCCGCTTGACGACGACGGCCTCATTGACCTGCACGCCGCCGCCAAACTCATCACCCCGCGCACCCGTCTGCTGGCCGTGAGTCAGTTGTCGAACGTCCTCGGCGTCTGGCAACCCTTGCCCGCCTTGCTGTCCCTGGCCAAGGCACAGAATGCGCTGACCGTGGTCGATGGCGCACAGGGCGTGGTTCATGGTCGCCACGACGTGCAGGCGCTGGGGTGCGACTTCTACGTGTTCTCCAGTCATAAGCTCTATGGCCCGGACGGGCTGGGCGTGCTGTTCGGGCGCCATGAAGCCTTGGCCCGCCTGCGGCACTGGCAATTGGGGGGCGAGATGGTGCAAGACGCCGACTACCACCACGCAACCTTCCGCCCGGCGCCCCTGGGTTTTGAAGCGGGCACCCCGCCGATTGCCAGCGTGATCGGCCTGGGCGCGACCTTGAGCTATCTGGCGAGCCTGGATCAGCGGGCGGTTGAAGCTCACGAAGCGGCCTTGCACGCTCTGCTGGTCGAAGGCTTGAAGCAGCGCGAGGGCGTTCGCCTGCTGGGCAAGCCGCAACTGGCCCTGGTGAGCTTTGTCGTCGATGGCGTACACAACGCCGACCTGGCGCATTTGCTCACAGAACAAGGCATAGCCGTGCGCGCTGGCCATCATTGCGCAATGCCCCTTCTTAAAGGCATGGGTTTGGCAGGCGCCATTCGCGTGTCCTTGGCGCTGTACAACGACTCTGAAGACCTTGAGAGATTCTTCGTCGCGCTAGACCAGGCGCTGGAGTTACTGCGATGACCTTACCCACAGAGGCGCAAGCAGCGCTCGACAGTTTTGAGCAGTGCTCAGGCTGGGAGCAGCGCGCCCGCTTGCTGATGCAATGGGGCCAGCGCATGCCGGCACTGGATGAGCACGCCAGGACCGATGCGAATCGGGTGCACGGCTGTGAAAGCCTGGTGTGGCTGGTCGGAGAGCTCAAAGACGGTCGCTGGCAGTTTGCCGCCAGCAGCGATGCTCGCTTGATTCGCGGGCTGGTTGCTTTACTGCTGGCGCGGGTAAATGGTTTAACGACCGAAGAACTCCAGCAGGTGGATTTACCGGCGTGGTTCGAACAGTTGGGGCTCAGCCGCCAACTGTCTGCCTCCCGCAGCAATGGCCTGAACGCCGTGTTGCAGCGGATGCGTGAACTGGCGCTCGGTTAACGGTCAGGCGGCCGGCTTATCTGAATTGACGCACTCACCCGCCTCGCTCGACGGGAGCGGGTCTGGCTGAGCACGTGGCGGTTGCTTGAGCTTTTCTGAGGGCCGACGCACGCCCGCCACGATTTTGTCCACCGCCTTGGTGGCCGCGACCATGCCGAAGGTCGCCGTCACCATCATCACCGCGCCAAAGCCGCCCGCACAGTCCAGCTTCACGCCGTCCCCGACGAAACTTTTCTGCAGGCAAATGCTGCCATCAGGCTTGGGATAGCGCAGTTGTTCAGTGGAAAACACGCAAGGCACGCTGTAGTGACGGGTCACCGTGCGCGAGAACCCATAATCGCGACGTAACGTGGAGCGTACTTTCGAGGCCAGCGGGTCGTTGAAGGTGCGGTTCAGGTCGCACACTTGGATCAACGTAGGGTCGATTTGCCCGCCCGCACCGCCGGTGGTGATGATCTGGATTTTGCGGCGCTTGCACCAGGCAATCAGCGCCGCTTTTGCATTCACGCTGTCAATGCAGTCGATCACGCAATCGATGTCCGGGGTGATGTACTCGGCCATGGTTTCACGGGTCACGAAGTCCGCCACAGCATGCACTGTGCAGGCCGGGTTGATCTCACGCAGGCGCTCGGCCATCACCTCGACCTTGTCCCGACCAACGGTCGAGCTCAAGGCATGCAGTTGGCGGTTGGTGTTGCTGACGCACACGTCATCGAGGTCGAACAGCGAAATTTCACCCACGCCACAACGGGCAATGGCTTCGGCAGCCCACGACCCGACACCGCCCACACCAACGATTGCCACATGGGCGCGACGCAGACGGTCCATGCCTTCCAGACCATACAACCGGGCGACACCGGCAAACCGCGGATCTTCTGTACTCATAACCACCACCCCAAAAACCGGCGCGCATTATAGGGGTCTCACACTGTGCTTGAGTACATTTCCTGCGAGACTTCCGACCAAGCCTGTTTTAATAGCCGACTAAGTCGCAAGATAAGAGCTACAAGTAATAAAGAAAGAACTTAAGTCGACTATCGCTGCCAAACGCCGAACCATATGCCGCCTGCTGTACGCATCGTTAAGAGCCAGTGTAGGATGCGCGCCGTTTGGCACGTGCCGACCGATCTTCGTTCCACACCCTTTGGAACCCAAAACAGTTATGTCATCGCGTAAATTTGGACTCAACCTGGTGGTGGTTCTGGCCATTGCCGCCCTCTTCACCGGCTTCTGGGCGCTGATCAATCGCCCGGTCTCCGCGCCCAACTGGCCCGAGCAAATCTCCGGTTTTTCGTACTCGCCGTTTCAGCAAGGCCAGTACCCGCAGAAAGACCAATACCCGTCCGACGATGAAATGCGTCGCGACCTGGAGATCATGAGCAAGCTGACCGACAACATCCGTACCTATTCGGTCGACGGCACGCTGGGTGACATCCCCAAGTTGGCGGAAGAGTTCGGCTTGCGCGTCACCATCGGTATCTGGATCAGCCCTGACCAAGCGCGCAATGAGCGCGAAATCCAGAAAGCCATCGAGCTGGCCAACAATTCGCGCAGCGTTGTACGCGTGGTAGTAGGCAACGAAGCCCTGTTCCGTGAAGAGATCACGCCAGAAGAGCTGATCGTGCTGCTCGATCGCGTGCGCGCGGCCGTCAAGGTGCCCGTGACCACGTCCGAGCAATGGCACATTTGGGAGAAATACCCGCAACTGGCCAAGCACGTAGACCTGATTGCCGCGCACATCCTGCCGTACTGGGAATTTATCCCGGTGGACAAGGCTGGCGAATTTGTACTGGACCGTGCCCGGGACCTGAAAAAACTGTTCCCGAAAAAACCTTTGCTGCTGTCGGAAGTGGGCTGGCCGAGCAACGGCCGCATGCGCGGCGGTGCGGATGCCAGCCCAGCCGATCAGGCGATTTACTTGCGTAACCTGGTCAACACCCTGAACCGTCGCGGTTACAACTATTTTGTGATCGAAGCCTTCGACCAACCCTGGAAGGCCAGTGACGAAGGCTCTGTGGGCGCGTACTGGGGCGTGTACAACGCCGCTCGCCAACAGAAATTCAACTTCGAAGGCCCGGTCGTGGCGATCCCGCAATGGCGCGTCCTGGCCATTGGCTCGGTCGTCATGGGCTTGCTGTCCTTGGCATTGCTGCTGATTGATGGTTCGGCATTGCGCCAGCGCGGTCGCACCTTCCTGACCTTCACGGCCTTTTTGTGCGGGTCGGTGCTGGTATGGATCGGTTACGACTACAGTCAGCAATACAGCACCTGGTTCAGCCTCACCGTAGGCTTCTTGCTGGGGCTCGGCGCCCTCGGGGTGTTTATCGTCCTGTTGACCGAGGCCCACGAACTGGCGGAAGCCGTGTGGATTCGCAAGAGGCGCAGGGAGTTTTTACCGGTCGATAGCGACAACGCCTACCGACCAAAAGTCTCGATTCACGTGCCGTGCTACAACGAGCCGCCCGCCATGGTCAAACAGACCCTGGACGCGCTGGCCAACCTCGATTACCCGGACTTCGAAGTGTTGATCATCGACAACAACACCAAGGACCCGGCGGTCTGGGAGCCGGTGCGCGATTACTGCGCCACCCTGGGCCCACGTTTCAAGTTCTTCCACGTCGCCCCGCTCGCAGGCTTCAAGGGTGGCGCGTTGAACTACCTGATCCCGCATACCGCGCCGGATGCCGAAGTGATTGCGGTCATCGACTCCGATTACTGTGTGGACCGCAACTGGCTCAAACACATGGTGCCGCACTTCGCGGACCCGAAAATCGCCATCGTGCAGTCGCCTCAGGACTATCGCGACCAGACTGAAAGCACCTTCAAAAAACTCTGCTATTCCGAGTACAAGGGTTTCTTCCACATCGGCATGGTGACCCGTAATGACCGTGACGCGATCATCCAGCACGGCACCATGACCATGACCCGCCGCTCGGTGCTCGAAGAACTGGGCTGGGCAGATTGGTGCATTTGCGAAGATGCCGAGCTGGGCTTGCGGGTGTTCGAAAAGGGTTATTCCGCCGCCTATTCCCACAACAGCTACGGCAAAGGGCTGATGCCCGATACCTTTATCGACTTCAAGAAACAGCGATTCCGCTGGGCCTACGGCGCGATTCAGATTATCAAGCGTCACGCGGCCAGCCTGCTCTGGGGCAAGGGTTCTCAGTTGACCCGTGGCCAGCGTTATCACTTCCTGGCGGGCTGGTTGCCGTGGGTGGCGGATGGCATGAACATCTTCTTCACCGTCGGGGCACTGCTGTGGTCGGCGGCGATGATTATCGTGCCGACGCGGGTCGACCCGCCGCTGCTGATTTTCGCGATTCCGCCGCTGGCGCTGTTTGTGTTCAAGGTCGGCAAAATCATCTTCCTGTACCGCCGCGCCGTGGGGGTCAACCTCAAAGATGCGTTTGCGGCGGCATTGGCCGGGCTGGCGCTGTCGCACACCATCGCCAAAGCGGTGCTGTACGGATTTTTCACCACCAGCATTCCGTTTTTCCGTACACCCAAGAACGCTGATAACCACGGCTTCTGGGTCGCCATCTCGGAAGCACGGGAAGAAGTGTTCATCATGCTGCTGCTCTGGGGCGCCGCGGTCGGGATCTTTTTCGTCCAGGGCCTGCCGAGCAACGACATGCGTTTCTGGGTGGTGATGCTGCTGGTGCAATCGCTGCCGTATCTGGCGGCGCTGGTGATGGCCTTTATGTCTTCTCTGCCAAAACCGGTGGAAGCGCCTGAAGAACTGCCTGCTGCCTAAATTGACAGCAACCACTAAACGGCGGCCTCTGGTCGCCGTTTTGCTTTAAGATAACCGCCCTTTGGCGCCAGCCCTGCAGGCGCGAGCATGCTCGCGATGACACCTGCGCCCTTACACGCCCAGCTTCGGAGTCCACCACCATGACGGCCCACGCCGACCTCTCGCCGACCCTGCAACTTGCCTGCGATCTGATCCGTCGCCCTTCCGTGACGCCAATCGACGCCGATTGCCAGAAGCTGATGATGCAGCGCCTGGGTGATGCCGGCTTCACGCTGGAACCGATGCGTATTGAAGACGTGGACAACTTCTGGGCCACCCACGGTCGTCATGACGGCCCGGTGCTGTGCTTTGCCGGTCACACCGACGTGGTGCCGACCGGCCCGGTGCAAGCCTGGCAAAACGACCCGTTCGATGCGCTGATCGACGAGCACGGCATGCTGTGCGGGCGCGGCGCCGCTGACATGAAAGGCAGCCTGGCCGCCATGCTGGTGGCCGCCGAACGCTTCGTGGCGGACTACCCGGACCACAAGGGCTCGGTCGCCTTTCTGATCACCAGCGACGAAGAAGGCCCGGCCCACCACGGAACTAAAGCCGTGGTTGAGCGTTTTGCTGCGCGCAAGGAGCGTCTGGACTGGTGCATCGTGGGCGAACCGTCGAGCACGACGCTGGTGGGCGACGTGGTTAAAAACGGTCGCCGCGGCTCTCTGGGCGCCAAGCTCACGGTGCGCGGCGTGCAAGGTCATGTGGCCTACCCGCACCTGGCGAAAAACCCGATTCACCTGGCCGCGCCAGCACTGGCCGAACTGGCCGCCGAACACTGGGACAACGGCAACGACTTCTTCCCGCCGACCAGTTTCCAGATCTCCAACCTCAACTCGGGGACCGGCGCGACCAACGTGATTCCGGGCGAACTGGTCGCGGTGTTCAACTTCCGGTTCTCCACCGAGTCCACGGTCGAAGGGTTGCAGCAGCGCGTCGCTGACATACTCGACAAACACGGCCTGGACTGGCACATCGAATGGGCCTTGTCGGGCTTGCCGTTCCTCACCGAACCGGGCGCCTTGCTGGACGCCGTCTCGTCGAGCATCAAGCAAGTGACCGGCCGCGATACCCAAGCCTCCACCAGCGGCGGCACCTCTGACGGTCGCTTTATCGCCACCCTCGGTACGCAAGTGGTTGAGCTGGGGCCGGTCAACGCGACGATCCACCAGGTCAACGAACGCGTGCTGGCCAGCGACCTCGACGTGCTGACCGAAATCTACTACCAAACCCTGATCAAGTTGCTCGCCTGATGCTTGCCTGCCCTATTTGCTCCGAGCCGCTGACGGCGGTCGATAATGGCGTGGTCTGCCCGGCAGGCCATCGTTTTGACCGTGCGCGTCAGGGGTATCTGAACCTGCTGCCGGTGCAGCACAAAAACAGCCGCGACCCCGGCGACAATCAGGCCATGGTTGAAGCCCGTCGCGACTTTCTTAACGCGGGGCATTACGCCCCCGTGGCCAAGCGGCTGGCGGAACTGGCAGCCGAGCGCGCGCCGCAACGCTGGCTCGACATCGGCTGTGGCGAGGGGTACTACACCGCGCAAATCGCTGAAGCCTTGCCTCACGCTGATGGCTATGCGCTGGATATCTCCCGCGAGGCCGTTAAACGCGCCTGCAAACGCAACCCGCAGCTGACCTGGCTGATCGCCAGCATGGCCCGCGTGCCGTTGGCGGACGCCAGTTGTCAGTTTTTGGCCAGCGTCTTCAGCCCGCTGGACTGGCTGGAAGCCAAGCGCCTGCTCAGCCCCGGCGGCGGCTTGATGCGTGTCGGGCCGACCCGCGGGCACTTGATGGAGTTGCGTGAGCGCCTGTACGACGAAGTGCGCGATTACGCCGACGACAAGCACCTGGCGCTGATTCCCGAAGGCATGCAGTTGCAACACAGTGAAACACTGTCGTTTGAACTGCACTTGAGCGAGCCTCAGGACCGCGCCAACTTGTTGGCCATGACGCCCCACGGCTGGCGCGCCAGTGCCGAACGTCGCACTGGCGTCATCGAACACCCCGAGCCGTTAATCGTGACCGTCTCCATGCGTTACGATTTTTTCGTGCTTCAATAACCGACTTAACGGTCAAGGGCGCTCCCCTTGGCCCGACTAATCCGCGAATGGATTTTTCAGACACGCAGTGAGGACATCCATGCGCCAGCCCGATATCGAGATTTACCTGAAAGATTCCGACGTTACCTACAAAGACGTCGAAGCTTGGCTGTCAGACGTTCTGGGCGAATGCTCGGAATGGAAGAAGAAAGGCGGTACGTACCAATGCACGGCGGGCAACGTGCCTGTGACATGGATTCCCAAAGCCGTCGGCAAATGGAACAGCCTGTATCTGGACAGTGACCAAACGCCTTGGGAAGACGACATCGCCTGCGCCCAGGCCGCGTTTGCGGCACTGAACATCGAAGTGCGGTGCGCGCCGGGCAGTTGGGCAGAAGAACAGGGCGAAGCAGACGCTGACCGCTGGGTTCGCATCAGCGCAGACGGTAAAGAAGAAATCACCTGGAAAACCGGTTCCTGAAACACTCAAACGCGTAGCGGCTGCTGCAGGACGGGACAGGCCAGCGGGGCAAGTCCTGCGGCTAGGAACCCGGCCTGAAGCAGCGGCTACACGGGGCGATTACAGGCCCACCACATCCTCGGCCTGTAGCCCCTTGTCACCCTTGACCTGGGTGTATTCAACCTGCTGCCCTTCAGCCAGCGAGCGATGGCCCTCGCCACGAATGGCGCGGTAGTGCACAAACACATCAGCGCCACCGTCGCACTGAATGAAGCCATAGCCTTTGGCGTCGTTGAACCATTTCACATTGCCGGTTAACCGCGTCGTCATACTTGCATCCCCTTATTGTTTTTAATGGGCTTGCTCATTCAGCCCGTTGAGAACTTTCGCTCGAACTTATAGTTTGCTGAAAACGTCTTACACTTCATGGCGAAAGAGCACCGAGTATAAGTCAGCGAGAAAAACACTCAATCAATATTAGTTCGCTGCTTTTTTGCCGATTTTCCAGAGATACGGCACACTACGCGACCGAGTAAACACTCGTTTTAATCCACTAATGCAGAAGCCGTATGACCCGTTCCCCGTTTCGCCGTCTTGTGTTTGGCGCCTTGCGTCGCTTGCTGTACCTGTGGGTACGCTCGGAGACCATTAATCAGTCGTCCTTCACCCTGAATCTGGACCGCAGCCGGCCGGTGTTCTACGTCCTGCAAACGCCCTCCATTACCGAACTGGCCGTGGTCGACGCCGAGTGCACCAAGGCCGGCCTGCCGCGCCCGGTGCTGCCGGTGGCCGTCGGGCAGATGGTCGAGCCTGCCGCGTTCTTCTACCTGACGCCCGAGCCCGACTGGCTGGGCCGTCAGGACAAGCGCGGCGCTCCGCCCACCCTGACCCGGCTCGTGGACAGCCTGACACTGCACCCCGGCGAAGACGCGCAAATCATCCCGGTCAGCGTGTTCTGGGGCCAATCCCCTGACAGCGAATCGAGCCCCTGGAAACTCTTGTTTGCCGACAGCTGGGCCGTTACCGGGCGTCTGCGCCGTTTACTGCGCATCCTGATTCTGGGGCGCAAGACCCGCGTGCAGTTTTCTGCGCCCATTCACTTGCGCGAGCTGGTCGACCACAACAAAGGTCACGAGCGCACCGTGCGCATGGCCCAGCGCATCCTGCGGGTTCACTTTCGCAACCTGAAAACCGCCGTGATCGGCCCCGACCTGTCGCACCGCCGCAACCTGGTCAAAGGCCTGATCAACGAACCGGCCGTGCGTCAGGCGATCCTCGAAGAAGCCCAGCGCGAAAACATTTCGGCCGACAAAGCCAAGGCCCAGGCGCTGCGTTACGCCAACGAAATTGCCTCCGACTACACCTACACCGCGATCCGCTTTCTGGAAGTGGTGCTGAGCTGGTTCTGGAACAAGATTTACGACGGGATCAAGGTCAACCACATCGAAGGCGTGCAAGACGTCGCGCAAGGTCACGAGATCATCTACGTACCCTGTCACCGCAGCCATATCGACTATTTGCTGCTGTCCTACCTGCTGTTTCGCAACGGCTTGACCCCGCCGCACATCGCGGCCGGGATCAACCTCAACATGCCGGTCATCGGCAGCCTGTTGCGCCGGGGCGGCGCTTTTTTCATGCGTCGCACGTTCAAGGGCAACCCGCTGTACACCTCGGTGTTCAACGAATACCTGCACACCTTGTTCACCAAGGGCTTCCCGGTGGAGTACTTCGTCGAAGGCGGGCGCTCGCGCACCGGACGCATGCTGCAACCCAAGACCGGCATGCTGGCCATCACCCTGCGCAGCTTCCTGCGCTCGTCGCGCATGCCCATCGTGTTCGTGCCGGTGTACATCGGTTACGAGCGTGTGCTTGAAGGCCGTACTTACCTGGGCGAATTGCGCGGGGCGAGCAAGAAGAAAGAGTCAATCTTCGACATTTTCAAAGTCATCGGTGCCCTCAAGCAGCGTTTTGGCCAAGTGGCCGTCAACTTTGGCGAGCCGATCAAACTGGCCGAGTTTCTCGACCACGAGCAGCCGGACTGGCGCCAGCAAGCATTGGGGCCGACGTATCGTCCTGACTGGTTGAACGCCACGACCCATCGTCTGGGTGAGAAAGTGGCGCAGCACCTGAACGAAGCGGCCGCGATCAACCCGGTCAATCTGGTGGCGCTGGCGTTGCTCTCCACCAGCAAGCTGGCGCTGGACGATCGCGCCATGGCGCGGGTGCTGGACCTGTACCTCGCGTTGCTGCGTCGCGTGCCGTATTCGCCGCACACCACCTTGCCCGAAGGCGACGGACGGGCGCTGATTGAACACGTGAAGGACATGGACCTGCTGTCCGAACAAAGTGATGCACTGGGCAAGATCCTGTACCTGGATGAGCAAAATGCAGTCCTGATGACCTACTACCGCAACAACGTGTTGCACATCTTTGCCTTGCCGTCGTTGCTGGCCAGTTTCTTCCAGAGCGCGTCGCGCATGACCCGCGAACAGATCCTGCGCTACACCCGCGCCCTGTACCCGTACCTGCAATCGGAGCTGTTTATCCGCTGGTCGCTGGACGAGCTGGACGGCGTGGTCGATCAATGGCTTGAGGCCTTTGTCGAGCAAGGTCTGTTGCGCTTCGAAAATGACGTATACCTGCGCCCGGTGCCCAGTTCGCGGCACTTTGTGTTGCTGACGCTGCTGTCCAAAAGCATCGCGCAAACCCTGCAACGTTTTTACATGGCCATTTCGCTGCTGCTTAACAGCGGCCAAAACACCCTCAGCGCCGAGGAGCTGGAAGACCTGTGCACGATGATGGCTCAGCGCCTGTCGATCCTGCACGGCCTGAACGCCCCGGAGTTTTTCGACAAGAGCCTGTTCCGTCACTTTATCCAGACCTTGCTGGAAGAAGACGTGTTGCGACGCGATGCCAATGGCAAGTTGAGCTACCACGCGTTGCTTGGGGAGCTGGCCGAAGGCGCCGCCAAACGCGTACTGCCTGCCGAGATTCGCCTATCGATCCGCCAAGTGGCGCTGCACCGGGCCGAAGACGCCGATGAGCAGGAGCACCCGCCGCTCTCGCTTGAGAAACACCTGTAAAACGCGGTTAAGCCTGTGCTGATGCCCTATGCGTCACGCAGGCTTGCCCTATTCACCGCATCGTCTTGATGCCTACTGAAGGGAAGCCTCTTTATGAAAAAAATCCTGATCCTCAGCCTCACGGCCCTGCTCGGAGCCTGCAGCTCAATGAACTCCACACCTCAAGCCACCCTCGACGGCGAAGTGTTCTACCTACAACGCATCGCCCTGCCGCCCACCGCCACACTGGAAGTAAGCTTGCAGGACGTGTCGCTGGCCGACGCGCCGGCAGTCACGCTGGCCAAACAAAGCGGCCCGGTCAAAGGCCAGGTCCCGCTGCCGTTTCACTTGCGCTATGACCCGGCGAGCGTCAAACCCGGCCATACTTATGCCATCAGCGCTCGCATTGAAGACAACGGCCAACTGCTGTTCATCAACACTGAACGCAACAGCGTGGACCTCAACGCCAAAACGCTGCAGCCGCTGCGTCTGCGCGTCGATCAAGTGGCACACTGATCAACCCGCGCCAAGCCCTGCCGTACCTGACGGCAGGGTTTGCACAGCCAGGCGGGTCAGCCTTTCTTCACCCGGAACCACGCCGCATACAGGGCGGGCAAAAACAGCAATGTCAGCGCAGTCGCCACGATCAGGCCACCCATGATCGCCACGGCCATCGGGCCGAAGAACACACTGCGTGACAGCGGAATCATCGCCAGCACCGCCGCCAGCGCGGTCAGCACAATCGGCCGGAACCGCCGTACCGTCGCCTCGATAATCGCCTGCCAGGTATCCAGCCCCGCCGCTTTGTCCTGCTCGATCTGGTCCACCAGGATCACCGAGTTGCGCATGATCATCCCCGAGAGCGCAATCGTCCCCAGCATCGCCACGAACCCGAACGGCTGATTGAACACCAGCAGGAACAGCGTCACACCGATCAGGCCCAGCGGCGCGGTCAGGAACACCATCGCCATGCGCGAAAAACTGCGCAGCTGCACCATCAGCAAGGTCAACACCACCACGATAAACAGGGGCACCCCAGCCTTCACCGAGTTCTGGCCGCGTGTGGAGTCCTCCACTGTGCCGCCCACGTCCAGCAAGTAACCGTCCGGCAATTGAGCCCGCACCGGTTCAAGGGTGGGCAGAATCTGCTGCACCAGGGTCGCCGGTTGTTCCTTGCCATAAATATCGGCGCGCACGGTGACGTTGGGCAGACGGTTGCGGTGCCAGATGATGCCTTCCTCGAAGCCATATTCCAGCGTTGCAATCTGCGACAAGGCGACGCTCTGGCCGTTATCGGTGGGCACCGCCAGACTCGGCAGCAACGCAAGTTCGGTGCGCTCATGGGGCGTGCCGCGCAACAGGATTTCAATCAACTCGTTGTCTTCGCGGTACTGGCTGACCGTCGAGCCCAACAGCGTGCTTTGCAAAAAGCGCGACAGGTGGGCAGTGCTGACACCCAAAGCCCGTGCGCGGTCCTGATCGACGTTCAGGTACACGACCTTGCTCGGCTCTTCCCAGTCCAGGTGCACGTTCACCACATGCGGGTTTTCACGCACCTTGGCCGCCACTTTACGCGCCAGCGCCCGCACCTCTTCAATGTGCTCACCGGTCACGCGAAACTGCACCGGATAACCCACGGGCGGCCCGTTTTCCAGACGGGTGACCCGCGAGCGCACCGTCGGGAACTGCTCGTTGAGCGTATCGATCAGCCAGGTGCGCAAGCGCTCGCGGTCTTCGATGGTCTTTGCCAGCACCACAAATTGCGCAAAGCTGGCCGCGGGCAATTGCTGATCCAGGGGCAAGTAATAGCGCGGTGAGCCAGTACCCGCATAGGCCACGTAATTGACGATGCCGGGATGGTCTTTGAGCAAGGCTTCGAGGCGCTGCACCTGTTCAGTGGTGTTGCTCAGCGATGCGCCTTCGGCCAGTTTCAGGTCCACCATCAGCTCCAGACGGCTGGAGGCCGGGAAGAACTGCTGCGGCACAAACTTGAACAGCACCACCGAGCCGATGAACAGCAACACGGTCAGGGCAATCACGGTTTTGCGGCGGCGCACGCACCACTCCACCAGGCGCCGGATCCGCTGGTAAAACGGTGTCCCGTAGGGGTCGGGAGCGCCCTCGCCCGTGCCATGTCGGGCGGCATGGCGCTTGGCCAGATCCGGGAGCAACAACGCGCCCAGGTAGGGCACGAACACCACGGCCGCGATCCACGACGCCAGCAACGCAATGGTCACCACCTGAAAAATCGAACGCGTGTATTCCCCGGTGCTGGACTGCGCCATGGCAATCGGCAGAAAGCCTGCCGCTGTAATCAGCGTACCGGTGAGCATCGGGAAGGCCGTGCTGGTCCAGGCAAAGCTCGCCGCCTTGAACCGGTCGTAACCCTGCTCCATTTTGATGGCCATCATTTCCACTGCGATGATGGCGTCGTCCACCAACAAACCCAGCGCCAGTACCAGAGCCCCCAGCGAGATCTTGTGCAAGCCAATGCCGAAGTAATGCATGGTGGCAAACGTCATGGCCAGCACCAGCGGAATGGCCAGCGCCACCACCATGCCGGTGCGCACACCCAGCGAGAAAAAACTCACCAGCAACACAATCACCAGCGCCTCGATCAGCACCTGCACGAATTCACCGACGCTGGTGCTCACCGCTGCCGGCTGATCCGAGACTTTGCTCAATTGCAGGCCGGCGGGCAGTTTTTTCTGGAGGCGGGAAAACTCGGCCTCCAGCGCCTTGCCCAGCACCAGAATGTCGCCGCCGTCTTTCATCGCCACGGCCAGACCAATCGCGTCCTGCCCCATGAAGCGCATGCGCGGCGCGGGTGGATCATTGAACCCGCGGCGTACATCGGCCACGTCCTCGATGCGCAAGGTGCGTTCGCCCACGCGTATGGGGAAACGCTCGATCTCTTCTACCGTTTTGAAATTACCGCTGACCCGCAGTTGCACACGCTCGGTCGGTGTCTCAAAAAAACCGGCGGTCGAGACAGCGTTTTGTTCTTCGAGTGCTTTTTGTACCGCCTCCAGGGGCAGCCCCAGGGTGGCCAGCTTGAGGTTGGAGAGTTCGATCCAGATTTTTTCGTCCTGCAAGCCGAGTAATTCGACCTTGCCCACATCGTTGACCCGTTGCAGCTGGATCTGGATGCGATCGGCGTAGTCCTTGAGCACCGCGTAGTCGTACCCTTCGCCACTCAGGCTGTAGATATTGCCGAATGTGGTGCCGAATTCGTCGTTGAAAAAAGGCCCCTGAATCCCCGGCGGCAAACTGTGATGAATGTCGCTGATCTTTTTGCGGACCTGATACCACAGCTCGGGGATTTGGTTGGAGTGCATGGAGTCCCGGGCCATGAACGTCACTTGCGACTCACCGGGGCGCGAGAACGACACGATGCGCTCGTACTCCCCGGTTTCCATCAGCTTCTTTTCGATCCGCTCAGTGACCTGACGTGACACTTCTTCTGCCGTGGCACCTGGCCACAGCGTACGAATAACCATGGCCTTGAAGGTGAACGGCGGGTCTTCGCTCTGGCCTAATTTGGTGTAGGAAAGCCCGCCAACGATGGCCAGCAGTAACATTAAAAACAGCACGATCTGGCGATTGCGCAATGCCCACGCAGACAGGTTAAAGCCCATGGGTATTACTCCTTCGCCGCGGTATTGATCGTTCGGTTGGAGCGATCAATCGGCCGGATCTCTTGCCCATCGTGCAGCACATGCACGCCAGCCGCCACCACCCAATCGGCGGGCGTCAGGCCTTCCAGCACCGGCACACTGCTCTGGCCATACGGGCCAACCCGTACCGCCACCTGCTGCAACTTGTTGCCCTGACCCACACGCCAGACGTACGTCGCGCCGTTTTCCGCACTCAAGGCTGACAGCGGCACGGACAACGCATTCACCCCCTCCTGCGCAATGAACACCCGCGCACTCTGGCCCAACTCAGCAGGCACTTGGCCCGCCGTGAAGGCGATGCGCGCGGCAAAGGTGCGGGATTTGGGGTCAGCCGAGGGGGAGAGTTCGCGAATCCGCCCGCTGAAACGCTGACCGGGTTGTGACCACAGCTCAACCGACACCGGCAGCCCGATCTTGAAACGGCCGAACGCCTGTTCGGGCAGGCTGATCAACACGTCACGCTCTCCGTCGGCGGCCAACGAGAAAACGGTCTGACCGGCCGACACGACTTGCCCGACTTCCACCTGGCGCTGGGCAATCACGCCATCTTGCGGGGCGCGCAGCACCGCGTAGCTGGCCTGATTACTGGCCACATCCTGTTCAGCCTTAAGTTGCTGAAGCTTGGCTTCGCCCGCACGGTAGAGGTTTTCTGCGTTATCGAACTGCGAGCGGCTGACCATCTGCCGCTCCAAGAGGGTTTTGTAGCGGTCGCGCTCCGAACGCACCAGGCTCAGGTTGGCCTGCGCGGCCGCCACCTGAGCGCGGGTGGCTTCCAGTTGCAGGCGAACGTCTTGGGGGTCCAGTTCGGCCAGCGACTGGTTGGCCTTGACCCGCTCACCTTCATCCACCCACCGTTTAGTGACCTTGCCGCCAATACGAAAGGCCAGTTGCGGGTCAAAGCGGGCACGGACTTCGCCGGGATAACTCTGGGTGGCCACTGCCGAAGGCTGAGGTTGCACCACGATGGCGGGGCTGATGCTCACCTGAACAGGCTCCTCATGCCCGCACGCAGCTAACAAAAACACCAGACAGACAGGCACAGCGCGGGGCAAGGCATGACGCAGCATGGAGACGACCTTTCGCTTATGGGGCTTGGAATATTTATACTGGCCGGCATGTTATTAATACCAAACTCACCAGTCCAGTAATAAACGGAAATGTCTGATCATCCTTTAATGCCCAATGCCGCCGGACGCCCCAAGGACATGGCCAAACGCCATGCGATCCTTGAGGCGGCCAAATGTCTTTTTTTGAGCAAAGGATTTGCCAGCACCAGCATGGACGCGGTCGCCAGCCACGCCGGCGTGTCAAAACTGACGGTCTACAGCCATTTCACCGACAAGGAAAACCTGTTCTCGGCCGCGATCAAGGCCACCTGCTCCGAACAACTGCCAGACCTGTTTTTTTCATTGCCTGAGGGTGTACCGGTCGAGCAGGTGCTGCTCAACATCGGCCGGGGATTTCATACCCTGATTAACAGCCAGGCCTCCCTGAACCTGCACCGTTTGATGATGACGCTGGGCAGTCAGGACCCAAAACTGTCGAACATTTTCTTTGAGGCCGGACCGCACCGTGTGGTGCGGGAGATGGAAGGCCTGCTGGAGCGCATCCAGCAACTGGGCGTGTTGCAGTTCAACCACCCCCATCAGGCGGCCGAGCACTTTTTTTGCCTGCTCAAGGGCGCGCCGAACTTTCGCGTGCTCTATGGCTGCGGCGACCCGTTGAGTCCAGAAGAAGCCGAAGCCCACGTGCAAGACGTGGTGGCGCTGTTTATGCGAGCTTACCGCCCGGATTGAGCGCCTCACGCACGCCTTCTCGCCAGCAGCGCTCTGGCTTCAGGGCTTCAGGGCTTTCTTTGGGTAAATATCGTAACGGCTCGACTTGCCGTCCAGCGCATGGCTCGGCTTGGGGCCTGCGATGCAGGGCGCCTTGCGCGGGCGCTTCACCACGACACGATGGGAGGCCAGTGCCAACGCGGCTTCCAGCAGGGCTGGCGCATCGTTGTCGTCACCCACCAATGGGCGAAACAGGCGCATTTCCTTCTTCACCAATGCCGTTTTCTCACGATGCGGAAACATGGGGTCCAGGTAAATCACCTGCGGCGGTTCGCCTTGCCAGTTGCGCATCACGTCAATGGAGTTGCCTTTGAGCAGCGTCATGCGCGACACAATCGGCGCCACCTCACGGTCATTCAGCCCGCGCGCCAGGCCATCTTCGAGCAAGGCACCAATCAAGGGCTGGCGCTCGATCAGGCTCATTTCGCAGCCAAGGCTGGCCAGGACAAACGCGTCCTTGCCCAACCCCGCCGTGGCGTCCAGCACCCGCGGCCGCACGCCCTGCTGGATGCCCACCGCCTTGGCGATCATTTGCCCGGTGCCGCCGCCAAACAAGCGTCGGTGCGCCGCGCCGCCTTCCACGAAATCAACCCGCACCGGGCCGGGTGCATCCGGCCCCAACTGCTGCAACTGCAAACCCTGGGCCGACACTTGCAGGGCGAACTCGGCCTGCTCCTGGCCCATCGGCAAGCCAAGGCGCCCGGCCCACTGCTCGGCCAAGGCTTGAGACCCCTCGTCCAGTGCCTCGACGATGATGCGACAGCCCGCTGTTTGCTCACTCATTTAAAAACACGCTCAAAAATTTAATGATCGGCAAACGCTGCCGATAAATGAAATATCCGGCATTTTGCCAGACCCGGGCGTCGACCGAGAGCTATGTCAGACATTCATTCCACATCGATAGGCTTTATCGCGCCCATTGGCGATTTTGGCCGTCACAATTCGCAAGTCACAGGCAGCGTCAATCACCTGTGGAAGGACTTCTACGCCCAGGCATTGGTCGAGCAGTCCGGCACTGACGAATGTGTAGCGCTCGACACCGAGCCGCTTGAGGTGGAGGAAGACGTCGAGCCGCGCGGTGGCAGCGATCTGCTAAGCAACATCGTGACGCAGCGCCATTGCGAGGTGAAAGACACCGAATTGCGTCCGCCTGAAGCGCTGTTCTTGCCGATCGCCGAATTCGAGCTGGATTTGCTGCCGCCCATTGCCAAGCCGTATCCACCGGATGAGCTGTTTGCCCAACAGCATCAACAAGACTTCGACAGCCACTGGGTGCGCCCGCTCGTGATGGCGGCCGGTCATCCATTGCCTGAACCGGGCCCGGCCCCCGCGCCGCGTCCGTTGCACCTGCCGATTGCCGAGTTCGAACTGGACTTGCTGGACAAGCCCGCCGAACCGTTCGATGCCATGACGCTGATCGAGCAACAGCGGGCCATGGACTTCGATCTGGCGTGGGCACGCCCGCTGATCGTCAACAACCTGCGCCTGGCGGCTTAAAGCAGCCCCAGCTGTTCGGTGGTTTGCGGGGTATACAGCGTGGGCAATGCCGGCAAGCCCGGTAACCGTTCGCTTAATTGCGCGTGAAAACGCCGCGCCAGTTCAGGCGCCAAGTGATTGTCCGGCGTATGAAGAAACACATAGGGCGTGCGCCCCTCCTCGATCCAGCCCGCCACCTTCTCAATCCACGGCACTAAAAACTCATCGTTGGCGTGCAGCTCAGGGCGACCAATAAAGCGCACCTGCGGGCATTGGGTAAACGCTGCCGGCCGGGGCGGCACGCGGGGCTTTTTCGATTGAGCGTCAAGCACCGCAGGGTCGGTGGAGGTGCAACTGAACAGCGCGCGTGAATCAAGACAGATGCGCTCCACGCCCCGGTCCATCAACACCCGATTGAGCACCCGCTCCGCGTCGCCCCGGTCAAAGAACGCCGGATGACGCACCTCCACGGCCAGTGGCCGCTCCAGCGCGTCTATAAAGCCCACCAGCTCGGCGAGCCGCTCAGGGCCGAAGCTCGCAGGCAATTGCAGCCACAAAGGGGCGACACGCGCTCCCAGGGGCCGCATGAGCTGCAAGAAGGCGTCGACGGCAGGTTGTTGGGTGCGCAAATCACCGCCGTGGCTGATCTCACGTGGCAACTTGGCGGTAAAGCGGAAGTGTTCGGGCAGGCTCTGCGCCCAGCGCTCGACAGTGCTCGGTTTGGGGTTGGCGTAGAACGTGGTATTGCCTTCGACCGCATTGAACACGTGGGCGTACAGGCTGAGAAATTGCGAGGACCGGGCATTCTGCGGGTACAGGCCTTCGCGCCAGGAGTGATCACTCCAGGACGGGCAACCGAGGTAATACGGAAGTAAAGGGTGGGTCATGGCTCAAATGTACAGGTCCAGACCCAACACTTCGGTGTCCCACTCAACAAAACCGGCGGTGGTCAGGTAACTGGTCAGGGCGCTGGCGACTTTTCTGTTCATCACCCGCTGAAAAATCATGTCTTGCTGACGCGCAGGCACTTGGCTGACACGTTCGCCCGAGGACGAGGCACGGGAAGGTTGCGGCGCGTTTTCAAAGACGATTTCACTGTCTTCCACCGACTCGTCAACCAGCGCATTGCCTTTACGCGGCTTGCGCTTGATCGGGTAGGACTGTGAGGAAAAGCCGTCTATACGCATGGCTGCAAGCTCGGTAGCAATGATGGCAATTTAGCGGCACCGGCCGAACTAAGCAATTGCCCAAGTGAACACTAGACTGCAAAACCCTGAAAAGGTTTAAAGCCTGCTGTCAATCAGTGTAGATGCTGGCGGGGCGGGCATAGGCTGCGCGCCTATCGAGGTGGCCGGGCGGGTGCTGTACACCCGCTCGCACTGCAAAGGAGCGAACCGTTCAGGGGCGGGCTTTGGGGGTCGCGACTTTGTCGCGCAGGTACACCGGCTGCGCCTCGTCGGCAACGATAGCTTCGCCACGGTCCCAGGCAAAACGGGCCAGGGTCAGCAGGTCTTGCGCGTGTGGCAACATGCCAGCCTCGAGGGCGTACGGCGTGGGGTTCAGGCGCTCGGCATAGCCCCAGCCGGTGCCCGCGCCAAACCAGTCACCGCTGGCGTCTTCAGGCAGTTGCGCGGCTTCAGGCGCCAGTACCGCTTCAGCCCCCACCAGGCGCATCTCACCCGCGTCTTCGCGGTAGCAGCCCCAATACACCTCGTCCATGCGCGCATCGATCGCGGCCGCGACCTGAGTAGCGCCATGCTCACGGTGGGCACGCTGTGCCAGCACCGCGAGGTTGGAAATCGGCAACACCGGGCGTTCCAGTGCGAAGGCCAGCCCCTGGACCACACCAATGGCAATCCGCACACCGGTGAACGCACCCGGCCCGCGACCGAACGCAATGGCGTCGACCGCCGACAGTTCAACCCCCGCATCAGCCAGTAAAGTCTGGATCATCGGCAACAGCTTTTGCGCATGCAGGCGCGGGATCACCTCGTAGTGGCTCGTGACCTTGCCATCGTGCAGCAAGGCAACAGAGCAAGCTTCAGTCGCGGTATCCAGGGCCAGCAAGGTGCTCATCGGTGTTCCCGTCAGAATCAGAATTAAAAAAGTGCAGCAGTATAAACAACAACAGCCCGCAAGCGGGCTGTTGTATCAGAGCAAATCGACGATCAGCTCAGTGCTGCAAGCACCTTGGCGGTGATGGCTTCAACCGAACCCACACCTTCAACGTGGCTGTACTTCGGCTTGCCGTTGGCAGCGGACAGCTTCTGATAGAACTCCACCAGCGGCTTGGTCTGCGAGTGGTAGACCGACAGGCGATGACGCACGGTTTCTTCGGTGTCGTCTTTACGCTGAACCAGGTCTTCACCGGTCACGTCGTCTTTACCTTCCACTTTTGGCGGGTTGTAGACGATGTGGTACACACGGCCCGACGCTTCGTGAACACGGCGGCCCGCAATGCGCTGAACGATTTCTTCGTCTTCTACGGCGATTTCCAGCACGTGGTCCAGTTCAACACCGGCTTTGACCAGGGCTTCAGCTTGCGGAATGGTGCGCGGGAAGCCGTCGAACAGGAAGCCGTTTTTGCAGTCTTGCTGGCTGATACGCTCTTTGACCAGGTTGATGATCAGGTCGTCGGAGACCAGGCCGCCGCTGTCCATGACGCTCTTGGCGATCAGGCCCAGCTCGGTTCCGGCCTTCACAGCTGCGCGCAACATGTCGCCTGTGGAGATTTGCGGGATGCCAAATTTTTCAGTGATGAACTTTGCCTGAGTACCTTTACCGGCCCCGGGAGCTCCCAGCAGAATGACGCGCATCGATGTGCTCCTCAAATTTTTTATTTAAATGACAACAGACTCGCCTCTTTGGGCCAATCTCAGAATCGGGTGATGGCCATCAAAATGGCCAAGGGCTGACCAAGATACACAGCAGGCCCGGCCCACACAAGACAGCAAAAGTAGGAATAATCAGAGCCTCATACGCCCTTGCGACGGGGTGTCACAGGTCGCAACCTCACAATAAAGTGTCGCGCCCCGGAGGCCATTGCAGAAGATCGGTCCTCTGCCGCACACACCGGGGCACGCTAACTGAACCGGCTTTTTTCCTAGCCGGTGTTACGCAAGCCCGCCGCAATTCCGGCCACAGTGACCAACAATGCTTGTTCCAGAGGGCTGTCTTGCATGGCCTCCTGGCGTCGCGAACGCGCCAGCAATTCGGCCTGCAACAGGTGCAGCGGGTCGAGGTAGGTGTTACGCAAGCGTATGAATTCCAAGGTTTCAGGGCTGTGCGCCATGAGTTGCGACTGCCCGGTCAAACCCAATACCACCTCACACGCCTGCGACAATAAGTCGCGCAAGTGCGCACCCAACGGCAGCAGCTCAGGCGCCACCAGACGCTCGTCATACAGCCGCGCAATGTCGGCGTCGGCCTTGGCCAGCACCATTTCGAGCATGTCAATGCGGGTGCGGAAGAACGGCCACTGCTCGCGCATCTGCGCCAACTGCTCGCCTTCACCGCGCGCCAGCGCATGGTTGAGTGCGGTTTCCCAGCCCAGCCAGGCGGGCAGCATCAGGCGCGTTTGTGTCCAGCCGAAAATCCACGGGATGGCCCGCAGGCTTTCAATGCCGCCCGCACGCCGCTTGGCGGGCCGACTGCCCAACGGCAAACGCCCCAGTTCCTGTTCCGGGGTGGACTGGCGAAAATATTCAACGAACTGCGGGTTGTCGCGCACCACCGCGCGATAAGCCTTCACCCCGTCGGCGGCCAGTTCATCCATCAGCACACGCCAGCCCGGTTCAGGCAACGGTGGCGGCAGCAAAGTGGCTTCCAGCACGGCGGCCAGGTACAGGTTGAGGTTTTGCTCGGCAATGTCGGGCAGGCCAAATTTGAAGCGGATCATCTCGCCCTGCTCCGTGGTGCGGAAGCGACCCGCCACCGAGCCCGGCGGCTGCGACAGAATCGCCGCGTGGGCCGGGCCGCCGCCACGCCCCACCGTGCCGCCACGGCCATGGAACAGCAGCAATTCGACCTGTTGCTCGCGGCAAATGTTGACCAGTGTTTCTTGTGCCCGGTACTGCGCCCAGGCCGCTGCCGTGGTGCCCGCGTCCTTGGCCGAGTCGGAATAACCGATCATCACTTCCTGCGGGCCGTGCAGCCGCGAACGGTAGCCGGGTAGCAGCAACAGCCGCTCTATGACGGGGCCGGCATTGTCCAGGTCCGCCAGGGTTTCGAACAACGGCACCACCCGCATCGGGCGCTCCAGACCCGCCTCTTTAAGGAGCAACTGCACCGCCAGCACGTCCGAGGCCGCACCGGCCATCGAGATCACATACGAGCCCAGCGAAGCCCCCGGCGCCGCGGCCACTTCCTTGCACGTGGCCAGCACTTCAGCGGTCTGCGCGCCCGGCTTGAAATAGCTGGGCAACAAGGGCCGACGGTTGGCCAGTTCACGAATCAGGAACGTCAGGCGCGTGTCTTCATCCCAGTCTTCGTACCGCCCAAGCCCCAGATAATCGGTGATTTCAGTCATCGCTGACGCATGCAGGGCCGCATCCTGTCGCACGTCAAGGCGCACCAGAAACAACCCGAACGTCACGGCGCGGCGCAGGAAATCCAGTAACGGACCGTCTGCGATCACGCCCATGCCGCACGCGTGCAGCGACTGATAACACAGCTGCAACGGGGCCAGCAGATCGTGGTTGTCCTGGAGCACGCCCTCAGGCGCCGGTGGGTTGGCGGCCAACGACCCGTGGGCCCAATGACGGGTGATGCGCAGGCGATCGCGCAGTTGTTTGAGCACGGCGCGATAGGGCTCGGCGCTGTCCCCCGCTGCGGCCAGCAAGGCGGGTGTGGCCTGTTGCATCGACAAGTCGGCGGCCAGTTTATCGAGGTCACGCAAGTACAGATCAGCGGCCATCCAGCGCGCCAGCAGTAATACTTCGCGGGTCACACTGGCCGTGACATTCGGGTTGCCATCACGGTCCCCGCCCATCCACGAGGCAAAACGGATCGGCGCGGCCTCCAGCGGCAGATGCTGGCCAGTGGCCGCGTGCAAGGCTTCGTCGGCCTTGCGCATCATGTTCGGCACGGCGTGCCACAGCGAATGCTCGATGACCGCAAACCCCCACTTGGCTTCATCCACCGGCGTGGGGCGCGTGCGGCGGATTTCTTCGGTGTGCCACGCTTCGGCAATCAGTCGTTGCAGGCGCTGCTCGATGTGGGATTTTTCACTGAGGGTGAGGTCGCGATGATCTTGCGCGGCGAGTTGCGCAGCGATCGCATCGTATTTTTGAATCAGCGTGCGGCGCGTCACTTCAGTCGGGTGCGCCGTGAGCACCAGTTCGATGTGCAGCGTGCTGACCTGCTGCGCCAGCGATTCAGGGCTGTGCCCTTCGGCCAGCAAGCGTTCGAGCAAGGTGGGCAAGACCAGGGCTTCAAAGGGTTCGGGCTGCCCCTCTTCGCGGCGATGAATGAGTTCGTACTGTTCAGCAATATTGGCCAGGTTCAAGAACTGGTTGAAGGCGCGGGCCACCGGCAGCACTTCATCGTCGCTCAAGTCCCCCAGAATCGTGCTCAACTCTTCGCCCGTGGTGCCACGGCGGTCGTCCTTGGCGCCCTGACGAATACGTTCGATCTTGGCGAGAAACGCTTCGCCGTACTGGTCACGGATCGTATTCCCCAACAGTTCACCCAACAGGTGAACGTCATCGCGCAAGCGTGCATCAATATCGGTCATCAGCAATTTCTCCAGCGGTATCCGGGGACAGCTCCTGCCCCAAGAGTGCGTCGCAAGCGTCATCCGTGGCAAGCCGCAAGCCGGATAAAAATAGTCGTAGGCTGACGCGTTTCAGCACCACTCCCGCGATGGCACTTTAATAGCTCCTTGGGCCGAGCAAACCCTTGCTCCCGCTCGCGCGCGCTCTAAATCGGGGCTCTGGCAAAGGTGCTGCCCCTCAGAAATAACTGACTGAGCAGTCACAAGTTTTTAGGCAATTTGCCACCTTTTTTTTTGAACTATTCAAAAATCGCTTCGGTCACACCCAGTAACCATCACTGCCGGGGCAGGGAAATCAACACTCCGGGTGACATCACAGGCAATCCTGTTTGACGCCACTGACGTGATGGAATTTGAAGTTTTTCAGGAGTTACCTAATGGAGTTGAAGACCATGATGACCCGCACTGTCAAAACCACCTCACCTCGCCTGCGCGGGCTAAAACTGGCTGCGCTGGCAATCGGTACCAGCTTCGTTCTGGCCGGTTGTGCAGGCAACCCACCGACGGAGCAGTACGCGGTGACTCAATCGGCGGTGAACAACGCCGTGAGCGCTGGCGGCACTGAATACGCCCCGGTTGAAATGAAGGCCGCGCAAGACAAGCTCAAGCAAGCCGAACTGGCCATGCACGACAAGAACTACAAGGACGCCAAGCGTCTGGCTGAACAAGCCGAGTGGGACGCTCGTGTAGCAGAGCGCAAAGCCCAGGCCGCCAAAGCCGAGAAGGCCGCTCAGGATGCTCAGAAAGCCGTTCAGCAACTGCGTCAGGAAGGCATGCGCCCGCTGCAGTAAGTCGCCTCTTTTGACTGCGGCTGACGACACAGCATTCCTCATCGATTGAAAGGACTAAATATTATGCGCAATACCGTACTGATCCCTGCCCTGTTGGCTCTAAGCGTTGGCCTGGCGGCGTGCTCGCACCAGCCAAACGTAAACCTGGAAAATGCCAAGACTAACTTCTCGGCACTGCAAACCAACCCTGAAGCGACCAAAGTCGCGGCGCTGGAAACCAAAGACGCCAGCGAGTGGCTGGATAAAGCCCAGAAGGCTTACCTGGACAAAGAAGACGAGTCCACGGTTGACCAACTGGCTTACCTGACCAACCAGCGCGTTGAAGTGGCCAAGCAAACCATCGCGTTGCGCACCGCTGAAAACCAGATCAAAAATGCTGGCTCCGACCGTGCCCAGGCACTGCTGGATGCCCGTGATGCACAAATCAAGCAACTGCGTGGCCTGAACGCCAAGCAAACCGAGCGCGGTACGCTGGTCACCTTTGGCGACGTGCTGTTTGATTTCGATCAGGCCAGCCTGAAAGCCAACAGCCGTGACAGCATCACCACGCTGGCCAACTACCTGATCAAAAACCCGGATCGCAAAGTGATCGTTGAAGGCTACACCGACAGCAAAGGGTCGGCGGCTTACAACCAGGGCCTGTCCGAGCGTCGCGCCAATGCGGTTAAAAACGCACTGGTACGTGCCGGTGTCGAGCCTTCGCGCATCGTCGCTCAGGGTTATGGCAAGGAATACCCGGTGGCCAGCAATGCCACCAACTCTGGCCGCGCCCAGAACCGTCGCGTTGAAGTGACCATCTCCAACGACAACCAGCCAGTCGCGCCGCGTTCGTCGATGCAGTAAGTCTGTACGCGTAAAAACAAAAGCCCCGCCTGAGCGATCAGGCGGGGCTTTTTGCTGCGCGTTCGGGAGCGTTGCGACGTTACTGTTGCAGTTTCGGGGTTTCCTGGCCCATGCAGTGAACGGCTTGCTTCTTGTTGTTCACCAGCACGCCGGTCAGGCCTTTTTGCTCGGTGTCGAACAGCACGATGATACCGTCCACGCACTGGGCGACCTGATTGGCCGGGGTCAGGGAAATTTTGTAGTCCTCGCCGGGGACGGTCTTGAGCATGGTGAAGTCGTTGAGCAGCAAGGCGTCTTGCGGCTTGGCGAAATGCAGGTAGCCGTAGTACCACAGGGCCCCGACGGTGCCGATGATGGTGCAAATACCGGTAATGATCAGCGGGATGGCGTTACGTTCTTCACTCATGGTTGGCTCTCTGGTTCAACGTTTTTCGAATTCGAGGGGGCGGGGTAGTTGGGGATTTCCCCCAGGCGCCTCACGCCCGTGAAATGTTGCGGGTCTTGCAGGTAGCGCAGCATGACCTCGCGCCAGGTCGGGTCGGCAAAGGTCTGCACATGCCCGCCACGGGTCAATTGCAACACCTTGGGCGGCGGCGCAGCTTGATACAGTCGGATGCCATTGGAAAGCGGCACGACCGGATCGTCCACGCTGTGGAAGATCAACAGCGGCACCGGCCCCATGTTCGCGATGGCATACAAGGCGCTGTCCGCGTCCGGCACCAGCCAGGACAGCGGCACTTGCAAAGGCCAGGTCAGCCAGGACGTGCTCAGGGCAAATTGACCCACCTCGCGGTAGCTGGCGGGCACCCCGTCGAGCACCATCGCCGTGATGCGCTGGCGTTGCTGCGGGTGCTCACTCAGGTAGTGAACCCCCATCGCGCCGCCCAGACTCTGCCCCAGCACAATCAGCGGCAGGCTTTTGACCGACGGCTCCTTTTGCAGCCAGTCGAACGCCGCGTCGATGTCCTGATACACCTCAGGCAACCGGGGCGCGCCTTGTGACAATCCGTAACCGCGGTAGTCGATCATCAGCACCTGATAGCCCTGCGCGGGCAGCCAGGCCGTGGCGCCCAAGTGGTAAGCGAGGTTGCCGCCGTTGCCGTGCAGGTGCAGCACCGTGCCCTTGAGCGGTACGCCCGGCGCAGCGGGCAGCCACCAGCCGTGCAGCCGTGTACCGTCAGCGGCGGTCAGCGTCACATCGCGATAGTCCAGACCCGCCGCCGTCGGTGTGATCGGCTGGCCGGGTTCCGGATAAAACAACAGGGAGCTGCATCCGCCGAGTGCCAGCAGCAGGCAGCATGCAGCCAGGGTTTTGATCAAACGAGCCACCATGTGTGAAAGGTTGCACCTCGCGGCGCAGTCGCGGTCGAGGCCCCAGCGGCCCTGAATCCGCTGACCGGGTTACAAGATGTTGGAGTAATCGGCTTCGATCCGGTCCAGGCTCAAGTGGTTGAGGAAGTTGGAGAAGCACATCCAGGCGGCCAGCGCATTCATGTCACGGAACTGCTCCGGCAGGTACTTGGGCGCGACCACCAGGCCTTCGTCGACCAGTTGGCGCAAGGTGCGCATGTCTTCCAGCGTGGTTTTGCCACAAAACAGCAGCGGCACTTGTTCCAGCTTGCCTTTACGTACGGCCAGCTGAATGTAGTTGTAAACCATGATGAAGCCCTTGAGGTAGGACAAGTCTTTGGTAAATGGCAGGCCATTGGGCACCGAGCCACGGAAAACCCGACTCGCATTGCCATAGCTTTCAGGCATTTCAAAGCCTTGCTCACGGAAGAACTCATACACCTGCATGAAGTCCGCGCCCTCCTCCACCATATGAATGGCGCGGGTACGATTGGTCAGTTTGCGCAGGCGGCTGGGGTAGGAAGCAAACGTGATGATCTCCATCAGGATGGCCAAGCCTTCCTGGGTGACCGTCGAGGATGGCGGGCCTTTGGCCAGAAACGTACAGATCGGCTGGTTCAGGCCGTTGAGCGTTGTGCCCACATGCACCAGCCCTTCGTGGACTTCAAGCGCACGCACGTCGCGCTGGTTGAACATCGCATCGGTGCGGATCTTGATGTAATCGGCACCCGCCGCCGCGTCCGCGACGATGCCGTCGGACTCAAACACCCGGATGGTTTCTTCGGCCTCGCCAAACACCTTGTTCAGCCGCGTTTGCAACAGATGAACGGCGTCTTTGGCGGTGAGGGTTTTCGCTTCGTCCTTGAGCGCGCCACGGTCGTCGATGTTGTCCAGGTAATCGGACATCATCAACCCCAGGTCGGCCAGCGTCGGGTCGCCCGCATGAAACGCATCGGACGCGGCGCCATACAGCTCTTGCGAGATCAGCCCGAAGTCTTCGGTGCCGCGCGCTTCGAGCATGCGCACCACCATGCGGTATTCCTTGCACATGCGGCGCATGATTTGCCCGACCGGGTTGAACTGGCCCAACTGGCGGGTGATGTCGCGCTCGATGTTCTGGAATTCGAGCTTCACGGCGCCCGAATCGAAGGACAACGGCCGCCCCAGGTAATAATCCCGATCCACCGCCGGCATTTGTTTACCCTTGGCCTTGAGAAAGCCCTGACGGATGCTGTCGTCCCACTTCACCGCATCCAGCACGCGGATCGGGGTCTGGGCCAGCACGATGCGGTCTGACAATGTGCGAATCGTGCGTTGGTAATCGTCCACCCGGTGCTCCTTGAAAAAGGCGGTTACTTGGCCGCGCGCTGATAGCGGGCGGTTTCGACAAAGACGTCGGAATTCGCCGGGTCATCCAGATAAGCAAAGACTGTAGACGATGGGCTGTCGATCTGAACGCCTGCGCCTTCGGCGGTTTCAACCGTGTCGCCGGCCAGCGCCGACTGACCGATGGCCTGACGGATTTGCTCAAGGTCCAGCTCGTAGATCACCAGCTCGCCGCCGTCGGTCAATTCAAACCCGTTCAGCGTGAAATTACCGCCCAGCCGAGCCGGTATGGCGGCCGAGGCGTACCAGCGGCTGCCGTGTTTGGCGACGATGAACCGATAACGTTGACGCGCCTTGGGTTCGCCTTTGGGGTACACCTCGGCCTGATAGTGGGTTTTATCGATGGCGCTGATGCTCAGGCGTCGCGCTTGCCCCCAGGCGTCCTTGCTGGTCCATTTGCCGAGCAAGGCCTGAGGCGCCGTTTGAGCCACCAGCGGCGCTTCCTTGAACGTGACCAGGCACCCGTTCAACAGTAAAAACGACACCGCCAACAGCATTACGCGCCAACCTTTCATGCCTGCATCCTTCTATAGAGCGGCCAACACCAAGTGCATGTAGCGCGTAAGGAGAGCGAGCCGTTGTGCATCGGCTGCTGGCTGCGCGCCATTAAGTAGGGCCTGATATTCCATCCGACCGATAATCGCCGTCAAGACATTGGCATCGTGCTGCGGCTGTTTGGAGCCCAGCACCTGGAAGATCTGACACGTACCCTGCAGAAAAATCTGCTCGTGGGCGCGCACCAGCACCGCCAGCCGCGGGTTAAGGAGCGCGGCCTGATGGAACGCCTGCTCGGCGCGCAACTGATCGCGACGGGTCACCAACTGGTGCTCCACGTAGTGGGCGGTCATGGCGGCAATCTCGTCAGCCAGTTGTGAACGTGACTGCGGGCTGCCGTCCCCGTACGCCACCAGCTCGCGCAGCTTGCCTTCCGTGCTTTGCCATAACTTGGCCATAAAGGCGGCACTGCGTTCGACGTACTGCGCAAAGGTGTCGTTGATCAGGTCATCGATGTCCTTGAAGTAATACGTGGTGGCCGAAAGCGGCACCCCGGCTTCGGCGGCGACTGCCCGATGCCGGACGCCGCGTACACCGTCGCGCACCACGATACGCATGGCCGCATCCAGAATCAGTTGCCGCCGCTGTTCACTGCCATGGCGACTGGCTTTGCGGCCCTGGTATTGAACACTCTCGGCCACCGCCGTGGCGACGTCGACGGCACCCGTTTGAGCCTTGGGCAGGTTCACGCATGTTTCCCTTTGTTGAGGACCTTAAGTCGGGTGGTTACGGCTAGCCCCTGTTCGACAGGCAATAAAAAGCCGCCCTTGGCGGCGGCTTTTTAGTCAGCAGCGTTACGCTTGCGGGCGCATGTGGGGGAACAGGATCACGTCGCGGATCGACGGGGAGTTGGTCAGCAGCATCACCAAACGGTCGATGCCGATACCTTCACCGGCCGTGGGCGGCATGCCGTACTCCAGCGCACGCACGAAGTCGGCGTCGTAGTGCATGGCTTCGTCGTCACCGGCGTCTTTGTCGGCCACTTGTGCCATGAAGCGTTCTGCCTGGTCTTCCGCGTCGTTCAACTCGGAGTAGGCGTTGGCGATTTCACGGCCACCGATGAACAGCTCGAAACGGTCAGTCACGTTCGGGTTTTCATCGTTGCGACGGGCCAGCGGCGACACTTCGAACGGGTACTGGGTGATGAAGTGCGGCTGTTCCAGCTTGTGCTCGACCAGCTCTTCGAAAATCATCACCTGCAGCTTGCCCAGGCCTTCGAAGCCCAGCACCTTGGCGCCGGCCTTTTTGGCGATGGCACGGGCCTTGTCGATGTCGTTCAGGTCGTCAGCGGTCAGCTCAGGGTTGTACTTGAGGATCGAGTCGAACACCGACAGACGCACAAACGGCTCGCCGAAGTGGAACACCTTGTCGCCGTACGGCACGTCAGTGCTGCCCAGAACCAGCTGCGCCAGCTCGCGGAACAGCTCTTCGGTGAGGTCCATGTTGTCTTCGTAGTCGGCATACGCCTGGTAGAACTCAAGCATGGTGAATTCAGGGTTGTGGCGCGTCGAAACCCCTTCGTTACGGAAGTTGCGGTTGATTTCGAAGACTTTCTCGAAGCCGCCCACGACCAGACGCTTGAGGTACAGCTCAGGCGCGATACGCAGGAACATTTCCATGTCGAGCGCGTTGTGGTGGGTTTCAAACGGCTTGGCTGCCGCGCCGCCCGGAATGGTCTGCAACATCGGCGTTTCAACTTCAAGGAAGTCACGCGCCATCAGGAAGTTGCGGATGTGGGCGATGACTTGCGAACGCACACGGAAGGTGTGGCGCACGTCTTCGTTGACGATCAGGTCAACGTAACGCTGGCGATAGCGCTGCTCGGTGTCGGTCAGGCCGTGGTGCTTGTCGGGCAGCGGACGCAAGGATTTGGTCAGCAGGCGCACGTGGGTCATTTCAACGTACAGGTCGCCTTTGCCGGAGCGGGCCAGGGTGCCTTCGGCGGCGATGATGTCGCCCAGGTCCCAGGTTTTGACTTCGGCCAGGGTTTCTTCCGGCAGGGTCTTGCGATTGACATAGACCTGGATGCGCCCGGTCATGTCCTGAATCACCATGAACGAACCACGGTTAAGCATGATGCGACCCGCAACCTTGACCGGGATGGCGGCTTCAGCCAGCTCTTCCTTGGTCGCTTCGGCGTACTTCTTCTGCAGGTCGGCGCAGTAGCTGTCACGACGGAAATCGTTCGGGAAGGCGTTGCCTTTGGCGCGCTCGGCAGCAAGTTTTTCCTTGCGCAGGGCGATCAGGGCGTTTTCTTCCTGTTGCAAATCTTGCGGGTCGAGTTGTTGGTCGCTCATGTTTTAAAAATTCCATCACAGGTTCGTTGCCCCCGCCTTGCGGCAGGGGGAAGCGGGCTTCGGCGCGCCCTCAAGGCATCGCGTCAGCGGCGCACTTTACGTTTGTTGCGCGACTTACAGCCCTTGTTTCAGGCTGGCCACCAGGTATTCGTCGATGTCGCCGTCGAGCACTTTGTCGCAGTCACTGCGCTCGATGTTGGTACGCAAATCCTTGATGCGCGACGCGTCAAGTACGTACGAGCGGATCTGGTGACCCCAGCCGATGTCGGACTTGGTGTCTTCCAGCGCCTGGGAAGCGGCGTTGCGCTTCTGGATTTCCTGCTCGTAAAGACGCGCCCGCAACATTTTCATCGCGGTGTCTTTGTTTGCGTGCTGGGAACGTTCGTTCTGGCAGCTCACCACGGTGTTGGTCGGAACGTGGGTAATACGCACGGCCGAGTCAGTGGTGTTTACGTGCTGACCACCCGCACCGGAGGAGCGGTAAGTGTCGATCCGCAGGTCCGAGGGGTTGATGTCGATTTCGATGTTGTCGTCGATTTCCGGCGAAACGAACACGGCCGAGAACGAGGTATGACGACGGTTGCCCGAGTCGTACGGGCTTTTGCGAACCAGACGATGGACGCCGATTTCGGTGCGCAGCCAGCCAAAGGCGTATTCGCCCTTGATGTGCACGGTCGCACCTTTGATCCCGGCCACTTCACCGGCGGACAATTCCATGATGGTGGCATCGAAGCCGCGCTTGTCGGCCCAACGCAAATACATCCGCAACAGGATATTGGCCCAGTCTTGCGCTTCGGTGCCGCCAGAGCCTGCCTGAATGTCCAGGTAAGCGTTGTTGGCGTCCATCTCACCGCTGAACATGCGGCGGAATTCGAGTTTTTCAAGGGACTCGCGCAGGCGTTCGACTTCAGCCGACACGTCATCTACAGCGGCCTGGTCTTCTTCCTCGGCGGCCATCAGCAGCAGGTCCTTGGCATCGGCCAGGCCCGTGTGCATCTCGTCGAGGGTTTCTACAATTTGCGCCAACAGGGAGCGCTCGCGCCCCAGTTCCTGGGCGTACGAAGGGTTGTTCCAGACACTCGGATCTTCAAGCTCGCGATTGACTTCGGTCAGACGCTCATGCTTTTGATCGTAGTCAAAGATACCCCCGAATGGTTTCGGAGCGCTCTGACAGGTCCTTGATGCTGTTAAGGATTGGGTTGATTTCCATGGCTGGCGGCACTCGTAGGCGATTTTTACAAAGCCAAAGAGTATACCGAAAATATACCGTTACAGCAGCCCGCCCAGCGGTGGAATGCAGGCCATTTGCCGCAGCCTGCAGGCGTTATCGCCCTCTTCAATCCCCCTGCCCGTTCAAACCTCATCGCAGCGTTACTTGGGAATAGTTACCCGATTTAAGGGAAATGGACTACGCGCCCGCGCATTGCACATCAAACCCGGCTCGCTATACCTAAAACATGACCGCCCCGAACACACACGGCCTGCCCATTGGCCCCCGTATGGGCTGATCCTGCGACCTCCCCCCAGGAGCATGACGATGAACAACCCGAGGCCCAGCCCGCACGGCTTTCAACGCAATTCAAGGCATGTGAAAAAGCGCAGCCTCGAACTGCTGCTGTCGTTCGCCACGCCGCAGGGCAATGTGCTGGACATCGGCTGCGGCACAGGCAACAGCCTGTTGTTTGTGGACGCCAACAATATCGAGCAATACGTCGGCATCGATCACTCCAAAGACAAGATCGCCTACGCCAATCTGGTGCATGCCGCGCCCAACGTGCGCTTTATCGTCAGCGATTTTCTGGCGTGCAACCTTGACCGCTTGCCGGTGTTCGACGCCGTGGTGTGTGCCGGTTGCCTGCAAGGCTTCATGCCCCACGAACAAGCGGCGATCGACAAACTGTCGGCCGCCGTCAAACCGGGCGGTCATGTGTTTTTATCCTGCGCGTTCGACTTCGATTACTTGCCCGATGAGCGCTTCATTCAAGAGCGGGCGCTGATGGAGATTCGCCATCAATACCCGTGTATCGGCGAGCCCGTAGTGTTTGATGATTTCCGGCTCAGCCGCCCAGCCCTGCTGGACACATTGAGCGACTTTGAAATCATCCGCTCACAGCGCATTGAAGAAACCGTCGAATTCGAGAACCTCAATGACTTCCGGGACTGGCACTGGGGCGCGAGCGCGAAGGTGCGCAACCAGTTTGACGAAACCATCCGCGAACTGGCCATCACGGACTACTACCAGAAGCTCTACGCCCACTATTGCGTGGGCCGCTACAAAACGGCGTACTCCACGGGCCTGCTGCTGCTCAGGAAAAAAAGCCCCTGAACGCATACCCACGGTGCAGCCGCTGAACAGGCACACGACTGCGCGACCGGATTAACGCCTTGCACAGCCCGTGTGCGACCGCGAACGGGCTTACCCCCGTGAAGCCGCCGCGCAAGAGCGGGAGCCTTATTCGATTCCGACCTGATTACGCCCGTTGTTTTTGGCCAGGTACAGGCCTTTATCGGCCGCCGAAATCAAGTCGCGGCAGTTGCCGCTGTGCTGCGGGGTCATGGTAGACAGGCCGATGCTGATGGTCAGGCTGCTGCCATCCGTCGGTGAAATGTGCGGGATTTTCAGCGCCGCCACCGCTTGACGCAGCTTTTCAGCCACCAGCCGCGCACCGCCCTGAGAGGTGTTGGGCAATACAATCGCAAACTCCTCCCCGCCGTAACGCGCTGGCAGGTCAGAAGGCCGGCAGCTGGCATCACGGATCGAGGCCGCCACTTTGCGCAGGGCTTCGTCACCGTCCAGATGACCGAAGGTGTCGTTGTAAGACTTGAAGTAGTCCACGTCGATCATCAATAACGACAGCTGGGTTTGCTCACGCAGGGCCCGGCGCCATTCCAGCTCCAGGTACTCGTCGAAATGGCGGCGGTTGGACAGCCCGGTCAGGCCGTCAGAGTTCATCAGGCGCTGCAACACCAGATTGGTGTCCAACAGTTGTTGCTGGCTGACCCGCAGCGCGCGGTAAGCGGCATCGCGCTGCAACAGGGTCATGTAAGAGCGCGAGTGATAGCGAATGCGGGCCACCAGCTCAATGTTGTCCGGTAATTTCACCAGGTAGTCGTTGGCCCCGGCCGCAAAGGCCGCACTCTTGATCAACGGGTCTTCTTTGGTCGACAACACGATGATCGGGATGTCTTTGGTGGCCGGGTGGTTGCGGTATTCGCGCACCAGCGTCAAACCATCGAGCCCCGGCATGACCAGGTCTTGCAAGATCACCGTCGGCTTGATGCGAATGGCCTGGGCAATGGCATCGTGCGGGTCGGCGCAAAAGTGAAAGTCGATGTTCTGCTCAAGGGCCAAGCCCCGGCGCACGGCTTCGCCAATCATCGCCTGATCGTCCACCAGCAATACCATGGCGGCGTTTTCGTCAGTTTTGACGTCGTCCATCTGCAAGTCATTCATGCGCGTTCACCTGAATTACCACCTTCAAGCCAGTCCTGCCGGGTTGTGTCAGTCATGTATGAAAGATCTCCAGCAAGCGTGGCGCAATCGTGTCCAAGGGTCGAATTTCAACAGCCGCATCAATTGCCGCTGCCGCTTTGGGCATGCCGTATACCGAACTGCTGTGCTGGTCTTGGGCGATGGTCAGAAACCCCTGCTGGCGCATGAGTTTGAGCCCCTGCGCGCCATCGCGACCCATGCCGGTCAACAATACGCCCACGGCCTCACCGTCCCAGTACCGGGCCACACTCTCGAAAAACACATCAATCGAGGGCCGATAAATTTCGTTCACCGGCTCGGCGGTGTAAGCCAGCGTGCCGTTTTTTAACAGACGAATGTGATGATTGGTCCCGGCCAACAGGACCGTACCGGCCTGGGGCGTTTCGCCATCACGGGCCAGCCGGACATTCACCCCGCACGAGCTGCTCAGCCATTCGGCCATCCCGGCGGCGAACACCTGGTCCACGTGCTGCACCAGCACAATGGCCGCCTGAAACGAGCGCGGCAGGCCTTTGAGCAGGGTTTCCAGCGCCGCGGGGCCGCCCGCCGACGAGCCGATGGCCACTAACCTGCGCTGCTCCAGGGATTTGCGCGGCTGGTTCTCGACGGGATGCACCCGTTTCGGGGGCTGCTGGCCCATCAACCAGCCAATGTTCATGATCTTGCGCAACAACGGCGCTGCTGCCTCCTTGGCATCGCCCGCGCCCAAAGCGGGCGTATCGACCACGTCCAGCGCGCCAAAGCCCATGGCTTCAAACACGCGGTGCACATTTTGCTGGCGGTCGACCGTGACGATCACAATCGCACACGGGCTTTGCGCCATGATCCGACGCGTGGCCTCCACACCATCCATGACCGGCATGATGAGGTCCATCAAGATCAGGTCCGGCGTGTCCTCGGCGCACAGGCGCACGGCTTCTTCGCCGTTCCCCGCCACCCACACCAACTGATGCTTGGGCTCGAATGCCAACGCCCGGCGCAAGGCCTCTACCGCCAGGGGCATGTCGTTGACGATGGCAATTCTCATGTCTGGGCTCCTCCAATGAGCTCAACCACTGCATCAAGCAGCGCATCGTCATGGAAACTGGCTTTCGCTAAATAATAGTCGGCCCCTGCATCCAGGCCGCGCCGACGGTCTTCTTCACGGTCTTTATAAGACACCACCATCACCGGCATCGATTGCAGCCGGTTGTCGCGCCGCAACAGGGTGACCAGTTCGATGCCGTCCATGCGCGGCATGTCGATATCGGTAATCAGCAAATCGAAATGCTCGGCGCGCAGCGCGTTCCAGCCATCCATGCCGTCCACCGCGACCGCCACCTCATAACCGCGATTGAGCAACAACTTGCGTTGCAGCTCGCGCACGGTGAGCGAGTCGTCGACCACCAGAATGCGTTTACGCGCCACCTCAGCGGTGTGCCGATTACGCCGGTCGATGCGCTCCAGACGCCCGGTGTTAAGCAGCTTGTCGACCGAACGCAGCATGTCTTCGACGTCCACAATCAGCACCGGCGAGCCATCATCGAGCAGCGCGCCGGCCGAAATGTCCTGCACCTTGCCCAAGCGCGGGTCCAGAGGCAATACCACTAAAGTGCGCTCCCCGATAAACCGCTCAACCGCCACGCCGTAGACCGCCTCGCGCTCACGAATGACCACCACCTTGAGGGTGTCGTCATCGTTCTGGCCGGGCGGACGTTGCAGCAACTGGCTGGCGGCCACCAGGCCCACGTGCTGCCCTTCGTGCCAGAAGTGCTGGCGGCCTTCGACCTGCACGATGTCGTCAGGCGCCAGATCGCGCATGCGTTCGATGTGCGCCAGCGGAAAGGCATAGGCTTCGCCGCCGACTTCCACCACCAGGCTGCGCACCACCGACAGGGTGAGCGGGACTTCCAGATGGAAACGACTGCCCTGCCCGCTGACCTGCTCCAGCACAATCGAGCCACGCAGCAGGCGCACCATGTGCTGCACCGCATCCAGCCCGACACCGCGCCCGGACACCTCGGTCACGGTGTCGCGCAGGCTGAAGCCCGGCAGGAACAAAAACGTCAGCAGTTCTTCTTCACTCAACTGCGCGGCCGTGGCCTCGGTGGACAGTTGGCGCTGCACGATAGAGCGGCGCAAACGCTCAAGGTCAACGCCGCCGCCGTCATCGCTCAACTCCACCACCAGCAGCCCGGCCTGATGCGAGGCGCGCAAGCGAATCTCCCCTTCGGCCGGCTTGCCAGCGCGCAAACGCTGCTCAGGGGGTTCAATGCCGTGGTCCACCGCGTTACGCAACAGGTGCATCAGGGGCGCTTCGAGCTTTTCCAGCACGTCGCGGTCCACCTGGGTTTTCTCGCCTTCAATTTCCAGACGGATCTGTTTGCCCAGGCTGCGCCCCAGATCACGCACCATGCGCTCTTGCCCGGCCAGCACATCCGCGAACGGACGCATGCGGCACGCCAGCGCCGTGTCATACAGCAACTGCGCGCGCTGGCTGGTCTGCCAGCCAAACTCGTCCAGTTGAGCGGTCTGCTCACTGAGCACGTGCTGCGACTCGGCCAATAAACGCCGCGCCTCGGCCAGCGCCTCTTCGGCCTCAGGGGTGAGCGTCAGCACCTTGAGCTGATCGCCCAAATGGTCCAACGCCCGCAAGCTGGTGTTTTGCATGCGTTTGAGGCGCTGCATCGTGGCGAGGTAAGGCTTGAGCCGCTGGGTTTCCACCAGCGACTTGCTCGACAAGTCCAGCAGACTGTTAAGGCGCTCGGCGGTGACGCGCAACACCCGCTCACCGCCTTCAGTCAGGCGTTGCGGGCGACGCGCCGGTTCTGCCGCCGGCTCGGGCAGCGGCGCCAGCTCGACCGGCGCAGGTGCCTCAGGCACCACGGGCTCAGGCGCAAGCAGCAGTTGCGACACATCAAACGGCGGTGGCGCCACCCGTGCCGTCGGGGCAGAAGGCTCGACCAGCCGGTTCATCAAGGCCACGTAGGCCTCGATGTCGGCCGAGGTCACCGTATTGCCCGGCGTCGCAATGCGCATCAGCAAATCAGTGCCCTGCAACAAGGCATCAATGTGCTCGGGTTGCAGGTACAAGCGCCCTTCCTGCGCGCTGACCAGGCAATCTTCCATGACATGGGACACGCTGACCCCGGCCTCGACCCCGACAATCCGCGCCGCGCCCTTGAGCGAGTGGGCCGCGCGCATGCAGGCTTCCAACTGATCGGCCTGGGTCGGGTTACGCTCCAGCGCCAGCAAACCGGCATTGAGCACTTGGGTCTGGGCTTCGGCCTCCAGACTGAACAACTCCAGCAACGAGGCGTCGCGCATTTGCTCGGGGGTCATGTGAGGCTCCGGGTAATCGCGCCGAGCAACTGCTCTTCATCCAGCCAGCGCAGGCTGCGGGTTTTCCAGTGCAAGACACCCCGGGTGAAAATGGCGCTGGCGTGTTCGCCCGACAACGACGCGGTATTGAGCACACGCTCTTCAATGTTGTGAATGCCATCGACCTCGTCCACCGGCACCACCACCGGCCCACCGGGCGCGGCCACAATCAGCATGCGCGGCATCACCCGCTGCGCGGGCGTGACACTCACCGTCGGGTCCAGCCCCAGCAGCTCGACCAGCGACAGGCAGGGCACCAGCGCGCCGCGCACATTGGCCACGCCCATCAGGGCCCGGGAGCGTTGGTGCGGCAGCGAGTGAATCGACTGCAAAGGCGCGACTTCATCCAGGCAACGGGTCGCCAGCGCCAGCCACTCGCCGCCCATGCGAAACACCACCAGTGAACGGGTCGCGTGGGCGTGCTCAAGGTCCTGCGGCGCGGCAAAATCCTGCTCGTCCTGCACAAAGGCATAGCGATCGAGCAAACGCGTGGCCGCCGCCGCATACACCGAACAGTTACGGCAATGAATGTGTGCTGGCAGCAGCGGGCAGGATTTATCGCCGTACACGCCAATACGGTTCCAGCAATCATCAATCGTCTGGGCTTCGGTGTGGATCAAACTCTGGGCGGACAGACCGTTCATGATTTGCGCTCACTGTGAAGGGCCCGCTCATTGCGCGCAGCCCGGGCCTGCAAACGCTGAGCGCCTGCCACATCGCCCTGCGAGGCCAGCAGTGCCGCCAGATGCGCCAGCGCCTCGGCATGTTGGGGTTGCAGGTACAACGCCTTGCGATAAAAGCCTTGGGCCTGTGCGGTCTGGCCTTCGACATCGCTGAGCAGGCCCAGCCAATAAAACACCTGAGCCTGCGGCCCATGCTGCTGCAACGCCTGTTCGCACAAGGCGCGGGCTTCACGGCTTTTGCCTTCATTGGCCAATTGCGCAATGGTCTCCAGCACCCCGCGCGGCGCCTCGTCGGGCACACGCGCGACCTGAGCCGGCGGCGGGGGCGGTGTGTGAGGGCGCGCCGCAAACGGGCGACTGACCGGCGCCATCGGCAGCGGCAAAGGTTTGACCGGCGCTGTACACTCAACCGGCCTCGGCAACACGGCGGGCGGCTCTTGGCTGTGACAAAAGGCGAAGGATTGCGGGGCGTTGATCGAACGCATGCCCAGCCCGTGCAGCAAACTGCCCTCAGCCGGGCCGATGAACAGCACCCCGTCCAGACGCGTCATACGCGTGAGGGCGTCGAGCGCCTGCTGTTGGGTTTTGAGGTCGAAATAAATCAACAAATTGCGGCAGAACACAAAATCATAAGGCGGCTGACTCGCCGTCAGGGCCGGGTCCAGCACATTGCCGACCTTAAACTCGATCTGCTCGCGCACCCGCGCCGACACGTGATACCCGTCGGCTTCGAGGGTGAAATGCCGCTCGCGAAAACCGATGTCCTGACCGCGAAACGAATTCTTGCCATACACCGCACGCTGGGCGCGCTGAATCGAAAGCGGGCTGATATCCAGCGCCTCGACCCTGAACTGGTGCGCGGCAAACCCGGCGTCAAACATCGCCATCGCTATCGAATACGGCTCTTCGCCGGTCGAACACGGCAGGCTCAGCAGGCGCAGCACCCGCGGAGCCGTTTGCGCGGCCAGCCGCTCGCGGGCCAGGCGACCCAGCGTGGCAAATGATTCGGGGTAACGGAAAAACCAGGTCTCGGGCACGATCACCGACTCGATCAGCGCCTGCTGCTCGTCGGCCGAGGCATTGAGCCGCTGCCAATACTCATCGTGATCCTGCATGTTCAGCGCGGTGCAGCGCTGACGCACCGCCCGCTCAATAATCGCCGGGCCCACCGACGCCACATCCAGCCCGATGCGCCGTTTCAGAAAATCAAAAAACCGTTGATCGGCACTCATGGGCGGGCCTGCCGGGTCAAGTCAATGTGCTGCTCGGGAAACAACAACCCGCGCACGGCAGGCGTCAACAGATCATCCACGCGAATCCACTGCAACAGGCCATCCTTGTCTTTACGCACCGGCCCCAAATATGGCGCCTCGCGGTTATCCAGCCCGTAAGGCTGAAAATCTGCCACCTCACAGCGCAGGGTTTCACTGGCCTGCTCCAGCACCAGGCCCAGCAAGTGACCGTGATGGCGCACCAACACCAAACGCGTGCTGGTGCGGGCCACGGCGCTCTGGCCGAAGGTCATGGCACTGACATCAATCACCGGCACCATCTGCCCGCGATGGGCAAACACCCCGGCCACCCACGCCGGTGCATGGGCAATGGGCTTGAGCGGCAAACGCGGCAACACTTCCACCACGTCCACCGCTTGCAAGGCATAGCGTTCGGTGCCGATAAAAAACACCAGAAACAGGCATTGCTTCGACGCCTTGACGGCTTCGCGCGGCGCGAGAGGCACGCTCATCAGACTTTAAAACGCGAAACGCCGCTGCGCAGCCCGACCGCCACCTGACTCAATTCATCGATGGCAAAGCTGGCCTGACGCAGGGACTCAACGGTCTGGCTACTGGCATCCCCCAATTGCACCAACGCGTGGTTAATCTGCTCGGCGCCGGTGGCCTGGGCCTGCATGCCTTCGTTGACCATCAACACCCGTGGCGCCAAAGCCTGCACCTGATGGATGATCTGCGACAACTGCTCGCCCACCTGCTGCACCTCGGACATACCGCGGCGCACCTCTTCGGAGAACTTGTCCATGCCCATCACACCGGCCGACACCGCCGACTGAATCTCGCGCACCATCTGCTCGATGTCATACGTGGCCACGGCCGTCTGATCCGCTAAACGACGAACCTCGGTGGCGACCACAGCAAACCCGCGCCCGTATTCACCGGCCTTCTCGGCCTCAATCGCGGCGTTGAGCGACAGCAGGTTGGTCTGATCGGCCACCTTCACAATGGTCACCACCACCTGATTAATATTGCCGGCCTTCTCATTGAGAATCGCCAACTTGGCGTTCACCAGATCGGCGGCGCCCATGACCGAGTGCATGGTGTCCTCCATGCGCGCCAGCCCTTGTTGGCCGGAACCGGCCAGAATCGACGCTTGATCGGCGGCCGACGTGACCTCCGTCATGGTGCGCACCAGATCCCGGGACGTGGCCGCGATTTCGCGAGACGTGGCGCCGATTTCCGTGGTGGTGGCGGCGGTTTCGGTAGCGGTGGCCTGTTGCTGCTTGGACGTGGCGGCAATCTCGGTCACCGAGGTGGTGACCTGCACCGAAGAACGCTGCGCCTGCGACACCAGCGCCGTCAGCTCGGCCATCATGTCGTTGAAGCCAGTTTCGACGGCCCCGAACTCATCTTTACGCTCAAGGTTCAGCCGCTTGCTCAAATCCCCGGAGCGCATGACCTCAAGGATCGAGACAATGCGCTGCATTGGCGACATGATCGAGCGCAGCAACAAAAAGCCCAACAGCCCCGCCGCCAGCACCGCAATGGCCAGCGAAATCAACATACTGGCCTTAGCCGTCAGCACCGCATCGGAGATGTTGTTACTGGCCCGGATCGCGGCGTTCTGGTTGTCCTGAATCACCTTATTGAGCTGCACCCGACCGGCGCTCCAGTCGGGGGTCAATTGCGCGTTCAACACCGTGCGGGCCTGGGGCATGTCGTTCTTTTCAAACAGCGCGAGAACCGTGTTCAGCGACTGGTCGTATTTTTTATGCAGCGCGACAAACTCTTCATACAACGTCTCATCCCCGTCACCGCTGATGGTGGCGCGATAGCCGGCGAGTTCGTTGGCCAGGCGGGTTTCGTAAGAGGTGTAGAGCGCTTGTTCGTCCTTGGTCAGGGGACGGCCCTCGCCTTCATTCATCAGGTGCAGGGTTTGCACGTAACTGTCGACCCACGCGCTGCGGATCATGGAGCTGTGGTACAGGCCCGGGATCGAGTCGGTGCGGACATTGTCTTCGCTGGTTTCGATTTTGACCAAGCGTGAATACGCCGCGACGATCATCAACAGCATGATGGCAATGATTACGGCAAAGCTCGCCAAGATGCGTTGGCGTAACGTCCAGTTCTTCACAGTCGATCCTCGGGGTGCCGTTGAAATGAGGGGGAGTATAGCCGAGGGTAAGGGAGGATTCGTACGGGGTTTGAGACCGATCTCACATGGATCAGTTAAAAAAACGTACACAGGGTTACATCCCGAACGGATGAGCGAAGCACCTAAGGGATCTTGATCGTGCTCGTGAACTTGATCTTGATCTTGATCTTGATCTTGATCTTGAAAAGTCTCCCTGCTGCCACGCGATTGCAGGCACACCGCAAAGGCCCCTCACAGCAGGCTGAACGCAGGTGCTGTTGCGGGGGTGGGTCGGCAGGAGCCGAGCCAGCCGTGCTGGGCCATGGATGGCCCGTCACGGCGTGCCCCCGCAACAGTGCCGGAGTGAAGGCACCGTCGAGCCAGAGCGAGACGGCCGTATGGCAGGGCAAGGACCTTTTGCTTACTTTTGGGGCTGTTTGCCAAAAGTGAGCCGCCGTAAGGGCGGAACCCGTAGAAGGCCCTCACACATCAAACGGATATGTACACCGTGGTTTCAACAGGAACAGAGCGTACATATCCGTTATCAGCGTCTAACTGAACGATAGGTTTCGCTCTTACAGCGAGTCCCTTTTGTCAAACAGCCACAAAAGGAACCAAAAAGGCCTTGCCCTGCCATACGGCCGCCTCGCCTAGGCTCGACGGTGCCCTCGCTCCGGCGATATGACGGGGGCACGCCGTGACGGGCCATCCATGGCCCAGCACGGCTGTCTCGGCATCCTGCCTCGTCACCCCCGTCATACCCCCTGCGCTCGGCCTTCTGTGAGGGGCCTTTGCGGTGTTCTCAGGATTGAGTGGCCGCAGTAAAAGGCCTTCTGCGGTGTTCTCAAGGTTGAGTGGCAGCAGTAACAGACCTTCTGTGGTGCTCACACGTTTGAGTGGCAGCAGCAAGGGGGCTTCTGCGGCGTTCTCACATTTGAGTGGCAGCAGCAAAGGGCCTTTGAGGTGTTTTCAGGTTTTGAGTGGCTCCCGCAAAACGGCTGGGGAAATGGCGTTTAAAAACGCCGTCTGCAAAGACTCAACTCGGCTGCAATCGCCACCCCAACACATTGAGCAGATCACACCCGTCACGCAGCAACACGGCTGCGGTGGCTGCCAGATGCTTGAGGTCAACGGCATCTGCCTCCTGCACCTCGCGGCTGGAAAAGGTTTCCATCAATTGGGTAACCGCCAGCACACGGGCCGTGGCATTGGCATGCAACACATCAAGCGGGGCGTTTCGGTCAATCAGCAAGGCGGGGATGGTGCAGTCGATAGCGGTTAGCGGGATATACGGGGACTTAATCATTGAGACAACTCCTAGATCTTGCGATTAGGCCACCCACTTCCCGTCGCCAAACGAAATCAAAGGTGGCTGCTGTACGCGGGTTGGCGAACCGGCAGAATCTAGGAAAACCCGGCAGACCCGAAGATCTCCCGCGCACAGCAGCCATAAAGGATGGCGATGCAAAATACACGCTTCGCCAGATACAACAACCATTACGCATCCAAAATCCTGTCCAGGTCGCCAAACCCGGTCGCCCCGAGGGGCGAGCGCAAACTATAGGCGTGACCGAACAGCCTCATCAATCAGCAAACCTGTACGAAACCTCCCGCAATTGCGTGCGTACAAATCGTAGTGCGCCGTCACGCCCGTGCAGCACACGGCGGCTAGGCCGCCTGGTGAACCTGACGCTCAAGTTCGGCCTTGAGACCCGGCTCCAGCTTGAGCTGTTTGGCCAGTTCGTCCAGGTAGGCACGTTCCATAAAGTGTTCTTCATCCACCAGCATCACGCTGGCGATGTACATTTCGGCCGCCATTTCTGGGGTGCTTGCCGCTCGTGCCACTTCGGCCGGGTCCAGCGGTTTGTTCAGTTCGTCTTTTAACCAGGCCTGCACACCCGAGTCGCCACTGATTTTGTCAAACTCGCCTTCGATCAATTCACGCTCACGCGCGTCGATGTGGCCATCGGCTTTGGCCGCCGCGACCAGCGCCTTGAGGATAGCCTGGCTGTGCTGTTCCACTTGCACAGGCGGAATGCGGTCGATGGTTTGCGGTTCGGTTTGCGGCGCGGTGCCCTGGCTGGCCTGCCAGTTGCCGTAGGCTTTGTAGGCCAGAACGCCCAGCGCCGCCAAACCGCCGTAGGTGATGGCTTTGCCGCCAATTTTGCGTGCGCTTTTGTTGCCCAGCAGCAGGCCCATGGCGCCAGCGGCCAGTGCCCCGCCCCCCGCGCCTGAGAGCAGGCTGCCTAACCCGCCCGAACCACTGAGCAAGCCACCGAGTGCGCCTTTGTCAGCACCCGCGCCGGGTTTTGCAGCACCGGTTTTGTTTTGCAACAACTCTTGGCCAGACTTGAGTAACTGATCGAGCAATCCACGCGTATTCATACACAGCCTCTAGCAACAGGGTTGGGGGAAGTCAGCAGGCCGACAGAGTAGTTCGCGGCCACGCAACGCAGTCAGTTCGTTTGCTTCCAGATGTTGCACCGAGCTTGCCAAACCCACCTTAATTGAACCTGAAGGTGGCCCGGCGCACGCCGCAAACACGCGGAATACGCCGGGGCGGGGTCATTCGCGCAGGTCGGATTCGTGGATGGGTTGATCGCGATGCGTGGCGCGCTGGTATTGCGCAGGCCAGGTCGCCTGTTTGCCGCCCAGGTCGTCATCGGCATGCAAGGGCCAGTAAGGGTCGCGCAGCAGTTCGCGGGCCAGCAGGATCAGGTCGGCCTGGCCGGTGCGCAGGATGTGCTCGGCCTGGGCCGGTTCGGTAATCATGCCGACCGTGCCGGTGGCGATACCCGATGCCTTGCGGATGCTTTCTGCAAAACGCGTCTGATACCCCGGCCCGACGGGAATTTCAGCATTGGCCGAGGTGCCTCCCGAGGACACGTCGATCAGGTCGACGCCCAACGCTTTGAGGCGGCGCGCCAGTTCGACGGTTTCGTCGGGGTTCCAGCCGTCTTCTACCCAGTCGGTGGCCGATACCCGCACGAACAGGGGCAGTTCTTGCGGCCAGACTTCGCGCACCGCTTCGGTCACTTGCAGCACCAGGCGAATGCGGTTTTCGAACGAACCGCCGTATTGGTCGCGGCGCTGGTTGCTCAATGGCGAGAGGAATTGATGCAGCAGGTAGCCGTGCGCCGCATGCACTTCAACCACCGAAAACCCGGCTTCGAGCGCGCGTTTGGCAGCGTCGGCAAAGGCCTGGATGACGTCCTGGATCTGGCGTTCGTCCAGTTGCGTGGGCACGGTGTGGCGCGGGTCGAAGGCAATGGGCGATGGCCCGACCGGCACCCAGCCGCCCTCTTCTACCCTGACGCTGCCTTGTTTGCCCAACCACGGACGCCAGGTACTGGCCTTACGCCCGGCGTGGGCCAGTTGAATACCGGCGACGGCGCCCTGGGCGCGTATGAAACGGGTGATGCGTTGCAGCGGTTCGATCTGTTGGTCGTTCCACAGCCCAAGGTCTTGAGCGGTGATGCGACCGTCAGCGGTGACGGCGGTGGCTTCGGTGAAGATCAGCCCGGCGCCGCCCACGGCGCGGCTGCCCAAGTGGACCAAATGCCAGTCGTTGGCCAACCCGTCGACACTGGAGTACTGGCACATGGGCGAGACCGCGATGCGGTTCAAGAAGGTCAGTTGGCGCAGGGTATAGGGTTCGAGCAGCAGGCTCATGGGTCACCTCTCATGTCAGTGGGCAAACGCCAGACGGCTTGACGTCGGTGTGCCGACCAAGCGCTTACCAGAGATTAGTCGACAACACTGAAAGAGGTGGGGTTCAAATCCGCTGGCGGGTCAGCGCGGTTCGATGTGGGCGATCATCAGTTGCACGGTTTCGTTGCCCCGGAACTCGTTGAGGTCGAGCTTGTAGGCCAGTTCAACCCAACGGATGGTCGGGTTGGGCCACACGTCGCGGTCGATGCCGAACGCAATGCCGTCGAGTTTGACGCTGCCGCATTCGGTTTTGAGCACCACTTTGAGGTGCCGTTCACCGACGATCCGTTGTTCCACCAGCTCAAATACCCCGTGAAACAGCGGTTCGGGGAAGTGTTGCCCCCAGGGGCCGGCGTTGCGCAAGGCACGCGCCAGCTCAAGGTGGAACTCTTCGACAGTCAGGCTGCCATCGGACAGCAGGCGCCCGGTGAGGTCTTCTTCACGCAGTTGACGCCGCACTTCGGCATCGAACGCCTGGCTGAACTGTTCAAAGTTCGCCACCGGCAAGGTCAGCCCGGCGGCCATGGCGTGGCCGCCGTATTTGGCGATCAGGTCGGGGTGTTGCGCTGCGACCACGCTCAGTGCGTCGCGGATGTGAAAGCCCGGCACGGAGCGCCCCGACCCTTTGAGCAGGCCGTCGCCCGCATCGGCAAACGCAAAGGTGGGCCGGAAATAACGCTCTTTGAGGCGCGAGGCCAAAATCCCGATGACCCCTTGGTGCCAGTCCGGGTCGAACAGGCATAACCCGAACGGCATCGAGTCGACCGGGAGTTCCTTGAGCTGGGCCAGTGCTTCGCGCTGCATGCCTTGCTCGATGGATTTGCGGTCCTGGTTCATCTCGTCCAGTTGGGCGGCCATGGCGCGCGCGGCGTTGGCGTCGTCGGTGAGCAGGCATTCGATGCCCAGACTCATGTCGTCCAGACGCCCCGCCGCATTGAGCCGCGGGCCGAGGATGAAGCCAAGGTCGGTCGAGGTGATGCGCGTATGATCGCGCTTGGCCACTTCCAGAATGGCCTTGAGCCCCGGCCGGGCGCGACCGGCGCGAATCCGTTCCAGGCCCTGATGCACCAGAATCCGGTTGTTGGCGTCCAGCGGCACCACGTCCGCCACACTGCCCAAGGCCACCAGATCCAGCAGTTCAGCGATGTTGGGCGCCTGGCTGTGTTCGTATCGGCCCAGGCTGTTCAAACGCGCACGCAGCGCGATCAGCACATAGAAAATCACCCCCACCCCGGCCAAGGCCTTGCTGGGAAACGCGCAGCCCGGCTGGTTGGGGTTGACGATGGCATCGGCGGCGGGCAGTTCTGTGCCCGGCAAGTGGTGGTCGGTGACCAACACCTTGAGCCCGGCCTTTTTCGCCGCGGCGACCCCTTCGACGCTGGAAATGCCGTTGTCGACCGTGATGAGCAACTGCGGCTCGCGGGTCAGGGCGACTTCGACGATTTCCGGGGTCAGGCCGTAGCCGTATTCAAAGCGGTTGGGCACCAGGTAATCGACATGCGCCGCCCCCAGTAACCGCAGGCCCAGCATGCCGACGGTGCTGGCCGTCGCGCCATCGGCGTCGAAGTCACCGACGATCAGGATGCGCTGACGCTGGTCCAGCGCCTGCACCAGCAAATCCACCGCGGCCTCGATACCTTTGAGCTGCTGGTACGGGATCAACCGCGCCAGGCGCTTGTCCAGTTCAGCCTGTGATTGCACGCCACGGGCGGCGTACAACCGTGTCAGCAACGTCGGCATTTCGCCCAGAAAAGGCAGGGTTTCAGGCAATGGACGAGGTTCGATGCGCATAAGCGGGGGATGTGTCTCTGAGTCTGAAGGTGGAAAGATTGAAGCAGGCCGAGGATTAACCGCGTTCGCCGGTCAACCACTGCAATTGCACTTCGTGCTGGCCGCGGTCATCGGTCACGAAGATCGTGCCTTCGCTGATCATCACGTCCCACTTGATCACCCGTGGCATGTCTTTGGCCAAGGTTTCGAGGACGTCTTGCGGCACGGCCGCCACGTTGACGTTTTTCAGGTTTTTGATCGCCGGAATCACTTTGCCTTCCCAGACGCGCAGGCTGCCGTAGGCCAGCAGGCTGGTGCGTTCGGTGCGGCGCGAACACCAGGTCAGGCGCTCGGCGTCCGGCTGGCCGACTTCGATCCAGTGCAAAACACGGTCATCCAGGCTTTTTTCCCACAGCGCCGGTTCGTCTACATCAGACAGGCCGCGTCCAAAGGACAGTTGCTCGTTGTACCAGAAGGCATACGCCAGCAAACGCACGGTCATGCGCTCTTCGGTTTCCGAAGGGTGACGGGCGATGGTCTGTTTTACGCTCTCATACACACCGCGATCAAGGTCGGTGAGGTTGAGTTCAAACTTGTAAGTCGTGGACGGCTGGGCCATGAACGGGCTTCTTGATACGGAGAAAGGCGGCAAGTCTACCCGATACGCCAAGGATCAACGAACTCTGCGGCTTCTTGCGCGCCCGCTCCTATGTTAAAAGGCTGTACTCGCACGCTCCCGGACAAGGATTACTCATGCCCCTCGCTGCCAAACCCCTTTCGGGCCTTAAGGTCGTCGAACTCGGAACGCTGATCGCCGGGCCGTTCGCTTCGCGTATTTGCGCCGAATTCGGGGCTCAGGTGATCAAGGTTGAATCCCCGGACGGGGGCGATCCGCTGCGCAAATGGCGCAAGCTGTATGAGGGCACGTCGCTGTGGTGGTTCGTGCAGGCGCGTAACAAGAAATCCCTGACGCTGAACCTCAAGCACCCCGATGGCCTTCAGGTGCTCAAGGCGTTGTTGGCCGACGCGGACATCCTGATCGAGAACTTTCGCCCCGGTGTGCTCGAAAAGCTCGGGCTGGGCTGGGACGTGTTGCATGCCTTGAACCCCAAGCTGGTCATGGTCCGCCTGTCGGGCTTTGGCCAGACCGGGCCGATGAAGGATCAGCCGGGCTTCGGGGCCGTGGGTGAATCGATGGGCGGGCTGCGTTACATCACCGGCTTCGAAGACCGCCCGCCCGTGCGCACTGGCATTTCCATTGGCGACTCGATTGCCGCGCTGTGGGGCGTGATCGGTGCATTGATGGCCTTGAGGCACCGCGAGGTGAATGGCGGCCAGGGCCAAGTGGTGGATGTGGCGTTGTATGAAGCCATTTTCGCGATGATGGAAAGCATGGTCCCGGAGTTCGATGTGTTCGGTTTTATTCGCGAACGCACGGGCAATATCATGCCGGGCATTACCCCCTCTTCGATCCATACCAGCCTGGACGGCAAGCACGTCCAGATTGGCGCCAACGGCGATGCGATTTTCAAACGGTTCATGCAGCTGATTGGCCGTGACGACTTGGCAAACGACCCGCAGCTGGCCAGCAATGACGGGCGTGACGCACGACGCGATGAACTGTATGGCGTGATTGATCGCTGGGTGGCCTCGCTGCCGCTGGACACGGTGCTTGAGCAACTGAATACCGCGCAGGTGCCGGCCAGTCGTATTTTCTCGGCGCAAGACATGTTCAGCGACCCGCAGTTTCTGGCGCGGGAGATGTTCCTGAGTGCCAAATTGCCCGACGGCAACGACTTTAAAATGCCGGGCATTGTGCCCAAGCTCTCCGAGACCCCTGGGTCGGCCGAGTGGGTGGGCCCCGAGCTGGGTGCCCATAACGATGAAGTGCTGGGCGCGTTGGGCTACGACGCCTCGGCCATTGCGGCACTGAAACACGACGGTGCCATTTAGCAGAGGGGCTCGGCCCCTTTTCAAACGCTGTAGAAGGAACACCGCACCATGACGATTCGCTCATGGCGGCCAAGCCGTTGGGCTCAATTCATTCCTTGGGCGATGCTGGGCTGGGCGTGCATGAGTTCCGGGGCCGAAAAACTCACGTGGCTGATGCGCGACTTACCGCCGCTGACCGTCTTTGAGGGCCCGCAAAAAGGTCAGGGGGTGATTGATCAGCTCATGCCCTTACTGATCGCCAGCCTGCCCGAATACGAACATGTGGTGGTCAAGGTCAATCGGGCCCGTGCCATGCAAATGCTGCAGGACCCGACGCTGACGTGCGACCCGGCGCTGGTGTGGAATCCCTCACGCGCACAATCGATTGCCTACTCGGCGCCGGTCATGGGCTTACACAGCAACGGGCTGGTGATCCGCCAAAGCGATGAGCCGAAGATCGCGCCTTATGTCACGGATCAGTCGGTGGACCTTAAGCGCCTGCTCAATGCCCAAGGCGTCCGGCTGGGGGTGGTGGCCAAGCGCAGTTATGGCATGTGGATCGATGAGCAGCTGGCGCATAGCGAGGACCGCCAGCTGTTTGTTCACCATGGCAATGATGCCTTGGGCAGCCTGTTGCAAATGCAGCATGCCGGCCGGCTGGAAGGTGTTTTAGGGTATTGGCCCGAGATTCAGTCCAAGGCCCGGCAGCAAGGCTTGCCGTTTGAAACACTGCTGTTCTACCGGATTTTGGGCGCGCCCACGTATCAGCCGATTTATATCGGGTGCTCCGACACCCCTGCGGGCCACGAAGCGTTGGGCCGGATTAACCGGGCATTGGCCACGTTGGGGCCGGACGCGTTGCGTGAGGCTGAAGCTCAGTGGCAGGAGCCCGGCCACCCTGACGACTACGTGAATGGACAAGCAAGTCCGCCAAAGCGCCCACGCTGACAAATTGCGCTCAAAAAAAACCCCGAGCAGTGGGGAGTCAACTCGGGGTTTAACAGGATCAGGTGATCCGCTCGACGGGCGTCAGGCATCGGAGCAAAACGCTTGATCCCGTCGATGAAAAATCTGACAAGCCGGTAGGAAAAAAGGTTCCCTCAGGCCTGCAATCAATTTGCCTCAGCGGCCCAACGTGTTGAAACATGGCACCTGGTAGGCCTGCAACAGCTGGTTCAAGCGACTCACACTGACGGGTTTGGTCAGAGAGCCCAATACCTTGAGGCCTTCGCGGCGCGCCCGGCTGGCGGCCTTTTCAACAACATGCGGCGCGGCGCAGGTCTGGATGATCAACGCCGATGCATGGCGCTGCTGGGCCAGCTCAGTGATCAGGTCAAGCCCCGAGGTGGTGTCCAGGTAAAGGTCGCAAATGGCAATATCGATAGCACCGCGTACCGCAAGTGAGTGACGTGCCGCCTCCAGGCTTGAAGCGGTCAGCACGTCGAAAATGCGGCATGCATTCAACATTTGATGCAGGGTCATCAACTGAAAAGGGTTGTCTTCAAGGATCAGTACTTTCAGGTTTTGCATCATGAACCTTTACAGCTGCGGGACGATTGCTCGAATGGAGCGCACTGTAGAAGGCTCAAACTGAACAGAACATAAGACAAATCTTGAATTACGGTAAGAACACTCCTACGAAAGCCAGCACCTTTGAAACGCGAAGGGGCCAATCAAGGGATATCCCACTTCCTCCCTTCCGACCCGTCAAACCACCCTCCCACCAACCCCTCTAACTGCCCGGTCGATGAATAAAAAGGGACAGTCCACTGATACACCTCTGTGCTGCAGGCTTTGAATTCCATGACACGTTTTATGTAAAACGGCTTTCGGCTGCGGATAACGTCCAGCAACTCTCGATGTAACTGCTCGGCCAGGGTGGGGGGATAAAGATTCGCTTCAAGGCTGTTTAAACCCTGGATGCGCTCCAGCTTGATGGATAAACGCTCTTCATAATTGCGGTTGCAGGTGACTATTTCACCTTTGACACCGACTACAAAAATGGGGCTGGGAATGCCGTCCAGGTAACGGCGCTGAAACTCGATAGCCTCCTGTAATTGAGCTTCGCGTGCATGCCCCAGCACAATCTGGTTATGCAGGCGCCGATTGCACAAAAACAACAACAGGCCCACCACCAGCAGAGCTGCCATTGGTCCATACAGCCATGGCGAGTGATGAAGGGGGCTCTCAACAAGCGGCGCCTTCCTTACCCCGCCCAACCACTTGCTTCTCAAGGTGCGGATTTCGGTCATGGTCATGGCTTCAAGCGCCTTGTTCAGGATGCTCAAGAGTTCGGGGTGCTTTGCATGCACCGAAAACGTATCGGCTGACCAGCGGCCTTCGACGGTGCGGCCCACCTTGAGACGACCCGGCGGATACAGGTACGCCTGTGTCTCGCTTTGAATCGTCGCGTCGGCCTCGCCTTTTTCCACCAGGCTCCTGGCCTGATCGAAACTGGCGACCGTGTGCACTTCGATCTCCGGATGGTCGCGCCGGATCATGGCTTCAAGGGCATGCCTGGCGGGAAGTGCCAACACCTTGCCGGACAACTGCTCTAATGATCCGAGCCGTGAGTCGTGGGTGCGAACGATGAAAACCCAGGGCGCACCGCCGTAGGAGTACGTGAAGTTCAGAAACTCCTTTCGCTCCGGACTGATAGACAGCGTGGCGTTCATTTGGCCTCGACCACTCTTGAGCAGGCCCAACGTTTGGGCGGTCGAAAACGACTCTTCATGGACGAATTGCAGCCCGGTCATGCGTGATATGCGCGCAAGGATGTCAATGCTCAAGCCTTCCCACTCGCCCCTGGCGTTGCGAAAGGTATAGAGCGGATATTGCTGGCTCACCACCGTGACCACGGGGTTAGCCTTGATCCACTCGCGCTCGGCGGGGAGCAAGTCGATGTGTTGCTGGGCAATGCTGCCCTCAAGGCCTTGGGTCCAGCGAGAAAGAATAAGTTCTGAGAGCGTCTGATCCACACTGTTGAGTACCTGATTGATCAGGCTCGTCAACTGGCGGTCTGCCAGACGCGTCGCAAAGGCGAAGCCCGATACCGGTATGGCGCTGTCATCGATGATGCGCAACCTTGAATAAGGACGAATGCTATTGAACGCCTGGACGATGACCTCATTGCCGATGAAGGCATCGATGTCCCCTTCTATCAGGGCTTCCATGGCGCTGTGCATCGTGGGGGTGATGATGATTTCGCTGTCAGGGTAAAACGCATGGGCGGCGGGTATGTCGATGTAACCGTCCAGGAAGCCGATCTTTTTGCCCGACCAGTCATCGATGGATTCAGACTCAATATCACGTCCGACAATCACCGGTTGATCCACCATGTAATCCTGCGAGAACTCGATGCCCTCGATCCCGCGCTCAAACCCGCTGGCGCTGGTCAATACATCGATCTTGCCCGCCAGCAGCTCGGCTACGGCCTGATCGCGCTTGCGAAAGCCAAGCACCTCGACCTGGACCCCTAACGTGTCACGAATGATGCTCAGGTAATCGGCACTGATGCCTTGATAACGGTTTCGATCGTTGGTGATATCGATGGGCTCGTAACCATCGAGGGTGATGCCCACGCGTAGTTTGCCGCGCTCCTGCAGCCAGCGTTTTTCTTCGCTGTCCAGACGCAGGGGTTTAAAACTGGCAAAGCTGGGAGGCAACTTGAAGGGTAAGCCGTGTGCGGCATCGGCAGACGGCATAAAGCCCAGCACACCGAGAATCAGCACGGCGTTTATCCATGATCCAAATGCCTGAAAAGTACGTGACATTGCAGCTTCCTTGACCGACAACTCGCCAGCCTTGGAGGGCGAGAACGGCGCAAGTTTGCCACGCACAAACAAAAAAGCCCGTCAGGCGACGGGCTTCAATGTCTGTAGGACAAGACCTGTTACAAGGCTTTGCCTCGGTTGCCATGCTGGCCCACAAAGGCTTGAACCGCTTTCAGGTCATTTGCCAGAACGGTGTAACGCTCTTCTCGTGCAAACAAATCAGAAAGATGCGCTGGCAGTTGCAATGCCTTTCCTACGCCTGCCTTCTCAACCGCCTCGGGGAACTTGACCGGGTGAGCAGTGCCCAGAATCACCATGGGGGTGTCCAGGCTACGACGGCACTCACGTGCAGCCTTGACGCCGATGGCCGTGTGCGGATCCAGCACTTCGCCGGTCTCTGCGAACACCTGGGCAATGGTTTCACAGGTCTGGGTGTCGTCGACGGCCAACGAGTCAAACAGGCGGCGGGCTTCGGTCCAGCGATCGTCTTCAACGCTGAAGTGGCCGGTTTGCTTGAACGTGTCCATCAGCTCGGCAACCAGCGCCCCGTTACGCCCGTGCAGGTCGAACAGCAAGCGTTCGAAGTTCGAGGACACCATGATGTCCATCGATGGCGACAGGGTCGCGTGCAGGGTTTCTTTGGCGTACTGATTGCCGCTCATGAAGCGGTGCAGGATGTCGTTGCGGTTGGTGGCGACAATCAATTGATTGATTGGCAGGCCCATGTTGCGCGCCAGGTAACCGGCGAAGATGTCGCCGAAGTTGCCGGTGGGCACCGAGAACGACACGGAACGGTGCGGCCCGCCCAACTGCAAGGCTGCGTGGAAGTAGTAGACGATCTGGGCCATGATTCGCGCCCAGTTGATCGAGTTGACGGCAACCAGACGCGTGCCCTTGAGGAAGCCCTGGTCCGCGAAGCTGGCCTTGACCATTTCCTGGCAGTCGTCGAAGTTGCCTTCGATGGCCAGGTTGTGGATGTTGTCACCGAACAGCGTGGTCATCTGGCGACGCTGCACTTCAGACACCCGGTTATTGGGGTGCAGGATGAAAATGTCCACGTTCTCGCAGTGCTTGCAGCCTTCAATCGCCGCCGAGCCGGTGTCTCCCGAGGTAGCGCCGACAATGACCACCCGCTCGCCGCGCTTTTCAAGCACGTAGTCGAGCAAGCGACCCAGCAGTTGCAGGGCGAAATCCTTGAAGGCCAGGGTCGGGCCGTGGAACAGCTCCAACACCCATTCATTGCCATTGAGCTGACGCAGCGGCGCGACCGCCGCGTGGGAGAACACGCCGTAGGTTTCTTCGAGAATCTTTTTGAAGTCGGCATCCGGGATGCTGCCCGTCACGAACGGACGCATCACGCGAAATGCCAGCTCGTGGTATGGCAGACCGGCCCACGAGGCGATTTCTTCCTGGGTAAAGCGTGGCAGGTTTTCCGGCACATACAGGCCGCCATCACTGGCCAGACCGGCCAACAGGACATCTTCAAAATTCAGGGCCGGTGCCTGGCCGCGGGTACTGATATAGCGCATTAGGGCGAACCTTCGAGGTGAGCGGCAAGCCGTGGCGATGGCCCCCACGTCAACGCCAGATGGCACGTTAACGGGGAGCAGACGCCTACAGCGTACCGCTGGTCATTAATTTAGATGTTCCACGCGGATGCGGACCACTGAACCGACAACGCCTTGCAACGCTTCCAGCGCGGTGATGGCGTCGTTCATGTGCTGCTCAAGCACGCGATGGGTCAACAGAATCATTGGCACCAGGCCATCATGCTCTTCGACTTCTTTCTGCATGATCGATTCAATGTTGATACCGCGCTCGGACAGGATGCTGGCCACTTGCGCCAGCACGCCCGGATGGTCCTTGGCCTGAATGCGCAAGTAGTAAGCGCTTTCGCATGCTTCAATCGGCAGGATCGGATGATCAGACAGCAAGTCCGGCTGGAAGGCCAGGTGCGGCACGCGGTTTTCGGGGTCGGAGGTCATGGCGCGGACCACGTCGACCAGATCCGCCACGACCGAGGACGCGGTGGGCTCCATGCCGGCGCCAGCCCCGTAGAACAAGGTCGAACCGGCGGCGTCGCCATTGACCATCACGGCGTTCATCACGCCGTTGACGTTGGCGATCAGGCGGTCGGCCGGGATCAGGGTCGGGTGAACCCGCAGCTCAATGCCGCTGGCCGTGCTGCGGGCGACGCCCAGGTGCTTGATGCGGTAGCCCAACGCTTCGGCGTAGTTCACGTCAGCGGTGGTCAGCTTGGTGATGCCCTCGGTGTAGGCTTTGTCGAATTGCAGCGGAATACCGAACGCGATAGACGCCAGAATGGTCAGCTTGTGGGCGGCGTCAATGCCTTCAACGTCGAAGGTCGGATCGGCTTCGGCGTACCCCAGCGCTTGCGCTTCTGCCAGAACGTCTTCGAAGGTCCGGCCTTTCTCGCGCATCTCGGTGAGGATGAAGTTGCCCGTGCCGTTGATGATGCCCGCAACCCAGTTGATGCGGTTGGCGGACAGGCCTTCACGGATTGCCTTGATGACCGGAATACCGCCCGCGACCGCTGCTTCGAACGCCACGATCACGCCCTTTTCCTGGGCTTTGGCGAAGATTTCGTTGCCATGAACGGCAATCAGGGCCTTGTTGGCCGTGACCACATGCTTGCCGTTTTCGATGGCTTTGAGCACCAATTCCCGGGCGATGGTGTAACCGCCGATCAACTCGATCACGATGTCGATGTCAGGGTTGGTTGCAACAGCGAATACATCGTTGGTAATGGGGGTACCGGTAATGTCGCACTGCGGGTTTGGCGTACGCATTGCAATTTGCGCAACCTGGATACCACGCCCGGCACGGCGGGCAATCTCCTCGGCGTTACGCTTAAGTACGTTGAAGGTGCCGCCACCGACGGTCCCTAGTCCACAGATGCCTACTTTGACCGGATTCACGCTGAACTCCCCATAAAACGGCCGACGCAAGGTCGGCCGTGGAAAACAACCGTGGTCTGCCACGGTTCTCTATTAATGCCCGGGCCGTTGAACGGCCCGAGCATGCTCGTCAAAGGCTTACTGTGACGAGGCAGGATTATTTAACACTGAGTGCCAGCTTGCCAACCTGTGCTGCTGGCTGATAGCCCGGAATCACTTGACCGTCGGCCAGGACAATGGCCGGCGTGCCGTTCACACCAATGGATTGGCCCAATGCGAACTGCTTGGACACAGGGTTGGCGCACTTGGGCGCGTCGACCGTTTTGCCATTGGTCATTTTGTCCATGGCGCTTTTCTTGTCCTTGGAACACCAGACCGCTTGCAGCTGTTGATCACCGGCCGAGCCCAAGCCCTGACGCGGGAACGCTACATAGCGCACTTCAATGCCCATTTTGTTCAGCTCAGGCACTTCTTCGTGCAGCTTGTGGCAGTACGGGCAGGTGGTGTCGGTAAACACGGTGATGTGCGACTTGGTTTCGCCAACGGCCGGGTACACCACGGTCTCTGCGGCAGGAATCCCGTTGATCAGCTTGGCAACGCTGACGCGCTCGGCCTTTTCGGTCAGGTTGACCGGCTTGCCGTCCTTGAGCTGGAACATATAGCCCTGCACGATGAACTGACCATCGGCACTGGCATACAGCACTCGGCTGCCTTTGAGTTTGACTTCATACAGGCCTGCCATCGGGCTGGCACTGATGCTTTCGACCGGCACATCCAGTTGCAGTGTTTCGAGGCTTTTACGAATGGCTTGCTCGGCGCCGGTATCGGCAAACGAAAAGGTACTGACCAACGCAATGGCTGCGGCGGCGAAAAGTTGGGTCACGCGCATGAGAACTCCTGAAGGCGGACAAAACGGCCAAACCTCACTACCCCAAGGCAAAAAGGGTTTTAGTGGCTCGTTTTCTGAACCGGCAAAGCCTACCACAGTTGGCCCGCAAGGCCGACTGTGGCGGATGCAACAGCTGACAAAGCACCTCAGCCGCGGGGATGGTGCCGGGCGTGCAGGTCTTGCAAACGCGCACGCGCCACATGGGTGTAGATCTGGGTAGTCGAAAGGTCGCTGTGCCCCAGTAGCATTTGCACCACTCGCAAGTCCGCCCCGTGGTTGAGCAGGTGCGTGGCGAAAGCGTGGCGCAGCGTATGCGGCGACAGCGACTTGTCGATACCGGCCACTGTGGCCTGATGCTTGATGCGGTGCCAAAAGGTCTGGCGGGTCATTTGCTCCCCGCGCTGGCTGGGGAACAGTACGTCACTGGGACGCCCGTTCAATAGCTCATGCCGGGCGTCGCGCAGGTAGCGCTCAACCCAGACAATCGCCTCCTCCCCCATCGGCACCAGGCGTTCCTTGCTGCCCTTGCCCATGACCCGCAGCACACCCTGACGCAAGTTGACTTGCTCCAGCGTCAGGCTGATCAGCTCGGTCACCCGCAACCCGCATGCATACAACACTTCCAGCATGGCGCGATCGCGCTGGCCGATGGCGTCGCTCAAATCAGGGGCAGCCAGCAACGCCTCAACGTCCGCTTCTGACAAGGACTTGGGCAACGGCCGCCCCAACTGTGGCATGTCGACTTGCAAGGTCGGGTCAACGGCAATCAATTTTTCACGCAGCAAGTAACGATAGAACCCACGCGCACCCGACAGGAAGCGCGCCGTAGATCGCGGCTTGTAATGCTGATCGAGACGCCAGGCCAAATGGTCGAGGATCAGCTCTCGGCCCGCATGGGGCAGCTCGATCCCGCGCTCGCGTAACCAGCCATTGAACAGCGCCAAATCACTGCGATAGGCATCACGGGTGTTGTCGGACAGGCCTTTTTCCAGCCACAGGGCATCCAGAAAACGGTCAATAAGCGGGTCATCGATAGCTGGCATTGGCGCTCGAAACGCGCAGGCACTGAGCCGCGCGCAAATAAAAAGTGAACAGTGAAAGTGGCCGCTAGTCTTTCATAGCCGGCTCGCCGCATAAATAGAAAGCACTCATCACCCACCCCCAAGGGGCTCCTTATGAATGAACAACAGATCCTGCTGGCGTTTGGGGGCATCGGAATCGCTGCGCTGGGCTGCCAATGGCTGGCCTGGCGCCTGAAACTGCCGGCCATCCTGTTCTTATTGCTGGCGGGCATCCTGCTCGGCCCGGTGCTCGGCTGGCTAAACCCGCAAACACTGTTTGGCCCGCTGCTGATGCCGCTGGTGTCGTTGGCGGTGGCCTTGATCCTGTTTGAGGGGAGCCTGACGCTGCACCTGTCCGAATGGCGAGAAATTGGCACGGTTGTGCGCCGCCTCGTCACCTTGGGTGCTCTGTCGACCTGGGCCGTCATTACCGTGGCCACGCATTGGCTACTGGGTTTTGACTGGCTCCTGGCATTGCTGTTCGGCACTTTGACGCTGGTTACCGGGCCGACGGTCATTGTGCCGATGCTGCGCGTGGTGCGGCCCAAGGCGTCGATTGCGAACATTTTGCGCTGGGAAGGGATCGTCATTGACCCGATTGGCGCCCTGCTCGCCGTGGTCGTCTACAGCTTCATCATTGCCCGTGCTACGGGCGATGGTTTGAGCCACAGCTTGCTGACCTTTGGCGGTGTGATTGTGTGCGGCAGCCTGTTCGGCATCGTGGGCGGCTGGGTCTCGGGGCATGTGCTGCGCAAGCAATGGCTGCCCGAATACCTGCAAAGCCTTGGCACGTTGGCGACAGTGCTGGCCGTGTTCATTGCCTCCAATCAGGTCATGCATGAGTCCGGCCTGCTGGCTGTCACGCTGATGGGCATGTGGATGGCCAACATGAAAGGCGTGGATGTGCGCAATATTCTGCACTTCAAGGAAAACCTCAGCGTTTTCCTGATCTCCGGCCTGTTCATTCTGCTCGCCGCGCGCCTTGATCTGGACGCCATGATCGGGCTGGGCCCGGCGGTGCTGGTTTTGCTGCTGATCATTCAATTTATTGCACGCCCCTTGAATGTACTGCTCTCGACATTTGGCTCAAAACTGAACTGGCGCGAGCGCACCCTCCTCGCCTGGATTGCACCGCGTGGCATTGTGGCCGCTGCGGTTTCAGCCATTTTTGCCATTCGCCTGGACGAAGCCGGTCACCAGGGTGCGCTGTTATTGGTGCCTCTGACCTTCGCCGTGATCATCGGCACTGTCGTGGTGCAAAGCGCTACAGCACGCCCGCTCGCGCGCTTGCTCAAGGTGGCAGAACCGCCTCCCAGCGGCTTTTTGATTGTCGGCGCCAACGGCCCGGCCCGCCTGATCGGCACAGCCTTGCAACAGTTGGGCAGCCGGGTGCTGCTAACGGATTCGAGCTGGGAAAACATTCGCGCGGCCCGCATGGAAAACCTGCCGACCTACTTCGGCAACCCGGCATCGGAGCATGCCGAATCACACCTGGATCTGGTTGGGTTAGGGCATCTGCTAGGGCTGTCCCCCTCAGGCGAACTCAATGCGCTGGCCGCCATGCGTTTTCGTCATGAGTTCGGGCCGCATCGCCTGTTTGCGCTGGCCAACAGCCAGGAGAGCCGCCGCACGGATAAACACCGGGCCAGCCATGAGCATCGCGGCCGCGCACTGGGCGACCCGGCGCTGACCTACAGCCAGTTGGTGGGCGAGTTCAATCAGGGCGCGCAGTTGTACAGCACGCACCTGACGAATGAGTTCACGTGGCAAGACTATCAGGCGCTCCACGGGGAGCGAGCGAACCTGCTGTTTGCCAAGGACACGTCAGGCTGGGTACACGTAATCACGCCGCAAAGCGAGGTGAGCCCCGAGCCAGGCTGGACGTTACTGGCATTGATCAGGCCCGCTTAGAGGGGGCACTCGCCGTTACTGGGCAAACCCTGGCAATACGGGAACAGGCCGCTTGTCGTCGTCGATGGCCACGAAGCTGAACAAGCCCTGGATCGCGAGTTCACGTCCGTCGCTGCTCATGCTTTCAACGTAGACCTGCACTTCAACCTTGAGGCTGGTGTTGCCGACTTTCACCACGCGCCCGACCAGCTCAACGATTGAGCCCGCCGCGATCGGGTGATTGAAGTTGATGGGGTCGGTGGACACGGTCACCAGCGGCAGGCGACAAAAACGGGTCGCGGCGATGAACGACACTTCATCCATCCAGGCCAATGCGGTGCCGCCAAACAGGGTGTTGTGGTGATTGGTGGTCGAAGGGAATACGGCTTTGGTGATGCGGGTAACAGACAGTTCTGTACGGCGTTGAATCTCTTGCTCACGCGGTGTCATGCTTTTTACTACCTACAACTGGACAAAGGTCTGATAAATCTCAGGCAACAAAAAAGCAGCCCGAAGGCTGCTTTTTTCTGCATCGGGAAGCTGGACTTAAGCCAGTTTTTCCTTGATGCGAGCTGCTTTACCGGACAGGTCACGCAGGTAGTACAGCTTGGCTTTACGAACGTCACCGCGACGCTTCACAGCCATGCTGTCGATTTGCGGGCTGTAGGTCTGGAAAGTACGCTCTACGCCAACACCGTTGGAGATTTTACGAACAGTGAAAGCACTGTTCACGCCACGGTTACGCTTGGCAATCACTACACCTTCGAAAGCTTGCAGACGCGAACGATCGCCTTCCTTCACTTTCACCTGAACGACGATGGTGTCGCCCGGGGCAAAAGGAGGGATCTCTTTAGTCATCTGCTCTGCTTCGAGTGCAAGGATGATTTTGTTAGTCATGCTGTGCTCCTAAGGTAGATCGTCGGATCTACCATCGATACGTTGTTAACTATCGTCCCGCGCGAGGATGTATTCCTCGAGCAGCTTCTTCTCTTCTCCAGAAAGCGAGCGGCTTTCCAGAAGATCGGCGCGTCGTTCGTAGGTCCGCCCAAGGGACTGCTGCAAACGCCAACGCCGGATGTGTGCATGATTGCCACTAAGCAATACGTCGGGAACACGCTGATCCGCATACACCTCCGGTCGGGTGTAGTGCGGGCAATCCAGCAGACCATCCGTAAAGGAATCTTCCTCGGCGGAGTCCGCATGCCCTAAAGCTCCAGGCAGCAGTCGTGTAACCGCATCAATCAGAACCATTGCCGGCAGCTCGCCGCCAGACAATACATAGTCGCCAATCGACCACTCTTCATCGACATGAGCGTCAATAAAACGCTCGTCAATGCCTTCATAACGACCTGCAATGAGGATTAATGCTTCCTCATTCGCCAGTTCGCGTACCGCCGACTGATTCAGCTGGCGGCCTTGGGGCGACAGGTAAATTACCTTCGCCGCCTCTCCGGCTGCATTTCTGGCCTGAACCAGTGCATCTTCCAGAGGCTTGATCTTCATCACCATGCCCGGACCACCGCCAAATGGGCGATCGTCCACAGTGTGATGCCGGTCCGTTGTGTAGTCTCGCGGATTCCAACAGGTGAGCTGCAAGAGCCCTTGTTTCACCGCGCGACTCGTGATGCCGTAGTCGCTGATGGCGGAAAACATTTCGGGAAACAAACTGATCACTTCTACGCGCAAATTAGCCACGCTTAGAAGTCCGCATCCCAATCCACCTTCATCTCGCTGGCTGCCAGGTCGACGCTCAACACGCATTGCTCTGTATAGGGCAACAAGCGATCACGGTCATCCAGGCTACCTGGGCAAGGTTTGACGTACATCACATCGTTAGAGCCAGTCTCTAGCAGGTGATCGATTTTTCCGAGCAGTTGCCCTTGTGTATCGATGACCTTGAGGCCTTCAAGCTGGTACCAGTAGTACTCGCCGTCGGTCAGTTCAGGAAACAGGTTACGGGGCACGCAGATTTCGAATTCGCGAAGAAGGCCTGCTTCATCACGGTCATCAAGACCCTTGAGCTTCACAACCAGAAAGTTGCCGTTCTGGGAACGACCACTGACCAGCTCTGCCTGCCGTACATCGCCACCACGCCGAAGCGTTGCGGTCTTGTAATCCAGCAGGTTGTCAATTGGATCCGTAAAGGAATACACCTTCACTTCGCCGCGAACGCCATGAATCGAAAAAATCTTGCCGATAACGATCAAATCATCAGCAATTTCTGGCGTCACGCTCATATTGCTCAGGCCGCAGCCTTGGCATTGACTTTCACAAGCTGAGCAACGCGCTCAGACATTTGTGCACCAACGCTCAACCAGTAAGCGAGGCGGTCTTCTTTAACGGAGAAACGAACTTCCTGACCACGGGCAACCGGGTTGAAGAAGCCAATTTGTTCCTTGTGGGAACCGTCACGTGGGTTACGGCTATCGGTAACGGTCAAGTGGTAAAACGGGCGCTTTTTGGAGCCGCCAAGGGCAAGACGGATTGTTAGCATGTGTAGATCTTTCCTGTAGTCGGTGCTGCAAATCTAAATGCACAGCGGGCATAGGTGCCCGAAAGGCCGCATATTCTAAGGAATATCCGGACTTTTGCAAATGTCTTTTTCTGGCGCCTACGTGGCGTTACATCCAGATCTGCTATAAGGCCGCCACGAATGGCGACAAGTCAGCTCCCGCACAGTGCGGGTTTGCTGGAGGTCTCGCAGGGCTGCGAGCTGCGCAAACGCGAGCGCTTGCGCAGGTAAATTACATTTTCGGCATGCCGCCGCCAGGCATCATCGAGCCCATGCCGCGCATCATTTTGGCCATGCCGCCTTTGGAAGAGAATTTCTTCATCATCTTTTGCATCTGCTTGTGTTGCTTGATCAAGCGACCGATATCTTGCACTTGCGTGCCGGAACCCATGGCAATACGACGTTTGCGCGAACCGCTGATCAGCTCAGGGTCACGACGCTCGGCCGGGGTCATGGAATTGATGATGGCTTCCATTTGCTTGAATTGCTTTTCTGCTGCGCCCTGGGCATTGCCCATTTGCGCCAGATTCACGCCACCCATGTTCGGCAGCTTGTCCATGAGGCCGCCGAGGCCGCCCATGTTTTTCATCTGTTGCAGTTGATCGCGAAAATCTTCGAGGTCGAAGCCTTTACCTTTCTTGAGCTTTTTAGCCAGCTTGTCGGCTTTTTCTTTATCGAGGGTCTGTTCGGCCTGCTCGATAAGGCTGAGCACATCGCCCATGCCCAAAATACGTGACGCAATACGGTCGGGGTGGAACGGGTCGAGCGCATCGCTCTTCTCGCCCATGCCGAGGAACTTGATCGGTTTACCCGTGATGGCGCGCACGGACAACGCGGCACCGCCACGGGCGTCACCATCGACCTTGGTCAGGATCACACCGGTCAGCGGCAGGGCATCACCAAAGGCCTTGGCCGTGTTGGCGGCGTCCTGGCCCGTCATGGCGTCCACCACGAACAAGGTTTCTGCTGGCTTGACCGCCGCGTGCAGTTCCTGAATCTCGGCCATCATGTCGGCGTCGATGTGCAGGCGACCGGCGGTATCGACGATCACGACATCAATGAACTTGAGCCGCGCTTCATTAATAGCCGCTTGAGCAATCGCCACCGGCTTCTGGCTGATGTCGGACGGGAAGAAGGTCACGCCCACTTCGCCAGCCAGGGTTTCCAGCTGCTTGATCGCGGCCGGACGATACACGTCGGCGGACACGACCATGACGGTTTTCTTTTTGCGCTCTTTGAGGAAGCGCGCCAGCTTGCCGGCGGTGGTGGTTTTACCCGCACCCTGCAAACCGGCCATCAGGATCACGGCAGGCGGCGTGACGTTGAGGATCAGATCCTCGTTCGCCGCGCCCATCAGGCTTTCGAGTTCAGCCTGGACGATCTTCACAAACGCCTGGCCCGGCGTCAGGCTGCGCGACACTTCAGTGCCGACAGCGCGCTCTTTGACCGCGTTGACGAAGTCTTTGACCACTGGCAAAGCCACGTCGGCTTCCAGCAACGCCATGCGCACTTCGCGCAGGGTGTCTTTGATATTGTCCTCGGTCAGCTTGGCCTTGCCGGTGACATGGCGCAGCGTCTGCGAGAGACGGTCGGTTAAATTTTCAAACATGCGCGATCCTTTCAGGCCCAAAGTAGACCGGGGTTATTGCGGCCCAGCCCGTGTAAAACTGATGCTCGGCGAGCCTGCGGCGTGGGCAGGTCGCGGATTATAGCGAAGACTGATCGCGGCGGACACCTTACCGTCAGCTTATGTGGCTTTCGTGTTCAGGCGGTTGTATGCCAAACTCAGCCCTTTCGGGCTTGCCTAACAGGATTTATGCTCCCCTTGTCACCGAGTTTGCTCCCCAGCCTCGCCGCCGCATGTCTATACGCCGCTGCGACTTTCTATCAAGGCAATTGCTTGCGCCACGGCGCAAAGGCAAACAAACGCCTGTTGGTGACGCTCGGCATCCTTGCCGTCATCACCCACGCCGCGAGCCTTTTTACCCATTTGATGACCCCCGCCGGGCTGGAGCTGGACTTTTTCAGCGCCGCCAGTCTGATTGCGGTCGCCGTGATTGCCGTCACGCTGGTCGCCTGCGCCCGCATCCCGGTCGAGAACCTGCTGCTGCTTCTATACCCGCTGGGCGCCCTGACCGTGCTGCTGTCTGAATTTGCCCCGCCCGGCACGGTGCAAGTCATTAATGAACAGCCCGGCATCCTCGCCCATATCCTGCTGTCGATATTGGCTTACGGCATGTTCACCATTGCGGTGTTTCAAGCGCTGCTGCTGTCATTGCAAAACCACCAGCTCAAACACAAGCACCCCAAGGGCCTGATCAAAAACTTCCCGCCGCTGCAGACCATGGAAAGCCTGCTGTTTGGTTTCTTGTGGGCGGGCTGGACGTTGCTGTCGCTGTCGCTGATCTCGGGCTGGCTGTTCCTGGGCAATCTGTTTGCTCAACACTTGGTGCACAAAACGCTGTTGGCGTGCCTGGCCTGGATCGTGTTCAGCGTGCTGCTGTGGGGTCGCCATCACCTCGGATGGCGCGGCCACAAAGCCATCCGCTGGACGTTTGCCGGGTTCTGCCTGCTGATGCTGGCCTACTTTGGCAGCAAGCTGGTTCGTGAATACATTCTGCATATTTGACGGGCGATGATTATGGATAGCTTGCCCCCCGGGCCGCTGCTGGCCTTATTGGCCCTGGTGTTTGCAGGACTGGGCTTCTGTATTGGACTGCTGTCGCGCAGGTCGCGATCCGTGGTCCAGCGTGCCGAACCCCACTCGCCTCACAGCGCCTTGCCCCAGGAGGACGACGAACCTAATAATCGCCCGCCCTTGCTGGCCGGCATCCACGCGCTGGATAACATCACCGTCAATGACATCCTGATCCCGCGCAGCGAGGTCGAAGGCCTTAACCTCGACGACCCGATTGAAGACCTGATCGAGCAGTTACGCCAGACCAAACGCACGCGCCTGCCGGTGTTCCATAACGACATCAATCAGGTTGAAGCGATCCTCAACACGCGCCACATCCAGCACATGCTGCCGGACGCCAGCCTGACCAAAGAGGCGATTCTGGCCGTTTGCCACGAACCCTACTTCATCCCTGAAAGCACCCCGCTGCATTTGCAGCTGCTGAATTTTCACAAACAGCAGCGCCGTATCGGCATCGTGGTGGATGAATACGGCGAAGTGCTCGGCATTGTGACTCTTGAGGACATCCTCGAAGAGATCGTGGGCGAATTCGAAAACGAGCAAAACGTCGATAACCCGCACATTGAGCCGCTGCCCGATGGCCGTTACGTGGTGGACGGCGCGGCATCGATTCGCGAGCTGAATAAAAGCCTGGGTTGGCAACTGCCCTGCGACGGGCCCAAAACCCTGAACGGACTGGTCACCGAGGCCCTGGAAACCATTCCGGAAACCACGGTATGCCTGAAAATCGGCCGCTACCGACTGGAAATCCTCGACACCGAAGACAACCGTGTCAGCCGCGTGCTGATCTGGCACAACAGCGTCAAGCCCGCGGCCTGATGGCCGCGCCGGGCCTTGTTCGATTCCGGCAGGGCTCCCTATAATCACTCCCGCTTACCCAAGCCCCGCCAACAGGCGTGCTACCCGCGCGCCGCATCCCCGGCGGGTTGTTGTTCGCAGTACCTGCGTGCGTTCCCATCCCGAGCGGCGCTTGCACCCTGATATCCCTCGGGGCCAACGACCATAACAATCGCTCAGCCTCGCCTCGCTCCCCGCGCAGGCCAGCCATGAGCACATAACTGTCAGGGATATGCACATGACCTCCAGCACCACTTACAGCGAAGCCTCATCCGAAAAACCGGCCAACTCAGCCGCCCGCGTGGCCACCGCCAGCTTTATCGGAACCGCCATCGAGTTCTACGACTTTTATGTGTACGCGACGGCCGCCGCGCTCGTCATCGGGCCGGTGTTCTTTCCGCAGACATCCGGCACCGCACAAATGCTGTCGGCTTTTCTGACCTTCGGCATCGCCTTTCTCGCACGCCCGCTGGGCTCATTTCTGTTCGGCCATTACGGTGACCGCATTGGCCGCAAGTCGACACTGGTGGCCTCGCTGCTGCTGATGGGCGTGTGCACCACGCTGATTGGCGTGCTGCCGGGTTATGCCACGATCGGTGCTTGGGCGCCCATCCTGTTGTGTGTGCTACGTTTTGGCCAAGGCCTGGGTCTGGGCGGGGAATGGGGTGGCGCTGCCTTGCTGGCCACTGAAAACGCGCCAAAGGGCAAACGCGCCTGGTTCGGCATGTTCCCGCAGCTGGGCCCCTCAATTGGCTTTCTGGCGGCCAATGGTTTGTTTTTGACGCTGGCCATGACCCTGAGCGATGAGCAGTTCCGCGCCTGGGGCTGGCGAATTCCATTCCTGCTGAGCGCGGCGCTGGTGATGGTGGGGCTGTATGTGCGCCTCAAACTTGAAGAAACCCCCGTATTCGCCAAAGCCGTGGCGCAACACGAACGGGTGAAGATGCCGATCATCGAGCTTTTCAGCCAGTACTGGGCGCCGATGCTGTTGGGCGCAGCGTCGATGGTGGTGTGTTACGCGCTGTTTTACATCTCGACGGTGTTCTCCCTGAGTTACGGGGTGTCGACCCTGGGCTACACCCGCGAAACCTTCCTCGGCCTGCTGTGCTTTGCCGTGCTGTTCATGGCGGCCGCCACGCCGCTCGCTGCCTGGGCCAGCGACCGCTGGGGACGCAAACCGGTGCTCATCGTCGGTGGCGTACTGGCGTTGCTGTCAGGTTTTTTGATGGAGCCATTGCTCACCCACGGCACCACATGGGGCGTGGCGCTGTTTTTGTGTATTGAACTGTTTTTGATGGGCGTGACCTTTGCGCCGATGGGCGCCCTGCTGCCCGAGCTGTTCCCGACCCGCGTGCGCTATACCGGCGCGTCGGCCGCGTACAACCTGGGCGGGATTGTCGGTGCGTCTGCGGCACCGTTCTTCGCGCAAAAGCTGGTCAGCATGGGTGGTTTGAGCTGGGTCGGCGGGTACGTATCAGGTGCGGCGCTGCTCAGCCTGATCGCCGTGCTGTGCCTGAAGGAAACGAGGGAGGCTGACCTGAACAAGGTCGCGTGAAGCGGCTTGGGAGCTTGTGGTCGCTGCCGCCCGGTGCGGCAGCGACCACACCGATTTACAGCTCGACGACTACGGCCTTGGCGGCACGTGTGGCTTTGGCGCGTGCGGCCTCGATCGATTCGTCACGGGCCAGGGCTACGCCCATACGACGCTGACCGTTGACTTCTGGCTTGCCGAACAGGCGCAACGCGGTATCAGGCTCGCTCAGGGCGGCGCCCAGGTTGGCAAAAGCCGTCTGGGTGGATTGCCCTTCCACCAGAATCACAGCCGACGCTGACGGCCCGAACTGACGAATCAGGGGAATCGGCAGACCGAGGATGGCGCGGGCGTGCAGCGCAAACTGCGACAGGTCCTGAGAGATCAGCGTGACCAGCCCCGTGTCATGCGGGCGCGGCGACACTTCGCTGAACCAGACCTGATCGCCCTTGATGAACAGCTCGACGCCGAACAAGCCGCGTCCGCCCAGCGCCTCTGTCACCGCTTTGGCCACACGCTCGGATTCAGCCAGCGCAATCGGGCTCATGGCCTGCGGCTGCCACGACTCCTGATAATCGCCGTTCTCCTGACGATGCCCCACTGGCGCACAGAATGTGGTGCCGCCGATGTGGCGCACGGTGAGCAAGGTGATTTCGTAATCAAAGTCGATAAAGCCTTCGATAATGACCCGACCTTTCCCCGCACGGCCGCCTTCTTGCGCGTAATCCCAGGCTTTTTGCACATCATCCGCACTGCGTAGCAGGCTCTGGCCTTTGCCCGACGAACTCATGACCGGCTTGACCACACACGGGAAGCCGAGGTCTTGCACGGCACGGCTGTAGTCTTCAAATGTGTCTGCAAAGTGATAAGGCGAGGTCGGCAGGTCCAGTTCTTCAGCGGCCAGACGCCGGATGCCTTCACGGTTCATGGTCAACGCCGTGGCGCGGGCAGTCGGGATGACGGTAAAGCCTTGCGCTTCCAGCTCGACCAGCGTGGCGGTCGCGATGGCTTCGATTTCCGGCACGATGAAGTGCGGCTTCTCAGCTTCGATCACGGCCCGCAAGGCTGCACCATCGAGCATGTTGACCACGTGACTGCGATGCGCCACCTGCATGGCCGGGGCATGGGCGTAGCGATCAACGGCAATCACTTCGACACCCAAACGCTGCAGTTCGATGACGACTTCTTTACCCAGCTCGCCGCAGCCACACAGCAATACGCGGGTCGCGGTCGGCGACAGTGGAGTTCCGATACGGGTCATTTCAGGTCCTCAAGGAAACAAATCATCGAAGGCGCTCGCCAGGCCAGCGCCTGCTGGGGGAGAAAGGCCGGCATTTTACATGATCCGGGCCGCGTGACCTTATCGGGCCGCTGCTTTGCGCATTCGCCAGGCCATGGCTAGCCACACGCAGGTCACGCCCGCGAACTTGGAGCCCATGGCGGTCAGGATCACGCCGGGGGTAAACGCATCGATCATGCCGAAGAAAATGAAGGTATCGATCGGGATACTCAGCGCGGAGCTGATCCATAGCCGGTCGTGCAACGGGCGCCTGGTGAGGCTGAACACCAGCCAGTCAATGCACTCGGACACGGCAAACGCGGTGGCGCTGGCCAGGGCAATGGAAGGGTCTGAAGTGACGTACGACAACACCAGTGCGGCCAGCATGGCCGCAATGGCGCCATGACCAAAGCGGGTTTGCACCATGTCGCGCAGGACAAATACCAGCCCGCCCCAGGCCGACCAGATGATGTCCAGGTGCGGCGCCGTGGAAAACGCGTAGTTGATGAGCACAACGCTGGCGATATAAGCGACGAGAAACAACATGGTAACGGGAGACACCTGTGGGCAAGGCGCACAGGGTACTTGAGTCATGCCTGTATTTGTAGTCGCTGGCGCAGCGACTACGCCGCTCAGACCGGGCCGTTCAGCATCCACATCACGCCACGGGAGGTGGCCCGCTCATGGCACAACACCAGCACGTCGCGACGCTCAGCGTTGGTCATGCGGCTCCAACGGGTGATTTCAGCCACGGTGCGTTGGCAGCCCGTGCACACGTCATCGTCGTCCAGTGCGCAAATGTTCACGCAGGGGGACGCCACCGGGCGCTGCGGTTCATTCACGATGACTGCTCTTCAAGGTCGCGGGCGTACCGCTGGCCATTTTTCACATAATGGGCCGCACTGGCTTGCAGCAACGCTTTCTGCTCGTCAGTGAGGTCGCGGACCACTTTGCCGGGCGACCCCATGACCAGCGAACCGTCGGGTATGACCTTGCCTTCGCCAATCAGGGAATTGGCTCCGATGATGCAGTGCTTACCAATCTTTGCGCCGTTGAGGATCACGGCGTTGATCCCGATCAGGCTGTAGTCGCCGACCGTGCAGCCATGCAGCATGGCGTTATGACCAATGGTCACGCCCGTGCCCAGGGTCAGCGGGTAGCCCATGTCGGTGTGCATCACGGCGCCGTCCTGCACGTTGCTGTCCTTGCCGATGAGAATCAGCTCGTTATCGCCGCGTAAAACGGCGTTGAACCACACGCTGGCGCCCTCTTCGAGCCGGACGCGACCGATCAACGTGGCAGTGGGCGCGGTCCAGCTGTCAGGGTGAGTGTCGACGCACGCGTCGCCCAAACGGTATTTCATGGCAAAGTCCTCAAGGCAGGCATGACCCTGTGAGCAGGGTTCTAGAAGGTGATAAAGCGTTCTGGCGGGGTGTGCAGGTTGATGTTCACGTCGTCGTAGAGCAGGTTCATCAACTCAACGATCATGATCGCGGTCAGCCCCCAGATTTTGTACACACCGAAGCGGTAACTCGGCACGTACCAACTGCGGCCCTGATAGTCGATACGGTGCGTGTGTTCGCGCGGGTCCTGGCGAAAGAAATCCAGGGGCACGCTGAACACGGCCGCGATTTCCGCATCGTTGGCCAGGTATTCCACATAGTCCGGCACAACCCCGACGAAGGGCGTCACACGAATGCCGTGCAGGGAGATCAACGGGCTCAGCGGGCCAATGACTTCGACCAGCCCCGGCGGCAGGCCGATTTCTTCTTCAGCTTCGCGCAGGGCCGTGAACACAAGGTCCGGGTCCTCGGGGTCACGTCGACCTCCGGGGAATGCCACTTCGCCGCCATGGGTTGAGAGGCCGCTGGCGCGCAGGGTCAAAATCAATTCAGGCTCATCACTGCGGGTCACGGGCAGCAACACCGCAGCCTCGGGGAAATTGCGCTCTGTCACCAGCGTTCGCGGGGTATAGCGGCTCACGCGGCCAAGCAGCTCGTCCAGCATAGGTCATCTCGATCCGTCACTTATCGGGCATCATGCACCAAATCACCCAAAGCACCCAAGCCCCACACTGTCGCAGCACGCCATGCGGCACTTGCCCAAGCCCCGCCAGAACCGCCAAGATAGGCGCCACACCAGAGAGCTCAGCATGAAATTTTGCAGCCAGTGCGGCCATTCCGTCAGCCAACACATCCCGCAGGGCGATTCGCGCCTGCGCTACGTGTGCGACCACTGCCAGACCATTCATTACCAAAACCCGAACATCGTTGCCGGGTGCGTTCCGACGTGGGGCACTCAAGTTTTGCTGTGCAGGCGCGCGATCGAACCGCGCAAAGGGTTCTGGACGCTGCCCGCCGGTTTTATGGAAAACGGAGAAACCGTTGAGCAGGCCGCGCAACGCGAAACCCGCGAAGAAGCCTGTGCCGAAGTCGCGAACCTGAGCATCTATACCTTGATCGATGTACCGCACATCAATCAGGTGCATATTTTCTACCGCGCCGAACTGCTCAACCGCGACTTTGCGGCCGGTGAAGAGAGCCTTGAAGTGCGCCTGTTCGACGAAGCCGACATCCCTTGGTCAGAGCTGGCTTTTCGCACGGTCAGCCGTACCTTAGAATGCTTTTTCGCTGACCGGCCGGGGCAGGTCTATCCGGTGCGCAGCGAAGCCGTGCCGCCCTTGGCAGGCCTGATCAAACCTCAACAATAAATACAGTGCTCGTCACCCCCACTGCACCTCTAGGGATACCGCTCCATGCGTTGGTTGTTTACCGCACTCTGCCTGTCATTTGCTGTTACGTGCCAAGCCGCCGTTGTCGTCACCATCAACGGCAAGCCGGTCGATAAAAATGAAGTGATCCAACCGCATCGTTCGTCGCAGCCCGCCCGCGCGTCTGCCCCGGTGGAAAAAATCCTGGTGCTCAAGTCGGCCCGCCAATTGCAGTTGATCAGCAACGGCAAACCGATCCGCACGTACCGCATTTCATTGGGCAAACAACCCAAGGGGCCGAAAACCCGTGAAGGTGACAAGCGCACCCCGGAAGGCCTGTATTGGGTCGACTGGCGCAAGAAAAGCGAGAAATTCAACCTCGCCATGCACATCTCCTACCCCAACATCAGCGATGCCGCACAGGCCCGCCGCGAAGGGGTGAGCCCGGGGTCAATGATCATGATTCACGGCACGCCCGACACCGAAGAAAACCCGGAGAACCTGTTTCACACCCTGGACTGGACCGATGGCTGCATCGCCATGAAGAACTATGAAATGCGTGAGGTGTGGAACCTGACCAAAGACGGCACGATGGTCGAAATCCGCCCCTAAGCACCAGGCTCCACGCAACAAAAAGCCCGCTGACCGTTACCGGTTCAGCGGGCTTTTTGTTGCAGTGCCAGGCTAGATGTCCGCTAGGCGCCACACTTCATAGGCAGGCGTTTCGTACGGGTGGCTGAGCTTGAGCGCAGCCACCACCGCCTGGATCAGATCATCAGCCACCACCAGCTCAACTTTCCATTCCCCGACATACTCGACCGCGCCGGTTTGCCCGATGAACGGCTGACTGCCGTCCAGCGCACGAAACTGGCCCTGGCCCATGGTCTGCCAGGCGCAGTGGTCGTAGTTGCCGATGCGACCGCCACCGGCAGCGAACACGGCATCCTTGACCCCATCCACATGGCTGGGAGGCACGAAAAAGCTGAGCTTGTACATCGCGCTTAATCCACCCAGACGCGAGCGTTACGGAACATGCGCAACCAAGGCGCATCTTCGTTCCACTCTTCAGGGCGCCACGAGTTTTGCACGGCGCGGAATACACGCTCCGGGTGCGGCATCATGATGGTCACACGACCGTCACGGCTGGTCAGACCGGTAATCCCGCGCGGCGAACCGTTCGGGTTGGCCGGGTAGCTTTCAGTGACTTTGCCGTGGTTATCGACGAAACGCAGTGCCACGGCACCGGACAAGTCCGCTTGCAACATGGCTTCTTCGCTGGCGAATTCAGCATGACCTTCGCCGTGGGCAATGGCGATTGGCATGCGCGATCCGGCCATGCCTTGCAGGAAGATCGAGTTCGACTCCTGCACCTGCACCATGGCGACACGGGCTTCGAACTGCTCGGAGCGGTTGCGCACAAAGTGCGGCCACAACTCGCTGCCCGGGATCAGTTCGCTGAGGTTGGACATCATCTGGCAACCGTTGCACACGCCCAGCGAGAAGCTGTCGGAACGCTCGAAGAAGCTCTGGAACGCATCCCGCGCACGGGTGTTGAACAGTGCCGACTTGGCCCAGCCTTCACCGGCGCCCAGTACGTCACCGTAAGAGAAGCCACCGCAGGCCACCATGCCTTTGAATTCGTTCAGGTCGACACGGCCGGCCAGAATGTCGCTCATGTGCACGTCAATGGCGTTGAAACCGGCACGATCAAACGCTGCGGCCATTTCAACCTGACCGTTGACGCCCTGCTCACGCAGTACCGCCACTTGCGGGCGAATGCCCTTCTTGATGTAAGGCGCGCTGATGTTGTGGTTGACGTCAAAGCCGAGCTTGACCGTCAGGCCCGGGTTGTCTTCTTCCAGCAGCACGTCGAATTCCTGATCAGCGCACTCGGCGTTATCACGCAGGCGCTGGATCTGGTAGCTGGTTTGTGCCCACTGACGCTGCAGGGAACCGCGCTGACCTTCGAACACCGTCTCGCCCTTAAGGCTGATGGTGACTTCGCTGTTGTTCAGCGGCTGGCCGATCACGGCCACGCACTCACCCAGGCCTGCAACGCTGAACTGAGCCAGCACTTCGGCCGTCGCATCCTGACGCACCTGAATCACCGCGCCCAATTCTTCGTTGAACAGGATGGCCGGGATTTCACTGGCGTTTTGCGTCAGGCAATCGAGGGTCAGGTTCAAGCCGCAATGACCGGCGAAGGCCATTTCCAGCACGCTGGTCATCAGGCCACCGTCGGAACGGTCGTGGTAAGCCAGCAAATGGCCGTCGGCATTGAGGCCCTGGATCACAGCGAAGAAGGCTTTGAGGTCTTCGGCGTCGTCGACGTCTGGCGCCTGCTTGCCCAGCTTGCCGTAGGTTTGCGCCAGGATGGACGCCCCCATGCGGTTCTGGCCACGGCCCAGGTCGATCAGGATCAGGTCCGTCAGGCCTTTGTCCATGCGCAATTCGGGGGTCAGGGTCTGGCGGATATCCACCACCGGAGCGAAACCGGTGACCACCAGCGACAGCGGCGAGGTCACGCTCTTCTCGGTCCCCTCTTCGTTCCAGCGGGTTTGCATCGACATCGAGTCTTTGCCGACCGGGATGGTAATCCCCAGCTCAGGGCACAACTCCATGCCGACCGCTTTCACGGTGTCGAACAGACGGGCGTCTTCACCCGGATGACCGGCAGCGGACATCCAGTTGGCCGACATTTTGATGTCGGACAGCTTGCCAATGCGCGACGCTGCAATGTTGGTCAGGGTCTCGCCGATGGCCATGCGGCCCGAGGCCGGCGCATCCAGCAGGGCCAGCGGTGTACGCTCACCCATGGCCATGGCTTCGCCGGTGTAGACGTCAAAACTGGTGGCGGTGACGGCCACGTCAGCCACCGGCACTTGCCAAGGGCCAACCATTTGATCGCGCGCGACCAGACCGGTAATGGTGCGGTCGCCAATGGTGATCAGGAAACTTTTGCTGGCCACCGCCGGGTGATGCAGAACGCGCTCGACGCACTCGCCAATGCTCAAGGTCGCCGGGTCGAAATCATCGCCCAGTTCCTGCTCGCGCACGGCAGAACGGTGCATGCGGGGCGCCTTGCCGAGCAGTACTTCCAGCGGCATGTCCACCGGGTTGTTACCGAAGTGGCTGTCGGTGACGGTCAGTTGCGGCTCGGCCGTGGCCTCACCGACCACAGCAAACGGGCAACGCTCGCGTTCACAGATGGCCTGGAAGCGCTCGAAGTCCTCAACGCCCACAGCCAGTACGTAACGTTCCTGAGACTCGTTGCTCCAGATTTCGTGCGGGGCCATGCCCGGCTCGTCGTTCGGAATGTTGCGCAGTTCGAAACGGCCACCCCGGTCGCCATCGTTCACCAGCTCGGGGAACGCATTGGACAGGCCGCCCGCACCCACGTCATGGATGAAACTGATCGGGTTCTTGTCACCCAGCTGCCAGCAGCGGTCGATCACTTCCTGGCAACGGCGTTCCATTTCCGGGTTTTCGCGCTGCACCGATGCGAAGTCCAGGTCCGCTGAGCTTGCGCCGGTGGCCATGGAAGACGCAGCACCGCCGCCCAGACCGATAAGCATGGCCGGGCCGCCTAGCACGATCAGCTTGGAACCGACCGTGATTTCGCCTTTTTGAACGTGTTCGGCGCGGATGTTGCCCATGCCGCCCGCCAGCATGATCGGCTTGTGATAACCGCGTACTTCGTCGCCATGGGGCGTGCTGATCGATTGCTCGAACGTGCGGAAGTAGCCGGTCAGTGCCGGACGGCCGAATTCGTTGTTGAACGCGGCGCCGCCCAATGGGCCTTCAATCATGATGTCCAGCGCGTTGACGATGCGCTCAGGCTTGCCGTACGGCACTTCCCACGGCTGTTCAAAGCCCGGGATTTGCAAGTTGGATACGGTGAAACCGGTGAGCCCGGCCTTAGGCTTGGCGCCACGACCGGTGGCACCTTCGTCGCGAATTTCGCCGCCCGAGCCGGTGGCCGCCCCGGGGAACGGAGCAATGGCGGTCGGGTGGTTGTGGGTCTCGACTTTCATCAAGATGTGCACCGGCTCCTGCACCGCACCGTACTGGCGGGTATCAGGGTTCGGGAAGAAGCGGCCGGCCACGCTGCCAACAATGACCGACGCGTTGTCTTTATAAGCCGACAGAACACCTTCGCTGTGCATCACGTAGGTGTTTTTGATCATGCCAAACAGGCTTTTTTCCTGATTTTGGCCGTCGATGTCCCAACTGGCGTTGAAAATCTTGTGGCGGCAATGCTCGGAGTTGGCCTGGGCAAACATCATCAGTTCGATGTCATGCGGGTTGCGGCCCAGACCGTTGAAGGCATTGACCAGATAGTCGATTTCGTCTTCTGCCAGCGCCAGGCCCAGCTCGACGTTGGCTTTCTCCAGCGCAGCACGCCCGCCACCCAGCACGTCAATCGCCGTCAGCGGCTTGGGTTCGGCATGGCTGAACAGACCGGCAGCCTGCTCCAGGTCGCCCAACACGATTTGCGTCATGCGGTCATGCAAGGCGTCGGCAATCAGTTGCGCCTGGGCGTCACTGAATTGACCGGCCACATAGAAAGCAATGCCGCGTTCCAGGCGCTGGATCTTGGCCAGGCCACAGTTACGGGCAATGTCGCTGGCCTTGCTCGACCAGGGCGAGATGGTGCCAAACCGCGGCAACACCAGGAACAGTCGGCCACTCGGCTCTTGAACCGGCACACTTGGACCGTACTTGAGGAGACGAGCCAGTACCAGTTGCTCGTCGCTGGTCAATTCGCCTTTAACATCGGCGAAGTGGGCGAATTCAGCGTACAAACCGCTGACAGCTGGAACCTTTTGGCTCAGTTGTGCGAGAAGTTTGTTGTGGCGAAAGGCAGAAAGGGCAGGAGCGCCGCGCAGGATCAACATCTTCGGGACAGCCTCGGGAGGGGTGTGCTTTGAGGCCCGGCATTCTAACGTAAACCGTTGGCCTCGGCACCCGAAACGGCACACCAAGCGCACGCCAAACGTCGTTAATCGATCAGGGCCTTATTCTTTGTGGCTATCAGCGCGCGTGCGGCTGGTCGATTCAGCTCTTTAAAGCCCCCTCAACCCCCCATTTCACAAGGGTTTGAGCAGTTTTGGGGGTTGTTATCAGAATGGCTACATATTGTCGAGATATGGCACCCGCCCTGCTTTGCGTATACTGCGCGCATGTTTTCTCTATCAGCAATCCGCCCGCGCTGCGCCAAATGGCTCCTCGCAACCGGACTCTTCCTGATGCTCGGTGCCTGCGTTGAAAAACCCAGCACTCTGGAGCGTGTAAAGGAGGACGGGGTACTGCGGGTCATTACTCGTAACAGCCCGGCCACTTATTTTGAAGACCGCAACGGCGAAACCGGCTTCGAATACGAGCTGGTCAAACGCTTTGCCGACGACTTGGGTGTCGAACTCAAAATCGAGACCGCTGACAACCTGGATGACATGTTTACCCAGTTGGGCCAGCCTGACGGCCCTGTGCTGGCTGCTGCCGGACTGGTCAGCAGCGAGAATCGACTCAAACAAGCCAAGTTTTCCCACCCATACCTCGAAGTCACGCCCCAGATCATCTACCGCAACGGGCAGTCGCGCCCTACCTCTGCCGCTGATCTGGTAGGCAAACGTATTACCGTCCTTAAAGGCAGTTCCCACGCAGAACAGCTTGCCGAACTGAAGAAACAATACCCTGGCATTGAATACGACGAATCCGACGCCGTGGAAGTGGTCGACCTGTTGCGCATGGTCGATGAGGGGCAAATCGACCTGACCCTGGTGGACTCCAACGAAGTGGCCATGAACCAGGTGTATTTTCCCAATGTGCGCGTAGCGTTTGATCTGGGTGACGCCCGCAGCCAGCGCTGGGCGGTGATGGCAGGCGAAGACAACAGCCTGCTGAACGAGATCAATGCTTATCTGGACAAGGTCGAAAAGAACGGCACGCTGCAACGCCTCAAGGACCGTTACTACGGCCACGTGGACGTACTGGGTTATGTGGGCGCCTACACCTTCGCCCAGCACTTGCAGCAGCGCTTGCCCAAGTACGAAAAATTCTTCAAGGATGCCGCCAAGAAAGAAGGCATCGACTGGCGCCTGCTGGCGGCCATGGGCTACCAGGAATCGCTGTGGCAACCGACTGTCACCTCAAAAACCGGTGTTCGCGGGCTGATGATGCTGACGCAGAATACGGCGCAGGCCATGGGTGTGGCCAATCGGCTGGATGCCAAGCAAAGCATTCAGGGCGGCGCTAAGTACCTGGCGCTGATCAAAAGCGAGCTGGACGACGACATCCAGGAGCCAGATCGTACCTGGTTTGCCCTGGCAGCCTACAACGTCGGCGGCGGGCATCTGGAAGACGCACGCAAACTGGCCCAGAAAGAAGGCCTGAACCCGAACAAGTGGCTGGACGTCAAAAAGATGCTGCCCCGCCTTGCGCAGAAGCAGTGGTACAGCAAAACCCGTTATGGCTACGCCCGCGGCGGCGAGCCCGTGCACTTTGTGGCCAACATCCGTCGTTACTACGACATCCTGACATGGGCCACGCAGCCGCAGCTTGAAGGCGACCAGGCGGCTGACAGCAAGCTGCACATTCCCGGCATCGACAAGACCAAGCCCAAAGAAGAACCCCAGCTGTAGCGGCGGCTCTTCATTGCTGCTGCGGTTCGAGGCGGCTTATCCGGCGATCAAGTGCCTGTCGCACCCGCACCGCGCAGTTTGCGCCGCTTGAAAGCGTAAATGCCCTCAGTGCCTGGCGGCTGCCACAATCAACGCTTTCATTTCCGAGACGGCTGATTTGAAGCCTACGAACAGGGCATGCGCCACCAACGCATGACCGATGTTCAGCTCATTGATGCCTTTGATGGCGGCCACGGCCTCAACGTTGTGGTAATGCAGGCCATGCCCGGCATTGACGATCAGCCCTTGAGCCAGACCACAGGCCACGCCTTGCGCTACCCGTTGCAGTTCTTGCGCCACCTCGGCGGGGGTTTGCGCATCGGCATAACGACCGGTGTGCAATTCAATCGCCGGCGCACCGACTCGCTTCGATGCCTCGATCTGACGCTCATCGGCATCGATGAACAGCGACACTTCACAGCCAATCCGGCTCAAGCGCTCAACCGCTGATTTAATCCGGGCTTCCTGCCCCGCCACGTCCAACCCACCCTCCGTGGTCAGTTCCTGACGGGTTTCAGGCACCAGACAGATGTGCGCCGGACGAATGCGCTCGGCAAACGCCATCATTTCTTCGGTCACGCCCATCTCGAAATTCATGCGGGTTTGCAGCACATCCTTGAGCAACAACACGTCGCGCTCTTGAATGTGGCGGCGGTCTTCACGCAAGTGCACGGTGATGCCATCGGCGCCCGCCTCTTCAGCGTCCAGCGCGGCCTTGACCGGATCAGGGTAACGCGTGCCCCGAGCCTGACGCAGCGTGGCTACGTGGTCGATATTCACGCCGAGAAGGATGCGATTGCTTTGGGTCACGAGGGCTCTCCTGAAGAGTTGAAGATTCGGCGCACAGCATACCGGTCTATTCAGGGCTTGCGAAACAACTCACGACTGGCCAGGGGCTTGCCCGCCAAGTGAACCGCCAATGCCTGGCGCATCAAACGCTTGGCCGCCGACAACGCACCCGCGGTGGTCCAGTCAGCCTCGGCCATGGCCTGTAGCTCAGCGCCGTGAAACAACCCCGGCTGTACCAGATAAATGCGCTCCAGCCCGGCATCGACCTGCAAACGGTACATGCCGTCACTGGCTATCGGCTCACCCTGAATGTCCCGAGAAAGCGAAAACCCGTACCCCAAATCATCCAGCAAGCGCCATTCGAAGGCCCGTAGCAGAGGTTCCAGCGGTCGACCTTCGGCCAACGCCAGGAGGGTGGCTGCGTAGTGATCAAAGACCGCGGGGTGCGGGTCTTCAGCCGGTAGCAAGCGCACTAACAATTCATTGAGATAAAGACCGCTGAATAACGCTTCGCCATTGAGCCAGGTGGACACCCCGGCGCTCTCCATGCGCCCGACGTTTTTTAGCTCGCCGCGCCCGCGAAACTCGATTTCCAGAGGGACAAAAGGCCGCGCCAACGAACCGGCCTTGCCCCGCGCACTGCGCAGCACTGCCCGCAAACGCCCTTGCGGCGTGATGAAATCCACCAGCGCACTGGTTTCACGGTAGGGGCGGCTGTGCAGGACGTAGGCAAGTTGCGCGGCAGGAGGGGAACTGGACATGGCAGGCACGCCTCTGTGAAAACGAAAAGCGCCCTCACCTTGCCTCTTGGGGAAGAGGGACTGGAAGTAAAAGCACATCTACGCAGCACTGCTGCTCCCCCCGTTCCTGCAGGAACGGGGGGAATGAAAAGCTGCCGTTACAGGTCGCCGTAGCCCAACGAACGCAAGGCGCGCTCGTCGTCGGACCAACCACCCTTCACCTTCACCCACAGGTTAAGCATGATTTTGGAGTCGAATAGCAGCTCCATGTCCTTGCGCGCTTCAGTGCCAATACGCTTGATGCGCTCACCCTTGTCGCCAATGATGATTTTTTTCTGGCCGTCACGCTCCACCAGAATCAAGGCATGGATATGCAGGGTTTTGCCCTGCTGCTTGAACTCTTCGATTTCGACGGTGATCTGGTACGGCAGTTCTGCACCCATCTGGCGCATGATCTTTTCGCGGACCAGCTCGGCGGCCAGGAAGCGGCTGCTGCGGTCGGTGATCTGGTCTTCTGGGAAGAAATGCTCGTTTTCCGGCAGGTGATCGGCAATCACACGCTCAAGCGCGTCCAGGTTATGGCCGTGCTGAGCCGAGATCGGGATGATCTGCGCGTTCGGCAGTTGCGCCTGCAGCCAGCTCAGGTGCGGCATCATCTCGGCTTTGTCTTCGATGCGATCGGTCTTGTTCAACGCCACGATCAGCGGGCCGGTCACGTACTGCACGCGCTCCAGTACCATCTGGTCTTCGTCGGTCCACTTGGTGCGGTCCACGACAAAGATCACCACGTCGACGTCTTTCAACGCTGCCGAAGCGGTTTTGTTCATGTAGCGGTTCAGGGCTTTCTCGCCACCCTTGTGCATGCCCGGGGTGTCGACGTAAACCGCCTGCACACTGCCTTCGGTTTTAATGCCGAGCATGTTGTGACGAGTGGTTTGCGGCTTGCGCGAAGTGATCGCCAGCTTTTGACCGAGGATATGGTTGAGCAGCGTGGACTTACCCACGTTTGGTCGGCCAACAATGGCGACATAGCCACAGCGTGTTGCAGTTGAATCAGTCATGGCCATTCTCCACGCCAAGGGCAATCAGTGCTGCAGCGGCCGCTACCTGTTCGGCAATGCGACGGCTCACACCCTGACCCCGGCTTTTTTCATTCAATAAGGCAATTTCGCACTCTACAAAGAAGGTGCGGCAATGCGGTTCGCCCTGGATATCCACCACTTCATAACGCGGCAGCTCACAGGCACGCGACTGCAGGAACTCTTGCAGTCGGGTTTTCGGATCTTTGTTGGTGTCGACCAGGGTCAACGTCTCGAACTCGCTGGCCAGCCAGGCCAGTACGCGGTCGCGGGCCACTTCCATGCCCGCATCCAGGTAGATGGCGCCGATCAGCGCTTCAAGGGCATCGGCCAGAATCGACTCGCGACGGAACCCGCCGCTTTTCAGCTCGCCCGAGCCCAGGCGCAGGTACTCGCCCAACTCGAAACCACGGGCCAGTACGGCGAGGGTTTCGCCCTTGACTAGGCGGGCACGTAAACGCGACAGCTGGCCTTCGCGAGCCAACGGGAAGCGATCAAACAGCGCTTCACCGGCTACAAAATTGAGGATCGCATCACCGAGAAACTCAAGACGCTCGTTATTGCGCCCCGCGAAGCTGCGGTGTGTGAGGGCCAGAACCATCAGTTCCTGGTCCTTGAAGGTGTAACCGAGCTGCTGCTCTAAACGATTTAATGAAAAACTCACGATTTACCCACGCTGAGTTCGTGGCCGAATGTCACCACCGGACCGATATTAGGGATCAGTGATGCTCGTTTATCGCATAGCAAATGGACGGGGAACAGGCTGTTCGCCGCCGTCGCACTTAACGCTTTGTTCAAATCCACATCCTGAATACTGTTGCCGCCGTGCCTGACGCTGCACGGCGGTTGTAAGAACCGTCAGGCCGCCGATTTATACGGCCACCTGAAAAGCATTCGGCGCTGTTATTAACAGCGCCGTTTTGGCTACTTGATCAGACCCACTCGCGAGAAGTTCGGCAAATGGCTCATTTTCGGTTCGGGCCAGCTCATCCAAACAGCGAAGGCCTTGCCGACGATATTCTTGTCGGGGACCATGCCCAGCTCGTCTTTGGGAATGTTCGGATCATCCCAATAACGGCTGTCGTTCGAATTGTCGCGGTTGTCACCCATCATGAAGTAATGCCCGGCCGGAACCGTCCATTCATGATCAGGCGGTGTGCGGTAGCGGCTCATTTCCTTGCGGATCATGTGCTCCACTTCGCCCAGTTTCTCTTTGTACAGTTGTGCGCTGCCCAGCGTGCCGGGCTCGGCCCCCACCAGCGTCTCGGCAACCAATTGATCGTTGACGTAGAGCTTTTTGTCGCTGGTGTAACGGATCTTGTCGCCCGGCAGGCCCACTACACGCTTGATGTAGTTGACGGTCGGATCGCTCGGGTAGCGAAACACCATCACATCGCCCCGCTGCGGATCACCCACTTCGATGACTTTCTTGTCGATCACCGGCAGGCGGATCCCGTAAGAAAACTTGTTCACCAAAATGAAGTCGCCCACGTCCAGCGTCGGCTTCATCGAGCCGGACGGAATCTGGAACGGCTCAACCAGAAACGAACGCAGCACCAGCACGATGAACAACACCGGGAAAAACGACTTGCCGTATTCAACCAGCAGCGGTTCTTTGTTGAGCTTCTCGACCACCTGCATATCGGCCGGCTGGACGCTGGCCTGATAGTTGGCAACAGCCTTGCGCCGGCGAGGCGCCAGGAAGACCAGATCGAGCAGCGCCAGCAAACCGCAGACGGCTACAGCAATGACCAGCAACAGCGGGAAATTTAGTGACATAGGACCTAACTATCCAACCTGAGCACTGCAAGGAAGGCTTCTTGTGGAATTTCCACGTTACCCACTTGCTTCATGCGTTTTTTACCGGCCTTTTGCTTTTCCAGCAGCTTGCGCTTACGGCTAACGTCACCACCGTAGCATTTGGCCAGTACGTTCTTTCTGAGTGCCTTGACAGTGGTTCGCGCCACAATCTGCCCGCCAATGGCGGCCTGAATGGCGACATCGAACATCTGACGCGGAATCAGTTCTTTCATTTTTTCGGTCAGTGCACGCCCTTTGTAGTGAGCGTTGTCACGGTGAACGATCAAGGCCAGTGCATCGACCTTTTCACCGTTGATCAGCACGTCGAGCTTCACCAGGTTGGCAGACTGGTAACGGTCAAAGTGGTAATCGAGCGAAGCATAGCCGCGACTGGTGGATTTGAGACGGTCGAAGAAGTCCAGAACCACTTCGTTCATCGGCAAATCGTAGGTCACTTGTACCTGTGTGCCCAGGAACAGCATGTCGTGTTGAACGCCACGCTTCTCAATGCACAGGGTAATGACGTTGCCCAGGTGCTCTTGAGGCACAAGAATGTTGGCACGCACGATAGGCTCGCGCATGTCTTCAATCATGGACAGGTCCGGCAGCTTGGACGGGTTGTCGACGTAAATCGTTTCACCGGTCTTGAGCAGCAACTCGAAAATAACGGTTGGCGCGGTGGTGATCAGGTCCAGGTCGTACTCGCGCTCCAGGCGCTCCTGAATGATCTCCATGTGCAGCATGCCGAGGAAGCCGCAACGGAAGCCGAAGCCCAGTGCGTCGGAGCTTTCCGGGGTGTATTGCAGCGACGAGTCGTTCAGCGTGAGCTTTTGCAGCGCATCGCGGAAGTCTTCGAAGTCGTCGGAGCTGACCGGGAACAGACCGGCGTACACCTGCGGCTGAATGCGTTTGAAGCCGGGCAGGACGTCCACATCCGGGGTGGAACTCAAGGTCAGGGTGTCGCCCACTGGCGCGCCGTGAATGTCCTTGATACCCGCGATGATGAAACCTACTTCACCGGCTTTGAGGTCGGCGGTCGCCGTGTGCTTGGGGTTGAATACACCAACGCTGTCCACCAGGTGGATCTTGCCGGTGGACTTGACCAGAATCTTGTCGCCCTTTTTCACACGGCCGTGGCGCACGCGAACCAGGGACACAACGCCCAGGTAGTTGTCGAACCAAGAGTCGATGATCAACGCTTGCAGCGGATCTTCGATGTTGCCGGTCGGTGCAGGAATGGTGTGCACCAGACGCTCGAGCACTTCATCGACGCCCAGGCCGGTCTTGGCGCTGCACGTTACGGCGTCGGTGGCATCGATACCGATGATCTTCTCGATTTCTTCCTTCACCCGATCAGGATCGGCTTGCGGCAGGTCGATCTTGTTCAGAACCGGCATGACCTCAAGGCCCTGCTCGATAGCGGTGTAGCAGTTGGCGACGGACTGGGCCTCTACGCCCTGCCCCGCATCGACCACCAGCAAGGCACCTTCACAGGCCGCCAGCGAACGGCTGACTTCATAGGTGAAGTCAACGTGGCCGGGGGTGTCAATGAAGTTCAACTGGTAGGTATTACCGTCTTGCGCCTTGTAATACAGAGTAACGCTGTGGGCCTTGATGGTGATCCCGCGCTCACGCTCGAGGTCCATGGAGTCCAGCACCTGGGCTTCCATTTCACGGGCAGTCAGGCCGCCGCACATCTGGATGAAACGATCGGCCAGCGTCGACTTGCCATGGTCAATGTGGGCGATGATGGAGAAATTGCGGATATGACTCAAATCACTCACGGGTCAACACTCAAAAAAAGTCGCAGGCAGACTGCCCGCCGAAAAATAGCCGGGAATTGTACCTGTGATCGCGACGAGCGTCACGTTTACAGGCCAATGCTCCCCCACAAAAAAGCCCCTGTCGCGGGACAGAGGCTTTTGGTTCGAGCTTTACAGGTCGATCAACCCGCCCGTCGCAACAGCCAGACGCCCGCCAGGGCGCAAATGAGGGCTGGCAATATCACCGCAAACAGCGGGGAGAAGCCAAACACCAGACTGGACGGCCCGAGAAGGTCTTGCGCGATCTTGAACGTGAAGCCCACCAGCACGCCGGTAAACACACGCTGCCCCAGGGTCACCGAGCGCAACGGGCCGAAAATGAAGGAAATCGCCATCAACACCAGCGCGGCAGTGACCAGCGGCTGCAACACCTTGACCCAAAATGCCAGCCAGTAACGACCGTTGTTCAAACCCTGGTCTTTCAGGTAATGGATGTAATTCCACAGACCGCTGATTGACAGGGACTCAGGGGCCATCACCACGGTGTTGAGCAACTGCGGGCTCAAGGCCACGTCCCAACGCTCCACCGGTGCGCTGACCACTTCAGTGCTGCGGTCATGGAACAGCGTGGTATTCACATCCGTGAGCTGCCAGTGATCTTTGTCGAACTCTGCCTTTTTGGCGAAGCTCGACGACAGCATGTGGCGCTCGTCGTCAAAGCGGTAGCGCGTAACGCCAAACAGCGTGCCGTTCGGCTGGACGGCGTTGATGTGGATGAACTCTTCACCCTGACGGTGCCACAAACCGTGCTTGGAGCTTTGCGCATCACCGCTGCCCAGCGCCAGCGCCCGATTGGCCTGCGCCATGGTTTCAGTGGCAGGTGCCACGTATTCGCCCACCAGCACGCCCGCCACCATCAGCACCAGCATGGGTTTCATGACCGACCACACGATACGGCCGATGGACACCCCAGCCGCACGCATGATGGTCAGCTCGCTGTTGCTGGCCAGACTGCCCAGCCCGATCAGGCAGCCGATCAGCGCCGCCATTGGCAACATGTCATACATGCGCCGCGGTGCCGTCAGCAGCACGTAGCTGAGCACGTCCATCACGGTATAGCTGTCGCTGATGTTGCCCGTCTCGTCGATAAACGCAAACAGCGACGCCAGCCCCAAAATAATGCCCAGCACAGCCAGGATCGCCAAAAAGACGCTGCTACCGATGTAGCGGTCGAGCTTACCCACGCGTCATCTCCTTCACGCTACGGCGACTAGCCAGCTTCAAGCGCAGCGGCTCCCAGTACAGCAACAACAGACCAATGGCCAGGAACAGCGCATGCACCCACCACAGCCCCAGGGTGGGCGACAACTTGCCTTTTTCCAGGGCACCACGGGCCGAGATCAGAATGGTCAGGTAACCCATATAAAGAAGAATCGCCGGCAACAGCTTGAGGAAGCGACCCTGACGCGGGTTGACGCGTGACAGCGGCACGGCGATGAGGGTCACGATAAACACCAGCAGCGGCAATGAAATACGCCATTGCAGCTCGGCAATTGCCCGCGGCTCGGGGTTGCCAATCAGGTCGAGGGTCGGGATTGCGTCGCGGTCGGTCACTTCATCGCTGGCATCTGGCTTGGGCAACAGCACGCCATAGGTGTCGTACTTGATCGCGCGGTAATCGGCCAGACCCGGGTTACCGTCATAGCGGTAGCCATTATTGAGAATCAGCCAGCGACTGCCATCGGGACGGACTTCCTGATGGCCTGTTTCGGCCACCAGCACCGAGATGCTACGGTCCTTGGCGTCCTGACCCAGGCTTTTTTGCGAGATGAACACGCCCGAGAGGTTGGTCCGGTCATTGGTCAGCTCTTCGGTGTAGGTCACGCGCGAACCGTCGCTCAACGCCTGGAAGCGCCCAGGCACCAGCGTGTCGAACTCGGTCAGTGCATCTTGCTTGTTCAGCAACAGCTGAAACTGGTTCGCACCCTGCGGCGCCAGGCTCAGGCTCAGCCAGGCCACGATCAGGGCCACGAACGCCGCCGGAATCATGGTCAGGCCCAGCAGGCGCTGCTGGCTCATGCCCGTGGCCGAAAGCACGGTCATTTCGCTTTCGAGGTACAGACGGCCATAGGCCAGCAAAATACCGAGAAACAGCCCCAACGGCAGAATCAGCTGCATGAAGCCCGGCAGACGGAAGCCCATGATCAGGAACAGGGAACCCGGGTCAAGAGCGCCAGAGGCAGCCTGTGCCAGGTACTTGATGAAGCGACCGCTCATGATGATGACCAGCAGCACAGCGCTGACAGCGCTCAATGTAAGCAGGACTTCGCGGGACAAATAACGGAAGACGATCAAACCAGACACTCCAGGGTCGTCAGGCTAAGGCGGCCAAACAAGCGGCGTTACCAGTGGGTCAGGCATTCATCATAGATGAGCCGGGCCGACTAAAAAGATGGCGCATTATCCTGTGAATGACCTCGCCTGTCACTGCGCTTGCTTACCCAAGGTTACAAAGCAGCCATTGCAGGCCACGCAAGGGTTGTCAGCCGCGACCGACGGGGTTCAAACTGCCCGACTAGACGCAGCCCCGCTTAGACAGGTGAAGCGTTTCATCCATAAGCACTCAAACCCACGCGTTTGTGCGCACGTTGACCATTTGATTCAGGGACCCGGACATGGAACTGGTTGTAAAAAGCGTTAGCCCAGAAACGTTGAAAACGGCCACTCTCGTGGTCGCCGTCGGCGAAGGCCGCAAGCTCGGCCCGACCGCCAAGGCCCTCGACGAACTCACCGGCGGCGCGATCAGCGCAGTCCTCAAGCGCGGCGACCTCGCCGGCAAGACCGGCCAAAGCCTGTTGCTGCATACCCTGCCCAACATCAAAGCCGAGCGCGTGTTGCTAGTGGGCACGGGTAAAGACGAAGAATTGGGCGACCGCCCGTTCCGGAAAATCATCAGCGGCGCCCTGAGCGTCCTTAAAGGCCTGGGTGGCAGCGAGGCGGTCTTTGCCCTCGACGAACTGGTGGTCAAGGGCCGCGACAGCTACGGCAAAACGCGCCTGCTGGCCGAAACCCTGGCAGACGGCGATTACACGTTCGACCGCTTTAAAAGCCAGAAAGCCGAACCCCGCGCCCTGAAAAAAATCACCCTGCTGACCATCAAGGCCGCGCAGGCGGAAGTACAGCTGGCCGTGACCCACGCCCAAGCCATTGCTGCCGGCATGTCCTTCACCCGCGACCTGGGCAACCTGCCGCCGAACATCTGCCACCCGACGTTCCTGGCCGAACAGGCCAAAACCCTGGGCAAGACGTTCAAGGGCCTGAAGGTCGAGATTCTCGACGAGAAGAAAATCAAGGACCTGGGCATGGGCGCGTTCTACGCCGTTGGCCAGGGCAGCGACCAACCGCCCCGCCTGATCGTGATGAACTATGCGGGCGGCAAGAAATCCGAAAAACCGTTTGTCCTGGTGGGCAAAGGCATCACCTTCGACACCGGCGGCATCAGCCTCAAGCCGGGCGCGGGCATGGATGAAATGAAGTACGACATGGGCGGTGCTGCCAGCGTGTTCGGCACCCTGCGCGCCGTGCTCGAACTGAAACTGCCGATCAATCTGGTGTGCATTCTGGCCTGCGCCGAAAACATGCCCAGTGGCGGCGCGGCCCGTCCGGGCGACATCGTGACCACCATGAGCGGTCAAACCGTTGAAATCCTCAACACCGATGCCGAAGGCCGTCTGGTGCTGTGCGATGCCCTGACCTACGCCGAACGTTTCAAGCCACAAGCGGTGATCGACATCGCCACCCTGACTGGCGCCTGCATGGTCGCACTCGGGGCGCACACCTCTGGCCTGATGGGCAACAACGACGAACTGATCGAGCAACTGCTGGACGCGGGCAAGCAAGCCGATGACCGCGCATGGCCATTGCCGCTGTTCGACGAATACCAGGAGCAACTGGACAGCCCGTTTGCCGACATGGCCAACATCGGCGGCCCGAAAGCCGGCGCCATCACCGCGGGCTGCTTCCTGTCGCGTTTTGCCAAGGCCTATCACTGGGCTCACCTGGACATCGCGGGCACGGCCTGGGTCAGTGGCGGCAAGGACAAAGGCGCCAGCGGCCGTCCCGTGCCATTGCTGACGCAATACCTGCTCGATCGCGCCAACGCTTGACACTGTTGATCGCAGGCTGCGCCGCTTGAGGGCGGCGCAGCCCCGATTCAGGAACCGCAATGACCTCTGAAAAAACCAAAGTCGACTTTTATATCCTGCCCAGCGCAGACCCGGCAGCGCGGCTGGATTTCGCCTGCAAACTCACCGAAAAAGCCTGGCGTCTCGGGCATCGGGTGTACCTGCACTGCAGCGACGCGGCTCAGCGCGACGACCTCGATCAACGCCTGTGGCGCTTCAAGGGCGAGAGTTTTGTGCCCCATAGCCACGCCGAAGACGAACCCGATGGCGTGATCGTCATGGGCATAGCCGATGCGCCTGCCAGCCATCAGGACCTGCTGATCAATCTGGACCTGAAAGTCCCCGAATCCTTCAAGCGTTTCGCCCGCGTGGCGGAAGTCGTGGTCGAAGACCCCGCCGTTCGACTGGCGGCACGGGAGAGTTTCCGTTTCTACCGTGAACAGGGCTATCCTCTGCAAGACCACAAGTTACAACGACTCTGAGCACACGATGGACACCCCCAATTCGCCGAAAAAAGCTGCACACCTGCTCGATGATCTTGAGTCCATTCGCCAACTGCTGGACGACGAAGGCCTGCAACCGCCGCTGCTGACCGAGATGGTCGGCGAACAAGGCACGCAGATCCCCTTGCTGGACGAGGTCTTTGAACCCACACCTGCGCCCGTGCCAGCCGCGCAACCACCGCTCGCCAGTGCGCCTGCCGTCGACAAGGCCCCCGACGCCTTGCTGGTCCATCTGGACAGAGAGCTGCGCACGGCCGCGCAAGCGATCATGCAAGACGTCATCAACGACTATGCCCCGCACATCGAATCCGAAATCAAACGCCGCCTCGACGCACACATGGAGCGCCTGATCAGCCAGCATCAAAACTGATGCCCGATCCCTGAGCGCCTGATGACCTGTAATCGCCGCGCACAACTCGCCCTATGCGTCCCGCCCCGCTATACTTGCCGGCTTTCCTGAATTAATGCCAATAGGGTCCCGCCGCGCATGGATAAGACCTACCAGCCGCACGCCATTGAAACTTCCTGGTACAAAACCTGGGAAGAAGAAAACTATTTTGCCCCGCAAGGCGCGGGCGACCCGTACACCATCATGATCCCGCCGCCTAACGTTACCGGCAGCCTGCACATGGGGCACGGTTTCAACAACGCGATCATGGACGCCCTGATCCGTTTCCGCCGCATGCAGGGCCGTAATACCCTGTGGCAGCCGGGCACCGACCACGCCGGTATCGCGACGCAAATGCTGGTTGAGCGCCAAATCGAAGCCCAGGGCCTGAACCGCCACGACCTGGGTCGCGAGAAATTCCTCGACAAGATCTGGGAATGGAAAGACCAGTCCGGCGGCAACATCAGCCGTCAGATCCGTCGCCTGGGCTCGTCCGTCGACTGGAGCCGCGAGCGCTTCACCATGGACGACGGCTTGTCCGAAGCCGTAAAAGAAGCGTTCGTTCGCCTGCACGAAGATGGCCTGATCTACCGTGGCAAGCGCCTGGTCAACTGGGACACCAAATTGCACACGGCGATTTCCGACCTTGAAGTGGAAAACCACGACGAGAAAGGTTTCCTGTGGAACCTCAAGTACCCGTTGGCCGACGGCGCCAAGACCGCTGAAGGCAACGACTACCTGATCGTGGCGACCACGCGTCCCGAAACCATGCTCGGTGACGCCGCCGTTGCGGTGAACCCGAACGATGAGCGCTACCAGGCCCTGATCGGCAAGTTCGTCGAACTGCCGCTGGTTGGCCGCCGCATTCCAATCATCGCTGACGATTACTGCGACCCTGAATTCGGCACCGGCTGCGTGAAAATCACCCCGGCCCACGATTTCAACGACTACGAAGTCGGCAAGCGCCACAACCTGCCACTGCTGAACATCTTCGACAAAAACGCCAAGGTCTTGCCTGCCGCTCAAGTGTTCAACCTTGACGGCACACTGAACGAGACCATTGACGGCACCCTGCCGGCCAAATACGCCGGTCTGGACCGCTTCGAAGCGCGCAAGCAGATCGTCGCGGACTTTGACGAAGCCGGCCTGCTGGTCAGCGTTGACGACCACGCCCTGAAAGTACCGAAGGGCGACCGTTCCGGCACGATCATCGAGCCGTGGCTGACCGACCAGTGGTACGTGTCCACCAAACCGCTGGCCGAACCGGCCATCGCCGCGGTTGAAGACGGTCGCATCGCGTTCGTGCCCAAGCAATACGAAAACATGTACTTCTCGTGGATGCGTGACATCCAGGACTGGTGCATCAGCCGTCAGCTGTGGTGGGGCCACCGGATCCCGGCCTGGTACGACGAGTCGGGCAAGGTGTATGTCGGTCGCGACGAAGCCGAAGTCCGTGCCAAAAACAACCTGGGCCCGGACGTTGCGCTGCAACAGGACAACGACGTGCTCGACACCTGGTTCAGCTCGGGCCTGTGGACGTTCTCCACCCTCGGCTGGCCGGAAAAAACCGACGCGCTGAAAACCTTCCACTCGACCGACGTGCTGGTCACCGGCTTCGACATCATTTTCTTCTGGGTAGCCCGGATGATCATGCTCACCATGCATTTGGTGAAAAACGAAGACGGCACCCCGCAAGTGCCGTTCAAGACCGTGTACGTTCACGGCCTGGTGCGTGACGGCCAGGGCCAGAAGATGTCCAAGTCCAAAGGCAACGTACTGGACCCGCTGGACATCATCGACGGTATCGAACTCGAAGACCTGGTGGCCAAACGCACCACGGGCCTGATGCAGCCCAAGCTGCTGAAGAAAATCGAGAAGCAGACCCGCGACGAATTCGCGGACGGCATCGCCAGCTACGGCACCGACGCCCTGCGCTTCACCTTCTGCTCGCTGGCCTCAACCGGTCGTGACATCAAGTTCGACATGGGTCGCGTCGAAGGCTACCGCAACTTCTGCAACAAGATCTGGAACGCTGCCCGTTACGTGCTGGACAAGGGCGAAGACTGCGGCCAGAACGGCGAAGCCTACGAATTGTCGCTGGCCGATCGCTGGATCATTTCGCAGTTGCAGCGCACAGAAGCCGAAGTGACCCGTCACCTCGACCAGTTCCGTTTCGACCTCGCGGCACAAGCCCTGTACGAGTTCATCTGGAACCAGTACTGCGACTGGTACCTCGAACTGTCCAAGCCGGTACTGTGGGACGAAAACGCGCCGGTAGAACGTCAGCGCGGTACCCGTCGCACACTGGTGCGCGTGCTGGAAGTCGCGTTGCGCCTGGCGCATCCGTTCATGCCGTTCATCACCGAAGAAATCTGGCAGCGCATCGCGCCGCTGGCGGGCGTTGAAGGCAAGACCATCATGCTGCAACCGTGGCCGGTGGCGAACGAAGCACGCATCGATCAGGCTGCCGAAGATGACATCGAATGGCTCAAGGGCCTGATGCTCGGCGTGCGCAACATCCGCGGCGAAATGAACATCGGTCCCGGCAAGCCGTTGCAGTTGTACGTGAAAAACGTCAACGCCGAAGACCAGCGCCGTCTGGCCGAGAACGATGCCTTGCTGAAAAAGCTGGCTAAACTCGAATCGATCACCGTGCTGCAAGACGGCGCCGAAGCCCCTCTGTCAGCCACCGCACTGGTGGGCGAGATGGAAGTGCTGGTGCCGATGGCTGGCTTGATCGACAAGGATGCAGAACTGGCGCGCCTGGACAAGGAAATCCAGCGTTTGCACGGCGAAGTGGCCCGCGTAGGCGGGAAACTCTCCAACGCCGCGTTCGTTGACAAGGCCCCGGTCGAAGTCATCGACAAGGAACGCGCCAAATTGGCCGAAGCCGAACAGGCTTTGAGCAAGTTGGCAGAACAGCACGCGCGGATTTCCAGCCTGTAAACACGCTGCGCACCTGATCGCGGGCAAGGCCTGATGCTCCTGAGGGAGCCTCGGGGCTTGCCCGCGATTGCTTTTGTGGAATGAATTGAACATGACAACCCCACGCACTTCCAAAGCCACACGCCACAAACCCAAGGCGCCCGGCGAAGCCAAACCGGCCGCACCGCGGGTCAAACCGAGCCTGCACCCGCGCAATCGCCATCAGGGCCGTTACGACTTCCCGCAGCTGATCTCGGTGTGCCCCGAACTGGGCCAGTTCGTGATCATCAACCCGTACGGCAAAGAGAGCATCGACTTCGCCAACCCGGACGCCGTGCGCGTATTCAACCGCGCCCTGCTCAAGGCCTTCTACGGCATTGCCCACTGGGACATCCCGGCCGACTACCTGTGCCCGCCAGTCCCGGGGCGCGCCGATTACGTGCATTTTCTGGCGGACCTGCTGGCCACCCTCAATGACGGCGTGATTCCGCGTGGCCCGAGCGTGCGCGTGCTGGACATCGGCATGGGCGCCAACTGCGTGTACCCGCTGATCGGCCATAGCGATTACCGCTGGCAGTTCCTCGGCACGGAAGTTGACACCATCGCCCTGAAAGCGGCCAAGGCCATCGTGCAATCCAATGGTCTGAACAAAGCCATCAGCCTGCGCCAGCAGCCCAACCCGCAGAAGATCCTGCTGGATGTGCTGGAAAGCAGCGAACGCTTTGACCTGAGCATGTGCAACCCGCCGTTCCACGCCTCACTGGACGAAGCACAGCGCGGCAGCGAGCGTAAATGGCGCGCACTGGGCAAGGCAGACCCGAAACGCAAGTTGCCGGTCCTGAACTTTGGCGGCCAGGCCGCCGAGTTGTGGTGTGAAGGCGGCGAGCAGCGCTTTGTCACGCAGCTGATCCGCGAAAGCGTGCAAGTGGGCCGTCAGGTGCTGTGGTTCAGCACACTGGTGTCCAAGGCGTCCAACCTGCCCGCCATCCAGACCGCCCTGAAAAAAGCCGGTGTGCGCGAGAGCCAGGTGGTGGACATGTCTCAGGGCAACAAGCAAAGCCGCTTTGTGGCCTGGACCTTCCACGACAAAGAACAGCAGCAACTGTGGCGCGAAAAGAACTGGAAATAACCCCCCAACTTGCGCGCACAAAAAAGCCGCGCTCCGGATCACTCCGGGGCGCGGCTTTTTAACAAGTGTCTTACTTGTTTACAGCGTCAGTCAGGCCTTTGGCCACAACGAGCTTGATCACTTTCTTGGCAGCGATTTCGATGGCTGCGCCAGTCGAAGGGTTACGGCCAGTACGGGCAGGACGCTCGGTCACTTTCAGTTTGCCAATACCTGGCAGAGTGATTTCGCCGCCATTTTCCAATTGATCAGCAACGATCTGAGCCAGTTGGTCCAGAGCGTTACGCGCGGTAGTTTTCGGCGCGTCGATAGCTTCAGCGATATCGGCGATCAGTTGGTCTTTAGTAATAGCCATTGAGATGTTCCTTCCCTATCAAATTCATTTGGTTTGCAGAGTGCAAAGTCAGCTATCGAGCCAGATAGTTAGGGTCTGGCACGCCCGTTTGCTTTCACGACGAATCGCGGATGTAGAGTGCTGAAACAGGGTTTGGTTCGACCTGACACATGCTGAATCCGCGCTTTGCGCCGTTACCCGGCGCAAGACGGGGCAAAACTAGCACAGAGACGGCCAAATATCCGCCTCTACCTGCCCATTTGGTCAGCTTTATCGCGTTAAAACCGTAAAAAAACGCCTCCCGGCCGACAGAAGCCCCCTAAACCCCGGTGCGAAGGCCGTCCAAAGGCTCAGGTGCGTTACACTTGCCGCTTTTGCGGGGCCTGCCCCCTGTCTTCTGATAACTCGCCGAGAAGCCCATGCCGATCCGTCATTGCATCGTTCATCTGATTGAGAAAAAACCCGACGGTACGCCCGCTGTTCTCCACGCCCGCGACAGCGAACTGGCCGAGTCGCAGGCCATCGAGAACATGCTGGCGGACCTCAACGAAAGCTATAACGCCAAACAAGGCAAGGCCTGGGGCTTTTTCCATGCCGAATCCGGCGCGCATCCGTTCAGCGGCTGGCTCAAGGAGTATCTGGACGGCGGCACCGACTTCACGGCCTTCAGCCGCGTGGCGGTCGAGCACCTGCAAAAACTGATGGAAGAGTCCAACCTGTCGGTGGGCGGGCATGTGTTGTTCGCCCACTACCAACAGGGCATGACCGACTATCTGGCCATCGCCCTGCTGCACCACAGCGAAGGCGTGGCGGTGAACGCAGAACTGGACGTGACCCCGTCGCGCCATCTGGACCTGGGCCAGTTGCACCTCGCGGCGCGGATCAACCTGTCCGAGTGGCAGAACAACAAACAGTCCAAGCAGTACATCTCGTTCATCAAAGGCAAGAACGGCAAAAAAGTGTCCGAGTATTTCCGCGACTTCATCGGCTGCCAGGAAGGCGTCGACGGGCCGGGCGAAACCCGCACCCTGCTTAAAGCCTTCAGCGATTTCGTGGAAAGCGAAGACCTGCCCGAAGAGTCGGCACGCGAAAAAACCAAAACCCTGGTCGATTACGCCAGCAGCCAGGCCAAAATCGGTGAACCGATGGGCCTTGAAGAACTCTCCGAACTGATCGACGAAGAACGCCCAAAAGCGTTTTACGACCACATCCGGAACAAGGACTACGGCCTCTCGCCGGAAATCCCGGCCGACAAACGCACCCTTAACCAGTTCCGCCGCTTCACTGGCCGCGCCGAGGGCCTGTCGATCAGTTTTGAAGCGCACTTGCTGGGCTCCAAGGTGGAGTTCGACGAAGAGGCGGGCACGCTGATCCTCAAGGGCTTGCCGACCCAACTGCTCGACCAGCTCAAGCGCAATAAATAATGTTCAACGGGATCCTGAAAAAAGTCCTGTTCGTGCTGGTGGTCGTGGTGATCTTTCAGAACTGGGGCAAGATTGAGCGCGTGCTCAATCCCTCGGGCGTTGTGGCCGAGCAGACCCGGGCCAACGCCCGGGTCGTGCTCTACGCCACCGAGTGGTGCGGGTACTGCAAAGCCACCCGCCGCTTTCTCGACGAAAAAGGCATCCCCTACACCGAATTCGATATCGACAAGGACCCCGTCGCCCGCAAAGCCTATGAAGCATTGGGCGGACGCGGGATTCCGATCCTCGACGTGAATGGCACGCTGATCCGTGACTTCAAGCCCGAGGCGATCCTCGACGCAGTGAAACCGTGATCGGCGTCAGGGTGGTCAGGGCCGGCACTGGCTCGACACCAGACACTCTTTGGCGCTCTTCCTGAGCTTTTTGATCAGCCGCTCCTGACGCAGCGCCTCGCCCTTGTCGGGCCAGGATTCGACATACACCAGTGCCACCGCCGGGCTGGATGCAAAGAAGCGCGCGCCCTTGCCGCTTTGATGCTTGGCAAACCGCTTATGCGGGTCATCGCTGATACCGCAATACAACGCCCCGTTGGCGGCCCGCACCAGGTACACAAACCAGGGCTTGCTCGTCGCTGTCGCTTCGCAAGATTGCGTTATTGCCATCACGGTTACAGCCCTTGAGCGCGCGCCTGAAAAGCCTTGAGCCCCTTTCTCGCCTGGGCGCGGATCGCATTTTTCACCAGCGGCGTCCATCCCAGCAGCGTGCCTTTGATGCCCAGCGCCTGACGCGACCAGCGCCACAGGTCGAAATGGTCATGGTGCTCGCAGATTTTGCCGTCGCGAAACACAAAGCGTGCCTGGATGTCATTGATGACAATCGCCCCGGTCTGGCTGAACACATAGGTGGCCACCCAGTGCGCACTGCCCTGCTGATCGTCAGCCTGCACGGTGTTGAAGCTGAGGGTGAAGTCCTTGGCCCGAGACGTGAGCATGCGCCACATGTCGCGCGCATCCTGCCCCCTCAGTTCACCGAACACCGGATCGCTGAACAGCACGTCTTCGGTGTAACACTGCGCCATGGTTTCAGCATCCAATTGCTGGAATGCTTGATAAAAGCGCGTGATCAACGCGTGGTGGGCTTGGCTCATGACGGGGTCCGTGCAGGTGGAATTCGTGCACGATAATCCGACATGAGCAGAAACTCTATGGCTTCAGACCTTCTCGCTGACGACATTGACGAATTTCGCACGCCCTGCCCCCAGCCCGGCAATGATTGCACCGATGCCCACAACGCCGAAAATCCAGCCCAGGGCGTCCCAACCACCGGTCAATTCGTGAACCAGCCCCACGGCAAACGGGCCCATCGACGCCACGGTGTAGCCGATGCCTTGCGCCATCCCTGACAGGTTGGCCGCCACGTGAGCGTCTCGCGAACGCAACACGATCAGGGTCAGCGCCAGGCTGAAGGTGCCGCCCTGCCCCAGGCCCAGCACGATGGCCCAGCCCCACAATCCGTCCAGGGGGGCGTACAGGCAGCCAAACAGTCCGGCCAGGGTCATGCCCATCACCAGCACAATGGCGACGCGTTGATCCTTACCCCGGGTGGCCAGCCAGGGCGCCGTCAAGGCGGTGGCCAGTTGCACGATCACCGAACCGGACATCACCAGCCCCGCCTGTGTCGGTGTCAGCCCGCGGCCGATCAGGATCGACGGCAGCCACCCAAACACGATGTAGGACAACGACGACTGCAAGCCCATATAAAGCGTGACCTGCCACGCCAGCGGGTCGCGTAACAACCCGCGCACCCGGTACGCCACGTTATGCGCGCCCTGTCGCTTGCCGACTTGCGGCAGCCAGAAGACGGCGGCAAGCACCGCCGGCAGCGCCCAAAAACCCAGTCCCAACGCCCAGCTGTTGCCGAAGTAATGGCTCAGGGGGACCGTCGCCCCGGCCGCCAGCGCGGCGCCGAGACAGAGTGCCATGGTGTAGACCCCCGTCATGGTGCCCGCATGCCCGGCGAAGTCCCGCTTGATGATGCCCGGTAACAGCACACCGATCACCCCGATGCTGGCACCGGCCAGAATGCTTCCGGCGAACAGCCCGACCTCACCCAGGCAACTGCGCAACACAATACCGCCGCCCAGGGTCAGCAAGATGCCCAGCACCACCCGCTCGGTGCCGAATCGCCGCGCCAGGATCGGCGCCAGGGGCGCAAAAATGCCGAGGCACAACACCGGCAAGGTGGTCAGCAAGCCTGCTTGCGCGGCCGACAACCCCAATTGATCTGACACCTCCCCCAACAGCGGCGCCATGCTCGACAACGCCGGGCGCAGGTTCAACGCCACCAACACCAACCCCAGCAACAACAGCCAGGGGCGCAGCACCACGGGAGACGCTTGCTGGACCCCCTCGTCGTCCGCCTCGGCATCAATCAGCAGTTGATCCAGATCTTCCAGATGGCGTACGGGTTCGAGGCGGTCGTTAGGGTGTGGCGGATTGCTCGTCATGGCCTGCTCCGGTTCAAGGTTCATTGATCAACGTCCGGCTAAGTGCCATCGCCCGTTGAGGGTCTTGTTGTTTGACAGCGGCCAGCCGTTCGATGTGCCGATCGAACACCGACGGGCGGCGCGGGTGAGTATTCACTGTGTGACGCAACGGGCCGCTGACGCCACTGACGATGCAGGCACACCGCTTGCTGGCGCAGGCGTGTACGCGGCATTCATCAGGCGCAGGGGCAATGACAGGTCGCAGCCGATGTCGGTATTGAGATCGCCACTGGGGTACGTGGCGCGGGCCTCAACAGATTCGGGACATCTTAGCCAGACGAAGACGCCGGGGGCAAACCGGGAGTGTGGGGAGTCGCGGCCGCAGGCTGCACGCTTTTGAGGAGGTAACAGCGCGCAGCCTGCGGGTAGTGCTACAGGCTTAGTGCAGGATCTGGTTCAGGAACAGCTTGGTCCGGTCATTTTGCGGGTTGTCGAAGAAATCATTGGGGGCGGCTTGCTCAACGATTTCGCCTTTATCCATGAAGATCACCCGATTCGCCACGGTCCGGGCAAAGCCCATTTCATGGGTCACGCAGAGCATCGTCATGCCGTCTTGCGCCAGGCCGATCATGGTGTCGAGCACCTCCTTGACCATTTCCGGGTCCAGCGCTGACGTCGGCTCGTCAAACAACATGATCTTGGGCTTCATGCACAAGGCCCGGGCAATCGCCACGCGCTGCTGCTGACCACCGGACAATTGCCCTGGGTACTTGTGCGCCTGCTCGGGGATGCGCACCCGTTCCAGATAATGCATGGCTATTGCTTCGGCTTCACGCTTGGGCATCTTGCGCACCCACATCGGGGCCAGCGTGCAGTTTTGCAGGATGCTCAGGTGCGGGAACAGGTTGAAGTGCTGAAACACCATGCCCACCTCACGGCGCACACTTTCGATCTGTTTGAGGTCATTGGTCAGCTCGACGCCATCCACCACGATGCGCCCCTGTTGGTGCTCTTCAAGGCGATTGAGGCAACGGATGGTGGTGGATTTGCCAGAGCCCGACGGGCCGCACAGCACGATCCGCTCCCCCGGCTGAACCGTGAGGTTGATGTCTTTAAGCACATGGAACTGGCCGTACCATTTGTTCACCCCGAGCATCTGGATGATGCCTTGCGACTCGGCAGTCTGTTTGATGGCTTCACTCATGATGCGCGTCTCCTAATGCTTGTGGCCGGTGTCCAGCTTGCGCTCCAGGTGCATGGAGTAGCGGGACATGCCGAAACAGAAAATCCAGAACACCAGAGCGGCGAACACATACCCTTCGGTCGCCATGCCTAGCCATTTGGGGTCCGCAGCCGCTTGCTTGACGCTGTTGAGCAGGTCAAACAGGCCAATGATGATGACCAGGCTGGTGTCCTTGAACAGGGCAATAAAGGTGTTGACGATGCCGGGGATCACCAGCTTCAAGGCTTGCGGCAGAATCACCAGCCCGGTACTGCGCCAGTACCCCAGGCCCATGGCCGCCGCGGCCTCGTACTGACCCTTGGGGATCGCTTGCAACCCGCCGCGCACCACTTCAGCCACGTAAGCCGACTGGAACAGAATCACCCCGATCAACGCCCGCAGCAGCTTGTCGAAGTTCATGCCTTCGGGCAGAAACAGCGGCAGCATCACTGACGACATGAACAACACGGTGATCAGCGGCACCCCGCGCCAGAACTCGATGAAGGTCACGCACAGCACGCGGATGGCGGGCATGTCGGAGCGGCGCCCCAGCGCCAGCAAAATCCCCAGTGGCAGCGCGCCCGCAATGCCCACCGTGGCAATCACCAGGGTCAGCATCAGGCCACCCCACTGGCTGGTGGCCACCGGGCTCAAGCCCCAATAACCACCGTGCAGCAAGGCGTAGGCCAGCAGCGGGTACACCACCAAAAAGACCACGCCGTAGACAGCCTTGTGCCGCAAGCGCGAAACGAACAGCGGCGCGGCTCCCAGCACCGCCAGCCAGACGCTGAGGTCCACGCGCCAGCGCAAGGCCTGCGGGTAGTAGCCATACATGAATTGACCGAAGCGTTGCTGGATAAACACCCAACATGCGCCGTCTTTGGTGCAGTCCTCACGGGTGGTGCCCACCCAGTTGGCATCGACAATCGCCCAGCTCAGCAATGGCGGTACGATCAGCCACACCAGATAACACGCAAGCAGTGTCAGCACGGTGTTGAACGCACTGGAAAACAGATTGGCCCGTGCCCATGCCAGCAGGCCGATGCGTGTGCCCGGTGGAGGCAAGTCCGGTTTGAAAACATGAGTCGTCATGGTCGCGCCCTCACCGTTCGATCAGCGCAATGCGCGTGTTGTACAGGTTCATCAGCAGCGAAATGCTGAGGCTGATGGCCAGGTACACGCTCATGGTGATGGCAATGACCTCGATCGCCTGACCGGTCTGATTGAGCACCGTCCCTGCGAACAGCGACACCATCTCCGGATAACCGATACCCGCCGCCAGTGACGAGTTTTTCACCAGGTTCAGGTATTGGCTGGTCAGGGGCGGAATAATCACCCGCAACGCCTGGGGGATGATCACCTTGCGCAGCGTCGGCCCCGACTTCAGGCCCAGCGAATGCGCCGCCTCGGTCTGGCCGTGGCTGACTGACTGGATGCCCGAGCGCACGATTTCAGCGATAAACGCAGCGGTGTACACCGTGAGCGCGAGGGTCAGGGCCAGCAGCTCCGGGATCAGCACCCAGCCACCGACGAAATTGAAGCCCTTGAGCTGCGGCATTTCCCAGTGCACCGGACTGCCGGTCAGCCACACGCAGATGCCCGGAATCACCACCAACAGCGCCACGGCCGCCCAGAATTTATGAAACGGCACCCCGGTGTCTTCGAAGCGCTTGTTGGCCCAACGCACCATCAGCACCACCGCCGCGATTGCCAGCACGACACTGATGACAAACGGCCAGAACGCCTCGGTGCCAATCGCGGCGGGCATGTTCAGCCCGCGGCTGCTCATGTAGAAGGTGTCTGCAATGGTGTGACTGTTGCGCGGCAGCGGCATGGTCAGGAACACCGCGAAATACCAGAACAGGATTTGCAGCAGTGGCGGAATGTTGCGAAACACCTCGACATAGACCGTCGCCAGCTTGTTGATCATCCAGTTGGGTGACAGCCGCGCGATGCCAATGATGAAACCCAGTATCGTCGCCAAGACCACGCCAATGGCCGAAACCAGCAAGGTATTGAGCAGGCCGATGACAAATACACGGGCATAACTGTCGGACTCGGTGTAATCGATCAAATGTTGCGCGATGCCGAACCCGGCACTGCGCTCCAGAAAATCAAACCCCGACGTAATGCCCCGGTGCTGCAAATTGGTCTGGGTATTGTCGAACAGATACCCGCCCAGCCAGACCACCAGCACCACGGTGACGATCTGAAATACCCACCCACGCACACGTGGATCGCTCAGGCTGAGCCTGGGCTTGAGTGCGCCGACTTTAGTCTGCATGTTGAACCCCTGAAAAAAATGGACAGAACATCACCCGGCCAGGTGGCGGCCGGGTGACAGCGCTATCAGCGCACAGGGGGTGCGTATTGGATGCCACCGTTGTTCCACAAGGCATTGAGGCCGCGGTCGATGGCCAGAGGGGTGCTTTTGCCGAGGTTGCGCTCAAACACTTCGCCGTAGTTGCCGACCTGACTGACAATCTGCACGACCCAATCTTTGGGCAGCTTCAAGTCTTTGCCGTATTCACCGTCGGCACCCAACAGCCGCGCGACATCCGGGTTTTTCGTCGATTTGGCTTCCGCGACCACGTTCTGGGAGGTGATGCCCGCTTCTTCTGCATTGAGCATGGCGTAAAGGGTCCATTTGACGATGCTGAACCAGTCCTCATCGCCTTTGCGCACCACTGGCCCCAAGGGCTCCTTGGATATGGTTTCCGGCAGCACCACGTAATCGTTCGGCGTCGCCAGTTTGCTGCGCTGCGCGTACAGCTGCGATTTGTCGGAGGTCAACACATCACAGCGCCCGCTCTCCAGCGACTTGGCGCTTTCGTCAGAGGTGTTAAACGTGATGGGGGTGTACTTGAGGTTATTGGCGCGGAAGTAATCAGAGACATTAAGCTCCGTGGTGGTGCCCGCCTGAATGCAAATGGTGGCGCCGTCCAGTTCCTTGGCACTGTTGACGCCCAGTTTTTTATTCACCAAAAACCCCACGCCGTCGTAGTACGTCACGCCGGCGAACACCATGCCCATGCCCGCGTCACGGGAGCTGGTCCAGGTGGTGTTGCGCGACAGTACATCCACCTCGCCCGATTGCAGCGCCGTAAACCGCTCTTTGGCATTCAACTGGCTGAACTTGACCTTGGTCGCGTCGCCAAACACAGCGGCGGCCACGGCGCGGCAAATGTCCGCGTCAATCCCGAGAATTTTCCCGGACGCATCCGGCACCGAAAAACCGGGCAGCCCATCACTCACTCCGCATTGCACAAAGCCTTTCTTCTTCACGCTGTCCAGCGTTGCGCCCGCCTGGGCAAAACCGCTCATGCCGAGGACAACGACTGCTGTGGCCAGGGCCAAAGTGGATTTCAACTGCTTCATTCAAACCTCCAAGTGTTGCTTTTATTGTGTTTGAACAAGACCCGCCGCCCCCTTGTGAGGCACTGTTGACCCGTGTTGGCTTTAAATGAGGTCAAGCGGCATAAGTCTTGAGCGATGGGTACATCGCACGAACCTTCAAACTGAAGCGCTCACGTGAGCTGCTGAACTCCTTGTCTCGCTTCACCTTCAGGCTTTTTGCTATCCCCCCGACGGCCGTTGCCTGTTAGTGTTACCGCCGGAAATACGCAGTGGCGCCCACAGCTCATAGCAAAGCGCGTACCACTCATACGCTCTGAACAAATGCGCGCTTATTTTCAGAAAAATCGTTCAAGCAATAGACATTTTCGCCAAACGTTAAACGAACTCGCACTTCAGCCGCGCACCGTGATGGCGCGCCTGCACACCGATGGAGCAACCATGACCGAGCCTCTTATCCTCGACCCTAAAAAGCCCGCAGACGCCTGTGTTATCTGGCTTCATGGCCTGGGCGCGGACCGCTATGACTTCGTGCCGGTGGCCGAAGCGCTGCAAGAAAGCCTCCTGACTACACGTTTTGTTTTGCCGCAGGCACCGACCCGGCCAGTCACCATCAATGGCGGCTATGCCATGCCCAGCTGGTACGACATCAAGGCCATGAGCCCGGCCCGGTCGATCTGTGAAGACGAGCTCAATGAGTCCGCCCGCACGGTCATTGAGTTGATCGAAAAGCAGAAAGAACAAGGGATAGACGCCAGCCGTATTTTTCTGGCCGGGTTTTCCCAGGGCGGCGCGGTGGTGTTTCACACCGCGTACCAGAAATGGCAGGGCGCATTGGGTGGCGTAATCGCCCTCTCCACCTACGCGCCAACCTTCAGCGATGAGATGGAACTGTCCGCCAGCCAGCAGCGAATTCCAGCCTTGTGCCTACACGGTCAGTACGACGATGTAGTCCAAAACTCCATGGGACGTACGGCGTATGAACATTTAAAAAGCCGCGGCGTGAGCGTTACCTGGCAGGAATACCCAATGAGCCATGAAGTGTTACCTGAGGAAATCCGGGACATAGGCGTCTGGCTCAAAGCGCGCCTGGGTTAAAACCGAAACATCCTGTCGTTCACTACGCCGAGCACGCGACTTGCATTACACTGCCCGGCGTACACTCCTTAACCAACTGATGAGATGACCGTGCTCAAAGCACTCAAAAAAATATTCGGTAAAAGCGAGGCTGAGCCGCTCGCGCCAGCTTGCACAGCACCTTCCAGCAGCCCCGGCCCGCGAACCGACGCGCCACAAAGCGCCCAGCCTGCTCCCGCTTCTGCCTCGGTGACCACGCCCGACGCACAGCCCGTTGCCCCTTCTGCACGCGACGAAAAACCGAAACCGGCCAAACCTCGCCGGGAAGCGGCACCCAAACCGCCGGTTATCCCCTGGAAACTCGAAGACTTCGTGGTCGAGCCGCAAGCAGGCAAAACCCGCTTTCACGACTTCAAGCTTGCGCCCGAACTGATGCACGCCATCCAGGACCTGGGCTTTCCTTATTGCACGCCGATTCAGGCGGGCGTATTGGGTTACACCCTCTCAGGCCGCGATGCGATTGGCCGCGCACAGACCGGCACCGGCAAAACGGCGGCGTTCCTGATTTCAATCATCAGCCAGCTGACCCAAACGCCACCGCCCAAAGAACGCTACATGGGTGAGCCCCGCGCCTTGATCATCGCGCCGACCCGCGAGCTGGTGGTGCAAATTGCCAAAGACGCGGCCGACCTGACCAAATACACCGACCTCAACGTCATGACGTTCGTGGGCGGCATGGACTTCGACAAGCAACTCAAGCAACTGGAAGCCCGTCACTGCGACATTCTGGTGGCCACTCCGGGTCGCCTGCTGGACTTCAACCAGCGCGGCGAAGTGCATTTGGACATGGTTGAAGTGATGGTCCTCGATGAAGCCGACCGCATGCTGGACATGGGCTTTATCCCGCAGGTGCGCCAGATCATCCGCCAGACCCCGCCCAAAGCCGAACGCCAGACCTTGCTGTTCTCTGCGACCTTCACCGAAGACGTGATGAACCTCGCCAAGCAATGGACCACCGACCCGGCCATCGTGGAGATTGAATCCGAAAACGTGGCCAGCGACCGTGTCGAACAACACGTCTACGCCGTCGCCGGGGCCGACAAGTACAAGTTGTTGTTCAACCTGGTGAATGACAACGGCTGGGAACGCGTCATCGTCTTTGCCAACCGCAAGGACGAAGTGCGTCGCATCGAAGAACGCCTGGTACGTGACGGCATCAACGCCGCGCAACTGTCGGGCGACGTGCCCCAGCACAAACGCATCAAAACCCTGGAAGGCTTCCGCGAAGGCAAAATCCGCGTGTTGGTCGCCACCGACGTCGCGGGCCGCGGGATTCACATCGACGGCATCAGCCACGTGATCAACTTCACCCTGCCGGAAGTGCCGGACGACTACGTACACCGCATTGGCCGTACTGGCCGAGCGGGTGCTGACGGCGTATCCATCAGCTTTGCCGGTGAAGACGACTCGTATCAGCTGCCCGCCATCGAAACCAAACTGGGCCGCAAAATCAGCTGCGAAACCCCGCCAACCGAACTGCTGCGCCCTGTGGTACGTGCCGTGCGCAAACCCCACGACCCGACCGAAACGGCCTGATCGATCCGGCCAGCCCCTTGCTCGCGATAGCGGTACGCCTGCTTCGCGAGCCGGACTGGCACGTCTGGCACTGACTAATCGCGCAATGCCAGCTCCGCTTCGCGCTGCGCAATGGCCGCCTCCAGCTCGGGCGAGCGCTTGGCCCACTGCTCGGGTGGTATCGGTTTAGACCACTCAACAATCTCCGGCCAGGTTAATTCTGGAGGGGGGTTTAGTTTTAGCTTGTGCACGGCGCTAATGAACAACACATTAAATACAAATACACCGAAAAAGCCTTCCCATAGCAATGCCAACGGCCAGCCCTTGCGACTGGCAGCCTCGCCCAGTTGCTCCCAATAGGTTGCTAATACCCCCTTGGTGTACGGATGATATTGGGGTGGAGTATCAACTGCGTCGGGCCCGATTTCCATGTAACTACGCATACACTCCCAGACCATTTTTGAGGCCCTGGTACTGCCACTGGCAAAAGAAAAACGGCAGTATTTAACTTTCTCATCCGCCTCAGGGTCAGGATTTTTGAACACCACGAGCAATCCCCCGCCTGTTGAATATTTTCCTGCTTGAGTCATTGAATAACACTCAGTCGCTTGGGCGACAACGGTTTCCCACGGAACAATCCAATATTCGCTAGCATTAATCGGAACGCAAACTTCTCGACGCTGGCGATTAAAACGAGCAGGCAAAGGCACCGGCTTTTTCAAGACAGTGACAAGAAGATAAATAGGATAAGCAAACAAAATGACGCCCAAGTAAAGAACATCCCAATCACCCCAAAAAAAGGCAACCGCAGTAAAAATTAATATATTTACCCATAACACGACGATAGCCTGACCTATTGCGAATAAACCGACATCCATATAAACGTCATTTTTTATCCACACACTACCCAGCACGTCATTCGCAACTTCTCCGGTTGGCACTGCTAACGGCGCCAAATATTCGTTTTGTGAAAAAAAACCTTTCTGACTTGTACCTGCTGGCGGAAGAGTCATTCCCTAATACTCAAGGGCTTTAAACTTTTACCATGGTCTTCGATACGCACACGTAAACGCTCAGCTTTATTCAATTCTGGAGTTGGAGCATCGCGTACCTCCACCAAACCGATGAGCGGAGAGCAAGTAAATGCGAGCCCTTCTTGCCCCCCAATAAACTCTGACAGGTTCAACATTGAAGTGATGGGGGTTCGGTATCGTATACGCACCGATACCAGACGAGGTTGAGTCCCAAGAACATCAGGCACAAGGTTAAACAGTCCCGACAAACGTATACCCTGCCCTTCCTTATACGGTATCCAGTTACACGTACTGGTTTCAATCCAATACTTACCTATATCCCGCATCGGTCTCGGCGGGACGACAAGATGGCCAGAGCCGTTATTTTTAATCATGTTTCTATAAGCAATCGTATCAACAGGATCACCCACTATAGAAATATCAACATACGAGCCATAAAAACCAGCACCTGGCAAATCCACTGTCAGAGATTCAACTGTCGAGACATATCGAAAACCGTCCCAGTTATCCACTAACTCTTGGCTGGACACGTTTTCAAAACTGAGGCGCGGCGTAAACAGTATATTCTGTAACTCCATCAACTCTTTAGCCTGGGCTTCGTACGCAATAACTTCCCACTTCCCCGCCCTCAACTTTGACCAACAGCAATGAGCAAGAAAATTCTGTAAGGGCGTCCGCTGCATGAACCAAGAAACCACATAAAACACGCCTAAGACCGCTAATACCACATTAATCGGTCCCAACCATCTTAAATAACTGGCCTGTGCTAGCGCGACCCCATAGCTTGCAACCATGCTTTTAGAGGTGTGTATTATACCGAGCATCGCCTGTACGCCAGACGCTATAGCAAATCCCGCAGATACTGTCTGCCGCACTTTCAACCACGGATCTAAATTTCCCTGCATGTTATCTAGTTGAATTTGAAGTGCTTTGTATTCCATAAATGCTGCTATGGAAGAAAGAAAGCCAAGAATGCCACCCAGCATTGTCATAACGGAGGCGATGTATGAAGTTCTACCGGCCTTCAAAGAAATGACTTCAACGCCTCTCCCTCCCCAAAAACCCTTCCTGACCTGCGCATCAATCACCGCCACCAACGCGGCTGCGGCATATAACGTCGCGGACGCTGTCTCGTACTGACGCTGTTGATCCACCCCTTCCAGCACCTGCGCCTGGCTCAGATAACGCCCCGCATTCCAGCTATTGAGCAGCAATGCCGCCAATGCAATCACGCCGCCACTTTTTTGTACCGCAGGTGAGTTAACGATATTGGCGACGTGCCCTGTGCCGATGGCTTTGCCTGTTATTTTTGCCCACTGAATAAGGTCTTCGGCCGCTTTACCGACCAGTTGCAACACCTGCCGTCCGCCCTGATTAATCAGGCGCAAGCCGGTCTCACTGCCCACGCGCACGGCAACCATGATGCTCAACCACGCCCCGCTTAACGGCGTGCCGGGCTCACCGCCCAGTAACAGCAATGCAGCCCCCAAGCGTTTGATCAGGCTATTCCACGCACTGTCAGCCTCGCGAGCAAGTTCGGCGAGGTTGGCAAGGATCGGCGCACCCAGCGGGCCGAGTATTTTGATCAATGCCTGTTCGGCGTTGGCCTGGTTTTCCAGACTCAATGCCGCCATCAACTCTGCGGACCGGCTAATGCCGATGACCGCCGCCTCCAGGGTCGGGCTCCAGCCGTAGAACAACTGACGCAAGGCGCCTTGATCGGCACTGCGCACGTAGTCGGCGTATTGCTCGGCACCTTGTTTGCGCAGGCATTGCGCGCTCAGGCAGGCCATGGCCAAGTGGCCAAGCCATGTCAGGTGAGCGGGGTTGTGGAAATCGACAAACCACGTGCCGCTATGGTGCCGAAGCAAATACACACCCCGGTCGGCATAGAGACGGGTATGGCGCTGTTGAACCTGAGCGAAATGGTTGGGGGCCGTGTGGTCCAGCCAGGTGTTCATGGCCGGCAAGTCAATGTACTGCTCAACCTTTTCACTGACGAAACGGTTTTCCAGGTTGGCCACTTTTGACGCTCGGTAATCGCGTACCAACGCTTCAACTTCGGTGTGCAATTGAGCCGGAATGAATTCACGTACCGAGGCTACCGTGCGTTTTATTTGATCATGCACTTCTGCCAGCCTGGCAGCACCTGCCCAATATTTTGAAATACGCCCGCGCCGTTGATTCAACCGTGCTTCTTCGCGAAACAGTTCTTCCAGATCGCGATCCGCTTTGAGCAGTTGCTCACCCTGCTCCGGGGTCAGCTCAAGCTCATGCTCGCGGTAGCGATAACTCACCTGTCCCGCCACTTCAGCGCCGTCCTCGGTGATCAGGCTGCGTATGAAGCCGCCAATGCTCAAGCGAAGTTGGTGGTCCTGCTGCCATTGTTCATGGCGGCTTTCGACTTGTTCCTGTTCGTGATTAATGTCACGCAGTACGCCCAGATCATCATCCAGGCATGCCAGTACGGCATACAGGCCTTGAGCCTGTTGATGCGCGCCCTCCAGCACGTGTTGCACAGTGAAAGGCGCCCACTGCACCGCACTCCACTCACCAGGCACGGTGTGCTCGGTGGTCATCTCAGGGTGGCTCGCCGCCACACGGATGCGCTCGTTATTCCAGCGCTGAGCGTCCAGCCATTGGGTGATGTTGTGCGTAAGGTTGTCCGTCGGACGGTTTTCGAACACTCGTCGCGCCCATTGCTGTTCGTGGGCCTTATGCGCTTTACCGTTGTGCAGATGGTCAAGGGTCACGGCTCGCGCATAGGTTTCAGGGATTAATTCGCCCATGAGCTGATCCGCCTCATTCAGCGGCACGCAATGGGGGGTCCGAAGTTCATTGGCGAGCTGGCGCAAATCAATAACGCGCATGTGTTGGGCGCGTGCCTGTGGATCCGCTAACTGCTGGCACGCCTCAGGGGTGAGCGGGTATTCGCTGTAGAGCATCCAGGCAGGCTCATGTTTGCTGAGCGTCAGTCCAAACAGTTTGCCACGCTCGACCCGCGTGTCATCGGCCTCCAACGGTTGTTCATGGAGGCAGCGGTTGATTGCCACGGCATAGCGTTTTAGCCCTTCACTGCCTTGCCACACATACACAAACCCTTCGCGTAGCAGTCGTGCGGCCATGGGGTGGCTCTGAGGCGTAACACCCGGTTGAGCGGCCGCGTGTGTGGACGCCTCTTCGCTCAACGCATACCGAACGGGCAGCACAAAAACATATGGTTGGTAGGCGGGGCATTGGCCCGCGACGCTGTTGACATCGATAGATTCATGACCACAAGCGGCCCGCTCGGCCGCCTCCAGACGTGAGAGTGTGGCGAGTATTTGTTCGTGGCTCATGAGGCAATCTCTGCGCATACAAGCTGGCGTTTAAATTCAGCCAGAAGCTTATCCAGTCGCTCTTTGGGTGAACCATCACGAGAGGCCAATAACTGGCGATACACCGTGTGATCAGGTCCATCAGGAAAGGTGTCACCGAAATGGCCGTACACACTGACCCAGCGCATCACGTCATCCACTGCGCTGTACCCTTGACGCTCGGCACTGCAACAGCAAGCACTGGCCCATTGCTTCTGCCCGGCTGAATCCAGCCCATCTAAATACGCCGGAAAAAACTGCTGACAGTGCGCCTGTACGCGCTGCAGAACAGCCTCTCGCCCTGCTTGGCCAAGGTGCTCAAGCTGTTGCGCATCCAGGGTTAGCCATGGGACATGCGCATACTCGGCCCCCACCCGGGCAAGGCCCTTACGGTGTAAATCACCCTCAGGCAAACGAATCAGGCTCACGGGGCCCATCAACCTGTCACGCTCACCGGCGGCCAGGTCTTGCAACCATAAACGGGCAATTCGTGGGTCGTAGTAACGAAATAAAACGCTGACATCGCCCTCCACCCGGACATGAATCAGGCTGCGCAAGTGCTTGATCAAGCGTTCTTCGTCTGCATCACTTTCAAGCCAGATGCCTGCTGTGGCTTGCCAATGCGCGTCGAAGGCCTGCGCCAACGGGCTATGGGCCTGCACGGCAACTAACAAAGGGCCGTAAAATGCCAGCTCGGCGTATTGGGTCATCAGGTACAAAAAATGAGGCCTTGATCCGGGGGCCAATTCACACACTCGGGCTTGAAGGTTGTCGATCTGGCAACTGTCGAGTAACAAGTAAGCGCGGCTCATGCGGGTGTGCTCCGCATTTTTTCGCAGACAGGGCAAATGGGTTTGGCGCCACGCGCGGCCGCCATCAGTGCTTCGATTTGCGGGCCTGGTGCCAGCGCGATCAAAGGCTCGACAGGGTTCGGTATGGCTGGCATCGCGGGCGTGCCCGGTATTGGCACGCCTCCCAGTTGAATGGGCGAACTGCAATAAATCCCCGCCGCACTGATGACGATATGCTGCCCGCCCGCCTTCAGCGTCAGCGCTGCGCCCGCTTCCAGCACCACCATGGCGCCCGCCTTGAGGTGGATTTCCTGCCCGGCTTCGGCCAGCACGCTCTGTCCGGCACGGGTATGGGCGCTGGTTGCAACGTGCAGATGATCGCTGCCCAGGATCTGCACTTTGCGGTCCGCGCTGACGGTGCGCTGTTCTTCGGCCTGGAGCACGCTGATGCTGTTGCCGGTCACGGTTTCGCTGCGCTGACCGTCGACCTGCAAGCGGCTGTCGTGTTTGATGTGTTGCTCAAGGTCACGCTGCGCATGCAGGTAGATCAGCTCCTGGCCTTGGCGGTCTTCGATGCGCAGTTCGTTGTAACCGTTGCCGCCGGGGGTGCTGCGGCTGCGGAACACGCTTTGGCTCTTGTTGGCCGGCAAGTCCAGCGGTAACGGGTTGAGGCTGTTGGCCAGGCACCCCGAAATGATCGGGCAGTCCGGGTCGCCGTTGACGAAGTCCACCAGCACTTCCATGCCGACCCGCGGCACGCTGACGCCGCCATAGCGCGCCCCCGCCCAGCTCGACGAAACCCGTAGCCAGCAACTGCTGCGTTCATCGGTGACGAGGCTGCGGTCCCAATGGAATTTGACCCGCACCCGGCCATACGGGTCGCAATGGATTTCTTCGCCCGCCGGGCCGGTGACGCGGGCGGTCTGGCTGCCGAAAATGCGCGGCTTTTCGTACACCGTCGGGGCCCGAAAGGTGCCGATCTCCGGCGTTCCTTCAAAAGTGTTGCGATAGCCCTGAAACCCTTCGTCGGCGGCGGGCGCCGCTTCTTCCAGCACTTGCGGCTGGTGGCCTTCATGCCGCACGCGGGTCAGCAGCCACTGCGCGTTGTTTGCAGGGGTCGGGTGCTCGCTGAGGGTCAGAAAATGCCCGCTGAGCAAGGCGGGCTGATCGCTCTGGCCGCTGACCACGCAGTGTTGGGCCTGATGGCGCTCCAGCGTGCGCAGGCTATGACGCAGGCCTTCTTGATCGCGGGTGAAGCGGCCGGGGTAGGTGTAGCGTTCCAACGGGCGCATGCTGGAGGGCGAATGGCTGTCTGCCTCAAGGGTGCGCCCGGCTTTGTCGAAGTCGTAATCGCGGGTAAACGTGCGGTTGGTGCAGGCTTGCAGGCTCATCTGAAAGTCATGGACGACAGGGCCTTGCGCAACCAGGCCACTGCCCGGCACGTAAGGTGTGGGCGCTTTGAGCGGGGTAAAAGCCTGTTGTTTATCCCCGAATACCAGCTCATGCCTGTCGGGCGAATGCCTGAAGTAATAGTGAAAACCTTCCTCAAAACACAGCCGCTGGATGAAGTGCAGGTCCGACTCGCCGTATTGCACGCAATAGTCGCGAGGCGGGTACTCCGAGAACCCGGCAAAGCTATAGACGTCACTGAGCAGGCCGTGCTCTTCAAGCACCTGCTGGATGATCTGCTGCACGCTCAGGTGCTGGAAAATCCGGTGGTTGGTGCGATGCGCGAGGTACGCAAGGCTTGGGACCAGGGTCAGGCGGTAATGGGTCAGGCGCTTACCGGTACTGGCGCGAGTGATGCGCTCAATCTGGCCATGAATGCCGTGACCGGGGCCAAACGAGAGCCAGGCGGGCTGGTGCAAGAGGGTTTCGAGGTCAAGACTGGCCCGTTCACTGACCAGTTGAATGTCAAAGGAAAACGGCTCGCTGATGGCCTCTTCGCCTTTGAAAGCCAGCACCGAAAAGGGCTGGTCGCTGCCCATGAGGGTCAGATGGAAGCGGGTTTGGCGGCTAACGGTGGACATCCTTGGTTCCTCAGAAACTGAGGACGGGACGCTACAGGATTAGCTTAGGAATCACGTGTCAGACGATTCGGAATGTTTTAAAAGAAACGGGATCGGCCGGTGAATGACCGCCCCCCTACCCTACGTCCAGCGATCAGCCGCTGCGTGATCGCTGGCGCGTCCCTCCACCCAGCGCGGGCCGTCGGGGGTGTGTTCCTTTTTCCAGAACGGCGCCCGGGTTTTCAGGTAGTCCATCACAAAGGCACACGCGTCGAACGCCGCTTGCCGATGGGCGCTGGCGACGCCCACAAAGACGATGGGCTCTCCCGGTTGCAAGGCGCCCACGCGGTGCAGCACTTCAAGTTTGAGCAACGGCCAACGCTGCTCGGCCTCGATGACGATCTTGCCCAGCGCTTTTTCAGTCATGCCGGGGTAATGCTCCAGAAACATGCCCGCCACGTCGCGACCGTCGTTGAAGTCGCGCACATAGCCAACAAAGCTGACCACGGCGCCCACGCCTGCGTTGGCGGCATGCAGGGCGTTGACCTCAACGCCAGGGTCGAACGCCTCTGTCTGGACGCGAATGGCCATGTTCAGCCTCCCGTAACCGGCGGAAAGAACGCAACGTCGTCGCCGTCTGCCAAGGGTTCATCGAGTTTGCACAGGTCTTGGTTACGCGCACACATCAGGTTGGGCTCAGCCAGTACGTCCCACGCGTTGCCACGTTGCAACAGGTGCGAGCGCAGCTCAGCAATGGATGAAAAAACGCCTTCGACCTGCTCGCTGTCCCGCCCCAAGGCTTCACGGTAACGGGCGAAATACATGACGTTGAGCTTCATGACGCATCGGCCTTGAAATGCCCGCTCTTGCCGCCACGCTTCTCCAGCACGCGCACGCTTTCGATGGTCATGCCGCGGTCGACGGCCTTGCACATGTCATACACGGTCAGTGCCGCAACGCTGGCGGCGGTCAAGGCTTCCATCTCGACGCCGGTCTGCCCGGAAAGCTTGCAGCGCGCCACGATCAACACGGCATCGGAGCCCTGCGCGCTGAGTTCGACCTTGACGCCGGTCAGCATCAACGGATGGCACAGGGGAATCAGGTCAGAGGTTTTCTTGGCCGCTTGAATGCCAGCAATGCGCGCCACGGCGAAAACGTCGCCCTTGGGGTGGCCGCCACTGACGATCATGTCCAGCGTTTCGGGGCGCATGCGCACCACGGCCTGGGCCGCCGCCTCGCGAAAGGTCACGGCTTTGTCGGTGACATCCACCATGTGGGCACGGCCTTGTGAATCCAAATGAGTCAGCACTGGGTTACTCCCTTCAAGTGCGGCGATTGTAAACCCGCCTCTGCTGCATGCGCACCCTCGATCGCCCAGCAGCCTCAATGCCTTATGGCTCAAGGCCTGTAGCCAGGCGATCCACCTCGCGAATATCGCGCATTAGAACAAAGAATTGGCCCTGTTTTTATATTCGCCGTACAAGATTAAAAAAAAGGACGGCACGCACCATGAGTTTATTTGTATCCATTGTCTTGAGTTTACTGGCGGGTTTTGCAGTGCCCTTGCAAGCAGGCACTAACGCCAAACTGGGCGTGTTATTAGGACATCCCTTATGGGCCACTGCCGTGTCTTTGGTGGTCAGTTGTATTGCCGTAATGGTGGTCATGCTGATTTTTAAAGTACCTCGCCCCAATATTGCCGCCCTGCAAGCAGGTCCCTGGTGGATCTGGTTTGGCGGTATTGCCGGTGTGTTGTATATCACCGCCGCCCTGATATTGGTGCCGCGACTGGGTGCACTCAACTTCATCATGGCCGTGATTATTGGCCAGTTGACCATCTCGGTCATTATTGATTACTTCGGGTTAGTGGGCTTACCCAAACAACCCCTCAACCTGCAAAAGATCATTGGCGTCAGTGTGGTACTGGCTGGTTTTTTAATTGCGGTACGCAGTTAATCCGCGACGCGTTTAAAGGCAACAACTTCACCCACCGGCCTTTATCAGGGGTCGGCATTTAATAACAGCAATCACACTTAATAGGTGAGCAATGAGTTCTTTTACCGCTTATGACGCCATTGGCGATCGCTTTGAAGTCTTCACCGACACCGCATCGCAACGTTCCGTTGAAACCGAAACGTTCTTTCATATGGTGGGTGATGTGAAAGGCAAGTCCGTTTTGGACCTGGCCTGCGGTTATGGGTATTTCGGCCGCGAGCTGTACCGTCAGGGCGCGTCGCGGGTGGTGGGGGTTGATATCTCGCCGTCGATGATCGAGCTGGCACGCAAGGAGTCGGCCCGCAACAACGAGGCCATTGAGTTTCACGTGGCCAATGTCTGCGAGATGCCGGTGATGGGCCAATTTGAACGCGTGACCGCTGCCTGGCTGTTCAACTACGCCCAGTCGCCCGCCGAATTGGAAGCGATGTTCTACGCCGTTGCGCAAAACCTGCAGCCCGGCGGCAAGCTGATTGCCTACACCGTCGACCCCAGTTTCCGCCTTGAAGACGGCAACTTCACCAAGTACGGCGTACACGTCAAAAGCGAAAACCCTCACGAAGGTGGATTCCGCTGCCCTTCAGAATTTGTCACCACGCCACCCAGCGAATTCACTTTTTACCGCTGGAGCCACGAAGACTACGAGCGGGCCATCCGCAAGGCGGGGTTCAGCGACTATCACTGGCAACGCCCGTTGATCTCCAAAACCAATCGCCAGAAATTCCCGGAAGGCTATTGGGGTGACTTTGAGCGCAACTGTTTGCAAACCGGCCTGGTCTGCACCCTCTGACACCTTTTGCATCTGTAGTGGAGTTCGACGTGTCAAACACATCCAAGGCGTTTCCCCACTGGCCGGTATTTGACGGCCCGCTGACCGCGCACATGACTGACCGCCAATTAATGGGGCTCGAAGAGCACTTCCAGCCGGGCCTCAACCTGGCCTTGCCGCTGGCTGAGTGGCAGCAATTGACTCAAGCGCCAGCCAGCCTGCTGACGCGGCGCGTGGAAGACCCGCACGCCGCGCTGCCGATCCGCCTGGCGGCAGGCCGCTACCTGGCCGAGACCCTGGACCCGCGTCTGGATGTGCTTAACCCGCCGATGATCCGCATCGAAGGTGGCTGGATTGAAACCGGGCTGGATGAAGCCAGGGTCGACAGTGTCATGGACAGGATGCAAGGGCTGGGGCTGGACCGCAGCTGGATCGAAAAGGAAGTGCCGCGCCACACGGTGCAGCTTCAACCCTATGCCATCGGCAAATACCCGGTCACTAATCTGGAATACAAAGCTTTTCTCGAAGATTCGCTGGAGCCGCGCATTCCGACCAACTGGGCATTTGGGCAATTCCCGGTGGAACGTTCGAACCATCCGGTCTACGGCCTGAGCGCAGAAGACGCCGACGCTTACGTGGCCTGGCTGAGCCTGCGCTCGGGGCGCGCCTTCCGCTTGCCCACTGAAGCGCAATGGGAATACGCGGCGGCGGGGCCGGAGAACCTTGAGTTTCCGTGGGGTGAGCGCTTTTTGCCGGAACACGCCAATACCGCCGAAATGGGCATTTTCAACACCACCCCAGTGGGCATGTTCCCCCTGGGCGCCTCGCCCTTCGGCTGCATGGACATGGCGGGCAACGTTGAAGAATACGTGGCCGACGACTATGCCCCCTACCCCGGCGGACACGCCATCAGCGATGACCTGGTCACCGTGGTAGGCAACCACCGCATCGCACGGGGCGGCAGCTTTACACGGTTTCGCGACCTGGCCCGCAACTGCCGTCGGCATGGCAAATACCCGCGCGAAATCTATGTCATGGGCTTCAGGCTCGCTGAAACGCTGTAACCCCAACTAATAAAAATCCGTTAATAGGAAAGGAATTCTATGAACCCGCTGCGCGTTAGAAACCAGGTTGATATCCACCTGAATGAATCGGGTATCCCCGGTACGTTTTACAGCTTTACGGGGCTGGAAGCCGACAAGGAACATATCGTTATCAAACTGGGTCCGGCGTCGATCAATAGTCCTTTGGTGCGTTTGCACTCTGAATGCCTGACCGGAGATGTCTTCAGTTCCCAACGCTGTGATTGCGGCCCGCAATTGTCCGAGTCCATCGAGCGCATGCACGAAGAAGGCGGTTATTTGATTTACCTGCGCCAGGAAGGCCGCGGGATTGGCTTATATGCCAAGTTGGATGCCTATCGCCTGCAAGACACTGGCATGGATACCTTTGAAGCCAATCAACATTTGAACTTTGGTGAAGATGATCGCGACTTCACGGAAGCAGCCCATATGTTGAAAGCACTGGGGGTGCAACATTGCCGGGTCATTACCAATAACCCGGACAAAGTAATCGCCCTGCAAAACAACGGCGTGCAGGTGGACGACGTGATCCCGACCGGGGTGTTTTTGACCCGGCACAACCGGCCTTATTTACAAGCCAAGATCAATAAAAAGAATCACCACATCAACTTGTTCAAATAAGTCCGTCCGTTAAATACCCGCCGGTTCTTTGCAGGGGCCCCGTTATTTATCGTTTGTGGCAGCCCTTGCAAACAATCGGTTTTTAACGGCACGGCATGACGCACTTTTACCTATTCAGGATGAATACACATGAAGCACTTCGGCCCGATCAGCGGTATTGCCACGTTTAAAGATTTCTATGTCGCCACTGCCGGTTATGACAATCAGGTCATTTTGTGGGATGCCACCACCAAAACCCCGATTCAGCGCGTGGTGCATGACCACCTGGCCAACCAGTGCGCGTTCAACCCCACCGGCACCCTGCTGGTCAGCGCCAGCAGTGACTACACCGCGCGCGTCTGGGAAGTGCCGAGCCTGCGCATGAAAGCGGTGCTGATCGGCCACGATGACGACATCGAAATGGCCGCGTTCTCGCCTGACGGGCAAACCATCGCCACCTGCTCACGCGACCATACGCTGCGTCTGTTCGACCTCAATGGCCGCACCCTGCGCATCCTCGAAGGCCACACCGCCGATGTTATTTCAGTGTGCTGGGCCGCTGACGGCGCCACGCTGGTTTCAAGCAGCGACGACGGTTCGATCCGCCGCTGGGACGCCATGACCGGCGCACAACTGGAAATCATTGACCTGGGCGGGGTTGAAACCGACACCGTGGCCCTGTCGCGCGACGGCATCATTTTCGCCGGTGACGACGAGGGCAAAATCTCACTGATCAGCGCCCAGGGCACGTTCCTGCAACCGGCTCACACCGCGGGTATCAAGCGCATCATCTGGGACGACGCCCAGCGTCTGTTGATCAGCCTCAGCTATGACCGCTCCGTGATGCTCTGGCACCTGAACAGCCAGAACCGCCTGGAAAAAACCGCCGAAACCTCACTGCCCAGCATCATCTGGCCACGCAGCTGCGCCCTGCTCGGCACAGACCGTATTGCGTTCGTGACCTTCGGCTCATGCTATGCCACCTGGAACTTCCGCACCCAGATCTGGGACCTGGACGGCATCGAACCAGCCATCAGCCTCAACGCCGTGGCCTTGGTCAACGATGACATTTTCAGCATCGGGGATGCGGGCATCCTGCACGTCAACGGCGTGGCCAACACCCAGGCCGGCAGCCTGTGCAACTTCCTGCTGCCGTTCGGCGACAGCGTACTCACCGGCGGCCAGATGGGCACGGTGTTCGACGCCCGTACCGGACAGGCCCTGTACCAGCACCGCTCGCCCCTGAACTGCGGCACCACGTTCATCAAAGACGGCCAGTTGCACGCGGCCATCGGCACGTACACCGGTGAAGCGCTGATATTCAAACTGGATCATCAGCAGCCCGTCTTCCTCACGGAAGTGGCCATGCACGACAACGCCATCAAAGGCATTGCCGCTGACGAAACCTATATCTTCAGCGTGTGTGCCACCGCAGCAGCGGCGTTCTTCACGATTGACGACTTCACCGAACACACCTATCTGAACAAGGCGCACGACCGCATCTCCAACGGCTGCACGCAAATTGAGGGCGGATTCGCCAGCATCGGCCGCGACCTCAAGCTGCGCCTGTGGCGCAATGGTGAAAGTGAAGTCTTCGAAACCCCGCACAACCATTCAATCAAGTGCATCGCCGTGTCCAAGGACCAAAACCTGATCGCCACCGGCAGCTATGGCGGCACTGTGGCCCTGTTCGATGTGCGCACCGGCCTTTGGGAGAAGTTCGAGAAGCCGACCGCCAGCGGCATTTCCTGCCTGACCCAGGCGGCCAACGGCAACGGCTTTTTGGCCAGCGCCTACGACGGTCGCATTTACCCGATCACGGCGCGTGCAGGCAGGCCACTGCTGTCATGACCTATTTCACCGAAGTCGACTTTCAGCACATGCAACACGCGCTGTCGTTGGCTGAGCGTGGCAGCCACTCCACCTGGCCCAACCCTCGGGTGGGCTGTGTGATCGCTCACGGCAATTGCGTCGTGGGCGAGGGTTGGCACCGGCGGGCGGGCGGGCCGCATGCCGAGGTGTTCGCCTTGCGCCAGGCAGGCGCCCTGGCCAAGGGCGCCACCGCCTACGTGACGCTGGAGCCGTGCAGCCACATCGGCCGCACGGGGGCCTGTCATCAGGCCTTGATCGAAAGCGGTGTCAGCCGAGTGATCGTGGCCCTTGAAGACCCGTTCAAACAGGTCAATGGCCAAGGAATTGCCGCGCTGAGGGCCGCCGGGGTCGAGGTCAAGGTGGGGCTGATGCGCGAAGCGGCGAGTGAGTTGAATCGCGGTTTTCTGTCGAGCATTCAGCGCCAGCGCCCTTGGGTGCAACTGAAAATGGGCATGAGCCTGGACGGACGCACGGCGCTGAGCAATGGCCGCTCGCAATGGATCACCGGGCCCAAGTCGCGTGCCGATGTGCAGCAGTGGCGGGCTCGCAGTGCCGCCATCATCACGGGCAGCGGCACCGTGCTGGGGGATGACCCGCTGCTCACGGTGCGCCAGCTTTCCTCGCCCGAAGCCGTCGCGCCGCTGCGCGTGGTGCTGGACAGCGCCGCCCGAGTCCCGGCCAGTGCGCAGGTGTTTAACAGCAGCGCCCCGAGCCTGCACGTGGTGCGCCACGACACGCCTTTGCCCGCGAATCAGACCACCGAAGTGCTGCGCGTCGACGGCGATATCTACGGGCTCGACCTGCATGAACTGTTGAGCCAGCTCAGCCAGCGCGGGTTGCACGACGTAATGGTCGAGGCCGGTCCGACCCTGGCCGGGGCATTTCTCAAAGCCGGTCTGGTGGACGAGGTGTTGGTCTACATGGCACCCAAACTGCTGGGCGATCTGGCCCGGCCGCTGGTGCACATGCCGGAGCTGGTGCACCTCAAGCAAGCGCTGGACTTCACCTTGTTCGATGTCACGCAACTGGGTCAGGACTTGCGTTTACGCCTGCGCCCGGCTCAGGTCACGGGGGCTGCATGACCGACCACCTGCCGCACTTGCTCGCGCAGCCACCTATGCGCCGGGTCTTCGCCGAAACGGTTGTGCCAGAGCTGCACAAACGGGAACGGCGGAATCGGCAACGGCGGGCTGAGGCTGACCAGTTCTTCATCCAGCAACGCGTTATCCAGCGTGCGGGTGGCCACGGTGAGGATCAGGTCGGTGTTGCTGATCATGCTCGGGGCGGTCCGCCAGTGCGGGACACTGACCGCGATGCGGCGCTGCAAGCCTTCGTCGCGCAGCAGGCGGTCGATTTCACCGTTCGAACAACCGTCCACCGACACCGAAATGTGCGGGCGCAACAGGTAATTGTCCAAATCCAGCTGGCCGTTGGCCGGCAAGGTGCTGCGATCCAGCAGACAAGAGAAGGTTTCTTCAAACAGCACTTCGCTGGAGATGTCCGCGCTGAGGTTGGGAAACACCCCCAACGCCAGGTCGATCTTGCCTTGGGCAATCTGTTCGAGCATGCCGTGGCGGCTGTCCTGGGTCACGACCAGCGTGGTGTTCGGCGCCTCGGCGCGCAGTTGCCGCAACAGCTTGGGCAACACGATCGCCGCGCCGTAATCAGACATCGCCAGGCGGAAGGTGCGGTGAGAATTGGCGGGCACAAAGTCAATCGACTTACCGAGCAGGATTTCAATCTGGCTGAGGATTTCCTTGAGCGGCGCCTGCAGGTTTTGCGCCAGGGCACTGAGCACCACTTCGCTGCCCTGACGGATCAGGATCGGGTCGTCGAGCAACACCCGCAACTTGCTCAGAGAGTGGCTGATGGCCGGCTGACTCAAATGCAGCCGGGCCCCGGTGCGGGTGACGTGCTTTTCAGTCAGCAGCGCGTCGAGCACCACTAACAGGTTCAAATCAATATTGCGCAGTAAAACCATGACCATCCTGTCATTCACAAATCCGGGATTACCTTCCCGATACGGAGCGCCCCATGCTTCAACTCAAACGGATAATTGAAACCGCTCTTTACGTGAAAGATCTTACAGCAGCAAAAGATTTTTACTACAAAACCCTTCATTTGGAGGTCATGGTCGAAAGCGATGTGCTGGTCGCGTTTAACGTCGGCGACCTCAACACGCTTCTGTTGTTTAAACGCGGGGCGTCCCTTGAAACCAAATACCTGAGCGGCGGCGAAATCCCACCGCACGATGCCCACGGCCGGATTCACGTGTGCTTCGCCATCGACGCCGACGACATGCCCGCCTGGCAGCAAAAACTGGACGACAGCGGTGTGGCCATCGAAGGCCGCACGCAATGGCCCAAAGGCGGTTCCAGTGTGTATTTCCGCGACCCCGACCATAACCTCGTCGAATTGCTCACGCCGGGCTGTTGGCCGATTTACTGATTGCCTCTTTAAGGAAGAAGATCATGCCTCACGTCGCTGCAAGCACTCGTCCGCTGATCCGGCGCACAGCCCTTTGGGCCCTGATTGCTCTCGTACTTGCCGGCGTGGCCTGGGGAGTCTGGCGCTGGCAACAGCCTGCCCCGGCCGGGTATGTGGCGGCCCCGATCAAGGTGGCCGTGGCGCCGGTCAGTCGCCAGCCCTTCACCCGTTACCTGGAGGCCATCGGCGAGCTCGAAGCGGTGGAAGAAGTCAGCGTGCCGGCCGAAATCGGCGGGCGTATCGTCGAGCTGCCCATCGAGTCCGGGCAACGGGTCGAGCGTGGTCAAGTGCTGGTGCGTCTTAACGATGCCCCCGAGCGCGGGCAACGGGTGCGCTTGCAAGGTCAGGTGGACAACGCCCGCGTACGCCTCGAACGCCTGCAAAAACTCATTACCTCCAACGCCGTGTCGCGCGAGGCCCTGGACGATGCCCAGGCCGAATACACCACCGCACGCGGGGCCTTGCAGGAACTCATGGCACAGATCGAGCAGCGCACCATTCGTGCGCCCTTTGCCGGCACGCTGGGTATTCGCAAAGTGCACATGGGCCAATACGTGAACCCTGGCGACACCCTGATCAACCTGATCGGCAATAAAGGGCTGTTCGTCAATTTCAGCGTGCCCGAACAAGCCCTGGCGCACTTTAAGACTGGCAGCCCCTTGCTGATTGAACTCGATGCCCTGCCCGGCCAACCGGTCACGGCGGTGGTCAGCAGCGTCGACCCGTTTTTGGACCGCACCCGCACGCTGAGCGTTCAGGCACGCCTGCAAGACCCGCCTGGCGCAGCACTGCCGCGCATGTTTGCCCGTGTGCGCCTGCCACAGGCCATGCCGGAAAACACCCTGAGCCTGCCGGAAACCGCCGTCACCTACAGCGCCTATGGCGAAGACGTGTACGTGGTGCAACCGGCCCGTGATGAAAAAAGCGCGCCCACGGTACGCCGCGTGTCGGTCAAGACCGGCGAGCGGCGCGATGGCCGGGTGGTGATCGACAAGGGCCTGTCGGCCGACGATCAAGTCGTGACCTCGGGCCAGATCAAGCTCAGTGATGGCGCGAGCATCGAACCGGTGACCAGCGCCGCGCTGGCCGTCGAAGCAGGAGCGCAAAAGTGAAATTCACTGACATTTTCGTCCACCGCCCGGTGCTCGCGCTGGTGGTCAGCCTGATGATCCTGCTGGCCGGTCTAAAAGCCTGGATGGGGCTGCCCGTGCGCCAGTACCCGCTGCTGGAAAGCTCGGTGATTACCGTCAGCACCGATTACCCCGGCGCGCCCGCCGAGTTGATGCAAGGCTTCATCACCCAGCCAATCAACCAGTCGCTGGCATCGGTGGAAGGCGTCGATTACGTCAGTTCATCGTCGGTGCAGGGCCACAGTGTGATTACCCTGCGCATGGCGCTTAACGAAGATTCGGCCAAGGCGCTGAGTGAAGTGATTGCCAAGGTCAATCAGGTCAAATACCGCCTGCCCGAGCAGGCCTATGACCCGGTCATCGAGCGTTCGGCCGGGGACTCCACGGCTGTCGCATACGTCGGCTTTTCCAGCGACACCCTGTCCGCCGCCGCCCTGACCGACTACCTCAGCCGCGTGGTGCAACCGTTGTTTTCCACCCTTGAAGGGGTGGCCAAGGTCGACACGTTTGGTGGCCAGCGCCTGGCCATGCGCGTGTGGCTCGACCCGCAGCGCATGGCGGGCCACGGCATCAATGCCGATCAGGTGGAACAGGCGATTCGCGCCAACAACTTTCAGGCCGCACCGGGGCAGATCAAGGGCCACTACGTGGTGTCCTCGATCCAGGTCAACAGCGACCTCAACACCCTCGATGAATTTCGCGACATGGTGATCAGCAACCGTGGCGACCACCTGTTGCGCCTGCGCGACATTGCCGAGATCGAACTGGGCTCGGCCGCCTATGAAACCAGCGCCCTGATGGACGCCAAACCTGCGGTTCACTTGGGCCTATACGCCACGCCCAAGGGCAACCCGCTGCTGATCGTCGAGGGCATCAAGCGCCTGCTCCCCGACATCCAGAAGACCCTGCCGCCCGGTGTCGAGGTGGCGCTGGCGTTCGAGACCGCGCACTTTATCGAAGCCTCGATTCTGGAAGTGCTCGAAACCCTGCTCGAAGCGATCCTGATCGTGGTGGTCATCATCTTCCTGTGCCTCGGTTCGTGGCGCACCGTGCTGATCCCGATCCTCAGCATCCCGCTGTCGATGCTCGGGGCGCTGGCGCTGATGGCGATGTTCGGGTTCAGCATCAACCTGCTGACCTTGCTGGCCATGGTGCTAGCCATCGGCCTGGTGGTGGACGACGCCATTGTCGTGACCGAGAACATTCACCGTCACATCAAGGAAGGCCGCGCGCCGCTTGACGCCGCATTGGTTGGCGCACGGGAAATCGCCTCGCCGGTCATCGCCATGACCATCACCCTGGCCGCGGTGTACATGCCCATCGGTTTGATGAATGGCCTCACCGGCGCGCTGTTCAAGGAGTTTGCCCTGACACTCGCGGGCGCGGTGCTGGTGTCCGGCGTGATCGCCCTGACCCTGACGCCGGTGATGTGCGCCAAACTGCTGCCGCCCGGCCAGAGCGAAGGGCGCATGAGCCTGCTGGCCGAGGGTTTCTTTCACCGCCTGTCGCGCCTGTATCAGCGCGGGCTGGTGCATTCGCTGCGCGCACGCGGCGCGGTACTGGCGTTCGGCCTGCTGGTGCTGCTGAGCCTGCCGCTGCTATACGGCCACGCGGACAAGGAACTGGCGCCCAACGAAGATCAGGGCAACCTGCTGCTGGCGATCAAGTCCCCGCAACACGCCAACCTCGACTTCGTGGAGCGCTACGCTGCCCAACTGAGCGAACTGCTGGCCCGGATCCCGGAAACCACCAGCACCTGGATCATCAACGGCACCGACGGGGTTGCCGCCAGCTTCGCGGGGATCAACTTCAGCGAATGGGGTCAGCGCGACCGCAGCGCCGCACAGATCCAGAACGAGCTGCAACAACAGGTGGACGCCGTGGAAGGCAACTCGATCTTCGTCTTCCAGATGCCGCCCCTGCCCGCCTCGACCGGCGGCCTGCCGGTGCAACTGGTGATTCGCAGCACCGAGGATTACCGCGCGCTGTATCAAGCCATGCAAGACATCAAGGAACAGGCGCGGGCCAGCGGCCTGTTCGCGGTGGTCGACAGTGACCTGGACTTCAACAACCCGGTGACTGAAGTGCGCATCGACCGCAGCAAAGCCAACAGCCTCGGCATTCGTCTGCAAGACATCGCCAGCACGCTGGCGGTGTTGGTCGGTGAAAACTACACCAACCGCTTTGGTTTGCAGGGCCGCTCCTACGACGTGATCCCGCAGACGCAAGCCAAACAGCGCCTGACCCCGGACGCGCTCAACGGCTTTTACGTCAGCACTGACAGCGGTGTGCAAGTGCCACTGTCGACCGTGGTCAGCCTGCACAGTGACATCCAGCCCAACCGCCTCAAACAGTTCAACCAGCAAAACTCGGCCACCTTTCAGGGCATCCCGGCCCCAGGCGTGAGCCTTGGCGAAGCGGTGGCCTTTTTGGCCAATCAGAGCGCACAACTGCCTGCCAGCTTCAGCCACGACTGGCAATCGGACTCGCGGCAGTTCATCCACGAAGGCAACGCGCTGATGATGACCTTCCTGTTCGCCATCATCGTCATTTACATGGTGCTGGCCGCACAGTATGAGAGCCTGCGCGACCCGCTGATCATCCTGATCACCGTGCCCCTGTCGATCTGCGGGGCCCTCATCCCGCTGGCGCTGGGTTGGGCGACGCTCAACATCTACACACAGATCGGCCTGGTGACGTTGATTGGCCTGATCAGCAAACACGGGATTCTGATGGTCGAGTTCGCCAACGAACTGCAACAGGCCAGTGGCTGCTCCCCGGCCCACGCCATCATCCGCTCGGCGCGCATCCGCCTGCGCCCGATCCTGATGACCACCGCCGCCATGGTCGTGGGCCTGGTGCCGCTCCTGTTCGCCAGCGGCGCGGGCGCCAGCAGCCGCTTTGGCCTGGGGATCGTGATTGTGGTGGGGATGGTCGTGGGCACGCTGTTCACGCTGTTTGTGCTGCCGTCGATCTACACCCTGATCTCAACACGGCACACGGCGCCGATGACCCACGGGGTCTCCCTTGAAAAAGCCCCCTGCGGCGAGCCTGAAACCGTGTAAATCCCTGCGAAACAGGGCCAGCCAGGGCTGGCCCTCAACCGGCGCTACACAATCGAATCGATGTCCAAAAAGTAGGGTTTGCCGTAGACGTGGCCGCCGACCAGTTCGGCAATCGCCTGCTCAATGGGGTCAATTTCCACAGGGCTTGGCCAGCGGGATTTGCGGGCGGCGGTGCGAGCCAGTTCATCGGTGTTTGGGACGGGGATTTCGGCGGGTTCGCCTTTGAGGATGGCGATCAGGTCTTCGGTCGTGGCTGTGGCTTCGCTTAGCAGCGGCGCCAGCGGCAAGGCCTGGGCGGCTTTGACGGCGCTGGCCGTGTCTTTGCTGAAGGCGCGGATTGAGGTCAGCCCTTCAACCATGGGCAGGGCGCGGCGTGTGACGGTGTCAAACGCGCTGATGCTTGGGAAGCCCACCTTGCCGCGAAACACCGGGGTGCCGAGGGTCGGGATCATCAGCCCCACCAAAAAGCGCGGGTCATGACGTTTGACGCTCAGGCCGACGCTGGCCACCGACAGCGCCACGCCCACCACGCGCTCAGTGGTCACCAGCAACGTCAGTTCGTTGTTGGACTCGTTGTCGAAAAAGATGTTGCGATAACGGAAGTAATCACTGAACAACTCGCGCTCATTCAACTCCGCGTTCATGAACCAGGCGCGGGAGTCATGCACATGCTCATCGAACAGGCGGATGATCGGCAACACACTGTCGTTCAACGCCTTGCCATCATGGCCGAACAGTTGCCCATAACGGATCTCCCCATCCCTGCGCATGTCGGCATAGTGCTGCGCTTCATCCTGCTCATTGGTCATATAGACCAACCCGCCGAGAAACGTGTTTAACAGCGTTCCGAAGCCGACAAACTCGCTGGTGTCCAGGTTCCATTCCGGCACGTAGTCACGTCGAAAATCGGCCATGGCGTTGCGCAATTGCCGGTATTCAAGGGACGGGTCGTACACCTTGCTGGTGTTGAACCTCTGCACGGGCGTGGTCTTGCTACGTTCCTCGTACTTCTTTTTGATGGCTTCGTGGGCTGTTTTTTCAGCCAACTGCACCTCGGTCAAAACGGGAGCAGGCGCGCCCGCCAGCGCGGCCGCGTCTGCCTTGAGTTGCATGCCGTGCAACGCCTTGAAGGCCTTGACCTCGTCAGAGCTCATGTCTTTGGTCGCGCCATCCCTCATCACATCGCTGTACGACTGCGTGTGAGGGGCACAGCCCTTGGCGTAACGGCTGATCCGCCACCCGGTGATCAACCCCGCCTCGCGCCTCATCACCTCCTCCAGCGGACCGTTGTCCATGGCATTGAGCCAGGCGTTGAAACGGGTGATGACGGTGGGGCCTACCTCGAATTCAAAAGAAGTTGATTCACTCATCGCTAGCCAAGGGCGTTCATTCATTAATGCTGCATTAAACGCTTCAGGGGGAGCCTGCAGAGGTGCGCCGACTTTATAAGCCTCGGCATACATGTGGTGCAAAGCGAGCTGCGACACCACCTCTTTTTCGCCCTGAGATGCCTTGCCCTGATCGCCAGGCGGGTAACCGCCGCCCACATCCGAGTGCATACCGGGGTAGATGTACTCCGCCGTACCGGCGCGGTAAGTGGACGGGCACATCGGGTCGTCCGGGTTGGCTTTGCGCCGAATGGAATCCACCGGGAAGCAACTGCGCTGCTCGTGGGCCGCCACCATGTGCACGCAATGCTCAAGGAAGGCCTCGTCATCGCTCAGGCGCAGGCTGCCATCGGCCCAGCCCATGTGCCCGGCGGCAAAGGGCACCATATACGGTAACCCCACCGACGCCACGGTATCGAACAGGCCCATGAACACGATCTTGATCGGCAGACCAGCGAACAGGTAACACCTGCTGCCCTCCACCTCCACCTTGGTCAGGGCCTCCAGCCAGTTGGCAAACGTCCGCGCCTGGGCTGCGCCACGGGAAAAGCCATACACGAACAGGCGCACGGCCTTGATTTCAGGAATGGTTTTAGACGCGTGTGCCGCATCAATCTGGCTTTTAAGTTCGGCCAGCGGGGCCGCCAGTACTTCCTGGCGGCGGGTATAGCTGTTTTTGAAAAGCGAAACGCCGAGTAAATCTTCGGTGAGGCTGGTACCCATATCTTTAACAAGGTTGTAGGCATCTATATTTTCAAGACGCGATAAGCCTGTTGCTCTTCGAAGGGCATCGATCACTCGGGTAATGCCCCAGTTGATACGGTTCTCACCGCCCACCGCCTTTGTCAGGCCGTCACTGTTGGGTTCAAATTCACCTATATCCTTGAACTCGGTGCCAACGCCTTGCATGTAATACCGGTAAAACCCCTCCCTCTCCTCTGCCTCATAAACAGAGCCGCCCAAACTCGCATGATAAAGACGCGCCACATTGGTTGTGGTTAAAGGCGTGGCCTTACTGTCAGACGGTTCATGGTTGTTCGTACCGTCAAAACACAGGCTGATCGTCACAATTTTCATGCACGGGGCGCCAGCGTACGCGTGTCCGGCAGCCCAAGCAGCGCTCATCGCGGCTTGCTCAAACCCATGAAAGGCCGCTTGTTGCTCTCGGTAATTGCGCAACACATCGCCCGGCGTTTTTGGCAGCAACCCGTCTTCCTTGAAATAAGGAGTGGGGCTCATAAATTCCGGAGCCGGCTTTTGGGAAGATGAATTCATGGTTGTGGACATGTCGCAGGCTCCTGCATTTTTTGAGGGAAGTTGAACGGATAGCCGGGTTGCCCTGGCAGCATCGCCACTGCCGAAACCGCAACCTGATTGCAAGGAAGAAAGTGAACATCGATTGCACCCAGTCGCTCATAGGGCGCTACAGGCACAACGGCTCGATGACGGGTGTATTTGGCCTGATGCTCTCTGGCTGCTTTGCTCCAAGCATCCGAATAGCGGGGCTTTGGCCAGTTGATTGAGTCATACACATTGGGATCCTTCTCCCACTCCACCACCACCGTCAGCCCGGGGTGCCATTTAACTGGCAGTGACGCGCAGCAATTTTGCCCACCCCCGTAGCCATACGGCGCCAGATTCGGCCCACCGGCACCGTTCACAGAAAACCAATTAATCGCCGCCGAGGTATGGCTATACCCCTCGATGGGTGTACCCAGACGCACGGGCTTTGGCGGGGTGCAGCCTTGCAGTGCAAGGCCGCTGATCAACGTCAGCCACACGACTCGAATCAGGACTCTGGACATGTGGCGGGCTCCTGCATTTTTTGAGGGAAGTGATAAGGATATTTGGGCGTTCCGGGCATCATGAGCCCTGCGGTAACTGCCACTTGGTTGCACGGCAAGAAGTGCACGTTCACAACCCCCAACCGTTCGTACCGTGCAACAGGCACAACGGCTCGATGACGGGTGTATTTGGCGGCATGCAACTTATAAGCAGCCCGATAGCCGTCAGTTCCGAGAGGAGGCCAATTCGCAGAAGCATATGGATCAGGATCCTTCTCCCACTCAACCACCACCGTCAGCCCGGGGTGCCATTTAACTGGCAATGACGCGCAGCAATTTTGTTTGCCACCGCCGCTATAAGGACTGATGTTCGGCCCGCCGCCCCCATTCACAGAAAACCAATTAATCGCCGCCGAGGTATGGCTATACCCCTCGATGGGTGTGCCCAGACGCACGGGCTTTGGCGGGGTGCAGCCTTGCAGCGAAAGGCCGCTGATCAACGTCAGCCACACGACTCGAATCAGGACTCTGGACATGTGGCGGGCTCCTGCATTTTTTGAGGGAAGTGAAACGGATAATCGGGACGACCCGGATAAGTCGTACCGGCTGACACGGCTACTTGGTTGCAAGGTAAGAAGTGCACATTGACAAGCCCCAACTCCTCATACCGTGCAACAGGCACAACGGCTCGATGACGGGTGTATTTGGCCTGATGCTCTCTGGCTGCTTTGCTCCAAGCATCCGAATAGCGGGGCTTTGGCCAGTTGATTGAGTCATACACATTGGGATCCTTCTCCCACTCCACCACCACCGTCAGCCCGGGATGCCATTTCACCGGCAGTGACGCGCAGCAATTTTGCCCACCCCCGTAGCCATACGGCGCCAGATTCGGCCCGCCGCCTCCATTCACAGAAAACCAATTAATCGCCGCCGAGGTATGGCTATACCCCTCGATGGGTGTGCCCAGACGCACGGGCTTTGGCGGGGTGCAGCCTTGCAGTGCAAGGCCGCTGATCAACATCAGCCACAGGACTCGAATCAGGACTCTGGACATGTCGCGGGCTCCTGCATTTTTTGAGGGAAGTGAAACGGATAATCAGGACGACCCGGATAAGTCGCACCGGCTGAAACGGCTACTTGGTTGCAAGGTAAGAAGTGCACATTGACAAGCCCCAACTCCTCATACCGTGCAACAGGCACAACGGCTCGATGACGGGTGTAATGCGTTTCGTGCTCGTCCATACGCTTGCGCCACTCATCAGAAAACATCCGTTCCGGCCAACGTCCATAAGCATGCGGATCAGGATCCTTCTCCCACTCCACCACCACCGTCAGCCCGGGGTGCCATTTAACTGGCAATGACGCGCAGCAATTTTGTTTGCCACCGCCGCTATAAGGACTGATGTTCGGCCCGCCGCCCCCATTCACAGAAAACCAATTAATCGCCGCCGAGGTATGGCTATACCCCTCGATGGGTGTGCCCAGACGCACGGGCTTTGGCGGGGTGCAGCCTTGCAGCGAAAGGCCGCTGATCAACGTCAGCCACACGACTCGAATCAGGACTCTGGACATGTGGCGGGCTCCTGCATTTTTTGAGGGAAGTGAAACGGATAATCGGGACGACCCGGATAAGTCGTCCCAGCCGAAACGGCTACTTGGTTACAAGGCAGGAAATGCACATTTACAATTCCTAAGTCCTCGTACTGCACAACAGGCACAACGGCTCGATGACGGGTGTATTTGGCCTGATGCTCTCTGGCTGCTTTGCTCCAAGCATCCGAAAACGGAGGATCAGGCCAATTGACTGAGTCATACGGATTGGGATCCTTCTCCCACTCCACCACCACCGTCAGCCCGGGATGCCATTTCACCGGCAGTGACGCGCAGCAATTCTGTTTGCCACCGCCGCTATAAGGACTAATGTTTGGCCCGCCCCCCCTGTTCACAGAAAACCGGTTAATCGCCGCTGAGGTATGGTTGTACCCCTCGATGGGGGCACCCAGACGTACGGGCTTTGGCGGGGTGCAGCCTTGCAGTGCAAGGCCGCTGATAAACAAGATTCGTAATAGGTGTGTCATGAGGTGATTTCTTATTTTTAGGTTTTAAGACGTGCGCTACACAATCGAATCGATGTCCAAAAAGTAGGGTTTGCCGTAGACGTGGCCGCCGACCATTTCGGCAATCGCCTGCTCAATGGGGTCGATTTCCACAGGGCTTGGCCAGCGGGATTTGCGGGCGGCGGTGCGAGCCAGTTCATCGGTGCTTGGGACGGGGATTTCGGCGGGTTCGCCTTTGAGGATGGCGATCAGGTCTTCGGTCGTGGCTGTGGCTTCGCTCAGCAGCGGCGCCAGCGGCAAGGCCTGGGCGGCTTTGACGGCGCTGGCCGTGTCTTTGCTGAAGGCGCGGATTGAGGTCAGCCCTTCAACCATGGGCAGGGCGCGGCGCGTGACGGTGTCAAACGCGCTGATGCTCGGGAAGCCCACTTTGCCGCGAAACACCGGGGTGCCAAGGGTCGGGATCATCAGCCCCACCAGAAAGCGCGGGTCATGGCGTTTGACGCTCAGGCCGACGCTGGCCACCGACAGCGCCACGCCCACCACGCGCTCAGTGGTCACCAACAACGTCAGTTCGTTGTTGGACTCGGTGTCGAAAAAGATGTTGCGATAACGGAAGTAATCACTGAACAACTCGCGTTCATTCAACTCCGCGTTCATGAACCAGGCGCGGGAGTCATGCACATGCTCATCGAACAGGCGGATGATCGGCAACACACTGTCGTTCAACGCCTTGCCATCATGGCCGAACAGTTGCCCATAACGGATCTCCCCATCCCTGCGCATGTCGGCATAGTGCTGCGCTTCATCCTGCTCATTGGTCATGTAGACCAACCCGCCGAGAAACGTGTTTAACAGCGTTCCCCAGCCGACAAACTCGCTGGCGTCTAGGTTCCATTCCGGCACGTAGTCGCGTCGAAAATCGGCCATGGCGTTGCGCAATTGCCGGTATTCAAGGGACGGTTCGTACACCTTGCTGGTGTTGAACCTCTGCACGGGCGTGGTCTTGCTACGTTCCTCGTACTTCTTTTTGATGGCTTCGTGGGCTGTTTTTTCGGCCAGCTGCACCTCGGTCAAAACGGGAGCAGGCGCGCCCGCCAGCGCGGCCGCGTCTGCCTTGAGTTGCATGCCGTGCAACGCCTTGAAGGCCTTGACCTCGTCAGAGCTCATGTCTTTGGTCGCGCCATCCCTCATCACATCGCTGTACGACTGCGTGTGAGGGGCACAGCCCTTGGCGTAACGGCTGATCCGCCACCCGGTGATCAACCCCGCCTCGCGCCTCATCACCTCCTCCAGCGGACCGTTGTCCATGGCATTGAGCCAGGCGTTGAAACGGGTGATGACGGTGGGGCCTACGGCGAATTCAAGATAAGTTGGGTCGCTCATGACCAACCAAGGTTGTTCGCCTTTTAGCTTTTCAGTAAAAACTTTTGCAGGGGCCTGTAACGGCGCCCCAACCTTGTAGGCTTCGGCATACATGTGGTGCAAAGCGAGCTGCGACACCACCTCTTTTATACCCTGAGAGGCCTTGCCCTGATCGCCGGGCGGGTAACCGCCGCCCACATCCGAGTGCATGCCGGGGTAGATGTACTCCGCCGTACCGGCGCGGTAAGTGGACGGGCACATCGGGTCGTCCGGGTTGGCTTTGCGCCGAATGGAATCCACCGGGAAGCAACTGCGCTGCTCATGCGCCGCCACCATGTGCACGCAATGCTCAAGGAAGGCCTCGTCATCGCTCAGGCGCAGGCTGCCATCGGCCCAGCCCATGTGCCCGGCGGCAAAGGGCACCATATACGGTAACCCCACCGACGCCACGGTATCGAACAGGCCCATGAACACGATCTTGATCGGCAGGCCAGCAAACAGGTAACACGTACGGCCCTCCACCTCGACCTTGGTCAGGGCCTCCAGCCAGTTGGCAAACGTCCGCGCCTGGGCTGCGCCACGGGAAAAGCCATACACGAACAGGCGCACGGCCTTGATTTCAGGAATGGTTTTAGACGCGTGTGCCGCATCAATCTGGCTTTTAAGTTCAGCCAGTGGGGCCGCCAGTACTTCCTGGCGGCGGGTATAGCTGTTTTTGAAAAGCGAAACGCCGAGTAAATCTTCGGTGAGGCTGGTGCCCATATCTTTAACAAGGTTGTAACTATCTTTTATGGTCAGAGGTTTTTGGCCGCACGCTTTCTTCAGCGCATCAATCAAACGGGTAATCCCCCAATTGATTCGATTCTCACCGCCCACCGCCTTTGTCAGGCCGTCACTGTTGGGTTCAAATTCACCTATATCCTTGAACTCGGTGCCAACGCCTTGCATGTAATACCGGTAAAACCCCTCCCTCTCCTCTGCTTCATAAACAGAGCCGCCCAAACTTGCATGGTAAAGACGCGCCACATTGGTTGTGGTTAAAGGTGTGGCCTTGCTGTCAGACGGTTCATGGTTGTTCGTACCGTCAAAACACAGGCTGATCGTCACAATTTTCATGCACGGGGCGCCCGCATATGCGTGCCCGGCAGCCCAAGCAGCACTCATCGCGGCTTGCTCAAACCCATGAAAGGCCGCTTGTTGCTCTCGGTAATTGCGCAACACATCGCCCGGCGTTTTTGGCAGCAACCCGTCTTCCTTGAAATAAGGAGTGGGGCTCATAAATTCCGGAGCCGGCTTTTGGGAAGATGAATTCATGGTTGTGGACATGTCGCAGGCTCCTGCATTTTTTGAGGAAAGTTGAACGGGTAGCCAGGTTGCCCAGGCAGCATCGCCACTGCCGAAACCGCAACCTGATTGCAAGGAAGAAAGTGAACATCGATTGCACCCAGTCGCTCATAGGGCGCTACAGGCACAACGGCTCGATGGCGGGTGTACTTGGCTGCATGCAACTTATAAGCAGCCCGATAGCCGTCAGTTCCGAGAGGAGGCCAATTCGCAGAAGCATATGGATCAGGATCCTTCTCCCACTCCACCACCACCGTCAGCCCGGGATGCCACTTCACCGGCAGTGACACGCAGCAATTTTGTTTGCCGCCGCCGCTATAGGGACTGATGTTCGGCCCGCCGCCCCCATTCACAGAAAACCAATTAATCGCCGCCGAGGTATGGCTATACCCCTCGATGGGTGTACCCAGACGCACGGGCTTTGGCGGGGTGCAGCCTTGCAGCGAAAGGCCGCTGATCAACATCAGCCACAAGACTCGAATCAGGACTCTGGACATGTGGCGGGCTCCTGCATTTTTTGAGGGAAGTTGAACGGATAGCCGGGTTGCCCTGGCAGCATCGCCACTGCCGAAACCGCAACCTGATTGCAAGGAAGAAAGTGCACATCGATTGCACCCAGTCGCTCATAGGGCGCAACAGGTACAACGGCTCGATGGCGGGTGTACTTAGCTGCATGCAACTTATAAGCAGCTCGATAGCCGTCAGTTCCGAGAGGAGGCCAATTCACGTAAGCATGCGGATCAGGATCCTTCTCCCACTCCACCACCACCGTCAGCCCGGGGTGCCATTTAACTGGCAATGACGCGCAGCAATTTTGTTTGCCACCGCCGCTATAAGGACTGATGTTCGGCCCGCCGCCCCCATTCACAGAAAACCAATTAATCGCCGCCGAGGTATGGCTATACCCCTCGATGGGTGTGCCCAGACGCACGGGCTTTGGCGGGGTGCAGCCTTGCAGCGAAAGGCCGCTGATCAACGTCAGCCACACGACTCGAATCAGGACTCTGGACATGTGGCGGGCTCCTGCATTTTTTGAGGGAAGTGAAACGGATAATCGGGACGACCCGGATAAGTCGTCCCAGCCGAAACGGCTACTTGGTTACAAGGCAGGAAATGCACATTTACAATTCCTAAGTCCTCGTACTGCACAACAGGCACAACGGCTCGATGACGGGTGTATTTGGCCTGATGCTCTCTGGCTGCTTTGCTCCAAGCATCCGAAAACGGAGGATCAGGCCAATTGACTGAGTCATACGGATTGGGATCCTTCTCCCACTCCACCACCACCGTCAGCCCGGGATGCCATTTCACCGGCAGTGACGCGCAGCAATTCTGTTTGCCACCGCCGCTATAAGGACTAATGTTTGGCCCGCCCCCCCTGTTCACAGAAAACCGGTTAATCGCCGCTGAGGTATGGTTGTACCCCTCGATGGGGGCACCCAGACGTACGGGCTTTGGCGGGGTGCAGCCTTGCAGTGCAAGGCCGCTGATAAACAAGATTCGTAATAGGTGTGTCATGAGGTGATTTCTTATTTTTAGGTTTTAAGACGTGCGCTACACAATCGAATCGATGTCCAAAAAGTAGGGTTTGCCGTAGACGTGGCCGCCGACCATTTCGGCAATCGCCTGCTCAATGGGGTCGATTTCCACAGGGCTTGGCCAGCGGGATTTGCGGGCGGCGGTGCGAGCCAGTTCATCGGTGCTTGGGACGGGGATTTCGGCGGGTTCGCCTTTGAGGATGGCGATCAGGTCTTCGGTCGTGGCTGTGGCTTCGCTCAGCAGCGGCGCCAGCGGCAAGGCCTGGGCGGCTTTGACGGCGCTGGCCGTGTCTTTGCTGAAGGCGCGGATTGAGGTCAGCCCTTCAACCATGGGCAGGGCGCGGCGCGTGACGGTGTCAAACGCGCTGATGCTCGGGAAGCCCACTTTGCCGCGAAACACCGGGGTGCCAAGGGTCGGGATCATCAGCCCCACCAGAAAGCGCGGGTCATGGCGTTTGACGCTCAGGCCGACGCTGGCCACCGACAGCGCCACGCCCACCACGCGCTCAGTGGTCACCAACAACGTCAGTTCGTTGTTGGACTCGGTGTCGAAAAAGATGTTGCGATAACGGAAGTAATCACTGAACAACTCGCGTTCATTCAACTCCGCGTTCATGAACCAGGCGCGGGAGTCATGCACATGCTCATCGAACAGGCGGATGATCGGCAACACACTGTCGTTCAACGCCTTGCCATCATGGCCGAACAGTTGCCCATAACGGATCTCCCCATCCCTGCGCATGTCGGCATAGTGCTGCGCTTCATCCTGCTCATTGGTCATGTAGACCAACCCGCCGAGAAACGTGTTTAACAGCGTTCCCCAGCCGACAAACTCGCTGGCGTCTAGGTTCCATTCCGGCACGTAGTCGCGTCGAAAATCGGCCATGGCGTTGCGCAATTGCCGGTATTCAAGGGACGGTTCGTACACCTTGCTGGTGTTGAACCTCTGCACGGGCGTGGTCTTGCTACGTTCCTCGTACTTCTTTTTGATGGCTTCGTGGGCTGTTTTTTCGGCCAGCTGCACCTCGGTCAAAACGGGAGCAGGCGCGCCCGCCAGCGCGGCCGCGTCTGCCTTGAGTTGCATGCCGTGCAACGCCTTGAAGGCCTTGACCTCGTCAGAGCTCATGTCTTTGGTCGCGCCATCCCTCATCACATCGCTGTACGACTGCGTGTGAGGGGCACAGCCCTTGGCGTAACGGCTGATCCGCCACCCGGTGATCAACCCCGCCTCGCGCCTCATCACCTCCTCCAGCGGACCGTTGTCCATGGCATTGAGCCAGGCGTTGAAACGGGTGATGACGGTGGGGCCTACGGCGAATTCAAGATAAGTTGGGTCGCTCATGACCAACCAAGGTTGTTCGCCTTTTAGCTTTTCAGTAAAAACTTTTGCAGGGGCCTGTAACGGCGCCCCAACCTTGTAGGCTTCGGCATACATGTGGTGCAAAGCGAGCTGCGACACCACCTCTTTTATACCCTGAGAGGCCTTGCCCTGATCGCCGGGCGGGTAACCGCCGCCCACATCCGAGTGCATGCCGGGGTAGATGTACTCCGCCGTACCGGCGCGGTAAGTGGACGGGCACATCGGGTCGTCCGGGTTGGCTTTGCGCCGAATGGAATCCACCGGGAAGCAACTGCGCTGCTCATGCGCCGCCACCATGTGCACGCAATGCTCAAGGAAGGCCTCGTCATCGCTCAGGCGCAGGCTGCCATCGGCCCAGCCCATGTGCCCGGCGGCAAAGGGCACCATATACGGTAACCCCACCGACGCCACGGTATCGAACAGGCCCATGAACACGATCTTGATCGGCAGGCCAGCAAACAGGTAACACGTACGGCCCTCCACCTCGACCTTGGTCAGGGCCTCCAGCCAGTTGGCAAACGTCCGCGCCTGGGCTGCGCCACGGGAAAAGCCATACACGAACAGGCGCACGGCCTTGATTTCAGGAATGGTTTTAGACGCGTGTGCCGCATCAATCTGGCTTTTAAGTTCAGCCAGTGGGGCCGCCAGTACTTCCTGGCGGCGGGTATAGCTGTTTTTGAAAAGCGAAACGCCGAGTAAATCTTCGGTGAGGCTGGTGCCCATATCTTTAACAAGGTTGTAACTATCTTTTATGGTCAGAGGTTTTTGGCCGCACGCTTTCTTCAGCGCATCAATCAAACGGGTAATCCCCCAATTGATTCGATTCTCACCGCCCACCGCCTTTGTCAGGCCGTCACTGTTGGGTTCAAATTCACCTATATCCTTGAACTCGGTGCCAACGCCTTGCATGTAATACCGGTAAAACCCCTCCCTCTCCTCTGCTTCATAAACAGAGCCGCCCAAACTTGCATGGTAAAGACGCGCCACATTGGTTGTGGTTAAAGGTGTGGCCTTGCTGTCAGACGGTTCATGGTTGTTCGTACCGTCAAAACACAGGCTGATCGTCACAATTTTCATGCACGGGGCGCCCGCATATGCGTGCCCGGCAGCCCAAGCAGCACTCATCGCGGCTTGCTCAAACCCATGAAAGGCCGCTTGTTGCTCTCGGTAATTGCGCAACACATCGCCCGGCGTTTTTGGCAGCAACCCGTCTTCCTTGAAATAAGGAGTGGGGCTCATAAATTCCGGAGCCGGCTTTTGGGAAGATGAATTCATGGTTGTGGACATGTCGCAGGCTCCTGCATTTTTTGAGGAAAGTTGAACGGGTAGCCAGGTTGCCCAGGCAGCATCGCCACTGCCGAAACCGCAACCTGATTGCAAGGAAGAAAGTGAACATCGATTGCACCCAGTCGCTCATAGGGCGCTACAGGCACAACGGCTCGATGGCGGGTGTACTTGGCTGCATGCAACTTATAAGCAGCCCGATAGCCGTCAGTTCCGAGAGGAGGCCAATTCGCAGAAGCATATGGATCAGGATCCTTCTCCCACTCCACCACCACCGTCAGCCCGGGATGCCACTTCACCGGCAGTGACACGCAGCAATTTTGTTTGCCGCCGCCGCTATAGGGACTGATGTTCGGCCCGCCGCCCCCATTCACAGAAAACCAATTAATCGCCGCCGAGGTATGGCTATACCCCTCGATGGGTGTACCCAGACGCACGGGCTTTGGCGGGGTGCAGCCTTGCAGCGAAAGGCCGCTGATCAACATCAGCCACAAGACTCGAATCAGGACTCTGGACATGTGGCGGGCTCCTGCATTTTTTGAGGGAAGTTGAACGGATAGCCGGGTTGCCCTGGCAGCATCGCCACTGCCGAAACCGCAACCTGATTGCAAGGAAGAAAGTGCACATCGATTGCACCCAGTCGCTCATAGGGCGCAACAGGTACAACGGCTCGATGGCGGGTGTACTTAGCTGCATGCAACTTATAAGCAGCTCGATAGCCGTCAGTTCCGAGAGGAGGCCAATTCACGTAAGCATGCGGATCAGGATCCTTCTCCCACTCCACCACCACCGTCAGCCCGGGGTGCCATTTAACTGGCAATGACGCGCAGCAATTTTGTTTGCCACCGCCGCTATAAGGACTGATGTTCGGCCCGCCGCCCCCATTCACAGAAAACCAATTAATCGCCGCCGAGGTATGGCTATACCCCTCGATGGGTGTGCCCAGACGCACGGGCTTTGGCGGGGTGCAGCCTTGCAGCGAAAGGCCGCTGATCAACGTCAGCCACACGACTCGAATCAGGACTCTGGACATGTGGCGGGCTCCTGCATTTTTTGAGGGAAGTGAAACGGATAATCGGGACGACCCGGATAAGTCGTCCCAGCCGAAACGGCTACTTGGTTACAAGGCAGGAAATGCACATTTACAATTCCTAAGTCCTCGTACTGCACAACAGGCACAACGGCTCGATGACGGGTGTATTTGGCCTGATGCTCTCTGGCTGCTTTGCTCCAAGCATCCGAAAACGGAGGATCAGGCCAATTGACTGAGTCATACGGATTGGGATCCTTCTCCCACTCCACCACCACCGTCAGCCCGGGGTGCCATTTCACCGGCAGTGATGCGCAGCAATTTTGCCCACCCCCGTAGCCATACGGCGCCAGATTCGGCCCGCCGCCACCATTCACAGAAAACCAATTAATCGCCGCCGAGGTATGGCTATACCCCTCGATGGGGGCACCCAGACGCACGGGCTTTGGCGGGGCGCAGCCTTGCAGCGACAGGCCGCTGATCAACGTCAGCCACAGGACTCGAATCAGGACTCTGGACATGTGGCGGGCTCCTGCATTTTTTGAGGGAAGTGAAACGGATAATCAGGACGACCCGGATAAGTCGTCCCAGCCGAAACGGCTACTTGGTTACAAGGCAGGAAATGCACATTTACAATTCCTAAGTCCTCGTACTGCACAACAGGCACAACGGCTCGATGACGGGTGTACTTAGCTGCATGCAACTTATAAGCAGCCCGATAGCCGTCAGTTCCGAGAGGAGGCCAATTCGCAGAAGCATACGGATCAGGGTCTTTCACCCACTCAACCACCACCGTCAGTCCCGGGTGCCACTTCACCGGCAATGACGCGCAGCACATTTGCCCACCCCCGTAGCCATACGGCGCCAGATTCGGTCCGCCGCCTCCATTCACAGAAAACCGGTTAATCGCCGCCGAGGTATGGCTGTATCCCTCGATGGGGGCACCCAGACGCACGGGTTTTGACGGGGTGCAGCCTTGCAGTGCAAGGCCGCTGATAAACAAGATTCGTAATAGGTGTGTCATGAGGTGATTTCTTATTGTTAGGTTTTAAAGACGTGCGCTACACAATCGAATCGATGTCCAAAAAGTAGGGTTTGCCGTAGACGTGGCCGCCGACCAGTTCGGCAATCGCCTGCTCAATGGGGTCGATTTCCACAGGGCTTGGCCAGCGGGATTTGCGGGCGGCGGTGCGAGCCAGTTCATCGGTGCTTGGGACGGGGATTTCGGCGGGTTCGCCTTTGAGGATGGCGATCAGGTCTTCGGTCGTGGCTGTGGCTTCGCTCAGCAGCGGCGCCAGCGGCAAGGCCTGGGCGGCTTTGACGGCGCTGGCCGTGTCTTTGCTGAAGGCGCGGATTGAGGTCAGCCCTTCAACCATGGGCAGGGCGCGGCGCGTGACGGTGTCAAACGCGCTGATGCTCGGGAAGCCCACTTTGCCGCGAAACACCGGGGTGCCAAGGGTCGGGATCATCAGCCCCACCAGAAAGCGCGGGTCATGGCGTTTGACGCTCAGGCCGACGCTGGCCACCGACAGCGCCACGCCCACCACGCGCTCAGTGGTCACCAACAACGTCAGTTCGTTGTTGGACTCGGTGTCGAAAAAGATGTTGCGATAACGGAAGTAATCACTGAACAACTCGCGTTCATTCAACTCCGCGTTCATGAACCAGGCGCGGGAGTCATGCACATGCTCATCGAACAGGCGGATGATCGGCAACACACTGTCGTTCAACGCCTTGCCATCATGGCCGAACAGTTGCCCATAACGGATCTCCCCATCCCTGCGCATGTCGGCATAGTGCTGCGCTTCATCCTGCTCATTGGTCATGTAGACCAACCCGCCGAGAAACGTGTTTAACAGCGTTCCCCAGCCGACAAACTCGCTGGCGTCTAGGTTCCATTCCGGCACGTAGTCGCGTCGAAAATCGGCCATGGCGTTGCGCAATTGCCGGTATTCAAGGGACGGTTCGTACACCTTGCTGGTGTTGAACCTCTGCACGGGCGTGGTCTTGCTACGTTCCTCGTACTTCTTTTTGATGGCTTCGTGGGCTGTTTTTTCGGCCAGCTGCACCTCGGTCAAAACGGGAGCAGGCGCGCCCGCCAGCGCGGCCGCGTCTGCCTTGAGTTGCATGCCGTGCAACGCCTTGAAGGCCTTGACCTCGTCAGAGCTCATGTCTTTGGTCGCGCCATCCCTCATCACATCGCTGTACGACTGCGTGTGAGGGGCACAGCCCTTGGCGTAACGGCTGATCCGCCACCCGGTGATCAACCCCGCCTCGCGCCTCATCACCTCCTCCAGCGGACCGTTGTCCATGGCATTGAGCCAGGCGTTGAAACGGGTGATGACGGTGGGGCCTACGGCGAATTCAAGATAAGTTGGGTCGCTCATGACCAACCAAGGTTGTTCGCCTTTTAGCTTTTCAGTAAAAACTTTTGCAGGGGCCTGTAACGGCGCCCCAACCTTGTAGGCTTCGGCATACATGTGGTGCAAAGCGAGCTGCGACACCACCTCTTTTATACCCTGAGAGGCCTTGCCCTGATCGCCGGGCGGGTAACCGCCGCCCACATCCGAGTGCATGCCGGGGTAGATGTACTCCGCCGTACCGGCGCGGTAAGTGGACGGGCACATCGGGTCGTCCGGGTTGGCTTTGCGCCGAATGGAATCCACCGGGAAGCAACTGCGCTGCTCATGCGCCGCCACCATGTGCACGCAATGCTCAAGGAAGGCCTCGTCATCGCTCAGGCGCAGGCTGCCATCGGCCCAGCCCATGTGCCCGGCGGCAAAGGGCACCATATACGGTAACCCCACCGACGCCACGGTATCGAACAGGCCCATGAACACGATCTTGATCGGCAGGCCAGCAAACAGGTAACACGTACGGCCCTCCACCTCGACCTTGGTCAGGGCCTCCAGCCAGTTGGCAAACGTCCGCGCCTGGGCTGCGCCACGGGAAAAGCCATACACGAACAGGCGCACGGCCTTGATTTCAGGAATGGTTTTAGACGCGTGTGCCGCATCAATCTGGCTTTTAAGTTCAGCCAGTGGGGCCGCCAGTACTTCCTGGCGGCGGGTATAGCTGTTTTTGAAAAGCGAAACGCCGAGTAAATCTTCGGTGAGGCTGGTGCCCATATCTTTAACAAGGTTGTAACTATCTTTTATGGTCAGAGGTTTTTGGCCGCACGCTTTCTTCAGCGCATCAATCAAACGGGTAATCCCCCAATTGATTCGATTCTCACCGCCCACCGCCTTTGTCAGGCCGTCACTGTTGGGTTCAAATTCACCTATATCCTTGAACTCGGTGCCAACGCCTTGCATGTAATACCGGTAAAACCCCTCCCTCTCCTCTGCTTCATAAACAGAGCCGCCCAAACTTGCATGGTAAAGACGCGCCACATTGGTTGTGGTTAAAGGTGTGGCCTTGCTGTCAGACGGTTCATGGTTGTTCGTACCGTCAAAACACAGGCTGATCGTCACAATTTTCATGCACGGGGCGCCCGCATATGCGTGCCCGGCAGCCCAAGCAGCACTCATCGCGGCTTGCTCAAACCCATGAAAGGCCGCTTGTTGCTCTCGGTAATTGCGCAACACATCGCCCGGCGTTTTTGGCAGCAACCCGTCTTCCTTGAAATAAGGAGTGGGGCTCATAAATTCCGGAGCCGGCTTTTGGGAAGATGAATTCATGGTTGTGGACATGTCGCAGGCTCCTGCATTTTTTGAGGGAAGTGAAACGGATAATCAGGACGACCCGGATAAGTCGTCCCAGCCGAAACGGCTACTTGGTTACAAGGCAGGAAATGCACATTTACAATTCCTAAGTCCTCGTACTGCGCAACAGGCACAACGGCTCGATGATGGGTGTAACGCATCTTGTGTTCTTCCATGCGTTTACTCCACGCATCAGAAAACACCCGTTCAGGCCAACGCCCATAAGCATATGGATCAGGATCTTTCACCCACTCCACCACCACCGTCAGCCCGGGGTGCCATTTCACTGGCAATGACGCGCAGCACATTTGCCCACCCCCGTAGCCATACGGCGCCAGATTTGGTCCGCCGCCACCATTCACAGAAAACCGGTTAATCGCCGCTGAGGTATGGCTGTACCCCTCGATGGGGGCACCCAGACGTACGGGCTTTGGCGGGGTGCAGCCTTGCAGTGCAAGGCCGCCTATCAACATCAGCCAGAAGACTCGAATCAGGATTCTGGACATGTCGCGGGCTCCTGCATTTTTTGTGGGAAGTGATAAGGATATTTGGGCGTTCCGGGCATCATGAGCCCCGCGGTAACTGCCACTTGGTTGCACGGCAAGAAGTGCACGTTCACAACCCCCAACCGTTCGTACCGTGCAACAGGCACAACAGCTCGGTGACGGGTGTATTTGGCCTCATGCTCTCTGGCTGCTTTGCTCCAAGCATCCGAAAACGGAGGATCAGGCCAATTGACTGAGTCATACGGACTGGGATCTTTCTCCCACTCCACCACCACCGTCAGCCCGGGATGCCATTTCACCGGCAGTGACGCGCAGCAATTCTGTTTGCCACCGCCGCTATAAGGACTGATGTTCGGCCCGCCGCCCCTGTTCACAGAAAACCGGTTAATCGCCGCTGAGGTATGGTTGTACCCCTCGATGGGGGCACCCAGACGTACGGGCTTTGGCGGGGTGCAGCCTTGCAGCGCAAGGCCGCTGATCAACATCAGCCACAAGACTCGAATCAGGACTCTGGACATGTGGCGGGCTCCTGCATTTTTTGAGGGAAGTGAAACGGATAATCGGGACGACCCGGATAAGTCGTCCCAGCCGAAACGGCTACTTGGTTACAAGGCAGGAAATGCACATTTACAATTCCTAAGTCCTCGTACTGCGCAACAGGCACAACGGCTCGATGATGGGTGTACTTCGCTGCATGCAACTTATAAGCAGCCCGATAACCGTCAGTTCCGAGAGGAGGCCAGTTCACATAAGCATGCGGATCAGGATCCTTCACCCACTCAACCACCACCGTCAGCCCGGGGTGCCATTTCACCGGCAGCGACGCGCAGCAATTTTGTTTGCCGCCGCCGCTATAAGGACTGATGTTCGGCCCGCCGCCCCTGTTCACAGAAAACCGGTTAATCGCCGCTGAGGTATGGCTGTACCCCTCGATGGGGGCACCCAGACACACGGGCTTTGGCGGGGTGCAGCCTTGGAGTGCAAGGCCGCTGATGACGATGAGCCAAGCTGCGCGGGTCATAAGGCGGCCTTCTTGGGGGTGAGGCTTAAGGGCGGGAATTCGCTCAGTGCGCTGGCGATGAAGGCTTCGTGTTGCGGTTTTTCCAACTGTTGCCGGCTGAGGTTCAGGTGGATGCCTGTCAGGCATCGAATCAGCGCTTCATGGCTGGTAAACCCATGTTGGGCAGGCGTGCAGTCATTTTTTTTGAGCCACTGGAGGGCTGCGCTGAGGGCGTGCAACGGCTGGACCTGCGCTGCGCTTAAGGTCAGGCCGGTCAATGCGCTGTGGTCCTGGGGGTTGATGTCCAGACCGCACAGCGAGGCCTTTTTGCCGTCGTGGTCGATCCAGTGCCAGCGGCACACCGGGCCATGGAAAGGCGCCAGTTGTTCAGGGTCGAGTTGCTCACAAAAATGCCTGAACAGGCGCGTGTCGTAGTAGCGCAACACGCCGCTGCTGGCGCCTTTGTTCCAGGTTGCCTGGGTGGCGCCACGCAATTGCACGGCCAGTTTGTCGAAAGGCCAACGGCTGATCAGGGCCAGCACGCAAAACTGCGCGTGCACGGCGGTGAATAAGTGCGTTGTCGCTGCAATGTGCGCCTGATCCCCCAGGGCGATGCGCAGTAACACCGGCCCCTGATGAGCCAGCGCCTGTTCGGGGGTGTGCTCAAGCAGCCACTGACACTCAGGCGCCGGGCTCAGTGCCAGCAGCGGCGGTAACAGCGCCTCTGGCAGTACGGCGCCGTTAAGCAGCAGGTCCAGATGATCGATTCCGGCACTGCGGGCTTCGCCCATCAAGTGATGCAGCCATTCTTTTGCGTTCGTGGTCATGGCTTTTCCTTCCTTTCTCTTATTGTTTTGGTGACCTGAATATCAACGCGCCACTAACGCTTCGCCCTTGGCCTGCGCGGCGAGTAAACAGTCCTTGCAGACGGGCTTGGGGGGCAGTGGCGTTTGAGGGGCTGGCGAGGCCTGCGCCGTCGGGTCCTGGCCGTGCTCAAGCAAGGACGGCGTGGCCATGAGCCCGAGCATCCCCGGCAGCAACGGGGCGGCAGCCGTGCCGCTGGCCGGAGCACCGCCGATTTGAATCGGGGAGCTGCTGAATATCCCCCCGCCGCCAATGACAATGTGCTCCCCGCCCGCTTTCAGGGTGAGGCTCGCACCCGCGTCGAGAATCAGGTTGGCGCCCGCCTTGATGTGCACTTCTTGCCCGGCTTCGGCCACCAGCGCTTGCCCCACGCGGGTGTGGCTGCTGACGGCGACGTGCAGATAGTCATTGGCCTTGAGCTCGACCTTGCGGTCCGCAGCCACGGTGCGATGGTCCTCGGCTTCCAGCACCACGATGTTGTTGCCGGTGATGGTTTCATGCCGCTCGTTGCCCACCTCAAGGCGGCAATCGTGTTCGACCTTGCGTTGCATGTCGCGCTGGGCGCGCAGGTAGATCAGTTCCTGACCCGCGCGGTCTTCAAGGTGCAATTCGTTGAACCCGGTGCTGTGGGGGGTGCTGCGGCTGCGCAATACCGTGCGGGTCTTGTTGGCCGGCAGTGGATAAGGCACCGGGTGACGGCTGTTGGCCAGGCAGCCGCTGACCACAGGCTGGTCGGGGTCGCCTTCCAGAAAAGTCACCAGCACTTCCATGCCGACCCGCGGGATCGTCACGCTGCCGTGGCTGCTGCCTGCCCAGCTGGAGGCCACGCGCAGCCAACAGCTGGACGTGTCATCCCCCTGGCTTGCTCGGTCCCAATGGAACTTGACCTTGATGCGCCCATAGGCGTCGCAATAGATCTCTTCCCCCGCAGGCCCGGTCACCAACGCGGTCTGACTGCCCAGCACCCGGGGTTTGGGGTAAGCCTGTTTGGGGCGGTAAAACACATCCCACGGCGTGGCCAGGAAGGTGTTGCGGTAGCCCTGCTCGAACGCGTCCGTGTCCGGTTCGAGGTCGCAGGAGGTGCTCTCTTCCAGCACTTGCGGCTGATAACCCTGGTGGTGGATTTCAGTGAGCAGCCACAGGTCGTTCCATTCTTTACGCGGGTGCCCGGTGAGGGAGAGAAAATGCCCCGTGACCAGCGTCGGCTGATCGCTGTTGCCCTCGGCCTGAAGGTAGTCGGCGCGGTGCCGCTCAAGGGCGCGTCGTGTCAGGGGCTTACCGCGATCTTGCGTCACGAACAGACCGGGATAGTCGTAGTCCTCCAGATCGGGCTGTGGGGTCTGCACCTCGGGACGGTGGTCGGCTTCGATCACAAAACCGGATTTTTCGAAATCGTAATCGCGGCGCGTGACACGGCTGGGGCGGGCTTCAAACCGCACCTTGAACTGCCGGATAACAGGCTCATCTGCCACCATGCCACTGTCTTGTACGTAGGCCGTGGGGCGGCGCAGTCGCGGGAAGACGGTCTGATCATCGCCAAACACCAGCACATGGGACTGTTCGCCATGCTGGAAGTGGTAGTGAATGCCTTCTTCGTGGCAGAGCCGCTGAATGAAGTGCAAGTCTGACTCGTCGTACTGGACGCAGTACGCTCGCGGCGGGTAGCTGGCATTCAATTGGAACTGATAGGTATCGCTTTGAATGCCGTGTTCTTCAAGCACGCAGGCAATGATCTGCGCCACCGTGCGCTGTTGAAAGATCCGCTGGTTGGTGCGATGGCGCAGGTACGCCAGGTGAGGCACCAGCGTCAGGCTGTAGCGGGTCAGGCGCTTGCCCGACTCGCCTTGTTCAATGCGATAAATCTGCCCGTGAATCCCGTTGCCATGGCGGTTGAACGCCAGAAATGCCTGCTGGTGCAGCACGCGTTCAAGGTCAAGATTGGAGCGTTCGCTGACAAGCTCGACCGTGATTGCAAAGGGGGTACTGATCGTCTCCTGTCCATGAAACTTGAGCACACGCAGGTCATGCTTAAGCCCCTGGATGGTGAGCGTAAATTGCGATTCGTTGGCTGGACTGAACATCCATGACTCCTCGGGTGAACACCTCAACGTTAGGAACGGCAACCTCCGTGATGAACGAGGGTTGCCTTCAGGCAGCAGGTCGGTCACAACCAACCACAGGTGAACACCCGGCCTCGGCACCGAAAAGCAGCCGACGCGCGTTGGCAGACGCCTTGAAACATGCCCCGGTTTGCACGCGCGTCGTGACAGGGTGTCCCCACCCAAATGCAGTGTTCGCAACGGCAATAATTAGCCCCTGTCGGGGGCCCGTGAGGGGCATGAAATTCGGCTCCGCCATGGAGGTTCTCCTTGCTGAAAACAGGCACTTGAGCGGCCACACAATCGCTCAAGCGCTGAATCGATTAATCAAGGTTCGTGCCAGCTTTTAGGAATTCCTTTTAAAGCAAACACATAGCGAAATCGGGTTTTTGATAGGGTGTTTTTGGGGCCAAAAACAGGGGAAAAGTGCGCAAGAAGTTGCGCAGTACTGTGCAACTTCTTGCGCACTCCTCTACAGACCAATAGGCATATGGTCTGTAGCAATGTATTCACAGGTTTATCCACAAATGAGTGCGCAACTTCTTGCGCAGTTGGCCTTTTTCAGCCACGGCGTTTCAAGGCACGTTTTGCCAAAAAAAAGGGCGGCTCATGGCCGCCCGGATCTGGAGTGAAATGACAGGTTTACAGGTGCGATTCGGCGTACTCGGCGAGTATCGAACGAGGCACCCCTTGCAGGGCAATATGGACACCGTTCGGGAAGTCTTTGAAACGCTCCGTCAGGTAAGTCAGGCCCGAACTGGTGGCCGACAGGTAAGGCGTATCAATCTGCGCCAGGTTGCCCAGGCACACCACTTTGGACCCCGCGCCCGCACGGGTGATGATGGTTTTCATCTGATGCGGGGTCAGGTTTTGACATTCGTCGATCAAGATCAGGCTTTGCTGGAAGCTGCGGCCCCGGATGTAGTTCAGGGATTTGAACTGCAACGGCACCTTGCTCAGGATGTAGTCCACGCTGCCGTGGGTGCTTTCATCGTCCATGTGCAGCGCTTCCAGGTTGTCGGTGATCGCCCCCAGCCACGGCTCCATTTTCTCGGCCTCGGTGCCGGGCAAGAAGCCGATCTCCTGGTCCAGCCCTTGCACGCTGCGGGTACAAATGATGCGCCGGTAACGCTTGCTGACCATGGTTTGCTCAATGGCTGCGGCCAGCGCGAGGATGGTTTTGCCCGAACCCGCGGCGCCCGAGAGGTTGACCAGATGGATGTCCGGATCAAGCAGGGCATACAGCGCCAGCCCCTGGTAAATGTCACGTGGCTTGAGGCCCCAGGCTTCCTGATGAAGCAAGGGCTCCTGGTGCATGTCGAGAATCAGCAGGTGGTCCTTGCGCACCTCCTTGATCCAGCCCACGAAGCCCTGTTCGTCGATGATGAATTCGTTGATGTGTACCGAGGGCAGGTTTTCGATCAGTTGCACCTGGTGCCACGTGCTGCCGTGCCCCTGACGGGTTTCCACCTTGCTGACGCGGTCCCAGAACGAACCGGTCATGGTGTGATAGCCGCGTGACAGCATCGACACGTCGTCCACCAACTGATCGGTGCTGTAATCCTCGGACTCAATCCCGCAGGCCCGGGCCTTGAGGCGCATGTTGATGTCTTTGGTTACCAGCACCACCTGAATCTCGGGCGAGCGGGCGTGCAAATCAATCAACTGGTTGATGATGATGTTGTCGTTAAGGGTTTCAGGCAGCAGCGCATTGGGTTCTCTGCGCTTGTTCATCAGGATCGACAGAAAGCCTTTGGGGCCGCTTTTGCCGCGCTCGATGGGCACGCCCTTTTCAACGTCTTCGGGCGAAGCCACACCCAGCACCTGATCAATCAAACGGATGGCCTGACGGCATTCCGCTGCCACCAGTAATTTGCCGGTTTTGAGTTTGTCGAGCTCTTCGAGCACCGTCATCGGGATCGCGACGTGGTGTTCCTCGAAGTTGAGCAGGGCGTTGGGATCGTGAATCAGAACATTGGTATCGAGTACATAAAGGATTGGCTGGTTGGAGGAAGGCGTACGTCCGTGATCATCCATACTCGGTCACCTTTGTGGGAGCCATTCGACGCAATACCTCAACAGTGCTGCGCCTCGATATGACGGCCTGATCACCTGCCCCGTGGTGTCCTGAAAGACGCCACCTGTGTGGCAGGTTTCGGCGGTCTGTCTTCGTAATACTCCAAAAAGTGTGACAAGAAAAAGTCTTTTTCGCGGCCGGGCACTATTTTTTTCAGAAAGACGAATAGCCCTTGGCGCAATGCCAAACCGCTACTAGGCTTAGTAATTACCTGAAACAGCACTGGCTCATTTCAGGCCCCACATTCACCTGTTTCGGGCACCACAACGCCTGATTCGAATCCTCCCCCCAAACGGCCGGACTGCTCTTACACACAGCAGCGAGGACGCCTACCCGCCCTTCTTTTTGGCAGCACTAAGCTTCGTTGCGCACGGGCTGATTCAGACCGGCGCCCACTTACTGCTAAAGCCAAAGGACGTTGTATGACCCCTATTTCCAAAACCCTGGAACAGATGCTGCTGGAGATTTACAAGGACGGCAGCGCGTCTATCACCGAATTCCAACAACTTCGTGACAATGCCGATGAGCGTATGGATGCGGTCATCCGCGAATTTGGCCTGCACAACAACATCACCGCCTTTCAAAAAGCGATGGATGTGGCCATGCAATTGCTGCAGCTGTCGGTCATCGACGCCAAAAAAGCCAAATTGACAGACACCGGCGAGGCCATTGTCAAAGACGCCCTCGTGGCTCAAGTCGAATACCTGCGCGTTGGCAGCGACGTGGCATTGCGCCTTTTGTGAGTTCACTGCCCGCCTTGACCGGCGGGCGTTCCCTGGCCTCTGCTATTGGCCGAAGGCCGCACACTCTTCCCAACCAATACCGCTCTGGGCCGTGGCTTTCATCAGCCAGGGCAACGCGGTACGCACTTTGTTTTGAGTGTCATGGAAGGCAATCACCCCGTGACGCCAGAGCAACATCAGGCTGAGCACACGCTGCGCCGATTGCTCGGCACTCAAACTGGACGCCATGTCTTGGGAATCGATATCCCACAGCGCCACACGCAGCCCCTGGGATTGAAAAAAAGGCCCGCTGTCTTCACGACGATGCCCATAGGGCGGGCGGAATAAAGGCACGTAACTGTCGGGAATGGCTCGTTTGACCAACGCTGTGCTGCGCAGGATTGAATCTTGCCAATCGTTCCAATGGCTATGCGAACGGTACTCCCACCCCTGAACGCCAACGCACTGCCCTTTGTAGAGCGCCTGCAGCTGCTGCTCGGACTGTTTGTTCAACCGCGCCTGCACGCTGTTGCCCAAGACAAAAAACGTCGCGCTCAGGGATTGTTTGCGCAGGTAGTCGGTGAGCCAGTCCGTGGTGCCGGGCAGTTGGGTGGGGCCGCTGTCGAAGGACAACATGAACAGCCGGTCATTCATCGCCTCGCCATTGAACTCATGCTCACCGTAGAGTGCGATCTCACTGCCGGTCTGCGGGAACAGCGCGGCGAGCCGTAACAGCTCGTCCAGGTAGTGACGATGAAACGTGGCACTCGGCTCGGCCCAGTTCACGTAGAACGAGTCTTCAGCGATCTCGAACTTGCCCGCTTGCTCGCGCAGGCTGTCCATCCCGTCGACGTAATAACAGAACGATGCGTCCTGATCGCAGCTCTGCTGGGCAAGGTTGTAGTTGGCCAACAGCCGTTGCCACAGGCGCTGACGGACCGTATCAATCGCATCCATGTTGATGATCTTCAACCCCAGACGCTGACTGAGCGCAGCTTCGTCCAGCGCTTCACTGGTTAACAGGGCATGGGCGAAGCTGAGGATTTCTGCCCGCGAGGCCACATCGAACAGGGCCGGGCTGATTAACGGCTCTGGCCACGTGCTGCGATCCAGCGTTGCGGGCTCATTGGGCGCCGCCACCGTGCTCAGGCACACCAGCCAGGCCGACAAGAAAAGAGCAATGCGCACGAATCAATCTCCCTGTAAAAACTGTGCGCACTATAACCTGCTGCCCACCAAATGCCTTTTGATACTCCGTCGCTGTCCTCGCGTGCAGACCCTGCCAGATTCCACCCCGCCCCTTTCATCAGCGGCCTGTGCGTTCTATCGGCGTCATAGGTGGAGTCAAACCGCCCAACCCCCTAGAATCCCCCGACGCTTAAAGGAGACGACCCCATGCTGATGGTGATTTCACCCGCTAAAACCCTCGACTATGAGACGCCGCCGGCCACCCAGCGCTTTACCCAGCCGCACTACCTGGATCATTCACAGGCGTTGATTGGCCAACTGCGCGAACTGAGCCCGCAGCAGATTGGCGAGCTGATGCACCTGTCCGACAAGCTGTCCGGCCTGAATGCCGCGCGCTTCGGCAGCTGGACACCTGCTTTCACCCCTGAAAACGCCAAACAAGCGTTGCTGGCATTCAAGGGTGATGTGTACACCGGCCTCAATGCCGTGGATTTCAGCGAGGCGGATTTTGATTACGCGCAAACCCATCTGCGCATGCTTTCAGGGCTATACGGGCTGCTGCGCCCGCTGGACCTGATGATGCCGTATCGCCTGGAGATGGGCACCAAACTGGCCAACCCGCGGGGCAAAGACCTGTACGCCTTCTGGGGCACGCGCATCAGCGAGTGGCTCAACGAAGCACTGGCCGCCCAGGGCGATGATGTGCTGCTCAATCTGGCGTCCAACGAGTACTTTTCGGCGGTCAAGAAATCAGCCCTGAACGCGCGCATCATCAACACCGAATTCAAGGACCTGAAAAACGGGCAGCACAAAATCATCAGCTTTTATGCCAAAAAAGCCCGCGGCATGATGAGCCGTTTCGTGATCAAGGAACGCATCAACACCCCTGAACAGCTCAAGCAGTTCGATGCTCAGGGTTACTACTACAGCGCCGAGCAATCCAAACCGGACTCGCTGGTCTTTTTGCGCGACCACGCCCCCGAATAACCCCCGCCTTTTTGACGCTCCCCGGCCTGAACGGGGAGCTCACCTGCGTGTGACCCCTTTCACACTTCACCCCGAACAGCCAAATATTTGACGCCAAAAATACGTCTTAAAATATCCATGAACTTAAATTCACTCGACAGATGTGACTTTTTTTCATAGTGGCACCTAATTTATTTATCCATAGTGGCACTTAACTATCCTCTCTGATGAACACCCTATAACTAAAGGGTAAAACCTGAAGTGCTATCAATATGGAACCAGTGCCATCATTTTTCATTTTGTTAAATTTCGTCGAAAACGGGATGAACGGCCCGGAACTATGTCCGATACCTCCGCTCATACAACCCGTAACGATTCTTACAGAGCTTGTGAGATATCACTTACACAGATAAGACCAACTCCCTGGTGTTATCGGTTGTTAAAAAGCCAAAACAAAGGTGACTGAAACATAGCTATAACCCTTTGTTTTCAAAGGCTAAAAATAAGAGAGCGCGCGGCGCCAGGCGCCCACCCAAGGCCGTCCCCATCATCTGACATGCCTTACTGATAGTGATGAGTTGCACATTAAAGGTGCAACTTCCAACAACTTAAAACTTAACGATGCCTGCACCCGGCGTTACGGCTTTTATGTGCCGTAGTTCCAAGTGCGCCCACACTTTAAGTCCGGCCATTAATTGGCCTATACAAGACAGAGGTAATTGCGATGCGCATCAGCATATTTGGTTTGGGTTACGTTGGCGCCGTGTGCGCCGGTTGTTTGTCCGCCCGTGGTCACGAAGTGATCGGCGTAGATATCTCTCAGGACAAAATCGACCTGATCAACCTCGGCAAATCGCCCATCGTTGAACCGGGCCTTGGCGAGTTGCTCGCCCAGGGCATCCAGAATGGCCGCCTGCGCGGCACCACCAACTTTGCTTCGGCTATCCGCGAAAGCGACCTGTCGATGATCTGTGTCGGCACCCCGAGCAAGAAAAACGGCGACCTGGAGCTCAATTACATCGAAGCCGTGTGCCGCGAAATCGGCGCCGTGCTGCGCGACAAGACATCGCGCCACACCATCGTGGTACGCAGCACCGTGCTGCCGGGCACCGTGAAAAATGTGGTCATCCCGATCCTCGAAGAGTGCTCGGGCAAAAAGGCCGGCGTCGACTTCGGCGTCGCGGTCAACCCGGAATTCCTGCGCGAAAGCACCGCGATTGCCGACTACGACCAGCCTCCAATGACTGTTATCGGCGAGTTCGATAAAGCCTCCGGTGACGTGCTGCAATCGCTGTACGAAGAACTCGACGCCCCGATCATCCGCAAGGACATCGAAGTCGCCGAGATGATCAAGTACACCTGCAACGTGTGGCACGCCACCAAAGTCACCTTCGCCAACGAAATCGGCAACATCGCCAAAGCCGTCGGCGTCGATGGCCGCGAAGTGATGGACGTGGTGTGTCAGGACAAAACCCTGAACCTGTCGCAGTACTACATGCGTCCGGGTTTTGCGTTCGGCGGCTCGTGCCTGCCAAAAGACGTGCGCGCCCTGACCTACCGTGCCAGCTCGCTGGACGTGGAAGCGCCGCTGCTCAACTCGCTGATGCGCAGCAACGTGTCGCAAGTGCAAAACGCATTCGACATCGTCGCCAGCCACGACAAGCGCAAAGTTGCCCTGCTGGGCCTGAGCTTCAAGGCCGGTACTGACGACCTGCGCGAAAGCCCGCTGGTGGAACTGGCCGAAATGCTGATCGGCAAGGGCTTTGACCTGAGCATCTACGACACCAACGTCGAATACGCCCGCGTCCACGGTTCGAACAAAGACTACATCGAATCCAAAATCCCCCACGTGTCGTCCCTGCTCAACTCGGACTTCGACTCCGTGATCAACAACAGCGACGTGATCATCCTGGGCAACCGCGATGAGAAGTTCCGTGCGCTGGCCGAAACCGCGCCACAGGGCAAACAGGTCATCGACCTGGTGGGCTTCATGTCCAAAGCCACCTGCACCGTCGGCCGTACCGAAGGCATTTGCTGGTAACAACAGCGCTATAGCCGCTGACGAGTGAAACGGGCTGCGATCTTTGACACTTCGAACGATCGCAGCCTGCGCCAGCGACTACACGCTCTGCGCATCACAGCCTCCATGCTCAAACGGAACCTCATTATGCTCAGGCTAAAACACGGCCTTCTCCAAGCCGCCGGTTGGCTGTTTTACCTCACGCTGTTGATGGGCCTCGCGCTGGCGTTGCCGACATCGACCTTCGACTCCGAGTCGAAAAACTTTATTTTCCTGATTGGCGCCGTGGGTATCTGGCGCTATTCAATGGGTGCCACGCACTTCCTGCGCGGCATGCTGTTTTTATATGTGGTGTACCCGCACCTGCGACGCAAAGTGCGCAAGCTGGGCAAAGCGGCAGACCCGTCCCATGTGTTTTTGATGGTGACCAGCTTTCGTATCGACGCGCTGACCACGGCGCAGGTCTACAGCTCGGTCATTCGCGAAGCCATCGAATGCGGCCTGCCGACCACAGTGGTGTGCTCGCTGGTGGAAATGTCCGACGAGCTGCTGGTCAAGAGCATGTGGGAGCGCCTTAACCCGCCAGAGCGCGTCAAACTCGACTTCGTGCGCATTGCCGGTACCGGCAAGCGCGACGGCCTGGCCTTTGGTTTTCGCGCCATCTCGCGGCACATGCCGGACAGCCGTGCCGTGGTGGCCGTGATCGACGGCGACACCGTGCTCGCCCCCGGCGTCGTGCGCAAAACCGTGCCGTGGTTCCAGTTGTTCGGCAATGTCGGCGGCCTGACCACCAACGAGTTCTGCGAAGTGCGCGGCGGTTACATCATGAGCGAGTGGCACAAGCTGCGCTTCGCCCAGCGCCACATCAACATGTGCTCGATGGCCCTGTCCAAACGCGTGCTGACCATGACCGGGCGGATGTCGGTCTTTCGCGCCAATGTGGTCACTGACCCGGACTTCATTGCCGACGTAGAAAGCGACTCGTTGCAGCACTGGCGTCTGGGCCGTTTCAAGTTTTTGACCGGCGACGACAAGTCCAGCTGGTTCAGCCTGATGCGCCTGGGCTACGACACGTTCTACGTGCCGGACGCGGCCATTCACACCGTTGAACACCCGCCGGAGAAGAGCTTCATCAAGGCTAGCCGCAAACTGATGTTCCGCTGGTACGGCAACAACCTGCGGCAGAACGCCCGGGCACTGGGGCTGGGCGTCAAGCGCCTCGGCCTGTTCACCAGTGTGGTGCTGTTCGACCAGCGCATTTCGATGTGGACCTCGTTGCTCGGCCTGACCGTCGCGCTGATTGCCAGCGCCAAATACGGCATCACGTTCCTCATCGCCTACCTGCTGTGGATCGGCATCACACGCCTGATTTTGACCCTGTTGCTGGCCTGCTCCGGGCACAGCATCGGCCCGGCTTACCCGCTGATTCTTTATTACAACCAGATTGTGGGTGCGCTGGTGAAGATCTACGTGTTCTTCCGCCTCGACCAACAATCCTGGACCCGTCAGGACACCAAATTGACCCGTGATCTGGCCAGCTTTCAACGTTGGTTCAACACCTGGTCGTCTCGGACCATGACCTTCTCGGCCGCCAGCATCTTTGTTGCCGTGCTGCTGACGATGGTCTGACCCGACCCGATCGAATTAACCAGGAACAAGACCTTATGAACACTCAAGTAAACACCAACGTTGTCCACGAATCCGAAGCCCAACGTCAGCACGCACGGGTCAAAATCCCGGCCAAGCTGCGCTTTTTCGGCAAAGACCGCACACCGATGGAAGTCAGCATCATTGACCTGTCGGCCGGTGGCCTGAGCTTTTACGCCGCCAACCAATCCTTGGCCGTGGGCGAAGTGCACAAGGGCCGCTTGCAGTTTGTGATCGACAACCTGGGGTTGGCGATGGACGTGGAGCTGCTGGTACGCAACGTTGACCGCCAGAGCGGGCGCGTCGGTTGCCAGTTCCAGAACCTCGATCAACAGGACATCTCCACCTTGCGTCACCTCATCACCTCGCACCTGAGCGGCGATATCGTGACCATGGGCGAAGTGCTCGCCACCTTGCAGCGCGACAACTTCACCAAGGCGCGCAAGGTCAAGGATGGCGGCAGCGGCATGACCCCGTTCGGTCGCATGAAAGCCGTGGTGCTGAGTGCCGGCGTATTTGTCGTCGGGTTGGTGGCATTCGGTTTTATCGTCAAATCGGTGTACGGCGTGTACTTCGTCACCCACGCCCAGTCGGCGCTGGTCAGCGTCCCCGGCCTGAACATCACCATGCCCCGCGACGGCACCGTGCAAAGCCTGGTCAAAGACGACAACCTGGCGGCTAATGGCGCGCCAATTGCGACCTTCAGCACCAGCATGCTGGACGTGCTCAAAGGCCATCTGGACGAAAACCAGTTGCAGCCGGCCAATATCGAAACCCTGTTTGGCAAGCAAATGACCGGCACCCTGACCTCGCCGTGTGATTGCGTGGTGGCCGAGCAAGTGGTTGCCAATGGCCAATACGCCAGCAAAGGCGACGTGATTTTCAAACTGGTGCCGCGTACCAGCGAAGCCAACATTGCCGCTCGCTTCAGCTATCGCCAGTTTGGCGACGTGCTGCCGGGTGCCCGCGTGAACTTCCAGGTGGCGGGTGAAGACTACCAGCGCACCGGCAAAATCATCAGCAGCACCAGCTTGAACAGCGATGACCTGTCTTCCGACATCCGCGTACAGATCAAGCCCGATGCCCCGCTGGACAGCGCCCTGGCCGGTCGCCCGGTTGAGGTACGCAGTGACCGCGGTCCGTCGACGGACTGGCTGATCAGCAAAGCCTCGGCAGCAGGTCTGTAATCATGAAGAACGCCTTCCCTACGCTTTGCCTGCTGACCCTGGCCCTCGCCGGCTGCTCCGGCCTGCCCGATCAGCGTCTGGCCAATGAAGCCCTGAAAAATGGCGACACGGCCACTGCCCAGCGCAACTATCAGGCGCTGGCGGACTTGGGTTACACCGAGGCGCAGGTCGGTCTGGCCGATATCTGGATGGAAAGCCGCGACGCCGAGCAGCTGAAAAAAGCCGAAGCCACTTACCGCGAGGCGGCCAAAACGTCGCCCCGCGCTCAGGCGCGTCTGGGTCGTTTGCTGGCGGCCAAACCCGGCGCCAGCGAGGCCGAGTTGCACGAGGCGCAAGCGCTGCTGCAACAAGCGTTTGCCAGTGGCGACGCCAACAGCCTGACGCCGTTGGCGATGCTGTATTTGCAGCACCCGCAGAGCTTCCCCCGGATCGACGCCCAGCAGCAAATCAGCCAGTGGCGCGCCGAAGGCTACCCGCAGGCCGGTCTGGCCCAAGTGGCGCTGTACCGCATCGAAGGCACGTACGACCAGCACCTGGATGAAGTCGAGTCCATCTGCCGCCAAGCCTTGTCCGCCAACGACAGTTGTTACGTCGAGCTGGCCACGGTCTACCAGAAACAAGGCAACACCGAGCAACAGGCCGCGCTGATTTCGCAACTGCAAAGCGCTTACAACCGGGGCACCGCCTCGGCGCAAAAAGTCGATGGCGTGGCCCGTGTGCTGGCCGATGCGAACCTGGGCACACCCGACCCGCAGACGGCCCGTTCGCTGTTGGAAAACATTGCCCCGGCCTACCCCGCTGCGTGGGTCAGCCTTGCGCAATTGCTGTACGACTTCCCCGATCAGGGCGACGTCGCTCAGTTGCAGGAATACCTGGACAACGGCCGCGCCGCCGATCAACCCCGCGCCGAACTGTTGCTGGGCAAGCTGTATTACGACGGCAAATGGCTGACCCCGGATGCGCAGCAAGCTGAAGCGCATTTCCAGCGCGCCGTGGACAAAGAAGTGGCCGCCGATTACTACCTCGGCCAGCTTTACCGTCGCGGCTATCTGGGGCAGGTGTACCCGCAAAAAGCCCTCGACCATTTGCTCAAAGCGGCACGTAACGGCCAGAACAGCGCGGACTTCGCCATCGCCCAGCTGTTCTCCCAGGGCAAGGGCACGCAGCCCAACGCCATGAACGCCTATGTGTTCAGCCAGTTGGCCAAGCTGCAAAACACCCCGCAAGCCAATGAACTGGCGGCCCAACTCGACGAGCAACTGCCCGCCGATCAACGCGCCGCGGCTCAGCGCCTGCTGCAAAAAGAACAAGCCTTGCGCGCCACCCTGAGCCAGAACGCTCTGGCGGTGCAGACGCTGGCCGAAGAAAACGGCGAGGAAGCCCTATGACCCTGAATCCTTTTGTAAAAGCCGGGATCGGCCTGACCTTCGCCCTGCTGTGGTCATGCCCGACCCTGGCGGCGCTGACCGATGAAAAAAACTTCGGCCTGGAAACCAAGATCACCGCGCAATCGGAAGACGACCGCGACCTCGGCACCCGCAGTGGCGGCGACGTCAACGGCATCGGCCTTGACCTGCGCCCCTGGGTGTACGGTGAACGCGGCAACTGGAGTGCGTACGCCATGGGCCAGGCGGTGACGTCCAGCGACATCATCGAAACCGACACCCTGCAACAATCGGACACCGAACAAAACAGCAGCAGCGATGCGCGCAAACAGGACAAAAGCTACCTGGCCCTGCGCGAATTCTGGGTCGGCTACAAAGGCTTCACCGCCTACCCCGGCGAACAGCTCAAGTTCGGTCGCCAGCGTCTGCGCAATGACGACGGCACATGGCGCGACACCAATATCGAAGCGCTGGCCTGGACGTTTGACACCACCTTGCTCAAGGCCAACCTCGGCGCGGCCGAACGCTTCAGCGAATACCGCACCGACCTGACCGAACTGGCCCCGCAAGACAAAGACCGCCTGCACCTGTTCGGTGATATTTCGGCGCAGTGGACGCCCGGCCAATGGGTCGGCCTGCGCGCCCATCACACCCATGACGATGGTTCGCTCAAGCATCAGGGTGAAGAAGTCGACGCACTGGACAAAACCCAGAACGGCGACCTGACCTGGCTCGGCCTCGAAGCCAACAGCGACGCCTACAACTACCGCAACACCCACACGGTGAATTACTGGGCCAGCGTCACCGGCATGAGCGGCAAGCGCGACAAGCTCGCCACCTCCACCGTGGACGGCCGCAACCTTGCTGGCGCCAAAGCCAGTGACGACGTGGATGGCTGGGCCACCGACCTGGGGGTTCGCCTGCGTCTGGACCCGAACTGGCAAGTGGGTGCCGCCTACTCGCGCGCCAGCGCCAACTACCAGCAGACCGGTCTGGAGAGCAACCGCTCCAACTTCACCGGTACGCGCTCGCGGGTTCACCGCTTTGGTGAAGCGTTCCGGGGCGAAATGCAGAACATCCAGAGCGCCAGCCTGTTCGGTTCGTGGCAATTGCGCGACGAATACGACGCCTCGCTGGTCTACCACAAATTCTGGCGGGTCGACGGCAACAAGCCGATCGGTGCCAGCGGTATCAATGCCGTGCAGAACAACGAAGACCCGACAGACGCCCTGCTGGCCAGCACCGCGCTGCCGATGATGGACGGCAAAAAAGACCTCGGTCAGGAAATGGACCTGGTGGTGACCAAGTACTTCAAGCAAGGCCTGTTGCCTGCCGCGTTGAGCCAGTCCATCGATGAACCTTCGGCGCTGGTGCGCTTTCGCGGCGGCGTGTTCAAGCCGGGCGATGCGTACGGCAAAGGGGTGGATTCGTACATGCACCGCGCGTTCGTTGACGTGATCTGGCGCTTTTGATGACAACGCCAACGGGAGTGCGTGACATGAATCATCCTGCTTATATCGGCGCGATCAGCCTGCTGGCCGGCGCTCTGCTGCTGGCCAGTTCCAATACCTTTGCCGCTGTCGAGCCGGTCAAACCGACCGTGGCCAAAGAGCTGCAACACGCCAAAACCTACACCGTCAGCACCGCGCCCGTCGCACCGCTGAACATCCCGAAACCGGCATTGCCCGACCTCTCGGGTTACACCGCCGAAGCGGCTGCGGCCAAAATCGTGCGCAGCACCGCCGGTAAAGTCAGCGTGCGCCGCATGATGCAAGAAGACGCGCTGAAAGACTTCATCGGCGGCGACAACAAAATGGCCGAGTGGGTGGTGCGCCAGGGCGGCATTCCGCAGGCGATTTTCATCGACGACGGCTACGTGAACCTCAAGGATCTGGCCAGACGCGTGCCCAAGCAGTACTTCAGCGAGACCGCACCGGGTGTGTACCTGGCGCGCTTGCCGATTGTGGTCGGGCACAAGGGCATTCTGGAAATCGACAACAGCACCCAAGAGCTGCGCCTGTCCCAGGAAGCGGGTTCGTTTCTGGTCAACGACGGCCAGTTGTTCGTGCGTGACACCCAGGTCACCGGCTGGCGCGAAAAAGCCAATGGCCCCGCGACCTTTCGCGATGCCAAGGAATTTCGCCCGTTCCTGCTGTCCTGGGGCGGCACCGAGACCTACATCATCAACACCAAAATGGCGAGTTTCGGCTACGCCAACAGTAAGTCGTACGGGGTGAGTATTTCCCAGTACACACCCAACATGGCCAAGGTCATCAAGCGCGACGAGCCCACCGGCTGGATTATCGGCTCCGAGTTCTCGGACATGTGGTACGGCTTCTATTGCTACGAAACCCGCGACTTCGTGGTCAAGGGCAACACCTACCGCGACAACGTCGTCTACGGCATCGACCCCCATGACCGCTCCCACGGGCTGATCATTGCCGAGAACGATGTGTTCGGCACCCAGCGCAAGCACGGGATCATCATTTCCCGCGAGGTGAACGACAGCTTCATCTTCAACAACCGCAGCCACGACAACAAACTGTCAGGGCTGGTGATCGACCGTAACAGCGTGAACAACCTGATCGCTGACAACGAGATTTTCCAGAACCACACCGACGGCATCACCCTCTACGAGAGCGGCGATAACCTGCTGTGGGGCAACAAAGTCATCAACAACCGCCGCCACGGCATCCGCGTGCGTAACAGCGTCAACATCCGCCTGTACGAAAACATCGCCATGGCCAATGGCCTGACCGGCGTGTACGGCCACATCAAAGACCTGACCGACACCGACCGCGACATCGAGCTCGACCCGTTCGACGCCGAAGTGTCGCTGATCATGGTGGGCGGCGAGCTGGCCGGCAATGGCAGCGGGCCGCTGGCGATTGATTCGCCGCTGAGCATCGAGCTGTACCGGGTGTCGATGCTGGCACCGACCAAATCCAGCGGCATCAGCTTCAACGGCATTTTGGGTGAGCGTCAGGACGAAATTCTCGACCTGATGGTGCGCCAGCAAAAAGCCGTGTTGATCGACCCCGTTGAACGCCAGACCGAATTGCGCAACTGAGGATGACTGTTATGCCCCTCCATCTGATCAAGATTTTGAGCCTGTCGGGCCTGACTGCCGCCATCCTCGGCGCAGCCGCCGGTGTGCAGGCCGACGAGGTTCAGGCGCCCGCCTTCACGGCCGAGGCGTGCTGCAACCTGTGCCCTGCCGCCCACGATGCGAAAAACTACACCACGCGCTATCAGCAGAACTTCACCACGCTGGTCCAGGCCCAGGGCGACTGGCTGTTCCGTACCCAGGAAGACCTGCGCACCGAGTTCGACACCACACCGGCCGGTTACAAACGCATGCAACAGCTGCACGACGCCTTCAAGAGCAAGGGTGTGGAGCTGGTGGTGGTGTATCAACCGACTCGCGGGCTGGTCAATCGCAACAAATTGATGCCGGCCGAGCGCGACTCATTCGACTACGACACCGCGCTGAAAAACTACCAGGCCATGCTCGGGCGCTTCGCCAAAATGGGCTATTACGTGCCTGACCTGTCGCCCCTGACCAATGAGCAACAAGCCCACGACTTTTACTTCCGCGGTGACCAGCACTGGACGCCGTACGGGGCCGAGCGCACGGCAAAAATCGTGGCCGACACGGTGAAAAAAATTCCCGGCTTTGCCGACATTCCGCAACGTGAATTCGAAACCAAAATCACCGGGCGCATGGGTAAGACCGGCACCCTGCACAACATGGCCGGGCAGCTGTGCGGCACCAGTTATGCCGTGCAGTACATGGACCAGTTCAGTACCGAACCCAAAGGCGAAGCGGCGGACGGCGACTTGTTCAGCGACGATGCCAACCCGCAAATCACCCTGGTGGGCACGAGCCACAGCGGCAAGAACTACAACTTTGCCGGGTTCCTGGAGCAATACATCGGCGCCGACGTGCTGAACGTGGCCTTCCCCGGCGGTGGTCTGGAAGGGTCGATGTTGCAGTACCTGGGCAGTGACGAGTTTCAGAAAACCCCGCCCAAGGTGCTGATTTGGGAGTTTTCGCCGCTGTATCGCCTGGATCAGGAAACCATCTACCGCCAGATGATGGCCCTGCTCGACAACGGTTGCGAAGGCAAACCGGCGTTGATGAGCAGCAGCGCCACCCTCAAGCCGGGCAAGAACCAGATGTTGGTCAACAGCACCAACAAAGACCTGCGCAACGCCAACCACCAAATCGACATCCGCTTCGCTGACCCGTCGGTGAAAACCCTGCAAGCCACGCTCTGGTACATGAACGGTCGCCATGAAGATCTGAAGATCGACAAACCGACCACATCCGACACAGACGGGCGTTTCGCCTTTGAACTGCGTACCGATGAAGACTGGGCCAGCCAGAACCTGCTGGCCATTGAGATTCAGGGCCCGGAAGACGCGGGCGACGCACAGAAAGTCGACGCCAAAATCTGCAAACGCAACGTTTTCTCCCACTCTGCGCCGTTGAACGCGCAGGCCGGACGATGAGGTTTCTGATGCCCACTGCACCGATCAACCTGCGCACTCTGCTGGCGCCCACCTTGCTGGGGCTGGCGATGTTTGCCAGCACTGCCCACGCCGCCGCGCCCTTGCGCCCGCCCCAGGGCTATTACGCCCCGGTCGAAGCGTTCAAAACCGGCGACTTCAAAAACGACTGCGACGCGATGCCCAAGCCGTACACCGACAAGCTGGAGTTTCGCAGCAAGTACGAAGGCTCGGACAAAGCACGCTCGACGCTCAACGTGGTCTCGGAAAAAGCATTTCGCGACGCGACCTCCGGTATCACCACCCTTGAGCGCGGCACCAGCAAGCGGGTGATGCAGTTCATGCGTGATGGCCGCCCGGAACAACTGGAATGCACCCTCGGCTGGTTGACCGCTTGGGCGCAGGCCGATGCGTTGATGAGCAAAGAGTTCAACCACACCGGCAAGTCGATGCGCAAATGGGCCTTGGGCAGCATGGCGTCGTCGTACCTGCGCCTGAAGTTCTCCGAATCGCAACCGCTGGCGCAGCATCCGCAGCAGGCCAAAGAAATCGAAGCCTGGTTCAGCAAAATGGCCGAACAGGTGGTCAGCGACTGGGACAACCTGCCGCTGGCTAAAACCAACAACCATTCGTACTGGGCCGCCTGGTCGGTGATGGCCACGTCCATCGCCACCAATCGCCGCGACCTGTTCGACTGGTCGGTGAAAGAGTTCAAGGTCGGCGCCAACCAGGTCGACGCCCAAGGCTTTTTGCCCAACGAACTCAAGCGCCAGCAACGCGCCCTCGCCTACCACAACTACGCCCTGCCGCCGCTGGCGATGATCGCCAGTTTCGCGCTGGTCAATGGCGTGGACCTGCGCAACGAAAACAACGCGGCGCTCAAACGCTTGGGCGAACGCGTGCTCAGCGGCGTGAAAGACCCGCAGGCGTTTGAAGCCAAAAACGGCAAGGCGCCGGACATGACCGATTTGAAGGTTGACGCCAAATTCGCCTGGCTGGAGCCGTTTTGCACGCTCTACACCTGTGCGCCCGAGGTGATTGAGATGAAGCGCGGGATGCAGCCGTTCAAAACCTTTCGTCTGGGCGGGGACCTGACCAAGGTCTACGACCCGGCGCACGAAAAAGGCTGAAAGCGCCCCTCTCCCTCTGGGAGAGGGTTGGGGTGAGGGTCGACCGAACGACACCCACCCCTGAACGAAACACATGCACCCTCCCCATTTTTTCACGGGGGGGTTTGGGGGGGCTGAGCCCTTTACTGTTGGTCCACACGGAGAGGTCAGGATGGTTTTTTCATCCAATGTGTTCCTGTTTTTATTTTTGCCGGTGTTCCTCGGCCTGTATTACTTGAGCGGGCAACGCTATCGCAACCTGTTGCTGCTGGTCGCCAGCTACGTGTTCTATGCCTGGTGGCGAGTGGACTTTCTGGCCCTGTTCATCGGGGTCACCGTCTGGAACTACTGGATCGGCCTCAAGGTCGGTGCCGCCGGGGTACGCACCAAACCCGCGCAACGCTGGCTGTTGCTGGGTGTGGTCATTGACCTGGGGATTCTGGGCTACTTCAAGTACGCCAATTTCGGCGTCGACAGCATCAACGCGATGATGGGTTCGGTCGGGCTCGACCCGTTTATCCTCACCCACGTGCTGTTGCCGATCGGCATCTCGTTCTACATCTTCGAGTCCATCAGCTACATCATCGACGTGTACCGCGGCGACACCCCGGCCACCCGCAACCTGATCGATTTCGCGGCTTTTGTTGCCATCTTCCCGCACTTGATCGCCGGGCCCGTGCTGCGCTTTCGCGACCTGGCCGACCAGTTCAACAACCGCACCCACACCCTCGACAAGTTCAGCGAGGGCGCCACGCGGTTCATGCAGGGTTTCATCAAAAAAGTCTTTATCGCCGACACGCTGGCGGTGGTGGCCGATCATTGCTTCGCCTTGCAAAACCCGACCACCGGCGATGCCTGGCTCGGCGCGCTGGCCTACACCGCGCAACTGTACTTCGACTTTTCGGGCTACAGCGACATGGCCATCGGTTTGGGCTTGATGATGGGTTTCCGCTTCATGGAGAACTTCAAACAGCCGTACATCAGTCAGTCGATCACCGAGTTCTGGCGTCGCTGGCACATCAGCCTCTCCACCTGGCTGCGTGACTACCTCTACATCACCCTGGGCGGCAACCGCAAAGGCACGCTCATCACCTACCGCAACCTGTTCCTGACCATGTTGCTGGGCGGTCTGTGGCATGGCGCAAACATCACCTACATCGTGTGGGGCGCCTGGCACGGCATGTGGCTGGCGATTGAAAAAGCGCTGGGCATCAACACCACGCCGCGCGCACTGAACCCGATCCGCTGGGCGCTGACCTTCCTGCTGGTGGTCATGGGCTGGGTGATCTTCCGGGCCGAAAACCTGCACGTGGCCGGTCGCATGTACGGCGCCATGTTCAGCTTCGGGGAATGGTCGCTGTCGGAACTCAACCGCGCCAACCTCACCGGCCTGCAAGTCGCCACGCTGGTGGTGGCTTACCTGACGCTGGCGTTCTTCGGCCTGCGCGACCTGTACAGCACGCCCAACGCCCCGCGCAAAACCGAGGCCGATGGCCCGGCCACCGCGCAACCGGGCTTGATCAAAGCCGTACCCGGCGACGCCCCCGGCAACCTGCACTTGCCGGGCTACACCGTGGGCACAGAAGCCAGCGTGCAACCGGCGTTCTGGGTGGCCGACTGGCCGCGCTATGCGATGCGCACCCTGATCGTGCTGCTGTTCATCGCCTCGATTCTCAAACTCTCGGCGCAAAGCTTCTCGCCGTTCCTGTACTTCCAGTTCTAAGGGGAGCCGACCATGAATCGAACATTACGCATCGTCTACGTCGCCTTTTTCTGCGCCTTGCTGCTGGGCCTGGGGCTGATTTCATTGCGCAGCTTTATGGGCTTTAACACCACCGACGACGCCACCGTGCTGAACGGTCGCTGGAGCAAAGCCGTCGAGACCCACTATGACGACGAGTTCCCGATCAAGCGGTTGGGCACCAACCTGTGGGCAGCGCTGGATTTCACCCTGTTCAATGAAGGCCGTCCCGGCGTGGTGCTGGGCCGCAACCACTGGTTGTTCAGCGATGAAGAGTTCAAGCCGTGGCCCAACGCCGAGCAAAACGTGGCCGACAACTACGCGCTGGTTGAAGGCGTGCGCCAAACCTTGAAAGCCCACGGGGTGAAGCTGGTGATGGCGGTGGTGCCGTCCAAGGTGCGCCTGTACCCCGAGCACATGGGTGACGAGCGACCGGCCAGCATTCACGCCGATCTGTACCGTGACTTCCATGCGCAACTGGCGGCCAGCCAGATCATTGCCCCCGACTTGCTGGGCCCGCTGCAACAGGCCAAACAAGGCGGCACGCAAGTCTTCCTGCGCACCGATACGCACTGGACACCCGATGGCGCACAGGTCGCGGCCCAGCAACTGGCCGCTGCGATTGGCAGCCAGTTTCCCCTGAGCGGTGAACCGCAACAGTTTGTGACCGAGGCCGAAAAAACCGAACAGCACAATGGCGACCTTGAGCGCTTCCTGCCCATGGACCCGCTGTTCAGCAACCTGATGCCGCCTTCCGAGCCGCTGGAAAAACGCAGCACCCGCGCGGCCAATGCCGAGGCAGACAGCGAAGACGCGTTGTTCGCTGACAGCGAAGTGCCCGTCACGCTGGTGGGTACCAGCTACAGCGCCAACCCCAACTGGAACTTCGTCGGCGCCCTGAAACAGGCACTGCGCAGCGACGTGATTAACGACTCCAAGGACGGCCACGGTCCGATCCTGCCGATGCTCGCTTACCTCAAAAGCGATGCCTTCAAGAACACCCCGCCACAGGTGCTGATTTGGGAGTTCCCCGAGCGTTACCTGCCGGTGGACAACGAGATCGGTGATGCCGACCCGCAGTGGGTCGCGACCTTGAAAGAAGCGGGCGCACGCCAACCGCAACTGGCACAAAACACGCCGAAATCCGAGACGCCCAACCGGGCGCAACACTGAAAGAGAGGTTCGACTGATGACTATTAAAACCATGCCGTTCACACCTGCTCCACGTCGTCTCGCCAAATCATTTGCCTTGATCGCGGGCATGAGCCTGCTGTCGTTACACGCCTGGGCCGGTGGCGATGCCGCCCTCTACGGCCCGACCGCGCCCAAGGGCTCCAGCTTTGTGCGCATGTTCAACGCCAGCAACCAGCCCGTCAGCGCCACCGTCGGCAATACCGCGCTCAACGACGTTGCGGCACAGGGCAGCAGCGATTTCAGCTTTCTGCCACAAGGCGACTACAGCGCCAAAGTCGGCAGCCACAACCTGCCGGTCAAACTGAGCGCCGACCACTACTACACCCTGGTCAATACCGGCAGCGGCCAACCGCAACTGATCGAAGAGCCGCCGTTCAAGAACAAGCAAAAATCCCTGGTCCGCGTACAGAACCTGACTGACAAGGCGCTGACGCTCAAAACCGCTGACGGCAAGACAGACGTGGTCAAGGCCGTGGCTGCCAAGGGCCGTGGCGAGCGTGAAATCAATCCGGTGAAAGTCAGCTTCGCGCTGTTTGAGGGCGACAAGAAAGTCAGCGACCTCAAACCTGTCGCCCTGGAACGCGGTGAAGCCGCGGTGCTGTACGTCACCGGCAACGGCAGCAGCGTGTCGCCGACGTGGGTCAAGCGCCCGGTTTCTACCCGTTAATTCAATTTTTTGCTCTGTGCCGGCGCGAGCGAGCCTCGCGCCATCAGACACAACTATTTCAGTTTTTGGAGAGACAACATGATTCCGGTAATTCTTTCAGGTGGTAGCGGTTCGCGTCTGTGGCCTTTGTCGCGTAAGCAATTCCCCAAGCAGTTTCTGGCCCTGACCGGCGAGCAGACCCTGTTTCAGCAAACCCTTGAGCGCCTGGTGTTTGAAGGCATGGACGCGCCGATTGTGGTGTGCAACAAGGAGCACCGTTTCATCGTCAACGAACAGTTGGCGGCTCGCCAGCTGGACACCCAACGCATCCTGATGGAGCCGTTCGGCCGTAACACGGCGCCCGCTGTTGCCCTGACCGCGATGATGCTGATTAACGAAGGCCGCGACGAGTTAATGCTGGTGCTGCCGGCCGACCACGTGCTGGAAGACCAGAAAGCCCTGCAACGCGCCCTCGCGCTGGCCACCGTGGCTGCCGAACGCGGCGAAATGGTGCTGTTTGGGGTTCCTGCGCTCAAACCTGAGACCGGTTATGGCTACATCAAGTCCACCGCCGACGCCCTGCTGCCCGAAGGCGTGAGCCGTGTTGCCTCCTTTGTTGAAAAACCCGACGCCAAGCGGGCTGCCGAATTCGTCAAAAGTGGCGGCTATTTCTGGAACAGCGGCATGTTCATGTTCCGCGCCAGCCGCTTTCTGGAAGAACTGAAAAAACACGATCCGGACATCTACGACACCTGCCTGCTGACCCTGGAACGCAGCCAGCAAGACGCCGACACCGTGGACATCGACGACGCCACATTCGCCTGCTGCCCGGACAACTCGATTGACTACGCCGTGATGGAAAAAACCCAGCGCGCCTGCGTCGTGCCGTTGACGGCCGGTTGGAGCGATGTGGGCTGCTGGTCGTCGCTGTGGGATGTCAATGAGAAAGACGCCAATGGCAACGTGAGCAAAGGCGACGTGGTGATTCAGGACAGCACCAACTGCATGATCCATGGCAACGGCAAACTGGTGTCGGTGATCGGCCTGGACAACATCGTGGTGGTGGAAACCAAAGACGCGATGATGATTGCCCACAAAGACAAGGTTCAGGGTGTCAAACAGATGGTCAACACCCTGAACGAACAGGGTCGCAGCGAAACCCAGAACCACTGCGAAGTTTATCGTCCGTGGGGGTCGTACGACTCGGTGGACATGGGCGGGCGCTTCCAGGTCAAGCACATCTCGGTCAAGCCGGGGGCCTGCCTGTCGTTGCAAATGCACCACCACCGCGCCGAACACTGGATTGTGGTGTCGGGCACGGCGGAAGTGACGTGTGACGAAAACGTATTCCTGCTGACCGAAAACCAGTCCACCTACATCCCGATTGCCTCGGTACACCGCCTGCGCAACCCGGGGAAAATCCCGCTGGAAATCATCGAAGTGCAGTCCGGCAGCTATTTGGGTGAAGACGACATCGAGCGTTTTGAAGACGTGTACGGTCGCTCGACGCCCGTTGAACGTGGCGTGTCAGTCAAGACGATTGCGCAGTAAGCGCGTTACTTGCCCGGCCGCCTGCCCTCACCCCGGCCCTCTCCCTAATGGAGAGGGCGCTTAGATGTGCGCTCGACCTCCCGGCGAGCCGGGGTTTTGAATTCCACCCGTTCAGTCCCCTCTCCCACTGTGAGAGGGCGCGGTGAGGGCCGGCCTTGGTGTCATCCGAATTCGCCATTCCCACCTAAGCTTCAGTAGGATGTCCCTCCACTCTCTGCGAGGCGAGCGTCATGCTTATCGGCGTTCTACTGATCATCACCTGGTTGGTCCTGCTGCTGCGCTACCCGTCCAAAGCCTTGCCGGTTTCACTGGCAGCCGTGGCGGGGCTGGCGGTTGTGGCCGCTTCGGTCGCCTGGCTCGATCACCGTGAAGCCCAACAATTGGCCCGCCTGGAACTGCGCATGGTGTATGCGCCCGAGCAGTGCCCGGCCGACCGTCCCCTGAGCCTGACCCTGCGTAATGGCAACGATGTGCCCTTGCTTGAACTGGGCTGGCGCGTGGCGGCTTATGCGCCGGGCGATACGGTCAACCTGGCCGACAACCTCTACACTGCCCCGCGTTACCGTGGGCCGGGTGAACTGCAAGCAGGCGCGGTGTGGCACGATTGCTTGCCCTTGCCGCCGTTGCGTGCCGGTTACCGTGCGCAAACCCTGGAATTTCGGGCTGAACGCCTGCAAGGCAGTTTTTCCAACTGATCTTTTTTAGCCGCTCTCAAGGACGTTTTGATGCCCCTCGCTTTAATCACTGGCTGTTCCAGCGGCATTGGCCGCGCCCTGGCGGATGCCTATAAACACGCCGGTTATGAGGTGTGGGCCACGGCCCGCAAAACGGCCGATGTGGCGCAATTAAAGGCCGATGGCTTTGTCGCCGTGCAACTGGATGTCAACGACAGCCTTGACGTCGACCGGCTGAGCAAGCGCATCAAGCAGCACGGCCAAGGCCTGGACGTGTTGATCAACAACGCTGGCTATGGCGCCATGGGCCCCGTGCTCGACGGCGGGGTTGAGGCACTGCAATTGCAATTTGAAACCAATGTGTTCTCGATTGTGGGCATGACCCAATCCCTGCTGGAGCCGCTGCGCAGCAACCGCGGGCTGGTGGTCAATATCGGCAGCGTTTCAGGGGTACTGGTCACGCCGTTTGCCGGGGCGTACTGCGCGTCGAAAGCAGCCGTACACGCCTTGAGCGAAGCCATGCGCATGGAGCTGGCACCGCTGGGGGTGCGGGTGATGGAAGTGCAGCCCGGCGCCATCGACACCCACTTTGCAAAAAACGCCAGCGCCTGCGCTGAAGTGTTGATCGCCGAGGATTCGCCGTGGTGGCCGATGCGTGAGGGGATTCGCGCCCGCGCCACGGCATCGCAAGACAACCCGACCCCGGTCGCGGCATTGGCGCAGGTGGTTTTCAAGGCCAGCCGCAAGCCCCGGCCTCCGGCCTTGTTGCGTTACGGCAACGGCAGCCGCGCCCTGCCGCTGCTGGCCGCATTGATGCCGCGCTGGCTGCTGCAAAACATCCTTATGAAACGTTTCGGCCTGAACCCGCCTCGCGGTTTTTCATAAAGTCGATAAACGCCCGCACCTTGAGGGGCAAGTGGCGGGTGTCGGGGTACAACGCATACACGCCTTGGGGGGTGAACTGCCACTGCGGCAACACGTGCACCAAGCGGCCGCTTCGCAAGTCATCGTCAATCAACCAGTCGGGCAGAATCGCCACGCCCTGCCCGCTCAGTGCAAACGCCCGCAGCACCGAGGCGTGATCGGCCTTGAGGCGCACCTTGTCGGGGTCGGGCGCGTAGGGCCGAACCGCACCCGTGCTGCGCTCCGTCACATTCAATTCCCCCACCCGACCATGCGCCAGCCACGGGGTGTGCTCCAGTGCCCGCACGCTGTCGATGGGCGGCTGAGTCCGCACAAACCCCGGTGACGCCACCGGTAAAATCTCGAAGGTACTCAATTGCACGGCGCGGTGGCTGGAGTCGAGGATGCGGCCCAGGCGCAGGGCCACATCGAAGCGCTCGGAGATCAAGTCAGCGTGGGTCGATGACGTCGACAGGTGCACCGTGAGATCGGGGTGCAACGCGCCAAACACTTCCAGCGCAGGCACCACGCTGGCCAGCGCATATTCCACCGTGGTGGTCACGCGCAGCGTGCCCTTGAGCCCGGTGTGTTCGCCACGGGCTTCGTCGATGGCCAGTTGCGCCGCTTCCAGCATGCTCAAACAGCGCACATAAAAACGTTCGCCCGCTTCTGTCAGCGCCAGCCGCCGAGTGTTGCGGGTGAGCAAGGTGACGCCCAGTTCAGCCTCCAGGCGCTTGATGGTGAAGCTGACCACGGCCCGGGTCTGCCCCAGCAAATCAGCCGCCGCGGTCAGGGAACCGGCTTCCACCACGGCTTTGAAAGTGTCGAAACGATCAAGACTGACCACGCAAAATGCCACCTATTGTCAAAAATATTTTGACAATCTAGCAGCGCATACCCCGTTCCTCCAGCCCTAAAAGACGCCTACTGTGCGGCCTCTGATCAAGGAGGCGGTCATGGCCTATCGCACTAAAATCGCCGCGGTGTACCTGCTGAGCTTTGCGCTGGATCTGGTGAACATGTTTGCCGTGTCGATTGCCTACCCGCAAATCGGTGTGGATCTGCAGGCATCGGTATCGCAACTGGCCTGGATCGGTAATGCCTACATGTTGGGCCTGACCCTGATTATTCTGCCCAGCGTGTGGCTGGCAGCCGTGGTGGGCGAAAAGCGCCTGCTGCTGATTTCACTGGGGGTGTTTACGGCGGCGACCTGGGGGGTGGCGCAAGCGACCTCGATTGAAACGCTGATCGGCTGGCGCCTGCTGCAAGGGCTGGGCGGCGGTTTGTTGATCCCGGTGGGACAAGCCATGGTGTATCGCGAATTTCGCCCCCATGAGCGGGCGCGGCTGACATCGGTCATCCTGCTGGTGGCCCTGATGGTGCCGGCCCTGTCACCGGTGCTGGGCGGCTGGGTGGTAGAGGCGACGTCATGGCGCTGGGTGTTTTATGCCAACCTGCCGCTGGCGCTGATTGCACTGATACTGACGCAGTGCTGGGTCCGGCCCGTCACTCAATCGGCACGGCCTGCGCCGGTGCGGCTGGCGACCCTGGCACACCTGCTCAAAAGCCCGCTGCTGCGCCTCGCGATGCTGACGTACCTGTGCATTCCGGGGATTTTCATTGGCACACAGCTGGTGAGCATTTTGTATGTGCATCAGTTGGGTTACGGCCCGGCACAGACCGGTGCGCTGATGCTGCCCTGGGCGCTGGCGTCCGCACTGGGTATTGCCCTGAGCCGCTACCGGTTCAATCGGTGGGGGCCCAAACCTTTGTTGCTGGCAGGCATGAGCGCGCAGGCACTCGGCATCGCCTTGTTGATCCAGCTGCAGGACGGCCCCCTCTGGTTGCCCATGGCGCTTTACGCGCTGATGGGGTTTGGCGGCAGCCTGTGCAGCAGCACAGCACAGAACACCGCCTTCATTGACGTACCCGCTGAACACATGGCACCCGCCAGCGCGCTCTGGAACCTCAACCGGCAGTTGAGCTTTCTGCTGGGCCCGGCGCTGATGATGGGCCTGTTCAGTGCCTTGAGCAGCATCACCTCGACGTCCCACGCCTTTGCCCTATGCTTTGCCATCGGCGCTGGCATGACGCTGGTGCCGCTCATTCCCGCTTTACGCCTCAATACTCCACGCGTGCTGGCCTTGCTGGCGCCCTGACCCAAGAGAATGTGATGACTGACTACTCGCGCTACTTCGACCTGGTCCAAGAAACCCACGTCGAGATTGAAGGCTGGTTTTGCGGGCTGGAACCGGGCGTACTGCCCACGTTGCTGGCCCGCTTCTCAGCACAGTTTTCGATGATCACGCCCAGCGGCAATACGCTCAATTTAAGCAGCATGGAAGCCCTGTTTGAACAGTTGCGCGGGGCACGCCCGGGGCTGGTCATCAGCCTCAGCGAATTTCAAGGCATCGCCTTGTACGCAGGGGGGGCGGTCATCGGTTACCGCGAAGTGCAGGAAGAACACAACGGCAACCGAACCGATCGGCGGGCCACCGCTGTGTTTGAGCAAGACGCTCACGGCACGTTGCTGTGGCGTCATCTGCATGAGACGTTTGTCGCGGGTTAACCCTCAGGGTGTGTTCCCGCGTCATGGCAAGCCGCGTCGCTGGCTACAGGTGGTAGGCGCACAGCCCCTTAGTGCTCGGGATGCGTGTCCACGTCATCCTGTTGCACGATCACGGTACAGGTGGTGCCGGCAGCGAGCAGGAACCCCTCGGGGATTTCGTCGATGTGGATACGCACGGGCACCCGCTGGGCCAGACGCACCCAGTTGAATGTCGGGTTGACGTCGGCCACCAGCTCGCGGCTTTCGGGGTTGTCCCGGTCGTAGATGCCGCGCGAAATGCTCTCGACGTGACCTTTGAGCACTTCGCCACTCATCATTTGCAGCTCGGCTTTATCGCCCACGCGGATGTGCGGCAGTTTGGTTTCTTCGAAGAAGCCATAGACCCAGAACGAGTCTTTATCGACCACCGCCATTTTCGGGTCACCGACCCGGGCGTAGTCGCCCCGGTGCACATTCAGGTTGGTGACGTAACCATCGACCGTGGCCAGTACTTGGGTGCGTTTGAGGTTCAGCAGCGCGGCATCGAGCTGGGCCAGCGCGTGCTGGTAATCGGCCAGGGCCGAGTCCGCGATGTTGGTGGCGTCGTCACGGTTTTCTTTTGAGATCACCAGGTTGTCCATGTCCGCCCGGCGATGGGCGTTGAGCTTGCGCATCTCCCACGTGGCCTTGCGCGAAGCCACCAGCGACTGGGCCTGTTTGACGGCAATTTCGTAGTGCTCGGGGTCGATTTCCAGCAACACGTCGCCCTTTTTCACCAACTGGTTGTCCTTGACCGGCACGTTGACCACGTAACCGTTGACGTCCGCCGCGACGTTGATGATGTCGGCGCGCACGCGGCCGTCGCGGGTCCAGGGGGTGTTCATGTAATGCACCCACAGGGTTCGGCCGATCCATATTGCAAGGGCCAAAACCAGCAAGGTGGCAAGCAGGCTGAAGAACTTTTTCATCGGATCGGTCTCAACGGTAAACAGTGAGCGCCATGGCGCCAAAAAGACAAGCAAACAGGCTCAGGCGCAGCAGCGCCGGGTGCCAGAAGAAGCGGTACAGGTCGTAGCCGGAAAACAGTCGGTCAAAGCCCCACGCCAACCCCGCCGCGATAAAAAACATCAGGGTCATGGTGGGCATATAGACGCCGTGGAAGGCGATTTCACGAGGCATGTTCAAGTCCTTGCGGCTGCGCGTAGGCGGCCAGCGGCGATTGCGGATCCAGCAGTGAGGTACGAATGAAGTGCAGGTAGCTTTGCACCCGGACCAACGCCGAGGTGTCGAAGTTGCGGGCAAACGGTTCGTCGGTGGCCTGCACCCGGCTGATGGCGTGGTCCACGGCGATCAGGGCGCGTTCCAGGTTGCTTTCGCCGGGGCTGATAAACAGGCGCACCAAGGCCCGGCCCATGACGCGGATCGCCTGGCGCCAGGGCTGAGATTCGGCGTAGGCCGGGTGAATCGGCAAAATCGCTTGTTCTTTGCGCAATTCGATAATCGCGTGGCCCACTTCCAGCACCACGAACATCCAGCGCAACAAGGTCCGTTGCACCTGCGGCTGACCGGCGGCCAAACCGTAGGCCTGATTCATCAGGTCGCGGGTGCGGCTTTCGAGGCTGGAGCTCAAGCCTTTGAGCTTGCCGCTGATGGCGTACACCACTTGCTCGCGCAGGTCTTGTTCCAGACGGCTCCATAACCAGCGGCTGTTGGGCGGCAGGATGATTGCGCCAGCAGCGGCGCAGACCAGCATGCCGATGACCATGGCGATGTAGTCGTTGATGAACTGGTACGGGTTGTAAACGGTCAGGTTGTCGGGCACTGAGCCGGTACTGAAAAAGATCAACAACCCCAGCCCGACCCCGGCGTAATTGGCACGCGATGTCAGGAATGAGCCGAGCATGATCACCGGGGTCAGCACCAGGCACAGCAACGGGAAACCGTCGATGTGGGGCAGCACGAAGAACATCTCGAAAAAACCCACCACCGCACCGATGAACGTCCCGCAGGCCATTTGAAAAGCCATGCGCTTGGGGTTGGGCGTCGCCGCCGACAGGCCCACTGTGGCGGCGGCAATCAGGGTCATGGTGGCGCCGCTGGGCCAGGCCGTCATCACCCAGTACGTGCCCAGCACCACCAGAATGAACGAGGCCCGTATGCCCGAGGCCGCCGCCGACCACCAGTTGGTTTGCGAGATGAACGGCTGATCCCAACGCTCGCGCTCGTGGGTGTGATCGGCCAGCGAAGCGTGGGTCAGTGCGTAGCTGAGCATGTCGTCGACAAACCGGTACAACAGCTCATAAGCGGTGTTGAAGTCCAGAAAGTCCGAAGGGCTGGGGTCGGTTTCCAGAAACTGGACCCGCAGGTTGCGCACGTGCTCCGGCAAACCGGCCTTGAACGCCGCCAGTTGTTCAGCCAGCACGGCGGCGTCCTTGTCGGTCAGCGAACGGCCGCTGTAGGTGTCGAGCAACTGCGCCAGCAGCTCCAGCTCCGGCTCAATGGCACCCACCACTTGCACCACGCCACGGCTGCGCAGACGGGCCAGCAATTGGTGCAGCGCATTGAAGCGCGTGGTGATAGCCATGAACTCGCTGTTCAGGCGGCTCAGGCGACCGCTGCGGCGGCGCATGTGCGGGTCTTCGAAGACGGTCACGCTGCGCATGCCTTCGAGCCCGACACTTTCGCCAATGAAACGCACGTTGCTGGATTCGTAGTCTTGCTGGGTGGACTGGCCGCGCAAGCCCTGGGCCACGAATCCGGCGAACACACCGAAGCGCTGGTACAAGGCGTTGTGCATCGCCGCGCCTGCGGTTTTCGGCAAAATCGCGGCACTGATCACGGTGGAGCAGAGGATGCCGAGCGAGATTTCCAGCACCCGCCACACGGCGGCCATGAACGCGCCATCGGGGTGCGCCAGCGCGGGCAAGCCCACCATCGCGGCGGTGTACCCGGCCAGTACAAAGCCATAGGCGCGGAAGTTACGGCAGCGCGCGGCACCGGCCGAGCAAATGCCGACCCAGATCGCCATGGCACCGAGAAACAGGGCGGTGTTTTGCGCGAACAGCGCGATCAGCGCCACCATCACGGCCGAGCCGGTCAGGGTGCCCAAAAAGCGATAAAAGCTTTTAGCGAACACCTGACCGCTCTGCGGTTGCATCACGATGAACACGGTGATCATCGCAGTACGCGGCTGCGGCAACTCCAGGCGCATGGCCAGCCACAGGGTCAGAAACGCCGCGACCAGTACTTTGAAAATATGCACCCAGGTCACGCCATCGCTGCGTGCCCAGTCAAAAAAGCCTCGGCGCCATTCCAGCGAATACAGCCAGCGTACCGGGGCGGGTAAATGGTTCATCTATAGGCTCTCAGCGTTAGCCATCAGGGGTTTGGAAGTCATGGAAGGCGGACGAAGATCAATGGTTGAAAATCGCCATCACCGCTGGCGGTTTGTCCGGGACATAGCGGTCGTCCTTGGGCACGTCGTTGCCCGCCCCCAGGCCGCCACCCAGCGCCGTCACCAGCTCGGCATGGGCACTCAGGCGCGCGGCCTGAACCTGCTGCTGAATCTGCTGCTGTTTGAACAGCAGGGTTTGTGCGTTGAGCACGTTGAGGTAGTCGGTCAGGCCGCGCTGGAAGGCGACCATGGCGATGTCGTAGGTTTTCTGCGCCGCTTCAACCGACTCCGCGGCGAATGCTTGCTGTTTTTCCATCGACTCACGTTTGATCAGTTGATCGGAAATGCCCTTGAGCGCAGTGACCAGGGTCTGGTTGTACTTGGCCACGGCCATGTCATACCCGCCTGAAGCCACCCCCAATTCGGAGCGCAATCGGCCGCCATCGAAGATCGGTAACGTGATGGCCGGGCCCACGTTGTAAGTGAGTTTTTTACCGGTCAGGAACTCCAGCGCCCCGCCGCCGGTGGCCATGAAACCGATGCTGCCCACCAAATCAACGTTGGGATAAAAACCGGCATGGGCGACGTCAATGCCGCGTGCTTGAGCGGCGACTTCCCAGCGGCTGGCGACCACGTCAGGCCGTTGGCCGAGCAACTCGGCAGGCAAGGCAGACGGCAATTTGAGGGCGGTGCCCAACGCCAGTGTCGGGCGCTTCAATCGGGCGCCCTCGCCCGGACCTTTACCGGCCAATGCGGCCAACTGGTTTCGGGTCAAGGCAATTTCTTCTTCCTGCGCATCGATCTGACGGTGAATCTCCGGCAGCGGGGCTTGCGCCTGACTCACTTCAAAATGTGTACCGATGCCGCCATCCAGGCGTTTTTGCGCCAGGTCGAGAATTTGCTCCTGCTGGTGCAGGGTCGACTCGATGATGTCGAGCTGGGCGTAATGCAGCGACAACTGGATGTAGGCGCGGATCACGTTGTTCTGCAATTCGAGCTGGGCCTGGCGGGCTTCGGCGGCACTCATGTGCGCCATGTCCACGGCCTGTTCGGTGGCATTGCTTTCACGGCCCCACAGGTCGAGGGCAAAACTGAAGCCCAGCGCCGCGTTGTTGTCCCAGGTGGTGGCGTTATCCAGCGCGCCCGGCCCATAGAAGGGGTCGGACGGCCAGTTATGACGTTTGAGCGTCGATTCACCATTGATTTGCAGCGACTCGGCAGACTCGGCCACACCCGCCATGGCTTTGGCCTGACGCACACGGGCGGCGGCCATGGCCATGGTGGGGCTGCCCTGCACCGCGAGGCTGATCCAGGCATCCAGTTGGGGGTCGCCATAGGCGTGCCACCACTGGGCCCTGGGCCAGTTTGCGTCTTTAGCGGCGTCTTGAATCGCTTCGTCCGTGGCCAGGGTATTGGCGGACATCATCTGGCTTTTGGGGCCGATGCCACCGAAACCGATACAGCCGTTTAATGCTAACGATAAAGCCAGAACACTGAGGGCTTTAAGCTCTCTGCTGATGCGACGCGGCACTGCTGCAAATTCCTGCATGAGGGGGAGAAGGCTTGAGTCGGATAAGTCTATGGGTTGGCACACGCAACGATAAGCTGGCATAACTGTGAATCTTTATTACCGTTATCAGGATAATCCGTTGGTCGAATGCATAAGCCTCGGTAAACACTGAAACTTCATGTCACAATTTGTTGCTGTCTACGTTGTTGTTGTCCCTTTTATTGCCCTCTGAGAGCACCCCATGGACACCTTGCAAAACATGCGCGCGTTCAGTTGCGTGGCTGAAGCCGGAAGTTTTACGGCGGCAGCCGCCATGCTGGATACCACTACCGCTAACGTGTCGCGCGCGGTCTCGAACCTTGAGGCCCACCTGCAAACCCGCTTACTGAACCGCACCACCCGGCGCATCGCCCTGACCGAAGCCGGTAAACGCTACTTGCTGCGCTGCGAGCAAATCCTGGCCTATGTAGAAGAAGCCGAAGCCGAGGCCAGCGACGCCCACTCGCGCCCTGCCGGGCAATTGAAAGTGCACACCATGACCGGCATCGGTCAGCACTTTGTGATCGACGCCATTGCCCGCTATCGCAAGACCCACCCGGACGTGACCTTCGACCTGACCCTGGCCAACCGCGTCCCGGACTTGCTCAACGAAGGCTATGACGTGTCCATCGTGCTGGCCAGTGAGCTGCCGGACTCGGGATTTGTGTCCCAGCGTCTGGGCATTACCTACAGCATTGTGTGTGCCTCGCCCGGTTACGTGAAAGCCAACGGCACCGCGACCAAACCCAGCGACCTGCTCAACCACGCCTGCCTGCGGCTGGTCAGCCCGGTCATACCGCTGGATAAATGGGTGTTCGACGGCCCTGAAGGCCAGGAAATGGTGCTGATTAACACCTCACCGTTTTTGGTCAACTCGGCTGATGCGATGAAAACCGCGATCACCAGTGGCATGGGCGTGGGCGTGTTGCCGGTGTATGCGGCCATCGACGGCCTGCGCAACGGCACCCTGGTGCGCATGCTGCCCCAGTACCGCTCGCAGGAACTGAACCTGTACGCCATCTATCCGTCGCGCCAGTACCTGGATGCGAAGATCAAAACGTGGGTGGAATACCTGCGCGGTTCGCTGCCGGAAATTTTGACCGCGCATCAGACAGAGTTGGCGACGTACAGCTGACCCGCAGCCAGCCCCTCCTGATCTTCTCCCCCCGCGAGGGAGGATCGGGAAGGGCTTGAAACGCTGCAATCTTCGGCCATGAATGTTAGCGTGCTCACATTCCCGCCAGCCGATGAGCCTTGTTCCGATGAGCCTTTCCAGCACAAAGAAAACCGTTCTCGCCTTCAGCCGCGTCACCCCCGAGATGATCGAGCGCCTGCAACAGGACTTCAACGTCATCGCGCCCAACCCCAAGCTGGGCGACATCAATGAACAGTTCAATCAGGCCCTGCCCCACGCCCACGGTTTGATCGGCGTCGGGCGCAAATTGGGCCGCCAGCAGCTGGAAAACGCCACGCAGCTGGAAGTGGTGTCCAGCGTCTCAGTGGGTTACGACAATTACGACGTCGACTACTTCAACGAACGCGGAATCATGCTCACCAACACCCCGGACGTGCTCACCGAAAGCACGGCGGACTTGGGCTTTGCCCTGATCATGAGCAGCGCCCGGCGTGTCGCAGAACTGGACGCCTGGACCAAGGCCGGTCAATGGCAGGCCAGCGTGCCGCCTGCGCTGTTCGGTTGCGATGTGCATGGCAAAACGCTGGGCATCGTCGGCCTGGGCAATATCGGCGCGGCGGTGGCACGCCGGGGCCGTTTGGGGTTCAACATGCCGATCCTCTACAGCGGCAACAGCCGCAAGACCGACCTTGAGCACGAGCTGGGCGCGCAATACCGCAGCCTTGAGCAGTTGCTGGCCGAAGCTGACTTCGTGTGTCTGGTGGTGCCGTTGAGCGAGAAGACCCGTCACCTGATCGGTCAGCGTGAGTTGCAGCTGATGAAACCCAGCGCCATTTTAGTGAATATTTCCCGTGGCCCCGTGGTGGACGAAGCCGCGCTGGTCCACGCCCTGCAACATGGCACGATTCGCGGGGCCGGGCTGGATGTGTACGAAAAAGAGCCGCTCAGCGACTCACCCCTGTTCCAGCTCAAGAATGCGGTCACCCTGCCCCATATCGGCTCCGCGACCCACGAAACCCGCGACGCCATGGCCCAGCGCGCGCTGGCTAACTTGCGCAGCGCGTTGCTCGGCGAGCGGCCGCAGGATCTGGTCAACCCGCAGGTGTTCAAAGGCTGACGCCGGGCAGCCTCAAGCCACTTTGGCCTGCAACACCGGCCGGGCGGGCTTGCGAAACACCAGCACGTTGCCAAGCATCACCAGCACCAGCCCCATCAAGGCCGGTGCTGTCCACTGATACCCCTCCGCGAAGGCCGACACGTTGAGCGCCACCAACGGGAACAGCACCGTGCAATAGGCGGCGCGTTCCGGGCCCATGCGCCCCACCAGCGTCAAGTACGCGGTAAAGCCGATCACCGATCCGGGGATCACCAGGTACAGCAACGAGCCGATATAACGGGTGTTCCATTCCATGTCGAACGGGATGCCCCTTATCACGCAGTACAGCGCCAGCAGGCTGGCGCCATACAGCATGCCCCAGGCGTTGGTGGTCAGGGGTTTGAGGCCGGCCTTTTGTTGCAGGCTCGACAGCAAGTTGCCTGCCGAAAAACACATCGTACCCAGCAAGGCCAACCCCAGGCCCAACATCGTCTCAGGGGTTGCGGTGTGTGCACTCACCTCGGGCCAGAACAGAAAGCCCAGTCCGGTCAACCCCAAACCACCGCCCAGCAGCACGTTGCGGGCGATTTTCTGCTTGAAGAAGATCCGCGCGTTCAACGCGTTCCACAGCGTGGCGGTGGAAAACACCACCGCGATCAAACCGGTGGTCACCCATTGGCTGGCGGTTAAAAAACACATGAAGTTCACGCAAAACAGGCACAGCCCCTGAGCCAGGCAAATCAGGTGCCCGCGCCGGTTCATGACCTGCAATGTGCGGCTGAGCAACAACAGCGCAAACAGCACCAGTGCCGCCAGCCCAAAGCGATACACGATGGACACCGGAATCGCCACCACACCCAGTTGCAACTTGAGGGCGATCCAGGTGGTGCCCCAAATCAACACGGTCAACACATATAACGATAGGTTCATGGCGCGCTCCTGAAGGTGGGCCTCAGTGTGAATCCGCGCCCGTGGGCGCACTTGCAGATTCTTGCGCTTTTGTTGGGCGCAGGGCTGGCAGTGCGCGCACGCAGGAGTAGGATGCAAAACGTTGGAGAACTGACCATGCCTGCTTTCGATACCCTGCAAGTGTTTCAATCCATGAGCCGCTCGCCCAATGCTCGCCTTGAGCACAGTGCCGAGCTCGGTGACGGCATGGCCGCAGCCCTTTGGAGCAACCATCACGACGCCCGCGACTACCAAGCCCCGACCCACCACACGTTGTCGTGCTACATCTCGGGCGGCACCGGCACGTTTCGCCGGGAACAACCGGGCACCAAAGGCGCGCCGGGCAAACTCTGCGTATTACCCGCCGAGCATGCGTCGGCCTGGGTGATTAATGGCGCGATTCGCCTGGCCCACGTGTACGTGAGTCAGGAGCAATTCGCGCTGGGCTGCATTCATTTGCTGGATAAAGAACCGCGCACCCTGCAATTGCGCGAGTTCACGTTCCTGGACGACGCACAGCAGACCGGGCGCTTTCATCAATTGTTAAAACTCAACTGGGCCGAACCGGGCGAGCGCCTGCTCACCAGCAGCCTGGCCAATGAATTGCTCGATCATGCCGTGCTCAGTCAGGTCGGCAAACGCGACGGTTTGCCACTGAAAGGCGGGTTGGCGGCGTATCAACGTCGGCAGTTGGTCGAGACCATCGAGCAGCAACTGGCCGAGCCATTGAGCATCGGCCAACTGGCGGCGCAGTGCGCGTTGTCGCCCTATCACTTCGCCCGGATGTTTCGCGAAAGTGTTGGTCTGGCGCCGCATCAATACGTCTTGGCCAGACGCCTGAACCGGGCGCGGGAGTTGTTGCGCCACAGCTCACTGGCATTGGGCGAGATTGCACTGGCCTGCGGTTTTGCCAGCGCCAGTCACTTCACCAACCGGTTCAGGCAAACCCTGGGCGCGACGCCGGGCGAATACCGCGCGGCGTTCAGGCCCTGACGCCTCAAAACTCCAGCGTGCTGGCCACCGAGACTTGCCGAGAATCCCCCATGGAGACGAAGGTGCGGCTTGCTGCCGAGGTGTAGTAGGTGCGGTCGAACAGGTTTTTGAGGTTGAGTTGCAGTGTGACCTTTTGCCCTTCGACCCGGGTGTCGTAAGTGGCGAAGGCATCGGCCACGGTGTAACCGGGCAGGTCGAAGTCATTGAGCGCATCCCCGGCGCGCTCGCCCACATACCGGGCACCCGCCCCCACGCGCAATTTATCGCCGCCCACGACCGTGCCAAAGTCATACACCGCCGACAGCGAGCCACTGTTTTTCGCCACGTTTTGCAGGCGCATGCCCTTGTAGATCGGGTCCTTGGTCACTTGCGCATCGGTGTAGGCATAGCTGCCGATCAGGCTCCACTGCTCGCTGAGCTGGCCACTGACGTCCAGTTCCAACCCGCGCGAGCTGACTTCGCCCGCCGCCGAATACACCGTGTCGTCGCCCACGGTGGTAGACACCAGTACGTTGCGTTTTTTGATGTCATACAGCGCCAGCGTGCCCGTGATGCGCCCCGGCATGTCCAGTTTGGCGCCCACTTCCCAGGACTTGGCCTGTTCGGGGGCTATGGCCGAGTCCAGCACCACGCCACCGGTCAGCGGGGCAATGGTGGAGTTGGGTTTGAACGACTCGGTATAGCTGCCATAAAACGACAGCTCATCGGTGTAGCGGTACACCAGCCCGGCACGCGGAACCCAGGTCTGGCCGTCGGTGTCGGTGTTGGCGGTGAAGGGGCGACCCTTGCCTGCCAGTTGGTCGTATTTCTGGAAGCGCCCGCCCGCGACGAAAATCCATTGATCGGTGAGGTGAATCGAGTCCTGCAGGAACAGCGAGTCGCTGCGCAGCACATCGGTCTGATTGCTGTCGCTGGCGCTGACGGTGGTGCCCGCCACCTCCTTGCCGTACACCGGGTTGAGGTAGCTGAAAGGGTACTGGCTGTTCTGGCGGATCAGGTCGGCGCGATAGATTTTGCGGTACTCGTCGTCCAGCCCGACTACCAGATCGTGCTGCATGCCCGCCGCTTGCACCTTGCCTTGCAGGCTGACCGTGGCAAAGCGGTCGGTGGTGATTGCGCCTTGGGTGCCGTCCATTTTGCGCGTCAGCGTGCCGGTCTTCGGATTGACCGCCGTGACCCGCACCTGACTGGCGTCGTAGGTTTCGCGGTTCCAGCTGTAGCCAACATGGGCGCTCCAGTTGTCGTTGAGGGTGTGGTCGACTTCCAGCCGGTACAGGTCCGAGCGCCCTTCCATGTTGTTGAAAGGTTCATCCAGACGGCGGGTGGCCGGGATGTCCAACGGGTGGTTGGTGGCCGGGTTGACGGCCGTTCCACGGTCAAACGGCGACAGGAATTCGCGGTGCTCGTACGCCAGCAACACCTGCGTAGTGTCCCCATACCACGCCAGCGAAGGCGCGATCAGCGTTTCACGGTGAGTGCCGAAATTGCGCCAGTAATCTTCGTCTTCGTGGTCAACGATCATCCGATACGCCAGCCCCGACTCGCCCAGTGCGCCGGTGCTGTCAAAACGGCCGCCGCTGCCGTTTTTGCCCGAACCGTAGGTCGAGCCGCGCACGGTCAGCGCGTTGAACTGCGCCAGTTGCGGCTTTTTGCTCACCACATTGACCACACCGCCGGGGTCTTGAATGCCATACAGCAACGACGCCGGGCCCTTGAGCACTTCGACCCGCTCAGCCGTGGCATTGAGCGCCCGGCCCTGCACCAGCGGCATGCCGTCGCGCATGATCGAGCCGTCGCGATTGTCGCCAAACCCGCGTTTCATCACCGAGTCCTGAGTGCTGCCCAGTGTGTTGCCCTGGGTAATGCCGCTGATGTTGTTCAGCGCGTCATCCAGATTGCGCGGCGCTTGGTCGCGGATCACCTGCGCGGCCACCACGTTGACGGTTTGCGGGATCTCCATGCTGTCGCCCTGCCCGCGCATGACCGAGGTCACGGCAGGCGGCTGGTAACTGAAGTCGTCCATGGCCAGCGACGTGATGCTGGTCGCCCCCAGATTCAAGGCCCCGGCCGTGGGCGCAGGCTCAAGGGCGAAGGTATTGGCGTCGGTGCGACGCGCATTGAAGCCCGACTGGGCAAGCAATTGTTGCAGCGCCTGCTCGGCACTCATGCGGCCGTTGATGGCGGGCGCTTGCAGGCCATAGGGCGCTTCGTCGGTGTACACCACGCTCAGGCCGGTCACGCGGCTGAAGTCATTCAAGGCTTGCGGCAAGGGTTCTGCGGGCAGGTTGAACGCAAATTGCGTCGCGCTGTGCTGCACCGGGGTGTCAGCCGCGATGGCCACACTCAACGGGGTTAAGGCCAGACCGACCATCAACAACGCCGAAGCGCCTAACCCCTGTGTAATCGAACCGCGATGCGCTGACCTTGCCTGGGACTTCATGCTCATGACCTGTGTGCCGACCTGTTACGTAATGCGAATTTTTCGCATTTTCAAGCACTACACGGATGGGCGCGGGGTATACCTCACCCCCAGACTGAAAAATAATTGCGCCGTTTTCTCCTCCCCCGCCCCCTCTTGCGCAAGGAGAGGGAACGGGATGTGCGTGAACTGAGGTTCACCTGCTACCGGCCCCGGTCTCATGTGTAAACGCTGTCCCCGGTCTCTACCGTGAGGGCCGTGTCAGCGCAACACGATCAAGCGCCCAAACACGGTGTGCTGTTCAAACCCCAGCACACCTTGCAGCGAATTGAGCACGGCCTGGGGGTCATGGCTGGGGAAGCTGCCGCTGATACGTCGCTGCCCCAACTCGGTATTCAACAGTACGATCTGGCCCGGGAAGTAGCGCTTGAGATCGGCCACCACGTCCACCAGCGGGGTTTTCGAATAGGTCAGCCAGCCTGATCGCCAGCCCAGCCGAGCCTTGCTGTCGACCCCCTGCACAGCACCCGACACCCCGCCGTCATACGCCACTTGCTGGTCGGCGCTGAGAATCTGCTGCGGCGCGTGCGCACCGGCCTTCACGCCGACGCGCCCTGACAACACCGTCACTTGCGCGCCTTCCGGTTGCCTGCGCACTTCAAATTCGGTGCCCAGCACTCGCGCTTCGCCGTTCTGGGCGTCCACGACAAAAGGCTCGCCCGTGTGGCTGACCTGAAAAAACGCCACGCCACGTCGCAATTGCACATGGCGCTCGCCGCCGCTGAAGTTCACCGCAATGGCACTGTCGGCATCCAGCGTGACCCGGGATTGGTCCGCCAGTGTCAGGGTCCGAACCTGGCCTGGCGCACTGACATAATCGGCGCCCAGGTCGTCGATCCAGCGCGCCGGCTGCCACCCGGCGAATACCCCGAGCATCAGCAGCAGGCACGCCGCGACGGCCACGCCACTGGACCATTGCCAGACGCGGTTGCGTTTCGAGACGTTCATGGCCGACAGGTAGCGCTGCATGACCAGCGCCTCTTCTCCGGCCAACCGGCTGCCCGCCACTTCGCTCAACTCCCAGACCACCTGGGCTTGTGCGTAGGCCTCGGCATGGGCGGGGTCGGCGTGCAGCCAGCGGCTGAAGGTGGCCTGATCGCCGCTGTCGGGCTGGTCGTGCAATACGCTCAACCATGCCAGCGCGGTGCGCTCTTGCTCGGGCGTTACCTCAATCGTCGAACGGTTCATCACGGTGCTTTCCCGGTCGGCGGCTCACGCAGGCTGGCCTTGCAGGCCTCAAGGGCGCGCATCATATGTTTTTCCACGGCGCTTTGGGACACGCCCATGACCTTGGCGATCTCGGCATAGGTGCGGCCATGAATGCGGTTGAGCAAAAAGATATGCCGCGTGCGTTCCGGCAAACCGCGCAAGGCAGCCTCGACTTGACGCAAATCATTGCCCGCTTCCAACGCAGCCTGCGGCTCGCAGCCGTGGGTGTCAGCGTCTTGCTGCCAGTGCTGATTGATCCGCCCGCGCGAGCCTTCGCTGCGCAAATGGTCAATGGCGATATTGCCCGCGCAACGCAATAAATAGGTGCCCAATTCTTCGACCTGCACCAGCGGGCGACGCCAAAACCGCACGAACAAATCCTGCACCAGATCCGCCGCGGTGGCCCGACAGCCCACGCGACGACTGACCAAGGCTTCCATTTGCGGGCGCTGGGAGAGAAACACCTGAAGGAAATGCGCACGTCCATGGCGCGATTCGCTGTCAGGGCCTTCCTGATGTTGGGGAGGATTCATGGGCGTCGAAGGTGGGCTAAAGGAAAGCGATACTAATGATAAATATTCTCATATGCAAAAGCAGATGATGGCCTGCGCATCCGCCTGACGATCGTCAGTGATTGCTCAAGACAAGGGCTCACCCCTACAATGCGAACAATTCTTGTTCTCTAAAGCGCGCTCGGTGCACTCGGGGTGGTGGTTGTCGCAGTCAAATACCATTGAAGGCCTGTATCTGGACCACCACCGCTGGCTCACGGGATGGCTGCGGCACAAGCTCGGCTGCCCGCAAGGCGCCGCCGACCTGGCACAAGACACGTTCATGCGATTGCTCACGGCACGGGAGACGCCGGACATCGCGCAGCCCCGGGCGTTTTTGACCACGGTCGCCAAGCGCGTGCTGTTCAATCATTACCGTCGCCAAGACCTTGAGCGTGCTTATCTGCTGGCCCTGGCCGAGCAACCGCAAGCGCTGGCGCCCAGTGAAGAAGAGCGCGCCATCATCCTGCAAACCCTGATGGAGCTGGACCAATTGCTCGACGGCCTGCCGTCCCCGGTCAAGCGTGCCTTTTTACTCGCACAAGTCGATGGCCTCAGCTACGCCGACATCGCTGCGCAACTGGGCATTTCGATTGCGACCGTCAAACGTCATTTGAACAATGCCGCCATGCGCTGCTATTTCGCGCTATGAACGGCGTCTTCAACACCCCGCCAGAGATCGCGCCACAGGTCGCTGAACAGGCCGTGAGCTGGCTGGTGGAAATGCAAGGCGGCGCGCTGAGCCCGCGGCGCCAGCGCGCGTGGCAACAGTGGCTCGACGCCCATGCTGAACACCAGCGGGCGTGGGACCACATTCAGCGAGTCAACCAGCGCCTGCGCGGGTTGTCGTCGCCCCTCGCCCACGCGGCCTTGAACGCCCCGCAAACGCGCACCCGGCGTCAGGCCCTGAAACTGTTGCTGCTGTTAGGCGCCGGGTCGGCCATGACCTACGGCCTGCGCGAGCAACTGCCGCTGACCCCGCTGCTGGCCGATTACAGCAGCCCGATCGGCCAACGGCGCACTGTGAACCTGCACGACGGCAGCCAGATCCGCCTGAACACCGGTAGTTCGGTGGACGTGAGATTCGATGCACAACAACGGCTGATTCGCTTGCTCGACGGCGAGGTGCAAATGACCGTCGCCCAAGAGGCGCGCCCCTTGCACGTGCACACGGCTCACGGTGTGTTGCAGCCGGACAAGGCGCGTTTCAACCTGCGCCAATTCCGCGACCGCACCCACATCGCCGTGTTTGAAGGACGCGTGCAACTGGCGCCACAGGCCTACCCCGGCAGCCCGTTGCAACTCGAAGCGCGCCAGCAAGTAAGCTTTACCCCTCAGGCATGGAGCACCCCACACGCACTCGACGCGGGCAGCGGCGCGTGGGCCGATGGCGTTTTGGTGGCCGCGCACATGCGCCTGGAAGACTTTATCGCCGAACTGAGCCGATACCGTCGCGGCCAGCTCCATTGCGATCCCAAAGTCGCCAACCTGCTGATTTCCGGCACCTACCCGATTGACGACACTGAACGCGTGCTCGATCTGCTGCACGTCAGCCTGCCCGTGCGGGTCAAGCGATTTACCCGTTATTGGGTGACGGTTGAGTCCAACGTTTAAGCGGCTGATTTTTATGTGCCGCCGTGAGCCGATTTCACATCTCGCGTGACAGAGCAGGTAAGCCCCCTCACTTTTGACCTGCTCGGAAACCCGTCATGCCTGTTCAGCCTTCACGTCTCTCTCCACTGGCCCGTCTGGTGCTGGGCGCCAGCCTCAGCCTGGGCGTACTTCCCCAGGCGCTGGCCGACGCCCGGACCTATCACATTGCCCCTGCTTCGCTGGAGGCCGCGCTGAACCAGTTTGGTCGCGAAGCCGGTGTGCTGATTTCATTCGGTTCGGCCACTGCCAGCGGCCTGCAAAGCCGTGGCCTCGACGGTGACTTCAGCACCGAGCAAGGGCTGCACACCCTGCTCGAAGGCACTGGCCTGCAAGCCCGCGCGGAGGGTGAAGGTGCGTTCAGCCTGCAACCGGCAAGCACGCCCGCAGTGCCCGCAAGCATCGAGCTGGGCGCCTCCACAGTGGTCGGCGACTGGTTGGGCGAGGCGGCACAAACCGATGTGTTCGAACACCCTGGCGCCCGGGACGTGATTCGACGCGAAGACTTCGAACGCCAGGGCGCCACCTCGGCGCGGGACGTGCTCAACCGCATCCCGGGCGTCAACGCGCCCGAAAACAACGGCACCGGCAGCCATGACATGGCCATGAACTTCGGCATTCGCGGCCTCAACCCGCGTCTGGCCACCCGCTCCACCGTGTTGATGGACGGCATCCCCGTGCCGTTCGCGCCCTATGGGCAACCACAGTTGTCGTTTGCCCCAGTGAGCATGGGCAATATGGACGCGGTCGACGTGGTTCGGGGTGGCGGCGCAGTGCGCTACGGCCCGCAAAACGTGGGCGGGATCGTCAATTTCGTGACCCGCGCCATTCCCGACGCGCCCACGGTGAAGGCCGGCTTTCAGACCCAGACCAGCCCCTCGTCCAGCCACGACGGCTTCAAGACCACCGGCAACGTGCTGGCGGGCGGCACGGCCGACAACGGCCTGGGCGGTGCGCTGCTGTACTCCGGCACGCGCGGGGGCGACTGGCGCGAACACAGCGACACGCGCATTGATGACCTGATCCTCAAGGGCAATTACTCAATCGATGACGCCAACAGCGTGCATGCCATGGCCCAGTACTACGAGGGTGAAGCCGACATGCCGGGCGGTTTGAGTACAGCGGCCTACAAAGCGGATCCGTATCAGTCGACACGCCCCAACGACAAATTCTGGGGCCGTCGCACGCTGGTCAACGTCGGTTACCGCTATCAGCAAGAGCGTCGCGAATTCACGGTCAACAGCTTCTTCACCAAAACCCTGCGCAGCGGTTATCTGGACCAGGGCACCTTCCTGTCACTGTCACCCCGTGAGTACTGGGTGCGCGGGATCGAAACACGCTTCTCCCAGGGGTTCGATCTGGGCAACACCACCCATGAAGTCGGCGTCGGCTATCGCTATATCAACGAAGCCGGGCACGAACTGCGCTATCGCACCCCGATTGCTGCCAATCAATTACCGACCACCAACAGCCGCAATGACCGCGACACACGGGGTGAGACCGAGGCTCACGCGTTTTTCATCGATGACAAGATCGACATCGGCAAATGGACGTTCACACCCGGTATTCGCTACGAAATGATTGAACAGCAGCAGACCAACCTGCTGACCCACGTTAAATACAAAGGCGACTACAACACGGCGCTGCCCGCACTGAACGTGCTGTATCACGTCAACGACAGCTGGAATCTCTACGCCAACACCGAAGGCTCGTTTGGCAGTGTGCAATACAGCCAGATGCCAAACCGGGTCAGCGGTGGCGAGGTCAAACCGGAAAAAGCCCGTACGTGGGAGCTCGGCACCCGTTATGACAATGGCAACCTGCGGGCGGAGATCGGCGCGTTTCTCATCAACTTCAATAACCAGTACGACAGCAACCAGACCACCGACAACGTCATTGCCCGGGGCAAGACGCGGCATCAGGGCATCGAGGCGAGTGTCAATTACGCGCTGGAGGGCGTGAGCCCGATACTCAGCGGGTTTGATGTCTATGCCACCTATGCCTACGTGGATGCGACTATCCGCGAAGAGGGGCCTAACAAAGGCAATCGTGTGCCCTTCTCCTCCAAAAACAAAGGCACCTTGGGCATCGGTTATACGCAAGGGCCGTGGAAAGCCAACCTCGACAGCAGCTACCAGACCGATCAGTTTGCGGACAATGCCAATACACGCGCAGAAAGCGCTGACGGCAGCACCGGAAAGATCCCTGGCTACATGGTGTTCAGCAGCCGCGTGGGCTACGACTTCGGCCCACAACTGGCGGACCTCAACGTCGCCGTCGGGATCAAAAACATCCTGAACCACGAGTATTTCACCCGCTCGTTCGACGACAACAACAAGGGCAAGTACGTAGGAGAACCGCGCACCGTGTACCTGCAGACATCTGTCGCATTTTGATTCAAATCGTTAAAGGCCCGGCTGCCCGGGCCTTTATGGCTGCCAAAGACTGACGCCGATCACAGTGCGCAACGTTTGCTGAAAATAGTGCTTGAAATATTTGCTCATCGGCTCAAACACTGTAACTGAGCGATGACGATGAACCTTTGTCCACTCGAGGCCGTCACAACTCACTCGAGCAAGCTGAAATAAGGGAAGCATTATGCAAATTAACGTCTTTTCCGATAAACACATCGACAGCGACAAACGCACTCAGGAATGGGTACAAGCAACTGTTGAGGTTACGCTCGAACGCCACTTGGAGGACCTGACTCGGGTCGAAGTGCATCTGAGTGATGAGAATGGTGGCAAGTCCGGTCCCAAGGACAAACGCTGCAAAATGGAAGCACGGCCAAAAGGCCATCAACCGATTTCCGTTTCCCAGGACGCCGATTCGCTGACGCAAGCCGTGGAAGGCGCTGCAGCAAAACTGGAGAACGCGCTGGAACATCTGTTCGGCAAACTGCGTGGCAAGCATTCGCCAAAACTGGCGGTTGAAGGGTTTGAAGAAAAAGAACCCAAAGAAAGCGCTGACGATTTGCTGGAAGAAGAGTTTTTGGAGAAAGAAAAAGAACTCGACAAAATCAGCTGATTTAGCCAAAAGGACGCACTAAAAAAGGGCGGGTCTACTTCGGTAGACCCGCCCTTTTTTGTGTGCCGAACGTGGCGTTACAGCTCGCCCTTCTCCACTTCAGGGTGCTCGCCCGAGCCTGCGCCGGTCTTGCGATGCGGGTTCTCGATCTTCACGGACGGGAACTGCGAAGACGCGTATCGCACCACCAGGATCGCAAACGCCAGCAACAAAATGGCGCCCGTCAAATACACAACGCCCATGTCTGGCGGGTTGTGGTGCGACACGTTGGAAATCAGCAAGCGGGTCAACGCCGTGATCGCCACGTAGATCAGGAAGCGCACCGGCATGTGGTTGGTCTTGAAATAAATCCCGACCATGGCGCCCAGTTCGAGGTAGATGAACAGCAACAAGATGTCGTCAATGCTGATATTGCCCTTCTCCACCATTTGCAAAAATTCCATCACAGCGGCCCAGGCCGTGACCGCGCCTATGGCGAACAGCGCCAAATAATGGAAGGTTTCGACAAACAGGTTGCCCATCGACTCGGCCAGTTCATGGACCTGGCGCCGTAGCTTTTCGGCTTTGTTCACTCTCACGATGCAGCTCCTTGAAACGACTCGAACGGATAATCCGCGATGCTCATGACACTTTTTGCATGCAGAAAAAAGGCCAGCACCGCGAATGAGAAGGTGGCCGGGCGCCATTAGACACGTCCGCCCTGCGCTTCACACCCCAATTGCAGCTAGAGTAAAAAAGCCGCTATTCAAATGCTGGCGATTGGCTTATCCTTTTAGCTGTATATAAATACAGTAATCGCAAGACAACTTATCGTGAAGGCATATGAGGTGGTAAATGGCCGTCGAAGTGGTATACCGCAGCAGCCGAGATCTGGAGCGTTTGTTCATGGATAAAGCCGAAGCTGACCGTCATGACAAAATGCTGGAGCTGGCAGAGTTACTGGCTGAAGTGTTGCAAAAAGCTGTGCCGTCCCTGAACGAGCAGCAAGTCGAAGAAGCAGGCATCTACATGGCGAAAAATCGCGATATCTTTGCCAAGGCCTTCAAGAGCCAGCCGGACGCCTTGTCTGAGCTGCTGACCGACAGCGAGTAAACACCTGCAGCCGTCACCGGGCTCTGGCCAGCGAGCAGAGCCCGACCTTGTGACCGACCGGCATGCGGGCAATCAATCGAGCCCCGGGGCATGCGCTACAGGTTATTCGCCGTACAACATTTTTTTCGCCAGTTCATCCGACACCCTTGCCGGTGAGCGCTTTTCGGCTTGTGCGTGGGCATAAATGCCAGTCAGTCGCTCGCTGATGCGCAGCAGTTGCTGGTTGATGGCTTCAGGTTGCGCCCCTTGATGGGTCAACGCCATGAAGATCAAACCGCCCGAATTGATCACGTAGTCCGGTGCATACAGAATGCCCCGGCGCTCCAGTTGGTCGCCCACCTGCAAGTTGGTCAGCTGGTTGTTGGCGCACCCCGCCACGGCCGAACAGCGCAATTGCGCCACGCTGTGCCAGTTGAGCACGCCGCCCAGACCACAGGGCGCGAGTATGTCGCACGGGGTGCTGAGCAAGGCTTCCGGGGCAATGGGGTGCGCACCCAATTGCTCCATCGCCAGTCGCACTTTGCCCGCGTCGGTGTCGCTGACCAGCAACTCGGCGCCTGCTGCGTGCAGTTGTTCAGCGAGCGCGAACCCGACCTTGCCCAACCCCTGAATCGCTACCCGCAACCCTTCCAGATTATCGCTGCCCAGTCGCCATGACGCCGTGCTGCGAATGCCCGCGAACACCCCCATCGCGGCATGAGGCGAGGGATCGCCCGCCGCAGTGGTGCTGGTGACGTGTTGGGTGTATTGGGCGATGCAGTCCATGTCGGACGTTGACGTTCCGCTGTCGATGGCCGTGATGTAGCGTCCATCCAGTTGCTCGACACAACGGCCGAATGCCTCAAACAAGGCCGCACGGCTTTCAACATGCGGCGCGCGCATGATGACGGACTGGCCGCCGCCCGCTGCCAGTCCGGCCAGTACCGCCTTGTAGCTCATGTCTTGGGCCAGGCGGATCGCATCATTGATCGCACTTTCGTCATCGGGGTAAGCCAGATAACGGCAACCGCCCAGTGCAGGCCCGAATTGACTGTTGTGAATGGCAATCACCGCTTTGAGCCCGGTGACAGGGTCGACACTAAGATGAAGCGACTCCAGACGAGCGCTTTGCATGAGAGCAAACATGTTCCGGCCCTCGAGAGGTGACAGGTAATCGCCAGTATAGGCGTCGCCTGAAAAGTCGTTGAAGTACGCAGGCATAAGCCCGAACAACCTGTGCGGTTTCGGGCATATGTTGCTGGGCTCAAGCCGGGGTATCGGGCTGCCGTGACGGGTGTGCGTTGATGAACGCAGGATGTTGCGCGGCCAGTTGCGCCACGCGCGCGATGCGTGGATAACCTGCCAGCGACACGCTAAAACGCTCGGCCGCATACAACTGAGGAATCAGGTACACATCTGCCAGGCCCGGCTGCGGACCAAAACAAAAACCGCTGTCGCCAATCAACTGCTCGATGGTGGCCAAACCTGAAGAAATCCAGTGGCCGATCCACTGCGTGACATGGGCTTCGCCCTGCCCCAGGGCACGCAGTTGATTGAGCACACTGACGTTGTGCAACGGGTGAATATCGCACCCGATCACACTGGCCACGCCGCGCTCATGTGCGCGGGTGATCAGGTTGTCAGAAAGCAGCGGCGGCTGCGGATAACGCTCTTCGAGGTATTCGATGATGGCCGGGGACTGGGTCAGCACATCGCCGTCGTCAGTGCGCAAAGCCGGCACACGGCCTTGCGGGTTGAGCTTCAGGTAGTGTGGCTGGCGATGTTCACCGCCCCCGGCCGCGATCAGGTTGACCGCGACCGACTGATAATCCAGCCCCTTGAGCGCCAGCGCGATACGCACCCGATACGAGGACGTTGAGCGATAGTAAGTAAAGAGTTCCATGACTCGCTCCTTAACGCGCCGCGATCACCTTGCCACGGCATTCGCCAAACCCGATCGGGGCAAAACCATCACGGGTGCAACGGGCACGCAGAATGATTTCGTCGCCGTCTTCAAGGAATTTACGCACCTCGCCGGAGGCCAATTCGACCGGGTGTTTTCCGCCCTCGGTGAGTTCCAGCAGGCTGCCCAACTGCGAGCGTTCAGGCCCCGACAACGTGCCCGAACCAAACAGGTCACCGGCTTGCAGTTGGCAACCGTTGACGCTGTGGTGCGTCACCAACTGCGCGGCCGTCCAGTACATGTTCAGGGTATTGCTCAGCCCCAGGCGATGAGGTGCCAGGTTTTGTTCGCGCATGGCCTGTGTCAGCAGCAGCACTTCCAGTTCGATGTCGAGCGCGCCAGTGGCCTGATCCTGCTCATCCAGCAGGTACGCCAGCGGCTGTGGATCTCCCTCCGGGCGTTGGGGCTGGGCACGACGGAACGGCTCCAGCGCTTCGGCCGTCACCACCCAGGGTGAAATTGAGGTAATGAAGCTTTTCGACAGGAATGGGCCCAGCGGTTGATATTCCCACGCCTGAATGTCCCGGGCCGACCAGTCGTTAAGCAGACAAAAACCGGCAATATGCTCGCCCGCCTCACTGACAGGAATGGCATCTCCCATCTCATTGCCCTGGCCGATCCAGATACCCAGCTCCAACTCGTAGTCCAGACGGGCACACGGGCCAAAACTCGGCTCGGTCTGGCCTGCTGGCAGGGTCTGACCTTTAGGGCGACGCACCTCGGTGCCCGACGCGCGGAGGGTGGACGCCCGACCGTGGTAGCCAATCGGTACGTATTTATAGTTGGGCAACAGCGGGTTATCGGGGCGGAACAACTTGCCGACGTTTTTCGCATGTTCGATGCCCACGTAAAAATCGGTGTAATCACCGACTCGGGCTGGCAGGTGCATTGTGCAATCGGCAGCCAGTGGTAACAGGCTGGTGCTCTGCGCTTCGATCTTTGCGCGCAGCGTGCTGCCTTCAACGAACAGTTCAATCAAGCGCTCGCGCAGCGCGACCCGGGCACGGCGGCCCAATGCGAAAAGGGCATTCAATGTGCCGCCCAGTGTCGCTTCGACAGCCACCTTGGCCTGGCCTTCGAACAGACCGGCCGCCAGCCCCGCTTCCAGATCCAGAATGTGGTCGCCGATGGCAACACCGCTGCGGGGTGTCGAACCGGCGAGGCTGAACACGCCCAAGGGCAAGTTCTGCAACGGGAAATCGCTGTGCCCGTTGGCAGAGGCGATCCAGCTACGGGCAAGAGTGGACTGGGTCATGCTTATCTCCGGTTCGGGGTGAAGGTGACGGGCAAGGAGGCCCAGCACGCGTCGTATTGAGTTTGCAGTTGCGGGCATTCCAGGGCGTACCGGGTCGCACGCAACACTTGGCTGGTCTCGAACATGAAGGCCATGGTGTTGTCGATCTTGCTCGGTTGCAGGTCGGCCGCAATGGCTTTGCTGCAGGTTTCGCCATCCGGGCCGTGGGCACTCATGCAGCTGTGCAACGATGCGCCGCCGGGCAGGAACCCTTGCGCCTTGGCGTCGTAGCTGCCCTGAATCAGGCCCATGAATTCATTCATCAGGTTGCGATGAAACCACGGTGGCCGGAACGTATTTTCAGCCACCATCCAGCGGGGCGGGAAGATCACGAAGTCCAGGTTGGCCAGGCCAGGAACACTGGTGGGCGAGGTCAACACCGTGAAAATCGACGGGTCGGGATGGTCGAAACTGACCGTACCAATGGTATTGAAGCGGCGCAGGTCGTATTTGTACGGCACGTTGTTACCGTGCCAAGCGACCACGTTCAGGGGCGAATGATCCAGTTCACAGCCCCAGAGTTCGCCAAGGAATTTTTGCACCAGTTGGGTCGGTTGCTGACGGTCTTCGTAGTGCGCCACCGGGCTCAGGAAGTCTCGCGGGTTGGCCAGGCCATTGCTGCCGATTGGCCCCAGGTCCGGGAGGCGCAACGGCGCGCCGTGGTTTTCAGCGACATAACCGCGCGCCTGCGCATCCAGCAGCTCAACGCGGAATTTCATGCCGCGCGGAATGACCGCAATCTCCAGAGGCGCCAGGTCCAGACGCCCCAACTCAGTGGCAATCCGCAGGCGGCCCAGCTCAGGCACGATCAACAGTTCGCCATCGGCGTTAAAAAACACCCGCTGCATCGAGCTGTTGGCGCAGTAGTTATAAATGCTGATGCCTGAAGGCTGGTCTGCCGTGCTGTTGGCAGCCATTGCCACCAGGCCGTCGATGAAATCGGTCGACGCATCCGGGATCGGTAGCGGGTTCCAACGCAAGCGGTTCGGTGTCACCGGGCCCAGCGTGCCGCCAGCCAGTTGCCGCTCAAGTTTGCTGAACGCAGGGTGATTGGCCGACGGCTGGATGCGGTACATCCACGTGCGGCGCGCTTCGCTGCGGGTCATGGTGAAGGCGGTGCCCGACAACAATTCGGCGTACAGGCCGTAAGGGGCTTTTTGCGGGGAGTTCTGGCCAACCGGCAAGGCGCCGGGCAGTGCCTCGCTGCAAAATTCGTTGCCGAACCCGGATTGATACTCAAGGGTCGACGAGGACAGTTCGAGGGTCATGGAGCCTCCAGAGTGGAGAAAGCAGTTAACTGCGCTCAGCGCTGAATCAGTGCGCGCACCACTGCATTATTTTTATCGTAATTCAATTACGCATAACGTAATTTGATTGCCGATTAGCGTCAAGCTATAAAGACGCCCATTCATCCCGAGATGTAAGCCATTCCATGGACAAGCCCAGCCCCAGCGCCGACACCACAGGCAAGCAAAAAGTACGTTCCGCCGAAGTCGGGACGGACATTCTCAAGGCACTGGCCGAGTTGTCGCCCTCCACCTCGCTGTCGCGTCTGGCTGAGCACGTGCAGATGCCCGCGAGCAAAGTGCATCGCTATTTGCAGGCCCTGATTGCCAGTGGATTTGCCGAGCAGAATCCCGCCACCAACCACTATGGTCTGGGGCGTGAAGCCTTGCGGGTCGGTCTGGCCGCGCTGAACAGCATGGACGTCGTGAAGGTCGCCACAGCGCCCTTGTCCGAGTTGCGCGATGACTTGAACGAGACCTGTTTTTTGGCGGTATGGGGCAACCAGGGCGCAACGGTCGTCCACATTGAACCGGCGGTGCGTGCCGTCACAGTGGTGACGCAATTAGGGTCGGTCTTGCCGCTTTTAAGCTCGTCGACGGGTCTGGTGTTCAATGCGTTCCTGCCCGACCGCGAAACCCGGGAGTTGCGCGCCTTGGAGCTCAGCAGTGAGCACCTGCACCCGCTACAAGCACCTGAAGCCTACGAGCAGTTGTGCGAGAAGATTCGTGAACGCGGCCTGCACGTGGTTCACGGTTTGTTGATGCCTGGCGTCGATGCCTTATCGGCGCCGGTGTTTGATGCGACCGGCATGGTAGCCGCCGTATTGACGGTGGTGGGCCCGGCGTCGCTGTTCCATCCCGATCAACAAGGCCCGGCTGCCAGCCGTGTATTGGCTGCCAGCCAGGCGATCAGTTGGCGCATGGGGTATCAGCAGCGCTGATACCCTCAGGGCTTACCTGCTCCACTGATATTTGGCTTCATCCTGCAGTTTGCGCATGATTTTTTCGATGTCATACAACGAAGGCTTGCGGATGCGATCGGCTTCATCAAACGTCCAGGGCTTGGAGAAAGCCTGGGTCAGCCCCTGGACGTAGGTGGGTTCACGGTCTTGCACCAAACACGTAAAACCGACTTCGAGCAGCGATTCGCTGGAGACCAGTTCAAGCGTGACCGGATCGTCCACGATGTTGATGTACACCTCGCCGCAATCCAGACCGTACCCTTCAAGCTGCTTGTTCAAAAAGGTCCGGATGCGATCATTTAAGGCGTTCAACAATTGCGGATCTTTTGAGTCATCAATAACGTTGTTCACGTTGCCATTCCTGTAAGGACCTCCCCCAGTGCGTTCGTTCTGACAGCATGACCCTGTCAATACCTCAGGTTTTCAGCGAACTTCGGGGGTTATGAAAGGGAATATCAGCTGTTCCAGTGTTCTTTGGCATGCGCCAACAGCTCTTGCATAAGCGCTTCCACTTCACGGACAGACGGGCTGCTCACGCGAACAGCTTCGTCATAGACCCAATGCTTCGAGAAGCACCCGGTCACTGCGGTGTCGTGAATTTGAACATTGCCCCACTCCAGCGTGTCATTGCCCAGGGCATTCAGGTCCTGGCTGAATGTCACGACAGGCTCGGCGGCATTGCTGACGGTGGTGATGTATACCTGCTGACTGTCTGTGCCGTGCGCCTCAAGCTTGGCGTTCAGGAATTCACGTACGCGCGTATCGATTTCCGGGCTTGGCTTGAGGGTGAAGTCGACGTCAGCAGCATTTTTATCAATCGTGTTCAAGGTAAAACTCCTTTTATAACTACCCGCCCTTCAGCCTCATGCTGAAATTGGAAAGCAGGCAGAAACCTGTCGATGGCTTATTAAATGCGATCTGACACGGGGCTATGCACTACATAGTTATTGACGGGATAGTCGCGAAGAGACCCAAGAGATGCGGGCTAGAGAGCCGCATCAGGCATTTCACTATTGCCGAAGTTGTAACAGAGATTGTCTGAAAGCAGACTTACTCCCGCTCCGCCCACGCCGTATTCTTGCCCCCGGTTTCAGGCGCACTGCCAGAGCCCCACGGGCATTGAGTCGCGACGATTCTGCCGACCGAATTCAGTCCCAAGCCTTACAGGTCATGGGCCATCCAGGTTCACCTTGACGTTGATTTGTAGCTCCTTGATCGAACGTCTTCCTTGGCCGCTGTCTTTACAGCGGCCTTTTTTATGAGCGGGATTTGAGGGGCGGGCATAGCAGTGCCCGGCAGGCAATGAGCGTGGTGACTACAACACCATCGCCAACAGCGGTGCCGCAAAGAGATTGAGAATACCGGTCAGCACCATGACCAGCCCCGCGACGGAGCCTTCTTCGCTGCCGACCTCACGGGCACGGCTCACGCCCGCGCCATGGGCACCGATCCCGAACAACGCTCCGCGCGCCAAACTGCTGTGCAGCGGCAACCACTTAAGCAGGATGCCCCCGAGCAAGGCGCCAAACACGCCGGTAAACATGACGAAGACTGCGGTCAGCTCAGGTACGCCGCCCAGATCTTGCGCCAGTGGCATGGCAAAGGGCGTGGTGATGGAGCGTGGCACCAGCGACAGGGTCAACGAGGTGTCCAGCGCCAGCGCCCTGGCCAGCCAGAACGAGCTGGCGATGGACGCCGCACTCCCCGCCAGCATTCCCAGCAGCAACGCCACCCAGTGCTTGGCCAGCAAGAGCCGCTGTTGCCAGATAGGTACAGCAAAGGCCACCGTGACCGGCCCCAGCACGAGCATCAGCCAATGGGTGTTGCTGGCGTACTCGGCGTACGCCGTGTGCAGAGGCACCGCCACGGCCAGCAACAACGCGGGCACAAGGATCAGCGGCGACAGCAGGTAGCGCCCTGTGCGCCGATACAACCAGCGACTCAAGCCATAGGTCGCCAAGGTCAGCAGCAGCCAGAACATCGGCATCCATTCAAACTTCATGGCGCAACCTCCAGCGGCACACGGCCTCGACGGTGAAAGCCGTGACGACCATCACCAACAAGGTGCTGATCCCGATCACCAGCAAAATTCGCCAGCCTTCGTCCCGTACCAGTGCGCCGTAGTCGAGCAGGCTCATCAACGCCGGAATAAAAAACAGCAGCATTTCAGCCATGAGCACACCCGCGCCCAGTTGCAGCGCGGCCGGTTTGACCCAACCCAGCGCAAACGCCAGCAGCAACAGCGCCATGCCCACTACCCCACCCGGAATGGGCAGGTGTAACCACACCGAAATCTGGCAACCGAGAAAATAAATAGCCAGCAATACGGCGATTTCGCTGACTAGACGGCCCAAGCGTTTTACATCGAAGCGTTTCATTTTGTGTCCATCCCAAACAGGCTTTCAGTGTAAAGACACCCCTTCCATCCCGAAAACGAATTGTTAGACTGACAGCCATTCCAAAAAGGAATTTGAAAAATGGAATTCAAACAATTGCGCACATTCGTTGAAGTTGCGCGCGCCGGGGGCTTTACACCGGCCGCCCATACCTTGCACATCAGCCAATCGGCAGTGAGCAAGCAGGTGGCGCAGCTTGAACACAACCTTGGCACGCCGCTGTTTGACCGCCTCGGTTCGCACGTGCGGCTGACCGCAGCGGGCACGGTGGTATTGCAACGGGCTGAGGGGATGTTGCGTCTGCAACAAGAGTTGTTGAGCGAACTGGACGACTTGAGTCAACTGACCCGCGGCGAGTTGCGCCTGGGCTTGCCGCTGTTGGGCAGCGATGCGCTATTCGCCAGCCTGTTTGCCGAATACCGGCGCCGGTATCCCAATATTCAGGTGCAATTGCTCGAAGGCGGCAGCCTGGTGGTTGAGCAGGCCGTGTTGAGCGGTGAGCTGGAGTTGGGCGGCAGTTTGACGCCGAAAAACCCGACCTTTGCCTATCAACCGTTTTGTGATGAGCCACTGGACGCACTGCTTCCTGCCGATCATCCGCTGGCTGAAGACGGCAGCGTGCGACTGGAGCAGCTGTCTGAAACACCGTTCTTGCTGTATCAGCGCAGTTTTGTATTGAACGATCGGTTACTGCAGGCCTGTCAACAATTGGGTTTTACCCCCAAGGAGGGGGGCCGCAGCGGGCAGTCGGACTTTCTGGTGGCGCTGGTGGCCGCCGGTCAGGGCGTGGTGTTGCTGCCCAGTGTGGTGGCACGCGGGCTGGTTCGCCCCGGCGTGGTGAGGCTAAAACTCATCGCGCCTGAAGATCTGCGATGGGACATCGCGTTCATCTGGCGCGAAGGGGCGTATTTGTCTCGCGCAGCGCAAGCCTGGCTGGAGCTGCTGCGCGAACGGCCGGTTACTGGGTCAGTGCTTTGATGAAGGCTTCGACCCACGGTTCGCAGTCACTTTCCGGGGTTACGGTTTCGCTGGCGTCCAGGCGCAACATCGGCTGCACTTCACGCAATCCCAGTTCCGCGAACAACTCGCTCATCAGTTGACCGCCGCCGCAGTAGGTATCGCCATAGCTTTCATCACCGAGCGCGATCACGCCACCCGGCAAGCCGCGCCAGGCCGCAGGCAGTTGGTCACGGATGGTGCTGTATAACGGCGCCAGATTGTCCGGCAGCTCGCCCATGCCGGTGGTCGAGGTCACCGCCAGCAAGGCTTCGGGGGCAAATGCCTGGATATCGGCCAGGGTTGCGCGAGAATTGAGCAAAACCTCGCACCCGGCATCGGTCAGCAATTGTTTGGCATGACGGGCAACTTCTTCTGCGGTGCCATACACCGAGCCACAAAGGATGGCGACTTTCATCAATCTGATCCTGTCACTGACTAAAAGGCTGGGATATTAGCAGGTGACGCCACGTTTCGGTGATGGCACGTGGACAGCTCGTACCTTTGTCTTAGAATGCATAGGGCCTGCAGGCGCATTTGTCCGGAAACCATTCACTCACTTTCAGAAGAGCGGCTTGATGATCAACGCACGTTTGCTGCAACGCATGGTTGACGCGTCCCAAGACGGCATTGTGGTAGCCGAGCTTGAAGGGGACGACACCATCCTGATTTACGCGAACAAAGCCTTTGAAACACTCACGGGGTACAGCAGTGACGAGGTTTTGTACCAGGACTGCCGGTTTTTGCAGGCGGGTGATCGGGACCAGGTCGCGCTGCAAGTGATCCGCGATGCCATGGCCCGTGGCGAGCCGGTCCGTCAGCGGCTGCGCAATTACCGCAAAGATGGCACGCACTTCTGGAACGAGCTGTCGATCACCCCGGTTTTCAACGAAAGCGATCAGCTGACGTATTTCATTGGTGTGCAGAAGGATGTCTCTCAACAAGTGAAAGCTGAGCAGCGTGTAGCGCAACTGGAAGTCGAGTTAGCGGCGGTCCGGCAGGAACTGCAAACCCTCAAGGCGACGAGCGGCCTCAACAAAATGTAGAATCGATGGTCTGTTGTAAACAGTTACGACTTTTTATTGACCCGCTTCTGAGTTTCACCATGTCACACGATGCCCTTCTGACTCAGGACGAGTTGGATTTCATTCAGACCATGCATCAAAACCCGCTGCTCAATCAGCGGGATGCGTCGTCGAGCCTGACGCTCAACGGTGTGGCACAAATTCGCGATCTGCTCACGCGCCTGGCCGCCCATGAGCAAGTGACGCTCCAGGCTCAAATCGCCAACCAGCAAATGAGTTTCCCGCTGCGTCTGGTTGAAGATGAATTCCATGCGCAGCACTTGCAATTGGGGGCGCCGAGCATTTTTGAAGAGGGGCCGCTGATTCGCCCGTGGCGTTTCACGCTCGCTGAACCGGTTGCATTGGAGAATATTCGCGGGCGCAGTGGCCAACTGTGGGTCAGTGAGGTGTCGTTCAAGGGCATGCTGATTGATGTGCGCAATGACAGTCGCCCGCCGCGCCAGTTTTGCCAATGGTTCAGCCCCACCGGCTATGAGCGCATTGCCGTGCGCGGCACGCTGGAGCGCAAGACCGAGCTGGGGCAATACGCTTACCGTCTAAGCCAGCGCGATGCAGGTGAAACAGAACGCCTGCGCCAGTTCATCCTGCAACAGCACCGTCTCGCCCACCCCGCCTTGCATGCCTAGCCTCAGGCACCCTTGAGATACGCATCCAGTCGTTGACTCATCACGCCGGGTTCACACCCCAGACAACCGATGGATGAGTCCAGCAAATGGTCGTGTGCCAACTCGCACGCTTCGCCCGCCAGCCACACCGCGCAACTCACGCCGTGTACCACACGCAATAAACGCTCGATCCGCGAAGGGCTCAGCGCGCGTGTACCCAACAGGACCAGGGCCTGGGGATTGACCTTTTCGCAAATCAACGACAGTTCATTCAGCGGCTGCCCGACAGCCAACACGCGGATCGCCCGGTCACTGCGCGCCAGCAACAAGCCTGTCACCAGTAATTGCAGCTCATGGCACAGCTCTGGCAAACCCACCAGCACGACACACTGCGCAAGCTCGGTTGCGCCTTGCATCTTCAGACGTTGCAGCACACGGCCGCGCAGGAAACTGTCGAGCAGCAGCCACTCGCTGGTACGACCAAACTCGTCTTGCTGACGCAACAAATGCTGCCAAAGCGGCATAAACACATCGTTGAACACAATCTGCGGCGGATAGCTGGAAAAAATCTGCCCGTAGAGCCGCTCTAACTCGCGCTCATCAAAGGCATTGAGCGCCTCACTGATGCGTGATTGCCACTGCGCGTATTCATCCGCCTGCGGGGTGGACTCAGCGCGGTCAAGCTCGGCCCGACGGGCCAGCAACTCACCGACTTTGCTGACAGAAACGCCCCGTTCAATCCAGCCTTGAACCTGACGCACTGTCTCAATATCGGTCATGGAATACAGCCGATGCCCACTTTCGGTGCGTTTTGGCTCGATCAAGCCATAACGTCGCTCCCAGGCACGCAGCGTGACCGGGTTAATGCCGGTCAGGCGGGCGACCTCGCGGATCGGGTAAAGACCTTCGATGTCTGGCTCGGCCGCAGGCAAGACTGCAGGCGCACGATCAATAATCACGGGCATGGAATGGGCCACGTTCACGGTAAAGAAGCGAGTCTAACTCGCATTCATGGCTGTTCAAAATGGCGTGTGACCCGGATTTGGGAACAATCTTTGCTTGATGGCCTTGCAGCCCACCATCCCGGCGCTGCCCTTAATGCCTGCCCTACCCGGGCCGCATCCGTTTGATGGAGATACACAATGTCTACCTCCCCAGTCACCTTGATGGTTGCACGCCGTGTCGCCCAAGGGCGTTATCAGGAACTGATCGCCTGGCTACACGAAGGCGAACAATTGGCCACGGACTTCCCCGGCTATCTGGGATCGGGCGTACTGGCCCCGCCGCCCGGCGACGACGAATTCCAAATCATTTTCCGCTTTGTCGACGAAGCAACCCTAAACGCGTGGGAACATTCTGTTTCGCGCAAATCCTGGTTGCTGCGCGGCAGCGATCTGTTTGCCCATCCCCACGAGCACCGCGTCAAAGGCATCGATGGCTGGTTTGGCGCAGCCGGGCAACGTCCGCCCCGCTGGAAGCAAGCAATCGCCATATGGCTCGCCTTTTTCCCGGTATCGCTGCTGTTCAACGTTGTGCTGAGCCCGTGGCTGGGCGAGCTGGGGCTGGTGACTCGCGTGTTGGTCAGCACGTTGGCCCTGACGCCGTTGATGGTGTATTGGTTTATTCCGCTGTCGACCCACCTGCTGGCGGGCTGGCTGCACAGCACGCCTGAGAAAAGCCTGCGCACCGCCGCCGCCCCGCAGAGCCGCTGAGTCGCCCCCTCAAAACAGGAGAGTCCGCCTGGGCATGGCCGTGGTCCAGTGGACGCTGGTATAGTTTTGCCATTACGCCGCTGCACTCTCCTGTTCTTCTGACCCGAGCCTGCCATGCCTTCTCACTCTGCCCCCATTTTGATCACGGGCGCTGGCCAGCGCATTGGCCTGCACTGCGCGCAGCAATTATTGGCCGACGGTTACGACGTCATCTTCAGCTACCGCACTGAAAAACCCGGCGTGCAGACGCTAAGGGATCTGGGGGCAACGGCACTTCAGGCGGATTTTTCGACCGAGCACGGCATCCTCGGGTTTATCGAACAACTCAAACAGCACACCGACACCCTGCGTGCCATCGTGCATAACGCTTCGGCCTGGCTTCCCGAAAAAACTGACACACAAACCAGTGATTTCACGCAGATGTTCAGCGTCCATATGCTTGCGCCCTACCTGATCAACCTGCATTGCAGTGAACTGCTGGAGCGCTCTAATCCGGCGGACATCGTGCATATCAGCGACGATGTCACGCGCAAGGGCAGCAGCAAGCACATTGCCTATTGCGCGACCAAAGCCGGTCTCGACAGCCTGACCTTGTCATTCGCGGCTAAACTGGCGCCACGCATCAAAGTCAACGGCATCGCACCGGCGCTGTTGATGTTCAACCCGGACGACGACGCGGCATACCGTACCAAGGCGCTGGCCAAATCTGCGCTGGGCATAGAACCCGGCCCGCAGGTCATCTACCACAGCCTGCGTTATCTGCTGGACAACCCCTACGTCACCGGCACCACCCTGACCGTTAACGGCGGTCGGCATCTTAAATAAGCCGTCCGCGAGGAAGTATTTTCATGAGCACATCGTTGCCTGAGCATTACCGCGAGATCCTGGTGGGTCTCGGTGAAAACCCTGACCGCGAAGGCTTGCTCGACACCCCGAAACGCGCCGCCAAGGCGATGCAATATCTGTGTCACGGCTATGGCCAGAGCCTTGAGGACATCGTCAACGGTGCCCTTTTCGCCTCGGACAGCGATGAGATGGTGATCGTCGCCGACATCGAGCTGTACTCGTTGTGTGAACACCACTTGCTGCCCTTCATCGGCAAGGCCCACGTGGCGTATATCCCGACCGGCAAGGTGCTCGGCCTGTCGAAAGTCGCCCGCATCGTCGATATGTTCGCCAGGCGCCTGCAGATTCAGGAAAACCTGACGCGGGAAATCGCCGATGCCATTCAAAGCATCACCCAGGCAGCGGGCGTGGCGGTGGTCATTGAAGCCAAGCACATGTGCATGATGATGCGCGGCGTCGAAAAACAGAATTCCACCATGAACACGTCGGTCATGCTCGGCGCGTTTCGTGAACCGAGCACCCGCATGGAGTTCTTGCAACTGATTGGACGGAGCAAGCCGTAATGCCACAACTTCAGCCAGGAATGGCCCGTATTCGCGTCAAAGACCTGTGCCTGCGCACCTTCATCGGGATCAATGAAGACGAAATCCGCAACAAACAGGATGTGTTGATCAACCTCACCATCCTGTACGCGGCGCAAGAAGCCGTGCGCGATAACGACATCGATCACGCGCTCAACTACCGCACCATCACCAAGGCGGTGATTGCCCACGTTGAAGAAAACCGCTTCGCCCTGCTGGAGCGGCTGACCCAGGAATTACTGGATCTGGTGATGGCCAATACGGCGGTGTTGTATGCCGAGGTCGAAGTCGACAAACCGCACGCCCTGCGTTTTGCCGAATCGGTATCGATTACCCTGGCCGCCAGCCGCTAAGCTGGCCTGCCCTTATGCCCGGAGCCCAACATGACTGACCAGCAACGCCTTGAACTCGAAGCCGCCGCCTTTCGCCGCCTCGTCGCCCACCTCGACAGCCGCAAGGACGTGCAAAACATTGACCTGATGAACCTTTCGGGGTTTTGCCGCAATTGCCTGTCCAAGTGGTACAAGGCCGCGGCCGATGAGCGCCAGATCGAGCTGAGCCTCGATGACGCCCGTGAAGTGGTTTACGGCATGCCCTACGCCGAGTGGAAAGCCCAGTACCAGAAAGAAGCCTCTGCCGAACAGGCGGCGGCGTTTGCCCAAGGAAAAAAGCATGACTGACCTGAACACCCTGCGCGCCAGCCTGAACAGCGGCGAACACGTTTTTGCCGATACCCTGGCGTTCATCGCCGAGCACTACGATTACCAGCCGCAGGCATTCACCAACGGCGACGTGGAAAACGCGGCCGGGCAAAACGAGGGTTCGTGCAAAACAGTGGGGCTGGCGTTGCTCGAAGGGTTGAGCGATCAGGAGACTTTGCTGGCGTTTGGCGAACATTACCGCTCAGTCCTGGCGACCCCCGAGGGCAGCGATCACGGCAACATTCGCGCGCTGATCGCTCACGGTCTGGCCGGGGTGAAGTTCACCGCCCGGCCACTGACGCGCAAGGCTTAAATCGGGCCGACTGACGCGAAGTACTGCGCCAGGCCGCTGTAACACGTGGCCAGGTGATAGGGCGTTGTTGACGGCATGTCGGCGCGGCTGACATGCCCTTGCGGATCCAGGCACTCGTACCAGCCCCCGTGGTGCAAGAAATGCTGCTGCAACGCCTGCAACTGGCGTGGCAGACGCTCAAGGCAATTCTTGCGCAATGTCAGCGCCCGCACATACTCGGCCTGTGCCCAGATTCGCTGAGTACCATCTCGCAATTGGCCATCACTGCCCAACATGCCGCACACCGCGCCTGTCTGCGCATCCACCCCGACCTGTTCGGCATAACTGAACGCACGATCCAGCGAGCCGTGCAGCGCCGTGGTGCGCAGCAACGTCGACGAGTGCAGCAGGAAATACCATTCGAATTGATGCCCGGGCTCGAACCAGTTGTCTGCCGCGCCACGAGGTTTTTCCAGCATCACGCCATGCTCGGGGGCGATAAAACGTGTTTGCATGCCCTCGGCCAGCGCCAGCAATGCACGGCGGGTGGGCACATCGTCACGCACCGAAAGCGTGGCCAGAAACCCCTCAGCCAGGTGCATCAACGGATTTTGCAGCGGCCCGCTGCCCAGCGGCGACCAGTCCCGGTCCAGGCTGGCTTCATACAACCCCTCGCCATCGCTGAACCGCTCAGCCACGACCTGTAGCGCGGCATTGAGCACCGATTCAACCAGCGGCTCACGCACCTTGGCCCAGTAATGGGCACAGGCAAAAATGATGAACGCATGGGTGTAGAGGTCTTTGCGCTGATCCTGCGGCGCGCCGTGCGGGTCGATGCTGTAGAACCAGCCCCCGTGCTCGGCGTCATGAAAGTGCTGCTGCAACGAGCGAAACAGCGCCGCTGCCCGCTCGGCCGCGCCCGGGAAGGCCGGGTCACCGATCAGGCTGGCAAACACATACAACTGACGGGCGCAGGCCATGGCGCGGTAACGCTGAGGCGCCAGGGGTTGATGGGCGGCGCTCAACGCTTCATAGGGCAACGCCAGTTCGGCATTCCAGCCGGGGCCTTGCCACAACGGCACGATGACCTGACGAAAATGCTGCTGCACGGCCGCAAACCGGGCAATCAGTTCGGAAGGAAAAACAGGGCTGGTTACATCGGGCATCGGCAGAATTCGTCACGGCTGGGGCGTTTGCGCGACATGATACACCCAAAGTTCGCTGGCACCGATGAGGGTGTTTACCGCTCGGCGCAGGGACAGAAAACGGCGTGCCAGCGCTGTTTTGCCAAAACAGGCCAATTTGCGCAGAAAGCTGCGCAGCGACTTTCGGATAAGCCCCCACCTCAAGGCTACAGCCCGCGCAGACAACGCCTTCTGGCGTATCGGGCAACAACTTGCGCAGCACTGCGCAACAACTTGCGCACATTGACGGACATACAACACCGGGATCCACCGGGCTTGCGGCGCAAAGTGCCGGTTTACAAGGGCGGCGGGGAGGCTGGCATAAGTCTTGAGTGAGGCTGACTTTTAACCGTCGCGGGCGTCACACCTGCGGGAGCCTCAGACATGGCCAATAGCATCCCTCGCCGAAACCCCAACAACATCAACCGAAGCCGACTGGACGCCAAGGTCGCGCTCGGCGTATGTCCGCTTAGCAAGCCCACCCTGCAACTGGTGCCACTGCGCTACGGTTTGGTAGACAACCCGGCGCTGGACCCGGCCACTGCCCTGTCCATGCCGTACCGCCTGAGCAGCCGCCCGCTCGGGATACGTTTGCCCCGTGACGGCTGGCTGTATGTGATCGACAGTGCCACAGGCGAACTATCCGAATACCGGTTGCTTGACGGCCTGCTCACGCAGTTGCTGCTAAAAAGCACAACCGTCACAGAAGACGAGCGGCAGACGTCAATCGGCCCGCCTCACTTGATTGTGTCCAGGCACAGCACCTTGCATGTCACGTATGCCGAGACGCAGTGGACGGCCAGAAAATGCCAGCAAGTGCTCAACTCGGCCGAAGAACGCACTCATTTTATGCAAGCGGTGCATCCCGGCCTGACGAACTGCCAAACGGGCGGTACGCACTTGCTCACCCCGCAAATGGCCGAGCAATGGCTGGCCGAAGTGGCCACTGAATATGTGGACTATCACCAGCAGCACCTTGACCAGACCGCGACGTTGGCCGAACACGCGGCTTTTGCCGAGCGCCAGCGCCAGTTGGCCAAAACCCCTGAACACGAGCGCCAGCCTTATCTGTGGGAACAGCCCCGACGCTTCCAACAGATATCCATGGGCACCCTGGCCAGCAGCGTGGCGCCGGAATACCACCATGACATTCTCTATTTAGTGCTGGATGACACCCTGGGCGTTTTACGTGACTTGGCCAATTATCAGGATGAAGTCGTAGGCTGGGTCACTGACTGGGCCAACGGTGGAGCGCAAAAGGGTCACAACGAGCGGAATTACCTGTTGGGGTGTTACATCGAGTCCCTCACCTGGTTGGCCGAATCGGACTGGCAAACATTCGCGGCCACCCTCGATGACCCGGCCATCCAGGCACTGCTGGAGGATTTCAAAAAACTGCCTGAGCCTGAGCGCGCGGTGACGGGCAAAGCGATACACGAGTACCTCAATCGAGGCGGACTGATGACGCCGCCCCCCAACACATCGATTCCAGCAGACCTTGAAGCCCTGAGGCGTGAGGCTGAGATGGAGGCAGCGCTGTATCAAGCGTATGTGCCAGACCTACAATTGCTCGCGGTGCGAGCCGTTGAAGATATCGATCGCTGTTATTACACGCGAGCGCATTTTCGCGTAGCACCTGCTGCGTTTGTCGAGGCCCATTTCGACGCGTTGATAACCCTGGGTAAACAACGCAGCCGTGATACCCAAGACATCCTGTTTGGCGCACGGTTCGGCCAGCGAGGCGTGAACGAACTCATCGACCGCCCCGCCATGGATCGCGAGCTGCAGGCACATCGTGACGGGCTTGAGCGCTGGAACCGTGTGCTGGACAGCATCACCGCTGACCGGGTTGCTCTGATAGCCCGCGGCGCCTTTCACAACGCTGCCTGGTACTTCGATGCCCAACAGGCAGGGCAAGTGGATCACGCGTTCTCACTTGAATACGCCTGCCTGAAAGATATTTGCCGCAGCGATGAAGCGTGCGACCAATTGCTGGCCTACCTCGAAGGCAACCCGCAATTCGTTCTCCCGTTGTACTACACCCTGCCCATTAGCGAACAAACGGCGTTGTGGGTTCAGTACGCCTTTTTACTTGCCAGCAGCTTGGCCGTGTACAACAACTTGCCCGAGCAACTGGCGCGTCTGGACACCCTGGAACGCGGTCGCCTGCCAGCGCTGGACGAGCTACCAGAAAGCACGCGCAACGTGGCCCATGCCGCACAACACGCCTGGAGCCCGGCCCTGAACCGCGGGCTGGAATCCCTGGTTGCCAGTTTTGACGGCATTGTCAAAGGCAACACCATGCCGGATCTCGACCAATTGTTTCGCGACCTGCCCCAGGCATTGACCCTGCGCATTTTGCAGGCGGCCAAAACGGAAGGCGCAACCTTTCACTTTGCCACCCCGGCCGAGCGGGACAGCCTGCGCGAAACCCTGAAAGAGGTGCTGGACCAGCGCGAAAGGCTGTTGAAACTCAAGCATAAGCGTCAGCAGGTCAACCGCGTTGACGGCCACCGCTCGCTTAAATCCCAACAGCTACTGCACGAAATCACCACCCTGCGCGGGCAACTGACCCAAGGAGAGGCCCGACTGGCCGCCAGCATCAGCCCCATCCCGGAACTGCCAGACGAACATGTAAGGCTCTTCGGATCGGCACCCGGGCGTGCAGGCATGACCGTCGTTTTCGCCCCGGAAGGCCATCGCCAAGTCGCAAGTTTAATGAGCAACTTTAAAGAAGGCGTTCACCGTGCGCCGGTGATGAATGTGCTGGGGGACGGGGCAGCGCTGTTGTTGTTTTTCGCGCAGATGGTGAATTTGAATCAGGTACTTAAAGAGACATTAGGTGTTTCACGGGAAGATCGTAAGTTGATGCCATTTTTAAGCTCTCTGGCAGCAACCGGTGCAAGTGGCTTTGCTGCTGCTCAAGGAATTTTTGACACGGCACTGAATGCTCAAATTGATAAATTAAAAGCCAGTTTAAGAATGACCTCTGCAAGTCATTTACAAGTCACTTTGGGAAAGTTGCATGCTAGCTTGGGAACTGGGACGTATTTTTTTGGCCTTATCTCAGCAATAATTAGTTACAGGACTTACCATGGCAATTGGGTAGAAGCCGTACGAAGCGGTAACCGAGACGCTCAAAACGGTGCAGTGATACAGCTAATCAGTGCCAGCGGGTTAGGCGCCACTAATGCGTATGGTCTCTTTAACAGTGTTGGCTCGATACTCGACGTATCTAGAGCAGCTAAAGGCCCAGCCCGAGCAGCCGCTTGGATAACATCCGGAGCTCGCCTTTCCCAGGTGTTTTTCCGCTTCAGTCTTGTAGGAGGACTATTCACCCTGCTCGAACTTGCAGGAACTTGGATGTACAACCACTACAACACCAGCGCTCACGACCAGTGGCTACAAAGCACACCGTGGGGGCTGGAAACAGACAAACAAAAAAACCTCAGCCTCGCCGGCTTTCAAAGTCACCTTCAAGCGTTGCTGCAAGCCCCCTTCGTTCAGGTCAAGCGCCGCCCGGAACGCTCGTATTTGGCAGGCTGGTTCCCGGCCACTCAAGTCGGGGAGATCACCATCAATCTGCCGGGTTTAAACCTGCAAGACTTTCAAGCGCCATTAGGCGGGCAGCCCCCTCATGGGTTAAAGGTTGGGGCCCGGCGTTTTATCACGGTATTGGACGGGGGCAGACGCCCCAGAAAGTACGCGCAAGAACTCAGTGAACCGGTACAGGCCGGGCTGTTTCGTGTGGAAACGGGCGCACCTAATACGCCGGGGCTGAGGTTAAACCTGAGTTATCCGAATCACCCTGAACGCATTAACGGCAAGTTGCATGAAGAACTGTTACTTGAACTTCAGCTGATGTCTTTGGATGAACAGGGCCAACCGGTCGTGCGCTCGCACCTTATCCACTTTAACCCCTTTGAGGAAGGTCGCTATCCCTCAGCCGCTCACCCGTTACCCTCCCCTGCGCTGACCTTGTTGGCTGTCGACGTTTTGGCATTAAAGGAAATCCCGGATGCGTGAATACCCAAACAAATCGCATTTGAGCTCTGTGCCTGAAACGTTACGCCGGGCAGGTGATGTCGAACCTTTCCTGACGGGTCGTAAGACATACCTGGCACCGTTACCTCTTCCTACTGATGCCCATCCGTACTGCCCGTATATCAGTGACATCAACGATGTGTATTTAGACTTTGGGGGCGGTAATCCCAACGTGTTCTCGTATCAAACATGGTTGGGAGCTCCATTTACGTTCGCCTGTATCGTCGCTTTTGGTTTCCCGATGATTAGCGGCTTTGTGGTAGCACTGCTCGGCGATTCTCCCGAGCTGGCCAGAGAGTTCACAGAGGACGTTTTCTTCGCTTGCTGGCCCATAGCCATAATGATGTGGCTTTTCATGACTGCCATGTGTCTCTACGTCTGGCTCAAATCCCATAAACACTTCACCGAAGTCATCCCTACCCGCTTCAATCGGCAACGACGCGAAGTCTGTTTTACGCTCGCAGGGGATAACGAGCCATTGTTTGTACATTGGGAATCACTCTGCGCATGGGTGATTCAGTCCCATAGCGCCACGCAATACGGCGCCACTCGCCAGTACGGCATGGGCATGGGTTTTGAACATGAGGGTGAATGGGTCACTCTGGAATTCCAGTGTGCCGGGTCGCAACTGGGCATCGCCCATTGGGAGGCCGTTCGCGCTTATATGGCATACGAACTGGATGACCTCAAGGCCATGCAAGACCCGCTGGGGCTGCAAGGCCCAAACGATCCGCTCCATGAAGGACTGCACACTTTCCGCAATGCCCGGGCCGGCCTGCACCGGCGTTTGCGTGAGAAAGAAGTGGGCTGGGTGTACGCATTTTTCTGGTACGTCTACCACGTCATGACCTTCTGGACCCTGCCCAATCGCCTGGTCGAGTGGGAAATCAAGCGCATCGACAAAAACGGCCGCCGCGCCCTGCCTCAGGCCCTGATCGACTGGTCGCAACCCGTGCAAGTGGAGCAACGAGCCAAGCCCAGCAACACCTTGGTGCGGCTCAGCGCCAAGGTGCGCACCTTGATAAAGCAATACCCGCGACATGACATCACCGAGATTTTCGCTGCGGTGTATCGCGCCGAGCGGCCAGCGCCGGGTGAAAAGGAATAGGGACATGGCCAAAAAACACATAGAGAAAAAAGACTCGCCTACACCCACTCCGCCGCGAGCAGGTGATATCGAACCTTTCCTGACGGGTCGCAAGACATACCTGGCACCGTTACCTCTTCCTACTGATGCCCATCCGTACTGCCCGTATATCAGTGACATCAACGATGTGTATTTAGACTTTGGCGGCGGTAACCCCAGTGTGTTCTCGTATCAGTTGTGGTTAGGAGCTCCGTTTACGTACTCCTGTTTCGTCGCTTTTGGTTTCCCGATGATTAGCGGATTTTTGGCAGTCCTGAACGACTTTTCTCCCGATTTGATCAGGGAAGTGATAGAGGACGTTTTCTACTTTAGCTGGCCCATAGCCGTAATGATGTGGCTTTTCACAAGCGCCATGTGCCTTTTCGTATGGCTCAAGGCCCATAAACACTTCACCGAAGTCATCCCTACCCGCTTCAATCGGCAACGACGCGAAGTCTGTTTTACGCTCGCAGGGGATAACGAGCCGTTGTTTGTGCCTTGGGAATCACTCTGCGCGTGGATGATTCAGTCGCACAGCGCCACGCAATACGGCGCCACTCGCCAGTACGGCATGGGCATGGGTTTTGAACATGAGGGTGAATGGGTCACTCTGGAATTCCAGTGTGCCGGGTCGCAACTGGGCATCGCCCATTGGGAGGCCGTTCGCGCTTATATGGCATACGAACTGGATGACTTCAAGGCCATGCAAGACCCGCTGGGGCTGCAAGGCCCAAACGATCCGCTCCATGAAGGGCTGCACACTTTCCGCAATGCCCGGGCCGGCCTGCACCGGCGTTTGCGTGAGAAAGAGGTGGGCTGGGTGTACGCATTTTTCTGGTACGTCTACCACGTCATGACCTTCTGGACCCTGCCCAATCGCCTGGTCGAGTGGGAAATCAAGCGCATCGACAAAACTGGCCGCCGCGCCCTGCCTCAGGCCATGATCGACTGGTCGCAACCCCTACCCGTGGAGCAACGGGCCAAGCCCAGCAACACCTTGGTGCGACTCAGCGCCAAGGTGCGCACCCTGATGAAGCAATACCCGCGGCATGACATCACCGAGATTTTCGCTGCGGTCTATCGCACCGAGCGGCAGGCGTCGGACAACACATGAACGGTTGGTCTTAACGTGTACAACCAAAAATGCCCGCATCGTGAGAGGCGGGCATTGAGGTAAACCGGGCAGCGGGGGTTAAAGCCCCACTGAGCCCTGTCGTTCAGGCGGCTATCAGAACTCGGCGTTCTGCAGGCCGTCCAGGTAGCGCTCGGTGTCCAGTGCTGCCATGCAGCCCGCACCGGCCGATGTGATGGCCTGGCGGTACACGTGGTCCGCCACGTCGCCGGCCGCAAACACACCTTCGATGCTGGTCGCGGTGGCGTTGCCTTCGCGGCCGCCCTGCACAACCATGTAGCCATCCTTGAGTGCCAGCTGACCTTCGAACAACGCGGTGTTCGGGGTGTGGCCAATGGCGATGAACACGCCGTCGACCTTGATTTCATCAAAGCTGCCATCGTTGTTTTTCAGGCGCGCGCCGGTCACACCCATGTTGTCGCCCAGTACTTCGTCCAGGGTCGCGTTCAGTTTGAGTTCGATCTTACCTTCGGCCACACGGGCGTTGAGCTTGTCGATCAGGATCTTCTCGGCGCGGAAGGTTTCACGACGGTGGATCAGTGTCACCTTGCTGGCGATATTGGCCAGGTACAGTGCTTCTTCCACAGCGGTGTTACCACCGCCCACCACGGCGACCGGCTTGTTGCGGTAGAAGAAACCATCGCAGGTCGCACACGCCGAAACGCCTTTGCCCATGAACGCCTCTTCGGACGGCAGGCCCAGATAACGGGCGCTGGCGCCGGTGGCGATGATCAGGGCGTCACAGGTGAACGTGCCGCTGTCGCCTTTGAGGGTGAACGGTTTGTTCTTGAGGTCCACTTCGTTGATGTGGTCGAACACGATCTCGGTTTCGAAACGCTCGGCGTGTTCGCGCATACGCTCCATCAAAGCCGGGCCGGTCAGGCCGTGAACATCACCCGGCCAGTTGTCGACTTCGGTGGTCGTGGTCAATTGACCGCCCGCCTGCATGCCCGTGATCAGCAGTGGCTTGAGGTTGGCGCGGGCCGCATAGACAGCAGCGCTGTAACCGGCAGGGCCGGAACCCAGAATAATCACTCGCGAATGACGTACTTCAGACATGACTCACTCCTATGACCGCCCGCATCACACCGGGTCGGAACGCCGCTAGAACGGCTGGAATAAAAAGGGATCGCGAAGGTGTACAGGCTAGACCTGAAACGCGTCGATCCTGAAAAATTGTGGGTGCAGCGTATCGAGGTGGCAGAGATTAAGGAAATACGGTTTAACAATCCAGCTCATAGCAGGTCTCAATGAGATCACCGGCGTCCTCAAGGCGCCTTTGTAACAGTTATTGTCGATCCCGAACCAAGGCTTTCGCGGCGTCTATAAAGCCGCTAAGGTCGCCCGGTTTCCCACTGCCCGGAGCCCACTATGCCCGCCCCTGTTCTTTCTGGCCCGCAGTACTTGCGCGAAGGCCTCAAGCTGGTACTTAGCCCTGGCCTGCGCGTGTTTGTGCTATTGCCCCTGCTGATCAACCTGCTGCTATTCGTCGGCCTGATTTATTTTGCCGGCCATCAGTTCAGCCTCTGGGTCGATACGTTGATGCCCTCGCTGCCCGACTGGCTGAGTTTTCTCAATTACGTGCTCTGGCCGTTGTTCGTGGTGCTGGTGGCGCTGATGGTGTTTTTTACTTTCACCCTGCTGGCCAACATTATTGCCGCCCCGTTCAATGGTTTTTTGTCTGAAAAAGTCGAAGTCGTGGTGCGCGGCAGCGATGATTTTCCCGCCTTCAGTTGGGGCGAATTGATCGCCATGGTGCCGCGTACGCTGGCCCGTGAAATGCGCAAATTGGGGTATTTCCTGCCTCGCGCCCTGGCGTTGATGGTCCTGTCGTTTATCCCGGTGTTGAACTTGATCGCCGCCCCCCTGTGGTTGGTATTCGGGATCTGGATGATGGCCATCCAATACATTGACTACCCGGCGGACAACCACAAGCTGGGCTGGAACGAGATGCTGGCCTGGCTGCGTGAAAAGCGCTGGCAGAGCATGAGTTTTGGCGGGATTGTTTACCTGGTGTTGCTGATCCCGGTGGTCAACCTGCTGATGATGCCCGCCGCCGTGGCCGGCGCCACGCTGTTCTGGGTGCGTGAACGCGGGGAAGATGCGCTCCAGAGCCGCTGACAGATTCATAAATCCATCATCACCGTGAAACATCGACGTCATGGCTCCGCCCGACACTGGAGTCATGACCACTGCCCTTCGCATCGCCCTCATCACTGAAACCTTCCCACCCGAAATCAACGGCGTGGCCCATACCCTTGGCCATCTGTATGAAGGATTACGCGCGCTGAATCACCACGTGGAGCTGATACGCCCGCGGCAACACGTGGATGGCACGCAGCGCAGCAATGAGCACCTGATGCTATGCCGCGGCTGGCCAATCCCTCGCTACCCCGGCTTGCAATGGGGCATGACCTCTGCCCGGCGCTTGAGCAAACGCTGGCAGCTACAGCGGCCGGACGTGGTGTACATCGCCACTGAAGGGCCGTTGGGCCTGTGTGCGTTGCGGGTAGCCAGGCGTTTGGGAATTGCCGTGGTAAGCGGTTTTCACACCAACTTCCAGCAGTACACCCATCCGTACGGCTGGGGTTTCATCACGCGTGCCCTGACCCACTATTTACGCTGGTTTCATAACCGTTGTGCGCTGACGCTGGTGCCCAGCACCAGCCAGCGTCTTGAGCTGGAGCGCAGGCACTTTGAGCGTCTGCACCTGCTCAGCCGGGGGGTCGACAGCCGACGCTTCAACCCGTCCAGGCGCCAACAGGCCTTGCGTCAAAGCTGGGGGCTGCGTGAGGACGACATCGCGTTGCTGCACGTGGGACGGCTGGCCCCAGAAAAGAATCTCGGCGCGCTCAAGCGGGGTTTGCAGGCATTGGAAGCGCAATACCTTTCGCGACGTTTCAAATTGATCATCGTCGGAGACGGCCCCAAACGGGCTCACCTTGAAGCCTCGCTACCCGAAGCGATCTTTTGTGGCATGCAGTGCGGGGAGGCGCTGGCCGAGCATTACGCCAGTGGGGATGTGTTTTTGTTTCCGAGCATGACCGAAACCTTTGGCAACGTCGTACTCGAAGCCCTGGCGTCGGGGCTGGGCGTGGTGGCGTATGACGAAGCCGCTGCGGGCTTGCACATCCGCCAGGGCTATAACGGCGTGCTGGCCATGACCGGGGATGAACATGCGTGGACGCAAGCCGCGTGTTGGCTGCTGGAAAACCCGGAAACCCTGCGTACGGTGCGCCTGAATGCGCGCCAGCATGCCAGCCGTCAGGGCTGGCCCGCCATCATCAGGCAGTTTGAGGGGTTGCTGTACAGCGCGTGTCACGGCCAGACCGGCACCCAGGCGGTGCCGGTTCCCGTCGCGGTGAAAAAGCCTTAAGCCAGCGCTTTTTCAATCGCCTGAATAACCGTGGGGTCATCCGGTGGCGTACGCGGGGAAAACCGCGCCAACACCCGACCGTCCTTGCCCATCAGGAATTTTTCGAAGTTCCAGGTGATCTCGCCCGGGAACTCGGCGCCTTCGCCTGCCAGCAAGCGATAGAGCTGGTGACGTTCCGGGCCATTGACGTCAAGCTTGCTACTCATCGGGAAAGTCACCCCGTAGTTCAGGCTGCAGAACGCCTGAATATCTTCCCCGGTGCCCGGCTCCTGCCCGGCAAACTGATTGCAGGGCACGCCCAGCACACTGAAGCCTTGCTCGCGGTATTGCTGATAGAGGTTTTCCAGCGCTGCGTACTGGGGCGTCAAGCCGCACTTGGAAGCCACGTTCACCACCAGCACGACGCGGCCCTTAAGGCCGGCCAGGGGCAATTCATTGCCGTCGAGGGCGTCCAGGGTAAGGTCGTGAAAAGCACTCATGACGGACTCCAAAATCTCGGGATCGGGTTCAGGCAATCGCTCCGGATGCCGATCGCCGTAGGCTGTACAGATGAAAAAAGGCGCCCGCAGGCGCCCTTCTCTGGCTCGCTCAACAGAGCGTAGCAGCCGTCATCAGTGCTGATGACCGCCTTCGCCGTGTACGTGGCCGTGAGCAACTTCTTCTTCGCTCGCGTCACGAACAGCAACAACTTTCACTTTGAAGTTCAGACGCTGACCAGCCAACGGGTGGTTACCATCAACCGTCACGTCGTCGCCGTCCAGGTCACGGATGGTCACGATTTGCATCTGGCCGTCCGGCGCCGAAGCGTGGAACTGCATGCCCACTTCCAGTTGGTCAACGCCTTCGAACATGCTGCTGCTCAACGTGCTGACCAGCTCGGCGGAGTACTCGCCGTACGCGTCTTCAGGCTCTACGGAAATTTCCAGCTCGTCACCGACTGCTTTGCCTTCCAGGGCCTTTTCCAGACCTGGAATGATGTTACCTGCGCCTTGCAGGTAAACCAGCGGCGCGCCACCGGCGGAGCTGTCGATGACCTCACCAGCGTCGTTGGTCAGGGTATAGTCGATGGAGACAGCCTTATTGGCGGCGATCGTCATGGGGCGAGACCTTTTGCAAAAATATTGAGGGCGCAAGTTTAACCAAGCAAACGCTCGAAAGCGAACACAACGAAACACAACCAAGACCAACGGACACCTTTGAAAAGTTCAACAATCATTGGATGGCGTCAGGATGAAGAGGCACATTGGGTGGTCGTACTGTCCTGTGGCCACACTCAACACCAGCGCCATCAACCGCCCTGGCAATCACGGGCCTGGGTGCTTGACCCCGAACAACGCGACGCAAAAATAGGTCAGCCCTTTACGTGTGGCTGGTGTGCTCAAGCGGCGGATAGCGCTAATCTTGGCAATTGATTCAGGCACATGACCCGTTCGGCGGGCGTGCCCTTGCACTGCTCACGTCAGGAAGCTCGCATGCAAACTTTCTTTATTGCCCCCACTGATTTTGGTGTGGGCCTGACTTCTATCAGCCTGGGGCTGGTGCGCACACTGGAGCGTGCCGGCCTGAAAGTCGGCTTTTTCAAGCCAATTGCCCAGCCGCACCCCGGCGATGTCGGCCCGGAGCGCTCGACCGAACTGGTCGCCCGCACCCACGGGCTGAAACCGCCACAGCCATTGGGGTTGGCGCACGTTGAGCGGATGCTGGGCGATGGCCAACTGGATGAACTGCTCGAAGAAATCATCAGCCTCTACCAGCAAGCCGCGGTCGGCAAAGACGTCCTGATCGTCGAAGGCATGGTTCCGACCCGCAGCGCCAGCTATGCCGCCCGGGTCAACTTGCACTTGGCCAAGAGCCTCGATGCAGAGGTGATCCTGGTGTCGGCGCCCGAGAATGAAGTGCTGACCGAACTCTCGGGCCGTGTCGAATTGCAGGCTCAACTGTTTGGCGGCCCCAAAGACCCGAAAGTCCTCGGTGTGATCCTGAACAAGGTACGCACTGACGAAAGCATGGAAGACTTCGCCGCGCGCCTTAAAGAACACTCGCCCCTGCTGCGCACCGGTGACTTCAAGTTGCTGGGCTGCATCCCGTATCAGCCCGAACTCAACGCGCCGCGCACCCGTGACGTGGCCGATCTGCTGGGTGCCAACGTGCTGAATGCCGGGGACTACGAGACCCGGCGCATGTCAAAAATCATTTTGTGCGCCCGCACCGTGCTCAACACCCTGCAATTGCTCAAGCCCGGTGTGTTGGTGGTAACCCCGGGGGATCGCGACGACATCATTCTGGCGGTCAGCCTGGCGGCGATGAACGGGGTGCCGCTGGCCGGGTTGCTGCTGACCAGCGACACCCAGCCCGACCCGCGCCTCATGGAATTGTGCCGCGGCGCCCTGCAAGCGGGTCTGCCCGTGCTGTCGGTCAGTACCGGTTCGTATGACACCGCCAACCGCCTGAACAACCTGAACAAGGAAATCCCGATTGATGACCGCGAACGTGCGGAAATCATCACCGATTTCGTGGCCAGCCACCTGGATGCCAAATGGTTGCACCAGCGTTGCGGCACGCCGCGCGAAATGCGCCTCACCCCTGCCGTGTTTCGCTATCAACTGATCCAGCGTGCTCAGCAAGCCAACAAACGTATCGTCTTGCCTGAAGGCAGCGAACCGTTAACCGTACAGGCGGCGGCGATCTGTCAGGCACGCGGCATTGCACGTTGTGTGTTGTTGGCCAAGCCTGACGAAGTCCGGGCGGTGGCCAAGGCCCACGGAATTGAACTGCCGGACGGGCTGGAAATTCTTGACCCCGACGTGATTCGCGATCGGTATGTCGAGCCGATGGTGGCGTTGCGCAAAACCAAAAGCCTCAATGCCCCGATGGCTGAACAGCAGCTCGAAGACCCGGTGGTGATCGGCACCATGATGTTGGCGCTGGACGAAGTGGACGGCCTGGTGTCCGGGGTCATTCACTCCACTGCCAACACCATCCGCCCGGCCCTGCAATTGATCAAGACCGCACCCGGCTGCACGCTGGTGTCGTCGGTGTTCTTCATGCTTTTCCCCGAGCAGGTTCTGGTCTACGGCGACTGCGTGATGAACCCGCACCCGTCGGCGGCTGAACTGGCCGAAATCGCCCTGCAAAGTGCCGACTCTGCGGCAGCGTTCGGCATTACACCGCGGGTGGCGATGATCAGTTATTCCAGTGGCGACTCGGCCAGTGGTGAAGAGGTCGAAAAAGTCCGTGAAGCCACCCTGCTGGCGCACGAATCGCAACATGCCCTGTTGATTGACGGCCCGTTGCAATATGACGCCGCAGCCAATGAGGACGTGGCTCGACAACTCGCCCCCAACAGTCAGGTTGCCGGGCGCGCCACCGTGTTTGTGTTCCCCGACCTCAACACCGGCAACACCACCCACAAAGCCGTGCAACGCAGCGCTGATTGCGTCAGCCTCGGCCCCATGCTGCAAGGCCTGCGCAAACCGGTGAACGACCTTCCCCGCGGCGCTCAGGTCGACGACATTGTGTACACCATCGCCCTCACGGCGATTCAAGCCGCCAACCGACCTATGGATGTGTAAATGCTGGACTCCCTGCCTGCGCCGTTACGCGGCGTGATTGCTTCCCTGCTGCTGGCGATCAACACCATCGTGTGCTGCACGCCGCTGTTCGTGGTGGCCATTTTCAAACTGTGCCTGCCCTTTGCAGCCGCCCAGCGCTGCACCGACTGGCTGATGCGCCATATCCACGAAGCGTGGGTCAGCAATAACAAACGCTGGATGGACCTGCTGGGGCAGACCCGCTGGCAGATCAAGGGGCTGGAGGGGCTCGATTACGAGCATTCGTACCTGGTGACCAGCAACCACCAGAGCTGGGTCGACATCATGGTGCTGCAATACGTGCTCAATAAACGCATCCGCCCGCTGAAGTTCTTCCTCAAGCAGGAGTTGATCTGGGTGCCGGTGATTGGTTTGGCGTGGTGGGCGTTGGGTTTCCCGTTCATGAAACGCTACTCCAAAGCGTACCTGGCCAAACACCCCGAGAAAAAAGGCGCCGATCTGGCGACCACGCGCAAAACCTGTGCGAAGTTTAAAAACCAGCCGGTCGGCATTTTCAACTTCGTGGAAGGCACGCGTTTCACCGAAGCCAAGCATGGGCAGCAACAATCACCGTTTCGCTACCTGCTCAAACCCAAGGCGGGTGGTATTGCCTTTGTGCTGGACGCCATGGGCGAGCAACTGAAATCCATCGTCAACGTGACCATTCACTACCCCGGCGGGCGCCCCGGGTACTGGGATCTGCTGTGCGGCAACGTGCGCGAGGTCGTGGTGGTGTTTGAAGAGTTGAGCATTCCGGCTGAGTTTCTGGGGCGCAACTACGATCAGGATGCCGAGTACAAATTGGCATTTCAGAGCTGGATCAATCAATTGTGGGAAGACAAAGACCGCCTGCTGGGCGAGTTGCATCGCGAATACCCCAAAAGCTGATTCGCAAGCAGATAGACAAAAGCCCGCCACCGATCCCTCGGCAGCGGGCTTTTTCAGTGCGGCTTAAATCGCGCCGCGTTGACGCAACAGGTCCAGCACCAACTTGACGCCTTCATCAACCGTCAGCGCCTGCGTGTTCACCACCAGGTCTGCATCGAGCGGAACGTCATACGGGAAGGACTCACCCGGAATGTTGTCACCACCCGCTGCGTACAACCCTTGTGGATCACGTTCGGCGCATACGGCAGGTGACGCCTGCACATACACGGTGATCAGGCGATCATCGCCAATCAACGCTTTGGCCTGATCACGGCCTTGTGCGTCCGGCGCCACAAAGGCGGCCAGCGTCAGCAGACCCGCCTCATTGAACTGGCGCGCGACATGGGCCGCACGACGCCAGTTTTCTGTGCGTCCGGCGCGGTCTTGTGCCAACCCCTTGTTCAAGTCATGACGCAGGTTCTGGCCATCCAGCACAAACACCGCACGCCCCATGTCGAACAACTTGCGCTCAACGGCATAGGCCAGCGTGCTTTTACCCGCGCCCGACAGGCCGCTGAACAACACGGTCGCCGGTTGCTGACCGAAGCGTTGCGCACGCTCTTGAGTCGTCACGTGAGCCAGCTCGCCATGATGGCCAGTGCTGCCATGGCTGACCGGCTGGGCAACGATCATGCCTGCGCCCACGGTGCCATTGGTCAGGCGATCAATGATGATGAACGAGCCCGTGGTGCGGTTGCTGTCGTAACCGTCCAGCGCAATGGGTGCGTCGAGGCTGATCTTGACCTTGCCGATTTCGTTCAGTTGCAACGCGCTGGCCGGGCCTTCTTCCAGTGTGTTGACATCGACCTTGTTGATGATGCTCGCGATGGAGCCCGGCACGTAGCTGGTCGCGCGCTTGATGTCGTACTTTTTGCCCGGCAGCATGGGTTCTTCGGCCATCCACACCAGCATGGCGTCGAAGGTATCAGTCACCGGCGGTACGCTGTCGGCGTGTACCAGCAAGTCACCACGCGAAATATCGATCTCGTCTTCCATGGTCAGGGTGATCGCCTGACCCGGCCCGGCGTGCTCCAACTCACCTTCAAACGTGACGATGGATTTGACCCGGCTGCTCTTGCCCGATGGCAATACCATCACTTCATCGCCCTTGCGCACGATGCCGCTGGCCAGCGTGCCGGCAAATCCCCGGAAGTTCAGGTTGGGACGGTTGACGTATTGCACGGGGAAACGCAGGTCGGTCAGGTTGCGGTCGGCCGCCACCTCGACGGTTTCAAGAATTTCCATCAACGATTGGCCGGTGTACCACGGCGAACGCTCGCTTCTGTTCACCACGTTGTCGCCCTTGAGCGCCGACATCGGAACAAAATGCAGGCTGCTCGGCTTCATCTTCAAGCCTTCGGCAAACTTCAAGTAGTCCGCCTTGATCGACTCGAAGACGCCTTCGTCAAACCCTTTGAGGTCCATCTTGTTGATGGCGACCACGATGTGTTTGATGCCCAGCAACGACGCGATAAAGCTGTGGCGGCGCGTCTGGGTTTGCACGCCGTAACGGGCATCCACCAAGATAATGGCCAGATCACAGGTCGATGCGCCCGTGGCCATGTTGCGGGTGTACTGCTCATGGCCCGGGGTGTCGGCAATGATGAATTTGCGCTTGGCCGTGGAAAAGTAACGGTAGGCCACGTCAATGGTAATGCCCTGTTCGCGCTCGGCTTGCAGGCCATCCACCAGTAGCGCCAGGTCGATGTCATCGCCCGTGGTGCCGCTTTTTTTCGAATCGCGGGTAATGGCTTCCAGGTGATCTTCGTAGATCATCTTGGAGTCGTGCAGCAAGCGCCCGATCAGGGTGCTTTTGCCGTCATCGACGTTGCCGCAGGTCAGAAAGCGCAACATCTCTTTGCGTTCGTGCTGGCCCAGGTAGGCGAGGATGTCCTCGCTGATCAAATCAGATACGTGCGACATGACAACCCCTTAGAAATAACCTTGACGTTTTTTATCTTCCATGGAGCCTGCGCCATCGTGATCGATGACTCGGCCCTGGCGCTCGGAAGTTCGCGTCAGGAGCATTTCCTGGATGATGTCGGTCAGGCTTTCAGCCTCCGATTCCACCGCGCCGGTCAGCGGGTAGCAACCCAGCGTACGGAAACGGACTTTCTTCTTGACGATGCGCGCCTTGTCTTCGTCAGACAGGTGCTCAAGGATGCGCTCGTCATCGATCATGATCAGGGTGCCGTTTTTCTCGATGACTTCACGCTCAGCGGCGAAGTACAGCGGCACAATCGGAATGCCTTCGAGGTAGATGTACTGCCAGATATCGAGTTCGGTCCAGTTCGACAACGGGAAGACGCGGATCGATTCGCCCTTGTTAACGTTGCCGTTGTAGACGTTCCACAGTTCAGGCCGCTGGTTCTTCGGATCCCAGCGGTGTTTGCTGTCACGGAACGAGTACACGCGCTCTTTGGCGCGGGATTTTTCTTCGTCGCGGCGTGCGCCACCGAAGGCCGCATCAAAGCCGTACTTATCGAGCGCCTGTTTCAGGCCCTCGGTTTTCATGATGTCCGTGTGCTTGGCACTGCCATGGGTAAACGGGTTGATGCCCTGCGCCACACCGTCCGGGTTGACGTGAGTGATCAAGTCCAGGCCCAGCTCGGCGACCATCTTGTCGCGGAAGCGGTACATCTCCTGGAATTTCCACTGCGTGTCGACATGCATCACCGGAAACGGCAGCTTGCCAGGGAAAAAAGCCTTGCGAGCAAGGTGCAGCATCACGGCGGAATCTTTACCGATCGAGTACAGCATTACCGGGTTATCGAACTCGGCAGCCACCTCGCGGATGATGTGGATGCTTTCCGCCTCCAGCTGTTTCAGGTGCGTCAGTTTGTCGACCATGGCTACTCACGAAAGCTATCTTATGAACGGCCTGCGGGCCGTGTTCGAGCGGAGAATGCTAGCACAGCACCTTCTTATATTGAGGGCGCCAACTAGATCGAAAAAGTCTAAGAATAGATCGCGGGGTTTGGGCTCAGCGCCACTGAAAAAGCGCTGCAGGCTGTCAGAAACCTGCAGCGACCGCGCCTGTCAGTGAGCGGCTAGATCGGGTTGGGGCAGTCGATGAACAGGTGCTCCAGCGCAAAACGTCGGGCGAGGTAATCACCCAGCGCTTGCACGCCATACCGCTCGGTCGCGTGATGCCCGGCGGCTATGAAGCTGATGTCGTTTTCACGGGCGCTGTGAAAGGTCTGCTCGGACGCTTCCCCGCTGAGGTACAGGTCAACGCCGGCCTGGACGGCTTGATCGATGTAACCCTGCCCGCCTCCGGTGCACCAGCCGACACGCCGTATCATTGGGCTGCCTTCTATCACCAGTGGTTCGCGCCCCAGTACGTCTTGCACCCGTCTGGCAAAGTCCCGCGCCGTCATGGGCTCAGCCAACGAGCCCACCAGCCCTACCACTTTGGCATTGTCGGGATCCAGCGGCCCTTCAACGGTGATGTCCAGTTGCCGCGCCAGTTGAACGTTGTTGCCCACGTCCGGGTGCAGGTCGAGCGGCAAGTGGTAGGCCAACAAGCTGATGTCGTGCTTGAGCAGGGTTTTAAGGCGACGCTGCTTCATGCCGGTGACGCACGGGTCTTCACCTTTCCAGAAGTAACCGTGATGCACCAGCACCAGATCAGCCCCGGCCTCCACAGCCGCATCCAGCAAGGCTTGACTGGCCGTCACACCGCTGACGATGCGCAGCACTTGCGGCCGCCCCTCAACCTGCAAGCCGTTGGGGCAGTAATCGCTGATTGCAGCGCAATTGAGGTATCGATTTGCTTCTTCGACCAGCGTGCTCAAGGCGACGGCCATAAAAGACTCCTAAATATAGCGTTCAGAGGCGCGCAGCCCTCGTATAATGGCCGCCATTATGGGCCGTCATGGTGGCTCTGCAACCTTCAGGACTTAGTTCAATGCTCAAGGCTTTGCGTTTCTTTGGCTGGCCACTGCTGGCCGGCGTTCTTATCGCTTTGCTGATTATTCAGCGCTACCCGCAATGGGTCGGGCTGCCGAGTCTGGACGTTAATCTGCAACAGGCGCCGCAAACCAATTATGCGCAGCAAGGGCCGGTCACCTACGCCGATGCGGTGGTGCGCGCCGCGCCAGCCGTGGCCAACCTGTACACCACCAAGGTGGTGAACCGCAACGCCCGCCCCTTGTTTGAAGACCCGCAGTTCCGTCACTTTTTCGGCAACAACGCCCCCAAGCAAAAACGCATGGAATCGAGCCTCGGCTCGGCGGTATTGATGAGCCCCGAAGGGTATTTGCTCACCAATAACCACGTGGTGCTGAACGCCGACCAGATCGTCGTGGCCCTCAAGGACGGGCGTGAAACCCTGGCCCGAGTGATCGGCAGCGACCCGGAAACCGACCTGGCGGTGCTCAAGATTGATCTGAAAAACCTGCCGGCCATTACCATTGGTCGCTCCGACAGCCTGCGCATCGGTGACATTGCACTGGCAATCGGCAACCCGTTTGGGGTCGGCCAGACCACGACCATGGGCATCATCAGTGCCACCGGCCGTAACCAGCTGGGGCTGAACAACTACGAAGACTTCATCCAGACCGATGCAGCGATCAATCCGGGTAACTCCGGCGGCGCACTGGTGGACGCCAATGGCAACCTGACCGGCATCAACACGGCTATTTTCACCAAATCCGGCGGCTCTCAAGGTATCGGCTTTGCCATCCCGATCAATCTGGCGATGGAGGTCATGAAGTCGATCATCGAACACGGCCAAGTGATTCGTGGCTGGTTGGGGATTGAAGTGCAACCGTTGACCCCGGACCTGGCCGAATCGTTCGGCCTGAGCGGTCGTCCGGGGATTGTCGTGGCGGGGATTTTCCGTGATGGCCCGGCGCAAAAAGCGGGTCTGCAGCTGGGTGATGTGATTCTGAGCATCGATGGCGCCCCCGCCAGCGACGGTCGTCGCTCAATGAACCAGGTGGCGCGAATCAAGCCGTCGGAGAAAATCAGCATTCAAGTGATGCGTAATGGCAAAGAGCTGAAACTGACGGCCGAAGTGGGCTTGCGTCCACCACAGGAACAGCCGCCGCAGCAGGAATAAACGCACTTCGTACGGCCGCTGCCCTGGTGACACTCACGTCATGGGCAGCGGCAATACTGTCTGATTAAACGCCTGACAACCCCTCAATCAGCGCTGCGTTCTGCTCCGGCGTGCCGATGGTGATGCGCAGGAACTGGTCGATCCGCAATTGCTTGAAGTGGCGCACGATCACACCTTGTGCACGCAACTTGGCGGCCAGCGCCGCGGCATCGTGCTCCGGGTGGCGGGCGAAGATGAAGTTGGCCGCTGACGGCAGCACCTCAAACCCCAGCCCCTCAAGTTGCCCGACCAGCTGTTCACGGCTGTCGATGACGGCCTTGCAGGTCTGCTCGAAATAGTCACGATCCTCGAACGCCGCAGCTGCACCGACTATCGCCAGGCGGTCCAGCGGATAGGAGTTGAAGCTGTTTTTGATGCGCTCCAGCGCCTCGATCAGGTCGGGATGCCCTACCGCGAGCCCTACCCGCAGACCTGCCAGCGAGCGGGATTTGGACAGGGTTTGGGTCACCAGCAGGTTCGGGTAACGATCCACCAGGCTGATTGCCGTCTGCCCGCCAAAGTCGATGTAGGCTTCGTCGACCACCACCACCGAGTCCGGGTTGGCGTTGAGTATCTGCTCGATAGCCTCCAGCGCCAGCAGGCAACCCGTCGGCGCATTCGGGTTCGGGAAGATGATGCCGCCATTGGGTCTGGCGTAATCGGTCGGCTGGATCTGGAACTGTGCATCCAGCGCTACGGACTCGAACTCGATGCCGTACAGCCCGCAATACACCGGATAAAAGCTGTAGCTGATGTCCGGAAACAACAACGGCTGGTCGTGCTGAAACAAGCCATTGAAGACATGGGCCAGCACTTCGTCCGAGCCGTTGCCCAAAAACACCTGACGGGGCTGCACGCCGTAATAGCTGGCCACCGCCTGCTTGAGCAGGTCGCTGTTCGGGTCCGGGTACAAGCGCAGGTTGTCATTGAGCTCGGCCTGCATGGCCGCAAGGGCTTTGGGCGAAGGGCCGTAAGGGTTTTCGTTGGTGTTGAGCTTGACCAGTCGGGTCAGTTTCGGCTGCTCGCCCGGCACGTAAGGCACCAGGTCTTTAACAAAAGAACTCCAGAATTTGCTCATGCTTATTGCCCCTTTTTGTCAGCAATGATCCGGTACTCGGCACTGCGGGCGTGGCCGGTCAACGACTCGCCACGGGCCAGGACCGAAGCCGTCTTGCCCAACTCGGAAGCGCCTTGTTCGGAGCAAAAAATGATCGATGAACGCTTCTGGAAGTCATAGACCCCCAACGGCGAGGAGAAACGCGCCGTGCCCGAGGTCGGCAACACATGGTTAGGGCCCGCGCAATAATCACCCAGCGCTTCTGAGGTGTGACGACCCATGAAGATTGCACCTGCGTGGCGAATCTGCGGCAACCACGCCTGGGGATCGGCAACCGACAACTCCAGGTGTTCCGGGGCGATACGGTTGGCCACGTCGATGGCCTGCTGCATGTCGTCCACCAGAATCAGCGCGCCACGGCCATTGATTGAGGTGTTGATGATCTCGGCGCGGTCCATGGTCGGCAACAGTTTGGCAATGCTGGCGGCGACCTTGTCGAGGAACGCGGCATCGGGGCTGACCAGAATCGCCTGGGCGTCTTCGTCGTGCTCGGCCTGGGAAAACAGGTCCATGGCGATCCAGTCCGGGTCGGTCTGGCCATCACACACCACCAGAATCTCCGACGGCCCGGCGATCATGTCGATACCGACCTGACCAAACACGTGGCGCTTGGCAGTGGCGACATAAATGTTGCCCGGCCCGACGACTTTGTCGACTTTAGGGACGCTTTCGGTGCCATAAGCCAGCGCGGCAACCGCCTGCGCGCCGCCGATGGTGAATACCCGGTCCACGCCCGCAATGCAGGCGGCAGCCAGCACCAGTTCGTTGAGTTCACCCCGCGGGGTCGGCACGACCATGACCACTTCGGTTACACCGGCCACCTTGGCCGGGATCGCGTTCATCAGCACCGACGACGGGTACGACGCCTTGCCGCCCGGCACATACAAACCGGCACGGTCCAGCGGCGTGACTTTTTGCCCGAGCACCGTGCCGTCGGCTTCGGTGTAGGTCCAGGAGTCCTGCTTTTGCTTTTCGTGGTAGCTGCGCACGCGTTGGGCGGCTTTTTCCAGCGCCTCGCGCTGCTCGGCAGTGATGCGGGTCAAGGCCAGTTCCAGGCGCTCACGAGGCAGGATCAGATCCGCCATCGAGGCCACTTCCAGGCCGTCGAAGCGCTGGGTGAATTCCACCAGCGCCGCATCGCCACGCTCACGCACGGCCTTGATGATGTCGAGCACGCGCTGGTTGACCGAGTCGTCAGACACACTTTCCCAGCTCAGCAGATGATCCAGATGCTGCGCGAAATCCGGATCAGCAGCGTTGAGACGGCGAATTGCAGTGGGAGCGGTCATAGCGAGGGCCTCGGTAATTGGCGAATGCTTAGAATTCAGGATATTGCACAGCTCAGGCACCGCAAGACTACCAAGCCATCCGCGCGGGTACCTGAGATTTCTGGCTTTTACACGGATAGATGGGCGCGCCCGGAGACGCGCGGGTGAGTCAGCCGCGGTGTCGGGATTCCACTGCTTTGCGCAGGGTATCGATCAGGGCTTGAATGCGGGCGTGCTGCATTTTCATGGAAGCCTTGTTAACCACCAGGCGAGAGCTGATGGCGGCAATGAAGTCCTGGGGTTCCAGGCCATTGGCGCGCAAGGTGTTACCGGTATCGACCACGTCGATGATTTTGTCGGCCAGACCGATCAGCGGTGCCAGCTCCATCGAGCCATACAGCTTGATGATGTCGACCTGACGGCCCTGTTCAGCGTAATAACGCTTGGCCACGTTGACGAACTTGGTCGCCACGCGCAGGCGGCCTTTAGGCTCGACGGCACCCACGGCACCGGCTGTCATCAGCTTGCACTGGGCAATGCGCAGGTCCAGTGGCTCATACAGGCCCTGACCGCCGTACTCCATCAGTACGTCTTTACCGGCAACGCCCAGGTCGGCGGCGCCATGCTCAACGTAAGTGGGTACGTCAGTGGCGCGCACGATCAGCAAACGTACGTCTGGCTGGGAGGTCGGAATGATCAGCTTGCGGCTTTTGTCCGGATTCTCGGTCGGCACGATGCCCGCTTCAGCCAGAAGCGGCAGGGTGTCGTCAAGGATACGGCCCTTGGACAATGCAATGGTCAGCATGGGAAACGTAAGTCCTTATCAGGGTACTTATGCCCGGGCGCAATCGGCGCCGGACAAACGTCGAGCCTGATAATCAGGCTCGACTTGAACGATTCGAGGCCAAGTAAGGTAACGCGTCAACACCGTTACGTCACCTGGCGGCTGGACACAGTCCGTGTGCCCTGATGCCTGTTACCAAAAACTAGCCCGGAACGCGGCGGATTTTGGCACCCAGCATTTGCAGTTTTTCTTCGATGCACTCGTAACCACGGTCTATGTGGTAAATGCGGTCGATCAAGGTATCGCCTTCGGCCACCAGTGCCGAAATCACCAGGCTGGCCGACGCACGCAGGTCGGTGGCCATCACAGGCGCGCCCTTGAGTGTTTCAGTGCCGGTCACGATGGCCGTGTTGCCTTCGACCTGGATCTTGGCGCCCATGCGGTGCAGTTCGTACACGTGCATGAAGCGGTTTTCGAAGATGGTCTCGATCACGGCGCCGGTGCCTTCAGCAATGGCGTTCAACGAGATGAACTGTGCCTGCATGTCGGTCGGGAACGCCGGGTAAGGAGCGGTACGCACATTGACGGCCTTAGGACGCTTGCCGTGCATGTTCAGCTCGATCCAGTCTTCGCCGGTGGTGATCTCGGCGCCCGCTTCCTTGAGTTTCTCAAGCACGGCTTCGAGGATGGTCGGATCGGTGTCCTTGACCTTCACACGGCCGCCGGTCACGGCAGCAGCCACCAGGTAAGTACCGGTTTCGATACGGTCCGGCATCACGCGGTAAGTGGCAGAGTGCAGACGCTCAACGCCATCGATGGTGATGGTGTCGGTACCCGCACCGCTGACCTTGGCGCCCATGGCGTTCAGGAAGTTGGCCAAGTCAACCACTTCAGGTTCACGGGCCGCGTTTTGCAGAACGCTGCGGCCTTTGGCCAGTGCTGCGGCCATCATGATGTTTTCAGTACCGGTCACGCTGACGGTATCGAAGAAGAAGTTGGCGCCACGCAAGCCGCCTTCGGGCGCCTTGGCCTTGATGTAGCCGCCTTCAACGTCGATCACCGCGCCCATGGCTTCAAGGCCGCGGATGTGCAGGTCAACCGGACGCGAACCGATGGCGCAACCGCCAGGCAACGCCACTTCAGCTTCACCGAAACGGGCAACCATCGGGCCCAGTACCAGGATCGAAGCACGCATGGTCTTAACCAGTTCGTACGGGGCGATCAGGGTTTTGATGGTGTTCGGGTCGATTTCGACCGACAGCTTCTCATCGATCACCGGCTCAATGCCCATGCGGCCGAAGAGCTCGATCATGGTGGTGATGTCATGCAGGTGCGGCAGGTTGGCCACGGTCACCGGGCCATCGCACAGCAGGGTCGCAGCCAGAATCGGCAGGGCAGAGTTTTTCGCCCCGGAAATGCGGATCTCGCCATCTAGACGGGCACCGCCGGTAATAATCAATTTATCCATAACAATCTCGACGCCAATGGGCTCAGGGGGCTCAGGTGCGCTCGGCCCAGGCCGCGCTGCTGAAGAATTTCATAGTGACCGCATGGATGCTGCCATCAGCGATCCACGGGTTCAAATGGGCATAGATGCTTTGTTGACGTTTCACCGGGCTCAAGGCCACCAGTTCGTCACTAATCACGTTCAGCTGAAAGTTGCAGCCTTCGCCCTCAACTTCTACCTGGGTTCCAGGCAGCTTTCCCTCAAGAAAGCTCTTCACTTCTACGGCCTGCATGCTCAACCTCAATCGGCGCCCAACGCGCGCGGGTCGGCCATCATACAAAAAAGCCCCGCGCCTGCGAACCCCGCTGAACAGGACTCTGACGGGGGGCTTCTCTATAAATGGCGATTAATGATGTGCCAATAGCTCGGTCAGGCCCGAAACCTGAGCGATTTCGCGCATGTCTTCAGGCATGGCACGAATGCTCAATGGCTTGTTCAGGGCTTGTGCGTCACGGATAAAACACAGCAGCAACGACAAACCGACGCTGCTGGATTTGGTGACGGCCGAGCAATCCACCACAAGGGATTTGGCCAGCGCTTTTTTGATCAGCGCCTGGCCTTCCTTACGTAAGCGGGGGCCGGTCTGGTAGTCAAGCACGCCACTGAGGCGCAGCTCGCTTTCACCGGCCAGGGTCACGGCACCCTCACTCATTTGTCGATGGCCTTGTCAGTCTCTTGCTTGACCTTGGCCACTTCGCCAGCCCAGTTATCAATGGTCTTATCCAGATCGTTGCCGTTTTTCTGCATGGCATCGGCGAATTGATCACGGAACAACTTGCCGATGTTGATGCCATTGACGATCACGTTACGTACTTTCCACTCGCCGTTCACCTTGTTAAGGGTGTAGGACAACGGGTAAGTCGCGCCGTTATCGCCTTTAACGATCATGTCAACGCTAGTGCGATCGCACTTCTTATCACCGGTGGAATCGTTGCATTCATTCTTGGGCGGGCTAACAGTGATGCCCTGGTTTTTGAACTCCAGCAAGGCATTGCCGTAGAACTGCATGAGGCTGCGCTTGAAGTTCTCCTGGAACCGCTGCATTTGTGCTGGCGTTGCCTTGCGCGAGTACTTGACGGTCATGATGCTTTTGGAGATGCCTTCCACATCCACCGCGGGCCCGACAATAGTGTTCAGGGCATCGTAAAACTTGCTCGGGTTTTGTTTGTATTGCTCTTTGTTGGCCGTCAGGTCAGCCAGCAAACGTGTGGTGGTGTCTTGAACGATGTCGTGGGCCGATTGCCCCGGTGCTGCATTCGCCATCAGAGGAAGTGCGGCCGCCAAAACAACCAGCAGGCCACGGCGCAAGAGAGAAATCATCGAAACACTCCTTATTTGGCGTCTTTGCTAACGGTATTGAGCAGGAACTTGCCGATCAGGTCTTCCAGAACCAGTGACGACTGGGTGTCGTGAATAGTTCCGCCGTTCTTGAGCAGCTCATCCTCCCCGCCCACGCTAATACCGATGTATTTCTCACCCAGCAGGCCTGCCGTGAGAATAGACGCTGTCGAATCCACCGGCAGGTTATCCACGTCTTTTTCGATCTGCAGCGTGACGCGGGCCGTGAAGTTGTCACGGTCCAGGTCGATCGCGGTCACCTTGCCGATGGTGACGCCCGCCATGGACACCTTGGCGCGCACGGTCAGGCCGGCAATATTGTCGAAGTAGGCATACAGCTTGTAGGTGTCACTGCTGGCGGTCGGGGACAGTCCACTGACCCGTAGGGCGAGCAACAGCAAAGCCAGGATGCCAGCCAGCAGGAACAGGCCGACACCGATTTCCATGGTGCGGTTTTGCATCAGAAATCTCCAAACATCAAGGCGGTCAAAATAAAGTCCAGCCCGAGTACAGCCAATGAGGCATACACCACGGTCTTGGTAGTGGCACGGCTGATCCCCTCTGAAGTGGGCTCGCAGTCATAACCTTGAAACACGGCAATCCAGGTCACTACAAAGGCAAAAACGATGCTTTTGATGATCCCGTTAAGCACGTCACCGGTGAAGGTCACGCTGTTCTGCATATTGGCCCAGTAGGAGCCGTCATAGACCCCCAGCCAGTCCACCGCCACCCACGAACCGCCCCAAATCCCGACCACGCTGAAAATCATGGCCAGCACAGGCAGAGAAATGAACCCGGCCCACATCCGCGGCGCAATGATGTATTTCAGCGGATCGACACCAATCATTTCCAGGCTGGACAGTTGCTCGGTCGATTTCATGTTGCCGATTTCAGCGGTCAGTGCAGACCCGGCCCGACCGGCGAACAACAGCGCGGTCACCACCGGCCCCAGCTCACGCAACAGGGTCAGGGCCACCATCTGCCCCACCGCCTGCTCCGAGCCATAGCTGGACAGGATGCTGAAGCCTTGCAGCGCCAGCACCATGCCGATGAAGACGCCGGAAACCACGATGATGACCAGAGACATGACACCCACGGAATGCAGTTGCTTGAGCAACAGCCCAAACCCGCCGCCGATTCCGCCGCGCCCCAGCAATGCGTGAAACAGGAAAATCGTCGAACGCCCCAGTACCGAGACCATGTCGATCCCGGCCCGGCCGAACAATCCGACGCGGTCCAACATTGATTGTTTGCGCATCAGCGCTTCCCCAGAAGATCGGTTCGGTAGTCCGACGCCGGAAAGTGAAACGGAACCGGACCGTCGGGATCGCCAGTCATGAACTGACGGATGCGCGGGTTATCGGCATTCATCAACTCTTGCGGCGTACCCTGCCCCAGCACCTGACCATCGCCCACTACGTATAAATAGTCGGCAATGCTCGCTGTTTCGGCCAAATCGTGAGAAACCACAATACTGGTGATGCCCAATGCGTCATTCAGCAGACGGATAAGGCGCACCAGCACCCCCATGGCAATGGGGTCCTGGCCGACAAACGGTTCGTCGTACATCAGGATTTGCGGATCCAGCGCGATGGCGCGAGCCAGCGCCACACGGCGTTTCATACCGCCAGACAGCTCGTCCGGCATCAGGTCAATGGCTCCGCGCAACCCGACCGCCTGCAACTTGAGCAGCACGATGTCGCGGATCATTTCTTCCGGCAGCTCGGTATGCACGCGCAGCGGGAAGGCAACGTTTTCGAATACATCCAGATCGGTAAACAGGGCGCCGCTCTGAAACAGCACGCCCATATGCTTGCGCGCGTCGAACAGATCGCTGCGCGACAGGGTCGGCAGGTTCTGGCCGTTGACCCACACTTCGCCGTTGCTGGGACGCAGTTGCATGCCCATCAAGCGCAACAGGGTGGTCTTGCCGCAGCCGGACGGACCCATGATCCCCGTGACTTTGCCACGCGGGATACGAATATCGACGTTATTGAAAATGCTGCGCGAACCGCGCTTGAAGGAAACTCCCTTCAGCTCGACCGCGTAGGCGTTATCGGCACTCATCTAAACTCCTTGCGATGCAGCCTCTGCCTCTAACCGGACATCAAGCTTCTTTTCAGGAAGCGCGCGTTCCTTGAGCGGGCCGAACTGGCGGCGAACTATATCACTGCTGTTACTGACCGCCAAAGGCCGAAGGAGTGCCCATTCAGGTTAAGGACAGTGAAAAATGAGTAAATCATCCTAAAGTCCAGTAGAGCTTTGTTGCATGAGACAACAAAGCATGACGAACACACGTGAGGGAATTGCTCAGAACCGCTATAATCGCCGCCTTTTCTCAGGCTACCCGACTTCAAACATGAGCCAATCCAGCGACCTGATTCAATCTGCACAACGCACCATCCGCCTCGAACTGGAAGCCGTAGAAGATTTACTGCCCCGGATCGACGCTGATTTCGTACGCGCTTGCGAGATGATTCTAGCGAGCAAGGGTCGAGTCGTCGTAGTCGGCATGGGCAAGTCCGGGCATATCGGCAATAAAATCGCCGCCACCCTGGCCAGCACCGGCACCACGGCTTTCTTTGTTCACCCGGCCGAAGCCAGCCACGGCGACATGGGCATGATTACCCGCGACGACATCATCCTCGCGCTGTCGAACTCGGGCTCCACCGCCGAGATCGTCACATTGCTCCCTCTTATCAAACGCCTCGGCATCCAGCTCATCAGCATGACTGGCAATCCCGAGTCCCCGCTGGCCAAGGCTGCCGACGTTAGCCTGGATGCCCGCGTGGCCCAAGAAGCCTGCCCATTGAACCTGGCGCCTACGTCATCGACCACGGCCACGCTGGTACTGGGCGATGCGCTGGCCATTGCCTTGCTCGAAGCCCGCGGGTTCACGGCTGAGGATTTCGCCTTCTCGCACCCTGGCGGTGCACTGGGTCGCCGCTTGCTGCTTAAAGTTGAAAATGTCATGCACTCGGGTGATGAACTGCCTCAAGTGGTACGCGGCACGCTGCTCAGGGACGCCCTGATGGAGATGACCCATAAAGGGCTGGGCATGACCGTTGTCACTGAAGCGGACGGCACACTGGCCGGGATCTTCACCGACGGCGACTTGCGCCGCACGCTGGATCGCGAAATCGATATCCGCAACGCGACTATCGATACGGTGATGACACCTCACGGCAAAACAGCCCGCGCCGACATGCTCGCCGCCGAGGCCCTTAAAATCATGGAAGACCATAAAATCAGCGCGCTGGTTGTCGTCGACAAGGACGACCGCCCAGTCGGTGCCTTGAACATGCACGATTTGTTGCGCGCAGGAGTGATGTAATGACCAACGATTTGCTCAAACGCGGCAAAGCCATCAAGCTCGCCGTTTTCGACGTTGACGGTGTACTGACTGATGGCCGGCTGTACTTCCTTGAAGACGGCAGCGAGTTCAAGACCTTCAATACCCTCGACGGCCAGGGCATCAAGATGCTGATGGCAGCCGGCGTTCAGACGGCAATCATCAGTGGTCGCAAGACTCCGGTCGTTGAGCGTCGCGCGCAAAACCTGGGTATCGCGCACCTGTATCAGGGTCGAGAAGATAAATTGGTGGTATTGGACGAGCTTCTCGGCCAACTCAACCTAAGCTATGAACAGGTTGCCTATCTGGGCGACGACCTGCCGGATTTACCGGTTATCCGTCGCGTAGGCCTGGGCATGGCTGTGGCCAATGCCGCCAGTTTCGTACGCGAGCACGCCCACGGTATTACCCAGGCACGCGGCGGTGAAGGCGCCGCACGTGAATTCTGCGAACTGATCCTGCGCGCCCAAGGCCGTCTGGATGCCGCTCACGCGGCCTACTTATAGAGCTTTCTATGCTGAGTAAAAAAATTCGCAATTTCCTGTTATTCGGTGTCATTGCGGCGCTGTTTGCAGCCGTGGGCTACTGGAATATCAGCCCGGAACGCTTCCTCGACAAACCTGCCGTGGCGGTGGATGAGCACGCGATCGACTATTACGCCATCAACGCCCACAGCCTTCAGTATTTGCCGGACGGCAAGCTGCAATATGAAATGACGTCCGACAAGGTTGAACACCTCAAGGCTTCCGAAGTGACGCTGCTGACCAACCCGGACCTGCAGATGTACCGCGGAACCACGTTCCCGTGGCATGTTCAAAGTGAGCGCGGCGAGGTCAACCCGGACGGCACGGAGGTCGAGCTGATCGACTCGGTACGTGTCGCCCGCACCGACGAACGCAACCGCGAGCTGATTATCACCAGCTCACGCATGACAGTATTCCCACAGAAGCAATATGCGCAGACCGAGCAAGCCGTTAGAATCGACGGCGCTGGCGGTGTGACCACTGCCAAGGGAATGAAAGCATATTTGAAAGACGGCAGGATGGACCTGCTGTCCAACGTAAGAGGACAGTATGAGTCTCGTTAAAACCCTCCCTTTATTGCTCAGCTTGAGCGCAGCACTGGGAAGCGTGAGCGCCTGGGCTCTGCCGAACGACACCGAACAGCCTATCCGTATTCAGGCCAACGAAGCGCAGCTGGATGACAAGAAAGGCGTCGCAACCTACAAGGGCGACGTCATCATCACGCAAGGCTCGATGAAAATTACCGGCAATACCGTCACGATCACCCGCAACGCGGCTGGCGAAATTGACGTCGTGACCTCGATCGGCAATCTGGCCTACTTCGAACAACTGCAAAAAGCCACTGACCCGGTTCCGGTCAAAGCCTACGCAGTGACCATTCAGTACCATGCACCGCAAAACCGCATCGTCCTGATCGACAAGGCCAAAGTGATCAACGACGGCAACACCACTGAAGGCGAGAAAATCGTCTACGACACGGTCAAGCAAGTGGCCAACGCCGGTCGCGCCAACGGTAGCAGCGTGACTGCTCCTCGTCCGCGCATCGACATGGTGATCCAGCCGAAGAAAAAAACTGACGCGAAGGCCAAGTAATGGCAACTCTTAAAGCCCAGCATTTGGCTAAAAGCTACAAGAGCCGTCAGGTGGTGCGCGATGTCAGCCTGTCGATCGACAGCGGGCAGATCGTGGGCCTGCTCGGCCCTAACGGCGCCGGCAAGACCACCTGCTTTTACATGATTGTGGGCCTGGTGCAGGCTGACCAGGGTCGCGTGCTGATCGACGACCTGGATGTCAGCCACCAACCCATGCACGGCCGCGCACGCGCCGGTATCGGTTATCTGCCGCAGGAAGCCTCCATTTTCCGCAAGCTCTCGGTCGCCGATAACATCATGGCGATTCTTGAGACACGCAAGGAGCTCGACAAAGCAGGTCGTCGCAAGGAGCTGGAAAGCCTGTTGCAGGAATTCCACATCAACCACATCCGCGACAACCTGGGCATGAGCCTGTCGGGTGGCGAGCGCCGCCGGGTGGAAATCGCCCGCGCACTGGCTACCGCCCCCAAGTTCATTCTGCTCGATGAACCCTTTGCCGGTGTTGACCCCATCTCCGTGGGCGACATCAAGCAGATCATTCACCACCTCAAGGCCAAAGGCATTGGCGTGCTGATCACCGATCACAACGTTCGTGAAACACTCGATATTTGCGAAACTGCCTACATCGTAAATGACGGACAACTGATTGCTGAAGGCGACGCTGAAACGATTCTGGCCAACAAATTGGTGAGAGAAGTGTATCTGGGCAATGAGTTCCGCTTGTAAGCCCTTACGCTTGTACATGCCTTGAAGGTGTTTTCAATTTTGCTCCGGCCAGCCTGACGAATTGTAAACGCCTCTAGGCAAACGCTACGGTTTCAGGCATATAATTTGCTTATGTTTGGCGCTCACGCGCCCTTGTAGTGGATGGCGCCATGCGCGCCGGCGAATAAGGTGTTAAGCCCCTGCCATGAAACCATCGCTAGTCCTGAGAATGGGCCAGCAGCTGACAATGACACCTCAGCTGCAACAAGCCATACGCCTGCTCCAATTGTCGACCCTGGACCTGCAACAGGAAATCCAGGAGGCCCTGGAATCCAACCCGATGCTCGAACGCCAGGAAGAAGGCGAAGACTTCGACAATTCGGACCCCTTGGCCGACAACATCGAGCAAAAACCCGCCAGCGAAATTCAAGAACCCTCCTATCAACAGGAGTCCGCAACCACTGTGGATAACCTGGAGGAAGGTGAATGGAACGATCGCATTCCCAACGAGCTGCCCGTCGATACGGCCTGGGAAGACGTTTACCAGACCAGTGCCAGCAGCCTGCCCAGCAACGACGATGACGAGTGGGATTTCACTACACGCACGTCGGCCGGTGAAAGCCTGCAAAGCCATTTACTCTGGCAGTTGAATCTGGCGCCCATGTCGGACACCGACCGGCTCATTGGCGTGACCCTCATCGACTGCATTAACACGCAGGGCTACCTCGACGAAACCCTCGAAGAAATTCTCGAAGCCTTTGACCCGGAACTGGACATTGAGCTCGATGAAATCGAAGCCGTCCTGCACCGTATCCAGCAATTCGAACCGGCCGGCATCGGCGCACGCAATCTGGGCGAATGCCTGTTGTTGCAGCTGCGCCAATTGCCTGCAACTACGCCTTGGCTCGACGACGCCAAGCGGTTGGTAACGGACCACATCGATCTGCTGGGCGCCCGCGACTACAGCCAGCTGATGCGCCGCATGAAGCTCAAGGAAGACGAGCTGCGCCAGGTCATCGAGCTGGTACAAAGCCTTAATCCGCGTCCAGGTTCGCAAATCGAGTCCACTGAGCCTGAATACGTTGTACCGGACGTCATCGTACGCAAGGACAACGAACGCTGGCTGGTAGAACTCAATCAGGAATCGGTACCGCGCCTGCGGGTCAATGCCCAATACGCGGGTTTCGTGCGACGCGCCGACACCAGTGCCGATAACACCTTCATGCGCAACCAGCTGCAAGAAGCGCGCTGGTTCATCAAAAGCCTGCAAAGCCGCAACGAAACCCTGATGAAAGTGGCGACACAAATTGTCGAACATCAGCGCGGGTTTCTGGAATACGGCGATGAAGCCATGAAGCCGCTTGTGTTGCATGACATTGCAGAAGCCGTCGGCATGCACGAATCGACCATTTCACGGGTAACCACCCAGAAATTCATGCATACCCCGCGCGGTATCTATGAACTCAAGTACTTTTTCTCCAGCCATGTAAGCACCTCCGAAGGCGGTGAATGCTCGTCCACGGCGATCCGCGCGATCATCAAAAAACTGGTCGCAGCTGAAAATCAGAAAAAGCCGTTGAGTGACAGTAAGATCGCTGGTTTACTGGAGGCACAAGGTATTCAGGTAGCCCGTCGCACGGTCGCCAAGTACCGCGAATCCCTTGGGATTGCGCCGTCTAGCGAGCGTAAGCGTTTGATGTAAGCAACGGGCCACTGCGTTTCAGTGGCAGGCTTGCCAGCCTGCCGCTTTATGTAATGGCATCGAAGGAGAAACTATATGCAAGTCAACATCAGTGGACAGCATCTGGAAGTGACCGAACCGCTGCGCACTTACATCGGCGAAAAACTGGACCGGCTGGAGCGTCACTTCGACAAAATCACTAACGTGAGTGTGATTCTTACCGTAGAAAAGCTGCTCCACAAAATCGAAGCGACCCTGCACATACCCGTAGGGCCAGGGGAAGTTGTCGCAAATGCTGAGCATACCGACATGTATGCCGCTATTGACCTGCTCGCCGACAAGCTTGATCGCCAACTGAAAAAGCAAAAGGAAAAGACCCTCAGCCAGCTGCAAGGCGCGACCGGTCGTTAAAACCCCATACCCATGATTCGACTTGAAAACATCCTGACCCCCGGCCGTTCCCACGTGAACGTGCCGGGCGGCAGCAAAAAGAAAGCCCTTGAATACATTGCCAACCTGATCAGCCGAGAAGTGCCTGGTCTCGACATGCAGGATGTTTATGAAAGTCTGATTGCCCGTGAAAAACTGGGTTCAACCGGTTTTGGTAACGGCATTGCAATCCCCCACTGTCGCCTCAAAGGCTGCGAGGCGCCTGTGAGCGCCCTGCTCCACCTTGACGCCCCTATAGATTTCGACGCCATCGATGGCGCGCCGGTCGACCTGTTGTTCGTATTGCTGGTGCCAGAAGCGGCCACCGATGCACACCTGGAACTGCTCAGGCAGATCGCCAGCATGCTCGATCGCAAAGACGTGCGGGAAAAACTGCGCAGTGCACAAAGCAACGAAGCGCTGTATCAGGTTGTTCTGGACGTACAGAACGGTCATTAATCATGCGCTTAGTCATTGTCAGCGGACGCTCCGGCTCCGGTAAAAGCACCGCCCTCGCCGTCCTCGAAGACAACGGTTTCTATTGCATCGACAACCTGCCCGCAGGCTTGCTTCCCGAGCTGGCCGAGCGTGCGTTGATTCACACTGAACTCGCACAGCCGCTGGTGGCGGTCTCGATTGATGCGCGTAACTTGCCCAGCCATTTATCGCGCTTTCCACAATTGCTCGAAGAAGTGCGCAACCGTCATATTCAGTGTGACGTGTTGTACCTGGACGCAGACGAAGAAACCCTGCTCAAGCGCTTCTCCGAGACCCGCCGCAGGCACCCGCTGAGCAGCGCCAGTCGCTCGCTGGCAGAAGCCATCCGCGATGAAACAAAACTGCTTGGCCCCATCGTTGATCTGGCAGACCTCACGATCAACACGACCAACCTGAACCTCTACCAACTGCGCGACACCATCAAGTTGCGCCTGCTGAACAAACCCGAACCCGGTACGGCCTTTCTGGTGGAGTCGTTTGGCTTCAAGCGCGGGATGCCGGTGGATGCCGATCTGGTCTTTGATGTGCGCTGCCTGCCCAACCCGTACTGGAAACCCGAGTTGCGTGAGCAATCGGGGCTTGATCAACCGGTGGCCGATTATTTGGCCGCCCAGCCAGATGTTGAAGAGATGTTCCAGGACATTTCCAGCTACCTGCTTAAATGGCTGCCGCGTTTTGCCGCGAGCAATCGTGCTTATGTGACCATCGGTATCGGTTGCACCGGCGGGCATCACCGCTCTGTATACCTCACCGAACGACTGGGCAAGTGCCTGCAAGAAACCCTGAAAAACGTCCAGGTTCGCCACCGCGACCTTACTTGAAAGGATCTACCCCGCGATGCCTGCTCTGGAAATCGAAATCATCAACAAATTGGGCTTGCACGCTCGGGCATCTGCCAAGTTCGTCGGGGTAGCAGGTCGGTTTCCTTGTCAGGTGCGAGCAGGCCGTACGCCGGAGTCCATGGTCGATGGCAAAAGCATCATGGCCATGATGATGCTTGCCGCGGGCAAAGGTACGACCATTCATTTAAAGACCGAAGGCGAACAGGAGCAGGAAGCCATGGATGCACTGGTGGCCCTGATCAATAACTTCTTTGATGAAGGTGAATAACGGCTACCGCGAGGTTGCCGAGGGCGTGATTGAGAGCTCACAGACCCAGGCTTGCTGCGCAATCCTTCGCCGCCTCGTACCTACCGAGACAGCGAACCTGACTGCGCCGCATGGCTCTACCCCAGCGCAGTGTCCATGACCATCATCACGCAGAACCCGATGCAGAGCCCAACGCTCGCCAGTTTTTCGTGACCGTTACGCCGCGATTCCGGAATCACCTCTTGCGTCACCACAAGCAGCATCGCTCCCGCGGCCAGCGCCAGCCCCAGCGGCAATAGAAGCTCGGCCAAATTCACCAGCCAGGCACACAACATCGCGAATACCGGCTCCACCAGCCCGGACGCGGCACCAATCAAGAACGCCCTGATCCGCGACATGCCCGCACCCGCCAGCACCAAGGCAATGACCAACCCCTCCGGCACATCCTGCAACGCAATCCCCATCGCCAGGCTGTCGGCGTCCGGCATACCGCCGCCCGCCGAAACGCCCACCGCCATACCTTCCGGAATGTTATGCGCCACGATCGCAATGACGAACAGCCAAATGCGCGGTGCTATGACGGGCTCACCCGGACGGCTGACAATAACGTCCGGCCCGGCACCCGACACTTTCAGGTCCACCAGAAACAAACACAGGGCGCCCAACAGAATGCCCGCACACACCAGCCCGCTGGATGCCCACGCAGACAACCCCAGACTTTCAGCCGCTGCAATGCCCGGCACAACCAGCGAAAACGCCGTGGCCGCCAGCATGACCCCGGCACCAAAGCCCAACAACGTATCGCTGACCGCCACCGGCATGTTGCGAATCACCAGTACCGGCACAGCACCCAGCGCCGTACCCAGCGCACACAACGCCCCGCCTTGCAGGGCTCTGAGCATTTTGGGCTCGAGGTCCAGCCAGACCAATCCTTTGGCCACCAACAGCGCAGTGCCCGCCAACAGCAACAGCGTACCGAGGGCATAGCGAAACATTCGCACGCCGCCGACCGCCAAAATTTGCGTGCCCATATCCGCCTGAATCCTTGTGAGTAGCCTTAGACCATAGCTGCTTGGTAGCGGCGTGCTACTTCGGGCCAATTAATCACGTTATAAAACGCATTGATGTATTCAGGCCGTCGATTCTGGTAACGCAGGTAATACGCGTGCTCCCACACATCCAGTCCCAGAATCGGGGTGTTGCCGCTCATCAGCGGGCTGTCCTGATTGCCACTGCTTTCAATCACCAGAGTTTTGTGCGGCGTCACGCTCAACCACGCCCAGCCACTGCCAAACCGGGTCAGCGCAGCCTTGGTAAACGCGTCCTTAAATGCTTGCAGCCCACCCAACTGTTCATCCATGGCCTTTGCCAACGCGCCATCGGGTTTACCACCCCCGCTGGGGCTCATGACCTCCCAGAACAACGAGTGGTTAGCGTGGCCGCCGCCCTGATTGATAACCGCTGCGCGCAGGTTTTCAGGGAGCTGGTGCACACTGGCCACCAGTTTTTCCACAGGCCATTGCGCCCACTCCGTGCCTTCTACGGCAGCATTGAGGTTGTTGATGTACGTCTGATGATGCTTGGTGTAATGGATCTCCATGGTCTGCGCATCGATGTGTGGCTCAAGTGCGTCATAGGCGTAAGGCAGTGCAGGCAAGGTGTACGTCATATCAATGGACTCCTGAAGGTTGGCCGCTGACCGTTGAGAATGCGTGGCTGGATTGAGTAACGTTGCGCTTGAGCAACAGGTCTGAGCGCGGGTACTCGCCATGCTCACTGATGAAATTCAATAACTCGACATAGGTTTTACTGCTCTGACGCAGCGCGGCTTCTCGCAGCTCAGGCTTAAGTCGTGGGTTCTGGACGGTTTGCAGCAACCGCTGATGAATCGAGCATAAGTACTCAACGCTCTCTTCCGGCTGATTAAGGCGTAAATGCACGTCCGCCAGGTTGTGATGCGAAATCACGCAGGCCGCCACTGCTTGGTCAGCATCACTCCAGCGCTCAAACAACACTTGAGCCAGCGCCAGCGCTTGCAAGTAGTGCTCGCGCGCATCCACCAGCTCGCCTTCAGCGAAACAGCGATTGGCTCTTTCGATCGTGCGTTTCCAGTGTTCCATGTGCACCTCCAAAGCAGTGTCGGGGGGTTAGACGCCGCCTGCGGTCAGCTTCTCGGGGTCCAGCAGAACCTCAAGCTGGCTGCGTGGCAGGTCGGTGAACTCAAGCGCCACGTCAATCACCGGGCGCCCTTGTTTGTAGGCGGTCTTGGCGATTTCAGCGGCCTGTTGATAGCCAATGATCGGGTTCAGGGCCGTTACCAGAATGGGGTTACGCGACAACGCTTCCTTGAGCTTGGCTTCGTTGACCTTGAACGTGGCGATCGCCTTGTCGGCCAGCAAGCGGCTGACATTGGCCAACAGCTCGATGCTACTGAGCAGGTTCTGGGCAATGACCGGCAGCATCACGTTCAGCTCAAAGTTGCCGGACTGGCCCGCGACCGTAATCACCGAGTCATTGCCGATGACTTGCGCAGCGACCATGGCAGTGGCTTCCGGGATCACCGGATTGACCTTGCCCGGCATGATCGATGAACCCGGCTGCAACGCCTCCAGCTCAATTTCACCCAATCCCGCCAGCGGCCCGGAGTTCATCCAGCGCAGGTCGTTGGCGATTTTCATCAGCGATACGGCTGTGGCCTTGAGCTGGCCCGATACCGAGACGGCAGTGTCCTGCGAGCCGATCAGGGCAAACAGGTCTTCACCCGGCGTGAACTGCACGTGCGTCAAGGCACTCAGTTGCTGACTGAACAGCGCGGCAAATTGCGGGTGCGCGTTGATCCCGGTACCGACTGCCGTACCGCCCTGCGCCAGGGATTGCAGCGCAGGTTGCAGGTCCTGCAAATGCCCGATATTGGCCTTGAGCTGCTGCGCCCAGCCGTTGAGCACCTGACTCATGCGCACCGGCATCGCGTCCATCAAGTGGGTGCGTCCGGTTTTGACATGGCTGTGGACCTGTAAAGCCTTGCGTTCAATGGTCTCCACCAGATGCGTCAGCGCTGGAAAAAGACGCTCATGCAAGCCCAAGGCGGCGCTGACGTGAATGCAGGTCGGGATGATGTCGTTGCTGCTTTGGCCGCAGTTGACGTGATCGTTCGGGTTGATCGTTTCGCCCAGCACGCGGGTGGCCAGGGTGGCGATCACTTCGTTGGCGTTCATGTTGGAACTGGTGCCTGAACCGGTCTGGAAGATGTCCACCGGGAAGTGCTCCATGAAATCGCCCGCCAGCAGGATCTGCGTCGCTTCGACAATGGCATTGCCCTGAGCGTCCGAGATTTGCCCCAACGCCACGTTGGCTTTGGCGGCTGCCGCTTTGGCCAGAATCAAGGCGCGAATGAATTGCGCCGGCATGCGCTGATGACTGACGGGAAAGTTATCCACCGCACGCTGGGTCTGCGCGCCATACAGCGCGGCCTCAGGCACGTGCAGTTCGCCCATGCTGTCGCGTTCGATACGGGTATTACTCATCGTGAAATCCTTGCATCAGTTCGATTAAAGAAATGGACGGTTCAAGTTCACAGGTCGCCAATTGCCAGGCACAGCGTTGCCAGCGTTTGAGTCGACATCCGCACAAGGCTTGGGTTTCGAGATCACGCAGCGGTCGCCACGCATGGTCAAGGCACATACTGCGCCAGTGCCAAGGCAGCGCCGTATCGGTGGCGGTGTCCAGCAAAAGCCGGAACGACGTGAGGGCAATCGTCCAGGACGACGTTGACGTGCAACAGGCCAGGTAACGGCCTTCGGCCAGATAATGCTCAATCAGGCGCGGCTCATCGGGCGCCAGCCCGCAGCGGATCTGGCGACTCATCCAGCGCCAGCTTTCCTGATAAGGGCTTTCGTGCAACACAGAACTCATGATCCAGGCTCGCTCGATAATGAGATTCATTATTAAGCGATATTGATTATCAAAACAAGCCTGCGAAAGGAGGTACCTCCCGGACAAAAACGTCCGTCACGCTTTCAAGGCGGGGAAGCGCAGGCGCTCAGTTTGCACGCAAAACTCGGCCCCATGAGGTTCAAAAACGCGAGCACAGGTTAAACACGAAAAACCGGACTGCAATGAGTCAGTTGAATCCCTGAATAGTAGTGCGCAACTTCTTGCGCACTTTGTGGATATTTCTCTTTAAATAATAAACCCACTTACTTAGATGCAAATACATGTTAAGTTGCGCCAACAAACAGGCTCTACGCCCTATCGGATACGCAGGATATTTTATTTAAACTTCATATTTGCTTAAGGATAAGCTCATGTTCTCGCAGGTCAAACAACCCGACTCAAACCTGCTAACTCTTGGCGTAAACCACCCTTCTCACTTCCTGATAAGCGACGCATCAATGATTGCTTTTCGGATGATTAGAAGAGGGAGCTGCTCGAATAACGCCAAGCCTTCATCTTGCCCAAGAACCTGATTCCAAGGGCATTGGGTCACGATCAGAACGCTGAAAACGACATTGAACCAATTGAAGTAAGCCATTGAACATGAAGCGATTTATTGCATGCATTGCAATGACAAGTGTATTGACCGGATGCATAGGCGCTTCGGTCATTGTGCCAAAAAGCGATCCTCGCCAGGTTGAACAGGCTCGCGAACCACGAGAGGGGCACAAATGGTGCGGGATAAGCCTGTGGCTCGTCTTTTTCCCCGTCCCGTTGATGTTACCGGTTTGCAAAATTGATACTGAACTAACATCCGATTTTTATAGCTGTGGCCCCTTGATGCACTTCGCCAAGTTAGGAGCACACTATAAGGGAAATGCGCTCTGCGGACGTATGCCGGCGGGATGGCCTAGTGACTGACGCAATGGCTCACCTGCATAAAAAAAGGCGCATCACTTGAACCGTGATACGCCTTTTTTAAAACAGTTGAGAAATCAGCTGCCGCCGATTTTCATCCGCTCAATCAACACAGAACCGGTGCGAATATTGCTGCGCAGCTCAAGGTCATTGCCCACGGCAACGATCTGTTTGAACATATCGCGCATGTTGCCGGCGATGGTCACCTCTTGCACCGGGAACTGGATTTCGCCGTTTTCGACCCAGAAACCCGCCGCGCCCCGTGAGTAGTCGCCTGTGACCATGTTCAGGCCGCTGCCCATCAATTCCGTCACAAACAACCCGCGGCCCATGCGGCGAATCAAGGCAGCCTGGTCTTCATCGCCATGGGTCACGAACAGGTTGTGCACGCCGCCCGCGTTCGCCGTGCTGGGCATGCCCAATTTGCGGCCGGAATACGTGCTGAGGATGTAGGACACCAGTTCGCCGTCCTTGATGAACGGTTTGGCGTAAGTGGCCAGGCCATCGTTGTCGAAAGACGAACTGCCCATGGCACGCATCAAGTGCGGACGTTCGTCCAGGGTCAGCCATTCAGGGAAAATCTGCTGGCCCATGGCATCGAGCAGGAACGACGATTTGCGGTACAGGTTGCCGCCCGAAATGGCGCCCAAAAAGCTGCCGAACAGCCCTCCGGCCAGCTCGGCGCTAAACAGCACCGGCACTTCGCAGGTCGGCACCGGGCGCGAGCCCAGACGACGAGCTGCGCGCTCCGCGGCCCGTCGGCCAATGACGGCAGCGTCGGCCAGCAACTCACCCTGACAGTTCACGTCATACCAGTAATCGCGCTGCATCTGGCCGTCGCCTTCGGCGATCATCACGCAGCTCAGGCTGTGGCGTGTAGAGGCCGAGCCTCCAATAAACCCGTTGCTGTTGCCATACACACGGCAGCCTTGATGGGTGCTGAGTGTGGTGCCGTCGGCGTTTTTAATGCGGCTGTCGGCGTCAAAAGCAGCCGCTTCGCAAGCCAGTGCCTTTTCGATGGCTTGCTCGGGGGTGATGTCCCACGTGTGGAACAGATCGAAATCCTTCAGGTCCCGGGCCATTAACTGCGGGTCGGCCAAGCCGGAACTTTCGTCCTCGGACGTATGGCTGGCAATCGCCAGCGCAGCAGCAACCGTTTCGCGAATCGCATCAGGACCGGTGGCCGAAGTGCTCGCCGAACCTTTGCGCTGCCCCACGTAAAGGGTGATACCGAAGCCCTGATCGCGATTGAACTCAACGGTCTCAACCTCACGCTGACGCACCGAAGTCGACAAGCCCTGCTCCAGCGACACGGCCACTTCGCAGGCACTGGCGCCCTGACGCTTGGCTTCGGCAATAATGTGCTCGACCTGCTCTTGCAGTGCCGGCAAGGCCTGCGGGCCGACGCTTTCTACTGCACTCATGGTTTTCTCCACTCAAATTCTGTTTTCGGAAGAGCCGCCGAGCGACCGGGCCGGACAAGCGGCCCCCGACTGGTTATCATGGCGGCGTTTCTTTGCGGACTGCCACCATGGTTGATTCTTACGACGACGCCTTCGACGGCGAAAAAAGCAAATCACAGGTCAAACGCGAGCTTCATGCTCTGGTTGATCTGGGCGAACGTCTGACGACGCTCAAGCCTGACTTGCTGAACAAAATGCCTTTGACCGACGCTTTGCGCCGGGCACTGGTAGATGCTTCAAAACATACGGCTCATATTGCCCGTAAGCGGCACATCCAGTTCATCGGCAAGCTGATGCGCGATCAACCGATCGACGAAATTCTGGCGATGCTCGATCAAGTGGATGCCTCTTCGCGCCAATACAACGAACGTTTCCACGGCCTCGAGCGCTGGCGTGATCGCCTGATCGAAGGCGATGACGATGTACTGGAAAAATTTGTCATCGAGTTCCCCGAAGCCGATCGTCAGCAATTGCGTTCGATCGTGCGTCAGGCCAAACACGAACTGGCTCATAACAAGGCCCCGGCTTCCAGCCGCAAATTGTTCAAGTACATTCGTGGGTTGGACGAGACTCAACGCGGCTTGCGTTAAGTCCCGTACGCGGGCGGGTTGCCCTGCAACCCGCCCGCAGCCCGTCAACTGCCCGTACCGCCGACTGTAATTGCATCAATCTTCAAGGTTGGCTGACCGACGCCCACCGGCACCGACTGCCCGTCCTTGCCACATGTCCCTACACCGCTGTCCAGCGACAGGTCATTACCGACCATCGACACTTTGCTCATCGCTTCGGGTCCGTTGCCAATCAGGGTCGCGCCCTTGACCGGACGGGTGATTTTGCCGTCTTCGATCAAATACGCTTCGCTGGTGGAAAACACGAACTTGCCGCTGGTGATGTCGACCTGACCACCGCCCAGATTGGCGCAGTAGATGCCCTTTTTCACCGAGGCAATGATCTCAGCCGGATCGCTTTCGCCGCCCAACATGTAGGTGTTGGTCATGCGTGGCATGGGTAAATGTGCATAGGATTCGCGACGACCGTTACCGGTGCGGGCCACGCCCATCAAGCGCGCATTCAGTTTGTCTTGCATGTAACCCTTGAGTACGCCGTTTTCGATCAACGTCGTGCACTCGGTCGGGGTGCCTTCGTCGTCCACGCTCAACGAGCCGCGACGCCCTGGCAAGGTGCCGTCATCGACGATGGTGCACAAGCTCGAAGCCACACGCTCGCCCATGCGGCCGCTGTAGGCTGAACTGCCCTTGCGATTGAAATCCCCCTCCAGACCATGGCCCACGGCTTCGTGCAGCAACACGCCCGACCAACCGGAACCCAGTACGACAGGCAGGGTACCGGCCGGTGCCGGTACGGCTTCGAGGTTGACCAGCGCCTGACGCAAGGCTTCGCGGGCATAGCCCATGGCGCGGTCGTCAGTCAGGAAATAACGGTAATCCGTACGCCCGCCGCCGCCATGTCCGCCCCGCTCACGACGACCGTTTTGCTCAACGATGACACTCACGTTGAAGCGCACCAACGGCCGCACGTCTGCCGCCAGGCCACCATCGGTGGAAGCCACCAGAATGCGTTCCCACACCCCGGCCATGCTCACGGTGACTTGTTGAATGCGCGGGTCGAGGGCGCGGGTGGCGGCGTCGACGCGCTTGAGCAGTTCGACCTTTTGCGCACGGCTGATGACTTCCAGCGGGTTGTCCGGCGCATACAACTGCGCTACATCCTGCGTGGTGAAGGCTTGAACGGTGCCGTGCTGACCGGCCCGAGAGATCGAGCGCGCTGCACGGGCGGCCAGCCCCAATGCCTCAAGGGTGATGGCGTTGCTGTAGGCAAATCCGGTTTTCTCGCCGGACTGGGCGCGTACACCTACGCCTTGATCCAAATTGAAGCTGCCTTCTTTTACGATGCCGTCTTCCAGTGCCCAGGATTCGGAAATCTGGCCCTGAAAGTACAAATCCGCCGCATCGATCCCCGGCCCGGCCAGGTCACCCAGCACGGTCTGCAGGCTCTCAAGGGTGACACCGCCCGGTGCCAACAGGTGTTCGCTGACTGAGGTCAACAACTCGCTCATATTCACTCCGTCTTGGCCCGTGCTTCAGCATCTTTGAGTGCCGAACCCATGGGCCTGAATTAGCCTTGCGTGGCAGGTCGCTGTGCGCCCTGCGAAAAAAATCGCCGGTGGCTGACCACCGGCATGCGTGCCCTGATGGCCGCTTGTTCTGCTGCATCGCGTGGGGCGATCAAAACGCCCTCACCTTGCGCCTGCTCAGCCAGCACTCGGCCCCAGGGGTCAATGATGGCCGCGTGGCCGAAAGTCTCACGTGGCCCCGGATGTACGCCACCTTGTGCCGCCGCCAACACGTAACATTGAGTTTCAATGGCCCGGGCACGGATCAGGATGTCCCAATGCGCCGCCCCGGTCACAGCGGTAAAGGCCGACGGTGCACTGATCAGTTCGGCACCGGCTGCACGTAGCTCGCTGTACAGCTCGGGGAAGCGCAGGTCATAACACACCGTCATGCCCAACTTGCCGACCGGCGTGTCTGCCACGACCACCTGCTCACCTTGAGCATAGTCGTCAGACTCACGGTACCGGCCACGATTGTCAGACACGTCTACGTCAAACAAGTGCAGCTTGTCGTAGCGCGCCACCTGTTCACCGTCTGCGTTGATCAACAGCGAACAGGCACGGGATTTGGCATCGGGCTGACCGGCAGGCGGCAATGGCAAAGTGCCCGCCACCACCCATAACTTGAGGTCGCAAGCGGTCTGTTTCAACCAGGGCAGGATTGGACCTTCGCCCAACGCCTCGGCTCGCCCCACGGCGGCCATGTCTCGGCGCCCCATGGCCGCGAAGTTCTCCGGCAGCACGACCAGTTGTGCGCCACCGGCTGCCGCGTCTTCAAGTAAACGCCGGGCTTGAGCCAAGTTGGCCAGCACATCGCTTTGACTGACCATTTGAATCACTGCTAACGACATGCCCTGCTCCTCGGTCGCGCTTACTTCTTCTCGAATGGCTTGTCGAAGGTGATCTTCGGATCCTGCCATGGCCCTTTGATGCTGTATTGCACACTCGCAAAGCGCGACACCTGATCACCGATCAACTTGTTGATCAGGAACAACGCACCGCCGACGGCCGGGGCGCCCACCAGCAAAGCCGCGATCGGCAAGTTATTGGTCACGGGCAAGGTCACCAGCAAATTCGCATCCACTTGGTCGGTCACCATGTTCAGCGTGCCGCTCAGCTCAAGGTTGCTTGAAGGGCCGGTCATGGTGATGGGCTTGTTCGCGCGGTACACCCCGCGATTGGCTTGTAGCAGACCTTTGACGCGGTCGTAACTCAATCCTTTGCCGAACAGGTCGGAGAAGTCCAGGCGCAAGCGTCGACCGATGGAGTTGAAGTTCAGCAGCCCAAAAATGCGCAGCACCTGCGCGCTGCCATCGACCTCCACAAACTGGCCTTTGTTCAAGGACGCGTCCAGTGTGCCGCTGAAGCGCTTGAGGCCAATCCACGCCGGTGAACCCGGCCAGTTGCCATCGACGTCCAGTCGGAAGCTGTCACTGGTGACGCTCGGTGCGAAGCCCCAGTTTTTCAGCACGTCCGCCAGATTCCGCCCGCCCAGGCGGCCCTTGTACCAACTGTTGCTGGCGCCAGCAAAACCCTCCCAGCCGCCCGAACCTTCAAGCAGCAGGCCTTTGAGCCCCAGGTTGAGGTTGTTGAGCAACACGCCACGATTGGTGGGCCGCACATTGAGCGACCAGGCGCCGATCAGGTCTGGGCCTTGGTAGAGCTGGCGGATGATGATGTCCATCGCCGGAATTTTACGCGGGTCAACCGATGCCAAAGGGTCAGGGGCATTCTCATCAGCCACAGCTTTAGGGTCGGTCGCCGGCAGCCGAACGATCTGCATGGTGATGGCAATCGGGGCGTGTTTCGCATCAGGCAGCGTGACCGAGCCGACTGCCTGTTTGCTGTCGATTTTCATCCCCCACGACGCCGGGTAGCGGTTCATCTGCAAGCGGACCTGGTCGAGCTGGGTGCCCATGGCAATCAGTTTGCCAATTTTGAAATCCGCACTGCTGAGCAATTGCTGTGCGCTGCCCCCCACATCCTTGCCCGCATAACGCTCCACCACTGCCTGCCACGGCGCCACGTCCAGTTCCGAGAGTACGCCGCGGACACGCAAGCCCTTGCTGGTCGGCAACGAAGCCGCTCCGGCGCCGAGGTACAACTCGCCGCGGCCTGCCTCAAGCTTGCCGTCCGGCGCGGCGAACGTCAGGCTCGCCAGGTTGCCGTAGTCAAACCAGTACCGCTTCTCGGCCCCCTGCAGGGTCATGCGAAATACGCTGTCACGACTTTCATTGGTTGCCAGGCCAAACGGTGCGGGCAAATCAATCGCCGCGCCTTTGAGGCTGGAATTGACACGCAACTGGCTGTCCGCGCCGTCGAGCGTCAGTTGCAATTGATAGGGCAGGTTGCCGGAAACCGGAATCGGCTGGTTGAACTTCAGCCAGCTGGTCAGGGTTTTTACGGCGATTTGGCCATTGGCAACCACGCGAGTACTGATGCGGCCCGGTTTGCCGTCGGCAAAAATCTGCGCGTTGACCGGCCGGTCGAATGCGCGGGCGGTGATGCCTTTGCCGCTCAGGCCTTTGGCACTGTCAAAGCGGAAATCACCCTTGAGCTGCGTCAGTTCAAGCTCCGGTTCGCTGATTTTGAGCCGCGCCTTGTCGGTTTTGAAATCCACCACGATGTTCGGTTCGACGCTGTGCTCAAGCGGTATATCCAGGTCGACCCGCCCGGTGAGCGAGCCATCACCCTGCCAACCGGCAAAGGTGTCAGCGGTGCCGATGGGGGCTTCTTGAAGGATTTTCAGGCCGTCGCCCAAACCGCCTGCAAAGTCCCCTTGCAACAGCAAGTGACTGACCTTGCCGCTGGGAACGTGGGGAATATTGACTGCGACATCACGCACCTCGGTGTCGAGCAACTGGCCTTTGCTGGCCATGATCCGCACGCCGCTGTCCTCGATGAAGACGTCACCCGATACATTCCGTACATGGGGCCAGCCCGGCTGGAAGGCCAACTCGGCGCCATGCACCTTGAAAAACAGGCTGAGGGTGCGCGCGGCCGCGACTGCATCATGGCTTAACGAGCCCTGGTACTGGAAGAAGCCCTCCTCCACATCACCCTTGATGATGGCGGTGCTGAGCCATTCAGTCAGGGCCGGGCTCAAGACTTCAGGCAGGTATTTAGGGGTGAAACGGCCGTCGCCGTCGGTCAGCCCGACGCGCAGGTCCATGTAGTCTTCCTGCGAATGGTCCAGATGGATGCGGATCAGGAAGTCGGCAGCGATCTTGCCCTCTTCGCCCAGCACCTTGATGTAGGGCGCGATGAGGGTGAAGGTGTCTTTGCTCAGGGTCCAGGTCAGCAAGGCGTTGGCCTGCTGGTACTGCCAAGGTTTGGCGAAGATCGGGTCCAGGTGCAGCATGAAATCCTTGCTGTCCAGCCGCAGCTCGCCCTTGCCCAGGTCGCCGCTGATCAGGCCGCTGACATTGCGCGCCGCAGGTGCACCGTGGGTGGCGTTGAAACCGACTTGCTGCAGATTGGCCGCGAAACTGAGCTTTTGATCGCCGCTCACGTGAGGGCGAAAATCAACCAGCACATTGCGCAGCGTGCCAGTCGCCTTGAGTTGATCGACAACTTTGGCCACGCCCTCCGGCCACGGCGCCAGCGCGTCCAGCAAGGGGGTGATCGGGGTCAGGTTCACATGATCGGCTTGCAGGTGCCAGCGCTCCTGCGCTGTGTCTGTGCCCTTGAACTGCTGCACTTGCGCGCGGGTTTCCCAGCGCGTATCGCCCAGGCTCATGGCCAGGGAATCCAGCACCAGGTTGTAACCCTGCTCGCCGCGTTCCAGCCAGGCATGCAAGGCCAGGTTGTCGATAGTGGCTGGCTTGCGGTCTGCGTAGGCACCGGTGAACGTGGGGGCGTTAAGTCGGGCGGTGGCGCTTTGCACTGTACCGTTGCCCCAATTGAACCAGAACTCACCACCGGCCTTGAGTGTCTTGAGGGTCCAGCCTTGGGTCATGCTGGACGGCAGCCATTTGGCCCAATTACTTTGCGGCAGGCTGACATACGCTTGCGCCGCGCCGTCACGCCACTGGCTGGCGCGAATCTGGCTTTTGACACTCAGCGCAACCGGCTGGCCATCGGGTAAGGTCAACCGCGCATCCAGGCGTTGATCGGAAGACCCCACGTCGAGGGTCAGGCCGACATACGTCAGGGTCATCGGCGCTTTTTTATACGGTTCCAGGGTCAACTGGCTGTCGAGCACGGAGAGACGCGCAACCTTTTGCAGCTGATTGAGTAACTGCTCGGGGTCCAGAGGCTTGTCGTCCTGGACTGGCAAACCTTCGAGGGTCCAGTGCCCGTCCTTGTCCTGGCGCGCACTCAGTTGCAAGCCATTGAGCTGCACGTGGGCGATACGTACTTCGCGGGCCAGCACGCTGCCCCAGACATCAGGCACCACTTGCACTTCATCCAGGCGCAAGGCGCTGCGACCTTCGCCCACCATCACGTCATGTGCCAGCAGCACCGGCGCCATGCCGCGCCAGCGCCCTTCGAGGCTGCCGATGGTCAATGGCATGCCCAAGGCATCGCGGGCCTTGGTTTGCACGTCGGCGCGGTATTCGGCAATCAGGGGCGTGAGTTCTCGCCCGAGGCTGACGTAGAGCGCCGTCAGCACCAGCAATAACGCACAAAGACTTAATCCCCAGCGGGTCAGCGCGGCAAAAAAGCGTGTCAGACGCTCCATGTCAGGTGGCCCCTTCAGTAATGATCGAAGGGGCTGAATGCAGCCCCCTTTTTAAATCCGGACATCCCGTGCAACTTCAGAGCAGCACCACGTCGTATTGTTCCTGGGAGTACATGGTTTCCACTTGAAAGCGGATCGTACGCCCGATAAACCCTTCCAACTCCGCCACATTGCCCGATTCTTCATCCAGCAACCGGTCAACCACGCGCTGACTGGCCAGCACGCGATACCCCTCGGCTTGATACGCACGGGCTTCGCGCAGGATTTCACGGAATATTTCGTAGCAGATGGTTTCCGGGGTTTTCAACTTGCCCCGCCCTTGGCAGCACACGCAGGGTTCACAGAGCACCTGTTCGAGGCTCTCACGGGTCCGCTTGCGGGTCATTTGCACCAACCCCAACTCGGTAATGCCGATGATGTTGGTTTTGGCGTGATCGCGTTCGAGTTGCTTTTCGAGCGTGCGCAGCACCTGCCGCTGGTGCTCTTCGTCTTCCATGTCGATGAAGTCGATGATGATGATGCCGCCCAGGTTGCGCAGACGCAGTTGACGCGCAATGGCCGTTGCCGCTTCGAGGTTGGTCTTGAAGATGGTTTCTTCAAGATTGCGATGCCCCACGAACGCGCCGGTGTTGACGTCAATGGTGGTCATGGCTTCAGCCGGGTCCACCACCAGATAGCCGCCCGACTTGAGTGGCACTTTGCGGTCGAGGGCTTTCTGGATTTCGCTTTCAACGCCGTACAAATCAAAGATCGGCCGTTCGCCGGGGTAATGCTCCAGACGGTCCGCAATTTCTGGCATCAGCTCAGCCACGAACTGCGTGGTTTTCTGGAAGGTTTCGCGGGAGTCGATGCGGATTTTTTCAATCTTCGGGCTGACCAGGTCGCGCAGGGTACGCAAGGCCAGGCCCAGGTCTTCATAAATGACCGTCGGAGCGCCGACGGTTTTGATCTGGGCACCGATTTGGTCCCACAGGCGACGCAGGTAGCGAATGTCCATCAGGATTTCATCCGCGCCCGCGCCTTCGGCCGCTGTACGCAGGATGAAACCGCCCGCTTCCTTGATACCTTCCTGCGCCACGCAATCACTGACCACCTGTTTGAGGCGGTCCCGTTCGGCTTCGTCTTCGATCTTCAGGGAGATGCCGACATGGGCCGTGCGCGGCATGTACACCAGATAACGCGAAGGAATCGACAATTGGGTCGTCAACCGTGCGCCTTTGGAGCCGATCGGGTCTTTGGTGACCTGCACCACCAGGCTTTGGCCTTCATGAACCAGCGAGCTGATGCTTTCGACCGCCTGACCTTCACGCAGGGAGATTTCGGAAGCATGGATGAATGCCGCACGGTCCAGGCCGATGTCCACGAATGCCGCTTGCATGCCGGGCAAAACACGAACGACCTTGCCTTTATAAATGTTGCCGACAATGCCTCGGCGCTGGGTGCGCTCGACATGCACCTCTTGCAAAACACCGTTTTCTACCACCGCCACGCGCGATTCCATCGGCGTGATGTTGATCAGGATCTCTTCACTCATGGCTGGGTCTCGTTCAGGCGTCATCACAGTAGTGCCACGTTTCATGGGTGCAATAGTTAGCGCACGGAAAGGGTTTGCCAACAGGGTATGCCGAAATGTCCCAGCAGTTCTGCGGTTTCGCACACGGGCAAGCCCACGACAGCGGAATAGCTGCCCTCAAGCCCGGACACAAATACCGCGCCCAGCCCCTGAATCGCGTAGCCACCGGCTTTATCCAGCGGTTCGCCGCTGGCCCAGTAACGCGCAGCCTCTTGTGTGCTGATGTTTCTGAAACGCACTGCGCTGCGCACCACACGGGTTTCGCAGCGGGTTGCATCAATCAGGGCAATGGCGGTCAAGACTTCATGCTCGCGGCCAGATAACGCCATGAGCATAGCCAAGGCATCGGCTTCGTCGACGGGTTTGCCAAGAATCTGTCCGTCCAGCACCACGGCGGTGTCAGCGCCCAACACGCAAAAAGCATCGCCCGGAGACGACACCATGACGTGCTTATAACCTGCACGCGCTTTTTCGCGCGCCAGCCGCTCGACATACGCCGTGGCGGCCTCATTGACCAAAGGGGTTTCGTCGATGGCAGCACTGACGGTGCTGAAGGGCACGCCGATTTGAGTCAGTAACTCGCGTCGGCGGGGTGAGCCTGAGGCCAGATAAAGCGAAGTCATCGAGACATCTCCCTGTCAGTGTGCGCAAACCAGGAAATGGCTCACGCTTCCATCAATTGATTTTGAAACGTCGAACCAGCCCGCGCAGCCCGTAGCTGACCCAAGGCCACAACAAGGCGCTGACCAGTGCAGGCAGCACCAGCGCCAGGGTTGGCTGACGGTTCCCGGTCAAGGCGCTGAGCCACAATTGCGCCAACTGGGCCAGGCCAAAGATGACCAGCAACACCAGGCTTTGCTGCCACATCGGGAACATGCGCAGGCGCTGTTGCAGGGACAGCACGAGGAAGGTGATCAGGGTCAGGATCAAAGCGTTCTGCCCCAGCAGCGTGCCGTAAACCACGTCTTCAACCAGGCCCAGGCACCACGCGGTGACCATGCCCACCTTGTGCGGCATGTACAGCGCCCAGAAAGCCAGCAACAACGCCAGCCACAGCGGACGGAACACTTCCATGAACTGCGGCATTGGCGAAACGCTGAGCAAGACGCCAATGGCAAACGTCAGCCAGATGATCCAGCCATTACGTGAACGGATACCCGCCATTATTGCCTCTCCCGGGTGGTGGCCGGCGCAGCGGCTGGCGGCGTGGCTGCGGCGGGTGTTGCAACGGGCGCAGGTTTTTTGACCGCTCCGGCGGCGGGCGCAGGCGTTGCTGGCGTGGTGACCGCGGGCGCCGGGGCCACGGCGGGCACGGATGCAGGCACGGGCTTGGGCACAGTCGCCGGAATAATGGGCTGCGGCTCGCCGTTGTTTTCGGCTTCCTGGGCTTGAGCCGCGTCGTTGGCGCGCTCTTCAGGGGTGCGGCTGTCGCTGAAGACCAACAGCAAGTAACGGCTGCGGTTCAGAGCGGCTGTCGGCACGGCCCGCACAATAGCGAATGGCTGGCCCGAGTCGTGAATCACTTCCTTGACCGTTGCGACCGGATAGCCCGCCGGGAAGCGTTGCCCCAGACCCGAGCTGACCAGCAGGTCGCCCTCTTTGATATCCGCCGTGTCGGCCACATGGCGCAATTCCAGGCGTTCGGGGTTGCCCGTGCCACTGGCAATTGCACGCAGCCCGTTGCGGTTGACCTGTACCGGAATGCTGTGGGTGGTGTCGGTCAGCAGCAAAACCCGCGAGGTGTAGGGCATCAACTCGACCACTTGCCCCATCAGCCCGCGGGCATCGAGCACCGGTTGACCGAGCACCACGCCGTCGCGCTCACCCTTGTTGATGATGATGCGATGAGTAAACGGGTTGGGGTCCATGCCGATCAGCTCGGCCACTTCAACCTTTTCGTTGACCAGCGCAGAGGAATTCAGCAACTCGCGCAGGCGAACGTTTTGCTCGGTCAGGGCGGCGAGTTTTTGCATACGCCCTTGCAGCAGAAGGTTTTCAGTCTTGAGCTTCTCGTTCTCGGCGACCAGCTCCGTCCGGCTACCAAACTGACTGGCGACGCCCTGGAACAGACGTTGCGGCAGATCGGTAATCCAGTAGGTCTGCATCAGCACCAGCGACATTTGACTGCGCACCGGCTTGAGCAACGTGAAACGGGCATCGACCACCATCAGCGCGACCGATAGCACGACCAGCACCAACAGGCGCACGCCCAAAGAGGGGCCTTTGGAAAAGAGCGGTTTAATAAGCCGCTCCTCCGGGGCAAGGATTCAATGTATTCATACGGCTTCAAGCGGCCTGGATGAAGATTGACAAAAGATAAACGCCAAAAGGCAGCACAGCAAAGTGCTACCTTTTGGTGATAACCCTCGAACTGCAACCACCGATATTATTCGCTGGAGAGCAGATCCATGGTGTGCTTATCCATCATTTCCAGCGCACGGCCACCACCACGCGCAACGCAGGTCAGCGGGTCTTCGGCAACGATGACCGGCAAACCGGTTTCCTGGGCCAGCAACTTGTCGAGGTCACGCAACAATGCGCCACCACCGGTCAGCACCAGGCCACGCTCGGCGATGTCCGACGCCAGCTCTGGCGGGGATTGTTCCAGCGCGCTTTTAACGGCCTGAACGATGGTCGCCAGCGACTCTTGCAGGGCTTCAAGCACTTCATTGGAGTTCAGAGTGAAGGCACGTGGAACGCCTTCAGCCAGGTTACGGCCGCGCACGTCTACTTCACGCACTTCACCGCCCGGATAGGCCGTGCCGATTTCCTGCTTGATGCGCTCGGCGGTCGATTCACCGATCAGGCTGCCGTAGTTACGGCGCACATAGGTGATGATCGCTTCGTCGAAGCGGTCGCCGCCAACCCGTACGGATTCGGCGTAAACCACACCGTTCAGGGAGATCAGCGCGATTTCAGTGGTACCGCCACCGATATCGACCACCATCGAGCCGCGAGCTTCCTCAACCGGCAAGCCGGCGCCGATGGCAGCGGCCATCGGTTCTTCAATCAGGAAGACTTCACGGGCGCCGGCACCCAGTGCCGACTCACGAATGGCGCGACGCTCAACCTGAGTCGATTTGCACGGCACGCAAATCAGAACCCGAGGGCTTGGCTGCAGGAAGCTGTTCTCGTGAACCTTGTTGATAAAGTACTGCAGCATTTTTTCGCACACGCTGAAGTCAGCGATCACGCCGTCCTTCATCGGACGAATGGCTGCAATGTTGCCCGGTGTACGGCCCAGCATGCGCTTGGCCTCGGTGCCGACGGCAACGACACTTTTCTGGTTACCGTGTGTCCGAATAGCCACAACCGATGGCTCATTCAGGACAATACCGCGCTCGCGCACGTAAATAAGGGTGTTGGCAGTGCCCAGGTCGATGGAAAGATCGCTGGAAAACATGCCACGCAGTTTCTTGAACATGGGAAAGGGACCCTAGGCAACGCGTGGGTAAAAAAGTGCGGCAAACTCTAACAACGACAGGGATTTTGGGCAAGGCGCCAATATGTTAAATTGGCCGCTTTTCCGAGCACCAGCCCCCACAATCGCGGCCATATGACCGTAGAAATGCGGTAGTGTTCCGACAATCTAACACACGGATAGCATCCGTCTTGTTTTCCACTGGAGAATCCCATGGCGCTTGAACGCTCCGACGTGGAAAAAATCGCTCATTTGGCCCGCCTGGGTCTGAATGATGCCGATCTGCCACGCACCACCGAAGCCCTTAACAGCATTTTGGGGCTGATTGACCAGATGCAGGCTGTCGACACCACCGGTATCGAGCCGCTGGCCCACCCCCTGGAAGCCAGCCAGCGCCTGCGTGCAGACGTCGTGACTGAAACCAATCACCGCGAGGCTTACCAGTCCATCGCGCCAGCGGTCGAAAACGGCCTCTATCTGGTTCCCAAGGTCATCGAGTAAAAGGAAGAGCCTGCATGCATCAAATGACTCTGGCCGAGATCGCCCGCGGACTCGCCGATAAAAAGTTTTCGTCTGAAGAGCTGACCAAAACCCTGCTGGCGCGAATCGCCCAACTGGACCCGCAGCTCAACAGCTTTATTACCCTCACCGAAGACCTCGCCCTGGAGCAGGCCAAGGCCGCCGACGCACGTCGCGCCAACGGTGAAACCGGCGCCCTGCTGGGTGCGCCAATCGGTCACAAGGACTTGTTCTGCACCCTCGGCGTGCGCACCAGCTGCGGCTCGAAGATGCTCGACAACTTCAAGGCCCCGTACGACGCCACGGTAGTGTCCAAGCTGGCCGCTGCCGGCGCGGTGAGCCTGGGCAAGACCAACATGGACGAGTTCGCGATGGGCTCGGCCAACGAATCGAGCTACTACGGCGCCGTCAAAAACCCGTGGAACCTCGAGCACGTGCCCGGCGGTTCGTCCGGAGGGTCGGCCGCCGCAGTAGCCGCCCGCCTGTTGCCAGCCGCTACCGGCACCGACACTGGCGGTTCGATCCGTCAGCCCGCCGCGTTGACCAACCTCACCGGCCTGAAACCGACCTACGGTCGCGTCTCGCGCTGGGGCATGATTGCCTACGCCTCCAGCCTCGACCAAGGCGGCCCGTTGGCGCGCACGGCTGAAGACTGCGCCATCCTGCTGCAAGGCATGGCCGGTTTCGACCCGCAAGATTCCACCAGCATCGATGAGCCCGTGCCGGACTTCAGCGCCAACCTGAACACTTCGCTGCAAGGCCTGCGCATTGGCGTACCGAAAGAGTTCTTCAGCGAGGGCCTCGACCCGCGCATCGCGGAGCTGGTGCACACCAGCATCAAAGAACTCGAAAAACTCGGCGCCGTGATCAAGCCCATCAGCCTGCCCAACATGCAGCACGCGATCCCTGCGTACTACGTGATCGCGCCGGCAGAAGCGTCTTCCAACCTGTCGCGTTTTGACGGCGTGCGCTTCGGCCATCGCTGCGAAGACCCGAAAGACCTCACCGACCTGTACAAGCGCTCGCGCGCCGAAGGCTTCGGCCCTGAAGTGCAGCGCCGGATTCTGGTGGGCGCCTATGCGCTGTCGGCCGGTTACTACGATGCGTACTACCTGCAAGCGCAAAAAATCCGCCGCCTGATCAAAAACGACTTCATGGCTGCCTTTAATGAAGTCGACATCATCCTCGGCCCAACCACGCCTAACCCGGCCTGGAAAATCGGCGCTAAAAACAGCGACCCGGTCTCGGCCTACCTGGAAGACGTCTACACCATCACCGCCAACCTCGCGGGCCTGCCAGGCCTGTCGATGCCAGCCGGTTTTGTCGACGGCTTGCCAGTGGGCGTGCAGTTGCTGGCACCTTACTTCCAGGAAGGTCGCCTGCTCAACGTCGCTCACCAGTACCAGTTGAACACTGACTGGCACACGCGCTCACCTGCCGGCTTCTGAGGAGAAACATATGCAATGGGAAGTTGTGATCGGGCTGGAAATTCACTCCCAGCTCGCCACCCAATCGAAGATTTTCTCCGGTAGCGCCACCACTTTTGGCTCGGAGCCGAACACCCAGGCCAGCCTGGTTGACCTGGGCATGCCGGGCGTATTGCCGGTGCTCAACGAAGAAGCCGTGCGCATGGCCGTGATGTTTGGCCTGGCGGTGGACGCTGAGATCGGTCAGCACAACGTCTTCGCCCGTAAAAACTATTTCTACCCGGACCTGCCCAAGGGCTACCAGATCAGCCAGATGGAATTGCCGATCGTCGGCAAGGGTCATTTGGACATCACACTGGAAGACGGCACGGTCAAACGGGTGGGCATTACCCGTGCGCACCTTGAAGAAGATGCCGGCAAGAGCCTGCACGAAGACTTCAGCGGCTCGACCGGTATCGACCTGAACCGCGCGGGCACCCCGCTGCTGGAAATCGTTTCCGAGCCGGACATGCGCAGCGCCAAAGAAGCAGTCGCTTACGTCAAGGCCATGCACGCCCTGGTGCGCTACCTGGGCATCTGCGATGGCAACATGGCCGAAGGCTCGCTGCGTTGCGACTGCAACGTGTCGATTCGCCCGGTGGGCCAGGCCGAGTTCGGCACCCGCTGCGAGATCAAGAACGTCAACTCGTTCCGCTTTATCGAAAAGGCGATCAACAGCGAAGTACAACGCCAGATCGAGCTGATCGAAGACGGCGGCAAGGTGGTTCAGCAAACCCGCCTGTACGACCCGAACAAAGACGAAACCCGCGCCATGCGCAGCAAAGAGGAAGCCAACGACTACCGTTACTTCCCGGACCCGGACCTGCTGCCGGTCGTCATCGAAGACTCGTTCATCGAAGACGTTCGCGCCACCCTGCCGGAACTGCCGCCGCAAAAGCGCGAGCGTTTCCAGTCGCAGTTCGGCCTGTCGACCTATGACGCCAGCGTCTTGGCTTCCAGCCGCGAGCAAGCGGACTACTTCGAAAAAGTGGTCAGCATCAGCGGTGACGCCAAACTGGCCGCCAACTGGGTCATGGTCGAGCTGGGCAGCCTGCTCAACAAACAAGGCCTGGACATCGACCAGTCGCCGGTTACGGCCGAACAACTGGGCGGCATGTTGCAGCGCATCAAGGACAACACCATCTCCGGCAAGATCGCCAAAGTGGTGCTTGAAGCCATGGCCAACGGCGAAGGCAGCGCAGACGACGTCATCGAAAAACGCGGCCTCAAGCAAGTGACCGACAGCGGCGCGATTGAAAAAGTGCTGGATGAAGTGCTGGCGGCCAACGCCGAGCAAGTTGAGCAATACCGTGCGGCAGACGAAGCCAAGCGCGGCAAAATGTTCGGCTTCTTTGTCGGCCAGGCCATGAAAGCCTCCAAAGGCAAAGCCAACCCGCAACAAGTCAACGAATTGCTCAAGAGCAAACTCGAAGGCTAACGCACCGGCTACACACGATACCTGTGGTCACGGACGAGGCCTCAGGCTGCGAGGGGTTGCGAAGCAGCCCCCTTTATCGGGAAGGCCTCACCCGGCCTTGTCGCAGCCTGGCACCTCGTCAGCGGCTACACCGGTTAATACGCTTACGAGGATTCCCCCCCCATGAAGCAGCTACTCGGCGCCTGCGCCCTGCTGAGCCTGCTCGCGGGTTGTGCCAGTCACGACATAGACCCGCGCGGCTATGACAAAACCGGCGTTGCCTCTTATTACGGCGCCCGCCACCATGGCAAACGTACTGCCAGCGGCGAACCTTTCGATCAGCACGCCCTCAGCGCCGCCCATCGCCAACTGGCGTTCGGCAGCCGCGTCCTGGTCACCAATCTGAGCAATAACAAATCGGTTGTGGTGCGCATCAATGATCGCGGCCCTCACACCCGTGGCCGATTGATTGATCTTTCGCGCCAGGCCGCCCGGCAGTTGGGTATGCTGCGCAGCGGCACCGCCAATGTCCGAATCCAGGGCTTGAGCGATTAATCAGGGAGTGGCTGCGATTTGGGCTTGAACGCGTTATCGACATGGAACCTGCTGCAATTGCTCTGCGGTCTCGGCCTGCTGGTCGCCGGTGCAGAACTGCTGGTGCGCTGCGCCGTCAGCATGGCAGCCACGCTCAAAGTCCGCCCATTGCTGATCGGCCTGACCGTGGTCGCACTGGGCAGCAGCGCCCCGCAAATGACCGTCAGCCTGCAAGCCGCCTTCAATGACACCCCGGACATTGCCGTCGGCAGCGTGATCGGCAGCAACATCTTCAACGTGCTGGTCACCCTGGGGCTTTCCGCACTGATTATCCCGTTGCGCGTCTCTCGCCAGCTGGTACGCCTGGACATCCCGCTGATGGTGATTGCCAGCGCACTGGTGTTCGCCCTGGCCCTCAACACGGAACTCGACCGGCTGGACGGCGTAATCTTGCTGTGCGGCCTGACAGGCTACCTGGGCCTGTTGCTGCGCCAGTCGCGCCATGGCAGCCATCATCATGTCAGTCACGACCAACCCCAGCATTCCTGGCTGCGCAATGTGCTGATGATGCTCTGCGCCCTGCTCCTGCTCGGGCTTGCCGGTCGGCTATTGCTAGGCGCCGCGGTTGATGTCGCGACGCAGCTGGGGCTGTCGGAGCGCATCATCGGCCTGACCATCGTTGCCGTGTGCACGTCGCTGCCGGAGCTGGCCACCTCGCTGATTGCCGCCTTTCGCGGACAACGTGAAATTGCCGTGGGCAACGTGATCGGCAGCAACGTCTTCAACCTGCTGGGCGTGCTGGGCATCACCGCACTGGTGTCCCCCGCGCCGCTGTCCGTTTCACCGAACGCCCTGGCCTTCGACTTGCCCGTCATGCTCGGGGTCGCGGCCTTGTGCCTGCCCATTTTCTACAGCGGCTACCGCGTCACGCGGGCAGAAGGCGTGTTGCTTCTGGGGTTGTATCTCGTCTACGGGCTGCATGTCGTGTCGTTCACCACCGGCATGCCGCTGGCCGGAAAACTCGAACACCTGATGCTGTTTTTTATCCTGCCGGCGCTGCTGGTGTATGTGCTGTTCAGTACCCTGCGCGCGTGGCGTCGACAACACTAAGGAGTCTTCCCTTGAATAATAAAAAGACCGGACTTGAAATGCGCCGCCAGGTGATGGGCGATGAATTTGTGGACCGCGCCCAGGGCAACGCCACTGACTTCACGCAGCCGTTGCAAGACTTCGTCAACGAGCACGCATGGGGCGGTGTGTGGAACCGAGAAGGCTTGCCCCTCAAGACCCGCAGCCTGATCACCCTGGCCACCCTGACCGCGCTCAAGTGCCCTCAGGAACTCAAAGGCCACGTGCGCGGCGCGCTGAACAACGGCTGCAGCGTAGAGGAGATCCGCGAAGCCCTGCTGCATTGCGCGGTGTACGCAGGGGTTCCGGCGGCCATTGATGCGTTTCGGGCAGCGCAAGAAGTCATCGACAGCTACGACGCTTAAATCCAGCCGCCCCACTGCAAGACAAAAATCCCGATATTGGTCGTGACCGCCGCCATCACCGTGGTGATCACGATGATGGCAGCCGCGAGTTCATGATTGCCATTGGCGGCGCGCGCCATGACAAAACTGGCCGCGGCAGTCGGGCTGGCGAAATACAGAAACAGCGTGCCCAGTTCCGGCCCGCGAAAACCGTACAACCATGCGCCCCACGTGGTAATGAGCGGCAGGCCAATCATCTTCAGCAAGCTGGCGCTGAAGGCCAGATCGCCACTTTTGCGCAGGGCCGCGAGTGACAACGTGCCGCCGATACAGATCAGCGCCAACGGCAAGGTCATCGCAGCCAGATATTCCCCGGATGCCTGCAACCAGCCGGGCAACACTATCTTGAATGCAGCAAACGGCACGGCTGCCAGCACACTGATAATCAGCGGGTTGCGAAACACGCTTTTGCAGATGCTCCACGGGTCGGATTTGATCACCGGGCTGTACACGGCCAGCACGATGGTCGACAACGTGTTGTACAGCAGGATCACCAGCGCCGCGAGCACAGCCCCCAACGAGATGCCGTAGGCGCCGTACATACTGGCGGCCAGCGCCAGCCCGATCACCGCGTTATTGCCGCGAAAAGCGCCCTGCGTGTAGATGCCACGGTCTTCGCGTGGGCACCGCCAGATCGACCAGCCCCAGGCCAACGCGAAGCTCACCAGGGTCGCCACCGTGAAGTAGCCCAAGACTTTAGGCTGCAAGGCGGCATTAAGGTCCGCGTGCACAATGCCCAGAAACAACAACGCCGGCATGGTGACGTTAAACACCAGAGCCGACGCAGTATGGATGAAGCTGTCATTGATCCAGCCGACACGCTTGAGCACTACCCCCACAAACAGCATGGCAAATACGGGCGCAGTGATGGTCAGGGTCTGAAGGAAAATAGCCAGCATGCCAAGCAATTCCGATTGCAATCGTCAGACCGCGAATCTTATGCCAGGGACAGGAGCAACACCTAATATTGAAAAGCCATTATTGCCCGGATCAATCGAACTGCGCGCGCATCCAGGCCTGGTACTGGGCCACTTCAGGCTCACCTTCGCGAGGCGCCCAAGGTGCCAGTTCGCCATCCCCGACAGGGCGATAGGGTCCGGCTTTGCACTCGAACATCACGCTGTCAGGCTCAAGCACCACAAGGCCATGAAATACTCCCGGCGGCAGGTCTACGCCGAGGCTTTCGCCCCCGGCCATCAACACGCGCGTTTCGAGCAACTGACCGTTGCCGTCAAAAATCAGCACCCCCAGCTTGCCCCTGAGCACCAACAGGGTTTCAGCCTTGTCGCTGCTCAGGTGACAGTGGGGCGGGATGTACGTGGCGGGTTGCAGGCCCACCACCATGCGATGACAAGGCTCCTGCATCTGATGCAGGTTGTGGTGCTGGCGACCACGAGGGTTACCGGCAGCCTTCTCGGCCAGTTCGTTAAACAGTGTCTGATCGAGAAAGCTGGGGGTAGTCATGGTTTCAACGTCCTTGTTTACAAACCTTTAACGGCATAAATGCCGGCGGCGTTACGCCAGTAGCCTTTGTAGTCCATGCCATAACCGAATACGTAGCGGTCGATGCACGGCAGGCCTTCGTAAGTGGCCTTGAGCCCGGCACTTGCCTTGCGGTCGTGTTCTTTGTCGATCAACACCGCCGTGTGCACCTGACGTGCGCCAGCGTGATTGCAGAAATCCACAATGGCGCTCAGGGTGTGACCTTCATCCAGAATGTCGTCGATGATCAGCACATGGCGGTCCATGAACGACACTTCCGGCTTGGCCTTCCAGAACAGATCGCCACCGCTGGTCTGATTACGGTAGCGCGTGGCGTGCAGGTAAGACGACTCAAGCGGAAATTTCAAATGCGTGAGCAGCTTGCCGGCAAAAATCAGCCCGCCGTTCATCACACAAAAAACCACTGGATTCATCTCGGCCATGTCGGCCGTGATTTGCGCGCCAACACGGGCAATGGCCGCCTCGACTTCAGCTTCGGTGTACAGGCAGTCAGCCTCTCGCATGACTTGACGGATATGCTCGAGATCAGCAGACATGACGCTCTCCAGGGGGGGTTGCTCAAGAAAAGCGGGCAAAGGTACGCATCCGCATGGCTCAGATCAAGCATTTATGGACTAACGTGCTGTTATGTCTATAGGACATCACCCCGGATTAGATTAATCTAGGCCGGTTTTTTTGCCTGCCCCCGGAGCTTTTCCCTATGCCTATCCGTGAGATCCGCCATCCGCTGATCCGTCACAAGCTCGGCCTTATGCGCCGTGCCGACATTAGCACGAAGAACTTCCGCGAGCTCGCTCAGGAAGTCGGCGCGTTGCTGACCTATGAAGCCACCAGCGATTTGACGCTCGAAACCTACGAGATTGAAGGCTGGAGCGGCCCTGTCCACGTTGAGAAAATCGCCGGTAAGAAAATTACCGTCGTGCCTATCCTGCGCGCCGGCATCGGCATGCTCGAAGGTGTGCTGAGCCTGATCCCGGGCGCCAAAGTCAGCGCCGTCGGCGTTGCCCGTAACGAAGAAACCCTGCAGGCCCACACTTATCTGGAAAAACTCGTACCGGAAATCGACGAGCGTCTGGCGATGATCATCGACCCGATGCTGGCCACCGGTTCTTCGATGGTTGCAACCATTGACCTGCTGAAAAAAGCCGGCTGCAAAGAGATCCGCGCCATGGTGCTGGTTGCCGCCCCCGAAGGGATCGCTGCGGTAGAAGCCGCTCACCCGGACGTCACCATCTACACAGCGTCCATCGATAACCGTCTGGACGAACACGGCTACATCATTCCGGGCTTGGGCGATGCCGGCGACAAGATCTTCGGCACCAAGCAAAAGGACGCATAACATGCAGGACGAGTTCAACGACCCGCTCTGGCGCCAGATCCTCTCTGGCGCGCAGATGCTCTTCGTGGCCTTTGGCGCGTTGGTGTTGATGCCTTTGATTACAGGCCTGGACCCTAACGTTGCGCTGTTCACGGCGGGTCTCGGGACTCTGCTGTTCCAGATCGTGACCCGGCGCCAGGTGCCGGTCTTTCTGGCTTCGAGTTTCGCTTTCATTACCCCGATCATTCTCGCCAAGGGTCAATTCGGCCTGGCGGCGACCATGGGCGGCGTGATGGCAGCCGGTTTCGTGTACACCTTTCTCGGTTTCGCGGTAAAGCTCAAGGGCACCGGTTTCATTGATCGCCTGCTCCCGCCCGTGGTCATTGGCCCGGTGATTATCTCCATCGGTCTGGCGATGGCACCGATTGCCGCGCACATGGCCATGGGCCGCGCTGAAGATGGCACCGAGCTGATCCACTACCAGACCGCCATGATGATCTCGATGCCAGCCTTGCTGACCACCCTGATCGTGGCGGTGTTCGGTAAAGGGATTTTCCGTCTGGTTCCGATCATTGCCGGTGTGTTGGTGGGGTTTGCCCTGGCCTTCTATTTTGGCGTGGTCGACACGGCCAAAATTGCCGCAGCCCCCTGGTTTGCCTTGCCGCAGTTCACGGCGCCGGAGTTCAACTGGCAGGCGATTCTGTTTATCGTCCCGGTGGCATTGGCCCCGGCCATTGAGCACATTGGCGGCGTGATTGCCGTGGGCAGCGTGACCGGTCGCGACTACCTGAAAAAGCCCGGCCTGCACCGCACCCTGTTCGGTGACGGTATTGCCACCACGGCTGCTGGTCTGCTGGGCGGCCCACCCAACACCACCTACGCCGAAGTGACAGGCGCCGTGATGCTGACCAAGAACTACAACCCGAAAATCATGACCTGGGCGGCCATCTTTGCCATCAGCCTGGCATTTATCGGCAAGTTCGGCGCACTGCTGCAAAGCATTCCAGTGCCGGTCATGGGCGGGATTTTGTGCCTGCTGTTCGGCTCGATCGCGGCGGTGGGGATGAACACCCTGATCCGTCATCAGGTAGACCTGAGCGAGGCACGCAACCTGGTGATTGTTTCGGTCACGTTGGTGTTCGGTATTGGCGGTGTGCTGATCGGCACCGGGATGGGCCCTGAAGACTTCGGTCTCAAGGGCATCGCGCTGTGCGCCATTGTGGCGATAGCGCTGAACCTGCTCCTGCCGGGTAACGACAGTTGGAAAAAGAAAAAAGGTGACGAGCCGATTATCTAAACCGGCCTGCGTCACCTGCAACCCTCTCCCCTCGGGAGAGGGTTTTTTATTTCACAGCGCCAGCGGCGCCCTTTCGCATAACGTATTCAACGCAGCCGCCCATTCAGGGCTGTCATTGAGGCACGGCACCAGCACCAACTCCTCGCCCCCCGCCTCGATAAACTGCTCGCGACCGCGATCGCCAATCTCTTCAAGCGTCTCGATGCAGTCGGCGACAAAGGCTGGGCACATCACCAGAATTTTCTTCACGCCCTCTTTGGCCAGCGCATCCAGTCGCGCTTCGGTATAGGGTTCGATCCACTTCGCGCGCCCCAAACGGGACTGAAAAGCCACCGACCACTTACCGTCCGGCAAGCCCATTCGCTGCGCAAACAACTCAGCGGTACGCAGGCATTGCGCGCGATAGCAGGTAGCCATCACCGCAGGGGACGCGTTTTGGCAGCAGTCTTCATTTTTGAAACAGTGATTACCGGTCGGGTCGAGCTTGTGCAGGTGCCGCTCGGGCAAACCGTGGAAGCTCAGCAGCAGGTGGTCGTATTCCTGCGCCAGATGCGGTTTGGCACTGGCCACCATCGCTTCCAGATACTCGGGCTGGTCATAAAACGGCTGCAGGATTGAGAACTGAATCGGCAGCTTTTTAGCCTTGACCACCCGCTTGGCTTCTTCAATCACCGTGGTCACGGTGCTGTCCGCAAATTGCGGGTAGAGCGGCGCAAGGGTGACCTTCTTGATGCCCTGAGCGGCCAGCCGGGTCAGCACGGTTTCAATGGACGGCTCGCCATAGCGCATCGCCAATTCCACCGGCCCCTGCTTCCACTCGCGGGTCATGGCCTGCTGCAAACGACGGCTGAGCACCACCAACGGTGAACCTTCATCCCACCAGATTGACGCGTAGGCATGCGCCGACTGCTCGGGGCGTTTGATCAGGATCAGCGACACCAGCAAGCGTCGAACCGGCCATGGCAAGTCGATCACGTACGGGTCCATCAAAAACTGGTTCAAGTAGCTGCGAACATCCGCTACCGACGTAGACGCCGGTGAACCCAGGTTTACCAGCAACAGCGCGTGGTCGGTCATGCAACATCCTATTTCAGAGGCGGGCGGACACATCATCGAGTGCCGCTCGCAAATCGGTGAACTGAAAAGTGAAACCGGCTTCGAGCAAGCGTGCGGGGGTCGCCCGCTGCCCGCCCAATAACAACTGCGACATTTCGCCCAGCAATACGCGCAATACAAACGCGGGCATGGGCATCACGGCCGGGCGATGCAGCACGCGGCCAAGGGTTTTGGCGAACTCGGCGTTACGCACCGGGTGCGGGGCGCAGGCATTATAAGGACCGGTTGCCGCATTCTCATGCACAAGAAAATCAATCAGGGCGATTTGGTCCTGGATATGAATCCAGGGCATCCATTGCCGACCATTGCCTATCGGCCCGCCGAGCGCCAGCTTGAAGGGCAGCAACAGGCGTGACAAAAAGCCGCCCTCGGCTGACAACACCAGCCCGGTGCGCACCAACACCACACGTATCCCCAATGCCTGCGCACGCAGCGCGGTCTCTTCCCAGGCGATGCACAGGTGACTGGCAAAATCTTCACTGACCGGCGCGGCGTCTTCGGTCAACTCGCGCTCACCGCCATCCCCATACCACCCCACTGCCGACCCCGAGACCAGCACTGAAGGCTTCTGCTCGCGGCTTTCGAGCCATGCCAGCAGGGTTTCGGTCAGGGTGATCCGACTGCTCCAAAGCAACATCTTGCGCTTGCGCGTCCAGGGCCGATCCGCAATCGGTGCCCCCGCCAAATTGATCACGGCATCCACGGGGTCCTGCCCCAGCTCTTCGAGCGTGGCGATGCCCCTGACGCCTGTTCCACAGAGTTCACTCACCTGCGCGGGGCGTCTGCTCCACACCGTCAAACGATGACCTTGGGCCAACCAGTGACGACAAAGCTGGCGCCCTATCAAGCCTGTACCGCCTGTCAGCAATATGTGCATCTGTTCAACCTCGCAGGAAGTTTTATCGCAAGCACTGGTCTATTTTTAGAGAAAGCCCCAATTCGTCGCGCCGTCGGCTGTGTATAAGAATAGGCCAGATGGACCCAGCGAGCACGCTAAAACTTATACCAATAAATAGATTTGTACAGGTATTACCGTCGGCGTAGTCTGTGCAAACAGGAATCGAGGCCACTATGACTGTACCCATCGCAATCATCGGCACCGGCATTGCCGGTCTTTCAGCAGCGCACGCCCTTCAAACAGCAGGTCATACGGTGCACCTGTTCGATAAAAGCAGGGGCAGCGGTGGTCGTATGTCCAGCAAACGCAGTGAAGCAGGCAACCTGGACATGGGCGCGCAGTACTTCACTGCCCGCGATCGACGTTTCGTCGAAGAAGTGCAACGCTGGCAAGCCAAAGGCTGGGCCAGTGAATGGGAACCGCATCTGTACAACCACAAACATGGCCAGTTGACTCCCTCCCCCGACGAACAAACCCGCTGGGTCGGCAGCCCGCGCATGAGTGCGATCACCCGCGGCCTGCTGGGCAAATCCCACGTGACCTTTTCCTGCCGGATCACCGACCTGATCAAGGGTGAGGCACACTGGCACCTGCAAGACGCAGATGGTCAGGATCATGGCCCCTTCAGCCATGTGATCATCGCGACTCCCGCGCCACAGGCCACGGCGTTACTGGCCGTGGCCCCTAAATTGGCCAGCATGGTGGCCAGCGTGAAGATGGACCCCACGTGGGCGTTGGCGCTGGCCTTTGAAACCCCTCTGGCGACCAAAATGGATGGCTGTTTTGTACAAGACAGCCCGCTGGACTGGCTGGCACGCAACAGCAGCAAACCGGGCCGTGACAACCAGCCCGACACCTGGGTGCTGCATGCCACCAGCGCCTGGAGCCGACAAAACCTCGACCTGCCCAAAGAAGCGGTCATTGAGCAACTGCACGGCGCCTTTGCCGAGTTGATGCACTTCCCCACACCGGCCCCGATTTTTACGCTGGCCCACCGCTGGCTCTATGCACGACCCGCCACGGCCCATGAATGGGGCGCTTTGGCAGACTCAGACCTGGGCTTATATGCCTGCGGCGACTGGTGTTTGTCTGGCCGGGTCGAAGGTGCCTGGCTCAGCGGCCAGGACGCCGCCCGCAAGTTGCTTGAGCATTTGGAATAACGCCCCGCAGGACACGCTCCCCGGACGCCGCCTCGTGCGGCGTCTGCCTACACGGCCTTGGCGTGGGCAGCCTACTCGGGATGCGATACCCCCATAAACACCCAATACTTGTACAAGCTATTTGACTTGTACAAGATCAAGCCTATGATGACCTTAAGTTGTACATCAAACAAAAGATGTACAAGTAATTCTTGGAGGTTCATCACATGGCCAGCGCCGTCTCAGCTCATGACAAACCGAAAATCGCCATCAGCGCCTGCCTGCTGGGAGCTGAAGTTCGCTTTAACGGCGGCCATAAAGAGTCGCGCCTATGCAGCCAGGCCCTGAGTGAACATTTCGAATTTGTGCCGCTGTGCCCCGAGGTGGCCATCGGTCTTGGCATTCCCCGTCAACCCATCCGTCTGATTGGCAACCCGCAACAGCCCCTGGCCGTCGGCAGTGTCGACAGCGCGCTGGACGTCACCGGCCCCCTGCATGACTACGGGGTGGACATGGCGGCCGAACACACCGACATCTGTGGCTACATTTTTATGCAGAAGTCCCCGTCCTGCGGGCTGGAGCGGGTCAAGGTCTATCAGGACGGTGGCCGCCCGGCCGAACTCAGTGGCCGCGGCATATACGCCCGCGCCTTCTGTGACGCGCACCCCAACCTGCCGGTGGAAGAAGACGGTCGTTTAAATGACCCGGTATTGCGCGAGAACTTCATGACCCGGGTCTACGCCTACCGGGACTGGCAAGCGCTGCTCAAACAAGGCATCACACGGCGCAGCCTGACCGAGTTCCATGCCCGGTATAAATATCAACTGATGGCAAATCATCCGGTCCAGTACAAAACCCTGGGCAATTTACTGGGCAGCCTTGGCAAACAAGACCCGCGCGCTATTGCACCGCAGTACTTCAGCGAGCTGATGAAAGCCCTCAAACGATGTGCCACCCGCCGCACGCACACCAATGTGCTGCAACACCTGAGCGGCTACCTCAAGCAATCCATCAGCAGTGCCGACAAGCAAGAGATCCAGCAGATCATTGGCCAATACTTGCAGGGCATCGTGCCGTTAGTGGTGCCGCTGACCCTGCTCAAGCATCACTTCCGTCAGCACCCGGACCCCTACATCTCGCGTCAGGTGTACCTGCAGCCGCACCCGGAAAACCTCAGCCTGCGCAATGCCATCTGACCATGAACGACGACCTGATTATGTCCAATACTCCTGATACGGACTACAGCCAGGCACTGGCACAAGGTTGGCTGCCCATACGTGATGTTTCGCGTATTACGGGGGTCAACGCAGTGACCTTGCGCGCCTGGGAGCGTCGCTACGGATTGATCGTGCCCCATCGCACAGCCAAGGGGCATCGGCTGTTTTCCACAGAGCATATACAGCGGATCCAGCAGATTGTGCTGTGGCTTAACCGCGGCGTGGCTGTCAGCCAAATCAAGCCATTGCTTGATGCACCCGGTCCGTCTGACGAAGCACCCGGCAGCGACTGGCAGGTATGGCGTCATACCCTGATTGAAGCCATCAGTGAATTGGCCGAGCGCCGCCTCGATGATTGCTTCAACCAAGTCATGTCGCTCTACCCCACACGCCCCTTGTGCGAGCGACTGTTGATGCCGCTGCTCGATGAACTGGAACAGCGCTGGCAAGGGCAGTTCGGCGCCCAACTGGAGCGGGTGTTCTTTCACACCTGGCTGCGCAGCAAGCTGGGCGCGCGCATTTATCACAACAACCGTTCGCTCAAAGGCGAGCCGGTGCTGCTGGTTAACCACTCGGACCTGCCCTTCGAACCCCAGCTGTGGCTCACCGCCTTGCTGATCAGCAGCAGTCATTGCCCGGTTGAAATGTTCGATGCGCCTTTGCCGGTGGGCGAGCTGGGCCTGGCGGTTGAGCGGCTGGAGCCGCGTGCGGTGGTGCTGTACTCCAGCAAGACCATTAACACCCAGGCATTGAACAAATTACTCAACGGCATCGAGTGCCCGACGTTGATTGCCGGTCCGGCGGTACGCATTCATTACGACGTGTTGTCCGTTAGCACAACCGAGATCGCAGGGCTGTGCCTGGCCAACGACCCCGTCGAAGCGCATCTACGTCTCAACCAACTCGGGCTTTTGTAACGCTCTGCAATGGGCTCAAGGAACTGACATGCAACTTTTTTGGCTACGAAGCGACCTGCGTCACATGGACAACTCCGCCCTGAGCGCCGCCGCAGAGCGTGGCCCCACACTGGCGGTCTATGTGATCAGCCCGCAACAATGGCTGATGCACGATGACGCGGCCTGCAAAGTCGACTTCTGGTTGCGCAACGTGCATACCTTGAGCGAGCGTTTGCGCCAGCTCAATATTCCTCTTTTGATTCGCACCGCCGCCACGTGGGAAGACGTCCCTTCAGTGCTCCTCACGCTGTGCCAAGAGCAAGGCATTCAAGCGTTGCACACCAATCAGGAATACGGCATCAATGAAACCCGCCGCGATACGGCGGTGGCTCAAACCCTCGAAGCCCACGGCATCGCCTTCCACAGCTACCTCGACCAACTGCTGTTTCAACCGGGCAGCATCCTCACCCAGTCGGGCTCGTACTTTCAGGTGTTCAGCCAATTCCGCCGAGTCTGTTACAACCGTTTGCACATGGCCCTGCCGCAGACACTCGCCGCCCCTGCGGTTCAAGCGCCCTTGAATATCCAAAGCGACCCGGTGCCTGCTGCAGTCGACGGGTTTGCCACGCCCGATGACGCGCTGCGTGCGCTGTGGCCCGCCGGAGAGCAAGAAGCCCAAACACGCCTGGCGCGCTTCGCTGATGAACACATCCACTATTACAAGGATGAGCGCGACCTGCCGGCCAAGCCGGGGACCAGCCAGCTTTCCGCCTACTTGGCGGCGGGCGTAATTTCCCCGCGTCAATGCCTGCACGCAGCACTCATGAGCAACAACGGCGAGTTCGAAAGCGGTAGCCCCGGCGCGTCCACCTGGATCACCGAGTTGCTGTGGCGCGAGTTTTATAAACACATTCTGGTCGGTTACCCCCGCGTCTCACGGCATCGCGCCTTCCGCCCCGAGACCGAATTTCTGCCGTGGCGAGAGGCCCCTCAGGAGTTGGCGGCCTGGAAACAGGGCCGCACCGGCTTCCCGATTATTGATGCCGCCATACGCCAACTGCTGGAAACCGGCTGGATGCACAACCGTCTGCGCATGGTGGTGGCGATGTTCCTGACCAAAAACTTGCTGATTGACTGGCGCGAAGGCGAACGCTTTTTCATGCAGCACTTGATTGACGGCGATCTGGCAGCCAACAACGGCGGCTGGCAATGGAGTTCTTCCACCGGTACCGATTCCGTCCCGTACTTCAGAATTTTCAACCCGTTGAGTCAGTCTGAGCGCTTCGATCCCGAAGGCACCTTCATCAAACACTGGCTCCCCGAATTGGCTGATTTGAATAAAAAACAGGTGCATAACCCGGCCTCAGTGGGCGGCCTGTTCGGCGCAGTCAACTACCCTGCTCCTATCGTGAACTTGAGCCAAAGCCGCGACCGCGCGCTCAGCGCCTTCAAAAATCTTCCTACCAGGCACATGTTGGAGATGAGTCATGACTGACGGGCGCAGAATCTGGCTCACAGGAGCCAGCAGCGGTATCGGTGCGCATCTGGCTCAGGTGCTGCTTGAAACAGGCGCCCGGCTCGCCGTCAGCGCACGAAACCCGCAACCGCTTACAGCCCTGTCTGAGCGCTATCCCGGACAAGTTCTGGTTGTCCCCGGCGATTTGACCGACTGCGCTCAGGTGCGTGAGATCGGCATGCACATTGCCCAGACCTGGGGAGCGCTGGACACCGTAATTCTCAATGCGGGCACCTGCGAATACATCGACGTCGACCACTTTGATGCCGCCCTGATCGAGCGCGTCGTACGCACCAACTTATTGGCCACCAGTTATTGCATCGAGACGGCGCTGCCCTTGCTGCGCGCCGGCTCGCGCCCACATCTGGTGGGCGTTGTGAGCTCCGTCACCTATTGGGCGCTGCCACGGGCAGGCGCCTATGGCGCGTCAAAGGCGGGGCTGCGTTACTTGCTGGAATCCCTGCGGCTGGATCTTGCCCATGAAGGGATGGACGTTACCCTCGTCAGCCCGGGCTTCGTGGACACGCCGCTGACTGAAAAAAATGACTTTCCGATGCCCATGCGCTGGTCTGCCGACAAAGCAGCCAGCCATATTGCCCAGCGTCTGGAGAAACGCCCGCTGGAGATCGCCTTTCCAACCCCTTTCATCGCGCTGTTGCGCCTGTTGTCCAGCCTGCCCAAGCGCATGCAAGTGGCGCTGGGCAAACGTCTTGCGCGTAATGGCGAGCAACCACACCCATGAAAATCGCGATTATCGGCAGCGGCATATCAGGCCTGACCTGCGGCTATTTACTGCACAAGACCCACGACATCACGGTGTTTGAAGCCAGCGACTGGGTCGGCGGCCACACCCATACCGTCACTGTTGACGTCAACGGGCAATCCTATGCGGTCGACACGGGATTCATCGTTTTCAACGATTGGACCTACCCCAATTTCATCAAACTGATGGACCAACTGGGGGTGCGCTCCAACGCCACTGAAATGAGCTTCTCCGTGCACGATACGGACACGCGGCTTGAATACAACGGCAATACGCTCAACAGCTTGTTTGCCCAGCGCGGCAATCTGCTGTCGCCTGCTTTTTGGGGCATGTTGCGCGACATTTTGCGTTTTAACCGCGAAGCCGTCCGCGACCTGGACGAGCAGCGTATCGCTGCTGACACCCGGCTCGGCGACTATTTGCAACAGCGCGGCTATGGCGAACGTTTCATTGAGCACTACATCGTGCCGATGGGCGCCGCCATCTGGTCCATGTCACTGGCCGACATGCTGACGTTTCCCCTGCAATTTTTCGTACGTTTCTTTAAGAACCACGGCCTGCTCAGCGTCAGTAATCGCCCGCAATGGCGTGTGATTGAAGGAGGCTCAAGTGCTTACGTCAAACCGCTGAGTGCCGGCTTTGCTGATCGAATTCACCTTAATTGCCCAGTGACTCAGGTCGAGCGCTACGAGCAAGGCGTACTGATCCACACGGCAGCCGGTGTTGAGCGATTCGACAAAGTGATTTTTGCCTGCCACAGCGATCAGGCCCTCGCCTTGCTGGCCCAGCCCTCAACGGCCGAAAAGGAAATCCTCGGCGCCCTGCCCTACGCTGACAACGATGTTGTGCTGCACACCGATACGCGCCTGTTGCCTGACCGAAAACTCGCTTGGGCCAGTTGGAATTATCGCCTGGGGTCAGCCGTACAAAAACGCGCTGCCGTGACCTACAACATGAACATCCTGCAAGGTATTCAGAGCGAAACCACGTTCTGCGTCAGTCTTAACCAAACTTCAGCCATCGACCCGCTAACAGTGCTGGCCAGCTTTACCTATGCCCACCCGCAATACAGCTTGCAGGGCATTGCCGCACAAGCGCGCTGGCAAGAACTGCTGGGCGCGAACAACAGCTATTTTTGCGGCGCCTACTGGGCCAATGGTTTCCATGAAGATGGTGTGGTCAGCGCATTACGTGTGACCAACGCCTTCGGGCATCGCTTATGAACAGCGCCCTGTATACCGGGTGGATCGCCCACCGGCGCTTCGCGCCCACCGCCCATGCGTTTCGTTACCGCATCGGGCTGCTTTATCTCGACCTGGATGAACAAGAGGCGGTCTTGGGCCTCTCCCCTTTGGCCGGAAAAAGCCGACTGGCGCCCTTCTCTTTCCGTGAAACCGATTACCTGAAAACGTACACCCAGACGGGCATGCGCCTGATCGACGCGGTGCGCCAACAAGTCGGTATCGCGTTGGGGCACACCCCGCAAGGCGCAATCCGCGTGCTCACGCAACCGCGCAGTTGGGGGCTTTCATTCAACCCGGTGAGTTTTTTTTACTGCTTTGAGGCGGACGGCACCTTGGCTGCTGTCTTGTGCGAAGTGACCAATACGCCCTGGCGCGAGCGCTATCACTATGTTCTCCCGGCGCAAGGTGACGGTTTTCAGCACGTCGCCGTGGCCAAGGCTTTTCATGTGTCGCCGTTTTTGCCGCGCGATCTGCAATACCGCATGAGCTTCAGCGCTCCCGACGCGCGCCTCGGTGTACACATGGCCGACTGGCAAGGTGAGTTAAAACTGTTTGATGCCACCCTCAATCTGCAACGCACGTCGCTGGACCGCGCGGGACTGCATCGCTATGTGCGCCAGTTCCCATGGATGACAGCGAAGACGTGCGTGGCAATTTACTGGCAAGCCGTGCGGCTTTTTCTCAAGCGCACACCGATTTTTTCCCATCAGGCCGCCGATGGCGCCTTTCGCATTGCTACTGCGCATAACAAGGAACAACGCCATGAAAAGCCCTAGCCTGGTGAGCAAATCGTCATCGTCGAGTACCCATAATCTGACCAGCGCGCTATTGCGCCGCGGAGTGATGCGCCAATTGGCCCAGTTGAAAAACGGCCACCTGACCGTCGTCGAAAAAGGCGAGCGCCGGACATTCGGCGACCATGGCGCGGGGCTTGTGGCGGAGGTTCACATCCACGACGCCAGCGTGTGGGGCATGATCGCCAGCAACGGTTCGATTGGCGCCGGGGAAGCCTTTATCCATGGCTACTGGAGTTCCCCGGACCTCACAAAAGTGATCCGTGTGCTGGTCAGCAATATGGAAGTGCTGGATGCCATGGAAGGAGGACTGGCGCGTCTGAGCCGCCCATTCATTCGGGGCCTGCACTGGATCAATCGCAACACGCGCAAGGGTTCGCAGAAAAACATTGCCGCGCACTACGATCTGGGCAATGAGATGTTCGAGCAGTTTCTCGACCCGACCATGATGTATTCCGCCGCCCAGTTCCTTACGCCCGACGACACGCTGGAGCAGGCGCAGCTCAATAAATTGGCGCGTATCTGTCAGAAACTCGGGCTGACTGCCGACGACCATTTGCTGGAAATCGGAACGGGCTGGGGCAGCATGGCGTTGTTTGCCGCTCAGCAATACGGGTGCAAAGTCACCACCACGACCTTGTCCAAGGAGCAGTACGACTACACCCTCGCGCGCATCCATGCACTTGGCCTACAAGATCAAGTGACATTGCTGCTTGAGGATTACCGTGATCTGACAGGGCAGTACGACAAGCTGGTGTCCATCGAAATGATCGAAGCAGTCGGTCACCGCTTTTTGCCCAGCTATTTCAAACAGTGTTCCCACTTGCTCAAGCCCCACGGCTTGATGCTGCTGCAAGCCATCACCATCCGCGAACAACGCTATGAGCAGGCAAAACGCAGTGTGGATTTTATCCAGCGCTACATTTTCCCCGGCGGAGCTTTGCCCAGCGTGCAGAAGATGCTCGAAATCGTCGGCCAGGACACCGACATGAACTTGATGCACATGGAAGACTTCGGCCTGCATTACGCCAAAACCCTGCACCTGTGGCGCGAGAATTTTCGACGCGCCCATGGCCGTTTGACTGAGTTGGGCTACGACGAATACTTCCTGAGGCTGTGGGAGTTTTACTTGTGCTACTGCGAAGGCGGCTTTCTGGAGCGCAGCATTGGCACCGCGCAATTGCTGCTGGCCAAACCGGGCGCCACTCTCGAACCGCTGTTGGGCCGACTCGATGCTTAACAAGACGCTGGCCAACGCCGCGCTGTTTCAGGTCGGCTGGTTTGCCTGCGTGCTGGGCGGCCACAGCGCCTGGCTCCTGCTGGCAGGCGCGGCCTTGGTTATTCAAGTGCTGTGGATAAAAGCTGACATCCGCCTGGTGCTGCTGGTGTGCGTGCTGGGCAGCGTCATCGACAGCGCTCTGTTGAACGCGGGCGTGTTTGCATTCGACAGTCCAGGAAAGATCATCCCGTTCTGGCTGATGCTGCTGTGGGCCCTGTTGGCCACTACCTTGAATCATTGCCTGGCGTGGACCGCGAAACCGCTCTGGCTTTGCGCAGTGCTGGGCGCCGTGGCAGGTCCGCTTTCGTACTATGCAGGGCAGCGCCTGGACGCCGTGGCGTTTCCATTGGGCCTGTGGCCTACCCTGATCGGGCTGGGGGTTGTTTGGGGGGCGTTGTTCCCAACCCTGCAATGGCTGGCAGGTAAATTTTCTCACCCGGCCGGATAGGTGCAGCTGTCAGCTGTTTCACACCTTGATGCGGCACTGCCTTACACTGCGCGCCTATGACCACCATCCCGTTGACTGAAATAACCGAACCCGCCGTCACGTGCTCGACCTGCGCGGCGTGCTGTTGCCAGCTCGAAGTGATGCTGATCACAGACACGGGTGTGCCCGAGCGTTTTATCGATACCGATGACTGGGGAGGCGAAGTGATGTTGCGCCTGGACGATGGCTGGTGTGCAGCCCTGGACCGCAACACCATGATGTGCACCATTTACGAAAAGCGTCCGCTGATTTGCCGCGAGTTCGAAATGGGTGAGGTTGAATGCCTCAACGAGCGTCAAGGCATTGCCACCGCGTATCGCTGAGGTTACAGCGGCATTGTGTAATGCAGGGCGTAGCTCTCAACCCCGTCATTGGTACTGGAAAGCCCGGCGTTGGAGTAATGCGTCGCACGAATCCCGACTTCATGACCACCGTTGAAACGCAGGCCAACACCAATGCGGTCTTCAAACTGGAACGCGGTGCCCAGCTTTTGCTCTTCCACTTCGGTCTTGGAGAACAACGCCATGCCGATCCCCGCTTCGATGTAAGGCTTCACCGTTTCGCCGGCAAATTCGTACACAAATACAGGGGAGAACGACAGGCTGTTACTGCTGGATGACTTCTTGCCATCCCAGAACGTGTAAGCACCATCCCAATAGCCGGTCAGGCGACCGACATCACTTTGTAGCCAGCTCTTGTCCCAATCGGACTTCAAACCCAGGCGATAGGTCATGCTCGATTGGCTTGTATGCCCTACCCCAAACTCGATACCGGCCGCTTGTGCCGTGTAACTGTGCCCCAGAACCGTTGCTGCGAGAGCAGCCAAGCCTAAAAAGCGCTTCATAAGAAAATCCTATTTTCGTATGCATAGGTCATTTGTTGTGTGCCCCATCAGGCAGGCGTTATGAATCCGATCACAACGTGAAAGTTCAACCCATTTGAACGGACACACATTTTTCTACAGGGCAAAGCTTCGCACAACGCCAGACTTATTCCACAGTGCAGGTAGGATATTTCTCATCTGTTCAGGTAAGGCGCTTGTCCAGAACTGGGTTTCTTGAGCCGGCCCAGTGGCCAAAAGCCCACGTTCACGGAGTAAACGCTGCAATTGACGGGCGACAGCCGCACCGGTATCGATCAGGCAGATCGACGGCGGGAGCATCTGACGGAGCAGAGGCTTGAGGAAGGGATAGTGGGTACACCCCAGGATGATCGTGTCGCACCCGGCAGCCAGCAGCGGCTCGACATAGCCTTGCAACCGTGAGCGCAAGGCCTGGCTTTGCAGGTCGCCGGTTTCGATCAATTCCACCAGCCCGGGGCAAGGCTGGGTGATGACGCGCACATCATTGGCAAACCGGTCCAGCAAGGCGGCGAATTTGGCGCTCTGCAACGTGCCCGTGGTGGCCAGAACCCCCACGACGCCACTTCGGGTCGCGGCCGCAGCAGGCTTGACGGCAGGCTCCATGCCAACGATTGGCCAGTGCGGATAGCGTTGTCGCAAATCTGCCACACCCGCCACCGTGGCGGTATTGCAGGCCAGCACGATGGCTTTGGCGCCCTGTTGCTGAAAGAAGTCGGCAATCACCGCACAACGCTGGCGGATAAATTCCGGGGATTTCTCGCCATACGGAATATGCCCACAATCACCGACGTACAGCAGCGACTCATTGGGCAGTAAGGCGTGAATCTCGTTGAGCACTGACAAGCCGCCGACGCCCGAGTCGAAGACGCCAATCGGTGCTTCACTCATGGGCTGAACCGCACACGCTGCACGCCGGGTCACGCTTGACCCGCAGCTCGCGAAAACGCGTGCCGAGGGCATCAATCAACAGCAGTCGACCGACCAGCGGTTCACCAAAACCGGCCAGTAGCTTCAAGGCTTCAAGGGCTTGCAAACTGCCCACCAACCCCACCAGCGGGCCGATGACGCCGGCTTCGCTGCAGGTCAATTCATCTTCGCTGCCGTGCCCGTATAAACAGTGGTAACAGGGGCTGGAAGGCTGGCGCGAATCGAAGACCGACAACTGGCCTTCCAGGCGGATCGCAGCCCCGCTCACCAACGGCTTGCGCGCCGCCACACACGCTCGGTTCACGGCTTCACGGGTGCCAAAGTTGTCGCAACAGTCGAGCACCAGATCCACGGCGGCGACTGCATCGGCCAATGAGTCTTCGTCCAGCGCCGTACGGTGGGCAATCAGGGTGATCGCCGGGTTGGTCGCGGTAAGCCGGGTCAGGGCCGAGTCGACCTTGCTCTCACCGACACTGGCCGTGTCGTGCAGGATCTGGCGTTGCAAGTTGGTGACGTCGACGCTGTCGAAGTCAGCCAGGTGTAACTCGCCCACCCCCGCCGCGGCCAGGTACAACGCCACCGGCGAGCCCAGCCCGCCAAGGCCGACGATCAATACACGGCTGTTTTTGAGGGCCAACTGCCCGGCGATATCGACCTGTTGCAACAGGATCTGTCGGCTATAGCGCAACAGTTCCTGATCGGTCAGCACGGCAGGCGACCCAACGTAATACGTTCGTGAGTGCCCAGGTCTTTGCGGCTTTCAACCTCAACGAATCCCGCGCCCTGCAACAGGTCACGCACGGCAGGCGCCTGATCGTAACCATGCTCAAGCATCAACCAGCCCCCGGCATTCAGGTGGTGCGGGGCTGCGGCGACAATCTCACGAATGTCATCGAGCCCGTCAGCACCGGCGACCAGCGCACTTTCGGGCTCGAAACGCACGTCGCCTTCATCCAGATGCAGATCCCCGGCCGCAATGTAAGGCGGGTTGCTGATGATCAAATCAAAACGGTGTCCGGCCAACGCGCTGAACCAATGGCTGTTGAGCACGGTGACATTATTCAATTCAAGGCGCTGCCGGTTGCGCTCTGCCAGCGCCACGGCTTCGAGGATGCGATCAACGGCCGTGACCTGCCAGGCCGGACGTTCACTGGCGAGGGCCAAGGCGATGGCGCCGCTGCCGGTGCCCAGGTCCAGTACGCTGGCCGGGGTTGCAGGCAGCAATTGCAGGGCCGTCTCCACCAGCAGTTCGGTATCCGGACGCGGGATCAACGTGTGCGGGGCCACTTCCAGATCGAGGTTCCAGAAACCTTGCTGCCCCAGAATGTAGGCCACGGGTTCGCCCGCACGGCGGCGTTGCAGGAAGTCGGCAAAGGTCAGTGCGGCTTCGCTGCTGACAATTTTCTCGGGCCATGTGTGCAGGTAACTGCGCGACTTGCCCAAAGCGGCTGCCAACAACAGCTCTGCATCCAGACGCGCCGTCGGTGAATCGGGCAATTGGGCGGCGCGCAACAAGCTGGCAATGATGGTCATTTATTCACCCAGGGCTGTCAGTTGATCAGCCTGATATTCCGCTAACAACGGTTCGATCACGGCTTCGACGCCGCCTGCGAGCACTTCATCCAGTGAGTACAACGTGAGGTTGACGCGATGGTCAGTCACTCGGCCTTGGGCAAAGTTGTAGGTGCGAATGCGCTCGGAGCGATCTCCCGACCCCACCAACAGTTTGCGTTCACTGGCAATCGCGCTCGCGGCGGCGCTGGTTTGCTGGTCGTTCAATTTAGCTGAAAGCCACGACATCGCCCGCGCACGGTTTTTATGCTGGGAGCGTTCTTCCTGGCACTCCACCACAATGCCCGACGGCAAGTGCGTGATGCGGATGGCGGAGTCGGTCTTGTTGACGTGCTGACCACCCGCGCCCGAAGAACGGTAGGTGTCGACGCGCAAATCGGCCGGGTTGATCTCGATCGCTTCTTGTTCGTCAGGCTCAGGCAATACCGCGACGGTGCAGGCCGAGGTGTGAATACGCCCTTGGGATTCAGTCGCCGGGACTCGCTGAACACGGTGAACGCCCGACTCGAACTTCAGCTTGCCGTACACGTTCTCGCCTTCAACCCGCGCAATGACTTCTTTATAGCCGCCATGCTCACCGGGGTTTTCCGACAGGATTTCCAGCCTCCAGCCACGCCGTTCGGCATAACGGGAATACATGCGAAACAGATCGCCTGCAAAAATCGCGGCCTCATCGCCCCCGGTGCCCGCCCGGATTTCGAGGAAGACGTTGCGTCCATCGTTCGGGTCCTTGGGCAGCAACATGCGCTGCAGGTCGCCTTCGAGTTCAATCAGTCGCTCTTTGGCTTCGCGCACTTCCTCGACAGCCATTTCACGCATGTCGGGGTCGCTGTCCTTGAGCAAGGCTTGAGCACCTTCCAGGTCGCCCTGAACCTTCAGCCACTGGCCGTACGCGCCAACAATGGGCTCAACTTCTGCGTATTCCTTGGAATAAGCGCGGAATTTGGTTTGGTCGGAGATAACTTCGCCATCGCCAAGCAATGCGGTCAGTTCCTCAAAACGGTCCTGGAGGATGTCCAGCTTATTAAGCAATGACGCTTTCATTACGATTTTTTATCCGCAGAGCTATGCGATGAGCCCTCACCGAGGGCAAAAAGTTCTTGTGCCATGGCCAGCGCATCGAGGCGGCCTTCGGCGGAAAGCTTTTTCAACTGCACGCTGGGCGCGTGCAGCAATTTATTGGTCAGACCGCGCGCCAATTGGGCCAGCACGTCTTCAGGGTTGCCGCCATTGGCCAGCATTTTCAACGCTTTTTGCAGCTCTTCATCGCGCAGGCGTTCGCCTTGCTGGCGGTAGGCCTTGAGCACATCCACGGCCGCCAGCTCACGCAAACGCACCATGAATTCTTCGGCGCCGATGCTGACCAACTCTTCGGCGGCTTGAGCAGCGCCCTGGCGGCTCTTGAGGTTTTCAGCCACTACTTCATGCAAGTCATCGACGGTGTAGAGGTAAACGTCGTCCAACTCGCCGACTTCTGGCTCGATATCGCGAGGAACAGCAATATCGACCATGAAGATGGGTTTGTGCTTGCGCAGCTTCAGCGCGCTTTCAACCGCGCCTTTACCGAGAATAGGCAACTGACTGGCCGTCGAGCTGATGACGATGTCGCTGTGCACCAACTCTTGAGGAATGTCCGACAACAACACGGCATGCGCGCCGAACTGTTCGGCCAACAGACTGGCACGCTCCAGCGTACGGTTAGCAACCACGATACGTTTGACCCCCAAGTCATGCAGGTGTCGGGCGACCAGGGTGATGGTTTCGCCAGCCCCTATCAACAATGCCTGACTGCGCTGCAAGTCACTGAAAATCTGCTTGGCCAGGCTGACCGCGGCAAACGCCACGGAAACCGGGTTTTCGCCGATGGCCGTGTCGGTGCGCACTTGCTTGGCCGAGTTGAACGTGGCCTGAAACAGGCGCCCCAGCAGCGGCCCGACGGTGCCCGCCTCACGCGCCACCGCATACGCCGACTTCAACTGACCGAGAATTTGCGGCTCGCCCAACACCAGTGAATCGAGGCCTGCGGCCACACGCATCATGTGACGAACGGCAGCATCGTCTTCATGGATGTAGGCGCAAGACTTCAATTCTTCAAGGTCGAGCTGATGGTAATCGGCCAGCCATTTCAGGACGGTATCGGCTGAAATCTGGTCTTGCTCTATATACAGCTCACTGCGATTGCAGGTTGAGAGGATCGCAGCTTCACGACTGTCGGTCAGTCGGCAGAGCTGCTGCAAGGCCTCAACCAACTGCTCCGGGGTAAAAGCCACGCGCTCGCGGACGTCTACTGAAGCAGTCTTGTGGTTAATACCGAGTGCGAGGAAGGCCATTCAAGATCGCTGATGATGACGAGAAGCCGGCAATTGTCCTACTTCGCCAGATTCAGAACAACCATTGCTGACTATTGTCTCTATAGTTAAGGTCTGTTGACGCCCAATTAGCCATCATCTGCATCCTGATATCGATAGTCGCAGCCGTTAGGTTTGCCCTTTCGCATGTGTCATGATGCCCCGACCGCAGGTAAGTCGCCCTTCTCTTATATGAATAGATCCTCCGCGTTGCTCCTTGCTCTTGTCTTCCTCAGTGGCTGCCAGGCCTTGGCTCCCACGTCGCCGGATGAATCGTCCGCGGTTGAAGACACCACTTCTGTGCCCGAAAAGCCAAAGGTCTACAGCTCTTTCAGCGAAGACACGCTGTACAGCCTGTTGAGTGCCGAACTGGCAGGGCAACGTAATCGTCTGGACATTGCGCTGGACAACTACGTGACCCAGGCCATCAATACTCAGGACCCGGGCATTTCCGAGCGCGCATTTCGCATCGCCGAGTACCTGGGCGCCGATCAGGCCGCACTCGACACGTCGCTGATCTGGGCAAAAAACGCACCGGACGACCTTGAAGCCCAACGCGCCGCCGCCATTCAGCTGGCGCGCAACGGCCGTTACGACGATTCCATCGTGTACATGGAAAAAGTCCTGCAAGCCAAAGGCGATACTCACTTCGACTTTTTAGCGTTGTCAGCCTCTGAATCAGACCCCGAAACCCGCAGCGGCATGTTGAAAAGTTTCAACAGCCTGCTCGCCCGGCATCCGGACAACGGTCAGCTGATTTTCGGTAAAGCCTTGCTCATGCAGCAGGATGGAGACGCCGAAGGCGCACTCAAGTTACTGGAGAACAATCCGCCGCAAGCCGGTGAAGTCGCCCCCGTGCTGTTGCGTGCCAGAATTCTGCAAAGCCTCAATCGCGGTGATGAAGCCCTGCCGCTACTGAAGAAAAGCATTCAGCAATACCCGCAAGACAAGCGCCTGGCGCTCACCTACGCCCGCGCGCTGGTTGAGCAAAACCGCATGGATGAAGCGAAGGCGCAATTCGCCAGCCTGGTCCAGCAATACCCAGAAGACGACGAACTGCGTTTTTCTCTGGCGCTGGTGTGCCTCGAAGGCAAAGCCTGGGATGAAGCCGAAGGGTATTTGCAAACGCTGATCGAACGCGACAGCCATGTCGACGCGGCGCACTTGAACCTCGGGCGTATCGCAGAAGAGCGCAACGACCCCCAAGGCGCGTTGATCGAATACGCTCAAGTCGGCCCCGGCAATGACTACTTGCCCGCCCAACTGCGACAGGCCGACATCCTGATCAGCCACGGTCGCGGCACAGAAGCCTCTGCCAAATTGGCGGCGGCCCGCGACGAGCAACCCGATTACGCCATTCAGCTGTTTTTGATCGAAGCAGAAACGCTGAGTGCGAATAATCAGACAAACCGCGCATGGGATGTCCTTCAGCAAGCGCTGAAACAGTACCCGGATGACCTGAACTTGCTCTACTCGCGCGCCATGCTCGCCGAGAAGCGCAATGACCTGCCTCAACTGGAGAAGGACCTGCGCGCCATCATCGCCCGCGAACCTGACAATGCCATGGCATTGAACGCGCTGGGTTACACCCTGTCAGATCGGACAACACGTTACGCCGAAGCCAAAGCGCTGATTCAACAGGCTTATGACATCAACCCCGACGACCCTGCCGTGCTCGACAGCTTGGGCTGGGTCAATTACCGCCTCGGCAATTTGAATGAAGCCGAGCGGTTATTGCGTCAGGCGCTGGATCGCTTCCCGGACCAAGAAGTCGCCGCGCATTTGGGCGAAGTGCTTTGGGCCAATGGCAAACAGCGTGAAGCCAGGCAAATCTGGGCCAAGTTCCTTAAAGACAACCCAGAAAGCCCTATCCTGCGCAAAACCGTTTTGCGCTTGACCGGATCCGAGACTCTTTAAATCATGCGTTATCGCACCCTGCGACACCTTATTGCCTTTAGCCTGATCGCCTTGCTGGCCGGCTGTTCCATGTTTGGCGCCCGTGAATCGGTCGAAGGCCATGGCAGCCCGACATTGTGGTCAGCACATAAACAGCATTTGACCCAACTCGACGGTTGGCAGATCAACGGCAAAGTCGGCATCCGCGCCCCGAAAGACTCCGGCAGCGCCACGTTGTTCTGGCTGCAACGCCAGGATTATTACGACATTCGCTTGTCAGGCCCGCTAGGCCGTGGCGCTGCCCGCCTGACCGGGCGCCCGGGCAATGTCACGCTGGAAGTGGCCAATCAGGGCCGCTACGAAGCCTCTTCTCCTGAAGAGTTGCTCGGCGAACAGCTGGGTTGGAGCCTGCCCGTGTCGCACCTGGTCTGGTGGGTTCGCGGCTTGCCGGCGCCGGGCAGCAAAAGCCGCGTTGCCTTGAATGCAGACAGCCGCCTGGGCCAACTGGAACAGGACGGCTGGAAAATCGAATACCTGAGTTACGTCGAGCAGAACGGCTTCTGGCTCCCTGAGCGCGTAAAACTGCACGGGAAAGATTTGGACGTCACCTTGGTGGTGAAAGATTGGCAACCCCGTCAGTTGGGACAATGACATGCAAAACGATCCACTGATTTTGCCCTCCCCGGCAAAATTGAATTTGATGCTGCACATTCTCGGCCGCCGTGAAGATGGCTATCACGAACTGCAAACGTTGTTTCAATTCCTCGACTATGGCGATGAAATGACGTTTTCAGTGCGAGAGGACGGTGAGATTCGCCTCCTCACTGAGTTTGCAGGCGTGCCGCACGACCACAACCTGATCGTGAAAGCGGCTCGACAACTTCAGGCGCAATCAGGTTGCACGCTGGGCATCGATATCCAGATCAATAAAATTTTGCCCATGGGGGGCGGAATCGGCGGCGGAAGTTCGAATGCCGCCACCACATTACTGGGCCTCAATCATCTGTGGGGGCTGGGCTGGAGCGAGGATCAACTGGCGGCACTGGGGTTGAACCTGGGCGCGGATGTACCGGTTTTCGTTCGCGGGCATGCCGCTTTCGCCGAAGGGGTTGGCGAAAAACTGTCACCCGAATACCCGGAAGAACCGTGGTACGTCGTGCTCGTCCCGCAAGTCTCTGTAAGCACAGCAGAAATTTTTTCGCATCCTTTGTTGACACGTAACTCTTTGCCCATTAAAGTGCGCCCCGTTCCCAAGGGAAACAGCCGAAACGACTGCGAAGCAGTAGTAACGGAGCTTTACCCAGATGTACGTAAGGCTTTGAATTTGTTAGGTAAATATACCAAAGCAAAATTAACTGGAACTGGAAGTTGTATATTTGGGGCCTTCCCAAACGAAGCAGATGCTGATAAAGTCCTGCACCTTCTTGCAGACACCCTTACAGGGTTTGTAGCGAAAGGAAGCAACGTTTCGATGTTGCATCGCAAGCTACAAGATCTGTCAAAGGAAACGGGTACACGGTACTCGTAGCAACAGATACAGGGGCGTCGCCAAGCGGTAAGGCAGCAGGTTTTGATCCTGCCATGCGTTGGTTCGAATCCAGCCGCCCCTGCCATTTCTTATACTCATCCAGGTTACCCTCAGCCTTCAGGTACTGCGCGTGTCCAAGATGATGGTCTTTACGGGGAACGCTAACCCCGATCTGGCTCGGCGTGTCGTACGTCAGCTGCATATCCCACTCGGTGACATTTCTGTCGGTAAGTTTTCCGACGGCGAGATTACCGCTGAGATTAATGAAAATGTCCGCGGTAAAGACGTTTTCATCATTCAGCCGACTTGTGCTCCGACCAACGATAACCTGATGGAACTCGTCGTGATGGCTGATGCCTTCCGCCGCTCCTCAGCGACTCGTATTACTGCTGTTATTCCTTACTTTGGTTATGCCCGTCAGGATCGCCGTCCGCGTTCCGCACGTGTGGCTATCAGCGCAAAAGTTGTGGCTGACATGCTTACCGTTGTCGGCATTGACCGTGTTCTCACGGTTGATTTGCATGCTGACCAAATCCAGGGTTTCTTCGATATTCCTGTAGATAACATCTATGGCTCCCCAGTTTTGGTGGATGACATCGAAGATCAGCGCTTTGAAAACCTAATGATCGTGTCCCCGGATATCGGCGGCGTCGTGCGTGCACGTGCTGTTGCCAAATCCCTGGGCGTTGATCTGGGTATCATCGACAAACGCCGTGAGAAAGCCAATCACTCGGAAGTGATGCATATCATTGGTGATGTCGAAGGGCGTACCTGCATTCTGGTTGATGACATGGTCGATACCGCCGGCACTCTGTGCCACGCGGCTAAAGCCTTGAAAGAGCATGGCGCTGCCAAAGTGTTCGCCTACTGCACACACCCTGTGCTGTCGGGTCGGGCAATCGAGAATATCGAAAATTCCATGCTGGATGAGCTGGTGGTGACTAACACCATTCCGCTGTCCGCTGCCGCACAAGCCTGTTCGCGTATCCGTCAACTGGATATCGCACCGGTTGTGGCTGAAGCGGTTCGCCGCATCAGCAACGAAGAATCGATCAGCGCGATGTTCCGATAAGGGCCCTGCCCTTCTCGAATGCCTCGTTGACGAAAAGCGCCCCGCCCCAACAGCCTGTTGGGGCGGGGCTTTTTTGCCCATACCGTCCATAGCGCTGGTCGCAAACGCTAGGCCGGATGTGGTTATTTTGGAGATACAACATGAACGAATTTACTCTGAATGCTGAAGTGCGTTCCGACCTGGGGAAAGGTGCGAGCCGCCGCCTGCGTCGTCTCGCAAGCCTGGTTCCAGCTGTCGTTTACGGTGGCGAAAAAGCCCCTGAATCCATCAGCCTGCTGGCTAAAGAAGTTGCCAAACTGCTCGAAAACGAAGCGGCTTACAGCCACGTTATCGAACTGACTGTTGGCGGCACCAAGCAAAACGTAATCATCAAAGCGCTGCAGCGTCACCCGGCCAAAGGCCACGTGATGCACGCTGACTTCGTACGCGTTGTTGCCGGTCAGAAGCTGACTGCAATCGTTCCAGTTCACTTCGTTGGTGAAGCTGCTCCGATCAAGAAAGGCGGCGAGATCTCGCACGTTGTTGCTGAAATCGAAGTTTCCTGCCTGCCAAAAGACCTGCCTGAATTCATCGAAGTTGACCTGGCTAACGCCGAAGTCGGCTCGATCATTCACCTGTCGGACATCACCGCTCCTAAAGGCGTTGAGTTCGTAGCACTGGCACACGGTAACGACCTGGCAGTAGCCAACGTTCACGCTCCACGTGTTGCACCAGAAGCTGAAGCAGAGTAATTCATTACTCTGTCTGGAGTTTTGAGGAACATCGCGAGCTAACACGCAGCGAGTAAAGCGGACAAGATCGCGAAGTTTACTCATGTAAACCCGCTTTTTTGTCCGTTTTCGCCGCTGCTGTCAGCGGCGATGTTATCCACAACTCCATAGAAGGGCCCTTGTCGTGACCGCCATAAAACTGATCGTTGGCCTGGGAAATCCAGGCACCGAATACGAACAGACCCGGCATAACGCAGGGGCCCTTTTTGTTGAGCGTCTCGCGTCCGCGCACGGGGTTAACCTCGTTGCAGACCGTAAGTATTTTGGCCTGACCGGTCGATTCAGCCATCAAGGTCAGGATGTTCGTCTGTTGATTCCCACCACCTATATGAACCGAAGCGGCCAGGCCGTTGCGGCGCTTGCCGGTTTTTTCCGGATTGCGCCGGAATCCATATTGGTGGCCCACGACGAACTCGATCTCCCGCCAGGTGTTGCCAAGCTCAAACTGGGCGGCGGCCACGGAGGTCACAACGGGCTGCGTGACATCATCGCGCAACTGGGGAACAACAATAATTTCTACCGTCTGCGGCTCGGCATTGGCCACCCAGGCGTCGCCAGCATGGTCTCCAATTTTGTCCTGGGTCGCGCGCCGCGCGCCGAACAGGAAAAACTGGATGCCAGCATCGATTTTGCCCTCGGCGTGCTGCCGGATATCCTCGCCGGGGAATGGAACCGTGCGATGAAAAACCTGCACAGCCAGAAGGCCTGACTCTACTCCTCGGGGAAAACACCATGGGATTCAATTGCGGCATCGTCGGCCTGCCTAACGTCGGTAAGTCCACCCTGTTCAACGCCCTGACCAAATCCGGTATTGCGGCTGAGAACTTCCCCTTCTGCACGATCGAACCGAACACCGGTATCGTGCCGATGCCCGATCCGCGTCTGGACGCGCTGGCTGCCATTGTGAACCCGGAGCGGGTGCTGCCGACCACCATGGAGTTCGTCGATATCGCGGGCCTGGTAGCTGGCGCCTCCAAAGGTGAAGGCCTGGGTAACAAGTTCCTGGCCAACATCCGTGAGACCGATGCCATCGCTCACGTAGTCCGCTGCTTTGAAGACGAAAACGTGATTCACGTTTCCAACAGCGTTGACCCGAAACGCGACATCGAAATCATCGACCTTGAACTGATCTTCGCTGACCTCGACAGCTGCGAAAAGCAGTTGCAGAAAGTGGCGCGCAACGCCAAAGGCGGCGACAAAGAAGCCGTGGCTCAAAAGGCTCTGCTGGAGCAGTTGATCGCCCACTTCACCGAAGGCAAACCAGCCCGCAGCCTGATCAAGAACATGTCGGCAGACGAAAAAGCCATCATCCGTGGCTTCCACCTGCTGACCACCAAGCCGGTTATGTACATCGCCAACGTCGCTGAAGACGGTTTCGAGAACAACCCGTTCCTCGACGTGGTCATGGCCATTGCCGAAGAAGAAGGTGCACTGGTCGTTCCGGTCTGCAACAAGATCGAAGCGGAAATCGCAGAACTGGAAGAAGGCGAAGAAAAGGACATGTTCCTGGAAGCGCTGGGCCTCGAAGAGCCGGGCTTGAACCGGGTTATCCGTGCCGGTTATCAGATGCTGAACCTGCAAACCTACTTCACGGCAGGTGTTAAAGAAGTACGCGCCTGGACTGTAAAAGTAGGCGCAACGGCCCCGCAAGCCGCCGCCGTGATTCACACCGACTTCGAAAAAGGCTTTATCCGCGCCGAAGTCATCGCCTACGACGATTTCATCCAGTACAAGGGTGAAGCCGGTGCCAAAACCGCTGGCAAATGGCGCCTGGAAGGCAAGGACTACATCGTTAAAGACGGTGACGTTCTGCACTTCCGCTTCAACGTGTAAACACCACACGTACAAAACCGCGCTCAGGCGCGGTTTTTTTTGGCTCTGAGTTGGACGCCGGCACCGTGGCGCACGCTATCGGCGCGCGAAGGTCTATGGTTATTACCACCATTGTTCAACTTCAGGAGCCTGAATGATCGCCCGCCCCAATTTCCTGACTCGCTCTATCGATTCGCTGGTCGAAAAAATCAAAACCCGCTGGGCTTCCGGCTGGCGTGATGCGCTGGCCTCAGCCATTGCCGCCGCGCTGGCGTGGATTCTGGCGGTGCATTTCCTGGGGCATGAACACCCGGTGTTTGCAGCCATCAGCGCTGTCGTGTGCCTGGCGCCCGGCCTGCCCAGCCATGGCAAACAGGCAGTAGGACTGATGGTCGGGGTGGCCACCGGGATCATCGTGGGGGAAGCCGCGCTTTGGCTGCCGGATGGCTATCCCCTGCTGCGGATCGGATTTGCCACGTTTTCCGCCATCGCCATTGCAGCGCTGTATGGCCTGGGCGCTGTCGTACCGATTCAAGCGGGCGTCTCGGCCGTGCTGATGCTGGCTGTGGGGCCAGAAAGCGCCGGTGTTGTGCGCATGATGGACGTGCTGGTGGGCGCGGGTGTCGGGCTGGTGTTCAGTCAGATCCTGCTGACCCCGAACCCCATCGGGATCATCGACAGCTCGGCAAAGGACTTGCTGGAAAAGCTGGCGAAAGGTTTCGGTAAAAGCCTGCAATCACTGGAAGAGAACGACGCCAACAAAGCCAAAAATGCCGTGCTGATCTTCTCGGCCGCCCATGACAGCCTGATTGCACTGGAAACCGGCATCAGCAGCGCCCGTAATACGGCGCGCTGGACGTTACGCGGGCGCTTTGTATCACGGGAAGTCAAAGACATTGCCAGCCGCTACGAACGCCATGCCGTGCGCCTGTACGCCAGCTCGCTGCTGTTCGCCGAGGCCTTTGCCGATGCCTTGCGCAAGGAACAGGGCCCGCCTCCAGCGTCATTGCACGAACGGTTGGCCAGTGTGGCGTCAGGCTGCGCGGCCATCGCCAGCGACAACCAGCGCCCGGTATTGCTTCCCGTGGCGCCCAATGAAGTGGCCGATGCGGTGTCCGCGCCGTGGCAACTGTGCCTACAACACATGAGCACGGTTGAAAGTGCCCTGCTGACGTTTGGCTTCACCACCCAAAACGACAAACCCACTGTTTAAGCGCTGAGGCTGATTACCTGCGCGGATCAGACCTTTTTGGTCCGCGGCAGGAAAATCGCCAGCACACCCAGCAGCGGCAGGTATGAGCACAAGGTGTACACGTATTCGATACCGTGAATATCCGCCAGATGGCCCAACAGCGCCGCACCGATCCCGCCAAAACCAAACATCAGGCCAAAGAAGATACCGGCAATCATGCCCACATTGCCTGGCACCAATTCCTGCGCATACACCACAATCGCCGAGAACGCCGAGGCCAGTACAAAGCCGATGATGACGCTCAACACGCTGGTCCAGAACAAGTCCGCATAGGGCAGCAGCAAAGTGAACGGCGCTACACCCAGAATCGAGAACCAGATCACGGCTTTACGCCCGATGCGGTCGCCGATCGGACCGCCAAAAAACGTACCGGCCGCCACCGCACCGAGGAACAGGAACAAGTACATCTGCGAATTGGCGATGGAGACGCCGAACTTCTCGATCAGGAAGAACGTGTAGTAGCTGGTCAGGCTCGCCATATAGAAATATTTGGAGAACACCAGCAGCCCAAGCACGACCAACGCGCTCAACACCCGATTTTTAGACAGCCCGTGGGTGGCCTTTTGCCCGGCTTTGAGCTTGAACAGGTTTAAGTGGCTGCGATACCAACGACTGATCGCATACAGCAAGCCAACGGCGAACAGCGCAAAGAGGCCAAACCAGGCCACATTGTCTTGCCCGAATGGAATGATGATCGATGCTGCCAGCAAAGGACCAAACGCAGAACCGGCATTACCGCCCACCTGAAACGTAGACTGTGCAAAACCGTAGCGCCCGCCTGAGGCCAGACGCGCCACCCGTGAAGCCTCGGGGTGGAAGGTCGACGAACCGATGCCCACCAGCGCGGCGGCCAGGAGGATCAAGGGAAAACTGCCGACCTGGGACAACATCAAAATCCCCACCAGCGTACACACCATGCCCGCAGGCAAGAGCAACGGGTTGGGATGGCGATCGGTGTAATAACCTACCCAGGGCTGTAACAGCGAGGCGGTCATTTGGAAGGTCAGGGTAATCAGGCCGATCTGGGTAAAGGTCAGGTCATATTTGGCCTTGAGCATCGGATAGATCGAAGGCAGAACGGCTTGAATCAAGTCATTGATCAGATGCGCCAGCGCCACTGCACCGATAATGCGTAGCACCAACGGGCTGGTTTGAGGCGTTTGTGAGGCAGTCGTTGTTGTTGTTTGAGCGTTGCTAAGGGCCATGAGACTTTCCGTACATCAGGTGAATGCGCACTTGCAGGTCGGTCAATGTGCCATTTTTTAACAGGATATTGCCATCCAAACGCCGTAAATCCTTAAGCGGTTGATTGAACAAAGAATTTTTTAAGATATTTGCTTGACACATGCCCTGCTCGAAGGAATAATGCGCGCCATTGGCTACATAGCTCAGTTGGTTAGAGCATAGCATTCATAATGCTGGGGTCCGGGGTTCAAGTCCCTGTGTAGCCACCAAACGCTTGTTTACAGATGTCTCCATGAGTCTATAAACAGTACAAGAAGCCCGCCTAGTGCGGGCCTTCTTGTGTCTGGGGGTTTCTCCTTGTCTCTCTCCATACCTCCCCCTCCGTGCATCCCACGTGTTCCTCCCTCGTTAGGAACTCGAATCGACGTGACACCCGCCACTCCAGCGCACCCCATTCAAAACACCTACGCAGCACAGTCGCTACTCCATCAGCGCTAATAGCCCTCTGCCTGAGAAGCCCTCTTGAATGGCTTGCCCGACGCTATCGCCCATTCTCCAACCGCACTGGTGAGCCGCAGGCAGCCTCGTGCTCTGCAAGGTGAGGTTTTCGCCTCTGCATAAAAAGATTGCCGATGGATTGTCAGTTGATTTTTTTCGGCCTATCTTGAATAAAACCTATACAAGACGATTGACCTTGTACAAGTATTTAGATGAGGGTTGATACTGACCCAAAAGGCCGACGCAGAACCCTCTACCGGGACTGCCCACCGAACGCACCGATGGCGCGATGCTTCGCACGCGTGAGCCGCGTGCTTCAGGGAGAAAGGCAATGAAACGATTACTGCTGTTACTGGCGCTGGCCATCAGCATCACCAGTTGTACCGGTGTGGATGTCGCCCGGTACGCGGATCAGCAACCGGCGTTGAATCTGGAGCAGTTTTTCAGCCAGCCCGTCAAAGCCTGGGGGATGTTTCAAAAGCGCAGCGGTGAGGTGGTCAAGCGTTTCGAGGTCAATATCGTCAGCCGTCGCGAGGGCAACAACCTGATTCTCGACGAGCGCTTCCTCTACAGCGACGGCACCCGCCAACGCCGCGTCTGGACCCTCACACCCGAGGGCCAGGGACGCTGGAGCGGCCGCGCCGAGGATGTGGTGGGTATCGCCAACGGCCAAATCGCCGGAAACACGTTGCACTGGCGGTACCGCCTGAACCTGCCGGTCGATGATTCGACCTACGAAATGAGCATGGACGACTGGATGTACTTGATGGACGAAGACACGTTAATCAACCGCACCCGTATGTCCAAGTTCGGGGTTGAGGTGGGTCAGGTGACGATATTCTTCCGCCGTCAGGGCGCCGGGGTGAGCCAATGAACCACGTCGTGACCATGACCTCCCTCGACGACGGCTATCGCGCGCTGGTGATCGGCGCCAGCGGCGCCCTCGGCACGGCGTTTTGCGAACACCTGAGGCAAGATCCGCGCTGCGCCGGGGTTCGTGCGATAGGGCGCCATACCGTGCCCGAGCTGGACCTTGAACGTCCCGAAACGATTGCCAGCGCCGCCACCGAACTGGCAGCCGAAGCGCCGTATCACCTGATCGTACACGCGGCCGGCCTACTCCATCGCGAGGGGATCAAACCGGAAAAAAGCATCAGCGCCCTCGAACCCGAGGCGCTGCAGGCTGTGTTTCAAGTCAACACGCTGGGGCCAGCCATCGTGTTGCGCGACTTTCTACCACTGCTCGCACCGCGCGGCGCTATGGCGATGCTCTCGGCAAAAGTCGGGAGCATTGGCGACAACCGTTTGGGTGGCTGGTACGCCTACCGTGCTTCCAAGGCCGCGCTGAACATGCTGGTCAAGACTGCCTCCATCGAACTGGCGCGCACTCGTCCGCACAGCCGCTTGCTCAGCCTGCACCCGGGCACGGTCATCTCGGGGCTGTCGCATCCTTTCCGCGTCGGCGACAGCGCCCGTCCCGCAGACGTTGCCGCGGCCCGATTACTGACCTTGATTGACCAGTTGACTCCGGCCGACAGCGGCCATTTCTTTGCTTACGATGGACAACGCCTGCCCTGGTAGGCAAGGAGTGAAGCATGAACCTGCACACCCTCACCCAACATGCGGCCAACAGCGAAATACGCGAGCTGGAGCTGCTGTCACTCGAAGGTGGTGTTTATCTGGCACGAATCCGCCTGGATCACGGCCAGTTCACCTTGCTTGACGAGGCGGCCCAGCCGATGCACCTGCGCTCAATCCCCCACCTGCGGCAGGTGCTGCACACCGTGCCGGCATTTCCGTGCGTGCTGGTGCAGCACTGCGTGCACGACGAAATGTGCGGCCGCGATACTGGGCCTGTCGGGGAACTGCGCATTCCGTTTTCGCTCTCCACACCGTTGTGAACACGAAGTCGACAGGCGTGAGCGGATGAGCGTTTTTCGCTGTTTGGGCGATCGCTTGCCCTTGGACCTCAGAGGTGACCGTCGCGTCAAACCCCTGTTGATAAAGACCGTGTACCCGTACCGAAAAATGGCTTGCCGCATGGCCAGCCATTTTTTTTGCCTGGGGCAAATCCCCCGCCTCAATCGCCCGCCACGGCCTTTTAAGAATCGTCTGATTAAAGCCCGGCCCTGCCCCCGATAACCTGCACTGGCTGAATCTGCTCCTGACCGACTCCACGAAGAATGGGTTGGGCTCGAGCCTCATCTCCAGTTATCAGGATTATTACTATGAAGCGTACTGCTCTGCTCATCGCGATGACGGCATTCCCGGCGATCTCGTTCGCCGCCAGCCAAAACACCATCACTTTCAAAGGCCAGGTGTCTGACCAGACGTGCCAGGTGTCGGTCAACGGTAACGCTGGCAGCCCGATCGTGGTGTTGCCCACCGTGGCATCCAGTGATCTGGACACCGCAGGCAAGTTCGCCGGTGAAACGCCTTTCACCATCGCCGTGACGGGTTGCACCGCCCCCACCACGGGCGACCTGAACATTCGCACCACGTTCCTGGGTGCCAACGTCAACACGGGTGGCAACCTGGGCAACACCGGCACGGCGCAAAACGTTGCAATCCAGTTGCTGGATGCCAGCGGTGGCACGCCGATCACCCTGAGCGGCATGACGTCGGTTGAAGGCCTGGTGCTGAAAAAAGACGAAACCGCCACCAGCCACGACTTCGCTGCGCGTTACATCAGCACCGGCGCTGCCACGGCCGGTACCGTTTCAGCGTCGGCTCAATACGCCCTCGACTACCTGTAAGCGTAACCCCCTGACCTGCCGTCTTCGCGCCTTGCGAAGCGGCGGGTCCGCACCTCGCTTGTCCTTTTCTGTTTTCCCAGCCTTTCGGAAGGAGTTGGCCATGACCTGCCTGAAACGCTTAGCCCTGTCCGTCGGTTTACTGATCGGCGTAACGCTTGCCCAGAGCGCGATGGCCAGTGTGGTCATGAGCGGCACGCGGGTGATCTACCCCGCCGCCATTCGCGAAAAAGCCCTGCAACTCACCAGCCATGACGCGTACCCCAATCTGGTGCAGATCTGGGTGGATAAGGGCGACCCGGCGTCGACCCCACAAACCGCTGACGCCCCTTTTATCGCCAGCCCGCAGATTTTCCGGATGAACCCCAAGGCCGGGCAAATCGTGCGTCTGGTGTACACCGGCAAGGACCTGCCGCAAGACCGTGAGTCGGTGTTCTACATCAACTTCATGCAAATGCCCGCGCTCAAGGCTCACGACATGGAAGCCAACAAGCTGATGCTCACCGTGAGCAGCCGGATGAAGATCTTTTATCGCCCGCAAAGCATTCGCGGCAACCCCGAAGACATCGCCAGGTCGATGACCTTCACCCTGCAAGGCAGCGGCTCGAACCAGCACCTGAGCGCTGAAAACAACAGCGGTTATCACGCGGTTATCCGCCAGGCCAACCTGCTGGTGGGCGGCAAGCCGGTCAACGTGGCCAAGGCCGTGATGGTCCCGCCCTTCTCCAAGGTGCAATGGCCGGTCAAAGGGGCCAGCGCCGGCAATCAACTGCGCCTGACGCTGGTGAACGATTACGGCGCCGACGTCACCACCGACCAGCCTGTTCAGTAACCTCGGGAACTACACATGTCCGTGGCTCAATACATCCCCTGCCGGATCCGCACCCGCGCCCCGCATAGCCGCTGGTTGTGGGCCATGTTGCTGGCGTCGTCGTCGATCCTGTGTGGCGCATTGACGGCGGGCACGGCACAGGCTCAAACCGATTCAGCCAGCACCAGCGACGACTACCAGTTCGACGACAACATGATGTTTGGCGGCGGCTCCCTGTCGCGCTTTAACACCATCAACGCCATTGATCCCGGCCACTACACGGTCGACCTGTACCTCAATGACCGTTTTGTCGAGCGCGTGCCGGTGCAGTTTGTCGCCGTGGCGCAGGGCGATGTGCAACCTTGCCTGCCACGGGCGCTGCTGGAAGGCGCGGGCGTGCTGGCCACGGCGATCACCGACACCCCCGGCAGCCAATGCCCGTTGCTCGGGGACACGGTCAAAGGCGCCAGCAGCCATTTCGATTTCGCTCAGTTGCGCCTCGACATCAGCATGCCGCAAAGCCTGATGCTGCAGGTGCCGCGCGGCTATGTGTCACCGCAGAACCTGGACGTGGGCAACACCATCGGGTTCATCAACTACAGCGCCAACCAGTACCACGTCAGCCGCAGCGCCAGTCATGCCCAGGACTCGGACTCCAGCTATGTGGCGCTCAACAGTGGCCTGAACCTGGGCATGTGGCGCCTGCGCCAACAAGCGTCCCTGCGCTATGACTCGAAAAACGGCAGCGACTGGAACGCTACCCGCACGTATGTGCAACGTGCTCTGCCCAGCCTGCGCAGTGAACTGACGGCGGGCGAAGGTTACACCTCGGGGCGTTTCTTCTCCGGGCTGGGGTTTCGTGGGGTACAACTCACCTCCGACGAACGCATGTTGCCCGAATCGGTACGCGGCTATGCGCCGACGGTGCGCGGCATTGCCAAGACCAACGCCAAGGTCACTGTGCGCCAGAATGGCAATGACATTTACGAAGCTACCGTCGCGCCGGGGCCGTTTGAAATCAGCGACCTGTACGCCACCAACTACAACGGCGACCTTGACGTCACGGTGCAGGAAGCCGACGGCAGCATCAGCCGCTTCAGCGTGCCATTCTCGGCAGTGCCGGAATCCCTGCGTCCGGGCACCTCGCGCTACAGCGCGGCCGTGGGCAAGACCAGCGACGTGGGCGATAACGACCTGTTCAGCGAATTCACCTATCAACGCGGCCTGACCAACACCCTCACGGCCAACACCGGCTTGCGGGTCGCGGACGGCTACCAGGCGCTGGTGTTCGGTGGCGTCTATGCCAACTGGCTGGGGGCGTTCGGCCTTGATGCCACCTACTCGCGCGCCGACATGCCGCAAGAAGGGCTGGTCGATGGCTGGATGGCACGCCTGTCGTACAGCCGCACCTTCGCACCGACCAACACCACGCTGTCGATTGCCGGTTACCGCTACTCAACCGCCGGGTATCGCGACCTGGGCGACGTGCTCGGTGTGCGCGAATCCCTGAACAAAGGTGAGACCTGGGACTCGGCCAGCTACCTGCAACGCTCGCGCTTCGAAGTATCCGTGAACCAGAGCCTGGAATCCTACGGTTCGATTTATGTGTCGGGCTCGACTCAGGATTACCGCAACGGCCGCGAGCGCGACACGCAACTGCAATTGGGTTATGCCAACACCCTGCAAAACTCGGTGAGCTTCAACTTGTCGGTCTCGCGCCAGTCCACCGGCAGTGTCGAGAACACCCGTAACGGCGGCTATGACGGCCACAACGCGGGCAATAACGTCAACGGCGGCCGCTGGAACCCGGCCTCCCCCGGCACGACTGAAACAGTCACGTTGCTCTCGGTCTCGTTCCCGCTGGGCAGCCCGTCGAAAAGCAACACACCGACGTTGAGCAGTTCCGTCAGCCACAGCTCGACGTACGGCAACGTGTACCAGACCTCAATGTCCGGCACCGCCGGGGCCGAGCAGACCCTGAGCTACGGCGTGGATGTGTCCCGCGACGCCGAACAAAAACAGAACACCTGGAGCGGCAACCTGCAAAAACGCCTGCCCAAGACCAGCCTCGCCCTCAGCGCGTCCAAGGGTGAAGACTACTGGCAGGCGTCCGGCAGCGCCCGCGGCGCGGTGGCACTGCACAGCGGCGGCGTGACCTTCGGCCCTTATCTGGGCGATACCTTTGCGCTGATTGAAGCCAAAGGCGCCAGCGGTGCAAAAGTCATGAACAGCCAAGGCACGACCATTGATGATTCGGGTTATGCCCTGGTGCCAGCCCTCACGCCTTACCGCTACAACACCGTGGCCATCACCCCGGAAGGCATGAACCAGAAAACCGAACTCGACGATGGCCAGCGCCGGGTGGCGCCGTACGCCGGTGCCGCGGTCAAGATCACGTTCAAGACCCGCAGCGGCAACGCCCTGCTGGTCAAGGCCCTGCTGCCCGACAACCAGGCCGTACCGATGGGCGCGGATGTACTCGATGAAACCGGCAGCGTGATCGGCATGGTGGGTCAGGGCAGCCAGGCCTACTTGCGCAGCGAGAAGCCAGCAGGCGCCTTGACCTTGCGCTGGGGCGATCGCCCTGAAGAGCAATGCGCCCTGCACTACGACGTCTCCGGACGCGATCTGGACCAGCCCTTGCTGCGTGTGACCAGCGACTGCCGCCCAGTGGATTCATCGCGTTAATTCACCCCCGAAAATCGAGGCTTTCTTATGTTCACCTTACGCCCACGATTGAATCAGTTACTGCTGCTGGCGCTGACACTCGGCTTGCTTCCCACGGCTGAGGCCACGTGCCGACGGGTCTACAACGGCATCACCGTGCTTGACCCTTACTCGGCGCAAATCAACTTTGGCCGGGTCAACCTCACCAGCACCTACCTGCAACCGGTGGGGACGCCGCTGGGCACGACGATTGTGGACAGCGCCACCGCCACGGGCCTCAACAGCGAGACGGTGCTGTGGGAATGCGACCTGGCAGACAAGGACGAGCTGTATGAAGTGTTTGCCACCAACGGCGATGACCGGGTCGGTGGCTACTGGGAAATCGGCAACGGCGCCGGTACCGCGACCAATGACGGGTTGCCCGGCTACTACGCCACCTACTTCCCCTATGTCGGGCTCAAGCTGACGCACCTCAACTCCGGCAAAGTGTTCACCCGCTACTGGCAGCAAAGCAAAATCACTCAATACGACGTGGTCGGCACCAAGCTGCAAATCAAACCCAAGCACCTGAGCATGGTGCAAGCGGATCTGGCCCGCGTCTCCAGCCTGCCGCCCACATCCGGCAGCGGCAGTAACTATTGCGGCGGCATGGCGGCTGCCAGTGGCAGCGGCACCTACAGCTACACCTGCACCCAGCCCAATGGTTATGTGCAATTTCAGGGGCCTGGCTATAAGTCCGACACCGTGGGCACCGACTCCAATACCCATTATTCCTTCTGGGGCCAGTACAACGGCATCGGCTTTGGCATGCGCAGCGCGGCCTCCATCAGCTACACCGCCACCTGCGTCGCGCGCAATGTCACGCCGCTGGTGGTGTTCCCGCCGGTCACGGCCCAGGAACTGAACGACAACATGACCCGCGAAAGCGATTTCAGCATCGAGATTGAATGCAGCGATCAGGCGGTGTCGGGGGTCAACACCAATCAGACCGCGCTGGGCGTGCAAGTCTCTTCAGCTGCATATGCCAAGGCCGTGGAGCTGGGGTTGCTGACCGGGACACAAGGGGTGACGCATCTGGTTTCCAACGGCTACGGCACCGACCCCACCATCGCCACCGGGGTAGGCATTGCCCTGAACAAGGACGGCAAAGCGATGAATTTTCTGGGCACCGGGATCGCCGGAGGCGGAAATGCCAGCGGCTGGTACCCGGTCAAGGACGGAGCCAGCGCCAACGGCAGCGCAGCCTCGGGTTACACCACGTACACACAGACACTGACCGCGGTACTCAAAACCCTGCCGGGCCGCAAAGCCACACCGGGCAAGGTGAATGCCACCGCCTATGTTCTCGTTAAGGTGCAGTAATCATGACTCAAAAAATAACCCTCATCCTCACGCGCCTGATGCTGATCGGCCTGCTGTTTGTGTTCATTCTCCCGGCGCAGGCGGGCGTCATGGCGTCCCGCACGCGGGTGATTTACGAACAAGGGCAAACCGAACGTTCGCTGATGCTGGCCAACATCAACCCCTATCCGGTGGTGGTGCAAACCTGGGTCAATGATGGCGAAGATCAGCAAGCCCCCGAGAAAAGCACGTCACCGATGATTGCCTTGCCCTCGGTCTTTCGCATGCAACCAGGGGCGGTTCAGGGGTTGCGCATTCTTTATAACGGCGATGCGTTACCCAAGGACCGCGAATCGGTGTTTTGGCTCAACCTCTACGAAATCGCCCCGAAATCCGGTGCCACGCCCGCCCCTGAAGCGGCTGTAGCGCTGGCCATGAACACCCAGATGAAGATTTTTTATCGCCCGAAAAACTTGCCCTCCACCCCGGATGAAATGCCCGCCAAGCTGACCTTCACGCTGGAGCAGCAGGGCGAACACTGGGTGCTGGTGCTGCGCAATCCGACCCCTTATCACGCATCGATGGCGTCACTGCGCCTGGTCGACCGCCACCAAGAAATGGCGGTGCCGCAAACCCTCGACATGATGGCGCCGCCCTTTGGTGAAAAGCGTTACCCCATGGCCTCCGGCAGCCAGATTAACCCTCAAGGGCTCAACGTCAGTTTTACCTGGGTCGATGACGGCGGCCACTTCCACACCGGCACCGCCCCGGTGCTCCACCCCTGAAACCGCCACGGTTCAAATCAGATTCATACTGATGCAGAAGGTCAGCAAGGCGTGGTCGTTTTCCACATCCAGCTTGCGCATGGCGGAGACCTTCTGCGAACTCACGGTCTTCACGCTGCGGTTAAGCGAGTGAGCGATATCACGCACATTCATGCCCGAGGCAAACCGGCGCAGCACCTCAAACTCCTTGACTGACAGACTGGCAATCCGTGCCTGCACCGCATCTGAGCGCTCGACCACGCTGGCCGCCCCCTGACCGGCTTTGCTGTGCCATTTATCGCCTTTGGCCAACGCACCGAGCGCCAGCGGGATCTGGTTCAAGTCGCCGTTTTTCAAAATAATCCCGCCCACCCCCAAGTCATAGAGTCGCGACAGGATCAGGTTGTTGGTGAGCATGGTCAGCACCAGAATCTTGACCTCGGGGAAGTGCCGGATCAGGTATTCGATGAGCTTGACCCCGTCACCGTAGGTTTCATCCCCCGGCATGCTGTAGTCGGTGACCACAATGTCGGGCCGCAAGCGCTGCAACTGCTCGATCAGCTCTGTGGAGGTCTGAGCCTGGCCCACGATCTCATAACGCTCGTCGCGCTCGATCAGCTCGCTAACGCCCATCAGCACAATCGGATGGTCATCTGCTAATACGACTTTTATTTTTGGCACAGGTACATCCTGTCAAAAGAGCCATCACACGGTGAACGGCTCAATCGGTGGCGTGGGAAAACGAAAATATCAGACAGCGGCGACGGCGCGTTTGATACGCGCCAACAACACCTCGATCTGATTGTGCAAAGACTCATCCAGTACATGACCTTCGAGGCGGCGCTCAAGTTCGCCGCAACCTTCGGCCAGCGCATGGGCCTGAACCACGGCCAGCGCACCACGGATGCAATGCAGCCGCGCTTTGAGTGCGTCACTGTCACGCCCCGTCAACGCTTGCTGCGCGGTGGTGATGTCCGCGCCCATGGTGTTGATAAACAAGTCACGCATGCGCGCACTGACCACAATCGGGGCGTCGGCGGGCGCGTGATCATGCCCCATTGCAACGGTTTTGGCCTCCGGCAACGCGTCTGGCGTGCCGATGTCGCACGCGCGGTTCAGCTCGGTCCATAACGTTTGCAAGGTCATGGGTTTGACCATGCGCGCGTTCATGCCGACGGCGATACACCGCTCGCCTTCCTCGCGCATGGCGTTGGCAGTCACCCCGATGATGGGGATGTGGGCATCTTGCTGGCGAATGGCACCGGCCAGTTCGTAACCGTTCATGATCGGCATGTTGACGTCAGTCAGCACCACGTCGAAGGCGTCCGGTGACCACAGGCTGAGTGCTTCCTGCCCGTGGGACGCCAGCACCACGCGACAGCCCAGCTCTTCAAGCTGCTCTTTGAGGATGGTCTGGTTGATCGGGTTGTCTTCGGCCACCAGCACGCGCAGCGCCAGCTTCTCGCGGATCAAAGGCACCCGCCCGGTGTCGGCAGCGACCCGCCCGAGTTGGGCCAGCATCACCGCCCGTGCCAGCCCACGGATCATGTGCACACCCACTTGCCAGCCCTGGGGCGTGTGCTCGGGCTGTCCGGCACCCGGCACGCCAATCACCCGCGGGCCGTCCCATTCCAGCGACCCATGACGGCCCGGCAGCAAATCCACTAACACCGCGCCCGGCGACAGGTTGATCGGCCCGGCAGACGCCACCAGTGCCTGTGCGCCCCAGCGGTTCAACCAGCCGCAGGTGGTTTCGGCCAGCTCGGTGACTGGCGCGCGCACATACACCGGCGACGGACGCAACTGCAAGTCACTGACGGCCGGTAACGTCCCCTCCAGAATCGGCAGGTTCAGCAGCAAACTGAAACTGCTGCCCAGGCCCGGCTCACTGACCACGCGCAGTTGCCCGCCCATCAACTCGGACAGGCGCATGCAGATCGACAGTCCAAGCCCTGTGCCGCCTGCCGAGTGGCCGTTGAACACTTGATAAAACGGTTCGAACAAGCGCTGTTGCTGGATTTCGGAAATCCCCACGCCGGTGTCGGTGACTTGCCATTGCAAGGTCACGTGCTGGGTGTCGCGCTGCACCACTTTGAGGCGCAGCACCACGCGGCCATAGTCGGTGAACTTGATCGCGTTGTTGAGCAGGTTATTAAGGATCTGGCGGATGCGCGACTGGTCGCCATCCAGTTGATCGGGCACCTGGGGGTCAATGCAGGCATAGATTTGCAGCCCCTTGCCTTCGGCCGCTGCCGCGTAGGCATCCACCACGTCCTCGACCATGTCGAGCGGGCAGAACCGCCCCGGCTCCAGCGCCATTTGCCCCGCCTCAATCTTCGACACATCCAGGATGTCGCTGATCAACTGCAACAAGGTGGAGGACGAACGCGAAATGGTGTTCAGGTACACCTGCTGGCGCTTGTCCAGTGGTGTCAGTTCCAGCAATTCAAGGGTGCCCAGTACGCCATACAGCGGCGTGCGGATCTCGTGGCTCATGGTAGCCAGAAAGGTAGTCTTGGCCTGGCTGGCCTCTTCGGCCTGTTGCCGGGCGCGGGTCAACGCGGCGGCATCGTCCTTGTGCCCGGTCACATCGCTGAAGGCGCACACAATCACGTCCTGCCCCTGGTAGCGCGTGCTGCTAAAGCTGACGTGCAAGTAGCGCCCGCCCACCTCAACGCACGCTTCCCCCATATCGGCTTGCTGCTCGCGGATCAAGCGTGAGATGTACTGAGAGTTGCCCAGCCATGTCTGCGCCCGTTTGTTGGCCAGCAACATCCGGTTATCGGACTGACGCACCACGCACAAACCGGTGGGCGCGGTGTCGATCACCGCGCGGCTGAAGATTTCGCTTTCAATCACCCGCCGATGCGCCTGCTCGGCCGGGCGCACCACGCGTAACCGATACCAGCGGTTCACCAGCCAGCCCACGTAAACGCAGAGCAAGGCAACGCCGAAAATGCTCAACAACTGCCATTTTGCGTAATGAAAAAAACTGTCGTAGCTGATCCGATACACCGCCGTCCAACGCTCGTCACCGTCGCTGGCGACTTTCATTTCCAGCCCGCTGGAGGTGAAGCGCATGCCGTCGGGCCGCGTGTTGTTTTCATCACGACGCCCCAGCAACACCTCGCCCGAGGGTGCAATCAGGGTCAAATCATCAAACGCCGGGGTGTCCACACTGGTGGGGGTTTCCGACAGGCGCCGCACATTGATCAACGCGGCCAGCAGTACTTCGCGATCATCACCTTCAACCCGCAGAAACCGGGTCGGCAAATTGATTTTTATAAACCCGAACACCTTGGCGTTGCCTTCACTGACATTGCCCGTATTGGCCCAATACACCTGCCCTTCTTGCAGCGCGGATTGGCGCTCCTTGAACAGTTGCAACAGGCCTTTGCTGGTTTCCAGATACGACTCAAGGCTCAGGATCGCCGCATGCCCGCGACGGGCGCCGATGGCGGGCACGGCAAGGGTGAATTCATGCCCGGACGGCAACAGAAACAATTGCGGTGAAGGGACCACCGAGCCCGACCAAAACTCGCTATAGAAGTTGGCCAAGTGCATGCCCAGTGAAAAGGCCGTTTGGCTAACCGTCTCGCTCGCGTCGCTTTGTGCCAGGTTGAAGGGGGTCGAAAACGAAAACTCTTTGCCTTCGTAAATGTTCACCCCGGCGCCATGAAACACCAACCTGCTTTGCAGCGGGGTGATGTTCTTGGTCAGTACATCCTGGGCGTCATTCACCGCACTGTTGACGTTGCTTAAAAACAGACGGTTTTCATTCAGGCTCTCGACCAGCCGTGAAAAATGGTAATCGACCTTGTTCACTTCCACGTCCAGCAAGCGCTGCAACGCCCACGCACAGGTGCCGACCAGCACGACCGCCACCCCGACCAAAATCAGGACGCCACGGTTCAAGCGCATGGAGCTCAATGCGAGTTTGCCCAGTGAGGTGCTGTCGGTGGTCATGGTACGTCCTGTAATTTACGTGAGGGTCTGACCGGCGCTGGCTCGAAGTTTAGTCGAGCGCACGCCGGCCGATGCGTGCGGTCTTCACCTTTTAGAAACAACGGGATGCCGAGGGTGAGGTCAGTGCAGACGCGGCGGTGCGTCTTCGTGCAGCAGGTGGCCGAAGTGGCCCGATGATACGGCACGCGAGATGAGAAAACCCTGCACCCGGTCACAGTTGAGCTTGCGTAACAAGGCCAACTCTTCCTGACTTTCAACCCCTTCGGCCACCACTTCGAGCCCCAATTGCCGCCCCAGCGCAACGATACTGGCCAGCGCCGACGCAAGGTTCTCGTTTTCCACACACCCGTGTACCAGCGCCCGGTCGATTTTCAACTCGGTGAACGGCGTGGACACCAAGTTGAAGTACGAGCTGAACCCCTGGCCAAAGTCGTCCTGCGCCAGCCCGAACCCTTTCATGCGCAACCGGCAGGCGCCCGCGTAATACTTGCTGATGTCCTGCGTGGTCGAGCACTCCATCAGCTCAAAAGCGAGTTTCGCCGGGATCCCGCCTTGCGCGCGCACGTAATCATGAAGCGCATCCGCCAGGTCATCGTCGTCGAGCAAATGGGTGGGCAAATTGATCGACACCGGGATGTCGTACCCCTGACTGGTCCAGCTCGCCTGGGCAGCAATCGTTTGCTTGATGAACAGCAGCAACAGCTCTTTTTCCAGGCCCAGGCTCACCAGCGAGGGCAGGAAATCAGCCGGCATCAGCAACCCCAGTTCCGGATGGACCCAACGCGCCAGCGCCTCGGCGGCCACGATATGCCCGTCGTGCAGGGATTTTTTAGGCTGGAACCACGCCTGTAACGCCCCGCTGCGCATGGCGTCACGCAGGGTTTCGCGCTCCAGCACCAGTGGCTCGCGGGCGACGGGTTGATCGGTGGTGATCAATTTATCCAGCGTGGTCATCAACGTACGCACCGCCAGCGGCACGACCGGCTTGGACAACTGCCCCACCACGCTCAACCCCATGCTTTGCGCCACCAGACTGGCGCTGACAATCATCCGCCGCGAGGCCGCGCTCATGATCGCCAGGGCAGGTTTGTGTGGCAAAGACGCCAGCCGCTGAATCAGTTGCACGCCGTCCATGCCCGGCATCAGCAAGTCGGTGAGCACCAGATCAAACGGTTGTTTTTGCAGCCACTCAAACGCTTCATTGCCGTCGCGGGCGGCTTCGACACGAATGTTGCCCAGGTCGCGGAACAAGTTGAGCAAGTATTCATGCTGGAAAGGATGGTCCTCCACAATCAGAACGCTATACGGCATGAGACTTTCTCCCGGTTTGCTCAAGGCAGGTAAATAGGGCACTGAGGCCAAAGGGTTTGACCAGGCATTCATTCATGCCCACCGCCAGACAGCGCTCGCGCTCTTCGTGCTGAGCGTTGGCGGTCGCGCCGATGATCGGCACGCTGCTATCGCGTTGGCGCAATTGCGTGGCCAGTTCATAGCCGTTCATGCGGGGCATGTTGACGTCGGTCAGCACCCGGTCAAAGGTCGACTGTTGCCACAGCGCCAGCGCCTCCAGCCCGTCCGAGGCCAGATCCACCGTGCAGCCCAGCTCTTCAAGCTGATCCTTGAGAATCAACTGGCTGATGGCGTTATCTTCGACCACCAGTACATGCAGGCCCAGCGGTTTGTAGACACGGGTGCCCGGCCCGACAGGCCGCGCATAGGGGCTCAACCCCTGAGCCTGGCTGACCGCGCGACGCAGGTCTTGCAAGTAGCTCAAGTTGACGTGCCATTGCGGTGTTTCTTGCTCGGGCGGGGCAAAGCAGACGTTGCCGCAGGCCACGATCACCGGCCCCGGCCAGTCGGGCGCAAGGTGCTGCTGGTATTCGCCGGGGTGCAGTTCAACCAGCACGGCGCTGCTGTCGCTGATGTCCATGCCCGCCCGCAACACTTGCGCCCTCGCGCCCCAGCGGCGCAACCAGCCACAGATGTTCTCGGCCATTTCCTGCATCGACGACACCACAAACACCGTTTCTGGCAACAACTCGACCAGCGCACTCACGGGCGTCGCGTTGCTCTGCTCAAGCGGCAAGGTCAAGGTAAAGCTGCTGCCGAGCCCCGGCTCGCTGACCACCCGCATGCTGCCGCTCATCAGGTACGTCAGGCGCTGACAAATCGACAGGCCCAGCCCGGTGCCGGTAATCACATTGGCGCGGTTGCCGGTCTGGTAAAACGGGTCGAACAGGAACGGCTGGTCTTGCTGCGCGATCCCCTGCCCGGTGTCTGTGACTTGCCACAGCACGGTGACGCGCTCGTCGATCCGGCTTTGCACGTTGACCCGCACCACGATCTGCCCGCTTTCGGTGAATTTGACCGCGTTGCTCAACAGGTTGTTGAGGATCTGCCGGATACGCGGGCTGTCCCCGATCAATTGATCGGGCAAGTGCGGGTCGATGTGTGCGTACAGCTGTAACCCCTTGCTTTGCGCGGCGGCCGAATAGCCGTTGACCACCTCTTGAATCAGGTCCAGCGGTGCGAATTCATTGACTTCCAGCGCCAATTGCCCGGCCTCGATTTTCGACACGTCGAGCACGTCGCAAATCAGCTGCAACAAGGTCGACGACGAATTCTGAATGGCGTGCAGGTATTCCTGTTGCCGCGGGTTGAGCTGGGTGCGACCCAACAATTCCAGGGTGCCCAGCGCGCCATATAAAGGTGTGCGGATTTCATGGCTCATGGTGGCGAGGAACAGGGTTTTGGCTTCATTGGCCTTGTCAGCCTCCCGCTTGGCCTGCTCCAGCGCCAGTTCGACTTCCTTGTGCGCACTGATATCGCTGAATGCACACAGCAACACGTCTTCACCCTTGTAACGGGTGGCGACAAAACTGATGTGCAGATGACGCCCCGCCACCGAAAATTCATCGATGCGGTGAATGCCGTCGTTGTTGTACGCGTGATCGATCCATTCATGGCACAGCTCATCGCGTTCACGGCCGCGCCCCAGCCAATGCTGGGCGAGGGTGTTTTCCAGCACCACGGCACCGTTCGCGCGACGCAGCACACACAACGCGACAGGGGCGGTCTGGATCACCGCGCGGCTGAACGCCTCGCTTTCGATCAGGGCCTGTTTGCGGTAAATCGCCGGGGTGATTAACTGCCGCTCAATGCGCCGCACCAGCAAGCCCATCCCGAGCGCACTGCCAAACCCCAGCAGCAGGGCAATCAACAACGGCTCGCGCATGGCCAGCAGCAAGTGGCTGAACTCCATCGAGTACACCACGTGCAGGTCGGCATACCCCAATTGGTTGCGCATGATCAGGTAATCGGGCAACAGCCCGTCGCCGGTAAAACCAAAATGCCGATCACCGGGAAACCGTTGCAGGGCCTGTCGCAGGCCAGGGTTCAAGGCACTGGCGAAGATTTCTTCCCCCCGTGCATTGAGCACGACAAAGTCACCCGCGTGCTTGCGGTCCATGGCTGCGGAAATATCCGCGCCTTCGATCTCCAGTCCGAGCCAGCCTGACGCCGGGTCACGCTTGTCGAGCAAGGTAAACAGGTACAGCGCCGAGCTTTCTGTCATAACCAGATTCGGCGTGGCGTTAAACCAATGCTCACCGGTGACCGTCGCCTGCGAGTGCTCAAGCGCCTTGAGCTGACGCAATACGTCTTGGTTCACTGCCACGGGGTTGAGTGCCGCCTGCGTCAGGCGCTCGGCCTGCAAAGCGTTGCCCGCCTTGACGTACAGCAGGTTTATTTTTTGGCTGCGCAGGTAATCCAGTTCGCGGGACGTTTGCCACAGGCTCCACGAATGGACGCCCTGCCCCAACACCAGCTGGAACTCGTCGCTGTCTGCTTGCGCTTCAGGGGGGGCGGGTCTGGTGTTGCGCACCGCCGACAAGCTCAAGTTCTTGAGGAGAATTTCATGGCCGGTAAAAAAGCGCTGGGCTTCGAGAATGGCGCCGCTCATGTAGCCGCGACGCTTGGATATCTCCCGGTCAAAGCTGGAATTCACATAGACATAGAGCCCGCCGAACAACGAAAGCAGCAACGCCACGAAAAAAGAACGCAGCAACGTACGCGCTGCGATTGAGGTCGAGAACGAGGCATCTAACGGACGGAAAAACTGTTTGAGCTTCATGCTGCCAGCCTAGGGAGCCAGCAGCATGTGAAACATCAGACAAACCTTAAAAAAACGGTTCAGCCAAGGCAGGGGGAGAACACCAAAACGGGTTAGCCCGCGCACACCGCTGCGAGGTCCAGGCGGCCGTCTTTCATCGGTGGGCACCAGTAATAGCCGCCATTGAGCGGTCGGCTGTAGCGGTACAGACCATCAATGATGCCGTCTTCCATGCCGCTCATGCGGCGCAGTTGCACTTCAAAGGCGTTGAGGGTGCGACCGAAGGCGACAAACATCAGGCCCGACTTGCCGTTTTCAGTCCACGGCATCGAGCGGCGCACGATAAAGGCCTCAGGTGTGAAGCTTTCCTGCGCAGTGCGCTTGACGTGGGCGGACGCTGGCGCGTCGTCCAGTTCCTCGTTGTCGCTCATGCGACGGCCCATGATGTTGTCTTGCTCTTCGGACGGCAGCGCCGCAAAACCGTTCAAATCATGCTGCCACTGCTGGATCGCAACAAAGCTGCCGCCGTCCAGGCCCGGGCCTGCATGGGCAACAATGGCGGCCTCGACCGCTGCATCGTCCACCGGGTTTTCCGTGCCGTCTTCGTAGCCGGTCAGGTCGCGGTCGGTGCCGTAGCGGAAGCCTTCCGTCACTTGCAGCAGGTTGAAGGCTGACGCCAGCGCCGTCTCGATTTTTTGGCTGCGATGCAGCAGCTCGCCACGGTCATCACCCAACAGCCACAACCACAGGGCGTGCTGGGTCGACGGGTTTTCAACCATGGCATTGAGTGCCGGAAAGACGCGCAAGCCTGGAACCTTAGCCCCCAACGCCATTACCAGCGGCGAGCCAAACCCCGCCACCACGCTTTTGCCGTCCACCCACTGCGACAGAACGTCGAGTGCAGCCGGCAATGCTTCTACTGACTTGAGAGCGAAAAACAGGTAACGCGCTTGCGAAGGGATAGGTTTAGCCAGAATGCTCGACTGGTAGAGACTCATAGAAACTCCTTTGGAAAGCGCAGAGTTTACTCCCAGACGTTCTTTTTCCGTCACTCGAGGGTTACTTTTCTTATGCGCAACCCTCGTGCATCACGACTCAGGTCGACAGTTGGTTGGCGAATTGCCCGACCGCATCCACCACTTTTTGCGCGCCGTCCTGAATTTCGACAATCACCGTGCCCGCTTCCGCCGCCAATGCCAGCCCCTGTTCGGCCTGCAATTTGCCGTCGGCCATCAGGGTCACGGCGTCACGCGCCATGTCCTGGTTTTGACGCACCACGTTGATGATCTCTTCCGTGGCTTTGCTGGTGCGCGAGGCCAATTGCCGCACTTCGTCGGCCACCACCGCAAAACCGCGCCCCTGCTCCCCGGCGCGGGCGGCTTCAATCGCGGCATTGAGCGCCAGCAGGTTGGTTTGCTCGGCAATCGCGCTGATGGTTTTGACGATGCTGCCAATCACTTGCGACTGATCGTTGAGGGCTTCGATACCATCGCCGGCCTGTTGCATGTGTTTGGCCAGATCCCGCATGACCTCAACGGCTTGCGTCACCACCTTGGTGCCGCGCTGGGCGCTTTCATCGGTTTGCAAAGACGTGCTGTAAGCGATACCCGCCGCCTCTGAAACCGCCTGCTCCCGGTGGACCTGATCGGTAATCACCGTCGCGAACTTGACCACTTTGTACAGGGTGTTATTGGCGTCACGCACCGGGTTATACGAGGCTTCAAGCCAGACGTCACGGCCATGGCTGTCAACGCGCTGAAAACGCCCGGCAACAAATTCACCGGCAATGAGCCGCTTCCAGAACGCCTCGTATTCAGCGCTGTTCTGCTCCTGAGCCGTGCAAAACAGGCTGTGATGCTTGCCCTGAATTTGCGCCAGGGTGTACCCCATGCCGTGCAAAAAGCGATCGTTGGCCGTCAGCACTTCGCCAGCGAGGTTGAACTCGATCACGGCCGTGGAACGCAACAGGGCACTCATCAGGTTTTCGTGGTCGCGGGAGGTTTCGATGGTGCGCGTCAGGTCGCTGGAGAAAATCGAAATCCGCAGCACACGCCCGCTGGAATCCAGAATCGGCTGCATGATCGAGCGCAGCCATGCCTCCTGGCCATTGCCGCGCAGCAATCGCACGGTGCCGCTGAAATGCTCGTTGCGGGTCATCGCCGTTTTGAACCGACGGTAATGTTCGTCGTTTTTCAGGTGCGCAGGCACCAGTTCATCAATGTGCCGCCCCACCAGCGCACTGTTTGCGTAGTGCATTTCTTGCGTGAAGTTGTGATTCGCCGTCTCGATCCGCCCATCCGCTCCCAGCGAGAGCACCAGCATTTCGCTGTCCAGGCTCTCTCTGACTTGCTGCAGGCTGGACAATTCTTCACGAAGAGCCGCTAGCTCTTGCTTCATGCGTTTGTTAAACATGGGATACCTGAGGGAATGGGGGCTGCATACAACGACATCGGCGTCAGGCCGATTTTCTAGAGAGGGTGAGACGACCGCTCATCAAAAAAATTCACCTTTTAATGGATCCACATCAGTCCACTGGCAGATAGCCCTGAACCGATGTCGACGACCGTCAATTGGAGTGAATTTTTTGAAAGCCAGAGACTCACTTACTCAACACAGGGAGAAATGTCTGAATCATGAACTCGGCAAAATTATTCATTATTGACTACACGCTGCATGGCGAGCCCAAGTCATTCATCATCCGCCACGCCGCTCTGGACAATCTCACGGCCTGGTACTGGGCGGGTTGTGACGCAGGGGTTGAACGCATTGCCCGCAATGAACGCGAAGCCGCCAAAAAGCTCGATCGCGCGCAAATGGAACGAAAAGGCATTGCCAACGTGAAATGGCGCCTGGCTTCAACATGAAGGGCAGTGGCACAAACGCGCAGTCCACGACTGCGCGAGTCTGCACTCAGCTCATTTAGCGTTTATCGCCGCAATGGCAACCGCTGGATGACGCACACCCCTGACCGTCGGGGTGATGATCGGCGCACGCCTTGCAGCAGTACTGTTTCCCGTCGCGCTCCACGCCTTGGGCACCCACTTTGCAGTTGCAGTCCGGACAATCACACGTTTGCTCTTTCATCGTGAACTCCTTGTAGTCAGGTCGTTACACAACGGCACCATTGCCGCTTACAGGCAGTGACTGTAGACCTCGCGAGTTGGTTCAAAGCGACTGCCCATCGGAAATCCCCGTCGATTGATTTACTGTATTGGCCCGCCGCCGCTGATGCCTTGACGCTCTGCAAGGCTGCGCGCAGGCGTCACCATAATCATAAGAACAACGAGGTATTTCCCATGGCCGCTGAGATTGAATCCAGCCGTTATGCCCGCTTTGCCCTGCGCTGCTCCAATTGGGCGGAGCGCTGGTTCCCTGACTCATGGGTGTTTGCCGCCGTCGCCGTGATCACCGTGGCACTGGCCACCCTGGCGATGGGTGCCAAACCCACGGATGCCGCGAAGGCGTTCGGTGACGGCTTCTGGAGCCTGATCCCCTTCACCCTGCAAATGTGCTTCGTGGTGATTGGCGGCTACGTGGTGGCCAGCTCACCGCCTGCGGTCAAACTCATCGACAAACTGGCACACGTCCCGAAAAACGGCCGACAGGCGGTGTGCTGGGTCGCCCTGATTTCGATGGTGGCGTCGTTGCTCAACTGGGGGTTGTCGCTGGTGTTCGGCGGGTTGCTGGTGCGGGCGCTGGCCCGCCGCACGAACCTGCGCATGGACTATCGCGCCGCCGGTGCAGCCGCCTATCTGGGATTGGGGGCGGTGTGGGCGCTGGGGCTGTCATCCTCGGCCGCGCAGTTGCAGGCCAACCCCGCCAGCCTGCCGCCTTCGATTCTGGCAATCACCGGGGTGATCCCGTTCACTGAAACCATCTTTCTGTGGCAATCCGGTGTGTTGCTGGCAGCGCTGGTGGTGGTGTCGCTGATCGTTGCCTACGCCACGGCGCCGGGGCCGGAATCGGCCCGGGATGCGGCGGCCTGCGGCGTTGATCCGGCCTTCAGCCTCCCCAAACTGCCGGCGCGCACACGACCCGGCGAGTGGCTGGAATACAGTCCGGTGCTGACCCTTTTGCTGGTGTTGCTGGCGGCGGGCTGGTTGTTCCACGAGTTCTCGACCAAACCGGCAATCAGCGCCATTTCAGGCCTCAACACCTACAACTTTTTGTTTCTGATGCTCGGTGCATTGCTGCACTGGCGCCCGCGCAGTTTTCTGAATGCCGTGGCCAGCGCCGTGCCGACCACGACCGGGGTGCTGATCCAGTTTCCGCTGTACGGCTCGATTGCGGCCCTGATGACCGTGGTCAAGGGCACAAACGGCGAAACCCTGGCGCATCACATCTCCACGTTCTTTGTGCAGATTGCGTCCCACGATACCTACGCCGTGTTGATGGGCGTGTACTCGGCGGTGCTGGGGTTCTTCATCCCGTCGGGGGGTGGCAAATGGATTATCGAAGCGCCTTACGTGATGCAAGTCGCCAATGATCTGGAGTACCACTTGGGGTGGGCGGTACAGATTTACAACGCGGCTGAAGCCTTGCCGAACCTGATCAACCCGTTTTACATGCTGCCGCTGCTAGGTGTACTGGGCTTGAAAGCACGGGACCTGATCGGTTTCTCGTTCGTGCAATTGCTGGTGCACACGCCACTGGTGCTGTTTTTGCTGTGGGCGTTGGGCACGACGCTGACTTATGTGGCGCCGGTGATGCCCTAACCCCTCGCCCTGCCCTTCTCCCTGTGGGAGAGGGGCAGGATGAACCGCGATCGTTAAACGGGATTGACCGGCCGCAACCGGTACTGCGGCGGCAATTGGTCAAGCCCACTGATGGTCGTGTTCAGGCTCTTCCAGCGACCATCCTTGATCCCGTAGATGCACCCGTGAACCGACAGGCTCTGCCCGCGGTGCCAGGCATTTTGCACAATGTTGGTGTGACCCACGTTGGCCACCTGCTGGATGACGTTGAGTTCGCACAAACGATCTACGCGTTCTTCTTCGGTGGGCAACAGCGCCAGCACGTCGCGATTTTCGTAATACAGGTCGCGGATCGAGCGCAGCCAGCCGTCGATCAGCCCCAATTGCTGGTCCTTCATCGAAGCACGCACGCCGCCACAGCCGTAGTGGCCAGTGACCAGAATGTGTTTGACCTTCAATACATCCACGGCGTACTGAATCACCGACAAACAGTTCAAATCGGTGTGCAGCACAACATTGGCCACGTTGCGGTGCACAAACAGATCGCCGGGCAACATGCCGACGATCTCATTGGCCGGTACACGGGCATCCGAACAACCAATCCATAGGTATTCCGGCGTTTGCTGGCGGGCCAGCTTGGCGAAAAATTCGGGATCTTCCTGCTTGATCGCATCGGCCCAGCGCGCGTTGTTATCAATCAGGTCTTGTAGTTCGTTCATGCGGTAAGGCCTCAAGAGTTGATGCTCAGCTTTGACAGCCGACCGGCGGTCGACGTCACGTGGGCAAATGCCAAATCCGGCGATCAATCGGGTGGAATCTTCACGCTTGACTACAGTCCACCCTAGGGTCTGTTGCCGTTTCATAGTAGCCGCGATGAAAACCCACGGGGTTTGGGTGTTCCCAATCAGCGTCTAGCAACGCCGCTCTGAACCTTGCCCGGCTATCTGTGACCCAGCAACGCGGCATGCAATGCAACGCGAACAGCCCCTGGCAAGGCCCCACAGTATGAGGATTTACCATGACCGATTCACGTCGCCCGTTCGGGGCAGAAGAACCATTGGACATCGACGACACCGAAGACCGCATGGGCTCGGTGGAACCGCTCGACTTTGACGACCCTGTGGACACACATGAATCACTGGACGATCTGGTGACCGATGAAGAGTACACGCGCCATGTGGGCGAGCATCGACCGCGCAACCGCGAAATCAGTGGCGCGGCGCTGCCGGGGCGTGATTCCAGCCCGGACGATCTGGACGCCGACATGCTAATACCTGAAGACGGTGCCCGGGATGCCTACGAAGCCCTTGAAGAAGAGGGTGGCGCGGCAGACTGGGATTTGAGCGTCGTCAATGAAGACGAGATCGGCGCAGGTCGTGGCCTGGATGAAGCTGAGCTGGCGGATATTGATCCGGTGGGCCGCAAGGATTAAACGCCCCTCGGCTGACCCTCTCCCCAAGGGAGAGGGGGCATTGCTCCCGTGAACAGGCGGTTGACGCCGGGTCTTGTACGGGTGCCTTTATGGAACGGGTTGTTGCCAGGGGGATGCCGTCAGTCAACCAGCGTACACGCCATGACCACGGCATCTTCGCGCCCGCCCACGGCCGGGTAATAGTCGCGGCGGCGGCCGATTTCGTTAAAGCCATAACGCTCGTACAACTTGAACGCGGCGGTGTTGCTGTCGCGCAGCTCAAGGAAACACTCGCGGGCGTCATGCTGGTAAGCAATGGACATCAAGTGCTCCAGCAATTTAAGCCCAAGGCCGCGGCCCTGGCTTTCGGGTTTGACCGTGATATTGAGCAGGTGCGCTTCATCGAGAATGATTTGCACCACACCGTGCCCCACTTGCTGCTCGCCTTCAAACATCAACCAGATGTGGTACTTGCCCAGCCCGTCGAGGAATATCCCGCGCGTCCAGGGGTGGCTGAAGGCGGCGTATTCAATTTTCAACACGGCATCGAGGTCCGCCTCGGTCATCGGGCGAAAAGTTACAGCGTCACTCATTGATTGGTTTCCAGCGCGCCATCAGCCGGCGCATGGCTTGCCACACATCCGCTTTGCGGTGTGGCTCATCCATTAATAATTCAAGACCCGGCAGCGCCCAGACGCAGCCCAGCCCTTCAATGTCCAGATCGCGGTGATAGGCTTCGGCATTGGCTTGGCCCGCAAAACGCACGGCAGGCAGCCCGATCAGCCATAAACACGCACACTCGATGTCTTCAAGGCGCGCCATCAAAAAACCCTGCACAAATTCCCGTGCGGCCTCCGGGCCCTGATCGACATTGCCCCGGCGCAGCAACGGCCAGCGAATCGGCTCGCCAATGATTTGCGGGCTGTCCGGCAGTCCGGCAGCGCGCAGCATGTCTTTGAGCAACAGGTAAGCCGGATCGCGGCTCTGGAACGCGCCGCCTGTGGGTAACTCCACCAGCACCAGGCAGCGACCGGCGCGCAGCAATTGCAACGCAAAACGCGGCGCCGGCAAGGGCACTACTTTGGCCACCACGGGCGCAGTGTCGGCTTCGGCGACCGGTTTGCTCGCTGCACGCGGGGTGACGGACGGGCGTGGCACTTCGATCTTCGGGCGTTCGGCAGGCTTGCTCGGCACCGCCGCCACCTGGGCAACAGGCGGCGCCATGACCGGCGCTGCGGGCGGCTCGGGGACCACCAGCAGTTCAGGCCGCGACGGGGCGGCGAACGGCAATTCGGTGCGCGGTAACCAGGTGACCACCTGCATGGCAGTCAAATAAGCGCGGCGGCGGGACTCGTTCAACAAGGGTCGGCCATCTGTGGATAACAAAAGAACGGGGATTCTACCGCCCTTCTGCCCTTCCCGCCCGCAGTTGATCGCTAAACGGTGGGCAGGCGCTCGGGCGGCAGATCGCCAAGGGAAGATGTGCGCAGTACAATCGCCGCCTTTCATTGCCAATCGACCGGCCTTCCCATGATCGAACCCAAGCGCGTTTTACGTGCCCTCGCCGAGCACTGGGCACTCCTTGAGCCCTTGTGCGAACACTTCGACCAAGGCACGTTGAGCCTCAGCGAACTGCGCCTGCAATTGGCGGCGCATCAGTTGGACAGCACCCCTCAAGACATCACCCACGTGCTCGACAGCTGGATCCGGCTCGACATTCTGGTGCCGGTCGCCAAAAGCCCGAACCGCTTCGAGCTGAATGCGCAAATCCATGACTTCCTGGCCTATTTGCGGCGCGAACACCGCCTCGGCCTGTGCCTGGAAATCGAAGCCTACCTGCGCCACCTTGAGCGTCTGGCGGGGTATATCCAGGATGCGTTCGACATCCGCGACGGCAACGATCTGGCGCGTCAACTGCGTCTGCTGGACATGCGCGTGCGCGATGTGCTGAAAAAACTGGCCAACGATGAGCAGGCGCTGGTGGCCGTGGCAGAACGTGCCAAGACCAGCGACCGGCAAATCCCGTTGCGCCAGCGGTATGCCGAAGTGCTGGCGACGTGGGATGAATACGTCGAGCCGATGATTCAATTGGTCAACGCCGACGGCGCCTTCGAGCAAGGTGTGCGCAAGGTTGAAAACGTGCTGCTGCGCATGCTCAGCGAACAGCAGCGCCTCGGCCACCTGGTCGACGACGACATGCTGCTGCGTACCCACGCGCGGATCCTCGAAATGCAAACCAGCGCTCAACTCACCCTGCGCCATGCGCGCGAGCTGTTGTTGCCGTTGCGCGAAGAAGCCCGCCGCCACAATGCCGTGACCCGCGGCGCGGCGCTGGCGCTGGCCGCGATCCGCCGTAAAGGGCTGGACGCCGTGCCACAAGCGGCGATGCCGATGTTCACCCGCCCGCAAAGCACCTTTCTGGGCAGCGCCAGCCAAGTGGAAGCGTACGTGTATGCGCTGGCGCGCTTCGAGCCAAAACCTGCGCGGTTCCCCAAGGCGCACAAAACCCAAAAAGGCGGCGAAGCCCCGAAGGCGCCGCGCACGGTCAAAGAAATGCTCGACCGCTGCAGCGATGCACTGCCCATGCCGGACTTGATGAACTGGTTGCTGGCACAAGAGCCCGACGGCGACACCGACGAATTGCTGTACTGGTTCTCGCGCCTGTCGCGGGAAAAACGCTTCGTGCGCGAGCGTCTCGAACGCCGCGAGTATCACACCCACGAACACGTGGTCAGCTTGCGCTCTTTCGCCCTGCTGTCACGTAGCGAAGACGCAACCGAGCCTACTGCGAGCCCTCTCCATGCATCTTGATCTGTCTGAACTGTCCCAACTGGCACCGATTTTTCGCGAACTGTTCAAGGGCTATCACGTCAGCCGGCGCGACCCCGAGCTGTACGCGCAGTTGTCGAATTTCCAGGATCAATACCGCGCGCTGTTCAAGGCGCTGGGCTTTGAGTTGGTGTGTGACACCCGCGGTTTTTATTACTTCGTCCCCGACACGGCCACCGCCCAGGTGAACAAGACCGCACAGCGTCTGGCGCTGTTCACGTTCATCATTGTCGAGCACCTGGCCGATCAGGGCCGCGACCCGATTGCCGTGCTCGATGGCGGCAGCCTGGGCCGCGACGAACTGCCCGCGCTGCTGGAAAAATACCGCGACCTGTTCGTACAGGCCGAGGTCACCACTCAGGACGAGCTGGAAGAGAAGATCATGCGCCGCATGACCCAGCTCGGCTTTGCCGGTGAAGAAAACGGCATTTACCGCTTTCTGCCGCCGATGCACCGTTTTCTGGATGTGTGCCTGTCGGTGCAACAAGACCGCGATCTGGCCGCCAGCCTGCACAGCATCTTGCCGCTGCCGACGCCCGTACTGGCCGGTGACGACCCCGAGGTCGAGGAAGAAGACGAAGAAGCCGCACTGGCGCGTGCCATTGCCGCCGAGCAACAGGAGATGGATGCATGAGCCAGGAACGCTACGGAATACGCCGTTTTGCCTTGTTGAACACTGCCGGTTACAGCCTCGGGCTGTTCCCGCTGGAACACCCGCTGTCGGTGTACGGGGCCAACAACCTGGGCAAATCGGCCTCGATCAACGCCTTGCAGTTCCCGATTCTGGCGCGCATGTCGGACATGAGCTTCGGCAAGTACAGCCTCGAACAATCGCGGCGTTTTTACTTTGCCTCCGACACCAGCTACATCCTCGTCGAAGTGTCGCTGCCCCATGGCCCGCACGTGATTGGCGTGGTCGGCCGTGGCCCGGGCGGCGGTTTCGGGCACCAGTTTTTTGCCTACGCCGGTCAACTGGACCTGGCGCATTACCAAAAAGACGACACCTGCCTGCGGCAAAAAGAGCTGTTCAACAACCTTGAGCGCAACGGCCTTAAAGCCTACGAACTCAAACCCGATGAACTGCGGCGCCTGCTGGTGGGCGGCCACACGTCCATCCCGCTCGACCTCACACTGATCCCGCTGCGCTCCACCAGCGAGCAAAGCCTGAAGACCTTCCGCGCGCTGTTTATCAACCTGCTGCACATGCGCGAAATCACCGCCGCCAAACTCAAGCAGCTGTTCCTCGATGCCTTCGAGCACAGCCTGCGCTCGGGCAGTGTGGATTACATTGCCGCTTGTGAAGAGGCCTTCCGCGACGTACGCCGCATGGAGCAGGACTACAACGCCCTGGTCGGTGCCGGGCCATTGGTTGAGTCGCTGGCGGCCGGGGTGCGCCAGCGCGATCTGCTGCGCGGCAAGTTGCACCGCCTGTCTCCCCTGCTCGACTCATTGCTCGGTACGTGGCAGGACTATTCGGGGGCCCGCAAAGAAGAGCTGCTGGCCCAGTCCGAGCACTACCGTCACGAGCAAGACGCGCTGCAAAACGATCAGCGCAGCAGCACTCAGGAATTGATGCGCCTGGAGCGTGAAATCTCCGGCATCCAGCGCTGGTTGGGCGAGCTGTCCGTGCTCAAGCACCGGTTTGCCCTGGTGGACGATGTGAAGGTGCTGGAGCAGCAGTTGCTCGCCGCCAAGGACGCCCACGACGAACTGGCCGGTGCCCTGGCGCAATCGCGGCAGTTCAGCGCCGAGGACCTGGACGAACGGGTCCGGGATCTGGAAAAACGCCTGAAGTCGGTCAAGCAGCAACTCGATCACGCCGACAACAACAGCTACGCACGCCTGCGCGAAGAGTTTTCGCAACAGGATGTTGAGCGCCTGATGCGCCTGTTCAACAGCGCCCTGTTCAGCCTGCCGCTGGGCGAACACGGGATTGCACTGGACGACAGCGACGCGTGGGTCAAATCACTGGAGATGATCCTCGACGGCTTCAAAGGCGAGCGCTTTGAAGCACCGGGGTTGTCGATTGACCTCAGCCACATCGAGCCACCTGCCTTGCAGGCCTTGGCAGACCGGGCCGCGTTACGCGATCAAAAAGAGCGTCTGGACAAAGAACTCAAGCAGCTCAAAACCCAGCAAGCCGTGACGTCTGATCGGGCGGCGAGCAAGAGTGAAGCCGAGTCGCTTTACCAACAGGTACTGGACGCGCAAAAAGCGCTGGAAGACTTCCGCCGCAGCCAGACGCTGAGTGCCGAGGAAGGCGAGAAACTGGAACAACTGGCTCAGGCAGAAGCCGCCCAGGACGAGTTGAAGCGCTCCAGCGATGCGTTCACCGAGCGCGTTCAACAGCTGTCGGCCAAGCTGCAACTGGTCGCCCGTCAACTGGGCGACATGGAAGCCAAACAGCGCACGCTGGATGACAGCCTGCGCCGCCGTCAATTATTGCCCGCCGACCTGCCGTTCGGTACGCCGTTCATGGACCCGGTCGACGACTCCATGGACAACCTGCTGCCGCTGCTCAACGACTACCAGGACACGTGGCAAGGCCTGCTGCGCTGTGATGGCCAGATCGAAGCCCTTTATGCTCAAGTGCGCTTGAAGGGCGTGGCCAAGTTCGACAGCGAAGACGACATGGAGCGCCGCCTGCAACTGTTGATTAACGCTTACGCGCACCGTACCGAAGAAGCCCTGACCCTGGGCAAAGCGCGTCGTGCGGCGGTGACCGATATCGCCCGCACGTTGCGCAACATTCGCAGTGACTACGACAGCCTTGAGCATCAACTGGCGCTGTTCAACCGCGAGATCAACAAGCGTCAGGTGTCCAACCTGCAAAGTTTCCGCATCGTGCTGGCCCCCAACAAGGAAGCCCTCAAGCACATCGATCAAATTATCCACAGCGCTGGCCAGTACGAAGAAGGCGAAACCCTTTCGGTATTCGACCTCAGCCAAAGCGCCGAACAGGACACAAAAAACGAGGAAGCCAAGGAGTATCTGGCTCGCCTCGTGGCCGCCAACCATAACCAGTTGGGCCTCAAGGACTTGTTCGAACTGGCGTTCGAGATCACCAAGGTCAACGGCCAGCCGGTGATCCATACCGACATTGACGGCGCTGCGTCCAACGGCACCACCATGACCATCAAGGCGCTGACCAACATGTATTTGTTGCTGCACTTGATGGACCGCGAGCAGGCCGGGCGCATCCGTTTGCCGTACTACCTGGATGAGGCGGCGGACATCGATGAAAAGAACCAGACCGCGCTGCTCGAAACCAGCTTGCAGTTGGGGTTTGTACCGATTCTGGCGAGCGTGAAACCGCAGGTCTGTGCGCATGTGGCCATCGACCTTGAGGGCGGCAGCGGGCCTAACGGTATTTATATCGATGAGGACGACTGGAAGTACATTCGCCGCCATGACGAAGTACAGCCTGCCAAGGCGATTGACACGGCATTGCCCGAGCTGGACGAAGCCTGACCCCAAGCGTTAACCCCTGAAAACCGCGATCACCGATCGCGGTTTTTTTATGCCCGCCCGTAGTAATCGGGCGCAAACCTAGCGCCCTTAAACCGTCTTTTAGATCAGTCTTGAGGCAAATAAAAAATATATTTTAAATTTCAGAAAATTCCTACCAACTACAGCGCAATCAAACGGCAAACTCTAAAAAATCATTAAGAACTCTCTGAAACACAAAGGAAAAACAACAACTGGAAACTCGCGTGCCAACGCATTCACCCACAGGCCAGCGCACGCTCAAAATGGCATCTCACGAATATTAACTATGTTTATGATTTGAAATAACGTTTAAACTTTGCAACATTAAAAAGCGCTTTGCTTTCACAACTTGTGAGCATTGAAGACAAAAGCCTACAAGGAACTCTTGAGAAGTTGTAGGAGAAATCATGCGTAAAGCCCTTATCGTAGACGACCATCCCTTTATTCGAAGAATAGTCAGATTGGTACTTGAAAAAGCCAACTTCCAGATCGCTGCTGAAACCGACAATGGTGCAACAGCATTAGACCTGGCGCGCTCTCATGTACCGCACTTGATCGTGCTTGATCTGTCGATGCCCAAGCTCGATGGGCTCGAAGTGTTGAAGCGATTAAATATTCTCGGCTTGCCCATCAAAGTATTGGTTCTGACGTCCAAGGGCTCTGCGTTTTTCGCAGATCGGTGTATACGCGCGGGGGCCATCGGCTTCATTGAAAAAACAGAAGATGTCGATGCGCTGACCCAGGCCATCAATCATGTGATGAGTGGCCGTATTTATTTAAATGACCCCGATGCCAATGTCGCAACTGCTGACAATGACAAACCCAGCGACCTACAACTTATAAAAAAACTGTCTGACCGTGAGCTGCGCACACTTCAATATTTAGTGTCGGGTTACTCGAATAAAAAAATCTCTGAAACCATGTTGTTGAGCGAAAAAACGGTCAGTACGTATAAGACCCGCGTCCTGAACAAACTCAACATTAAATCGGTGGTGTACCTGGCCGAGTTTGCCAAGCGCAATAACTTGGTCGAATGAAAACCGTGTCAGCCCGGCGATATGCTTTCTTCTGTTTGTCGCTGTGCATAACGTCTGTCTGCCAGGCCGATCCTGTTGATTTGCAGTTATTGGCCCGCTCGCACATCGACGTCCTGCCACTGGACCTGAGCGAAGGCGACCGGCAATGGTTAACCGGTAAAGCGGCACTGACGCTGGGCACTTCCGCCCCGGACTACGCCCCCTTCGATATCTCCACCGGCAGTGATTACTTTGAAGGGGTGACAGCGGACTATGCCGGCCTGCTCAGCCACTTGCTGCAAGTCCCGTTCAAGGTGCGTCGCTACGCGTCCCGGGGCGACGTGATCTCGGCGTTGAAACGGGGTGAAATCGACCTGCTGGGGACCGCCAACGGGTATGAAATGGCTGATCCACAACTGGTCTTTTCTTCCTCGTATGCGCTGGACACGCCAGTATTGGTCACCCGGATGGGCGATGACCCGAGGACCAAAGCGCTGCCCAATGGCCTGCGGCTGGCCATGCTGTATCACTACCAGCCGGTTGAGGAGGTCAAAGCCGCTTACCCGCAAGCCGACGTGCAGTTATACGCCTCAACCCTCAGCGCCATCGGCGCCGTGGCGTTTGGTCAGGCCGACCTGTATCTGGGGGACGCGATCAGTACCAATTACCTGATCAACAAAAACTACTTGAACAACGTGTACCTCAAGGATTTCTCCAGCCTTGAAGGCCATCCCTTTTCGTTTGCCGTGCATCACCCCAACCCGCGTTTGCTGCGGCTGATCAATGCGGCCATGGCGCGCATCCCCAGCGATGAGCAGTACGCGATTCTGAGCCGCTGGGGCGTCAGCGGCATGAAATTCGAGGGCCGCGGGCCGCTGCACTTTTCCCCCGCCGAACAACGCTGGATTGACCAAAACCCGCGCCTGAAAGTCGCCGTTACAGAGGATTTTCTGCCGTTTAATTTTTATGACGAACATGGCATGTTCAGCGGCCTGGCGGCGGACTTGCTGGCCAAAATCAGTGTGCGCACCGGGCTCAAGTTTGATCTGGTGCGCAGCCCTTCCGTCAGCCAGTTGACCGAACTGATCAGCCGGGGTGAAGCCGATCTGACACCGGCATTTACCCCCAGTAGCAACCGGCAAGATGTGCTGCGCTTTACCAAACCCTATCTCACCACGCCGTTTGTATTGGTCACGCCATTGAAACCCGGGAGCCCTGCCACCCTCGATGAGCTGCAAGGCAAACGCGTGGCGCTGGTGACCGATAGCCTGATGCAGACCTACCTTGAGCAAAATTATCCCAAGGTCAATCTGGTGTCCGCGCCCAACTCGGCGCACGCGCTGGCCATGGCCGCCAAAGGTGAGGTGGACGGTGCCATCAACTCATTGATCAGTGCCCGTTATTTGATCAAGCAGCAGTACAGCGGACGCCTGCGCATCCGCAGCACCGTCGGGGTCGCCCCTGCCCAGTTCGCATTGGCCATCCACCCCGACGCGCAGGAGCTGTACTCGATTCTGGGCAAAGCACTGACCAGTATCTCCCCCGAGGAAATGGACACCCTGACCAACCGCTGGCAAAGCGCTGTGGTGCTGGACAATCGTTACTGGGTACGCAATCGCTCGACGGTGATCAAAGTGACGCTGATGCTGTTGGGCGTGCTGACTGTGGGGGTGGTGTGGATTGCCTACTTGCGGGGGTTGGTGCAAAAACGCGATCAGGCCGAGCGTGCCCTCAATGACCAACTGGCGTTCATGCGCACCTTAATCGACGGCACCCCGCACCCGATCTATGTGCGCGACCGCGAGGGACGCTTGCTGATTTGCAATGAGGTGTATCTGCAAGCCTTCGGCGTGAGCCGCGAAGCCGTGATCGGCAAAAACCTGCTGGAGTCCACCTTCAACCCCGAAGACCAGCGCCGGGTTTACCACACCGACTACCTGGAGGTGATGCAAGAGGGGCGCCCGGTGCTGCGTGATCATTCGCTGACCCTGCCCGACGGTAAGGTGCTGACCATTTATCACTGGGTGTTGCCCTACCGCGGCAGCGATGGTGCGGTCATGGGCATCATCGGCGGTTGGATCGACATCAGTGAGCGCCAGCAATTGGTCGAACAACTCAAAGAAGCGAAGAACCATGCCGACCAGGCGAACCTGGCCAAAAGCGATTTTCTGACCACCATGAGCCACGAGATCCGCACACCAATGAACGCCGTGATCGGCATGCTGGAGCTGGCCATGAAAAAAGCCGAACAAGGCGTGGCGGACAAAGCGTCCATCAATGTGGCTTCCGAAGCCGCACACGGCTTGCTTGAGCTGATCGGAGACATTCTGGACATCGCTCAAATCGAATCCGGACGAATGTCGCTCAACCAGCAACGCACGCAGTTGATGACGCTGGTGCAATCCACCGTGCGCGTGTTTGAGGGCATGGCGCAACAAAAAGGGATACAGATGAGTGCCGAGCTGGACCCCAAAATCAACCTCGACGTATTGATTGATCCGCTGCGTTTCCGACAGATTCTGTCCAACCTGCTGAGCAACGCCATCAAGTTCACCGATGCCGGTCAGGTGCGCCTGAGCGTACGGGCCAGAGGATCGGAGGACGGCGAGCGGCTGCGACTCAATGTGCAAGTTGAAGACACCGGCATCGGCATTTCCATCAGCGATCAAAAACGCCTGTTCAGCCCCTTTTCCCAAGTCAACACCCGCGCGCAAAAACCGGGCGGGTCGGGGCTCGGGCTGATGATCAGCCGTCAACTTTGCGACTTGATGGGCGGCACCTTGTCGCTCAACAGCACCGTGGGCAAAGGCACGTGCATCACGATGCAGTTCGACATTGTGACGCTGCTGTCGCAAACACCTGTCGCGCCAGCCCCGCGCTTGCCGTCAAGCAATGCGCGGCCGCTCAACGTCTTGGTGGTCGATGACTACCCGCCCAACCGCAAGTTACTGACCCAACAACTGGGGTATTTAGGCCACTCGGCGGTAGAAGCCGAAGACGGCGCGCAAGCCTTGAAAATCTGGCGCAGCCGTCATTTCGACATGATCATGACCGACTGCGCCATGCCCGTCATGGATGGTTACGAGATGACCCGTTCCATCCGGGCCGAAGAAGCGGCAGCCAATAACGCTCCCATCTTGATTGTCGGCTTCACCGCCAACGCCCAGATTGGAGAAGCCGAACGTTGTCTGGCGGCGGGTATGAATGACTGCCTGTTCAAACCCATCAGCTTGCACAGCCTGGAGGCCCGTCTGGCCAGCGCTGAGCGGGCGCCCATCAATGTGCAGAACGAGCAGGATGATGCGGGGGGTACACCGCTCATTGATCTTGAAGCGCTGGAGCATTTGACCGGCGGAGATGCCAACGCCCTGAAAAACTTGCTTGAGCCTTTGATCGACAGCCTGGAAGACGACATGGGCGGGCTATTGAATGCGTTCACCAAAAACGATCTGCCGGGCATGAGCGAAATTGCGCACAAAGTTAAAAGTGGCGCCCGCATGATCAAGGCCACCCACCTGGCCCACTGCTGCGAGCAGCTGGAAAAGGCCTGCCTCAGCCCTGAATGGAGCCAGTTGGCCCAACGGGTGGATGAACAATACGAGGCCATGGCCCAGGTGCTGGAAGTGATCGAGGTGTATCGGGTTTGAGGCGCCTGTCAGGGCAACCCCATCACCAGTGTGGCGCTGCCGGTGAAGTTCCCGCTGGCCGGGGTGGTGGCACTTTTACGCACCAGGGCGAAGGTCACATCGTCCGCGCCTGAACTGTTGTAGAGGTTGGTTCGGAAAGCTTGATTGGGCCCTATTTGCACGCCGCCCCGTAACAAGCCCGTCGCCAGATTCGGGTTGCTCATGTGCAGCAGCCCGGAATTGAAAGCCGATGAAGCCCCTTTGAAGGTGATGGTGATGGGCATTGTTATGCCTGGGTTGGGGCAAGAGTAATTTAAACGCACGACTCTGGTGACCGATGTGCTGGCAGAACTTTCACCGATGGCGGCGGGGTCCACTTGATTGAAGTTCACATCAATTGCCCGATTGCCATTGATCGTACACGTTGAGGGCTCAATGATCAGGCTGTTGTTCGCAATCAAATTAATGCGCACCACCGGCACCGGAGGCTTACCCGTATTATTGGTTTGTCTCAAGAGTATGGTTCCGATGAGATCGTTATATCGAATATTAATGGGATTAGAGGGGTCGCCCCGGTTGAGAATGTACATATACGTGCGCATATTGGCGGGCACATGATTGTTATACATGGTCGCAATATGAATCCCCGGCCGGACGGGGGCATCGTAGTCGACGTTATGAATATTAAGTCCTAATGTATGGCCCATTAGTTTTGGGCCCGGCTCAACGCCATTCAAGGTGGTATGCCAATAATCCCTGGCCGAAGCGGGAAGACCACTGTCATAAGAAAAGATGCACTCCAGAGTATAACCATCCAACAGAATGCGCCTTGAACCGGGAGTGATTTTAACGGGCACGCGCACGTCGACGACTTTGTGGGTCGGTATCCATATCCACCGGCCGCCGTCGACTCGACAATCCGAGGCCAAGAGTGTTTGCATGAAAAACGTCAAACATACGCCGATTATATATTTCATCGTTGCTCCTGCTGGCCGCTCACCCAAGGTGAACCGCTGTAGATAAATCGTAAATACCGCGTGAAAGACCCCATCAAGATTATGAGCAGCGATATACGTCTGACCTTGATAAGCGCCCTTCTTTGAAAGCATCCAGCATTGCGCCAGATTATGTGACGCGCCCTAAGGGAGCGACGGAACCCGCTCACATAAAACTTTGAATCAACACCACTGTTTTTGAAAACTCACCGGCTTGTGCGCCGTTGTCCGTCAGCGTTGAGGCAATGCTCAGGCTCGAAGTGCCCGCTGGCAGCTTTATCATGTCACCTGCTTTCACGCCGTTTACCGTCAACGTTGTACTGACGCCCAGCCCTACAGCAACTGGATTGCCTTCAGACACGAGATAGCGCACATTCGCTGATTGCGTACACGTCACCTGTCGTGTCGCCTGGGCTGTAGAGCCGGTGATTTCTCCAACTTTCAACACGCCGTGATTCAGATCCACGCTGGCGCCCAGAACATCGCACTGATTGGGCGGTATGGGTGGCGTGGCACAAGAATCTGTCCCGGGCATCATGAAATAGGCGGCGCCATAGGTGCCCCAAGCGGCGCAAATTTGCGTCGTCCATCCCGTCGCGGTTGAGTAGGCATAGGCGTGAGTTCGGGTGACACTCGTTCCATGCTTGTCGACCCACGCTTTAATTGCCTCTTCCCAGGTCATGCCTGTGTTTACCGTCACATTGGTGTCGGTAATCTGCCCGCCGCAGTTGTAATACGAGGTGCAGCCCATCACCGTCATTGTTCGCTGACTGTTGTAAAGCCTGCTGGCAGAAATTGGCCCGAACTGACACGTCGTGGCATTCAGGCATATAACGTTTCCCGGATACGGGTTGCCTGCTGTCGGATAGGCACTCGCGGTACCGGATGCTACCGAGACAAGGGTTTCGGCGCCTGGCAGGCCACGAGCGTCAGCGTTGACCTTGCTGACAAGGTTCCACGCGCCGATTGAAGGCGCATTCAGGCCTAACAAAAACGCTAAAAAAATGTTCAGTTTCATCTGGTTGAACACGCTCTGTTTGTCGTGCGCCAAAGATCCAGACAGTGCTTCTTTTAAAGCAGTGAAGACCACTCGACCTTATTAATAAGCTAAACAACTGCTTAGGCTTCTGTATTTAAAATGCCTGAATACAATAGCTCGTCGGTGCCGAACCATTGCCACGCAGCGCACTTTTTAGACTATAGAAGCACACGATACTCGCGCCAACCATTACGGTAAGTATTTTTACTCACCCCTGCACTACACTTTCAACCCGCCGCATAAACTTCCGATAAATCTGTCTGAAACTTCATACATAAGCAGTGAGCAAGGCATAAACGTTGCTGACGTCAGTAAACAGATCAACCCGCTTTCAAATAAAGAGTGTGCGACAACCCCGCCATGACAGCTTTACAAAAAACTTTGAATCAAGACGACCGTTTTGGAAAACGCACCGGGGATAGCCCCTTTATCCGTCAGTGTTGAAGCAATCCGCAGTGAAGATGATCCCCCAGGCAGCGTAATGGACTGCCCCGCCGCAACCCCGTTGACGGTAATTAAACTGCTGATGCCATTCCCCAAATCAACCGGATTACCGAGCGAAACCGTGTATTTAATCGAGGTGCGCCGCGTGCAGCTAACTTGTCGGGCAACTTCTACGTTTTTACCTGTAATTTCGCCTGTATTTAAAAGCCCATGATTCAAATCCACGGCACCACCGCTGACCGTGCACTGATTAGGAAGTGAGGGGATACCGCCACAACTCATTGAGCCGGTCGTGACATTTATATACGCCGTTGAATAATTGCCCCACAGCGTGCAGAGCGACTTTGAAAACGTGTAGTAGGCGTAAGCATTTGGTCGAGACACTGTCGAACCAAAACGCTTGCTCCACGCACTGATTGCCTCGTCCCAAGGTATGCCATTTTTTACGATGACACCGGTGTCAGCATTGTTATAACAAGCCGGCCCACCCCCCGACACAGGTTCACAGCCTAAAGGAAAGTAAGAACCCGGCAAACTGAGGATCATTGGCCCAAACCTGCACTGCGAATAACCTGAGCCACAGTTCACATTGCCCACATATTGATTGGGCACGCCATTATCAAAGACGCTGGCGGAGCCTGAAATGCTGATGAAATCCCATGCAATAGGATGCGGATCGGAATTGGCTTTGCTCACCAAGTTCCAGGCATTCGAGAACGGTGTTATGCCCAGCAAGCACACAGCCCCCAAACACCGGATCGTGACGTTATTTATCTTCATTTGAACCAACAGCATGCGTGATTAGAAAGTTAAGGGTAAACCAGCATAAAGGTTGAAACAGCGCTGTAGCGCCCTGCCCGGATCGTGTGGTTGGCTATCGCTTTGGGCTCGCCGCGCACATACGCCTGAAAGCTCATGACGTTATCGCCATCGGCCAACACAAACGGATCGCTGGTCACATTTAACGGCAACAACTGGCCTGCAGCGCTTTCAAGCCCGATTGCAATGCCGCGCGCACGGCTGCCTGTTGCAAGCGCCAGCAGGCCGGGTAATTCAGTGTTTTCAACCCCGCTAAAAAGGGCGGTGACGGTGTTGGCAATGCTGGTATCACAGCCGACAAGGTGAATGTAAAACGGCACGCTTTGGGTACGGGTATTGATATAGAGGTAGTGGCTGGACTGGTCATCGAACAACAGTTCAATCGCCTCGTCTCCGGGCCGAATCGAACACGCTTGTGCCACCAGATTGCCAACGAAGTTCAGGTTATCCGCCGCGGGCGTTTTATCGGCCATCATCATAGACAGCCCCCATACCCATGCAGCAGCAACCAGCCGCCAACCGCTGGCCGGGCGTACAAACATCATGCTTCTTCCCCTCACTGGTATTCAGCCAGCAACGTGGCCGCTGCGCTGAAGCCGCCTGCGCTCAATGTCGTGCCGGGGCGTTTGACCGGCACGGCTTCCAGTGCGGGCGGTGAAGCAGGATTGATGACCATGGGCGTGTTGAGTGTAAAGGGCTGGCCATTTTGCAGAAGTTGCACACCAAGGTCTGTCACGCTGGTTTGCACCGCTGAGGGTTCAAATGAGGTGGCGGTCCCTTTGACGGTCAAAATCATTTCCCAGGGCAGTGTGCTGCCCGCACAGGTGATGGTGTAGTTCACCGGTTGCCGATAATTGATGCCATCGACTTTATTGACGCCTACATCCTTGAAGTCGATGGTCAGGGTGTTCCCGTTATTGATGGTGCACAGCGGAGGCTCAACCAAGGTGCCGGTGAAGGCGAGGTTGGCTGAGGCACCGGCGTTAAACCCGGCGGCGCAGACCACCAAGAGTGAAAGTTGTTTGCAGATTCTCATCACACATTCCTTCTCATTGCTGCGCGACCACCAAGGTTGCCACCGCAGAAAACGCCCCGCCCTTAAGCGTGCTGTTGGTCTTTTTGACAGGCACTGCTTCCATCACGGGCAGGGTCGGGTAGGTAAATTTCACACTTGTATTGAGCGGCCAGGACGCGCCATTGATGTACAGCCTGATCGCCAGATCCGGGTTGTTGGACGCCAAGGACTGCGCATCAAATGCGGCGCCTGAACCGGTGAGTGTCAGCGTCATGGCATTTGAAGGGCTGCCCGTGCAGGTCACGGTGTACGGCACCGCGCGGCGATACTCGATGCCGTCGATCCGGGTGGTGAGCAAGTTGTCGCCAAACGGCACGGTCAACGTGCTACCGCCGTTGATCACACAGGACGGCGGGGCCACGATGGTGCCTCGAATGGTCACATTGACGTCCGCCCTCACCGCTTGCCCACAGGTCAATAACAGTGCGCTGCACATTAACAATGCACAGGCGGATGCGGCGTTAGGCATCAGGGGTCGATTAGTCATAGTTGAGCCTGAAATCGGCCACAGCCTTGAAGGCGCCATTGGTCAAGGGGGCGGAGGTTCGAGTGGGTTGTACATGCCAGGTCACGACATCGCTGCCATGGGTCAGGAACAACGGCGCGCCCCAAGCGCCCAAGCGCACGTCGCGGCCGCGTTCATCGGTCAGGCGTAACCCCATGCCCGTGACGCCGTTTACCTGCACGAGTGTTGGATTGTCCGGGTCGGCGGGCGCGACAAATGCCACGGACAGCACCGGCTCATAGGGGCTCCAGACCAATGTGGAGGTGCGGGCATCGGGCAGCCCCCCGGCAATGCGGCGACACTCCATAAAACGCAGCTGAAACGCAACGGGCGGCGCCATGTCTCCAGGGCGTTGCAGGTAGCTGCGCGGGACGTTTCCCAAATCCACGGTTTGATAGGCCGATGACATTTCCAGAATGCAGGGGGCATGGTGCAAAGACCCCCGAATGTCCAACATGCCGTCGAAGGTCATCGCGGGTTCTTCATCGACGGCCTGAACCTGTGCGCTCAGCGCCAGGCTCACCCAGGCCATGATTGAACAAGGTCTCATGAGGGTCTCCTGTCGCTGCGGTTATTCATTGCCCGGCGACGCTTTGAGGTCGACCGCGCAATTATTGCCATTACAGGAAAACGCCAGTGTGGGGCGACCGCCATAGTCATTGATGTAGGTCAGATAGGGGGTCGCGCCAAGCGCAGTGGCACTTGGCCCCAGCGTCAATGAACCCTTGGGCGGCACCATGATCGGTTCAAAGTTTTCAGCGGTTTTACCCTCTTTACTGCTGCGCGCATCCACCAGGGTGACGTAGTAAGGCGTCGGGTTATTGACCTGATACTGGTTGCCTTGGCGAGTCAGGGTCAGTTTTTCCTGCCAGGGGTTGGCCAGTTCTTGCTGGCTCGGAATGATGGCCGCGGGGCGATAAAACAGTTTGATGCGCGTCTGTAACGCTATTTGCAACGTATTGGCTTTATCGCTGCGCGGTGGAATCTCTCGCAGGTTGAAGTAGTAAACCGTTTCCCGGTCCTGAGCGAGCAACTTGGCCCCCGGCAACGCCTGCACTTTGACCTGACTGTGCTTGCCCGGCTCCAGACGCTGCACAGGCGGCAGTACTGTCAGGGGCGACGTGATCTTGTTGCCCTGTTCATCTTCGATCCAACCCTGCGCCAGATAGGGCAGCTCGGTGTTGTTATTGGCAATGTTCATGCTCACCGCATCTTTGGCCCCGTCAAAAATCACCCGGGTTCGGTCAAGGCCGATGGCGGCCTGCGCCGGGAGCGTCAAACACCCGGTCAGAACGGCCAGAGCCAGCGGCATACAGCGTGTTGGGTTACTCATGAGTTTTTCTTCTCCATGTCGTCAGGGGTGCCCACGGTAGGGGGAGGCGCAACAGCGTTCTTGGCGGTGCCGGTCTGGCAGAGCAACTTCAGTTCAGAACTCAGGCCGTCCGTTGGAAGAGATGCCGGAAGCGTGAGCGTGCATTGCTCGTCCGCTCCCCAACTGACGATCATCTGATCGCCCGGCTGAATGCCGCTCAGGTAGACGCTGCCGCCGTCATTCACAATGCCGGTGTCTTGTTGGCGGGCGTTCTTCACCGTGGCGCCGAAAGGCGGCGCCTTGCCATCGGGCATGCGCAGTACGGCCATGGCTTTCTCGCCGGCGATTACATCCAGCGAGCGGTAGCCGATCGCCCCTTCGGTCAGGGTGAGTTGGGTCACGGACTGCGTGGCTTCGACATTCTTGGGCAGGTTTTCCAGGTCAACGCTGGCACCGGTTCGGTAGTAACTGCTGATGTCCGCTATCACGGCTTTACCGTAGGCATTGGTGCGCGTCGGGCTGCCGTAACCGCGAACCGGTACGCCTGGCACGCCTTGGGTGTCCACCATCAAGCGTGTGCCGCCCATGCTGCTGCTACGATGCAGCGCTCCACCGTTGGCAGTGACTGTCGCTCCGCCCCGTGCGGAAAGGCTGAAGCTGGTGTAGTTATCTTCCTCAAGACCGACGGTGAGATCGACATCGGAAAGATCACCCGTATGGCTCAAATACCCACCGACCGACGTGTTACTGGCCGAGAGCTGATAGTGGGTACGGTCATTCAGGCGATCACTGAAGCGCGCCGAATAACTGTTTTTGTTTTGTGACCGGTTGGCACTTGTGGACAGCGACCCCGTGCGCCCCAACGGCAGGCTGAGTGAGAGGTAAACCCCGTCACTGCTGGGCTGATCGCGCTCTTGGGTACGAAACATGTTCAGCGAGAAACTGACATTTTTGATCGCGCCCACATTGAAATAGCGCGCCAGTGACAGGTTCCAGCGTTTCTGGTCAGGGCGGTCCCAATAGGACTGATTGCTGTAGTTGAGAAATACCGATACGCCCGCGTCCCGGAACTGCTTGTTGAACGTCGCGGTGTACAGCGACTTGCTGCCACCGACCGGGCCACCGTAATGACGCGCGTCCAGGTATTCGCTCATGCTCATGTAGTTCTTTTCGGAAAAGCGGTAGCCGGCAAACGTGATCTGGCTGTCGTATTCGGCAAAGCTTTTGGAGTAACTCAGGCGATAGGACGCACCCGACAGCGTTTCATCCTGCAATTGGGTGCTGGCACGGGTGGCATCCAGCGACACGGCCCCAAACGCCAATAAATCACGGCCGAGCCCCAGTGAAAGAGCCCGGTAGCTGTTGTCGCCCAGTGCGCCGCCATACAGTGACCAACCGTTACTGATCCCCCATGAAAACTCCCCTGTGCCAAAGAAGTCGCCTTCGTTGCCGCCGTGCAGCGCAGACGGCCGCCCGCTGGCCAACTTGTAGCGCACGGTGCCGGGACGCGTCAGGTAGGGAATGCTGGCAGAGTCCACCTTGAAGGTGTGCACCGACCCGTCCTGCTCCTCGACCCGCACATCGAGTGTGCCCGTGACGGCATCGTTCAAGTCCTGAATGCGAAACGGCCCGGCCGCTACCAGCGTTTCATACAGCACGCGGCCTTGCTGGCTGATGATGACTTTGGCGTTGGTTTTAGCCACACCGACCACTTCCGGGGCGTACCCCCGCAAATTGGGAGGCAGTTGACTGTCATCGGACGTCAAGGCCACGCCGGTAAAACGGAAACTGTCGAACACATCCGAATAAAGGTAGTTTTCACCCACCGTCAGGCGCGCCTGGAGTGCAGGCAATGCCCGGTAGGCATAAAAGCGGCTCCATTCCAGATTCTGAGTGCGCCGGGTGCTGTCGTTATCGACCCTTCCCTGCCAGTCGGCACGCAGCCGCCATGGGCCCGCATTGGCTCCCACGGTGCCGTTACCGCTCAACCCCATGCGCGAGTCGCTGTCGTCCTGATGAATGGACTGCGCGGTGAGGTTGTAATCCACCAACAGACCGGGCACGCCTTCATCCCAGCGCGAGGGCGGATCCCAGTTTTGGGCGGTGTATTGCAAATACGCCTGAGGCAATGAGACATGCAAGGTTGAGGTGCTCAGGTCGCCACTGACTTCCAGGCCGGGCAAGCTGCTGAGGTCCAGGCACTTGGCCGTTTTCCACCACGTGAGTTGGGCCAGTTTTTCTTCTTTGAGGCCAAACTGATCCAGCAACTCGGGCGTCAGGCATGCTGCGCTGCCTTTGAGGTCATCGTCGGGCGGTAAAAACTCCACGCGTTGCTCGGGCAGGTGTTGCGCGTTCACTTGCACAGTCATCGGGTACACACCCGGCAAGATGAAGCCACTGCGGGAAAACTGGGACAAGTCGATATTGGTGCGATCGTTCAAGTCCAGAATATCGGTATTGAATTGAATCTCCGCAGCCAACGCTGCGCTTGTTATCGACATCAGGCCGCCCACAAAACCCGGGCGCAACAATGCCTTGACTGCTGAAGGACTCAGCAGGGCATACAACCCATTCATTCAGTAATACTCCAGCCTGAAACGCACCGCCGCGCTGTGGCTACCCACAGACATGGGTTGGTCATTGCCGACCAAGCGAAGGGTGTAATGAAGCACCTGATCTTTGGTGGCAGAGAATGGAACCAGCGGCATCGGCACGCCTGGCAAACTTTCGCGGCCCTGCGCATCGATGATGTGCAGCGCAACCCCTTGCGAGGTCCCTGTCGCCGCAAACGAACGCCCTTCTCGATCGGGCTCGCCTTCAAAAGTCACCCTGACATGCTGCCAGTCGGGCAGCCGCTCACCGATGTGATCGGGGTCGTAGCGGGTCAGCGAGCAGCCCACCAAGCGCAAGGTAAACGGATGCGGATCGCCTTCACCTTCACGAATAAGTCGCCCTACAGGTGCCGGGTCCATTTCTATAACTTGAAAGGCACTGCCGGTATCCAGGGTGCAGGCCGTATCAATGATTTCTCCACCCAACCTGACAATACCGCTGCCTTGTCCTGCGGCGAGCACCGTATTAACAGACAGCGTTAAAAGAACAAGTGACGTTGCAAGAGCTGCCGGTGAAAGTGCTTTCACGTTGTTGATCCCATTAACTTAGCCCTGCCACCTTGCGGTGGCAGGGCAAGTACTTATTGGTAAGCCAATGAGAAGTTAGTAACGGCTGTGAACTTGCCAGGTTTGACAGCATCCGTTGCGGTGCTGCCTTGCAAGTAAGCGCCGAAGGACAATTGGTTGTCTCCATCCTGCAGGGCTTGTGGCTTGGTCGCTGTACCGAGCACGATTTGCGTACCGGTACCGTCGCGCATCATGATGCCTGCGCCACTGGCTGTACCGACAATCCCCAGCGCGCCAGGAACAGCAGCTGACTCGGCACCGGTAAAGGTGGTGGTCACGGTCTTAAGGGTGCTGGTGTCACAGCCTACAAGCTTGATGTAGAAGGGTTCTGGATCAGCGTAACCGCCATCTGCCAACTGCGATCTGGCGACCTGACCCAGGCTGACGGTCTGATCAACGCTTTCTGGCTTGATAGAGCACGCCGCTTCAATGATCGCCCCCTCGAACGTGACAGTGCCCGACCCCGCGCCTGCTGCTTGTGCAATGGAGGCCGAGCCCGCCAGCAAGACCATAGAAGCCAAAGCAGATTTAAGTACGTACTTCATTCGTGTATTCCCATTTAATTAATAAAAGAACCGAAACAGCTCTTATTGAAAGGCCGGCCTTTTACCCGTAGTCTCCTTACTTATTAATACCGGGCAAAAATATAACGCACTTCAGATTAAACAACCGTGAAGTTGCTCACCCAGACCTGCGAGTTTTACCGCACTTCTAAAACAAAGGAAAAACACAAGAACTCCGTTTCTTTACATTCCCAAGTTAAAACCCCCGTCGGTGAAAACTGATATGAAGTTACCGCACCGTACTTAAATCTGACGTAGGAATTCTCTGAACAATTTCAAATAGGTAGAGGAAGCAGCAGACAGCAGGAAACGCACAATGCAAAAAGGCCGCGATCATCGAATGATCGCGGCCTTTTGGAGGGTGCCTAGTTAAACGGCGAGCTTATAAGGTCACTTTGCGAGCGGTATTTTGGGGGCCCACTGCAGCCATTCCTCTTCAAATTTGTCGAAGAGCGGGAAAGTCTGTTGCGGGCGGGCCTGGTTGCCCATTTTGTCACCGTCCGGTGTGGCAAACGCGATACCACCCTGTACGAGGGTTTCGAGCGATTCCGTACGAATCGTTGCCCCTTTGAACAGCCCGAAGTCGACACCGAACCCACTGCTGTTCCAGAACCGGCTGCCGCTGCGCACCAACGGTGCATAACGGGGCTCAATCAGGATATGAACCAGCACGCGGTCTGCCGTGTTGCCCAGCTCATAGCCCGTGACTTTGCCCACGGTGACTTCCCGGTAGGTGACGGGCACGCCTTCTTTGAGGGAGCCTCGACGTGCGGCACTCAACACCAGGCGCAACCCGGCTTCAGGCACGGTGGCGTCAGGCGCCTGATCGAGGGCGACGAAATGACTTTGCGGGCCACGGTCTTTCGGCGCGGGTTGCACCTCAAGGTATTGGCCTGTCACCAGGGTTTCGAGGTTGGCGGTTTTCATGAGGCCCAACTCGGGTTTGACCACCCAGAATTGGGTCCCCACCCGTGCAATGCGCTCGGGCACTTCAGTAATGCGGGCCTGAAGCAGGACTGACTGCAAGTCATCACTCAGGTCGACACTTTCAATTTTACCCACGGTGAGGCCTTTGAAACGAATGGGCGAGCCGCTGCTCAAGCCGTCTGCCCGCGCGACTTTGATGGTGACCGGCACACCTTGCTCCATGGCCGCGTCGCGATCTTTGAACAGGCGGAAACGCGGGATACGTTTCTGCAGGGGGGCCGCGGCTTTAGGGGTTTCGAAGGCAATGCCACCTGCCATCAAGCTTTGCAGGGACTCACTTTTAACCTGAATGCCGCCGGTAAAGCCCCCTGTCAAGGTGACCCCGCTGGCGTTCCAAAAACGGGTGGAGCCGTTGACCAGGCCTTCATATTCCTTCTCGATGTGCACGCCAATGATCAGCTGCTTTTTCGTGCGCGAGAACTGGTAGCTTTGCACCGAACCGACTTTGACTTGCTTGTAGAGGATCGGGCTGCCTACATCGAGTGAGCCGAGGTTATCGGTGAACAGCACCATGTGCAGGCCCGGTGAGCGCAGGTCAAGGGGCGGCGCTTTGGGACGTGCAACAAACTCACGCTCCGGCTTGCTGCCTTTGTCGCCCGGCCGAATCGCGATGTAGTTACCTTTGACCAAGGCTTCAAGCCCGGTGATACCGGCCAGCGAAATCGAAGGTTTGACGACCCAGAACTGAGTGCCTTCGACCAAATAGTCTTCGGCCAGCGGATCCAGGGCCAGTTCTGCGCTTGCGCTAGTGAGATCTGGGTCGACCTTCAGGCCTTTCAGGCTGCCCACCTGGATACCTTTGTACATAACGGGCGTGCGGCCAGCTTGCAGGCCTTCAAAGTCACTGAGTTTAACTTTGACCTTGATACCGGCCTGAGCGGCGTCGAAGTCTTCATACAAACGGAACGGCAGGTTGGGATCCGTTGGCGGGCTGTCCTGGCGGTTTTCAGGGGTGGCGAAGGCAATCCCGCCGGCGACGATGCTGGCCAGCGATTCGCTGCGCAGCTTCAGCCCGGACAAGTTGGCGTCAATGCTGATGCCACTGGCGTTCCAAAAACGCGTGTGTTTGCGTACCAGATTGGCGTAGGTCGGTTCAATGTAAACCTTGACCTCCACGGTGCTCTGGTCTTCAGACAGCACGTAGCTTTTGACCTGGCCGACCTGAATCTGCTTGTAGAACACTGGGCTGCCCCGGTTCAGCGACCCGAGTCGTTCGGCTTTAAGGGTCAAGTGCAGACCCGGCTTGGCATCCGACAGAGGCGGTTCTTGCGACAGGGCCTTGAACTTGCGTGTGGGCTCGCCATCGGCGGGGCTGACAGCGATGTAGTTACCCGATACCAGGGTTTCAAGGCCCGTAATACCAGCCAATGTGACGCTGGGTTTGACCAGCCAGAAACGGGTATTGGTTCTCAGGTAACGCTCAACATCCTTGTCCATCTCAACGGTGGCAATCACCCCTTTGCTAGGACCATCCTCATCGAGCGCCAAGGTTTTTACCTTACCCACAGGCATGCCTTTGTAGACCACTTCGGTCTTATTGGCGACGATCCCTTCCCCGCTTTCGAATCGCACCTGGATGTTGATGCCGGTTTCACTGTAGGCACGCCATCCCAACCAGCCGCCGATAACCAGCGCGATCAGGGGAAGAATCCAGATGGCCGACCAGTTAGAAGCCGGGCGGGTTTTTGCGGTAGGTAAATCACTCATGGTCGTCGTCCGACTCCGTGTTATCCCAAATCAGTCGGGGATCAAAAGTAACAGCAGCAAGCATTGTTAATATCACCACACTGGCAAAGGCCACAGCGCCGAGATTGGCCTCGACGCTGGCTATTCGCCCAAAGTTGACCACCGCCACCAGGATGGCGATGACGAAAATATCCAGCATCGACCAACGGCCAATGAATTCGATAAACCGGTACATGATGATGCGTTGGCGGGCCGATAAAGGCTGGCGGCGCTGCACCGAGAACAGCAGCAAGGCAATGCCCACCAGTTTGAACGTTGGCACCAGAATACTGGCGATAAAGACCACAGCGGCAATCGGGATCATGCCGTGCTGCACCAACTCTATGACGCCGGACATGATGGTGCTCGGAGATCCCTGACCGAGCGAACTGACGGTCATGATGGGCAACAGGTTGGCGGGGATGTACAGAATGGCGGACGTCAGCAGTAACGCCCAGGTGCGCATCAGGCTGTCTGGGCGACGTGCATGCACCCATGCCCCGCAACGGGTACAGGTTTGCTCGTCAGCTTGCGCGTCTTGCCGATTCAACTCGTGGCACTCGGCGCATATCAAAATGCCCGCATCAATCGCACGCATGAGTGTCCTCCCCTGAAAGGGCCTGCCAGATCTGATGAGGTGACATGACAACCTCCAACCAGACCTGTACCAGCAAAAGACTCACAAAGCACGTCAAGCCCAGGCCCAGGCTTAACTCTGCCATGTCAGCCAACTTCACAATGGCCACCAACACGCCCATCAGGTACACCTCGAGCATGCCCCAGTCTTTCAAGTGGTGATAAATCCTGTAGATCAGCAATCCGTAGGAGCGACCGATATTCAAGCGAATGCTGAGTAAGACTGCCAGTTGGCACAGCAGCTTGAGCAACGGAATCCCCATGCTGCATAAGAACACAACCACGGCGATGCCTTGCATGCCTGTGTCGAACAGGCCGACCACACCGCTCCAGACAGTGTCTTGAGTCGCTTGGCCCAACAGATTGAGTTGCATGATGGGCAAAAAGTTCGCGGGGACGTACAACAGCAATGCGGCGATAACGAGTGCAAGGCTGCGTTCTACGACGTTATGGCGATGGGCGTAGAGCTCATAACCACAGCGCGGGCATTGAGCTTTTTCACCGAGGGCGAGATGCGGCTTACGCATCAACAGATCGCACTCATGGCAGGCCACTAACTCGTCCAGCGGTAAATCTGACACCCTGCGGGCGTCAACCGGATCTGGCATATAAGGAGTCTCTGGCTTGAAAATGAATGCGCCTATTCTAGTGTGCGAACTACGAAATGACGCTGCCTATTTGTAGGACTTTAGGTGGAGGGGGACGAAACTAGCCGGGAAGCCGGGAAGCCGGGAAGCCGGGAAGCCGGGAAGCCGGGAAGCGTGCAGGATTGGGGATGAGGGAGTACAGCAGAGATAACCTGAAGGCTCTTTTTCAGGCACAAAAACAAAATCCCCGTCTGCGTGAGCAGACAGGGATTTTGGAATTTAATCTTGACGATGACCTACTCTCACATGGGGAAACCCCACACTACCATCGGCGATGCATCGTTTCACTGCTGAGTTCGGGATGGGATCAGGTGGTTCCAATGCTCTATGGTCGTCAAGAAATTCTGTAGCCGGTGCGTTTACCTTACGGTCAACGTTCCAGCGAATGGGTATGTAATAGAGTGGTGTTTTGTGAGGTGCAAACTTTCGGTTTGTATCGTCTTCACACACCGCAATCTGGCCTTTCGACGCAAATTGCTTGGGTGTTATATGGTCAAGCCTCACGGGCAATTAGTATTGGTTAGCTCAACGCCTCACAGCGCTTACACACCCAACCTATCAACGTCGTAGTCTTCGACGGCCCTTTAGGGAACTCAAGGTTCCAGTGAGATCTCATCTTGAGGCAAGTTTCCCGCTTAGATGCTTTCAGCGGTTATCTTTCCCGAACATAGCTACCCGGCAATGCCACTGGCGTGACAACCGGAACACCAGAGGTTCGTCCACTCCGGTCCTCTCGTACTAGGAGCAGCCCCTCTCAAATCTCAAACGTCCACGGCAGATAGGGACCGAACTGTCTCACGACGTTCTAAACCCAGCTCGCGTACCACTTTAAATGGCGAACAGCCATACCCTTGGGACCGGCTTCAGCCCCAGGATGTGATGAGCCGACATCGAGGTGCCAAACACCGCCGTCGATATGAACTCTTGGGCGGTATCAGCCTGTTATCCCCGGAGTACCTTTTATCCGTTGAGCGATGGCCCTTCCATACAGAACCACCGGATCACTAAGACCTACTTTCGTACCTGCTCGACGTGTCTGTCTCGCAGTCAAGCGCGCTTTTGCCTTTATACTCTACGACCGATTTCCGACCGGTCTGAGCGCACCTTCGTACTCCTCCGTTACTCTTTAGGAGGAGACCGCCCCAGTCAAACTACCCACCATACACTGTCCTCGATCCGGATAACGGACCTGAGTTAGAACCTCAAAGTTGCCAGGGTGGTATTTCAAGGATGGCTCCACGCGAACTGGCGTCCACGCTTCAAAGCCTCCCACCTATCCTACACAAGCAAATTCAAAGTCCAGTGCAAAGCTATAGTAAAGGTTCACGGGGTCTTTCCGTCTAGCCGCGGATACACTGCATCTTCACAGCGATTTCAATTTCACTGAGTCTCGGGTGGAGACAGCGCCGCCATCGTTACGCCATTCGTGCAGGTCGGAACTTACCCGACAAGGAATTTCGCTACCTTAGGACCGTTATAGTTACGGCCGCCGTTTACCGGGGCTTCGATCAAGAGCTTCGCGTTAGCTAACCCCATCAATTAACCTTCCGGCACCGGGCAGGCGTCACACCCTATACGTCCACTTTCGTGTTTGCAGAGTGCTGTGTTTTTAATAAACAGTCGCAGCGGCCTGGTATCTTCGACCGGCATGGGCTTACGCAGTAAATGCTTGACCCTCACCGGCGCACCTTCTCCCGAAGTTACGGTGCCATTTTGCCTAGTTCCTTCACCCGAGTTCTCTCAAGCGCCTTGGTATTCTCTACCCAACCACCTGTGTCGGTTTGGGGTACGGTTCCTGGTTACCTGAAGCTTAGAAGCTTTTCTTGGAAGCATGGCATCAACCACTTCGTGTTCTAAAAGAACACTCGTCATCAGCTCTCGGCCTTAGAATCCCGGATTTACCTAAGATTCCAGCCTACCACCTTAAACTTGGACAACCAACGCCAAGCTGGCCTAGCCTTCTCCGTCCCTCCATCGCAATAACCAGAAGTACAGGAATATTAACCTGTTTTCCATCGACTACGCTTTTCAGCCTCGCCTTAGGGACCGACTAACCCTGCGTCGATTAACGTTGCGCAGGAAACCTTGGTCTTTCGGCGTGGGTGTTTTTCACACCCATTATCGTTACTCATGTCAGCATTCGCACTTCTGATACCTCCAGCAAGCTTCTCAACTCGCCTTCACAGGCTTACAGAACGCTCCTCTACCGCATCACTTACGTGATACCCGTAGCTTCGGTGTATGGTTTGAGCCCCGTTAAATCTTCCGCGCAGGCCGACTCGACTAGTGAGCTATTACGCTTTCTTTAAAGGGTGGCTGCTTCTAAGCCAACCTCCTAGCTGTCTAAGCCTTCCCACATCGTTTCCCACTTAACCATAACTTTGGGACCTTAGCTGACGGTCTGGGTTGTTTCCCTTTTCACGACGGACGTTAGCACCCGCCGTGTGTCTCCCATGCTCGGCACTTGTAGGTATTCGGAGTTTGCATCGGTTTGGTAAGTCGGGATGACCCCCTAGCCGAAACAGTGCTCTACCCCCTACAGTGATACATGAGGCGCTACCTAAATAGCTTTCGAGGAGAACCAGCTATCTCCGAGCTTGATTAGCCTTTCACTCCGATCCACAGGTCATCCGCTAACTTTTCAACGGTAGTCGGTTCGGTCCTCCAGTTAGTGTTACCCAACCTTCAACCTGCCCATGGATAGATCGCCCGGTTTCGGGTCTATTCCCAGCGACTAGACGCCCTATTAAGACTCGCTTTCGCTACGCCTCCCCTATTCGGTTAAGCTTGCCACTGAAAATAAGTCGCTGACCCATTATACAAAAGGTACGCAGTCACCCAACAAAGTGGGCTCCCACTGCTTGTACGCATACGGTTTCAGGATCTATTTCACTCCCCTCTCCGGGGTTCTTTTCGCCTTTCCCTCACGGTACTAGTTCACTATCGGTCAGTCAGTAGTATTTAGCCTTGGAGGATGGTCCCCCCATATTCAGACAAAGTTTCTCGTGCTCCGTCCTACTCGATTTCACTGCAAAGATGTTTTCGCGTACAGGGCTATCACCCACTATGGCCGCACTTTCCAGAGCGTTCCGCTAACATCAATACAGCTTAAGGGCTGGTCCCCGTTCGCTCGCCACTACTAAGGGAATCTCGGTTGATTTCTTTTCCTCAGGGTACTTAGATGTTTCAGTTCCCCTGGTTCGCTTCTTGTACCTATGTATTCAGTACAAGATAACCATCTTATGATGGTTGGGTTCCCCCATTCAGACATCTCCGGATCAAAGTCTGTTTGCCGACTCCCCGAAGCTTTTCGCAGGCTACCACGTCTTTCATCGCCTCTGACTGCCAAGGCATCCACCGTATGCGCTTCTTCACTTGACCATATAACCCCAAGCAATCTGGTTATACTATGAAGACGACATTCGCCGAAAACTTGCAATTACTCACAAATTTTACCTTAGCCTGAATAAACACCAGTGAAAGTGTCATTCAGTCTATCTTTCTATTACATACCCAAATTTTTAAAGAACGATCTAATCAAAAGATCAGAAATCAACATTCACCATCATCTGATGGAATGCTCATTTCTAAGCTTTACGATGCAGAAGCAAGTTTATGGTGGAGCCAAGCGGGATCGAACCGCTGACCTCCTGCGTGCAAGGCAGGCGCTCTCCCAGCTGAGCTATGGCCCCATACAAAATTGGTGGGTCTGGGCAGATTCGAACTGCCGACCTCACCCTTATCAGGGGTGCGCTCTAACCAACTGAGCTACAGACCCAATTTCGAGCTTGTAACTGTTAGCGTGAGCTATCAGCTTGGAGCTTAAAGCTGCTTCTATCGTCTTCTTCAATGAATCAAGCAATTCGTGTGGGAACTTATGGAGCAGCTGATGTCGTCGATTAAGGAGGTGATCCAGCCGCAGGTTCCCCTACGGCTACCTTGTTACGACTTCACCCCAGTCATGAATCACACCGTGGTAACCGTCCTCCCGAAGGTTAGACTAGCTACTTCTGGTGCAACCCACTCCCATGGTGTGACGGGCGGTGTGTACAAGGCCCGGGAACGTATTCACCGTGACATTCTGATTCACGATTACTAGCGATTCCGACTTCACGCAGTCGAGTTGCAGACTGCGATCCGGACTACGATCGGTTTTATGGGATTAGCTCCACCTCGCGGCTTGGCAACCCTTTGTACCGACCATTGTAGCACGTGTGTAGCCCAGGCCGTAAGGGCCATGATGACTTGACGTCATCCCCACCTTCCTCCGGTTTGTCACCGGCAGTCTCCTTAGAGTGCCCACCATTACGTGCTGGTAACTAAGGACAAGGGTTGCGCTCGTTACGGGACTTAACCCAACATCTCACGACACGAGCTGACGACAGCCATGCAGCACCTGTCTCAATGTTCCCGAAGGCACCAATCCATCTCTGGAAAGTTCATTGGATGTCAAGGCCTGGTAAGGTTCTTCGCGTTGCTTCGAATTAAACCACATGCTCCACCGCTTGTGCGGGCCCCCGTCAATTCATTTGAGTTTTAACCTTGCGGCCGTACTCCCCAGGCGGTCAACTTAATGCGTTAGCTGCGCCACTAAGAACTCAAGGTTCCCAACGGCTAGTTGACATCGTTTACGGCGTGGACTACCAGGGTATCTAATCCTGTTTGCTCCCCACGCTTTCGCACCTCAGTGTCAGTATCAGTCCAGGTAGTCGCCTTCGCCACTGGTGTTCCTTCCTATATCTACGCATTTCACCGCTACACAGGAAATTCCACTACCCTCTACCATACTCTAGCTTGCCAGTTTTGGATGCAGTTCCCAGGTTGAGCCCGGGGATTTCACATTCAACTTAACAAACCACCTACGCGCGCTTTACGCCCAGTAATTCCGATTAACGCTTGCACCCTCTGTATTACCGCGGCTGCTGGCACAGAGTTAGCCGGTGCTTATTCTGTCGGTAACGTCAAAGCACTAACGTATTAGGTTAATGCCCTTCCTCCCAACTTAAAGTGCTTTACAATCCGAAGACCTTCTTCACACACGCGGCATGGCTGGATCAGGCTTTCGCCCATTGTCCAATATTCCCCACTGCTGCCTCCCGTAGGAGTCTGGACCGTGTCTCAGTTCCAGTGTGACTGATCATCCTCTCAGACCAGTTACGGATCGTAGCCTTGGTGAGCCATTACCTCACCAACTAGCTAATCCGACCTAGGCTCATCTGATAGCGCAAGGCCCGAAGGTCCCCTGCTTTCTCCCGTAGGACGTATGCGGTATTAGCGTCCGTTTCCGAACGTTATCCCCCACTACCAGGCAGATTCCTAGGTATTACTCACCCGTCCGCCGCTCTCAAGAGGTGCAAGCACCTCTCTACCGCTCGACTTGCATGTGTTAGGCCTGCCGCCAGCGTTCAATCTGAGCCATGATCAAACTCTTCAGTTCAAACATCTTTGGGTTTTGAGAAAACCCTAAACTTGGCTCAGCAATCGTTGGTTACATCTTTGATTTCTCGCGGAGTAACTTGTGATGCTGATAATCTTTTTGACTATCAGTCTGACTCCACAAGCACCCACACGAATTGCTTGATTCAGTTGTTAAAGAGCGGTTGGTTAAGCTTTCGCTCAACCGAGGCGCGCATTCTACAGCAGCCTCTGTTGCTGTCAAGCGGTTATTTTAAGATGTTTTCAAAGCTTCCTCTGTAACATCAACCACTTGCGCTTTCGATCTCTCGTCAGCGGGAGGCGAATTCTACAGCGTTACACGCTGCTGTCAACGCCTCATTTCCTGCTTCGATGATTTGAAGCTGGCATCGTCAAAGCCGTCTAACTCATTGAAACTCAAGGAGTTTTCCGTTTCGACTGCGCCGGAAGTGGGGCGAATTATAGGCCGCTGAAATTCTGAGTCAAGCCCTAATTTTGACTCATGAGGCAGAAACCGTTTTCTTCTTATATAGACGGGGTATACGCCGCATCACAACCGGTACACGCAGCACCATCAACATCGCCCCAATCGCCGCGTAAACCGCCCACTCTTTAAGGTCTGCACGAACGATCCAGAGCATGTGCAGTAGTCCTAACCCCAAAATCACATAGATAAGGCGATGCAATTTTTTCCATCGTGCGCCCAGACGACGCTGGCTGTAACGGTTGGATGTCACCGCAAGTACGAACAACAGCAAGAAACCAAGGCTGCCCACAATAATGTAGGGACGCTTGCGCAGCTCCACCCCCAACTGAGACCAATCGAAACCCAACACAAAAGCCAGGTAAGCCAACAGATGCAGTATTACGTAAGCAAAACACCACAGACCGATTTGACGTCGCACAGCAACCCAGCCAGCCCATCCTGTCATTTTTTGCAGAGGCGTCATGCAAAGCGTTATCAGCAACAAGATCAGGGTGCCTAACCCCAAGCGATCAACCAGCACTTTGCCAGGATCAGGTCCCAGCACTGAACTCCACGCTTGGAATACCCACAGCAGCGGCCAAATAATCACCCATACAAAAACAAACGAGCGCCAATAAGGAAATCGCATCAATAGTTTTTCCGCAGATCCAGCCCACTATATAAAGAAGCCACCTCGTTGCCGTAACCGTTGAACATCTGCGTCTCGCGTACATTCGGACTGAACAGGCCACTTGGCAGACGACGCTCACGCGCCTGACTCCAGCGCGGATGGTCCACTTGCGGATTAACATTGGCGTAAAAGCCATATTCATCGGCCGCGATACTCTGCCAGGTTGTCTTGGGCTGATCTTCAACAAGGCTGATGCGCACAATGGACTTCACGCTTTTAAAGCCATATTTCCAAGGCACCACTAGCCGCAATGGCGCACCGTTTTGATTCGGTAATTCCCGCCCGTACATCCCTACTGCCAGAATTGCCAATGGATTCATCGCCTCATCCAACCGCAGCCCCTCCACATAAGGCCACTCAATCAAAGCGAACCCGGAACGCTGCCCGGGCATGACCTTAGGATCCTGCAACGTCTCAAAGCGAATGAATTTTGCTTTCGAGGTGGGCTCCACCTGCTTAAGCAATGCTGAAAGCGGGAAGCCCAGCCAAGGAATGACCATTGACCATGCTTCCACACAGCGAAGCCGATAGATCCGCTCTTCTAATTGATAGGGCTTCATGAAGTCTTCCAGCGCATATCGGCCCGGTTTACCGACCTCACCATCGACAACCACCGTCCATGGCTCAGTCTTCAATGCACCTGCATATTGCGCCGGATCACCTTTAGCGGTCCCGAACTCATAAAAATTGTTGTAGTGAGTCGCATCGTTGAAGGGCGTGATTGACTCTCCCTGTACATTCACCGCCTGCCATTTGGTTTTGGGCAGCTTTTCGGCAAACCATGCGGGTGGCGTGCCCGCCTCCACATCAGGGTACATCCCGGCGTCTTGCGCACGCCCAATACGAGGAAATGCACTCACGGCAAGCCCGGCTAGCGAGCTTCCCAGCAATGTTCGCCGCGATAAATAGAAGGATTCAGGCGTGACGTCAGACTCTTTACTGTCTGACGTGGAGGGGAGCTTGATGAGCATGGCAACTCCGTAGCATTGAAAGGCTGATGCCCCAATAGACTACGGAGTATGGGAGAAATTACATCACTCGGCGCTTTTGTTCCGGCGCAGATGCAATAAATACTGAATGGGGCCGGACGCCGCATAGGCAAGGAAGACCAGCAGCAGAATGCGCGGCGGATCACTGAAAACCACTGCAAAGACCAGTACCACTGCCAGAATGGCGACAAAAGGTACACGCCCCTTCAAGTCCAGCTCTTTAAAGCTGTTGTACTTGATATTGCTGACCATCAACATGCCTGCAGCAGCTACAAGCAAGGCCACCAGGAACGACATTTTGGAACCCTGAATGCCGTAATCGCTGAATGCCCACACGATCCCGGCCACAACACCCGCAGCAGCCGGACTCGCCAGCCCAATGAAGTACCGCTTATCAGCCGTACCCACCTGAGTATTAAAACGCGCCAGACGCAATGCCGCGCCAGCCACGTAAATGAAAGCGACCATCCAGCCTACTTTGCCCATATCCCCCAGCGCCCAGCCAAACGCGAGCAGTGCGGGGGCGACCCCAAAGGCAACCATGTCAGACAAAGAGTCGTATTCGGCGCCAAAAGCACTTTGCGTATTGGTCATGCGGGCAACCCGGCCATCAAGACCGTCGAGCACCATGGCCACAAAAATTGCGATCGCGGCAAAGGCAAAGTACTTGCTTGCACCTGCCGCATCACCTGCACTCATGGCACTTTGCGCGCTCATCGAGTTAATAATCGAATAGAAACCCGCGAACAGGTTCGCCGTCGTGAAAAGGTTGGGTAGCAGATAGATACCACGATGCCGGACTTTACGGCCTTCGGCGTCATGTCCTTCTTCGACATGCTCATCGATAGGCAGCAGACTATCGGCGTCAGAGGCCTGTTTTGGCTCTTCGGGACGTTCGCTCATGGACATTACCTTGCAACGATATGGAAAGTTTCGATAAAGGTTCACGGCCAACACGGACACGCAAACAGTGATGCTTTATACCAGAAGCCACCCTCTAAACGAAAAAACGCGGCCGAGGCCGCGTTTTTCTTCACGCTACAAACTTAGTTCTTGGCTTTATCGACAATCTTGTTCGCACCGATCCAAGGCATCATCGAGCGCAGTTGCTCACCAATCACTTCGATACCGTGTGCCGCGTTGTTGCGACGCTTGGCGGTCATCGATGGGTAGCCGGTGGCACCTTCGCTGATGAACATCTTGGCGTATTCGCCGTCCTGGATACGCTTCAATGCATTACGCATTGCCTGACGGGATTCGGCGTTGATGACTTCCGGACCTGTCACGTACTCGCCGTACTCAGCGTTGTTGGAGATCGAGTAGTTCATGTTCGCGATACCGCCTTCGTACATGAGGTCAACAATCAACTTCAGTTCGTGCAAGCACTCAAAGTAAGCCATTTCTGGCGCGTAGCCCGCTTCAACCAGTGTTTCAAAGCCTGCTTTAACCAGCTCGACAGTACCGCCACACAGAACAGCCTGCTCACCGAACAGATCGGTTTCGGTTTCGTCCTTGAACGTGGTTTCGATGATGCCGGTACGACCGCCACCAACACCCGAAGCGTAAGACAGCGCAACGTTTTTGGCGTTGCCCGAAGCATCTTGGTAGATAGCGATCAAATCAGGAATGCCGCCGCCTTTCACGAACTCGGAGCGCACAGTGTGGCCTGGTGCTTTCGGCGCAATCATGATCACGTCGAGGTCGGCACGCGGAACAACCTGATTGTAGTGAATCGCGAAACCGTGGGAGAAAGCCAGGGTGGCGCCTTTCTTGATATTCGGCTCGATTTCGTTTTTGTACAGCGACGACTGGAACTCGTCCGGGGTCAGAATCATGACCACGTCAGCCGCGGCCACCGCGCTAGCAACGTCAGTGACTTTCAGGCCGTGTGCTTCAGCTTTGGCGACAGTGGCCGAACCTTTACGCAGACCGACAGTCACGTCTACACCTGAATCTTTCAGGTTGCAGGCTTGAGCGTGACCCTGGGAGCCGTAACCAATGATGGCTACTTTTTTGCCCTGGATGATCGAAAGGTCGCAGTCTTTGTCGTAATAAACTTTCATGATTTTCCCTTATATCCAGGCCATTGAGGCCATTAGCACTTATTAGTTTTAGATGCTGAGTACTTTGTCGCCACGGGCAATCCCGGTGACGCCACTGCGAACTGTTTCCAGGATCGAGGCCGTTCCAATTGACTGAATGAAGCTGTCGAGTTTGTCACTGGTACCGGTCAACTGCACGGTATACACACTGGCACTGACATCAACGATCTGGCCACGAAAAATGTCCGTGGTTCGCTTGATCTCTGCGCGCTGGGCCCCCGTTGCCTTGACCTTGACCAGCATCAGCTCGCGCTCAATGTGAGCACTTTCAGACAGATCGACCAGCTTGACCACTTCAATCAGCTTGTTCAGGTTCTTGGTGATTTGCTCGATGATTTCATCGTGCCCTACGGTCGTCAGCGTCAGACGCGACAAGGTCGGGTCTTCAGTTGGCGCTACCGTCAGGCTTTCAATGTTGTAGTTACGTTGCGAAAAAAGCCCTACAACACGAGACAATGCACCCGGTTCGTTTTCAAGAAGCAAAGAAATAATGTGCCGCATGATTAAGTACGCTCCGTCTTGCTCAGCCACATGTCTCGCATGGAGCCATCTTTGATCTGCATCGGGTAAACGTGCTCGCTGGTATCGACCTGGATATCCAGGAACACCAAGCGGTCTTTCATGGCGAACGCTTCTTCCATTTTTGGCTTCAGGTCTTTCAGATCCGTAATCCGAATGCCTACATGACCATAAGCCTCAGCCAGCTTCACGAAGTCAGGCAGCGACTCCATGTAGGAATGCGAATGACGGCTGCCGTAGTTCATGTCCTGCCATTGACGCACCATTCCCAGTACGCCGTTATTGAGGCTGATGATTTTTACGGGCAAGTCGTACTGCAAACACGTCGACAATTCCTGAATGTTCATCTGAATGCTGCCCTCGCCTGTCACACAGGCGACATCAGCATCCGGGAAGCTCAATTTCACACCCATGGCCGCCGGGAAGCCAAAGCCCATCGTGCCCAGGCCGCCTGAGTTGATCCAGCGATTAGGCTTGTTAAAACGGTAGTACTGAGCCGCAAACATCTGATGCTGACCCACATCGGACGTCACATAGGCGTCACCCTTGGTCACTTCGCAAAGCATCTCAATGACGGCTTGAGGCTTGATCTTGCTGCCATCGCCCTTGTCGTACGGGAACAAACCGCGATCACCGCGCCACTCATCAATCTGCTTCCACCACGCAGCGACCGCTTCAGCATCGGGTTTTTCGCCAATATCCTTGAGGATCGAGACCATTTCGGTCATGACGCTTTCGACCGGACCTACGATCGGCACATCCGCCTTGATGGTCTTGGAAATAGACGCAGGGTCGATATCCACATGAATGATCTTGGCATTGGGGCAGAACTTGGACGGACCATTGATCACGCGATCATCAAAACGCGCACCGACTGCCAGAATCACGTCGGCGTTATGCATGGTCATGTTGGCCGTAAAGCTGCCATGCATACCCAGCATGCCGATGAACTGACGATCTGTGCCAGGGTAGGCCCCCAAGCCCATCAACGTATTAGTGACCGGCACGTTGAGCATTTTCGCCAGTTCGGTCAACGGAGCAGAACCGCCGCCCAAAATAACGCCGCCACCTGCGTAAATAACCGGACGCTTGGCCGCCAACAGCATTTCCACCGCTTTGCGGATCTGGCCGGAGTGACCGCGAACCGCCGGGCTGTAGGAACGCAGCTTGGCTTTTTTCGGGAAAACGTATTCGAACTTCTCAGCCGGATTGGTCATGTCCTTGGGAACATCAACCACCACAGGCCCCGGGCGACCGGACTGTGCCAGGTAAAACGCCTTTTTCATGACCTCCGGGATCTCCGAAGCATGCTTGATCATGAAACTGTGCTTCACGATGGGCCGGGAGATACCGATCATGTCGGTCTCCTGGAAAGCATCGGTCCCGACCATGGTGCTAGGCACCTGACCGGAGATGATGACCATCGGAATGGAGTCCATGTAGGCGGTCGCAATACCCGTAATGGCATTGGTAGCACCCGGGCCGGACGTGACCAGAACGACACCGGCTTTACCGGTGGCACGGGCATAGCCGTCAGCCATATGGGTAGCAGCTTGTTCGTGACGAACCAGGATGTGGGACACTTCCGGTTCTTTGAACAGTGCGTCGTAGACATGCAGGAGAGCACCACCAGGGTACCCGTAGATATGTTTGACACCTTCGTCGCGCAAAAAGCGGACGAGCATCTCACCGCCAGATAAAAGCTCCACGTTGTTCACCTCTAAAACGCCAGAATACCGATCGCAAAAAACGAACGGGTCTTAATAGGTTTACTTTTCAGCAGAGCATGAGCGACGGTGGTCGCCGACTACGTCAGCACTGACTGAGCAAGTATTGGGAGCTCCCCAAGTATTGCGGGGTTTTCCCACCCAGCGCGAGGTAACGCGTTGCGGGTGTAACAGGTCGGCGCGGGTGTGCGCCTCATGATCTGCTGAGAGAGTCTGCTTCTGGCAGTCCCTCTACAGCGGACTTTCGATTCTTCTCATTCACCCCACCCAAGTCAAGCAATAATTGCGCTTTTTTCCAACTACGCGCATCTGAACATAGAAGAAACGGGCTTGATGAGGGATAAAACTCGCCTGAATGGCGCAAAGCGGTAGAAATATGCGCACGACTGCCGGAAAAACCGGCAGCCAGGCAATTAACGAGCGTCGACGATCAGTTGGTCGAACTTTTTCAGCGCATTACGCAGGCCAAGACTCTCTGACGGCTTGTCGGCATACACCATTTCAGCCATTTCAAGAATGCCCGAAGCATTGGGCAGCGGCAGATCCTGTTCGAGGATTTGTTTCATTCTCACCAGAAAGATCCATTGCAGCCACTGATGGAAGTCCAGCGTATCCACTGAAAAGGGCTCAACACTGCTCAACGCCTCAGCGGTGGGCGATACCTCGTCCCACCAGCCCTGTACGCGCAATTCGCGCTCAATCAGCAACAACTGTTCGGCAATGGCCGGGAAGCGTACATCCATTACAGACTCACCTTGGCTTTTTGACGTGCCAATGCAGCGCCGGCTGCATCACCCTGTTTCTCACGCGCCTGAGCGATCAAACCCCACAGGCTGGCTTGAAGATCCGGACGGCCGCCAGCGAATGTCAGGCCGCGACGTGCGAACTGCTCCGCTTGCGCAGCATCCCCTTGTGCCATCCGCACCTGCGCCAGACGATAAAGCACTTGCGGCTCACGGGGCGCTACACGCTGCGCGCGTTCGAGGCTCGACGACGCGCCATTCAAATCACCGGTTGCTTGCTGTTGCTGAGCGGTGGTCAGCAAAGCCAGCACCGGGCCATCCAATTGCTCATCAGCTGCCAGCCCACCACTGCTGGACGGAATACCGCTGGGCGTCACCGGGGTCGGTGCACGGTACGCAGCGCCAGGTGTGTAGTCGCCAGTGCTGATAGGCGCCGCCGCCGGGCCCGGTGTGATTGGCCCCGGCGTAAACGGCTCGGTGCTGATCGGCGTGGACACCGCCGACGCACCACCGGGAATCATCACCACGACGCCGGAATCCTGAGGGATCGCCTGAATCTGCGCGGCACGCGGTGCAGTCGCCTGCGGATAATGACTCGCCGTACGCTGAGCAGAAACACGCTCGTTATTGGATACAGGAACGCCCGCATCTACCACAGGGATAGAACCCTGTTGAACACTGGCGCAACCATTGAGCAAAGCCAGGGCTGTAACAGCCGGAACCCACCACTTATTCACGTCAATTCCTCTTTGCTTAATTCAACCAGCCCTTGACCCAATCCATCACCGCTTCACCGGTTGCAGGCGTTTCGGCTGCACAACTGGCTCCGGCGGGCGGCTCACTGCCGCGAATATACGGCATCTGCACAGCCCCAGGGCAGTTCGCATCGGAACCCTGGCCGGTATGGGGGTCAATCCAGGCTTGCACAATGTTATCCGGTTCCGGCATGTCCAGCGGCAGAGGGTCGGCTTTGTTCATAAAGCTGGTCCATACCTGCAAGGCGCCCGTTGCACCGGTGAACGGTGTTTTACCGTTGTCATCACGCCCCAGCCAAACGACAGCCAGCAGATCCTGGCTGAACCCGGCAAACCAGCTGTCACGTGAATCGTTACTGGTACCGGTCTTGCCGGCCAACGCCAGACTCTTGGGCAATACGTTGTAAACCGAACGCCCTGTCCCCTCACGCATGACGTGCTGCATGGCGTTTTGAATCAGGTAGATGGACCCCGGATCAAAGCGCTGCTGGATCTGGAACGGGTAGCGCTTGAGCGGCTCACCTTCGGCCGTCAGCACACTGCGAATCCCGCGCATCGGGGTATTGAAACCACCGTTGGCCAAGGTTTGGTACATCGTCGCCACTTCCATCGGGCTCAAGGCACCGGCGCCCAGCAACATGGAAGGGAACGCCGGGAACTCACGCTCCACCCCAAGCCGCGCCAGGGTCTTGAGCACATTGGGAACGCCCACTTCCTGCCCCAGTCGCACAGTGCCCAAGTTGTAGGAATTCATCATCGACTGATACAGGAACACCGTACCGTGGGAACGGCGGTCATAGTTCTGAGGCTTCCAGATCTGACCATCGGCGCCTTTGATCGATAACGGCTCGTCCGACAACCAACTGGTCAATGTGTACTGGCTCGGACGTTCAAGTGCGGTCAGATAAACCGCTGGTTTGATCAGCGAGCCAATCGGCCGCACCGCATCCAGTGCCCGGTTAAAGCCGGCATAACCCGGCAGGCGGCTGCCAATCAGCGCCTGCACTTCACCTGTTTCGGGGTTGGTCACCACCATCGCGGCCTCAACCTCATCGGAACCCTTGCGCCCGGCCAACCGTTTGAAGGTTTCTCCGACAGCGGCCTCGGACTTCATCTGCAAGATCGGATCAAAACTGGTGAAAATCCGCAGACCTTCTTCAGTCAAGTCTTCGTCGCGATAGTCTTCACGCAACTGACGTTTGACCAAATCCAGGAAACCCGGGAACGAACTGTCTGCGAGGCTTCCGCGTTTGGTCACGCCCAGCGGCATCTTCTTGGCTGCCGCCACTTGCTCTGCGGTGGCGACACCTTGCTGCTCAAGCAAATCGAGCACCAGGTTGCGTCGTTCAAGCGCACGCTCCGGGTAACGACGCGGGTTATAGGCAGACGGCCCTTTGACCATCCCCACCAGTAAAGCCACTTGATGCAACTTGAGCTCAGACAATGGCTGGCTGAAGAAGAACTGGCTCGCCAGACCAAAACCATGCACCGCTCGCTGTCCGTCCTGCCCGACAAAGACCTCGTTGAGGTAAGCCTCAAGGATTTCGCGCTTGTCGTAGTGCAACTCCAGCAGCAACGCCATCATCGCTTCGGTCAGCTTGCGGCTAAGACTGCGCTCGTTGGTCAGGTAGAAGTTTTTCACCAATTGCTGAGTCAGCGTACTGCCACCCTGGCGCATTTGCCCGGAAGACGAGTTGACCCAGATAGCACGGGCGATCGATTTCGGGGACACCCCCAAGTGATGGTAAAAATCGCGGTCTTCAACCGTTACCAGGGTTTCGAGCAGAAACGGAGGCACCTGATCGATGTTGATCAGGATGCGGTCTTCGAGGTTCTTCGGGTACAGGCCGCCAATCAGCAGCGGCTCAAGGCGCACCACGGGCAGCTTGGCACCATTGGAGGTCGACAGTTCGGCTACGTAATCACCGGAGAAGCGCACACGCACTGGCTGCGCCTTTTCAGCGCCTTCATAAAACTGGAAGCCGCGGGTGTTGAGGTCAACCGTATTGCCATTGACCGACGCGGCACCCGGGCCACTGACCGCGCTCTCGCGGCGATAGCCCAAGGCATCAAGTTCGGTGAGGAAGTCGTTCTTGGCCAGTTTTTGGCCGACGAACAGCTCCAGCGGCCTGGCGTAAACCTTTGCCGGGATGGTCCAGCGTTTGCCGGAGAACTTCTCCTGAACGATCGCATCGAGGTAGACGGCGAAACCTGCCAGTACAACCAGGCCGACCAGACTGAGCTTGAGCGCCCAGCCCAGCCATGGGCGCAGGCCGCCACGGGAGGGACGTTTGGAACGGGAACGGGGGGATCGGGTACGAGTCATGGCGGCGGATTATACGCACTTTGTTCATGTTCAACATGCGCAGCCCGGCGGTTTGCAGTACCGCCATCAGGAGCCATAATGGCCCATTGAATTTTCCCCGTCTTGAAGGACCAACCGTGAGCCAGAACCTGATCGCCGCGCTACAGAACCCGAGCCTATACCCGCATGAAGTCGATGGGTTTCAGGTAATCGAAACGCACATTTCCTGGGTAATTCTCACTGGCCAGTATGCCTACAAGCTGAAAAAACCGGTCAACTTCGGTTTTCTCGACTTCACCGACCTCAATCAACGCCAATACTTTTGCAATGAAGAACTGCGCCTGAACAAGCGCCTCACTGAAGGGTTATACCTTGACGTACTGCCCATCACCGGCACACCCGATGCGCCTGTGATCGGCGGTAACGGGGTGGTGATCGAGTACGCGTTGAAAATGCTTCAATTCCCTCAGAGCCAATTGCTGAGCACGTTGCAAGCCAATGGCGAGCTGACTGCCGCGCACATTGATGAAATGGCCCAACAAATTGCTCATTTTCATATCCAGGCGCCCCATGTACCGCTGGAACACTACCAAGGCACTCCAGTAGCCGTAATGGAGCCTGTGCGCCAGAACTTCGATCAAATTCGGCCGTTTCTGACAGATAAAGCCGACTTGCAGCAACTGGATGCCCTTCAAGCCTGGGCTGAGAGCAGTTTCATCCGCCTTGAACCGCTGCTCAAACAACGTAAAGCCGAGGGGTTTATCCGTGAATGCCACGGTGATATCCACCTGGGGAATGCCACGCTGATCGATGGCAAGGTGGTGATTTTCGACTGCATCGAATTCAACGAGCCCTTCCGCTTCACCGACGTCTACGGTGATGTAGGGTTTCTGGCCATGGACCTTGAAGACCGCGGCTTGAAGTGTCTGGCACGGCGTTTTGTCAGCCAATACCTGGAGCTGACCGGCGACTATCAGGGCCTTGAACTGCTGAATTTCTATAAAGCCTACCGCGCGCTGGTGCGCGCCAAGGTCAGTCTGTTCAGCATGCCCGCCGATGCCACCGGCGTTCAACGCGCTGCCACCCTGCGCCAATACCGCAACTACGCCAACCTCGCAGAAAGCTACAGCACGATTCCATCGCGCTTTCTGGCCATCACTCACGGTGTTTCAGCCGTGGGCAAAAGCTCGGTCGCCATGCGTCTGGTCGAAGCTTTGGGCGCTATCCGTCTGCGCTCCGATGTCATCCGCAAACAATTGTTCGGTGAACAGCAGCCTGAAAATGCTGTGGGTGAAGGGATCTACAGCACCGACGCCAGCGAAACCACCTACAAAAAAATGCATGAGCTGGCCGCAACCGTGCTGCGCGCAGGTTTCCCGGTCATCATTGATGCCACCTACCTGAAACGCGAACAACGTGACGCCGCTGCCAGCGTGGCCGAGTCCACCGGTGTGCCGTACCTGATCATCGATTGCGACGCACCGGACGCCGTGATTGAAGGCTGGCTGGCTCATCGTCAGGCTCAAGGCACCGACCCGTCCGATGCCACCCTCGACGTGGTGCACGCTCAACGTGCCAGTCGCGAGCCGCTGGGCGCTGACGAAGTGCAGCGCAGCAAGCGTATTGAAACCAACAACAGCAAGAGTCTGGACACCTTGATCGAGGACATTCGTCAGCGCTTGCCAGGCCTGTAATAAGGCCGAGTGACCGCGAGGCGCTAAAGGTTCGCGGCCACTCAATAGTGGCACTATAATGGCGTCATAAATCCAACAGGAGACGCCCCATGAGCCGCCCACAATTGCTTGATTCGGCGCTGTACGCGCTGCTGCACAAAGACGATATTGCCGGTTTCAATCAGGAACGTCCGCAAGGGCCTATCGATATGCGAGGCGGCGATTTCCGAGGCTTGGATTTACGGCAACTGAACGCCCAGGACGTGGATTTCACCGACAGTTATTTCCGCTCTGCCGATCTCCGGGGGCTGGACTTGCGTACAGCCTGTATCGAAGGTGCGAGTCTGGCCCATGCGCAGATTTCAGGGGCCTACTTCCCGGTTGAAGTGACAGCGGACGAAATTTTGATGTCGGTTAACTTCGGCACTCGCCTGCGTTACCGCACAAAGTAGAAAAATACGACATCCGGGTGAGCGCTTTTGCGTCGGCGCGACCCCGGCTTGTTGACCTTGCCTGGTGGCTCTACCCTCATCGTTTCATCTCCCTTCGGCGGGTTTCCTCGACCCCTGCATTTCGCCCTTAAAACACCCTGCTTGTTCCAAAACCGACTAAAGAAGAGCGGTTTTCCTACAGAGCGCTACACTCCTGAAAGACTGATTTGATCCAGTAAACACTGCGCTCGCGCCGTCGCAAGGAGGCTTGATGAACGATGAACTCCAGCATTTGAGAAATCTTGGGAAGACGTCGGCGCAATGGCTGCACGCTGTGGGTATTCATAACCTTTCGGACTTGAAACGGCTTGGTGCCGCAGATGCCTATCGTGCGGTAAAGGCTCGAGGGTTCAGAGCGTCTAAAGTCTTGCTCTATGCCATTGAGGGAGCCTTGCTGGATGTCCACTGGAACGATGTTCCTGCGGAACGCAAAGAAGCCCTCAACAAACAGGTCGAAGGATTGCTCGCCCCGCGCAAAGTCTGACTTTTTTCAATCGCAGTAAAAAAAAGCGACAAACTGCTGTTGACTCGATAATGAGAATTGTTATTATTACGCCATCTGGTCGCGAGGCCAGTCGATCTTCTGAAAGGCCCTTGGTTCGGACTTTCAGAAAATCTCCTCATCAGGCTAATCACGGTTATTTGACCCGGCTCTTGCCGGGTCTTTTTTTGCCCGCAAAACGTGTGTAGCGCTGTTACTCAGCATTGCGCTCAGCGCGCAATGATCAGCGGATGCCCTAATTCCGGGTGTGGCTGCACCAGCACATCCAGCCCGAAGACAGCCTTGAGCAACGCAGGCTGCAATACCGCTTGTGGACAATCCAGCGCACGCGGTCTGCCGTCTTCCAACAGCAACAACCGGTCGCAATAGCGTGCGGCCAGATTAAGGTCGTGCAGGATGATCAGGACCGCCGCGCCACGGTCGGCGAACGCCCGAATGGCCTTTAACGTGGTGTGTTGATGCAAAGGGTCCAGCATCGAGGTCGGCTCATCCAGCAACAGCGTTTGCCCACTCTGCCCCGGCCACAATTGCGCCAGCACGCGCGCAAGGTGCACACGCTGTCGCTCGCCCCCCGACAAGTCGAGGTAACTGCGACCCGCCAAGTGTTCAACATCCGCAGCCTGCAAGGCGGCGTGAACAATCTCGGCATCGCGTATGCGGCCTGTCTGGTGCGGCAAACGGCCCATGCCGACAACGTCCTCAACCCTGAATGCGAAATCCAGCGTCGAGGTTTGCGGCAACACGGCCAGTCGCTGGGCCCGCTCACCACCTTTCCATTGACTCAGCGCACGCTGATCGAGCCAGACTTCGCCTTCGGCAGGCGTCAACTCCCCGCACAATGCGGCCAACAACGTACTTTTTCCCGCACCGTTAGGCCCAAGTACGCCGAGGACTTCGCCCGGGCAGACCTCAAGCGTGACAGCCGACAACACGGCTTTTTGCCCACGACGGATCTGCAGATTTTCCGTTCGCAACATCAGTGGCGCCCCCGCAGCAGTAAATACAGGAAGAATGGCGCCCCCAGAAATGCCGTCACAATACCGATGGGCAGCTCAGCGGGGGCAAGCGCCAAACGCGCAATCAGATCAGCAAACAGCAGTAAACTCGCCCCCGCCAAGACGGATGCGGGCAGTAACACGCGATGATCGGGCCCGGCCAACAGCCGCACCAGATGGGGCACCACCAAGCCTATAAAGCCAATCATGCCCGCCGCCGCCACAGCCGCACCGACGCCCAAAGCAGTACAAAACACCAGTTCGCGCTTCAGGCCCTCCACGTCTATCCCCAAGTGATTAGCTTCAGACTCGCCCAGCAGCAATGCATTCAGCGCCGTTGCCCGGCATGGCAGCCACAGCGCAACGCCAGCCGTGACCAGCAGCAGCGGCCACAACCGCGCATAGCTGGCGCCATTCAAACTGCCCAGGTTCCAGAACGTCAGCGTACGAAGCGTCGCGTCATCCGCCAGATAAGTGAAAAGCCCTACTGCGGAACCCGCTAATGCCGTCAGGGCGATCCCCGCCAGCAACATCACGGCCACATGGGTTTGGCCGTTTCGCCGCCCCAGTCGGTAAACCAGCGCAGTGACTCCCAAGCCCCCCAAAAACGCACAGAGCGACAGCAAGTACGGCCCGATGAAGTCAGGCAACCCACCCAAGGCAGCGCCGCCTACGATGGCAATCGCCGCTCCGAGGGCTGCACCGCTGGAGACCCCGACCAGACCGGGGTCGGCCAACGGGTTGCGGAACAAGCCCTGCATCGCAACGCCCGACAGCGCCAGAACACCGCCGACCGCCAGCCCAAGCAAGGTTCGCGGCAAGCGGATCTGCCCGAGAATCAACTCTGCCTGTTCAAGACCTTCCCCCTGTACCGACAACCCCATCAACCGCATGGCTGCGCGCAACGTATCGAACAGCGGCAAACTCACTGGCCCAAGCGCCAGCGACAACCAGGTCGCCAGCAGGCACAAGAGGGTCAAACCAATAAACAAAGAACGGGGCTTTACCAGCGTTTTCATTGAGCGGCTGCGGCCTCGGGATAAAACTCAACCGTGAGTTGCTTGAGACGCTCCGGCAACCGCGGCCCCAGCCCGCCGACCAACAAGGTTGGGTCCACTTCATAGAGCCGCCCTGCTTTGACTGCGCGAATCGATGCCAGCACCGGGTTTTCTTTCAACAGGGCTGTACGGGCGGCCTCACCGCTCAGACTGCGATCTGCAAACACCAGAACCTCCGGGTTCAGCCCCGCCAACGCCTCGACCGAGAAAGGCTTGTAGCCTGAATGGGTGGCAAGGTTTCGGCCGCCGGCTTGCGTCAGCAACCAATCGGCAGCGGTGTCCTTACCGGCAATCATCGGTTTGCCACCCGCATGACCCAGCAACAACAGGACGCCCGGCGTTTTGTGCGTTGCTTGCAAGTGCTTGACCTGAGCCTGCTGCTGATCCATTTGCTGCTTAAAACGGTCAAACACGTCCTTGGCGTGCGCTGTATCGCCAAGTAATCGCCCTAAATGCGTCAGCGTCGCTTGCAGGGTCGTCAGATCAGCCTGCGCCGAGAACATTTCAACCGGCACCCCGGCCGCTTGAATCTGCTTCAAGACCTTGGCGGGCCCCATCTCTTGCGTGCCGATCAACACATCAGGCCTGAGGCTCAGGATGCCCTCTGCCGACAGCTGACGCTGATAGCCGATGCTGGGCAGGGATTTAAGTGATTCAGGATGTTGGCTAGTGGTATCGACCCCAACCAATTTAGACTCCGCCCCCAGCGCGCAGACCCATTCCGAGAGTGCCCCACCGGCACTGACCCAACGGTGTGGCAACTCGGCAGCCGAGCTGACAGTACTGATCACAAGGCCAGCAAAGAGCGTAATCAGGCGAAGACGCAAGCGCATACAAAGGCGTTCCTTTAATAAGTGGGTCAGCGGGAACAGTAAAATCCCGCGCCGTGGACACAGCAGATCGCGGAGCAGCCAGCCATTTGATAATTGTTTGCATTTGCACGTCAACCTATAAACACCCTGTCACCCGCGTCATCTACGCGAGTATCAGCAGCCATTAAGGATTGCCATGAAGTGGTTATGCCCCTCTGAGGACTTGAAAGAAGGCAACAGTCGCAGTTTTCAAATAGACGAATCAGACGTGCTTGTCGTGCGACGTGAGGGCCGGGTCTATGCCTACAAAAACCGCTGCCCGCACCGGGGTGTCCGCCTGGAGTGGCAGCCCGACCAGTTTCTTGACGACAGCGCCAGCCTGATTAAATGCGCCACCCACGCGGCCCTGTTCTTGATCGAGTCCGGCGAGTGCGTGGCCGGGCCTTGCGCCGGGCAATTTCTAACCGGCCTTGACTGCCACGAAGACAGCCAAGGCATCTGGCTCAGCCTTGAAATGTCAGAGGATGACCGCTAAACGGCGGTCCACTCGTACAGCATCAGGTGTCAGGCTTACGCCATAGGCCAACACCTGCACGCCCGCTGCGACCGCCTCTTTTAAGGCGGCGGCATAGCCGGAATCAATCTCTGCAGCCGGCCTTAAGGCATCAATACCAGTGAGATTGACGCAATACAGCTGCACTGCGCGCACGCCGTCGCGGGCCAAACTCTCAAGTTCTCGTAAGTGTTTGGCACCGCGTTGCGTCACCGCATCCGGAAAAGCAGCGATGGATGTGCCGTCAAACCCCAGGGTCACGCTTTTGACCTCAACAAAGGCAAAGCCGTCGGGGTATTCGAGACGGAAATCAATCCGGCTTTTTTCCTGGCCATACGCCACTTCACGCTTAAGCGCCGTAAAGCCGTTGAGTTCAGTGATCACCCCGGCCAGCAGGGCTTCTTCGACCAAGCGATTGGCACGGCCGGTGTTGACGCAGGCCAACCGGCCTTGCGGGGTTTCACTGATTTCCCACGTCCCCGGCAACTTGCGCTTGGGGTCATTGGAGCGACTGAACCAGACCTGCCCGCCCTCGACCATGCAATTGAGCATGGAACCGGTGTTAGGGCAGTGAATGGTCATCAACTCACCGTTAACCGTTTCGATATCTGCCAAAAAACGCTTGTAGCGCTTGATCAAACGTCCCTCTTCCAACGCGGGAGAAAACTGCATCAGCGGTTCCAGCTCTGTAGTCCACGGGCAATGCGCTCTACCGCTTCCTGCAAACGCGGCAGGCTTTGGGTGTAAGCAAAACGCACGTGATGGCCGGCCTGAAAACGACCGAAATCAAGACCGGGCGTGAAGGCGACATGTTGGGTTTCTAGAAAGTGGCGGCAGAACGCGAAGGCATCGCCGCCAAACGCACTGATGTCTGCATACAGGTAAAACGCGCCTTCAGGCTCGACCGCAATCTTGAAGCCCAGCTCGCGCAAGGCGGGCAGCAAGAAGTCACGACGGCGGCCAAACTCGGCCCGACGCGCTTCGAGAATGGCCAACGTCTCGGGTTTGAAACACGCCAACGCGGCGTATTGCGCCATGCTCGGGGCGCTGATGTAGAGGTTCTGCGCCAGCTTTTCGAGGTCCGCGACGGCTTCGGGTGGAGCCACCAGCCAGCCCAGGCGCCAGCCGGTCATGCCGAAGTATTTGGAAAAGCTGTTCAGCACAAAGGCGCTGTCATCCACTTCCAGCACACTCGGCGCCTCACAGCCGTACGTCAGACCGTGATAAATCTCGTCCACCACCAAATGCCCGTTACGCGCCTTGATGGCCGCCGACAGCGAGGCCAGTTCATCACGGCTGAGCAGCGTGCCCGTCGGGTTGGCAGGCGAAGCCACCAGCGCGCCCACACTGTCCTGATCCCAATGGCGGTCCACCAAATCAGCGGTCAGTTGATAACGCACCTCCGGGCCGACCGGCACCAACTGGGCAGCGCCTTCCACCAAGCGCAGGAAGTGTCTGTTACAGGGGTAGCCCGGATCGGCAAGTAGCCAGTGTTTTCCCGGATCGACCAGCAGGCTGCTGGCTAAAAGCAGTGCACCAGAACCGCCGGGGGTTATCAGAATGCGGCCAGGATCAATGCTCAGCCCGTAACGCTGCTGATAGAAACCTGATAGGGCTTCGCGCAGCTCAGGCAGCCCGCGGGCCGCGGTATAGCGGGTTTTGCCCGCTGCCAGCGCCGCCTGCCCGGCCGCGATAATGGGCTCGGCTGTGGTGAAGTCAGGCTCACCGATCTCCAGATGAATCACATCATGGCCCGCCGCTTGCAATTCATTGGCACGCGCCAACAATGCCATGACGTGGAACGGTTCGATTGCGCGACTGCGCGCACTGTAAGACTGAGCCATGAGCCTGCCTTCCTGAGTGAGCAAAAGGCCGATTCTACCCAAGCCCACGCAAGAGGGAGAGCTAAATAAGGTCTTAGCGGCCGCCCCGGTAGAACCAAACGGCGCAAGCTCCGGTCATAGCTCGACTAAATTTAATATTCAGCCATTAATCTCAAGCACTACAGGGTTTGTGCACAAACACCGGCAACAGGCCAGACAACAGGGAGTAGCGCGGCCCGATTTGATCTGGTAAGTTCGGCCGCTTGCAGCCGCAGGGCCGGCAGGTGTCGGTGATGTTGCAATCCTGCGCAATGGATTAGAAGAATGAGAGGCGGTCCATTTCATGCCCACAGAAGCAAAGCAACAGAATACTCAAACGCTTAGCGGCTTCGAGCCCTACGTTGAAAAGACGGGTGAAGAGTACATGGGCGAGCCCATGCGCAAACACTTCACCAAGATTCTGCAAAAGTGGAAACAGGACTTGATGCAGGAAGTCGACCGCACCGTTGATCACATGAAAGACGAAGCGGCAAACTTTCCTGACCCGGCCGACCGCGCTAGCCAGGAAGAAGAATTCAGCCTGGAACTGCGTGCCCGCGACCGCGAGCGCAAGCTGATCAAGAAAATCGACAAGACGCTGCAATTGATCGAAGACGAAGAATACGGCTGGTGCGAGTCCTGTGGTGTCGAGATCGGTATCCGCCGTCTTGAAGCACGCCCAACCGCTGACATGTGCGTAGACTGCAAAACCTTGGCTGAAATCAAGGAAAAACAAGTCGGCAAGTAATCGCCGGCTTGACCAAACGGGGCGTGCGAACGCCCCGTTTTCGTTTCTGAAGCGTGCTCACACAGCACTGCCCTGCTGACACTGCAACAGCGGTCAGGCGCCCTGAAGATACGAGCACAACGGCCTTCCCTCGCACTTCGCACCTAGCGCCAGCGGTTACAGGATCCATGCCATGACGGCTGCATCATCCCCCTCCTACATCGGGCGCTTTGCCCCTACCCCCAGCGGTCATTTGCACTTTGGCTCACTGGTCGCAGCCCTTGCCTCCTATCTGGACGCCCGCTCGGCAGGTGGCCGCTGGTTATTGCGCATGGAAGACCTTGATCCCCCCCGCGAGATGCCCGGTGCCCAAGCCGCGATTATTGAAGCGCTGCACCGCTATGGTTTTGAGTGGGACGGTGAATGGATCCGGCAGAGCGATCGTCATGACGCCTACGCCCACGTTGTAGAGCGCCTGTTCAGCCAAGGCCTGGCCTATGCCTGTACCTGCTCGCGCAAACAACTTGAAGGGTATAACGGCGTCTATCCGGGGTTCTGCCGTAACGCCGGCCACTCCATGGAAAACGCCGCCATCCGCGTGCGGGTCCCGGAACTGGAATATGCCTTTACGGATCGCGTCCAGGGTGAGTACCGCCAACACCTGGGCCGCGACGTGGGGGATTTCATCATCCGTCGCCGTGACGGGCTTTACGCCTATCAACTGGCCGTCGTACTCGATGATGCCGCCCAAGGTGTGACCGATATCGTGCGCGGTGCCGATTTGCTGGACTCCACACCGCGCCAGCTCTACCTGCAAGAGTTGCTCGGCCTGTCGCAGCCGCGCTACTTGCACGTGCCGCTCATCGTGCAACCCGATGGCCACAAACTCGGCAAATCCTACCGTTCGCCTGCACTGACGCCCGAGCAAGCCACACCCTTGTTACTACGCGCCTTGCGCACGCTGGGCCAACCGACTGACGACCGTCTGGAGCACGCGAGTCCGCGCCAGGTTCTAGACTGGGCAATAGCGCACTGGGACGCCGCGCTGATACCGCGCACCCACACCCTGCAAGAAGCGCATTTACGCTGACAGCCCTTGCAGGTTGCCAGCCATCCGTTACCATCGCCGCACGTTTTTGGGGCATGCGGCCCGTTAAGTGAGGGCGGGATGTATATCTATCGATTGGTCCTGTTGCTGGTTGTCGGGATCTACCTGTTTTCCCCCGCCATCATGGATTGGTGGATCAACGCGACGGGCGCCTGGTACCGGCCTTATCTGCTCTGGCTGATTCTGATCGTGGTGACCTTTATTCTGCAGAGCCAAAAAGATGCCGATGAGCTTTAGCCTGACCCAGATGGTGCTCGTCAGCGCCGCTTACCTGCTGGTGCTGTTTGGCGTGGCGTGGATCAGCGAACGGGGCATGATCCCGCGCGCGATCATCCGTCACCCGCTGACTTACACCCTGTCACTGGGCGTTTACGCCAGCGCATGGGCCTTTTACGGCACCGTCGGCCTAGCCTACGAATACGGCTACGGCTTTCTCTCCAGTTACCTCGGAGTCTCGGGCGCCTTTCTACTGGCGCCCGTGCTGCTTTACCCGATCCTGAAGATCACTCGTACCTACCAACTGTCTTCCCTTGCCGACTTGTTTGCGTTTCGCTTTCGCAGCACTTGGGCGGGCGCGTTGACCACTATTTTTATGCTGATCGGCGTGTTACCGCTGCTGGCCTTGCAAATCCAGGCCGTGGCGGACTCCATCAGCATTCTCACCCGTGAGCCGGTGCAGCATCGCGTAGCCCTCAGCTTCTGCGCGATGATCACGCTGTTCACCATTTTCTTCGGCTCACGGCATATTGCGACCCGCGAGAAACATGAAGGACTGGTGTTTGCCATTGCCTTCGAATCCGTGATCAAACTGGCCGCCATTGGTGGCGTGGGCCTTTATGCGCTGTACGGGGTCTTCGACGGCCCGCAACAGCTCGAAGTGTGGTTGCAGCAAAATCAGACCGCACTGGCCTCGTTGCACACACCGCTTCAAGAAGGCCCGTGGCGCACGCTGTTGCTGGTGTTTTTTGCCTCGGCCATCGTGATGCCGCACATGTATCACATGACCTTCACTGAAAACCTCAACCCACGGGCTCTGGTCAGCGCCAGCTGGGGCCTGCCGCTGTTCTTGCTGCTGATGAGCCTCGCAGTGCCGCTGATTCTGTGGGCCGGACTCAAACTGGGCGCTACTACCAACCCGGAATACTTCACGCTCGGCATCGGGATCGCAGCCAACAGTAAATCTCTGGCCTTGCTGGCGTATATCGGCGGGCTGTCGGCGTCTAGCGGGCTGATCATCGTGACCACGCTGGCACTCTCAGGCATGGCCCTGAACCACCTGGTACTGCCGCTTTACCAGCCACCGGCCGAAGGCAATATTTACCGCTGGCTGAAGTGGACCCGCCGCGCACTGATCGTAGCCATCATCATGGCCGGCTATGGCTTTTACCTGCTGCTGGGCGCTGAGCAGGATCTGGCTAACCTCGGCATCGTCGCGTTTGTGGCGACGCTGCAGTTTTTGCCGGGCGTGCTCTCCGTGTTGTATTGGCCGACCGCCAATCGCCGGGGGTTCATTGCCGGTTTGCTGGCCGGAATCGTGGTGTGGATGGTCAGCATGTTGTTTCCGCTGATCGGCAATTTCCAGGGCTTCTACATCCCGTGGCTGGACATGATTTACGTGCTGGATGACACCAGCTGGCACATGGCGGCCATCGCGTCGCTGGCGGCCAACGTCCTGATGTTCACCCTGATTTCCCTGTTCACCAACGCCAGCACCGAAGAAGCCAGCGCAGCTGAAGCCTGCGCGGTGGACAATGTGCGTCGCCCGCAACGGCGTGAACTGCACGCGGCCTCACCGCAAGAGTTCGCCACGCAACTGGCCAAACCGTTAGGCGCCAAGGCTGCGCAAAAAGAAGTCGAGCAAGCCTTGCGCGACTTGTACCTGCCCTTCGATGAACGCCGACCTTACGCCCTGCGCCGCCTGCGCGATCGCATCGAAGCCAACCTCTCGGGCCTGATGGGCCCCAGTGTTGCGCAGGACATGGTTGAAACCTTTTTGCCCTACAAGTCGGGTGGCGAAAATTACGTCACCGAAGACATCCACTTCATCGAAAGCCGGCTTGAGGACTACCATTCGCGCCTGACCGGGCTGGCAGCCGAACTCGATGCCCTGCGCCGCTATCACCGCCAGACCCTGCAAGAACTCCCGATGGGCGTGTGCTCACTGGCCAAGGATCAAGAGATCCTGATGTGGAACAAAGCCATGGAAGAATTGACCGGCATTGCGGCGCAACGGGTCGTGGGCTCGCGTCTGAACACATTGGGCGATCCGTGGCGCCAGCTGTTGCAAGGTTTTATCGAACTGCCGGATGAGCACCTGCACAAACAGCACTTGGCACTGGATGGACAGACGCGCTGGCTGAACTTGCACAAGGCGGCGATTGATGAGCCCTTGGCGCCCGGCAACAGCGGCCTCGTCCTGCTGGTGGAAGACCTGACCGAAACCCAGATGCTCGAAGACAAACTGGTGCACTCCGAACGACTGGCCAGCATCGGTCGCCTTGCTGCGGGCGTGGCCCATGAAATCGGCAACCCGGTGACCGGTATTGCCTGCCTGGCGCAAAACCTGCGCGAAGAACGCGAAGACGATAGCGAGCTGACGGAAATCAGCAGCCAAATACTCGAACAGACCAAACGCATCTCGCGCATCGTGCAGTCCTTGATGAGCTTTGCCCACGCAGGCAGCCATCAACACAATGACGAACCCGTGTGCCTGGCCGAAGTCGCACAGGATGCCATCGGTCTGCTGGCATTGAACCGGCGCAACTTTGAAGTGCAGTTTTACAACCTGTGCGACCCCGATCATTGGGTCGACGGCGATCCGCAGCGACTGGCGCAGGTGCTGATCAACTTGCTGTCCAACGCCCGTGACGCCTGCCCGGCCGGCAGTGCGGTACGGGTCAAGACGGAAGCCAGCGAACACACCGTCGACCTGATCGTCGAAGACGAAGGATCGGGCATTCCGAAGAACATCATGGACCGTCTGTTCGAACCTTTCTTCACCACCAAGGACCCTGGCGAAGGCACCGGTCTGGGCCTTGCACTGGTCTATTCCATCGTTGAAGAGCATTATGGACAAATCACCATCGACAGCCCGGCTGACATTCAAAGCCAGCGCGGAACCCGTATCCGGGTGACACTACCGCGCCATGTCGAAGCGACGTCCGCTGTGAACTGAGACCGTCGAGAGAACCGAATCAATGCCGCATATTTTGATCGTCGAAGACGAAACCATCATCCGCTCCGCGTTGCGCCGCTTGTTGGAGCGTAATCAGTACCAAGTCAGCGAAGCGGGCTCGGTGCAGGAAGCGCAGGAGCGTTTCAGCATTCCCTCGTTCGACCTGATTGTCAGCGACCTGCGCCTGCCGGGCGCGCCAGGCACCGAGCTGATCAAGCTCGGAGAAGGCAAGCCGGTGCTGATCATGACCAGTTACGCCAGCCTGCGCTCGGCCGTCGACTCGATGAAAATGGGCGCGGTCGATTACATCGCCAAACCCTTCGATCACGACGAAATGCTGCAAGCGGTCGCGCGCATTTTGCGTGATCGTCAGAACGCCGAGAGCCAGTCCGTCGAGCGCCCGGCCAAAGCTGCGGCTGCTGACAAAAATGCTGTGGATAACAGTAATGGCGAAATCGGCATCATTGGCTCTTGCCCGCCCATGCAGGACCTGTACAGCAAGATCCGCAAAGTGGCCCCCACAGACTCCAACGTATTGATTCAAGGCGAATCAGGTACGGGTAAAGAGCTGGTGGCCCGTGCCCTGCACAACCTGTCCAAGCGTGCCAAGGCACCGATGATCTCGGTTAACTGTGCGGCGATTCCTGAATCACTGATCGAATCGGAACTGTTCGGCCATGAAAAAGGCGCGTTCACGGGCGCCAGCGCGGGCCGGGCCGGGTTGGTCGAGGCGGCGGATGGCGGCACCCTGTTCCTTGACGAGATCGGTGAACTGCCCCTCGAAGCCCAGGCGCGCTTGCTGCGGGTGCTTCAGGAAGGCGAAATCCGCCGCGTAGGGTCGGTGCAGTCTCAAAAGGTCGATGTACGCCTGATTGCCGCGACTCACCGTGACCTTAAAAGCCTCGCCAAGATCGGCCAGTTCCGCGAAGACCTGTACTACCGCCTGCACGTGATTGCGCTCAAGTTGCCCGCGCTGCGAGAACGTGGCGCAGACGTCAACGAGATCGCCCACGCGTTCCTTGCCCGCCAAAGCGCCCGCGTGGGCCGCACCGACCTGAAATTCGGGGCGGACGCCGAACAAGCCATTCGACATTACGCCTGGCCAGGTAACGTGCGTGAACTGGAGAACGCTGTAGAGCGCGCGGTGATTCTGTGCGAAAGCCCGGAAATTTCCGCCGACTTGCTGGGCATCGATATCGAGCTGAGTGATCTACAAGACGACGACTTTATCGGTCTTGCCCCACAACAGAGCATCAGCAGCGGTAACACCAGCCTGGACCCGACCGAAGATTTGTCACTGGAAGACTACTTCCAGCATTTCGTGCTGGAGCATCAGGATCACATGACTGAAACCGAGCTGGCTCGCAAACTGGGTGTCAGCCGTAAATGCCTGTGGGAACGCCGCCAGCGCCTGGGCATCCCGCGCAGGAAAACAGGGGTTGCCAGCGAGGGGTAACGCTTCAGGTAACACTCACTCACGTGAAAAAACTGTTACCTCACGCTAAACACGTAACAAATGCCGGGTCTTACGGTAACGAAGACCCGGCTTTTTTTTGGCCTGAAAAAGGTGAAATGCGGGAAAAGCCCCGCGTTTGCTGGGCCTGGCAAAAGTTGGCACGACACCTGCTATATGTATTCGTACAAGAACAATAAGAATCACAGCAACACACAATAAAAATAAGACGTATCGGCTCACGCATAACAAAAACAACACGGCGGAGGCGCAGCTAACTGATTCTTTTGGAGAGGTGTTGTCATTGGGGCTTGCCCCACGACTAGGCAGAGAACAACAAAAACTGCATGTAAAGCAGACCCTGAACTAGTTGGATCATGGATCACATCAACACAGCGACCAAAGCAATCCGTTTGCTCTTATCTCCCGATTGGGAGGGTTACACCGGCAAACCCGGGTAACCAGGGCGATCAACAAAAACAAGAAGCCCGCAACCAATAATAAAAATAGAGCACGCAACTAATTCTGGGGGAGCTTCGGCTCCCCTTGTGGTTCCTGCGATTCGACAAAATCATTTAGCCTCTCTAACACGGCCCTCTTGCGCAGGTTCTGAGCGTGCGTGGCAATCGACAGGTTAAGCGTCCTACACCATCCCCTGACTAAATGCTAGAATCCCCGCCCATCATGCGGTCATTCTTCGTTTTGGCCGAACATTCCTTCAAACAGTGCATCCCATGCTGAAGAAGCTGTTCCAGTCATTCCGTTCTCCCAAGCGTCGTACGCAACAACTGCGCAGCACCCCAGAAGTGCTCAACAGCAGCCAACACTCGCTGCAACGTGCCCAGTTCAGCCGTTACGCGGTCAACATTGTCGAGCGTCTGCAAAACGCCGGTTATCAGGCTTACCTGGTTGGCGGCTGTGTACGCGACATGTTGCTCAACATCACCCCCAAAGACTTTGACGTCGCCACCAGCGCCACGCCTGAACAAGTGCGTGCGGAATTCCGTAATGCGCGCATCATCGGCCGACGCTTCAAGCTGGTACACATCCACTTTGGTCGCGAGATCATTGAGGTCGCCACTTTCCGCGCCAATCACCCGCAAAATGACGAAGAGGAAGACAGCAATCAGTCCTCGCGTAACGAAAGCGGGCGCATTTTGCGCGACAACGTATACGGCACACTGGAAGAAGACGCCCAGCGTCGCGACTTCACGATCAATGCCCTGTATTACGACCCGGTCAGCGAACGCATTCTCGATTACGCCAACGGTGTACACGACATCCGCAATCGCTTGCTGCGCCTGATTGGCGACCCGCAACAGCGCTATCAGGAAGACCCCGTGCGCATGCTGCGAGCCGTGCGCTTTGCCGCCAAACTCGACTTCGGCATCGAGAAGCACACAGCGGCGCCGATTCGCGATCTGGCCCCCATGCTGCGCGAAATCCCGTCTGCGCGACTGTTCGAAGAAGTGCTCAAGCTGTTCCTCTCGGGGAATGCTTCTGACACATTCGAAATGCTGGTTGACCTTGAGTTGTTCGATCCACTGTTCCCGGCCAGCGCCGAAGCACTGGAACACAACCCGACGTATACCCACACCCTGATCAGCGAAGCCTTGCGCAACACGGACCTGCGGATCAAACAGGGCAAACCGGTGACCCCGGCGTTCCTGTTTGCCGCCCTGCTGTGGCCTGCACTGCCAGCGCGTGTTCTGCGCCTGCAGGACCAAGGCATGCCGCCTATTCCTGCCATGCAGGAAGCCGCACACGAGCTTATCAGCGAACAATGCCAGCGCATCGCCATTCCTAAACGCTTCACCCTGCCCATTCGCGAAATCTGGGACATGCAGGAGCGCTTGCCGCGTCGCAGTGGCAAACGCGCCGACATGCTGCTCGACAACCCGCGTTTCCGTGCCGGTTACGACTTTTTGCTGTTGCGTGAAAGCGCAGGCGAGCAGACAAACGGCCTGGGCGAGTGGTGGACCGATTATCAAGACGCCAACGACAGCGGTCGCCGCGACATGATCCGTGACTTGAGCAACGCCAAGGATGACGGCACGGGCCCAGCGCCCCGCAAACGCCGACGCACAGGCGCCAACAAGCGTAAACGCAGCGCAGGCGCTGACGAGTAAGTGATGGAACGCATCTACATTGGAATGGGCAGCAATCTGGCTGACCCGGCCGAACAACTGCGCAGCGCTGTCGAAGCGCTCGCGCACCTGCCTCAATCCCGCTGGGTCGGGGTGTCAGCCTTCTACCAAAGCGATTCGTTACTGCCGGGGCAGCCGCGCTACACCAATGCCGTGGCCGCCATCGACTCCAACCTGGCGCCGCTTGCATTGCTCGATGCGCTGCAAGCCATAGAAACGGATCAAGGCCGCGAGCGCCTTGAGCGCTGGGGGCCGCGCACCCTCGACCTCGACATCCTGCTGTTTGGCGATCGCCTGATTGACGAACCGCGTCTCAAAGTCCCGCATTACCATATGCACGCTCGTCCGTTCGTGCTGTACCCCCTTGCCGAACTGGCCCCCGCCTCGCTGACCCTGGCCGATGGCCGCAGCCTGCAACAGCTCTTGAACGACTGCCCATATGTCGGTCTTGAGCGCCTCGCTCCTGGCGCTGAATCGAATCAATAACCGCGGTAACACTCACGCGGTAACACCTCTAATTGACTTCCCGTGTGCTCGTCACGACTATAGGCATCCCGCTGCCGCCTACCCGGCGGCGCAATGTGAAAAGCCGGCATTCAAAGCACCGCTTTAAAGGTGCGCCTGCTTATAACGATGAATCACGCGCGTGACTCGCAGTGGTTATCGCACTGCCTGACGAGGATCCTTTTCATGCCAGCTATCACCCTGACCACCCTGCAAAGCCTTAAGCAAAAAGGTGAAAAAATCACCATGCTGACGTGCTATGACGCCACCTTCGCGCACGCCTGCAATCAGGCTGGCGTTGAAGTGTTACTGGTGGGCGACTCCTTGGGCATGGTCCTGCAAGGGCATGACAGCACACTGCCAGTTACTAATGACGAGATGGCCTACCACGTGGCCTGCGTCAAACGCGGCAATCAGGACGCCCTGATTCTCGCCGACATGCCGTTCATGGCAAACGCCACCCTTGAGCAAAGCCTGAACAACAGCGCCCAGCTGATGAAAGCGGGTGCGCACATGGTCAAAGTCGAGGGCGCTGTCTGGTTGGCCGAGTCCATTCGCCTGATGACCGAACGCGGCATTCCCGTGTGTGCCCACATGGGCCTGACGCCACAAACCGTTAACGTGTTGGGCGGTTACAAGGTTCAGGGCCGCAATGAAAACCAGGCGCGCCAGATGCGTGCAGATGCCATCGCCCTTGAACAGGCGGGTGCCGCCATGTTGCTGCTTGAGTGCGTTCCGAGCGAGCTGGCGAAAGAAATCACCCACGCGGTAAAGATCCCGGTTATCGGGATTGGCGCTGGCAGCGACACTGACGGCCAGGTGCTGGTACTGCATGACATGCTCGGCCTGTCCCTCACCGGGCGTGTACCCAAGTTCGTGAAGAACTTCATGACAGGCCAGCCAGACATACAATCGGCGCTCAGCGCTTATGTGACCGAAGTCAAAGCCGTCAGCTTTCCTGGCGCCGAACACGGATTCTCTGCATGAACACTGTTAAAACCGTCCGCGAGCTGCGTGCAGCTGTCGCCCGCGCCCGCAGTGAAGGCAAGCAAATCGGCCTTGTCCCGACCATGGGCAACCTGCACAGCGGCCACGCGGCACTGGTCACGAAAGCAGCCCAGCAGGTCGATTTCGTCGTGGCCAGTATTTTCGTGAACCCGCTGCAGTTCGGGGCCAACGAAGACCTCGACACCTACCCGCGCACGCTCGCCGCCGATCAGGAAAAACTCCTGCAAGCGGGCTGTAACCTGCTTTTCGCCCCGACCGTAGAAGAAATGTACCCCCACGGCATGCAGGGTCTGACCCGCGTCACCGCTGCCGCCTTGAGCAACGAGCTGTGCGGCAGCCGTCGCCCGGGGCACTTTGACGGTGTTACCACAGTGGTCAGCAAACTGTTCAACATGGTTCAGCCTGACCTGGCGATCTTTGGGCAAAAGGACTATCAGCAACTGGCCGTCATCCGGGCGATGGTGCATGACCTGAACATGCCCATTCAACTCATCGGAGAGCCCACGGTGCGCGCCGAAGATGGTCTGGCCCTGTCGTCGCGCAATGGCTACCTGAGCGAAGAACAGCGAGCGCTGGCCCCGGCCTTGTATCGCCACCTGCGCGAAATGGCCACGGCCATCCAGAACGGCGAGCGCGACTATCTGGCCTTGTCCAGCCAACACGCCGCTCAACTGGAAGCGCTCGGGCTGCGTGTGGATTACCTTGAAGTTCGCCACGCATCGACGTTGCTGCCAGCCGACGTCAGTGATCGCGACCTGGTGATTCTGGTAGCCGCCTTCCTGGGCACTACCCGCCTGATCGATAACGTGCATTTTAATCTTGATAACGCACTGTGAGCCACGGGCGATAAAGGCCTCGCAATCGAGACAAAAACACTGAAACGTTTCACCTGAAGTCACGTAGCGGTGACAAAAGTTACCGCTACGTGTCAGACAAAGCCGAGACAGATGCAGGCACTAGGGTTAATGTGATCGCCCTGCTTGTGTCTGATGCGTTTAAGCAGGCGAACCGCAGTCCACCCGTCTTTAATGTGGAGGATTCGGTGTTTTCAGTGTCCAACAGGCAGTTCAAGCAAAAAAGGATATCCGCAGCGATGGCGTACTACCGCACTCCTCATGACGTTACCGCTCTGCCCGCTTGGCAAGCGTTGAAGCAACACCGCGCCGGCATGCAACATTTCAGCATGCGCGACGCGTTTAACAGCAACCCCAAACGTTTTGAAGATTTCACCCTGAGCAGCTGCGGGCTGTTCCTGGACTACTCGAAAAACCTGATCACCAACGAAACCCGCTCGCTGCTGGTCGATCTGGCCAACGAAGTCGACCTCAAGGGTGCAATCAAATCGTTGTTCTCGGGCGAAATCGTCAACGCCTCCGAAGGCCGTCCGGCCTTGCACACGGCACTGCGTCGCCCGGTGGCCGACAAGCTCTCGGTCAATGGCGCGGACATCATGCCCGAGGTGCATAAAGTCCTGAACAAGATGACCGAACTGGTCGGTCGCATTCATGAAGGCCTGTGGCGAGGTTATACCGAAAAGCCCATCACCGACATTGTGAACATCGGTATCGGCGGCTCGTTCCTGGGCCCAGAGCTGGTGTCCGAAGCGCTGTTGTCCTACGCGCAAAAAGGTGTTCGCTGCCATTACCTGGCGAATATCGACGGCAGTGAATTCCACGAGCTGTCGCACAAGATCCGCGCCGAAACCACCCTGTTCATTGTTTCGTCCAAATCGTTCAACACCCTCGAAACCCTGAAGAACGCCCAAGCCTCCCGCGCCTGGTATCTGGCGCAAGGCGGCTCCGAAGCTGAACTGCATCGCCACTTCATTGCGGTGTCGAGCAACAACGAAGCGGCGGTCGCGTTCGGTATTCGCGAAGAAAACATTTTCCCGATGTGGGATTGGGTCGGCGGTCGTTATTCGCTGTGGTCGGCTATCGGCTTGCCCATCGCGCTGGCCATCGGCATGTCCAACTTCAAGGAATTGCTGTCCGGCGCCTACAGCATGGACCAGCACTTCCAGAACGCTCCGTTCGAGCAAAACATGCCCGTGCTGATGGCCGCGCTGGGCGTCTGGTACGGCAACTTCTGGGGCGCACAGAGTCACGCGATCCTGCCGTACGACCACTACTTGCGTAACATCACCAAGCACTTGCAACAATTGGACATGGAGTCCAATGGCAAGAGCGTGCGCCAGGACGGCACGCCCGTGTCGACCGACACAGGCCCCGTGATCTGGGGCGGTGTGGGCTGCAACGGCCAGCACGCGTATCACCAGTTGCTGCACCAAGGCACCCAACTGATTCCGGCCGACTTTATCGTGCCGATTGTCAGCTTCAATCCGGTCGCCGACCACCATCAGTGGCTGTATGCCAACTGCCTGTCCCAAAGCCAGGCCCTGATGCTGGGTAAAACCCGCGAAGAAGCCGAGGCCGAGCTGCGCGAAAAAGGCATGCCAGAAGAGCAGGTGCAAAAACTCGCGCCGCACAAGGTGATCCCGGGCAACCGCCCGAGCAACACCCTGGTGGTCGAACGCATCAGCCCTCGCCGCCTCGGCGCACTGGTTGCGCTGTACGAGCACAAAGTGTTCGTGCAAAGCGTGATCTGGGGCATCAACGCCTTCGACCAATGGGGCGTAGAGTTGGGCAAAGAGCTGGGCAAGGGCGTCTACTACCGCCTCACCGGCAGCCTGGAAGAGCCGGCCGATGACGCTTCGACCCAAGGCCTGATCAATTATTTCCGCGGTCGCCATCGCGGTTGATTGAGCGCCAGCCAGTCACCCCGACTGGCTGGCACAACCGAGGCAACATGGACATCATCCGTCGCCCCATCGAACGTCAAATCATGAGCCTGACCGGGCTTTCACTCGGCCAGCTGGACCTCGAAAACCCCAAAGGCGATCCCGGCCTGTTTGGCCCCGATTCCATCAGTTGGCAAGTGCATGGTGATTTCACCAGCATGCTGATTGGCGGCATCAGCGCTTTGATGCTGCAAGCCTTGCACCCGTTGGCGCTTGCCGGGGTATGGGATCACTCCAATTTCAGACAGGACATGCTGGGGCGGCTGCGTCGCACCGGGCAGTTCATTTCCGGCACCACGTTTGGCTCGACGGCAGACGCCGACTGGCTGATCGACAAGGTGCGCACCATTCACGAGCAGGTCACGGGCACTGGCCTCGATGGCCGCCCTTATGCCGCCAGCGACCCTGCATTGCTGACGTGGGTGCATGTCGCGGAGGTCAGCAACTTTCTGGCCGCGCATTTACGCTACCGAAACCCCTATTTGTCAGTCGCGGATCAAGACCGGTACTACGACGAAATTGCTGTGGTCGCTGAGCGACTGGGCGCGAAGGATGTGCCGCGCTCGCGCCAGCAAATCGCTGATTACCTGCAACAGGTTCGTCCCCAATTGTTATGTGACGCGCGCAGCCATGAAGTCATTCGCCTGCTGCTGGATGCCCCCTCTCCCAGCGTGCTGGCCAAGCCGTTTGGCGCCCTAATGATGCAGGCCGGAATCGATTTGCTGCCCGATTGGGCCAGCGATCAGTTGGGGCTGTATCAACGTCCCATGACGCGCACGCTGATTCGCGCCAGCGTGAACCGCACGGCCCCGCTTTTGCGCTGGGCCGTGCGTGATGGCTCCGTGCAAAGGGCGCGACGGCGAATGGGAATAACCTGACACGTACAGTCCGGTAGCCAACGGGAAATGACGCTGGCGAACCAGCCCCGGCCGCGCGCAGCCATGGTCGGCGACTACACCAGGCAAGGATATTTGTGACACCATGCGCGCCTGATTCCGAGCGACACACGCCAATAATAATGAGGATTCGCGCCATGCAAGACGTCGTAATCGTTGCCGCCACTCGCACTGCCGTCGGCAGCTTCCAAGGTTCACTGGCCCACGTACCTGCGGTTGATCTGGGGGCGGCAGTCATTCGTCAACTGCTGGAACAGACCGGCCTGGACGGTGCCCACGTTGATGAAGTGATCATGGGCCAGGTGCTGACCGCCGGCGCCGGCCAGAACCCGGCCCGTCAGGCCGCAATCAAGGCCGGCTTACCGTTTGCCGTACCTGCGATGACTTTGAACAAGGTCTGCGGATCTGGCCTCAAGGCGTTGCACCTTGCCGCGCAAGCCATTCGCTGCGGCGATGCCGAGGTCATCATTGCCGGGGGCCAGGAGAACATGAGCCTGTCCAACTACATCGTGCCCGGCGCCCGTACCGGCCTGCGCATGGGGCACAGTCAGATCGTCGACACCATGATTAGCGACGGTTTGTGGGATGCGTTCAACGATTACCACATGGGTATAACCGCCGAAAACCTGGTGGATAAGTACGGCATCAGCCGTGAAGCTCAGGATGCGTTTGCCGCTGCCTCTCAACAAAAAGCCATTGAAGCCATCGAAACCGGCCGCTTTGTGGATGAAATCACGCCCGTATTGATCCCGCAGCGCAAAGGTGACCCGATTGCCTTCGCCACGGACGAACAACCGCGCGCGGGCACAACGGCTGAATCGCTGGCAAAACTGCGCCCTGCCTTTAAAAAAGACGGATCTGTCACGGCGGGTAATGCATCCTCACTCAATGACGGCGCTGCAGCGGTCATGCTGATGAGCGCGAACAAAGCCCAGGCGCTGGGCTTGCCAGTTCTGGCTAAAATCGCGGCCTACGCCAACGCAGGCGTCGACCCGGCCATCATGGGTATCGGCCCAGTGAGCGCGACCCAACGCTGCCTGGCCAAGGCAGGCTGGACGCTGGCACAACTGGACCTGATCGAAGCCAACGAAGCGTTCGCCGCCCAAGCCTTGTCGGTGGGTAAAGAACTGGACTGGGACGCAAGCAAGGTCAACGTGAACGGTGGCGCCATTGCCATTGGTCACCCGATTGGTGCGTCAGGGTGCCGAATCCTCGTCACCCTGCTCCACGAAATGCTCAAGCGCGATGCCAAAAAAGGCCTCGCAACCCTCTGCATCGGTGGCGGTCAGGGTGTAGCGCTGGCGATTGAGCGCGCGTAACTATCGTCCCATCGCAGGAGCGAACCTGCTCGCTCCTGCACCAAACCACCCGCGTTGTTCTGGTAAACTCCCGCGCCTTCTCTGTCCCCCAAGGCGCAACGCATGTCTTCCTTGAATCAGGCGCTGCGCGCCGCCCTCGATAACCGTCACGACTTGCTGGCCGAGCTGCACGCTCAAGGCACAGATTGTTATCGCCTGTTCCATGGCAGCCAGGAAGGTGCCGGGGGCTTGACCATCGACCGTTACGGCCCGCAACTGCTGGTGCAAAGCTTCCACCAGCGTCTTGAGCGCGATGATTTGCTGCAACTGCATGAAGCCATCAATCGTCATTTGGGGCTGGAACTGCTGCTGGTCTACAACGACCGCTCTCAGGGCAATTCCCGCATTGATCGTGAAGACACGGTCTACCGCGCCGACGAGGCCGCCCTGCAAGACCTGGTGGGCCATGAATGGGGGCTGAACTACCGTGTGCGCGGCCGCCATGCCGGTCAGGACCCGTTGCTGTTTCTTGATCTGCGTAACGCACGCGGGTGGGTCAAACAACACAGCGCTGGCAAACGCGTGCTCAACTTGTTCGCCTACACCTGCGGGGTTGGCCTGAGTGCTGCCGCAGGCGGCGCAAGCGAAGTCTGCAACCTGGACTTTGCCGAAGGTAATCTGGCCGTGGGCCGCGAGAACGGGCTGTTGAACCCGGCGTTGCCCAGCATGAAATTTGTGCAGTCTGACTATTTCGCAGCGATCCGCCAGCTGGCGGGTTTGCCGATCATTCAGCGTCGCCACAAGCTGCCGGCTTACCCGCGCCTGGAGCAACGCGAATACGATCTGGTTTTGCTGGACCCGCCCGCCTGGGCCAAAAGTGCGTTTGGCACGGTCGACCTGCTGCGTGACTATCAAAGCCTGCTCAAACCCGCCGTTTTGACCACCGCGCCCGACGGTGTGCTGATTTGCTGCAACAACCTGGCGAAAGTCAGCATGGACGACTGGCGAGAAAACGTGCTGCGTTGTGCCGAAAAAGCGGGACGCCCGGTACGTGACTGGCAGGTGCTGACCCCGGCCAGCGACTTCCCGTCAATGGACCGCCAGCCACCGCTCAAGACGTTGGTCTTGCAGTTCTAAGCCCCTCATCCTGCTCAGTAATACCCTGATCAAATATAAGGCGGTCGTCTCGGAACCAGAAACGCGTGCCATACTCCAAGGCACCTCCGACTGTAATAGACGACGCCTCACATGCCCAAAGGATTGATTCGCGCCATTGGCGCCGTGCTGACTGCCCTCGCACTTTATAGCTTGCTCGGCTTTTTGATCGTACCCGGCATCGGTTTGCGCATCATCAACCAGCAATTGGCCAACTACGCCACCACCCCCGCCCGGCTTGATCGCCTTGAGTTCAACCCATTCAGCCTTGAGCTGACGCTGTGGGGGCTGAAGATAGGCGAACCGGGCAAGGAGCAGGTCGGATTCGAACGCCTGTACACCAATTTGCAGGCTGACAGCCTGTGGACCAAAGCCTTGCACCTTGCCGACGTGCAGCTCGACAAGCCCAAGACAGAATTGGTGTTCAGCAAGGATGGCACGCTCAACCTGACGCAGCTGTTCAAACTCCCCGCCAGCGAACCAACACCTGCCACGCCTGACAGCAAACCTTTCCCGCTGCGCATCGATCGCATCAAGCTGGCGGACGGCTATCTGCACTTTGCTGACGTACGGCCTAGCGAGCCAATCGAGTTTTTGTATGACTCGATGAATGTGGAGCTGAAAAACCTCAGCACGCTTCCTGACGACAACGCGGACATGACTTTGGTCGCAGCTGGCCCTGAAGGCGGCCGGATCGACTGGACCGGCACCTTGAGCATTGTGCCAATCGCGTCCGAGGGCACGCTCAAAGTGACTGATGGCAAAATGAAAGTATGGTGGCCTTATGTTCGGGATGCCTTGCCGCTGGTCCTGGAAGACGGCGTCCTCAATTTCAGTACCGACTACACATTGAACCTGGCTAAAGAAACCGAGATGGTCCTGAGCAATGCCTCGGCCAGCATCGCGCCCTTCAAGCTCAATGCGCCCGATGGCCGTCCGCTGGCGCGCCTTGAGCGCCTTGATGTCAGCGACACCACAGTCGATCTCGCCAAGCAACACGTCGTGGTCGGCAAGATCAACAGCAAGAACCTTGAAACCTGGGCTACCCGCGAAGCAGACGGACAGTTGGATTGGCAAAAACTGTTTGCCAGCCAGCCCGCTGGCCGGGCAAAGCCAACAGCCAATGACCCGGTGACAGTTGAAGCCCCCAAGCCCGGACCGGTCGCACCGAGCAAACCTTGGCAAGTGCTGCTCAAAGACGTGGAGCTGCGCGATTACCGCGTTCATCTGGCCGACAAAGTGCCCAAAACACCCGTTGCGCTTGAAGTAGGCCCGTTGAATCTGAACGTGAAGAACTTCGACAGCCTGAACCAGTCACCCTTCAGCCTCAAGCTGGATACCGGCATCGGTAAACAAGGCAAGCTCACCGCCAGCGGCGACGTGAACCTGAACCCGGTCAGCGCCAGATTAAATGTCACCACCCAAGACATCGACTTGCGGGTGGCGCAGGCTTACATCGACCCGTTTATCCGTCTGGAGCTGCGCAGCGGCATGCTGGACAGCGATCTCGTCGTTGACCTTAAACGTATCGACCCGCTGGCCTTCACGGTCCAGGGCAACGTACAGATAGCTCAGTTACACACCCTCGACACCATGAAAGATCGCGACTTCCTGAAGTGGCAGCGTCTGGGGCTGGAGAAGCTGAATTATCAACACGGTGACAGCCTGTCCATCGCCAAGGTCAACGTTGCACAGCCGTATGTACGCTTCATGATCAACGATGATCGCACCACCAACATTGATGACCTGTTGATTGCGCAACCCGCTGGCAGCGCCAGTAAAACCGACGCCAAACCAGCGGCCGGCAAAGACAAGCCTTTGGGCATTCACGTGGGTGGCATCGCAATCAATGACGGTTCGGCTAACTTTGCCGACTTCAGCCTGACCCCCAACTTTGCGACAGCGATTCAACAGCTAAACGGCCAGATTGGCACCATTGATAGCCGACAGGCCAAACCGGCCAGCGTCAACATCGCCGGTAAAGTGGACCGCTACGCGCCTGTCACCATCAAAGGCAGCGTCAATCCTTTCGATCCGATGGCGAGCCTGGACATCGCCACCAGCTTCAAACGCGTAGAACTGACCACACTGACGCCCTACTCCGGCAAATTCGCGGGGTATCGGATCCGCAAGGGTCGCCTGAACCTGGATTTGCACTATTTGATCACCAAAGGTCAGCTCAAGGCCGAGAACAAACTGGTGGTTGAACAATTGCAACTGGGGGAAAAGGTCGACAGCCCTGATGCCGTGGATTTGCCCATTAAACTGGCCATCGCATTGCTCAAGGACACCGACGGCAAGATTTCCATCGAGCTTCCGGTAACGGGGGACCTCAATAACCCGCAGTTCAGCGTGATGCCAATTGTGTGGCAAACCTTGCGCAATCTCGTGCTGCGGGCAGCACAAGCGCCCTTCAAGTTCATTGGCGGGCTGATCAGCGGTGGGGGTGCCGAGGACCTCGGTACCGTGTCCTTCGCGCCTGGCTCCAGCGAGCTGAGCCCTGAGGCCCAGAAAGCCCTGACAACCCTGGCTGCAGCGCTCAAGGAACGCCCTGCGCTGCGCCTGGAGATTGAAGGCACTGCCGCGCAAAGCAGTGATGGCCCGTTCATTGCCAAGGAACGCCTGGAGCGTGAATTCCAGTACAACTACTACAAAATCCTGCAACGCCGCGGCGAGAAAGTGCCGGCGCAAGCGTCACTGCTTAAAGTCCCTGATGACGAGAAAGGCCCGTTACTCGAAGGCATCTATCGCACCCGACTCAAGCAGCAGCCGCCGGCCGAGTGGGCGAAATTGAGTCGTGATGAGCGCGCGCAAAAAATGAGCGACGCGTTGATCGACTTCTGGAGCAAAAGTGAGGTGCTGTTACGTCAGTTGGGGCAGGAGCGCGCCAGCCGCATCAAGGATTTCCTGGTGGACAAAGGCCAACTGGCCGATGAGCGCGTCTACTTTGTGGACGCCACGCTGGGTGAGGCACAAAGCGACGGTCGCGTGATCTCTCCCTTGCATCTGGACAGTGAATGATCGCTGTTCACACATCAAAGTCAGCGCGAGGCAGGTCTGTATGTGGCTTGCCCGTTGCACTTGATGGGTCAGCAAACCCGATCAATGCTTTTATCTCCCCCAAATAGAACAGCCCCCGACGCAAGCGTCGAGGGCTGTAATGACCACATCCATGTGGCCGTCGCATGAACCAATTTTGAAAGCTGCAGATGATCGGTTAGATCATCTGCTCCGGCTTTCCCCCGGTTCTACGAGAAAAGTAAACTTACTGAGCTTTCAGGCCATCAGCCGAAACAGCTTTTACGCCTTTGATTTTCTTGGCGATGTTAACTGCCATTTCTTTTTGCGCGTCAGTGACTGCAACGGTGGAGGACAAAGAAACAACACCTTTGTTGGTCTCAACTTTGATGTCAGTGCCTGGAATACCTTTTTCAGTCAGCAGGTCTGATTTAACTTTGGTGGTGATCCAGGTATCAGAAGTGGCTTCTTTGGCTTGATCCATTTCGCCAGCAGCGACGACCATAGGCGCCTGAGCAGTGGATTGAGCAGCAAATGCTGCGTTAGCCATGGTCAGGGTCAGAGCGGTGGCAGTTGCAGCAGCGATAGCGAACTTCTTCATACGAGTAACTCCTGTCTTCTTTAAGATCTGCGCCGGCGTGCGGCTGCAGGGTTATCAATACTATTGCAGGCGCTGTGCCAACTTTTTTAAAAAATAAAAACCTTATATATCAAGCACTTAATCGCATATCTATTTTTCAGCTTCGTGCAGAATGCATGAACGCTCGCAGAGACTGCATGCAAGATGCGGCTTTTTGATCATGGCCTTTAGCCCACCTGCAAAAAGATCCCCTGTCGTTATCACCGCCCATAAAAAAAGGATCCCGAAGGATCCTTTTTCATCACACGCTCAGGTCGCGATTAAGCTTCCGAAGCCTTGGCGGCAGCAACATCCTTGATGGACAGCTTGATACGGCCGCGGTTGTCCACGTCCAGTACCAGCACTTCCACTTCCTGACCTTCTTTCAAGATGTCAGTCACTTTCTCTACGCGAGCATCGCTCAGCATGGAGATGTGAACCAGGCCGTCTTTGCCCGGCAGGATGTTCACGAATGCGCCGAAGTCGACGATGCGCTCAACCTTGCCGATGTAGATCTTGCCGATCTCAGCTTCAGCGGTGATGCCCAGAACGCGCTGACGCGCCGCTTCTGCCGCTTCCTTGGTCTCGCCGAAGATCTTGATCGAACCGTCGTCTTCGATGTCGATCGACGCTTTGGTTTCTTCACAGATTGCACGGATGGTTGCGCCACCTTTACCGATAACATCACGGATTTTGTCGGTGTCGATTTTCATCGCGATCATGGTCGGCGCATTGGCAGACAGTTCGTTACGCGACTGACCAATGATCTGGTTCATCTGACCCAAGATGTTCAGGCGAGCGTCCAGGGCTTGGCCCAGGGCGATCTCCATGATTTCTTCGGTGATGCCTTTGATCTTGATGTCCATCTGCAGCGCGGTCACACCTTTGGAGGTACCGGCTACTTTGAAGTCCATGTCGCCCAGGTGGTCTTCGTCACCCAGGATGTCGGTCAGTACAGCGAACTTCTCGCCTTCTTTAACCAGACCCATGGCGATACCGGCAACCGGTGCCTTCATCGGTACACCGGCGTCCATCAGTGCCAGGGAAGCACCGCACACCGATGCCATGGAGCTGGAGCCGTTGGATTCGGTGATTTCCGATACGACACGAATGGTGTACGGGAACACGTCAGCAGCAGGCAGCATGGCCTGAACGGAACGACGCGCCAAACGGCCGTGACCGATTTCGCGACGGCCAGCACCACCCATGCGACCACACTCGCCTACCGAGAACGGAGGGAAGTTGTAGTGCAGCATGAACGGGTCTTTCTTTTCACCTTCCAGCGTGTCCAGCAGCTGTGCGTCACGGGCAGTACCCAATGTCGCGACAACCAGCGCCTGGGTCTCGCCACGGGTGAACAGTGCAGAACCGTGAGTTTTCGGCAGGACGCCCACTTCGATGTTCAGAGGACGAACTGTCTTGGTGTCACGACCATCGATACGCGGCTTGCCGTTTACGATGTTTTCGCGAACGGTGCGGTATTCGATTTCACCGAAAGCAGCTTTGACTTCAGACGCAGAAGGCTGGCCTTCTTCGCCTGACAGCTTGGCAACCACCTGGTCACGCAACTCGCCCAGACGTGCATAGCGCTCGTGCTTGACGGTGATGGTGTAAGCCTGGGAGATCGCTTCGCCGAACTCGGCACGGATTGCGCCCAGCAGTTCAGTGGCTTCTGGAGCAGCAGCCCAGTCCCACGTCGGTTTGGCAGCTTCGGCAGCCAGCTCTTTAACAGCCTGGATAACAACCTGGAATTCGTCGTGGGCGAACAGTACGGCACCCAGCATCTGGTCTTCGGTCAGCTCTTTGGCTTCCGACTCAACCATCAATACGGCTTCCGACGTACCGGCAACCACCATGTCCAGGCTGGACGCAGCGAGTTGTTCGTAAGTCGGGTTCAGCAGGTAACCGGTGCTTTCGTGGAATGCAACACGGGCAGCACCGATCGGACCATCAAAAGGAATGCCGGAGATTGCCAGGGCAGCCGAAGTACCGATCATTGCCGCCACATCAGGATCGGTTTTCTTGCTGGTGGACAGAACGGTGCAGACAACCTGCACTTCGTTCATGAAGCCTTCCGGGAACAGCGGACGGATCGGACGGTCGATCAGGCGCGAGGTCAGGGTTTCTTTCTCGGAAGGGCGACCTTCACGCTTGAAGAAACCACCTGGGATTTTACCGGCGGCGTAGGTTTTTTCTTGGTAGTGAACCGACAGAGGGAAGAAGCCCTTGCCTGGATCAGCTTGTTTGGCGCCGACGACAGTCACCAACACGCTGACGTCGTCGTCAACGGTGACCAATACTGCGCCGGAGGCCTGACGGGCGATACGGCCAGTCTCTAGGGTAACGGTCGACTGACCGAACTGAAATTTTTTGATAACCGGGTTCACGGTGTCCTACCTTCTCTTTGTGGCTCTTGGGGAACAGGTTTCTTGCGAAATACGGGTGCAATGCCGGGTGTCAGCCCGATCAAGATGCTTACGAAAACGGCCGACGGGGTGAGTTTTCGTAAACATCCGGTGAGTCCAGATAAAACTTGAGGCTGGAAGCCCGCCGCCCACCCGCGAGAAACTCGCAGGTGGACGACAGACAACCAGCCTCCAGCAACATCGCTATTAGCGACGCAGACCCAGGCGAGCGATCAGCGTAGCGTAACGGCTGATGTCTTTGCCTTTCAGGTAGTCCAGCAGCTTGCGACGCTGGTTTACCATGCGGATCAGACCACGACGGGAGTGGTGATCTTTACCGTTGGCCTTGAAGTGACCCTGCAGCGTGTTGATGTTGAAGGTCAGCAGTGCAACTTGCACTTCTGGAGAACCTGTATCACCTGGAGCACGCTGGTAGTCAGCTACGATTTCTGCTTTGTGTTCAACTGTAAGTGCCATGTGGCTTTCCTTTCTTCAGGGGTCTGTCTGCACGCAAACAGATCCAATAGGCCGAGGACAAATCCTCGTATTTAAATGTGAGATGTGACCGTGCCTAATAACAGCCACCCTCGTTCCAGTCCTCACAGGCAATAGCCGGCTTGGCCTGGCTCCGGTCATTCCGACCGAATCAGTCGACGCGGCGCAATGCGCCCGTCTTCGCTCACTTCACCGATACCGATGAAGCGACCATTGTGATCTTGTACCCGCACCATGCCAAACTTTGGCGCATCGGGAGCGCGAACCGGTTGGCCATTGAGCCAATAGAACGCGCTGTGCTCCGAGAAGTGCAGCAAAGGCCAGTCAAGCAAGCCGCTGTCCGATGGCATCAGGAAGCGGTCGACGGCTTCATTGCCACCTTCAGCATGCACGGCTTCCAGTTCTTCCAGCGTTACCGTCTGGGCCAAACTGAAAGGGCCAGCCTGGGTGCGGCGCAGTTGCGCAACATAGGCTCCGCAACCCAGCTCTTCACCGATATCTTCCACGAGGGTACGAATATAGGTGCCTTTGGTGCAATCCACAGCCAAGCGGGCAGTGTCACCTTCGCTGGCCAGTAATTGGAGGCGGGTAATAGTAACAGAACGCGGTTCGCGCTCCACCACCTCACCTGCACGGGCGAGCTTGTAAAGCGGTTGCCCATCACGCTTGAGCGCCGAGTACATTGGCGGTATCTGACTGATTTGCCCGCGAAACTTCGGCAAGACTGCCTCAATATCGGCGCGACCAACGGTCACCGGACGGGTCTTTAAAACCTCGCCTTCTGCATCGGCCGTGGTGGTGGTTTTGCCCAACTGCATCAAGGTTTCATAACCCTTGTCAGAATCGAGCAGGTATTGCGAAAACTTGGTGGCTTCGCCAAAGCACAGCGGCAGTACGCCGCTGGCCAATGGGTCCAGGCTACCGGTGTGCCCTGCCTTCTCGGCATTGAGCAGCCAGCGGACTTTCTGCAAAGCCGCGTTGGACGTAAAACCCAATGGCTTGTCCAGCAGGATGATGCCGCTGACGTTACGACGGATACGCTTGACCTGAGCCACCGGTTACTCCTTGGTGTCTTCGGGAGCAGTCGCATCGGGATGCTGATTGTCTTCAGCCACTGCACGCTCGATCAACGCAGACAGGTGCGCGCCACGCACGACGCTTTCGTCGTAGTGGAAGTGCAGCTGAGGAACACTGCGCAGCTTCATTTCACGCGCCAGTTGCATACGCAGGAAACCAGCCGCCGAGTTCAGTACCTTGATGGTCTGAGCGATATCTTCAGCGTTGTCCTGCCCCATTACGGTGATGAAGATCTTGGCGTGACCCACGTCACGGCTGACTTCAACAGCAGTAATGGTGACCAGACCCACACGCGGATCTTTGACTTCACGACGGATCAGCTGTGCCAGCTCTCGCTGCATCTGATCGCCGATACGTTGGGTACGGCTGTATTCTTTTGCCATGTCTTGTTACCTGTTACTCACCCATGGGAAACCCATGCGTTCTGAAAGCGGCAAACGCCCGGCCAGACAGAAGCCGGACCGGGCGTTGCGTTTAGAGTCCGGGACGGGCCACGTGCATTTGCATGCCGCGGGACGTCCTGGCTCTTGAGGCTCGCGATTTAGAGGCTGCGAGCAACCTGGACCTTCTCGAACACTTCGATCTTGTCGCCGACTTTAACGTCGTTGTAGCTCTTGACGCCAATACCGCATTCCATGCCGGCACGCACTTCGGCAGCGTCATCCTTGAAGCGGCGCAGAGATTCCAGCTCGCCTTCAAAGATAACGATGTCGTCACGCAGTACGCGGATTGGACGGTTACGGTGAACAACACCTTCGAGCACCATGCAACCTGCGATGGCACCAAACTTCGGCGAACGGAATACGTCGCGAACTTCAGCAATACCCAGGATGTTCTCGCGGACATCGCTGCCAAGCATGCCGGTAAGGGCTTTCTTGACGTCTTCGATGATGTCGTAGATGACGTTGTAGTAACGCATGTCCAGGCCTTCCTGCTCGACAATCTTGCGAGCGCCAGCATCAGCACGCACGTTGAAGCCGAACAATACAGCGTTGGAGGCCAGTGCCAGGTTTGCGTCGCTTTCGGTGATACCACCGACGCCGCCGCCCACTACACGCACTTGCACTTCGTCGTTACCCAGGCCGCTCAGGGCGCCCTGCAGAGCTTCCAGCGAACCACGGACGTCAGATTTGAGGACGATGTTAAGCGTCTTCTTCTCTTCCTGGCCCATGTTCTCGAAGATGTTTTCCAGCTTGCCTGCATGAGCACGCGCCAGTTTCACTTCGCGGAACTTGCCTTGACGGAACAGGGCAACTTCACGTGCCTTCTTCTCGTCAGTCATTACGCTCATCTCGTCGCCAGCGTCTGGCGTACCGTCCAGGCCGAGAATCTCGACAGGGATGGATGGACCGGCTTCCTTGATGGCCTTGCCGTTCTCATCGAGCATGGCGCGGATACGGCCATAGTTGGAACCGACCAGAACCATGTCGCCTTGACGCAGGGTACCGTCTTGAACCAGCACGGTCGCAACAGGGCCACGGCCTTTGTCCAGACGGGACTCGACAACTACGCCACGGCCTGGAGCCGATGGAGTGGCCTTGAGTTCCAGAACTTCAGCTTGCAGCAAGACGGCTTCGAGCAACTCGTCAACGCCAGTACCCATTTTCGCCGAGACCGAAACAAACGGAGTGTCACCACCCCACTCTTCCGAGGTCACGCCGTGGACGGACAACTCGCTGCGGATGCGATCGAGGTCAGCACCTGGCTTGTCGATTTTGTTCACTGCAACCACCAGCGGCACGCCAGCTGCTTTCGCATGCTGTACAGCTTCGATGGTTTGCGGCATGACGCCGTCGTCAGCAGCCACAACCAGAATCACGATGTCAGTTGCCTTGGCACCACGTGCACGCATTGCGGTAAACGCAGCGTGACCCGGGGTATCGAGGAACGTGACCATGCCGCGTTCGGTTTCAACGTGGTATGCACCGATGTGCTGGGTGATACCGCCTGCTTCGCCAGCCGCAACCTTGGCACGACGAATGTAGTCGAGCAGGGACGTTTTACCGTGGTCAACGTGACCCATTACGGTCACAACCGGAGCACGGGAGAACGACTCGCCTTCGAACTTCAAGGACTCGGCCAGGGAATCTTCCAGGGCGTTGTCGCTGACCAGCGTCACTTTATGGCCCAGTTCTTCAGCAACCAACTGGGCAGTTTCCTGATCCAGAACCTGGTTGATGGTGGCCGGAGTACCCAGCTTGAACATGAACTTGATGACTTCAGCGGCCTTGACCGACATCTGCGCAGCCAAATCGCCGACAGTGATGGTCTCGCCAATCTGTACGTCACGAACAACCGGGCCGGTCGGGCTCTGGAAACCGTGAGCGTTACGTTTTTTCAGCTTGCCTTTGCCACGACCGCCACGGCGGAAGCTATCGCTTTCTTCGTCAGAAGTGCGCGGAGCAACACGTGGTGCAGGGGCTTTTTCTTTAACCGATGCACGATGAGGAGCATTTTTACGCTCGCCATCACCACTGCCGCGACGATTGTTGTCGTCTGCGCGTGGTTTGTCCGGACGACGCTGTTCATCACGCTTACGTGCATCGGCGGCTGGCGCAGGTGCTGGCGCTGCTGCAGGAGCAGCTTGCGCCGGAGCAGGCGCGGCAGGTGCCGCGGCGGCCGGAGTCGAGGCAGGCTGACGGCGCGCTTCTTCTTCGGCGCGACGCTTGGATTCTTCTTCAGCCTTTTGACGTGCAGCATTTTCTACTGCGCGGCGTTCATCCAGCTCACGCTTGCGCTCAGCTTCGATTTCTTCCGGGCTGCGCTGTACGAAGACTTTCTTCTTGCGTACTTCAACGCTGATGCTTTTGCTGCCAGCTACACGCAGGGTGCTGGTGGTTTTACGCTGCAAAGTGATTTTGCGCGGTTCTTCCACTTTCGCCTTGTGGCTGCTTTTCAAGTGAGTCAGCAGAGCTTGCTTCTCACTGTCGGTTACATTCTGCTCGGCGGCGGTGTGCGGCAGACCTGCCTCACGCATCTGCTGCAACAGGCGCTCAACCGGTGTTTTGACCTCATCGGCCAGTTGTTTCACCGTGACTTGCGTCATGCATTTCTCTCCTCAGGCCGCGCCTAATTACTCGAACCAATGGGCTCGGGCGGCCATGATCAACTTGCCGGCACGATCATCGTCAATGCCGTCGATGTCGAGCAGGTCGTCAATAGACTGCTCGGCCAGGTCTTCGCGGGTAATTACGCCGCGCACCGCCAGTTCCATCGCCAAATCCTTGTCCATACCCTCAAGCGAGAGCAGGTCTTCGGCCGGATGGGCGTCTGCCAGCTTTTCCTCAGTAGCGATGGCTTTGGTCAACAAACGATCCTTGGCCCGAGCGCGAAGCTCGTTGACGATATCCTCGTCAAAGCCGTCGATGTTGAGCATCTCCTCCACCGGTACGTAGGCAATCTCTTCCAGGCTGGTGAAGCCCTCATCAACCAGTACCTGCGCCAACTCTTCATCAACTTCGAGTTCTTCGATGAAGTTGCGCAGAATGTCACCGGTCTCTGCTTGCTGCTTAGCCTGGATGTCCGATTCGGTCATCACGTTCAGGGTCCAGCCAGTCAACTGGCTAGCCAAACGTACGTTCTGACCGCCGCGACCAATCGCCTGGGCCAGATTGTCTGCGCCAACGGCGATGTCCATTGCATGGGCATCTTCGTCGACAATAATTGCCGCCACTTCAGCAGGCGACATTGCGTTGATCACGAACTGCGCCGGATTCTCATCCCACAGAACGATATCCACTCGCTCCCCGCCCAATTCGCCGGACACTGCCTGGACGCGCGAACCGCGCATACCAATGCAAGCACCTTGCGGATCAATGCGTTTGTCTTTGGAACGAACGGCTATTTTAGCGCGAGATCCAGGATCGCGGGAGGCCGCCATCACTTCGATCAGGCCTTCGGAGATCTCAGGAACTTCGATCCGGAACAGTTCGATCAGCATTTCAGGCGCGGTACGCGACAGGATCAGCTGAGGACCACGGTTCTCGGTGCGAATCTCTTTCAACAACGCACGAAGTCTTACGCCAACACGGAAAGTTTCACGCGGAATGATGTCTTCACGGGCCAGCAACGCTTCAGCGTTATTGCCCAGATCGACGATCACATTGTCACGCGTTACTTTCTTGACAGTGCCGGAAATAATTTCGCCAAGACGCTCGCGATAGGCATCAACGACTTGAGCACGCTCAGCTTCGCGGACCTTTTGCACAATTACCTGCTTGGCAGTTTGTGCAGCAATCCGGCCGAATTCGATGGAATCGATTTTTTCTTCGATAATGTCACCGGCCACCGCGCCTGGCTGTTTCGCCTGCGCCTGGTCAACCGCCAACTCGATTGCTGGATCATCCAGATCTTCGTCTTCGACCACGGTCCAGCGACGGAACGTCTCATAGTTACCGGTGTGGCGATTGATCTCCACACGCAGTTCGACTTCGTCTTCAAAACGCTTTTTGGTAGCAGTGGCCAGAGCCAGCTCCAGCGCTTCAAAAATAACGTTTGCCGGTACGCCCTTTTCATTGGACACCGACTCAACAACCAGCAGTACTTCTTTGCTCATCGTACGCCTCGCCTTTCGCAAGCCATTGGATCCGCGGGATCCGCGTCTCAGTCAAAACTGGGAATAATGTTGGCCTTGTCGATCATATCGATCGGCAGCAGGAACTCATGGTCTTCAACTTGCACCACGATATCCTGTTCCTCTACGCCGCGCAGAAGGCCCTGAAAGTTGCGACGCCCTTCGAATGGCGACCGCAGCTTGATCTTCACTTGCTCACCGGCATACTTGGCAAACTGTTCAAGCGTGAACAGCGGGCGTTCCATGCCAGGAGAGGAAACTTCAAGGGTGTATTCAACGGCGATAGGATCTTCAACATCCAGTACGCCACTGATCTGACGGCTCACGATGGCGCAATCGTCCACCAATACACCGCCTTCCTTGTCGATATACACACGCAACATTGAATGGCGGCCTTGAGCCGAAAATTCAATACCCCAGCATTCATAGCCAAGGGCCACGACCACCGGGGCCAACAAGGCCTGCAACTGTTCTAGCTTGCTCGACACCTGAACCCCCTAGTGCATGTTTGTGCATGCTATGCAGAATGAAAAAATGGGCGAAGCGCCCATCCCTGAAACGCCGTTGAATACCGACGTTATAAAGTGTCCAGTTAACAAAAAGCCCCTGAATTAGGGGCTCCGCTAAAACTGGTTGCGGGAGCCGGATTTGAACCGACGACCTTCGGGTTATGAGCCCGACGAGCTACCAGACTGCTCCATCCCGCGACAAAGCTGGAGCGGAAGTATACGGTTGATCCCTTTCAGGGTCAATCCAACCTTCCACATACAAGAAAGCCCGCTATTGCGGGCATTCCTGATAATTGGTACCGAGAAGGGGACTCGAACCCCTACACCCTATGGGCACAACCACCTCAAGGTTGCGTGTCTACCAATTCCACCACCTCGGCAATACTACGTTACATCATGAAACCCGTTTTACTTTTGCTCTTGAGCTGGAGGTACGTCCGTCGCTGGAGAAGCCGACTTTTGCTCTTGAAGCACCGGCACATCATCTGAAGCCGGTTGTTGCTTTGGCGCTTCCAATACTGCTGGATCTGGCAAACCTACTTGAGTCAGCTCTTGAGCTTTCTCTTTAGCAAAGTAACCTAACCCTAAGCTGGTTATGAAAAAACCTGCGGCAAGTATAGCAGTAAACTTACTAAGAAAGGTAGAGGAACCTTGGCTTCCGAACACAGTATTTGAAGCACCTGCTCCGAAAGATGCTCCAGCATCCGCACCCTTACCCTGTTGCAGCAATACCAGAGCAATTACGCCCAATGCACCCAACAGATGAAAAACGACTACGACTGTTTCCAGCATTTTCTCAGTTTCCCGCGGCGCGACAGATCGCACCGAACTCATCTGCATTCAGGGAAGCCCCACCAATGAGCCCCCCATCGATATCCGGCATGCTGAACAGTTCGACCGCATTGGCCGCCTTCACGCTGCCGCCGTATAGAAGCCGCACACCTTGTGCCACTTCAGAATTCTTCTGCGCCAGCTGTGCGCGAATGGCCGCATGCACATCTTGCGCTTGCTGCGGTGTTGCGGTCCGCCCGGTGCCAATGGCCCAGACCGGCTCGTACGCAATCACTGCCTTTGCAAAAACATCAATACCGAACTCATCAATCACAGCGTTCAGCTGACGCCCTACAACCTCAAGCGTTTGCCCTGCTTCACGCTGTTCCAGGGTCTCCCCTATACACAGCACTGGCGTCAAACCTGAAGACTGAGCAGCTGCAAACTTGCGATTCAGCGTCTCGTCCGACTCACCCAAAATCAGGCGGCGTTCAGAGTGCCCTATCAGCACCAGCTTACAACCCGCATCCACCAACTGGCTTGAAGATATCTCACCAGTGAGCGCACCTTGCTTTGCATCTACCGCTGCATCCTGAGCACCAACCGAGATTGGCGTATCTTTCAAGCCATTGATTACACGTTCAATAAACAAGTCAGATGGGAAAACTGCGGTTTCAACAACGCTCGGCAAGTCCAGCTTACGCAGACCATCGATCAGCTCAGCGACGCTGGCGCGGGTACCGTGCATTTTCCAGTTACCAGCTACCATCTTGCGGCGCATGCTTTACCTCGTCGGTCAAAGTGGGCGCAGATGTTACCCAACCACATCCGCGCTGGCAAGCCGAATTCAAGCACAAACTTCACTTACAAGTTTTGCCAGCTCTTCTGCATAGCCACGGACCATGATTTCGTCGTCGCCTTCGACCATGACCCGCACCAATGGCTCTGTACCCGACTTACGCAAAAGCACACGGCCGCGGCCTTTCATCGCCTCCGTAACTTGCGCACAGGCCTCCTTGACGGCCGGATGCTCGACAGGATTTACACCACCCGAGAACCGAACATTAAGCAAAACCTGAGGGCATTTGCGAACGGCCTGACGCGACTGGGCAAGGCTTTCCTCACGACGACGCAAAGACAGCAACACCTGAAGCGCAGCAATGATCGCATCGCCGGTCGTTGTGTGTTGAAAGCAGACAATATGACCTGAGTTTTCGCCACCCACTTGCCAGTCGCGCTCTTGAAGACCCGCAATAACGTACCGGTCACCCACGTTGGCGCGCACAAAAGGAATACCCAGATCAGCCAAGGCCAACTCAAGTCCGAGATTGCTCATCAGCGTGCCGACCACACCACCTTGCAACTTGCCACGCTCATGCAGATCTCGCGCAATGATGAATAGCAACTCATCACCATCCACGATTGCACCCGTGTGATCCACCATCAGCACCCGGTCGCCATCACCATCAAAGGCAATGCCCAGGTCAGCATGCTCAGCGAGTACGGCCGCTTGCAATTGCCCCATATGGGTCGAGCCGCAATTGTCATTGATGTTGAGGCCATTCGGCTGAGCCGATAACACCGTCACCTCGGCACCCAGCTCTTTGAACACACTGGGGGCAACTTTATACGTCGCACCATGAGCACAATCGACAACGATCTTCAGACCATTGAAGTTGGTGCTTGTCGGGACACTACTCTTACAAAATTCGATGTATCGCCCTGACGCGTCGTTGATGCGCGAGACCTTGCCCAACTTACCGGAATCAACCACAGTCATCGGCGCATCAAGCAACTCTTCGATCATCAACTCGACTTCATCAGGGAGCTTGGTACCCTCACCCGAGAAGAACTTGATGCCGTTATCATCATGAGGATTGTGTGAAGCGCTGATTACGATCCCGGCTTCTGCATGAAAGGTGCGTGTCAGGTACGCGATTGCCGGTGTAGGCATCGGCCCCAGCAACATGACATCCGCCCCTGCCGCCGACAACCCGGCCTCTAGTGCAGACTCAAACATGTAACCGGAAATCCGCGTGTCTTTACCGACCAGAATCCGGCAAGCACCCATACTGCGAAACGCCATACCCGCCGCCCAGCCCAGCTTGAGCATGAAATCAGGGGTAATGGGGTAAACGCCGACCCGACCGCGAATGCCGTCAGTGCCAAAATATTTCTTCGTCATACTTGCTCCATCATTCTTGGTCGGCGGACTCTACCGCTGCGATCATCCGTACCACATCAACCGTTTCGGCTACATCATGGACACGCAAGATACGCGCACCTTTGGTCACTGCCAATGCCGCCAACGCCAGACTGCCGGACAAGCGATCTGTAACTGGCCTATTCAAGGCCAGCCCGATCATGCTTTTACGCGATACGCCTACTAGCAAAGGCCGCCCCAGCGCATGCAATGCCTCCATATGCTTGAACAGGCTCAAATTGTGCTGAAGGGTTTTGGCAAAGCCAAACCCCGGATCAAGAATGATCCGCTCAACCTCAATGCCGGCTGAAGCGCAAACTTTCATTCGATCCGCAAGAAATGCGGATACCTCGCCCACCAAATCACCGTAATGCGGGTCATTCTGCATGTCGCCGGGCTCACCCAGCATATGCATAAGACACACAGGCAATCCTGTTGCAGCGGCCGCCTCCAGCGCACCCTCTCGGCGCAATGAACGCACATCATTGATCAAGCCAGCACCAAGACTCGCCGACTCGGTCATTACGACAGGCGTGGAGGTGTCGACAGAAATAATGACATCGAGCTCACGACTGATGAGCTCAACAACAGGTGCAACACGCTCCAACTCTTCCTGCGCTGTGACCGCACGCGCACCCGGACGGGTTGACTCGCCGCCCACATCGATGAGCGTTGCTCCCGCCTGAACCATCGCCTGCGCATGACGCAAAGCCGCATCCAGGGGAGCGAACCGGCCACCATCAGAGAAAGAGTCAGGGGTTACGTTGAGAATGCCCATCACGTGCGTGTGGGCCAAATCAAGAACCCGGTTGCCGCAAGGCAACCGGGTCGTGGACTGTACAGAAGTCATTTCAAGCCTTAGTGATCTGCTGCCGGACCACCGATCGGTGTTTCCGGACGCTCGGTTTTATCCAGCGTCGGCGCTGTCGGTGTGCCCGAACCATCACCCCAATCACGCGGCTCACGCGGAGGTCGACCCGCCATAATGTCGTCAATCTGATCTGCATCGATCGTCTCGTACTTCATCAGGGCATCAGCCATGGCTTCCAGCTTGTCACGGTTGTCGGTCAGGATCTGCTTGGCCGTGCCGTAGCACTGATCAATGATGCTGCGCACTTCCGAGTCGATCAACTTGGCTGTTTCACCCGAAACATTGGCACCCTGACCGCCGCCGCCACGACCCAGATAGGACTCATCGTCTTCGGCATACATCAAAGGACCCAGTTTTTCAGAGAGACCCCATTTGGTAACCATATTCCGGGCAATCTGGCTGGCACGCATGATGTCGTTGGAGGCACCTGTGGTGACACCATCAAACCCCAGCGTCATTTCTTCAGCAATGCGACCGCCATACAAGGAGCAAATCTGACTGATCAGCGCACGCTTGGACAGGCTGTAACGATCCTCTTCAGGCAGGAACATCGTGACACCCAATGCCCGACCACGAGGGATGATCGAAACCTTGTAAACAGGATCATGCTCAGGCACTACACGACCAACAATCGCGTGACCCGCTTCGTGGTAAGCCGTGTTCCGTTTTTCCTTGTCCGACATCACCATGGATTTGCGCTCGGCACCCATCATGATTTTGTCTTTGGCCAATTCAAACTCTTTCATCTCCACAACACGCTTACCGGTGCGAGCTGCGAACAGCGAAGCCTCGTTCACCAGGTTAGCCAGGTCAGCCCCTGAAAAGCCGGGCGTACCCCGCGCAATGACGCCTGGCTGAACATCATCCCCAATGGGCACTTTGCGCATGTGAACTTTGAGAATCTGCTCACGACCACGGATATCTGGCAGACCAACCACCACTTGACGGTCGAAACGCCCCGGACGCAACAGAGCCGGGTCAAGCACGTCAGGACGGTTGGTCGCGGCAATTACGATGATGCCATCGTTCATTTCGAAGCCGTCCATCTCAACCAGCAACTGGTTGAGGGTCTGCTCACGCTCGTCGTGACCACCGCCCATGCCAGCACCACGATGGCGACCTACCGCGTCAATCTCGTCGATAAAGATAATGCACGGGGCGTGCTTCTTAGCCTGCTCAAACATGTCGCGAACACGGCTCGCACCCACACCTACAAACATCTCGACAAAGTCAGAGCCTGAAATCGTAAAGAATGGAACCTTGGCTTCACCGGCAATCGCCTTGGCAATCAGGGTTTTACCCGTACCAGGCGGGCCTACCATCAGCACACCACGCGGAATACGACCGCCCAAGCGCTGGAATTTCCCCGGATCTCGCAGGAATTCGACCAGTTCGCCTACTTCTTCTTTGGCTTCGTCGCAGCCCGCAACATCTGCCAAGGTCGTTTTGACCTGGTCTTCAGACAGCAACCGCGCCTTGCTCTTGCCAAAGCTCATCGGGCCGCCTTTACCGCCAGCGCCGCCCTGCATCTGCCGCATGAAGAACATGAAGACCGCAATAATCACCAGAATCGGGAAGCTCGCAACCAGCAGTTGCGTCCAGATACTTTGCTGCTCTGGCAGCTTACCTTCGACAGTGACGTGGTTATCCACCAGATCACCAATCAAACCATTGTCCTGAATTGCCGGACGAATGGTCTTGAAGGTATCGCCATCACTGCGCTTGCCGGTAATCACGTAGCCGTCAACCGCTACGCGCTCGACCTTGCCATCCTTAACTTGCTGGATGAAGTCGGAATAGTTGAGGGTTTGTGGCTCGTTTGGACTGGAGAAGTTGTTCATCACGGTCACAAGGACAGCGGCGATGATCAACCACAGGATCAGATTCTTTGCCATATCGTTCAATTAGCTACCCTCTGAAGCAAGCTCCGCTACTGAAAGCGTGCTTCGCATGATATTCACCGGCATAACTTACTACATTGCCTACAAGGCTTGCAGGCTCCGTCTGTAACCCTTTGTGAAACTTTGACTACACAATATTCGTTATGCCAGATCTGTAAAGCGATACAAATAAAACTATCGCCCTGGTCAGAGACGCTCATCGCTGGCAGAACCTTCAATACCGCGGAAGCCACGACCCAGCAAATACTGCTCCCGGGACCTGTCACGCGATGACAATGGCTTACGCATCTGCACTTTTTCGAACAGCTTACGGATGTCTTTGTGGTACTGGTCGAAGCCTTCCCCCTGAAAGACCTTAATCAGAAAATCACCACCTGGTCGCAATACGCGCCCTGCCAGATCCAGTGCCAATTCACACAGGAACATCGCGCGCGGCATATCAACAGCGGCCAATCCACTCATATTGGGGGCCATATCTGAAATCACAAGGTCTACCTGCGTATTTCCGACGGCCTCCAGTATTTGGGCCAACACATCGTCCTGAGTGAAATCCCCCTGAATAAAGGTCACGTCAGGGATGCTGTCCATTTCCAGGATGTCGGAAGCAATCAAGCGCCCCTGACCACCGATCAGACGACTGGTCACTTGCGACCATCCACCTGGAGCAGCGCCCAGGTCGATCACCGTCATACCGGGGCGAATCAACCGATCACGCTCCTGGATCTCCAACAGCTTGTAGCTGGCACGCGAACGGTATCCGTCTTTCTGCGCCATTTTGACGTAAGGATCGTTGAAATGTTCTTTCAGCCAATTCAGGCTAGTTTTGGAACGGGCCACGGGCCACCTCAAAAAATATAAACGGGTCGTGATTAACTGGGCGGTCTGGGACTCGCTCGGGTAAACTGGCCGCCGCTTTTTACAAGATCAGACACAGGGGTCAGATTATGCCGCTCACTCAAGAGCAGAAGAAACAGTACAAATCCATTGGCCACCATCTGAAACCAGTATTGACTGTGGCTGACAATGGTTTGACTGAAGGTGTTTTAACCGAACTCGAACGCGCATTGGGCGATCACGAGCTGATTAAAATCAAAGTCAACATCCTGGACCGCGAATCTCGCCTGGCTGCCATTGCAGAACTCTGCAAAAGCGGCAAAGCAGAACTGGTTCAGGTGATTGGCAAAATGGCGCTTCTGTACCGCAAGAACGTCAATGTAAACAAGCAACTGTCGAACATCCACCGCTTCAAGTGATGTCGACAAGGGTCAAGGGCGTGCAAAGCGCGCCCTGATACTCTCACCCGGAATAGGCTGAAGCACCAGAATCAAACCCGAAAAGCCAGCCAACCAGTAAAAAAACGACTGCCAGCGCAATGCTTCAGTCAGCCATGAATGCCCTGCGAGATACAACGCACAACCGACCAGCGCCATCAGCAACAGCTGCCCACGCAGGTCGCGCCAAATACTCTCAACGCCCTCAGTCCTGGCCAATACCAGCGCCTGCACAAACACGCAGACGGCTGAAAATATGACCAGCAGCACTTCAAGCGTATTGCCGATCTCTTCTACCAACAACGGCGCCAGTCCGATTTGGGCCAGCACCGGCATCAATCCTAAATGCATCAACCACAGACCGCCAACCCACAACACCTGGGCTAGCTGCCAAACCAGTGCGCCCGCTCGAAGCGGGCGCCTGTGTTCAGATGTGGCGAACTTCAACAATCTCGTACTCGATCACACCGCTTGGTGTCTTCACAGCCACCACATCGCCCTCTTCCTTGGCGATCAAGGCACGAGCAAGTGGGGACCCGACAGAGATTTTTCCGAGCTTGAAATCAGCCTCATCCTCACCAACGATCTGGTAGGTCACGCTTTCATCAGTTTCAACGTTAGCGATCTCTACCGTCGTACCGAAAATCACCTTTCCGGTATGGGGGATGGTCGTCACATCGATAATGACTGCGTTCTGCATGCGGCCTTCGATATCACGAATGCGCGCTTCCACCATGCCTTGCTGTTCACGAGCTGCATGATATTCAGCGTTTTCCTTCAGGTCACCCAGCTCCCGTGCCGTGCCAATGTCCTGGCTCAACTTGGGCCGAACAACCTTCGTCAGGTGCGCATGCTCTTCTTCGAGGGCTTTCGCGCCCTGAACGGTCATTGGGTATTTGGTTATGCTCATGCCTTCAATCCTGCGTGTAGATCCTGCAAGCGACGTACGGTTTTTTCAGGGCCGAATTTAAGCGCTTCACAGATCGCTTCGCCAGCAGCAATGGTCGTGGTGCAATAAATCTTGTGCTGCAAGGCGTTACGACGAATGGAATAGGAGTCAGCAATCGACTGACGACCTTCAGTTGTGTTGATAATCAGCGTGACTTCGTCATTTTTGATCATATCGACAACGTGAGGGCGACCTTCGGTCACCTTGTTGACACGGCGCACTTTCAATCCGGCCGCCTCAATAAATTTGGCCGTGCCCGCTGTGGAAACCACCTCGAAGCCCAAAGCGATCAGGTCACGCGCAACACCTGCCACCAAAGGCTTGTCGTCATCACGCACACTGATAAAGGCGGTGCCGCCAGTTGGCAATACTTCGCTCGCGCCCATTTGAGCCTTCGCAAATGCCTCACCGAAGGTATCACCTACCCCCATCACTTCACCGGTGGACTTCATCTCAGGGCCAAGGATAGGGTCAACACCCGGGAATTTGGCGAACGGGAACACCGCTTCTTTCACACTGTAGAAGTTCGGAATGATTTCTTTGGTGAAACCGATTTCCTTCAGGGTTTTACCTGCCATGACGCGCGCAGCAATCATTGCCAGTGAGACACCAATGCACTTGGAGACAAAAGGAACGGTGCGCGAAGCGCGCGGGTTCACTTCAATTACGTAGATGTCTTCCCCTTGCAGTGCCAGTTGAACGTTCATCAGGCCGACAACACCCAACTCCAGCGCCATCTTCTTGACCTGTTCGCGCATCTCGTCCTGGATGTGCAGTGGCAGCGAGTAAGGAGGCAACGAGCAAGCGGAGTCGCCCGAGTGAACGCCTGCCTGCTCAATGTGCTGCATGATCGCGCCGATCACGACATCAGTACCGTCACAAACCGCGTCAACATCCATCTCGATGGCACAGTTCAGGAAGTGATCCAGCAGAACCGGGCTGTCGTTAGACACCTTCACCGCGTCACGCAGGTAGCGCTTGAGTTCTTCCTCTTCGTACACGATTTCCATCGCACGGCCGCCCAGCACGTAGGAAGGACGAACCACCAGCGGGTAACCGATTTTGCTAGCCGCGCGGATGGCTTCATCTTCACTGCGCACGGTTGCGTTTGGCGGCTGACGCAAGTTCAAACGCTCGACCATTTGCTGGAAGCGCTCACGATCTTCTGCACGGTCGATTGCATCCGGGCTGGTGCCAATGATCGGCACGCCAGCTTCTTCAAGTGCACGCGCCAGCTTCAGTGGCGTCTGACCGCCGTACTGAACAATCACGCCTTTTGGCTTCTCGACCCGTACGATTTCCAGAACGTCTTCCAGAGTGACAGATTCGAAATACAGACGATCCGAAGTGTCGTAGTCCGTCGAAACTGTTTCCGGGTTGCAGTTGACCATGATGGTTTCGTAACCATCAGCACGCAACGCGAGAGCCGCGTGTACGCAGCAGTAGTCAAACTCGATACCTTGACCAATACGGTTCGGACCACCACCCAGAATGATGATTTTGTCGCGACCCGAAGGATTCGCTTCGCACTCTTCCTCATAGGTCGAGTACATGTAGGCGGTGTCGGTGGCGAACTCAGCCGCGCAGGTATCAACCCGCTTATAAACCGGGAACACTTCCAGCTTGTGACGATGGCGACGCAGGTTTTTCTCGGTAACACCCAGCAGCTTGGCCAGACGCTGATCCGAAAAACCCTTGCGCTTGAGGCGATACATCATGTCGCGGTCGATGCTGGCAAGACCCAGCGTCTTGATTTTCTCTTCGTCCTTGATCAGGTCTTCGATCTGCACCAGGAACCAAGGATCAATCATGTTCATGCCGAAGATGTCTTCGACCGTCATGCCTGCACGGAATGCGTCAGCTACGTACCAAATGCGCTCGGCGCCCGGCACTGTCAGCTCGCGCTTGAGCACGGCCATGCTTTCCGGGTTGCTCAGGTCCAGCTTTTCATCCAGACCGCACACACCGACTTCAAGGCCACGCAACGCCTTTTGCAGAGACTCCTGGAAAGTCCGGCCAATGGCCATAACCTCGCCAACAGACTTCATTTGCGTGGTCAGTCGCGCATCAGCCTTGGAGAACTTCTCGAAGGCGAAGCGAGGCATCTTGGTCACGACGTAGTCGATAGAAGGCTCGAAAGAGGCTGGCGTCTTGCCACCCGTGATTTCGTTTTGCAGCTCATCAAGGGTATAGCCAATCGCCAGCTTGGCAGCGATACGCGCAATCGGGAAGCCCGTGGCTTTGGAGGCCAGCGCGGACGAACGGGACACGCGCGGATTCATTTCGATGACGACCATACGGCCAGTATCCGGGCAAATACCGAACTGAACGTTGGAACCGCCCGTTTCGACGCCGATCTCACGCAGTACCGCCAGGGAGGCGTTACGCATGATCTGGTATTCCTTGTCCGTCAGGGTCTGTGCAGGCGCAACAGTGATCGAGTCACCGGTGTGCACACCCATCGGGTCGAAGTTCTCGATCGAGCAAACGATGATGCAGTTGTCCTTTTTATCGCGGACAACTTCCATCTCGTACTCTTTCCAGCCGATCAGCGACTCGTCGATCAGCAGCTCTTTGGTTGGAGACAAATCCAGGCCGCGGGAGCAGATCTCTTCAAACTCTTCGCGGTTATAAGCAATACCACCACCCGTGCCGCCCATGGTGAAGGACGGGCGAATGATGCACGGGAAGCCAAGCTTCTCGAGAACGGCATTAGCCTCCTCCATGCTGTGAGCAATGCCGGAGCGCGGGCAATCAAGGCCGATCGACTTCATCGCCTTGTCGAAACGCGAACGATCCTCAGCCTTGTCGATGGTGTCCGCATTGGCACCAATCATCTCTACATTGAATTTCTCCAGAACGCCTTCGCGCTCCAGGTCCAATGCACAGTTCAGCGCCGTCTGCCCACCCATGGTAGGCAACAGGGCATCAGGACGTTCTTTTTCGATGATCTTGGCGACCGTTTGCCACTTGATAGGCTCGATGTACGTGGCATCGGCCATGTCCGGGTCGGTCATGATGGTGGCCGGGTTGGAGTTCACCAGAATGACGCGGTAACCCTCTTCACGCAGTGCCTTGCAGGCCTGAGCGCCGGAGTAGTCGAACTCACACGCCTGGCCGATAACAATCGGGCCAGCGCCGAGAATCAGAATGCTTTTTATGTCTGTACGTTTTGGCATGGGTTTGTCACTCAAATCCGCAGGTCAGTGGGCAAGCCGGTAGTCTTTTTCCTGAAGCCTCCAGGGGCCGCCGGTATTCGGGGCCGCCTTGGACGACTTCATCTAGGAAAAGGATTAGCGGCGCTTGGCCATCTCGTTGATGAAACGGTCGAACAGCGGTGCTACGTCGTTCGGGCCCGGGCTCGCTTCAGGGTGGCCCTGGAAGCTGAATGCGCTCTTGTCGGTCAGCTCGATGCCCTGCAGCGTGCCGTCAAACAGCGACTTGTGGATCGCACGCACGTTGGCAGGCAACGTCGCTTCATCCACCGCAAAACCGTGGTTCTGACTGGTGATCATCACAACGCCCGTGTCCAGATCCTGCACCGGGTGGTTAGCACCATGGTGGCCATGACCCATCTTCACCGTCTTGGCACCGGAGGCCAGCGCCAACAGTTGATGACCAAGACAAATGCCGAATACTGGAATTTCGGTTGTCAGCACTTGCTGGATGGCCTTGATTGCGTAATCGCAAGGCTCTGGATCGCCCGGGCCGTTGGACAGGAACACGCCATCAGGATTCAACGCCAGTACATCGCTGGCAGGGGTCTGAGCCGGCACGACGGTTACGCGGCAACCGCGTTCTACCAACATGCGCAAAATGTTCCACTTCACGCCGTAGTCGTATGCCACAACGTGATAAGGCAGCTCGGAGGCGTCGATAGTGGGGTGACTGTCGGTCGCCAGGTTCCAGACACTGGAGCGCCACTCGTACGTTTTTTCGGTGCTGACGACTTTCGCCAGGTCCATGCCTTTCAGGCCCGGAAAACCACGCGCAGCTTCGATGGCCGCTTCATCCGAGATGTTATCGCCCGCCATGATGCAGCCGTTTTGCGAGCCTTTCTCGCGCAGGATACGGGTCAGGCGACGGGTATCAATGCCTGCAATCGCCACAACATTATTGGCTTTCAGGTAATCGGACAGCGACATCGTGTTACGCCAGTTGCTCGCAACCAAAGGCAGATCACGAATAACCAAACCTGCGGACCAGACACGATCAGACTCGGCATCTTCCGGAGTAGTACCGGTATTGCCTACATGCGGGTAAGTCAGGGTAACGATTTGCTGAGCGTAGGAAGGATCGGTAAGGATTTCCTGATAGCCGGTCATTGCGGTGTTAAAAACGACCTCACCAACGGTTTGACCGTCGGCTCCAATGGCTTCGCCGCGAAAAATGCTGCCATCAGCAAGGGCGAGTATGGCTTGCTTAGTCAAGAAGACCTCCCGTAAATAAAGCCTGAAAGGGCGATCGCAGGTTGTAAAAAAGCGGAGTGACGTATGGACACGTCACCCCGCTTCTTCATCGAATTATCTGCGCGCTTTTAGTGGACACACTAAAGCTGTAGGTTACAGAAAAATGCTTTTTTGGTCTACCGCTAAAAAGCCTTAAAGGCAGGGGAATGCGACAGGAAATCGCTTAGCGGTTAAAAATCCGGCTGTTGGTACAGCAACAGCCGGATTTTACAGGGGGGAATCAGCGCAGGTCGAGCACATCCTGCATATCGTAGAGACCGGGCTCACGCCCTTCCAACCACAACGCAGCGCGCACGGCGCCTTTGGCAAAGGTCATGCGACTGGAAGCCTTGTGGGTAATTTCGAGTCGCTCGCCTTCAGTAGCGAACAACACGGTGTGATCACCCACTACATCGCCACCACGCACGGTTGCGAAGCCAATGGTTTCACGCTCACGAGCACCGGTATGACCTTCGCGACCGTAAACCGCGACCTTCTCCAAATCACGCCCCAGTGCATCCGCAATCACTTCACCCATGCGCAACGCAGTGCCCGACGGCGCATCGATTTTATGACGATGATGCGCTTCAATGATTTCAATATCCGCATCATCCCCCATCACTCGCGCCGCCATATCCAGCAGCTTGAGAGACAGATTGACCCCCACACTGAAGTTCGCCGCAAACACGATCGGAATGTCTTTACCCGCCTCGGCCAGCAAGTTCTTTTGAGCCTGTGTCAACCCGGTCGTACCAATCACCATGGCTTTGCCCGAGCGACGACACATTTCGAGGTTTTTTAGCATTACCTCCGGCAACGTGAAGTCGATCAACACATCGAACTCGTCAATGACCGCCTCCAGGCTGGACGACAACGGCACACCAATGCGCCCAAGAGATGCCAGTTCGCCAGCATCGGCGCCCACCAGCGTGCTCCCCGGTCGAACGATAGCCGCCGTAAGCCCACCCAGCGGCGAGCGCTGCTGAACGGCATCGACCAGCGTTTTACCCATGCGCCCGGCAGCGCCCATCACAGCTATACGTCGCATGTCTCGCCCCTTACAAATCGCCGAAGAAGCGCTTGACGCCTTCAAACCAGCCCGTGGCATTCGGCGAATGACTGCTATCGCCTTCGAGCGTTGTGCGGAACTCCTCCATCAGCTCGCGCTGACGACGGCTCAATTTGACAGGCGTCTCAACCACAACGCGGCACATCAAATCACCCGCACCACCGCCACGCACGGGCGCAACACCCTTACCGCGCAAACGGAACTGCTTGCCGGTCTGAGTACCTTCCGGAATTTTTAGCTTCACCCGACCATCCAGCGTCGGCACTTCAAGCTCAGCACCAAGTGCCGCGTCCGCCACGCTGATTGGCACCTCGCAGAACAAATGCTTGCCATCGCGTTGGAAAATCGCGTGCTCACGCACATCGATCACAACATACAGGTCGCCGGTAGGCCCCCCTTGAACCCCCGCCTCACCTTCACCGGAAAGACGAATGCGGTCACCCGTATCAACGCCAGCAGGCACTTTTACAGAGAGGGTTTTGTACTCTTCGACACGACCCGCACCATGGCAGCTGTCGCAAGGGTCGGAAATGATCTTGCCTTGACCATGGCAACGCGGACAGGTCTGCTGCACGGCGAAGAAGCCCTGCTGCATGCGCACTTGACCAATGCCGCCGCACGTTGGGCACGTGACCGGCGAAGAACCCTTCTTGGCGCCCGAGCCGTCGCACGGCTTGCAATTAACCTGCGTCGGAACACGAATATTGACGGTTGTACCGCGAACAGCCTCTTCCAGATCCAGCTCCAGCGTATAGCGCAAATCGCTACCGCGCTGAGCACCACCCCGGGAGCCGCCACGACCACCGCCAAAGAAATCACTGAACACATCACCGAAAATATCGGAGAAGTTCTGCCCACCAAAACCACCGCCGCCGCCACCCATCTGCGGATCTACGCCAGCATGGCCGTACTGGTCGTAAGCAGCACGCTTGCTTGAGTCCGAAAGCACTTCATAGGCCTCATTGGCCTCCTTGAAGAGCTCTTCAGATGCTTTGTCATCCGGATTGCGATCCGGGTGATGCTTCATTGCGAGACGGCGATAAGCTTTTTTCAGCTCCACCTCGGTAGAGGTGCGTTCAACACCCAAAATTTCGTAATAGTCGCGCTTTGCCATAATTCTTTGCACTCTCAAGGACGTTCGGCAAAACCCTCCCGAGCCTCACCAAACCCGCCAAGCCCGATAGAGATCAGTCTCGACTCACGTCTTTTTCAACGATTTTGGTTTCTGATTAACAGCCAAAGCATTGGCTGACAGGAGCGGTCACTTCAGGCCGAAATACAAGAAAGTTTCGAACCAGACCGCCAGCACCCGACCTTGTCGCATGCTGTAAAAATTCTTCAACTCCAGACACGCCAACGCGGGAGCTAGCTCCCGCGCGGCGACATCCTACCAGTCACCGCTTACGCACGGTCAACCGGCCGACAAACAAGCTGATTACTTGTTGTCTTTAACTTCTTCGAACTCAGCGTCGACAACGTCATCCGCTTTTTCAGCCGAGTCAGCTGGCTTGGACGCTGCGTCCGCAGGGTTCGCTTGCTCAGCGTACATCTTTTGAGCAACCGGAGCCGACACCTTGGACAGCTCTTCAACCTTGGCTTCGATAGCCGCTTTGTCGTCGCCTTTAACAGCAGCTTCCAGAGCCACTACAGCAGCTTCGATCGCAGCTTTCTCTTCCTCGGTTACTTTATCGCCCGCATCGGCGACCATTTTACGGGTCGAGTGCACCAGTGCATCACCCTGGTTACGTGCAGCTGCCAGCTCTTCGAACTTGCGATCTTCTTCAGCGTTGACTTCAGCATCACGCACCATCTGAGCAATCTCTTCCTCGGACAGACCCGAGTTAGCCTTGATCACGATGGACTGAGACTTGCCAGTCGCCTTGTCTTTCGCACTTACGTTCAAGATACCGTTGGCATCGATGTCAAAAGTCACTTCGATCTGAGGCACGCCACGTGGAGCAGGTGGAATGTCAGCCAGGTCGAACTTGCCCAACGACTTGTTCTGAGCCGCTTGCTTACGCTCACCTTGCAGCACGTGAATCGTTACTGCGCCCTGGTTATCGTCAGCTGTCGAGAACACTTGCGATTTCTTGGTAGGAATCGTGGTGTTTTTCTCGATCAGAGGCGTCATTACACCGCCCATGGTTTCGATACCCAAAGTCAGCGGGCTTACGTCCAGCAACAGCACGTCTTTAACATCACCAGCCAGTACCGCGCCCTGGATAGCAGCACCCATGGCAACCGCTTCGTCCGGGTTCACGTCTTTACGTGCTTCTTTGCCGAAGAACTCGGTTACCAGCTTCTGCACCAACGGCATACGGGTCTGACCACCCACCAGGATGACGTCGTTGATTGCACCCACATCAATGCCGGCATCTTTCAGCGCCAGACGGCAAGGTTCGATCGTGCGCTGAACCAGATCTTCAACCAGCGATTCCAACTTGGCGCGAGAGATCTTCACGTTCAAGTGTTTAGGACCGGTGGCATCTGCAGTGATGTAAGGCAGATTCACGTCAGTCGACTGGCTCGAAGACAGTTCGATTTTGGCTTTTTCAGCAGCTTCTTTCAGACGCTGCATCGCCAGCGGATCACCTTTAAGGTTCATGCCGCTTTCTTTCTTGAACTCGTCAACCAGGTAGTCGATCAGGCGGATGTCGAAGTCCTCACCACCCAGGAACGTATCACCGTTGGTAGCCAACACTTCAAACTGATGCTCGCCATCCACTTCAGCAATTTCGATGACCGACACGTCGAACGTACCACCACCCAAGTCATAAACGATGACAGTGTGGTCGCCCTTCGCTTTGTCCATACCGTAAGCCAGAGCAGCCGCGGTAGGTTCGTTGATGATGCGCTTAACGTCCAGACCGGCAATACGACCTGCGTCTTTAGTTGCCTGACGCTGGCTGTCGTTGAAGTAAGCCGGAACTGTAATAACAGCTTCGGTCACTGGCTCGCCGAGGTAGTCTTCGGCGGTTTTCTTCATTTTTTTCAGAATTTCAGCCGAGATTTGTGGCGGTGCCATTTTCTGGCCGTTCACTTCAACCCAAGCGTCACCATTGTCTGCCTTGACGATTTTGTAAGGCACCATCTGGATGTCTTTTTGTACAACTTCTTCGTCAAAACGACGACCGATCAAACGCTTCACCGCGTACAGGGTGTTATGCGGATTGGTCACTGCCTGACGCTTGGCCGATTGGCCAACCAGAATTTCGCCATCGTTGGCGTACGCAATGATCGACGGCGTAGTGCGCGCGCCTTCTGCGTTTTCAATAACTTTTGCCTTGCCATTTTCCAGAACCGACACACACGAGTTGGTGGTGCCCAGGTCAATACCGATAATTCTGCCCATGTTAACTCTCCCTAAATTTGAATTTTTTTGCCGCAGCAGTAATGACCAACTGCGGCATTACTTAAACGCTTGACTTCTAAATGGGGGCCTTGCGACCGATTTCAAGCCTGCTCATCAATTGAAGGCGAAACCGGTGCTGGCGCCTTGCTTACCACGACCATCGCCGGGCGCAGCAGGCGACCATTGAGCTGATAACCCTTCTGGAACACCTTGAGCACGCTATTGGGCTCCACGTCAGCACTTTCCTGCATCGCCATTGCCTGATGATGCTCGGCATTGAACGGTTCGCCGTGCGGATCAATGGCTTCAAGCTGATAACGCTTAAGGGTGTCCTGGAACATTTTGAGCGTCAGTTCGATGCCTTCACGCATCGGACGAATGCTCTCGTCATCAGGACTCGACAGCTCAAGACCACGCTCCAGACTGTCAATCACTGGCAGCAGATCGCCTGCAAATTTTTCCAGAGCGAATTTGTGTGCTTTCTCAACGTCCTGCTCGGCACGGCGGCGGACGTTCTGCAGATCGGCAGCTACGCGCAGAGCCTGATCATTGGCGGCTGCCAGTTGCTCTTCAAGCACCTGCACGCGGGCTACCAGATCTTCGCTTGATGCATCGGCGGCCTGATTAGCGTCTTGGTTCTGCGTATCCATAGTCTGTTCGTCTGCCATAGATTTCTCCTTTCAAACTTTGTCCGCGAATTCAAGTTCGCGCTTGTGCCAAGGTATATGGGGTCGCAATTCTCAGGTTCAAGAGCCAAAAAAAAGGAAGACATGAGTTATCTCGACCCGGTGCTTTCGATCACAAAAAACAAAACGACCTAAAAAACAGGAATTCGGGTGTAAATCGAACTAAGACTGCCCATTGTCAGCCCGCTCAAAAACACTGTATAAATAACCAGACATTACGTTTTGGAGCGGCCCCCATGCTGGTGCACCTGTCCGTACACAACTACGCCATCGTTGAACATCTCGATCTGGAACTCGATCGCGGTATGAGTGTAATCACTGGCGAAACCGGCGCCGGTAAATCGATCATGCTCGATGCGCTGGGGTTAACGCTGGGCGACCGTGCGGACAGTGGCGTTGTACGTCCTGGTGCCGACAAAGCAGACATTCTCGCCACCTTCGACCTGCAGGCAATTCCAGAAGCCCAGGCATGGCTGGCCGAACGGGATCTTGAGAACGACGGGCCCTGCATTCTGCGCCGCGTCATTACCAGCGAAGGTCGTTCTCGCGGCTATATCAACGGCACACCTTGCCCCCAAGGCGATCTCAAAGCCCTTGGCGAGTTGTTGATCGACATTCATAGCCAGCACGAACACCAGTCGCTGCTAAAGCCCGAAACGCACCGCCGACTGCTGGATGAATATGCCGGCGCCACCGACCTGGCGCGGCAAGTCCAGCTGGCAGCACAACGCTGGCGCCAAACCAAACAAGAATTCGAGCACCTCTCCAATTCCGGGGATGAACAGCAAGCTCGCCATCAGTTATTGAGCTATCAACTCGAAGAACTGGACAACCTGGCGCTTGCTGAAAACGAACTGGAAGAACTGGAGCAGGAACACAAAAGCCTCACCAATGCTGAAGCGTTACTTTCAATTTGCCGCCAAGTGGTTGAGCAATGCAGTGAAAGCGACGCAGGCAACGTGCTCAACACCCTGACTGGCAGCCTTAATCGTTTGGCCAGCGTCAATAACAACACCAGCGCACTGAATGAAGCCTCGGATTTGCTTGCCAGTGCCCAGATACAGGTTGAAGAAGCGGTCGGTGAGCTCAATCGTTTTCTCGATCATTTCGATGCTGACCCGCGGCGCCTGCAGTACCTGGAGGAGCGTCTCGACTCGATCTACACCATGGCACGCAAACATCGCGTTCAGCCTACCGAGGTCTATGCCCTGCAACAAAAATTGATGGATGAGCTTGAAACGCTGAACGCCAATGATGAATCCATCGAAAGGCTGGCCAACGAGCTGACAGCGTTTGCACGTCATTATCAAGAGTGCGCGCGCGAGCTCAGCAACATTCGCACTCAGGCCGCTACGCGTCTGGGCAGCGCTGTAGAAGAAGAAATTCAGCGCCTTGGCATGCCGGGAGGCCGTTTCGTCATTGAGTTAAAACCGCAAAACAGCTCCGACCCACAGCCTTTCGGCCTGGAACACGTCGAACTGCTGGTCAGCGCCAACCCCGGACAGCCGCTCAAAGCACTGGCTAAAGTAGCGTCCGGCGGTGAGCTGTCACGTATCAGTTTGGCGATTCAGGTGATCACCGCACAAACCTCGCGCGTTCCGACACTGGTATTCGACGAGGTAGACGTCGGTATCGGCGGTCCAACAGCAGAGATCGTGGGTCAACTGCTACGCCGCCTCGGCGATCGCGGCCAGGTATTGACCGTTACACACTTGCCTCAAGTCGCTGCGCAGTGCCACCAGCATCTGTTCGTGCACAAAGTTCGGGACAGCGAGGCTACCCGCACAGCAGTATCCAAACTGAGCCAAAAAGAACGTGTGGAAGAGGTAGCGCGCATGCTGGGCGGCATCGACCTGACTAAAGAGTCTTTGGCGCATGCCAAGAAAATGGTCGTTTCAGCCAAGAATCAGACCGCTTAACGACGAACGGTCATTCAGCAGACAGCACGAAGGCGACCCTAAGGTCGCCTTCGATCGTTTCGCAAACCGAAATTCGCGTGACCTGCTTACTTGGTTTTCTTACGTACGTAGAGCACCAAGTTGTGATCCACCAGCTCAACGCCGTGCTTCTCGGCAATTGCATGCTGCAATTTTTCGATGTCTTCGTCGAAAAACTCAATCACTTCGCCGCTTTCAACGTTGACCATATGGTCGTGATGACCACCGTCTGCGTCGGCCAGCTCAAACACGGCATGACCGCCATCGAAATTATGGCGGATCACCAGCCCGGCTGACTCGAACTGGGTCAACACACGGTAAACCGTGGCCAGACCGACGTCCTCGCCTGCCTGCATAAGCGCCTTGTAAACGTCCTCGGCACTCATGTGACGCTGATCAGCAGAATCAAGCATTTGTAGAATTTTGACTCGTGGCAGAGTCACCTTAAGTCCGGCCTTACGTAGTTCGCTATTTTCAACCATGGTTAGCTTTCTCGCGGAAGCCGCTTCGCAGCTTCTCTTAATACGGGTATGATCGGCGTTTACGTTGTCCCAGCCAAGATAGTGGAAGTCGCCCACCGATGCAAAACACCAAGCTCTTGCTAACCAGTTTCACCTTTGTGGGACTGCTCGCACTCGCCGGTTGTTCATTCCCCGGGGTTTACAAAATCGACATCCAGCAGGGCAATGTCGTCACGCAGGACATGATAAACCAGTTACGCCCGGGAATGACCCGCCGGCAAGTGCGGTTTATCATGGGGAACGCCCTGCTGACCGATACATTCCATCCGGATCGTTGGGATTATTTGTATAGCCTCCAACCAGGCGGCGGTGAACGCCAACAGGAACGCGTCAGCGTGTTCTTCAATGAAAACGACCAGCTCGTCAGCTTGTCAGGTGACTTCATGCCTGGCGTCAGCAAAGACGAAGCCATTCTCGGCAAAGACGGTGGCGCAAATGTGACCACACCGGCTGCTCCGACCGAGAAGAGTGAAGTTCCGGCCAAGCCTGGATCATTGCTCGACCAGATCCAGAAGGATGTCGACGGGGTCGAAACAGTACCTGTCCCGACACCAGAACCTCTGGATACCACCGACCAATAAACGTTCGGTACAAAAAAGCCCGGCATGCCGGGCTTTTTGTTGCCTGCGAAAAATCAGGTTTAAGGATTAAGACGCTTGGCCTCAGCGGCTCTCGCCGCCCGTTGGCGACGAATTTCTTTGGGGTCAGCCAGCAGCGGTCGGTAAATTTCGATGCGATCACCGGCTTGCAACACACGATTTTCAGAATCACTGACCTGTTTACCAAAAATGCCGACCGGGCAACTCGTCAAATCCAGTTCTGGAAACACCTCACCCAAACCCGATGCCAAAACAGCTGAACGCACATTGGTACCCTCAGGAACGGTCATCGTCAGTAAACGCTGACGCTCAACCGAGGCGTACACCACCTCAATGGCAATCATTGGCTCAGCCATACAAATGCTTGGCACGTTGGCAAAACGCATCAACCAACGTATTGGCAGCCTGATTGAACAACGGCCCCAGCGTGGCTTTTACAATCGCGCCCGCATAATCAAACGTCATGTCCAGGCTGATCTTGCAGGCTTTTTCGCCCAACGGCTTGAACACCCATACACCATGCAATTTGGTAAACGGGCCTTCCTCCAGATTCATCTCAATCGACTGGCCCGGCACCAGCGTATTGCGCGTTACAAAGTGCTGGCTCAAACCGCCCTTGGCCACGCCAAGACGGGCACGCATCAGCACTTCGGTACTCTCAAGGATCTCGGCCGATGAGCACCATGGCAAAAACTCGGGGTACTTGGCCACATCATTGACCAGGTCATACAAAGCCTGCGCAGGATAAGGCAGCAAGGCGGAGCGTTGGATATGGGTAGTCATGTCAGCGTTACTTCCACAGCTGGGCGGCAAACACGATCAGGATGCCGAGTGGCGCCACATAGCGCATCAAAAAAAGAGTCAAGGCGAACAACACCGGGCTGCGCATCGACAACTCGTCGCGTACAGCACCACGGCCCATGATCCAGCCCGCAAAGACTACGAAACACAGTCCACCCAAAGGCAGCATGATACGCGAGGTGAGGAAATCGACGACACCAAAGAAGTCCAGCCCCTGCTCCGCGCCCCATTGGTAGAGGTGGAAACCGGATTCTTGGTTCACGAAAAATTTGGCCTGCTTCCAGATATTGAACGAGAACACCGTGCCCAGACCGACAAACCAGCAACTGAACGCCAACCAGAAGGTGACCCACAACCGACGGATTTTGGTACGTTCAACCAGATAAGCCACCATCGGTTCCAGCAACGAAATCGCCGAACTCCAGGCCGCGACAGCCACCAGCACAAAAAACACCACACCCATCAACTGGCCAAACGCGACGTTGCCGAAAGCAAAAGGCAAGGTCACAAACATCAGGCCCGGCCCTTCACCGGGGTTCAATCCCGACGCAAACACAATTGGAAACAAAGCCAGGCCCGCCAGCAATGAGACAAAGGTATCGATCAGCGCAACGCCCACAACCGTGCCGGAGATCGACGCATTCTTCGGCATGTACGCGCCGTAGATCATGATCGAACCCACACCCACGCTCAGAGAGAAGAACGCATGGCCCATCGCCGCCAGTAGACCGTCCATGACCCGATCCGGGTTGAAGTCGAACATAAAATGCACGCCTTCCATGAAATGCCCAGTGGTCATGCTGTAGCCGAGCAACACCAGCAGTAGCACAAACAGAATGGGCATCATGATGCGCAAACTGCGCTCAAGCCCCGCCACCACGCCTTTGGCGATGACAAAAGCAGACAACACCATGAACGCGGTATGCCAAAACGTCAGGCGCCACGGGTCAGCGATGACGTGACCGAAGTACGCCCCGACCTGATCGGCCGTCGCCCCTTGAAAGTCGCCCTTGCCCATATTGAGGATGTAATCCAGCGACCAGCCGCCGACCACACTGTAAAAAGACAGAATCAGGAGTGCAGTAATCATCCCGGCGAAAGCCCACCAGGACCACCGCGCCGAATGACCCGCCTCTACCGCCAGCACCTTCAAGGCATTCGCCGGGCTGAGCCGCGCACGGCGTCCGATCAAGGTTTCGGCCAGCATCACCGGCACACCGATCAGCGCGATGCAGGCCAAAAACACCAGCACAAACGCGCCACCACCGTAGACGCCAACCATGTAGGGGAATTTCCAGATACTGCCCAAACCCACGGCAGAACCGGTCGCAGCGAGAATAAAGACCCAACGGCTTGCCCAACTGCCGTGGACAGAAACCTTGTCTGTCGACATCGTTACTACGCCCAACCGATAAAAAAGAGGGCGCATTGTCCGGGATTCAACCTACGTGCTCAAGCACGCAGGTGCCCGTAGCCGACTTGCTCGCAACTGCCTATAATGCCGCCCCTATGGCTAAACAGAAGAAACACCCCACAGGGACCATCGCGCAGAACAAAAAAGCGCGACACGATTACTTCATCGAACATCGGTTCGAGGCTGGTCTGGTCCTGGCCGGCTGGGAAGTAAAAAGTCTGCGTGCAGGCAAGGCACAGCTGGTCGACAGCTACGTGCTACTCAAGGACGGTGAAGCCTGGTTGCTCGGCAGCCACATTGCCCCCCTGACGACCGCCAGCACGCACGTTATTGCCGACCCGACGCGCAGCCGCAAACTGCTGCTCAACAAGCGCGAGCTTGAAAAGCTGTTTGCCTCGGTGCAGCAGAAGGGTTACGCCTGCGTCTGCCTCTCCCTTTACTGGAGCAAGCACTTGATCAAGTGTGAAATTGCCCTCGGTAAAGGCAAAAAGGAATACGACAAGCGTCATACCGAACGCGAGCGCGACTCCGATCGCGAGCTGCAACGCGCGGTACGCAACAAGGGCAAGGAAGACTAACCTCTTCTGCTGCCCGCCTGCTCGCGATGAGTTCAACCCGATGACTGGGGTGATCTCAATCGCGAGCATTGCTGTTGCTGAAGGTTTTATCCCTACAAACCATTGCGCCGCTCAGCACGCGCCGTTCGCTGAACCTCCTGGCGCACCTCCTCCAGCACTTCCTGCACATACATCAGATGGCGACTGGCCACCTCCCGCGCATCCTCAGCACGTCCCTCAATAATCGCCAGGTACAACTCCCGGTGCTGACTGATGAGCATGTCTCGCGTTTCGCTGCGCTGCTTGTACATCCCGCCGATATTCGTCACCACGTTACGTTTGAGCAAATCAAATAACCCGCGAATCGTGTGCAACAACACCGCGTTATGGCTCGCCTCGGCTATCGCTAAGTGAAAACTCGCGTCCGCCTCGCCCTCTTCGGCACGACTGACTTCATCGACCCGCGCGTAACAATCCTGCAACCGTTCAAATGCCAGACGCAGCCGCTCGCGGTCCACGTCCGTAGCGCGCAAGGCGGCATAAAACGCGCAGGACGCTTCCAGCGTATGCCGAAACTCCAACAAGTCGCGTTGCGCCTCGGGGTTGCTTTCAAGCAGTTGCAACAGGGGATCACTGAAGGTCGACCCCAGTGACGTGGCGACATAATTGCCGCCGCCCTGGCGACTGACCAACAACCCCTTGGCCGATAATTTTTGGATCGCCTCGCGCAACGACGGGCGCGACACCCCGAATTGTTCAGCCAGCGCACGCTCAGCCGGCAACCGCTCGCCCGACTTCAACGTGCCCTCAAGGATCATGCCCTCAAGCTGCTCGACAATATCGTCAGACAAACGGCGCTGACGAATCTGATCAAACCCCATAACCCTCTCCACCCTTCCCGACCACGCGCCGGGGCCGCCATTCTCGCTGATTAGCGCGCTTGAGACACCTGCCAGACGCAATCGCAAACACCCCATCAGATGCCAGGCCGACGTTTTGTCAGACAAAAGATTTAGGGCGGCAAATTGACACATGCCTCATAAGGCTTTTAACCTAGCCGACAGCGGTTGTAAATTGGTAATACCAATTAGCCAAGCGCGACCAGCAGCAACGACCAATAACAATTAGGGGCCACCCCATATGCAAACCTGGCAACAGCTCTATAGTCCGCTCGGCAGCCTCGGCCTGTCCGCACTCGCCGCCGTCATCCCGATCGTGTTCTTCTTTTTGGCCCTGGCCGTGTTCCGTCTCAAAGGGCACGTCGCCGGCAGCATCACCCTTGCCTTGTCGATTCTGGTGGCGATTTTTGCCTTCCAGATGCCGGTCGACATGGCGTTCGCAGCAGCGGGCTATGGATTTGCCTACGGCCTCTGGCCAATTGCATGGATCATCGTGGCCGCGGTGTTCCTCTACAAACTCACCGTAAAAAGCGGTCAATTCGAGATCATCCGCAGCTCCGTCCTGTCGATCACCGATGACCAGCGCCTGCAAGTGCTGTTGATTGGTTTTTGCTTCGGCGCTTTCCTCGAAGGTGCAGCCGGTTTCGGTGCCCCGGTCGCGATTACTGCCGCACTGCTGGTAGGCCTGGGGTTCAACCCGCTGTACGCCGCTGGCCTGTGCCTGATCGCCAACACCGCACCAGTGGCATTCGGCGCACTGGGCATCCCGATCATCGTGGCCGGCCAGGTCACCGGCATCGACGCGTTCAAAATCGGCGCCATGGCCGGTCGCCAACTGCCCTTGCTGTCACTGTTCGTGCCGTTCTGGCTGGTGTTCATGATGGACGGCCTGCGTGGCGTGCGTGAAACCTGGCCCGCAGCACTGGTGGCCGGTTTGAGCTTCGCCGTCACCCAATACTTCACCTCCAACTACATTGGCCCCGAGCTGCCGGACATCACATCGGCCCTCGCCAGCCTCGTCAGCCTGACCCTGTTTCTGAAAGTCTGGCAGCCAAAACGCACCGCAGGCGCGCAGATTGCGGGCGTCACCTCAGACGTAATCGTCACCGCCAGCGCAGGTGGATTCGGCAAGCCAAGCAACCTGATGGCATCGCCTTACAGCCTGATGCAGATTCTGAAAGCCTGGTCCCCGTTCCTGATCCTGACCGTGCTGGTCACCATCTGGACACTCAAACCGTTCAAGGCCATGTTCTCGCCAGGCGGTTCGATGTACGGCTGGGTGTTCAACTTTGCAATCCCGCACCTTGATCAACTGGTCATCAAGACGGCTCCCATCGTCAACGCACCGACCGCCATTGCGGCCGTGTTCAAGCTCGACCCGATCTCCGCGACCGGCACTGCGATTTTCTTCTCGGCGCTGATCTCGATGCTGGTGCTGAAAATCAACGTCAAGACTGGTCTGACCACTTTGAAAGAGACCTTCTACGAGCTGCGCTGGCCAATCCTGTCCATCGGCATGGTGCTGGCCTTCGCATTCGTCACCAACTACTCGGGCATGTCCTCGACCATGGCACTGGTGTTGGCCGGTACGGGCGCAGCCTTCCCGTTCTTCTCGCCGTTCCTGGGCTGGCTGGGCGTATTCCTGACAGGCTCCGACACATCGTCCAACGCCCTGTTCAGCTCGTTGCAAGCCACCACCGCGCACCAGATCGGCGTCAGCGACACCTTGATGGTGGCCGCCAACACCAGCGGCGGCGTGACCGGGAAAATGATTTCCCCGCAGTCGATCGCCGTCGCCTGTGCGGCCACTGGCCTGGTGGGTAAAGAATCCGACCTGTTCCGCTTCACCCTGAAACACAGCCTGTTCTTCGCCACCATCGTGGGGTTGATCACGCTGGCTCAAGCCTACTGGTTCACCGGCATGCTGGTGCACTAATAGGTCTATGGTTATCGCACGTTAAAATCGCCGGGGTTCGCCCCGGCGACAGCCATTCACGACCCGGTCTGCCTGGCTCAACGCCTGGCGGACACATAACCGGGACCACCCGGAGACGCCTGATGAGCGAGCTTTTCTACAACGCCGTGCCCAACGCGACCCGTGTCGCCCCGCCCCTGCCTGTGCCACGTATGTATCCCACGCAAAAACCAGCCAAGGTTTACCTGTTTGGCACGTGCGTGGTCGACCTGTTCTTCCCCGAAGCCGGCATGGACGCGATCCATTTGTTGGAACGCGAAGGCATCGAAGTCGACTACCCGCAAGGGCAGAGCTGTTGCGGCCAACCGGCCTACACCTCGGGTTACACCCAGCAGGCGCGTGATGTCGCTCGCTCGCAACTGGCCCTGTTTGCCGAGGACTACCCGGTCGTGGTGCCGTCTGGTTCCTGCGCGGGCATGCTGCGCGAGCACTATGAAGACTTGTTCAAAGACGAACCCGACACCCTGAAGCGCGTTCACGCCCTGGCCGAACGCACCTACGAACTCACCGAATTCCTGCTGTTCGTGTGCAAGGTCCAATTCAAGGACCACGGCGCCCCGGTCAAAGTCGCCTTGCACACCTCCTGCTCCGCCCGCCGCGAAATGAACACCCACCTGCACGGCCGCGAAATGCTAGCCCAGTTGAGCAACGTTGAACGCATCGACCACAGCCACGAAAGTGAATGCTGCGGCTTTGGTGGGACATTCAGCGTACGCATGCCGGATATTTCCGGCGCCATGGTGGCCGACAAGACCCGCTCCTTGATCGAAACCGGCGCACACCAAGTGCTTACCGCCGACTGCGGCTGCCTGATGAACATCAACGGCTCGCTGGAAAAACAGAAGCAATCACTGCGCGGCCAGCATCTGGCCAGTTTTCTGTGGCAGCGCACCGGAGGTGAACAATGAGCACCAGCACACTGATCCCGACCGTCGCCGTCGAAGAAGACTTCCGCGAACGCGCCCACGAAGCCCTGGCTGACAAACAACTGCGAAATAACTTTCGCAGTGCCATGGATTCTCTGATGACCAAACGCGCCGTGGCCTTCAGTGATGCCCACGAACGCGAGCACTTGCGCGCCCTGGGCAACGCCATTCGCGCCCGCGCCCTGTCCAAACTGCCCGACTTGCTGGAGCGACTGGAAGCCAACCTGACCCGCAACGGCGTGCAGGTTCATTGGGCCGAGACCGTCGAAGAGGCCAACGAAATTGTCTTGTCGATTGCTCGCCGTCGCGCGGCCAAGCAAGTGATCAAAGGCAAATCGATGGTCAGCGAAGAAATGGAAATGAACCACGTGCTCGGCGCCCAAGGCATTGAATGCCTGGAATCCGACATGGGCGAATACATCGTTCAGCTCGACAACGAAAAACCTTCCCACATCATCATGCCCGCGATCCATAAGAACGCCGGGCAAGTGGCCGACTTGTTTCACGAAAAACTCGGCGTGGAATACACCAAGGACGTCGACCAACTGATCCAGATCGGTCGTCGCGTACTGCGGCAAAAATTCTTTGAAGCCGACATCGGCGTCTCCGGCGTCAACTTCGCCGTGGCCGAAACCGGCACCTTGCTGCTAGTGGAAAACGAAGGCAACGGCCGTATGTCGACCACTGTGCCGCCCGTGCACATCGCTGTGACCGGCATCGAAAAAGTCGTCGAAAACCTGCGCGATGTGGTGCCGCTGGTATCACTGCTGACCCGCTCCGCCCTCGGCCAGCCCATCACCACCTACGTCAACATGATCTCCGGCCCGCGCAAACCCGGTGAACTCGACGGCCCTGAAGAAGTGCACTTGGTCTTGCTCGATAACGGCCGCAGCCAAGCGTTTGCCGACAGCGAACTGCGCCAGACCCTGAACTGCATTCGCTGTGGGGCCTGCATGAACCATTGCCCGGTTTACACGCGCATTGGCGGCCATGCCTACGGCGAGGTCTACCCCGGTCCTATCGGCGCGATCATCACACCGCACATGGTCGGGCTGGCCAATGTCCCGGATCACCCAAGCGCGTCCTCGCTCTGCGGCGCCTGTGGCGAAGTTTGCCCGGTCAAAATCCCGATCCCGGCATTGCTGCGCCGACTGCGCGAAGAAAACGTCAAAGCGCCCGACACCCAGCCGCGCATCATGCGCGGCCAGGGCAGCAAGTATTCACGCAAAGAGCGTTTTATCTGGAACGCCTGGGCCAAGCTCAACAGCTCGCCCAACCTCTATCGGTTGTTCTTGAAAGCCGCCACCCGCCTGCGCGGTTTGACCCCAAGCAACGTAGGACCGTGGACCCAAAACCACAGCGCCCCTAAACCCGCCGCCCGTTCGCTGCACGACATGGCCCGCGAGCATTTGGCGAAAAAGTCGGGAGACCAGTGATGAGCGCCAAACACAACATCCTCAACAAACTGCGCAAAAGTCTGACGGGCACAACGCCTGTGGCTGACAACTTTGACGAAGTGCTGGTGACGCAACCCTGGACCTACCCCCCGGAACAACGCATCCCGCAATTGCGCAAGCTGATGGAAGCCGTACACACCGAGATTCACCTCAGCAGCGAGCACGGTTGGCCTGCCTTGTTGGCGCAACTGGTCACGGACCGGCAACTGCCCAGCCTGCTGATTGCCCCGACGACCCCTCATGGGCAAAAAGTGACGGCGCATTGGGCGCAAAATCCTGCGCTACCAGCACTTAAAGCCTACGACCGCCGGGTTGAAGACTGGAAAGACGAACTGTTCAATGACACGCCTGCCAGCCTGACCACCACCTTGGGCGCCATCGCCGCCACCGGTAGCCTGATCCTGTGGCCGACACCCGAAGAACCCCGCTTGATGAGCCTCGTTCCGCCGGTGCATTTCGCCTTGCTCAAGGCCAGTGAGATCCGCGACAACTTCTATCAGGTGCAACGTGAAATGAACTGGGCCGCCGGCATGCCGACCAATGCACTGCTGGTGTCCGGCCCGTCAAAAACGGCCGACATCGAGCAAGTTCTGGCCTACGGCGCCCACGGCCCGAAAGACCTGGTGGTGTTAATCCTGGAGGACGCATGAGCCTGCCCGCTGCTTTTCTGCGCGACGCCGAACGCCTGATCCCGCAAGACCGGCGTTTCACCGACGCCCTGTCGACCCTGGCCTTTGGCACCGACGCGAGCTTCTATCGGCTGATCCCAAAACTGGTGGTGCGCGTTGAGTCCGAAGACGAAGTGGTTGAACTGCTGCGTCTGGCACGGCGCGACAACGTCTCGGTGACCTTCCGCGCCGCGGGCACCAGTTTGTCCGGCCAAGCCATCAGTGATTCAGTACTGATCGTGCTGGGGGATAACTGGAACGCTAAAGAAATTCGTGGGCAGGGCACGCAAATCCGTTTGCAACCTGGCGTGATTGGCGCCCAAGCCAACGCATGGCTGGCGCCGTACGGGCGCAAAATCGGTCCGGATCCGGCGTCGATTAACGCCTGCAAAATTGGCGGCATCGTGGCCAACAACGCCAGCGGCATGTGCTGCGGCACCGCTCAAAACACCTACCACACGCTGGCGGGCATGCGGGTGGTACTGGCCGACGGCACACGCATCGACACCGAAGATGCAGCCAACGTGGCCGCGTTCCGTCAAAGCCACAGCGCACTGCTCGAACAGCTGGCGACATTGGCCCTCGAGACCCGCGCAAACACTGAGTTGGCAGCAAAAATCCGCCACAAATACCGTCTGAAAAACACCACAGGCCTGTCGCTCAACGCCCTGGTGGATTTCGACGACCCGCTGGATATCCTCAGCCACTTGTTGGTGGGCAGTGAAGGCACCCTGGGCTTTATCAGTTCGGTCACCTACGACACGGTCATCGATCACCCCAACAAAGCCTCGGCGCTGATCGTGTTCCCGGACGTGGAAACCTGCTGTACCGCCGTGACGGTGTTGAAAAGCCAACCAGTGTCCGCCGTTGAACTGCTTGATCGCCGCAGCCTGCGTTCTGTGCAGGACAAGCCCGGCATGCCTGCTTTCGTACAGCAACTGCCGGCCAATGCCTGCGCACTCTTGATCGAATCTCGGGCGGCCACGCAGACGTTGTTACACGAACAACTGGCGCACATCATGGGCTCGCTGTCGGCATTTCCTGTCGAGAAACAAGTCGATTTCACTGAAGACCCGGTCGAAAACGCAAAGCTGTGGGCCATCCGCAAAGACACCTTCCCCGCCGTGGGCGCCGTGCGCAAAACCGGCACCACAGTCATCATCGAAGACGTGACCTTCCCCGTCGAACAATTGGCCATCGGCGTAAACCGCCTGATTGAGCTGTTTGACAAGCATCACTACGACGAAGCGATCCTTTTCGGACACGCGCTAGAGGGCAACCTGCACTTCGTCTTCACCCAAGGCTTCAACAGCCCGGAAGAAGTCGCACGTTATCAGGCGTTCATGGATGACGTAGCCCAGTTGGTCGCTGTGGAATTCGGCGGCTCGCTTAAGGCTGAACACGGCACCGGCCGTAACATGGCGCCCTTCGTGGAACTGGAATGGGGCAGCGATGCTTATCAACTGATGTGGTCGCTCAAGCGTTTGCTCGACCCACAGGGCATCCTGAACCCGGACGTCGTACTCAGCGACGACCCACAGATCCACCTCAAACACCTCAAACCCCTGCCCGCCGCCGACGAGATTGTGGATAAGTGCATTGAGTGCGGGTTTTGCGAACCGGTGTGCCCGGCCAAGGGCTTGACCCTTAGCCCGCGCCAGCGAATCGTGATCTGGCGTGACATTCAGGCTAAAAAACGCGCCGGGGTGGACACCCGCGAGCTGGAAAAAGCCTACGAATACCAAGGCATCGACACCTGCGCGGCGACCGGCTTGTGTGCGCAACGTTGCCCGGTCGGCATTAACACCGGCGAACTGGTGAAGAAACTGCGCGCCCGCAACGCCGATCATGTCAAAACGGCCGACTGGCTGGGCAATCACTTTGCGACCACGCTGCAAGGGGCGCGTTTTACGCTGCATGTGGCCAATGGCGCGCGCATGCTCTTGGGCGCGCCGCGTCTGGCCCGGCTGTCTGCCACCCTGACCAAGGCCAGTAAAGGGCGCGTGCCCCAGTGGACCAACGCCATGCCGCAACCTGAGCGGGCGATACGCTTCACCCCGCCGATCAACGATGCACGCCCGCGCGTGGTGTACCTGGCGGCGTGCGTGTCCCGTGTCATGGGCCCCGCAGCAGGCGACCGCGAACAAATGTCCCTGTTGGACAAAACCCGGGGGCTGCTGGAAAAAGCCGGTTACCAAGTCGTCTTCCCCGACAACCTGGACAGCCTGTGTTGCGGCCAGCCGTTTGCTTCAAAAGGGTATGCCGAACAGGCAGAACACAAGCGTCAGGAACTGATTGGCGCCTTGCTGCACGCCAGCCGTGGCGGGCTTGACCCGATCTACTGCGACACCAGCCCGTGTACCCTGCGACTGGTGCAAGATCTGGGCGACACCCGCCTCGACCTGTACGACCCGGTGCGCTTCATTCGCACCTACCTTGTGGATAAGTTGCGGTTCACCCCGCAACCGGCGCCGATTGCCGTGCATGTTACGTGCAGCACGCAACACTTGGGCGAAAGTCAGGCACTGATCGATATTGCGCGGTTATGCAGCCAGGAAGTGGTCATCCCAGAAGGCATTCACTGTTGTGGCTTTGCGGGAGATAAAGGCTTTACCACGCCTGAGCTCAATGCCCACTCGCTGCGCAGCTTGAAAGACGCCGTGCAGCACTGCAGCGAAGGCATTTCCACCAGCCGCACGTGCGAGATTGGTCTGACGCAACACGGCGGTATCGACTACCACGGGTTGGTGTATTTGGTGGATCGGGTCACCACGGCTAAAGCGCTACAGCCTTAGGGCGTTCGGTCAATGTGACGCGCCTGCTTGCACTCAGGCGCGTCCTGCTCAGTGCGTCGTCAAACCGTCCAGCGATTTGTCGACATGCTCCCTGGCCAGCTCCACCAGGTGCATGACCGACAACACCAAATGGCGCGTGTGCCCGCTCAAACCATTCCCCGCCTCACTCGCCGAAGCGCCCGCGCAGCGCAACAAGTCTGACGCTTGGGCCAAAGCCGCTTCTAAATTGACACTGCTGGGGGCGGCATACGGGTGCGTGCCCGTGTGCCACGTGGGCTTAAGGTCGAGCCGGTAATAACGAAGGGCGCGTTCGGCGGCGGCCCGGTCCAGCGACTGTGAATCGCACGGAGCAGCATCTTGCAGGGTAAACAAGGGTGGATCAGGGGTGATCTTGCTCATGGGGCTCTCCAAATTTAGGGAGCTGCCAACAGTCGCGACTAAACGATTGGGGGTGGCAGCCGTACGCAGGTTAGTCGACCGGCAAACTTGGAAACCGGCGCACCCGAAGGCGCCCTGCGCACGGCCACCATAACGCGGAGGCCAAAAAAAGCGCCTCTGGAAGGTGGCGCCTTGCGCCAAGTTTGAAAGCCAGGCGACTAAACCCGACCGCTGATGAGCAGCGATGGGCCGAGACTATGCCCTGAACTGGACTGGCGCAAGCGAACGGGATTTTCTAGGAAGTTTCGACGGAATGAAAGGGATGAGGCCTACGAAACCCTCAATTTCAGCGTCTGCGGGCGCCTGCGAAGTCGCACGTGATCGCGCCCTCACACCGTCGCTCACCGCAGGACAAAATAATTAATCCCATGATGGCCAATTAAAAGCAGAACCCTTGAGCACGGCTATAGTCAATTGGCTTGAGCCCCATTGTTTTGGGCTTATAACCGAGCCCGGAGCCACCGGGCCTAACGTCTGCACAAGGAGTTTTCCCCATGAAACGTACCGCGCTTGCTGGCCTGTTTGTGGCTGCTGCAATGTTGGCCTCTCCGGTGTTCGCCAATGAGCCCGCAAAAGATGACCTGTGCGCCATCAACTTGCAGGAAATCGATTCTGCGATGGAGACCTCCGGGCAGACCAGCGAAAACACCAGCGACGACATCAAGACGGGCATAGAGAAAGCAAAGTCCGAACAAGCCAAGGGCGACAAAGCGGCTTGCATCGCCACCACCACACAATTGCTCAAGCGTATCCAGGACATCAACAAGGGCGACAAAAGCAATTAAGCCTTGAGATTGGCCTTCTGCGTCAGATTGGCGTAGACTCCGCAAGCTTGCTGGTTATGCACAGCAAGCATCGGGGCCGTTTAGGATTCGACGCCGGTTGCGAAACTCTAGGTGCATGCCGAGTTGGTAACAGAACTCGTAAATCCACTGTTGCAACTTTCTATAGTTGCCAATGACGAAACCTACGAGGGTCAAGCTCTCGCAGCGTAAGCTGCCTTAGCCATCCTCCTGGTACCTTCGGGTCCAGCAATCACTAGGGGATGCCTGTAAACCTGAAGTGATTGTCATATAGAACAGGATCGCCGTGCAGTACGTTGTGGACGAAGCGGCTAAAACTTACACAACTCGCCCAAAGCACCCTGCCCTTCGGGTCGCTGAGGGTTAACTTAATAGAAACGGCTAAGCATGTAGTACCGACAGCGGAGTACTGGCGGACGGGGGTTCAAATCCCCCCGGCTCCACCAAATAGCTGTCCAGACCTGTCTCAGACAGTCTGCGAAACACCCAAGAAGCCCGCCTCGTGCGGGTTTTCTTGTTTCTGGCTATCCATCCCTGTCTCCCCCTATACCTTCCCGCCGTGTATCCCCCTGTGTGTCCTTGTTCTAATTTTGAACTAAAGGGAGCCTTAGTCACCAAGTCAGTATCCGGCTTTCCTGACAACGCCCAGCCCACTATCCGGTGAGCATAGAGATCCATAACCACGACCAGATAGTGCCATTTCCCTTGCGCCCAGATGTAGGTGATATCACCGCACCAAACCTCGCTTGGCTCAGGAACATTTAATTCACGATTCAGCGTATTTGGAATGTCAGGTCGCTCAACCGTTGCTTTTTTGTAGGCATGCGAGCCCGACTGCTCGCTGATCAACCCCAGTTCCCACATCAAGCCACGCACTTTGAAACGCCCGATTTGCTCACCATCTTCCTGCATCATCGACACGATACTGCGGCTGCCAGCAGCGCTTCGACTTTGAGTGAACAGTTCGTTGACTCGACTGCGTAATCGGATTCTCTCACCACCCTGGGATGGCCGTAATAAGTCGAAGGGGGATTTCGAATACCTGGCACAAGCGATCAACAAGCTCGTGGACGCTTAGCTGATGGATCAGCGCGTACGCTCGAGATCTTCCGACATCAAGAGCTCGGTAGCCTTTTTTAGTATCGATTTCTCTCGTTCGAGACGAGCGATTCGAGCTTCCAGCTCCTGGTTTTTTTGCTTCTCTGGGGGCAACGCCTTGCTCTGCGGGGGTGACGCCCGTGCGTTTCTGCTGAAGCCGGCCAACCCACCAACGGCGCAGAACCGACTCGCCAATGCCGAGTGAACGGCTGGCTTCGATGTAGCTGTAGTTTTGTTTGAGCACAAGGTCGGCAGCCTCGCGCTTGAATTCAGGAGTAAAGGAGCGGCGTTGTTTGGTCATCTGACACCTCGATCTGGCGAGCATTCTCGCCTAAATGGGTGTCCGGTTTCATTAGACCACTACAAGATCACCGCTGGGGCCCGCCCGCCGACAGGCACTGGAAGACCTGTTTGTAGCCGGCTCTCTTCGCCATGCCGAAAGGATATAGCGAACGCTGGCGAGCAATTCGGCCAGCAGACAGCGCGTGAGAGAAAAACATAAAAAACTCGCGCGAACAACGAAAACTCTTACAATCCAAATCCAAATTCCCTGCACATTTTTTGCCCCCCATTGATACCCAAGAGATAACCCCGTGAGTGACTCCGACAGCTCATCCGCGCCACTGGTTGACGTAGTGAAGCTTGCCGCATCCCTTCAGCGTTTCGCAGATGATCGCGACTGGCAACAGTTCCACTCCCCCAAAAATCTCATTCTGGCTCTCACTGGTGAGGTAGGAGAGCTGTGCGAGATTTTCCAATGGATGAGTGATGCCGATTCGCTTTCTGCAGCTAAAGATCCTGAAATCGGCCTGGCTGTAAAGGATGAACTGGCGGACGTACTGATGTACCTGGTTCGCCTGAGCAGCGTACTTGGCATTGACCTCAACGAAGCAGTGACGCAGAAGCTCGCCTCAAATGGCCGGAAGTATCCCGTAGATAAAGCCAGAAGCAGCAGCAAAAAGTACGACCGACTCTGATCAACCCGAATCTAAGGACAGCCCGTGATCGTTTACGCTGCGACCAAACAGCAATTTCTAAAAGACAACGATAACGATGATATCGAGGACGTGATCCTCAGGCATTTCAAGGAAGCCACCGGCAAGACCGTTGGCAGGTCGGAAATCAGGTCGTGGCAAGGGTCGCTAACGTACATGGCCAAGGTCCTTCGGGATGAAGGCCTGCCGAGCAACGCGGGTCTGGCCATTGAGCTGCACATTCCGCAGTCGTCGAAGCGAATCGATTTTCTGCTGACCGGTCGCGACGAAAATCAGGCAAAAAAAGCCGTGTTGATCGAATTGAAGCAATGGAGCAAGGCCAACGCCACTACCAAGGATGCCATCGTCAAAACGGCATTGGGTGGCGGCCTCGTTGAGACCATTCACCCGTCCTATCAGGTATGGTCATACGCCGCGCTGCTGGAGGGTTTCAATGAGGCGGTGTATGACAAAAGCATCGAGATCCATCCGTGTGCCTACCTTCATAACTACGTCAGCGACGGCATCATCGACTCCGCTCACTACGCGGCCCACATCAGCAAAGCCCCACTATTCCTGAAAGGGCCGGACGAGCTCACTAAACTCAGAAGCTTCCTGAAAAAGCATATTGCTCACGGCGACAACAAAGAGGTTCTCTACGAACTTTCCGATGGGAAAATCCGCCCGTCCAAAGCGCTAGCCGAAGCCCTCGAAGGGCTGATGACAGGCAAGCCAGAGTTCGTGTTGATTGACGATCAAAAAGCAATTTTTGAATCGGCGCTTGCGGCATCAAGTGAAGCCTCGGACCAGGCACCAAAGGTGCTAATCATTGAGGGGGGACCGGGCACCGGGAAAACTGTTGTGGCTATCAATTTGCTGGTGAGACTCACAGAATTGAGGCTGTTAAGCAAATATGTTTCGAAGAATGCCGCCCCACGCAAGGTCTACGAAAGCAAACTGGTTGGCACCATCAAACGCAGCCATTTCTCGAATTTCTTTTCAGGCTCTGGGGCGTTCATCGACACTGAGCCCAACACATTCGATGCGCTTATCGTGGACGAAGCTCACCGGCTGAATGAGAAAAGCGGGCTTTATGGGAACCTTGGCGAAAACCAGATCAAGGAGCTGATTGAATCAGCGAAATGCTCAATTTTCTTCATCGATGAAGACCAACGTGTGACCCTGAGCGACATAGGCAGCAAGCAGGCGATACGCGCCTTTGCCAAAGCCAAGGGGGCTGTGGTCGAGGAATATGTGCTGTCTTCACAGTTTCGCTGCAGTGGTTCTGACGGTTACATGGCATGGCTGGATGACGTGCTTGGCATTCGCTCGACAGCAAATCCGACGCTCGACACCGCGGAGTACGAGTTCAAGGTGTTCGACTCGCCTCAGGCGCTACATGACGCCATCGATGAGAAAAACCATGGAAATAAGGCTCGCGTAGTCGCGGGCTACTGTTGGCCTTGGTTGAGCAAGAAAGATCCTAACGCTGCCGATATCGTCATCGGTGACTACACGCGACAATGGAACCTGGATCAGGATGGCAGCCTGTGGATCATCGCTGAGAACTCCATCGAGCAGGTTGGCTGCATTCATACCTGCCAAGGTTTGGAAGTCGACTATATCGGAGTCATTATCGGCCCAGACTTGGTCGTACGTGATGGCAATGTTGTGACATCCCCGAATGAGCGCGACAAACACGATAAATCGATTCGCGGCTGGAAAAAAATGATGAAGGAGCAACCTGCTCTGGCGAAAAAAGAAACTGACCTGATCATCAAAAATACGTACCGAACCTTGATGACTCGCGGTATGAAGGGTTGCTACCTGTACTGCACCGACAAAGAGACTGAGCAATTCTTCAAGAGCCGACTTAGCCAACACAGTAGTCACTGACGGAGTCGTTTGCTGGGAGCCTCTGTACCTACGACTGGAGCATCGTACGCACAGGGGCCATGATCATCAGCAGTTGGTCACCAAGCTAATGTTTACACGGCCATTTGCTTGATAGATTCGATGCCGATTCATTAATGCGTGGCGCTTAAAAAGCACCGTCTATCGGAATCCAGACACGCAGCGTTCTAACGGGTATCCCAAGCGTGCTGGTGCCAATGTTTGGAACACCACAACGGCGTCAGAAGTAGCTCTCATGCCTGCGTGAGCCCACCACCTGGCCAGCCGCCAGCGCAAGGCAGAGAACAAAGCCAAACGAGCACTGTCGGGGCACTCGTTAGAGAATGTGGCGATTGCCAGGTTCGAGTTGAACAAATACTTTGTCACCACAGCCTGCGCCTAAGACATCTGGCACGCGCTCACCCTGCATAGTTTTCTAAGCCTAGGTTTTCTGGTCATCGTGCGTGTGTACGGCCCGCCACAGGCGTTTTGGGATCAGACGTGGAGCCGAGAAACTTGGTTAAACAATCGTCTCCCAGCTCGCCACCGGCGGCTGACCTCGGTTAAACCTTGGCGCGATCCTAGAAAACGTCTGCGTCCGCCAGGCACTTGCCCTGACGGTCTTTACCGGACAATGCGGGCTCGCCCTTTAGAGGCCAGTCGATGCCGATTGCAGGATCATTCCAACTGATGCAACGCTCGTGTTCCGGCGCGTAATAGTCTGTGGTTTTGTAGAGGAACTCTGCGCTGTCGGACAGCACGACAAAACCATGGGCAAACCCTTCTGGCACCCACAACTGGTGCTTGTTTTCAGCGGAAAGGTACGAGCCTACCCATTTGCCGAACGTCGGCGAGCTGCGCCGGATATCCACGGCCACGTCGAATACTTCTCCGTGCACCACACGCACCAATTTGCCCTGGGCGCGGTGAAGCTGATAATGCAGGCCGCGCAGAACGCCTTTCACGGAGCGGGAATGGTTGTCTTGAACAAATTGCACCGAACGCCCGATGGCGTCTTCAAACTGGCGGTGGTTGAAGCTTTCAAAGAAAAACCCGCGATCATCCCCAAAGACCTTGGGTTCGAATCGCACGACGTCGGGTATGTCCAGAGGGGTGGTTTTCATCAGTAGATCTTCTCTAGCAGAAGGCGTTTCAGGTAATGACCGTAATCGTTTTTGCACAGCGGCTCAGCGAGCGCTTCCAGTTGCTCGGCACTGATCCACTTTTGTCGAAACGCCACTTCTTCAGGGCAGGCGACTTTCAGGCCCTGGCGGTGTTCCAGCGTGGCAATGAAAAGACTCGCTTCGAGCAGTGACTGGTGCGTGCCGGTGTCGAGCCAGGCATAACCGCGCCCCATGATCTCAACCGACATTTCGCCCCGCTCCATGTAGATGCGATTAACATCGGTAATTTCCAGTTCACCACGGGCTGAAGGCTTGATGCTCTTGGCGATGTCCACCACTTGCTGGTCGTAGAAATACAGGCCCGTCACGGCATAGTTGGACTTGGGCTTGAGCGGTTTTTCTTCAAGGCTGATGGCTTTGCCCTGATTGTCGAATTCCACCACGCCATAGCGTTCCGGGTCTTTCACGTGGTAGGCGAACACGCTAGCGCCTGTCTCACGCTGCATGGCGCTGTGCAGCAGTTCGTTGAACTGGTGACCGTGATAGATGTTGTCGCCCAACACCAGTGCGCATGGGTCATTACCAATAAAGTCCTGACCGATGATGAACGCTTGTGCGAGGCCGTCGGGTGAGTCTTGCACGGCATACGCTATGTTCAGGCCCCAACGGCTACCATCGCCCAGCAATTGAGAGAAACGCGGAGTATCTTGTGGCGTCGAGATGATCAAAATATCGCGAATCCCGGCCAACATCAGTGTGGTGAGCGGGTAATAGATCATCGGCTTGTCATAAACCGGCAATAGCTGCTTTGAAATAGCCAATGTCGCCGGATGAAGGCGGGTGCCAGATCCGCCAGCCAAAATGATCCCTTTACGCTTAAGCATGTTTAATTCCTACACATTCGGTGAGCATCCGTCCCACACCATCTTGTCGAATGCCAAGCCTCGACGAGAGGATCCTTGCGGACATCAAGTCGCGTCCCCTTCAGCGATCCAGAGGACGACTTGGGGCACTGCGTGCCGGTAAGCCTAATACACAATGGCCGACTGCGACGTTATCGCAATCTGTAACGCTGAAAAATTCGATAAAACAATCGAGGCTGCTGAGAATCCTGCGAAACACAGAGCCATTGAGGCGCGGCAGGCAGGATACCTGCAACGTAGTGGATCGGCTTCTTTTTATGCCAATTCAACAGGTTATCGAGGGGGATTGACCGAGAGGGGGCTCAGCGCGAAAGGGAGGGATTGAGAAGACAAGTCTCAGGGTGCTGATTAAACCGCTGGTATGAAAGCATGACATCCATTTTTGAAGCAGTTATCGGCCCTCGTAAGGGCCGATAACAGGCTAGAGCGAAGCCCCAGCTTTAGACATTCGGCGAGCGCCAGTCATCCGACCCCGAAGTGCCGCACACTTCGTGCGTCCAGGTGATTTTGCGATACGTGAAATGCACGTCCTCCAGGTGCGTGAAATGAGCATTTTCCGGGTCCTGACAGTTATGCATGTACCCATTGATCTCAACGATGATCGCGTCTTCAAGCTTGGTGGTGTAGTAATGCTCCTGAGTGCCATTGGCAGACGTTCTGTACCACTGGATGACAACCTCGCTCATGCGCTCACCTGATGTCAGTGCCGCCCACAGCAATGGAGAAGCCTTGTCGAAAACCTTAGTAACGCACACAGGCTTGTGAACGCGCTGCCCGGTTGGCTGACCCGATTGAGGATCACGTGGAATGATGACCTGGTGACTGAACGCCTGGACCATGACCTGGTTTTCATGCCCTTCCTGATAGGAGTTCCCCACTGAATCTGCCGTGAAGGCTTCATTGGTGATCAACCCCTGTTTTTCACCGGTGACGGACATATACGCTGGCGTAGCCATAACTCTCTCCTTGGAATCCATAGGGTAAACCTGCGAATACTGTTTGCAGGTGCCCCTGTAATCCAAGACTTGTGCCAGAACAGCTGAACCCCTTATGCATCGGGGGTTTGAAAGCTGAGCGCAACTAAAAAATCATATAAACAGACACTTGATGCCTTCGATTGCGCAACTATTGGCTCACTCCTCTGCAATTAATGGCGCAATAGGCTGCAGGCCCTGGTTATTAAGACTCGACGAATTCGGGGCCGGTAAAAAACAGCCGGTTTGCAGTACGAAAAGTTGCGCAAATGAGGGATGTTGAAAAGGCTGCGTTTGAGCGTGCAATACGCCTACATCCGAAATCGATGACACCCTCCTCGCGACCGCATAAAAAAGGCCCTTCCCGTTTCCGGAAAGAGCCTTTTAATTAACGCAACGCTTTAGCCCAAGTTAACGCCATAACTTGAGGCCAGGGCCGCCAGGCCACCCGCATAGCCTTGGCCGATGGCCTTGAACTTCCACTCGCCATTATGGTGATACAGCTCGCCGAAATTCATCGCGGTTTCGGTCGATGCATCTTCACTCAGGTCGTAGCGCGCAATCTCTTTACCGTCCGCTTTGCTCAGAACGCGGATATACGCGTTCGAAACCTGACCAAAACTCTGCTTGCGTGCATCGGCGTCGTGAATGGTGACGGCGAACACCAGCTTCTTGGTTTCCGGTGCAAAGCCGGCCAAGTTCACGTTGACCTGTTCGTCATCGCCATCGCCCGCGCCCGAACGGTTGTCACCCTGGTGCACAACGTTGCCGTCCGGCGACGTCTTGTTGTTGTAAAACACAAAGCTGCCGTCATTCAGCACTTTGCCATTCTCACCAAGGATGAATACCGAGGCGTCGAGGTCAAACTCCGTACCATCCGTTACACGTGGATCCCAACCCAGACCTACAACCACTTCTGTCAGACCGGGGGCTTCTTTAGTCAGGGAAACGTTGCCGCCTTTACTCAGACTTACTGCCATGTTCGTGAACCCTTATAGAGAGAGTTGGTGGGGTGACGATTAAAATTTCAGACCGAAACTTTCAGCGAGAGGCTTGAGGCCACCGTTAAAACCTTGGCCTACCGCACGGAATTTCCACTCGGTGCCGTGGCGATACAGCTCACCAAAAATCACCGCTGTTTCGGTGCTGGCGTCTTCATCCAAGTCATAACGTCCCACCTCGACGTTGGTGTCCTGATTCACAATGCGGATAAACGCATTGCGCACCTGACCGAAGCTTTGACGCCGGGCTTCAGCTTCGTGGATGGTGACCGTAAAAGCGATCTTGTGGATATCAGCCGGTATTTTTGACAGGTCGACCTTGATCGCCTCGTCATCTCCGTCACCTTCGCCGGTACGGTTGTCGCCGGTGTGCTCTACCGAGCCATCAACACTTTTAAGCTGGTTGTAAAAAATGAAGTCAGAATCGGCGCGTACTTTGCCGTCAGCCTTGAGCAGGAAGGCGCTGGCATCCAGGTCAAACTCCGTACCATCCGTAGAACGGGCATCCCAACCCAGTCCAACGAGGACTTTGGTCATCCCAGGGGCTTCCTTGGTCAACGACAGGTTGCCGCCTTTAGTGAGGGAAAGTGCCATGAGTGATTCTCCTTAATAAATATGCGATCAAGCGTTCGTGTCGTTTTTGACGTCAGATTGCTCTTCATCTTTACCGGGAAAGATGACGCTGGCCACGATACCTATGGCCAATACCACCAATACAACGATCAAGCTGGTGTTCGGATCGATGCTGATGCCATGGCCAAACAGGTGATCGGTGGCGTTCAGGGCCAGCTTGCCGGCAATAAAGAACAACAGCGCGATAACCGATTTTTCCAGGTGAACGAGGTAGCGCTTCAGGGCTTCGAGTACGAAGTACATGGTCCGCAGGCCCAGAATCGCAAACATCATGGCCGAGTACACGATCAACGGTTCGCGGCTCACGGCGATCACTGCCGGTACGGAGTCGAAGGCGAACAAGATGTCCGACACCTCAACCACCACAACACACAAAAACAACGGTGTTGCGAACAAAGCACCCTTGCCCACCAGGGTCATTCCCTTGTTCTGCGGCTTCGTGATCTCTTTTTCAAGCTCTGTGCGTGAAACAAAGAAATTATGCCCGTGCAGCTTCGGCCAAACCGGGAAGAGTTTTTTCGCAAACCGGTAAGCAATGTGCTGGGAATAATCCTCGTCTTCGTCGTCTTCGCTCCCACGCAGCATCATGATCGCCGTCCAGGCCACGACCACGGCGAACAGCACTTCGACCCATGGGCCGAACGCCAGCAAGCCCGTACCGATAGCCACGAAGATGAGACGGAAAACGATGGCCCCGATGATCCCCCAGTACAAAACACGGTGGCGCAGCGCGTCCGGTATTTTGAACCAGGCAAAAATCGCCATGAACACAAAGAGGTTGTCGACGCTGAGCACTTTTTCGAGCGCGTAACCGGTCACGAACAGGCTGGCCACGCTCGGGCCGTGGGCGTAGTACAAGTAACCCGCAAACGCGAGGGAGATCAGCACCCAAAAGATCGACCAGACGGCCGCATTGGTCAGCGTGACCGGTTTATCGCTTTTGTGCGTGAACAGGTCGATTGCCAGAGCAATGACCGCCAAAGCCACAAATACCGCGATGGTCGTTGGCGGAAAGCCAATTGCCGTGTTTTCCATGATGTCCTCAGAGATCAAAATCGCCAGGGTTCAGCCCCAGCTCATTGCAGATGGTGCGGCAAGCAGCCCGCTCACTTTCATCGAAGTTGCCGTCAGCACTGCCGATGGCGCAGCACACGCGCACCAGCAGACGCGCGGCATCTTCTTTTTTACGTAATTGACCGATCGACTTCAGTGCTTCGGCACGGCCGATCTGTTGATCGAATTCGAATTTTTCGCACACGGCGTTGAAGGACTTGATGACGTCTTTCACGTCAAATGCCTTCAGCTCATTCGAGTTCTGGATAAAGCCGACCATCTTTTGCTTTTCACTGCTGCTGATGTCGCCATCGGAAGCGGCCACCAGCGCGCACCCGGAAACCACGGCTTCCATGAATTCACGGTTCTTGAACTTGCTGACTTCTGCCGAGAGTTTGTCGCGGGCAGCCGTCGCATTGGTTTTCAGCCATTCGAGCATGGGAGTTACCTTGTCAGAAATTGAGGGAGCGCCGCCTGCTCCGGCAGGCGGCCATTCACAGAACGCTCATTTGGATCCGGCAGCCCAGCGCATGCCCCAGCCAAAGGCTTTGTCCATGTCTGAATGCCCTTTGAAAAATTCCACCTTGCGGTTGACCCGCACGCTACCACCCACGTTTTCGAGCAAAGCGATGGCGCACATGCCTTTGCTGCCGCCCTCTTCACTCAAACGCACCTCAATCGGGGCTTCGCCGGGGATATACAAGGTGATGACGCCATCCGTCGCCTGCCAGTTAGGTGCGCCTTCGTAAATGAATGCGTACACCAGCACGCGGCGGATCTGGCGCCATTCCTTACCGTTGATGCGCAGCCATTCGCCATCACTGACCGAACCCGTGCGGTCATCGCCCATCAGTTGAATAAACGGTGCGTCACGGAAATCGCCAAAGGCATTGCCCAGGGCCTGTACCGCGCCTTTGCTGCCGTTTTCCATTTCATAGAGACAACCGACGTCAAGGTCGATACCGCCCGACTTGCCGCGCAACGAGGCAAAGAAACCGCCGCCGCCACTGTTTTGAGAGCTGCGGTTCCAGTTCAGGTTGATTTTGATCTCGCCGAAGTCGCCGTCTTTCTTATCAAGGCTGATCGACGGGCGCTGTTTGTCGAGGGTGATTTTCGACAAGTTCACTTTCGACGCGGGGGCCGGGGCTGCAGGGGCGGCAACGGGCGCAGGTGCGGGGGTCGGAGCGGCTGACGGAGCAGGCGCCGCGATGTCCACCCCGAAGTGCTGAGCCAGAGGGGCAAGCCCGCCCGCAAAGCCCTGTGCCACACAACGGAACTTCCACGCGCCCTGGCGACGATAAAACTCACCCAGGATCAAGGCAGTTTCTTGCATGCCCTGGGTCGGGATCGGCGCTTCGATGCCGCCACTGATCGACACATTCAAAACCGGGAACGCCGCGAATTTGGCCTTGTTCTCGTAAATGGTGGCCGTCAGAGCGACCTTCTCGACGGCCTGATCGATCGCCTCCAGGTTCAAACTGAAGACCGTGCGCCCCGCCGCTGATTCGACCAGCTTGACCGCGCCATTGTTGACGCTTTGCTGGCCGAAGAAACACATGTCGTTGTCGCCACGCACCTTGCCAGTATCGGTGAGCAAGAACGCCGAAACGTCCAGGTCAGCGCCCGCAACCGGGGTGTAGGTGATGGTGACGGTTTGCACGCCCGCGGAAACGGAGGTGTTGGCACCCGGCGTCAATGTGCTCATGCGCGCACCGCCCGAGCGGCATCGTTAACCAGATCCTGTGCAGTACGGCCATTGGCCACGGTGCCGAGGGTGGTGAAGTCCCAACCTGCAGAGGTGCGGCTCAGGTTCGCCATGACCAGGCCGGTGTGACGGCCTTTTTCCGATAAAACAAAACGCGCCAGTTCTTTGCCGCTGACTTCATCGACGATACGGCAGTAAGCGTTCTCGACCGCTTCAAAGTTCTGCCCGGTGAACGAGTTCACGGTAAACACCAGGTGCTTGACGTTGGCGGGTAATTTCTCAAGGTTGACCTGAATCGACTCGTCGTCGCCGTCCCCCTCGCCAGTGCGGTTGTCGCCCGAGTGGACGATGGAGCCATCCTTGGACTTGAGTTCGCGAAACCACACCAGGTCCAGCGATTGCTTGTCGCTGTCGAGCACGATGCACGACGCATCCAGGTCGATGGCGCTGTCACTGTTCAGTAGCTTGGCAAAAAAACCGCTGGGTTTGACCGGGTCCCAGCCCAGGCCCATGCGGATTTTCTTGAGACCGGTTCCGGCTTCTTTTTCGAGGGAAATGGTTTGGTTCTTGGACAGCGAAATGGCCATGAAGCGTCTCCTTGTCTGCATCGATGCACAACGTGCTGTTTAACCTAATCTAACGCCTGTATATGACGAGCAGTGCTTACAGTTCTTCACGCAAGCACACGTCAAGCGGCCGCTTGCGGCGCCACAGCGCATGAAATTCACGCCAGTGGGGCTCTTGAGCGGCGCCGAGCATTTGTTCATCGCCCCGGGTGTCACCCCAGGCGCGCAATGTGTATTGGTCCAAAGGCCCGTATTGCGCCTCCAGACGGATGACTTTTTGTTCACACCGGCAGTTAGTGCCGCTGATTTCGCCGGTCAGCACGCCGTTTACCGCCTCCAGTTGAGTGCCGATCAAGCCGATACCCAGTTTTTTGGCGAACGGTTTGAGTACCAATTCAGGCGATGCCGAGCAAATGGTCACGAGCGCCTGCTGCTCTCGTTGATGGGCGACAGATGTTAAGCCCAAAGGCCGCATTAACCGCTGCCACGAAACGTCACAAAATGCTTCAGCACGCTCTTCAACCCACGCGACTTTGGCACCTGTCAGATAGACCGTGATGAGCTTTTCCTTCAGGTCGTTGCGGGAAATCTGCCCCAGCAAGTAGCTGAGCGTCGCTGGAATCATCCGGAACAGACGCATGGCAAACAGCCGATTGCCGAACGCAAAGCGTAAAAACGGTACAAAACTGTCGTGATAGGTCAGCGTGCCGTCGAAGTCGAACGCCGACAGCACCTGTTTATTTGTAACCGGTTTATTTAAAACGTTGTTCAACCTACCCATTCAGCCAATCTCAGGCTGCCTCCAAAAGTGTCGGAAGGGTTACCGCACTCTGTGCGAACCCCTTGCCAATGAGCGCGTTCGATAACGGTTTGCGCCCATTTGTAATGTGTTGCCGGCTCGCACATGGCGTCGTTGAACTTGAACACCGCGGGCGCCGACTCACTCAGTATTTGGCGTGCGCTGTTCAAATCTTCAAGGGTGACTTGCAACGCCTTGTGGATAACCGTGATTTGCGACGGGTGTATCGCGGTTTTACCCACAAGCCCGTGCGCCATGTCCAATGCCAGCTCCTGCTCCAGCAGATGCGGTGTATTGAGCTGTTCAAACACCGGCGCCGTCAGCGCAAAACCCGCCGCGCCCATCACCCCGCACAACATCGGGATCACGTAACTCATGGGCGTACTGTAAAGCGTCAGGGCCGGGCTGCGCCGCAAGCCCAGGCAGCCCATCAGGTCATTGCCGCCAATGCGCAGGGCGATGATACGTCCCGGCAACTGTTCCAGCATGGCGTCACGCAGTTCCACCATGGCCCCCGGATCGAACACCTCCTGGGTTTCAAGCGTCGGCATCAGCATCAGTTCGTGACGGGTAACGGCTTGTTGCCATTGACGAATGTTGCTCAGGCGCAATTTGGGCACCACAAAACCATCGACGTGACGCATCAACGACCACTCGTTGAGCACCGCCGCCATTTCCGCATCCCGGGGGCGAACAAACAGAATCGGCCCGCCGGACGGTCGTCCGCCCCGGGCTTCTATTCCCAATAACAGATGCTTGAGATTGGACAGCGCCTGCTGCACGTCGGTCTCGGCGACAGCGTCTTCCAGGCACACCACCAATGAGCGCAACCCTTGAATCTTCTCGCCAAACACCACATCCAGAATGTCCGCACGGGTGGCGGGCATATACAGCGTGGCGCCCAAGGCATAAGCGGAATGTCTGATCATCAACGAACACTCCTGATCACGGTCACGGCCCGATAAGGCCCCAGCTCATCGCCCGCCTCTTCGACGTCAATATTGGCCTGACGGGTCAGGTGCATCAGCAATTGCACATCCTGATCGTCGCGGCTGCGGACCAGCACGTGGTCCGGCACGCGGCGCATCACCGCGCGCGTGGCTTCGGCAATGCCCGGTTTGACGCGATTGGGGTTGGTCACCCCGAACCGCGTCGAGATACGTTCGACCGCAGCCACGGCTGAGTGTTGCAACGCATGTGCCTGCTCGCAGGTCCACGGCAGCGCCGGTGCCTGTGGCGCCAATAGCGCGCGCTCGCGTTCAATGCTGTGGATAAATGCCTGCGTCACGTCGTGCTCGGCCAAATGCCCATACACCACACACCCGTGCAGGCCCGGATCAGTTGGCCAGATGGAGCGCGAAACCAGCCCCGACACGGTGGCCCCCAGGATGCCCGAGGGGATCAACCAGTCTTCGGCCGATGCCGACAACCACGCCCGACCACATGGGTCGGCCAATACCACGAGACGCGGCTCGGACGGGAAACGCGCATCCCCCGCCAGGCTGTCGCGAATCTGACCGCTGATCGCCCCTTTACCGGTCCAGCCGTCCACGAACACGATGTTCTCGGCGCCGTGGGTCTTGATGATAGCTTCAAGTGCCACGCTGTCGATGCCACGGTCACGAATGATGCTGATGCCGTAGTGCCGCGCGTCGCGCCCCATTTCAACCAGCGCCCGACGCAGCAGTACGCCCAACGGCAACCCGGCGCGCACAAACGACACCAGCGCAATCGAGGAACCCTGATACCGCTCATTCAGGGCCAGGGCCAATGCCTGAACATCGGCGGCCATGCGTGCGCCATTTTGCGCCAGCGCTTGCAGGTAAAGGCTTTTGTGAGTGTCAGACGGCGGGTGTTCCTGACTGATCATTTCCGAATAGTGGCGCTGTTGGGTCTGAATCAGACGCTCTTTTTCCTCTACGTCGGTGACGTCGATGTCCATCGCCCGCAACAGGAAATGCACGTCATCCGGGGCATAGCTGCCACTGCCTACCGTGGTTAAACCGTCAAACGCGTCACGCATGGTCAACACTCGCCATCACATGGCTGGCCAGTTGCCCACGACGGGGCGTGCCCCACCAGTCGCATTCGGCCATAAACCCCAGGTCCGACACACTGTCGCCAAAACCCAGCATCGGCCGCTTGCCATTGACCGCCTGATCGCGACGAATCCATTCGCGCACGGCTTCGCGCTTTTGCAGCGCCAGCGGCAGAAACGCCAGATTGTTGCCATTGCCATGCACATACAAACCGTCCAGCAAACCCCGCGCCTTGACCTCGGCCAGCACGGTCAGCAGCGCGTCGTCGGTTTCGTTGTTGTGTTTGGTGACGACGTAATGGGCCAGCCCCTGTTCCTCCACCACCCAGCCGCGCAGCGAAAAACCCAGTTCGGCGCCAATGGCCAGGGTGTGCTCGCTCAGTTGGTGCAAACGGGTTTGTTCCTGCGCCAGCAAGTCGCCCATGCGTGCATGCCAGGCGGCGTCCAGCGACCCATCGGCGGCAAGGATCACGCCTCCGTGGGCGCACACCGCGCCATGGGCAAACGGCAACTGCACCCGCTGATAGGCTTCGATGCTGCGCGCCGTCACCGGCACCACATCAGAGGTGGCCAACAGCCACTCAACAAAGCTCTTTTGGGTGGCGTTCATAAAGCCGTTAGGCTGCCCGTCAACGTCGAGCGTGGCGGTAAAACGGGGTTCATCGCCCATTTTGCGGGCGGTCTGGAACAGGGTGTCGTCGAGATCGACGAACACCAGCGGACGATTAGTTGTCATCAACGATCACCTGCGCATTCAACGCGCTGACCAGCGCCGGGTCGACGGCCGCGGCCGGCGTTTCGCTGCAAATCAGCACCCGGTCGAACTGGCCGGGGGCGACGTTATACAAAAAGTTAGGAATGCCCAGCCCGTAGTTATCGGAAAAACACAGCGCATGGTCAATGGCATGGCCCAGGGCAATCGGCGAACGGCTGGTGGAACTGAAATGCACATCAGCCCCCGCCTTTTCCAGGCGCTCGGCCAGCAAGAAGGGACGCCACACAAACTCGCTGGTGCCCACGACCAAAATGCGCTCGCCGGGTGTGACGTGCAGGTCGGGCGCCAGCGTATCGCGGTGTTCGCTCACCCCCATGCGGCCCCAGTCGCGACGCGGGTCCAGCGTCCAGTCACCTTGGGCAACACTGCCCACTTCAGGCATGTCCGGCAAATCAGCGGTGGGATCTTCGTGGAACGTGTAGCGACCGTCGAGCAACGAGACACTGGTCACTTGATCGCCCATCGCGTGACGCACGGCGTCTTGCGACCAGTCTGTCAGGGTTGCGGTCACCAGACGCTCAATGCGCGTAAGCCCGGCATCCACCAAGGCTTTGGACAGGTTAATAAAGGTATTGCCAGTGGAGGCTTCGTCATCCACCAGCACCAGCGAGCGCGCCGCCATCATCCGCTCACGGGTGACCGCATCAGCGGGCAGGTGCAGCAAATGCGAACTGGCGTGGCTGTGCTCCTCCTCAAAGCGGGCAAACAATTGACTGCCGGTCGGGTGACGGGTGCTGACCAGGTACACGGTGTCATCGCGAGTCTGGCTCAAGGCTCTGTGCACACCTGCGCCAAGGCCGACGGCGGTTTCAGCCATACCGATCACCAACACTGGGCCGGGCAAGTCCGCAGGAATTTTTGCCGCAAGGGCGTTGAAACTGTCAGCCATCAACGAAGGACGCGCCGGTATATGGCGACCGAGCACACGGGAAACAAACAAAAAAGCGCGCTTGGGATTACGACGTTCAGCGAAACTGAAAAGTGCCTCCGGGTCAAAGGTCGATGCATTGACCTCAACCTGGAGACGACCACGCTTAAGGTTTGCGTGCAAAACCTTGGAGCCGGTCAGGGGGTTACCGCTATTCATTAAAATTGATTACCTGGAAATACAAAAAAAGTGAGAGACGATTCGCGAGTCAACGGGTTATGACAAGCACGAAATCGTTACTGGAGATGGCTGGCGTCTATCCGCCATAAACCCGACTGCGCCGCCCGAACCAGCTCGGGCGTGCTCAACGCGCGTTCACTGCGCCCGCGCTGAGCGGGCACGCGGGCGGCCTCAAGAAACGCCAGCACCAGCGCCGCCTTCACGGCAAAATTCATGTTCTGCGCATCTGCCATGCTGGACGTGACCAACCCGCCCACCAGACCGTACGGGTCAAACACCGGGCTGCCACTGGAGCCCGGCTGTATCGGTGCAGTGAACTGCATCAGGCTGGCATCATCGCGCAGACCGAACAGCCCCGATACCACACCTTGGGAGACTTGCACCCCGCCACCCGCCAGCCCGGCCAACGGAAAGCCCAACGTGACGACGCTTTCGCCCAGCTCGCAGCCAATGCCGTCACGAAACGTCACCGGGCTCAAAGGCGGCGCACCACTGACCCGCAGCAGCGCCAGATCATTCGTGCGATCCACCACCACGGCTTCTGCCTGAAAGCGGCCCTCGAACGAGGCGATGGACAAATGGTTCAAACCTTCAATCACGTGGGCGCACGTCAGAATATGCTGCGCACTGACCGCAAACCCGGTGCCAGTCGCGCTTTGTCGCGCGTCAGTGGCAGGGGCATCGGTGCTGACCCGTTGCGGGTGACGATCATCCAGACTGCTGCCCAGGTGTCGGACAAATGCACTCAAACCGTAAGCCGATGCTTCAACCAATGCACGAAGCTTCCATTGGTCCTGGCGACGGTACACCTCGGCAATCACCATCGCACTGTCGCCGTAGTCAGCCAGCGACAGACCATGCTCGATCTGGTCTTCAACGTTTAGCTCAAATGAACCCAGCTCACGCAGCGGCCCCAGCGCCCCGTACACATACAACACCAGCAGCACGCGTTCGCAGGTGGCGGGCAGTTGATCCAGCGCCAGGGCAAACTTGGCCAGGCCACAGGTGTCGTGCCATTGCACCCAGGGCTGGGGCTGATGCAACAGCGCAGGTTCAGTCACCAGTTGACGCTGGCTATCCAGCGCCAGCAAGGCCAGCCCGGCGTAATCGCCCAGCGCCCCGGCCCGCGCGCAAACCAGGTTAAATTCACAACGCACCGACTGCAGAGGCGCGTTGCCTCCCGGCATCAATTTCATCTTCCTTGATTCCCCTGTGCCAGTACGCTTAATGAGAGGCGCTCACCTTAACAGCTCTTCCCCACGAACCGAAACGGCCACCGTAATGGCCTTGACCTGCACATCGTCACGCCATGCGCCCAATGGTTGCGGCAGATTCAGACGTCGGGTGGCGAAAATTCCCGGCAGGTTGACGCCGGTTTCTCGTGTGTAACCGATACCACCTGAATAACGCAGATTAATCTCCAGCAAATGCGGCTGGCCGCTGGCGTCATCACGGGTTTGCACATTGACGATGCCATCGCAGCCAAAATGCTCAGCTGCCCGGAGGGCCAGTTCCACGGCATCGCTGTCGCGCTCGAACGTTTGCATCAAGCCCTGTTTGCGCCGCCCGACGAACGCCACGGCCTTGCCCGCTTCGCACACCATGTCCACCGAGCACTCACTGCCCGGCATATAGGGCATCACCAGCAGTGGCTTGGGCTGCTCGGACTGGCCATACGCCTGCGCGAAGACATTCAGATTCACCTCGTGGGAATCAGCGTTGGCGAAGCTGCGAAACGGGTCGACGTCTTCCGACACACGCCAGAACCCTTGGCCATAAATACCGCGCGTGGGTTTCACACACACCTGCCCATCACGGGACAACTGGGCGTAGGCGCTTTCCAGTTCGGCTTGGGTGTGTACGGTGTTTGCAGGGATACAGGCCAGTCCGGCCGCCGATGCCTCGCGGGTGAACACCGACTTGTCGTCAACCCGCTCAAAGGTGTCGAGGCTCAGTGCGCCCGTGACCAGCACCAGCCCGGCCCGCTCAAAATCAGCCCGATGCGCTTCATAAACGTGCCCCACCCTACCCGCCAGCACGACCTTGACGCCATGGGCGCGTGCGGTGTCGATGACCCAGGCGATGCGCGCTTCATTGTCCTGCGGTTCGCGTAGGGCCAAATCCGCCAGCCCGGTGATTTCGGGGCGGCTCTGGCGATGCGAGGCCACAATTTGTATACGTTCAGGCAATGCCGCACGGGCGCCCGCAATCACGTCGCGCTGGCTGGATTGCCCTTCAAGAAACCAGATCATGGACATCCCTTGGTACACATGGAGGAGAGACACACTAAGCGCGGAATTCTACGCCAGCTCACCTCAATGTGAACGCTTATGAACAGTACTATTGAAATGCCACTACTGCACATGCTCCAATTGCCGCCCTTTTTGAAACATTCGGCATTAATTGGCTCTGACCGACGCGTGTGCGGTCGCCAATTGGCCTTAAACCTGTCCGCGTTTAAGAGCGCCGTTTGCCCGGAACAGACTTAGCAGCAACTCATCTATCTACCCCTCGTTTAATGAGGGGAACACAAGGAGCAGTACATGAAAGGCAAGGTTCTTGAGTTCAACTCGGCAAGTCGCACCGGCACCATCTCGGCGGATGACGGCAACCGTTACGCGTTCAGCGTCGATCAATGGAAAAGCGCAGTACTGCCAAAGGCAGGCAGCCGTGTGGATTTTTCCGCCAATGCCAGCAACGCCGAAGCCATCTTCCTGGACGGCCCGACAGCCTCCGGTAACTCGAAAAAAATCCCGGCGGCCCTGCTGGCGTTTTTCCTGGGTGCATTTGGCGCGCACAAGTTTTACCTGGGCTACAACGCCCAAGGCATCATCATGCTGTTGGTGTTCCTGTTCGGCTTCATCTTGCTGGGCGTGCCTTCGATGATCATCGGCCTGATCGCCTTCATCGAATTCATCATCTACCTGACCAAGACCGACGAAGACTTTGAACAGACCTACGTGGTTGGCCGCAAGCCTTGGTTCTAAGCCATCACGCTGACGCGTTGTAATCGCTGACGAGCAGCGCGAGCAGCGCGAGGCTGCGTCCCATGGCACAGCCTCGCACCACGATGACAACCCCTCATGCCTGTACCGCTGTGCGGCCTGCGCTTCGTAGGCCGCGAAGATGATCCAGCGCAATAGAACCTGACTTGGCATGGCCCTTCGCGGCGAATTGACTACGCTCCACTGACGCTGTTTTCAACCCGTCAAGGAGCCTGCCATGACCCTTTCCGTTACCAGCAAAACCCTCAGCGACTACGACGCCCAGTGGGCCTTTAACACCGCCACGGCGTTTTTGCGCAAATCCCCCATTGCCGACTACTTGATCAAGCAGCTTGAAAAGCAGAAAACCGTGACGCTCACCGTCGAGGTGTATGCCGACCCTGCCCAGGCCAACCGCAACACGTCCGATCACGGCGTCATTGAGTGGAGCGTGCTCAGCAACGACCTGTCGAGCAATGAAGCCAGCGAAGTCACCGCCTTTCTGAGCCGCACCCCAATTGAGCAAAAACCTTACCTCGCCAGCCAATTGAATTTGCTGCACCTGCTGGCCCTCGCCTGCCAGCAACTGAATAACCATCTCGACTTGCGTGACGCCGATGCTCCTTGGCCATGGCTGGATGAGAAGACGCTCAGCGCAGTCGATATCGAAAACCACGTCGCCCGGGAATTGAGCGAACAGCCGTTGCCTGACGAGCAGAACTGGGATCGCATACTCAACGGCAAATAAGCCCTGTACCCGACGCCCGGCCACCCAGGTCGGGCATGCCGCTTCCTCAGTGCAATAGGGAAAATCGCCGTGCAGCGCTCAGGTGAAACCTGATATCACTTGGTAATAATTCCTATCTGCAAGGGGTGCATTTCCTACTTATAAGGGGGTGGCACGCGTCCTTAGTATCCAAATGGACACTTAAGATTCCAAGGACCGAACAATGGACGTCAACGACCTCAACCTGGTCAACATTCGCCAACTGCCCCACTCGCTGCAAGCGCTCATTGACTGCGTGGGGCTGGAGCATGCCTACCGACTGACCTGCGAGTTTGGCGGCAGGCCCAAGTACATCCCCAAACACGCCGAACGCACCTCGCTGTCGCAGATCTTGCCGCCCGATGCACTGGGCGCACTGATCAAGCGGTTTGCCGGGCTGGCGCTGGAAATCCCCAAGGCCGATCACTTCTGCCGCCAGATCCGCAATCAGCATATCCAGCAGGAAACCTGCCAAGGGTTGTCGCGCAGCAGGCTGGCGGACAAGTACGGCCTGAGCCTGCGCCAGATCGGCAATATCCGCCGCCTCGAAACCCCGATTCCACGGTAATCGGTTCCCGCTGAACGGCTCCTGGGCGAGCCCCTACAGTGACATTGCGCACCCTCGCGCACCTCAATACGGAGATTGACCATGTCACACATCGATTCAGGCCTGATTGGCTCAGTGATTAACGCACTGCCGCTGGACCGCATGATTGCGGGCCCGTTGCAGGCCATGATTCAGGCGCAGGTGCAGGCCAGCAAGTCGTACGCCGACTTCCTCATGGGCGTGTGCATTCAGGAAGGCAAAGCGGTTTCGGTGCAGTTTGACTACGACGAAACGCTGGTGGACGACCAGGGCGTCTACAAGGGAACCGTCACCAAGCACATGCGCATCCCGCTGCTGGCGGCGATCAGTCACCCGAACATCACCATTGAAGAAGGCAACATCGATTTCGAGCTGACCATCAGTCAGCAAGCCGAAAGCACCCAGCAAACCAGCGGCGAAGGCAGCTTTGCCGCGTCGATGGGCTGGGGGCCGTTCAATGTGTCGATCAAGGGGTCGGCCAGTCACACGTCGTCGCAAACCCGCAAGACCGATACCCGTGCGCGGTATGCCATCAGCACCCGGGTGGTGCGTCAGGGCCCGCCCGAAGCGCTGATGCGGGTGATCGACTTCCTCACCGAGGCCGCCACCAAGCCCATCGTGATGCCAAACGCGACCGCGCAGCATCTGGATGCCCTGCCGACCGCCGGGGTCTTGCCCGCGCCGGGCGCACCGGCTGCACACACCCAGGCATAACCCTATGGACGTGGCCCCGTCCCTGGCGACGGGGTCGCTTACCCCCACACCAAGGAGTGTGAAACATGGCGCTTTTCAATCGCCACAAAGAGCCGCTGGCGTTGCCCGACCCACGCAAGCAACCCATGGCCGCCTGCGACCTGAGCAGCATTACCCGGGGTTTGCAGCAAGCCGCTGCGGCCACCCAACACCTGGTGGCGCAGCAATACATCAAACTGTTCGACCAGTTTTTCGACTACGACATTGACGACCTGGGAACCCCGATGAAAGCCAAAATGGTCGACGTAGCGCTGGATGAACAGCACACCCTGCGCGTACCGCTGGTGACGCTCGTGGCACCGCGCGGTTTGGCGCTGGAAGCGATGAAGGTGGATCTGTCGGTGCGCATGCACGCCACCGAGCAGCAAAAGGCCAGCCACGCACTGGAGAACGGTGAGCTGGACTGTGCGCAGTTTTTCGTCACCTTTGGCGGTGACAAAAACGACCATCACCCCCGCAAAACCGATGAGATGCACATCAGCATGGAATTTCGCGCGTGCGATCCTCCCGAGTCGATTCACCGCATGATTGAGGAATACACCCAACTCATCAGCCCGGTGCGTAACGACTCGCCAGGGGTTTCGTCCGGTGCGCCCCGGTCGCCGGGTGTATTGAGCGAGCCGTGAAGCGCTTAGAAACTGGAGGTTTCAAGGCTGCGGTGCAGCCCGGCCACGACCCTCGGCAGGATGCGCTCCCAGTCGCCGGTTTCGATGTAGCCCAGCATCTTGGGCGGCGCGTTTGCAGCGCCAACCTCAATAAACAGCGATGCGCCGTAACCAAAGGTGGTGTCAGTGGCCACGTGCAGCGACTGCTCCAATTGGTCCATGCATTCGCTGTGGGTGACCAGCACAAGATTGCGCCCCGCCACCTTGTGCTTAAGGGCATCACTCAACAAGGTGCTACGGCAGTTGAACAACCAATCCTGAGCCTGCACCGGCCGCTCGAACATAAAACCGGCCGTCTGCCGGGTTCGGGTCAGCGGGCTGCTGTAGATGTCCACGTTTTGCAGACCCATTTTCTGAAAGTCGGCACCCAGTTGGCGGGCGGTGTCGGTGGCGCGCACGGTCACCCCATCGACAGGTCCCAGGCACGGCGCAATGGACCGGTCGCAGCGCTCAACATGACGCACCAGCGCAATCACGTCGCCCTGGGCCCAGCTCCGGGTCAGCGCCTGCACGCGGTCAAGGTGCCGCGTCTGGGCCAGATTGGGCGCCGACGCTGGCGCCAGCAACTGCACCGTGAGCACGATGGTCAGCACGCTGGCGGCCAGCACCACCCAGGCATTACGGTAACGGGCGAACACACGGCGCAGCGGGAAACCTTTAACGTCGGTAAGGCCAAGACTTGGCGTCAAAATAGCACTACCCCTGTGGGACTCATTAACTGAAACAGGCCGATAAGCCCTCGATACAAGGCAGATCCTTGCACGCACAGGCCATCAGCCGACTGAACAGAAGTCTAAGAACAGGCACGTCGGGGATCGGTGAAACCGATGTGAAAAAAAACGTGAGCGCGCAGCCTTTCCCCCACTGTTTAAAGGGCTTCTGACCGTTTATCGAGGCGTTTAAAAAAGCGTTTCAGCTCTGCGCCCTGCCGCCGATACAGCCCAATACACCTTCTGCTGGGCCAGAACAAAAAGACTCTCCAGCGAAATCTCGATCAAGAAGCGAACGGTTCCTGGAGGAACGCATGAACAGCTGGCTGAGCAATATCAGCGTCAACATGAAACTCGCACTGGGCTTTGGCCTGGTGTTGACCCTTACGTTATTAATGGCCATCAGCGACTGGCTCAGCCTGGACAAGCTGATCGACCGCAGTAACTGGATGAGCGACATCACCCGCCTCAACAGTTCATTGACCAACCTGCGCGTGGCGCGCTTGCAGTACATGCTCACCGATGGCGACGAAACCGCGGCGCAAAACGTACAGACCAATCTGGACGCCTTTGTGGTGCAGCAAAAACAGCTGATTGCATCGTTCAAGAGCCCGGAAAACCTCAAGCTGCTTAACGAACAGCACGAGATCATCAAACAGTACCAATCGGCCCTGGTCACCATGCGCAAAGCGTATGTGGAATCGGCGGTGTCTCGCGATGAAATGGACCAGTACTCGAAAGTCGCGCGCGACGCGATGGACCTGTTGAAAAGCCGCGTCATGCAGAGCAGTGCCAGTGAACAGGACCGTTTTGAGCAATTGGAAACGCTGACCACCGTTCGCGAAAAATTCCTCGTCGCCCGCTACCAAGTCCGCGCCTACATCGCCGCCCAGACCACCGCTAACGAGCAGGCCGCACGCCAGCAACTCAACGAGGCGATTGCCAGCCTGACCGCGCTCAACACCTATTTCGTCGCCAGCGCTCCTGAGACCCTTCGCACCCTGGATGACGCGTTGGCGCACTATCAGCACGCCTTGCAGGTCTACGCCGACACCGACAAAACCATCACTGACATGCGCAAGGAAATGACCGACTACGGGTCGGGCATCCTCAACCGCAGCGATGCGTTGTACACCATCCAGCTGGAGCGCCGCGACAACGAAAGCGCCAGCGCCAATACCATTCAATTGGTCAGCACGCTGCTGGTGCTGCTGTTCGGGATACTGGCCGCCGTCATCATCACCCGCCAGATCACCCGCCCGCTGCGTGAAACCCTGGAAGTCGTGGAGCGTATTGCCGGGGGCGATCTGAGCCATAACCTGCGCGTCACCCGCCGCGATGACTTGGGCGTATTGCAACAAGGGATTGCGCGCATGGGCACCACCCTGCGCGAGCTGATTGGCGGTATCCGCGATGGCGTGACGCAAATTGCCAGCGCCGCCGAAGAGTTGTCGGCCGTGACCGAGCAGACCAGCGCCGGGGTCAACAGCCAAAAGATCGAGACCGATCAAGTGGCCACCGCCATGCATGAAATGACCGCCACCGTGCAGGAAGTTGCACGCAATGCTGAAGACGCCTCGCAAGCCGCCGCGGCAGCCGACGCTGAAGCCCGCGAAGGCGACCAGGTGGTTAATCAGGCCATCGACCAGATCGAGCGTCTGGCGGTGGAAGTGGGTCGTTCGACCGAAGCCATGGCCGTGCTGCAACAGGAAAGCGACAAGATCGGCAGCGTGATGGACGTGATTAAAGCGGTGGCCGAGCAAACCAACCTGCTGGCCCTCAACGCCGCCATTGAAGCCGCACGTGCCGGTGAAGCCGGTCGCGGGTTTGCCGTCGTCGCGGATGAAGTGCGTGGGCTGGCCCAGCGTACGCAAAAGTCCACCGAAGAAATCCAGACGTTGGTCGCGGCCCTGCAAAGTGGCACCCAACACGTGGCCAGCGTGATGAACAGCAGCCGCAGCCTGACCGACAGCAGCGTGACCCTGACGCGTCAGGCGGGGACTTCGCTGCAAGGCATCACGCGGACCGTGTCCAACATCCAGTCGATGAACCAGCAAATCGCGGCAGCGGCGGAACAACAGAGCGCCGTGGCAGAAGAAATCAGCCGCAGTATCATCAACGTGCGTGACGTGTCGGAACAAACCGCCGCCGCGAGCGATGAAACGGCCAAGTCCAGCATCGAATTGGCGCGCCTGGGCAATCAGCTGCAAATGATGGTGAGCCACTTCAGAATCTGATGCAGCCGCCACGACGTTGATCTCAAGCCCTTCTCAATGAAGGGCTTTTTGTTTTCAGACTGGCTGAGGCTCACTCCCGCGTCAGGCCCGCAGCTGCCCGTGGGGCTGGGGCTACCTGTCATTTATGACAGTATAAAAACCGCGTGAAATCACTTAATAAAGGAGCACCCCACTCAACCGTTAGAGCATTGCATGACGACAATGATCATCTCGGACGGCCGCTCCCCGATAACACGGCCAATTAAAACAAAAAGGGCCCCTCGGACATTCTCCCGCCTGATTTATTTAACGGCCCTGGCCGGCCTGACGTTTAACGCTCTGGCTGAACCGGGTGATGACATTGCCGCCGAGATGACCCGGTACTACCTGTCCACTGTTGAATCTTGTGCTGATGGGCAACGTCCGGCCTATTACTGTTCGGGCCTGATGATAAAAAACACACGCGCCCGCCCGGGGCATTACGCCTGGAATCCGGGGCGCGCTGCGGTCTCAAGCGGGGGCACCTCTTTCATCTACTTGCGCGCCGACACCCGGTTCAATAACCCCGACGCCAATACGCTCAATGGCTTTGTGTTTTACCCCTATGGCCATGCCCACCCGCCCATAAAAAAAGCACCCCAGGTGCTGTGCGCGTTCCCTCTCACGACGTGGACGCACAAACGGGACGATAAAGGGTGCGGGGATCAATTCGATACGTCGGCCGTCGAAACGTCTTGTGAAGCACTGAACATTCATACGGCTGAAGACTGGGTCGACGACCATTTGAAAACCGATGGCAACCTCAGAAAGCAATGCGGCTTCCGGGAGGTCAGCGGTCGCTTTGAAGAAAAGGGGGCGCAACACTTTTATGCCAGCCTGAAGGCCCGATCACTGCTGCTTAAAAACTCAGACCAACTTGAATACGACACCTTTGAAACACCCAACAAACTGCGCTTATCGACCTGGGCAGAAAACCCGGATTCGCTGCCGATCATGGCGTTCTTTTACGTAGACGATCCGTATCTGGGCAGCGGGCTGGCGGCCGCTCAACAGGATCAACTGGATTGGGTCGTCGAGAACAAGCGCGCCTACACCCCCATTATCAAAATCACCTACCCGGCCACCATGAAAGAGCACGCGGTCTTCACGTTCAATCAAGCCGATCAACGGGTATGCCCCACCTACTTCGATTCGTCGCGCTGGGTGTTGAAAGAGGGCAAATGGTGGTTGGTGGTAACACCCAGCGCATGCAGTCAAGCGGTTGCGCTGTTTAACAGCCAGGCCGCGAGCAAAGAGTTGATGGCGCTGCACGGCGCGGATGCCGAGTTCAACGCCTTGGCGCCAGGTCATTCGATAGCAGAACAGCTCCAGTGCCAGGCCTCCAGGTACCGCAGCGCCGCGCAATGGCACCTCGCCCCCTGGCGTTCGGTCGAGGGTTTGACCCAGGCTCAGGTCCTGACTGCGGATTGCCAACCCTAGGGTCTGTTCCCGCTTCATTGCCAGCCGCGTCGCGGGGGTCATGGATTAACGGATCAACTGAATGCCAGCGCGGCGAGAAATCTAAAAAAAAGCGGCCGTGAGTGAAGGCAGCCACGGCCGCTGAATCGATACAGTCTTGACCCGTTTATTTCCCTGAATCGACGCTGCTTCAGCGCGCTCAGGCTTGAGTAGGTCGAGAATGCGTTTAAAAGTGTGTGGCTGGATCGGTGCGTGGTGTGTATTGCTGACCTTGCAGGGCTGCGGCCCGAATGTCTCTTATGTGTATTCGCCGCCACCGGACGTGGCCGGCAAATACTGCATCAACGCCTGCTCCAGTCAAAAAAGCCAGTGCAAAACGATGGCCCAGATGCAGTCGCAAACCCAGCGAGCGCTCTACGATGCGCAGTTGACGGCGTACAACTATTGCCGTCAGAACGGCGATAAAAAACAGCGCAAATTGTGCAGCTATCCCACCGCGAGTTACCACTACGGCGGCTTTGGCGACACCTGCGGCGAAGACTACAACGCCTGCTACCAAAACTGCGGGGGCACCATTCGCCGCGTGGTTCACGACGACTGATTACACCGCCTGCACGCGTGCCCGTTTAAGCAGCTTTTTGCAGCGCTCGGACACGTTCAGCACCCGCAGGTGTTTGCCCGCCTTGGCATAGCGCTCGCGCAATGTCATCAGTGCGGCAATGGCCGAATAATCGACAAAGCTCAGGTGACGACAATCGAGCGTCACCTGGGCCGGGTCGTTGGCCGGGTCGAACTGATTTAAAAACGTGGTCGTCGACGCAAAAAACAGCGTCCCATGCACGCGGTACAGCTTGCTGCCATCACGCTCCAGCGAGCTGTCGGCGTACAACTGACGCGCTTGCTGCCAGGCAAAGTTCAGCGCGGCGATGATGATGCCGCACAGCACCGCAAAGGCCAGGTCGGTGAACACCGTAATCACCGTCACGGCAACGATCACCAGTACGTCGTTGAGCGGCACTTTGTTCAGCACCCGCAACGAGGCCCAGGCGAAGGTTTGCTGCGCGACCACAAACATCACCCCCACCAGCGCCGCCAGGGGAATACGCTCGATCAACGGCGACAGAAATAGCACGAACAACACAATCATCACCCCCGCGACCACGCCTGACAGTCGCCCGCGACCGCCGGAGCTGAGGTTGACCACAGTCTGGCCGATCATCGCGCACCCGCCCATGCCGCCGAACGCACCGGACACCATGTTCGCAGCGCCCAGCGCCACGCATTCGCGGTCCGGGTAACCACGGCTTTCGGTGATTTCGTCCGTCAGGTTAAGGGTGAGCAACGTTTCCAGCAGTCCGACCATGGCCATCAAAAACGCATAGGGCGCGATGATGCGCAGGGTGTCGAAGGTCCACGGGATCTGCGGCAGGCTGAAGCTCGGCAAGCCGCCTGCGATGTGGGCCATGTCGCCCAGCGTGCGGGTCGGCAGGCCCAACAGGTACACCGCCAGCCCCACCCCCAAAATCGCCACCAGCGCGGGCGGCGCCACTTTGGTCAGGCGCGGCAGGCCGTAGACCACCAGCATCGTCAGCGCCACCAGCCCGGCCATCACATACAACGGCGTGCCCGTGAGCCACTGCCCGTCCTGCTTGAAATGCTCCAGCTGGGCCATGGCAATGATGATCGCCAGCCCGTTGACGAACCCCAGCATCACCGGGTGCGGGACCATGCGCACCAATTTGCCGAGCCGGAGCAGCCCGAACGCCATCATGATCAGGCCGCCCAGCAGCACCGTGGCGAGGAAGTACTGCACGCCGTGTTGCACCACCAGCGCGATAATCACCACCGCCATCGACCCGGCCGCGCCGGACACCATGCCGGGACGGCCGCCGAACAACGCGGTGAGGGTGCAAATGATGAAGGCGCCATACAGGCCCATTAACGGGTTGAGGTGAGCCACCAGCGCAAAAGCGATGCACTCGGGCAGCAAGGCAAAGGACGTCGTGAGTCCGGCCAGAACATCGGCACGCAGACGAGAGAATTTCATGGAGTACCTAAAAGCGGGACGATCAGAAGGGTGTTTCAGAAACAGATAGTAACAAACTGCGTAGCACTCAGATAACTGGAGCCGCTGACGGGGTGAGCGCGGCTGCGCTCAGCAGGCGAAAGCGCTTTGCACGCCTTCGCCGCTCCTGCCCCGACAGCGACTGCAAGAAGGTTACTTCACCACTTTGCCCACGCCACGGCCGCGCGGGTCGGAGGCTGTTTCAAGTTGGGTGCCGTTGACGCGGATGGCCTGAATGTCGCCCATGTTCCAGCCCTGATCTTCCAGGGTGTAGCCCATGGCTTTGAGTTGGTCAGCCACCTGCCCGGTGATCGGCGCGTAGGCATCGAAGTAGATCGTGTCTTTGGGCAGCAACTGGTGATGCACGCGCTGGGCGCTGACGGCTTGCTCCAGCGGCAGGTTGTAGTCATACAGGTTGTTCAGCACCTGAAAAATCGAGGTAAAGATCCGCGATCCGCCCGGCGTACCCAGCACCAGGGTGACGTCGCCATCACGGGTCACCAGCGTCGGGCTCATCGACGACAGCATGCGCTTGCCCGGCTCAATCGCGTTGGCGTTACCGCCCACCACGCCGAACGAGTTGGCCACGCCCGGTTTCGAGCTGAAGTCATCCATTTCGTCGTTGAGCAGGAAACCCGCGCCTTTGACCACAACACCGCTGCCGTAATCCCAGTTCAAGGTGTAGGTATTGCTAACCGCGTTGCCGTCTTTATCGACAATGGAAAAGTGCGTGGTCTGATGCGGTTCCAGGCCCGGTTTGACTTTGTCTGTCGCAGAAATGGCTGTGGGGTTGACCTCTTTCGCACGCTTGGCGATGTACGCCGGGTCGGTCAGTTCGGCCACAGGCATCTTGCCGAAATCCGGGTCGCCCAAGTAATCGGCGCGGTCAGCGAACACGCGTTTTTCAATTTCAGCCAGCAGGTGGATATACGGCGCAGAGTTCAGTTCGACGCCTTTGAAGTCCGCCGCCCGCGCTTCCTTGATGCCGATCAGTTGCGCCAGCGCGATCCCGCCTGAGCTGGGCAGTGGCGCGGTGTACAGGGTGTTGCCGCGAAAATCGACGCGCATCGGTTCACGCCAGTTGACCTTGTAATCGTTCAAGTCTTCCTTGGTGATCAGGCCCTTGTCCTGCTGCATTTGAGCGACCAGCAAGTCGGCGGTTTTGCCGCGGTAAAACTCCTGGGCGCCCTGATCGGCAATGCGTTCCAGGGTGGTGGCCAGTTCTGGCTGCTTGAAGGTTTCACCCGGCTTCATGCTGCCGAAATAATCCCCGAAGTTGGTGGTGCCGTTGAACAGCTTCAACGCATCCTCGCGGTATTGGTATTGCTTGTCCGCAACCTTGAAGCCATTTTTCGCGTACCCCACGGCGGGGGTCAGCAACTCTGACCACGGCAATTTGCCGAAACGCTGGTGCGCTTCCCACAAGCCCATCACCGTGCCCGGCACACCGGCAGCACGTGAGCCCACCAGGCTCATGTTTTCGATGATCTCGCCTTTGTCGTCCAGGTACATGTCGCGGCTGGCGGCTTTGGGTGCTGTTTCGCGGTAGTCGAGAAAGTAAGGCTTGCCATCGATGAACAACGTCATGAACCCGCCGCCGCCAATGTTGCCGGCTTCAGGGTAGGTCACGGCCAGGGTAAACGCCGTGGCGACGGCAGCATCGACGGCGTTGCCGCCTTTTTTGAGGATTTGCGCGGCCACTTCAGCGCCATATTGATCCGGGGCGGCCACGGCGCCGCCTTCCAGAGTGACGGCAAACGCCGACGAGCTGGCTGCAATCGCAGCCGCCAAGGTGAGGGATGTGAACCAGACAACACGCATGGGGACTTCCTTTTATTTTTGTATGACGGTGCTGAACCTTGTCTGATTTCAGAAACCTTTTCAAACAACAAAAGAGAAGCCCGAGGCTTAATGCGTGAAGTTGGCGGCCGCGTAGCTCGCGAGTTTGGTCTGGATAAAATCCAGAAAACACTGAATTCGCAGGGCCAATTGCGAGTTGCGGTAATACACGGCATGAATCGGCTGACGATAGCCGCTGTTGAACTCACCCAGCACCACCTGTAAACGGCCGGCGGCGATGTCTTGATGGGTCATGAAATGCGACAGGCACGCGATGCCCTGCCCCTGCAACGCCAGATGCCGCACCGTCTCGCCACTGGACGCGCTGATGTTCGGCTCGATCGGCCAGCGATCGCCCTGTGCATAACGCAGAGGCCATTGGTTCAGGCCATCGTTTTGGGTGAAGCCGATCAGGCTGTGACTGGCCAGCTCTGCGACCGAGTTCGGCATGCCGTGAGCGGCGATGTACGCCGGACTGGCAAGGATATTCAGCGGACTGCACCCCAACGAGCGGGCATGCAACGTGGAGTCGGCCAGGGTGCCGATGCGAATGGCAATGTCGGTGCTTTGCTCCAGCAAGTCGATAATCAGGTCGTTGCTGTTGAGCTCCAGCTGAATGTCCGGGTACAGCTCACGAAACTCGGGGATGTACGGCACGATGGCATGCAACATGAACGGGGACGCGGCATTGATGCGCAGGCGCCCGGACGGCGTGCGCTGGTGAGCGATCAGGCGCTCTTCGAGTTCGTCCATTTGCTCAAGGATCTGCTTGGCACGCTCGAAGAAAAACTTGCCCTCCTCGGTCAGGTCCATGCGCCGCGTGGTGCGGTTGATCAGCGTGGTCTCGAGCTTGGCTTCAAGCCGCGACAACGTGCGACTGACGGCAGACGGTGTCTGCCCGGCATGTTCGGCGGCGGCTGAGATTGAGCCGCACTCGATCACCGACACAAAGATTTGCAACTCATCCGATCTGGCTTTCACACGCGTCCCTCATTGAATAGCCAGTCATGGTAGTCGCTGCCGGGCAGCGCGCGGCTGCGAGCCTCTCGTTACCGAAGAAACACGTCGGTGAGGTGTTGCTCGTAGCGGGCAGCATCCACTTCAGGCTGCGGGCGCTTCATCACGTCAACGCACAGGAAGGTCGGCAAACCACTCATGCCCAAAAACTGGTTGGCTTTGTGGAATGGAAAATACACCGCATCGACGCCCTTGCCTTCAAAGAAATCGGCCGGATCGTCAAACGCTTGCTGCGGCGCATTCCAAGTCAGGGACAGCATGTATTTTTTGTCGTGGATCAAACCGCCACTGCCATAGCGCTGGGACGCATCGGAGCGCGTGCGGCCATCACTGGCGTACAAACTGCCATGGCCTTCGGTGAACACTTCGTCGACGTATTTTTTAACGATCCACGGGGCGCCCATCCACCAGCCGGGCATTTGATAAATGATGACGTCGGCCCACAGAAACTTTTGCACCTCTTCGGCCACGTCGTAGCCTTCGTCGATGTGGGTGACTTTGACGTCAAAGCCATTGCGGTCGAAAAATGCCAGTGCGGTGTCGTGCAGGGTCTGGTTGTAACGACCGTCCGAGTGCGCAAATTTTTTGGCACCGTTGAGCAAGAGTATTTTTTTCATCATCAGCCTCGTGAATAAACCCTCTGCGCTGTTGAGCGGCGTTGGAGTTAAAGGTTTAAAAGTGACCGGCACAGTAACGATTCCTTCCTTTAGGAAATACCCGTGCCGCGGCAAATAACATTTGCTCAATAGTCACAAATACCCATCCCATTGTTGCCTTATCCTCTCGAAACCACTGACCTGAGGAGCCGACGAGATGCGCCCATTGCACGGATTTATTCTGCACGCCCACACCAAACCCGAAAAAGCTGACGCCTTTGAAGCGCTGTTTCGTTCCTACGTGGCGCCTAGCCGTCTGGAACCCGGCTGCATCGAGTACCACATGCTGCGCGATCAGCAAGACCCCACCCTGTTCATCTTTTATGAGATCTGGCAGTCCCGCGAGCACTTGGCCGTGCATGAAAACCTGCCGCACATGAAGCAGTTTTTCGACAACCGCATGGACTATCTGGCACGCGACTTTGACGTGCGCCTGATCGACATGCTCAGCCCGTCTTCGGCTAGCCGCTGATTAACAAGTGCGCGCCCAGCAGGGCCATGCCGACGAAAAAGACGCGTTTGAACAACGTCGCACTGACGCGTTGACGCAGGAGTTGCCCGATCCACATGCCGAGCATGGCGGGCATCAGCGCCAGCAGGGACGCGTTCAATTCGCCGCCCCCCAAACTGCCGCGGCCATACAGCCCGGCAGCCAGAGCCAAGGTGGAGACACTGAAGGACAATCCCAAGGCTTGAACCAACTGATTTTTTGCCCAGCCCCAAGGCTTGCAGGTACGGCACGGCAGGAATCACAAACACGCCCGTCGCTGAGGTAATGACACCCGTGACCACGCCACACAGCGGCCCGAGCCAAGGCTCACGGGCCGGCGCCACCCGCCAGGTGGGCAAACACAGTCCGCTCAAGGCGTAGAGCAATAACGCGGCCCCCAAGGCGCGCACCACCCCGCTGCCGCCGTCGATGCCGAGCCACAACATGCCGAATCCCGTGCCGCAAACAATCCCCAACTGCATGGGCCATAAACGGCGGATTAATCCACGCAATTGACCACCGACTGCCAATTGCCAGGCATTGGTGACGATCGACGGAATGATCAACAACGCGGCTGCCTGCGCCGGAGCAATAGCCAGCCCGAGCATGCCCATCGCCACCGTAGGCAAGCCCAGGCCGATCATCCCTTTGACCGTGCCTGCCATCAGAAACGTGAGCATGACCAGCAGCGACAATGCCCAACCCAGGGTTTGGTAAAACTCGATTAATGTCTTCATGCGCGTATGCTGGCGCACGGCCGACGGGCAGAAAATGCGCCATTGCCAGAGCCAGCCTATTGTTTGACAAGAGGCTGTATCACCTCATACCGTCCGAATCTCGCCGCCCGACGCTGCGGGTGCAACAGAAGGAAACCCCACGATGCCTGTCGACCTGATCGATTTGCGCCTGTATTTGAACATCGTGCAGGCAGGCAATATCACGGCGGGGGCCCGCCTCAGTCATTTGTCGCTGCCCGCTGCCAGCGCCCGGATCAGGGCCATGGAAGCCTCGCTGGGGGTCGAATGTTTGCAGCGCAGCCGACGCGGCATCAGCCCGACGCCAGCAGGTCAGGCGCTGGCCCAGCATGCCCGGGTGCTGCTGCAACAGGCCGAGCGTATGCGGCACGATCTGGCGGAGTACGCACAAGGCTTCAAAGGCCGTGTGCGGCTGCTGTGCAACACCTCCGCACTCACTGAATACCTGCCGGAGTTGCTGTCAGACTTTGTGCGCCAACACCCCGCAATCAGCGTCGATCAGCAAGAACTGACCAGCCTGCGCATTACCCACGCCCTGCGTCAGGATGCGGCCGATATCGGGATCATTTCCGATGCCGTAGACACACACGACCTACAGACCCGCCCCTTTCGCAATGACCCGCTGGTGCTGGTGATCCCGCTTGATCATCCGCTGGCTGAGCACGCGGCCCCGTGTTTTAACGACGCTTTGCGCCATGATTTTGTCGGCCTTTCCGTCCACAGCGCGCTGGCGGTGTACCTGGAGGAACAAGCGCTGCACAGCGGCTTTCGCCTGACCACGCGATTGCGCGCAGAGGGCTTTGACGGTGTGTTGCGCATGGTCGCCCGTGGCGCCGGGTTGGGGATTGTGCCGCGCGCCACCATTGAGCGATGGCAAGCCCCCCGCACCTTCCGCGTGGTCACGCTCAATGAGCCGTGGGCAGATCGCAGGCTGCTGTTATGTGCGCGTTCGTTCGAGCAACTTCCGGCGTACGCACAGGCGTTGGCGGACGCGTTGCGCGCACCGTAGCCTTGTAGGAATTGGCCTAGAAGCACGCATGACTGTATGCCGGAATTTTTACCGGGAGTACTATCGCGGACTTTACTGCGCGAGGGGCTGGCACCTGCCATGCCTGACGTGGACTCCAACACTGAAAACAACAACGAACAGGGCACCTGATGGCTGACCATAACGCTCCCCCCATCACACTCAAGCGCGGCCTGAAAAACCGCCACATCCAGCTGATTGCCCTGGGCGGCGCCATTGGGACGGGGCTGTTCCTCGGCTCGGCGGGCGTCCTCAAGTCCGCCGGGCCATCGATGATCCTGGGCTATGCCATTGCCGGTTTTATCGCGTTCCTGATCATGCGCCAGCTCGGCGAAATGATCGTCGAAGAGCCAGTGGCCGGGTCGTTTAGCCACTTCGCTCACAAGTACTGGGGCGGCTATGCGGGGTTTCTCTCGGGCTGGAACTACTGGGTGCTGTACGTACTGGTGGGCATGGCCGAGCTGACGGCGGTCGGCAAATACATACAGTTCTGGTGGCCCGAGGTGCCGACGTGGGTCAGCGCCGTGGTGTTCTTTGTGCTGGTCAACCTGATCAACACCTTGAATGTGAAAGTGTTCGGGGAGATGGAGTTCTGGTTTGCCATCATCAAAGTGGTGGCGATTATCGGCATGATCGCGCTCGGCTGTTATCTGCTGATCAGTGGCACCGGCGGGCCGCAGGCGTCGATCAGTAACCTGTGGAGCCACGGCGGGTTCTTCCCCAACGGTGGCACCGGGCTGTTGATGGCAATGGCGTTCATCATGTTCTCGTTCGGCGGGCTGGAGCTGGTGGGCATTACCGCTGCCGAAGCCAGCGAGCCGAAAAAAGTCATCCCCAAGGCGATCAACCAGGTGGTGTATCGCGTGCTGATTTTTTACGTCGGCGCCTTGACCGTGTTGCTGGCGCTGTACCCGTGGGATCAGTTGCTGGTCACCCTGGGCGCTTCGGGCGATGCCTACAGCGGCAGCCCGTTTGTGCAGATTTTCGCCCTGATCGGCAGCAACACAGCGGCGCAGATTCTTAACTTCGTGGTGCTGACGGCCGCGCTGTCGGTCTATAACAGCGGCGTTTACTGCAACAGCCGCATGCTCTTCGGCCTGGCCGAACAGGGCGACGCGCCCAAAGCCTTGATGAAACTGACCAAAAACGGCGTGCCGCTGCGGGCTCTGGGTGTGTCGGCGCTGGTGACAATGCTGTGCGTGGTGGTGAACTACGTGGCGCCGCACAAGGCGCTGGAACTGCTGTTTGCGCTGGTGGTTGCCTCGCTGATGATCAACTGGGCGCTGATCAGCCTCACGCACCTCAAGTTCCGCAAGGCCATGGCGGTCCAAGGGGTGGTGCCCTCGTTCAAGGCGTTCTGGTCGCCGTTGAGCAACATCGTGTGCCTGGCCTTCATGGTGATGATTGTGTCAGTGATCTGGATGATTCCCGACGTGCGCGCCTCGGTGTATGCCATCCCCGTGTGGCTGCTGATCATCTACGGTTTCTACCGTATTCGCCTGCGCACTGGCCAACCGTTGGCCACGCAACGCTAGGGTCCGTTCCCGTTTCATCGCCGCTGCAACGAAAACCCCCGGCACTCGCAGAGGACCGGGGGTTTTTAATGGCCGCAAAAAACCGGGATGCCCGCCCGACGCGGACTCCCGGAAAAGACCCTATTCGGGCTTGCGATAACTGTTGATGATGGCGGAAAAGTCCTTGCCGCCCTCGCCGCGCAAACTCATCGCCTGGTACAGCTGCTGAGCCACGGCGCCCAGTACCACCGGCTGATGCGCCTGACGCGCGGCTTCGGTGGCCAGACCCAGGTCCTTGAGCATCAGCTCGGCCCCAAAACCGCCGGTGTACCCCCGTGACGCCGGGGCCGTTTCCACGATGCCCGGCCACGGATTGTAGGTTTCGGAACTCCAGCAGCGCCCGGTCGAGCTGTTGATAACACCGGCCAGCACTTCGGTATCGATGCCCAATGCTGCGCCCAGCGCCATGGCTTCGCTGACACCGACCATGGAAATCCCCAGCAGCAGGTTGTTGCAGATTTTAGCCACTTGACCGGTGCCCACCTCCCCGCAATGGACGATGTTGCGCCCCATCTGCGCGAGTACCGGGTGCAAGGTATCGAACAGCGCTTTTTGCGCACCGACCATAAAGGTCAGGGTGCCGGCCTGCGCGCCACCCGTGCCGCCGGACACGGGCGCATCGGCCATCTGCACGCCCTGTTTGGCCGCCGCAGCCGCCACGTCACGGGCCGTTTGCGGGTCGATGGTGCTGCAATCCACGGCCGGAATGCCTTCGCCAATCCCCGCCAACACCCCCTCTTCACCCAACCACACGCTGCGCACGTGAGCGGCAGCGGGCAGCATGGTTATCACCAGCTGCGCCCCCTGCGCGGCCTCCTTGGGCGACGCGCTGATGTGCCCGCCCTGGGCGGCGAGTTCCGAGAGAATGTCTTGGTTCAGGTCGAACAGGTTCAGCGAGTGCCCGGCCTTGATCAGGTTGCGCGCCATTGGCGCGCCCATGTTGCCCAATCCGATAAATGCGATGTTCATGACGCTGTCCTCAACGAAGATTGATGGTGGTGTTGACGCCATCATTCACGCTGTCATCGTCGAACCAACGACTGGTGACGGTCTTGGTCTGGGTATAAAACTGCACGACCTGTTTGCCGTACGGGCCCAGATCACCCAGTTTGGAACCCCGCGAGCCGGTGAAGCTGAAGAACGGGACCGGGACCGGGATCGGAATGTTGATGCCCACCTGACCGACGTCGATTTCACTCTGGAACTTGCGGGCGGCCGCGCCACTTTGGGTAAACAGACCGGTGCCGTTGCCGAAGGGGTTGGCGTTGACCAGCGCGATGGCCTGGTCCAGCGTATCGACCTCCAGTACCACCAACACAGGGCCAAAGATTTCCTGGGTATAGATCTGCATGTCGGTGGTCACGCCCGAAAACAGGGTCGGCCCGACAAAGTTGCCCTGCTCGAAACCCGGCACGCTCACCGTGCGACCATCGAGTTCCAGCTTCGCCCCTTCCTTGATCCCGCTTTCAATCAAGCTGAGCACCCGCTCTTTCGCCCGCTTGGAAATCACCGGGCCGACGTCAGTGCCCGGCTCACTGCCTGCGTTCACTTTGAGTTGTTGCGCCAGCGCCTTGAGGTCTGGCAGCCACTGTTTGGCCGCGCCCACCAGCACCACCACGGAGGTGGCCATGCAGCGCTGACCCGCCGCGCCGAAACTGGCACCGACCAGCGCATTCAGAGTCTGTTGACGGTTGGCGTCCGGTAGCACCACGGCGTGGTTCTTGGCGCCCATCATCGATTGCACGCGCTTGCCATGGCGGCCGGCCAGGTCATAGACATGAGTGCCGACCGCGGTTGAGCCGACAAACGAAACAGCTTTGATATCGGCGTGGGTACACAGCGCATCCACCACTTCCTTGCCACCGTGGACCACGTTGAGCACACCCGGCGGCACACCGGCTTCAAGCGCCAGCTCGACCAGCATCAGGGTCGACAACGGGTCTTGCTCCGAAGGCTTGAGAACGAATGTGTTACCGCAGGCGATGGCCATGGGGAACATCCACAGCGGAATCATTGCCGGGAAGTTGAAAGGCGTGATCCCTGCGCACACACCAATGGGTTGACGCAGGGTGTAGGTATCGACCCCGCCCGCGACGTTTTCAGCGAATTCGCCCATTTGCAGCGTGCCGATGGAGCACGCGTGCTCAACCACTTCCAGGCCACGAAAAATATCGCCCTCGGCGTCTGCAATGGTTTTGCCCTGCTCGGCACTGAGCACGGTGGCGATGCGTTTGGAGTGTTCACGGATCAGTGCTTGCAGCTTGAGCATGATGCGCATGCGCGCACCGATCGGCGTCAGCTTCCAGGTCTGGAAGGCACGCTGAGCGGCCTCGATGGCCGCGTTGACTTCAGCTGCAGTGGCGAACGGGACTTTGGCCAGCACTTGCTGAGTGGCCGGGTTGACGATGTCTTGCCACTGCGTGGTTTGCGACTCGATCCACTCACCGTCAATCAGCAAGCGGGCGTTTTGATACGGGGTAGAAGCCGTCATGGAAGTCTCCGGAATTATTCTTATGGGAGGGGCGACGGGTTGGTCGCGGGACTGTTTTTGGAGTATAGGTGTGCGTTCTTCTAATAAGAACGCACATAAAAGCCGGTCTAACATGCAAAAAAACATCACTTCGTTGAGCGCACTGAACTGGGACGACCTGAAGTTTTTTCTTGAGGTGGCCCGTACCCGCAAAGCCAGCAGCGCGGCCAAACGGCTGGCGGTGGACTACACCACGGTATCGCGACGCATCAGTTCGCTGGAGACGGCACTCGGCACGTTGCTGTTTGAAAAGTCGCGCACCAATGGCTTCACCCTGACCAATGAAGGCCAGCGTTTGCTGGGCTATGCGGAGTCAATCGAAAGCACGCTGCACATGGCCTGCGAGCAAGTGTCGGGGTCGGGCGTGGCGTTGTCGGGGCATGTGCGCATGGGCTGCACAGAAGGCTTCGGCAGCTTTTTCATCACCCCGCAGCTCAGCCATTTTGTGGACACCTACCCGGCCATTTCGGTGGACATCCTGCCGCTGCCGCACTTCATCAGCCTGTCCAAGCGCGAAGCTGACATCGTGATCGCGCTGGAGCGCCCCGAGCATGGGCCGTATGTGTGTTGCAAATTGTGCGACTACCGGCTGCAACTCTATGCGACCCAGGACTACCTCGACGCTCACCCGCCGATTCGTCGCCCGTCAGATCTGGCAGAGCATCCGTTTATCAGTTATGTCGACGACCTGGCCTTCAGTTCCGAGCTGCTGTACCTGGCGAACGTCCTGCCGGGCGCCAGCGCCACCCTGCGCAGCACCAGCGTGATCGCCCAATACGTCGCCGCGCAGCAAGGTCGATCAATGGCGATTCTGCCGTGCTTTTTGGCGGCTCAAGACCCGCGCCTGCTGCCGGTATTGCCGCAAGAGATCAATCTCACGCGGCAGTTCTGGATGTACTGCCGCGAGGACCTGCGCAAGCTGAAGCGGATCACCCTGCTGTGGGATTACATCCGTGAGGTGACTGAGCTGAATGCGCCGTTGCTGCTCGGGGAAACGCGGGCGTTGAAGTTTGCCGATTGAGCATTTAACGGGGGTTAGCAAGCCATTTCCAACGCCTTGTAACAAGACTTGGAGGTAACTCGTCATACGCCGACGTGTGCATTCCGCCCCACTCAAGGGTGCCTCCCCATTCAAGCATCCAGTGACGACTTTTTATAACTTTTGAGAATCTTCCTACCGACAAGCCAAACATCTGTGAAGTAGCGTCCTGTTGCACTTAGGCGGTGAATACGGATCGTCAAATTGCAGAGGCGGTGTTATGGCGGTTAAGCATATCTTCCCGAATACCCTGGGATGTAATGGGATCGATGGCAACCGGCGACATGCCGAGGCCACAGAGCAAGCACAGGCCGCTTGGGACAGAACACTGGCGGCGAATGCACGGAACGAGCGGGAAGCTGACGCACGCAGGCGTTCGATCAAGACGCCGGATGAAGTGGCCTCACGCGGATGCGTCTTTGCCAAGAGTTGCACGCTGCCATACGGAACCATCAACTACATCAGTCCCGGCGGAGCCATCCCTACCGATCCGGTTAGCCAATATGGCGAGTTTGCCTTGCTGGGCGGCCGTGAAACGGATGCACAAGGAAACATTCCCCTTAAGAAAATCAGCGGCTCCGTACCCTCGTCACTGGGAACACTTCTATTGGGCGGCGCTGCTACTGCCACCGCAGGCGGTGTGTCTTGTGGTGGTTTGTGTACGGCTGGTGCTGTGGCGTCCGGGCCCACCACGGGTGTTGCTGCGGGTCTTTTGGTGGGAGTGGTTGCATTGCTGTGGCCATCCAGCTTGGGCGACAGCAGCCTATATACCGAAGAACAGCTCCAGACGCTTAAAGAGGGACGTATACGTGTTCGCCTGCACGTTGAGCAGCAGGCCGACGGCACCTTGAAGGGGTACGGGTACAACACCCAGAAGCGGCGCGACTGGGAAATGATTCCCGTGGTGCAGTTCGTTGCCCAAGGCTCCCGGCAAGTGGCTGACTTGGGCGATGGCGTAACCCTGATATGGACACCCGCCGCTGACCCGTCCAACACCTTAGGTATTCCAGCGTTAGAGGGCGCACCTCAAGCCCCACAAATCTGGATTTATCCGCCATCTGAGAAAGCGGATAGCATCATCGTCAACCCGATCTACCCGCCCGAGTACAAAGACTTCATCCTTGTGTTCCCGGCAGACTCGGGAGTGCAGCCGCTTTACATCGTGATGAACGTTCGTCGAAAGCCTGGCATTGTTACAGGCCAAGGGCAGGACGTAGTAGGAATATGGCTTGCAGGTGCTGGTGTAGGACTTGGTGTACCGGTTCCCTCACAAATCGCAGACCAACTGCGGGGACGGGAATTCAAGGACTTCGACACTTTCCGAAAAACCTTCTGGGAGCTTGTAGCCAAAGACCCAGAGCTAAGTCAGCAATTCAACGAACGCAACCTTAAAGGCATGTTAAATGGTCTGGCACCTGTCAGCCCGAGGGCTGGACATGCAGGAAAACGAATCGCATTCGAGCTGCACCACATCGAACTAATCAAGGATGGTGGTGCGGTATACGATACCGACAACATCAATGTCGTCACCCCTAGACGCCATATCGACATTCACAGGGGAGTTGAGTAATGGAATTGAAGAGCCAACTGGCTGACTACACCGAACAGGAATTCAAGTCGCTGATTCAGGCGATTGAAGACGCAACCACCGAGGACGAAAGGGGCGAGCTTGTCGATCACTTCAACAAGATTGTTCCCCATCCGGCAGGAAGCGACCTACTGTACTATCCAGAGGATGGCGAGGATGATTCAGCAGAAGGTGTAACACGCACCGTAGGCAACTATTGCCGTGCGAATAGTCTACCGGGCTTCAAGAACTGACAGAAAAAAGAAAAGCCCGCTCAATCGCGAGCTACAAACTCTAGGTTCTGAGCCTATCGAATGAAAAGTGAAACATCGTAGTAGCTGTCGAAGATTTTCATGACGATCCAAGCCGCGAGGGTGCCGCCTGCCCCATCCGACACCTTAGGTATTCCAGCGTTAGAAGGCGCACCACAGGCGCCACAGATTTGGATTTATCCGCCCACTGAACAGGCGGATAACATTATCGTCAGTCCGCTCTACCCGGACGCTTACAAAGATTTCATTCTGGTATTCCCGGCTGACTCTGGCATTCAGCCGCTGTACATCGTGATGAATGTCCGGCTTGACCCCGGTACCGTTACAGGACAGGGGAAAGATGTGACGGGTATCTGGCTCGCCGGGGCTACCTCTGGACTTGGCGCCCCGATACCAACAGAGATTGCCGATCAACTACGGGGCAAAAGCTTCGCTAGCTTTGACAGCTTCAGGCGGGCGCTCTGGAAGGCTGTCGCAGGTACTGGATTAGTGGAGCAATTCACAGACAATAGCGTTGACCGAATGCGAGAAGGCAAGGCACCAAAGGCACGTTACAGAGACCGTGCAGGAAAACGTAGTTCCTTCGAACTCCACCACACAGACGAAGTAGCCAAGGGCGGTAAAGCTTACGATGTCGATAACCTGAAGGTCGTCACGCCGAAGCACCACATCGACATCCACAGGAACGGATAACACGACAATGAAGAAAGATATCACCGACTTTACCGAAGACGAATTCATCGCATTCATGCACAAGATTCTGGCTGAAAACGTAGCGCCAACGGATGATGTATTAGACGTGCTCCTAGAGGAGTTCTGCGAGATCACTGGTCATCCAGATGGCACCGACCTTATCTACTATCCTGAAGCTGACTCCAGCGGATCAGCAGAGGATGTAACACGCGTCGTGAAGGAATGGCGCGCTGCTCAAGGACTGCCGGGATTTAAAGAGTAATCAAGGGAGCGTAAAAGAAAATATGGAGCTTCGCCCTGACTTAATGCCACCGGTGCTGGATGAATCCTTGGTTTCTCGGCTGACGAAATACGCTGAAGAAATTGATTGCGGACATCACGAACAAACTCGGAGTCAAGTGGCAGCGTTCAACCGGGAAGCAATGACCGCACTTGAGTTCATCGACTTTCAGGGAATCTATGGTGGGCAATCTCACGACACATGGGTTCGCAAAGTCTTAGCAACACCGTATGAGCGGCGCCTGACGGATGTAACCAAGCAAGAGTTGGTTGAGTTGGCTCGAAGGGTCATGGAGGATGTTGGCGCTGACCATGAAGTCGAGTTCTGGTTGAGCATGTTGGCAATCAACATACCCAATGAACGTATATCCGATCTGATTTTCTGGCCGGATGAGTACTTTGGCGATGTGAACTACTCGCAGAGACTATCGCCAGAGCAGGTAGTAGAAATTGCGTTGGGTGATCGAGATATAGAGCTGTAATCAAGACCCGCCCACACCAACTTGCTCCTGTTGCACTTCGAGCAGGTAAGCGAGCACCCAGCAGGATCAGACTTGATCTACTATCCAGAGCCAGGAGCAGATAACCCCCCTGAAGGTGTGACGCAGATTGTAAAAGAATGGCGTGCGTCCAAGGGCTTGCCGGGATTCAAAGACAATTGACTTCCACTGCCAGGGAGAAGGGATGACGATGGCATGGCGCCAACCGTCAACGGTGAAATGACATTCAGACGCCCACTGAATACGCCGTTGCTGCTCGGGGCAACGCGGGCGTTGAAGTTTGCCGATCATCCGCTTTGATACCGGATCAGTCCGCGATGACCACAATCGAGACACGGCGGTTTTCGGTACGTCCGGCGCGGGTTTTGTTGGACGCTACGGGCTCACGGCTGCCGAGGCCTCGCACCTGGATGTTTTCCGGGCGCATGCCCACTTGGGTCAGTACGTTGACCACGCTGTTGGCGCGGCGCACTGAGAGTTGCTCGTTGTAGGCTTCTTGACCCGAGGCGTCCGTGTGGCCGTCGACGCGCACGCGTTGGATATCCACAGCCAGCAACGCTTTGCCGATACGTTCGACGATTTCCCGGCTTTGCGCGTTGAGCACTTCGAGGTCGCTGCCAAACAGGACTTTGCCCGACAAACCAAACGCCCAGCCTTCTTCGGTCAGTTCAAAGCCTTGTTGTTTGAGTACGGCGATTTGCGCCGGAGTCAGGCCTTTTTGCGGCGCCGTCTGGCAACCGCTCAGCGTCAGCATGACGAACAAGACGCCGAGGCCGAAAAACTGAAAATAACGCTGAGTCATCGCGCGCATGGGTTAGCTCCTGAGGGTGACGGGGGGCGCAAGAGACTGGTCTTGCGCCAGGTGTTGGCCGCCCCGGTCCTGGCGCTTGGCCTGGTACATCGCGGTATCGGCGGCACTGAGCAGTGAGTCCGGGGTGGCGCCATGTTCGGGGTAAACCGCAATGCCAATACTGAGCGAGGTCACGACCTGCACCTGATGGGGCAAGTCGATGGGCGCCAGCATGCTGGCAATGATCTTGTCGGCAATACGTTGCGCATCTTCGGGTTTGTGCAGCGGGGTCAGCAGAATCGCAAATTCATCGCCTCCCAGGCGCGCCACCAGGTCCTCTTCGCGCAGTTGGGCGCGTATGCGCGACGCGACGGCGACCAGCACGGCATCGCCTGCCGCATGGCCATAGGTGTCGTTAATGCCTTTGAAACGATCGCTGTCGAGGAACAACACGGCCGCTTTTTCGTCGGCTTTTTTCAGTTTGCGCAACGTCCGCGCCAAGCATGCTTCGAAGTAGGCGCGGTTGGGCAGGTCGGTCAAGGAATCGTGGCTGGCCTGATGGGCGAGGGTTTCATTCTCGTTTTTCAGATGGGTTTGCCATGACTCCAGCTCGTCGAGCAGGGCGTTGAAGTCGTTGCCCAGGTTATTCAGTTCCTGAATCCGGGCTTCAGGCACCCGCTGATCAAAGGCCCGCTCCTGACGCGCCGCGTGGGCAACACGGGCTAACTGACGAAGCGGCCCGGTGATGCCATTGAGCAAGCGTCGTGACAGAAACAACGCACTCCAGGCGCTGAGGATGGTGCACACCAGAATGCCGAGCAGGCCACTGAGCAAGAAGCGCAGCATGTTGGCGCCGTGGCCGCTGAGGGTGACGGTGCCGACTTCGCGCCCCTGGTGCAGGATGGGCAAGGTGATGGGTTGCGCCAGCAAGCTGTTGGCCAGCAGCATTTCGACTTTGGACAACAGGTCGGTTTCGGGGCGTTTCCACTGCGCCAGTAATTCGCCGTCAGCGGTGAACACCTTGGCATCGGCCACGGCTTCGGTCGAAGCGATCAACGCCAACGCTTCGGTGGCTGCTGCGCGGTCTTCGAATACCACAGCTGCCTCGACGGTGTAATTGATGGAGCGGCCGATGAGGTGCAGGTTGTGGTCGGCGTACACCTTCAACGCGACCACTCCCAAAATGGTCAGCGATACGCTGGCCATCGTCACCGCCACCAGCGCCAGCCCTAAATGCCCACGGCTTAGCACCGAACGCAGGCTGCGCCGTTGTTGGGGCTTTTTCGACGCACTCATGGCTGGGCGGCCCGCCGACGCGACAGTTGCAACACACTGGGGTGAATGCGCACGCCGCTTCGGGCCACGGAATCGAGGTTGACCTCAAAAGACACTTGTTCATCGCCCACGCGCAAACAAAACAATGTGCCGACGGTGCAACGGTCATCGCGCTCACTGATGCTCAACACCGGCTGGCCATTGAGCCGTTGGAACAGCGTGCTGCGCTCCTCTTCCGTGAGTTTTCCCAAGTACAGTGCGTTGCAGTCGCTGACGATGGCGGGGTTATTTGCCAGCAAACGTCGGACCTGCACCGGCCGGCCTGTGGATTGGGTCGCGCCCTTGAGCAAGTCATCGGTGTATTCGGTCGGGCCGACCACACACAGGTGCAGCTCGGCCGGTTCGACGGGCCAGCGCGCATAGCTGAGGATGCCGAGGACGACTTGTGTCACGGCTTTGGCACGCTGATCAGCCAGACTGATCGGCGTTTCAGGTTGGGCAAAGCAGGGAGTGCTCATCAGAAACAGGCAAAGTGGGAGCCAGAAATGCCACCCTCTGCAACGCTGCTCTGAAGATGAGGCAGCCACGTCCATGCAGGAATACTCTGTGAACTTTGTAGGAATGATGCCGCAACGATAGCACAGGCGATGTACCGCCTGTGATACACGTCACGTTTCATCCATCGCCCCCACCTGTGCCCTATACGGCCCTAGTCTTCCTATCGAAGGCACGCGTTGGCTTTATCCCAGCCCCAACATCAATCCGCTGAGACGCTTCACTTTGCGCAACACCGCGCCCTCGAAAACGCCCGCACGCGGCTCGATCAAGCTGAACCAGTGTTTGGCCCGCGTGATGCCGGTGTAGATCAGCTCTTTGGTCAAGACCGGGTTGAGCGCCTCCGGGAGCACCAGTGCCGTGTGGGAAAACTCTGAGCCTTGGGACTTATGCACAGTCATGGCATACACCGTTTCGACATCATTCAGACGACTGGGCAATACAAAGCGGATGCCGCCCTGCCCGTCGTTACGCGCAAAGGCCACGCGCAGCACGTGCCGTTCGGTGTGGCCGTCGCGTTCAGGGAGTTTCAGGGCGATGCCGATGTCCCCGTTCATCAGCCCGAGGCCGTAGTCGTTGCGGGTCATGAGAACCGGTCGGCCTTCGTACCAGTGTTGGTCGCTTTCAATCAGTTTGCGGGCAAAGAGCGCGCGGGTGATGCGCTCGTTCAAACCCTCGACGCCCCAAGGGCCTTTCCGTACCGCGCAGAGCACTTGAAACGTCTCAAAAGCAGCCAGCACCTCGCCCGCCCATGCGGCCCAGCAAGGGTCTTCGAGCGGCGCGCCGGTGGCCGGACGCTGATCGCGCAAGACCTCCAGATAATGCCGATAGCCTTTTGCCTCGCCCCCTCGCCCTTCGAGCACCAGGCGCTCGAAGTGCGTGTCCTGATCCCCCTTGAGCGCCAGCGCCGACAGGTCTGCGTACTCGCCAGAGGACAAGAGCGCACGGGCTTGCTGCGCCTGCTGCTGATTAACCAGACGCGAAAGCTGCCCGATTCCGCTGCCCTCTCCGAACCGCCGTGAATGACGCAGCATCACCACTTGTTGGGCCAATGGGTGCGTGCCATCCAGGTCCTGCTGCAAACCACTGTCCGCCAGGTTCTCACCGCTGACGCGCTCCAGCCAGGCGCGGGTCGCCGGGGTGTACCAACCAGCTTCGGCATCGCGACACAAATCGCCGAGCACGGCGCCCGCCTCCACCGAGGCCAATTGATCCTTGTCACCGAGCAGTACCAGCCGCGCATGGTCCGGCAGCGCATCCAGCACGTTGGCCATCATTTCCAGATCAATCATGGAGGCTTCGTCGACCACCAGCACGTCCAGCGGCAACCGGTTGCCCGCATGATGACGGAAGTGCCGCGTACCGGGTCGGCTACCGAGGAGTCGGTGAACGGTGGTCACATCACTAGGGATTTTTTGCCGAAGGTTGTCGTGCACTTCAAGGGATTTGACCTGAAGGCTGATGGATTCCGTCAAACGTGCAGCGGCTTTCCCGGTGGGCGCGGCCAGGCGAATCCGCAGAGGCGTGCCGGCTTCCACGGCGGGGGCTTGCAGCAGGGCCAACAAACGCACGACGGTGGTGGTTTTGCCTGTACCGGGGCCGCCCGTGACGATGCTGAAGGCACCACGGGTGGCCAGCGCACAGGCCAATTTTTGCCAGTCAATCGGCGCATTCGCCTGCGGACAGCCGAACAAGGTATTCAAGCGCGCAGGCAAGTCGTCAGGCGTCACCTCGGACACGGTCAGGCGTTGACGCAACGCGTTGTCGATTCGTCGCTCATACGCCCAATAACGCCGCAAGTACACACGCCGTTCGCTGATCACTAACGGTCGGTTGGCGGCTTCTGCCGAGGCATGCCCTGCGTGCTCAACCAACGGGCTGGCCTGTAACGCCTTACACCACGCTTCACCGTCCAGCGCCTCCAGCAATTGCGAAGGCAGCAGCATGGCGCCGGTCTGCACATCCCCTTCGGGCGGCAGCGACAGCGCAAAGTCGGGTTCTTTGAGGGTTTCGAACAGGTCCAGACAGACGTGCCCGTGCCCCAGTTGATGGCTGGTCAAGGCCGCGGCCAACAAGACCAGCGGATCGCCATGCGGTGCGCGCTCATGCAAAAAGGCGACGAAGGCTTTGTCCAGCGCACGCAGCCAACCCCGTTCGACCCAGCGCTCAAGCAGCAGCAATAAATCCTCGGCCCGGGTCAGTGGTTGCAACAGCGCAAGGCTCTCGGCCGTCAACGGGGTGGGCAACAGTTCGGCAAACGAACGACTCATAACAACACGCCCTGTTCCCACGCGGGTTCAGCCACGATGGGCGGTGCCTTACCCTGAAACATGACGTCCAGGCTTTCAATCAGATTTCTGGGCGGCCGAGTGAAAAAGACGCCCTGACTTTGGGAACGTGTACCCCGTAAAAACAGGTATAACGCACCGCCCATGTGCCGGTCGTAGTCGTAGTCCGCCAAGCGGGCCTTGAGTTGGCGGTGCAGGGCCAACAGGTAAAGCACGTATTGCAGGTCGTAACGGTTGTCCAGGATAGACGCGGTCATGGCCTCTTCGGTATAGGCCATGTCGTCTGGCCCAAGCCAGTTGGACTTGTAGTCGGCCACGTAATAGCGCCCGGCGTGCTCGAATGTCAGGTCGATAAATCCCTTGAACATCCCGTTGAGCACGCTCGGTTCAGCGGCGGGCCGCGCGGCCCCGCCATGGGTGTGCTGGCGCACGGTTTGATCGAGTTGCAGCACGTCGACTTTATGACTGGCGAACCAGAACTCCATTTCAATCTGATACTGGGTCAATTCGCTCAGGACCACGGCGGGCTGGCCATTATTCAGCCGCAACGGTTCATCTTGCAGGTGCACCAGCCACTCGCCGAGGGTTTCGATCCAGCCTTCCCACCCCCGCCGGTTGCAACGGCGCGCAACGGCGTCCTCGACCACCGAAGGCGTTGCCTTGAAACCCTCCCTGCCCGCCCATTCGAGCAAGCCGTGCAAGAACGTTCCCGGATTCGGCCCACGTGGAAAACGGTGAATATCCCCACCGCTGAGCAACACGTCGCGCGGAGCATCCGGATCAAGCCGCTCGTCATCCGAGAGCTTTTGTGCCAAAGCACTTTCCGGCGCCTCGGACGGGCTGAGGCTGTCACCAATGCGCAATGCACTGTAGGACGCAATCCACCAGTTTTCAGACGCCCGCCGCGCAGGGACCCGAGGTTTAAGCAGCGTCGCCAGATTGAGCGGCGGGTAAAAATGCGCTTCGCTGGCGGGCGGTACAGGGGTGTAGTCAATCGCCGCACAGCCCTGCTGCAGATCGGCCAGCCACCGCTCCAAACCGGGCGACTCGGTCAGCAACGCGCCGCCACCGAGCAAATACCCCAAAGCCGAGACATGCAAGACCGAGCGATTGTTGTTACCGCGTTTGAGGTCGGCCACGCCCAGCCAGCAGGCATGCCGGGCGCGCGTCAACGCGACATAGAGCAAGCGCAGGTCTTCGGCCAGGCGCTCATCGTCAGCCTGGGTAATCAGCTCGGGCGTCGGCTTGAGGCTGACGTGCGCGTGACCGTCAGCGTCATGGAAATGCAAGGGCAAACGGCTGCCATCCACCGGCTTGGTTGAGCAAATAAAAGGCAAAAACACCAACGGGTATTCCAAGCCTTTGGATTTGTGGATGGTCACCACTTTGACCAGTTGCTCATCGCTCTCGAGGCGCAAAATTTGCTCTTCACCGGTCTGCCCGGATAACGCCAGGTGCTCACTCAGGTGCCGAATCAACGCCTGCTCGCCATCCAGTTCGGCGGATGCTTGCTGGAGCAGTTCCGACAAGTGCAGCACGTTGGTCAGCACGCGTTCACCGTCGGTACGCGCCATCAGCGCCTGGGGCAATTTGAAGTCGTGCAGCAGACGGCGCAGCATGGCCAGCACCCCTTGCTTGCGCCAGATTTCACGGTAGCCACGGAATTGCATCACGCGCGATTCCCACGCCAGTTCGTCCTGATTCAGACGCTCCAGTTCAATCAGCGGCAAGTCGAGCGTTATGCAGGCAAGCGCTGCGCGCAGAGGACGTTCGACGTCAGGTTCGGCACACGCGTTGAGCCACGCCAATACGTCATGCGCTTCTTGCGCCGCGTAGACCGAATCCTTGTCTGAGAGGTAAACGCTTCGCACACCACGCGCCGACAATTCACGCCGAACGGCCTGAGCTTCCTTACCGTCGCGCACCAAAATGGCAATGTCGGCCGGCAGTACGCCGCGCAGGGCGTCATCGCCCTTGGCAAAACCGCAACGGCCTTGTTGCCCTCCATTGAGTAACTCGACAATTTGACCTGCGCATACCGCAGCCAGCTGCTGTCGATAAACCGCTCCTGAAATCGGTTGTTCAGAAGGCAGCAACCACAGGTTCATCGCCGTGACGGGTTGGCCATCCTGGAGCAACACTTCCTTTCGGCCCTGGGATTTGACCGAGACAAAAGGCACAGGGTTTTCGTCCCCATCACGAAACAGAAAAGCCCCACGACCCGCGTCCCGTTGTTCAGCACGCTCAAACACATGGTTGACCGCATTGACCATGGCATGGCTGGAGCGGAAGTTCGTGTCTAACGTGTGCAATCGTCCACGCGTGGCATGCCGGGCCCGCAAGTAGGTGTAAATGTCCGCGCCGCGAAACGCGTAGATGGCTTGTTTCGGGTCACCGATCAGGAACAGGCCGGTCTCCGGGCTGTTGGCCTCAATGCGGTAAATGGTCTCAAAAATGCGGTACTGAACAGGGTCCGTGTCTTGAAATTCGTCGATCAGCGCGACTGGAAATTGCTCACGAATCAGAACGGCCAGACGCTCCCCGCCCTCAGCCTGCAAGGCTGTGTCGAGACGAACGAGCATGTCGTCAAACCCCATCTCGGCGCGTCGGCGCTTTTCCTCTTCGAAACGCTCACTCACCCAGCGCGCCGCATGCTCTAGCACTGCCGCATCCGGACTTGGCAACGCATCCAGGGCTGCCTTGAGCTCGTGCATGGCGTCAAGGGCCGGATGCCGTGGCGGCTCACCCTTTTTCCAGGCTTGCGCCATCCCTTCAGGTGTCAGCCGCGTGAACCCGGTACCCAGGTCCAGTTGTTCCAATGAGGCGTCTGACGCCCAGGCAGACAGTTTTTCAAACCAGGGTTCGAAATAGCGCGCCTGCATTTTCCGACCGTCGACGGTTTTATCGGCCACACCTTGCAGGCAAATATCGCGCAACTCTTGCGCCCATTGCAGCCAAGGTGCTTTTAACCCGGTCAACACCTGGCGCCGTTCGAGCAGGCTCGCTTCAATCATTTCTGCTGGCGTTTGATCGGGGTTTGCGGCGGGCCGCGAGGTGCCAAACAAGGCGCGAACCCGTGGTAACAGGGCAGCCGGGCCACTCCAGTTTGCGCGCACCCAATTCAGCGCATCGCCATGCATCGGGTAGCAAAACAGTCGCCAGTAATCACGCAGCACTTCGCCCAGCAAATCGCTGTGGTCGGTCTCAAGGGTTTGGGTGAACAGGCTGCCGCTGTCAAATGCGTGCTCGCGCAACATGCGCTGGCACCAACTGTGGATGGTTGAAACCGCGGCTTCATCCATCCACTGTGCGGCAATGTCCAACCGCCCGGCGCACCCTGCCCATTGCCCGGGTTCGAACTCTTCGCGCAACTGTGCGACCAGTGCATCGGGAGCTTCGGTTTCTTCGCGAAAGAAGCGCGCAGCTTCAGCAAGACGCGTACGAATCCGGTCGCGCAACTCTTTGGTCGCGGCATCGGTAAAGGTCACGACCAGGATTTGCGGTGGCAGCAGTTCTCGGCCAAAGCCGGTTTCCTGCGCACCGTGGCCAAGAATCAGACGCAGGTACAGCGCAGAGATGGTGAACGTTTTGCCTGTGCCTGCGCTGGCTTCGATCAGTTGACTGCCGCGTAACGGGAAGGCCAGTGCCAAAGGACGGTCGAGTTGATTCATTAGCGGCTCTCCTCGCCGGTCAAGGAGCGCCACGGCGCGTCGAACAACGGGCGGTATAGCGCATCGCACCAGGCTTCAAATTCTTCTGCCGCCATTAACGCTGCGTAGTCGGGATACTGCCGGGACAGCGCAGCGCTTTCACGCCGCTCACCTTCGCTGGTCTGACCGTCGCCTTCATAGGTTTTCTGGGCGGCCGCAGCGGCTTTGGCAGGATCGTTTTGGCCCAGCCACGCAAAGGCTGTTTTGACCGCGATGGGTAGCGGACGGCTCATGCCTGCCTGCCAGGCCATCATCAAATTGCCAAGGATCTCGGCGGCCTGCCTCGCATCAAGGGGCGCAAGCAGCAAGGTGTCATCGCTCGCCACCAAAGCGGTGGACATCTCTAAACCGGTGGCACAGGCCACCAAGTGGTTAACCCACGGGCGCGTCAATCGATGCCATTTACGGGTTTTGACTGCGCCAATGCTGTTAGGAATTGTCGTAACGGAGAGTAGGCCGTTGTCGCTGCGCTGATGCAGATTGGCCAACCAGCCTTCAAGGACCAGGCCATGGTCTTCAAACCTGACAGGTAGGGCACTGTTGAGGGGGGTTGGCCACATACTTAATAGCTGCTGATAACGCTGCAATACGTCAGGTAACGGTTCGATCAGCTCGTGCTGCAATGATTCGCCAAATCCGGCCATGGGCAATAAGCCACTGCCTTGTAACCGGGTGGCGCGAGTGTGCAGTGCTTTTTCGAGCTGGTCAGGTTGCGCCAGGGCGGCCTCAAGCAAGCTGTCGCTAAGGGTATAGCGCTCCAAGGCATTGAGCACGAAGGGCTCTTCGTCGGCCAAAGGCACGTGCGCGGCCTCAAAGAACACTTTTAGCCGCTGGCTGAAGAAGTGACGCACGGGGTTACGTAAAAAGTCCTGAAGCTGGGTGAGATTGATCGGTTCTTCTTGTACGTGAGCCGACAAATGGATGGGCACGGGCACTTCGCTTTGCGGCTCATGGAGTTGCTGCCACTCACGGGCATAACTGAATAGCTTGGGATTGCCTTCATGAAAATAGCGAGTGCTGAATGGCTGAAGCGGATGCTCCTGTGTCATAGCGTCCAGCAAGTCTTCACCCTGCGGGAGCCTCCAGCCGCTGGCCAAGTGATCACGCAACTGGCCAATTAATACGCATGCGGGGCGCTCACTGTTATCCCGGATACTTCGTCCGACCCAACTGATATAGAGCTGATCGCGGGCCGAAAGTAGCGCTTCCAGCAGCAGATACCGGTCATCTTCCCGGCGGGAACGGTCGCCCGGACGGTAGTCGCTGCCCATCAAGTCAAAATCCAGCGGAGGTTGAGCGCGCGGGTAGTCGCCATCGTTCATACCCAACAAGCACACGAGTTTGAAGGGGATGGCCCGCATCGGCATCAACGTGCAGAAATTGACTGCCCCGGCCAGAAAGCGCTGAGAGAGTTTGCCTTGGTCCAGCCCGGTCAGCCAGGCTTCACGCACGACTGTCAGGGGTAATGCATCTTGCAGACCGACCAGCTCACAGGTCTCCAGCCAGCTTTCGCGCAGCGCTTCAAGCTGGGCCAGCAGGTAGTCGTCATGATCCGTTTCAGCCTGGAAAAACAGCTGCATCAACGCTTGAAGCCGTTCGCCCCATTGATGCGGTAAAGCCGGTTGCGACAGCTCCTGGTGCGCAATTTCGAGCGCATCCAACAGGGCCACCAGCGGGCCAATCAAGACCGCGTCCAGACCGCCGATTTCGTCGTAAGGCTCAATGCCATCGCACCCTTCACCGCTGCCCACCGCGTATCCCAGTAGCATGCGGCGCAGACCAAAACGCCAACTGTTTTGCTCAAGGTGCGGTGGTAACCCCAGGCCTGCACGCTGCTCGGCATTTAATCCCCAGCGTATACCTGCACCTTCAATCCAGCGGTGCAAGGTGGGCAGGTCGCGCTCTTGAACGCCAAAGCGGGCACGCAAGGCCGGTACGTCGAGCAGGTCAAGAATTTCACTGACGGGAAATCGGCTGTCTGGCAGTTTCAGCAAGTGCTCGACCGCAATCAAAAGTGGATCCCGCCCTCGCTGGCCCTGGTCGGCCAGCGTGAACGGGATGAAACGGCGATCATCGCGATCGATCTGCCCGAACACGGCGCGAATATGCGGGGCGTAACTGTCGACATCCGGCACCATCACGATCACATCACGTGGATGAAGGTCAGGATTTTCGCTAAAGCGCGCCAGTAATTGATCGTGAAGAATCTCAACTTCTCGCTGAGCACTGTGCGCAATGTGGAAACGGATGGATTGGTCTTTTTCCAAATCCACTGCAGGCCAATACTCGCGGGTTTCGCTCAACGGGCGCAGCTCAAGGATGTCGTCCTGCAATTGGTTGAGCAGGTTGAGGGGTTCCACTTCACTGAACAGATCGATGCGGCCATCACGAAACGCAGATCGATAGCTGTTGGGGTCATCAAAACTGTCGAGCAGGTTAATGTAATCGCGGCCCTGCTTGCCCCACGCTGCCAATAAGGGGTGGGCGTGTTGATGCAGGATGTCTACGTCCAATGCTGTAGGCATGCCGGCTTTACGCGCTTGGCGTTTGTATTGATGCCGTAGCAGATCTTTATCGGCAACGATGTCAGACCAATGATGGCGACACGGGTTGTGCACGCACAGCAACACTTGGCTGAAGCGTGCAAGTCCCGCCAGCGCTTCGAGGGCCTGAGCTGGCAGTGACGAAATACCAAATACGATGACCCTGGCAGGCAAGCCCGGCGGCGCTTGTTCAAGACTGTTTATCTTTTCAATAAAACGCTGATGAACACCGGCACGGCTTTGAGCCATGCCTTCTTCACCGACATCCAGCAACAAGGCGCGCCACAGTTCCGCTTGCCAGCAATTGGCAGGGCTCAACGGCGGGGTTTCGCCTCGCGCATTTCGTAATTGATGGCGCCCGGCGGCCCAATCTTCGAGCCAGTCCGCGCGATACACCTGGTATTGGTCAAACAGGTCTGCAAGGCGTTCCGACAATTGATAGCGTTTGCGCAGATCAGTGTCATGCGTCAAAAAACGCTGCAGAGGCTCGAAATGGGGCTGATCGATCAGGGCGGGTAACAGGCGCATCAGTCGCCACGTTAAGGGGGCTTTATCGAGCAAGGATTTGGCGGGGATCTCTTCGCTGCCAAGCACAAGGCGATACAGCTGCCACAAAAACGTGCCAGGGAGCTGAACGTCTATCGCTGCCGCAATGCCGCAGCCACCCGTATCATCGTCCTGTGCATCTTCGGCTAAGGCCAGCTTCAGCCATTGAGCAATGCCATTGCTCTGGACGAGAGCAATTTCGTTCTCCAAGGGAGCCAAGGGATACATGCGCATCCAACTGACGACCAAGCTGCGCAGTTCATCAAGACGGTTACCGTGAACCACCATAAAACCCGCATTGAGGGACGTAGCAACCGTCATGACAGCATCCTTAGGAGAAGGCGAAAATCAAAGGCGAACCTTACCACTGCGCAGGCGCGTGAAGGCAAGTTGCGAGCTGCAAAGTAGGCGCATGGGCACTGCGGCTTTGACTGAACAACCGGGCCTTTGAGCCTGTAGGAGGGAAGAGCTTTGTTGGCGCTGGTAGCGTTGAGGCCAAGCAAGGTTGGCCGGCAAGAGTTTCGTCAATTGAGGCCGTCGGAGGCGTGTAACTCTTCTTGCGGAATGGGGCTCCCCGTAGAAATACCTGAAAGCTCTTTTTCAGGCACAAAAACAAAATCCCTGTCTGCGTGAGCAGACAGGGATTTTGGAATTTAATCTTGACGATGACCTACTCTCACATGGGGAAACCCCACACTACCATCGGCGATGCATCGTTTCACTGCTGAGTTCGGGATGGGATCAGGTGGTTCCAATGCTCTATGGTCGTCAAGAAATTCTGTAGCCGGTGCGTTTACCTTACGGTCAACGTTCCAGCGAATGGGTATGTAATAGAGTGGTGTTTTGTGAGGTGCAAACTTTCGGTTTGTATCGTCTTCACACACCGCAATCTGGCCTTTCGACGCAAATTGCTTGGGTGTTATATGGTCAAGCCTCACGGGCAATTAGTATTGGTTAGCTCAACGCCTCACAGCGCTTACACACCCAACCTATCAACGTCGTAGTCTTCGACGGCCCTTTAGGGAACTCAAGGTTCCAGTGAGATCTCATCTTGAGGCAAGTTTCCCGCTTAGATGCTTTCAGCGGTTATCTTTCCCGAACATAGCTACCCGGCAATGCCACTGGCGTGACAACCGGAACACCAGAGGTTCGTCCACTCCGGTCCTCTCGTACTAGGAGCAGCCCCTCTCAAATCTCAAACGTCCACGGCAGATAGGGACCGAACTGTCTCACGACGTTCTAAACCCAGCTCGCGTACCACTTTAAATGGCGAACAGCCATACCCTTGGGACCGGCTTCAGCCCCAGGATGTGATGAGCCGACATCGAGGTGCCAAACACCGCCGTCGATATGAACTCTTGGGCGGTATCAGCCTGTTATCCCCGGAGTACCTTTTATCCGTTGAGCGATGGCCCTTCCATACAGAACCACCGGATCACTAAGACCTACTTTCGTACCTGCTCGACGTGTCTGTCTCGCAGTCAAGCGCGCTTTTGCCTTTATACTCTACGACCGATTTCCGACCGGTCTGAGCGCACCTTCGTACTCCTCCGTTACTCTTTAGGAGGAGACCGCCCCAGTCAAACTACCCACCATACACTGTCCTCGATCCGGATAACGGACCTGAGTTAGAACCTCAAAGTTGCCAGGGTGGTATTTCAAGGATGGCTCCACGCGAACTGGCGTCCACGCTTCAAAGCCTCCCACCTATCCTACACAAGCAAATTCAAAGTCCAGTGCAAAGCTATAGTAAAGGTTCACGGGGTCTTTCCGTCTAGCCGCGGATACACTGCATCTTCACAGCGATTTCAATTTCACTGAGTCTCGGGTGGAGACAGCGCCGCCATCGTTACGCCATTCGTGCAGGTCGGAACTTACCCGACAAGGAATTTCGCTACCTTAGGACCGTTATAGTTACGGCCGCCGTTTACCGGGGCTTCGATCAAGAGCTTCGCGTTAGCTAACCCCATCAATTAACCTTCCGGCACCGGGCAGGCGTCACACCCTATACGTCCACTTTCGTGTTTGCAGAGTGCTGTGTTTTTAATAAACAGTCGCAGCGGCCTGGTATCTTCGACCGGCATGGGCTTACGCAGTAAATGCTTGACCCTCACCGGCGCACCTTCTCCCGAAGTTACGGTGCCATTTTGCCTAGTTCCTTCACCCGAGTTCTCTCAAGCGCCTTGGTATTCTCTACCCAACCACCTGTGTCGGTTTGGGGTACGGTTCCTGGTTACCTGAAGCTTAGAAGCTTTTCTTGGAAGCATGGCATCAACCACTTCGTGTTCTAAAAGAACACTCGTCATCAGCTCTCGGCCTTAGAATCCCGGATTTACCTAAGATTCCAGCCTACCACCTTAAACTTGGACAACCAACGCCAAGCTGGCCTAGCCTTCTCCGTCCCTCCATCGCAATAACCAGAAGTACAGGAATATTAACCTGTTTTCCATCGACTACGCTTTTCAGCCTCGCCTTAGGGACCGACTAACCCTGCGTCGATTAACGTTGCGCAGGAAACCTTGGTCTTTCGGCGTGGGTGTTTTTCACACCCATTATCGTTACTCATGTCAGCATTCGCACTTCTGATACCTCCAGCAAGCTTCTCAACTCGCCTTCACAGGCTTACAGAACGCTCCTCTACCGCATCACTTACGTGATACCCGTAGCTTCGGTGTATGGTTTGAGCCCCGTTAAATCTTCCGCGCAGGCCGACTCGACTAGTGAGCTATTACGCTTTCTTTAAAGGGTGGCTGCTTCTAAGCCAACCTCCTAGCTGTCTAAGCCTTCCCACATCGTTTCCCACTTAACCATAACTTTGGGACCTTAGCTGACGGTCTGGGTTGTTTCCCTTTTCACGACGGACGTTAGCACCCGCCGTGTGTCTCCCATGCTCGGCACTTGTAGGTATTCGGAGTTTGCATCGGTTTGGTAAGTCGGGATGACCCCCTAGCCGAAACAGTGCTCTACCCCCTACAGTGATACATGAGGCGCTACCTAAATAGCTTTCGAGGAGAACCAGCTATCTCCGAGCTTGATTAGCCTTTCACTCCGATCCACAGGTCATCCGCTAACTTTTCAACGGTAGTCGGTTCGGTCCTCCAGTTAGTGTTACCCAACCTTCAACCTGCCCATGGATAGATCGCCCGGTTTCGGGTCTATTCCCAGCGACTAGACGCCCTATTAAGACTCGCTTTCGCTACGCCTCCCCTATTCGGTTAAGCTTGCCACTGAAAATAAGTCGCTGACCCATTATACAAAAGGTACGCAGTCACCCAACAAAGTGGGCTCCCACTGCTTGTACGCATACGGTTTCAGGATCTATTTCACTCCCCTCTCCGGGGTTCTTTTCGCCTTTCCCTCACGGTACTAGTTCACTATCGGTCAGTCAGTAGTATTTAGCCTTGGAGGATGGTCCCCCCATATTCAGACAAAGTTTCTCGTGCTCCGTCCTACTCGATTTCACTGCAAAGATGTTTTCGCGTACAGGGCTATCACCCACTATGGCCGCACTTTCCAGAGCGTTCCGCTAACATCAATACAGCTTAAGGGCTGGTCCCCGTTCGCTCGCCACTACTAAGGGAATCTCGGTTGATTTCTTTTCCTCAGGGTACTTAGATGTTTCAGTTCCCCTGGTTCGCTTCTTGTACCTATGTATTCAGTACAAGATAACCATCTTATGATGGTTGGGTTCCCCCATTCAGACATCTCCGGATCAAAGTCTGTTTGCCGACTCCCCGAAGCTTTTCGCAGGCTACCACGTCTTTCATCGCCTCTGACTGCCAAGGCATCCACCGTATGCGCTTCTTCACTTGACCATATAACCCCAAGCAATCTGGTTATACTATGAAGACGACATTCGCCGAAAACTTGCAATTACTCACAAATTTTACCTTAGCCTGAATAAACACCAGTGAAAGTGTCATTCAGTCTATCTTTCTATTACATACCCAAATTTTTAAAGAACGATCTAATCAAAAGATCAGAAATCAACATTCACCATCATCTCATGGAATGCTCATTTCTAAGCTTTACGATGCAGAAGCAAGTTTATGGTGGAGCCAAGCGGGATCGAACCGCTGACCTCCTGCGTGCAAGGCAGGCGCTCTCCCAGCTGAGCTATGGCCCCATACAAAATTGGTGGGTCTGGGCAGATTCGAACTGCCGACCTCACCCTTATCAGGGGTGCGCTCTAACCAACTGAGCTACAGACCCAATTTCGAGCTTGTAACTGTTAGCGTGAGCTATCAGCTTGGAGCTTAAAGCTGCTTCTATCGTCTTCTTCAATGAATCAAGCAATTCGTGTGGGAACTTATGGAGCAGCTGATGTCGTCGATTAAGGAGGTGATCCAGCCGCAGGTTCCCCTACGGCTACCTTGTTACGACTTCACCCCAGTCATGAATCACACCGTGGTAACCGTCCTCCCGAAGGTTAGACTAGCTACTTCTGGTGCAACCCACTCCCATGGTGTGACGGGCGGTGTGTACAAGGCCCGGGAACGTATTCACCGTGACATTCTGATTCACGATTACTAGCGATTCCGACTTCACGCAGTCGAGTTGCAGACTGCGATCCGGACTACGATCGGTTTTATGGGATTAGCTCCACCTCGCGGCTTGGCAACCCTTTGTACCGACCATTGTAGCACGTGTGTAGCCCAGGCCGTAAGGGCCATGATGACTTGACGTCATCCCCACCTTCCTCCGGTTTGTCACCGGCAGTCTCCTTAGAGTGCCCACCATTACGTGCTGGTAACTAAGGACAAGGGTTGCGCTCGTTACGGGACTTAACCCAACATCTCACGACACGAGCTGACGACAGCCATGCAGCACCTGTCTCAATGTTCCCGAAGGCACCAATCCATCTCTGGAAAGTTCATTGGATGTCAAGGCCTGGTAAGGTTCTTCGCGTTGCTTCGAATTAAACCACATGCTCCACCGCTTGTGCGGGCCCCCGTCAATTCATTTGAGTTTTAACCTTGCGGCCGTACTCCCCAGGCGGTCAACTTAATGCGTTAGCTGCGCCACTAAGAACTCAAGGTTCCCAACGGCTAGTTGACATCGTTTACGGCGTGGACTACCAGGGTATCTAATCCTGTTTGCTCCCCACGCTTTCGCACCTCAGTGTCAGTATCAGTCCAGGTAGTCGCCTTCGCCACTGGTGTTCCTTCCTATATCTACGCATTTCACCGCTACACAGGAAATTCCACTACCCTCTACCATACTCTAGCTTGCCAGTTTTGGATGCAGTTCCCAGGTTGAGCCCGGGGATTTCACATTCAACTTAACAAACCACCTACGCGCGCTTTACGCCCAGTAATTCCGATTAACGCTTGCACCCTCTGTATTACCGCGGCTGCTGGCACAGAGTTAGCCGGTGCTTATTCTGTCGGTAACGTCAAAGCACTAACGTATTAGGTTAATGCCCTTCCTCCCAACTTAAAGTGCTTTACAATCCGAAGACCTTCTTCACACACGCGGCATGGCTGGATCAGGCTTTCGCCCATTGTCCAATATTCCCCACTGCTGCCTCCCGTAGGAGTCTGGACCGTGTCTCAGTTCCAGTGTGACTGATCATCCTCTCAGACCAGTTACGGATCGTAGCCTTGGTGAGCCATTACCTCACCAACTAGCTAATCCGACCTAGGCTCATCTGATAGCGCAAGGCCCGAAGGTCCCCTGCTTTCTCCCGTAGGACGTATGCGGTATTAGCGTCCGTTTCCGAACGTTATCCCCCACTACCAGGCAGATTCCTAGGTATTACTCACCCGTCCGCCGCTCTCAAGAGGTGCAAGCACCTCTCTACCGCTCGACTTGCATGTGTTAGGCCTGCCGCCAGCGTTCAATCTGAGCCATGATCAAACTCTTCAGTTCAAACATCTTTGGGTTTTGAGAAAACCCTAAACTTGGCTCAGCAATCGTTGGTTACATCTTTGATTTCTCGCGGAGTAACTTGTGATGCTGATAATCTTTTTGACTATCAGTCTGACTCCACAAGCACCCACACGAATTGCTTGATTCAGTTGTTAAAGAGCGGTTGGTTAAGCTTTCGCTCAACCGAGGCGCGCATTCTACAGCAGCCTCTGTTGCTGTCAAGCGGTTATTTTAAGATGTTTTCAAAGTTTCCTCTGTAACATCAACCACTTGCGCTTCCGATCTCTCGTCAGCGGGAGGCGAATTCTACAGCGTTACACGCTGCTGTCAACCCCACTTTATTCTTTGTTTATCAGGTAACTACCTGACTCACTGCACATGCTTTTTACAAAGCTTGTACTTATACAAAAACAAAATCCCCATCTGCGTGAGCAGACAGGGATTTCGGAATTTAATCTTGACGATGACCTACTCTCACATGGGGAAACCCCACACTACCATCGGCGATGCATCGTTTCACTGCTGAGTTCGGGATGGGATCAGGTGGTTCCAATGCTCTATGGTCGTCAAGAAATTCTGTAGCCGGTGCGTTTACCTTACGGTCAACGTTCCAGCGAATGGGTATGTAATAGAGTGGTGTTTTGTGAGGTGCAAACTTTCGGTTTGTATCGTCTTCACACACCGCAATCTGGCCTTTCGACGCAAATTGCTTGGGTGTTATATGGTCAAGCCTCACGGGCAATTAGTATTGGTTAGCTCAACGCCTCACAGCGCTTACACACCCAACCTATCAACGTCGTAGTCTTCGACGGCCCTTTAGGGAACTCAAGGTTCCAGTGAGATCTCATCTTGAGGCAAGTTTCCCGCTTAGATGCTTTCAGCGGTTATCTTTCCCGAACATAGCTACCCGGCAATGCCACTGGCGTGACAACCGGAACACCAGAGGTTCGTCCACTCCGGTCCTCTCGTACTAGGAGCAGCCCCTCTCAAATCTCAAACGTCCACGGCAGATAGGGACCGAACTGTCTCACGACGTTCTAAACCCAGCTCGCGTACCACTTTAAATGGCGAACAGCCATACCCTTGGGACCGGCTTCAGCCCCAGGATGTGATGAGCCGACATCGAGGTGCCAAACACCGCCGTCGATATGAACTCTTGGGCGGTATCAGCCTGTTATCCCCGGAGTACCTTTTATCCGTTGAGCGATGGCCCTTCCATACAGAACCACCGGATCACTAAGACCTACTTTCGTACCTGCTCGACGTGTCTGTCTCGCAGTCAAGCGCGCTTTTGCCTTTATACTCTACGACCGATTTCCGACCGGTCTGAGCGCACCTTCGTACTCCTCCGTTACTCTTTAGGAGGAGACCGCCCCAGTCAAACTACCCACCATACACTGTCCTCGATCCGGATAACGGACCTGAGTTAGAACCTCAAAGTTGCCAGGGTGGTATTTCAAGGATGGCTCCACGCGAACTGGCGTCCACGCTTCAAAGCCTCCCACCTATCCTACACAAGCAAATTCAAAGTCCAGTGCAAAGCTATAGTAAAGGTTCACGGGGTCTTTCCGTCTAGCCGCGGATACACTGCATCTTCACAGCGATTTCAATTTCACTGAGTCTCGGGTGGAGACAGCGCCGCCATCGTTACGCCATTCGTGCAGGTCGGAACTTACCCGACAAGGAATTTCGCTACCTTAGGACCGTTATAGTTACGGCCGCCGTTTACCGGGGCTTCGATCAAGAGCTTCGCGTTAGCTAACCCCATCAATTAACCTTCCGGCACCGGGCAGGCGTCACACCCTATACGTCCACTTTCGTGTTTGCAGAGTGCTGTGTTTTTAATAAACAGTCGCAGCGGCCTGGTATCTTCGACCGGCATGGGCTTACGCAGTAAATGCTTGACCCTCACCGGCGCACCTTCTCCCGAAGTTACGGTGCCATTTTGCCTAGTTCCTTCACCCGAGTTCTCTCAAGCGCCTTGGTATTCTCTACCCAACCACCTGTGTCGGTTTGGGGTACGGTTCCTGGTTACCTGAAGCTTAGAAGCTTTTCTTGGAAGCATGGCATCAACCACTTCGTGTTCTAAAAGAACACTCGTCATCAGCTCTCGGCCTTAGAATCCCGGATTTACCTAAGATTCCAGCCTACCACCTTAAACTTGGACAACCAACGCCAAGCTGGCCTAGCCTTCTCCGTCCCTCCATCGCAATAACCAGAAGTACAGGAATATTAACCTGTTTTCCATCGACTACGCTTTTCAGCCTCGCCTTAGGGACCGACTAACCCTGCGTCGATTAACGTTGCGCAGGAAACCTTGGTCTTTCGGCGTGGGTGTTTTTCACACCCATTATCGTTACTCATGTCAGCATTCGCACTTCTGATACCTCCAGCAAGCTTCTCAACTCGCCTTCACAGGCTTACAGAACGCTCCTCTACCGCATCACTTACGTGATACCCGTAGCTTCGGTGTATGGTTTGAGCCCCGTTAAATCTTCCGCGCAGGCCGACTCGACTAGTGAGCTATTACGCTTTCTTTAAAGGGTGGCTGCTTCTAAGCCAACCTCCTAGCTGTCTAAGCCTTCCCACATCGTTTCCCACTTAACCATAACTTTGGGACCTTAGCTGACGGTCTGGGTTGTTTCCCTTTTCACGACGGACGTTAGCACCCGCCGTGTGTCTCCCATGCTCGGCACTTGTAGGTATTCGGAGTTTGCATCGGTTTGGTAAGTCGGGATGACCCCCTAGCCGAAACAGTGCTCTACCCCCTACAGTGATACATGAGGCGCTACCTAAATAGCTTTCGAGGAGAACCAGCTATCTCCGAGCTTGATTAGCCTTTCACTCCGATCCACAGGTCATCCGCTAACTTTTCAACGGTAGTCGGTTCGGTCCTCCAGTTAGTGTTACCCAACCTTCAACCTGCCCATGGATAGATCGCCCGGTTTCGGGTCTATTCCCAGCGACTAGACGCCCTATTAAGACTCGCTTTCGCTACGCCTCCCCTATTCGGTTAAGCTTGCCACTGAAAATAAGTCGCTGACCCATTATACAAAAGGTACGCAGTCACCCAACAAAGTGGGCTCCCACTGCTTGTACGCATACGGTTTCAGGATCTATTTCACTCCCCTCTCCGGGGTTCTTTTCGCCTTTCCCTCACGGTACTAGTTCACTATCGGTCAGTCAGTAGTATTTAGCCTTGGAGGATGGTCCCCCCATATTCAGACAAAGTTTCTCGTGCTCCGTCCTACTCGATTTCACTGCAAAGATGTTTTCGCGTACAGGGCTATCACCCACTATGGCCGCACTTTCCAGAGCGTTCCGCTAACATCAATACAGCTTAAGGGCTGGTCCCCGTTCGCTCGCCACTACTAAGGGAATCTCGGTTGATTTCTTTTCCTCAGGGTACTTAGATGTTTCAGTTCCCCTGGTTCGCTTCTTGTACCTATGTATTCAGTACAAGATAACCATCTTATGATGGTTGGGTTCCCCCATTCAGACATCTCCGGATCAAAGTCTGTTTGCCGACTCCCCGAAGCTTTTCGCAGGCTACCACGTCTTTCATCGCCTCTGACTGCCAAGGCATCCACCGTATGCGCTTCTTCACTTGACCATATAACCCCAAGCAATCTGGTTATACTATGAAGACGACATTCGCCGAAAACTTGCAATTACTCACAAATTTTACCTTAGCCTGAATAAACACCAGTGAAAGTGTCATTCAGTCTATCTTTCTATTACATACCCAAATTTTTAAAGAACGATCTAATCAAAAGATCAGAAATCAACATTCACCATCATCTCATGGAATGCTCATTTCTAAGCTTTACGATGCAGAAGCAAGTTTATGGTGGAGCCAAGCGGGATCGAACCGCTGACCTCCTGCGTGCAAGGCAGGCGCTCTCCCAGCTGAGCTATGGCCCCATACAAAATTGGTGGGTCTGGGCAGATTCGAACTGCCGACCTCACCCTTATCAGGGGTGCGCTCTAACCAACTGAGCTACAGACCCAATTTCGAGCTTGTAACTGTTAGCGTGAGCTATCAGCTTGGAGCTTAAAGCTGCTTCTATCGTCTTCTTCAATGAATCAAGCAATTCGTGTGGGAACTTATGGAGCAGCTGATGTCGTCGATTAAGGAGGTGATCCAGCCGCAGGTTCCCCTACGGCTACCTTGTTACGACTTCACCCCAGTCATGAATCACACCGTGGTAACCGTCCTCCCGAAGGTTAGACTAGCTACTTCTGGTGCAACCCACTCCCATGGTGTGACGGGCGGTGTGTACAAGGCCCGGGAACGTATTCACCGTGACATTCTGATTCACGATTACTAGCGATTCCGACTTCACGCAGTCGAGTTGCAGACTGCGATCCGGACTACGATCGGTTTTATGGGATTAGCTCCACCTCGCGGCTTGGCAACCCTTTGTACCGACCATTGTAGCACGTGTGTAGCCCAGGCCGTAAGGGCCATGATGACTTGACGTCATCCCCACCTTCCTCCGGTTTGTCACCGGCAGTCTCCTTAGAGTGCCCACCATTACGTGCTGGTAACTAAGGACAAGGGTTGCGCTCGTTACGGGACTTAACCCAACATCTCACGACACGAGCTGACGACAGCCATGCAGCACCTGTCTCAATGTTCCCGAAGGCACCAATCCATCTCTGGAAAGTTCATTGGATGTCAAGGCCTGGTAAGGTTCTTCGCGTTGCTTCGAATTAAACCACATGCTCCACCGCTTGTGCGGGCCCCCGTCAATTCATTTGAGTTTTAACCTTGCGGCCGTACTCCCCAGGCGGTCAACTTAATGCGTTAGCTGCGCCACTAAGAACTCAAGGTTCCCAACGGCTAGTTGACATCGTTTACGGCGTGGACTACCAGGGTATCTAATCCTGTTTGCTCCCCACGCTTTCGCACCTCAGTGTCAGTATCAGTCCAGGTAGTCGCCTTCGCCACTGGTGTTCCTTCCTATATCTACGCATTTCACCGCTACACAGGAAATTCCACTACCCTCTACCATACTCTAGCTTGCCAGTTTTGGATGCAGTTCCCAGGTTGAGCCCGGGGATTTCACATTCAACTTAACAAACCACCTACGCGCGCTTTACGCCCAGTAATTCCGATTAACGCTTGCACCCTCTGTATTACCGCGGCTGCTGGCACAGAGTTAGCCGGTGCTTATTCTGTCGGTAACGTCAAAGCACTAACGTATTAGGTTAATGCCCTTCCTCCCAACTTAAAGTGCTTTACAATCCGAAGACCTTCTTCACACACGCGGCATGGCTGGATCAGGCTTTCGCCCATTGTCCAATATTCCCCACTGCTGCCTCCCGTAGGAGTCTGGACCGTGTCTCAGTTCCAGTGTGACTGATCATCCTCTCAGACCAGTTACGGATCGTAGCCTTGGTGAGCCATTACCTCACCAACTAGCTAATCCGACCTAGGCTCATCTGATAGCGCAAGGCCCGAAGGTCCCCTGCTTTCTCCCGTAGGACGTATGCGGTATTAGCGTCCGTTTCCGAACGTTATCCCCCACTACCAGGCAGATTCCTAGGTATTACTCACCCGTCCGCCGCTCTCAAGAGGTGCAAGCACCTCTCTACCGCTCGACTTGCATGTGTTAGGCCTGCCGCCAGCGTTCAATCTGAGCCATGATCAAACTCTTCAGTTCAAACATCTTTGGGTTTTGAGAAAACCCTAAACTTGGCTCAGCAATCGTTGGTTACATCTTTGATTTCTCGCGGAGTAACTTGTGATGCTGATAATCTTTTTGACTATCAGTCTGACTCCACAAGCACCCACACGAATTGCTTGATTCAGTTGTTAAAGAGCGGTTGGTTAAGCTTTCGCTCAACCGAGGCGCGCATTCTACAGCAGCCTCTGTTGCTGTCAAGCGGTTATTTTAAGATGTTTTCAAAGCTTCCTCTGTAACATCAACCACTTGCGCTTTCGATCTCTCGTCAGCGGGAGGCGAATTCTACAGCGTTACACGCTGCTGTCAACACCTCATTTCCTGCTTCGATGATTTGAAGCTGGCATCGTCAAAACCGTCTAACTCATTGAAACTCAAGGAGTTTTCAGTTTCGACTGCGCCGGAAGTGGGGCGAATTATAGGCCGCTGGAATTCTGAGTCAAGCCTCAATTTCATATTTCTGTCATAAACCATCGAAAGCTTAAAACAAAGAAGCCAGCCTTGCGGCTGGCTTCTTGTTAGGCAACAGAGCCGTTAAAGACTCGGAAATGCAAACTGCGACGCTTCATGGCTGGCCCGTTGCGGCCAACGCTGGGTAATTGCCTTGCGACGCGTGTAAAAACGCACACCATCCGGGCCATAGGCATGCAGATCGCCAAACAATGAACGCTTCCAGCCGCCAAAGCTGTGATAAGCCACCGGCACAGGCAGCGGTACGTTAACCCCCACCATGCCGACTTCGATCTCATCACAGAACAAACGTGCAGCCTCGCCATCACGCGTGAAGATGCATGTGCCGTTGCCGTACTCATGATCGTTGATCAGTTGCATCGCCGCTTCCAGGCTATTCACACGCACGATGCACAGAACCGGTCCGAAGATCTCTTCCTTATAGATGCGCATCTCTGGTGTAACGCGATCAAACAGGCATCCACCCAAGAAGAACCCGTCTTCATGGTCCTTGACGCTCAAACCACGCCCATCAACGACCAACTGCGCGCCCGCCGCTACACCGTCCGCCACATAGCCACTGACCTTATCCCGCGCCTGGCCGGAGACCAAAGGCCCCATGTCCAGACCGCATGAAGTCCCCGCGCCAATTTTCAACGCCTCGATTTGCGGCACCAGCTTGGCAACCAAGGCATCCGCCACCTGGTCCCCAACGCACACGGCTACCGAAATCGCCATGCAGCGCTCACCACACGAGCCATAAGCAGCGCCCATCAAGGCACTCACGGCATTATCCAGATCGGCATCAGGCATCAATACCGCATGGTTCTTCGCGCCACCCAACGCCTGAACACGTTTACCGCGCCTGGTGCCTTCGGCATAGATGTATTCGGCAATCGGCGTGGAGCCGACAAAACTCAAGGCTTTCACCTCTGGTGCTTCAATCAGGGCGTCTACGGCTGTCTTGTCGCCATGCACCACACTCAAGACCCCTTTAGGCAGGCCCGCTTCCTGAAGCAACTGCGCAATCAACAAGGTCGAACTCGGGTCACGCTCCGACGGTTTCAGAATGAAGCAGTTACCGCACACAATCGCCAACGGGTACATCCACAACGGAACCATGGCCGGGAAGTTGAAAGGCGTAATCCCCGCCACAACCCCGATCGGTTGAAAGTCCGACCAAGCATCAATATTCGGTCCTACGTTACGGCTGTACTCGCCTTTCAGAATCTCCGGTGCGGAACACGCGTATTCCACGTTCTCGATCCCGCGCTTGAGTTCACCCGCCGCATCTTCGAGCGTCTTGCCATGCTCTTCGCTGATCAACTGTGAAATCCGGGCTTCATTCTGTTCCAGCAACTGCTTGAAACGGAACATCACTTGAGCACGTTTGGCTGGAGGCGTATTACGCCAGGCCGGGAAGGCAGCCTTGGCCGTGTCGATTGCCTGTTGAATCGTCTCGCGACTGGCCAACGGCACTTGATGAATCACCTTGCCCGTCGACGGGTTGTACACATCGGCGGTACGGCCAGAATCATTAACCAGCTCACCATTGATCAAATGTTGAATCGTGCTCATTGCCACTCCAAAACAGGTTTGCTGACGCGAACACTACGCGCCAGTCGAAAATCCAAAAAAGCCTCTTCTATATAGAAGGGGTCAGTCGATCTGATTCAACGCTTCACCCACCGCATCGAATAAACGATCCAGATCCTGAGGCTTGCTGTTGAAGGTTGGACCAAACTGCAACGTGTCACCGCCAAAGCGGACGTAGAAGCCGGCTTTCCACAGTTTCATGGCGGCGTCGAAAGGACGCACAATCGCATCGCCATCACGCGGTGCAATCTGGATCGCACCAGCCAGACCGTAGTTACGGATATCGATCACATTCTTCACGCCTTTCAAGCCGTGCAATGCTTGCTCGAAATGCGGTGCCACCTGCGCGACGCTCTGGACAAGGTTCTCTTTTTGCAGCAAATCCAGCGCGGCCAGGCCCGCGGCACACGCGACCGGATGCGCGGAGTAGGTATAGCCGTGTGGGAATTCCACCGCATATTCAGGCGTCGGCTGATTCATGAATGTCTGATAAATCTCGGTAGAGGCAACTACAGCCCCCATCGGGATCGCACCGTTAGTGACCTGCTTGGCGATGCACATCAGGTCCGGCGTCACACCGAAGCTGTCAGCACCGAACATGGAGCCTGTGCGACCAAACCCGGTAATGACCTCATCGAATACCAGCAGGATGTTGTGCTGATCGCAGATTTCACGCAGACGTTTCAGATAGCCCTGAGGCGGCACCAGCACACCGGCAGACCCTGCCATCGGCTCGACAAACACGGCGGCGATATTCGAAGCGTCATGCAGTTCGATCAACTTGAGCAGTTCATCCGCCAGCGCAATACCGCCCAACTCAGGCATACCGCGTGAAAAGGCATTGCTCGCCAGCAAGGTGTGCGGAAGATGATCGACATCCGCCATTGCTTGACCAAACAGTTTACGGTTGCCGCTCACGCCACCCAGGCTGGTGCCCGCAATGTTCACACCGTGATAGCCGCGCGCCCGGCCAATCATTTTGGTCTTGGTCGATTGGCCTTTCAGCCGCCAGTACGCACGCACCATTTTCACGGCCGTGTCCGCGCATTCAGAACCCGAGTCCGTGAAGAACACATGGTTCAAGTTGCCCGGCGTTAGCTCGGTGATTTTCTCAGCCAGCTGAAACGACAAGGGATGGCCATATTGAAACGCCGGCGAATAATCCAGCGTGCCGAGTTGCTTCGCCACGGCTTCCTGAATTTCTGTGCGCGTATGCCCTGCACCACATGTCCACAGGCCGGACAACGAGTCGTAAATTTGTCGGCCTTTGTCATCGGTCAGATAACTGCCCTTGGCGCCGATGATAAAACGCGGATCCCGATGAAAGTTGCGGTTGGCGGTGTAAGGCATCCAGTGCGCATCCAGCTTGAACTGGCTGGCTACGTTTAACTCGGCGTTTTCAGGCATGTTCATCAGCAAAACCTCGCAAGACAGAGTGCAGTGTCGGGTCGAAATCGTTGTTGCAGCTAAATTGCCACGCCTATAAAGTCGGTGAAATCCAACTCTTCTAACCTTCAGTTAGGCATTTACTAAACTATGAGCAGCCGTCGTTCCGATGCCTTGGCGCAAGTCAGCGACTTCGATATTCGCTTGTTGCGCATCTTTCGCAGTGTCGTAGAGTGCGGCGGTTTCTCTGCGGCAGAAACAGTCCTCGGCATTGGCCGGTCAGCAATCAGCCAACAAATGAGCGATCTTGAGCAGCGACTGGGCTTGCGCCTGTGCCAGCGCGGGCGTGCAGGTTTTTCCCTGACGGAAGAAGGTCGCGAGGTCTACCAATCCGCACTCCAATTACTCGGTGCACTTGAGAGTTTTCGCACAGAGGTAAACGGCCTGCATCAACACTTGCGCGGTGAGCTGACCATCGGCCTTACCGACAACCTCGTCACCCTCCCCCATATGCGTATCACCCACGCATTGGCCCAACTCAAAGAGCGTGGGCCCGATGTGCAAATCCAGATCCGCATGATTTCGCCCAACGAGGTAGAACAGGGCGTGCTGGACGGCCGTCTGCACGTCGGCGTTGTACCCCAGGCCAGTGCGTTATCCGGTCTGGAATATCAGCCGCTGTATAGCGAGCGGTCGCTGCTTTACTGTGCCGTCGGCCACCCGCTGTTTTATGTCGATGACCACCAGTTGCAAGACGAACGCCTCAACGATCAGGACGCCATTGCACCGACGTTTCGTCTGCCCTCAGAGATTCAGGCGCATTATCAGGCGCTCAAGTGCACCGCCAGTGCATCGGACCGTGAAGGCATGGCGTTCCTGATTCTGACCGGCCGCTACATAGGCTACCTGCCGGACCATTACGCCAGTTTGTGGGTACAACAAGGTCGTCTGCGGGCGCTCAAACCTGATACCCGTTTTTATGACTTGAGCCTGGCCTCGGTCACACGCAAAGGCCGCCGCCCCCATCTGGTTCTTGAAAGTTTCCTTGAGAGCCTCGAATCGACACGCTAACGTTCGTCCCCCTCGTCAGCCCCGCCGCGAAGCCTGCATGCCTCGCGCCCAGCCCGGAATCGATATGCCTTCAACCCTGACCGGTCCATGCGAGTACCGCGAAGAAATCCGCAAGAGCCGCTTCATCACCCATGCGGCGCCCATCACCAGCGCTCAACAGGCACAGGACTTTATCGCGCTGCACAGCGACCTTAACGCGTCCCACAATTGCTGGGCCTGGAAGCTGGGCGATCAGTACCGCAGCAGCGATGACGGCGAACCCGGCGGCACGGCCGGACGCCCCATTCTGTCCGCCATCGAAGCGCAGGATTGCGATCAAGTCGTGGTCCTGGTGATCCGCTGGTATGGCGGCATTCAACTGGGCACGGGCGGTTTGGCACGCGCTTACGGGGGTGGCGCCAACAAATGCCTGCAAGCGGCCGATAAGTCACCGCTTATCACGCGAGTCGCGCTGGAATGCGCGTGCAGCTTCAGCGAATTGGCGCTGGTCAAACTGCGCCTGTCTGAACTCAACGGCGTGCTCAGCAATGAAACCTTCACCGCTAACGGGGTGGAGCTAGTCCTGGAAGTCAGTGAAGCGCAGATTCCTGACTTGCGACAGCAACTGGCCGACCTCAGCCGTGGCCGCATTGTGCTGACCCGCCAGTCGATCAATAGTGAAGAGTGACCCACTTTATCCCCCGTCAAACAGTTGCCCACAACCACTGTGCACCCGACTGTGGATAACCTGAGCACACTCCTCTACAGCCCTTGACTGGCGTGACCTGCGCCGCTTTGTACGTTTTTTGATCGACTGCGCCTTCAAAGGGTAGAAACCTCAATGCAAACAGCGCGTTACTCTGATTTATAGCCCTTCGAACCATCCCTGCGCGCGCTTATACCCAGGTGCACAGGTTGCGCACAGTTCCTGTGGAGCAACCTGTGGATAAGCCGTGCAAACCCAACGGGAGCGCACATTCTGTAACGGCTGCTTATGGCTGTACGTTTTTTAACCAACTTGCATGGGTGGGCAGTCGACGCCTGAAGGAGTAAAACCGTGTGCGGTGAACCTCATTTACCCTGTATAGGACGCGACTCATGACAGCAAAAAACGCACTTATCATTGGCGCCTCACGTGGACTGGGTCTGGGCCTGGTCGAGCAACTCATCAACGATGGCTGGAACGTCACCGCCACCGTGCGTAACCCTGGCAACGTTGAGAAGCTTAAAGCGTTGGGCAACGTCAACATCGAACAGCTGGATCTGGACAACGTTGAAGCTATCGGGAACCTGAGCCAAAAGCTGAACACTCACGTATTTGACCTGGTGTTTGTGAACGCGGGGATCAAGGGGCCGGACGATCAAACGTCAGGGCGCGCCAGTCTGTCCGACATCGGTCAATTGTTCCTGACCAACAGCGTAGCGCCGATCACCCTGGCGCAAGCCTTTGTCAGCAAAATCCGTAAAGGCAGTGGGGTGCTGGCGTTTATGAGTTCCGGTCTGGGCAGTGTTGCATCGCCAGACGCGCCTGAACTAGCGCTCTACAAAGCCAGCAAAGCCGCACTCAACTCCATGACCAATACCTTCATCAGTCAACTGGGCGAGGACCGGCCTACTGTTCTGACCCTGCACCCCGGCTGGGTCAAAACCGACATGGGCGGCGAAGGTGCCGATATCGACGTTGAAACCAGCACCCGTGGGCTGGTTGAGCAAGTGAAGGCCTATGCAGGCAAAGGGGGCCATTACTTCATCGACTATAAAGGCCAGACGATTCCCTGGTAGGCGACCGATCGGGCGGCGCCTGCACGCCGCCCTTTACGTCAAAGCCCCAGCAGCGACAGCATGATGAAGGTCGCAAACAGCACAAAGTGCGTCATGCCTTCGATCGCATTGGTCTCGCCGTCATTCAAGTTGATGGCACTCACCACCAACGTAATCAACACCATCACCGTCTGCACGGGCGTCATGGCCATCTGGAACGGCTGACCGGTATACAGCGCCATGGCCTCCATGACCGGCACGGTCAAGATAACGGTGGACAGCGAAGCCCCGAGTGCCACATTCACCACCGACTGCATGCGATTGGCCAAGGCGGCACGCAGCGCAGTCAAGATTTCCGGAGCCGCCGAGATCGCGGCCACCACAATCGCAGTCATGACAGGCGGTGCGCCCGTCCCTTCCAACCCCAGATCGAGGGCCTTGGACATCACCTCGGCGAGCGCGCCAATTACGATAATGCCAAACACCAACACGCCGACTGACAGTTTCAGGTTGGTCGCTTCCCCTTCCGGGGCACGTTTACGGCCCTTTTTCTCGGGGTAGCTGTAACTGAAAAAGTAACTGTGCGGCCCGACCTGCATGCGCAAAAACAGCGTGTACAGCAACACCATCGCGCCAATGGTGAACGCCGAGTAAATTTTCCAGTCTGCCTTGGGGATAAATTCCGGCACCACCATCGACACGCCCATGGCCGTCAGAATCATCACACTGTAGGTGCGCGCCGAATCGTCGTTGTAGGACTGCTCGCCGTGCTTGATCCCGCCCATCAGCGCTGCCAGGCCGAGAATCCCGTTGATATCCAGCATCACCGCTGAATAAATCGTATCCCGCACCAACGTTGGAGACGCTTCATTACTCATCATGATCGCGAGGATGACGACCTCAACCAAAACGGCTGACAGCGTCAAAATCATTGTTCCGTAAGGATCACCGAACTTTTCAGCCAACACTTCGGCGTGATGAGCCACACGCATGGACGCGCACACAATCGCTGCAATCAGGACGCCACCCGCCACCAGCGCTGTCACTTGCCCGTTATGCAGCAGCCAGGGCTCCAGCGGGAAGGCCACACACGCCATAACAATCGCCAGCAGCAGGAGTTTTTCATCTTTTAATAAAGTCAGCATCGCGAGCCTTTTACCTGTGAACCAATACACGTCGTTGGGTTACAGACTGCCGCAACTCGCTAACGTTTCGTTACATCTTAGTTCACTGAACGCACCACTCCGCCCCTGCGCACCCCGCCAATGGCCGCGACGCGGCAAATAGCTTGGTCGGGTTTTACCAAATATGTCGGCCCGGGCCTGTAGAATGCCGCCATCTGTACCTGATTTGATGAGAACAACCTCTATGTACGACTGGCTCAACGCCCTGCCAAAAGCGGAACTGCACCTGCACCTTGAAGGTTCTCTGGAACCTGAACTGCTGTTCGCTCTGGCTGAACGCAACAAGATCGCCCTGCCGTGGAACGACGTCGAAACCCTGCGCAAAGCGTACGCTTTCAACAACCTGCAAGAGTTTCTCGACCTGTATTACCGGGGCGCGGACGTATTGCGCACCTCGCAAGACTTCTACGACCTGACCTGGGCGTACCTGTTGCGCTGCAAAGAGCAGAACGTCATTCACACTGAACCCTTCTTCGACCCGCAAACCCACACCGACCGCGGCGTCCCGTTCGAAGTCGTGCTTAACGGCATCGCCGCTGCACTCAAGGACGGCGAACAGCAACTGGGCATCACCAGCGGTTTGATTCTCAGCTTCCTGCGCCACTTGAGCGAAGAAGAAGCCGAAAAGACCCTCGATCAAGCGTTGCCGTTCCGCGATGCCTTTATCGCCGTGGGCCTGGACAGCTCGGAAATGGGCCACCCGCCCAGCAAGTTTGTGCGCGTCTTTGATCGCGCCCGCGACGAAGGCTTCCTGACCGTAGCCCACGCTGGCGAAGAGGGTCCGCCGGAATACATCTGGCAAGCCCTGGACCTGCTGAAAATTCAGCGGATCGACCATGGCGTGCGTGCCATTGAAGATGAGCGCTTGATGCAGCGCATTATCGAGGAGCAAATACCGCTCACCGTGTGCCCGCTGTCCAACACCAAACTGTGCGTGTTCGATCACATGTCGCAACACAACATCCTCGACATGCTGGAGCGTGGCGTGAACGTCACGGTGAACTCCGATGACCCGGCGTACTTCGGCGGGTACATGACTGAGAACTTCCACGCCTTGCACACCCACTTGGGCATGACCGAAGACCAGGCCAAGCGTCTGGCGCAAAACGGCCTGGATGCCCGTTTGATCAAGCCGTAAAGCGTGTGCGTAATCGCTGCCGTGGCGGGCGGCGGCGATTACCGGCGCAGCGCCCGTTCAGCACAGCGCTCGCTGAGCATGTCACGTAACAATTTCACCGGTTTGCTCAACTGCGCCCGGTGGGCGCACAACATGTTCAACGGCGCCCGTTCCCCCACCCGCTCGGGCATCAGCACCTTTAACCTTCCCGCCTGCACATCCGCAGACACGTCCAGCCAGGACTTATAAGCAATGCCCGCACCGGCCAGCGCCCACAAACGCACCACATCAGCGTCATCGCTGAAACGGTCGCCGCTCACGGTCAGCCCGGTCTCACGCTTGCCGTCATCAAATCGCCAATGGTCGTGCACCCGCGTGCCGAGCATGTACAGCAAGCAATTGTGTTGCAGCAATTGTTCGAGCTGATGCGGCTCGCCAGCCCGCGCCAGATAGGCGGGTGACGCACACAGCACCCGACGATTGTCCGCCGCCACCGGCAAGGCGACCAAACTGGAGTCTTCTGGCTCGCCATAGCGCAAGGCGATGTCCACCGGCTGGCGAAACAGATCGGCGATACGGTCCCCCAGCAGCAGCCTCACCGTCAGTTGCGGATGCTCACGCTGAAACTCATCAAGCCAGGGCAGCAAGACATTTCGCCCGAAGTCTGAAGGCGCCGAGAGTTGCAGCACCCCACTGACCTGATCCTGCCCACGGGACAACAGCCGCCGACCTTCCTCCAGGCTACCCAATGCCTTGCGCGCATAGTCCAGAAACCCCTGCCCCTCGGCCGTCAAACGCAGGCTGCGGGTTGAGCGTGCCAGCAGGCGCGCACCTAACTGAGCCTCCAGGCGCTTGAGGGCGGCGCTCGCCACCGCAGGTGACATGTCCATGACCCGGGCCGCGGCTGACAGGCTGCCCAGATCAGCCGCGCGGACAAATACTTGCAGGTCGTCAAAGCGCACCATGCTGAAAACACCGCCTATTATCAAAAAAATATTGAAAGAGCCTGCCGTTTTAGCCGGTTTTACTACGCCAGGAAATAGCGAATCATCGCCCCACGCTGTCCCTCTCTACAGGATGCCCCCATGAAAGCCGTCGGTTATTACCATTCGCTGCCCATTCAAGACCCGCAAGCCCTGCAAGATATTGAACTGCCTGAACCTGTCGCCGGGCCGCGAGACCTGCTGGTGGAGGTCAAGGCTATCTCCGTGAACCCGGTCGACACCAAGGTGCGGCAAAACACACAGCCCGACGCGGGCACAGCTAAGGTGTTGGGATGGGACGTGGCGGGGGTGGTCAAGGCCGTAGGCAGTGACGTCAGTCTGTTCCAGGTGGGCGACAAGGTGTTTTATGCCGGTTCGATTGCCCGCCCCGGTGCCAACAGTGAACGTCACGTGGTCGACGAACGCATCGTCGGTCACATGCCCAACAGCCTGAGCTTCGCCGACGCCGCGGCACTGCCTTTAACGGCCATCACTGCGTGGGAACTGTTGTTTGAACGCCTCGGCATCGCGCAAGGCAAGACTGACCTGCACCAACGTCTGTTGATCGTCGGTGCGGCGGGCGGCGTGGGGTCAATCCTGACACAACTGGCCCGTCAGCTTACCGGGCTCAAGGTCATCGGCAGCGCCTCGCGTCCAGAGACCCAGGCGTGGGTGCGCGAACTGGGCGCCGATGTGATCGTCGATCATCGCCAGCCCCTGAGCGAAGCCTTGAAGCAGGCAGGCATCGACGCCGTGACTCACGTTGCCAGCCTGACCCAGACCGATCAACACCTGGCGCAGTTGGTCGAGGCATTGGCACCCCAGGGCAAACTGGCCCTGATCGACGACCCCAAGACGCTGGACATTGCCCTGCTCAAACGCAAAAGCCTGTCCCTGCATTGGGAGTTCATGTACACCCGGTCGCTGTTCGAAACCCCGGACATGATTGAACAGCATCACTTGCTGAACCGGGTCGCAGAACTGATCGACGCGGGCACCCTGCGCACCACCGTGGGCGAACATTTCGGCACCATCAACGCGTCTAACCTGCGCCGCGCCCACGCGCTGCTGGAGAGCGGAAAGTCCAAGGGCAAAATTGTGCTGGAAGGGTTTTGAGAAACGCCTGACGTGACTGATCTGGCCATTGTGTAACCGTCAGTCAGAGACTTGATGTCCGTCATATTTCTCAGCCTTATCGGGCATACACTGGCCTCCTTTGCGAACCTGAGGAGGCCAGAAATGAAAATCCTGATAAAAGCGTTAGCAAGATCCCGCGACTGCCAGTGGCAGGTTCAAATCGACCAGCAAGCCATCAACTTTCGCAGCGAATCGGAGGCCAGAGCCTTTGTGGACACGCTGCGCACACGCTTGCAAGCCCCGCACAGATTGCCTGAGCGAATGGCGGGCTGAATCAAATCGAGGTTTGAGCGGCAATCCGCGCGGTGTACAGCCGCCGGGTTGCCATCGCGATCGACACCGCCAAAATCCCGCACAAGCTGATGACCATGGCCATCGGCATGGCGCTGCCATCGTGCAATACCCCCACCAGCCACGCCGCCGCGGCCGCCACGCTGAACTGCAAACAGCCGAGCAACGCCGAGGCGCTACCCGCCCGTGCGCCCTGCCCGCTCATGGCGCAGGCCGAAGCATTGGGAATGATGCAACCCAGGCTGGCGATGCAAATAAACAGCGGGATCAACAGCGGCCACAGTTGTTCCGTGTGCAAGGCGCTGATGCCCAACAGCGTCAAACCAGCGGCCAGGTACAGCCACACCATGCGCGACAGCAAAAAGGCCGGGCCACGCTTGGCCAGTAACCGCGCGTTGACCTGAGCCACGAGAATGAAGCCCGCCGCATTGCTGCCGAACAGCCAGCCGTAATGCTCGGCCGGGACGCCATACAACTGGATGAAGACAAACGGCGAGCCCGCGATGTAGGCGAACATCCCGGCCATGGCGATCCCGCCGGTCAGCGCATGCCCCAGGTATTCACGATCCTTGAGCAAGCGGCCGTACTGGCGCAACGCACCGGACAACGGTTGACGTGGCACATTGGCCGGTAAACTTTCCGGCAAGCCCAGCGCCACGGCCAACGCCGCCAGGGCGCTGAAGCACGTCAGGACAATGAAAATCGCCTGCCAGCCGTACAGATTGACCAGCAGGCCACCGAGCATCGGGGCCAGGATGGGCGCCAGCCCCATGACCAGCATCAGTTGCGAAAACACCTTGGCCGAGCCCACGGCATCGCACTTGTCACTGACAATCGCCCGCGACAGCACCATCCCCGCACAACCGCCGAGGGCTTGAACGAAACGCGCCCCGATTAGCCAGTCAAGCGAGGGCGCAAAGGCACAGGCAAACGACGCCGCCGTGAACAACCCGACGCCCACCAACAAAGGCACGCGCCGACCGAAGCGGTCAGCAATGGGACCGTAGACCAACTGACCGATCGACAGGCCCAGAAAGTAAACCGCCAGCGTAAGTTGAATGTGTTTTTCATCGGTCGCAAATGCCTGGGCCATCGCCGGGAAACCCGGCAAGTAAAAATCGATGGCCAAGGGACCGAAGGCGCTCAAAGCGCCGAGAATCAAAATGGTTCTAAAGTTCATCAGGGATCCAGGTCGGACGAGTGTCAGCGCGACCCGGTAGTCTAGCTGTGCTGACGGATCTTGAACATAAAGATAGCGAGCTAGCTAATAAACCCCTGATGAGGCACAACCCGACAATGCGTTAATGGGCCGTGCGCGCGTCAAAACCCGCCGTGGTAATGACATCGATGATTTCCAGTGCAGGCAATTTGCTTTCCACTTTCACGGTTTTGCTCTGCAAGTCCACTTCAACTTTTGCGTCTTCGTCTGCCTTTATGAGTGCCCGAGTTACCGAGCCCACGCATCCGCCACAGGTCATACCGTCAACTTTAAAAACGTGCATTGTGTTCACTCCTTGGTTAGTGAGGTTCAGAGTGTCCACCTTGCCATCATGGCAAGGTCAAGCCCGGGTGCAGTGACACGAGGCTGGCAATCTGTTTCGCGCTCGGCCAAGCTGCAAACCTTCCGATTTAAAAACAGGATACGTAGCCATGCGCTGGTCCGCTTTGAGCCTAGTCAGCCTTTTAGGTCTTGCCAGCTTGCCGTTGTGGGCAAACGCTGATCAGGACTACGGCGTGTTGATCATTTCCCGCGAGCGCCTTGAGGTGCCCACCAATTGCGAAATCGGTCTTTATGTAGACGATCAACTGGCTGGCCGCTTGTTCCAGGAACAAGCCACGTCCTTTAACTTCCCGCCCGGCCCGATCAGCATTCGCCTCAAGTCGTTGCCGGGCCAAGCCCCGGGTTGTCTGCCGGGCATGCTGGCCCCGCCGTCTCAAACCCTCACCTTGAAAGCGGGCGATGTACGCAAATATCGCATTGCCCTGCAAAAAGGCGGCCTCTACCTCAAGCCCGCCAAGCTCGAATATTAAGCACCGTCAAGAAGACGGCCGTCACGGTTGACAAGCGCCTTGACCTTCCCACCGGGTCAAGGTCGATTCTATGGATAGATAACTTCTTGAGGAGGATTGTTCGTGCCCATTCAATACGACTTGCCGATCGCCGGCATGACCTGCGCCAGTTGCGCCGGCCGCGTAGAAAAAGCGCTGGCCAAGGTGCCCGGTGTGACATCGGTCAGTGTCAATCTGGCCACTGAACAGGCGCGTATCGAAGCGCCTGCCGACAGCCTGCCGTTGTTGCTTGAAGCGGTCGCCCAGGCCGGTTACAGCGTGCCCAGCCAGACCGTAGAGCTGAACATCGGCGGCATGACCTGCGCCTCCTGTGCAGGTCGGGTCGAGAAAGCCCTGGCCAAAGTTCCCGGCGTGACAAACGCCACCGTCAACCTGGCCAGTGAGCGGGCGCACATCGAATCGCTGGGACCTATCGACCCCGCCCGCCTGATCGAGGCGGTGACCAAGGCGGGCTACAGCGCCCAACTCACAGAAAATGTCCACGCCACCCAAGACGATCAACACAAACGCCTGCGCCGTGAGCGTTGGTCGCTGGTGGCGGCCATCGTTTTGGCATTGCCGCTGGTCCTGCCGATGCTGGTCGAGCCGTTCGGCCTGCACTGGATGCTGCCCGCCTGGGCGCAATTTCTGCTGGCCACTCCGGTGCAGTTCATCCTCGGCGCACGGTTTTACGTGGCCGCCTGGAAAGCCGTCAAAGCCGGTGCAGGCAATATGGACTTGCTCGTCGCACTGGGCACCAGTGCCGGTTACGGCCTCAGCCTGTATGAATGGGCCATCGCCGCCCCCGGCACCATGCCCCACCTGTACTTCGAAGCCTCGGCCGTGGTGATCGCGCTGGTGCTGTTGGGTAAATACCTTGAGAGCCGCGCCAAACGCCAAACCGCCAGCGCCATCCGGGCACTTGAAGCCTTGCGCCCCGAACGCGCCCTGCGGGTGGTCGATGGGCAGGAACAGGACGTGGCCATCAGCGACCTGCGCCTCAACGACCTGGTACTGGTCAAACCCGGCGAACGCTTCCCGGTAGACGGCGAAGTGGTCGAAGGTCAAAGCCATGCCGACGAGGCCCTGATCAGCGGCGAAAGCCTGCCGGTGCCAAAACAGCCTGGGGATAACGTCACGGGTGGCGCCATCAACGGCGAAGGTCGTCTGGTGATCAAAACCCTGGCGCTGGGCACTGAAACCGTACTGGCGCGCATTATTCGCCTGGTGGAAGACGCACAGGCGGGCAAGGCGCCGATTCAAAAGCTTGTGGATAAAGTCAGCCAGATTTTCGTCCCCGTGGTGCTGCTGATTGCGCTGGCGACGTTACTGGGCTGGTGGTTCTACGGCGCGCCGATTGAAACCGCGCTCATCAACGCTGTCGCCGTGCTGGTCATCGCGTGCCCCTGCGCGCTCGGCCTCGCCACCCCGACGGCGATCATGGCCGGAACCGGGGTGGCTGCCCGGCATGGCATTTTGATCAAAGACGCCGAAGCCCTTGAGCGCGCCCATGAAGTCAGCGCCGTGGTCTTCGACAAAACCGGCACGCTGACCTCCGGCACCCCGCAAATTGCCCATTTCAGTGCCGTCTCGGGGGACGAAGCGCAATTGCTGCAAGCCGCCGGGGCACTGCAACGCGGCAGCGAGCACCCCTTGGCCAAAGCCGTACTCGATGCCTGCGCAGCGCGTCAGTTGACCGTGCCCGATGTCACGGACAGCCAGTCGCTGACGGGCCGAGGGATCGCTGGCACCTTGCTGGACCGTCGTCTGGCGCTGGGTAATCGTCGCCTGCTGGAAGAAACCGGGCTCACCCCCGGCCCGCTGGCCGACTCCGCCGCGGCCTGGGAAGCCGAAGGCCGCACCTTGTCGTGGCTGATCGAGCAAAGCCCACAGCCCAAAGTGCTGGGCCTGTTCGCCTTTGGCGACACCTTGAAGCCGGGGGCACTGTCCGCCGTGCAGCAGCTCACCGAGCGCCATATCAGCAGCCACTTGCTGACTGGCGACAACAAAGGCAGTGCCAAGGTGGTGGCCGAAGCGTTGGGTATTCAGGATGTTCACGCCGAGGTGCTGCCCGCCGACAAAGCCGCCACGGTGGCCGAGTTGAAAAAAACCGGGGTGGTCGCCATGGTAGGCGACGGCATCAATGACGCCCCGGCGCTCGCGGCGGCCGACATCGGCATTGCCATGGGCGGCGGCACAGACGTGGCCATGCATGCGGCCGGTATCACCCTGATGCGCGGCGACCCGCGTCTGGTGCCTGCCGCGCTGGAAATCAGCCGCAAGACCTACGCCAAAATCCGCCAAAACCTGTTTTGGGCGTTTATCTACAACGTGATCGGGATTCCGCTGGCGGCCTTCGGCTTTTTGAACCCGGTATTGGCCGGGGCCGCGATGGCCTTTTCCAGCGTGAGCGTGGTCAGCAATGCACTGTTGCTGAAGTTCTGGAAACCCAAGGACCTTGAGTGAGGAGGCAGTCGTCATGAACATCGGTCAAGCCGCGAAGCACAGTGGACTGAGCGCCAAGATGATTCGTTATTACGAGTCCATCGGCCTGCTCAAGCCTGCCCATCGCAGTGACAGCGGCTACCGGCTGTACAGCGACGACGACCTGCACACCCTGGCCTTCATCAAGCGTTCGCGGGACTTGGGGTTTTCTCTGGACGAAGTCGGCAAACTGCTGGCGCTCTGGCAAGACCGCCAGCGCGCCAGCAGCGACGTGAAAGCGCTGGCGCGCCAGCATATCGATGAGCTGAACCAAAAAATCGTTGAACTGACCAGCCTGCGCGACACCCTGCAAGAGCTGGTCGATACGTGCCAGGGCGACCACCGTCCTGACTGCCCGATCCTCAAGGGCCTGGCGTCGGGCAGTTGCTGCGCCTGAGCCAGGCGTTTCGTCAAAGGCTCATCATGAGCACTTTGGCGAACATCAGCACACTCACCAACGCGCACAACACGGCAAACCCCTGCTGCAATAACTGCGCGGAGACCTTGGGCGAAATCACCCGGCCCGCGATCATCCCCACCAGTGTGGCGACAATAAACAGCACACCCTCGGTGGACAGGCTCACGCCCTGACGCATCAAATTGCCCAACGTGCCGAGTGACACCAACGCCACCACCATCAGCGAGGTGGACACCACGGCGTGAATGCGCACATCGCTGAACTTGCGAAACGCCGGCACGATCAAGAACCCGCCGCCCACACTCAACAACCCGGTGAGCAAGCCTGACGTGGCGCCAATCGACACCAGCGTGAGGCTGCACCGTGCATTCCAGGTCAGGCGGCCGGTGGCTGGGTTGAGCATGCAGTTTTTTTCCAGAACCCCTTCGCTGGCCCCTTCACGGCCATCGGCCCGGGCCTGGAGAAACATGCGCACGGCCACAAAAATCATCACGCAGCCAAACAGCAACACCAGCACCCTGGCGGGCAACAGCGCGGCGAGATACAACCCCACCGGTGAAGTGATCGAACCCACCAACGCCATCAGCGCGGCGGCCTTGTAGCGCACCAAGCCTTTGCGCAAGCCGTCGAGCGCACCCAACGCTGCCGCTGTGCCCACCGCCAGCAACGCCACCGGCGTGGCCTGTGCCAGCGTCCACCCCACACCGAGGGTCAACGCCGGAATCGCCAAAATGCCACCCCCGGCACCGGTCAACCCCAGCACCACGCCCACCAAAACGCCCAACAGAATGGTCAACATAGGCCGGTCAGTTTCCCGAGCAGTCGGTGAACCACTCGCGCCCCTTGAGCATGCCTTGCCAGTAGAACCACGGCAGGAAAGACGCCTTGAGGAACCACGCTGACTGACGCGCGACAGTCGGGTCCAGCGGGAACGTTGGCAGCAATTTGCCGCCATAGCCGAACTCGGCCAGGATCACTTTGCCGTTCTCGACGGTCAGCGGGCACGAACCGTAGCCGTCATAGCGTTTGCTCAGCGCAGCGCCCTTGCGCAGGGCGATCAGGTTTTCAGCCACCACCACGACTTGCTTGCGCACCGCTGCGGCCGTTTTGGCATTCGGCGTGCCGCACACATCGCCCAGGGCAAAAATCTCCGGATGGCGCGGGTGCTGCAAGGTGGCCGGGTCGGTTTCAAACCAACCGGCACTGTCCGCCAACGGGCTGCGACGGATCACATCCGGCGCCTGTTGCGGCGGCACGACATGCAACATGTCGAATGTTTTCTGCTGACGGCTCACATTGCCGTCAGCGTCCGTCACATCAAACCAGGCCGTTTTGCCAGGGCCGTCGACCTTCACCAGCGTGGACTGAAACACCAGTGTGGCGTTGTACGCTTCAACGTATTTCATCAAGGGCGGCACAAAGGCCGGGACACCGAACAACGCCGCGCCCGACAGGTTGAACTCGACCGCTACCGCGTCCAGCACCCCCTGTTTACGCCAGTGGTCACAGGCCAGGTACATGGCTTTTTGCGGCGCGCCTGCGCACTTGATCGGCATGGGCGGCTGGGTAAACAGCGCCGTACCGCCGCGCAACGTGCGCACCAGCTCCCAGGTATAGGGCGCGAGGTCATAGCGGTAGTTGGAGGTCACGCCATGCTGGCCCAGCGTCTCTTCCAGGCCCTCGATTTTCTCCCAAGCCAGTTCCAACCCCGGGCAGACGATCAATTGCTGATAGGTCAACTCCTTGCCATCACTGAGCAGCACCACATTGCGCTCGGGGGCAAAGGCAGACAGCGACGCCTTGACCCAGGTGGCGCCCTTGGGCATCACGTCAGCCGTGGCACGCACGGTGTTTTTCACGTCATAGGCGCCGCCACCCACCAACGTCCACGCGGGTTGGTAGTAATGCTCGGCGCTGGGTTCAACCACGGCAATGCGTAACGCCGCATCCCGCTTGAGCAGGCTCGCGCACACCGAGATCCCGGCCGAGCCGCCGCCGATCACGACGATGTCATACGGTGCCGCTTCGCGAGTGCCACGGGTGGCCAGTTCATACAATTTGGAGGAGCGATTGCCGGTGCGGCAAAACGCCAGAATCGGCGTCGGCAGTTGCGCCAGTACGGTGCGCATCTGTTCGGCGTCCTGCGCCGTCGCCCCGGTGGTGGCCACAGGCACATACGCAAAACTCAACCCCAGGGCCTGCGCGGCGTCGCGGAGCGCGGTGTGCTCGGGTTGTTCGGGGCCGCCTTCATGATCGGGCCGGTTGCAGATCACACTGCGAAACCCCTGCCCCGCTAACGTTTGGAGATCAGACTGACCGATTTGACCCGCCACCGAAAAGCACGCGTCGATTCGCTTGATGTTTTGCTCCATTGAGCACTCCAGGCACAACTGAAAATGAATGGATCGGGTCCCGCTGCGCGTTACTGCTTCAACGCTTGACCACAGTACAAACCGGACAGGGTTTGCATGACCGAGACCACTTCGAAACTGGCGAGGGAATAGAAGATGAACTTGCCCATGCGCCGGGTATTGACCAACCCTTCATCGCGCAGCACACCCAACTGTTGAGACAGCGTGGGCTGACGAATACCGGTCAGCGCCTCAAGCTCGCCCACGTTGCGCTCGCCCTGGGTCAACTGACACAACAGCAACAGGCGATCTTCGTTGGCCAGCGCCTTGAGCAGCAGGCAGGCTTTGGACGCCGAATCGCGCAGCAGACCGATTTGGTGATGGGTGAGCTGTACAGACATTGAAAAAACCCCTGCCGACATAACGGTCGACAGTTTACGATTCAATAATATATCTTTCAATATATTAAGAATTGTATCGACTGATGTGAGGCCGCCATGCACCCCGAAATACAGGGCTTTTACGATCCCGCTACCTCCACCGTCAGCTACGTGGTGTACGCCGCCACGGCGGGCGCCTGCGCGATCATCGACCCGGTGCTCGATTACGATGCCGCCGCCGGGCGCATCAGCACCCAGGGTGCGGACCGGATCGCCGCCTTTGTCGAGTCCCGTGGCCTGACGGTGCACTGGCTGCTGGAAACCCATGCCCACGCCGATCACTTGTCGGCCAGTGCCTACCTGAAGAAAACACTCGGCGGCCACATTGGCATTGGAGCGCCCATCACCCAGGTGCAGGGTGTGTTCCGCGACCTCTACAACCTTGAGCCTGAGTTCCGGCAGGACGGATCACAATTCGACAAATTGTTTACCCCTGACGAGGTGTTTCACATAGGGCCGCTGCACGTGCGCGCCTTGCATGTGCCCGGCCACACCCCGGCGGACATGGCGTACCAGATCGAAGACAGCCACATTTTTGTCGGTGACACCCTGTTCATGCCCGATGTCGGCACGGCCCGCTGCGACTTCCCGGGGGGCGACGCGAGGCAACTGTATCAGTCCATAAAACGCCTGCTGTCTATGCCGCCGACCACCCGGTTATACATGTGCCATGACTACCCGCCCGAAGGCCGCGACGTGGCCTGGACAACCACCGTGGGTGAACAGCGGGCGCGCAACATCCACGTGAATGACACCCTCGACCTTGAAAGTTTTGTGGCGATGCGCACCGCCCGTGACGCAACCTTGTCGGTGCCGCAACTCTTGATTCCGGCGATCCAGATCAATATTCGCGCGGGCAACCTGCCGCCTGCCGACGACAAAGGCATACACAGCCTGAAAGTCCCGCTGAACCGGTTTTAAGCCAGCGGGGGGAACAACGCCCACAAAAAAACCGGCCGCAGCCGGTTTTTTTGCTTCATCGAATCACTGCATCCACGGTGGAGGCGGCTCTTCGGTTTTGCCCGGGGGAGCCTCATCGGCAGCCCGTACGGCCTGACGGCGTTCTTCATCCAGCCGCGCCGCTTCGATCTCGCGCATCACTCCGCCGACATCGGCCAGCTCGTCCGGCTCATCAAACTCACCCGTCAACACGCTGCCAGGGTGCAACGTGCCCGCTTCATACAGCGCCCACATTTCCTTGGCGTATCGGGTCGTCTTCAACTCCGGCGCAAACCGGCCGAAGTACGACGCCATGTTGCCCACGTCACGTTCCAGCATGCTGAACGCGTGGTTGTTGCCGGCGGCATCGACCGCTTGCGGCAGGTCGATAATCACCGGGCCGGTCGGGGTCAGCAGCACGTTGAACTCGGACAAGTCACCGTGAACCAGACCGGTACACAGCATCAGCACAATCTGCTGAATCAAAAACGCGTGGTATTCACGGGCCTGGTCCGGCTCCAGCACCACGTCGTTCAGACGCGGAGCCGCGTCGCCGTATTCGTCGGCCACCAGTTCCATCAACAGCACGCCTTCCAGGAAGTCGAACGGTTTGGGAACCCGCACCCCGGCGCCAGCCAGACGGAACAGCGCAGCCACTTCGGCGTTTTGCCAGGCGTCTTCGGTCTCTTTACGACCGAACTTCGAGCCTTTGGCCATCGCTCGGGCCTGACGGCTGTTACGAACCTTGCGACCCTCCTGATATTCGGCGGCCTGGCGAAAACTTCGTTTGTTAGCCTCCTTGTAAACCTTGGCGCATCGCAGCTCATTGCCGCAGCGGACTACGTACACAGCTGCTTCTTTACCACTCATAAGTGGGCGCAGCACCTCGTCGACCAGACCGTCCTCGATCAGGGGTTCTAAGCGTTTTGGAGTCTTCATCAGCTTTTATTGTGGGTCCTTTATTACCAAACACGCGAATGTCACTCGTTATACGGCAATCCGCGCACCACGGGGAGAGGGGCGCCGCATTCCAAGTCGCTTGCAAGCACTCCCTGTACACCTGACAGTCCGGCACATCCTGCGCCAAACCTTCTGAATGATAGACGAGCCCCGATGGGCGAGCACCGCCTGAACGCCCGACGCTCAGTGATGGCGAAACAACTCGCCGGGCGTGGCGCCAAACAGTTTCTTGAACGCGGCGATGAACGCCGACGTCGACTCATAGCCGCAGGACAGAGCCGCCCGGGTGACGTGAGCACCGTCTTCCAGCACCCGCAACGACGACAGCAAGCGTACCCGCTGGCGCCAGCCACGAAAGCTCAAGCCTGTCTCACGTTGAAACAATCGCATCAAGGTTTTCTCCGACACGCCCAGCCGGGCCGACCACAGCCCCACGCTGACTTCGGCATCAGGGGTTTCAATTAATTCATTGCACAGCACCAGAAGGCGCGGGTGGTGAGGCAATGGCAACGAAAAGCCCACTTCCGGCAATTCGGCCAATTGGTCCAGCAACACACTCACCAGTCGTTGTTCGGGGCCGCCTGCTTCGGGGTAGTTGGCCGGCAGCGCACAAAAGCGCTTGATCAGCTCGCGGGCCAGCGGCGTGACCTCCAGCACCCGGCAATGATCGGGCGCCCACGGGCAGTCTTCACGACGCACATACAGGCTGCGCATCTCGGCGCGCATCGAGGTCATGACCTCGTGCTCCAGCCCCGCCGGAATCCAGATCCCCCACTGCGGCGGGGCGAAAAAGCTGCCCTGGTCGGTGTGCACCCCCAATACGCCACTGATGGCGTAAGAAAACTGCACCCAGTCATGCCGATGGCGCGGCGTCCAGGAACCCGCGCCCAGGCTCTCGGCCCGCGCATAAAGCGGCCGGGGCAGTGCGTCGAGTTGGGGAATCGCCCGTTGAGGGCCGCGTTGTCCGTTTGGCGGCATGGATTGGCCTTATGTCGCGAGACGTCAGATCAGGCCGACGTTAGGCTATGTCATCAATTCTTACAACATTGCGGTGCCTGCGATGCCTGTGCTCAAACACTTCAAACGCGTATTCACTGACTGGTTTCTGTGCGGCATGGTGCTGGCCACGTTTCTGGCGTACCTGTTCCCCGCGTTCGGCAGCACCGGCGGCGCCATGCACGCAGAGTGGGTCATCAACATCGGCGTGTTCCTGGTGTTCTTCCTGCATGGGGTCAACCTGTCCAGCGAGCAGATCCGCCACGGCCTGAAAAACCTGCGCCTGCACCTGATGGTGCAAGGCTTCACCTTTGTCGTCTTCCCGCTGATATGGCTGGGGGCCGACCTCCTAATGGGCAGCCATGTCCCGCCGCTGTTGATGCTGGGCTTTTTCTACCTGTGCGCGCTGCCCTCCACCATCTCATCGTCGGTGGCACTCACCGGCAGCGCGGGCGGCAACGTACCGGCAGCGATTCTCAACGCCAGCCTGTCGAGTGTGCTGGGGATTTTCCTGACGCCCTTGCTGGTGAGTGTCGTGGTCGGCAGCGGCACAGGCGGAATCGACCTCGGCGCCACCCTGCTCGACCTCTGCGCCCTGTTGTTGCTGCCGCTGGTGCTGGGGCAACTGGTGCGCCCGCTGTTCGGCCGTTTTTTTGCCCGGCACAAGCGTTACACCAGCATCGTCGACAAACTGGTGATTCTGTTGCTGGTGTACGCGGCGTTCTGCAACTCGATGGTCTCGGGGATGTGGCAACAACAGGGATCGTCAGTGATTCTCAGCGCCTTTGTCGGCAGCGCCGTGCTGCTCGCGGTCATTCTGTGGATGACCACCCGCACCGCCCGTGCGCTGCACTTCAGCACGCCCGATGAAATTGCCGCCGTGTTCTGCGCCAGCAAGAAATCCCTGGCGGCGGGTGCGCCCATGGCCGCCCTAATTTTCGGCGCCAACCCTGGGCTGGGCTTGATCCTGCTGCCCATCATGATCTACCACCCGCTGCAACTGATCGTGTGCTCAGTGATGGCAGAAAACTATGCCAGCCGCCGTCGGCAAGCGGCCGACCCTCTTATCCCCAACGCCCCGGCCGCGCCGATGCCCTAACGCGCGGGTTAACGCTCGATAATCGCGGTGACGCCCTGCCCGCCCGCCGCGCAAATCGAGATCAGCCCGCGCCCTTGGCCGGCGGCGTCGAGCAACTTGGCGAGGTTGGCCACGATACGCCCGCCAGTGGCCGCAAATGGATGCCCCGCCGCCAACGAACTGCCCTTGACGTTGAGCTTGCTGCGGTCAATCGCCCCCAGCGGCGCGTCCAGCCCCAGGCGGGTTTTGCAGTACTCGGGGTCTTCCCAGGCTTTCAACGTACAGAGCACCTGCGCTGCAAACGCTTCGTGTATTTCGTAGTAGTCGAAGTCCTGCAGACTCAGGCCATTGCGCGCGAGCAAACGTGGGACGGCATACACCGGGGCCATCAGCAGGCCTTCTGCACCGTGTACGAAATCCACCGCTGCGGTCTCTCCATCGCGCAGGTACGCCAGAATCGGCAAGCCGCGCGCCTTGGCCCACGCTTCACTGCCCAGCAACACCACTGACGCGCCATCGGTCAGCGGCGTCGAGTTACCGGCCGTCAGCGTGCCTTTGGCACTGCGCTCAAAAACCGGCTTGAGCGCGGCCAGTTTTTCCAGGGTCAAATCCGTGCGCAGGTTGTTGTCCCGAGTCAGGCCCAAAAAGGGCGTGACCAGATCGTCTTCCCAGCCTTCGTGATACGCCGTGGCAAGCGCCTGATGGCTGTGCAGGGCCAAGGCATCCTGATCGGCGCGGGGGATGTGCCAGGTTTGCGCCATCAACTCGCAGTGCTGGCCCATCGACAACCCGGTGCGCGGCTCGCCATTGCGCGGGAACGCCGGTTTCAAAAACTGCGGACGCAATTGCAGCACGGCTTTGAGCTTGTCCAGCGGCGCCTTGGTGCGGTTGAGCTGCAACAGCCACTGACGCAACCCGTCATTCAGGCCAATCGGCACATCGGACGTGGTGTCGACCCCGCCTGCCACCGCGCACTCGATCTGCCCCAAGGCGATTTTATTGGCCACCAGCAAGGCTGCTTCCAGCCCGGTGCCGCACGCTTGTTGCAGATCGTAGGCCGGGGTTTGCGGCGACAGGCGTGAGCCCAGTACACATTCGCGGGTCAGGCTGAAATCGCGTGCATCCTTGAGCACCGCCCCGGCCACCACTTCGCCCAGACGCTCGCCATGCAGGTTGAAGCGTTCGATCAGCCCTTCCAGCGCAGCCGTCAGCATCGCCTGATTACTGGCCCTCGCGTACGGCCCGTTAGCCCGGGCAAACGGAATTCGATTACCGCCAATAATCGCTACACGGCGCAAAGTCATAAGACGTCCCCTTTGATTGAGTAACCATTTGTCGTTACAAGCGTAGGTGCTATCACCCTTTAACGAACGACCCTTGTCTTTCTGTGGTCAACCCTTTGAACCCCATGTGTCGGAGAGTGTTCCATGTCAGACCGTTATATCGACTTCGCCAACTCATCCCTCGGCCGACGGTTGGTCGGCGCGGTAGGGCTTGCGTCACCGGTGCGACTGGAACGCTGGCAAGCCGGACGTCTGCGCCCGGTAGAAGGCCCGCTGCTGATGGGCGGCGGCCCGCTGGTCCGACACATCAAGGCTTTTGCCAATAAACTCACCGACGCCGTGTTCAGCTATGGCGCCGAGCCCTTGGCCGCCAGCCCGTGGATTCCAGGCCAGGGCCCCGCCCTCAAGGCCGTGGTGTTTGATGCCAGCGATGTGCTGCACACCGACCAGCTCAAACAGCTGCGCGAATTTTTCCAGCCGCTGCTGCGTAGCCTGCAATCTGGCGCGCATCTGGTGATCCTTGGCCGCCCGCCTGAACGTCAACGCGATCCGTTTGCCGCCAGTGCCCAGCGGGCGCTTGAAGGGTTCAGCCGTTCGCTGGCCAAAGAATTGCGCAACGGCGGCACCCTGCAATTGCTGTACGTCAACGAGGGCGCCGAAGATCAACTGGAAGGGGCGCTGCGGTTTTTCCTGTCGCCCAAAAGCGCGTTTATCAGTGGCCAGGTGCTGCGCCTGTCTGCCTGCGCAACGCCGGTCAGTGACTGGACGCGACCACTGGCCGGGCGCAAGGCGCTGGTCACCGGCGCGGCCCGCGGCATTGGCGCAGCCATCGCGGAAACCCTGGCCCGGGACGGCGCCGACGTCATCCTGCTGGACGTGCCAGCGGCCAAAAACGACCTTGAAGCCCTCGCGGCCCGTATCGGCGGGCGCAGTATCACGCTGGACATTTGTGCTGAAAACGCCGCCCCGCAGCTGATCGAACACTTACCGGAGGGCATCGACATCGTGGTGCACAACGCCGGCATCACCCGGGACAAAACCCTGGCCAACATGACCCCCGAGTACTGGGACGCAGTGCTGGCGGTCAACCTGAATGCGCCCCAAGTGCTGACCAAAGCCCTGCTCGACAGCGGCACCCTGCAGGACAACGGGCGCGTCGTTCTGCTCGCCTCCATCAGCGGCATTGCCGGTAATCGCGGGCAAACCAACTACGCCGCGAGCAAAGCCGGGCTGATCGGTCTGGCGCAAGCCTGGGCGCCGTTGCTCGGTGAGCGCGGCATCAGCATCAACGCCGTGGCGCCGGGCTTTATTGAAACGCAAATGACCGCGCACATTCCGTTTGCCCTGCGCGAAGCGGGTCGACGCATGAGTTCGCTGGGCCAGGGCGGTTTGCCCCAGGACGTCGCTGAAGCAGTGGCCTGGCTCGCTCAACCGGGCTCGGGCGCGATCAGTGGCCAAACGCTGCGGGTGTGCGGCCAAAGCGTGTTGGGGGCCTGACCCATGACTGTCCATTGGCTCGACCTCGACACCCCGCCGCACTTGCCCGCCCTGTACGCCCGCGCGGCGACCAAGCGCACAATCACCGGCGACACCCTGCCTGATAAAGGGCTGCGTTGCTGGGTGACGGTGGACGGCAAACCGCTGGAGGCGTTTCGTGAAGTCTGCGACCTGCCTTCCAGCCCGCTGTTGCCACCGACCTACCCGCACCTCCTGGCGTTCGGGCTGCAAATGCAGTTACTGACCGACAAAGACTTTCCGTTTCCGCTGCTGGGGTTGATCCACCTGAGCAATCAGATTCGCGTGCTGCGGCCCATGGGCGGCGTGTCTCAACTGCGCATTGGCGTGTCCGCGAACAATCTGCAAAAACACCCCAAAGGTGCGACGTTCGACGTGGTGACTCAGGTGGACGACCTCATCGGACCGCTGTGGGAGGCGCAAAGTACCTTGCTGTGCAAAGGCGTCGATTTACCGGGCGACGCGCCCCAGCCTGCTGCGAGTATTGCGAGCGGCATGACCGAGTTGACGCGCTGGTACGCCCCGGCCGACATCGGGCGCCGTTATGCCAGGGTGTCTGGGGACTACAACCCGATCCACCTGAGCGCCGCCAGCGCCAAGCTGTTCGATCTGCCGACCGCTATCGCCCACGGGCTGTGGCTTGAAGCCCGCACGCTGGCCGCGTTGAATTCGCACTTGCCTGCGGCCAATGTCGAAATCACGGTGGACTTCAAAAAACCGGTGCGCCTGCCCGCCGAAGTGAACTTGCACAGCAGCGAAGCCGGTTCCAGTGGCGACTTTCAGCTCAATGGCCATGCAGACCTGGTGCACATGGTCGGGCGCTGGCGGCCGTTGAGTTAATTCACCTCCAGTCGGCGCAGGTGTCGGCCGCGCCAGCGCCCCCCTTGCGCCCACGTCCATTCGGTCGCAAGCTTTGCGCCTTCTGGAGAGCACACCTGCAATGAACCTCGACGAATTGACCCAACGCCTGCACCGCATCCGCGATAACAACGACTGGAAGCCCTTCCATAGCCCAAAAAACCTGGCCATGGCCGCCAGTGTTGAAATGGCCGAGCTGGTGGAAATATTCCAATGGCTGACCGAAGACCAGTCCCGCCAACTGCCCGCCGACCAACTGGCCCATGCCGGTCAGGAAGTGGGTGACATCGTGTTGTACCTCTTGTTGCTGTGCAGCGAACTGGGCCTGGACATGAACGAGGTGGTGCGCAGCAAGTTGGCCGACAGCGAAAGGCGTTTCAGCCGATGAGCGACCGTCACTTCGATCTGCTGGCCACCCGCTTCGCGGAAAAAATCTATGGCGGCGCCAAAGGGGCCATCCGCCTCGCCGTGTTGCAAGCCGACCTTAAAGAATCGCTGCCCCAGCGGCGCTTGCGCGTACTGGACATCGGCGCGGGCCTGGGGCACATGTCGCTGTGGCTGGCCGAGCAAGGCCACGACGTGACGCTGGCAGAACCGGCCGCCCCGATGCTTGAAGGCGCGCGTCAGCGTTTCGCCGACGCCGGCCAGACGGGCACGTTTATTCAGGCGTCCTGGCAAGAGCTGTTGGGCCAACTCACCGAACCGTATGACCTGGTGTTGTGCCATGCGGTGCTGGAATGGCTGGCCGAACCCCACGCGATCCTGCCGGTGCTGCATCAACTGACGGCCAGCGGCGGCTGGCTGTCGCTGGCGTTCTACAACCGCGATGCGCTGATTTATCGCAACTTGCTCAAAGGCCATTTCCGCAAGATGCGAAAAAACGATATGGCGGGCGAAAAGCAGAGCCTTACCCCGCAACAGCCCCTTGATCCACGGGAGCTGGCGCAGGCGATGCAAGCGCTATGGCAGGTTGAAAGCCACAGTGGCGTGCGCGTGTTCCACGACTACATGCCCGTGGAGTTCCAGGCCCGCGCCGAACTCGACGCACTGGTTGAAATGGAACTGGCTCATCGGCGCCACCCTGCCTTTGCGGGGCTGGGCCGTTACCTGCATTGGGTGTGCCGCCCGCTTTAACCGTTCAACTGGGGGGGAGTGTCATGTATCGCCGCGTTGCTCTATTGGTTCTGAGCCTGGGGTTGGGCGCCTGCCAAAGCCCCAACCCGTACACCGCCTCGTCACTGCCCATGCCTGGCGCCCCGCCGCAGGCCGCCAACGCCATTGACCTGAGCGCTTACCCGGCGCCCCCACGCGACTACGGCCGTTACCAGAGCTGGGCCTGGCTCAACGGCCGCCTGCCAGCAGGAACGGCCTGGGCCGATTCAGCACAGATCGCCGAAGCGGTGAGCGCAGCCCTGGATCAGCGAGGCTTGCGCCCGGCCCAGCCCGGCCGCCCAGCTGATGTGCGGGTCAGCGCCGATTTACATGCAGAAAAACGCTTGCGTCAGGTTCAGGACGACTATGGTTATGGGGCTGGTTACGGCGGGTTCTATGGGGATCGCTACGGTCGTTATGGCAATCGGTACGGCATGTATAACACCGTGCCCATCGTTCGAACCTACGAAGTGGACGTCATGGTGGTGCGGCTGACGCTGTATGACGGCAAGACCGGCGAGCCTGTCTGGAGCTCCAGCGCTGAAACCAGCAGCACGGGCAGCCTGAGCGAACGCGGGAATGCGTTGCGCGAATCGCTGAACAAAGCAGTACAGGCCTACCCTCCTCATTAAGACTAATTGTTGAAGTGGAGAATCATCATGCTACGTCGAATAGCGCTCGTGGGGCTGGCACTGCTGCTCAGCGCCTGCGAATCGATGCAGGTCACACACGATTACAACCCGTCCGTTGATTTCGCCACGTTCCACACCTGGGCGTGGAAGGAACCTGCCCTGCAATTTGTGCCCAACAACCCGATGCTCAAAAGCGACCTGACCCAACAACGCATCACCCAGGCGGTGGCTTATCAGCTGGACCAGCGCGGCTTGCGCCAAGTCACCCCGGCGACCAAAGCCGACCTGTGGGTACAAACCTACCTGATCGTTGCCGAACGCCAGGAACAGGTGGTGACCAATTACGGCTATGGCTACGGCGGCCCGTGGGGTGGGCCATGGGGCGGCTATTGGGGTGGCCCGTGGGAAGGTTACTGGGGCGCACCGGTCTACGATGAAGTGCGCAACATCAACTACCAGGTGGGCACCCTGCAAATCGACCTGATCGACGCCAAAACCGACAAGTTGGTGTGGCGTGGCAGCGCGGAAAAAGTCGTGGATAAAAACCCCGACCCGGCGCAACGCAGCGCGGCGATCCACGAAGCCGTGAGCAAAATCCTGAGCGACTACCCGCCCAAACCGACAGCGAACTAAGCGCCCGGCAGCGACGACACCGGCTGTAGTCGCTGCTGAGCAACGAAGCCGAGATCGGGTACGCAGCGTCCGCACACCTTGACTACACTCCCCTTCACCCGTGGAGAGTTGCGCTCGGCAGCAGGCCGGCAAAGGAGTGCTCGATGTCTCCCCCATTGCGTGGCCCGCGTCTGTGCACCCTTCGTTCGCAGCGCGGTGCAATCGGCTTGATGGCCGCCGTGACCCTCGGCGTGGTGTTGCTGTTCATGCTGCTGGTGGTCGACAGCGGCCGCTTGTATCTGGAACAGCGCAAGTTGCAACGGGTCGCTGACGTCGCCGTGCTGGAGGCCGTCAGCCGGGGCGGTAACTGCCTGGCAACCGGCACCACGACCGCCAGCACCTACGCCATCGCCAGCGCCACGCGAAACAGTTTCACCCCCGGCAGTACGCAAACGTTGAGCGCCACCTGCGGCACCCTGGTGACCGGCAGCGACAAACTGCGCACCTTCAGCGCCGATGCGAGCAAGTCCGACGCGATACGCGTCATCGCCACCACCGTCGTGCCGACCAGCGTGGCAGGCGGGCTGTGGAACCTGTTTTCCAACGGGACCTTCGGCTTCAATACCCAACTGACGGCCAGTGCGGTGGGGGCCACGGGAGGCTCCCCGCTGGCAGCGCTCACTATCAGGTCGTCTTTGGCAGATATCAATTCAAACAACTCGCCGTTGCTCAACAGCCTTGTGGGCGGCCTGCTGGGGGGCAAATTGAACTTGAGCCTTGCATCGTGGCAGGGGCTGGCCAACACCAATATCAACTTGCTGAGTTATCTCGATCAACTGGCCATCGACCTGAACCTGAATGCCGGTGATTACGCGCAATTGCTCAATACAAACGTGTCTGCAACTCAGTTGATTAATGCCGCGATTAATGTGCTGCAAAAAGGCGGGCCGGGCGCCACGGTTGCTGTGCAAGCGCTGACCACCATCAAGTTAATCGCCGCTAACACGCAAATACTGAAATTGGGCGACTTGTTGAAGCTCCAGAATGGCACCTCAAGTGCTGGCCTGAACACCAATCTGACAGTCTTTGATCTGTTGCAAGGGATTGTGCAACTGTCAAATGGCAAAAGTGCAGTGGCCGCCGATATCACGTCAACGATTGCGCTGGTGGGCACCGTCACGGTGTCAATCAAAGTGATTGAGCCCCCGCAAATGTCGGTGATTGGCAACCCGGCACTGGCCATTAAAGATCCGGTTTTCGGTGCTAACCGCATCTACGTCAAAACAGCGCAAGTTCAGACGCACATTCATATTGATCTGGCAGTTCTCAAACTGGTGTCGCAGATTGTGTCTGCGCTCACCCAACTGCTCTCGCCCCTGACCGATATCGTCAACAAATTGCTGAATCTGGATTTAATCGGAGTCTTGCAGTGCGTCCTGGCGTGCGAGCGAACGTCCCTTAGCATTGCGTCGTCGTTGGATATTTATCTGGAAGCGGCGAGTGCCAACAGTTATGTGACCGCTTACAACTGCTCCAGTCAGGCCACCAAAAGCCTGACAGCGCAAACATCTACCGCGGCAGCCAAGCTGAGTATTGGCAGCCCGCCAGCCAACGGTGCGTTTCCATCGTCGATTGAAATCAACAAGCTGAATTACCTGGCCGTGGACCCGGTAAAACTGATCAGTATTGATGTCACCAAGTGCTCGATCATTTTGCTATGCGGCCCGCTGCAAGTCGGCAAAGGGGGCGGGCTGGGCCTGAAGGTGCAAACGCAAATAGCGGCCAACGCTCAGCCGCAAACATGGAGCGCGCCTTTGCTACCCGAGGTCAACAATCCGCCCGTTTACCAAAAACCTCTGAATAGCAATGCAAGCATCATCAAGAGTCTGGGTGACTCGCTGGCTGACAACATGGTGGTGACGTACACGCCACAGACCGGCAGCGTGGCCAACGATGCCCTGACGGGCGTGGCCGGACTGATCAATCAAGTGACGGGCATTCTTTCCACCGCGTTAAGCGGCTTACTGTCCAACCTGCTGGACCCGATCCTCAACACGCTCTTGGGGGCGCTAGGGGTCAGCCTGGGTAATGCGGAAGTAGGTGCCAATCTTTCCTGCAATCAGGGCGGCCGCGCTCAACTGGTGCTCTGATCGCCCACCACCGGCAGCGCTATACAAAAGCGGGCGCCGTGTTCGGTGTTGCTGACGCTCAGCCGACCGCCCATGTTCTCGATGATGCCGTAGCTCACGGATAACCCCAGCCCCGTGCCCACACCGACCGGTTTGGTGGTGAAGAAGGGTTCGAAGATGCGCTCCAGCAGTCGCGGGTCAATGCCGCCTGCGTTGTCGTGTACCCACAAGCGCACGTGGCCGGGGTCTGTTTCGATGCCAAGGGCGATCCACGGCGCGAAGTCAGGGCCTTTTTCACGCTGGCCGAGCAAGGCATCGCGGGCGTTGACCAGCAGGTTAATCAGCACCTGTTCCAGTTGATCGACATGGCCCCGTACGCGGACGGCGCAGTCCAGCCCTTCGCAGCGAATCTCCACGCCTTTGCCGCGCAGGCCGTCACTGAGCAGTGACAGCGTGCCGTCGATGGCAATGGCCGGGTTGAACACCTGCTGTTCGATCTCCGAACGTCGACCAAACACACGCATGTGGTCCACCACCCGCGCCGCGCGTTGCACCTGGGTGTCGAGGCGATTGAGTTTGTCTTGCAGGTAATCGATCTGCACATCGCCATTGCTCAGGCGCTTGAGCACATTGACGATGGCCATGCGCATCACATTGAGCGGCTGGTTGATCTCATGGGCCAGCCCGGTGGCCATCTCGCCCAGGGTGGCCATTTTGGCGCTCTGGGTCAGTTGCTGTTGCGAACGCCGCACTTCGGTGTTGTCGCGCCCGACCGCCTGCACTTCGACCAACACCCCGAGCTCATCAAACACGCCGCGATCCGACCAGACCCACCACGCATGTTCGCGCCCCGGCAGTTGCAGGCTGATTTCGGCGGTGCTGACCGGGAATTCGGGGGTCAAGGTGGCCAAACGTTGCACAAACGCCCGCTGCTGCTCCGGCGACAACCAGCCGCTGAGGTTGATGCCCGGTAACTGCTCGGGCGCGCACTCCAGGTAATTGGCCAGTGGGCGATTGCCGAAGGTCAGGGTCAAGTCGGGGGTGTAGCGGCAGATCATCGCCGGGGAATCCTCCACCAGCATGCGGTAGCGCTCTTCGCTGTGTTTGACCAGCTCTGCGGCTTCCGTGGCGTCGGTGATGTCCAGCCACAGGCCCACGGCTTCGACCGGCAGGCCCAGGTCGTCGCGCAGCAACCGGGCCTCGTCCAGTAACCAGTGGTAGTCGCCCTCACGGTCGCGCAGTCGATAGCGGCTGCGCACATTGCCTTCGCGCAACAGGCGTCGGGTGCGCTCGAAGTACTGCGCACGGTCGTCAGGGTGTACCCACTCAATCAACGTGGCGGCCGTGCATTCTTCACGCGTCCAGCCCAACAAGGGCTGCAAACTGGCGCTGAAGAATTCAGGCAGCAACGCGCCCTCGGCATAGCGCTGTACATAAATCACCGCCGGGGAGCTGGCGATCAGGTTGTCGAGTCGCGCATGGGCCGCCGCCGCTTGCTGTTGCTGATTTTGCATGTCGCTGACATCCAGCATGAACCCCACAACACGCGGCCCGCCTTCCCCGCCCAGCACCTGGCCCTGAATGCGGTACCAGATCACCGGCCGCGTACTGTCGGGTTGGTGCAAGCGCACGCACAGCAACAGAGGCGTGTCGTGGGACAGCAGGTCATTGAAGCGGCTGGCAAGCTCTTCGCGGTCCGCCGGGTGAAACAGCCCCAACCACACCTCTCGAGGCACATGCGCAGGCTGATCGGGCAACAGGCTGGCGGCCAGGGGCGGGGCAAGCAAAAGTTGCCGGGTGCTGGCCGACCACTCCCACCAGCCGCTGCCCAGCAGGCCCTGCAATGCCTCCATGCGCTCCATCTGCTGCACATGTTGCAACTCACGCAAGCGACTGAGCAGCGGCCCGGCCAATGCCGCGCACACCAGAAGCCAATCCATGTCGCCCATGGCCGGGGCGTGACGACTCGCCGGGTACTGGCCGAACAACAGCCATGCGCTCACCCCTTGATGATCGTTGTACGGCACCAGCAAGCCATCGGTGTTGCCAAACAGCCCGCTCAGCCGGGGCTTGTCGTTGAGGCCATACAGCGCCTCAAACCGCTGGGGCGCGTGGCCATTGAAGCTGTCGAGGGTGCTGCCCAGAGCTTGATCGACCTCCCACAGCGCGGGGGCATCATGCTGGCGGTAAACACTGTAAATGCGCCATTCGGCCTGTGTGGTGTCGGGCAACGCTAGGGCTACACACGGGATATGCCAATGGTGCGCCACCTGCTGCAGCAGATCGGTCACCACCGCGGGCAGCCGGCCATGGCCGCAATGACGCAATTGCTCCCCCATGTGGGTGGTGAGCAGGTGGGTGAGTTCCCGGCTGCGCGCCTGCTGTTGACCCATTAGCACATCGCTGATGTCCAGCAATTGCAGTAACCAGTCGTCACCGTGCGGCTGGACCCAGCCGCGGGTGTAGACAACAGGGCCGCCGCCGACCTGAAACATGAGGTCCAGGCTTTGCCCCTGCCAATCCCGGGGCGCACCTTCCAGTGCCAGCGTGCTGCCCGGCACCAGATAATCGATCAACAGGCGCGGCGGGCCACTGCCCATCGCCATGGCCAGCCCATGCTGCTCCAGCACATGGCCGTGCTGATCGAGCCGCAATTGAATGCCCGCGTGCACACGCAGGGCAGGCGTATCCGCCAACGCAACGGGCTCGTCTGCCCGCCCCAGCAGCCGCCCCAACAAGCGCTCGCCGCTGATCAAAACTGCAGACTCGACTGGGCCGTTAACGTGGTCGGCAAACTGGGCACCGTGATGTCTCCCGGCAGCACCAGCACCGGCATGATGGCGCTTAACGCCGAGGCTGGCAGGCTGACGGTGACCGTCAGCACCCCGCCGCTATAGACCGCCTGCTGATTGAGGCTGCCTTTCAAGGCGCTCGGCACCCACGCGAGTTGGTCACTCAACACACTCAGGGCGCGATTTTGCACATCCTGAGTGTAGGTCGCGGGGGAAACGGTCGGGTCCAGCGCCACGCTGCGGCGCACCGCCTCGGCCGTGGAATGGTTGAACGACTGCATCAGCAAGAGCGGCAAGCTGTAACTCACGACGCCGTAAAACACAGCGAAAAACGCCACAAACACCAGCGCAAATTCGATGGCCGCTGCGCCTTTTTCTTTTCTGGGGAGGCCTGGTTTCATGACTGCGTCTACCCTGAAAACCACACGTCATATCAGCATAGAATCATTCGCCAAAAAGGGACGCCGATTACGTGACGCAATTACTCATCCTGTTCCTCTGGTTGGCCGCGTGCGCACTTCAGGATCTGTACCAACGCCAGATCGCCAACACCCTGACCCTCGGCGGCATGGCCCTGGCAGTGCTGTACCTGCTCTGGAGCGGCCACACCTGGCTCGGCGCCCCCCCCAGCGAAGCCCTGGTGGCGCTGCTGATTGCGCTGGTGCTGACCCTGCCCGGTTATGCGCTCAATAAGTTCGGCGCGGGGGATGTCAAGCTGCTAGTAACCCTGGCATTGGCCACCGATCGTCTGACGGTGCTGGGCACCTTTATCGGCGCTGGCCTGTGTGCCGCGCTATGGCTGCTGATCGCGTCAAAAATCCTGCCGCTTGTGTATCAACGGGTTACAACACCTGCACCCGGCGACCCTGGTCCACTGTCAAAAAAAGTCCCCTTCGCGCCCTTTTTGCTGGCCGGTTTTGCGTTGGCTACGCTGTGCATGCCCTAGTGCAGACGTAGGATTTATTCCATGTACAGCACGGGAAACTGGGTCTACTTTTAAACCAGCCTGCTCACGATGAGTGGCGCAGTTTGCCTTGAACAGGCTTGCCAGGCATGGAGTACCGCGTGAACCAGCTCAGCCCTCTCATAAAAGTACTGGTGGTCGACGACCAGCCCTTGATCGTCGAAGAACTCTGCGAGTTTCTGGAAAGCAGTGGCTACCGGTGCGTGCCCTGTGAGTCGAGCCGTGAAGCCATTGAGTGCTTCAACGCAGACCCTGCAATCGGTCTGGTGCTGTGTGACTTGCACATGCCGGACATGAATGGCATCGAACTCACCCAACACCTGCAAAAGCACGCCGGTAAACAACGCCTGTTCGAAAGCATCCTGCTGACCGGCCGCGCCGACAAACAGGATGTGATCAAAGCCTTACGCATCGGCATCGCGGATTACTACCAAAAACCGGTCGACCTCAATGAACTGCTTGAAGGCATCCAGCGTCAGGAAGAGCAACTGCGCGAACGGATGAAAAGCGTCCAGCTCGGGCACTTGAACCGCAAGCTTCAGTTTTTGGCGGACTCCATTGACGACCTGTATCAGGACATGGAATCCGTGCGCCAACCGCCACTGACCGCGGGCGTTGACGGCGTCGCTGAAGAGGATTCGCACGCCATGCCGGCGATTTTCCAGCAACTGTCACCGCGCCAGCTCGACGTGGCCCGACTGGTGGGCAAAGGCCAGACCAACTACCAGATCGCCTGCGACCTGGGCATCACGGAAAACACGGTCAAACTCTACGTGTCACAAGTATTACGCCTGACCCACATGAACAACCGCACTCAACTGGCCCTGGCGCTGTCGCCCAATGCCAGCGCCAAACAGCACCGGCTGACGGCCCACTGAAGCCCGCACGCCTGTGCTCGCGGTGTTCAGCGCGCACAGGCGGTGGCGCGCGCGTTAATTGGACGTCCCGCCCCCGCCGCCCGATTCCTGTTTGTAGTACTCCGGGATTTCGTGATCGTAACTTTTCAGCAAACGTTGCAGGCTTTGTTCGCGCTCTTGTGGGGTAAGCGTCTGCGGCACCGTTGAACCCTCTTTGCCGCTGACCTGAACCTGCAACCAGTTTTCGGTTTCCTGCTGGTAGCGGGACGACGGCCCCGGCTCGATGGCCAGCGCGCTCAAGGGCATCCACACCAGTAACACGCCGACACGTACAGTCATCGCCATCGCACACCTCCGATTATTTGAGCACCGCCACCTGATCGCTGGCCGGGGCTTTGAGTGCTTGCGCACGGGCCTGGGCATCGGTCACTTGCTCGGGTGTCAGTCCGGCGCGGGTGACCAGTTCTGCCGCTTGCTTCCAGTTGTCCTGATAGATCAACAACGTCACCAGGTTCAACGCCGCCAACGTGTCGTCCTCTTTGCTGAGTTCCAGCGCGGTCAAAAACTCAAAGCGTGCGTCGTCCAGGCGCAACAGGTTGAGGTACACCACCCCCAAGTCATTGCGGATCTTGTCATCGGTGGGGGCCAGGCTGGCGGCCTTTTGCAGGTAGGCTAGGGCCTGGGCGTTGTCTCCTCGGGCTGCCGCCAGTTGCCCCAGGCCATGCTCGCCCTCGGCTGCCAGACAGGTGCCCTGCAAACTTCGATACAGAGGCTCGGCCTCGCTGCGGCCCAACTGACGATAGAGGCGCGCCTTGCGCAACTGCACCTGCCCGTAGCGCTCGGGCAGGCTTTGCAGATTGGCCAGACTGGCGTGCAGCTTGCCTTCTTTGGCCATGTCGTCGGCCAGGTTCATTGACAACTCCTGATCGCCACTCAACTTGGCGCAACTGCTGTTCAGGGCCAGCCACGGCGGGTTACTCGCGCCCCCGCTCGCACAACCGCCCAGCATCAGCAGCCCGCACGCGACGATCACAGCTTTCATGTTCACACTCCCGGTCAAGACCCGAAGGCCCGTGAAATAGCGATAAAACTGGGGCCAGCCAACACAATCAGCAGCGCCGGAAACAGGAACACCATCATCACGACCGACATCTTGGCCGACATTTTCGAGATGTATTCCTGCATGCGCGTCAGGCGCCGGTCATCGAGCAATGCTTTGAGCGCCTGCAACGACTTCATGGCGCCGCCACCCTGCTGGATCAGTTGCTGAAGAATCACACAGGTGTCGTCGAACTCATCCACCGCCAGCAAGCTCGCGGCTTTTTGCAGCTCCTGACCCAGTTCCAGCCCGGAATCGACACGGGCCAGCACCAGTCGCAGCTCGCCAGTCAACACGGGCAACAACTGCCGCGCCTCCTGACTCAGCACGCGCAGTGCTTGCTCCACCGCCATGCCTGACTCAAAGAGAATGCGCAGGAGCGGGATAAATGTAGAAACCTCAATCGCCACCTGTTGCTGACGCCGGGCGGCTGCGTAGGCCAGTAACCGTTTGGGGATCAAGTAACCGATGGCCAGCCCGAACAGCGGCCCCACCCACACATTGCCCGTGTCCGGGTAGAACACGTTATGCCCCACGAACACCAACCCGGCCAGCACCACCGGGGTGCCAATCTGAAAGGCGGCAAACAGCGAGCGCTGACTGGCCGTGCGCCACCCCAGCCGGGTCAACAGGGTTTGGGTTTCGTGGTCCAGCGACACCGAGCGCTGGCCCACTTTGCTGCTGCCGACAGCCCGCAGCCAAGTGCCAAGCGTGTGCGTACCGGTTTTCCCGCCCTCAAGGCGCTGCATCACACGTTGCTGGCGCAGCCGCTGCTGGATCACGCTATTGATGACCAGTGCCAGGGCGGCCAACAGCAAGACAACGCTTATCAGCAAGGCCATGTCATACGCTCCGCACCATGCGCCACAGGGTAAAGCAGCCGATGACCTGCATCGCCAGCGCCGTCAGCAACAAATGCTGCCCGGAGGCGTCGCTCCACATTTTGGGCAGGTAAGCGGGGTTGGTGAACATGAAATACACCAGCACCAACAGCGGCAAAACGGCCAGCACCATGGCCGTGAAGCGCGTCTCACCGGTCATGGCCTTGAGTTGACGGGCACCTTGTTCGCGCTCGCGAATCAGGGTGATGAGGTTTTCCAGCAGTTCACTGGCGTTGCCGCCGTAGCGCTGGTTGACCTTGAGGCCCAGGGCAAACAGGCGAAACTCTTCGCGCTCGTACAGCTCGGCCACGTCCTGCACCGCTTCCGGCAAGCTGACGCCCAATTGCACATTGCGCGACACCCGGCCCAGCGCGGTCTTGAGCGGGTCACTGGAGGCATCAATCGCATTGAGCACGGCATCCGCCAACGTGCGACCCGCCTTCAAGCTGCGCACCGCGTGATCCAGTAACGGCGGCAGTTGTTCAACCATGCGCCGCACCTGACGGTGGTAGCGCCAACTGAGGTACAGCTTCAGGCACAGCGGTGGCAGCAGCAGGCAGGCAAGCACCGCCATCCAGCCGCCTGCGAGCCCGGCCAGCAGCATCGCCCCGAGCCACAGGCCAAGCCACAGCCGCAAGCGCTCCGACGGTCGGGGCAGCCCGGCCTGCAAAAAGGCGCGGTCCAGCCAGAGCAGCCCGCCCAAATGCGGGGCCGGTTGCGGTTGCCCTTGCGCTAACCGATTGAGCACCCGGCTGGTGGTCGGATTGCGCAACACACGGAACACAATAAACAGCGCCAGGCACGCCATCAGCAACGCGATCAATAACAGCAGCAGGGCCGGGATCATGGCGGGCCCCTCAACCTTGAAGGTTCACGATTGGCTCGCGACGTAACTTGTCGCCCGCCGGGTTGAGCGCTTCGCGCATGAAACCGACCCCGGTGCGCCGATCCAGCCGGAACAGGGTATTGGTGACATACACGTCATCGCGCACACCCACCACCTCCAGCACTTCGCTGACACAGCGACGCCCGTCGGGCATGCGCGTGAGCTGGATGATGACGTCCAGCGCGGCGCAGATCATTTGGCGCAGGGTTTTCTCCGCCACGGTGCGCCCGGTCAGGCCCACGAGGGTTTCCAGGCGCAACAGCGCATCCTGTGCGGTGTTGGCGTGCACGGTGCTCATGGAGCCGTCATGGCCGGTGTTCATGGCGGTCAGTACGTCGAGTACTTCAACGCCGCGGATTTCCCCCAGGATGATGCGGTCGGGGCGCATCCGCAGGGCGTTGCGGATCAGGTCGCTGGCTTTGACCTCCCCATGGCCTTCGGCATTGGGCGGGCGGGTTTCCAGACGCACCACGTGCGGGTGGCCGAGCTGTAATTCGGCCACGTCCTCAATGGTGACCAGCCGCTCATAGGGGTTAATCAACTGACTGAGGATATTGAGCAGCGTGGTTTTACCGGTGCCCGTGCCGCCGCTGATGAGGATGTTGCAGCGCTTGCTCACGGCCTCCTGAATGAAGTCATAGATCGCCTGATCGATGGTTTGCATGGCCATCAGGTCCGTGCTTTTGAGCATGTCCTTGCGAAACTTTCGAATCGACAGGCACGGGCCGTCCAGTGCAATCGGCGGGATGATCGCGTTGACCCGGCTGCCATCGGGCATGCGCGCGTCGACCATCGGCGAGGACTCATCGAGCCGCCGCCCCAATGGCGCCAAAATGCGCTGCATGACCCGCTCGACGTGGTGGTCGTCGATAAAACGCAGTTCGCTCTGGTGCAGGATGCCGTCGCGCTCGATAAACACCCGGTGCGGGCCATTGACCAGAATTTCGGTGACCGCCGGATCGCGCAGCAGCACTTCCAGCGGGCCAAAGCCGGTGAGTTCGTCAACGATTTCCTCGGCCAGACGCTCCATTTCATAGCGTGAAATCGCCAGGTGCAGGCGCGACACGTATTCAGCCACTTTGTCGGTGACGAAATGAGCCAGCGCGGGGCGCGCGTCTTCCAGCAGGTTTTTGCCGGTTTCTTCAATGGCCTCGATGATGTAGCGGTGCAGCACTCGTTTCAGGCTGTCGTGCTCGGCATGCCCGTGCGCCCCGTGCAGGCCGGCACCGAACAGTTTTTCACCGTTCATTTAGCCCCCCAGAAGCGGCTCAGCCAGTGGGCTGAGGGCCTGGCAAGCCCTTGAGAACGTTGGGCCAGGCGCTCGCCCAGGGTTTTCAGGCCTTGGGTCAGCGCCTCACGCGGGCCGAGTTCGAAGAGGGTGGTGGCCTGGTTCTTGGCGTTCATCCGCAGTTCGTCAGCAGGTGGTAGCGTGGCCAGCACTTCAAGGCCGAAGGTCTTGGCCAGTGCGTCGGCGTCGGGCGCCACGCCGCGCAGGTAACGGTCCACCAGCATCCGCGCGTGTTCCAGGTTCATGCCTTTGGCGCGCCACAGGTTGAGAATCGCCAGATTGCGTCGGCAGTCGAGGACGTTCTGGTCGGTGTACCACAGCAATTTGTCGCAATGGCTGACAAAGGTGCGCAGCGCTTCGCTGTCGGGCTGGCCGGTGAGGTTCACCACGATGTGCTGAAAGTGCTGACGCAAGGCGCTGAGCAACATGTACAACTCGGCCGCGCTGGTGTGCTCCAGGGGCTCGTCGCTGTCGCTGTACGCCAGAATGCGCAAGCCACCGGGGGCGACGCTGAAGGCGCTGTCGATCAACGTGCTGTCCAGGCGCCGCAAATGGCGCAGGGCATCACCGAAGTAGAACGCGCTTTGCAGCCCCAACAGCGCGAGACTGTCGCCACGGGGCAGGCCCAAATCCAGCAGCAGGGTTTGCTGGTCGCTCTTTTGCACCACGAGCCCCAGGTGGCTGGTCAGCAAGGCGCCATCGGCGTTGCATTGCGCGCTGTACATCACCGTCAGGCCGCCCAATTGTGCATTGGGCGTGACGGCAGGCAGGCGCTTGCTCAGGCGCCGGACCAACCCGGCCACCTCGCTGGAGCGCGAACCATACGCGACAAAATCCCGCGCCCCGGCGCGCATGGCGTTGAGCACCAACTGGTTGTCCATGCCATCGCCCAGGGCCACGATGGCCAGCATCGGCTTGGCTTCCAGCGCGCCTTCAATCAAGGCGCACTGAGCGACCACTTTCTCGCGGTCCAGCCCCACGAACACCAGCCCGGCGAAGGTCACGTCCACCAGCGCCAGCAACTCATCCAGGCTGCCAGTGCTGGCGCCCACCACTTGGCCGATGGGCGCCAGCGCGCCTTGCAACCATTCAAGGTCGGTGTTGTTGCGCGTTAACGCGAGAAATGTCTGGCTCAGTCCCTGGCTCATTTGGATAACCCGCTACGGCGATTGAAATTGCCGTTTTCGAGAAAATACAGGCGATACCAGTTGGGGTCGTAATTGCGCAGCTTTTCTCCGGGCAATGAAGGCAACTGGGCATTGGCCGCCAGCGGCTGGATCAGGTGCGGGGTGACGATCATCAGCAACTCGCGCTCTTCGCGGCTGATGTTGGAGGAGCGGAAAAACGCCCCGAGAATCGGGATATCGCCCAGGCCGGGGAATTTGTCGACCTGTGAGCTATTGCGCGTACTGATCAGGCCACTGATGACAAAGCTCTCACCGTCAGCCAGGGAAATACTGGTGTCGGTGCGGCGCACCTTAAGGCCGGGGACCAGCGTGCCTGCGATGTTCACGGCGTTGGTGTAGTCCAGCTCGCTGACTTCGGGCGCGACTTTGAGCACGATGCGATCACGGCTGACCACCGTGGGGGTCAGGGTGAGGCGGATCCCGAATTCCTTGTACTCGATGGACACGTTGTCGCTGCCACTGCTGGGCACTGGCACCGGCACTTCGCCGCCGGCCAGAAACGTGGCGCTTTGACCGCTCAGCGCCACCAGGCTCGGACGCGCCAACGTGTAGGCAAACCCGCTGCCTTCCAGCGCATTGATCATGGCCTTGACCCGACCGCCCCCAAAACCGATGTTGAAGTACTTGTTGTCGGCCGGGGGGCCGCCCGTGATGACGTTTTCAGCGGTGGTAATCAGCGACCCCGGCGAGCCGAACAGGAAGTTGCTGCCCATACCGAAAATCGAGGTGCTGGCCTCCTGAAGCTTGGTGCGACTGACTTCGACAAAGCGAATATCAGTCTGTACCTGGCTGGGCAACGTCGGGTCTTGCGATGGGGACAGTGACGCGCTGGTAAACCCGGCAGCGGCTTTACCTTTGACGAACACCATGCTTTGGCGCGGTTTGTTGGAACACGCGGTCCAGACCATCAGGCTGGTGGTGCCGGGGGCGACGCCGGTCAGCAAAAAGGCGCTGTCGCCGTTGGCATAGACGTCCGCAATGGCCGGATCGCCCACGGCAATGCGGGTGATGCTGACGGGGGAATCCAGTGCTTGCTGGGTGCCCTGGGCCACTTCCAGCACCGCGGGCAATGGCCCCAATAACGCGCAATGCGCCGACGCAGCCATTGCCATGTCAACACACAGGCCGCCCAGCATCAGCGTCCAGACAACTTGTTTCAACAGCGGCACACAACGTTGACTCATGCTGGGCTTCCTTGCAGATCAGGAATGTTTTAGTGGGCGGGCGCCTGGGTGCCTCGAATGATTTCTATCCCACGGGCCCGAGGCGGACCGGCCGGGGCTGTCAGTGGCGCCTTGTTGGCCGGCGTGGCCATCGCCAGTTGATTGAACTGGTAGAGGCTGCGTCTGGCGGCCGCCAGATTGCTCGCCGCGTCTTTTTCACCTGACCAGTAGTGGCTCAAGCGTTGTTCTTGCGCGCTGCGCACCGCCAGACGCAAGGTTCCGGCCTGCGCGGCAAGCATCAGTTGATTGACCAGCGGCTCGGGGATGGCCAGCACCACGGTGCGTGCCGTCACCCGGCGCTGGGTTTGCAGTTGCGCCTGCTCGGCGGTCAGCGCCTGACTCACCGGTTGGCCGTCACTGGTCAGACCCAATTCATCGCCAATGCTCAACACCCGCACCGCAGGCAGCACCACTTGTGTGGAGGATTCAGGGTTGGTGGTGTCCTGACGCAGAAACAGCAGAATGTCGACGTAATCCCCCGGACCAAACTGCCCCGCGGCCCCGGCCACTTCATCAATCGCCACCGCCAGCGCGCGTTCGTCAGGGCGAATCATGCGCGCCAGCGGCCCGCCGATTTCGAAGCTGTGTTCATTGAGCCAGGTGCCCGCGTTCAGCCCTCGCCATGGGGTGCGTCCCACCGCCTGGTCGATAGCGGTGAGGCTCCCGGCGGGCGCCGTGCGCAATTTTTCCAGCGTCAAATCATCGGCAGTCAGGGCCACATGCGGGGCGACATCGCGGGTCAACACCACCACGCTTTGCTTGGTCTGGTCTTCGAGATGGCTCACCCCCTGCTCCACCACCTGCGCCACCGGAGCAGGTGGCACAGGCTGTTGACGGGCCAGCATCAACCCCCAGAAACCGGCGGCAATGGCCCCCAAAAACAAGATCGCGGCGAGCACCAGACTCCGGCGATTGTTCATATGGCTCTCCCTTTCCCATTGCGTACGGCAGACAAAAAATCATGCGCAATCAGGCAGCTATGAACGGTTGGCCAGTTGCAACCATTTCGCTATTTGAAGGTAGCGCAGGTAGGACAAAACGCCATTACTGACCGGGTTATTTCTGACAGGACATTCGAGGACTTTGATTTGTTTAACGTTTTTGATGGCGGATGACCTGATCCGTTTGGATTACTACTTTCGGATTAATCCTTTCTTACAGTTGTGAGGTCGGGCTTTGTTGGCAATGCTCTGATGGCAAATGGGAAGTATGTAGCACCTACGTTACACAGTGCCCGCTTCGGCGCACTAAGGAGAAGTCAGATGCTTCTGGATACTGTTCTGAAAGTGTATGTGCCGACACAGGCGTTCTGCGTCTATCAGACCCGTCAATTAATCAAGCGCCGGGACGGGGCTTCGGGCATTGAATACGCCCTGATTGCGGCCATGGTGGCGGTGGTGCTCGCACTGTTTGTCACGCCGCTGTCGGGCGTCGTCAAATCCACGTTTAACAACCTGGTCAAAGGTTTGGGCGGAACGGCAGTGACTTAAGCATGCGCATCATGCGTAAATCCTGCTCTGGCCCCTTTTACAGGAACGCAACATGACCGCCTTTTCGCCACGCCAACAGCTCCTCCTCGTGGATGACGAGGAGGAGGCTCTTTCTGAGCTGGCCGAACTGCTGGAGGGCGAAGGGTTTTGTTGCCACACCGCCACGTCGGTGAAAGCCGCATTGCAACAGCTGACCCGGCATCCCGACATTGCCCTGGTGATTACCGACCTGCGCATGCCGGAAGAAAGCGGCATCTCGCTGATAAAGCGCTTGCGTGAACACACCTCGCGTCAACACCTGCCGGTCATCGTCGTGTCCGGGCATGCCGACATGGATGACGTCAGCGATCTGTTGCGGTTGCAGGTGCTGGACCTGTTTCGCAAACCCATCTATCACGAGCGTTTGCTCGATACCCTGAATGCCCTTTTCCCTCAGCCGACGCTCAAGTTGATCGACGGCTGAGGCCGGTCCGCGTGGCGAACACTCGCGAGGTTGCCCTCGCGAGCCCTGCAGCTAGAGTTGATAACTGAAACTCAAGGTGTAGCGCGGGCGGCGGTTGAAGCTGTCCAGCGCCATGTCAGACATCGGCTTGGCCGCTTCAAGGGCAATGTTGTAGTAACGCTTGTCGCCAAAACGCAGCCCGACCGCCGCCGAAGACATGTCCGAGCCTTTGAATGGCAACTCGTTGAACCAGGTTTTGGCCTTGTCCAGCACCGCGTAGGGCTGCAGCAATTTCACCCACGGCCCTTCGCGGTTGAAGCTGTAGTTGACCTCATACGCCACCCCCCACCCCTTGTCGCCCGACGCCTGATCGTCGGGGTAGCCGCGGCCAAAGTTCTGCCCGCCAAACACCGCCCGCTCACTGTCGGGCAAGCTGTCTGCACTCCAATAGAGGGCGCCGGACATCACGCCCTGCCAATTCTCGAAAAACGTGTCGCTCTGCACGCCCGACAAACGCAGGCGCAAGAAATCCAGGTCGTACTGATTGCCGGTGAGGTTGGTTTCACTCTTGGCGCCCAGGCCTTTCATGCCTTGATACACACCCGCGCTGACGATGCGCAGCTGTTTGTTATCGGACTTGCGCCAGTCACCCTCAAACGCCAGGGCGCGTACGTCTGTTTTCTCGCTGAGGCTGACCGGGAAGCCGACCACCTCGTAATCGGTGCGGTCATTCACGCCGTACAACCGGGCGCCCACGCTGAGCCATTGGTTGGGGGCTGCGATCAGCGGGTGGCTGACACCGATGGAGAAACGGTCGTTCTCGCGATGCGGCTTGAGTTCAAACCCGTCACTGGTGGCAATGCTGCTCCCCGGATCGCTGCGATACCGCGCGCCATACAGGCTCAACTGCGTGCCCTCAGCGTTCAGGTACTGGCTGTAGTCGATGCGGTAGTAATGTTCTTTATCGTTGCCGGGCGGGAACAACCCGCTGACGCTCAATTGCTCGGCCATCGCTGTTTGCGAGTTGCTGCTGACCCCGAACAGTGCCTGCGTGCTGTCGCGACTGCCTTCGGTGAGGCTCATGCTGGTGGTGAACGGTTTGCGGCTGGCATTGATGGTCAGGGTCGAGGCGCCATCCGTGGTGCCGGGCGGCGGCACTTGTGCTTGCAAGGTGACGCCCGGCAGGCGCCCCATCAAGGTCGCGTAGCGGTCGAACGTTTTGCGGGTCAGCGGGCGCTCGCCCTTGAGCTTGTCCACCAGTTCATCGATGAAGCCCTTCACCCGACCGACATCACCCTGCACGGTGTAATCACGGATGTAGCCTTCCACCAGCACCACCCGCACCAGCCCCTGATCAAAATTTTGCGGCGGTAAAAACGCGTACGACAACAAGTAACCATCGGTTTGGTAGCGCTGGGTGATGGTGCGCGTGGCATCGATCAATTGCGCCAGGGTGATCTCATGGCCCAGTAACGATTGATAGGCAGCGCCCAGCTCCTTGAGCGGGTACACGGTGCCGCCTTCAATCTGCAATTTGCGGATGGTGAGTCTGGTGCCCATCACCAACGGTGGCGGCTCGACCGCGCCGGGCTTGGGCAATTGCAACGCTGGCTTTTGCGGGCGGTAAGCGTCTACTGGCAGGTTGGGGGTGGGCAGGGTCTGCATCATTTCGTTGCTGTTGAGGTAGCGCGGCAAGGGCTCGGCCATGACGCACGGGGTCAGCACAACAAATACGAGAGGAACGTAAGTACGCATATGACACTCCATGGTCAACAACAGCGACATAACCAGGTGGGCGCGTCATCTCAGGGCGACGCTACCCGGTGCAAGCCCTAGATCCTTGGCTCAAAAAAAGACGAGAGGTTCATCAGAACCTCTCGTCTCAACCAAGCGTAGGCGCTGTAGGTGAGGCCGTCGAACCGGCCAGGTGCAATTCGTTAGTTTTTCTTGCCCAGATTGCCCAGGCCTCCGAGTACCCCACCCAAGCCGCCCACAGCACCGGTTGTCGCGCCGCCTTGCGCGGTGGTGCCACCGTTCAACAGCCCTCCAACCGCACCCACCGTTGCGCCCACGGTATTGACCGTTTGACCGACTGCGCTCACGACCTGGTTGTTGCTGCCCGCATCCACTTTCACACCCACGCTGCTGACCGCCCCGCCCACTTGATTGAGCAAGCCGCTGACCGGCGCCCCGACACCCGTGGCTGCACCGACGTTTTGCGTCACGCTGGTCACGGCGCTGGTGACCGGATTAAGCGCCGTGCCCACGGTGGTGGTGACCGCTGCCAACGGGGCGCCCGCGGCGTTGTTCGCCACCCCGGTACCGCCCAGCGCACCGCCAATGGAGGCCACGGTATTGCCGATGGCATTGCCATTGGCACCGGCAGCATCCACCACACCGCTGGTGCTGCCACCGGCCAGCCCGGTGCTTACCCCATTGACCACGCCACCCACGGTTTCCAGCAACCCGGCGCCCGCAATCCCCGGCAGGCCGCCTGCCCCGCCACCCGTGCCGCCGCCCGCTGCGGGTGCCGGATTGACATAGCCGCCGGTCTTGTCCGTAGCCCCGGCAACGCCCGTCAACACCCCGCCCACCAGACCGGTCACAGGGTTGCCATTACCGGTGCCGGCCACCTTGTCACCCAACCCGCCAACCACGCCGCCGACTTTGTTCAGCAGGCCATCCACAGGCGCCCCGAGTCCGGTCGCCGTGCCGACTTTGCCTGTGGTGTTTTCCACCAGTGAAATCACGGGCACCACGACTTTGTCATTCAGGCCACCGGTCACTTTGCTCAATGGCCCGGTGGTGGCGGCGCCGGTGAGGGTGTTGCCGATCATGGTGACCGTTGTGCCCACATTGCCCACCAGACCACCCGTTGCATCCGTGACTTTATTGACCACCCCGCCCACCACGGGGATCTGACTGATCGGCGTGTTATCGATCAACGTGCTGACGCCTGTGCCCAATGACGTGACGCCTTTACCGACATCGCTCACGGCGTTGGTAGCGCCTGCCACGGTGATGCCCAGCGAGTCTTTATTAGTGCCCAGCGAGCCCAGGCCATTGGTGACACCCCCGGTGACCGAGGTGACGGCGTTGCCGGTATTGGTCACCAGACCACCTGCCACACCGACCACGGGAACAGTGGCCAACGTCGTGCCCAGATCACTGACGGTCGTGCCGACCCCGCCGAGCGCCGTGCCAACCTGGCCGACCACCTGACCGGTGACCAGCGGAGTCGTACCAGCGCCTGTGCCACCGCCAGTTCCACCGCCTGTACCGCCACCGGTTCCGCCGCCTGTGCCACCACCGGTTCCGCCGCCAGTTCCGCCATCTGTACCGCCACCGGTTCCACCGCCTGTGCCGCCACCAGTTCCACCACCGGTTCCACCGCCAGTTCCACCACCGGTTCCGCCGCCTGTGCCGCCATCTGTTCCGCCGCCAGTACCACCACCGGTTCCGCCACCAGTACCACCACCAGTTCCGCCACCAGTTCCGCCGCCTGTACCGCCGCCTGTACCGCCATCTGTTCCGCCGCCAGTACCACCACCGGTGCCACCGCCTGTACCGCCACCCGTTCCACCGCCAGTACCGCCATCTGTACCGCCATCGCCTCCATCCGTGGTGCTGTCGGGAGTGCTGGCGGCCACATGACTTTTGGACCCGCCGCCACCGCTATGGCAGCCACTGAGGCTGACTGTCATGACCAGCAGTAAGGCAGTACTTGTTTTTAACCACAGTTGAGTATTCATGATTGAGTCCCTTGCACCTGCTTGCCTGAGTTCAAACGTTTCCTGATCTGTCGCCAGCAATACGTTTATCCGTTGCAGACATAACAACCCCGAGGGACGCGTCGGACAATTCTCAATTTGGTATTAACCCCTTATATAGCGGGGGCGCGCCTATACGTTGGGGTTAATCCATTAGGGGGGACAAGGGTTTAAAAAGCGTGAATTATCAACACGCTTGAAAGAGGCACTTCGCACACGACACCAAGGTGATAAACACAATTGGTACGGTGTTTTCTCGTCGCTCGTCGCGGGCGAGCAGCGCCAAGGCGCACTGAGCCGATCACTCAACCACGCTGAATTCGACACGCGCGGTGTGCCCTCCTTCGTCCAGCACGCTGAGTTCGTAGCGCCCGAGTTGTTCGAGCGAGGTGCTGAGCGCGTCCTGGTGGGCGCTGTCGCCCAGCGGCACGCCATTAAGGAACCACCAGCGTCGTCCATCACCGCCCAGTGCCGTCAGCGTGAGCCGCAACGCTTGCACGCTCGCCGCGGGCCTGCGCAGGCGGTCACCGTCGCGCACGCCAACGATCGACAACGGCGTGACCGAATGCAGCGCCGGTGGCGGGCACTCGACCGAGGCTGGCGGCATGCGGGTGTCCCGTCGCTCTGCCCTTGGCAACCAGGGTTCCAGCGGCGCGGGCCACAGGGCCACCTCGCGAGGTTGCGCGCCGGGGCATTGCGGCCCGACACGCTCGCCTTGCGGGTTGACCCATACCTGCTCGCGCAACCCCACACCCAATGGTTGATCGGCCGCCAGCAAGGTCGGCGGCGTGGTGTGATCCAGCGTCCAGGCAAAACGCTGGCGGCGGCAGTTGGGGTCGCCCTTGCTCAGCGGCTGGCCCAACGGCCAACAAATGGCTGCCACGCCAACATTGCCCGGCACGGCCTGCACCGGGGCAACGATGCCACGCTGGCTGTCGCGATTACTCAGCACATCGTGCACTTGCAGCATCAGCGGGGCTGCCGAGGCCAGCCCGAACTGGCCCGGCACCGGCGTGCCGTCCGGGCGCCCGATCCACACGCCAATCAAGTAGCGCGGCCCTACGCCAATCGCCAGCGCATCGCGAAAGCCGTAGCTGGTGCCGGTTTTCCACGCCAGCGCGGGGCGTTGCACTAATTCGGCACGCGGGTCACGGTCCGGGCGTGCCTGGCCACTCAGAATGCGCCGGATGACCCATGCCGAGCCCGGCGACAGCAGGCGCCGTTCGTGCAGTGGATCGTCGGGCTGCAAGCGCAACGTGGCACTTTTGCCGTCGCGGGCCAACGCGCTGTAACCACTGACCAGGTCTTCGAGTCGGCTGCCCGCCCCACCCAGAATCAACGCCAGATTGGGTTCCGCCAAAGCGGGCAGCGTCAGCGGCACGCCGCCGTTGCGCAGGTCCGCCGCAAAGCGTTTCGGCCCATAGGCTTCGAGCAACTGCACCGCTGGCAAGTTGAGGGACAGGGCCAGCGCGGCGCTGGCCGAGACCGGGCCGCTGAAGCCCATAGAGAAGTTGCCCGGCCGGTAGTCGCCATAGCGCCGGGGCACGTCTTGCAGCAGCGACTCGGAATGAATCAGCCCGGCGTCCATCGCCATCCCGTACAAAAACGGCTTGAGCGTTGAACCCGGCGAGCGCATGGCGCTGATCATGTCCACATGGCCGAAACGCCGCGCGTCGTTGATGTCCACCGACCCCAAGTAAGCACGCACGGCCATGCTGTCGGTTTCGACCACCACAATTGCCGCCGAGGTGTGATCCGGCAAACGCGCACGCCAGCCCAGCAACAGGTCTTCCAGACGACGTTGCAGGTTGGCATCCAGCGTGGTGCGTATCAGCGGCGGACTGTGGGGGCGATTCAATCGCCGCGCCAGCAAGGGAGCGAGGCTGGGTTCCAGGCGCGGCGCCAGGAGCAGCGGCTCTTGCAGGGCATCGTCCACGGCGGTGCGCGGCCACACGTCGTACTCGGCCAACCGCCGCAAGACTTTGTCCCGCGCCACCTGCGCGCGCGCCGGGTGGCGGTCCGGGCGCAAGCGGCTGGGGGCTTGCGGCAACACGGCCAACAGCGCGGCCTCCGAATGCGTGAGGTGTTGCGGGGACTTGCCCAAATACGCCCAACTGGCCGCTGCCACCCCTTGCAAAGTACCCCCGAACGGCGCGCGATTGAGGTACAGGTTCAGGATTTGGTCCTTGGACAAATGCCATTCCAGCTGGGCCGTGCGCCACAGCTGGCGCAGTTTGCCGGGCAACGTGCGTTCATGGGGATCGAGCAGCCGCGCCACCTGCATCGACAGCGTGCTGCCGCCCGACAACACGCGCCCGCCGCTGAGGTTTTGCCAGGCGGCACGCCCCAGCGCCAGCGGGTTCACGCCCGGGTGACGGAAGAACCAGCGGTCTTCGTAGGTCAGCAAGGCGTCGAGGTAATACGGCGACACCTCATCCGTGCTCACCGGGTAGCGCCACACCCCATTGGCATCGGCAAAGCGCCACAGCGGGGTGCCGTCTTCGGCCAATACGACACGGGCCAGATCATCCTGGGGCAAGGGCAGCGGCCAGATTTTATCGGCCAGCCACAGCGCGGCACACAGCAGCACTGTGGCGGCGAGTATCCCGCGCAGGCATTTTTTAAGCCGCGATCCCATTAACATCCGCCCGTGACGCAACTTTGCGCCCTGACTGGTTGCCCAAGGGGTATCTCTGGCACAGTGGCCGTCTTCTTAATCGGAACATCCCCATGCACGTCGAAAGTTTTGTAGGAAATCTGGGCCTTTGGTTGGGCACGCTGGTTCGCTGGATCGTCGAAAGCCTGAGCGGCCTGTTCAATGCGATTACCCAGGCAGGCAGTCATTTCATTGATGGCATGGCCCGTGCGCTCGGCATGGACACCTCGATTGTCAGCATTGCGGTGCTGGTGATCGGCCTGCTGTTTTTGTACAACGCGGTGCGCGCCTTCATGCGGGCTTCCATCATCGGTGGCGTGATCTGGCTGTTGCTGGGGTTGTGGGTGTTGAGCTGGGTCATCAGCTGACACGCGGCGAGGCGGCGGGGGCGCCGTCGCTGTCCCCCTCCAGCCTCGCTTCGTGCATCAGCGGCCCTTGATCACCATGTCTGCGGGCGTCTCGCCCACGGCTTGCCAGTTCGGGCGGTACATCGACTCAACTTGCGGTGGCGGCACGCGGTAAGTGCCGGGCGTCACGGCCCGCGCCAGATACAACAGGTGCGTGGTGCCGTAGCCTTCCAGATTCAACGCAGCCACGTAACGGTCATCGCGGTATTCCTGATGCTGCACACCCGCGTTTTGCATGGACTCGCGCCATTGTTTGACCTGGCTACTGGCGTTCTCAAGGCTGGCCGCGCTTTGACCGAGGTTCTGGTTTTCAAGCTCCAGCCCCGCCGGTAGCAGGTCAACCACCAGCGCGTCCGGCACCCGCTGCTTGGCAGTGACAGCCAGGTGCACCAGCACCAGATCACCGCTTTGCAGGTTTTTCAGGTTCAGCGGCTCGCCGTTCATGCCCAGGTAGTCGCGGCGAATACTCATGTTTTCACCCCCGGCAGGCGGCGCGTGCTGTGGATAACCCGAAATCGTCAGCTGTTGGTACACCGGCACGCTGCCTTCATTGCGCAGGCTCAAAGGCGACGCCAGTAACGGCCCTTCCAGTTTGAGACCGGCTTGAGCCGGGTTCAGCTCACGGGTCTGGCTGCCACTGACCAGTTGCGCGGTCCACGGTTGTTCAGGCTGGCCCAGCAAGTCCCGGCCCGCGAGGAACAACGCGTTGCGCTCCTGAGTCGACAGCCACTGGCTCGCCGCCAACTGATCCGACAGGGCAAATACTCGGGCTTCACGCTGGTCGCTCATCAGGTTGTTTTCTTCGAGCAGGGCCAGAATCAGCGCCTGATCGCGCAGCGGGCTGCCGTAATCACCCAGCCATTGATCGGCTGCGCGGGTCACGGCAAGACCGGCGACCAGGGCTTGATCGGCTCGGGGCTGGTCGCCCATCTTCTGCAAGGCAATCGACAGCTGCACCAGCGGCAAACCGGAGCGCGCATCGCTGCGGCGTTCGAACAGGCTGCGCAAGGCACCCAACGGCGCCTGCTGACTGCGGGCCAGCACCATGGCGGCGTAGGCTTGTACGGCAAACCGGGTGTGATCGAGATTATCGCTGTAGTCCGACTCGATCAGGTTGCGCTCCTGGGTGTAGCGCAGCAGTCGTTCACTGGCTTTCTTCAGCGCATCAGGCGGCACGGCATAACCTTGATCGCGAGCGCGCAGCAGGAAGTCAGTGATATAGGCGCTCAGCCAGTACTCTTCCTGACCGTCTGCGCCCCACAGGCCAAAGCTGCCGTTGTAGCGCTGCATGCCCAGCAGGCGCTCGATGCCCAGCTCGATTTTGCGCTTGCGGTCGGCATCCGGCTCGCCTTCCAGGCCAAGCCGCTTGAGCAACGCCGCGTCGGCATACAACGCCGGGTACAGACCGCTGGTGGTCTGTTCGGAACACCCGTACGGATACGCCTTGAGCGCACGGATCTGCTCGCCCAGGTTCAACGGCGGACGGCTCGACAGGCTGAGCAAGGCTTCACGCCCCGCCGGTTCGAAGGCTTGCAGCTCGCCCTCTGGCAACGTCCATGGCTGATCGTTGAGCACGGCGCGGTAGTGCTTGAGCAACGCCGGGTAGGCCGGGCGCACCCCCAGCGTCCATTCGCGGGTAAAGGGCGCCAGTGTCTCGCCGGGCAGATTCAGGCCTTTGACGGTGACGGTCAGCTTGCCGGTGCCGTAGCCACCCAGGGCTTTGACTGGCACCTGCAAGGTGCTGCGCTGGCCGGGGCTGAGGGTGAGTGTTTGGCTGCTGAGACCCGACAGGTTCAGTTGGCCTTCGGCGTTCAAGTGGACTTCAAGGGTTTGCGGCGTGGCCGTGAGGTTGGACAGGTCCAGCGCCAGCCGGGTCTCATCGCCCCCCGCCATGAAGCGCGGCGCGGCCAGCTCGGCCACCAGCGGCGCGGCGACCACGGTTTTGGCTTGCGCCATGCCGTAGCGGTCGTCGGTCCAGGCTTGGGCCATTACGCGTAACTCGCCATTGAAGTCGGGGATGTCGAGGCTGACTTCACCCTCGCCCTGTTCGTTGAGGGTCACCGGGGCGCTTTGCAGGGCAACGATGGTGACGCTGGTGGCCGGGCGCTTGCCGCCCTTGGCCAGCCCTGCGTCACCGCCAAAGGCCAGGCTGGCCAAACGGCCTTGCCCGGCTTCAATCAGTTGCCCATAAATGTCCAATTGGTCAGCGCCATAAGCCTTGCGACCGAACAGGCTGGCGTAAGGGTCGGGCGTCGGGTAATCGGTGATGTTCAACACCCCGACATCCACGGCCGCCAGCAGAACATGCACGTCCTTGGGCACGCTGCCGTCGGCGTTTTTAGCCTGCACCTTGACCTTCAGCGGCTGCTTGGGGCGCATGGTCTGCGGGGCATCCAGGGTCAGCGCCAGTTTGCGCTGCGTGCGGTCCAGCGGCAGGTGCAGCACACCCACGGCCCGTTTTGGCGTGATGTTGGCTTTGCGCTCGCCGGGACGAATCACCAGCGCGCTGACGTACAGGTCGTGGCGTGCCCAGCGCGGGTCCAGTTTGACGGCGAAGGTCTTGCCCTCGGCCGGGACGTCAATTTCTTCCCACCACAGCGGCCCGTCGCTGCCTTCAACCAGCAAATACCCTTTGCCGGCCGCCGGTGGCGTGACCGTGACGTTGGCTGTTTCGCCCTCGGCGTAGGCCGCTTTATCCAGCGCCAGCTTGACCTGATCGGGACGCACGGCGCCGCCTTCGGCATTGTCCTGCGCCTGATAACCCGCCCAGAAGCGCAGGCTGCTGATCAAACCGGTTTTCGGGTCTTGAACTTCAACCCGATACGGGCCCCACTCCACCGGGAAGCTGACCTTGGCCGTGCCGCCTGCCTTGAGGCTCACGGTTTGTTCGCCGAGGTTCAAAAACTTCTCGTTGTAGTGGTAGCTCCAGCCGTCGTTGTCCGAGTAGTTCCAGTAGTAGTCCCGACGCTCGCGCACCAGCCGCACGTTGACGTTATCAGCCGCCAGCTTGTTGCCTGCGTCATCGGCAATCAGCACCTCGAATTCGGCCGGGCCGTCGCCATCGGTTTCCGTACCGTCGAACAGGCCGCGCAGCCCCGGCAGTCGCTCGGCAGGCCACACCGGTTGCACCAGTCGACGGGTAATCGGCCGACCGCCGGACTCTTGCAGGCTGGCCTGCACAATCAGTTGCAGCGGCGATTTGGCGTCGCTCCATTTGCTCTCCAGATGCAGGGTGTCTTCGCCTTGGGCGTTGAGCACGCTTTCATCCAGTTCAAAGTCCTGGGTCAGTTCTTCTTCGGTCACCGAACCGAACTGATACCCCGGCAATGCGCTCACCGCCTCACGCAAGGGACGCACATACACCTGACCGCTCAAGCGGTTCCCGGCCGCGGGGGCACCATACAAGTAGCGGCCGTTCACGTGGATGTCGGCGGTTTGATCCGGACGCAGCGGCGTATCGCTGCCCTTGAGTTCCAGCGCCAGACGCTCGGGCAGGAAGTCTTCCACTAAAAATTCATAGAGCTGTGGCTTGCCGCCCCCCAGGTCGAACACCAGTTGCCAGCGCCCGGTGGGGGCTTCGCCCGCCAGTTGCAGCGGGTATTGATAGAAGCCGGCAGCATCGGGCTCCCACACGAACTTGCGGCTGACCTGCTCGTCCGGGCGACGGACTTCCAGGCTGACCGGCTGCGGCTTGACCGGATGGCCATCACGGTCGCGCAGCAAGGCATTGAGCAGCACGGTTTCGCCGGGACGGTACAGATCACGCGGTCCAAATACGAAGAATTGCAACGGATGCGCCTGCGGCCCGCCGATGTCGAACTCGGCCAGGTCCAGCGCCGCGGTATTCAAACGCAACAGGCTGGTCTGATCGCCCTGTCGCGCCAACAGCACCTCGGCCTTGGGCGGCAGGGCCAGTTCGGCATGGCCGTCTTTGTCGGTCGTGCCCTGGGCAAGCATTTTGCCCTTGCCGTCGAGCAGTTCCAGCGCCACGTCGCCCAGCGCATTGCCACCTTCGAGCGCCTGCGTGAACACGTCCAGGCGTTTCTGATAGCGGTGTACCGAAAGGCCAATGTCACTGAGGGTGAACAGCGTGGCCGGGGTTGAATAGTTGTACGTGCCGGAGGCTTTCATTACCGCCAGGTACACGCCCGGCTGCTGCAAGGGCTTGATGCCGGAGGTTGGCAGGATCACCGTTTCACGCGTGTTGCGGGCCGGGTTCAGGTCAAACCGGGCACCGTAGACCAGATCGGCCATGCCCAGCAGGTCTTTGGCTTCATAGCTTTGCAGGCTGCTGTTGCGGCCCCACTGGCTGAGGAATGCAGGCAAGGACTGAGGTTTGACGCGGAAAAACTCCACATCGACTTTATCGACGTTGAGCGCGATAACGGGCAAGCCTTCAGCCAGTCGCGTCGGCAACAGCGTGCCGCGGCTGGCAAACCCGACGGTGGGTTGCAGGTCACGGGTTTCAAGACGGCTGACGTACTCGGCGGCCAGTTCGGCATCGTTGACCGCGCGCAGGCCGGGGTCGACGGTGAGGATCAGTTTGCGCTGCGGCTCAAGGTGACGCAGACGCAGCTCCATCAGGTTGTCGGAAAGCTCCCAGGCGCCGTCGACCTTGCCGGAGGTGGCATCCACCAGATGCAGTTTTTCGCCAAAGGGCTGATCCGGGTCCAGCGGCACGGAAAAACTCACCGACAAGGTGCTGGCGCCGTCCACTTGCACTTCCGAGACATCCACCACACTCAACTCGCGCCCCGCGTAGCGTTCAGCGAGGGCTTTGACATCCTGCACAGGCTTGGCCGCTTGCGTGCCAACCGCCGCCGAAGGCGCAGGAGGGTTGCCGGGAGAGGAAGCATCACACGCACTCAGCAGTGCCAGTGCGCAGGCCAGGAACAGTCCTTTGTTAAGCATGGTGTACTCGTTGGCTAGGCAATGAAGGGCACGACTATATAACAAATCCCCACGCCCCCTCACCCCGGCCGTCTCACGGAGCAAAGGGGCTGAGGGAAGGCCGCTTCGGCTACAATGCCGCTCCCTCAAGGAGCCTGCATGTCGTTTTCCCTACTTGCTGACTGGCGCGACCGCCTGACCCATCGCCGGGTGTGGGCGCTGGCGGCGCCGATGATTTTGTCCAATATTTCCGTGCCGCTGGTGGCGCTGGTCGACAGCACCGTCATCGGCCACTTGCCCCACGCGCATCAGTTGGGCGCCGTTGCCGTGGGCGCCAGCCTGTATGTGTTTCTGGCCTGGATGATGGGCTTTCTGCGCATGGGCACCACGGGCTTCGCCGCCCAGGCGGCCGGGCGGGGCGATGGCACGGCGCTGCGCCAGATCCTGTTGCAGGGGTTGCTGCTCAGTGTGCTGCTCTCACTGTTTTTAGGGGCCATCGCACTGCCGTTCAGCTCCCTGGCCCTGACCGTGATGCAGCCCTCTCCCGAGTTGCACCAACTGACGCTGGATTTCTTCTATACCCGCCTGTTTGGCCTGCCCGGCGCGCTGGCCACCTATGCACTGGTGGGCTGGTTTCTGGGCACGCAAAACGCGCGGGCCCCGCTAGGGATTTTGCTCACCACCAACCTGGTGAATATCGCGCTCAATCTCTGGTTTGTCCTGGGGCTGGACTGGGGGGTGGTCGGGTCCGCCCGCGCCTCGGTGATTGCCGAGTGGAGCGGCGCACTGCTCGGGCTGTGGCTAACACGCGGCGCGCTGCGACGGTTTCCGGGCAGGGTGATGTGGCAGGCGTTACGCGTATGGCAGAACTGGAAGCCGCTGTTGGGGGTCAACCGCGACATTTTTATCCGCAGCCTGATGCTGCAATCGGTGTTTTTCCTCATCACCCTGCAAGGTGCGCGCCTGGGCGATGCCACCGTGGCCGCCAACGCACTGCTGCTCAACGGGTTGCTGCTGGCGGCCCATGCGCTGGACGGCCTGGCCCATGCCGTGGAGGCCCTGTGCGGTCATGCCATTGGCGCCCGGGACCGGACCGCCCTGCGCCGTTCGATGGTAGTGGCCAGTGGCTGGTCGCTGATCGCCAGCGCAGGTTTTGCGGTGTTGTTCCTGTTCGGCGGGCATCTGTTTATCGAGATGCAGACCGACATCCCGAGTGTGCGCGAAACCGCTTTTCACTACGTGCCGTACCTGGCGCTGCTGCCCCTGATTGCCGTCTGGAGTTACCTGTTGGACGGGCTGTTTATCGGCGCCACCCGCGCGCGCGAAATGCGCAACGCCATGGTCATCAGCGTGATCTTCGCCCTGCCCGTCGCCTGGGCCATGCAACGCTTGGGCAACCACGGGCTGTGGATCAGTTTTCTGTTGTTCATGGTGCTGCGCAGCCTGACGCTGGCGGCCTATGCCTGGGCGATGCAACGCAAGGACCAGTGGTTCAACCCCAACGCGTGAACTCGGGGTGATTGCGCGCACATAAAAAACGCCGCCCGAGGGCGGCGTTTTGTCTGGCTTCGAACGGCTTACGAAGACAGGTAGGACGAACGGGTCAGGCCCAGACGCAGGGCGTCGAGGTACTGGGTGCGCTCTTTGACGCTGATGTTGGCGCTGGCCACTTTGTCGCGGTAGTGGTTCATCAGCTCTTCAGGCGACAAGTGCACGTAACGCAGCATGTCTTCGATGGTGTCGTGGGTCTCGATACCGGCGTGGTACACGCTGCCGTCCGCTTTCTGGTAGATGTTCACCGAGTCGGTATCACCGAACAGGTTGTGCATGTCACCCAGAATTTCCTGATAGGCGCCCACCAGGAAGATGCCCAGCAAGTAGTCTTCGCCTTCGTTGAGGCTGTGGACTGGCAGGCTGGTTTCGATGCTCTGCTCGTCGACGTATTGCTTGATCTTGCCGTCGGAGTCGCAGGTCAGGTCTTGCAGCACGGCGCGGCGCAGCGGCTCTTCGTTCAGGCGGTGCAACGGCAGGATCGGCAACACCTGGCCGATTGCCCACGTGTCCGGCAAGCTCTGGAACACCGAGAAGTTGCAGATGTACTTGTCGGCCAGCTTGTCGTTGAGTTCGTCCAGCACCTGACGGTGCGAACGCTGACGCGCCTTGAGCGAGTTGTGCAGGCGACGGCATACGGCGAAGTAGCACTGCTCGGCCAAGGCTTTTTCAGCCAGGCTGATCTTGCCATCGGCGTATTGGGCAGCCACGTCACTCATGTAGTGGGTGGCGCGCCAGTAGGTTTCGGTGACCATCTCGATGTCGGTCGGGCCCAGCAGGTCGATCAGCCACTGCACGGTTTCAGGCAGGCTTTCTTTGTTCTCGATCACCGGCACGTCGTCGTTGTGCTTCTCGACGTCGGTCACCTGCACCACCAGCATGGCGTGGTGTGCGGTCAACGAGCGGCCGCTCTCGGAGAAAATGTGCGGGTGCGGCAGGCTCTGCGCATCGCAGAACTCTTTGAGCATGCCCACCACCACACCGGCGTAATCGTCCATGTCGTAGTTGATCGAGCTGGCGTTGCGCGAGTGCGTGCCGTCGTAGTCCACGCCCAAACCGCCGCCCACGTCGATGTGGTCAACCGGCAAGCCGAGGTTGCGCAGTTCGCCGTAGTAGCGAATCGCCTCTTTGAAGCCGTGCTGGTAGTCGGCCAAGTTGGCGATCTGCGAACCCATGTGGAAGTGCAGCAGGCGGATGCCTTGATCCAGACCGGCCGCGCGGAAACGCTCGACCACCGACAGCAACTGCGCCGCCGACAGACCGAACTTGGATTTCTCGCCGCCGGTGTCTGCCCATTTGCTCGATGCCAGGGACGACAGGCGCACGCGCAGGCCGACCTGCGGCTTGACCTTGAGCGATGCCGCTTCTTCGATGACCAGATCCACTTCGGATTCTTTTTCGATCACGATGAACACGTTATGGCCCAGCTTCTGGCCCATCAGCGCCAGACGAATGAACTCGCGGTCCTTGTAACCGTTGCAGACGATGGTGCCGCCTTTGGGGGCCAGCGCCAGCACGGCCAGCAGTTCGGGCTTGGAACCGGCTTCAAGGCCGATCGACACGTCCTGGGTGGCGATGATGTTTTCAATCACGGCCTCTTGCTGGTTGACCTTGATCGGGTACAGCGCGGTGTACTGGCTCTGGTATTCCAGACGCTCGATGTTGGCATCGAACGCGCCGGTCAGCTGGCGTACACGGTCTTGCAGGATATCGGGAAAGCGCACCAGTAACGGCAAGGACAGACCGCTGCTTTTGCGCAACTCGTCAACTTGCTCGTACAGGTCGATGGGCGAACTGTTCGGGCCGTTCGGACGTACTTCTACGCGACCGGCTTCATTGATCGCGAAATACCCGGCCCCCCAATGGCGGATCCCATAAACGCTGCGGCTGTCCGCAACTGTCCATTGGCTGCCATCGTCTTTGCGTGTGCGTCGTACGGACATCGAAGTCCCCTATATATAAGTCAAATAGCCCAACCTGAAACCAGGCTGGCGCAGTCTAAGGCGTGAAAGTGACGATTCGTCTGTGCAAGGTAGACCCTGGCAACAGCGCGGAGTTTAGAAACCCGTCATAACAGGCTCTGTGAAAACCATGGTCAAGCCCTCACTGTCAGCCCGACAGGGCAACAGGCGCGCTCAACGGTGGTTTTCACAGAGGCTGCTAGCCGCCGGACTTTTTGGCCTTGAACCCCTGCTTGACCAGTTCGGCCAGCAGCAGGTCGACGTGATCGCCCTGGATCTCGATGATGCCGTCTTTCAAGGCGCCACCGGTGCCACAGCGTTTTTTCAACGCAGTGGCCAGCTCCTTGAGCGCGTCTTCAGCCAGCGGCACACCGGTGATGGTGGTCACGGTCTTGCCGCCGCGGCCTTTGCTTTCGCGACGCACGCGGGCAATGCCGTCACCTTCGGGGAGGCGGGTCTGTTTGCAGGTACAGGCGTCCACCGGCTGGCGACAGTCCGGACAGTGACGACCTGCGTCGGTGGAAAATACCAGGCCACCAAGGGCGGCGAAGGATGCGGCTTTTTTGGCCACCGGCAATCCTCTAGATGGAGGACAAAAAATTGGCCGGTGCAAGGCGCGGGAGCGCCATGGGATACCGACCGCGAAGCCCCACTCTGGCAGGGGCAGCGCAACTCAGACGGGAATGCCGCTTGAGCTTGAAAAAGGTCGCGCAGTGTAACGGCAAATTCGCCAGTGCCCAAGAGCCAATCGGCGCAAATGTTGTGTATCGCTCGGGGTCGCTGACGAGGGAGGCGACTGCGTTCAGACGCTGTCGAGATAACGCTTGAGCGCCGCCAGTGAATCCGGGCAATACGGCTGGGTTTGACTCAAACGCAAGGCCTGCGCCACGGGCATGAAGCACGCTTGCTGGACCTCTTCGGGCTGCACGTGCAACGGCCCGTCCCACACCGCCGAGAACACGGCGCACCACAGGTGGTTGTCCGGGCAGTCAAAGTAAAAACGCTCATGGGCCGTCAACGGGACGCCGCTGACGCCAAGCTCTTCGTACAGCTCGCGGGCTGCCGACTCGGCATAGGTTTCGTCCACCCCGACCATGCCGCCCGCCGCCACGTCCCAGTAACCGGGGTACAGCGCCTTGCTCAGCGTGCGCTGATGCACGCACAGCTCGCCGGAGGAGTTGAACAACAAAATGAAGGTGCCCCGCCCGATTTCCCCCCGATCACGCAGCTCGGCACGGGGCAAACTGCCCAGCAGCCGGTCTTCGCGATCGACCCAAGCGACTTGCTCGGCGTCAGAGGCCGCGCGGTGGGCGGCCTCCCGGGGTGAAATGGCCATCACTTAACCTTGTGAGAGCAATTGACGAAGGTCCATGACCGCCGCGTTGGCGCGGGAAATGTAGTTGGCCATGACCAGCGAGTGGTTGGCGAGCATGCCGTAGCCGCTGCCGTTGAGGATCATCGGGCTCCAGACCGGCTCTTGAGCGGCCTCCAGCTCACGAATGATCTGGCGAACACTGACGGTTGCGTTCTTTTTGGCCAGCACGTCCGCGAAGTCGACTTCGATGGCACGCAACAGGTGCGACAAGGCCCAGGCCTGACCGCGCGCTTCATAGAACACGTTGTCAATTTGCATCCACGGGGTTTCGACGACTTCTTCGTCAACCACCGGCACCTGACCCGGTTGCAGGGATTCGGTTTTCAGCGCGCTATTGAGTTTGACCCGGCCCACACTGGCCGACAGACGCTGCGACAGCGAACCCAGACGTGTACCCACGTCACCCAGCCAGTTGTTCAAGTTGTCGGCACGGGCGTAAAACAGGGCGTTTTTCTGATTAGGGTCAGACAGGCGAGCCTGGTAGCGGCTCAGGGAATTGATGCCTTCCTGATACTCAGACTCGCTGGACGGCAGCATCCAGCTCTTGTTGTCGAAGTTGAAACGCGGCTCGGCCTTGGCCAGATCCGCGTCTTCAGCCGACTGCGACTGGGAGCGGGCAAAGTCTTTGCGCAGGGCACGGGTCAGGTCGCGTACCTGCACCAGAACGCCGTATTCCCAGCTCGGAATGTTGTCGAGCACAAGGCCCGGCGGGAAGCGGTCATTGGACAGGTAACCGCCCGGCTTGTTGAGCAACGTGCCGGCCACGGTTTTCAGGGTTTCGACGGTGGTGAAGCCCGGCACCATTTGCTTGCCGTCGCGCTCGGCAGCCTGCTGGGCGTTTTGCTGCACCGGGAACAGATCCGGCTCCTGACTCCAGTACCAGCCGAGCCCCAGGCACACCAGCACATACACACCCACCAGGGTGGCAATGGAGCGGCTCAGCAAGATGCTTTTGAAATAGCCACGCGGCTCTGTCCTGGTCTCCTTGACCGACTCGCGGGCACTGCCCTCACGTTTTTTCCAGTCCAGCATGGCTATATCCTTTCGATTACTGAATTCAACGGTTCGACCACAACCCTAACCCATCGTGCCTTATATGCCTGTTTTTAATCGCCTGCCGGTTGATCTGCAACAAGGCGCTGGCAACAGGCGGCGGCCACTATAAACCACGCTCGCGCCCCTCACAGAAGGATCTCAACGCCTAAATGTAACCGGCCAACGTTAATTTCGTGTGAGGGCTCGTGCATTTCCAAAGAGCTGCTAGCATAGAGCCACTAGTCGAACCTCAGCATGCCCCACTCACGAAGCAGTCTGGATATGACCGAGCAAGAAGACCCGAACCGCGAGCGCCTCAAGAACCACTTTGCCCAGCGGGTCATCCATCAGGCACGTCAAATTCTTGAGATCTGGCAACGTTTACAGGGCAATGAATGGGCCCCCTCAGACCTCGCGGAACTCAGCGACGCCAACCTGCGCCTGCTGCGGTTTGCCGCACGCTTCGAGCAGCCCGAGCATTCGCAACTGGCCCGCGCCATCAGCCAGGCCTTGCAGCAGGTCGAGGCCAACCGCGGGCGCCTGAGCAGTACGTTAATTACAGAACTCAACCGCCTGATGCAGCGGTTGTCGCGTACTGGTCTGCGCCACGGCGACCAGCTGGATCACACCTTTCTGCCACCGCTGCGCAAGCCGGTGTACATCCTGCTTCAGGACCATGACCGGGCCGAGCGACTGGCCAAGCAACTGGATTTTTTCGGCCTGGGCGCGCAATCGCTGCCCAGCGTGAATGCCTTTCGCAGCGCCATGGCCGAACGCCTGCCCTGCGCGATCGTGATGGACGTGGATTTCAGTGGCGCCAGCAATGGCCTGCTGCTGGCCGCCGAAGCGCAGGAGGGGCTGGAGCAGAAATTGCCGCTGCTGTTTTTCAGCCTGCATGAAACCGACACCCCCACCCGACTGGCCGCCGTGCGCGCGGGCGGGCAGGAGTTCCTGACCGGCACCCTCGAAGCCTCCAGCCTGATGGAAAAAATCGAGGTACTGACCTGCGTCGCGCAGTACGAACCGTACAAAGTGCTGATCATTGATGACTCCCGGGCTCAGGCGTTGCACACCGAACGGCTGCTCAACAGCGCCGGGATCGTGACCCGCACCCTGATCGAGCCGATTCAGGCCATGGCCGAACTGGCCGACTTCCAGCCCGACCTGATCATCCTCGACATGTACATGCCCGCCTGCACCGGCACCGAGCTGGCCAAGGTGATCCGCCACAATGATCGCTACGTCAGCGTGCCGATCATTTACCTGTCGGCCGAAGATGACCTGGACAAGCAACTGGACGCCATGAGCGAAGGCGGCGACGACTTCCTGACCAAACCGATCAAACCCCGGCACCTGATTACCACCGTGCGCAACCGCGCCGCCCGGGCACGGCACTTGAAGGCGCGGATGGTGCGCGACAGCCTGACCGGCCTATACAACCACACGCACATTCTGCAACTGCTCGAAGACTGCACCTTCCGCGCCCGCCGCGAAAGTCGCTCGCTGAGCTTTGCCATGATCGACATTGACCATTTCAAGCGGGTCAACGACTCCTACGGCCACCCCATGGGCGACCGGGTGATCAAAAGCCTGGCGCTGTTCCTCAAACAGCGTCTGCGCAAGACCGATTTCATCGGGCGCTATGGCGGCGAAGAGTTTGCCATTGTGATGCCTGACACCGATCAGGAAGCGGCCCACGCGGTGTTGAACACCATCCGCGAGCGCTTCTCGGAGATTCATTACCCGGCCCAGCCCACAGATTTATGCTGCACCTTCAGCGCGGGCGTGGTGGAACTCAAAGAGGACACAGACGGCCTGGTCATGGCATCTCAGGCAGACGAAGCGCTGTACCGCGCCAAGCACAACGGGCGCAACCGGATCGAGCGCTTTCACCCGGCAAGGCAAATTGCCACTATTTCGGTCAAATTGCCGAATCCCGTCACATCGCTGTAACGCACGTGCAATAACTTCAGCCGCTTCTCATTGCGTCGTAGGCAAAATCCCAGATGCGCCTGAAGCTGCTTACCAACCTCAACACCCTGTTGCTGGTCGCCGTGTGCCTCGCCCTCGGCGCCACCCTGGCGTGGTCGCAACACGCGCTTGAACGGCCGTTTCAACTGATGGAACGCTACTTGAGCCTGTCCCAGCAGTTCCAGAACCAGGTGACGCGCAATATTGAAGATTACCTGGCCAGCGGCGACGCCCTGCGCCTGAGCGATGCCACGACCGCGCTCAACACGCTGAAAACCGAACTGACCCCGCTCCCGGTTGCGCTGGCCGAGGCCTTGCGCCCCAGCCTCGAACGCCTGAGCACGTACAGTGGCAACGAACTGCTGGCCGCTGGCAAACTGGCCGGTGACCCGCAAGCGTTGCTGTTGCAGGCCGAACGGGAGCTGGGCGCCACTCTGGAGCAACTCAGCCAGTATGCCAATCAAGCCAGCGGCCCCGACGCCCACGCCTATCTGGTGCCGCTGCTCAATGCCTCCCAACACTTGGCAAAACTCTCTTTAAGCCGCGACAAACTGGTCAGTAGCGGGCGCAGTGAGCTGGCGGCGGACGTGACGCGCGAGCTGGACAACATGCGTGCGCAAGCGCAAACCATCGAGGCGCTGCCTTTGCTGGGGGTCAGCGCCAACAGCGCCTCGGCCAGTGACGATTTCGCGGCACTGATGGGCCTTGAGTCCGAACAGACGGGCGCGACCGAAGACGCTGGCATCCCCCTCAAACGTGAACTCAACAACCTGCTGAGCCGCTACCCCGCCGAGTTGCAACGCACCCGCAGCCAGATCGAACAACGCGCTCAACTGGCTGACGCCACGCATGAAAAGCTGGGCGCAGTGCAACAAGCCATCGCCGGACTGGAGCCGGCAGTGCGCGCTGAACACGGGCAGATTCAAAGCGAAGTGCGGCTGATTCAAGGCTCGATGATTGGCCTGATTCTGCTGATCGCACTGCTGATCGACACGTTACAGCGCAGACTGGCCAACGTGTTGACCCGCCTGGTGCCGATGCTGTCGACCTGGGCACAAGGGGATTTCAGCCGCGACATTCAGTTGGGCAAAACCAATCGCGAACTGCACGACATTCAGGCCTCGCTCAATCGCCTGCGCAATTACTTGGTCAATCTGGTGGGCACCTTGCGCGTCAACGCCGAACAGGTGGCCGGCAGCAGTGAGGCGCTGGCCGAGGTGAGCAACGGTTTGCACAGCGGCGCCGAACGGCAGGCAGGCGATACGGCGCAAATCCGCGACGCCCTGGGTGAATTGGAAGCGACCATTTCACAAGTGGCGGGCGACGCCAGTCAGGCGGCCGATGCCAGCCGCAGCGCCGGGGTGGCGGTTGCCCAAGGCCAGCGAGTCATTGGTCAAAGTTTGACCGGGCTGCATGCACTGGTGGGTGAAGTGCAAGGCAACGCGCAAATGATCGAGCAACTGGCCGAAGAGTCGGCCACCATCGGTGGCGTGCTGACGGTGATTCGCGCCATCGCCGATCAGACCAACTTACTGGCGCTCAACGCCGCCATTGAAGCGGCCCGTGCCGGTGAAATGGGACGCGGGTTTGCAGTGGTCGCCGAAGAGGTGCGCACGCTTGCCCAACGCACAGCAGGGGCGACCGGCGAAATTCAAACCCTGATCGGCGGGCTGCAAACGGCCGCGCGCCAGTCAGTCGAAGGCATGCGCGCCCAAGTCGTACATGCCCGGGACACCGCCCGGCAGGCGCAAGCCGCCGATGGCGCGCTGGATGAAATCGTCGGAGCGATAGCCACCATCTCCGACACCGCCATCCGCATTGCCGACGTCACTGCTCAACAAAGCGGCGCGGTCAGTGAAATACGCGATCACAGTGAACGCATTCATCAGTTGGGTGACGACAATTTGCAACGCATTAGCCAGGGTCGCCAGCAAGGTGAGCGCTTACTGGTGTTGGGGGGCGAGTTGAATGCCGCGGTGCAGGCGTTTCGAGTGTGATGCCGGGCGCGCGGATCGTTGCGATACCGCCGCTCCCCGTCAACGGTCAGCCCCGCTCGGCACAGCGTTTCTCACTCCGCTATCATGCGCGCACGTTTGATTAGCGAGATCACTATGCGCCGCCTGTTTTTGCTTTTGTGTTTACTCGTCGCCGTGCCCGCCATGGGCGCGGGACTGTTGGACAACCGCCCCAGCGCTACGCTGGGCGCCGTGAATAACAGCCGCGATTTTCTGCCGGTCAGCGAGGCGTTCAAGCTCAACCTGATCGAAAGCACGCCCACGAACATCAAGCTGCGTTTTGTGCCGACCGACGGTTACTACCTGTACCAGCACCGCTTTGCGTTCAAAACCGACCCCGCCGATATCACCCTGGGCCCGGTGCAACTGCCGCCCGGCGAACCCAAGCATGATGAGTATTTTGGCGATGTGCAGGTGTATCACGGCATTGTCGACGTGGACGTGCCGCGCCCGGCCGATGCTCAACGCGCCTTCACGCTTGTCGTGACCTATCAGGGCTGCGCCGACAAGGGCTTGTGCTACCCGCCCGAAACCGTGCGCCTGGCCATCGAAGGCACGCCCGCCGCGTCAGTTGACGCATCAAGCGCGCCCGCCAGTGCCTGGAGCTGGCGTGAACTGGCGATCTTTTTCCTTGCGGGCCTGGGCCTGACGTTTACCCCGTGCGTACTGCCGATGCTGCCGATTCTGTCGGGCGTGGTGCTGCGCGGCCAAGTGGGCGGCTGGCGCGGTTTCAGCCTGTCGCTGGCTTACGTGTTGCCCATGGCGGCCTGTTTTGCCTTGCTCGGCGCCCTGATGGGACTGTTCGGTGCGCAGCTCAACCTGCAAGCGCGCCTGCAATCGGCGTGGGTTCTGGTGCCGTTCGCGCTGTTTTTTGCGGTGTTTGCACTGGCGATGTTCGGGGTGTTCGAACTCAAACTGCCACGCGCCATCAGCAATCGCCTGGACCGTGTGGCCAATAACACTCAAGGCGGCTCGCTGTGGGGCGCGGCGGTGCTGGGCGTGGTGTCCAGCTTGCTGGTTTCGCCGTGCGTATCGGCGCCTCTGGCCGGTGCGTTGCTGTACATCAGCGCCAGCGGCGATGCGCTGGGCGGCGGTCTGAAGCTGCTGGTGCTGGGGCTCGGCATGGGCACCCCGCTGGTGCTGGTGGCGACGGGCGGGGCGGCGTGGCTGCCCAAAAGCGGCCCGTGGCTGGTGACCGTGAAAAACACCATCGGCGTGTTGTTGCTGGGGTTGGCGGTGGGCCTGCTCAGCCGGGTGCTGCCGGGCCCGGCCACCCTGCTGTTGATCGGTTTTCTGGCGGCCGGGGTCAGCCTGTTTCTGGGCACGCTGGAGTTTGCCTTTAAATCGCCGCGCCAGCGCCTGGCGCAACTGCTGGGCCTGTTCCTGCTGGTGTATGCGCTCTTTTGCTGGTACGGCGCCTTGAGCGGGCAAGGCGATCCGCTCAAACCTCTGGCGAGCCCCGCGCCTGTCACCCTCGACGAGCGTGCCGACACCACCACCCGCCAATGGCAGACCGTCAACACCCCGGCCCAACTGGACGCGGCGCTGGCCGAGGCAAAGGCCGCAGGGCAGCCGGTGTTGCTGGATTGGTACGCCGACTGGTGCATCAGCTGCAAAGTCATCGAACATGAGGTGTTGAACAACCCGCGCGTGCTGGATCTGCTCAGCGGTTATCGGCTGGTGCGTTTTGACATCACGGCCAGTAACCCCGAGCAACGTGCCCTGCTCGACCGCTATCAATTATTCGGCCCACCGGCGCTGATGTTCTTTGGCAAAAATGGCAGCGAAATCAGTGACCAACGGGTCATCGGCGAGATCAATGCCGCGGACTTCGCCGAACGTGTCGCTAACGCAAATGACCAGATTTAAAGCCTGAGTCACAAACTTTGCGTGAACATCGGGCATCGTGCTGGCTATTGCAGGTAACTGGACAGCGTTTACGCTTTTCGGCATAGTCGCCCCGCACTGACATAACAAGGAAAAGCAGATGGCGACCTTTCTGGTGCTGCACGGCCCCAACCTGAACCTGCTAGGCACCCGCGAGCCGGGCGTCTACGGCGCCACAACGCTGGCGCAGATCAATCAGGATCTCGAACTACGGGCCCGCGAGGCCGGTCACCATTTGCTCTACCTGCAAAGCAATGCCGAGTATGAATTGATCGATCGCATCCATGCCGCACGCGATGAAGGCGTGGATTTTATTTTGATCAACCCGGCTGCTTTTACCCACACCAGCGTGGCATTACGTGACGCGCTGCTGGCGGTGAGCATCCCATTCATCGAAGTGCATTTGTCCAACGTGCACAAACGCGAACCTTTCCGCCATCACTCCTACTTCTCCGACGTTGCGGTAGGTGTGATCTGCGGCCTTGGCGCCAGCGGTTATCGACTGGCCCTGGAGGCCGCCCTGGAACAGCTTGAACTACAAGCTAAACGCCCCTGACCGACCCACTGGGAGTTGACGATTCATGGATATCCGTAAAGTTAAGAAACTGATCGAATTGCTGGAAGAGTCCGGCATCGACGAGCTGGAAATTAAAGAAGGCGAAGAGTCCGTACGCATCAGCCGTCACAGCAAGACTCCTGCTCAGCAGTTCTACGCACCGGCTCCAATGCAAGCGCCGGCTGCCGCTGCTCCTGTTGCCGCGACCCCGGTAGCCACCGTAGTTGACGCACCGGCTGCGCCAACACTGAACGGTTTTGTGGTCAAGTCGCCAATGGTCGGTACGTTCTACCGCACCCCGTCGCCTACTTCGCCAGCGTTCGTTGAAGTGGGCCAGACCGTTAAGGTCGGCGACACCATCTGCATCGTGGAAGCGATGAAAATGATGAACCACATCCAGGCTGAAAAAGCCGGTGTTATTGAATCCATCCTGGTAGAAAACGGTCAGCCGGTTGAGTTCGACCAACCGCTGTTCACCATCGTTTGAACCACGGGGAGCCAACGATGTTGAAGCCTCAGAAGCTGGAAAAAGTTCTCATCGCCAACCGCGGCGAGATCGCCTTGCGCATCCTGCGGGCGTGCAAGGAACTGGGCATCAAGACCGTCGCGGTGTACTCCACTGCTGACAAGGAACTGATGCACCTGGGCCTGGCAGACGAAACCGTTTGCATCGGGCCGGCACCAGCCAACCTGTCTTACCTGCACATCCCGGCCATCATCGCGGCAGCCGAAGTGACCGGCGCCACGGCGATCCACCCGGGCTACGGCTTCCTGGCGGAAAACGCCGATTTTGCCGAGCAGGTCGAGAAATCCGGTTTTGCGTTCATCGGCCCGAAAGCTGACACCATCCGCCTGATGGGCGACAAGGTATCGGCCAAGCACGCCATGATCGCGGCGGGCGTTCCCACGGTGCCAGGCTCCGACGGCCCGCTGCCCGAAGACCCTGAAACCGCCTTGCGCATTGGCCGCGAAGTCGGCTACCCGGTGATCATCAAGGCCGCTGGCGGCGGCGGTGGTCGCGGCATGCGCGTGGTCAACCGTGAAGAAGACCTGATCGAAGCAGCCAAGCAAACCCGTGAAGAAGCGGGCGCCTGGTTCAGCAACCCGATGGTCTACCTCGAAAAATACCTGACCAACCCGCGTCACGTGGAAGTTCAGGTGCTTTCCGACGGCCAGGGCAACGCGATCCACCTGGGCGACCGCGACTGCTCGCTGCAGCGCCGTCACCAGAAAGTCCTGGAAGAAGCACCGGCGCCGGGCATCGACGAAACAGCCCGCCAGGAAGTACTGGCACGCTGCGTTCAAGCCTGTATCGATATCAACTACCGGGGTGCGGGCACGTTCGAGTTCCTGTACGAAAACGGTCGTTTCTACTTCATCGAAATGAACACGCGCGTGCAGGTAGAACACCCGGTATCCGAAATGGTCACCGGTATCGACATCCTTAAAGAGATGTTGAGCATTGCGGCAGGCAATAAGCTGTCTTTCACCCAGGATGACGTGAACATTCACGGCCACTCCCTGGAGTGCCGGATCAACGCGGAAGACCCTGCGACGTTCATGCCAAGCCCTGGCATGGTCAAGCACTTCCACGCGCCGGGCGGCAACGGCGTTCGCGTCGATTCGCACCTGTACAGCGGCTACAAGGTTCCGTCCAACTACGACTCCCTGATCGGCAAGCTGATCACCTGGGGCTCGACCCGTGACGAAGCCATGGCACGCATGCGCAATGCCCTGGACGAAATCGTGGTCGACGGGATCAAAACCAACATCCCGCTGCACCGCGACCTGGTGAATGACGAAGGCTTCTGCAAAGGCGGCGTCAACATTCACTACCTGGAACACAAACTGGCTAACCAGTAAGTTTGATTCCTGATCAACAAAGCCGCTTTCGAGCGGCTTTGTTGTGTCTGGGGCGCCAGGTTTTTGGGTACCCGACTACACGGTTGATTCAGGCCGCGTAGAAGCGATAGGTGGAGACATGGCTTTCATTGCTTGCGCCTTGTTTCGCCGGGGTGATCGCCGGTGCAATCCGGGAGGTTGGAGGCGATGATGATCAAACCGGCCATAACATAGCCAGAACCCTCCCCCCAACTAAGCCTGCCTCCCGCCGACTCCAGATCATAGATTTTCGTTTCTGAAATCAACTCGCCACTGCGGTTATCGAAAAGACGATAAAAACCTGGATAACCCCAACACGGAAACCACGCAGGGGAATTAACTCCATTAACATCAGGCTCACGATGAAAGATATTCGGAAGAACCCAATAGGGCTTGAAACTCTGAATTCGATAGCAGCCATCGGGACTGACGCTATCGGTCGCCAGTCGCGTAGCCCATCCTCTTTCCCACCAGTTCGAAGCGGTCCATAACCCGCCCGCAATGGTGATATAGGTGACGAAAAAGGCGATGCGTCGCGAGCTGGACTTCATTGTTCGCGCCTCATTTTTTCGGGGACATCACCCGGGCAGTCGGGGAGGTTGAGATCCATGCGGATCATCCCAATCCACACATCGCCTGATCCATTCCCCCAGTCCAGTTGCCCGCCTGCTGACTCCGCATCATAGATTTCAGTTTCTGAGATCAGATCGCCATTTCGATGATCGTAAAGACGCAAAAAAGCTGGATACCCCCACCCAGCAAACCATTTTGGCGGCAGGTCCCCGAACGGATGGGGCATGGGATGCAAAAAATCAGGGAGCACCCAATAGGGTTTGAAACTATCAATTCGGTAACAGCCATTAGGGCTGATACTCGACTCACCGTCCCTAGTTGCCCATCCTCTTTCCCACCAGTTCGAAGCGGTCCATAACCCGCCCGCAATGGTGATATAGGTGACGAAAAAGGCGATGCGTCGCGAGCTGGACTTCATTGTTCGCGCCTCATTTTTCCGGGAACATCACCCGGGCAGTCGGAGAGATTGGGCCCGATACGAATCATGCCGGACCTCACTTGACCTGAACCACCTCCCCAACTCACCTTCTCAACGATCGAATCCCAGTCATGAACCTTGGTTTCTGAGATCAATTCTTCAGTGCGATGATCGTACAGGCGAAAAAAACCTGGATATCCCCACCACGGAAACCACTCTGGTGAGTGAACTTCGTTAGGATCCGGTCGCCTATGAAAAATATTGGGTAGCACCCAAAAAGGTTTGAAACTCTCAACCCTATAACAACCGCCGGGGCTTACTTCAGGATCACCCAAACGCTCCGCCAAGCCTCTCTCCCACCACTGCGAGGCCTCCCATACCCCTCCGGCAATACAGATAAAGACCATGCGAAAGGCTAACCGTCGTGAGGCTGGTTTCACACCCATCCCCCAAGATCAATGACTTGCCCAGATTTTTTCCAGAGTACATCTGAATAAATGATGAAGTCGCCGCCTTTGCCTGTTTTGTCACGATAGTCCCGAAAATCACCATTGGTGACAGCAGCAAAAGGCCCCTCCTTTAGACGCAATACGAGTTGACCATGAAGGCTCAAGGTAAAAGCGGTCTCTGCCTTGGTCAGTACACGATCCTCTGTCCAAGTGCCCAGATATTGCAGACCATTGAAGTCGTAATGGTCGCGAATATAGAAACCAACCCTTTCCACATGAAATAGATGACGAAGTTGTTTGGTAACTGGATTTACCTCAGTAAATGCCTCTCCTACTACTCCAACTTTCAAAACGGCATTACCCAAGGCTCCGTACATGTCGTCGAGCGAGTGCCAAGCGGACCCGAACCTAGTGAAATTCACTTGCGATACAACATCCATTTGCAAAGATGACATTAAGTTTGAACCCAGCTTTCGCGCTCCATACCCCATCCATCCAGACCTCTTTAACAGGTCTTTCAAGCGCTCAATCCCATTAGAGGTCGTAAGCAGAGACTCTGCCTCGTCAACAGCCTCACGACAGCGCTCATACCCCATAGCCCACTCCATTTTTACAATGCTCTCATCGCACTGCGCCGGTTTCAGACTGAGGGGGTCAGGCTGGGTTTTACGCTCCTTCCACGCCTCCGGCATCGCCCACGCCGGGCTGTCAAACCAGCGCTGCATCAAGGCCGCTGACGTGTGCCAGCCCATCGCGCGCATGGCGCCCGGCAAGCGGCTCAGGGCAAGGCTCTGGACGACCACTTTTTTGGCCGGTGTATGGATGGGGCTGTAGGTGCGCGAGCTGGTTTGTGGCAGTTGATACAAGGCTTGCGGGCCTGTGGCGTTGGTACGCTGGAAATCATTCAAGGACATGCTGCTTACTTCATAACCGGTGACGGGGCGTTGATGGCGATGCTCAATGGTTCAGGACTGACGCTGGCGCAAGAGCAGGTGTGGCCTTGTGCATCGAGTGTGCCGTAGCCCATACAGTGGTCGTTTTGCAGCACGGCATATCCCAGTTGCCTCAGGGGCAGGCCATGTTGATTGAACAATTGGAAACGCTCGTCGCACGTTGTGCTGAAGGTGGCGGGCATGGGTTGTGGCCCGGCGGTCAAGCCGCCATTAAATGCCGGGGCTGAATCGGTGACATAAGAATGCACAGTCACAGAGGCAATCAGCTCGGCCTGGCAAGGGCAACCGCTGCGGCTGTCCAGCGTGCCAGCCACCCGCCGCCCATGGCTGATAAACCCCTCAACGCCGCCGCAAATCGGGTAGGCCTTGCCGTCTTGCCCGCAACTGACCAAGTGGCCTTCGAGGGCATGCTGCATGCCACTCCACGTAATGCCAGGGTCTGACTCGAGCACCTTTCCACCGCAGGTCGTTTTGTCGTCCAGACCAATAAAATAGCCCAAGGCCATAAGCCTCTCCTATTGCATAGCCCCTCAGGGAGCACGGCTGAGAACCATGAAGCCCAGTCATTGAATGAACGAACCTCATACACAGTAATCAGGAAGAGAGTGCTCAGATTGGCGATCACGGTATGTAGGACGTGTCCATAAACGCCATCAGCCCAATATCGAATTCCTGCGCGAATGGCCCTGCCCACCCGTCTACAGATGGCCTGCCATAGCAGGGAGGCCTGCGCTCGCGTAAACTGGCGCGCTTCTCGCAGCCCACTGGCTGCACATCCCTATTTTTCAAAGGTGCCCGCCATGCCTTGGCTGCAAGTACGCCTCGCCATCAGCCCGGAACAAGCCGAAACCTACGAAGACGCGTTCCTCGAAGTCGGTGCTGTTTCGGTCACATTCATGGATGCCGAAGACCAGCCGATCTTCGAACCCGAGCTCAACACCACCCCGCTGTGGTCGCACACCCATTTGCTGGCACTGTTCGAAGGCGGCACTGAAGCCGAACTCGTCCTGTCCCATCTGGAGCTGCTGACCGGCGCACCACTGCCTGAACATCACGCAGAAGTGATCGAAGACCAGGACTGGGAACGCAGCTGGATGGACAACTTCGAGCCGATGCGTTTTGGTCAGCGCCTGTGGATTGTTCCAAGCTGGCACGCCGCGCCGCAACCCGAGGCCGTGAACCTGCTGCTCGATCCGGGCCTGGCATTCGGCACCGGTACTCACCCGACCACCGCGCTGTGCCTTGAATGGCTCGACGGTCAGGACCTGAAAAACTGCGACGTACTGGACTTCGGCTGCGGCTCGGGCATTTTGGCCATCGCCGCGCTGCTCCTTGGCGCCAAACAGGCCGTCGGCACGGACATCGACGTGCAAGCGCTGGAAGCGTCTCGCGATAACGCTGGCCGCAACAACATCGCTGAAGAACTGTTCCCGCTCTACTTGCCAGAAGACCTGCCGCAGGTTCAGGCAGACGTACTGGTGGCCAACATTCTGGCTGGTCCGCTGGTCGCACTGGCGCCGCAACTGTCGAGCCTGGTCAAACCGGGCGGCCGTCTGGCGCTCTCCGGCATCCTGGCCGAACAAGGCGAGGACGTGGCAGCCGCCTATGCGCACGACTTTGATCTGGACCCGATCGCTAACCGCGATGGCTGGGTGCGCATCAGTGGTCGTCGGCGCTAGAATGCACGCCTGTCTAATCCGGGTGGCCGCATGAGCGATAGCTTCGTAACACAGTGCCCACATTGCCAAACCAGCTTCCGCGTCAACCATTCTCAATTGAGCATGGCCCGCGGCGTGGTGCGCTGTGGCGCTTGCCTGCAAGTGTTCAATGCTGCGCAGCAACTGCTCAACAAGAGCGCTGAAAAGGAACAGCAACCCGTCGTTGCTGCACCGGCAGCCGAGCCCCGGCCGATCGAGTCGCCTGCCGCGCCTGAGCCCATCAGCCAGAAGCAATGGCAGGCTGCCGAGCTGGACCTCGACCATCTGGATCTGGACAAGGAGCTGGCCCGACTCGAAGAGCTGGAGATCCAGCCCAGCAAAAGCTTCGGCCAGCCTTCCGCCACCCGGCAAGACACACTGAGCGCACGCCGCGACAGCGATGAGGGCGAAGAACGTCAGTGGTCAGACAGCCTGTTCAGCGATTCGGCCGCCGAGCGTGCCGAGGCCATCGAGGCCGAGCCTGAGCGCCTCGAACCTGCTGACTCGGGCCGCACCGAGCCGTCGCTGTCCCTGGACCTCGACGATCCGGATGACCCCCCCCCGCTTCAGCTGTCGCTGGATAAAGAGCCGGAACCGCCACTGATGCATCTGTCCGCCGTGGATGATAACGATGACGACGAGCCATTGGCGCCGCCCTCCGTCACCAAGGACAAACGCAAACGCCACGAACCGGTTGTGCGCGAAGAAGTGCTGCAAAATCTGGTCGACGACCCGCTGCACCTCGACTGGCAAAAGCGCCGTACCCCCTGGGGCAAGCGCCTGCTGTGGTTCGTGCTGGTGTTAGTGGCCGCTGCCGCGCTGGGCGCCCAATACATTGCCTACCACTTTGAAGAACTGGCTCGCCAGGACCAGTACCGGCCGATTTTCCAGCAACTGTGCCCGACCCTCGGCTGCACGGTGCCCTCCAAGGTTGACATTGATCGGATCAAAAGCAGCAATCTAGTGGTGCGCAGTCACCCCGAGTTTGCCGGAGCCCTGGTGGTCGATGCGATCCTCTACAACCGCGCACAGTTTTCGCAACCGTTCCCTTTGCTGGAACTGCGCTTTGCAGACCTCAACGGAAAAATGATTGCCAGTCGTCGCTTCAAACCCGGCGAGTACCTGAGCGGGGAGATGGCCGGCAAGGCTGAAATGCCGCCTCAAACCCCGATCCACGTTGCACTGGATATTCTGGATCCGGGCCCAAAAGCGGTGAATTACAGCTTGAGTTTCCATTCTCCGGAATGAAAACCCCGGCTTTTTGCCCGAACGCGTAAGCGGCCACTGAACAGCGACCTGCTTTTGGCGCCTTGACAGGCGGCTCAGGCATTGGCGCGCTGTTCAATTTTTATCCAATTGCGTCTTTATCCGGTCATCGAGAGCGGGTATCATGCCAACCCTTTTTCGAACTCCCAAGATCCGGCCCCACAACAGGGAAGTCCTATGTCGGCGGTACGCATCGGCCCATATACATTGCACAACGGTTTGATCCTCGCCCCGATGGCGGGTGTCACCGACCAGCCCTTTCGTCAGCTTTGCCGGCGCATGGGTGCAGGCCTGGTTGTTTCGGAAATGGTCACCAGCGACATGAGTCTCTGGAACAGCCGTAAATCGCGCTTGCGCATGATTCACGACGGTGATCCCGAGCCTCGCTCGGTACAGATCGCCGGCGGTGATGCGCAGATGCTGGCAGACGCCGCCAGGGCCAACGTGGAACTGGGCGCACAGATCATTGATATCAACATGGGGTGCCCGGCAAAAAAGGTCTGCAACAAGGCCGCCGGCTCCGCACTACTGAAAGACGAAGCATTGGTGAACGAGATCCTGCAGGCCGTCGTGGCTGCGGTTGATGTGCCGGTCACCTTGAAAATCCGTACCGGCTGGGACCGGGACAACAAAAACGGCCTGGCCGTGGCAAAAATCGCCGAACAGGCCGGCATCACAGCACTGGCGGTTCATGGCAGAACCCGTGCCGACCTCTACACCGGTGAAGCCGAGTACGACACCATCGCCGCGATCAAGCAGGCGGTGTCGATTCCGGTCTTTGCCAACGGCGACATCGATTCACCCCACAAGGCCCGTCACGTCCTCGACGCGACCGGCGCAGATGGACTGTTGATAGGCAGGGCGGCTCAAGGGCGGCCCTGGATTTTCCGCGAAGTGGATCATTTTCTGCGTACCGGGCAGCTATTGCCGGCACCGGAGATGAGCGAAGTGGAACGTATTCTGCTAGAGCATCTGGCCGCATTGCATGCCTTCTATGGGGAGGTGTTGGGCGTTCGCATTGCCCGCAAGCATGTCGGCTGGTATCTCGCAACCTTGCCGGGCGCCAAGGAGTTTCGCGCCCACTTCAATCGTTTAGAAGATACGGAAGCACAATGCGCCAACGTTCAGGCGTTTTTCGCCGAACGACACAAGAGCCTGGGGACAGGGGACGAAGGATGGGTGGCCGCATGACGATGATGACCGAGACATTAGTGAGTGGAACAACGCCCGTGAGCGACAACGTCAATTTGAAACAGCACCTCAATACGCCGAGCGAAGAAGGCCAGACCCTTCGCGGGAGTGTCGAAAAGGCGCTGCACAACTATTTCGCCCACCTGGAGGGCGCAGAAGTCACGGACGTGTACAACCTGGTTCTTTCCGAAGTCGAGGCCCCCTTGCTCGAATGCGTCATGAACTACGTCAAGGGCAACCAGACCAAGGCTTCCGAGATGCTGGGGCTCAACCGCGGCACCCTGCGCAAGAAACTCAAACAGTACGATCTGCTGTAAGCATTCAATCAAACCTGAAAGGCGTCCTCGTAAAACGGGCCGCCTTTTTTGCTGACTCCTTTGCTTTTGATGGAAATCGAGATGACCGATCAGACTACCCGCCTGCCGATCCGCCGCGCTCTAATCAGCGTTTCCGACAAAACCGGAATCCTTGATTTCGCCCGTGAACTGGAAGCCCTCGGCGTCGAGATCCTGTCCACTGGCGGTACGTTCAAGCTGCTGCAAGACAACGGCGTGGCCGCGGTTGAAGTCGCCGATTACACCGGCTTCGCGGAAATGATGGACGGCCGGGTAAAAACCCTGCACCCGAAAATCCACGGCGGCATCCTGGGCCGTCGCGGCATTGACGACGACATCATGAACGAGCACGGCATCAAGCCGATCGACTTGGTCGCGGTGAACCTCTACCCATTCGAAGCCACCATCAACAAGCCAGGTTGCGACCTGCCGACCGCCATCGAGAACATCGACATTGGCGGCCCGACCATGGTGCGTTCTGCGGCCAAAAACCACAAAGACGTCGCCATTGTGGTCAATGCCAGCGATTACGCCAATGTGCTGGAAAACCTCAAGGCCGGTGGCCTGACCTACGCCCAGCGTTTCGACCTGATGCTCAAGGCGTTTGAACACACTGCCGCCTACGACGGCATGATCGCCAACTACCTGGGCACCGTGAACCAGGCCGCCGAGACCCTGAGCACCGAAGACCGCGGTCAGTTCCCGCGCACCTTCAACAGCCAGTTCATCAAGGCACAAGAAATGCGCTACGGCGAGAACCCGCACCAGAAAGCGGCGTTCTACGTGGAAGCCAAACCGGCCGAAGTCAGCATCGCCACCGCCACCCAGCTGCAGGGCAAAGAGCTGTCGTTCAACAACGTGGCCGACACCGACGCTGCGCTGGAGTGCGTGAAGAGCTTCGTCAAACCGGCTTGCGTGATCGTCAAGCACGCCAACCCGTGCGGCGTTGCGGTCAGCCCGGATGCCGAAGGCGGTATCCGCCAGGCTTACGAACTGGCCTACGCCACGGACACCGAGTCTGCGTTCGGCGGCATCATCGCCTTCAACCGCGAGCTGGACGCCGAAACGGCCAAAGCCATCGTTGAGCGCCAGTTCGTAGAGGTCATCATCGCCCCGTCCGTGAGCGAAGAAGCCCGCGCCATCGTGGCTGCCAAAGCCAACGTACGCCTGCTGGCCTGCGGCCAGTGGAGCGAGAACCGCGCCCCGGCGTGGGACTTCAAGCGTGTGAACGGCGGTCTGCTGGTTCAAAGCCGCGACATCGAGATGATCGGCAGCGAAGACCTGAAAGTCGTGACCCAACGCGCACCGACCGAACAAGAGATCCACGACCTGATCTTTGCCTGGAAAGTGGCCAAGTATGTGAAGTCCAATGCCATCGTCTACGCCAAGGGCCGCCAGACCATCGGCGTGGGCGCAGGCCAGATGAGTCGCGTCAACTCGGCCCGCATTGCCGCCATCAAGGCCGAGCACGCCGGCTTGCAGGTTCAGGGCGCGGTCATGGCCTCTGACGCATTCTTCCCGTTCCGTGACGGTATCGACAATGCAGCCAAGGCTGGCATTACGGCGGTGATCCAGCCAGGCGGCTCGATGCGCGACAACGAAGTGATTGCCGCGGCTGACGAAGCCGGTATTGCCATGGTGTTCACCGGCATGCGCCACTTCCGCCATTAATTTAGGCGACGGCCACGCTGAAGCCGGTTTCTGCGGCGTGGGGCCGACCTCGATGATGCGTATTGCCAACCGGCAATTGCGCTCATCGAGCAAGACCCACGCCTGGCATCAACCGGCTTCAGTTCGGTCTCCTGAAGCGTGAAACGTTTTGGGCTCTCAATAGAATTCAGCGTCATCCGAGGTTTTTGAAATGAATGTTTTGATCATTGGCAGCGGTGGCCGCGAACACGCACTGGCCTGGAAAGTCGCTCAGGACCCACGCATTGCGAAAGTGTTCGTGGCGCCGGGCAACGCCGGTACAGCCATTGAAGCCAAGTGCGAAAACGTCGATATCGACGTACTGGCCCTTGAGCAACTGGCCGACTTTGCCGAGAAGAACGTTTCCCTGACCATCGTGGGCCCGGAAGTGCCACTGGTGGCCGGCGTGGTCGATTTGTTCCGCGCCCGTGGCCTGGACTGCTTCGGCCCAACCGCAGGCGCTGCTCAACTGGAAGGTTCGAAGGCGTTCACCAAGGATTTCCTGGCGCGTCACAAGATCCCGACCGCCGATTACCAGAACTTCACCGAAATCGAACCGGCGCTGGCCTATCTGCAAGAAGTCGGCGCGCCGATCGTGATCAAGGCTGACGGCCTGGCTGCGGGTAAAGGCGTGATCGTCGCAATGACCCTGGCTGAAGCCGAAGACGCCGTACGCGACATGCTGGCTGGCAATGCCTTTGGCGAAGCGGGTTCGCGCGTTGTAATCGAAGAGTTCCTCGACGGCGAGGAAGCCAGCTTCATCGTGATGGTCGACGGCAAGAACGTATTGCCAATGGCCACCAGCCAGGACCACAAGCGCGTCGGCGATGCGGACACCGGCCCGAACACCGGCGGCATGGGCGCGTACTCCCCTGCTCCGGTCGTGACGGCCGAGGTTCACCAACGCGTGATGGATCAGGTGATCTGGCCGACCGTTCGTGGCATGGCCGAAGAAGGCAATGTCTACACCGGTTTCCTGTATGCAGGCCTGATGATCGACAAAGCCGGCAATCCTAAGGTCATCGAGTTCAACTGCCGTTTTGGCGACCCTGAAACCCAACCGGTGATGCTGCGTTTGCAGTCGAGCCTGGTGTTGCTGATCGAAGCGGCACTGGCTCAGGCACTGGACAAGGTTGAAGCGCAATGGGACCCGCGTCCAAGCCTGGGGATTGTCCTGGCAGCCGGCGGCTACCCAGGCGACTACGCTAAAGACGCGGTGATTCACGGTCTGGACGCTGCGGCGCAGCTCGAGGGCAAAGTGTTCCACGCCGGTACGGCGTTGAATGCCGCGCAGGAAGTGGTCACGGCCGGTGGTCGTGTATTGTGTGCAACGGCCATGGGCGACACGGTCGAAGCCGCTCAGCAGCACGCTTACGCGCTGGCCAAAGCCATCGAGTGGGATGGCTGCTTCTACCGTAACGACATTGGTTATCGTGCAATTGCACGCGAACGTGGCGACCGTCAGGAATAAGCAATCCAGATGGATAGGCAAGGGCACCCCACCCTTGCCTAACTGTTCCAGCGCCGCGCATAGTTATTCATCAGGCTTTACTCTACGAAGGGATTTCGCCGTGCGCTGGCTCAGGATCGCCATTGGTTTTTTTGTCAGTTTATTGACCGCTCTGCTTGTTTTACTGCCGGCACATGCTGCTCAGGGCAGCAGTTGGTCTGTGCTGTCAGACCCTCAAGGCACGTTGCAAATCAGCGATGTGCATTCATCTCGATTCGCGACTCAATTCAGCCCCATTGAACTCGATCAGCTCAAAGCCGCTGAGCCGGGAGAAGCCCTGTGGCTGCGTTTCCGGCTGGTGCCGGACAAACACGAGCAAATTCTGCGGGTGTTTGCGCCCGATGTGTCCCGGCTGGACCTGTACGTGCTCGACGATCAAAAACTGATCGAAGAAGTCACCGCCGGCAATACCCTGACACAGGCCGACAAACCCCTGCCGAGCAGTGACTACATGCTGCCGCTGCCCCAAAGCAGTCGCACACTGGACGTCTATCTGCGGCTGGTCTCCGACCATCAGTTACGGCCCTACATCACCCTCGACACCGCTGTCATGCTGGCGGCCAATCAGGGCAAACCCTTGCTCTACGGCTTGCTGTTGGGTTGCCTGCTGATGCTGGTTCTGCACAACCTCACCCGTTTCGGATTCACCCGCTCGATCAGCAGCTTGTGGCTAGCGATTTGTGAAGCCCTGCTGCTCACCAGCTCTGCGCTGTTCCTGAACCTGCTGGGCCCGTGGTTGCCCGAATGGCATGGCGCGCAAACACCCGGCGCTTATCTGGCGCTACTGCTGACAGCCCCCTGCGGCCTGATGTTCGCCTACAGCTTTTTCTCATCGCGCGGCCCGCACCCGATCAACAGGCTACTGCTGGCTGACATCCTCATCATTGCCCTCGGCGGCCTGCTGTTGCTGTTCATCGACAACCTGCCGCTCAACCTGATGACCTACGCCTTGGTCGCCCTGGCGAGCCTGAGCATCTTGCTGGTGTCGGTCTATCACCTGCAAAAAGGCTATCGCCCGGCCCGGCTGTTCGTGGTGGCCATCGCTATTTTCAACCTCGGCACGCTGGTGATTCTGCCTGCCCTGCTGGGCCTGACCCTGATAGCCCCCCAAGAGCTGGTACTGGCCCTGATGCTGATCGTCTGCATCAGCGGTTTCCTGATGAGCCTGGCGTTAAGTGAGCGCAATCGAAGCATCACAGAAGACGAATTCAGCATCAGCCGTGAATTGGCGGCCAGTAACGCCGAGGTCAATGCCAAGGCCGAATTTCTGGCCAAGATCAGTCATGAGATCCGCACCCCGATGAACGGCGTGCTGGGCATGACGGAGTTGCTGCTCGGCACGCCGCTGTCCGTCAAACAACGGGACTACGTGCAAACCATTCACAGCGCCGGCAACGAGTTGCTGACGCTGATTAACGAAATTCTCGACATCTCCAAGCTGGAGTCCGGGCAAATCGAGCTGGATGACGTGCAGTTTGACCTCAACGCCCTGATCGATGACTGCCTGAGTATTTTCCGCACCAAGGCAGAGCAACAGAACGTCGAACTCATCAGCTTCATTCAACCGCAAGTACCGCGGGTAATCAGCGGTGACCCAACCCGCTTGCGCCAGACGTTGCTGAGCCTGCTCGAAAGTGCGCTGAAGAAGACCGATGAGGGCGAAATCCTGATTGTCGTGGCACTTGAAGAGCGCAGCGACCCGCCACGCCTGCGCATCACGGTTCAGGATTCTGGCCAGCCCATGGATGAGCAGGAGCGCGATGCCCTGCTGCACGCGGAACTGCACAGCAAGAACTTCCTGGCCGCCACGCGGTTGGGCGGGCACCTGGGGCTGGTGATTGCTCGGCAATTGATCATGCTGATGGGTGGCGAGTTCGGCATCAAACCCGGCCAGAGCAAAGGCAGCAGCCTGTGGATGACCTTGCCGCTGGATCCTCAGCACCTGGAGCACCAAACTTCCGACCTCGACAGCCCGCTCAAAGGCGCCCGCGTGCTAGTGGTCGACGACAACGACACCTGCCGCAAAGTATTGGTGCAGCAATGCACCGCGTGGGGCTTGAACGTCAATGCGGCTGCCTCCGGCAAAGAAGCCTTGGCACTGCTGCGGACCAAGGCCCACTTGCGTGACTATTTCGATATTGTCCTGCTCGACCAGAACATGCCCGGCATGACGGGCATGCAATTGGCGGCCAAAATCAAGGAAGACCCGAGCCTCAATCACGACATTCTGCTGGTCATGCTGACGGGCATCAGCAATGCGCCGAGCAAAATCATTGCACGAAACTGCGGGATCAAACGCATCCTGGCCAAACCAGTGGCCGGTTACACCTTGAAAACCACACTGGCCGATGAACTCAGCCAGCGCAATAAAGGTCAGGTCATCAGCAGCAAAGCCACAGCCGGCACCCCGACGTTGCCCACCACTGTGCCAGGGGACTTCCGGATTCTGGTGGCGGAAGACAACAACATCTCCACCAAAGTGATTCGCGGCATGCTCGGCAAACTCAATCTGCAACCCGACACCGCCTGCAATGGCGCCGAAGCCCTGAAAGCCATGAAGGCCGAACGCTATGACCTGGTGCTGATGGATTGCGAAATGCCGGTGCTCGATGGTTTCTCGGCCACTGAGCAATTGCGGGCGTGGGAAGTCAGCAACCAACGGGTACGCACACCCGTGGTGGCATTGACGGCTCACATTTTGACCGAACATAAAGACCGCGCCCGTCAGGCGGGCATGGACGGCCACATGGCCAAACCGGTCGAACTCTCGCAACTGCGCGAACTGGTCGAATATTGGGTTGCCCAACGTGAGCTGCGTCAATCTCAGGAACAATCGCCCTCGTTACATTAATGGCGAGTTTGCCGACAGACCTCCAACCGCCTGATAGACTTTCGGCGCCTTCCTTCGACGTGAGCTCATACCATGCTCCATGTGCTGTTCAGTGTGTATTTGAAGATGCTGGTGCTCTACAGCCCGTTCTTCGTGCTGTCGTGCTTTATCAGCCTGACGCGGGGTTACTCGAACAAGGAACGTCGCCGTCTGGCCTGGAAAGTCGCCCTGGCCACCCTGATTTCGAGCGTGTTGCTGTACCTGTTCGGGCGCACGATCTTCAATGTCTTCGGCATCACGGTGGATGCGTTCCGCATCGGCGCCGGCAGTGTGTTGTTCATCTCGGCGTTGGGCATGGCTCAAGGCAAGTCGGCGGTGCAGACAGATAACGTGCAGCAGGATGTGACCATCGTTCCACTCACCATCCCGCTGACCGTCGGCCCTGGGACCATCGGTGCGTTATTGGTGATGGGAATTACCCAACCGCATTGGGACGACAAACTGATGGCGATCACCAGCATCGCGCTGGCCAGCCTGACGGTCGGCATCGTGTTGTACCTGTCCAACCGGATTGAACGCATTCTCGGTGAACAAGGCTTACAAATCGTCAGCCGCCTGATGGGGTTATTCGTATGCGCGCTCGCGGCACAGATCATCTTTACCGGGGTGAAGGGGTATCTGGTGCCTTGAGCTGATAGCTAAAGCTCTGCATAAGCTCTCTGGAGGCCTATTGCTTCAGATTTTTGAAAAAATCGTCACCAATTTCACTCATTTTTTGCAGAACAATCTCTCGATGAGGGTTGTAGTTTTCGGTCCTCAAATAAAACCCGGAACAGGCTGTTTGCACATCCAAAGCATCGTCCGTCTTGATTTTTTTACCATCGAAAAAAATATTATCGAGATTGACGCGCGATTTAACTTTCATCCCGCTTACGAACATATAGCTCCCCAAGGCCTTGCGATGCTCACAGGGAACAAACTGATAATGGGCCATTGAGCCATTGCGATTACGGCTCTCAAATATGTCTTGTGACGCCTTGTCCAACTTCAACATTTCAATCGAATGCTTGAGCGAAGCACGAAGCGACGCTTGATTTACGTACTTAAGGCCGTCTAAAACGGCCTCTTCCAGGCTATAAAAAATACCTGTTTCGGCCCAGCCGGAACGCATATCTTCATCGACCTCCCACCCCACCGCCATCAGGCTTTCAGTGAACAAATCGAACCAGTCCACAAGCAGTTTGTCGTTCTTCAAAGACTTGTCAGCACTGTATTGAGCAAGCGCAAGGCTGTTCATAATATCCTGTTGTTCTTGGGGCGAGAATCCGTCAACAAATGAAAGAAGACTACCACCGACCATAACGACGCGATTACTCATTCCGTATTTTCCATTCGTAGCACGTATGCTTTAAATAAGTTACCGCGCAAACCCGCCGGGCTCGGCAAATCACATTCCTGCTTCATCCCTACTCGTTGCGCGGGGTAGATGGGGTATCTACTCGATTAAACAGCCCGATGCTTTAATGAATCGCCAAGTCGACAATCTGATCGACTGCTATATCTTTCACTAAAGCATTTATATTACCTCTGACCTTATCGTACATGCGCGTATTCAACTCAGCACTTGATACCGTCAGCGAGGGCGTACCAATCAGTTCTTTACCCTCTAAGGGCCGAATAAAAATATTTGCGCCCGGATCCCCATGAACGCTCAAACGAACCTGAACCGTTAACAGCTGATTCTGAGGATTGAGCACACTGAGCAGGAAACAAACATTTAAAGAACCTTGATCATTCAGGGTCAGATCAGAGACGGAACGCTTAAAGACTGAATCAAAAAACACTTTCTGCGCCTGTGCGTCACACGTTAAAGCCTTTAGCCCATCGCGCAGGAGCTTCAGTGAAACCCCGGAGTTAATAGTGTGTGCCTGATTAATTAGCTCTGATATCACAGAGAGCACGTCAAAAAAAGCATCCTCACTTGGCTTTACATCAACATTCTGTGAAAGCGTTGTTATCCACTTCGTCTGTATACGCGCCTCACCGATATGTTGATCCCAGCTGCCGAGTTCAGCGAATCTGTCAGCTCTGCCGTCCGCATAAAACTGCATAAACAATTGCGAACAGGCAAGATCACTTTCAAACGGCACAGGCAAGTTATCCGGTAAAAAAATTAACTGGCCTGATACGACTTTGAGCTTGTACTCCATGTACATCCCCCTTATTCGGACATAGCGCTAATGAACGAGGCGACACTATAAAGTGCCGCCCCGCTGACGAATCATTTCAGATTTATGTTTGCAAAAAAATCATCAGAAGACTTATCAAGCTGACCGAGTATATGGTGCTCACGGCGCTTATAGGAATCAAAGTTCAAGTTCATCTGAGTCGCCGCTTTTTGAACACTCAGACTCGAAGCCTTCCACTTCCAGAACCAGGCACCGCCTTCGGAGGAGTTAAAAGTACATTCCAGACCGGCCAGGACAGTCACAGCAATACCGCCCTCAGACTCTATGCACGGCATGATCTGACAACTGCCTACGCTACTGCCCTTACTGTTGTTATCAAACAACGTAATGATGGCATTGTCTTTTTTGATTCTATCGAAGACTTTACCCAGTAAAGGAACGATCGCTGCGGCATTCGCCCCTGCAGCCATAGCAACTATTTCCAAAACGAGACTGTCCATGGTGACATTGACATTTTTCGTATCATGGGTGGTATATATATAATTGGTGAAGGTCCAACCACACGCCTTCATTGATTCATGGTAAGCCTCGTACCATGCCAAGGCATTGGTTTTACGGTTTGCTTTTGTATCGGCATAAGCTTCAGAGAGCTGGGCAATATTCATAACCGCCTGACGCTTCTCAGGAGCCACACCATCAGCAAATGCAATAACGATTGGTGTTTCCTTCCCGATCAGGGCAGTTTCTTCTGTTGTCTCGCCTCCCACGCTTGGCGATTCAGGCGTCGTTAAAAATTGCATTTTTTGCTTGACGGGCAACGCATTAAAAAACTGTTCGGCTTCTTGGTCTGTAAAAGCAACGTTTTCACTAACAATCATACAATCACTCCATTTGATTTTATTTAGCGAGCCTTCCCGACCCGTTAAATAAAACATAGCCTGCTTTTTCTACAATACAAAAAATGGTTCCTTACTTAATATTACAGAAACACGCATTACTAAAACGTTGCTTCCCGCCCCGATCAACTCCATCCGACGTTCATCCCTGAACAGAACAATAAGACAGCACTTATCAGACTGGACTGGAGAGTCGCCCTGACTACCTTGATGTACCCTGGGATTTGGTTGCGGATAGAGTCGAACAACCTCGCCGTGGCGGGCGCATGAGCGCAGGTAGTCGATTGATGCTCAACGGTTTGTGCGATGCAGTGTTTGTGATATTACTTTTCGTACAGAGCCGAACCAACGCCCAGAACACTTTCCCATGGCCTGCCCCTCAACCGAATCCTGCGCATTAGAAACAATGACGCTTACATCGAGCTCATTACAACTAACTTAATCGACCTCTCCCCCTTCGCACACGGGCTTTTGCCACGTACGCCACCTGATTCAAACTCTATATAGCCAGCATAGGAGTTATTCACACTGCCACATTAATAAAAACCAGTAAGCCTCATATATTTATTTGACGCACACTGACGAATATTCCGACAGTGCTAGGGCATTAGGATGGCCAAACATTACCGTTATAAAAAAATGGCCTCATTAAAGAGGCCATTTATTCAGTACGTCAGGGCTTTTGCCCATACCAACGCGGTGTGTAGACCCATTCCAGTCCGTCAGCACGACGGAATGCGCATGTCGTCGACGAACCAATGATGACCATGGTGCGCATGTCCACCTGATCCGGCGTCAACGCGCCAAGGGTCGTCACACGTAGCGTCTGGCCCGGACGGCCGATATCGCGACCCAAGACGACCGGCGTCGCAGGCAGACGATGACGGGCGACGATGTCCAGTGCCACGCCTAGCTGCCAAGGGCGTGAGCGGGAAATCGGGTTATAGAACGCCAGCGCCAGATCCGCCTCGGCCGCCAGGTCCAAACGTTTTTCGATGATGGCCCATGGCTTGAGGTTGTCCGAGAGCGACATCACGCAGAAGTCATGCCCCAACGGCGCTCCAGCCTGCGCCGCCGTCGCCAGGGAGGCCGACACGCCCGGCAGGATCTCCAGGTCAACGCTGTGCCAGAGCGGATTGTTGGACTCGTGCAGCGCTTCCAGTACGGCTGCCGCCATGGCGAACACACCAGGGTCACCAGACGACACCACCACCACTGAGCGCCCTTGGGTCGCCAGCTCGAAGGCATGCCGGGCTCGCTGCATTTCTTCGCGGTTGTCGGTGCAGTGCAGCACTTGATCGTTACGGAACGGCCCGGCCATGCGCACATAGGTTTCATAGCCCAACACGTCGTTGGCCCGTTCCAGCTCGGCCTTGACGGCGGGCACCATCAGCTCGGCAGCGCCTGGCCCTAACCCGATGACGGCCAGGCGTCCACGCGCACGTCCCAGTCGCTCAATGACCAGTGGCACGGGCGCCACCCCCACGGTCACAGCATTCACAGGCTCACTCCAGGCGACTGACTGCTCGGCAAAATCATCATCGTCAGTTGCAAAACGTAGCGGCACACCCAGTTCAGTGGCCACTTCACGCAGTTGGATATCAGCCATCAGGGATTCGCCGGCCACGACGCACGCCAGGGATTGCCAGGCGACTTTCGCTTCGCGCAGCACGTCGCCAACGGTGTGCGCTGACACCACGGCGTTGACTTTCACCAGCACATTGCGCGGGTAAATCCGTAACTCGTCCGCCACAGGCTCGCGCGCTTCGCTGCCCACATGAATCGCCAGACGCGCATCTCGGTGTTCGGGCAGTTGCGCACTGTCCAACCAGGGCGCGTCCCCTTCGATGCGCACGGATTCCCCGGCCAGCAGGTCTGACACAAAGCGCTTGCCCAGCTCCACATCACCCAGCACATAGCCACTCGGCGGATTCAGCAGGCAGGTGCCAAAACGCAGTTCGCCACTGGTGGTGATGGCGGGTGCAATCCCCAGGCCCGCAGCGATTTCCCGCGCCAGATCGTTGACCCCGCTCAAGCCCCCCAGTAAAGGCACCACGGCGCTGGCGTCTTCAGCAACGGCCAGAACCGGCGGCTCGGCCCCCTTCTCCAGCAACAACGGGGCGAGGGTGCGAATCACAATGCCAGCCGCGCAGAGCGCAATGATGGGCGTGTCCTGCGCATACAGCTGACGCAGGTTGGCGCCAAAGTCGGTGTAAACCCGGTCCGCACCCGCTACCCGTTCAGCCAGGCCATAAATCAGTGAGGTGGGGTATATCTGCTGGATACGCCGGGCGGTGGCCAGACTGCCAGTGCCGAGGATGACAATGGCGGCAGCGGGGCGGCTCATCCTTGCCACCGTTCGCCGGGCACGATGATCAGCGAAAAATATGGCGACGACAGGGGGTCGACGTCATTAAAAGGCACAATTTTCTGATTGCTCATGGTGGCACGCTCCACGTACAGCGCCCGCTCGGCCAGGCCCAGCTCGCTCAGGACTTCGCGCACCTTATGGAAGTTACGCCCCAACTTCATGATGACGGCGGCATCGGCATCCGCCAGACGGCGCTTGAGCTCTTCGTGCGGCAACACGCCGGACAACACCGACAAGCTCTGATTGCGATACACCAGCGGCACGCCCAGCACTGACGCACCGCCCAGCATCGAGCAAACACCCGGCACCACTTGGGCTTCAAATTGCTGCGCGAGGCGATCATGCAGGTACATGTAAGACCCGTAGAAGAACGGGTCGCCCTCGCAGATCACCGCCACGTCGCGTCCGGCTTGCAGATGCTGCGCCACGTCGACTGCGGCTTGATCGTAAAAATCGCTGATGATTTGTTCGTACGACAACGGCGCCGGCAAGGCTTCGGTGGTCACCGGGTACACCAAAGGCATCAGGGTTTGTGCGCCTTGCAGGTGCGCTTCGATGATGCCGAACGCGTTGCCTTTTTTACCCTTGGCCACGAAGTACGCCACCACGGGCGACTCGCGCAGCAGGCGTAACGCTTTGACCGTGATCAATTCAGGATCGCCGGGCCCCACACCCAAACCGATCAAACGTCCTGGTTGCACCATCACTCGATCTCCGTGGCCAGGGCGTTCACCGCAGCCGCCGCCATGGCGCTGCCGCCACGACGGCCCTGCATGATCACAAACGGCACGCCGCGACTGTCAGCCGCGAGCATGGCCTTGGATTCGGCCGCACCGACAAACCCCACCGGAAAGCCCAGGATCAGTGCCGGTTTTGGCGCACCGGCATCGATCATTTCCAGCAAATAAAAGAGTGCGGTCGGCGCGTTGCCGATCACCACGACGCTGCCTTCCAGATACGGACGCCACAGTTCAAGGGCGACCGCCGAACGGGTATTGCCCTTCTCCAGCGCCATCTCGGCCACGCCGTCTTCCTTGAGGGTGCAAATCACCTTGTTGTTGGCAGGCAAGCGCGTGCGGGTCACCCCTTCGAGCACCATGCGTGCATCACACAAAATCGGGGCGCCAGCGGCCAATGCATCTCGCCCGGCTTTGCCCGCGCCCGGCGAGAAGCGCAGGTCTTCGATGGCATCGACCATGCCGCACGCATGGATCACCCGCACGGCCAGTTTTTCAAGGTCCGCCGGGATGCTGTCGAGGTTGGCCTCGGCACGAATAATGGCGAACGAGTTGCGATAGATCTCTTGACCGTCGCGGATGTAATCAATCATGGGTGTTGCTCCGTTGGCGGGCTTCAAGCCAGGCGCCCGCCGCTTCAATAGTAAGATTGCGCTCGCGCAGCACACCGAATCCGGCGTGCTGCGGGTCACGTAAATAGAGGTCGTAATGACCGGGCGCTACAGCCAGCAACGTGACCGGCGCCACATGGGCCGCCGCGCAAGAGCGCAGGCAACCCGTCAGGTGAATGGGCTGCGGCTGCGAGATCAGGCTCGCAAGTCGGCGCGCATCCTGCTTGGTATCGGCCAGCCCTTTGATGCAGGCGCTGGAACCGGTGCACGCGACTATTTGCGTCAGCGGGTGTTGCGCATCACACAACAGGCCCAAGGCGTGCAGCGCTTGAGTGACACACGCAGCCTGTTCGGCGCGCACATGCGGAACCAGCACGCCTTGCCAAGGGGTAAAGCGCAAAGTGCCATTTCCATAGCGTGTGGCGACCTTCGCCAGCCCGCTGAGCAGGGCGGCATCGAGTCGCCCCAACGCCAAGGTCGCGCCTACGTAGACCTGACCTGCTTCTCGCTGTGGATAAGTTCCGATGGGCGATTGCCTGCTGTGGGGCGCGCGCGGCCACGCGGCCGCGGGGCCGATCGCCACGCTGAGGCGCTGCGCCAGTTGCGCGACAAAATCGGTGATCGCCCGCTCTTTGAACAGGTGGCGCATTCGGGTGTGCTCGGGGCGCGCCCACTCCAGAAACAGCGTGAGTACGGCCATCACCAGTGCATGCCCATGCTCGACCGGCACGCTACCGAGCGCCGCATCCTGCGCCGGGCAACCCGCAAGGCCGAAGGCCAGGAGTGGCTGGCCATTGCATTCAAAAGCGCACAGCCACAGATCGTGATGATGCTCCCGCATGGCCAGCGCTTCGCCGCCGTCCAGCTGCACCGCGAACTTGGCCGACAACTCGGCAAAACGCGGCGTGCTCTCCAGGCTGCCGAGGATCTGGCGTGCCAGCGGCCATGTGTCGATCACCTGTTGCGGATCGATGCCCGCGGTCGGGCTGAGCATCAGGTTGCGCACGTCGTCACTGGCGGCATTCGCTGGCCCAAGGCCCACGGCCAGCAACGGCTCGATCAACGCCTGATGCGCCGGGCCGACGCCACGAATCTGCAGGTTGCTGCGGTTGGTGGCCTCAATCACGCCGCTGGCATAACGGTGCGCCACGTCCGCCACCGCCTCAGCCTGTTGAGCGGTGATCAGGCCACCTGCCAGCTTGACGCGACAAATGCCACCGTCCATCGCCTGGACAATGCGCAGTAAGCCGGGGCAGCCCGAAGGGCGCACTGGCGTCGTGGCAGGGAAATCAGGTGGCAAGGTCAAGGATCAATCCAGAGCAGGCAATGCGCTATCGCGGGTCGCGCATTATGCCTGCTTTGGGGCGATGCATGAAAAGCCTGCCGGACGGAATGCCCACGCCGTTCCTTCGTCCGCTGCCCTGCCCTAAGCCAATACTGGGTAGACACGCCCTAATTGAACAATCAGCAGCACCAGCGTATCGGCATTGGCCAGCATCATCTCAACCCGTTTGACAGGGTCATTTCTGAACACCAGACGGGCTTGATCCAACGTGCTCACGCCCGCAATTTGCTTGATGTACGTTTTAGCCGGGCCACGGGGGATGTCTTCCCACTGCTGGGTTTCGGGGTTGAACACTTTAAACAAATGCTCCGTGGTCGCGTGAGGTGAGTGATTTCTCTGGATCTCTTGGTTTAGCGTTTTCAGGTGGCGCCCAAAGGGCAAGTCCTCGTCTAACACGTCGGGGTAGGGGAAACCCGCGTTCAAATAATGAATGTCCTCGGTGTCGAGCACATCGTGGGTGACCTCGTGCAGCAGAAACGACGCACGCAAATGCTGGCCGGCGCGAAAAGGCGGTGACGCGGCCTTTAAATACGGGTGGTTCAACGCATAAGAGCGCTCAAACAAGGTATTGAAGAAAACCTCCGTCAAATAGATGCGCCTTGAACTGTCGGCGCGATTGACAAAGGCTGAGGCCCGCGAGTTGAAACGGGAGCGGCACACCACGTATTTACGCGACGTGTAAGGCGACAAGTCAGGGTGCAGGAACCGCGCGAGTAACGCGTCAATGCGTGTCTTGACGTGCTCAAGATGAACCGGCTCCAGCGTTTCGAGACCAAAAAACGTTTTCAGAAACTCACGGTTTTTTCTGTTCGTGCTGCCCGGCGCATCCAGGTCCTTGAGGACCTGCGTTGCGCGTTTCAGATAAATCGTGGCCAATTCATGGGCCTGGCGGATGTTCAACGCCTTACCCGGAAAGCGACGCCCGATACTGTCCATGCCGATGGCCTGTATTTCATAGGTCAGGGCATTGGTCGCCAAGGTGCCGAACTCGCTCATCCTGGACGCGGCAGGCCCACCGCCCGGCAGCGGCTCAGCCACGTCCACTTCCCAGTGTTGTTGTGCGTTGAGTTTAATCAACGGGCCCTCTCGGGTTTCATCCAGGTAGATGCGCCAGCGATTGCGCCACGCCTGCACCCGAAACACCTGCGCGCTCAAGGGGACGTAATACAGACCGGTCTGTGGGTCACTGTAAATCTGTGTCTGCGGGTCGTGGGTTAAATCCACCAGCGCGACATCATTGGCCCGATAGGGCGTCAACCCCTGCGCAGGCCCTTGAAACTGCAGATCGGCACGCGCACTTATTTCGGCTCCCACCTCATCAATCACGCCCGTACCCGCCGAACGGATCAGTGAATGCCAAGCGCGACGTGTCGTCGCCAGCACCACCAATGACAGGGCGAAATTGGCCACCGCTTCAACCCATTGGCCCTTCTTCCCTGCGCTCAAGCCTTCACGAAACAGCCCCAGCGCCTGCCAGACCACAATGGGAATACTCAGCTTGCCGGGCACAAACATAACGGTCGTATTAACCACCAACGTCATTAAATACGTGAAGGACTCCCAATCGGCCTGCGCCGTGGTCTTGGACTGCAAGCCCGCCATTTCCAATAACAGTCGGTAGTTGTCCCGGTACAAGGTGGAGAACAGATTGCCCAGAATAGGGCGATTGGCCAGTGCCACGGGCGGCGGGGTCTGCCATCCGTTCAGCAATTGCGAATCCGAATAGTGCGGCAAGTGCGGTTCGACAAATCCGCCATTGGCGTATGTTTTTCGCTCGAAGGCGGGCAAGCGTTGCAACACCACGTTCTGCAAAGACTCACGGGTGTAGAGGTCCGCCAGCAACTGCCCTTCGCTGGCGTATTCCTTGAGTGAAAAATGTTCGTTGTACATCACCCACAGCAACTGTGGACCCACCTCGCCAGACGGCGGGCCCACGATATAGAGGCCTGTGGCCAAGTCCGGGGTGCGGCCCGGGTCGGCGATCAGTTCCAGCGGACGGATGATGAGCGCAACACCGTTCAGCGGGTCGCGCGCAATGCCGTCGGGGCGTTCGATGACGTGTTTCAAATAGGCATACGCCGTGGCGGACAATGAACCACTGAGTTTTTCTCTTAGCCCCTGTTCAAGCACTTGCAGCAACAATTGGTCGCCGAACTGCCGTTGCCGTTGTGCGGCGCCTTCGCTTTCAGGAGCCAGGGTACTTTTGAGCAAGGCTTGATAGTGCCGACCGATATCAAGCCTTCGCACCAGACGCGTGGCATAGCGTGCGTCCAGCGCCAGCGGCAAGGCGTTGCCATTTACGGGCCGCAAAAACATCGATCCGCCCTCGAGCCGGTTGAAGCCGTTGAGCGCGAACCGGGTCAACGGCTGGATATCACGGGACGTGGCGGCGGCCAGGAACGACGGGGTGCTGCCCACCGCAACCGGCGCGGCCACGTAAGTGTCGAGCACAACTTCAATGGCGTCCGGGTCCAGGGCACGATCTGGGAAATCGAGCGCCAACTGCGCCTTGAGCTCCGTGCGGGCGTAGCCCTCAATGTCGGGAATGCCCTGCAAGTAATTGCCATTTTCCTGCACGGCCAACGGGTAGCGTTGCAGCAGGTTGGCGTACGCCAATTGGTCGGCCCGGGATGCATTTTTTAACCAAAGCGGCAGTGCATGTTCTAACTGCTGCGTCTCGGCCATTTCGCGATGGCGTTCAAGGTTGAGCCCGGCAAGGCCCTCGTTCAACAGGCTGCGGGCGAGGTTTTCAAAGCTGTGCGCGGTCAAGGGAGTATCCCGGGCCTGACGGCACACGTAATCGGCATCCAGCAACACTTTGTTAATGGCCGCTTCCTGACTCTGATACACAAAGTCCTCGTCGAAGCGCTCGAAGTTGACCCACTGATTCTCCCCCTCCACCGCCCAATCGCTGCGACTGTCGAGGTGTTCGCCAATCAGCGATTGCTCATCCCTGCGAACCTGGTCTAACAGGTCGCTGCGCAGACTTTGATCAAGTAACAGCGCCTCCAGATGCGCCTTGCACTGGTCCACCGACGCAAAACCCTCAAAGCCTGACACTGGCGTCCAGAGGATTGCCCGACCTGCACTTTCAGACGCCTGCCCGCCCCGCTCGGTGATCAGCAGGCAGTGGGTGAGGCTGACCCCACTCAACGGCGCGCCGAGATTCAGAAACACGCCGAATACGTCCGGCACAAACTGATTGAGCGCCGGACGCTGAGTACTCACCGGGTAGGTCAAGACTGTAGAAATGACGTGTTTGTCCTGGGTCTCAAGGTGATTGCCCCTCACCATCAATCGCAGATCAGCGCGCAACATCACGTGCCTGAGTGTGGCCAGATGCCGGGCCAGGGTATCCGGCGCCAGCGAGGTGTAGGGCGTATAGAAGAAGGTCGAGAGTTGCTGCTTGAAGGCCTGATCGAATGTTTTTGCCAGCATGTCCAGCAGTGTCAGCAACTTGGTGCCGCTCACGCGTTTGAGGGGTTTGATCTCCTCATCGATTGAGGACCTGATCCCGCCCTGTAGGAACGCCGGGTTCTGCGGCAAGGGGTAACGACCGGTGACACGCTCAAGCAAGGCATCAATGACTGTCAGCGTGCGCACCGGCACACGGCCAACTGAAGACTCATCCGCGTCAAACACCTGCACCCACACCTCAGAGACATCGATGAAGCGTTGCCCCTCTTGATTCAACACCGCCACCCATAAATGACGGGCGCACATCCGTGGCGTCGGCCACTGCCTGAGTAACGCATCCCTCTGGGCCAGGGTCTTGGGCAGTTTGAGACTCAACACGTCGGACAAACCGTTCTCGTTGACGGCCAGCGGCAAGCCATTGCTGTCGGGCAAAAACCGACTGTCCCAGCGCCCCCGGCTATTGAGCGCCAACAGACCGGGATCGATCAGCGCGCGCATATCGAGTGCGTGGTCCACCGCAGCCAGCGCCAGTCGACGGTCCTGATACTGGCCCGCCAGATAAACCAGGTCGCGGATCTGCTTGGCCCGTACGGCATGAATGCAATCTTCAAAGACCGCACCGGCAATGTTTTCGACACGCAGCGTGGGCGAGACCATGCCGGCCAGCAAGGGATGCTGATCCTGAGGCGCATGACGAGCAATGGTGTCAAATGTGGCAGGGCTGCGCAGCTTGCTCAGCACATAGCTGGAAAGCCGTGCACGGGTCGATATGCTCACCAGCCCGGTCGAGGCACTGAACACGTACACGCCATTGTTTTGCCCCGGAAAATAAAGGCACAACAACCCCGCCAGCTCGACCTCAGTGCCATTGCCCTGCGACACCAACAGGCGAGCCGCCCCGATGCGTGCGGGGTCATGCTGTGAGGCAAGCAGTTGTTGCAGAGCCTGAAACGTCTGCGCAGAGATTTCGCCTGCCTGACGGGCTTGCACCAGGTGCTGAAAAAACACATCACCCAGCCGTGCGACGCCATACGCATGCGGGCTCGGCTGGGGGCCCGCAGGCAGGTCCCAAAAAACAGACATCGCTTCGCTCATACGGGTCATGAGTTGCTCGGTCGCCGCCGTGAGCACACGCGTAAATCGCCGATCCAGGTCGGCGTCACTTTCTGCCGGACTTCGGGTAAAAGGGCCGGTCCAGGTGTATGAACGGTCCGTTGCTAACTGGCCGTTAACAAACAACTCCAGCGCGACGCTGCTCAGGCTGGGGCCGGGGTCGTCAGGTGTCTGACCCTGCGGCGTATTGGCCCGGTGAATGTTTTGAGCCGTCACGGGCTGCCCGGCAAAGTGCAGCTCCAGCTGAACCTGTAACTGTTGATCCACCAAGGCCCTCAGAGTGGGCGTGGCCAGCAGCCGTTCCAGCGTATCGGCCTGGCTGGCGGTCAGAAAATCTTTCAGTGTCTGGCTGAGGTACGTCAGGACCGGCGCGGGCACGTCACGGGTTCGCAGGGTCAGCTCGCCCGTCAGGCTCAGGAACGGTCGCACGTCCACCGGGCAAAAACGCAGCACCGGTTCACGCAGCAAGGGATCATCCAGCAGCAGTTCCAACGCAGCGCTCAGCGCCTCGATGTCATTGAATTTTTCCAATGCCCCCAGCGGGGTCAGCAGAAATACCGGGGACTGCGTGGCGGCTGTGTGCGTCAGCAGCAATGCACCTGCCCACTGCGCCGTACGGGACTGATGCCGACTCAAAAACACGCTGCTGACGTGAGCGGGGATCGCATTGCCGGTTTCATCGGGCACGGCAGTCAGCGCCTGGCTCAGCCAGTCATGTTCAAACGCGCCGATAACCCCGGCTGTTTGCGCAGCGTCAAGACCGCGCAGGTAAAGGGCATGCAAGGCCTGCTCGGTCAACGCCGCGTGTGCAATAAGGTTCATGGAAACTCCTGACGGTTGTCGGGACCGCCTGTCGGGCCCCAGAGGTGTTCCCAAACGCTACCGTGGCCCTTCCCGCCCCTGGCGCTACATAGTTAAGGCGTGCTCCTGACACGCGTGCGCAACCGACAGGCACAAGGCGCGCTATCATGCGCACCGCCTTGCACAGGCGGGTAAACGATGACTTCGGCGTTTAACAAGAGGATTGGCATGTCGCCCTGGCTAACAGTTGTGGGAATTGGTGAAGACGGCTTCAGCGGTCTGGGCAAAACGGCCCGGCGCGCGCTGTTGAGCGCTGCGCGGGTGTTCGGCGGGCAGCGCCAGCTGGACTTGCTGCCAGCCTGCATCGGCGCTGAACGCCTGACGTGGCCCAGCCCCTTTTCGCTGGCGCCGGTAGTGGCACTGCGCGGCGAACCGGTCTGCGTGCTGGCCAGCGGCGATCCGATGCTGTTCGGCGTGGGTGCCAGTCTGGCGCGTGTGATCCCCGGCGACGAAATGCACGTACTGCCCTCAGCGTCGTCTTTCTCGCTGGCGGCGGCGCGTTTGGGGTGGGCGCTGCAGGACGTTGTGACGCTCTCGGTGGTGGCGCGGCCCGTGGCTGCGCTCAATGCCCACCTGCACAGCGGTGTGCGCCTGATGGTGCTGAGCAATGACGCCAGCAGCCCGACTGCCGTCGTCGAGCTGTTGCGCGAGCGCGGCTTTGGCCCGAGCCGGGTGCATGTGCTGGAACACCTTGGTGGCCCGACCGAACGGCGCATCGAGGCGAGCGCCGACGACTGGAACGCCTGCGACATGGCCGACTTGAACCTGATTGCCATCGAATGCATTGCCTCTCACGACGCGCACCCGCTGTCGCGTATCGGCGGGCTGCCCGACAGCGCGTTCAAGCATGACGGCCAGTTGACCAAGCGTGACGTGCGCGCCATGACCCTGGCGCGTCTCGCGCCCCTGCCCGGCCAACTGTTGTGGGACGTAGGCGCGGGCAGTGGCTCGATTGGCATTGAGTGGATGCGCAGCTACCCGAGCTGCCGCGCGCTGGCGATCGAAGCTGATGAGGGCCGTCAGCAGTTAATCGAACACAACCGTGACGCGCTGGGCGTACCCGGCCTGCGCTTGATCCGCGGCAAGGCCCCGCATGCGCTGGCCGGGCTCGAACGCCCCGACGCGATTTTCATTGGTGGCGGCGTGACCCGCGAAGGCGTTCTCGACACGTGCTGGCAGCAACTCAAGCCCGGTGGCCGCTTGGTGGCCAATGCCGTCACCCTGCAAAGCGAACTGCACCTGATGAACTGGCGCGCGCTGCATGGCGGGGAACTGACCCGTCTGCACGTCGCTCACGCCCGGCCGCTGGGGGAGTTCGACACTTGGCGCCAAGCGCTGCCGATCACCCTGTTAGATGTGACCAAACCCCACGATGCGTGACGAAACCGCTGAACAACCCGCGCCGCTGCGCAGCGGCCTGACCACGGGCAGTTGCGCGACGGCCACCAGCCTGGCTGCCGCACGCCTGTTGCTAAGTGGCGTGTGTCATGACGCCGTTGAAATCACCCTGCCCAAGGGCAAGGTGGTGACGATGCGCCTGGAGTTTTGTCGCCTGCTGGCCGGGGGCGCCGAGGCGGGCACCCTGAAAGACGCGGGCGACGACCCGGACGTGACCCATGGCGCGCTGCTGTACTCGCAAGTGCGCCTGATCCCCGCCGCGGGCGTCGTCTTCGTGGCTGGCCAGGGCGTAGGCACCGTCACCCGGCCCGGTCTGGTACTGGCCGTGGGAGAACCGGCGATCAACCCGGTGCCGCGCAAAATGATCACCGATCACCTACTGCAACTGGCCCGTGATTGCGATTACGCCGGGGGGTTTGAAGTGACCGTCAACGTCCGCGACGGCGAAGCGCTGGCACTGAAAACCATGAATCCGCGACTGGGAATTCTGGGCGGCCTGTCGATTCTGGGCACCAGCGGCATCGTGCGCCCGTTCTCGTGCGCGGCGTACATTGCTTCGATCCATCAGGGCATCGACGTGGCCAAGACCAACGGCTACCTGCACATCGCCGCCTGCACCGGCAATGCCAGCGAAGACACCATGCGCCGCGTGTACAACCTGCCGGAGATCGCGCTGATCGAAATGGGCGACTTCGTGGGCGCGGTGCTCAAGCATCTGCGCAAAGTCCCTGTGGATAAATTGAGCCTGTGCGGCGGCTTCGGCAAGATCAGCAAACTGGCTGCCGGGCACATGGATTTACACAGTCGCCACTCCAGCATCGACCTGCCGCAACTGGCTGACTGGGCCGCCGCCATTGGGGCTGACGCCGCACTGCAAACCGCCATTCGTCAGGCCAACACCAGCCAGCAAGCCTTGGCCATGGCCCATGCAGCCGGCATCGCCTTGGGCGACGCGGTGTGTCAGCACGCGCTGAACTTCGCTCGCAGCGTGGTGCCCACCCAGGTACAGGTTGAAGTCTTCGCCATCGACCGCCAGGGCGGGATTGTGGGCCATGCGGGAGCCTTTGAATGAAACGGATTTTACTGCTGGGCGGCGTCACCGAAGCGCTGGCCATTGCCCGCACCCTGGGGCCACAGCACGTGTACAGCCTCGCCGGGGTGGGCCGTGTGCCGACTGACCTGACCTGTGAAGTACGGGTCGGCGGCTACGGCGGTGCCGAGGGTTTGGCCCGCTATATGCGCGAGCAGCACATCGATGTGCTCCTGGATGCGACACACCCGTATGCCGCGCAAATCAGCGGCAATGCAGCCTTGGCCGCCCGCGCCTGCGGTATTGAATGCTGGGCGTTGCGGCGTCCGGTCTGGCAGCCGCAACCCGGCGACGATTGGCGTGAGGTGGCGGACTGGGACGAACTGGTCACGGCGCTCACGCCTTTCAAACGCCCGCTGTTCACGCTGGGCAAAGAACCGCTGGCGCATTTGCACGAAATTCCCGCCGATCAATTCTGGACCTTGCGCGCGCTGGACCCGTATCCCGGCAACGAACGCTGCACGGTCATCGGCGCCCGCGGCCCGTTCAGGATCGACGACGAACGGCGCCTGTTTGAGCAGCAACACATCGATGTACTGATCAGCAAAAACAGCGGCAGCTGCGCCACCGAGCCCAAACTGGAGGTTGCCCGCGAACGCGGCGTGCCCGTGTTGATCCTCAAACGCCCCGAATTGGCGGAGGTAGATCGGGTGTTTTGGGGGGTTGGGGAAGTGCTTGAGGTATTGAAGCAAGAAAAATATTTGTGAATGTGTATTCAGTAGCGATGTTGTATCCTGCGAGATACGATTCGTTCCATGATCACTCTCGAACAAACCCATGAATTCGCAAAATGGCTAAGCTCATTAAAAGACAAAACCGGGCAAGCACGTATTTTGGCCCGCATTAGAGCCGCAGGATTAGGGCATTTTGCGGACTGCGAACCTGTGGGGGATCGTGTTTACGAAATGCGCATTCATTGCGGGCCCGGCTACCGCGTTTACTACGCACGCAAGGGAGAAGTCATTTACCTGTTGCTCATGGGCGGCGATAAAACAACACAGGTGCGGGACATAAAACGCGCAAAACATATAGCAAAAACATTGAGTTGTGAGGACTGAACAATGACCGAACAATTTACCCGTTTCGATACTGCTGACTATTTGAAAACCCCTTCAGAAATGGCTGCATACCTCGATGCCTGTTTCGAGGAAGATCCGGGTGATGGCAGCCTGATTCGTGCCGCGCTTAACGATATAGCGCGCGCCCAAGGCATGAGCCAGATCTCTCGGGACACCGGGTTAGGCCGCGAGAGCCTCTACAAAGCCCTCGGCAGCAGCGGCAATCCGGAGTTCGCAACGATCATTAAAGTCATGAAAGCGCTCGGACTTAAACTCCACGCAAGCGCGGCCTGAGGTTAGCCAGCAATGCCGGGCGACACTTCGCCGCACCCGGCCTTTTTACTTACGCCGATCATTCAGGCTAAATAGCGCCCTTGATCACTCCACTCACGGAATTCGTCATGTCCCGACAACGCTTTGCATTTGCCTGGATCGCCTGCTTCGCAGTGCTGTTCAACATGCTCGCCATGTCGACGGCAGGGGCGATGAGCGGTGCCCGTCAGGCGTCCACCGAGCAGTTCATGTGGAGCAGCTTTTGCACCTCGACCGGTACCAAAATGGTAGCCGTGTCGCTGGGCAAGGTTGACGCTGGCGACAGCCAGAACGACGATCATTCCACCATGCAGCATTGCTGGTGCTGCTCGGGCTCGGCGCCACTGGTGGCCTTGCCGTCCCATGTCCCGACGCTGTATTTCGCGGCCATCGAGCACGGCCATAGCCAAGTGCCGGATCACCTGAAACGCCCTACCCCGCGCCAGCAATGGCCAAGCCTCAACCCCCGCGCCTCTCCTCTGGTGTGATTCATCCTCGCAACCCCTTTGCGCTTTGAATCGTTCCGGAGAATTACCATGTTGAATCTGTCACTGGTCAAGCACGCCCTGATGGCGGCGGCTTTGATGTTGCCTGCCTGTTTCGCCAACGCTCATCAATACACCGCTGGTGCGCTGGAGATCGCTCACCCCTGGTCCCAGGAGCTGCCGCCCAATGCGCCGACCGTCGCGGCGTATTTCATCATCAAGAACACCGGCGACACCGCCGACCGCTTGTTGAGCGCAGACACCCCGATTGCCGAAAAAGCCGAGATCCACGAGCACGTCATGCAGGGCGACCTGATGAAAATGCAGCGCGTGCCCACGGTGGATGTCCCGGCAGGGGGCACTGTCACGTTTGCCCCCATGGCGTACCACGTGATGCTGTTCAACCTCAAAGACCGCAGCCTGCTGCAAGACGGCAAGCGCTTCCCCCTGACCCTGCACTTTGAAAAGGCAGGCGCTGTGCAAGTCGACGTAAACGTGCAGAAACAGGCACCGGGCGCCAGCAAGGAAACCTCGCACGCCCACTAACCGCCAAGGTCTTTGAGCCCCGTGAGCGCCCGTCGCGCCAGGCCGCCCATGTCGCAGATCCGCGGCAGTTGGTTAAGCCTGTTTGCCATGTTGATGATTTTCATCGGCCCGCTGATTTCCCAAGCGATGCCGATGGATCATCACGCCTCCATGCCCATGCCGATGGACATGCGGGTGTCGGCGCACAGCGAACACGCCGAGCCTCAACAACCGTCCGCTGACCACCACGCCATGTGGGAAAAATGCGGGTACTGCACACTGCTGTTCAGTTGCCCCGCGCTCCCCGGCACGGTTGACCTGGCCCTGTTCAATCCCCCTGAGCCCGAAAGTTATCTGGCGTCCAACCCCCGGCTGGGCCACGCCCGGCAACCGGTCTTCCCCGGCGCCCGATCACGCGCGCCGCCCGCCTTCCTTTAAACACCGACACAACAACTTCACCTTGGCCCGTCTTATGCCCTGCCCCAGGCAGGCGCGTGGCCGTGTTGTATTCGATTGAATATTGGAATGTTTATGTCCCGTTTTACTGCTGCCTCCCGTTTGCCTCACCCCCAGACGGTGCTCCCCTTCGCCCTGAGCGCGCTGTGCTGCGCGTTGTTCGCCCCGCTGGCTCTGGCCGCCGACCCCGTGGATGAGCACGCCGGGCACGTGCGTGAACTCAGCCCGACGGTAGTGACTGCCGTGGCGCCCAGTTCCCCGCTGACCATCGTCACCAACCCGAAAGACCCGCGTCAGCCCGTGCCCGCCAGCGACGGCGGCGACTACCTCAAAACCATCCCCGGCTTTGCCCTGATCCGCAACGGCGGCACCAACGGCGATCCGGTCTTGCGCGGCATGTTCGGATCACGCCTGAACATCCTCACCAACGGCGGCATGATGCTCGGCGCCTGCCCTGGCCGAATGGACGCCCCAACGTCCTACATTTCGCCGGAAACCTACGATCAACTCACCGTAATCAAAGGCCCGCAGACCGTGCTCTGGGGGCCAGGCGCCTCAGCGGGCACCATCCTGTTTGATCGCGCACCCGAGCACTTTGGTGAGCTGGGCACGCGGGTAAACGCCAGTGTGCTGGCGGGTTCCAATGGCCGCTTCGACAAAACCATCGACGCCGCCGCCGGGGGCCCGCTGGGTTATGTGCGGGTGATCGGCAACACCGCGCATTCCGACGATTACAAAGACGGCAATGGCGACACGGTGCCGTCACGTTATGACAAATGGAACGGCGACATCGCCCTCGGATGGACCCCCGATGCCGACACCCTGCTGGAACTCACTGCCGGCAAGGGCGACGGCGAGGCACGTTCGGCCGGTCGCGGAATGGACGGCAGCCAGTACAAGCGCGAAAGCCTGGGCCTGCGCTTTGAAAAGTCCAACATCGGTGAAGTGCTCGATAAGGTCGAAGCGCAGGTTTACTACAACTACGCCGACCACGTGATGGACAACTACACCCTGCGCACCCCGTCCGGCACCGGCATGATGGCCGGGCCCATGGCCTCCAACGTCGATCGCCGCACCCTGGGCGCACGCATCAAGGCCACCTGGCGCTGGGCCGACTATCAATTGATCAGCGGCATCGACGCTCAGACCAACGAACACCGCAAACGTATGGGAATGGGCATCGACACCTACAAGGACCAGAACTGGAGCAAAGACGCCGACTTCCACAATTACGGGGCCTTTGGCGAACTGACCTGGTACGCCGCTGAGCGCGACCGTGTCATCACCGGTGCCCGCCTTGACCGTGCGTCCGCCAAGGACTTCCGCGCGCGGATTGGCTCGGGAATGATGAGCAAGCCCAACCCGACACTCGATAAAACCCGCGCCGACACACTGCCCAGCGGCTTTGTGCGCTACGAACACGACCTCGCTGACAGCCCGACCACCGTCTACGCCGGTCTGGGCCACGCCCAGCGATTCCCGGATTACTGGGAATTGTTTTCACCGTCATCCGGCCCCGCAGGCTCGGTGAACGCATTCGACGCGATCAAACCCGAGAAGACCACCCAGCTCGACATGGGCCTGCAATACAAAACCGAACGCCTCGAAGCCTGGGCCTCGGTCTACGCCGGTGAGATTCGCGACTACATCCTGTTCGATTACGCCAAGGGATCGTCCCAGGCACAGAACGTCAACGCCCGGGTCATGGGCGGCGAACTGGGAGCCGCGTATCAGTTGACCGCCCGCTGGAAAGCCGACGCCACACTGGCGTATGCCTGGGGCAAAAACACCACGGATGGCAAGGCCCTGCCGCAAATGCCGCCGCTCGATACCCGCCTCGGCCTGACCTACAGCGAAGACGACTGGAGCGCCGGTGCCTTGTGGCGCGTGGTGGCCCGGCAAGACCGGATCGATCGCAACGCCGGTAACGTGGTGGGCAAGGATTACGACAAAAGCGCAGGCTTTGGCGTGTTCTCGCTCAACGGCGCCTACCGCATCAGCAAAAACCTGAAAGTCAGCGCCGGGGTCGACAACCTGCTGGATAAAAACTACAGCGAACACCTGAACATGGCCGGCAACGCAGGTTACGGCTACCCGGCAAGCGACCCGACGCCGATCAACGAGCCCGGCCGCACGCTGTGGACAAAAATTGACGTGAGCTTCTAAGCACCACGTTGCCCCTCACTCCGGTCCTGTGCTTAAGGCAAGGGCCGGGGTGATGCCTGAAAACAATTGCTGACCTTGCGGAGCCGCTCACATGAGCCAACCAACCCCCTCTTTTTACAACCTGGCCTGGCGGTGGCATTTCTACGCCGGGCTGTTTGTTGCCCCGTTCATGATCCTGCTGGCCCTGACCGGCATCATTTACCTGTTCAAGCCCCAGCTTGACCCGTTGCTCTACGACCACCTGATCAACGTCAGCCCCGGTCATCACAGCCTCAGCGCCGACGAACAACTCACCCGCGTCCAGGCCACTTATCCACAGGGGCATATCAGCCAGTACCTGCCCCCGATCAACCCGCAGCGCAGCGGTCAGTTTGTCATCCATAACGGCGGGCGCGAGCTGAACGTGTTTATCAACCCCTACAACGGCGAGGTGCTGGGCGAGCAGGATGCCAAGCTCAACCTGCAAGCCGTGGCCCGAGCGCTGCACGGCGAGTTGATGATCGGCACGCTGGGCGATCGCCTGGTCGAACTGGCCGCGGGCTGGGGCGTGGTGCTGGTGATTTCCGGGCTTTACCTGTGGTGGCCGCGCGGGCAATCGGCGGCAGGCGTGCTGTGGCCACGCTTGACCCGTCGCGGGCGTGTGCTGTGGCGTGATCTGCACGCCGTCACCGGTTTCTGGGGCGCTGCATTGCTGCTGTTTATGTTGATCAGCGGCATGACCTGGACCGGTTTCTGGGGCAAGCAATACGCCGACCTGTGGAATCAGTTCCCGGCGGCCATGTGGAACAACGTCCCCAAATCCGACCTGGAAGCGCGCAGCCTCAACACCGCAGCCCGTCAAACCGTGCCCTGGGCAATGGAGAACACCCCGATGCCCGTCTCGGGCGCCCATGCCGAACACATGGGCCACGGCGCCCAGGCAAGTGGCCCGGCCGCGCCGACCATCACCCTGCAACAGGTGGTCGACACCGCCACCCGGCGCAACGTCGAACCCGGTTACAGCATCACCTTGCCGACCACCGCCGAAGGCGTCTTTACCGTCGCCGTCTTCGCTGACGATCCGCGTGACGATGCCACCCTGCATGTCGATCAATACACCGGCCAAGTGCTGGCCGATGTGCGCTGGCAGCATTACAGCAACGTCGCCCGCGCCACTGAAATGGGCGTGATGCTGCACGAAGGAAAACTCTTCGGCTCACTGAACCAGATCGCCATCCTGCTGGTGTGCCTGATGATTCTGCTCAGTTCGGTGAGCGGCCTGGTGATCTGGTGGAAACGTCGCCCACAAGGCCGCTTGGGCGTACCGCCGCTGCGCCATGCGCTGCCCACCTGGAAAACCGGCGTGCTGATCATGCTGGGGCTGGCGGTGCTGTTCCCGCTGGTGGGCGTGTCTTTGATTGCCGTCTGGGTGCTTGACCGGTTGTTATTGCTGATGCGCGCTAAACCACAACGTGAGCAGCACTCATGACCAACGTGAATAGTTCGAGAGCCGCGCGCTAGAGACTCGGGGATAATGGCGCGCTGATAAAAAACCCACTAAGGCGGTTATGTGTAACCGCTTTATTGAGGCTTCATCACCCGCCGCCAGGAGGCAGCGGGCATACCTTTGAAAAGCGACTCACTGCCCCGATGAATAAGTACCTGTTCTCCAGCCTTTGCCTGCTGACCGTCACCGCTGCGCAAGCGGACGACACTGCACCGTCCTTGATGCTACCTGCCGCGACCATCACGGCCCCTGAAGCCGATGACTCCCACATCGACCTCAAGACCGCCACGTCTACCGGTTCGCGCCTGAACCTCAACAGTCTGCAAACTCCGGCCAGTGTCGAAAACCTGACCGGCGCGCAGATCCGGGCCCGTGGCGATCGCAGCGTTCAAGACGCCGTGACCCGCACCACCGGCATCAGCAACACCGGCACACCGGGTAACGGCGGCTCTGCGTACTCGGCCCGCGGTTTCGTCGGCGAAGGCTCGGTCATGCAGCTGTATGACGGCGTGCGCCTGTACAGCGGCGCAGGCACCGTGACCTTCCCGGTTGACGATTGGTCGGTGGAACGCATCGACGTCCTGCGCGGCCCGGCGTCCGTGCTGTATGGCGAAGGCGCGACAGGCGCGGTGATCAACGTGATCCCGAAAAAACCGTTCAGTGGCGACATCGAAAACCACGTGCGCATCGGCTACGGGTCCTATGACACCCGACAACAAGCGCTGGACAGCGGTGGCTCACTGACAGACACCCTGAGCTACCGGTTGAACATCAACCACACTCAAAGCAACGGCTGGATCGACCATGGCGATTCAGAAAACACCTTCATCAGCGCCGCCCTGCGCTGGCAGGCCACGGATGACCTGGCCTTCACGCTGAGCCACGACTACGGCGACCAGCAACCGCAAAACGACTTTGGCGTGCCGTTGATCAACGGCCGTTACCACAAGGGTCTGCGCGACAAAAACTACAACGTGCGCGACGCCAAACTGCACTACAACGATCAGTGGACGCGCCTGAACACCGAATGGCAGATCAGCGACACCCTGAGCGCCAGCAACGAACTGTATTACTTGAAAGCCCAGCGGCGCTGGCAGAACGCCGAAAACCATGCGTGGGACCAGGCCAGCCAAAGCCTGTTGCGTAGCGGGTTTTTCAGCATCAAGCACGATCAGGAACAACTCGGTGACCGTCAGACCTTCACCCTCAATCACGACCTGTTCGGCCTCAACAGCAAAACCCTGGTGGGCATGGACTACAACCGCATCCACTTCAGCCTGCACAGCAATGCGCCGTATGACGATGTCGCCCCCAACGGCCAACCTGTCGATCTGTACCACCCAAACCGGGGCCAGTTCGAGAGTGCTTCGCCGTACCGCGATCAATTCACCAGCACGACGCAGCAGGTGTCGCTGTTCGCCGAAAACCGCACTGAGCTGACCGACCAACTGTCGCTGGTCACCGGCGTGCGCCGCGACATCGTGCACCTGGATCGCGATGATTTCGCCGAAAACGGCGACACCACCCGCAGCGACCGTGGCCTGTCCGCCAACAGCTGGAAAGTCGGCCTGGTCTATGAACTGACCCCGGACATGTCGCTCTATGCCCAGCAGGCCACCAGCGTGGATGGCGTCGGCGGGTTGATCAGCCTGAGTCAGAGCCAGCAAGACTACGGTCTGGCCCATGCGCGTCAGACCGAGGTCGGTTTCAAGCAGATGTTCTGGGACCAGCGGGGCGAATGGACGCTGGCGGCGTATCACATTGTCAAAAAGGATTTGCTGACCACTGACCCCGCGAACGTCACTCGCACCCTGCAAGTGGGCGAGCAATCGTCAAACGGTCTGGAAGCCAGCCTCGACCTGCAACTGCCGAACCGCTGGGCGCTGCAAGCCAACGCCTCGATCGTGCGGGCGCAATACGACACCTTCAACGAAGACGGCGTATCGCGCAAAGGCAACCGCCCCACCGACGTCCCCCGTCGCACCGCCAACCTGTGGGTGAGCAAGGTCATCACCGACGACGTGAACGCAGGCGCCGGAGTGCGCTATGTCGATGCGCGTTACGCCGACACGGCCAACAGCGTCGAACTGCCGAGCTACACCGTGGTAGACGCCACGGTGAGCTGGCACGCCCTGCCGAACACCACCCTGGGCGTGCGGTTGAATAATTTGTTTAATCGCCAGTACGCCGTAACCCAATACAATGGCGGCCAGCAATGGATCATGGGCGAGCCGCGCTCGTTCTTTGTGACGGCCGATTACGCCTTTTAACGTTTGACCTGGACACTTATGCCGCGCCTCACCCTCACGCAACTCGCCTGGTCCCCCCTGGGGCACGGTCATTGTCATCACCAGTTCCACCTGCGTGACGCCAACCTGCACGTGGCCGCCGGCGAGTTCGTGGGGTTGATCGGGCCCAATGGCAGCGGCAAAACCAGCCTGCTGCGGTGCGCCTACCGCTTCAGCAAGCCCGAAGCCGGCACCGTTCACCTTGAGCAACACAACCTGTGGCAACAATCCCCCCGCTGGAGCGCGCAACGCATTGCCGTGGTGTTGCAAGAATTCCCCGATGCCTTTGGCCTGACCGTCGATGAAGTGGTCGCCATGGGCCGCACCCCGCACAAAGGGCTGTTTGACGGCGACACTGTCACCGACCGCCAGTTGGCGCAAAACGCCCTCGCGTCCGTGGGCTTGCAGGGCTTTGAAGACCACGCGTTTGCCACCCTGTCGGGCGGTGAAAAACAGCGTGTGATTCTGGCCCGCGCCCTGACCCAGCAACCGGACCTGCTGATCCTCGACGAGCCGACCAATCACCTCGACCCGCGCTATCAACTGCAACTGCTGCAATTGGTTAAACGCCTGAACATCGGCACCCTCGCCAGCATCCATGACCTGAACCTCGCCGCCGCTTTTTGCGACCGCCTGTATGTGATCGACCACGGCAAAATCGTTGCCAGCGGCACGCCTCGCGAGGTGCTGACCGTCACCCTGCTGCGCGAGGTGTTTGGCGTCGACGCCCTGATCGATGAACATCCGCTGGCCGGCTACCCGCGCATCACCTGGATAACCCAACCATGAACCTGATCCGCCTCGTTCTCTGCGTCTGCGCTGTGTTCGGCACTCAACTGGCCCAGGCCGACGCCACCCGCTACCCGCTGACGATCCAAAGCTGCAACCGTGACGTGACCTTCAATGAAGCCCCCAAGCATGCCGTCAGTCATGACATCAACATGACGCACATGATGCTGGCCCTCGGCCTGAAGCCGCACATGACCGGTTACAGCGGCATCAGCGGCTGGAAGGCCGTCACCCCGCAAATGAAGGTGATCCTCGACGGCCTGCCCGAACTGGCGAGCAAGTACCCGTCCGTTGAAACGTTGCTCAATGCCAATGTGGATTTCTTCTTTGCCGGCTGGGACTACGGCATGCGTGTGGGCGGCGACCTGACTCCCCAGACCCTGACACCGCTGGGCATCAATGTGTACGAGCTGACCGAGTCTTGCGCGTTTGTCATGAAGCGCCCGCCAGCCAGCATGGAAGACACCTACAACGACCTGCGCAACCTCGGCAAAATCTTCGACGTGCAGGACCGTGCCAACGCGCTGATCGCTCACATGCAGCAAGAAATTTCTGAGGTGCAAAAGACCCTTCCCGCCTCAAAACCGCGGGTCTTCCTGTATGACAGCGGTGAAGACCGCGCCATGACCAGCGGCCGTCTGGGCATCCCGCACGCGCTGATTGAAGCGGCAGGCGGTAACGACATCCTCAGCGACATCGACGCCAGCTGGACGCGCATCAACTGGGAAACCGTGGTCGAACGTAATCCCGAGGTGATCGTGATCGTCGACTACAGCGAAGTGACGGCCGAACAGAAACAGCACTTCCTGGAAACCCACCCCGCGCTGCAATCGGTGGACGCAATCCGTCACAAACGCTTCATCGTCATCCCCTACGTCCAGGCCACGCCGGGTATCGACAACGTGCTGGCCATCCAGACCCTGGCCAAAGGCTTTCATCCGCAATGATGGCGCGTCGCTATGCGCTATTGCTGTTGGGGCTGGGCGCTGTGCTGCTGGTTTCGTGCGTCGTGTCGCTTGGGTTCGGCCCGGCGCGGGTGCCCGTGGACGTGGTGTGGCACATCGTGCTGCACAAGCTGTTCGGGATTGGCGAGGTGAACTGGAGCGCCGGGCAGGAACACATCGTGTGGCTGATACGGGTGCCGCGCATGCTGCTGGGTGCGCTGGTCGGGGCCGGGCTGGCCTTGATCGGCGCGGTGCTGCAAGCCGTGACCCGCAACCCGCTGGCGGACCCGCACCTGCTGGGCGTCACCAGCGGCGCCACCTTGGGCGCCGTGATCGTGGTGCTGCACGTGGGCGAGATCATCGGTTTACTGACCCTGCCCATCGCGGCCTTTATTGGCGCGTTGCTGAGCATGCTGCTGGTATTGGTCATCGCCAGCCGTCAGGGCCGACTGGACAGTGACCGCCTGCTGTTATGCGGCGTGGCGGTGTCGTTTGTGATGATGGCCGTGGCCAACACCTTGCTGTTTTTGGGCGACCACCGCGCCAGTTCCGCCGTGCTGTTCTGGATGCTCGGCGGTCTGGGGCTGGCGCGCTGGGAACTGCTGGCCATCCCCGGCGCCAGCGTGTTGCTGGGGCTGGTGCTGCTGTTGGGCATGGCCCGCCCGCTGAATGCCCTGATGGCGGGCGAACAAACCGCCGTCACCCTCGGCCTGAATGCACGCAACGTGCGCCTGCGGGTGTTTCTGATCGCCTCGCTAATGACCGGCGTACTGGTGGCCATCAGCGGTTCGATTGGTTTTGTCGGCTTGATGATCCCGCACATTGCCCGCCGTCTGGTGGGTGCAGAACATCGCCGCTTGCTGCCGGTCTCAGCGCTGCTGGGCAGTGTGTTTCTGGTCTGGGTCGACGTCGCGGCCCGCACCCTGATCGCCCCTGAAGACCTGCCCATCGGCGTGGCGACGGCGGCGATTGGCGGGTTGTTTTTTATTGGCCTGATGCGCAAACGCTAAAGCTCGTCATGCCAGGGCGCGGAAGGCGTGTCCGCGCCGTTGGTGGGCACCAGTTGCACCTTGCGAGGATCGTCCCACTCGAACAACCCCGGTGCAGGCTCGATGTTGATCGTCAAGGTGTGCTGCACCTCGCCCTTGTTCGGCCAAGTGCGGCTGACCGTAATCACGCTCAGTTGCCCCGTATTGAGAACGCGGGTCAGCAGCTCGACGGGCTTTTGAGGCTCGGGCGCCTTTTCGTAGTAACGGCGAGTGGTGCGGTCAGGTTCATAGTTCTCGGCAAAGTACCCCTCATAGGTCAGGTTTGAGCCGCTGATGGACTCACACAGTTGCTGCGTCGCCAGGGTCGCGCCGCGCCGGTATTTGAGCAGGGCGCCATCATTGGTCGAGTGGTAGATCACCTCAAAACTGTTGTCACTGTCATAGGTTTTTAGCAGGCGGGTGGCGTAGCAAATATCCACTGGCCAGAACATGTTGTTCAGCAAGTTATTTTCAAGCGCGCTGTAACCCGCCTGCGATGAATACGCCCGCGAAAACAGCAGGTGCTTGCGCGAATACCCGGCGGCAAACAGCGGCACCGGGTGCAACTGGCCGTCCACGTGCTTGTGGGTGAACAGCAGGGTTTGCGGCGCATTGGCCACTTCCCCGCCCGAGTTCGGCTCAATGGCGACATAGGTGTTGTAGTCGGCCTTGCCCAGAATGGCGGCGACCACATTCAACTGGTTGGGGTGCGGGATGTGCGCGTGCACATAGCGGGCGGCGTCATCGGGGTGGGCAAACACCGGGCTGAGCGGGAAGCGTCGGGTGGCCGGAAACGGCATCGCCGCCGCCTTTTTATAAGGCACCCACTGTTGCGTAACGTGCCCCGGTGCATTCCACAGGGCGCTCTTTATTACGACCTCCAGTTGGCCGTTGGCCGCCACCTGATGCACGTACTCCGTCACGTGCAATTCACCGTTCAGGATCTGCGTCAGTAACGGGCGGCCCCAAGAACCAAACAGACCGGAGGTCAGCTGTGCCCACAGGTTGACCGGCACATAGCTGAGCAACGCGCCGTCGTTAGTCGACAGGTACAGCGGCACGTCGCCCGTGAACGCGCCCCGCTGCTGTTTGACCAGGTTCACCAGACCCAGCGCGTCGGCAAAATCGTCAGGGGTCACAAACCCCAGCAGCGTATTGAGGTTGCGCACGTCCTTCACGTGCGAGGGTGATGAGAAATACGTCGCGGGCGTTCCCAGGTAAACCCCATGGATTTTGAAATCGCCGGGCAGTGTGTTGTCGCGCTCGGAGGGTTTGCGGGGGAACACCCGATCCAGCCCCAGACCGCCACCTTCGAGCGGGTACGTCGCGACAAACTCTTCGCTGTGAACACTCTTGAGAATAAAACCGAACTGGCGCTTCGTGCGCGCCCCCATGCGGTGGTGGGCATAGCGCGCCGCATCCTGCGCCTGGGTAAACACCGGGCTTAAGGCGGGCTGCTCGGTCGCCAGTGGCACGGGTGCCGGTTCAGGTGAAGGCTTCCAGTGGGTCGTGACCTTGCCCGGATTGCCCCAAAGGGTGTTGCCTTCCACCACATACAAATCACCGGTGCGCACGATCTGCCCCACGTATTCGGTGGCCTTGAGCGTATGCGTGCGCAACTTGAGTTGCAGCGCGTTGTGCCGCACGTTTTCAGGGTTGCTCACCGGGGGGGCGACGCGAGCAAGGAATTTCTTTTCCCGGTCAGTGCCACTGGGCACGTATTTGAGCAACGCGCCTTGCGGGGTCGACAGAAAGCGCACCGGCGCCCAGTCACGGTCCTGGATGGCGGCACACACTTCATGGGGTTCCAGCATGTCCGCGTAGAGCTGTTGTTCGACACCCGGCGGCAACAACATCGAGTCTTGCGGCCGATGAGAATGGTAAAAACCCACAATGGTTCCGCCCGTGGGGGTCAGGTCAAGGCGTTCAGCGGGGATGATGCCGTAAGGATCAAAGGTCTCACCGCGACCCGCCAACGGCTCGGTGGCCACAAAGCGCTGGTCGAGGCGCTGAAATATCAACCCTCCGAAGATACGGTCCGCATTCGGTGACTTTTTAATCTTGCGGTGAACATAACGGGCAGCGTCATCCATCGTTAAAAAAGACGGGCTCAAGGCCCTGCGACTCAGGCGCGCATAAGGCGTCCAGTGTTGATCGACCGTGCCTGGCAACCCCCACAGATCGCTGTGGTACAGCACCTTCAGCGTCCCCATTTGCGCCAGCCGATGGACATAGGCCGTGGGGGTAACGTGGCCGCCCAGCAGGTCACGCTTGATCGCCAGCCCACCCCCTTCAGCCAGGCTGAGCGTTCGCATATAAGGTTCTTCGGCCAACGTGCTGGACGGTTGATACTCAAGCAAGGCGCCGTCACGCACCGTGATGTAGAGGGGCAGCGGTGCCACGTCCCGCCCAAACCGAAGGGCCAGTGACAGGCGAATGCCCTGCGCCATGGCGTCGGGCTCGACGAAACGCTTGTAGACCTGACGCTGCTGCGCGGGCACCTGATCCGGCGCGTGATACAGGTTGTCGCAGTAATACTGGGCCACCACATCCAGATTACGGGGGATGACCACAGCCCCCGCTGCGTTGAGCGTGAACACGGCGTCAGGTTTAAACAGTTTTTCAGCGCCGGGCACGGGCTCAGTCGCCAGGTATTGCTCCTGATCCTTGTACTTGAGGAGGTAGCCGAACTGCTGTTCAGGTTGTTGGTACAGGCGCAGCCGAGTGTATTTCACCGCATCCAGCAGGCTTGAAAACACGGGGCTGTAGGCCGGTTGCTGAATCTGCTTGTTTGGCCCCTGAGGAAGCGTCGCCGGGTTGTAAATCTTAAAGTCTGCGTCGACCTTTCCGACTTTCCAGCCCCAGATGTCATTGGTTTGAATCACGCTGAGTTCACCAACAGCCGCTAACTCATGCACGTAACTGATCAACTGCTTGGCTCGGACCAAACCTTTCTGATAGTTCTGCACCAACGCGGCCTCTTGCTCGGACCCGCTGGGTACATATTTGATCAGCGAACCATTGAGGCCCGATAAATAACCTACGCCTGCGAACCCGCGCATGCCCACGGTGAACACCACATCGGGGGGTGAGAAGAAGTTCATCGACGTCTCGACCGACTCTTTTGACCACTGCGCAAAATACCGCTTCACCTCGGCGTAGTTGTTGGGGTGCGAGTGATAGAACGCATGGCAGGTATAACCGGGGGGGTGCAAAAAATTATTGTCGGCGTCTGTCGACAGCACCAGCTCGTGAGAGAACATCCTGCTCTCACCCTTGACGGGTAACGTGGCGAAAAACTTTCCGTCATGGTGTTGCAGGATGACTCCGCCGTACTCGCCCTCACGTCGATCGCCAATCATTTCGTGGGCGAAACGGGCCGCATCATCGGCATACGCAAACGCCGGGCTTAAGGCGGGCAGCGGCACCGTTTTCGCGGCCGTGCCGCGCTCGATGCGCTCGTGGAAAAATTGGCTCACGTTCACTCTCCTGATTCAGATGATTTAGCGCAACGCGGTCGCGCTTCCACATCATCAGGAGCCGCCCCGAAGGGAGGTCATATTTAAATAATAAAATCCCGCGCGTCTCAAACGCCCCCGTTCAGACGTCCCTTCGCAGCCGGTGCCCGTCTCCCGTGCCAGGCACCAAGGCGGCGCACTCGCGTGCACCGCCAGCCCTGACGGGCGCTCTGATGGTGCGAAAAAAAGCACATTTTGTGTGCAAACCCCGGTTTCAGAGGCACCGACCAATCCGGCACAGCCCTTGCTATAGCCCTTGTCAGTGCAGGTATTGGCTCGCCAACCATCAGAACTCTGGAGATCGCACCATGCAGCGTCGTCACTTGATCAAAGCTTTCACCCTCACAGCCTCCATCGTTGCCATGGGCATGACCTGGACGGTGCAGGCAGCCGAGACCATCAAGGTCGGCATTCTGCACTCGCTGTCCGGCACCATGGCGATCTCCGAAACGTCGCTCAAAGACATGGCGTTGATGACCATTGATGAGATCAATGCCAAGGGCGGCGTGAACGGCAAGCAGCTTGAAGCCGTCGTGGTCGACCCCGCCTCGAACTGGCCGTTGTTCGCCGAGAAGGGGCGCCAGTTACTGACGCAAGACAAGGTCGCCGTGGTGTTCGGCTGCTGGACCTCGGTGTCGCGCAAGTCGGTATTGCCCGTGTTTGAAGAACTCAACGGTTTGCTGTTCTACCCGGTGCAATACGAAGGCGAAGAAATGTCGCCCAACGTGTTCTACACCGGCGCCGCGCCGAACCAACAGGCCATCCCGGCCGTCGAGTACCTGATGAGCGAAGACGGCGGCAGCGCCAAACGCTTCGTGCTGCTGGGCACCGACTACGTGTACCCGCGCACCACCAACAAAATCCTGCGCGCCTTCCTTCACACCAAAGGCGTAGCGGATAAAGACATCGACGAGGTCTACACCCCGTTCGGCCACAGCGACTACCAGACCATCGTGTCCAACCTCAAAAAGTTCTCGGCCGGGGGCAAGACGGCGGTGATTTCAACCGTCAACGGCGACTCCAACGTGCCGTTCTATAAAGAGCTGGCCAACCAGGGCATTAAAGCCACCGACGTGCCGGTAATTGCGTTCTCGGTAGGCGAAGAAGAACTGCGCGGCATCGACACCAAACCGCTGGTAGGCAACCTGGCAGCGTGGAACTACTTCCAGTCGGTGGAAAACCCGGTCAACCAGAAATTCGTGGCCGACTGGAAGGCCTACGCCAAACAACACAACCTGCCGGGCGCCGACAAAGCCGTGACCAACGACCCGATGGAGGCCACCTACGTCGGCATTCACTTGTGGGCGCAGGCCGCGGAGAAAGCCAAGTCCACCGACGTGGACAAGGTCCGCGAAGCGCTGGCCGGACAAAGCTTTGCCGCGCCTTCGGGCTACACCCTGACCATGGACGCCACCAACCATCACCTGCACAAGCCGGTGATGATCGGTGAAATCCAGCCGGACGGGCAGTTCAGCGTGGTATGGCAAACCGACGGCCCGATCCGTGCCCAGCCGTGGAGCCCGTATCTCCCGGGCAACGACAAAAAACCGGATCACCCGGTGAAAGGTCAATAACACCGTCAAAGGCCCCTCTTCCCCTCGACCTTCGGGGAGGGAGAGGACGCCGCGCTTACAGGGACGCACACGATGCCCACTGCCTTTTACCGCTTTATCGTCGCCTGCCTGCTGCTCGTGCCGTTGGGTGCGCAGGCCGATGACGCCAGCGACTTTGCCGCCGCCAGCCTGCCCACACAGGTCGCGTTGCTGGAGGGCTGGGCCGCCCAACCCGAGCCTGCGCGAACCACACTGCTCAGCGGGTTACAGAACGGCCAATTGATCGTCGATGGCCAGCCTAAAACCGTGCGCCTGAACAACCGCCTGCGCAGCTTGATCGAGACCGCACTGGCCAGCCATCAACTGCTGGCGGCGGACCCCACACAGCGCCTGAGCGCCGCGCAACAGCTGCAAAAAACGGCCCGCCCTGCCCAGCTCGCACTGCTCAATCGTCGCCTGACCCTCGAAACCGATGAGGGGGTACGCACCGCCCTGAGCCTTGCATTGGCCAACCTGCAACTGGTGGACGCCGACCCCGCCGTGCGGCTGGCGGCGGTGCGCCTGCTGGGCGAAACCGGCGAACCGTTGGCCCGTACCCGACTTGAAACCTTGCTGCAACCGGACGTCGAAACCGATGCCGGCGTACGCACCGCCGCCGAAACCAGCCTGGCGCAAGTCACGCGCCAGTTGCTGATCGGCGATCTGCTGGGCCAGGCGTTCAGCGGCCTGTCACTGGGCTCGATCCTGCTGCTGGCGGCCCTCGGGCTGGCAATCACGTTCGGTCTGTTGGGCGTGATCAACATGGCCCACGGCGAAATGCTGATGCTCGGCGCTTACGCCACGTACTGCGTGCAGGTGCTGGTCCAGCGTTTTGCACCCGCCGCCATCGAGTTCTACCCGCTGCTGGCGCTGCCCGTGGCGTTTTTCGTCACGGCCGGGGTGGGCATGGTGCTGGAGCGCACGATCATTCGTCACCTCTACGGGCGACCGCTGGAAACCCTGCTCGCGACTTGGGGCATCAGCCTGATCCTGATTCAACTGGTGCGCCTGCTGTTTGGCGCGCAGAACGTCGAAGTGGCCAACCCGGCGTGGCTGTCGGGCGGCGTTCAGGTATTGCCCAACCTGGTGCTGCCGTACAACCGGCTGGTCATCATCGTCTTCGCGCTGGCGGTGGTGTGGCTCACCTGGCTGTTGTTGAACAAAACCCGTCTGGGCCTCAACGTCCGCGCCGTCACCCAAAACCGCAACATGGCCGCCTGCTGTGGCGTGCCCACCGGGCGCGTGGACATGCTCGCCTTCGGCCTCGGCTCGGGCATTGCCGGGCTGGGCGGCGTGGCCCTGAGCCAGATCGGCAACGTCGGCCCCGATCTGGGCCAGGGCTACATCATCGATTCGTTTTTGGTGGTGGTGCTGGGCGGTGTTGGGCAATTGGCGGGCACGGTGTACGCGGCGTTGGGACTGGGCATCGCGAACAAAATCCTGGAACCGCAGATCGGTGCGGTGCTCGGCAAAATCCTTATCCTGGGGCTGATCATTCTGTTCATTCAGAAACGCCCGCAAGGCCTTTTCGCGCTTAAAGGACGGGTGATCGACTGATGAACCAGCCATTGCTAATCACCGCAACACAAAAAGCCGGACCGACTGCTACGGCGCTGATCGGCGTGATCGCGCTAGTGATCCTGCTGGCGTTGCCGGCGCTGTCGTTGCTGCCTGCCGACAGCCCGCTGCACGTGTCGGCGTATACCCTGACGCTGGTCGGCAAAATCCTGTGTTACGCCATCGTCGCCCTGGCACTGGACCTGGTGTGGGGCTACGCGGGCATGCTGTCCTTGGGCCACGGCCTGTTCTTCGCGCTCGGCGGCTACGCCATGGGCATGTACCTGATGCGTCAGGCGTCGGGCGATGAGCTGCCGGCTTTCATGACCTTCCTGTCATGGACCGAGCTGCCGTGGTACTGGGTGGGCACCGATCACTTCTGGTGGGCCATGTGCCTGGTGGTGCTGGCGCCAGGCTTGCTGGCGCTGGTGTTCGGGTTCTTTGCTTTCCGCTCACGGATCAAGGGCGTGTACTTCTCGATCATGACCCAAGCCCTGACCTTCGCCGGGATGCTGCTGTTTTTTCGCAACGAGACCGGCTTTGGCGGCAACAACGGCTTCACTCACTTTCGAACAATCATGGGCTTCGGCATCACCGAGCCCGCGACCCGTGCAGCGTTGTTTTTCGCCACCGTGGTGCTGTTGGTCAGCAGCCTGTTCCTCGGCTGGCGCCTGGCACGCAGCAAGTTCGGGCGCGTGCTGACCGCCGTGCGCGATGCCGAAAACCGCCTGATGTTCTGCGGCTACGACCCGCGCGGTTTCAAGCTGTTCGTATGGGTGTTGAGCGCGGTGCTGTGTGGCCTGGCTGGCGCGCTGTACGTGCCGCAAGTGGGGATCATCAACCCCGGCGAAATGTCGCCCACCAACTCCATTGAAGCGGCGGTGTGGGTGGCGCTGGGCGGGCGCGGCACGCTGATTGGCCCGCTGCTGGGCGCGGGCGTGGTCAACGGCATGAAAAGCTGGTTCACCGTAGCGTTCCCCGAATACTGGCTGTTTTTCCTCGGCGCGCTGTTTATCGTCGTCACGCTGTACCTGCCCAAGGGCGTCATCGGGCTGTGGCACAAAAGGGGTGATCAATGAGAAATGTGTTGCTCGAACCCATGCTCGAACCCAACAAGGATCAGGGCAGCAGCCGCGATGCCATCGGTCTGGGGCAGGCCGCTGGCACGGGGCTCAACACCCGCCACAGCACAATCCTGACCCTGGAAGGCATCAGCGTCAGCTTTGATGGCTTCAAGGCCCTTAACAACCTGAACCTGTACATCGGCGTCGGTGAGTTGCGCTGCATCATCGGCCCTAACGGCGCAGGCAAGACCACGATGATGGACGTCATTACCGGCAAGACGCGCCCCACCGAAGGCCAGGCCTGGTTTGGTGAAACCCTCGACCTGCGGCAGATGAGCGAAGTGCAGATCGCCCAGTCGGGAATTGGCCGCAAGTTCCAGAAACCCACGGTTTTCGAAGCGCTGAGCGTGTTCGAGAACCTGGAGCTGGCGCAAAAAACCGACAAGTCGGTGTGGGCCAGCTTGCGCGCCACACTGACGGGCGAACAAAAAGATCGCATCGACGAGGTCCTGCACACCCTGCGCCTCGCCCACGCGCCGCATCGCCCGGCCGGGCTGCTGTCCCACGGGCAAAAGCAGTTTCTGGAAATCGGCATGTTGCTGGTGCAAGACCCGGCGTTATTGCTGTTGGACGAGCCGGTGGCCGGCATGACCGACGCTGAAACCGAGTTCACCGCCGAGCTGTTCAAAAGCCTGGCGGGCAAGCATTCGCTGATGGTCGTGGAACACGACATGGGCTTCGTGGGCTCGATTGCCGACCACGTCACCGTGTTGCATCAGGGCAGCGTGCTGGCCGAGGGGTCGCTGGAACACGTGCAAGCCGATGAACGCGTGATTGAGGTGTATCTGGGTCGTTGAGTCATCGGGCCCGCAGCGGCGCCGTCAAAAGGGGACACACATGTTGAAGGTTGAAAAACTGCATCAGTTCTACGGCGGCAGCCACATCCTGCGCGGGCTGTCGTTTGCCGTCAGCGTCGGTGAGGTCACGTGCCTGCTGGGCCGAAACGGCGTCGGCAAAACCACCCTGCTCAAGTGCCTGATGGGCTTGCTGCCCGTCAAGGAAGGCGACGTGCAATGGGAAGGCCAGACCATCACCTCGCTCAAACCTCACCAACGGGTGCATGCCGGGATTGCCTACGTGCCTCAGGGCCGGGAGATTTTCGGGCGCCTGACCGTGGAAGAAAACCTGTTGATGGGCCTGTCGCGTTTCCCCGGCGCCGAGGCCAAAGCCGTACCGGCGTTCATTTACGAACTGTTTCCGGTGCTACTGGAGATGAAGCATCGACGCGGCGGCGACTTGTCCGGGGGCCAGCAACAACAGCTGGCGATTGGCCGCGCACTGGCCAGCCGCCCACGGTTGTTGATCCTCGACGAACCCACCGAAGGCATCCAACCCTCGGTCATCAAGGAAATCGGCGCGGTCATCAAGCAACTGGCCGCACGCGGGGACATGGCGATTTTGCTGGTGGAACAGTTTTACGACTTTGCCGAAGAACTGGCCGATCAATACTTGGTGATGTCACGGGGCGAAATCATTCAGCAAGGCCGCGGTGAAAATATGCAAACAGACGGTGTGCGCGGCCTCGTGACGATTTAATCTGTAACTCTTTGTTACCTGGCTGAGCCCCCCATGAATCTACCCGCCAACACCGCCCTGTTCACCCCCCACTGGCTCGCCGAGCTGGAGCTGGGCTATGGGCGTTTTGGCGACAGCACGCGCCCGACCTTTCGCCGTCACTGCGGCCCCTTGCGCGTGCAAAAACACCTGTACGCCGAAGGGCCGCAGGTGTGCCAACACATCATCGTGCACCCGCCCGGCGGCATTGCCGGTGGCGATCAGCTCGACATTCGCGCCAGCGTCGGCCCAGATGCCTGGGCTCAACTGACCAGCCCCGGCGCGGCCAAGTGGTATCGCGCGGCAGGCCCGGCCTATCAACGCATTGAGTTAACGGTCGCAGCGGGGGCCACGCTGGAATGGTTGCCCCAGGAAACCATCGTCTTCAGCTCGGCCCAGGCCGAACTGAGCACCCGCATCGAGCTGCAAGGCGATGCGCGGCTGTTTTACTGGGACATGATTGCGCTGGGCAGGCAGGCCAGCGGCGAACGGTTCGAGCGCGGGCACTTCCAGTCGCACCTGGATATTCGCCGCGATGGCCAGTTGCTCTGGCATGAGCGCCAGCGCATTGTAGGCGGCGACGGTCTGCTGGACTCGCCCATCGGGCTGGACGGCAACCCGGTGTTTGCGACGCTGCTGGTGACCGGAGACGTCAGCCCCGAACTGCTCGACGCCTGTCGCTCATTGCCTCACCCGGTACGCGGCGACCTGACCCAACTGCCGGGTCTGCTGGTAGCCCGCTGCCTGGCGGGCGAAGCCTTCCAGGCACGCGGCTGGCTGATTGATCTGTGGCGACTGCTGCGCCCCGCGTTGCTGGGCCGTGAAGCGCTTGCGCCGAGAATCTGGAGTACCTGAAGCACCGTTACAGTTGTTACGGACAGAGCAAACGCTCCGCTACTTTTTAACTGCCGAACACGGACCCTGACATGGACCTGACCCCCCGCGAAAAAGACAAGATGATGATCTTCACCGCTGGCCTGCTGGCTGAACGAAGGTTGGCGCGCGGCGTAAAACTCAATTACCCGGAAACCATCGCCTTCATCTCGGCCGCCTTGCTGGAAGGCGCACGCGACGGCAAAACGGTGGCCCAGCTGATGCATGAAGGCACCACCCTGCTGACACGCGAGCAGGTCATGGAAGGCATCCCGGAAATGATCCCCGACATTCAGGTCGAAGCGACCTTCCCGGACGGCACCAAGCTGGTCACTGTCCATCAACCCATCGCCTGAGGCCGCGTCATGTCTTACGTTATTCGTGATGCAGTCCCGGCCGACTTGCCGGCGATTCGCGATATTTACAACGATGCCGTGCTGAACACCCTCGCCATCTGGAATGAGCAGACCGTCGACCTGCCCAACCGCGAACAATGGTTCGAAGCCCGGCAACAACAGGGTTATCCCGTTCTGGTGATTGTGGATGACGCCAACGTGCCCTTGGGCTACGCCTCGTTTGGCGACTGGCGTCCGTTTGAAGGGTTTCGCCATACGGTCGAGCACTCGGTGTACGTACACCCCGATCAGCGCGGTAAACGCCTGGGCCCGCAATTGCTCGCCGCCCTGATCGAACGCGCCCGCGGCTGCGGCAAACACGTGATGGTCGCCGCCATTGAAAGCGCCAACGCCGCGTCGATTCACGTGCACAAGCAACTCGGTTTCGTGACCAGCGGCCGCCTGCCACAAGTGGGGATCAAGTTCGGCCGCTGGCTGGACCTGACCTTCATGCAACTGATGATCAACCCCGGCGCCCTTCCCCCGCAGGAGCACGGCCAATGAGCCACGAGCAGGTGTTACAAGTCACCCCGCACACCTTCAATGACTACCGTGAAGGGCTGATCGCCCTGTTGGTCGATGCCGTGCAGCACGGCGCATCGGTCGGGTTCATGGACGATCTGGACGTGCCGAAGGCCAGCGCTTACTTCTGCGAGGTGCTGAGCCAACTGGAACAAGGCAGCCTGTTGCTGTGGGTCTTGGTCGAAGATCAACGGGTGCTGGCCAGCGTGCAGTTGGCGCTGTGCCAGAAGGCCAATGGCCTGAACCGGGCCGAAGTGCAGAAGCTGCTGGTACTCAACGAAGCGCGCCGCCGCGGGCTGGGCCAGGTGCTGATTCAGGCACTGGAACACGGCGCGCGTCAGCACAAACGCGGCTTGCTGCACCTCGACACCGAGGCCGGATCGCCCGCCGAAAACTTCTACAGCGCCCTGGGCTATACCCGTGTCGGTGAATTGCCCAACTACTGCCGCAGCCCCGACGGCCACTACAGCCCGACCGCCATCTACTTCAAAACCTTGAGTGAACCGCAATGATTCCGGGCCAATACTGCATCGAGGCGGGCGAGATCGAGCTGAACGCGGGTCGGCGCACGCACCGGCTGAGCGTGTCCAACCGGGGCGACCGGCCAATTCAAGTCGGTTCCCATTACCACTTTTTTGAAACCAACGATGCGCTGATGTTCGAGCGCGGCGAAAGCCGTGGCATGCGCCTGAACATCCCGGCGGGCACCGCCGTACGGTTTGAACCGGGCCAGACCCGCGACGTGGAACTGGTCGAGCTGGCGGGCCTGCGCCGGGTGTTTGGCTTTGCCGGGCGCGTGATGGGCGATCTGGACTGACCGTGACATTGGCACGTGAACGCTCTGTTGCCGCCCCCGGCGGCGACCGGTTTTGACTTAACGCTCAGGAACGCATCATGAAAATATCCCGCCACGCCTATGCCGATATGTTCGGCCCGACTGTGGGTGACAAGGTTCGCCTGGCCGACACCGAGCTGTGGATTGAGGTCGAGCAGGACTTCACCACTTACGGGGAAGAAGTGAAATTCGGCGGCGGCAAGGTGATCCGCGACGGCATGGGCCAGAGCCAGTTACTGGCCGCCGAGGTGGTGGACACCTTGATCACCAATGCGCTGATCATCGACCACTGGGGCATCGTCAAAGCCGACGTGGGCCTGAAGAACGGCCGGATCCACGCCATCGGCAAGGCGGGCAACCCGGACGTGCAGCCCAATGTCACCATCGCCATTGGCGCCAGCACCGAAGTGATCGCCGGTGAAGGCATGATCCTCACCGCAGGCGGCATCGACACCCACATTCATTTCATCTGTCCGCAGCAGATCGAAGAAGCACTCAACAGCGGCGTGACCACCATGATCGGCGGCGGCACCGGCCCGGCCACCGGCAGCAACGCCACCACCTGCACCCCGGGCCCGTGGCACATGGCGCGCATGCTGCAAGCGGCTGACGCGTTCCCGATGAACATGGGGTTTACCGGCAAGGGCAATGCGAGTTTGCCGCAACCGCTGATCGAGCAAGTCGAAGCGGGCGCCATCGGCCTCAAGCTGCATGAAGACTGGGGCACCACCCCTGCGTCCATCGATAACTGCCTGAATGTGGCCGACCAATACGATGTGCAAGTGGCGATTCACAGCGACACGTTGAACGAGTCCGGTTTTGTCGAAACCACCCTCGCTGCCTTCAAGGGCCGCACCATTCATACCTATCACACCGAAGGCGCGGGCGGCGGGCACGCACCGGACATCATCAAGGCCTGCGGCCTGACCAATGTGTTGCCCAGCTCCACCAACCCGACCCGGCCTTTCACCCGCAACACCATCGACGAACACCTCGACATGCTGATGGTCTGCCATCACCTGGATCCGAGCATCGCCGAGGACGTGGCCTTCGCGGAAAGCCGTATCCGCCGCGAGACCATTGCCGCCGAAGACATCCTGCATGACCTGGGCGCGTTTTCGATGATCAGCTCCGACAGTCAGGCCATGGGCCGCGTGGGCGAAGTCATCACCCGCACCTGGCAGACCGCCGACAAGATGAAGCAACAACGCGGCCCATTGCCGGAAGACGCGATTGGCAATGACAACTTTCGTGCCAAACGCTACATCGCCAAATACACCATCAACCCGGCCATCACCCACGGCATCAGCCATGAAGTGGGGTCGATCGAAGTGGGCAAATGGGCCGACCTGGTGCTCTGGCGCCCGGCGTTTTTCGGGGTCAAACCGACGCTGATTCTCAAGGGCGGCGCGATTGCGTCGAGCCTGATGGGCGACGCCAATGCCTCCATTCCGACGCCGCAACCGGTTCACTATCGCCCCATGTTCGCCAGCTACGGCGGCTCGCGCCACGCCACCTGCCTGACCTTTATCAGCCAGGCCGCTGCCGAAGCCGGCGTGCCCGAAGCCCTGGGCCTGAAAAAACAAATTGCCGTGGTCAAAGGCTGCCGCGACGTGCAAAAGACCGACCTGATCCACAACGGCTACCTGCCCGACATTGAAGTCGACCCGCAGACGTATCAGGTCAAGGCGGACGGTGTGTTGCTGTGGTGCGAACCGGCCGACGTGTTACCAATGGCGCAACGCTACTTTCTGTTTTGACCGGTATGCCCTCACGCAAGCACACGCTGGCGTGAGGGCCAGGGTTAAAACGGATGCACCGTCATTTCCCAATGGGTCAAGCGCTGAACCCACGCTTTACAGGCCGCCTTGTAATCCTCACCGATCTTTTCCAGCGATTGTTTGTAGGCCTCGTCCGAGGAGGCATGCGCCCCGACTTCAACCTCGTGGGTGCGCACCATGTGCCGTTCAAGGATGGCCGCGAACTGGTGAGCATATTTTTTCTTCAAGAAATCCACCCAAAATTCCCGCTCACAGATTGAGTCGAACAAATTGCTGGTGGAACGCTCATTGGCCAGTACCCGATACCGCACCCCGTCAATGAGCATTTGCGACACATCCGCCAAGTGCTCGTACTCCATGGCCAGCGGTTGCGCCGGCAGCTCCAGCGGCTCCGCCAACGCGATGCGAAACGCCAGCCGGAACTCCACTTCGTCCAGTTCATTGAGCTCGCCAAGTTCCTCATCGTGCCCGCGGGTGTATCGCTCTTGCATCAAATGCCGCGCGATCACTTCCACTTGATCCAGGCGATATAAGCTGCGCGCCAAACGCAGCAATTTAAGCTCGCATTCTTCCGCGCCCACCGGTTCCTTGGCCTTGGCCACAAGAGTGAGCACTTCCAGATCACTGAAAATCAACGCCAGCCCATCCCCGCATGTCGAACCATGACCGGCCCTGAGCATGAGGTTTTCCCGCAACTCGGTATCGTCACCCAAGGCCAGTAGCATCGTGCCAATCCGTTCGATCAGTGAGTCACGCGTACTTTCATTGGCGTAGGCCGGAGTGGCTGTCAGGCCCATGAGCACCCGTCGCAAATCCTGGGTCTGCGGGTCTTGCTCCAGGCTTTGCCAGATCTCCTGTTTCCTGGCCGCCAACGGCTCGGGGCCACTCAAAAACCAGCTATAGCTGCGCGGGTCGGTCAGAAAGCTGTGCCCCCGCGTGGAGACGTAGCCCATGTTGATCCCGGTCCGCTCTGCGTATGAATCCAGCCGTTGCTCACTGACCGGTGTGAGCGGGTTGTCATGCACATAGGTCACCGCATTCAGGCGCGTATCGGAATTGAAAACCGCATCGGGAATTTGAGTGATGTTGTTGTCACGCAAGTCCAGATAAGCGACTTCATTCAAGGTCTCAACGCCGGATGGCCAATGGGTGCTTGCGGTATGGCGCAGATCAATATGGCGTAAACGCTGCATGCCACTGACATCCACCGCTTGGCCTAAAGGATTGTTGCCCAGATTCAGCTCTCTGAGGTTTGTCAGCCCCGCCAGGGTGCTGCCAGCCTCAGCGGTCAGGGCTATTTCGTTATGAGCGAGGTCGAGCTTTAGCAAACCTTTCATCTGCTTCAGCGCCCGCGGCAACGTGCTGAGCCGGTTGTTTTCCATCGACAGCCACCGCAGGTCAGGGAAACATTCGAGAAAACCTTCAGGTACTTCGTTTAACGCCATGTCATCCATGATGAGCACTGAGATATGGCGAAAACTGCCCGGCAGCGTCGGCAAGTCACCGACGGGCATGCCGCTGAGGTCCAGCACATAGCGCCGTGGATCAGGCAGGTCTTGGGCAGACAGGCTTGCATCCTCCACGTACTCATTCAGATTGCCGATTTGATCTTCCAGCCGGGTCTCGCGCCGCCAGGCACGGCTGATAACGTTGCTCGCTGCCCGCTTGATCGTGAGCGGCGAGACATCTCGGCGGGCAGCCACTGAATACTCCGGCAGCGGCTGGCCGACCCAACTGCGCAAAGCGTCCTGCAGCGCTTCGTATTCAAGCTCGCGGCGCACCAGTTCAAGCTCTGGATTAGCCTTAGAGGTCTCCAGCGCACGAAGGAATGCTTCGCACTGGGTATGCGTGTATTGCGGATAGAGGCTTTTTACGCGGCGGATCTGAAACGCACTGCGCCCGGCATCCGTGATTCTGCCACTCAGGGGATAACCCACGCGCCCACGGGCCAGTCGCATGGGGGATTTAAACCACGGCTTGATGGGCTGCAACCCCAGCGCACCCCGGGTTTCGTCCTGGTGGTCATGGGCGTAGGCGACCAGTTGATCGCGCAACAACGCATCCCCTTTCACAAGCGCCAGCGCCCGCAACGTTTGCGCGTTGTCTAATAGCGTCCCGGCTTGAGCGCTGCGCAGCAAAGGCTCTTGGCCTGCGCTCACATATTGCTTGCCCTGAGCCGTTTTCAAGAACAGCGCCCCGACCAGGCGAAGGGTTGGGGCGGGGTCTTCGGTATCGAGATAGCACCCTTCCAGCGCACGCGTCACGTTGAGCGCGTGGCGATAGAGCCGCAACTCTTCGGCCAGTCGCAACGGAACCTTCTTGAGGCTGTTCAACACGCGGATTTCACTGACGCTGGCGTGTCGCAGCACTTCGCTCACCACACTGGCGGGCAGCGTGGGGTGGTGCCGATGAAGTGTTTGCCTGGGCCCGGTAGCGAATACTTCGCTTGCCTTGTACCCCTCGCTGAACAAGGCCTTTTTTTGGGTCAGGGCGAAACCGGCGACCTTGTTGAGCAACGCGTCGGCACGCTGTTGCGGGGTGATCGCTTCAGCTCCAAGAAATGTCGCGGCCAAGGCGTCATCCATGGCCGCCGCCAATGCGCTGAATATCCCCTGCTGCTGCACATCGGTCATGTTCACACGCAGGGGCGAGCGCCATTCACCGGCCAGCGTCACATCCTGAAGAACACGCCCATCTGCACCCAAAATCTGTAGCCACGTGCCCGGCGGCCAACCGGGCATACGCTCCAGCAAACGCACAATGTGACGGTTATCACTCCATTGCACCGACGCAGACGCCTGCAATCGTTCAACCAGACGCTCAACGTCATCTGCCAGCTGCCAGCGTTTGAGGGTATCGAGCACCAGCGCCGGGGGCGGTTCACGATTGACATGGCTCCAGCGCAGGGCATCGTCTTGCGCCCCCACGATGTTGAGCACCTGCTCCACCTCGGACTCACTTAACGCCGACTTATGCGAGGAGGCCCGGTGCAGTGACTCCACCTTGTCCCATTCACCGGCACGCTCGACGCCCAGAAACCAGCCCCCATGGGCATTGTGTTCAACAACCGGAGCGTAGGCGCCCTGACGCTTGGGATGCTGCACGCGCCAGTGCTGACTGGCCTCGTCATGTTTAATCTCGTACGGCTGGCCTTTGATGTGGACGAACGCGCGGTCTTGGGTGTGGTAAATCCCGTCGTTGTCCGGCTGAAGATGCTCGGGCAACTGAACGTCGCTGATAAACGGCGCGAGATCGACTTTCATCAAACGTGTTTCATCTGCCGCGGTATTCACCCGGCGAAGGGTTTCGATCAACGAGGGGTAGGCAATTTCAGGGTTGAAGGAAGACCACGCGATGGTCGCACGGGCCCCTACGAGCAATACGATCAGGTTTTGCGCCACAGACTCAAAGTGCGCGAACGCCTGCTTCACCTCGCCATGGGACCAATCTTCGACCCCGACATAAATCTGTGACAGTAACTGCACGCCGGTGGAAAACAGCATAAGCTCACCAACGAGGGGCACAAAAAAAGCCGCCAGATTCAAAAAAGGCAGGGCGGCTTCAAACAAGGCAGTCAACGAGGTGAGGAGGGAGGTGTCCTGTTCTTGGGTGGGCACCATCACAAAGCGCGCATTGCTCAAAACAGAGTCAATAAATTGTGTATAGAGCGTCACAAACGGCGTGTGACCCGAGTCCGACAACTGAATCTGTAAATCAGGACGAGGCCGCCAGGTCTCTACTGATACCAGCGACGTCGTTTTACCTTTGACGCGCAGTGCATGATCAAGTTGTTTGGCAAATTCTGTTTGATAACGCTGTTCCACGGCTTTGATCAATGCGGCTTTCGGCTCCTCCTCCCGTAAGCGCAAGGCGTAAAGGTCATTGAAACGTTGCAGCGACGCGTATTCACACAAGGGCAACCCCTGATCGTGAGGGGTATACACAAGACAAGGCAGCGAATTTTCAGCGTTCAGGGGCGTGGGCATGAACACCAGGGCCCCGTGTATCGGGCACCCGGCTTGCCCCACCCCGTCATGTTTAACGCTGAGCATCGTCATGTGAGACACCCGCACCGTGCGCCTGCCCCAACGCGGCTGCGGCTCCCCCCTGACCCACTGCAAGAGCATCTGGTAGGCCGTTACGCCAATCGCATGCGTCAAACAGGCCTGATGACTGAGTAATTCAAGTTGGCTTTTTGCATGGGTTATAAAGTCCGAATAAATACCGTATCCGGAAAGGTCCGTTTGAAAACGGTCGATGCGTTCATAAGGATAAAAAAGAGTTTTCAAGTACGTTTGATACTGGCCGCCCACATTTAATGTTCGGCATAACTGAGCAAAGTGCTGTGGATTTAACCCTGTGCGCTTGGCACTCCCACTGTGTTCCAGAATAAAGGCTACGCCGTTAAAGTCCTGCTCAACTTCTTCCCGTGAGAAGTTCTGCATGGCCGCTTCCAATAACGTCAAATGCGTCATGGAGGTAATCGGTCGCCATTTTGTGGGCAAGACAATATCCAGCGGCTCTCTGATCGCATCTCCCAACGGGTTAAAGGAAAAGCGCTGCACATTGACAAATATATTGCGCTCGCTGTCCACCTCTCGCCCCCATCTGGCTGAAAGCGCCGGGTTCAGCAAGCCTTTGGCAAAGTCGGCAGGGGCAACCACTTTAGAAAGATGCGCGGCTAATTGCTGTTCGAGGGCATGCGTCGTGATGAACGCCTGAATGACTTTTTGTCGGGTATCGTCATCAGCCTGTAACAGCCAGAGCGGCATGTTTTGTTTGACGGCTTCGGAGGTTTCATCCATGTGCAGCAAGGCCTGAGGATGAAAGGTGTCAGGGGCAGCAGGTTGTTTATTCATATAAAGCTCTTTTCGATGCGTAAGTCCTCCCACATCTAAACCCGATTGCCGTCCTTTAAATAACGCAAAACGTTGCGTTAAATCGCGCCTGAACGAGCGAGCATTTGTATACAGCGCAGCGATATATAGCCCCTGCCGAATGTTCTTTTCATCTACCCCCCGGCAGGCCCTCCCGCACACCGATCCCAGCCGGGAGGCCGCGGGTGAATCAGCCAATCGGCCAGGACATTCTCAGGCACGCGCAGACCTGCAGCTTATCGGCTGGATCCGCGATCTTGGGGGATTACGATATACGGCATATTGAGTTGAGGGCGATACTCGCGCATGCGCTAATATGCGTCACCTTTTTTGACTACCGCTCTTACAGCAAGGGTATTTGGGCATGCGCCTATCCGAATTCATCGTGCAAAACGCTGATCGCATCGTCGATGAGTGGGAGCGCTTTGCAGAAACCATTACGCCTGCGGCCGAACACATGGACAGCGTGGCCCTGCGCGACCATGCCAAGGCCATTTTGCTGGCGGCCTCGCGTGACATGACCACCGCCCAGACGGCCAGCGAGCAACAGGCCAAGGCTGAGGGCGAAGGTCCGGATAAAACCCCGAGCCTGGACGAGGCCGCCGCCAGCCACGGCGAGCTGCGCCATACGGTCGGTTTCGATCTGGTGCAGATGACATCCGAATTCCGGCACCTGCGCGCGTGTGTCATCCGCCTGTGGGTCGACAGCCTGCCATTCCCGGAGCACGGGCACTTTCAGGACATGATTCGCTTCAACGAAGCCATAGATGAAGCGCTGGCCGAATCCACCTCGGCCTACGCCGATCAGGTGAATCGCTCGCGGGACATCTTTCTGGCCATTCTGGGGCACGACCTGCGCGCGCCCCTGCAAGCGGTGAGCATGTCCACCGAGATGCTGGAGCGTAAAGCCAAGCTCGACGCCGATGCCCTGAACTATGTGAACGCCATCAAGAACGGTGCGCGGCACATGGGTTCGATGGTCAGCGATCTGCTGGCATTTGTGCGCAGCCGTCTGGGCAGCCAGTTGCCGATCGAACCGGTGTCCCTGGACCTGGGCGAAGCCTGCCGCGCGGCATTGGCCGAAGCCTGCGCCGGGCAACCGGACTGCGAGCCGGTGTTAACCATTGATGGCCCTGTGCAAGGTGAGTGGGATCGCGGCCTGATCAATCAGTTGCTGCAAAACCTGATTGGCAATGCGCTGCAACATGGCAGCCACAGCCGCGTGGTGACCGTGACACTGACCGGTGGCGCCGAGCAGGTTCTGCTTTCGGTACACAACCGTGGCACGCCCATTGATGAAGGCTCGCTGGCAACCCTGTTTGACCCGCTGGTGCGCAGCCCGAGTGAAGACGTCAGCCTGCCGGGCACATCCACCAGCCTCGGTCTTGGCCTGTACATCGTCAAAGAGTCGGTCAATGCCCACGGCGGCACGATTGAAGTCACTTCAACCGCCGCCGAAGGCACCACCTTTACCGTGGTGTTACCGAAAAAAGCCTGATACCGCGCGCCAGCGACTGCATGTCAGGGCATTAACCCTGCGCAGTCGCTGTCGGGGTACCAGGTTGCTCCTTAAGCCGGTCAGGCGTTGGGGTTGCTGCCCACAAACCGCCCCAGTTGCTGCTTCAGGCGGCGGTTTTCAGACCGCAGGTGCTGCACCTCTTCGAGCAAGTCCAGCGCCAGGGCGACGCCTTCCCATTCCAGCTCCAGGTCTTGATGCAGCTTGGCTGCACGCTTTGCGATGACCAGTTCATAGTCTTCAAAACGCCACGCCTCCGGTGCGTGGCCCTGAGGTTCGATAATTCCGTGTTCGACGATCTCTATCACGTAAGTGGCCGGTAAATTGGCCTCCTCGCAGAACCTTTCCATGTCCAGCTGAACGATCAGGGTGCTGCTCATGATCAATTACTCCATTGGGCTCTCGGATCAAAGGCTGCTTTGTCAGCCAGCTCTTGCCACAAGGTTTTGCTCGCCTCGTCAGTGTGTTTGGGCATGACCACTTTCAATTGGGCATACAAATCGCCGCGCTGACCTTTCTTGTCCATCAAACCATGGCCCTTGATGCGCAAACGCTGGCCGCTCTGGCTGTCCGGACGAATGGTCAGGTTGATCTTGCTGGTCAGCGTCGGCACGGCGACCTTGGTCCCCAATGCGGCTTCCCACGGCGCCAAAGGCACCGTAATCACCAAATCGTGGCCTTCCACGTCGAACTTCGGATGCGGTGCAAACCGAATGATCAGGTATAGATCACCATTGGCCCCGCCGCCCATGCCCGGGCCACCCTGGCCTTTGAGGCGAATGCGTTCGCCGTCGGTCACACCGGCCGGGATCTTCACGTTCAGGGTCTTGCTGGTACCGCCCACCTGAAAGCTGATCTGCTTGGACTCGCCCGACAGGGTTTCTTCCAGAAAAATCGGTAATTCCATTTCAACATCCTGCCCGCGACGACCCGCGCTGCGGCTTGATTGACCACCAAAGCCATTACCGCGCGAACCGAAGATCGAGCTGAAAAAGTCCGAAAAATCGCCTGCATCTTCGAAGCCGCCACTGGAACGACCCTGCCAGCCCGGTGGCCCCTGGAACGGCTGGCCGTGCTGACCGTACTTGCGAATTTCATCGTACTCGGCGCGTTTATCAGCGCTTTTCAACGCTTCATACGCTTCGTTCACGTCCTTGAATTTACTCTCGGCGTCCTTTTCTTTGCTGACATCCGGGTGATATTTGCGCGCCAGCTTGCGATAAGCGGTCTTGATCGCCTTATCGTCAGCCGTGGGTTCTACACCCAGAATCTTGTAATAGTCTTTGAAGTCCATGTAAGGATCACCATCCGTTATCAATATCGCGCCACTCAGACCACCCACAATGCTTGGGTTAGCCAGTCTGTCGATTGACCGATCTCAATCTTCCGACGCTACGGCGCTGCAAAAGTTTATCGGCAGCCTACGGGCTTCACTCAATTGCCTTACAACCACCAAGCCAATGTCTGGAAGTTTGGGGGTGAAGGATAGTCTTTCAAGGGGATTAAAACCTGCGAATTAACGAATAGTCGTGCTTCGATTCTGTGACCGTCTGACATACACTGCGCGGCCGTTTTTTAACCGGAACACGACAGACATGAAAAACGCCTCTCCGGCCCGTGCCTGCGGCATCGACTTCGGCACGTCAAACTCCACCGTCGGCTGGCTGCGCCCAGGCGTGGAAACCCTCATTGCGCTGGAGGACGACAAAATCACCCTGCCCTCGGTGGTGTTCTTCAATATTGAAGAACGCCGCCCGGTGTATGGCCGTCTGGCGCTGCATGAGTACCTGGAAGGCTATGAAGGCCGCCTGATGCGCTCACTCAAAAGTCTGCTGGGTTCCAAGCTGATCAAGCACGACACCAGTGTTCTGGGCACGGCCATGCCGTTCAAAGACCTGCTGGGGCTGTTTATCGGCCAACTGAAAAAACGCGCCGAAGCCACCGCCGGTCGCGAATTTGAAGAAGTGGTACTGGGCCGCCCGGTGTACTTCGTCGATGACGACCCGCTGGCTGACCAGGAAGCCGAAAACACCCTGACCGACGTGGCCCGTGCCATTGGCTTCAAGGAAGTGTCCTTCCAGTACGAACCCATCGCCGCCGCTTTCGACTACGAGTCGACCATCGAGCGCGAGGAGCTGGTGCTGATTGTCGACATCGGCGGCGGTACCTCCGACTTCTCGCTGGTGCGCCTGTCACCCGAGCGGCGCGGCATGGACAACCGCCAGGACGACATTCTGGCCACCGGCGGTGTGCACGTGGGCGGGACCGACTTCGACAAACAACTGAGCCTGCAAGGCGTAATGCCGCTGTTCGGCTACGGCAGCCGCATGAAGAGCGGTGCCTACATGCCCACCAGCCACCACATGAACTTGGCGACCTGGCACACCATCAACTCGGTGTACTCGCAAAAATCCCAACTGGCGTTGGGAAGCATGCGCTACGACATCGAAGACACCGGCGGCATCGACCGCCTGTTCAAGTTGATCGAACAGCGCGCCGGGCACTGGCTGGCAATGGAAATCGAAGAAACCAAAATCGAACTGACCCGCAACGACAGTCGCCACGTGCCGCTGGACCGTATCGAGGCCGGGCTCAACGTTGACCTGAGCCGTGCGCTGTTCGAAGCCTCGATCGACAACCAGCTCGAACGCATCCGCAACAGCGTGACCCAACTGCTGGGCAATGCCGGCGTGGCTGTGGAGCAGGTGGACACGGTGTTCTTCACGGGCGGTTCGAGCGGTATTCCGGCATTGCGCCAGAGCGTGTCGGCCATGCTGCCCAATGCGCGTCATGTTGAAGGCAACATCTTCGGCAGCATCGGCAGCGGTCTGGCAATTGAAGCCAAAAAGCGTTACGGCTGATAGCCCTCACCCCACCCTCTCCCGCAAGGAGAGGGCTGGGTGAAGACCGGCGATCAGACCAACTCCACCTGCTTCAACTCACTCTTCAAATACGCGTAATAAATCGGCCCGGCCACCACCCCCGGCAGGCCGAACGCGGCTTCGAACACCAGCATCGCCAGCAGCAATTCCCACGACTTGGCACTGATCTGCCCGCCCACAATCTTGGCGTTCAAAAAGTATTCCAGCTTGTGGATAACGATCAGGTAGGCCAAGGCCCCCACCGCCACCCAAATCGACAGCGACAGGCCAACAATGGTGATCAGCGTGTTGGAGATCAGGTTGCCAATCACTGGCAACAGGCCCAGCAGGAAGGTCAGCACGATCAGGGTCTTGGTCAGCGGTAAGTGAACGCCGAATAACGGCAGCACCACGGCCAGGAAGACCCCGGTAAACACGGTATTGAGCAGTGCGATTTTGATCTGCGCGAAGACGATGTTGCGAAACGCTTGAACCAGCAGGTGCAGGCGCTCGAACAGCGCGGCGGACAAGGGTTTGCGTCGGCTCACATCAGGGATGCGCTGCAAGGCGATGATGGCGCCCAGTACCATGCCGATCAGCAAGGTCACGAACATGTGCGCCGCGTCTTTCCCCACCAGTTGCAGGTCGCTCAAGTGCTTGTTCATCCACGCCCCGATGGCGACGCGAAACTCCGCCGCACTGGCGGGCAGGTAGCTGTCTAAAAACGGCGGCAACTGGCCACGGGCCTTGTCGACCACGGCCATGAATTTGTTCAGAGATGCACCGGGGTTCTCGGCCTCGTGCAGCAAAAAGCTGATGGCACCGGCAAAAATCAGCGCCAGCACACTGACCACCAACGTGCCCAGTAACATCACCGCCAACCAACGCGCACGGCGCCCGGCGATCAGGCGTTGCAGTTGCGGGGTGAGCATGTTGACCAGCTCGTACACCAGCAAACCCGCCAACAGGCTGGGCAACAAGCGCAAAGGAAATACCAGCAACAAGCCGCCCGCAATAATGATGTAGCTGGCCAGCAAGATGTGACGCTGAGAAAACGATGGCATACAGCCTCAAAACAAGCAGGGTAAAAGGACGGGCAGTCTGCCAGCCTTCGACGGGGATCACTACATAATGTGACTGACGGAGGACGGGGCAGGCCCTCTGATCAGCCCTGGCCAAGGCTGCGAGCGGTTAGCGCCGCGCTTGAATAAACGCGGTGTCTCGCAACGCTTCGCAGCCTGGGGCAGTGAGAACGCGGGGCGACAAGTGACTACTTTTTCTTCAGGCAATCGCTCATGAACGCTTTACGCTCATCGCCCTTGAGTGCCTGGGTGGTGGCCGTGGCATTGCAGGTTTTCATTTTTTCTTGCTGAGTCATCGCACCGGCCGGCTTGGCTTTGAGGCAACTGCTCATAAAGGCTTTACGCGCGTCGCCTTTGAGGGTTTTGGCACTGGCCTCGGCGTTGCACGCGGTCATTTTGTTTTGTTGGGCCGTGGCCGCAAACCCTTGCGAGCACACCAATACACCCATCAGCAGCAGAGGAACACGCAGCATCTTCATGGAGTTTTCTCCTTGTGGCCGCAGCGGACGCGGCGGACTTCATCGCAGTGTAGACAAACTCTGTTACAGCTTCCTCATGACCGCTTAAACATGCCGCGCCTTGCGCCGATACTGCTCGGGCGTGCAACAGGCCAGACGCTGAAACATCGCAATAAACGCCGACGCCGTGCTGTAACCCATGTCGAAACCAATGTCTTGCACGCTGCGCGACGACGACTCCAGCGCTTCGATGGCTGCCAGAAAACGCAAGCGCTGGCGCCACTCCCCAAAGCTCATGCCCAGCTCACGCACGAACAACCGCGCCAACGTACGTTCGCTGACATGCGCCTGTTCGGCCCACTGCCCCAACGGGCGGTTGTCCCCCGGCTGTCGCTGCAAGGCGGCCAGCACCCCTTGCAAACCGGGGTGATTGGCGTAGGGCAAAAAGCATCGATGCACGGCCGCCTGGCTCAGTTGGTCGACCAGCACCTGGGCCAGACGCTGGTCGGCCTCGCCTTCGGGAATGTTGACATCGCGGCGGGCGAAGTCGCTAAGGATGGCTTTCAGGATGTCGCTGATCGCCAACGTGACCGGCCGGGGCGGCAGGTGCTGGCAATGCGCTGCGTCCAGATACACCGAACGGTAAACAATGGCCTGGGCATTGTAGGCACTGTGCTCGGTATTGGGCGGTATCCATAACGCGTACTGCGGCGGCGACATAAACCGCTGCCCGTCGACCTCAAAACGCATCACGCCATGGGCCACGTAGTCCAGCGAACCCCAGGCATGCCGGTGTGGGCACGCGTGGCTGTGCGCGTCGATTTCGGCGTAACGAAAGTAGACCGGAGCCGGTAATTGATCGAACTCGGGAACACTGATCAGGTTCTTGCGCATGCTGTCTGGATTCACGAAGAGGTTAGCTGGATCGAAGTATAGGCCTGCGGACAGACAAGCGGATAATCGCGGCTCATTAATCCTGTGGTTGTTCCTGATGCAATACGCTTACCCGCTACTGGCCATTTTTATCTGGGCCGGCAATACCGTGATCAACAAACTCGCCGTGGGGGCGATCTTCCCCTCGGAGATCGGCTTTTATCGCTGGCTGCTGGCCGGGCTGCTGTTTACCCCGTTCATGATCAAACCGGTGCTGGCCAACTGGTCGGTCATCCGCCCCAACCTGGGCAAGATCTTTATCCTCGGCGTGTTGGGCATGGCGGTGTATCAAAGCCTTGCCTACTACGCGGCGGCCCGCACCTCGGCCACCAACATGGGCATCATTTTGTCGCTGATGCCGTTGATGGTGCTCACCCTGTCCATCATCAGCCTCGGCCAGCGCCTGACCGCAGGGGCGCTGGTGGGCGCCGTGCTGTCGTTTTTCGGGGTGCTGGTGGTGGTCTCCAGTGGCAGCCTCGGCACCTTGCTCGATCAAGGCTTGAACCTGGGAGACGCGATGATGCTCGTCGCCACCCTCGCCTACGCGATTTACAGCACCCTGCTCAAGAAGTGGCAACTGCGCCTGCCGCCGTTGCAGATGCTCTACCTGCAAGTGCTGGTGGCGATTGTGGTGCTGCTGCCGCTGTACCTGATCTCGCCCAAGGTCGGCCCGACCGTGCACAACATCGGCCTGGTGCTGTACGCCTGCGTGCTGGCGTCGATGATTGCGCCGTTGGCCTGGATGAAGGCCGTTGCATTGCTGGGGCCGAGCCGCACCACCCTGTTCTTCAACTTGCTGCCCTTGATTACCGCCTTGATTGCCGCCGTGGTGCTTAAAGAGCAGTTGCACCTGTTTCATCTGGTGGGTGGGGCATTGACGCTGGGCGGGGTGATTCTGTCGGAACGCTGGACCACGCCGGTGCGCAACATCCGATAAAACTTTCTCGGTGCGCTGAACTCACACCCTATGAACCGACTTCGCCAGCAGAGCGAGGCGGCAACCGGATTAGTGAGGAGATTGAAATGACCGAGATAACGTTATCCGACAAGCAAACCCTTCGCGAACGCGCTCGCAAGAACGTCGAAGAAGGTGCCGTAACCGAAGGTTACAGCGCAGACCGCGAAGAAATTCTGCGGTTGCTCAATGAGTCGCTGGCCACCGAACTGGTTTGTGTTCTGCGCTACAAGCGTCATTACTTCATGGCCAGTGGCCTGAAGGCCAGCGTCGCGGCGGATGAGTTCCTGGAGCACGCCAATCAGGAGATGGAACACGCCGACAAACTGGCCGAGCGTATCGTTCAGTTGGGCGGCGAGCCGGAGTTCAACCCTGACCTGCTGTCCAAGAACGCCCACGCCCAATACGTGGCCGGTACGACCTTGAAAGAAATGGTGTACGAAGACCTGGTCGCTGAGCGGATTGCTGTCGACAGCTACCGCGAAATCATTCAGTACATTGGCGACAAAGACCCGACCACCCGCCGGATCTTCGAAGACATCCTCGCGCAAGAGGAAGAGCACGCCGACGACATGGCCGACATTCTGCAAGACCTGTAAGCCTCATCAGGCCTGACAGCGCCCGCCCCCCGTCACGTGGGGGCGGGCTTTTTTGCGGGTTTTTTGCGTGCTTGAGCCCTCGCCCCCCACCCTCTCCCGCGCAGGGAAAAGGTGGGAATGAGGGCAAGCCTTTACTTCACGGTCTTGGGCACTTTGCCTTGCTGCATCTGTTGCAGCAGCGGTGCGCACTGGTTGGGCTCGTCGCCGCTCGGTGCCACCAACGCCAGCAGTCCGGCTGCCGGGCCAGCAATCACCCCCAGAGCGACCATGCCCGCACCGCGCAGCATCAACGGCACGGCTTGCACGCCCGCCGACGGGTTACCAAACGTTCCGCGCACGTACAACGGTGAACGCAGCGAGAACAACCGCAGCCCTTTGGACTCCGGGGTGATTTTCAGGTCCAGTTGCTCGGTGGCGAAGTTAGCCGTGCCGTCGATGTAGATGATCGCGTTCTCGGTGTCGAACACGAACAGCCGCGACGTCGCCAGGCCGTCTTTGATCCCGAAGTCCGCCGCCGCGCAGTTGATCTTCACGTCTTCGTCACCAAAGATTTTGCCCACGATGTAGTTGCCCACATTGAGCCCGGCAATTTCCATCAGGCCACGGCTGATGGCGCCGTCGTTGACGATCATTTTCAAGCCGCCATTCGAGGTGGCCAACAACTTGGCCACCGAATTGCCACGCCCGGAGATTTCCGCATCGCCATTGAGCTCACCGAAGCTGGTTTTCATAGGCTCGAAGGTGGGGAACAGTTGCTTGAGTTTGAAATTGCGCGCGGTCAGTTTGGCCCGCCCTTCCAGCGGTGTGCTGCGGCCGTTGAGGCGAATTTGCGCGTCCAGCTTGCCGCCCGCCACGCCGAAACGCAGCGGTTCCAGGCTCAATTGACCATCGTTCAACACCAGGTGCGTGTAGAGATCGGTAAACGGCAGCTCGGCGCTTTGCACGATGCGTTTGCCGGTGAATTCCACGTCGGCGTCCATATCGCGCCAGCGCTCGGTACGGAACTCTTCCACCGGCAGCACCTTGCCCACCGGTTGCTTGCTCACGCCTGCGCTGGCTTTCGGGGCGTTGGCGGCTTTGCTGCTGTCCACGCCGATCAACGGCCCAAGGTCAGCCATCAACAGTTGATTGGACACCAACTTGCCCGACAACATGGGGCGGGGCTGGCTGGCGGCGTATTTCAGGTCGCCGTGGATGTCACTGTTGCCAATCTTGCCGTTGAAGTTTTCATAGGTGAACACGGCACCGCCCGGCTCATGCAGCTTGGCAATCAAGTGGCCATCTGTGGAATAAGGCGGCGAATCCGGCAATGTCACGCCCGTCAGCGGATAGAGGTTGCTCAAGCTGCTGCCAGCCAGTTTCAGGCGCAGATCAAGCGCCCCCAGGTTGAGCGGGTCCGTGAGGGTGCCGGCCAACGCGACCTTGGTGTCAGCGATGCTGACTTGAGCCTGCAACGGGAAGGGTTGGTTCGCGTCCTGAAGCGCTAACAAGCCACCGATCTTGCCTGTGCCGTCGAGGTTCTGACCGTGGTACTGGCCTTTGACCTTCAACGCGAAGGCGTAGTCCTGCGGAGCAGCGCCCTTTTCTTGCGACTTTTTCGCTTCTTTCTCACCCACGATTTCACTGAACGGAATCGGCTTGCCCAGCGGATCAATCACTACATCCAGCCGGGTTTTCAGGGTCTGATCATTGAGGGTCACGTGCCCCTTGTCGAATTTGATGGCACCGATGTCCACCGTCCAGTTGGAGGGTTCGGCGTCGGGGTCCTTGGGATCGAAAGTGAAGGTCCAGTTCGCCCGGCCATCCGCCAACCGCACCAGGTCGGCGCTCGGCTGAACCAAATCAATACGCGGAATGGCTACGGTCTGGGTCAGTAAGGCCAACGGCGACAGACGCGCCTCAACCTTGTTCAAACTGGCCATCTGGGGCGTCTTCGACCACTCGGGGTTGCCCAGCGTCAGGTCTTCAGCGATCACGTGCGGCCATGGCACCCAGGCGCGCCAGCCGCCTTCATCGGGCTCACGCTGCCACTGCACAGCCAGATTGCCGTTGATGGCAAACGGGCGATGCAAAATTTCAGAAACCTTAGTGTTGATGGTCGGCTTGAGGCGGTTCCAGTCGAAGGTGGCGATCAGCACCACCAGCACGGCGACCAACAGGGCAAACAGGCCCACAACCCAGGCAAGCACTTTACGGGTGCGCGTCATGACACGGCTCCTTATTACGTCTGAACGTCCAGATTGCGACGCGTATAAAAGTACGACCGGCAAAGACGGTCCAAGGTTTAACCCGTGTGCCGCTTTGCCTCAAAAAAGCCTCGTGTTCTCTTTTACCCGTCCGCAAAGCAGCGGGCTAGAGGCCTTTGGTTGAACAATCAATTGTGTTGATTATCACCATTGGCCGTATGAACTTTGTTATCGAAAATCCAAGCGTAGCATTGCCCCCGTACCCACTGACTGCCTTGCTACGGAGCACCCGCATCATGAAACGCCCAGCCATGTTTGGTTTGACCCTGTCACTGTTTGCCTTTAACGCCTTCGCCCTGCCCGCTGAAGATCAGTCGGCACCCTTGGCACAACCCGCCTCCAGCACCTTGAGCGAGCCTTTGAACCCGGTTGCTGAAGACGGCGCACAACGCACGCTGGATCAACACAACCGTGTGGCCGAAGACGGTTACGACCGCACCCAGAAGCAGCAACAAAACCGCCTGGCCGAAGGTGGCGCAGAGCGTCTGGCCGAAAGGAATCAACGTGCCAGCTAAGCGCACCGCAGTCGTCGCTGACGAGCAGCGCGAAACGATCGCAAGCCCGACCCCGCGTTATTCGTCACTAACGACTGCGTCACGTTCACCCGCCTGAGTCTTTAACTGCGTTCGACGTCATCAAAGCTGATTTGCTAGAGTGCGCCGCTGCACTTGTCAGGAAGACCCGCCCAGATGCTCCCCCGCGCCGAACAGAAACAACAGACCCGCCTTGCGCTGATGGACGCCGCCCGCCACTTGATGGAATCGGGGCGCGGCTTTGGCAGCCTCAGCTTGCGTGAAGTCGCAAAAACCGCTGGCATCGTGCCCACCGGCTTTTATAGGCACTTCAGCGACATGGACCAATTGGGCCTGGCGTTGGTCAGCGAGGTCGGCCAGACCTTTCGCGAAACCATCCGCCTGGTACGCCATAACGAATTGTTCATGGGCGGCGTGATTAACGCATCGGTGCGGATTTTCCTCGATGTGGTCGAGGCCAATCGCTCGCAGTTTCTGTTCCTCGCGCGGGAGCAATACGGCGGTTCGCAACCGGTTCGGCAGGCCATCGCGGCGTTGCGCGAAGACATCACCTCCGACCTGGCCGCCGACCTCGGCTCCAAGCCCAAGCTGCACCATCTCAATCCGGCGGCGCTGACCGTGATTGCCGATCTGGTGGTCAAAAGTGTATTTGCGGCGTTGCCCGATGTGATTGATCCGCCCGCCGAACCGCTGCCGGACTACCTGCAACCGCAGGCCAAAATCAGCCAGCAACTGCGCTTCATCTTCATTGGCCTCAAACACTGGCAAGGGTTGGGCAGCACCGAGTAAGCGACTTCGCACCTCATTGGTGCAACACAGCCCAGTGTGCGCACTTGTTTAGATCAAGTTTCATCTTCCTGCTCTGTTTTTGAGCATACGATTCGCGACATCAGCGATGCCCGGCCAGGTTGGCAAGCCCCTTGCTGTGAGCATGCCTATCGTTAATCGCAGGAAGCCTACCGATGCTGGTCATTCACCGAAGAGTCGACGCCCACCCCGTGTGGAGCGCCGAACTGCACCTCAACTTCGAAGCCCGAAGCAAAAGCCGCCTGCGCTGTTTCAGCAGCGACGGTGAAGAGGTCGGGCTGTTTCTGGACCGCGGGCAGACGCCGCTGCACGACGGCGAATTCCTTCAGGCGCAGGACGGGCGCATCGTGCGCGTCTGCGCCAGCCCTGAACACCTGCTGCACGTCACGTGCGACAACGCGTTCGAACTGACCCGCGCCGCTTATCACTTGGGCAATCGCCACGTGGCGCTGCAAGTGGGTGACGGCTGGCTGCGACTGCTGGATGACTACGTGCTCAAGGCGATGCTCGAACAATTGGGCGCCTGCACCGACGCCATCGAAGCCCCGTTCCAGCCTGAACACGGCGCTTACGGCGGTGGTCATCACCACTCCCGGGCGGGCGAAGAAGACTTCAACTACGCGCCCAAACTTCACCAGTTTGGTGTGCGTTTGTGAGCCCGGCCTGGGCGCTGCTGCGTCTGGCCAGCCCGCAATTGCCCATTGGCGGCTACAGCTATTCCCAAGGGCTTGAAATGGCGGTGGAGCAAGGCCGGGTGCGCGATCCGGCCAGCGCCGCGCGCTGGATCAACGACCAGTTGCTGCTCAACCTCGCCCGCTTCGAAGCCCCGCTATTGCTCGCTCACTGCCAGGCTGCCGCCCAAGCAGACTGGCCCGCCCTGCAACGGTTTTGTGACGAACACCGCGCCAGCCGGGAAACCCGCGAACTGCATCAGGAAAGCCGGCAAATGGGCTATTCCCTGCAACAGTTGCTGAGCGGCTTACCTGAACTGGATGAGCCCGCGCGGCAGTTCCTCTTACAGCAAGACGAGCCGCATCTGGCGCTTGGCTGGGCACTCGCCGCACGTGCGTGGGGCATCAACCCGCAGGACGCGTTGGCGGCATGGCTCTGGAGCTGGCTGGAGAACCAGTTGGCCGTGTTGATGAAAACACTGCCGTTAGGCCAGCAAACGGCACAACGCATGACCAGCGAGTTATCCCCAAGCCTGCAACTGGCGCAACTGCACGCCAGTCATCTGGATGTTTCCCACATGGGCAGCGCCGCTTTTGGCCTGTCTTTAGCGAGCATGGCCCACGAGCGCCAGTACAGCCGCCTGTTTCGGTCCTAGGAGTTTTGAATGAATACACAACCTCTGCGTGTCGGCATTGGTGGGCCGGTCGGATCAGGTAAAACCGCGCTGACCTTGGCGTTGTGCCTGGCGTTGCGGGACCGTTACAACCTGGCGGTCGTGACCAACGATATTTATACCCGCGAAGATGCCGACTTTTTGGTACGCAACCAGGCATTGGCACCCGAACGCATCATTGGCGTGGAAACCGGCGGCTGTCCCCATACCGCCATCCGCGAAGACGCCTCGATCAACCTCGAAGCGGTGGATCAATTGAACCGCCGCTTTCCCGGCCTGGACGTGATTCTGGTGGAATCGGGTGGGGATAACTTGTCGGCCACGTTCAGCCCCGAACTCTCCGACCTGACGATCTACGTGATCGACGTGTCGGCGGGTGACAAGTTACCGCGCAAAGGTGGGCCGGGAATCTGCAAGTCGGACTTGCTGGTGATCAACAAAATCGACCTGGCACCGCTGGTGGGCGCCTCGCTGGAGCTGATGGACAGCGATACGCGGCGCATGCGCGGCGACAAACCGTTTGTGTTCAGTAACCAGAAAACCGGCTTGGGCCTCGATGCGATCGTGGCTTTTATAGAGCGTCAGGGGCTGTTGATAACTCAATAGTGCGAGGTATCAGGGGGATTTTGAGCGCTTCGCGCCTGATCGCAGCCGAGTGTGGCTGCGATCCATCCTTACGCAATGATTACGCAATCCACTTGCGGTCGCCGGTAAAGCAAATGGTCAGCCAGCGTGCGCTGTCAACCTTGCCCAGCATCGCGGATATTTCCTCACGAATGGCATCAAGGGTTTTCACACTGGTCAGCGGATACCCCGAAGGCAACACGATGTGAATTTCAATGAAACGCGCCCGGCCATGCTTCTGCACATAGGTTTTGTAACCTTCAAAACCATGCCGCGCCGAGGCGATTTCCAGTGCCTCGCGCACCTTGTCGTCCAGTGCGTCGGGGGCAATCCCCAGCACGTCGCGCAATGCCGGCTTGAGGATTTTGAACGCAGGCGCAAGCATGCTCAGGGCCAGCACAATCAGGATTGCCGGGTCCACATAAGCTGCCCACTGTGCATAACCCTGATGCGTCAGGGCCAGCGCCGTGAGGAAACTGATCAACAGGCCCACCGACAACATGGCATCCACCAGCCAACTGATGTTGTCGAACTGAATCAGCGTCGATTTCAACGATCGATTTTTGCGCCGAACCCAGAAGTAGTAGCCAAATTCGATCACGGTAAACACCGCTGCGTAGAGGATGACCAACCCCAGTTCAATCTCGCGCCCGCCATTGATGATGCCGAATACACCATTCAGAAAGGCATAGATCGCAATCAATAAGAGGAAGCTGCCTTCGATCAACAACACCATGGGTTCAAGGTGCCAGAAGCCGAACTGGAAACGCTGGTTGCTCTCCTTGGCGATGAGTTGCGCCGTTATGAGCATCAACACCTTGATAAACGTTGCGATCAACGAGAAAAAGCCATCAAACAGGATGGATTGCGACCCCGAAATAAAACCCGTCACGATGCCCGCAATGGCCACCGCAAACATTAGAACAGTCGATTGTTTGAGCAGAATCTGCTCGCCACGGTTACTCACAAAAACTCCTTTCAGCCCGATGGAATGCGACCCCCTCAGGAGGTCGCGGGTGGGCTGCCAGGGGCGAGTTTACTCCTTGGCGTGCCTTTCGATGGCAAAACCGCTCCAGGACTGCGTCACGGGCATCAGTTCAAGGCGATTGATGTTGATGTGTGCCGGGGTGTTGAGCACCCAGAAAATGGTCTCCGCGATGTCTTCGGGCTGAATCGGATCAGCGCCCTGATAGGTCGCGTCGTAGCGCGCCTGATCGCCCCCGAAGCGCACCATGGAGAATTCGCTTTCGCACAAACCCGGCTCAATGTTGCTGACGCGCACGCCTGTGCCTTGCAGATCACAGCGCAGGTTCAGGGAGAATTGCTTCACAAAGGCTTTGGTGCCGCCATACACGTGGCTGCCGGGGTACGGGTAATTGCCCGCGATAGAACCCAGGTTGACGATCCCGGCACCGCGCCCGTAGGCAATCAGGCGCGGCAGCAACAGGTTGGTGGTGTACAGCAGCCCTTTGATATTGGTGTCGACCATGGTTTCCCAGTCGTCGAGCTTGCACTGCGGGGCCGGGTCGGTGCCGACCGCCAGCCCGGCGTTGTTGATCAGTCCGCGCAGCGTGCTGAACGAGGGCGGCAAGTTGGCAATCGCCGCTTCCATCGCTCCACGATCACGCACATCGACCACCAGGCCATGCACTTCTGTGTACTTGGACAACTCTTCACACAGGGCGTCCAGACGCTCTTTACGACGGCCGGTCAGCACCAGTTTCCAGCCTGCTTGCGCAAACTTGCGTGCACACGCCTCACCAAATCCAGAAGTCGCGCCGGTAATAAACAGGGTGGAAGTCATCGTGTTCTCCTTGGCTGGCGGGCAGGGTCCGCCGGGGTAATGGGACGGCCAGCAGAATGCCCCGAGTGCGTTTGAGCGGCAAGCAGGTTGCGTGGGCAACCGTGTACTGTGCAATAAACAACCAACCGTCTCCAGACCACATCGCACAAGGGATAGCGCCATGTGCGCTCACCTTATCCACAGGCCCGTCCACAGTCTTTGGGGGCAACTCGAAACGCGCAAAGCCCCGCCATGCAAGGGTTGCAGGCGTTTATCCAAGGTTTTTTGCTTGACCTGAATACGCACTCCATGCACACGCCCTAAAAAGGTGCGTGCAGTTGAAAGTGCAGGGATAGCCAGAGGCCAGTAATTACGCCGCTCAGGGCATTCTTTCCAGAGTTTAACCACAGACTTATCCACAGGGCGCAGCGGTTTTTTCAAGGCCGTATTTTTATCAACAAAGCTGTTGACAAATCACCCGAGAGGTCGCGGAAAAGACAGCGATCAAAAAACAACCACACCGCTACAGCCCTTATAAATAAAGGGCTACAGCCAACTACTCCCACGTTACCCACAGCCACCTCCACAGCAAACGGGGACAAGTCAAAACGATGACAAAACAACAAATTACAGCGTCTTTATGTCGCGCTTTGGCAGGGTTGCAATTTTGTTTTCCACAATTTCAGGCGGGGTAAGAACGGCTCGCCCCAAGGGGGCGAGCAGGGTGATGCTGACGGCGGGGTTTAATGGCCGCCCAGATAGGCGTTACGCACGTCTTCGTTGCTCAACAACTCTTTGCCCGTGCCGGTCAGGCGGATTTCTCCGTTCACCATCACGTAAGCGCGGTCCGACAACCGTAGCGCATGGTTGGCGTTTTGCTCGACCAAAAAGATGGTCATGCCGGTTTGCGCCAGCTCCCGCAGGGTGGCAAAGATCTGTTTCACCACAATGGGCGCCAGCCCAAGGCTCGGTTCGTCCAGCAGCAGCAACTTCGGGCGGCTCATCAACGCACGGGCAATGGCGAGCATCTGCTGTTCACCACCGGACATGGTCATGGCCCGCTGATTACGGCGCTCCTTGAGCCGCGGAAACAGGTCAAACATGCGCTGCATGTCTTCTTTGGCGTGCTGGTCACCGATGGGGATGGTGCCCATCAGCAGGTTTTCCTCCACCGTCATGTCCGGAAACACACGACGCCCCTCCGGCGATTGGGCAATCCCGTTGGAAGCGATGTAGTGCGAAGACTTTTGCGTGATATCCACACCCTGATAAAGAATCTGACCGCCACTGGCGCGGGGCTGCCCAAAAATCGACATCAACAAGGTGGATTTTCCGGCACCGTTAGAGCCAATCAAGCTGACGGTTTCGCCCTCTTCGATGTGCATCGAGACCTTTTTCAACGCCTGAATCGGCCCGTAATGAACGTCCAGTTCCTTGAGTTCGAGGATCGTGCTCGTCATATCAGCTCCTCTTCGTCTGCACCCAGATACGCGGCGATGACTTTCGGGTCGTTGCGAATGGCGTCAGGCCCGCCCTCAGCGATCACGTTGCCGTGGTCGAGGACCACGATGTGGTCGGAAATGCTCATGACCATGCCCATGTCGTGCTCGATCAGCACCACGGTCAGGTCGTGCTCGTCTCGCAACAATCGAATCATGCCGCTCAGGGCTTCGGTTTCCTGCGGGTTGAGGCCCGCCGCCGGTTCGTCAAGACAGATAATTTGCGGCCGCGTACACATGGCCCGCGCAATCTCCAGTCGCCGTTGCTGGCCGTAAGACAACTCGCCCGCCAGACGGTTGGCGCAGTCCACCAGATCCACCACCTCCAGCCAGTAGAAAGCGTGGTCCAGCGCGTCGCTTTCAGCCTTGCGGTAGCCCTTGGTATTGAGAATCCCCGCCAGCAGGCTGCGATTGACCCACATGTGCTGGGCCACCAGCAGGTTCTCCAGCACGGACATTTCCTTGAACAGGCGAATGTTCTGGAAGGTTCGTGCCAGACCGGCGCGGTTGACCAGGTGAGTGCCGCCGAACATTTTGTAATACAGCCGGCTGCCGAACGCTTTGGGCGAGACAAAATCCGTCACCCGAAACGGCTCGCCGAGCAGTTTGATCACATTGGTGCGGGTGCCCCGCGCGTTGAGTTCGATCCTGCCGCCGGTGGCTTTATAAAAGCCGGTCAGGCAGTTGAACACGGTGGTTTTCCCGGCCCCGTTAGGGCCGATCAGGGCGAAGATCGAATTGCGTTTGACCTTGAGGCTGACATCGCTCAGGGCCTTGATCCCGCCAAAGTGCATCATCAGCTTGTCCACCGAGAGCACGACGTCTTTATCCATGGAACGCTCGCTCATGGCGCGACTCCCTTGCGTGGTGTGACCCCGACACGGCTGATGCGGATCAGGCCCCGTGGCCGCCAGATCATCATCAAGACCATCAGCACGCCGAACAGCAGCACGCGGTATTCGGCAAAGCTGCGCAACAGCTCCGGCGCGACCGTCAGTACAAACGCGGCAATCACCACGCCGACAGTCGACCCCATGCCCCCGAGTACCACAATCGCGAGGATCAGCGCCGATTCAAAGAAGGTGAACGACGACGGGTTTACAAAGCCCTGATAACTGGCAAAGAACACACCCGCCAGGCCTGCCGTGGACGCCCCCAAGGTGAACGCCGACAGTTTGACCAGGACGTGATTGAGCCCCATGGCGCGACAGGCAATTTCATCTTCGCGCAGGGCTTCCCAGGCGCGGCCGATGGGCATGCGGGTCAGGCGATGCTTGATGTACAGCACCAGCAGCACGACCAGAAACAGCACGATGTAAATGAACAGGAACTTGATGTTGGGGTTGTAGGCCAGCCCGAAAAACTCGTGAAACGGCACTCCGCCGTCTTTGGCACGGCGCCCGAATTCAAGGCCCAGAAAGGTCGGCGATGGCACCGGCATGCCGTTAGGCCCGCCCGTGAAAGACAACCAGTTGTTGAGCACCAGACGAATGATTTCGCCAAACCCCAGCGTCACGATGGCCAGGTAATCGCCGTGCATTCGCAACACCGGGAATCCGAGAATGCACCCGGCCATGGCTGCCGCAATCGCCGCCAATGGCAGCACCGACCAGAACCCCAGCCCCAGATACTGATAGCCAAGGGCCAGACCGTATGCGCCGATGGCGTAGAACGCCACATAGCCAAGATCGAGCAACCCCGCCAGCCCCACGACGATGTTCAGCCCAAGGCCGAGCAACACATAGATCAGGCCCAGAATCACCACGGTCAGCAGGTACTTGTTGGCAAAGAAGGGAAACACAATCGCAATGACGATCAGCAGTGGCACGATCCAGCGCAGCCGCGTCTTGTAGTCCGGCGGCAACACGTGCACGCCCGAGCCCGTGGATTCAAAACCCTGGAGCACTTTGAGACCACGGGGTGTTTGCAAAAACAGGCTCAGGACAAAGCGCCCGACCATCACGATCGCCACCAGCCAGCCGACCCGGGCGGGTTGCAAATTGAAGCTATAGCCGTCGAGCACCACCCCCACAATCGGGCCGAACACAATCAGTGAGATCAACCCGGCCAGGATCGAATCCACGACACTTTTTTTCACATCAATCGGTTTATTAATGGCTGCAGACATACTTACACCTTCGCCACAAGTGGACGACCCAGCAGGCCTTGAGGACGGAAAATCAGGATCAGCACCAGCAGCGAGAAACTGAACACGTCTTTGTAGTCAGAGTTGACCAGACCGGCGAACAGCGACTCGGAGATGCCGAGGATGATGCCGCCGAGCATGGCGCCGGGCAGCGATCCAATCCCGCCGAGCACGGCGGCCGTGAACGCCTTGATACCGATGATGAACCCGGCATAAAAGTCGAACGTGCCGTAGTTCATGGTGATCAGCACACCGGCCAGTGCCGCCATGGCTGCACCGATCACGAACACGTAGGAAATCACCCGATCCGTATTGATGCCCAGGATCGACGCCATCTTGCGGTCCTGTTGCGTGGCGCGGCACATGCGACCCAGCTTGGTGTACTTGATGATGTAGGTCAGCAGGCCCATGCCCACGAAGGCGGCGACCAGAATGAAGACCTTGGTGTAGGTGAGCTGGACGAAACCGGTCCCGATATCGACCCGCCACGCCCCGCTGAGCAGCGTGGGCACGCCTTGCTGGCGCGAACCTTGTGCGATTTGGACGTAGTTTTGCAGGATAAGGGAAATGCCGATCGCACTGATCAGCGGTGCCAGTCGTGTGGAATTTCGCAGGGGTTTGTAGGCCACTCGCTCAATCACCCAGCCATACACCCCGGTAACCACCACGGTGAAAATCAGGGTGCCCAGCATCAGCAGCGGGAAGGATTCAATACCGAAGTATGCCAACAGAGCCAGACTGATCGCCGCGAGGTAAGCAGAGATCATGTACACCTCGCCGTGGGCGAAGTTGATCATGCCGATGATGCCGTAGACCATTGTGTAGCCGATGGCGATCAGGCCGTAGACAGACCCGAGGGTCAGGCCGTTCAGCAGTTGCTGTAGGAAAATACCGTCCATAACGCAATCTCACGCACTGGAGCCAATCCGCAGACACACGCCCCCCACACCGTCCGAAGACAGTTTGAATGACTGGATTTACGTGGCTCCTGGAAAAGAAGACAGGTGATGCAAAGCCTCACCCGCCCGACCGCCACTCAGGCAACGGTCGGGCGAGGGATTCAACTCACTTCTGTTTTTCCAGCTGGTGATATTTGCCGTCTTTGTCCCACTGGTACATCACGTAGTCAGAGACTTTGAGGTCGCCCTTGCTGTCCCAGGCCTTTTCACCCATGACGGTTTTTACCGGGTTGGCCTTGAGCCATTTGGCCGCGTCTTCGCCTTTGTTGGATTTGGCGCCGTTGAATGCATCTGCCAGGGCCTGGATCGAGGCATAGGCGTACAGGGTGTAGCCTTCAGGCTCGGTGCCGCCTTTGCGGAATTGCTCTACCACGGCCTTGCTGTCAGGCAACAGGCGCGGGTCGGCGCCGAAGGTCATGAACACGCCATCAACGTATTGCGGACCACCGGCGGTGGTGACCAATTCATCGGTGACCACGCCATCGTCAGACATGAACTTCACGTCTTTAAGACCGTTCTCACGCATCTGACGCACAAGCGGGCCCGCTTCCGGGTGCAGACCGCCGAAGTACACGACGTCCGCGCCCGCGGCACGGATCTTGGTCACCACGGCGCTGAAGTCTTTTTCACCCCGGGTCAGGCCTTCATACAACACGGGTGTCACACCGCGTTTTTCAAGCTGGGCCTTGGTCGCGTCGGCGAGGCCTTGGCCGTAGGTGTCCTTGTCATGCAGGACCACCACTTTTTTACCCTTGAGCACATCGACGATGTAGTCGGCCGCCACGATGCCTTGCTGGTCATCCCGACCGCACATGCGGAACATGGCGCTCAGGCCGCGTTCGGTCACCTGCGGGTTGGTGGAACCCGGCGTGATCGCGATGACACCCGCCTCGTCATACACCTCGGACGCCGGAATCGTGGACGAAGAACAGAAATGCCCCACCACTGCCGCTACCTTGTCCTGATCGACCAGACGGTTGGCCACCGCAACCGCTTGCTTGGGCTCGCAGGCATCGTCGCCTTTGACCAGCACGATTTTTTCGCCGTTGACGCCACCCGATGCGTTGATTGCATCCGCTGCCGCTTGTGCCCCCTTCATGTACTGCTCACCAAATGCCGCGTTGGCGCCGGTCATTGGACCGGCAACCCCGATTTTTACATCCGCCAGAACAAACGAAGACATGCCCATCGCAGCCGAAACGGCGAGGGCCAGAAAACCTTTCTTGTAGAACGTCTGCGACATGAGGTGGTGCTCCTGAGGTTTTTTTAGTTGGCACTTCGACTTCACTTAAAGCGCTGAGCAAGGCGCGTGCCATTGGTTTTTTATTCTTGAAAAAGCCGCTGTCTTATTGTTCTGTCGACTGTTTCGAGCCCATTTTTATTGGCCGTGCAACCGTCTAAACCGAGGAAGGTGTAACTGTTTGTTTTCAGCAGGCGCCACCTTGAGTCTTCAACCTTGCAACCGGGTTGCCCTGCAGCGCCCAATCGACCTGTAACCCGCGACGTCACCGAACTGCACACTCGCGGTGCATCGCTGCTACAGGGCGCACCATTAGAGGCTAGCCGTTACACACATAAACGGCGGACTAAATCACGATCCGTAAACATTGCCCGGCGTGATACAGGGAAAAACCTGCCTCGTATAAACAACTGCGCAAACCGGTGCCATAGAGGGGCTGCATGGACGAAAACGGAATGGGCAGCGCCGTGGCGTCGCCGTGACACAAATAGTCGGCAAACGCCTTGCCCACCACGCTGCCCGTGGTGACCCCGCGTCCGTTGTAACCGGTGACTGCCACAAGACCGGGCGCCGGTTCAAATAAACGCATCAAGTGATCAGGGGTGAACGCAATACATCCCGTCCAGGTGCATTCCCACTCCACGCCTTTCAAATACGGGAAGTAGTGCTGCTGCACACGGTCGGCCCACGCTTTGAGGAACCAGCCGGGTTTCTGATTGCCATTGCCGAGGCTGCCCAGCAATAAACGGCCATCGGCATCCCGCCGAATACTGCTGAGTACCTGGCGTGTATCCCACGAGCCTTGCCCACCGGGCAGGATGCGTTGCGCGGTTTCGTCTGTCAGAGGCTTGGAGGCAACCTGGTAGTAATACCCTGGGAAAAAGTTACGTCGCAGGTCAGTCCATTCACCCTCGGTGTAGGCATTCGAGGCCAGAACCACCTGTTCGGCATTCACGGCGCCGCGCTCGGTTTGCACGGACCAGCGTTGCCCCTGGCGCTCCAGCCCGGTGACCGGGGAATGATCGAACAGCCGCCCGCCCAGATCACCCGCGGCCTTGGCCAGCCCCGAGGTGTAGGCCATGGGGTTGAGTGTGCCCGCGCGGCGATCCAGCAAGGCCGCGGCGATTTTCGAGGTGCCGGTGGCCGCTTCGCACGCCGCGCCGGTGAGCAGTTGCACCGGAGCACCGCGCAGTCGCCATTGCTGCTCGCGGCTGCGCAGATCGGCTTCACCCTTGGCGTTGTGGGCCATGTGCAAGGTGCCTTCGCGGCGCAACTGGCAATCAATGCGGTATTTGTCGACGAGGTCGAACACCAGCGCTGGCGCAGCCCCGAGCATGCGATTGAGCTGACTGCCCACGGCTTTGCCAAATCCGGCTTCGATTTCGTCGGGCGGGATCCACAGCCCCGCGTTGACCAGCCCCACATTGCGCCCCGAACCACCATGCCCGGTGCGATGCGCCTCCAGCACACACACGCTTTTGCCCTGTTCGAGCAAATGAATGGCGGCTGACAACCCCGTAATACCTGCACCGATCACGCAAACGTCAACGCTCAATTCGCCCTTGAAGGCAGGCGCTTGAGGACGTTGCGGCGTGAGGCTTTCCCACAGACATTCTTCGCGTAAAGGCATTGCCAAGCTCCACACCTGAAACTTAACCAGAAGCCCTCACCCTGGCCCTCTCCCGAAGGAAGAGGGTTGGGGTGAGGGCAAGCGTCCTACCTCAATCAAACGTAATACCCTGCGCCAGCGGCAGTTCTTGCGAGTAGTTGACGGTATTGGTCTGACGCCGCATGTAGCCGCGCCAGGCATCCGAACCCGACTCACGCCCGCCGCCGGTTTCTTTTTCGCCACCAAAGGCGCCGCCAATCTCGGCACCGCTGGGCCCGATGTTGACGTTGGCAATCCCGCAATCACTGCCGGTGGCCGACATAAAGCGCTCCGCCTCGCGCACATCGGTGGTGAAAATGCACGACGACAAGCCTTGCGGCACCGCGTTGTTCAGGCGCAGGGCTTCGTCAAACTCGCTGTAGCCAACCACGTACAAGATCGGCGCAAAGGTTTCGTTGCACATCACCTCACTCTGCTCGGGCATTTCAACAATGGCCGGGCTGACGTAGTACGCATGTGGGTACTGGTCGGCCAGTTGGCGTTGTCCACCGAAGACGTGCCCGCCTTCGCTCAAGGCCTGTTCGAGCGCATCCTGCATGTTGTCAAAACTGTGTTTGTCGATCAGTGGGCCAACCAGGTTGCCTTCCAGCGGATGGCCGATGCGCACGTTGGCGTACGCGGTCTTGAGGCGGGTGAGGATTTCTTCTTTGACCGATTCGTGCGCAATCAGGCGGCGCAAGCTGGTGCAACGCTGCCCGGCCGTGCCCACGGCACTGAACAGGATGGCGCGCACGGCCATGTCCAGATCGGCGCTCGGGCCGAGGATCATGGCGTTATTGCCACCCAGTTCGAGGATGCTGCGGGCAAAGCGCGCGGCAATTTTGGGCGCCACTTCTCGGCCCATACGGGTGCTGCCGGTGGCACTGATCAACGCCACACGCGGGTCGTCGACCAACGCTTCGCCTGCCTCGCGGCCACCGATAATCACTTGGCTCAAATGCTCAGGGGCGTCACTGAAAGTGCTCAGCACCCGGTCAAACAGCGCCTGACACGCCAGGGCGGTGAGCGGGGTTTTCTCGGACGGTTTCCAGATCACTGCGTTGCCGCACACCAGCGCCAGCGTGGTGTTCCACGCCCACACCGCGACCGGGAAGTTGAACGCGCTGATGACACCGACCACGCCCAGCGGGTGCCAGGTTTCGCGCATGTGGTGACCGGGGCGTTCCGAAGCAATGGTCAGGCCATACAGCTGACGCGACAGGCCGACCGCGAAGTCGCAAATGTCGATCATTTCTTGCACTTCACCCAAGCCTTCCTGGGTGATTTTGCCGGCTTCCCAGGACACCAGCTCGCCAAGATCGGTCTTGTATTGGCGCAGCAGGTCACCGAATTGCCGCACCAGCTCACCGCGACGTGGCGCCGGCACAGTGCGCCAGGCTTCAAATGCGTGCTCGGCACGGGTCACGTGCTGCTCGGTTTGCGCCGCACCTTCCCAGTGCACGGCGCCAATCTGGCTGCCATCAATCGGTGTGTGAACGGGCTGTTTACCCTGTTGGTACAGCGCAGGGTCAACCCCTAAACGATCCAGCAATGCAGCGACCATGCAGGCACTCCTTCAACATGAAAACGTTCGCCGCCGGTTGCGGCTCAGGTCTTTAGTTGTAGCTGGCACATCCCGCGCCAACAAACGACCTTTAAGCGAGATATCATTCCGAAAATTCATGCAGCGCTGGTAACGTCAGCGAACAACAAGAAGCAGAGGCTGCCATGCTCAATAAACGCTACCTGCCCTCGATCACTGCCTTGCAGTGTTTTGAAGCGGTGACTCGCCACCTGAGCTTCACCCGTGCGGCTGAAGAGCTGAACCTGACTCAAAGCGCCGTCAGTAAACAGGTCGCGCAACTGGAAGAGTTGCTGCAGCACTTGCTGTTTCGCCGGGTGCGGCGCCGTCTACAGCTGACGCCAGCCGGGGATTTGTACCTTGTAGAAGTCCGAAAAATCCTGACCCAAGTGGAAATGTCGACGCACACGCTGCGTTCCTACGGCGGAGAAACAGAGGTCCTGCGTGTCTCTACACCTTCGACCTTCGGCGCTCGCTGGCTTGTCCCACGCCTTAAAGGCTGGCGTCTGCGACATCCGCAGATTCATCTGGATGTATGCAATGAACAGGAAGCCGATGAGCTGCTGCAAGGGCGCAGCGATCTGGCGTTCTACTTCGGCCAAGGCGCCCGGCCCGGCACCGAATCCCTGAAGCTGTTCGGCGAATCGCTGGTGGCGGTGTGCGCGCCATCGAGCCTGCCCGCTACCGCGTTCGTCGACGCGACGCAGTTGACCGATCTGGTCCTGTTGCAAAACGCTTCGCGCCCGCAAGCGTGGCATGAATGGTTCGAAAGCCAGGGCCTGCACACGGATCACAGTTATCACGGCCCGCGTTTTGACACGTTCTATATGTGCATCCGGGCGGCTCAAGTGGGCTGCGGGGTTGCACTGCTGCCGCGCTTTCTGGTCGAAGAAGAATTGGCTGACGGCACACTGGTCATTGCCTGGCCATACGCGTTACCCAGTCACGATGCGTATTACCTCGCCTACCCGGAACACGCGGCCGCAGTTCCCAAGGTCAAGGCGTTTGTGAGCTGGATGATGGAGCAAATTAAAGAAGAACACCCGTTGTAGCCGTTCTCGAAGCAAAAACCACTGGCACAACCGCACGCGGATATGCGCCACTAGCGTCATTCATTGAAAGCGCTGAAAGCCGTGGCAATCAGGCACGGCCAGCAGGGAGATTCGCGTTATGAGCGAGAGTGTGTTTGCCGATCGCATCGTGCAGAACTTGCTCGACACCGACTTCTACAAATTGACCATGATGCAGGCGGTGCTGCACAACTATCCCAACGTGGAAGTTGAATGGGAGTTTCGTTGCCGTAATCACGAAGATTTACGCCCGTATTTGAGCGAAATCCGGCATCAGATCGAGCGTTTGGCCGACGTCAACATGAGTCAGGACCAACTCGGTTTTCTGGAGCGGATTACGTTTATGAAGCCCGACTTCATACGCTTCCTGGGCCTGTTTCGGTTCAACCTGCGCTATGTCCATACCGGGATCGAAAACGGCGAGCTTTTCATTCGCCTGCGCGGCCCGTGGCTGCATGTGATTCTGTTTGAGGTGCCGTTGCTGGCGATTGTCAGTGAGGTGCGCAACCGATCGCGGTATGCCAACACGGTGCTGTCCCAGGCCCGCGAGCAGTTGTACCGCAAGTTTGACTGGTTGCAGGCCAATGCCAGCGCCGATGAACTGGCAGGGTTGCAGGTGGCCGATTTCGGAACACGTCGTCGGTTTTCGTACCGGGTACAAGAGGAAGTGGTCAACGTGCTCAAGCACGACTTCCCCGGCAAATTCGTGGGCACTAGTAACGTCAACCTGTCCCGCGAGCTGGACATGAAGCCATTGGGCACCATGGCCCACGAATGGATCATGGCGCATCAGCAACTCGGCCCGCGGCTGATCGACAGCCAAAGCGCCGCGCTGGACTGCTGGGTGCGCGAATACCGCGGCCTGCTGGGGATTGCGCTCACCGATTGCATCACCACCGATGCGTTCCTGAAGGATTTCGACCTGTACTTCGCCAAGCTGTTTGACGGTTTGCGCCACGATTCGGGCGACCCCGTGGTGTGGGCTGAAAAGTGCATCGCGCATTACCACCAGTTGGGCATTGACCCAATGAGCAAGACGCTGGTGTTCTCCGACAGCCTGACCCTGCCCCGTTCGCTGGACATCTTTCGCGCGTTGCGTGGCCGCATCAACGTCAGCTTCGGCATCGGGACCAACCTGACCTGCGACATCCCGGGGGTTGAGCCCATGAGCATCGTGCTTAAAATGACCGGCTGCAACGGCTCCCCCGTGGCGAAAATTTCAGATGAACCGGGCAAGACGCACTGTTCCGATCCTAATTTCGCCGCCTATTTGCGCCACGTTTTCCAAGTTCCTGAACATTCTCCCAAGGAGTGAATCATGCAGGCCGTACAGCGTCAGATCGCCAAAGACCTCAATGTCCAGCCACCGTTTAAAGACGACGATGCCCTTGAAGCTGAAGTTGCGCGCCGGATTACCTTTATCCAGTGCTGCCTGAACAATGCCGGGCTCAAAACCCTGGTACTGGGCATCAGCGGAGGCGTCGATTCACTGACCGCTGGCCTGATGGCGCAACGCGCGGTCAAGCAACTGCGCGAGCAGACCGGCGATGAGCGCTACCGTTTTATCGCCGTGCGCCTGCCCTACGGTGTGCAGCACGACGAAATTGATGCCACCGCCGCCGTGGATTTCATCAACCCGGACGAGCGCCAGACCGTCAATATCGGCCCTGCCGTCAAGGCGCTGGCCGCTGAAGTTGCCTCGTTCGAAGGCAAACCCCCGGCCACGGTGGATTTTGTACTGGGCAATACCAAGGCGCGGATGCGCATGGTGGCGCAATACACCATCGCGGGCGCAACAGGCGGGCTGGTCATCGGCACCGACCACGCGGCAGAAGCGGTGATGGGCTTCTTCACCAAGTTCGGGGATGGCTCGTGCGACCTGGCCCCGCTCAGCGGGCTGGTCAAAAACCAGGTACGGGCCATTGCGCGCTTCTTCGGGGCCCCGGAATCGCTGGTCGAAAAAGTCCCGACGGCGGACCTCGAAGACCTGGAACCGGGCAAGCCCGACGAAGCGTCCCACGGCGTCACCTATGCCGAGATTGATGCTTTCCTGCACGGCGAGCCGGTGAGCGAGCAAGCCTTCGACATCATTTGCAAAACGTATGAAAAAACCCATCACAAACGTGAAATGCCGTTTGCGCCGTGAGCCGTAGGACACCTGTTGAAATCGCCCGCCCCTCTCTCGAAAGGAGAGGAACGGGGGTGAGACGTGGCTGATTCCCCAGCCAGAAAAAACGGAATGAACCCCGCATTTTTTTTCGCTTGTGGCACGCCGTCCCAAGGGCTTTGATAGACGCTCGTTTTGTCGCCAGAGCCTTGTCCGCCATGTCTGCTTTCGATGGTTTGTTTTCGCTGGTCGAGTCTGCAATCGGCCAACCCGCCGCTCACTGGTTGCGCGAGCATGTTGAAGTCCCACAGGGCCTGCTGGATTTCAGTTGGCACCCGCAGGCGCTGCATCGGGCATGGCTCGCTGAAGCGCTGAACCTGTGCCTGCTGCACAAGCTGGTGGACGCGGTGCCGGATGGCCGACGTTATGTGCAAGAGCAAGCACAGCTAGGGCGCAAAGTGGTGTTCGATCATGGCGCCATTCGCACGGTGGACTGGCCGGTAAATGGCGAGCTGCCCCGGGGCCGTCTGGCGTTCTCTCGGTTACTGGAGCCGTTGGGCTTTACCGATGTGCGCACCTATCCCCTGACCCCGTTGAACATGACCGGCTGGGGCTACCGACACATGGACTTGCCTGAGGACATTGCACAGTTTTTTGTGTCGGAATTGCACCCGGGGCGCTTCAGCGAGGGGTTTCAACAGGCGGTCAGCCGGGTGGTCAGCAGCAGCCGCGACCCGCTCAACGCTGAGCACAAGGCCATCCTTCACCGCCTGCAATTGACCCGCCATTGCAGCCTGCGTGACGCGCAACAGGTGTTACAAGGTCTGTACCACGCGTTTGATCGCCAGCACGGTGCCGTGCAAGAGGCCGATTATCAGTGTCTGCTCCAGGAAAGCGCCGAAATGGCCTGGATCGCGACCGAAGGCAACAGTTTCAACCACCTGACCGACCGCGTCAGCGATCTGCACGCCACGGTCGCGCAACAACGCGACCTCCAGCGCCCAATGAAAGACAGCATTGAAGTGTCGGCATCAGGACGGGTCATGCAGACGGCCTATCGGGCCTGCACCGTGACACGCGGGCTGGTGGATGAACACGGGGTGTACCGCGAGCATCAGGTGCCGGGCTCGTTTGTAGAGTTCATTCAGCGCGAGACAGACCCGGCGACGCAACGCCTGGACCTGAACTTCGACAGCAGCAATGCCCAGGGAATCTTCAAAATGACGGCGTCAAACGCCTGAGGCAAAACGAAAACAGCCCTGACGGCGTAAACCTGTCAGGGCTGTTTTAAACGCTGCGCGGGGTTATTTAAGTACCACGGCGCCTTTCATCATCGAGTTGTGGCCTGGGAAGGTGCAGAAGAATTCATATTCTTCACCGGCTTTGAGTTTGGAAACGTCAAACGTGACCGAGTCTTTCTCGCCAGCACCGATAATTTTGGTATGGGCGATCACGCGGGTGTCACCGTCTTTGAGGTAGTTCTTGTCGATACCCGCGGCCATGCCATCGGTCGAGACACCCATCATGTCCGCCTTCGTGCTCAGCACCCAGTTATGACCCATCACGTTCTTCGGCAGGCTGCCAGAGTGGGTCAGTTCTACCGTGAAGGTTTTGCAGGACTTGTCGATGGTGATTTCTTTGGTGTTGTACGACATCTGGTCAGTCGAATCGACAGTCACTTTGCATTCAGCAGCCAACAGTTGGCCGCTGGCCAGAGTCAAAAGGGATACCGCAACAACTTTGGCAAACATGGTGTATCTCCAAGGCAGGGTATTAAAAATCCACAATTTGTATACAGGTTGCCCGAAAATCGTCTCGATTCCAATGACCTGGATCATGGCGCAACGTTTTAATCCGGTGTAATAGCCTGCTAGACGAACGGCGGGCTTATAACCTTAGGTCATGTTCTGGTTTTTTGGAGAATAAGTGATCCCGCGTAAAACCCGACTTTTCATGGCAGCCAGGGTTATGTTTCAGACGCGAAAAACAGCCTTGCAAAAACCCGGCTAACGGCTAAGCACTAATACAGGGCAGAATACCCACCGCTCACCTCACCTTCGAGCGCAAGAGGATCGCCCATGGCCAAACCAAACTACAACTTCGCAAAGCGTCAAAGAGACCTGGCTAAAGAGCAGAAGAAAGAAGAGAAGCTGCAACGCAAGAAGGCTGCCGCTGAAGGTGGCGCCGCAGAACTGGAGCAGGACGTCGACACTGAAGGTGACGTTGACGTTGAAGCGCAAGAGACTGGCGCAGCTCAAGAAGACAAAGCCCCTAACGCGTAACACCCTCGGCCCGGTTATCCACAACCCGGCCCACAGGATCTGTGATCAGGATCAGCAGCCCGGCTGTTGATCCTCGCAGTCACCCTGACCGCCTTGTAACATCGTCTGACGCCCTTCACGCTCCATTCCTGCAAGACGTATTGCCTTCGACCTGCGCGCGTGTGGCAGGCCTCCCAGCGCACCACCTGAAAACCCGGCAGCCGCCGACGCGCCGAGCAACACGGCTCAGGCGTCTTTGAGTGACGATCAGGGTTGGGTTGGCACGCGAGATCGGTCTGACCGAACGCTGTGCATTCGATCACAACGGCGTGCCAAGGCAGCGGCTACGGGCAGAAAGCAGTAGCCGCTACCAGACGGTTAGCGCGGGACGACGGGCTTGCGCGCAGGCTTTTTGCCTTTGCCGCCTTTGGCCGCTTCATGGCGCTCTTTGGCAGCCTGCTTGTTACGGGCAAATGCCGCAGCCTTGGCTTGCTCACGCTTGTCCCACGGGTTGCCACCGTCGCTGGCGCGTGGCGGCAGGCCGGTGTGCTGGGTGAGGATCTTGGTGGTGGAGTCCTTGGCCACTTTGTGGCTACCGGCCGGTGTCGAGTTTTTACGACGGGCACTCTGATAGCTGTCAGTGGCGGGCTGATGCAACGGGATCAGTTGATCCTTGCCCGAACCGATCAGGTCAGCGCGGCCCATGCGGGTCAATGCTTCACGCAGCATCGGCCAGCCTTTGGGGTCGTGATAACGCAAAAACGCCTTGTGCAGACGACGCTGCTCTTCGCTCTTGACGATGGTCACCGAGTCACTCTTGTACGTGACCTTGCGCAGCGGGTTCTTGCCCGAGTGGTACATCGCCGTGGCCGTGGCCATTGGCGAGGGGTAGAACGCCTGCACCTGATCCGCCCGGAAGCCGTTGCCCTTGAGCCACAGCGCCAGGTTCATCATGTCTTCGTCTTTGGTGCCGGGGTGAGCGGCGATGAAGTACGGAATCAGGTACTGCTCTTTGCCTGCCTCCTTGGTGTACTTCTCGAACATGCGCTTGAACTTGTCATAGCTGCCAATGCCCGGCTTCATCATTTGGTTGAGCGGACCTTCCTCGGTGTGTTCCGGGGCGATCTTCAGGTAACCGCCGACGTGGTGGGTCACCAGCTCTTTGACGTATTCCGGCGACTCGACCGCAAGGTCGTAACGCAGGCCGGAGGCAATCAGGATCTTCTTCACACCCGGCAAGGCACGGGCGCTGCGGTACAGCTGGATCAGCGACGAGTGGTCGGTGTTCAGGTTCGGGCAGATGCCGGGGAACACGCACGACGGCTTGCGGCACGCGGATTCGATTTCCGGGCTTTTGCAGGCTATGCGGTACATGTTCGCGGTCGGGCCGCCGAGGTCAGAAATGACGCCGGTGAAGCCAGGCACTTTGTCGCGGATCTCTTCGATTTCGCGAATGATCGATTCTTCGGAGCGGTTCTGGATGATCCGGCCTTCGTGCTCGGTGATCGAGCAGAAGGTACAGCCGCCAAAGCAGCCGCGCATGATGTTCACCGAGAAGCGAATCATGTCGTAGGCAGGAATTTTTTCCTTGCCATACGCAGGGTGCGGAACACGTGCGTAAGGCATACCAAACACGTAGTCCATCTCTTCAGTGGTCATCGGAATCGGAGGCGGGTTGAACCAGACGTCCACTTCGCCATGCTTCTGCACCAGCGCACGGGCGTTGCCCGGGTTGGTTTCGAGGTGAAGCACACGGTTGGCGTGAGCATACAACACCGCATCGGCACGGACCTTTTCGACGGACGGCAGACGGATCACCGTTTTGTCACGGGTCATGCGCGGGCTGGCCAGGATCTGCACGACCTTGGCTTCACTCGGGTCTTCAACCGGGCCTTTTTCCTGCTCGATGGCGCAGGCCTGGGTGTCCTGCGTGTTCACGTACGGGTTGATGATCTTGTCGATCTTGCCCGGACGGTCGATGCGCGTGGAGTCGACTTCGTACCAGTCTTTGGGCGTGTCACGACGAATGAACGCGGTGCCGCGCACATCGGTGATGTCTTCGATCTTGTGACCGTACGACAGGCGTTGAGCCACTTCGACGATCGCGCGTTCGGCGTTGCCGTACAGCAGGATGTCGGCACACGCGTCGATCAGGATCGAGTTGCGCACGCGGTCTTGCCAGTAATCGTAGTGCGCGATACGACGCAGGGAAGCCTCGATACCGCCCAGGACAATCGGCACATGTTTGTAGGCTTCTTTACAGCGCTGGCTATATACCAGGCTCGCACGGTCCGGACGTTTGCCCGCCATGCCACCGGGGGTGTAGGCGTCATCGGAACGGATTTTCTTGTCAGCGGTGTAGCGGTTGATCATCGAATCCATGTTGCCGGCGGCGACGCCGAAGAACAGGTTCGGCTCACCCAGCTTCATGAAGTCGTCTTTGGACTGCCAGTTCGGCTGGGCGATGATGCCCACGCGAAAGCCCTGGGACTCCAGCAAACGACCAATGATGGCCATGCCGAACGACGGGTGATCGACATACGCATCACCGGTCACGATGATGATGTCGCATGAATCCCAGCCAAGCTGATCCATCTCCTCCCTGCTCATTGGCAGGAATGGCGCTGGCCCGAAACATTCGGCCCAGTACTTGGGATAGTCAAAAATTGGCTTCGCTGCTTGCATGTCGATGACCGGTGTTGAGTGCAAAAAAGGACGCGACATTTACGGAGAAATTCGCGGGCGCGGAATATAGCACAAAAAATAACCAATTCCGACGGCAATGGTCGGCTTTCCCCCTAACCCTTTCGCGGCGCTTGCCTGTACAGGTTCGAGCCGGGCATTTGAGCCTATATACCTAACACCTTACCCAAAAATCCGTGGATAGCCTGAGGCGACTCAACGCCTTCCATGGAGCAGTCAATGAACGAGCCCGATCAAACAACCACAAGTGAGCCTGCCCCCGAGCCCATCCCGTTGGCGCATGCCGATTTCATTTCGTCACAGTTACCCCAATGGGTGACCCAAGCCCCGCACGCTACCCGCCAGACCTTGCGTAGCAGCCTGATCAAGAGCAATCAATCGCGCCACGCTTTGAAGGCGCTGCTGGACGAAGTCCAAAGCCCGCAGGCTTTTTGTCAGCCTTTATTGGATGCAGCCTTGCGACAGACATTTCTTGGTGCGCTCGATGACAACAAGCACATGTTTGTGCGGGATTTGAAAAACAGCCATTTGCTCGGGCTCATCAAAACCCATGCAGGATATTCAATGCATTCGCTGCTGGAAGCAGCCATGCAGAATTTCCAGCCTGACGAGGCCGAAGAAGGCGGGCTTGAGACGGGCACGGGCCTGTACCCGAAAACAACGCCGCTCAAGGCGCCCTTGAACCTTTCAGCGACACGATTTGCACGCATGTGCCGCTCACTGGACCTCGGCAGTCAGTATCAGCGCCACCTCAATGAATGCTTCGATCCGCTGCTCGGCTCACAGGCCAGGCGCACACACGATCAAGTAAGAATGCTGTTCGCCCAGAAGGAAAAAGATGCGTTTGAGTGCGCCGCACACATTGCCCTTCTGCGGGACAAACTGAACAGCTCCCTTTATCAGACCTTGCTGGATCTGCACCGTGAAGGCCGGCATTCAAGCCTGTTGTGCAGTCACTTGACCATCAATGGCGTGGCGTTGCCCAGCGTGCTGGTCATCAGCGACCGACATGTTGCTCATCAGGTGCTGCTGTATACCCCGAATGACCCGTTCGCCCTGTTTCGTCAGCATGCGTCGATGGAAGAACTTGCAGCTGAGCTTGCCAAACGCCTGAGAAACCCTCACTACCTCGCACTGTTCAACCGACTCGTGCCACACCGATATCAAGGCACGCTGTTTACTGTTTCTGGTACCACACTGGACATCCTGCCGGGGAAGTACTCTCGCGGGGTTATAGCTCCGCACATTGACCAACTGGTGGCCCGAACAGATATCCAGTGCGATGTATTCGAAGCCATTGCTCAACAACAGATCAATCAAATTAAAAGCTATGCAAGGGCCTTGGTCGTCTCCACAGGCGAGACCGACAGACGCGCTCGTGAGCAGCGAATGGAGCACTACCGCGAGATCGGTAAAACCTTGTTGTTCTTCGCGGCGTCATTTATTCCTGTGGTGGGCGAAGTGTTACTGGCGGTCACGGGCGCCCAGTTAATAAGTACTGTTTTTCACGGCATCGAGGCCTGGAGCCGCGGCGATAGCGACGAAGCCTTGAACTGCCTGATGGATGTGGTCGATAACGTAGCGCTGGCAGTGGTTAGCGCAGGCGCTGTCAAAACGGCTGGATTCACGGCCGGTTTGGTCAGGGTAAAACTGGGCAACCAAAGCACACGGCTGTGGAACCCCGACCTCACACCTTATCGCCATTTCAATGAATTACCCGAAGAGGCGATTGCAGATGGTCAGGGGTTGTACCTGCACGATCAGCAACATTACGTGAAACTGGACGACCACCTGCACGCCGTTAACCGAGATCAGAAGACCGGGCTCTGGCAACTGGTCCATCCCTACGCTGAAGACGCTTACAGGCCGACGTTACTCACCAATGGCAAAGGCAGTTGGCGCCTGGAGCACGAGAATCCGCAAGGTTGGGATCTGTTGAAGCTTTTTAAGCGGTTGATCCCTGAAACCTCAAACATCACCCGCGCCAACGTGGCGTCGATTCTGCATATCGCGGACGAAGAGAGCGCCACACTGGTGCAACTCCATCAAGAGGTCTTGCGGCCCCCTCCTTTACTGCGCGATGTGATTAAACGCTTCAATCTGGATGCCGAAATAAACACATTTGAACTCAACCATGCGGATGGAACGCAACAAACCGCTCACTCTCCCCTCATTCAGTTTTACCTGACGGCCTCGCTGCCGGAATGGCCGAAGAACCGGGTTTTACAGGTGGTGGACTCACAAAACAGATCGCTGTTGGCGCATGGCAGTTCAGGCACCGTACTCAAGGTTTCACAGCCGCGCTTTGCAAAAGGCCAGCTCTTGCAGGTACTGGCAGAACAGCTGCCTTCCGACACCCTCGACAGCCTCGTTACTCCCATTGAAGTGCCGGCAGAAGCCCTGCCGTATTTCAGCAGCCTCGATAAGTTGGCCATTCGCCTGACCGACGAACTGGAGGCGAATAAGCAGCAGTTGTTGACGTCGCTGTACAGGCACAGTGAAGCCCCCTCTTCAGGCATGGACGTGTACCTGCGCAACTTGAGACCGGAATTGTCGCAGAGCCATCGCGAAGAGCTGCTTGCGGTGCTCAGCGACGAGCAGGTGGAGGAGCAACTCGCGCACAAGAAGCCTCTCGATGATCTGCAGCGCTGGGAAGCTGACCGCTACGCACAGCAGATGAGCACGAGTCGTATCAAGGAAGGGATACACCTGGACTCAGCCTCCACGCCCGAAAGCGTGACCTGCATTCTGTCCCTGCTTGAGCGATTACCGGGCTGGCCCGCATCACATCGCCTGGAAATACGTCAGGGTTTCTCCAGCGGAACACTGGAAGGCGGTGCAGGCGAAATGAACGAAACAGGCCGCTACATCCTCGCCCCCAAGGGCGAGCTGTTTATGCCCCACCACTCAACTGGCGAGCCGATTGCTGGCGCCACAGACCTGTATAAGGCAATCGAACTCACGCTGACCCCAACCCAGCGTTCGGCCCTGTTCGCAGCGACCCAGAGTCGTTCGCTCAAACAAGCCGTTCGCGAATTCGGCCTCAGGCACATGGACAGTATCTGGCTGCCAACCAGGCTGCTACGCCCTAAAGTCATCCCGGTTTCATCAGTCGGGCACCCGTTCGATCCATTATTCGCCGAACCAACCGCCCCGAAGCAACTCACCTTAAGAACCGACGGGATCTATGAGGGCCCGACTCAGGCAGATGGTTTCTCCCGGCACTACGTCCTTGAAGGTGAACGGTTTTACCGCATCAGGTCTGACCCATGGGGGTGGCAATTGATTGATGCCCGCAGCCCGTCCAGAGCCTACAAACCGTATGTCCGCAAAAACGCGCAAGGCATGTGGGAAATCGACCCACAGAAGGGCAAGTTGCTGGGAGGCATGCCGGACTCCCCTTTAATCCGTCGTGCCGCCGAAGCGGGGGAAAGCCAGCCGCCCCTTAGCCCCACCAGCGGCCTGGAGTCTACGGATGACGAGCTTGAGTCGATGGTCTCGACAGACGATGAGTTTGAATCGGCACGCTCATCTGACGAGTACGCCTCAGCCGAAGAAAGCTTCTCACCTGAGCCTTTCAGCTTTATGGAACTCATGAAAATGCGTTCACAAGAAAACTATCAACACAGCCAGAACTACCGCCGCGTCTATAACCGATACAACAATGGCAGGTATCCGATCCGTGACATGGATGGCCAGCCCTTACGCATACGCTTCATGCAGGCGATTGGTAAGTCCCTGACTTCTGACATCAGAATCCCCAAAAGCAAAATCACGCCCTACATTCAGTGGCAAGGGTACGAAAAGGTCGCCCGCCTCTATGAAGACAAAATGGAGGTGGCCACGTTCACGGCAGCGCATCAGAAATTCCCGCAGGAAGCCGCACTGATAGGAGAAAAGACGGTGATTGCCCGGCGAACGCTTCAAAAGCATGAAGTGTTGGGACTTTACGGTGGGGAGTTACTGCCCAAGATCGTGGCTACTTATCGTCAGGACCCTTATCTGTTATCCGTCGAACCCCACAAGCTACCTAAACCCGGCGAACGTGCACCCGACGCGTTAACCAATGATGTATTGCTCTCTGGCGACAACATCACGTCACGCATCAATACTATTTTTGAGTACGAAGATAACTATCCCGTGCGGCAGGCCACGTCCGGTTACAACGTCGAGGCCGTGCCGTTTGATATGGACGTACAAAAAGGCACCCAGCCCATGCAGCGCTTGCAATTGACTGCTCTGGTCGCCAATGACGTGATCCCTGCGGGTACAGAGTTGCGCTGGAACTACCAATACAGCGAGCCCGTCATCAGAAAGATGTTCGGCCCGCCACCCTCCTGACACGGGCAGAAACGCATTACTCGTCGTCGAAGTTGTAACTGCCGGGCGCCAGGTTTTCAAAGCGGGTGTATTTGCCGATGAACGCCAGACGGGCCGTACCGATCGGCCCGTTACGCTGTTTACCGATGATGATTTCAGCCACGCCCTTGTGCTCGGTTTCGGGGTGATACACCTCGTCCCGGTACACGAACATGATGACGTCGGCGTCCTGCTCGATCGCTCCGGATTCACGCAAGTCGGAGTTGATCGGGCGTTTGTTGGGACGCTGTTCAAGGGAGCGGTTGAGCTGTGACAGTGCCACCACCGGGCAGTTGAATTCCTTGGCCAGTGCTTTCAAGGAACGCGAAATCTCGGAAATTTCGTTGGTGCGGTTATCACCGCCCGAACCCGGGATCTGCATCAATTGCAGGTAGTCGATCATGATCAGGCCGATGTCGCCATGTTCGCGCACCAGGCGCCGTGTCCGCGCCCGCATCTCAGACGGGCTGATACCGGCCGTGTCATCGATGAACAGTTTGCGGTCGTTAAGCAGATTGACGGCCGAGGTCAACCGCGGCCAGTCATCGTCTTCGAGCCGGCCCGCCCGCACTTTGCTCTGGTCGATGCGGCCCAAGGACGAGAGCATACGCATGATCAGCGATTCACCTGGCATCTCCAGGGAGTAGACCAATACCGCTTTTTCACTGCGCAACACGGCGTTTTCAACCAGGTTCATCGCAAACGTGGTTTTACCCATCGAGGGACGACCGGCCACAATGATCAGGTCGGCCGGCTGCAAGCCGCTGGTCATGTTGTCGAGGTCGGTGTAGCCAGTGGACAACCCGGTGATGGCGTTGTCGGTGTTGAACAGCGTATCGATCCGGTCAATGGCCTTGGTCAGCAAATCGTTGACGCTGACCGGGCCGCCGGTTTTAGGCCGGGCCTCGGCAATCGCGAAGATCTGGCGCTCGGCTTCGTCGAGAATTTCTTCGGCAGTGCGGCCTTCAGGGTTGAACGCACTGTCTGCGATTTCAGTACTGATGCCGATCAATTGGCGCAGTGTCGCCCGCTGACGAACGATCTGCGCGTACGCCTTGATGTTCGCCACCGACGGGGTGTTCTTGGCCAGTTCGCCCAGGTAGCCCAGACCGCCCACTTGCGACGTCTGACCTTCCTTGTCCAATTGCTCGGCAAGGGTCACGACGTCAATCGGGGAGTTCTGGTCCGCCAGCTTGGCGATCGCCCGGAAGATCAGGCGGTGGTCATGTCGATAGAAATCGCCGTCCGATACTTGATCCAGCACGCGTTCCCAGGCGTTGTTGTCCAGCATCAAACCACCGAGCACGGCCTGTTCAGCCTCGATGGAATGCGGTGGCACCTTCAGGGATGCGGTTTGCAGGTCATATTGCTCAGGAGCGGAGATATCGTTCATGGCCACGTGTAATTTTGGGGTGAAAATCAGGGTCTGCAGAAAGACAAAGGGCACGACCTGTGAACAGGATCGTGCCCGATGTTAACCGTCCGACACACAAGGTGCCAGTCAGTCAGACTGCTTAAGCAGCTACCACAACAACGCGTACGGTTGCTTCAACTTCGGCGTGCAGGTGCACGGCCACGTCGAATTCGCCAACGTTACGGATAGTGCCGTTCGGCAGACGAACTTCGCTTTTTGCAACTTCAACGCCAGAGGCGGTCAGTGCATCAGCGATGTCGTGAGTGCCGATCGAACCGAACAGCTTGCCTTCGTCACCAGCGGTGGCAGTGATAGTCACTTCCAGCTCAGCCAGTTGGGCAGCGCGAGTTTCAGCCGAAGCTTTCTTGTCAGCTGCTGCTTTTTCCAGCTCAGCGCGACGCTCTTCAAACGCAGCCAGGTTGGCAGCGGTTGCAGCGGTGGCTTTGCCGTATGGCAGCAGGTAGTTACGACCGTAACCGGCCTTAACATTTACTTTGTCGCCCAGGTTGCCCAGGTTTGCGACTTTTTCCAGAAGGATCAGTTGCATGTGAAAATCCTCTTAACTTTTAACCTTCACCGTTCGCAGAGTCTTTATCGACGTCTTTCGGCGCCAAACGTCCGCGAAAATCAATCAGGCTGTCGACAATGGCCAAAACCACGAGCAACGGATAGATCAGCTGCATAAACAGCAACAGCGTGACGTACAACCCCACCAGCCAAAACTTGGCCAGTCGCTTTTGCGCCACCAGCCCATGAATCAGGGCCAGCCCGGCGAAGAACAACACTACGCTGCACAACGGCGTGAGCATGGCCATTTGTGGTCCGAAGTTCGGACCGACCAGCATGCACGCCAGCAACAATAGCGCTGGACCCAGCGGTAGGCGGATGCTGCGAAATTCGCTGGCAAAACCGCCCGGGTTGTACAACAACGCTTGCCAATAACGCCCAAGCATCAGGCTCAGCACGCTGACGACCTGCATCAAAGCTGCAATCAAACCGGTCAGGACAGGTGCAATAAGTGCTCCAAGGCGCGCTCGCTCTACGTCAGATAACTTGTCGTAGAGCCCATTGAGGACCTGCGGCAAGAGTTTTTCCAACTCTTGCGCCATCGCACCAATGGGTTCGCGGAAAACCGTGCCCAGGATTACGCCATACACACCACCCAACGCCACGCTGACCAGCAGCACGCGGTGCCAGGGCTGCCCGGCGCGCAAAAACAACGCCAGACCCAGAGTTCCCAGCAACACCATCAAGGTGCGGGGTTCTCCGATAAACCACCAGACCAAGGCCGGCAGTAACGCCCATGAGAGGATGCTTAACGCATCTCTCGGACCGCGCCGCAGGAGCACAAGGCTACCTGCAGCAGCACTCAACCAGAACAAGAACGGCAATGCCGCACATCCGGCCACGACTAACGTGGCCTGCACACGGCCTCGCATGATGAACTCAGCTAAGGCGCGCATGCTTCAATCCTTTACTGCTTGTCGACTGCCCGGTCTCAGCGGCCGTGGCTGTCGGTGTAGGCCAGCAGGGCCAGGAAGCGGGCGCGCTTGATAGCGGTGGCCAGCTGACGCTGATAACGAGCTTTAGTACCGGTGATGCGGCTTGGAACAATTTTGCCGGTCTCGGATACGTAAGCTTTCAGAGTGTTGAGATCCTTGTAATCGATCTCTTTCACTTCTTCTGCTGTGAAGCGGCAGAATTTACGACGACGGAAGAAACGTGCCATGTAATTGGCTCCTCAAAAGGTCCGTGGATTACTCGTCAGCGTTATCGCTGGCGTCGCTGTTATCGCTGTCATCGCCATCGGCGCTGTCAGAATGCTCAGGACGGTCACGACGCTCACGGCGCTCACTGCGGTTCTCTTCAGCCTTGAGCATCTCGGACTGGCCAGTTACGGCTTCGTCGCGACGGATGACCAGGTTACGGATCACAGCATCGTTGTAACGGAAGTTGTCTTCCAGCTCAGCCAGGGCTTTGCCAGTGCACTCAACGTTCAGCATCACGTAGTGAGCCTTGTGAACATTGTTGATTGCGTAGGCCAGTTGACGACGGCCCCAATCTTCCAGACGGTGGATTTTGCCGCCGTCTTCTTCGATCAGCTTGGTGTAACGCTCTACCATGCCGCCGACTTGTTCGCTTTGATCCGGGTGGACCAAAAAGATGATTTCGTAATGACGCATGAATGCTCCTTACGGGTTGTAGCCTGCCGCTAACTGAAAAGCGGTCAGACAAGGAGTGAATGACACTTGTGTGTCTTGCCTAGAGAGGCACATATGCGCCCGCCATGACGGCAAGGGGCGCAATTGTAGAGAAGGCACAACAGAGGCGCAAGGCAATTGGTGATTATTTGAACAATCAGGCCATGCCTTGCCTGGAGTCGCTGCCGCAGAGCGCGGCAGCGACTACACAACTGGCTTATTTCTTTTTAGCGGGCGACTTGGCTTTAACGCTGCGCTGACGCAGGGCTTCGAACAGGCAAACACCTGTGGCCACCGAAACGTTCAAGCTGCTGACGCTGCCAGCCATCGGCAAGCGCACCAGGTAGTCACAATGCTCACGCGTCAGGCGACGCATGCCTTTGCCTTCGGCACCCATAATCAGGATGGTCGGCCCGGTCAGGTCTTGCTCGTACAGCTCCTGCTCGGCTTCACCGGCAGTGCCGACAATCCAGAGCCCGCGCTGCTGAAGCTTTTTCAGGGTCGCTGCAAGGTTGGTCACCGCCACCAACGGGATGACTTCCGCAGCACCACAGGCAACTTTTCGCACCGTCGGTGTCAGCGTTGCCGACTTGTCTTTAGGCACGATGACAGCCAAAGCACCTGCCGCATCGGCAGTACGCAAGCAAGCCCCCAGGTTATGCGGGTCGGTTACGCCGTCCAGTACCAGAATCAGCGGTGCACCTTCGGTACGGTCGAGCAGCTCGTTGAGCATTGCCTCGCCCCACACCTGGCTCGGGCTGACATCAGCCACGACACCTTGGTGTACGCCTTCGACCCACACGTCCATTTCGCGACGCTCGGCATTGCCGACCGGCACGCGATTTTCATCAGCCAGCGTGATCAGCGTCTGCACGCGAGGATCGCTGCGACCCTCGGCCAGCCACACTTGCTTGACGCGTTTTGGGTGATGACGAAGCAACGCTTCTACGGCGTGAATACCGTAGATTTTTTCCAACTGACTCATGACTTGGCCTTAGGTTTGCGCGACCCGCCGCTTTTGGCGGCAGGCGCGACGCCCGATTTTGGCGGGCCTTTACGGTGTTTGCTTGGCTTGGAAGGCTTGCCCGCATCTTTAGCGGGGGCTGCCCTCCCCGACTTTCCCGGCGCCGATGTCCGACCGCCGTTTTTCGATTCGCTCAGCAGCGCCTGCTTCAATTCACGGCTTTTACGCAGCTCGGCATTTTTGGCGGCTGCGTCGCTTGGGCGATAGGCGTCGTCCGAGTTTTTGCTGGACTTGGCAGGTGCGCGACGCGGCGCCTTGGCGGGTTCGGCCACTTTCTCAGTGTCGTACCCGCTCGGCTTTCCGGCTGGCTTGGTCGATTTGGCAGCCGGTTTCTCAGCCCCACGATTTTTACGACCGATTGGCGCGCTGAGGGTTTTCTCAGCCATCTCGAAGTCGATCTTGCGCTCGTCGAGATCGACGCGCATGACCCGCACTTCAACGGTGTCGCCCAAACGGAAGCTACGGCCAGTGCGCTCGCCCGCCAGGCGGTGGTGCACAGGGTCGAAGTGGTAGTAGTCACCCGGCAAGGCCGTGACATGCACCAGGCCTTCGACGTAGATATCGGTCAGTTCCACGAACAGGCCAAACCCGGTCACGGCCGTGACAACGCCTGGGAACGACTCGCCTACGCGGTCTTTCATGAACTCGCACTTGAGCCAGTTGGTCACGTCACGCGTGGCTTCGTCGGCACGGCGCTCGCTCATGGAGCATTGCTCACCGAGCTGTTCGAGGGCGGCTTCGTCGTACGGGTAAATACGCGCTTTGGGAATGGTCATCGCACCTGCACGGCGAACGTGCGGGGTGTCCATTTTGGAGTGGATCACGCTGCGAATCGCACGGTGCGTGAGCAAGTCCGGGTAGCGACGGATAGGCGATGTGAAGTGCGTGTAGGCTTCGTAATTCAGGCCGAAGTGGCCCTGGTTATCAGCGCTGTATACCGCTTGGCTCAGGGAACGCAGCATAACGGTCTGGATCAGGTGGAAATCCGGACGGTCTTTGATGCTGGCCAACAAGGCCTGATAGTCCTTCGGCGTAGGGCCGTCCTTGCCTTTATGCAAGGTCAGTCCCAATTCACCCAGGAAGGCACGTAGTTTTTCCAGACGCTCTGGCGGCGGGCCATCATGCACGCGGTACAACGCAGGGATTTCGTGCTTCTTGAGGAATTCAGCCGTGGCCACGTTGGCCGCCAGCATGCACTCTTCAATCAGCTTGTGTGCGTCATTGCGGGTGGTTGGGCGAATTTCAGCGATTTTGCGATCAGACCCGAAAATAATGCGGGTTTCCTGCGTTTCAAAATCAATCGCGCCACGGGTGTGACGGGCCGCCAGCAAGACCTTGTACAGCGAGTAAAGTTGCTTGAGGTGCGGCACCACGTCGGCGTATTCGCTGCGCAGTTGCTTGGCTTCGCTGGTTTTAGCGTGCTCCAGCATGGTGCTGACTTTGTTATAGGTCAGACGCGCCTGGGAATGGATCACCGCTTCATAGAACTGGTAATCGGTCATTTCGCCGGTTTTCGAGATGGTCATCTCGCACACCATCGCCAAACGATCGACTTTCGGGTTCAGGGAGCACAGGCCGTTGGACAGCTCCTCGGGCAGCATCGGAATCACGCGCTCAGGGAAATACACCGAGTTGCCACGCACTTGCGCTTCAGCATCCAGCGCCGAGCCGATTTTCACGTAACTGGAAACGTCGGCGATGGCCACGTACAGCTTCCAGCCACCCGAGAACAGGCGCAACTTGCCCGGCTTGGCTTCACAGAAGACCGCGTCATCGAAGTCGCGTGCATCTTCGCCGTCAATGGTGACGAACGGCAAATGACGCAAGTCGATGCGCTTCTCTTTGTCTTTTTCTTCCACTTCCGGCTTGAGGCGACGCGCTTCTTTTACAACACCTTCAGGCCAGACATGCGGGATGTCATACGTGCGCAGGGCAATGTCGATTTCCATGCCCGGCGCCATGTAGTTACCCACGACCTCAAGCACATCACCTTGCGGCTGGAAACGCGGCGTCGGCCAGTGGGTGATCTTCACTTCCACAAACTGACCGACTTTTGCACCGGCGTTGCGACCTGGCGTGACCAACACTTCTTGCTGGATCTTCGGGTTGTCGGCGACGACAAATCCGATGCCGCCTTCTTCGAAGTAACGGCCCACGATGGTTTCGTGAGCACGCGATACCACTTCAACAATGACGCCTTCACGACGGCCACGGCGATCCAGCCCCGAAACACGGGCCAGCGCACGGTCGCCATCAAAGACCAGGCGCATTTGCGCCGGGCTCATGAACAGGTCATCACTGCCGTCATCCGGGATCAGGAAACCGAAACCATCGCGGTGACCACTGATGCGGCCGAGAATCAGGTCAAGTTTGTCCACCGGGGCATACGTGCCACGACGGGTGTAAATAAGTTGCGCATCGCGCTCCATCGCTCGCAGGCGACGACGCAGGGCTTCGATCTGGTCTTCCGTGGTAAGACCAAACTCCTCTACCAACTGCTCGCGAGCAGCCGGCGAACCGCGCTCGGCCAGATGCTGAAGGATCAGCTCGCGGCTAGGGATAGGGTTTTCGTATTTTTCCGCTTCACGTGCGGCCTCGGGATCGAGGGTCTGCCAATCGGCCATTAGATAGTTTTCACCTTGTCTATATGCGGGTTAGTTTGGCATACGCGTATTGAAACGGGAAATTTCGGACTCACTCAGAGCCTTATTAGTCCTTTCTGACGCGCTTTGCGGCTGCCTTGTAACCGTTCGCGAAAAATTTTCGATATTTTTATTCACAACGCTTTACAGGTCAAAGGGCCATCCGTATAGTGCGCGCCATCGACAACGGCAACGTTGAAGATGCTGCCCAGATGGTGAAATTGGTAGACACGCCAGCTTCAGGTGCTGGTGACCGCAAGGTCGTGGAAGTTCGAGTCTTCTTCTGGGCACCAATTTAGAGATGGAGATTAGTACAATCTTCAGCCTCACACAAAAACCCGCGAAAGCGGGTTTTTGCGTTCTAAGCCACTGATTTAATAAAACTAAAACAGGGGTTTACAGAATTAAAAGTGCTCCGTATAGTGCGCCACATCAACAGCGGCAACGTTGCTGATACTGCCCAGATGGTGAAATTGGTAGACACGCCAGCTTCAGGTGCTGGTGACCGCAAGGTCGTGGAAGTTCGAGTCTTCTTCTGGGCACCAATTCAGGTTTACAGCTCTACGCTGCAAATCACTCAAAAAGCCCGCGAAAGCGGGCTTTTTAGTTTCTGTCTTTTGAAACCTCCCCTCTCCCGCCAAGACCTTCTATCAGCCGCCTAACGCTGCATTTGATAATCCATCTCAATCGCACTAATATCCGGCCATCTTCAGATCGCTCATGCGTACGCCTGGAACCCCGTGTCCGACACCAACGAAAGGCTTCAACTCTACCTCGCGCATCGCCATGCCCTGGTGGACTATGCCGCCCCCATCGTGGGCTGCCGCGCCAAGGCCGAAGATGTCGTCCAAGACGCCTGGTTACGATTCAGCCAAGGGGCAGAAAGCACTAGCCTCTTGACCCAACCCGTTGGCTACCTCTATCGAATCGTGCGCAACCTGGCGTTTGACCTCAATCGCCGCGTCAGCCTTGAGAATCGTCACACCACCCGCGATGATGCGCCCGATGAGCACATGTCCAGCGCACCTTCGCCCGAGCAGCAAGCCCTGCATCTGGACGAGCTGCGCAAATTGCAACATGCTCTGACGCGCCTGCCGGAACGCACCCGCCAAGCGTTCATCCTGCACCGTTTGCAAGGCATGACGTTCCAGCAAATCGGCACACACCTGGGGATTTCTGTCAGCCTGGCCCATCAATTGGTACGCGACGCCCTGACTTACTGCGCGGAACAAATGAGCGATGACTGACTTTTTCGATACGCCGCCACCGGTCGCACCCGCCCACATTTTTGCTTCGGGTGGCGTGTGCCGTGACGTCTGAAAACCCGAACCCGGTCTGGGAGACTGCGCTCGACTGGCTGCTGCTGATTCAGCAACACCCTGACGACCCCGAACTGAGCACACAGCTGTACGCCTGGCGCGCCAGCGCACCCGAACATGACGCGGCGTACCGCAAAGCCCTGAAAGTCTGGCGCTTGAGCGGCGAGGCGCTGAGCCTGCCGCTTGAGCCCGCGCCCTCGCCCGTGCTGACGCCCGCGCCTGCACCGCGACACTTCCGCCGACGCAAACGCTCGCTGATCGGCGCAGCCGTCGCGGCCTGTGCGGTGTTCATGTTGCTGCCGGACTGGCAAGCCTTGCGCGCCGACTTTCACAGCCCCACGGCTGAACACCGCGACATCACCTTGAGCGACGGCAGCCACGTACTGCTCGACAGCGACAGCCTGGTGGACGTGCAGTTCGACCCGCAGCAAAGGGAGGTGACGTTGTTGCGGGGCCAGGCGTTTTTCTCGGTACAACCCGATGCCGCGCGCGCGTTCTATGTCAATGCCGGCCCTGTACGCGTGCGGGTAACCGGGACGGCGTTTGCCGTGAACCTGCAGGGCAGTCACGTGGATGTCAGCGTTGAAAGCGGCACGGTGGCCGTCAAGACCTCGCAATCATCGTCCGCTCCCGATCACCTGCTGCACCACGGCGATCAACTTCGGTATAACGCGTCTGACGACAGCACCCGCCTGGCTCAACTGCCCAACGAGCAGATCGCACCCTGGCGGCGCTGGCAACTGGTGGCGATTGACCAATCGGTGGAGGACGTAGTCGCACAATTGCGGCGCTATCAGCCGGGACTGATTTTGCTGACAGACAAAACCCTCGGCCAACGTCGCATTACCGCCGCTCTTAACTTGCGCGACCCCAAACGCGCCCTGCAGGCCGCCATCGCGCCGCTTGGCGGACAGTTACAAGACAGCGTGCCGTATACGTTGATCGTTTCGGCAAAACCTTAGCGTCCACACCCGTCCGAGGCGCTAACACGCACTCCCGGGGCGTGCCTGCGCCAGCCTTTTCAGCTTTCAAATTTATTTTCATTTATTTCTGGAAATCCTGTTTCGCCGGGCGTCTTTACCTACGAACGTCACTGATAAAGATTCGCATTAGTGACTATGGCGTTTCATTTCGTAGGTCATCTCATGCCTTCTCCGCGTTTGCGTTGTTGCGTCAGCCTGCCTCGCTCCAGGTCGTTTTGCTTTGCTGCGTGCCTGCTTCTGCCCTCACTGAACTGCGCCGCGCTCCCTGAGGCGAAGGCTCAAATGAGCCAGCAACAACTGCGCTTCCAGATTCCGCCCCAGTCGTTGGCCACTGCCCTGATTGCGTTCTCACACCAGTCCGGCTGGCAAGTCAGCGCGGAAAGCACACTGCTGGCCACCCACGACAGCGCGGCCGTGAACGGCAACATGAGCCCCGAGAAAGCCCTCGCCCGCCTGCTCAGTGGCAGCGGCCTGCAATGGGAAGCCACCTCCGCCGACAGCGTGTCGATTCTGCCGCCTGCCGAACACGACGTGCTGATGATCAAAAGCACACCCATTACCGCCATGGACGCGGTGTACCAAGGCGAGCAAGTGATCGACCGGCAAATGATCGACAGCCTGCCGTCCGGTAATGGCGACATCACCAGCCTGCTGCGCACCAACCCTAACGTGCAGTTCGATAACAATCAGCTCAACAGCAAATCCCCCGGCGAGATCGCCCCGGCCAACATCAGCATCAACGGCGCACAGCCCTGGCAAAACCTGTTCATCGTCGACGGCATGAACATGAACAACGACCTCGACCCTGGCAACACTAACGATGACATGGACGAAATACCGGGTCGCAGTCAGGGTCTGGCCCTCGACACCGACCTGCTCAATGACATCAAGGTCTACGACAGCAACGTGCCCGTCGAATACGGCGGCTTCAACGGCGGCGTGGTCCAGGCCGACACCCGCGACCCGAGCATGGACCTGCACGGCAAGCTGTCGGTACAAATGACGCGCTCTGAATGGACCCGTTATCACCTCAATGAAGACGACCCGGATCTGGAGAATTACGAAGCCGGGTTCGGTAACAGCTCCCAGCCGAAATTCAAAAAAATCATCACCCGCGCCACGCTCGAAGGGCACTTGACCGACAACTTCGGCTTGCTCGGCAGCTTCTCGCGCAAGGACTCCACCATCCCGACCCGCGTGTTTTCAGTCTCCAACCAGACGCAAACAGCCAATGCCGACGAGGTTCAGACCCGACGCATCGACAACTATTTCCTCAAGGCCGCCTGGCAAATCAACGAGGACTGGAAGCTGGACATGAGCGTGACCCATGCGCCTGAAACCGCTGAAACCTTCGGCCCGAACGCTATTTATTCCGGCCGCATGATGAAGGCCGGTGGTGACAGCCTCAGCGCGCGCATGGTCTGGAACGCCCCGCTGGCCCGGGTTGAGCAAAACCTCAGTTGGAGCCAGATGAACACTTCCCGGACCTCGGACAGCGATTACATGGTGTTCTGGCGCACCTCCACAACCAAAGACTGGACCAATGCCCTCACCGCCACGGAAGGTGGTTTCGGGGATATCGACGAGGCACAGAAAACCCTGGCCTACAAACTCAAGGCGGACTGGAACAGCGTCAACTGGCTGGGTGTCGATCATGCCGTGCAAACCGGTCTGGAGCTGACGCAAAACACGGTGATGTACGAACGTGCCACGCCCTACACCAGTTATTCAGTGGCCAAGGCCACGTCCTGCCCGGCCAATGACCCGTTGTGCTCGATGGGCATGACCGTCAATGGCTGGGAAGGCCAATACGCCAACAAAAAAACCGTGACCCAAGGTAAAACGTCCTTCGACACCCGCTCATGGGCGCTCTATATCCAGGACGAAATGCGCTACAAACGCCTGACGGTACGACCCGGCGTGCGCATCGACGGCGACGACTACATGAAACAAGTCACCCTGGCGCCGCGATTTGCCGTGGAACTGGATGTGTTCGGCAACGGCCAGACCCGCCTCACCGCTGGCGCCAACCGGTATTACGGACGCAACCTGTACGCCTACAAACTGCGCGACGGGGTGGCCGCCATGAACACCGAATACACACGCCCCAACCCGTCCGCCGATTGGGTAATGAGCAAGCGCACCCCAAACGACAGCAAGTTCAACCAGCTCAAAGTGCCCTATGACGACGAACTCACCCTCGGCCTGAGCCATGTGCAGTGGGACACCGAGTTCGCTGTCAAATACGTCAACCGCAAAGGGCGCGAACAAGTCAGCCGCGCCTGGGGCTCACAGATCGGAGCGCCCACCGACGACCCCACCACCCTGGCGGCCAATTACTACACCTATTACAACGGCGGCCAAAGCGAAGCCGACATTTACACCCTGACCATCACCCCGCTGCGCCCCTTCATAGTGGGCAGCACCCGCACCACGGGGCAATTCGCCATGGACTGGAGCACGGTGCAAAACACCGGCCTGTCCAACTACAGCGCCAACATTGGCGCCATTTATGTGGAAGACCCGACGATCCAGTACGACGGCAAGTTCATGAAGTATTCGGACATGCCCGCGAGCAATTACAACCGCCCCTGGACGGCACGCCTGACCACCGTCACCGAAGTTGAACCGCTGCACCTGACGTGGAGCAACTTCCTGCGTTACCGCGACGGCTACCGCCGGATCGCGGCCACGGGTAAAACCACAGAGTTTCAGGGCGCTGCCGTGCGCGTCTGGGAAGAGACGCCGTTTTCCGGGGCACTGACCTGGGACACCCGCCTGGCCTGGGAAATGCCCACCGCCAAGGACCAATCGGTGTTCGTCAACCTGGATGTCACCAACCTGCTGGACAAACAAATCGTCAGCGCCACCGACACCACGGGCCTGACAACCTTTGAAGTGGGTCGCCAATTTATGGTCGAAGTGGGTTACACATTTTGAAAGCACTCATTCATCGCAGCATGCTTGGGCTCTGGCTGGGCGCGCTCGCCTGCACCGCGAACGCGGCTCAGCCCTGCGTCGCAACTGCCGCCGACTACAAAACCTGCATCGCCAACCTGTATCGCCAGCCCGTTGCGCAGTGGCCTGCGCCCACTGTGGACGCCGACGTGCAATGGCAAGAGATGGCCGCGCTTCCTGCGCACGCCCCCGCGCCGCCCGACAACCCGTTCAGCGATGCCAAAGCGGCGCTCGGCAAAAAACTGTTCAACGACCCCAAGCTGTCGCGTTCAGGGCAGATTGCCTGCGCGTCTTGCCATGAAGCCGACCTGGCGTTTGCCGATGGTCGACGCGTGTCTTTTGGCCATGACCGCCAAAGCGGCCGCCGCAATGCCCCCAGCCTGGTGATGAGCGGTTACAGTGCTGCGCTGTTCTGGGATGGCCGCGGCGGCAGCCTTGAACAGCAGGCCATGCACCCGATCATTGACCCGGTGGAAATGGCCTTCGATATTCCGCAACTGCTACAACGGCTCAATTCAGACACGTCCTACGGTACGCAGTTTGCCGAAGTGTTTGGTCCAGGGCCGATCACGCAAGAAAAAACCGCACAGGCTTTGGCAACGTTTCAGCGCACGCTGGTGACGGCCACCCGCACGACCGCGTTCGAACAATTACTGCGCGGGCGCCCGCAGCGCATGAGCGAAGAGCAGCTTTACGGCCTGCATCTGTTCCGCACCAAAGCGCGCTGCATGAACTGTCACTTCGGCCCCGCCTTGAGTGACGAACAGTTCCACAACGTGGGGCTCAGCTATTACGGGCGCAAATACGAAGACCTGGGGCGCTACCAAGTAACCGGCAAGCCCGAGGACGTGGGCGCCTTCCGCACACCGTCTCTGCGGCTGGTCAGCAAAACCGCGCCGTGGATGCACAACGGCCTGTTCGTGAATATGGAAGGCACGCTGGCGTTCTACAACATGGGCATGCCGCGCCCACGCCCCAACGCGCAGCAAGCCAACGATCCGCTGTTCCCCACCACCAGCGAACGCCTGAAAGTGCTGAACATGGACAAGGATGAATTACGGGCCTTACGCAGCTTTCTCGACACGCTATGAAGGCAAGCGGCATCACAGTTGGTCGCGTTTGCGCAATTGGACGCTGGGTCAAGCGCACTTGAGAAACAATATCGTTTATTATTGTTACAAGTTTTGTAGTACCCAAGCGAGGAACCCAGCGAATGATGCTCCGAAATACCCAGCTTGCGACATTCCTACTGCGCGGCCTGTCGATCGCCGCTCTTGGTCTCACACTCACCGCACCTACCGCCTACGCCGCCGACAAAGTTTCCCTGACGCTCTATAACGGTCAGCACAAGGAAGTCGGTGACAACCTCGCCGCCGCGTTCGAAGCCAAGACCGGCATTCACGTGAATGTGCGCAAAGGCAGCAGCAATCAATTGGCCAGCCAGATCATGGAAGAAGGTGATCGATCGCCCGCCGACGTGTTCTACGCGGAGGAATCCCCGCCCCTGAACAACCTGGGCGAACAGGGTTTTCTGGCCAAGGCTGATGACGCCACGCTGCAAGCCCTGCCCAAGGAATACGTGGCCGCCAATGGCACCTGGATCGGCGTGACTGCACGTACCCGCGTGGTCGCGTTCAACCCGAAAAAGATCGATGAAAAAGACCTGCCAGCGTCGGTGATGGACTTCGCTGACCCCGAGTGGCAAGGCAAGATCGGTTTTGTACCCACCAGCGGCGCGTTTCAGGAACAAGCCGTGGCGATCATCAAGCTGCATGGCCGTGAAGCCGCGGAAGAGTGGCTGACGGGCCTGCGCGCGTTCGGCAAGACCTACACCAACAACATGGTGGCGCTCAAAGCGGTCGAGAACGGCGAAGTGGCGGCAGTGTTGGTCAACAACTACTACTGGTTTGCCTTGCAGCGCGAAAAAGGCCAACTGGATTCCAAGCTGCATTACTTCACCGACGGTGATGCGGGCGGCTTGATTACGGTCTCCAGCGCAGGCGTGCTCAAAGCCAGCAAGCATCCGAAAGAAGCCCAGCAATTGCTGGCCTACATGGCCAGCGAAGAAGGCCAGCGGGTAATTACCAACACCACCGCCGAATACCCGATGCGCAAAGGCATGGTCTCGGAGCGCGGGCTCAAGCCGTTCGATGAACTGCAACCGCCCAAAGTGACCCCAGCCGACCTGGGCAACGCCGAAGAAGCGCTGGACCTCGAACGCGACGTTGGCCTGCTCTGATGCTTGCGGCCGCCCAACCTGCGCGCTTCACCCTGAAACGTAAAAGGCCTTCCATCTGGCTGCTGCTGCCCGTCCTGTTGCTGGTCGGGTTGAGCCTGTTGCCGTTGCTGTATGTCGGCACCAAAGCCTGGCAGGCCGGGTGGGCGCAAGCGGCGCATATGTTGTGGCGGCCTTATGTGTTCGGCCTGATGCGCAACACGTTACTGCTGATGGTGGGCGTGACCGTGACCTGCGCGCTGGTCGGGCTGTCACTGGCGTGGTTGCTCGAACGCAGCAACCTGCCGGGACGCCGCCTATGGGGGGTGATTTTGTGCCTGCCGTTCGCGGTCCCGGCGTTTGTCAGCAGTTTCACCTGGGTGTCGCTCAGTTCCAGTTTTGAAGGGTTGGGCGGCGCCATTCTGGTGATGAGCCTGTCCAAATACCCGCTTATTTTCCTGCCGGTTGCGGCCACATTGCGCAACCTCGACCCGGCCCTTGAAGAGTCGGCCCGAACCTTGGGCCAGAATCGTTGGGGGGTGTTTTTCAGGATTACCCTGCCGCTGCTGTGGCCATCGTTGCTGGCCGGTTCGCTGCTGATTGCCCTGCACATGCTGGTGGAATTCGGCGCGCTGTCGATCATCGGCCTGCAAACCTTCACCACCGCGATTTATCAGCAATTCGAACTGGAATTCAGTAACGCCAATGCGGCGATGCTGTCAGCCGTGTTGCTGGTGATGTGCCTGACGTTGTTGTGGCTGGAACTCAAAGTGCGTGGCAAGGGGCGTCATGTACGCATCGGCCAGGGCGCTGCGCGTCACGCCGGACAAGTGCGTCTGGGCAAATTGGCGCTGGCGGGGCAAGCGTATTGCCTGGCGCTGGCGATCATTGGCAGCGGCATTCCGTTGGGCATGCTGGTGTACTGGCTGGTTAAAGGCAGCTCGGCGGCGTTCCCAATGGCTGAAATCGGTGAAGCGTTGCTCTCGTCGCTGTCTCTGGCATTGGGCGGTGCAGCGCTGTGCCTGCTGCTGGCGGTGCCGGTGGGGTTGCTGGTGGTGCGTTATAAAGGTCAGTTGGCGATTTGGGCCGAGCGCTTGCCGTATCTGCTGCACGCCTTGCCGGGGCTGGTGATTGCCTTGGCCTTGGTGTACTTCGCGCTGCATTACGTGCCGGCGCTGTACCAAACCTCGACCTTGCTGCTGATCGCATACGCTTTGTTGTTTTTGCCGCTGGCACAAGCCCCGATCCGCACGGCACTGAACAAAGCCGCGCCGCAACTTGAAGAAGCGGCGCGCACGTTGGGAGCCTCATCGTTCTCGGCATTTTGCCGCGTGACATTGCCGATTATCTTCCCGGCGCTGGGTGCGGCGTTTGCGCTGGTGTTCCTCGATGCCATGAAAGAGCTGACCGCGACCCTGCTGCTGAGCCCGACCGGGCTGAACACGCTGGCCACGCAAGTGTGGTCGCACACCTCAAACATTGAGTTTGCCGCCGCAGCACCGTATGCGGCGCTGCTGATCCTGGTGTCGGGGCTGCCCGTGTATTTGCTGACCACACGGATGTATTTGAGCCGCTGAACAGCACGCCATCACGCCACCCTCTCCCACTGGGGAGAGGGTGGTTTGATTTCACGCCCGGAACTGCCCAAGGCTCGCTTTCAGCTGCGCGGCCAACCCATCCAGCACCCTTCCGCTGGCGGTGGTTTCATTTACCGCCTGCGCCGCACGCTCGGTCTGCGCATGGATCACCTCTACCCGTCCGCGCACCGCATGCGCGCCCTGTGCCTGATGGGCTGCGGCCCTGGTCGCGTCGCCAATGGCGGCATGCACTTTTTCGACCGACGCCTGCACGGTTTTCTGCAATTGCACGCTCCCGCGCAACACCGCCAGCCCTTCATCGGCTTGCCGCCCAGCCAGTCCGATAGCGGCGACCGCTTCTTTCGCGCCTTGCTGCAAGGCCACAATGTGCGCCTGAATGTCGCCGGTCGAACTTTGTGTCTTGCTCGCCAGTGCCCGGACTTCATCGGCCACGACCGCAAACCCGCGCCCGGTTTCTCCGGCTCGCGCCGCTTCAATGGCGGCATTGAGGGCCAGCAGGTTGGTTTGCTCAGCGATACCGTGAATCACGGTAAGCACCACTTCGATCTGCTCGCTTTGCTGGGCCAGTCGCTCGATGACTTTGGCGCCCGCCCCCACTTGCACCGCCAAGGCTTCGATCAAACCGCCGACCTGCGCCGAGGTCCGGGTGTTTTCATCCGTGGCCTGGCGAATGTCCATCACCTGCTGGAGCGCCGCCTGCATCGCATGGCTTTCCGTTTGCGCGGCATCGGCCATGGTCGACAAGGCATCCAGACTTTGTGCCACCTCGTCCCGCTGCAGTTGCGCGGCGGCGTCTGCACCGGCATTGCGCAGGGTCATGGCACCGATTTCGACACCCGTGCGCTGCGCCACATCGCCAGCTTCACGCACGATGGGCTGTAACTTGTCGACAAACCGGTTGACCGCGCCCGCCATGTCACCGATTTCATCTTTGCTGTTCAGGCCCACGCGCTTGGTCAGGTCCCCTTCCCCGGCGGCCAGGTCATCCAGCGCTGCGATCAACAACAGGAGTTTGTTGACCACCCGCCGCCCCAGCACCACGGCCACCAGCAGCAAGACAGCAAACCCGACAATCGCCAGCCCCAGCCCGATGCGCCAGCGCAGGGTGTCCGCCGCATCGCGCACGGTGCTGGCGGTATTGGCTTGCATTTGGGCCGCGGCGGCCTGGGCCGATTCCAGTCGCGAACGCAACGCGCCCGCACTGTCGGCCGCTGCCCCTTGCAGGCTGTCGCTGACCAACTGCTCACTGCTGGCAATCAACCCGTTAAACCGCTGATCGAGCGCCGCCACGTCCTGCTCAATCGTCGCGGTGGAAACCCCCATGAGGACTTTGCCGATCTCCACGCCATTGGGGCTGATCGGGGCTTCGATGTAATACACCGCCGGATCATGCCGGGCCGCATCCAGCACTTTATCCAGCGCGCGGTCGCCCTGGCCCTTTTCCAGCAGTGCCTTGTTGATCGGGTTTTCACGGTTGAGGTAACGCGTGAGGTGCTGGCCGGTGGCGTCGTCGTACACCACAAACAGCACGTTGGGGTTGCGCTGAGCGCGACGGGCGAATTCAGACAGCGTGGGGACGTCGCTGTCCCACATGGCACGCGGCGCTACGGCGGCAAGCAGTTGCGCCATGTCGTTCGCGGAATCCATCAGGCTTTTTTCAAGCGTTGTACGCACCTGCGCCTGTTCTTCTTTCAAGCGCGGGGACAAACCTGCCGTCAGGCGTTGGCGCGTACTCGCAGACAGTCCTTCCAGACTGCCTTTGACTTCACGTCCGGCTTGCTCCAGCTCCACTGATAGTTTTTGGCTGTCGGCCCCCAAACGCGCATCCAGGTCCGACTCCAGCGCCGTGACCGTGCTCCGTGTCAGTGCAACCGCGACCAGCACTTGCACCAAAAGAGCGATACCAAGGGTAACGAACACGGGCCGCAACAGTCGGCTTTGTAACAGAGAAAGAATGGCTGACATGACGAACCCCTCTACGACGTGCCATTACATTGATGGCACCTTTGATAAGGTTCTCTACAGCAAGGGTCGTGCCGTGAATGGCCTACGCGGCAAAAACAACAAAGGGCCCCGAAGGGCCCTTTGGTTGACAGCATGCGACTTAAGCGAACGGGTGACGCAGAACGATGGTTTCGTTGCGGTCCGGGCCAGTCGAAATGATGTCGATCGGCGCGCCGATCAGTGCTTCTACGCGCTTGATGTAAGCACGTGCGTTGGCTGGCAGTTCTTCCAGGGTTTTGGCGCCCACGGTCGATTCAGTCCAGCCCGGCACTTCTTCGTACACAGGCTGCAGGCCCACGTAGCTGTCAGCGTCGGTCGGTGCGATCTCGTTGCCGTCTGCGTCTTTGTAGCCTATGCAGATGTTGATGGTTTCCAGACCGTCCAGTACGTCCAGCTTGGTCAGGCAGATGCCCGAGATGCTGTTCACGTCGATAGCGCGGCGCAGGATAACGGCGTCGAACCAGCCGCAACGACGGGCACGGCCAGTGGTGGCGCCGAACTCGTGACCTTGCTTGGCCAGGTGAGCGCCGACGTCGTCGAACAGCTCAGTCGGGAACGGGCCCGAACCCACGCGGGTGGTGTACGCCTTGGTGATGCCCAGGATGTAGTCCAGGAACATCGGGCCTACGCCCGAACCGGTCGCAACGCCACCGGCCGTGGTGTTGGAGCTGGTCACGTACGGGTAGGTGCCGTGGTCGATGTCGAGCAACGAACCTTGCGCGCCTTCGAACATGATGTCTTTGCCAGCGCGACGCAGGTCGTGCAGCTCGGCTGTCACGTCCAGCATCAGCGGCTTGAGCAGCTCGGCGTATTCCTTGCACTCGGCCAGGGTCTTGTCGAAGTCGATGGCCGGTTCTTTGTAGAAACCCACCAGCATGAAGTTGTGGTATTCCACCAACTCACGCAGCTTGGCTTCAAAGCGCGGCATGTTCAGCAGGTCGCCGACACGCAGGCCACGACGTGCGACCTTGTCTTCGTAAGCCGGGCCGATGCCGCGACCGGTTGTACCGATCTTCAGCTCGCCACGGGCCTTTTCACGGGCCTGGTCCAGCGCCACGTGGAAGGACAGGATCAGCGGGCAGGACGGGCTGATACGCAGGCGCTCACGCACCGGTACGCCTTTCTCTTCCAGCTTGATGATTTCACGCAGCAGGGCATCGGGAGCAACCACGACGCCGTTGCCGATCAGGCATTGCACGCCTTCGCGCAACACGCCCGACGGAATCAGGTGCAATACGGTTTTTTCGCCGTCGATAACCAGCGTGTGGCCCGCGTTGTGGCCGCCCTGGTAACGCACTACAGCGGCAGCATGTTCGGTCAGCAGATCAACGATCTTGCCTTTGCCCTCATCACCCCATTGGGTGCCCAGGACTACGACATTCTTACCCATAACACTTGTCCTCATTCGCGCAAACTTGGTGCCGGCAGCCGCCGGCAGGAAAACTCAAGAAGCGAGCGGCATGACTTGCCACGCGCCGTTCTGCAGAATCAATTGGCGGTCACAATCGGCCTCGCGGGCGGCGGTCAGCGCCTGCCCAGGCAATGCCTGAACCACGCGCTGGCCTTGGCTGCGAAGCTGGCAAACGTGCTGCCAGAGTGCCGCATCCGTGCTGTCTGGCATCCAGATACCGCCAGACGGTAACTCGACTTCAGCACGCCCCAGGGTGACCAGGGTTTTCAAATCGGTCGAGAAGCCGGTTGCCGGACGGGCACGACCGAAGTCGGCACCGATGTCGTCATACCGACCGCCCTGAGCGATGGAGTCCCCAACGCCCGGTACAAAAACCGCAAACACCACACCGGTGTGGTAGTGATACCCACGCAACTCACCCAGGTCGAAATACAACGGCAACTGCGGGAAACGCACCGACAACCGCTCGGCAATCGCCAGCAAATCATCCAGAGCCGCCATGACCTGCGCCGGTGCCCTGGCCAGTCGCTCACGCGCAGCAGCCAACACCTCGCGACCGCCACACAAATCAACCAATGCCCGCAGCATGTCCGCCAGATCGGCCGGCAAGCCTTCGGTCAAGGCCGTTACTTCGTCGATCGCCTTGCGTTGCAGGGCGTCGAACAATTGTTGTTCCACTTCAACCGACAGTCGGGCCGCACGGGCCAAACCACGGTAAATACCGACATGCCCCAGGTCCATGTGGACATCCGGGACGTCAGCCAGTTGCAGCATTGCCAGCATCAGGCTGATGACTTCAACGTCGCTGCTCGGGCTCGCATCGCCATACAACTCGGCACCCAGCTGAATCGGGCTGCGCGAGGATGACAGGGCACGCGGCTGAGCATGCAGCACGCTGCCGGCGTAGCACAAACGGCTAGGACCGGCACGGCGCAAGGTATGCGCGTCGATACGCGCCACTTGCGGCGTGATGTCGGCACGAAAACCCATCTGGCGACCCGTCTGCGGGTCAATAACCTTGAAGGTCCGCAGGTCGAGATCCTGGCCAGCCCCGGTCAGCAGGGACTCCAGGTATTCGATATGCGGGGTGACGACGAACTCATAGCCCCAGCTCTGGAACAGATCCAACACCTGACGGCGCGCCACTTCAATGCGGGCTGCTTCAGGTGGAAGTACTTCTTCGATGCCATCTGGCAGGAGCCAGCGGTCTACCGTTGCCATTACGCCATTCCCCTATGATCCGGGCGGCCAGCCAGCAGGCGAGCCTTGAGTAAAGCAGAACGTGGCTGCGTCTTGAACGCGCACAGCAAAAAAGCCTTAAACGAAAGGCTCACACAGCACATTCCTCGAAAAATCTGCCGACGCTGTACCAGCCGATCGGTCAATCAAACATGCAGACGCAAAAAAGCCGGGAATTTCCCGGCTGCCGCATCATACACACGTTTTCTTAAAGGATCACCCCGCCAGGCCATTTGCCCGCCAGGCGGAGTGAAAGCATGCGCCCGATTGTTACGTCAGAGACCACAATCGGACGGCATGACGCCTTATTGTTGCTGCGGCTTGGACTTTTCCAGGTAACGGAAGAAGTCGCTGCTCGGGTCCAGGACCAGTACGTCGCTCTTGTTCGCAAAGCTTTCGCGGTAAGCGCGCAGGCTGCGATAGAACTTGTAGAACTCTTGATCCTGGCCGTAAGCCTTGGAGTAAATCGCGGCAGCCTGGGCATCACCATCACCGCGCAATTCTTCAGACTGACGATACGCCTCAGCCAGCAGAACACGACGTTGACGGTCGGCGTCGGCACGAATGCCCTCCGCCAGCTCGTTACCCTTGGCCCGGTGCTCGCGCGCTTCACGCTCACGCTCGGTGCTCATGCGCTCGAACACGCTACGGTTGACTTCTTTTGGCAGGTCGATGGCCTTGACGCGAACGTCGACCACTTCGATGCCCAGCTCTTTTTCAGCCATTTTGTTCAGCGAGGCCGTGATGTCAGCCATCAAGGCATCCCGCTCACCCGACACCACTTCGTGCAGGGTGCGCTTGCCGAACTGGTCACGCAGGCCGGATTCCAGACGGCGCGACAAGCGCTCGTCAGCAATCTGCTTCATGCCGGAGGTGGCGGTGTAGAAGCGCTCGGCATCTTTCACGCGCCACTTGGCGAAGGCATCAACCATTACAGCTTTCTTTTCCAGCGTCAGAAAACGCTGAGTCGGCGCATCCAGCGTCATCAGGCGGGCGTCGAACTTGCGCACCTGGTTAACGTAAGGAATCTTCACGTGCAGGCCTGGCTGGACATCCGCCTGAACCACACGGCCGAAGCGCAGCAGAACCGCGCGTTCGGTTTGCGAGACGATGTAGAAGCTGTTCCAGGCCACCACTGCCACGACTACGCCGACAATAAGGGCGATCAGCGATTTATTGCTCATCAGCGGCTCTCCCTGGTACGCGGCTGTTGCGGCAGATCGGTGCTGACATGTGAAGCAGCATCGTTATTGGTGCTCGCGGCGGCGGCAGAACCGGTTGCCGGCGTGCTCTTGCCATTACGGCCTTCAATCATTTTGTCCAGCGGCAGATAAAGCAGGTTGCTCTGGCCGTTCTTGTTGCCGGTCACGAGTACCTTGCTGGTATTGCTGAAGACGTCCTGCATGGTGTCCAGGTACAGACGGTCACGCGTGACTTCCGGTGCCTTGCGGTACTCGGCAACCAGCTTGGTAAAGCGATCAGCCTCACCCTTGGCGCGCGAAACCACTTCGTCACGGTAGCCGTTGGCATCTTCAATGATGCGCTGGGCCTGACCACGTGCTTCCGGCACCACACCGTTGGCGTAGCTTTCGGCCTGGTTACGGGCACGTTGCTCGTCTTCACGGGCACGGATCACGTCATCAAAGGCTTCTTGCACTTCACGCGGTGCGGCGGCGTTTTGCACGTTGACCTGAGTCACGGTGATACCGGTTTTGTAGGTATCGAGGAAGCGCTGCAAGCGTTCCTTGATCTCTATCGCCATCTGCTCACGGCCTTCGGTCAGCACTTTGTCCATCGAGGTCGAACCCACGACGTGACGCAGGGCGCTGTCGGTCGCCTGTTGCAGACTGACTTCCGGTTGATCGACATTCAGCACGAAGTCGCGCAGGTTGCTGATCTTGTACTGCACGGTCAGCGGCACTTCGACGATGTTTTCGTCTTCAGTCAGCATCTGGCCCTGCTTGGTGTACGCACGCTCACGCGTGACGTTTTCCATGTACTTTTTATCGAACGGCGGGAAATAGATATTCAGGCCCGGCCCCACTGTGTCGTAGTACTTGCCCAGTCGCAGCACCACGGCTTGCTCCTGTTCATCGACCACGTAAACAGCGCTGTACAGCCAGACGGCTGCCATGACGACCAGCACGATACCGAGCACGCCAAAACCGGCGCTTTTGCCGCCGTTTGAACCGCCCTCGCTACCGCCTGTACGTTTTTTCCCACCACCGAACAACCCATTCAGGCTTTCCTGCAGCTTTCGGAAGGCCTCGTCGAGATCTGGTGGTCCCTTGCGGTCGCCATTTTTAGGGCGTTTGCTACCCCAAGGATCCTGATTGTTCGAGTTGCCACCCGGCTCATTCCAAGCCATAGCGCTCTCCATCTGATAAAGCAAAGACGCGCCCACGGCGCGCCGACCAATGCTACAGAATGCCTATCACAGCGGCACGACCGCTTTGCGAGGCTTTTATTGCAAAGTGTGTTCTTCGATGAACACCGCTGGCTCCATCCCTTCGCGGCTGACCAGGCGATTAAGCTCGGCTCGCGGCAGGCGTACATCCAGCAGGCACACGCCTTCATCGTCGTGTTCTTCTTTTTGCACCGCGCCCAATTCAAAGAATTGGGCACGCAGTCGAGCAAAACGCTGCGGCAAGCGCAAGGTACCCACGAACAATTCGTTGCCCAACAACTCGGCAATGGCCTGTTGCAGCAACTCCAGCCCCTCGCCGTCGCGGGCCGACAACCAGACCCGCTGCGGCTTGCCATCGGCATCCCGCTGGATCTGCGGCTCGACCGCTTCAAGCAAATCGATTTTGTTGTAGACCTCAAGGATCGGCAAGTCCTGGGCGCCAATCTCGTTCAGCACCACCATCACCTGCTCGATCTGCGCCATGCGCTCCGGTTCGTGCGCATCAATCACATGCAGTAACAAATCCGAATTGCTCGACTCTTCGAGCGTAGACCGGAAAGCTTCAACTAGCTTGTGCGGAAGATGACGAATGAAGCCCACGGTGTCAGCCAGTACGATTGGCCCCAGGTCGTCCAGATCCAGACGACGCAGGGTCGGATCGAGCGTGGCGAACAACTGATCGGCAGCGAACACATCAGAACCGGTCACCGCATTGAACAGCGTGGACTTGCCTGCGTTGGTATAGCCCACCAGCGACACTGTAGGAATATCGGCGCGTTGGCGCCCTCTACGGGACTGCTCGCGTTGACTGCGGACTTTTTTCAGACGGGCCTTGATCTGGCTGATACGCACGCGCAGCAGACGCCGGTCGGTTTCAAGCTGGGTTTCACCCGGCCCGCGCAAACCGATACCGCCACCCTGACGTTCAAGGTGAGTCCAGCCGCGCACAAGACGCGTGCTCATGTGATCAAGCTGGGCCAGTTCGACCTGCAGCTTGCCTTCATGGGTACGGGCACGTTGAGCGAAGATATCGAGAATCAGCCCGGTACGGTCAAGCACGCGACACTCGAAAACTCGTTCGAGGTTACGCTCCTGACTGGGCGTGAGGACGTGATTGAAAATCACAATGTCGACCTTCTCGGCCTTGACCAGGTCGCGTAGTTCCTCGACCTTGCCACTGCCAATCAGGTACTTGGCCGATGGCCGATGACGCGGCACGTTAAAAAACGCGACGGTCTCGGCGCCGGCCGACACAGCTAACTCCTGGAACTCCTGCGGATCTTCGCGCGCCTCAGGGTCCTGACCTTCCAAGTGAACGAGGATTGCTCGCTCACCACCACCGTGGCGCTCAAAGAACAAAGCAGACTCCTATCAGGCGTTACCTGGCTCAGCGTCTGCTTGTTCCGATTCTGCTGCGCTTGGCAGACGAATTGGACGCACAGGAACGACTGTCGAGATAGCGTGTTTGTAAACCATTTGGCTGACGGTGTTTTTCAGCAGAATCACGAACTGGTCGAAAGACTCGATGGTCCCCTGCAGCTTGATCCCGTTGACCAAGTAGATGGAAACGCCAACCTTCTCTTTACGCAAAGTATTCAAGTAAGGGTCTTGTAGCGAATGCCCTTTTGACATATGCCGCACTCCTGTAAGGATAAAAAAAGAAACAAAATTTAGAGGGTCGATGACGCCACACCCATAGGATAGACGGCATTTCCGGAGACTCAGCTCAATATGGAGACCGATCCCAGGTATTTCAAGGCTCGTGGCAGATTGTCGCAGGCCAGGCTATCAAGCCAATGCAGGTCATCCCAGCCGCGCAACCAGGTGAACTGCCGCTTGGCCAACTGGCGCGTGGCAATGATGCCGCGCTCCTTCATCTCGGCCTGCGACAGCTTGCCGTCGAGGTAGTCCCAGACTTGTCGATAGCCCACTGCACGTATAGACGGCAACCCCGCATGCAGGTCACTTCTATTACGCAGGGCTAGGACCTCATCTATGAACCCCTGTTCCAGCATTTGCCCGAATCTTTGTGCAATTCGTTCATGCAGTACCTGACGTTGCGCCGGAGCGATGGCCAGATGCGCGACAGTATAGGGCAATTGGCTAGCGCCTGAAGCCGCTGCTTTAGTAGATTGCTCAGATTGTTTCTGGCGATGCGCAGTCATGCTCAGACCGCTGACGCGATAGACCTCAAGCGCACGCGTCAAACGCTGGGGATCGTTGGGGTGAATGCGCGCCGCGGACTCGGGATCGATCGCCGCCAACTGATCGTGCAAAGCCTGCCAGCCCAGGCGCTGCGCCTCTTCTTCGAGCTGCGCACGCACCTCGGGATCAGCGGCCGGCATGTCTGCCAGCCCGTCAATCAATGCCTTGTAATAGAGCATGGTGCCTCCCACCAACAGCGGAATATTGCCGCGCGCGGTGATCTCGGCCATGGCCTTTAACGCATCCGCACGAAAGTCAGCCGCTGAATAGCTCTCGGCGGGATCGAGAATGTCGATCAATTGGTGCGGATGTTTGGCCAATATGTCGTGCGAAGGCTTGGCAGTGCCAATGTCCATGCCGCGATACACCAGCGCCGAGTCAACACTGATCAGCTCGCAGGGCAGCACTTTGCTCAGCTCAATGGCGAGGTCGGTCTTGCCGGCTGCCGTCGGCCCCATCAGAAAAATGGCGGGGGGTAATGCGTTGGAACCTGTCATCAGCGACCGCGCAAAAAGAGTTTGTCCAAGTCGTCCAGGCCCATTTGGGTCCAGGTGGGACGACCATGATTGCACTGACCACTGCGCTCGGTGTTTTCCATGTCACGCAACAAGCCGTTCATTTCCGGGATCGCCAAGCGGCGATTGGCCCGGATCGCACCGTGGCACGCCATGGTGCCGAGCAGTTCGTTGAGGTGCGCCTGAATCCGGTCACTGGTGCCGTATTCCATCAAGTCGGCCAGCACGTCATGCACCAGACGCTGAGCTTCTGCTTGCTTGAGCAGGGCCGGAATCTGGCGGATGGCCAATGTTTCCGGGCCCAGACGCTGCAATTCAAAGCCCAGGCGCTGGAACCATTCGGCGTGTTCTTCAGCGCAATCGGCTTCGCGCTGACTGACGGCGATCGACTCGGGCACCAGCAACGGCTGCCCGCTCAAACCTTCGCTGGCCATGGCGATTTTCAGCCGCTCGTACATGATCCGTTCATGCGCGGCGTGCATGTCCACCAACACCAGGCCCAGCGCGTTTTCGGCAAGGATATAAATGCCCTTGAGCTGCGCCAGCGCAAAGCCCAGCGGCGGGATGTCGCCCTGCCCTTCAGGCAGTGGCGAGGCATTGGCTTCGGGTAGCGGCGCGAAAAATTCGCGGTAGGCATTGCGTGCTTCTTCGGCGGGCACCGAGGGCGTGGCAGGCTGTGGGCGGTACTGGTACTGATACCCCGCTCCGGCGCCTGATCCGGCAACGTGCGGGGTGGGCGCGGACTGCGGCTGTTCCAGCACATGGGCGGCCAGGCGCATTTCACCTTGCGGACCAAACTCCCCCGCGTCCAGACCGGTCGGGCGCTCAGCCCCCGGCACGGGTGCCGGAGCTGCCAGTTGGTCCTCGGGGCGCACATCACCCAGCGCACGGTGCAAGGTGCCGTACAAAAAGTCATGCACCATGCGCCCGTCGCGAAAACGCACTTCGTGTTTGGTCGGGTGAACGTTCACGTCGACCACCGAAGGATCGACCTCGAAAAACAGCACAAACGTCGGGTGACGCCCGTTAAACAGGACGTCGCGGTACGCCTGACGCACCGCATGCGCGACCAGCTTGTCGCGCACGGCCCGGCCATTCACGTAGAAATACTGCAAGTCGGCCTGGCTGCGCGAGAATGTCGGCAAGCCCACCCAACCCCATAAATGCAAGCCGTTGCGCTCGACTTCAATCGGCAGCGCCTGCTCCAGGAACGCCGAACCGCACACCGCGGCCACGCGCCGGGCACGCGCTACGTCGTCACGCGCCTCGTGCAGGTTGAGGATCGACTTGCCGTTGTGGCGCAAATTGAAGGCCACGTCGAAGCGCGCCAACGCCAGACGCTTGATGACTTCTTGCAGGTGATCGAATTCGGTTTTTTCAGTCTTGAGAAACTTGCGGCGCGCAGGGGTGTTGAAGAACAGGTCGCGCACTTCAACCGACGTGCCCACGGGATGGGCCGCCGGCTGAACCCGAGGCGCCATGTCGCGGCCTTCGGTTTCGACTTGCCACGCCTGATCGGCACCACGGGTGCGCGAGGTCAGGGTCAACCGCGCGACGGAACTGATGGACGCCAGCGCCTCACCGCGAAAACCGAGGCTCATCACCCGCTCAAGGTCTTCAAGGTCACGAATTTTGCTGGTGGCGTGCCGCGCCAGTGCCAGAGGCAAATCGTCGCTTGAGATACCGCTGCCGTCGTCGCGCACACGCAACAACTTGATACCGGCTTGCTCAACGTCCACATCAATGCGCTTGGCGCCGGAGTCCAGGCTGTTTTCCAGCAGCTCTTTGATCACCGACGCGGGACGCTCAACCACCTCGCCCGCAGCAATCTGGTTGGCCAGGCGCGGGCTGAGCAGTTCAATCCGCGCACTGCTCGTGAGCTCAACGTCACTCATTGCTTGGACACCAGTTCAGCAGCCGGAATACTCAGGGTCTGGCCCACTTTGAGTTCATCGCTTTTCAGGCTGTTGCTGGAGCGCAACGTGGCCACGCCAACCTGATAGCGCACCGCGATCATGGCCAGCGTTTCGCCCGGCAACACACGGTGCTCGCGAGCGCTTTGGGCGATTTTGCCCGTGTCTCGCAACCAGGCGATGTACGTGCCCGGCGGCGGGTTTTGCTGGAAGAACTGGCGAACACCGCTGCTGATCGAGCGCGCCAGTGCTTGCTGGTGATTCGCCGACGCCAGCTTCGAGGCTTCGTTGGCATTGGAGATGAAGCCGGTTTCCACGAGGATCGACGGGATGTCCGGCGATTTAAGCACCATAAACCCGGCCTGTTCCACGCGTTGCTTGTGCAACGGGGTCACGCGGCCAATGTTGGTCAGGACTTTCTGGCCCACGTTCAAGCTGGAGGTCAACGACGCCGTCATCGACAGGTCGAGCAGCACACCGGCGAGCATGCGGTCTTTGTCGTCCAGGCTGACGTTACCGGCACCGCCGATCAAGTCAGAACGGTTTTCACTGTCGGCCAGCCAGCGTGCGGTTTCAGAGGTGGCGCCGCGTTCAGACAACGCAAACACCGAAGCGCCAAACGCAGCCTTGGAAGGCGCGGCGTCAGCGTGAATCGAGACAAACAGATCGGCGCCCTTTTTACGGGCAATTTCAGTACGGCCACGCAGAGGGATGAAGTAATCGCCCGTGCGGGTCAGTTCGGCGCGGAAGCCTTTCATGCCGTTGACCTGACGCTGCAACTCTTTGGCAATGGCCAGCACCACGTCTTTCTCGCGTTGACCGCGGGAGCCGGAAGCGCCCGGGTCTTCACCGCCGTGGCCTGCGTCAATGACCACCACAACACTGCGCTTGCCACTCGGGATCGGGGGCAATGTGACATCAGGCTGCGCAGGGGTCACCGGCACCACAGGCACCTTCGCCACGTTAGTGGCAGGCAGACTTGGCGCCAGGTCCACGCCCTGGTCATACAGGTCAACCACCAGACGGTTGCCGTACTGGGCGTTAGGCGCCAGCACGAAACTCTTGGGGGTGACGGCCTTTTTCAGGTCAATCACCACGCGCAGGTCGGTGGGTGTGCGTTGCGCCGAACGCAAACTGGTAATCGGCGTGTTGGCCGTCGGCACATTCAATGCACCGGCCAGAGTGGCGCCGTTGATGTCGATCACCAAACGGTCAGGCGATGTGAGGGTAAATACGCTGTGTTGCACCGGGCCTGTCAGGTCAAACACCAAACGGGTGTTGTCCGGGGCACGCCACAGCCGCACGCTTTTTACCTGAGTCGCGGCCAAGGCATTGACGGCCATGACACTGAGCAACACTCCAACGACACTCACTAACGCGCGAAAGCGCATACCAAACCCCATCATTGATTGTTTTCCGGTGCCAAGGCGGCACACCAAGACTCGCCACGCGAACCTTGGGGCGTCAGCTTCAGCAAACGCCCGGTGTTATGCGGGGTAATGGTAATGGTCAGGTCGGGCTTTGGCAAAAAGCCTGCACCCTTTTCGGGCCACTCGATCAAACACAGTGCGTCATCTTCGAAATAGTCGCGGATGCCCAGAAATTCCAGCTCTTCAGGGTCAACCAAACGGTAAAGGTCGAAATGGAAGGCGCGGATGTCGTCAATCTCGTAGGGCTCAACCAACGTAAAGGTCGGACTTTTAACCGCGCCCACATGCCCGAGCCCGCGGATCAGGCCGCGTGACAGGGTGGTCTTGCCCATTCCAAGGTCGCCTTCAAGGAAGATCAGACCATGGCCTTGCGTGATGCCCGCCAACTTTGCGCCAAACGCGGTCATGGCCGCTTCATCGTCCAGTTGCAGTGTTAATTCGTGCACGGTGCGTGTTCCTCCAACAACTGACGAATGGCTGGAATCAAATCAGTGGCCGCCAGCCCTCGGCCCAAAGTTCCTTGTTGCTCTCCGGCGCTGGCATGCAGCCACACCGCCAGACACGCAGCATCAAACGCTGCCATGCCTTGTGCCAGGAAGGCGCCAATCACCCCTGCCAGCACATCACCCAACCCGGCGCAGGCCATAGCAGGGTGACCGAGATCGCAGCGCGCCAATTGGCCCTCCAGCCCGGCAATCAGGCTGCCTGCGCCTTTAAGCACGCACACAGCTGAGTATTTTTTAACCAACGCCCGCGCCGCCGCCGGACGATCGGCCTGCACCTGTTCAGTGCTGATGCCCAGCAACCGCGCCGCCTCACCAGGATGCGGCGTCATCACCGTGCCCGGAGCCAAGGCTAGGTCAGCGTTGGACAACAGATTCAACGCATCGGCATCCCACACCTGCGGGATTTTTGCCTGCGCCGCTGCGGACAACAAGCTACGGCCCCATGCCGCCTGCCCCAAACCGGGGCCGACCACCAACACCGAGGCTTGTGCCAAAAGGCCCATCACCTGATTGGCCGACGACACACCTGAGGTCATCACTTCAGGCAAGCGGGTCAACGCCGCGGGCACATGCTCAGGGCGTGTGGCCAGCGACACCAGCCCGGCGCCGCAGCGCAAAGCCGCCTGAGCGCTCAAGGTAATCGAGCCGCCAAAACCTCGGTCACCACCGATAAGCAGCACGTGCCCGAACTGGCCTTTATGGGCATCTGGCGCGCGGGCAGGCAGGCGTGGCAGCGTGGCTGCACGCAGGAGGTCGGGTTCAGATAACAGGTGTTTGGTCTGCGGCATACGTGTCGGGCTCCGATGTCTGGCAGAATTATACGCATCTCAGCCCCGGTTTCTCTTGCCTCATGCCTGCTAATACTGTCGACCTGCCCGCTCTCGCTCAATCCATTAAGGAATGGGGCCGCGAGCTGGGCTTTCAACAAGTCGCCATTGCCGGCCTCGACTTGGGGGAGCACGAGCAACACCTCGAACGCTGGCTCGCGGCGGGCTACCACGGCGAAATGGACTACATGGGCGCCCACGGCAGCAAACGCTCGCACCCCGAAGAGCTGGTACCCGGCACCTTGCGCGTGGTCTCGCTGCGCATGGACTACCTGCCCGGCGACACGCACATGGCGCACTTACTGGCCCAGCCTGAAAAAGCCTACGTGTCGCGTTACGCACTGGGGCGTGATTACCACAAGCTGATCCGCAAGCGCGTGCAACAACTGGCAGACCGTATTCAAGCCCAGATCGGCCCGTTCGGCTTTCGCGCTTTCGTCGACAGCGCCCCGGTGCTGGAAAAAGCCATCGCACAAAAGGCCGGTTTAGGCTGGATCGGCAAGAACACCTTAGTGCTCAATCGCAAGGCAGGCAGTTACTTCTTTTTGAGCGAACTGTTCGTCGACCTGGCGCTGCCCGAAGATGAGCCCCACGGAACCGAGCATTGCGGGCGCTGCACAGCCTGTCTGGACATTTGCCCGACCAATGCGTTTGTCGGGCCGTATGTGCTGGATGCGCGGCGGTGTATTTCATACCTGACGATTGAGCTCAAGAGCGCCATCCCGGTCGAACTGCGGGCCATGATCGGCAATCGGGTGTTTGGTTGCGATGACTGCCAGATCGTGTGCCCGTGGAACCGCTTCGCCCGTACCACGGCCGAAGGTGACTTCAAACCACGGCACAATCTGGACAACGCCGAACTGGCGCAACTGTTCATGTGGGATGAAGCCACGTTCCTCAGCAGCACAGAAGGCTCGCCGCTTCGCCGCGCCGGTTATGAGCGTTTTCTGCGCAATCTGGCCGTGGGACTGGGCAATGCGCCGTCGACCATTCCTGTGCTGGAAGCATTGAAGGCACGCCGCGATTACCCGTCAGAGCTGGTGCAGGAGCATGTGCAGTGGGCGCTTGATCAGCACGCGGCGCGTTAGGGGTTTGGGCTTACTTCTTCATCAGAGCGTGCCCGCCCACCTGGAGTATTTCTACTGAATCCTTGTGCAATAAAAACGTCACGCGGTCCTTTCCACCTATTCGAATCTCATATTGATGTATGTTTTTAGCCGTGCCACTCATTCTTGTGTACTTGGCGTCACCCAGTTTTTGCGCGGCTATACCCGGGTGTAAATTCTGCTCTTCAATACTTCTAACAAAACGCTGATAGTCATTCAGGGCACTCTCACTCAAATCTGAACGTATATTTTTCGGCTTGGGCGCAATAACCTTCCATTTGACGGTGGGTGCAATCGTTTTCCCTTTGGCACCTTTTGCCATTGCCTTTCCGGCCTTCAGCGCCCCTTTTCCATCGAGCCCACTCTTAAAGGCATCGTGCAAACGATTACCAACATGGCTGAAAGCTTTGCCCATGGCGGCAAGGCCTATACCCACTGATAGAAGCCCAAGCCCCAGACTTACATAACCCAATATTTCGCCTGCACCTGACTCCGGGCAGGCCCCTTGGAATACAGCACTGGCAATCCCTGCGATGCCACTGGTCACGCCCGCCACCAGTCCCGCGATTGCCAGCGGTGTAGCCGCACCAAAAGTTGCAATACTTGCCAGGATACCCAGCGCGGCCATACCGGCGCCTAGCAGAGCTTCCCAAACGGAATGCCCTGTAGGATCGCTTCGATTGATCGGATCACCCAAACAATAGGCATAGGGATTCAACCCTCCGGCTCCAAACGGACTCTGGTTGTCCGGACTTTGAAAACGCATCAGCAACGGATCGTAAGCCCGATAGCCATTGCCCAACAGGTAGCACTCAGTCACCGAGTCAAGCCGCTCGCCATTGAAACCGAGCCCGGTCAGCACATCACCCTGCATCGACCGGTTGCCATAAGGGTCATACGCAACCGAAGAAAAATGATCAGTCACAGAGGCACCCAATACGGTTTTCTGTGAATCACCCGCCAATAAGACTGTACGTACCGCTGCCCCTTGCTCCTCCTGCCCCAGCAGCGTATTTCCCATACGGAAAAACGTCTTGGTATCCGAGCCTTTCACTTCATTGACCAAACAGTCATCACGGTAAAAAAAATGCCTGGGCGCCGTGTCGCTATCGATCACCTCAACCAACCGATCCCCCGCGTCGTAGCCGTACTTGCGAACGGCAGCATTAACCGCCAGCGACACCTGTGTGAGACGACCCAGGCCGTCATAACTCAACGTCCGACCGGCAGCATCCAGAATCAGATGCCCATTGGCGTCATAGCGCAATGTAACCGCCGCTGGATAGTCCGCATGAGAGTGCTCAACCTTGATCAACTGCGTCGGATCACTCTCGCTCATGGTGTAGGTCGTAGTGTTTTGACCGCCCTCAAAGTCTGTCTGCAGCAACACAATGTTGTCCCAGGCATCAAATTCGAAGCGCTGGGCCACAATTTCTTTCCCGAGCGGGTTACAGGGACGCTGGGAGCCATTACACCGGTAATGAATAAGTCGTCCCCGACGGTCATAGTCGAAATGCTCATCGCGCAGGACGACCCCGTTACTCAACAGGCTGCGCTGAGCAACTTTACTGGCACGGGTGTAACGGGTTTTCAGAGTGAATTTCTCGATGCCATTGGCGCGCACCACGCGCTGCACTTCCCTTCCCAGCTCGTCATAATTCAAGGTCGTTATGAGCTGTTGGTGCGCTGCATCACTGGCTTTGATGATGTGCATCTGCCCCAGGGCGTTGTACTCGCATTCAGCCTTTAAGGCACCGTTACTCATGGTTTTCAACCGGCCAAATGCGTCATAACCATGTTCGCTTCGCGAACCGTCTACACCGATCTGGCTCAGCACGCGCCCCCCCAGAGAGTAGGTGTAGAAAGCCTCGTACAACTGCCCCGCCAAGGCCCATTGTTCGCGCTTTAGCCTTCCCGCACGGGAGTATTCATAGGTGCTGGTTCGTCCCTGTTCGCTGGCGCGAGTGAGCAATCCGGAGCGGGGGTCATAACCATAAACGGCGGTTTGATTCGCGCTCGTACGTCCGACCACAGCGCCATCAAGCTGCGCCTCATAGTCACGTGTGCTGCGCTGACCATCAGGTCGAGTGACTGCGCGTGGAAGTGAGCTACCCGGTGCATATTCATAGGTCGTTTTCCGCCCCCCTGTGTTGCTTGCGACCAAACGGCCCAAGCCATCGAATGTCTGGGTGCCGATCACTTTGTTAGCCGCTTGAACTTGCACCGGCAGTTCCTCGCTACTGAACAAGGCATACCGGGTTTCTACAACCGTCGCGTCGGGCAAAGTGCTTCGACAGAGGCGCCCAAAGGCGTCGTACTCAAATGCTGTCTCATTGCCTTCGGGGTCTGTTTGCCGGATGCATCGGCCAAAGCCATCGTAGACATGGGTCGTTTTGGACTGGCTAACGCCCTGCAAGTCGAAGGTCTCCACGCTGACAGGCTTGCCATGGGTATTAAAGAACGTGACCGTTTTACCTTGCCCCTGCCTCCAGCAGACCTCCGATAAATCTTCGGGGGATCGCTCGACATGCGCCTGCACACCATCAGGGTGCAGCGTTGTTTTGACCTGCCCCCAATCGTCATAGACATAGCGTGTCTGAAGCACCAACGGCGTGCCTCCCAGCCAGTCTGTCACAGTTTCGCTCTGAAGCTGACCCAGGCTGTTGTACTGGTTGCGCTTGATGAGCCGCAGTGGCTGTTCGGTCGAAGTACTTTCTACGTCTTGTTCCTCGATCGTGCAGACACGGCCAATACCGTCGTATGTCACTCGCTGCTGCATACCATTGACATCAGTAATGAGGAGCGTAGGGTACTGCGACTCGGATTGGGGAAGCTGGTAAGTCCGTGTTTTTGAGGCTTCGTAGGATGAAGCCTTGGAAACGGTTTCGCGTATCACCCGCCCTAACGCGTCATATTCATATTCGACAGGCGCCTTGTCCTCTTCGCTACGCGATAAACATGCTCCCGTAAATGCGCAGTAAACAACGCGGTCCGTTGCGCGGCTTTCGTCATGGCCCGTCAGTACAGTTTCTACCGTCACTGCTTGATGACTGATGGAGTAGTTACTCGTTTCTTTGGTAGCCAAGCCGTTGAGGGTCGAAGTTTTGGCTACTTGGCGACCATGCAGAGTGGGATCCTGAGGTGTTGCGGCGTATTCATAATCGGTTTGTTCATGCAGAACCTCGGTTTCACCCACACGTACAAAAAACTGCTCGCGCACGGGAACAACCGAAGCAACTGTCGAGCCCTCCAGCAACGGTAAGGCGGTATACCGAAATCGTGTGATGTGATGAGGGTCTTGCGCGTGGGTGCCAGAGAAAACCGTTTTTTGACGTGGGAATCGTACAAACGTTAAAGGGTCCGCCGGGCAATCGTCAGCACCTTCGCTGGGGAAATAGTCTGTCAGCGTGGTAAGGCCATCAGGCGTTATACGTTTGACTTCATTGCCATATGCGTCGAATTCAAACTGTGTGACCTCTTCACGCAAAGTGCCTGTCTTGACATCCTCGTAGCGCTTCAGCGAGCGCTTTGGCAGTCGACATTGAGCGGGCTGGTCCCTGAAGCACTTGCCTGGCTCAGTGTGATAATCCACCCGCTCGGATATTTTTTTGGCACCGCACTGAGTCACTTCAGCGTCCAGCAAATGAAACTTGTTGAAGGTGCGCACTGTTTCACTGTGCACCTCACTCCCTGACATCAGGGTTTCGGTCGATGCATAGCTGTAATCTCCAACAACTTTGTACAGCCTGTCGCCAGACGTTTCAGATGAGAAACCGGCCGCCCCAAAGCCTAGAAAGTTGGTATCTGAAAAGCTGAAGCGCTTGTGAATGAAGGGCTGCCCATGACCCGGGAATACAGCATGTGTTGCCACCGAAGCCATTGCAGGCATGCCGCTCCCCTCAGGAAAGCGCAGCCCCCTTTTTTTGTAACTTATATGCTCAACGGCTCCCAAGGGTGAGTACAAGCGCGACACATAGGCCAACCCGTCGAGAACCAGATAACGTATTTCCCATCGCCCCCCCTCGGGCAAAGTAATACTTGAGAGGCGGTTATTAACTAAATGAATAACGAAAGTGGCTTCCTCAGCGGAACCGGGAAAGCGCTTGAGCTCTAATCCAGCGCCCGTACGCGTGATCGACAACAGCGTGCGACGGCTATCGCGCACCTCGCTGAGCATCGGATGACCGTTATAAAGCGTGTACGCCAGTTCAAGACTTGCCCCGTTGGCACTCCATATTCGTTGCGTCACTGCAACGTTGCTGAGCCCCATCATGGCCAGTTCTTCACGTTGGCCATTTTGAGCGGACAAGAGGAAGCGGTTTTCCCCTATTACAAGCAATTTGTGGCGCTCAAGTTTTTGATCCGTCAGCAGAACCCTGGACGGTAACTCCTGCGTTTTATAGGTTTCTCCGCCTGCCAGCGATAGCGTTTTAGCTGTCCGATCATAACGCGTACCCGCCAGCGTCCAGCCGAGACCACAACCGCGATCAACGGAATTAAGCGGGTTGAAGTGAAGGCTCAGTGGCAGGGCTGGACCATTGAGCGCATGAGAATGGACGTTGCCCAACGACAATCTACAACTGTAAATACCTGTGCGAGGATCCACACCTCCCGACAGGAAACTATCAAAGTTAAAAGCATTTGAATAAATGTCGCTATTTTCCGTAACTGGCATTACGCACCCCTTTCAAATTTTATATATCACGCGAATAGAACGCCCCCTTTTCGTCATTTCAACTCGAAGCCTTGCTCATACTCATTAACGACAATATGCAGCGCATGTTCCGTCCCGTACTCGTCAATAACGGTGATGAAACAAGGATTTTTTTTCGCCGGACGAGTTCGATCTCCCCATCCAGAAAGCCCTTGAACAATGGTTAACTCTCCAGCCCTGTCATTCACATCAACGATGTAGTTCTGTCTGAAACGCCCTGAATGGTCTGCCGAGTCTGTAGGCAGCCAGACATGAAGCTGCTTGTTCTCGGTGGGAGTGAGAGTAGCCACAACATACAAGGGAGAGTTGATGGTGCCTCCCGTCCAAGAATCGCAGTAAAATGGCTGCCCTCTAAATACCTCTATATCTTTAGTAATCCAGTCTTGAAGGGCAATATTGCTTGCGCCCACACGCAATCCCAAATACCACTTGTAAATTTTGTGTCCTCGGTCCGCGGGCTCAGCAACTTTCTCCAATCGGAAATACTCAGGGCCATAGCGAACTGGGGCAATCGCCTCCAATGTCACTGAACTGTCACTGCCCCCTATTAAAGAGTGAGGGTTATTGCTTTTCACCACCTGACCATTGGGGAGGGTAATAGCGGCAGCTATCCTGGTTTCATCCAATTGATTACAGCTGATCCAGCGCTCAACCACCACCCCGTTTTCATCTTCATCGCTGGCGTGACGACGCTGACGCCCTCCCGCGCCTGAGATGTCATGCCTGTATTGGTTGGGCACTTCACGGACCATCCACTGCGACCCAAGATCATGCCCACCGTGATAGTGAATCAGTTTAAGGCTTTTAAGCATGTCATCCGAAGGGCGAACATCACGCCCATTGTTATCGATGCAGCTTATTAATACGGTGATTCGCGCTTGCATCCTTTCATTCGCATAAATTTTTTTAGACACATTATTGGGATGCGAGTCAAAAACCACACTTAACTTTGAAACCCCTGCAATGTCGCCCACATCGACAGCAGCACTATCCTTTAATAATTCATTCACACGTAAGCTCCCTGTCTAATTTTGATCGCACAGATCCTTCCATGCCTTTGCAGATTAGCTCAGCCACTCAACAACAGAGAACCGTATGTTCTCTACAAGCTGTAGGCTGATTCTCCGCAATCGCATCAAATTAAGTTGCTCCGCTAGCGAAACCGTTCACGCCCCCTAAATAAGAACATTCAATTCAGAAAACTATTATCAGGACAGGTGAGTGATGCACTGTCGCACACAGGGAATATTTAAATCCGCATGACGGGTAAACTTTCGCCTACAAAAAGAGCGTTAAGTTAGAAAAATTTCCCACACAAATTGCAACGTCTGCACCTGCATCGTCGTTTTCATTTGCGGGATGTTTCCTTGAAAAACCGCACCGCCTTGTGGCATTTGAAATGCGCGGATAGTCTCGCAGAGATCAGTGACCGGGTTTGACAGACCGCATGAGGACGAGTAAGGCAACCGCTAGCCACATTTCACCGTGTCATGGCCGTTGTGTGCGGGGCACTTTCGGGTGCGCCGGGTATTGGTTGTTCTCCCCGGTCTGTCAACCTGCACACAACTGCCACCTTTCGATTGACCGCGAAACTGCAGCAGCTCTTCCAACTTGAATGTGGGCACAAATCGATGAAAACAATCGTCCCCGACCCACCCCTCCATTCCCTGCACACCACGGCCCATTGCGGCTCGTCCTTATTCAGCATCAACCCCGGCGTCACGGCTCAGGAAGCCTTGCAGCAGGTCTCGTTGTTGCTCAAAGGGGCAGAATTGAACGCCGACGACATCAGCTCCCACCTCAGCCGCTTTGAAGCTGAACGGTTGTGGAGCGTGATTCATAACGTAGAGATGGCGCGCGCCGTGGTCGACGCGCTCTTGGCAGGTGTACAGCCGACTCAGTGCGCGTCGTTGTAGACGAACTTGGGCATTTCCCAGTTAAAGCGGATTGCCAACAGGCGCAACAAAAGCCCACCGAACAAGGTGACGAAAATTGCCTGCTCGTTGGGCATGTTCCAGTAAGTACACAGCAAAAAGCACCACGCAGCCGCAAATGAAACGCTGGCGTAAAGCTCACGGCGGAAGATCAGCGGGATGTCGTTACAGAAGATGTCTCGCAGGATGCCGCCAAACACACCGGTAATCACACCACTGACGGACGCGACCAGCATGCCCTGGCCCATTTCCAGCGCGGTCATGCAGCCGATCAGGGTGAAAGCCACCAGCCCCAGCGCATCGAGCACCAAAAACAGTGAGCGCAGGTGACGCATCAAGGGGGCAATGAAGATCGTGACCAGCGCAGCAAACGTGGTCAGGACCAGGTATTCCGGGTGTTTGACCCAAGTCAGCGGGTAGTGACCGAGCAGCATGTCGCGCACCGAGCCGCCACCGAGCGCCGTGACGCACGCAATCAGTACCACACCAAACCAGTCCATGCCCCGACGCCCGGCAGACAGCGCCCCGGTCATGGCTTCGGCAGTAATGGCAACTAAATAGAGCATCAGCAACATGGCGGCGTTCCTTGCAATAAGGCGCGCAGTCTACTCAGTTGGCGCGGGCACCAAAAGGGGGCGGCGTGGGCACGACTGTTGTAAAGGTTGTCGGCAGGCCACGCCACCGCTGAAAACGGGTTGCCGCTGCGCCCTTAGCAGCCGGCGGCAGCGGCGACCGGCACGCGTTTCAGAACTTGATGAAGTGTTTGCGGTAGTGCTGCAACTCGGCAATCGACTCGCGGATGTCGTCCAGCGCCAGGTGCGTGCCTTTTTTCACCAGGCTGTCGCGCACTTCGGGTGCCCAGCGAGCCACCAGTTCCTTGAGCGTCGAGACGTCAAGGTTGCGGTAATGAAAGTAGCTTTCCAGGGTTTTCATGTGGGTATAAAGAAAGCGACGGTCCTGGCAGATGCTGTTGCCACAGATCGGCGACTTGCCTTTAGGCACCCATTGTTCGAGGAAGGCAATGGTCTGTGCCTCGGCCTCGGCCATGCTGGTGGTGCTGTCTTTGACGCGCTGGGTCAGGCCGCTGTGACCGTGGGTGCGGGTGTTCCACTCGTCCATGCGCGCCAGTACGTCGTCGCTGTGGTGGATGGCGATGACCGGGCCTTCAGCCAGGGTGTTGAGGTTGCTGTCGGTGACAATGGTGGCCATTTCGATAATGACGTCGTTGTCTGGGTCCAGACCGGTCATTTCCAGGTCAATCCAAATCAAATTCTGTGGGTTTTGCATAGAAGGCTCCTGGGCTTAGTCGCGCAGTTTAGCTTAGGCACGCAGCCCACGTGCTAAACTCGCCAGCGTTTTACCCTCCTTATCGTTTTATCAACACGGAACACCCATGGCCAAACGCCAGCTCAACCGTCGCCAAAACTGGCGCATCGAAAAGATCCAGGGCGAGCGCGCTGCCCGCGCCGCCAAACGCGAATCCAGTGCCGTCGAAGCGCTTGAAGGGGGCGATCTGGGCCCCGAGCAACTCGGTCTGGTGATCGCGCACTTCGGTGTGCAGGTCGAAGTCGAGGCCCAGGAAGGCGAGCTCAAAGGCCAGATGTTCCGGTGCCATTTGCGTGCCAACCTGCCAGCCCTGGTGACCGGTGACACCGTCGTATGGCGCGCGGGCAACCAAGGGATTGGCGTGATCGTCGCCCAGTTGCCCCGCAAAACCGAACTGTGCCGCCCAGACAGCCGTGGCCAGCTCAAGCCGGTTGCCGCCAACGTCGACATGATTGTGATTGTGTTCGCGCCGATGCCCGAGCCACACGCCAACTTGATCGACCGCTATTTGGTAGCCGCCGAGCACGCGGGGATTCGTCCGTTGCTGTTGCTCAATAAAGCCGACCTGATTGACGAGCAAAACGCCCCAGCGCTGAATGCGTTGCTGGGCGTTTATCGTCAGCTGGGTTATCCGGTGCTGGAAGTGTCCGCACATCACGGCGACGGCATGCAGCAGTTGCAAGCCAAGCTGGACGGGCACATCAGTGTGTTTGTGGGTCAGTCGGGCGTGGGCAAGTCATCGCTGGTCAACAGCTTGCTGCCCGAGGTCAACCTGCGGGTCGGACCGCTGTCCGAAATTTCCGGTCAGGGCACGCACACCACGACCACGGCGCGGTTGTTCCACTTCCCGGGCGGCGGCGAGCTGATCGACTCACCCGGTATTCGCGAGTTTGGCCTGGGCCACGTGAGCCGGGCGGATGTGGAAGCCGGGTTTATCGAGTTCCACGATTTGATCGGCCGTTGCCGTTTCCGCGACTGCAAGCACGACCGCGAGCCGGGCTGTGCCTTGCTGATGGCGCTGGAAGATGGCCGCGTGCAGCAGCAACGCATGAACAGCTACCGTTCGATCATCGCCAGCCTGCCTGAGTCGAGTTACTGAACGATGCCTTCACCCTCTGAGCGAGGGTGAAGGCATGCGGCATCAAGGCTTCGGTGTTGCTGGCGCCTTGTCATCAAACAGGTTCAGTTTTTCCCGTTCTTCATGCATGGCGGGTGGCACTTGGTCAGCCGGCAGGGTGATCGGGTCAATCGGAGTGGTCGGCGCCTGCGGCGTGGCCATCTCGGTGCCCTGTTCACCTTCAATCGCCTGCTGCGCTTTCTTCGTCAACACCACGATGTCGATGCGGCGGTTGATCGGGTTCAGCGGGTTGACCTTGTCGAACAGCACCGACGAGGCGTAACCCACAATCCGCGCGACCTGATCATGTGGATAACTGCCCGCGATCAATGCCCGGCGCGCTGCGTTTGCGCGGTTGGCCGACAATTCCCAGTTACCGAACTCCGCATCGCTGGCATACGGCGTGGCATCGGTGTGCCCGCTGATGCTGACTTTGTTCGGCACGGCTTTGATGGTGTCCGCCATGGCCAGCAATATGTCTTCGAAGTAAGGCTTGAGGCGCGCACTGCCGACGTCGAACATCGGACGGTTTTCCGCGTCCATGATCTGGATGCGCAGGCCGTCAGGCGTGATTTCGAACAACAGCTGGTCTTTGAATTTGCGCAATTGCGGGTTTTCTTCGACCTTGTTCTGCAACTCCTGAAGCAGCAGTTCGAGTCGTTCTTTCTCGACTTGCTCGGCCATGCCTTCGACCTGATCGGTGTCGACCGTGATCTTGTCGGGCTGAGGCTGCATTTTTTCTTCAGGATTGAGGGTGGTGTCCGGCGCCAGGGTCGGCGTGCCTCCCAAATCGATGATGTACGGCGTGCCGGTTTCGGTGAACCCGATCGGGTCTTTGAAGTAACCGGCAATGGCGATTTTCTGTTCCGGGGTGGCTGTGGACATCAGCCACAGCACCAGGAAGAACGCCATCATCGCCGTAGCAAAGTCAGCGAACGCAATTTTCCAGGCGCCACCGTGGTGGCCCGCCGCGAAGCGCTTGACGCGCTTGATGATGATTGGCTGATTGTTTTCCATGGATCAGCGACCGCGGACTACTTGTTCCAGCTCGGCAAAGCTCGGACGGTGCTTGGGATACAGCACTTTACGACCGAACTCGACCGCCAGCGACGGCGGCATGCCCGAGGCCGAAGCGACCAGCGACGCCTTGATGGATTCGTACACGTTGAGTTCTTCTTTCGCATCGTGGGAGAGCGAGGTCGCCAGCGGGCCGAAGAAACCGTAGGCCGCCAAAATACCGAAGAACGTACCGACCAGCGCCGCACCCACGTGCACGCCGATCATCGCCTGATCGCCGTCGCCCAGCGAAGCCATGGTCACCACGATACCCAGTACCGCAGCCACAATACCGAAGCCCGGCATGCCATCAGCAATCCCGGTCACGGCGTGGTACGGGTGCTCAAGCTCTTCTTTAAGGCTGAACAGTTCCATGTCAAACAAGCCTTCGAGTTCGTGGGGCGCCATGTTGCCCGACGACATGATGCGCAAGTAATCGCAAACAAACGCGGTCATGCGGTCATCTTTGAGCACGGAAGGGTATTTGGCGAAGATCGGGCTGGCCGCGGCGTCTTCAATGTCGCCTTCGATGGCCATCATGCCTTCGCGACGGCTTTTGTTGAGGATCTCGTAAACCAGCCCCAGCACTTCCAGGTAGAACGTGTGGGTGAAGCGCGAACCGAACATGCCGAGCGATTTTTTGATCACGTGCATGGTCATGTAGCCGGGGTTCGCCTGCAGGAACGCACCAAACGCCGCCCCGCCGATAATCAAGACCTCGAACGGCTGAATCAGCGCCCCGATCTTGCCGTGGGAAAGCACGTATCCGCCGAGCACGCTCGCGAACACGACAATGATGCCGATAATTTTAGCCATAGGAATTCAGGTACTTCTGCGTCGGGTTCAAGGTCATATTCGAGAGTTAAAAAACTCTTCTTCTACTTATCGGCAAAACTGCGCCAGACTATAGGCCATAAAGGCGAAAAGCCAGTTGGGCCCGCTCCGGGCGTGTAAACAATGGATGATGACCACTCTCCCATCATGGCTAATGAAACCGGCAACGCGACTCCAATCCCCAATACCCTCGATGCGTGGGTCAAGCAGCTCGACGCTGTTCGCCTGCCCATCCCGCAAGACAGCCACGAGCGCGTCTGCAAGGCAATCAACGACAATCGCCGCTCGTTACGCGACATTGCCGAGCTGATGCAAGACAGTCCTGCATTGGCACTGAGCTTGATCCGCGACGCCAATCACCACACGCACGGCAGTTTGAGCGAGCCGGCCGAGAGCCTGGAGGTAGCGATCAACCGCCTGGGGCTGGCCCGCACACAAGAACTGCTTGAACGCCTGCCCGCGTTGCCGTGGGAAGAAATCCCGCAGGCTTTTCGCCAGATTCAACTGATTAGCCAGCACGCTGCGCAACAAGCCAGCGGCCTGTTTGGCAATCGCCTGGCGCGCCTGTGGCAAGAAATCTATTGGGGCAGCCTGCTGTTTCTGTCGCCGCTGTGGGCCATGGCACTCACTCACCCCGAACAGCTCGAAGAGTGGGAACTGCGGGTGATTCATAAAGGTGAATGCGCAAGCAAAGTTGAACTCACACTGTTCGGCGTGCGCCTGTTTGAAATATGCCGCGCGCTGGCGCAATTATGGCGACTGCCCGAATGGGTGCTGCAAGGTTACGCCGTCATCACCGACGAACAGCGCACCCTGGTCAGGGTGTTGCATATCGCCCGCGACAATCATCATCGTTTGCGTCAACAGCAACGTCTGGACGCTGACCCGGCCCTGCGCCGCTGGTTAAATCAGCCGTCAAACACTGTGTTGCTGGCCAATGGCCTGGCCCTGTCGGCCCAGCAGGCCTGGGACACGCCTCACAACTTGCGCTGGCAATACCTGACCAGCCTGTACATGCAAATGCCACTGGAAGAACTGCAACAACTGGTTCACCAGAACGCGGCCAGCAGCGCGCGCTATCACTCGATGCCCGACCTCTGGCACCCGGCTCAATCCCTGTTGTGGCCGTGGGGCGTGCGTCGCATGCACCGGGGTTTATTGCCTGCCCCGCCGCCGTCAGCCGAATCGCTGGTGGTGTGGCGCAAGCAATGCGGGCAACTGCTGGCCGAACCGAGTTCGTTCACCAATTCGATGCACCTGACCACCTGCGCCCGCGATGCGTTGGTGGCCTGCGGCATGCGCCGGGTGCTGCTGTTGATGGCCGATAAAACGTCGACCAGCCTGAGCGTGCATCAGATTGCCGGATTGCCCAAGGCAGCCTTCGACTTGAGCCTGCAAATTAACCAGAGCGCTGTCCTGCAACGCTTGATGACGCAACCGGCGCAATTTCGCCTGACACCCGAAAACAATGCGCAGATCACAGCGGTCCTGCCAAAAAGTTTGCGCGGCCTGTTTCCCGGCGAGCACCTGCTGTTGCGCTCGATCAGCAACAACGGCCGCGTGGTGATGCTGGTGCTGGCCGATCAGGGCGGCGGGCCGTTTTCTGAGACCACCGTGCAGGCTTTCGGCAAAACCGTGCAATGCATCGAAAAAGCGCTCAACAGCTTTACCACGCGCGGACGTTGACGCTTGCGCTACAATTCGCCCCCTTTTCGCCCTGGAGACCTCACATGCCTGACTTCTCTGGCTTGCCGTTGGTGATTGAGCCCCAAGACCTGCATGATCGGCTCGACGCAGCGAACCTGATTATTGTCGACCTGACCAGCGAGGCACGCTACGCCCAAGGCCACGTGCCAGGCGCGCGCTTCGTTGATCCCAAGCGCACCCAACTCGGCCTGCCGCCTGCTCCGGGTTTATTACCCACTCAAGCCGCGCTCGAAAAACTGTTCAGCGAAGTGGGGCACAACCCTGACGCGGTCTACGTGGTGTATGACGATGAAGGCGGCGGTTGGGCGGGCCGCTTTATCTGGCTGCTGGATGTGATCGGGCACAAGGCGTATCACTATGTAGACGGCGGTATTCACGCATGGATCGCCGATGGCCTGCGCGAATCAAACGAGGTTCCGACGCCTAAAAACGCACCGGTCACGCTGACCCTGCACGACGAACCCACTGCCACCCGCGAATACCTGCAAAGCCGGTTGGGCGCTGCCGATCTGGCGATTTGGGACGCTCGCAGCCCGGCTGAGTACAGCGGCGAAAAAGTGCTGGCGGCCAAAGGGGGTCATATCCCCGGCGCGAAAAATTTTGAATGGACCGCAGGCATGGATAAAACCCGTAGCCTGCGCATCCGCACGGACATGGCGCAGATCCTTGAGGATCTGGGCATTACGCCCGACAAAGAAGTGATTACCCACTGCCAGACTCACCATCGTTCTGGCTTTACGTATCTGGTGGCCAAGGCGCTCGGTTACCCGCGCGTCAAAGGCTACGCAGGCTCCTGGGGCGAATGGGGCAACCACCCCGACACTCCCGTCGAACTGCCTGCCAAACATTAAGGACCCGTCATGAAAAAGCGTTTGTTTCTCCTGAGTCAGTACCTGTTGCCGCATCACCTGCTGTCGCGCCTGGCCGGCTGCGTTGCCGAGTGCCGCGTGCGCTGGTTCAAAAATGCCTTCACCACCTGGTTCGCCAAGCGTTATCAGGTGGACATGTCTCAGGCCCTGGTTGAAGACATCACCGCTTACGAGCACTTCAATGCATTTTTCACCCGCGCCCTGAAAGACGGCGCACGCCCGCTGGACCAGACGCCAGGCGCCATTTTGAGCCCGGCCGACGGGGCGGTCAGCCAACTGGGCGCGATTGAACACGGCCGGGTGTTTCAGGCCAAAGGCCACAGCTACAGTGTGCTGGAACTGGTGGGCGGCGATCCGGCCGTGGCTTCGCAGTTCATGGGCGGTGAGTTCGCCACCATTTACCTGTCGCCCAAGGATTACCACCGCGTGCACATGCCGCTGGCCGGTACCCTGCGTGAAATGATCTACGTGCCGGGCCGCCTGTTTTCGGTCAACCAGACCACGGCTGAAAACGTGCCAGAACTGTTCGCCCGCAACGAACGCGCCGTGTGCATTTTCGACACCGAACGCGGCCCGATGGCCGTGGTGCTGGTGGGCGCGATGATCGTGGCTTCGATTGAAACGGTGTTCGCAGGGTTGGTCACGCCGCCCAAACGCGAGCTGAAAACCTTTCGTTATGACGAAGCGGCGCGTGCGCCGATCCATCTGGAAAAAGGCGCCGAGCTGGGCCGGTTCAAACTGGGTTCGACCGCGATCGTGCTGTTCGGGCCAGAACAGGTGAAATGGGCGCAAGAGCTGACGGCGGGTTCGCCGGTGATGATGGGCCAGAAGATCGGCGAGTAAATCCTGGTGTCGCTGCCGCAGGGTGCGGCAGCGACGACAGTGGCGGATTAACCCTGGCTGTTGCGGTCGCGCTGACCCAACAGGTACAGCACGCCATCCAGACCCAGCGTTGAAATCGCGTGTTTGGCCGACTTCTTCACCAGCGGCTTGGCACGGAACGCGACCCCAAGACCCGCGATGGCCAGCATGGCCAGATCGTTGGCGCCGTCCCCGACCGCAATGGTCTGCTCCAGGCTTAAACCTTCCTTTTGCGCCAGTTCGCGCAGCAAGTCGGCTTTGCGCTGCGCATCAACGATCGGCTCAACTGCCACGCCGGTCACTTTGCCATCCACCACTTCCAGCTCATTGGCGAACACGTAGTCGATGCCCAGCTTGGCCTGCAACTGCTTGGCGAAATAGGTGAAACCGCCGGACAGAATCGCGGTTTTGTAGCCCAGACGCTTGAGTTCAGCGAACAGCACTTCTGCGCCTTCGGTCAAACGCAGCGATGCACCGATGGCGTCCAGCACACCGACGTCCAACCCCTTGAGCAAGGCCAAACGCTCTTTGAAACTGGCCTTGAAGTCCAGCTCACCCGCCATGGCACGTTCGGTGATTTGCGCCACTTGATCGCCCACACCCGCGGCTTTGGCCAGTTCGTCGATGACTTCGGCTTCAATCAGGGTCGAGTCCATGTCGAAAACGGCCAGGCGGCGATTACGACGGAACAGGGTGTCTTCCTGCAGCGCGATGTCGATGTTGAGCGCCTGCGACAGCTCGAAGAACTCGGCACGCAAGGCATCAAGGTCAGCCACTTCGCCGGTGACGCGCAGCTCGATGCAGCTCTTGCTCAGACGCGTCGGCGCATCCAGCGGCACGCGGCCGGACAGGCGATCGGTCTGTTCAATGTTCAAACCGTGCTGGCTGATCACCGACGTCACGCGTAACAGCTCCTGGGCGGTGACCTGACGGCTCATCAATGTCACCACGTGACGCTTCTGGCTTTGTTCGTTCACCCAACACTGGTAATGCGCTTCGCTAATGGGGTCAAAACGCAGTTGCAGCCCTTCATTGGCAATCAGGGGTTGCAGGTCTTTGAGCACGGCCGACACTTGATCGGCTTGCTCGATTTCAACCAGATACCCCAACGACAAAACGCCATGAATGACGGCCTGGCCGATGTCGAGCATGTTCACACCATTGTTGGCCAACACACCGGTGATGGCCGCAGTGAGACCCGGACGGTCTTCACCCGTGATGTTTATCAAGACGATTTCGCGCAAGGCACACCCCCATTCGCTAAAAAAAACGCATTCTACCCACTTTCAGTGACCATCGGGCATCGCCAAGGCTTTGCCGCCTGTGGGCCGCTCGCTATACTGCGCACCAATTTAACGGACTAAGAGCCGCGCTCAGTGAACCGGCCATCGCCTGTCAAAACCGATAACTTCTTCCTGCTGATCTTCCGGGCCCTGCGCGATCGCCGCATTCCGCTGGCTCTGCGTATTGCCAGCCATAACGTGATTCTGGTCGCCCTGGCACTGGTGATTTACGCCGTGGTCATGGGCCTGCAATTCAAGCAGGCCATGCATGATCAGGCCGACGCACTGGGTCAGAGCCTGACCACGCAAACCGCGACGTCTGCCACCGAGCTGCTGGTGTCCAATGACATCCTCAGCCTCAACGTGCTGCTCAATAACCTGACGAAAAACCCGTTGGTGGCGCACGCGGCTATTTATAGCGTTGACAACCGCATCCTCGCAGAAGCCGGTGAGCGACCGAAAAACGGCCTGCTGGGCGAAGCCGAAGGCATGTACCAGACCAAGATCACGTTCCAGGACGTGACCGCCGGGCATCTGCGCATCAGCCTCGACATGAACCAGTTTCAGCAACCGATGACCATCAGCCTGCAAAGCATGGGCATCCTCAGCGCAATTTTGCTGGCGCTGGCGCTGGCCTTGAGCCTGCGTCTGGGGCGTCACATCTCCACCCCGTTGTTGCAATTGCGTGTGTGGCTGCGCGAGCCTGATCCCTACACCCCGGCGATCAACCGCCAGGATGAAATCGGTGATCTGGCGCGCCAGCTTCACACTCGCCTGGCACCGCTTGCGCCAGAGCCCGAGCCAGAACCTGAGCCCGATTACGACGACAGCGACTACGAAGACGACGAGCCAGAGCCCTCGTTCGAAGTGCGCAACCTGCGCGACCCGGACTTTGACGAAGCGCCTGCTGCGCCAGCCCCCAAAGCGGCCCCGCGGCACGTGGTTCATGCGGAAGAAGACGACAGCGACGAAGACCCGTTTGCCGACCTGCGCGACACGGGCAGTGCCGCCCCGGCGACCCTGACCAAGCCGCAGCCGACCGCACCCTCCGCGCCACAGCCGAGCGCTGTGCTGGCCGTGCAACTGGGTGCGCAGGATCAACTGCGTCGCCTGCCCCGCGCCCGCCTGACCGAATTACTGGAACGTTATCGCGACTGCCTGGAGCAAGCCGCCTCGCTGTATGACAGCGAGCTGCACACGCTCAACGATGGCAGCACGCTGATGCTGTTCCACAGCGAAGACAGCGGCGACGACTACCTGACCAACGCCATTTGCTGCGGTGAGCTATTGCGCGCACTGGGTCACGCCTTGCAAATCGAAGTGGCAGACAGTGGCATCACCTTGCAGCTGCAATTGGGGCTGGTGGTGGGCGAAGGCCTGACGGGCATGAGCCAGATCGACTTGCTGCTGACTGAAACCGCGCAAGACGCGCTGGCGCTGTCACAACACAGCCGCAACTTGCTGTTGGTTGAGCGCAAGATCAGTGACGATGCGCTGATTCGCCAGCGCGCCCGCATCCGCCCGATTGCCAGCCCTGAAGGGGCGTGCTGTGTAGAGCGCTTGATGGAACCGTACCCGTCGATGCTTGAACGCCAATTGGCGCGCATGCACGAGAAGCGCGGGTAAATCCACAAACGCACTCACCCTCTCCATCCGGGAGAGGGTTGGGTGAGGGGTTTTTGACCTGCAAAAAAATCCCGCTCAGATGCGGGATTTTTTTGTAGTGGTCACTGACTCAGAAGCGAAACACTTCCATGTCTGTGCGAATCGGTGAAGCCATCGGAATGCGGGGCTTGTCTGATTCTCCTTTGCGGGCCGGCTTTGGCTCCGGCTTGCGGGACTCCACCAACGGCGGCTGGTTGGCCAAGGGTTTAAGGGCCACCGCCAATTGCTGACTCATCTGTTGCAACAACTCGCCTTGAGCCTTGACCTGAGAGGCCGTGGTGCCATCGTGCTGTTTTTCCAGATGCACCATGCGGTTATCACGCACCTGACCGCGACGGTCAATCAGACGCCATTGCGCATCAAGGATGGCCGGCTGATTTTTGCCAGAGTCCAGACGCGTAATCGACAACAGCACTTGCACGTCCGGGGCGAAGCCCGCAGGGGCCGGGGCCAATACCACGCGCTGGCTGTCCAGACGCCAGGCCAGTTGGCGAAGCAGCAGTTGATCGATATCCGCCGACAGGCTACCTGCCCAACGACCATCGGTGGCCGCGCTCAGGCTGCCGTCGGTTTGACGTTGCAGCAGGGTTTCACGTTGCAGGTAGTCAGCCACGGTGACCGGGCCGAGTACCACGGCCATGCCGGCGCTTTGCGCGGGCTGGCCGGGGGTGCCGCTGTCCAGTTGGTACAAGGCCGCTGGCTGATGCGTGGAGCACCCCGCCAGACCGAGCACACCGGTCAGCAACGCAATTAAAGGAAGGCGCAGAACGTTCATCATTCCATCCAGGTGGCAGCCATCGGGCGCGCCACAGTGTGATTCTCGAAAAAGTCGCTGGCCACATCGCCAAGGGGCGGTGCCGCAAGTGCGCCATATCATCCGCGAATATCCAGCCCGACTCCAGCGCCGCAGACCCGATCTACGCGAAAAAACGCAGATCGGGCGCTCTAAACCGGCTTAATTGGGCGTTTCTACCAACATCGCGTCCACGCGCTGGAAACCACGGGGCAATTTGTTGCCTCGACGTCCGCGTTCGCCTTTGTAGTGTTCGAGGTCATCAGGCTTGAGCGACAGGTTGCGTTTGCCAGCCTGCAACACCAGCGTGGCGTTGTCCGGCAACACGGCAATATCGGTCACGTATTCTTCGCGACTGGCCACGCGATCGCCGGGTATACCGATGATCTTGTTGCCTTTACCTTTGCCCAACTGCGGCAAGTCGCTGACCTTGAAGATCAGCAAACGCCCTTCCGTGGTTACCGCCGCCAGCCAGTTATGCTCGCGGTCGGTGACCGGACGCGGCTGCATGACCTTGGCGCCCTTGGGCAGGCTGAGCAAGGCTTTACCCGCCTTGTTCTTGGCTTGCAGGTCTTCACCCTTGACCACAAAGCCGTAACCCGCGTCGGAGGCAATGACGAACAGCGCGTCGTCTTCAGGCAACAGCACGCATTCAAAACTGGCACCCGGTGGTGGCGTCAGGCGACCGGTCAACGGTTCGCCCTGACCACGGGCCGAGGGCAAGGTGTGCGCCGCCACCGAATAACTGCGCCCGGTGGAGTCGATGAACACCGCAAACTGGTTGGAACGCCCCGCCGCCGCGGTTTTGTAGCCGTCACCCGCTTTATAGGAAAGCCCGGTGGCATCGAGGTCATGCCCTTTACCGCACCGCACCCAGCCCTTTTCAGACAGCACAACGGTCACAGGCTCAGTCGGGACAAGCTCGTTTTCCGACAGAGCCTTGGCTTCTGCACGGGCCACGATCGGCGAACGACGGTCATCGCCGTAGGTTTTGGCATCTTCCAGCAGTTCGCTGCGCACCAGTTTTTTCAGCTTGGCTTCGCTGCCGAGCAGCGCTTGTAACTTGGCCTGTTCTTTACGCAGGGCATCTTGTTCGTCACGCAGCTTCATCTCTTCGAGACGGGCCAACTGGCGCAAGCGCGTGTCGAGGATGTAGTCGGCCTGTGTTTCGGTCAGGGCAAACCGTGCAATCAATTCAGCCTTGGGGTGCTCCTCGGTGCGGATGATGTGAATCACTTCATCGAGGTTCAGGTAAGCCGTCAGCAAACCGTCCAACAGGTGCAGGCGACGCTCGACTTTATCGAGGCGGAACTGCAAGCGGCGCCGCACGGTGTTGATACGAAATTCCAGCCATTCCACCAGCAGCGCCCGCAGGTTTTTCAACTGCGGCTTGCCATCCAGGCCAATGATGTTGATGTTGACGCGGAACGTGGACTCCAGATCCGTCACGGCGAACAGGTGCTGCATCAGCTCGTCGAGGTCGACCTTGTTGTTGCGGGGAATGATGACGATGCGGCACGGGTTTTCGTGGTCCGACTCGTCACGCAGATCAGTCACCATCGCCAGCTTGGTCGGCTTGGCCTGCATCAATGCGGCAATTTGCTCCAGCACCTTGGCGCCCGAGACCTGATGCGGCAAGGCGGTGACGACGATATCGCCGTCTTCCACGTGATACACCGCGCGCATGCGCACCGAGCCACGACCGGTCTGATAGATCTTCAGCAGGTCGGCGCGCGGGGTGATGATTTCAGCTTCGGTCGGGTAGTCCGGGCCTTGAATGTGTTCGCACAGTTGCTCAACCGTGGCCTTGGGCTCATCGAGCAAACGCACGCAAGCGGTGGCGACTTCTCGCAGGTTGTGCGGCGGTACGTCCGTGGCCATGCCCACGGCAATGCCGGTGGTGCCATTGAGCAGGATATTCGGCAAACGTGCAGGCAACACAGCCGGTTCGTCCAGCGTGCCGTCGAAGTTGGGTACCCAGTCCGCCGTGCCCTGACCCAGTTCGCTGAGCAGGACTTCGGAGTAACGCGACAAGCGCGCCTCGGTGTAACGCATGGCGGCGAACGACTTGGGATCGTCCGGCGCACCCCAGTTGCCCTGACCGTCAACCAGTGTGTAGCGGTAGCTGAACGGCTGCGCCATCAGCACCATGGCTTCGTAACAGGCCGAATCGCCGTGGGGGTGAAACTTGCCGAGCACGTCACCGACGGTACGCGCCGATTTCTTGTGCTTGGCGTCTGCGTCCAGCCCCAACTCGCTCATGGCGTAGACGATACGCCGCTGTACAGGCTTGAGGCCGTCGCCGATGTGCGGCAAGGCCCGGTCCATGATCACGTACATGGAGTAGTTGAGGTAGGCCTGTTCGGTGAAGTCGGCCAGTGACCGGCGTTCTACGCCGTCCAGGCTGAGATCAAGGGAGTCGCTCATGCGGACCTCATTCAGTTCGTTGTCTGGCGCAGCAGCATGGTGCCGCCGCGCTGGGTGAATTCAAGTTTTTTCAAAGCGCTCATACCCAGCAACACCTGTTCGCCGTCCAGCCCCGGCGCAGCCACTGCGCGCACGTTGCGCAACACAATGGCACCCAGTTGCAGGCGGTCGATGTGCGTGCGATAGCCCTGCGCCTGCCCGTTGGCGGTATTCAGGGTCACGGGCACGCCCTTGGGCAATGCCAGTTGCCGGGCCAAATCCAGCGGGACCGCCACGTCGGTGGCCCCGGTATCCAGTAAAAATTCCACCGGCACGTTGTTGATACGGCCGCTGGCGACGAAGTGCCCCTGCACGTTGGCTTGCAGCTTGACGTCGATGAAGCCTTCGCCCTGTTCCGAAACCACGTCGCGGTTGGGGTTCTCCTGACGCTGCTCCCAGCGCCCGAAAAACTGGGTCGCCAGGTACAGGCCCGCACACCAGGCCACGATCATGAAGACACGACCGGCCCGCTTGCCCGGTGGCTGCTGGCTCATGACCGGGCGCCCCAACCACCGGGCGGCGCCGCAAAGCGGTAGACCACCGGACGCGCCTCGCCATCGGCACGCACGTGGTTGCCATTGTCGACACCGATCCAGGCCCCTTGAGCGTCGACGCTCAAGGCTTCGGCATTGCCGTAGGCCGAGGCGTAGCGGCGCGCGGCGGTCAGGGCGTCATTGGCGAACGACCAGCAGCGCTCCACGTGCCCGGTGGCAGGCGTTCGGCGGCACACGCGATAGGCCATGCGCTCGAGGGTGAACAACTTGCCTTCGAACACCGCCAGATCTGCGAAATCCTTGGCCTGCGATTTGGCCTTAAGTTGCGGTGGCGGCTGTTGCGGCCCCGCCTCACTCATGATTACGCAGCTGTCTTCACAGGCCCACACGCTTTGTTTTTTGTGCAGGGTCAGCAAGCCACGGCGCTCGCGCTCTGCCGCCAGCCAGATCTGATTGCCTTGCGGGTTGATCGCAATGCCTTCAAACAAGGCATTGAAATGCAGCAGCATGCCGCTGGCCCGCGCCTGACGCACCAGACCGGCGTCGATTTTCAGCCAGGAGGCGTTGCCCTGCGGCGCGATCAGCACCACACCGGCATGGGATTCACTGACCACGTAACGGTTGCCCGCCGCGTCGCAGGTGATGCCTTCAAAATCGAGATCGCCACCGCGCAGCGGGCTGATGGCTTTGCCCATCATGCGCACGCCCCACGGCAAACCGGTCTTCGGCGGCTGGGGTAGATGGAGGCTCACGGCTTCAGCCAGCCACTCGGGATAACGGGTATCAAGCCGGTAAATCTGATCATCATCGCGGTCAGACACAGCCCACATTTCACCCTGGCACACCGCCAGCCCCGACAGATTGCCGCCGCGCATGCCTTCCACCGGGTGCTCAGACTGCAACACCAGTGCTGGCCATGTTTCGGCCATTACCGGGGTCGCCAGCACCTGCAGCGCCAACAAGGCTCTGCGCATCAGGCCAGCACCTGCGCCAGGTTGCCTTTGGATTCCAGCCAGGTCTTACGGTCGCCCGCCCGTTTTTTCGCCAGCAGCATGTCCATCATTTCGGAGGTCGCGGCGAAGTCTTCCAGCGTGAGCTGCACCAGGCGACGCGTGTTCGGGTCCATGGTGGTTTCACGCAGTTGCGGCGGGTTCATTTCACCCAACCCCTTGAATCGCGTGACCTGCGGCTTGCCGCGTTTTTTCTCGGCCACCAGACGGTCAAGAATGCCATCACGCTCAGCCTCGTCGAGGGCGTAGAAAATCTCTTTGCCCAGGTCGATGCGGTACAACGGCGGCATGGCCACGTACACGTGACCGGCGTCCACCAACGGCCGGAAGTGCTGCACAAACAAAGCGCAGAGCAACGTCGCGATGTGCAGACCGTCGGAGTCGGCGTCGGCAAGGATGCAGATTTTGCCGTAGCGCAGCTGGCTCATGTCGGCCGCGCCCGGGTCCACACCGATGGCCACGGCAATGTTGTGCACTTCCTGGCTGGCCAGCACTTCGCTGCCATCGACTTCCCACGTATTGAGGATCTTGCCGCGCAACGGCAGGATCGCCTGAAACTCTTTGTCCCGCGCTTGCTTGGCGGAACCGCCAGCGGAATCGCCTTCCACCAGAAACAGCTCGGCGCGCATCGGGTCCTGGCCCGCACAGTCAGCCAGTTTGCCCGGCAACGCCGGCCCTTGGGTGATGCGCTTGCGCTCGACTTTTTTACTGGCCTTGAGGCGGCGACCGGCGTTGTTGATCGCCAGCTCAGCCAATTGCATGCCCAGTTCAGGGTGCGCGTTGAGCCACAGGCTGAACGCGTCTTTGACCACACCGGAGACAAACGCGGCCGCTTCGCGGGACGACAGGCGCTCTTTGGTCTGGCCGGAGAATTGCGGCTCCTGCATTTTCATCGACAGCACGAACGCAATGCGTTCCCACACGTCTTCCGGGGCCAGTTTCACGCCACGCGGCAGCAGGCTGCGGAATTCACAGAACTCACGCATCGCATCGAGCAGGCCCTGACGCAAACCGTTGACGTGGGTGCCGCCCTGCGCCGTCGGAATCAGGTTGACGTAGCTTTCCTGAACACTGTCGCCGCCTTCGGGCAGCCACAGCAGCGCCCAGTCAACGGCTTCTTTATTGCCCGCCAGAGTGCCGCAGAACGGCTCGTCGGGCAGGCGCTCGAATTCACTGACGGCGTCCACCAGGTAGGAACGCAAGCCGTCTTCGTAATGCCACTCGACTTTTTCGCCGGTGTTTTTGTCTTCAAACGTGACCAGCAGACCGGGGCACAACACGGCCTTGGCCTTGAGGACGTGCTTGAGGCGGCTGACCGAGAATTTGGGGGAGTCGAAGTACTTCGGGTCCGGCGCAAAGTAGACGCTGGTGCCGGTATTGCGCTTGCCGACGGTGCCGATGATTTCCAGGTCGGTGGCTTTGTAGCCATCAGCGAAGGTCATCTGGTACTCGTTGCCATCACGCTTGACCTTGACCCGGACCTGGGTCGACAAGGCGTTAACCACCGAGATCCCCACGCCGTGCAGGCCGCCGGAGAACTGGTAGTTCTTGTTCGAAAACTTACCGCCCGCGTGGAGCTTGGTGAGGATCAGCTCGACGCCCGACACGCCCTCTTCGGGGTGAATGTCCACCGGCATGCCGCGCCCGTCGTCGCTGACTTCCAGCGAGTGGTCGGCGTGCAGGATGACATTGACCGATTTGGCGTGACCGGCCAGGGCTTCGTCGACACTGTTGTCGATGACTTCCTGAGCCAGGTGGTTGGGCCGACTGGTGTCGGTGTACATGCCGGGGCGTTTGCGCACCGGGTCGAGGCCCGAGAGGACTTCGATGGCGTCGGCGTTATAAGAGCTAGCGCTGGGAGTGGCCATAGGGTCTCGTCGTCAGTCGTAAATAAAGAAAATAAAGGCCATTCGCCGGTGCCTCACAGGGCCGCGAAGTCGATGGCCTGGTACTGTTCTGCTGCTACTCCGGCAAAGCTCAGCAGCGCGGGCAGTTGCCGGGCAAAACCTTGATAACTGTGATCGCCCCCGGCCTGAATGCGCAAGGCACACGCTGCGTAGTACGTTTCAGCGTAGCGGTAGTCGAGGGTTTCATCGGCGGTCTGCAGCCACACTTGAATGCGCTGCGGATCGCGGGGCGCCGGGACTTCAAGCTCGGCCAGGGCGTTCACGTGATCGTGGGTCAGCTCCCAGGTCTCGCCGCTGTACAGGTTGGTCTGGGTGCCCAGATAACCGTCAAACATGCGGTGCGGGCTGACGGCCGGGTTGACCAGCAAGGCTTTGAGGCCGTGGCGCTCGGCAAGCCAGGTCGCATAGTAGCCGCCGAGGGAGCTGCCCACCAGCAGCGGGCTGCCCAGCTCGCCAATGGCGGCCTCAAGCTGTGCGATCGCCTGTCGCGGGTGATGGTGCAGGGCTGGCACACGCAGTTGCTCACCAAGACCCATTTGCTGCATCACCGACGTCAACTGCGAAGCCTTTTTGGACTCGGGCGCGCTGTTGAAACCGTGGATATACAAGATGGAACCCGACATGCCATTACTCCCGAGTACAAATTCAGCCAGACACAGCCTTGAGAAAGACGCGCAGTTTAGCCTGACTCGGGGTGAATGACTCGACCCATCATCTGTAAGTTTGTCCAGTGGTCAATATTTGTCGTGGGAGTAGTCGGGTTCGAAGTCAAAGTGCGCCACCCGCGAGGTCCCGGTATCCAAAGTGCCATCAGGGTTCAGCTGCAGCCAGCGGTAGCCGGGCGCCTCGGTGCTGACCTTGAAATCCTCGCTGTGGGGCGCGAACTGGAAACAGGTTGAAGGCGTGGCCAGCAACCTGACCGCCTTACGCTGCTGATCGAAAGGCTGATGCACATGCCCCCACAACACCGCTTTGACCTGGGGGAAGCGGTCCACCACCGCCCAGAACGCGTCGGCATTGAGCAGGCCGATGGGCTCAATCCACTGGCAACCAACCGGGACCGGATGATGATGCAGGCAAACCAAGTGATGACGTTCCGGCGCTTCGCTCAGTGATTGCGCCAGTCGCTGGAGTTGGTCGTCCTCCAGATAACCATGGCTTTTATTCAGCACGTTGGAATGCAACAACGTGATGCGCCAGTTGCCAACATCGACACGCGGCTCCATCAACCGGCTTTGAATGGCCGCCTCGCGCATCTGCTGAACATCGTCATGGTTGCCCGGAATCCAGCGCGCCACGGGCGCCAACGCGGCGGTGGCCTGTCGAAAATACTGGTAGGCCGCGACGCTGCCGTCCTGGGCCAGATCGCCGGTGGCCAGCAACACGTCGACAGACGGCTGCTCGGCACTGACCAGGTCGATCACCTGTTGCAGGCTGCGCGCGGTGTTAAGCCCCAGCAGGGAGCCGTTTGCGTCAGCAAACAAGTGGCTGTCAGAGAGCTGCACCAGCAGCACCGGGTCTTCAGTGGTCAGGGTGGAAACACTCGGCAAGGCGGCTCTCCCGGAGGGCGTCGATGAAGGGCGCGATTATGCCATTAGCCTGAGCGCCTGCGCTGTCGATCGCAGCCTCGCGATTCGACAGCGACTTGAAGCGGTGTTACCTGACTTGTGCGTATTCGTGACCGCACGTCAGGCAGTGGCTCAACCACTCACCCAGAAACACATTGAGCTGAGCTTTTTCGTCAGGCTGGTGCATGGCGTCATTGGGATAAGGGTAGATGCTGCGAAAGCGTCGTGCATGCTCGGCGCCAATCACTTCGGCCATGCGCGCATCGTGATACACCTGAACCTGCAACTCGGGCACCGGCAACCACGGCAAGCTATGTTCCTGACGCACGCGCAGGGTGCTGGTGTACGGGCAGTCGAGCATCACTTCAAGGGTCAGTACGCCCAGCATCTGATCGCCCTGGGTCACGGCAATGCGCCGCGCATCAGGCTGCTCGCGCATGTCGGGCAACAAACGCATCAGGCGCGCGTAATTGGCCTCGCAGGCAGCCTGCAAGCCAATCAAGTCGACCCGATAACGGTCGCGCACCCCGTTTACGACCATAACCCCCTCACCTCGGCGCGATTGAGCGCCAGCCATTGCAGGGCAATGATGCTCGCTGCATTGGAAATTCGACCATCGCGTACTGCCTGAAGCGCATCTTCGTACGCCCAAACTGTCACTCGAATATCTTCCGCCTCTTCCTCAAGGCCATGCAAGCCACCAATGCCTTCGGTGCTGCACCGGCCCACGTACAGGTGCACAAATTCGGTGCTGCCGCCCGGCGACGGGAAGTAGCGGGTGATCGGCCACAGCGAGGTGAAGGTCACACCGGCCTCCTCTTCGCCTTCGCGGTGGGCCACGTCTTCAGGATTGACCTCGCCTTCCTTGTCGATCAAACCGGCCACCAGCTCGATCAGCCACGGCGTGTCGGTCTTGCCCATGGCGCCGACGCGGAACTGCTCGATCAGCACCACCTCGTCACGCTGCGGGTCGTAGGGCAACACGCAAACCGCATCATGGCGCACAAACACTTCGCGACTGATCTCACGGCTCATGCCACCGGCAAACAGTTCGTGGCGCAAGTGCACGCGGTCCAGTTGGTAGAAACCTTTAAAACACTGTTCGCGCTTGACGATCTCGACTGTGCGGGGCGTAGTCGCCTTCGTGGTATCCGTCATTTCAAACCTCTTGCTGGCTAATTCCTGCCGGGGTGGCCCGCGGCATCGCGCATCCTAACGCGCATGAACGCCGCGATGCAGCCACTTTTCTGACACGGGGATAGACGGATCACCTGCAAACCAACTCTAATTGGCACCTTTAAGCTTAGTGGCGAACGGATGCCCTCGCAGGCAGTCGAACCTCCATAATTTTGCTTTTCTTTTGTTGATGAAGGACGACCATGTCGCTTTTAAAGTTTGCCTCCCTGACCTGCATCGCCCTGACCCTGGGCGCATGCCAGAGCGTATTTCAAGCGTCCGCGCCAAAACCGCTGGCCTTCACCCCTGATGCCTCGGAACAGCTCAAGACCGGGTGCAAGGGCCAGGATTGCCCGCTGGTGAACATCGACACCGTACACCCGCAGGGCGACCCCAAACTGGACGCGCTGATCGAAAGCCGCCTGCTGAAAATGACCGTCTTCTCGCCTGAAGACAAACTGGCGCCCTCTCTCAATGCCTACCGCGAACAGTTTTTGCGCACCGCCGCCAGTCGCAACAGCAGCTATTTGCAGGCCAAGGTACGTGAGCAGCATGACGACCTGGTGATTATTGAGCTGTCGAGCTACCTGGACACCGGTGGCGCGCACGGCATGCCAGGCCGTGGCTTTATCAACTATTCGCGTCAGGATCAGCGGGAAGTGACCTTGCAGGACATGTTGATTCCAGGTCAGGAGAAAGCCTTCTGGGCTGCAGGTAAAGTCGCACACAACAACTGGTTGATCAGCACCCGCCTCGGTAACGATCCCGAGTTCGTCAAAAACTGGCCGTTCCAACAAACCCCGCACGTGGCCTTGCTCAAGGACAATGTGGTCCTCAAGTACGATGTGTACAGCATTGCGCCGTACTCCGAAGGCCATGTCGAACTGAAAATCCCTTACTCGCGCCTCAACGGGATTCTCAAGCCGCAGTGGTTCCCTGCACAACGGTGAGCCTCCCCAGCCCACCCCAACCCTCTCCCACAGGCAGAGGGTTGGGGTGAGGGGCTTTTAGCGGCGACGCCCAAAAGCCCACTGCAATACCCCCGCCAGCACCAACGCTGGCAAGGTCGCACCCACATCCGGATACACATTGGCCAACAGGTGGTAGGTACTCACCCCGCCCGCCCACGCCAGCAATGCCGGCCAGCAGAACAACGCCGTGGTCACCTGCGCGCTGCGTTTGCGCACAAGGAAGTGATCCACCAGCACCACGCCAAACAACGGCGCAAACACCGAGCCAATCAGCAACAAGAAGTTCTGGTACTGCGCCAGCGGCGCAAAGCAGGCGATAAGGGTGCAGATCACCCCGATGACCAACGCCAGATGTTCAACCTTCAATCGCCACAACACCCCGCCCGACACTGCCGCCGAGTGAATGTCCGCGAACGCGTTTTCCGACTCGTCGAGCAAAATCAGCAACAACGGAATCCCCAACCCTGCCCCGGCCAGCGCCAACAACAACGCATTCACCTCGCCACTGGGGGCAAACGCCAGGGTGTACGCCACGCCAAGACTCATCAGCCAGACGTTACCCAAAAAGAAGCCCGCAGCCGTGCCGCCAAAGACCTTTTTCGCGCGTTTGCCAAAGCGTGAGTAGTCCGCGATCAAGGGCAACCATGACAATGGCATCGCAATCGCGATGTCAAAACCGACCGCCAGCGGCAGTGAACCGTCGCCCTTTTGCGCCCATAACGCGCCCAGGTCAGCTTTGGAGAACAGGTTCCACGTCAGCCAGAGACAAGCCGCCAACAGCAACCAAATCCCCCATTTGCGCAGGACTTTGCGCACAAACGTCAGCGGCCCGCTGACAGCCAGCAAGGTCGCCAACACCCCGAAAAACAACGTCCACAGCAGCGGGTTGCTGAACACGCTGGCGTCGCTGAACGCCCGGGCGCCGAGCAGGCTGGCGGCGTCGCGCATCACGATGATTTCAAACGCGCCCCAACCGATCAGTTGCAGCACGTTGAGCAGCGCCGGGAGCAGCGCACCGCGACTGCCGAGGCTGAGCTTGAGCGCGGCCATGGACGACAGGCCGGTGTCGCAGCCAATCACCCCGACCGACGCCAGTAAGGCGACACCCACCAGCGTGCCGAGAAAGATTGCCAGCAATCCACCCGACAGGCCTAGGCCCGGCGCCAGTAACGCGCCGGTCTGTAACACCATCAAGCCAATGCCGAGGGAAAACCACAGGGAAAACAGGTCGCGTGCACCGAAGACACGCTGGTCCGCCGGGACCGCAGAATCCGGGGAATACAGGCCGGGTACGTTCAAAGAATGTGTCTCGAAAAGAGGAGGACAACCCTGTCAGGGTCTGTGGCCGTTGCCTGATCAGGTCACCGCCGTCGAGGCGCAGTGACACGCCTCGACAGGGGCTGCCCTGACGTCACACTTTTTTGTACAGCTGACTGCCTTCCTGCTTGAAGCGCGCGGCCTGCTCGGCCAGGCCTTGGGCCACATCAACGTCAACCGCGTCGATGCGCTGGTTGGCGGCATAGATGCGCACTTCCTGCGTGATTTTCATCGAGCAGAATTTCGGCCCGCACATGGAACAGAAATGCGCGACCTTGGCCGAGTCCTTGGGCAGGGTTTCGTCGTGGTACGAGCGGGCGGTGTCCGGGTCCAGGCCGAGGTTGAACTGGTCTTCCCAGCGGAACTCGAAACGCGCCTTGCTCAACGCGTTGTCTCGGATTTGCGCACCCGGATGGCCTTTGGCCAAGTCGGCAGCATGGGCCGCGATTTTGTAAGTGATGATCCCGGTCTTCACGTCATCCTTGTTCGGCAACCCCAAGTGTTCCTTGGGCGTGACGTAGCAGAGCATGGCGCACCCGAACCAGCCGATCATGGCGGCGCCGATGCCCGAGGTAATGTGGTCGTAGCCCGGCGCAATGTCCGTGGTCAGCGGGCCCAGGGTGTAGAACGGCGCTTCGTCGCAGCACTCAAGCTGCTTGTTCATGTTCTCTTTGATCAACTGCATCGGCACATGGCCCGGGCCTTCGATCATGCACTGCACGTCGTGCTTCCACGCGATCTTGGTGAGTTCGCCCAGGGTTTCCAGCTCTCCGAACTGTGCCGCGTCGTTGGCGTCGGCAATCGAGCCCGGACGCAGGCCGTCGCCCAGCGAGAAGCTGACGTCGTAGGCCTTCATGATTTCGCAGATGTCGTCGAAATGGGTGTAGAGGAAGTTTTCTTGGTGGTGCGCCAGGCACCACTTGGCCATGATCGAGCCACCCCGGGACACGATGCCGGTCACGCGCTTGGCCGTCAGCGGCACGTAACGCAACAGTACACCCGCATGGATGGTGAAGTAGTCCACGCCCTGCTCGGCCTGTTCGATCAAGGTGTCGCGGAACAACTCCCACGTCAGGTCTTCGGCCACGCCGTTAACCTTTTCCAGCGCCTGGTAAATCGGCACGGTGCCAATCGGCACCGGCGAGTTGCGGATGATCCACTCGCGGGTTTCGTGGATGTGCTTGCCGGTGGACAAGTCCATGACGGTGTCCGACCCCCAGCGGATGCCCCAGGTCAGTTTCGCCACCTCTTCTTCGATCGAAGAACCCAGCGCGCTGTTGCCGATGTTGCCGTTGATCTTCACCAGGAAGTTGCGCCCGATAATCATGGGCTCCAGCTCAACGTGGTTGATGTTGGCCGGAATAATGGCGCGGCCGCGGGCGATTTCTTCGCGCACGAACTCAGGGGTGATTTCTTTCGGGATGTTGGCGCCGAAGCTGTGTCCGGCGTGTTGCTGGTCCAGCAGACCCGCCGCCCGCGCTTCTTGCAGTTTCATGTTTTCGCGGATGGCGACGTATTCCATCTCGGCGGTGATGATGCCTTGACGCGCATAGTGCATTTGGCTGACGTTGGCACCGGCCTTTGCCCGACGCGGGTTCTTGACGTGGGCGAAACGCAGTTGGGTCAGTTCGGCGTCTTCAAGGCGCATTTGGCCGAAGTTCGAACTCAGCCCCGGCAGGCGTTCGGTGTCGTTTCGGTCGTCGATCCAGGCCGAGCGCACATCGCCCAGGCCTTTGCGCACGTCAATCTGCACCGACGGGTCGGTGTAGGGGCCTGAGGTGTCGTAGATCAATACCGGGGCGTTGATTTCGCCGCCAAAATCAGTGGGCGTCACGTCCAGGCTGACTTCGCGCATCGGCACCAGAATGTCCGGGCGTGAGCCCTGTACGTAGACTTTTTGCGAGCGGGTAAAGGGCTTGACCGACTGTTCATCGACTTTGGCCGAATCACTGAGGTTGATTGCGTTTTTTAGTTTTGTCGTACTCATCACGGCTCTCCAGACTGCATCCAGGCGGATTGTCGGAGGGAGAACCTGAAAAATGTACGGACTGCCCCAAGGACTGGGTGCTGAGTGACGGCCTCGAACGATTGCTCATTTTTTGAACAATCGATCCCGGACGGTACTCAAGAGGACTCGCCGGGTGACGAGAAATCTTGTTCCCTACGCAGGCGTTAACCTGATCAGGTTCAACGGGATCCGAAATTATTCGATCTCAGCCTCATAGCAAGGCACCCCGACAAGAACCCGGCCAGTCTAGACAAGACTGAGGCAGAACGCCAACCCCGGAATAATCAGCCTGATAAAAGTCGCAACAACGGCATTGTTGCAAGGTGTCACCGCTACTACACTCGCTACGTCTTGACACCACGAGTGCCACACGAGGCCTCGGGAGTTTATTTTCTCCGCATTATTGAACTAGGGATCGCTCATGCTGCGCAAACTCTCACTGGCTATCGCCGTGTCTTGTGCGACCAACGTAATGGCCATGGAAACCCAGGCCCCCTTGGCCAGCCAGACAGGCCTGGTCAGCGTGTATCACGAGGCGGTGGATAACAACGCCGACCTGGCGGCCGCCCGTGCCGACTACGCGGCACGCAAAGAAGTGGTGCCGCAGGCCCGCGCCGGCTTGCTGCCCAACCTGTCGGGCGGTGCCGAGTCGAGCAGCGTGCGCACCTCCATTGACCAGCCTTCGTTGACCACTACACGCAGTGCGGTGGTGTATCAGGCGACGCTGGCGCAGCCGATCTTTCGCATTGACCGCTGGTTCCAGTTAAAAGCCGCCGAATCGGTCAACGAGCAGGCCGCGCTGCAACTGTCGGCCACGGAACAAAACCTGATCCTGCAAACCGCCGAGTCTTACTTCTCGGTGTTGCGTGCCCAGGACACACTGGCCGCGACCAAGGCCGAAGAGGCGGCGTTCAAGCGCCAGCTGGATCAGTCTCGCGAACGCTTTGACGTGGGTCTGTCAGACAAAACCGACGTGCTGCAATCCCAGGCCAGTTACGACACCTCGCGCGCCAACCGGATCGTGGCACAGCGCCAGGTCGATGACGCGTTCGAGGCGCTGATCACCCTGACCAACCGTCAGTACAACTCGATCGAAGGCATGCGCCATACGCTGCCGATCCTGCCGCCGTCACCGAACAACGCCAAAATCTGGGTGGAAACCGCCGCGCAGCAAAACCTCAATCTGCTGGCCAGTAACTTTGCCGTGGACGCTGCGCAGGAAACCCTCAAGCAACGCAAGGCCGGTCACGCGCCGACCCTCGATGCGGTGGCGCAGTACAAGACCGGCGACAACGACGGTTTTGGCCTGAGCAACCCCAATGCCTTGCAGCAGCGCTACAGCGGTGACGTGTCGCAGCGCAGCATCGGCATACAGTTGAATATCCCGATCTACAGCGGCGGCCTGACCAGTTCGCAGGTCCGCGAGTCATACTCGCGCCTCGATCAGACCGAACAGCAACGTGAAGGCTTGCGCCGTCAGGTGGTCGAAAACACCCGCAACCTGCACCGTGCGGTCAACACTGACGTCGAACAGGTTCAGGCGCGCAAGCAGTCGATCATTTCCAACCAGAGCGCGCTGGAGGCCACGGAAATCGGTTATCAGGTGGGCACGCGCAACATCGTCGACGTGCTGGACGCCCAGCGCCAGCTGTACAACTCGGTGCGCGATTACAACAACACCCGTTACGACTACATCCTCGACAACCTGCGCCTCAAGCAAGTCGCCGGCACGCTAAACCCCGGCGATCTGGACGCGCTGTCGCGTTACCTGAAAGCCGACTACAACCCCGACAAAGACTTCCTGCCGCCCGATCTGGCGCAAGCCGCCGAAGCCAACATGCGCTCGCCCGGCAACTGAACCTTCCCTCGGTGATCGCGGCCACCCGGCTGCGATCATCCCTGCCCGGGCATATCCGGCTACCACCTGTGCGTGAGCGTTCCGGCCATTAATACGGCATCGGTCGTGTGACCTCTGGAACTCAACACAGGTACGCTCATGTCTACATACCCTGCCCTTGTCCCGGCTACAGCACCCCTTATTCCCGTCGCCAGTGCCGTCAAGGCACAGTTCGACAACCCGCCCGACCTTGAGGCGCTGGTGCGCAGCATGCTCAGCGGCGCCCTTGGCGAAAAATACCCGACACTCATCATCGACCTGCAACGCACCCAACTGGCCGTCCCGCGCTTGACCATCGGCTGGGATTTGCAACCGTTCATGCCTACCGTGCTGGCGTATCTGGGCAGTGGCACCGAGCTGGACTTCACCCCGCGCAATAACCAGCCCTATTACCTGTGCGATGACCCACCGACCTGGCTCGCGCCCGCTGAGGGCAAGCTGGACATGGCGGTCGTCAAGGAGGTGATCGAAGAGCTGACCTGGCGTGTACCGATCGGCTTACAAAGCGCCTTGACGCATTTTTGGTCAGCGCAGGCCAATACCGGAACCAGTCGCTTGCGATGGCTCAGCCATCTGCTCAAGGACACCCTGAGCATCAGCGTGGTGCAACAAACCGACCTGAACGACACACACCGCGCAGCCATTAAACAAATTCTGGACTGCCCCGAACGTGCGGACCGGATCGGCCAATACGGCGAAGGGGCTACCCGCGCCTACCTGGCCAAAGCCACGCTGGTCAATTCAACCAGCCGATCGATACTGAGCACGCGACTGGTGATCGAATTGCCTGGCCAGGTGCTTTCCTGGTCCCCGAGCGCAACCGTCAGACCCTTCAAAACCCTCAATTCATTTGCCAGAGCCTGGAGCAGGAGTATTGGCCAATCGGTGACCACTGAAGAAGTCCACATCAAACGCTTCGAACTCGACGGCAACATTTTTGATGCCCAGAGCGCGGCCATTTTGAATCAGCAGTTGACCAACCTGAGCATGCTCAAACTGCCTTCCAGCCTCGGCTGGACCCAACTGCAGGCGGTCTACCAAGATATTGCCGACCCTTCGAGCATATTTATCAGCACCCCACGCCTGGCCCCAAACACGCTGGCCGCACTTGAACAGAAACTGCCTGACTGGCTGAAAAAAGCCGCTCTTGCGGATCAAGCGCTCTACCGCCAATTCAGCCTGGCACTGGCCAGCACGAAAAAAAACCATCAAGGCAAAACGTTTTTGAGTGGCATTGCCGATATACGCAGCTACACCGTTGATGTTCTGCAACAGCTAATGATGGGTGAGCGCAGCCGGTTAGAGCCCGAGGTTCAGCCGCAAACACCCGAAGCCCAGCTCGCCCCTGACGACATTGAGCTGACGTTTCATACGGTGACGGGTTTACCGGGCACGATTGGCATTGAAGAGCCCGTCACTATGACCCTGACCGAGCTGGCGCTGAAAAATTTGCAGGGTCGCCCCACCGGCCGCTTGACCGTGCGTCATCGCCTGGGGCTCAGTGTGCCCACGTGGTTGACACCTGATTACATCACCCGCAGTCAAGGGCTGATCGAGCAAGCCAACATCGGCGGCGACTACCCCAAGCGACTGGAAAACCTGTTGTTGAGCAATACGCCGGATGCGCAAGCACGCGAGCGCCTGTTTGCCGAGCACCTGCGGGTACAACTGCCGTTGCTCGCGCTGGAGTTAAGTCTCAAACACGAAAACGGCGTAACACCGTTGGGCGCCCGCTATGTGGCAGCGCTGGTAAAAACCCTGGCTGCCGACCGCGAGACCGACGGGCAAACGGTGGTCATTCGGTATTTGGCCCTGGTGCGCAAACCCGAGGCGACGCCGGACGTGGTGAGCAACATGTTCATCATTGAACCCGCCAATATCGACGTCGGACCCCACCTGCTCTATCGGCCGCTTTATGCGCAATCGTTGCTTGAATTCGCCACCCGGGACGCGCTGCTCGACGCCATCGTCAAACCGGGGGCTCTGCAGACCAGCGTACTGACCTGGTTGAGTGACAGTGCCCGCCCGATCTATGACAACGGCGGTTTCCTTGAGCCGCATTACGTTCGGTTCGGCACGGGGGATGAGTTTGCCCCGCGTGAAGTACCCGCCCCTGCCCAACTGGCAACCGATGGCGCCAGCAGTGAGTTGTTGCAATACCTGCATAACGGTCAGCTGATGTTGTCGCTGTACGGCAGCAATGCCCGAGCACTGGTAGACCAGGCCGACGCAGAGTCGGTGTCTAACCGTGAAAGCCGCTGGGCGGTATTGCTGCAAGGTGGCGGCCTGATGTTTGACAGCCTTTTGCTGCTACCCGGCTTGCCGCGCCCCCTGATGCTGACGGGCTGGCTGTTGAGCCTGGCCCGCTCAGCCGCTCAAGACATACCGGCATTGGCCAGCAATGACGCCGAAGAACGGGAATTGGCCATGGTGGACGTGCTGATTAACCTCGGCATGGTGCTTTTGCACCTGGCGCCGAGGATCACACCCGACCGACCGGCACAGCTGACGACGATGAGAAAAATGGCCCTTAGGCCCATCGCCCCACGTCGCAATGCAGAAGAATGGCCCGCTCCTCCGCTCCCCAAAATTTTTGAAGGGGCCGTGGCGCTGCCCGGTGAGTTCCCCAATACCCAAAGCATCGTTCTGGACTTCAGTTTCTTCGGCCCGTATCGGCTTGACGCCAGCCAGCGCACTCGGCTCGCGAGGTTTCAGGTTGCCCGCCCGGTGCCCCTGCCACCGGCACACGCCAGTGGTACAGGCAAAGGCCTGTACCGAATAGACCAGAAATGGCACGTGCTGATTGACGCGCAACTCTATGAAGTCCAATTGAATGAGGAGGCAAGCGCCACCATCGTGTTACCCACCGACAACAACCAGTGCGGGCCGAATGTTCGCTCAGACACTGATGGCAACTGGTCGCTGGATTTGGGCTTACGCCTGCACGGCGGCATGCCGCCTAAACGGATTGCCGCGTATCAACAACAGAAACAGGCGCGCATCAACGAACTAAAGGCCACGCTGGAGGGCTTTTTCGATCAGGAACGGTCGCTTTTCGACATTGTGGAGAAAACCCGTTCGATCTATGTCCAGGCAAGCACCGACCCACGCTTCACCCCTGAACAGCTCGCCCTGTTGCGCACGCGACTGGAAGCTGCGCTGTCGCGTCAACTGATGGCCTACCAGGAACTGTTGAACAGTATGAGTGAGCGCATCCAGTTGCAGATCCCGTTCAGCGAAAAGGTGGTGATCTCCCTGCTGCAAAAAGTGTTCGACAATCGCTCCGTCGCCTTGTCCTATCTGGCGACCGAGCAACGCATCCTCACCCGACAGTGGCCTCAGTTCACGACGCCCGGTCCCGAACTGGAAGCGGCCGGTGACGCTGACCCACAAGGTTTTCTGCAATTCATCAAACTGCAAATAGACCTCAATGAGCGCGCAGTCGAGTATGTGGAACTCAGAAACAACTTCCTCGACCAACTGACCAACTTGAGCGATGCGGGGACCGAAGCGGCCAATCAATTGACTTCCAGCCTGTCCCCTGACGAACACACCAGCCTGACGCTAAAGAGCTTTTTACTCAGTTGCCTGAAGCTGGCCAGTTCGAAAACAACGGCCAGCTTTCGAGTACAAGACAGCCTCGACAATGCCATCGACCCCCTCAGGGAATATATCCACACCCACAACCAGCTCAACTCCCTGGAGCTGGAATCCGGTAGACGCCTGGAGGTGCTGGACAGTCTGGTCGAGCACTACGGCCAGGCGCTGGATGCCGTGCAAGGCATCGAACTCATCAACGCCGAAGAACTGGAGATGAACTATTTCAACAAGCTGCGCCAATTGTTGACCCAGCTTTATCAAGACGCCACGACGCAACTGGCCGCTGAAATCAAACCCCCGGCAAAACCCCGCAAAAAGCCCCGCAAACGCGTGCCATCCGCGACCGGCCGGCCGTTGCGAAAAGTCATCAAGGCCCGTGGCAAAGGGAGTCTGATTGGCAGCGTTCGGCCAGCGGGCGGGGAGTGGCCGATTGAGGTGGTTGAAATACGGGACGCATACGACAACAAAGTACTGTCGACCTATTCGCAACACGGGGACGAGTGGGTGCAGATCACCTCGCCACGCCCGGTAGCGCCGATTGCCAAACGCCCACTGGATGTCATCAAGGGTCAGGCGCGCAAACTCTACGGCATGTTTGAGACGATTCAGCGCAAAGCCCTGCAATACAAGAACCAGGCACGGCACCCGCAGGAAATAGAAGAAATCCTCACCCATGAAGCGTCAAAATTCGACACGTTGGCCGACGAGTTGCACGCCGCCTGGCTGGAGCAACCCGAACCCGCGCGTTTGCCCGCCGACCAGACCCTGATCAATGACATGCACAGCGCCGCCCAGCGGCTTCAAGCGCAAGGCAAGGCGCTGCGCCTTCAACTTTGCCTTGAACTGCCGCCCACCCACGGCAACCTGCACTACCTGCTCGACGAAGGACGCGTCCAGATTGCAGGGCTGGGGCGCCGTATCCAGTTAACCGGCGAGCGTCAGGACTTCATTCAGGAATACGCCATCAGCGAGCCGGGCAAGACGCCCCTGTGGTATGCCCATTTTCACTATGAGCAACTCGACACCCCAAAGGAGCGCTACACCGTCGCCCATTTGAAAACCGGCGAGCAGCGCAAACAAAGCTACTACTCGCAGCTCAATACGGCTCAAACTGGGCAAGCCATCGTCAACATTCACCGTGGCCAGATCGGTAAGGCCATGGCTGAGCGCTGGTTCTTGCCCCTGGCCAACTAAGGGCGGTTCATCACGCGAGACCTGGGTGGCTTAGCGCGCCAGCAAGCGCGCCAATCCATCCAGCAAGCGCTGCAAAGCGCCTTGATTGGCCAGCATCACGTTCAGGCCAGCTTGTGCCATATGCTGCGCATCTTGAGGCAGCTCGAACAAACGCTGAACGGCAACGGCCAACCCCTGGGCATCCTCCACTTCTTCAAGCGCACCGGCGTTGCGCAGCAGCGCAGCGATTTCCAGAAAGTTGAACAGATGCGGACCACTGAGCACCGGCTTGGCCAGCGCGGCGGGTTCCAGCAGGTTGTGCCCGCCGTTGGGCACCAGACTGCCGCCAACGAACGCGCTGTCAGCCAGCGCGTACAAAAACAGTAACTCGCCCATGGTGTCCCCGAGCAGCACGTGCGTGTGCGGGCCGACCGGGGCGGCCGTAGAGCGGCGCACCGTATCGAAACCTTCACGCTGGCACAGCTCGAACACGCTGTTGAAGCGCTCGGGGTGACGCGGGACAAGTATCAGCAACGCATCGGGATAGTGGCTGAGCAATTGTCGATGGGCCGCCAGTATGATTTCGTCCTCGCCTTCATGGGTGCTGGCCGCAATCCACACCGGGCGCTCTTGCGCTTGCCATTGCTCACGCAACGCCCGCGCCGCGGTGAGCAGTTGCGGGTCGATGGTCAGGTCGAATTTGATCGAACCGGTCACTTGCACACACTCGGGACGCGCGCCCAACTGACGGAAGCGCTCGGCTTCGGCTTCGGTCTGCACCGCGATCAAGCTCATTTCTTCGAGCATGGGCCGGGTGAGTTTGGCGAAACGCGCATAGCCTTTGGCCGAACGGGCCGAGAGCCGGGCATTGGCCAGCGCCACGGGGATCCCGCGCTTGGCGCACTGGTGGATGTGGTTGGGCCACAGCTCGGTTTCCATGATGACGGCCAGTTTGGGCTGCACCCGCGCCAAAAAGCGCGCCGCTGCCCACGGCAAGTCGTAAGGCAAATAACAATGCTGAATACGCGGTTCATCGGCAAACAGGGCCTCGATCCGCTGTGAACCCGTCGGCGTCATGCAGGTCACAGTGATCGGCATCTGTGGATAACGTGTGAGCAGCGCCCGAATCATGGGCGCGGCAGCAATACTCTCGCCCACTGACACGGCATGCACCCAGATCCCGCCCGGCTGCATCACGGGCAGGTTCAGGGCGAAGCGTTCACCGATGCGTTTGGCGTAAGCGGGCGCCTTGCGTGCCCGCAGCCACAAGCGAATCGCTACCAGCGGCAGCCCCAGATGAAACAGCAAGGTGTACAGGGTTCTATTCATGGGCGCGGAGTTTACTTGAAAACGACATCCACGATGATGGCACCGAACAGGGCCCGCGCAAGATGCAATAAAAAACCGCTACACACTTTTACAATCACTAGAATGCCGTGCTGTTAAATTGCTGCGCCCCTCATTCAGGACTCCAACATGAACGCTTACTACTACTTGGCCATCGCCATTTGCGCCGAAGTGATTGCCACCGTATCGATGAAAGCGATCAAAGGTTTTAGCACGCCCTTGCCCCTTGTCCTGGTGATTGCCGGTTACGCCACGGCGTTCTGGATGCTGACGCTGGTGGTGCGCACCATTCCGGTCGGGGTTGCCTACGCTGTGTGGGCGGGCATGGGGATCGTGATGGTGAGCGTTGCCGCACTGTTTATCTACGGACAGAAACTCGACGTGCCGGCCATGCTGGGCATGGCGCTGATTGTGCTGGGCGTGGTGGTGATTCAGCTGTTTTCCAAAACCGCCGGTCATTAACCCGCTGCACGCCGTGGCGTTGAAGCCCGGCGTCGCAGGGTTAGCCTGATAGGGGCGCGATCAGGATGTATACTCCCGGCCTTGTCTTTGAACGCTGAGGTCGCCCATGCCATCTGTAATTTCCACCGACGTATTGATTGTCGGCGCTGGTGTCGCCGGCCTCTGGCTCAATGCCCGCCTGCGTAAACAGGGCTTTTCGACGATTGTGGTCGAGCGCGAGAGCCTGGGTGGCGGCCAAAGTGTGAAGTCTCAAGGCATCATCCATGGTGGCGCCAAGTACGCGCTGCACGGCGCACTGACCGGCGCCTCCGAAGCCATTGCCGACATGCCGCGCCGCTGGCGCGAAGCGCTGGCCGGTGACGGCGAACTGGACTTAAGCGGCGTTCGTATCCTGTCCCAGGCCCATTACCTGTGGTCACCGGGCACACTGGCGGGCAACCTCACCAGCTTCTTCGCCAGCAAGGCCGTCCGGGGCCGTGTCGATCAGGTCAAGGGCGAGCAATTGCCGCCTGCCCTCCAAGACCCGCGTTTCAAGGGCAAGGTGTACCGCCTGGCCGAGCTGGTGGTCGACGTGCCGAGCCTGATTGAACGACTGGCCAACCTCGCAGGGGATGGTTTGCTCGCAGGCCAATCCATCGAGCCACTCTTTGATAACAATGAGTGGGTAGGCTTGCGGGTCGACGGGCGTGACATCCACGCGCAACGCATTGTATTCAGCGCCGGGGCCGGTAATGCCGAGCTACTGGCCAGTGCAGGCATCAGTGTTCCCGCGCAACAGTTACGGCCTTTGCACATGGTGCTGGTCAAGGGGCCTAGCCTCAAACCGCTGTACGCGCACTGCCTGGGCGGCGGTCCCAAGCCGCGCATTACCGTGACCACCCACCCGGCGGCCAATGGCGAGTGGGTGTGGTATCTGGGGGGCGATATTGCCGAGGCCGACGGGGTGGCCCGCGAACCGGCCGAGCAAATCGCCGTGGCGCAAAAAGAGCTGAGCAACCTGCTGCCGTGGGTCGACCTGAGCCAGGCGCAATGGGCCACATTGCGGGTCAACCGTGCTGAACCCGCGCAATCGGGTCTGGTGCGCCCGGACAACGCCTTTCTGTCCGATCAGGGCCGCTTGCTGGTGGGCTGGCCCACCAAACTGGCGCTGGCACCGGATTTCTCGGACCGCGTGCTGCAAGCCCTGGAGCAGGACGGCATCAAACCGGGTCATGCCCCTGCCCTGCCTGAGCTGCCACGCCCGCCACTGGGCCAGACACCCTGGGAGCAACTGCTGCCATGAGCCAACCTACCTTGCACGACCTGCATCGCCCGCTGGGCAGTACCGGCCTGTCGGTGTCCCCGCTGGGGCTGGGCACCGTCAAGCTGGGCCGTGACCAAGGGGTGAAATACCCCAGCGGTTTTCAGATCCCGGATGATGACGAAGCACGCATGCTGCTCAAGCTCGCGCGCGATCTGGGGATCAACCTGATCGACACCGCGCCGGCCTATGGCCGCAGTGAGGAACGCCTCGGGCCGCTGTTGCGCGGGCAGCGTCATGAATGGGTGATCGTCAGCAAGGTCGGTGAAGAATTCGTCAACGGCCAGTCCAGCCATGACTTCAGCGCCGCCCACACCCGACAGTCCGTGGAGCGCAGCCTTCAGCGTTTAGAAACAGACGTCATCGATCTGGTGCTGGTGCACTCCGATGGCAATGATCTGGCCATTCTTAATGAGGGCGAGGTCTATGAAACGCTCGCTGAACTCAAGCGCGAAGGTAAGATCCGGGGCTTCGGCCTGTCAGGAAAAACCGTTGAAGGCGGGCTGAAAGCCCTGCAAACCGGCGATTGCGCCATGGTCACGTACAACCTGAATGAGCAGGCCGAAAAGCCAGTCATCGATTACGCGGCGGCGCATGGCAAGGCCATTCTGGTCAAAAAAGCGCTGGCCAGCGGCCACGTCTGCTTGAGCCCGGGGGTTGACCCGGTGCGGGCCAGCTTCGAACTGGTGTTTGGTCATCATGGGGTTGCCAGTGCTATTGTCGGCACCATCAATCCTTTGCACCTGGCCCACAACGTGGCAACGGTAGCGCAGGTGTTGCGCACACCCTGATGCCGCCGACGCGGCCGACCCCGACGCAAGAAGGAGCCGACATGCCGCGTTCACTTATCCGCAAGAATCCCAGCGACTTCAAAACCCTGGCTCTGTTTGTCGAGGCCACTGCCGAAGGCTTGAGTTACCAAAGCGTCGGCATGCCGCTCAACTTTGCGCAAACCCTGCAAAAGCGCCGACAGGTCGACGTGGCCGATACCGGGCGCTTCGGGCTGGAGTTGGCGAATCTAGGCGTGTCCGTACGCCTGACGCTGCAATGGCAGGGCCGCGATTACTGGGTATTGGTGCGCCAGCGGCGTCAGGATCGTGGCGATGTGGTGCTCAAACTGATCTCCGGCTACGTCCCGGCCCATGAGGTGAATCTGCCGCTGCACACCGCCATTCAGGAAGTGGCCGAAGAATGCCTGCTGGAAACCCCCGAAGGCTGGCTCGGCGGACGCTTTAACGAGACCTGGCTACCGGCACCCTACATCAGCGCGCTGCATTACCGCGAAGCCCTGCCCTTTCGCCTGACACCCAACTCGGGCGCGGCGCGTCCCGTGCGCTGTGGCAGCCAGCCCCTGCTGGAACGTCCGCGGGCCTACGTGCATTTACCGACGGCATCGCTGCAACTGGTCTATGACTTGCGCCTGGAAGTGCCCAAAGAAGCCAAATCCCTGAGCCTGTTTCATGTGGACGAACGGCTTGAAGGTGATCAACTGGTGGCGCGCCTTGATCGCAAACGGCCTGATTTGTACCTGATCCCGCTGACCGATGGCCAGCCGTGTGCCGAGCTGTACACCCTGAACAAAGACAAATTGCACGCGGCAAGTACCCGTGGCCTGCATCTGGCAGAAAGTTTTGCGGTTCAGGAAGGCTGGGTGGTGCGCGAAGAACGGATTCGCTGGAAGGACTGGCTCAAACAGCAGGGCTTGAGCGAACCGGACAAAGAGTCGAGGCTCAAACGCTTGACCGGCAAGGCCAGGCAAATATTCAGAAAGGTGGTGAAACGCAAAAACACCTCAACCTGACCCTTCTCCCATAAGGGAAGGGTCAGGTTGGGGGCAGGCCCGCACACCTTACTGGCCGCGGATTTTCTCGACGATGGCGGTGGTCGAGCTGTTCTCGACCAGCCCCAGCACTTTCACCGTGCCGCCGTAGGCCGACACAATGTCAGCGCCGACTACCTGATCGATGCCGTAGTCGCCACCTTTGACCAGCACGTCAGGCTTGACCTGAGCCAGCAGGTTTTCCGGAGTGCCTTCAGGGAAGCTGATGACCCAGTCCACCGCGCCCAGCCCGGCCAGTACCGCCATGCGGCGGTCAACGCTATTGATTGGACGGCCCGGGCCTTTGAGACGGCTCACCGAGGCATCATCGTTGACCGCGACGATCAAGCGATCGCCTTGGGCACGGGCCTGTTCCAGATACGTGACATGACCGGCGTGCAGGATGTCGAAGCAGCCATTGGTGAACACGATTTTCTCGTTGTGGGCACGTGCATCGTCAATAGCCAGCAGCAGTTGCTCCAGGCTCAACACACCCCGCTCGGACCCTTCTTCGCGCTGGATGGCGCGACGCAGTTCCGGCGCGCTGATGGCTGCCGTACCGAGTTTGCCCACCACAATGCCAGCAGCCAGATTGGCCAGCGCAACGGCGTGGGGCAGTTCTTCACCCGCGGCGATCGCGGCAGCCAAGGTAGAAATGACCGTGTCGCCTGCACCGGTCACGTCAAACACTTCACGGGCCCGGGCTGGCAAGTGCATGGCCGGGAAGCCCGGACGCAGCAGGGTCATCCCGTGCTCGCCACGGGTTACCAGCAGCGCACCGAGGTCGAGATCGGCCATCAGGCGGGCGCCCTTGGCGACCAGATCGGCCTCATCGGTGCAGCCGCCCACAATGGTTTCGAACTCGCTGAGGTTAGGCGTGATCAGGCTGGCGCCACGGTACACCGAGAAGTCTTTGCCCTTGGGGTCAGCCAGCACCGGAATGCCTTTGGCGCGAGCGGCCTGAATCAGCACTTGATGGTTTTTCAACGCGCCTTTGCCGTAATCCGACAGCACCAGCACCTTGATGCCTTCGAGCAAGTTGTCGACTTCAGCCCCCAAGGCCAGTGCATCCGTGGCGAAGGGTTCTTCAAAGTCGATGCGCAGCAATTGCTGGTGACGGCTCATGACCCGCAGCTTGACGATGGTCGGCTGATGGGCAATACGCTGAAACAGAGCGCGTACGCCTGCACCTTGCAGGCTATTGGCCAGACTGTCGGCGGCTTCATCATCGCCCGTCACGCCCACCAGTGAAGCAGGTGCACCCAATGCAGCGATGTTGAGCGCAACGTTGGCAGCGCCGCCCGGGCGGTCTTCGATTTGCTCGACCTTGACGACCGGTACTGGCGCTTCAGGGGAAATCCGTGAGGTTCCGCCATGCCAATAACGGTCGAGCATGACATCGCCTACCACCAAGACAGGGGCTTGATCGAATCGCGGCATGGACAACTTCATGGAGAACCCACATACAAAATGAACAGGGGCGCGATATTAACACAGGGTGAACGCTGGTCAGTTCACGGTATTTATCGCGGGGAATGAGAATCAGACGAGGCTTACATTACCCGTATCGACCTACACACGGGCAAACGCGGGAGAGGGGCACGCCCGTCTCCCGCGCAGGGTCAGGCGATATCGCCCGAGGTCAGGGGCGCATCCAGTCCCATGGAATGCAGGCGCGCGTAGTAACCGTTTTGCGCCAGCAGTTCAGTATGGGTGCCGCGCTCAACGATCTGGCCCTGATCCATGACCAGAATCAGGTCAGCCTTCTCGATGGTCGAAAGACGGTGCGCGATCACCAACGTGGTGCGCCCTTCCATGACGTGATCGAGTGCCGCCTGAATATGGCGCTCGGACTCGGTGTCCAGGGCCGAGGTCGCTTCATCCAGAATCAGCAGCGGCGCGTTTTTCAACAAGGCCCGCGCGATTGCCAGACGCTGGCGCTGACCACCGGAGAGCAGCACGCCATTTTCACCGACCTGTGTGTCGAGGCCTTGGGGCAGTTGCTCGATGAAGTCCATGGCATAAGCGTCGCGCGCGGCTTTTTCGATATCGGCACGCGGTGCGCCGGCCAGGTCGCCATAGGCAATGTTATTGGCGACCGTGTCACTGAACAGGGTCACGTGCTGAGTCACCTGCGCGATATGACGGCGCAGGTTGAGCAAGCGGTACTGCTCGATTTCGATGCCGTCGAGCAGGATTTCACCCGAGTTGTGATGGTAGAAACGCGGAATCAGGTTGGCCAGCGTCGACTTGCCGCTGCCCGAGCGCCCGACCAGCGCCACCATCTGGCCCGGCTCGGCCGTGAACGTCACGTCCTTGAGCACCTGGCGATCTGTGTCCGGGTAGGTGAAGTTCAGGTGACGGACGTCGAGACGACCGCTGACGTGATCACGCTCCACCGTACCGGTGTCCACTTCCGGTTTTTCGTCCAGTTGCTCGAAGATGCTTTCAGCGCCCGCCACACCCTTCTGGATGGTGGAGCTGACTTCGGACAGTTGGCGAATCGGCTTGGGCAACAGGCCCGCCAGAGTGATGTAGGCAATCATGTCGCCCGCCGAGGCGTCGCCGCGCATGTACAGCACCAGAAACATCAGGATGCCCATGGCCACGTAAATCACCAATTGCAGCATCGGCGTGTAGATGGCCCCGGTACGGGTCATGCGCAGTTGTTTGTCGGTGTTGCTCTGGCTGGCCTTCAGGAAGCGTTGTTGCTCGTACTTCTCGCCGCCGAAGCTGCGCACCACGCGGTAACCCTGGATGGTTTCGGACGCCACGTGCGTCACGTCGCCCATCGCCACCTGAATCTTCTTGCTCTGTTTGCGGAATTTTTTACTGGCCGTGCTGACCATGACCGCGATCAGCGGCAGGATGGCGATCATCACCAGCGTCAGTCGCCAGTTCATCCACAGCAACGACGCAAACAGGAACACCACGGTCATGCCTTCACGGATGACGACCTTGATCGCATCGGTGGCCGCACCGGTGACCATGGTCACGTTGAAGGTGATGCGCGAGATCAAGTGCCCCGAGTTGTGTTTGTCGAAGTACCGGTTAGGCAGCACCAGCAGGTTGTTGAACAACTGGACCCGCAGATCGTGGACCAGGCCCAACGAAACCTTGGCCAGGAAGTAGTTACCCAGGAACGAGCCAAAACCTTGCCACGCCGCGATCAAGACGATCAGCAGCGGGACCGCCTGCAGCAGGCGCAAGTCTCGCAAGTAGGGAACCGAGGGGAACAACACCGCATCCGGATTGGACAGGCCATCCACGAAGTACTTGAGGATGTAGCCCAGCATCGGCTGGGTGGAAGCAAAGATAAGGAAGCCGATGATGCTCAGCAGAAACAGACCGATATAAGGCCGGACATAACTGAGGAGGCGCAGATAGATCTTCAAGCTCGATTCGCTTGAGCTGGGGCTGGATTCGGTCATATCACGCGACAGTTGTGAAAAAAGGTTGCTGACTTTATCACAGCTTCTCTGGTGTACTGCCAGCCGGTTGGGACAAGGTCTCACAGGACGCCTAAAACGACATTAAATGGCCATTACGTTAATATGGTCATCCAAAACCTGGAATGAACCTTTCAGCATGCAATTCAGTTACTTGAGCTACTCAAAACATCGGATGTTCGATTTCATTTGCCTGTGGCTTTTGCCTGTCGGGCTTTTTTTGCTTCTATCTGATTTGTATTTTGTGCCCGACCGCAGCATCCACCACAAACTGTATTACGGTTTGTTCAGTATTCCGACACTGATTGCCCTTCTCTTGCGACCGCGCGAGATGAAAACCTTGCTTCAAGAGCCCTTGATCCTGGGCATGCTCGCGTTTATCGCCTGGGCAATGATCACCCTGATCTGGAGCCCGACCGATAACAGTCCGCTCGGCCTGCTGAAGCCTCCGCTGCATATCCTGATGCTGTTTTTGGGGTGCTCGCTGCTGGTCAAATACCGCAGCGAAAGCCTGCAACCTGTGTTCTTCGGCGCCGCGATCGTTGCGCTGGTGATGACCGTTTACAACTTGTATGTGTTTGCCGGCATCTATTCACCGGAAGCGCGGATGGTGGGCACTGGTGCCTTCGACAACCCGCTCCTCAGTTCCCATGCGTTTGGTTTCTTTTGCATTTACTGGCTGACCCTCGGCATGACCAGCAAGCGCCAAGCCATTGTTCTGGCAGCGGCCCCCGCGTGCCTCATCATGTTTGCCGCGCTGCTGGCCACAGGTTCCAGAACACCGCTGGTCGCGGTGGTGTTGAGCATGATCTGGCTCAGTTTCATTTGCTGGAATCGCCGCTCGCTGGCCTTGATGGGCATGCTCATCGCTGGCGCTGTGGTGGTCTTTGCGCTGTTCTCCGAGATGATTTTCAGCCGTGGCAGTTCGTTTCGCTTTGAATTGTGGGGCATGGCGCTTGAACTGATCGGGCAAAAGCCTTTCTTCGGCCATGGTTATGAAGCTCCACTGGCGCTGGAACTCGAAAACTCCGGCTATTTCCTCAGCGAACCACACAACTTTGCATTGGGCGTTCTTTACTACGTCGGCATTGTTGGCCTTATCCCATGGGCGTTCATGCAACTGTGGGGCCTGTACAACAGCTGGCGCCACCGCGTAAATCCCCTGTTCATTCTGGCTTCCGCCTGGCTGGTGTACGGCATTGGCGCCGCGCTGACAGAAGGCGGGGGCATCCTGCCGCGGCCAAAAGAACACTGGTACCTGCTATGGATTCCCTTGGCACTGATCGCGGCATTAAGCGTGGGCCAGCGGCTCAAGGCCGTTCTCGATCGACCGGTCAAGTGCTTGAACAAAGCCGACTTCAAGGCTCTTGAGACCAATGCCAAAGTGATCGAAGAGGACGGCCTGGGACCAAAAGTCCTTCGACTGGAAAACGGCAATTTCCTGAAACTCTTCCGCGAGCGCCGCTGCTATACCTCCGGCAGTTTCAATCCTTATTCACAGCGTTTTGCCGTCAATAGCGAGCGCCTGCAAGCACTGGGCATTACCGCACCCGCCATTCTGGACCTGTATGTCTTTGCCGACGGCAGCAGCGGCGTGCTGTATCAGCCATTGCCTGGCCAAACGTTGCGACAAGTGATGCAGTCGATGGGCTCCGGCGCGATGCGACAGGCGCTGGTGGAGCGTTTCGGCAAGTTTCTGGCGTTGCTGCACGAACAAGGCGTTTACTTCCGCTCACTGCATCTGGGCAACGTCTTACTGATGGACGACGGTGAGTTTGGCCTGATCGACATTGCCGACCTGCACCTGTACCCGTTGCCCCTGAGGCTTGCTTTACGTCAACGCAACCTGCGCCACATGCAGCGTTACCCCGAAGACCGCCGCTGGCTGTTCGAAGAGCAGCTGCAAGCGTTGCTCGATGGCTATGCCAGCCTTGCCCCGGAAATTGCCGTTGGCCGCTTGAGGCGCCAGATTGAACAGCTGGGCCAGACTGGGAGCACCGTCAGTTGAGCCTGGGGAGCAACAACCCGTTATGGGCCGTGATTGCTTACGCACTGGCGATTACCACTTCAGCGTTGTTGCTCCGCTATTTCCCGCGAATCCGGGGAAGCCTTGAGCATGTCGGCGAAAACCGTTTTTCCAGTGTGGATGGACTGCGCGGGTATTTGGCGTTCGGGGTGTTTATCCATCACAGTGCCATTACCTGGATTTACTTGCACACCGGCGTGTTCAACGTGCCGCAGAACTACTTTTACGCTCAAATCGGGCTGGCCAGTGTCGCGCTGTTCTTCATGATCACCGGGTTCCTGTTCTGGGGACGACTGATCAAACATGGGCGCAACCATGATTGGCTAGCTTTTGCCATCTCGCGCGTATTCCGCCTTTACCCGCTTTATTTACCGCTGCTGCTGGTGGTCATTCTTTGCGTGTTTTACCTGCAAGGCTGGCGTTTCGAGGATGAGCCGCTGGTCGTGGCCAAACAGATCCTGGCCTGGCTGGTATTTGACCGGCCAGACATCAATCAGTACCCACAAACCGGCATGCTGATCTCCAACGTCACCTGGACACTCAGCTACGAAGTGTTCTTCTACATGGCATTGCCGCTGTTCGGGATGGTGTTTCTCTATCGCAAAAACTGGAAACAGGCCGTGCTATGCCTGCTGGGCATTTATGCGCTGTATCAGATTGTCGGCTGGGAACACTCGCTGAAAAAACACATCCTGATGAGTTTCCTTGGCGGCATTGCAGCCGCTTACTGGGTACGCCAGCCTAAATGGGTGGCATGGGGCCAGTCCCGTATCGCCACCTGCATCGCACTTTTGTTGATCATTGTGGTGCTGTTCATGTTCCGCAAAAGCTTCGCGCTTGCACCGCTGGTGCTGTTAACAGGTTTCTTTTGCATCGTGGCTTCGGGCAATACCTTGTTCGGTGCCTTGAAATTGCGCAGCATTCGCTGGATGGGGGAAATCAGCTACAGCACATATCTGTTGCATGGGCTGATGATCTGGCTATTGATGAACCGTCTGCCGCTGGTGATGCTGTGGGATATCAAACAACCGCTGATCTTTCTTGCACTGGGTGCAGTGGGTAGCGTGTTGCTGATTGTTGTCAGCAGCCTGACGTTCTCATTCATCGAGAAGCCAGGCATGCAAGCAGGCAAGAACGTCACACACAGGTTGCGCAAGCGCCTTGCTTTCAAATCAACCGCGTCTTTGAAGGACGAAGCCTGACCTTTAGCTCTTTTCCAACGGCGAAAAATACAACCGCCCCAGACCGCGCCAGGTTTTGCCGGTCCAGTGCTTGAACGGGATCTGCTTGAGCAGTTCTCGGGCCAGCGCCCGGTCACGGTTGGCTGTTTTGAGGAACATGGAGTTGAGAAACTTGTACCGCACCTCGTCGTAGAGCGGGTGATCGCTGAACAGGGCGTAGATGCGCAAAATGCTGTCGATCATGAACCGGTGATTTTTGTACGAGTTGGTCGCGTGCTTGCGGTATTGCGCCATCACCACGTTCAGGCCGTCGATAAAGTACCCGGCGTGGGTGATTTTCAACTCGATGTACAAATCTTCCAGACGAATGCTCGGGTCAAACCCTCCCACCTTGTCCAGCGCTTCGCGGCGAATCATCAGCGTGGTCGCCGGCGGGTAAGGCTTGCGCTCCAGAAACATGTCATCAAAGTCCAGACGACGGAACGGCACATCACGGCGCTGGCGTTTCTCGGGATATAAATTGCCCTGGGCATCGATCAGTTCAATGTTGCCCGCGCAAATACCGACTTCGGGTTTGCCGTCCATGTATTCCACCTGAACCGCAATGCGGTCGGGTTTCATGATGTCGTCGGAGCCGAACGGTACGATCAACGAACCCTTGGCCCGCGCGATAGCGCCGTTGAGGGTGTTGGTCAGGCCCTGATTCTGCTGCACGCGAAAATCAAACCCATGGGCTGCCTGCAAGCGCTGGATGCGCGCCACGCTGTCGTCGGTCGAGCCATCGTCGACCACCAGCAATTCAATGTTCGGATACGTCTGATCCAGAACGCTCTGAATGCTTTGTTCGATGTAAGGGGCGTGGTTGTACGAGGCGATGATCACCGTCACCAACGGTTGAGCGTGTGTCATGAGCGTTCCTTGCGAGCCTGACTCAAGCCTGAGTCGATCAAATCTAAATACGCCTGGCGGAACACCTCGATGTCATGGTGCTCCTGCAAATAGCGGTAAGCCTGTTCGCCCTTGGCGCGCAGGGCTTCGTCCGGCAGCGCCAGGTAGTCATCGAGCGCGGCGGTCAGGGTGGCGACATCGCTGGGTTTGACGGCCAGCCCGCCAGCGCCCTGAATCAACGGCAACATGGCCGGCACTTCGGTAGCAATCACCGGCAGGTGGCCGCTCATGCCTTCCAACAATGCCAGCCCCAGCCCCTCGGCCAGTGACGGCATGGTCCAGATGTCGAAAGCGCGCACGTACTGCAAGGCGTTTTCCTGAAAGCCCAACAAGTGCGCCCGGCCATTGAGGCCCAACTGCTGGATTTGCTCGCGCAAGCGCGACTCTTCTCGCCCGGCGCCAATGATCGCCAGTTGCGCGTTCGGGTATTTGTCTTTCAACGCGGCAAAAGCCTGCAACAAGAAGCGGTGCCCCTTGATAGGCACCAGTCGTCCCAAGGCCCCCACCATGCGTGCATCTTGATCCAGCCCGAGCTTTTCGCGTGCCTGAACGCGCGGCAATTGCAGGGCTTCGGCCTGCTCAATGTCGATGGCATTGGTGATCGCGTAGGTATTTTCGTCAGTAAAGCCGCATTTGCAGTCCAGCAAGTACTGCTTGACCGCAGGCGATACGCCAACAAAACGCCACGCCTTGTCGATCAGGCGCTTGGCCTGGCTGCGGCGATAGACGCGATCGTACTCACCAAAACCGTGGGAAATCCCCACGCACAGCGGAATTTTCAGCCAGCGATTAAGCTGCAACATCATGTTGACCGGCTTGAACCGGTTGCAGATCACCACGTCGAATTGCTCTTTGCGGCAGAACTTGTACAACGCCCACATCGCGCGGATGCGCATGCCTTTGAGCGCCTTGTCGCTGAACTCGAAGTAAACGGAATGATCCGCTTTGCTCACCGGCTCGCCCGGACCGGGGCGCCCGCGCAAAAACGCGGCGGTGATCTCGTAACGCTCACGGGGCAGCGCACGCACGATTTGCTCGGCTAGGTCGGCAAAGTCGTGGGATTTGACGTTGTAATCAGGCTGCAACTGCAAAACCTTGGAACGTTTCATAGCTCTCCCCGGTGGAATCCGGTGGCATCAATAATCCAGGCGGGCTCTGCGGCCAGACGCTGGACAGTGACGGGATCGGGTATGGGCAAGGCCGCCCATTCATTGCGCTTCCAGCAGACGAAGTGAAAGTACGGAAAGGTGTGGTCACCGTCACGATCATTCGTTAATTGGCCGTTCTTCCAGAACCATTGGCCCGGGAAATTTTCTGTGCCGTCGTGCCATTTGATGCAGCCACCCGGCGTACTGAAGGCCTCGGTGAAATCGCTGGTACGTCGCAACGGGTTGAACTTGCCCACAAGATCAAACAAGGGCTTCGGAAAATTCTTGCGCCACAAGAAGATGCGGCTGAATGCGCCTTCATCCAGCGCATGATGCTGATCATCGGTAAAACGCTGCTGCCAGTTTTCGATTTTCATGAACAGCTCGCGCTTGCAGCGCGTATTGCGCATCAGGCACAGATGGCCAGCCACGCGGCGCTCGTGGGTCGAGAACAGGTCATAGCGCGACAGACGCTCAGCCGTGAAGTAGCTGCGCAAGTTGCCGTACACCAAGTCAATGTCGCCAAACGCCCAGAAATCGTAACCCTGCAGGCGGTCTTCATGGATGTAACCCAGCGCGGGCTTGATGTCACACAACTTATAAGCAGCTTTGGGCGCGAAGTGGATATTCAGACGCTCAGACACCGTGCGGCAATAATCGCCAAAGCTGATGCTCTGGATTGTTACGTTGGGTGGCAGGTTGTCAGGCACGCCGCAGTCGCTGAACAGCAGCCAGTCAATGTCTGGGTTGCGCCGGCAACTTTCCAGGAAAAAAGGCATCCAGAACGGCCACTGGCCGAAGTATGGAATGACAAACACAATACGCGGCGATGGTTTTATCACGGGGAACTCAATGTAAAGGTCGAGATAGAGGGCAATGCTATGCCCCTGATTACGGTTATTCTTATTATTTGAGCCGCCAAAACAACTCATGGCGGCGAACCGCTTTACGGAAAAACTCGTTTTCACCCCAAGGCGATGGCTTTCGGCCAGCCAAGAGTGTCTGTATCGACCGCCGCACCCGGCGCTTGAGCGCTGCACGCGGTTGCAGGTCATGCATCATGCCCAACGCCATGGCCTTGTCACGCTGCTGCTCTGAACTCAACAACAGGCAGCAAGGCCGCAACGTGAGTGCGGTGTCGAACACCGGTGGCAACGCGATGCCATCACCGCTGTTGCCCATTGGCCAGCGGTCATTGTCATGCAAATGGTTGGCGTAGCCCAAAATCGTCTGCGGCTGCCACTCCAGCCCTTCAAGCGCCTCAATGACCGCTGCATGTGCGCAGACATGGTCGGGGTGTGGATCGATGGCGGGATGCGGCAATACCAACACATCAGGCCGGGCTCGCAAGATCAATGCGCGAACATCAGCCAACAGGTTGTTCCAGGTCGGCGCACCGTCCAGGTCACCCGGCAATTCGAACGCGTTCAACTGGCGAAACAGCCGAGTATCGGTCAGGTCGGCTTCGCGTGAAGGCACAGGCTGGTCGGGCGCTGCCTGCATCGCGGGCAGTTGCAGGCAGAAGTAACCCAGTTGCGCGCATTGCGCTTCGGGCACCCCGGCCCAGCGCGGCACAGCCAAACTGTCCCAGGCGCGCAGACGGCCCTTGAGCCGAGCCGCTTCAGCGCGTCCAAGGCCCATCTGCTGATAGTGCTCGGCCTCGATTTCGCCCGCTGTCAGGGTCACGATCCACGCCTCGTTGGCCTGACTGTACAAACCGAACGCCGCCAACTCGGCATCATCGGCGTGAGGTGCAATCACCATCACACGCTGCTCGCGGTAATCAGGCTGGCGCATGACCCACAGTTGAGGCGGGCCCATGACCCGGCAATAACGTCCACGAACGTTCAACTCACCTGCGATCAACGCGTCGGCATTGCCCGTGAGGTTCACATAGCGCAGGCCATTGACGCCCCGTTCAAAGGTTTGGCGGTCGTCGGAAAACACGACAAACGGGTCGATAAAACGTCCCAGCCAGCTGCTTTTGACCTTGAGCGCGAGGATCAGGGTTTCGTTGCCGCACAGGTCAATGGGCGCGTCCAGTACCAGGCGACTGCCTTCAAGGCGAACAGCCGGGCACTCGCTATCAGGTGCAAAACGGTACTGATAGTCGTCTTGAGGCGCGTAAAACAGGTGGTCGGCAAACCACGCTTCGTGGGCGATCCAGCCCAGGACGGCCAGTACTAACGGCAGCCACCAGGCCACCAGCACACCGCAGGCAATCAGTATCACCAGGCCGATCAGCAAACTGATGCGCTTGTTGCGTCGATGGCGCTTTAGGAGTTGTTGCTTGCGAGTCATGACTGGGCTCTTGTTTGCTGGCGGTTTGCCTTTAGACGCGCGCTGACCCCGTGATGGCGTTAACCCGGTAGCTCACACTCCGCACCGGTTGCATCGCGAGACGCGCGCTTGCGCGTCCATTCACACCTTGAAGACAGGCACCGGGTTGCACCAGCGCTCTTTGTATTCGCGGTCGGCGCGGCCGAACGAGAACCGCAGAGGCTTGTCGACGCTACGGGCCTGTTCCCAGGCCGACTGGGTATTGAGAAAACTCAGCACACTGCCGGGACTGAACGCACGGGTTTCGGGGTCGACGCCGCCATTGACGTATTCGACGCTGATCCATTGCGGCGATTCAACCCGATACACCAGCTGGATTGCAATCGGGGCATCGTTGAGGAAAATCACCGATCCCATCAAAAACTCGCGCAGCAGCTCAATCACCTCAGCCATACGCTCGGCCCCGGTGGCGACAAACCCCCAACGACGCAGAAACAAATCGCAATAGATTGCCGACAGCTCGACACTGGAAAACGTCGAAACCGGGCGTATCACGCCGCCCGCTTCTTCCAGCAAACGCAGTTCGCGACGCTGGTTATAACGGAATTTCTTTGACAGCTCTTCCGGCGTGCGCGCCATGGCCAACTGTTCGGTTTGCGGCTGCAAGGTGCTGAAACGCCCCTCATTGAGCTGCGACAAGTAGCGCCCACGATGGCGCAACGGCGCGTGTGCGTCTGCGGCGGCAGGCAGGATCAACTCGGCATTGCCCAGATCGAAGAGGCCTTTTTTGCCGTGACGCTTGAGCACATCTTTGGATAACGCCAGATCGCGTCCCCAGGTCGGGATGGCAGCTTTCAGCTCGCCGTTGTGCTCCCAGGCCAGGTAACGCACCGGGATGCCGGCCAGGTTGGCGAGACGTTCCACCACCTGTGGGTGTGTCGCGACGCTGCCACCAAAACGCTGCCAGGCAGCGGCATAGGTGTGCGCGTCAACTGCGCGCCAGCCGCGCTCGCGCCAGCCTTGAAATCGATTAAGCATCAGGACTCCGCAGTCAGGTCGGTGACGTGCGGCAACTGCCAGAAGGTGTCGCGCACGGCCTGATCGCAGAAGCGTTCGTGCAGGCGCGCCAGCATCAGTTCACCGCACGCTTGACGCTGAGCGTCATCGAGTTGCGCCAAATGCTGTAAACCTTGAGCCAGATGATCGGCGTCGCCCAGCGGGAACAGGATCCCCACGCCCTCGACCACTTCCTTGGCCCCACCGCACGCCGTGGCCAGCAGGGGAACACCCGCCGCCATGGCCTCAAGCAGCACCATGCCAAAAGGCTCGTGGTCCGAACTCAGCGCAAACACATCGAAGGCACGGAAAAAGCGCCGGGCGTCAGGCACCTGCCCCAGGAAATTCACCTGAGCGGCGATCCCGAGCGCTTTGGCCAGTTCTTTGAGGTCCTGTTCCAGACGGCCCTTGCCCATGATCACCAACTGACTGCCAGCAGGCAGTTGCGGCAATGCCTTGGCAAACCCCTGAATCAGCGTGGCCTGGTCCTTGTCGGGATGCAGGCGGCCGACGTTGCCCACGATGAAGGCTTCAGCGGGCAGGCCAAGGTCGGCGCGAGCTTCGGCACGTGGCAACTGACTGGCTTGTACCGCCTGAATGTCGATACGGTTGTAGAGCGTACGAATACGCCCGGTCGGCCACTTGGGCAAGCACGCGCGCATGTCATCGCGCACTGCATCCGAGACGCCCACCAGGCTCAGGCGCTTACGGAACAGGTGCGCAAACAGCTTGCGACTGCGACGCTGGTAGTCGCCAAACGCGTGATGCACGCCGATCACCGGCAAGTCAGTGGCCAACAAAGCGATGTAAATCGGCTTGAACCGATGGGCGATGCAAAAACTGAACGAACGCGAGGCGGCAATTTTGCGCATCTCGCGAATGGCCCTAAGCTTCAGGCCACGAATGGCGCTGGAGCTGAATTCCATGAACAGCACTTCGTCCGACCCACAGCCCGCCGCCACCTCGGGGTCGGCCGCCCCGGTCAGAAAGACCGTGGTGACCTTGTACCCGGTGCCCGCAAACAGGCTGGCGTATTGACGGGCGCAGTCCAGAAACGGCCCGTCATAGCCGTGGCAGAACTGCAACACATGACGCTCAGTCGAGCGAGTCATAAGCGTCCGCGCCGTCTTTGACTACCAGAATGTCTTCCATGATCAGGTACTGCAGATCCGAGCCGAAGAACATGTTCAGTGCGTCGGTCGGTGAGCAAACCATCGGCTCGCCACGGCGGTTGAGCGAGGTGTTCAGCGAGACGCCATTACCGGTCAGCACTTCAAGGGCTTTCATCATGTCGTAGTAGCGCGGGTTGTATTCACGCTTGAGCACCTGAGCGCGCGAAGTACCGTCTTCGTGTACAACTTCAGGCACACGGGTTTTCCATTCTTCCGCCACTTCAAAGGTGAAGGTCATGAACGGTGCCGGGTGATCGACCTTGATCATCTGCGGGGCCACGGTGTCGAGCATCGACGGGCAGAAAGGCCTCCAGCGCTCGCGGAACTTGATTTGCTCGTTGATGCGGTCAGCCACGCCTGCGCTGCTCGGGCATCCGATGATTGAACGGCCGCCCAATGCGCGCGGGCCAAACTCCATACGACCCTGGAACCAGGCCACCGGATTGCCATCGACCATGATTTTGGCGATGTTTTCAGGCGTGTTGTTGATCTTGCGGTACGCCGGCTTGCCAGGGTGACGGGCACACGCGGCAATCACGTCTTCGTTGCTGTACGCAGGGCCGAGGTAGACGTGCTCCATCTTCTCGACCGGCACGCCACGGGCTTCGGACACGTAGGCTGCCGCGCCCACGGCCGTGCCTGCGTCACCGGAGGCAGGCTGCACGAACAGCTCCTTGACGTCAGGACGGGCGATGATCTTCTGGTTCAGCTTCACGTTCAGCGCGCAGCCACCGGCGAAGGCCAGCTTGCCGGTTTCCTTGAGGATGTCACCCAAGTAGTAGTCGATCATCTGCAGAGACAGTTTTTCGAACAGCGCCTGCATGCTGGCCGCGTAGTGGATGTAAGGTTCATCGGCGATATCGCCTTCACGCTTGGGCCCCAGCCACTCGATCAGTTTTGGCGAGAAGTAGAACCCCTTGCCTTTCTCTTTGTAACGACGCAGGCCGATCACGTTGGCGTATTCGGTGTTAATCACCAGCTCGCCGTTCTCGAACGAGGCCAGACGCGAGAAATCATATTTGCTGGCATCGCCGTACGGCGCCATGCCCATGACCTTGAACTCGCCGTCGAGCATCTCGAAACCCAGGAACTCGGTGATCGCGCCATACAGGCCACCGAGGGAGTCCGGGTCGTAGAATTCCTTGATCTTGGTGATCTTGCCGTTTTCGCCATAGCCGAAGAAGGTGGTGGCGTACTCACCCTTGCCGTCGATGCCGAGGATCGCGGTTTTCTCTTTGAAACCCGAGCAGTGGTAAGCACTGGAGGCGTGCGCCAAGTGGTGTTCAACCGGTTCGATCTTGATTTTTTTCGGATCGAAACCCAGCTGCTCAAGGCACCAGACAATCTTGTTGCGATAGCGCTTGTAGCGACGATTGCCCATCAGGATGGCGTCGAGCGCGCGATCCGGGGCGTACCAGTAACGCTTGGCATAGTGCCAGCGCGCCTCACCGAACAAGCTGATCGGTGCGAAAGGGATCGCGACCACATCAACGTCAGAAGGCTTGATACCCGCCTGTTCAAGGCAGAACTTCGCGGACTCGTAAGGCATGCGGTGCTTTGCATGCTTGTCGCGGACAAAACGCTCTTCTTCGGCCGCTGCTACCAGCTTGCCGTCGATATAGAGGGCCGCTGAGGGGTCATGGCTCAGGGCGCCGGACAGGCCAAGAATCGTCAATGCCACAGGTTGTGCCTCTTTTGAATGCAGGCAGGCGGCGGGCGCCTGAAAAAAATGAAGTGCTTCCTACACAGCAGGAAACAACTAAAGGGCGGGATTATAGCGTAAAGAGTGCCGCAATGACCCAGCGCTATTTGCCGCGCCCTGGCGCCCTGACCGTCTACTTCAATAGCAGGCTGCCATCGCGGTTCTGCAGAAAAATCGTGTAGGGCAGCACCACCGAGTCGACGACCGCGCTGGCCAGCACGTCAAAAAAGAAAATCGGCACAAACCCTTCGGGCACGCCACTGACGGTATTGGGCGTGGCATTCATCACACACAGGTCGAACGCCACACCGCTATACACACGCGGCACCGACTCACAATATGTGCGCTGTTTTTTCAGGTCCCGGACCACGCTCGCATCGCTGCCGATCAGGGTTTTGGCGGTTCCGCAGCCGATTAACAGGCACGGCAAGACACACAACAACGCACGTTTGCAGGTCATCCGATTGACTCCAGAAGGACTGGGCAACCTAGCACCCGACTTACTTGATTTGCAGGTCATGGCTTCTGAAGTCCTCGTATGAACGCTCTTACGCCCGCTAAACTGCACCCCCTCTGCTAGCCTGAAACCCGTCGCCCTGACGGGTCGCGTCACACGGAACCCCGATACCCCCCATGAAATTTTTTGTACCCGCCCGTTTTGCCCTTTTGCTGCCGGGCCTGTGCCTCGCCCCCTTCAGCGTTGCTGACACACTGGAACTCGACCCCAGTGTCATCACGGGTTCGCGCAGCGCCAGCCCCAGTTTTGACCTGCCCTACTCGGTAGACAGCATCAATCAGCAGCACATCAGTGATGGCCAATTGGGTATCAACGCGTCGGAAGTGCTGTCCCGCGTTCCAGGCCTGGTGGTGCAAAACCGGCAGAACTACGCGCAGGACCTACAGATCTCGTCCCGTGGCTTTGGTGCCCGCTCCGCGTTTGGCGTGCGCGGCATCAAACTGATTGCGGACGGCATCCCCGCCAGCACACCGGACGGCCAGGGCCAGGCCGCGACCTTTAATCTCGACACCGCCGAGCGCATTGAAGTCTTGCGCGGCCCGGCAGCCACGCTTTACGGCAGTAATGCTGGCGGGGTCATTCAGATGTTCTCCAGAGACGGCGAAGGGCCGCCTCGTATTGGCGCCGAAACCCTCGTCGGCAGCGACGGCCTGAGCAAAAACCATCTCACGGCCGAAGGCGCTGCCGATGGCGTTGGTTTTGTGCTCGATGCTTCGCGCATGGACACCGACGGCTACCGCGACCACAGCGCTGCCCGCCGCGATCAGACCTTTGCCAAGCTCAACCTCAAACCTGACGAAGACAGCAAACTGGCGCTGATCTACAGCAGCCTTGAGCAAAACGGCACGCAAGACCCGCTGGGGCAAAGCTGGGACGCCTACAAGGCCGATCCGCGCTCAGTCACGCCCAACGCACTCACGTACAACACGCGCAAAAGCATCGATCATCAGCAACTGGGCATGAACTACGAGCGCTACTTTGGCGACGCGACCTTGCAGGTCAATGCGTACACCGGTACGCGCAGCGTGATTCAGTATTTGGCGATTCCAAAAACGGTAGGTAACCCTCCAAAACCAAACCCGGCAAATGAACAAGGGGGCGGCGTTGTCCAGTTCGACCGTAAATTTTATGGCGGCAGCTTGCGCTGGCTGCAACCGGTGTACAGCGTTCCGGGGGATCTGACCTTGATTGCAGGGCTCGATTACGACCAAAGCCAGGACAGTCGCCATGGTTATAACAACTACCTCGGCAACCAACTTGGGGTTAAAGGCGCACTGGTTCGCGACGAAGTCGACACCGCCCGCAGCCTCGATCCGTACGTGCAGGCCAATTGGGCCATCGACAATTGGACCGTTCAAGCCGGGCTGCGCTACAGCACCATGGAAATGGATGTACATGATCAATTTATAACCGCTACCAACGGCGATGACAGCGGCAACAAACGTTATGAAAAAGCCACGCCGTCGATGAGCGTGATGTATGCCTTCACGCCTGAACTGCATGGCTATGTCAGCGCGGGCAAAGGTTTTGAAACCCCGACTCAGGCGGAAATGGCTTACACGGTCGGTAACAAAGGCTTCAACTTTGGGCTTAAGCCTTCTGAAAGCACGCAGTACGAAATGGGTCTTAAGGCGCAGCTCAGCAATACCCGCCTTAACGCCGCTATTTTCCAGATCACAACTGAAGATGAAATTTCTGTTCTACAGAATGACCAAGGCCGAGCTATTTACCAAAACGCTGGCCGCACCCTGCGCCGCGGTTTTGAGCTGGGCGTCGAAAGCCAGCTCAGCGAGCATTGGACCACCACCCTTGCCTACACCCGCCTTCAGGCAACTTACGACAGCGACTTCGCCAGTACCAAAGGCCCGGTGGACAAAGGCAACTACTTGCCCGGCGTGCCTCAAACCACGCTGTTTGCCGAAGTGAACTGGAAGCCGACCGACTGGGTCAGCACCGCCGTCGAAGGCATGTACCGCAGTAAGGTGTACGTCGAAGACACCAACAGCAAAAAGGCGGCACCGGCTTACAGTGTGTTCAACTGGCGGGCGCAGTTTGAGCAGAAGATCGAGCACTGGACCTTCCACCAGACCCTGCGCCTGGACAACCTGCTGGACCGCCAATACGTGGGCTCGGTGATTGTGGCCGACGGCAACGACCGTTTTTACGAAGCAGCCCCCGGCCGCTCGTGGTACGCGGGAGCTGGCGCGCAGTACAGCTTTTAAGGCGTGTAAAGCGAGAGAACGCCACCGGCAGTAACTATCTACCACCCTAGCCCGACTCCGTTCATATCTCCTGTCAGCACTGGCTCGCGCGATCCCCGCGCGGGCTCTGACAAGGACGTCATATGACCACGCACCTGGATCGCCTCAAAAGCGCTGAACATAAGCTGCACACCCTGCGTTTGCACGTGCCCACGCTGGAGGCGGCCTTTAATCATCGGCTGTGCAAAACCTTCCCGCGGCTTCCCCAAGACAGCCGGACCGAAGGTTTGCACATCAATCACGAAGCCCTGCCCGAGCCGGGGCAGTCCCCGGTGCTTGTCAGCAAGACCCTCAGCTCGCAGATCGAAGGCAGCTTTCTGGCACAAACCCCGCCCACTTTCGTACAGGGCCAACACCATGTTTACAGTCAGGCTTACTCCGTGGACGAGGCGCATCGAACTCCGGGTCTGACACCCGCCGACCTTGAAAGCTACCTAGAGCATGTCATTCGCAACTATGACCTTTGTATTCAGGACGTTTGGGCTGACTTCTGGCAAACGCCGCATGCCGAGTTCCAAGCGATGCCTCCCCTCCAATGGTTGACCCAGTGTCTTCAGCATTTGCTGTTGGACGAGGCTGCGGTGCGCCTTGAAGACCAAACCCTGAGCCGCGCAGCGGCCGATGCAATCACTCACGGCTGCAGTTCGGTTCTGCCTAAGCACTCCTCCACTCAGGGGCTGTACGAAGTTTTCCTGAAGGCCGAAAGGCCTATGCCCGATATCAAGCTGAGGGGGGTGTTTGCCATGACCGACAAACACCTGAGCGACACGGACGACTCAAGCCTGCGCACTGTCGTGTTTTACACGCCTGACAACGGCCTTGAGGCGTTCGACTCGCTGCATCTGCTGACACAGGAACTCAACGCCAGGCTCAAGGACCCTGACCAGCGCACCGCTTTACTTAACCTGGTGCTGGCCAAGGAACACCCCCTTACACAAGGGCTTGAGCAGGTCAGGCTGGTTTCAACCGAACAAGAGGCCCCGGCGTTTTGCGCAAACGACTTAATCGAGAAACTGAAGCACGACATGCTGCATGCTTGCGCCGAAGTCCGACGCGATCACCTCGCAGGGATCACGTTCGTGTCGCCGCAACGGTTGTTCAAACGGATCGAACAGTCCGTGAACGCGAGCTGGTTCATCAACCCGGCGGCCATTGTGCGTTCGCGCTATGCCCACCTGTTTGAGAAGCAATTGCCGCACTGGCTCAAAACAGCAACCGACGATGAAAAAGCGCAATGGCGGCTGGCCACAGCACGGCTAATCCATGAACAGCACGCCTGCGAAGCCCCGGATGCCTCCCCCATCACTGAAAGCGGTAAGAAACACACGCTGCTGGGTTACGCCCGCACGCAACTCAAGCAGCAGATCAAAGCCGACCACGGCATTGAGTGCGACCCCGACAGCCTGTGCATCCTGACCACTGAAGCGGTTCAAACAGGCCCCGTGGTCTTCCCCACGTTTGGTTCGGCCTACACCGCCGGGAACAGCATCGGCAGGACCGGCCCCACGCTCAGCTACGTCACCCACCGCATGAGCCTGACCCAGCTGGCACTCTCCAATGTCGGTGTGTGGGACGTAACGTTTGCGCTCACGGCCCAGATCATAGAGGCCAATGGCACCCTGCACCCGGTCCTCACCAAGGACTACATCAAGACGCTGGTCCGCCAGCTCGATGTGGGCGAGAGCTATAAAAAACACTTGAATCATGTGTTGGTGACGTCGCCACAAGCCGGCTGGCGTAAAGAACGCTACGTAGCACTAAAGCGGGCACAACTGAGCCTGGACCTGCTTGAAGCCAAATTGGCCGGCACCCTGAACGCCACGCAAGTGGCCATCGTACAAGCCGTGCTCGATCAGCCTGATGATGCGACACGTGCAAAGGTCGAGGGTGCGCAGATCAGGGCACAGCTATTGATCGTGAATAAGAACGTGCTGCCCGGCGTGATGGTGTTCAGTTCGACCGCAAGCACCGAGCTGCTCTGTTACCTGCCTGATGCGCTCGACAATAGCCGGTTTCTAGTGGCGAACGCTCGTCAGGCGCTGGGGCAGTTAATGTCCCGCGAGCATTTGCACAGCTATGTGCAACAGCGTGTGACATCCGCTCGCCAGCCTTACCTCGCGCCCCTGTTGAAAGCAGGCCTGGATGAATCCAACACCCAGCTGCAGATCATCTATGACCATGCGTTCGAAGCGTCATACAACAATGAAGTGTCCTACGCGTTCCGGGACGCGGATGAGCAAACGACCTCCACCTACGAAAGTAACGTCAACACTGCCAAGGACGCGGTGCTGGCCGTCGTTGATGTGGTGTCCTTCGTATTGCCTGTCCGCGTGCTGCTGCCCATTGTGGCGCTGCGCTTCTTTTACCAAATCACGCTGGGGGTGGACGCACTCGCACGCGAAGAAGAACACGAAGCCTTTTTGCACTTCATGGGGGCTATCACCCATGTGACCGATGGCGCTTCAGATTTCGCGGGCTCCTCGGTTTTCGCGCGCGCCATCCGCCAGCGTGTCAAACCCCCAGCAGCAACACTCAGTCCCGGCGCGGCATGCGCGAAGCCCGGCAGCGACCTGCTTCTGAAAACGGGCGGGGCCTATGGCGGCGGTGTGTATGAGTCAGTTGCAAGCGCAACCGGGCCAACGCGGCACTATATAAAAGATGAAACCGGCAACGTGTACCGCGCTCGCTACGACACGCTGGAGAACACCTGGCGCGTGATTGATGAACGCAACTCCAACGCACCGTATCAGACGCCTGTTCGGGAAATCTCGGCCGGGCGCTGGGGCGTTAATGTGGTGGCGCCATTCTTCCAACGAAAGAGCGCCCCTGTACGCCTCGTGGAAAGTGCACGGGTGACTGGCGTGAACCTGTCGGCTCATACGGCCGACAGTCAGGGCATCTATCACCTCAATAACAAGCGTTACATACAGGAAAACGGCCATGTATATGAGGTGTACAAAGGTTGGCTGGGCCGCAACGTGTATGTGCAAACACCCGGCGGATCAGCACAGCGTGCCGGCCCGTACAAACTGCGTAAAACTGCGGAGCACTGGGAAATCAAGCTGGGGCCAAACGGCTGGCGGTCACTGCGAAACCCCGATGTCGAACTGCCTGCTGCCCTGCCCGTAGTGCCTGAAGGTCATTACGACGTGCCTGCGCAATACAACAAGGCCCTGCAACTTCATATTGAAAACACGCCCAAGTTTTTGGACAGTCACTATATTTTTCCCAATCCCGAAATCGCACGGCTGGCTAAGTTCTTCACTGAGTTTCGGCTTAAGTTGCTGGCCGACGCTCAACACTTTTTCGCAAGCAACCCTATAAAGCCACGGGCTGCACGCCCCACGTTCCCGGAGCCCATGGCGCCACAGGATTTTTTCAAGCGGTTACATGAAGACTTCAACGGCATCGTGGTCGGTGAATGCCATTCGGACATCGGCGCCAAAAAGATCCTTATCGAGAGCATGAAGTCTCTGTCTAAAAACAAGGTGAAGGTGATTTATCTCGAACACCTTCAAACCGACGCGCATCAACCGTTGCTCGATAAATACTTCAAAACCGGAAAGATGGATCGACCGTTAAAGCAGTTTCTGAAAAACCAGGATGCGGGTCACCAATTGCCCGAGGGCACCCCCTATACCTACAGCAACCTGGTACGAGAGGCGAGGCGTTACGGGATTGAAATAAAAGCGCTCGACTGCATGGCCAGTTACTACTCGCAGGACTTGCCAATAACCGCCTTTAAGCTGGAACGGTATGAAATGTTCAGTTACGTCGCTTCTCGTGTTATCCAAAAACATATGGCAGACACCGGCGGACACAAATGGATCGCCTTGACAGGCAATTCACACACCAACACGTTCAAAGGTGTACCGGGGCTGTCTGAACTTGAAGGGGCTGTCGGCATACGAGTGTCCGATGCCGCTTGCGGCACGCCCTACACCCTTCGCCAAGACATCAGTGATCTGATAAAGAACAGGCCCGGCGCTGACTATACATGGCTGAAAAACGACTATTGGCTTGAAGTAAACATCCAAGGTGCCCAGCCCGGCAGGCCACCCTTGGGCGTAGAGCAGCTTGAACATCAACTGGATAAACCCGGCACATTCCTGCTCGACAACTCCCCGCAAGGCGCACGGTTAATACATCGATCCACTTCAAATGAAATCGTTTACACGCCTTTGAAAACAACCGAATCAGGGCACTTTTTTATCGAGCGCCCTCGCTGGCAACCCGTTCATGAAAAGCGCTACGTTTTCGTCAAAGACTTGATAGAAGACCTGCACGCTATCGGCCTGCGGCATGCCCCGTAAATTAACTACATAGCAGTCTGGCACTGCGCCTGTCTGTCAGGCTCCGCCGAAAGGGGCGGGGCCTTGCAGAGGCGCGCGCGGGTCAACCCACATCGATCAGGACGTAGGCAGGCGCTCGTCCAGCAAACGATGCAACGCTGAAGCCTGCGGCCAGTTGCGCATAAAGCGCGCCCTGTCACGAGCGTAGGCCGCGGAGAAGCTGGCAGTGCTGCGGTGCTGGCACATTGAGTCCAGATCAATCAGCGCCCAACGTCCGGGCGCCCGTGATGGGTCCCAAAACACGTTATGCCCCTTCAGATCACCATGGCTGATGCGCTCACGAATCAAGTCAGCAAACAGCTGATCCAGCGCCTGCAACTCGGCTTCTGGGGCATCGCCGCTCTCAACGTAAGGCGCAAAACGCTCAATGATGTCCGGCCCGGGCAAGTATTCAGTGACCAGATAGGCCTTGGTGCGCAACCACAAAAACCGGGTTTCCAACAGTGCCAACGGCTTGGGCGTGGCGATACCGAGAAACGCCAGCCGATTGCCTTCACGCCATGAGTGCCAGGCGCGGCTTGGGCGCCAGAAGCGTTTAAGCCAATGGGCAACGCCCTTGATGTTGTAGCGTTTGATCACCAGCATGCGACCGTCTACTTCAACCTTGCCGACACTCGCTGCGCCGCCGGTTTTGTAGAGATGGCCCTGATCGAGCAACGCATCAGCCCTGGCCAGCACCGGCAGCATCGCGTCCTCTTCTTCACGTCGCACAGCTTGAAAGGCCATCGCCCCACGTTGCACGCTGAACAACGAGCAGTCGCGGCCGACCTTGTCGAGAAAGTCGTTCAGACGCCAGGCGCGCACTTTTTCGACGTGCTTGAGCAATGCTTCCAGCGGCAAGGCGTGCTCACCGTTACTGAGCAGGTAATGCACCAGCAACTCTTCGATAAACGGCTCAAGGTTTTTGGGCAACTGGGCGAAGAACACCCCCAGGTTTTCCAGCACCTTTTGTCGAGACAACGGCGTGCCCGCGGTTTCAACGCAAATACCGCCACCGTCGATAACGAACAGTTTGCCGTTTTGACGCAACAGGTTGTCCAGATGCAGGTCTTGCTGCCACACGCCTTTGAGGTGCATCCGGGCAATGGCTTCCAGGGCTTGCGCCAATACAGCTTGTTGCTCGTCTGCCAGCACCGGCAAATCCTCAACGGCGCGCCACGCGTCGCCCAGGCTCTCGGCGTGCTCCAGAAACTCAAACAGCAACCAGCCGCCCTCACCTTCCTGCAACCCGTCTGCCAGCAACAGCGGTGTAGTCAACCCCTGCTCGGCCAACACGCGCACACCCGTCAGCTCACGTTCAAAGTTGCGCGCAGCCTTGCTGCCGACCATCAATTTGGCCAGCACGGTGCGACCACGCCAGACACCGGCGCCAACATAGCGCTGGCCCGGCAAGACGCGCAACAACGTCAGCAGTTGCAAGTGCGCGGGCCCGGCGGCGTCCGCCAGCTCAATACTCAGCGGCAATCCCGGGGCACGCCCGGTTTTTTGCAATTCGGATAGACGCATCAGCGGTTCTCCTTTTGGTTACGACGCACATTCAGACGTTGATACCACGCCTCGACCAAACCGCTGTCCAGGGGCTGATCGAGATAAGCCGCCAGCATCGTACGCACGTCTGTTTCAGTCCAGACCTGCGCGCGACGCAGTAACGGCTCAATATCCTTGACCCGGTCGCGCTGGCCCAACAGCAACGGCCGGGTTTTTTCAAGGTCGATCAACTGCGCGCGGTACGCCGGGCCATCAGGCTGCAAGAAGATGTGCTTGGGGTAGAAACAGCCGTGCACCTGACGCACCTCGTGCAGACGCCGCGCCAGTTGGCCGCAGGCCTGCAAGATCGCCTGGCGCTGGGGTGCGCTCAACTGGGGCCATTGCTCCAGCAACGAGTCGAGGTCATTCCAGCCATCCAGCGCACGGGTCATCAGAATGGCCCGACGCTCGCCCCCGACTTTGCGCTCACCAAAAAACACCGCTTCCAGCGCAGGAATGCCTAACTGCTGATAGCGCTGAATATTACGGAACTCGCGGGCGAAACTCGGCTCACCCAGCGGGCTGTGCAGCGTGCGGGTCAGGTAGTTGCTTTGACGTTTGAGGTAAAACCCCTGACCGTCGAGGTCCATGCGAAACACGCTGCTCCAGCCACCGCGACTGGTGTTGGGTTCGTCCACCGCATCGAGTTGCAGGTTCCACAACGCATCGAAATCCGCCAGTCCATTGCGTTCCAGCAAGGCGCGATCAGCGTCTGCCACAAAATCAGTCATTCCCGGCCCTCAAAAAAACGCACGATATGACGGACGCGTTCCTTGTCCGCCCCAGTGAGCGTCATCCGCCCGGTGTATTGGAAATAAAAGCGCAGGCGCTGGGTGGCCGACAGGTGGTATTTGGCCACTTTGTCGAGGCAGGCCAGGTCTTTGGTGATGCGGTACTTGAGCCAGAAACCGCGCCAGAAGTCGCCGTTGGGGCAATCGATCAAATACAGCTGCGCCTGATCGTCGATCAGCAAGTTGCGCCACTTCAAATCGTTATGGGTGAAGCGGTGGTCATGCATGGTCTTGGTGTAACGCGCCAACTGGCGGCTGACTTCATCGACCCAACGCCGGTCCTTGAGCAACGGGTCGTTGTTGTCGGCCAGCTCCGAGAGGTCGCGGGTGTTGGGCAGTTCGCGGGTAATCATGGCGCCACGGGCGTAGGCGAGGCCTTTACGCTCAAGGCCCCAGGCCACCACGTCAGCCGTCGGAATGCCCCACTTGGCGAACCGCTTGAGGTTCTGCCATTCGGACTTCACGCGCGGGCGGCCCAGATAGCGACGCAGCCCTTTGCCAGCCCCGGTGTAGCGCTTGACGTAATAATTCACGCCCTCGCGCTGAACGCGGATCACCTCCGACAGCGGATCGCGGGTCAGGTGTTCGCCCTTGAGCGCAAACACCGCGTCCAGGGTGCCAAAGTCGCGGGCCAGCGCGCTGTAGGCCGGGTCCAGATTCCAGCCCGCCATTACAGTGCATCCCCATAACGCACTTTGCGTTCGTAGAGTTTTTTCGCCTTGCCTTCCAGCCAGGCCAACAGACGGGCTTCATCGCGCAAGATCTGGCGCAGCGGCATCTGGAAATAACCACGCAAAAACCGCAGTTTGTCGCGCGGGGTCAAGCCGATGTCCAGCGCCGAAAAATACAGCGCTGCCAAGTCTTTATTGCGCCAGCGGCGGCTGATGACCGGGCGGGTCTGGGCGCGGTGCAAATCGATGATCGACAGACGGAAATTGTCCGGCGTCACCGGTTGGTCGGTGTGCAGCAAAAAGTGGCAAATGTAGCAGTCGCGATGGTTGACGCCTGCGCGGTGCATCATGCCGGTCATGCGCGCCACTTCAGCGATCAGCGCGTGCTTGAGCCGGGGCTGAGGCGGTTGCTTGACCCAGTTGATGCTGAAATCTTCAAGGCTGACCGTGGGCGCCAGTTCTTCGGTGATGATGAACGAGTGCTGTGCGGCCGGGTTGCTGCCTTTCTCGCCATAGGCCACGGCGGTCATGGTCGGAACGCCGACCTCATGCAGGCGATTGATCGCCCGCCACTCCTGACCTGCGCCGAGCACGGGCAATTTGGCGGTCAGCAGGTTCTTGAACACTTCGCCCCAGCCAATGCCCCGGTGGATTTTGACAAAGAAACCACGCCCGTCGACCTCAGTACGCAACGTACGTCGGCCTTCCAGCTCGCGGTAAACCTCGCCTTCCAGACGCTCGACTTCGGTGAACGCATCGCGCCCGGCCCATAAGCGCTTGAACGGTTCGGCAAGTATCAGTTTCATCAGTGTTGCTCCGCCAGAATCACATCCGCAGCGTGCTGCGGCATGCTATAGAGGTCGGCCGTCTGCGCGAAGGCCAAGCCGTTTTGGCTCCAGGCCGCGCGCGCAGCATCATCGGACAACATGTGGGTCAGGTACTCATTGAGTTGCGCCTGCTCGAACGGCTCATCCAGCACACGCCCCGCATCCGCTTCGGCAATGTAATGGGCGTAACCGCATACCGCGCTGACCAGCACCGGCAAGCCGGCCACCAGCGCTTCAAGCAGTACGGTGCCGGTGTTTTCGTTGTAGGCCGGGTGAATCAGCACGTCCGCGCCCAACAAAAAGCGCGGGATGTCGCTGCGCCCTTTCATGAACTGCACGTGCTCGCCCAGCCCCAACGTGGCACTTTGCAATTGAAAGACTTTGGGGTCGTCCTGACCGATGACAAACAGGCGGGTGCGTTTTTTAAGGTCCGCGGGCAAGGCCGCCAGCGCTTTAAGGCTGCGATCCACGCCTTTGGTCTTGAAGCCAGAACCGATCTGCACCAGCAACAAATCATCGTCTGCCAGCTTGAACTCACGCCGGAAATCCGCCCGAATGTCAGCCGCATTCGGCGGCGCACGGCGATCCAGCGCAATCCCCGGCGGCAGCAAATGGAAGCGCTCGATCGGGGTGCCGTAGTGCTTGATGAACAACGGTTGCTGGACTTCGGAAATCATCAGAATGTCGGTTTTAGCGTGCTTGTCGAACACCGCGCGCTCGTACTCGGCAAAGTGCCTGTAGCGCTTGAAATAGCGGTACATCGAGTGCCGCAGGTTTTGCGCCTTGTCTTCAAAACAGCCGTCAGCGGCGTAATAGACGTCCAGCCCCGGCATTTTGTTGAAGCCAATCAGGCGATCCACCGGGCGCTTGGCCAGGTCGGCCTGCATCCAGGCGAGCATTTTTTCATTGCGCGTGTGGTTGAAGAACGCCTTGACCGGCGCCACCAGCACTTCAAAACCCGGCGGGATATCGCCTTCCCAGATCATGGTGTAGACGCGGATCTGGTGCCCGCGTTTCTGGCACTCCAGCGCAATGCGCATGAAGTCCCGTTGCAGACCGCCAAACGGAAAGTATTTGTACAGGACAAAAGCCAGTTGCATCAGCGCAGTTCCTCAGCCAGTAACAACGTGCTTAATCGACTTGCGACACGCTCAGGGTTCAAACGAGTGAAGCACAAGGGCCACTCGGTTTTCAGGTCAAACCGCTGCTGGTCCTGTGCAGTCGGTGAGTATGTGCATTTTTTCTGCAGGCAAGGCGCGCACGGGAAATCGCTGGCGAGGTGGATTTGCGACTTGCCATAGGCGCCCGTCAGACCGGGGTTGGTCGGCCCGAACAGGGAAATGGTGGGCACATCCAGTGCCGCCGCCAGATGCCCGAGGCCCGTGTCCACCGCCACGCAGGCACTGGCGCCGGCCAGCACTTTGGCGACGCCTGCCAGGTTCAACTTGGGCAGCACCACCACGTGAGGCAACTCCCTGGCGATACGTTCCGCGCGGGCCTTCTCGGCCGGGTTGCCCCACGGCAAGCGCACCTGAACGCCCAGGTGCCCCATGCGAATGGCCAGGTCGCGCCAGTACACTTCGGGCCAGTGTTTGGTGTCCCACGTGGTGCCGTGCAGGAACAGGACAAACGGCTTTTGACGCGGCAACTCGACCAAGCGGTCGACATCCAGCCCGTAATCGCCCAAGCCTTTGGGCAAGTCGTAGCCCAGCGCAACGGCAAACAGCTGACGCAAACGTTCGACGGCGTGCTGGCCGCGCGCCACAGCCAGGCGGCGCTGGTAAAAACGGCTGGCCAGCGGCTCCCGGGCAGAGTCGCGATCAAACCCTGCGACGGGCGCCTTGACATAGCGGGTCAGCCACGCACTTTTGAGCAAACCCTGCGCGTCGATGATCAGGTCGTATTTTTCAGCGCGCAAGCGCTGCTTGAAACGTCGCCATTCGCCGCTTTTGATGGTTTCCCAGAGGTTCTTGCGCCAGCGGCGGATGGCCACGGGAATCACGTTGCCCACTGACGGGTGCCAGGTCGGGATCTCGGCAAAGCCTTCTTCCACCACCCAGTCAAACGTGATGCCCGGAATCGCCCGCGCGGCGTCGGTCAGCGCAGGCAATGCATGAATCACATCCCCGAGGGATGAGGTTTTCACCAACAGGACGCGCACCTAGTGAACCTCGACCGGTGAGCCCTGCAAACGCTGCAAAGCGTCTACGACGAGTTGCGGCATCAGTTCGCGCAGGCAGTTGTAATGACCGAAACGGCAGGTGCGTTCAAAACACGGGCTGCATTCGAGCCCCAGGCGCACGATCTCGACCTTGTCGGCCAGCGGCGGGGTGAAACCCGGCGAGGTTGAACCATACACGGCCACCAGCGGGCGATTCAGCGCAGCCGCCACGTGCATCAGGCCCGAATCGTTGGACACCACGGCGTCGGCACAAGACAACAGATCAATGGCCTCGGCCAGCGAGGTGTCGCCGCTGAGGTTGACGGCCTCTTCACGCAAGCCGGGGATCAAGCGTGCGCGGATCTCTTCGCCCACCGCGTGATCGTTTTTCGAACCGAATAGCCACACCTGCCAGCCTTCGCGGATCTTCTGTTCAGCGACGTTGGCGTAGTGTTCAGACGGCCAGCGCTTGGACTCACCGAATTCCGCGCCTGGGCACAACGCCAGCACCGGGCGGTCGAGGGTCAGGCCAAAGGTGTTGAGCGCGGCGTCGCGGCTTTGCGGGTCAATTTGCAAGGCCGGGCGCGGGTACGGCGTAGGCAACGCGGCGCCCGGCGCATACGCCAGCGCCATGAAGCGCTCGATCATCAGCGGGTAGCGTTCTTTGTCGAGCGTGCGCACGTCGTTCAGCAGGCCGTAGCGAAATTCGCCGCGCCAGCCGGTGCGCTTGGCAATCCCGGCGAAAAACGGCACCAGCGCCGATTTCAGTGAATTGGGCAGCAGGATGGCCTGATCGTACTGACCCTTGAGGGACTTGCCGATCTTGCGCCGCGTGGCCAGTTCCAGTGCGCCGTGGCCGAGCGGAAAGCTCAAGGCCTGGCGAACTTCAGGCATGCGCTCGAGAATCGGCCGGCTCCACTCAGGCGCCAGCACATCGATTTCGCACTCTGGGTGACGCTGTTTCAGGCACTGGAACAGTGTCTGCGCCATCACCATGTCACCGACCCAGCTGGGCCCAACGATCAAAATTTTCATAAGTTTCCATAAACAAGCAAGGGAGGCATTCGCCTGATGCTCGCCAGTCAAGGGCCATCAGCCGCAAGAGTGAGCGAACTCGCTCGTGCAGGGGCAGCCTGTTCTTAACTGGCGGGTCTCAGGCTTTCGCCTCCCCGCTGTGATGCCATTTCGCTTTATTTGACCAGTGTACGCCACTCGGCGTGGGCCGACGTTTTGCCGGTAACCAGATCAAAGTAAGCCTTTTGCAGTTTTTCAGTGATCGGACCACGACGGCCGATCCCGATTTGACGCCCGTCGACTTCACGAATCGGCGTCACTTCAGCGGCCGTGCCGGTAAAGAACGCTTCGTCAGCGATGTACACCTCGTCGCGGGTGATGCGTTTTTCAACAAATTTGTAACCCAGCTCGGTGGCCAGGGTCAGGATCGTGCTGCGGGTGATGCCATTGAGGCACGCGGTCACGTCCGGGGTATAGATGACGCCATCCTTGACCAGAAACACGTTCTCGCCCGAGCCTTCGGCCACGAAACCTTCCGGATCCAGCAACAGCGCTTCGTCGGCACCGCCGGAAATCGCTTCCTGCAGGGCCAGCATCGAGTTGATGTAGTGACCGTTGGCCTTGGCACGGGTCATGGAAATGTTCACGTGGTGGCGGGTGAAGGAGCTGGTACGCACCTTGATCCCGACTTCCAGTGCTTCGGCGCCCATATAGGCACCCCAGCTCCACGGCGCGATGATCACGTGGACTTTCAGCCCGGTGGCACGCAGGCCCATGGCTTCAGACCCGTAGAACACCATCGGGCGAATGTAGGCGCTGTCGAGGTTGTTTTCACGCACCGCCACGCGGGTCGCTTCGTTGATTTCGTCTTTGCTGAACGGGATCTTCATGCCCATGATGTGGGCCGAATCGAACAGGCGGTCAGTGTGCGCCTGCAGGCGGAAAATCGCGGCGCCCTGCGGGGTTTCGTACGCACGCACGCCTTCAAACACGCCCATGCCGTAGTGCAGGGTATGGGTCAGCACGTGGGTTGTTGCGTCACGCCACGGCACCAATTTGCCGTCATACCAGATCACACCATCACGATCAGCCATCGACATCATTACGCTCCTCAAAGAATCCAGCACCTGCGCCTTGAGACGACAGGCAAATTGGACGGACCTTATGGGCCCGCCGGATACGTTTTACAGCTTTAACTCTGTGTTCTGGCTGACCGGGCCCAGGCCCAGCTCAGACCAAATGCGCCGTACGTTCTGACGTTCGACGACAAACTGATCGCCCGTGACCACCCCGGCTTCCTTCTGCAAGGCCTGGCGGTGGGCAACGGCACGAAAGGCCTTGTAAGCCTCGCGCAGCAGGCTGGCATCGGCGGCGGGCATCAACCCGGCCTCTTCCAGCCCTTCCAGAATGCGGATGTTATCGGTGAAACGGAGCAACTGCGGGTAGTCCCGCGCCCATGCAAGGGTCGCGTATTGCACCATAAATTCAATATCGACGATACCTCCGGCGTCCTGCTTGAGGTCGAACGGCACCGTGGCCTCGAAGGCGTTTTCACCCAGGCCGGCGGCGGTTATGCGCGTGCCGAGGTTGTCGCGCATCTTGGCCCGCATCTCGCTGACCTCCTGACGCAACGTGGGCAAGTCCCGCTCGCGGCCCAGCACGCTGGCGCGCACCTGCTCGAACGCACTGCCCACTTGCTTGCAGCCCACCAGCACACGGGCGCGCACCAACGCCTGATGCTCCCAGGTCCAGGCTTCGTTTTGCTGATAGCGCTCAAAAGCACCGAGGGAGCTGACCAACAACCCGGAAGCGCCTGACGGACGCAAGCGCATATCGACGTCATACAACTGGCCAGAGTTGGTTTGCGCGGTGAGCAAGTGAATGATCCGCTGCCCCAGGCGGGTGAAAAACTGTGCGCTGTCGATGGGTTTTGGCCCGTCGGTATCGGCGTTCGGGTCGCCATCGTGGATAAACACGAGGTCCAGATCAGAGCCGTGCCCCAGTTCGATACCGCCCACTTTGCCGTAGCCGACAATAATAAAGCCGGGGTCGCACAGGCTGCCGTCGGTGCGCTGCGGCGTGCCGTATTTGGCCACCGTCTGACGCCAGGCCAGCGCCAGCACTTGTTCCAGAATGGCCTCGGCCAGCCATGTCAGGTAATCGCTGACCTTCATTAAAGGCAGGCTGCCCGCGATTTCCGACGCCGCCACGCGCAAACGGTGCGCCAGCTTGAAGTTACGCAGCGCTTCCATCTGCTGTTCCAGGTCATCTTCCGGAATGCGCGTCAGGCGCTCACGCAACTCCGCAGCCAGCTCCGGTGCCAGGGGCGGCTTGAACAGACGGCCCTCATTCAGCAACTCATCGAGCAGCAGCGGAAAGCGCGTGATTTGCTCAGCGATCCACGGGCTGGCCGCACACAAGGTCAACAGACGGCGCAGCGCGTCGGGGTTTTCGGTCAACAACACCAGATACGCCGAGCGACGGGCCACGGCTTCCACCAGCGGCAACACCCGTTCCAGCACCAAATCCGGGTTGGCGTGTTCAACCGCTTGGGCCAGCAGGCGCGGGATAAACGCGTCGAGACGTTCCCGCCCCAAGCGCTGCATCGCGCGCAGTTGCGGACTGGAACGCAGACTGGCCAGTTGTTTCAGTGCCTTGGGCGCGTCGACAAACCCGGCCTCTTCAAGTTGAACGCACGCCGCTGCATCGTCCTGAACTTCTTCCCACAGCGGCAACCATTCCCCGCCGACAATCAGCTCACCGTCATCGATGTCTTCTTCGTCGTCCGGGTCGGCAATCACCTGACGGAAATGCCAGTCAATTCGCCCTCGCCACGCCATCAGTTGCGCGTGAAACGCGGCCCAACTGTCAAACCCCATCATGAACGCAATGCGCGCTTGGTCCAGCTCGCTGTCGGGCAGCATCTGGGTCTGGCGATCGGCAATCGCTTGAATCGCGTGCTCGGTGTAGCGCAAAAATTCATAGCCTTCGCGCAATTCACTGACCACAGCGGCAGGCAAATAGCCTTGCCCCTCCAGAATGCTCAGCACTTTGAGCAGCGGGCGCTGTTGCAGGCTCAGGTCTCGCCCCCCGTGAATCAACTGGAAGGCCTGAGCAATGAATTCAACCTCGCGAATCCCGCCCGCCCCCAGCTTGATGTTGTCGGCCATGCCTTTGCGCCGCACTTCCTGCTGAATCAGCTGCTTCATGGTGCGCAGCGCTTCAATCGCCGAAAAATCGAGATAGCGCCGGTACACGAACGGGCGCAACAGATCGAGCAATTGCGCGCCCATGACTTGATCGCCCGCCACCACGCGGGCCTTGATCATCGCGTACCGCTCCCAGTCGCGGCCCTGGTCCTGGTAATACTGCTCCAGCGCATTGAAGCTCAGCACCAACGCCCCGGACGAGCCATACGGGCGCAAACGCATGTCGACGCGGAATACAAAACCGTCGACGGTCATGGGGTCCAGCGCTTTAATCAGGCGCTGGCCCAAACGAATGAAGAACTCCTGATTGTCCAGCGGACGCTTGGCGCCGACCGTTTCGCCCCCTTCGGGGTAGGCAAAGATCAGGTCGATGTCCGACGACAGGTTCAGCTCCACCGCCCCGAGCTTGCCCATGCCCAGAATCACCATCGGCTGGGGCTCGCCGCTGCGCTGCCCGATCGGTGTGCCGAACTGCTGGCAATGACGTTCGTACAGCCAGCGATAAGCCTGATCGATGCAGGCATCGGCCATGTCCGACAGGTCGCGGCAGGTTTCGATCAAATCCGCCTGGCGGGTCAGGTCGCGCCAAATGATGCGCACTTGCTGCCGCGTGCGCTGGCGACGCAACACGCGAGCCAACTCCTCATCGGTTTGCGCCTGCTGCACAGCGGCAGCAATTTGCCCGCACAGCTCGCCAGGCGCGAAGTTGCGGTCCAGCTCACCGAAGCTCGCCAGCTCCAGCAACATCATCGGGTCGCGCACCGCCTGCTCAATAAAGAAGTCGCTGGCCGCACTGACGCGACTGAACGCTGCCCAGCGCGCGTCAGACCAATCGTCCAGCCCCGGCCCGCCGTCAAGCCCGGCCACTGCAGCGCGCCAGGACTGTTCGGCACGGTTCGCAACGGGCATTAAAAGGGAGGGGATTGGAGCAAGCGACGGAAGGCTCATGGTCTATCCTTGATCGGCGAAGGGAATGCCGGGTACGGTGACAGGAAGAAACAGCGGTTTAATCCGACTGTCGAACAAAGGTTATAAATAGCTGACAATTGTTTTTTATTGGCACAAAACCTGCGACAACTCGGCAAAAAGATAAATTTCGCACCAACAGTATCGATTTTTCACACAAGCAAACAGGGGGCCGTTGAAGCCTATCCTGTAGTTTTACTACTGACTCACCCATTTGAAAGGCTGAAATGGCCAACGATTTGTAGTAAAACTACACAACCCCGGAATCTACTTCCGGCTATCCAAGAATTTATGTCGTCTGCCCACAAGGCCAGTCGCAAACTCAGGCAACCGATTCTGGAAGCCTTTCCGCCCTGGAGCAAGCCATGCAAGACCTCGATCCCGTCGAAACCCAGGAATGGCTGGACGCCCTGGAATCGGTTCTCGACAAAGAAGGCGAAGACCGTGCTCACTATCTGATGACCCGTATGGGTGAGCTCGCTACTCGCACCGGTTCGCAGCTGCCGTACGCCATCACAACGCCATACCGCAACACCATTCCCGTGACCCACGAAGCACGCATGCCTGGCGACCTGTTCATGGAACGCCGCATTCGCTCGTTGGTTCGCTGGAACGCCATGGCCATGGTTATGCGCACGAACTTGAAAGATTCTGACCTGGGCGGTCACATCTCCAGCTTCGCTTCCAGCGCAACCCTGTATGACATCGGCTTCAACTACTTCTTCCAGGCCCCGACCGAAGAACACGGCGGCGACCTGATCTACTTCCAGGGCCACACCTCCCCGGGCGTTTACGCCCGTGCGTTCATGGAAGGCCGCATCACCGAAGAACAAATGAACAACTTCCGCCAGGAAGTCGACGGTCAGGGCCTCTCGTCCTACCCGCACCCTTGGCTGATGCCTGACTTCTGGCAGTTCCCGACCGTTTCCATGGGTCTGGGTCCGATTCAGGCGATCTACCAGGCACGCTTCATGAAGTACCTGGAAGCCCGTGGCTACATCCCGGCCGGCAAGCAAAAAGTCTGGTGTTTCCTGGGCGACGGCGAGTGTGACGAGCCGGAATCCCTGGGCGCCATCTCGTTGGCAGGCCGCGAAAACCTCGACAACCTGATTTTTGTCATCAACTGCAACCTGCAGCGCCTCGACGGCCCGGTTCGCGGCAACGGCAAGATCATCCAGGAACTCGAAGGCGTGTTCCGCGGTGCTCAGTGGAACGTGACCAAAGTCATCTGGGGCCGTTTCTGGGACCCGCTGCTGGCCAAAGACGTCGACGGCATCCTGCAACGCCGCATGGACGAAGTCATCGACGGCGAGTACCAGAACTACAAAGCCAAAGACGGCGCGTTCGTCCGTGAACACTTCTTCAACACGCCTGAACTCAAGGCGATGGTTGCAGACCTGTCCGACGACGAAATCTGGAAACTCAACCGTGGCGGCCACGACCCGTACAAGGTCTACGCGGCGTACCACGAAGCGGTCAACCACAAAGACCAGCCAACCGTCATCCTGGCCAAGACCATCAAGGGTTATGGCACCGGTGCCGGCGAAGCGAAAAACACAGCGCACAACACCAAGAAAGTCGACGTCGACAGCCTGAAGTTGTTCCGCGACCGCTTTGACATTCCGGTCAAAGACGAAGAAATCGAAAACCTGCCGTTCTTCAAACCCGAAGAAGGCAGCGCTGAAGCCCGCTACCTGAGCGAGCGTCGTACGGCACTGGGCGGTTTTGTGCCTCAGCGTCGCGCCAAGAGCATGAGCATTCCGACTCCGCCACTGGACACCCTCAAGGCCATCCTTGACGGCTCCGGCGATCGCGAAATCTCCACCACCATGGCGTTCGTGCGCATCCTGGCCCAGTTGGTCAAAGACAAAGACATCGGCCAGCGCATCGTCCCGATCATCCCGGACGAAGCCCGTACCTTCGGTATGGAAGGCATGTTCCGTCAGTTGGGCATCTACTCGTCCGCCGGCCAGCTCTACGAGCCCGTCGACAAAGACCAGGTGATGTTCTACCGCGAAGACAAGAAAGGTCAGATCCTCGAAGAAGGCATCAACGAAGCAGGCGCCATGAGCTCCTTCATCGCCGCCGGTACTTCGTACTCCAACCACAACCAGCCAATGCTGCCGTTCTACATCTTCTACTCGATGTTCGGCTTCCAGCGTATTGGCGACCTGGCCTGGGCCGCTGGCGACAGCCGCACCCGTGGCTTCCTGATCGGCGGCACCGCCGGGCGCACCACGCTCAACGGTGAAGGCCTGCAACACGAAGACGGTCACAGCCACATCCTGGCTGCAACCATCCCGAACTGCCGCACCTACGATCCGACCTACGGCTATGAGCTGGCGGTGATTATTCAGGACGGCATGAAGAAGATGACCGAAGAGCAACAGGACGTCTTCTACTACATCACCGTGATGAACGAGTCCTACCAGCAGCCAGCCATGCCGGCCGGTGTCGAGCAAGGCATCGTCAAGGGCATGTACCTGCTTGAAGAAGACACCAAGGAAGCCGCTCACCACGTTCAACTGATGGGCTCCGGCACCATCCTGCGTGAAGTGCGTGAAGCTGCGAAGATCCTGCGTGACGAATTCAACATCGGTGCTGACGTGTGGAGCGTTACCAGCTTCAACGAACTGCGTCGCGACGGCCTGGCCGTTGAACGTGCCAACCGCCTGCACCCTGGCCAGAAGCCACAGGTCAGCTACGTTGAAGAGTGCCTGAGTGGCCGTAAAGGTCCGGTTATCGCGTCGACTGACTACATGAAGCTGTTCGCTGAACAGATTCGCCAGTGGGTGCCGGTCAAGGAATTCAAAGTGCTGGGCACTGACGGTTTCGGCCGCAGCGACAGCCGCAAAAAACTGCGTCACTTCTTTGAAGTAGACCGTCACTTCGTGGTGTTGGCAGCCCTTGAAGCGCTGGCTGACCGTGGCGATATCGAACCCAAGGTGGTGGCTGAAGCCATCGTCAAGTTCGGCATCAACCCGGAAAAACGCAACCCACTGGACTGCTGAGGAGAATATTTGTGAGCGAACTCATTCGAGTACCTGACATCGGCAGCGGTGAAGGTGAAGTCATCGAACTGTTTGTAAAGGTCGGCGACCGCATTGAAGCCGACCAGAGCATCCTGACGCTGGAATCGGACAAGGCGAGCATGGAAATCCCTGCGCCCAAGGCCGGTATCGTCAAGAGCCTGAAAGTTAACCTGGGCGACCGCCTCAAAGAAGGCGACGAACTGCTGGAGCTGGAAGCCGAGGGCGCCAGCGCGGCGCCTGAAGCCGCCGCTCCGGCCGCCGCTGATGAGCCTGCCAAAGCCCCTGCCGCAGAAGCGCCAGCCGCCCAGGCACCCGCCGCTGCGGCCCCGGCAGAAGCCACCGTGCAGGACATTCACGTCCCGGACATCGGCTCGTCGGGCAAAGCCAAAATCATCGAGATTCTGGTCAAGGCTGGCGACACCGTTGAGGCCGATCAATCGCTGATCACCCTCGAATCCGACAAGGCCAGCATGGAAATTCCATCGCCAGCTGCCGGTGTGGTGGAAAGCATTTCGGTCAAGCTCGATGACGAAGTCGGCACTGGCGATTTCATCCTCAAGCTCAAGGTTCAAGGCGCGGCGGCACCTGCTGCACCTGCGCCAGCCGCCCCGGCTCCGGCCAAAACTGAAGCGCCTACCGCTGCAGCCCCTGCGCCAGCCGCCAAAGCCGAGGCAGCCCCTGCCCCGGCCGCCGCGCCTGCGCCAACAGGCGCCAAAGTTCACGCAGGCCCTGCTGTGCGTCAGCTGGCCCGCGAGTTCGGCGTCGAGCTAAACGCCGTGAGCCCGAGCGGTCCGCACGGGCGCGTCTTGAAAGAAGACGTGCAAGCCTACGTCAAAGCGATGATGCAGAAGGCCAAGGACGCTCCGGCCGCCGGTGCAACCGGTGGTGCTGGCATTCCCCCGATTCCGGCTGTCGATTTCAGCCGTTTCGGTGAAGTCGAAGAAGTGGCCATGACCCGCCTGATGCAAATCGGCGCGTCGAGCCTGCACCGCAGCTGGCTGAACATCCCTCACGTGACGCAGTTCGATCAGGCTGACATCACTGAGCTGGAAGCTTTCCGCGTCGCGCAAAAAGCCGTGGCTGAAAAGGCCGGCGTGAAACTGACCGTACTGCCCCTGCTGCTCAAGTCGTGCGCCCACCTGCTCAAGGAAATGCCCGACTTCAACAGCTCGCTGGCGCCAAGCGGCAAAGCCATCATCCGCAAGAAATACGTGCACATCGGCTTCGCCGTGGACACACCGGACGGCTTGCTGGTTCCTGTGATCAAGAACGTTGATCAGAAGAGCCTGCTGCAACTGGCTGCCGAAGCCGCTGCGCTGGCTGCCAAAGCCCGCGACAAGAAGCTCACCGCTGACGACATGCAAGGCGCCTGCTTCACCATTTCCAGCCTCGGCCACATTGGCGGCACCGGCTTCACGCCGATCGTCAACGCGCCGGAAGTGGCGATCCTGGGTGTCTCCAAGGCAACCATTCAGCCTGTCTGGGACGGCAAAGCCTTCCAGCCCAAACTGATGCTGCCCCTGTCGCTGTCCTACGATCACCGCGTGATCAACGGCGCTGCCGCTGCACGTTTCACCCAGCGCCTGAGCCAGTTGCTGGCTGATATCCGCACCATCTTGCTGTAAGCCTGACCCCGGTCTTCTTCACCGAAGACCGGGGCCGCGCACTGTTTTCCGAGCGCCACGCTCGTACCTCAACCCCGCCCATTTGGCGGGGCTTTTTTTGCCCGAAAAACACCCTCAAAAACATAATAGCCCAAGGCCATTATGCGCAACTTCTTGCACACCCCATTGTGGATAAGTGTGTGGATACATCGCTGAAGCCCTTACTGTTCAATACATTCAAGCAAGTGCGCAAGAAGTTGCACAGTACTGCGCAACTTCTTGCGCACTTTTTCGAACTTTCCCTAACTTTTGACGGGTAAATTACCCCTCTAAAAATCCAAAAAAAAATAACTACCGTATAAACAAGGCGTTAAAAAACAGTGGCATGAAAGTTGATTATCCACTTAGCTCCCATTCAGGCCTGCGGGGCTGAATTCACTCTTTTCATGGGTAAAAAACATGTTCGCGCAGGCCAATACAGCTCACTTTTCCTTGCTCATCCCGAAGGTGCGTAACGACTTCAAAGTCTTGGCATTCAACGGCAAGGAAGCGATCAGCCAGCTGTACGCCATTCGCATCGAGTTGGTCAGCGAAAATTCGAATATCGATCTGGAATCATTATTGTGCCAACCCGCTTTTCTACAGTTCGGCCATAAAGGCGAAGGGCTCCACGGCCATATCGAAGAGGTATACGTCGGGGAATCCGGCAAGCGCCTGACGCGTTATAGCGTCAGCCTTGTACCCGCCCTGCACTATTTGCAGTTCAGCCAGAACCCGCGCATTTTCCAGCACCTGAGCGTGCCGCAAGTGCTGGCCAAGGTGCTTGGGGGCCATGGCATCCAGGCAGATGCTTACGCCTTCAACGTCCACCACAGCCCGGTGCGTGAATACTGCACGCAATACGCCGAGACTGATTTTGAGTTCTTGCAGCGCCTGTGCGCCGAAGAGGGCATCGCCTGGCATCACCAGCACAGTAAAGACGGTCACTTGCTGGTCTTCACAGACACCCAGACCTACTTTCCTCTTTTGGGAGAAACGCCTTACCAACAAGGCACTGGCACCGTGGCCGACCACCCTGTGATTCAGCAGTTCTCCCAGCGCCTGAGCACCCGGACCAGCACCGTGACGCGTCGCGATTACGACCTCAAGCGCCCCAGCCTGCTGCTGCAAAGCACTTTCACGGCCGACGTTGCCCCCGCGCTCGAGGACTATCAGTACCCGGCGCTGATCGACACCGAGAAACGCGGCATGCAACTGGCCCGGCAAGCCCTGGAGCGCCATCGCAGCGACTATCGCCTGGCTGAAGGCCATAGCGATCAGCCCGTGTTACGCAGCGGCCACTTCTTCACCCTGACCCAACACCCGCGTAAAGCCTGTAACGACTTGTGGTTGCTGCTCAGCGTCCATCACGAAGGCCTGCAGCCCCAGGCGCTGGAAGAGTCCGTCAGCAGCGATGTGCAACCCGCAGACGGCTTCACCCAGGGTTACCGCAACCAGTTCAGCGCCATCCCGTGGGACGTGTTCTACCGCCCGCCCCTGACACCCCCGCGCCCTCCGCTCGTGACCCAGACCGCCCGCGTGACCGGCCCGGAGGGCCAAGAGATTTTTTGCGATGAACTGGGACGCGTGCGGATCGAGCTGCCATGGGACCGGGCCGAACTGGACAGCGACAAAAGCAGTTGCTGGGTACGCGTGTCATCGAGCTGGGCGGGCAAGCATTTCGGGGCCAGTACCCTCCCCCGCGTCGGCATGGAGGTGGTGGTCACCTATGTCGAAGGAGACCCCGACAAACCGCTGATCACCGGCTGCGTGCCCAACACATCAACACCTGTGCCCTACCCGCTGCCGGCCAATAAAACCCGAACAGTGATGCGCAGCCACAGCTCGCCGCACACCGGCGGTTACAACGAACTGTCAATTGAAGACCGTGCCGGGCAGGAAAAAATCTTTCTGCGGGCACAGCGCGATCTCGAACACATCGTGCTGAACGACAGCGACACAAAAATCGGCCGCGACCGCGCCGAACACATCACCCGCGACAGCCGCAGCCTGATTGATAACGACCGTTTCGAGCAGGTTGGCGGCAACAGCACCAGCCTCATCAAAGGCAACGAACAGCACACCACCCAAGGGCTGCGCGACACCGTGATCGAAGGCAACGAGCAACTGTCGGTCACCGGCAACAGCAGTACCCAGGTCGACGGCACGTGGGTGATGCAGGGGGGAGCCCACGCCCATGTCACCGCGACCCACGTGGTAATCAACGCCGGGGCCAGCTTGACCCTGAGCGCGGGCGGCCAACACATCGTGATCAATGGCGGGGGTATTTTCAGCAGCGTGCCGATCGTGGTCGGCGGTGCGCCCGTGCCCGGCGTCGCGCCATTGCAGGCAGCCCAGGCGCAGGCCATCGCGGCCAAACCTCTGATTGCGCCCACACTGTCGGCCCTGATGAAGGCCAGTAAAGCCAAGGGGACTGACTTCTGCCCCCTCTGCGAGGCGTGCAAAGACGGCGTCTGCCTGCCGCAAGGAGCCACATCATGAGCCTCACCACCGTCGTGCAATGGATGAGCGAACAGCGTCAACTCGGCCAGGCCATTGCCCTGGTGCTGGACTCCGAAGACGAGCGCGAGACCCGTCAACAGTTGTTGCGAAGCTGCGATTACGAACGCTACTGCGGGGTCTATCACCAGACCCCGGTCAGCGAACTGGCCGATGCCGGGCCCTTTATCTTCATCATCGAGCCCCGGGAATACGCCGTGCTCGACACACTGCTGGCCGAGCCGCAGCGCCACTGGGGCTGGCTGGCCAGCCTGCCCCAACAGCAACTGCCCGCCCTGACCCGGCACTGGCGCGAACGCATCATCACCGGCACCCGCCCGAATCAGGCGCTGTACCGTTTCCACGACAACCGGGTACTGGCCCGGGCGCTGGCGTTCATGCCAGAAGACGCTCGGCCCGGCTACCTGGGGCCTGTCACCAGCGTGTGTTACTGGGCCCAATCGCGCTGGGACGTCACCCACAACCCCGCGCCCGGTGAACACCCCGTACCCGACCAACCGGCGTGGCTCAACGTCCCGGCCCCGCCGTTGCTGGCCATCGACATCCTGCACACCAATATCTACCGCTACCTGTGGGCCGAACGCAGCGATGAAATGCTCACACTCAGCCAGCATCGAGCCCCGGACGAGTGGCTGGCCGAGCAACTGACCCAAGCGCGGCACTGGAACTGGAACACGCCCGAACAGCTGCACTTTTTAGTGCTGCACCGTTTAGAGACCCTGGAGCGGCCGCTGATAAAAAACTGGTCCCCCCGCGACCACGAAACGCCCCAGGCCCACTTTGAGCGACTGTTGAGCGAAGTGCAGTTCTGGGCGGGAGAAACGCCCCTATGAAGCCCAACCTGCGTGCATGGCTCTTGAGCACCAGCATGAGCCTCCTTACCGGCTGCTCACTGACCCCACCCAAAACCTTCACCTTTCAGGCTGACGTGCCTGAAAACTTTACGGTGACGGGCACTGCCAACTACAAACCCGCGCCCGGTGAAACCTGCATCGCCCCCTCCGGCGAAGCGTTCACGACAGGCAGCCTGTTCTTCAAGCCGGAGCAACCCAAAACAGCCCATCAAGTTGAGTTCAAAGTCCCACTGACCGATGACGACCATGGCTGCTCGATGGTACTGCGAGGGCTGAAGCTGATGATTGAAGGACAGTGGGGCAAACGTGAACTGGACATGAGTTTGGCGTCTGCCGGTTTCTCCGTCAGTGATGAGCCCTCAGCACTGCCCCCCGCCACGTCAACACCACAGACCCAGATCTTTAACGGGCAATGTCAGTGGCTGTTTCGCACGGTCGGCCCTAAGCGTTTTATCAGGAAAATACTTAAATGCAGGGCCCTCGATGCGAAAGGCGAAATACAAAAACGCATGATCGGCGGCCCCTTGCACCGCGATCAGTTGGCGGACTCGACGGTCAAGTTGGTGTTGTCTGTGGCGAAGGAAGAAGAACCAGCGGTTGGGGATAACTGGGTTAAGTTTCCTCAGGGATGGAAACGCTGTATGGGAGAAGATCTTGACGATAGGGATGCCTTCTGCCTTGGAAACACCACCGACTTCAAAAACTTCAAAATGTCTGACGGTCGCGATTGCACTGTTTATCCCAACTGCACTGAACAAGAACAATAAACAATGAAAACACGTCTAAACATTTGCGATTGGAACGTGCGAATACCCGCCATCAACTGGGTGCAAACAGCGTGCCTGGGCGCTTTCGCTTTGTTGATCTCGGGTTGCTCAATGACCCCACCCAAAACCTTCACCTTTCAGGCTGACGTGCCTGAAAACTTTACGGTGACGGGCACAGGCAATTACATACCTGCGCCCGGAGAAACCTGCACGGGCCGATCCGGCAAACCGTTCCGCGTCGGTCGTCTGCACTTCAAGCCGGACCAGCCAAAAACGGCCCACCAAGTTGAATTTAAAGTGCCACTGACCGACAACGAACATGGTTGCTCGTCAGTGCTTCACAGTTTGAAGCTGACTATTGAGGGGCGGTGGGGGCCAGGCAGAGAGCATACTTCACAAGAATCTGCCAACTTCTCTATTTCAGATGAAACCTCGCAACAAGCCTCTACGCCTCGAGTGTTTGAAGGGCAATGCCAGTGGTTATTCAGAACTATGGGCCCATATCGCCACATCGTAAAAATCCCGATGTGCAGAACCTTGAATGCAAACGGCGATATGGAAAAACGCATGATCGGCGGTCGTTTGCACCGCGATCAGTTGGCGGACTCGACGGTCAAGTTGGTGTTGTCTGTGGCGAAGGAAGAAGAACCAGCGGTTGGGGATAACTGGGTTAAGTTTCCGACGGGTTGGAAGCGATGTATGGGGAAGGCTTGGATGATCGCTATGGCTTTTGCCGAGGAAACACCACCGATTTCAAACCCTTCAAAATGCCCGACGGTCGCGATTGCACTGTTTATCCCAACTGCACTGAGCAAGAACAATAAACAATGAAAACACGTCTAAACATTTGCGATGGGAACGTGCGAATACTCGTCATCAACTGGGTGCAAACAGTGTGCCTGGGCGCTTTCGCTTTGTTGATCTCGGGTTGCTCAATGACCCCACCCAAAACCTTCACCTTTCAGGCTGACGTGCCTGAGAACTTCACGGTGACCGGCACTGCCAACTACAAACCCGCGCCCGGTGAAACCTGCATCCCCCCCTCCGGCGAAGCGTTCACGACAGGCAGCCTGTTTTTCAAGCCGGAGCAACCCAAAACAGCCCATCAAGTTGAGTTCAAAGTCCCACTGACCGACGACGACCATGGCTGCTCGATGGTACTGCGAGGACTGAAGCTGACTATTGAGGGGCAATGGGGACCCCGCGAATTAGATATGGGACAAGAAACAGCCAGTTTTTCTGTTTCAGACGAACCCTCAGGACAAACTCCCGTCGCTCAAGTGTTCAAAGGGCAATGCCAGTGGTTATTCAGAACCATGGGCCTATATCGCTACATCGTAAAAATCCCGATGTGCAGAGCCTTGAATGCAAACGGCGACATGGAAAAACGCATGATCGGCGGCCGCTTGCATCGCGATCAGTTGGCGGACTCGACAGTCCGGTTAGTGTTAAGTGTGGCAAAGGAGGAGGAGCCTTATTTCAATCGCTACTGGATTAAGACAGCCGCTGGCTGGAAACCTTGTAAAGGGAATTGGGGGCGGGATATAGAAGAATTATGCGTAAGTCCCCCGCAATTTAAAAACTTCAAAATGCCCGACGGTCGCGATTGCACTGTTTATCCCAACTGCACTGAATAAGGACATTAAAAAATGAAAAAACATGTAAGGACGGAAAATTGTAAGCAGTTTCTACCCACCATCAAATGGGGGCAGGCTTTATGCCTAGGAGCTTTTACTTTGGTGGTATCGGGCTGCTCCGTCACCCCACCCAAAACCTTCACTGTTCGGGCTGAAGTACCTGAAAACTTCACTGTAACGGGTACTGCAGATTACGTACCCGGGCCAGGCGAGTCCTGCACGGGCCGATCCGGAAAACCATTCCGCATAGGTCGTCTTCACTTTAAACCAGAACAACCTAATACGGCACATCAGGTTGAATTCAAAGTGCCATTGACTGACACCGAACATGGTTGCCCGACAGTGCTTCAGGAACTCACGATGAATATTGAGGGACAGTGGGGCAAGCGTGAACGAGACATGAGTTTGGCGTCTGCCGGCTTTTCTATCAGTCAAGAACCCTCCGCGCTGTCCCCCGCCACGTCAACACCACAGGCCCAGGTTTTTAACGGGCAATGCCAGTGGCTGTTTCGCACAGTTGGGTCCAAACGTGTGATCAGAAAAATATTGCAATGCAGGGCCGTGGGTGCAAATGGCGAAATGGAAAAACGCATGATTGGTGGCAGGTTACACCGCGATCAGTTGGCGGACTCGACAGTCAAGTTGGTGTTAAGTGTGGCGAAGGAGGAAGAGCCTTATTTCGACCGCTACTGGATTAAGACAGTCGCTGGCTGGAAACCCTGCAAAGGAAATTGGGGTAGGGATATAGAAGAGCTGTGTGTGACTCCGCCGCAATTCAAAAAATTCAAAATGCCCGATGGTCGTGATTGCTCTGTCTATCCCAATTGCACAGAATAAGGATGCTCGTTATGAGTACATACGAAAAAAAAACCGATTGGGAAGAACCCGCATTCAGTGCGGATATGCTCGCGTGTCCTTTGAAAGAAAACTGGGTAAGTTTTCAACTCGTTGACGAACAAGGGAAGGGAGATGCCTATGCAGGGCTGAGCTATACCTTGAGAGATAGTGCAGATCAAATATACCGAGGCACTCTGGATTCTGAGGGCTTCGCGAAAATCAATGAGTGTTATAAGGGCCCTGTAATTTTATGCCTTGATACTTCCTACGCTGGCAGTGAGGTGACGTATAACGACCTGAAAATTAGAAAATCTTACCCGCTCCCCATCACCGAACTCCAAGTCCGAGCAGAAAAAACCCATTTTTTCCACAAAGACGGCTTCCGTACCGAACACAACCCTGCCAATAAGAACGACGGCAATTTCATTCAGGTGGAGGTTCGCGACCTGGTTAAAAACGGCGCGCATTTACCGCCGGTGGTTGACCGTCACTACCCGCCCAAAAAAGCACTGCTTGACGCAGTGGCCCAGTTATCGCCGGGGCAAGACGCGTCCGACCTGTACGGTGTTGGGCTAATGCCTAATCGCCATACCGTGCTGGAAGTTCGCCCTCTGCGTGCCTTCAGGCCCCTGCTTTCAACCGCGAATGAATTCAGCGCCTTGAATTTGTATCAGCTCTCCATCATGGCGGGGCTGAGTTATTCGGATTTCGGCCAAAAGCCGCCCGTCAGGCCTACCCATACAGTCGAATTCAAATTTAACCCCAGTGTTGGCAACTTTTTCGGGGATGCCCTGGCAAACTTCCGCCAAAGCTGGAGGGTCGAAAAAGACCAATCTTCGGTCACCCGCTATTACCCTCTTTATGAAGAGGTGCCCTACTCCAAACGCTTCGAAATCCTGCCCTTCGACCCCACGCTTTATGAAATGAATTTGCCGGAGAAAGAAAAGAAACAGGAGCACCCGGAAAAGCTTCATTTTTTCAACGATCATGATGAGTTCATTTTGAGTGGTAAAAGCACCCAGGCCTATATCACGCACCATGATGAAATCATCCTGATCGGCATACGTGGCACGCTTGAAAAGTCAGACTGGTGGCGTGATGCCGATGCTGTACAAGTGCCTTTTGAAGAGGGTGCTGGTCATGTTCACCATGGTTTTTACGATGCCTACAAGGCGATGAAAAACTTCATTAAGGAATACCTCGATCGCTTTCACACGGGGCAAAAAGTCATCATCTCGGGGCATAGTCTGGGCGGGGCAATCGCTTTGCTGCTAGCCGAAGCATTAAGAAACTCCCCGGATGACGACTACGACATCCTCCTCTACACCTACGGCGCGCCACGCGCGGGTGATGCGGCTTTCGTCGAGGCCGCCAGGCCGCTGGTTCACCATCGTATGGTCAACAACGACGACGTGGTGCCCAGCGTACCCGCGCCCTGGATGAATGCCCGGCGTACCATCTGGCTTCCGGGGCTCGCTTCGCTGTTTGTGATCAACCCGGTGATGGCCATTTTGATTTTTGTCGGAGGCCTGGTGCGGGTCGGCGGCAAACCGTATGAGCATCACGGCACGTTGCACCACTTCATGCCCGTGCGTTTCGGCGCCGAGGAAAAATCTTCCATTCTCTGGAACCCTGGTTGTGCCTCTATCGAAGAGGCCGCTTGCACCCGCGCCCTGGCCAAGGACGGGGATCTTCCTTGGCGCGGTGGTTTGATCCAACAGTTCATGAGTTTTGGGGATCACAGTTTGGCGGGCTCTTACATCCCGTTCTCATGGGCCACCTTGCGGCGCTGGCAGCAAACCGAGAAAGACAGTCAGACGGTGGTCACCAACCGTGAGTACAGGCTGGTCAGTGAGGCGCTGCAAACCATGCGCAAACAGGTGTTGAACAAGAGCAGAGAAGCCGCCGACACCAAGGGGTATGCCAATAACGAGCCCGACTACATTCAGACCGTCAACGACTATTCAGGCGAGTACGGCAAGCTGGGCACGGCCCTGCAACGCCTCAAAACCCAGAACGATCGTTACCTGACCCTCAAGGATGTCTACGGCACGGCCGCGCAGTCTGACCAGTTGCAACCCACGCTGGATCGCTGGATGGCCCAGCGCGAGAACCAGGTGCAGGTGCAAATCGCGATGATCCCTCAGCTCACGGGGTATGACTTGGAGGTCGCTTCAGCCGGGAAGCCATATTTCCTGGACTTAGACTCCATTGTGTAACGCCTCGCCAGCAGCCCGGTTGCGCCAGTCACCGGGCTGGAGGTTGTGTTTTGCGGTGTTCATATCGATAGGGTCACACAGGCGCTGATCGCTGCGGCCTACAGTTCGCGTCGAACTCACGGACAGGTCATCCAGTGGGGCCACTTCTATGTTTAAAAAAGGATTTTTTTAAACATCAGAAAGGATTTCGATGTGAATGGACCCACTGTCGGCCCAATTCTGGGCTACACCACTGCTCACCATGCGCGCATTTTTCTGCGCGGCGCCCCCAGCCAGGATTACCCGGTTTTCGCAGGCATTCGGCACCGTAAACGCGGCGAATCGCTGTGGTCTTCGGGTGTTTACTCAAAGCTCGATGACGCCTACGACATGTCCGACACCCTGGTGCTGGACAACCTTGAAGCCGACACGCCCTACGAATACCAGGCGGGCTGGTTCAACACCACGCACCCCGACCACACCGCCGAAACCGTGGCAAAGATACCGCTGGAATGGCCACAAACCGTTTATACCTTCAAGACTGCAAGCACCGAACGCAATCGGGCACGTCGTTATATCGTGGGGTCTTGTCGCTACCTCAGGCTCACCTTGGGCGTGCCATCTGCGCCCGAACTCGGGGACGCCATTTTCAGCGCGATTCAGTCGCTGTCAGCCCACCAACCGCTCGATGCGCTGCTGATGATCGGCGATCAGGTCTACGTTGATGATTTGAACATCGTGGCGCCCGACCGTGATTACCCCTCCATCGCGCACAAATACCGCTGCGCCTTTTCTCAGCCTCACATCCGCACCTTAATGTCGGGCACACCGACGTACATGATTCTCGATGACCATGAAATCGAGGATAACTGGCCCGCCAATCAAAGCAGCACCGACAAAGCGCTTTATCAAAATGCCATCCGTGCTTATGAAATCTATCAGTGCAGCCATGGCCCGGCGCTTGAGCGGCTGCCCGACGGACAAATCAACCGAAAGGCATCGCGCTATTGGTACTCGTTTGCCGACGGCGACAGCGACTGGTTTGTCATGGATTGCCGCACGCAGCGCACACTGAAGGACAGCGACAAACGCATGCTGGGCGTCGAGCAGGAAAACGCGCTACTTAAATGGCTGATCCAGAGCCCGGCCAAAGTGAAATTCATTGTCAGCAGCGTGCTGGTCTTCCCCGACCAAAACAAACATGGCGACGATGGCTGGCAGGCTTACTCAGCCCAGCGCACACGTCTTCTTGAGACCATTCGTACCAACAAGATCAAAAACGTCATTTTTGTATCCGGCGATATTCATGGCTCATTGACCAGCCAATTGCGGCATACCCAAGACCCTGACTTCCTCGTACACAGCATCGTTTCTTCGCCACTGTGCAACTCAAAAATGCTGCCCTACGCCAAAGCCAACAACCTGATCTTCGACCGCCCCTTGGCCACCAACAGTGCCGGCGCTTATGAGGTATCAATGACCAGCCGCATGATCAGCGAAGACAATTTCGCTTGCCTGACGCTGCAAGCGGACCAGTTAACCGTGGACTTTCACGATAAAAAAGGCAGAAAAATCGAATCCGTGACCCTCGCCCTGATGTGAAAGTCATAAATCTGAAACGTACGACAGTCGGCATGCAGGAATGGGACTGCCTGCCGATAACCCCATATAGCACTTAGCCTGCATGCTCACTTGTCAGCGCAGTGAGCATGATGCAACCCTGCTCAAACCGCAGTAACAGGCGCCAGCCCATGCGTAAACAGCATTTGTGAAGCGAGTTTCCCGATGAAAAGCCAACCCGATGCTGTCCCGCGAGCGGCAGCCGAGGTCGTCACGCAGTTACCTGTGCCTTCCCGGCTCGGGATGCTGCGTTTCGAGCGGCTTAATGACGCCAGCTGGGCACTGCTTTACCTGGACCCTAATTGCGAGCGCCAATTCGGCTTGCCGGCCGTGGAGCTGTGTTCGTTGCTGGGGTCGCCTTATGCCAGCCTGATGGAACCGCAAGCACGCTACCGGTTGCACGACGCAATCCAGCTCCAGTTGGGGGTCAACCCGTATTACGTGGTGCATTACACCCTGCACACCTCCTTGGGCGCGCTGAGCCTGATGGAACTGGGCGAAGCCTACAAACAACATAATCGGCACCTGTTACGTGGCTACCTGCTGGTGGTTGAGTCGGCCGTCAACAGCGCGCCCCCGGTGCCGCTGGATGATCTCGAAACCCAGAACTCCCGCTTGCAGATTGCCCTTGAACTCAACCAGCGCGCCCAGCAAGAGCAACTTCAGCATCTGGAACGTGTCCGCGCCCAGCAAGACTTGATCCTGCGCCTGGCCCGCCATCGTTATAGCCAGAACAACTCCCTGCAAGAAGCCGCGGAGCTGATCACCCGCAGCGCCTGCGACATCTATCAAATCGACGGCGCCAGCCTGTGGAACCTCGAAGGCAACCGCCTGCTGCCTATTTCCGCTTACGAGCGCGAAAGTAATGCCTACGTCGCCCACGATATTTTCGATGCCAGCGACTTTCCGGATTACCTCGAAGCCCTGCACACCAGCCGTTCGATTGACGCGCAAAACGCCACCCGTGACCCACGCACCCGCGAACTGGCTGCCAGCCTCAGCCGGAGCGATGTCAACGCCATGCTCGACGCCAGTATCCGCATCGATGGTCAGGTGGTGGGCGTGCTGTGCCTTGAGCAAACAGGCAGCACCCGCGTGTGGCAGTCCGATGAAATAGCCTTTGCCGGAGAGCTGGCCGACCAGTTCGCGCAGGTCATCAACAATCACAACCGGCGCACGGCCACCAATGCGCTGCATCTGTTCCAGCGGGCCGTGGAACAAAGCGCCAATGCCTTCTTGCTGGTCAATTGCGATGGCGTGGTGGAGTACGTAAACCCCAGTTTTACAGCCATCACCCAATACAGCACCGAAGAAGTGCAGGGTCACAAACTGTCCGAGCTGCCCGCGCTGGAGAACCTCAGCGAACTGCTGTTCGACGCGCAATCGAGCCTGAGCAAAAGCAACAGCTGGCAAGGCGAATTCAAAAGCCGACGTAAAAACCTGGAACCCTATTGGGGGCAACTGTCGATTTCCAAGGTCTACGGCGACAACCGCGAGTTGACGCATTACATCGGTATTTATGAAGACATTACCGAGTCCAAACTGGCCCAACAGCGCATCGAGCGCCTGGCCTATACCGACAACCTGACGAATCTGGGCAATCGCCCCGCCTTCATTCGCAACCTGGATGAACGCTTCAACCGTCACGAGGACGCCCCGCTTTGCCTGCTGCTGGTGGACATCGACAATTTCAAACGCATCAATGACAGCCTCGGTCACCAGACCGGCGACAAACTGCTGATCAGCCTCGCACGCCGCCTGCGCAATAGCCTGAGCCCTAGCGGCAGTCTGGCGCGGTTTGCCAGTAATGAGTTCGCGGTGCTGCTCGACGACACGGACCTTGAAGCCGGCCAGCAGATGGCTTGCCAGTTGTTGATGACCCTCGACAAACCCATGTTCGTCGACAACCAGTTAATCAGCGTGACCGGCTCGGTAGGCGTGGCCAGCGCACCGCTGCACGGCCGCGACCCGCAAACCTTGATGCGTAACGCAGGCCTTGCCCTGCACAAAGCCAAAGCCAATGGCAAACATCAGGTTCAAGTGTTTACCGAAGCGCTGAACGCCGAAGCCAGCTACAAGCTGTTCGTCGAAAACAACCTGCGCCGCGCCCTGACCCAAAACGAGCTTGACGTCTTTTACCAGCCCAAACTGTGCCTGCGCACAGGCCGGTTGCTGGGGATGGAAGCGTTGCTGCGCTGGAACCACCCGGAGCGCGGCATGATCCGCCCGGACCAGTTCATCAGCGTGGCCGAAGAAACCGGCCTGATCATCCCTATCGGCAAGTGGATTGCACGTCAGGCCTGCCGCATGAGCAAGCAGTTGAGCGCCGAAGGCCTGGGCAACCTGCAAGTCGCCATTAACCTGTCGCCCAAGCAGTTTTCCGACCCCGACCTGGTTGCCTCGATTGCCAGCATCCTCAAGGAAGAACAACTGCCCGCGCGTTTGCTGGAGCTGGAACTGACCGAAGGCCTGCTGCTCGAAGCCACCGAAGACACTCACCTGCAGCTCGACCAACTGAAAAGACTGGGCCTGACCCTGGCCATGGACGATTTCGGTACGGGCTACTCATCGCTCAGCTACTTGAAGAAATTCCCGATCGACATCATCAAGATCGATCGCAGCTTCATCAATGAGATCCCGGACAACCAGGACGACATGGAAATCACCTCGGCCGTGATCGCCATGGCGCACAACCTCAAGCTCAAAGTCGTGGCCGAGGGCATTGAAACCGCCGAGCAACTGGCCTTCTTGCGCCGCCATCGCTGCGATGTGGGCCAGGGCTACCTGTTTGACCGACCGATTCCTGGCAGCGAACTGGTGGAAAAACTCAAACGCTACCCACGTGGCCCTCTGGACTGACAGCGCCGCAACACTCGGGCACACTGGCGGTCTACATTTTTACAAACTGACTGAGAGGGCTTGAAACATGGTCTTGCGCTCGGAAATCCTGGTGAATAAAAACGTGCTACCTACCCCTGAACAAGCCCTGCCGGGCCGTGAAACGCCTATGGTGCTGCCCGAAAAGCATTTCGTGTTCGAAAACACCCCGCTGCTGGGCCCTTTTATTGGCAATGTCGGCTTTGCCATTTTCGGCCTGGGTTGTTTCTGGGGCGCGGAACGCAAGTTCTGGCAAAAAGATGGCGTGGTCAGCACCGTCGTGGGCTATGCGGGCGGCTCGACCCCCAACCCGACGTACGAAGAAGTGTGCTCGGGCCTGACTGGCCACACTGAAGTCGTGCTGGTGGTCTACGACCAGGACAAGGTCAGCTATGAAGCACTGCTGAAAATGTTCTGGGAACTGCACGACCCGACTCAGGGCATGCGCCAGGGCAACGACATCGGCACCCAATACCGTTCGGTGATCTATTGCACCACGCCTGAACAACTCGCACTCGCCCAGGCCAGCAAAGAGGCCTACCAAGCCGAACTGACCAAAGCAGGTAAAGGCACCATCACCACTGAAATTGATGAGGCCCCGACGGTGTACTTTGCCGAGGCTTATCACCAGCAATACCTGGCCAAAAACCCTGAGGGTTATTGCGGGATTGGCGGCACAGGCGTGACCTGCCCGATTTAAAGCGCCATAACGCGTTAACCGTGTCACACCCGTCGCAGCCTCACGCAGCCTCACGCAGCGCGTCACCGACTACAGACACCCGCCACCCTGTGGTCGCTGCCACGCTGCGTGAGGCTGTGATTCGATACCGCCGCCGACTGCGCCCACCCACCACACACCGCCCTGACCGTCAGTGTGTGCGGGCGATGCCTTATTCCGCGATCAACCATTCCATCTGCCAGCCGCCCTGGGTTTGCCCCAGTTTTTTGGCCAACCACGGCAACAGCTCACGCAGCTCTTCTTCCAGGCCCCAAGGCGGGTTGGCAATCGCCAAGCCCGAGCCATTGAGGCTATTGGGCGTGTCGAGCGGGTGGACAAACAACTCCACCTGCAACAGTTTCGGCGCGCCTGAACCCGCCAAATCCTGATAAAAGCGACGCAGCTGACGCTTGTCCTTGATCGGATACCAGATGGCTACCACCGTCTGACGCATCCGGCTGATGGCCTCTTTCAACGACTCGGCGCAGCGTTTCATTTCGTCGAGCTTTTCGAACGGCGGATCAATCAGCATCAACCCACGCTTTTCGGCCACGGGCAGCAGCGCACGCGGCACATGCCAGCCTTCCCCCAAATGCACCGCAACCCGACGATCGCCCTTCATGTTGTCTTTGAGCAACACACCGTCTTCGGGGTGTTTCTCGTTCAACAACACGCGGTCCTGAGAGCGGGTCAAACGCCGCGCCAATTCAGGCGAGCCCGGGTAGTAACGCAACTCACCGTCCGGGTTCAGCTTGTGCAGCACTTGCATGTAATCCGCCGTCACGGCGGGCAAGTCTTTCTGCCCCCACAGGCGTGCAATGCCCTCCAGGTACTCGCCAGTGCGAGTGGCCTGATCCCCTTGAAGGTCGTACAACCCAATGCCCGCGTGGGTATCCAGGTAGGCAAAGGGCTGCTCTTTACGCGACATCAAGGCGATGAGGCGGGTCAAAACAATATGTTTAAGGACGTCGGCATGGTTGCCGGCGTGGAAGGCGTGACGATAGTTCATGGTTGCTCCTGCGCAGGGGCCGAAGTTTACCCTGTGCAGCCCATGTCGTCAGGCGTTATGCCGCTCCCTGCGCTCGACGGCGGTTCCCCTCAGATGGCCTGGGGTTCTAGCACCAGTTGTTGAAAGCTGGGCGCGTCGTTATGCCAGGCAATCGAAAAGCTCTGATCGGCATCCGCCACCACCACGGTGCCATCCAGTACTTCAACCCGAATCCCATAGTGCCCAACACCGTCGGGGGTATGGTCATCATCGAAGTTGAACGCAAAATTCCAGGGTTCCCTGATCGAGGTGGGTTCGCTGATCATCCCGAGTTGCTTGCGAACACCGTTGGGCAACACGGTAAACAGCTGAATCGTCCAGACATACTGGCTCTGGAACTGAAACGGTATTTTGTGCAGCGATATATCGCCGCGAATGACTTTCCTGCTCATTAACAACCTCCTTGAGTGAACGCTCGAACGCGAGCGCTGGTGCAAGGCTAGTCGTTGAATCACGAGTTAAAACAGGCTCAGACGCTTCGTCAAAATCACCAAGAACCCTCCTACGGAGCGCCTTCTTGAATTCCGTGCCTGTTGAGGTTGTGGATAAAAAAACGGCCCGTGTCCAAAGGAGACGGGCCGTTTTCAGAGGCAGTGACTTGAGCCCAGGCTCAATCCACTCACTGGTTCAGCTTGAAGTCTTTCTCGGCCGCATCGAAACGCTCGACCATCATCTTGCTCGGGCCTTTGCCCATCGCGCTGACCGCCAGAATGGCGATGCTGGCGAAGATGAAGCCCGGGATAATTTCGTACAGACCGAGCAGCTCGAAGTGCTTCCACACGATGACGGTGATGGCGCCCACCACGATACCGGCCAACGCGCCGTTACGGGTCATGCCTTTCCACAGCACAGAGATCAGAACCACGGGGCCGAACGCGGCACCGAAGCCTGCCCAGGCGTAGCTCACCAGGCCCAGAACGCGGTTGTCAGGGTTGGCCGCCAGTAAGATGGCGATCAACGCAACCACCAGCACCATGGCGCGACCGACCCACACCAGTTCTTTTTGCGAAGCGTTTTTACGCAGGAAGGCTTTATAGAAGTCTTCGGTCAGGGCGCTGGAACACACCAGCAACTGGCAGCTCAAGGTGCTCATGACGGCCGCCAGAATGGCCGACAGCAATACACCGGCAATCCATGGGTTGAACAGCAACTTGGCCAGTTCAATGAACACGCGCTCAGGGTTTTCGGTCACGGGACCGGCCACTTCAGGGTGTGCAGAGAAGTAAGCGATACCGAAGAAGCCCACAGCAACCGTACCGGCCAGGCACAGGATCATCCAGGTCATGGAAATGCGACGCGCCTTGGCGATCGATTTCACGGAGTCGGCAGCCATGAAGCGCGCCAGAATGTGCGGCTGGCCGAAGTAACCCAGACCCCAGCCCATCAGCGAGATGATGCCGATGAAGGTTGTGCCTTTGAGCATGTCGAAGTTGCTTGGGTCTTGCGCTTCGATCGCCAGGAAGGTGGTATCCACGCCGCCGGTCGCCAACAGCACAATGATGGGCGTCAGGATCAACGCGAAGATCATCAGGGTGGCCTGAACGGTGTCCGTCCAGCTGACCGCCAGGAAACCGCCGACGAAGGTGTAGGCGATGGTCGCTGCAGCGCCCGCCCACAGTGCGGTTTCGTACGGCATGCCGAAGGTGCTTTCGAACAGGCGGGCACCGGCCACGATGCCGGAAGCACAGTAGATGGTGAAGAACACCAGAATCACGATGGCAGAGATGATCCGCAGCAGCCCGCTCTTGTCTTCAAAACGGCTGGCGAAGTAATCCGGAAGGGTCAGTGCATCGCCGTTGTGCTCGGTCTGTACCCGCAAGCGACCCGCCACAAACAGCCAGTTCAGGTAGGCACCGGTCACCAGACCGATGGCAATCCAGCTTTCCGACAGACCGGAAACATAAATCGCACCCGGCAAACCCATCAACAACCAGCCGCTCATGTCGGAGGCGCCAGCGGACAAAGCCGTCACTACGCTGCCCAAACTACGGCCACCGAGAATGTAATCAGAAAGGTTGTTGGTGGAGCGATAGGCCATGAAGCCAATCAGCACCATTGCCACGATATAGATCACGAACGTGATCAGGGTTGGGTTACTAACACTCATTGAATTAAGCCCTGGCATTGTTTTTATGTTTAGCAGCGGTCTGGTGGGACCTCACAAACGTCCTGTTTGAGACGAAGAACATAGCCGCGCATTTATAACTGACGTTTCCCCAGGAAAATCATCAGCCGATGAACCAAACAGTGAAGCGGTTGCACCTTAGCGGCGAATGCTATGCAACAAAGCAAATCAGGTGCAACCAGTTTTTGTCTGACAAGTTGCACCTTGTCGCCTTTTCATCTCAATTCGGTTTTTTTGCTCCTTTTCGGAGCAAGAACCGCACATAAGCAAAGAAAAAGCACCAACGCTGTGCAAAAAAATCCAGCCAAGGAAAATTCCTGACGAAGTGTCGAACAATCCTCAAAAAAACGGGTTGCACTAGGTTGCACCTCGTTGTGCGCGGAGCTAATCTTGCCGCCAGCTGCTGCCGCGCAAATGCGGCACCCATGAGGATAAAAATATGGCTACCACCACCCTTGGGGTCAAACTTGATGACCCGACCCGCGAGCGCCTCAAGGCCGCCGCGACTTCGATTGATCGCACGCCCCACTGGCTGATCAAGCAGGCAATCTTCAATTACCTGGAAAAACTCGAGGGTGGTGCAACCCTGACCGAGTTGAGCGGTATCCCTGGCGCGGCCAGCGATGACGCCGACGACGTGCAAACCGATCACGCTCACCAGTGCTTCCTGGAGTTCGCAGAAAGCATCCTGCCCCAATCCGTACTGCGCGCCGCGATCACCTCGGCGTATCGTCGTCCGGAACCTGAAGTGGTGCCGATGCTGATCGAGCAGGCCCGTCTGCCTGCGCCGATGTCCGAAGCCACGCAAACCCTGGCGGCCTCGATTGCCGAAAAACTGCGCAATCAGAAGAGCGCCGGTGGCCGTGCAGGCATCGTTCAAGGCCTGCTGCAAGAATTCTCCCTGTCGTCTCAGGAAGGCGTGGCCCTGATGTGCCTGGCCGAAGCGCTGCTGCGCATCCCGGACAAAGGCACCCGCGACGCCCTGATTCGCGACAAGATCAGCACCGGCAACTGGCACCCACACCTGGGCAACAGCCCGTCGTTGTTCGTCAACGCCGCCACCTGGGGCCTGTTGCTGACCGGCAAACTGGTCTCGACCCACAACGAAGCGGGCCTGACCTCCTCCCTGAGCCGCATCATTGGTAAAAGCGGCGAGCCGATGATCCGCAAGGGCGTCGACATGGCCATGCGCCTGATGGGCGAACAGTTTGTAACCGGCGAAACCATCGCTGAAGCCCTGGCCAACGCCACGCGCTTTGAGGCCAAAGGCTTCCGTTATTCCTACGACATGCTGGGTGAAGCAGCACTCACCGAGCTTGACGCGCAAAAATACCTCGCGTCCTACGAGCAGGCGATCCACTCCATCGGCAAAGCGTCGAACGGCCGTGGCATTTATGAAGGCCCTGGCATTTCGATCAAGCTGTCGGCCCTGCACCCGCGTTACAGCCGCGCCCAGTACGAGCGCGTGATGGACGAGCTGTACCCGCGCCTGCTGTCGCTGACCTTGCTGGCCAAGCAATATGACATCGGCCTGAACATCGACGCCGAAGAAGCCGATCGCCTTGAGCTGTCGCTCGATCTGCTGGAGCGTCTGTGCTTCGAACCACAACTGGCGGGCTGGAACGGCATCGGCTTCGTGATTCAGGCTTACCAGAAGCGTTGCCCGTACGTGATCGACTACGTGATCGACCTGGCACGCCGCAGCCGTCATCGCCTGATGATCCGCCTGGTAAAAGGCGCTTACTGGGACAGCGAAATCAAACGCGCCCAAGTTGAAGGCCTGGAAGGCTATCCGGTCTACACACGCAAGGTGTACACCGACGTGTCGTACCTTGCCTGCGCGAAAAAACTACTGGCCGTGCCAGAAGCCATCTACCCGCAATTCGCAACCCACAACGCCCAGACACTGTCGGCCATTTACCACATCGCGGGTCAGAACTATTACCCCGGACAGTACGAGTTCCAGTGCCTGCACGGCATGGGCGAACCGCTGTACGAGCAAGTGGTGGGCAAAGTCTCCGAAGGCAAGCTGAACCGTCCTTGCCGCGTGTACGCACCGGTCGGCACCCACGAAACATTGCTGGCGTATCTGGTGCGTCGTCTGCTGGAAAACGGCGCCAACACCTCGTTCGTGAACCGCATTGCCGACCACAGCATTTCGATTCAGGAGCTGGTGGCCGACCCGATCGCGCAGATCGAGCAAATGGCTGCGCAAGAAGGCGGCTTCGGCTTGCCACACCCGCGCATCCCGTTGCCGCGCGACCTGTATGGCAGCGAACGCGCCAACTCCAGCGGCATCGACATGGCCAACGAACACCGCCTGGCGTCGCTGTCCTGCGCCTTGCTGGCCACTGCCCACAATGACTGGAAAGCCGCGCCGATGCTCGGTTGCGCGTCCAGCACTGAAACCCCGGCCCCTGTGCTCAACCCGTCCGATCTGCGTGACGTGGTTGGCCACGTGCAGGAAGCCACGGTTGAAGACGCCGATAACGCGATTCAGTGCGCCCTGAACGTTGCGCCGATCTGGCAGGCCACCCCGCCCGCCGAACGCGCGGCCATTCTGGAACGTGCTGCTGACTTGATGGAAGCCGAGATCCAGCCACTCATGGGCCTGTTGGCACGTGAGGCGGGCAAGACCTACGCCAACGCCATCGCTGAAGTCCGCGAAGCCGTCGACTTCTTGCGCTACTACGCCGTACAGGCACGCAACGACCTGACCAATGATGCCCACCGCCCACTGGGCCCAGTGGTGTGCATCAGCCCGTGGAACTTCCCGCTGGCCATTTTCAGCGGTCAAGTGGCTGCCGCGCTGGCTGCCGGTAACCCGGTACTCGCCAAACCTGCCGAGCAAACGCCGCTGGTGGCGGCACAAGCGGTGCGCATCCTGCTGGAAGCCGGTATCCCGGAAGGCGTCTTGCAACTGTTGCCGGGCCGTGGCGAAACCGTGGGTGCCCGTCTGGTCGGCGACGATCGCGTCAAAGGCGTGATGTTCACCGGCTCCACCGAAGTCGCCCGTCTCCTGCAACGCAACATCGCGGGCCGTCTGGATGCCCAAGGCCGTCCAATCCCGCTGATCGCTGAAACGGGTGGCCAGAACGCCATGATCGTCGACTCCTCGGCGCTGACCGAACAAGTGGTCATCGACGTGGTGTCCTCGGCCTTCGACAGTGCCGGTCAGCGTTGTTCGGCGCTGCGCGTCCTGTGCTTGCAGGAAGATTCGGCTGATCGCGTCATCGAAATGCTTAAAGGTGCCATGGCCGAATCGCGCATGGGCAACCCTGAGCGTCTGTGCGTGGACATTGGCCCGGTGATCGACGCCGAAGCCAAAGCCGGTATCGAAAAACACATCCAGGGCATGCGCGACAAGGGTCGCAACGTGTACCAGATGGCCATTGCCGACATCGAAGAATGCAAGCGTGGCACCTTCGTCATGCCGACCCTGATTGAACTCGAAAGCTTTGACGAGCTGGAGCGCGAAATCTTCGGCCCGGTGTTGCACGTGGTTCGTTACAAGCGCAAAGACCTCGACAACCTGATCGCGCAAATCAACGCATCGGGCTACGGCCTCACGCTGGGTGTACACACGCGCATCGACGAGACCATCGCCAAAGTGGTCAACAGCGTCAATGCGGGCAACGTCTACGTGAACCGCAACATCGTCGGCGCCGTGGTCGGCGTGCAACCGTTCGGTGGTGAAGGCCTGTCAGGCACTGGCCCGAAAGCCGGTGGCCCGTTGTACCTGTTCCGCCTGCTGTCGACCCGTCCGGCCGATGCCATTGAGCAATCGTTCGCGAAAGTTGACGCCATCAGCGCGCCAGACACCCAGGCTCGCGAAGCCTTGAGCAAACCCCTCAACGCGCTGCAAAGCTGGGCACAAAACAATCAGCAAGCGGCCCTGGCCGAACTGTGCAGCGAGTTCTCCGCTCATTCGCAAAGCGGTATTACCCGCCTGCTGAATGGCCCGACGGGCGAGCGCAACAGCTACGCCATCCTGCCGCGCGAACACGTGCTGTGCCTGGCCGACACTGAAAGCGACCTGCTGACTCAACTGGCTGCCGTTCTGGCCGTGGGCAGCTCGGCGGTCGTGCCGGACAGCGAATTGGCCAAAGCCTTGCTGACCCGCCTGCCCAAAGAAGTACAGGCACGCATCAAACAGGTCGCTGACTGGACCAAGGACGAGGTGATCTTCGACGCCGTGCTGCACCATGGCGACTGCGACCAATTGCGCGATGTGTGCCAGCAAGTGGCCAAACGTGCGGGCGCTATCGTCGGTGTGCAAGGTCTGTCCCAGGGCGAAACCAACATCGCACTGGAACGCCTGGTGATCGAGCGCGCCCTGAGCGTCAACACCGCTGCAGCGGGGGGTAACGCCAGCTTGATGACCATCGGTTGATGCCGTAACCGTAAGCTGAAAAAAAACCGGGCACCTGTGAAGGTGCCCGGTTTTTTTATTGCCTGCGAACAATCAATCAACCTCGCAGGCGCGTTTATTCAATGGGCATATCCATCACAAGTGACGACGTCACGATCAACAACACCCACATAACGCCCCCTCCGACTGCGCACACGCTTTCGCCAAGACTCAGTGCCTGGTTCTGTTTGCCTTGAAGGTCGTTGTGCAGAAAATTGATGGCCTTCTGAGCCCCTGCCAGTCCCCAGCAGCAGAGCGCCAACACCCCTGCGTGAAGCACAAACAGGAAGGGTTCCGGCTCCATCAACAGGGTGGCGTTCGAGACGATCCAAGCGGTAAACAGCACGATGGCGCGGGCGGTCGGAAACCACTCATAGTCGCGACCGGACTCAACGAGTGCGCACTGCACTTTGCTGAAGAGCGAAAAAACATACAACAAACCAATAGCACTTCTGAAGGCAGGCCACACATTATCGCCGGTCGAACGCTTGTACTGCCTCCACTGCAAATAGAACCAAATTATCAAGTACCACCCCATGGTGATGGCGTACATGAAGATGAACTTTTTGATCGAAATGACATGAAACTCGGCGGGCCTAACGCCCGCGAGTGCTGTGTCCTGTGCCATAGGGAAATTCCAGACGAATGAAAGCGGCGACATTGCTCCCTTCCACAGCGCCGAAACATCATCCTGTTCCGAGTTTCATGCAGGACAAATCTCAACCATATGAACGACTCAGTCGTTAATCAAACCCGATCCGGGACTTCAATATTGAAATACCCCAGCACGTTTATGCCCTTGCCATAGGCCTCGCGCATCTGCGCACTTTTTTGCAGCAACTCGGCGCTGGGCTTGGCATGGTGTTTCGGGGGGAGTGATGTCGACCATTCAACAATGGACTTCGGAAACGTCGCCTTGGGCCGCGTTTTTAGCCATTGAGCCAGTCGGCAGGGCAAGGTCCAGCCGCTACACCACTGAACCATCAAAAATCCAAAGCAGTACGCCAGCGCCGAGTGGGTGTCGCGGTATACCCGGCGGCACTGATGGAAGTGGGCAACCGTGCCGGGGGTGCATGCTTCATCCGTCAACAACGTGTCCCGCATCCCCCGCAGCTGCCCTTCTTCCATATAAACCCGCAGTGCTTCCCACTCGCTGATCGCCAGTTTCAGGTTATCCCTGGGAATGCTCATCCATTCCAGAGCGCCACTGGCGCGGTCATGCAATCCGATCATCAACGAAGCAGTCACCTTTATGTGTTCATTGACCGTCCGGCTGAACGTAACCCCGGCAACCACTTCCTCCCACGGCACGATAAACGGCGGCTGGCCATGTTTGGGCGCATACGCCACTTCGCGGCGCTGGCGATTAAAACGCATGCAGGGATGAGTCATATCGCGTTTGACCCACTTATAGAGAAACATCCCGACGGCGATCAACAGGAACCCTGCACCCCCCAGCACATAGGCATTGTTAACGTTATCGATCAGCACACGCCTGAAATCATGCCCTTGGGCGTAAGCGCCCAAAGAAATAATCACATTCAAAATCGTAAAAATTAAAGCCACACTCACTAAGAATCCCGCAGCCAGTCGAAACTCAAACTCGAAATTACGGACTCCAGGTCCCACATCTATAAACACATCACTCGTGTGTCGATTTATCTTCTGAATACTAAAGGGCGTAAACCCCGTTGGAACCGGCTTGGGCGCTAGAAACAACATTTCACAATCAGCGGCTTTAGCATGGTCGCCCGCGCGCGGTGTGTGCTCATACCGATCTTCATTCATTTAAATCACCCTTTTTGATTGCTGCCGCAGGCCCTCACGTCATGACGAGCCGGTACTCCAAACCGGAGGGTTAACCCTGCGACTTGGCTCTCTACCCCATAAACCTCCAGCGCCTTCGCCGCCTGTTTGAACCCTTGTTGTTTAACCTCGGGATGCCCTGTCGCCTTCACCCAACAGGGGACATAGGCCATCCAGGACCAAGGGTATGGGCTTTATCTCGCCCTGCGCTCATGCCGTGAGGTCCTCAACGCAGTGGCTGCGAGCGAGCGCCAGTTCGGCGGCGTGTGTAATGCGCTGGGCAGGCGTGAGCGAGGACGGTCGGGTCAGCAATTCGACGATGTCGGGGTGCTGTGTCACCCCGTCATGCCCTAATAACACTTGCACGTTGGCGTACAGGCAGATGTCGTGTTCGCTGCTGAATCCCAACCCATACGCCTCCTCGGTGATTTGGTGAATCCACGCCCAGCGCGCTGGCGCGTCCTGACCGATCGGCGCATGCGGGAATGCTCCACGCACGTGCTGATGCAGGTTGATCCAGGTAGACCGCAGACGAACCTCATCAAGCAAGGCCACCTGGCGATCACACAGCGCATACGGTTGAGGCCCCAAGGGCTGAGGCAGATCACCGTTGCGCACATGGTGGTGCCACGCCTCGCTGACCACATCCGGCAGCACCACCTGCTCCATCGGGCCGAACATGTGTGGCGTGTGCGCGCTGGCGGCATGGGTGAGCAAGGCGTGCATCACGGCGGGGTCAGCCACCCGCAACCAGACATTCGGCCCTTGCGGGTACTGCGCATTGAGCAGCGCGCGCAAATGACAGATGACCTCATAGGCGCTGGCCTGGCTGAAAATCAGGTAGCCCCACTCTTCAGCAATCTGCGTGAAATAAGGCTGCAAACCCGGCGTTTGCAGGCCGTTGAGCGTTACCAGGCAGGGAGAGACGGCATTGCAGGACGCCAGCGGTGTGTTGGCATACAACAGCTGGAAATCCGGCGCGTCGAACCACTCGTGCAACCGGACGCGCAGGTTGCTCACACTGATACCGTCCAGAAACAAATAGGCATTGCGCTGCCAGGGCAGGTCGCGAGGCAAGGCGTCAGGCGTCAGCATGAGCGCCTCCCACTGCAACGGTTTTTTTCAAGGTTTCGCACTGCGGACACGCCGGTGCCTTGAGGCTCAATGCCTGAATCTGGGTCGCCGGGTCCAGCTCAACACTGCGCAAGACCTCCACCGCACCCGGTGTTAACGGCATCGCCGGCGTGCCCGGTATTGGCACGCCTCCCAGTTGAATGGGCGAACTGCAATAAATCCCCGCCGCACTGATGACGATATGCTGCCCGCCCGCCTTCAGCGTCAGCGCTGCGCCCGCTTCCAGCACCACCATGGCGCCCGCCTTGAGGTGGATTTCCTGCCCGGCTTCGGCCAGCACGCTCTGTCCGGCACGGGTATGGGCGCTGGTTGCAACGTGCAGATGATCGCTGCCCAGGATCTGCACTTTGCGGTCCGCGCTGACGGTGCGCTGTTCTTCGGCCTGGAGCACGCTGATGCTGTTGCCGGTCACGGTTTCGCTGCGCTGACCGTCGACCTGCAAGCGGCTGTCGTGTTTGATGTGTTGCTCAAGGTCACGCTGCGCATGCAGGTAGATCAGCTCCTGGCCTTGGCGGTCTTCGATGCGCAGTTCGTTGTAACCGTTGCCGCCGGGGGTGCTGCGGCTGCGGAACACGCTTTGGCTCTTGTTGGCCGGCAAGTCCAGCGGTAACGGGTTGAGGCTGTTGGCCAGGCACCCCGAAATGATCGGGCAGTCCGGGTCGCCGTTGACGAAGTCCACCAGCACTTCCATGCCGACCCGCGGCACGCTGACGCCGCCATAGCGCGCCCCCGCCCAGCTCGACGAAACCCGTAGCCAGCAACTGCTGCGTTCATCGGTGACGAGGCTGCGGTCCCAATGGAATTTGACCCGCACCCGGCCATACGGGTCGCAATGGATTTCTTCGCCCGCCGGGCCGGTGACGCGGGCGGTCTGGCTGCCGAAAATGCGCGGCTTTTCGTACACCGTCGGGGCCCGAAAGGTGCCGATCTCCGGCGTTCCTTCAAAAGTGTTGCGATAGCCCTGAAACCCTTCGTCGGCGGCGGGCGCCGCTTCTTCCAGCACTTGCGGCTGGTGGCCTTCATGCCGCACGCGGGTCAGCAGCCACTGCGCGTTGTTTGCAGGGGTCGGGTGCTCGCTGAGGGTCAGAAAATGCCCGCTGAGCAAGGCGGGCTGATCGCTCTGGCCGCTGACCACGCAGTGTTGGGCCTGATGGCGCTCCAGCGTGCGCAGGCTATGACGCAGGCCTTCTTGATCGCGGGTGAAGCGGCCGGGGTAGGTGTAGCGTTCCAGCGGGCGCATGCTGGAGGGCGAATGGCTGTCTGCCTCAAGGGTGCGCCCGGCTTTGTCGAAGTCGTAATCGCGGGTAAACGTGCGGTTGGTGCAGGCTTGCAGGCTCATCTGAAAATCATGGACGACAGGGCCTTGGGCAACCAGGCCACTGCCCGGCACGTAAGGTGTGGGCGCTTTGAGCGGGGTAAAGGCCTGTTGTTTATCCCCGAATACCAGCTCATGCCTGTCGGGCGAATGCCTGAAGTAATAGTGAAAACCCTCCTCAAAACACAGCCGCTGGATGAAGTGCAGGTCCGATTCGCCGTATTGCACGCAATAGTCGCGAGGCGGGTACTCCGAGAACCCGGCAAAGCTATAGACGTCACTGAGCAGCCCGTGCTCTTCAAGCACCTGCTGGATGATCTGCTGCACGCTCAGCTGCTGGAAAATCCGGTGGTTGGTGCGATGCGCGAGGTACGCAAGGCTTGGGACCAGGGTCAGGCGGTAATGGGTCAGGCGCTTGCCGGTACTGGCGCGAGTGATGCGCTCAATCTGGCCATGAATGCCGTGACCGGGGCTAAAGGAGAGCCAGGCGGGCTGGTGCAAGAGGGTTTCGAGGTCAAGACTGGCCCGTTCACTGACCAGTTGAATGTCAAAGGAAAACGGCTCGCTGATGGCCTCTTCGCCTTTGAAAGCCAGCACCGAAAAGGGCTGGTCGCTGCCCATGAGGGTCAGCTGGAAGCGGGTTTGGCGGCTAACGGTGGACATCCTTGGTTCCTCAGAAACTGAGGGTGCGCCTCATCATGAAGCCACCCCTCGGCAAAGGAGGTAAACGCTAACGGATACACCGTCATAGCCTTTGTAGGAGGATTCCTAAATTTCTAAAAGAACGGCGCCAATCGCTGCTACAAACCCTCGGCCGCGCTTTCACAAAACCTTTTTGACAGCCCGGCAATCGCGCAGGTTAGAATCGCTGGCACGCAAACTGCTAGATCGGTATGCGCCCTGCCTTTGAGTTTTCTGGAGTACTGCCTTTGAATGCGACGACCATCAACAGCCTGTTCTTGATCGGCGCGTTGCTGGTGGGTGCAAGCATTCTGGTGAGTTCCCTGTCTTCCCGCCTGGGGATCCCGATTCTGGTGATCATTCTGGCCGTGGGCATGGCCGCTGGCGTCGACGGCGGCGGCATCATTTTTGATAACTACCCGACGGCCTACCTGGTGGGCAACCTGGCGCTGGCGGTGATCCTGCTCGATGGCGGCTTGCGAACCCGGGTTTCCAGTTTCCGCGTGGCGCTCTGGCCCGCGTTATCGCTGGCCACGGTCGGGGTGATGATTACCACCGGGCTGACCGGTCTGATGGCCGCCTGGCTGTTCAACCTGAACCTGATTCAAGGCTTGCTGATCGGCGCCATCGTCGGGTCAACCGATGCCGCGGCGGTGTTCTCCCTGCTGGGCGGCAAAGGGCTGAACGAACGGGTGTCGGCCAGCCTGGAGATCGAATCCGGCAGTAACGATCCGATGGCCGTGTTCCTCACCGTGACCCTGATCGACATGCTGGCCAGCGGCGAAACCAGCCTGCATTGGAGCTTGCTGCTCAATTTGCTGCGTGAGTTCGGCATCGGCGGCGCCATTGGCCTGGCGGGCGGCTGGATGATGCTGCAACTGGTCAACCGCATAAATCTGGCCAACGGCCTGTACCCGATTCTGGTCGTGGCGGGCGGCCTGGTGGTGTTTGCCCTCACCAACGCCCTGCACGGCAGCGGCTTCCTCGCGGTGTACCTGTGTGGCCTGGTGATCGGCAACAGCCCGATCCGCAGCCGCCACGGCATTTTGCACATGCTCGACGGCATGGCCTGGCTGGCGCAGATCGGCATGTTCCTGGTGCTGGGCTTGCTGGTCACGCCTCACGACTTACTGCCCATCGCGGTCCCGGCACTGGCCTTGGCGTTGTGGATGATCCTGTTCGCCCGCCCGTTGTCCGTGCTCGTGGGCCTGCTGCCCTTCAAAGCCTTCCACTCCCGTGAAAAAGCCTTTATTTCATGGGTCGGGCTGCGCGGCGCGGTGCCGATCATTCTGGCCGTGTTCCCGCTGATGGCCGGGCTGGCGAATGCGCAGCTGTATTTCAACCTCGCGTTCTTTATCGTGCTGGTTTCCCTGTTAGTGCAAGGCACCAGCCTGCCGTGGGTCGCCAAACTGCTGAAAGTGACCGTACCGCCCGACCTGGCCCCCATCTCCCGCGCAGCCCTTGAGGTTCACGTGACCAGTGAATGGGAGTTATTTGTGTACCGTCTGGATGCACAAAACTGGTGCATCGGTGCCGCCTTGCGAGAACTGAAAATGCCCGAAGGGACGCGTATCGCCGCGCTGTTTCGCGGCCAGCAACTGCTCCACCCGTCGGGCAGTACGACCCTTGAAATTGGCGATTTGCTCTGCGTGATCGGCCACGAACACAACCTGCCGGCCCTCGGCAAACTGTTCAGCCAACCGCCGACCCGTGGTCTGGATCTGCGCTTCTTCGGTGACTTCGTGCTTGAAGGCGACGCCCATCTGGGCGCCGTATCGGCGCTGTACGGCCTCAAGCTCGACGGGATCGACCCCAACTTGCCGCTGAGCAGTTTCATTGCGCAGAAGGTCGGCGGTGCGCCCGTCGTAGGCGACCAGGTGGAATGGAACAACACCATTTGGACCGTGGCCGTGATGGACGGGAACAAGATCGCCAAAGTGGGCGTCAGATTCCCCGAAGGAAGTGCCCCGGGTCCGGGGTTGTTCCTCTAAACTGCCCACTTCTGTCCCTCGTATGACCGGAATCTATGCCCACTCTGCGCACGTTTTTAGCCACCGTCCTGCTCGGCCTGAGCCTTTGTGTGGGTTCGCTGCAAGCGGCTGAACCTCTGACCGCCGAGTCGGTTCAGCAAAGCCTGGATAAAATTGCCGATCGAAAGCTGCCCGACGCCGACCAAAAGGCCCTCCAAGCGGTCCTCGAAAAGACCCTTGCCCAGTTGGCCAACAAGGCGGAATACGAACAGAGCCTGAGTGAGGTCAAGCAACTGCTCGGCACCGCGCAGCAGCAAACCCTCGAAAACCAGCGCGAACTGGCGCGACTCAAAGCCAGTACTGTCGTGCCGGTGGCCCAACGCTATAAAAATCTGAGCGTGCCCGAGCTGGAGCAACTGGTGGCGGATCGCACCACGCAGCAGGGCGAACTGCAAAAAGCCCTGGCCAGCGCCAACAGCATGACCATCGCGGCCCAAACCCGACCTGAGCGGGCGCAGGCCGAAATCAGCACCAGCCAGACGCGCATCCAGCAGATCAACACCACCCTCAAGCTGGGCCGCGATAACGGCAAGTTGCTGACCCAGGATCAGCGCAACCAACTCACCGCCGAGGCGGCTGCCCTCACCTCGCTGATTGCGTTGCGCCGTCAGGAACTGGCGGGCAACAGCCTGCTGCAAGACCTCAGCGGCAGCCAGCATGACCTGCTGCTGGAAAAAACCGCGCGCCAGGACCAAGAGATTCAGGAGCTGCAAACCCTGATCAACCAGAAACGCCTGGCGCAATCGCAACAAACCGTGACCCAGCAATCGCTGGAAGCGCAAAAGTCTGGCAGCAGCAGCCTGCTGGCCACCGAGAGCGCGCTCAACCTCAAGCTTTCCGACTACCTGTTGCGCAGCACCGATCGCTTGAACGAAGTCACGCAGCAGAACCTCGAAACCAAGCAACAACTGGACAACGTCACCCAAAGCGATCAGGCGCTGGATGAGCAAATCAGCGTGCTGAAGGGCAGCCTTCTGCTGTCCAAGATCCTCTACAAACAGAAACAAGCGCTGCCGCGTCTGCAAAAGATGGACAAGAACCTGGCGGACGAAATCGCTGACATCCGCTTGTATCAATTCGAGATCAACCAGCAACGCGAACTGATCAGCAACCCGGTTGCCTACGTGGACAACCTGCTCAGCACGCAACCGGCCGATCAAGTCACCCCGCAACTGCGCAAAACCCTGCTGGAACTGGTGGGCACCCGTGGCGAACTGCTGGAGCGCCTGAACCGCGAACTGAGCGCGCTGCTCAACGAAACCATCACCCTGCAACTGAACCAGAAGCAGTTGCTGAGCACCGCCCAAAGTCTGCGCGCCACGCTCGATGAGCAAATGTTCTGGATCCCGAGCAACAAGCCGCTGGACCTGGAATGGCTCGAAACCGCCCCGCACTACCTCAAACAGCAACTGCTGACCTTGCCCTGGACATCCGGTCTGAGCGAGCTTCGCGATGGCCTGGCCCAGCGCCCGTGGCTGTTTTCGCCACTGGCATTGCTGATCGTGGCCCTGCTATGGAAACGCCGTTACCTGTACGGCAAGTTGAACAACATCCATCAGGACATTGGCCACTTCAAACGTGACAGCCAATGGCACACGCCGATGGCAATCCTGATCAATATCCTGCTGGCCATGCCGATTTCGCTGGCTCTGGCTTTGTGCGGCTATGCGTTGCAAACCGATGCCCGAGGCATGAACGCCAACCTCGGCGCGGCGCTGATCCAGATGGCCCAGGCCTGGCTGGTGTTTTACACCGCCTACCGCATGCTGGCGCCGGGCGGCGTGGCGGAGCTGCATTTCCGCTGGGATAAACCGCTGGTGGCGTTCCTTCAGCGCTGGGTACGCAAGCTGGGCTTTGTGGTACTGGCGCTGGTGGCCGTGGTGGCATTTGCCGAACAGCAACCGGCCGCGCTGGCCGACGACGTGCTGGGCATCGTGATCGTGCTCAGCTGCTACGCCGCCATGGCGTGGCTGCTGTGCCGCCTGCTGCTGCTCAATGATTTCGAAACCGATAAGAAAGCCTACCGCCTGCGCAAATTGCTGGGCTTCGCCTTTGCCCTGCTGCCGCTCGCCCTGTTTGTGGCCGTGTGCTTCGGCTACTACTACACGGCGCTCAAACTCAGCGACCGCCTGATCAACACGCTTTACCTGCTGATGTTCTGGCTGGTGGCAGAAGCCGCCTTTGTGCGCGGGCTCGCCGTGGCGGCCCGCCGTCTGGCCTATCAACGCGCACTGGCCAAGCGCCAGGCCGCCAAGGAAGCCGGCGAAGGCAACGAGATCATCATCGAAGAACCCACGCTGGACATTGAACAGGTCAACCAGCAATCGCTGAGGCTGATCCGTCTGGCGCTGCTTGCCGCATTTGTGGGCGGTTTGTACTGGGTGTGGGCCGACCTGATTTCAGTGTTTTCGTACCTCGACAACATCACCCTCTACGAATACACCAGCGGCACCGGTGCCAACGCCAGCATGGTGCCGATCAGTATTGGCGACATGATTGGCGCACTGGTCATCATCGGCATCAGCATCGCCCTGGCGCGCAACCTGCCGGGGCTGCTGGAAGTGCTGGTGCTGTCGCGCCTCGATCTGGGGCAAGGCAGCGCTTACGCCACAACCACCTTGCTGACCTACGTGATCGTCGGCGTGGGCTTTGTCGCCACCCTGTCGACCCTCGGCGTGAGCTGGGACAAGTTGCAGTGGCTGGTGGCCGCGCTGTCGGTAGGCCTGGGCTTCGGGATGCAGGAGATTTTCGCTAACTTCATCTCCGGCATCATGATCCTCTTCGAGCGCCCGGTACGGATTGGCGACACCATCACCATCGGCAACCTCTCCGGCACCGTGAGCAAAATTCGCATCCGCGCCACGACCATCACCGACTTCGACCGCAAGGACATCATCGTCCCGAACAAAACGTTCATCACCGGTCAATTGATCAACTGGTCGCTGACCGACACCGTCACCCGCGTGACCCTGAAACTGGGTGTCGATTACGGCTCCGACCTGGACCTGGTCAAACAGCTGCTGCTCAAGGCCGCGCAAGAGAACCCGCGGGTGCTCAAAGACCCGGAGCCGCTCGTGTACTTCCTCAACTTCGGCCAAAGCACGCTCGACCACGAACTGCGTATGCACGTGCGCGATCTGGGCGACCGCAACCCGGTGATTGACGAGGTCAACCGCTTCATCAACCGCGAGTTCAAAAACCACAGCATCAACATCTCGTTCCAGCAGATGGAGGTGTACCTCAAGAACTTGCAGGGCCAGGAATACAAACTGGTGCCGATCGGCCCTGAAGTGCCGCCAGCGCCGAACACGCCCGACTCGCCGCCGCGACTGGACAAGCCCGACGCGCCCAAAACCCTGTAAGCGCCCAAAGCTGCGATCGGGCCCGCCGGGATCTCCTTAAAACGGGTGGCCCGGCACCCCGTCGCCGCCCGCTGCAACGACGCCATTCATTTATGTGGGAGACGGCCATTGAAAGCCCTCGACGAACTGACCTTCGACAACCGCTTTGCTCGCCTGGGCGACGGGTTTTCGACCCACGTCCTGCCCGAGCCCATCGACGCGCCACGCGTGGTGGTGGCCAGCCCGTCGGCCATGGCACTGCTTGATCTTGACCCGGCCGTGGCCGACGACCCGGTCTTCGCGCAGCTGTTTGGCGGCCACACCTTGTGGGCCGACGCCGAACCACGCGCGATGGTGTATTCCGGCCATCAATTCGGCTCCTACAACCCGCGCTTGGGCGACGGCCGTGGCTTACTGCTGGGCGAGGTCTACAACGACGCGGGCGAGCATTGGGACGTGCACCTCAAAGGCGCGGGCATGACCCCCTACTCGCGCATGGGTGACGGCCGTGCCGTGCTGCGTTCGTCCATTCGCGAATTCCTCGCCAGCGAAGCGCTGCACGCGCTGGGCATCCCCAGCAGCCGTGCGCTGTGTGTGATCGGGTCCGACACCCCGGTGTGGCGCGAAAAACAAGAACGCGCAGCGATGGTGCCACGGCTGGCGCCTAGCCATATCCGCTTCGGGCATTTCGAATACTTCTATTACACCCAGCAACCGGAACAGCAAAAACAGCTGGGTGAACACGTCCTGGCCCTGCACTTCCCGGAATGCCTGGAGCAACCGGAGCCCTACCTTGCGATGTTCCGCGAGATCGTGGAGCGCAATGCCGAACTGATCGCCAAGTGGCAGGCCTACGGGTTTTGTCATGGCGTCATGAACACCGACAACATGTCGATCCTGGGCATTACCTTCGACTTCGGGCCGTTCGCCTTCCTCGACGACTTCGACGCCACATTCATCTGCAACCATTCCGACCATGAAGGGCGTTACGCCTTCAGCAACCAAGTGCCCATCGGCCAATGGAACCTCAGCGCGCTGGCTCAAGCGCTGACGCCGTTCATCAACGTCGACGCCCTGCGTGAAACCCTTGGCCTGTTCCTGCCGCTGTATCAAGCCCATTACCTGGACCTGATGCGCCGCCGTCTGGGCCTGACCACGGCTGAAGACGGGGATCAGGCGTTGATCGAGACCCTGCTGCAACGCATGCAAGGCAGCGCCGTCGACTACACCCTGTTCTTGCGCCAACTGGGTGAGCTCCCGGCAGCCCAGGCCGTGGCCCGCCTACGCGATGACTTTGTCGACCTTAAAGGCTTTGATGAATGGGCTGCGCACTACGTGGCACGGGTCGCACGTGAAGGCCACACCGACGAACAGGCGCGTCGCGAACGCATGCACGCCGTCAACCCGCTGTACATCCTGCGCAACTACCTGGCGCAAAAAGCCATCGACGCCGCCGAAGCAGGGGACTACAGCGAAGTACGCCGACTGCACAGCGTCCTGACACACCCCTTCACCGAACAACCGGGCATGCAAGCCTACGCCGAGCGGCCCCCTGAATGGGGCAAGCACCTGGAGATCAGTTGCTCGTCATAAACCCGTTCAATGCGTGACAGGACGTCCCGCTCACTCGCGCCCCTCGCCGGGTCAGTGGCAGGTTGAGCATTCATCTGCTGAACTTGCACGCCATTGGCCTGGAGCCGCTGACGAACAGCGCAAGAGTGAGCGCGTCGTGATCCATTTTATAAAGGAGCTACCCCATGACTGACCCGCTGCTGATCCCCTGCCCTCACTGCAACGGCCTGAACCGCATCCCCGCCGCGCGCGTGGGCGAGCATCCCAAGTGCGGACGCTGCAAAAATGAGGTGTTGCTGAGCAAACCGTTCGACCTGAATCAGGCCGATTACGTCAGTCAGATCAAGGGCGATTTGCCGTTGCTGCTGGATGTGTGGGCCCAGTGGTGCGGGCCGTGCAAGTCGTTTGCACCGGTGTTTGAGCAGGCCGCCAGTCAATGGGTCGGCAAGTGCCGTCTGGCCAAGCTCGACAGCGAGGCCAATCCGCAACTGGCCGGGCAACTGGGCATCCGTTCGATCCCCAGCCTGATTCTGTTCAAGAACGGCCGGGAAATCGCCCGCCAAAGTGGCGCCTTGCCGTTACCTCAACTCAAGGCCTGGCTCCACAGCCAGGGCCTCAGCGTTTAAGCGTTCTGGTCCAGAAAGTCGTGCAGCTCGATAAATTGCTGGGTCAGCTTGTGCCGGGGGTCGTAGTGCACCAGCGGCTGGCTGGCCTGGTGCGATTCGCGCATGCGCACAGAGCTGCTGAGGTAGACCGGCAACACCGGCAAGCCCTCTGCTATCAGCTCATCCAGCATTTGCTGCGGCAGGCTGGCACGGGCCTGAAACTGGTTGACCACGATGCCTTCGACCAGCAGGTCTTCGTTGTGGTCGTCTTTTAGCTCTTCGATCTCGGACAACAAACCGTACAGGGCTTGCCGGGAGAAACTGTCGCAATCAAACGGGATCAATACGCGATCACTGGCGATCAACGCCGATACCGCATAAAAATTCAAGGCAGGCGGGGTGTCGATGTAAATGCGGTCGTAATCCTCTGCCAACTCATCCAGCAGTTTTCGCAGTTTATTGATCTTGTGCTTGGCTTCCAGCTTGGGCTGTAGGTCCGCCAGTTCTGCGGTGGCCGTGATGACGTGCAAATTTTCGAAAGGCGTTTCGTAAATGTCGACCCGATTCTTCTTACTCCCTACCCCGGCGGACAAGGTTTGCTTGAAGAACTCTGCGATGCCCATCGGGATGTCGTCGCCGGTCAATCCGGTGAGGTATTGAGTGGAGTTGGCCTGGGCATCGAGATCCACCAACAGGGTTCTGTAACCCTCGCTGGCGCTGACGGCCGCCAGGTTGCACGCGATGCTGGACTTGCCCACACCGCCTTTTTGATTGAACACCACGCGACGCATTTGAAAACCTCCGTGTATCAATGAGAGCCCGAGTGTAGATGCCCTTCGCGCGTATCCGCTACCTCGCAGCGAAACGAACTACAGCTCTAGGTCGCTTATCTTCGAATACCCGCAAATATCTCCTATTCCTGTGACAGTCTTGCCTGACTCATAGACCAATACTGGCAAAAAGACAGTGTCTTTTTTGTAGATCGCGAAAAAACCATACTCAAACTGTAAGCAATATTTGCTACCAGCTAACTGCACCGGGATAATGCCGCCCATCTGTTACAGGTGCGGCGTCGGTCGATGCTCACTTTCGCATCAAGGAAGCCTGCAAAGGCGGGATGAACTCCAGTGATCAATTTCAATATCGCCGCGTGGCGTGCCTGGGCTCCGGGCCTCGACAGCGTGGCCGATTGGCAGGCCTGGAGCCAGCAACCCACCCTGTTGGCCGCCAGCGGTGCAGCCCCCGACGTCTCGTTTTTACCCGCCATGCAACGCCGCCGCTTGAGCCGTCTGGCACGCATGGCGTTCAGCGTCGGCTGGCCACTGGCTGAAGGCCACCCGGCGCTGCCGCTGGTGTTTGCCTCGCGCCACGGCGAAACCCCGCGCACGTTCGAGATCCTCAGCGACCTTGCGGCCGAACAGCCCCTGTCCCCCACGCAATTCAGCCTGTCGGTGCATAACGCTGTGATTGGCCTGTGGTCGATCCTGCGTGGCGAAACCAGCGAGATGACGGCGCTGGCCGCCGCCGGGGATGGCCTGGAACACGGCCTGATTGAAGCCTGCGCGCTGCTCAATGAAGGCGCGCCCGCCGTGTTGCTGGTGATTACCGAAGAACAACCGCCCGAAGCCTACGCCTGCTGGATCGATGACGTGCCCTTCCCCTATGCCGTGGGCCTGCTCCTGACCCCCGGGACACAGTGGCAAGTGACGCTGGAGACGGGCCCGGCAGACGCCGAACACGCGCCGTGGCCTCACGCCCTGAACCTGCTGCGCCACCTGTTCGACGAGCAGGCCTCATTCCAACACGCCTGGAAAACCCGCGTATGGACCTGGCAACGCAACCTGTGAGCACGCGCCGCGACGCCTGGTGCTGGCGCCTGATTGCCACGGCGATCAGCTTCGGCCTGTTCGGTCTGGGCTGCCTGGGCCTGCGTCTGGTCATTTTCCCGCTGCTGAGCGTCCTGCCCGGCACTGCCGTTCGTCGCCGCGAACGCGCCCGCGCCACCGTCAGTCGGCTGTTCTGGTTGTTTATCCGCTCAATGGCGCGCATGGGCGTGCTGACCTATGACGTGCAAGGCGCCGAGCGACTGGGACGGCCGGGGCAAATGATCATTGCCAACCACCCGTCGCTGATCGACGTGGTTTTTTTGATCGGCCTGGTGAGAAACGCCAATTGCGTGGTCAAACAGAGCCTTTGGCAAAACCCGTTTACCCGCAGCCCGGTGCGCGCCACGCAATACATCAGCAATGACGGCAGTGTCGACATGCTGGACAACGCCGCCCAGGCTTTGCAAGAAGGCCAGACACTGATCATTTTTCCTGAAGGCACACGCACGCCGCCGGGGCACACGCCCGCCTTTCACCGTGGCGCCGCCTCGATTGCACTGCGGGGTGCGAAGGTCCTGACCCCGGTGATTATCAAGGTCAGCCCGACCACGCTGACCAAGGCTGAACCCTGGTATCGCATCCCGGATCGCCGCGTGCACTTCAGTTTTCGCGTGGGGGCCGATATAGACCCACACACCTTTGCCGCGCTGGGCCCGCCACCCAAGGCCTCGCGACGGCTCAATGACTTCGTGCATGACTACTTTATTAAGGAGCTCGCCACAGATGAGCGATCTGAACACGCAAATTAAACAACTGATCATCGATGCCCTGGGCCTCGAAGACATCAGCACCCACGACATCGACGACGAACAGACCCTGTTCGGCGAAGGCCTCGGGCTGGATTCGGTTGACGCGCTGGAGCTGGGCCTGGCCATTCAAAAGACCTACGGCATCAAAATAGACGCCGACGCCAAAGACACCCGCGATCATTTTTCCAACGTGGCCAGCCTTGCGGCTTTTGTCACTGCCAAACAGGCCGCCTGAGACCGAACCATGCAAACCCGTGACGACATCTTCAACACCCTGCGCGACGCTCTGGTCGAACTCTTCGAGCTGGAACCCGAGCGCGTCACCCTGGACGCCAACCTGTATCAGGACCTGGAAATCGACAGCATCGACGCCGTCGACCTGATCGATCACATCAAGCGCAAAACCGGCAAAAAAATCGCCGCCGACGAATTCAAGTCAGTGCGCACCGTCAATGACGTGGTCGAGGCGGTTTACCGTCTGGTTCACGCGCACGCATGAGTCGCCTGATTGGCCTTGGCCTGCTGCTGGCCGGTCTGCTGTACCCCTTTGCGGTGTATTTCGGCATGGCCCATTTCGCCCCGTGGCAGTTTGCGCTGTTGCTCGGCGGCCTGTGGCTGGCCCGCGCACTGACCGGCGAACGTCGCCCCGGCAGCCTGTGGATGGCGGTGGTCGCCCTGGCGTTTTGTGCGCTGCTGGCGCTGTTCAACAGCCCGACGCTGCTGCGCTGGTACCCGGTGTTGATCAGCGGCTTCATGCTCAGCCTGTTCGGTGTGAGCCTGAAATTCGGGCCACCGGTGATCGAGCGTCTGGCGCGCCTGCGCGAGCCGGTACTGCCTGACATCGCGATTCACTACACGCGACAGGTGACCAAGGTCTGGTGCCTGTTTTTTCTGCTCAACGGGTTAGTCGCAGCGGGGTTGACGCTGTGGGCGCCGCTGAGCTGGTGGACGTTGTACAACGGCCTGATCGCCTACGGGTTGATGGGGCTGCTGTTTGCCATTGAATGGCTGATACGACAACAGGTAAGAGGCCGGGCATGAATTGGATAAAACTTGAGCAATTGTTGCTCAAGGGGCACGCAGGACGCACCGTCGCCGTTGAACCCGCACTGGACCACGCCGCCCTGTGCGAACAGGCCTTGCGCCTGGCCGGCGGCCTGCAACAACGCGGCGTGCAGCGCATTGCCGTGTACCTGGAAGACGCCGCCGAGCTGGCCGTCACCTTGCTGGGCGCGTGGCGGGCCGGGGTCAGCGTGTTATTGCCCGCCGACCTGCAAACGCACACCCGTCAACGCTGGGACGCTGACGTCGACCTGTGGATAACTCAACACAGCGAGCTGCACGGGTTGTCCGCCGAGCCGCTGACCCCGGCGCCCCTGGACCTCGACGCCTGCCAGCTCAGCCTGTGCACCTCAGGCTCCAGCGGCGCCCCCAAGCGCATCGACAAAAGCCTGCGCCAGATCGCCAACGAAGTGCAGGCACTGCAAGCGTTGTGGGGCGCAGAGCTGGGCGACGCGTGCGTCATTGCCAGTGTCGCGGCGCAACACATCTACGGGTTGTTGTTCCGCGTGCTGTGGCCGCTGTGCGCGGGCCGTCCCTTTGTGCGCCGCCAGTTAGCCTTCCCTGAAGACATGCAACGCGCCAGCCGCGAACATCCTGCTTTCGTCTGGATCGCCAGCCCGGCCCTGCTCAAACGCACCGCTGACAACCTCGACTGGGCCGCCCTGAGCCGGGTGCGCCGGGTGTTTTCATCGGGCGGCGCGTTGCCGGCCGATGCCGCCGCTGCCCTGTTTGAACGCCTGGGCCAGTGGCCCACCGAAATCCTCGGCAGCTCGGAAACCGGCGGCATCGCCTGGCGCCAGGGTCAAACCCTGTGGCAACCGTTTGCCGATGTGCAACTGAGCCAGGGCGAAGACGGCGCCTTGCGCATTGCGTCGGCGTACCTGCCCGTGGGCCATGTCGAACACACCGCCGACGCGGCGCGCATTGAGGCTGACGGGCGCTTCACGCTGCTCGGGCGCCTGGACCGCATCGTCAAACTCGAAGAAAAACGCATTTCCCTGCCCATGCTCGAACAGGCACTGGTCAGCCATGACTGGGTGGCCGACGCCCGCCTGGGCGTGGTCAACGAAAACCGCGCCTCACTGGGCGCGCTGCTGGTGCTCAGCGACAGCGGCCTGTTCGCCCTGCGCGAACACGGGCGCCGGGCGCTGACCCACGCCCTGCGCCAGCACCTGAGCCAGCACTGCGAAGCCCTGGCGTTGCCGCGCCGCTGGCGCTTGCTGCGCCAATTGCCGTTCAACAGCCAGGGCAAACTGCCTCAGGCCCAGGTCGATGCCTTGTTAATGGCGCCGCGCCCGAAAATGCCCGAGGTCCTGAGCCAGTCCGAAACCGACGGCCAATGGACGCTGAACCTGTCGATCCCGCCGGATTTGGCATTCTTCAGCGGGCACTTCCCCAAAACCCCGGTCCTGCCGGGCGTGGTGCAAATCGATTGGGCGCTGGCGCTGGGTCAGCAACGGCTCGACCTGCCGCCCCGCTTTGCCGGGATGGAAGTGCTCAAGTTCCAGCAACTGGTGCGCCCCGGCGACGCCATTGAGCTGACCCTGCGTTTCGACCGCGAGCGCCAGAAGCTGCACTTCGCCTACCGCAACGACACGGCTGCGTGCTCCAGCGGCCGCATCCTGCTGGAGGCGGCCTGTGGATAACGCATCACGTCGCGCTCCGGTGCCACCCGCTCGCCCACAAGGCTCCCTCATGCATAAGCCCTGCGCCGTGATCCCGGTCTATAATCACGAAACCGCCGTACCTGCGGTGGTCGATGCCCTGCTCGCGGCGGGCTTGCCGTGTGTACTGGTGGACGACGCCAGCAGCCCGGCCTGCTGCGCGGTGCTTGAACAACTGGCCGTGCGCGAACAGGTGTTTCTGATTCGCCTCGCGGTCAACCAGGGCAAAGGCGGGGCGGTCATGGCCGGTCTGCGCGAAGCCGCGCGACTGGGTTTCACCCATGCCCTGCAAGTGGACGCCGACGGCCAGCATGACCTGCGTGATGTGGCCACGTTCCTGCACGTCTCGCGGCACAACCCCGAGGCGCTGATTTGCGGTTATCCACAGTACGACGCCAGCGTGCCCAAGGGCCGTTTGTATGCACGCTACCTGACCCACGTCTGGGTCTGGATCAACAGCCTGTCGTTGCAGATCCCCGATTCAATGTGCGGCTTCCGGGTCTACCCGCTGACCCCGACCCTGGCGCTGATCAACAGCGTCAAGCTGGGCAAGCGCATGGATTTCGACCCTGAAATACTCGTGCGCCTGGCGTGGCGCAACCAACCGATGCGCTGGCTGCCGACCCGGGTCCACTACCCGCAGGACGGCCTCTCGCACTTTCGCCTGTTCCACGACAACGCGCTGATTTCCAGCATGCACACCAAGCTGTTTTTCGGCATGTTGCTGCGGTTGCCGAGCATTCTGTGGAGACGCTGCACAGCATGAGCGACCCTCAACAGCATTGGGCTGACCACAAGGAGCGCGGCAGTTTCCGGCTGATGAAGCTCACCGCATGGGGCGTCAAACTGCTGGGCCGTCGCGTGCTCGCGCCGGTGTTGTACGCCATCGTGCTGTACTTCTTTTTGTTTGGCGGGCGCGCGCGGCGCAGCATCTGGCAGTACCAGCAGCGCCTGGCCGACTGGAGCGGGCAAGCGGCGCTGCGCCCCACGCGCCGCCGCGTGTTCGCTCAATTCATGTGCTTTGCCGACGCCCTGCTCGACAAGCTCGACGTGTGGAACGGCAAGCTGAGCATCCACGACATCGAAATCGTCGACCCGGCCCGCCTGCGCGATCAACTGCGGGGCGAACGCGGGCAAATGCTGGTGGGCGCGCACTTGGGCAACCTTGAGGTGTGCCGTGCCCTCGCTGAACTGGGCGAGCAAGTGACCATGAACGTGCTGGTGCACACCAAGCATGCCGAGCAGTTCAATCGCCTGCTGGGCGAAGCGGGCGCCAGCCACCTGCGGCTGATTCAGGTCAGCGAACTCAACCCCGCGGTGATGCTGCAACTCAACCAGCGCCTCGAAAACGGCGAGTGGCTGGCCATTGCCGGGGACCGCGTGCCCCTGCATGGCGGGCGCAACGTGCAGGTCGATTTCCTCGGCCATCCGGCGGCGTTTCCGCAAGGCCCGTGGCTGTTGGCCGGGCTGCTCAAATGCCCGGTCAACCTGATGTTTTGCCTGAAACAGGCGGGCCGCTATCGCGTGATCCTCGAACCGTTCGCTGACGCCGTGCACTGGCGACGCAGCGACCGCGAACACGTGATTGCCGACTGGACCGCCCGCTACGCCGAACGCCTGGGGTATTACTGCCTCCAGGCGCCGCACCAATGGTTTAACTTTTACCCATTCTGGAAGACCGATGACGACGCATCTGCATGAGCCAGTAACCTTCGGCCAAACCCCTTTGCGCATTGAAGACGTGCTGGCGCTGGCCAATCGTCAGGCGCCGACCCGGCTGCAAGACGACGCCGAGTACCGCGAGCGCATCGCCAAGGGCGCGCGTTTCCTCGACTCGCTGCTGGACAAAGAAGGCGTGATTTATGGCGTGACCACCGGTTATGGCGACTCGTGCGTGGTGGCGGTGCCGCTGGAGCACGTCGAAGCGCTGCCGCGTCACCTGTACACCTTCCACGGCTGCGGGCTGGGCAAACTGCTCGACGCCCAAGCGACCCGTGCCGTGCTGGCGGCGCGTTTGCAGTCGTTGTGCCACGGGGTGTCCGGGGTGCGCATCGAACTGCTGGAACGCCTGCAAGCCTTTATCGCCCACGACATCCTGCCGCTGATCCCCGAAGAAGGCTCGGTGGGCGCCAGTGGCGACCTGACGCCGCTGTCCTATGTGGCCGCAACCTTATCCGGCGAGCGCGAAGTGCTGTTCAAGGGCGAACAGCGCTTTTCGGCCGACGTACACCGCGAACTGGGCTGGACGCCGCTGGTGCTGCGGCCCAAAGAAGCGCTGGCGCTGATGAACGGCACCGCCGTCATGACCGGGCTGGCGTGCCTGGCCTACGCCCGCGCCGATTACCTGCTCAAGCTGGCCACGCGCATCACCGCGCTCAACGTGGTCGCACTGCAAGGCAATCCGGAGCACTTCGACGAGCGCCTGTTCGCCGCCAAGCCGCACCCCGGGCAGATGCAAGTCGCGGCGTGGATTCGTGAGGACCTGGCCATCGACGCCCCGGCCGCGCCGCTGCATCGCCTGCAAGACCGTTACTCGCTGCGGTGTGCGCCCCACGTGCTCGGCGTACTGGCCGACAGCCTGAACTGGCTGCGCGGGTTTATCGAGATCGAACTCAACAGCGCCAACGACAACCCGATCATCGACGCTGAAGAAGAGCGCGTGCTGCACGGCGGGCATTTCTACGGCGGGCACATCGCTTTTGCCATGGACAGCCTCAAGACCCTGGTGGCCAACGTTGCCGACCTGCTCGACCGCCAGCTCGCCCTGCTGGTGGACGTGCGTTACAACCACGGTTTGCCGAGCAACCTGTCGGGGGCCAGCGCCGAACGCGCCATGCTCAACCACGGGTTCAAAGCGGTGCAGATCGGCACCAGCGCCTGGACCGCCGAAGCGCTGAAAAACACCCTGCCCGCCAGCGTGTTCTCGCGCTCTACCGAATGCCACAACCAGGACAAAGTGAGCATGGGCACCATCGCCGCCCGAGACGCGATCCGCGTGCTGGAGCTGACCGAACAGGTCGCCGCGGCCACCTTGCTGGCGGCCAATCAGGGCGTGTGGCTGCGCAGCCGCGCCGAAGACGCCCGCCCGCTGCCACCGGCGCTGGCCGCGATGCACGCCGAACTGGCCAAAGACTTCCCGCCGGTGGTCGAAGACCGCGCCCTGGAACGCGAACTGCGCCTGTGCCTGAGCCGCATCGCCCAACAACACTGGAGGCTGCATGCGTAGCAAAGGCGTGTTGCACGTAGATACCGAAGTGTTGGTGCCGTTTTTCGACATCGACACAATGCACGTGGTGTGGCACGGGCATTACGTCAAATACCTCGAAGTGGCGCGCTGTGCGCTGCTCGACCACATCGGCCACAACTACACCCGGATGCAGGAAGCGGGCTATGCGTGGCCGGTGATCGACCTGCAACTGCGTTACGTGCGCGGCGCCACGTTCGGCCAGCGCCTGAACGTGCGCGCCAACCTGGTGGAGTGGGAGAACCGCTTGAAGATCAGCTACCTGATTACGGACCTGGCCACGGGTGAGCGTTTGACCCGTGCGTGTACCGTGCAAGTGGCGGTCGAGATTGCCAGCCGCGAGATGCAACTGGCGTCGCCTCAATGCTTTATCGAGGCGGTTGAGAGCGTGCTGCCATGATGCTGCTGTTAAACGCCAAAGGCCCTCACCCTCGGGGTGAGGGCAAGCGCCGTACGCGCCTCTGCCTGCTGATCGCCGCCTTTATGGCGTTCTCGCCGCTGGCCCACGCCTTCGACCTGCAACAGCTCAGCGAACAACTGGCCAAGCCGCACGTCATCCACGGCGACTTCATCCAGGAAAAACACCTGCGCGCCCTGCCCAAACCCCTCAGCAGCACCGGCACCTTTGTGCTGGCCAAAGCCCACGGCCTGCTCTGGCAACTCAAAACGCCGTTGCAACAGGACTACCGCATCACCCCCCAGGGCATCGCCCGGCGTGACGGCACGCAGTGGCAGATGCTTCCCGGCAAAAGCGCTGGCGCGGAACAGAACCGGTTGTTCCTCGCGGTGTTGCAAGGCGACAGCAGTGGCCTGCAACGGGATTTCGACCTGCAACTGCAAGGCCAAGCCGATCACTGGAACCTGACCCTGACCCCGCGTTCGTTGCTGCTCAAACAGGTGTTCAAGCACATCGACATCGAAGGCGGCGCGCTGGTGCAACGCATCGAGCTGCACGAAACCCAGGGCGACAGCACGCTGCTGACGATGCACAACAGCATCAGCCATCAACCGTTGACGGCAGCGGAGCAACACGACTTTGCGCAGTGAACGCTGGTTGCCACGGGGCTTTTTGATCCTGTTGCTGGCCGTGCTCGCCGTGGCGGGCTGGCAGTGGCGCCAGGGCGCGCCCTTGTCGGCCAACCTGATGGCGCTGGTGCCCGGCGACGCCCCGGACGCGCTGCAATTGCGCGCCGAACAGCGCATGCAAGAGCCACTGAACCGCGAAATGCTGGTGCTGGTGGGCAGTGCGGATCGTCAGCAGGCCATCAACATGGCCCAGCAACTGGGGGAGCAATGGCAGGCCAGCGGCCTGTTTGAACAGGTGCAATGGAACCTGCAAGCCGATCTCCCGGCGCTGCGCGAGCAATTGCTGCGCGGACGACTGGCGATGCTCTCGGCCGCCGACCGCGAACAGTTGATCGTGCACCCGGACGCCTTCATTGAGCAACGGGTTCAGGCGTTGTTCGACCCCTTCACCGGCTTCAGCCTGGTGCCCAGTCAAGACGATTGGCTGGGCCTGACCGGGCGCATACAGAACAGCCAGCCGCAGCGTGGCGCGGTGCAGTTGGACATCGGCAGCGGCGCGCTGATGGCCCATGCCGACGGCAAACAGTGGGTGCTGTTGCGCGCCCGCACGCAAGGCAATGCGTTTGACCTGACCCTGCCCATGCAGGTCGCGGCCTTGCTGGAGCAGAGCCGGGCGCAGGCGGCCACGCAACAGGTCGAGCTGCTGGCCGCCAGCGGGTTGCTGTACGCCGCCAGCGGTCAGCAACAAGCCAGCCGGGAAATCACCTGGGTCGGCGGCGGCGCCACGGTCGGTATTCTGCTGCTGTTGCTGCTCGCATTTCGCCGTTGGCGCGTGCTGCTGGCGTTCGTGCCGGTGCTGGTAGGCATGCTGTTCGGTGCCGTGGCCTGCGTGGCCTTTTTCGGCAGCATGCACGTGATGACGCTGGTGCTGGGCTCCAGCCTGATCGGCGTGGCGGTGGATTACCCGCTGCATTACTTGTCCAAAAGCTGGAGCCTGAAACCCTGGCGCAGCTGGCCCGCCCTGCGCCTGACGTTACCCGGCCTGAGCCTGAGCCTGGCCACCAGTTGCATCGGTTATCTGGCACTGGCCTTTACCCCGTTCCCGGCGCTGACCCAGATCGCCATTTTTTCCGCCGCCGGGTTGGTCGGGGCCTACCTGAGCGCCGTGTGCCTGTTGCCCGCCTTGCTCAATGGCGTGGTGCTGCGACCTGCGCAGTGGCCGTTGAACGTCGCCCAATGCTTGCTCAACGCCCGCCAAGCCTTGCTGAAAAAAGTCCCGACCCCGGCGCTGCTGGCACTGCTGCTGATGTTCTGTGCGGCAGGGCTGTGGCAGTTGAACAGCAAAAACGACATCCGCCAGTGGGTCAGCGCACCGCCGCAGTTGATGACCCAAGCGCAAGCCATCGCCCGCATCACCGGGTATCAGCCCACCAGCCAGTTCTTTCTGGTGCGCGCCGACTCTGAGCAACAACTGCTGGAGCGCCAGGCCGCGCTCAGCGAACGGCTGGACGCGTTGATCGGCAAGGGCACGTTACAGGGCTATCTGGCGCTGAATCAGTTGGTCAGCCCACCTCGCGAGCAACAGCGCTTACGGGCAGCGCTCAGTGCGTTGCCCCGGCATTGGCAACCGCTGCTGGCGCTGGGCGTGCCGCTTCCTGCACTGCAAAACGAACTGGCCCAGTTGCAAGCCCTGCCCGAGCAACGCATCGACGCTGCGCTGAACGGGCCGCTGGCCGAGCCGTGGCGCCTGTTGTGGCTGGGCCGTGATGCCGACGGCGTCGCCGCGATGGTCAGTCTGCAAGGGTTGAACGATGCCAGCCTGCTGCGCGAGCAAGCCCGGGATTTGCCCGGCGTCGAGCTGGTGGACCGCCTGGGGGACTTGAACTCAGTGTTCGCCGCCACGCAAATCAGCGCCGCCGAACTCAAGCTGTTGTCCTGCGCCCTGATCGTGTTGTTGCTGATTGCACCGTTCGGGTTGGGCGGCGCCGTGCGCATTGTCGCCCTGCCGCTGCTGGCTGCACTGTGCAGCCTCGCCAGCCTCGGTTGGCTGGGCCAGCCCCTGACCCTGTTCAGCCTGTTCGGCCTGTTGCTGGTGACAGCGATCAGCGTCGATTACGCGATTCTGATGCGCGAGCAAATTGGCGGCGCGGCCGTCAGCTTGCTCGGCACATTGCTGGCGGCGCTGACCACCTGGTTGTCGTTTGGCTTGCTGGCCGTGTCCAGTACGCCCGCCGTGAGTAACTTTGGCCTGTCGGTGAGCCTGGGGCTGGCGTTCAGTTTCATCCTCGCGCCGTGGGCCGCACGTCAGGAGCCTACAGCGTGATGACCCTGGTGTTCTGGCTGCTGGCCCTGGTGCTGTTTGCGCTGGCGACCCGTGTAGGGCGCCACTTTGGCGTGATCCCGATTGTCAGCCAGTTGCTGCTGGCGTCCATCGGTTTGCCGCTGCTGATGCTGCTGTGGATCGGGCCGCACTGGCACCTCAGCGGCGCGCAACTGGTCGCCCCGACCTGGCTCAAGGGCTTGTACAGCCTGAGTTTCGCCTTGTTGCTGGGGCACATTTTGAGCGACGTGATCGACCTGCGCCTCGACCGCCAAAGTGTAAAAATCGCCCTGCCCAGCTTTTTCGTGCCGTTCGCCTGCGGACTGGCCTGCGCCGTGTGGCTGTTGCCCGAGCAACCCTGGCTGAGTTCGCTGGCCGTGGGGCTGGTGTTTGCCATCACCGCCATCCCGGTGCTGTACCTGTACCTGCGCCACATCGGTTATCCGCCCGCCGCTACCCGGCGGCTGGTGCAAAGCGCGATCCTGATCGACCTCACGTGCTGGACCCTGTTCGGGCTGGCGCAAGGCAGCCTGGACCTCGCCAGTTTGCTGCTGCCGCTCGCCGGGGCCCTGTTGCCGCTGGCTGGGCGCCTCCTGCGGATTCGTCAGCCGTTGTGGTACAGCCTGAGCTTTTTTGCCGGGCTGGTGGTGGCCGAACATTACCGCCTCAATGCGCTGATTTTCGGGGTCGGCTATCTGTTGTGCATGGCCGCGCTCAAGGTGCCGCTGGTGATGCCGTTAAACGCTGTCTGGGCTGAACGTTTACACACCTGGCTGGCGATCCCGCTGATCCTCACGTTTGGCATTGTGCAGATCAACGTCCACAGCGCTTTGAGTGACATCAGCCCGCTGCAAATGAGCGCGCTGTTGCTGTTGCCGGTGGTGAGCAAAGTGTTGGGCAACTGGCTGGGCCTGAGCTGGGCCACGCCGTCGTTTGCCGGTGCCAGCCGCTGGCGTGAAAGCCTGTTACTGAACATTCGCGGGTTGAGCGAGATCGTGTTTCTCAACCTGTTGTTGCAACAACAACTCATCAGCCCCGCGCTGTACTTCGCGCTGATGCTGATGGGCCTGATCGCCACGCTGTTACCGGCGCTGGCGGGTATGAACAAAACCCCGTTGAAGTCTGCCGTAGTCCCCGGCAAGGAGCCCTTGTGTCAGTAGTAGAAATGGAACGTCGTCAGGTGGTGGTGATTGGTGCCGGGCCGTCCGGCGCGATCGCGTCAGCCTTGCTCAAACGCAACGGTCACGATGTGTTGATCGTCGAGCGCCAGCACTTCCCGCGTTTCTCCATCGGTGAAAGCCTGTTGTCGCATTGCATCGATTTCATCGAAGAAGCCGGCATGCTGGACGCCGTGCAAGCCGCGGGTTTCCAGTTGAAAAACGGCGCGGCGTTCGCCTGGGGCGATCACGTCAGCGCGTTCGACTTTGGCGACACCTTCAGCAACGGCAAACCCACCACCTTTCAGGTACAGCGCGCCGATTTCGACAAATTGCTGGCCGACCAGGCCGCGCTGCAAGGGGTTGAGATCCGCTACGGCCACACCGTGATCGCCACTGACATTGAGCGGGCCAAACCGCGGCTGGAGATCGAGCGCGAAGACGGCAGCCGCTATCAGGTCGAAACCGATTTCATCCTCGACGCCAGCGGCTATGGCCGCGTGTTGCCGCGCCTGCTTGACCTGGAAGCGCCGTCGAATTTCCCGGTGCGTCAGGCGGTGTTCACCCACGTCGAAGACCGCATCGCGTGCGACGGTTTTGATCGCAACAAAATCCTCGTCACCACCCACCCGACCCAACGCGACATCTGGTTCTGGAGCATCCCGTTCAGCAATGGCCGCTGCTCGGTGGGCGTGGTCGCGGCGGCGGAGCATTTCGCAGGCCGCAGCGAAGACCTCGACGAGCGCCTGCGCAGCTTTATCGACGAGACCCCGAGCCTGCAACGGGTGCTGGCCAACGCCGTGTGGGACACCCCGGCGCGCACCCTCAGCGGGTACTCGGCCAACGTCAAAACCCTGCACGGCCCGGGCTTTGCGCTATTGGGCAACGCTGCCGAATTTCTCGACCCGGTGTTTTCTTCGGGCGTGACCATTGCCATGCGCTCAGCGAGCATGGCCGCCGCCGTGTTGCACCGCCAGTTGCAAGGCGAAGCCGTGGACTGGCAAACCGAGTTCGCAGACCCGCTCAAACGCGGCGTCGACACCTTCCGCTGCTACGTCGAAGGCTGGTACGCCGGCACCTTCCAGGACGTGATTTTCCACCCCGGCAGCTCGCCACAGATTCGCCGCATGATCAGCTCGATTCTGGCGGGCTACGCCTGGGATGAACGCAACCCTTTTGTCAGCGAACCCAAGCGCCGGTTGCGCATGCTGTCCGATATCTGCGCCACGGAGCCCGCATGAAACCTCTGAGCGACACCTACGTTGAAGAAACCCGTTTCGGCTTTTGGTTTTTGCGCAGCCACACGTGGCAGCACCACGTGTTGCGCGTGGCCATCAACGACCTGCGCAGCCTGTTCAGCGACCCGCTGCCTGCCGCGCCGGTGCTGCTGGACGCCGGGTGCGGGCAGGGCAAGTCGTTCCAGTACCTGCACCGGACGTTCGCCCCAGACCGTCTGATCGGTCTGGATGCCGACCCGCTGAGCCTTGACATGAGCCGCGAAGAAGCCAGACGCCAGGGGCTCGACATCGAACTGATCGGCAGCGACTGCGCCGAACTCGACATGCCCGATGCCAGCGTCGACCTGCTGTTCTGTCACCAGACGTTTCACCACCTGGTGCAGCAGGACCGCGCACTGGCCGAGTTCTACCGGGTGCTCAAGCCGGGCGGTTACTTGCTGTTTGCCGAGTCCACCGAAGCCTACATCGACACCTGGGTCATCCGCTGGCTGTTCCGCCACCCGATGCACGTGCAAAAAAGCGCCGCGCAATACCTCGAGATGATCCGCGACCAAGGGTTTGAGTTTGATGCGCGCAACGTGTCGTACCCGTACCTGTGGTGGAGCCGTTCCAAGGATTTCGGGCTGCTGGAGCGCCTGGGCCTGCGCCGCCCAAAACCGGTGGGCCAGCGCGAAGAAACCCTGGTCAACGTCGTGGCGCGCAAGCCCCTGCAAGGCGCCTCGGCATGATGCGTGCCGACGTGACCATCGCGCGCTCGGCTCGCCGCCGGGGGATGCTGGCGCTCTGGACGTGCCTGCTGCTGTTGCTCACCGGGTGCAGCACCCTGCCGCTGCCCCGTCAGACACCGACCCTGGCGCTGCCGATGCAGCTGCATGTGCAGCGCCAGCAAGCCGATCAGCGTCAAGACTGGCTGCTGGTGATCCAGCAGGAAGACGCCGGGCTGCGCTGGTCGTTGATGGACCCGCTGGGGATTCCGCTGGCGCGCCAGTTGCTCAAGGACAACCGCTGGCACGCCGACGGCTTGCTGCCGCCCAACCCTGAGGCCCGCGAGCTGTTCGCCGCGCTGCTGTTTGCGCTGACCCCGGCCGACGAATTGAAGCGTAATTATCCACAGGCCAAGGCCATGTCCACTGTGCGCGTGTTGCCCCACCGCTGGATGATTCAGTACGAGCAGCCGCAGAGGTTGCGTATCAATACCCAGGGCGATGTGTATTACGACATCAGCCCGCTGGATGACGAGGCCAGCCGATGACCGCCTACCTGAATGCCTTGGGTGTTGTGTGCGCGTTGGGCCGGGGCCAGGACGAAGTGGCGCGCAACCTGTTTGCCGGTGATTGCAGCGGCATGCAGCGCGAAAGCGGCTGGGTGCCGGAGCGCTCGCTGACCGTGGGCGCGGTGCGTGGCGCGCTGGCGTCGATCCCGAGCGGGCTCAATCAGCAAAGCAGTCGCAATAACCAATTGTTGCTCGAAGCCGCGTTGCAGATTGAAGACGACATCCGGCAGGCGATTGACACCTACGGCGCTGACCGCGTGGCCATCGTGCTGGGCACCAGCACCTCGGGCATCGACGAAGCCAGCCGTGGCATCGCCCACTACCTGCAAACGCAGCACTTCCCCGGCGACTACGACTACCAGCAGCAAGAACTCAGCGCCCCGGCGACCTTTTTGGCCGAGTGGCTGAACATCAGCGGCCCGGCCTACGTGATTTCCACCGCCTGCACCTCCAGCGCCCGCGCCCTGATGAGCGCCCAGCGCCTGCTGGACATGAACCTGTGCGACGTGGTGCTGTGCGGCGGTGTCGACAGCCTGTGCGCGCTGACCCTCAACGGGTTCTGCTCGCTCGAAGCGGTGGCCGATGAACGCTGCAACCCGTTTTCAATTAACCGGCGCGGCATCAACATCGGTGAAGCCGCCGTGCTGTTCGTGATGAGCAAGCAACCGGCGACCACTCACGCCATCGCCCTGCTGGGCGCGGGCGCCAGTTCTGACGCGCACCATATTTCCGCCCCCGAACCCTCCGGGCGCGGCGCCGTGCAGGCCATGCACACGGCCTTGAGCCGGGCAAAGGTGCAGCCGCACCAGATCGCCTACCTGAACCTGCACGGCACCGCCACCCAGCACAACGACGCCATGGAAAGCCAGGCCGTGGCGCAGGTGTTCCCGGACGGCGTGCCGTGCTCGTCGACCAAACCCATGACCGGCCACACCCTGGGCGCGGCCGGTGCGCTGGAAGCTGCCTTTTGCTGGCTGAGCCTTGAGCGCAATGCGCTGGCGCCGCACGTGTGGGACGCCCGGCCTGACCCGGCGTTGCCCGCCCTGCACTGGGTGACGCCCGGCCAACCCCTGACCACAACCGCTGAGCGCTGCCTGATGAGCAATTCGTTTGCCTTCGGCGGCAATAACGTCAGCCTGATTATCGGAGACGCCCCATGATCGATTGGCCGCTCGCCGAATTACTGCCCCACGCCGGTGACATGATCCTCATCGATCAGGTGCTGGCGTTTGATGAAGAGCAGATCCACACCCGCCTCACGGTGCGCGCGGGCGGTTTGTTCAACCGTGAAGACGGCAGCCTGCCCGCCTGGGTCGGTGTCGAACTGATGGCGCAAAGCGTGGCCGCCTACGCCGGTTGCCGTGCGCGCCTGCTGGGCGACCCGGTGGTGCTGGGCTTTTTGCTCGGCACGCGCAAATTTGAATGCAACGTTGAACACTTCCCGGCGGGCACCGAGCTGCACATCCACGCGCTGCGCTCGCTGGAAGACGACAACGGCATGGGCGTGTTCGAGTGCCACCTCACCGGCCCCGGCATCCATGCCACCGCCCGCCTGAACGTGTTCCGCCCGCCTCAGGCCGACCATTACCTTGCTCAACCCACTTCGGAGACCCGCCATGTCTGAGTCCATTTTGGTCACTGGCTCCAGCCGTGGCATCGGCCGCGCCATCGCCCTGCGTCTGGCGCAGGCCGGTTTCGACCTGGTGCTGCATTGCCGCAGCGGCAGGCCGCAAGCCGATGCCGTGATGGCCGAGGTTCACGCCCTGGGCCGCAGCGCCCGCGTGCTGCAATTTGATGTGTCGGACCGCGCCGCCTGCAAGGCCGCACTCGAAACCGACGTCGAGACCCACGGCGCCTATTACGGCGTGGTGCTCAACGCCGGGCTGACCCGTGACGGCGCGTTCCCCGCGCTCAGCGAAGACGACTGGGACGTGGTGATGCGCACCAACCTCGACGGTTTTTACAACGTGTTGCACCCGGTGATGATGCCCATGATCCGCCGCCGCGCAGCCGGGCGCATTGTGTGCATCACCTCGGTGTCGGGGCTGATCGGCAATCGCGGGCAGGTCAATTACAGCGCCTCCAAGGCCGGGCTGATCGGCGCCGCCAAGGCCCTGGCCATTGAGCTGGGCAAACGCAAGATCACCGTCAACTGCGTCGCGCCGGGCCTGATCGACACCGCCATGCTCGACGACAACGTCCCCGTAGAAGAATTGATGAAAATGATCCCCGCGCAACGCATGGGCACCCCGGAAGAAGTCGCAGGCGCGGTCAACTTTTTGATGTCCGCCGAGGCGGGCTATATCACCCGCCAGGTGCTGGCCGTCAACGGAGGCTTGTGCTGATGAAACGCGTTGTCGTCACCGGCATGGCCGGCATCACCTCGCTGGGCAGCGACTGGGCCAGCATCGAAGCCAACTTCATGGCCGGGCGCAGCGGCATTCGGCGCATGGACGAGTGGGACCGGTTCACTGAACTTAACACCCGCCTGGCCGGGCCCATCGATGACTTTGCGGTGCCCGCGCACTGGACCCGCAAGCAGCTGCGCAGCATGGGCCGCGTGTCGCGGCTGGCCGTGGGCGCCGCCGAGCAGGCGTTGCAAGACGCCGGTTTGCTGGGCAACCCGATCATCCGCGACGGGCGCATGGGCGTGGCGTGCGGGTCGTCCACCGGCAGCACGGACGAGATCAAAGCGTTCGGCAACATGCTGCTCAACTCCGTGGCCGAAGGCCTGAACGCCAACAGCTACGTGCGCATGATGCCGCACACCACGGCGGCCAATATCAGCATCTTTTTTGGCCTCACCGGGCGCCTGATCCCAACCTCCAGCGCCTGCACCAGCGGCAGTCAGGGCATCGGCTACGCCTATGAGGCGATCAAGTTCGGGCGCTTGCCCCTGATGCTCGCTGGTGGCGCCGAAGAGCTGTGCCCGACCGAAGCCATGGTGTTCGACGCCCTGTACGCCACCAGCCTGAAAAACGACGCCCCCCAGACCAGCCCGCGCCCTTACGACAATGGCCGCGACGGGCTGGTGATCGGTGAAGGCGGCGGCATGCTGGTGCTCGAAGAACTGGAACACGCACAGGCGCGAGGCGCGCACATCCATGCCGAAATCGTCGGTTTTGGCAGCAACGCCGACGGCCAGCACACTACGCGCCCGGAGGTCAGCACCATGCGCCGGGCGATGGAGCTGGCGCTCGAAGACGCCGGCCTTGAGCCCCGGGCCATCGGCTACGTGAACGGCCACGGCACCGCCACCGAGCAGGGCGACATTGCCGAAACCCTGGCCACCCATGCGCTGTTCGGGGCGCGCATGCCCATCAGTTCGCAAAAAAGCTTTTTGGGCCACACCCTCGGCGCCTGTGGCGCGCTGGAGTCCTGGTTCAGCATCGAAATGATGAACCGCGACCGCTACGTGCCAACGCTCAATCTGGACCACATCGACCCGCGGTGTGGCGAGCTGGACTACCTGCGCGGCGAGTTTCGCCCGATGCACAACGATTACGTGATGAACAACAACTTTGCGTTCGGCGGGGTCAACACGTCGTTGATCTTCCGTCGCTGGGCGTGAACCCGCTGGAGCCCATGCAATGACTTACCTGATACGCGCAACCCTGATCGCCCTCGCCCTCCTGAGCACGGTGGCATGCAGCAGCAAACGCCTGCTCACCCCGGACCGCACCCTGCCCGTGACCCTCAAGACCGACCGCGCGCAGATGCAACAGGCGATCGTCAAAACGCTGGTGGCGCGCCAATGGACGGTGCAGCAAATCACCCCGAACAGGGTGCAGGCGCAGATCACGGTGCGCGGCCAGTACCACGCTGAAATCGACATCCCGTACAGCGCCGACCACTACCGCATCCAGTACCGCGACAGCCGCGGCCTGGACTACAAGGACGGCAAGATCCACAAGAACTACATCCGCTGGGTGCGCCTGCTGGACAAGGGCATCCTGCGTGAACTCAAAGACCACCAAAACGAACTGACAGCCCGACAGCTGTCTGAATCGGCTTTGGCCACACCGCAGTAACGCACTCATACAACGTCATGGAGACTTCAATGCGATTCAACACTCTGGCAGCCGCCACCACCCTGCTGCTGTGCACCCTGCCTGCCGTCAGCCAGGCCCGCGACACCGCGCTGTACCTGCCCTTCGATCAAGTTGTGACCGAAGCCATCAGCACCGGCAAGATCGACGGCAGCGTCAAGTTCTACCTGGCCGGCAACACCCCACGCGGCAAAGTGACCGTGGTCAGCCCGGGCGCGGTGACCAACAAAAAGACCAACGCCTTCAACAAGAGCGACGAACAAGCCTGTTCGTGGGCCCTGCAATCGGCGCTGATCACGATGCATGAAGCGGCGAAAAAAGTCGGCGCCAACGCCGTGACCAACATCGCCAGCTTCTACAAACGCAACGAACGCAAAGACCCGAAAACCTACGAGTGCCATGCGGGCGCCGTGATTGCGGGTGTTGCGCTGAAAGGTGATCTGGCGAAGGTGAACTGAAGCCTGGCTTTTTAGCCTATCGCTGCCGGGGAGAAACACAGGTGTGTGAGCGATGCGCAATCGTTCACTGCCTCGTGCCTCGGCTGCGGGCCGGGTCGGAGGGGTTGTCGCTTTCCTTTGCAGGACGTTTCCTAGAGAATCCACGGGCCTTGCGTCTGTCTCTTTCGATCGATAGCCTCCGGTTCGTCATCCCCCATGGGTGGCCGGACGTGCAAGTTCGAAATACGCAAATGTCACTTTCAGAAGCCCGATTTATGGCGGCTGTATGTGGGAGGTCTTTGGCCTGCCGGTTTGCGTTCCTCCGGTCTTGCACACCCGCATACAGCTGCCACCCTCTTTGTGTGCAAGCAAATGGCGTCAGCTCTTATCACTTAAGGAACTGCGCATGAACCACACCCCCGAATACGAACAACACCTGGAACACACCCACGAATTACTGCGCTGCGCGCTTGCGACGGCGTACGCCTCGGCGGACAACCTGCAAGGCTTGAACCGCGATGTGGCGCTGGCGGTGGTGCACCTGATTCAACAGGCCCGTACGGCAGTGGACAGGTTGCTGGCCTGACTCAGACCGGGGCCACGGTTTTGCGGGTCAGCAGGTCTGCAAACGCCGTGGCCATCGGTGACTGACTGCCCTTGCGCTGCACCAGCCACACCGCGGTGTTGGCGTCCGGGTCCAGCAGCGGCCGGTACACCACGCCTTTGATGCGCATGTGCTGGAACGAGGCGGGCAATACCGAGACGCCCAACCCCGCCGACACCAACCCGATGATGGTCATGGCCTCGCCGGCTTCCTGGGAGAAGTGCGGGCTGAACCCGGCCTGCCGCGCCAGGCTCAGTAATTGCGCGTACAAGCCGCTGCCATAGCTGCGCGGGAAGAACACAAACGGCTCTTCGGCCAGCGCCGCCAGGTGCAGCCCCGCTTCACTGCCGTCAGCCAGCGGGTGATCGGCGCGGATCACGGCCACCAGCGGTTCGCGAAACAACTCCACGGCGTGCAGCGAATCGGGTAAGACCAACGGCCGCATCATCCCCACTTCGATGGATTCGTCCACCAGCCCGTCGGCCACTTCGCGGCTGCTCATTTCCTTGAGGTGCAAATGCACCGCCGGGAACGCTTGCCGGAAGGCAAAAATCGCTTGCGGAATGCTGGAGCTGAACGGCGCCGAGGAGGTGAAGCCAATCTTCAGTTCGCCCAGTTCACCCAGTTGCGCCCGCCGCGCCACGTCGGCGGCCTTGTCGACCTGCGCCAGCACCCGACGGGCCTCTTCGAGAAACAGGCGCCCGGCTTCACTGAGGGCGACGCGGCGGTTGGTGCGCTCGAACAGACGAGCCCCCAGTTCCTGCTCCAGCGCTTGTATTTGCTGGCTCAGCGGTGGTTGCGAGATGCCCAGCAACTGGGCGGCACGGCCAAAGTGCAGCTCTTCGGCCACGGCGATGAAGTAGCGCAAATGACGCAGTTCCATACCCTCTCCAATGAGTCGTAAAACCTATCAAACAGGTCGAACAATATATTGGAAAGAATCGTTAGCCGCCTATATTCTTTTGCCATTGCCGCTCGGCTTTACGCGCTTTTTGAGGTCCCCCGTGAAAACTGCTGTCGCCCCGCTCGCCCACGAAGTCCGGCCGTCTGCGCTGGATGATGGTGTCGCTGAACTCAATGATGTGTTTATCGAAAAAGGCACCCCGATGTTTATGCGCACGGTACTGGCGCTGTTCTCGGGTGGGTTCGCGACGTTTGCGTTGCTGTATTGCGTGCAGCCGATGATGCCGGTGCTGTCCCATGAATACGGGATCAACGCGGCGCAAAGCAGCCTGATCCTGTCGGTGGCCACGGCGATGCTGGCCATTGGTCTGCTGATTACCGGGCCGATTTCTGACGCCTTCGGGCGTAAACCGGTGATGGTGTTTGCGCTGTTTTCGGCGTCGATCTTTACCGTATTGAGTGCGCTGATGCCCACGTGGGAAGGCGTGCTCATCACACGGGCCTTGGTGGGGTTGTCGCTCAGCGGGCTGGCGGCCGTGGCGATGACGTACCTGAGCGAAGAAATTCACCCGCAGCACATCGGGCTGGCCATGGGTTTGTACATCGGCGGCAACGCCATTGGCGGCATGAGCGGGCGTTTGATCAGCGGCGTGCTGATCGATTTTGTGAGCTGGCACACGGCGATGCTGGTGATCGGCGGGCTGGCCATGGCGGCCGCGCTGGTGTTCGTGAAAATCCTCCCCGAATCGCGCAATTTCCGGCCGCGGGCGATGAACCCGCGCAGCCTGCTGGACGGCTTCACCATGCACTTTCGCGATGCCGGTTTGCCGTGGCTGTTTCTCGAAGCCTTTCTGCTGATGGGCAGCTTTGTGACGCTGTTCAACTACATCGGTTATCGCTTGCTGGCCGATCCGTACAACATGAATCAGGCCGTGGTGGGCTTGCTGTCCATCGTGTATTTGTCAGGCATTTACAGCTCGGCACAGATTGGCGCGCTGGCTGACAAACTGGGGCGTCGTAAAGTGCTGTGGGCTGTGATTGTGTTGATGCTCGCCGGGATCGCCCTGACCCTGCTGGAGCCCATCGCGTGGGTGGTGATCGGCATGTTGCTGTTCACGTTTGGCTTTTTCGGCGCGCATTCGGTGGCCAGCAGTTGGATCGGCCGCCGCGCCACCAAGGCCAAGGGGCAAGCGTCGTCGCTGTACCTGTTCAGTTATTACGCCGGGTCGAGTGTTGCCGGGACGCTGGGCGGTGTGTTCTGGCACGTGGCGGGTTGGAACGGCATCGGCCTGTTCATTGGCGCGCTGTTGGTGGTTGCCCTGTTGGTGGCGCTGCACCTGGCGCGTTTGCCCGCCCTGCCGGGCAATATCAAACACGCTTGATGATGAGCCGGACTTCAAGCAGGCGGTCGCGTTTTTCCAGGTGCAGGCTCTGAAACTCGGCGCCTTCATGCTCGATGCGCGCCAGCCAGGTCAGTAACGCGCCGGCCTCGGCACTGACGGTGACGCGCAGCACGTCGGTATCCATCTCAAATTGCTCGACGTTCAACCCGGCGGCCACGGCGCTTTCACTGAGGCGGGTGGCCAGCGGTTGATCGGGCACTTTCATCGGTTGGACGGGCCGCGTGCGCTGTATTTCACCGGCCAGGGCGAGGTTTTTGTAATAGAGCGCCTGCGCCGTTTGCAGGCGCTGCTGCGCCGGTTGCCACAGCCCGTACACGGCCAACACGCCCGCCAGAAACACCGCCAGCGCCACACACAGTTGGCGGTCGCGGCGCGGCAGTTGCTGCCACGCTTGCCCCCCCGCACGCAGACGAGCCTTCATAAAATATCCTCCAGTGTGAGTAAGGCGTGTACCCGGTTGCCGTGCTGACGGGCATTGCCCACGTTGATCGGCAGCGCACTTTGCTCGCCCCGCTCACGCAACCGCTCAAGCTCAGCGAAGCTGGACGCCGTGATGGTCAAGGCCCAGCCGCCATGTTCACGCCACTCAAGGCGCTGGACATCGACGCTGCTGGCGCCGATCACCTGTTCGACCAAATGGGCCAGACGCACCATGTGGCCGTCGGCGGGCGCGGCGCCCCGTTGCTGTAACCCTCTGAGCTGCGTCGCCAAATCCAGACGGCTGGTTTGGCCCGGATAGAGGATGTTGAAGCGTTCTTCACTCAGGGCGTACAGGCGGGCGGCCTGGGTTTCGAGGTAGCTGCTGCGCGCATGGGTGAAGCCCAGCGCAATGGCCAACGTCAGCCCCACGCAACAGCAGACGCTGCGCCACGGCAGGGCTTTGGCCGCCGGACGAAAGGGCCCTTGCAACAAGTTGATCGCCTCGCCGCCGGACGCACTCAACAGCGTGTTGAGGCGCTCGCCCGGTAATTCGATGAGGTCGGCGGGTAGCCCGGCTTTCACGGTGTCGTAGTCTTGATCCGAGAGCGCCAGCCTGAGGTCCTGCGCGCCGCCGACGAGCCAGCGCCCGTGACAGCGCGCGGCGCAGGCCTGTTCGCGGGGCAGCAGGTCGGCATCCACCCGCACGCTGGCGATGTCCAAGCCCAGCGCCTGCAACTGGTCGAGCACGCGGCTGAAGCGCTGTTTGTGCGTCACCCATAAGGGGTAGCGGCGCTGCGCGTCCATCGGGCCGACGGCGATATGCAGCGCGTCGAGATCGTCAGCCAGTTGTTCTTCAACGGCGAAGGCCAGCGCCTGAAGGCCGGGCCGTCGCTTGTTGGGCCAGGGCTCGGTCAGCAACCAGCTGCACATTTCCATGGGCACGATCACCTGCACGGGGTGGTGCCGGAACGCCGTGGCGGCGTCGTGCAGCCCGCCACGGCACACGCCGGTGTCGTCCTGCCAGAAGTGAACGCAGGCACGTGTGAAGTCGATGTCGTCGCTGCGGGCAAAGTCTTCGGCGGGGAGGTAGAGCCAGCTGTTCATTCGTGGGGTTCGCTGTGTAGGGGCGCGAGAAAGCGTCGCTGCAAAAGACGCCATTGGCCGGTGGTGGAGTGGCGCGCGACGTCACTTTCCAGACGCAAGCGACTTTGACCCAGGCGCACGTGGGTGGTGATCCGAAACCGGTGGCTGTCGATGCCCAGGCCATTGGCCGGAATGCCAAGCCCCCTCAGCGCCGGGAGAAAGGTAAACGCTTCGACGCTGGCATAGCCTTGAGCAGGCCGCTCGGCCACCAGGCGACGGGCCAGATCGGGGGTGATCCCCGCCAACGAGGACAGCAGCGTGACGGAGGCGGTGTTGATGTTGAGCCGCGCGCCTTTGTCCAGCAGGGCGACCCAAGGTTGCATGCGCGCCCACCATTGGGCATCGACCCCCGGCACCTGCCGCAACTGGCTGATGTCACTCAAGCTCAAACCCTGAAATGCGGTGGCCTCGATCGCCGGGACCTTGAGCTGTTTTTGCAGGCGTAGCCAGCGCTGGGCGACGGCGTCGTCGGGCGGGCCTTTGGTCAGCAGCGCGGTGACGTTGAAACGCCCGCTGAGGTCTTCGATGTCAACCTCCACCCGGCCGCCTTCGAGGCTCAAGCCCGGTTCGCCCTCGGCCCAGGCTTGCCCGGCCGCCACCGGTGACGCGGGGTCGGGCAACAGCGTGCGCAAGCGCTCGCGGCCCCAGGCTTCGCCGGCGAAACCCAGCTGGCGCAACTGCAATTGATGGATTTGTTGGGCGTTGCTGTGCAACGACAGCCGCTGGCTGCGCAGCATACCGGCTGTCATCAGCAAGGCCAGGCTCATCACCAGCAACACGGTGATCAAGGCCACGCCTTGCTGGGCGCGGCGCTTCACTCGCCCTCCGGCAGCAACATCACGCGGCGCACCTGCTCAAAACGGCCCACCGATATCTGGAGCTCAAGGGCTTGCGGGGTCTTTTTTCCGTAAGCCTTGCGGGTGGGCCACGCGTTGAGCCAGCCGGTCTTGGCATCAAACAGGCGCCAGCGCACGGCGCGCACATCGCTCAACAGTTGCTGTTTTTGCACTCCGGCCACGCCCACGCCCTGGCTGTAACGCCACAGCACGCCCTGCTCCAGCCGGTAGCTGACGTCTTGCAGTTCGCTGCGCGGTTGGCCCAGCGGATTGCGCCAGTTACCCCGGCGCAGGTTGAGCCGGTCGGGATAGAGCGTCAGGCCGGGCGACTTGGCCGAAGTGTGCACGTGCAAGGCATCGCGCTCGATCAACGCCACCGCCCGTTGCAGGCTGCGCAGCGCCTGTTCATGGGCACTGCTGGCGCGCTCGGCACGCACCACCCCGTCAAACAGGCGCCAGCAACCAATCCCCAGCAGGGTAAAAATGGCCATGGCGATGACCAGTTCGAGCAAGGTGAAACCGGCCTGGGTGTTAGGGCGCATGGTGGACTGCCAGCCAATGCACCCGCGACTGCATGACCTGTGTGCTGCCCGCCGGGCTGACCTCCAGCTCAACCCGCCACAGCCCTGTGCCGGGCTCGCGTGCGAGGCGTTGCTGCACGCGCCAGTCCCGCTGCGCAAACGTGAGGTTAAGGACCGTTTGCCCTTCTGCCAGCGGCTGCGGGCGCAGTTGCAAGTCGCTCAGGTGGTTGTCGGCCAACCAGGCGGCGAACAAGCGCGACTCGACCCGTGCGCTTTGCCCCAGCACATAGCTGCTGGCCGACATGACCGCGGCCGACAGGGTGGCGAAGACGGCCAGCGCGACCATGATCTCCAGCAAGGTGAAGCCTTTTTCAGCGTTCATGGCAACGAGCCGTTGTCGTCGATGCGCGCGTCGTTCAGACCGTCGCTGACGATGCTGCGCCAGCGCACCGGCGGGCTCTCAAGGTGCAGATCAAAGGCGGTGTTTTCGTCGCTGCTCAGCCATATCAACTGTGGCCGGTGGGCGCTGTCGTGGAGCGGGTGAGACTGGCCTTCGAGGGTCAAGGCCAGTTGCAACCCGTCGGGCAGTGGCACGGCAGGTTGCAAGGGCTGCCATTGGTCCTGCGTGAAGCCCATCAGTTGGTAGGCCGTCGGCTCCAGCCGCAAGCCGAATTCGAGCCCTTCGAGCACGGCTTTTTCACGCAGGCCGTGCATCAGGTTCAGCAGCACGTCAGCCTCCTGACGCGCCAGCCGCGCGTGGTTGTCGCCCTGACTGATGCGCACCATCGACGCCATCACGCCGATCAGCACAATGACCACCATCATTTCGATCAAGGTAAACCCTGCCACCGCGCGCCGCATGGCTCACTCGCTCCAGTTACCGATGTCGGCTGCATAGCCCTCCCCCCCGGCCACGCCATCGGCGCCGAAGGAAAACAGGTCGTAACCGGCCGAATGGGTGCCGGGGTTGGCGTACTGATAGGGCGTGCCCCAAGGGTCGAGCGGCAGGCTTTTCAAGTAACCCTGAGGGTTCCAGTTTTTCGCCACCGGCGTACCGGACGGGCGTTTGCTCAACGCGTCGAGACCTTGCTGGGTGGAGGGGTAGTTGAAGGTGTCCAGGCGGTACATTTCCAGCGCCGTGGAAATGGCCTGAATGTCCGTGCGTGCCGCCGTGACTTTGGCCTGATCCGGGCGGCTCATGAATTGCGGCACCACAATGGCGCCGAGCACGCCGATGATGACCACGACCACCATGATTTCGATCAGGGTGAAGCCGCGTTGGGTCGATTTCGAGCACGTGTTCATCAGTCAGTTCACCAGTTGATTGAGGCTAAGAATGGGCAGGAGGATGGCCATCACGATCAATAAAACGACGCCGCCCATGAGCACCAGCATGATGGGTTCGAACAGGCTCACCACCAGGGCGATGCGGGCGGCGAGGGTTTTTTCCTGTTGCTCGGCGGCCCGGGCCAGCATGTTGTCCAGCTCACCGGCGCGTTCGCCGCTGGCAATCAGGTGCAGCATCATGGGCGGGATATCGCCGCTGCGTTCCAGGCCTCGGGCCAGGGTCCCGCCTTCACGCACCGACCGGGCGACCTCGTGCAGGCGTTGGCGGATCGCCAGGTTGGCGATGACCGTGGCCGAGATTTCCAGCGCATCCACCAGCGGCACGGCACTTTTGCCCAGGATCGACAGGGTGCTGGCAAAACGCGCCGCTTCCATGGCCCGCAGTACGCCGCCCACCACCGGCGCGTCGAGCAGCAACCCGTGCCAGCGCAAGGTCAGCCGGGGCTGGCGCAAGGCCCAGCGGGCAGCGCCCACCCCGGCGATCAGGACGATCAGCAAGAGCCCGCCGTAGCGGCGCAGCCCGGTGCTCAGGGCAATCATGGCCTGGGTAAGCACCGGCAGGGCCTGGCCGCTGTTGACGAAAATTTTCACCACATCCGGGACGACATACCCCAGCAAAAACCCGACGATGGCCAACGACGCAAACAACAAGATCATCGGGTACACCAGCGCCAGCTGGATCTTTTGGCGCGCGGCATGACGGGCTTCGGTGTAGTCAGCCAATTGCTCAAGCACGTGCCCCAGATGACCGCTGCGTTCGCCCGCCGCGACGGTGGCGCAGAACAACGCGGGGAACGCACGGGGGAACGCCGACAGCGCGGTGGCCAGCGAATGGCCTTCCATGACACGGCTGCGCACCGCCGCCAGCAAGCTGCCGACCTTGCGCTTGTCGGTTTGCGCGGCCACGGCCAGTAACGCTTCTTCAAGGGGAAGGCCGGCATGCACCAACGTCGACAATTGGCGGGTCAACAAGGCCAGATCGGGCACGCCCAAGCGTGTGCCGGGCTGCCCGAAACGCCCCGCCGTGCGGCCGACGCTGGCTTCGCTCACCTGAAGGGGGCGCAAGCCGCGCTCGCGCAAGCGTTGCCGCGCATGCCGTGCGCTGTCAGCGTGCTGCTGGCCCCGGCAGGTGCGGCCATTGGCGTCCTGCGCGCGATAGTCGAACGTGGGCATGGTCAGTCTTCCTGCGTCACGCGCAGCAGTTCATCCAGGCTGGTGCGGCCTTCGAGCACCCGCCGTTGGCCATCCTGAAACAAGCTCGACGAGCCCCCGCGCGCTTCGCGGGTTAACTGCGCCTCGCTGGCGCCTTGATGAATCAGGCCCGCCAGCGTCGGGGTCACACGCACTAACTCGTAAATCCCGATACGCCCCCGATACCCCTGCTGGCACTGGTCACAGCCCTGTGCGCGATAGAGGGTCACGGCCGCCTGCGGATCAAGCCCGAGCCGTGTACACACCGCCGGGTCGGCGGTGTACGGCACCTTGCAGTCGGGGCACAAGGTGCGCAGCAGACGCTGGGCCAAGACCCCGACCAGCGATGAGGCCAGCAAAAACGCATCGACGCCCATGTCGATCAATCGGGTGACGGCGCCAATGGCGCTGTTGGTGTGCAGGGTGGACAGCACGAGGTGCCCGGTCAGCGAGGCCTGCACGGCAATTTCGGCGGTTTCCCGGTCTCGGATTTCCCCGACCATGACCACATCCGGGTCCTGGCGCAAAATCGCCCGCAAGCCACGGGCAAAGGTCATGTCGACCTTGGTGTTGACCGGCGTCTGGCCAATGCCCGGCACGTGATACTCCACCGGGTCTTCAACGGTCAGGATGTTGCGCGAGGTGTGATTGAGATGACTCAGCGCGGCATACAGGCTGGTGGTTTTGCCGGAGCCGGTTGGCCCGGTCACCAGAAAGATCCCGTGGGGTCGCGCCAGCACCTGCTCAAAACAGGCCAGCGTGTCGGCGGGCATGCCCAGGCGTTCGAGGTCCAGCCGACCGGCCTGTTTATCGAGCAATCGCATCACCACCCGTTCGCCGTGGGACGATGGCAGGGTCGAGACACGCACATCCACCTCATGACCGGCCAGGCGCAAGCTGATGCGGCCATCTTGTGGCACGCGCTTTTCAGCGATGTCCAACCGGGCCATGACCTTGATGCGCGAGACCAGCAGATTGGCCAGCTCACGTTTTGGCCTGAGCACCTCACGCAACTGGCCATCGATGCGCATGCGCACCGACAGGTAATGTTCGAAGGTTTCGAGGTGAACGTCGGACGCTTTTTCACGCATGGCTTCGCGCAGCAACGCGTTGATCAGGCGGATGATCGGCGCGTCCCCTTCTTGCTCCAGCAAGTCGGCGGTCTGCGGCACCTGTTCGGCCGCGCTCATGAGGTCCAGTTCGCTGTCCAGCCCCTGCGCCACCTGCTCGGCGGCGCTCTGCCCCGCGCTGTAGGTGCTGGCCAACGCGGTATTGAAGTCGGCATCCGGCACCCGCTTGAGCACCAGCGCGGTGGCCACCTTGCGCCGCACTTCGGCCAATACGCTTAACGGAGTGTCACTGCGCATCAACAGCGTGGCCGGGGTGCAAGACGCGTCCAGCACGACGCCAAAACGCCGTGCAAAACTGAAAGGCAAACGCGCACTGGATTGGGTCATGGCTGCGCCGGCGTCGACAGGTTGCCGTCAAACATCTGCTGCGGGTCGCGGGGCAGCAGCAACGAGTTGTTGTCTTTGGCCTCAGGCTGACTGAGGGCGCGCAACGCGTCATAGCTCTTTTGGCTCATGGCGTGGATGTCTTCTTTGCTGCGCACGATGGTCGGGCGCAGGAAGACCATCAAGTTGGTTTTGGTCTGGGTGTCTTTATTCCAGCGAAACAGCGCCCCCAGGTACGGGATGCTGCGCAAAAGCGGAACGCCGCTGACCTGAGTGCGCACGCTGTCTTTAATCAGGCCGCCGATCACGATGATTTCACCGTCTTCGGCCAGGATGGTGCTCTTGAGTTTGCGCTTGTTGGTGATCAGGTCACTGGAGCCTTCGAGCGAGGGGGCAAGCTCGGAGCTTTCCTGCTCGACTTCCAGGCGCAAAGAGGAGCCGTCATTGATGTGCGGTTTGATCTTGAGGCTGATGCCGATGTCTTGACGGGTGAAGTTGGTGACGGGGGTTTGTGACCCTTCGCTGGGCGGTACGTAGCTGCTGGTCTTGAAAGGGACGTTTTGCCCGACCAGGATTTCGGCTTCCTGATTGTCCAGGGTCAGCAGGCTCGGGGTGGACAACACGTTGTTGTTAACATCGCTGGCCAGGGCCGAAATCAACGCATTGAAGCGATCACTGCCGATCTGCAAGACCGCCCCTTCGGGTAATTGGGTTTTGCTATCCGAGAGTTGGCCGATTTGAATATTGGTCCCCGGGAAGGTGATCGCGCCCTGCCCGCCGCCTGTGTTCATCCCCCATTGCACGCCCAGGGTTTGGTTAATGTCGCCCGAAATTTCAACGATGGCCGCATGGATCAAGACCTGCGAGCGCGGCTGATCGAGCTGTTTGACGATGGTTTCCAGGGACCGCACCTGCGCCGGGTCCGCCATGATGACCAACGCGTTCTGGCTGATGTCGGCCGCCACCATCGCTTCGCGCTTGCTCACAGCAGCCGTCGCGCCGCCCAAGGGTGCACTGTCCTGCACGCCCTGCCCGACAGCGGCCAGCACCTCGGCCAGCTGTTTGGCATCGCTGTGGCGCAGACGAATCACCCGCGCATTTTCTTGCTTGATGGTGGCGGGTTTATCCAGTGAGTGCGCCAAGGTGTTCAAGCGCATGCGCACTGATTCCGTGCCGATCACCACCAGACGATTGGAACTGCTGTCAGCGATGACCTGCCCGCCACCGGCGTTCTTTTTGTCGATCGTTTTCTCGATGACCGCGGCGATGTCGCTGGCCAGGCCATGGCGCAATTCGATGACCGAATGCCCGAACTGCCCGCCGGCATCGAGCTGGCGCGCCAATTGGACAATCCGTTGGGTGTTGGCCGCTGTATCGGTGACGACCAGCGCATTGGCTGAAGTCGAAGGCCCGACATAGCCATTGTTTGACACAAGGGGGCGCAACAACCCGGACAAGTCGGCGGCGACGCTGGTGTTCAGCTCGATGATTTCAGTGACGAATTCTTCATCCAGCGCTGGGCGAGTGCCGGCTGTGCTGGCCCGGGTTTTGGCGTCTGCCGCCGGAATAATCAATAAACGTTCACCCTGATCGACCACCGCAAACCCTTGGGCTTCCAGTACCGAGTAGAACAAGTTGCGCACGCCTTCGCGATCAAGCGGCTGATCGGAGATCACCGTAATGCGCCCCTGAACACGCGGGTCGAGCACCACCGTGGCGCCCAGCACGCTGGACATGTGCTGCACCACATCGCGCAACTCGGCGTCTTTCATTGCCAGTTGCCACGACGGCGCTTGAGCAAGCACCGGGCTTGCAAAAAACAGCGCGCTGCACAGCGTGCTACGCAGCAGTAAGCGGCCGATGCCGAACCTGTGTGGCCTGTTCATGGTGAGTCCCTAAGGTTGTTCGGCAACGGGCCGCAAATAAGTGGAAGCAGGCTGCGCTTTGGGGGCATCAGCCTGTGTAACCGGCAGCAGGTACTGCCCGGCGGATTCGAGGACCAGGCTTTCTTCCCGGCCATTACGCCAAAGCACCACGCGGGACACTTCAATACGGCGTAAAACACTGCCGCCCGGCAGGCGATCGCCCACGCTGTAAAAACGTGCCTCGCGGGCACCGGCCAGCAGCGCGCGGGACTGGCCCTGGCTGGAAACCAGACTGGCGCGTAACGTCAGCGCCTCGGCACTGCGCACGGCTGCGCCCTGCGGGGCAAACCCCAGGACCGTCGCGATGCCATTGGGGTTGAACACCACGGGCTTCGAAGGGGGGGCAGCCTCAAGGGGGGTCAACGCGGTCAGGCCGGGCAATGCGGTGCGATACGCCCACTCTTGCCAGGCATGCCAGAGCGCCACGCCTACCGGCAGCGCAATCAGGCATAGCGTCAGGATCAGCCGTGAAGACCGCGTCGCTAAAATTGCTGAAATACTCAAATCCTGACCGTCCGCCTGCTGTGTGCCCTGCTATTGATCGGTGCCTTGTGCAAAGGCCTAGAAAAACATGCCCTTGAGTACCGGCCTGCCCGTGAGGTGATGCTTGATCACTGCGGCTACGTGCATGAACAGCAACAGCGCCAACCCATAACAGGCCAAGGTATGAGAGTCAGAAAACCATCGATGCAATCGTGGGTCGGTTATCACGGCAGGGATGTAAAAGAGGCCGAACACATCGATGTCGCGATTCATCATCAGAAATCCCGACACAATCACGATCAGCGTCGTTATATAAATCAAGTTGTGAACAACAAATGCGGCATAACGCATGACATCGCTTGATCTCAATACGTCGGCATAGCCTTTACCGAACGACACACACATTCGAAACACAAAGACAGGTGCAAACAACGTGGCCAACGCAACATTAAAGGCACTCACCGCACCTTTGACTTCGGGGATGCGCGTAATAAGTGCAGCGTAATAACCGGAGGCCATCAACCACACAATGATCATCATCGAAATAGCATGTAACCCTTTCTGCAACCCGGAATACGTCGAGTGATTCACAGCGTCAATCCCGAATACTTTAAAAGACATCCACTTTTTATTAAGCGCAAACATCGGCAAGAAGGCCAAGCCGCGTGAGTCACGCGCCTTGGCCTCTATTTGCTTTAGTTCAGCTCAGTCCAGGCATCCGCCCAGTTCGAACCCACACCCGGCTCGAAACCGTTGGCAGTCGGCGCGTACTGAGAGCACCAGCCCGAGAACGGGAACGGCTTGCACTCGTATACCTTGTCGTTTTTCGGCTGAAGCACCTTGGTGCCCGCCTTGTATTGCTTCACACCTTCAGGGAACACGAAATCGAAGTCATGCTCGGCAGCATCGCCGGTCAGGTTCAACGACTTGGCTTCCTGGAAGTTTTCACGACCGTCCTGGCTGCTGGCGATCAGCTTCAAGGTATGCTCGCCCGGCGCGCTGATCACCGGAACAACGAGTTGTTCGGTGGATGCATTCAGGGTCTGTTTGACGGTGCCGACAGACTTGTTATTGGCATCGTAAACGGTGGCATCGACGTTGATTTCCTTGTTGGTCATCACGGTGAAGCCGACATTGCCGCGGCCTTTTTCCAGTACGTATTGCGGCTTGACGTCATGCACATGCATGTACGCATCCGGGTCCGGGACCATGATGGTCTGCATCTGGTAGCTGGTCACGCCTGTTTGCGGCTTGACGTAAAAGATGTTGGTGCCCTTGATCGGCTCGATGTTGCCTTCGGCATTGCGAACGCCTGCACGCACCGATTTGTCAGCGGCATTGACCGCCTGAGCCAGTTTGAGCGACCAGTTTTGCGGCTTGCCTTCTTCAACCGAGTCGATGCCTACCGAGAAGCTGTACTCGGCGCTCTCGGCACTTCCGGTAAAGGCGCGGGCCTTGACCGAATCACCCGGCATCAGCGCTTGGGTGGGGGCAAGGGCACTCACACGCTTCCAACCATCCGGGTCGGGCTCGTACTCGGACTCTGCCGTGATATTCACGTCAACAACGTCATAGAACGTGGCGCCGGTGTCATCGATGGTCCAGGTGCCCAGAATGACGTGGTGGCCGCTGCGATCGCCGGGAATGGTGCACGCGTGTTTTTGCTTGAGCGGGCCATTGCCGCCAGCCGCCCCGTCAATGGGCACCGCGCCGCCGCCTTCAACGGTACAGAAGGGTGTCAGCTCAAAAGCGTCACGGGCCAATGGCAGGTTAGGGTTCCAGCCCGTTTTGGTAATGAAGTATTCCCACTTGGTCGTTTTGTGAGCGGCGGTGAAAAACCAGCTGAACGACGTGTTGCGGTCGTTGATTTCGGTCAAATGCCAACGGTCCGGGGACTGGGCATCCATGGCTGCAAACAGGGCGTTTTCGCCACTGGCGATCTTGCCGTCAGCCGGGCCCAATGCCGGGAAGCCTTTGGGTGCTTCACCGACGGTTTGAGGTTCATATTCAGCAGGGCCGCAGTCGGCATTCAATTTTTGCTGACAGGCATAAGCGCGCGAAGGCGGGCTGTCCATGTAGCCATGGGCCGCAACCTGTTGCGATGCAAACATCGCGGCCATCAGCGTTAACGACGATACACAGCCCGTTAAAGTTAACGACCTTGAACGTGAAGACTTCATATGTAACCTCATATTATTTTTTATTCAGACGTGATGCATTTCGCGCATTAATCAAACGCACGCTCATCAGTAACTCAACAACATGAACAATTAACTTCCTAAATAAAAACTACAAAACACAAAGAAAATTCCTTCAATACTTTTCTTCATAGCAGTTTAAATTCAGTCGACACCCCCGGGAGGTGGGAGATTTTACCGTCTTACATTGATTAGTCTGTAAGGTAATACGTCGCTTAAGGTAGGGAATTTCTTATGACTTGTAAGTTTCAGCTCCGCGCATTGAGTTAATGAACGGTTGTTATGGCGTGTTTTAAAACACGTCTGCACGGGCGCGCCGTACATACAAAAATGCCCGGCATTAGCCGGGCATTGGGTGTAATGCGAAATACTTAAACGTGGTATTGCGCCGAAAACTCGTGCACTGCGCTGATGAAGGCGCCAGCGTGTTCGGGTTTCACTTCTGGGGTGATGCCATGGCCCAGGTTGAACACGTGCCCCGAACCGTTGCCGTAGCTGGCCAGAATGCGCTTGACCTCAGTACGGATCGCTTCCGGGTTGGCGTACAGCACGGTCGGGTCCATGTTGCCCTGCAAGGCGACTTTGTTGCCGACGCGACGGCGGGCTTCGCCCAGGTCGCAGGTCCAGTCCAGACCCAATGCATCCGCGCCTGCATCGGCAATGCTTTCGAGCCACAGGCCGCCGTTTTTGGTGAAGAGGATGACGGGCACTTTACGGCCTTCGTGCTCGCGGATCAGGCCGCTGACGATTTTGCGCATGTAGGCCAGGGAGAACTCCTGATAGGCCGCCGAGGACAGGTTGCCGCCCCACGTGTCGAAGATCTGCACTGCTTGCGCGCCCGCGAGGATCTGGCCGTTGAGGTACGACGTCACCGACTGCGCCAGCTTGTCGAGCAGCAAGTGCATGGCCTGCGGGGTGTCGTAGAGCATGGCTTTGGTTTTGCGGAAGTCTTTGGACGAACCGCCTTCGACCATGTACGTGGCCAGCGTCCACGGGCTGCCGGAGAAACCGATCAGCGGCACGCGGCCGTTGAGTTCCTTGCGGATGGTGCTGACCGCGTTCATCACATAACCGAGGTCTTTTTGCGGGTCCGGGATCGGCAGGGCTTCGATGTCGGCCAGGGTGCTGACCACCTTTTTGAAGCGCGGGCCTTCGCCGGTTTCAAAATACAGACCCTGCCCCATGGCATCAGGGATGGTCAGGATGTCGGAAAACAGGATCGCGGCATCGAGCTGCGGGAAGCGGTCCAGAGGCTGCATGGTGACTTCGCACGCGAACTCGGCGTTCTTGCACAGGCTCATGAAATCACCGGCCTTGGCGCGGCTGGCGCGGTATTCCGGCAAGTAGCGACCGGCCTGACGCATCATCCACACAGGCGTTACGTCAACGGGTTGCTTGAGCAAAGCGCGAAGGAAACGGTCATTCTTGAGATCAGTCATGTCAGCATCCGGAAAAAAAGTGCGGGCATTTTCTCAGAGACGGACACAAAAGGCACGGCAAGAGCCGTGCCTTTTATCTATCGGGGCGATTTGCCGCGGAGGGGGGGCAGTTTTTCCCTCACCCCAGCCCTCTCCTACGGGGAGAGAATTAGGGTGAGGGCCGGGTCAGACGCCCAAGTAATCCAGAATCCCTTCCGCCGCCGTACGGCCTTCAAAGATGGCGGTGACGACCAGGTCTGAACCACGCACCATGTCACCACCGGCGAAGATCTTCGGGTGGCTGGTCTGGTGTTTGAACGATGACTGCTCGGGCGCAATGACGCGGCCCTGGCTGTCGGTCCGGATGTCGAACTGTTCAAACCACTGCGCCGGGCTCGGGCGGAACCCGAACGCGATGATCACCGCATCCGCCGGGATGATCTCTTCAGAACCGGGGATCGGCTCGGGGCTGCGACGACCACGGGCATCCGGCTCGCCCAGACGGGTCTCGACCACTTTCACGCCTTCAACCCGACCTTCACCCACAATGGCAATCGGCTGACGGTTGTAGAGGAATTTCACGCCTTCTTCCTTGGCGTTTTTCACCTCTTTGCGCGAACCCGGCATGTTGGCTTCGTCACGACGGTACGCACAGGTCACGGACTTGGCACCCTGGCGGATGGAGGTGCGGTTGCAGTCCATCGCGGTGTCGCCACCCCCCAGCACTACAATCCTTTTGCCTTTCATGTCGACGAAATCGTCCGGCGACTTTTCAAAGCCCAGGTTGCGGTTGACGTTGGCAATCAGAAAGTCCAGCGCGTCGTGTACGCCCGGCAAGTCTTCACCGGCAAAGCCGCCTTTCATGTAGGTGTAGGTGCCCATGCCCATGAAGACCGCGTCGTACTCGTCCAGCAGCTGTTGCATGCTGATGTCTTTGCCGATTTCAGTGTTGAGGCGGAACTCGATGCCCATGCCGGTGAAGACTTCGCGACGGTGGCTGAGCACGGTTTTTTCCAGCTTGAACTCCGGAATACCGAAGGTCAGCAGACCGCCGATTTCCGGGTTTTTGTCGAACACCACCGGGGTCACGCCGCCACGCACCAGCACGTCGGCACACCCCAGGCCCGCAGGCCCGGCACCAATGATGGCGACGCGCTTGCCGGTCGGCACGACCTTGGACATGTCCGGGCGCCAGCCCATGGCAAAGGCGGTGTCGGTGATGTACTTCTCGACCGAACCGATGGTGACAGCGCCAAAGCCGTCATTGAGGGTGCAGGCACCCTCGCACAGGCGGTCTTGCGGGCACACCCGGCCGCACACTTCGGGCAGGGTGTTGGTCTGGTGCGACAGCTCGGCGGCGGCCAGGATGTTGCCCTCGGCCACCAGCTTGAGCCAGTTGGGAATGAAGTTATGCACAGGGCATTTCCATTCACAGTACGGGTTGCCGCAACCCAGGCAGCGGTGGGCCTGCTCGGCCGACTGCTGGGGTTTGAACGGTTCGTAGATTTCCACGAACTCTTTTTTGCGTTGACGTAACAGTTTCTTCTTCGGATCTTTGCGCCCGACATCGATGAACTGGAAGTCGTTACTCAGACGTTCAGCCATGGTTAAAACCTCATCACACTCTTCAGGCGCATATCACTGCGGGTTGGCACGGATGCTGGAAAGCAACGATTTCAAGCTGGCAGCCTTGGGCTTGACCATCCAGAAACGACGCAGGTAATCATCGAGGTTTTCCGAGAGGTTACGGCCCCACTCGCTGTTGGTTTCCTCGACGTATTCGTCCAGCACGTGTTGCAGGTGGTTGCGGTAGGCTTCCATCGCTTCGCCACTGATGCGCTGGATTTCAACCAGTTCGTGGTTCACCCGGTCAACGAAGGTGTTGTCCTGATCCAGCACGTAGGCGAAACCGCCAGTCATGCCCGAACCGAAGTTGTAACCGGTTTTGCCCAGTACGCAGACAAACCCGCCTGTCATGTATTCACAGCAGTGGTCGCCCGTGCCTTCCACAACGGTGTGGGCACCCGAGTTACGCACCGCAAAACGCTCACCCGCCGTACCCGCGGCAAACAACTTGCCGCCTGTGGCGCCGTACAGGCAGGTGTTACCGATAATCGCGCTGTCCTGGGTTTTGTAGACGCTACCGGTCGGCGGCACGATCACCAGCTTGCCGCCGGTCATGCCTTTGCCGACGTAGTCATTGGCATCGCCTTGCAGGTAGAGGTTCAAACCTCCGGCGTTCCACACCCCAAAGCTCTGACCCGCCGTGCCTTTGAAGCGGAACGTGATCGGGGCCTTGGCCATGCCCTGATTGCCGTGGGTGCGGGCGATTTCACCGGAGATCCGCGCGCCGATCGAACGGTCGCAGTTGCAGATGTCGAGGTCGAACTCGGCACCGCTCAGGTCGTTGATCGCCGGGCGCGCCATGTCGAGCATTTTTTCGGCCAGCAGGCCTTTGTCGAATGGCGGGTTGCGCTCCACTTCGCAGAACTGCGGCTTGTCGGCAGGCACGTTGTCGCTGCCCAGCAACGGGGTCATGTCGAGGTGATGCTGCTTGGCGGTTTCGCCCGGCAGGATCTCCAGCAAATCGGTGCGTCCGATCAGCTGTTCAAGGCTGCGTACACCGAGCTTGGCCAGCCACTCGCGGGTTTCTTCGGCCACGTAGGTGAAGAAGTTGACCACCATGTCGACGGTGCCGATGTAGTGATTTTTACGCAGTGATTCGTTCTGCGTTGCCACACCGGTGGCGCAGTTGTTCAAGTGGCAGATCCGCAGGTATTTGCAGCCCAGGGCGATCATCGGCGCGGTGCCGAAGCCGAAGCTTTCCGCCCCAAGGATCGCGGCCTTGATCACGTCGAGGCCGGTTTTCAGCCCGCCGTCGGTCTGCACCCGCACCTTGCCGCGCAGGTCGTTGCCTCGCAGGGTTTGGTGGGTTTCAGCCAACCCCAGTTCCCACGGAGCGCCCGCGTATTTGATGGAGGTGAGCGGCGAAGCGCCGGTGCCGCCGTCATAACCGGAAATGGTGATCAGGTCGGCATAGGCCTTGGCCACGCCAGCGGCGATGGTGCCGACGCCGGCTTCGGCCACCAGCTTCACCGAGACCAGGGCCTTCGGGTTGACTTGCTTGAGGTCGAAAATCAGCTGCGACAAGTCTTCAATCGAGTAGATGTCATGGTGCGGCGGCGGCGAAATCAGGGTCACGCCCGGTACGGCATAGCGCAGCTTGGCGATCAGGCCATTGACCTTGCCACCCGGAAGTTGCCCGCCCTCACCCGGCTTGGCGCCCTGGGCCACCTTGATTTGCAGCACTTCAGCGTTGACCAGGTATTCCGGGGTCACGCCAAAACGGCCGGTGGCCACTTGTTTGATTTTCGAGCTTTTGATCGTGCCGTAACGCGCCGGGTCTTCGCCGCCCTCACCGGAGTTGGAGCGTGCGCCCAACCGGTTCATGGCTTCGGCCAGCGCTTCGTGCGCTTCGGGCGACAACGCGCCAAGCGAGATACCGGCCGAGTCGAACCGCTTGAGGATTGACTCCAGCGGTTCGATCTCTTCGATGGCCAGCGGCGTGTCGAGGGTTTTGACCTGCAACAGGTCACGGATCATCGACACCGGGCGCTTGTCGACCAGTGACGTGTATTCCTTGAATTTGTTGTAGTCGCCCTGTTGCACGGCGGCTTGCAGGGTGGCGACCACGTCCGGGTTGTAGGCGTGGTATTCGCCGCCATGCACGTATTTGAGCAGGCCGCCTTGCTGGATCGGCTTGCGCGCACTCCAGGCTTCGGCCGCCAGCAGTTTTTGCTCGGCTTCAAGGTCGACAAACCGCGCGCCCTTGAGGCGGCTCGGCACGCCACGGAAGCTCAGGTCGCAGATTTCTTCGGACAGGCCGATGGCTTCGAACAGCTGCGCACCGCGGTACGACGCGATGGTCGAAATGCCCATCTTCGACAGGATTTTGAGCAGGCCTTTGGTGATGCCTTTGCGGTAGTTCTTGAACACCTCGTAAAGGTCGCCCAGCACTTCGCCTGTGCGGATCAGGTCGCCCAGCACTTCGTAGGCCAAAAACGGGTACACCGCCGACGCACCAAAGCCGATCAGCACTGCGAAGTGGTGCGGGTCACGGGCAGTCGCGGTTTCGACCAGGATGTTGCTGTCACACCGCAAACCTTTTTCGGTCAGGCGGTGGTGAACGGCGCCGACCGCCAGCGAAGCGTGAACCGGCAACTTGCCGGGCGCGATATGCCGGTCGCTGAGCACAATTTGTGTACGGCCCGCACGGGCCGCTTCTTCGGCCTGATCCGCGATGTTACGCACGGCCGCTTCGAGCCCCAGGCGCTCGTCGTAGTTGAGGTCGATGATCTGACGCTCGAAGCCCGGCAGGTTGAGGTTCATCAACGAACGCCATTTGGCAGGCGAGATGACCGGCGAGCTGAGGATCACGCGCGAAGCGTGTTCAGGGGATTCCTGGAAAATATTGCGCTCTGCACCCAGGCAGATTTCCAGCGACATGACGATGGCTTCACGCAGCGGGTCAATCGGCGGGTTAGTCACCTGCGCAAATTGCTGGCGGAAGTAGTCGTACGGCGTGCGCACGCGCTGGGACAGCACGGCCATGGGCGTGTCATCGCCCATGGAGCCGACCGCTTCGTAGCCCTGCTCGCCCAGTGGGCGCAGTACCTGATCGCGCTCTTCGAACGTGACCTGATACATCTTCATGTACTGCTTGAGCTGATCGACGTCGTAAAACGCCGAACCGTGGTCGTGGTCATCGATGGTGGCCTGAATGCGCAGCGCATTCTTGCGCAGCCATTGCTTATACGGATGGCGCGACTTCAGGCGGTTGTCGATGGCGTCGGTGTCCAGCACCTGACCGGTTTCGGTGTCGACCGCCAGAATCTGGCCCGGCCCTACGCGGCCTTTGGCAATCACGTCTTCGGGCTGGTAGTTCCACACGCCGATTTCCGAGGCGATGGTGATGTAGCCGTTGGTGGTCGTGACCCAGCGCGCCGGGCGCAGGCCGTTGCGGTCGAGCAGGCAAACGGCATAGCGGCCATCTGTCATGACGACGCCTGCCGGGCCGTCCCACGGCTCCATGTGCATGGAGTTGTACTCATAAAACGCCCGCAGGTCGGGGTCCATGGTTTCAACGTTTTGCCAGGCCGGTGGAATCAGCATGCGCACGCCACGGAACAGGTCGATGCCGCCGGTGACCATCAACTCCAACATGTTGTCCATGCTTGAGGAGTCGGAACCCACGCGGTTAACCAGCGGGCCGAGTTCGTCCAGATCGCCGATCAGGTCGTTGGCGAACTTGGTGCGACGGGCCAGTGCCCAGTTGCGGTTGCCGGTGATGGTGTTGATCTCGCCGTTGTGGGCGAGGAAGCGGAATGGCTGGGCCAGCGGCCATTTCGGCAAGGTGTTGGTGGAAAAACGCTGGTGGAACACGCAGATCGCGGTTTGCAGGCGCTCGTCGCTGAGGTCCGGATAGAAGGCGGTGAGGTCCGCCGGCATCATCAGGCCTTTGTAAATGATGGTCTTGTGGGAAAAGCTGCAGATGTAGTGGTCGGTGTCGGCGGCGTTGGCCACTGACGAACGACGACGTGCGCTGAACAGTTTGATCGCCATGTCCTGATCGCTCAGGCCTTCACCGGCAATGAACACTTGCTCGATCTGCGGCAAACGCTCCAGCGCCAGACGACCCAGTACACGGGTGTCAATCGGCACCTTGCGCCAGCCCACCAGTTGCAGGCCCGCCGCGAGGATTTCGCGGTTCATGTTATTGCGGGCCGCTTCGGCCTTGATCGGGTCCTGGTTGAAAAACACCATGCCGACCGCATATTGCTTGGGTAATTGGCTGCCGAAGTGTTGCTGGGCGATTGCACGCAAGAACACATCGGGCTTTTGAATCAGCAGGCCACAACCGTCGCCGGTCTTGCCGTCTGCGTTGATCCCACCGCGGTGGGTCATGCAGGTCAGTGCCTCAATGGCTGTTTGTAGAAGGGTATGACTGGGTTCGCCCTGCATGTGGGCAATCAGGCCGAAACCACAGTTATCCTTGAATTCGTCGGGGTGGTACAGACCTGCTTTCATAGACACTTTCTCACCAGGCTGCCCCAAAAAGGGGCAAATTTCTTTTTAATTCAACCACTTGCTTCCCGCGCTGAACGTACGCCAGCTTGGCAGGGGCAAAAGGGTGGTCATTCTACACACCGCCAGAAACACCCACAAATTAAGCGGCCTTTAACCGTAAATTCGTGTCGCATTTGTGAAAGGTTTAAAGAGATTACTTGTGCTAGTCAAAACATTTTTGATGTTGACTGCCACAAGGCGCAGACACCACAAGGCACACGGCTTAAAAGCCGCATGCTCAAGCAGGCATGTTTAGGTGTGAAGCGCGGCGACCTGGGTAAGGTCGCCGGAGCATCAGCGAGCTGCTGCCAGTTCTTGTTGGACGCTGGCGACAGTGCGAGGCCAAGGTTTACCAGCCTGAATCTTCGCTGGCAAGTTCTTGATGGCGGCGGTGGCCGCGGCGTGGCTTGGGAAATTGCCGTAGGTCACGACATACAACGGTTTGCCGTTAAGCATTTTTTTGAAGTAGCGGGACTCGCCGCCCACTTCCTTCACGACATTTTGCGCCGAGGCTTCAGAGCTGGTGCCCACGATCTGCACCACGTAGTTGCCCGCAGGCTGGCTGGTGTACCAGCTGCTGCCCGGCGCGGCCTTGGCCAGGGTGACAGGTTTCTCGGCCGGTTTGGCAGCCGGTTTGACCGCAGGCGCGGGCGCAGGCTTGGCCGCCGGTGCAGGCGTTGGCACAGGCTTGGCTGCCGCCACTGGTGCTTGCTGCACCGGACGTGGCGCCGGAGCAGGTGCCGGGACTGGCTCAGCCCCCGCAGGCACGCCCACAGGCGGTGCTGTGGTGGTCACGGTAGGAGGCACATCGGCACCCCCGTCAACCGCTGGCACGCCACCGTCATCACCTTCAGAAATACCCCCGGCCGCTTCGGCCAGCGGGCCGCGCATGACCGGCTGCGACTGACCCACCAGGGGCAGCGGCATGGGTTGTGAGGAACCGGCGAAATCCACCGACGGGTTGGCACCGCCATTGGGTGCGGCTTGCCCCAGCGGCAACTGTGCCTGTTCAGCATTAGGGGTGGTCGGCGTTTTGCCGCGGCCCGGAATCAGAATGGCAGCGGCGACGGCCACTACCACTACGGCACCAATGGCCAATACGTGTTTTTTCGGCATGTTGAACCCCATACTTGGACGCTTGACCGCAGTGCGGCTGGCAATCATGGCTTCGATCATTGCATCGCGGGCAACCTGGTTGATGTTCCCAGGCCAGCCGTCGGAGCTCTCGTGAATATCTGAGATCTGTTGCGCGCTCAAGAGTTCGATTCCGGCCCCGGCACCTTCAAGACGCTGTGCCAGGTATTCGCGGGTCTCTTCTTCGCTGTAGGGCTGCAATTCGATGACGTGGAAGCGCTCTTCGTCCGCGCTGAGCTGCTCAAGCCCGGCGATCATTGAAGGCTCGCCAAACAGGAACACATGCGGACGGCCTTCCGGCGTCCCGGCCGCCAGCGCCAGCAGGGCTTCGAGGGCCGAGTCGTCAAGCTGCTCGGCGTCATCGATCAGCAGATAGACTTCCTGGCCGGTCAGGGCCAGCTGTACCACTTGCGCCAGGATCGACCCGATGTCGGCATGGGCGACGTTCAGGGTTTGCGCAATCTGACGCAGCACACCGGCTGCATCACCGGCGCCACGCGCCGAAACCACAACACTTTGCACCGACTGTTTGTTGGTGCTGGCGACCAGCGCCTGACGCAACAACGTCTTGCCGCTGCCTTCAGGCCCGGTCACCACCAGCAACAACTGGCTGTAACGGGCTAGGTGGTGCAACTGCCCCAGCACCGGTTTGCGCTGGGCCGGGAAGAACTTGAACCCCGGCACCCGTGGAGCAAAGGGGTCGTGGTTGAGTTGAAAGTGACCGAGAAACGCCTCGTCGGCATGCAAACTAGTCATCGGGATCTTATTAACCTTTGAGCTGAGCCAGCGCGCGGTAATCCGCACCCAGCGTGGCCTGTAGAACCTCTTGTGGATAATCGTCGGTCACTGTGGCTTCGCCCATGCGGCGCAACAGCACCAGGCGCAAGCGGCCGTCGATCACTTTTTTATCAATTGCCATGTGTTCCATGAAATCGGCAGGCGTCATCTCGACAGGCGGCACCACCGGCAGACCCGCACGCTGGAACAGGCGAATACCGCGGTCACGTTCGGCCTCGGTGATCCAACCCAGTCGCGCTGACATCTCCAGCGCCATCACTGTGCCCGCCGCCACCGCTTCGCCGTGCAACCACACCCCGTAGCCCATATGGGTTTCGATGGCATGGCCAAAGGTGTGGCCCAGGTTGAGCGTGGCGCGCACGCCCGATTCACGCTCATCGGCGCCCACCACGGCGGCCTTGGCCGCGCAGGAACGCTCAATGGCCGTGGTCAGCGCGGTCTGATCCAGCGCGCGCAAGGCGTCAACGTGTTCTTCCAGCCAGGTCAGGAAAGGCTCGTCGCAAATCAGGCCGTACTTGATCACTTCCGCCAGCCCTGCCGACAGCTCGCGGGCTGGCAAGGTGTTCAGGCTGGTGGTGTCGATGAGCACCAGATTGGGCTGGTAAAACGCGCCCACCATGTTCTTGCCCAACGGGTGGTTGATGCCGGTTTTGCCACCCACCGATGAATCCACTTGTGACAGCAGCGTTGTCGGCACCTGGATGAAGTCCACCCCGCGCTGGTAACACGATGCGGCAAAGCCGGCCATGTCGCCGATCACGCCGCCGCCCAGTGCAATCACCGTGGTACGGCGATCATGGCGCGCCGTAAGCAAACCATTGAAAATCAGTTGCAGGGTTTCCCAGTTTTTGAAGGATTCGCCGTCGGGAAGGATGATCGGCAGCACCGAATACGCCGCCAGGCTGCGGGTCAGACGTTCTAGGTAGAGAGGCGCCACGGTTTCGTTGGTCACAATCGCCACTTGGCGCCCGGCGATGTGCGGGGCCAGCAATTCAGGCTGATCCAACAACCCCTCGCCAATGTGAATCGGGTAGCTGCGCTCGCCTAGATCAACCTTCAGTGTCTGCATGAATCCCCGCATTGAAAAAGGACGACGGGCGCCCTGTCTCGCAATTATCAAGTGTTGGCCACGCCGGTGGGGCGCGCAGCCCAGTCGCTTTAGGCCCTACCGCTGTGCGGGCAAGGCCGGCGCCGAGGATAGCGCATTTTGTACCAAGCTTTAACGGGGAGGAAGCTGGGCCAGACGCTCAAGAATGTCCAAAACCACCATCCGCGGCGGCCGTTCATCGGTTTCGACGATGACGTCGGCGATTTCACGGTAAAGCGGATCACGAATGGCCAGCAAATCGCGCAGGATTTTTTCGGGGTTTGCATTGCGCAGCAGGGGGCGATTGCGATCGCGCGAGGTGCGCGCAACCTGCTGCTCAATGGAAGCATGCAGATAAACCACACGCCCGCCTGCATGCAGGTACTCGCGATTGACCGGGCGCATCACGGCACCGCCCCCGGTGGCGAGCACAATGCCATCTTCGTTACATAACGCTTTGATCATGGCCGTCTCACGATCACGAAACCCCGCCTCGCCTTCTTTATCGAAGATCCACGGGATATTCGTGCCGGTGCGCAGTTCGATTTCCTTGTCGGAATCTTTGAACGGCAGCCGCAGCTCCTTGGCCAGCAAACGTCCAATGGTGCTTTTACCTGCGCCCATCGGCCCAACAAGAATCAAATTTCGCACAGAATCAATGACTCGCAGCAATCGCCAGGTCGTTCATGATACGCGGAGTCAAGAACACCAGCAGCTCGGATTTTTTTTCGAGGACCAGGTCCCGACGGAAAAGTCGGCCAACATACGGCAGATCGCCCAAAAATGGCACTTTATCTACCACCTTGCTTTGCGTATTTGAGAACACGCCCCCAATCACGATGGTTTCTCCGTCCTTGACCAGCACCTTGCCCCGGACTTCATTTTTCTTGATGGGCGGCACGTTGTTGACCATGTTCATGTAGTCCGGCTCGTCCTTTGTCACCACCACCTGCATGAGAATGCTGTTGTCCGGGGTAATCTGCGGGGTCACTTCCAGCGACAGCGAAGCCTCTTTGAACGACACGGACGTGGCGCCGCTGGAGGTGGATTCCTGATACGGAATTTCAGTGCCCTTCAGAATTTTGGCGGTCTCCTTGTCGGAAGTGACCACCTTGGGCTGCGAGATGATTTCACCATTGCCCGTTTTTTCCATCGCGCTCAGTTCAAGGTCGAGCAACACATTGTTGGTGATGAAGGCGATGCCCAATCCTGACGTGTGATTGGCAACCCCCAGATCCACGAAAGGCGCGCTGACCTGCGCCGCCCCTTCTGCTGCCGGCCCGCTGATCCCGCCCGCTTTCCAGTTGCCAAGATTGCGAAGCTCACCGCCCCAACGCACCCCCAGCTTCTTTTCGAAATCCACGCCCGCCTCAACGATGCGCGCTTCAATCATCACCTGGCGCATGGGCACATCGAGCTGCGCCACAATGCGTCGAAGCTCACCGAGGCGTTCGGCCGTCTGGAACGCGATGATGTGGTTAGTGCGCTCATCCACCGTGATCGAACCCTGGTCTTCCCTACCCGCCGCATTGCCCGTGGCAGATTGAAACAGTTTGGCAATGTCCGCAGCCTTGGCGTGATTGACCTGCACCACGTCTCGGCGCAAGGGCGCAAGGTCGGCCAAGAGATTGCGCGCCTCCAGTGCTTGACGCGCTTGAGCGGCGATTTCATCCGCAGGTGCGATCAACAGCACGTTGCCCTCCCAGCGTTTATCGAGGCCTTTGCTCTTGAGCACCAGGTCCAGCGCCTGATCCCAGGGCACATCTTGCAGGTTGAGCGTGACATTGCCTTCCACGCTATCGCTGACCACCAGGTTGAACCGGGTGAAGTCCGCCAGAATCTGCAGCACGGTGCGCACTTCAATGTCCTGGAAGTTGAGCGACAGCACGTCACCTTCATAGGTGTGCGCATTGCCAGGCGCAGGCTGCTCGACCCGGGAGGTCGACGCATCGGGAAGTATCAAAGGCGCACGGGCGACTGCTGCCTGTGAATTCAGCGCACTCCATAGCGCCAGTCCACAGACCGGGAAAATCCTTTTCATGGTTTGTTTCCGTTAAGACTGCTGTTTCAAAGGAAGGGTCAGGGTTCTTTGCAGCCAACCACCCCGACCATCAGAAATCACTTCAAACACTTCAACGTAGTGCGGGCTGAGGGCCACAATGCGGCCGTTCTGGCGACCCAGATAGTCGCCGGGTTGCAAGCGGTGTACCACACCGCTGGCGCGCAACAGGACGCTGTCTTCGTACTGATCTGACAGCGTGCCGACCATCTCGAACTGCTCAAGGTCAATGCTTTCCAGCCTGCTTTTGCTGCGCTCGCCCTCAGCGCTGTGGTCCGTATCACTGACCTGCCAGCGGGGCCCTTCATCCCCGGGCTGACCTTGAAAAGGGCTGCGCAACGCAGTGGCGTCATAAGCAAACGCAGGGTGCTGCACACGGGTCGGCATCGAGGGCGCGGGCACGCCGGTTGCCCCACGAAGCACCTGCAACTCCTGCTCAAGGGACTCAATACCCGGCGGATTGTCGCAACCCGCCAACAGGGCCAGCGCACCGGCCAGCACACATCGATACTTCACACTCACGGGATCAATCCTTGATCGTTGGCGCGATAGGTTTTAGCCAGTAACGTCATGCGTAACGGGCCGTTGGCCGCCGGTGTGGCCGCCGTCAGGGTGAAATCATGCAGCGTGACAATGCGTGGCAAACCCGCAATACCACTGAGAAAAACCCCAAGGTCGTGATACCCGCCCACGACCCTCAATTGCAGAGGGAGCTCGCTGTAAGCGGGTTGCAGTGTTTCAGGCAACCACTGGATCTGCTCGATGATCAGGCCGCTGTTTTGGGCAAGCCGGGACACTTCATCCAGCAGCCCCGGCACCTGGGACTGGCGCGGCAGTTGCCGCATCACCTCGTCGAAGGCCGTTTGTAATGCTTGAAGGTGCTGGTGGTAGTCAACCAGTGACGCTGCCTCTTGGGCACGGTTTGCCAGTCGGGCTTTGAGTACGGGCTCGGCGCTGCGTTGCTCATGAAGCCGGGCCAGCCCGGGCTGCAACCAGAGCGCATAACCCGCCAGCACAATCAACGCCACAAACCCGGTCGCGACACCTGCTTTACGCTTGCCTGACCACGTCCCGGCCTGTTTGAGATTCAATTCATGCAGGTCAACCGTACGCAGGCTCTCCAGCCATTGCGCGACCATCAGAACTGCCCGCCATCATGGCCGTTTTGCGATTGCAGCACGGTCATGTGAAATAACCGGGCGGGGCTGGCGTCCTGACCGTCTTCGGCGCGCACTTCAATCAACGTGGGGGCTTCAAGCCAATGGGAGGCGTCGAGATTGCGCATCAACTCGGCGACCCGTGCAGTGGACTGCGCCACCCCTGTGATCGCAATGGTGCGCTCGGCCATCTTCACGTCAGTGAAATACACACCTTCCGGCAAACTGCGCGCCAGTTGATCAAGCACGATGCTGCTGCCCGAACGATTGCCTTGCAGGGTCTCGATGGTTTGCATGCGCTCCAGCAATTGCTCGCGACGTACTTTCAACTGATCGATCTGCTGCGCACGCCCATCCAACTGGACCATGGCGCTCCTGATCAGGTCATTACGCGCCAACTGCCGCTCCACGGCGCGGTCCACAAAATGATCCAGCACAAACAAACCCGCAGCCGTGACTACCAGCAACGCCACCAGCATGCCTATATACCTTTTGCGGCGCTTTTCGCGCAGCCACTCGCGCCATGGCAACAAATTGATTCGCGCCATCAATCGAACCCCCTCAAGGCCAGACCACAGGCTGTCAACAGCTGCGCAGCATCGCAGAAGAGTGCTTCGGGCGCGAGGCGGGGATGGATTTTCACCCCGGCAAACGGTTTGTCCGGCTGATAACCGGGCACGCCACTCAACCAGTGCAGGCCCCGGGCATGGGCGTGATCGCGCACATCAATGACCTTCGCCTGCAAGCCGGCCTGCACCAGAACCGATTGATGCCACTCAAGCGCTTGCTGGCGGCACACCACCAGCAATACGTTCGTGCGGTACGGGTCATCGGCGCAAGGCCCCAACACGTCGAAATCCAGCGCGGCGTCATCGAGGTTGTATGGGACGTAGTGTTCTGCTTCAAGGCGCACGTGCAGTTCAAGGTCCTGCTCGTTCAGGCCGGTTTCAACTTGAATGGTTTTACACATCACCAGAGTGTCTGGCATCGACATCGCGGCACTGCGGGCCTGGATGCCTGCCTTGCTCAGCGCAACGGACAACACGTGGGCGACACTTTTTGCCGTGTCGCCGGTCAGATCGTGCAACGCCATGGTCGGCAAGGGTTCAATGGCATAGGCTTGCAGCTCAAAGCCGCTGCGCGACTGGCTTAATTCGACCACATTGATCGCGTGTTGGCCGACCTCGACACCCGCGTAACGCTGAGGTTTTTGTGTGAACAATCCGGGCACTGCTGTTTTCCCTAATGCAATCCGTGACTTACGGAGGGTGAAAAATGAGATCCGTTCATAACCCGACCCGACATGAGGCCCATGACGCCCATGACCGAAAAATGCTTATAATGCCGGGCGTTTTTTCCCGCATTGTCGACCCGTCGCGCCTGCGCACTGCCCTGACGTGCAACCCACTTCTTAATCTGGAAATCCAAAAGCCTTGATTCGTCTGCTGAAGTTTTTCGGGTGGTCATTCGTTGCTGTGATCTGCGGGCTCGTGCTCGGGTTGAGTGGCGCGTTTCTCTATCTTAGTCCTGGCTTGCCGTCCGTAGAGTCGTTGAGAAGCATCCAGTTGCAGATTCCTTTGCGGGTCTACACCAGCGACGGAAAGTTAATCGCAGAGTTTGGCGAAATGCGCCGCTCTCCGATCAAGTTCGCCGACATTCCCCCCAACTTCATCAATGCATTGCTGTCGGCCGAAGATGACAACTTCGCCAATCATTACGGGGTCGACCCCAGCAGCCTGATGCGTGCCGCGACCCAGTTGGTAAAAAGCGGACACATACAATCGGGTGGCAGCACCATCACGATGCAGGTGGCGAAGAACTATTTCCTATCCAGTGAGCGGAGCTTTTCCCGCAAAACCAACGAAATTCTGTTGGCACTGCAAATCGAACGCGAGCTGACCAAGGACGAAATCCTTGAGCTGTACGTGAACAAGATTTACCTGGGCAACCGCGCCTACGGCATCGAATCGGCCGCCCAGGTGTATTACGGCAAATCGATCCGCGACTTGAGCCTGGCGCAAATGGCGATGATCGCTGGCCTGCCCAAAGCCCCCTCGCGCTTCAACCCGCTGGCCAACCCGGTACGCAGTAAAGAACGTCGCGACTGGATTCTGGGCCGCATGTACAAGCTGGGCAAAATCGATCAGGCCAGCTACGAAGCAGCGATTGCCGAACCGGTCAACGCCAGTTATCACGTGCCGACACCGGAAGTGAACGCCCCTTACATTGCTGAAATGGCCCGTGCCGAAATGGTCGGTCGTTATGGCAGCGAGGCCTACACCGAAGGCTATCGCGTCACCACCACGGTGCCGAGTGACCTGCAGGAACTGGCCAACAAGTCCGTCGAAGACGGGCTGATCACCTACGACCAGCGCCACGGCTATCGCGGCCCTGAGTCGCGCTTGCCCGGCAAGACGCTGGCGGTCTGGAAGCAAGAGCTGGCCAAGCAGCGCCCGATTAGCGGCCTTGAGCCAGCCATCGTGACTGAGGTCGACAAAGATGGCTTGCATGTCCTGACCCGCACGGGTGAAGGCCGCGTGAGCTGGGACAGCATGAAGTGGGCGCGACGCTTCCTGAACACCAACAGCATGGGCCCGATGCCCAAACAGCCAGCCGACGTGGCGCAGGTGGGCGATCTGATTCGCGTCCAGCCGCAAGCCGACGGCAGTTTCAAGTTCAGCCAGGTGCCGACCGTACAAGGCGCGCTGGTTTCACTTGACCCGAACAATGGGGCCATCCGCGCCTTGGTGGGCGGGTTCGCGTTTGAGCAGAGCAACTACAACCGTGCCATGCAGGCCAAGCGCCAGCCAGGTTCAAGTTTCAAGCCTTTCATTTATAGCGCAGCACTGGATAACGGCTACACCGCCGCCACGCTGGTGAACGATGCGCCGATCGTGTTTGTTGACGACTACCAGGACAAAGTCTGGCGGCCGAAAAACGACAACAACACCTTCCTCGGCCCTATCCGCGTGCGTGAAGCGCTGTACAAGTCGCGCAACCTGGTGTCGATCCGCCTGCTGCAAAGCCTGGGCGTCGACAAGACCGTCGACTACATCAGCAAATTCGGCTTCAGCAAACAGGACTTGCCGCGCAACCTTTCGCTGGCACTGGGGACCGCGACCTTGACGCCCATGGAGATCGCCATGGGCTGGAGCACCTTTGCCAACGGCGGTTATAAAATCACGCCGTACCTGATCGACAAGGTTGAAAGCCGTAACGGCGAGACCCTGTTCGTGGCCAACCCGCCGAGCGTGCCTAAAGAGGCCCGCAAAGACGTGCCGCCCGAAGCCGAAGCGCTGACCATCGACACCCTCAATGCCGCGCCGGGCTTGCCGACCACTGAAACCCAGGCCGTGGCCGAGCGCATCGTAGACGGGCGCACCACGTACATCCTGACCAGCATGCTGCAAGACGTGATCAAGCTCGGCACTGGCCGCCGCGCCTTGTCGCTGGGGCGTACCGATCTGGCCGGTAAAACCGGTACGACCAACGAATCGAAGGATGCCTGGTTCTCGGGCTATAACGCCGATTACGTGACCACGGTGTGGACCGGCTTCGACCAGCCCGAAAGCCTCGGTCGTCGCGAATACGGCGGCACGGTGGCGCTACCGATCTGGATCAACTACATGGGCGGCGCACTGAAAGACAAGCCGCCTCACACCCAGGCCGAGCCCGAAGGGATTCTCAGCCTGCGGGTTGACCCGATCAGCGGCCGCGTGGCGTCGCCGGGCACACCGGGCGCGTACTTCGAGCTGTTTAAAAGCGAAGACACGCCGCCGTCCAACAGTGAGTTGGGCAATGGCGTTGCACCGGGCAGCCCGCTGCCCGCAGAGGATGGCGCCCCGATCGACTTGTTCTGACGGCATCACCCCTCGCCAGAGGCCGAGCCCTTCGGGGTCGGCCTCTCATGCTGACAAACCGCCCGCCCGGGCCATGCCCTTTCTCGCAGAACCAAAAAAGCCCCGACACTTGCGTGCCGGGGCTTTTTGTTTAGCGCTGTCGAACCTTAGCCGTTGAACACGTCATCCACGCTTTTGAGCGGGTAGTTCTTCGGATACGGCAGGGTGGCAACGCCGGTCTCGATGGCGGCTTTGGCCACAGCATCGGAGATCACGGTGATCAGGCGAGCGTCCATTGGTTTAGGAATGATGTACTCACGACCGAATTCCAGCTTGATGCCGCCGTAGGCGTCACACACGTCCTGTGGCACTGGCAGTTTGGCCAGTTCGCGCAGGGCGTTGGCCGCAGCGATCTTCATCTCTTCGTTGATGCGCTTGGCGCGAACGTCCAGTGCCCCACGGAAGATGAACGGGAAACCCAACACGTTGTTGACCTGGTTCGGGTAGTCCGAACGGCCGGTGGCCATGATGACGTCGTCACGGGTGGCGTGCGCCAGTTCCGGGGCGATTTCCGGATCCGGGTTCGAGCACGCGAACACGATCGGGTTGGCCGCCATGGACTTCAGGCCTTCAGCGCTCAGCAGGTTAGGACCCGACAGGCCGACAAACACGTCAGCGCCTTCCAGGGCATCGGCCAGGGAACGCTTCTCGGTGGCGTGGGCAAACACTGCCTTGTACTGGTTCAGGTCATCACGGCCGGAGTGAATCACACCGGTGCGGTCAACCATGAAGATGTTTTCGATGGTTGCACCCATGCTCACCAGCAATTTCATGCAGGAGATGGCGGCCGCACCAGCGCCCAGGCAGACGATTTTGGCGTCAGACAGGGTTTTACCGGCGATTTCCAGGGCATTGATCATGCCGGCTGCGGTCACGATCGCGGTGCCGTGCTGGTCATCGTGGAATACCGGGATGTCGCACTGCTCGATCAGCGCACGTTCGATCTCAAAGCACTCAGGGGCCTTGATGTCTTCGAGGTTGATACCGCCGAAGGTGATGGAAATGCGTTTAACGGTATCGATGAAAGCCTGTGGGCTCTCGGAATCGACTTCGATATCGAACACATCGATACCGGCGAAGCGCTTGAACAGGACGCCCTTGCCTTCCATCACAGGTTTGGAAGCCAACGGACCCAGGTTACCCAGGCCCAGAATGGCAGTACCGTCAGAAATAACGGCAACCAGGTTGCCCTTGCCGGTGTACTTGTAGGCCAGCTCGGGATCGCGGGCGATTTCGCGCACTGGTTCGGCTACACCCGGGCTGTAGGCCAACGCGAGATCGCGGGCAGTTGCGGTGGGCTTGGTGAGCTCGACACTCAGTTTCCCTGGACGGGGCTGGGCATGATATTCGAGAGCGGCGGTTTTCAAATCAGACATGTGGGCATTCCGCTTTTTTGCTGTTGGACAGACGGATCGCCGAGCATACGCGTGTCGCAAAGTCCCGACAAGACTGGCCGGTCAGCAGTGTCAAGGGCTTTACCCTACGACTTTGGGCCAAGAGCCGCAGCCCGTAAGGGCTTGAGTGTTCACAATCCACATTTAAAATTGTCTACAATTTTTAGCGAGAAACGACTTTCAGCATCCCCGGATGCGTCAAAGGCAACATCCAGCGCGCCTGCCCCGCTCTCAAACCGCCCCGGCGAGAGCGATCAAGTACCCAGCCACGCGCCTCAAGCTGCGCCCCTTGTAAACCGGATAAGGTTTTTGGGTCGAAACTGGCCAGATGATTGGGTGCAATGTGCAGCACCAATCCCCCTTCCAGGTCGATCCAGAGCCCACCGCGATTGCGTTGCACCTTGCTCACCGTTCCGCTCACCAGCAAGAAGCCCGAGCGACTGATTTGCGACGGCGCCAGCACCGGTGAATGCCGCCACAGCCCCGCCCCCGCCGAACGCGCGCGCTGTTCAGCCGTTTGTTGGCAAGCCAGCAGCTCTACGTTGGGCGCAATCGCCACCTGATACGCCAAGCCATCGGCCAGCAATTGCGCTTCGAAATTGCTGCCATCTGCGCCGAATACGTGGGCAAGCGTGCGACCGTAGCGGTCCTTGGGTTGCTTGCCCGCCAGCAACCCGACCCGCCCGTCGCTGCGCGCCACCAGGGCCTGCAAACGCTTGCGGGCCGCATCCGCATAGGGCTCGGCGCTTTGTCCCTTTTTACCGGTCTCCGGCGCATTAAGGCCGATCATGCGCACACTGCGTCCGTCTTTGAGCCGCAAGGTGTCGCCATCGACCACGCGCTCGACCTGAGCGGGCGTTACCGCACGCGGCGCCGGGCACAACACCTCGGCCTGAACCGAAGAAAGCCAAATCGCGGGCACAAAAAAGGCGCCCGCAAGGGACGCCTTTTTCAATAACCCGGTCAGACCCAAGAGCCTGTCCAGAGTCATACGCCTTACTCGGCGGCTTTTTTGGTAGTACCGAAAGCACCGAAACGAGTTTTGAAACGATCAACACGACCGCCAACGTCCAGAGTTTTCTGCTTACCGGTGTAGAACGGGTGGCACTCGTTGCATACGTCAGTGTTCAGTGGCTTGCACAGGTTCGAACGGGTTTCGAACTTGTTGCCGCAGCTGCAAGTTACTTCGATCACTTCGTACGCTGGATGGATATCGGCTTTCATGGGGTATTCCTCAGGCTAGCGTGCCGCCACTCAACACCATTGTTGAATACCGCACGTAAATTTAGGGCGCCGATAATACCAGACCTTTGCATTGACGCAAGCGGCCAAGCATGCTCCTTCCAAAATCATTGCGCTTTAAAGGGCCTGCCTTTTAGTCCCCAAGTACGTTGTCTGCTAGTCTGCGGGCCATCTTTGCCGTTCATCACTTGAGAGCCTCGCGTGCCCGACGCCATTTTGCGCCTTGCCCTGCCTTCCCCTTTGCGCCGCCTGTTTGATTACCGGGCGCCTGCGGGCGTGCGCCGCGATCAGTTGCAGCCGGGCATGCGCTTGCGGGTGCCGTTCGGTCGACGCGAGATGATTGGCATATTGGTTGAAGTGGTCGATCACAGCGATGTGCCCGCCGATAAGCTCAAGCCCGCGATTGCGCTGCTCGACACCACCGCGCCCCTGCCCCCTTCGCTGTTCAAACTGTGCCTGTGGACGTCGCAGTACTACCAGCACAGCCTGGGCGACACCCTGAGCTGGGCATTGCCGGTACTGTTGCGTCAGGGCGAATTGGCCGAAGCGCGTCAGGAGCGCTTTTGGCAGGTGGCCCCCGGTGCTCGCCTGGACGACCCGCGCATCGCCCGCGCACCCCGTCAGCGGGAGGCACTGGCGACCTTGGCGCAGCACCCCCATGGCGTTGCGCACGCGCTGTTGAGCAAGTTGATGCTGAGCAAAGACAGCCTGGACCTGTTGCTGGCCAAAGAGCTGGTCACCGTGGAAATCCGCCGTCATGCGCCAAGCCAGCGCCACGAACACTGGCTGGCGCAGCCCGAACTGCCGCTCAACAGCGAGCAACGGGCCGCGTATGAGGCCATCCACGCCGGGCTCGGCAGTTTTCATGCATTTTTGCTGGCCGGGGTAACGGGCAGCGGCAAGACCGAAGTGTATTTGCAACTGATCCGCGAGACCCTGGAAGCCGGCAAGCAGGCGCTGGTGCTAATCCCGGAGATCAACCTCGGCCCGCAAACCCTGGCCCGCTTCGAGCAACGCTTCAATGCGCGCATCGCGCTGGTGCATTCGGCAGTCAATGACCGTGAGCGCCTTGAAAGCTGGCTGGCCGCGCGAGATGGCGAAGCCGACATTATTATTGGCACCCGCTCGGCACTGTTCACCCCGATGAAAAATCCGGGGCTGATCATCATCGACGAAGAACACGACGGCTCTTATAAACAGCAGGAAGGCTTGCGTTACCACGCCCGCGACCTGGCACTGGTGCGCGCACGGCAGGAAAACATCCCGATCGTGCTCGGATCTGCCACCCCGTCGCTCGAAAGTCTGCATAACGCCTACACCGGCCGTTATGGGTTGCTGCGCCTCAATGAACGCGCGGGGGGAGCCAAACAACCGCGCTTCCTGCGACTTGATGTAAAAAGCCGTCCGCTGGACAGCGGTATTTCCGGCCCGATGCAACAAGCCATTGGGCAGACGCTGGCAGCAGGCCAGCAAGTGCTGGTGTTCCTCAATCGCCGGGGTTTTGCCCCCACACTGCTGTGCCACGATTGCGGCTGGATGTCGGAATGCCAGCGTTGCGACGCACGCATGACGGTTCACCAGCGCTCGGGCGAGTTGCGGTGCCACCATTGCGGCTATGTCGAACGCGTTCCGCGCAACTGCCCGCAATGCGGCAAAGTCGACTTACGCCCCGTCGGCGCAGGCACCGAGCGTGCCGAAGAGCGGCTGGGTATTCTGTTCCCGGATTACCCGGTGCTGCGCGTCGACCGGGACAGCACCTCGCGCAAAGACGCGATGAACCAGCTGTTTGCCACCATCCAGAAAGGCAAGCCGTGCATTTTGATCGGCACGCAAATGCTCGCCAAAGGCCACCACTTCCCGCGGGTCACGCTGGTGTCAATCCTGGACGCCGATGGCGGTTTGTTTTCCGGCGACTTCCGCGCCAGTGAGCGCATGGCGCAGTTGATTGTGCAGGTGGCCGGACGCGCCGGGCGCGCCGAGGAGCCGGGCAAGGTGATTATCCAGACCCACTTGGCCGACCACCCGTTGCTGATCCAGCTGACGGAGCAAGGCTACTTCGCCTTTGCCGAGCAAGCGCTCAGTGAACGCCGCGCGGCCGGGTTGCCGCCGTTCGCGCACCTGGCCTTGTTGCGGGCCGAAGCGCATAAACCGGGCCAGGCCGAAGGGTTTCTGGATGAAGCGTGCAGCGAGGCAGAGCGCCTGCTGGGTGAGCTGAACCTGACCGGTGTCGAACTGCTCGGCCCGGTGCCCGCGCCAATGGAACGCCGGGCCGGGCGCTACCGCGCGCAATTGCTGTTGCAGGCCAACGCCCGCGCGCCGTTGCACCGGTTGCTGAATCAATGGCTGCTGGTGCTCGAACAAATGCCCGCCGGGCGACAAGTGCGCTGGTCGCTGGACGTTGATCCGGTTGACCTCTATTGACCGCACAGTCGTTGATCGAGAGCAACTGCGCCCCTATCTATATAGGCACCCTTAAAGGTGTGAATGGATCCCGGATCACACAGGGATCGTCACCACAGATCCATTACCCGACTGCCAAGGTTGGCAAGGCCGACCCGGCAACGGATAATGCCCAGTTTTTCCACCTGCGCACTGAAGCGCTACCGCGCTTGCGGTCGAAAGAGAAGACCATGAAAGACACCATTCGCCAGCTTATTCAACAAGCCCTTGCTCAACTCGTCACAGAAGGTGTGTTGCCTGAAGGCCTGACGCCAGCGATTCAGGTGGAAAACGCCCGTGACAAAACCCACGGTGACTTCGCCAGCAACATCGCCATGATGCTGGCCAAGCCTGCTGGCATGAAGCCGCGCGACCTGGCTGAAAAAATCATCGCTGCCCTGCCGGCCGATGAGCAGATCAGCAAGACTGAAATCGCCGGCCCCGGCTTCCTGAACTTCTTCCAGAACACCCAGGCGCTGGCATCGCGTCTCGACGCCGCGCTGGCCGACGAGAAAATCGGCGTGCGCAAGGCCACCCCGGCCATGCGCACGGTCATCGACATGTCCGCCCCCAACCTGGCCAAAGAGATGCACGTCGGCCACCTGCGCTCGACCATCATTGGTGACGGCGTGGCGCGCGTGCTGGAATTCCTTGGCGATGAAGTGATCCGTCAGAACCACGTGGGCGACTGGGGCACCCAGTTCGGCATGCTGATGGCTTATCTGGAAGAAAACCCGATCACCAGCGACGAGCTGTCTGACCTCGAAAACTTCTACCGTGCCGCCAAACAGCGTTTCGACGAGTCGCCGGAGTTCGCCGACCGTGCCCGTAGCCTGGTGGTCAAGCTGCAAGCCGGCGACCCGGACTGCCTGGCGCTGTGGTCCAAGTTCAAGGACATCTCGCTGTCGCACTGTCAGAAGATCTACGAACTGCTGAACGTGAAACTGACCATGGCCGACGTGATGGGTGAAAGCGCCTACAACGACGACCTGATCAACGTGGTCAACGACCTCAAGGCCAAAGGCATGCTGGTCGAGAGCAACGGCGCACAATGCGTGTTCCTCGACGAGTTCAAAAACGCGGAAGGCGAGCCGCTGCCGGTGATCATCGTCAAGGCCGACGGCGGCTACCTGTACGCCACCACTGACCTGGCGGCCATCCGCTACCGCAGTGGCGTTCTGAAAGCCGACCGCGCGCTGTACTTTGTCGACCAGCGTCAGGCCCTGCACTTCCAGCAAGTGTTTGCCGTGGCGCGCAAGGCCGGTTTCGTGACGCACCCGATGGACATGGAACACATGGGCTTCGGCACCATGAACGGCGCTGACGGCCGCCCCTTCAAAACCCGCGACGGTGGCACGGTAAAACTGATCGACCTGCTCAACGAAGCCAAAGAGCGCGCCTACACGCTGGTTAAAGAGAAAAACCCGGAGCTGCCGGAAGAAGAACTGCGTGCCATCGCCAAAGTGGTCGGCATCGATGCGGTCAAATACGCCGACTTGTCCAAGCACCGTGCCAGCGACTACAGCTTCAACTTCGATCTGATGTTGAACTTCGAAGGCAATACCGCGCCTTACTTGCTGTACGCGTACACCCGTGTGGCGGGCGTGTTCCGCAAACTGGGCAAAAACTTCAACGAAGTTGAAGGTCATATCGTGCTGCAAGCACCACAAGAGCTGGAGCTGGCCGCCAAGCTGGCGCAGTTCGGCGAGGTGTTGAACAACGTGGCCGAGAAAGGCACGCCGCACATTCTGTGTACCTATCTGTACGAAGTGGCAGGCCTGTTCTCCAGCTTTTATGAGAACTGCCCGATCCTGAACGCAGAAGACGAAACACAAAAGCAAAGCCGCCTGCGCCTGGCTGCCCTGGCGGGCCGTACCCTCAAGCAAGGTCTGGGATTGCTGGGCCTGGAAACTCTGGAGCGCATGTAAGTTGGCCGCCAAGAAAAAACCTGCACCCAAGCGTGGCGCCAGTCGGTATCAGGCGCCCGCCAAACAACCGATTCCCGGTTGGCTGTGGATGGCCATCGGCCTGACCGTGGGCGCATTTATCGTGTTTCTGATGAAACTCGAACCCGGCAAGGGCGACGACGTCAAACGGGTCAAGCAAGAGCAGCAGAAGGCTTCGCAAACGGCGCAAGCCAATAAAACACCGCCAAGCCCGACGCAACCGGCCAAGCCAAAGTACGACTTCTATACCTTGCTGCCCGAGTCTGAAGTGATCGTGCCGCCAGAAGCCGTGCCGGAAAAAACCCCGCCGACGCCGCAAACCGCGCCGCTGGCACCCGTGACCCCGGCCGAGGCTGCCAAGATCGACACCGCGCGTGCCCAGGCGGCATTGAGCGGCATCACGCCACCGCCTGCACCACCGGTGGCCAAAGCAGCGCCGGTCACCAAGTTCTTCTTGCAGGCGGGCTCGTTCCGCAAGCAGGCAGACGCGGAAAAGGTGCGCGCACAGATCATCCTGCTCGGCCAGACCGCCACGGTGGAAGCCGGGACAGTGAAGGATGAAACCTGGTATCGCGTGCTGGTGGGTCCGTTCAGCAACCGCGACCAGCTCACCGTCGCCCAAAAGCAATTGGCGGGTAGCGGCTTTAGCAACCTGTTGCTACAGCAGCGCCGCTAACCCTCGCCAGCCCGGCGCCCCTGCAGATCCCACGCAAGATCTGCAGGCGCTGGCTGACGGGCGATTGTTTGTTCACCACTCATCCGCATTCCCTCCCCACAGTTGAAATACTCGACTGCACCCCCATATGTATCCCCATCAGGCATTTTCGCCCCGCTGCGTGGAGACTCTTCCCTTGACCACCATCGTTTCAGTACGCCGTCACGGCAAAGTTGTCATGGCTGGCGACGGCCAGGTTTCACTTGGCAACACCGTCATGAAAGGCAACGCGAAAAAAGTCCGTCGTCTCTATCACGGTCAGGTCATTGCCGGTTTCGCTGGCGCCACCGCTGATGCATTTACCCTCTTCGAACGTTTTGAAGGCCAACTGGAAAAACACCAGGGCCATCTGGTTCGCGCTGCCGTCGAGTTGGCCAAAGAATGGCGTACCGACCGCTCGCTGAGCCGCCTTGAAGCCATGCTGGCCGTAGCCAACAAAGACGCTTCATTGATCATCACGGGCAACGGTGATGTGGTTGAGCCCGAAGACGGCTTGATCGCCATGGGTTCGGGCGGTGCATTCGCTCAAGCCGCGGCACGCGCCCTGCTGATGAAAACCGAGCTGTCGGCCCGCGAAATTGCCGAAACCGCTTTGGGCATCGCGGGCGACATCTGTGTATTCACCAACCACAACATCACTATCGAGGAGCAGGACCTCGCCGAATAAGCCGCCTGCCGGGTCAATTCACCGACCCGTATGTGCCCTTCATTCAGCTAGAGGAACGCCAACTACTATGTCCATGACCCCCCGCGAAATCGTCCACGAACTCAATCGCCATATCATCGGCCAGGACGATGCCAAACGCGCCGTCGCCATTGCGCTGCGTAACCGCTGGCGCCGCATGCAGCTCCCTGAAGAGCTGCGCGTTGAAGTGACCCCCAAGAACATCCTGATGATCGGCCCGACCGGTGTCGGTAAAACCGAAATTGCACGTCGCCTGGCCAAACTTGCCAATGCACCGTTCATCAAGGTAGAAGCCACCAAGTTCACGGAAGTGGGCTATGTGGGCCGCGACGTAGAGTCGATCATTCGCGATCTGGCAGACGCTGCCATCAAATTGCTGCGCGAACAGGAAATCGTCAAAGTTCGCCACCGTGCCGAAGACGCGGCTGAAGAGCGCATCCTCGACGCCCTGTTGCCACCGGCGCGCACCTTTGGCGAAGAAGCCGCTGCCCCGCAGGACACAAACACTCGCCAGCTGTTCCGCAAGCGCCTGCGTGAAGGCCAGCTGGACGACAAAGAGATCGAAATCGAAGTGGCTGATGCCGTTGGCGTCGATATCTCCGCGCCCCCAGGCATGGAAGAAATGACCAACCAATTGCAGAGCCTGTTTGCCAACATGGGCAAAGGCAAGCGCAAGAGCCGCAAGCTGAAAGTCAAAGAAGCCCTGAAAATGGTGCGTGACGAAGAAGCCGGCCGTCTGGTGAACGACGAAGAACTCAAAGCCAAAGCGCTGGAAGCCGTTGAGCAGCACGGCATTGTGTTCATCGACGAAATCGACAAAGTGGCCAAGCGCGGTAACGTGGGCGGCGCCGATGTTTCCCGCGAAGGCGTCCAGCGTGACCTGCTGCCGCTGATCGAAGGCTGCACCGTGAACACCAAGCTGGGCATGGTCAAAACTGACCATATCCTGTTCATTGCCTCGGGCGCCTTCCACCTGAGCAAGCCCAGCGACCTGGTGCCTGAGCTGCAAGGCCGTCTGCCGATCCGCGTAGAACTCAAAGCGCTGTCGCCGGAAGACTTCGAACGCATCCTCAGCGAGCCGCATGCTTCGCTGACCGAGCAATACCGCGAGCTGTTGAAAACCGAAGGCCTGAACATCGAGTTCATGCCTGAAGGGATCAAGCGTCTGGCCGAAATTGCCTGGAAGGTGAACGAAAAAACCGAAAACATCGGTGCGCGCCGTTTGCACACCCTACTAGAACGCCTGCTGGAAGAGGTGTCCTTCAGTGCAGGTGATATCGCCAGCGCACAAAAAGATGAGCCGATCCGGATCGACGCCGAGTACGTCAACAGCCACTTGGGCGAGTTGGCAGAAAACGAAGACCTGTCGCGCTACATCTTGTAAGTCCACGTGCCCACAAGGGCAAACATGACACCTGTAGCCGCTGCTGCAGGTTACGAAACGGGTTAACGCCTGTTCGTAACCCGCGCCAGCGGCTACGGTGCTTGTGAAGACCAAAGGTTATGACCATGATTCCTAGCGCCATCAACCTGCATAAAGCCTCGAAAACACTCACGCTGAAGTACCCCTCGGGCGAGGAGTACCATCTGCCTGCCGAATTCTTGCGCGTGCACTCACCGTCCGCCGAGGTACAAGGCCACGGCAATCCAATCCTGCAATTTGGCAAGATCAATGTAGGTATCAGCCACGTCGAGCCCGCAGGGCAATACGCACTGAAGATCACCTTTGATGACGGCCACGACAGCGGGCTGTTTACGTGGGAGTACCTGTACCAGTTAGGGCAGCGTCAAACTGAACTCTGGGCGGAGTATCTGGCAGATCTGAAAAAAGCCGGGAAATCTCGCGACCCGTCCGAGTCCATCGTCAAATTGATGCTGTGAAAAAACGCTGTTATCGCGCTTCGACCCTGTGTAGTCGCCAACGCGTCATACGCAGCGGCCATCAGTCGGAAACTGCGAGGCTGCGCTGTAACGCCATATGAAACTGGCCGCAGACTCGCATTGCTGGTCAGGACGCCGGGGTTTCCGTTTTTGGCGCGCTAGCAGCAGGCGCTGAAACGGCTGGGGTTTTGGGCGCTGCCGGTTTTTTGCTGGCGGCGGGCTTTGAAGCCGCGGGTGTAGCGGGTTTGGTCGGTGCCGGTTTTGTCACAGGTTTACTGGCAGACGCAGGGGCTTTTTTGGGCGCAGGTTTTGCAGCCGGTTTAACCGCTGGTTTGGCTGTGGTTTTGCTGGCAGCTCTGACGGGCGACGCCTTGGCTGCAACCGGTTTGGCCGCAGGCTTTGCAGAGGCCGGTTTGCTGGCCGCAGGCGCTTTGGTCCCCGCCACTTTGGCGGCGGCAGCTGACAGCTTTTCAATGTGCTTGGTCAGCGTCTCGACTTTGGCCTGTAACACTTTCACTTCATCGCGACTGGGGACACCCAGACGGGCAATTGCCCCGCTCAGACGCTTATCAAACGCCTCCTCCAGTTCACCCCATTTACCCAGTGCCAACTCTTTAACATCCTCGACCTTGGAACGGGCGGACGACTTGGTTGATTTGGGTTCAGCCGCTTTAGTCAGCTTCTCGGCTTTCTCGCCATCCTTGACCAGACTGTCAAACAGCTTGCTGCCATCTGTATCAATTTTCGAATACACACCCAAGCCTGCCAGCCAGATTTTGCGTGAATACTCTTCTACCTTGCCTACCCATGAATTGCTTTCTTTAGCAGGTGAAGCTTTTGCAGATGCAGCCGGTTTTTTAGCAGCCTGTAGTGGTCAACTAATCCCGGACACGACGTTAAGTTTTTTCTCGGCCTGAGCTGGGGCCAGTCCGTTGTTGAATTGGTGCGGTCTAATCCAGTTGTACCGATGCATCAGGTAATGACTGATGTCGCGGTGCGCTTCTTGAGCTGTCATGTAGCCCACGGTTGGTATCCACTCAGTTTTCAAGCTGCGAAACACACGCTCCATCGGCGCATTATCCCAACAGTTTCCACGACGGCTCATGCTTTGGCGCATGCGGTAACGCCAGAGCCGTTGGCGAAACTGACGGCTGCCATATTGCGAGCCCTGATCCGAGTGAAACATTAGCCCTTGAGGCCTGCCACGCTGCTCATAAGCCATGTCCAACGCCTTGATGACCAGATCCGCATCCGGCTTGTTTGACAGCGCCCAGCCCACAATCCGGCGTGCGTAGAGATCCAGAACGACTGCCAGGTAATGCCATTTCCCTTGAGCCCAGATGTAGGTGATGTCGCCACACCAGACCTGGTTGGGTGCCGGAACATCAAACTCTCGATTCAAGATATTCGGAATGTCAGGCCGCTCGACCGTCGCTTGTTTGTAGGCATGTGATCCAGGTTGTTTGCTGACTAGCGCCAGTTCCCGCATCAGGCCTCGCACCTTAAACCGCCCGATCTGCTCGCCGTCTTCCTGCATCATCGACACGATACTGCGGCTACCGGCAGCGCTTCGACTTTGCGTGAAAAGTTCGTTGACCCGACTGCGCAACCGAAGCCGCTCAACGTCGGGATTTCGGCGCCTGAGGCGGTGGGCGTAGTAACACGAACGAGTGACATCAAAGACTGCGCAAAGCCAATCGACCGGCTCTTGGGTACTTAACTGATCAATCAGCGTGTGCGCTCGTGCTCTTCCGACATCAAGAGCGCGGTAGCCTTTTTTAAAATGGATTTCTCCCGCTCAAGTCGAGCGATTCGAGCTTCCAATTCCTGGATTTTCTGTTGCTCTGGCGTCAGCGCTTTACTCTGCGGAGTAACGCCGGTGCGCTCCTGCTGAAGCTGATTAACCCAGCGGCGCAACGCGGACTCAACCACACCAAGCGAGCGGCTGGCTTCGATATGGCTATAGCCTTGATCGAGCACGAGGCCTGCGGCCTCGCGTTTGAACTCAGCGGAAAAGGAACGACGTTGTTTGGTCATCAGACACCTCTATCTGGCGAGCATTCTCGCCTAAATGGGTGTCCGGTTTCATTAGACCACTACAGCCATCGTGTTCCCCTCAATGTTCAGTCGCGACACCCGTAGCCAAACTGTCGAATCATCAAGATGAACAAAATGTTCACCTCCATCAGGTTTAGACGCTAAAGCCGTGTATTTCAAGGGTTGGAGACGGGCGCTAAAACCATGGCCGGCGAAGGCCATGGTGGTTAAAAAACAAACGCTATAGGCGCCAGGCCTTAAATCAGTTCTTTCGCCAGGATCGAATTGATCGTGGACTCAATAACGCCCTTGAAAGCGCTTTGCAGAAAACTCAGTTCCACAAACACAGTGACCGTTTTTTCGGAGACTTCCAGCGTCCCGGTGATACCGGTCATTCCATGTTTAACCGTCACGCCTTTATCAGACCAATAGGTTTTCAAACCATACTGCTCGGCCAAGCCATCGACCAAGCCTCGCGCACGGATCATAGCCTGTGCAATACCCAGATTATGCTCACGTGTAATTTTTACATTCGCCATAACAAACATCCTTTTAAATTATAGGGGTGAATTAATATAACCACGCGCCATCCTGGCACCCGGCAGAGCAACTACTGCAACTTCATGCGATGTTAATAACGTCAATTTCGCGCCCACATGAGCGAACAACACAGTCATCCACGACCACAACACTGTGGATTGGCGAGTACCAAACCGCCTTAAGCACGACTGCAATCGAACAAAACACTGACTGATGAGCCATTGCTCTATTCGCTATAAATAACTGTAGCCCCCCTTGACCAACATACAAATACATCAATTTGACTGCCTGTTTACGGCGAACGCTCTAATACGCACTTGAAATAGCTTTCACTGTTTTAACTTCATGCTTTACAGCGCTTTAAAGTAAAACCACCTACAGCCTGGAGCACCAATGCGCGTTTACCCCCCTCTATAAACCCAACATTGCTGGCCTGTGCTTCAGCCAGCGGTTAATCCATTGCCGAAGCGCTCAGGGCCAGGCGTGCTCTCTGTGCCTCTCGCCTCCTCCTTCGATACACCCCATCTCAGTGCCAACCCCCCACTGCAACGCACAAAACGCCATCCCATTGAAGGGATAGCGTGGTCGATAAAGCGTAACGAGGGGCTAATTAATGCAGGCGTGAATCAGGAAAAGCCTCTTCCATCAGATCGGCCGCATCAATTTCCATACGCCAGTTATCTTTCTCGGCGACGGGCCCAACCAAGGTGAAAATCACACTATTGCGATAAACAATAAGGCTACCGACATCTGCCTCAAGGGTGTCTTGGAGAATAAATCTGGTGAGGTCTTCATCACCGCGCTGCTCATCCACTCGTAGATGTTCACGATCTTTGACGAAGGCATGGATAAGGGCGCGTGATTGTTCAAGCGCTTCTTTATGTTCAATTTTAGGGGCGTACGCGAGCATATAACGATAGACAGACATTTAATAATCCCACGGTGGTTTTTGAGTCCTGAAAAACAATAACCACTGACAGAGCATTATCAAAACGAACAGCCCGCCTCATGCCGCCCCGATAAAACTTAAACAAATAAGTCACTTAAGAAAATTCTCAAGCCTACTTCCATCGTTAGTGCATTGATCGCTGATGACTCTCACACAACAAAGGGCAATGCGCTAACACATGAATACGCGAACCACGGTTCACTTGCTGCCCGTCTGGACTTTCACCGCAGGGGCAGCAAGCCGTGTTGCTTTTTAAGCCAAGGCTTTATCCAGCGAACGCTCGATTTCAGATTTGATCATGCCGCTCATCGCTGACATCAACATGCCCAGTTTCACGTCGACCTTGACGGTGTTCTCGCTGATCTCCAGCACACCATCCACACCTGAGCGCTTGAAGGCGACCTTGTCTCCTGACCATTGAGGTTTGAGCCCGTATTGCGACTCAAGCTTGGCAACCACTTCCCGCGCCTTCACGCGTGCGACCTCCAGGCCAAGGGTGTGGGTGCGTTCAACGTTGATGTGCGCCATGGCGGTTCTCCTCATAAATAAGCCGCTCACTATACTTACATTGACCCTCGCCAAGACAAAGTCGGCCACCGGGATTAGAATGGCCAGCATTCTCTTTTGGTGACAGCGATATGACTGATCAGCGCAAAGGCAGCGATGCCGAACCCACCACGCACTTCGGTTTCAAAAATGTTCCGGAAAGCCAGAAAGCGGAAAAAGTCGCTGAGGTGTTCCATTCCGTAGCGGGCAAATATGACCTGATGAACGACGTTCTGTCGGGCGGCATGCACCGCCTGTGGAAGCGTTTCACCATCGAGCTGTCGGGCGTTCGCCCTGGCAACAAAGTGCTGGACATCGCAGGCGGCACGGGCGATCTGGCACGCAAGTTCTCGCATCTGGTCGGTCCAACCGGTCAAGTGGTGCTGGCCGACATCAACGCCTCGATGCTCAAGGTTGGCCGAGACCGCCTTTTGGACAAAGGCGTGGCGGGCAATATCGAATTTGTTCAGGCCGACGCTGAAAAGCTGCCGTTCCCGGACAACTACTTTGATTGCGTGACCATCGCTTTCGGCCTGCGCAATGTGACCCACAAAGAAGACGCCCTGCGTTCGATGCTGCGCGTGCTCAAGCCAGGGGGTCGCCTGCTGGTGCTGGAATTCTCCAAGCCGACCAATGCCCTGATGTCCAAGGTCTACGACGCCTATTCGTTCGCGTTCATGCCGATGGTTGGCAAGCTCGTCCTCAACGACCCGGAAAGCTACCGCTACCTGGCCGAATCGATCCGCATGCACCCGAATCAGGAAACCCTGAAATCGATGATGGTCGAAGCCGGTTTTGACCGCGTGACGTACCACAACATGACCTCGGGCATTGTTGCCCTGCATCGCGGCATCAAGCCCTGATGTTGCTCAGCGGCCTTCTCGCCAGCGTCGAGAGCGGTGTTAACCGCATCTTGCGCCTGGACAGCACTGCACTGGCGCGCATGCGGCCTTTGACCGGCAAGGTCATTGCGGTCGAATGCGCGAGCCCCGCCTTGCACTTGTTTATCCTGCCCAGCGATGAAGGCTTGCTGCTGGCTGCCCAATGGGCGGCCGATGCCGATTGCACCCTGCGCGCCCCGGCGTCCAGCTTGCTGCACCTGGCCTTGAGCAAAGACAAAACCGCTGTGTTACATGGCCCGCAGGTCGACCTCGAAGGCGACAGCCATGTGCTGATGGAACTGGCGGCCATCCTTCAAGATCTGGAGCTGGACTGGGAGTTCGAGCTTTCGCGCTGGATTGGCCCGGTCGCGACCGCCCTGATCGCTGGTCATGTGCGCAGCCGCGCCAACTGGTATCAACACGGGTTCGCCAGCCTGAATCAGAATCTGGCCGAATACCTGAGCGAAGAAGCCCGCACTTTGGTCGGAGAACGTGAAGCGCAAGCGCGCTTTAACGAACTGGATCAACTCAAACTCGACCTGGACCGACTCGAAGCGCGTGTTGAACGCCTTTCTCGATCCCTCAATACCAGCGATCCCGCATGAAGCTGCTTGCCATTCGTCGCCTGTTTCGCATCCAGCGCGTTGTCATTCGTTACCGACTCGATGACCTGCTATTCGCCCTGCCATTGCCCTGGTGGATGCTGTCGTTGCGCTATGTATTGCCGTGGCGTTGGTTCCCGCGCAAAAAGCTTGAGCTGAGCCGCGGCGCTGCGTTGCGCCTGGCGTTGCAGGATCTGGGGCCGATTTTCATCAAATTCGGGCAGATCCTCTCCACCCGCCGCGATTTGCTGCCGCCCGACATCGCCGACGAGTTGATGCTGCTGCAAGACCGCGTACCGCCGTTCGACCCGCAAGTGGCGGTGAAGCTGATCGAAGAGCAACTGGGGGCCACCATCAGCGACGTGTTCAGCCGCTTCGATATCGAACCGCTGGCTTCGGCATCCGTCGCGCAGGTTCACGCCGCCAAGCTCAAGACCGGCGAAGAAGTGGTGGTCAAGGTGGTTCGCCCGGGCCTGAAGCCGATCATCGGTTCGGATCTGGCCTGGCTGTTCATTCTGGCCAAGACCGCCGAACGCCTGAGCGCCGATGCGCGTCTGTTGCACCCGGTGGATGTGGTCAGCGATTACGAAAAGACCATTTACGACGAACTCGATCTGTTGCGCGAAGCGGCCAATGCCAGCCAGCTCAAGCGCAATTTCGACGGTTCGCCGCTGCTGTATGTACCGCAGATTTACTGGGACTGGTGCCGCCCGAAAGTCTTGGTCATGGAGCGCATTTACGGGATTCAGGTCACTGATCTGGCCGCCCTCGCTGACCAGCGCACCGACATGAAGCTGCTGGCTGAACGCGGCGTCGAGATTTTCTTCACCCAGGTGTTTCGCGACAGCTTCTTCCACGCAGACATGCACCCCGGCAATATTTTCGTCAGCACCGTGAGCCCCTGGAGTCCGCAGTACATCGCGATCGACTGCGGCATTGTCGGCAGCCTCACGCCTGAGGATCAGGACTATCTGGCGCGCAACCTGTTTGCGTTCTTCAAGCGCGACTACCGCCGTGTGGCGCAGTTGCACATTGATTCGGGCTGGGTGCCGGCGCACACCAAACTCAACGAGTTCGAAGCCGCTATCCGTACCGTGTGCGAGCCGATCTTCGAGAAGCCGCTGAAAGAAATTTCCTTTGGCCAGGTGCTGATGCGCCTGTTCCAGACCGCGCGGCGCTTCAATATGGAAGTCCAGCCGCAATTGGTATTGCTGCAAAAAACCCTGCTTAACATCGAAGGCCTCGGGCGTCAGCTTTACCCCGACCTCGACCTCTGGAGCACGGCGCAACCCTTCCTCGAGCGCTGGATGCGCGAACGCGTCAGCCCGAAAACCCTGCTGCGCAACTTGCACAGCCAGGTCGAGCAGATTCCGCACCTGGCAGGCATGACCCGCGACCTGCTCGAGCGCCTCTCGCAGCCCCATGCGAAAAACCAGAAGTTGGTCGTGACCGAGCCGCGGGACAGCTGGTTCTTGCGTTTGCTCGGGGCGGGACATTTGGCCGCAGGTGCCTTGTTGGCCTCCGTTGGCCCGCTGCACACCCTGGGCTATTGGCCGGCTGGCATCATGCTGGCCGTGGGCTTGTATCTGATCGTGCGCCGATAGCCAGCCCCAGGCGAGGCTGGCAAACTGTGCATTCGCCGGTCCGGACCATCAGGTGCGGGCCCGTTGTCGGAGTCATACATGAAAGACTGGCTGGACGAGATCAAATGGGACAACGACGGCCTGGTGCCAGCGATTGCCCAGGACCATAAAACCGGGCGCGTCTTGATGATGGCCTGGATGAACCGCGAGGCCTTGAGCCTGACTGCCGCCGAGAACCGTGCCATTTACTGGTCACGTTCGCGTGGCAAGCTGTGGCGCAAGGGCGAGGCATCGGGCCATGTGCAAAAACTGCACGAAATGCGCCTGGACTGCGACGCCGACGTCATCATTCTGATGGTCGAGCAGATCGGCGACATCGCCTGCCATACCGGACGTCAGAGCTGCTTCTACCGCGTGTACGAAAACGCCGAGTGGAAAACCGTTGATCCGGTCCTGAAAGACCCGCACGCCATTTACCAAGCAGGGCACACCCATGACTGACACCTTGAGCCGCGTTGCCCAAGTCATCGAAGCGCGCAAGAATGCCGAACCGGGCAGCTCTTACGTCGCCAGCCTGTACCACAAGGGCTTGAACAAGATTCTGGAGAAGGTCGGTGAAGAATCGGTCGAGACCATCATCGCCGCCAAGGACGCTGCCATCAGCGGCGATTGCAGCGATGTGATCTACGAAACCGCCGACTTGTGGTTCCACAGCATGATCATGCTCGCCCAACTGGGGCAGCATCCGCAGGCTGTACTGGATGAACTGGAGCGTCGCATCGGCACCTCCGGCCACGTGGAAAAAGCCTCACGGCCGTCCGCCTAACCTCTTTTGCAAAGGAACAGATCATGGGCATTTTTGACTGGAAACACTGGATCGTCATTCTGGTAGTCGTGGTACTGGTCTTCGGCACCAAAAAACTGAAAAACCTCGGCACTGATGTCGGCGAATCGATCAAGGGCTTTCGCAAGGCCATGAACGACGACGAAAAACCGGCCGAGCCTGTGGTGCCACCTGCGCAGCCAACGGCCGCGCCGCAGCCGCACACCACCTCGACCCTGAACGAGCCGCACACCATCGACGTGCAGGCCCAAAAAGTCGAAGAGCCAACCCGTAAAGACGTGTGAGCCAAAACCCATGTTCGGTATCAGCTTCAGTGAACTGCTGCTCGTCGGCCTCGTGGCCCTGCTGGTGCTCGGCCCCGAGCGCCTGCCGGGGGCCGCACGCACGGCAGGGCTGTGGGTCGGGCGCCTGAAACGCAGTTTCAACGCGATCAAACAGGAAGTTGAACGTGAAATCGGTGCCGACGAAATCCGTCGACAACTGCACAACGAACACATCCTGTCGATGGAAGAGGAAGCCAAGAAGATCATGGCGCCCCTGCAGGACGCCATGAAGCCGGCCACGCCGGTCGAGCCGCCTGCGCCGCCCGCCGCCGTGCCTGCCGAACCCGCCAGCCCCGCGCCTGTGAGCCTGAGCAAAACCGCGTCCGAACCTGCGCCTGAACCGGCAGCGCCACACGACCCAACCCTGCCACCGCGAGCCCCTTAAGCGCATGAGCGACATTCCTGAAAATGACCAGCCAATGCCGCTGGTCTCGCACTTGACCGAGCTGCGCACCCGCTTGTTGCGTTGCATCGCGGCGATTTTCATCATCTTCGCCGGCTTGTTCGCCTTCACTCAGCAGATCTACACACTGGTCTCCACCCCGCTGCGTGAATACCTGCCGGTGGGCGCCACGATGATCGCCACCGACGTGGCATCGCCCTTCCTGACGCCGCTCAAGCTGACCATGATGGTCTCGCTGTTCATTGCCATCCCGGTGATCCTGCACCAGATCTGGGGCTTCATTGCGCCCGGCCTCTACAAGCACGAAAAACGCATCGCCGTGCCGCTGCTGATCTCCAGCATCTTTCTGTTCTACGCCGGGATGGCTTTTGCCTACTTCCTGGTGTTCCCGCTGGTGTTCAAGTTCTTCGCCGCCGCCACCCCGGAAGGCGTGGCCATGATGACCGACATCAGCAGCTACCTCGATTTCGTCATGACCCTGTTCTTCGCCTTTGGCGTGGCCTTTGAAATCCCGGTGGCCGTGGTGTTGCTGGTCTGGATCGGCATTGTCGACGTCAAATACCTGCGCAAGATCCGTCCGTACGTGATCATCGGCTGTTTTGTGGTCGGTATGATCCTGACCCCGCCGGACATCTTCTCCCAGACCCTGCTGGCGATCCCGATGTGGATGCTGTTTGAAATCGGCATTCTGTTCGGCAGCCTGGTCAGCAAAAACAAACGCGGCAATGACGCAGACGAGCAACCGGCTGACCAAAACGCCCAACCGCCAGCGCCGCACGCGTGAACCTTCTGCTCCTCGAAGAGGCTGACTTCATTGCCGCCGACCGCGTGATCCTGCGTGATCGGCGCCTCACGCACATGCAGGAAGTTCACCGTGCCGCTGTCGGTGACAGCCTGCGCGTGGGTCGGATTGGCGGCTTGATGGGCAGCGCCGAGTTGGTGCGCCTGGAGCCCAAAGAGGCTGAGCTGGTGATACACAGCCTCGACCAGCCGCCACCGGCCAAACTGCCCCTGACCCTGCTGCTGGCCCTGCCGCGTCCAAAAATGTTGCGCCGTGTGCTGCAAACCGTGGCCTCGATGGGCGTGCCCAAGGTGGTACTGGTGAACAGTTACCGGGTCGAAAAAAGCTTTTGGCAGACCCCGTTCCTGGAGCCCGAGGCGATTCGCGAGCAACTGATCCTCGGGCTGGAGCAGGCCCGCGACAGCGTGTTGCCTGAGATCATCATCGAAAAGCGCTTCAAACCGTTTGTCGAGGATCGCCTGCCTGCCCTGGTGCAAGGCACGCGTGGCCTAGTGGGCCATCCGGGCGATTACCCGCCCTGCCCGCGCGGGCTGGATGAAGCCGTGACCCTGGCCATCGGCCCGGAAGGCGGCTGGATCCCTTACGAAATCGACCTGTTGGCCAACGCCGGATTGCAACCGGTGCAACTGGGCGCTCGCATCTTGCGAGTCGAAACCGCCGTCACCGCCCTGCTTGCCCGTCTTTTTTGAGGCTGTAACCGCCCACAGCCTCGCGCCTCCCCCATCACGGCCATAGCAGCAGCCGTCTTCCTGAAACATCTTGCATTTAATACATTTCGTATAAACCCCTCAAGTTCACCGTTTGAGGGCCGATAGCCAAGCTCCGCAAAAGATACTCAGTGGCCATGGACGGCTTATATCGATGTGAATCGATCAGATAAGGAGCATCACCATGAATACGTGGTTGACCACTACGCTTGGCAACATCAGCGTCCATCGCAAACTCAGCCTGGGCTTCGGCCTGGTGCTGATGCTGACGCTGTTAATCACACTCACAGGCTGGATAGGGCTGGCATCGATCATCGATCGGAGCAACAAGCTCAGTACCATTTCCGACACCGTGGCGCTGGTCAAAGACCTGCGCATCGCCCGCGTGTCCTACGATCGCGACAACGGCGCAAACGGCCCCGCCGAGGTCAACGATCTGTTGAACCGGATCGAAAACAACCTCAAGCAAGCCAGCACGCAGTTGGTCTTGTCGCAAGACCTGGCCATGATCCATCAGGAATTACAGGCCGTCGCGCAGTACACAACCATCTTCAGCCAGATCGATGAAGCCACCCAGGCCCGCGAAGTGAGCCGAACGCAACTGGGCGCCAGTGCAGACAGCGCTGTCGCCCGCATCGAAACCATTGAGCAGGATGTGCTCAAAGGCAATGACCTGGGCATGCTCAACCGGGTCGATCAACTGGCGCGCTCCGTGCAAAATGCGCGCTTTCACGTGCGCGGTTACACCTACAGCGGCGCGGCGGATACCGCGCAACCGGCGCTGGACGCGATCAACCAGGCGCAGGCCCAACTCACCCGCCTGTCAGCCACCCTGCCTGCTGAATACGCCCTCCCGTTGCAACACATCAAAGAAGCACTCACGCGCTACGGCGATACCTTTGTGCAGTTTCGCGACTCGCAAATGCTCAGCGATCAGCAACAGAGCACCCTCAAAACCCTGGGCGACAGCCTGGTGGACGTCAGCCATCAATTGGCTGACCTGCAAACCGAGAAACGCGACAGCGATGCGCAACAAGCCAAGACCGCGCTCGCCCTGTGCGCCACGCTGGCGCTGGTGTTGGGCACACTGGCGGCCTGGCTGATTACCCGCCAAATCGTCAACCCGCTGCAACACACCCTGCGCATCGTGCAAGCCGTGGCCGCAGGCGACCTGACGCAGGATCACCCCACGCAACGCCGTGATGAACTGGGTCAGGTGCAGAACGCCATTGCCCGCATGACCGGCGAGCTGCGGGAGCTGATCGGCGGCATCTGCGACAGCGTGACCCAGATCGCCAGCGCCGCTGAACAGCTGTCCGCGGTGACCGAGCAGACCAGCGCCGGGGTCAACAGCCAAAAAGACGAGACCGATCAAGTCGCCTCGGCGATGCATGAAATGGCCGCCACCGTGCAGGAGGTGGCGCGCAACGCTGAAGATGCATCGGTGGCCGCCGTCACCGCCGACCAGCAAGCGCGCGAAGGTGACACGGTCGTGGCTCAGGCCATCGAGCAGATCGAGCATCTGGCCGCCGAAGTCGAAAAATCCACTGACGCGATGACGCACCTGCGGCAGGAAAGCGGCAAGATCGGCAGCGTGCTCGATGTCATCAAGTCGGTGTCACAACAAACCAACCTGCTGGCCCTCAACGCGGCCATCGAAGCGGCCCGCGCAGGCGAAGCCGGTCGCGGCTTTGCCGTGGTGGCCGATGAAGTGCGCAGCCTGGCGCAACGCACTCAGGCGTCCACCGAAGAAATCGAAGAGCTGATTGTCGGCCTGCAAACCGGCACCCAACGGGTCTCCGCGAGCATGGACAACAGCCGCGTGCTGACCGACAGCAGTGTCGAACTGACGCGCCGCGCCGGTGCCTCGTTGAGCACCATCACCCGCACGGTGTCGACCATTCAGGGCATGAACCAGCAAATCGCAGCCGCCGCCGAACAGCAAAGCAGCGTGGCGCAAGAAATCAATCGCAGCGTGCTCAACGTGCGCGATGTGTCCGAGCAAACGGCGTCCGCCAGCGAAGAAACCGCAGCCTCCAGCATTGAACTGGCCAGGCTGGGCACTCACCTGCAAGGGTTGGTGGGTCGATTCAAGGTGTAACGCCTTAGCGCGAAGTGGTGTGGGCCACCCCTTGCCGCTTCGCGTTGCCCGACAGCGACTACACTCGTGATGGCATAAAGCCTGCGATGTCCGTCACAGTCTGACCATCGGTGCTTACAGTTCTGCGCGGGCGCGCCGATGACCTGAGAACTAATAAAAAGACCGCGATGCACTGGACAGCCTGCCATGGAGTCGATTCGGTCAAAAAAGGAGCACCGCCATGTACCGTTGGTTGGCCCACACGCTAGGCAATATCAGCGTCAATCGTAAACTCAGCCTGGGCTTTGGCCTGGTATTGCTGTTGACCCTGCTGATTACCGCTACCGGCTGGAACGGCCTGGTGTCCGTGATCGATCGCGGCGACAAACTGGCGAATATCTCCAAAATCATCGCCCTGACCAAAGACTTGCGTATCGCGCGCCTGGACTATGAAAAGGACAGAGGCGAACACGGACCCGCTCAACTCAATGCCCGCTTGACCGAGCTGGACGAGACGCTGGAAACGTCCCGCCGCCAACTCACACAACCGGCAGATATCGCTCTGGTGCAACAACAATTGGCGGCTGTGGCCGATTATCGCCGGGCCGTGTCCGACATCACACAGGCCACCCAGGCCCGCGAAAACAGCCGCACCCAATTGGGGGCGACCGCCGATAACGCGGTGGCCAAGGTGGCGGACATCGAAAAAGCCCTGCTGCAAGGCGACAGCGTGGCGCAGTTCAACAGCGTGATCGAACTGAGCAAATTGCTGCAACAAGCCCGTTTCCAGGTGCGTGGCTACACCTACAGCGGCAAACCTGAAGCCGAGCAACCGGCGCTGGACGCCATCGACAACGCCATCAAGGACGCCACCCGCCTGGCTGGCACCCTGCCAGTCGAGTACACCGCCAACCTGCAACAGGCCAGCGAATCCTTGCAAAACTACCGTGCCGCCGTGACCAGCTTTCGAGACGCTCAGGTGGCCAACGCCCAGGTACTGGAGCGCATGCACGGCTTGGGCAATACGCTGATCGATCTGAGCAAACAACTTTCGGGCATGCAAACCGCCAAGCGTGATCTCGACAGCCAGCACGCGAAAAACCTGTTGTTCGGCTGCACCGTGCTGGCGCTGCTGCTGGGCGCCATCGCGGCGTGGAGCATCACACGCCAGATTGTGATCCCGTTGCGTCAAACCTTGAGCACCGTCGAGCGCGTGGCTGCAGGCGACCTGACGAACAACTACGACACCCCGCGCCGCGATGAAATGGGCCAGTTGCAACGCGCCGTACAGCGCATGACGGTGGGCCTTCGCGAGTTGATTGGTGGCATCTCCGAGGGCGTGACGCAGATCGCCAGTGCAGCCGAAGAGCTGTCAGCCGTGACGGAACAGACCAGCGCCGGGGTCAACAGCCAAAAGGTCGAAACTGACCAGGTGGCCACCGCGATGCATGAAATGGCCGCCACCGTGCAGGAAGTGGCGCGCAATGCCGAAGAAGCGTCCGAAGCGGCTGTCGCCGCCGACCAACAGGCGCGTGAAGGCGACAAGGTCGTGGGGGAAGCCATCGCCCAGATCGAGAAACTGGCGATGGAAGTCGGCAATTCCACCGAGGCCATGAGCCATCTCAAACGCGAAAGCGACAAAATCGGTAGCGTGCTGGACGTGATCAAATCCGTGGCCCAGCAAACTAACTTGCTGGCGCTCAACGCAGCCATTGAAGCGGCACGGGCGGGCGAAGCGGGACGCGGCTTTGCCGTCGTGGCCGATGAAGTGCGCAGCCTGGCGCAACGTACTCAGCAATCGACTGAGGAAATCGAAGAGCTGATTGCGGGCCTGCAAAGCGGCACGTTGCAAGTGGCCACCAGCATGGACAGCAGTCGCAGCCTGACCGACAGCAGCGTCGAGCTGACCCGTCGCGCGGGTGAGTCGCTGGGCAACATCAAACGCACGGTCTCAACCATTCAGGGGATGAACCAGCAGATCGCGGCGGCGGCCGAACAGCAAAGTGCGGTGGCTGATGAAATCAACCGCAGCGTATTGAACGTGCGCGATGTGTCAGAGCAGACCTCCGCCGCCAGTGAAGAAACGGCTGCATCGAGCATCGAATTGGCGCGACTGGGCACGCATCTGCAAAGGTTGGTGGGACGCTTCAAAGTGTAGACAGGCCGCTGCCCTCACCTCAGCCCTCCCTCAAAGGGAGGGGGCCAAGGTGAGGGCGACGTTTACAGCACCTGCCGCAAAAACGCCTGGGCACGCAGGTCTTTGGGCGAGTGGAAGAAGTCCTCCGGGGCAGAGTCTTCAAGCAATTTGCCGTGATCAAAGAACAACACGCGGTTGGCCACTTCCCGGGCAAACCCCATTTCGTGGGTCACGCAAACCATGGTCATGCCTTCAAGCGCCAGGGTTTTCATCACGTCCAGCACTTCGCCGACCATCTCCGGGTCGAGCGCGGAGGTCGGCTCGTCGAACAGCATGACCTTGGGTTCCATCGCCAGCGCGCGAGCAATGGCCACCCGTTGCTGCTGTCCACCCGAGAGGCGCGACGGATATTCATTGGCTTTCTGCCCGATACCGACCTTTTCCAGCAGGGCGCGGGCCTTGGCTTCGCGCTCGGCCTTGCCCCGTTTGCGCACGACTTTCTGCGCCAGGCACAGGTTCTCAAGCACGGTCATGTGCGGGAACAAGTTGAAATGCTGGAACACCATGCCGACTTCACGACGGTAGGCGTTCACGTCCGTTTTCGGGTTGGCGAGGTCGACCCCGTCGATGCTGACCGAGCCCGAATCGAAATCTTCCAGGCCATTCAAGCACCGCAAAAACGTCGACTTGCCCGACCCGGACGGGCCAATTACCACCAGCACTTCGCCCTTGGCGACCGTGGTGCTGACGTTATCCACCGCGCGAACAACCTGCCCGCGGGTGTCGAAGACTTTTACCAGTTCGCGGACTTCAATCACTTTGCGCGAGCCTCCGCTCAAGACGGCTGGCCAGGTTGGACAGCGGCAGGTTGATCAACAGGTACAGGCCCGCCACGCAGAACAAAATCTCGAACGGCGAGAACGAGGTGGTAATGACTTCGCGCCCGCTCTTGAGCAGCTCGGTAATGGCAATCACCGACACCAACGAGGTGTCTTTGACCAGGCTGATGAACTGTCCGGCCAGCGGGGGCAGCACGCGTTTGAAGGCTTGCGGCAACACCACGTAACGCATCGACTGGGTGGCATTGAGCCCCAGCGAACGCGCCGCTTCGTTTTGCCCGCGGGCAATGGACTGCACGCCCGAACGGACGATTTCAGCCACGTACGCCCCGGTGAACAACGACAGCGCAGCAATGCCGGCAAACTCGCGGGACAGGTTGAGTACGGTGCCAATGAAGAAGTAGAAGATGAAAATCTGCACCAGCAGGGGCGTGCCCCGTACCAGCTCGACGTACAGGGTCGATAGGTCGCGCAGGGTCGGGTTATTCGACAGCCTGCACAGGCCGGTGGTCAGGCCAATCATCAGGCCCAGCACCCCCGACACCAACGACAACCACACGGTGGTCCACAACCCCAGCAACAACGGGCCAGCGGCCCAGTGCCGGGTCACGCCAATCACATCGCCTTCGGCAACGTCGTCGCCTTCAGCCAGTTGCACACTGTTGTCGGCCACTGTCAGGCGTTGCTCGGTGCCATCATCGGCGCGCAACACCACTTCGGCCTGATCGCCTTTGCGCACCAGCTCGATCACGGTCGAGGTTTCAGCGGCTCGCTGAGCTTCCTCCGCCTGATAGACGAAGTACTGCGGAACTCGGTTCCAGCGCCACTCGTAGGACATCAGCGAGGTGGCGTAATACAGCGCGCCCGCCAGACCGATGAGCACCAGCACGGTCAACACGTGCCAGGGCCACTGTGCTTTTTTTTGTTTGATCACGTTGCAATATTTCCGTCGAGGTCAGCGCGGCAGACTGTGTGGGGTCGCTGCCGCAGGCTGCAATGGGCTGCGTGGCAGCCCTGATAACAGAAGGCCTTCGGGCCTTGGCGCAGCCTTGGGCAGCGACTACAGGAGACCGCGTTTATTCCATGTCTTTGAGCCAAGTGGTGTCTTTGAACCACTTGTCATGGATGCGATCGTAGGTGCCGTCTTCGTGGATCTGGTGCAGGAAGTTATTGATGAAGTTAAGGCTGTCGTAGTCGCCCTTCTTCAGACCAAAGGCCAATGGCTCGTAGGTGAACGGCTGATCGAGAAACACCAGTTTGCCGTCGCCGAACTTGTTAACGGCCACCACGTTGTAAGGCGCGTCATAAACAAAGGCATCGGCCTTGCCGTTCACCACGTCGAGTACGCCTTCAGGCTCGTTGTCATAGCCGTGGTACTGGGCCTTGGACATCAGCTTTTTGGCGATCATTTCGCCTGTGGTGCCCAGCTTCGAGGTCAGGCGGTATTGCGGGTCGTTGAGGTCTTTGTAGCTTTTGACCTTGTCAGCCAGTTCCTTGCGGATCAGCAGGGTCTGACCGACCACGATGAACGGTTCGCTGAAGTTCAGGCGCAGGTTGCGTTCCTGGGTCAGGGTCATGCCGCTGCCGATCATGTCGAATTTGTTGGTCATCAACGCCGGGATAATGCCGTCATAGCCGGTGGAAACCAGCTCCAGCTTGACGCCCATGGACTTGGCCATGGCTTTGAGCAAGTCCACTTCGAAACCAATAATCTGGCCACGCTTGTTGGTCATTTCGAACGGCATGTAGGTGGGGTCCATGCCCACCTTTAACGTGCCGCGTTTGACCGCATCATCAATCGCGCCTGCGTGGGCTGCGCTGACCGCCAGTAGTGCAGTGACACCGAACATCAGTTTCGACAGAAACTTCTTCATCATCAACTCCCCGGAACCTACTCAATAAAGGCGTTGGCCAACGGTGGGCCCGATACTCAAAGCCAACACAGCCGGGCATTCGCCCACTCGGAGACGGATGCTAACTCAGAGCAGAGAGAGCACAAAGGTTTTGCGTAAGAAAAGCGCAGCGCACGCCGGGATAAGTACCCGCCATTGCTGACGAAGGGAGTGCCAACGCCTGTGGGCCTTTGTGATAACGGCTGGCGGTATCTCGCCTGGCCGGCGCCGGTGGCGACTTCAGACGCAGCGTAAAAAGCCCAAAAAAAAACCCCACCGAAGTGGGGTTTTGTCTGCATCAAGCGGCCGGTTGCAACGGCAACAACGGCGCGTGAGGATCAGCGGCGATCGACTCACGCCACGCGTTGAGCCAGTCTTCATGGCCTTCGTCCCACACCAACGCGTGCAAGCGTGCCAGGGCGACAGGGTCGCTCAGCAGCGCCATGCGCTCGTTGTTGTTCAGACCGCCAGGTCCGACTTTCAGGGCGTGACGCACCCGCTCGGCACGCAACCATTCAATCGGTTCGGCCTGACGGTGACGCGACGTGGCCAATGCACAGGCCAGCGCGTTCTGCTGCGGGTCCACCACTGAACGGATAAACCCGTCATGCAAGGCGTGGTAACGATTTTCGTGGGTGTATTCGGCGGTGGCCGACAACTCACGGGGCGGCGCGTATTCCTCAGGGATCAGGAACAGGCTGGCGTCACGAGACTTGAGGCCCAGCTTCACACGGCTGGAAATCACCGACACCGGGATCGACAACATCAACGAACCCACGATCGGCACCAACCACCACAGGAAGCTCGGGTTCAACCACAACACCAAGGCCGCCCAGGCTGCACCCAGCAGGGTTTGCGGCCCATGGCGACGTACCGCTTCGCTCCACGGTGTGGAGTCATCGTCACGTTGTGGCGAGTTCCACGTCGCGGCCCAGCCCAAAAATGCAGCCAGTACGAAACGGGTGTGGAAGATCATGCGCACCGGCGCCAGCAGCATGGAGAACAGCATCTCCAGCAGCATCGACAGCGTGACCTTGAACTTGCCGCCAAACTGTTTCGCGCCTTTGGCCCAGATCAGGATGATGCTCAGCAACTTGGGCAAAAACAGCAGCACGATGGTGGTCGAGAACAACGCCACGGCTTTTTCCGGGTGCCACTGCGGCCACAGCGGGTAGAGCTGACGCGGTTCCATAAAGTACTGCGGCTCCATCAGCGTGTTGACCGCCAGCAGCGCCGTCGACAGCAGCAAGAAGAAGAACCACAACGGCGCCGACAGGTAGGACATCACGCCCGTCAGGAACACGGCCCGGTGAACCGGGTGCATGCCCTTGACCAGGAACAGGCGGAAGTTCATCAGGTTACCGTGGCACCAGCGACGGTCGCGCTTGAGTTCGTCCAGCAAGTTGGGCGGCAATTCTTCATAGCTGCCCGGCAAGTCGTAGGCAATCCACACGCCCCAGCCCGCACGGCGCATCAACGCCGCTTCAACGAAGTCGTGGGACAGAATCGCACCCGCGAACGCCCCTTTGCCCGGCAACGGCGCGAGGGCGCAGTGCTCGATAAAAGGCTTCATGCGGATGATGGCGTTGTGGCCCCAGTAGTGGGATTCACCCAACTGCCAGAAGTGCAGACCGGCCGTAAACAGTGGGCCGTAGACCCGCGTGGCGAACTGCTGCATGCGCGCATACAGCGTGTCCATGCCCGACGCCCGTGGCGCGGTCTGAATAATGCCCGCGTCCGGTGTGGCTTCCATCAAGCGCACCAGGCTGGTCAGGCATTCGCCGCTCATCACGCTGTCGGCGTCAAGCACCACCATGTACTTGTAATCGCCGCCCCAGCGACGGCAGAAGTCGTCGAGGTTGCCGCTTTTACGTTTCACACGGCGACGGCGACGGCGATAGAAAATCCGCCCGAAGCCTCCGGTCTCGCGGCACACATCCAGCCAGGCCTGCTGTTCAGCCACGCAGATGTCGGGATCGTTACTGTCACTGAGGACGAAGAAGTCGAAACGGTCCAGGTCACCGGTGGCAGCCACCGATTCGTACGTCGCACGCAAGCCCGCAAACACGCGGGTCACGTCTTCGTTACAGATCGGCATGACCAACGCTGTGCGAGCGTCCTGCGGGATCGGCTCATTACCGGCGCTGGCGCCCGAGATGCGGTACTTGTCGTGACCGGTCAGCAGTTCCAGAAACCCCATCAGGGCGGTCCAGAAACCCGCCGATACCCAGCAGAACAGAATCCCGAACAGAATCAGAATGCTGGTTTGCAGCGCATACGGCAGCACTTGCTGCGCGGTTTGCAGCAGCGGCTGATGAATCACTTCGTCCAGATCGACGAACGACCAGCCCTGATACGGCATGATGCCTTTCATGTACCAGCCGGCAACGATGGTCTGGCCGAGCATCAGAATCAGCAAGATGTAACGGCGGATCGAACCCACCGTGCGCCAGCGCGCCTTGGGCAACACGCGTTCATCTTTGGGCGGTGCCGGCGGATTGCTGCGCCCGGTCAGGCGCCGCCAACCACGCACCAGGATATTGGTGCGCCACGGTTCGGGCACCACTTTGGTGCGACGAATCGGCGGCGTGGCCTTGAGCATCACTCGGCCGCTGGCATCGACGCCGAGCATTTCGGCGTCTTCCAGCGCTTGCGCCGAACTGAGTTTAAGGCGCGAGCCCACCGACGCCTGAGCGGACTCGGCGGTGCTCACGTCGTCATGGGCCGACAGGCGCTCGTGCAACGCCTCGAACGATGTGCAACTGGCCAGCTCGGCGCGCTGCTCATCGCTCAAGGGTAGGTGCGCCAGGTACTCGCTGAGCGAGGCTGACTCTGCGTGAGCATTACTCATCGGCTGGCAACTGGTAGCTCCAGGTCTCGGTCAGGACTTTTTCAGTCTTGACTGGCGCTGGTGTGGCTGGGGCCGCTTCGGCCGCAGGCGCTTTGGCGTCCTTGGCTTTGTGCTGGTCTTTCTTTTCCTGAGCCTTGGCCGCCGCTTTCTCGGCCTTGGTCAGCGGGGCGGCAGGGGCCGGTTCTTCATCGGCGACCAGCGCGGCACGCAGCTCGGTGGACTTGCTCGGGTCTTTGACCTTCAAGCGCAACGTCAAACGCCAGCCCTTGGTTTCCGGGTTGTGGCGCAGGTTGTTTTCCACCAGCTCGGCGTTATCGCCCACGCTGACCTGGCTACGCACGGCGGCGTCTGCTGGCAACTTCTCAAGCGACGGGCCTTCGAAGTCGATCAGGTAAGCCACGCTGCCGTCCGGTTGACGGATCAGGTTGGACTGCTTGACGTCACCGGTCGAGCGCAGTGTTTGCTGGGCCCAGGCGCTGTCTTTAGGGTGCAGGGCGGCTTCGTTCATCGTCCAGTGCAAGCGATAGGCAAAGTCGAAAGGCTTGAGCGGCTCAGGCTGAGTTTCCGGGCTCCAGAACGCAACGATGTTGTCGTTGGTCTCGTCAGCGGTCGGGATTTCGACCAGATCCACCGTCCCCTTGCCCCAGTCGCCTTGTGGCTCGATCCAGGCACTTGGACGCTTGTGGTAGTTGTCGTCGAGGTCTTCGTAGTGGCTGAAATCACGGCCGCGTTGCAGCAGGCCAAAGCCCAGCGGGTTTTCAACCGAGAAGTTGCTCACCGACAAATGCTTGGGGTTGTTCAGCGGACGCCAGATCCACTCACCGTTGCCGGCGTGAATCGCCAGGCCCGACGAATCGTGCAGTTCGCGGCGGTAGTTGAGCACTTTGGACGGCTGGTTGGCGCCGAACAGGTACATGCTGGTCAGCGGGGCGATGCCCAGCTTGCCGACTTTGTCACGCAGGAACATTTGCGCCTTGACGTCGACCACCGTGTCGACACCCGGGCGCAGCGTGAAGCGGTAAGCGCCGGTAGCACGAGGCGAATCCAGCAGGGCGAAAATCACCAGATGCTTGTCACCGGCTTTCGGACGTTCAATCCAGAACTCGGTGAAACGCGGGAATTCTTCGCCGGACGGCAAAGCGGTGTCGATGGCCAGACCACGAGCCGACAGGCCGTAGGTTTGGTCCTTACCGACAACGCGGAAATAACTGGCGCCGAGCATGGTCATGACTTCGTCCTGCTTATCGGCTTTGTTCAGCGGATAAAGGACACGGAAGCCCGCCCAACCGAGGTTCTCGGTAGCTTTCGGGTCAAATTGAACATCACCGAAATCGAAACGACTGGCGTCGTACTTGATCTCTTCCACCTTGGTGGCGGTGACTTCGTTGATTTTCACCGGCGTGTCGAAATGCATGCCCTGGTGATAGAACGACAATTTGAAAGGCGTTTTGTCGTCAGCCCACTGCGCTTTCTCGTTGCGGAAACGAATTTTCTGGTAGTCCGCGAACTTCATGTCGCGAAATTCGTTAGGCAGATTGCTGCGCGGAGCTTGGTACTTCTGCTCGGCGAGGGTTTTAGCCTCCGCCGCCACGTCATCCAGACTGAATGCCCACAGTTGACCCGCACCGAACAAGCAAAAGAGCGCAGAGCCCGTCACCAGTGCGTTGCGTAACCGCTTGGCAGACTTTTTTGGTGCATTAAATGGACTAACAATCACGAGCAAACCTCGCCGAATACAGATGATGAAACCAACCGCCAGCGATTGAATGCCGGGTTGGCGAGCACTGTTCCGACCTTCAAAGGAATGAATGATTCCCCCAACGCGTCGGATTAGTCTCTGTGTAGCGCGCGATTATCTAGTAGCCCGCGTTACAACGCATCTAGTGACAGCAAGTATTTGTGCTTAAAAAACCCTGTTTTCTGACGAAATCACGGTTTTTCAGGGTTTTAGGTTTGTAACAAAAATGTCACGGGGCCATCATTGACCAAATGCACCTGCATATCGGCACCAAAACGGCCTGCTGCCACGTTCGAATGCAGCCGTTTTGCCTCGCTCAGCAGGTGGTCAAACAACGATTCGGCCAGAGCCGGTGGCGCAGCCGTAGAGAAACTCGGCCGCAGGCCACTTTTGGTGTCGGCGGCCAGCGTGAACTGCGACACCAGCAGCAAACCGCCGCCGATATCCGCCAGGGACAGGTTCATTTTGCCGTCGGCATCGCTGAACACCCGGTAATTGAGCAGCTTGTGCAGCAGCTTCGCGGCATTGGCCTCAGTGTCGCCGGGTTCGACAGCCACCAGCACCATCAACCCTTGATCAATCGAACCGACGATCTCCCCCGCCACTTCAACCCGCGCGCCGGTCACCCGTTGTAAAAGTCCCTTCATGCTTCATCCGGTTGCAGGTTGAGCAGACGACGCGCCATCTCTTCGGTGGCCCTGACCAGTGCGTCGGTGATCCCGGGCTCAGTGGCGGAGTGGCCTGCTTCGCGGATGATCTGCAGCTCGCTGTCCGGCCAGGCCTGATGCAACGCCCATGCGTTATCCAGCGGGCAAATCACGTCATAGCGCCCATGCACGATCACGCCCGGCAAATGCGCAATCTTGGGCATGTCACGGATCAGTTGGTTGGGCTCAAGGAACGCGTTATGGGTGAAGTAATGGCATTCAATGCGCGCAATCGACAACGCACGCTGGGCCTCGCAAAAGCGTTCCACCACTTGCACATTGGGCCGCAGCGTGGCGGTGCGCCCTTCCCACGTTGACCAAGCTTTGGCGCAATGCATTTGCGCGATCTGATCATTGCCGGTCAGGCGCTTGTAGTAGGCCGTGAGCAAATCATGGCGTTCGTCTTCAGGGATGGGCGCCAGGTAGTCTTCCCAATAGTCGGGAAACAGGCGGCTGGCCCCGGCCTGGTAGAACCATTCAATTTCTTGCGGGCGGGCCAAAAAGATCCCGCGCAGAATCAGGCCATGCACGCGCTCCGGGTGGCTTTGCGCGTAGGCAAGCGCCAGCGTCGAGCCCCACGAGCCACCGAACAGCACCCATTTCTCGATCCCCAGATACGAGCGGATCCGCTCCATGTCGGCGACCAGATCCCAGGTGGTGTTGTTTTCAAGGCTGGCGTGGGGGGTGGAGCGCCCACACCCGCGCTGGTCGAACGTAATGATGCGGTACTTGCTGGGGTCGAAATAGCAGCGACTGTTGGCATCACAGCCCGAGCCCGGCCCCCCGTGAATGAAGACCACCGGCAGGCCATCGGGCGAACCGCTTTCATCGACATAAAGAACATGCGGCCCATCGACAGCCAGATCGTGCCGGGCGTAGGGTTTGATCTGCGGGAACAAGGTCTGCATTGCGCGCTCCATGGGGTTGAGGTCATCCCTGTGGGGGACTTCAAAAAATGTGCCGTCTGGCATCATAAACCCGATTCGCAGGAATGAGCATGCCCTTATAGAAGCCAGGGTTGAAGAGCCACACGATGCCCTGGCCCTCACCCCTGCGCACGAGTGTCCAGGTGAGGGCCTGTCACTTCAGGCACGCCCATAGCGCTCATGTCCCCACGCGATAAACCGCTCCAGCAATTGCCTGAGCACCACCTGCGTGGGCTTCGCCAGATCCTCGCGGTAATCAAACGGTTCAAACTCCTCCATATAGGTGCTCTGCGCCAACTCCAGTTGCACGGCATGAATGTTGTCCGTCGGGTTGCCGTAATGACGAGTGATATGCCCTCCCTTGAAACGGCCGTTCAGCACATGGCTGTAGGCCGGGTGTTCGGCGCAAATCCCTTGCAGCTCAGTCGCCACGTGCGGATCGCAGCTGGCGCCATTGAACGTCCCCAGGTTGAAGTCCGGCAATTTGCCGTCAAACAGGTGCGGGATGTACGAACGGATCGAATGCGCATCAAACAGCAATGCATAGCCGAACTCGGCTTTAAGTCGCGCCAGTTCTTGCTGCAAGGTCTGGTGATAGGGCTTCCAGATCTGCTCAAGGTACGTCGCGCGCTCTGCCTTCGAAGGCGCCAACCCCTCGTGAAACAAGGGCACCCCGGTGAACAGCGTGTCCGGGAACAACCCGGTGGTCGCGCCCACGTACATCGGCGCATCGTCCTGCGGGCGGTTGAGGTCAATCACAAAACGCGAATACTCAGCCGCCAGTGTGCTGGCCCCCAACTCGCTCGCGAACGCATAGAGCCTGGGAATGTGCCAGTCCGTGTCGGGCAGGCTTTGCGCCTCGGGAATCAGCCCGGCCTTGACCTCTGGCGTCAGGCGCAGCCCCGCGTGGGGCATGCTGATCAGCAATGGCACACGGCCTTGTTTGAATGTCAGAACCTTTTCCACACGCGTTTCTCCTAAAGCACTACGTCGGCGCCGTTGCGCACGACGCGTTTATCCAGATCACCGCCCAACCAGTACGCCAGGTCCGCCGGGCGATCTATATTCCAGGCCACGAAGTCCGCTACTTTGCCCGGCGCCAGCGAACCATGCGTCTCGCCCATCCCCAACGCTGTGGCCGCGTGCAGGGTCACGCCTGCCAGCGCTTCTTCAGGCGTCATGCGAAACAGGGTGCAGGCCATGTTCATCATCAAACGCAATGACAACGCAGGCGAAGTACCCGGATTGAGGTCGCTGGCGATGGCGATTTTCACACCGTGCTTGCGCAGGGCCTGCATCGGCGGCAACTGGGTCTCACGCAGGAAATAGAACGCGCCCGGCAGCAGCACCGCGACAGTGCCCGCCGCCGCCATGGCCATGGCGTCTTCTTCGGTCATGAACTCCAGATGGTCCGCCGACAACGCGTGATAGCGCGCCGCAAGGCTGGAGCCGTGCAGCGACGACAGTTGCTCGGCGTGCAGCTTGACCGGCAACCCCAAGCCCTGCGCCACCTTGAACACCCGCTCCACCTGCGCCGGGGAGAACGCCAGGTATTCGCAGAAGGCATCCACGGCGTCGACCAGCCCTTCGGCTGCCAGCGCGGGAAGCATTTCGTTGCAGATCAGATCGATGTAGTCGTCTGCACGGTCTTTGTACTCGGGCGGTAATGCGTGGGCCGCCAGACAGGTACTGCGCACCGTGACCGGCAGCGTGTCGCCCAGACGGCGAATCACGCGCAAGATTTTGCGCTCGCTTTCAAGGCTCAAACCGTAGCCGGATTTGATCTCCACGCTGGTAACACCGTCGCGCAGCAGACACATCAAACGCTGACGCGCACTGGCGAACAATTCCTCTTCGCTGGCAGCACGGGTCGCACGCACGGTGCTGGCAATTCCGCCCCCGGCGGCCGCAATGTCGGCATAGCTGACGCCTTGCAGACGCTGCTCGAACTCACCGCTGCGGTTGCCGCCGAACACCGTGTGCGTGTGGCAATCGATCAGGCCCGGCGTCACCCACGCGCCTTCCAGGCCATGGGTCTGGCTGTATTCACCGTGGGGCACGTGCAGCCGTGGGCCGATCCACTCAATGAAGCCTTCACACGTCACAATGGCGGCGTCCTCGATGATCGAGTACGCACCCTCGGCCATGGTTGCGACATTGCAGTGTTGCCAAAGCGTTTTCATTCACTCACTCCGCCGTTAAACGTTGGGATCAGGACAACTCGGGCTGGGCTTTGACCGCATGCCCGGCCAACGGTTTTACCCACAACCGATACGCCACGATCAGCAATACAATCCAGACGGCGCCCACAATCAGTGCCGCACGGGTGTCAGGGAAATAGCCCAGCACGCCGAAGATAAACACCATGAACACCGTGGCCGCGATCGGAGCATACGGCCAGAACGGCACCGGAAACTTGAGCTGCGCCACTTCTTCGGCCGTCATCGAGCGGCGCATAGCGATTTGCGTGACCAGAATCATCAGCCACACCCACACCGTGGCGAAGGTCGCAATCGAGGCAATGATGAGGAAGATGTCTTCCGGGATCAGGTAATTGAGTACCACACCGGCCAGCAACGTCACGCCCATCACCAGCACGGTCATCCACGGCACGCCATGGCGGGAAATCTGTGCGAAGCCTTTTGGCGCATGGCCTTGCTGGGCCAGGCCATACATCATGCGACCCGCCCCGAAGATGTCGCTGTTGATCGCCGACACCGCCGCAGTAATCACCACGATATTGAGCAGGGTCGCCGCCGAGCTGATGCCCAGGCTGTCGAAAATTTGTACAAACGGACTGCCCTGGCTACCGATCTGCGTCCAAGGGTAAATGGCCATCAGTACAAACAGGGTCAGCACGTAGAACAGCAAGATACGCAACGGCACGGCGTTGATCGCTTTGGGGATCACACGTTCCGGGTCTTTGGCCTCACCGGCCGTGATGCCAATGATTTCAATGCCGCCGAACGCGAACATCACCACCGCAAACGAGGCAATCAACCCGCCCACGCCATTGGGCATAAAGCCGCCAAACGACCACAAATTGCTGATCCCGGTCGCGGCGGCGTCTGCACTGCCCGCGCTGCCGATGCCAAACAGCATGATGCCGAAACCGGCCAGAATCATCGCCACGATGGCGGCGACTTTGAGCAGCGACAGCCAGAATTCCATCTCGCCAAAGACTTTGACGCTGCACAGGTTCAGGCCGCCAATCAGCAGCACGATGCCCAGTACCCAGATCCAGCGCGCCACGTCGGGGAACCAGAACCCCATGTAAATGCCGAATGCCGTGATGTCGGCCAGGCACACGATGATCATTTCAAACGCGTAGGTCCAACCGAGGATGAACCCCGACATCGGGCCCAAATAGGTGCTGGCGTAATGGCCAAACGACCCGGACACCGGATCGCGCACGGCCATTTCGCCCAGTGCGCGCATGACCATGAATACGGCGGCGCCACCTATCAGGTACGCCAGCAAGACCGCGGGGCCAGCCATCTGGATGGCCGCAGCCGAACCGTAAAACAACCCCGTCCCGATCGCTGAACCCAGCGCCATGAAACGGATGTGGCGAGCCGTCAGCCCGCGCTTCAAACCTTGAGCTTGCTTGTGCATTTCGCGCGTCCTTAATTATTTTTGTCGGCGCACACCACCGCACAGAGGGCTCAAGGCCCTCTGCGGCGACGTGATTACAGGCTTGGCAGCATCCGCGCAGGCACTAGCGCGTTCAGGCAACGCGAGGCCAGCAGTTGCATGGCCGCATCGATGTCCGGGGCGAAGAAACGGTCTTTTTCATAAAACGCCACTTTTTCACGCAGCGTGGTGCGCGCAATTTCCAGCTTCGGCGAGGTTTTCAGGCCATCGCGCAAGTCGAGCCCCTGACAAGCCGCCAGCCACTCGACAGCTAATACACCGCGCACGTTTTCAGCCATTTCCCACAAGCGCTTGCCCGCAGCAGGTGCCATGGACACGTGGTCTTCCTGGTTCGCCGACGTCGGAATGCTATCGACACTGTGGGGGTGGGACAACGCTTTGTTCTCGCTGGCCAAAGCTGCGGCGGTCACTTGAGCAATCATAAAACCGGAGTTGACGCCGCCATTGCCCACCAGAAACGGCGGCAGTTGCGACATGTGTTTGTCCATCATCAGCGAGATGCGACGCTCGCTCAGCGAGCCGATTTCAGCGATGGCCAGCGCCATGTTGTCGGCTGCCATGGCCACGGGCTCGGCGTGGAAGTTACCGCCGGAAATCACGTCGCCCTGCTCGGCGAACACCAGCGGGTTATCCGACACAGCGTTGGCCTCAATACCGAGCACCTCGGCCGCCTGACGGAACTGAGTCAGGCAGGCGCCCATCACCTGTGGCTGACAACGCAGGGAGTACGGATCCTGCACCTTGTCGCAGTGCTTGTGGGACAGCGACACTTCACTGCTGTCGCCCAGCAGGTCGCGATAAATGGCAGCAGCGTCGATTTGCCCACGCTGGCCACGCGCGGCGTGAATGCGTGGGTCGAACGGCGAGCGCGAACCCAACACCGCCTCAACAGTCAGGCCGCCACACGCCATGGCCGCGGCAAACAGGTCTTCGCCTTCAAACAAGCCGCGCAGCGCAAAGGCGGTGGACACTTGCGTGCCATTGAGCAACGCCAGGCCTTCTTTGGCGGCCAGTGTCAACGGCTCCAGACCGGCCTGTTTCAAGGCAGCACGCGCGTCGAGCCATTCACCTTTGTAGCGCGCTTTGCCTTCGCCCAGCAGCACCAGCGACATGTGCGCCAAGGGCGCCAGGTCACCTGATGCGCCGACCGAACCTTTGAGCGGAATATGCGGATAGACCTCGGCATTGATCAGCGCGATCAAGGCATTGATCACCACCCGGCGGATACCGGAAAAACCGCGGCTCAGGCTGTTGACCTTGAGCACCATGATCAGGCGCACCAGCGCATCACTGATCGGCTCTCCAATCCCCGCCGCGTGGGACAACACCAACGAACGCTGAAGGTTTTCGAGGTCATCGCTGGCGATTTTGGTCGACGCCAACAGTCCGAAACCGGTGTTGATGCCGTAAGTTGTGCGGTTTTCGGCAAGAATCTGTTCAACACACGCGACACTGGCATCGATCTGCGCCGATGCACGTTCATCCAGCGTGAGGACCACTGGCTGCTGATAAATGTCTCGCAGTTGGGCAAGGCTCAGCTGGCCGGGAATCAGGTTTAACTCAAGCACGTTAATACTCCTTCACGCGTGTTGATAAATGACGTTTTTGTTGTGGGCTGTCGTGCTCGCAGGGGGACGGATCCACGCCTGCGCACGCGCGTCAGCAAAATACAGCTCAGCCGTTAATCATCGGCAGGTTCAGGCCCTGTTCGTTGGCGCAGTCGATGGCAATTTCATACCCAGCGTCGGCATGGCGCATCACGCCGGTGGCCGGGTCGTTGTGCAGCACGCGGGCGATGCGTTCGGCCGCTTCGTCGGTGCCATCACACACAATCACCATGCCCGAATGCTGCGAGAAGCCCATGCCCACGCCACCGCCGTGGTGCAGCGAAACCCAGGTCGCGCCGCTGGCGGTGTTGAGCAAGGCATTGAGCAGCGGCCAGTCGGACACCGCGTCCGAGCCATCCTGCATGGCTTCGGTTTCGCGGTTGGGGCTGGCCACGGAGCCGGAGTCAAGATGGTCGCGGCCAATCACAATCGGCGCTTTCAGCTCGCCGCTGCGCACCATTTCGTTGAACGCCAGGCCCAACTTCGCACGCTGGCCCAAGCCAACCCAGCAAATACGCGCCGGCAAACCCTGGAAGCTGATGCGCTCGCGGGCCATGTCCAGCCAGTTGTGCAGGTGCGCGTCGTCGGCGATCAGTTCTTTGACCTTGGCGTCGGTCTTGTAGATGTCCTCGGCGTCCCCCGACAGCGCGACCCAACGGAACGGGCCCACGCCACGGCAGAACAGCGGGCGGATGTAGGCTGGTACAAATCCGGGGAAGTCGAAGGCATTTTCGACGCCGACTTCTTTGGCCATCTGACGAATGTTGTTGCCGTAGTCGAAGGTCGGGATGCCCTGTTTCTGAAAGGCGAGCATGGCTTCGACGTGTTCGCCCATCGACGCCTTGGCGGCACTGACCACTGCCGCCGGATCGGTCACGGCGCGGTCGCGGTACTGCTCCCAGGTCCAGCCTTTGGGCAGGTAGCCGTTGAGCGGGTCGTGGGCGCTGGTCTGGTCGGTGACCATGTCCGGGCGTACACCACGGCGAACCATTTCAGGCAGCAGCTCGGCAGCATTCCCACACAATGCTATGGAAATGGCTTTGCCTTCGGCGGTGTAGCGGGCGATCCGCGCCAGCGCGTCATCCAGATCGGTGGCCTGTTCGTCCACGTACCGGGTGGCCAGACGGAAATCGATGCGGCTCTGCTGGCATTCGATGTTCAGCGAGCAGGCGCCCGCCAGGGTGGCGGCCAGAGGCTGCGCACCGCCCATGCCGCCCAGACCTGCTGTCAGCACCCACTTGCCCTTGAGACTGCCGTTGTAATGCTGGCGACCGGCTTCGACGAAGGTTTCGTACGTGCCTTGCACAATCCCCTGACTGCCGATGTAGATCCAGCTCCCGGCTGTCATCTGGCCATACATGGCCAGACCCTTGGCATCCAGTTCGTTAAAGTGTTCCCAGGTCGCCCAGTGCGGCACCAGATTGGAGTTGGCGATCAGCACGCGCGGCGCATTGCTGTGGGTTTTGAACACGCCCACCGGCTTGCCGGATTGCACCAGCAAGGTCTCGTCGTCATTGAGGTGAGTGAGGCTTTCGACGATTTTGTCGTAACAGTCCCAGTTGCGTGCTGCCCGGCCAATGCCGCCATACACCACCAGCTCGGTCGGGTTCTCGGCCACTTGCGGGTCGAGGTTGTTCATCAACATCCGCAGCGGAGCTTCGGTCATCCAGCTTTTAGCCGTAAGACGGGTGCCACGGGCGGCGCGGATTTCACCGTCGCGGTGACGGGTGAACTCGGCTGGCGATTTAGGGGTAGTTGAAGTCACGGGTCACTCCTCAGCGATGGGCAGACGCACACTTATGTACTTGTACATACAAGCATATGCAAGTAAGCGGCCAATCTTTGAATTTTCAACATGAAAATGACGAGAGCCCCGCAAACATGGGCTTTGAACAACGTGAGCGGTGTCTTACAAAAAAAGAAAGCACGCAGGGAGGTGTTACGAGGGGGCGTTTTTGCGCTGTTTTGAGGCATTCGGTAACAAATCGGCCTCAGGGTCAGTGCGTAGCAGCGGCCGAGGGCTGCTACGCGATGTGGGTCAGACGGCACTTAACTCAATCACACAGCAGCGTCCTGTCACGGTGATTTCCAGCAAACGGTCGGCATTGCTCAGTTGCAGGCAATCGTAACGACCCAAATGTTCATGGTGCGTGTGACCGACCCCCACATGCACTTGCTCGCTGGCACTGAACACCAGCACGGTAGTGGCCGAAGTGAAAAAGCGCTGTGGCGTGGTAGCCGCCAGCCATTGCAGCCGGGCGCGGTAACGATCCGGGGCATAAATCAGGTTGAAATCGCGGATCGGTCCATCCAACAGCGTGCAACTCACTGCGCTTTCACCCCTGAAGGCGAACGCATCGAACGGTAACAAGGCTCGCGTGTGTGCGCCGTCCACTTGCAAATTCATGCCCGCGCCTTGCAGCACGCTGATGATGCGCTGGTAGCCCTCAAACTGCGAAAAACCGCCCGACTCGCCAATGTCAGCAATCGACAGGCGCCAGCCAAAGCCTTCAAGCCCCTCGCCTGCATCACGGGTGATTTCTTCGGTGCTGCCGCCGCCGTTTTTCCACGGCATGCGCGGGTAATCAGCGGCGCGTAAAACGGTCAATGGGTTCATTTACTGAAACGTCCTTCAAGGCGATGACGGGAACCGGGATGAATCAGGCGAGCCGCCGTCACCGGCTGACGGCCCGACCAGGTACGCCGACGAACCAGCAGGCAGGGCTCGCCGGGTTCGATTTGCAGCAGCTTGCACTCTTTCGGATCAGCCAGAATCGCTTCGACGACGTGTTCGCCCTCGGTCAGGGGGGCGACTTGAGACAGATAGGCGTAGGGCGTTTGCAGCGTGAAGTCCTGTTTGAGGTAGTCCGGTGCCACCAGCGCATTCACAAAACGGTCCTCAATTTGCACGGGAATTCCATTCTCGTAATGCACGATCAACGAATGAAACACCTTTTGCCCTTCGCGCATGTCCAGCACCGCCGCGCGCTCGGAACCGGCGGCCTCTTCACCCAGGCTGATGACCTTGCAACTGTGCGCATGGCCACGGGCGGCAATCTCATCGGCAATGTTGTGGACTTCAAACAGTGCGGACTGGGTTTTGGGTTCGGCCACAAAGGTGCCGACCCCTTGCATGCGCACAAGCAGGCCGTCGGCGGTCATTTCACGCAGGGCGCGGTTAATGGTCATACGGCTGAAGCCCAATTGGCTGACCAGCTCACTTTCAGAGGGGACGCGGTAATGCGGCGGCCAGTTACCGCTCTTGATTTGCTGAGTGATCATCTGTTTGACGCGGGCGTACAGGGGCGCCGGACTTTCGCCCATTTGGGCAGCCAGCGGGTTGACGGCAGGCGGAGTCGGCACAGGCATTCCTTGTTTATGAGTAAAGACGCGTAGCTTGCCGGAGTTTACCGAGCAGGCAAACGTCTGTATATGTATATACAAATAACAAACGATAGGGTACGAAACCGATGTCCGTTTTCTTTGCCGAACGTGCGCTGTTACCCACGGGCTGGGCGACCAATGTCCGAATAGAGGTTGGCGAAGATGGCCGACTCGTGTCCATCCAGCCCGATGCCCACGCGCAAGGGGCCGAACGCGTGAATGGCCCGTTGTTGCCGGGCATGCCCAACCTGCATTCCCACGCGTTTCAGCGCGCCATGGCCGGTTTGGCGGAAGTGGCTGGCAACCCCAATGACAGTTTCTGGACATGGCGCGACTTGATGTATCGCCTTGTGGGAAAAATCACCCCGGAACAGCTGGGCATCATCGCCCGCCAGTTGTACATCGAGATGCTCAAGGCCGGTTACACCTCAGTGGCTGAATTTCACTACGTTCACCACGATCTATCCGGCAAGCCCTACGCAAATCCGGCGGAATTGGCATTAAGAATCAGCGAGGCCGCACGCTCTTCGGGCATAGGTCTTACACTCCTGCCGGTGCTTTACACACACGCCGGATTTGGTGGCCAAGCCCCGAATGACGGCCAGCGGCGCTTCATCAACAGCACCGAGCATTACCTGAAAGTGCAGCAACAGTTGGCGCCGCTGTTGGCCAGACAACCGGCCCAAGCCCTGGGCGTGTGCTTTCACTCATTGCGTGCCGTCACCCCGGAGCAAATCCATGACGTCATGGGGGCCAGCGACACCACATGCCCGGTACACATTCACATCGCGGAACAGCGCAAGGAAGTGGATGACTGCCTGAGCTGGAGTGGCAAGCGCCCGATTGAGTGGTTGTATGACAACGTTGAAGTCGACGCGCGCTGGTGCCTGGTGCATGCCACCCATGCCAATGCCGACGAAGTGGCGCGCATGGCCACTAGCCAGGCCGTGGCAGGGCTGTGCCTGACCACCGAAGCCAATCTGGGCGATGGGATTTTCCCGGCGGTGGAGTATCTGGCACAGGGCGGGCGCCTGGGGATTGGTTCCGACAGCCATGTGTCCCTGAGCGTGGTAGAAGAACTGCGCTGGCTGGAATACGGCCAGCGCTTGCGCGATCAGCGACGCAACCGGTTACACCGTCCCGATCAGCCCATGGTCGGACGCACGCTGTTTGACGCCGCACTGGCTGGCGGCGCGCAAGCCATGGGGCAGCCTGTTGCCGGGCTGGCGGTGGGCCAGCGCGCCGATTGGATCGTGCTGGACGGCAACGACCCGTATCTGGCCACGGCGCACGAAGATGCCATTCTCAACCGCTGGCTGTTTGCGGGCGGTGATCGTCAGGTGCGTGATGTGCTGGTCAATGGCAAGTGGGTGGTGCGCGAAGGTCGCCATGCTGACGAAATCGAAAGCAGCCACGCCTTTACCCGCGTGCTTAAAGCGCTCGTGGGGTAAGCCGCAACACTGACTTCAAACGGCTAAGGAAAGCATTCCCATAGCGGCTAAATCTCCTTCTGATGCAGGAACTGTCCGATAGCTACCTTGCGTTCTCTCCAATGAACGCAAGGATTTATCGTGACTACAGTAACCGTTTACTTCTGCGGCACCGGCTCCACCAAGTTCGACGCCACCCACGAGAACTATTGGAATGGCGAGCTGATTTCGACGCTGGCGGCCCACAGCACAGGCCGTGAGTTTGCTGAATGGATCGTCGTGGATGGGCCCGGCAGCGGCAACTTGCAGGCCGATGAAATGTTCGTGCAGAACAAGGAATACGGCATGACCGGCAGCCTGTTTGGCAAGGGCTGGGAAGAGAACGTGAAGCACGCGCTGAGCATTCTCAAAGGCAAGTGCGAATGGCAACGCGAGAAGCTCACCGAAGCGGAATATAACCGCCTCAAAGCGGCCGGAATTCCGATCGAAGACGTGAGCGTGACCGGTTCGTGGATGTGGCGCAAATACGATTACGGCAACCGCAGCGTGACCCAGCAACAACTGCAAGAACAACTGATCAAAACTTTCCGCAAGGACGGCGTGATCCCGACCCAGGTCAACCTGGTCGGCTGGAGTCGCGGCGCCGTCAGCTGCCACATGCTGGCCAACGCCATGCTCAACGACAGTGAGCTGAAACATATTCCGGTCAATATATTCGCCGTGGACCCGGTGCCGGGCCCGCTGAACTTCCAAAGCGCGCGGGTTGAGCTGGGTAAAAACGTTGAGGAATACGTGGGCTTCTTCGCTCGTGATGAACGCTCTAAAGGGTTTTCTTGCGTCGTTCCGGAAACCGCCTCCAACACGCGCGTCCACATCTACCCAATGGCCGGGCGCCATGCCACGCTAGTGGGCAACGCGGCGCCTGATGGTGACAAAGGCGACAAGGTACTGGTCGCACCGGGGATGGTGGTGCGCCATTTCGCAGAAACCTGCCTGACCCGCTGGGGCGTGGCGCTGGATAAACGCTTGAACCTGTCCGCTGCGGATCTGGAAGCACGGCACAAGACCCTCGTCAGTGACGAGGCGAAATACGCGGCCATGCATAAGTACTCCTACACCAAGATCACCGAGTCGGAGAAGAACGAGCGTTACGCGTCACTGGGCAGCAAAGGTGTCGCGTTCAGCGCCATTAAAGGGGCGCCCTACCAGCCAGCCGCAGGGTTGTCGCAGAGCCTTGCGTATAGCCCAACCACCTACAAAGACATCCTGTGATGTGACGCGTTAAAGCCAACCCTCAGGCAGGGGGGGTTGGCTTTTTTGTGTGCCGAAGTTCGGCTCAGGCGCCTTGCACATGCAGCGCGGCCCACTCACGAACCTGCGCGTAGGGATAAAGCTCAAGGGCGGCAAACCCCGGAATGGCGCGGGCTTTGATTTTGGTAAACATCGGCACGCTGATACCGCACAAGAAGCGGGTCAGGCGTTCCGGCGGGGGATAACTGCCTGTGTATTCCTGATGCCTGTGGATAAACGGGCCGCACAGGCCTTCAAAGTTTTTATCCACAAGCGGCGCAAGCGCAGGCGGCTCGGGCAATTGCGCCACCTGTCCGGCGCATACCGAACAATGCCCGCAGCGTTGCGGTGCGTTGTCGTCGCCAAAATACTGCGCCAGGCGATAGCTCAAGCACGTGTCACTGGCAAACAGCGCCAACATGGCGTGAATCCGCACGATTTCGGCATTTTCATGAGCGCTGAAGTAGCGATGCAGCTCCAGGCTTAACGCATCGACGTCCACCTGGTTCACCCGCACGCTGTAGACCTCGGTCATCTGCTTGCTTTCCAGCTCGATCCAGCCTTTCTCCTGAAAATAGTCGAGCGCCTTGACCACGCGATTACGCTCGGCCTGATGCTGTTCATACAGCGCATCGAAATTCACCGTCCACCAGGTTCGGGCGCGGCTGGACGTCTGGATGATGCCCGCGACAAAGTCCCGGCGTTCGCCCTCGAACCTGGCCAATAACGCGTCGGGATCGATCAGGCACTTGAAACGGTACTCGGCAAAGTAGGCATAACGCGGCGCAATCAGCCCACGCAGCTCCAATTGAACCAGCAGGGTTTTGAGCGGCAACTGACGGATATTGCTCTGATCGGACAAAGGCAACAGCATGAATTCCCACTGACCTTCAGCGATGGCCGCACGCAGGTCTTCCAGCACCGTGCGAATCCCCTGCAACTCGGGCGTGTCGCCATAAACGAAGTTTTCCAGCACGTTGAGGCTGTCTCGGTTGGCCAGCACCAGACAGTCCGACGCCTGCCCGTCGCGCCCCGCCCGGCCGATCTCCTGGCTGTAATTTTCGATCGACTTGGGCAAATCAAAATGCACCACATTGCGGATGTCGCTTTTGTCGATGCCCATGCCGAAGGCAATGGTGGCGACGATGCAGTTCAACTGCCCGCCCATGAACTCACGCTGGATGCTTTCGCGCTGATCGTGGGGCAAACCGGCGTGATAGGCGCTGGCGCTGATCCCGTGCTGATTCAAGTGCTGGGCGATGTGCTCGGCCGTCTTCTGCAAGGTGACGTAGACAATACTCGGTTGGCCCTGACGCTCACCCATCCACTGCACCAACCGCTGACGCTTGGCAGCGCCGGTAACAGGTTCGACCCACAGATTGAGATTGGCGCGATAAAAACCGGTGGTGACGACATCGGATTCAGCAATCGCGAACTTGGTTTGCATGTCCACAATGACCGCGGGCGTGGCGGTGGCCGTGAGCAACAACACTTGTGGGATATTGAACTGGCGCTGGTAGTCCGGAAGCTTCAAATAGTCCGGACGGAAGTTATGGCCCCACTCCGAAATACAGTGCGCCTCGTCCACCACCAGCAAAGAAATCGGGACTTGCTGCAGAAAATGTCGGAAGCGCTCGTTTTTCAGGCGCTCGACCGAAATCATCAAAATTTTCAACTCCCCCGACTTGGCCCGCGCCATCACCGAACTGGCTTCATCGCGGCCTTGTGCCGAGTCAATACTGGCCGCCGGAATGCCGTGGCGCTGGAGAAAGGCCAGTTGATCCTGCATCAGCGCCAGCAGCGGCGAAACCACCAGCGTCAGGTGCGGCAACAGCAAAGCTGGCAACTGATAGCACAGCGACTTCCCGGAACCCGTAGGGAAAATCGCAGCCGCTGAGCGCCCAGCCAACACCGCGCCGATGGCCGCCTCCTGGCCGGGACGAAATTGTGGATAACCGAAAACCTGTTCCAGGGTGTTGTGCATCACTGTCACTCCATTGACCGTTGCAAAGCCCGCAAGGCTAACGCCCGCTGCGCAACGGATCGAGAAAAGGTCAGGGGAAATTGAAAGGGGATGATACAGGGTCGAGTTCAACTGTTCGGTGTTGATCGATGAAGGCAGACCTTCAGCCGGGGATACGCCCTGCCCTGTTGTGCTGATGGGTGGAGCGCTGCAAAGCGATCGCAACTTCTTACCTCGACAGCAACTACGGGACTACGTTGTACTTCTTCAACCTTGGGTTTACGGACACACCACATGAAACTCGCCACCGACCTCCCCGACACGCCCGTCTTGCGTGAGCTGATGCAATTGCTGCACGAAGAAATCGGTCTGCCGGAGCACAAAACCGTCAGTTTGAAGACGGCGATCAATCTAGACCTGGGTTGCAATGGCCGTGACGCCCAACAGCTGATGGAGGCGCTGGAAGAGCGCTTCGGGTTGACGCTGGATGATTACGACGCCTATCGCTATTTTCAGCCCGCAGGCCATGACCCTCATCTCAAGCGCAGCGCCAAGGGCCGGGAAAGCAAAGTGCCCTTGACGATTGGCATGCTTTACACAGCCATCGTGGCGCAACACTGGGACACCGACAGCCTTGAAGGCTGATTCGCAGGTATAAAAAAACCGCCCTCTCAGGCGGCTTTTCGTGAATCAGCGTTCGGTACGAAGGGTTATGCCTTCGGGCCAGCCGCCTTGATTGCATCGCTCACGTCAAACTTCTTGAAGTTTTCGGTGAACAGGCCAGCCAATGCCTTGGCGGCTTCGTCGTACGCAGCTTGGTCAGCCCAAGTGTTGCGCGGGTTGAGCAGAGCCGTGTCGACGCCCGGTACGGTTTTTGGCACGTCCAGGTTGATGATGTCCAGGTGTTCGGTTTCAGCACCGATCAGCGCGCCGCTCTGGATCGCAGCGATCACGGCACGGGTGGTCGGGATGTTGAAACGCTTGCCCACGCCGTAGCCACCGCCGGTCCAGCCGGTGTTGACCAGGTACACCTTGGAGCCGAAACCGCGGATGCGTTTGATCAGCAGCTCTGCGTATTCACCGGCAGGACGTGGGAAGAATGGCGCGCCGAAGCACGTCGAGAAGGTCGACTTGATGCCGCTGCCCGAACCCATTTCAGTCGAGCCCACCAGTGCGGTGTAGCCAGACAGGAAGTGGTAAGCCGCTTGTTCTTCGCTGAGGATCGACACCGGCGGCAATACGCCAGTCAGGTCGCAGGTCAGGAAGATCACGGCGTTAGGCTCGCCGCCCAGGTTCTTCGGAGCGCGTTTTTCGATCAGTTCACGCGGGTAAGCGGCGCGGCTGTTTTGCGTCAGGCTGTCATCCGAGTAGTCAGGCTTTTTGTTGGCATCCAGTACCACGTTTTCCAGAACGGCACCGTGCTGGATGGCTTTCCAGATGACCGGCTCGTTCTTCTCCGACAGGTCGATGCACTTGGCATAGCAACCGCCTTCGATGTTGAACACCACGCCCACGCCCCAGCCGTGTTCGTCGTCACCGATCAGGTAACGGCTTTCATCAGCCGACAACGTGGTCTTGCCGGTGCCGGACAGGCCGAAGAACAGGGTCACGTCGCCGTCTTCACCCATGTTGGCGGCGCAATGCATCGGCAGGACGTCAACGGCTGGCAACAGGAAGTTTTGAACGGAGAACAGGGCTTTTTTCATTTCGCCGGCGTAACGCATGCCTGCGATCAGGACTTTTTTGGCCGCGAAGTTGATGATTACGCAACCGTCGGAATGGGTGCCATCGCGCTCAGGCACGCACTCGAAGTTCGGTGCGTTGATCACTTGCCACTCATCTTTGCCAGCCGGGTTGTACTGTTCAGGGTTGATGAACAGGCAACGGCCAAACAGGTTGTGCCAAGCGGTTTCGGTGGTCATTTTCACGGGCAGGTAGTGCGCCGGGTCAGAACCTACATGAACGTGGGAAACGAAGCGCTCGCGCTCACCGAGGTAGGCCGCAACACGGTCCCACAGTGCGTCGAACTTGTCGGCCGGGAACTTGCGGTTGATCGCGCCCCAGGCAATGGCGTCCTGAGTTGTAGGCTCTTCAACGATAAAGCGGTCAGCTGGCGAACGGCCGGTACGGTGGCCCGTTTTAACAACCAGTGCGCCATTGTCGGCAAGCTCACCTTCACCACGGTTCAGGGCTTCTTTGACCAGATCGTCGATGCTCAGATCGGTGTACACGGCGTTATTAGCTTGCGTCATGAGGTTCCCCGTCGGCCATTGGCCGATTGCGCCAAACGTTTTGTAGTAGAAAATTTTGCACTACTACCGCGAAAAAAGTGGGCCGGATTATGCCAGAAACGCCCAAAAAAAGTAGGGCCCACCTGTCAGAACCGCGTTATACCGGGCTTTGACAGGGGTTTTACCTGCGCTGAAACGTTTTAGTGGTGAGTGCCTGAAGGCGTCTCTACACCTGCGCCCGCGAACAATTGATCGACATCGGCGGCATCGAACAAGTAACGCTCGTTGCAAAATTGGCAGTCGATTTCAATATGGCCGCCGTGCTCTTTGACCAGCGTAAGCGCATCGTCATGGCCCAGGCTGGACAACGCATTGCCGGAGCGTTCGCGCGAGCAGCTGCATTTGAATTCGATGCCATCCTTATCAAAAAGACGCACTACATCCTCGTGGAACAAGCGATGCAGAATTGTTTCGTTATCCAGCCCCAGCAGTTCTTCGACCTTGAGGGTATCGCCCAACGCATTCAGGCGGTTCCAGCTCTCGGCACGATCTACTTCGTCTTTGATCACTTCGGCAGGCAGTTGCTGCAAGAGCATGCCGCGTGCGCGCTTGCCATCCGCCGCGAGCCAGAAACGCGTAGGCACCTGGTGCGACATTACGAAGTAATTGGTGAAACAGGCCGACAGATCATTGCCGCCCAGGTCCACGATGCCCTGATAACGCTTACCGATTGTCGGGTCGATGGTCAGGGCCAGGACGCCGTTGGGCATCAGGTCGCTCAGGGTCGCGTCGGGGGTGATCTGATCCGCGTCAAATCGGGCCAGGCCGCGAATTTCATGTTCGCTGGTGATTTCAATCATCAGCAGCGGAACCGCGCCTTCGGAACGGGCTTGAAGGCTCATCAGGCCGTCGAATTTCAGGGTGCTGACCAGCAACGCCGCAGCGGCCATCAGCTCGCCCAGCAGTTGTTGAACCGGCTCAGGGTAAGCGTGCTTGGCCAGTACCTCAGCGTAGCTGTGATCCAGCGACACCAGCTCGCCGCGGGTGTCGCTGTTATCGAAAATGAAGCGCTGCGTAAAGTCGGTTTTGCGTAAATCGGACATAGGAATAGGGTTCTAAATTGGTGACAAAATGTGTTCGAGTCTTTATAAAGGCGCGTTTTTAGCACCTATCGAGTGCAAAGACCCAGCCAAGGGGGCATGTCATGAACAATCCCACTCTGTTCCAAACAAGGTGGAACCTCAGAGCCCTAGCGGGGTGTAATTTACTCGCTCTGGGGCTTTTGTGTTTCTGGTTATGGCCATTCGGCCAAATTCTCTGCCTGACTTTCGACGACTGGTTGTTCCATCTGCTCAATCGTCCATTGGCTGATAACCCTATATGGCTCCACATGTGGGCAGTTGCAAGTCTTCGACCTTTCGATGTGGTAGTCGGGGTCATCATGCTGGCCCTGCTGATCAAAGGTAACTGGGTATTTGAGGCCACGCAGGTGCGTCGCGCGCTGTTTGGTTTTCTGGCGATCCTGTTGCTGCTGGTGGTGATCCGCGCGCTGTTTTCCAAACTCACGGCCGCGATGGGTTGGCAGCACAATAGCCCGTCGATGGTGTTTGAAGATGCCATTCACCTGAGCGACTTCTTTCCGGGCCTTGAAAAAACCTGGGAACTGAAAGACCGCTCAAGCCAGAGCTTTCCGGGCGATCACGCCTCGGTACTGCTGATCTGGGGCATGTTCATGAGTGTGTTCAGCCGCACCATTGGCCAGAAGGTGGTGATCTGGGGCCTGACGCTGCTGTTCATGATGCCGCGACTGGTAGCTGGCGCCCATTGGGGCCAGGACGACTACATCGGCGGCTTGTTGCTGGCATTCCTGGCGTTGGGCTGGGGCTATTACACCCCGTTCGCGGCCAAGGTTTCAGGTGCGCTGATGCGCGTGACGGCACCGATTTTTTCGCTGTTGCAGCGTCTGCCGCTGGTGTCACGCATGAGCGTGGTGCGCGGTTAAGCAACCCGCGTCATACACCCTGTAAATCGCCGCTCTACTCGGCGCCACTGGCATCCTGAAACTGATGCAATTGGCGCCGTTGTTTTTTGGTCGGTTTACCGTCCGTCGTAATCCCCATTGCTCCGGATTTGCGCATGGCGGCAGCGTGCTCACGCTTGGCGATACTCTGCTCAGTTTCGGCGTACAACAATTGTGCCTCGGGCGCGCCACGACGCACGACTGACAGCGCTTTGACTTCGACCGTGCGCTCTTCCAGGCCCACGCGTATTTGCAGCTCATCGCCCAGTCGAGGCTCTTTACTCGGCTTGCAACGCTCACCGCGACAATGCACTTTGCCACTTTCAATAGCGGCCTTGGCCAACGCCCGGGTTTTGAAAAACCGCGCCGCCCACAACCATTTGTCCAAACGGACCTTTTCGTCTTCTTCTTGCTTCTGAGCCATTGGAATTCCTCTTCTTTGACAGAGTCAGAACTGTACTACCGTTTCTAATGAATAGATGAATCTGGCATCCGGCTAGAATGCCGTTCCTCTCAGCGCCTTTGGCGAGGTTATGTCCCATGACGTTTTTTCCCGATTCCCTGACGGGCGCCAAAAGCCGTTGCGACGCTTGTCGACAAGCCACGCCGCTGGGGTTCGATTTCCAATTTGCGTACCAACCGATCGTGGACTTGCGCGATCAATCGGTCTTTGCCCACGAAGCACTGGTCAGAGGGCCTGCCGGTGAAGGCGCACTGGATGTTTTACGGCAGGTAAATGACACCAATCGTTACCGCTTCGACCAAGAGTGCCGCACACGTGCAATCAAGGGCGCGGCCGCGCTGGGCATGCAGCAACACCTGTCCATCAATTTCATGCCCAACGCGGTGTATCGGCCGGAACTGTGCATTCGCAGCACCCTGGAAGCCGCCAAAGCCCACGATTTCCCGCTCGACAAGCTGATTTTCGAAACGCTGGAAAGCGAACACATAGATAACTATCGCCATTTGACCCATATTCTGCGTGAATACCGCCAATTCGGTTTCAAGACAGCCATCGATGACTTCGGAGCAGGTTATTCGGGGCTCAATTTATTGGCGGATTTTCAACCTGACCTGATCAAGCTCGACATGGCACTCATCCGCGATGTCGATCAGGATCGTGCGCGTCAGGCTATCGTGCGCGGCGTTGTCATGATGTGTTCTGAATTGAACGTTACAGTCATAGCCGAAGGCATCGAAAGCGCTGGCGAAAGGGATTTCCTGGCCGATTGTGGAATATTTCTGATGCAGGGTTACTGGTTCGCCAGACCGGCATTTCAAGCGTTGGCCGAGGTTCGACCGGCGGCCTGGATACGTTAATCGCGGTTACTCATATTGAAGACATTTGATCATCTGACCGTTGTCGGTCTGCGCGAGTGGGTGGCGCTCCCCGATTTGGGCGTCGCAGGCTTGCGCGCCAAAATCGACACCGGCGCCAGTACGTCCAGCTTGCACGCCACTGAAATCGAGCCTTTTGTGCGCGATGGTGCCGAGTGGGTGCGTTTCAACGCTCATTTGGGCACGCTGGTGCAACTGCGTCATCGCCGTTGCGAAGCCCCTCTGGTGGCGATAAAAACCATTAAAAGTTCTAACGGTCATGCGCAAGTTCGCTATGTGATCCGCACCCGCCTCGCGCTGGGTGATCGGGTCTGGTCGGTGGAGTTCACCCTCGCCTGCCGCAAGTCCATGCGTTACCGTTTGCTGCTCGGTTCAAAAGCCCTGATCGATGGCCAACTGGTGGTCAATCCGGGGCTCAAATACGTTCAAGACAAGCCGGTTTTCCCGGTCTCTACCCTTTCTGCCACAGGTGCTGCATGAAGATCGCTGTGCTGTCGCGTAACCCGCGTCTGTATTCCACTCGTCGCCTGGTCGAAGCCGGGACGGAACGAGGCCACGAAATGGTAGTGATCGATACCCTGCGTGCCTATATGAACATCGCCAGCCACAAGCCGCAGATCCACTACCGGGGCAAGCCGCTGGAAGGCTTCGATGCCGTGATTCCGCGCATTGGTGCCTCGGTCACGTTTTACGGCTGTGCGGTGTTGCGCCAGTTCGAAATGATGGGGGTTTTCCCACTGAACGAATCGGTGGCCATCGCACGTTCGCGGGACAAACTGCGCTCCCTGCAATTGCTGTCGCGGCGTGGGCTGGGGTTGCCGGTGACGGGCTTTGCGCACTCGCCGGATGACATCCCCGACCTGATCGAAATGGTCAATGGCGCACCGTTGGTGATCAAGGTGCTGGAAGGCACCCAGGGCATCGGCGTTGTGCTGTGCGAAACCGCGACGGCGGCAGAATCCGTGATCGAAGCCTTCATGGGCCTCAAGCAAAACATCATGGTGCAGGAATACATCAAGGAAGCCGGCGGCGCCGATATTCGCTGCTTCGTGGTGGGTGACAAGGTGATTGCGGCGATGAAACGCCAGGCCAAACCGGGTGAGTTCCGTTCCAACCTGCACCGTGGCGGCAGCGCCAGCCTGATCAAGATCACCCCGGAAGAACGCATGACCGCCATTCGGGCCGCCAAGGTGATGGGGTTGAGCGTGGCAGGCGTGGACATCCTGCGCTCCAATCACGGCCCGTTGGTGCTGGAGGTCAACTCCTCACCGGGTCTGGAAGGGATCGAAACCACCACGGGTAAAAACGTGGCCGGAATCATCATTGAACATCTGGAGAAAAACAGCGGGCCGAACCTGACAAGAACCAAAGGCAAAGGCTGACGCCCCCCGCCACGCCCAAAAAAGACGCGAGGCTGCCTCCATCGGCAGCCTCGCGTGTGGTTAGCTCAGGTCCTTACACCGCGCCACGGGGCAACATCAGCCCCAATGGCAACCTGACCCGCGCTTCAAGCCCACCGCCGGAACGGTTGCGTAACTCGACATTGCCACCATGCATCGACGCGATGCGCTTGACGATTGCCAACCCGAGCCCGGTCCCCTTTCCGCCGCGGGCACGATCGCCGCGAATGAACGGGTTGAAGATGTCTTCAAGCTCGGAAGGGTCGATGCCTGCACCACGATCCATCACGCTGAGCACCACATACGGCGCGCTCACATCGCCTGACACATAGGCGGCCACTTCCACATCCTCACCCGCATGATGCAACGCGTTGCCAATCAGGTTGTTGAGCAAGCGCTTCATCGATACCCGGCGCAGCGGAAACGGCTGAATCGGTTGCAGGCGCAAACGCACCCGCTCTTCGTTCTGGTTGTAAGGTGCCACGACCTCACGCACCAGCTCGCACAAGTCCACCTCTTCGACCAGTTCGTCACGGCCATCGCGAATAAAGGCCAGGAACTGATCGAGGATCGCGTCCATGTCTTCGATATCGCGCACCATGTCGTCCGTCAGGTCGTTATGGTTGCCCATCAATTCCAGCGACAAACGCAGACGCGTCAACGGCGTACGCAAATCGTGGGAAACCCCCGCCAGCATCAACTCTCGCTCGCGACCCGCTTGCTCCACGTCTTCGGCCATTTGGTTGAACGCGCTGTAAACCTCCGTCATCTCACTCGGCGTATCACTGATCGGCAACCGCACGCTGCGGCCCTGACCCAGTTGACGCGCGGCATACACCAGGCGTTTGAGCGGCTGGTTAAGTTGACTGACGAAAATCCACGCCGACGCAGTTGAGAGCAAGCCAATGGCCAAGAACCAGCCCAGCACGCTCCATATTTTTTGCCCGCGCAGCGGGTGCGGGTACAGCGGCACTTTCAGCCAGCCATCCCCCAGACTCGGCGCCCGAACCCACAAGGCGGGTGGCGAATGCACCCGCAAGCGAACCTCGGTATCAGCGCCCAGCTCGGCCTGCATCTGACGTTGGTAAGCACCGCTGTAAGGCCAATGCTGCTCACCCTCGGGCACGCCGCCACCCACCACCCGGATCAATCCGGCGGCATCGGCAATTTTTTCGCGGTTTTCCTCATCGGCCGCCCAGTAGGCACGCAGCGTAAGCGCAACGCCGTGGCTGTATTGACGATCAACCAGGACATCTTCATTCATCAGCAAGTACACCAACGTCAGTGCCTTGGAGAACAGAACGACGATCAATACCAGCCAGAGGGTGCGCGAGAAGAAACTTTGGGGGAACCAGAGAGGGGTTTTCATAGATTGATGCTTTTGCAGTTTGCAGGAGCGCGTAGGGATACCCGCAGAAATGAAATTGCGGGCCACTCAGGTGTTGAACACCCAGCGTGGCCCGCTCCTACAAATGATCCATCACTTGGTGGCGTTGCCGTCCGGCACAAATACATAACCCACGCCCCAGACTGTCTGGATGTAACGCGGTTTGGACGGATCCGGCTCAATCATGCGGCGCAGGCGGGAGATCTGAACGTCGATTGAACGCTCCAGCGCATCCCATTCACGGCCACGGGCCAGATTCATCAGCTTGTCGCGTGTCAACGGCTCGCGGGCATGCATGACCAGCGCTTTAAGCACCGCAAACTCACCGGTGGTCAGCATGTGAACTTCATCACCGCGTTTGAGTTCGCGGGTGGCCAGTGACAACTCGTAATCACCGAACGTGACGCTTTCGTCTTCGCTGCCCGGCGCACCCGGTACGGGCGCGGACTGGCGGCGCAACACGGCTTTGACCCGCGCCATCAGCTCATCGGGGTTGAAGGGTTTGGCCAGATAGTCGTCGGCCCCCAGTTCAAGGCCCTTGATCCGGCTCAGTTCATCGCCTTTGGCAGTGAGCATGATGATCGGCACGCGATTGTTCGCAGCGCGCAAACGGCGGCAGGCGGACAGACCGTCTTCGCCCGGCAGCATCAAGTCCAATACCACAAGGTTAAACACCTCGCGGGCCAGCAAACGGTCCATTTGCTCGACGTTGGGAACCGCGCGCGCGCGATAGCCCTTGCTGGTGAAAAAACGTTCCAACAGGCTGCTCAGGCCCGGGTCGTCGTCCACGATAAGAATTTTTTCGCCTTCAGCAGTGTGTGCAGTGCTGCTCATTAGATGCTCCTGTGATCTCGGCGCGCATTATGGCGTAGCTGCTGTTATACGCATCGTGTGCATTGTTAGCAGATTTTTCCTTCACAGCCAGTACACAGATCATGGCGCGCGCTGCACGCAGTGCCCTGAAGACAGGAACGCTGGTTATAATGCGCCGCCTTTTGTGTCAGGCAACCTCGAATTTTCAATACGTGCGGCGCGATTATTTTTTTCAGCGCGTGCCGCATTTTGCAGACTTCACGGGTCAACAGGCTGCCCTTTTGGCCCCGGTAGCGGCGCTTTTTCAAGCCGCTCAACCCGCCTCGCAAGCCTTCAAGCCCGGGCCTGCGAGCCTGCATCACAATTTGTCAGGTGGTTTTATGGACAGCATCAACAGCCGCATCGCCGAAGAACTTGGCGTGCGCCCGCAGCAGGTCGAAGCGGCCGTCGCACTTCTGGATGAAGGCTCCACCGTACCCTTCATCTCCCGTTACCGTAAGGAAGTGACAGGCAGCCTGGATGACACCCAACTTCGTCATCTGGAAGAACGCCTGCGCTACCTGCGAGAACTCGACGAACGGCGCATCAGCATCCTCGCCAGCATCGAAGAACAAGGCAAGTTGACGCCAGAACTGGCGCGCGACATCAAACTGGCCGACACCAAAACCCGCCTTGAAGACTTGTACCTGCCCTACAAGCAAAAGCGCCGCACCAAGGGCCAGATCGCCCTCGAAGCCGGCCTCGGGGAACTGGCTGACGGCCTGTTCAATGACCCGACGCTGAACCCCGAGACGCAAGCCGCCCGTTTCGTCGACGCTGAAAAAGGCGTGGCCGACGTCAAGGCAGCCCTCGACGGCGCCAAATACATCCTCATGGAGCGTTTCGCCGAAGACGCCACCCTGCTGGACAAACTGCGCAGTTTTCTCAAGCAGGAAGCCACCCTCAGCGCTCGCGTCATCGCCGGCAAAGAAGAGGAAGGCGCCAAATTCCGCGATTACTTCGAACACGACGAGCCGCTCAAAAGCATGCCGTCGCACCGGGCGCTGGCGATTTTCCGCGGGCGCAATGAAGGCATTCTCAGCTCGTCGCTCAAAGTGGGCGAAGAATTGCCCGGCACGATGCACCCCGGCGAACTGATGATTGCCGAGCGTTTCGGCCTGCAAAACCAGAACCGTGCGGCCGACAAATGGCTGGGCGAAGTGGTGCGCTGGACGTGGAAGGTCAAGCTGTACACCCACCTTGAAACCGATCTGCTGGGTGAGCTGCGCGACGCCGCAGAAACCGAAGCCATCAACGTGTTTGCGCACAACCTGCATGACTTGCTGCTGGCCGCGCCAGCGGGCCCGCGCGCGACACTCGGCCTGGACCCGGGCCTGCGCACCGGTTGCAAAATTGCCGTGGTCGATGCCACCGGCAAACTGCTCGAACACGCCACCGTGTACCCGCACGTACCGCACAACAAGTGGGACCAAACCATCTCCATCATGGCGGCCCTGTGCGCCAAACATTCGGTCGAATTGATCGCTATCGGCAACGGCACGGCGAGCCGCGAGAGCGACAAGCTGGTCATCGACCTGATCAAAAAATACCCGGCACTGAAAGTCACCAAAGTCATGGTGTCCGAAGCCGGGGCCTCGGTGTACTCGGCGTCGGAACTGGCTGCCAAGGAATTCCCCGACCTGGACGTGTCGATCCGTGGCGCGGTCTCGATTGCCCGCCGCCTGCAAGACCCGCTCGCCGAACTGGTCAAAATCGACCCCAAATCCATCGGTGTCGGCCAATACCAGCACGACGTGTCGCAGCTCAAGCTGGCACGGGGCCTGGACGCGGTGGTGGAAGACTGCGTAAACGCCGTGGGTGTGGACGTAAACACCGCCTCGGTGGCGCTGCTGGCCCGGATCTCCGGCCTCAACGCCACACTGGCGCAAAACATCGTGAACCATCGCGATGAAAACGGTGCGTTCAAAACCCGCGCCGCGCTGAAAAAAGTCAGCCGTCTGGGTGAAAAAACCTTCGAACAAGCCGCCGGTTTCTTGCGCGTCATGAACGGCGACAACCCGCTGGACGGCTCGGCGGTTCACCCCGAAGCCTACCCGCTGGTCAAGCGCATCGCCTCCGACACCGAGCGCGACATCCGCTCGCTGATTGGCGATGCCAGCTTCCTCAAGCGTCTGGACCCTAAGCAGTTCACCGATGAAACGTTCGGCCTGCCCACCGTCACCGACATCCTGCAAGAGCTGGAAAAACCGGGCCGCGATCCGCGTCCGGAGTTCAAGACCGCCGAGTTCCAGGAAGGCGTCGAAGACCTCAAAGACTTGCAGCTGGGGATGATTCTGGAAGGCGTCGTCACCAACGTGACCAACTTTGGTGCGTTCGTCGATATCGGTGTCCATCAGGACGGTCTGGTGCACATTTCGGCGCTGTCCGAGAAATTCATCAAAGACCCGCGTGAAGCCGTCAAAGCCGGTGACGTGGTCAAGGTCAAGGTGATGGAAGTCGACATCCCCCGCAAACGTGTGGGCCTGTCGATGCGCATGAGCGACACCCCCGGCGAGAAAATCGACGGGGCCCGCGGCGCACGTCCCGGCGCTTCGGGGCGCCAGCAAAACACCGCGCCACGCAAAGAAACCGTGGCCGCGGCCCCTGCCAACAACGCCATGGCCTCGCTGTTCGCCAATGCCAAGCAGTTGAAGAAGCGCTGATGGAAATCCCGGCCGGGCTGACCCAAAGCGCGTTCAGTGAGCTGATCGGCTGTCGCGTGGTGCAACTGGATGAAGGCGCGGCCCATGTCGCCCTGAGCCTGGAGCCGCACCTGCGCAACCGCGGCGGCAAACTGCATGGCGGGGTGTTGTTCAGCCTGGTCGACATCAGCATGGGGCTGGCCTGTTCCAGCACCCATGGCTTCGATCAGCAAAGCGTCACGCTGGAATGCAAGATCAACTACATCCGGGCGGTGTCCGAAGGCGATGTGCTGTGCATCGCCAGGGTCATCCACCCCGGTCGCCGCACGCTGGTCGTCGAAGCTGACGTCTGGCAGGGCGACAAGCTGGTCGCAAAAGCGCAAGGCACCTTCGCTGTCCTGTAGCGGTTACCCGTCGATTTAGGTTAATTTCGGCACTGCATACGCGGTGCCGAAATGCGCCCGGAGCGCCCGGGGCCGATACAGGGACGGGGCTGAGCACTCCTTTTAAAAGTCAGGCGACCACGCCGGCTTCAACTTCACCCTTGTAGACCGTCCTGACCACCCCCATATTGGGGCGACTGACGCGTGAAGGAATCCAACTTGAGCCAACTTCTCAACCGCCGCCTGGCTCTGCTCAGCGAGCGCGCTAACCTCACTCTGCTGGAGCAGTGCCTGCACGGGATCGAGCGCGAATGCTTGCGCGTCACCGGCGAGGCCCGCCTGGCCCAGACGCCGCACCCCGACGCACTGGGGTCGGCCCTGACCAACGATCAAATCACCACCGACTATTCCGAGTCGCTGCTGGAGTTCATCACCCCGGCCCTGCCCGACCCGGCAGAGACGCTGGCCAGCCTCGACAAGATCCACCGTTTTGCCTACAGCAAGCTCGGCAACGAGTACCTGTGGAGCCCTTCGATGCCGTGCCCGTTGCCGGCCGAAGCGGACATTCCAATTGCCTACTACGGCACGTCCAACATCGGACAGCTCAAGTACGTTTATCGCAAGGGCCTGGCCCTGCGTTACGGCAAAACCATGCAGTGCATTGCCGGCATTCACTACAACTTCTCGTTGCCTGAGGCCCTTTGGCCTGTGCTCAAAGCGGCAGACGGCTTTGTGGGCACCGACCGCGATTACCAGTCGAGCGCCTACATCGCGCTGATCCGTAACTTCCGCCGTTACAGCTGGCTGCTGATGTACCTGTTTGGTGCTTCGCCTGCACTGGACGCGGGGTTTCTGCGTGGCCGGGCTCACCAGCTCGAACAACTGGACCCCGACACGCTCTACCTGCCGTATGCCACCAGCCTGCGCATGAGCGACCTCGGCTACCAGAGCAACGCCCAGGCGGGCCTGACGCCGTGCTACAACGACCTCAAGAGTTACACCGACAGCCTGCGCAAAGCCGTGGCAACGCCCTACGCGCCGTATGTCGAAATCGGCACGCACCAGGACGGCGAGTGGGTGCAACTGAACACCAACATCCTGCAAATCGAAAACGAGTACTACTCCAACATTCGCCCCAAGCGTGTGACCTACAGCGGCGAGCGCCCGATTCAGGCGCTCATGTCCCGTGGCGTGCAATACGTTGAAGTGCGTTTGCTGGACATCAACCCGTTCCTGCCGGTGGGCATTGACCTGCCCGAAGCCCGCTTTCTGGATGCTTTCCTGCTGTACTGCGCGCTGCAGGAAAGCCCGCAGTTCGACAGCACGGCATGCGGCAACTGCACCTCCAACTTCCTCAGCGTCGTCAAGGAAGGTCGCCGTCCGGGCCTGCAATTGCAGCGTGACGGTCAGCCGGTCGACATGAAGGCATGGGCAGCCGAACTGCTGGAACAGATCGCACCGTTGGCCGCGCTGCTGGACCAAAGCCACGGCGGCGATGCCCACAGCAAGGCGGTGGACGAGCAACTGGCGAAAATCAGGGACGTGTCCCTGACCCCGTCGGCCAAAGTGCTGGCCAGCATGGCCGAGCACAAAGAAAGCTTCGCCCAATTCTCCCTGCGCCAAAGCATGGCCCACGCCGAATACTTCCGCGGCCAGCCACTCAGCCCTGAAGATCAGGCGGCTTTCGAAGAAAAAGCCCGCAAATCGATCAACGACCAACTAGACATTGAAGACACCGAAGAAGGTGATTTCGACCTGTTTGTGGCGTCGTATCAGGCGAGCATTTTGGCGATCAGTAACTGAGTGATGGCGGGCGGGCAGCCCGCCAGCCAATCCCCGAAGACGTTCAGGTCTCGCCGTGTCAGGGGGCGCGCACGCAAAGGTGCCGCCTCCTACACGAACTGCGGCAACGGATGGCTTCGGGGATTTGAGTGCAGGCGTACCGTACACCGCCGCTGAAATAAACAGTGGCCGGGCCTGAGAATCCGAGAAAGAATAGCGACCGGAACGCCACCCATCTCCATGATTGAGGGCGTTTTTTTTGTGCCAGCTCACCCTTTATGGCAGCTGTGCGCGGGAGGCATTCGTGCCGCCGGGGTTCCTATTGTCCCGATTCTCAGCCCGCGTACGGCTGCCACCCTCGCCTGAGAACTGAAAGTGGCAGCTCTTAATCACATAGGAGCACACTCAATGACCACCCCTTCCCCGATCAACACCCTCGGCGTCGTAACCTTTGGCCCGTGTGGCGAAAACGACCTTCCTCTGTTTTGCGTTAACCCCGGCATCCCCTTGCGTCAGGCGCTGGAGCACGTGTCGGCGTTGTTGTTTTGCGCCAAAAAGCTGGCCCTGGATGCCGCCCTGGAGAAGGACGGGGAACGCCATGCCTGGGCGTCGCACTACTTGTGCGACATGGGCAAGGCGGTCATTGATGATGTGTGTTTGCAGGCGTTTTAACGACGCACCGAAGCCGCCGCTCGACGCAGGTGTGCGTGGAACGGCGGCTCCAGTCGGCCGGGCAGGCGCTACAGGGCTTTTTCGAAGATTTTCGAGTTGCGCTGAAAGTTGTACAGCGAGGCGCGGGCTGCCGGCAGGCGTTCGACGCTGCTGGGCTCGAAGCCGCGCTCGCGGAACCAGTGGGCGGTACGCGTGGTTAAGACGAACAGGGTGTTGAGGCCCAACGCCCGCGCACGGCTTTCGATGCGTTCGAGCAGTTCGTCGCCGCGGCGGCCATGGCGGTATTCCGGGTTCACGGCCAGGCAGGCCAGTTCGCCCGCCTCGGAATCGGCAATCGGGTACAACGCCGCGCAGGCGATGATCATGCCTTCACGCTCGACCACGCTGAATTGCTCGATTTCGCGCTCCAGCACTTCGCGGGAACGACGCACCAGAATGCCCTGCTCTTCCAGCGGGCTGATGAGGTCGAGCAAACCGCCGACGTCTTCAATCGCGGCTTCGCGGATTTTTTCGAACTGCTCCTGCGCCACCAGCGTGCCGCCGCCGTTACGGGTGAACAGCTCGGTCAGCAGCGCGCCGTCTTCGGCGTAGCTGACGATATGGCTGCGGGCCACGCCGCCCCGGCAGGCCTCGGCGGCCGCTTCCAGCAGTTCAGCCTGATAATCGCTGCCCAGGCGCTTCATGTGGGCGGGCACTTGTTGCGGCCGCAGCTCGCGCACCAAACGCCCGTCTTCATCGAGCAAGCCCGGCTCGGCGCCAAACAGCAGCAATTTGTCGGCCTCCAGATCGATGGCGGCACGGGTGGCGACGTCTTCGCAGGCCAGGTTGAAGATTTCGCCAGTCGGCGAATACCCCAGCGGCGACAACAGCACGATGGAGCGCTCGTCGAGCAAGCGGTTAATGCCCTTGCGGTCCACCCGCCGCACTTCGCCGGTGTGGTGGTAGTCCACGCCATCGAGCACGCCAATCGGGCGCGCCGTCACCAGATTGCCGCTCGCCACGCGCAAGCGCGAACCCTGCATCGGTGAGGACGCCATGTCCATCGACAGCCGCGCTTCAATCGCAATGCGCAGCTGGCCCACGGCGTCGATCACGCATTCCAGCGTCGGGGCATCGGTGATGCGCATGCCTTCGTGGTAATGCGGCGTCAGCCCGCGAGCTTGCAGGCGGCTTTCGATTTGCGGACGCGAGCCATGCACCAGCACCAGCCGAACGCCCAAACTGTGCAGCAGCACCAGGTCGTGAACGATGTTGCCGAAATTGGGGTGCGCCACGCCATCGCCGGGGAGCATGACGACGAAGGTGCAATCGCGGTGGGCATTGATGTAAGGGGACGCGTGACGTAGCCAGTTAACGTAATCGGGCATAACCGGAGCCTGTAAAAAAGTGAGTCGCCTAAAAAGGGCACAAACAGCAAACGCACAACGGGCTGGTAGTTATCGTCGAAACTGACTTGGCGACACGCGTGCTCTCCTTGTGTGGACGGGTTGGACCTGCGGCGATTTACGGCGCCGGGGTCAGGCAATAGTGTTCGATCAACTGACTGAGTAGACGCACGGTCGGCTGCAAACGTGACATTTCGAGGTGTTCGCCCGGCTGATGCGCGCAGCTGATGTCACCGGGGCCGAGCACCAGCGTCTCACAGCCAAGGCGCTGAAGATAAGGCGCTTCGGTGCCAAACGCTACTGCTTCGGCACGATGCCCGGTCAGGCGCTCGGCCACGCGCACCAGTTCGCTGTCGGCCGCCTGCTCAAAGGGGGCAACGCCTGCCGCGAGCGGGGCGAAGTCAATCTGCACCTGATGGTGCTCAGCCAGTGGCTGGAGCTTGCTGCGGATGATGGCACGCAGCGCATGGGGGTCCATGCCCGGCAAGGGGCGCAGGTCGAATTCCAGCGAACACTGGCCGCAGATGCGGTTCGGGTTATCGCCCCCGTGGATGCAGCCAAAGTTGAGGGTCGGCTGCGGCACGCTGAATTGCGGGTTGCGGTATTCGTGCAGCCATTGTTGGCGCAAGTCCTTGAGCGCGCTGATGACGTCGTGCATGGCCTCCAGTGCGCTATGGCCCAGACGTGGGTCCGAGGAATGGCCACTGCGCCCCAGAATGTCGATGCGCTCCATCATCACGCCCTTGTGCAGGCGGATCGGCTTGAGCCCCGTCGGCTCACCGATCACCGCCGCACGGCCCAGCGGACGCCCGGCTTCAGCAAGCGCACGGGCGCCCGCCATGGAGGTTTCTTCGTCGCAAGTGGCCAGAATCAGCAAGGGTTGCCGGAACGGCTGATCCAGCAGAGGCCGGACGGCTTCGATGATTAAGGCGAAAAAGCCTTTCATGTCACAGCTGCCCAATCCGACCCAGCGGTTATCCACTTCTGTCAGTTTGAGCGGATCGGTCTGCCACAGCGCTTCGTCGTACGGCACCGTGTCGCTGTGGCCTGCCAGTACCAGTCCGCCGGGGCCGCTGCCATAACTGGCGAGCAGGTTGAATTTGCCGGGGCTGACAGGCTGGATCTCGCAGGCAAAGCCCAGATCACCCAGCCACGTGGCCAGCAGGTCGATAACCGGGCGATTGGTTTGATCCAGATGCGGTTGGGTGCAACTGACGGACGGTGCGCTGATCAAGGCAGCGAATTGCTCTTTGAGCGAGGGTAAAGGCATGCGCTGACTTCCTGTTGGCGGGGCGAGGCCCATCATAGGGCCATCTGAGCGGCAGAATAAACCCATGCGGGGCGCCGGGGCGGCGAGTCCTGTACACTGCACGGCCTTGGCAGCCACACCTTTCCCCGGCTGCGCACCGTTCCTGGATTTTCCGGCCATGCAGAAAGAAACCGAAATCAAACTCCGCGTCAGCCGCGAAACCCTCGCCGCCTTGCGCGAGCACCCTTTGCTGAAAAAGCGCAACAAAAGTGGCTGGGAAAGCCGTGAGTTGCTCAATCAATATTTCGACACCCCGGAGCGCGACCTGGCCAAGGCCAAGGTTGCCCTGCGCTTGCGCCGTGATGGCGAAGACGTGATCCAGACCCTCAAGACCCGTGGCGAAAGCGTTGCCGGCCTGTCTGTGCGCAATGAATACGACTGGCACCTGCCCAAAGCCAAACTGGACGTCAAAAAACTCGACGGCGAGTGCTGGCCCGAGGCGTTGGCCGAACTGGACAAAAAAACCCTCAAGCCCATTTTCACCACCGATTTCGTGCGCGAACGCGCCGAGATCTCGTGGGGCCGTGGCAAAGCCAAAGTGGTGATCGAAGCCGCGCTGGACGTGGGGCACGTGATTGCCGGCAAGCAGAAAGAAGAAATCTGCGAGCTGGAGCTTGAACTGCGCGAAGGCGAACCGGCTGCCTTGCTGGAACTGGCCGCCGAGCTGGCTGAAAAACTGGCCTTGATGCCGTGCGACATCAGTAAGGCTGAGCGCGGTTATCGCCTGTTCGACGCCAATAGTTATTCGGTGAGCCTGCCAGCCCCTGAGCTGACGCCGGAAACCCCGCTCGATGACGCGTTTGCCGCGCTGGCGTGGCATTTGCTGGCCAGCAGCCAGCGGTTGGCCGAGCAATACCGTTTCAATGGCCACTGGCGCCTGTTGCAAGACTGGGTGCAGCAACTGATTGACCTGCGCGCGCTGGTCAGCAGCCTGGGTCAGGCCGCGCCACGCCAATCCACCAGCACCTTGCGCGCCTCGCTCGACGCACTGCTGGAAGACTGGCGCCCGCTGGTGCAGATCGGTCAGGACGACGAAGACGTGCGCAAAGCCGCGCCCGAGCAGTTCCTTGAAGAGCTGGAAGACCCGCGCTGGGGCCAGTTCTCGCTGAACACCTCGCGCTGGTTGATGGACCGCAGTTGGACCGTGGATCGCGGCACCACCCGTGGCAATCGTCAGGGCGCTGCACAACTGAGCAGCTGGCTGCCGCGTTTGCTGTCGGATGAAGCCATCGCGCTGCGTCTGAACCGTTACCAGCAGCAACCGGAAGACTTGGCAGAGCAACTACCGCGCATCGAGCGCATTCAAGCGTGGCTGCGTTTGGCCCGTGGCGTGCTGGAGATTGCGGAAGTCGATCGCTTGTTTGGCGAGATGAACAAGCTGCAAGAGCTGGCGAATCAGCCGCTCACCGACGATGTTGAACACAACGAAGCCTTGCTCGATGCCCGCAAGCATCAGGCGATCGCGGTGTATCAGAACCGCGCCTGGAAGACCTTGCTGCGCGCCTGAGCGTGAAGCAAAAGGCCCTCAGCGCTCGCTGAGGGCCTTCGGCCCTTTATTTCGTGGTCTTGGGCATGTCCGCGTCGGGCGTGCGCCAGATCAGGCGTGTGGTGTCGTAGCCTTGCTGTTGAGCCTTGCTCAGCAACTCGTCACGGGTTTGCTGGTCGATGGTCGGTTTGCGCGACAGCAACCACAGGTAGCGACGATCCGGGTTGCCTACCAGCGCCGTGCTGTAGTTGTCCCCCAGATACAGCACCCAGTAATCGCCTTTGGTCACACCCGGCAACAGTGTCGAGACCCAGTTATCAAACTCAACCCACAATTTGTCGGTCTTGCCCGGGACTTGCGGGGTGGCGGTGCCTTTGGCTTCCTGCCACTCACCGTCCTCGGTCAGGCAGCGGTTGAGCACGGCCACGTTACCGTCGGGCTTGAGGGTGTATTGCGCCTGGGACTGGGCGCAATTGCGCTGGAAGAACATCGGCAATCGCGCCTGTTCATACCAGGTGCCCTGATAGCGCTTGAGATCGACGTTATCGACGGTTTTGGGGGCCAGTGCATCGCTGCCGGAGCTGGAACAACCGGCCAACACCAATGCAGTGCCCAGACACGCTAAAAGTCGCTTCATGGGTAACGCTCCTGTTCAGTCTTATTTCAAGCCCTGACCCGAGAACATCAGCACTTTGTCGCCTGCATATTGCACGCTGATAAAGCTGTTTTTATCGCCCCAGGTGCAGCTCGACATACCGAGTGCGCCCGAGCAGTCGGTCGGGCTGCCCAGCAGCTTCTCCACCTCGGCCTTGGGCATGCCGGCCGACAGCTTGGAGTAGTTTTCCTGATTGACCTTGCTGCAGGCCGCCAGTAATACACAGAACGACAACAACGCCAAAGAACGCAACTTCATGGAAAAGCTCCTGAATGGGAAGGTTGGCATTGCTGCCTCGTGAGAGCTTAGAAGAGAAAAGCGCAGGGTGGTTCCCGCAGGGCACGGGTTTAGTTGCAGGGAGGACACGTTGAGGGGGGCAATGAGGGGGTGTCGCCGCCGGGGAATGGCTAAACGTCAGAAGAACGGGGGGCGTTGGCCCCCCTTCGCAGCCTGCGGCGGCGAGTGCGCGCTTAGGCTTTGTGGTAAGCGGTGATGCGCGCGACTTCTTCTTTGGAGCCCAGGAATACCGCAACACGCTGGTGCAGGCCTTCAGGCTGGATGTCGAGGATGCGCTGGTGGCCGTCAGTGGACGCGCCGCCTGCCTGCTCCACCAGGAACGACATCGGGTTGGCTTCGTACATCAAGCGCAGCTTGCCTGGCTTGGACGGCTCACGGCTGTCACGCGGGTACATGAACACGCCACCACGGGTCAGGATGCGGTGCACGTCAGCCACCATCGCCGCCACCCAACGCATGTTGTAGTTCTTGTTCAACGGCCCTTCTTCGCCCGCCAGCAGCTCGTCGACGTAGCGCTGGACCGGGGCTTCCCAGTGGCGCTGGTTGGACATGTTGATGGCGAACTCCTGAGTGGACTCAGGAATGCTGATGTCTTCGTGGGTGAGCACGAAGCTGCCCATTTCGCGGTCCAGGGTGAACCCTTTCACGCCGTCACCCAGGGTCAGCACCAGCATGGTTTGTGGGCCGTAGATCGCATAACCGGCCGCCACTTGGGTGGAGCCCGGTTGCAGGAATGCTTTTTCGCCCAGGTCGCCGTTCTCGGCCAGGTGGCCTTCAGGGCAACGCAGCACGGAGAAAATCGTACCGACAGGCGCGTTGATGTCGATGTTGGACGAACCGTCCAGCGGGTCGAATACCAACAGGTAGGCGCCTTTCGGGTATTTGCCCGGGATCTGGTAGGCGTTGTCCATTTCTTCGGATGCCATACCGGCCAGGTGACCGCCCCATTCGTTGGCTTCGAGCAGGATTTCGTTGGAAATCACGTCGAGCTTCTTCTGGACTTCGCCTTGCACGTTTTCGGTGCCCATGCTGCCCAGAACACCACCCAGGGCGCCTTTGGACACGGCGTGGCTGATCTCTTTGCAAGCACGCGCCACCACTTCGATGAGGAAACGCAAATCAGCAGGCGTGTTGTTGCTGCGGGTCTGCTCGATCAAATAGCGACTCAGGGTAACGCGGGACATGTAAGGCTCCGAACTAGGGGGAGGGGGCAAAAAACCCGCGCAGTTTAACGCGTGTTGCCGTGCAAATCTTCTAATCAGACTCAGATCCGGCCGAGCGGGTTCAGTTGACGGCCAAAAACAGCCAAAACCCGTGGCCACCGACCCGTGACGAGGCTGCGTGCGCTCGCAGCCTCGGGGGTTGGACAGCCGCTATAAGGCGGTTACAGCGCCTTCCAGATCTCGGTCGCGTATTCACGAATGGTGCGGTCGGAGGAAAACCAGCCCATGCGTGCTGTATTGAGCACCGCCGCGCGCCACCACGCGTCCGTGTCGTGCCACAGATGTTCGACGCGCATTTGCGCATCCCAATAAGCGTCGAAGTCGGCGCAGACGTGAAAACGGTCGTACTCGGTCAACGCGTCAATCAGACCGGTGTAACGCGCCGGGTCATCGTGGGAGAACACCCCGCCGCGAATCGCCTGCAAAACGTCGTTGAGCCGGTGGGACGCGGCGATCTCCGGCCCTGCGTTGAACTCGCCATTGCGCTTGCGCGCTTCGACCTGTTGCGCGGTGAGACCGAAGATAAACATGTTTTCTGCGCCGACCCGCTCGCACATTTCGACGTTGGCACCGTCCAGCGTGCCAATGGTCAACGCCCCGTTGAGCCCGAATTTCATGTTGCTGGTGCCGGACGCCTCATACCCGGCAGTGGAGATTTGCTCGGACAAATCGGCCGCCGGGATGATGTTCTCCGCCAGGCTGACGTTGTAGTTGGGCAGGAACACCACTTTGAGCAGACCGCGCACAGTGGGGTCGTGGTTGATGGTGCGCGCAATGTCGTTGGTCAGCTTGATGATGAGTTTGGCCTGTTGATAACTGGCCGCCGCTTTGCCGGCAAAGATCTTCACCCGCGGCACCCAGCGGTTGCCCGGCTCGGCGCGTATGGCCTGATACAGCGCCACGGTGTGCAGCAGGTTCAGCAACTGGCGCTTGTACTCGTGGATGCGTTTGACCTGCACATCGAACATGGCTTCGGGGTTGACCACGATGCCCAGGCGCTCATAAATCAACGCCGCCAGGGTGCATTTGCTTTGCAGGCGCTGTTCAGCGAACTGCTTGCGGAAGTCCGCGCGCCCGGCGAACGGTTCCAGTTGAATCAGGTTGTGCTCGGGATCGTCCTGAAACTGCGGGCCCAGCGCATCGACCAACAGCGCCGTCAGCGGCGGGTTGGACTGGTAAAGCCAGCGTCGGAAGGTCACGCCGTTGGTTTTGTTGTTGATACGGTCCGGGTACAGCTTGTGCATGTGCGAGAACACGGTGCTGCGCATCAATTGCGTGTGCAGCCCTGACACGCCGTTGACGCTGTGGCACCCCAAAAACGCCAGATTGCCCATGCGCACGCGGCGGCCGTTGTCTTCCTCGATCAAGGACACGGCGCGCAGCACGTCAAAGTCATGCACGCCCTGTTCGCGCAGCGAATCGATATGCAGCCCGTTAATCAGGTAAATGATCTGCATATGCCGGGGCAGCAAGCGCTCCATCAGCCCCACCGGCCAGGTTTCGAGCGCCTCGGGGAGCAAGGTGTGGTTGGTGTAGGCCAACGTTTCGACCGTGACCTTCCAGGCAGCGCCCCACTCCACGTCGTGCTCATCGACCAGCAGGCGCATCAGCTCCGCGACAGCGATGGACGGATGGGTGTCATTGAGCTGAATGGCCACGTGGTCACCGAGGTCAAGCAAGGCGAAGCCCTGATCGAGATGGCGCCGGATCAAGTCCCGCAACGACGCCGCCACGAAGAAGTATTCCTGACGCAGGCGCAGTTCCTGCCCGGCTTCATTGCTGTCCGCCGGGTACAGCACCCGCGAAATGCTCTCAGCGCGCACCACTTCCGCAACCGCGCCCAAGTGGTCACCGGCATTGAAGCGTTCGAGGTGCATCTCATGCACGGCCCTGGACCGCCACAAGCGCAACGTGTTGACGCTGGCACCGCGCCAGCCCACGACCGGGGTGTCGTAAGCAATCGCACGCACGGTTTCGCCCGGCCACCAAACCTGCCGCGGATGCCCCTGTTCGTCGACTTTGGTTTCGACCGCCCCGCCAAAGCCAATGAGGTACACCACCTCCGGCCGCTCAAACTCCCATGGGTTGCCGAAGTCCAGCCAGTTTTCGGTCTGCTCCTGTTGCCAGCCGTCGACGATGCTCTGGCGGAACAACCCGTGCTCATAGCGAATGCCGTAGCCGTGGGCTGCGACACCCAGGGTGGCCATGCTTTCCATGAAGCACGCCGCCAGACGGCCCAGCCCGCCATTGCCTAGCGCGGCATCGGGTTCGAGCAGGCGGATCTGCTCCAGGTCGACCCCCAGTTCGGTCAGCGCTTGGCGTGCGATATCCAGCAAGCCCAGGTTGCTGAGGCTGTCGTACAGCAAACGGCCGATCAAAAATTCCAGCGACAGGTAATACACCCGCTTTTGGCCTTTGCGGTAAATCTGCCGCGTGTTGTCCATCCAGTGCTCGACCATATGGTCGCGGGCGGCCAGCGCAATGGCCTCGAACCAGTCATGGTCGAACGCGTGTTCCGGGTCCTTGCCCACCGCGTAGGTCAGTTTGGCCAGTACGGCGGCGCGGAAGGCCGCCACTTGTGCATCACAAACAAGCGGTTCCTGGGACATCGATGCAACCTCAAGCGAGATGAAGCGATTTTAAGAACGAATGGTGTCAGCCTAGACGCTCTGACAGAAGGTGGCGGGTTGTGTTCGAGATTTTTGCGCGCGCCTGCGGCTAAAACGGGCGGGCGAATGGCGCACCGGATTGGGGCAACACGCGGCGCTGCCGGGGATTGAGCAAAAAACCGGCAAATGGTTGTTCAATTCTTGTTCAACCCCGGTATGATCGCGCGCCCTGTTACACGCTGGAATATAAGCCTGATGAAGTCCAACCTGATCGCCGCCGCGGAAATCGACCGTCTCGATACGTGGGCCAAATACACCGCGCCCATGTGCGGCTCCTGCATTTCCAGCTGCTGCACCCTGCCGGTCGAGGTCAAGGTCAAAGACTTGATCCGCATCGGGCTGGTGGATGAATTCGAACTGGGCGACCCGCCAAAGAACATCGCCAAGCGTCTGCAAAAAGAAGGGATTGTGGAACGTTTCAACCAGAAGTCGGGCATCTTCACGTTGCAGCGCATGAGCAACAACGACTGCCTGTACCTGGACCGCAAATCGCGCATGTGCACCATCTATGACAAGCGCCCCGACACGTGCCGCAACCACCCGCGCATCGGGCCGCGCCCAGGCTACTGCGCCTATATTCCCAAAGCGGTTGAACGCAAGAACAGCAGCGTTAAATTGATGGATTTTTAAGCCGCACAGCCCCCTCACCCCGGCCCTCTCCCAATGGGAGAGAACGGGGGGATGAGGCAACAATGCCCCCAAACGACGAACATAAAAAAACGCCCCCGACCGCAAGGTCGGGGGCGTTTTTGTAACCGCTAACTAATTAACTTAGTTTTTGGCTTTTTTGGCAGCGCGGGTACGCTCGCCTTCGTCCAGGATCTTCTTACGAAGACGGATGGACTTAGGCGTCACTTCGCACAGCTCGTCGTCCTGGATGAATTCCAGAGCCTGTTCCAGGGTGAAGCGAACAGGTGGAACCAGAGCGATGGTTTCGTCTTTACCCGAAGCACGCATGTTGTCGAGCTTCTTGCCCTTGGTAGGGTTAACGCCCATGTCGGTGTCACGGCTGTTCAGGCCCACGATCTGACCGTTGTAGATCTCTTGACCGTGCTCAACGAACAGCTTGCCACGCGCCTGCAGGGTTTCCAGGGAGTAGGTCAGCGCCTTGCCTGTTTCAACCGATACCAGAACGCCGTTCTGACGGCCGGACATGTGGCCGGACTTCATCACATCGTAACGATCGAAGATCGAGGTCAGGATGCCAGCACCGTTGGTCAGGGTCAGGAACTGGTTACGGAAACCGATCAGACCGCGAGCAGGGATGTTGTATTCCAGACGTACACGGCCCTTGCCATCCGGCACCATGTTGGTCAGGTCGCCCTTACGCAGGCCCATCTCTTCCATCACCTTGCCCTGAGATTCTTCTGGCAGGTCGATGGTGACGTTTTCGAACGGTTCGTGCTTAACGCCGTCAACCATGCGGATGATTACTTCTGGACGGCCAACGCCCATTTCGAAGCCTTCGCGACGCATGGTTTCGATCAGAACCGACAGGTGCAATTCACCACGGCCCGATACTTTGAACTTGTCAGCCGAGTCGCCTTCTTCAACGCGCAGAGCAACGTTGTACAGCAGCTCTTTGTCCAGACGTTCCTTGATGTTACGGGACGTCACGAACTTGCCTTCTTTACCGCAGAATGGCGAGTCGTTTACCTGGAAGGTCATGGAAACGGTTGGCTCGTCAACGGTCAACGGCTTCATCGCTTCAACGTTCATCGGGTCGCACAGGGTGTCGGAGATGAACAGCGAGTCCATACCGCTGATGCAAACGATGTCGCCGGCAGCCGCTTCTTCAACGTCTACACGGTGCAGACCGTGGTGACCCATCAGCTTCAGGATACGACCGTTGCGGCGCTTGCCGTCAGCGTCGATGGCCACAACCGGGGTGTTCGGCTTGACGCGACCACGTGCAATACGGCCAACGCCGATAATGCCCAGGAAGCTGTTGTAGTCCAGTGCCGAGATTTGCATCTGGAACGGACCGTCACGGTCTACGGCTGGTGCTGGTACGTTGTCGACGATCGACTGGTACAGCGGGGTCATGTCTTCAGCCATGTCGGTGTGGTCAAGACCAGCAATACCGTTCAGGGCAGAGGCGTAAACCACTTTGAAGTCCAGCTGTTCTTCAGTAGCGCCCAGGTTGTCGAACAGATCGAAGATCTGGTCCAGAACCCAATCAGGACGCGCGCCCGGACGGTCAACCTTGTTGATAACCACGATTGGACGCAGGCCGGCTTCGAACGCCTTCTTGGTCACGAAACGGGTTTGCGGCATAGGGCCGTCTTGAGCGTCAACCAGCAGCAGAACGGAGTCAACCATCGACATTACGCGTTCTACTTCACCGCCGAAGTCGGCGTGGCCCGGGGTGTCCACGATGTTGATGTGGTAGCCGTTCCAGTTGATGGCGGTGTTTTTCGCCAGAATGGTAATACCGCGCTCTTTCTCCTGGTCGTTGGAGTCCATCACGCGCTCGTCGTTGAGCTCGCCGCGCTCCAGAGTGCCGGATTGACGCAAGAGTTTGTCTACCAGGGTGGTTTTACCGTGGTCAACGTGAGCAATGATGGCGATGTTGCGTAGATTTTCGATCACTTGTGTATCTCGATCAGAGGATTCGGTGTGCTGACAGGTCGTGGCAGCGATTAACAATAGAGTCAGGCCTTGCCGTTACAACTTGACGGCGGCGTCGGGGGGCCGGTGACGCAGGCCACAGGCATACAGCCCCGGGCTCTTAGCTCGGTCGATAAACGCGCACATTGGCATGTCCCTCACTGAGCAAATGGTGAGCATGCAGGCGACTCATCACGCCTTTGTCGCAATACAACAGGTACTGACGGGTGTCATCCAGTTCCTTGAAGCGGCTGTTCAGAGCATAGAACGGCAACGCTTGTACTTCGATGCCAGCCAGTTCCAGCGGCTGATCTTCCTGGGCATCCGGGTGACGGATGTCGAGGACGATCTGGCCCGCCAGCACTTCGCTGACCTCTTCGACTTGCAAGTCCTGGCCCAATTCATCGATGACCCGATCAATCGGCACCAGTTTGGCCCGCTCAAGCGCACGCTCAAGCACGGCCATATCAAACTGTTGTTCTTCGTACTCCACGCGCGGACGTTTGGCGTGGGTCTTGGGGTTGACCGAAATCACCCCGCAATATTCAGGCATGTGTTTGGCGAAGTCGGCAGTGCCGATCTCAGTCGCCAAATCGATGATGTCCTGCTTGTGGCTGGCGATCAGCGGGCGCAAGACCAGTTTGTCGGTCACGCAGTCGATCACGGACAGGTTGGGCAGCGTCTGGCTGGACACCTGCGAGATCGCCTCGCCCGTCACCAGTGCGTCGATATCGAGCCGGTCCGCAATACGGGACGCAGCGCGCAACATCATACGCTTCAAAATGACGCCCATATGACTGTTATCGACTTTGCCGAGAATTTCGCCCAGCACTTCTTCGAACGGCACGCTGACAAACAGCACCCGCTGCGAGCTGCCGTACTTCTTCCATATATAGTGCGCGACTTCCATCACGCCCAGTTCATGGGCACGGCCGCCGAGGTTGAAGAAGCAAAAATGGCTCATCAGGCCGCGGCGCATGATCTGGTAAGCCGCGACGGTAGAGTCGAAACCACCGGACATCAGCACCAGCGTCTGTTCCAGCGCGCCCAGCGGGTAGCCGCCAATGCTGTCGTGCTGGTTGTGAATCACAAACAACCGTTGGTCGCGAATTTCGATCCGGACTTCGATTTCCGGGTTTTTCAGCGAGATTCCGGCCGCACCGCACTCACGACGCAGCTTGCTGCCCACATATTTCTCGACGTCCATCGAGGAAAACGGGTGCTTGCCCGCGCGCTTGCAGCGCACCGAAAAGACCTTGCCGGCCAGCGAGTCGCCGAAGTGCAGTTTGCACTTCTCGACGATGTCGTCGAAGTCGCCCAACGGGTACTCATCCACCTGCAGAAAATGCGCGATGCCCGGCATGCAGCTCAGGCGTTCGGTCATCTCTTTCAGGGCTTTGGGGTCGCTCACACGCGTTTGCAGCTCGATGTTGTCCCACACACCGCTCACTACCACAGCCGGGTCCAGATCGCGGAGCACGGTACGGATGTTTTTGGCCAATTGACGGACAAAACGCATCCGAACCGGGCGGCTCTTGATAGTGATCTCGGGGAAGACTTTAACGATTAGTTTCATGAAAACAGCGCGCGAGCAGCCTGCCAAAAAAGGGGGGCGCGGATTATAGCGGAAATTGCTCAAGGTTTAACCAGTTATCGTACAAACGGTTTTGGCCGCACCAAAATAGAGCAAAAGGGCGGGTTTTCGCTTCATTTGAGTGCGATAACAGGCACGAATCGGTAGGCTGCACCGCTTACCTGCCTGAGTTTGGCGCATTACACCCAAGTCAGGGCACTGGCATGCAATTTGCTCCCTTGTGAGGCAGGTTGCCTTGGCAGAGTATTCGCGCCGGCATCAAGCACATTACTAAGGGCGCACCACTACTTACCCGCCCGAAGCCACCCCGGAGGACATATGTCGAAGTCGGTTCAACTCATCAAAGATCATGACGTCAAGTGGATTGATCTGCGCTTCACGGACACCAAAGGTACTCAGCACCACGTGACCATGCCGGCCCGTGATGCGCTCGATGAAAACTTCTTCACCGACGGCAAGATGTTCGACGGCTCCTCCATCGCTGGCTGGAAAGGCATCGAAGCTTCCGACATGATCCTGCTGCCAGACGACAGCACAGCGGTCCTGGACCCGTTCACCGAGCAGCCAACGCTGATCCTGGTGTGCGACATCATCGAACCTTCGACCATGCAAGGCTATGACCGCGACCCGCGTGCGATCGCCAACCGTGCCGAGGAATACCTGAAGTCCACCGGTATCGGCGACACCGTATTCGTTGGTCCGGAGCCTGAGTTCTTCATCTTCGACGAAGTGAAATTCAAGTCCGACATCTCCGGCTCCATGTTCAAGATCTACTCCGAACAAGGTTCGTGGATGTCCGACCAGGACGTTGAAGGCGGCAACCGTGGCCACCGTCCAGGCATCAAGGGCGGCTACTTCCCGGTTCCACCGTTCGACCACGACCACGAAATCCGTACCTCCATGTGCAACGCCATGGAAGAAATGGGCCTGGTCATCGAAGTTCATCACCACGAAGTGGCAACGGCTGGCCAGAACGAAATCGGCGTGCAGTTCAACACCCTGGTGAAAAAGGCTGACGAAGTTCAGACCCTGAAGTACTGCGTACACAACGTGGCTGACGCTTACGGCCGCACCGCGACCTTCATGCCCAAGCCGCTGTACGGCGACAACGGTTCAGGCATGCACGTGCACATGTCCATCTCCAAAGAAGGCAAGAACACCTTCGCTGGCGAAGGCTATGCCGGTCTGTCCGACACCGCTCTGTACTTCATCGGCGGCATCATCAAGCACGGTAAGGCCCTGAACGGCTTCACCAACCCGTCGACCAACTCCTACAAGCGTCTGGTGCCAGGCTTCGAAGCGCCGGTGATGCTGGCCTACTCGGCACGCAACCGTTCTGCCTCGATCCGTATTCCTTACGTGTCCAGCCCCAAGGCTCGCCGTATCGAAGCCCGTTTCCCGGACCCGGCAGCCAACCCATACCTGTGCTTCGCAGCACTGATGATGGCGGGTCTGGACGGTATCCAGAACAAGATCCACCCGGGCGACGCCGCCGACAAAAACCTGTACGACCTGCCGCCTGAAGAGGCGAAAGAAATCCCGCAGGTGTGCGGCAGCTTGAAAGAAGCGCTGGAAGAACTGGACAAGGGCCGTGCGTTCCTGACCAAAGGCGGCGTGTTCAGCGACGATTTCATCGACGCTTACATCGCCCTGAAAAGCGAAGAAGAAATCAAAGTACGCACCTTCGTACACCCACTGGAATACGAGCTGTACTACAGCTGCTAATCCCGTGACACCGGCGCTGGCCGCGTGAATAAAAAACCTCCTTCGGGAGGTTTTTTTTTACTCGTTCTTACACCGATTCCAGCCCCGGCTTGCACGGCAGATCTCTCCTGACCGACAGCCAGTCCCCGCCGTTCTGCGTAGCGTGAGTCCACTCAATCACGGCTTTAAAACCACGCAAGGATTCGCTGATGGTGCGCTCACGTCTTATCCCCTCCTCCCTGTTCATCACTGCCTGCCTGAGCCTGACGGGCTGTGCGCAGACCTCAACCGCCGTACAGACCGAACCGCTCCTTAAAACCGCACACGCCTGGGAAGGGACGCGCTACGAGGCGTACCCCGAGGGGCGGCCAGAATTAAGCGTGTTGAAAATTACCATTCCCGCCAAAACCACCCTCAACTGGCACACCCACCCAATGCCCAATGCGGCGTATCTGATTTCCGGCGAACTGCTCGTAGAAACCCGCGACGGCAAACACACCCGGCTCAAGCCCGGTCAGGTGCTGCCTGAGGTGGTGAACGTGCCTCACCGCGGAACCAGCGGCAACACGCCCGTGGAACTGATCGTTTTTTACGCGGGCGCCACAGGCCTGCCGCTCTCCAAACCCGACTGAGCCCGCCATGCATAGTTTTGTGCTGCTGACCCTTGGGCTGATCGCCGTGCCCGGTGCTGCGCAACCTTACACATACATCGACGAGGGCGGCACACCCCACTACACCGACACGCCCAGCCGCCATGTGCTCAGCGCGCCGGTGGTGCTGACACCCCTCAATCGGCTCCCGGCACGGGCAATAGACCCGCAGACCAATCCGCAGGCGTTATTACCCGAGCGTGAAAGCCCGCCGGTGCTCTTCAGGTACACCGTGCTGGAAGTCAGCGGCCTGCCCGAAGGTCAAGCCCTGAGGGCCAACAACGGGACGTTCAGCGTTCAGGTGCGGGTCGAGCCGCCGCTTCGAGCGGGGCACCGCCTCCAGTTAGTACTGGACGGCACGCCCTACGGTGTTCCCGGCCGCTCACGCGAGATAAAGCTGGATAACGTTGACCGGGGAGAACACCGCCTCGCCGCGCGCATTCTGCACGGCAACACCGAGGTGCAACGCAGTGCTGACGCGACATTTCACCTGCAACGCGCGCGCTTGATTTAGCGCTCTTCACGCCCTGAGCCGACCCTGTGCAGGCGAACTGAATGCTTTCACCAAAAATTGCACTATATTGGTGCATAGATAACCGTTTTTTGAAGCCCTGCGGTCCACTTTGGTTCGACTCGCCGCGTGAAGCCTTCGTTTTCGCCCAATAAACCACCTGTAACGCCTTATTTCTGGCGAATCGCGCTTCTTTTCGGAGCCTTGGTTTGGTTTTTGCATTTTCCTCGTCTCAGCGTGTAACCCGCGCACGTAATCCGGGATCGGCCCATGACCATCAGTGATGCCTTGCACCGACTGCTACTCGACAACCTGACCACAGCGACCCTGCTGCTCAATGCCGACTTGCGCCTTGAGTACATGAACCCCGCAGCCGAGATGCTACTGGCCATCAGCGGTCAACGCAGTCATGGGCAATTCATCAGCGAACTGTTCACCGAATCCACCGAAGCCCTGCATTCATTGCGCCAGGCCGTTGAACAGGCACACCCGTTCACCAAGCGTGAAGCCATGCTGACCTCGCTCACCGGTCAAACCCTGACCGTGGACTACGCCGTTACGCCGATCCTGAGCGCAGGCACCACGCTGCTACTGCTCGAAGTGCATCCGCGTGACCGCTTGCTGCGCATCACCAAAGAAGAAGCCCAGCTGTCCAAGCAAGAGACCAGCAAAATGCTGGTGCGCGGGCTGGCCCACGAAATCAAGAACCCCTTGGGCGGTATCCGCGGGGCCGCCCAGCTACTGGCTCGCCAGTTACCGGACGAAGGCTTGCGTGACTACACCAACGTCATCATTGAAGAAGCCGACCGCCTGCGTAACCTGGTGGACCGCATGCTGGGCTCCAACAAGCTGCCGCTGCTGGCCATGACCAATGTGCACGAAGTCCTGGAACGGGTCTGCAACCTGGTCGAGGCCGAGACCCAGGGCAGCATCACCCTGGTGCGCGACTACGACCCCAGCCTGCCCGACCTGCTGATCGACCGTGAGCAAATGATTCAGGCCGTGCTCAATATCGTGCGCAATGCGATGCAGGCCATCGGCGGCCAAAACGAACTGCGGCTGGGGCGTATCACCCTGCGCACCCGCGCCATGCGCCAGTTCACCATTGGCCATATTCGCCATCGACTGGTCACCAAAATCGAAATCATCGACAACGGGCCGGGCATCCCGGCCGAGTTGCAAGACACCCTCTTCTTCCCGATGGTCAGCGGCCGCCCGGACGGTACCGGACTCGGGCTGGCCATCACCCAGAACATCATCAGTCAGCATCAGGGGTTGATCGAGTGTGAAAGCCACCCCGGCCACACGCTCTTCTCGATCTTTCTGCCACTGGAACAAGGAGCCGCATCGACATGAGCCGAAGTGAAACCGTGTGGATCGTCGACGACGACCGTTCAATCCGCTGGGTCCTGGAAAAAGCCTTGCAACAGGAAGGCATGACCACACAAAGCTTCGACAGCGCCGATGGTGTCATGAGTCGCCTGGCTCGCCAGCAACCGGACGTGATCATTTCCGATATCCGCATGCCGGGTGCCAGCGGCCTGGATTTGCTGGCCAGGATCCGCGAGCAACACCCGCGCCTGCCCGTGATTATCATGACCGCGCACTCGGACCTGGACAGCGCGGTCGCGTCCTATCAGGGCGGCGCCTTTGAGTACCTGCCCAAGCCATTTGACGTCGATGAAGCCGTGTCGCTGGTCAAGCGCGCCAATCAGCACGCGCAGGAGCAGCAAGGCTTGTCTGTGGCGCCTGCGCTGGCTCCAACGCCTGAAATCATCGGTGAAGCGCCAGCGATGCAAGAAGTGTTTCGCGCCATCGGCCGCTTGAGCCATTCCAACATCACCGTACTGATCAATGGCGAGTCGGGCACCGGCAAAGAGCTGGTCGCCCACGCCTTGCACCGCCACAGCCCGCGTGCTGCCTCGCCCTTTATTGCGCTGAACATGGCCGCCATCCCCAAAGACCTGATGGAGTCCGAGCTGTTCGGCCACGAAAAAGGCGCGTTTACCGGCGCAGCCAACTTGCGCCGCGGGCGCTTTGAGCAAGCCGACGGCGGCACCCTGTTTCTGGATGAAATCGGTGACATGCCGGCCGATACGCAAACCCGCCTGCTGCGGGTGCTGGCCGACGGCGAGTTCTACCGTGTCGGCGGGCACACACCGGTCAAGGTCGACGTGCGCATCATCGCCGCCACCCACCAGAACCTCGAAACCCTGGTGCAGGCGGGCAAGTTCCGCGAAGACTTGTTCCACCGCCTGAACGTCATCCGCATCCACATCCCGCGCCTGTCCGACCGCCGCGAAGACATCCCGACCCTGGCCCGCCATTTTCTCAGCAGCGCGGCGCAAGAGTTGTCCGTCGAGCCCAAGCTGCTCAAGGCCGAAACCGAGCAATACCTGAAAAACCTGCCATGGCCCGGCAACGTGCGCCAGCTGGAGAACACTTGCCGCTGGATCACCGTGATGGCGTCAGGCCGCGAAGTCCACATCAGCGACCTGCCCCCCGAACTGCTCAACCTGCAGCACGACGCATCGCCCGTCACCAACTGGGAGCAGGCCTTGCGCCAGTGGGCCGATCAGGCGCTGGCCCGGGGTCAGTCCAACTTGCTGGACAGCGCTGTGCCGACGTTTGAACGCATTATGATCGAGACCGCCCTCAAGCACACCGCCGGGCGCCGTCGCGACGCCGCCGTGCTGCTGGGCTGGGGACGCAACACCCTGACCCGCAAGATCAAAGAACTCGGAATGAAGATTGATGGCGACGAGGACGACGGCGACGACACCTGATTCACCGCGCCGTAAGACCGGCCTCGCACCCTTGGCTGGCAGCATGCACCATTTGCGTGCACCGCTCTGACTCAAGGGTTTCAGGCTCACTGCGTGTCATAAACTGCGACCTGACAAAAAAGCCCCGGAATCCGGGGCTTTTGCGTCTGTGGTCATTTTTTTGTGAGCCCGTTGCAAAAACTGGCACGCACCCTGCAATAACCCTGATAACGCTTTAGGGGACCCTGGTACAGGCAGGCCAGGACTCCCCACTTTTACACCCGCGACCTTGATGCCCTGTGCATCAACGCGCACCCCGGTTTGGGGAACCCGGTACAGGCAGGCCGGACTTCCCTCTTTTATTGCTCACGCAGATTGACCTGCAAACGCCAGCGCCCGTCCTGCGGCGCACCGACCCAGTCGCCCTGCAGCGCACGGGCCGCCACCACCGTCAGCAACAACCCACCGTCGGTGCGTCGCACCCGCCAGTTAACCTCTTTACCGTTGAGCGTGAACTGACCGTTCTGCGCCTTGCCCTGGGCATCGAACAACAGACCCACCGTGCCGTCGACCATCTCCCCATGCAGCTTGGGCTCATCGCTGAACCACACCGCCAGGGCGCCCGGCAACACCTCTACGTGCTGCAATTGAACCGGCTCGGGCGTGGTCAACCGACCAATCATCATGCCCACCATTAACCCGACAATCGCCAAAGAACCCAAAACACGCGGCCAGAGTTTAGGTCGCGGGTCCTCTTCGGGAGTAGAATCGTGCCCATCTTTACGTTCGGAGCCGTGCATGTTTCACGTCATCCTTTTTCAACCAGAAATTCCGCCGAATACCGGCAACATTATCAGGCTGTGCGCCAACAGCGGCTGCCACCTGCATTTGATTGAGCCCATCGGCTTTGAGCTCGACGACAAGCGCCTGCGCCGCGCCGGGCTCGATTACCACGAGTATGCGCCGCTCAAGCGCCATGCCGATCTGGCCAGTTGCCTTGAAAGCCTGGGGCATCCGCGCCTGTTCGCCTTCACCACCAAAGGCTCAAAGCCGTTTCACGACGTTCAGTTTGCCGAGGGCGATGCCTTTATCTTCGGCCCTGAAAGCCGTGGCCTGCCGCCTGAAGTGCTCGACGCACTGGACGGCGAGCACCGCTTGCGCCTGCCGATGCGCGAAGGCTGCCGCAGCCTGAACCTGTCCAACACCGTGGCCGTCGCGGTGTATGAAGCCTGGCGTCAGTTGGGCTTCAAGTAATACAGGGCCAGCCCCATAAAAAAAGCGCCGTTACGGCGCTTTTTTTGTCACATCGGCTGTTTATTGAACAGTCGGCGTGCCTTCTTCCTGCATGCGCTGCAGCTCTTGCGCGTACAGGGCATCGAAGTTCACCGGCGACAGCATCAGGGCCGGGAACGAACCACGGGTCACCAGGCTGTCCAGGGTTTCACGGGCATAAGGGAACAGGATGTTCGGGCAGAACGCGCCGAGCGTGTGGTTCATCGAGCCCGCATCAAGGTTTTTGATCAGGAAGATGCCAGCCTGTTGCACTTCAGCAATGAACGCCACTTCTTCAGCGTTTTTGACCGTGACCGACAAGGTCAGCACGACTTCGTAGAAATCACCTTCCAGCGGCTTCTGACGAGTGTTCAGATCCAGCGCAACGGTCGGTTCCCACTGCTGACGGAAGATGGCCGGGCTTTTCGGCGCTTCGAACGACAGGTCACGCACGTAGATACGCTGCAGCGAGAATTGTGGGGAAGTATCGTCTTCAGTCGCAGCGGTGTTCTGTTGGTCAGTCATCACAGATCCTTGTTGATCTTGGGGCTTATAGAGAATGAGAGTCAGACGTGCAGCAGCGCGTCCAATTTACCGGCACGCTCAAGCGCAAACAGGTCATCGCAGCCGCCAACGTGCGTGTCACCGATCCAGATTTGCGGCACGGAGGTACGGCCTGCTTTCTGGGCCATGTCGGCGCGCACCTGTGGCTTGCCATCGACCTTGATTTCCTCAAAGGCGACGCCTTTCTTTTCTAGCAGGGCCTTGGCCCGCATGCAGTAGGGGCAATAGTCGCTGGAATACACGGTGACCTTGGACATGGTTACTTCACCACAGGCAGGTTATCGGCGCGCCAGCTGGCGATGCCACCGGACAACTTGGCTGCGTTGTACCCGGCTTTCAACAGTTCACGCGCATGGGAACCGGAGTGCTGGCCTTGAGCGTCAACCAGGATCAGGGTCTTGCCCTTGTGCTTGTCGAGCTCGGCAATGCGCGCCATCAGCTTGTCTTGCGGAATGTTCAACGCCCCCACGATGTGGCCGGCAGCGAAGTCCTTGGCCGGGCGAATATCAATCACCACACCCTCGTCGCGGTTGACCAGGCCGGTCAGTTCGCCGGTGCTGATGCTACGTCCGCCACGGCTCATTTCGTGGGCAATCAACAACGCCAGCAGGATGACAAACGCGCCCACCAACAGGTAGTGAGAAGTGGCAAATGCAATCAGGTGATCAACCATCAGAAGGTTCCAGGGTCGTAAAATGTGGGCCAGTATACACAGCCGCCTTGGTCGGCCAAACCCCGCCCGGCGGTGACGCCACATGAACTTCGCTTTAAACTGCCCGTCCTCTGCAACCCTTCTTCTAAACCAGCCACGAGTGGGATCTATGACTACCACGCCTAAACCTTTGGTCCTGATCATCCTGGATGGCTTCGGTCACAGTGAAAGCCACGAATACAACGCCGTTTATTCGGCCAAGAAACCGGTGCTCGATCGTCTCTGCGCAAGCATGCCAAACGGCCTGATCTCAGGTTCAGGCATGGATGTCGGCCTGCCGGACGGGCAAATGGGCAACTCCGAGGTTGGCCACATGAACCTGGGCGCTGGCCGCGTGGTGTATCAAGACTTCACCCGTATCACCAAATCGATCCGCGATGGCGAGTTCTTCGAAAACCCGACCCTTTGCGCGGCGGTCGACAAGGCTGTTGCCCAGGGCAAGGCCGTGCACATCATGGGCCTGCTGTCCGACGGTGGCGTGCATAGCCATCAGGACCACCTGGTGGCCATGGCCGAACTGGCGTTCAAGCGCGGCGCCGAAAAAATCTACCTGCACGCGTTCCTGGATGGCCGTGACACCCCGCCCAAAAGCGCGTCCTCTTCGATTGAGTTGCTGGACGAGGCCTTCAAAGACCTCGGCAAGGGCCGCATTGCGAGCTTGATCGGTCGCTACTTCGCCATGGACCGCGATAACCGCTGGGACCGCGTCGAGCAAGCGTACAACCTGATTGTCGATGGCAAAGGCCAGTTCAACGCCGCCACCGCCCAAGAAGGCCTGGAAGCGGCGTATGCCCGTGGCGAAAGCGACGAATTCGTCAAAGCCACCACCCTCGGCGAGCCGGTCACCGTTGAAGACGGCGATGCCGTGGTGTTCATGAACTTCCGCGCCGACCGCGCCCGCGAGCTGAGCCGCGCGTTCGTCGAAGACGACTTCACGGCGTTTGCGCGTGCCCGTCAGCCAAAACTGGCCGACTTTGTGATGCTGACCCAATACGCGGCCAGCATTCCGGCTCCGAGCGCATTCGCGCCGGGCAGCCTGGAAAACGTGCTGGGCGATTACCTGGCGAAAAACGGCAAAACCCAGCTGCGCATTGCCGAAACCGAAAAATACGCCCACGTGACCTTCTTCTTCTCAGGCGGCCGCGAAGAACCATTCCCGGGCGAAGAACGCATCCTGGTGCCCTCACCGAAAGTCGCGACCTACGACCTGCAGCCTGAAATGAGCGCGCCCGAAGTCACCGACAAAATCGTCGATGCCATTGAGCACCAGCGTTACGACGTGATCGTGGTCAACTACGCCAACGGCGACATGGTGGGCCACAGCGGCGTGTTCGATGCCGCCGTCAAAGCCGTGGAATGCCTGGACACCTGCGTGGGCCGGATTGTCGAAGCGCTGGAAAAAGTCGGCGGCGAAGCCCTGATTACGGCCGACCACGGCAACGTCGAGCAGATGTCCGACGCGTGCACCGGCCAGGCGCACACGGCTCACACCTGCGAGCCGGTGCCGTTCATTTATGTCGGCAAACGCAACCTCAAGGTGCGTGAGGGCGGCGTCCTGGCCGACGTGGCACCGACCATGCTCAAGTTGCTGGGCTTGCCACAGCCAGCAGAAATGACCGGCAAATCGATCCTGGTCGACTAATGTAAACCTGTGACGCTGGCACAGGCTGCCCACAAGGACGGTGCAACGCTCAAGCAAACTGGCGTATGCACCGCCCTTCACAGCCTGCGGCAGCGACTACGGGTATTTCATCTCACGGATTTCTCATACTTAACGAGGGCGGGCATACTAGGCCGTCCCATTCCCCAGGTGTCGCCCGCCCCATGCTCCGCGCCCTTATAGCCCTGACTCTCACGTGCATGCTGCAACCGGCTTTTGCCGATGAGCGTGCGCAAACCCAACAACAGCTTGAAGCCACCCGCCAGGACATCGGCGAGCTGAAAAAACTGCTCGGCAAACTCCAGGAAGAAAAGTCCGGCGTGCAGAAAGACCTGCGCAGCACCGAGACCGACATCGGCAAGCTGGAAAAACAGGTAGAGGAGCTCCAAAAAGAACTAAAAAAGAGTGAAGGCGAGCTGCTGCGCCTTGATAGTGAGAAAAAAAAACTCAACAGCGCAAAAGTTGAACAGCAACGCCTGATCGCCATTCAGGCCCGTGCCGCGTATCAGGGCGGCCGTCAGGAATACCTGAAAATGCTGCTCAACCAACAACACCCCGAAAAATTCGCCCGCACCCTGACCTATTACGACTACCTGAGCCAGGCCCGCCTGGAGCAGCTCAAAGGGTTCAATGAGACCCTGCGCCAACTGGCCAACGTCGAAGCCGACATCAACCAGCAACAGGCGCAATTGTTGACGCAAAAAAGCGACCTCGACAGCCAGCGCGCCGAACTCGACAAGGTCAAAGCCGAGCGCCAGCAAGTCCTGGCCAAGCTCAACAAAGACGTCAAAGACCGCGATCAGAAGTTGCAGGCCCGCGAGCAGGATCAGGCAGATCTGGCTAAAGTCCTCAAGACCATCGAAGAAACCCTGGCGCGTCAGGCACGCGAAGCCGAGGCCGCACGCCAGAAAGCCTTGCTGGCCCAGCAAGAAGCCGAACGTAAACGCCAGCGCGAGGCTGAATCGGTTGTGACCGACGCCCCGCGTAAACCCGTCAAATCAACACCCGGCGCACTGGTCTCCAGCGCCGGGGTTTCGTATGGCGGACCTTTTTCTCAGGCACGCGGCAAACTTCCGTGGCCCGTTGATGGTCGATTGCTTGCGCGTTTCGGTGAAAGCCGTGGCGATGATGCCCGTACCAAGTGGGATGGCGTGATGATCAGCGCAGGCGCGGGCACTCAGGTGCACGCCGTGCATGGCGGACGCGTGGTGTTTGCCGACTGGCTGCGCGGTGCGGGCCAGTTGGTCATCCTGGACCACGGTAATGGCTACTTGAGCTTGTATGGCCACAACCAGACGCTGCTCAAGTCGGCCGGAGACATCGTAAAAGCCGGGGAAGTGATTTCCACCGTGGGTAACAGCGGTGGCCAGGCCACGCCGGCGCTGTATTTTGCTATTCGTCAGCAGGGCCGCCCGAGCGACCCCGCACAATGGTGCCGCGCTCAAGGATGAGCCCATCACCTTTAATACGTAGGAGTTCGCTCAACATGCCGCACTTGTCCCGCCTCAACTCGCTGGCCCTGACAATCGCCCTGGTGATTGCTTCGCCTCTGGCCCTGGCGGCCGGGCAGACTGCCCAGCCCGCCGCCGCTGCCGCCAGTGCCAGCGCCAAGGCCCCGCTGCCGCTGGATGAGCTGCGCACCTTTGCCGAGGTCATGGACCGCATCAAAGCCGCGTACGTTGAGCCGGTGGACGACAAGACCCTGCTCGAAAACGCCATCAAAGGCATGCTCAGCAACCTTGATCCGCACTCTGCGTACCTGGGCCCTGAGGATTTCGCGGAGCTGCAAGAAAGCACCAGCGGCGAATTCGGCGGGCTGGGCATCGAAGTCGGCACCGAAGACGGCAATATCAAAATCGTGTCGCCCATCGACGACACCCCTGCCAGCAAGGCCGGGATTCAGGCAGGCGACTTTATCGTCAAGATCAATGGCCAGCCGACCCGCGGCCTGACCATGACCGAAGCCGTGGACAAGATGCGCGGCAAGGTCGGGCAAAAAATCACCCTGACCCTGGTACGCGATGGCGGCACGCCGTTTGACGTGACCCTCACCCGCGCCAACATCCAGGTCAAAAGCGTGAAAGCGCAATTGCTCGAAGACGGCTACGGCTACATCCGCATCACCCAGTTCCAGGTCAAGACCGGCGAAGAAGTCGCCGCAGCCCTCGCCAAGTTGCGCCGTGACAATGGCAACAAAAAGCTCAAGGGCATCATTCTCGACCTGCGCAACAACCCCGGCGGCGTGCTGCAATCGGCAGTCGAAGTGGTGGATCACTTCATCACCAAGGGCCTGATCGTCTACACCAAAGGGCGGATCGCCAACTCCGAACTGCGTTTCTCGGCCACCGGCAAGGACCTCAGCGAAAACGTACCGCTGGTGGTGCTGATCAACGGCGGCAGCGCCTCGGCCTCGGAAATCGTGGCAGGTGCCCTGCAAGACCAAAAACGCGGCGTGGTCATGGGCACCACCAGCTTCGGCAAAGGCTCGGTGCAAACCGTGCTGCCACTGAACAATGACCGTGCGCTGAAAATCACCACCGCGCTGTATTTCACGCCCAACGGCCGCTCGATTCAGGCCCAGGGCATCGTGCCGGACATCGAAGTCAACCGCGCCAAAATCACCCGCGAGCAAGACACCGAGTACTTCAAGGAAGCCGACCTGCAAGGCCACCTTGGCAATGGCAACGGCGGTGCGGACAAGCCGACCGGCTCTGGCGTGAAAGCCAAGCCGATGCCACAGGATGACGACTTCCAGTTGAGCCAGGCGCTGAGCCTGCTCAAGGGGCTGAGCATTACGCGCGGCAATTGAGATGCGTTTTTCGCTCGTCCTCAGTCTGCTCTGCTGCCTGACCGGTGCCGCCCACGCGGCGCCGGCCAGTCATCCCGCCACCGCGCACAAGGCTTACCTGAGCCTGATCATCGATGACCTGGGGCAAAACCTGCCACGCGACCGCCGCGTGCTGGGCCTGCCCGGCCCGGTCACCACGGCGATCATGCCCGACACGCCCCACGCCGCCGAATTTGCCCGCGAAGCCTACAAGGCGGGCAAGATCGTCATCCTGCACATGCCCATGGACCCGGCCACCGGCCCGTTTGCATGGCACCCCGACTTGCCCCTCGACGAACTTGAAAAACGCCTGAACGCTGCGTTCAAGGCCGTGCCCTACACCAGTGGCATCAATAACCACATGGGCAGCCGCATGACCTCCCAACCCCAGGCCATGGCGTGGTTGATGGGCGACTTGCAGCGTCGGCACAAGTTCTTTGTCGACAGCCGCACCAGCGCGCAAACGGTCGCCGCCGCCGAGGCGCAAAAAATTGGCCTGGCGAGCGTGTCGCGGGACGTCTTTCTGGACGACGTGCGCACTGAGCAGGCCATTACCACGCAGCTTGAAACCGCGATCAAACTCGCCCGCAAGCAAGGCTCGGCGGTGATGATCGGCCACCCATACCCGCAAACACTGGCGGTACTGGAGCGCGAACTGCCCAAGCTCAAAGCCCAGGGCATCGACTGGATTGATATTCGGCAAATGATCGGCGTGCGCAGCAACAAGGCCATGGCCGGGCACGGCAAGGACGGGGTTTACCGCTAAAGGCGCGTGTCGCTACGGGGATGAGGGGGTGGCGGGTTAAGCCGCCGCTGCATGCCCAGAGGGCGACGACAGGCAGGGCGTGAGTTACAAATACTTCGCGCGGATTTTCTCAACCACGCCTTCGGCCCGCAGTTCATCGAGCGCGTTCTGCAATTTGGCAACCACGGCGTCAGGCACTTCTTTATTCAGCGCCAGATACAGTTCGGCCTGATGGAATCGCAACACCGTCTTGAACCCTGAAATGCCCACTTGTCGCGCCAGAAAACGCCCGGCCGGATCGCCCGTGGCCCACAGGTCGATCTTGCCCGCTTGCAGCCTTCTCGCGTTGTCCTGATCGCGCAATACAATCACGGGGTTCAGGCCTTTTTTCTGAAGGTCGAGCGCAATCACGTCTTCTTTGTAGGCGCCGATCCGGTAAGGCCGGGCCTGCTCCAGCGAAGTCAGGCTGATCGGGCTGTCGGCGCGGGCCAGTAACACCCAGTCATCCGGGCCGATGGGCCCGACCCATTTGAACAACGCCTCGCGCTCCGGCACACGGGCGGTGACGAACACGCCAAAGCCGGGTTTTTCCAGGGCAAGGTTGTAGATACGCTCCCAAGGGAACCGCAGGGTCATGCTGTAGGGAATGCCCGCACGGGCAAAGGTAGCGCGCAGTACATCGACGGCGATGCCTTCGAGGTTCTGGTCTTGAGCGAAGTTCTTGCCGTTTTTCGCCATGTTGTAAGGCGGAAAATTCTCAGTCAGCAACACCAGCGACGTTCGTGGAACATCCGCAGCAAACACGGCGCTGGCCAGCAACAGAGTGGCGCTGGCAACAACGGGCACTATTCGTTTCAACATACGGGCGACCTGAATCCATGGCGTGCCCAAGAGTGCCGTGGGCTCGCCATGCTTGTCCAGTAGCCTTTCGGGTTAGCGCACCACGATCCCGCGCTCAGCCATGTAGGCCTTGGCCTCGGGCACGGTGTATTCGCCAAAGTGGAAAATACTCGCCGCCAACACAGCACTGGCGTGGCCTTCAAGGATCCCATCGGCCAAATGCTGAAGGTTGCCGACGCCGCCCGAGGCGATCACCGGGATCCCCAGTGCATCACTGATGGCGCGGGTCACGCCCAGATCGAAACCGCTTTTCATGCCGTCCTGATCCATGCTGGTGAGCAGGATTTCACCCGCGCCCAACCCTTCCATCTTCATCGCCCACTCAACGGCATCCAGCCCGGTTGGCTTGCGCCCGCCGTGGGTGAAGATTTCCCAGCGCGGGGTTTCGCCCGGCAAAGACACCTTCTTGGCGTCAATCGCCACCACGATGCACTGCGAACCGAAATGCTGCGCGGCTTCGCCCACAAACTCAGGATTGAACACGGCAGCCGTATTGATCGAGACCTTGTCTGCGCCCGCATTCAGCAGGTTGCGGATGTCCTGAATGCAGCGCACGCCACCGCCCACGGTCAGCGGGATGAACACCTGGCTGGCCATGCGCTCAACGGTGTGCAGCGTGGTGTCGCGACCATCGACGCTGGCGGTGATGTCGAGGAACGTAATTTCGTCGGCACCCTGCTCATCGTAGCGACGGGCGATTTCGACCGGATCGCCCGCATCGCGGATGTTCTCGAACTTGACGCCCTTTACGACCCGGCCGTTATCCACGTCCAGGCAAGGGATGATGCGTTTGGCTAACGCCATGACGTTCTCCTCAGGCCTTGTAGCTGTCGCAGAAGGCTTGGGCCTCGGCCACATCCAGCGTGCCTTCATAGATTGCACGACCGGTGATGGCACCCACGATGCCCGGCGCCTTGGCGTCCATCAGGGCCTTGATATCGCCCAGGTTGTGGATGCCGCCCGAGGCGATCACAGGGATGGTGGTCGCGGCCGCCAGCGCAGCGGTGTAGCTCACGTTGCAACCCTGCATCATGCCGTCTTTGGCGATGTCGGTATAAACAATGGCCGACACGCCGTCTGCTTCAAAACGCTTGGCCAGATCGATCACTTGCACGCTGCTGACTTCTGCCCAGCCATCAGTGGCCACAAAGCCGTCTTTAGCGTCCATGCCCACGATGATCTTGCCGGGGAAGGCACGGCAGGCCTCAGCCACGAACTCAGGGTTCTTCACCGCTTTGGTGCCCAGAATCACGTAGCTCACGCCCGCCTTGACGTAGTGCTCGATGGTTTCCAGCGAGCGGATTCCGCCGCCGATCTGGATCGGCAAATGCGGATAACGCTTGGCAATGGCCGTGACCACGTCGCCATTGACCGGCTGGCCTTCAAACGCGCCGTTCAAGTCGACCAGGTGCAAGCGGCGGCAACCGCCGTCTACCCATTTGGCGGCCATGCTCACCGGGTCATCGGAGAACACCGTGGAATCTTCCATGCGGCCCTGGCGCAGACGTACACAGGCACCGTCTTTAAGATCGATAGCGGGGATAATCAGCATCTGGCAAACCTTTAAATTCGGGAGTCAACGACTCGGAAATCAGTTCTTTTCGAGCGCCCACAGGTCGCTTTCGATGCTCTCGAACCTCTCTTTGAGGTGCGCCTGCACATCGAAAATCGCGCGATTGTAGTAATGCGGCGCGATTTCGCGGGTGAACAGCTCAAGGATTTCAGCCGCCTCGAACGAACCGAGGTTCAGTTCGAAACGGTCTTCCATAAAGCGTTTGATCTTGCTGTTGGCTTCGTTCTCTTGCTCGGGGGTGAGCGTGAGAATCGGCGGCTTTGGCTTGCGCGCCATTACCAGCGGCCGTCCCAGGCCACGAAGTTTTCCAGCAACTGCAAGCCGTGGGTATGGCTTTTTTCGGGGTGGAATTGCACCGCGAAGCGCGAGCCTTCAGCCAGCGCGGCGGCAAAATCGACGCCGTAATGCCCGCCACCCACTACCTGCCGGGGGTTGCCCGCTGCGATGTAGTAGCTGTGAACAAAGTAGAAGCGCGCCAGGTCCGGGATGCTGTGCCACAGAGGGTGATCGACCTTCTGTTGCACTTCGTTCCAGCCCATGTGCGGCACTTTGAGGTGCTCGCCGTTTTCGTGCAGGTCTTTGCCAAAAAACTTCACCTGACCGGGGAACAGGCCAATGCAGTCGACCCCGCCGTTCTCTTCACTGCTGTCGAGCAAGGCTTGCATGCCGACGCAAATGCCGAGGAACGGACGGTCCTGACTGACTTCGCGCACCAGCGCGTCGAAACCCAGGCGACGGATTTCCGCCATGCAGTCGCGAATCGCGCCCACACCGGGAAACACCACACGGTCGGCTTCACGGATCACGTCCGCATCGCTGGTAATCAGCACGCGACCGGCGCCGACGTGTTCCAGCGCCTTGGCGACCGAGTGCAGGTTACCCATGCCGTAATCGATGACCGCCACTGTCTGCATCAGAGCACGCCCTTGGTAGAAGGCATTTGCCCGGCCATGCGCTCATCGAGCGTAATCGCCATGCGCAGCGCGCGGCCGAACGCCTTGAACACGGTTTCGATCTGGTGGTGCGTATTGGTGCCGCGCAGGTTGTCGATGTGCAGCGTCACGTTGGCGTGGTTCACGAAGCCCTGAAAGAACTCCTGAAACAGGTCAACGTCAAAGCCGCCCACGGTGGCGCGGGTATAGGGAATATGCATTTGCAGGCCCGGACGGCCGGAAAAGTCGATGACCACACGCGACAGCGCTTCATCCAGCGGGACATAGGCGTGGCCGTAGCGGGTCATGCCTTTTTTGTCGCCAACCGCCTGGCTGAAGGCTTTACCGAGGGTAATGCCGACGTCTTCGACGGTATGGTGATCGTCGATATGCAGGTCGCCTTTGCACTCGATGTCCAGGTCGATCAGCCCATGTCGGGCGATCTGGTCGAGCATGTGCTCAAGAAAAGGCACACCGATATCGAATCGGGCCTTACCGGTACCATCCAAGTTGATCGAGGCTTTGATCTGGGTTTCCAGAGTATCGCGCTCGACTGACGCCTTACGTTCGGCCATCACCAGCTCCGCAAAATCATTGGGCGAAAAAGGTGGCCATTATAGGCACGGGTCCGGCAAACAGAAACACGCAAGGGGATAAGTCTGACAGAGAGGGGGTTCGCGCCTCAGGCACAGCGGTTGCCCGAGGCCGCGAGAGGGGCGCCACCCTTGCGGCGGCGCCCGACGGTGTTATTGAAACAGCACCGCCGTCTTCTGCACGGTGACCCACACGCCCCACAGCAGCGGAATCCCCACCACCAGCCAGGCGGCCACGGTCAACGGCAAGCTGCCCGGCGCGGCTTTCCACTCCAGCGACGTCGTGGCGTCAGCGCCTTTGTCGTGCCCCAGCGCCTGCTCAGCCGCCAGTTGTGCATCGGTCATGAAGTACTTGTCGTCCACCGGGCGCACCAGCAAGTTGCAGATAAAGCCCAGCACCAGCAAGCCCGCCAGAATGTACAACGTGATGTCATACGCCGCGGCGCGTTCCACGCCGATGCTCAACTGGTATTCACGCAAGTAGTTGACCAGCACCGGCCCCAGCACGCCCGCAGCTGCCCAGGCTGTCAGCAGACGACCATGGATCGCCCCCACCATCTGCGTGCCGAACAGGTCCGCCAGGTAAGCCGGAACCGTGGCAAAACCACCGCCGTACATCGACAGGATGATGCAAAACGCCGCCACGAACAGCGACACATTGCCCAGATGCCCCAGGTTGGGCACCAGCGCGTACAGCGCAAAACCCAAGGCAAAGAACACGAAATAGGTGTTTTTGCGCCCCAGGTAATCGGAGAACGAGGCCCAGAAAAAGCGCCCGCCGATGTTGAACAGACTCAACAGCCCGGTGAAGCCCGCCGCAATTGCCGCGATCTGCGCCAGTTGCGCCGCATCCAGTTGGCTGAACGACAGCTCATTGCCCAACAACTTGCCGGCAAAGACTTCCTGCAACAACGGCGAGGCCATGCCCAGAATGCCGATACCCGCCGAAACATTCAGGCACAGCACCAGCCACACCAGCGCAAACTGCGGGGTTTTCCAGGCCACGCTGACGTGAACGTGACGCTGGGTAATCATCGCGTTCGCGGCTTTTTTCGCCGGTGGCGTCCAGCCTTCAGGCTTCCAGCCGGTAGGCGGCACCCGGTAGGCCAGCGCGCCACCGATCATGAACACGAAATAAATCGCCGCCATGACCACAAAGCTCTGCCACACGCCCACGCTGTCCGGGGTCGCAAAGTGGCCCATCAATGCCGCCGCCAGAGGCGCGCCCACCATGGCACCGCCGCCAAAACCCATGATGGCCATGCCCGTGGCCATGCCGCGCTTGTCCGGGAACCACTTGATCAGGGTCGAGACCGGCGAGATGTACCCCAGCCCCAGCCCGATACCGCCAATCACCCCCGAGCCCAGCCACATCAACCAGATCTGATGGGTATAAATGCCCAGCGCCGAAATCAGCAAACCGCCACACCAGCACAGCGCCGACACTACGCCGGCCTTGCGCGGCCCGGCATGCTCAAGCCAGCCACCCCAGACCGCGGCCGAACACCCCAGAAAGATAAAGAACAAGGTGTAGATCCAGCCGAGCATCGAGATCGGCCAGTCGCATTGCGACGAGAACACCTGCGCAATGAAACCCATGTCCGGCGCACACGCCACCGGCGCGGTAACCCCCAACGCCTTGGACAGCGGCAGCCAGAACACAGAAAAGCCATAAGCCATGCCAATGCACAAATGGATGGCCAGCGCGGCAGGTGGAACCAGCCAACGATTAAAACCGGGTGTTGCGATGATGCGTTCTTTGGACAGGAACGCCGGCTGTGAGGCAAGGCTGCCCGCAGCAATGCTGGTGCTCATTGATGTTTCCCCCATGAAATAGAAGGTTCTCCAGACACGCTCATGCCCTGACTTTGGCGCCCTTGAGCGCACAGTCTTGTTATTGGCGTAAGTTCGAGGCGCGACAATGCGCCGCAGAAGGCCCGAAAAACAGGCGGAGATTACCATTTGGTCGTAGGAGAAAGATCAAACTGATGCGGTCTTTTGCGTCAAAACTGATCTTATTTTTCAGACTCAAAACTGATCAGCGGTCTAAACCGCACTTCACCGCTTTAACCCCAACGGCTTCGACTCAAGTCGCATCGGGTCACAGGCGGCTGACGCGTGGCGCTATACTCTGCGGCTAAATTTAAAACTGACCTTCACACAGACTTACAAGGATCCGCCCATGAAAGCGTTCGGCAAAATCCTGGGTCTGGTGCTTCTCGGATTGTTGCTGATCATCGTGGCTCTGGGCTTTGCCTTGAGCCATTTGTTTGATCCCAATGACTACAAAGACGAGATCCGCCAGATAGCCCGTGACAAAGCCCACATTGAGCTGACTCTCAATGGCGACATTGGCTGGAGCCTCTTCCCCTGGCTCGGCCTTGAATTGCACGACGCCAGCGTGGCTACCCTCGCCGCGCCGAACAAACCGTTCGCTGACCTGCAAATGATTGGCCTGTCCGTTCGCGTGCTGCCGCTGCTGCGCAAAGAAGTGCAAATGAGCGACGTGCGCGTTGAAGGCCTGAACCTGCGCCTGACCCGCGACAAAGCCGGCCATGGCAACTGGCAAGACATCGGCCAGCCCGCACCGGCCACCGCCAGCACTGAAACACCGGCTCAACCGGCAGCGCCCGCGTCGAGCGCCAAACCCGACACCGCCAGCCAGCCGATCAAACTCGACATCGACAGCCTGACCGTGAACAACGCGCGGGTTGAGTACAACGACGAACAAAACGGCAAGCAGTTCAGCGCAGAAAGCATCCAGCTGAGCACCGGCCCGATTCACGAGGCCACCAGCACCCCGGTCAAATTGACCGCGTTTCTGGGCACCAACCAGCCTGTTATGCGCGTCAAGACCGAAGTCGACGGCAAACTGCGCTTTGACCGCGTCCTCAAGCGCTACCAGTTCGAAGACATGAGAATCACTGGCGAAGCGTCGGGCGAACCGCTGCAAGGCAAAACCGTCACCTACGCCGCGCAAGGGCAAATACTGGTCGATCTGGCTGCGAACGTCGCCGAATGGAGCAGTTTGAAGGTTTCCGCCAACCAGCTGCGCGCGCTGGGTGAGCTAAAAGCCCACAGCCTGGACACCACCGCGCAGATCAGCGGCGGCCTGTCGATTGCCCAGCTTGACCTGGCCAAGTTCCTCGACAGCATCGGCCACCCGTTGCCGCCCATGGCGCCGGGCAGCCTGAGCAAAGTCGAAATGGTCAGCCGCCTGTCCGGCACGCCCACCAGCGTGACCTTCGATGAGCTGAACCTGAAAGTGGACGACAGCACCTTTAGCGGCCGCATCGCCGTCGAAGACTTCGCCAAACAGGCCCTGCGCATCCAGCTCAAAGGCGACACGTTTGACGCTGATCGCTACCTGCCACCCAAAACCGCAGAAGCCACCAGCGCCACCGCCGCACGCCAGGCCGAAGTGCAATCGAGCGAGGCTGGCGCACTGGCCGCTTCGGGCGACACGCCCTTGCCCGCTGCACCGACCAAAAGTGGCTGGAGCACCGCCAAGCTGATTCCGGTCACTCGCCTCAAGGCGCTGGACCTGACCGCCGACATCAGCTTCGGTCAACTGACCATCAGCAAACTGCCGATCCAGAACGCAGCCCTCAAAGCCAACAGCCAGGGCGGCCTGCTGACCCTCGAAACCCTGCGTGGCGATCTGTACAAAGGTCACTTTGCCGCCAGCGGCAGCCTGGATGTGCGGCCGATGCTGCCGCTGGTGAACCTGCAAACCCGGATCAACAACGTACCCGTGGAAAAAATCCTGCAGAGCCAGGGGCAAAAACCGCCAATCAATGGCCTGCTGACCCTCGACAGCAACGTCACTGGCAGCGGCAACAGCCAGAATGCGCTGATTGAAAGCCTCAACGGCACCGCCAATTTCGTGCTCAACGACGGTGTGCTGCTCAACGCCAACCTTGAACAGCAACTGTGCCAGGGCATCGCCACCCTCAATCGCAAAACCCTGAGCGGCGCGCCCCGCGGCAAAGACACGCCCTTCAAGGCGCTCAAAGGCAGCCTGGTCTTCCACAACGGCGTGGCCAGCAACCCTGACTTGATCGTGAGCATCCCCGGCATGAGCGTCAAAGGCGATGGCGACATCGACCTGCGCGTTCTGGGCATGGATTACCGCATCGGCATCACCGTGGAAGGCGACAAGAGCGCCATGCCTGACCCGGCGTGTCAGGTCGGTAAAAACTTCGTCGGGGTCGAGCTGCCCTTGCGCTGCCGTGGCCCGCTGGAGCTGGGCGCCAAGGCCTGCCGTCTGGACAAGGAAGGCCTGGGCAAAGTCGCGGCCAAAGTGGCGGGCAACAAAATCAGCGAGAAGCTTGAAGAGAAACTCGGTGACAAAGTCAGCCCGGAACTCAAAGAGGCCCTCAAGGGGCTGTTCAAGCGATGAGAGACGAGCAGTTCGCAACCGTGGTGCTTGAATGGTTCGATCGCCACGGCCGCCACGACCTGCCCTGGCAACAGGGCATCACCCCTTACCGGGTGTGGGTCTCGGAAATCATGTTGCAGCAAACCCAGGTCAGCACCGTGCTGAACTACTTCGACCGGTTCATGGCGTCATTGCCGACGGTCCAGGCGCTGGCCGCCGCCCCCGAAGACGAAGTGCTGCACCTGTGGACGGGGCTGGGTTACTACACCCGGGCCCGCAACCTGCAAAAAACCGCCAAGATCGTCGTCGAGCAATACGGCGGCGAATTCCCCCGGGACGTCGAAAAACTGGTGGAGCTGCCCGGCATCGGGCTGTCCACCGCAGGGGCGATTGCCAGCATCAGCATGGGCCTGCGCGCCCCGATCCTGGACGGCAACGTCAAACGCGTGCTGGCCCGCTACACCGCGCAAGAGGGGTATCCGGGCGAGCCCAAAGTGGCCAAACAGCTGTGGGCCACCGCCGAACGCTTCACCCCCCACGACCGCGTCAACGCCTACACCCAGGCGATGATGGACATGGGCGCGACACTCTGCACGCGCACCAAGCCGAGCTGCCTGCTGTGCCCCCTTGAAACCGGCTGCCAGGCGCACATGCTGGGCCTTGAAACCCGCTACCCGATCCCCAAACCGCGCAAAGCCGTGCCGCTCAAACGCACCTTGATGCCGATGCTGGCCAATGGCGAGGGCGCGATCTTGCTCTATCGCCGCCCGTCGACGGGGCTGTGGGGCGGTTTGTGGAGCCTGCCAGAACTCGACGACCTCAAGGACATCGAACACCTGGCGCTGCAACACGCGCTCACGGTGGGCACGCAACAGCCCATGCCCGGCCTGACCCACACGTTCAGCCACTTCCAGCTGGCCATCGAACCCTGGCTGATCCACGTCAAGGAGTCCGGCCATCACGTGGCCGAGGCTGACTGGCTCTGGTATAACCTCGCCACCCCGCCGCGCCTGGGCCTAGCGGCCCCGGTGAAAAAACTGCTCAAGCACGCAGCCGACCTATTGAACGCAGGAGAGTCGTCATGACCCGCACCATCATGTGCCGCAAGTACAAAGAAGAACTGCCCGCGCTGGAACGCGCGCCCTTTCCGGGCGCCAAAGGTCAGGACATATTCGACCACGTCTCGGCCAAGGCCTGGGCCGACTGGCAAAAACACCAAACCCTGCTGATCAACGAAAAGCGTTTGAACATGATGAACGCCGAAGACCGCAAATACCTGCAAGGCGAGATGGACAAGTTCTTCAGCGGCGAGGAATACGCAAAAGCAGAAGGCTACGTTCCGCCAAGCGAATAAACCCCGGTTTTAAAGGGTTTGGTCTGTAAGCGACGGTAATAATTAAATATTTTTCAAAAAAGTGTTTGACGGATTATCGAAAAAGGCTTCTAATGCGCCCCGTTGCCCAGATAGCTCAGTCGGTAGAGCAGGGGATTGAAAATCCCCGTGTCGGCGGTTCGATTCCGTCTCTGGGCACCAAAATACCGAGAAACCCCCAAGGAACCATGTGTCCTTGGGGGTTTTTTATTGCCTGCGATTTTATGGTTGCTGGACCATTTCTGGACCAAGGCGCTTTAGGCGTGGGATTGAAAGCAGTCCAACTGACTTTCGGTGCCAGCCCCAGCACTGAATAGTTTTAATCTGAATCCAGTTTTCAGCTTAAGAGCCTCCCTCAGACACGCTGACACGTCAGCCACACTTTGTCCGCCCGCGCAGCCCTTTCGTCCCCCCTGACACGCCACAGGGCCTCTGAACCCTCCCGATCGCCTTTCAACACGTCACGCGGTGCGCGTGATGCGAAACCATAGGCCGTTATCCGCCCCGGCTCCGGGGAGTTGATTCAGCTTGGCCCTGCCGGGTGCTCGCTTACCTTCTCGACGTGCAGCAAGAGCACGTCAGCACGACCATGGTCGTCTTCCTTGGAGACCTCCTCCAGCAGCTTGATACAGCCGACTTCGGTGGACTTCCCTATTGCCCATCGGTCACTCGTCTTTGAATCCCGGCAAGCCTTGAGCAGCGCGCCACGCTTTCACCGTCTTGGTGATGCCTGATGCCGAATCATCAGCGCCGTCTTCTGGGTAGAAAATCAGGTCGGACCCGGCAGGATGCTCGCTCACTTCTTCGAAGAGAAACACCATCTTGTCTACTTCCAGCTCCGTGCCATCGTAGCTAATGATGCGCTGTAGCAGGGCTTCGAATTCGCTTTCTGTGTATTCGCTGAATGTGTTTTTCATGATCCCTGCCTGCCTTCCTTATGAATTTCACCGTTGTGCTCTGGCCTTTGAGCGAAGGGGGCTTTGCCATTTCGTAGTTTGTTTTTGATGTAGTTAATGGTCCCTTCTGGCAGCGTGCAACGCTTGGCAAAGACGCATCCTCGTGAGGCCACTTCATCCGGCGTGTTGATCGAACGCCTGCGTGCGTCAGCTTCCCGCTCGTTCCGTGCATTCGCCGCCAGTGTTCTGTCCCAAGCGGCCTGTGCTTGCTCTGTGGCCTCGGCATGTCGCCGGTTGCCATCCATCCCATTACATCCCAGGGTACTGGGGAAGATATGCTTAACCGCCATAACACCCCCTCTGCAATTTGACGATCCGTATTCACCGCCTAAGTGCAACAGGACGCTACTTCACAGGTGTTTGGCTTGTCGGTAGGAAGATTCTCAAGATTTATAAAAAGTCGTCTATCAGGCCTACCGGTTGTGGCCCGGGTTTACACGGGTGAAGGGGAGATAGAACAAGGATATCCAGCCACTTCGCTTGGCGATTGCGAAGAGATGGAGTTCAATCCTCTCCTCAGCCTCCACAGGACACACGTTCATGGCAACGCCAAAGAAACAGCACAAGCACGCGCAGCGGGCCAAGTCCAAAGCCAAACAGAATCGCATGGGCAAGCCAGCGAAAGCCTCGGCCTCGGCCCTGATCGATCATCCGTTCGATGACGTTAAAATCGACCTCAGCACTTTCGACTTCCAGGACATCAAGGAAAACGGCTTTGAGCCTGAGGATTTCGACGACCTGTTCCAGGCCATGAAAGCCGCCGAAACCCGCGGCCTGCAAGCGATGTGCAGTGTGTTCCTGCAATACCCGGTGTTGGAGCTGGTGATTTCAGAGGAAGAGGAAGAAGACGCCACCGATTTTCTGATGGGCCTGTTGATTGCCTTCCGCATGACGGTGCACGGTGACGACGAAGACGCCGCGCTGGCATGGGTCGAAACCCCGGCCTTCCAGACCGCTTACGTTGAAGCCTCGCGCCTGCTGGCCGAGCGCAGCGCCCGCAACACGCTCTGACAGACAGGCGGCGCTCCGGTGCGCAGCGCCCGATTTGCCAAGTCAGTGTGCGAGGGATAAAGTCCGCAGCGTCACGGTCAATCCCGTGGCCGGGCGTAGGAACCCGATTCAAAGTTGGCGCGTAGCGCCCAAGACTGTCTTTCCGGCGTTTTTTTATGTCCGGAATAACGCTCTATGGCAGCTGTGTGCGGGCAGACTTCGGTCTGGCCGGGTGCCAACTTTCCCGGTATTCCTACCCCGCACATGGCTGCCACCCAATCCCGTAGGAAGGAACGTGGCAGCTCTTACTGAAAAGTTGGAGACCTTCATGCCGCACCTCACCACCCCGCTCGCCTTCCACGAAACCGGCCCGGCCCATCACAACCACCTGCTGTTCAGCGTGACACCCGACATCCCCGCCGTTCACGCCTTGCACAGCGCCAGCGAACTGCTGTCCGCTGCCACCCACACGCTGGACGCAGCCGCCACCGGCACGCTGTGTATCGACGCCCATCAGGCGTTCCTGCTGAGCCACGCCTTGCGCGCGGTCAAAGCCACCGTGGACGCCCTCGGGCAGGCGCCCGCCGACTGACCGCCCTCAGCCACCCAACCGAACGGCCAGCGCCGCCAGGGTGATCAGCAACACGGGCACGGTCAGCACAATGCCGACCTTGAAGTAATACCCCCAAGTGATGCGGATCCCCTTGCGCGCCAGCACGTGCAGCCACAACAACGTGGCCAGGCTGCCAATCGGCGTGATTTTCGGGCCCAGGTCGCTGCCGATCACGTTGGCGTACACCATCGCCTCCTTCACCACGCCCGTGGCGCTGCTGGCGTCGATCGACAGCGCGCCGATCAGCACCGTCGGCAAGTTGTTCATGATCGACGACAACAGCGCCGTCAGCAGCCCCGTGCCGAAGGTGGCGCCCCACACGCCATGCACGGCAAATGCGTCGAGCCAACCGGCCAGCGCCTGGGTCAGCCCGGCATTGCGCAGGCCGTAGACCACCAAATACATGCCGAGGGAGAAAATCACGATCTGCCAGGGCGCTTCCTTGAGCACCTTGCGGGTTGAAATCCGGTGCCCGCGTGCCGCGATCAACAGCAGCAAGGCGGCGCATAACGCCGAGATGGCGCTGATCGGGATGCCCAGCGGCTCCAGCGCAAAACACCCTGCCAGCAGAATCCCCAGCACCCACCAACCGGCCATGAACGTGGCGCGGTCGTGAATGGCGCTGGCGGGCGCATCCAGCTCGGCCGGGTCGTAGCGCGCCGGAATATCGCGGCGAAAGAACCACAGCAGCATGCCCAGCGTCGCCGCCACGCTCACCAGGTTGACCGGCACCATGACCGCTGCGTATTGGTTGAAGCCGATCTTGAAGAAGTCAGCCGACACGATGTTCACCAGGTTCGACACCACCAGGGGCAAACTGGCGGTGTCTGCGATGAACCCCGCGCCCATCACAAACGCCAGGGTCGCCGCAGGCGAGAAGCGCAACGCCAGCAGCATGGCGACCACAATCGGGGTCAGGATCAGCGCCGCGCCATCATTGGCAAACAGCGCCGAGACCAGCGCGCCGAGCAGCACCATAAAGGCGAACAGCCGCTTGCCACGGCCCTGCCCCCAGCGCGCCACATGCAACGCCGCCCACGCGAAAAACCCCGCCTCATCCAGCAACAGGCTGATGATAATCAGCGCCACGAAGGTGCCGGTGGCGTTCCAGATAATCGACCACACCAAGGGAATGTCGCTCAACTGCACCACGCCAAAGGCCAGCGCCAGCACAGCCCCCATAGAGGCGCTCCACCCCACGCCCAAGCCGCGCGGCTGCCAAATGACCAACACAATCGTGAACACAAAAATAGCACTGGCTACCCACATCGAACTGTCCTCGCCGCTCAGCAGCACGGGTTGCGTAGCGGGCGGTCGCCCATGGCGCCCAGCCGTTGCACATCGCTGTGCAGCCAGGCCCGGTTGGCGTTGAGGGTGATGTCCAGCACCGCCGAGACCCACGCGGGCAAGGCCGGGTTGAGGCGGTAATACACCCACTGGCCCTGACGGCGATCCAGTAACAGCCCGCACCGGCGCAAGTGCGCCAGGTGCCGGGAGATTTTGGGCTGGCTGTCATCCAGCGCACACATCAGCTCGCACACGCACAGCTCGCCTTCCTGCGCGAGCAGCAGCGCCAGCCGCGCACGGGTGGGATCCGCCAGGGCTTTGAACACCGACGGCGGGGAAACGGTTTGAGTCATGACACAGGACCTTACAGAGGGACGCCCGAATATATGGACTTCCATATGTAACGGCAAGCCCGCCTCAGGCGCCGGGTGCGCACCCCTGCGGTTTATTGACCCGCACCGTGGACGCCGGATGCCGGGCCAGCTTGCTGGCCGGACGACGCGGGCGAGGCAGCAGTTCGCCGCCGCAGTTGGGGCACAGGCCGCCCAGCTTCTGTTCCGAACACGTCGCGCAGAAGGTGCATTCGAACGAACAGATACGCGCCTGGGAGGCGTCCGACGGCAAATCGCAATCACAGCATTCACAGTTGGGGCGCAGTTCAAGCATGGTGATTCCTCGCAGTCACGGGGCCATATCAATACGGGTTCAGGTGTACCGTCGATCCTGTGCGGTGTCATTGGGGTCGCACAAGGTGCTGTCAATCTGCCAGAATTTTCCGCTAAGACCTGTCAGATTTATTGCACTTTTTTCATGCCATGGCTTCAGAAAGTCATGAGCGCCTATTTTTTGCGCACGCAGAGAGCCCTGTTACACGGCATGCCACCAGTCCAATCTCCCCCCGCCGCGCCCAGCGTCCTGAACGATCTGCGCGCCGGTACACACACCTTGCATGTTGCGTTAGAGCAACGGCTACCGTTTTTTTCAGACACGCTCGACCTTGAGTATTACACCCGCTTGCTAAGTGCCTATTTCGGGTTTTATCAGGCATTGGAAGACCGGCTGACGCACAGCGCGTTCATCCCGTCAGGGTTTGACCTGGCGGCGCGACTCAAGACGCCTGCGTTGGTTCAGGACTTGCGGGCGCTGGGCGTAGACCCGCACGCGCTGCCCCGCTGCCAGCACCTGCCCACCGTGCGCAGCGAAGCCCAGGCACTGGGTGTTTTGTATGTGCTCGAAGGCGCCACGCTAGGCGGCAATGTGCTGCGCAAACGGGTGGCCGAGCATTTGGGCCTTGATGCCGATAACGGCGGTGCGTTCCTGTTTGTGTATGGCGAGGACACTGGCCAGCACTGGAAGGCATTTATTGAATTTCTGGGCAGTGTGCCGCTCGATGCCACAGGGCGAAGCGAAGCCGCACAGGCTGCCTGTTCAACGTTTAGCTGCTTCGAGCAATGGCTCGATCGCCAGGAGGTTTTGCTATGAATTCACTCGACACTGAGGCGTTTGAAGCCCTGCTGGTCAATTGCGCCGACGAACCGATCCGCTACCCCGGCGCCATCCAGCCCCACGGCGTGCTGGTGACCTTGTCCGAGCCCGCGCTGTGCATCGAGCAAATCAGCCACAACGTGCAGGACCTGTTCGGCCTGAACCCCCACGCGCTGCTGGGCCAACCGCTGAGCATGCTCACCGGCCCGACCGCCGCGGCCGCCATTGCGCAGGCCGCCGGGTTCGCCGCGCACGTGGACGCGCCGCCGCTGGAGCTGGACATGCAAGGGGTTGCGTACGAAGGCCTGTTGCACCGCGAAAGCGGCGTGCTGGTGCTTGAGCTGGAACTCAAGCCCGACGCGTTACAAATCAAAAGCACGATGGACAAAGTGCGCAACCTGAGCCGCATGCTGCAACGCCTGCAAGCGGCCAAAACCTTGCCTGCCCTGTACGACATCTGCGTCGAGGAAATCCAGGCCCTCACCGGCTACGACCGTGTGTTGATCTACCGGTTTCAGGAAGAAGGCCACGGCCAGGTGATCGCTGAAGCCTCGGCGCCGTCGATGGAGCTGTTCAACGGGATGTTCTTCCCGGCCTCCGACATCCCCGAACAGGCCCGCGAGCTGTATCGCACACACTGGCTGCGCATCATCCCCAACGCCGATTACCAGCCGGTCGAATTGGTGCCGCGGCTGCGCCCTGACACGGGCCAAGCGCTGGACTTGAGCGGCGCGGTGTTACGCAGCGTGTCACCGATCCACTGCCAGTACATGCGCAACATGGGCGTGCTGTCGTCCATGAGCATTTCGCTGATGGACGGGGAGCGGTTGTGGGGCCTGATCAGTTGCGGGCATCGTCAGCCGCTGCACGTCCCCCATGAGCTGCGCATGGCCTGCCAGACCATCGGGCAGGTGCTGTCGCTGCAAATCAGTGCCCTGCAAACCCTGGAAATCAGCCGCCAGCGCGAAGCCAAAATGGAGGCGCTGGTGCAGCTCAACACGGCCATGGTCCACAGCCAGGAACACGTGTTTGACGGCCTGGCCGCCGAGCCTGAGCGGCTGATGTCGCTGACCGGCGCCAGCGGCGTGGCGATCCTGGAAGATAAGGTGCTGCACCGTTACGGCGAGTGCCCGCCACCCGATGAAATCCGTGCCTTGTACCAGTGGTTCAAGGCGTCGGGCGAGTCGGTGCTGTCGAGCCATCACCTGTCAACGGTCTATGCGCCCGCCGCCGGGTACAAGGACATCGCCAGCGGCCTGCTGGCCATGACCCTGCCCAAGCCGGTGGACAACGCGGTGCTGTGGTTTCGCAAAGAGGTGAAGGAAAGCATCCCGTGGAGCGGCGACCCGAAAAAGCCGCTCAATCTGGAGCCCAGCGCCACGGGGCTGCGCCTGAGCCCGCGCACGTCGTTTGAGCTGTGGAAGGTCGAAATGGACGGTATTTCCAGCAAGTGGAGCCATGGCGACCTGTTCGCCGCCAATGACTTGCGCCGTTCGGCACTGGAAAACGACCTCGCCCGTCAGGTGCTGCGCGAGCAACAGGCCGTGCGTGCCCGCGACGAACTGGTGGCCGTGGTCTCCCACGACTTGCGCAGCCCCATGACCATCATTTCGATGCTCTGCGGCATGATGCAAAAAGCCTTCAGCAGCGACGGCCCGCACACCTCGCGCCGTATCACCTCGGCCATCGACACCATGCAGCAAGCCAGCAGCCGCATGAACGTGTTGCTGGAAGACTTGCTCGACACCTCCAAGATCGAAGCCGGGCGCTACACCATCAACCCGCAGCCGCTGGACGTGGCGCAGATCTTCGAAGAAGCGTTCTCGCTGCTGGCGCCTCTGGCGCTGGACAAGTCGGTGGAACTGACCTTCAACGCCGAGCCCGACCTGAAGATCCACGCCGACCCGGAGCGTCTGTTTCAGGTGCTGTCGAACCTGATCGGCAATGCCATCAAGTTCACCCCGGCCGATGGCAAGATCGGCGTGGCGGCCATGTCCAATGGCGATGAAATCGTGTTCAGCGTGCGCGATTCGGGCAAAGGCATTGCGCCTGAGCAGTTGCCGCACATCTTCGAACGCTACTGGACGGCCAAGGAGGGCAATGCAGCCGGCACAGGGCTGGGGCTCTACATCTCGCAGGGCATCATCAAGGCCCACGGCGGCCAGTTGCGGGCCGAGAGCAAGCCGGGAGAAGGCAGCGAGTTCCGCTTTACCGTGCCCAGGGTTGCCTGACGGCCCTCCGGCCCTGGCGCGTCACCCTTAACCGGTGACGCGCCAAGGCCAGCGGCCTGTGGACAGATCAGGCGAAGGCGTTGATGAACCAGGTGATCATCGGGATCGCCACAATGTCGATCAACACCGCGCCACACAACGGCACGATGATGAAGGCTTTGTACGAAAACACTTTGTAGTGATCGCAGATCGCGCCCATGTTGGCCACGGCATTGGGCGTGGCGCCCAGCCCGTGCCCCATGAAGCCTGCGCACAGCACCGCCGCGTCGTAGTTGCCGCCAAACAGGCGGAACAGCACGAAGATGCACAGCAACAGCATGATCACCACCTGCACCACCAGAATCACCAGCAAGGGCATGCCGAGCTTTTCCAGTTCCCAGAATTTGAGACTCATCATGGCCATGGTCAGGAACATGCCGAGGCTGACATCGCCCAAGGTGCTGACCGCATGGTCGGGCAGCTCTACCGCCTGGGTGCGGTCGTTGAGGTTGCGTAGCACGATCGCCACGAACATGGCGCCCACGTAACTGGGCAACACGATGCCCAAGTGCTGTTGCAGGCTGGCGCCCAGCCAGAAACCCACCACCATGATCACCACGATGCAGGTCAGCAGGCGCAGCAGGGTCGCCGCGTCCAGTGCCGCAGGCGGCGTGTGCACGACCCCTTCAAAGGCTTTGAGGTCCCCGGCGTCTTCTGCCTTGACGCTCAGCGCGTTGCGTTCGATCAACCAGCGCGCCAACGGGCTGCCGAGCAAGCCGCCCGCCACCATGCCGAAGGTGGCCGCCGCCAGTGCAGCGGTGGTCGCCCCCACGGCCCCCAGGTTTTCGGCAATTGGGCCGAACGCCGCCGCTGCGCCGAACCCGCCTTCCAGCGAAACCGCCCCCGCCATGATCCCCAGCAGCGGGTCGATGCCCAGCGCCTTGGCCACGCTCACGCCGACCACGTTTTGCACCAGCGCCAGCCCCCAGCACGCCCCGAGGTAGATAAACAGCAACTTGCCGCCCTTGCGTAACAGCCCCAGGCTGCCGCCCAACCCGACGGTGGTAAAGAACGCCACCATCAACGGGGTTTGCAGGCTCGTGTCGAGGGTCAGGTCGAGCAGTTGCCGATCGCGCAGCAACCAGATCAGCAAGGCAAAACCGAAGCCCCCGATCACCGGCGCGGGGACGCAGAGTTGGCGCAGCCAATAACTGCGTTTTTTCAGTTGGGCACCCAGGCCCAGCAGGAGCAGCGCGAGAGCCAGGGTGCTCAGCGCATCCAGTTGGAATGTCAGCATGGCGAATTTCTCTTTTTTTTATGATTCAACAAGCGGGTTCAGGGACGAGCGAAAAACTTAATCAATCAGGCTGGCCAGCAGCCGCGCACCAATGCGGGCGGTTCGGTGGTCCAGGTCCAGGCCGGGGTTGAGTTCGGCAATGTCGGCCATGCGCACTTTGCCGCTGGCCTTGGCGCGCCGCACCAGGTGCTCAACGATGTTCAGGTCGACCCCGTGTGCGGACGGCGCACTCACGCCCGGCGCCTGACTGGCAGGCAGCACGTCCAGACAAAGCGTGAGGTAGAGGTGGTCAACGCCACGCAAAAACTCATCCAGCGCGGCCTCCAGCGCGGGCATGTCCCAGCTGTTCATGTGCCGGTCGAGGCGGTAACGCACGTTCAGCCGCTCGGCCTGTTCGAACAGGGCCTGGGTGTTGTTCAACTGACTGACGCCCAGGCAGCAATACGCAAACGGCATGTCGGCGCGCTGGCAGTACTCGGCGATTTGCCGGAAGGGCGTGCCGGAACTGCTTTGCTCGGCGTGGCGCAGGTCAAAGTGCGCATCAAAATTGAGAATGCCGATGCGCGGTGCGGGGGTTTGCCCGCGCAGGTAATCGGCCAGCCCGCTGAAACTGGCGTAGGCGATTTCATGCCCGCCCCCCAGCCCCAGCGGCAAATGCCCTTGGGTCAGCAGCTCAGTGACCTGCGCGGCGTAAGCGTGTTGTGCGCCTTCGAGGTCGCTGCCCACACAGGCCACGTCCCCGGCGTCATACAACGGCGCGCTGCCGTGCCAGGCCAGATTGGCCAGCGCCGAGCGCAAGGCCGGTGGCCCAAGACGCGCGCCCGTGCGCCCCTGATTGCGTTTGACGCCTTCATCACTGGCCAGACCAATGAGCGCCGCGCCCGCCGGCATACCCGGCGCCAGCGGTTTGATCCATTGATGCCAGCGCAGGGCGCCCTGCCCTTCGGCGGCGTCAATGCGGCCTGTCCACAGGGTCATGTCAGGTACAACGGTCATGCGAAAACTCCCATTACATTCAATCCAGGCGAGCGCTCAGGCGCAGCGCGACGTCCTGCGTCCAACGGATCAGGCGTTCGCTGCGTTGCTGGGCGCGAAAAGCGGGGGCCATAAGGCTGATGGCGCCTTGCAGGCGCTCGCGGCTGTCGATCAAGGGGGCGCTGACGCCCCAGATGCCGTCGTCGATTTCACTGAGGCTGACGGCGTAACCCTGAGCGCGGATCTGCTCAAAACTGCGCTGGTAGTCGGCGCACGCGGGCGCGTCGACGCCCTGGCTGTGCAACAGGGCGAGGCTGTGAGCCGGGTCCATGTGCGCCAGCAGCACCCGCGCCGAGGCGCCGACCAACAGCGGCTGGGCCAACCCTTTCTGGTAACAGCAACGCAGCGGCTGCGGGCTGTCGACCAGTTCAATGCAGATCGCCTGGCCATTACTGGGCACCATCAGCGCCACGCTTTCCTGGCTCAGGTCGGCCAGCCGTTTGAGTTCGGGCTTGGCCAGCGTGACCAGAACCGCCTCGCGGTCGAATTTTTTGGCCAGTTGCAAACAGGCCGGGCCGGGCAGGTAGCGGCCCTGTCCGTTTTCTTCGGCCAGCCCCCAACGCAGCAGGGTTTTGAGGTGGCGGTAAGTGCTGCTCAGCGGCTGGCCCAGTTGTACGGACAGCTCGCGGGCGGAGATGGCCTCGCCGGATTGCCCCAGCGTGACGAGGATGTGCAGTAAGCGATCTGTTGGCGTGTTGTTGTTCATTGTCGGCCCCATGCTCTTGCTCGCATGGTGCACGGAGTTTCCCATTAGCTGAAATTGCATTCCCACAGAGTGAGAAATACCCCGCAGATAGTGATCAACGGTCATCCCGGTGGGCTTTGTTCAACCCAAAAAAAAGACCGCCATCAGTGTCGATGGCGGTCTGGGTGGCACTCAGCCGGTTGTGCCGTCCTGGCGTCAGTTGAGTACCGGTGCCCCCATTTTTTCAATGCGTCGACGACGGGCGACCAGCAGGCCCGCCGTGACCACAAAGATGCTCAGCAGGCCGGTGGCGATGATCTCGACCTGATGCGCTTCCTGAAACAGCATGACGGTCAAAATCGCCACGATGAACACGATCACCGCCCAGGTCAGGCCCGGGAACAGCCACATTTTGAACGCGATGTTTTCGCCTTCGGCGGTGCGCTTTTGGCGCATGCGCAGTTGCGACACGGCGATCACCAGATACACCAACAGGGCGATGGCGCCGGAACTGGCGAGCAGGAATTCAAACACTTGCGACGGGGCGACGTAGTTGGCGAATACCGCGAGAAACGCCGCACCGGTGGACATCATCACCGCCCAGTAAGGCGTGCCGCTGGCGTTGGTGCGTTTGGCCACCGCCGGGGCGTCGCCACGGTTGCTCAACGAGAACAGCATGCGCGACGAGGTGTAGAGCGCCGAGTTCAAGCAACTGGTCACAGCGATCAGCACCACGATGTCCACGATCAGCTTGGCGTTCGGGATGCCCATGCGATCCAGTACGGTCTGGTACGAACCGACCTGCGCCAGGCCCGCGTCGTTCCACGGCACCAGCGCCACGACCAGGAAGATCGACACGAGGTAGAACAAGCCGATCCGCCAGATGACCGAGTTGGTGGCCTTGGTGATTTGCTTGCTCGGGTCTTTGGATTCGGCCGCCGCGATGGTGACGATTTCAGTGCCCATGAACGAGAACATGGTGGTCAGCATGGCGGCCAGTACCGCGCCCATGCCGTTGGGCATGAAGCCGACGGTGTCGACCAGATGGGAAACACCGCTGACCTGGCTGTTGGGTAACAAGCCGAAGACCGCCAGTACGCCCAAAATGATGAAGCCGATGATCGCCAGCACTTTGACCAGGGCGAACCAGAACTCGAACTCGCCGTAGTTCTTGACGCTGAACAGGTTGGTGGCGGTCAGCAATAAGGTGATGACCAGGGTAAAGACCCAGATGGCGGTGTCCGGGAACCACGCGTGCAAGATGGTAGCGGCGGCGTTGGCCTCCAGCGGAATCACCAGGACCCAGAACCACCAGTACAGCCAGCCGATGGTGAAACCGGCCCAATGGCCAATGGCACGGTCGGCATAGGTGGAGAACGAGCCGGTATCGGGTGAGGCCACGGCCATCTCGGCCAGCATGCGCATCACCAGCACTACCAGCGTACCGGCGGCGGCGTAGGCCAGAAGCACGGCGGGGCCCGCCTGCGCAATGGCGTGACCGGAGCCCACAAACAGGCCGGCGCCGATGACACCGGCAATCGACAGCATGGTCACATGCCGTGGCTTGAGCCCTTGTTCCAGATGGTTAGAGGATTGCGTATTGCTCATTGCGACTACCTTTAATTGAAGCCATTCCGAGCACCTGCGTTGACATTCGTAAAAAGTAACCAACACAGGCGTTTCGAATCCTTGACGCAATAAGTGAGCCAAAATGTGACAAAGTGCCGTTTTCCGCGGGCTGCAAAGGTGCGCAGAAAAAAACACGGGCGCTTTAGCGCAAGGCTTTCGATGAATTCGTTACCGTAACACTCAGTTACACCTACCGAAAACGCACCCAGATTACCCATTTGCGCCACACAGGCCCCAAACCTGTGCGCATCTTTGACCTTTAGTAGGTTCGTGCTTCCAACGAAGGGCCAAAACTGGCACCATCGCGACCTTTTTTACGCGATACCTGTCTGGCCCGAGGGCAAAACACCGGCTCGGTTGTTGTCTACGCGACAGTCTGCTGTCGCAATGCGACCCACGACTGCCCCCAGCCTTTTTTGTACCCCTGAGACGGTTGGTGGCCTTTGCAGCCCTATGCTAGCTTGGCCTTCGCCAGGACGGCCGCCCAATAGCAGGATCGCACCCGAACACAATGAGGACCGCACATGGCTCTGGCCACGCCCGCGCTTGAAATCCGCAATTTGCACAAACGCTACGGCGAGCTTGAGGTACTCAAAGGTATCTCGCTGACCGCACGCGACGGTGACGTGATCTCGATCCTGGGTTCTTCCGGTTCCGGCAAATCGACGCTCTTGCGCTGCATCAACCTGTTAGAAAACCCCCACGAAGGCCAGATCATCGTGGCCGGTGAAGAGCTGGCGCTCAAAAAGGCCAAGAATGGCGAATTGATTGCGGCCGATGGCAAGCAAATCAACCGCATGCGCAGCGAACTGGGTTTTGTGTTTCAAAACTTTAACCTGTGGCCGCACATGAGCATCCTCGACAACATCATCGAGGCGCCACGCCGGGTGCTGGGGCAGAGCAAAGCCGAGGCCATTGAAGTGGCAGAAGCGCTGCTGGCCAAGGTCGGCATCGCTGACAAACGCCACGCCTACCCCTCCGAGCTGTCCGGCGGCCAGCAACAACGTGCCGCGATTGCGCGCACGCTGGCCATGCAGCCCAAGGTGATTCTGTTCGATGAACCGACATCGGCGCTTGACCCGGAAATGGTCCAGGAAGTACTAAGTGTGATCCGCGCACTCGCCGAAGAAGGCCGCACGATGTTGCTGGTCACCCACGAGATGGGCTTTGCCCGTCAGGTGTCCACCGAAGTCGTGTTTTTGCACCAGGGTCTGATCGAAGAGCAAGGGTCGCCTGAACAGGTTTTCGATAACCCGGTTTCAGCGCGCTGCAAACAATTCATGTCCAGCAACCGCTAACGGAGCAACACGCATGCAGAACTATAAAAAGTTTCTTCTGGCCGCTGCCGCCACGCTGGTGTTCAGTGCGAACGCTTTGGCTGTGGATAAGTACAAAGTCGGCATTGAGGGGGCTTACCCTCCGTTCAATAACAAAAACGCAAGTGGCCAGGTCGTCGGTTTCGACTACGACATCGCCATGGCCCTGTGCGCCAAGATGAAGGCCGAGTGCGAGGTGGTGACCTCGGACTGGGACGGCATCATCCCTGCACTGAATGCCAAGAAGTTCGACTTCATCGTGTCGTCGCTGTCGATCACTGACGAACGCAAACAGGCCGTTGATTTCACCGACCCGTACTACTCCAACAAACAGCAGTTCGTGGCTTCTAAGAAGGTCAAGTTCGAAACTGACATCGACTCGCTCAAAAGCAAACAACTCGGCACCCAACGTGCGACCCAGGCCGCCACTTGGCTGGAAGACAACGTCGGTGGTGACATCAAGCTGTATGACACTCAGGAAAACGCTTACCTCGACCTGGCTTCGGGCCGCGTCGATGCGTTACTGGCCGACAAGTACGCCATCTACGACTGGTTGAAGAGCAAGCCCGGTGAGGCCTTCGAGTTCAAAAAGGATCCGATCAACGAAGACGACAAAGTCGGCATTGCGCTGCGCAAAGGCGAATCCGATCTGCGCACCAAGTTGAACCTTGCCCTCAAAGAAATCAAAGAAGACGGCACCTACAAGAAGATCAACGACAAGTATTTCCCATTCAGCATTGAATGACCTGCCTGACCGGCGCGCCGCAAGGTGGCGCCGGTCCCTAGCAAAGCCTGCCTATTTATGACTATCGACTTATACGGATTCGGCCCGGCGCTTGCCGCTGGCGCGCTGATGACCGTCAAACTGGCACTCACCGCGCTGTGCCTGGGCCTGGTGCTGGGCTTGCTCGGCGCACTGGCCAAAACCTCGCCCTACAAGCCGGTTCGCTGGCTGGGCAGCACTTATTCGACGCTGGTACGCGGTGTGCCAGAGCTGTTGTGGGTGTTGCTGATTTATTTCGGCAGCGTGAATGCCGTGCGCGCGCTGGGCGAGTTCCTCGGCATGCCCGACCTGACCCTCAGCGCGTTCGCGGCGGGTGTCATCGCGCTGGGCTTGTGCTTTGGCGCGTACGCCACTGAAGTGTTTCGCGGCGCCATTCTGGCCATCCCCAAAGGCCATCGCGAAGCGGGCCTGGCGCTGGGCCTGACCAAGCCACGGATTTTCACCCGGCTGGTATTGCCGCAAATGTGGCGGATCGCCCTGCCCGGTCTGGGCAACCTGTTCATGATCCTGATGAAAGACACCGCGCTGGTGTCGGTGATCGGTCTGGAAGAAATCATGCGTCAGGCACAAAACGCTGTGACCTTCGCCAAACACCCGTTCACCTTCTACATGGTGGCCGCCGTGATGTACCTGGGCCTGACCGTGCTGGCCATGGGCACCATGCATGTGCTTGAAAAACGCGCAGCGCGCGGCTTTGTGAGGAGAACGTAATGGTCTGGGAACTCTTCATCAAGTGGCTGCCCAAGCTGATTCAGGGCGCAACCCTGACCCTCGAACTGACCGCGCTGTCGGTGATCGCCGGCCTGATCGTCGCCATCCCGCTGGGCATCGCCCGTTCGTCCCGGCTGTGGTACGTGCGCTCGCTGCCGTATGCGTACATCTTTTTCTTCCGCGGCACGCCGCTGCTGATCCAGTTGTTTCTGGTGTATTACGGCCTCGGGCAGTTTGAAGCGGTGCGCGACAGCGTGTTGTGGCCGTACCTGCGCAGCCCGTTCTGGTGCGCGGTCATCACCATGACCCTGCACACAGCGGCGTACATTGCCGAGATCCTGCGGGGCGCCATTCAGGCCATCCCGCCGGGTGAAATCGAAGCCGCGCGGGCGCTGGGCATGTCGCGCTTCAAGACCCTGATCCACATTGTGCTGCCGCGTGCTGCACGCATCGGCCTGCCCGCGTACAGCAATGAAGTGATCCTGATGCTCAAGGCCAGTTCGCTGGCGAGTACCGTGACCCTGCTGGAACTGACCGGCATGACCCGCACCATCATTGCCCGCACGTACCAGACGGTGGACATGTTCCTGATTGCCGGTGTGATCTATCTGGTCATGTCGTTTGTGCTGATTCAGGGCTTCAAGCTGCTGGAGCGCTGGTTGCGCGTCGATGCCTGCCAGGGCCGATAAGGCCGACGTGTTGCGGGGAGCGTCATTGCTCACCCGCTTCCAGGCGCTGGACCGCTGGCTCAGCCAGCATCAACACCTGTGGCGCCCGCGGCCATTCACGCAGTTGACTATGCCGTGGGAAGCGCAACACCCCGAACTGGCGCAGTGGTTGCGCCAGCGTTCGTTACAGGACGCCGAAGACAACCACAACCAACCGCATCACCTGCCCGCCCCTGCACCGTTTCCGGCGCTGGCGGCGATGTCGCGTGCCTTGAGCGCTGTGTCGGCCTTGCCGACGCAAGGGTTCATGCCAGCGCTACCGCGCTTGCAGGTCGACGTGCCGGGGCGTAAATGGCAGCAGATCGACGCCTTCGCTCAGTGCCTGACGTTTCAGACCCCGCCCACTCATTGGCTGGACTGGTGCGCGGGCAAAGGCCATTTGGGGCGCCGCCTGCTCAGCTCAGGGCAGCGATTGACGTGCCTGGAATACGACCCGGCGCTGATTGAGTCCGGTCAATTGCTCAGCCAGCGTCACCGCCTCGACGCCCGGCACGTGCAACAAGACGTGCTCACGGCCGAGGCCGCCGCGCAGTTGACGGCCGATATGACACCGGTCGCGCTGCATGCCTGTGGCGATCTGCACGTCCGGCTGCTGCAATTGGCGAGCGCCGCCGGCTGTGGACAACTGGCACTCTCGCCGTGTTGTTACAACCGCATCAGCACCCCGACCTATCAGCCGTTATCCACAGCCGCCCGTGCCTCGGGCTTGTTGCTGAGCCGGGAAGACTTGAGTCTGCCCATGAGCGAGACCGTCACCGCAGGCAGCCGCGTACGGCGCCAGCGCGATGAATCGATGGCGCGGCGGTTGGGGTTTGATGTGTGGCAGCGGCAGGCGCGGCAGTGTGACGACTACTTATCCACACCGTCGTTACCGAGCACGTGGCTGAACAAGCCGTTTGCGGACTATTGCGGGGACTTGGCGGCACTGAAGCACTTATCCACAACCGGCACCGAAGACTGGGCGGCGCTGGAAGCGGCGGGGTGGCAGCGGCTGGCGCAGGTGCGCAACCTGGAACTGGTGCGCGGCTTATTCCGGCGTCCGCTGGAGCTGTGGCTGGTGCTGGATCGCGCGCTGTACCTGAGTGAAAACGGCTACGACGTGCAACTGGGCGCATTCTGCGACCGTCACCTGACCCCGCGTAACCTGATGCTGCTGGCGCAGCGCTGTGGATAACTGACGCCAGCAGTGGGCCTGCCTTTTGTACTAGGAACCGCGATAGGTCGAGAAGCCGTATGGGCTCAGCAGCAGCGGGATGTGGTAGTGCTGATCGACGTTTTTCACGTCGAAAATCACCGGAATCTCCGGGAAGAACGTGTCGCGCCCGGCCTTCTTGAAGTAGTCGCCGGTTTTGAACACCACGCGGTATTCGCCGGTTTCCAGGGCCTTTTTGGCCGGGAACAGCTCGCTGATGCGCCCTTGTTCGTTGGTCACGCCCTGCGCCAGCGGCTGCCAGTTCTCACCAACGTGTTGCTCCAGCGTCACGTTGACACCCGGCGACGGCAAGCCGTTTTCGAGGTTCAACACATGCACGCTCAATGGGTTGCCTGCGGCCAATGCCAGGCTGGACACCGCGCTGAGGCTCAAAGCGGCCATCGTCATACGTAAAGCTTTCATCGGTCATCCTCCAGTTAATAACAATTAACGCGTAATCGTCAGGCCGACGGCTTGCGCGGCGCTGACTGCACAGGCTTCATCCTGCTCAGCCCCACCGGCACCGGCCACGCCCAGCGCCCCTACCAGTTCACTCCCGGCAAACAGCGGGACGCCGCCGCCCAACAGCAGCAATTCCGGGATCGAATTGAGGTTGGATGCTTCGGGATTGTTGCGTGCCCGCTCGGCAAACAGCCGGGTCGGGGTTTTGGTGGAGAGCGCGGTGTAGGCTTTACGCTGGCTGGCCACGGCATTGTGCGGCCCGACGCTTTCAGGTCGCATGGTCACCAGTGCGTTGCCACCCCGGTCCAGCACGCTAAAAGTACCGGTACAGTGCGCGAGGGTGGCATCGGCCAGTTGCCGCGCCGTGGTCAGATCCAGCTCCGCATGCCGCGGCAATGCAGGGGCGGCCTGAGCGTTGATGGCAACGACCATGGCCGCGCCTGACAGCAGGGTTTTCAGCATCATTGGGCTTGCTCCTGAATGAATGACGCCACCTTACCCGGCGCTGTTCGTCAGAACCCCGTCAGTTGGATTACAAGTTTGTAATAGGAAACACCCGCGAAGGCGCCTAGGATCTGTTCCCGTTTCACAGCAGCCACGTGGGCTTTCATCCCTTCGGGCCGCGTTTCACCTGTAACCCGCGACGCGGCTTGCAATAAAACGCGAACAGCCCCTAGCCTGTGCAGACGATTGATCGAGGTGTGCGATGCGTTTGTTAGTGGTGGAAGACGAAGCCAAGACCGCGGAGTTTCTGGCCAAAGGCCTGAAAGAATCCGGCTTTGCCGTGGATGTGGCGTTGAACGGCCTGGACGGGCGTTACTTTATCGAGCAGCAGGCCTACGACCTGGTCATCCTGGATGTGATGCTGCCGGGGCTCAATGGCTGGCAGTTGCTGCAATTGATTCGCCAGCGAGGCGCCACACCGGTGTTGTTCCTGACGGCCAAAGACGCCATCGAAGACCGCGTGCGTGGCCTGGAACTGGGCGCCGACGACTACCTGCTCAAGCCCTTCGCCTTCGCTGAACTGCTGGCGCGGGTGCGCACCCTGTTGCGCCGTGGCCCGATGCGCGAGGCTGAGTCCTACACCATCGCGGACCTTGAAATCGACGTGCTGCGCCGTCGCGTCAGCCGGGGCGGCCAGCGCATCAGCCTGACCAACAAAGAATTCGCACTGTTGCATTTACTGGCCAGCCGTCAGGGCGAAGTGCTGTCACGCACCCTGATCGCCTCGCAGGTCTGGAACCTCAACTTCGACAGCGACACCAACATGGTCGAAGTCGCCGTGCGCCGCCTGCGTTCCAAGGTCGACGACCCCTACATGCCCAAACTTATCCACACGGTGCGCGGCGTCGGTTATCAACTGGAAGCGCCCGATGAGTAAATCCATCGCCTGGCGCCTGGCGCTGGCGATTGCCCTGACCTGCGCGCTGGTGCTGAGCGTGATTGGGGTGTTTCTGTATCGCTCGTTGGCATCGGAGCTGGCCCTGCGGGACGATCAGGCGCTGCTCGGGCGACTGGAACAGATGCGCGCCTTGCTCCACGACAGTGACAGCCTCGAAGCCCTGCAAGCCCGCCCGCGCCTGTACCAGAACATGCTGGGCAATCAGGACAGCGTGCTGCTGGTCAACCGTCAGGATGGCGGGCAGGTCATCGCCATCAACCCGCATCAACAAGCCCTGCCCACGCTGCCACCCATCGCCAAAGACCGCGCGCCGCAACGGGCCGACATCCAGACCCGCGATGCGACCGTGCTGCTGGCGGGCATGGCGCAGGGGCCAGCCGGCGAGACCTTGAGCGTGATGGTCGGTAAACGTCTCGAAGAGCGCGAGCACATCCTCGCCCGCTATCGCCTGAACCTGTACGTTGCCATCGGACTGGGCACGCTGCTGGCCTTCGCCCTGGGCGGCCTGTTGTTGCGTCGCGGCCTGAAACCTTTGCACACACTGGCGCAGGCCATGCGCGGCATCAACCCACGCAGCCTCGACCAGCGCATGCCTGTGGATAACGTGCCCAGCGAACTCAAAGAACCTGTGCAAGCACTCAATGCCATGCTGGCGCGGCTTGAAGACAGCTTTGAGCGGCTGTCCCAGTTTTCGGCCGATCTGGCCCATGAGATCCGCACCCCGCTGCACAACCTGCTGGGCAGCAACAGCCTGGCGCTGAACCAATCGCGCAGCCCGGCCGAATATCAGGACGTGCTGGCCTCGAACATCGAAGAATACGAACGCCTGAACCGCATGGCTGAAAACCTGATGTTCCTCGCCCGCGCCGAACACGGCCAGCGCCCGCTGCACCTGCACCCAGTCAACCTGCAGGACGTGGGCCAAGAGCTGTGTGATTACTTCGACGCCCTGGCCGAAGACCGTCAACTGCGCCTGGACAACCAGCTCCACGGGACGCTGACGGCGGATCTGCACTTGCTGCAACGGGCCCTGAGCAACCTGCTGGCCAATGCCGTGCGCCATGCCGAGCCGGGGTCGACGGTCAGGTTGCTGCGACGAGATGAACCGGGGTACTGCTGGATCGGCGTCCACAACACCGGGCCGACGATTGATCCGCAGCACTTGAACAAATTGTTCGACCGCTTCTACCGGATCGACCCGTCGCGGGCAGAACCGGGGGACTCGGGCGGCCTGGGGTTGGCGATCGTGCGCTCGATCATGCACCTGCACGACGGCCAAGTCCGCGTCAGCAGCGACGACAGCGGAACGTTGTTTGAACTGGGGTTTGCCCGCGCGTAATGCCCAAATTGGCTGATCTTTGCGAGTCATTCGACAGCTTGGAAAACCTCCACAACCCCGATGCCGCCAGCGTTGCGGCAGAGACTGTGAAAATAGTCTGATATCAGGGGTTTACAAGCCAAAACATCCCGGTATACTCGTCGCCCATAACGCCGGTATAGCTCAGTTGGTAGAGCAACTGACTTGTAATCAGTAGGTCCCGAGTTCGACTCTTGGTGCCGGCACCATACGAAACACCGAAAGAGGCTCACCGCAAGGTGGGCCTTTTTTGTGTGTGCTTAAAAAACCCCACCATGCTGTCTTCCCTCCCCTAGCGACCCGAGGCATTCCCTGTTGCCTGCAATCAGCCCGCTTGCGGATTCGCAGCGCCCTGCCCGTCATGTCCCGTAGTGAATGATTGCCATCATTCAACAGTGTTAATTAGCCATCATCTCCTTTAAGATCGCCGCGCTTTTGTGTGTGGCGCTTGGCCATCATTCGCTTTAAAAAGCACATGCATGGAAGCGCCTGGATTATCAGCCGATGTTTAAGGAAGAATTTGTGTCCCCTGTTCTATTCCGTAAAAGCCTACTTGCTCTCGCCATCACGACCTGTGCCCTGCCTGTTCATGCGCAAACGCTGCAACTGACCGATGCCGGCCTGACCCTCGAACGCCAGCAGTTCAGCGAAAACGTCGAAATCACCGGGTCGATGAATCACGCCCAAGAGGGTGTGGACGCGCTTCATATCCTGGGTTCGGACTTCGCCAAAGACCTGGTCTTCAACGCCACGATTACTTCAAGCAATAGCTCGGGTGGCGGTATCGACATGGACAGTTGGTACAACCCCAACCCGTCGAACGGCGACGTGATGTGGGCTAACAACACGGTTGGCGGCAACCTGATCAATAAAGGCAGTGTCAGCTCCCAAGGCAATGGCGCAACCGCGTGGTTGATTGATCCGGCCGTGGTGGGCGGTGATGTCATCAACGAAGGGTTGTTGAGCGCTAAAGGCGAACCGGATGTGGGCGAGGACGACCGTGACGTCTCACGGGCTGCGTATATTTCTGGCTCGACGCATATCAACGGTGATTTCAAAAACACCGCCTCGGGCAAGATCATTGCTGAAGGCACCGATGCCAAAGCCTTTCAGATGGAAGGCGGCCAGCTGGACGGCCGATTCATCAACAACGGCCTGATTCAAGTGACCGGTGTCGGCAGCACCGCCGTTGATGTGACCAGCTCCGAGCGCTGGAACGGCGTGAGTAATGTCAACGACCGCGCCGATGTACGCGGGATCGAGAACAACGGCACCATCATTGCCATGGGCGAAGATGCCGAAGGCATTCGCGCCGACGGCGTCAGCTTCGCCAGCGAGCAAGCGCACATCGTTAACAACGGCCTGATTCAGACCCAAGACGCCGCCATTGTGATCGGCGGTTTTGATATCGATGGCATCAATCAGGGCGGCGCGCTGAAGGTTGTCAACAACGGCACCCTCTTGTCCCAGGACGAAGCGGTAGATGCGTCGGAAAGCGATGGCCGCGTGTACCTGACACTGGCTGACGGCAGCAAGACCACCGGCAACCTGATCGATCTGAGCATGATCGAAGTGACCGGCAACGCTGCGTTCACGGGCACCGACACCACGGCTGACGGCGCCAACATCCGCATGAAAAATAATGGCTGGGTGGATGTCGGCAGCGCGTCGTCGCCCGCGCACCTGGACCTCGGCCTGCCTCACACCACGCTGGACGGCAACCTGTACGTTGCTGGCAATTCGTCGCTGGGGCTGAACCTGAGCGCTGCCACCGATGCCCGCCGCCCAGTACTGGCGGTCAGTGGTACGGCTGAATTCGGCAAAGGTTCGCAGATCCAGCTGGCCGCCAAAGGCAATGATTTCGGCACCGGTGGCACCACCTACACGCTGGTGCAAGCCAATGACCTGCAAGACAACGGGTTGACCGTCACCAGCAGTTCGTCGCTGCTGAATGTCGACAGCTACGTGGTCGAGAACAACCAGATTGTGAGCAAGGTCACTGCCAAAGGCGCGGCGGAAGTGGGCAATGTCATCGCTGACATCGGCGGCTCGCACAATGCGCAACAAGCGGGCGCCGCGTTCACCGAAGTCACTCGCCAATTGGCCATGCTGAGCCCGCAAGACCCGCTGTTCCAGCACTATGTCAACGCGTCCAATAACCCTGAAGCGCTGAAAAAACTGGCGGAACAACTGGCGCCTGACGTGAACGGCGGCGCAACCCAAGCGGCGACCACCAGCCAGACCCTGATCAGCAACGTGACGGGCAACCGTACCGGCGGCGGCCGCGGGCTGTCTTCGGGCGACACGCTCAAGGAAACCGGCGTCTGGGTGCAAACCCTGTACAGCGATGCCAACCAGGACATGCGCGATGGCGTGGCCGGGTTTAATGCGTACAGCCGCGGGATCGCGGTCGGTGCGGACGGCAAGCTCAACGATCAACTGACGCTGGGTCTGGCGTACAGCTACCTGAACACCGATGTGAATGGCAAGGCGGGCAGCAAGACTGAAGTCGACAGCCACGCTTTCACGCTGTACGGCGGTTTTGAGCAAGGCAATTACTTCGTTGACGCTGCGCTGACGTACGGCATGAACGACAACGACAGCCAGCGCAACGTCGGTAACACCAAAGCCAAGGCCGACTACGACAGCAACCTGTTCGGCGTGAACCTGGTGGGCGGTTACACCTACCACATCACGCCCGACCTGCTGATTGAGCCACGCATCGCTGCGCGCTACAGCCTGGTGGACATCGATGGCTACCGCGAAAAAGGTTCGTCGGCTGCCTTGAAGGTCAAGGATCAGCGCTACGAAGTGGCCGAGCTGGGCGCAGGGTTCCGGGTCGCGGCCAGCTACCCGCTGGGTCAGGGCACCCTTACGCCACAGGCCAAGTTGATGGCGTTCCACGATTTTGCCGCTGACGAAGCCAGCAGCACGTCGACCTTCACCCTCGGCAACACGCCGTTCGTCACCAGCGGCGCTGGCGCTGTGCGTAACAGCTACGAAGCCGGTATCGGTGCCGATTACCGTCTGGGTGCCGTGACGCTGGGCCTGAATTACGACTATGTCGGCAAATCAGGTTTCGACGCCGATACGTTCTCGGCCAAAGTGCGTTACGACTTCTGATGAAGCCTTCAGGCCCCCACCCGCGCTCGCGGGTCGGTGTCTGGCCGTGGGGCATGGCGCTGTGTATCAGCGCCCTGCTCGGCGGTTGTCAGACGCCACTTCAGGCGTTGCAGGAACAGGCTTCACGCCATCAGCAACGGCTTGAAGTTATCCACACCCCACATTTCCCGCTGATGGTGGCCTTGCCTTCGTCAGCCCCCGTTTCGTCGCGCATTCGCGTGTATCTGGAAGGTGACGGCCATGCTTGGGCAACGTCACGTCAGCCCAGCCTGGACCCCAGCCCTCACGACCTGATGATGGCTCGCCTTGCGTTCAGCGATCCCGTGCCGAGTGTGTATCTGGCCCGTCCGTGTCAGTTTGTCAGCGCCCGCGCCTGCACGCCGGTGATGTGGACGGACCGACGTTTCAGCCCCGAGGTGCTGTCGAGCCTCGATCAGGCGCTGGATCAGATCAAGGCACGGCTGGGCAATCAGGCGTTTGAGTTGGTGGGCTATTCAGGCGGTGCCGCGCTGGCATTGCTGCTGGCCAGCCAGCGCGAGGATGTTGCGCAGGTGCAGACCCTGGCCGGCAATCTCAGCCCGCGTCAGTGGGTGGCGCTGCAACAGCTCAGCCCGCTGACCGGATCGCTGGACCCCCTGGACAGGCGCCAGCGCTTGACGCAGATCGTGCAGCGGCATTTTGTGGGCAGCGATGACCGCATCGTGCCGCCGCAATTGCTCGCCCGTTACCGTGACGCCTTGGGCACTGCGCGCTGCCTGCAAGCGGTTGTCGTACCCGGCGCCCGCCACGGCAGCGGCCTGGAACAGGCCTGGCGCCGGTGGCGCGATCAACCGATTACCTGCCAGCCCTGAACAGCAAAACGCCCCGACCGGTGATCCGGCTCGGGGCGTTTTTCGTTCAGCTGTTGCGCCTGTTGGTCAGGCCGACGGCATCAGAACACGTTGATCGGGTAATCAACGAAGACGCGCAGCTCGTTACCTTCTTTGTTGTACTTGTCGGCGTTGTTCGACACGCGCAACCACGAACCGCGTACACGCACGCTCAGGTCTTTGACCGGGCCGCTTTGTACAACGTACTTGGCCTGGTTGTAGATTTCGCGCTCGGTGCCACGGCCACGGTCGGAACCGTCGTCGATGTTGCTGCCGCGAACGTAAGCGATGTTGTAGGTCAGACCCGGAATGCCCACGGCGCCGAAGTCGAAGCCATAACCCGCTTGCCACGAACGTTCGTCCTTGGCGTTGAAGTCGGACCAGTAGGAGTTGGCCAGCAAGATGGTGTTGCCGCCGTCGCCCACGCCGCCCGCATTGCGGTAGCCGCCGTACGGGTAGCCGATTTCACCGGTGCTTTGCTGGTACGCCAGGATCAACGAGTGAGCGCCAAATGCGTAGGTGGTCGCCAGGCTCCAGATTTTGTTGTCCTGACCGTCGACTTCCAGCACATCGCGCGCGTAATCGGAGTTGACGTGCGTGCGGTAGCCGTTGAAGTCAAACGTCAGCGACTGTTTGTCTTGCAGCGGCAGCACGTACGTCATGCCCAGGTATTGCTTGCGCAGCACGTCTTCCATGTCGGAAGCGTACAACGAGGCGGAGAAGTTGTCGGTGAACTTGTAGCTGCCGCCGAACACGTTGATGCTTTTCAGGTCGCCGCTGTCACGGGCGTCAGCGCTTTTACGCGACTCGGCAGTGAAGCGACCGACGTTGATTTCCAGACCGTCGATTTCTTTGGACGTCAGCAAGGTGCCGGTGAAGCTTTCTGGCATCAGTCGCGAGTTGTCGTACATCAGCACCGGCAGAGCAGGCATTTGGTCGCCGTACTTGAGCACGGTGTTGGACACACGGAATTTCACCGCAGCGCCCGCTTTGGCGATGTCTTTGGCCGCTTTGCCGCTATCGCCCACCTTGAAGAAGTCGATACCGCCCGCGCCGCTGAGGTTACCCTCGCTGCCCAGACGAAGGGCGTAAATGCCGAAAGCGTCCACACCCACACCCACGGTGCCCTGGGTGAAGCCGGAGGTGAACGTGCCCAGGAAGCCTTGGCCCCACTCGGCTTTGCGGTCTACACCGTTTTTGTAGTCACGGCTGATGTAGGCGTTACGCGCCAGCACATTCAGATGGCTGTCTTCTACAAAACCTTTTGCGTCAGCTTGATCGTTAGCCATGGCCTGGGTAGCACTGAGTACGCCCAACGCGAGAAGACCTATCCGTTTGTTCAACATATTATTTTCCTTATTGCTGGATAAAGGCGCGCTGTGGGTTTCAAGCTGAAACATTGAGTGGTGGTTGCTTCACAAAAACAAAAAGGCCCGCACGAAGACGCAATGCAGGCCTTTCGAAGAGTTGGTGTATGGCTTATAGCCACAGGCGTTGGCAGGAATCCTAGCCGTCGTTACATCCGGGTGTCAATTTGATGAAACTTCTACGGCCTTCGAATGTCGCGCGATCAATGGGGCTCAACGCGTTCAGGGCTCTGCACACCCGTTCAGGCCGCAGGCTGGCGCAGGGTTGGAGGGGTCTTTGGCGCCTGTAGCGTCTTGTTGTCGCAGCCAGTGGGCAAAGGCCTGCGGCTTGCCCAGCCAAGGGCTCACATCCACGACGTGATACTGCCCCGCCCGCTCTAGCACCAGGGTCGGGAAACCCTGCCCGCCGACATCGGCCAATAACCGGCGACTGGCCTTGAAGTGCGCGTGCGTCACTTCGCCATTGCACGCGTCATAGGCCGTTAGAAACGCGTCCACTTCCAGGCCCATTTCCGCCGCCACGGCCATCAGTACGTCTTCGTCTGCAATCCGGCGCCCTTCTACATAGTGGGCCGTCTGCAAACGCCCCAGCAGTTCAAGGCCGCGCCCGGCCAATTGCTCGGCGGCCAAAATCGCAGTGGTCGGCGGCGCCGAGTCGAAGACCGCGCGGGTGTCACGCAACAAACCTTCGAAATACGCGTCGCCAAACGCCTGCCCGGTGTACTCGGCAATGCGTTTGTCATGGGGCATTACATAGTCACGCAACTGTGCGGACACCGGGCGGCGATGACTGCCAGTCATCATGCCGCCGCTGTGGGCGACCACCGGCACAATCTCGCGGGCAGCGTCAATCAACGGCTTGGCGCCGTAGCACCATCCGCACAGGGGGTCGTAGATGTAATGCAAGGTTGTAGCAGCGGTCATGAACGGTCTCAAGCGAAGTTAAAATCAGGCGGCAAGCCTGGGGCTGTCTGCGTTTCATGGCAGCCGCGACGTGGCTTGCCTTGAAACGGGAACAGATCCTAGCGCCGAGACCTGCCCCGAAAAACGCTGAATGGGTGTTTAGTGTGTTTCGTGAATCGTTCAGATCGTTTGTTTACTACGGGTTAAACGTTACAGCAACATTCAGACACAAACTTTCCGTTGAAGCGACTGGTAATGATAAACAGCTACCAACAAGAACCATTACCATTCGCACCCTAAAAAATAGAACCCGCTTTAACCTTCACGGAAGTTTCTCAACCATGCGTTCCCTCTGCCGCTTTACGCCCTTCACATGGGGGCTGTGTGCATGCCTGTACGTCGGATTCAGTTCCGCTGCCACCACCCTTCCCGAAACCTCGGTCAATGCCGCCGAAGCCGAACTCGATGACCCGCGGGTCAAAGAAGTCACGACCGCGACTCGTACCGCGACGCCTGCACGCTATGTGCCGCAGGCCATTGATTCGGTCAAAACCAGTCACGTGATGGTGTACGGCATCAACACGCTGGGCCAGGCCCTGAGCGGCATTCCCAACGTCAGCAGCACGGCGGACACACGCTTCGACAGCCTGCGCATTCGCGGCTTCGACGCCAGCAACGATTTCTACCTCGACGGCATTCGCGACGACAGCCAGTACGTGCGCGACCTGCACAACATTGAACGCATCGAAGTGCTCAAAGGCCCGGCCGCCGTGCTGTATGGCCGCGGCAGTCAGGGCGGGATCATCAACCGCGTCAGCAAAACCCCTCAATACGGGCGCCCGTCCAGCATTCAGGCGCAAGGGGGCACGGACGATTTGCGCAGCCTGTACGCCGACCTCAGCGCCGACCCGAGCGACACCCTCAGCTTGCGTCTGAACATGGGCAACGAAGACAAAAACAGCTTCCGCGATCACGTCAGCGGCAACCGCCAACTGTTTGCGCCGTCAATGAGCTGGCAAATCACCCCGGACCTCAATTGGTTGGTGCAGTACGAATACAGCCGCTACAACCGCACCCCGGACCGTGGCATCCCGAGCGTTGGCGGACGGCCTGCCGATGTCAGCCGTGGCACCACGTATGGCGGGCAAAACGATTTCATCGACGATAAGACCCAAAGTCTGCGTTCACGGCTCAGCTATGACGTGAACGAGAACTGGCAACTGCGCCACACCCTGGGCATTTTCAAACTCGACAGCCAGTTCGAAAACACCTACCTGACCGGCTACGACGCCAAGACCCGCAAGGTGAACCGCCAGAGCTGGCAGCAGGACATGACCACCCGCAATGTCTTCAACAACCTCGAAATCGAAGGCGTGTTTGATACGTTCGGGCTGGAACACCGCGTGCTGACCGGCCTGGAGCTGGGCAGCCAACGCCGTGACCCCAAACTGTACAGCGCCAAGGGCGTGCCGGGCGTTGACCTGTACAACCCGGATCGCCGCCTTCGCCCAACCGGCCCGTTGGTGCTGTCCAGCGACAACCACACCGAAGTCGACAGTCAGGGCCTGTATGTCCAGGACCAGATCCGCCTCAACGATCAATGGCAGGTGCTGGCCGGTTTGCGCCATGACCGGTTTGAAGTCGACACCACCAGCAACCTGAAAAACCTCTCGGAAACCCGCAACAGTCACGGCACCAGCCCGCGTCTGGGGGTGGTCTGGACGCCGCTGGAAAACCACTCGTTTTATGCCTCGTGGACCAAAACCTTCTCCCCGGTGGGCGGCGGTTTGATCGGCATTACGCCGGGCGCCGCGGGCAACACCAACGACCTGAGCCCCGAGCTGACCAAGCAAAAAGAAATCGGCGTGAAAAGCGACTGGCTGAACGAGCGCCTGAGCACCACGCTGGCGGTCTATGAACTGGAGCTTTACAACCGTCGCACCAAAGACCCGGAAAACCCGGAAATCACATTGCTGTCGGGCTTGCAGCGTTCGCGCGGCATCGAGCTGACGGCCAGCGGCAAATTGGGCGGCAACTGGTACATGCGCGGGGGCGTCGGCGTGCAGGACGCCACCGTGGTCAAGGACAACAACGGCTTTGAAGGCAAGCGCATCAATGGTGTGGCCAAGCACAACGGCAGCTTGTTCCTGACCTGGAAACCGGAAATGGGCTGGTACGCCGAAACGGGTCTGACGTTGGTGGGGCAACGCTTTGCCGATAACCAGAACACGGTGGTGTTACCGGGTTATGGCCGTTGGGATGCATTGGCGGGGTATCGGGAAAAAGACTGGGAAGTCAGCGGCGCGCTGACCAATCTCACTGACCGCGACTATTACGCGTCCGCCACCAGCGGCTCGCAAATCATGCCCGGCGAACCTCGTAGCCTGGTGGTAACCGGCAAATACAGCTTCTAACCGTTGAACCTGTCACCGTGGCGAGCAACGCGGGGTTGCCTGGGGCACCGTCTTCACGGCCTCGTGCCTCGCCAACGGTGACAGTCAACCGTTCAACTCATCAATACTCCCGACAGGGCCTCCAGTTCTGCCTCGCTGAACAACCCGGCCGGGTAGCGTTCGCGAAGAAGTTGATAGGCAGACTGGCCTGGCGTATTGCAAGGTCCTTTGCGTTTAAACCAATTGGCCAGAACGATCAGCGACTCGTGACTCACAGGTTGTGGTCGCGAACCTCGCTCGCACAATACGTTCATGACAGCGCTCTCCAGGTACTTGAGCGGCAAATGTACTCAAGGTGTGTGACAGAACATCGCCGCGAGCAGCGCGACATGCCCAGACATGGCTCCCTTTCAAGATTTTTAACAAGCTCTTTTCACCCTTTTATACGCGTCATTACGGACGCACCTTTTGACCTGAAACAAAAAACCCGCCGTTCTGGCGAGCGGCGGGTTATTTATGCTTCCAACAAGGCGACGAAGCGTCTGGATCAAGCCTTGTGGGGGGCTGGCTGTTGTTGCGTCAGGCAGTGGATGTTGCCACCGCCCAGCAACAATTCACGGCCCGGCACCATCACCACTTCGTGCTGCGGGAAGAGGTCTTGCAGGATGGCCTTGGCTTGCGCATCCATCGGGTCATCAAAGCTTGGGGCGATGATGCCGCCGTTGACGATCAGGAAGTTCACGTAAGAACCGGCCAGCCGCTCCGAAGGATTGCGGTCCTGGCTGCCCACCACTTTGTCGACACCATCGCACTCTTCCTGGGTGGCGTGCAGCGGCCCCGGAATCGGCATTTTATGCACGACAAACGGGCGGCCTTTGGCGTCGGTGCTGGTCAACAACACCTTCATGGCCGCATGGCAGCGCACGTAGTTCGGGTCGCGCTCGTCGTCGGTCCAGGCCAGCAGCACTTCGCCGGGGCGCACGTAGCAGCAGAAGTTATCCACATGGCCGTCGGTTTCGTCGTTGAACAGACCGTCCGGCAGCCAGATGATCTTGCTCACCGCCAGGTTGGAACGCAGCACATCTTCAATTTCTTCGCGGGACAAATGCGGGTTGCGGTTGCGATTGAGCAAGCACTCGGCCGTGGTAATCAGCGTGCCCTCGCCATCCACATGGATTGAGCCCCCTTCGAGCACGAAACGTTCGGTGTAATAACGCGGGCACCGCTCGATTTCCAGCACCTTGCTGCCCACCTGCTGGTCGCGGTTCCACGGCGCATACAGACCGCCGTCAAAACCGCCCCATGCGTTGAAATCCCAGTTCACACCGCGAACTTCGCCGTGGTCGTTGATGACGAACGTCGGGCCGCTGTCACGCACCCACGCGTCATCGCTGGACATCTCGACCACACGAATATTCGGCACATTCAGGCGGGCACGGGCATTTTCGTACTGGCCGGCAGACACGCAGACCGTCACCGGCTCGAAGCGCGCAATAGCCTTGGCCACCGCCGCGTGCGCGGCCTGCGCTGGCTTGCCACCCAAACGCCAGTTATCCGGGCGCTCGGGCCAGATCATCCAGGTTTGGGTGTGCGGCGCCCATTCGGCCGGCATGTAGAAACCGTCTGCGCGGGGCGAACTGTGCAAAAGAGTGGTCATTGAAATCAGGACTCCGAAAATCCGTCGAGGTTGGATTGAGCCAGCGCACGGCCCGCCATCAAAGAACAGTGGACGCCGCTCAGGGGCACGTCAACACGCCGCCCACTTATAGCCGACAAATATCCATTTTTAAAACGCTTTCAGAGGATCGGCAGGATTTTTTTGGCTGTTTAACCGATATATATCGATAAATACCCCTGAAAAGCTTGCCCCGCCTGTCACCTGCGCCCATGTGGCCGCACCGTAGCACTTGCACCGCCCTGCACATCCCCACAAGCTATGCACCAATTGTTTGTACACCGTCAGGGAATAAGGGATATCCACATGCGCATTTTAGTCACCGGCGGCGCCGGGTTTATTGGTTCAGCTCTGATCCGTCACCTGATCCAGAACACCGGGCACGAGGTGCTTAACCTCGACAAACTGACCTACGCCGGTAACCTTGAATCGCTGCAAAGCATTGCCACCAACACCCGCTACGAGTTCGTGCAGGCCGACATCGTCGACCAGGCCACCGTCAGCGCCGTGATCGAGCGCTTCCAGCCAGACGCGATCATGCACCTGGCGGCCGAGTCCCACGTTGACCGTTCCATCGACGGCCCGTCGGACTTCATTCAGACCAACATCGTCGGCACCTACAGCCTGCTGGAAGCCACCCGCGCCTATTGGCTCACGCTGGCAGAACCGGCGAAGAGCGCGTTCCGTTTCCACCACATTTCCACTGACGAAGTGTATGGCGACCTGCATGGCGTCGATGACCTGTTCACTGAAACCACCCCGTACGCCCCCAGCTCGCCGTACTCGGCCAGCAAGGCCGCTTCGGACCACCTGGTCCGCGCCTGGAACCGCACTTACGGCTTGCCGGTGCTGCTGACCAACTGCTCGAACAACTACGGCCCGTTCCACTTCCCGGAAAAACTGATCCCGCTGGTGATCCTCAATGCCTTGGCGGGCAAACCGCTGCCGGTCTACGGCAATGGCCTGCAAGTGCGTGACTGGCTGTTCGTGGAAGACCATGCCCGCGCCCTGCTTAAAGTCGTGACCGAAGGCGTGGTGGGCGAGACCTACAACATCGGCGGCCACAACGAGCAAAAGAACATCGACGTGGTGCGCGGCATCTGCGCCCTGCTTGAAGAACTGGCGCCACAGCGCCCGACGGGCGTGGCGCAATTCGCAGACCTGATTACGTTTGTCAAAGACCGCCCGGGCCACGACCAGCGCTACGCCATCGACGCCAGCAAGATCGAACGCGAGCTGGGCTGGGTGCCGGAAGAAACCTTCGAGACCGGCCTGCGCAAAACCGTGCAGTGGTACCTGGACAACCTTGAGTGGTGCCAGCGCGTTCAGGACGGCAGTTATCAGGGCGAGCGTCTAGGCTCTACAGAACCCAAAGACCTGATTGCATGACCATGGGCTCGCCTGAATTGAAAATACTGATTAGCGGTAAAACCGGCCAAGTGGCCATGGAACTGCAAAAACGTCTGGCTGATATGGGCGAGCTGGTTGTGCTGGGCCGCGATGAGCTGGACCTGAGCCAGCCCGAGCAAATACGTGCGCAGGTGCGGGCCCACGCGCCCGACCTGATCATCAACGCGGCCGCCTACACGGCCGTGGATCAGGCCGAAAGCGACGTCGATGCCGCCAATGCGATCAACGCCACTGCGCCCGGCATCTTCGCTGAAGAAGCCAAGGCACTGGGCATCCCGCTGATTCATTACTCCACCGACTACGTGTTCGATGGCAGTAAAGAAACGCCCTACACCGAAGACGACATCACCCACCCGCTGAGCGTCTACGGCCACAGTAAAGAGTTGGGCGAAAAAGCCATCGCGGCGACGGGCTGCCAGCACCTGATACTGCGCACCAGTTGGGTGTATTCCTCCCACGGTAAAAACTTCCTGCTGACCATGCAGCGCTTGCTGCAAGAAAAGCCGGAACTGCGCATCGTGGCCGACCAGATCGGCGCGCCCACGTGGGCGGGCACCATTGCCCAGAGCACGCGCGCGTTGATTGAGCGCTGGCAAGCAGGCCATCCCGGCCCTTGGGGCGTTTATCACCTCACGGCCCATGGCCAAACCTCATGGTTCGGGTTTGCCCAGGCCATCGGCGAACAGCTGATTGCCTTGGGCAAACCGTGCGCCGTACTCGAAGCCATCCCTTCGAGCGACTACCCAACCCCCGCCAAACGCCCGCTTAATTCACGACTGGATTGCAGTCGGCTAGCGGCCGACTGGGGCGTCACTCAGCCCGACTGGCACACGGCGCTGCGCGAATGCATGGCCGAGCAAGGCTAAACATCTGGCGCGGATGGCTAAAATCCGCAGGTATACTGCGCCGTACTTTTGCGGCGTAGTTTCAACATGATCAAAACCCCTCCCGTGCCTCGCAGACCCCGCTGGCGCAGCCTCGCCTTGCTGGCCTTGTGCCTGGCGCCCTTGTTGTGGCCGTTGCAGCATCTGGCCGAGCGCTATTACCGCAGCGAGCTGGCCGGGCAAAATCGCCAGACCCTGGATCTCTACGTCGCCAACCTGCTGGGCACGCTGCATCGCTATGAAGTGCTGCCGCAGATCCTCGGCGAACTGCCAGCCCTGCGCGCGTTGCTGGCAGACCCGGAAAACCCGCAAATCCTCAGCCACGCCAACCAGTTGCTCAATGACATCAGCACCCAGACGGGCGCCGAGGTGATGTACCTGATGGACGCCCATGGCGACACCCTCGCCGCCTCCAACTGGGATAAACAGGACAGCTTTATCGGCCGCAACTTCGCCTTTCGCCCGTATTTCAGCGAAGCGATGGACGGCAAGCTGGGGCGCTTCTTCGGGCTGGGCACCACCTCGGGCAAACGCGGGTATTTCTTTGCCGCACCCGTGCTCGACGGTGACAAGAAAATCGGCGTGCTGGTGGTCAAGGTCGACCTCGATCACACCGAGCGCCTGTGGGGCCAGACCCCGGAACAATTGATGGTCACCGACCCCAATGGCGTGGTCATTCTCACCTCGCGCCCGGAATGGCGGTTCAGGGCCACCCGCGAACTGTCACAGCAGGAACAGCAGTCGATCTTTGCCATCCTGCCCTACCCGACCCGCGACCCGAAGCCGCTGAACCTGAACCTCAGCAACTGGCTGGTACAAACCCAGGCCATCGACGAAACCGGCTGGAGCGTCAACATCCTCGCGCCGCGCACCTTGATCGACCGCCCCGTACGCACCGTGCTGGCCATTGGGGGCGCCACGCTGCTGGTGGTCATGCTGCTGATCGGTTTGATGATGCAACGGCGCCGACATTATCTGGAGCGTATCGCCTTTGAAGCCAAGGCCCGCCGCGAGCTGGAAATGCGTGTGGCAGAGCGCACCAGCGACCTGGAAGGATTGAACCGGCGCCTGCGTGAAGAAGTGCTGGAGCGCGAGCATGCGCAACAAGAACTGGTGCGCGCGCAGGACGATCTGGTGCAGGCCGGCAAGCTGTCTGCGCTGGGCACCATGTCAGCGAGCATCAGCCATGAATTGAATCAGCCTCTGGCCGCCATCCGCAGTTATGCCGAAAATGCCGAAGTCTTGCTGGACCATCAGCGCATCGACGACGCGCGCGGCAACCTCAAGCTGATCAATGAGCTGACCGGGCGCATGGCCTCGATCATCGCTCACCTGCGCGCGTTTGCGCGGCGCGATCGGCACGCGCCGGAAAGCGTCGCCCTGCAACCTGCGCTGGATGACGCCCTGGCTTTGCTGGCCAAACGTCGGCGCAGCATGGAAGTCGAGTTGATTCGCGACTTGCCTGCCGCCACGCTCTGGGTTGAAGCCGGTGAAACGCGCCTGCGCCAAGTGCTGGGCAACCTGTTGGCCAATGCCCTCGACGCGCTGACCGAAAAAGGCCCGCCGAGGCGTTTGTGGCTGAGTGCCGAGTCCACCCCGGAAGGCGTCACGGTGTGCATCCGCGACAACGGGCCGGGGTTCTGCATGGAGGCGCTGGGCCGCGCGGGCGAACCGTTTTACACGACCAAGACCCGCACGCAGGGGCTAGGCCTGGGCCTGGCCATTTGCGACACCCTGATTCGTGCATTTGGCGGCGAACTGCTGTTTGCCAACCACAAGGAAGGCGGCGCCTTAATCACCCTTCGACTGCGCGCTGGCGCACCGGGCGTCAGCCTGCAAGCTTCAGAGGATTCCAGGTCATGAGCTCATTCATCGACTCAAACGTACAGGTCATCCTGATCGACGATGACCCGCATCTGCGCCAGGCGCTGTATCAAACCCTGGACCTCGCTGGCCTTCACGTCCTGCCGCTGGCCGAGGCCACCGGCATTGCCGCGCGCATCGAGCGCAACTGGCCCGGCGTGGTGGTCAGCGACATCCGCATGCCCGGCATGGACGGCCTTGAGCTGTTGGCCGAACTTCACGCCCAGGACCCGGAACTGCCGGTGCTGCTGATTACCGGTCATGGTGACGTGCCCCTCGCAGTCCAGGCCATGCGCGCCGGGGCCTACGATTTTCTGGAAAAACCCTTTGCCAGCGACGCGCTGCTGGAAGGCGTGCGTCGCGCCCTGGCCTTGCGCGCGCTGGTGCTGGACAACCGCAGCCTGCGCATGGCCCTGAGCGACCGCCAGCAACTGAGCACGCGGCTGGTCGGCCTCTCGCCCCCGATGCTCAGACTGCGCGAACAGATCGGCGCACTGGCCGCCACCAAGGCCGATGTGCTGATTCTGGGTGAGACCGGCTCCGGCAAAGAAGTGGTCGCAAGGGCATTGCACGACTTGTCGAGCCGCCGCGACGGCCCGTTCGTGGCAATCAATGCCGGGGCGCTGGCCGAGTCTGTGGTCGAAAGCGAACTCTTCGGCCACGAGCCCGGCGCGTTCACCGGCGCGCAAAAGCGCCGCATCGGTAAATTCGAATTTGCCAACGGCGGCACGCTGTTTCTCGACGAAATCGAAAGCATGAGCCTCGATGTGCAGGTCAAGTTGTTGCGCCTGCTGCAAGAGCGTGTCGTTGAGCGTCTGGGCGGCAATCAATTGATCCCGCTGGACATCCGCGTCATCGCGGCCACCAAGGAAGACTTGCGTCAGGCCGCCGATCAGGGCCGTTTTCGTGCCGACTTGTATTACCGGCTCAACGTTGCCCCGCTGCGCATTGCCCCGTTGCGCGAGCGCGGCGAAGACGTGCTGATGCTGTTCAAGTACTTTGCCGACGAAGCCAGCGCCCGCCACGGCCTGACCCACAACGTGCTGCAACCGGCCCAGCGCAGTTTGCTGCTGCGTCACGCCTGGCCGGGCAACGTGCGTGAACTGCAAAACGTCGCGGAACGCTTTGCGCTGGGCCTTGAGCTGGCCCTGGACAATGAAACGGCCGAGGCGCCGCCATCGTCTAGCCTTGAGGGTTCGGGCAAGCTGAGCGAACAGGTTGAGCACTTCGAAAAAAGCCTGATCATGGCCGAACTCGAACGCTCTCACAGCTCCATGCGCAGCCTGGCCGAAGCCTTGGGCGTGCCGCGCAAAACCTTGCACGACAAGCTGCGCAAGTACGGCTTGCATTTCGAAAGCGGCAGCCACGCCCACCCCGATGAACTTGAGTGATTTGACCAAAGAGGCCTGCATGAACCGCGACAGTCGTTACCTGGAATCCATCCTCCACCACGACATCCCGCTGACCCGCGAAATGGGCCTCAAAGTCCTCGGCTGGCATGACCGGCAACTGCGCCTGCAGTTGCCGCTGACGGCCAACATCAACCACAAGAGCACCATGTTCGGTGGCAGCTTGTACTGCGGCGCGGTGCTGGCGGGCTGGGGCTGGTTGCACTTGAGACTACGTGAAGCGGGCATCGAAGACGGGCACATCGTGATTCAGGAAGGCCACATCAGCTACCCGCTGCCGGTCACGCAGGACGCGATCGTGTTGTGCGACGCACCGGCCGAGGCGGCCTGGACCAAGTTTGTGAGCATGTACACACGCCATGGCCGGGCGCGCCTGACCCTGGAAACCCGGGTCATCAATGCGGACGGCGAAGAAGACGCCGTCCGTTTCAGCGGCCAGTATGTGTTGCACCGTTAAGGCGGCGCGAGGGTCGATCCCGGTTATGCGCGCGCGAGGTTGAGCAGCGTCTCGCGCCAAGGCGCTTTTGCCGGTAACGCCAAAAACGAATCATTGAGCAGCGATGCCCGCGCCGGGTAAGTGAACGGCTGGCCGTCCAGGTGCAGCACCACACCGCCCGCGCCTTCGAGCACGCCCTGGGCGGCGGCGGTGTCCCACTGTGAGGTCGGGGCCAAACGCGGGTAGCAATCGGCCGCGCCCTCGGCCAGCAAACAAAACTTGAGCGAGCTGCCGACGCTGGTCAGGGTCAATTCACCCAAATGTTCACTCAACCCGGCCAACAGTTTCTCTTGCTCCGGGCTGGAGTGACGACGGCTCGCGACCACTGTCAGCGGCTCGCCCGCAGGCGGGGTGGTGCGCACAGTGATGGGCTCGATCGTGTCGCCATCTGCGCGCCACGCCCCCAATGTTGCGCCGCCGTAATAACAGCGGCCGCTGGTAGGCATCGACACCACGCCAAACACCACACGGCCGTGCTCGATCAAGGCGACATTGACAGTGAACTCTTCAGTGCCGGCAATGAATTCCTTGGTGCCGTCCAACGGGTCGACCAGCCACCAGCGGGACCACTCGGCACGCACGTCTTGGGCGATGTTGGCGTCTTCTTCGGACAAGACAGGGATGCCCGGATCGAGTGCAGTCAGGCCGTCGAGCAGCACATGATGGGCGGCCAGGTCAGCCGCTGTCACCGGCGAATCATCGGACTTGGCGGTGACCGCCACATCAGCGCGCCAGAACGGCAAGATGGCGTCACCCGCCTGATGCACCAGTTGAATCACACCCTGAAGCAGTTGAGGGACAGGCAGGCTCACAGCGTAAATTCCCCGCGCTGGGTCAGCAGATCCCGCGCCAGATACAGCGCCGCCAAGGCACGGCCCTCGGTGAATTGCGGGTTTTGTACCAGCGTCGACAGCTCGCGCAAGTTCACTGTCTCGACCCGCATGGGCTCCGGCTCATCGCCTTCCAGACGCGACTCATACAGGTCGGTGGCCAGCACCACTTGGATTTTCTGACTCATGTAACCCGGCGACAGTGACAGCTCGGTCAGGTGCACCAACTGACGGGCGCCATAGCCCGCTTCTTCCTTCAACTCGCGCTCGGCCGCTGCCAGTACGTCTTCGCCCGGCTCGATCAGCCCTTTGGGCAGCGAGACTTCGTATTCGTCGGTGCCGCCACAATATTCTTCAACCAACAGGGCATGCTCGGCATCGATCATCGCCACGATCATCACCGCGCCATAACCATTGCCGCGCCCCACCAGCCGTTCATACGTGCGCTCAACGCCGTTGGAAAAGCGCAACTGCACTTCTTCAACACGAAACAATCGGCTACTGGCAACAATTTCACGGGCGAGTACGGTGGGTTTTTGGCGCATAGCGGCTCCTCAATATGAACGGGTTACTATACCCCGGCTTTTCCGATTGTCTTGGTCGGATGTTTTTCAACTGCGGGAGAAGTTTTGCATGACAGCGTTACCTTGGCGCGACATTGATACCGTTCTGCTGGACATGGACGGCACGCTGCTCGACCTGCATTACGACAACCACTTCTGGCTTGAGCATTTGCCCCAACGCTACGCCGAACTGCACGGTATCAGCCGGGCCATGGCTGAACTGGAGCTGATGCCGCTGTTTGAACGCAATGCTGGCCAATTGAAATGGTATTGCCTGGATTTCTGGAGCGCCGAGCTGAAGATCCCGGTGCGCGAATTGAAACTCGAAACCGCGGACCTGATTGCCCTGCGTCCTGATGCCGATACATTTTTAGCCGCCATCAAAAAAGCCGGCAAGCGGGTGATTTTGATCACCAACGCACACCGCGATTCGCTGTCTTTGAAATTGGAACGCATCGAACTTGCGCCTTACTTCGAAAGGCTGATCAGCTCACACGACTACGGTTTCCCGAAGGAAAGCCCACAGTTCTGGGATGCCTTGCACGCTGATACCGGGTTTGATCCGGCACGCAGCCTGTTTATCGACGACACCCTGCCGATTCTGCGCAGTGCACGGGATTATGGCGTGAGGCATTTGCTGGCCGTAAAACAGCCCGACAGCAAAAAAGGCCCGAAAGACACTGAGGAATTTGCGGCGTTGGGGGATTACCGCGACTTGCTGGAAGGGCTTTGAGTCAGGCCCACTGAAGTGCGTGAGGGATCACCACCGCATACCTGGGCAGCGACACACGTGCATGCACACCTGCTGTCGCTGCCGAAAACCGCGCGGGTTTACTCAGGGATACGCAGTGTCTGGCCCGGGTAGATTTTGTTCGGGTCTTTGAGCATCGGTTTGTTGGCTTCAAAGATTTTTTGATACTTGTTCGCGTCGCCGTATACCGTGAGTGAGATGGCGCTGAGGGTGTCGCCCTTTTTCACCACCACAAAACGCGAAGCGGCAACCACCGGGCCGGTCACCGTGATTTGGTCGTCAACACTGGCAACACCTTCGATATTGCCCGCCGCCAGAATGATTTTTTCTTTCTCTTCCTGACTCGCGACCTCGCCGGTCACGATCACTTTGTCGCCCTCAACGGTGGCGGTGATGTTCGGATTGCCCAAACCTACTTTTTCTACGTGCTTCTTGAGTTCTTCCGAGGCGTTGGCTTTGCCCGGTGTCAGCAAGTCGATTACTTTTTCGCCCGCTTCCTTGATAAAGCTAAAAATACTCATCGTTCACGCTCCTAGGGTTGGAATATCCAGACACACAGCGTAGACCAACATTGGACAGGCAGGTTCCGGGGCGGGCACGTTAGAATCCCCCCGACGATTTGCACGTGGAGCGAGCATGGACATCAAACAACTGAAATTCCTGATCGCCCTCGATGAAACCCGTCATTTCGGTCAGGCGGCGGCCCGCTGCCATATCACCCAACCCACGCTCTCCATGCGCCTGCGCAGCCTTGAGCAGGAGTTGGGGTTGCAATTGGTCAATCGCGGCCAGCGCTTTGAAAGCTTTACCGCGCCCGGCGAGCGCGTGCTGGCATGGGCCAGAACCGTGTTGTCCGCCTACGACGGTTTGCAGGCCGAAGCGGCTGCGTGCCGCGGCAACCTGATCGGTACGTTGCGTTTGGGCGTGGTGCCGTTGTCGAGTTTCGACCCGCTGCCGTTATTGCAACAAATGCACAAGGCGCACCCCGAACTGCGCTTTGAGTTGTCCGCACTGAGTTCCGAACAGATCCTGGAGCAATTGGCCCGCAATCAGCTGGATGTGGGCGTCTCCTACCTCGACCGGCTAGACCATGAGCGTTTCGACTCGCTCACCTTGGGCGACACCCGCATGGGGCTTTTATACGACCAACGGCACTTCACCTTCGGTGAGCAACCGTTGAGCTGGGAAGCGCTGATCGAATTGCCGTTGGCGCTGCTCAGTGGCGGCATGCATTTTCGCCAGTCCATCGATCACAACTTCCACAGTCGCGGGCTGACCCCGCAACCCATGCTGCAAACCGATGCGGTTCATCAACTGTTGCAAGCCGTGCATGGCGGGTTGTGTTGCGCGGTCATGCCGCTTGAAGGCGGCCTTGAAGCCCTGACTGACGACCTGCGCCTGCACCCGATTGCCGATGCGCAAACCCTCGCCACGCTGGGTTTGATCATGCGCCGCGAAGCGCCACGGTCGGCACTGGCTGAAGCCTGCTTCGCGCTGTTTCAAAAATCATCAACTGCTTGTTGATCGACGGCATCTATCAATAGATCAGCACTAGCGATTAGACGCGACACAGTGTCGCGCCTACCCTTACTGCTGAATATTCCGTCGGTACAGCCTTATGAACGCCCAGCGCCCCACGTGCGCGGCGCCCGCCCAGGATTCGCCCGCGCCCGCTGCCAGCCAGAACTATCACTACGTCACGCTGGACCACAGCAGCGGCGCTGAAACTGCCCTCGCCGAAGAAGTCGCCCTGGCGATTGCCTTCAATGGCATCAACCAAGCGGTGATGCTGGTGACGCCCACTGACCTTGAGGATTTCATCGTCGGTTTCAGCCTGGGCAGCGGCATCATTCAAGACCCCAGCGATATTTATGACCTCAAGCTCAGTGGCGCGGGCTCGGCGCAGTATGCCCACGTCGAAATCGCCAGCCGTGCGTTCTGGAACCTCAAACAGCAACGTCGCCAACTGGCAGGCACCAGCGGTTGCGGCCTGTGCGGCGTCGAAGCCGTCGAGCAAGCGTTGCCCGAGCTGAACGTCCTGCCCGGTGCGCCCTTGCCGCCCGCACAGTGGCTTGACGGCCTGCGCCAGCGCATCAGCGCGTTTCAACCGCTGGGCCAGCACTGCGGCGCGGTGCATGCGGCCGTTTACATGGACGCCAACGGCCACCTGCTGATGGGTCGCGAAGACATTGGCCGGCATAACGCGCTCGACAAGTTGATCGGTGCATTGGTGCGCCAACGCATCGACCTGAACGGCGGCGCGGCGATTGTCACCAGCCGTTGCAGCCTTGAGCTGATTCAAAAAGTGTTGCGCGCAGGCATCCAGACCCTGATCAGCCTGTCCTCGCCTACGGGCCTGGCGCTGCAATGGGCCCGCCGCCACAACCTCAACCTTATTCATCTGCCGCAAAAAAGCGCACCGCGTGTATACAGCCCGGTGCAGGAGAATCCCGCGTGAGCACTCATCATCAAGCCGACCAAACCCCAACCCCTCGCTACAAGCCCTATAAAGGCCCGGCAGGTGGCTGGGGCGCGCTGATCAGTGTGGCGCAAGCCTGGTTGACCAGCGACAACGCCCTGAAAAACCTGCGCATGATGCTCAAGACCAACCAGAACGGCGGTTTCGACTGCCCCGGTTGTGCCTGGGGCGACTCGCCGGAAAGCGGGCTGGTCAAATTCTGCGAGAACGGCGCCAAGGCGGTTAACTGGGAAGCCACCAAGCGCCGGGTCGATGCCACGTTCTTCGCCAAACACAGCGTCAGCGCGCTGCTGGAGCAAAGCGATTACTGGCTCGAATATCAGGGCCGCCTGACCGAGCCCATGCGTTACGACGCGTCCACCGACCGCTATGTGCCCATCACGTGGGATGGCGCTTTCGCGCTGGTTGCCAAGCACCTGCTGAACCTGACGAGCCCCCATCAGGCGGAGTTCTACACCTCGGGCCGCGCCAGCAACGAAGCGGCGTATTTGTACCAATTGTTCGTGCGCGCCTTCGGCACCAATAACTTCCCCGATTGCTCGAACATGTGCCACGAAGCCAGCGGCGTTGCCCTTGCGCAAAGCGTGGGGGTCGGCAAGGGCACGGTCACGTTCGATGACTTCGAACATGCCGACGCAATCTTCGTGCTTGGGCAAAACCCCGGCACTAACCACCCGCGCATGCTTGAACCGCTGCGCGAAGCCGTGAAGCGCGGCGCCCAAGTGGTGTGTGTCAACCCGCTCAAAGAGCGCGGTCTGGAACGCTTCCAGCACCCGCAACACCCCCTGGAAATGCTCACCAACGGTGACCGCCCGACCAACACTGCTTACCTGCGCCCTGCTTTGGGCGGCGATATGGCGCTGTTGCGGGGCATGGCCAAGTTCCTGCTGCAATGGGAACGCGATGCCCAGGCGGCTGGGGAGCCGGCAGTCTTCGACCATGCGTTCTTGAATGAACACACCGCCGGCGTGCTGGATTACATCGCCAGCCTGGATGACACCCCGTGGGACCCTCTGGTCGAGCAATCGGGCTTGACGCTGGCGGACATCGAACGTGCCGCGCGCATGTACCTGAAAGGCAAAAACGTCATCATGTGCTGGGCCATGGGCATCACCCAGCATCGCCACTCGGTACAGACCATTCAGGAAATCGCCAACCTGATGCTGTTGCGCGGCAACATTGGCCGTCCCGGTGCGGGTCTGTGCCCGGTGCGCGGCCACAGTAACGTGCAAGGCGACCGCACCATGGGCATTAACGAGCGCCCGCCCGTGGCATTCCTTGATGCACTGGAGCGTCGTTTCAAATTCAATGTGCCGCGTGAAAACGGGCACAACGTGGTGGAAGCCATCCACGCCATGCTCGAAGGGCGCGCCAAGGTCTTTATCGGACTGGGCGGCAACTTTGCCCAGGCCACGCCCGACAGCCCGCGCACGGCCCAGGCCCTGCGCAATTGCGACCTGACCGTACAAATCAGCACCAAGCTCAACCGCAGCCATTTGATGCACGGCAAGGAAGCGCTGATCCTGCCTTGCCTTGGCCGAACCGACATCGATATCCAGGTGCAAGGCCCGCAAGCGGTCACGGTGGAGGATTCGTTCAGCATGGTTCACGCCTCCAATGGCCAGTTGCAGCCCTTGTCGAATCAGATGCGTTCGGAACCGGCCATCGTTGCCGGCATCGCAGCGGCAACCTTGGGAACGCACCCGATTGACTGGAACGGGGTCGTCGAAGATTACAGCCGCATTCGCGAGCTGATCGCTGACACCATCCCCGGCTTCAAAGACTTCAACACCCGCGTACAGCACCCCGGCGGGTTCTATTTGGGTAACGCCGCAGGTGCCCGCCAGTGGAATACACCTGCGGGCCGCGCCACCTTCAAACCCAACGTGCTGCCACGGGATCTGGTCGACGAACGCACACGTGCGACAGGCCGCCTGCCGGACCTGATCCTGCAATCGATGCGTTCCCACGATCAGTACAACACCACCATTTATGGGCTGGACGACCGTTACCGCGGGGTCAAGGGCCAACGCAACGTGCTGTTTGTGAACGAAGCCGACATTATTCGCCTGGGCTTCAAGCCGGGCCAAAGGGTGGACATCGTGTCTATCTGGGATGACGAGCACGAGCGTCGGGTTAAAAATTTCACCTTGCTGGCGTTTGATATTCCGGCCGGACAAGCAGCGGCGTACTACCCGGAAGTCAACCCATTGGTGCCGCTGGAAAGCACCGGGGATGGCAGCCATACGCCGACGTCCAAGTTCGTGGCGATTCGCCTTGAGGCAGCCACACCGTCGACACTGATCATGGCCAAGGCGAGCTGAGGCAGAACGCCTGCAATCTCTGAAACCATCGCGTCACCCAGTGCGATCAAAACCCGCCAAGTGTCCCATTGCGATTCGAGGACAACCTTGGCGGCGGTGACGCGGGAGTGGGCGGGTAGGCGTTGGTACACGGCCTCAACAGTTAGCTGCAAAGTCCCAAGAAGTAAACCAGCTCACTATTGAAGGGTTCGCCCAGTATCGCCATAACCAAGATCGATTGATCTTGGGTTAGCTCATTTCCCCCCATCGGAACATCCCATAAGCGGGTCCAACCCAATACAGCGAGAATTGCTGTCTCCAACTCTTTGGGCACGTTTTTTGTCCTGTATTGAATGGTCCGGGTGGGACTCTGGGTAAAAGCCACTGATTGCAATAAAGACTAATGGCGACACGCCTGATTCACTTAGGGGAGCTCCGATCCACGTGCCGCATCTGCGCGGCACATTGAAAAAAACACAGTGATCAGCGCTAACTATTGCGCAATGCCCCATGCGCAACGATGGGTTGGGCTTGTAAAGCACGCAGCGTTTACTCACCCTGGAAATGCCTCGACGATCAATATCAGGGTTCTTAACTGATGCCTGCTTGTAGTCGTCAATTAATCCATAACAGCAAAGCTCAGGGCAGTAAGCCAGGCCACTGTTGATGGGCGCGTCGAGTACCGCCAGATTATCGACACCTGATTTTGCATGAGACCCTTCTCTCTACTGGTTAATCTCCCGGGCACGTCTAGTCAGGGAAAGATTTTAAGCGCGTACACCGATAAACATGTTTAACGTCACTGGCAGTTGTTCATTTATAGCTGAGGATATTTTTCGAACTTGCTCTTCGGTCAAAGGTAGCTCGCCATCGCACTCGGCAGCTAAATTTTCCCAGCCTAGAATATCCATGACTTTTTTTTCAAACTCAGGTCGCACGTCCAGCTCAAATTTGATTGAGCTATCTTCACAATCGTCTGCAAGGAATCCTGTAATTTCTAAAAACATGTGTTTCTCCATTTACTTTGGTGTGGCGTCCAGAGGAGGGTGATCCCGTTTAATTCGGCCTCCAATGCAGTCTTGCTTGCGCTCCATTTCACCTGCACGGTGCGTACTGAGTCATCACCTGACGCGCCAGTGTGAATGCCGTAAATCTGCATGACCGTCGGAACTGAAAGCGCACCCGCGTGGTGGCCTTGCACATGCAGCACAGTTGTTCGTCGGTATGGAATGTGCCGTCACTCGCAACACGGGCCAGTCCGGCATCCGCACCGATGGCCACTGCAATGACCTCTGACGCGGAAGGCAAAAGCATGGAAGCTGGCTCGGTGGCGGTTCTTGCATCTATGCAGCACCCGTTTTCAGCCACGCAGGATTTGGTGAAGACCAAATCAGTGCGTGGCTTGGGAGATGGCCACTCATCTTTTGAGCGATACACCGGCTCTGGCGGAGGCGGTTTTTGCAAAGCAGCCCAACAGGCACCACCGTTTGGAAGTTTCGGTTTCCAGCGGGGCTCGAAAAAAGAGTCGTCTTTACCTTCCTTCTTCATGCGAATTGCCTGTCAAATCATTTGAAGCACGAAGGCTGAAGTTGAATCTGAGGTGTGGACAGTTCGACCTCGTAACCGTGTGTGTCTATAAGTGAAGGGCAACAGGGGGATTTAGCGTGCAACGACCGGGCGCGCGCTGTCGTCCCCCTACCCTCGCCCGAGCCCACATGACACGACGTTTTTTTTTGGACACAAAAAAGGCCGCTTTCCTGAGAAAGCGGCCTGTCCGAACTAATGCTCAGACCGTGCAAAATCCATTAAGTTCCCTCGTAAAAACAATAACTTAGTAAATTGTGTACAACTCGTGCTACTGGTCGGATTTTGATTGTAACCAACCGCGTACAGCCTCAGGATCGCGCCGTCATCCCTTTGAGGCTTACTTATGAAGCTCACCTCGATTCTCTTGTTGTCCCTTGGCCTGGTCAGTGGCGTAGCCTCGGCCGGTGGCACCACCGAAGCCGGTGTAGGCGGCGCATTAGGCGGGGTTCTTGGCGCCGTGGTTGGGCAACAACTCGGCGGCTCGACCGGATCGGCCATCGGCGCAGGCGTAGGCGGCGCGGCCGGTAGTGCCGTGGGTGCCGACAAACGCAGCCGTGGCGAAGCGGCCATCGGTGGTGCCCTGGGTGCCGCAGGCGGTAACGTCTTGGGCCGCAGCATAGGCGGCAGCACGGGCGGCCTGGTCGGCGCAGCCGCTGGCGGCGGCGCAGGCGGCGCGCTGGGCAATTACATGGGCAACAAAAGCGATGCCGATGATCGTGATTACCGTGATCGTGGCAATCGCCGCTACTACCGCGACGATCACCCAGGCCGGGGTCATGCTTATGGCCATCGCAAGAAGAACAAACATCGTCATCATTGATGACACCCAAACGGGAGCCCACACAGGCTCCCGTTTTTGTTTGTAGGCAAGCCGTCTTCCCCTCTAAATTGTTTCAATGCATTACGCCCGCCCCTTTCGCGTCAATCATGCAACCTGCATGACCAAGCAAAACACTCAGACTTCTAACTTATTGTTAAACATAGATTTTTTATAAATACGGTGTTGGCACAACCCCTGCAATCTCTTGAATGAAGGCTGCACTTCTCACCATTTCAGGAGCACAACAACAATGATCGGGACTACAGAACACTATCCCGCTGCCCTGCAAGACAGCTCTGGCCACTCCGGTGTGTCCTGGGCCGCGATCTTTGCAGGTGCCGCCGCTGCCGCTGCACTTTCCCTCTTGCTGCTGATGTTGGGCGCAGGCTTGGGCTTTTCAGCCGTATCGCCGTGGTCAGGTGAGGGCGTAGGCGCCAAAGGATTGGGCATCACCGCCATCATTTGGCTGGCCGTGACACAAATTATTGCCTCGGGCATGGGCGGCTATCTGGCCGGTCGTCTGCGGGTCAAATGGGCCAACATGCATGGCGATGAAGTGTATTTCCGCGATACTGCCCATGGTTTCCTCGCGTGGGCAGTGGCCACACTGGTGACCGCCACCTTGGTAGCCGGCTCGGTCAGCAGTGTGATTGGCAGCGGCGTACAAGCCGGTGCGAACGTCGCGTCAGGTGCAGCCACCGCCATGAGCAGTGCAGCCGGTAGCGCTGCGGGCAACCACGCCAACAACGGTGCGGGCAACAGCTCGGATTATTTCATCGACACGCTGTTTCGCGATGATCGCGGCACCGCTGTCAGCGAAGACGCCGCCCACGGCATCGTGACGCGCATTTTCGTCCGCAGCCTGGGCAATGATGGCCAACTGAGTGCAGACGACCGTACCTACCTGGCCCAAATCGTCGCTCAGCGTACCAACCTGACTCAGCCAGAAGCCGAGCAACGGGTTGACCAGGTCTACGCCAAGGCCCATCAGGCCATTGAAGAGGCCAAAATCAAAGCCAAAGAAGCGGCTGACACGGCTGCCAAGGTCGCTGCCTGGACCACCCTGTGGATGTTCATCACCCTGCTGATTGGTGCGTTCTTCGCCAGCCTGTGTGCCACGTTCGGCGGTCGCCGTCGCGACGCAGTGACTTACATCGACCACACCACGACCACCACGGTTGTCCGTTAATTCAGGAGAATAAAAATGCGCTCATTACTGCTGTTTTTCCTCGGTATCCCAATCCCGATCATCATCCTGATTGCGCTGTTTGTTCACTGACAGCACACCAACGGCCTTCCTTGTGAAGGCCGTTTTTTTTGCGCTACACCGGCAGGCACGTGGTCGATTTGATTTCAGACAGCGCCACAATCGAGTTCACTTCCTGAATGCCGGGCACCATCGACAGTTGTTCGAAGAAGAAACGTTCATAGGCCTCGATGTCCGGGGTCACGATCCGCAACAAAAAATCCACCGACCCCATGAGCACGTAGCACTCCAGCACCTGCGGGAACCCACGGATCGCATCCGTGAATTGGGTAAAGTTGGAGCGCCCATGAGCATTGAGTTTGACCTCAGCAAAGATCTGCGTATTCAGGCCCACCTTCTTGCGATCCAGCAAGGTCACCTGCCCCCGAATGATGCCTTCCTCTTTCATGCGCTGAATCCGGCGCCAGCAGGGGGACTGCGACAAGCCCACTTTTTCGGCGATCTGTGCGCTGGACAGTGAAGCGTCTTCTTGCAGAAGGGCCAAAATCCTGCGGTCGTAAGCGTCCAGTTCACCTTGCATAAATATTCCCGATTATTAGCTCATTAGGAATTGATCAAGTCTTAATTGATCAAATTCCGATCATCATAGATAAATAATTTCCTACAGTGCATGTGAATATTTCTCCAGCCGAAATCAGGAGTCATTGCATGCCACATCTTGAAGCCGTACCCACCGCGACACGCGCCGATGTCTGGGCCGTAAACACTGCCCCCTGCACAGTGCGTTATCAGATTGTGGCGGAGGCTGAAGCCGATGTGCTATGCCGCGCACTGAACCTGTTTGCCTTGCAGCAATTGATTCCCCAGCAGGTAGAGGTCATGCGCGAAGACGATGTATTACGCATAGACATCGTCAGCGATGAGCAAAGCTGGCACCGCGCCCAGGTGATCGGCGAAAAACTGCGCAATCTGGTGAGTGTCTGTGAACTGGTGATGTATCAGGTGACGTGCAGCCCCTCCCGCCTGCAAAAGCGCTCGCAATAGCTGGTATTGATTGGCAGTCGCCACAGCCCGGGGCGCGGCTAGGCTTGGGTATTCATGGCCAGACAAGGACCTGTCTGCGCTTGTGCATTGCCAAGGAGTCTTCATGCACGCCCATCCTGCCGCCGATCGCCCGCTTGACCTTGAACAGCTGCTGCCGGGTCTTGTTGCTCAAGGGTTAATCGCCCAGCCACTGGCCGATCAGGTGTTGACGCGTTATCGCACCTCCAGCCTGGACCCCGTCCACCCGCTGGTGTTTCTGGCGGCGCAGCAATTACCCGACCTGATGCGCCCCGGCAAAACCCTCACGCTTGAGCACCTCACGGCTTGGCTTGCGCAACAATGCGGGCAGCCCTACGTGCGCCTCGATCCCTTGAAAATCGATGCCGCCAGCGTCACCGGGCTCATGTCCAGCGCGTTCGCGCAGCGTCATCAAATTCTTGCGATTGCAGCCGATCAACACGCGATCACCGTTGCCAGTGCGCAACCCAATGTGAGGGGGTGGGAGGCCGATTTGCGCCAGGCCCTCAATCGCCCCATCAAGCGGGTATTTGCCAACCCCCTTGAGATTGCCCGACTCGGAACGGAACTGTTCCGTTTGGCCAAATCCGTCACCGGGGCTGCACTCACGGATCAAAAAAACACCCATTTGCCCAACCTTGAGCAGTTGATAAACCTTGGCGCGGGCAATCAGGAACCCGATGCCAACGATGCCCATATCATCCATATCGTTGACTGGCTGTTTCAGCACGCGTTCGAACAGCGGGCCAGCGATATCCATATCGAACCCCGGCGCGAGCAAGGGGCCGTGCGCTTGCGCATTGATGGCATGCTGCACAGCGTTTATCACTTTCCGCCGCAGGTCACGACCGCAGTGGTCAGCCGCCTGAAAAGCCTGGGCCGCATGAATGTCGCTGAAAAACGCAAACCTCAAGACGGCCGCATCAAAACCAAAACACCGGCAGGGGCCGAGGTGGAGCTGCGTCTGGCCACCCTGCCCACCGCCTTTGGCGAAAAAATGGTGCTGCGCATTTTCGACCCCTACGTTTTACTCAAGGGTTTTGACCAACTCGGCTTCAGCGTTGAAGACATGCAGCGCTGGGACCGTATGACCCGTCAGCCCAACGGCATTATTTTGATCACAGGCCCAACGGGATCGGGCAAAACCAGCACGTTGTACGCAACGCTCAAGCAATTGGCCTCACCGCAGATCAACTTGTGCACGCTGGAAGATCCAATTGAAATGATTGAGCCTGCCTTCAACCAGACACAGGTGCAGCCCAACATAGATTTAACCTTTGCCAACGGGGTGCGTGCGCTCATGCGCCAAGACCCGGACATCATCATGCTCGGTGAAATACGTGACCTGGAAACCGCTGAAATGGCGATTCAAGCCGCACTGACCGGGCACTTGGTGTTGTCGACGTTGCACACCAACGATGCACCCGGCGCCATTAACCGTTTACAGGAACTCGGGGTGGCGCCCTATTTGATCAAAGCAACCTTGCTGGGCGTGATGGCCCAGCGATTGATACGAGTCTTATGCCCGGACTGCAAAAGCGAACACCGCGTGTCACCCGATGACTGGCACAACTTCGCACCCGGCAGCCCGGCGCCCTCCAGCGTTTTTGCCGCCACAGGCTGTGATCACTGTCGGGAGACTGGCTACAACGGCCGAGCTGGCATTTACGAGATCATGTTGATGACTGACACGCTCACAGCATTGATTAGCCATGACACCGATATTAACGCCCTGCGCAGAGCGGCCTGTGAAGAAGGCATGCGCCAATTAAGACTGGCGGCGGCGCACAAAGTAACGACGGGCGTAACTTCCATGGATGAAGTCTTGCGCGTCATTACCGCTTAGTTGAATTATTTTGAATAATATTTAACCGATTAAGGCGTGCGCTCGGGGGATACAATTTTTTCCGGATTTATCTCGAGTCACCTCAAACAAGGAATGGTTATGGAATTCAGCTATGTTGTTTTGCTCTTTGTCGTATTGGCGCTGTCTTTGCTTTTTATGGGGTTCAAAGTTGTGCCCCAAGGCTATGAGTGGACAGTAGAGCGCTTCGGGCGTTACACCAATACGCTTAAACCCGGTCTGAACATTATTATTCCCGTCATGGATAGCATTGGACGCAAGCTTAATGTCATGGAAAGTGTGCTGGATATCCCGCCACAAGAGGTCATTACGTCCGACAACGCTACGGTACAGATAGATGCCGTATGTTTTTTCCAGGTCGTTAACACCGCCCAGGCGGCCTATGAGGTCAACAACCTCGAACATGCCATTCGCAACCTTCTGCAAACCAACATTCGCACGGTGCTTGGCTCAATGGAGCTGGATGCCATGCTCAGCCAGCGTGACGGTATCAATGAAAAACTGCTGCGCACGGTAGATGAAGCAACAGCGCCATGGGGGATCAAAATCACCCGAATCGAGATCAAAGACATCAGCCCGCCTGCGGATTTGATGGCTGCCATGTCAGGCCAAATGAAAGCCGAACGCATCAAAAGGGCGCAAATCCTTGAAGCTGAAGGCTTGCGCGCCTCTGCGATTTTGACGGCTGAAGGTAAAAAACAAGCCCAGATTCTCGAAGCCGAAGGCGGTCGGCAGGCAGCATTTCTTGCCTCTGAAGCCCGTGAACGTCAGGCGGAAGCAGAAGCGCGCGCGACCCAAGTGGTTTCCGAGGCCATTGCAACCGGCAACGTGCAGGCCATCAATTACTTTGTGGCGCAAAAGTACGTTGATGCCTTGGGCAAAATCGCGTCTGCCGACAACAGCAAGGTGATCCTCATGCCACTGGAAGCCAGCCAAGTGATCGGAGCAGTGGGTGGAATCGGCGAAATAGTCAGAGCCTCATTCGATAAAACGAAGGGCTAAGACATGTTGGAACTCCTGCAAAACCTCAACCACTGGGACTGGCTGGCTCTGGCAGCAGTGCTACTGATCTTGGAGGTGTTCGGTACAGGCGGGTATTTGCTGTGGGCCGGGCTTGCCGCTGCTCTTGTGGCCGGGTTGAAGTTTTTGATACCCGAGCTGGCCTGGACGCTGCAATTGCCGCTGTTTGGCGTACTGGCCATCCTGACTGCGGTGTACTGGTGGAAACGCCAGCGCACTTCGCCCGCCTTGAGCGATCAACCTTTCCTCAACCGCAGGGGGCATGAACTCATCGGCCGCACATTCCTCGTTCAACAAGCCATTGTGGATGGACGAGGGAAAATCAAAGCGGGCGACAGTGTATGGATGGCCGAAGGGCCTGACGCCGAGGTGGGCACGGCCGTGCGGGTGGTCGCTCAGAATGGGGTCGTGCTCACCGTAGAAATTGTGACGTAAGGTTACGGAACTCTCTAACACTGACTAGAATCAAAGTTGGTAGTTCATTTATCCGGAGTTTCCCATCATGCGTCTCAAATATGCTGTTGCCGCTGCCGCTTTGTTGACCCTTCCTGTTGGCTCAGCGATGGCCGACAGCTTCTGGCGCAACGTCCTGTCGTCCGGTGCGACCACCGGTTCCACCTACCTGACGTTCAAAAAAGACCGTAAGGTCATCGCCGCACAAGATGACGCAGGCAGTTTTGTGGCCAGCAACGGCGAGATCCGTGGGCCATACCTGGAGTCGGCCATGCAGGAGGTTCGCGCGCAGAACCCGAATCTGAAAGTGAGTGACATGGACCTGGCCAACGCGATTCTGGCCAAAAACGCGACCGCTGAATAAAACCGGCCTGTCGCCTCTGGCGTGCCGGTTTAGTCGTCTGGCAGTGAAGCATTGTCCTGCTTCACCGCCAGACGTTTGGTACACCCTCGGTGGCAAACGCTGATGGGTGTTTATAAAGTGCTCATCGACACCATCGCAAATGTTGTTTGGGTGTGAGTATCCAAAGGGAATGAGTCAGTACCGCTGACCTTCACTTTCAAAAGCCGATTTTCAAGGCGTATTACACGTGAGATGAAAGAGGTGCTCATCGTCACTTAAACGCCTACCTGTTAATCCCTCGATGTCAGTGAGTTGGATAATGCACAACACCGTCAAACACTGTTAATCCGACAACAAAGTTAGACTGTAAGAAAATTCCCCGAATGTACTGCCATATGATCGCTATGCCTCAACATCCCTGAATAACTTCAAGCCTGTTGGAAGGGCCTGACCTAAGATGTTTTAAATCTGCGCGGTCTGCTCACTGTTTAATAGCCATTCACCTTCTGCCATTGCGTTAAGACTTTATATGGCCGAGCGCTTGAACGATTTGATCGTTAAAAAGTGGTCGAGATCACGCTCAAACTTAATCAAACGATCGTCTGGAGCGGCAGGCAAAAACCACTGATACACAGGTACATAAGCCCTTCTGCTTGACTACTGTTTGATCGATTTGGCAGTTTATGCACCCGCGGTGTCGTCTTACTTACCGAAGGGTTTACCTTGCTTGTCGCAGACCTCAACGGCTCCATGCTGGTTGATAGCCCTTCATAACGCGCTTCATTCAGCCTTCATACAGAAATTTCACCTGATGTGATCCATGCTCTGGGTATGATTTGGGCCATGTGCTAGTGCTCTATGGTCTCTCATTACTCATTCACATCGGACGTCACGCCTTTATGAGCTCGCTGCCCTTCTTGCCGTTTTCCAAACCAACCATCGATGAAGCCACCATTGCTGCCGTGGGCGACGTGTTGCGCTCGGGCTGGATCACCAGCGGGCCAAAGGTTCAGGCATTCGAGGCGCAATTGTCCGAGTACGTGGGCGGTCGCCCGGTGCGCACGTTCAACTCCGGCACGTGCACCATGGAAATCGCCCTGCGCATCGCAGGGATCGGTGCAGGTGACGAAGTCATCACGACGCCGATCTCATGGGTCGCCACTGCCAATGTGATTCTCGAGGTCGGCGCTACGCCGGTGTTTGCCGATATTGATCCGATCACCCGCAATATTGACCTGAAGAAAGCCGAAGCCGCGATTACGCCACGCACCAAAGCCATCATTCCGGTTTACCTCTCCGGCCTGCCGGTGGACATGGACGCCCTGTACGCTCTGGCCAAAAAACATAACCTGCGCGTGGTCGAAGACGCCGCTCAGGCCCTAGGCGCGAGCTGGAACGGGCAGCGCATCGGCGCACGCGGAGATTTCGTGTCGTTCAGTTTCCAGGCCAACAAGAACATCACCTCGTCCGAAGGCGGGTGTTTGGTGCTCAATAACGAAGAAGAAGCGCGGCTGGCTGAGAAATACCGCCTACAAGGCGTCACCCGTACCGGATTCGATGGCCTGGATGTCGACGTTCTGGGCGGCAAGTTCAACATGACTGACATTGCGGCTGCCATCGGTCTCGGGCAGTTCGCCCATATCGAGACGATTACCGCGCACCGCCGTGAATTGGCCAAGCATTATTTCGAGTGTTTCGGCCCTGACTTTGAAGCCGAATACGGCGCGCAATTGCCTGTGGCTGATTTCAGCACTACCAATTGGCACTTGTTCCAGCTAGTGCTGCCTGAGCGCAAGGACGGCCAACCGGCACGGGCTACGTTCATGAAAGACATGCAGGCATTGGGCGTGGGCGTGGGCTATCACTACCCGCCCATTCACTTGCTGAGCCTGTATCGCGCGCAAGGTTTCAAAGAAGGGATGTTCCCCGTCGCAGAACGCGTAGGGCGGCTGATTGTGTCATTGCCGATGTTCACGGCGATGACCAAAGCCGATGTGGAGCGGTCGGTTAAAGCCGTCAAGGCCGTGTTGCAGAACGCGTAACCGATTTCGCTGCCGGTAGAGAGGTCTACCGGCAGCGACCGTCCCGCCGTGGCTTACTCGCCAATGGCGGCTTTGTAGCCAGCGGCATCCAGCAGTTTGTCCAGCTCAGCGGTGTTGCTTGGCTTGAGCTTGAAGATCCAGCTCGCGTAAGGATCGCTGTTCAGGCTTTCAGGGCTGTCGGCCAGCGTCTCATTGACCGCGATCACTTCACCGGACACTGGCGCATAGATGTCCGAGGCGGCTTTTACTGACTCCACGACGCCTGCAGTGTCGCCTGCGGCAAACACTTTGCCCACTTCGGCCAACTCAACGAACACCACATCCCCCAACGCTTCCTGAGCGTGATCACTGATACCCACAGTGACAGTGCCGTCCGCTTCCAGACGGGCCCACTCGTGACTTTCGGCAAAGCGCAACTCAGCGGGGATATTGCTCATATTCAGTGTCCTCAATAAGAAATGTCAGCCGCTTGCACACAGCGCAAGCCTGCCGGTAAACGTTAGATCAAGGCTTTGCCTAGACGTACAAACGTGGGTTTGACCACGCGAACCGGGTACCACTTGCCGCGAATTTCGACTTCAGCACGGTCACCCGTGGCGATCGGAACGCGGGCCAAGGCAATCGATTTGCTTAGCGTAGGAGAGAAACTACCACTGGTTATCTCTCCTTCGCCAACACCAGCAATACGAACAACCTGATGAGCCCGTAGGACGCCTCGCTCTTCGAGCACCAAACCCACCAGTTTCAGCGGCACGCCCCCTGCTTTTTCGGCCTCCAGCGCTTCGCGTCCGATGAACAGGCGCGAAGCCGGTTCCCAGGCGATGGTCCATTCCATGTTGGCGCAAAGGGGCGAGACCGACAGGTGAATGTCTTGACCATAGAGGTTAAGACCCGCCTCCAGGCGCAACGTGTCACGCGCACCGAGGCCGATTGGAGAGATACCTGCACCGACCAGATCGTTGAAGAACGCTGGCGCCTGATCGGCGGGGAGCACTATCTCCAGCCCGTCTTCGCCGGTATAACCGGTGCGGGCAATGAACCAGTCACCTGCGTCCAGTCCTTCGAAGGGTTTGAGCTGGTGAATCACATCGCTGCGGGCCTGGCTCACCAGTTCAGCGACCTTGTGCCGGGCCTGTGGGCCTTGAATCGCCAGCAGCGCCAGCTCCGGGCGTTCCTGCAACTGCACGTCAAAACCGCGGGACTGGGCCGTCATCCACGCCAGGTCCTGGTCGCGGGTCGCTGCGTTGACCACCAACCGGTAACCGTTGGCCCTGAGGTAAACGATCATGTCGTCGACCACGCCACCCTTTTCATTGAGCATGGCGCTGTAGAACGCACGGCCAGGGGTGTGAAGACGCTCGACATCGTTGGCCAGCAAATGCTGAAGCCATTCCTTGGCCTGCACGCCGCCGACGTCAATCACGGTCATGTGCGAGACATCAAACACTCCACAGTCCCGACGCACTTCGTGGTGTTCCTCCACCTGCGAGCCGTAATGCAAAGGCATGTCCCAACCGCCAAAATCGACCATCTTCGCGCCGAGGGCGAGATGCAGGTCATACAAAGGCGTACGCTGTCCCATGGGTTCCTCCTTCCGGGATTGGCGAAGGTGCGGACAGGCGTGCAAAGTGTTTCAGGCTAGTTAAGTTAGCTTTCGTACACTGCGCAGGGAACCTGGCCTGATTGACAGACCGCACCGAATGCCGCGCATTGTAGCCGCATGCCGGAGCACTGACACCTAGCCGATTCGATGGGCCGAGCGTCGAATCAACCCGATGACCGGCAACAGTCCCACCAGTACCAGCGTCAGGGCGGGCAGTGAAGCACGAGCCCATTCGCCTTCACTGGTCATTTCGAAGATGCGCACGGCCAGTGTGTCCCAGCCGAAGGGCCGCATTAGAAGGGTTGCGGGCATTTCCTTGAGCACGTCGACAAACACCAGCAGCGCCGCACTCAATGTCCCCGGCAACAACAACGGCAGATACACTTTGAAAAACAGTCGCGGGCCACTCACGCCCAAGCTGCGTGCAGCTTCGGGCAACGACGGACGAATGCGCGCCAGGCTGTTTTCGAGCGGGCCATAAGCGACGGCGATAAAGCGCACCAAATACGCCAGTAACAAGGCTGAAAGGCTGCCCAGCAGCAAGGGCTTGCCCGCGCCGCCCAGCCAGCCGGAAACCGGAATGACCAGTTCGCGATCCAGATAACTGAAGGCCAACATGATCGACACCGCCAAAACCGAACCGGGTAGCGCGTAACCCAGGTTGGCCAGGCTCACCCCGACACGGATGGTCGGTGTCGGCGCCTGACGCCGGGCAAACGCCAGCACCAGAGCCACACAGACCGTGATAAGCGCCGCCATGCCGCCCAAGTACAAGGTGTGCAATATCAGACCCGTGTAACGCTCATCGAGGTCAAAGCGCCCACGTTGCCAAAACCACACCACCAGTTGCAGCATCGGGATCACAAACGCACACGCAAACACCAGCGCGCACCACCCGCTGGCCAACCAGGCTTTAGGCCCGGTGAGGTGATAGAGGGCCTTACCGCGCGGACGCTCGTTACTGGCACGGCTGGCGCCCCGGGCGCGGCGTTCGCCATAGAGCACGATCATCACCACCAGTAACAGCAGGCTGGCCAGTTGCGCAGCGGTTGAGAGACTGAAAAAGCCGTACCAGGTTTTGTAGATCGCCGTGGTGAACGTGTCGAAATTGAACACCGACACGGCGCCGAAATCAGCCAGCGTCTCCATCAGCGCCAACGCCACCCCGGCGCCGATGGCCGGGCGCGCCATGGGCAAGGCCACGCGCCAGAACGCCTGCCACGGGCTTTGCCCCAGCACCCGCGCCGCCTCCATCAACCCTTTGCCCTGCGCCAAAAATGCAGTGCGCGCCAGCAAATAGACATACGGGTAGAACACCAGAATCAGCACGATGATCACGCCACCGGTGGAGCGCACGCGAGGCAAACGCAGCCCCGTGCCGAACCATTCGCGTAGCAGCGTTTGAACCGGCCCGGCGAAGTCCAGCAAGCCGACGAACACAAACGCAAGCACGTAGGCCGGGATCGCGAACGGCAACATCAGCGCCCAGTCGAGCCAGCGTCTGCCCGGGAATTCGCACAAGCTGGTCAGCCACGCAAGGCTGACGCCCAGCAGGGTGACGCCGATCCCGACCCCGATGATCAGCGTCAGCGTGTTGCCCAGCAGACGCGGCATTTGTGTGTCCCACAGGTGGTTCCAGATCTGGCTGTCCACGCTTTGCCAGGACAACAGCAAAACGCTCAGGGGCAAAAGCACCAGGGCAGCGATGCTAAAAACCAGCGGATACCAGCGACGTTGGGCGGGATGTGCCACAAAAGACTCTCGGAAGGAGGGAAGAACCAGCGATTGTATGTTGCGTTGTTACACGATGTGGAGGGGGAAGGCTGCGCGCGGCCCGAATAGAGGCCGCGCGCCTTCGAACAGACCGCCCGTCAGCGCCCTCTGCGCGAGGGAGAGGGCTGGCTTTACACCGGGCTTAATTCCAGCCCGCGCGGTCCATCATGCGGATGGCTTCAGCCTGGCGTTTGCCGGCCACTTCGACTGGCAAGGCGTCTGCCTTGAACTCACCCCAACTGGCCACTTCGGCAGAAGGCGGAACGCTCGGGTTCGCCGGGAACTCCTGATTGGTGCCTGCAAAGATCGACTGCGCCTGCGGCGTGGTCATCCACTCGACCAGCGCCTTGGCGGCTTGCGGGTGCGGAGCGTATTGGGTCAAACCAATACCCGACAGGTTGACGTGTACACCGCGATCAGCCTGATTGGGCCAAAACAACTTCACGGCCAGGTCAGGCTTCTGCTTGTGCAGGCGGCCGTAGTAGTAGGTATTGACGATGCCCACGTCGCACTGACCGGCGTTGATCGCCTCCAGCACCGCGATATCATCCGAGAACACATCAGTGGACAGGTTGTTCACCCAGCCTTTGAGGATCTCTTCGGTTTTGTCGGCACCGTTCACTTCGATCATGGTGGCGGTCAGCGACTGGTTGTACACCTTTTTGGCGGTGCGCAGGCACAGGCGGCCTTCCCACTCTTTATTGGCCAGCGCTTCGTAGGTGGACAGCTCTTCAGGTTTGACCCGGTCCGTGGAGTAGGCGATGGTCCGCGCACGCAGGCTCAGGCCCGTCCATGCGTGGGAAGAAGAGCGGTATTGCGGCGGGATGTTTTTATCGATCACTTCGGACGTGAACGGCTGCAGGATGCCCATTTGCTCGGCTTGCCACAGGTTGCCCGCGTCCACGGTCAACAACAGGTCGGCAGTCGCATTTTGGCCCTCTGCCTTGATGCGCTGCATCAGCGGCGCTTCCTTGTCCGTGATGAACTTGACCTTGACCCCGGTTTTCGCGGTGTAGGCGTCAAATACCGGCTTGATCAGTTCGTCGATGCGCGAGGAATACACCACCACTTCGTCGGCAGCGTAGACGCTGCTCGCAAAAACGCTCAGGGCCAGGGCAGTCAGTAGACGCTTGGGTGCCAACATGGGGGGCGGTCTCTCTAGATGCGAATCGGGCGTAAATGGTAGTGAATCACATTTGCCAGCTCAACCTAACTCGCCCCCGAGGCGTTACCAGATGTTGCAAAGGCCGGGGCAGGCTCCGATCAGGGCTTGGCCAGCGGCGGCAGATCCCCGGTCAACCCCAGCGCCTGACGCACGAACACCGCTTTGGCCTCGGGCATTTGGTTGACCCACTTCAGGCCGCTGTTGCGCAGCAAGCGCGCGGTGAGCGAATCCGCCTGAAACAGTCGCTGAAAGCCTTCCATCGCCGCCATCAACGCCAGGTTGTGCGGCATGCGACGACGCTCGAAACGGCTTAGTACTTTGATGTCGGCCAGACGTTCGCCGCGATCAACCGCGTGCAACAACACGTGGGCCAACACCGCCGCATCAAGGAAACCGAGGTTGACGCCCTGCCCGGCCAACGGGTGGATGGTGTGGGCGGCATCGCCGATCAGTGCCAACCCTTCGGCCACATAGCGTTTGGCGTGACGTTGGCGCAAAGGCACGCAGACCCGCGGGTCTGCGCTCAGTACCGGCCCGAGCCGCCCTTCGAACGCCCGCTCAAGCTCACGGCAGAAACCGTCGTCATCCAGCGCCATCAAACGTTGGGCTTCTTCAGGCGTGGTGGACCAGACAATCGAGCACCAGTCCTGCTGGCCATCGCGTTCCAAAGGCAAAAATGCCAAGGGCCCGTGGTCAGTGAAGCGCTGCCAGGCGGTTTGCTGATGCGGCTGGGCGCAGTGAACGCTGGTGACAATGGCGTGATGCATGTAGTCCCATTCGCGGGTCTCACAGCCCGTGAGGCGGCGCACCGCCGAGTGGGCGCCATCGGCTGCGATCACCAGCGGCGCGCGCAAGGTGCGACCGTCCGCCAGCGTCAGCAGCCACTCGTCGCCTGAGCGGCGCATCTGTTCCAGCCGCGCATTGGCCAGCAATTCGATGTCGCTGCCCTGCAAACACTCCAGCAGCGCATCCTGCACCACACGGTTTTCTACGATATGACCCAGCACGTCGGCGTGCACGCTGGCCGCCGAGAAATGGATCTGGCCTGTACCGCTGCCGTCCCACACGTGCATGTGCGAATAGGGGCTGACGCGACGCCGGACGATACCGTCCCACGCACCCAGGCGTTGCAGGATGCGCTGGCTGGCGGCCGACAAGGCGCTGACCCGAGGCTCGAAGACGTCGTCGGTACTGAACGGTTTGACGCTCAGCGGCCCACCATCGAGCAGCAGGATTTTCAAGCCGCTGTCCTTGAGCGCCAGCGCCAAGGCACTTCCGACCATTCCGGCCCCAACAATCAGCAGATCTGCGCGCATTTCCATGCTTTAAGCCTGTGTCGTGAGCGGCAAGCGCCGCACGTGAAAAAAGGATCGACAAGGGGCGCGAACGCCCCCGGCCATCATCAACTGTCTGCGCGGGTGCCCAGGCCCATGGCCTGACGGGCAAACCAGCGTTTGGCTGGAGGCAGCAGATCAAGCCCCAGCAAGCCCAAGTTGCGGCCGAACGACACCAGGGTCTGATCGCTACCAAACAACCGCGTCACCTGGTCCGAAAAACCAATGGTCAATTGCTGGTCGAGTTTTTGCCGCTGTTGATAACTCAACAACGTGGCCAGATCGCCGGGGTGTTTGTCGCTCGCCAACAACGCGTCGGCCAACGCCTGGGCATCGCGCAGTGACAGATTAAAACCCTGACCGGCAATGGGATGCAGGCTGTGGGCGGCATTCCCCAGCACAGTCAGGTGCGGGCGTACTTGCTCTTGCGCCTCGATCAGCGTCAGCGGATACAAATGCCGCGCGCCGACTTGCTTGAGGGTGCCCAGGCGATAGCCGAAAACGCCCTGCAATTCACTGAGGAAGCTGCGCTCATCCAGCGCGGCCAAACGCTCGGCGTCCATCCCCAGGCGGGTCCACACCAGCGCGCAGCGGTTTTCCGGCAGCGGCAGCAAGGCCATCGGGCCTTCGTCGGTGAAACGCTCAAAGGCCATCCCGCCGTGGGCTTCACTCGGGGTGATGTTGGCGATCAGCGCACTTTGGTCATAAGGACGCTTGCTGACATGAATCCCCAACTGCTCGCGCAAGCCCGAACGCCCGCCATCGGCCAGCACGGCGAGGTCGCAGTCAAGCGTGGTTTCATCGTTGAGGGTCAGGCGATAGCCGTCTTCAAGCGGCTGCAGGTGGATAACTTCAGCGGGGCAGCGCCAGGTAATGACGTCAGGGTCCAGGTTTTTCCACAGGCACTGGCCCAGCCAGGCGTTTTCGACCACGTACCCCAGCGCTGGCACGCCTTCTTCAATGGCGGACAAGCGTGCGGTCGAAAAACGCCCGCGGTCGGACACGTGAATGTCCTTGATCGGTTCGGCGCGGGTGGCGATGGACTGCCACAGCCCCAGTCGCTCATAGATCTGCCGGGCGCCATAGCTCAAGGCCGAGGAACGCGCGTCGTAGCTGGGCTGGTAGCTATTGCCGGGAGCGAAGGGTTCGATCAGGACGATTTTCCAGCCCCGCGCCTTGGCGCCAGCCTGCAACGCCAGCGCAAGGCTCGCACCCACCAGCCCGCCGCCAATGATGGCCAGATTGACCCGACTCATGCTGCGTTCACCTTGGCCGCAGCCATCAAGGCCTCGATATCGGCCACCGTTTTCGGCACATCGCCGGTCAAAATCTCACAACCGTTTTTGGTGACCACTACGTCATCCTCGATCCGCACACCGATGCCGCGCCATTTTTTGGCGACGGTTTGATTGTTAGGGCTGATGTAGATGCCGGGTTCAACGGTGAGGGTCATGCCGACTTCCAGCACGCGCCACTCACCCCCGACCTTGTACTCACCCACGTCATGCACATCCAGCCCCAGCCAATGACCGGCGCGGTGCATGTAGAACGCTTTATAGGCTTGGCTGGCGATCAGATCGTCGACTTCGCCCTGCAATAACCCCAGCGCCACCAGCCCCGCCGTTATCACGCGAACAGTCGCCTCGTGGGCCTGATTCCAGTGCTTGTTCGGCGCGATTTCAGCGAACGCGGCTTCTTGCGACGCCAGCACCAGGTCATAAATTGCTTTTTGCTCGGGCGAAAAGGTCCCGTTGACCGGAAAGGTGCGGCTGATATCGCTGGCATAACAGTCGATCTCGCAACCCGCATCGATCAGCACCAGATCGCCGTCCTTGAGCAGGGCGTCGTTCTCTTGGTAGTGAAGGATGCAGCTGTTGTCACCCGAAGCGACAATCGAGCCATACGCTGGCATTTTTGCCCCGCTTTTACGGAATTCATAATCCAGCTCGGCTTCCAGACTGTATTCATGCAAGCCCGGACGGCTGGCTTGCATGGCACGGATATGGGCACGGGCCGAAATCTGCGCCGCGTGGCGCATAACTTTAAGTTCTGCCGCCGATTTATACAGGCGCATGTCATGCAGCAGATGATCCAGGGCAACAAATTCGTTGGGCGGCTGAGCACCGAGGCTGGCCTTGGAGCGGATGGTGTTGATCCACTCCATCAAATGGCGATCGAATTGCGGGTTGCTGCCCATCGCTGAGTACACCCGGTCGCGGCCTTCAATCAGCCCCGGCAGGATGTCGTCGATGTCGGTAATGGGGAATGCATCGTGCGCACCGAAATCGCGCATGGCGCCTTCCTGCCCGGCCCGCAAACCGTCCCACAGCTCGCGCTCAGGGTTGCGTTCGCGGCAAAACAGCACGAATTCGCCATGAGTCCGGCCGGGGATCAACACGATCACCGCTTCAGGCTCGGGGAAACCGCTCAAATACTGGAAGTTACTTTCCTGACGGTAGACGTGCTCGACGTCACGGTTGCGGATCGCCACGGGGGCCGCGGGCAATATCGCGATACTGTTGGGTTCCATCTGCGCCATGAGCGCCTTGCGGCGGCGTGCGTATTCCGATTTCGGGATATGGATCATGGGCAGACGGGTTTCCTCTTGGTGATCGATCAGTGCAACGAAGGCTTGGCGGCCGCTGGCGCTTCAGGCTTTTTTGTTTCGGTGAACAGCAACAGCGGCGCAACGCGCAGGTATTCCATCACTTCCATGTAGTCGCTTTCACCGTCTTCAGATTCTTCCAGCGCGTCCTGCACCTGTGCGATGGCCGCCAGGTCTTGCAGCACTTCCTTGCCTTCGATGCTCAACGCGTTATCACGGTAGTTAAGCCCGAAACCGGCCAGAAAACCCTGGCACCACTCTCCCAATGCAGTGGCGCGATCAGGCAGCGACGCGTCGTCTGTTGGCAGCAACAGCACGACGGTCATGTCGTCACTGGTCAGTTCGCCCTTGACCATCTCTTGCAAACCGATCAAGGCATTGCGTACGTTGTCACTGGTTTCATTTTCGCTATGGAACAGCTCTTTGGCATCGGCCAGCCAGCTGTCAGGTTCAAAGCCGGCACCGGCCGCACTGCGACCCAGCAACAGGCCGTGCAACTCGGCAGGCGATACGTTAATGCCGCTGGTGCTCAGCAGGGCGGCAAAGGCTTGGTACGGGGAGTTCTGAATAGGCATGGTCAGCTAGGCGCCAAGCGGCGCTATGTCTAGAATGGAGGCCTTGTATCCTAGCATCGGCAGACGAGCCAGACCATCAAGGCGTCAACACCCCTGATCGTCACCCTCCATCAGAAAATACACAGTAGGACACAATGGAAGACACCGACCTGCATGAACTGATGGCTAGACTCGAACGCTTGATTAGCCGGGTCGAGCAACTTAAAAGTCAAAACGGACTCTTACTAGCTCAGGAAAAGACTTGGCGCGAGGAACGCGCGCACCTCATTGAAAAAAACGAAATCGCCCGACACAAGGTGGAATCGATGATTTCGCGCCTCAAAGCCCTGGAGCAAGACTCATGAGTTCAAGCAATAGCGTCACCGTGCATATCCTCGATAAAGAATATTCGATCATGTGCCCCCAGGACGAACGGACCAACCTGGTGAGCGCCGCCCGTTACCTGGACGGCAAAATGCGCGAAATCCGCAGCAGCGGCAAAGTCATTGGCGCCGACCGCATCGCCGTCATGGCCGCGCTCAATATCACTCACGATCTGCTGCACAAGCAGGAGGTCGCCGAAGTTCAGACCAACAGCTCCACCCGCGAACAAGTGCGCGACCTGCTGGAACGCGTGGATCTGGTGCTTGCCACTGATCCGAACGAACGTCAAAGCTGATTCAAAAGGTTTCTTTGGGGTATACTCGCGCCACTCCCTGGAGTATTCGCCAGTTAGCGATGTCCCTGAGCCGATTCGCACTACCCTGGAGCTTGCACGTTGGACCGGTGCGCATGTCCGCTAGACGGAAAGCCTTAAGGTCTACTGCAACTTCCACCTTGAACTTTCGGGTTCAAGGGCCAAGCCGACAGCGGTACGTCGGGGAGCCTGATTTTTCCAGTGCAATGCCAGCCCTCTGCTGGCATTGGCTTTCTCGGTGTCGACCTTGAACAGCACGCCACCTACCCGCCCGCAACTTCGCCGACAACTGCGCAATGCCCGCCGCGAACTGTCGCCCTGCGCGCAACGTCTGGCCGCCCGCGGCCTGTACCGGCAACTGGCGCAACATCCTTTGTTTCGCCGCGCCAAACACCTCTCGCTATATCTGCCCACCGACGGTGAGATCGATCCGCGCCTGCTGCTGCGCGAAGCGCAACGCCGGGGCAAGATCACCTACCTGCCGGTACTCAGCGCGTGGCCGCGGACCAAAATGGTGTTTCAACGCATCGCCCCTGGCGAGAAGCTGATCCCCAACCGCTTTCGTATTCTGGAGCCGCGCATCAACCCCGCACGCCAACGCAAGGTCTGGACACTCGACCTGGTGTTGCTGCCATTGGTGGGGTTTGATGCGAAGGGTGGAAGGCTGGGCATGGGTGGCGGGTTTTACGACCGCAGCCTGGCGTATCTGGGACGCCGTCAGAGCTGGCGCAAACCGACACTGTTAGGCCTGGCCCACGAATGCCAAAAGGTCGAAAGCCTGACACAAGCCAGTTGGGACGTACCGTTACAAGGCACGGTGTCGGACAAACAGTGGTACGTCGCCCACACATCGCCAAGGCATCACGTTGAGAGCGATGCCTGAAACGCGTTAGCGCAAGAAAGTTTAGCGTTTGAAAGGTTGTACTTGCTGTTGAGCCAGTTCAATCGGCGCGTCGGTCGAGTTGGACCACAAACTTTGCGCATACCCCGTCGTCACTACGCCCAAACCGAACAAAAAAGCCAACACCCACAGTACATCCGGTTTGCGTTTCATCGATTGCCCCCCTTCAGGCAAATCAACACGATGACAGCAACGGTTTTTTATAGGCCGTGCAGCAGCGTCAAGCTTAAAATCCCGGCATTCTGCGACAACCCGTAACGACACGCAAACGATGGCGTCAACCGGCTGTCGGTTTATCAAAATGTTTCAAGAAAGATGATTCACATCATGTTTCAGGAGAAGAAAAATGGCCCATTGGTTGATGAAATCCGAGCCTGACGAGTTCTCGATCAAGGACTTACAGAAAGTCGGTGAAGCGCGCTGGGACGGCGTTCGTAACTACCAAGCGCGTAATTTCATGCGTGCCATGACGGTGGGCGATGAGTTCTTTTTCTACCATTCGAGTTGCCCGCAACCCGGCATTGCCGGAATTGGCCGCATCGTCGAAGCGGCCTACCCCGACCCCACCGCGCTCGACCCCGACAGCCCTTACTACGACCCCAAAGCCAGTGCCGAGAAAAACCCGTGGAGTGCGCTGCAAGTGGCCCACGTGCACACGTTTCCTCAGGTGATCAAGCTCGACTACCTCAAACAACAGACGGCGCTGGCCGAGATGCCCCTGGTCCAAAAAGGCAGCCGCCTTTCAGTCATGCCCGTCACAGACGAACAATGGGCGACGGTGCTGGGGCTGCTCTGACGGGCAGCCACGCCCTGCAGGCACAGGCGCGCGCCTGTAAACGGGCAAATCACTTCGGCAACCTCGCTCAATAGCGTCTAGGCTTTGACCTTCCTTTGACTGGCATCAAACCGCCCCGGCAGTGAGACCGTCAAACTAGAGCGCTCTGTGAGACAGGATGTTTGCATGTCGAAGAACCACCGTGTATCCCATTATTTCGTTATTCCGTTGGTGATCCTGCTGGTGGCGGCAGGCGGGTTCGGTTACTGGAAATCCCAGCATGACCGACTCCCCGAAGGCATCAGCATGGGCAACGGCCGACTTGAATCCACTGAAGTCCAGATCGCCGCCAAAATCCCCGGTCGCCTCGCGCAAGTGCTGGTCGACGAAGGCGATCGCGTGACCAAGGGTCAACTGCTGGCACGCATGGACACCCGCACCCTCGAAGCCTCGCGCAATCAGGCCGAGTCCGAAGTGCTGCGGGCCCGGCAAAACCTGGCCGCCAACGAGGCCAACGTACAACTGCGCCAAAGCGAAAAACTGCTCGCCAGCCAGGAACTCAAACGCTTCCGCCAACTGGCCCAGCGCGGCTTTGCCAGCGGCCAGCAACTCGATCAGCAACAAGCGCGTTTTGACACCAGCAATGCTGCCGTGGTCGCCGCGCAGGCTCAGGTCGCCGCTGCCAGGGCCGCGATCCATTCCAGCGAAGCGCAAGTGGCACAGCTCACCAGCGAGATTGACGACAGCAGCCTGCGGGCGCCCATCGACGGTGTGATCCAGCTGCGCCTTGCCGAACCCGGCGAAGTGCTGGGCGCGGGCGGACGCGTGTTCATGATGATCGACCCCAGCGACCAGTACATGAACCTGTATTTACCCGCTTCGGTGGTCGGCAAGCTGACCGTCGGCGCGCAGGCGCGCATCCTGCTCGACGCCCTGCCCGAAACGCCACTGCCCGCAAAAATCAGCTTCGTGGCCGCCAAATCGCAGTTCACCCCCAAAGAGGTCGAAACCCGCGACGAGCGTCAAAAACTGGTGTTCCGCGTCAAACTTCGTCTCACCGACCCGAGCGCCGTGCCTCAGGCTAAACCCGGAATGCCCGGCGCCGGGTATGTGCGCACTGCCGACGTGGACTGGCCGGCCAATCTGCAATGAGCGACCTGGCGCTCAACGCCAGTGGCATCCGCCACCGGTATGGCAAACAGCAGGCGCTGCTCGACATCACCTTCAGCTTGCCTAAAGGCACGCGCTGCGGGCTGATTGGCCCGGATGGCGCGGGCAAGTCGAGCTTGCTGGGGCTGATTGCCGGGGTCAAAAAGCTCCAGCAAGGCAGCCTAGAGGTGCTCGGCGGGCCGATTGACGATCGCCGCCATCGCAACACGCTTTACCCGTTGATTGCCTTTATGCCCCAAGGGCTCGGCGGCAACCTGTACCCGGAGTTGTCGATCAGCGAAAACATTCGCTTTTTCGGCACGTTGTTCGGCCTGTCCAAAGACGACTGCGAACAACGCATGGCCAACTTGCTCAAGGCCACAGACCTGGAGCGATTTGCCGAACGACCCGCGGGCAAGTTGTCCGGCGGTATGAAGCAAAAGCTCGGGCTGTGTTGCGCGCTGATTCACGAGCCCGACCTGTTGATCCTTGACGAACCGACCACCGGCGTCGACCCGCTGTCCCGTCGGCGCTTTTGGGAGCTGGTCGACGACGTACGCAGCCAGCGCCCGCAACTGACATTGCTGGTTGCCACGGCCTACATGGAAGAAGCGGAACAGTTCGAGCACTGCCTGATGCTCGACCGCGGCACATTGATTGCGACCGGGCTCACGCAGGAACTGGCGGCGGTCGCCTCCACCGGCAAACTGGACGAAGCGTTTACCCACTATCAGGGCGACACCGGCCACAGCAACGAGCCGCTGGTGATTCCGCCACGGGTCAGCGACAACAGCGATATCGCCATCGAAGCCCATGACCTGACCCTCAAATTCGGCGACTTTATCGCCGTGAACAACGTCAGCTTCGCTATCGGACGCGGTGAAATCTTCGGGTTTCTGGGCTCCAACGGTTGTGGCAAGACCACCACCATGAAAGTGCTGACCGGGTTGATGCCCGCCACCGAAGGCAGTGCCAAACTGCTCGGAAATCCGGTGGATGCCAAAGACCTGGCCACGCGCAAACGCGTGGGCTTCATGTCCCAGAGTTTCTCGCTGTATGGCGAGTTGAGCGTGCGGCAAAACCTGGTCTTGCACGCCCAGTTGTTCGACTTGCCCAAAGAAGACAGCCGCGCGCGGATTGAAGAGCTGATCGAGCGTTTTGATCTGGCTGATATTGCCGAGCAACAGTCCGGCGAGTTGCCATTGGGGTTGCGTCAACGCTTGTCGCTGGCCGTGGCGGTATTGCATCGCCCCGAAGTCCTGATCCTTGACGAGCCCACCTCGGGGGTTGACCCGGCCGCGCGCGACGACTTCTGGCGACTGCTGATCGAACTGTCGCGCGATCAGGGCGTGACGATTTTCTTGTCCACCCACTTCATGAACGAAGCCCAGCGCTGCGACCGTATTTCGTTGATGCACGCCGGCAAAGTACTGGCTTGCGACACCCCCGATGCGTTGCAGCAGCAGTTTCACGGCGAGACGCTGGAAGCCGCATTTGTCACGTGCCTGGAGCAGGCGCAAAACGAGCAGGAGTCGAGTGCGGCGCCCGCGTCCGAAGCGGCTGCGGCGGTGATCAATGCGCCACCACCGCCCAGCAAAAGCGGCTTCAGCCTGACCCGGCTGATAGCCGTCGCCAGCCGCGAATCCAAAGAACTGCTACGCGATAAAGTCCGCATGGCGTTCGCCTTGCTGGGCGCGCTGTTCATGATGGTGATTTTTGGCTACGGCATTTCACTGGACGTGGAAAACCTGGCGTTCGCCGTCTACGACCAGGACCAAAGCCCGCAAAGCCGCGCGTATCTGGAAGCCTTCCGCAGCTCGCGTTACTTCGAAGAACACGCGCCCATCTACAGTGCAGAAGAACTTCACAAGCGTCTGCAACGTTCAGAAATCAAAATCGCACTGGAAATCCCGCCGGGTTTTGGCCGCGACCTGTACGCCGGGCGCCAGCCCACCGTCGCCGCCTGGCTGGATGGCGGCATGCCGTTCCGTGCAGAAACCAGCCGTAACTATGTTGAATCCGTGCACCAGGCCAACCTTGAACAACTGGCCGCGCTGAGCAGTCTGGCGCAAAACAAACAAGGCGGCGCCAAGCTCGAAACCCGTTTTCGCTACAACCAGGACGTGGTCAGCGTGAATGCCATCGGCCCGGGCGTGATGGCGCTGATTCTCGCCTTTATCCCGGCCATGCTGACGGCGCTGGGGATCGTGCGGGAAAAAGAGCTGGGGTCCATCACCAACTTCTACGCCACGCCCCTGACCCGGCTTGAGTTCTTGCTGGGCAAACAGGTGCCGTACCTGGTGGTGAGTCTGGTCAATCTGGCGCTGCTGGTGGCGATGAACCGCTGGCTGTTCGGCGTGCCGTTCAAAGGCAGCGCACTGACGCTGGCGCTCGGTGGGCTGTTGTATGTGTTGTCGACCACCAGCATGGGGCTGTTGATTTCAGCGTTCACCCGCACCCAGATCGCGGCAATTCTCGGCACCATGATCATCACCAGCCTGCCGACGATCCAATTCTCCGGGCTGATCGTGCCGCGCTCGTCACTGGACGGCTCTGCGGCGCTGATGGGCATGCTGTTCCCTGCCGGGCACTTTCTCGATATTGCGGTCGGTACGTTTACCAAAGCCCTGGATTTGCGCCAGCTGTGGCCGCAATGCCTGGCGTTGCTGGGCTTCTTCGTCGCCTTTACCGGCTTGAGTCTCATCATGCTCAAGAAGCAGGAGGTTTGATGCACAAGCTCTCGCACATCCTGCGCCTGGGGATCAAAGAACTCACGAGCCTGCGCCATGACAGCGTGCTGCTGCTGTTTTTGTTCTACGCCTTCACGGTGGCGATTTACATGCCGGCGGCGGGGTCAATTATTGGCGTGCATAACGCCAGCGTCGCGATTGTCGATGAAGACCACAGCGCCTTGTCACGCAAACTCAGCGAATCGTTGCTGCCGCCAGAATTCCAAACCCCGCAAGCGTTGCCTTACGATCAGCTGGATGCGTCCATGGATGGCGGCCAATACACTTTCGTCATCAACGTACCGGCCAACTTTCAGGCGGACCTGCTGGCCGGGCGTGAACCGGGTCTGCAGGTCAACGTGGATGCCACGGCCATGAGTCAGGCGTTTATGGGCGCGGGCTACATTGGGCGCATCTTTCAACGTGAGCTGCTCAATTACACCGGCCAGGCCGACGCTGCCGCGAACACGCCAGTACGGATCAGCGGCCGTGCGCTGTTCAACCCGAACCTTGAGGGCGGCTGGTTTTTGGCGGTGATTCAGATCGTCAACAACATCACCATTTTGGCCATTGTGCTGACCGGCACCGCGCTGTTGCGCGAGCGAGAGCACGGCACCCTCGATCACTTGCTGGTGTTACCCCTTACAGCGCTGGAAATCATGCTGGCAAAAATCTGGAGCAACATGCTGGTCGTGGTGCTCTGCACTTGGGTGTCGCTGGAGGTCATCGTCAAATGGGCGCTGGGCGTACCGCTGGCCGGATCACTGGCGTTGTTTCTGGGGGTGACGGCGCTTTATCTGTTTGCCAGTACCGCCCTGGGGATTTTCCTCGCCACCCTCGCCCGCTCAACACCGCAGTTCGGCTTGCTGGCCATCCCGGTCATCATCCCGATGCTGTTGCTCTCGGGTGGCAGCACGCCGCTGGACAGCATGCCTGAATGGTTGCAGTGGGTGATGCAGTGCTCGCCCTCGACCCACTTTGTGAGTTTGAGCGCAGCGATTCTGTTCAGGGGAGCCGGAGTGGACGTGGTGTGGCCCGACTTACTGGCGCTGGCGACCATCGGGCTGCTGTTTTTCGCGATTGCCCTGGCGCGGTTTCGCAAGAGCCTGGCGTCGTAACGTTCGTGCAGGGCCTGAACGACTGACACCGGTTTTGTTCGCGACGCGATGGGCGCGAACAAAACCACTGCCTGCCCGACGAGCGCAGCGTCAGGCTTACTGAACGATCAAGTTATTGAACAGCAGATCATCAACCTGCGGCTTGCCGGTCTCGTCGGTCAGAACCTGCTGGATCTGCTTCAGCGCTTCCTGGCGCAGCTTTTCTTTATTCTCGACATTGCCCAGGGTTTCGCTGGTCTGCTGAGTGAACAGACCCACCAATTGGTTACGAATCAGCGGATCGTTTGCCTTCACGGCCTTGGCCGCTTCGTCGCCCGTGACGCGCAACGCGATATCGGCCTTGTAGACCTTGAGCTTCGGGCTGCCATCCAGACCGTAATTGCCTACAAACGGCGGGCTCAGGCTGATGTAGCTGACCTTGGCCTCGCCTTCTTTCGCTTCTTCGGCTACCGCTGCCATCGGCAAGGACAGGGCCAGCATCATCAAGATCCACGCTTTCACAATTCGCTCCTTTTTACGGTTGGGGGCAAGCATACGGGTCGTTTGGCCCTGGCCCAAGGGGTATAGCGGATGGGCAGATCACCAACAGACGGCTGCGGGCAGCCTCTTCGAGGTTATCGGCCAAGGTAAGCAAAGCAATAACGCGCCGATCTGCGACACCCCTTCTTCGGGCAAATGGCATAACTATGTACCTCACCCGCTGTTTAAAGCGCACGTACGTTTGTCTTCCCAATAACGGGAAAACCTGAATAAAGACAGCGGAGAGACAACATTAAAACTCAATACGAAGCGTACACAGAGCATGAACTCGTAAAACTGTTCACTGACATTTGGTGCATCAACTTCCTCTCTGAAGAAGAACACAGTGCCCTGGTGGAGCATTTTTTAAGGATCACTGAACACCCGGACGGTTTACAACTGACCGTCTACATCGAAGCGGGTATTGCAAAGGACCCGCAGGATGTCATTCGAATCGTGAACGAATGGCGACTTGCCAATGGCAAGCCAGGGTACAAAACCTCATGAGTCAACACGGGTGCCGTCTTTTCTAGAGCACCCGTACTCAGCTGCCTGAAGCGGCTGTCAGGGTTTACAACATTTCACTGGCCACCTGAATGTGATCACGCTCGAGAGACCTCGCCAGCAGGTCCTTCACCCCCTCCGGCAACGTATCGACAAACCGGCTGCCCCGATTTTTCTCACAGGTGCGGCTGATCTTCTCCATGCCTTGTGACAGCTCATACAAGGCCTCGGACAATTGCTCCAAGGTCAGATCTTGCGCGACATACAAATCGATCAAACGGCTGCGGGCTACCATAAACAAGGTCAGCCCCCCCAGCGGCATCTTCAGGTTGCGCCTTTCAAACCGGTGGATTTCCTCAACGTGTTTGCGACAGGTGGCGCCCGCCAGATCGACCCCCTGCAGCCTGCCACGGGCTTCACGGCTGTCGTTAAGACTGAACACCAGTGGCGATAAAATCTCGACCTGCTGCGGGTTGCCGTTTCCTGGCGTCCAGCTCGCAAACTGCCATTCGCGCACCACTTTAAGCACGGCGCCCGCGAATTCAGGATGGGTGCTGTACAGAATTTTGGGGTCAACCACCGAGCCATCGGCATTGACCTTGAACTTGGCCCGCACCTCACCGGGCAAGCCCACTCGCTCCAACTCCTGAGGGTAAGCAGGTTTCACCAGATAGTGCAGCGAGGGCACGAAATCCCCTGCCCACCCCTTTAGCGACACCGCCAATACGACCAACCCGATCCATTTCTTCATGCTTTCTCCCAAGCTGCGCGTTGAACGCCTGCATCAGTGCAGAGGGCACACATGATAGAAATTTGTCGCTAATTCTTTCAGGTCTCAGGTTCCCAACTAAACGTCGGAGCGTTCCGATTAAACGGACAGTACCTGCAACTGAAACACCCTTGAGTGCCTTGATAATTCAAGTGTCCAAGCCTTTTCGTACTCGCAAGATCGTTGTGGACAACCCCCACGCTTTTACACCTGTGCGACATGTTCATAAGTGAACATGTCATGTGGGTTGTTTCCGTTTGTTTCAGTTGAGAAGGCCTGTCATTTTCGGTAACGAAAATGTAACGTTCGGGCCCGCCGATATAACAAGAAATTTGGAGCTCTTGAATGTTTGCTTTTTTCCGACCTGCCGCTCATCAGGCACCGCTGCCTGCTGAAAAAATAGACAGCACTTATCGACGCCTGCGATGGCAGATTTTCGCCGGTATCTTTTTTGGTTACGCAGGCTACTACCTGCTGCGTAAAAACTTCTCGCTGGCCATGCCGTACTTGATTGACGAGGGGTATACCCGGGGTCAGTTGGGTGTAGCGATGTCTGCAATCGCCATTGCTTATGGCTTGTCGAAGTTCCTCATGGGCCTGGTGTCCGACCGCTCCAACCCGAGGTTCTTCCTGCCGTTTGGCCTGATGATTTCAGCGGCCGTCATGTTCATTTTCGGTTTCGCGCCTTGGGCCACGTCCAGCGTGACCATGATGTTCATTCTGTTGTTCATCAACGGATGGGCACAGGGCATGGGCTGGCCGCCCAGTGGCCGGACCATGGTGCACTGGTGGTCGCAGAAAGAACGCGGCGGCGTGGTCTCTGTGTGGAACGTGGCCCACAACGTGGGTGGCGGTTTGATCGGCCCATTGTTCTTACTGGGCATGGCGTGGTTCAACGACTGGCACGCCGCGTTCTACGTACCGGCCACCGTTGCGCTGCTGGTCGCACTGTTTGCGTTTATCACCATGCGCGACACGCCTCAATCCGTGGGTTTACCGCCGATTGAGGCGTACAAAAACGATTACCCGGCCGGTTACGACGCCAGCCACGAAGACGAATTCAGCGCCAAAGAGATTTTCGTCAAATACGTGCTGCGCAACAAAATGCTGTGGTACATCGCCCTGGCCAACGTCTTCGTCTACCTGCTGCGCTACGGGGTTCTGGACTGGGCACCGACCTACCTCAAAGAAGCCAAGCACTTCACCGTGGACACCACGTCGTGGGCGTACTTCTTCTATGAATGGGCAGGTATTCCGGGGACGCTGCTGTGCGGCTGGATGTCGGACAAAATCTTCCGCGGCAACCGCGGGCTGACCGGGATCGTGTTCATGTCACTGGTGACAGTCGCGACGCTGGTGTACTGGCTCAACCCGCCGGGCAACCCGACCGTCGACATGATCGCGCTGTTCTCCATTGGCTTCCTGATTTACGGGCCAGTGATGCTGATCGGTTTACAGGCGCTGGAACTGGCACCTAAAAAAGCCGCAGGCACGGCAGCCGGCTTCACGGGGCTGTTCGGTTACCTGGGCGGTTCGGTGGCGGCCAGCGCGGCCATGGGCTATCTGGTTGACCACTTCGGCTGGGATGGCGGCTTCGTACTGTTGATCAGTGCATGCCTGCTGGCGATCGCGTTCATGATCCCCACCCTGCGCCACAAGAAAACAGCCAGCGAAGCGCGTAACGCTTAAGGCTTGATTGATCCACAGCGCTTGAGCCGCGCCTCCAGATGACGGTCTGGCATGGCGTGGCTGCGCAGGGCGTTTACGGTCTGCTCTACATAATCGCGGGTGGTGCCGTAACGCCCGCAGGCGTTGGCCAGCACCTGGCCCAATACGTCATCTGGCAGATTGCCCGCATAGCTGGGCAGGTGCCGCTCCAGCACAAACCCCAACGCTTGTACCTGCGAACCGTCTTCAAGCCGGCAGGTCAGCCAGTGCGGCCGATACGACGGCACGGGCATCTCCCGCAGCCACAAGGCATAGAGGGCAGCGTCGAGGTTCTCTTCCGGTAGCCGATAGGCAAAGCCGCTGCATGAGCCACCCCGGTCCAGTCCGAACACCAAACCCGGCAATTGCGGGGTACCACGATGTTCGTGTGACCACAGGTACAGCCCGCGGTGATAGCCATGTACCCGACCGCGCACGCGTTCAACCGCTGAACACTCCGGGCGCCAGATCAGTGAGCCATAGGCGAACAACCACACCGGTCCACCTTTATGGCGCGCCATGGTGCCGTGCAGCGAGCTGCGCAATTGTTCAGGGGTCAACGGCGCCCCGAGATCAAGTCGCGGCGGGTAAGCGGGGGTCAAGCAGGTTGATTCAATGACAGTCATAACGAATGGGTACAGGCCTTGCGCACTTGCAGGATGTCCACAACATAACGTGCTGAATCTTATAGCACTGAATGCGAAATGACGCGCTTGGCCTGACATATGGCCACTGGGTCACGCAAACAACGCGATGCCAAACCGTCGGGCGTCGACCTGTTCCGGTCACGTTCAGGTTAACGATCACCCACCTCTTTATAGTGACCCGCCACTGGCGCACGCCAAACTGCCGACAGAGGCCCACCCATGAAGAAATCCGGAATCTGTGGCGTGTTGATGTTGGTCAACGCCAGCGCCGCGATGGCGCACGATGAAGCGCAACAGCAGGATCGAGATTTTTGGTATGCACAGACCAGCGTTTATACCCGGCATTTTTCGCCCGACCCCGAGCACAACAACCATCAGGACCTGATCGGACTCGAATACCACCACCGCTCAAACTGGCTGGCGGGTGCGGCGACCTTTCGCAACTCGTTCAGGCAACGTTCTTACTACGCATACGGCGGCAAGCGCTTCGACAGCGAGTCTTATCCCCTGTACTTGAAGCTGACGGGCGGGTTGCTGGAGGGCTACCACGGGAAGTATCAGGACAAAATCCCGCTCAATCGTTTTGGCGTGGCGCCGGTGATCATCCCGTCCGTGGGCGTTCATTACGGCCCGATGGCCAGCGAGCTGGTATGGCTCGGCTTCAACGCCGCCATGGTGACCACGGGGTTACGTTTTTAATCCTGGCAGGCGTGAACTCAAGGCGTGCGCGGGCACCCGCCGGTGCAGCCACTGTCGCGGCGCGGGGCTGCGACAGGCTGCACACGAGGCATCAGGGCCGTGGGCTGTACGCAAAGACGTCAGCGCGCATCTGGTGGGCGTCCATGCCTGCGGCGACCAGCGCGTCCAAGGTGCCGTACACCATGGCCGGGGACCCGCTTGCATACACGTAGACAGCACTCAGGTCGTGGATGTCTTCGCACACGGCTTCGTGCAACAACCCACAACGTCCTTCCCATCCGCACAGGTCACTGACCACCTTGTGCAAGTGCAAATTCGGAATGCTCTGCCACGCGTCCCACTCTTCCAGGGTGTAGAAGTCTTCAGGACGACGAACGCCCCAGTACAAATGCACCGGATGCGGGAATCCTTTCTCCCGGCAATGCTCGATCAGGCTGTGCATTTGCGCCATGCCAGTGCCCGCGGCGATCAACACCAGCGGGCCGTCGGGCAATTGGGACAAGTGGGTATCACCGAACGGCATTTCAACCCGGATCATTGCGTTGCGTTGCAGTTGCTCGATCAGGCGACGGGCGCTGTCTTCGCGCACTAGCACATGCAGTTCGAGGTCGCGCCCGGCGTGTGGGGCGCTGGCCAGCGAGAAGGCGGATTTTTCACCGTTCTCACGCTCCAGCATCACGTATTGGCCCGCGTAATAGCGCGGTGGCTTGCCCGCAGGCGCACGCAGACGCACGCGCCACACATCGCCGCCCATTTCGCTGCATTCGGTCAACTGACAGACCACGCTGCGCACCGGTAACTCTCCCAAGGCAAGCACACCGTCCCACAACACGACGCAGTCTTCCTGCGGCTGCGCCAGGCACGTATAGATCTCGCCATGGTCACGCATTTCGCCCGCCTGCTGGACGCGTCCTTCAACCAGCAAGGCGGCGCACACATGGCAATTACCGTTGCGACAGCTTTGCGGGCATTCATAGCCCAGGCGCTGCGCCGCATTCAGAATCGGCTCGCCGGGCAAGGTGTCCAACACCGCGCCTGACGGCTGCAAGGTAACTCGCATCAATCTATTCCCAATTGGTTCCAGATGTCATCGACACGGCGGGTCACTGCTTCGTCCTTGACGATGACCCGCCCCCATTCGCGCGTGGTCTCACCCGGCCATTTGTTGGTCGCATCGAGCCCCATCTTCGAACCCAGACCGGACACCGGCGAGGCGAAATCGAGGTAGTCGATCGGCGTGTTGTCGATCATCACCGTATCGCGCTTGGGGTCCATGCGCGTGGTAATGGCCCAGATCACGTCGTTCCAGTCGCGGGCGTTGATGTCGTCATCGGTCACGATCACGAACTTGGTGTACATGAACTGACGCAAAAATGACCACACGCCGAGCATGACCCGCTTGGCGTGCCCTGGGTACGACTTCTTCATGGTCACGATGGCCATGCGATACGAGCAGCCTTCAGGCGGCAGGTAGAAGTCGGTGATTTCCGGGAACTGCTTTTGCAGGATCGGTACAAACACTTCGTTGAGCGCCACGCCCAAAATCGCAGGCTCATCCGGTGGACGGCCGGTGTAGGTGCTGTGGTAAATCGGCTTGATCCGATGGGTAATGCGCTCAACGGTGAAGACCGGGAAGCTGTCCACTTCGTTGTAGTAACCGGTGTGGTCGCCGTACGGTCCTTCCGGTGCCATTTCACCCGGATGAATCACGCCTTCAAGGATGATTTCCGCCGTGGCGGGCACTTGCAGATCGTTGCCGCGGCACTTCACCAGTTCGGTGCGGTTGCCGCGCAACAGGCCGGCAAACGCGTATTCGGACAGGCTGTCAGGCACTGGCGTCACGGCACCCAAGATGGTCGCGGGGTCAGCGCCGAGCGCCACGGAAACAGGGAATGGCTGACCCGGGTGTTTTTCGCACCACTCGCGGTAATCCAGTGCACCGCCCCGGTGGCTCAGCCAGCGCATGATGACTTTGTTGCGGCCTATCACTTGCTGTCGGTAGATGCCGAGGTTCTGGCGATCCTTGTTTGGGCCCTTGGTGACGGTCAGGCCCCAGGTAATCAGCGGCGCCACATCGCCCGGCCAGCAGTGCTGCACCGGCAACATGGCCAAATCGACATCGTCGCCTTCAATCACGACTTCCTGGCACACCGCGTCTTTAACGACTTTCGGGGCCATGGAAATAATCTTGCGGAAGATCGGCAGTTTCGACCACGCGTCCTTCAGACCTTTCGGCGGCTCTGGCTCCTTGAGGAACGCTAGCAGTTTGCCAATTTCACGTAATTCGCTGACAGACTCAGCCCCCATGCCCATGGCCACGCGCTCTGGCGTGCCGAACAGGTTACCGAGTACCGGGATCGTGTGGCCGGTCGGGTTCTCGAACAGCAACGCCGGGCCTTTGGCGCGCAACGTGCGGTCACAGATTTCGGTCATCTCCAGCACTGGAGAGACGGGAATCTGGATGCGTTTCAACTCTCCGCGCTGCTCTAGCTGCTGCACGAAATCCCGAAGATCCTTGAATTTCATTGACGTTGGCACCCTCAAAATAGGCGTACATCCTACCTGCAATGCCGCCCGCTGGCAGCTTATCGCTGCTGGGCGGACGGATTTGAACTCACTTCACGCCCAGCGCCCTGGCGCCTGCCACCTCTTGGAACAGCGGGGCGAGCACAGGAAGCAGTAAGCGGGCACCGACCTCGGACAGGTGGTTGTCATCGGTATACAACGAATGACCCTCCTGTTCGGCCCGGCACAGACCCGTGTCATCACACAGTTGCGGCGTAGGGTCCAACACCTTGACGCCGGGGTCGTTGGCAGCGAGTTGAGCGAACAGTTGGTTGATAAACGCCTTCTGCTTGAGGTGCTCGGCCAGGGCAAAACCGGTGCCCGAGGTCGGCTGATGCAACATCGCCAGCCGACTCAAGCGATACGGGGGGTTAAACGGTTGCAACGGGGCTTCTTTCATCAGCCACACCCGGTGGCCGGCCCTGCGCAGCTCATCAATGCGCGTGCGCAACCCGTCCGCCAGACGCTGCTCAGCGATGGCCCGGTCATAGTGGCCGTCCGCCGCCTTGAGCGCATGGCCCTTGTCGCCCTTGGCGTCGCCGTCGAGGTACAGGCTCCAACGTGCCACCAGCATTACGTCGCCGACCGGTTCGGCATTGAGCGTCTGTTCCACGCGCCGATTGTAGTGGGCACACCGCTCGCCATGTTCTAGCCCTTGCAGCGGCAAACAGCCGGCCGAACTGGCCAACATGACATTGACCCCGTACTGGCGGGCGCTTGCGTCCAGCGCCGGAATCAACGCCGTGGCATGACTGTCGCCCCACACCAACAACTGCGCTGGCGCATCGGGCGTGCCGTAGCGGCAAAACGGTGTGTCTGCCGGGCTTTTGTCATCGGTGATGCAGGCCATCAGTTCGGGCCGCCATTTGCTGGCGTTGGCGTATTGCAATGCCTGCTCTGACAAACGGGACGGCAAGCCATCCGTCCAGCGCAGCGCTTGCCCCGCCAGCCCCAACACCACAATGCCTAGCGCTGCGGCGGTCAGAATCTGACGACGCCCGGCCAGCCATCGACGTTCACGAAACGGGGTTTCAACGAATCGCCAGGATAAATAGCCGAGGATCAACGTCAGCGCGATCAACGCAGCGGTCAACACGGGGCCGAAGTCATCCACACTGGCATAACTGCCAAACACGAACACCGGCCAGTGCCACAAGTACCAGGAATAAGAAATCAGACCCAGCCCGACCATCACGCGGGTGCTCAATACCTGACCGACCCACGTGCGGTGATGCTCGTTGGCCCAGATCAGGGCCACCACTCCTATGACAGGCAACAGCGCTGCGGCACCGGGGAAAGGGGTGCTTTTTTCATAGCCGAACACTGCCACCAGTATCAGCGCCAACCCCAACAGGCTGAAGCACTGCGCCGCAGCTGGCGTCAGACGTTTCTTGGGTTCAGGCGCGATGGCCAGCATGGCGCCAGCCAATAGCTCCCATGCGCGCATCGGCAGCAGGAAAAACGCTTTCTCCGGGTGATGCGCCACAGCCCAGACGCTCAAGCCAAATGAAATCAGTAACAGGCTGAACAAGGCCATGCGCCAGTGCCTGAAACGGCTGGAAAGCAACGTCAGTATTAGCGGGAAGACGATGTAGAACTGCTCTTCAACCGCCAATGACCACGTGTGAAGTAACGGTTTCAGATCGCTGGCGGCGTCGAAGTAGCCTTCCTGGCGCATAAACAACAGGTTGGACGCGAACATCACCTGGTAGCGCACCGAGCGCCCCAGCTCTTCGTAGTCCTTGGGCGCCATCAGGAACCAACCCGCCACCAACACCGCCATCAGCAAGACGAACAAGGCGGGCAAGATCCGTCGCGCGCGACGTGCCCAGAACTCGACGAAGCTGAAACGTCCGGCTTCACGCTGACGCCAGATGATTGAAGTGATCAGATAACCGGAAATGACGAAGAACACATCGACGCCCACAAAGCCGCCGGAAAAACCGGGTACACCAAAGTGAAACAGCACGACAGCAATCACGGCAACTGCGCGCAGGCCATCAATATCCCTGCGATAAACAAGAGAAGTCATAACGCTCGAAACTCGCTAATACATTGTTTTTGTTGACCGGAGTTAAGCACAAACCTCCCTTTTTTATGTTTAAAAAAAATGGCGCCCTGGAGGGCGCCATTTTTTGAGTCGAGAAACCGTATTACTTGCGTTTCATCGACAGGAAGAACTCGTCGTTGGTCTTGGTCTGTTTCAGCTTGTCGATCAAGAACTCAATGGCGGCCACTTCGTCCATCGGGTGCAACAGCTTGCGCAGGATCCACATGCGTTGCAGCTCGTCGTCCGCGGTCAGCAACTCTTCACGGCGTGTGCCGGAGCGGTTAATGTTGATCGCAGGGAAGACGCGCTTTTCAGCGATCTTGCGGTCCAGAGGCAGTTCCATGTTGCCGGTGCCTTTGAACTCTTCGTAGATCACTTCATCCATCTTCGAGCCGGTTTCAACCAGCGCGGTGGCGATGATGGTCAGCGACCCGCCTTCTTCGATGTTACGTGCCGCACCGAAGAAACGCTTTGGCTTCTCAAGGGCGTGGGCATCAACACCACCGGTCAAGACCTTGCCGGAGCTCGGGATCACGGTGTTGTAGGCGCGGGCCAGACGGGTGATGGAGTCAAGCAGGATCACCACGTCCTTTTTGTGCTCAACAAGACGCTTGGCCTTCTCGATCACCATTTCAGCCACTTGCACGTGACGGGTTGGCGGTTCGTCGAAGGTCGACGCAACCACTTCGCCGCGAACGGTGCGCTGCATTTCGGTTACTTCTTCAGGACGCTCGTCGATCAACAGAACGATCAAGTGAACTTCAGGGTTGTTACGCGAAATGTTCGACGCGATGTTCTGCAGCATGAGGGTCTTGCCCGCTTTTGGCGGAGCAACGATCAGACCGCGCTGACCTTTACCGATTGGCGCGCAGAGGTCGATCACACGACCGGTCAGGTCTTCGGTGGAACCGTTACCGATTTCCATCTTCATGCGAACGGTCGGGAACAGCGGGGTCAGGTTCTCGAAGAGAATCTTGTTTTTCGCGTTCTCAGGACGATCGTAGTTGATCGTGTCGACCTTCAGCAGGGCGAAGTAACGCTCGCCTTCTTTTGGCGGGCGGATTTTACCGACGATGGTGTCGCCGGTGCGCAGGTTGAAGCGACGGATCTGGCTGGGCGAGACGTAAATATCGTCAGGGCCGGCAAGATAGGAAGCGTCAGCAGAGCGCAGGAAGCCGAAGCCGTCCTGGAGGATCTCCAGCACGCCATCACCGGAGATTTCCTCGCCGCTTTTCGCGTGCTTTTTCAGCAGGGAGAAAATCACGTCCTGCTTGCGCGAACGGGCCATATTTTCTATGCCCATTTGTTCGGCCAATTCGAGCAGTTCGGTAATCGGCTTTTGCTTGAGTTCAGTCAGGTTCATATAGGAATGACGTAATCATTTATGGAGGGGGGAAATTAAGCTTTTGGCTTAATGAGGCCGCGCCGCAGAGAAGGCGACAGGATCGCGTACTAATTCGATAAGGAGTGCGTCGGCGACGGCTTGCAGGGGGCAGTGGAGAAACCAGTGCGGGGCCGAATGTAACACTTGCTTTTCATAGCGTCTAGTCCTTGAGCCATGAAAAAGCCCCGCATTTAGCAGGGCTTTTATCGACACTTAGATGTTGGCGTCGAGGAATGCAGCCAATTGCGACTTCGACAGCGCACCCACCTTGGTGGCTTCGACATTGCCGTTCTTGAACAGCATCAACGTCGGAATACCACGTACGCCATGCTTGGCCGGGGTTTCCTGGTTTTCATCAATGTTCAGCTTGGCAACGGTCAGCTTGCCTTTGTACGTCTCAGCGATCTCGTCCAGAACTGGCGCGATCATTTTGCAAGGGCCACACCATTCAGCCCAGTAGTCGACCAGTACGGCGCCTTCAGCCTTGAGAACATCGGCCTCAAAGCTAGCGTCGGTGACGTGTTTAATAAGATCGCTGCTCATGGAAGTCTCCGTGGTGGTAAGCAAAAACGTAGCACATCATAGCCGTCATCACTGCGTTCAGGAAGCTGACGCTTGATTGACTATAACTATAGTCAGCCATGAGCCAGCGTATGCAGAAGGTTTTAAGGCAGGGCCTGCCGTTCAGCCGGTCAGATAACCGCTGACGTGCACTGAGATAAAAACTTTGATCCCTATCAAGCCATCCGACATCACGCGTTGGCGCGAGCCTGTGATCGTGGCACGATGGCGACGTTATCGACCGAGACCCCTCAACCATGCCCCAATCCCAAGCCAAGAATCCATCCCTGATCGCCGCCATTGATCTGGGTTCTAACAGCTTTCACATGGTGGTGGCCAAGGCTCAGAACGGTGAAATCCGTATTCTTGAACGTCTTGGTGAAAAGGTGCAGTTAGCTGCCGGCATCGACGAAGAACGCAAACTCAATGAAGAATCCATGCAGCGCGGGCTCGATTGCCTGAAGCGTTTTGCCCAACTGATCAACGGTATGCCGCTGGGCGCCGTGCGCATCGTCGGCACCAACGCCTTGCGTGAAGCCCGCAACCGCAACGAATTCATCGTGCGCGCCGAAGAAATTCTCGGGCACACCGTTGAAGTCATTTCCGGACGGGAAGAGGCGCGCCTCATTTATCTGGGCGTTTCACACACCCTCGCGGACACGCCGGGCAAGCGCCTGGTGGCAGACATCGGCGGTGGCAGCACTGAATTCATCATCGGCCAACGCTTTGAGCCCCTGCTGCGTGAAAGCCTGCAAATGGGTTGCGTCAGTTATACCCAGCGGTATTTCCGCGACGGCAAGATCACCCCGGCACGTTATGCACAGGCTTACACCGCAGCGCGCCTGGAGATCATGAGCATCGAACACGCCCTGCACCGACTGGGCTGGGATGAAGCCATCGGCTCGTCAGGCACCATTCGCGCCATTGGCCTGGCCCTCAAGGCAGGTGGTCACGGTAATGGCGAGGTCAACGCCGAAGGCCTGAGCTGGCTCAAGCGCAAACTCTTCAAACTGGGCGAAGTCGACAAGATCGACTTTGAAGGCATCAAGCCGGATCGCCGGACCATCTTCCCCGCTGGCCTGGCGATTCTGGAAGCCATCTTCGACGCCCTTGAATTGCAGCGCATGGATCATTGCGACGGCGCGTTGCGCGAAGGCGTGCTGTACGACCTGCTCGGCCGTCACCATCATGAAGACGTGCGTGAGCGCACACTCAGCTCGTTGATGGACCGTTACCATGTCGATCGCGAACAGGCCGCACGGGTCGAACGCAAAGCACTGCGCGCCTTCGATCAAGTGGCCAAGTCATGGGACCTGAAAGACGGCGTGTGGCGTGAACTGCTGAGCTGGGCGGCCAAGGTGCACGAAGTCGGCCTCGACATCGCCCACTATCACTTCCACAAGCACGGCGCCTACCTGATCGAGCACTCCGATCTGGCCGGCTTCTCACGCGAAGATCAGCAAATGCTTGCGTTGCTGGTTCGCGGGCACCGCCGCAACATCCCTAAAGACAAGTTTGCCGAGTTCGGGGATGACGGCATCAAGCTGATTCGCCTGTGCGTGTTGTTGCGCTTTGCGATTCTGTATCACCACATTCGCGGCGATCAGCAGGCGTCTCAGGTCAAACTGCGCGCCGATGGCGATCACCTTGACGTGATATTCCCCGAAGGCTGGCTGGAACAGAACCCGCTGACCCAGGCCGACTTTGAGCAAGAAGCTCAATGGTTGACCCGAGTCGGGATTGTGCTGACGGTGTCCTGAGGCGGTGATGCAGTGGCTGGCGCAACCTGCGCCAGCCACCTTCAGGCTTACACCGACGGGCCGGTGCTGACGGTCAATACCGGCAGGCTCAAGCGCTCCAGCAACGTGGCCTGGGCACTGCGCGGGTTTTGGTTGCCGGTTGGCGTGTTGCGGATATAACGGCCGTCCGACTGCAGGCTCCAGCTGTGCGTGTTGTCTGTCAGGTAGCACTCAAGCTCTTTCTTGACCCGCAGAATCAACTTTTTGCCTTCAATCGGGAAGCACGTTTCGACGCGCTTATCGAGATTGCGCTCCATCCAGTCGGCACTCGACAAGAACATCTGCTCTTCCCCGCCGTTAAGGAAGTAGAACACCCGCGTGTGCTCCAGAAAGCGGCCGATGATCGAGCGCACGTGAATGTTATGCGACACGCCGGGGATGCCCGGGCGCAGGCAGCACATCCCGCGCACGATCAGGTCAATCCGCACCCCGGACTGGCTGGCCTTGTACAACGCACGAATGATCTTGGGGTCGGTCAGTGAGTTGAATTTGGCGATGATGTGCGCAGGTTTGCCTTCCAGGGCGAACTGGGTTTCCCGGGCAATCATGTCCAGCATGCCCTTCTTCAGTGTGAACGGCGCATGCAGCAGCTTCTTCATGCGCAAGGTTTTGCCCATGCCGATCAATTGGCTGAACAGCTTGCCGACGTCTTCGCACAGCGCGTCATCCGAGGTCAGCAAGCTGTAGTCGGTGTACAGACGGGCGTTGCCGGCGTGGTAGTTGCCCGTGCCCAAGTGCGCATAGCGCACGATTTCGCCCGCCTCACGACGCAGAATCAGCATCATCTTGGCGTGGGTCTTGAACCCCACCACCCCGTAGATCACTACTGCGCCCGCAGCTTGCAGACGGCTGGCCAGTTGCAGGTTGGACTCTTCGTCAAAACGCGCACGCAGCTCCACCACCGCCGTCACTTCCTTGCCGTTACGCGCCGCATCCACCAACGCATCCACGATCTCGGAGTTGGCACCGCTGCGGTATAGGGTCTGGCGCACGGCCAGGACATGCGGGTCCTTGGCGGCCTGGCGCAGCAAGTCGACGACCGGGGTAAACGACTCAAACGGGTGCAGCAGCAAAATGTCCTGCTTGCTGACCACGCTGAAAATGTTCTCGCTGTTCTGCAACAGCTTCGGGATGGCTGGCGTAAACGGCGTGTATTGCAGCTCGGGGTGGCTGTCCAGGCTGGTGATGCTGAACAGGCGCGTCAGGTTCACCGGGCCATTGACCGTGTACAGCTCGGTTTCGTGCAGGTTGAATTGCTTGAGCAAGTAGTCGGACAGGTGCTTAGGGCACGTGTCGGCCACTTCCAGACGCACCGCATCGCCGTAACGACGCGAGAACAACTCGCCACGCAACGCACGGGCCAAGTCTTCGACATCTTCAGTGTCAACCGCCAGATCGGCGTTGCGGGTCAGTCGGAATTGATAGCAGCCTTTTACTTTCATGCCCTGGAACAGGTCATCGGCATGGGCGTGAATCATTGACGACAGGAACACATAGTTGTCGCCCGGCCCGCCAACGTCTTCCGGCACTTTAATCACACGCGGCAACAAACGCGGGGCTGGAATGATCGCCAGACCCGAGTCGCGGCCGAAGGCATCAATGCCTTCCAGCTCCACGATGAAGTTGAGGCTTTTGTTGACCAACAACGGGAACGGGTGCGTCGGGTCCAGACCAATAGGCGTGATGATCGGTGCAATTTCATCGCGGAAGAACTTGCGTACCCACGCCTTGATTTTGGTGTTCCAGTGACGCCGACGAATGAAGCGCACCTGATGCTTTTCAAGCTCGGGCAGCAGAATGTCGTTGAGAATCGCGTACTGACGATCAACATGGCCATGCACCAGCTCACTGATGCGCGCCAGCGCCTGATGCGGCTGCAAACCGTCCGCACCGGCCTGCTCGCGGGCGAAGGTAATTTGCTTCTTCAGGCCCGCCACCCGGATCTCAAAGAACTCGTCGAGGTTGCTGGAAAAGATCAGCAGAAACTTCAGCCGCTCCAGCAACGGGTAGGACTCATCCAGCGCCTGCTCCAGCACGCGAATGTTGAACTGCAATTGCGACAACTCACGATGGATATACAGGCTGCTGTCATCCAGACCCGGAATGGTAATCACCGGGTGCGCCGCGCCATGGCTCTCGGCCGGGGCTTGCGCTTGCGGCTCGGGCTGGGGTTCGGGGGCCTGCTCAACGATCGGTTGAGGTTCGGTGGCAACGAGTTCTGTCTGTCCTTCGGTATTCATTGATTGTTCCTGATAAGAGCGGGTTTGACTCTCGTAACAGTTAAGCGGCGCGGCCAGTCAAATTGACAGCCAGAATGCCACCAACGCCTGCGGGATTAAACCGCTCAAAGGCGCTTTATGCGGGCTGAGGCCTGGTTAGAGGGTGTTTTGGCCAAATTGTTCTGAGACTGCGCTGCATCACCACCACCCGCCGGTCTTCCACTGCGACTTTAGTAGAGCCTTCGGCGCGTAGGGGCACATCGCTTGCGACTGCAAAAAAACCCGATACAACCTCGGCCTGCACGCGCGCGACCTTTATAACGGCGCGTCATGAACGCCAGATGACAACGCGCATGACGTAAGTCAAAACCATGTGCATTGTAGGATTTGTTCACGACCAGACACATTTCGATACTTTCATACACGCGCTTGAAGGCGTAGGCTGCGCGTTCATTTCGCCAGCATCCAGACAATGCTCCAACAATTTCTTCAAGAATTCGGCTACTTCGCCCTGTTTCTAGGGACGTTCTTTGAAGGTGAGACCATTCTGGTACTCGCAGGCTTCTTGGCGTTCCGCGGATATATGGACCTCAAACTGGTGATGATCGTGGCGTTCCTCGGCAGTTATGCCGGCGATCAGCTGTGGTACTTCCTGGGGCGCAAGCACGGCCGCAAACTGTTGGCGCGCAAGCCGCGCTGGCAACTGATGGGCGACAAGGCGCTGGAGCACATTCGCAAGCATCCGGACATCTGGGTCCTGAGCTTCCGTTTTGTCTATGGGCTGCGCACCGTCATGCCGGTGGCGATTGGCCTGTCCGGGTATCCGCCGGGCCGCTATTTGCTGCTCAACGGCATTGGTGCCGCCATCTGGGCCATCGCCCTGGCCACCGCCGCCTACCACTTTGGCGCCGTGCTGGAAGGCTTGCTCGGCAGCGTTAAAAAGTACGAATTGTGGGTGCTGGGTGCGCTGCTGGTACTGGGCGTGTGCCTGTGGATCCGCCGTCGCTTCAAGAATGCGCGCATCGCCCGGCAGACCGCGCTGGATGAAAAAAACAAAGCCGCCGACGCCAACACCCCGCCCGTCGAGTAACACCGCGTGTGCGCCCGCACTCGCACCTCCCGAGGCGCTGCCCATGACAGCGCCTGCGTTCTCTCTTCTAAACTGAACACTGACGTTTGAAAGCGATCCATTAGTCATGCATTCAGCGACGTGCGCCCGACTTGTCCGCTCTGGCATCTGATGCCAAATCAGGCGACATTAACGCCACGTATCACGTTTTGAGGAGAACCCATATGACCCAGAAAAAAGTTGCCGTGATTCTGTCGGGCTGCGGCGTCTACGACGGTGCCGAAATCCACGAAAGCGTTATCACCCTGCTGCGCCTCGATCAGCGTGGCGCCCATGCACAATGCTTCGCACCCAATGTGGCGCAAATGCACGTCATCAACCACCTGACCGGCGAACAGATGCCTGAGTCGCGTAACGTATTGGTGGAGTCCGCGCGCATCGCCCGTGGCGAGGTCAAGGATATTCGCGAGGCGAACGTTGAGGACTTCGACGCATTGATCGTACCCGGCGGATTTGGCGCCGCGAAAAATCTGTCTGACTTCGCTGTTAAAGGCGCTGAATGTACCGTGCAGCCTGATGTGCTAGCACTGGCCGAAGCCTTTGCCGAAGCGAGCAAACCCGTGGGGTTGATGTGCATCTCACCGGCCATGGCCGCCAAAATCTATGGCCCTGGTGTGATCTGCACCATTGGTAATGACGCGGACACGGCCACCGTCGTGAATAAAATGGGCGCCACTCACCAAGAGTGCGACGTCAGCGATATCGTCGAAGACAAGGCCCGGAAACTGGTGAGCACCCCGGCCTACATGCTGGCGCAATCCATCAGCGAAGCGGCTTCAGGCATCAACAAGATGGTTGACCGGGTGCTGGAACTGACTCACGAAAACGATTAATCAGGCGCGCGTCAGGCGCGTCAATAGACGGTCCAGCGCATTGGCGAACGCCTGTTTCTCGCGTTCGCCATACGCACCCTGCCCGCCGCTCACCTGACCTTGCTCGCGCAGGTCCGTAAACAGGTTACGCACCGCCAACCGCTCGCCCATGTTGTGGGCATCGAACGGTTTACCGCGCGGATCGAGTGCGGCCACGCCCTTCTTCACCAACCGGTCCGCCAACGGCACGTCGCTGCAAATCACCAACTCGCCGGGCACCGCGTGCTCAACCAGATAATCGTCGGCAGCATCCGGGCCGCTGGGCACCACAATCAGTTTGACCAACGCATAGGTCGGCTTGACCTGGCTCTGCCCGGCCACCAGCACCACTTCAAACTGACGCTTTAAAGCGAACTTGATGACTTGATCCTTCGCAGCCTTGGGGCAAGCGTCGGCGTCGATCCAGACCCGCATGGGCAAACTCTCCTGTTAATGAGGTGTCATCGCTGCCGCGCAGCGACGACACCTGTGAGCATGGCAAGGCGTGAACGTCAGGCAGGCAGTCTGCGCTTTTCGGCCAGTTTGCTGCGCCCGTAAAGCACGATGATCGCCAGCAGTGCAATGGCCTGAGCGCCCAACGAGTACGCATCAGCATGAATGCCCAGCCAGTCGAATTCGAAGAACGGAACAGGACGCGTGCCGAAAATCCCGGCCTCTTGCAGCGCTTTCACACCATGCCCCGCGAACACGACCGACAACGCGCACAGCAATGCCGCGTTGATACCGAAGAACAACGCCAACGGCAACTTGGCCGAACCGCGCAGGATGATCCATGCCAGGCCAATCAACAGCACCAGGGCCGTCGCGCCGCCTGCCAGCACTGCGTTGTGCCCGGCCGGACCTGCTTGCAGCCACAGGGTTTCGTAAAACAGGATCACCTCAAACAGCTCGCGGTACACCGAGAAAAAGGCCAGGATCGCGAAACCGAAGCGCCCGCCACCGCTGACAAGACTGCTTTTGATGTAGTCCTGCCATGCCGCAGCATGCCGGCGGTCATGCATCCACACCCCGAGCCACAGCACCATGACGCTGGCAAACAACGCCGTACAACCTTCGAGCAGTTCGCGCTGTGCGCCGCTGACGTCGATCACATACGCCGCCAACGCCCACGTCGCCAGACCCGCCAGCAGTGCCAGCCCCCAGCCGATGTTGACGCTGCGAACGGCCGACTGCTGCCCGGTATTGCGCAAAAAGGCAAGGATTGCCGCCAGCACCAGAATGGCTTCCAGGCCTTCGCGCAGCAGGATCAACAAGCCCGAAATGTAGCTCAGCGACCAACTCAGGCCATCGCTGCCCAGCAAACCGGCTGATTCCTTGAGCAACACTTTGGCCGCCTCGAGCCGCTGCTCAACCTGCTCGACGGGCAAGCCGTCCTGCAGCGATTGACGGTACGCCATGAGGGCTTTTTCAGTGTTTTTCCGCACGTTGCTGTCGACGTTATCGAGCGAGCTTTCTACCAGCTCGAAGCCTTCCAGATAGGCGGCCACTGACAGGTCATACGCTTGTTCACGATCGCCTGCGCGATACGCCGCGAGGCTTTTGTCGAGCGTGGCACCGGTGTATTCGAGCAACTGGCCAGGCCCGCGCACCACCTGTGGCGGCTGCGCACGCTGCGCACGGAACGTCGCCGCCGCCTGCGGGCCATCAGCGGCCAGGACTTCATTCGGCGTTTGACGGGCGAGATCGGCCAGGTTGTAGGTTTTGTCTGCTTTGGCTGCACCTGGGTCGGCACTCAGGCCCGCGATGTAGGTAGCCAGGTCCCAGCGCTGACGTTCGTCGAGCTGGTCGGCAAATGAAGGCATGTCCGTGCCTTCGACACCCAACCCAAGCGTGTTGTAAATCGCGTAGAGGCTCAGGCGATCAAGCCGTTCGGCGTCGCGCAGGTTGGCAGGTGGCGGCGTCATGCCCACCCCGGCCGGGCCGTCACCGGCACCCGTTTCGCCATGGCACACCGAGCAATGCTGTGCATACAGCGGCGCCCCACGGGCGGGATCCGGCGTAATGACCGGCGCCTGGCTGACCTCATAGGCCACGGCCAGCTTGGCCCCCAACTGACGCGCTTCACGGGCCACAGCCGCCCCGTCCTCGCGCTGTTCAATGGCGGTTTGCAACGCATTCACGCCCTGCGCCAGCTCCGCCCGCTCAGGGCGTTCAGGCAAGTCGGCAATCAGCCCCTTGAGAACGGCCAGAAATTCCAGTTGCTCGCGGTATTCGGTCTCGTCGATGACCTTTCCCTGGTCGACCGTGGGCGGGTAATCCGCGCCGATGTAATCAATGAGATGAAGTGCCTGCGAGGCACCTTCCGGGGAGTTGGCAGACACAACAAAGCTGCACAACGCGAGCATGGGCAGCATCAGCCATGCCAAGAAACGCGAGCGGGCGGTCATGGGGAAATCCGGGTGGAAATGAGAAGTAACACATTGTTCACTTCCCTTCCCAATCTCTCAAGGGCTTTACGTCGTTGCGCGGTGCAAGGTCGCCAGAAAACCTGCTGCGCCCACAAATAGCCCGGCAAATGTGCGATTCAGGCGGCGCTGTTGTTTAGGGGTGCGTAACAGGCGCAGCACCTTGGATGCCAACCCGGTGTAACCCGCCATCACGATCAGATCGACACAGATCATGGTCGTGCCGAGGATCAAATATTGAGACAGCAAGGGCGCATGCGGATCAACGAACTGCGGCAACACCGCCAGCATGAAGACCAATGCCTTGGGGTTGCTGACATTCACCAGAAAGCCGCGAAACACCAGCGCCAGGGGCTTGCCGATGGGGCGAACGGCGGCGTTGTCGCTGAGGTCAGCGGGCAAGGCACGCCATTGTTTGACCGCAAGGTAGATGAGGTACGCCACGCCGAACCACTTGATGGCGTAAAAGGCCGTAGATGAGGCCGCAAGGATTGCACCGACACCGGCAGCCACAATGGCGATTTGCAGGGCCAACCCCAGTTGCAGGCCGATGGCATTCCAGTAACCGCGCCAGAAACCGTATTGCAGGCCGCATGACATTGAAGCAATGGCACCCGCGCCAGGCGACAGGCTGATGACCCAGGACGCCGCAAAAAAGGCCAACCACGTTTCCAGCGACATCACGCACCTCCCGGACAAAATCAGTAACAAGTCCTTAAAGCTAATGCGCGGGCTGAAATTTAACCACTGGTTTTTTGCTGCAAAGCCTGTGGGAACGCAGACTGTTTAGACGTCACCTTCGCGCCAGCGACGAACAGAACGCTGGAAGAACAGACTGTTGGGCACTTGCACCATGCTGCTGCCACTGCCCGCTTCTGCGGGTTCGATCAGGGTGGTGTAGAGCAAGTTGATTGCCACCACACGGCCTTTGACGCCCGGCTTGTCCAGCGTGTCGAGCAGCTCGACCACATCGCCAATCCGGAACGGTCCGACGGTAAAAATCAGCACGGCACACAAGAGGTTGGACAGCACGCTCCACATCGCGAAGAAGGCAATGGCCGCCACTGCGACGAACCCCGAGAGTGCCGTCCACAACACCGTGGCTGACACACCCAGACGCTCCAGCACGAAGATGACCGCGCTGCCCATGATGAACCAGCGCAGGCCGCCGCGCAGGGGCATCAGTAACTGCGGCGGCAGCGGGTAGCGTTCCCCCAACCGTGTGAGGAAGCGCGCAATGACGCGCTGCAGGAAATAACCCGCCAACAGGATCAGCAGAATCTGGACGCCAATCCACAGCGGCGCAATCAACTCGGCCGGTAAAGGCAGGCCCAATGACTCCATCAGGACAAGGCCTCAAGCTCTGCCTGAAGGGTTTCAAGCACTTCCAGCGCTTCCATCCAGCGCTCTTCCAACTGGCCTTCCAGCACTTTAAGCCGGGCCTGCTCGGCCAGCAGCTCACGCAACTCATCCTTGCGGGCGGCTTCGTATACGGCGCTGTCGCCCAGACTGACTTCAATGCTGGCCAGCTTTTCGTTGACCTTGCCCAACTCGCTCTCAAGCTTGTCAGCTTCGCGCTTATGGGGGGCCAACTGCTGGCGCAGTGCAGCGGCGGCCTGGCGCTGAGCCTTTTTGTCAGTCTTGTCCGGATTGACCGGCGTATTGCTGACAGGGGCGTTGCGCAAACGGTAATCGGCCAACCAACGTGCATAGTCCTCAAGGTCGCCGTCGAACGCTTGCACCTTGCCGTCGGCCACCAGCAGAAACTCGTCCGTGGTGCTTTTGAGCAAATGCCGATCGTGAGACACCACCAGTACCGCACCGCTGAACTCTTGCAAGGCCATGGTCAGCGCCAGACGCATTTCGAGATCAAGGTGGTTGGTCGGTTCGTCGAGCAGCAACAGGTTAGGACGACCCCACGCAATCAACGCCAGCGCAAGACGGGCCTTTTCGCCGCCCGAAAAATTCAGCACAGGCTCATCAATGCGCGCACCACGGAAGTCGAAACCACCGAGGAAGTCGCGCAGGGTTTGTTCACGTTCAGTCGGCGCCAGTCGTTGCAGATGCAGCAGCGGGCTGGCTTTGGCGTCCAGCGAATCGAGCTGGTGCTGGGCAAAGTAGCCTACGACCAGATTCTCGCCACGGGCCAACCGGCCAGCCAGCGGCGCCAGCTCGCCCGCGAGGTTTTTGATCAACGTCGATTTGCCCGCCCCGTTGGGGCCCAGCAAACCGATGCGGGCGCCCGGCACCAGTTGCAGTTTGACCTTCTCCAGAATGGTTTTGTCGCCATACCCCAAACGGGCATCGGACAAATCCAGCAGCGGGCTGGAGAGCTTCACGGCTTCACGGAACACGAAGTCGAACGGCGAATCGACATGGGCCGCGCTCAGTTCTTCCATGCGCTCAAGTGCCTTGATCCGGCTTTGTGCCTGACGTGCCTTGGTGGCTTGAGCCTTGAAACGGGCGATGTAGCTTTCCATGTGCGCACGTTGCGCCTGTTGCTTCTCGTAAGCCTGCTGTTGCTGGGCCAGACGTTCGGCACGGGCGCGCTCGAAGGCTGAGTAACCGCCGCGGTAAAGCGTGATTTTGCGCTGTTCGACGTGGGCAATGTTGTCCACCACGGCATCGAGAAAATCCCGATCGTGGGAAATCAGCAGCAAAGTGCCCGGGTAACCTTTGAGGAAGTCTTCAAGCCACAGAATGGCATCAAGGTCCAAGTGGTTGGTCGGTTCATCGAGCAACAACAAGTCTGACGGGCACATCAGGGCTTGCGCCAGGTTCAGGCGCATCCGCCAGCCACCGGAAAAGTCAGCGACCGGGCGATCCATTTGTTCGTTAGTGAACCCCAGACCGGCGAGCATTTTGCGCGCTCGGGCGTCGGCGGTATAACCGTCGGCGCTGTCCAGCTCGGCATGCAGACGTGCCTGAGCCGGGCCGTCTTCTGCCAGCTCGGCCTTGGCCAGATCAGCTTGCACCTGGCGCAGACGCTGGTCGCCATCGAGCACGTAATCGATCGCAATGCGGTCGAGGGTGTCGATTTCTTGCCGCATGTGGGCAATCCGCCAGTCGGCGGGGAGCAGACAATCACCCGAATCGGGGGTCAACTCACCCAGCAGCAAGGCGAACAACGTGGATTTACCGGCGCCGTTGGCGCCGACCAGACCGGCTTTGTGGCCGGCGTGCAGCGTCAACTCGGCGTCTTCTAGCAGACGTTGCGGGCCACGCTGTAAAGTCAGGTTCTGAAGTCGGATCATAATGGCGGCGGAGTCTACCAGCTTCCCTCTCAACTGGCGCTAATTGCACGATGCACACTGACCTGTGGAACTACTGTTTACACCTCTACGCGCGGCCCGGCGTCGAGCACGCTTGCCTTGAGCTGCAACACCGGGGGATGGATGTGTGCCTGCTGCTGTGCGCGGCATGGTTGCAAACGCGCGGCGTGACCTGCGATGAGGGCCGACTGACACAGCTTCAGGATTGCGCCGGGCCTTGGCAGCGCGACGTCATACAGCCTTTGCGCCACTTACGGATGCAATGGCGTGAAGCGGCTGCGCACGATGAGACGCTCGCCACTTTACGCATGCAGGTTAAAACCTTGGAGTTAGAGGCCGAGCGCACGTTGCTGTTGCGGTTGGAGTCACTGACTCGCCAGTGGCTGCCAGGCCAACGCGCACAGACGTGCGACTGGTTGCGGGAACTGGCCCGCTTAGCTGGCCAACCCGATTGCGACACGCTGCAGGCGCTGCGTGCCGCAATCAACCACGCTTAAGAAGCGGTGGTTGGCGTAACCGCGGGGGTAGTGGCCGGTGTTTGAGCGGGCGTTGTGGCGGGCGCAGAGGCTGGGGTTGCAGCAGGCGCTGCGGCAGGCTTGGCGGCTGTGGCCGGTTTGGTGACCGCAGGCTTTCTGGCAGCCGGCTTTGCAGCCGGTTTGGCGACTGCAGGTTTTGCAGCGGGCTTGACGGCCGGTTTGGCTGCGGCAGGTTTGGCGGCTGCGGGCTTGGCGGCTGCGGGCTTGGCGACAGCGGGTTTAACGGCAGGCTTCGCCGCGGGTTTGGCAGCCGCTCGGGTGGCAGGCTTGGCAGCAGCTTTTACCGGTGCTTTAGCCGCCGGTTTGGCAGCGGCAGGTTTAGCTGCGGCTGTTTTCGTAGCAGCCTTGGCGACCGGGGCTTTGGCGGCCACAGGTTTGGCAGCGCGTGCAGGGGCCGGCTTTTGTGCTGCTGCTTTCACCGCAGGTTTCGTAGCCGCTTTTACAGGCGCCTTGGCAGGGGCCTTAGTGGCTGTTTTCGCGGGTGCTTTGGCAGCAGACTTCTTGGCATTGGCAGCAGGCTTGGCTTCGCGGGTGGTCAACGCTTTGGCAACCGCTTCTTTGACCCGGCCTACGCCTTGAGCGAGCTTCAGGCTTTCTTGAGCGTCGCGCTTGAGTTGCAGGATGTAATCGCGAGTTTCCGTTTGACGCTCTTTCAGGGCATCGAGCAGTTGCTCAAGCTCTTTAACAGCAGACTTGGCTTTGGACTGAGCCTTGGACTTGCCGGAATTGGCCGCGTCTTGCAGTTTGGCGCGAGACTTGTGCAGTTTTTCCTGAGCTTTGCCGCGCTGTTTTTCAAGCTTTGCGAGCAGTTTCTCAGCATCAGCCAACGCTTGGGAGCAAGCGTTTTCCAAATGCTCAAGCAAGCTGCCTGAGAGCTGTTGGAGCAGGTGCAACGGGGTATTAACGGGCTTCTTTTTGGCCGACATGGTTTACCTCCTGGCTGAAGTGAGTGCGGCTCATACTAGACCTCTGCAAGAACCGCCGCTAGATCATGTTGACACTAACGATAGCTATGCGTTGCATGGCGTCGCGAAAGTTGTGCTGGATCAAGGTTTGATCAAGCCCAGTCCTTAATTGCGCGGTGCTTTTACCGGCTCAACACACCTGATTGTGCCGAGCAAATAAATCACGATACCCAGCAACACGGCTGGCATAATCCCCGGCACTTTTGGCCGGAGAGTGACCATGGCTCGCTATCTTTTTTGGACTTTTTTATGCCTTGCTCCGCTGGCCCACGCAGCGCCGGCAACACCACCCGATGCCGCCCATGACCTGGCTTACAGCCTGGGCGCCAGCCTGGGAGAACGCTTGCGCGAAGAGGTGCCTGACTTACAGCTCAATGCGTTGATTGAAGGGTTGCGCGCGGCTTATCAGGGCAAGCCGCTGGCCCTCAGCGATGCCCGCATCGAGCAAGTGTTGACGGAGCATCAGGCGCACATCGATGCAGCCTCCGCGCAGCCAGACAGCGAACGAGCGCTGTCGGCCGAGCACGATTTTTTAGTAAAGGAAAAAGCGCAGCCACCTACCCGTGAACTGGCGGATGGCATTCTCCAGACAGAACTCAAACCCGGCTCAGGTGCAAAGCCTGATGCCCAAGGGTGGGTCAACGTGAATTATGTAGGACGACTGCCCGATGGCACGGTGTTTGATCAAAGCACGCAGCCACAGTGGTTTCGCCTGGACAGTGTCATAGCGGGATGGCGCAGCGCGTTGACTCAAATGCCGGTCGGGGCGAAGTGGCGACTGGTTATACCGTCCAGTCAGGCTTATGGCGCTGACGGCGCCGGGGATTTGATCGCGCCGTACACACCGCTGGTGTTTGAAATCGAATTGCTCGACACCAAAAAATAAAGCCCATCAACGCCTTCGGTCGCAGGAGCGCAGGTGCTCCTGCAACGTGCACACCGGTACGGCGTGTCAGGCGTGAATGGCTTCAGGGTTGGCCGTGACGATTTGTTTGTGAGCGTTATGCAGCACTTCGATCAGGCAGTCTTCCAACTCGAAGCGCTCATGGAGCAAGGCTCCCAGCTCGTTGAATTTGGCGGCCAGCTTTTCGCAATCAGGACGATGATCCTTGCCGTCACAACGGTCATTGAAGTCCAGAGCGACTTGAGTGATCGTTTGTATGCGCGGATACAGTTTATTGGCTAGTTCAAGCCCGCGCTCATCATCAAATGCTTTCGCTTCTTGATGGAGCTGATCGTAAATCTCGAAGTGGCCCGCCGACACGTAGTCGACCAACACCTGGCAAAACTCTTTTTGGGTTTTACGTTTGGGATTCGAGGACTGATGCTCAACCTTGACGGCTTCGTAAGCCTTCACAAGTTCGCCGCGCTCATGCAGCCAGTTATCAATCAGCTTGTGGACGCCATTGAAACGTTCCTGAGCATTCTTGCAACTCTCTAGCATGGTGATCTCTCTTCCCTTATGGGCTCATGCCACCCAGCGTTGGCCGGGCCTGTCTGAACCCAAAAGTGCGCTAGAGCGCAACGGCATTGGGCGGCATATTCCAGTAATGCGTGCGGGCCAGATTATGCCCGCACGGTGACTGCTTCAAGGTACGCACGAGAGAAAATTCATACAAGCGTTTAATAGACCCTGCTACGCCGGGTCGCAGGGGTGGCTGTGTTTACGGGAAATCAGCGTGCGAATGATCTGCGTAAGGCTGAGCAGGCACAGGCCGGTGAATGCCAGCAAACTAAGCTCGGGGATGCTGAGGCCGAAGACCGTCCAGCTCACGTGAACGCACTCCTCGCTTCCTCTGAACAGCGCGGAAAGGGCAGCCTTCAAGGAAAAGTTGTGAAGCATGCAAATGAAGTCGGGTTGGCAGAACATCAGTTGCTCTGGTGGCACCCGCAGTAATATCACTTGGCGCACCGCACTCATCGCCCCCGCAAACCCCAATACCAACGACACAATCGAATAACTCATTACCCGCTTGGGGCGGGAGGCATGCGCATAGGCGATCAAATTCACGATACAAAAGGCCAATAGAAAAAACCGCTGCACCCAACATAACGAACACGGTTTAAGACCGGGCCCGTACTCCAGATACAAGGAGACGCTCAGCACAGTCGAACTGGCCAAAAACATCAGGAGAAATATGAAACGTGAGCCGGCCAAAAACATGGCTTTTCCGTAACAAAATAGACAGGTAATTACGGTAGTGGAAAGCCGTTAGCCCTTTCAAGGTGGGGCTCAGGGGAAGCGTCCTTAAGGCTGTAAGGATTAACCGACAGGCTCTGAAAGATAGTTTGTTACATCTCGTAGGAATTTTACTTTCTGCAAATTTAATACGAGATTTCTTTAAAAAGGGCCGACTTATACTTGCGCACAAGTCGGACCATTCTTAGACACTACGTGCGGTCGCCGGTAGCGGCAACGCTAGCAAACGCTCATCCAGAAGGTTCAAACCTTCTTGAAACAGTTGATTGCTGCGATCGGTTTCGCCCAGTTGAGCCAAAAGCCTGGCGAGCTCGGCGCATGCCTCAGGGTTACGCTGAAGTTTCAGGCTGTTCTCCAGGTAATCACGGGCCTTGCCCCACAAACTGTTTTGTAAACACAAGCGACCCAAGGTCAACAGCAGACTCGGATCTGCCGGATGAGCCTTGAGCCAGCCTTCAGCCGTTTGCAGTTGTTTGACGGGATCCTTGCCGCGCAATAGACCATACAGACGCACCAGATGGCTGTCGTAATTGCGTTTCAGAGCACCTCGCAACACTTCTTCGGCCTCACCTTGAGCCCCCAGTTGACGCAATTGTTCTGCATACGCCAGCACCAGCGCCGGCTCCTGACGCTGAGCCGAAGTCAATTGCTGCCACGCACGCTGCAACGATTGCAGGGCCGCTTCGCCTTCCGTCTCGCGTTGTGCTGCCAAATTGAGGTTTTGCCCCCACGCCCGGCTTTCCAGCTCGGCAAGTTCTTTGGCGGGCAAGACTTTGTCTTTGCGCAGTTCCGGCAACAGGCGGATCAGGGCTGTCCAGTCGCCACGCTGTTGGTGCAGACGCTGTAACTGACGCAGCACCTGCACGTTATGCGGATGACGCTCGTGCATGGCTTGAAGGGTGTTCAGTGCGCCATCGGTGTCGGCGCGGTCTACTTGCAACTGCGCATGGCTCAAGGCAATCGCAAGCTCTGCCTGTGGCTGACGCTGCAACGCGCGCTCAAGCAGTTTGTCGCTCTCTTCGTAATGACCCAGCTCGTTGGCCGCCCGCGCTGCGCCCAGGTAAAACAACAGTGGCTGGCGCTCCGCTTCGGCCGCACGTGCCAAATGCTTTTGCGCACTGGCCCAGCGTCCTTCGGCAAGGTCCATCTGGCCCTGTTCGATCGCTATTTGCACACGACGGCTGCGGTTGCGGCGCGACCAGGGATTAACCAGCCCGGTTGAGGCGGTGACCAGTTCGACCAGCAGCTTGATGCCCCAGATCAGTAGCCACAGCACAACGATCAGCGCCAGCGTGGCCCACACACTGGACTCATAACGGAAACTTTTATAAGCGATCAGCACGTAGCCCGCGTCTTCGGCGATTGCCAGGCCGATGCAGGCCGCGGCTGCGATCAACAGAAACACAATCACATAGAGGCGTTTCATGGGCTGGTCTCCTGCGCCGGGTTGCCCGCAGCCTGACCCGGTTCGTCGGCACTGACGTGGCGACGCTCAAGGTAAGCCTGCACCGCACTCAGCGTGCCAGCCAGGTCTGGGGTTTTGACGGTGACCGGTTGTTTGCTCAGCTCAACCACTTGCTCCAGCAGCTTCTGGCTTTGCGGGTTGTCCTGGTTGAAGTTGCCTTTAAGCACCTCTTCAGCCTGCGCCAAAGCCTGGGTGTACACCGGCGCCTGACCATTGAGCGCCGCCCATTGCGCCTGCTCCAGTGCAAGGCTCAAGGCCAGACGCACTTGCGTCAGGCTTTGCCCTGCCAGCAGGGGCCGGACATTTTTATCCGCGTTGAAATCAATGCGAATGTAATGGGAGATTTCGTCCCACCACTGCGCCCATCGGCTGGCGCCATCCCCGTCTGCTGTCAGGCCAAGCAATGAGTCGCCCTGGTCCTGATAAGCCGGGGCCAACGCATTGAGCTGGGCGACTTGATCGCGCAAGGCCGCCAGTCGCAGGAACAGGCCGGTACGGTCTGGCTGTTCGACACTGCGCAAGGCCGCGAGGCTTTTGGCCAATTGTTCCCGCGCAGCAAACGAGCCCGGGTCATTCTGTTCACGCAAAATGGCATCTGCACCTTCGACCAGCGCCTGCGCACTGGTGATGTCTTGCAGTGCCGAGAGGCGCAGGCTGGCCAGGCGCAGCAAGTGCTCGGCTTCGGCCAGACGCCAATCCTTGCGGCTTGCGCCCAGCACGGTTTCAAGGCGCTGATTCAAACGCTGCTGGTCACCCTGCAACTGCACGACCAACTGGCGCTGATCATCCAGTTGGCTGGCCGAAGGCAATTGATTCAGGCGCGTCAGCAGCTTTTGCTCACCTTGTTTGATGGACAGGGTTTGCGCACCCAGGGCTTGCACTTCGCTCAGCTGTTGCGCCGTGTCCGTTTGTAGATGACGGACCTGCCACACGCCCCAACCGCCCACCGCAACACCGGCAGCACCGAGCAACAAGGCGACGATCGCCAGGCCATTGCCCCGGCGCTCAGGCTTGACGACAGGCTTTTCAGCCTGCGTTTGCGGCGCGGGCTGCACAGGTTCTTTAGTCAAGATTGTTTCGCTCACGTATCCATCCTTTGCATTAGAGGGCAGGTACGGGATGCTCCCGTAACGCCGCCAGCAAAGCCGCGGCACTGGCGCCACGACAATCCACAACATGTTGGGCCCCGGCGCTGCGCGCCATCTCAGCCACGCGGGGGCTTGGAACAAACAACGGTAACGCGGACAGTCGGGACCAGGCATCGCCAGCCAACTGCCGTAAATGTTCGAATCCTTGTCCACTGCTGACCACCAGCGCGTTCAGGCGTTCCACTTGAACGCGCTGGCTCAGCGTATGCGGCGGGTAGGACGGCAATTCACGCGCATAGAGCTCAAGGTAGTCGACCTCTGCCCCCAACTGGCGCAAATGGTCGGCCAACCGCTCGCGCCCGCCCTGCCCGCGCATGATTAAAACCTTGCGCCCGGCGCCTTCAACAGCCTGTTTGAACGCCGGCAAGGCCAGCAAGGCCTCACTGTCATCTGCCGATTGAGGGTAGCTAACATCCAGCCCGTAGTCGGCGAGAATCTGCGCGGTGGCGGCCCCGACACTGAACCACTTCTGCCGGGACGACGGCGGCCCGTATTGATTGACCAGTGCCAGCCCCAAGCGGGCAGCGGGTTTACTGACGACAATGACCGCGCAGTAACGATCCAGCCCGGCAACCCGTGCGCGCTGCGCGTCGCTTAACGCCAGCGGCCGGATCGCCAACAACGGCAAACTGCTGCTGAACACCCCGGCAGTCGCCAACTCGGCCGCCAGTGCCGCCGAGTCCTCGGTAGGCCGGGTCAGCAACACGCGCCAGCCTGTCACTCGTGACCTGCCTCACCATAAACGGCTTTAAGGATGTCGCCCGCGCCCTGGGCCAACAACGCCTCAGCGACCTGCTCACCCAGCGCCTGAGCCGCGCTGCGAGGCGCCCGGGCATCCGCGCTCAACAGGGTTCCGCCGCTCGGCTCGCCCACCAGACCGCGCAACCATAGCTGCTCGCCTTCAAGCACGGCGTAGCACGCAATCGGAACCTGACACCCGCCATTGAGGTGTTTGTTCAAGGCACGTTCGGCCGTAACGCGCACGGCCGTGTCAGCGTGATGCAAGGGCGCGAGCAACGCATGAATTTCGGTGTCGGCGCTGCGGCATTCGATGCCTACAGCCCCTTGGCCACCGGCGGGCAGGCTGTCTTCGATGCTGATGGCGGATGTGATGCGCGCTTCAAAACCGAGACGGATCAGACCGGCTGCAGCCAGGATGATGGCGTCGTATTCGCCCGCGTCGAGCTTGGCCAGACGGGTATTGACGTTGCCGCGCAGGAAGCGGATTTCGAGATCCGGACGACGGGTCAACAATTGGGCCTGACGACGCAGGCTTGAAGTACCGACCACGCTGCCCTTGGGCAAGGCGTCAAGACTGGCGTAGGTGTTGGAAACAAAAGCGTCACGTGGGTCTTCACGCTCACAGATGCAAAACAGACCGAGGCCTTCAGGGAAGTCCATCGGCACGTCTTTCATCGAGTGCACGGCAATGTCGGCTTCGTTTTCAAGCAAGGCGGTTTCCAGCTCTTTGACGAACAGGCCCTTGCCGCCGATTTTTGACAGCGGCGAGTCCAGCAGCTTGTCACCACGGCTGACCATGGGCACCAGCGTCACCACCAGACCAGGGTGGGCCTGCTCCAGACGGGCTTTAACGAATTCGGCCTGCCACAGAGCCAGGGCGCTTTTACGGGTAGCGATGCGGATTTCGCGAGAGGACATGGATCAATCCGTACTGAAAAGATACGGCGGATAATAACAGCTCAGCCAAATGAGCTTTGACTTGTATCAGAGGTCAGCGGCCTCCCTGGCCGAAAACGAGGGCGCACGCGCCCTTTTTGGCGCTTGCTACAGCTGCTGCATCATTTTGCGAACACCCGCCACATGGCGACGGCTGACAATCAACGCATCACCGTTGAGCCCTTTGAGGAACAACTGAAAGTGCCCCAGCGGCGTACGCTGCAGACGCTCGATCCGGTTACGCGCCACCAGCGCATTGCGGTGGATACGCACAAAGCGTTCCCCAAACTCGTCTTCCAACGCCTTGAGCGGTTCATCGAGCAGGACTTCACCGCCTTCATGGCGCAAGGTCACGTATTTGTGGTCGGCAATAAAGTAGATCACCTGATCGATCGGGATCAGCTCGATGCCTTTGCGGGTACGGGCGCTGATGTGGCTGCGGGGGCCACTGCCCGACTGCGCTGCAGGCCTTGTAAGCGCGGCCAGCTGAATGCGGTTGGGCCGATGCGCCTCTTTCAGGGCGGCGCTCAGGTCCTGGGCATTCACAGGTTTGAGTACATAGCTGACGCCGCTGTCTTTGAGGGCTTGCTCGGGGAACTCGTCGGGCGCCACGCAGAACACCACCGATGGCGGCAGTTCGCGCTCGCACAATTTCGCAGCCACTTGCAGCCCGTCCAGACCCGGCATGCGGATGTCGAGTAACACGACGTCCGGTTTCAGGCTCTCGATCAGGCTCAACGCCTCTTCGCCATCAGTGGCGCCGGGTTCCAGCAATGTGTAGCCCTCAAGCGAACCGAGCAGTTGGCTCAAGTGCTCGCGGGCCAGGGTTTCGTCATCAACGATCAGGACATTCATATAGCGCTGTATTCCTGCGTGAGTCTCGCACAAGGATAGCGTAGACAGGTGAAGTGACGGCTGTCACGGCGATCGATGCTAAGACTAGCGCGAAGGCCAAAAAGTGCCGCAAACCGCACAGCAATATTCACCTGTGTCTGTTGCTCGTTTTAATTGCGGATCCGTCGAAGCACCAGCAAACATCTGTAACGACTTATCCATACGACCAACTGTAGACGGTTGCCAAGCCGAAGGCGCCCAATCGATACAATTCGTTTCGGTATTTTTTTATACCTCAGTTCGGACAAAAACCAACCGACCTGCGTCAACGCCTTGAACGGCAACCCTGTTATGATTCGCGGTAACTTTTTGTGTAACTCCCCTCAGCCGATTACGAGCGAATCCATGAGCACCGACAAGACCAATCAGTCCTGGGGCGGCCGCTTCAGTGAACCCGTCGACGCCTTCGTTGCGCGCTTCACCGCCTCCGTCACCTTCGACCAGCGCCTTTATCGTCACGACATCATGGGCTCCGTGGCCCACGCCACCATGCTGGCCAAGGTCGGTGTGCTGACCGATGCCGAACGCGACAGCATCATCGATGGCTTGAAGACCATCCAGAGCGAAATTGAAGCCGGTACGTTTGACTGGCGCATTGATCTGGAAGACGTGCACATGAACATCGAGGCGCGTCTGACCGACCGCATCGGCGTGACCGGCAAAAAACTGCACACCGGCCGTAGCCGTAACGATCAGGTCGCGACGGATATCCGCTTGTGGCTGCGCGATGAAATCGACCTCATCCTGGCTGAAATCACCCGTTTGCAAAAAGGGCTGCTGGAGCAGGCCGAACGCGAAGCCGAGACCATCATGCCCGGCTTCACCCACCTGCAAACTGCCCAGCCCGTGACATTCGGTCACCACATGCTGGCGTGGTTTGAAATGCTCAGCCGCGACTACGAGCGCCTTGTGGACTGCCGCAAGCGCACCAACCGCATGCCGCTGGGCAGCGCCGCGCTGGCGGGCACCACGTACCCGATCGATCGCGAATTCACCGCGCAATTGCTGGGCTTCGACGCCGTGGGTGGAAACTCGCTGGACAACGTGTCGGATCGCGATTTCGCCATCGAGTTCTGCGCTGCCGCCAGCATCGCGATGATGCACTTGTCGCGCTTCTCCGAAGAGTTGGTGCTGTGGACCAGCGCGCAGTTCCAGTTCATTGACCTGCCTGACCGCTTCTGCACCGGCAGCTCGATCATGCCGCAAAAGAAAAACCCTGACGTGCCCGAGCTGGTTCGTGGCAAAAGCGGCCGTGTATTCGGCGCCCTGATGGGCCTGCTGACCTTGATGAAGGGCCAGCCGCTGGCCTACAACAAGGACAATCAGGAAGACAAAGAGCCGTTATTCGATGCCGCCGACACCCTGCGCGATTCGCTGCGGGCGTTTGCCGACATGATCCCGGCGATCAAACCCAAGCACGCCATCATGCGCGAAGCCGCACTGCGCGGGTTCTCCACGGCGACCGACCTGGCGGACTACCTGGTACGCCGCGGCCTGCCGTTCCGCGACTGCCACGAAATCGTGGGCCACGCGGTCAAGTACGGGGTTGAAACAGGCAAGGACCTGGCTGAGATGAGCCTCGAAGAACTGCGTCAGTTCAGTGACCAGATCGACGATGACGTGTTTGCAGTGCTGACCCTGGAAGGCTCGGTCAATGCGCGTAACCATATCGGCGGCACAGCCCCGGCACAGGTCAAGGCTGCGGTTGCTCGCGGCAAAGCCTTGCTGGCCAACCGCTGATACCTGGAATCGCTGTCGAGACACGAGGCGGTGATCGGGCGCCGCCCTATCACCCGGCCTCATGCCACTCGCCAGCGACTTCGTCGGGCGCCCAAGGGCGTCCGATTACTTCTTGCTACTGATCCACGCCAAAAATTGCGGCATGGCCGCGTCTTTGTCGGCTGCGATCTTCTGTGCGTGCGGAGTTTGCTCAAGCTGCTTGAGTAATGCTTTGGCCGCAGGCCATTCGGCCAGCAAATCCAGTTCAAACACTTTCTGCCCGACAGCACACGCCAGACTCACGCTGTAGAGGAAGAAAATATCCGCCACGGTGAACGTTTCGCCTGCCACATACGGGGCGAATTTGCCGTGCCTGCCCAGAGACGAAATGCCCTGAATCAGCTCGGCCTTGGCTTTTTCCTTGATGACGTCCGGCACGCTCATGCCAAAGAACGCCTCGGGATAACAGGCGCGGGCCGGCAACTCGATATACAGCTCGATTTCCTTGGCCAGCGCCAGCACCTGCGCACGCTCGAACGGATCGACCGGCAACAGACGGGTGCCCGGCTGGGTGTCCTCAATGTATTGAAGGATCACGCTGGTTTCGTTGACGAACCCTTGCTCAACCCCCAGCACAGGCACTTTGCCACGCGGGCTGATGGCCAGCGCTTCAGGGGTTTGCGCGGCAAAAAAAGGCACTTCCTCGAAGGGCACGCCTTTTTCCAGCAGCGCCATTTTGACCATGTTGTAGTAGTTGCTGACGGCAAATCCATAAAGCTTGAGCATTGCGAAGCCTCCAGGCCAGGTTGGGGTGGGCAGCGCTTGTTATAGAGCTTCGCCACCGGACTGGCTAGCAGCATCATTGTGCTGAATGCAGTTAAACTGCCGGCCTTTACTTAAGGAGCCTGCCCATGAGCGAGCCAACAGACATCGATAACGACGAAGAAACGTTCGCCGAAAACACCCTGATCGAAGCCATCGAAAACCAGATCGAGGCCGACAACCCGCCAGCCGCCAAAGCCACGTTCAACAAGCTGACCCTGGTGGGCTATGAGCGCGAAGAGATTCTGAACTTGATGGCCCACGTGCTGGCCGTGGAAATTGACGCGATCCTCGAAGAAGACCGCGCCTTCAATACTGAGTGGTACGAAGCCGCATTACGCGCGCTGCCAGAGCTGCCACCCGAGAAGAACTGAGCCCGCGCTCAGGGGCGGATCGCCGGAGCCCGCTGCCAATCCAGATCACGGGCGGGCATCGGGCGGCCAAACCAGTAACCCTGCCCCAAGTCGCAATGGTGGTCGAGCAGGAACTGCGCCTGTTCGACATACTCGATGCCTTCAGCATGCACCTGCATGCCCATGCTCTGAGCCAACGCGATGACGGCGCGCACAATCGCCACATCGTCATCGTCACCGGGTAGGCCGGCGACAAATCCCTGGTCGATTTTTAGCTTTTGCACGGGCAAACGCTTGAGGCGTAACAGCGAAGAGAATCCGGTACCGAAGTCATCAATCGCCAGCCGCAAGCCCAGTTCACGCAGACGATGCATTTGCTCAAGCGCCACCTCCGAGTTGTCCATGACCGCACTTTCGGTCACTTCCAGCTCCAGCAACGCCGGGTTCAGACCGGTGTCGGCCAATACCGTGGACACCAACTGATACAGCTCGGGCCGTGCAAACAGACGGCTGGAAATGTTCACGGCGACAAACGACAAATCCACGCCCGCCGCTTGCCATTGGCACATTTGCCAGCACGCCTGCTCAAGCACCCACGCATCAATCTCGGCAATCAGCCCCGTGCGCTCGGCAATCGGGATAAATTCGCCTGGCGCCACCAGACCGCGCTGCGGATGCTGCCAGCGCACCAGCGCCTCCACGCCCACCATGCGGCTGGTGGTCAGATCGTGGACCGGCTGGAAATACACCCGCAGCTCTTGCTGCTCCAGGGCACGCCGCAAATCACTGGCCACTTCGATACGGTATTGCGCGTGTGCGGTCAGCTCTTCGGTGTACAACGCGTAGCCTTCGCGGCCCGCACTTTTGGCCTTGAACAGCGCCGAGTCGGCATTGCGCAGCAGTTGTTCGGCATTCAGGGCGTCATTGGGGTACAAGCTGATGCCCACGCTGGCGCTGATAAACAGCTGGTGGGTTTCTATGATGAACGCGCCCTTCATGACTTCGAGCACTTGCTGGGCAAAGCCGGCCGCCTGCGCAACCTGGGTGCAGTTTTCCACCAGCACGGCGAATTCATCGCCGCCCAGGCGAGCCACGGTAAAGCCTTTGCCAAACACCGCCGTCAGGCGCTCGCCCACCGCCTTGAGCAACAGATCGCCCACGTTGTGGCCCATGCTGTCGTTGATGATTTTGAAATGGTCGAGGTCGATCATCAGCAGCGCGCAACCCGACTTGTGACGCTGTGCGTAAGCCAACGCCTGCTCGGCACGGTCAGTAAACAGCAGGCGGTTGGGCAAGTCGGTCAGCGGGTCGTGATGCGCCAGACGCATCAACTCGCTCTGGGTATTTTTGATCGCGGAAATATCGGAAAACACGGCAACGTAATGCGTGATCTGATCTTTATTGTCGCGAACAGCCCGGATTGTCTGCCATTGAGGATAGATCTCACCACTTTTGCGTCGATTCCAGATTTCACCGTGCCATTCGCCGGTTTTTTCCAGCGATTCGAACACAGCCTGATAAAATTCCGGCCCATGATGCCCCGACTTGAACATATTGGGCCGTTGACCCAGCACTTCCTCGGGCGCATAACCGGTGATTTTTACCAAGGCCGGGTTCACGTGCACGATGACTCCGTTGTGGTCGCTGACCAGCACCCCTTCCCGGGTACAGTCGAACACCACCGCAGCCTGACGCAGACGCTCTTGATCCAGACGCTGGCGGCGCAAGCGAGCGCCCATGCCCAGAAAACTGAACAATCGGGCACGCGCAAGGAATATCAGTCCCGCACTGACACCCACCCACACGTAGCTATTTACCCGCTGCCAGTGCGCCAGTTGGGCTGAATCATCAAGAAAACTGTTCAATAAGTGATCAGTGAGAAACAGCCATAAAACCGACAACAGCCCGTATAACAGGGCTGCACGCATGGCATCACGATAAGAAACCGACATAAGACAGTTAAAACGCCTACAAAAAAAGAGGAATTATAGTGTAAGAAACATCCGGCGACTGTTATCTGAAAGGCCGACTGGTTTTATCTGCCTGCATAGTGATAATGCGTGTTGCAGTTTTTTTCATCTTCCCGAGGGCCAAACAGCCTATGTGGTACAACGGTTTACTTGACCTGTCAGCCTGGCAACTGGTGGCAGTCACTCTGTTGATGACCCACGTGACCATTATCGGTGTCACGGTTTATCTCCATCGCTACTCAGCTCACCGCTCCCTGGAGCTCAATGGTGGCCTGAAACACTTCTTCCGCTTCTGGTTGTGGCTCACCACCGCACAGAACACCCGCGAGTGGACAGCCATCCACCGCAAGCACCACGCCAAATGCGAAACCGCCGATGACCCGCATAGCCCGGTCATCAAAGGGTTATCGACCGTTCTGCGCAAAGGTGCAGAACTTTATCGCGAAGAAGCGCAAAACCCCGAAACCCTGCGCATCTATGGCAAGAACTGCCCTGAAGACTGGATTGAGCGCAATCTGTACTCGCGCTACAAACTGCTGGGCGTTGCGATCATGCTCGCTATCGACCTGCTGCTGTTCGGCGCCATCGGCCTGACCATCTGGGCGATCCAGATGATGTGGATTCCAGTCTGGGCCGCCGGTGTGGTGAACGGTCTGGGCCACGCGGTGGGTTATCGCAACTTCGAATGCCGCGATGCGGCGACCAACCTGGTGCCGTGGGGCATCATCATTGGTGGCGAAGAGCTGCATAACAATCACCACACCTACCCGAACTCGGCCAAGATGTCGGTGAAAAAGTGGGAGTTCGACCTCGGCTGGGCGTGGATCAAAGTGTTCAGCTTTTTACGCCTGGCCAAAGTGCAGCGTGTTGCGCCCATCGCCCACCGGGTCGAGGGCAAAGGCAGCCTGGACATGGACACCGCCATGGCCATTCTGAACAACCGTTTCCAGATCATGGCGCAGTACCGCAAGCTGGTCATCGCACCGCTGGTTCAGCAAGAGCTGGCCAAGGTCGATCACTCGGTACGTCATCAGTTCCGCCGCGCCAAGCGCTTGCTGTCGCGCGAAACCAGCTTGCTGGAAGACCGTCATCACCAACGTATCGAGACGCTGCTGGAGCACAGCCAGTCGCTGAAAGTGATTTACGAGAAGCGTCTGGCCTTGCAACAGATCTGGGTCAAGACCAGCTCCAACGGGCACGACATGCTGGCGGCGATCAAAGAGTGGGTTCACGAGGCCGAAGCCAGCGGGATTCAATCGCTGCGGGATTTCGCCAAGCAATTGAAAACCTACTCGCTGCGCCCCGCAGCGGTCTGATCGGGAACGCGTCACTGCTGCTTGCGGTAGCAGTGACGCGCACTCAAGCCTTTTTGACCAAACGCTCCAGCTCCGGCACGCCGACTTTCAACAGGCGTGCCGTTTTGCTTTTTGCCACCGCGTCCACCCCTTCTTCAGGCTGCAAACTGGCCACCTGCCCCGCCAGATTCATCAGCAACGCCTCCCGCGAATACACCCCGCCACCCAAGTGATAGATCGCTGCGATCAGCTCACGCAGCTCCAGCGGCAACCGCCAGCGCGTGCGCAATGCCGAACCATAGGCCGCGCCGAACTCCGCCAGCGACTCGTCAATGGCTTGCGTGTCCAGCGCGCCGCCAGCCTGTAGCCACTCTTGCAGACAGCGCAACAGCGCCAGATCACCCAGACGGTGCAATAACCCGGCGCAATAACAGCGCTCCTGATCCAGGCTCAACATGCGCGCCAGCGTGCGCCCGTATTCAGCCGTGTGCAGCGACGCGTTCCAGTAATGTTCCGCGTAATCGGCCAGGCAAGGATCGCTGAGGCGAGCGCTGCGCTTGAGGGTCAACCCGAGCACCAGATTCATGCTTTGTGCGGGCCCGAGGCGTTGCAACGCCTGCGCCAGCGTCTGCACCGGACTCGCCCGATGCTGGGCCGCGCTGTTGGCGGCCGCAATTAGCACCGCCGTGATTTGCGGATCGGTGCGTACTTCTTGCTCAAGCAGTTTGAGGTCCAGGCCACCCGGATTGAGGCTGCGTTTGACCGCCAGTTGCACGTCGGCCAGCAAAGGCGCGCCATCCGACGAGGCACGCCGGTGTTCCAGAAACCGTTTGAGGGTCATGCCGGGGGTCAGCGCCGGAACATCACACGCCACCTCTTGCCCCGCACTCAGCAGCAGGCCTTGCAGACGCTGTGTCAGGCCGGGCATGTCCAGCGGCTTGGTCAGGTAAGCCGTGGGCGCCAGTGGCAGGGCTTCACGCACGCTGGCACTGTCGTTGCGATTACTGAGCAAGATAAACGGCAACACGGGGCTGCGCCGACGCTGGCGCACATGGCGCAAAAGGTCGAGGCCACTGACGCCGGAGAGGTCCCAGTCGGCAATGACCAGGTCGTAGCGCGTGTCACCCAACAGCGCGATCGCCTCCTGACCTTCGCCACAGACATCCAGTCGCGCGTCGCAACGCACACTCAGTACCACTTGTTTGAGCAGATCCCGAGACCACGGGTCGGTCTCGGCAATCAGCACGCTCGGCGCAGTGGATACATCAACAGCAGTCATGAATACGCTCCGGCAAATGTCCATGCACCTTAGTCAATGCCACGCGTCGGATACAGGCAAAAAGCCTTATTTGCGCTGTACAGACGCAAAAAAACCGCCGAAGCGGTTTTTTTGTGTCACAGGTCACATCTCAGACGCCGGGGCTCACGCCAGTTCAGCGAAGCACTCTTCGATGATGGCCAGGCCTTTGTCCAGTTGCTCGTCAGGCGATGTCAGCGGCACCAGCACCCGCAAGACGTTGCCGTAAGGACCGCACGACAGCAGGATCAGACCTTTCTCACGCGCTTTGGCGACTACTTGCGCCACGGCCGCTGCGTTTGGCTTGTGTGCATCGCCGCCTTCGAACAGCTCGACCGCGATCATGGCGCCCAACGCACGCACATCACCGATGACCGGGTACTTGGCCTGAATCGCCTTCAGACCGGTGACCAGACGCTCGCCCACTGCTTTGCAGCGGTCCAGCAAGTGCTCTTCTTCAAACACTTCCAGCACGGCCAACGCGGCCGCACAGGCAATCGGGCTACCGGCATACGTGCCACCCAGACCACCCGGTGCGATAGCGTCCATCAGTTCCGCCTTGCCGCACACACCGGCCAGCGGGAAGCCGCCTGCGATGGATTTGGCGAACGTGGTCAAGTCGGCGGTGACGCCCATCTGCTCCATGGCGAAGAACGTACCGGTACGGCCTGCGCCGGTCTGTACTTCGTCCGCGATCAAGAGGATGCCGTGCTTGTCGCACAACTCACGCAGGCGCGCCATGAACGCTTTCGGCGCCACGTAAAAACCACCTTCGCCCTGTACGGGTTCGATGATGATGGCGGCGATGTCTTTTGGCTCGGCGTCGTTTTTGAAGATGCGCTCGATGCTGGCAATGGAGTCATCAACGCTGATGCCATGCAGTTCGCACGGGTACAGCGCGCGGAAGATACCGCCCGGCATCAGGCCCATGCCTGCCGAGTAAGGCACGACTTTACCGGTCAGGCCCAACGTCATCATGGTGCGACCGTGGTACGCGCCAGTGAAGGCAATTACACCCGCACGGCCCGTGGCGGCACGGGCGATTTTCACGGCATTTTCCACGGCTTCAGAACCGGTGGTGACCAGCAGGGTTTTCTTGTCGAAGTTGCCCGGCACCTTGGCGTTGATTTTCTCGCACAGCTCAACGTAGGGCTCATAGGCCAACACCTGGAAGCAGGTGTGGGTCAGTTTGGTCAATTGCGCTTGAACGGCGGCAACGATTTTCGGGTGCAGGTGACCGGTGTTGAGTACGGCAATACCGCCTGCGAAGTCGATGAATTCACGGCCTTCAACGTCAGTGACGGTAGCGTTCTTCGCGGATTCGGCGAAGATCGGGTGAATCTGGCCAACACCGCGCGGGACAGCGGCTTCACGGCGTTTCATCAGGGATGCGTTGGTCTTGTTGCTCATGGGTGTCCTCATTCGCCGCTCATCAAACGGCGTGGTTCAAGGCTGACGCGCCGGGCAGACAACCAGGCCAGCATGCGATGATCGACTGGCATGGCGCTCCCGGCCACAGGAATTAACACGTTGAAACGCAGAAGAAGCATCGCTCTCGTGCCCCCTCTGCTGAACCACCCGCCGGGTTAGATGCCCAGGCAGAGATATTTGATTTCCAGGTAGTCTTCGATGCCGTATTTGGAGCCTTCACGGCCCAGACCCGACGCCTTGATACCCCCAAACGGGGCGACTTCATTGGAGATCAGACCCGTGTTCACACCGACCATGCCGTATTCCAGGGCTTCTGCTACACGGAATACACGGCTCAGGTCGCGTGCATAGAAGTAGGACGCCAGACCGAACTCGGTGTCGTTGGCCATCGCGATCACTTCGGCTTCGTCTTTGAAGCGGAACAACGGCGCCAGCGGACCGAAGGTCTCTTCCTTCGCCACCGCGGCATTTTTCGGCACGTTAACCAGAATAGTCGGCTCGAAGAAGCTGCCTTCCAGGCTGTTACCACCGGTCAGCAGGGTGGCGCCTTTGCTCAAGGCGTCTGCAATGTGCTCTTTGACTTTGGCCACGGCCTTGTCATCGATCAGCGGACCGGTGGTGGTGCCCTCTTCCAGACCGTTGCCGATCTTCAGCTTGCCCACAGCCGCTTTGAGTTTTTCAGCAAACGCGTCGTAGACCGAATCCTGAATGTACAGACGGTTGGCGCAGACGCAGGTCTGACCGTTGTTGCGGTATTTGGAAATAATCGCGCCTTCGACGGCCTTATCCAGGTCCGCGTCATCGAACACGATAAAGGGCGCGTTGCCACCCAGCTCCAGCGACACTTTTTTGATGTCCTTGGCGCATTCAGCCATCAACTGGCGACCAATTTCAGTCGAGCCGGTGAAGGACAATTTGCGCACGATCGGGTTGCTGGTCAGCTCGCCGCCGATGTCGCCAGCGCTGCCGGTGACCACGCTCAACACGCCCTTTGGAATGCCTGCGCGGTGCGCCAGCTCCACCAGTGCCAACGCGGAAAAAGGCGTTTGCGAAGCCGGTTTGATGACCATAGTGCAACCGGCCGCCAACGCGGGGCCTGCTTTACGGGTGATCATGGCCGCCGGGAAGTTCCACGGCGTGATCGCCGCTGTCACGCCAATGGGTTGCTTGATCACGATCAGGCGCTTGTCGGGCTGGTGGCCCGGGATGACGTCGCCATAAATGCGCTTGGCTTCTTCAGCGAACCACTCGATGAAGGACGCGGCGTATACGATCTCGCCCTTGGCTTCGGCCAGCGGCTTGCCTTGCTCCATCGTCATCAGGCGACCCAAGTCATCCTGGTGTTCGATCAGCAGCTCGAACCAGCGGCGCAGTTTGGTAGCACGCTCTTTGGCGGTCAGGGCACGCCAGGCGGGCAGCGCTTTGTCGGCAGCTTCAATGGCGCGGCGGGTTTCCGCAGCACCCATTTTTGGCACAGTGCCGAGAATTTCGCCGGTGGCCGGGTTGTTAACATTGATCGTCTGGCCGCCGTCGGCGTCTACCCAAGCCCCGTCGATGTAGGCTTGCTGGCGGAACAACTGTGCGTCTTTGAGCTGCATGTGGGCTTTCCTTAACAGCACCGCGCGGGCGCGGAGCAAATTATTGAGTGTAGAAAGGCGCCAAAGGTGGCTGCCGTCAGGAAGTCATTCACTGCCAAAGTGTTCAAAAAACGCACAACACACACGGCGTGCGGTTTAGCACTCAGACAAGAGCGTTTGAAATCTCAAACGAATCCTAGGAGCAAAGGGGGTAAAGGACAATAGGCTGTTCGAAAAAAAGAACAAGCGGCGTTCCTCTCCCTTTTCTCACACGGCCGTCATTAATAGCCCATATCGGCTTGAGAAACACCCGCTCAATCAGCGGCATGGACGGGTGACACGCAGATGAGTATCATGGCGCCCGCGCTGCACCAGTAGCTCAGCTGGATAGAGTACTGCCCTCCGAAGGCAGGGGTCGTGGGTTCGAATCCCGCCTGGTGCACCATCTTCTTTCCCTTGCTCAAGGGAACCGCTTTACCCCTCCGTTGTTATTGACTCTCCCGCACGTCATCGCTTGAAGCATTGCCGCGCCTGAATGTGCACCCGGACGTGCAGTTGAAGGGCGGGTGTACTCCATTCTGGCGCCCTCCCTTTCAGGGACTTGCCCGCAGGGACGTTGCGCTGGGGCGAGCAATCATGAATGATACGGCTTCTCATTCACGCCCTTGCCCGCTTGAGTCTCTGTGATGCCCTCGCCTTCCCCTTCCCGCTTGCTGGCCAGTTTTCAGGAGCATTACGACGATCTGTTGTCGTTCCTGACACGCCGCCTGCGAGATCGCCACCGGGCGGCGGACGTGGCACAGGAAACGTGGATTAAATTGGCGAAGATCGATCCTCACTCGATCACGGTGTTGAATGATCGGCACTTTATTTTCAAAGTCGCGGGCAATCTGGCCATTGATGCGTTGCGGATCGATCAGCGCCAGACCCGCAATTTGAGCGCCGAGCCGCCCTCGGTTGAACTGATCGATCCGGGCCTGCCGCCTGAAGGGCTGCTGCTGGCCAAGGAACGCATCGGGATTCTCGACCAGGCGTTGCAGCAGTTGTCGCCCAACGCCCGGCAAGCACTGCTTATGAGCCGCATCGACGGGATGACCCAAGCCCAGATCGCCGCCGAGCTGGGCGTGTCGCCGAGTATGGTGGCAAAATACATCGGCCAGGCGTTGCGCCACTGCCGTGACTGGCTCAAACACAACCATGCCTGAGCCCGCCGCAATGCCTCCTTGCCCCTCCACTGACGACCTCGACGATCAGGCCATTGACTGGCTAACCCGGTTGCACTCGGGTGACGCCACGGCCCGAGAGCGACTGGCGTATGCACAGTGGCAGCACCTGAGCCCGGCGCACCAAGCAGCGGCCCAAGAGGCCGAAGCGCTGTGGGCAGACATCGGCTTGACCCCTACGGCCCACACGCACGTCGACACACCTCGCTCACGCCGCAAGGCGGCACGCTGGGCCAGCGGGCTGGCGGCCGGGCTGGTGCTGGCGATATTCGGTTACAGCGCAGTCGAGGGCGTGCCGGGCTGGTTCGACACCCATCACACCGGCGTTGGCCAGCGCCAGCAATGGGTGTTGAGCGATGGCTCGCGGGTCACGCTCAACAGCGCCAGCGCGATCACGGTTGATTTCAATGAACACCGGCGCACGCTCTCACTGCGCAAGGGCGAAGCCCTGATTGAAGTGGCTGAAGATCCGTCGCGGCCTTTTATCGTCGAGGCGGGCGCCGATCGGGTGCAAGCCAAGAGCGCCACGTTCAGCGTGCGCCGCGACCCGGATCAAACACGGGTGCTGGTGGCCACCGGCGCGGCACAGGTCGAGCATCAGGCGCAAACCCTGGAGCTGCGATCCAATCAGTTAGCGGTTTACCGGGCCGGACAGACACTGGCCGAGCGCGATCAGGTGGACGCCCATGCGCTCACGGCCTGGCATCGCGGCAAACTGATCTTCAACCGCAAACCATTGCAAGAAGTGCTGGCCGAGCTGGAGCGCTATCAATACGGGCGCATCATCGTTCCCGATGCCGGGCTCGGCGCACTGCAAATCAGCGGTGTGTTCGACCTCAACGACCCGCACAACCTGCTGCATACCCTGGAGCAGCGTTACGGCCTGAACATCACCTATTTGCCGTTTGTGGCGTGGGTGCGCTGAAAATAATTCTTCGCGGGCACTGCAAGATCCACTCGGGCATATCGTCGTAGTAAGACTGAGAGCGAAATACGTTCTCATTTGCGACATAAAAACCCGAAGAAGGATTGCAAAAGCGATGGTCGAGCACGTCAAAAAGCCGCGTGACGCACAACGAAAAGAACAGCGACTGCGTCAGGTGTTGATCGCCACCACTGTGCTCGCCAGCCTGGGCGGCACCGTGCAGGCCACGGCTCAGGCAGCGACGACGCAGGCCGCAGCCGTCAGCACACGTCAGGTCACTGTCAGCGTCCCGGCCCAAGACCTCGACCAGGCCCTGACCCAATTCGCCGATCAGGCCGACTTGCACCTGCTGTTCACGTCTGCGGAAGTCGCCGGTCTGCACAGCCCGGCGTTGCAAGGCCAGATGAGTGTCGAGCAGGCATTGCAGACCTTGCTGGCGGGCAGCGGCCTGAACTGGCAGTTCAGCGACGCACGCACGGTGATTCTGCGCAAGCCCCAAGCGCCTGCCCAAAGCCTGCAACTCAAGGCACTGGAAGTCAGCGTGGGCGCTCGCACCAGCACCGCGATCAGCGAAATTCCGGGCACCGTGTGGGTGGTCGATCACGTGCAGTTGCAAGAGCAACTCGACACTGGCGTCACCCTGAAGGAGGCCATCGGCAAGCTGGTGCCGGGGCTGGATCTGGCCCCCGAAGGGCGCAGTAACTACGGTCAAAACATGCGCGGGCGTAACGTGCTGGTGATGATCGACGGTGTCAGCCAGAACAGCTCGCGCGGGTTGTCGCGACAGTTCGACAGCATCTCGCCGTTCAACGTGGAGCGGGTCGAAGTGTTGTCCGGCGCCAGCGCGCTGTACGGCGGCGGTGCCACGGGCGGGATCATCAATATCGTGACCAAAAAAGGCACACCCGGCCCGGCTCAATTCGAGACCGAACTGTCGGCCACCAGCGGCTTCAACAACAGCGACGACCTGTCCAGCCGCATCTCGCAATCGGTGAGCGGCGGCACGGAGCGCCTCTATGGTCGGCTGGGGATTTCAGGCGAGCAGAACGAAGCCTTTTACGATGGCAAAGGCGATCAGGTGTTTATCGACAACACCCAGACCGACCTGCAGTACAACCGCACCCTCGACCTGATGGGCAGCCTCGCGATCAAGCTCGACGATGAGCAAGACCTCGACCTGTTGGCGCAGTATTACGACTCGGGCAACCACGGCAACGTGGGGATTTACTTCCCCAACCTGCATGACAAGGCGCCGTCCAACCTGGACGATGCCCAGATCCGCAGCGGCTACGACACCGACCTTGAGCCGCGCTCCAAACGCCTGCTGTTCAACGCCAACTACCATCACAGCGACGTACTGGGGCAAGACTTCTACCTACAAGGTTCGTACCGAAAGGAAGACAACAACTTCTTCCCGTTTCCTTACTACAACACCGGCAAACCCCAAGGCTCAAAAGGCGTTTACTTCGCCGCCTCGCAGCAAAACTTTGAAGTCACCAGCCTCAAGGCACTGTTCGCCAAACAGTGGGACAGCCTGAAGCTGACGTATGGCGTGGACCTGGATCGCGAGCGCTTCAACGCCGAACAAAGCGTATTTGATTCGGCCATGTCCTCGCAAAGCGGGGGCCTTGATCTGGTCACCCAGAGCAAAGCTCCGCGCTATCCCAGTTATCGCGTGGACGGGCGGTCGGTGTATGCGCAGTTGGACTGGAAGCTCACCGACGCCCTGACCGTGTCGGGCGGCGCGCGGCGCCAGCAAATGGACGTGGATGTGGGCGTGTTCAAAAACGTCCCGGGAGGCAGCAACGACTACGCGGTCAATCTGTTCAACCTGGGCACCATCTACGATTTCCAGAACGGCCATCAGACCTGGATCAACTACAGCGAAGGCTTCGATCTGCCGGATCCGGCCAAGTACTACGGCAAGCCGGGGCTGAGCGTTAAAGACAACCCGCTGGCCGGGATCAAAAGCCGCCAGGTGGAGACCGGCTGGCGTTTCGCGGACGTGGATTGGGATGCGCAGGCCGCGATTTACTACATCTGGTCGGACAAAGTCATCACCACAGACGCCGCCACGCTGACGATTGATGTCACGGACAAGAAGAGCCGCGACTTCGGCTTCGAAGGCGCGTTGACCCGTCACTTCAGCGACGGTTGGGAGGTGGGTGGCACCTTGCACATGGTGCGTTCGGAGGAAGAAGACGCCAACGGCGACTGGATGAAGCGCGATGCGCGTTACGCATCTTTGTCCAAGTCCACCGCGTTCGTGGGCTGGCACGGGGATGGACGTAACGTACGCCTGCAAGGCAACCATGCGTTCACCCTCAAGGACGATTCCGACCACAAAATCAGCGGGTACACCACGTTCGATTTAATGGGCAGCCAAGAGACCGAATTTGGCACCTTCAGCGCCGGTATCCAGAACCTGCTCGACAAGGAATACAGCACCGTGTGGGGCCAGCGTGCCGCGCTGTTCTACTCACCCACCTACGGACCTGAATACTTGTACGACTACCAGGGCCGCGGCCGGACCTACAGCCTGACGTGGTCATTGGCGTACTGACGCTCGCGCTACCTGTCAGCGGCGACAGATTTTTCTGTTGCCGCTGACAGGTATGAGGCGCTAAGCCGCGAGCCGCCGGTTCATTACTGAATCGGCGCGTTGAAGCGCTGGGTCATTTGAGTAATGAAGTCTTCAAGGCTCATTTTCTGGCCGTTGAAATCCACTTGCCCTGCTGCATAGTCAAGCGACGCGACAATGTTGTTGCCTTCCACTTTTGCCAGACCGGTGCCCACAGCGATGTTGCCGACCATGTCGCTGGTCATCGTGCCAACCTGCGCCAGGGTCTGCGGATCGGTTTGGCCTTCCAGTTGCGCCTGAACACCGGCGAGGTCGGCAATCATCGGCTTGGACAGCTGCAACTTGGCAACCAGCGAGGTCAGCAGTTGCTTGGTGATTTCCACGGGCGGCTGGTCAAGGGCCGCAGGCTGAGCCAGTGCCATCGCAAGGTTAAACTCGCTTTCGCCATGTGGCGTTTTCACGGCCAATTTCTCGACGGCCATCTGCGGCTTAGCCGCCAGCAAGGTATCCAGACTGGTTTGCAGTTGAACTTGCTCAGCCGGGGTCAGCTCACTCGCGGGCAGGGCGCCGTCCGCTTTTGGCTGAAACTTGGTCTGGTAAATCTGCAACATCGATTGCATCGCCGGGATGTCCAGGCTGCTGGCGCTCAAGACCAGTTGCGCACTCCCCACCGGGTTGTTGTTGAGCGAGACATCGCCGACTTTGTAGTCCAGGCGGCCCGACAGCAGTTTGCCGTTGGCGGAAGTGGAACCGGTGTATTCGAAGTTATTGACCTTGAGCAGCGACTGACGAATGCCAAAGGTGATTCGGCTTTCACTCAAACCCAAGAAGTTCTGGCCAAGGAAGAAGCCAAATTCGCTTTTGTCCAGGTCACTGGCCACGGTCAGCCCGTTGAGCTCAATCAGCAACTGCGGCTTGTTCAGCGACACGGCGTGCAGCTTGAAGTGATCCATGTAGCCTTTGCCTTTGAGGTTTTGGCCGTCGGCATCGGCCGTCCCTTCCATGGTCATGCCCGAGAAGCTGAGGCTGGAGTTTTCGTCCAGTGCGACCTCAAGGGGCAGAAACTCCATGCGGCCTTCGACCGAGCGGTTGTAACTCAGTGTGACCTGACCCTGAAGCGGGGATTGATCTTTGGCGGCAGCAAACCATTTTTCAGTGAAGGGCGTTTTTTCCAACGCGTACGTAGTGGTCGCCATGACCGGCATCCACTTAAAGGTCTTGAGGCGCGACCACGGCAACGGGCCATGCTCGATGTCAGCCACAAACAGCAACTCGACAGGCTCGGTATCCGGCCTGGCGGAGTCATCTTCAACCTTTACGCGGTAGTGAGCAGTGCTGCTGTAGAGGTGGCGGTCAAGCGAGACCAGCTCGACCGAACCGTGGGTGGGCGTGCCTTGCAACTGAGACGCCAGTTCCTTGTTGGCCTCCTGAATCGACGTTTGCAACACGCCTTCCAGTTTGGTTCCGGTGTACCACGCGCCTGCGGTATTCAGAGCACCTGCAATAACAACAATCCCTACTAACACGCCTAATGGTTTATTCATCAGTTGACCCGTTCAATGTCCGTTGTGTTGAAAGTAAAAGCGGTCTTTGCCAAGCCCGTCATGGGCCGAAAAGTGGCAGCAGGGTATCACTGGCAACTGGCCACACGCTTCTTTCGGACATTTTCAGTCACGTAAATTCAGGCTGAACGGGCCATGAGGCGCTCTATTTCGTCTAGGCGGTGATCGAAATTTTTGAGGATGGCGCTCCAGGTGTACACCAAGACTTCCAGGTCATGGTCGACGCAGATTTCTCCCACAGAATTCACAGACGAATCGGAGTAATCCAGCTGATACCGCTCTCGGGCCATGGCAGCGGCCACGTCAGCTAACTCACGCGCGTTATCGAGCCATTGACGCTCTTCGCTGGGCAAGGCTTTATCGAGTTGCAGGCATTGGGATTTAAGGGCATCCAGGCTTTTTTCGAGGGGCGTGGCGGTCAGCTCGCCCATGAACGCCTCAAACGTGCGTCCTGGCTGCCAGTAGCTGCCCCAGAAGTAGCGATCGAAGACTGTTTCAACGCGGCGTAACGCGATTTTGGTGTCCCAGATCAGAACCCGGGTCTGACCGGCTTCAACCTGACGCTTCTTGATTTGTCGGGTTTGCAGCAACGCCCAGGCCACCACTGCAATGGCCAATACCGCAATCAGCGCGCTGGCGCTGTCGAGGAAGAACAACGCTGTGTCGATTTGGTGCGCCAGCATGATGCCGTAGAAGTACGTCGCTGACAGCAGCACCACCGCGACGACCGCACACCAGAAACCGGGAGCATAAGGGTTTTTCATTATTAGAATCCCCATCGAACCATTTTGCGCGATGGGGAGGGGCTAAAAGTGTCTCGACGCCCTGAGCCATCGTTTTGATACCGACCTCTCAGAGCATAGCAACGCCCTCAGGGTTTCGCGTGGGTCGCCGCTTGCGTTCGTCCGCTTTCCCAGCCGCCACCGAGGGCCAGAAACAAGTCGATCTGGCTCATGGCAACCTGGGTGTTGGCCGCGGACAATTGCGCGCGCATATCCGTGTAAACACGGGTCGCTTGCAGGTCCGCCAGGAACGATTCGCGCCCCGCCTGAAAGAATTGGTGGGTTTGATCGGCGGCGGTCCTGGCTGATGCTTCGGCCTCGGCCAAGGCATCGCGGCGCTGCAGCAACGCGGTGTATTGCACCAGGCTGGTCTGGGTTTCGCGGATTGCGTTCAGCACCACACCGTCGAATTTGGCCAGGGCGCCTTGGGTGGCCGCTTCGGCTTCACGGATACGCGCACGCGAGCCGTTGGTAGGAATCGTCCAGCTCAACAACGGGCCAAAGCCCCAGCGATTGGTTGGCGCTGTGCCAAGGTTGTCGATGATGCCGACCGTGCCAATGCTCGCGCCGATGCTGATGTCGGGGTACAGGGCGCCTGTGGCCACACCGATCTGGGCGGTGGCTGCCGCCAGATGCCGCTCGGCCTGACGCACATCGGGACGGCGCTTGAGCAACGCAGCCCCGTCACCCACCGGCAGCAACTGCGCGATCTGCGGCAACTCGGCACACGTGGCAACGCCCGAGGGCAGTTGATCCAGCGGCTTGGCCAGCAACATCGACAGGCGAAACAGCCCGGACTGGCGCAAGGCTTCGTAGCGAGGCAGTTCGGCGCGCAACGATTTGAATTGCGTTTCAGAGCGTGTGACCTGGGTTTCGTCGCCGCGCCCTGCGTCGCGCAGTTGCTGAGTCAGCCGTGTACTTTGCGCCTGCAACTGGAGTGACTGTTCGGCAATGTGGTGCTCTTCGTTGGCCGCGCACACTTGGGTGTACGCCCGCACCACGTCTGCCACCAGGGTAATGCGAGCGGTGTCAGCCGCGGCCTGGGTGGCGTCGGCATTGGCCTGCGCCGCCTCGATGCCGCGCTGCAAGGTGCCCCATAAATCGAACTGATACGACGTGCTGATGCCAAGGTCACCGACGTTGGCCACCGGCACCTTGTCGGCCAGCAGGAACGCTTCGCCCGATTCCTGCAAACGCTGGGCACCCGCCTTGGCCGAACCGCTCCAGCCGCCCGCTGATTGCGCTTGCTCAACCTGAGCCCGTGCCCGTGACAGGTTAGCCGCCGCCACCCGCAAATCTGTGTTGGAGGCGAGCGCCTGACGCACCAGCTCGTTGAGTTTCGGGTCCCGATAGAGCTTCCACCAATCGGCAGGTACGGGAGCCGATATCACGTTGGTCCCCTCGCCCGCGAATTCGCCTTGTACATCGGGACGCTGCAACGCGGCGTCTTTGGGCAGGTGATAATCCGGCCCCACCAGTTGGCAGCCGGCCAGCAACAACCCCAGCCCCACGGCCGCCAGGTGAACGGGTTTCATGGCGCGTTCTCCTTCGCAGGTCGCGTGTGAGGTGTGTCTTCGATAATCGACACCGTGGCCGTGCGCCCGGCGATCATGCGGAAATCTTCCGGCACTTCATCGAACACAATGCGCACCGGAATCCGTTGCGCCAGCCGTACCCAGCTGAACGCCGGGTTGACGTTTGGCAGCAGGTTCTGGCCGCTGCTGCGGTCCCGGTCTTCAATACCGGCGACGATGCTTTCGACATGCCCGCGCAGACGCGCGTTGTCGCCAATCACGCGAATGTCCACGCGCTGCCCCACGTGAATGCCATCGAGCTTGGTTTCCTCGAAATAGCCGTCGATGTGGAAGGAGCTGCTGTCGACAATCGACAACACCGGGCGCCCGGCCGTGACGAACTCGTTGACGCGCGGCGCCCGATCGTTGACGTAACCGTCCACCGGGCTGCGCACGACGGTGCGGTCAAGGTTGAGCTGAGCGCTGTCCACCGCCACTTGGGCCTCGGTGAGCGCGGCCTGGGCACGCATTTCGCGGGACTGGCTTTCTTCCAGTTGTTCGCGGGCGACCAGATTGCCCAAGCCTTTGTTACGACGACTTTCACGCTGGGCCTGCGCCAGGGTTTCCTTGCGATCAGCCAGGGTGGCTTGGGCCTGGCGCAAGGCCAGCTTGAAGCGTTCCTGGTCGATCACAAACAAGACCTGATCGCGGGTAACCGGCTGGTTGTCACGCACCTCGACCTGTTTGATCAGGCCCGACACATCGGGCGCAATTTGCACGATGTCGGCACGAATGTGACCGTCCCGCGTCCACGGCGCAAACATGTAGTACATGGTCATGCGCCAGACCACGACGCAGGCAAACGCCACCACCAGCAAGGTGAGAACGACGCGGCCCAGGGTCAATAACGGTTTTTTCATGTCATCAAATATCGACTTAACGAATCCACAACGCCGAGAAGCAGAGCGTAGAGACCGACGTTGAACAAAGCCCGGTGCCAGACCAGGCGGTAAAAGTGCACACGCGTCAGAACCGCGTGTACCACCAAAAACAGTAAATAAGTGATGCCCATCAACACCAGAAAGGTGGGCAGGAACACCCCGCTGATATCCACATCACCGATCATAGCGGCGCTCCATCAATGCCTTGTACGTGGGGCTGGGGCAGGTCGTCGTTGTCGACGATAAATTCAACGCCGGGCAACAGTGCCAGCCGCAGACCGCTGAGCGCGTGCAACAAGTGAACACGGGCATCGCCTTCGTCCTGCAAGTCGTTGGCATTGAGCGCACGACGCGTGCGGTCCATGGTCATCTGCAACCCCGCAGGCACGGGCAGGCGCTCACCCGCCTTCAGGCAACTGCGAAAATAATCGCCCACGTCACTGACCACTTGGCGCAGCAGCAGTTGCGGGCCGCCGGTCACACGCGGTGCATACGCAAGCAAGTCCAGCAGATTAAGCGCGACACGCAACTCGCGGACTGCAATGCCGGTGTCTTGCCCGGTCATGGCCAGACGCGGCAAATGCTGCATCAGGCGATCGAGCATTTGCGCCCCCATGTGCCGGTGTTCAGCCAGCGTCGCGGGTTTGGTGAGCCGCACAATGTCACGCCAGCTGAAACGGGTCAGACGTTTGGCCGCCAGTTCAGCGCCGAACGGCCGTGCGATCAACGTCCAGACAAACGCGAACAATAAGCCGATCGGGCCGGCAAGGTTGGCGTTCATGAACACCATGAAGTCAGCATCGTAGGCGCCTTGAATGCTGATAAATGACGCGGTGTTCACAATCGTCAATAACGTGCCCAGGTAAAACCGCGGCTGCACGGTGAGCGTACCGACACAGATAAAGGGCACCGCGAACGCCAGTACCAGCATGGGGAAATCATGCAGGTTGGGCAGGATCACAAACAGATACAAACTGGCAAACAGTACCGACAGCGAGGTCCAGAAAAAGAAGCGGTAGATTTGCGGGGCCGGGTCGTCCATTGCAGCAAAGAAACTGCAAGCGACGGCGGCCAGAATCACGGCACTCGCCCCATCCGTCCAGCCCAGCAAAATCCACAACACGCAAGCCACCACGATAGCGGTCACGGTCGAGAACGCGGAATAGAGCATCAGGCCCCGGTCCAGGAACGGCGTCAGGCGACCTAGCCGCCAGTGCCGATACACCGCCCGCCATACGTCTTGATTGCCCGTCGTAATAGCGTGCTGCAAACTTTTGCAGTCTTGCCAGAGATCGATCCACTCACCCAAGCGGTACAACACGTTGGACAACAGCAACTGACGCCGGTCATCCAGGGCCGCCGCGCTCGGTTGCAGGGCCTCAAGTTCGTGGCGCAGGGCCTTCCAGTGCTCAATCGGCGCGCCTTCGCGGGTGCTTTCAAGCCACTGCTGCGCGCGGTCCAGCAAGGGCGTGACTTTCTCAACCAGCTCGGGCGTGCGCCGCTCAAGGGCGTACAGCGCGTCATCCAGCGCGTCCACCACGGGCAGCAGGTGAATCATGCGCCCGCGCAATTCTTTGGTGTTACGCACGGTTTGCGGGTGCGCCCCTTCGTGAGGTAATTGGCCGATCATCAGCTCAAGGGTGTTGAACGTGGCCACCATCGACGAACGCAGGCCGCTGGCCTTGTTGGGTTCAACGTCACGGGCCAGAAAGTGTTTGCTGTAATTGGCCGCATCACCAAACCACTTGCCCGCTGCATCAATGAACACGGGGGTCAGGCGACGCGGCCAGAACATGCTGCCCACGACGGCGGCACAGACGATACCCAGCATGATTTCTTCGGTACGCGAAATGGCAATGTCGAAGACGTTGAGCGGGTTATCCACAATCGGCAGCGCGATCATCGGCATCGTGTAGCCCGCCAACATGAACACGTAGCTGTTGGCGGTGCGCAAGTGCAGCGACAGGAACAACAGAATGCCGGTCCAGAGCGCAATCACCAGCACCAGCAAAAACGGGGTCTGCACGAACAAGGGCACAAAGAACACGGCCGCCGACGCGCCCAGCAAGGTGCCAAGCGCGCGATACACCGCCTTGGAGCTGGTAGGGCCTACGAAAGGACTGGAAACGATGTAAACCGTTGCCATCGCCCAATACGGACGCGGCATCTCCATGAGCAGGGCAATGTACAGCGCGATCATCGACGCGGCGAATGTACGTACGCCGTAAAACCAGTCGCGGGCAGGCGGCATGCTGCTGAAAAAGCCGTTCAAGAGGCGGCTCCATCAGGCAGTTGACCCGCCGCTTCGAATGCTTTGATCACCCGCAACGCGGCTTCTTGATCGGCGACTGAAACGCCCGCCAGCGCCGCGCGGCGCAATTGAACCAACTGCGCCTCGATCGACTGCGCAAGGGCGCGGCCGGCGTCTGTCAGGCTCAACGTTTTGGCGCGACGGTCACTGGCGTCTTCGCAACGACGTACGTAGCCGTCTTTGCACAACTGATCGAGCAGGCGCACCAAGGACGGGCTTTCCATGCCGGCAGCGTGGGCCACGGTAACCTGCCGCACGCCCTCGCCCAAGCGGCCGATAATCAGCAGCGGCATGGCGCAGGCTTCGGAGATCCCGTAGTTGACCAGCGTGGTCTGGCACACACGACGCCAATGACGGGTCGCGACCACCATGCCAGTACTGATGCTCATTTGAAGTGAATCAAGGGTGTCAGACAAAAGAAGTGTCACATAATGTTAGTTTGCTAACTATTAATATTGCGCGGCGAGTGGATCTCAGTCAAGAGTGTTGCAAATTAATTCTTAGAAAGATCGATAACGGCATCTTGAAAAAGCTGATGATCCCTACGTGCGCATTCGGTTGTGGGGCAAGTCAAATAGAGTCGGGCCTGGGTGTCTTCAACGGTCACGTCTTGAACCTTGCGCCAATTCGCTGGCACAGGCGCGAAATCATCGGGTTGCTCGCTGCTGCTGATTAACCAGATGCGATGGGTGCCGGACGGCAGGTCTTGCAGTCGATCAACATAAATATGCTCGCCATCGTCCTGCACCAGCGTGCCAAAACCGTAATCGTTGGGACGGCCCGCCCCCCCTTCTTGTGTCGGGGGCGTGTAGAGCATGGGCTGGGCTCCCGTCTTGTTGTAATAAACGTAGCCGAAGTACCAGAACAGGTCGCTGACGACGATTCGGTCGCCGGGCAAAAATTGCTGATTGACATGCCCTACCAACCGATCGAAATGATCGGCCTCGCCAGTGAAATTACTGTGCAAGCCCACCAGCTCCACGCCGATGAACATGGCCAGCACACTTACTGCCCACTTGCGTCGACGTGCGTACAAACGCTCTACAACAAGCGCCACAACCATCGGCAAGCCCAATGCGGCGAACATCACATAGCGCTCAATGAATAAGGGGGATGCGAACGACACGAGATAGATCAGCACAATGGGCAGCAAGGTGTAGATCACAATCAGCGTCGGAAATTTCAAGAGCGTGCGATCACGCGCAGCAGTCCATGCCACCACGCCCAGCAGGAGCAGTGGAACGAACCAAAATAAAGGCCATGGCAAGTTATCCCCTTCGTCCTGGATCAAAAACTGCCAGATCATGGCAGGCAGTGAGCGCGCACCGACCACAGGCTCCCAGCCCACGTCTCCTCCGGCTTTCAGCTCGGGCATGTGCTGTAACAAATCGATGAAACCGGGCAGCCACGGCAGGAACATCAATACAATCGCCACATTTGCGAGCCACCAGGCGGGACGTTTGATCAACATGGCCGGACCCGTTTTGCTGACGCTGGCAATCAGCAGATACAGCCAATGAGCCAGCACGCAGAACGCAGTGAAGTAATGGGTATAGAACGCAGCCGCCATCAAAACGGCGTAAACCGCCAGATACCGGTTTCGGGTCGGGGACATGACCCAATAAGCCAGCGCGATGGTCGCGGCCATCAGACACGCGCCCAGCAGGGCGTACATGCGGACTTCTTGGCTGTAACGCACAGCAATCGGTAACAGTGCCAGCATCAAACCGGCGAGCAAGGCGGCGCGCTGAGTCGAGATCAAACGCACGAGCCACATGCCCAGAAACACCGTTGCAATGCCAGGCAAAACACTCAGCGCCCGGAGGGCGAACACGCCGTCGCCAAACAGCGCCGTCCATCCATGCAACAGCATGAAATACAGCGGTGGATGTACATCGTGAGCCGCGTGAAACCAGATCCCCGTCAGTGGAAACTGGCTCAACATCAAACTTGAACCCTCGTCGCACCAAATAGCCGACGTGGTAGAACCCAAAAAACGCACGGCTGAAGCAAGCAGCAAAATGCCCCAGAGCCCTGGGAGGCGAATCAAACCGGTCAACAAGCTGTGGGACGGTTCTGATGCGCGTATCAGATGCTCGCTTACATCGTTGTGACTGAGTACGCCCATCCTTCACCTGTTCAAGACTAAGACTGCATAGCGGGCTGTTTTAATGCAGGCAAGTGTAGGCCACAAACTGCGCGAAATGCCGGGTTGCTTCCGGTCATTGGGGGTCCAGTCACGCTAGACTTGTTGTTACAAGGTTTGACAAGGATTTGGTCTGTACCTACTTTCAATTGGATCCAAATAGGCAAGCTGAATGTCAACCGCAGGTGCGCGAACGTGGCCGTAAAACGTAACCCTTTAAGCAGTATTGAAGTCCATGGCCCTGTTGCAGCTCATCAAGCTCGCGCGGTAATCGAAGAATCCTTGCGCAACGCTATCCTCGATGGACGCCTGCCGTGCGGGACGGCGATTCGCCAAGAGGCGCTGGCGGCCCTGTTTGGTGTGAGTCGCATGCCGGTGCGCGAGGCATTGCGCCAACTTGAATCCCAAGGGCTATTGCATGTCGTGCAGTACAAAGGTGCCGTGGTGGCGCCTTTAATTGAAGACAACTCGCTGGAATCCTACGAGTTGCGCTTGTTGTTGGAGGCCGAGGCATTGCGTCAGTCTGTGCCGTTACTGGATGAGCAGGATCTGGCATCCGCATCGGGTTATATCGAAGCGATGGAAGCCGAAACCGACATGAGTAAAGTCGGCACATTGAATCGGCTCTTTCATCAGGCGCTCTATAACAAGGCACCCAATAAGAAGCTTCTGGCATTGGTGGACGCCGGGCTGATTGAAGAGGAGCGCTTTCTTCGCTTTAACCTTGAGCAAATGAACCTTGGCTCGTTGGCTCAAGACGATCACCGCACGCTTTTGCGTCTCGCCCGGGCCAAAGAAGTCGACGCCTGTGTGGCAGAGCTGGGCCTGCATTTACAGCGGGCGGTCAACGCCATCACGCACTATCTGGACCGCCGAAAAACAAAACAGCCCTGACGTTTGAAACGACAGGGCTGTGGGTAAATCATAGACAGCGTGTAGGTCAGATCTTGAAACTGTCGACCAATTGTTTCAGTCGGCTCGCTTGCTGCGACAGCGCATCACAGTCCTTGAGCGTTTCATTGAGATTGACCACGCCTTGCTGGTTCAACAAGTTGATCTGGTTGATATCAACGTTGAGGGTTTCAACCACGGCGGTTTGTTCTTCAGTGGCAGCGGCTACCGATTGGTTCATGCCGTCGATCTCTTCAATACGCTGAGTGACGCTGATCAAGCGGGCGCCCGCCTGGTTGGCCACTTCCACGCTTTCCTCACTGGAAACCTGACTGGCATTCATCGTGGTCACCGCTTCTCGCGAGCCCACTTGCAGCGAAGTAATCATTTTGTGGATTTCTTCTGCCGACTCCTGAGTGCGGTGTGCCAGATTGCGCACTTCATCGGCCACCACAGCAAATCCGCGACCCGCTTCACCTGCACGTGCCGCCTCGATCGCCGCGTTGAGGGCGAGCAAGTTGGTTTGCTGGGAGATACCTTTGATTACGTCCAGGATATGGCCGATGTTGTCGGTGCTGGCGTTCAGGGTTTCAATCTGGGCGCAGGACATGCTGATCTTTTGCGACAACTCGGTCATGGCCTGAATGGTTTGCTCAACCACTTGGCGGCCATCATCGGCCTGTTCGCTTGCACCGCTGGCATGTTGCGAAGCATCAGCCGCGTTACGGGCGATTTCCTGTGTGGCGGCACCCAGTTCGTTGATTGCGGCAGCTACGCTGTTGGTGCGTGCGCTCTGCTCGTCAGAACCGATGATCGAAGCATTCGACGATGCCATCACCCGCTGGGACAAATCATGAACCTGACGTGTCGCGGAGGACACTTCCGAAATCGACGCGTGAATACGTTCTACGAACTGGTTGAAAGAGCTGGCCAGCAAGCCAAATTCATCTTTGCTTTCGATTACCAGACGACGAGTCAAGTCACCTTCGCCCTGAGCGATGTCCTGCATGGCTCGGCCCATGGTGGTCAGAGGGCGCATCAGGAACTGGATCAGCAGGCTGAGCAGAACGGCAATGACAGCCACGGCGATGAACATTGCGATGAATGCGGAGGTACGGAATTTGGAAAGCGGAGCGTACGCTTTTTCCTTGTCTAGCGACTGACCGATATACCAGTCTGCAGGTAAGCCGGTTACCGGCGTGAAGGAAATAATCCGCTCGTGACCATTCAGGTTAACTTCCTGAATGCCTTTTTCAATGCGCAACGCGCTGGATGGGTAGATGTCTTTCAGGTTTTTCATCACCTGATCTTTTTCCGGACTGACGATGACCTGGCCGTCGCCGCTCACCAGAAACGCGTAGCCCAAGCCACCTGAATCCACCGAATTGATAATTTTGACCAAGCTGTCGAGGCTCAGGTCGCCCCCTACCACGCCGAGTAATTCGCCGTTGCTTTTGACAGGCATCGCGATGGTTACGATCAAGCCGCCTACGGCAGCCATGTAGGGCGGCGTCAGCATTGTCTTACCGGCACTTACGCCTTGTTTGTACCAAGGACGTTCACGTGGGTCGTAACCGTCTGGCATTTTGGCGTCAGGACGCTGTGTGAACACGCCGTTGGCTTGGCCCACATAGGTGAACTGAAAATTCGAGGTTAATGCAGGCTGATCCACCAAGCCGGGCAAATCCGCTTGCTTGCCTTGGTGCGCGACGTTTTGTGCGAGGCTTTCGAGTACCAGGATACGACCACTCAGCCAATTCTGAACGCTGCTGGCAGTCAGGTTGCCAGCTTGTTGCACTGACGACTCGATGTTTTGCTTGATGGTATTTCGCTGCAGGTAGTCGTTGTACAGAGTGAACAACGCAAACGCCAGAACCACGACGCCTGAAGCGGCCAGAAGGATTTTATGGCTGAACTTGAGATTCATTTCATGGGACTTCTTATGCCGAGAGTGGGGATGCGTACGGGTGCAACATTCCGTGTAACAGCGCAGGCAGCCTTTCTATCCGGCAGCTCTACTAAGCACGCATTGCTCAACAGGCTGTCGGCACCATTCCCGGAAAACTTAGCCATTTGTGATGGCATTTTGTTTAATCCGACGAAAGTCAATTGCAGGGCGTTTAGGCCGGGGGTTTGAGGAAGATCAGAGGGAGGGGAAAGAAGCAGGTTTAGCGGCGGTTGTGGCGTAGAAAAAACAAAACCCCTGTCTGCGTGAGCAGACAGGGGTTTCGGAATTCAATCTTGACGATGACCTACTCTCACATGGGGAAACCCCACACTACCATCGGCGATGCATCGTTTCACTGCTGAGTTCGGGATGGGATCAGGTGGTTCCAATGCTCTATGGTCGTCAAGAAATTCTGTGACAGATCCGTTACTGAGTAACGTGCCTGTGAAAACTTGGTACTTCTATAAAAACAAAATCCCCGTCTGCGTGAGCAGACAGGGATTTTGGAATTTAATCTTGACGATGACCTACTCTCACATGGGGAAACCCCACACTACCATCGGCGATGCATCGTTTCACTGCTGAGTTCGGGATGGGATCAGGTGGTTCCAATGCTCTATGGTCGTCAAGAAATTCGGTAGCCGGTGCGTTTACCTTACGGTCAACGTTCCAGCGAATGGGTATGTAATAGAGTTGGTGTTTTGTGAGGTGCAAACTTTCGGTTTGTATCGTCTTCACACACCGCAATCTGGCCTTTCGACGCAAATTGCTTGGGTGTTATATGGTCAAGCCTCACGGGCAATTAGTATTGGTTAGCTCAACGCCTCACAGCGCTTACACACCCAACCTATCAACGTCGTAGTCTTCGACGGCCCTTTAGGGAACTCAAGGTTCCAGTGAGATCTCATCTTGAGGCAAGTTTCCCGCTTAGATGCTTTCAGCGGTTATCTTTCCCGAACATAGCTACCCGGCAATGCCACTGGCGTGACAACCGGAACACCAGAGGTTCGTCCACTCCGGTCCTCTCGTACTAGGAGCAGCCCCTCTCAAATCTCAAACGTCCACGGCAGATAGGGACCGAACTGTCTCACGACGTTCTAAACCCAGCTCGCGTACCACTTTAAATGGCGAACAGCCATACCCTTGGGACCGGCTTCAGCCCCAGGATGTGATGAGCCGACATCGAGGTGCCAAACACCGCCGTCGATATGAACTCTTGGGCGGTATCAGCCTGTTATCCCCGGAGTACCTTTTATCCGTTGAGCGATGGCCCTTCCATACAGAACCACCGGATCACTAAGACCTACTTTCGTACCTGCTCGACGTGTCTGTCTCGCAGTCAAGCGCGCTTTTGCCTTTATACTCTACGACCGATTTCCGACCGGTCTGAGCGCACCTTCGTACTCCTCCGTTACTCTTTAGGAGGAGACCGCCCCAGTCAAACTACCCACCATACACTGTCCTCGATCCGGATAACGGACCTGAGTTAGAACCTCAAAGTTGCCAGGGTGGTATTTCAAGGATGGCTCCACGCGAACTGGCGTCCACGCTTCAAAGCCTCCCACCTATCCTACACAAGCAAATTCAAAGTCCAGTGCAAAGCTATAGTAAAGGTTCACGGGGTCTTTCCGTCTAGCCGCGGATACACTGCATCTTCACAGCGATTTCAATTTCACTGAGTCTCGGGTGGAGACAGCGCCGCCATCGTTACGCCATTCGTGCAGGTCGGAACTTACCCGACAAGGAATTTCGCTACCTTAGGACCGTTATAGTTACGGCCGCCGTTTACCGGGGCTTCGATCAAGAGCTTCGCGTTAGCTAACCCCATCAATTAACCTTCCGGCACCGGGCAGGCGTCACACCCTATACGTCCACTTTCGTGTTTGCAGAGTGCTGTGTTTTTAATAAACAGTCGCAGCGGCCTGGTATCTTCGACCGGCATGGGCTTACGCAGTAAATGCTTGACCCTCACCGGCGCACCTTCTCCCGAAGTTACGGTGCCATTTTGCCTAGTTCCTTCACCCGAGTTCTCTCAAGCGCCTTGGTATTCTCTACCCAACCACCTGTGTCGGTTTGGGGTACGGTTCCTGGTTACCTGAAGCTTAGAAGCTTTTCTTGGAAGCATGGCATCAACCACTTCGTGTTCTAAAAGAACACTCGTCATCAGCTCTCGGCCTTAGAATCCCGGATTTACCTAAGATTCCAGCCTACCACCTTAAACTTGGACAACCAACGCCAAGCTGGCCTAGCCTTCTCCGTCCCTCCATCGCAATAACCAGAAGTACAGGAATATTAACCTGTTTTCCATCGACTACGCTTTTCAGCCTCGCCTTAGGGACCGACTAACCCTGCGTCGATTAACGTTGCGCAGGAAACCTTGGTCTTTCGGCGTGGGTGTTTTTCACACCCATTATCGTTACTCATGTCAGCATTCGCACTTCTGATACCTCCAGCAAGCTTCTCAACTCACCTTCACAGGCTTACAGAACGCTCCTCTACCGCATCACTTACGTGATACCCGTAGCTTCGGTGTATGGTTTGAGCCCCGTTAAATCTTCCGCGCAGGCCGACTCGACTAGTGAGCTATTACGCTTTCTTTAAAGGGTGGCTGCTTCTAAGCCAACCTCCTAGCTGTCTAAGCCTTCCCACATCGTTTCCCACTTAACCATAACTTTGGGACCTTAGCTGACGGTCTGGGTTGTTTCCCTTTTCACGACGGACGTTAGCACCCGCCGTGTGTCTCCCATGCTCGGCACTTGTAGGTATTCGGAGTTTGCATCGGTTTGGTAAGTCGGGATGACCCCCTAGCCGAAACAGTGCTCTACCCCCTACAGTGATACATGAGGCGCTACCTAAATAGCTTTCGAGGAGAACCAGCTATCTCCGAGCTTGATTAGCCTTTCACTCCGATCCACAGGTCATCCGCTAACTTTTCAACGGTAGTCGGTTCGGTCCTCCAGTTAGTGTTACCCAACCTTCAACCTGCCCATGGATAGATCGCCCGGTTTCGGGTCTATTCCCAGCGACTAGACGCCCTATTAAGACTCGCTTTCGCTACGCCTCCCCTATTCGGTTAAGCTTGCCACTGAAAATAAGTCGCTGACCCATTATACAAAAGGTACGCAGTCACCCAACAAAGTGGGCTCCCACTGCTTGTACGCATACGGTTTCAGGATCTATTTCACTCCCCTCTCCGGGGTTCTTTTCGCCTTTCCCTCACGGTACTAGTTCACTATCGGTCAGTCAGTAGTATTTAGCCTTGGAGGATGGTCCCCCCATATTCAGACAAAGTTTCTCGTGCTCCGTCCTACTCGATTTCACTGCAAAGATGTTTTCGCGTACAGGGCTATCACCCACTATGGCCGCACTTTCCAGAGCGTTCCGCTAACATCAATACAGCTTAAGGGCTGGTCCCCGTTCGCTCGCCACTACTAAGGGAATCTCGGTTGATTTCTTTTCCTCAGGGTACTTAGATGTTTCAGTTCCCCTGGTTCGCTTCTTGTACCTATGTATTCAGTACAAGATAACCATCTTATGATGGTTGGGTTCCCCCATTCAGACATCTCCGGATCAAAGTCTGTTTGCCGACTCCCCGAAGCTTTTCGCAGGCTACCACGTCTTTCATCGCCTCTGACTGCCAAGGCATCCACCGTATGCGCTTCTTCACTTGACCATATAACCCCAAGCAATCTGGTTATACTATGAAGACGACATTCGCCGAAAACTTGCAATTACTCACAAATTTTACCTTAGCCTGAATAAACACCAGTGAAAGTGTCATTCAGTCTATCTTTCTATTACATACCCAAATTTTTAAAGAACGATCTAATCAAAAGATCAGAAATCAACATTCACCATCATGTGATGGAATGCTCATTTCTAAGCTTTACGATGCAGAAGCAAGTTTATGGTGGAGCCAAGCGGGATCGAACCGCTGACCTCCTGCGTGCAAGGCAGGCGCTCTCCCAGCTGAGCTATGGCCCCATACAAAATTGGTGGGTCTGGGCAGATTCGAACTGCCGACCTCACCCTTATCAGGGGTGCGCTCTAACCAACTGAGCTACAGACCCAATTTCGAGCTTGTAACTGTTAGCGTGAGCTATCAGCTTGGAGCTTAAAGCTGCTTCTATCGTCTTCTTCAATGAATCAAGCAATTCGTGTGGGAACTTATGGAGCAGCTGATGTCGTCGATTAAGGAGGTGATCCAGCCGCAGGTTCCCCTACGGCTACCTTGTTACGACTTCACCCCAGTCATGAATCACACCGTGGTAACCGTCCTCCCGAGGGTTAGACTAGCTACTTCTGGTGCAACCCACTCCCATGGTGTGACGGGCGGTGTGTACAAGGCCCGGGAACGTATTCACCGTGACATTCTGATTCACGATTACTAGCGATTCCGACTTCACGCAGTCGAGTTGCAGACTGCGATCCGGACTACGATCGGTTTTATGGGATTAGCTCCACCTCGCGGCTTGGCAACCCTTTGTACCGACCATTGTAGCACGTGTGTAGCCCAGGCCGTAAGGGCCATGATGACTTGACGTCATCCCCACCTTCCTCCGGTTTGTCACCGGCAGTCTCCTTAGAGTGCCCACCATTACGTGCTGGTAACTAAGGACAAGGGTTGCGCTCGTTACGGGACTTAACCCAACATCTCACGACACGAGCTGACGACAGCCATGCAGCACCTGTCTCAATGTTCCCGAAGGCACCAATCCATCTCTGGAAAGTTCATTGGATGTCAAGGCCTGGTAAGGTTCTTCGCGTTGCTTCGAATTAAACCACATGCTCCACCGCTTGTGCGGGCCCCCGTCAATTCATTTGAGTTTTAACCTTGCGGCCGTACTCCCCAGGCGGTCAACTTAATGCGTTAGCTGCGCCACTAAGAACTCAAGGTTCCCAACGGCTAGTTGACATCGTTTACGGCGTGGACTACCAGGGTATCTAATCCTGTTTGCTCCCCACGCTTTCGCACCTCAGTGTCAGTATCAGTCCAGGTAGTCGCCTTCGCCACTGGTGTTCCTTCCTATATCTACGCATTTCACCGCTACACAGGAAATTCCACTACCCTCTACCATACTCTAGCTTGCCAGTTTTGGATGCAGTTCCCAGGTTGAGCCCGGGGATTTCACATTCAACTTAACAAACCACCTACGCGCGCTTTACGCCCAGTAATTCCGATTAACGCTTGCACCCTCTGTATTACCGCGGCTGCTGGCACAGAGTTAGCCGGTGCTTATTCTGTCGGTAACGTCAAAGCACTAACGTATTAGGTTAATGCCCTTCCTCCCAACTTAAAGTGCTTTACAATCCGAAGACCTTCTTCACACACGCGGCATGGCTGGATCAGGCTTTCGCCCATTGTCCAATATTCCCCACTGCTGCCTCCCGTAGGAGTCTGGACCGTGTCTCAGTTCCAGTGTGACTGATCATCCTCTCAGACCAGTTACGGATCGTAGCCTTGGTGAGCCATTACCTCACCAACTAGCTAATCCGACCTAGGCTCATCTGATAGCGCAAGGCCCGAAGGTCCCCTGCTTTCTCCCGTAGGACGTATGCGGTATTAGCGTCCGTTTCCGAACGTTATCCCCCACTACCAGGCAGATTCCTAGGTATTACTCACCCGTCCGCCGCTCTCAAGAGGTGCAAGCACCTCTCTACCGCTCGACTTGCATGTGTTAGGCCTGCCGCCAGCGTTCAATCTGAGCCATGATCAAACTCTTCAGTTCAAACATCTTTGGGTTTTGAGAAAACCCTAAACTTGGCTCAGCAATCGTTGGTTACATCTTTGATTTCTCGCGGAGTAACTTGTGATGCTGATAATCTTTTTGACTATCAGTCTGACTCCACAAGCACCCACACGAATTGCTTGATTCAGTTGTTAAAGAGCGGTTGGTTAAGCTTTCGCTCAACCGAGGCGCGCATTCTACAGCAGCCTCTGTTGCTGTCAAGCGGTTATTTTAAGATGTTTTCAAAGTTTCCTCTGTAACATCAACCACTTGCGCTTCCGATCTCTCGTCAGCGGGAGGCGAATTCTACAGCGTTACACGCTGCTGTCAACCCCACTTTATTCTTTGTTTATCAGGTAACTACCTGACTCACTGCACATGCTTTTTACAAAGCTTGTACTTATACAAAAACAAAATCCCCATCTGCGTGAGCAGACAGGGATTTCGGAATTTAATCTTGACGATGACCTACTCTCACATGGGGAAACCCCACACTACCATCGGCGATGCATCGTTTCACTGCTGAGTTCGGGATGGGATCAGGTGGTTCCAATGCTCTATGGTCGTCAAGAAATTCGGTAGCCGGTGCGTTTACCTTACGGTCAACGTTCCAGCGAATGGGTATGTAATAGAGTGGTGTTTTGTGAGGTGCAAACTTTCGGTTTGTATCGACTTCACACACCGCAATCTGGCCTTTCGACGCAAATTGCTTGGGTGTTATATGGTCAAGCCTCACGGGCAATTAGTATTGGTTAGCTCAACGCCTCACAGCGCTTACACACCCAACCTATCAACGTCGTAGTCTTCGACGGCCCTTTAGGGAACTCAAGGTTCCAGTGAGATCTCATCTTGAGGCAAGTTTCCCGCTTAGATGCTTTCAGCGGTTATCTTTCCCGAACATAGCTACCCGGCAATGCCACTGGCGTGACAACCGGAACACCAGAGGTTCGTCCACTCCGGTCCTCTCGTACTAGGAGCAGCCCCTCTCAAATCTCAAACGTCCACGGCAGATAGGGACCGAACTGTCTCACGACGTTCTAAACCCAGCTCGCGTACCACTTTAAATGGCGAACAGCCATACCCTTGGGACCGGCTTCAGCCCCAGGATGTGATGAGCCGACATCGAGGTGCCAAACACCGCCGTCGATATGAACTCTTGGGCGGTATCAGCCTGTTATCCCCGGAGTACCTTTTATCCGTTGAGCGATGGCCCTTCCATACAGAACCACCGGATCACTAAGACCTACTTTCGTACCTGCTCGACGTGTCTGTCTCGCAGTCAAGCGCGCTTTTGCCTTTATACTCTACGACCGATTTCCGACCGGTCTGAGCGCACCTTCGTACTCCTCCGTTACTCTTTAGGAGGAGACCGCCCCAGTCAAACTACCCACCATACACTGTCCTCGATCCGGATAACGGACCTGAGTTAGAACCTCAAAGTTGCCAGGGTGGTATTTCAAGGATGGCTCCACGCGAACTGGCGTCCACGCTTCAAAGCCTCCCACCTATCCTACACAAGCAAATTCAAAGTCCAGTGCAAAGCTATAGTAAAGGTTCACGGGGTCTTTCCGTCTAGCCGCGGATACACTGCATCTTCACAGCGATTTCAATTTCACTGAGTCTCGGGTGGAGACAGCGCCGCCATCGTTACGCCATTCGTGCAGGTCGGAACTTACCCGACAAGGAATTTCGCTACCTTAGGACCGTTATAGTTACGGCCGCCGTTTACCGGGGCTTCGATCAAGAGCTTCGCGTTAGCTAACCCCATCAATTAACCTTCCGGCACCGGGCAGGCGTCACACCCTATACGTCCACTTTCGTGTTTGCAGAGTGCTGTGTTTTTAATAAACAGTCGCAGCGGCCTGGTATCTTCGACCGGCATGGGCTTACGCAGTAAATGCTTGACCCTCACCGGCGCACCTTCTCCCGAAGTTACGGTGCCATTTTGCCTAGTTCCTTCACCCGAGTTCTCTCAAGCGCCTTGGTATTCTCTACCCAACCACCTGTGTCGGTTTGGGGTACGGTTCCTGGTTACCTGAAGCTTAGAAGCTTTTCTTGGAAGCATGGCATCAACCACTTCGTGTTCTAAAAGAACACTCGTCATCAGCTCTCGGCCTTAGAATCCCGGATTTACCTAAGATTCCAGCCTACCACCTTAAACTTGGACAACCAACGCCAAGCTGGCCTAGCCTTCTCCGTCCCTCCATCGCAATAACCAGAAGTACAGGAATATTAACCTGTTTTCCATCGACTACGCTTTTCAGCCTCGCCTTAGGGACCGACTAACCCTGCGTCGATTAACGTTGCGCAGGAAACCTTGGTCTTTCGGCGTGGGTGTTTTTCACACCCATTATCGTTACTCATGTCAGCATTCGCACTTCTGATACCTCCAGCAAGCTTCTCAACTCACCTTCACAGGCTTACAGAACGCTCCTCTACCGCATCACTTACGTGATACCCGTAGCTTCGGTGTATGGTTTGAGCCCCGTTAAATCTTCCGCGCAGGCCGACTCGACTAGTGAGCTATTACGCTTTCTTTAAAGGGTGGCTGCTTCTAAGCCAACCTCCTAGCTGTCTAAGCCTTCCCACATCGTTTCCCACTTAACCATAACTTTGGGACCTTAGCTGACGGTCTGGGTTGTTTCCCTTTTCACGACGGACGTTAGCACCCGCCGTGTGTCTCCCATGCTCGGCACTTGTAGGTATTCGGAGTTTGCATCGGTTTGGTAAGTCGGGATGACCCCCTAGCCGAAACAGTGCTCTACCCCCTACAGTGATACATGAGGCGCTACCTAAATAGCTTTCGAGGAGAACCAGCTATCTCCGAGCTTGATTAGCCTTTCACTCCGATCCACAGGTCATCCGCTAACTTTTCAACGGTAGTCGGTTCGGTCCTCCAGTTAGTGTTACCCAACCTTCAACCTGCCCATGGATAGATCGCCCGGTTTCGGGTCTATTCCCAGCGACTAGACGCCCTATTAAGACTCGCTTTCGCTACGCCTCCCCTATTCGGTTAAGCTTGCCACTGAAAATAAGTCGCTGACCCATTATACAAAAGGTACGCAGTCACCCAACAAAGTGGGCTCCCACTGCTTGTACGCATACGGTTTCAGGATCTATTTCACTCCCCTCTCCGGGGTTCTTTTCGCCTTTCCCTCACGGTACTAGTTCACTATCGGTCAGTCAGTAGTATTTAGCCTTGGAGGATGGTCCCCCCATATTCAGACAAAGTTTCTCGTGCTCCGTCCTACTCGATTTCACTGCAAAGATGTTTTCGCGTACAGGGCTATCACCCACTATGGCCGCACTTTCCAGAGCGTTCCGCTAACATCAATACAGCTTAAGGGCTGGTCCCCGTTCGCTCGCCACTACTAAGGGAATCTCGGTTGATTTCTTTTCCTCAGGGTACTTAGATGTTTCAGTTCCCCTGGTTCGCTTCTTGTACCTATGTATTCAGTACAAGATAACCATCTTATGATGGTTGGGTTCCCCCATTCAGACATCTCCGGATCAAAGTCTGTTTGCCGACTCCCCGAAGCTTTTCGCAGGCTACCACGTCTTTCATCGCCTCTGACTGCCAAGGCATCCACCGTATGCGCTTCTTCACTTGACCATATAACCCCAAGCAATCTGGTTATACTATGAAGACGACATTCGCCGAAAACTTGCAATTACTCACAAATTTTACCTTAGCCTGAATAAACACCAGTGAAAGTGTCATTCAGTCTATCTTTCTATTACATACCCAAATTTTTAAAGAACGATCTAATCAAAAGATCAGAAATCAACATTCACCATCATGTGATGGAATGCTCATTTCTAAGCTTTACGATGCAGAAGCAAGTTTATGGTGGAGCCAAGCGGGATCGAACCGCTGACCTCCTGCGTGCAAGGCAGGCGCTCTCCCAGCTGAGCTATGGCCCCATACAAAATTGGTGGGTCTGGGCAGATTCGAACTGCCGACCTCACCCTTATCAGGGGTGCGCTCTAACCAACTGAGCTACAGACCCAATTTCGAGCTTGTAACTGTTAGCGTGAGCTATCAGCTTGGAGCTTAAAGCTGCTTCTATCGTCTTCTTCAATGAATCAAGCAATTCGTGTGGGAACTTATGGAGCAGCTGATGTCGTCGATTAAGGAGGTGATCCAGCCGCAGGTTCCCCTACGGCTACCTTGTTACGACTTCACCCCAGTCATGAATCACACCGTGGTAACCGTCCTCCCGAGGGTTAGACTAGCTACTTCTGGTGCAACCCACTCCCATGGTGTGACGGGCGGTGTGTACAAGGCCCGGGAACGTATTCACCGTGACATTCTGATTCACGATTACTAGCGATTCCGACTTCACGCAGTCGAGTTGCAGACTGCGATCCGGACTACGATCGGTTTTATGGGATTAGCTCCACCTCGCGGCTTGGCAACCCTTTGTACCGACCATTGTAGCACGTGTGTAGCCCAGGCCGTAAGGGCCATGATGACTTGACGTCATCCCCACCTTCCTCCGGTTTGTCACCGGCAGTCTCCTTAGAGTGCCCACCATTACGTGCTGGTAACTAAGGACAAGGGTTGCGCTCGTTACGGGACTTAACCCAACATCTCACGACACGAGCTGACGACAGCCATGCAGCACCTGTCTCAATGTTCCCGAAGGCACCAATCCATCTCTGGAAAGTTCATTGGATGTCAAGGCCTGGTAAGGTTCTTCGCGTTGCTTCGAATTAAACCACATGCTCCACCGCTTGTGCGGGCCCCCGTCAATTCATTTGAGTTTTAACCTTGCGGCCGTACTCCCCAGGCGGTCAACTTAATGCGTTAGCTGCGCCACTAAGAACTCAAGGTTCCCAACGGCTAGTTGACATCGTTTACGGCGTGGACTACCAGGGTATCTAATCCTGTTTGCTCCCCACGCTTTCGCACCTCAGTGTCAGTATCAGTCCAGGTAGTCGCCTTCGCCACTGGTGTTCCTTCCTATATCTACGCATTTCACCGCTACACAGGAAATTCCACTACCCTCTACCATACTCTAGCTTGCCAGTTTTGGATGCAGTTCCCAGGTTGAGCCCGGGGATTTCACATTCAACTTAACAAACCACCTACGCGCGCTTTACGCCCAGTAATTCCGATTAACGCTTGCACCCTCTGTATTACCGCGGCTGCTGGCACAGAGTTAGCCGGTGCTTATTCTGTCGGTAACGTCAAAGCACTAACGTATTAGGTTAATGCCCTTCCTCCCAACTTAAAGTGCTTTACAATCCGAAGACCTTCTTCACACACGCGGCATGGCTGGATCAGGCTTTCGCCCATTGTCCAATATTCCCCACTGCTGCCTCCCGTAGGAGTCTGGACCGTGTCTCAGTTCCAGTGTGACTGATCATCCTCTCAGACCAGTTACGGATCGTAGCCTTGGTGAGCCATTACCTCACCAACTAGCTAATCCGACCTAGGCTCATCTGATAGCGCAAGGCCCGAAGGTCCCCTGCTTTCTCCCGTAGGACGTATGCGGTATTAGCGTCCGTTTCCGAACGTTATCCCCCACTACCAGGCAGATTCCTAGGTATTACTCACCCGTCCGCCGCTCTCAAGAGGTGCAAGCACCTCTCTACCGCTCGACTTGCATGTGTTAGGCCTGCCGCCAGCGTTCAATCTGAGCCATGATCAAACTCTTCAGTTCAAACATCTTTGGGTTTTGAGAAAACCCTAAACTTGGCTCAGCAATCGTTGGTTACATCTTTGATTTCTCGCGGAGTAACTTGTGATGCTGATAATCTTTTTGACTATCAGCCTGACTCCACAAGCACCCACACGAATTGCTTGATTCAGTTGTTAAAGAGCGGTTGGTTAAGCTTTCGCTCAACCGAGGCGCGCATTCTACAGCAGCCTCTGTTGCTGTCAAGCGGTTATTTTAAGATGTTTTCAAAGCTTCCTCTGTAACATCAACCACTTGCGCTTTCGATCTCTCGTCAGCGGGAGGCGAATTCTACAGCGTTACACGCTGCTGTCAACGCCTCATTTCCTGCTTCGATGATTTGAAGCTGGCATCGTCAAAGCCGCCTAACTCATTGAAACTCAAGGAGTTTTCCGTTTCGACTGCGCCGGAAGTGGGGCGAATTATAGGCCGCTGGAATTCTGAGTCAAGCCCTAATTGAGCGACTCTATCAATTACCCAAAAAAGACTTAAAACCTAACTATATAGAGAGGCACTAGCGCCCCTCTGCAAAGACCTAAACAACGCCCGACGTGCGCAGCCCTTCCAGCGCCCCCGCAGTCATCCCCAAGACACGCTGCAAGACCTCCTGCGTATGCTCGCCCAGCAATGGCGGCGCATTACGGTATTCAACCGGGGTGGCCGACAGCCTGATCGGGCTCGCCACCTGCGGCACAAGCCCCGCCAACGGGTGAGGCAACGCTATCGCCAAGTTACGCGCCTGCACCTGAGGATCCTCAAATACCTGCGCCAAATCGTTGATAGGCCCGCAAGGCACGCCGACCGCTTCCAACTCAGACACCCATTGCGCCGTCGTCCTGAACACAGTCGCCTGACGAATCAAAGGCACGAGCACCGACCGATTCGCCACCCGCGCGGTATTAGTCGAGAACCTGGGATCGTCAGCCCACTCACTGCAACCCGCCACCTGCGCAAACTTCCTGAACTGGCTGTCATTCCCCACGGTAAGAATGAAGTCACCATCTGCCGTAGGAAAATCCTGATACGGCACGATATTCGGATGGGCATTGCCTAAGCGCTTAGGTGAAACACCTGTCGTCAGATAGTTCATGGCCTGATTCGCCAAGCAGGCAACCTGGACATCCAGCAACGCCATATCAATGTGCTGCCCACCCCCATCATGTTGGCGATGAGCCAGCGCAGCCAGAATCGCAACCGTCGAATACAACCCGGTCAATATATCGGTCAGCGCCACACCTACTTTCACCGGCCCCGCACCCTCTTCCCCCTCAGGCCGCCCAGTCAGACTCATCAGGCCGCCCAAGCCCTGAATCATGAAGTCATAACCGGCACGCTTGGCATACGGCCCCGTTTGACCGAACCCTGTAATCGAGCAGTAGATCAAATCAGGGTTAACGTCTTTTAGCGACGCATAGTCCAGACCATAAGCCTGCAACCCACCCACCTTAAAGTTCTCGATCAAAATGTCGGACTTCGCCGCCAGCTCGCGCACCAGTCGCTGACCTTCTGGCTTGGTGAAATCGATCGTCACCGACTGTTTATTGCGATTGGCAGACAAGTAGTACGCCGCCTCGCCAGTACTCTCTCCATAGGCATCTTTAAGGAAGGGCGGCCCCCAGGCGCGCGTGTCATCTCCATTGCCCGGACGCTCGACCTTGATGACCTCAGCCCCAAGGTCGGCCAGAATCTGGCCCGCCCAAGGACCTGCCAGTACCCGCGACAAATCCAGCACCCGCAAATGCGATAAAGCCCCCATGAGCCGCCCCCCTCTATTAATAGAACGCCTGAAGACCTGTCTGCGCCCGACCCAGAATCAGGGCGTGCACGTCATGGGTGCCTTCATAGGTATTCACCACTTCAAGGTTGACCAGGTGGCGCGCCACACCAAACTCATCAGAAATGCCGTTCCCCCCCAGCATGTCACGCGCCATGCGAGCAATGTCGAGCGACTTGCCGCACGAATTACGCTTCATGATGGACGTGATCTCCACCGCCGCCGTGCCCTCGTCCTTCATTCTCCCCAGACGCAGGCAACCCTGCAGCGCCAACGTAATCTCAGTCTGCATATCCGCCAGCTTTTTCTGAATCAACTGCGTGGCAGCCAGTGGCCGGCCAAACTGCTGACGATCGAGGGTGTACTGGCGTGCGGTATGCCAACAAAACTCGGCAGCCCCCAGCGCCCCCCACGAAATACCGTACCGGGCCGAGTTCAAACAGGTGAAAGGCCCCTTCAGACCACGCACATCCGGAAAAATGTTCTCTTCAGGTACAAACACGTTATCCATAACGATTTCGCCAGTGATCGATGCGCGCAAACCTACCTTGCCGTGAATTGCAGGCGCACTCAGACCCTTCCAACCCTTTTCCAGCACAAAGCCACGGATATCCCCGGCATCATCTTTAGCCCACACCACAAATACATCAGCAATCGGGCTGTTGGTGATCCACATTTTGGCGCCCGTCAAGCTGTAGCCGCCTTCGACTTTGCGTGCACGCGTAATCATCGCACCAGGATCAGAACCGTGATTTGGCTCAGTCAGACCAAAACAGCCAATCCATTCACCCGAAGCCAGCTTGGGCAGGTATTTCTGCTTTTGGGCTTCAGTCCCAAACTCATTGATAGGCACCATCACCAGCGACGACTGCACACTCATCATTGAACGGTAGCCAGAGTCCACACGCTCCACTTCCCGCGCAATCAAGCCATAGCTCACATAATTGAGGCCGCTGCCGCCGTATTGCTCGGGGATCATCGCTCCCAGCAAACCGGTCTCGCCCATTTCACGAAAAATGGCCGGATCAGTCTTCTCATGACGGAAAGCTTCAAGCACTCGAGGCGCCAACTTGCCCTGCGCAAACTGCTCAGCACTGTCGCGCACCATGCGCTCTTCTTCAGTGAGCTGCTGATCCAGCAACAGTGGATCGATCCAGTTGAAGCTTGCCTTACCCGCCATGAGTGAACCCTCGAGATATAGATCAAATGTCGTGGGCCGATCGTAGGCCGCACCTATATAGAAGGACAAACGAGGATTCGGCACTCTCTTGTGATAATTTCTCACTCCGTGAAGATCAAAAACGCCATATCTGACGACCTTTAGTGAGGAAGCCGTACATGCGCCGCAAGATTCCCAGTACGACCGCACTCATCAGTTTTGAGGCGGCAGCTCGGCACGAAAGCTTCACCAAAGCTGCGCAGGAGCTTTCTCTGACCCAAGGAGCGATCTGCCGACAAATAGCCAGCCTCGAAGAATTCCTTGGCATCGAACTTTTCAGACGCTCAAAACGCGGTGTGAAGCTGACGGAAGCAGGACTTTCTTACAGCCGACGTGTCGCAACCCAACTGGATGCCGTCGAGCGTGACACCCTCTCGATCATGGGCCAGCAAGGCGCCAACGTGATTGAACTGGCCGTCGTCCCCACCTTCGGTACGCAATGGCTGCTACCGCGACTCAAAGACTTCCAGCAGCAACACCCCGACGTCACGGTCAACCTCACCAACCGCACGCGCCCCTTTCTGTTTGCTGACACCGACTTTGACGCCGCCATCTATTTTGGCGATGCCGACTGGTCCGGCACTTCGTCCTATCGCTTGATGGGTGAAAATCCCGTTCCCGTATGCAGCCCCCGTCTGCTGCCAGCCGAGAAAACCCTCACGCCCGACGCACTCGCAGAACTTCCATTACTGCAACAAACCACGCGCCCCTATGCGTGGCGACAGTGGTTTAACGCACAAGGCCTGAACGTCCCCCGCGACATGACCGGGCCGCGCTACGAACTGTTCTCGATGCTGGCCCAGGCCGCTATGCACGACATGGGCATCGCACTGATCCCACCCTTCTTGATTCAACGCGAATTGGCCGAGCAACGACTGGTAATCGCTAACACTGCAACGCTCGCGAGCACCAAGGCTTATCACTTGATGATTCCTGAACGCAAAATCGAGTCCGCCTCGCTCCAGGCGTTTCGCGACTGGCTTATCCAGAAAGCCCAGCAATACAGCCTTGATTAGCGCATTACATCGTCCAGATGAATTATGTAGTGAACAATAAAAACACCCTACATATATACGTAAATGTCGCTTTTAAGCAGCCTAAACTTATGTCTATCTGGACAAACCTGTAAGCCAGTAACCACGTGGCTTACAGGGTATTTCTGAAAGTTATGGCCAGATAACTAAAAGAAATGTGAAAAAAACTCTAAAACATCCTTTAATCCCTGAAAGCCACGCCGTTACTGGTCTCCAAAGGAACCTTGCGACATTCGGTCACGGCATGACTTGTAGTAATTATTCCGTCACCCTTCATAAGTTCTTGAAGGGCCAAATAATCGCCTGCATTATGCGGCGCCCCACCCTGATTCCGGTGGGATCGTGCTGATCGGCCGCCCCAGCCGCACCATCCGAAGTGCGCTGGATTTCTTATAAAAGATCACGCAGGAGATATGACGTGCACATTGGTGTTCCTCTCGAAACCCATCAGGGTGAAACGCGGGTTGCTGCAACCCCGGAAACCATCAAGAAGCTGATCGGCCAAGGCCATAAAGTGACTGTTCAAAGCGGCGCAGGCATTAACGCCAGCGTCATCGACAGCGCTTATGAAGCCGCCGGCGCAACCATTGGCAGTGCCGGCGACGCGCTGGGCGCCGAGCTGATCCTGAAAGTGGTTGCTCCCAACGACAGCGAACTGGCCCTGATAAATCGCGGCGCAGTGCTGATTGGCATGCTCAACCCGTTCAGCGATGAAACCATTGCCAAACTGGCCAGTCATGGCATTACGGCGTTCTCACTGGAAGCCGCCCCACGCACTTCTCGGGCGCAAAGTCTTGATGTGCTGTCGTCCCAGGCCAACATTGCCGGCTATAAAGCCGTGCTGCTGGCCGCTCACCATTACCCGCGCTTCATGCCGATGCTGATGACCGCCGCAGGCACTGTAAAAGCTGCCCGCGTGCTGATCCTCGGCGCAGGCGTTGCTGGCCTTCAGGCCATTGCAACCGCCAAACGCCTGGGAGCCGTGATCGAAGCGTCTGATGTGCGCCCTGCCGTAAAAGAGCAGATCGAGTCGCTGGGTGCCAAATTTGTCGACGTGCCTTACGAAACCGACGAAGAACGCGAATGCGCCGTAGGGGTTGGCGGCTATGCGCGTCCTATGCCTGCAAGCTGGATGCAGCGTCAGGCACTGGCCGTTCACGAACGTGCCAAGCAGGCCGACATCGTCATTACTACCGCACTCATTCCGGGCCGCAAGGCGCCAGTGCTGCTCAGCGCTGAAACCGTGGCACAGATGAAACCGGGCTCAGTCGTTATCGACCTCGCCGCTGCCCAAGGGGGCAACTGCCCGCTGACCGTCGCGGACCAAGTGGTGGTCGAGCACGGCATCACCATCGTGGGCCATACCAATCTGGCCGCCATGGTTGCCGCAGATGCTTCCGCACTGTACGCCCGCAACCTGCTGGACTTCCTCAAACTGGTCTTCACCCCTGAAGGACAGTTCCAGATCAACCTAGAAGACGACATCGTCGCCGCGTGCCTGATGTGCCGCGACGGTCAAGTCGTGCGCAAAAACGGCTGAGGATAAAAACAATGGAAGAGCTGATCTCCCCCGGCGTCTACAACCTGATCATCTTTGTGCTGGCTATCTATGTGGGCTATCACGTGGTCTGGAACGTCACACCTGCCCTGCACACGCCGCTGATGGCGGTCACCAATGCCATTTCGGCCATTGTGATCGTAGGTGCCATGCTGGCCGCTGCACTGACGGTCACCCCACTGGGCAAAACCATGGGCACCCTGGCGGTGGCCTTGGCCGCCGTTAACGTATTTGGTGGATTTTTGGTCACCCGGCGCATGCTGGAAATGTTCAAGAAGAAAGCACCTAAAGCCAAAGAAGAGGTGCGCAAGCCATGAGCATGAACCTGGTCACCGTTCTGTATCTGATCGCGTCAATATGTTTCATCCAGGCCCTCAAAGGCCTGTCGCACCCCACAACCTCACGTCGTGGCAACTTCTTCGGCATGCTCGGCATGGCGCTGGCGGTCATCACAACCGTAGGACTGGTCTTCAAGCTAGGCGCTGAAATAGCTACAACCGGTATCGGCTATGTGATCGTAGGCCTACTGGTCGGCGGCACGGCGGGGTCGATCATGGCCAAGCGCGTTGAAATGACCAAAATGCCAGAGCTCGTCGCCTTCATGCACAGCATGATCGGTCTGGCGGCGGTATTTATCGCCATCGCCGCCGTGGTCGAGCCGCAATCGCTGGGCATCGTCAAGCAACTGGGCGATGCCATTCCTGCGGGCAACCGCCTGGAACTGTTCCTGGGCGCTGCGATTGGTGCCATCACGTTCTCCGGCTCTGTGATCGCCTTCGGCAAACTGTCAGGCAAATACAAATTTCGCCTGTTCCAGGGCGCTCCCGTGCAATTCAGTGGTCAGCACACGCTGAATCTGGTGCTCGGGCTGGCCACCCTCGGGCTGGGCATCACCTTTATGCTGACCGGCAACCTCAACGCCTTCGCACTCATGCTGGCACTGGCGTTCGTGCTGGGCGTGCTCATCATCATCCCGATTGGCGGGGCGGACATGCCGGTTGTCGTATCGATGCTCAACAGCTATTCGGGCTGGGCGGCAGCCGGGATCGGCTTCTCGCTGAACAATTCGATGCTGATCATTGCCGGTTCGCTGGTGGGCTCGTCGGGCGCGATCCTGTCTTACATTATGTGCAAGGCGATGAACCGTTCGTTCTTTAACGTGATCCTGGGCGGCTTTGGCGGTGCCACGGATGCGGGCGGCCCGGCGGGTACGCAAGAAGCCCGTCCGGTCAAATCAGGCTCGGCTGACGATGCCACCTTCCTGCTGACCAACGCCGACACGGTCATCATCGTGCCGGGATATGGCCTGGCGGTTGCACGTGCTCAGCACGCCCTGAAAGAACTGACCGAAAAGCTGACCCACCGCGGCGTCACGGTGAAATACGCGATCCACCCGGTGGCAGGTCGTATGCCCGGCCACATGAACGTCCTGCTTGCCGAGGCAGAAGTGCCTTACGACCAAGTGTTCGAGATGGAAGACATCAACTCCGAATTCGGACAGGCTGATGTCGTGCTGGTGTTGGGTGCCAACGACGTGGTCAACCCGGCCGCGAAAAACGATCCGAAATCGCCGATTGCGGGCATGCCGATTCTTGAGGCTTATAAAGCCAAGACCGTCATCGTCAACAAACGCTCGATGGCCAGTGGCTACGCCGGACTGGATAACGAACTGTTTTATCTGGACAAAACCATGATGGTCTTCGGTGACGCCAAGAAAGTTATTGAAGATATGGTCAAGGCGGTCGAGTAACATCCCCCGCCACTGCCACACCGAGAACCCCGGCGCTGAATTGACCGGGGTTTTTTATTTCAGCAAAGATCCCGACCAAAGGGTCTAAATCGCCGTCAGGCATTCGACCATGGTAGCGGGACGCCAGCCTTTGAAAATGAATAGACTGCGCATCTTGCTTCCGTTGCCCGAGATAACAATCCATGTACCGTGAACGTATTCGCCTAAATTCCCTACACGATAAGGTCATGAGCGCCGAAGAAGCCGCCGCCCTTATCCAAGACGGCATGACCGTTGGCATGAGCGGTTTTACCCGTGCCGGCGAAGCCAAGGCCGTTCCGCACGCGCTGGCCGAACGCGCCAAACTGGCGCCGCTGAAAATCACCCTGATGACAGGCGCCAGCCTGGGCAACGACCTGGACAAGCAATTGACCGAAGCCGGCGTGCTGGCGCGTCGCATGCCGTTCCAGGTAGACAGCACACTGCGCAAGGCGATCAACGCCGGCGAAGTCATGTTCATCGATCAGCACTTGTCCGAAACCGTAGAGCAACTGCGTAACCAGCAGCTCAAGCTGCCGGACATCGCGGTGATTGAGGCCGTCGCGATTACCGAGCAAGGCCATATCGTGCCGACCACCTCCGTCGGCAACTCGGCCAGCTTCGCGATTTTTGCCAAACAGGTGATCGTTGAGATCAACCTGGCGCACAACCCGAACCTGGAAGGCCTGCACGACATCTACATCCCGACTTACCGCCCAACGCGCACGCCTATCCCGTTGGTAAAAGTCGACGACCGCATCGGCAGCACTGCAATCCCGATTCCGCCGGAAAAAATCGTTGCGATCGTCATCACCAACAAGCCTGATTCGCCGTCCACCGTTTCGGTACCGGACAGCGAAACCGATGGCATTGCGTTCCACCTGATCAACTTCTTCAAACAAGAAGTGGCAGCCGGGCGTATGACCAACAAGCTGGGTCCGTTGCAGGCCGGTATCGGCAACATCGCCAACGCCGTGATGTGCGGCTTGATCGACTCACCGTTCGAAGACCTGACCATGTACTCCGAAGTACTGCAGGATTCGACCTTTGACCTGATCGACGCCGGCAAAATGAGCTTCGCATCGGGCAGTTCGATCACCTTGTCGGAACGTCGCAACTCGGACGTGTTCGGCAACCTGGAGCGTTACAAGGACAAACTGGTCCTGCGCCCGCAAGAAATCTCCAACCACCCTGAAGTCGTGCGTCGTCTGGGCATCATCGGCATCAACACCGCCCTGGAATTCGACATCTACGGCAACGTGAACTCCACCCACGTCTGCGGCACTCGCATGATGAACGGCATCGGCGGTTCGGGCGACTTCGCCCGTAACGCTCACCTGGCGATCTTTGTCACCAAGTCCATTGCCAAGGCCGGTGCGATCTCCAGTGTGGTGCCAATGGTCAGCCACGTTGACCACACCGAACACGATGTGGACATTCTGGTAACCGAACAGGGTCTGGCCGACCTGCGCGGTCTGGCGCCACGCGAGCGCGCCCGAGTGATCATCGACAACTGTGTGCACCCGGACTTCCGTGAAGCCCTCAATGACTACTTCAGCAAAGCCTGTGCAATCGGTGGCCACACCCCGCACATTCTGCGCGAAGCATTGAGCTGGCATATCAACTTGGAAGAAACCGGCAAAATGCTCCCGTAACACGCGAGCTAGACAGCCGCCGATGAAAACACTGTTTTCTCGGCGGCTTTTTTATCGCCGCGATTTCAAAAACTGTACTGCTGTACTGGTCATTTCCTACCCTTACAGCCGCCTTTTCACACAAAAATGGCTAAAAATGCACCAACTTAGTGCCTACCGGTACAGTTGCAGTCATTTGCGCCCGTACAGCCCCCATAAACAGTTAACTGGCTCTGCACAATACAGATGAACTGTATCTAGAGAGTCTCGACGCACAAGAGGATCATGGGCACCAGTTAAACCACTAGCCAATGCCGCCACAAGCGGAAGGATGCCATCATGGAACGTACCCTCAGTTCCGATTTGTTCACTGAAAGCAACACTGTTAACAACCAGGCTTCGATGCCTTTGCGCGTACTTGCCAACCTCATGTTGTGGCAGCGCCGTATTTCCAGCCGCCATCAACTGGCTCGCCTGGACTCGCGTCTTCTGGCTGATGCCGGGATTAGCGAAGCACAGCGCTACGAAGAGCTGAGCAAGCCGTTCTGGCGCTAACAAGCGCTCGCTGGCCTTGATTCACGATTTACCGCCAGCACCCAGAATTTGTAAAACAGAACCCGTCGCGGGAAACCGCTGACGGGTTTTGTCGTTCTGGAAGAGCATTTTTTATTCGCAGACCGTCACAGGTACAGTTTTCAAAATAATCGAAACACACAGGTACAGTTGGCGCATTCCTTGGCCCAACGCCTCAAAACGGCGTGTCACCGCAAAACGTTCTTTGCCGTACGCGACGCCGGGCCTACTATTCGGCTTATAAACGTCTAACTTATAAGCTCATGCCAAGGAGTATCACCATGTCCACTCTTCGCCTACTTAGCGCGGCGGCGCTGCTGACTGTTGCGGCCAGCGCCCATGCTTCCAGCTTCATCGCGACCACCGATGCCATCGTAGGCACGCTCAAGGCCACGACCGACCTGACGTCCGACGCCACGAACTCCATCCGCGACAACAAAATCGTGCGCGCCGCCCGTGACGACGCCGCCAGTTTTGTCGCCAGCGAAGGCAGCATCCGTGGCGTCAAGCTCGAAAGCGCGCTGGACTTCATTCGTCAGCAGGCGCCACAGCTGCAAGCGTCCGATGCACAACTGGCCCAGGCGATCCTGACCCTCTGATTTGCCGTGTCATCGCTGCCGGGTAGTGCGAGGCTATGTGCGACGTAAGCCGAGCACAGCTTCGCCCCCGGACAGCGGGCACATCCGCTTTGCCCTGCCCCGCCCATTACGCTAGCCTTGGCCCTCGCTCAATTAACGTCGAGACCCATGCGCTTTCTCTCAATTGCTCTACTTGCCTTAAGCTGGACTCAAACTGCTGCCGCCTTCGACACGAGCACACAAACCACCGTGCTCTCTGGCTATGTCACCAGCAAAGTGACCTCAACACCGTTCGAAAACAAACTGATTCGTGCCGCTCAGGATGACGCTGCCGCATTTATCGCCAGTGACGGCCAACTACGAGGCTCACAGCTGGAATCGGCCTTGCGCTACCTGCGCCACGACCAGCCAAAATTGACTGCCAGCGACCTTGAACTGGCACAGGCAATTCTCGTCCAATAAGCACCCGCGTTTTCTGGAGAATATTCATGCGTAACCCGTTGATTGTCGCCACCCTTGGCCTGCTGTTGCTGGCCGATGTGGCTCAGGCACAAACCCTGGTGCAGACCAGTAACATCATTGTTCGTGCATTCGGGCGCGCCATTGACTTCACTTCCGACACCACCACGTCGATCCGTGACTCTAAAGTGGTGCGTGAAGCCCACGATGACGCCGCCACTTTCGTCGCTAGCCAAGGCGATATTCGCGGCGTTCAGTTGGAATCCGCCTTCAATACCTTGCGTGAGCGCGTGCCAGAAGCCCGCAGCGCCAGCGATCAGGAACTTGCCGAAGCCATCCTCGCACTGTGAGGCCGCTCGCGCGTTGGCTTGCCGCCTGCGGCCTGCTGCTGATCGGCAGCAGCGCCCAGGCCGCGTTGCATCTGCAACTCAAGACCGAAGGCTTGAGTCCGGCTGAACAGCAGGCCAGTCAGGCGCTGCTGGACGAGGCCATGCGCAAGCTGCCACCGCGCTTTATCGAGCAACTGGATCGCCAGATCCTGGTGGGCTGGACCGATGACATGCCAAGCAATGCCTACGGGCAAGCGTCGCTGGTCTCCGAGCTGGACCTCAACCGCAAACTGCTGGCGAGCTTGACCGACGGCTCGGCCGCGACCGAGCAAACCAACCGCCCCCACGGCACCGTGCGCCGGGAAATGCTCGCCACCGTCCTGCACGAACTGACCCACATTTATGACCGCGCCCGTGTGTGGCCGCACGCCCAACGCGCCCTCATCCAGCGCTGTACACGTCAGCACAACAGCGCCGGACTGATTGGCCTGCCGGACGAATGCCGGGGCCAGACCGAACGCCGTTTCACCCTCAGCGATGACCCGCGCCTGCTCGACCTCGCCGGCTGGCAACAATATGTCGGTCGACGCGGTGAACGCGAACAAGACAACCACCAGATCGTGCGCAGCCCCGATCTGTACGAAGTCACCAACCCCAGAGAGTTTGTCGCGGTCAACATGGAGTACTTCCTCCTCGACCCGGCTTACGCTTGTCGGCGCCCTGCCCTGTATCGCTACTACCGGGATCACTTCGGCTGGGCCCCGGCTGCCCGGGATGAATGCCCCACAGGCTTTGCCTTTCTGAACGCCGGTAACGATTTCGCCAAACAGCCCCTCGGCACCGTCGACCCCGAGCGTGTGTACGCCGTTGATTACCTGCTTGCCGAGGCCAATCAGGAATGGGCAAGCCGCTGGGGGCACAGCATGTTGCGTTTGGTGATTTGCGCGCCCGGACGTCCGCGCGGGCCCGATTGCCGACTCGACCTGCAAGAACACTTGGTGTTGTCTTACCGGGCATTCGTCAACGACGTACAGCTATCAAGCTGGGACGGGCTGACCGGCGCTTACCCCTCGCGGCTTTTCGTCTTGCCGCTGGCTCAAGTGATCGATGAATACACCAAAACCGAACTGCGCAGCCTGGCCTCCGTGCCCCTCACCCTGAGCCGTCCGGAAATCGAAGAAGTGGTCGAGCACGCGGCAGAAATGCACTGGAGTTATGACGGCAACTATTACTTCATCTCCAATAACTGCGCGGTCGAAACCCTGAAATTACTGCGCAGCGGCAGTGACAACACGCAGCTCAAAGGCCTGGACAGCATCATGCCCAATGGCCTGCTGGAAGTGCTCAAGGCACGCGGGTTGGCCGACACCCGTGTGCTGGACGACAAAAAAGAAGCGCTGAGGCTCGGCTATCGCTTTGACTCATACCGTGATCGCTATCAGGCGATGTTCGATGTACTCAAGACCCGCCTGCCGATCCAGCAGGCCAGCGTCGAAGACTGGCTCGCCCTCAGCCCGGATGCACGGCGCCCCTGGATCGAGCAGGCCGACCTGCGCGCCAGCGCAGCGTTGTTGCTGCTTGAACAGGCCGCCTTTCGCCGCCAATTGCTACTGGCCCAGGACGAGGTCAAACAGAAGTACTTGAAAGTGCGCGGGATCGAGGGGGCCGGCATGGACAAGGCCAACAAGACATTGCAAGAAATTCTCGCCAGCAGCGGCTTTCTCAGTCGCCCGGCTGAATTGCTGGGCAGCAGCGGCTATGGCCTGCCGCAAGCCAAAGAATGGGAAATGCTCGAATCCGAAAGCAGTCAGCGCCAGCAGCAATTACTGCGCCTGACCGGGGACCTGGACAAGGAAGTGCGCAGCTTGCTGGAACCCGCCCGCGCCGCCGAGATTGCCGCGACCGAAGCCAACGTCAAACAGATCGGCGAGCATTTGCGGGCGATTCACAAGGCTTCCGGCGGCCTGCAATTGCCGTAAGCCTGTGTTCGGGTGTTACGCACCCGGCACAAAGTGTTTCTGGGCGGTGCCATGGGCAATCAGGCGCGAGAGGTAGCCCATTTTCGCGGCATCCTGATCGACAAAGCGAAAGGTCAGTTGCAGCCAGTCGCTGTCGGGCTTGGGCTCGTACGCCACGATAGCGTGCAAATAGCCATTAAGACGCGCCACCTCGGCGCTCTCGCCCTGCTCAAGGTCAAGCACGGCACTTTCCAGCACCTGCGGCAGCACGTCGCCACGGCGCACCACCAGCAGCGCTTCCTTGAGGCTCAAGGCCTTGATGACACACGCCTGGGTGCCGCTGGACAGACGCAGTTGCCCTTGGCCCCGGCCAGCCGGCGCATGGGCTTTTGCCGCAGGTTTGGCGGCCGCCACCGGGCGGGCAACAGGCGCAGCGGCTGGCGTTGGCGCTACCACTTGAGCCTTGCCGCCGGTCAACGCGCTAAGCGAATCATTACCGAATGCCGAGTTCATCCGCGTCGGCGCACTGGCCAGGAGGGTTTCAAGCTTGCCGGCCTTGTTCAGGGCGTGTTTGACCTTGGTCAGCAACTGTTCGTTAGTGAACGGCTTGCTGACGTACCCCGACACACCGGCCTGAATCGCCTGCACCACGTTCTCTTTGTCGCCACGGCTGGTGACCATGATGAACGGCAGGGTTCTCAGGTGATCTTGCTCACGGCACCAGGTCAGCAGCTCAAGGCCGGACATTTCAGGCATTTCCCAGTCACACAGCACCAAATCGAAGGTTTCGCGGGCCAGTATGGCCTGGGCTTTGCGACCGTTAACCGCGTCTTCGATCTTGATGCCCGGGAAGTAGTTACGCAGGCACTTCTTGACCAAATCGCGAATAAACGACGCGTCATCCACCACCAACACACTGACCTTGCTCATCGACTGCTCCTCTGAAATCTTGACTAGCATGCGCCGAATGATGGCCATGTGCCAAATCTTGGGGGCACCCCGAATGACTTTACGTTCGCAGAGCGCCTGAATGTGAACGCCGAAACGCAAAACGCCCGGCCAAAGCCGGGCGTTTTTAATCTCGGGCAGTCTTATTTATCGTCAGGCACCTGCGGAACATTAGCGTTATCGGCACCGGTGCCTTCAACTTCTTCGCGCATGCGCTTAAGGCCCATGTGGCGCACATCCGTTCCGCGCACCAGGTAGATCACCAGCTCCGAAATATTGCGGGCGTGATCGCCAATGCGCTCCAGTGAACGCAGTACCCAAATGATGCTCAGCACCCGCGAAATCGAACGCGGATCTTCCATCATGTAGGTGGCCAACTCGCGCAACGCCGTTTTGTATTCGCGGTCGATGATTTTGTCGTACTGCGCCACAGACAGCGCCAGGTCAGCGTCGAAGCGGGCGAACGCGTCCAGCGCATCGCGCACCATGTTGCGCACCTGATCGCCGATGTGGCGCACTTCGACGTAACCGCGTGGCGCTTCGCCCTCTTCACAGAGCTGGATCGCCCGGCGAGCAATTTTGGTCGCCTCGTCACCGATGCGCTCCAGGTCGATCACCGACTTGGAAATGCTGATAATCAGCCGCAAGTCAGACGCCGCAGGTTGGCGACGGGCCAGAATGCGCAGGCATTCTTCGTCGATGTTGCGCTCCATCTGATTGATCTGTTCGTCGATCTCGCGCACTTGCTGCGCCAACCCGGAGTCGGCCTCAATCAACGCCGTAACCGCGTCGTTAACCTGCTTCTCGACCAGTCCGCCCATGGCCAGCAAGTGGCTGCGCACTTCTTCGAGTTCCGCGTTGAATTGCGCGGAAATGTGATGGGTGAGGCCATCCTTTGAAATCATGGTTCTGCTCCGCAAAATCTGTGAGCGGCACGCGCCAGGCGGCCAGCCAAATGTGTCATTACGCCAAGCGGCAGAGGCCGCGCCAACTAGCCGTAGCGCCCGGTGATGTAGTCTTCGGTCTGCTTTTTGGCCGGGTTGGTGAACAGCGTGTCGGTGTCGCCGTATTCAACCATCTTGCCCATGTACATGAAGGCGGTGTAATCCGACACCCGCGCCGCCTGCTGCATGTTGTGGGTCACGATCACGATGGTGAACTTGGACTTGAGCTCGTAAATCAGCTCCTCAACCTTCAGCGTCGAGATCGGGTCAAGTGCCGAGCACGGCTCATCGAGCAGCAATACTTCAGGTTCGACCGCGATGGTACGGGCAATCACCAGACGCTGCTGCTGACCACCGGACAAGCCGAGTGCCGAGTCGTGCAAACGGTCTTTAACCTCATCCCACAACGCCGCGCCTTTGAGGGCCCACTCCACGGCTTCGTCGAGGATGCGTTTTTTGTTGATGCCCTGAATGCGCAGGCCGTAAACCACGTTTTCGTAGATGGTTTTGGGGAACGGGTTAGGCTTCTGGAACACCATGCCCACGCGGCGACGCAGCTCGGCAACGTCTTCGCCCTTGCGGTAGATGTTATGACCGTAAAGGTTGATTTCACCTTCAACGCGGCAGCCGTCTACCAAATCGTTCATGCGGTTGAACGTACGCAGCAGGGTGGACTTGCCGCAACCCGACGGCCCGATGAACGCAGTCACGCGTTGTTTCGGAATGTTCAGGCTCACGTCGAACAGCGCCTGCTTTTCGCCGTAATAAAGATTCAGCCCCGGGACTTCAATGGCAACTTCTTCATTGGCCAGGTTCAAGCTTTGTTTGGTGCGACCCAAGGCGGACATGTTGATGCCGTGGGACGTGGATTCATGCTGCATGGGTTGCTCCATACGCTAAAAATTCGTTCCGGTTGTCTACAACCGGGCTTCTCGTGGGCGGGAGGGCCCATGGGCCGCTCCTGCCGTCAGTGTTCGTTATCAGCTTTCCAGCGCCTTGTACTTCTCGCGCAGGTGGTTACGAATCCACACCGCCGACAGGTTCAGGGTCGCGATCACCAGCACCAGCAGCAGCGCCGTGGCGTATACCAGCGGCCGCGCCGCTTCAACGTTCGGGCTCTGGAAGCCCACGTCATAAATATGGAAGCCCAGGTGCATGATCTTCTGGTCCAGGTGCAGGTACGGGTAGTTGCCGTCCAGCGGCAGCGAAGGTGCCAGCTTGACCACACCCACCAGCATCAACGGTGCCACTTCGCCCGCTGCCCGCGCCACGGCGAGGATCATGCCGGTCATCATCGCCGGGCTGGCCATGGGCAATACGATCTTCCACAAGGTCTCGGACTTGGTCGCACCCAGCGCCAGCGAGCCTTCGCGCACCGTACGCGGAATACGCGCCAGGCCTTCTTCCGTGGCCACGATCACCACAGGAACCGCCAGCAGCGCCAGCGTCAGCGAGGCCCACATCAGGCCCGGCGTGCCAAACGTCGGCGCGGGCAATGCCTCGGCAAAGAACAGACGGTCAACCGAGCCGCCCAGCACGTACACAAAGAAGCCCAGACCAAACACGCCGTACACAATCGCCGGCACACCGGCCAGGTTATTCACCGCAATACGGATCACCCGGGTCAGGGTGTTCTGCTTGGCGTATTCACGCAGGTACACCGCCGCCAGCACACCGAACGGCGTGACGATCACGGCCATGATGAGGGTCATCATCACGGTGCCGAAAATCGCCGGGAAGATCCCGCCCTCGGTGTTGGCTTCACGCGGGTCTTCGCTCAGGAATTCCCAAATGTTGCTGAAGTACATCGCCAGTTTCTGCCAGCTGTTCATGGCGTTCGGCTGGTAGGCCTTGACCACTTTGCCGATGTTGATTTCGAGTTCTTTGCCGTTGGCATCGCGGGCCGTCAGGCTGTCGCGATTGAACTGGGCATGCAGATCACCCAAGCGGTCTTCAATCGCTTTGTAGCGCGCATTCAGCTCGGCACGTTCGGCTTCCATGTCCGCCTGGGCTTGCGGTGTCAGTTTGCCTTCCAGCTCCAGCTTGCGACCCTGCAGACGGATCCGTTCCAAGCCATAGTTGATGGCGCCAATGTCTTTCTTTTCCAACTGGCTGAGTTGCTTGGCCAGATCGTTGACGCGCTTGACCCGCGCTTGCAGCTCAGGCCACGCCGCTTCACCTTCGGCAATCACCTTGCCGTTTTCTTTCACATTGACCAGGTAGCCGTAGAAGTTGCCCCACTCACGGCGCTCAATGGCCAGTAACTCGGGCGGGGTCTTCAGGTCAGTCAGCCACTCGCCCACCACCCAGGAAAAGTCGTTGCCGTTCAGGTCGCGGTTGCCGACCTTGATCAGCTCGCGGGTCATGAACTCCGGGCCTTGCTCCGGCACCGGCAAACCGGCGCTTTTCAGGCGCTCGCGGGGTACTTCTTCCTTTTGCACCACTTCGCCCAGCACCACGTGATGGGCAGAACCCGGCACGTTGTACTGCGCCAGCACCAAATCGGCCGGCCAAAAGTGGCCCAACCCGCGCACCGCAATCACGGCCAGCAAACCAATGGTCATGATGACCGCGAGCGACACTGCGCCACCGCTGATCCAAACGCCCGGGGCGCCGCTCTTGAACCAACCTTTGAGGGAATTCTGTTTCACAGACTTCTACCTTCCTTAAAGCGACGAATATTTCTTGCGCAGACGCTGACGGATCAGCTCAGCGAGAGTGTTCATGATGAAGGTGAACAACAGCAGCACCAGCGCCGAGAGGAACAGCACACGGTAGTGACTGCCGCCCACTTCGGACTCCGGCATCTCCACCGCCACGTTCGCCGCCAGGGTACGCAAACCTTCGAACAGGTTCATTTCCATGACCGGCGTGTTGCCCGTGGCCATCAGCACGATCATGGTCTCGCCCACCGCACGGCCCATGCCGATCATCAGGGCCGAGAAAATCCCCGGGCTGGCGGTCAGGATCACCACGCGGGTCATGGTTTGCCACGGCGTGGCACCCAGCGCCAGCGACCCCAGCGTCAGGCCGCGCGGCACGCTGAACACGGCATCTTCAGCAATCGAGTAAATGTTCGGGATTACGGCAAACCCCATCGCCAGCCCGACCACCAGAGCGTTGCGCTGGTCATAGGTGATGCCCAGGTCGTGGGAGATCCACAGGCGCATGTCACCGCCGAAGAACCAGGCTTCCATGAACGGGCTCATGTACAGCGACAACCAGCCAATGAACAGAATCACCGGGATCAGAATCAGGCTTTCCCAGCCATCCGGTACGCGCAGGCGGATCGAGTCCGGCAGACGGCTCCAGGTGAAGCCCGCCAGCAAAATCCCGATCGGCAGCAGCATTAACAGGCTGAAAATCCCCGGCAGATGCCCCTCGACATACGGCGCCAAAAACAGACCGGCGAAGAAGCCCAGAATCACTGTCGGCATCGCTTCCATCAGTTCGATCACCGGCTTGACCTTGCGGCGCAGGCTCGGGGCCATGAAGTAAGCGGTGTAGATCGCGGCGGCCACTGCCAGCGGTGCAGCCAGCAACATCGCGTAGAACGCCGCTTTCAACGTACCGAAGGTCAGCGGTGCAAGGCTCATCTTCGGTTCGAAGTCGGTGTTGGCCGCGGTCGACTGCCAGACGTATTTCGGTTCGTCGTAGTTCTCGTACCAGACCTTGCTCCACAGCGCGCTCCAGGACACTTCCGGGTGCGGGTTCTTCAAGGTCAAGGGCAGCAGCTTGCCGCCCTCTTCCACGATGACGCGGTTGGCACGAGGCGACAGCGCCATGATGCCCGGGCCTTCAGCGACCTTCTCGACCAGCAGGGTGCGATGCGCGGTGCTGTGGAACACACCGATGTCACCGGCAGCGTCCAGCGCCAGGAAACCCTTGCGGCGTTGTTCGGCGGTGATTTCAACAATCGGAGAGTCGCCCATCTTGAAGCTGCGGATGTGCTTGAAGCGCTGTTCGCCATCCGGGTCGCGGGCCATGAACCACTGGCTCAGGCTGCCGGTGGAGTCACCCAGGATCAGCGAAATGCCACCCACCAACTGCGTACTGGCAGTGATTTCAGTGGTGGCGTCTTCGGCCAGTTTGTAACGGCCATTCAAGCTTTTGTCGCGCAGGCTGAACACGTCGGCCTGAGCGCGGCCATTGATGACATACAGCCACTGCTGACGCGGGTCGATGTACAGCGCTTTGACCTTCTCGGTCATCTGCGGCAGCTCGATGCGGGTCTCGGAGTTCGTGACCTCACCCGTCATCATGTTTTCTTCACTGGCCAACGACAGCACGTGCAATTGCGCGCCGGTCGAGCCCGCCAGCACCAGCGTCGAATCGTTCACGCTGAGGTTCACGTGATCCAGCGCACGCCCTTGAGGGTCAAGCGCGACGGGCGCCTCGCCGTACGGGTATTCGATGGCCGGGCTGATGGTCTTTTTGCCATCCGGGTAGCTGACTTTATACGTGTGGCGAAACACCAGCGCCTGGCCGTTGGACAAGCCCAGGACCACCACCGGGTTACCCGGCTGATCCTCGCCCAGCGACGTCACATGGGTGTCGGCGGGCAGCGGCAGGTTCACGCGGGAGAGTTCTTCGCCGCTCTTGGCATTGAAGAACAGCACCATGCCCTGATCGGACACGCGCATACCCACCTGATTTTGCTCTTCGACCGACAGCATCAACGGCTTGCCTGCGTCCTGCATCCACACGGGCGTAATCGCCTGTTTGGCATTCAGGTCGGCGCCCTGGAACAGCGGCAGCACCACATAACCGAGGAAGAAGAAAATCAGTGTGATCGCGCCGAGCACGGCGAGACCGCCGATAAATACATACCAGCGGGTCAAGTGATCTTTGAGCGCACGCATGCGGCGCTTGCGTTGCAGTTCAGGCGTATTGAAATCAATGCGCTTGGGAGCGGATGTCGTAGTCATTGGGGAATTGGCCAGATCATTCATGCGCACACCCTAGCGGTCCTGTATGACAAAAAGATGACAAAGCAGTGACGCAAAAAAGCCGCTGCCCAGTGGTGCTGGCAGCGGAATGGAAAATTGAGTAGTTACCGGGCCCACAACCTGTGGTCGCTGGCGCAGGCTGCGCGTCGTGCTCGCAGCCTGCGCCAGCCGTTACAGGGTTATGCGCCTTCTTTCAAACCCAGGTCAGCCAAGGCTTTGGCAGCGACTTTGGCTGGCAGCGGGATGTAGCCATCCTTGACCACGACCTCTTGACCTTGCTTGGACAGCACCAGCTTGATGAACTCGGCTTCCAGCGGGTTCAGTGGCTTGTTCGGTGCTTTGTTCACGTACACGTAGAGGAAACGCGACAACGGGTATTTGCCGTTCAAGGCGTTTTCTTCGGTGTCTTCAACGAACTCCGTGCTGCCTTTCTTGGCCAGCGGTACGGTTTTCACGCTGGCGGTTTTGTAACCGATGCCCGAATAACCGATGCCGTTGAGCGAGCTGCTGATCGACTGCACCACCGAGGCCGAGCCCGGCTGTTCGTTCACGTTTGGCTTGAAGTCACCTTTGCACAGGGCTTCTTCCTTGAAGTAACCGTAGGTGCCGGACACCGAGTTACGACCAAACAGTTGCACCGGCTTGTTCGCCAGATCGCCGGTCACCCCCAGGTCACCCCAGGTTTTGATGTCCGATTTGCCGCCACACAGACGCGTGGAGGAGAAGACAGCGTCAACTTGCTCCATGGTCATGTGCTTGATCGGGTTGTCTTTGTGCACGAACACCGCCAGGGCATCGACAGCCACCGGGATAGCGGTCGGCTTGTAGCCGTACTTCTGCTCGAAGGCCGCCAGTTCGTTGTCTTTCATCTTGCGGCTCATCGGGCCCAGGTTAGCGGTGCCTTCAGTGATCGCCGGTGGCGCGGTCGAAGAACCGGCAGCCTGAATCTGGATATTGACGTTCGGGTATTCTTTTTTGTAAGCCTCAGCCCACAAGGTCATCAGGTTCGCCAGGGTGTCGGAACCAACGCTGGAGAGGTTACCCGACACACCGGTGGTCTTAACGTACGGCTGGATTGCCGGATCAACACCCGCGGCAACCGCATTCGCAGTTGCAACGCCTGCGGCGACAAAAGTCAGGGCCGCCATCACACGCTTCAGTCTCATGCCTTACTCCTAGCAAACGGGGTTAGATGAATCGGGGGCCAGTATCTGCAGGCCATGTGACTACTCTATGAACCGATTGTGACAATTAGATGAAAGGCCAGCATTCGCAATGAATGGCTGGCCTTTTAAAGAGAAGTGTTGTGGTGCGCAAACGCTATAGCCTGCGGGTCAGCGCCCTTTCTTCCAAAGATAAGCACCCACCAGCAACCCCATCGTACAAATGATTGCAACGTAATACGCCGGGCCCATCGGGCTTTCTTTGAGCAATAAGGTCACGGCCATCGGGGTCAAACCGCCGAAAATGGCATAGGCCAAGTTGTAGGAAAACGACAAACCGCTGAAACGCACAACCGGCGGGAACGCCTTGACCATGACATACGGCACGGCGCCGATGGTTCCTACGAACAATCCACTCAACGCGTACAACGGAAACAGCCAATCCGGGTGTTGCAACAGGCTGTGGTAGAAGGTCCACGAGGTGATCAACAGCGCAGCACACCCGAAGACGAACACCTTGCCCGCCCCAAACCGATCCGCCAGCGCACCCGACGCAATACACCCCAGGCTCAAAAACACAATCGCCAGGCTATTGGCTTTCAGCGAAACCGTGGCCGAGAAGCCATAAATGGTTTGCAGCACGGCCGGGGTCATCAAGATCACCACGATGATCCCGGCCGACAGCAACCACGTCAGCAGCATCGACACGGCGATGGCGCCACGGTGATCGCGCAGTACGGTTTTGAGCGGCACTTCTTCTGCCAATGCCTTGCGCAGTTGCAACTCGGCAAACACAGGGGTTTCGTGCAACCAGCGACGCAGGTAGACCGAAAACAAACCAAACACACCGCCCAGCAGGAAGGGAATACGCCACGCGTAAGCCGACACCTCCACCGGGGTGTAAATCGTGTTGATGGCCGTGGCCACCAACGAGCCCAGCAAAATACCCGCCGTCAGGCCGCAGGTCAGCGTGCCGCAGGCGTAGCCCACATGCCGTGGCGGCACGTGCTCGGCCACAAAGACCCAGGCCCCCGGCACTTCACCCCCAATGGCCGCGCCCTGAATCACTCGCATCAGCAGCAACAGAATCGGCGCCCACATGCCGATCTGCGCATAGGTGGGCAACAACCCCATGATCAGTGTCGGCACAGCCATCATGAAAATGCTCAAGGTGAACATCTTCTTGCGCCCCAGCAGATCGCCAAAGTGCGCCATGACAATGCCACCCAACGGCCGCGCCAGATAACCGGCCGCGAAAATACCGAAGGTCTGCATCAACCGTAGCCACTCGGGCATGTCGGCCGGGAAAAACAGCTTGCCGACCACCGTGGCAAAGAACACAAAAATAATGAAATCGTAAAACTCCAGCGCACCGCCCAAGGCGGACAGCGACAAGGTTTTGTAGTCATTACGGGTCAGGGGACGCGAGGGAGGCGCAGCACTGGAAGGCTCGGTGATCATCGGATTTGGGCATCTCTTATTAGGCTAGGCAAAAGCAGCAACACCGCCGGCATCGGCCGGGCGGTCCCGAACGATAACAAATTGTCTGCAAAAGCACAGAGGTAGACGTGTCGGCCTTTTAAAAAGCAGAATCAGACGGTCGTCGACGGCGTTGCCGACCGATATACTCGCGGACCGTAAGCAACGACCTACGGATGGTGAGTGGCTGTACGAAACGCCCTAATGCGTCCCTTCAGCCGATACATCGACGATGTTTCCCCTTGGTGCGGCTTGGGAAGAACGTGACGAACGGAGTATGTTCGGGCTGAATCGTTTTTCTAAAGACGCTTTTTCACCCGCAATACACATGATGAATCACGGGTCAGAGGCCCTTCGGCATGCTAGAGCTCGAACAAGAAGATCCAATCCCGCAAGGCGACCTGGCCTTGCAAATTACTGCCCTGCCACGCGAAACCAATGGTTTTGGCGATATTTTCGGCGGTTGGCTGGTGTCCCAGATGGACCTCGCCGGCACGGCCATGGCCAGCAAAGTGGCGGGCGGACGTGTCGCCACCGTCGCCATCGACCGCATGGCGTTTCTGGTCCCGGTCGCCGTCGGCGCACAATTGTCCTTCTACACCCAGGCCCTGGAAATCGGCCGCAGTTCGATTCAGATGATGGTCGAAGTGTGGAGCGACGACCCGCTCTCCAGCGAATGGCGCAAAGTGACCGAAGCGGTATTTGTGTTCGTCGCCATCGATGGCAGCGGCCGCACGCGCTCAGTGCCGCCACGCCGTTAAACCTGACGGCGTTTTGCCGGTCTACTGCTGCCCCTGTCCTGTCATAGAGAGCCTGTCATGCCCAGCCACACGTCACTCCCGAGCACTTCACTGAAATTGGGCGAGCTGGACTGCTGGCACTTTATCCACGGGCACGCGCAACTGCTGATCGCCAAACAGGGCGCACAGGTGCTCAGTTATCAGGTCGGCAAGGACAAGCCGGTGATCTGGCTGAACGAAAAAGCCCAGTACACCCACGGCAAAGGCATTCGCACCGGCGTACCGATTTGCTGGCCCTGGTTTGGCAACCTGGCCCTCAACCCGCCCAGCGTGCAAGCCATGCGCGTCAGCGCAGAACCCGCCACGGCCCATGGTCTGGTGCGCACGCGAGAGTGGGAACTGCACGATTACGATGACGCCGGCGAGGCGCTGCATATAGCGCTGCGTTTGCCTCAGGTTAAGGGCGGCCTGCCAGGCTGGCCGCACGACGTGACCCTGACCCTGCACATCCGCCTCGACACTCAACTGCACCTGAACCTCGTCAGCCATAACCGCAGCGACACCGCCGTGAGCATCAGCCAGGCGCTGCACAGCTATTTTGCGGTCAGCGATGTGCGCCAGGTGCATGTCGAAGGCGTGGAGGGGCTGACCTACATCGAAACCCTGGATGACTGGAAACGCGTCAAGCAGTCAGGGGATTTGACCTTCAGCGGCGAAACCGACCGCATCTACCTCGACACCCCTGACACACTGAGCATCGTTGACCCTGAATGGGAACGTCGCATCACCCTCAAGAGCGAGGGTTCACGCAGCGCCGTGATCTGGAACCCGTGGATCGACAAGACCGCGCGTTTCAACGACATGGCCGCCGACGGCTGGCAGCGCATGCTGTGCATCGAAACGGCCAACGTGATGGACGACGTGATCACACTGGAACCGGGCGCCAGCCACACGCTGGGCGTCAGTATCAGCGCAAACGCGCTTTAACCTCTGCAGTCGCTGACGCGCAGCCGCGATCACTGCGCGGCCCGTCAGCGACTGGCAACAGCATTACAGATCCTCTTCCTTCACCACCCGCACCTGCCCGGCGTCCAGCGCATACGCCGCATCGGCCAGATCATTGCTGACCTTTTCAACCTTCAACGTCCCCGTGACCCACAGCGGTGTGTAAATGTCATCCAGCTTCAAGCCTTTTGGATAACGCACCAGCACCAGTTGATTGGGAGGCGGCGGCGGAACGTGGATACAGGCACCCGGATAAGGCACAAGGAAAAACAGCGTGCTGCGCCCTTTCGCGTCGCTTTCCAGCGGCACCGGATAGCCGCCCAGACGGATGTGCTTGCCGTTCATGCTGGCCACTGTCTTGGTGGAATACATCACGGCCGGCAGGCCTTTGCTTTGTTTCAGGCCACCCTTATCGGTAAACGTCCCCTGAGCTTCAGGCGAGTCGTGGTCGATTTCAGGCATCTGTTCAAGGGCCATTTGATCCGACTTGGGCATCAGGTCAAGCCAGTCGGTTTCCGGCAGGTCTGCCGCGTGTACCAGGCTTGCGCCCAGCAAAAGAAAGGTCATTACAAGACGGCGCATGGCGGACTCAATTAAGAAAGACGTAAGACGCCGCGCATTCTAGCGCTCTCTGCGCCGGGCGCAGAGAGCACCCACGTCCAATCAGCTCTTTTTTGAGACCAGGCCGTAAATGACCAGCAGAATCACGGCACCGACCACGGCACCAATAAAGCCGGCACCTTCGCCCGCCTTGTAGATACCCAGCGCTTGGCCGCCATAGGTGGCTGCCAACGAACCGCCGATACCCAGCAGGATGGTCATGATCCAGCCCATGCTGTCATCGCCCGGCTTCAGGAAACGGGCCAGCAGGCCAACGATCAAGCCGATAAAAATGGTTCCGATAATGCCCATGGACGCTTCCTCTCTTTAAATGGCGTTAAACCAAAGCCTAGTCAGCACTTTGGCATCACGCCATCAGAGGGCGGCGGCAACCGAATGGTTCCCGCCGATGTACCGCTCAGGCTTCGTCGATCAGCGCTTCGACCCGCAGGATCTGCGCTTGCAGGGTCGCCATGTCCGCACAACGCAGGTTGGCGTGACCCACTTTGCGGCCCGCCTTGAACGCCTTGCCATAGTGATGCAAATGGCAGTCGGCAATCGCGATCACCTTCTCAACCGGTGGCACCGTGCCAATAAAGTTGAGCATGGCGCTCTCGCCCACTTTGGCGGTCGAGCCCAATGGCAGCCCGGCAATGGCACGCAGGTGGTTTTCAAACTGGCTGCACTCGGCGCCTTCGGTTGTCCAGTGGCCCGAATTGTGAACGCGGGGCGCGATTTCGTTGGCCTTGAGGCCACCGTCGACTTCAAAGAACTCGAACGCCATCACGCCCACGTAATCCAGCTGCTTGAGGACCCGGCTGGAGTAGTCTTCAGCCAGTGCTTGCAGCGGGTGATCGGTGCTGGCAACCGACAGCTTGAGAATGCCGCTGTCGTGGGTGTTGTGCACCAACGGGTAGAACCGGGTTTCGCCATCACGACCGCGCACGGCAATCAGCGACACTTCACCCGTGAAGGGCACAAACCCTTCCAGCAGGCACGCGACGCTGCCCAGCTCGGCAAACGTACCCACCACATCGGCCGGGTTGCGCAGCACTTTCTGGCCCTTGCCGTCGTAACCCAGGGTGCGGGTTTTGAGCACGGCTGGCAGGCCAATACTGGCCACCGCTGCATCCAGATCCGCCTGGGACTGAATGTCGGCAAAGGCCGGGGTAGGAATACCCAAGTCCTTGAACAGGCTTTTTTCGAACCAGCGATCACGGGCAATGCGCAGCGCATCGGCACTCGGGTACACCGGTACGAATTGCGACAGGAACGCCACGGTTTCGGCTGGCACGCTTTCGAACTCAAAGGTCACCAGATCGACTTCGTCCGCCAACTGGCGCAGGTGATCCTGATCCCCGTAATCCGCACGGATATGCTCGCCCAAAGGCGCCGCACAGGCGTCGGGCGCCGGGTCAAGGAAGGCGAAGTTCATGCCCAGCGGAGTGCCCGCCAGAGCCAGCATGCGACCCAACTGGCCGCCACCGATTACACCGATTTTCATCGTCAGAAACCTCAGGCCAGGCGCGGGTCTGGATTGTCCAGCACGCTGTCAGTCTGTTCAGCACGGAATGCTTTCAAAACGGTATGGAATTGCGGGTGTTTGGCGCCCAGGATGCTGGCGGACAACAACGCGGCGTTGATCGCCCCGGCCTTGCCGATGGCCAGCGTCGCCACCGGAATGCCCGCGGGCATTTGCACGATTGACAGCAGCGAGTCGACACCCGACAGCATCGACGACTGCACCGGCACACCGAGTACAGGCAAATGGGTTTTAGCCGCACACATGCCTGGCAAGTGGGCTGCGCCACCGGCACCGGCAATGATGACCTCGATTCCGCGGCCTTCGGCCTCTTCGGCATACTGGAACAGCAAATCCGGCGTTCGGTGGGCAGAGACCACTTTCACTTCATAAGGGATGCCGAGTTTTTCCAGCATATCGGCGGTGTGGCTGAGGGTGGACCAATCGGACTTGGAGCCCATGATCACGCCTACCAGTGCACTCATCGTCGCGCCTCTTCTCTTGGGCGCCCGCAGGCGCGTCAAAAAACAACAAGCCACGTGGGGGATCCGACGTGGCTTGTTATAGGAATTAAGGCCGGTCAAGCCAGCCGAAGGCCGCGCAGTATACCCCAAAGAAGTGCGTTAAAAGCACCTTTGACGACCATCTGTCCGCAGCCGTTTAAATCCGGCAAACACCCGGTTTTACTGACCCTTGGGTCAGGCCACGGGCCTGCCCGCGATCCCGCCACCACGCCGGCAAACAATCGAAAAAACCTACGGATACAGGCGAAATAAACAGGTCGACTCACAGACACCCCCGCGTCGTTAAAACCACCCACTGAGCCTTAACTGATGAAGTCACCTTGAAAACTGACATGACACCGCGTTCCGCACCCGCTGCGAGGCGCTCTTCATACATAAAAGGATTTATCGATGAAGCCCATCACGTTTCATATTTTTGTTCACGACGATGTCACCCTGAGCGACCGTGTCCTCGGCCTTCAGTATTTCAAAAAGTTCACTGATGAAATCTCCGCCATTACAGGACGCTCGTTCGAATTCAACATGCTCAGAAACATTCCGGGCGTCACGAACTTCAAATACGCCTCTCAAAATGCCCAAGCCGTCGCTGACCGCTGGATGGCGGTGGCCGCCGACTATAGAAACACCCACAACTTGGGCTGGACCCGCACCGACCGTTACATTCTGGTCACCCAGGGCAAAATTAATGACCAGGTATTAGGTGCGGCCCTCCCGCGACAACCCGCTCTGATTGCCAGTGTCAGCAGCTATCAAGTGATTGCCCATGAAGTTGGGCACAGTTTCACAGCGACCCATGAAGATGCCGAAATCGGCTGGAACGCGTGGGGTTTGCCGTGTGAAACCTATGTGTACCCCGAGGTGAGTAAGGGCCGCGCCAATTGCTATCGCTATACACCCAAAAACCGTGAGCACATTGTTAATTACCTGAAGGACGCCCCTTAAAAAGACACGGGCTGTCTTTCCATCACGCCTAAAGCGGGCACGACACATTCAAGTGAACGCGCGCTACGTGCAGGTTAACCGGCTAACTAACGGCGTTTTTTAGCCCGTCTACACGGCTGGAAAAAGCGGCCAATTAACACCCCTACGTTTTTTCACGATTGCGCTCACGCAGTGAACGACACAACTGAAATACCCCGTTGTGTGGAGGGGCAAAGCCTGATCCAGAAGCCTTGCCCTTCACGTCGCTGCAGGCGCGGCGCCACCTTCGAGCTTGCGCCACAACAACCGCACGTTGGCCTTGCGCACCAAGGCACAGCGGTACAAGCGAATCTCCAGCGGCACGTGCCATTGCGGCCCGCCACACACCACCAGTTCACCGCGTGCCAGCTCGGCGCGCACACTCAAATGCGGCACCCACGCAATGCCCAACCCTTCCAGCGCCATGCTTTTGAGGCTGTCCGCCATGGCGGTTTCATAAATAGTGGTAAAGCGCAGGCTGCGCTGGCGCAGCAACAAATTGACCGAACGGCCTAAAAACGCCCCCGCGCTGTAGGCCAGCAAGGGCACGCTTGCATCGCCTTCCAGGTCGAACAGCGGCTTGCCGTCCGCATCGGCGGCGCACACCGGCAACATCTCGGTATTGCCTAAATGCAGCGACGGGAAAATCTCCGGGTCCATCTGCAACGCCGCGTCGGGGTCGTAAAACGCCAGCATCAAATCGCAACCGCCCTCACGCAATGCGTGCACGGCGTCTCCGACGTTAGTCGCAACAAGACGTGTCGCAATGTTCAGCCCTTCGTTACGCAATTGGGCGATCCAGCGCGGGAAAAACCCCAGCGCCAACGAGTGAGCGGCAGCCACTTGCATGACCTCGCCCTGCCCGCCTTCGAGGTGATGCAGGTGACGCAACACCTCCCCAAGCTGCTCGACCACCGTGCGTGCCGTGACCAAAAACAACTGACCGGCCGCGGTCAACTCCACCGGGGTGCGGGAACGATTCACCAACGTCAGCCCCAAGGCCGCTTCGAGGCTGCGAATACGTCGACTGAAGGCCGGTTGCGTCACAAAACGACGCTCAGCCGCTTGAGAAAAACTGCGCGTGGCGGCCAGGGCACTGAAGTCCTCCAGCCATTTACTTTCGAGATTCATCGAGCCTCCCAGAGGCGCACCAAATTGGGTCACACGTTCGACGCGCCCGTCGCGTCACGTCGGCATTATGCCGTTTCTGCATAGGATAGTGTTTAAAGGCATTGGCCCAAAATACCCCGCAAGCCTAGGATTCGCAGCGTTCCGGCCTATACCGGGTCCTTATCGAGATGATTTCTATCATGTCCTCCGCTGCATCTTTCCGCACTGAAAAAGACCTGCTTGGCGTACTCGAAGTACCCGCTCAAGCGTATTACGGCATCCAGACCCTGCGAGCGGTGAATAACTTCCGTCTCTCCGGCGTTCCGATTTCGCATTACCCAAAGTTGGTTGTGGCCCTGGCCATGGTCAAGCAAGCCGCGGCAGATGCTAACCGCGAACTGGGCCACCTGAGCGCGCCAAAGCACGCGGCCATCAGTGAAGCCTGCGCCCGTCTGGTGCGCGGCGACTTCCACGAAGAGTTCGTGGTGGACATGATTCAAGGCGGCGCTGGCACTTCAACCAACATGAATGCCAACGAAGTCATCGCCAACATCGCGCTGGAGGCCATGGGCCACCAGAAAGGCGAATACCAATACCTGCACCCTAACAACGACGTGAACATGGCGCAGTCCACCAACGACGCCTACCCGACGGCCATCCGTCTGGGCCTGTTGTTGGGTCACGATGCGCTGCTGGCCAGCCTCGACAGCCTGATTCAAGCGTTCGCGGCCAAAGGGGTTGAATTCAACCACGTCCTGAAAATGGGCCGTACCCAGCTGCAAGACGCCGTGCCGATGACCCTCGGCCAGGAATTCCACGCTTTCGCCACCACCTTGGGCGAAGACTTGGCTCGCCTGAAAACACTGGCGCCAGAGCTGCTGACCGAAGTGAACCTGGGCGGTACTGCCATCGGGACCGGCATCAACGCCGACCCGCGCTACCAGAACCTGGCCGTGACCCGTCTGGCCACCATCAGCGGCCACCCGCTGGTGCCGGCCGCCGACTTGATCGAAGCCACCTCGGACATGGGCGCATTCGTCCTGTTCTCCGGCATGCTCAAGCGTACCGCGGTCAAACTGTCGAAGATCTGCAACGACCTGCGCCTGCTGTCCAGCGGCCCACGTACCGGCATCAACGAAATCAACCTGCCAGCGCGTCAGCCCGGCAGCTCGATCATGCCTGGCAAGGTCAACCCGGTTATCCCGGAAGCCGTTAACCAAGTGGCGTTCCAGATCATCGGTAACGACTTGGCACTGACCATCGCCGCCGAAGGTGGCCAACTGCAATTGAACGTGATGGAGCCCTTGATCGCCTTCAAGATCTTCGACTCGATCCGCCTGCTGCAACGTGCCATGGACATGCTGCGCGAACACTGCATCGTCGGCATCACCGCCAACGAAGCGCGCTGCCGCGAACTGGTCGAACACTCGATCGGTCTGGTGACTGCACTGAACCCGTACATCGGCTATGAAAACGCCACCCGCATCGCCCGTATCGCCCTCGAAAGCGGCCGCGGCGTGCTGGAACTGGTGCGCGAAGAAGGCTTGCTCGACGACGCCATGCTCGACGACATCCTGCGCCCGGAAAACATGATTGCTCCGCGTCTGGTGCCTCTGAAGGCCTGATGCGGTAACACGATCACCAGGTCGAGGGACTAGACACCTCTCACCTTTTGAGGACTTGCAGATTTATCTGCAGGTCCTTTTTTTTTGCTCGCCTGCCGTTGCACCCAACAGGGGGTTGACGCGCCTGTCGCCAAGCAGGCGCGTGCGGCTTAGTGCGCCACCAGACAGTCCAGCGATTTGTCGACGTACGCCTTGGCCAGCTCCGCCAAATGCACAATCGACAACACCACATCGCGCGGCGACCCGTTCAATCCATTCCCCGCCTCGCTCGCCGTTGCTCCCATGCAGCGCAACAAGTCTGACGCCTGGGCCAGGGCCGCTTCTAAATTGACACTGTCGGGTATGGCATACGTGGCAGTGCCCACGGGGCGAGCAGGCTGATGGTCGTTAAGGTAGTAATTGAGCGCGCGCTCGGCGGCCGCACGGTCAAGTGACAGGGCAAGGCACTCAGCCGCATCCGACAGGCCGGACGAAGGGGGATCTGGAACAATTTTTTTCATGACATGACTCCCAATCAATTCAAGGAGCTGACACCCGTCGCTACTAAACGATGGGTGGCAGCCGTACGCAGGTTAGTAGACCGGTGATCAGGAGAACCGGCGCGCTCGAAGGCGCCCTGCGCACGGCCACCATAAAACGTGAGGCCGAAAAAAAGCGCCTCGCGGAGGTGGCGCCTTGCGCCTGATCATATCGCCGGGCTACTAAACCCGACCGCTGAGTGTGCAGCGGTGGGCCGAGACTAGTCCGCGAAATTGGCAGGCGCAAGCGAACGGGATTTTCAAGGAAGTTTCTGCGGAATGAAAGGGAAGCATCGTACGAAAACCCTGATTTTCAGCGGTTTTCAGCCACGCTGGCGTGGCCTTGAGCAGCGTTCTGCGGACCCCTTGCGACCTGCCGCAGCACTCGGGTGAACAATGCCCGTTCATCCGATGTTCAACCCCCTCCACACGAAGGTTGCGGCCGGTGCTCGCACCCTCTGAATCGCGGTTAATTCCTACATCTAAGCAGCGCTTTTCAGACGTATGTAGATGAAAAATCAATGGCTTATGCAGACGCTTCCACTGCGCCTAGGTATAGTGCCCGCCCTCTTGCCATGCATCGGCCCCGCAACAGCGGCCAGTGGCACTGCGCAAACAGCATCGTAAACCAAGCAGCAACATGGCCAGGGTCGCCTTGATCGCCTACGTTTTCGCCCTGCACACACGGGTGTAACGCGATATTTCGATCCGGCCGTATTGCCATCAGATAAAAACAGCGAGGAATAATCCATGCTTGAAGTCATCAATGACTTCCTCTCAGGGAAAGTGCTAATCGTGCTCATGGTTGGGCTCGGTGGCTACTTCACGATCCGCTCGCGTTTCGTTCAGTTTCGTTACTTCCTGCACATGTTTGCGGTGTTCAAAGACAGCTTGCGCAGCAGCGCCGGTCAACTGAGCTCGTTTCAGGCATTGATGCTGAGCCTGGCGGGCCGCGTGGGCGCGGGCAACATCGCCGGCGTCGGCATTGCCGTGACCCTCGGCGGCCCCGGCGCCGTGTTCTGGATGTGGGTGACCGCGCTGGTCGGCATGTCCAGCAGCCTGATCGAATGCTCGCTGGGCCAGCTGTACAAACGCCGCGATGCCGAAGGCCAACTGCGCGGCGGTCCTTCCTTCTATATGAAGCACGGGCTGGGCAAAGCGTGGATGGGTAAATTGATGGCAGTTTTGCTGCTGATCACCTTCGGATTTGCCTTCATGGGCCTGCAAGCCCATGCCGTGACGCACTCGCTGCAAGACGCGTTCGGGTTCCAGGTCAACTACACCGGGTTTGCCATCGCCGTGCTGCTGGGCCTGGTGTTCATCGGCGGTATCAAACGCATCGCCTCGGTGGCCGACCTGCTGGTGCCGGTCAAAACCCTCGCCTACATCGCCGTGACCCTGTACGTGATCGTGCTGCAGTTTGACCAAGTGCCAGCCATGCTCGGCCACATCGTCAAAAGTGCCTTCGGCATGGACCCGGTGTTTGGCGGCCTGATCGGCAGCGCGATTGTGATGGGCGTCAAACGTGGCGTATTCGCCAACGAAGCAGGCTTGGGCAGCGCCCCGAACGTGGCCGCCGTGGCAGACGTTGAGCACCCGATCGCGCAAGGCGTGGTGCAAGCGTTCAGCGTGTTCCTCGACACCTTCGTCATCTGCACCTGTACGGCGCTGCTGATTTTGCTGTCGGGCTTTTACACGCCGGGCTTTGAAGGCGACGGCATTGCCCTGACCCAAAACTCGCTGGCCGCGGTGGTCGGTGAATGGGGCCGCATTTTTATCAGCGTGGCACTGGCGTTGTTCGTGTTCACCTCGATGCTCTACAACTACTACCTGGGCGAAAACAACCTGCGATTCCTGGTCGGTGAAAACCGCAAGGCGCTGATGGGCTACCGCGCACTGGTGCTGGTGTTGATCTTCTGGGGCTCGATTGAAAACCTGCAAACGGTCTTCGCCTTCGCTGACATCACCATGACCATGCTGGCGTTCGTGAACCTGATTGCCTTGGCCATGCTGTTCAAAATCTGCATGCGCGTGCTCAAGGATTACGACGACCAACGTCGCGCCGGGATCAAGACACCGGTGTTCGATTCCAGTAAATTCCCGGACCTGGACCTGGACTTGAAGGCCTGGCCGCCGACACCGGCCGCCAAGGTCGAAGACACAAAACGCTGACACTGACGCGGCGGTTCTGAACAGAACCGCCGCGTTTTTGCTTATGGGGACTCCACATGACTGCTGCCACTTCCTACCCTGCCAAACGCGTGATGGTGCTGTACACCGGCGGCACCATCGGCATGCAAGCCAGCGCCAACGGGCTTGCACCCGCTTCGGGTTTTGAAGCGCGCATGAGCGCGTTTCTCGCCAGCCAGCCGGACCTGCACGTGCCGCAATGGCGCTTTCGCGAGATGAGCCCACTGATCGACAGCGCCAACATGACGCCCGCCTACTGGTTGCGCCTGAGCGCGGCCATCGTCGAAGCGGTTGAGCAGGAGGACTGCGACGCCGTCTTGGTCCTGCATGGCACAGACACGTTGGCCTACAGCGCGGCAGCAATGTGCTTTCAACTGATCGGCCTGCCGGCGTCGGTGCTGTTCACCGGTTCCATGCTGCCTGCGGGCGTGCCTGACAGCGACGCCTGGGAGAACGTCAGCGGTGCGCTGTCGGCGTTGGCCGAGGGTCAACCGTTCGGGGTTCAGCTGTACTTCCACGGCCAACTGATGGCCCCGACGCGCTGCGCCAAAGTGCGCAGTTTCGGGCGCCACCCGTTTGTAACCCTGGCCCGCAACGGCGGCGGCACCCCGGCCGCTGACATCCCCGGCCAGCTGTTCTATACCCGGCCCAAGCACGTGGCCAGCGTGGGTGTGCTGCCCCTGGTGCCGGGCATTGGCGCGCCGCAGCTCGATGCGCTGCTCAACAGCGGCCTCGAAGCCCTGGTGCTGGAATGTTTTGGCAGCGGCACCGGCCCCAGTGACGACCCGGCTTTCCTTGCCAGCCTGCAACGGGCGCAGGAAAACGGCATCGTGATTGTCGCCATCACCCAATGCCATGAAGGCGGTGTGGAGCTGGACGTGTACGAAGCCGGTAGCCGCCTGCGTGAGGCGGGTGTGCTCTCGGGGGGCGGCATGACCCGCGAAGCGGTGTTCGGCAAGCTCCAGGCGTTACTGGGCGCCGACCTGTCATTGACCGACGTGCGCCGCCTGATGGAACTCGATCTGTGCGGGGAGCTGGTGTAACGCCGGTCATCACTGCGCGACTCGGCACACAATTTGCTCCCTTCCAGCATCCCCCCGCTGGAAGCGAGCATGCTGCATTCCCATCTCACTACCCTGAACGCAGTTTCGTTGGTGCTCAGCACCTTCCAGGCCGAAGGCTGGTCGAGTGAGGCGCTACTGGCCGGCAGCGGCATACGCGCCGCCGACTTGAGCCGCGCCGACACGCGCATCACCACCAATCAAGAAATGCGCGTCTGCGCAAACGCCGTGGCCCTTCGCCGCGAAATCGGGTTGGAATTGGGTCAGCGCATGCACGTGTCGTCCTACGGCATGCTGGGTTACGCCTTACTCACCAGTGCCACCTTAGGTGACGCTTTACGCCTGGCTCTGCGCTACCCGGCGTTGCTGGGAACACTTTTTGAACTCAGCCTGGCCCTTGAAGACGACGTCGTCTGGTTCTGCGCAACGGGTTATCGCGAAAGCCCACACTTGGCGGTGTTCAACGCCGAGCTGTGCCTGACGTCGCTCAAGGTCATTTGTGAGGATTTACTGGGCCGCTCGCTGCCCCTCGTCGGGGCACGCTTCGCTCACCCTGCCCCGGATTATCACGCCCATTACGCGCACAGCTTTGACTGCCCGCATGCCTTCCAGGCCTGTGACAACGCGTTCGGCTTCGACCCGCGCTGGCTCGATGAGCCCTTGCCGCTGGCCGATGCCGTGACCCATCAGGCCATGGCCGAGCGCTGCCGCAAACAGAACCTGGAGTTCACGGGCCGCCAGTCGTGGCTCGATCGCATCCGCCAACTGTTGACCGCACAACTGCAGGCCGCCCCGGGGCTTGAGGGTCTGGCCGAGCAAATGAACTGCTCGCCGCGCACGTTGCGCCGCCACCTGCACGACATGGGGTGCAGCTATCAAACGCTGCTCGACGACCTGCGCTTTGAACGCGCCAAACGGCTGCTCAACGACACCGAATGGCCGATCTACCGGATCGCCGAACACTTGGGCTTCAGCGAAACCGCCAGCTTTCGCCACGCGTTCGTGCGCTGGAGCGGCGTTTCACCCAGCCAGTTTCGCGCGTAAACACCCCGCCATGCCCTGCCCGCTGAGGGTGATGCCTGCAAATGGCGCACGCCCGCGCCGAAAAGGGGCGAATTCAGGTCAATCATATTGGCCATATCCATCCCCTTTTGGCCGCTCCTGCCGTTCTCTGAAACGTTCAGGGCCGCAAAACTGTCGGTCACCGATCAAGCCTAGGGAGAATAAGAAAAATGCTGACGATCTATTCAGACGATCACCACCTGCATCACGGCCGTTGCGAGTTGATGGACGGGCAACTGATGCCTTGCTTCGAAATGCCTTCGCGTGCCGATCACATCTTGCAACGGGTGCACACCCGCGAACTGGGCCCGGTGCAGGCCCCGCAAGACTTTGGCCGCGGCCCCCTCGAACGCATTCACACCCCGGCCTATCTGGATTTTTTTCAAGGTGCCTGGGCGCGCTGGACCGAGCACGGGCGCGACGGCGACCTGTTGCCCTACACCTGGCCTGCCCGCACCTTGCGCGCCGTGATCCCCACCAGCCTGCATGGGCAATTGGGTTATTACAGCTTCGACGGCGGCGCACCCATTACGGCGGGTACGTGGCAAGCGGCCTACAGCGCGGCGCAAGTGGCGCTGACAGCACAGGCAGAAATCCAGCGCGGCGCACACAGCGCGTTCGCCTTGTGCCGGCCACCGGGCCATCACGCCGCCAGCGATTTGATGGGCGGTTATTGCTACCTCAACAACGCCGCCATCGCGGCGCAGGCGTTCCTCGATCAGGGTCGCAGCAAAGTGGCCATCCTTGACGTGGACTACCACCACGGCAACGGCACGCAGTCGATTTTCTACGCACGCAGCGACGTGTTGTTCACCTCGATCCACGGCCACCCTGAAGCGGAGTTTCCGTTCTTTCTGGGCTACGAAGACGAAGTGGGTGAAGGCGCGGGCGAAGGGTTCAACTTCAACTACCCGCTGGCCGCAGGCTCGGCCTGGGATCGGTGGAGCGCTGCACTGGAAAAGGCGTGTGCTGAAATCGAGCGCTACGACGCCGAGGTGCTGGTGATTTCGTTGGGCGTGGACACGTTCAAAAACGACCCGATTTCCCAGTTCAAACTCGATAGCCCGGACTACCTGCGCATGGGCGAACGCATTGCGCGCTTGGGCAAGCCAACGCTGTTCGTGATGGAAGGCGGGTACGCGGTAGAAGAGATTGGCGTCAATGCCGTCAACGTACTTGAAGGCTTTTTGAGCGCTCAATAAGGATTTAATAACAATGAAAGTTCTTACGCATTTATTCACTCCCGTGCTGTGTGCCGCGGCGCTGGCCAGCGCCGCCGTCCACGCCGAAGAACGTACGTTGCGGGTGTACAACTGGTTCGACTACATCACCCCACAGACCTTGGTGGATTTTAAAAAAGACACCAAGGTGAAGCTGATCTACGACATTTTCGACACCAATGAGGCGCTGGAAGCCAAGCTGCTCACCGGCAACTCTGGCTATGACGTGGTGGTGCCGTCGAATGTGTTTTTGGCCAAACAAATCGAGGCGGGCGTGTTTCAGCCGCTGGATCGCAGCAAACTCCCGAACTGGAACCACCTTGATCCCAAGCTGATGAAGCTGATCGAGGCCAACGACCCCGGCAACCAGTTCGCCGTGCCGTACATGTACGGCACGATTTTGATCGGGTTCAACCCGGACAAGGTCAAGGCGGCGCTGGGTGAACAGGCGCCTGTGAATAGCTGGGATCTGATTTTCAACGAAGAGAACATCAGCAAACTCAAGCAATGTGGTGTGGCGTTACTGGATTCACCGTCTGAAATTTTGCCGCTGGCGCTGCAACATCTGGGGCTTGATCCCAACAGTACCAACCCAAAGGACTACGCCAAGGCTGAAGCCCTGCTGCTGAAGATTCGGCCGTACATCACGTACTTCCACTCCTCCAAGTACATGGCCGACATCGCCAATGGCGACATCTGCGTGGCGGTGGGGTATTCCGGCAGTTTCTCGCAAGCGGCCAACCGGGCGAAGGAAGCCAACAATGGCGTGACCGTGGACATGCGCTTGCCTAAAGAAGGCGCACCGATCTGGTTCGACATGCTCGCGATCCCGAAAGGCGCTAAAGATAAAGAAGACGCCTACACCTTCATCAACTACTTGCTACAACCCCAGGTCATTGCACCGATCAGTGATTTTGTCGGGTATCCCAACCCGAACAAAGATGCGACCGACCTCGTGGCCCCGAGCATCCGTAACAACCCGAACCTGTACCCGACGCAAGCGGCAATGGAAACGCTGTACACCCTGACCCCATTGCCCCGAGAAGCCGAACGCGCCCGCACGCGGGCCTGGACCAAAATCAAGTCGGGCACCTGAGTCGACCTGCTGCCGCTGGCGCCACCTGCGCCAGCGGCGACGGGCTTTATCGCCACACGTGGCTGAGGCGCGCGAGTGCGGCTTTGATAGCCAGCTCGGGCACGGCTGCAAACCCCAGCACCAGACCGGCGCGGTTATCCACAGGCTCGGTGGAATCACGCAGCCAGTAGCGGCTCAACCCATTGATTTCCACGTCCACCTGGCTGGCCAGCGCCAGCAAGGCCTGTTCACGTTCAAGGCTGCTGACCGCAACGGTCACATGCAGGCCCGCGACGATGGCCGGCAGTTCTCCGAGCCCTTCTACCCCCTGTGGCCAGTGCGCCAGCAACGTATTGCGACGGCTCAAGGCGGCACGCCGCATGCGCCGGATATGGCGTTGAAAATGCCCGGATGCCATGAATTCAGCCATGACCGCCTGGGTGCTGACTTCAGAGTGACGCATGTCCAATGAGCGGCGCTGGGCAAACGGTTCGATCAGGGCCTTGGGCAGCACCAGATACCCCAGGCGCAGGGCCGGAAACGCCACCTTGCCGAAGGTGCCGACATAAATGACTCGCCCTTGACGATCCAGCGCCGCCAGGGGCGACAAGGGCGCGCCACTGTAGCGGTACTCGCCGTCGTAATCGTCCTCGACGATCCAGCCCTGGGTGCGCTCGGCCCAATCGAGTAACGCCAGCCGTCGTGCCAGGCTCATGGTCACGCCGGACGGGTACTGATGGGACGGCGTGACATAGGCCAGGCGGCAATGGGGCAAACCTGCCAGTGCGTCGCATTGCATGCCCTCTTGGTCCACCGGTACGCCCAACACTTGCGCCCCCGCAATAGCAAAGGCTTGGGCGGCAGCGTGGTAGCCGGGGTTTTCCACAGCCACCCCTTCGCCCAGCTCCACCAGCAACTGTGCACAAAGGCTAATTCCCTGTTGTGCGCCGCAGGTGATCAAAATTTGTTCAGGCGTGCACGCCAAACCCCGCGAGGTGCGCAAATAGGCGGCAATCAGCCCACGTAATCGCGCATCCCCTGCCGGATCGCCATAACACAACTGCTGCAAATCCGGTTTTCGCCAGAAACCCGCTTGCAGCTTGCTCCATACATCAAAAGGGAATAAGTCGAAGGCCGGAACACCCACCCGAAAAGCACGCGGCGGACCACTTGGCGGGCTGTCCAGTGAGTGTCGGGCGACCTTGTGCAGCGCGCTGCTGTGGATAACTTTACTGGATGTAATCACAGGTAAAACAGGCGTTTTTGTGGATAAACCTGTGGGTAAGCCTGTTGAAAACCCTGTGGACAAGTTGGTGGACAACTTTTTTCGCGGCGAGGTTTTTTCAGGTAATTGCGTCACGTAGGTGCCATCCCCGATACGCCCTTCGATAAAGCCTTCGGCGTACAACTGATCGTAAGCACGTACCACGCTGTTGCGCGAAATACCGAGCGCGGCCGCCAGATCGCGGCTGGCCGGTAAACGCGCCCCGCCACTCAGCCGCCCGTCCAGCACGCGCGCGCGCAGGGCGTGATAGAGCTGACGGCTCAGCCCTTTTTTGGGATCAAGGAGGATACCCGCAGGGTTGAAAGCGATGGGCAGCGCTGAATCCGACATGAATTGGACCTACGAAATTGACCATGAGTGGCTCTTACAACGAACCAATAGCCTGCCTAGGATGCAGGCATTCGCCAAGGAATTCTTCCATGTACGTACCTCGCGCATTTGCTGAAAACGACCTTGAAGCCTTGCAGGCCCAGATGCTCGCCACCCCGCTGCCCGTGCTCGTGACTCAGGGCGAGTGCGGCCTGATCGCCAGTCATATCCCCTTGTTGCTGAACCCGGACGAAGGCAGCCACGGCACACTCTACGGGCATTTAGCCCGTGCCAATCGGCAGTGGCAGGCGCTGGCCGAGGGGGCAGAAGCGATGGTCATTTTTGCCGGGGAACAGGCGTATATCAGCCCGGCGTTCTACCCCAGCAAAGCCGAACACGCCAAGGCTGTTCCGACCTGGAACTACGTTGCCGTCCATGCTTACGGCCACGCCACCGTCTTTGATGACGCGCCAGGGCTGTTGCGGGTGGTCACTCAATTAAGTGAGCGCCATGAGGCCAATCGACCCGCGCCGTGGGCGGTCAGTGACGCGCCCCGCGACTACATCGACAGCCTGCTCAAGGCGATTGTCGGCTTCAGCCTGCCCATCAGCCGCCTGACAGGTCAGCGCAAACTCAGCCAAAACCGCAGCGCTGCCGATCAGGCTGGCGTGCGCGACGGCCTGTTGGCCAGTGACAACCCGTACGACCACGCACTCGCTCAATTAATCGCCAAGGAATAGCCCCATGACCCAGCCCCTTCAAATCAAACCCGCTACCGCCGCGGATCGTGATGCCTGGATGCCGCTCTGGCAGGCGTACCTGACGTTTTACAACACCGAGCTGGGCGACGACGTGAGCGAGAGCACATGGCAGCGCTTCATGGACCCGTCCGAACCGACCCATCTGGCCCTTGCCTGGCAAGGTGATCAGGCGGTGGGCATGGTGCAGACGGTGATTCATCGCTCCAACTGGAGCGTGGGTAATTCGTGCTACCTGCAAGACCTGTATGTCAGCCCACAGGTACGCGGCACCGGGGTGGGCCGCCAGTTGATCGAGCATGTGTACGCCCAGGCCCGCGCCCTGGATTGCGCCAAAGTGCATTGGCTGACGCAGGAAACCAATGCCACGGCTATTCGCCTGTACGAACGCATCGCGGATCGTCCAGGCTTCATTCAATTTCGCAAAGTCTTGTCGTAATCAAGGAGCGCGCCATGTCCGAATCTCTACAACACTGGCAACCGGCCAAAACACCGGATAACCGAACACTAGAGGGGATTTACATTCGCCTCGAAAAACTCGATCCGGCCCGGCATGGCGACGATTTGTGGCTAGCCTTACAGGGGCCCGCGAGCGATCCCAAGCTGTGGGATTACTTGCCGTATGGGCCTTTCAACGAACGGTCTGCATTTGATGAATGGCTGACCAAAAACGCCGCCAGCCGCGACCCGCATTTTTATGCGGTCATCGACCGCGTCACTGAACAGGCACAGGGCTTACTCAGCCTGATGTGCATCGTGCCGGAACATGGGCGTATCGAAATTGGCCATGTGGCATTTGGCGCGCCGATGCAGCGTTCACCCAAAAGCACCGAGGCGGTCTACCTGCTGGCCAGAGAAGCCTTCCACTTGGGCAATCGTCGGTTGGAATGGAAATGCAACAACGACAACGCTCGATCAAAACGTACCGCAGTACGATTGGGATACACCTTTGAAGGCGTTTTTCGCCAGCATATGTTGGTCAAAGGCAAAAATAGGGATACCACGTGGTACAGCATTATTAGTACGGAATGGCCAGCTGTCGCGGCAGGCTTCGAAAAATGGCTGGCACGTGATAACCAGCCAAAAACCGGCCAAATCAAGACGCTAGAAGCCTGCAGGGCATTAGCTGTATAAAAAATGATCAGAACGCCCAACAAGGACTGTCGGGCGTTTTTGTGTTGAGAAAGGATTAAAACGGGCGCGGTAATCGAACGACGCCCATTTGCAGCCCAAAGGGCTTGAAGACGGCGTTCAAGGATTTGAGCGTGGGATTGCCTTCGTTGTGCTCGATTTGAATCAACGTTCGCACCGAAATTTTGCACATTCGGGCGAATTGCGTTTGCTGCAGCTTTGTCACCTCCCCCCTGAGCCGCTTCACGGCATCGCCCAAGGTGATTTCGCCCCGAGCCAAATCTGCTTCAATGGCCTCGATCATCAAGCGGCGTGCATCAATCGAAACAGTCATTTCAACCCCCACTCCCGCAAACGTTGATCAAGATGCTTAAGCGCAATATGAGGGTGATCCATGGTCACGTCCGGCAGCCCTTGCGCGCGGAGTACGTCGGGTAAGGGGCGCAACAACTCGGCATCGGCGCGCAAGCGTTCAAATGCACTGTCAGGATCAATAATCTCCTTCAGTGATTCACACGCCGCACGCCAATTGATCTGACCCGCACGCTCTACCTCCCGGGACCATTTGGTTGTACGCGTAATACCTTCGTCATCCATAACCATCGGCGCCAAATCATAAATGGGAGCCAGACGCAGCGCATCCACGTCCCGGATGATCGCGGTATTACGCCCGTGGTTATCACTGTTACCCAAGATTTTGTTCAACAAATCGCGGCGCAAATAGTCTGCCACCATGTCCGGAATCTCATCGTGCTGGCCCGCCTGCGTCCAGAGTGACGCCAGTAGCTTGAGCACGTGATGATGAGTCATATCGCTCCCGGCTTGCGTCACCTGAGCCAAGGAATACATCGACTCTACTGCAAGCCTCTCTACGCCTTGCGCTGTAACTTTGCGGTCAAAGCGCTGCATCCACAAACTAGGCTTGCGACCCTCCTCCAGCGCTAGCCCTTGAGCCGGGACGGTTTCAATACCCAGCGCTTGCAGGGCTTTGTAGTACATAAATTCACTGCGCAAAATATCGCAGTCAAGGCGAAGGGCCCGGTTACGCGCAAACTTGATAAACCAGTGCTGCTTGACGTCCACATCTGCCAACGTGGCATCCGGGTATAAAAGGCCCTCCGCACTTTGCGCCATCAAGAGCTTGGGTGCTTCGCCACCCGCCCCGGTTGCGCCGCCAATCGCGGCCCCTTGTTCGTGAGCGTACTCAAGAAAACGATTGTCGCGATCAATCACGTCCTGGCGGGCGAAGCCCAAGGGTGCCAGCGTATCAAGTCGCTCAAACGACTCTTTAACGCGTAAATGACCTATCGGCGCAGGCGTGCTGCGCCCGAGTAGAAACAGATCAATACTCAGGCCTTCAGGCTTTTCTCGACCTATTTGCTTGATCAGGATTTTTCTCGCCGCACCGCCAGGCGCAATGTCATGCAAAAACGCAGGTGTTTTTTTCACATTGTGTGCATCCCACCCAAGCGGCACGCGAGCACTCACAGACTTCATAAATGGACTGTCGATGAGATCCAGGTTTTGCAGCAAATAATCCTGCTTGTAGCCAAAACGGCACGGCCCATCGAACCCTTTCTCTGGTTCAGGAAAAAGCAGCGTCATAGCGTCCTGCCACTGGCCATCGCTGTAGAGCTGTAATGTCAGCTGAAACATGATTTCACCTGCAATTTAATGCCTATCAAGACACGTAAAACCCGCAATCACTGCAATATAGTGCAGTTAAGCGCACTTATCCCGCTCAAATATGCATTTTAATGCAGATAAAAGATCATTAATCTGGATCATCTGCATTAAAGTGCAGAAGTAGGGCAATCCAAATAATGGGAAGTGGCTGGCCCGTGATAACCCGCCAAAACCGACTAAATCAACACGCAGGAAGAATGCCAAGCATTGGCTGTAAAAAAATGATCAGAACAGGCGCGGTTATCGAACGACGCCCATTTGCAGCCGATGGGTTTGTTGATGCAGCGCTGGAATGCACACGGAGCGCGAGCACATTTGAATCCAGCTTCCTGTCCTCTTCGCCATTGCTTTTAAGCCCGTTCATTCAGCCTCGTAAACGCCCATACGCAAACACTACGTAAATAGTCTTTTCCGCGATTTTCATGCGTTATTTTTTAGCCTCACATGAAAAGGTTGTTTAACGCTAAAGGACTAAACAATGAAAACCCCAACAGTTAATACCGCACTGATCTGGCTGCTGTGTGGCTGGAGTGTCATGGCCGCGAGCCTCGTACATGCCAATTCAGTCACGGTGAATGTTCAAAATGCCACGCCTGAAGTGCTCCTGCTTGTATCCAGCTACCCTCCTGGCCATTTTCCAATGAGCATTGCCCCGGGCCAGACGGCACCTGTGAGCTTTGATATCGGAGGCACTTCATCTGAAGTGACGGCAACCTACAGACGCGCACGCGCGGGCACTGTCTGCAGGTTTTCAGCGTCGCATGTCGTGCATGTTTCAGGCCCGCGCTTTAATAAAAGTGCCGTTTCCACAGGCACCACTTCGGCAACGTGCCTGACCTTTCAATCGCCAACGTGGAGAATCCCCTACAACTACACGGCAACTTTCGCGTTTTATCATTAATGAATAACGCCCCTTATTACGTATCAATGTAAGACGCTTCTTTAAATCAATTAAACCCGCGCAATGACTTAAAGTTAATAAAACCGGCTGTCGATGTACTGCTCGAACAGGCATTTACTCACTGTACGTTTTAACAACCGTTGCAGACTGCCGCTGTCTGCCACTCTGAGAGGCGTCATGATGAACCCACTTCGAGCAGACTTTCTGATGACCCATCGGGCCATTGCTGCGGGTGCCACCTTAAAGTGGCCCGATAAACCCCCAACCGACGCCTCAGACGCAGCCGCGACCAAGGTGCTACCCACCCAGGCGGGTATCCAGGTGACGTTGTCTGCTGCCGCAATGGAAATCAGCGCTCTGCTGCGTCGTACATCGGTGACGGATCCTGGCGCCACGGCGCAGTTCGGTTGCTTGACTCAAGACCTTCATCAGCAACTTTCAATGCACGGCAAGGAGGCAAGTGCGCTACAGGAATTACCCGAAGAGCGCACACCGCAGCGCGTCATCATGTCTATGCAGGCCAGTAACTATCTTCTGACGTCGCTGTATGACAAAGAAAAACTGCATGACAACGTGGCTACAACCAACCCATTCAAAGGCATGGACAGGCTTTCGCTTTCCCATATCGCCTTTGAGGGTGGCCAGGCATTTACAGCCATTGAACGTCAGGTGGCGTTTATGACGTTGACCGACCGCGATCTCGAATTTCGTAACCAGACCTTTGACCTTTCAGACCCCTTGAACCCAGGGGACGAGAATGCGTTGTGGGGCACTCTGGCCAGTTACTTGAGAGACGCCCAAATGGCATCCGGGATGAGTGAAAGTGAGCGCGCGTGGCGGGGCTGGATGCCCGCCGATGCACTGTATGCACAGGCCCGGTCGATTCTGGATCGGCATGGGCAAAAGACCGTGGATTTTCCCGCTTACTCAAACCTCAAGGGCGCAAGCGACACGGTGCTGGTGGCGATGATTGATCAAGACGGGATCAGCGGTTGGGTCAATGTGCCGGTTGAGATGCTGAAACCACAAGGGTTGTCTCTGCGCCTGATCGAAGCCGCAACGAAACAAAAGAACAGGACGTTTTAACCGCATCAGCCCTTGATACGTGGTTGAACGCGAGCAGCAGCGACAGGCAGGGTGAACAGCGCGGTAGAGGCGCGCAAAAAAAAAGGGGAGCACGTGCTCCCCCGAGGTTAAAAGCGTTTGAATCAAAGGCGTATCAGGCTTCGATTTCGATCAGGATTTCGCCCGGGTTGACGCGGTCGCCTTTGACTACATGGATGGTGATGATTTTGCCGGCAATGGCCGCCTGTACTTCAGTCTCCATTTTCATGGCTTCGGTAATGAGCACCGATTGGCCTGCCTTGACGGTGTCGCCGACGCTGACCAGTACATCGACGATGTTGCCCGGCATGGTGGTGCTGACGTGGCCCGGTTCGCTGGCTTGCTTGCGCTTGCCAATCGCGCTGCCGACGAATTCGTTGAGCGGCTCGAACACCACTTCTTCCGGCATGCCGTCGATGGAGAGGTAGAAGTGACGCTTGCCTTCGGCTTTGACACCCACTCCGGTGATGTCCACGCGGTAGCTTTCGCCGTGTACGTCGATCACGAATTCGGTCGGTACGCCTTCGCCACCGGCCTTGGTCACGCCGCCCGCTTCCGGGATCGGCAGCAGGGCTTCAGGCACCAAGGCACCCGCCGCACGCTCTTCAAGGAATTTACGGCCGATGTCCGGGAACATGGCGTAGGTCAGCACGTCTTCTTCGGACGTGGCCAGCGCGCCAATTTCACCGCGCAGTTTGACCATTTCCGGCTTGAGCAAATCGGCCGGACGCACGTCTATCAGCTCTTCGTTGCCGATCGCCTGACGACGCAGCTTTTCATTCACCACGCCCGGCGCCTTGCCGTAGCCACCTTGCAGGTAAAGTTTCACTTCGTTGGTGATGGTTTTGTAGCGCTCGCCTGCCAGTACGTTGAAGAACGCCTGCGTCCCCACGATTTGCGAAGTCGGGGTCACCAGCGGCGGGAAGCCCAGGTCTTCGCGCACCCGCGGGATCTCGGCCAGCACTTCGTTCATGCGGTTCAGTGCGCCCTGCTCTTTGAGCTGGTTGGCCAAGTTGGAGATCATGCCGCCCGGCACTTGGTTGACCTGCACACGGGTATCAACGGCGGTGAATTCGCTTTCAAACTGGTGATACTTCTTACGCACGGCGTAGAAGTACAAACCAATTTCCTGCAACAGCGCCAGGTCCAGGCCGGTGTCGTATTCGCTGCCTTTGAGGGCTGCAACCATCGATTCGGTGCCAGGGTGGCTGGTGCCCCACGCGAAGCTGGAGATCGCGGTGTCGATGTGGTCGGCGCCGTTTTCCACTGCTTTGAGCTGGCACATGGCTGCCAGACCGGCGGTGTCGTGGGAGTGAATAAAAATCGGCAGGCTGATTTCAGCTTTCAGTGCCTTGACCAGATCACCCGTGGCGAAGGGTGTCAGCAGACCGGCCATGTCTTTGATGGCGACGGAATCGCAGCCCATGGCTTCCATCTGCTTGGCTTGCGCCACGAACGCTTCGGTGGTGTGAACCGGGCTGGTGGTGTAGGCGATGGTGCCCTGTGCGTGCTTGCCAGCCGCCTTGACCGCTTCGATGGCGACCCGCAGGTTACGCACGTCGTTCATGGCGTCAAAGATGCGGAATACGTCGATGCCGTTGACCGCAGCCTTGGCCACAAATGCTTTGACCACGTCGTCGCTGTAGTGGCGATAGCCCAGCAGGTTCTGGCCGCGCAGCAACATTTGCAGGCGGGTGTTGGGCAGTGCCGCGCGCAGTTGGCGCAGACGCTCCCACGGGTCTTCCTTGAGGAAGCGCACGCAGGCATCAAACGTCGCGCCGCCCCACACCTCCAGCGACCAGTAGCCGACTTTGTCGAGCTTGTCGCAGATCGGCAGCATGTCTTCGGTGCGCATGCGGGTCGCCAGCAGCGACTGGTGGGCGTCACGCAGGATGGTGTCAGTTACAAAAATCTTCTTGGACATTCTTATGTTCCTCACAGGCCTGCGTGGGCGGCGATGGCGGCAGCGATGGCCAATGCCAGCTCTTCGGGTTTGCGCTTGATCGAGTAGTTGGTCAGTTCGGGATGGCTTTCGACAAAGCTGGTGTTGAACTGGCCGCTACGGAATTCCGGGTTACGCAGGATTTCCTGGTAGTACGCGGCCGTGGTTTTGACCCCTTGCAGACGCATGTCGTCGAGGGCGCGCAAACCACGGTCCATCGCTTCTTCCCAGGTCAGCGCCCACACCACCAGCTTCAGGCACATGGAGTCGTAAAACGGCGGAATGGTGTAGCCGGTGTAGATCGCCGTGTCTGTGCGCACGCCGGGGCCACCGGGCGCGTAGTAGCGCGTGATCTTGCCGAAGCTGGGCAGGAAGTTGTTTTTCGGGTCTTCGGCGTTGATCCGGAATTGCAGGGCAAAGCCGCGGTGCTGAATGTCTTCTTGCTTGATCGACAGCGGCAAGCCGGAGGCGATACGGATTTGTTCGCGAACGATGTCGATGCCGGTGATTTCTTCGGTGATGGTGTGTTCCACCTGCACCCGGGTGTTCATCTCCATGAAGTACACCTCGCCCTCGGCGAGCAGGAACTCCACGGTGCCAGCATTCTCATAGCCCACGGCCTTGGCTGCGCGCACAGACAGGTCGCCGATGTAGGCGCGCTGTTCCGGGGTCAGCTGGGGGCTTGGGGCGATTTCGATGAGCTTCTGGTTACGGCGCTGAATCGAGCAGTCACGCTCGAACAGATGCACCACGTTGCCAAAGCTGTCACCGAGAATCTGCGCTTCGATGTGCTTGGGGTTGACGATGCATTTTTCGAGGAACACTTCGGCCGAACCAAAGGCTTTGGTGGCTTCGGAGATCACACGGGGGAAGGCTTGCTCCAGCTCTTCACGGCTGTTGCAACGGCGAATGCCGCGACCGCCACCGCCCGAGGTGGCCTTGAGCATGACCGGGTAGCCAATGCGCTCGCCTTCGAGCAACGCTTCGTGGATATCGGCCACGTTGCCTTCGGTGCCTGGCGTGACCGGCACACCGGCTTTGATCATGCTGCGGCGGGCTTCGGTCTTGTCACCCATGCGGCGAATGACTTCAGCGGCCGGACCAATAAACTTGATGCCGCGTTCTGCGCAGATGTCAGCCAATTCAGCGTTTTCTGACAAGAAGCCGTAACCGGGGTGCAAGGCGTCACAGCCGGTTTCGACCGCCAGGTTCACCAGTTTGCGCGGGTTCAGATAACCGGCCAGCGGGTCTTCACCAATGCTGTGCGCTTCATCGGCGCGCTTGACGTGCAAAGCATGCCGATCCGCTTCGGAGTAGACCGCGACAGAGCGAATGCCCATCTCGGCGCAGGCACGCACGATGCGCACAGCAATTTCTCCGCGGTTGGCGATCAGGATCTTTTTTATCACTTGGATTTTCCTAAAGCCCATGGAACAAACGACCTGCTAGACCAGGTCGGCACGTGTCCAAATGTGTCTGAACCGTTGTGTCGTCACACTAGACCTGCGCATTGATAAACAAAAATCAATAATTCTTGGGTTGTGCATAAGTAACGACTTATAGTCAGCCCACCCCCTGCGCTCGGAATAAACGTCAAAAATGCGTAAGTCATTGATGCGTATCACTTTTCGACAACTTCAAGTGTTCAATGAAGTGTGTGACCTGCGTTCTTACAGCCGTGCGGCAGAAGAAATGTCGCTGACGCAACCCGCCGTAAGTCTACAAATTCGTCAGTTAGAAGAGCTGATCGGGCAGCCGTTGTTCGATTATGTGGGCAAAAAACTGTACATGACCGAAGCCGCTGAAGCGCTTCAGCGCGCCAGTCGCGATATTTTTGGCCGCCTGGAAAACCTAGATATGCAGTTGTCCGACATGCTCGGCTCGCTGCAAGGTCAACTGAAATTGGCGGTGGAATCCAGCGCGAAGTATTTCGTGCCACACCTGTTCGCCGCGTTCAAGCGCCAGCACCCGGAAGTGAATTTGCAGCTCACGGTCGTCAACCGCGCACAAGCAGTGCGCAGGCTGTCGGACAACCGCGATGATCTGGTGATCATGTCGATGGTGCCGCTGGACATGGGGCTGGAATTTTTGCCGTTTTTGAATAACCCGATCGTGGCCGTCGCCCCGCCCGACCACCCGCTGAGCCAGCGCGACACCTTGCATTTGCAGGACCTGGAACCCTTCACGCTGTTAATGCGCGAGCAAGGGTCGGGCACGCGCAGGGCGTGTGAGGAGTATTTCAAGGAGAAGCGCGTGCACTTCAATCAAACGCTGGAGGTGGCCTCGACCGATGCCCAGCGTGAGTGCGCCGTGGCCGGGCTGGGCGTGGCGCTGTTAACGCGCCACGCCGTCAGCCTGGAGTTGGCGACAGGCTTGCTGCGCGAGCTGCCTGTCGAGGAGTTGCCGCTGTACCGCAGTTGGTGCGTGGTGCAGGCCAAAGCCAAGCGCCTGTCACCGGTGGCGCATGCATTTCTGGGGTTTATCCGCAGCGAGCGTCTGCAAATCAGCGCGTTGGTTGAGCGCTTCGACGGCCACTTGCCGACGAGGCTTGCCAATAATTGATGGCGCTCAGGTCCGGGTAGTCGGCTGTTTCCAGGCGCAATTGGCGCTGGTCCGTATGGTCTTCAATCGCACGTCGGAAGGCCATGCGGCGCTGATCTTCCTGTTGGCGGCGGGTTTTGACGGCGCTGTTGCGTTCTTCGTAAGGCTGAGCCATTTCGAGTCTCCCAAGGCGTGTACGGGAGCTTTACGATGGACCAGATTTATGACGAATTAGGGAAGTCGAGATGACAGATGCGTGAAACGCGCTGGGTGCGCCCGCTCTCCCTGTTGAGAAGGGAGAGCGCCAGGGGCTGTTAGTCTTCTATGTTTTTCAGCGATTTAGGCGACAGGCGCAGGCTGCGCAAGCTGCGTTTGACGCTTTTCAGGTGGTTGACCAGGCTCGGGCCGCGCGCCATGGCCACGCCCATGGCCAGCACATCGATCACCACCAGGTGCGCAATGCGCGAGGTCAGCGGCGTATAGATTTCGGTGTCTTCGTGCACATCAATCGCCAGGTTGACGGTCGCCAGTTCCGCCAGCGGCGTTTGGCTCGGGCACAAGGTGATCAATGTCGCACCGCTTTCACGCACCAGGTTGGCGGTAATCAACAGGTCCTTGGAGCGCCCGGACTGGGAAATGCAAATCGCCACGTCAGTGGGCTTCAACGTGACAGCCGACATCGCCTGCATGTGTGGGTCGGAGTACGCCGCTGCCGTCAGTAACAAACGGAAAAACTTGTGCTGAGCATCCGCCGCCACGGCACCCGACGCACCAAAGCCATAAAACTCGACGCGCTGGGCCTGAGACATCGCTGTCACAGCGCGCTGCAAAGCGACCGGGTCGAGTTTTTCGCGCACGTCCATCAGGGTGTGGAGTGTGGTGTCGAAAATTTTCAGGCTGTAGTCAGCGACCGAGTCGTCTTCGTGGATGGCAAACTGGCCAAAGCTGGCACCCGCCGCAAGGCTTTGCGCCAGCTTGAGTTTCAGGTCCTGAAACCCCGAGCAACCAATCGCCCGGCAAAAGCGCACGATGGTGGGCTCACTGATACCCACGCTGTGGGCAAGGTCGGCCATGGAACTGTGCATTACAGCCGCAGGATCAAGCAGCACGTGATCGGCGACCTTGAGTTCCGATTTACGTAACAAGTGGCGTGACTGGGCGATATGTTGCAGCAAGTTCAAAGGGCAGGACTCGGTCTGAAAGGGTTGGATGGCCGGGATGTAGCAATCTTGTAGTTATACTACAAGAATTCGTTTTCTGCCCAACCAATCCACGACTAAAACCGCGGCTTCCTCCCCTATTCAGGCCGCCCGCGCTCTATGTAGCCCTTTTGAGCACTACAAAAAGACTACATCGCTGCGCAATAAATCGCCCAAAGCGGCCGCGTTAATCGGACGACTGATCAAATACCCCTGCACTTCGTCGCACTGTTGCGCCTTGAGAAAAGCCAGTTGCACGTCTTCTTCCACGCCTTCTGCCACAACCATTAATTCAAGGCTATGAGCCATCGCAATGATTGCCTTGGTGATGGCTTCGTCTTCAGCGCAGCGCCCTACGCCACGAATGAAGGTCTGGTCGATTTTGACGTAGTCCACGGCAAACCGTTTGAGGTAACTGAGGGAGGAATACCCGGTGCCAAAGTCGTCAATCGCCAGTTTGACGCCCAACTGATGCAACTGCTCAAAGGTCGAAATAATGGACTCAACGCTGTCGAGCAGCTGGCTTTCCGTCAATTCAAGCTCCAGATACTGCGGCGCCAGCCCGGATTCTTCGAGCACCTGACGCACCAGACTGACCAGCTTGCCCTGCCGTAATTGGTGCACCGACAAATTGACCGACACCCGTATCGGCCCCAGCCCTTCGCGCTGCCATTGGCAGGCCTGCCGACACGCCTCGCGCAACACAAACTCACCGATGGGCCCGATCAGCCCGGTCTCTTCGGCCAGGCCGATGAAATCGCCCGGCGGCACGCTGCCCAACTGGGGGTGATCCCAGCGCACAAGTGCTTCGGCTCCGTTCATACGGCCCGTCGCCAGGCACATCTTGGGTTGATAGAAGACGGTCAGTTGCTGTTCGGCAATCGCTTTGCGCAATTGGTTTTCCAGCTGTAAGCGCTCCAGGGTGCTGTGCTGCAAGCTGTGGCTGAAGAATTGAAAACTGCCGCCGCCCAAGTGCTTGGCTTGGAGCATGGCCTGATTCGACTGACTCACCAGCGTGGCGATGTCCCGCGCACTGTCGGGCAGCAGGCTGATCCCCATGGACGCGCTGATGACCAGTTCATGGCCCTCAATCATAAGCGGCCGGCCCAGCTTGGCCAGCAGCCGCGTCGCGACCCGCGCCAGACTGGTCAGGCTGGCGTAGGAGTCGAACAACACCGCGAACTCATCCCCTGACAACCGCGCGATGGTGTCGGCTTCAGGCAGCGCTTTGGTCAGGCGTCTGGCGACTTTGTGCAGGACCTGATCAGCCAGTTCTGATCCAAGACTGTCGTTCAACAGCTTGAATCGATCCAGGTTGATGTACAGCAGGGCAAGGTTACGCGCGCCTTGGCGAGCCCGTTGATTGGCCTCTTCAAGCCGCTCTTTGAACAACAGGCGATTGGCCAGTCCGGTCAGTTCATCGAAGTGGGTAAGGTGGCGAACACGGGCTTCGGAGCGGCGCCGCGCCGACAGGTCACTGACAAACGCCACGATATGACTGATGTGCCCGTCATCATCACGCACCACTTTCAATTGCAGCCACTGCGGGTACAACTCGCCGGTTTTGCGCGTTTCAACCAACTCACCCTGCCAGCGGTCCTGCTGCTCCAAAACAGGCTGGATGACCGGGAAGTGGCGCAGCGCATCGCGGCTGCACGCCAGCTCGCTCACGCGGCGGCCGACCAGTTCTTCAACCGCATAACCGCTGAATCGACTGAATGCCTGATTCACCGCCAACATGCGGTAATCCGGGTCGAGGATCACAATGCCCTCGCTGGCCGCTTCAAAGACGGTGGCCGCCAGGCGTCGCTGCTCAGCCTCGCGTAAACGCTCCGCAGCCGGGGACTGCGCCTCTGGCAGTGTCGGCAAAGATTGAGATTTCCCACGACGGCGCTGATTGACTTGCCAGCCGGCAACCCCCAGCACAGTCAGAAAAAAACCGAGCCCGGTGCCGATCAACACACCCGACGCACTAAGACCCTGAATCATTGGCAATATTCTTATCAGTGGATGAGCCAAAAAAGTCGCCCGAGCATACACAAGCAATGCTCACGACCAAACTGAGACACGTCATTAAAAAGACGAAATAACGCCACGCAATTAACAGATGCGCGGCCTGCCTTTTCAAAGACGTGTGCCGAAGCTGCGACAGACGGCCCGCGGGAACAGGATTGGCGTTTGCCCGGTTTGAGCCAGCACCCTAGAATGCCCCGATGCGCGAAGATCTCTCTCTCTTATTGAATTCCCTCAACGATGCCCAACGTCAGGCCGTCACGGCCAGTGTCGGGCGTCAGTTGGTCCTGGCCGGCGCAGGTTCCGGCAAAACCCGTGTGCTGGTGCACCGTATCGCCTGGTTGATCCAGGTCGAGAACGCCTCACCCCACTCCGTCCTGTCGGTGACGTTCACCAACAAGGCCGCTGCCGAGATGCGTCATCGCATCGAACAGCTCATGGGGATCAACCCGGCCGGCATGTGGGTCGGGACGTTCCACGGGCTGGCGCATCGCCTGCTGCGGGCTCACTGGCAAGAAGCCGGGCTGAGCCAGACCTTCCAGATCCTCGACAGCGACGACCAGCAACGCTTGGTCAAGCGTGTGATTCGGGAACTGGGGCTGGACGAACAGCGTTGGCCAGTGCGTCAGGCGCAGTGGTTTATCAACGGTCAAAAAGACGAAGGCCTGCGTCCGCAACATATTCAGGCCAGCGGCGATTTGTTCCTGGCCACCATGCGCAGCATTTATGAGGCCTATGAGGCCGCGTGCCAGCGCGCAGGTGTGATCGACTTCTCCGAGTTGCTGTTGCGTGCGCTCGATCTGTGGCGCGATAACCCGGGCCTGCTGGCGCACTATCAAAAGCGTTTCCGGCACATTCTCGTGGACGAGTTCCAGGACACCAACGCCGTTCAATACGCCTGGTTGCGCTTGCTGGCCAAGGGTGGCGACAGCTTGATGGTGGTCGGCGATGACGATCAGTCGATCTACGGCTGGCGCGGCGCCAAAATTGAGAACATCTACCAGTACTCCACAGACTTCCCCGACGCCGAAACCATTCGTCTGGAGCAAAACTATCGCTCCACGGCGGGCATCCTCAAGGCCGCCAACGCGCTGATTGCCAATAACACCGGGCGCATGGGTAAAGAGCTGTGGACCGACGGCGGCGATGGCGAAGCGATCAATCTGTACGCCGCATTCAACGAGCACGATGAAGCCCGCTACGTGGTTGAAACCATCGAAAGCGCGCTGAAAACCGGGCTGGCGCACAACGACATCGCCATTTTGTATCGCTCCAACGCCCAGTCACGGGTATTGGAAGAGGCGTTGTTGCGCGAACGCATTCCTTATCGAATTTATGGCGGCCAGCGCTTCTTCGAACGCGCCGAGATCAAGAACGCCATGGCCTACCTGCGTTTGCTTGAAGGCCGTGGGAATGATGCTGCACTGGAGCGGGTGATTAACGTCCCGGCTCGCGGTATTGGCGAAAAAACCGTCGAAGCGATTCGTGAACACGCACGTCACAATGATGTGTCGATGTGGGAAGCCATGCGCCAGCTGATCGCCAATAAAGCGCTGCCCGGCCGTGCGTCGGGTGCCATTGCCGGTTTTGTCGAATTGATCGAAAGCCTCGCGGCAAAAGTCATGGAGATGCCTTTGCATCTGATGACCCAGACCGTGATCGAGCAAAGCGGGCTGATTGCCTACCACCAGGCTGAAAAAGGTGAGAAAGGCCAGGCCCGGGTAGAAAACCTTGAGGAACTGGTCAGCGCCGCGCGCAACTTCGAGAACACGGAAGAAGACGAAGAACTGACACCGTTGGCCGCATTCCTCGGCCATGCGTCGCTGGAGGCCGGCGACACCCAGGCGCAAGAGCACGAAGACGGCATCCAGTTGATGACCCTGCACAGCGCCAAAGGGCTGGAATTCCCCTACGTGTTCCTGGTGGGCATGGAAGAAGGCCTGTTCCCGCACAAGATGAGCCTTGAAGAGCCCGGTCGTCTTGAGGAGGAGCGCCGACTGGCGTACGTGGGCATCACACGGGCCATGCAGAACCTAGTGATGACCTATGCTGAGACCCGACGTCTTTACGGTAGCGAGACCTACAACAAGGTTTCACGCTTCGTACGTGAAGTGCCAAAAGGGCTGATTCAGGAAGTGCGTTTGTCCAACAGCGTCAGCCGCCCTTTCGGCGGCGGTCAACAGCAGAGCGCCAGCACCCTGTTTGGGGGTTCGGAGATTCCGGAAACCGAATTCAAACTGGGTCAGATGGTCAAGCATGCGGTATTCGGTGAAGGTGTGATCCTCAACTTCGAGGGCGCCGGTGCGCAGGCGCGGGTGCAGGTCAACTTCTCTGAAGGCAGCAAGTGGCTGATGATGGGCTACGCCAAACTTGAGGCGGTCTGACAGCAACCCGACAGCCATCGGACGATAAGGTAGGCAACATGGGCTCAGGCTTTTTTTCTTCCTGGACATTCTGGGCCCTGTTGTCAGCCACGTTCGCCGCGCTGACGGCGATCTTTGCCAAGGTCGGAATCGAACACGTCAATTCCGACTTCGCGACGTTGTTGCGTACCGCAGTGGTGCTGGTCAGCCTAGCGCTGATTCTTTACGCCACAGGCCAGTATCAACCGCTGAGTTCGATTTCCCCACGCAGTTACCTGTTTTTAGCGTTGTCGGGGTTGGCGACCGGGGCATCCTGGCTTTGCTACTTCCGCGCCTTGAAACTGGGGCCCGCGTCACTCGTCGCACCGGTGGACAAGCTCAGCGTGGTACTGGTGGCGATCATCGGTGTACTGCTGCTGGGCGAAAAACTCGACCTGCGGCAATGGGGCGGAATCGGCTTGATCACGGCGGGCGTGGTGATGCTGGCGCTCAAGCGCTAGAGACGCCGTACCGTGGGCCCCACTGAGTCGACAATCGTGGCTTTTCAACGTGAACTACAGAATACAAAGAAACGTCTTACTCTAAATTAGGCAAAAACCCGAAACACTTCACCGCTAGCCAGTCACACCTCACCTGTGCACCATGGCGCGCGTGTCATCCACAAATGGGAATTCCCTTTATGAAACGTTTTCTTAGCATCGCCATGGCGTTGTGCATCGGTTTGACGATGAGTCTCGACGCAAATGCCAAGCGCTTCGGCGGCGGCAAAAGTTTTGGTTCGGCGCCTAGCCACCAGACTCGCCAAGCCGCTCCTGCCTCTCCAGCCGCAGCCCCTGCCGCTGCTGGCGCAGCTGCCAAGGCCGGTGGTGCTTCACGCTGGCTTGGCCCTCTGGCCGGTATCGCTGCCGGCGGCCTGCTGGCTTCCATGTTCATGGGCGACGGCTTCCAGGGCATGCAGATCTTCGACATCCTGATCATGGCGGTCATTGCGTTTGTGATCTTCCGCTTCATCGCCGCGCGTCGTCGCAAGCAACAAGCTGACCTGGCCCCGGCGGGTCACGCACCGATGCAGCGCGAAGCGTTCGACGCCAAGCCAGCCACTGCGTCGATCTTCGGTGGCGGTTCTTCTGCCGCGGCGCCACGCCCGGTCATCAACGCGCCCGCCTGGTTCAACGAGCAGAGCTTCCTGGAAGCCGCGCGCAACCATTTCCAGTCCTTGCAACAGCATTGGGACGCTAATGAAATGGACAAGATCGCTGAGTTCGTCACTCCGCAAATGCTTGAATTCCTCAAGCGCGAGCGCGCTGATCTGGGTGATGGCTTCAACTCGACGTACATCGACAACCTGACCGTTCAGCTGGACGGCCTGGACGATCGCGCCGATAAAACCATCGCCACACTGACGTTCAGCGGCCTCTCCAAAACCTCGCGTTTTGATCAGGGTGAAGCCTTCAGCGAAAGCTGGAACATGGAACGCGTTCAAGGTGAAAACCAGCCTTGGCTTGTAGCCGGTATCCGTCAGAACGGCTGATCGATTTCGCTTAACAGGTTGTAACCAAAGCCCCGGACTTGTCCGGGGCTTTGCATTTCACGATTGCACTTATAACGAGCTACTGTATAAAGCGCGTCATATAAAACCGCGCCATTAGAGTATGAGGATTGAGGTCGTGGAAGAGATCATTGAACAATTGCGTGAGGCAAATGAACCCGTCCCGGTTCCTCTGGAACTGCCTGACGAAGATTTGCTGGTGGAAATCGAAGAACAGCTGTTCATCGATATTCCCTTTGTTTTCCGAGAGTTTTTGCTGACAGTCAGCGACGTGGTGTATGGCAGCCTAGAGCCGGTCACTGTGACCGACCCGCAATCGCATACCTACCTGCCTGACGTCGCGGCCAATGCATGGGATGCGGGCGTAGACCGCAGTCTGATCCCTATCTGTCAGGACGGCGACGACTACTACTGCGTCGAGGAAGACGGCACGGTCGTGCTGTGGTCCGCCGAAGAAGAGCTGGTTACCGAAGAGACATGGGAATCGGTCTGGCACTGGGCACGGGATGTCTGGCTGGAAAGCTGATACACCCGCCAGCTGCTTTGCAGGAGTGAGCGTGCGCGAGAGGGGCTGAGCACCATCCCCATCACGAGGCAAGCTCGCTCCTGCAGAAGATAAACCAGGCCGCTAGTGGCCCACATCCTTGTGATTGTCGAGGGTTTCCAGCAAGGCCACTTGCATGCGCGTGTGAATGCGCACGAACCAGCGCCACAACACCGCCGCGACCCCGGCTGCAACCACCGCAATCACGATCAGCAGTTCATTGGTCGGCAAGATGCTGGCGGACAAGGCTGACAGCAGCAAGAAGATCACCAGCAACGACAGAATCGGGATCACTTCAGCAATCACGCGACGGACGCGCTGTGTGTGCCGCCCCGCCATCTCGGGTTTAACCCCCATCTCTGCCAAGAGCATCGACAGTGCCTTGAGTTTGCGATACGCCGCGATCAGAAACGGCAGCGACAGCAATAACGCGGCGCCCCAGATCAAGCCGTGCTGCCAGCTCGATTTCATCACCCACCCCTGCAAATACACCGCAATGCGAGGGGCGAAATACCCCCCGGCAAAGAAAATGGCCATCACCAGAGCCAGATTGACACCCACCTGCAGCAAGATCTTGCGAATCATCGCCGCCAACCGTGCCCCTTCGCCCTGGGGCTGAATACTGCTCAGCCATTCGCCATAGAGCCCGAACACGCGCGACACCCGGTTGGGCATGATCTGCGCCAGCTTGAGCGAGAGCGGATCAGCGGCGCGAATCAAATACGGGGTCATCAGGGTGGTCAGCACCGATACAGCGACCGCTACGGGGTACAGGAAGCTGCTGGTGACCTGCAAGGTCATGCCCAGTGCCGCGATGATGAATGAAAACTCTCCGATCTGAGAGAGCCCCATCCCGACTCTCAGCGAGGTCCGTCCATCATTGCCTGCGATAAACGCACCCAAGCCACAGGACAACATCTTGCCCAGTACTACCGCGCAGGTAATGACGACTATCGGCAGAGCGTATTCCCACAAGATGGCAGGATCGAGCATCAAGCCGATGGCGACGAAAAAGATCGCACTGAAGAGGTCACGCACTGGCTCGATCAGCCTTTCGATTTTCAGCAGCTGCCGGGATTCGGCCATGATTGCACCGATCAAAAACGCCCCCAGCACCATGCTGTACTCCAGCTTGACCACGAGCAGACAGAAACCAAAACACAGCCCCAGCACGGTAATCAGCAGCATCTCATTGCTTTCAAACCGGGCTACATAAGCCAGTACCCGGGGTACCAGCAAAATGCCAATGACCAACGCCACGATCATGAACAACGAGAGTTTGCCGACGGTCGAGAACACCTCTTCCGGGCTCACGCTGCCACTGACGGCGATGCTGGAAAGCAGGGCAATAATCCCGATGCCCAAAATGTCCTCGACGATCAGCACGCCAAAAATCAGCTGTGCGAATCGTTCGTTTTTCATTTTCAGGTCGTTCAGCGCCTTGACGATGATCGTGGTCGACGAGATAGCCAAGATGGCGCCGAGGAACAACGCGTCCATGGTGTTCCAGTCGAACCAGCGGCCAATCTCGTAGCCGATCCAGATCATCAGGGTGATTTCCATGAACGCCGCGATAAACGCCGTGGCGCCCACTTTGAACAGTTTGCGCAGGCTGAACTCAAGCCCCAGGCAGAACATCAGGAATATCACCCCCAACTCCGCCAGGGTTTTGATGGTCTGTTCGTCGTGAATCAGGCCAAACGGTGGCGTATGCGGGCCAATGATGAAACCCGCCACGATGTACCCCAAGACCACGGGCTGCTTGAAACGGTGAAATAGAATGGTCACCACACCTGCGACCAGCATGATGACTGCCAGATCCTGAATAAAACTGATGGCATGCATGACGTGTCGCCTCCTTGTGTGAGTGCTGTCCAGAAACAAAACGACAGACACAGAGGATTACTCTGTGCGTAGCGGACGCTTGAAGTGTAGGAAATACCCGGCAAACGGGCGTTTGCAGGTTAACACCGGGATTTACCGCAGAAAGGCAGCGCAATATGTGGAAACATGTGCGCCAGAGCGTGACGGCAGCCCGTGCGGCAGCGTCCCGTTGTTGAAGCTTTCAAAAACGCGAAAAGTATCCACAGAGATACCTTTTTCACTGCTGCAACTTTACCGCGAGCCTGCTGCTATGGAACCCGGAAACGCCCAACTGTCGATGACGGTCTTGATGACCCCGGACATGGCCAATTTTTCTGGCAATGTTCACGGCGGAACCCTGCTCAAGTACCTCGACGAAGTCGCCTACGCCTGTGCTAGCCGCTATGCCGGGCGCTATGTCGTGACCCTGTCAGTCGATCAGGTTATTTTTCGCGAGCCGGTGCATGTCGGTGAGCTGGTGACCTTTCTGGCCTCGGTCAACTACACCGGCACCACGTCGATGGAAGTGGGGATCAAGGTCGTCACTGAAAACATCCGTGAGCGCTCCGTGCGTCACACCAACAGCTGCTTCTTCACCATGGTGGCGGTGGACGATGATCGCAAGCCGGCGGCTGTACCGCCTTTACAGCCCGTTAACAGCGAAGACAAACGTCGCTTTATCCAGGGTAAACAGCGTCGTCAGATCCGACAGGAACTGGAAAAACGCTATCAGGAATTGAAAGACGAAACGCTGTAAACCTCAGCCGCTCCTGTAGGAGCATGCGTGCTGGCGATTCAGCCCATTCCGTCATTTTTGAATGACCGGGAAGGTTTTATCGCCAGCAAACGGGGTTTACAGGTGGATCGGCATCGCCTCAAACCGCACTCGCGGGTGAGCAATGCGGTCCTGGGCACGCACCAGTTGCAGTTCGTAGCTGGTGCACGCCTGGGTTTCCAGCAGCACTTCATGCACGGCCGAAGCGGCAAATTCGAACGCGGCGACCAGGCTATCTCCCAGCAATACCCGCGCCAGGAACAAGCCGGACGTCAAGTCGCCCACACCGACGGGCTGACGGGGAAACGCCAGTAATGGGCGGCGCAGGTGCCAATTGCCTTCAGGGGTGACCAGCAGCATTTCGAAACTTTCTTCCGGCTTGCCAGGGTAGGACAAGTGCTTGACCAGAACGGCCTTGGGGCCGCGTGCCAACAGGCTGCGCGCCATCGCCAGGCAATCGAACAGCGACTGCGGGTGACGACCACAGAAGCTGTCCAGCTCCAACTGGTTGGGGCACAGAAAGTCGGCCACGGCGGCCGCTTCATTCAGCAGAAAATCACTGACTTCGTACGGCACAATGCAGCCTTTCTCCGGGTGCCCCATGACCGGGTCGCACAGGTACAGCGCGTTGGGGTTAACGGCCTTGATCCGCGCGACCCCACTGAGAATGGCTCGCCCTTGCGCAGCGCTGCCCAAATAGCCGGATAACACGGCGTCGCAGTTGCCCAGCTCACCGATGGCGGCAATCCCGTCAACCAACGCCGGAATTTGGTCCGGGGCCAGCACTTCGCCAGCCCATTGGCCATACTGAGTGTGGTTTGAGAACTGCACGGTATTCAAAGGCCATACATTGACGCCCACGCGCTGCATGGGAAAAACGGCCGCGCTGTTGCCGGCATGGCCGAAAACCACGTGGGATTGGATGGCGAGTAAGTGAGGCGTACGTTTCATGCCGGCTTCCAGACTGCGTGTGGATTCAAGCCACGCAGTATGCGACGAAAAGCAACCTGTACGACAGGCTGAAGACGCAGTTAAGCTGAGCCCACTCTGTTGGAGCACATGTGATGCTGACCCTTGGAAATATGTTTGTGCTGATGTTGTTGGCAACAGGTGCTGCCTGGCTGTGGCACAACCACGGCATGCGCGAGCGGGCGTTGGAGCGCGTCAAACAGCACTGCAACAAACTCGACATCGAGTTACTCGATGAAAACGTGGCCCTGAAGAAAATCGCCTTTATCCCGGACGCCAAGGGCAATCGCCGCCTGGCCCGTGTGTATAACTTTGAATTCACCGTCACCGGTGATCAGCGCCATGCGGGCACCATCACTCAATTTGGAGCCCACAGCGCCAAAATTGAACTGGCCCCCTACCCGTTCAAGGCTGAGCCAGAGCCTGAACAGCGCGATATCCCCAGCGCTCAAGTCATCGAACTCAGCCAATGGCGCCAGCAACACACCAAACCCCGCCAATAGTGCCGAACCCGGGAGAAACTTGATCCTCTCCTGGGACGCGGCAGCCTTCTCTACGTTCTTTAGGCGGCCTGTGGATAACTTTCTTGCAGATTGCACTAAAAACGCCTGAAAACCCCTAAATAGACGCTTTCCAGTGGATATTTTCAGCTCAATTTTTCGCAATCAGCACGAATTGTAGGACAACTTTACCAGTACAGATTGGCACTTTTCAGAGGAAATTCAGTGCGAAAGGCATTGTTGCAGGCCTTCTGTCAGGGCATTCAGGTCCTGCGGGGCGTCGAAGATCAGTTCAATACGTGAATCTTTGCGCCATTCAGCGTTTTTCCAGGGTTCCAGCCGATTTTTCAGCGAATTTGAGGACATCCAGCCCGCAGATCCATGAACAACCAGCTTTGCACGCAGCCAATTCAGGCCTTCAAGCCATCGGATCAGCGCTTGCAGATCAAACTGGCGCGACGGATGCCATTTCCAGCCGGCACTCCACCCTTCAGGCTGCTGACTGAACACAATAATGGGCGTCTCAGGCCCGGAAAAAATGCTACCTATTGAATTAAAATCCTTATAAATCAATGAGTTATCCACAGCATGAATATCGCTAATAGTGGCTACAGGCAGCGTATTTAGCGGGATGTAGCCCTGTTCGGTCCATAGCAGAGGGCACTTTGGCAGGCATGATGCAATCTGCTCACGTTGCTCTTTTTCCACACTATTAGATTTATTCATGACCAATAAACCGGCCATTTCCAAGGCTTCGCGCTGACTTTGCGGCAAGGGTTTTCCCTGAGCGAGTGCTTCGGTATCCAAGACCATGACGCAGGGTTGTAGCGCCAAAACACCCAGCCAGGGCGTCACGCTTAACTGCTGGAGGATGCGCGCGGGATGGCCAAGGCCAGAGGGTTCGATGAACAGGCGGTCGGGTTTTGCCTTGCGCAAAAGGCGGCTCAAGCCAATTTGAAAAGGCGCGCCGTTCACGCAACACACGCACCCGCCCGCCACTTCAGTGATCGCGATTTGATCATCTGCCGAACTCATCAAGGCCGCGTCGAGACCGATTTGCCCGAACTCATTCACCAAAACCGCCCAGCGCTCGTGTGCAGGCTTCTGTGCCATCAGGTGCTGAATCAGACTGGTTTTACCTGCACCGAGCGGCCCGGCGATCACATGAGTAGGAATGTTGTGCAACATCATCGCCCGCTTCTTTAGGAATCCAAGGCTGCAATATGCCTCAGGCGAGCCAGTCGAGGGTCAAAATCAGCCGTCGCTCCCCGGTTTTCAATGCCGGTGAACGATGGATCAAACCCGCCCCCTGATTGCCCTGCCACTTTTCGCCTTTAAGCAGCGCGACGTCTCCCGCGCTCATCTGCTGAATGAACGTCCTGTCGGGGCCCTCAGCCTGATCATTGCCTAAATGCTGACGGTCCATCACGCCTTCTTCTACCCACTCGCTGCCCGGCCCGGCATAAGTCGTCACCAGTCGTGCGGGCACATGGTCCACATGAAAGCGCGGACACATGGCTTTATCCAGGGCTCTGAGGCGCAGTCCAACGCGCTTGGCCCCAAGCAGGCACGCGTAGGCACTGACTAGCCAGCAAACATCTGCCATGAAGGCCGTATAGCCTTCCAGGTCGCAGAATCGCTGCGCCAGCCCTTGCAGATTGGGCGGCGTATTTTCATCGGGTAATTCGAAGCTCAAGGCTTGCGACAGGGGCTCATCAAGTGACAACAACAGCGCACAGAAGTCTGCGATATGGACCGGCAGGGCGCGTTGCCACACGGCCATGTTTACGCCTTCCTCGTGGATACGCGTCAATACCTGCGGGGCTTTCCCCTGTGCATGTTGAATAAGGCGTGCGTCAGCCTTCATCACGCGGCCACCTCGCTGTACCAGTCGCCAAACGGGTCGCTTAGCTGTAGCCAGGCTTCAGGGCCCATTGCGACTTCAGCATCGGTCAGCAAGCAGGCATCTAGTTCGACGGTGAGTGCGTTGAAGTCGATGTGCTGACCGATAAACACCAATTCCTGACGACAATCTGCTGTCTCAGGAAGCCATTTTTTAAAGATTTCGGCGCGAGTTTCTGCATCTTCAGGCCATTGATCCTGGGGTACAAAACGCCACCAGCGGCCCGCGTATCCATACCGCATCAAGCCCCCTGCCTGAGACCAGCTACCGGCCTCCTGGTACTTGCTCGCCAGCCAGAAAAAACCTTTGGAGCGCAGCAATTTACCGTTGGTCCAGGGCCGGTCGATAACGTTAAAAAAACGCTCAGGGTGAAAAGGCCGAACCGCACGATAGACCGTCGAAGCGATGCCGTACTCCTGGGTTTCAGGCACATGTTCCCCGCGCATTTCCTTCAACCAGCCCGGCGACTGGGCAGCACGCTCAAAGTCGAAGCGGCGGGTATCGAGGATTTTTTTCAGCGCAATTTCTCCCATCACCATTGGAAGAATTTCGGCTTCTGCGTTCAGTCGCTGAAGAATGGCCTTTAGTTCTTCACGTTCGGCCCGGCTGATGAGATCCATCTTGCTGATCAAAATGACGTCTGCAAATTCGACCTGTTCGATCAGCAAATCGGTGATTGAGCGCTCGTCGTCTTCTCCCAGGGTTTCACCGCGAGACGCCAACTGCTCGGCGGCCTGAAAATCGCGCAGAAAGTTAAGCCCATCCACGACCGTCACCATGGTATCCAGACGTGCGATATCCGCCAGGCTTTGACCCGCGTCATCTCGAAAGGTGAATGTTTCAGCGACAGGCAAAGGCTCAGAGATGCCGGTGGATTCGATCAATAAATAATCAAAGCGGCCTTCCTTGGCCAATTTGCTGACCTCCTCTAAAAGGTCTTCGCGCAAGGTGCAGCAGATACACCCATTGCTCAGTTCCACCAATTTTTCTTCCGCACGGTTCAGGGTGACATCGCGCTGAACCTCAGCTCCATCGATATTTATCTCACTCATATCATTGACGATGACGGCCACGCGCAGATCGTCACGATTGCGCAAGATGTGATTCAACAGGGTGCTTTTGCCTGCACCGAGAAAACCTGACAGCACTGTTACGGGAAGACGTTTGGGCATGGTGATTCCTCATCAGGGTGAGCAGGTCAAAACGCCCGCTTGTGAGAGCGACCGACGCAAGCGACGCAATTGATACACTATAACAATACAAAGCCATATTTGTTACTGTGTAACACAAACACATTCCCGTAATGGAAAACACACATGACCTCTCTCACCCTGCCTGACATTGCCTCACAAACTGCGCTTCACGACATTCCCTTGGATTGGGTCGGCATGTGCGGCATTGCGCTGCCAGTTGTGATTAATGGGCAACGCTTAGCAGCGACAGCCGATGCGGGAGTCAGCCTCGATGATGGCGAAGCGCGCGGAATTCACATGTCACGCTTATTTTTAGCGCTCGAAGTTTTAGATTCGCAGGCCGTGAACCCCGCACTTTTGAAGAAAATTATGCAGCGTTTTTTAGACTCGCATGACGATTTGTCCACGTGCGCCTACCTGAATCTCAACACTCAAATGCTCTTGAAGCGGCCGGCATTGATCAGCCCATTGAGTGGTTGGAAGAGTTATCCCGTGGAAATAAAAGCATCCCTGGAAAACGGAATGTTCCACGTGGAACTAAATGTTGAAGTGGAATATTCATCAACGTGCCCCTGCTCAGCAGCCTTGGCACGACAACTCATCCAGCAGAAATTTGTCGATGACTACGCAAATAAAACACTTCAGCACGCCGAGGTTTTAGCGTGGCTCGGCAGTACGCGAGGGATTGTAGCGACCCCCCATAGCCAGAGAAGTACAGCTCACTTGCAAATGCACATCCGCGAAGACGGAGACAATTTCCCTATTGAGCACGTCATTGATAAGGCCGAAAAGGCACTGGGCACCACCGTACAAACCGCTGTGAAACGCGAGGACGAGCAAGCCTTCGCGTTAGCCAATGGACAGAACTTGATGTTTTGCGAGGATGCAGTGCGTCGGTTGCATGTGGCACTGAAGTCCACATCATCGGTGAAAGGTTTCAATCTGAAGGTGGTGCATGCAGAGAGTTTGCACAGCCATGATGCTGTCGCGAAGAGTCGTTGGAATTGGCGTAGATAAGCATTGCAGAGTTAACCGCGCGCTGACGGTGCAGCGCGCGGCATATCGCTTTAGGCGCGAGGTTTTACGGTTCCACAATCAGCACCCAACCAGACAGCCTGGGAATCCAGGCTCCCCGTTTGCTTAAGGCCTGTGGCATTGAAGGTGCCCGTGACATGGGTCGTGAATTCACGATCACTGGCAAATGTCGCCACACCTGCCCCCTGAGCTTTTGGACAACTAAAGCGAAACTTCCACTGATTTCCACTACGCTCAGTGATCTGCTGCTGACATCCCGACTGGGGATCAGTCAGGGGGATGGAATCGGATTTCACCTGTTCAGGGGTCAGGCATACCCGAACACCTTTACCGCCCATGTTGATGCCTTGCTTCTCCAGTTGAGCCAATTGCTCAGGGGTCAGCATGGTTTTGAGTTGACCCATCATCATTTGAAAATCGGGGAGTTGATTACCGTCCACCTGCATATTGCTCGACGTCAGCTCCCACAGACCGGGTTGCAACATTTGGGCTTGAGCCACAGGGATCGATAAACCAAAGGCCATGACAAGCCCAAGCAAACGAACATTCATCAAGCAGCTCCTATTGATAAGTCAGCGTTAGACGTCACAAAACAGCGGGTGTTGCATCAGCAAACAATTAGGGACATTCATACCAGAACGTGGTCTTTTACGTACTTGGCGTTAAACATTGAGGAGCAAGGATACGCATGGATTATCTCGGCCCGCACGTTTTCGGTTATCTGATTTTATTGATCCACACCCTGGGTTTGATTGCCGCGGTGCATGCGGTATTAACCGTGAGAACCGCTCAAGGTGCAATTGCCTGGGCCATGTCGTTGTTCTTCATCCCCTACTTCACCCTGATTCCTTATTTGATTTTTGGGCGCAGTACGTTCGACGATTACATCAAAGCGCGTCGACAGGCCAACCAGGAAATGCGTGAGGCCATTGCCAATCTGGACTGGAGACCTTGGGTAGAAGAAGCGCTGGCGGCACGTAATTCAAAAGCGTATACCTCGCTGCGCGCAATGCCGAAGTTAGGCCGCATGCCTTGCCTGGCCAACAATCAGGTTCGGTTACTCATCAATGGAGCCGCCACCTTCGATGCCATTTTTGCCGCCATTGAAGCGGCCAAAGAGGTGGTGCTGGTACAGTTTTTTATCGTCCATGACGATGACCTGGGTAAGAAACTGCACGCCTTGTTGCTGAAAAAAGCCGCCCAAGGCGTACAGGTGTATTTGCTATACGACAGCATCGGCAGCCACTCCTTGCCCGGAAGTTATGCTGAAACCCTGGGAGCTGGCGGTGTTCAGGCAAAGGCTTTCGCGACACGCGGGGGCTGGATCAGTCGCTTCCAGGTCAACTTCCGCAACCACCGTAAAGTCGTCGTGGTCGATGGGGTTAAAGGGTTCGTCGGCGGGCATAACGTCGGGGATGAATACTTGGGCGCCAAGCCTCCCTTGTCCCCATGGCGCGATACCCACGTGGAAGTGAGTGGCCCCGTGGTGGCCTGCTTGCAAGAGTCATTTGCAGAAGACTGGTTCTGGGCGGCCCGTAAGTTGCCGCCCCTCATCTTGCCTCAGACCTACCCGGAGGGTGGCGTGCTGTGTCAGTTTTTGGCCAGTGGCCCTGCCGACTCATACGAAACCTGCTCGTTGTTTTTCGTCGAAGCCATCCATGCTGCTAACGAACGCGTATGGATTACGACGCCCTACTTCGTACCCGACGAGGCTGTATTTTCGGCTCTTAGACTCGCCGTGTTGCGCGGGGTAGATGTACGGATTCTGATTCCCTCGCGCCCGGATCACAAAATTGTGTACGCCGCTTCAAGTCTGTATGCCTTCGAAGCGGTCCGGGCCGGGGTAAAAATATTCCGTTATCAGCCAGGGTTCGTTCATCAAAAGGTCGTGTTGGTCGACAACGAAATCAGCGCCATCGGCAGCGCCAATATGGATAACCGTTCGTTCCGGCTTAACTTTGAAGTGATGTTATTGACGGTCGATGAATCCTTTGCCCGAGAAGTCGAACACATGCTGCATGACGACTTCGCACTGGCTCGGGAAATCACCGAAGACGACATCAAAAGCACCCACCATTTACAGCAACTGGGGATGCGCATTGCGCGCCTGGTTTCGCCCGTTCTATAAATAAAAACCGTGTCACTCAGTGGCACGGTTTTCATCAAATCTCAGGGCCAAGCATCGCTCAGCGATAGATATCTGCACGTGTTGGGGGTAATTCAATTGAGCCATCCGCATGGGGTTTGGTGGCCAGAATCTGATGAATGTTTATCCAGCCACGGGTAAAGGCATAAGCGCAACCTGCCAGATAAAGCCGCCAAATACGCAAAATCTGTTCGGGGACTTCGTTGGCCGCGGCATCAAGGTTCTGCTCCAGGCGCTGACTCCAATGCTCCAGCGTACGCGCGTAATGCAGGCGTAAACTTTCGACATCGACCACTTCCAGCCCGGCTTCACTGATCTCGGCACTCATCATCGACAGGTGCGGCAACTCCCCGTTGGGAAACACATAGCGCTCGATGAACTCGCCCGCCCCGCGTCCCACCTGACGACCGTCGGTGTGCTTGGCGGTAATACCGTGGTTCATCACCAAGCCGCCTTCACGCACGGCATTAAACAAAATCTGGCAGTACTCTCGCAGGTTGGCGTGCCCGACGTGTTCAAACATGCCCACGCTCACAATCTTGTCGAAACGTCCGTCCTGAGGCAGATCCCGATAATCCAACAGTTGCAGGTCGACCTTATCTTGTAGGCCTTGCGCCTTAACGCGCTCTTTAGCCAAGGCAAGTTGTTCCTTGCTCAAGGTAATACCGAACACTTTGACCCCGAACTCCCGGGCGGCGAAGCGCGCAAGCCCGCCCCAACCACATCCAACGTCCAGCAGGTATTCGCCCGGCTTAAGTCGCAACTTACGGCACAGGTGACGAAATTTTGCCTGTTGCGCCTCCTCCAGACTTTCTTCGCCCGTCTCGAAATACCCACAGGAGTAAACCATGTCGCGATCCAGCCAGAGCTGATAAAACGCGTTGGACACATCGTAATGGTAGGAAATCGACTCGGCATCTGTCGCCTTGTCGTGGTGCTGGCGCGGGGGCGTGGCGTCATCGTCCTCAACCAATAGCGCCTGGCTGAGCTCATCGCACACCCGGATGACTTCACTGATAGAACCTTCAGCCAGCTCCAGGCGCCCTTCTACAAAAGCGCTGCCTAGCAAGTCGAGCGTGGGGTGGGTGATTTCTGAAACGATGGTTGGATCCTTAACCACGATCGTGACACTGGGCGTTGGGCCCAAGTCGAATTCGAGACCATCCCATAGCTTCAGGCGAAGTGGAATTTTGAGATTCTGTAAAGCTGGTGGCAGTTGCGCAAGCATCAGTAGTCCTCCCTCATTTCAGACGTCAAAAAATAAGGGTAGTCGATTAACTGAAACTGTCAGGCTCACGGGCCAGAAGGTTTGATCTAGAGCGGATGAAACCTTTTTTAAGTTTCACCGCCCCAGACGTTGAATCATTCAAAACGAAGCGCAAACCGGATAGTCACGCCTTGCAGTATCAGGGGTGAGCGATTAACTGTTTGGCCAACGCTTCGAACGCAGGAATGGTCACCGGGTCATTGGCCGAATTACTGGCAATGGGGTTTGAGGCGAAACGCACAATCACCATCTCAGCTTTAGGGTCGATGTAGATGCGCTGCCCATATACGCCGCGAGCCATGTAGGCACCGTCGGCGTTATGCGTCACCCACCACATGTTGCGGTAGCTGCCACCTTTAAGTTGGTCGTAGCCTGCCTTGGCAAAGGCTGCTTTATCCCCACCCGCCCGAATATCATCCACCACCGCTTTGGGGACAATTTGTTGCCCCAAATATTGACCATCGTTGCGCATTAACTCGCCGAACCTCGCCATGTCTCGCAGCCCGGCATTGAAGCCGCCACCGGCAAACGGTGTACCGATGGAGTCCACCGTAAAGTAGGCATCTTGCTCGGCCCCCAGACGTTGCCAGATTTTCTCCGACAGCAACTGCGCCACATTGCGCCCCGTTACCCGGGCAATGACCCAACCCAGGACATCCGAGTTCACGGTCTTGTACCCAAAGGCTTTGCCATGTTCGCCCAGAGGTTGAACCGTTTGCAGGTATTCCATGTAGGTTTGAGGTCCGGTGTAGCCTGCCGGCTTGGGCAGCGGGTTACCGGCCATTGCGTGCTGCCAGACTTCCGCCTTGGGGTCGGCGTAGTCTTCACTGAATTTAAGCGCGGTGGTCATGTCGAGTACCTGACGCAGCGTGGCCGTGGCAAACGCTGAGTTGGCCAGTTCAGGCACGTAATCGACAATTTTTTTATTGGCATCCAATGTGCCATCCGCCACCAACATCGCTCCCATTGTCCCGACCACCGATTTGGTCACCGACATGGCGGCGTGCTCACCTTCAGGGTTCAACACACCAAAATACCGTTCGTACACCACCTTGCCGCGATGCAACACAACAATGCCGTCGGTGTAGTTGGCCGCCAGTGATTGCTCCCAAGTCATGGGTTCTGTGCTGCCAGTCGGGATAAACGTCAGTTGATCGATGTCGGTGCGCAACGCACGTGCTAACGGTACTGGAGCGCCCAAACCACGGGATACGTTAGTGGTCGGCATCAATTGGCGGAAGTTGGAGACGCTCCAGCGCATGGCCGGAAACTTGAAATAACTGCCATCAGCGAAGCGAATGATACGGTCAGGCGGTGGCGGAGCCCCCACCATCCAGCCCATTTTTGCAGGATCGCTGGCAGCCGCATCCGGATAAGGGGTATCGGCGGCACTGGCGACAGAGGCGGCCAGCGTTGAAAGACAAAAGAGACTGATGCGCGCGGGTCTGGATAAACGCTTGAACATGAAGAGGCCTCTGCAGAGGAACAAAACAATGGCCAAGTGCTGAAACGAATGTTCCTTGTCCGATTCATGGCCGCACACCACCTTGCGCGAAAAGGGGTGAGTTTGCATAGCCTGAACAGAGGTTAATCAACGGCTGACGCGTTTTTTATAGCAGCGTGGACAGACGGCCGCTTTCCACCCTGTTAAGTCTCCTGACGTGAAGCACCAACAAAACCGGGGCATGATTGCTCACGTTCTTAGATCGATTCGGCATTACTCACGATATGTCTTAACATAGCCGGTTGCCGAAAGAACCAGCATGGTCATCGCCATGACAGGCTTTCATCCTTTACAAATACGTGTGGTGAAGATGAACAAGCCTTTCATTTCGCTGTGCCCTGAAGTAACTCGGGCGCACGCGCTGACGTTGATGGATTGGTTGGAAGATGAACGTGTCACCTGCTACCTGAGCGATTCGCGTGATGTCTCACGCACCCTCGAACACGCGATCGACCGGACTCAATTGCCGATCCTGACCCACCTGTTCAACCGGGGCGGCCGATTTTTTATGGCCTATGACCGGTATGACGACCCGGTGGGCTTTGTCCGATTAATCAAGACCGGCTCTGAGTGCGAGATCGTTCTGGCCATTGGAGACAGCGAAAAATGGGGCCGAAACCTCGGCGCCCGCACGATCCGCGAGGGCATGAAAATGGCCTTCCTCGACATGCGAGCCAAGAAGCTCATCGCCAAGATTCATCCGGATAACGCGCGTTCACTCAAAGCCTTTCTGCGCAGCGGCTTTAAGCTTGAGAGCGAAACGCCGACCTTGAAGTCGTTCTCCATGACAGCGGGACGTTATCTTAAGTTATTGCGCGAAGGGGCCGTTGACGACGCCACCCGGATCTACATCACTGAAATCGACAAGGCCAGGCTCGAGAGTCTAATCGCGCTGGAACAAGGCCCAGTTGTTGTGGAACTCGAACATGAGTTAGAGCGCGCGGTTGTCGTCAACCCGCAGCAGGTGGCGAGCAATGTCGTCACGATGAACTCCAGGGCCTTGCTGCAGCTGGATGGCGAAGAGATGGAAGTGGCCTTGGTCTACCCTGAAGACGCGGACAGCGACGCAGGCAAATATTCCGTGTCATCCGACATCGGCGCCGCGATTCTGGGTTATCAAGAGGGGGACGCCATCAACTGGCGAATTTCAGATCGCACGCGCCGCATTGAGATCAGGAAAGTGCTGTACCAGCCGGAGGCTGCGGGCGACTTCCACCTTTAATGGCGTTGTTCACTGAGTGTTTGTCTATCCGTTGCGAGGATCCCCCGAAGAACGGGGGTCACGCTTTACGGGCCTGAGCGGCCCGTTGGGAAAGGCAGGAGGCGGCAAGGCAGACCTGCCGACTCCTGCGACAATTTTAATTGTCTAATACCAACGACTTTTATCGTCGGGGCACTTATTCAACAGTGACGGATTTCGCCAAGTTGCGCGGCTGGTCGACGTCCGTTCCTTTGAGCACAGCGACGTAGTACGACAACAATTGCAACGGGATGGTGTAGAGGATGGGCGCCAGTACGTCATGGATGTGCGGCATGTTAATCACATGCGTGCCTTCCCCATTAGTCATGGCCGCTTGTTCATCCGCGAAAACAATCAACTCGCCACCGCGTGCACGTACTTCCTGCAAGTTGGATTTCAACTTTTCCAGCAATTCGTTATTCGGCGCGACGGTCACTACCGGCATGTCGTTATCCACCAGCGCGAGCGGTCCATGTTTCAACTCACCGGCCGGATAGGCTTCTGCGTGGATATACGAAATTTCCTTCAGCTTGAGTGCACCTTCCATCGCCACCGGGAACTGAGCACCGCGACCCAGGAACAGGGTGTGATGTTTGTCAGCGAACAACTCCGCGACTTTTTCGACGGTCGCATCCATCGCCAGTGCTTCTCCCAGTCGGGCAGGCAAGCGACGCAGTTCTTCTACCAGTTGGGCTTCAACCCCCTCCTCCAACGTACCGCGTACTTGCCCCAACGACAGCGTCAGTAGCAACAGCCCCACCAGTTGGGTGGTGAAGGCTTTGGTGGAAGCCACACCAATTTCTCGACCCGCCTGGGTCAGCAGCGTCAGGTCAGACTCACGTACTAGCGAGCTGATGCCAACGTTACAAATGGCCAGACTGCCCAGGAAGCCCAGCTCTTTAGCGTTGCGCAAAGCGGCCAACGTGTCAGCGGTCTCGCCCGATTGCGAGATTGAAACGAACAAGGTGTCTGGCTGGACCACCACTTTGCGATAACGGAATTCACTGGCCACTTCGACCTGGCAAGGAATGCCTGCCAAAGACTCCAGCCAGTAACGCGCAACCATGCCAGCGTGGTAGCTGGTGCCACAGGCGACGATCTGAACATTGCGGACCTTGGCAAACAGTTCGGCCGCGTGTGGACCAAAAGCCTGGACCAAGACGTGGTCTTGACCCAAGCGGTTTTCCAACGTGCGTTGAACGACCGAAGGCTGCTCGTGAATTTCCTTGAGCATGTAGTGACGAAACTCACCTTTGTCGGCTGCTTCGGCGCCGTCGCTGTACTGCACGGTTTCACGCTGAACGCTGTGGCCATTCACATCCCAGATCTGAACGCTGTCGCGGCGGATCTCAGCGATGTCGCCTTCTTCCAGGTACATGAACCGGTCAGTGACCTGGCGCAGGGCCAGTTGATCAGAGGCCAGGAAGTTTTCCCCCAGACCCAGGCCAATCACCAGTGGGCTGCCGCTGCGAGCAGCAACCAGACGGTCCGGTTGTTTGGCACTGATAACTGCCAAACCATAAGCCCCGTGCAACTCTTTGACGGTCGCTTTGAGGGCCGCCGTCAGGTCGTTGTTATCTTTGAGCTTATGGTTAAGCAGGTGTGCGATGACTTCAGTGTCAGTGTCCGAGGTAAATACGTAGCCCAGTCCCTTGAGTTGTTCGCGCAGGGCTTCATGGTTTTCGATGATGCCGTTGTGCACGACTGCCAGATCGGAGCCCGAAAAGTGCGGATGCGCATTGCGCTCGCAGGGAGCGCCGTGTGTAGCCCAGCGGGTGTGAGCGATACCTAGACGCCCCACCAACGGTTCGCCGGCCAGCGCTTGTTCAAGCTCTGCCACTTTGCCGTTGCGACGCATGCGCTCCAGCGTGCCGTTGTTCGTGAAAACAGCGACACCGGCACTGTCATACCCGCGGTATTCAAGACGCTTCAGGCCTTCGAGCAGAATGGCCGTGATATTACGTTCAGCGACTGCGCCAACAATTCCACACATAACGTTCTCCTAACTAAGTGCCGCGCATAACAAGGTTATGCCTCGGGCCTGAATCTGTTCGCGCGCTTCTTGAGGCAAGCGATCATCAGTAATAAGGGTATGGACGCTGCTCCAGGGCAGTTCCAGATTGGGTATTTTGCGACCGATTTTGTCGGCCTCCACCATCACGATCACTTCGCGCGCGACGTCTGCCATGACCCGGCTCAGCCCCAACAATTCGTTGAACGTGGTGGTGCCGCGCTGCAAGTCGATGCCGTCAGCGCCAATGAACAATTGATCAAAGTCGTACGATCGCAGCACCTGTTCGGCCACCTGGCCCTGAAAAGATTCCGAATGCGGGTCCCAGGTTCCACCTGTCATGAGCAACACCGGCTCGTGTTCCAGTTCACTCAAGGCATTGGCGACATGAAGTGAATTGGTCATGACCACCAGGCCCGGCTGCAACCCGAGTTGAGGAATCATGGCAGCCGTGGTGCTGCCACTGTCGATGATGATGCGCGCATGTTCTTTGAGCAGATTGACGGCCGCCCGGGCAATGGCTTGCTTATACAGTGACACCGGTTGCGTCGGGTCTATCACTAACTCTTGCGGCAAGGTGATAGCCCCGCCGTAACGGCGCAAAAGCAGCCCATTACTTTCGAGGGCGGCTAAATCCTTGCGAATCGTAACCTCTGAAGTTTCGAAGCGTTTGGCCAGCTCATCCACACTGACTTCGCCTTGCTCATTGAGCAGGCCAAGGATGTTGTGTCTACGCTGTGGAGTATTGCGCTTTGACATAAACGCCTTAAGTTTCGTTTCGAAAGATAACGAAAGCAATGAGACCTGATCTCGAATTCGACGTCAACGGAATTTTTGAGGTTTTTGCTGTGCATAACTCTTCAAATCCTGATAACCAGAGGTGATTCAGGATCGATCGGTATGAATAAAAAAAGCCCTTATCCACAGCCAGAGGATAAGGGCTTTTATAACTCATTGATTATTAAGCAATTTGTAAAAATAGAAATTTACCCACATTGCTCGCATTTAGCGTGTGGATAACACTGCTTTACGCCTTTGGCTGCTTAACCGGGCGCTTCCAACCTTCGATGTTGCGCTGCCGTGCCCGACCAACGGCAAGGTGTTCAGCCGGGACGTTTTGATTGATGGTCGAACCGGCGGCCGTGGTTGCTCCGTCTAAGATATCCACAGGCGCTACCAGTGAGTTATTGGAACCAATAAAGACATCAGCGCCCAGCACGGTTTTCCACTTGTTGGCGCCATCGTAATTGCACGTAATGGTGCCAGCACCAATGTTGGTGCGTGCGCCAACCTCGGCATCCCCAAGGTAGGTCAGATGGCCGCATTTGGCGTCTTCACCCAGATGGGCGTTTTTCAATTCGACGAAGTTACCCACATGGGCCCGGGCATCGAGCACGCTGCCTGGACGCAGGCGCGCAAAGGGGCCGGCATCACTGCCCTCGCCCATCACCGCACCATCGAGATGGCTGTTGGCTTTGACCACGACGCCTTTACGCAAGACGCTGTCTTTGATCACGCAATTGGGCCCAATGACCACATCGTCTTCGATGACCACGCGACCTTCGAGGATAACGTTGATGTCGATGAGCACATCACGTCCCACGGTTACGTCACCTCGAACATCGAAGCGTGCCGGGTCGCGCAGGGTGACCCCCAACGCCATTAAACGACGCGCTTCACGTTGCTGATAATGACGTTCCAGCTCCGCCAGCTGCTTACGATCATTGGCGCCCTGCACTTCCATCGCGTCGTGCGGTTGTTCCGTGGCGACGATCAAGCCATCGTTCACGGCCATGGCAATCACGTCAGTCAGGTAATACTCACCTTGCGCGTTGTTATTGGACAACCGGCTCATCCAGTCACCCAGACGGCTGGCCGGAACGGCGAGGATGCCGGTATTGCCTTCAGTAATGGTGCGCTCGGCTTCAGTTGCATCCTTGTGCTCAACAATCGCACTCACCTTGCCGGCTGCGTCACGCACGATGCGGCCGTACCCGGTTGGATCATCCAGGTTGACGGTGAGCAAGCCCAACTGTTGCGGCGTAACGTGCTCGAGCAACCGCTGCAACGTGTCGACTTCAATCAACGGTACGTCGCCGTACAAGATCAGGACATTTTCTGCCGTCAAAAAGGGTAGCGCTTGGGCCACTGCGTGACCGGTGCCCAATTGCTGGTCTTGCAGCACAAAGTTCAAATCGTCCGCGGCGAGGCGCTCGCGGACCTTGTCCGCCCCATGACCGATAACGACATGAATCCCGTTTGGCTTCAGTTGGCGGGCGCTGTGGATAACATGACCCAGCATGGAGTTGCCGGCCACCGGGTGCAGAACCTTGGGCAAGGCCGAACGCATGCGGGTGCCCTGACCTGCGGCGAGAATTACGATATCGAGAGACATGACTGGCTACCAATCCTGGGTGGTCAGCGGATGCGACCAAAAGTATTTCGCGGAAAAAGAAAAAGGGTAGCCGAGGCTACCCTTTTTAATCAATCACACAATGAAGCAGGCAGCTTAGCCGCCGAACTTCTTGCGGATCTGCTGGACGGTGCGCAGCTGAGCTGCGGCCTCGGCCAGTCGTGCAGCCGCAGCTCCGTAATCGAAGTCTGCGCCTTTTTCGTTCAGGGCCTTCTCGGCAGCCTTGACGGCTTCCTGAGCGGAGGCTTCATCCAGGTCGGCAGCACGTTGCACGGTGTCGGCAAGCACCTTGACCATGTTCGGCTGAACCTCGAGGTAACCACCGGAGATGTAAAACACCTCGGCTTCCCCACCCTGTTTGATCAGGCGGATCGGACCTGGCTTGAGTTCAGTGATCAGCGGAGCGTGACCCAGAGCGATACCAAGATCCCCCAGGCTGCCGTGCGCAATCACCATCTCAACCAGACCGGAAAAGATTTCTCCTTCCGCGCTGACGATATCGCAATGGACTGTCATAGCCATCTGATTGCCTCAACCTAAATTAGCGCCCGTTGCCGGGCGCCGGGATTACAGTTTCTTGGCTTTCTCGATCGCTTCTTCGATGCCGCCGACCATGTAGAACGCTTGTTCTGGCAGGTGGTCGTAGTCACCGTTGAGGATGCCTTTGAAGCCAGCAATGGTGTCTTTCAGGGAAACGTATTTACCCGAAGCGCCAGTGAAGACTTCAGCCACGAAGAACGGCTGAGACAAGAAACGCTGGATCTTACGAGCACGGGATACCAACTGCTTGTCGGTTTCCGACAGCTCGTCCATACCCAGGATCGCAATGATGTCCTTCAGTTCTTTGTAACGCTGCAATACGTACTGAACGCCACGAGCGGTGTCGTAGTGTTCCTGGCCGATGACGTTCGGATCCAGCTGGCGCGAAGTGGAGTCCAGTGGATCAACCGCCGGGTAGATACCCAGGGAGGCGATGTCACGGGACAGTACAACGGTCGCGTCCAAGTGGGCAAACGTGGTTGCAGGCGACGGGTCAGTCAAGTCATCCGCAGGTACGTATACCGCCTGGATGGAGGTGATCGAACCGCTTTTGGTCGAAGTGATACGCTCTTGCAGAGTACCCATCTCTTCGGCCAGGGTCGGCTGGTAACCTACTGCGGAAGGCATACGGCCCAGCAGTGCGGATACTTCAGTACCGGCCAGGGTGTAACGGTAGATGTTGTCAACGAACAACAGTACGTCGTTACCTTCGTCACGGAACTTCTCGGCCATGGTCAGGCCGGTCAGTGCTACGCGCAGACGGTTACCCGGCGGCTCGTTCATCTGACCGTAAACCAGTGCCACTTTGTCCAGTACGCTGGAATCCTTCATCTCGTGGTAGAAGTCGTTACCCTCACGAGTACGCTCACCCACACCAGCGAACACGGAGTAACCGCTGTGTTCCATGGCGATGTTACGGATCAGTTCCATCATGTTTACGGTTTTGCCTACACCGGCACCACCGAACAGACCCACCTTACCGCCTTTTGCAAACGGGCAAACCAGGTCGATAACCTTGATGCCTGTTTCCAGCAGATCGTTGCCGCCAGCTTGTTCAGCGAAGGACGGTGCAGGACGGTGAATGCCCCAACGCTCTTCGGTGTCAATCGGGCCAGCTTCGTCGATCGGGTTGCCCAGTACGTCCATGATCCGGCCCAATGTCGCTTTACCGACCGGTACGGAGATGGCTGCGCCAGTGTCGATGACGTCCAGACCGCGCTTCAAGCCTTCGGTGGAACCCATCGCAATGGTACGAACAACGCCGTCGCCCAGCTGTTGCTGAACTTCCAGAGTTGTTTCCGCGCCTTGTACTTTCAGCGCGTTATAGATGCTCGGTACGTTTTCGCGTGGAAATTCCACGTCGATCACGGCGCCGATGATTTGAACGATACGTCCGCTACTCATAGCTGGATCCTCTGAATATTTGAACCGTTAAACCGCGGCAGCGCCGCCGACGATTTCCGAGATCTCTTGGGTGATCGCAGCCTGACGCGCCTTGTTGTAGATCAGCTGCAAATCGCTGATCAAATCACCGGCGTTGTCAGTGGCGTTCTTCATTGCGATCATCCGCGCAGCTTGTTCAGCTGCACTGTTCTCGACCACCGCCTGGTATACCTGCGATTCCACGTAACGCACCATCAAGCCGTCAAGCAGCTCTTTGGCGTCTGGTTCGTAGAGGTAGTCCCAGTGGTGCTTGAGTTCTTGATCCGGGGTCGCCACCAGTGGAATCAATTGCTCCACAGTCGGCTGTTGCGTCATGGTGTTGATGAACTTGTTGGACACCACGGACAGGCGATCAATACGGCCTTCCAGGTAAGCATCCAGCATCACCTTAACGCTGCCGATCAAATCATTGATCGACGGTTCTTCACCCAGATGGCTGATGGCAGCGACGACGTTACCGCCGAAGTTACGGAAAAAAGCCGCACCCTTGCTGCCGACCACGCACAGATCAATCTCGGCGCCGTTTTCGCGGTTTACCGCCATGTCCTTGACCAAAGCCTTGAACAGGTTGGTATTCAAACCACCGCACAAACCACGGTCACTGCTCACTACAACATAACCAACACGCTTAACAGGGCGGTCGATCATGAAAGGGTGGCGGTATTCCGGGTTGGCGTTGGCCAAATGCCCAATAACCTGGCGGATGCGCTCCGCATAAGGACGGCTAGCAGCCATGCGCATTTGTGCCTTGCGCATTTTGCTGACCGCCACTTTTTCCATGGCGCTGGTAATTTTTTGCGTGCTTTTGATGCTCGCAATCTTACTGCGAATCTCTTTTGCGCCTGCCATGTAACACCTATCAGGTTAGCAAGCGGGAGCCTTGCGGCTCCCGCTGCGGCTTACCAGGTTTGGGTGGCCTTGAACTTCTCGATACCGGCTTTCATGCCAGCGTCGATGTCGTCATTGAAGTCACCCTTCACGTTGATCTTCGCCATCAAATCGGCGTGATCGCGGTTGAAGTAAGCAATCAGCGCTTGTTCAAAGCTGCCGACCTTGGTGATTTCGACGTCAGTCAGGAACCCACGCTCAGCGGCATACAGCGACAGCGCCATGTCAGCGATCGACATTGGTGCATATTGCTTCTGCTTCATCAGCTCGGTAACGCGCTGACCATGCTCAAGTTGCTTACGGGTCGCTTCGTCCAGGTCAGAAGCGAACTGGGCGAATGCCGCCAGTTCACGGTACTGAGCCAGAGCGGTACGGATACCACCGGACAGCTTCTTGATGATCTTGGTCTGAGCGGCACCACCCACACGGGATACCGAAACACCGGCGTTCACTGCAGGACGGATGCCCGAGTTGAACATGGCCGATTCCAGGAAGATCTGACCGTCAGTGATGGAAATCACGTTGGTCGGAACGAACGCGGAAACGTCGCCAGCTTGTGTTTCGATGATCGGCAGTGCGGTCAGGGAACCGGTTTTGCCGGTCACTGCGCCGTTGGTGAACTTCTCTACGTATTCTTCCGAAACGCGGGATGCGCGCTCCAGCAGACGGGAGTGGAGATAGAACACGTCGCCTGGGTAAGCTTCACGGCCTGGTGGACGGCGCAGCAGCAGGGAAATCTGGCGGTAAGCCACTGCTTGCTTGGACAGATCGTCATAAACGATCAGCGCGTCTTCACCGCGGTCGCGGAAGTATTCGCCCATGGTGCAACCGGAGTACGGTGCCAGGAACTGCAGCGCTGCGGATTCGGAAGCACTGGCAGCCACGACGATGGTGTTAGCCAGCGCGCCGTTTTCTTCCAGCTTGCGAACCACGTTGGCGATGGTCGATTGCTTCTGACCGATCGCTACGTATACACAGAAAATGCCGCTGTCTTTCTGGTTGATGATCGCGTCGATCGCCAGAGCGGTTTTACCGATCTGACGGTCACCGATGATCAGCTCACGCTGGCCACGGCCGACAGGAATCATGGCATCGACAGCCTTGTAGCCAGTCTGTACAGGCTGGTCTACCGACTTACGCCAGATCACGCCTGGAGCAACTTTCTCGACCGCATCGGTCTCGGTGTTGTTCAGCGGACCTTTGCCGTCAACTGGGTTACCCAGTGCGTCGACAACGCGACCCAGCAGTTCCTTACCAACCGGAACTTCCAGAATGCGGCCGGTGCACTTGGCGCTCATGCCTTCAGCCAGAGTCGTGTATGCGCCCAGTACTACGGCACCTACAGAGTCTTGCTCAAGGTTAAGCGCCATGCCGAAGACGCTGCCCGGAAACTCGATCATTTCGCCGTACATTACGTCGGCCAGACCGTGAATCCGCACAATGCCGTCAGATACGCTGACGACAGTGCCTTCGTTGCGGGCTTGAGAGGTCACATCGAGCTTTTCGATGCGGCCCTTGATAATTTCACTTATTTCGGAAGGATTGAGTTGCTGCATTGCTCTGCTGCCCCTTCAAACTCAAGATTTCAATGCTTCGGCAAGGTTTGCGAGTTTCCCGCGAACCGAGCCATCGATAACCAGGTCGCCGGCGCGGATGATGACACCACCTATCAGGCTGGCATCCTCCGCAACTTGCAGGCGCACTTCCCGGTCGAGTCGTGCACTGAGAACCTTGGCGAGTTTGTCTTGCTGTTCTTGGTTCAATGCAAAAGCACTGGTCACTTCAACGTCTACCGATTTCTCTTGTTCGGCCTTGTACAGGTCAAACAGAGCGGCGATCTCCGGCAACAGCGGGAGACGGTCGTTTTCGGCAACGACATGGATGAAGTTCTGTGCTTCTACAGTGAACTTGTCGCCGCACACATCAATAAATGTGGCGGCCTTTTCTGCGCTCGTCAGTCGCGGGGCCTTGAGCACGCGCTGCATAGTGTCGTCTTGCGACACTGCTGCAGCCAGGCCGAGCATGGCTGACCAAGAGGCCAGTTGCTGGTGGGCCTGGGCGTGCTCGAAGGCTGCCTTAGCGTAAGGTCGGGCCAACGTGGTCAATTCTGCCATGATCGCCCTCGCTTAAATTTCAGCAGCCAGTTTATTAACCAGCTCCGCGTGCGCGTTTTGATCGATTGTGGCACCCAGGATCTTCTCAGCACCTTCAACAGCCAAGCCACCCAATTGGGTACGCAGGGCGTCTTTGACGCTGTTCAGTTCCTGTTCGATCTCGGCCTGAGCCTGAGCCTTCACACGGTCAGCTTCAACGCGAGCCTGTTCACGGGCTTCGTCTACGATCTGAGTACCGCGTTTCTTGGCTTGCTCAATGATTTCAGCTGCTTGAGCCTTAGCTTCGCGCAGTTGCTGACCCGCTTTATCTTGGGCCAACTCCAGGTCGCGAGCTGCTCGGTTAGCAGCGTCCAGTCCAGCCGCAATCTTCTTCTGACGTTCTTGCAATGCCGCGATGACCGGAGGCCACACGAACTTCATGCAAAACAGTACAAAAATGAAGAACGCAACGGACTGGCCAATCAGGGTTGCATTAATGTTCACGCCAACACCTCGCTCGTTCGTTGTCCATCACTCTAATCAACTCGAAAATTCGAGTGATTAGCCAGCGAGTTGACCAACGAAGGGATTAGCGAAGGTGAAGAACAGTGCGATACCAACACCGATCATGGTTACGGCGTCGAGCAGACCGGCAACGATGAACATTTTAACTTGCAGCATTGGAACCATTTCTGGTTGACGCGCAGCGCCTTCCAGGAACTTGCCGCCCAACAGGCCGAAACCAATTGCAGTACCCAGTGCGCCCAGGCCGATCAACAGTGCAACAGCGATAGCGGTTAGACCAACTACAGTTTCCATCTTTCCTCCCGACTTTTACGTCGTATGGTTTAGGTTTTTAGATTAAAGCGGTAAAACAAAATCATTTTGCGACACCCTCTCACCGAAGCGAGAGGGGCACCAGGCTCGCCGAAACGGACCTTAGTGGTTCTCTTCGTGCGCCATCGACAAGTAAACGATGGTCAACATCATGAAGATGAACGCTTGCAAGGTGATGATCAGGATGTGGAATACAGCCCACGCCCATTGCAGCACCACGCCCAGACCGCTAAGCCAAAGCAGGCCGCTGCCGAACATTACGGCGATCAGGATAAACACCAGCTCGCCAGCGTACATGTTGCCGAACAGACGCAGTGCCAGCGAGATTGGCTTGGCAATCAACGTCACGAATTCGAGCAGGAAGTTCACCGGAATCAGCAGCGCCTGAACAAAAATGTTCTTGCTGCCAAACGGGTGCAGGGTCAGTTCGCCGATGAAGCCGCCGATGCCCTTGATCTTGATGCTGTAGAAGATGATCAGCGCGAATACCGACAGGGCCATGCCCAGGGTAGCGTTCGGATCAGTCGTTGGTACGGCACGGAACGGGAAGTGCTCATCGCCAGTGATCAGGATGGCCAACTGAGGAATCCAGTCCACCGGGATCAAGTCGATGGCGTTCATCAGGAACACCCACACGAAAATGGTCAGCGCCAGCGGAGCAATTACAGCGCTGCGGCCGTGGAAACTGTCTTTGACGCTGCCATCAACGAATTCCACCAGCACTTCTACGAAGTTCTGCAGTGCGCCTGGTTGACCGGAAGTTGCCTTCTTGGCCGCCATGCGGAAAACGAGGATAAAGATCAGGCCTACAAGCAGCGACCAGCCGAGTGTATCGACGTGGAATGCCCAAAAGCCCATTTCTTTAGCTTCTGCAACGGTGTGAGCAAAGCCCCAGCCGCCATCAGGTAGCTGCCCGAAGGTCAGGTTCTGTAAGTGGTGCTGGATATAGCCCGAAGCGGTTGTTTCTGCCATGGTTGCCTCAAACGCCCTAAGGTCTCGAAAGTGTTGTTCTCATTAGCAGGGGAGCGAACCAGCTGACCAGTTGGGTCAGCACGAAGACGCCAAATACTGCTAACGGCGCCAATGGCTTCACACCTGCAAACGTCAGCGCGAACAGCACTGCCGTCAAAATTAATTTGCCCGCCTCGCCGGCGTAAAACGACCGCACGATGGCTTGCGCTGCTCGAGCGCCGGAAAACCGGAAAGCTCTGTGAGCAAAATACACATTGGGTAGCAAAGCAATCAGGCCTCCGCAGAGTCCCGAATATCCGGCGACGACTCCATGCCATTGCCAGAGCCCCAGAGCAGCTAGCAATAAAACGACAAATTGAGCCAGTAAAACCGGAAAAACCGCCAGGCGATGGAACGGCAAGCGGTTTGGCGTGCGTGTTTCCATCACATCTGCTCCTCAAAGGTCGGCTGCCAAAAGTAATAACTTGGCATAATTTGTGCCGACAAAATGCGCGCAGAGTATAGGGGCGCTTAATCCCCTATTCAACTGTCAGGTAGTGATTTCCGACTGCGCGCTACACGAGGAATTGTTTCAGCGGATGTGTGCAAGCACACCCTGGAGCTCATCCAGAGAATTGTAACCAATTACTAATTGGCCCTTTCCCTTCTTTCCGTGGCGGATCTGCACCGCAGAGCCTAGGCGTTCAGCCAGTCGCTGTTCCAGACGCGCAATGTCCGGATCAGGTTTAACCGGTTCGGCAGGCTCCTGTTTGCCGCTCAACCACTGACGCACCAGCGCTTCGGTCTGACGTACGGTCAGTCCGCGTGCGACAACGTGTCGCGCCCCTTCAACCTGCTGAATTTCCGGCAATCCGAGCAACGCACGGGCATGACCCATTTCAAGGTCACCGTGCGACAGCATGGTTTTAATCACCTCAGGCAGGGAAATCAAACGCAACAAGTTAGCCACAGACACGCGGGACTTACCCACCGCATCAGCCACTTGCTGTTGAGTCAGTTGAAACTCTTGCTGCAAACGCTGCAAGGCAATGGCTTCTTCGATCGGATTGAGATCTTCGCGCTGAATGTTCTCGATCAATGCCATCGCGATGGCGGTTTCGTCCGGTACATCACGCACCATCGCCGGGATGGTCTCTTTGCCCGCCTGTTGGCTGGCACGCCAGCGACGTTCGCCCGCGATGATTTCAAAGTGGTTGCCATCGATCGGGCGCACCACGATCGGCTGCATCACGCCCTGGGATTTGATCGAGTTGGCAAGTTCTTCGAGGGCTTGCGGGTCCATGTCACGGCGCGGTTGATATTTACCGCGCTGGATCAGGTCCAGTGGCAAATGCTGCAATTCACTCTGATCAACCTTGACCGCTTGCTCTTCCAGCGAGCTGACCGTAGGACCACTGAGCAGTGCATCCAGTCCGCGTCCTAGACCTCGTTTCTTGACGGCCATGGGATTTCCTTAAGTTGGCTGAACAGGGCGGGAGCTACGACGTTGACGACGAACCAACTCGCCCGCCAGGGCCAGGTAAGCAATCGCGCCACGGGAATTTTTGTCATACGCCAGCGCCGGCATTCCGTAACTCGGAGCCTCGGCCAAACGAATGTTGCGCGGGATCACCGTGTCATAGAGCTGACCGCCGAAATGCTCTTTGAGCTGGGCCGATACATCGTTCATGAGGCTCAGGCGCGGATCGTACATGGTGCGCAGCAGGCCCTCGACCTTCAGGTTAGGGTTCAGCAGTTCTGCGATGCGCTTGATGTTATCCACAAGGTCGCTCAACCCTTCCAGCGCAAAGTATTCGCACTGCATGGGGATAATTACGCCATCGGCAGCCACCAGCGCGTTCAAGGTCAGCATCGACAGTGACGGGGGGCAATCGATCAGGATGTAATCGTAACTTTCTCGAACCGGTGCCAACGCTGTACGCAGACGGCTTTCTTTCATCTGCATCTCAAGCAGCACGACTTCCGCCGCCGTGAGATCCCGGTTGGCCGGCAGCAACTGGTAACCACCGTGCTCGGAATAGTGCATGGCCTGGGCCAAATCGCACTCACCGATCAACAGGTCGTATACCGAATTTTCAAGACCATGCTTATCCACACCGCTACCCATGGTGGCGTTGCCTTGTGGATCAAGGTCGATCAACAACACCCGACGCTTGGTAGCGACCAGCGATGCCGCGAGGTTGATACAGGTGGTGGTCTTACCCACACCACCCTTTTGGTTCGCTATTGCGAATACCTTAGCCATTCTTGCGTGCGTTCCCAATCATGCCGTGCGGCGCAGTATCAGCAGATGGCGTTGGCCTTGGCAACCCGGTACGGTCAAGGCGTGTTCGCTATCTAGACGAAAATCAGTGGGCAATGCTACCAGCTCATCAGCAGGATGAACGCCCTTCATGGCCAACCAGCGTGTTTCGCTGTCGCCCAGATGGCGAGTCCAATGAGTGAAGTTCTCCATGCTGCTGAAAGCTCTGGACACAATTCCATTGAACGGCAGCTCAGGTTGATATTCTTCAACCCGACTGTGGATAACCTGAAGATTGCCCAGTTGTAGCTCAAGTTTCACTTGGGTCAGAAAACGGGTTTTCTTGCCGTTGCTGTCCAGACACGTGACTTGGGAGTCCGGGAACAAAATCGCCAGAGGGATGCCGGGCATGCCGCCTCCGCTGCCGACGTCCAGCCAACGGCCGTTTTCGATGAAAGACATCACGCTCAGGCTGTCGAGCAAATGGCGCGACACCATCTCGTCAGGGTTACGCACAGCCGTGAGGTTGTAAGCCTTGTTCCATTTGATCAACAGGGCCAAATAACCCAGCAGTTGCTGATGCTGGGTTTCAGTCAGATTGACGCCCAGCAGGCGTGCACCTGTGGATAACTCTTCGGCGTGTTGTGCAGTGACCAGCGAACTCAAGCGTTTAGCTCCAACGTGCGGCCTGCGCCGCGTTTTTTCAGGTGAATCATCAACAGGGAAATCGCAGCCGGAGTGACGCCGGGAATCCGCGAAGCCTGACCCAGTGTTTCGGGGCGTGTGGCACCCAGCTTGCTCTGGATCTCTTTCGACAGACCGGAGATGGTCGTGTAATCGATATCCACAGGCAATTTGGTATTTTCACTGGCCCGCAGCCGGGCTATTTCATCCTGTTGGCGATCAATGTAGCCCGCGTATTTGGTTTTGATTTCAACTTGCTCAGCAACCAGCGGGTCAATAGCGCCCTGCCCAGTCACTTCAACCAAACCGGCGTAGTCGATTTCAGGACGGGTCAGCAAATTCAGCAAGTTGTACTCGTGGGTAAGCGGCGTACCGAATTTGGCAGCAATGGCGTCGCCTTGTTCCGTGCCTGGACGAACCCAAGTGCTTTTCAAGCGCTGTTCTTCGCGCTCAATGCTTTCGCGCTTGTCGCAAAAAGCTGCCCAACGAGCGTCATCGACCAGCCCTAACTCACGGCCTTTCTCAGTCAAGCGCATGTCGGCGTTGTCTTCACGCAGGATCAAACGGTATTCCGCCCGGGAGGTAAACATCCGGTACGGTTCCTGAGTGCCCAAGGTGATCAGGTCATCGACCAATACGCCGATGTAGGCTTCATCGCGACGCGGGCACCAGCTTTCTTTGCCTTGTGCGAGCAACGCGGCGTTGGTTCCCGCCAATAAACCCTGGGCGCCGGCTTCTTCGTAACCGGTAGTACCGTTGATTTGACCGGCGAAGAACAAACCGCCGATCACTTTGGTTTCAAGGCTGTATTTCAGGTCTCGCGGATCGAAATAGTCGTACTCGATGGCATAACCCGGACGCACGATGTGGGCGTTTTCCATACCGCGAATCGATTGCACGATCTGAATTTGCACATCGAACGGCAAGGAAGTGGAAATCCCGTTCGGGTACAGCTCGTGGGTGGTCAAGCCTTCCGGTTCGATGAAGACCTGATGGCTTTCTTTGTCGGCAAAGCGATGGATCTTGTCTTCGATGGAGGGGCAATAACGCGGCCCGATACCTTCGATCACCCCCGAATACATCGGTGAACGATCAAGGTTGGCGGCAATGATTTCGTGAGTCCGCGCGTTGGTATGGGTAATCCAGCAACTGACCTGCGCCGGGTGCTGTTCCTTGTTGCCCATGAACGACATCACCGGAATCGGCGTATCCCCAGGCTGTTCGGTCATGACCGAAAAATCGACAGAGCGGCCATCGATACGCGGCGGCGTGCCGGTTTTCAAGCGTCCCACCCGCAAAGGCAACTCACGCAGGCGTTGAGCCAAGGCGATAGACGGCGGATCACCCGCGCGTCCGCCCGAATAGTTCTGCATACCGATGTGGATAAGTCCGCCCAGGAATGTGCCAGTGGTCAACACCACGGCATCGGCCATGAAACGCAGACCCATTTGGGTCACAACGCCACGTACCTGATCCTGTTCAACGATCAAATCATCAGCGGCCTGTTGAAATATCCACAGGTTGGGCTGGTTTTCGAGGATTTCACGCACTGCGGCCTTGTACAGGATGCGGTCCGCCTGAGCACGTGTTGCCCGCACCGCAGGACCTTTGCGGCCATTGAGTACGCGGAACTGGATACCGCCTTTATCGGTAGCCGTCGCCATCGCGCCGCCGAGGGCGTCGATTTCTTTAACCAGATGACTTTTGCCGATCCCGCCGATTGCAGGATTGCAGCTCATTTGCCCGAGGGTTTCCACGTTGTGGGTCAGCAACAGGGTTTTTACGCCCATGCGCGCTGAAGCAAGTGCAGCCTCGGTTCCGGCGTGACCGCCGCCGATGACGATCACTGCAAAACGGGAAGGGAAATTCACCACGCACCTCGTGCCTGTTTCTAGGGAGTTTTGGATAGACCGCGAAGTATAGGGACTTCGCCCTTCTTAAAGAACCCTTTGCACAAAATTTAACCAGCTGTGGATAAGGCAAGATAGAAAAATAAATAAAGAAGAAATTTATTAAAGCTTTGTTTTTATGTTTATTTCTATGCAGCTACTTTTCTGTGGATAGATCTTTGAAGGCCTTATTTTACGTACTGTACAGAGAATCAAAAGTCTGTGGTCATGTGCCCATGAGGGGATGGGATAAGTGCCGTAAGCCTGTGGATATTACAGTGGCTTATCCACAGGCGAGGTTATCTTCAGTTTTGAACCCTACTTACCCACCGAGCTGTGGCCCAGTTATACACAGGGCTTAATCCACAGAAAATAGCCATTCTTCTGTCTTTCAGGCAGCAGAAAACCGTCTGTCCCCATCAGAGTCAGACGATTTTTGAATGCAAGGTCGGGTTTGGTGATGAAGGGGTTATCAAGACTGTGCGATTCGCCAGCCGTTAGCGATGCGCTTCAGCGTGTGAGTGACCTCTGACGCACGGATAAAGTGGTGGTCATGTGAGGCGATCACCAAGGTGCCCGTGTAGTGCTTGAGCATGACTTCCAACGCCTGGATGGAAGCCAGATCCAGATGGTTGGTGGGTTCATCGAGCAATAACAGCGATACGGGCTGAGCCCTGTAAAACACACATGCCATGGCTGCTTTTAAACGCTCCCCCCCACTGAGTTGCGCACATGGAAGGTGGATTTGGTGTGCGCCCAGACCCAGCTGCGCCAGCCATGTGCGCAACTCCCCTTGGTGGATGGCAGGGTTAAGGGATTGCAGCTGCTCAAGGCTGGAACGCCGTGGCGACAGGCATGACAGAGTCTGGTCAAGGTAAGCGGTGTGTACAAACCTTGTGCATACCCCCGAAATCAAGGGCAAATGCCCCGCCAGCACCTTCAACAAGGTCGACTTGCCGCAACCGTTAGGCCCGGATACGGCTATTCGTTGCCCGCGAGTCAACATCAGGTTGAGGGGATCTTCATCGGCCGCTGCAAAAGGCAAGCGCGCCTCGATCAATTCGGCACTGCGCACAGGAGCATTTGAACGTGTTTTGGCAGGCTGAATAAAGATGCTGTGTGGTTCTTCCACCCCTAACGCGGCTGCCTTCACCTCCGTGGCCAACGTTTGATGGGTTGCGTCTTGCTGCTTAAGCACCTTGCCGTGGGTTAGCTGGCTTCTTTGTTTCTGTCGACCCAACAGGATGTTTGCCTGGTTGGAGTCACTGGCCTGTTTCTGACCCCGGGCCTGTTTGCGTTCGAGATTTTCTCGTTGCGCACGCAATGCCTGTGCTTCACGTTTTTGTTCAACCTTGGCCCGCTCCAACCTCTGCTGGGCACGCTTTTGTTGTAAATCCTTGGCCTGTGCATAACTCGAATAGCCGCCGCTGTAGCGAATCAGCCCCTGGGACGATAACTCGATAATGCACTGCATGGACTCCAGTAAAACGCGGTCATGACTGATGACCAGCACCGCTTTCGGCCATTTATCCAGCTGCTCGCTCAACAGCTGTCGGTGACAGGCATCCAGATGATTAGTCGGTTCATCAAGAATCAACAGATCCGCTTTAGACGCAAACGCCCCTAGTAGAGCGACCCGCATCGCTTCGCCGCCACTCAGTGAGGCGACTGGCGTGTTCAGTGTGAGGTGTGACAAGCGAGCGTTGGCTAACGCATTCAGCAGGTGTTCACGCAGCATCCACTGATCACCGATGAGGTCGAGATCAAGCGGCGAGTAATGGCCCTGCTCCATGCGTTCCAGCGCTTGGACCACTGGTTTGACGCGCAACAGATCCGCGACTGTGCAACCAGGTTCTTCAGTCATGTACTGACTCAGGTAGTACACAGAGCCTGCTCGCAAGCAGCGCCCGGTTGTGGGCAAGATGGCCCCGGCGATCAAGCGGGCCAACAGACTTTTCCCCACGCCATTGCGCCCCACCAGCGCCATGCGCGGTTGGTCCAGCTGTAGGTCAAGTTGCGAGAAGAGTGGTCTGCCATCGGGCAGATGTAACGAAACGCCTTCAAGCGTCACGTAGGTGGCGTGAGTCATATGCACTCCAAAGATGCGCAGAACGGCCCCTGCTAGGAGGGGAACATGAACTGGCCGCTAACATCGCGGCGGCATCAATGGCGCATTGGACTAATACCTCTGTAGGAATGCAAAAACTCTAGCAGTTGAAAAGGCATGAGGATGCCTTTTATTGAGTCGGTTCAACGGCGGCTGCGTGAGTTGACTGACACAGCCGCTATCCGCATCACTTGCCGATGCAAAAACTGGAGAAAATCCGGCCCAGCAGGTCATCTGAACTGAATGCGCCTGTGATCTCTCCCAATGCGTGTTGGGCCTGTCGCAAGTCTTCAGCCAGCAGTTCCCCGGCGCCGGCCAGGGTCAGTTGCGCCCGACCATGCTCCAACGCAGCACTGGCATGCCCCAGGGCCTCAAGGTGCCGCCGACGGGCGCTGAAACTGCTCTCCGAGGTTTGTTCGTACCCCATGCAGGCTTTCAGATGCTCACGCAATAAATCCAGACCTTCAGTGGAACGTGCGCTCAGGCTGATGGTGACATGGCCATCTTCGCTGACTTCCAGTGCAATGGCTTCCCCCGTCAGGTCGGCTTTGTTACGAATCAGCGTGACCTTCGACGGATCGGGACGCTGTTCCAAAAACTCTGGCCACAGTGCAAACGGATCATCGGCTTCCGGAGCCGTCGCATCGACGACCAGCAACACGCGGTCGGCTTCACCAATGGCTTTGAGGGCACGTTGCACACCGATTTTCTCCACGTGATCTTCGGTATCGCGCAAACCCGCCGTGTCCACCACATGCAGCGGCATGCCATCAATGTGGATATGTTCACGCAATACATCGCGTGTCGTGCCGGCAATTTCAGTCACGATGGCCGCCTCACGCCCTGCGAGGGCATTGAGCAGGCTGGATTTGCCCGCGTTTGGCCGCCCCGCAATCACGACCGTCATCCCATCGCGCAGCAAGGCGCCCTGCCCGGCTTCGCGCTGAACGGTGGATAACTCGTCGCGAACCTTGTCCAGCAGGCCAAGGACATGACCATCGGCCAGAAAATCGATTTCTTCTTCCGGAAAATCAATCGCGGCCTCAACGTAGATCCGCAGACTGATGAGTTGCTCGGTCAAGTTATGCACACGCTGCGAAAACGCGCCCTGCAACGATCGCAGTGCATTGCGCGCGGCCTGTGCAGAACTCGCCTCGATCAGGTCGGCAATGGCTTCGGCCTGGGCCAAGTCGAGTTTGTCATTCAAAAAAGCGCGTTCGCTGAATTCCCCCGGACGGGCCAGCCGACAGCCCAGCTCCATGCAGCGTTGCAGGAGCATATCGAGCACGACAGGCCCGCCATGTCCCTGCAATTCCAGGACGTCTTCGCCTGTGAATGAGTTGGGCCCCGGGAAGTACAGGGCAATGCCTTCATCCAGCACTTCGCGGTTTTCACCATAAAACGGCCCGTAATGGGCATAACGCGGTTTGAGCTCGCGTGCACTGAACGCTTGTGCAGCCTTGCTCGCGAGTGGACCGGAAATGCGCACGATCCCCACACCACCTCGCCCTTGGGCGGTTGCCACAGCGGCAATGGTTTCAGCCGGAACACTCATAAAACGGACCTCGAAAACAAAAGTGTCAGATAGCAAAACGCCCCACTAGGGGGCGTTTTGAGTGGTGCTTACCAGAGTAAGTTACTCGGCGGCTTTTTTGGTAGCCGCTTCAACTTTACGCGTGATGTACCACTGTTGAGCGATGGACAGGCAGTTGTTCACAACCCAGTACAGCACCAGACCAGCCGGGAACCACAGGAAGAAGAAGGTGAAGATGATCGGCATCAACTTCATCACCTTGGCCTGCATCGGGTCCGGAGGTGTCGGGTTCAGACGCTGCTGGATGAACATGGTTGCGCCCATGATGATCGGCAGAATGAAGAACGGGTCTTTGATCGACAGGTCGGTAATCCAGAGCATGAACGGCGCCTGGCGCATTTCAACACTTTCCAGAAGTACCCAGTACAAGGACAGGAAGACAGGCATCTGCACCAGAATCGGCAAGCAGCCGCCCAGTGGATTGATCTTCTCTTTCTTGTACAGCTCCATCATTGCTTGCGACATTTTCTGACGGTCATCACCGAACTGCTCTTTCAGAGCGGCCAGTTTTGGCGCCACAGCGCGCATGCGAGCCATCGACTTGTAGCTGGCGGCCGACAGCGGGAAGAAGATCCCTTTGATCAGCATGGTCAGGAAGATGATCGACCAACCCCAGTTACCCACGATGCTGTGGATATGTTGCAGCAGCCAGAAAATTGGCTGGGCAATGAACCACAGGATGCCGTAGTCGACTGTCAGTTCCAGACCTGGGGATAACTCTTTGAGTACACCCTGGCTCTTTGGACCTGCATACAGGGTGGCGCTGGTTTCAGCGGTTTTACCCGGTTCAACGGTCAACGTCGGGCCAGTGAAACCGATGATGTAGTTGCCCTGGTTGTCTTTGCGGGTCTGAACGACGTTGTTATCGCCTTTCTGAGGAATCCACGCCGTTACAAAGTAGTGCTGCAGCCAGGCGACCCAACCACCTTCAACGGTCTCTTTAAGCTGACCCTTGTCGATGTCTTTCATCGACACTTTTTTGTACGGTTCTGCACTTGTCCACAGGGCAGCGCCCAGGTAAGTAGCAGTACCGGTCGCAGTGCTGGACGAAGGATCGGAGCTGGCGTCACGTTTCAATTGCGCGAACAGGTTACCGTTCCACGGCTTGCCGCTCTCGTTATCAATCAGATAAGTGACTTGTACATCGTAAAGGCCACGCTTGAGCGTGAAACGTTTGATGTAGTTGACGCCGTTTTCGCTGAATTTGAGATCAACAACCAATTGATCCTGGCCTGGGGCCAGCTCATAGGTTTTTTTCTCGGTGCTGAAAACCGGGCGACCGGTAGAACGTGCATCCGGGCCATCCTTGCCTGTCAGGCCGCTTTGCGCCAGATAGGTACGCTCGTTGCCGTTATCGAACAACTGGAATGGAACATCCGGGTGGTCCTGACGGCGCGGGTACAGTGGCAAACGCAATTGGGCAATGTCGCCGCCCTGTGGATCAATTGCGATGTCCAGTACGTCAGTCTTTACGTGGATCAAGTCTTTGCTAGCAGCAACCGGTGTTTCGGTCGGCGTGCTGGTATCAGCCGTGGCGCTAGGGACATCAGCACTGTTGGAAGCGTTGTTACCTGGAACCGTGTCGGGCAAAGCCGGCGCGGTGGTACTGCTGGCGGCAACATTCTGAGTCGGCAGAGCAGCCTGACCATAGTCCTGGTTCCATTTGAGAACCATAACGTAGGACACGACTGCCAGGGCGACGATCAGGATCGTGCGTTTAATATCCATGATTACTCGGCCATCGAAGAAGAACGGGAGGTAGGGATAGGTGGAACCGGGTCATAACCACCGGGATTCCACGGGTGACAGCGACCTAAACGACGAAAGGTCAGCCAGCCGCCGCGAAGAACGCCATGATTTTCGATGGCTTCCAACGCGTAGCAGGAACAACTGGGGTAGAAACGGCAGTGGCTGGCCATCAAAGGACTAATGGCATAACGATAAAACTGGATCGGAACGAGTGCCAGTTTACGCATCAGGACTGCCTACCCCTACAGTTTCGGAGTTAACCGCTGGAACTGGCGAATTACGCGCCAGGCGCTTCCAGAGTTTGCCGAAATGCTGAATCAATTCGGGGTTCTCTACGTCACCCAAACCTTTGCGCGCGACGATAACGATATCCCAACCGACCAGTGAATCCTGGTGGAGACGAAACGATTCACGCATCAAACGCTTAAGGCGATTGCGCTGAACGGAGAGCTTTACGCTCTTTTTACCGATCACTAACCCCAAGCGGGGGTGATCGAGACCGTTGCTGCGCGCAAGGAGCAGGAGATTTTTCCCCGGTACCTTGCCGGTGGGGGAGTCAAAGACTGCCTTGAAATGCCGGGGAGTGAGTAACCGCTTTTCCCGACTGAAGTCCTGACTCACCACCATTGTCTGATTATCAAACTGCCAGACGCGCACGGCCTTTGGCGCGGCGACGCGACAGGACGGCACGGCCGTTTTTAGTAGCCATGCGTGCACGGAAACCGTGAGTGCGGGCGCGTTTGATAGTGCTTGGTTGGAAAGTACGTTTCATGTCGTGCTACCTGGTTCGTCCACAACGGG